>NZ_CP085971.1:0-4775567 GCF_020735925.1 Bordetella parapertussis | reverse complement strand
ACCCTGGGAATATACAGAGTTTTACGGCCCTGACCGCAAGCTGAATCGCCCGGGGCATCCCTGTTACAGATGCGCGGGCGCGCCCGGGTCGCAGGGCGCCTGTCTCCGCAGGGGTCCGGTGCCTGTCCCCGCGGGGACAGGCACCCGACAGGCGCCCCCGGCCCCGCGTCCGTTACATGACGAATTCCGGCGCCTCGGAGGGCATGCGTTGCCGGGCGGCGGCGGCCGCCGCCGGGGTGAGCTCGGCCTTCTCGACCTGGCACTGCTCCATCTCGCCCTCCCGCTCGGTGCGGCCGCTGAGCAGCGGGCAGCGGGCGAACAGCTCCGCCACCCAGTCGGAAAATACCCGCACTTTCGGCGAAAGCTGGCGGCTTTGCAGGTACAGCAGCGACATGGGCACGGGTTTCGGCTTCCATTGCGGCAGCACCTCGATCAGGTCGCCCGATTGCAGATGCGGCAGCGCGATATAGCGTGCCGTCTGGATCAGGCCGAACCCCTGCAGGCCGCAGGTCAGATGGGCGCTCAGGTCATTGACCGACACCACGCCGGGGACGTCGACCAGGGTTTCCTTGCCGTCCACCACGAAATCCCAGCTGCAGTTGCGCCCGGTGGCCGAGAAATAATGCACCGCCTGGTGCTCGGCAAGCGCCTGCAGCGTATGCGGCATGCCCTTGCGCGCCAGGTACGACGGCGCCGCGCAGGTCAGCGTCTGGAAGGTGCCGATGCGGCGCGCCACCAGGCTGGAATCCTCCAGCTCGCCGGAGCGGATCACGCAATCGACGGCCTCCTGCACCAGGTCGACCCGGCGGTCGCCCATGCCGATGACCAGCTCGATATCGGGATAGCGGGTGTGGAATTCGCACAACGCCGGAATCAGCACCAGCCGGCCGATACAGGGGGGCACGTCGACCCGCAGCCGCCCCTGCGGGCGCGCCGCGGCGTCCTGGAAGCAGGCCTCGGTTTCCTCGACCTCGGCCAGGATGCGGGTGGCGTGCTTGTAGTAGGCCGCGCCATCCGGCGTCAGGCTGATGCGGCGCGTGGTGCGGTTGAGCAGGCGCACGCCCAGGTGGCGCTCCAGGCCCTGGATGACGGTGGTGACGGTGGTGCGCGGCAGCACCAGCGCGTCGGCGGCCCGGGTGAAGCTGTTGGCTTCGACCACGCGCACGAAGACCTGCATGGCTTGGAAACGGTCCATGGCGGCGTCCTGAATAAGTGTGTGCGCAAAGCATAACGCTGTTTTGGCCTGGATTGTTCGTCCGGAACAAACAGTGTTGACGGCCAGCCATTGTTTATCCGGACCGACAAAACACTCAGAATTTGTCCATCCGAATCGCCCGCCGGCTCTCCAGCCGTCCGTCGCACCCCCGGGGCGCTGCGCTCGCAGCCCCGGCCGGCGGGGCCCGTTTCTCCCCTATCAGCCCAGTTTCAAGGAAACACCATGATTGTTTCACGCCATCGTATTGCGCTGTTGGCGGTCGTCGCGACGCTGCTTGCAGCGGGCGGCGCCTATTCCCTGCTCCGCTCGCCGGGCGGCCCCGCCCAGGCCCAGGCCGTCCCGGCGGCCGCGCCGGTGGACGTCGCGCCGGCGCTGGGCCGCACCATCGTGGACTGGCAGCGCTACTCGGGCCGCCTGGAAGCCATCGACCGCATCGACATCCGGCCGCTGGTCTCCGGCACCCTGACCGAGGTCCATTTCCAGGATGGCAGCCTGGTGAAAAAGGGCGACGTGCTGTTCACCATCGATCCGCGGCCCTATGTGGCCGAGGTCGACCGGGCGCGCGCGGCGCTGGCGGCGGCGCGCGCCCGCGTGTCGTACACCGCCGCCGACCTGGCGCGCGGCCAGCGCCTGCTGGCCGAGAACGCGATCGCCCGGCGCGATTTCGAGGAAAAGCAGAACGCCGCCCGCGAAGCCGCCGCCAACCTGCAGGGCGCGCAGGCCGCCCTGGAGTCGGCCGAGCTGAACCTGGGCTATACGCGCATCGCCGCGCCGGTCGATGGCCGCGTGTCGCGCGCCGAGGTGACGGTGGGCAACGTCGTGGCCGCCGGCGCCGCGTCGGTGCCGCTGACCACGCTGGTATCGGTGGCCCGCATGTATGCCTCGTTCGATGTGGACGAGCAGACCTTCCTCAAGTATGTGAATCCGGCGCGCAACGGCACGGTGCCGGTGCAGCTGGGACTGGCCAACGAAGACGGCTACTCGCGCGAAGGCCGGGTGCAATCGGTGGATAACCGCATGGATCCCACCTCGGGCACCATCCGGATGCGCGCCGTGTTCGACAACGCCGACGGCAGCCTGGTGCCAGGCCTGTACGCCCGCATCCGCCTGGGCGGCGGCGCGCCGCGCGACGCGGTGCTGGTCGACGAACGGGCCATCGGCACCGACCAGAACAAGCGCTTCGTGCTGGTGCTGGAGGAAGGCAACCGCACCGCCTACCGCGAGGTGCTGCTGGGCGCCAACGTCGGCCCGCTGCGCGTGATCGAGAACGGCCTGCACGCGGGCGAGCGCATCGTCGTCAACGGCCTGCAGCGCGTGCGCCCGGGCGATGTGGTCGCGCCCAGCCAGGTTTCCATGGACACGGCGCCGGGCGCGGTCAAGACCGCGGCGGCGGCGCTGCGCTGAACAAGGCGGGATTCCCATGAATATCTCCCGATTCTTCATCGATCGCCCGATTTTCGCAGGCGTGCTGTCGGTGGTGGTGTTGCTGGCCGGCCTGCTGGCCATGTTCCAGCTGCCCATCGCCGAGTATCCGGAAGTGGTGCCGCCATCGGTGGTGGTGCGCGCCCAGTATCCGGGCGCCAACCCCAAGGTCATCGCCGAAACCGTGGCCTCGCCGCTGGAAGAAGCCATCAATGGCGTCGAGGACATGCTGTACATGCAGTCGCAGGCCAACAGCGACGGCAACCTGACGCTGACGGTCAACTTCAAGCTGGGGGTGGACCCCGACCAGGCGCAGCAGCTGGTGCAGAACCGCGTGTCGCAGGCGCTGCCGCGCCTGGGGGTGACCACCATCAAGAGTTCACCCACGCTCACGCTGGTGGTGCACCTGATCTCGCCCAACGACCGCTACGACATCACGTATCTGCGCAACTACGCCATCATCAACGTCAAGGACCGGCTGGCGCGCCTCAATGGCGTGGGCGAGGTCGCGGTGTGGGGCTCGGGCAATTACGCCATGCGCGTATGGCTGGACCCGCAGAAAGTCGCCCAGCGCGGCATGACCGCCAGCGAGGTGATCGCCGCGATCCGCGAGCAGAACGTGCAGGTGGCCGCCGGCGTCATCGGCGCCTCGCCCACGCAGGGCGACGTGCCCCTGCAGCTCAACGTCAACACGCGCGGCCGCCTGCAGACCGAGCAGGAATTCCGCGACATCATCCTCAAGACCTCGCCCGACGGCGGCGTCACCTACCTGGCCGACGTGGCGCGCGTCGAACTGGACGCGCAGGAGTACGGGCTGCGTTCGCTGCTGGACAACCGCCAGGCGATCGGCATGGGCATCATGCAGGCGCCCGGCGCCAACGCCCTGGACGTGGCCGACCAGGTGCGCGCCACCATGCAGGAGCTGGCGCAGGACTTTCCGCCCGGCGTGGAGTACCGCATCGAGTACGATCCGACCCAGTTCGTGCGCGCCAGCATCAAGGCGGTGGTGCACACCCTGCTCGAGGCCATCGCCCTGGTGGTGCTGGTGGTGATCCTGTTCCTGCAGACCTGGCGCGCCTCCATCATCCCGCTGCTGGCGGTGCCCGTCTCGATCGTGGGCACCTTCGCGCTGCTGCTGATGTTCGGCTACTCGATCAACGCCCTGTCGCTGTTCGGCATGGTCTTGGCCATCGGCATCGTGGTGGACGACGCCATCGTGGTGGTCGAGAACGTGGAACGCAACATCAGCGCCGGGCTGACCCCGCGCGAGGCCACCTACCGCGCCATGCGCGAGGTGAGCGGCCCCATCATCGCCATCGCCCTGACGCTGTGCGCGGTGTTCGTGCCGCTGGCCTTCATGACCGGGCTGAGCGGACAGTTCTACAAGCAGTTCGCCATGACCATCGCCATCTCGACGGTGATCTCGGCCTTCAACTCGCTGACGCTGTCGCCGGCGCTGTCGGCCCTGCTGCTCAAGGGCCACCACGACAAGCCCGACTGGCTGACGCGCGGCATGAACCGCTGGCTGGGCGGCTTCTTCAACGGGTTCAACCGCGTGTTCGGGCGCGCCTCCGAGTCGTACGCGACAGGCGTCAGCGGCGTGATACGCCGCAAGGCGTCGGCCATGGGCGTGTATGCCCTGCTGCTGGCGCTGACCGTGGGCGTGTCGTACCTCGTGCCCGGCGGCTTCGTGCCGGCGCAGGACAAGCAGTACCTGATCGGCTTCACGCAGCTGCCCAACGGCGCCTCGCTGGACCGCACCGACGCGGTGATCCGCCGCATGTCGGACATCGCGCTGGCCGAGCCGGGGGTGCAAAGCGCCATCGCGTTTCCGGGCCTGTCGATCAACGGGTTCACGAACAGCTCCAGCGCGGGCATCGTGTTCGTCACGCTCAAGCCCTTCGACGAACGCAAGCCGGCGGCGCTCTCGGGCGATGCCATCGCCGCCAGCCTGAACCAGAAATTCGGCGCCATCAAGGATGCGTATATCGCGGTGTTCCCGCCGCCGGTCATGGGGCTGGGCACGCTGGGCGGCTTCAAGCTGCAGCTGGAGGACCGCGCCGCGCTGGGCTACGCCGAGCTGGACAAGGCGGCCCAGGCGTTCCTGGCCAAGGCGGCGCAGACGCCCGAGCTGGGACCTTCGTTCTCGAGCTACCAGATCAACGTGCCGCAGCTGGACGTGGACCTGGACCGGGTCAAGGCCAAGCAGCTGGGCGTGCCGGTGACCGACGTGTTCGACACCATGCAGATCTACCTGGGCTCGGTCTACGTCAACGACTTCAACCGCTTCGGCCGGGTGTTCCAGGTGCGCGCGCAGGCCGACGCGCCGTTTCGCGCCCACCCGGACGACATCCTGCAGCTGAAGACGCGCAACGACGCCGGCGACATGGTGCCGCTGTCCTCGCTGGTGCAGGTGCGCCAGTCGTTCGGGCCCGAGATGGTGGTGCGCTACAACGGCTACACGGCCGCCGACATCAACGGCGGCCCGGCCCCCGGCTACTCGTCCGACCAGGCGCAGGCCGCGGCCGAGCGCGTGGCGGCCGAAACCCTGCCGCGCGGCGTGAAGTTCGAATGGACCGACCTGACCTACCAGCAGATCCTGGCGGGCAACGCCGGCCTGTGGGTGTTTCCGATCAGCGTGCTGCTGGTGTTCCTGGTGCTGGCCGCGCTGTACGAAAGCCTGACCCTGCCGCTGGCGGTGATCCTGATCGTGCCCATGAGCATCCTGGCCGCGTTGACCGGCGTCTGGCTGACCGGCGGCGACAACAACATCTTCACGCAGATCGGCCTGATGGTGCTGGTCGGCCTGTCGGCCAAGAACGCCATCCTGATCGTGGAGTTCGCCCGCGAGCTGGAGCTGCAGGGCATGGCGCCGCGCGAGGCGGCCATCGAAGCCAGCCGGCTGCGCCTGCGGCCCATCCTGATGACGTCGATCGCCTTCATCATGGGCGTGGTGCCGCTGGTGCTGTCCTCGGGCGCCGGCGCCGAAATGCGCCAGGCCATGGGCGTGGCGGTGTTCTTCGGCATGCTGGGCGTCACCCTGTTCGGCCTGTTCCTCACCCCGGTCTTCTACGTGCTGCTGCGCGCGCTGGGCGCGCGCCGGCTGCACGCCGCCGCCCCGCACCCGGCGCCGGTGACAGCGCCGCACCCCGAACATTGATGGGAATCGCAATCATGAAACACATACTGCCGCGCGGTTCCGCCCTGTTGGCCATGCTGCTGGTGCTGGCCGGCTGCGCGGTCGGGCCGCAATACGACAAGCCCGCCGTCGCCGTGCCGGCGGCCTACAAGGAAGCCGCCGCCTTGCCGGCCGGCCAGGCCGGCGCCTGGCAAGCCGCCCAGCCCGCCGAGGACGCCTTGCGCGGACAATGGTGGAAGATCTTCGGCGACCCGGCGCTGGACGCGCTGGAAGACGAGGCACAGCGCGCCAATCACAGCCTGCAGGCGGCCGCGGCGCGGCTGGCGCAGGCGCGCGCCTTGCAACGCGACGCCCGCTCGGCGCGCTTTCCGCGCGTGGACGCCGGCTTCGGCCCGACGCGCCAGCGCCCGTCGCCGGCCTCGCAGGGCCTGGAGCCGGAGGCCTCGACGCAGGCCTCCACCCTGTGGCGCGGGCAGCTGTCGGTGGCCTACGAGGCCGACCTGTTCGGCCGCGTCTCGGCCACGGTGGACGCCGCCACCGCCGACTCGCAGCAAAGCGAGGCGCTGTACCGCTCGGTGCTGCTGGCCCTGCAGGCTGACGTGGCGCAAGGCTATTTCCTGATCCGCGAACTGGACGCCGAACTGCGCATCTACCGGCAGACGGTGGAACTGCGCGGCGAAACGCTCAAGCTGATCCAGCGCCGCTACGACGCCGGCGACATCAGCGAACTGGACCTGGCGCGCGCCCGCGCCGAACTGGAGTCGGCACGGGCCGAGGCCTTGGGCGTGGAGCGCCGCCGCGCCGCCGCCGAGCATGCGCTGGCCGTACTGCTGGGCAAGACGCCGGCCGAGTTCGCCATGCCGGCACAGCCGCTGGCGCGCGTGGCGGTCAACGTGCCCGCGGGGCTGCCGTCCTCGCTGCTGGAACGGCGCCCCGACATCGCCGCCGCCGAGCGCGCCATGGCCGCGGCCAACGCCCGCATCGGCGCGGCGCGGGCGGCGTTCTTCCCGCGCCTGGACATCACCGGCGCGGCGGGGTTCGAATCGGCCGAGCTGGGCCAGCTGTTCGAGTGGTCCAGCCGCACCTTCCTGCTGGGACCGCTGGTGGGCGCGGCCCTGTCGCTGCCCATCTTCGACGGCGGCCGGCGCCAGGCCAGCCTGGACCGCGCCCGCGCCGTCTACGAAGAAGACGTGGCCAACTACCGCCAGACCGTGCTCGACGCCTTCCGCGAAGTGGAGGACAACCTCGCCAACCTGCGCATCCTGGCCGACCAGACCCAGGCCCAGGACGCCGCGCTGGACGCCTCGGCGCGCGCGGCCCGGCTGTCGCACACCCAGTACCGCGAAGGGTCCATCAGCTACCTGGACGTCATCGAGGCCGATCGCACCGTCCTGTTGCAACAGCGCGTGGCCGTGCAGCTCGACGGCGAGCGCGCCCGCTCCGCCGTCCAGCTCGTACGCGCGCTGGGCGGCGGCTGGGACACGCCCATCCCCCCACCTTCCCAGGAGTCCGTCTCCGCAGGAAAACGGGCGGCGGCAAACTCCTGAGCCGGTCGGAGCGCCTGTCCCCGCAGGGGAAGCGACACCTGCGGCCAGGGTGCCTGTCCCCACGGGGACTGATACCGTCCTGGCCGTCAAGCGTCGATGGCGTACGGCAGTGTGCCTGTCCCGGCAGGGACAGGCACACCCTGTCGCAGATATCAGTCCCCATGTCGGGACAGGCGCCGGTGTTCCGGTGCTTCGGTCCAGCCGCGCTTCGAACGATAATGCCCGCATGGCCCACCCACCCACCGAAGCGGCGATCGCGCCGCCCCGCCTGTTCTTCGCCCTGTGGCCGGACCCCGCCACGGCGGCCCGGCTGGCGGATTGGGCGGCGCACGCGCAGCTGGCATACGGCGGACGCGTCATGCGCACCGATACCCTGCACCTGACGCTGGCGTTCCTGGGCGCGGCCACGCCCGCCCAGGCCGCCGAGCTGTGCGCCGCCACCGCGGCACGGCGCATCGCGCCGGCCACCCTGGCGCTGGCCCGCTATGGCCTGTTCGCCCGCCAACGCATCGTCTGGGCCGGCCCGCAGCAGGCCGACGCCGCGCTGGCGGCGCTGCACGACGACTTGTGGACGTGGCTGCGCGCCCTGGGCTGGCCCGCGCCGCAGCAGGGTTTCCAGCCGCATGTCACGCTGCTGCGCAATGTGGACGCCCATGCCGCCGCGCCCGCGCCGCCGCCGCCCGTGGCGTGGCGCTACGACCACTACGCGCTGGTGCAGTCGCAGCCGCAGCACGGACGGGCCAGCTACCGGGTGCTGGCGCGCACGGCAGCCTAGGCCCGGCCGCGCGCCATGGCACAATCCGCCCACCATCCCATCACCTGCGCAGGGACAGCATGCTGATACTGCTGGACCAGAACGGCGTCCTGGCCGATTTCGAACACGCCTTCATCGACGCGTGGCGCAAGCGCCACCCCGATATCGAGCCGGTGGCGTTCGAGGACCGCAAGTCGTTCCATATCCGCGAAGACTATGCGCCCGAATTGCGGGGCCTGGCCGAGGCCATCTACACCGCGCCCGGCTTCATCCGCGACCTGCCGCCCGTGCCGGGCGCCATCGAGGCATTCCGCGAGCTGCTGGCGCTGGGCATGGACGTGCGCATCTGCTCGTCGCCGCTGATGCAGTTCGAGAACTACGTGGCCGAAAAGTATCTCTGGGTCGAACGCCACCTGGGCCGCGAGGCCACGCAGCGGCTGATCCTGACGCGCGACAAGACGCTGGTGCAGGGCGACCTGCTGATCGACGACCGGCCGGTCATCACGGGCGCGGCGCGGCCGCGCTGGCGCCACATCATCTACGACGCGCCGTACAACCGCGACCAGACCGACCGGCCCCGCCTGGACTGGCGCAATTGGCGCAATGTGCTGGCGGGCGAACTGTACCGCTCGGACGCCTGAACCGCCCTCCTCCCGCCGGCCGAAAACGACTATTCTGTGTGTCTACGCAGCATGACAGAATAAAAAGACAGGCGCCCGCCGTGCCGCGGCCTTGCGCTTGCCGAACCCGTTTCAGGAGGAGGTAGCGTCGTGAATCTTTATCGTCTGCTCAAGCAACGCGAGGCCGATCAGAAACCCTTGCGGGTGGCGTTGATCGGGGCCGGCAAGTTCGGCTCGATGTTTCTCAGCCAGGTGCAGCGCACGCCCGGCATGCGGCTGGTGGCGGTGGCCGACCTGGCGCCCGACCGGGCGCGCGCCGCGCTGACCCGGGTGGGCTGGCCCGCCGCGGCCCTCAACGCCGACACCATCCACCACGCCGTCAAGACCGGCAAGGTGTATTTCAGCGACGACGTGCGCTCGGTGAGCGTCGATCCGGAAGTCGAGATCGTCATCGACGCCACCGGGCAGGCCGCCGCCGGCATCGAACACGTGCTGACCTGCTGCGAATACGGCAAGCACATCATCATGGTCAACGTCGAAGCCGACGCGCTGGCCGGCCCGCTGTTGGCGCGCCGCGCGCGCGAGGCGGGCATCGTCTATTCGCTGGCCTATGGCGACCAGCCGGCGCTGATCTGCGAAATGGTGGACTGGGCGCGCGCCAGCGGCTTCGAGGTGGTGGCCGCCGGCAAGGGCACCAAGTACCTGCCCGAGTTCCACACCTCCACGCCCGATACGGTGTGGCCGTACTACGGCTTCACCGACGAGATGGTGGCGGCAGGCGATTTCAATGCGCAGATGTTCAACAGCTTCCTGGACGGCACCAAGAGCGCCATCGAAATGGCGGCCGTCTCGAATGCCACCGGGCTGCTGCCCTCGCCCACCGGCCTGCATTTCCCGCCATGCGGCGTGGACGACCTGGCGCGCGTGCTGCGGCCGCGCGAGGAAGGCGGCATGCTGCACCATCGGGGCCAGGTGGAAGTGGTGTCGTCGCTGGAGCGCGACGGCCGGCCGGTATTCCGCGACCTGCGCTGGGGCGTCTACGTGACGCTGGCCGGCGACAGCGACTACGTGCGCCGCTGCTTCAAGGAATACGGGCTGGTCACCGACCCCAGCGGCAATTATTCGGCCATGTACAAGCCCTATCACCTGATCGGGCTGGAGCTGGGCATCAGCGTGGCCAGCGTCGGCCTGCGGCGCGAACCGACCGGCTCGCCGGCCGGCTGGCATGGCGACGTGGTCGCCACCGCCAAGCGCGACATGGCGGCTGGCCAGGAACTCGACGGCAAAGGCGGATACACGGTGTACGGCCGCCTGATGCCGGCGCGCGACTCGGTGGCCGATGGCTGCCTGCCGCTGGGCCTGGCGCACAACGTGCGGCTGAAGCATCCGGTGCGGCAATCGCAGCCGATCCGCTGGAGCGACGTCGAGTACGACGAGCGCTCGCCGGCCGTGCAGTTCCGCCGCCTGATGGAGCAGACCTTCGCCTGACACGTTTCCTGCCCCCAGGGGGCAGGAAACCGCGTCCGTTACGCAAGCCTGGTGGCGGTCAGCGCTTCAGTTGCGACAGGTCGCGCACGGCGCCGCGGTCGGCCGAGGTGGCCAGCGCCGCGTAGGCGCGCAGCGCCTGGGACACCACGCGCTCGCGGTCGACCGGCTGCCAGGCCTGCTCGCCGCGCGCCTGCATGGCGGCGCGGCGCTCGGCCAGCACGGTGTCGCCGACGGCCAGGTGGATGCGGCGGTTGGGGATGTCGATCTCGATGGTGTCACCTTCTTCGACCAGGCCGATGGTGCCGCCCTCGGCCGCTTCCGGCGAGGCATGGCCGATCACCAGGCCCGACGAGCCGCCCGAGAAACGGCCATCGGTGAACAAGGCGCAAGTCTTGCCCAGCCCCTTGGACTTCAGGTAGGACGTGGGATAGAGCATCTCCTGCATGCCGGGGCCGCCCTTGGGGCCTTCGTAGCGGATGATGACTACGTCGCCGGCCTGCACGCGATCGCCCAGGATGCCTTCGACGGCGTCTTCCTGGCTTTCGAACACGCGCGCGCGGCCGGTGAAGACCCATTGCGATTCATCCACGCCCGCCGTCTTGACGATGCAGCCCTTCTCGGCCAGGTTGCCGTACAGCACCGCCAGGCCGCCGTCCTGCGAATAGGCGTGGGCCTTGTCGCGGATGCAGCCGGTCTGGCGGTCCATATCCAGCGTCAGGAAGGTCGCGTCCTGGCTGAAGGCCACCGTGGTCGGAATGCCGCCGGGCGCGGCGCGAAAGAATTTCTGGGCGGCTTCGCCGGCGCCGCCGTTGATGTCCCACTGGTTGATCGCCTCGCCCAGCGTGCCGCTGTGCACGTTGCCGCACGACAGGTCGAGCAGGTCGGCGCGCCCCAGTTCGCCCAGGATGCCGAGGATGCCGCCGGCGCGGTGCACATCCTCGATGTGGTATTTGTCGGTGGCCGGCGCCGCCTTGCACAGGCAGGGCACGCGGCGCGAGATGCGATCGATGTCGGACATGGTGAAATCCACGCCGGCTTCCTGGGCGGCGGCCAGCAGGTGCAGCACCGTGTTGGTCGAGCCGCCCATCGCCACGTCCAGCGTCATGGCGTTCTCGAACGCGCTCTTGGTGGCGATGCTGCGCGGCAGCACCGAGGCGTCGTCCTGCTCGTAGTAGCGCCGGCACAGCTCGACCACCAGGCGGCCGGCCTGCTCGAACAGGCCCTTGCGCCAGGCGTGCGTGGCGACGATGGTGCCGTTGCCCGGCAGCGCCAGGCCGATCGCCTCGGTCAGGCAGTTCATCGAGTTGGCGGTGAACATGCCGGAACAGGAGCCGCAGGTCGGGCACGCGCTGCGCTCGACCTCTTCGGCTTCGGCGTCGGACACGTTGGGATCGGCCGCCTTGATCATGGCGTCGACCAGGTCCAGCTTGGCGATGACCTTGCCGTCGACGGGCGAGGTGATCTTGCCCGCTTCCATCGGCCCGCCCGAGACGAACACCACCGGGATGTTCAGGCGCATCGCGGCCATCAGCATGCCCGGGGTGATCTTGTCGCAGTTCGAGATGCACACCATGGCGTCGGCGCAGTGCGCGTTGACCATGTACTCGACCGAGTCGGCGATCAGCTCGCGCGAGGGCAGCGAGTACAGCATCCCGCCGTGGCCCATGGCGATGCCGTCGTCGACCGCGATGGTGTTGAATTCCTTGGCCACGCCGCCGGCGGCCTCGATCTCGCTGGCCACCAGCGCGCCCAGGTCGCGCAGGTGCACGTGGCCCGGCACGAACTGGGTGAACGAGTTCACCACGGCGATGATGGGCTTGCCGAAATCGCCATCCTTCATGCCGGTAGCGCGCCATAGCGCGCGCGCGCCTGCCATGTTGCGGCCATGGGTGGAAGTACGGGAGCGATAGTGCGGCATGGTCTTTCTCGAACGGTTCGGGTTGCGCGAAACGCTAGATAATACGCCGGATCCGGGCGCGACGCCCCGCCGGCGCCTCAGGCCGGCGGCTCGCGCCGCGCCGCGAAGGCGCTGGGGCTGTCATAGCCCAGTTCCAGGGCCACATCCAGCACCCGCACGCCCTCGGCCAGCCGCTGCATGGCCCACAGCAGGCCAGCCTGCTGGCGCCAGCGGCCGAACGTCATGCCGGTGTGGCGCACGAACAGGCGCTGCACGGTCTTGGCCGTCACCCCCAGTTCGGCGGCCCACTCGGCCAGCCCGCGCGCCGCGCCGGGCTCGCTCAGGATGCCGCGGCATACGCGCGCCACGCGCGGCTCGTCGGGTTGCGGCAAATGCAGGGGCAGCGCCGGCTCCAGCCGGATTTCGTCCAGCAGCAGCGCCATCAGCCGGGCATCGCGCCCGCCCGGCCGCCAGTCCGGCGGCACCCGGGTGGCGGCCACGATCAGCTCGCGCAGCAGCGGCCCCACCGCCAGCACGCAGCAACGATCCGGCAAATGACCGGCCGCCCGCGGCGCCACGAAAACGGTGCGCACGCGCGGCTGGCCATGCATGCGGATGCTGTGCGCCATGCCGGCCGGCAGCCATATTCCCCGGGTGGGCGGCGCCACCCAGATACCGGCCTCCGCCTGCACCGTCATCACCCCCTCGATCGCGTACAGCAGCTGCGCGCGCCGGTGGCGATGGCGCGGCACGTGCTGGCCGTCGCGGTAGTCGACGGCCAGCGCCGTCACCGGCGCGCTGGCGTGCTCGTGCGGCGCCAATTGCGGCTTGGATTCGGCAATGTCCTTTTCAAGCGGATTCATGTCTTGTTGGCGTTAGACGGACATGCCCAGTGTACCTACCATGAGGCTTCCCTGACAGGCCGGAGACATCATGCTCGCCCACCCCGCAACCAAATACCGCCCCTTCGCCCCGTTCGCCGCCGACCATGCCGAGCGCGCCTGGCCCGCCCGCAGGCCGGCCGCCGCCCCGATCTGGATGAGCACCGACCTGCGCGATGGCAACCAGGCCCTGATAGAACCCATGGACGGCGCCCGCAAGCTGCGCCTGTTCGAACAGCTGGTGGCCGTCGGCCTGAAGGAAATCGAAGTCGCGTTCCCGTCGGTCTCGCAGACCGACTTCGACTTCGTGCGCAAGCTGATCGACGAGCGGCGCATCCCCGACGACGTCACCATCGAGGCGCTGACGCAGTCGCGCCCCGACCTGATCGCGCGCACCTTCGAGGCCCTGGCCGGTTCGCCGCGCGCCATCGTGCACCTGTACAACCCCATCGCGCCGCAGTGGCGTCGCATCGTGTTCGGCATGAGCCGCGCCGAGATCAAGGAAATCGCGCTGGCTGGCACGCGCCAGATCCGCGCGTTGGCCGACGCGAACCCGGGCACGCAATGGATCTATGAATACTCGCCGGAGACGTTCAGCCTGGCCGAGCTGGATTTCGCCAGGGAAGTCTGCGATGCCGTCAGCGCCATCTGGGGCCCCACACCGCAACGCAAGATGATCATCAACCTGCCGGCGACCGTGGAGTCGAGCACCGCGAACGTCTATGCCGACCAGATCGAATGGATGCATCGCAGCCTGGCGCGGCGCGACTGCATCGTGCTCAGCGTGCACCCGCACAATGACCGCGGCACCGCCGTGGCCGCGGCCGAGCTGGCGGTGCTGGCCGGGGCCGAACGGATCGAGGGGTGCCTGTTCGGCAACGGCGAGCGCACCGGCAACGTGGACCTGGTGGCGCTGGCGCTCAATCTGGAGCGCCAGGGCATTGCCAGCGGCCTGGATTTCCGCGACATGGCCGCCCTGCGGGCCTGCGTGAGCGAGTGCAACCAACTTCCCATCGACGTTTTCCACCCCTACGCCTGGCTCGACCAGGACTGACGCTAAGGAGAATCCGCAGGCGATTCCGGGGTCAATCCGCCCGTTGCGGCGCCTCGGTCCAGCGGAAGTATTCGCGCGGCGACACCCCCAGGGCGCGCCGGAACATGGCGGTGAAGGCGCCCGGGCTGCCGCAGCCCAGGTCCAGCGCCACGGCGGTGATCTGCTCGCCGCGCGACAGCCGCGCCAGCGCCTCCATCAGCAGCACCTTCTGCCGCCAGGCATTGAAGCTGGCGCCGGTCTGGGCGCGGAACAGCCTGGTCAGGTTGCGCCGGCTCAGCCCCCCGTAGGCGGCCCAGGCGTCCAGGCTGCCGGCGTTGGCCGGGTCGCGCAGCAGGGCCTGGCAGATGCGCGCCAGGCGCGCATCGCGCGGCATGGGCACATACAGCGGAGCGGCGCACACATGGCGCATCTCGTCGAGGATCAAGGCCCGGATATGGCCGGCGCGCTCGCTGCCGGCGTCCTGCGGCGGCAGCTTGACCGCCTCCAGGATAAGCGCCTGCAGCAACGGCGATACCTGGATCGTCTGGCATGCCGCCGGCAAGCCGTCGGCATGCGCCGGGTCGATGTACAGCGACCGGATCGCCACGCTTTCGAAGCCGCGTGTCTGGTGCAGCACGCCGGGCGCGATCCACAGCGCCTGGCCGGGCGCGACGACCCAGCTGCCCAGGTCGGTGATCACCGTCACGACCCCGCTCATGGCGTACAGCAGCTGGCCGCGATCGTGCCGATGCAGGGAGCTGACCGTGCCGGCCGGGTAATCGGTGGCCAGCGCCGCCATTTCGCCGGGCGCGCTTTGCACCTGCCGCGTCAGCAGATCCAGGTACGACAACTGGCGCGGCGCGGGAAACGCGGGCGCGCGGCGGGGCGACGGGTCTTTCGCGATCGCGGGCATGGTCGGACGGCGTACAGGGCTGGACCGGAAAATGATATGACAGCCCGCCCCGGCGGCCATAGCGGGTAAACGACTATAGCGGCCCGCCGCGCGCCCCCGGTTCGGCCTGCGCGCGCCACTACTTGGCCCGACCGCGCCAGTATGGCGCCCGCCGCCGCCCTAGGATGTCGGCATCGCTCACTGCCGACAGGACGCCACGTTGACCACCGCCGCGCTGCCATATCCCCTGGACCCGCAGATCCAGCGTTTCGTCGAACGCATGCAGGCCGATTCCGCCGCCCACCCGCGCCGCGACCTGGTGCCGGTGGAGCAGGCCCGCGCCATTTCCGAGGCGGTGCGCCGCCCGTGGGCCGAAGGCGGGCCGCAAATGGCCCGCACCCGGGAAATCCACGCGCCCACGCCGCACGGGCCGGTACGCCTGCGGGTGTACACGCCGCGCGCGGCCCGGCCGGGCCCGGCGATGCTGTATGTACATGGCGGCGGCTGGGTGCTGTTCAGCCTGGATACGCACGACCGCCTGATGCGGGAGTACGCCGAACGCGCCGGCCTGACCGTGATCGGCGTCGACTACACCCGTGCGCCCGAGGCGCGCTACCCGCGGGCCATCGAGGAGATCGTCGGCGTGATCGACTGGCTGGACGCCAACGGCGCCGAACTGGAGGTGGATCGCGCCCGGCTGTGCATCGGCGGCGACTCGGCCGGCGCCAACCTGTCGGTGGCCGCCTGCCTGACGCTGCGCGAACGCGGCGCCGCGCCGCTGGCCGGCATGGTCCTGAACTACGGCGTGTACGACGCCAATCTGTTTCGCGACTCGACCGTCAAGTACGGCGGCGGCGAATACCTGCTGTCGACCCAGCAGATGGTGTGGTTCTACTGGAACTACCTGCGCGCCGGCGACGATCCGCGGGATCCGCGCATCAGCCCGGTGCACGCGGACCTGCGCGGCCTGCCGCCGGCCTTCATGGCCATCACCGAACTCGACTTGCTGCACGACGCCAACCAGGACATGGCCGCGCGCCTGCGCGAAGCCGGCGTGGACGTGCAGGCGAAGGTCTATCCGGGCACGGTGCACAGTTTTCTGGAGGCGGTATCGCTGGCGCAGGTCAGCGTGGCCGCCTTCGACGATACCGCGGCCTGGCTGCGCGCGGTGCTGCGGCCGGCTGCGGCGGCGGCGGCGATCCATACGGGGGAACACCAACCATGAACTACCGACACATCCGGGGCACGCTGCGCGCCCTCCTGCTGGCCAGCGCCGCCATCGCCACCCTGGCCGGCGCGCCCGCGCAAGCCCAGACCCGCGGCGGCACGCTGCGCGCCATCGTGCATCCCGAGCCGCCCATCCTGATCACCGCCATCAATTCGCAATCGCCCACCCAGTTCGTCGGCGGCAAGATCTTCCAGGGCCTGTTGACCTACGACGCGGACCTCAAGCCGCAACCCAGCCTGGCGCGCGCCTGGCGCATCTCGCCCGACGGCCTGGTCTATACCTTCGAGCTGCAGCCCGACGTGAAATGGCACGACGGCAAGCCGTTTACCGCCGACGACGTGGTGTTTTCCATCGACAAGCTGGTGCGCGAGGTGCATCCGCGCACCAAGCTGATCCTCAACGCCTATGTGGAAAGCGTGCGCGCGGTAGACCCGGCCACCGTGGAAATCCGCCTGAAGGAACCCTTCGCCCCCTTCATCTCGATGTTCGAGACCGGCACCATGCCCATGATGCCCAAGCATCTCTACGAGGGCACCGATTACCGCAACAACCCCGCCAACCAGCACCCGGTGGGCACCGGTCCGTTCAAATTCAAGGAATGGGTGCGCGGCTCGCACATCGCGCTGGTGCGCAACGACGAATACTGGAAACCCGGCCTGCCCTACCTGGACGGCATCCGCTTCCAGGTCATTCCCGATTCGGCCTCGCGCGCGGTGGCCTTCGAACAGGCCAACGTGGACCTGGTCTACGGCGACGACGTCGACAGCGTCGACATCAAGCGCCTGCGCGCCCTGCCCGGCGTGCAATACACCACCAAGGGCTGGGAGATGTTCGGCCCCATGGGGCTGATGGTGCTCAACCAGCGCGAGGCGCCGTTCGACAATGTGCTGGTGCGGCGCGCCGTCATGCATGCCCTGAACCGCGATTTCATCGTCAAGAACATCTTCTTCGGCATGGGGCGCGTCCCCACCGGGCCGTTCAGCTCGGCCACGCTGTTCCATGACAAGGACCTGCCGGTCTACGACTACAACATCAAGAAGGCGCGCGCCCTGATCAAGGAGTCCGGCGTGGACGTCGGGCAGCGCACCTTGCGGCTGCTGGCGTTCCCGTACGGCGCCAACTGGGAGCGCGTGGGCGAATACACGCGGCAGACGCTGGAGCAGCTCGGCTTCAAGGTGGACATCCAGGCTACCGACGCCGGCGGCTGGGCCAGCCGCATGAGCCAGTGGGACTTCGACATCTCCTTCAACCACCCCTACCAGTACGGCGACCCGGTGCTGGGCGTGCAGCGCCTGTACCTGTCGAGCAACCGCGTCAAGGGCACGCCGTTCGGCAACAACCAGGGCTACCACAACCCCAAGGCCGACGCGCTGTGGCAGCAGGCCGCGCGCAGCGTGGACCCGGCCGAACGCCAGAAGCTGTACAGCGAACTGCAGCGCATCCTGGTGGACGACGCCGCGCTGGGCTGGCTGCTGGAAATCGACTACCCGACGCTGTACCGTGGCAATGTACACAACCTCGTCACCAGCGCCATCGGCGTCAAAGAAAGTTTCGACACGGTCTACCTCGACGCCCGCTGATTCCGCCCATGACCTTGATTGCCATCGCCAGCCAGGCGCCCGACCTGCTGCGCCTGCCGCCCGCCCTGCGCGCCCTGGACCCGTCGATCGACGTCGTGGTCTGGCCCGACCCGCGCTGCGCCGCCGCCGAAGTGGCGGTGTGCTGGGCGCCGCCGCCCGGCGCGCTGGCGGCGATGCCGGCGCTGCGGCTGCTGCATACCGTGTCGGCCGGGGTGGACAACGTGCTGGCCGCGCCCGGCCTGCCGGACGTGCCGCTGTGCCGGGTGGTCGATGCCGAACTGAACCTCGACATGGCGCAGTACATCCTGTGGGGCGCGCTGTACTTCTCGCGCGGCTTCGACCAGGCGCGCGCCAGCCAGGCCGCCGGCCAATGGCGCCGCCCCGACCGCTACGGCCAGCCGCCGCTGCGCGTGGGCCTGATGGGCCTGGGCGCGATCGGCATGGCGGCGCTGCCGCTGCTGCGCGCCGCCGGCCTGCCGGTGACGGGCTGGTCGCGCACCGCCAAGCGCATCGACGGCGTCGCCACCCATCATGGACCCGACGGGCTGGCGCCATTCCTGGCCGCCAGCGACATCCTGGTCAACCTGCTGCCGCTGACCGAATCCACCCGCGGCCTGCTGTGCGCGGCCACCTTCGCCGGCCTGCCGCCCGGCGCGGCGCTGATCCACTGCGGCCGCGGCGCCCACCTGGTGGAAGCCGACCTGCAGGCAGCGCTGGCCGACGGCCGCCTGCGCGGCGCCCTGGTCGACGTCTACGCGCAGGAGCCGCTGCCGCCGCAGCACCCGCTGTGGCGCTGCCCCAGCCTCGTCATCACCCCGCACATGGCCTCGGTCGCGCCGTTCGAGCGCGTGGCCGGCCAGATACTGGAAAACCTGCGCCGCCTGAACGCCGGCGAGGCGCTCATGAACCTGGTCGACCCGCGACGCGGCTACTGACCCGCCGGCAAGGAGATTCTGGATGTACACCCCGCCCGCCTATGAAGAACGGGACCGCCACAAGCTGCACGCCTGGATGCGCGACTGGAGCTTCGCCACCCTGGTCACCCATGGCGACCAGGGCCTGCAAGCCACGCACCTGCCCTTCCTGCTCGACCCGCTGCGCGGGCCCCACGGCACCCTGATCAGCCACCTGGCGCGGCGCAATCCGCAGGCCGCCGACATCCAGGCCGGCGCCCAGGCGATGGTGGTATTCCAGGGTCCGCACGCCTTCATCTCGCCCAGCTGGTACCGCAACCGACAGACCTTCCCCACCTGGAACTACGCCGCCATCCACGCCCATGGCCAGGCCGCCGCCATCGAAGACGCGCAGCGCATCCGCGCCATCCTGACCCGCACCGTACAGACCTACGACACGCCGCTGGGCGGCGAGTGGACGTTCGAGGCCATGCCGGAAGACCTGATCGTGCCGCGCCTGTCGGCCATCATCGCGCTGGAGATCCCCATCGCCCGGCTCGAAGGCAAGGTGAAACTGAACCAGGACAAATCCCCGGAAGACCGCGCCGGCGTACTGGCCGCGCTGGAGAACCGCCGCGACCCGGGCAGCCGCGGGGTGGCGCGCATGATGCGCGAGGCGCTGCTGGCCTAGCGCAACGCAGGCCGGGCGCCAGGCTCAGTCGCGCGGCGATGCCTGGAGGCGGACCAACCTGCCCGTTTCGAGCGCCGCCCAAACGCACCCATGCGGGTCGATGGCGATACCGTGCGGCTCCGACCCTGGAGCCGCAAGCTCATAGCCCGCCAGATCGCCCGCTTCCGAAATGCGGCCGATACGGTTGGCGCCCCACTCGGTGAACCAGAGGTTGCCGGCGGCATCGGCCGCAATCGCATGCGGCCTGGCTGCACGGCTGTGCAACGGGAATTCGGTAATGCGCCCGCCCGCGTCGAACCGGACAATCGCCCCATTGCCGGCCTGCGCGATCCAGAGAGCGCCCTGGGCATCGGATGCAATGCCTACCGGCGCCGCGTCGGCCGCGCCGAGCGGGAAAATCCGCGGCGCCGCCGTCGCCGATATGCTGCCTACGGCGCCCGCCTGATTCAAGGTGAACCACATCAGCCCGTCGCGCCCGGCGGCCATGCAGGACGGATATCCGCCCTTCACGGGCAGATCATATTCCTCGATATCGCCGTCGATCGTGATGCGGCCGATACGATCCCCCGCCATCTCCGCGAACCAAAGGCAGCCATCGTGGCCGCCGGCAATGCCAAAGGGACGGGAAGCCGGGCGGGGCAGCTCGAACATCCGCAAGGCGCCGTCGGGCGCCAGGCGGCCGATGGCATTGGCCGACGAGAGCGTGAACCAGGGCCGGCCGTCCGGGCCGCAGGTGATCGTGGTGGGCTGGCCATCGGTGTGCGGCAATGGGAAGCGCGACACGGCTCCGTCCGGCGACAGCCGCCCTATGGCATTGCCCTTTGCCAGCGTAAACCACAGCGCGCCGTCGGGAGTCGAAGCGACGCCATAAAGCGCCTCCTGCGGCTTGCCTACGGGGAATTCCGTCATCTCGACTTGGTTCATGAAGTGGCCTCATCGAACTGCACGCGGCGTGCCTGTCCCAGCGGGGACAGGCGCCCGAGCACCAGATTTTTTCTTGTACGAACCATGAAACCGACCATCTTCCCTTATCGATCGCGGCGGCGCACACTAGCACGGCCTCTTTCGACCATGCGCCATGACCGCCTCCATGCCCACCGCAATCCTGATCCGTGACAGCCGCGACGCCGACCTGCCGGCCATCGCCGCGATCTACGCCCACCATGTCCTGCACGGCACCGCGTCGTTCGAGCTGGAGCCGCCCGGTCTGGAAGCCTTGCGCGAACGCCGCGCGGCGGTGCTGGCGCATGGCCTGCCCTACCTGGCGGCCGAATGCGGCGGCGAGATCGTCGGCTACGCCTACGCCACGCCATACCGGCCGCGCCCGGCCTACCGCCATACGGTGGAAGACTCGGTCTATGTCCGCGCCGGACACGCCGGCCAGGGCATCGGCGGCAAGCTGCTGGCGGCGCTGATCGAACGCTGCGCCGCCGGCGGCTGGCGCCAGATGCTGGCGGTGGTGGGCGACAGCGCCAACACCGCCTCGGTGGCCCTGCATGCGCGCCATGGCTTCGATACCATCGGCACCTTCCGCTCGGTGGGCTACAAGCACGGCCAATGGCGCGACACCGTCCTGATGCAGCGGGCGCTGGGCGAGGGCGACGCCACGCCGCCCGGCCGCCCGTGACCCCTGCCCGCGCGATCACCAGGGGCGGCGCGCCGTCCTCAATCCGCGTACGCCGCGCCGGCCACCCAGCGCTCCCAACCGTTCTTGCGCAGGGCGCAGGCCGGGCAATGGCCACAGCCGTAGCCCCAGTCGTGGCGCTGGCCGCGCTCGCCCAGGTAGCAGGTATGGCTGTGCTCGATCACCATGTCGACCAGCGCCTGCCCGCCCAGCCGGTCGGCCAGTTCCCAGGTCTGGGCCTTGTCCAGCCACATCAGCGGCGTCTCGATGGTGACCCGCGTACCCAGCCCCAGGCCCAGCGTTACCTGCTGCGACTTGATGGTGTCGTCGCGGCAGTCCGGGTACCCGGAAAAATCGGTTTCGCACATGCCGCCCACCAGCACGTCGAGCTGGCGGCGGTAACCGAGCGCCGCGGCCAGCGTCAGGAACAGCAGGTTGCGGCCGGGCACGAAGGTATTGGGCAGGCCGTTGGCCTGCATCTCGATCTCGCGGTCGCTGGTCATGGCGGTGTCGCCCACCTGCGCCAGGATACCCAGGTCGAGCAGATGATCGTCGCCCAGGCGCTGGGCCCAGTCGGGAAAGTTGGCGCGCAATTCGCGCAGCACGACCTGGCGGGCATCCAGCTCGACGCGATGCCGCTGGCCGTAGTCGAAACCCAGCGTCTCGACGTGGGCATAGCGCTCCAGCGCCCAGGCCAGGCAAGTGGTGGAATCCTGTCCGCCCGAGAACAGCACCAGGGCGCGTCGTTGATGGTTTTGCATAAGACACCGGAACAAATGAAGCGCGGCGCGGCCGCCACGGCCTGACTGTACCGCAGCCCGCGCTTGTAAGGATGGCTGCGTACAATGCCCCGGTCTCGAATTGCCAGTTCCGCCTTACCCACATCCTTCCCATTCCCCAGCGCCAAGGCGCCCCGACGGATCCCTTTCAGATGAACGCAATCCGCCAGCAGTCCGACTCAGCAGAACCCCTACGTCACGATATCCGGCTGTTGGGCCGGTGCCTGGGCGAAGTCATCCAGGCTTGCGAGGGCAAGCGGGTGTACGACACGATCGAAACCCTGCGCCGTACCGCCGTCCGGTTTCGCCGTGCCGGCGACCCGGCCGACGACAAGCTGCTGCAGGCCCGCGTCAAGCAATTGCGAGGCAACGACCCCAATTCGGTGGCGCGCGCGTTCAGCTACTTCCTGCACCTGTCCAACATCGCCGAGGACCGCGACCAGAACCGGCGCCAGCGCGACCGCGCCCTGGCCGGCGCCGGTCCGGAGCGCGGCAGCCTGCGCCAGGCCATCGAATCGCTCAAGGCGCAGGGCGTGAACAATGCCCGGATCCGCCGCCTGCTGAGCGAGGCCTGCGTGATGCCGGTGCTGACCGCCCACCCCACCGAAGTGCAGCGCAAGAGCACGCTGGACGTGCACCGCGAAATCTCTTCCCTGCTGGTGCAGCGCGAGCGCGAACTGACCGCCGACGAACTGTCCGAACTGGACCTGGCCCTGATCGGCCAGGTCGCCACGCTGTGGCAGACGCGCATGCTGCGCTACACGCGGCTGACCGTGGCCGACGAGATCGAGAACGCGCTGTCCTATTACCGCAGCACCTTCCTCAACGTCATCCCGCGCGTCTACGGCGACCTGGCCCGGCTGCTCAACCGCGAGCCCGTCAAGCCGTTCACGCCGCCGCCCCCGCCGCTCGAACCGTTCCTGCGCATGGGCAGCTGGATCGGCGGCGATCGCGACGGCAATCCCAACGTCGACGCCGCCACGCTGGAGCGCGCGCTGCTGCGGCAGGCCACGGTGCTGTTCGAGCACTACCTGCAGGAGGTCCACGCGCTGGGCGCCGAACTGTCGGCCAGCACATTGCTGATCGAGGCCGACCCGGCGCTGCTGGCGCTGGCCGACGCGGGCGGCGACGACTCGCCCCACCGGCGCGACGAACCCTACCGGCGCGCGCTGATTGGCATCTACGCCCGGCTGGCGGCCACCGCCCGCCACCTGACCGGCCAGGAGCTGGCGCGCCGCGCCACCGTTCCCGCCGCCCCGTACGACACGCCCGACGCGCTGGCGGCCGACCTGGCGGTCATCGCCGCCTCGCTATCGGCGCACCACGGCGCGCCCATCGCGCGCCTGCGCCTGAGCGGCCTGCAGCAGGCAGTAACCGTATTCGGCTTTCACCTGGCCACCGTGGACCTGCGCCAAAGCTCGGATGTGCACGAACGCGTGCTGGCCGAGCTGTTCGCGCGCGCCGGCGACGGCATCGACGGCCAGGCGGTGGACTACCTGGCGCTGGACGAGGCGGCCCGCGTGGCCGTGCTGCGCCGCGAGCTGGCGCATGCGCGGCCGCTGGCCTCGCCGTGGATCGCCTACAGCGAAGAAACCGCGAGCGAGCTGGCGGTGCTGCGCGCCGCCGCCGCCGGGCGCGCCCGCTATGGCAGACAGGCCGTGCTGCAGAGCATTGTTTCGCACACCGAAACCCTCAGCGACCTGCTGGAAGTACTGGTTCTGCAGAAAGAGGCCGGGCTGATCGCGCCGCCTGGCGAAACCATCGCGCCTGGCGACGGCCTGATGGTGGTGCCGCTGTTCGAAACCATTCCCGACCTGCAGCGCGGCCCCGAGATCATGGCGGCCTGGCTGGACCTGCCCGAAGTCCGCCAGCGCGTACGGCTGGCGCAGGGCGATACCCAGGAAGTCATGCTGGGCTACTCCGACAGCAACAAGGACGGCGGCTTCCTGACCTCGAACTGGTCCCTCTACCAGGCCGAACGCGCGCTGGTCGACGTCTTCAGCGCCCGCTCGGTGCGCCTGCGCATGTTCCACGGACGCGGCGGCTCGGTCGGCCGCGGCGGCGGCTCCAGCTACGACGCCATCCTGGCGCAGCCGCCGGGCACCGTGGCCGGCCAGCTGCGCCTGACCGAACAGGGCGAGGTCATCCAGAGCAAATACAAGGACGCCGAAGTCGGCCGTTGGCACCTGGAGCTGCTGGTGGCCGCCACGCTGGAGTCGTCGCTCGCGCCGCAGGCCGCCGCCACCTCGGCCGAAGACGCCCACATGCAGCAGCACGCGCCGGCCATGTCGTTCATGTCGGAACTGGCGCAACGCACCTATCGCGGCCTGGTCTACGACACGCCGGGCTTTGCCGATTATTTCTTCGCCGCCACTCCGATCAGCGAAATCGCCGGGCTGAACATCGGCTCGCGCCCTGCCTCGCGCAAGAAGGGCCAGCACATCGAGGACCTGCGCGCCATTCCGTGGGGATTCTCGTGGGCGCAATGCCGCCTCATGCTTACCGGGTGGTACGGCATGGGCTCGGCCATCGAAGCCTATCTGGAAACCGGTGCGCAAGGCGCGCCGCGCTCGCGCCGCGCCCGGCTGGCGCAGCTGCGCGAGATGGCCAGCGACTGGCCGGCTTTCCGCACCCTGCTGTCGAACATGGAGATGGTGCTGGCCAAGTCCGATCTCGCCATCGCCGCCGGCTATGCCCAACTGGTGCCGCGACGCGGCCTGCGCGAGCGGGTGTTCGGCGCCATCACGGCCGAGCACGGCCGCACGCTGGCCATGCTGCGCCTGCTGACCCGGCGCGAGCTGCTGGCCGACAACCCCGGCCTGATGGCCTCGCTGCGCGAACGCTTCGCCTATATCGATCCGCTGAACTACCTGCAGATCGAGCTGATCAAGCGGCACCGCGCCGCGCAGCGGCGCGCCGGCGATGACGCCGACATCCGCGTGCCGCGCGCCATCCACCTGACCATCAACGGCATTGCCGCCGGCCTGCGCAACTCGGATTGAGCCGTGCGCCCAGCGTAGGAAGCAACGCTTCAGAGTAGCGCATTTCTCCAGAAAAACTCTGAGATGCCGCCCTGAAGCGTTGCAGTTACTGCGATTTCTTACAGACAATCTTCCCAAACTATCTCAATCGCCCCCGGCGCGCTACGGCGCCGTGCATTGCGTATCCGCCGACGCCCGGACGATAGCTTCCTACAAGCCTGGAAACCTCCCAACATTTTGAGGCGCCGCGTCCTAGGATGATTCCTTTTTGATCATCCCAGTTTCGCACCATGCCTGCTCGACGCACTCCTCGCACCGCGGTTTGTGAAGCCTCCGTCCGTTCATCGCCACGTTGGATCCATTGCACCGGATTCGCGCTGTGCGCGCTGCTGGCGGCATGCGGAGGCGGCGGCGGAGGCGGCGGCGGTGGAGGTGGTGGCGGAGGTGGTGGCGGCAGCCCGGGCGGCCGTGCGCCATCGGCGCCGCAACCCGCCCCTTCGCCACGCCCCGAACCTGGACCCGAGCCGGCACCCAATCCTGCGCCCAGGCCTGCTCCGCAACCGCCGGCGCCCGCGCCTGGAGCGCCCCGTCCTCCCGCGCCGCCACCGGAGGCTCCCCCGCCCGTGATGCCGCCGCCGGCCGTGCCGCCTCAGCTGCCCGAAGTGCCGGCCGCAGACCTGCCCCGCGTGCGCGCGCCGCTGTCGACATACCGGCGGCCGCAACGCACCGACTTCGTCACGCCCGCCGGCGGGCCGTTCATCGCCAAGCAGGACAAGGCCCTCAACACCATCGACCTGAAGATGGCGCACGACCAGAAGCTGCGGGGCTACCGCGTCAAAGTCGCGGTCGTCGACGAAGGCGTGCGCAGCGACCATCCGCTCCTGAACGTCGAGAAGAAATACGGCGGCGATTACATGGCCGACGGCACCCGCACCTACCCCGACCCCAAGCGCCAGGGCAGGCACGGAACCTCGGTCGCCCTGGTACTGGCCGGACAGAACACCGACACGTATCGCGGCGGCGTCGCGCCCAATGCCGACCTCTATTCGGCCAATATCGGCACGCGGGCCGGCCATGTCTCCTACGAAGCCGCCTTCCACGCCTGGAGCGACCTGCTCGGGCACGGCATCAAGATCTTCAACAACAGTTTCGCCACCGAAGGTCCGGAAGGCGAGCAGCGCGTCAAGGAGGACCGCAACGAATACCAGCGCGCCGCCAACAAGCAGAACACCTACATCGGACGACTCGATCGCCTGGTGCGCGACGGCGCGCTCCTCATTTTCGCCGCCGGCAACGGCAGGCCCTCGGGTCGCGCCTACAGTGAGGTCGGCTCGGTCGGACGCACCCCTCGCGTCGAGCCGCACCTGCAACGCGGCCTGATCGTGGTCACCGCGGTGGACGAAAACGGCAGGCTCGAAACATGGGCCAACCGCTGCGGGCAGGCGCAGCAATGGTGCCTGGCCGCGCCCAGCACCGCCTACCTGCCCGGCCTCGACAAGAACAACCCCGACAGCATCCACGTCGAACAGGGCACGTCGCTATCCGCGCCGCTGGTCACCGGCGCCGCCGTACTGGTGCAGGATCGCTTTCGCTGGATGGACAACGACAACCTGCGCACCACCTTGCTGACCACGGCGCAGGACAAGGGCCCGTACGGCGTCGACCCGCAGTACGGCTGGGGCGTGCTCGACGTGGGCCGCGCCGTGCAGGGCCCGGCGCAGTTCGCCTTCGGCGACTTCGTCGCCCGGGTTACGGATACCTCCACGTTCGGCAACGACATCTCCGGCGCCGGCGGGCTGGTCGTCGACGGCCCCGGCGCGCTGGTCCTGGCCGGCGCCAATACCTATGCCGGCCGCACCACCATCAAGCGCGGCACCCTCGACGTCTTTGGCAGCGTCACGTCCGCCGTCACCGTCGAGCCTGGCGGCACGCTGACCGGCATCGGCACCGTCGGCACGGTGACCAACCAGGGCACGGTGGTCAACAAGGAGGCCGGCCTGCACGTCAAGGGAGATTACTCGCAGACCGCGCAGGGCCTGCTGGTCACCGACATCGGCTCGCTGCTCGACGTATCCGGCAGGGCCAGCCTGGCCGGCCGGCTGCATGTGGACGACATCCGCCCCGGCTACGTCGGCGGCGACGGGAAAAGCGTCCCGGTCATCAAGGCCGGCGCGGTGTCCGGCGTCTTCGCCACGCTGACGCGCAGTCCGGGCCTGCTGCTCAACGCCCGGCTGGACTACCAGCCCCAGGCCGTCTACCTGACCATGCGGCGCGCCGAGCGCGTCCATGCCGTGGCGCAGCGGGCCGCGGACGACGGGCGCCGCGCGTCGGTGCTGGCCGTGGCCGAGCGGCTCGACGCCGCGATGCGCGAACTCGATGCCCTGCCCGAGTCGCAGCGCGACGCCGCGGCGCCGGCGGCCGCCATCGGACGCATCCAGCGCGTGCAAAGCCGCAAGGTGCTGCAGGACAACCTGTATTCGCTGGCCGGCGCCACCTACGCCAACGCCGCCGCGGTCAACACGCTGGAGCAGAACCGCTGGATGGACCGCCTCGAGAACCACCTGGCCCAGACCGGCGGCGAGCGCGTGGCGGCCATCGCCGAGTATCGCCACGGCCAGTTGCGCTGGCGCCCCGATGGCCTGCAAGGCCGCCAGCGCGGCAACGGCATCATGCTGGGCCTGGCGCGCGAAGTCTCGGCCGGCCTGAGCCTGGCCGCGGCGCTGACCCACAGCCGCACGCACTGGGACGAATCGTCCGGCGCGCCGGCCCGCGATAACGCCGCCATGACCACGCCGGGCGTACTGCTGGGCGCGCGCCGCGCCTGGGACGACGGCTGGTTCGTACAGGGCGCACTGGGCTATAGCCGCTACCGCAACCAGGCCACGCGCCACATCTCGCTCGGCGATGCCGGCCACACCGTCGGCGCCACCGCCCGGGGCCACGTCTGGCAGGCCGACGCCGGCCTGGGACGCCAGTGGACGCTCGCCCCCGGACACACGCTGGCGCCTCGGGCGGGGCTGCAACTCACGCATCTGCACCAGCAAGGTTTCAGCGAGAGCGGCGCGCAAGGACTGGGGCTGCGCGCCCGCGCCTTGACGCGCACCGTGCCCACGCTGTGGGCGCAACTGCAAAGCCGCCATGCCTTCATGCTGGGAGCCACGCCCATGACGGCGCAGCTGCAACTGGGCGTCTGGCATGACCTGCGCGCGCGGCGCTACGCCGCCTCCGGCGGTTTCGCCGGCCTGGCGCAGGACCAGGGCGCCAGCGGCTACTGGCCCGTGCCGCGCACGCGCGTACAGGGCGCGCTCGGACTGCGCGCCGAGTTCGCGCCAGGCCTCGCGCTGGGGCTGGGCTACACGGGCCAGCTTGCCACGCACTGGGTCGATCACCAGCTCAGCGCCAGCCTCACTTACCGCTACTGACCCTGCGCCCGCCTCGGCACAGGGCTGACGCCCGCCAGCGCTCCGGGGTGCCTGTCCCCGCCTGAGGACTGGCGTCTGCCCGTGCATGTGCCTGTCCCCGCGGGGACAGGCACACTGCCGTACGCCATCGACGCTTGACCGCCCGCACCGGTACGGACTCACGGTCACGCGATGGCGCGCCCACCTGATGGACGCTCCCCTGGCCTGATTTGTCCGCCATCTGGATTCTTAGTACTATTCCGAAATAAATTCTATATGCGCACAAATGTTCGCATATAGAACACAAAGATTTTTCTGGCTGCGGCACAGGAAGGCACCCTACGGAAGAGACGCCCGGCCTGCCGGACGCCGCCGGGCAGCCCGAGACACGCCGCGGCTTCATCCGAGTGAGCATGCAATGGATAACCCCATCCAGAATCTGGCGGTCGTCGGCGCAGGCGCCATGGGCAGCGGCATCGCCGCCCTGTTCGCCTCCAAGGGCTTCGACGTGGTGCTGATCGACCCGATGGCAGGCGCGCTGACGCGCGCCGCCCAGGTCATCGAACGGCAACTGGGCGTGTACGCGCCGGACGCCATCGCGCCGGCCATGCAGCGCATCCGCATGGACGCCGGCCTGGAAGCGGCCTGTTCGGCGCAGCTGGTGATCGAGGCGGTGCCGGAAAAACTGGCGCTCAAGCGCGACATCTTCGCCCGGCTCGACACCCTGTGCGATCCGCAGGCCATCTTCGCCACCAACACGTCCGGCCTGTCGATCAACGACATCGCCCAGGCCGTCACGCGCCGCGACCGCTTCGTCGGCACCCACTTCTTCACGCCGGCCGATGTGATCCCGCTGGTGGAGGTGGTGCGCAACGACGATACGTCCGAGCAGACCGTGGCGCGGGTCATGGGCATGCTGCGCGCCGGCGGCAAGCGGCCGGTGCTGGTACGCAAGGATATTCCCGGCTTCATCGCCAACCGCATCCAGCACGCCCTGGCGCGCGAAGCCATCTCCCTGCTGGAAAAAGGCGTGGCGAGCGCCGAGGACATCGACGAAGTCGTCAAGTGGAGCCTGGGCATCCGCCTGGCGCTGTCCGGCCCGCTGGAGCAGCGCGACATGAATGGCATCGACGTGCACTACGCGATCGCCAGCTATCTCTACCAGGATCTCGAAAACCGCACCACGCCGTCCGAACTGCTCGAGAACAAGGTGCAGGCAGGCGAACTGGGCGCCAAGAGCGGCCAGGGCTTCTATGCCTGGCCGCCCGAGCGCCGCGAGCGCGTGCTGCGCGACAAGAGCGCCGCACTGGCCGAACTGGCCGCCTGGCTCGAGAGCAGAAAGCCGGTTTGACCGCTACATCCCCCCAGCCTTGCCGCCCGTCTTCCGGGGCCTGTCCCCGCGGGGACAGGCCCCCCACACCACGCAAACGCAACGCCTTACCAAGAAATATGTAGGAAGCACCATGAATAAACTCACGTCCTTTTTCACGGAGCTGATGCGCAAGTATCTGCCCGATCCATTCGTTTTCGCGATCGCGCTGACCCTGTTGACCGTGCTGATGGCTTTCGGCATCGAAGGCCAGCCGCTGGACCAGATCACCCGTGAATGGGGCAAGGGATTCTGGAGCCTGCTGGCCTTCACCACCCAGATGGCCGTCATCCTGGCCATGGGCTATGTGCTGGCCACCGCGCCGCTGACCGACCGCCTGCTCGACCGCATCGTCAGCCACGTGCACCAGCCGCGCAACGCCATCATTGTCGCGACCCTGGTCGGCGGCGTCGGCAGCTACCTGAACTGGGGTTTCGGCCTGGTGATCGGCGGCGTGGTCGCCAAGAAACTGGCGCTGAAGGTCAAGGGCGTGCACTACCCGCTGATCATCGCCGCCGCCTACAGCGGCTTCACGATGTACGGCCTGGGCCTGTCGGCCAGCATCCCGGTGCTGGTCGCCACGCCCGGCCATCCGACGGCCGACCAGATGGGCGTGATTCCGCTGTCGGAAACCATTTTCTCGCTGCCCATGCTGATCACCAGCCTGGTGATCATCGTCACCCTGCCGCTGCTCAACGCCTGGCTGCACCCCAAGCAGGGCGAAAAGGTCGTCGAAGTGGACCCGGCCATCGACCAGGGCAGCGCGCCGGCCAAGGCCGCCGACGAGCTGACCGCCGAGGATACGCTGGCCAGCCGCCTGAACAACAGCCGCATCCTCAGCCTGCTGATCGGCCTGCTGGGCATCGCCTATGTGGTGTTCTATTTCATGGACGGCAAGTCGCTGGACCTGAACCTGATCAACTTCATCATCCTGTTCCTGGGCATCATCCTGCTGGGCACCCCCGCGGCCTATGTGGCCAAGCTGAACGAAGGCATCAAGACCATCTCCGGCATCATCCTGCAGTACCCCTTCTATGCGGGCATCATGGCCATCATGGCCGGCTCCGGGCTGGTGGCCACCATTTCCAAGGTCTTCGTCGACGTCGCCTCGCCGGGCAGCCTGCCGTTCTGGGGCCTGATCAGCTCGTTCGTCATCAACTTCTTCGCGCCCTCGGCCGGCGGCCACTGGGTGATCCAGGGCCCGTTCATGATCGACGCCGCCAAGGAAATCGGCAGCGCGCTCAACCAGACCACCATGGCCGTGATGCTGGGCAACGCCTGGAACGACCTGGTGCAGCCGTTCTGGATCCTGCCCGCCCTGGCGCTGTCGAAGCTGAAACTGCGCGACGTGATGGGCTATACCGTCATCATGATGCTGTGGGTCGGCGTCATCCACATTGCCGCGGTGCTTGCCTGGGGTTACCTGACCCACTGACGCCGCCGCGCCTTCCCTTACGGAGCCCAGCCATGAAACCCACCGCCTACCTGGTCACCGGCGCCTCGTCCGGCATCGGCGCGGCCATCGCCCGCGCCCTGCTCGATGCCGGCCACCGTGTCGTCAACATCGATTACCGCCTGCCCGCCGATGCGCCGCAAGGCCTGGCGTCGTACCAGGCCGACCTGACCGATGAAGCGCAGACGCTGGCCGTCGCCAGGGAAGTGACCGAGGCCTACGACATTGTCGGGCTGGTCAACAACGCTGGCGCCACGCGCCCGGGCACCGCCGACACCGCGACCCTGGCCGATCTCGACTACGTCGTTGCGCTGCATCTGCGCACGGCCATGATCCTGGTCCAGGCGGCGCTGCCGGCCATGCGCGCGGCGGGCTACGGCCGCATCGTCAACATGTCCTCGCGCGCGGCGCTGGGCAAGCCCGAACGGGTGGTTTATTCGGCGACCAAAGCCGGGCTGATCGGCCTGACGCGCACCCTGGCCATGGAGCTGGGCGGCGACGGCATCACGGTCAACGCCATCGGCCCAGGCCCCATCGCCACCGAGCTGTTTCGCAACAGCAACCCCGAAGGCGCGCCGCGCACGCAGCGCATCATCGACAGCATCGTGGTCAAGCGGCTGGGCACGCCCGAGGACGTGGCGCGCGCCGCGATGTTCTTCCTGTCGCCGGACAACGGCTTCGTGACCGGCCAGGTGCTCTATGTGTGCGGCGGCACCACGCTGGGCGTGGCGCCCGTCTGAACGCGGCCATGGCTCCAGCCCGCCTCCTCGCGCATCGCGCGCGCGCCGCCTCAGCGGCGCCGCAGCGCCTGGTTGATGTGCTCGGCCGCGCTGCGCAACGGCGGCAGGAAAGCCTGCAGCATCTCTTCGCGCGAGTACCGGTTGGCATGGCCGCTGACGTTCATCGCGCCGATGACGCGCCCGCCCCGGTCGACGATGGGCACCGCCACCGATTGCAGGCCGGGCTCCAGCTCCTGCACCACGCAGGCGTAGCCGTCGGCGCGCACGCCCGCCAGGATTCGCTTGAGTTCGGCGCGGTCGACCACGGTGGCCGGCGTGTAGGGTTGGATCTGGCTTTCGTCCAGCAGGCGATCCTGCTCGGCCTCGGGCAGCCCGGCCAGCAGCACGCGGCCCATCGAGGTGACCCAGGCCGGCAGCCGGCTGCCCACCGCCAGGTTGATGGTCATGACCTTGTGCGTCGACAGCCGCAGGATGTAGACGATGTCCACCCCATCGAGCACCGAAACCGAGCACGATTCGCGCGTGGTCTCGGCCACCTCTTCCATATAGGGCAGGGCCAGATCCCACAGCGGCGTAGCCGACAGGTAGGCATAGCCCAGCTCCAGGATGCGCGGCGTCAGGGTGAAGCGCCGGTCTTCCTGGGCGACGTAGCCCAGGCTTGCCAGCGTCAGCAGGATGCGGCGCGCCCCGGCGCGCGTCAGCCCCGTGGCGGCGGCCACCTCCGACAGGGTCATCTGCGGACGCTGCGGACCGAAGGCACGGATCACGGACAGGCCACGCGCAAACGATTGCACATAGCTGTCGCCGGGTTGCTGGGGTACTTGCTCGACCATGGGACCTGTATGCAGAAGGTGGAAATGCAGCCGCTCGGAACGCGCGCCATTGTAGAGGCGCGAGGCCATTTCGCCGGCCGGCCGCGCCGCGGCCAGGCGCCTTGACACCCCCTGACCACCATGAAACGATGTTCTTCAGAAGAACGGTTATTCTGATATAGAACAAATTATCACACACCACCTCTACCGACGATACCCATGATTTCCAAGCTCGTTGCTACCGCGGCCGACGCCCTGGCCGACGTCCCGGACGGCGCCACCGTCATGATTGGCGGCTTCGGCACCGCCGGCCAGCCCATGGAACTGATCGACGCCCTGCTCGAGCAGGGCGCCAAGGACCTGGTCATCATCAACAACAACGCCGGCAACGGCACCACCGGCCTGGCCGCGCTGCTGGGCGCCGGGCGGGTGCGCAAGATCATCTGCTCGTTTCCGCGCCAGGTCGATTCGCAGATCTTCGACGGCCTGTATCGCGCCGGCAAGCTGGAGCTCGAACTGGTGCCGCAGGGCAACCTGGCCGAGCGCATCCGCGCCGCGGGCGCCGGCATCGGCGCCTTCTTCACGCCCACCGGCTACGGCACGCCGCTGGCCGATGGCAAGGAAACCCGCGAGATCAACGGCCGCCAGTACGTGCTGGAGTACCCGCTGCACGCCAACTACGCCCTGATCCAGGCCGAACGCGGCGACCGCTGGGGCAACCTGGTGTACCGCAAGACGGCGCGCAATTTCGGCCCCATCATGGCCAGCGCGGCGCGCGTGGCCGTGGCGCAGGTGCGGCAGGTGGTCGAGCTGGGACAGCTCGACCCCGAGGCCGTCGTCACGCCCGGCATTTTCGTCAAACGAGTGGTGCAAATCGACGCCCCGCGCGGCGCCAAGGAGCAGTAATGAGCAGCAAGCTGACCCGCGACGAAATCGCCGCCCGCGTCGCGCAGGACATCCCCGAAGGGGCCTATGTCAACCTGGGCATCGGCCTGCCCACGCTGGTAGCCAACCACCTGCCCGCCGACCGCGAAGTCATCCTGCACACCGAGAACGGCATGCTGGGCATGGGCCCGGCGCCGGCCAAGGGCCAGGAAGACTACGACCTCATCAACGCCGGCAAGCAGCCGGTCACCGAACTGCCCGGCTGCTCGTTCTTCCACCATGCCGATTCGTTCGCCATGATGCGCGGCGGCCACCTCGACATCTGCGTGCTGGGCGCGTTCCAGGTGTCGCAGCAGGGCGACCTGGCCAACTGGCACACCGGCGCGCCCGACGCCATCCCCGCCGTGGGCGGCGCCATGGACCTGGCCATCGGCGCCAAGGATGTCTTCGTCATGATGGAACTGCAGACCCGCGACGGCCAGAGCAAGCTGGTGCAGGCCTGCACCTACCCGCTGACCGGCGTGCGCTGCGTCTCGCGCGTCTATACCGACATGGCGGTGTTCGACCTGCGGGCTGGCCAGATCACCGTGACCGACCTGTTCGGCGGCACCACGCGCGAGCAGTTGCTGGCGCTGACCGGCCTGCCGCTGAAGTTCGCCGACTGAACGCCCATTGCGCCCCGGCCGGCGGCCGGGGCTTTTCCCGATCGAAGGAGTTCCCCATGCTGTTCATGGTTCAAATGCAAGTCAACCTGCCGCCCGACATGCCCGCCGAGCGCGCCGACAAACTGAAGGCCGACGAAAAGGCCCTGGCCCAGCAGATGCAGCGCGACGGCAAGTGGCGCCACCTGTGGCGCGTGGCCGGCCGCTACGCCAACGTCAGCATCTTCGACGCCGCCGACAACGACGAGCTGCACCAGATGCTGTCGGCGCTGCCGCTGTTCCCGTACATGGACATCCAGGTTACCGCGCTGGCGCGCCACCCGTCCGCGATCTGATCGCCCACTCCCTCAGGAAACCGCCATGCCCTACATCATCGAGACCTTCGACAAGCCCGGCAGCCTGGCCGTGCGCCAGCAGCACCGCAATGCGCACCTGCAGTTCCTCGACCAGCACAAGCATCTGCTGCTGGCCTGCGGCGCCAAGCTGGACGACGACGGCAAGGACCTCGGCGGCGGCCTGTACGTAGTGGATGTCGATACGCGCGCCGCCGCCGAGCAGTTCATCCAGGCCGACCCGTTCCACCTGGCCGGGCTGTTCGAGCGGGTCGCGATCACCCGCTGGCGCAAAGCCTACGTCGACGGCACCTCCTATCTGTAATTGTCTGCCTGCCCAGGGCGGGCAGGCCCCGCTTCAGGAATCACCATGTCTTACGCCGACCTCAGCCAGGCGCGCCTGTATTACGTCATCGACGGCCCCGCCGACGCCCCCGTGCTGGTACTGTCCAACTCGCTGGGCACCTGCGCCGATATGTGGGCGCGCCAGATCCCCGAACTGAGCCGCCGCTTCCGCGTCCTGCGCTACGACACGCGCGGCCACGGCAAATCGTCCGTGCCCGATGGCGAGTACAGCTTCGCGCAGCTGGGCGGCGATGTCGCCGAACTGCTGGAACACCTGCGGATCGAACGCGCGCACTTCTGCGGCCTGTCGATGGGCGGCCCGACCGGCATGTGGCTGGCGCTGGAACGCCCCGAGCTGATCGACCGCCTGATCCTGTGCAATACCGCCGCGCGCATCGGCAGCGCCGAGGGCTGGAGCGCGCGCATCGCCGCGGTGCGCCAGGACGGGCTGGAAACCATGGCGCCCGGGCTGGTCGAACGCTGGCTGACGCCGCAATACCGCGCCGCCGAACCCGGCCTGGTCCAGCTCCTGATCGACATGCTGCGCCGCATCCCCGACGCCGGCTACATGGCCAATTGCGCGGCGCTGCGTGACGCCGACCTGCGCGAACGCGTCGCCGCCATCCGCGCCCGCACGCTGGTCATCAGCAGCACCCACGACCTGGCCGCCACGCCGCAGGACGGCAAGGCGCTGGCCGCCGCCATCCCCGGCGCGCGCTATGTCGAGCTCGACACCTCGCATATTTCCAACTGGGAGCAACCGGAAGCCTTCACGCGCGCGCTGACCGGCTTCCTCACGGAGTGAACGGCATGCAACGCTGGAAACAACGGCCGCCCGGTTCGAACTGGGGCGACTTCGGCCCGGACGACCAACTGGGCCGCCTGAACCTGATCACGCCGGCCGAAGTGCTCAAGGCGGCGCAGGAAATCCGCGCCGGCCGCAGCTTCTGCCTGTCGCTGCCGCTGGACCTGCCCGGCGGCAACGTGCTCAACCCGCGGCGCCATCCGCCGCAGCTCAGCCCCACGCGCCTGCAGGACACGCCGTACGTGAACTTCCCGCTGCGCAATCTCAACCCCGACGCGGTCGATGTGCTCAGCGACGACCAGGTGCTGCTATCGATGCAGTACTCCACGCAATGGGATTCGCTGGCCCACGTCGGCGCGCTGTTCGATGCCGACGGCGACGGCCGCGCCGAGCTGTGCTATTACAACGGCTACCGCGCCGGCATCGACATAGTCGGGCCGGCCGACGCCGACCACGCCGGCTGCGGCTGCAATACCGGCGGCCCCTCGGCCGCGCTCAAGCTGGGCATCGAGAACCTGGCCCAGCACAGCGTGCAGGGCCGCGGCGTGCTGCTGGACCTGGCGCGCCACTACGGCGCCGGACGCACGCTGGTGGGCTACAAGGAACTGACGCAGGCGCTGGCGGCAGACGGCATCGAGATCGAGTCCGGCGACATGCTGGTGCTGCGCACCGGCTACGCCGAAGCCGTGGTCGGCATGAACGGCAAGCCCGACGCCGACGTGCTGCATCAATATGGCGCCGCGCTGGACGGCACCGACGCCGAACTGCTGCAGTGGATCACCGACAGCGGCATCGCCGCCATCTGCGCCGACAACTACGCGGTCGAGGCCTACCCCGCGCGCGAACGCCAGGGCCCGCGCGCCATGCTGCCGCTGCACCACCACTGTCTGTTCAAGCTGGGCCTGCCGCTGGCCGAACTGTGGTACCTCAAGGACCTGGCCGAATGGCTGCACGCCAACGGCCGCCACCGCTTCATGCTGACCGCGCCGCCGCTGCGCCTGCCCCATGCCATCGGCTCGCCGGTGACGCCTGTGGCGACAGCGTGACCATCGGGTGCCTGTCCCGGTGGGGACAGGCACCCGATGACGGCGACCTGCCCATGATCTCGGCAACGGCCGCGGCGGTGCCTGTCCCCGCGGGGACAGGCACCCAAGTCGGCGCGTGCCACTCCCCGTGCGGGGACAGGCACGCGGGAATGATGCTTCAGCTTTTTCCCGACAGGCAGGTGCTCATGTAGGCCTTGCGTTTCTCGCCGGTCAGGGCCTGTTCAGAAGCGCGGGAATTGCAGTCTTTCATGCGCTGCTGCTGAGGCGTCAGCTTGTTGGCGGATTCCTCGCCCTTGAGGCAACTGCTCATGTAGGCCTTGCGCTCGTCGCCGGTCTTGCCGGTTGCCGACTTGTTGCATTCGGCCATGCGTTTTTGCTGTGGCGTCAGTTCCTTGCTGGCCGAGGCCTGGGCCCAGGCGGCCGTGGAACAAAACAGGGACACAAGAGTACAAGCAGCAAACTTGCTCACGCGGGAAATCATGGATTCCTCCCTGGAGCCGCCCGGCTCGCACAGCCTTGCGCGGCGGCCCTATGCGCCGGCGCCCGTCGGCCGGCTTCCAATGATCTGCCAAACCGATGCGCGTAGCAAGTTCCCTGCCGGCGCATTGCGGCACAAGTGGCCACCAATGTTTACGGCCTAGGCTGTTTTATGGGTTGCGCGCCCGTCGCGGGCCGGCTTATGGTGTAACTGCAGCGGCGCAAGCGCCGCTACAGGAGACCATGATGAAAACTCGTCTCGCTAGCCTGGCCGCCGCACTGCTTCTGGCGGCGACCGGCGCGCTGGCGCAAAGCCTGCCGTATGGCGTCACGCTGGGCAATCTGCAGGCCACCCGCGATGCCGCCGCCGGCGTCAGTACCATTACCGGCTCGCTCAGCAACCAGGGCGCCAAGCGCATCGGCCGCGCCTGGGTGGTGTTCGCGCTGTACGACTCGCAGGGGCGCGAGATCGGGCGGGTCAAGGAGCAATCCATCGGTCCCATCGCGCCAGGCGAAATATGGCAGATCCGCAGTACCACGCCGCAACCCTTCGAGCGCTTCTCCGCCATCGAAATCAAGGCGGAATGACGGCCGGCGCCGGTGCCCGGACCCAAGTTATGGGAAAATCCTTTCCTGTCGGCGCCAGCCTCGCCCGTTCGGGCGAGCCGGCCGCGCGTCCAATCCCGGGACGCCCCCGCGCCAGACTCTCTAGGATGGAATCATGTTTCCCAAAAGACTTACCGACGGCTATCACGCCTTCCTGCAAGGCCGCTTCCACAGCGAGCGCAGTCGATATGAAGCATTGGCCGAAAAAGGCCAGAAACCCGAAATCCTGCTGATCGGCTGTTGCGACTCCCGCGTTTCCCCCGAAGTCATCTTCGACGCCGGCCCGGGCGAGATCTTCGTCGTGCGCAACGTCGCCAACCTCGTACCGCCCTGCGAGCCCGACGCCGAGTCGTCCTTCCACGGCACCAGCGCGGCCATCGAATTCGCCGTCAACGGCTTGAACGTCAAGCACATCGTCGTGCTGGGCCACGCCTCGTGCGGCGGCATCCGTTCGTTCTACGACGACGGCGAGCCGCTGTCGAAGATGGATTTCATCGGCAAATGGATGTCGCAGATCTCCCCGGTCGCCGATCGGCTGGGCCCGTCCACCGGCGATCGCGCCACCGACATCAAGCGGCTGGAACTGGCCGTGGTCGAAGAAAGCCTGCGGAACCTGATGACCTTCCCGTCCATCAGCAGCCGCGTGGAACGCGGCGAGCTCGAACTGCACGGCACGTACTTCGGCGTGGCCACCGGCCTGCTGTACGTGCTTGACCGCGCGACGGGCCAGTTCGCCCCCTGGCTGGAAGAAGACGCGGCGGCCTGAGGCGCGCCGCATCCGCGTGCGTCAGGCCAGGCCTGCCGCACGCAGGTCCGGCGTGCGCAGGTGCCAGTCGGTCGCCTGCTGGAAAGCCACGCCCAGGCCGCACAACAGCCCATCGTCGAAGGGCTTGCCCATCAATTGCACGCCAACCGGCAGGCCATCGGCCGAAAAGCCGGCGGGCAGGGCCAGCCCGCTGGCGCCCAGGAAGTTGCCGGCGCGGCTGAACGCCGCCAGCGGCGTGCCCTGCTCGTCCACCTCGTCGAGGCGGCAGGCGGCAAAGGGCAGGCTGGGCGTCAGCAACGCATCGTAGTCCTGCATCCAGGCGCGCCATTGCGCGCGCGCCTGGGCATGTTCACGCATGGCCGCGATATAGTCGGCCGCGCCGATGGCCCGGCCCGACTGCACCCGGGCCCGCACGAATTCGCCCAGCGGCAAGGCGGCATCGTCGATGTAGCCGCGGTGCAGGGCATACGCCTCGGCCGCGATGATGCGGCCATTGGCATGCATCAGCCGGGTGAAATCGAAAGGCGTCGCCACCGTCGCCACCTCCGCCCCCAGCGCGCGCAAGGTGTCGGCCGCCTGCCGCACGGCCAGCGACGCGTCGGCGCTGACAGCCAGCGGGTAATTCTCTTCGGCCATGACGGCGATGCGGCGACCCGCCAACGGCCGGCCGCCCTCGCGCGGCGGCGCATAGACGAATGCCGGCACGCCCAGCGTGGCCGGGTCGGCCGCGTCGGGGCCGGCCAGGGCTTGCACAAGCAGCATGGCGTCATACGCGTCGCGCGTCATCGGGCCGATCGAATCCAGGGTCTGCGACAGCGGCACCGCGCCGTGCAGGCTGATCAGCCCGGCGCTCGTCTTCAGGCCGGTGATACCGTTGAGCGCGGCCGGGATCCGCACCGACCCGCCCGTGTCCGAGCCCAGCGCGGCCGGCGCCAGGCCGGCGGCCACGGCCACGCCCGAACCGCTGGACGAACCGCCCGGGATACGCGGGTGGGACAAGTCCCAGGGGTTGCGCGGCGTGCCCATCACCGGGTTGGTGCCCCAGCCGCCGAAGGCGAACTCCACCATGTGCGTCTTGCCCAGGACCACCATGCCGGCGGCCAGCAAGCGCCGAACCGCCGTCCCGGTGACCTTGCTGCGGCGCTCGCGCCAGGCGGCCGAACCCGCCGTGGTGACCTGCCCCTCGATCTCGCACAAATCCTTGATGGCGATCGGCAGGCCATCGAGCGGTCCCAGCGCATAGCCGGCGGCGCGGCGCGCGTCGGCGGCCTGCGCCAGCCGCAGCGCGCCCGCCTCGTCGACGCTGACGTACGCGTGCAAGGCCTCGTTGGCGCGCGCGATGCGCGCCAGGTAGTGGCGCGCCAGTTCCACCGCGCTGTAGCGGCCCGCTTCCAGGCCCCGCGCCAATTCGGCCAGGCTGGAAAATGCAAGTTCAGACATGATTTCCTCGGAATACGACCTGAAGCGGCGCGCGCCCGGGCGCGCGCCGGCCACTGCGATACCCGCGCTCAGCGCTTGTTCCAGGCGGGTGCCGGATACACCGCCTTTTCGACCGCCACATCCTCCGGATATACGGGCACCATGCCCTTGCCCGGCAGCAATTGCACCACCGGGAACGGCATCTGCAACTGCTTGCCGGTCTCGTCGATGGCGTACGGACCGGCCATGACGGTGACCTTGTCGGAGAGATCCATCGACGCCTGCTTGAGCGCGGCGGCATCGGTCGCGCCGGCCTTCTTGATGATCTCCTCGGTCAGCGCGCCCGCGCCATAGGCCAGGGCCGTCTGGAAGTCGGGCGGGAACTCGGCCTTGGGAAACAGCGTGTCGTAGGCCTTGCCGAACTGCTCGCGCGTCAGCCCGGCATTGACCTTCCAGTTGATGGCGGGATGGTAGTTGGTGTGGCTGAAGATGTAGTTGGAGTCCGCGCCGATCGCCTGGAACTGCGGCGTGGACGCATACACCATGAAGGTGTACGGGAAGTTGATGTCCAACTGCTTCATCTGGCGCGTCATGCTGATCAGGTCGCCCTCGTACGAGGTCGGCACCAGCGCATCGGCGCCGGCCGCCTTGGCCTTTTGCAGCAGCGTGCTGAAATCCTTCTGCCCCTTGGGATATTTTTCGTACAGCACCACGTCGATGCCGTTCTTGGCCGCCTGCGCGCGGCCGCCATCGGCCAGGCCGGCCGGGAACGGCTCGTCCGAGTACAGGATGGCCGCCTTCTTCACGCCCAGCTTGCCGGCCAGCGCCATCGGCGCGCGCAGCATGGCCGACACCGGCATCTGCGTGCCGGACACCATGTACTTGAAGCCCTGCTTGTACAGGTCGTCGCTGGCGGCCGACCACACCATCATGTACTTGCCCAGCCGTTCGGTCACCGTGCCGGCCGCGGCCGTCAGGGTCGAGCCGAAGGGCGCGAACACGAGATCGACTTTTTCATCGACAATCAGGCGTTCGTAAACGCGCGTGACCATTTGCTTGTCGCTGCGGTCGTCCAGCTTGACCAGCTCGACGGGGTACTTCTTGCCCTTGATCTCGATGCCGCCGCGCCGGTTCACGTCGTCGACCCAAACCTCGACGCCGCGCACCCCGGACTGGGATGCCAACACAAAACTGCCGGTCGACGACACTGTCATGCCGATGCGGATCTTGTCGGACGCCTGGGCGGCGCCCGTCGCCGGCGCCAGCGCAGCGGCGGCAATCGCCAGTGCGGGCAAACGGAATAACCACGATTTTCTGGACATGGAAATGCTCCTTGCATTGCACAGATAGGAACCACCGGACATTGCCGCACCAGGGCGGACAGGCTGGAACTGCTCACACTTTGAGCAATTCGAGAAATAGCGTATAATAAATAGGCATGGAGTGCACGCTTTGAATAAACTGAGCTACCGCCAGACCGAAATGCTGTGGGCCATCGTCACCGCCGGCTCGATCAGCGCCGCCGCCCGGCTGCTGAACATCAGCCAGCCGGCGGTCAGCCGCATGCTGGCGCAGACCGAGAAGCAGCTGGGCCTGAACCTGTTCGAACGCGTGCGCGGCCGGCTGCAGCCCACCCCGGAGGTGCGCATTCTTTTCGAGGAAATCGAGAAGACCCAGCGCATGATGCAGCGCGTCAACGACCTGGCCGACGCCCTGGCCGGCCATGGCGCCGGCGTGCTGCGGCTGACCTCGATCCCCAGCCTGGCCCAGTACCTGGTGCCGCGCGCCGTGGCGCGCTTCCAGCGCACCCACGCCGACATCCTGCTGCGCCTGAACGCCACCGCCCTGCCGCACCTCATCAACGACGTACTGCACGGCGAGGCCGAGCTGGGCCTGGTCGTCATGCAGGCCGACCACCCGTTCCTGACCTCGCTGCCGCTGCATACGGGCCGCATGGTGGCCGCCATCCCGCGCAGCCACCCGCTGGCCGAGCGCGGGCAGGTCACGCTGGCCGACCTGTCGCCCCACCCCCATATCGTGGTCGGCACGCGCATGCCCTACGGCATGCTGGTGCAAAGCGCCTTCGAGCAGGCCGGCCTGCCCTGCCGCATGTGCGCCGACGTGCCCTGGAGCCAGCTGGCCTGCGCCCTGGTCAACGCGGGCGCGGGCATCGCCATCGTCGACGAATTCACGGTCATGAAGAACATCTGGCCCGAGATCGCCATCGTGCCGCTGGCCGAGGACATCCCGCTGCACATCAGCGCCGTCCACGCCAACAACCGCCCCCTCTCGCGCATCGCCGCCGAGTTCATCCCGCACCTGCGCGACGTGCTTGCGGAGTCGTTTTCCAAGGCCGACTAGGGTTAATACTTAACCTGTAGTTATGGTTTTGGCACCCCAAACGTTTCATAATCGACTTCGATCAGACGGCCACTTGTTTTCCACATCGGCCCGGAGGGAGTCATGAGCAGCAGCCTTGCCGCCTCGGCGCACGCGTCCCACCGCCTGCAGGACCAGCAGACACAACGCACGCGCACCCGCATTGCCACCGGCATCTTCGCCGTCCTGACCCTCAGCCTGGCCGTCGTGCCGATGGCGACGTCGAACATCTCGTTCGCGTTCTACCTGATGCTGTGGGTGACCATAGCCAGCGCGATGAACATCTGCGTGGGCTTCACCGGCTACCTGCCGTTCGGCTTCGTGGTGTTCTACGGCGTGGGCGCGTACACCACCGGCATCTGCTACAAGGTGCTGGGCTGGCCCATCCTGCCCTCGCTGGCCGCCGCCAGCGTGGTCGGCCTGCTGATCGCGCTGCTGTTCGCGCCCACCCTGCGGTTGCGCGGCGTGTACTTCGGCATCGTCAGCCTGGCGCTGGCCACCATCATGCGGCTGCTGATCTCCAACCTGCCCGACGGCTTCACCGGCGGCAGCATGGGGCTGATCCTCTCCAGCGCCAACAGCCCGACCCACAGCTACTACGCCATGCTGGCCGTCATGGCCGCCACGCTGGCCACCGTCGCCTGGCTCTCGGTGTCGCGCCTGGGCAAGGCGCTCAAGGCCATCCGCGACGACGACGCGGCGGCCGCCTGCGTCGGCATCCACGTGCCGCGCACGCGCCTGAAGGCCTGGTTGCTGGCGGCGCTGTTCCCGGCCCTGGCCGGCGGCATCGAGGCCTGGTACACCAACGTGGTCGATCCGGAATACGCCTTCCACGTCCTCATCACCGCCAAGAGCATCATCTACGCCATGGCCGGCGGCTTCGGCACCATCATCGGCCCGGTCGTCGGCACGCTGGCGCTGCTGGGCATCGACCACCTGATCTGGCAGAAATTCCCGGTGCTCAACCTGCTGCTGCTGGGCCTGGTGATCGTGCTGCTGATGCTGTTCCTGCCGCGCGGCATCGTCGGCAGCCTGCTCAAGCGCTACCCGCAACTGCGCCAATACATCGCCTGAGGAGCCGGACATGAGCGGACTGATTATCCAGGGCCTGGTCAACGGCCTGATCCTGGGCGCCATCTACGGCCTGATCGGCGTGGGCCTGAACGTGATCTTCGGCGTGCTGCGCGTGGTGAACTTCGCGCACGGCGAGTTCCTGGTGCTGGGCGCCTATTTTGCGTACTACCTGCTCGAATACGCCGGCATCGGCCCGCTGCTGGCATTGCCGCTGGCTTTCGGCGCCTTCTTCCTGGCCGGCTACGTCCTGTATTTCGTGCTGATCCCGCGCCTGTCCAAGGCCGACGACCCCGAGATCAGCTCGCTGCTGCTGATGTTCGGCGTGTCCATCATGCTGGGGGCCATCATGCTGCTGGCCTTCGAGGCCGACGCACGCTCGCTGCCCTACGAGATCGAACCGGTGTTCTTCAAGATCGGACCGGTGCTGATCCCGACCGTGCGCCTGATCGCCCTGGCCATCGCGCTGGCCGTGGTCGCCGTACTGGCCTGGTTCCTGTACCGCACCCAGATGGGCAAGGCCCTGCGCGCCATCATCATGAACCGCGACGCCGTGCGCATCGTCGGCATCAACGCCGAGCGGCTGTCGGCCGTGGCGTTCGGCCTGGGCATCGGCCTGGCCGCCGTCACCGGCGTGCTGGTGGCCATGGTGTTCCCGGCGTTCTCTCCCTTCATGGGCAACGACTACACCCTGATCGGCTTCATCGTCATCGTGCTGGGCGGATTGGGCCACCCCGTGGGCGCGCTGGTCGGCGCCATGCTGTTCGGCGTCACCGAACAGGTGTCGGTGGTGTTCTTCAACCCCTCCATCGCCACGATCTGCGGCTTCGTGCTGATGGTGGCCATGATCTTCGTGCGGCCCACCGGGCTGTTCGGCCACCGCGCCCTGCGCTGATCGGAGGCCGTCGCCCATGTTGAAAGTCAGCAATCTGCAAAAGCGCTTCGGCGGGCTGGTGGCGCTGCGCGGCGTCGACCTGCACGTGCCGCGCGCCGCCATTCTCGGCATCATCGGCATGAACGGGTCGGGCAAGACCACCATGCTCAACTGCATCAACGGCCTGTATGTGCCCGACGCCGGCAGCATCGAGCTCGACGGCGCCGAAATCGCCGGCAAGCAAGTCCACGAGGTGGCGCGCCTGGGCGTGGGCCGCACCTTCCAGGTGCCGCGCGTCTTCCAGCACCTCAGCCTGCTGGACAACCTGGACGTCGCGCAGCAGCAGACCGGCCGCAGCGCCGACGAGCGCTACGCGCAGTCCGAATACTGGCTGCACAAGGTCGAATTGCACCGCCTGCGCCACAACCACGCCGAAGAACTGTCCGGCGGCCAGCAGAAGCTGCTGGAGCTGGCGCGCATCATGGTGGCGCAGCCCAAAGTCATCCTGCTCGACGAGCCGTTCGCCGGCGTCAACCCGGCCCTGGCGCAACTGCTGATCGCCATCATCCGCGACGTCCCGACCGAGCACGGCTGCTCCGTCGTGCTGGTCTCGCACGACCTGACCTCGATCTACCAGCTGTCGCACCACATCATCGTCATGAACGAAGGCGCGATCCTGTGCGAAGGCGACGCCGATCGCGTACGCACCGATCCGCGCGTGATCGAAGCCTACCTGGGAGCCTGACCATGCCGACCTCCGCCGCCGCGACCGAGCCGGTGTTCGCCCTGGACAATGTCACCGTGGCCTACCATGGCGACATCACCATCCTCAACGGGGTCAGCGTACAGGCGCGCGCCGGCCAGGTCACCGGCATCATCGGCCCCAACGGCGCGGGCAAGTCCACCGTGCTCAAGACCCTGTTCGGCTTCTTGCCGCTGCGCGGCGGCCGCATCATGCTGCGCGGCCAGGACATCAGCCGCCAGCCCTCGCACGAGCGCGCCGCCAGCGGCGTGGCCTTCGTCCCGCAGCACCGCAGCCTGTTCGGCGAGCTGTCCGTCGAAGACAACCTGGTGCTGGGCTGCTGGCCGTTTCGCCGCGACAAGGACAAGGTGCGCCGCCGCATCGACTCGGTCTACCAACGCTTTCCCATCCTGGCGCAAAAGCGCCATGACCCCGTCTCCAGCATGAGCGGCGGCCAGCAGCGCTTCGTCGAGTTCGGCCGCGCCCTGCTGATCGAGCCCTCGGTCATCCTGCTCGACGAACCCACCGCCATGCTGGCGCCCAAGATTTCCAAGGAAATCTACGCCCTGGTGCGCGGCTTCGCCGACGAAGGCATGACGGTCATCCTGGTCGACCAGAACGTGCGCCGCTGCGCCGAGATCTCCGACTACATGTACATCCTCGAACTCGGCCGCAACAAGGCCGAGGGCGCCCACGAACAATTCGGCCACGACGGCGGCCTGCGCGACATGGTCGCGTCGTGGATGGATTACAAGATCGACTGACCCCCGGGTGCCTGTCCCCGCGGGGACAGGCACCCGCCCCCCCACCACACCGACTGACGCGCCGCTACATACCCTCCTGCACGAAGCGGGCATACGCGGCCAAATCGAGCCGGCCATGCGGCGAAGTCGCGTCGTAGCCGGGAGGCGCATCCACGCCGCCCTGGCCCAGCATCCGAGCGCGATAGCTGGACCATGGGTATTGTTCCGGCCTGTCCACGATGCCTGCGCGTACGGGATTCAGTTCTATGTATCGGCAGCACTCCCGGAAATATTCTTCCGTTCCGATAACCGAAGAGTAGTACCTGGACTCCCACAGCGTACCGGACAGGCCATGCCTGTGATTGAACCTCCGACCGGCTCCGCCCGCCAGCTTGCCCATGATCTGCGACAACGCACGGCAGTCATGCAGAGGGGCAAGCAGCAAGTGGACGTGATTGGGCATCAGGCACCATGCGTAGACTGCCACTTGCAAACGTCGCCGCTCCCGCTGCAGATCGTTCAAATAAGGCAGGCAATCGGCTTCATCAGTAAATATCTGCTGGCGGCGATGCGCACGTTGGACAACATGGTGAGGATGGCCTTGCAGCACAATGCGGGCTCGTCGCGGCACGACGCACTCCTGGACAGATCACGTGCCTCAGGGTATCGCGCACGCGCATGACGTCGTATGGCAACGAGATCTCTTTGCCCCACTGAATCTCGCGCGAGGCATGCACAGTTGGTGCCTGTCCCCAATGCCCCCCTCCGGGGTGCCTGTCCCCGCAGGGGGACAGGCACCCACACACTTCCCTGCCAGGCTCCAACGCGCTTCCCCGCCGCCGCTATACCGTTATTACCAGAATGACTTAGACGGCGGGTTGGCTGTGCTGCTACGGTTATGTGCATCAATCCAGGATGGCGTCTTCCGGGCTTGCCCGCGCCATGCATCGCACCCCGAAGGGCAGTAAGACATGTACGTGTACGATCCAGTCGACCAGCAACTGGTCGAAGAGCGTGTGGAACAATTCTCGGACCAGACGCGGCGCTTTCTCGACGGCCAGCTGACCGAAGACGAGTTCCGCACCCTGCGCCTGCAGAACGGGCTTTACATCCAGCGCCACGCGCCCATGCTGCGCATTGCCATTCCCTACGGCATGCTGGCCGCGCGCCAGTTGCGCAAGCTGGCGCATATCGCACGCACCTGGGACCGCGGCTACGGCCACTTCTCGACGCGCCAGAACATGCAGTTCAACTGGCCGCGCCTGGAAGACGTGCCGGCCATCCTGGCCGAACTGGCTTCGGTGCAGATGCATTCGATCCAGACCAGCGGCAATTGCATCCGCAACACCACCAGCGACCACTTCGCCGGCGTCGCCCCCGACGAACTGGTCAATCCGCTGGTGTGGTGCGAGATCATCCGCCAGTGGTCGACCCTGCACCCCGAGTTCGCCTTCCTGCCGCGCAAGTTCAAGATCGCCGTCAGCGGCGCGGTCGAAGACCGCGCGGCGGTGGGCGTACACGACATCGGCCTGCAGGCGGTCGAGCGCGACGGCCAGCTGGGTTTTCGCTTCTGGGTCGGCGGCGGGCTGGGACGCACGCCCATAGTGGGCCACCTGATCAATCCGTTCGTGCCCTGGCAGCACCTGCTGACCTATCTGCAGGCGGCGTTGCGCGTGTACAACCTGCATGGCCGGCGCGACAACAAGTTCAAGGCGCGGATCAAGATCCTGGTCAAGGATCTCACGCCCGAGGTCTACGCGCGCGAGGTCGAGCAGGAGTGGCAATCGCTCAAGGACGGCCCCGATACGATCACCGAGGACCAGCTGAACACCATCGCGGGCCGCTTCGTCTGGCCCGACTACGACAGCGCCGCGGCCAGCGAGCCCGATCCCACGGACGCCCGCGCCCAGGCCGACCCGCGCTTCGCGCGCTGGCTGCGCACCAACGTGCGCGCGCACAAGGTGGCGGGCTATGCGGCCGTGACGGTGTCGCTGAAGGCCACCGGCGTGCCGCCCGGCGACATCACCGCCGACCAGATGGACGCGGTGGCTGACCTGTCCGAACGCTATGGCTTCGGCGAACTGCGGGTCTCGCACGAGCAGAACCTGGTCCTGGCCGACGTGCGCCGGGCCCGGCTGCACGACCTCTGGCAGGAGCTGCAGCAACTTAACCTGGCCACCCCCAATATCGGCCTGCTGACCAATATCATCGCCTGTCCGGGCGGCGACTTCTGCGCCCTGGCCAATGCCGTCTCCATCCCGGTGGCCGAATCCATCCAGCGCCGCTTCGACGATCTCGACTACCTGTTCGAAATCGGCGAACTGGACCTGAACATCTCGGGCTGCATCAATTCCTGCGGGCATCACCACGTCGGGCACATCGGCATTCTCGGCGTGGACAAGGCCGGCGAGGAGTGGTACCAGGTGACGCTGGGCGGCCGCCAGAATGGCGCGGCCAAGCCGCTGCCCGACCTGGAGTCGCCGCGCGGCGGCGGCGCGGCCATCGGCCGCATCATCGGCCCGTCGTTCGCACGCACGCAGATCCCCGACGTGATCGATCGCCTGATCCGCACCTACCTGGAATTGCGTGACAGCGACGCCGAACGCTTCATCGACGTGGTCGACCGCGTCGGCATCGACCCCTTCAAGCGCGACGTCTACGCCGACCCGGCCGTCGCCAAACCCGCCTCCCAGCAAGAGCCCGCTCATGCCTGAAGCTAGCCACCCCGACCACCTGATCCGCGCCGGCCGCCTGCAGGCCGACGACGCGCGCCTGTTCACCCCCGAGGCCGACGGCCCCGCCGACCAGACGCCGCCCGACGAACCCGGCTGGCTGGTGACGCTGGCCACCTGGAAGGCCGCCGCCGCGACGCTGCGTGCGCGCCGTCATCCGGTGGGCGTGCAGCTGCCGCCGGATGCGCGGCTGGACGAACTGACCGGCCCCGACGGCGAGCTCGACCGGGCCGCGCTGTCCTTCATCGCCATCGAGTTTCCGGTCTATACGGATGGGCGCGGCTATTCGCTGGCGCAGTTGCTGCGCCGCCGCTACGGGTGGGACGGAGAATTGCGCGCCGTGGGCGATGTCATGATCGACACCATCCACTACCAGGCGCGCGTGGGTTTCGACAGCTTCCTGGTCAAGCCCGGCCACGATCCGCAGCGGGCGCTGGCCGCCTTCCGCACCTTCAGCGTGCACTACCAGCACACCTACCCGGCCCCCCTGGCGGCCTGAAACAGGGCCGCCGCGCCAGCGCGGCGGCCGCGCGCCTGCTTACCACGACGTGCTGTAGGCGCCCGGAAACTGCCGGGCCACGAACTGCTTGACCTCTTCGGACTGGTACGCCTTGATAAAGCGCGCGATGCGCGGATCGTTCTTGTTGTCTTCACGCGCGGCGATCACCACCACGGCAAACGGCGCTTCCTTGCTCTCCAGGGCCAGCGCGTCGCGCGCCGGCGACAGCCCGGCCGGAATGGCATAGGCCGAATTCACCGCCGCGGCATCCACGTCGGCCAGCGAGTGCGGCAATTACGCCGCCTCGATTTCGAGGAACTTCAGGTTCCTGGGGTTGGCGGCGATGTCGAACAACGACGCGTTGACCGTGACGCCCGGCTTGAGCTCGATCAGGCCGACCGCCTGCAACACCAGCAGGGCGCGCGCGCCATTGGTCGGGTCGTTGGGTATCGCCACCTTGGCGCCCTGCGGCAAGGCGTCCAGCGTCTGGTGACGCCTGGAATACACGCCCATCTGCTGCACCACCGCGCTGGCGACCGGCGCCAGGCGGTAGCCGCGCGCCTTGTTCTGGGCATCCAGGAAGGGCCGGTGCTGGTAGATGTTGAGGTCCAGTTCGCCGGCGTCGAGCGCCGCGTTGGGCTGGATGAAGTCGCTGAACTCGACCAGCGTGACGCGCAGCCCGTCCCTGGCCGCCACGCTCTTGACCACTTCGCCGATCTGCGCATGCGGCCCCACCGTGACCCCGACCTTCAATTCGGCGTCCTGCGCCAGGGCCGGCGCGGTGGCAATACTGAACAGGGCCGCGCAAGCGGCGACGAGATGGCGGATACGCATGGAAAGCTCACGAAGAAGAGGAAAAACGCCGGACGGCAAGGGGCCGATTCTACGAAGCCGTCCTCAAAACGAAAAGCGATGAAAGCGCATATCCAAAGACCATACGGTTATTAGCGTACGGGCCGCCACGGGCGACAATAGCGGTTTTGCCTTGCGCCGTACCTGTCATGTCGTCCCCTGCTGACCTGCATCCCCACGCCCGCGCCCTGCTGGCCGATCATTACGCGGCCATCGACGCCGACCTGCCCGCCCTGCTGGAATTGCTGTTTGCGCGCAGCGCCGGCGAAGACTGGCACAAGGCCGGCACGTTCAAGCACCATCTGCTGGGCGTCTATCGCACGCTGGCGCTGTGGAACCAACCGCGCGAAGTGCGCCTGCTGGGTCTGTTCCACAGCGTGTACGGCAACGAGTACGTGGACCTGACGCTGTTCGACCGTGAGCGCGAGCGCGCCACCTTGCGCCAGTACCTCGGCGAAGAAGCCGAGCAATGGGTGCACCTGTTCTGCGCCATGCCTCGCACCCAGTTCGTGCAGCGCATCCTGGCGGGCGAAGGCCGTGGCGCCACGGGGCTGGCGCTGCAGGGCGCCGACGGCCAGCCGCTGACGCTGACGCCGCGCCAGGTGGCCGCCTTCATCGTGGTGTCGGCGGCCGACGTCGGCGAACAGTGGCATAGCTGGCAGGACGAGATCTTCGCCGGCTATCCCCACCAGGAGCGCCGCGACACCTCGACGCACTGGGCCGCCTCGCTGTGGCCCGGCCCGCTCAAGCCGCCGGCCCGCATCCTGGGCATGCTCTCGCGCCTGCTGCAGCCCTTGTCCACGCTGCCCGCCGGCACCGGTATCCCGACGCCGCCCGCCTTCGGCCACTGCACCGCCGTGCTCGACGCCGGCGACGAGGCGGCCGCCGCCGCGCTGTACTGGCAGGTCATCACGCGCATGCACCCCATGACCGAAATGGACAGCGCGCACCATTTGCTGCAGGCCGCCATCGCCCACAACCCCTGGGTGGCCGAGCCGCGCCTGCTGCTCGCGCAGCTGGCGCTGACCGCGCAGGACTACGACACCGCCCTCGAGCAGGCCGCCGCCGGCCTGGCGGCCTTGCAGGCCTGGGGAACCAGCTGGGACAAGCGCATCGAATGGTCGGGCTGGATGGCCTGGGCGCGCATCCTGCTGCAGAATGCCCGCGACCGCCAATGGCCGGCCACGCTGGGCGGATTGAACGGACTGGGCCTGGTGGGCTAGGGCCGCGGCGCGACTTCCGTCAACGGGTACCGCTCTCCATGCGGGAGAGATACCGTCTTGGCAGTCAACCGTTCGTGTGCCTGTCCCAGCGGGGACAGGCACACCTTGCCGCGGATGTCAGTCCCCACGCGGGACAGGCGCCTCGCATATCGGAATGGGGCAAGCGCCCGTGCGATCAGCTCTCGCGCCGGCCGAACCAACCCCCCACGGTGTAACGGACGCGCGCCCACATGGCGCGCATGCCTATGCCCAGCATGTTGAGCTCGGCGCTAGGCGCGGCGGCCCGCGACGGCGCGCCGCGAGCGGGACGCGCCAGGCTGGCCTGGGCCATGGCCAGCACGGCCTGCGCCTGGCTCAATACCGCCTGCGCCTGCAGCAGCACGGCCTGCGCATCCGGGCTGACCGCGCTGCCCGCGGGCGCGGGCGCGGCCGCGGCCACAGGCGCCGCGGACCCGGGCCGGGCGGGCATGGCGCCAGCCGGTTGCACCGGGCCCTGCTGCGCCTCGCCGCTGAGCGAGCGCGCCAGGTTCTGCTCGAACTGTCCCAGGATCTGCGCGGCCACTTCCGCGATCATGCCGCTGCCGCGCCCGTATTGCGCCACCGCCCCCGACAGCGCCAGCTGGGTATTGACCGTGACGTCCGTGCCGCCATGGGCGGCCGGCGTCAACGCGAAGCTGAACTCGGACTTGGCCGAGCCGCGCCCCTTCGGATCCATGCCCGAACCCTGCAGCCAGGCAGTGTGCGTGGCTTCGTCCTTGCGCACCAGTTCGGCCTGGCCTTCGAAGCCCAGCTTGATCGGCCCCAGGCGCACCGTCACCGAACCCCGGTATTTGTCCGGACCCAGCACTTCGGTCAGGCGCGCGCCGGGCAGGCAGGGCATGATGCGCGGCACATCCAGCATCAACTGCCATGCCTCGTCCAGCGGCAAGGGCACATGGAAGGTGTTAGTGAACTCCATCGACAAACTCCCCTGAATCAGTAGGCGCGGCGGCGCGCGCTTCGGCCTGCGTCAGCAGCTCCAGCAGTCGCACCGGCGTAAGCGGAAACTCGGTCACGCGCACCCCGCAATGGGCCACGGCGTGCTCCACGGCGCCGACCACGGCCGCGGCCACCGGAATGGTGGCGCACTCTCCCACGCCCTTGACGCCCAGCGGGTTCAAGGGGGTGGGAGAGGGCTGGAACACCACCTCGATGGGCGGCACTTCCGGCGCGGTGGGCAGCAGGTATTCGGCAAACGTGGTGCTCAGGGGCTGGCCGGCGGCGTCATAGCCCATCCACTCGAACAAGGCATTGCCGATGCCGTGCACGACCCCGCCGTGCACCTGGCCCTCGGCCAGTTGCGGATTGATGATGCGGCCGCTGTCCTGCGCCGCCACATAGCGCACGATCTCTATGGCCCCGGTGGCGGGGTCGACCTCGACCTCGCATACATGCGAGGCGCCGGCGTAGGTCTGCGCGTCGCAGTGGAAGTACGCGGTGGCGTCCAGCCCGGGATCGCCCGGGCTGACCAGCGCATAGCCCGGCACCCCTTTGCGCAGCATGGCAAGCCGCGCCAGCGACACCGACTGTCCGTCGGGCGCGCGCACTTCGCCATCGGCCAGTTCCAGCGTTTCGGCCTCGGCCTTGAGCACCGCCGCCGCCGTCTCCAGCGCCTGCCGCCGCACCTGGGCGGCGGCCTGGTCGACCGCCGAACCGGCCATGATGGCCTGGCGGCTGGCGAAACCGCCCATGCCGTAGCCCACGTAGGCGGTATCGCCGGCCTGCACCTCGACCGCCGCGACCGGCACGCCCAGGTGCCCGGCGCAGATCTGCGCCAGCGTCGTCTTGATGCCCTGGCCCATGGCCAGGGCGCCGGTGTAGATCGACACCTGGCCCGACGGCTGGACGCGCACGCGCGCCACCTCGAACGGGCCGCGCCCGGTGGGCTTGACGCTGTTTGCCACCGCGATGCCGCGCCAGCGGCCGCGCGCCAGGGCCGCATCGCGCCGCACCGCGAAGCCGTCATAATCGGACGCCTGCAGCGCGCATGCCTACAAGGCGGGAAAATCGCCGCTGTCTATGGTCAGCGGCATTCCCGCGCGCGACTTCAACGGCTTGGTGTAGGGAATCTTGGCCGGGCCGATCAGGTTGCGGCGGCGGCATTCGCCCGGGTCGATGCCCAACTCGGCCGCCACCCTGTCCATCATGCGCTCCATGACGAAGGCCGCCTGCGGATATCCCGCGCCGCGCACCGTGGCCACCGGCACCTTGTTGGTATAGGCCACGCTCACATCGAGCGAGAACGCCGGCACCACGTAGGGGCCGGTCATGGACGAGGCGGCGTTGTACGGCACATTGGTGCCCTGCGGCGTATACGCGCCGTTGTCGTGCACGAAGTTGCCGCGTATGCCGAGCACATGGCCCTGGTCGTCGATGGCCATCGCCACCTTCCAGTACTGGTCGCGCTCCTGGATCGAGGTCGTGAAATGCTCGCGCCGGTCCTCCACCCACTTGACCGGGCGGCCCAGCTTGCGCGCGGCGGCGGGAATCGCCATTTCCTCGGGATAAATCATGAACTTGGCGCCGAACCCGCCGCCCACGTCGGGCGTCACCACGCGCAGGCGGTCCTCGGGCTGGCCCAGCATCAGGGCCAGCGTGTAATGCAGTTCGTGGGCCATCTGGGTCGAGGACCACACGGTCAGCGTGTCGGTGGCGCGGTCCATGCGGGCCAGCACGCCGCGCCCTTCCATGGGATGCGCGCAGCCCCGATGCACCCAGAAATCGTCTTCCAGCACCCGGTGCGCCTGCGCGAAAGCCGTCTCGCAGTCGCCATAGGCCAGCGTGTACTGCTGCAGAATGTTCGACGCGAGCTCGCCGCGCACCAGCGGCGCATCGGGCCGCAACGCATCGCGGCAATCCACCACCGCGCCCAGCACTTCATATTCGATCGCCACCCGCGCCGCCGCGTCCTCGGCGATGTGGCGGCTGTCGGCCACCACCACCGCGATGGCCTCGCCGACGAACGCCACCTCGCGCTCGGCCAGCACGAACGGCGTCGTGTCATCGGGCAGCGCCGCCAGCGGGAACCCCAGCGGCATGCGCCAGGACGTCAACTGGCCGAACAGGTCGCGCGCCCCATAGACCGCGGCCACGCCCGGCACCGCGCGGGCGGCCGACAGGTCGATCGAGACAAGGCGCGCATGGGCATGCGGGCTGCGCACGAAGCAGGCATGCAGCACGCCCTCGACCTCGATATCGTCCAGGAAGCGCGCCTGGCCGCGCAGCAGCGCATCGTCCTCGATACGGGGCGCGCTGCGGCCCAGTCCGGGGCTTGTCGCATCAGTCATGACCGGCCTCCGCGCGCATCAGCTGCGCCGCGCGCAGCACCGCGGCCACGATGTTCTGATACCCGGTGCAGCGGCACAGGTGGCCCGAGAGCACGTCGCGCACCTGCACCTCATCGGGATCAGGGTTGGCCGCCAGCAGCTCGGCCACCGACATCAGGATGCCCGGCGTGCAATAACCGCATTGCAGCGCATGCAGTTCATGGAACGCCTGCTGGATCGGATGCAACGCGTCGTCTTCGCCGGCCAGTCCCTCGATGGTATCGACCCGGCTGTCCTGCGCCTGCACCGCCAGCATCAGGCAACTGCGCGTCGAATAGCCATCGACCAGCACGGTACAGGCGCCGCACACCCCGTGCTCGCAACCGATGTGCGTGCCGGTCAGCCCCAGCTCGCCGCGCAGGAAATCGGCCAGATGCATGCGCGGCTCGGCGCAACCGCCGCATGCGCGCCCGTTGACCGTCAACGAAACGTGCTGCGCAGTGGATTCGGTGATATCGCTCATTCGCTTTCCTTGGCGCGCGCCACCGCCTGCGTGAGGGCGCGCTCGGTCAACACGCGCGCCAGCCGCTGGCGGTACCACGACGGCACATAACTGTCGGCCTTGGCGTCGATGGCGGCGCACAGCGCCGCCGCCCGCGCCAGCGTGGCGGGCTCGGCCGGCTGCCCAAGCAGCGCGGCTTCGGCCTGCGCCATGCGCACGGGTGTGGCCGCCACCCCGCCCAGGGTGATCGAGGCGCGCGCCACGCAGCCGGCGTCGTCGAGCAGCAGCAGCACCGCCACCGACACAATGGCGAAGTCGCCATGGCGGCGCGCGAACTCCACGAAGGCATGGCCATGGCCGGCCGGCCATGGCGTCACCGCCAGGCCGACCAGCATTTCGTCGGGTTCGAGCGCCGGCGTCATGTAGCCGGCCGGAAAATCCGCCATCGCCAGGGTGCGCGTGCCGCGTACGCTGGCCACCGACAGGGTCGCGTCCATGGCCAGCGCCACGGTCGGGATCTCCGCCGACGGATCCAGCTGGCACAGGCTGCCGCCCACCGTGCCGCGGTTACGGGTCTGGCGATGGCCGACCTGCAGCACCGCCTCGCGCCACAGCGGCAAATGCTGCGCCACCAGCGGCGAGAACTCGATCTCGCGCTGGCGCGTCATCGCGCCAATGCAGACTTCGCCCTGCTCGTGGCGGATGTACGCCAGCTCGGGAACCCGGTTGATGTCGATCAGGCAGTCCGGAAACGCGAACCGCATGTTCAGCATCGCCACCAGCGACTGGCCGCCGGCCAGCACGCGCGCATTGTCGTGCTCGCTGAGCAACTGCAGGGCCTGCGGCAACGAAGCAGGCGCGTGATACTGCAAGGCCGGCGCTTTCATGGTTCGGGCTGCCTCTCAGATCTTGGACAAGTCCAGCGAAGAGGCCGCGAACAGCTCCTCGGGCTTGACCAGGCGGCGCGACAGGCCCTGGCCGTAGTGATAGCGCGCGAAGGTCTCTATCACATGGCGATTGGCATCCAGCCCGTACGGCCAGTAATCGTCGCCCATCAGTTCGCGCGCCGCGTTGTAGTGGTGCACCATCCAGGGCAACGTCACGGCCAGGTGGCAGATCTCGTTGAGCTCCTTGACCGCCAGCATCTTGGCCTTGAGGAAGGCCTTGTAGACGCTGACCGGCAGCCAGGGGTTCTGCTCGACCAGGGACCTGCGGATGCCCACCATGTGCATGATGGGGAAGATGCGGGTCTCGCGGAAGTAATCCTGCTCGGTCTTCAGGTAGTCGTTGAACAGGCGACCCACGTTGGGCGCGCCGCGCAGAAAGCACGAGGGAGCCCGCGCACCGATATAGCCATCGATCTCGCCCGCCTCCAGCATGTCCGACAGGGTCTTGTCGTCGGGAATCTGCTGCAGGTCGATACCGTCGGGCAGTTCGATCGGCGCCCGCTCGCCGCGGCCCGGCTCTTCTATGCCGCCCCGGCGCCACTTGATGTCTTGCGGCTTGACGCCATAGGCGTCTTCCAGGATGCCGCGGATCCACACGTTGGCGGTGATCTGGTACTCGGGCACCCCGATGGTCTTGCCGCGCAGGTCCTGCGGCTTGTCGATGCCGCGGTCCGTGCGCACATAAATGCCCGAATGGCGGAACACGCGCGACAGGAACGCCGGAATGGCGATGTATTCGTTGTCGCCGCGAGCCGTGGTCATCATATGACTGCTCATCGAGATCTCGGTGACGTCGTACTCGTGGTAGCGGAAGGCCCGATGAAACGCCTCCTCCGGCTCCAGCGGCACGGCCGTGACCTCGCAGCCCTCGATGGGCGCGCGCCCGTCGAACAAGGCGCGCGTGCGATCGTAGTCGCCGCAGGAACGGCTGATCTTCAGTTTGCTGCTCATGCTTGCATCTCCCAGGGGTCAGTCCACTTTCAGGCCGATCTGCTTGGTCAGCGCCGAAAAGCGGTCGATATCGGTTTCCACCATTTTCTGGAACACTTCCGGGCCGTCGCTGGCGGTGCTGTAGCCCAGGTCGGCCAGTTTCTTCTGCACGTCATCGCGCTGCATCACCTTGGCGATGCCGTCGTACAGCTTCTGGCGCACCGCCATCGGCGTGGCGCCCGGCACCAGCAGGCCGTGCCACTGGTTCAGCTCGTACCCGGCCACGCCCTGCTCGGCCACCGTGGGCACCTCGGGCAGCAGCGCCGAGCGCTCCTTGGAGGTCACCGCCAAGGCCTGCAGCTTGCCTGCCTTGATGAAGGGAATCGCGCTCGAGGCGGTCACCACGGCCAGGCCGATCTGGCTGCCCAGCACGTCGTTGAGCGCCGGCCCGCAGCCCTTGTACGGCACGTGCACCATATGCGTCTTGGCGCTGACGTTGAGCAGCTCGCCGGCCAGATGCTGCGGCGTGCCGTTGCCGCACGAGCCGTAGGTAACCTGGGTGTTGGTCTGCTTGGCCGCGGCCATCAGCTCGCCCAGCGTCTTGTACTTGGAGCCGGCCGGCACCACGAATACCGACGGCACATAGGCCACGTTGATGACGGCGGCGAAGTCCTTCTTCGGATCGAACGGCAGGTTGCGGAACACGCCCGGATTGACGGCGAACGAGCTGTTGACCATCAGCAGCGAATAGCCGTCCGGCGCGCGGTCGGCCACCAGGCGCGCGCCCACGTTGCCGCTGGCGCCCGGCCGGTTCTCGACCACGGCGGTCTGCCCCAGGCTCTCGGTGAGATAGTTGCCGATCAGACGCGCCAGCATATCGGTCCCCCCGCCAGGCGGAAAGGTGACGATGATGTCGAGCGGCTTGTTCGGGAAGTCGCCGGTGGCGGCGAAGGAACCGTTCGCGGCACAGGCGCTGACGCCGACAGCGGCGGCGATGCGGGCGACTTTGGCTAGAAAACAACGGCGTTGCATCTGTATTCCCCTTGTGGCCGCCGCCCGCAGAATGCGGGCGGCTGGATCTTGATCGGAACAACAAACAGCCAGGTGCTTCTATGCTTCTACTCAGTACACTGAATTAATTGCGCATAGTACTGAATAATTGTCCGGTGTCAATATCGGGGGATTCCCTGCCGCGGCTTCTCGCGCTCAGACGCAAACAAGCCTGCCCCACGGGGACAGGCTTCGGTACGGGCGCGGGCGGATACGGGGCGCGCTACATGCCGGCCCAGTGCGGGCCCGGCACTTCGATGTCGAACAGTTCGAGCACGCGCGCCACGGTGTGGTCGACCATCTCTTCGATGGAGGCCGGGCGGTGGTAGAACGCGGGCAGCGGCGGAAAGATGATGCCGCCCATTTCGGTGACGGCGGTCATATTGCGCAAGTGGGCCAGGTTGAACGGCGTTTCGCGCACCATCATGACCAGCCGGCGGCGCTCCTTGAGCGTGACGTCGGCGGCGCGGGTGATGAGATTATCGGACAGGCCGTGCGCCACGGCCGCCAGCGTGCGCATCGAGCACGGCACGATCACCATGCCGGCGGTCTGGAACGCGCCGCTGGCCAGTGTGGCGCCGACATCGCGCACGCTGTGCACGTGGTCGGCCAGCGCCTGGACATCGTGCCGGCCCACGTCCAGTTCGTGCTTGATATTGAGCACGCCCGAAGCCGACACGATCAGGTGCGACTCGACGTCGGACACGCCACGCAGCGCCTGCAGCAGGCGCACGGCGTAGATGGCGCCGGTGGCGCCCGTGATGCCGACGACCAGCCGCCGCATGGACTCAGGCCGTCGCGCCGGAGTCATCGAGCAGCTGCTTGAGCTCGCCGCTTTCGTTCATCTCGGACATGATGTCCGAACCGCCGATGAATTCGCCGCCGACGTACAGCTGCGGAATCGTCGGCCAGTTGGAAAACGTCTTGATGGCCTGGCGGACTTCGTCGTCTTCCAGCACATTGACGGTCACCAGCTTCTTGACGCCGCAGCCTTTCAGGATCTGGATCGCGCGGCCCGAAAAGCCGCATTGCGGAAACTGGGCAGTGCCCTTCATGAACAGCACGACGGGGTGCTGCGTCACGGTTTCGCGGATGAATTCTTGCACGTCGCTCATAGGGGGGCTCGCAAAGGGAAGTAGCTCAACAGCTCAATTATAGGTATCCACCGGAAATCCGCTCGATCCCGGCCAGATCGCGCCGGCTGTGCACCTCGCGCAGCCCGGCCTGCCGCAGCAGCGCCCGTGCCGCCTCGGCCTGGTCCCAGCCGTGTTCCATCCAGATGGCGCCTCCAGGCAGAAGGCGCCCGGGCGCCCCGCCGGCGATGCGCGCCAGCGCCGCCAGCCCATCGTTTTCGTCGGTCAGCGCGCCGCGCGGCTCGAAACGCAGGTCGCCCTGCGCCAGATGCGCGTCCTCGCGCGCGATATAGGGGGGGTTGGAGACGATCAGGTCGTAGCGGTCCTGCGCCGGCAAGGCCTCGTACCAGTCGCCCGCCAGGCAGCGCACCCGCGCGCCCAGCCGCTGCGCGTTACCCTCGGCCACCGCCAGCGCGGCCGCGCTCAGGTCGGTGGCCGTCACCTGGGCCTGCGGGCAACCCAGCGCCACCGACACGGCGATGGCGCCGCTGCCGGTGCCCAGGTCCAGCACGCGCGGCGCGACGCGGCCTTGCAGCCAATGCAGCGCCGTCTCCACCAGCAGCTCGGTATCCGGACGCGGAATCAGTACATCCGGCGTCAGCGCGAACCAATGCCCCATGAACTCGCGCCCGCCCAGCAGATAGGCCATGGGCTCGCCAGCCAGGCGGCGCGCCGCCAGCTGCCGCCAGGCCGCCTCGTGCGCGGGCTCGACCGGGTCGGTATCGTGCGCCAGCAGCCAGGCGCGCGAGCGGCCCAGCACGTGCTCGGCGAGCATGCGCGCCTCCAGCCGGGGCAGGCCCGGGTCGGCCAGCAGGTCCTTGAGCAAGGTCATCGCCCGCGCATCACAGATCGTGGCCCAGCGCCGCCAGTTGCTCGGCCTGGTGCTCGGCCAGCAGCGCGCCGGTCAGCTCGTCCAGGTCGCCTTCCATGATCTGCTGCAGCTTGTACAGCGTCAGGTTGATGCGATGGTCGGTCACGCGGCCCTGCGGATAGTTATAGGTGCGGATGCGCTCGGAGCGGTCGCCCGAGCCGATCAGGCTCTTGCGCTCGGCGGCCTCCTTGCTCTGGCGTTCGCGCATTTCCTTGTCCTTCAGGCGCGCGGCCAGCACCTGCATGGCCTTGTCCTTGTTGCGGTGCTGCGAGCGGTCGTCCTGGCACTCCACCACCAGGCCGGTCGGCACGTGCGTGATGCGCACCGCCGAATCGGTCTTGTTGATGTGCTGCCCGCCCGCCCCGCTGGCGCGGAACGTATCGATGCGCAGATCGCTGGGGTTGATCACGATGTCGGACATCGCGTCGGCCTCGGGCATCACCGCCACCGTGCATGCCGACGTATGGATGCGGCCCTGCGCCTCCGTGGCCGGCACGCGCTGCACGCGATGCGCGCCGGACTCGAACTTCAGCCGGCCATAGGCGCCGTCGCCATCGATGCGCACGATCACTTCCTTGTAGCCGCCCAGCTCCGACTCGCTCTCCGACATGATCTCCACGCGCCAACCCCGCGTTTCCGCGTAGCGCGTATACATGCGCAGCAGGTCGCCGGAGAACAGCGCGCTTTCGTCGCCGCCTGTGCCGGCACGGATTTCCAGGAACAGGCTGCGGCCATCGTCGGGATCGCGCGGCAGCAGCAGCAACTGCAGCGCCGCCTCCATCTCCTCGATGCGCGCGCGGCCGGTCTTGATCTCGTCCTCGGCCATGGCCTTCATGTCGGGATCGGACAGCATCTCCTGCGCGGTGGCCACATCGGCCTCGACGCCCAGGAACGCATTGAACGCCTCGACGACCGGCTCCAGCTCGGCGCGCTCGCGCGACAGCTTGCGAAAACGGTCCATATCGGCCGCCGTTTCCGGCTCGGCCAGCAAGGCGTCGACTTCGATGAGACGGTGGGCCAACTGCTCGAGTCGGCTGCGCATGGACGGTTTCATGGGCGTTCGGTATCAGGAAAGAATGGACACAAGCGGACGCCCGGCGCACGAACGCCCGCCGCGAAGGCGGGGTCTGGCGCGCGCAGCTAACGGCGGGAATCGCGGCCGGGAAACAGGCGCGGCACCCAGGCCAGCAGCTGACGACGTTCGTCGCCCTCGCTGCGGTTGAGCGCGGCCAGCGGGCCATGCAGGTACTTCTGCGTCAGCCCGTGCGCCAGCTGTTCCAGCACGGCCTCGGGCGACTCGCCGCGCGCCAGCATGCGGCGCGCGCGCTCGAGCTCGGCGGCCCGCACGTCGTCGGCGGCCTGATGCAGGTCGCGGATCACGGGCACGACTTCGCGCGACTGCATCCAGTGCATGAAGCCCTGCACGCGCGTCTCGATGATGGCCTCGGCCTGCACCACCGCCGCGCGGCGCGCGTCGGTGCCGCTTTGCACCAGCCGGCCCAGGTCGTCCACCGAATACAGATACACGTCGTCCAGGCGGCCCACTTCGGGCTCGATATCGCGCGGCACCGCCAGGTCGATCATCACCATGGGGCGATGCCGGCGCTGGCGCGTGGCGCGTTCGACCATGCCCAGCCCCAGGATGGGCAGGGAACTGGCCGTACAGGAAACAATGACGTCGAACTCGGCCAGCCGTTCGGTCAGGTCGGCCAGCTTCATGGTCTGGGCAGAGAACCGGCCCGCCAGGGTCTCGGCGCGCTCGATGGTGCGATTGGCCACCACCATGCTGCGCGGGCGCTGGGCCGCGAAGTGCGTGGCGCACAGTTCGATCATCTCGCCGGCGCCGATGAACAGCGTGCGCGCGTCTTCCAGCTGGCCGAACACGCGCTCGGCCAGCCGCACCGCGGCGGCGGCCATCGACACCGAATGCGCGCCGATGGCGGTCTGCGAACGCACTTCCTTGGCCACCGAGAATGTGCGCTGGAACAATTGATGCAGCAGCGTGCCCAGCGCGCCGGCCTCGTTGGCCGCGCGCACCGCGTCTTTCATCTGGCCCAGGATCTGCGGCTCGCCCAGCACCATGGAATCCAGGCCGCTGGCCACGCGGAACGCATGGCGCACGGCATCGTCGTGCTGGTGGCGGTACAGGTGCGGGCGCAAGGCCGCGGCTTCCAGCCGGTTGTGCTCAGCCAGCCAGGCCGGCAGATGCTCGGCCACCTGCCCCTCGGCCGCGCAATAGAGTTCGGTACGATTACAGGTCGACAGGATCGCCGCCTCGCGCACCGCGCCGCCGAACGTCGCGCGCAGGCCTTCCAGCGCGGGCTTGACCAAGTCCACGGGCATGGAAACGCGCTCGCGCACCGAGACCGGGGCGGAGGTGTGATTCAGACCGAAGGCAAGAACGGCGACTGACATGAAAGGCTGGGATGGGCAAGCGCCCGGCGCAAAGCTGCTAATTTTGTAACAGCGACCGCCAAGGATTATACCCCGTACCCCCTGCCCGGCCCCCTATACCCCTGCGGCCGGCGCGCCGGACGCGGCGGTCCCGCCACGGCACCCGGGGTGCGCCGCTTTTGCGCAATCGCTGCGCAAGTGCGCGGCTTTTTTCACACAAGCGGGCGGCGCGCGTGCACGGACTCGAAAAATTGTGTATAGTTGCGGACTTCGTTGGCCTGGTAGCTCAGTCGGTAGAGCAGAGGATTGAAAATCCTTGTGTCGGTGGTTCGATTCCGCCCCAGGCCACCAAGAATTCGATGCCCAGCCCTTGCGCTGGGCATTTTCATTTGTGCGCCAGGGGATTGGGTGAAAAGTCTCGCCCATAACGGTCCCAAGTCGTGCCGCTACATCCCGCGTTTGGCTGTACTCCAACCCGCCCGGCCCATGGACAGTCTGAACCGCCTGGACTACGACATCGAACGCCGGATTAAGACTCCTGCAACTGGCGTATCGTCTCCATAGGCAGGAACAACCTCTGTGCGTTGTTCGGAAGGGCAATAAACCCGTATTTGCGATAGAACTTGGCAGCAGAAGCGTCTTTCGCATCCACAACCATGGCGTAGACGGCCATCACCTGCGTAGCGAGCAGCGTGCGGTGCATGGCATCCATCAACAGGAACTCGCCCAAGCCCGATCCCTGTGCATCGCAATCAACAGCCAAGCGACCAAGCAGGACCGCGGGAACGGGATGGCGCGGCAGCTTCCTGGCCTGCTCCGCTGGCAGCTCATCACGCTGGAAGCTGGTGGCGCTCAAACTGCAATAACCGCAGACCGTAGTGGTTGCGGGCCGCACAGCCACAAAGACACGGGCAATATCTCGCTTGATGTCCTGTGAGGCATGTTCTCGAAGATAGCGGTCAAGCTCGGGAGAACCACACGAGAACGCAGTACGGTCATGCGCCTTGCCATCAAACGCCGAAACCAGCCAGGCCAATGGCACGGCCATCATCCAGCAGCCTTTTGATACTTGGCAAACGCCTTGCGCAGCGCGGCGTTGGGCGCAGGGGGAGCACTCAAGGCGTCATAAAACATTTTCCAGTCTGCGGCCGACAGGGATACGGCTTCATTCTCGCGAATGACCTTTTCGGCTTCGGCCAACGCAGTGGTCAGCACGAACTGGCTCACCGTTTTATGACGGTAGCTGGCCGCGCGTTGCAGCACGGTCTTGGCTTCAGCGTTCAGGCGTACCTGCAGCCGTTCATCTTTTACTTCAGCTGTACCAGACATAGGGAAGCCCTCGGGAATGAGGAATCATTGTACTTCCGAATGGAGTACATAAAAAAGGCCCTCGCAAACGCTGCCCACTCGGTCTTCACACCTGACCCTCAGCTTTGCACAGGGGGGGCGCCAGGGGCTTAGGCCTTGCCGATCCAGCACAGCATGGGTTCCTCGCCCGAGCCATCATGCGCATGACGGCGGCCTTTCTGGATGGACGACCTGCGTTCACGGAACAACAGTCCCGCAGCTTTACGATTTGGCAAGCCGTGATCGAACGCGGCGCACGTGTTCCGCCCGCATCGGCGCGGGGTAGCCGAAGGCCCGGCTATACCTTGTTCAGTTCGGCTTCAAGCGCGGCGCAGGCAGCCATCAGCGCATCGAACGACATGGCATCGCCCACCATCAACTCGTCCGCCAACATGGCCGCATAGTCCTTGGCGAGCGCCGCGCGGGCTTCGCCTTCGGGAACGATCTTCAAATGTCCAGTGGCCGCCGCCATGTAGTCGATGACCTGGCCGACGGCATCCTTCTCCATGAAGAAGCAGGACTTGTGGCGAGCAACGGCCTCGGCCACCGCCCGATCAGTCACGAGGGCGGCGAAGTGCGGACTTCGGGCAATCGCGGCCAGGTCGTGCCAATGCCGCGCGTAGCGTTCGCTGCGGATGCGGCCCTGCGCGCAGAACACATGCGCCGCGGTGGCTTTCTCCCAAAACGTGCGCGCAACACTCATGACCAGCGGCGAAGCGATGGGAAACGAAACCTCGGTCAAACTCTCGGCAATGTCGCACACCACCGGGCATACCTGATGCGGCTCGCCAGTGGCGCGACCGCCGAATTCCAGCGTGACGACAGGCGCCACATAGCCTGTGCCCTGCGTCAAGGCGGGGTAGCGCAGGAACAGCTTGTCTCGGCCTTGTCCGCCAAGTTCAAGCTGGGCGTCCAGCCGTTCATGCGCCAGGGCCGCCTGGATCACGGGCAGCACGGCTCGCGTTATCCAGCCGGGTAGACGATGCCGCACCGCTTGCGTCCATTTGCTTGCCTGGCTGCGGCTGGCCGGCAGTTCGCCGCCCGCGCCGATCAGGTCCGGAATCAGCTTGCGAATGTCATAAGTCAGGTCGATGTCTTCGGAAAAGCGGTCGATGACCTTGTAGACCTTCGACAGCGACGTGCCGCCCTTGAACGTCAAGTCGGCTGCCAGCGGCGAGGCGAACAGCGCGCGTAGCGTCCACACCACCCATATGTCCTTTTCGAACAGATGGGCGGGACGGCCGGTTTCGGCACGGCCGTATTCCAAGACATCGCGTTGATCTGTCTTGCTCAGATCGAAGAAGTATTCATTCACGCGCGGCTTCCTTGCCGATGGCTTGCGCCATCCAGCCCGGCAGCGTCGCCCGCGCCGAGGCCAGTGCCTGCCATTCGGCATGGGGCAGCGTGCGGCGTAGCAATACCAGCGACTCGCCGGCGTGCGCCGGTCCGATCCAGGCCAGGGCGCGCACGGCCGCGCCGGCTGGGCGCGCGCCTAGCGCCAGCATCCATCGCGGCGCGTGCTTCACCAGCACCTCCGAGCGGCCGAGCTTGAGCTTGCGGGTCCGGCCGGAGGTCAGGTAGACCTCGCGTAGCGGCACCTGCTGCGTCAGGCCCAGCGTATTGGCCGCGCTGGCGCCATGCGGCACGACGGTCTCGCCGCTTTGCTCGGCCAGCGCCTGGACGACCTTCTCGGGCGCAGGCGCCCGCGCGCCGAACCGGCTGGCGACCGGCGCCGTATAGGTGCCGCGGGCCACGCGCAGCAGCTTGCCGGCCTTGGCCAGCCGCGAAAACGCCTGGTCCACCGCCGGCCGGCTTCCCAGGTGCAGGAACTCCTTGGGCGACAGCACGCCTCCCTCGGGGAGAGATTGGGCTTGTCGAAGGATGGTCTCGGGCAGCGTGTTCATCGTGGCTCAATATGTCATAAATAATATACCAGTTTCTGACATTCCAGGATTCCACATGCCATTCGTCCGAAGCAGGCACGGGCCCTGGCCCAGGCTGTTCGAGAGTATCAGGGTGGCAGCGGCATTGCGTTTGCCCTGCATGGACCCTGAGACTCAGGAAAATCCACGGTCTTGGCGCCGCAGCCAGGCCAAACCAGTCCGGGGAACATGACATCTTCATTACCATTTGGTCATGAAGCAGGCCGACAAGCACCGCCGGAGACGCCACGCTGCCGCGCCCATGCGCCGTCCAGGCTGGCACGGGCCCCGAGCCTGCACCGCCCTGGAGGGCGGCATGCCGTGTCGCGCGAGCGTTGCCGGACGGCCCATGCGCAAACGTCCCGCGTGCCCGGGCGCTGCTTGAGTACCGGGCCCATGAACATGATCGCCGTGGCGCTGCCATCTTGAGCCGGCTGGCATGGGGTGATACGGTCGTCGGCTGCGATGGCGGCATGGAACGGGCATGGCGCCCGGGACGTGATTCCGCCTGTCTCCGAGGGGCGCGCTCGCTCTCTCCCTTATCTCACCTGGAAATGCATATGTGGCAGTGTCTGCTTATTGAGGATGATCAAGCCAACGCGCGCTATCTCGCCAATGGCCTGACGGAACTGGGGCACATGGTTACCGTCAGCGGGGATGGGGCGAGCGGCCTGGAGAATGCCATGAAGGACCAATGGGACATCATCATCCTGGACCGCATGCTGCCCAATAACGTGGATGGCCTTTCAATACTTTCCACGCTGCGGGCGCTGGGCAAGAAAACGCCGGTCCTGGTGCTCAGCGCGCTGTCGGCTGTCGACGACCGGGTTGACGGTTTACGGGCCGGCGGTGACGACTATCTGGTCAAGCCGTTCTCCTTCTCCGAGCTGGTTGCCAGGCTGGATGCCCTGGTCAGGCGGACGCGCCCCGATCCGGACGTGAAGGAACTTCGGATTGCGGATCTTTCGGTCAATGTCGCCACGCAGAAAGTGCAACGCGCCGGAAGACCAATATCCCTGCAGCCGCAGGAGTTCCGGTTATTGGTCTATCTCATGCTGCACGCTCACCGGATCGTGACGCGAACGATGTTGCTCGAGACGATCTGGGGCTACAGTTTCGACCCGCAGTCGAATGTGATCGATGTCCAGGTCAGCCGGCTGCGCCGCAAGATAGACGCCTCCTGCGCGACACCGCTGATCCACACGATACGCGGCGCCGGCTATACCCTTTCCGACAAGCAGGGATCCGACAACATGGAACTTGGAAAAGAATGATTTGTTTTCTTAGGCGTCTATGGAACTCGATATCCTTTCGCCTGACGCTGAATTATGGATTGCTGGCGATTCTTACCACCTTGATATTGAGCGCATTCATCTACACTCAATTCATAGGCGCTTTGCGTACCGAATATACGCGGCAAATAACATCGACCGCGCAACGCCTGGAGGTGGCGTATGAAGAAGGCGGCCGCAATGCGCTTGCAGCGGCGATCGAGCTGACGCTTTCGGATCGGATCGACGCCGACCGGGAGATCTACCTGCTTCTCGATGAGCACGGCAGGAAGATTGCCGGGAACCTGGATGCGTCCCTGCCACTCAACTCGACGCGTCCGGACGTCTACGAGGCCGACGTCATCCACGATGGCATGCCTACGCGCGGACACCTGAAGGTCCTGCCCCTGGCCGACGGAGAAACATTGGTGGTGGGGCATGACTCGAGCGAGATAGGCGATATCACCTCGTTGATCGGGCAGGCGACGGCCACGGCAATTCTGCTGGCCGTACTGCTGGTGCTGCTGGGGACGTACATATTCAGGAGAGAGCTGGCGCACCGTGTCAGCCATATCCGGCAGACGACGCAGCTGATTGGCGCGGGCCAGCTCTCCAAGCGCATCTCGGCGCCCACAGGCGAAGACGAGTTCACCTTGCTCAACCGCGATGTCAACGCGATGCTGGACCGGATCGAGCTGTTGATGAAAAGCGCCAGGCACATATCCGATACCATTGCGCACAACCTTCGAACGCCGTTGACGCGCATCATCGGCGCGCTGCGAGCCGCGCAGCGGCCTGGCGTGTCCATGACGGACGTGCTGGAGGCCAACCAGCATGCCATCGAAAGCATCGAACGTCTCAATGTCTTGCTGGAAAAGCTGCTGCAGATTGCCGAGCTGGAAGCCGGCATACAACGCCGCTCCTTCAGGCCTTGCGAGCTTGACGTCATCGTTGCGGACGTGCTGGAAATGTACGGGACATTGGCGGAAGAGAAAGGCGTCTCGCTACTTCGCGCGAAGCTGGATAACGTTACGCTGCATGGCGACGCGAACTTGCTCGCCAGCGCGCTTGCCAATCTGATCGACAACGCGGTGAAGTTCGCCGCCAGCCGGGTCGTGGTCGACGTGACCAGGCAGAACCGTACCGCACTTGTTACCATCACGGACGATGGCGCCGGGCTCCCACCCGCCGAGTATGAGCATCTGGGCAAGCATTTTTATCGCTCGGATCCATCCTCGGAAGGCCATGGCCTGGGCTTGACCAGCGTCAAGAGCATCGTCGGCCTGCATGTCGGCACGCTTGGTTTTTCCGATGCCCGACCAGGGCTGCGGGTAACCGTGTCGCTGCCGCTGGACCCAAAGTCAAAGCCCTAAGACTCGCACAGCATGCGAGCCAGGCTCAAGGCGTGATGGCCGGCTGAAGACAGCCGGCCATCACGCGCTCCCGCAGCGGATCAGGTCGACCCGGAAGCTGGAGCCATGCGCGCGGCGGGCCGCTGCCGCAGGCTGCTCCACATGCCCCACGCCAGCAAGAATACCGTCAGGAGCAGCACCCACATGCTGATCGGACGCTCGATAAAGGTCTGGAGGCTACCCCGTGAAAGCAGCATGGCGCGCCGGAAGTTCTCCTCCAGCATCGGGCCCAGTACATAGCCGAGCAGCAGCGGCGCGGGCTCGAAGCCGAGCACCCGCAGTATGTAGCCGGCGATGCCGAACACCAGAACCGCGTAGACGTCGAAGACGTTGTTGTTGACCGCATAGGTGCCGATGCAGATGAACATCACGATCGCCGGATAGAGGACGTGATAGGGAATCGTCAACACACGGACCCACAGGCCGATCATCGGCACGTTCAGGATCACCAGGACGATGTTGCCGATCCAGAAACTCATCACCAGGCCCCAGAACATCTCGGGCTGCTCGGTCAGCATTTGCGGGCCGGGCTGGATGCCGTGGATCATGAGCGCGCCGATGATCAAGGCCATCGTCACGCTGCCGGGAATCCCGAGCGTCATCGTCGGGATGAAGGATGCCTGGTCTGACGCGTTGTTGGCCGACTCCGGGGCCATGATGCCCTCGATCGCGCCGCGGCCGAAGCGCTCGGGCGTCTTGGAGGTGCGCTTCTCGAGCGCATAGGCCATGAAGGCCGCCACGGTGGGCCCCACGCCGGGCAGCACGCCGAAGAACGAGCCCAATCCCGATCCGCGGGCCATCGGCCCCCAGGAACGCTTCATCTCGTCACGGGTCGGCAGCATGGCCTTCATCGAGACGTCGATCTTGCGATCGGCCGCCTTGACATGGTTGATGCTGGCGATGATCTCGGTGACCCCAAACAGGCCCATGGCCAGCGCGACGATCTGCACGCCATCCTGGAGCTCGGGAAATCCGAAATCGAAGCGCGCCACGCCGGAATTGACATCGGTGCCGACCAGGCCCAGCATCACGCCGCCGACGACCATGGTGATGCCCTTGATCGCGGAACCGGACGACACCACGGACGCCGCCACCAGGCCCAGCGCCATGATCGAGAAGTACTCGGCGGGACCGAACTTGAACGCGACCTCGGCGACGAGCGGGGAGAACAGCATCATCATGACGATGCCGACGCTGGCGCCAAAGAAGGAAGCAACGGTCGTCATCAGAAGCGCGACACCGCCACGCCCCTGCTTGGCCATCGGAAACCCATCCAGGCACGTGACCGCATTGGCCGGCGTTCCCGGAAGATTCAACAGGATCGAGGCTGTCGATCCGCCGTAGGTGCTGCCATACCAGATGCCAGCCAGCATGATCAACGCGGCGGTAGGTTCCAGCACGTAGGTGATCGGAAACAGCAGCGACATGGTCGCCAGGGTCCCGACGCCCGGGATCACGCCGATCAACGTGCCGAGCGATACGCCGATGATGCACCAGAGAAGGTTGTTCCAGGCGAGCGCGGTCGACAGACCGAGCATGATGTTGTCAAACAGTTCCATCTTTTTCTTCTCTTACCAGGGCCAGGCGAAGGCCGGAAGGATGACTCCCAGGCCGACTTTGAAGATCAGGGTCGCGCCGACGGAGAGCCCCCCGGCCAGTAGCAGCGAATTCCTCAAGGACAGTTTGCAATCCGAGATGCCGGCGAGGACACTCTGCGCGATGATCGCGGGCACCAGGCCGAACGAAAGCACCAGCAGCGCGAAAGCAAGCACCGAAAGGCTGACCCAGAACAGCGGCCTGATTTCGAGGACGGGCATGGGTCCCGCACGCAGCAGCGCGGGGATCAGGATCATGACGCCGCACAGCATCAACAGGCCGCCTACGAGGGCGGGAAAGTAGCCTGGCCCCATTCGGGCAGCCGTGCCGACAGAGAATGCGGTCAACGAGTGGTACATCGCCGCAGCCCCCGCAAGCGTGACCAGTCCGCCACCGATCAAATCCCGGTAGTCGACTCTACGCATGCAATTGTCTCCTTGGATATTGTCGAATACAGCTCCGGTCTGATATGCGGAGCTTGGACGGCAGATGGTCCGTGAGGCAGCTCCCGTGCGTCAAGTTACCTTTTCCTGACATTTTGGTAATGTCCAGGCCCTGCATATGCGCGGCCACCAATCTCCGCGCATTCCGAGGACTGGATATGCGGCGTGATCCTGCGGGCCATTGCCTTGACCTCACCGGAATGCGCTGCGCGCCGGCGCCAACGCGAAGCCACGCCGATCGGCATCCCGCGTTGGACGCAGGGCCGATGTGAATGAATGCCGACGCGTGGCAGCATGCGCCACGCGCATGCTGCCGCTAGGCCTGGCCGGGTTGCGTCCTCGCGGGATTCCAGCCCAGCAGGTTGTAGACGTGGTAGCGCACGATGCCCAGGTATTCGTGCAGCGCGAAATCCGCGACGGCGAAGTTGTACGAAAGCGGGACCACGGACCGCCGCGCGTGCAGGTAATCGGCGCGCACCGGCGTGGCCGCAACGCCGAAATACGCGAAGTAAAGCGCGCTGCGTTTCAGGTGGATGCCCGAGGACACCAGCACGACACGGTCGGCGTCGTAGCGCCGCAATACGGCGCTGGTGAACTGGGCGTTCTGCCAGGTGTTCATGCTGCCGGGCTCGGGCAGCACATCGGCGGCATCCACGCCCAGCGCGACCAGCGGATCGCGGTAGACGTTGGCTTCGGCGTCGCCGTGGTACGCGGCGTCGCCGCCGCTCGCGATCAGCTTGCACTGTGCCGCTGCCTTCCTGCAATCGTGGTAGCGCCGCGCGGCCTCGACGATGCGCGCATAGGAAAAAATGCCGGGCTCGATCCTGCCCGCGGCTTGTTCCGTGCCGGCGCCCAACAGCACGATGGCGTTGCGCTGGCCCCATGCGATGGGCGGCTTTGCCTGGTAGTCCGATTGCAGGCCATCCAGCAGCCATGCGGCGATGGGACCGCAACCCAGCGCGAGGAACAGCACCAGCGACAGGCCGTAGAGCATTCTGCTGGCGCGGCGCCATTGGCGCCAGGCGAGACCGGCGGCAAGCAAGACCAATACGATGAGTAGCAGGACCGTCATCCGAACCCCTCCATTGAACGAGGCGACAGGCCGAAACCCTACGATATGCGGCGGCGCAACGCCAGCCCCCCCTGGCAGGATGGCGCAGGCCGATATGCCGTGCGGTATCGAAGGAGGCGGGCGAGGAGGTTTCCTGAGCCTGGCGGCGACATTCCGAGATCGCAGCGGCACGCCTGGCGCAGGCCGGTCCGCCATCCCTCACGCTGGATCAGGGCGACCGGCCCGGCCGCAAGCGCCATCGCCGATCGGCTACCTGCCCTCTTCCCACGCCACCTTGGGCCGGCGCTGCAGCCACCAGCCGTACTGCGCCGGCCAGGCGCTGTAGTCGCGGTCGGCGCCCAGCGCCTGGCGCGCGTGCAGGGGCCAATTGGGGTTCTGCAGGGCTTCGCGCCCGATGGCGATGAGGTCGGCCTGCTCCTGTCGGAGAATGGCCTCGGCCTGCGCGGGCTCGACGATCAGGCCCACGGCGATGGTGGCGATGCCGGCCTCCTGCCTGACGGCGTGGGCGAACGGCACCTGGAAGCCGGGGCCGCGCTTGACGGCCTGCGGACCCTTGCCGGCGGTGGCCGAGCCCTGGATGCCGCCGGACGAGCAGTCGACCAGGTCCACGCCCAGGGCCTTCAGCTCGCGGGCGAACACGATGCTGTCGGCCAGTTGCCAGCCGTGCTCGACGCCGTCGACGGCCGAGATGCGCACCGACAGCGGCACCTCGTCCGGCAGCGCCGCCCGTACGGCGGCGACGACTTCGAGCGGAAAGCGCATGCGATTCTCGAGCGAACCGCCGTACAGGTCTTCGCGCTGGTTGGAGATCGGCGACAGAAAGCTGTGCAGCAGATAGCCATGCGCGGCATGGACCTCGACGAAGCGGTAGCCGGCTTGCACGGCCCGCGCCGCGGCCGCGCGGAAGCTGTCGACCAGGCCGGCCAGTTCGCGCTGCGCCAGTTGCCGGGGCGCCGGCCAGCCATCCTGGATGGGCAGCGCCGACGCGCCCACGGCCTGCCAGGCCTCATCGGACGAGTCCAGCGCCAGCGGCCGGCCGCCCTCCCAGGGCCGCTGCATGCTGGCCTTGCGGCCGGCATGGCCGATCTGGATGGCGGGCACGACGCCGTGTGCCTCGATGATGCGCGCCAGCTCGGCCAGTCCGGCGATCTGCTCGTCGCTCCAGATGCCGAGGTCGCCCGGCGTGCCGCGCCCATCGCGCGTTACCGCCGCCACTTCCAGCATGACGCTGCCCGGGTAGCCGCGCGCCATGCCGGCGACGTGATAACCGTGCCAGTCCTGCACCACGCCGTCGACGGCGGAGTACTGGCTCATGGGCGAAATGAGCACCCGGTTGGGCAATACGACGCCGCGCAAGGACAACGGCGCAAACAGCTTGGTGTTCTCGGCTTCCTGGTTCATGCCTTGCAGCCCCTTTCAGGCGATGGATTTGTTCGACGTCATACCGCCGTCGATGGTGACGATGACTCCCGAAGTGTAGGCCGAACGCGGCGAAGCCAGGAAGACGAACAGGTCCGCCACCTCCTGTACGCTGGCGGCCCGCCCCAGCGGCAGCCTGGCCAGCAGCTCGGTGTAGCGTTCCGCGTCGCCGTACAGCTCGCGCGCGCGGCCGCGCATCAGCGTCTCGATGCGGGCGGTGGCCACGGGACCGGGGTTCACGCCCACGACGCGGATGCCGTCGCGCAGGCTCTTGCCGCCCAGCGCCCGGGTGAAGGCCATGAGGGCGGCGTTGCCGGCGGTGCCGGCGATGTAGTCGAAATCGTAGTTCTCGCCGCCGCTGCCGATATTGTTCAGGATCACGCCATGCCCGCGCTCGCGCATGCGCCGGTAGAACGCCCGCGTGACGTCGACATAGCCCATCACCTTCAGTTCCCAGCCGGCGCGCCAGCGCTGCGCGTCCACGCTCCAGAGGTCGCCGCCCGGGATGCCGCCGGCGTTGTTGACCAGGATATCGACCGCGCCGTACGAGGCGGCCAGTTGCTCGACGCTGTCGAGCCGGGTGAGGTCCATGGCCTGCACCTCGATGCCGACGTCGTGGCGCGCCAGCAGCTCGGCGCGTAATGCCTGCAGCTTCTCGTGCGAGCGCGCCACGAGCACCAGCGCGCACCCTTCGCCGGCGAAGGCGTGGGCCAGCCCCGCGCCGATGCCTTGCGAGGCGCCGGTGATGAGCACCGATTTGCCCGCCAACCGCATGTCCATGCCTGCTCTCCTTGTTGCGATGCGCGGCCGGCAATCAGAGCCGGCAGTCGAGCACGACCAGGTGGCTGCTCAGTTCCATGACCCGCTGCTTGAGCGGAACATGGATGGCGGCGCGCTGGTAGTGTTCGTGCGCGGCGGCGTCGACGAAGTCGCCGACGAAGGCGTGGGTATACGCAAGGCCGCGGTCGGCCTCGTTGGCGACGAAGCGCAGGTCGATCACGCCGGGCAGCTCGCGCCGTATCGCGGCGCACGCCTGCACCATGTAATCGTGATCCTGCGTGGTCAACGGCTGCTTGAAGCCGAGCATGACGATGTGGCGAAACATGCAGTCTCCGGTGCCGGTCAGGAAATGGTGAGGCCGCCGTCGACCGCCAGGATATGGCCGGTGGTCGACTTCGATTCGTCGCTGGCGAGGTACAGCGCCGCGTGGGCGATGTCCTCGGGCTGCACCAGGCCGAACAGCTGGCCGTCCAGCGATTTGGAGGTGACGCCATCCTCCTGGAGCAGCTTGAGCACCCGCTCGGTCGCCGTGGCGCCGGGCGCCACGGCGTTCACGCGTATCCGATGTTGCGCGTACTCGACCGCCATCGAGCGCGTCAACGCGCTGACCGCGCCCTTGGCCGCGGTGTAGGCATCCTTGCCATGGGTGCCGATGAGGGCAAAGATCGACGTGCTGTTGATCACCGCCCCGCCGTGGCCGGCGTCGATCATGGCCTGGATGCCGTAACGGCAGCCCAGCCAGGTGCCGAACAGGTCCAGCTTCATCTTGGCCCAGAATTCCTCGACGGGCGTATCGGTCACGCGGGAGTCCCGCACCGTGGAGCCGCCGGCGTTGTTGTAGAGCACGTCGAAGCGCCCATACTCGGCCACGGTGCGCGCAACCGCCTGCTCGACGCTGTCGGCCTCGGTGACGTCGGTCGGCACGAACAGGGCGCGCGGCCCGCCCTGCCCGGCGATCAGTTCGACGGTCTGCCGGCCGGCGTCCGCGTCGCGCTCGGCGATTACCACCCGGGCGCCCTCGCGGGCGAACAACAGCGCGCTGGCGCGGCCGATGCCGGCGCCGCCGCCCGTGATGAAAACGACTTTCCCTTCCAGACGATTCATGTCCAAGCCTCGCGATAACGATTCAGGCCGCCGGATACCGGCGGGCGTTCAGATTCCCAGGTACGCCTTGCGCACGGCCTCGCTGCTGGCCAGCTCGGCGGCTGGGCCTTCCAGCTGGATCTCGCCGCGCTCCAGGATGAAGGCATGGGTGGCGATCTCCAGGGCCATCTCGGCGTTCTGCTCCACCAGCATCACGTCCACCCCCTCGGCGGCGATGTCCTGGATGATCTGCGCGATGGTGTCGACGATGGCCGGCGCCAGCCCGATGGTGGGTTCGTCGAGCAGGAGCAGGCGGGGCTTGGCCATCAAGGCCCGCCCCACCGCCACCATCTGCTGCTGGCCGCCGCTCAGGCTGCCGGCCAGCGAGCCCAGGCGGCTCTTGAGCGCCGGAAAGCGCGCCAGCACGCCCTCGATGCCGTGCCGGATGGCGCGTTTGTCCTTCTCTCGATAGGCGCCCAGCTCGAGGTTCTCGCCGACCGTCATGCCCTTGAACAGGCGGCGGCCTTCCGGCACCAGCACCAGGCCGCGTTCGACCAGGGCGTCGGGCGCCAGGCCGGTGATGTCTTCGCCGTAGAGCCGCACGCGGCCGGCGGCGGGCGCGACCAGGCCGGTCAGCGCCTTCATGATGGTCGACTTGCCCGCGCCGTTGGAGCCGACGATCGTGGCGATGCTGCCTTTGCGCACCGCGAAGCTGGCGGCGTTGACTGCCGGCACGATGCCGTACTTGACCGACAGGCCGTCCACGTCGAGCGCATGGTCGTTATTTTTCATGCCGTTTCCCCAGGTAGGCCGAAATCACGTCCGGATTGGTCTGGATTTCCTGCGGCGTCCCCGTGGCGAGGAATACGCCGTAGTCGAGCACGACGATGCGGTCGCAGATATCCATGACGGCCTTCATGTTGTGCTCGACCAGCAGGATGGAGATGCCGTGCTCCTCGCGCATGCGCCGGAAAATCGCCAGCACTGCCATCGCCTCGGTCTGGTTCAGGCCGGTCAAGGGTTCATCCAGGCACAGCAGGCTGGGACGCGCCGCGAAGGCGATGGCGATGCTGACCAGGCGCTGCAGGCCATGCGGCAGGTTGCCGGCGACTTCGTCCAGCACCTCGGTCAGCCCCATGAGCGCGGCCGTCTCGCGTACCCGCGCGTCGCGCTCGTGCCGCTGGCGCAGCATCGCAAAGGTGCCCACGACGATGTTGTCGTACACCGTCATCTCGCGCAGCAGGCTGTCGTGCTGGAAGGTACGCACCAGGCCCTGGCGCGCGATCCGCGCCGGCCCCAGACCGGTGATGTCCCGCCCCTTGAACGCGAGCCGCCCGCTGGTCGGCTTGTAGTACCCGCTGACCACATTGAACGTGGTGCTCTTGCCGGCGCCGTTGGGCCCGATCAGACCCAGGATCTCGCCCTCGCGGACCTCGAAGCTGAGGTCCTTGACGGCCACCAGCCCGCCGAAGCGGCGCGTCATGCCCTCGACTTTCAGTAGAACTTGAGCATCCATGGCGCCACCTACGCTTGCGATTTGGCCGCCGCGCCCAGCTTGGGCGGCCGCCTGTTGAAGTACCGGCCCAGGCCGATCAGGCCGCCCGGCATCAGGAGCACCGAGATGACAATCGCCGCGCCATAGAAGATATGCTCGTAGGGCCCGAAGCTGAGCGCGAACTGCCCCAGCAGGGTCAGCACGATCGCGCCGACCACCGCGCCCAGGATGTGCGACTCGCCGCCCACCTTCAGGTACGCCAGCGCGTAGACGGCCAGCAGGAAGCCGAAGTCGCCCGGGCCGATCACGTTGTTGGCATAGGCCAGCAAGGCGCCGGCGATCCCGGCCACGAAAGACGACACGCCCAGGCACAGCACCTTGGTCAGGTGCACGTTGATCCCCACGGTCTCGACGATGGCATCGTTGTTGCGGATGGCCACCAGCACTTTGCCGAAATCGGATTTCTCCAGGCGCCACAACACCCACAGCAAGGCCAGCACGACGGCGATGACAAAGGCGGGGTAGTACGCCTCCAGGTAGGCCGGCGCGAATATGCCGATCATGCCGGAACTGCCGCCCACGGCCTCGGTCTTGGTGTAGATCATGCGGATCACTTCGGTGAAGGCGAAGCTGATCAGCATGAAGTACGCCCCCTTGGCGCGCAGGGTGATGTATCCGAACACCAGGCTCACCAGGCCGGCGAACACGGCGCTGGCCGCCAGGGTGAGCAGGAACGGCCATTCGAGCTGGACCGCGGCCACCCCGGCCATATAGGCGCCCAGGCCCACGAAACCGGCGACCGCGAAGTTGAGTTCGCCGATGAGCGTGACGAACCGGAAGCTGGCGGTGATCAGCACATTGATCGCCAGCCACAGCACCAGGCTGGCGGCGAGGCCGCCGCCCTGTAGCAGACCGCCGGCCAGCGCCACCAGGACGATGGCGGCGGCTGCCGGCGTGAAGAACGGTTTAGCCATTTCCCAGGATCCCCTTCGGACGAACGAGCAGTACAAACATGGTCAGGGCGAACATCGTGATGGTGGCCCAGGTGGGGTCGAAGTAATACCCGCCCAGGCTCTCTATGACCGCGATCAGGACGCTGCCCAGGATGGCGCCGGGAATGCTGCCCAGGCCGCCGATCACGATGGCGATGAAGCCGCGGATGAGGTAGTCGTTGCCGATGATCGGGCTCGATACCGTGACCGGCGAAAGCAGGACCGCGGCGATCGCCGCGAGCACGGTCGCGATGAGGAAGCCGGCCAGGGCGATGCGGCGGTAGGGAATGCCCTGGAGCATGGCGGCCTCATGGTCCTCGGCCACCGCACGCAAGGCCTTGCCCAGGCGGCTGGAAACGATCGTCCAGCACATGAACACGGCCACCAGCAGCGCGCAGCCGGTGATGATGAGGCGCTGGACGGTAACGAACGCGCCCAGGATGTTCACCGTGCCCTCCACCAGCGTGGGCAGCTTGGTCGGCACGCCGCCGAAAGTCTCCAGGAAGACCCCTTGCAGCAGCAGCGAGAGGCCGACCGACACCACGAAAGAGCCGGTCATGTCGCGCAGGAAGCGCTTGAGGGCGAACTTGTAGATAAGCCCGCCCAGCAGCAGCGTGGCCGCGATGCCCAGCACGCCGCTCAGCGCATAGGACACGATGAGCGGCAGCTGCGCGCCGACCAGCAGCGGCACCAGCACGCCCATGACCAGCAGAGGCAGGGTGAAGAACTCGCCGTGCGCGAAGTTCACGATCCGCATGACGCCGAAGATCAGCGTCAGGCCCAACGAGAACAGTATGTACGCCGCGGCGATCTGCAGACTGTTCATGGTCAATTGCATGTAGACGTCCAACTTCTCCCCCCTCCTCCAGTGCCGGCCCCGCCGGTTCAGTTCGACTTCGCCAGGCGTTGCTGCAGCTCTTGCGGCACGACCCGCTCGACTTCGACCAGCTTGCCGTCCTGGATCTGGGTGATCATGATCGGGATCAGCATCTGCTGGGGCGAGCCATAGGTTTGCGCGCCGCCGAACGCGGTCTTGCCGTACGAGGTCTCGAAGACAATCGTGGGCAGGGCCTTGACGATGTCCGCGGGCTCGATGCTGTTGGCGGCCTCCATGCCGGCCTTGAGCGCGTACACCGAGTCGTACGGCGCCAGCTGCAGCGGATTGAGCGACTCGCCGATGGCCTTCTTCATGCCTTCGTTGAGCTCGCGCTGCTTGGCGGTAGCCTGCGCGCCTTCGTAGTCGCCGGAAAAGCCCATGTACACGCCATCGGCCGCCTTGCCGCCGATCTCGACCAGCTGCGCCGCGCCGGTGCCCACCGGCTGGACCTTGACGCCGTTCCAGCCCAGCACGCTGAGCTCACGGAACACCACGCCCGCGTCGGCCGGCGGCGTCACGCCCAGGTCGATCGCATCCGGCTTGACCGCCGCCAGCTTCTGGGCGATGGGCTGGAATTGCGTGGTGCCGCGCTCGTACCAATTGACGGAAACGACCTTGACGCCGAGTTTTTCCCAGGCCTTCTGCGCCACGGGTTCGGTTTCCTTGCCGGTGGCATCGTTCGGGTTGAGCATGGCCACGGTCTTGATGGCGGGATGCTTGGCCTTCACGTAGTCATAGAGCGGCGCGAGGATCTCGAACGGCGTGTTGGATTGCGTCAGCGTGTAGGGCTTCTGCGGGCCCTTGACCGTCTTGCCCCAGGCCGAGGTGAACAGGATGACGCCGTTGCGCTCGGTCAGCGATTGCAGGGCCAGGATGGGCGCGGTGCCGATGCTGCCGACGACATAGCGCGACTTGTCGCGATTGACGATGTTCTGCGCCACCTTGGTGCCCTCGGCGGCGTTGTACTTGTTGTCGTAGGCGCGCACTTCGAATTTATAGGTAGTGCCGCCGATCTTGACGCCGCCGGCGTCGTTGATCTCCTTGGCCGCCTGCTTGGCGGTCCACTCCTGGCCCAGCCCCCAGGTGGCCGCCGCGCCGGACATCGGCGCCGACACGCCAAGAATGAGGGTCTTGGATTCCTGCGCGTGGGCACTGCCCGCCGCCATGACGAGCGCGGACAGGGAAGCGGCCGCGAGCGCGTGTTTGAGTTGCTTCATGGTATCTCCTTGTTGTAGATGTTGTTGCCGGTTTGCACCGGCTCTTGCCGGTTGGCCGGCATGCCGCGGGGCGGGCAATGGCGCGTGCCCTATGCCGCACTCGCCGCGCGCCCGCCGCGCATCCAGCGGGCCATGGCTTGCGGATCGTCCGCATCCACGTACTGCGAAACGCTTTTGAGCAGGCCCAGGTCGAGGCTGGCCAGCTGCGCCAGCTTCAGGGCCAGGTGCAGGTCCTTGCCGACGATCTGGTGTATGGCCGCATAGGCCTGCTCGGAGCGCGCCCATGCGCCGTATTGCGCGCGCGCGGTGGGCGCATCGGCCGTAAGGAAGTTCAGGCCAGTGCTGACCGACAGGATGGGCGTCAGGCTTTCGAACGCCACGCCGTGGCTTTCGGCCAGTTCGATGGCTTCGGCCGTCAGGAACATATTGGCCACGCACAGCATGTTGTTGATGACCTTGGCGATTTCGGCCGAACCCAGCGCGCCGCAATGAAAGAGGCGCTCGCCCATGGCCTGCATCAGCGGCCGCACCGCCTCGACATCGGCGGTCTCGCCGCCCATCATGATGGTGAGCGTGCCGGCCTCGGCGCCGACGATGCCCCCGCTGACCGGCGCATCGACCAGGCGCGCGCCCACGGCCGCCAGCGGCGCCTCGAGCGCGCGCAGCGTATCGGGCAAGGTGGTGCTCATCATGCAGACGATCGGCCGGTGTCCCGCGGGCACGGCCTGGGCCAGGCCCTGCCCGCCGAGCATGGTTTCCATGATCTGGGCATCGTTGGCCAGCAGCACCACGACCGCGTCGGCGGCCGCGCAGTCCGATATCGACGCCGTCACCCGCACGCCCTCCTGCGCGAACGCCGCCAGCACATCCGGGTTGCGGTCGCACACGATGAGTTCGAAGCCGGCGCGCCGCGCGCAACGCGCCATGGGCGCGCCCATGTTGCCAACGCCGATGAAGGCCACGGTCTTGATAGGTGTCATGATTGGTTTGCGCCCTAGATCGCGATGTCCTGGTCGAACGCCGGCGCGCGCTTTTCCATCAGGGCGCTGACGCCCTCCTTCGCCTCCGGACTGCCAAAGCCCATGAACTCGAGCGCCAGCGACGTATCGAAGATCGGGCCCGCCTGGCGCAGCCAGTTGTTCAGGGCGTACTTGGTCCAGCGCAACGCGGCCGGCGCGCCGGCCGCCAGCCGTTGCGCGATCTCCAGCGCCTTGTCCTCCAGGGCGTCGTCCTCGACGCACAGGGACACCAGGCCCAGGGCCTCGGCCTGTTCGCCGTTGAGCGGCTCGCACAGCATCAGGTGGTACTTGGCCTTGGCCATGCCGCACAGCAGCGGCCAGACGATGGCGGCATGGTCGCCCGCGGCCACGCCCAGCTTGGTGTGGCCGTCGACGATGCGGGCCGACTTCGCCGCCACCGAGATATCGGCCAGCAAGGCCGCGACCAGGCCCGCGCCGACCGCCGGGCCGCGGATGGCCGAGACGATGGGCTTGGAACAGTTCACGATGTTGTAGACCAGGTCGCGCGCCTCGCGCCACACACGGGCCCGGACCTTGAAGTCCTCGTTCATTTCCTCGAGCATGCTGAAATCGCCGCCCGCGGAAAAGGCGCGCCCGGCGCCGCGCAGCACCACGGCGCTGACATCGGGATCCGCATCGATGTCGCGCCATACGTCGGCCAGCTCCGCATGGCCGCGCGAATCCAGCGCGTTCATGCGTTCGGGCCGGTTCAGCGTCAGGCGCAGCACGCGCGGCGCGGGACGGTCGAATTCGATCACCTGATAGTTCTGATAGCGCTCGGTTCCAGTCACTTCCAACTCCAGAAGAGGCCCCGCCGGGCAAGCCCGCGGGCACGACGACGCAGGGTCGCGGCAGCGGCGCCGGCATGTCGGAAAGGCTGCGACAAACGGGCCGATTTCGAGCCGTCATTGTGCGTTCCGCATGGGCGATATCAAAGGTAACCATTGCACCCTTACTGTGCATTGATGCACAATTGGCGCATGGACAAGTACCCCGAATGGAATGACCTCAAGGTCTTTCTCACCGTCGCCCGCCTGGGCACCATCTCATTGGCGGGCGAGCGTCTGGGCATCGAGCACTCCACGGTTTCGCGCCGCATCGACCGGCTCGAGGCCAAGCTGAAAGTGGTGCTGTTCGACCGGCGGCGCAGCGGGTATTCCCTGACCGACGCGGGCAATGCGCTGATCCCGCACGCCGAGAAGATGGAAAGCGTCCTGCTGGCCGCCGTCGAGGAAAGCCTCGGGCTGGCGGACTTCATCGAAGGCACGGTGCGCGTCGGAACCCCCGAGGCGTTCGGCATCAACGTGCTGGCGCCCAGCCTGGCGCGGCTGCGCCAGACGCACCCCGGGCTGAATGTCGAACTGATGGCGCAGCCCCAGTTTCCCAGCCTGGTCACGCGCGAAGTCGAGATACTCGTGACGCTGGAACCGCCGGCCATGGGGCGCTACAAGGTGGCCAAGCTGGCGCAGATCCATTACTTCCTCTATTGCTCGGCCGGATACAAGAAGTCCCACCCGCCCATCCGCCAGCTGAGCGACGTGGCGCAGCACGAGTTCGTGGACTACATCCATGACGGGTCCGTCAGCGAACGCTATCGCGTGCTCGAAGAGCTGGTGCCGCAGCCCCGGCGCAGCTTCACCACCACCAGCGTGCTGGCGCAGCGGGCGGCGGCGGTCGCCGGCATGGGGCTGGTGCTGCTCACGCCGTACGTGGCGAATGCCGGCCAGGCCGACCTGGTCGAGGTGTTTCCCGGCCGGCCGCTCATTACCCGCAGCCTGTGGATCGCCGCGCCCGAGGATCTGCTGCGGATCAAGCGCTACCAGTCGGTGTGGAACTTCATCCGCCAGCTGATGGCGCAGCACCCCGATCTGTTCCATCCCCCGAGCTGAGCGCGCCGGGCCCAGCCGGCGGCGCGCCCCCGGCTGTGCACAGATGCACAATAAGCGTGCGCCAGATCCGTTGTTCCAGCGCGGTGGCTTCAATAGTATTGAGCCCTCGAACCGACGACATTCAACCCTGGAACTTCGGCTGGAAAATGACCAAGATTTTCGAAGACGCGGCCGCGGCATTGAGCGGCGTAATCAAGGATGGCCAGACCATCGCCGTGGGCGGCTTTGGCCTGTGCGGCATTCCTTCCACGCTTATCGAGGGCCTGCGCGACAGCGGCGTGGCCAACCTGACCTGCATCAGCAATAACGCGGGCGTGGACGATTTCGGCCTGGGGCTGCTGCTGCAGACGCGCCAGATCAAGCGCATGATCGCCTCGTACGTGGGCGAGAACAAGGAATTCGAGCGCCAGTACCTCAACGGCGAGCTGGAGCTGGAATTCAATCCGCAGGGCACGCTGGTCGAGCGCCTGCGCGCCGGCGGCGCGGGCATCGCGGCCTTCTTCACCCGCACCGGGGTCGGCACCGTGGTCGAGGAGAACAAGGAAACGCGCGACTTCGGCGGCGACACCTACGTCATGGAGCAGGCCCTCAAGGCGGATGTCTCGCTGGTCAAGGCGCAGCGGGCCGACACGTCGGGCAACCTCGTCTTCTCGCGCACCGCGCGCAACTTCAACCCCGAGGACGCGATGGCGGGCGGCGTCACCATCGCCGAAGTCGAGGAGCTGGTGGAGGCGGGCGAGATGGACCCCGACGCGGTGCACCTGCCAGGCATTTTCGTGGACCGCATCATCGTGGTGCCGAACCCGGAAAAGCGCATCGAACGCAAGAGTTTCCGTACGCGCGGTCAATAAGGAGCACCCGGACATGGCTTGGACACACGAACAAATGGCCGCGCGCGCCGCGCGCGAGCTGCATGACGGCGACTACGTCAACCTGGGCATCGGCCTGCCGACCAAGGTGGTGCAGTACGTACCGCAAGGCATGCAGGTCTGGCTGCAATCGGAGAACGGGTTGATCGGCATCGGCCCGCCGCCCTATGAGGACGAAATCGACGCCGACCTGATCGACGCCGCCAAGCAGACCATCACGACGGTGCCGGGCGCGTCGATCTGCTCGTCATCCATGTCGTTCGCCATGATACGGGGCGGGCACATGGACCTGACCATACTCGGCGCCATGCAGGTCAGCGCGTGCGGCGACCTGGCCAACTGGATGATTCCCGGCAAGATGGTCAAGGGCATGGGCGGCGCCATGGACCTGGTGGGCGGCGTGCGGCGCGTGATCGTGCTCATGGAACACAACACCCGCGACGGCGGCCTGAAGATTCTCGAGCAATGCTCGCTGCCGCTTACCGGCAAGCGCGTGGTGCACCAGATCATTACCGACCTGGCCGTCATGGATGTCACCGCCGACGGGCTGGTGGTCACCGAACTGGCGCCGGGCGTATCGGCCGAGATGGTGCAGGAGAAAACCGAGCCGCGGCTGGCCTTCGCCTGCCACTGAGACAACGGGCGCGCGCCCTGCGCGCCCGCCCCCGGCGTCACACGTCCACGCCCAGGCGCCTGTCTATGCTTTGCGCCAGCCGCGCCAGGTAGGGGCCGAACTCCTGCTCGGCCCGGCCATCCTTGACCGCATCGATAGGCAGCGTCAGGTTGATGGCGAACGGCAGGTCGCCGGCGCGATAGCGCAGCGGCGCCGCCAGGCCGGCCAGCTCCGGCCGCCAGCTGCCATAGCTGGTGCAGAATCCCGTGCGCGCAATCTGCGCGAAAGCCTCTTCCAGCGCGGCCCGCGCGGCATCGCCCTGTTGCGGCTCCTGCTCCAGAAGCAGCGGCATCAGCAGCTCGCGTTCGGCGGCATCGAAGGTATAGAGCAGCGCGCGGCCCATGGCCGTATGCAGCAAGGGGCGCGACGAGCCGATGTCCGGCTTGGCGCCGTTATTGCCGCGATCGTGGATGGTGTCCACGTAGACCACTTGCAGCCTGTCGCGCGTACCGATGGAAACCGGCCCCCCCGCTTTCTCGGACAGCGCCGCCAGATCGTGCTCGGCCACGCGCCGCACGGTCAGCTGCAGCAGCAGCGGATAGATCAATGACAGCACGCCGGGCGCCAGCGAGTAGCGCTTGCTGGCGTCGTCGCGGCGCAGATAGCCCAATGTGACCAGGGTGAAAGTCAGGCGCGCCACGGTGGGACGCGACAGCCCCAGCGCCTCGGAGATTTCCTTGTTGCCCAAGGTGGGCTGCGCGGCCGAGAAGCAGCGCAGGATGTCCAGCCCGTTGGCGAGCGTCGAGGCAAAGCGCGGTTCGTGCTCGAGCTCGGCGCGCGGCACCAGGTCGAACGGCAGGTTAGCCATGATTGACATCCTCTCCAAGCTCAGAATATAAAACGACACTCAAATAATTATTCATCAATTCCATTATATTGAATTTAATCAACATGAGCAACTTCACCAGCGGCCGCCGCCTGCTGCGCTTCGCGGTTGTCGCGGATTCGCACCTGAACCCCGTGAACGCGGGCAACACCTCGCCGTGGCAGACCAACCATCTGGCCAACCCCCGCAATGAGGTGGTGGTGGCGGCGATCAACCGGATCGCGCCGGCCTTCACCGTCCACGTGGGCGACGTGGTGCACCCGCTGCCGCATTCGACCGACTATGACGGCGCTGCGGATTTCGCCACCACGCTGTACCGGGGACTGCAGGCGCCGTTCTATATCGCCCCCGGCAACCACGATATCGGCGACAAGCACCTGCCCGGCAACCCGGCCGCCTGCATTTCGGCCGACAGCTGCGGCAAGTACGAGCAACACTTCGGCGCGCAGTGGCAGGCCTTCACCGAAGGCAATGTCTGTTTCATCATTATCAACGCCTGCCTGCTCGGCTCAGGATTGCCGCAGGAAGACGCGCAATGGCAGTTCCTGCAAAGCCGGCTCGCCGAGGAAAAGGCAGCCGGCCGGCGGCTGTTCCTGTTCACGCACTACCCGCCGTTCGTCACGGCGCCGGACGAGGAAAACCATTACGACAATATCGACCACGGGCCGCGCCGCCGCCTGCTGGAGCTTACCGCCAGCGCCGGCGTGGAGGCCTTGTTCGCCGGGCACGTGCACACGTTCTTCCTGAACCGCCATGCGGGCATGTGGTCCTATGCGCTGCCGTCGTCCACCAATTTCCGCCAGGACTACGCCGAGCTCTTCCGCGTCGAGCCGGGCGAAGAGCTGGGCCGCAACGACCTGGGCAAATTCGGTTTCTTCGTGGTCGATATCCACGAACACGGCCATATCGCGCGCTTCGTGCGCACCTATGGCTCGACCGACCCGGCCCAGGGCGAGGAGATCGCCCTGCAGGTGGAAGGCGACGTGCGCGAGCACGCGGCCGGCACGGTTGCCGCCGACTTCCGCCACGATTGGGCCCGCGTCGAAGCCCTGCCCTACAACCCGCCGCTGGACGCCTTCGTGCGCAAGCGCGTACGCAACGACTATTACATCCTGAACCTGTGGGATGCCGGCATGCGCGGCGTGCGCCTGCCGATCCACGACATCGCGGACGAACAGGCATTCGAGCGGGTCAGGCTGCTGGGCGAGCTGGGCCACCGCTGTCTGGTATTCGGCACCGCCGTGCCCGACGCGCACCTGCTGGAGCGGCTGGCCTCGCTCGGCCCGGCGCTCGAGGGCTATGAATGGATAGGCCCGGACAGCGCGATCGCCGCGCACGCCGCCGGCCAGTTCGCGCGACGCGGCATCCGCCTGTTCGTCGCGCCGGTCATGCAGCCGCCGTCGAGCCACTCGCAAGGCCAGTACGACCACAACATGACCAGCGGCATCGCGCTTGGCGAGCTGGACCACCTGGCGCGCTTTCGCCCCCAGCGGGCCGACGCGTCCGCGCCGGGCGTGGTGGTGCGCATCGCCGGCGACGAGCCGGTGCTGGAATCCGTGCGGCAGGCCGTGGAGCAGGCGGCCAGCCATGGCGTCGCCATTGCGCTGCACATCAACCTGGCCAACCGCAAGTCCGCCCTGGTCAACGACGATGACCAGGCCCAGGCGGCGCGAGTGGCCGAGGCGGCCATCGCCAAGGCGGCCTATCCCGATGTGCCCATGACGCTGGACACCTTCATGGATATCGACCGTGGCTACTTCGCCCGCCATGGGCTGGTGGACCGGCGCAACAACCCGCGTCCGGCCGCCACCGTGCTGCGCCGGCTGTCCGAACGCCTGCGCGGCCACGCGGTGCGCATCGGCGCCATTACGCGCGAGCCCGCCCAATCCACCGTGCGCATCGCGCTCGGCGACCAGACCCTGGATGTACGGATCGGCCGGGACATTTCGTTCTGACGCAATCCGGCCCGTGCTGCGCCAGCGCAGCCGCCCCTTGAGGAAAAACCATGATGAAACGCCTGGCCCATACCCTTGCCGCCCTCGCCGCCACGCTGGCGGTGGCGTCCCCTGCCGCCGCCGCGCAGTGGCCCGAAAACCCCTTGCAGATGATTGTGCAGTTCCCCCCCGGCAGCACCACCGACGCCGTCGCGCGCGACATCGCGATGCGACTGGAGAAGCAAATCGGACAATCGGTGGTGGTCGTCAACAAGCCTGGCGCCGGCGGCATCGTCGGCGTGTCGAATATCGCGCGCGCCAAGCCGGACGGCTACACCCTGGGCACGGTCAACTACCCGACCCTGACCATCATTCCGCACCAGCAGGCCGTGCCCTACGACCCCCTGAAGGACTTCAGCCACCTCGCCGTGGTGGGCCCGTACGACTATGGCATCTTCGTGCGCGCCGACGCGCCGTGGAAGACCTTCAAGGAACTGGTCGACTACGGCAAGGCCAACCCCGGCAAGCTGTCGTTCGGCACGCTGGGGGCCGGCACCACCAACGAACTGGTGATGAACCGCCTGGGCCGCGACCTGGGCATGCAGTGGCAGTTCATCCCCTACAAGGGCGACAACGAGAGCGTCACCGCCCTGATCGGCGGCCAGATCGACGTGGTCAATGCCTCGGCGAATGCGACCCTGCCGCAGGTGCGGGCCGGCAAGCTGCGCATGCTGGTGTCGTCCGGCCCCGGCCGGTGGAGCGCGCTGCCCGATGTCCCCGCGCTGCGCGAAACCGGGCTGGTCGACTATGCGCAGGAGTCCTATTTCTCGCTGGCCGCGCCTGCCGGCATTCCGGCCGTGGCCCAGGAAAAACTGGCCCAGGCGCTCAAGACGGTGCTGACCGACCCGGAAGTGATCGAATCGTTCCAGCAGAAATACGGCCAGGCCGTGCGGTACGAGGACGGCGCCAGCTACGCCAAGACGGTCGCCCGCGACTACCAGCGCTGGTCCGCCGGCTCGCCGGCCAACGTCGCAAAACACTAAGCAACCAGGCTGATCGTGCCCGGGATTCCCCGTCCCGAGGCACGGTGTGCCTGTCCCCGCATGGGGACTGGCGCACGCAGACTCCAGGGGGCCTGTCCCCGCCGGGACAGGCCCCTCCTGCGGGGTCAGTTCGTTCCGCCCCCCCCGATCACTTTTTTCTTGACCGCTGCGCGCTTGCCTGCCTAGAATCCCCGACACAATGGTACGTACCATTAAATAGTCCGCACCAAATAACAACCCTGTCGGAGACAACCATGTTCAAGCAAGCCCTGGCCGCCGTGGCCGTCACCGCCGCGCTCTGTACGGGCGGGGCTGCGCACGCCGCGTATCCCGGCTCCGCCGTCACCATCGTCGTGCCGTTTGCCGCCGGCCAGACCGGCGACATCATTGCCCGCCTCGTCGGCAAGGAGCTGGCCAGCCGGCTCGGCCAGGCCTTCATCGTCGAGAACAAGCCGGGCGGCGGCGGACGCATCGGCACCGCGTTCGTGGCCAAGGCCAAGGCGGACGGCCATACGCTGCTGCTGACCAGCACGGGGCCTTACGCGATTGCCCCGGCGCTCTATCCCAAGACCACGCACTACGACCCGGTGCGCGACTTCACCGCGGTAGCCGAGCTGGCATCCACGCCGCAGATCATCGCCGTGTCCAACGACCTGGGCGTGACCTCGCTGGCCGGCCTGGTGCAGGCGGCCAAGGCCGGGGAGCTGTTCTACGGTTCGGCCGGCCTGGGCTCGACCCAGCACCTGACCATGGAATTGCTCAAGCAGAAGCTGGACTTCCCGATGACGCATGCGCCGTTCAAGGGCAGCGCGGAATCCAAGCTGAAGGTGATGAGCGGCATGCTGGCGGCCACCTCCGATTCGCTGCCGGCGATCTACGGCAACATCCAGGCGGGCCAGCTGAAGGCGCTGGCCGTGGTGGACGACCAGCGCTCGGCCTACCTGCCCGACGTGCCCACCCTGGCCGAGGCGGGGTTCCAGAACCTGTCGACGGTGGCTTTCTTCGGCCTGGTGGCACCCCAGGGCACGCCCCAGGAAGTCGTGGACACGCTCAACAAGGAATTGCTGCAGGCCGTGCGCACGCCCGAGTTCGTGGAAAAAATGCGGGCGCAGGCGCTGACCCCGCCGCAGGCCCGCACGCCGGAACAGTTCAACGCCTACCTGCATGACCAGGTAGCGCGCTGGAAAGGAATCGTGGAGGACGCCCACGTCGCGGTAGAAGGGTATTGAGCGCCGCCGCCGGCCTGGCCGGCGCGGCGCCCGGCTGAACCATTTTCAAGAAGCAAGGGTGCAAAATGCGTGAGATTCACGTCAACGAAATTACCGATACCGTCGCTCGCCTGTGCATCGACGCCTGCCACCTGCTGCCGGACGACCTGGTCCGCAGCTTCCACCAGGCCGCCGAGCGGGAGGTGTCGCCGCTGGGCAAGTCGGTGCTGCTCAAGCTGATCGACAACGACCGGATCGCGCGCGAAAACCAGGTTTCGTATTGCCACGACACGGGCCTGACGATCGTCTATGCCGACGTGGGCCAGGATGTGCACATCGTGGGCGGCGATTACGGACAGGCCGTGCAGGCCGGCGTGCGCAAGGGCTACGCCGAGGGATTCATGCGCAAGTCGGTGGTCAGCGACCCCTTGCTGCGCGTCAACAGCAATGACAATACGCCGGCGGTGGTGCACACCGAGATCGTGCCCGGCGCCGATATCCGCTTCACGGTGGTGCCCAAGGGCGGCGGCAGCGAAAACTGGAGCACGATGAAGTTCCTGCTGCCCGGCGAGGGCGTGGCGGGCGTGAAGCAGTTCGTGCTGGCGGCCATCGAGGCGGCCGGCGGCGCCGCCTGCCCGCCCTTGACCGTGGGCGTGGGCATAGGCGGCAGCTTCGACAAGGTCACGGCGATCGCCAAGCAGGCCATCCTGCGCGACATCGGCCAGCACCATCCCGAGCCGCACATCGCCCAGCTCGAAACCGAGCTGCTGGAAGCCATCAACAAGACGGGCATCGGCCCGCAGGGATACGGCGGCATGACGACGGCCCTGTGGGTGGCGGTCGAAACCTACGCCTGCCACATCACGGCGCTGCCGGTGGCGGTCAACATCCAGTGCCACGCCGGCCGTCGCCAGACGGCGGTGATCTGAGGAGAACCCATGACGACGCACTATCTCGACACGCCGCTCACCGACGACGCGATCCGCCAGCTGCAGGCGGGCGACGAGGTCTTTCTGTCCGGCGTCATCTATATGGCGCGCGACGCCGCGCACAAGCGCTTCATCGATACCCTGGCGCGCGGCGAGCCGCTGCCGGTGGACCTGACCGGCCATGTGGTGTTCTACGGCGGCCCGGGCCCGGCCAAGCCCGGCCACGTCATCGGCGTGGTGGCGCCGACCTCGGCCTACCGCATGGACCCATACGCCACGGTCCTGTTCGACCACGGGGTCAAGGCGGCCATCGGCAAGGGCAACCGCGGCCCGGCCATCCGCGAATCGTGCCGCGAGAACGTGGCCGTCTGCTTCTCGGCCATCGGCGGGATTTCCGCCATGCTGTTCTCATGCATCAAGTCGGCCACGCTGGTGTGCTACGAAGACCTCAAGACCGAAGCCGTGCAGCGGCTGGAGATCGAGAATTTCCCGCTGCTGGTGACCAATGACGCTCATGGTCGCGACATGTATGATGAAGAGGTAAAAAAATACAGGCAGCTGCTCAACGCTTGAGGTGACGGCCCGGGGCGGTTGGCGCCCGCGGCCCGGCCCGCCTGCCCCAGCCTTCCCGGAACCCGCTTTGCGCTATACAGAACTCGCCAATACCCTGGTCAAACGCATCACCGAGGGCCAATACGAAATCGGCGACCAGCTTCCCAACGAACTGGCGCTGGCCGCCCAATTCCAGAGCAGCCGCAGCACGGTGCGCGCCGCGCTCGATATCGTCGAAGGGCTGGGCCTGGTGACGCGCAAACGCCGCTCCGGCACGGTAGTGTGTTCGCGCACCACCAACAACCAGTACACCAAGTCGGTCCACACCATCGAGGATCTGGTCAATTACGCCAGCCACACCGAACGCCAGATCCTGGAGGTCAGCCCGGTGGTGGCCGACGAGGCGCTGGCCCAGGCGCTCGAATGCAAGCCCGGCACGACCTGGCTGCGCGTGCGCATGCTGCGCGTCGAGAAGGACGCGGCCCATACGCCGCTATGCTGGAACGACGCCTATATGCTGCCCGACGTGGGGCAGCGCATCGTCGGCAAGATCCCGAACGGTTCGGGCCTGCTGTGCCGCATCATCGAGAACGAGGCCGGCATCGCGGTGGCCGACATCAAGCAGAGCATCGGCGCCACCGCCATCGAAGGCGAGATGGCAAGCCGGCTGGGCGTGGCGCCCGGCACCCCGGGCCTGGAAATCACCCGGCTGTACGTGGACCGCGCCAACACGCCCTTCCTGATTACCGTCAACACCTATTCGGCGCACAAGTTCCGCTTCACGTTCTGGATGCACCGCTCGGACTCGCACTGAGCCGCCGCCGCTTCAAGCGGGCGGCGGACAGGCCAGGATCGCCTGCGCCTGCATGAGGACGGGGCGGTCCACCATCTTGCCATCGACCGCCACCGCGGCCCCGTCGGCCGCGGCCGCCGCGTCCACCACGCGCCGCGCCCAGGCCCGCTGCGCCTCGGACGGCGCGAAGCCGCGCCGCACCGGCGCGATCTGGCCGGGATGGATCAGCAGCTTCGCGCCGAAACCGAATTGCCGCGCGCGCAGTACTTGCGCGGCAAGCGCCTCGGGGTCGCGCAGGTCCACGCAGACGCCATCGATCGGCGCGGGCAGTCCGGCCAGCCGCGAGGCCAGCACCAGGCGGCTGCGGAAGTAATGCAGGGGCTGGTCGTCCTCGCCGATGCCCAGATCCAGCATCAAGTCCACCGACCCGAACATCAGGCGCGCCACGCCCTCGGCGCCCGCCACGGCCGGCAGATGCGCGTAGCCTTCGGCGCTTTCGATCAGCGGATAGAGCAAGGCCCCGGGCACCGCCGCCCGCACGCGCGCCAGCGCATCGGCGTCGGCCGCCTTGGGGACCACCACGTGCGCCACGCCGAGCGCCTGGCAGGCAGCCAGGTCGGCCGCGTGCCAGGGCGTATCGGCCGCGTTGATGCGCACCAGCAGGGTCACCCGCTGCGCCTGGGCGCGCGCCGCATGGCCGTCCCATCCGGCGCGCAGGCTGTCGAGCGCGGCCGGCTTGTCGGCCGGCGCCACGGCGTCCTCCAGGTCGACGATCACCGCATCGGGGCCGGCATCGATGGCCTTGGCGATCCGCTCGGGGCGGCTGCCCGGCACGAACAGGTAGGTCTGGGCCGGCGCGCTCATACGGCTTTCGCCTCGCGCAGCGCGGCGATCCGGTCGGCCCCGAAACCCAGCCCGGCCAGTATCGAATCGGTGTGCTGGCCGACGGCGGGGATCGGATCCATGCGCGATCCGGCCTCCTGCCCCGGCGGCAGCAGGGCGGGTATGGGGCCGGCCGGCGTATCGACGTCGCGCCAGCGCTCGCGCGCGCGCAGCTGGGGATGCTGCCAGAGATCGTGCATGGTGTTGACGCGCGCGTTGGCGATCCGGGCCTCGTCCAGCCGCTCCATGAGGGTGGCGGAATCCAGCGCCGCGAAGCATTCGACGATCAGCGCGCGCAGCGCCTCGCGATGCTCGTTGCGCAAGGCGTTGCTGGCAAAGCGCGCATCGGTGGCCAGCCCGGGCTGGCGCAGCACGGTGGCGCAGAACGCGGCCCACTCGCGCTCGTTCTGCAGCCCCAGCATGACCGTCCTGCCGTCGCCCGCCGGAAACGGCCCGTACGGGTAAATGGTGGCATGGGCCGCGCCGCTGCGCGGCGGCGGCGGCGCGCCGTCATAGCTGTAGTACAGCGGAAAGCCCATCCATTCGGCGGTGGCTTCCAGCATGGACAGGTCGATGCGCTTGCCCTTGCCGGTGATGCCGCGCTCGATCAGGGCCGCGAGGATGTTCGAATACGCGTACATGCCGGCCGCGATGTCCGAGATCGAACAGCCGGCCTTGGCCGGCTCGTCGGCGCTGCCGGTCACGCTGAGAAAGCCCGCCTCGCTCTGCACCAGCAGGTCGTAGGCCTTGCGGTCGCGGTACGGGCCGCTGTCGCCGTAGCCCGAGATGTCGCATACGATCAGGCGCGGATACCGTCCGGCCAGCGTGGCGTAGTCCAGCCCCAGGCGCGCGCTGGCGCCTGGCGCCAGGTTCTGCACCAGCACGTCCGCGCCGGCCAGCAGCGCGTCGAGCACGGGAGCCGCCTCGGGATGCTTGACGTCCAGCGTCAGGCTCTCCTTGGAGCGGTTGGTCCAGACGAAATGGGAGGACAGGCCGTTGACGCGGCCGTCGTAGGCGCGCGCGAAGTCGCCCACTCCCGGGCGCTCGATCTTGATCACGCGCGCGCCGAGATCGGCCAGCTGGCGGGTGGCGAACGGCGCCGCGATGGCCTGTTCGAGCGAGACGACGGTCAGGCCGCTCAGGGGAAGTGTCATAGCCATACTCCTGGTTCAGATGCCACAATCTACCGGCTGGGCGGCCGGGGAAGGAAATACGGTTTGCGCATACGGCCATAAGAAAAGCCTATCGCCCGCCACGGCGCGACCGGAACAAAGACCATGGACATTCGAGGACTACGCTATTTCGTTGCCATCGTGGACTGCGGCAGCCTGACCAAGGCGGCCGAACAGGTGCGCGTGGCCCAGCCCGCCCTGAGCCAGCAATTGGCGGCGCTGGAAGCCGAGCTGGAAGTGCCCCTGTTGCTGCGCAGTTCGAAGGGAGTGGCGCCCACCGACGCCGGCTCGGCGCTGTATCGCCACGCGCGCGCCATTCTCAAGCAGCTCGAAGCCACCCGCGACGAGGTGCGCACGGCCGGCGCCATGGTGTCGGGCACCGTCGCCATCGGCCTGCCCACCACCGTGGCGGCGCTGGTGGCCATGCCCTTGCTGCGCGCGGTGCGCGCCCGCCATCCCGACATCCGCCTGCAGCTGTTCGAAAGCATGAGCGGCTACATCGGCGAGCTGCTGGCCAACTGGCGGCTCGACTTCGCCATCCTGTTTCGCGACGCCGACAGCCGCATCGTCGAGCTCGAACCCCTGGCGCAGGAAACGCTGTACCTGATCGGACAGTGCGGCGCCAGCCTGGCGCCCGACGGACAGGACAGCGTAGCGCTGCAGGCGCTTGGCAGCCTGCCGCTGGCCCTGCCCAGCGGCGCGCAGGGGCTGCGGCTGCTGATCGAGCGCTCGTTCGCCCAGGCCGGCATCGCGCTGGACGTGGTGGCCGAGCTCGATTCGCTGCCCTGCCTGCTGGGCGCGGCGCAGGAAGGCCTGGCCTGTACCATCCTGCCGGCCTCGGTGCTGGCCGCCACGGGGATGCAGACGCCCTGCTGGCGCATTACACCGGAAATCCGCCGCACGCTCTCGCTGTGCTGGCCGCGCTCGGGGCCGCGCACGCCGGCCGCCCAGGCGGTCGAGGCCATACTGCGCGAAATCGTGGCCGAGCGGCTGGGCGAGGACGGCACCCTGGGCTAGCCCGCGGGCGGCCCGGGCGCTCTACAATCGGCAGCGCCCGGACGTCGAGCCGGGCGTATTGCCGGCCGCGCCCGCGCGGCCCATCGCACAAGAAGAGGATTTGCCTTGATACCCGGTTCAAGAATCGCGTGGCTGCTGTGGCCGACCGTGCTGTGCAGCCTGTCGGTCGTGGTGTATGTGTTCCATGCGTACCTGTTCCAACGCTATCTGCCGGGATCGAACCCCGAGTCGTTCCGGCGTTTCAGCGCGGCGGCCGCCTTCTACGCCTTCGCCTGGCTGCTGGCGCGCATGGCCGCCGCCGCGCTCACGCGCAAGGCCAAGAAAAAGCGCAAGACCCCGCGCCTGTTGCGCGAGCTGGTCTCGGCCACGCTGTTCGCGATCGCCACGGTGGCCACCATCGGCGTGTTCCTGGGCCAGTCGGCCGGCGGCATCCTGGCCAGCTCGGGCCTGATCATCGCCATCCTGGGCTTTGCCATCCGCAACGTGCTGGCCGACGTCCTGTCGGGCATCGCCATCGGCGTGGAGGCCCCCTACCGAATCGGCGACTGGGTGGGCTTCGACGCCACCATACGGGGCCGCGTCACGGAAATCGGCTGGCGCACCACGCGCATCCTGACGCCCAACGACACCTACATGATCCTGCCCAACAGCCAGATCTCGCGGCAGATGCTGACCAATTACAGCGCCCCCCGCAAGCAATACCAGGGCGAGCTGGAAATCGTCCTGAGCCACGATATTTCGATTTCGGACGGCAAGCAGCTGCTGTTCGACGCGGCGCTGTCCACTTCGCCCGCCGAAAGCCTGGCGCCAGGGCAGAAGCCGCGGGTCCGCGCCACCGCGTACACCGCCGAAGGCGTGACTTACAAGATTAAGTACTGGGTCCCCCAGTTCTCCGACAGCACCGACTGCCGCGACGCCATCCTGGTGGCCATCGACGACGCGATCCGCAGCCAGGGCCTGGCGCTGCCCGTCGCCGCGCCGCCTCGGCCGCAAGCCATCGCGCTGCGCCAGCCCGACACGCCCGACAACCCGGGCGCCTGACCCTTTCCCGCCGCCTCGCCGACCCGCCCCGTTGACCTGACGGGGCGGGCGCTGGCGCGTGTCCGCCGCCCGCGCCACCCGTGAAATCCCTCATGCCGCGAACCCGCAAAAGCGTTGCGGCGCCGATATCCATTGATGTATATAGTCATGTATACATTGATATTTCCCCACACATCCCTCCCTCACCAAGGACAGATCCATGACACAACTCAACGGCGCCGAAGCCATGGTGCGCATGCTCCAACTGAATGGGGTCAAGCACATTTTCGGGCTGTGCGGCGACACCAGCCTGCCGTTCTACGACGCGCTGCAACGGCTGGACCACGGCATGGAGCACATCCTGACGCGCGACGAGCGCAGCGCCGCCTACATGGCCGACGCCTACGCGCGGGTAACGGGCAAGGTGGGCGTGTGCGAGGGGCCCAGCGGCGGCGGCGCCACCTACCTGCTGCCGGGCCTGGTCGAGGCCAACGAGTCGTCGGTGGCCGTGCTGGGGATTACTTCCGACGTATCGGTGGGCTCGCGCGGCAAGTACCCGCTGACCAAGTGGAACACCACCATCGACCGCGCCGACCAGATTCCCGGCGCGGTGCGCGCGGCCTTCCGCGCCATGACGACCGGCCGCCCCGGCACGGCGCACCTGTGCCTGCCGTACGACGTGCAGAAGCACGAGGTCGACCCCGCCGACGTGTGGGCCCAGCCCGGGCACGACCGCTTTCCGGCGATGCGCTTCGCGCCCGACCCCGCGGCCATCGAGCAGGCCGCCGCCCGCCTGGTGGGCGCGCGCGCGCCGGTCATCCTGTGCGGCGGCGGCGTGGTCATCTCGGGCGCCTGCGCGGCCCTCGAGGAACTGGCCGTCACCCTCAACGCGCCGGTCTGCACCACCGTCAGCGGCCAGGGCAGCCTGGCCGACACGCACCCGCTGAACGCCGGCGTGGTGGGCTCCAACGGCGGCATCCTGGCCACCCGCGCGGTGCTGGCCGATGCCGACGTGGTGCTGCTGATCGGCTGCCGCGCCGGCTCCACGTCCACCGAACACTAGCGCTTCCCCAGCCGCGAGGTGCCCATCCTGCACATCGACTCCGACCCGATGGTGATCGCCGCCAATTACCGCACCGACGTGGCGATGGTGGGCGACGCGCTGCTGGCCCTGCAGGCGCTCAACCGCGAAGTGCACGCGCGCATCGACGCCCGCCCCACGGACGCGGTCGACGGCAAGGCCGTGGCGGCCAAGGCGAAGGGCGCCAAATTGGCGGCCCTGCAGCCGCTGGCCGCCTCGCTGGATGCGCCCATCAGGCCCGAGCGCGTGGTCGATGCGCTCAATCGCCTGCTGCCGGCCGAGTCGGTGGTGGTGGCCGACCCGGGCACGCCCTGCCCTTATTTCTCCGCCTATTTCGAAGCCTCCAAGCCAGGCCGCCACTTCATCACCAACCGCGCCCACGCCGCGCTGGGCTTCTCGATGGCTGCGGGCATGGGCGCGGCCATCGGCCGGCCGTCCGCCAAGGTAGTGTCGGTCATGGGCGACGGCAGCTTCGGCTTCACCGTGGGCGAAATGGAAACCATCGTGCGCCGCAAGGTGCCGCTGCTGATGATCGTGCTGTCGAACTCGGTCTACGGCTGGATCAAGGCCAGCCAGAAGGCCGGCTACCAGAAGCGCTACTTCTCGGTCGACTTCAACCGCACCGACCATGCCCGCGTCGCCGAGGCCTACGGCGTCAAGGCGTGGCGCGTCGAGGACCCGCGCGAGCTGGACGGCGTGCTCAAGGCCGCCATCGAGTACGGCGGCCCGGCGCTGGTCGACATCATCGTCCAGCCGCTGCAGGAAGCGGCGGCCCCGGTCAGCCAGTGGATGGGCTGAGGCCCGCTTCCTCGAACACGACACGGGCGGGCACATGACCAGAACAGAACCGGACCAACCGATGGGCGCGGCGCCGGCCGGCCTGGACCATGTCGGGCTGTACGCGCACGACATGGACGCGGCGGCCGCCATGTACCAGCGGCTGGGCTTCACGCTGACGCCGCTGTCACAGCATTCCGGCACGCACGCCGTCACGCGCGAGGTGGTCAAGGCCGGCATCGCCAATCGCTGCGCCATGCTCGGGCACGGCTATATCGAGCTGGTCGCGGTGGTCGACCCGGCGCTGGACCTGCGCGGCATTCCGGAAGGACTGGCGCGCTATGCCGGCATGCACATCGTGGCGTTCGACACCCCGGACCCCGGACAGCGCATCGCCGCGCTGCGCGAGGCGGGCTTCGCGGCCGAGCCCGGCGTGCTGCAACGCTATATCGACACCGCCGACGGCCCGCGGCTGGCCCGCTTCAGCCAGGTGCGCACGCCGCGCCAGGCCATGCCGGAAGGACTCATCCTGACCTTGCGCCACGAAACGCCGGAACTGCTCTGGCAGGCGCGCTACATGGGTCATCCGAACGGCGCGCGCGCCCTGGCCGCGGCCATCGTGGCGGTCGAAGACGTGGACGCCGCGGCGGCGCGCTATGCGCGCTACCTCGGCGTGCCGGCCGAGCGGCGCGGCGGCGAGGCCTGGTTCACGCTGCGTTCGGGCAGGCTGGCGCTGGTCGACCAGGCCGCGCTCGCGGCGCGCCTGCCCGGCAGCACGGCGCCGGCCCTGCCGTTTCCGGCGGCGCTGGCCGTCGAAGTGGACGATCTGTCACGCACCGCCGCGGTGCTGGACGACAACCAGGTTGCCTACCGCCGCGCCGGCGGGCAACTGACCGTGGCCGCCCGCGACGCGGGCGGCGCGGCCGTCATTTTCTGCGCCAACGCCGAGGCGGCCTTTGCAGGCGCGCCCGAGGAACCCTGATACAGCCAAGAACCATCCAGCAGCACCGATATAACCCGTTGCACGAACTCACCAACAGGAGCAGCAGCATGATCGGTATCGAACACTTGAAGCGCCACGCCCGGCGGGGCATCCTGGCCGGCGCGGCCGCCATGGCCCTGGCCGCCGCGGGCGGCGCGGCCAACGCGGCGGAGAAAGTCACTTTCGCCTATGGCACCAACATTTCCCTGTCCAACGCGCCCACGCTGATGGCCATTGGCATGGGCTACTTCAAGGAAGCCGGCCTGGACGTGCAGGCCACGTTCTTCCAGGGCGCGGCGGTCATGCTGCCGCAGGTCACGCAGAAACACATCACTTTCGGCTGGATCACACCCGATCCCCTGGTCATCTCGAGCCAGCCCGGCCGCGACGCCCTGCCGGTGAAGATGTTCTACAACGGCATCTACCTGTCGCCGTTCGAGGTGGTCGTCACCAAGAACAGCCCGGCCCGCTCGCTGGCGGATCTCAAGGGCAAGAAGATCGGCGTGGGCGCCATGTCATGGGGCAACCTGGCGGTCACCAAGGCGATGATGAAGAAGCTGGGCCTGGAGCTGCAGCGCGACTACGAGTTCGTGCCGGTCGGGGTGGGCGCGACGGCCTTTCGCGCGCTGGCCGACGACAAGGTGCAGGCGCTGAATCTGTTCGACACCTTCCACGTGCAAATGGAGCAGATGGGCGCCGACCTGCGCCGCCTGCCGATGGACCAGAGCTACCGCGAACTGTTCTCCAGCGGCTGGATCGCCCACCAGGACACGCTGCGCGAGCGGCCCAAACTGGTGGTGGCCTTCGCGCGCGCGGCCGCCAAGGGCGTCGTGGCGTGCAACGCCAATCCGCAGGCCTGCGTGCAGAACTTCTGGAAGCTGTATCCGGCCACCAAGCCGGCCGACGGCACGGAAGAGAAGAAACTTGCCGACGCGGTGCAAATCCTGAAAGTGCGCCTGGCCACCATGCTGCCTGAGCAAGGTCCGCAGCAAATGGGCTACTACACCGAGCAATCCTGGCATGACTATGTCGATGTCCTGCACGAGGGAGGCCAGTTGAGCACCAAGGACGTGGACGTCAAGCCGCTCTATACCAACCAGTTCGTCAAGGACATCAACGACTTCGACGCCGCGGCCGTGGTGTCCGCCGCCAAGCAGCTCAAGTAGACGCAGGCTGGAACGCACATGACTTCCCTGAACCTATCCATGATCGAGGGCGGGCGGCCGGCGTCGCGGGCCGCCGCGGCCACCCTTGACGCCGTCGCCGGCGCCGGCGACGGCGCCGCGCTGCTGACGGCCAGCAACCTGAGCGTGGTCTACCGCACCAGCAAGGGTCCGATCACGGCCGTCGACAATCTGTCGCTGCAGCTGGGCGCGGGTGAATTCGTATCGGTGCTGGGCCCGTCCGGCTGCGGCAAGTCGACGCTCATCAAGGTGTTCAGCGGGCTGCTCAAGCCCTCCGGCGGCAAGGCGTTGCTCAACGGCACGCCCATCGACGAGCCGCGCGGCGACGTCGGCATCGTTTTCCAGCAGCCCACGCTGCTGCCCTGGAAGACGGTGCTGGACAACGTGCTGGTGCCCATCCGGGCGCTGGGCATGAACGTGGCCGACGGGCGCGCCAAGGCGATGGAGCTGCTGCGCCTGGTCGGGCTGGAGAAGTTCGCCAGCAACTACCCCAGCGAGCTGTCGGGCGGCATGCAGCAGCGCGTGGGCATCGCGCGCGGCCTGATCCACGATCCGGCGCTGCTGCTGATGGACGAGCCGTTCTCCGCCCTGGACACCATGACGCGCGACCGCATGAGCATCGAGCTGCAGCGGATCTGGATGGCCACGCGCAAGTCGGCCCTGTTCATCACGCACAGCATCGCCGAAGCGGTGTTCCTGTCGGACCGCATCGTCGTGATGTCGGCGCGGCCGGGCCGCATCATCCGCGAGGTGACGGTGAACCTGCCGCGCCCGCGCACGCTGGCCACGCTGACCGACCCCGAGTTCACCCGCCTGTGCGGCGAGCTGCGGGAGCTGTTCGACCAGTTGGTGCAATTCGATTAGCCGAGGCGCGCATGTCCAAGTCCGTCAAATCCTTCCTGTACCCCCTGATCACCGGGGTGGTACTGGTGATCCTGTGGTTCGCCAGCATCCGGATTTTCTCGGTGCCGAACTACCTGCTGCCCACGCCCGAGGCCGTGCTGAACGCGCTGCGGATCGGCTATGTCGAAGGCCAATACTGGCCGCACTTCCTGTTCACGCTGCAAAGCACCGTGTACGGCTACCTGATCGGCTGCGGGATGGCGCTGGTGGTGGGCACCGTGCTGGCCGAATCCGAAACCTTCGAGCAGTTCATCTACCCGTACATCATTGCCCTGCAATCGACCCCGAAAGTGGCCATCGCGCCGCTGCTGCTGGTGTGGTTCGGCTTCGGCATGGCGTCCAAGGTGGTGATGGTGGCGCTGATGAGCTTCTTCCCGATGTTCATCAATACCGTGGTCGGCATCCGGCAGGCCAATCCCGCCATGCTGGACCTGATGAAGGCCTTCAAGGCCTCGCGCAGCCACGTGTTCTTCCACGTCAAGCTGCCGGCCGCCTCGGGACACATCTTCGCCGGGCTGCAGATCTCGGTGGTGCTGAGCCTGATCGGCGCGGTGGTGTCGGAGTTCATTTCGTCCAGCCTGGGGCTGGGCTACCTGATCCAGTCCGCCTCGGTCAACATGGATGTGGCCACGATGTTCGCCTGCCTGTTCAGCCTGGTGGCGATCGGCCTGACCGGCACCAACCTGATCCGGTTCCTGCACCGCAAGCTGGTGTTCTGGGAACAATCGACCACCGCCACGGTACAGCCGGAATGAGGAGCAAGGAAAACACCATGGAATTCCACCAGTGCTATGCGCTCGATTATCACCGGGCGCGCGACAAGTTCCGCGCCGCGGCGGCCGCGGCCGGCGCAAGCCTGACGCAGTACCTGCACGAAGGCCAGACCGGGCCGGACGGCCGGCCCCTGCATACCGATGTCGCGCGCTTTGGCCGTGCCGACGCGCCGCGCCGGCTGCTGGCGATCAGCGGCACCCACGGGCTGGAGGGGTTTTTCGGCTCGGCCGCGCAGATCGGCTGGATGCTGGGCGACGGCCCGGCGTCGCTGGACCCCGACGTGGCGGTCATCATGGTGCACGCCATCAACCCGTGGGGGTTCGCGCACCTGAGCCGCACCACCGAGAACAATGTCGACCTGAACCGCAACTTCATCGACCACGGCCAGCCGCACCCCGCCAACCCGGATTACGCCATCCTGCATCCGCAGCTGCTGCGCGAGGACTGGAGCAGCGCCGCGGTGGCGGCCGCCCAGCAGGCCATGGAGGATTTCACGGCCCGCCACGGCGAAGACCGCCTGTACGACACCCTGGCGCGCGGCCAGTATTCGCATCCGGACGGCCTGAACTACGGCGGCACCGCGCGCGAATGGTCCAATCTGACGCTGGAGCGCATCGTGCGCGATCACCTGGCCGGTGCGCGCAAGGTGGCCCTGATCGACTGGCACACCGGCATCGGCGGGTATGGCGAACCGTTCTTCCTGTGCTTCAACGAGGAAGGCGGCCCCCTGCATGAACTGGCCGCGCGCTGGTGGGGCCGCGACCGCATCGTCGGCCAGCGCCCGCACGGCAAGGCGCGCCCCAACTACCAGGGGCTGCTGTTCCACGGCGTGCAGGCCTTGCTGGGCGATGTGCCCATGTGCGGCGCGGTCATCGAGTTCGGCACGCGCGGCTGGCACATGCGCCGGCTGCTGCGGCTGGACCTGTGGCTGAAATTCAAGGCCGACCCCGCCAGCGAGCGCTACGCAATGCTGCGCGCCGACCTGCTGGATTCGTTCTGCCCGTACGACCAGGTATGGCGCGAGGGCACGCTGCGCCATGCGCAGGAAATCACGCGTCAGGCGGTGGCGGGCCTGGCGGCCTGGAGCGAGGCATGACGGCCGCCACGGCCAACCTGGGCGCGCTGTTTTCGCCCGCGCGCGATCCCGCCGCCATTGCCCTGATCGACCTGGGCGGCGAGTCCGGGCCACGCGAATACACCTATGCCGAGCTCGATGCGCAGGCCGACGGCGTGGCGCGCGGCCTGCGCGCGCGCGGCCTGCCGGCCGGGGCGCGGGCGGCGATCCTGTCGGCCAACCGCATGGAGTTCCTGGCCGCCTACCTGGGCATCATGCGCGCCGGCCTGATCGCCGTGCCGGTGAACTACCGGCTGCCGCCGGACAGCATCGACTTCATCCTGCGCGACAGCGGCGCCGCGCTGGTCTTTTGCGATGGCCCGCGTCGCGATGCCTACACCGTCGCCTTGCCGAGCGTCGAATTCGGCGCCGGCGGCGCCGGCGGCTATGCGCGATTCCTCGACCCCGGCCCTTGCGAGGCGGCACGGCCCGCCGACGACCAGCCGGCGCTGTTTCTCTACACCTCGGGCTCGACCGGCCGCCCCAAGGGCGTGAAGATATCGCACGCCGGCTATCTGTGGACGGTGCGCCAGCGCACGGCAAGCACCGACTACGGCGGCCACTGCTTCCTGGTGGCCGCCCCGCTCTATCACATGAACGCGCTCAACACGATCAAGCTGGCGTTGGCGGGCCAGGGCCGGCTGGTACTGATGCCGCAGTTCTCGCCGGCCGGCTACCTGGACGCGATCGAGCGCTACCGCTGCACCTGGCTGACCGCCATTCCGACCATGATCGCGCTGCTGGCGCGCGAGACCGGCGCGCTGGCCGGCGCCGACCTGGCCAGCGTGACGATGGTGCGCCTGGGATCGGAGCCGCTGACGCAACGCATCGCCGACAGCGCGCGCGCCATGTTCCCGCGCGCGGCGTTCGGCAACGGCTACGGCGCGACCGAGACCGGCGCGCTGGTGTTCGGCCCGCATCCGCAAGGACTGGCGCAACCCGTGCTGTCGGTCGGTTATCCGCACCCGGCGGTGCAGCTGCGGCTGGCCGATGGCGCAGACCTCGACGCCGCCACCGGCGTGCTGCAGGTCCGCTCGCCGGCGCTGATGCTGGGCTACCACGGCCTGCCCGAACAGACGGCCGCGGCCATGACGCACGACGGTTTCTATATCACCGGCGACGTGATGCGGCGCAACGAGCACGGCTTCCATTACTTCATCGGCCGCGCCGACGACATGTTCGTGTGCGGCGGCGAAAACATCTACCCGGGCGAAGTCGAGAAGATGCTGGAGCGTCACCCCGCCATCGTGCAGGCGTGCATCGTCCCGCTGGCCGACCCGCTCAAGGGCATGAAGCCGGTCGCGCTGGTGGTGTCGCGCCCCGACGCGACGCTGTCCGAACAGGAGGTCAAGGACTATGCGCTGGCCCACGGTCCGGCCTACCAGCATCCGCGCGCGGTGCGCTTCGTCGATGAAATGCCGATCAGCAGCACTGGCAAGGTCAACCGCAAGGCGGCGGCCCTGCTGGCGGCCGAACTGATCGCGGCCGTCCCCCCTTTGACGCAGGGCGGCCACGCCCTGCGCCGATGAGCAAGCAACCCACCCATCTCAACCAGAGTAAGGAAAATCCATGAAGGCAGTTGTCATTCACGGTCACGGCGGTCCGGAAGTCTTGCAATACGACACCGCATTTCCCGATCCGAAGGCGGGCGAAGGCGACGTGATCCTGCGCGTCAAGGCAACGTCGATCAACTATCACGATGTATTTACCCGGCGGGGGATGCCAGGCATCAAGTTGGACTTTCCGGTCATCATGGGGCTGGACGTGGCCGGCGAAATCGTCGAGGTCGGCCCGGGCGTGCAGGGCTGGAAGGCCGGCGACCGCGTGCTGGTCGACCCGATCAACCGGGCCGAGGGCGGCCTGATGGGCGAGACCGTGCACGGCGGCCTGGCCGAACTGTGCAAGGCGCGCGAGCACCAGCTGATCCGCATTCCGGACGGCGTCAGCTACGAGCAGGCGGCCGCGCTGCCGGTGGCTTTCGGCACGGCCTATCGGATGATGAACACCATCGGCCAGGTGCAGGCCGGCGAAAAGGTGCTGGTGCTGGGCGCCAGCGGCGGCGTGGGCGTGGGTTGCGTGATGCTGGCCAAGATCGCCGGCGCGCAGGTGATCGCCTGCGCCAGCAGCGAAGCCAAGATGCAGCGGCTGCGCGAACTGGGCGCCGACCACGTCATCAACTACGCCGACACCGATTTCGCCAAGGCGATCTATGAGCTCTACGGCAAGCCGCATCGCCGCAAGTTCGACGGCGGCGTCGACGTGGCGGTGAACTTCACCGGCGGCAATACCTGGGTCAAGTCGATGCGCTGCCTGCGGCGCGGCGGCCGCCTGCTGACCTGCGGCGCGACCGCCGGCTACGATCCGCAGACCGACCTGCGCTTCATCTGGACCTTCGAGCTGAACATCCGCGGCTCCAACGGCTGGATGCGCGAAGACCTGGACGCCCTGCTCGGCCTGGTGCAGTCGGGCAAGATGCAGGTGCCGATCGACCGCGTGCTGAGCCTGCAGGATGCCGGCGAGGCGCTGCGCCTGATCGAGGACCGCGAAGTCATGGGCAAGGTCGTGGTCACGCCCTGACCCTCGAGCGGCGGGCCGCGCGGCGCCCGCCGCCGGCCCGTCCGGCGCCCGGCCAGGAGTTATTACAATGACAATCCGCTTGCCCTCACTGATCGAGGCCGGGTCCGCCACCGCGATGCGCGCCGGCGCAGGCATCCGCTGCCCATGACGACAACAATGTACAAAACAACCACTGAACCGGCCGAGAAAGGCCGGCGCGCCTTCTCGCAAGTGCTGGAGAAGCTGCGCGAGATGGTGATCTCCTATGAAATCAAGCCCGGCGAACGCCTCAACGAGGTGGCCCTGGCCGAACGCCTGGGCGTCAGCCGCACCCCGGTCAGGGAAGCGCTGCATTTCCTGGCGCGCGACGGCTTCCTGGCCGAGGCCGGGCGCGGCTATGTACGCCGCCCGCTCAACCTCAAGGAAATGATCGACCTGTACGAAACCCGCGAAGTGCTGGAAGTGGCATGCCTGCAACTGGCCGCCGGGCGCGCCACCCCGCAACGGCTCGATGCGCTGGAAGCCTTCCTGGCCGAAAGCCGCGCCAAGTCGCCCGACCTGCCGGTCACCGAGCTCGTCAGCCTCGACGAGACGTTCCACCACATGCTGGCCGAGATGTCCGGCAACCATGAGCTGCAGCGGATCCTGCACAACGTCAACGAACGCATCCGCTTCATCCGCTGGATCAACATGGAACGCATCGGCCGCGACAAGACCCAGGCCGAACACGCCGCCATCCTCGCCGCGTTGCGCGCCGGCGACATCGGCACCGCGCAGCAGAACCTGCGCAGCCATATCTCCAAGCGCACCGAACAGATCAAGGAATGCATCGCGCAGGGACTGGCGCGCATCTACCTCGACGACGACGAAACCTCGCCAGGCGCCTGAAGCCGGGCCGTTCAGGCCCCGAACAGCCAGCGCAGGCTGAGCGAACCCGTGTGCTCGCGGTTGCCGCCGCCATACTGGCCGATATAGGCCAGCCCGATCGCGGCCGAGCGCGACAGCGCCAGCTCGGCGCCCAGGCCGGCCAGCACCGCGTCGCGCGCGATGGGCGCACCGGTGGCCGCCAGGGCGTTGCCGCCATCGAGCACCAGCGTGGCCTGCGGATCGACATCGCCGAAAGCGCGGCGCCAGCCCAGGGTCAGGCGCAGCTTGCCCGGCGCCGGCCCCAGCATGTAGCCGGCCTCGCCGCGCACGCCCAGGGTCGTCGTGGTCTGCGTCAGCCGGCTCGGGCCCGCGCTGATCGCCGCCCAGCCGCCGGATTCGACAAAGGCGCGCGTCCGCACGTCACGCCAGGCCAGCGCCGCGAACGGCTCGATCTGCACCCGCGCCGACGCGCGCCACCGATAGCCCAGTTCGCCGAAGGCCTGGAAGGTGCTGCCATGGGTATCCGCCGTCAGGGGCTGCGACGTGCCGGCCCAGTGGAAATGGCGCCTGGTGTCCATGTCGTGCCAGGTATAGGCCGCGCCCGCCACGGCGTTGAAATCGCCCGCGCCGGCGGCCACGGTACGGGCGCCATACAGGGCCAGGCTGTAGCTGTTCACGTGCCCCTTGGCGTGCAGGTCGTCGACGCGGGCCGTGCTGCGCGTCAGGCCCAGCACGCCGCCCAGGCGCAATCCGGCGCCCAGCGCGTGCTCGCTGCCCGCATACACGCCGGTCGTGCGCTGCTTGACGCGCGCCACGCCTGGCCCGCCTTCGAGCACCTGCCAATTGCCGGCGGCGGCCATCCAGGTGGGATGGGCGGCGCTGGCAGCATCCTGGCGCGCCTGCGCCCAGGCCGGCGCCGCAAGCGCCAGGGTCCCCGCCACGCCCAGCAGCGAGGACACGCCGCGGCGCATGGCGACGGCAGTCATCGAAAGAAGGGGAAAATCACCGGGGCCCCGCCGGGACCGGTCCAGACAAACTACGGGGTGCAACGACATCTTGGCGACGCTTCTTCCAGGACTACCCCGGCGCTTGCACGATCGCCAGGCCATGTGATGCCGCGCCACGCCAGCCTCGAGCGAGGCCGGTGATCCGCATGCCGCGGCGCGCAAGCGCGTAAGTATAGATAAATAATCGGGCCGGGTTGATGACGCTGCCATGGCGGGAACAACAGGCGGCCGGCGCCGCCTGGGGCTTGCTCGACGGCGAGATCGATCACCGGGACGTGGTGCTGACCCGCGCCGAACGCGAGGCCAACGGCAAGATGGTGAGCTGCTGCTCGCGCGCCGCCGGCAAGGGCAGGCGCATCGTGCTGGAGCTGTAGGCCGCGCCTAGCCGCCGGCCGGCTGGCCGGCTTCGGCGGGCAGGCGCTCCATCAGGGCGGCGCCGTAGCCCGCCACGTCGCGGCGGATCGCCGCGACGGCCGCTTCCACATCGTGCCGGCGCAGCGCCTCGATCAGCGGCAGATGCGGATGCGCGTCGTACAGATGGGCAAACGGCTTCTGGTACAGGTAGGTCAGCGAAGGGCCGGTCTGCGCCCACAGCCCCTCGATAATGGCCACCAGGTCCGGCATGCCGGACGCGTTGTACAGCGTGAAGTGGAACTCGTAGTTGGTCTTGAGCACACCCTCGCGCTGCTCGCTGTTCTTGTAGCGGACCATTTCGCGGTGCAGGCGCTCCAGCGTCTTGATCTCGGCATCCGAAATGCGCGGCGTGGCCCGTTCGGTGGCCAGCACTTCCAGCGTCAGGCGGATATCGCGCAGCTCCTGCAGCTTCTCGCGCGTGGGCGCCGGCACGCTGACGGACTTGCCGCGCGACATGGCCAGCGCGCGCTCGGACACCAGTTGCAGCAAGGCCTCGCGCACCGGCGTCTGGCTCACGCCCAGGCGTTCGGTCAGCATGCGCAGCGTGAGGATCTCGCCAGGCTTGAGCTCGCCCATCATCAGCAGCTGCTTGAGCTGGCGATAGATGACGGCGGCAATGTTTTCGCGCGCCATGGGCGCGAGCGGCATGTTCATGGAAGGTGGAATCGGCGCAAAAAGGGGGCGGTTGGCCGATGTTGCCATATTCCACGGCAACCCGCTATACTTTATAAAATATAAATTACTAAATAGCCGCGACGGCGCGGCCATCATTCAGGACGAGGCCTCATGAGCACCCTACCCAAGCCCCTTTCCGCCCCGGGGTTCACGCTGGACGGCACCGTGGCCCACGCAATCGTGCGTGCGCTGGCGCGCCACGGCGTGGACACCCTGTTCGGGCAAAGCCTGCCCAGCCTGCTGCATCTGGCGGCCGAACAAGCCGGCATGCGCCAGGTCGCCTACCGCACCGAAAACGCCGGGGGCTACATGGCCGACGCCTACGCCCGCGTCAGCGGCAAGCCGGCCATCGTGACCGCCCAGAACGGCCCGGCCGCCACCCTGCTGGTGGCCCCGCTGGCCGAGGCCATGAAAGTCTCGGTGCCGGTGATCGCGCTGGTGCAGGACGTCAACCGCGACCAGACCGACCGCAACGCCTTCCAGGAACTCGACCACATCGCGCTGTTCCAGCCGGTCACCAAATGGGTGCGCCGCGTCACCGAAGCCTCGCGCATCGAAGACTACGTCGACCAGGCCTTCGCCGCCGCCTGCAGCGGCCGCCCCGGCCCGGTCGCCCTGCTGCTGCCGGCCGACCTGCTGGCCGCCGCCGCTCCCGCGCCGGCCCTGCCGCGCCGGCCCTGCCGCGCAACAATTCGCTGGGCCACTTCCCGCTGGACCGCAGCGTCGCCGCGCCGCAGGCCATCGCCCGCGCCGCCAGCCTGCTGGCGCAGGCGCAGCGCCCGGTCGTCGTCGCCGGCGGCGGGGTGCACATCTCCGACGCCAGCGCCGCCATGGCGGCGCTGCAGGAAACCGCCCACCTGCCGGTCGCCACCACGGTCATGGGCAAAGGCGCGGTCGACGAGCGCCACCCGCTGTCGATCGGCGTGGTCGGCAGCAACATGGGCCCCAACGGCCCCACGCGCTTCCAGCGCCGCCTGATCGCCGAGGCCGACGTGGTGCTGCTGGTGGGCAACCGCACCAACCAGAACGGCACCGACTCCTGGCAGCTCTATCCGAAAAATGCCCAGTACATCCACATCGACGTGGATGGCCTGGAAGTGGGCCGCAACTACGAAGCGCTGCGCCTGGTCGGCGACGCGCGCCTGACGCTGGAAGCCCTGACCGCCGCCCTGGCCGGCCAGGACCTGGCCGCGCGCCGCCAGGCCCGCGCCGGCGTCGAGCAGGCCATCGCGCTGGGCCACGAAAAGCATCTGGAAGACTCGGCGGCGGTGCGCCTGTCGGACGCCTCGCCGATCCGGCCCGAACGCATCATGCACGAACTGCAGCAACAGCTCGACGAGCAGTCCATCGTCGTGGCCGACGCCAGCTATTCGTCGATCTGGATCACGCACTTCCTGACGGCGCTGCGCCCGGGCATGCGCTTTCTGACCCCGCGCGGCCTGGCCGGGCTGGGCTGGGGCTTTCCCATGGCCATGGGCGCCAAGCTGGCCAATCCAGCGGCCGAGGTCTACGCCCTGGTGGGCGACGGCGGCTTCGGCCACGTCTGGTCCGAACTGGAGACCGCCGCGCGCATGGGCGTGAAAGTCACGCTCATCGTCATCAACAACGGCATCCTGGGCTTCCAGAAGCACGCCGAGAACGTCAAGTTCGGCGCCCATACCTCGGCCGTGGCCTTCGCGCCGGTGGACCACACCGCCATCGCGCGCGCCTGCGGCTGCACCGGCATCCGCGTCGAGGACCCGGCCCAGCTGGCCGACGCGCTGGCGCAGGCCCGCGCCGCCTCGGGCTCGGCGCTGATCGAAGTCATCTGCGACGAAAACGCCTTCCCGCCCATCACCTTCTTCACGCCCGACGCCGGGGTGCAGGCATGAGCGCGCCCCGCATCGCCGTCGTCACCGGCGCCGGCCGCGGCATCGGCCTGGCCAGCGCGCGCGCCCTGCTCGCCGCGGGCAACCATGTCGTGACCATCGATCGCGGCGCCATCGATACGCAGGCGCTGTTCGGCGCGCAGCACGACCGCGTCACCGCCGCCAGCGCCGACGTACAGGACATGCCCGCCCTGCAGGCGCTGAAGACGCGCATCGAGGCCGAGCTGGGTCCGGTGTCCATCCTGGTCAACAATGCCGGCGTCTCGCCCAAGCGTCCCGACGGCCGCTCGTCGGGCATCCTCGAAGTCAGCGAGGAGGAATGGGCGCAGGTATTGGGCATCAACCTGACCTGCGTAATGCGCCTGTGCCAGCTGTTCCTGCCGGCCATGCGCGACCAGGGCTACGGCCGCATCGTCAACGTCGCCTCGCTGGCCGGGCGCGCCCGATCCATCGTGGCGGGCCCCAGCTACATGGCTTCCAAGGCGGGGGTCATCGGCCTGACCCGCGCCATCGCCTCGGAGATGGGCCCCTACGGCATCACCGCCAACTGCGTGGCGCCCGGCCGCATCCTGACCGAAATGGCGCAGCAGGCCGGCCCCGAGGTGAACCAGCGCTACGCGGAGCAGATCCCGGTGCGCCGCCTGGGCACGCCCGAGGAGGTCGGCGCGTCGATCGCCTTCCTGTGCAGCCCGGACGCCGGCTTCGTCAACGGCGCCATCATCGACATCAACGGCGGCTTCTACATGCCCTGAGGCATGTTCAAGCCAACACGACACGGACTTCCCTAGGAGGAGCAATGAAAAGCATAAGCAAGTACCTGGCCGCCACCCTGGCCAGCCTGGGCCTGGCCGCCGGCGCGGCCGCGACCGATTTCCCGAAGAACGAAGTGCGCCTGGTGGTGAACTACGGCGCGGGCGGCAATACCGACGTGGCCTCGCGCGCCCTGGCCAAGGGCATGGAAAAGCCGCTGGGCAAGCCGGTGATCGTCGAGAACAAGCCCGGGGCGCTGGACACCATCGGCCCCGGCTATGTCGCCCGCCAGGCTCCCGACGGCTACACGGTCGGCGTGGTCACCTACTCCACGCAGGCCATCATGCCGCACCTGATGAAACTGCCCTACACCATGGACGACTTCGATTTCGTCGCCGGCGTGGGCCGCTACCGCTACGGCATCACCGTACGCGCCGACTCGCCGTACAAGACGCTGCAGGACCTGGTCGAGGCCGCGAAGAAAACCAACGGCGTGTTCTTCGGCGCGCCGTCCTCGCCCAACAACCTGGCGCTGCTGGAACTGGGCCGCCTGACCGGCGGCAAGTTCGAGCAGGTGTCGTACAAGTCCGGCAGCGAAACCGTGACCGCGCTGCTGGGCGGGCAGGTCGACGTGATCGTGCAGAACCCCTCCGACGTGCTGCCGCACATCCGCGACGGCAAGCTGCGCATGATCGCCTCGGCCAGCCCGATGCGCTGGCCCGAGCTGCCCGAGGTGCCGACCATCAAGGAAAGCGGCTGGCCGGTGCAGATCGATTCCTGGATCGGCCTGGCCACGCCGCGCGGCACGCCGGCCGACGTGCTGGCCAAGCTGCAGCAGGCGGCCCTGGCGGCGGTGGCCGATCCCGTCACGCGCGATTCGTTCGAGAAACTGGGGGTGGATCCCGCCTCGCTCAAGGGCTCCGAGTACGCCGAGCTGCTGAAGCAGGGCCACGAAGAAATGGGCCGCATGATCCGCGACGCCAATCTGCCGCGCATCAACTGACCGGCCACGGCGCTGGCGCCCGCCGGGCGCTGGCGCTACGATCAAGGCATGTCAATCTGCCCGCGCGCGCGGGCGCAAGGAGATTGCCATGTCACTGATCGTCGCCGCCCGCTTCGACACGTTTCCCGACGTCGAAAACGCCGCCCAGCGGCTGTTCTCCGAGGGCTTCACCAAACAGGACGTCCACGTCTTCTACGTCAACAGCGCCGGCGAGCACAGCCGCTATGCCTACGGCGGAGACCGGCGCTCCGACCCCGACTCCGGCAGGGCCGACATGGGCGCCATTCTCGGCGCCGCCCTGTTCGGCCTGGCCTTCGCGATTGCCGGCGGCTTCATCGTCGCCGGCCTGAACGAATCGACCATCGCCATGCTGGCGGCCGCCGGCGTGGGCGCCTATATCGGCTCGCTGTTCGGCGCGCTGTGGATCACCGGACACCTGGCGCGCAAGCGCGGCGAGGCCGCCCCCGTGGATCACCCCGAAGTGCGGCCAGCCGGCCTGCTGCTGGCGCTGCACACCGACCCCACGCGCGAGACCCTGGCCTGCCAGGTGCTGCGCGCGGCCAACGGCCATGACGTGGAACACGCCGAAGGCGTGTGGCGCGACAACCGCTGGCAGGACTTCGATCCGCTCAAGCCGCCGCAGCGCGAACCGTAACGCGCGCTCAGAGCGCCGTGGCCAGGGTGTGGCGCAGGTACAGCTCGCGCAGCGCAGCGCACACCGGCCCCGGCCGTCCGTCGGCCACCGGCTCGCCGTCGACGGCGATGACCGGCAGCACGAAGTGCAGCGCCGAAGTCAGGATGACTTCGCGCGCCTGGCGGCATTCGTCCAGCGTGAACGGGCGCTCGACCATCGCCATGTCGCGCTCGCGCGCCAGCTCCAGCACGGCCGCGCGCGTACAGCCGGGCAGGATGTCCTGCGACAGCGGACGCACCACGATCGCGCCGGCCGCGTTGACCAGCAGCACGCTCGACGACGAGCCTTCGGTCACCACGCCCTGCGCGTCCACCATCACCGCCTCGAAGGCGCCGCGCGCCTGCGCGGCCTGCTTGGCCAGCACCTGGGCCAGCAGCGACACGCTCTTGATGTCGCGGCGCTGCCAGCGCAGGTCGGGCACGGTGGCCACCTGCACGCCGCTTTGCGCCAGCGGATTGACCCGCAGGTCTTTCTCGCTGGTGAACAGCATGACGGTCGGTTCGACGCCGGACGGAAACGCGAAATCGCGCCTGGCGTCGGCGCCGCGCGTCACCTGCACGTAGACCGACCCTTCGCGCAGTCCGGCGCGGCTGACCAGCTCGCGGCATACGGCCAGCAGGCGCTCGCGCGGCAGCGGGTTGGCGATCCCGATCTCGCCCAGGCTGCGCGCCAGACGGGCGGCATGCCGCTCGAACTCGAGCAGCATGCCATCGATGACCGCCATGACCTCGTAGACGCCGTCGCCGAACAGGAACCCCCGGTCCATGGCCGGGACGCGCGCCTGCTCGGCAGGCACGAAACTGCCGTTGATGTAGAAAAGGGAAGACATGCGGCTACCGCCTGAGTATTGGATAACGGTTAATGGCTGATGATGCGCGAGAGGAATTCGCGCGAACGCGGCGACGCGGCGCTGCCGAAGAACTCGGCCGACGCAACGTCGTCGATGATCTCGCCGGCTTCCATGAAGACGATGCGGTCGGCCACCCGGCGCGCGAATCCCATTTCGTGGGTGACCACCATCATGGTCATGCCGTCGCGCGCCAGGCCGGTCATGACATCGAGCACTTCGCCGATCATTTCCGGGTCGAGCGCGGAGGTCGGCTCGTCGAACAGCATGACCACCGGGTCCATCGCCAGGGCGCGCGCGATCGCCACGCGCTGCTGCTGGCCGCCGGACAATTGCCCGGGATGCTTGTCGCGGTGCGCGGCCACCCCCACGCGCTCGAGCAGCGCATCCGCCTTGGCCCGCGCCTGGGCGCGGCTGCGTCCCAGCACGCTCATCTGGCCCAGGCAGACGTTCTCCAATACGCTCAGGTGCGGAAACAGCTCGAAATGCTGGAACACCATGCCCACGCGCGCACGCAGCGCTGGCAGGTCGGTGCCCGGCGCGCCCACATCGGTGCCATCGACCACGATGCGGCCGGACTCGAACGGTTCGAGCCGATTGACGCACTTGATCAGCGTCGACTTGCCCGAGCCGGACGGGCCGCACACCACCACCACCTCGCCGCGCGCCACGGCGAGCGAGCAATCCTTGAGCACCGGCAGATCGCCGTAGCACTTGCCGAGCCGTTCGATTTCTATCATGGACAACCACTCCATCTGGATACGCCCGTCCTCAGGCGCCCAGGCGCGCGCGCAGGGCGCGCACCCCGCGCGAGGCGGTAAAGGAAAGCACGAAGAACACCACAGCCACCAGCACGTACATCTCGACCAGGCGGTTGTCGCGCTGCGCGATCTTGGTGGCCGCGCCCAGGAAGTCGGGCAGCGACAGCACGTACACCAGCGCCGTTTCCTGGAAAATGACGATCACCTGGGTCAGCAGCACCGGCAGCATATTGCGCACGGCCTGCGGTAGGATCACCTTGCGCAGCACCTGGCCGTGCGTCAGGCCCAGGGCGCTGCCGGCGGCGTACTGGCCCGGCCCCACGCTGCCGATACCGGCGCGGATGATCTCCGAGAAGTACGCGGCCTCGAACAGGATGAAGGTCACGAAGGCCGAACCGGTGGCGCCCAGCACGATGGGCCGCTCGGCCTGGGTGATCCACTGCAGCAGATAGGGCAGGATGAAATAGATCAGGAAAATCACCAGCACCAGCGGCAGCGAGCGGAACAGGTTCACGTAGATGGCGGCCAGCCACGCCACCCAGCGCCGGCCGTACAGGCGCGCGATGGCCAGCAGCGCGCCCAGCACCACCCCGCCGGCCGCCGAAGACAGGGTCAGCAGCAGGCTGAAGCGCAAGCCGGTGAGAAACAGGTACGGCAACGCGTCGATGATGGCCTGATAGTCGAAGCTGCTCATGCCCTTCCCCCCTTGGCCGCCTGCGCGCGGCGCGGCGACTGCCCGGGGATGCTCACCCAGCGCTCCAGCGCGCGCATCGCCACGATCACGATCAGGTTCAGCGCCAGGTAGGCCACGGTCGCGGTCAGGAAGGCCTCGAAAACCTGGAACGAGTACTCCTGCATGGCATGCGCCTGCGCGGTCAGGTCGGCCAGGCCGATGGTCAGCGCCACCGAGGTATTCTTGATGGTGTTCAGGCAATCGGACGTCATGGTCGGCAGCACCATGCGCAAGGCATTGGGCAGCAGCACATGGCGGTACAGCTGCGGCAGGGTCAGGCCCAGCGCCAGGCCGGCCTGGCGCTGGCCCGGCGGCAACGCCTCGATGCCGGCGCGCAACTGCTCGCCGATGCGCGCCGACATATACACCCCGATGGACAGCGCCGCCGTATAGAACGACCCCTCAGGCAGCTGCTTGATCCAGTCGCCCAACGCCTTGGGCAACAGCTCGGGCAGCACGAAATACCAGAGGAACATCTGGACAATCAGCGGGATGTTGCGAAACACCTCCACGTAGACGGCCGCCAGCCGCTTGACGAGCGAGTACGGCAGGGTGCGCGCCACGCCGACGGCGATGCCCAGGCCCAGCGCCAGCGCCCAGGCCAGCGCGGCGGTCTGCACCGTGACCGCCAGGCCATCGAGCAGCGTCTGCAGATAGGTCTGCCCGCCATCCGGGGAAAGGGCGAACAGCACGCCCCAGTTCCATTGATATCCCATGGTGATTCTCTGTATTCAGGCCGCATGCGGCCGCCGGCCCTCGCGGGGCCGGCGCCGCGCCGGCATGGCGGCCTTGCTTCTTCTTACTTGTAGGCGGCCGGATCGCCCGAGTCGGTCGGCGTGGCGACCACGCGCTTGAGCACCTCGCTCATTGCCACGTTCAGGTTGATGCCCTTGGGCGGCAACGGGCTCTGGTACCAGCGCTTGTACAAGGCCTCGAAATCGCCGCTGGCATACAGCGACTTGATGGTGTCGTCGACCAGGGCCTTGAACTGGGGATCGTCGCGGCGCAGCATGATGGCGTACGGTTCGATCGACAGCGAGTCGCCGGACACCTGATAGCGGTCCGGCTCCTTGGCGTTGGCGGCCAGGCCGTAGAGCAGGATGTCGTCCATGATGAATGCGGCGGCGCGGCCGGTCTCGACCATCAGGAAGCCTTCGGCGTGCTCCTTGACCGGCACCACCTTCATGCCCAGGCTGCGCGCCTCGTTGATCTCATTGGCCTGGCGGATATTGGCCGTGCCCGAGGTCGAGGCCACCGTCTTGCCCTTGAGGTCGTCGATGGTCTTCAGGTTGGCGGATTTCAGGCTGATGAAGCGGTTGCCGGTCACGAAGGTCGTCACCGAGAAAGCCACCTGCTTCTGGCGGTCCAGCGTATTGGACGTCGAGGCGCACTCCAGGTCGATGGTGCCGTTGCCCATCAGCGGAATGCGCGTGGCCGAGGTCACCGGCAGGTACTTGACCTGGATATCGTCGCGCTTGATGCGCGTCTTCACCGCGTCGACGATGCGCGTGCAGATGTCGATCGAATAGCCCACCGGCTTCTGGTTGGCGTCATAGTACGAGAACGGGATCGAAGTCTCGCGGTGCCCGATGGTGATGACGCCGGTATCGGAGATTTTCTTCAGGGTTCCGTCGAGGTCGGCCGCATGGGCCTGGCCGGCGGCCGCCGCGCCGATGGCCAGCGCTGCCGTCAGCGCATTGAGAAGGCGTTTCATGGTGGTGTCTCCTATAAGGGCTGTTGTTATGGACTGCGATGCCGGCCGCGCCGGCGATCAGGCGCTAGCCGCGCCCGAACTGGTCGAACACGCGCTCCACGGCTTCCTGCGCCGGCCCGTGGCGTCGCGCGTACATACAGATTTCCATTGGAATGGCGCAGCGCCGGTCCGCCACCGCGACGATCTCGCCGTGCTCCACGGCCGCACGGGCGCTGGAATCGGGCAGCCACGCCAGCCCCACGCCGGCGCGCACCAGGTCGCGCGCGCCGTCGACGAAATCGGTCTCGCACACCCGCTGCAGGACGGCGCGCTGCAGCAGCGGCCCGCACGACAGCTCGATCAGGCGCCGGAAATAGGCGCCCTGCGCATACGACACATAGGGATAGCGCGCCTGCGGCGCCTCGCACGCCAGCTCGGCCTCGTCCAGCGCCGTGCCCGTCGGGCGATACAGGCGCAAGACATCGGCCTCGACGCCTGCCCGCATATAACTCTGCGCATCGAGCTGGATGTCCTCCACGGCATGGCGAAAGCACACCAGCAGGTCCACCACGCCGGCGGCCAGCCATTCGACCGAGTCATGCACATTGCCCACGTGCAGGCGCAGCGACTCCGCGCCGCCAACCTGCTGCCAGCGCGCGCACCAGGCGGGAAAGCGCGAGGTCGCCAGGCAATGCGGCATGGCCACGCGCAACACCATGCTGTCGCGCCCGCTTCGCCGCGCGCGTCGATCACCTTGCGCACGATCTCGGCGGCGGCCGAGCGGAACTGCTCGCCCGCCGCCGTCAGGCGTGTCGGGAAGCAGCCCCGGTCGATCAGAGGCGTGCCGACCCAGGTCTCCAGCGACTGGATGCGCCGGCTGAAGGCCGACTGCGACACATGGCGCAGCTCGGCAGCCGTCGTGAACTGGCCGCATTCGGCCAGGGTCAGAAAATCCTGGAACCAACGTAGATCCATCACCATCACCGCGTAATCGGAAGCGCCGAATGCAGGGCAGTATAGGGATGGGTGCCTGGCCGGTTATGCGAAATCTGCATAACGCGGCGATTTGCAGGGTTACTCCTTAGGCGGATCGCCGTTGATCGTCGAACGGCCCAGCTCTCCCGCCGCGGCCAGCAGGGCCAGCGCGCGGGTGCGCAGCTGGGCGGCATACAGCACGTGGCGCTGCCGGGCCAACAGCCAGTCGGATTGCGCGCGCAGCAGCTCCGCAACGCCGCCCACCCCCGCCTCGTAGCGGCGCAGGTCCGACTCGTAGGCAGCCCGCGCGGCCTTCAGCCAGCGCAAGCTGGCCTCATGGCTGGCGCGCGCAGCCCGCAGATCGGCATAGGCGCGCGCCACGGCCGCGCCGGTCGCCAGGCGGGCCTGGTCGAGCAGAGCCTCCTGGCGCTGCACTTCGGCGCGCGCGCCCTGGATCCGATGTCTCCGGGCAAATCCGTCGAACAGCGGAATCCGCAGGTTCAGACTGGCGGACACGCTGCGCGACGAACCGGCGAACACCGAGACGTTCTCGCTACTGTTGCGATAATGGCCCAGCGAAAGATCCACCGTCGGCATATCCGTGGCCCGCGCCACATCGACCTGGGCGGTGGCCGCTGCCAGGCCCGCCTGCGCCGCCTTGATCGCGGGATGACGCTGCCGGGCGTCCCGCAGCCATTGGGCCAGCTCCCGATCTTCGATCCGTTGCGGCGCCAGCGGCCCCGGCGCCAGGACGATCGGCGTGGCCGGATCGACGCCCAGGACCTGCGCCAGGCCCGCCAGCGCGCGTGCCTGCGCGCCTTCGGCCTGCGCCTGCGCCAGGCGCGCGCGCTCCAGGGCAGCCTGCGCATGCAGCACATCGCCGTGGCTGTCCAGGCCTGCGCGCGCGCGGCGTGCCGCGACGCTGGCCGAACGCCGGGCGATCTCCGTGTCTTCCACCGCAGTGCGCAGTGCCTGCCGCGCCGTGGCCGCCTCGTAATAGGCGCCGGCCACTTCGGCCAGCTTGTCCTGCAGCACCGCGCCGTAGGCCTGCGCGGCCTCGTCCAGTTGCGCCCGTGCCGCCCGCAGGGCGGCCGAACGGGCGCCCGAGTCGAACAGGCGCCAGGCCAGCGTTGCCGCCATCACATTGTTGCGAACCCCGTCCTCGCCCAGCCCCGTGCTGCGCCGCTGCGCCGAACGCCCGGCGCTCAACGCGACGCTGGGATAATAGGGCGCACGCGCCAGCCCGACCTCGGCCGACCGCGCCTTGATCCGCGCCCAACCCTGGCGCAAGGCCGGGCTGTGGCACAGCGCCAGGTCGACCGCCTCGAGCAAGGCCAGGTCGTCGAGCCGATCGGCCGGCGGCGGACAAGGCCACGAGACGGCAGGCGCCGCCTGCCCCTCGAACGCGGGCGGCGTTGCCAGGCCATCGCGCGCCCGCGCCCCGTCCCCCACGCTCAGCGCGAACCCGGCCCATAACGCCAGGATCAGGCCCCGACCACGCCACCTGACCTGCACTGCGGCCATGCTAGCGCTCCCCCAGGCTTTCGCCGGCATGCCGCGCCACCGGGCTGAGCAGATACTCGATGAGGCGCCGCGAGCCGGTCCGGATATCGGCCTGCACCGCCATGCCTTCCTTGAGCCGCTGTGGCTGGCCATCCACCTCCAAGGTCGCTTGCGCCAGCGCGATCGTCACGCGGTACGAGTGCTGCTGCCGGTCGTCGACCACGGTATCCGGAGACACATGCAACACCGTGCCTTCGAGCGTGCCGTACTTCGTATAGTCGTAGGCGCCGACCTTGACGCTGGCGGACGCGCCCGCCCTGACAAAGCCGATGTCCTTGCTGTCGAGTTGAGCCTGCACCTGAATGCCGGCGCCGCTGGGCACCACCATCATCAAGGGCTGGGTCGCGGCCACCGCCGTTCCCTCGATCAGCGCAACCAGCTGCTGCACGACGCCATCGACAGGCGCGGTCAGCACCAACCGGCTGCGCTGGGCACTCGTGCGCGCGATCTCCTGCTCGGCCTGCGCAGCCAGCTTGCGCGCCAGGACCAGCGTCTCGAACGCCTGGCGTCGCGTCTGGGTCTGCAGCGCGGCGCGCTGCGCCTCGCTCTGGCGCAACCGGCCTTCCAGGGTCGTACGCGCCTGTTCTTTTTCCAGGTAGGCCTGCTGCGATACGTCGCCGTCGCGCCGCAGGCCACGATGAGCATGGGCGATCTGCGTCACCAGCCCAAGCTCGCGCCGATAGGCGGCGATTGCCGCCTCGATGGAGCGCAATTGCGCCTGATAGTCGGCATACTGGCTGTCCAGATATGACTGGGCCGCCATCATGCCGGGATCGGCAGGCAGCTCGGCCAATACCGGCGCGCGCCCGGTATCCAGCGCCCGGATCATGGCGCGGGAGCGGGCCTCGTCCTGGCGCGCCTGCGCAGCCTGGACACGCCATTTGCGTTCTTCCGCGTCCGTCACGCCCGCGTCGAGCCGCAGCAGCACGTCGCCGGCGGCCACGCGGCTATTGTCGGCGACCAGCACGCGCGCAACGCGGCCGGTGTCGGACGCCGCGATGATCTTGCTCTGGCCCACCGGCACCACCTTGCCGGCTGCATGCACGACGATCTCGGTCTTGCCCACTACCGACCAGACCAGCGCGCCCGCCGCCAGCGCCATCAGTATGCGCGCCAGCCAACGGGCCGTGGGCGATATCGGACGCTCCTGCAGCGACAACGCGGAAGGCAGGAACTCGGTCTCCACCGGATCGAACCAGCCTGCCGGGCGTCGATGGCGCTGACGCCAGCTGGCCGCCAGCACCCGGCCATGGCGGACCGCGAGTTCGCGCAGTGCGCGTCTCATCCCGCCTCCCCTGCCTGCAGCGCCTGCAGGCGCGCGTACAGGCCGCCGGCGGCCAGCAGCGTTTCGTGGCTGCCGCACTCGGCCACCTCGCCGCCCTCCATCACGACGATGCGATCGGCACAGCGCACGGCGGAGAGCCGGTGGGCGATGATGATCACGGTGCGGCCGTCGCAGATATCGCGCATATTGCGCTGGATGATGTGCTCCGACTCGTAGTCCAGCGCGCTGGTGGCCTCGTCCAGGATCAGCACGCGCGGGCGATGGATCAGCGCGCGGGCGATGCCGATGCGCTGGCGCTGGCCGCCCGACAATCCCACGCCGTTCTCGCCCAGCATGGTGTCGTAGCCTTCAGGCAACTGGCAGATGAACTCGTGCGCTCCCGCCAGCCGCGCCGCCGCCACCACTTCGTGCATGCTCGCGCCGGGGCGGGTCAGCGCAATGTTGTCGCGTACGCTGCGGTTGAACAGCGTGCTTTCCTGCAGCACAACGCCCAGCTGGCGCCGCAGCGAAGCGCTGTCCACGATGCCGATGTCATGGCCGTCGATCAGCACCCGGCCGCGGTCGGCGACGAACATGCGCTGTATCAGCCGAGTCAGCGTACTCTTGCCCGACCCGGAACGCCCTACCACACCCACCACTTCGCCCGGCGCAATGCGCAGGCTGACATTGCTCAGCGCATCGGCGGCGTCCGGCCGATAGCGAAACGATACCCGGTCCAGCTCGATGGAACCGCGCAGCGCCGGCAATTGCGCCTTGTCGCCGGCCACCTCGGTACGGCAGTTCAGGATGTCGCCCAGACGCTGCATCGAAACGCCGGTCTGCTGGAAATCGTTCCACAGCTGCGCCAACCGGATCACGGGTTGCGTCACATGGCCGGACAGCATGTTGAAGGCCACCAGTTCACCCACGGTCATGCGCTGCGCGACCACCTCGGTGGCGCCCACCCACAGGACTCCCAGCGCAACCAGCCGGCTGATCAGCGTCACGCCGGTGTTGGCCAGCATGGCGACGTTAGCCACCGACAGGCCGGCCACGACGTAGCCGGCAAGCTGTCGGTCCCAGTGCCGCTGCCACTGCGGCTCGACCGCCAGCGACTTGACGGTATCGATGCCGCTGACGGTCTCCACCAGGAAGGCCTGGTTCTCGGCGCCACGGTTGAACTTGACATCCAGGCGGCGGCGCAGCACCGGCGTCAGCACCAGCGACAGAAGAAAATAGCAAGGCAGCGCCGCCAGCACGACCAGCGTCAGCTTCACACTGTAGAAGAACATGACGGCGATGAACACGACGGAAAACACCACATCGAGCAGCACCGTCACGGCATTGCCGGTAAGAAAGGCGCGGATGTTTTCCAGTTCGCGCACGCGGGCCACCGAGTCGCCCACCCGGCGCGCCTGGAAGTACGCCAGCGGCAAGCGCAGCAGATGCGCGTAAAGGCGCGCGCCCAGCTCCACATCCAGCTTGCTGCTGGTATGCGCGAACAGGTAAGTACGTATGCCGGTCAACAGGGCCTCGAACAGGATGGCCGCCAGGAACCCCACTGCGATGACATTGAGCGTTTCCATGGCGTTGTTGACCAGCACTTTGTCCATGACCACCTGGAAGAACAAGGGCGTCAACAGGGCAATGAACTGCAGCACCAACGAAATCAGCAGCACCTCGCCGATGAGATGGCGATGCTTGACCAGCGCCGGAATGAACCAGCTGAAGTCAAAGCGCGCCAGGGCCTGCGTCGGGCTGGCCGCGCAAGCACAAAGCAGCAGCTCTCCCGCCCACAGCGCCTCGAACTCGGCCTGCCCCAGGCGCGCGGGCGCCTGGCCCGGACGCTGGATGAGTACGGCCTGGTCCGCGCCGGACTCGAAGCGGGCAAGAACAAAGTAGCCGCCCTGCCGATCCAGCGCGATGGCCGGCAGCGGCGCGCGTGGCAGCCGCGCTGGCGCGGGTCGGTGCCGCCGCACTTTCAGGCCGACCCGGCGCGCCGCCAGCTGTATCGTCTCGCCACAGAATGCCTGCTCGGCGAACTCATGCCGCAACTGCTCGGGATCGGCTGCCAATCCGTGATAGCGAGCCAGCATGACCAGGCAGAGCAACCCGGAATCGGGTACGCTGGCGCATTGCGCCACGGGCGACGTCATGGGAAATACCTCGGGGAAAAAACGCAAAGAGACGGCGCCGCCGCGCGAGGCAGGCGGGCCGTGATCCACCGCTTCAGCGCCAGTTGACAGCCAGGGACTGCATCAGCGTGTCCGGCACGCGCGCCGCCGGCGGGGCAGCCGCCGCCGCGCCGGGGTCCGGGTACTGCGCCATTGCCTCGACCAGCTTTTCGATGCCGGCCGGGTCTATGGCCTGGTTGGCGGCATGGATGGCTTCCACCCGGTGATCGGCGTCGCGATACCAGTCGTGCACGGTAAGTGCATCGTCGGTGCCAAGAATGCGGATCTCCAGGTCGTTGCCCTGGCGCGCAAACCACAGCTGGTCCGCCCCCGCGTTGATACGGATGGTGTCATGGCCGCCGCCCGATTCGTAGATCGTGTCATGTCCGTACCCGGCCCCGAACAGATAGGTATCATCGCCCTGCCCGCCGAACAGATCGTCGTTGCCCGCATCGCCGCTGAGCAGGTCCGAGCCCTCGTCGCCCAGCAGCACATCGTCGCCGGCGCCGCCGGACAACACGTCGTTGCCCGCCAGGCCATTGAGGACGTTGGCGCCTGCGTCGCCGATCAGCACGTCATCACGCACGCTGCCCACGGCGTTCTCGATATGGCGCAACACGTTGCTGGTTTCGGGTTCGTCCATCAGGCTGGCGAACCCCTTGCCCAGGCTCAGGAATACGCCCTTTGCGCCGGCGTCGAGGCCCCGGCCCGGGCCGCTGAAATCCACGGTATCGTTGCCGTCACCACCGTCGAGCAGATTGCCGGCATTGGCGGCATCCTGGAAGAACCAGTCGTCACCGGCTTCGCCGTACAAGCGGTCGCGTCCGGCGTCGCCCGACAGCTGGTCATCGCCCTCGCCGCCCAGCAGCACATCGTCGCCCTCGCCGCCCGCAAGCACGTCGGCACCACCCGCGCCGCGCAGTACGTTGGCCTGCGCATCGCCCGTGATGCGGTCGGCCAGTTCCGTGCCCACCACATTTTCGATGCCGGAAACCGTATCGTAGGCGCTGCTGCCGGCCTCGCCCAGCTTGTCGACGCGGCCGGCGCCCAGGTCCGCCAGAATACCCAGCCCGATGCGACCCGTGGCAACGCCGGCATGCGCGCCCGCCTGGCTGTAATCCACGGTATCCACCCCAGCCCCGCCGCGCAGCACGTCATGCTCGCGCGCCGGCGTCTGGCCGAACCAATCGTTGCCCGCGCCGCCTTCAAGGGTATCGTCGCCCAGCCCTCCGTAGAGGGTGTCGTTGCCGGCGTCTCCATACAGCATGTCGTTGCCGTCGCCGCCGAACAGCAGATCATCGCCGTCGCCGCCGCGCACGGTATCGTCGCCGCCCTGGCCCATCAGGGTATTGGCTTGCGCGTCGCCGATGAGCACATCCTTCATGCTCGTGCCGATGACGTTTTCGACACTGCGGACACTGTCGTAGTAGCCCATGCCGCGCCGGGCCGCCTTGCGCACCCACCCTTCGGACAGGTCCGCCTCGATCCCGAAGCCGTATTCATGCGGCGCAACGATCTTGCCTGCATGGATCATGGCGGAATAGTCGACGGTGTCCAGCCCCGCGCCGCCGTCGATGTCATCGCTGACGGTCTCGTCGTCCTGCAGGAAGATGTCGTTGCCGTCCTCGCCATACAGCGTGTCCAGGCCCAGGCCGCCGCGCAGGATATCGTCGCCGCCCCGGCCGTGTATCGTGTCGTTGCCATCGTCGCCCCAGAGCTCGTTGTCCCGGTCGTCGCCGGCGATGCTGTCGTTCAGGCTGGAGCCGTGCAGATTCTCGATATTCTTGACATGGTCGACGCTGAACAGGTTCAGGGCCGGCCACTTCTCGACCGTGCCCTTTTGAAGATCGGCATGGATGCCCGTGTCGCCCATGCGTTCGAGGCGTTCCTCGGAAGGCTGGTGCACGTTGTACTTCACGGTATCGACGCCCGCGCCGCCATCGAGCTGGTTGCTCCATACCCCCAGGTCCTGCAGGAATACGTCGTCGCCAGCGCCGCCGACGACCGTGTTGTGGCCCTCGCCGCCGACCAGTGTGTCGTTGCCGGCGCCGCCATCCAGCCTGTCGTCGCCCGCCCCGCCGGCCAGGAAGTTGTCGTGCGCATTGCCGGTGATCGAATCGTTGCCGGCCCCGCCGATGATGTGCTGCACATGCTCGAGCGTGTCGACCTCCACCAGTTGCCCGACACGGGCCAGCTCGACATGGCGGTATTGGACATTCTCCGTGCGCTTGCCGTAGGCGGTTTTCTGGGTAGCCACGCCTTCGCGATACACGTTGGCGTTGTTCAACTGCTTGCGCACGTTGAAACGTTCCCCGTCGGCGGACACGGTAATGGAATCCTGTCGGCCCAGGGCGGCATAGCTGACCGTGTTGGTTCCCGCGCCGCCGTCGTAATGGATGCGCGAAGCATTGGCAAGCACGACATCATCGCCATCTCCGCCGATCACCTCCAGTTTGATGCTGTGCTTGAGCACGCCATTGGCGTCGACCAGTTGCGACACCACCTTGGCCAGATCGATGGTGGTGTCGGCCGCGCCGTCCCGGATGCGCCAGCGGTCCTGCTTGCCCACGATCTCGACGAATGTGGTGAATTCGCTCTTGCCCGTCTTCGTGCGCCGGCGCTGCTCTTCTCCTGGCGCGGCCAGCGGCGTGATGAACGTCAGCGCCGGCCGCTCGCCCTTGCGGCTGGCGATATCGATGCCGCCGGCGGCGACGTCGAGTACCACCGGCTGGCCGGCCACCCGCTCGCCCTGGATGAAGCGGTCCACGAACACGTCGGCGGATTTCAGGTTGTCCGCGTTGCCGGTAATGGCGGCCAGTTCGAGCGCCGACTTGGAAATCTCTGTCGTCTGCACCCCGATCACGCTGCTGGCGTTCCACCCGGCCTGCAGGTCAGCCAGCATTTTCCGTAGGCCGTCCGAATTGGCCAGTTGTTCGTGACGCGCCTGCAGGTTTTTCTCGAAGTACGCTTGCGGCCCGCCCAGCTCGTCGATCTTGCGAGCGTAATCATTGGCCAGCTTTTCGATGATGGGCTGCTGCACGCCGCGCAGGATGCCGTTGAGAGCCCCGGTCAACAAGGAAGTGACCACCGCCACCGGGGCGCCTACCACGCTGGCCGCCGCGGCGATCGACACCGCCGCCCCCACCGTGCTCAGGACGGCGGAGACGCCGGCGACGGCGCCCTCGGCGGCCGTCTTGTCGCGATACAGCTGGGCCAGCAAGGCGTCGCCCTCGTAACCGTATGCGCTCGATTCCTGCGCCAGCTTGTCCAGCTGATCCGCATAGTGCGATTGCTGCACCAGGCCGTAGATCTCCATGGGACTGAGCGCCGCGGCCAATGCGCCGGCAGCCGCCCCGGCCGACGCCCCCGCCACCTGCAAGCCGCTGGTCACGCCGCGCGCCGCGGCCAGCGCCAACGCGATGGAAGAAGCCAGCTCGACCGTTCCACCTGTCAACTGCAGCGCGATCTCGGCGCCGACGGCGGCCTTCTGTCCGGCCGGCGCGTCATCGGTCAACGACATCCCGGCGCCAACGGCCGCGGCGATGCCGCCTCCCAGCGCCATCGCGCCGCCAGCCACGCCGAAACCGCCGGCCCAGCGCGAAGACCCGCGGAAAAAACCGCTCACGGTTTCGGCCACGGCGCTGCTGGCCTCGCCCAAGCCGAACACGGCCGCCGACAACGAGGCCGCTTCCTGCGGCGTGTTGGTGGAACCGGCCCGGCCGAATTGCGTCATCAGGGCAATGGCATGAACCAGCCGCTGCGCCGCCGCCACCGCCTGGGCGCCCTGCAGCGCCCGCTGCCCCCAGTGCGCCGACGCACCGCTCACGCCCGGCTCGGCATCGTCCTGCCGCGCCCCGGCGTGCAAGACTTGCCGGGTCATTTCCAGTTCCGCCGCTTCCACGGCGGCCATGTCGGACACCTCGCCCAACGAGAACGATCGCGATCCCACCCCATCAAGGCTGTCATAGCCGGAATCCTGGCGTTCCACTGCGCCCAGCGACGGCCGCCGCAATCCGGGTGACGCCGGCACCGTTTCCAGTACATCCGGCGAGGACTTCGAACGTCCGCCCGGCACGCCGGGCGCGGCTCCCAGCCCATCGTCGAACAGGCTTTTCCCCGCCACGCCGTATGCACGGTTCTCGTAGAAGACATAGCCCTCGCCGCGCTGCTGGCCAATGTATTCCTTCAGTTGCCCGCGCGTGAGCATCTGGCTTTCACCGGTGGCCGATACGACGAAAATCTTCTCATCTGCCTCCGGGAAAGGATTGTTCTGCTCAGTGCCATGCTGGACCACGTCCTGCGCGCCGACGGCGTGCGCCCGCCTGTTCAGCGCATTGCGCACTTCCAGCTCGAAATCGGTGATCACGCCGATATTCATGTCGCCGTCGTAGCGGAACTGGCGACGCGCCTCGGTGCCCACTGCGGAACGGGCGCCGGCGCGAGCGATTTTCCACAACAAGTCGATGCGTTCGCGATCCAGGCCGCCCGTGGCCTCGCTGGCGGCCCGCCGCGTGCGCGCCAGGTAATCGGTCACCGAATCGCCGCTGGTCACCGAACTGCGCGCCGAGTCGCGGAAGTTGGACAGATGCGGCATGATGGCGAACATGTCGATATCCGCCGTCAGTGGAATACCGGCGGCATTGCCGATCACCTTGACCGCCTCGAAATCGTCGCCGCCCTTGCGGCGATACTGCACGGCATAGCGCCCGTCCGAGGTTTCCTTCACGCGAAACTCGAACTGCTCGTAGCCTGCGTGGTTGCTCGCGACCACGCCATCGGCCATGCCGGTGACCAGGCCCGCTTGCCGCAGATAGTCAAGCCGCTCTTTCGACAGCGTCAGGTCGACCGCGGTATGGCCATGCGCCAGGCTGCTGTTGACGTCGTTGTCGGCCCGCGCGATCACCTCGGGCGCACGGCCGAACAGTTTGGAAAGATTCGGGTTGACGGGAATGTAGCCCGCCTGCAACCCCCAATCGGACGACTTGGCGTGCACGCCCAATCCTTTGGTGGCCACCCCTTCGGCAATCAGGCTGGTGGAATGGGGGTTGACCAGGCGGAACATCAATGTGGCGTTTTTTTCCTTCGCCACGGCCTTGATGCCATCGAGTACGGCTGCGGGGATGCCAGACTCCCGGTCGGCGGCGTTTGCGTAACCAGCCTGATGCGATTGCTGCATGTGGATCTGTCGATAAGTAGTCGATTGAACGGATTCGCACCGACGCAACCGGTGTGTAGCGCTCAGAACCTCATCCTTCTGCAAGAACCAAACATCCAGCACGTCGTATGACGATGGGCGAAATTATTCCAACATTCGCAATGAAAAATGCACAAATTCCCACCAATCCGGAAAATTTGGATCCACCCTACTCGGACAGGAAAATCATCCTAAATACAAAGCGCATATTTCTTTCTAATGAAAAGAAGAACAAGGCTTCAAGGGAGATAAATAAGCGAGCAAGCGCCAACGCGATCGCGACAACAACATTGCACATGTTCGACAAAAGCAGGCGCCGCGACCGAGGCATCGCCCGAAATACGGACATATCCTGGAAACATGTAAGAAAAGCCATTCCGTCGCAACCATGATGCGCCGGCGGCTTGCCACGCGCGCACCCAACAAGGAATATGCCCCCCGCTCCACCATGCACCGATGTCATGCTTCCGTCCGCCCAAGCGCCCTCCCTCCTCAATCCCACCGACGACTTCGCGGCACTGGGCAATATTGCCTGGCTGTGGATGAACTCTCCCATGCACCGCGACTGGCCGGTGCATCTGCTCGCACGCAACACGCTCGCGCCGATTCAGCTGGGCCAATACATTCTGCTGCGATGCAATGACGTGCCGGTTGCATACTGCAGCTGGGCCCTCATGGACGCCGACACCGAACTCTCCTATGTCATGGCGCCCTCGTCGCTGGGCGGGAATGCCTGGAACTGCGGCGACCGACTGTGGATCATCGACTGGATCGCGCCATTCTCGCGCGACGACAATCGTGCGCTGCGCCGCGCGCTGGCCGAACGGCACCCCGACAGCGTGGGCCGTTCGCTGCGCGTTCGGCGCGGCGGCGACACCGCGCGCGTCAAGGAGTACCGAGGCCGCGCGCTGGACGCGGCCGCCGCTCGCGCGCAGCTGGACCGCTACCATGCCGAACTGATCGCAGGACTGCGCGCGAGCAACGGCGGATACGCGCCGCGAGGCCGGGGCACCGCCTGATCGCGCGACGCGCCCTCAGTCCAGCTGACCCTGGCAGACGTACTTGATCTGCATGTACTCGGCCAGGCCATGGCGCGATCCTTCGCGGCCGTAACCCGAGTCCTTGACGCCGCCGAACGGGGCCGCCTCGGCGGCCAGCGCGCCCTCGTTGACGCCGACGATGCCGGTCTCCAGCGCGTCGGCCAGGCGCCAGATGCGCCGCACGTCGGTCGAGTAGAAGTAGGCGGCCAGGCCGAACGCGGTCGCATTGGCCGCCGCCACCACGTCGGCCTCGCTGGCGAAGACCGTGATCGGCGCGACCGGCCCGAAGGTTTCCTCGCGAAAACACGCCATGGTCTCGTCCACCCCCGTCAGCACGGTCGGCGCGTAATAGTGGTCGCCGGCGCAACGGGCCGAGTGGATGCGCTTGCCGCCCACTGCCAGGCGAGCGCCGCGCTCCAAGGCGTCGGCGACGTGATGCTCGATCTTCTCGACGGCGCGCGCGTTGATCATCGGCCCGATCTGCGAAGCCGGGTCGCTGGCCGGCCCGACGACCAGCCCCTCCACCCGCGCCGCCAGCTTGCGGACGAACGCGTCGTGCACGCCGGCCTGCACGAAGATGCGGTTGGGACAGACGCAGGTCTGGCCCCCATTGCGGAACTTGGACACCATCAGGCCCTCGACCGCGGCGTCCAGGTCGGCGTCGTCGAACACAATGAAAGGCGCATTGCCGCCCAGCTCCAGCGAGACCCGCTTCAAGGTGTCGGCGCTGCGCCTGGCCAGATGCTTGCCCACGGGGGTGGAGCCGGTAAAGGTGATCTTGCGCACGCGCGGGTCGTCCAGCCAGGCGTCGGCGACTTCGGCGGCGCGGCCCCGCGAGGCGGTCACGATGTTGAGCACGCCGGGCGGCACCCCCGCCTGCTGCGCCAGGGCCGTCAGCGCCAGCGACGTCAGCGGCGTGTCCTCGGCCGGCTTGCACACGACCGTGCACCCGGCCGCCAGGGCCGGGGCGATCTTGCGGGCGATCATGGCCGCCGGGAAGTTCCACGGCGTGATCGCCGCCACCACGCCGACCGGCTCGCGCAGCGCGAACATGCGCCGCCCTTGCGCCGGGCTGGGGATGAGGTCGCCGTCGGCGCGCGTGGCCTCTTCGGCGAACCACTCGACATAACTGGCCGCATAGCTCACCTCGCCGCGAGCCTCGGCCAGCGGCTTGCCCTGCTCCGAGGAAATCAGACGGGCCAGGTCTTCGGCGTTCTCGTGCAACAGGGCATTCCAGCGCTTGATGATCTGCGCGCGGACTTTGGCGGGGGTCCGGCGCCAGTCCGCGAAGGCCTGGTGCGCCGCCGTGACGGCCGCGCCCGCATCGCGCGCGCCGCTGTCGGGCACATGCGCGATCACCTTGCCGGTGGCGGGATCCGCAACCGCGAAGCGCGCGCCCAGCGCCGCTTCGCGCCATTCCGATCCAATCAGGTTGCGGCCAGGCAGCAGCGCGGCGTTGCCGACGGATAAGGACATGAGGTCTTCCTTTGCAATGTGGAGACGGCGCCGCGGACCGCGGCGCCGGTTTGCCTAGAGCTTGATGCCCGATGCCTGCACGAAACGCTTCCAGCGCTCGACTTCGCCGGTCATGAACGTTCTGGTCTGCGCCACCGACATGGCCGGCATCAGCGGCGTGCCCTGGCTCTCGAACTGCCTGACCAGCTCCTGGTTCTCGCGGGCCGACTCGAACGCCTTGCCGAGCCGGTCCACGATGCCCTGCGGCGTACCCGCCGGCGCCCACAATCCATTCCAGGTCACGACGGCGAAGTCCTTCTTGAAGATCTCGCTGAGGGTCGGGATGTCCGGCGCCACCGACAGGCGCTGTCCGTTGGTGGTGGCGATGGCGCGCAAGCGTCCGGACTGCACCAGCGGACCGACGACCGACCAGGGATCGACGGCGTAGGTCAGGCGCTTGCCGATGACATCGGCCATGACGCCCTGGGACCCCTGGCGGTACGGCACGTGTAGCACGTCGGGATATCCCAGCTCCATGGCGATCAGCTTGCAGATGATGTGGCTGGAGGTCCCCACGCCGTTGGAGCCGTAGCTGACCGCCTGCTGCCCGGCCTTCATGTGCGCGGCGAGGTCGGCCATCGTATGGATGTCGCTGTCGCCGGCCACCACCACGAACACCGGCACGCTGATCGTGACGGCGATGGGCGCGAAGTCGCGTATCGGGTTATACGAGAGATCGGGATAGACGAACGGCGCGATCGCATAGGGCGTGGCGGCGCTGTAGAGCAGCGAGTAGCCGTCGGGCGCCGAACGCGCGATGACCGCCGCGCCCACGTTGCCGCCCGCCCCCGCGCGGTTCTCCACCACCACGGACGCGCCCTTGATCGCCTTGGTGGTGACCTCGGCATACGCGCGGGCCGCGATGTCGGTGCTGCTGCCGGCGGAAAACGGCACCAGGAACTTGATCGGCCGGTCCGGATAGCCGGCCTCGCCGGCCGGCGCCGCCGATGCCAGGCGTGCGGCGCCCAATGCCGCCGGCAGCGCGGCCATCGCGCCCAGGAAGGCTCTTCGGTTGTATCGCATATTGGTATTCCCCTTGCAGAAGTGATGACTGCCCAAGACCGCCGGTACGTGCCGGCCGTTCAATACAGAATGCTGGGTTGCAGGCGCCGCCCGTCGACCAGGCGCGCGTACGAGAACGCGTCCAGCGACAGGTCGGAGCGCCCCCGCGCGATCCATTGCGCAAGGCAGCGGCCGGCTCCCAGGGAGGAGCTGAACCCATGGCCGCTGAAACCGGTACACAAATACAGGCCCGGCATCCGGGCCACGTCGGAAATGACGGGGATGCCGTCTGGCGTGTTGTCGATGACGCCGCCCCAGGCCTGGTCGATCAGGTCGGGCCCCATGCCGGGAAACACGGCCCCCGCGTCCTCGTAGGCGCTGCGCACCAGGGCCATGTCCGGCCCGGGATCCAGCACCCGATGGCGGGCATAGGGAGGCCTGTCGAGGTGGAAGTAGCGAAACTCGTCCCAGCACTGCGCGAAGAACTGCCTGCCGATCGACAATCTGACGTTGGCCTTGCGGGCGCGGTAGAGCGAGCGGAATTTCATGCCGTAGCGCAACAGGTCGGGCACGACGTGCATGGTGCCCCGGCCGCTCTTGGCCAGCGTCAGCCCGCCATCCTCGCGGTGGCGGAACGAGAAATGCGTCGCTCTTGCCGGCGCCGCCCCGCCGGTGTCGAACTGCCTGCTGCGCGAGGCCGAGGAATGCACCTGCAGGATCGGCAAGGGCAGCTTGTGCTTGCGGCAGAACAGCGACGACCAGACGCCGCCGGCCACCACCACCTGGCTGGCGCGCACCAGGCCGCGCTCGGTCTGCACACCGGCCACGCGGCCGCCCTCGACCAGCAGTTCATTGACCGCGCATTGCTGGATGACCTGCGCACCGTTGTCCATGGCGTGGCGCGCCAGCAGCGGAATCGCGCGCGCCGGTTCCGCATAGCCATCGCGCTCGGTACGGATGCCGCCTATCCAGGGCGTCTTGCCCCAGGCGTGGGTGGCGTTGGCCTCGCGCGCCGACAGCATCCGGGCCGGCACGCCGCGCGCGGCGGCGGCCTGCTGCCAGCGCTCCCAGGTCCGCAGCTCGGACGGATCGTCGGTCACGAACACCACGCCGGTCTCGCGAAAGCCCGCATCCACGCCGGTATCGGCCTGCACGCTGCGCCACAGGTCGACGCTCAGCCTGGCCAGCTCCAGCTCGCGGATATCGCGCCCCAGCGTGCGGCACCACCCCCAATTGCGGCTGCTCTGCTCGGCGGCCACCCAGCCCTTCTCGATGACCGCGACCCGCACGCCGAGCCGCGTCAGTTCGTGCGCGGTCGCGACCCCGGCCGCGCCCGCGCCGATGATGGCCACATCCACCTCGGCTGGCGGCGTGTGGGGCGTGTCGATGCGCAGCAATGCCTGTTTCAGTTGTTGCATGACGGTATGTATCGGTAGCGTTGCGATCGGCGCCTCAGGCGCTGGCGGCCTGCAACTGCGGATAGGCCTTGAGCAGTTGCGCGAAAATCTCGTCGACGATTTCCGGCCGTGTGTCCGCAACGTTGCCGCCCAGGCGCTGCTCCAGCGCATCGAAGATCTTGATCTTCAGGAAGTGGCGCCAGATCGGCGCCACGCCGGCAAGGTGATGGGTCATGCGTTCGTAGCGGGCCAGCGTCCAGACCGCCTCGAAGGCGTCGCGGCCGGCGCCGTGGTCATAGTGCGCGACGGCCGGATCGCGCCCAGCCAGTTCGGCGCGCAACCGCGCCGTGGCATCCCGGCTGACCTCGCCGCCCTCGATGACCACGCCATACTGCCCGCGGGCGTTCTCGACCGACACGTAGCCGCAGCGCACGTCGTGCAGCACCCTGGCCGGATCGCGCTCCCAGGGCGAGCCGTAGCCCCCGCCGCCGCAGCCCTCCAGACGGATCACATCGCCCGGCTGGCAGTGGATGAAATCGTGCACGCCCAGGTCCTCCTCGTGCGCGGTGCCGGGGTTGCGCAGGAAGCGCGACACGGTGCCGGCCTTGCCGCCCAGCACGCCCCAGGACGCGAAACGGGACCGGTCGCGGTTGCGCGCGGTGACCGCCGAATTGGGCGTGTACACCTGGAACTCCATGCATGTGCCCAGGCCGCCGCGGTAGCGTCCCGGGCCGCCGCTGTCGGGCACCATGCCGTAGCGGGTGATGCGTATGGGAACTTCGGTTTCGTTGATCTCGACCGGCGTATTGCGCAGGAACGCCACGATGGCCCCGGACGCGTCGGCGCCGTCGCTGTACGGATCGCCGCCCGCGCCGCCGCCCACCGGCCCGATGGCGGCGATGATGGTCTTGCCGTCGCGGTCGGTCGTCTTCACGTTGACGATGCTCATCCCGCGGGCGGGCGAGGCGGGCAGGCGGTCCGGCACCACTTGCGAGAACACCCCCATGGTGGCGTACTGCACCACCTTGCAGGTCAGGCTGCGCATGCCCACCGCCGCCGGCGCCAGCGGATTGACCACCGAGCCCTCCGGCAGGATGCAGCGCGCCACGCGCAGCATGCCGGCATTGAGCAGGATCTCCGGGTTGAGCGAATACAGCACGTAGTTCAGGCCGACCAGGGCCAGCACGTGGCGCTCCTTGCCGCCGGTGGGCATGTTCAGCGACGAGGTCAGCTGCGGATCGCTGCCGGTGAAGTCGAACTCCAGCTCGTCGCCGCGGATGCGCAGGGTGATCGCCACGCGCAGCGGCTTGCCGTTGAGCGAATCCTCGTCGGCGTACTCGGCGAAGAAATATTCGCCGTCAGGCATGGCGCGCACAATGGCGCGCGCCTGCTGCTCCGAATAATCGAGCATCGCCGCCATGCCTTCCTTGAAAGCCTGCAGTCCGAAGCGCTCGATGATCTCGACGATGCGGCGCTCGCCGGTCATGAGCATGGCCGTCTGCGCCTGCAGGTCGCCCCGGTTCTGCTCGGGCGAACGCACGTTGAGCTCCATCAGGCGCATCAGTTCCTCGTTGAGCACGCCGCGGCGCACGATCTTGGTGGGCGGGAAGCGTATCCCTTCCTGGTGCACCTCGGTCAGGGTGCGCGACAGGGACGCCGGCACCGCTCCGCCCATGTCGGTGTTGTGGATATGGCCGCCCACGAAGCACACCATCTCGCCCTGGTAATACACCGGCTTCCACATCATGATGTCGGGCGTATGCGTGGCCACATAGCCGCTGTACGCGTCGTTGGTCATGCAGATGTCGCCCGGCTCGTAGCCGTCGATCATGTCGATGGCGCCGCTGAAATCCAGGCCCGGGTACCAGGTCGCGCCCAGCGTCTTGGGCGAGGCGAACGTCTGTCCCCGCGGCGTCATGATGGTGCAGGAGAAGTCCTCGGTTTCCTTCACGAACGCGGAGTGCGCGGTGCGCATGAGCGTATGCGCCATGCTTTCCGCGGCGGCCACGCAGTAGTTCGCGAAGATCTGGAGTACGGTTTTGTCGAAGTTCATGTGATGCCCTGTCCAGGTCAGTTCAGCGCGAGCGCGGTGAGTTCCAGGTTGCCGTAGGTATCGACGCGCGCGTCGAAGCCGGGCAGCACGCAGGTGGTGCAATCGTCCTGGGCCACGATGGCGGGACCGCTGAAGGCCTGGCCGGCCAGCAGCTTCTCGCGCCGGTACAGCGGCACGTCGCGGTACTGGCCCTCCAGCCAGATGCGCAGGGTGGATTCGCGCGGCGGCACGCCGGCGCCCTGGGCGATATGGTTGAGCTCGGGCTTGGGCGTCCTGGACGTAATGACCAGCCGCATCGCCACGACCTGCACGCCCGCGCTGGCATCGCCGTGCCCGTACAGCCGTTCGTGCTCCTTGTGAAAGGCCTGGCTCAGGCTGTCGATGGCGCCCGCCTCCAGCCATGCCCGCTCGACCGGGGTATCGATCTCGAACGACTGGCCGCGATAACGCATGTCGGCGGAAATATCGATCTCGGCGTCCGCGTCGGTGCCGACCTCGGCCACCAGCCACGCGCGTGCCTGCGCCTCCAGCTCGCTGGCCGCCTGGGCCAGCGAGCCCACGGTGGCGGCATTGAGGTCGCAGTACGTGGTGCGCACGAAATCGTTCTTCACATCCGCGATCAGCCCGCCCAGCGCGCTCAGCACGCCCGGCGTGGTGGGCACCAGCAGTTTCTGCACCTTCAGGGCCTTGGCCAGGTAGCAGGCCAGCATCGGGCCGGCGCCGCCGAACGGCATCAGGCTGAACACGCGCGGATCGATGCCGAAGCGCGAAATCACCCGGCTCACGCCCGCGTACATGCTGGACACCGACACGTTGACGATGGCCTCGGCGGTCCGCAGCACGTCGGTGCCCAGTTTTTCGGCCAGCGGCTCGATCGACCGGCGCGCCGCCTCGACGTCGACCTGGACCGCGTTGTAGCCCAGTTGCTGCGAGCCGATCACGCCCATGACCGCGAACGCGTCGGTAATGGTGGGTTGGGTGCCGCCCTTGCCGTAGCACACCGGCCCGGGCGTGGAACCCGCGCTCTGGGGCCCCACCTTCAGCACGCCCAGTTCGTCCACCCAGGCGATCGACCCGCCGCCGTCGCCCACCGACGACACCGATACCGAGGGAATATGGATCTGGAAATCGCCGATGTACTCGCCCGTGGCGAACTGCGGCTTGCCGTCGACGATCAGGGCGATATCGGCAGTCGTGCCGCCGATATCCAGGCTCATGCAGTTCGGGATATGGCACAGATCGGCGATGTAGGCCGCGCCGATCACCCCCGAGGCGGTGCCCGACAGGATCATCTGTACGCAATTGGCCTTGCCATGCTCGGCGCTCATCACGCCGCCGTTGGACTTGGTGACCTTGAGGTCCACCGGCACCCCGCTCTCGCGCAGCGCGCCCTGCAGGCTTTCCAGGTAATGCGAGACGCGCGGCTACACATAGCCGCCGATGGTGGCGGTCAGCGTACGTTCGTATTCGCGGATGATCGGCCAGACCTCATGCGAGCAGGACACGAACATTCCCGGCAGCGCGCGCTGCAGGATCGCCTTGACCTGCCGTTCATGGGCCGGGTTGCGGTAGGCATGCAGCAGCGAGACGACCACGCCTTCGCAGCCGGCCTCGCGCAGCGCCTCGGCCGCCGCCAGCACGCTGGCCTCGTCCACCGGCGCGACCACGCTGCCATCGGCGCCCAGCCGTTCGTCCACGCCGAACACCCGGTCGCGCGAAATCAGCGGCGCCGGCCGCTTGGACATGAGGTGGTACATGTCGGGAATCTTCAGCCGGCCGATGTCCAGCACGTCCTCGAAGTTGCGCGTGGTGATCAGCGCCAGCTTCAAGCCGCGGCGCTGCACCACGGCGTTGACCCCCACCGTCGTGCCGTGCGTGAAGTACGACACCTGGGCCGGATCCAGGCCATGCCGCGCCTTCAGCTGCTCGATGCCAGCCAGGACCTCGCTGCCCGGCGCGTCCGGGCGGGAGAAGACTTTCAGGGTTTGAATTGTTCGCGTGGATTCATCCAGCACGGCAAAGTCCGCGAAGGACCCGCCGATGTCCACTCCGATCCGAAGGCTCATTGGGGCACGTTCCTTAAAGTCGGGAGGCCCGGTGGCGGCCTCCCTGATGTCGATGCGGCCATGTTATGGACTCGCACCCCATATGACTAATTGGATTATCATCATGGTCCATGCAAAATTGATATGACCCATGCTGAACTTTCGCCAGGTCGAGACTTTCCGGGCAGTCATGCTGACGCGCTCCATGACACAGGCGGCCAAGGACCTGCATACCACGCAGCCCAACGTCAGCCGGGCCATCGCCCAGCTGGAGGCGCACATCGGGTTGCGCCTGTTCGAGCGCGTGGCCGGCAAGCTGGTGCCCACGCGCGAAGGCGAGGTGTTCTTTCGCGACGTCGAGATGACGTTCGCGGGCCTGCGCAGCCTGGAAAGCTCCGCCGCCACCCTGCGCAGGCGCGGCACCGGCCACCTGCGCATCTCGGCCGTGCCCTCGCCCGCCCTGGTCACGGTACCCGAGGCCATGCAGCTGTTCGCCGAGCGCTTCCCCGACGTCACGGTGTCCATGCACGTGGCCGACTCGATCACGGTCTGCCAATGGACCGCCGCGGGCTATAGCGACATCGGCGTGGCCTCGGACATATTCAGCAGCCCCGGCATCGGCCACCACGTGGCCAGCGAAGCGCTGGGCGTATGCATCGTCCCGGCCGGCCACCGGCTGGCCGGGATGCCGCGCGCCCTCGCGCCGGCGGATCTGGCCGGCGAGCGCTTTCTATCTCTTTCGCCCAACGACGCCATGCGCAAGGAAATCGACAAGGTCTTCGCCGCCGCGGGCGACCGCCGCATCCTGTCCTGCGAATCGCACTTCGCCGCCGCCATCTGCCACATGGTCGGCCTGGGACTGGGCGTGAGCATCGCCAACCCGGACGTGGCCGACGGCTTTCGCTCGCTGGACATCGCCATCAAGCCGTTCGCGCCGGACATCCGCTTCTCGACGTACCTGGTGTATCCGTCCAGCAGCCCGCTGAGCCTGCTGGCCCAGACCTTCTGCGAATGCTATGAAATCAGCGCCGGCCGCAGGCGGGCGCGGCGCCAGGCGGGCTGAGCCCGCCGCGCCGAAGACGCGGCGCGAACGCAAAAAAGCCGACACCACGTTTGCGGTATCGGCTTTCGCTATGCGCCCCTTCGCTGTACGGCTTGTGGGCTGGCAACGCACATGGCGCCACCCGGGAAATTCGACCAACGGAAGTTGGTCGGGGCGAGAGGATTCGAACCTCCGACTCCTGCGTCCCGAACGCAGTACTCTACCAGGCTGAGCTACGCCCCGATTCTTGCTGTCTTGCTTTTTTCTTCCCCGGCGCCTGGATTTCGATCAACGATCTCTATTCACCGCGAAAGCGCAGAATTCTAGCAGAGATTTTTGATAAAGGGAAACCGGGAAGGCCGACAGCGCCTGTCGGGCAAGTTCGGCCTCGTTTTCGGCGGCCTGGCGCGCATGCGCCAGGGCGTCGGTGGCCTGGATGGCCTGGGCCACCGCGGCGAAGTCGGCCTGGCCGGTCTTGATAGCCTCGCGGATCAGCTCGCGCTGCTCGGGCGTGCCCGTCTCCATGACGCGGATCAGGGGCAGCGTGGGCTTGCCCTCGCGCAGGTCGTCGCCCACGTTCTTGCCCAAGGCGTGGGCATCGCCGCTGTAGTCCAGCACGTCGTCGACCAGCTGGAAGGCGGTGCCGACGCGGCGCCCATAGGCGGCCGCGGCGGTCTCCTGCTCGGGGCTGGCGCCAGCCAGCACCGCGCCGACCTGGGCTGCGGCCTCGAACAGCTTGGCGGTCTTGTAGCGCACCACCTGCAGGTAGCGCTCCTGCGACACATCGGGGTCGTGCACGTTGAGCAGCTGCAGCACCTCGCCTTCGGCGATCACCGTGGTGGCCTGCGACAGGATCTGCATGATGCGCATCGAGTCGGCCTCGACCATCATCTCGAACGAGCGCGAATACAGGTAATCGCCCACCAGCACGCTGGCGGCGTTGCCGAACACGGCGTTGGCCGTGTCGCGGCCACGGCGCAGGTCCGACTCGTCGACCACGTCGTCATGCAGCAGCGTGGCGGTGTGGATGAACTCGACGACCGCGGCCAGCAACTGGTGGTGCGTGCCCTGGTAGCCGAGCGCGCGCGCCACCATCAGCACCATGGCGGGCCGCATGCGCTTGCCGCCGGCGCCGATGATGTAGTCGCCGATGGTGCGGATCAGCACGACATCGGAATTCAGCCGGTCGCGGATGACCGCGTCGACAGCCTTCATGTCGTCGGCAATAGGGGCAATCAACTCAGGGAGATTCAAGGCGTATCCGACAGGTAAGGGAGCCGGCCGGCGGCTCGCACACTCATACCCGGCGCACGCAGCGCCGGCACACGTCGGCCGAATTATACGGTCTGCCCAGGACCCGCCGGACCGCTACAGGCCACGGCGGCGCAGATTGGCATAGAGCGCCCGCACGCCGAACGTCCAGGGCGCGATGGCGGTGGCCAGGCCGACGCGATTGACCAGCGCCCCCAGCCGCGGCGAGGCAATGCGTACCAGGTCGCCCGGGCGGTGCGTGAAACCGCGGCCGGCGGCGGCGCGGTCCTGGGTGGGCGAAAACATGGTGCCAAGGAAAAGCATAAACCCATCCGGATACTGATGATGGCCGCCGCAGGTCTGGCGCACCAGTTCGAGCGGGTCGCGGCTGATCTCGCGCATGTGGCTCGTGGCGTCCAGCACGAAACCGTCCTCCTGCCCCTCGATGCGCAGCCGCACGTCGGCGCGGCGCACATCGCCCAGTCCGTAGCCGGCGTCGAACAGGCGCACGAACGGCCCCATGGCACACGAGCCGTTGTTGTCCTTGGCCCGGTTCTGCAGCAGCGCGCTGCGCGCCTCGACATCGCGCAGGTTGACGTCGTTGCCCAGGGTCGCGCCCACCGCCTGGCCGCGCGCGTCCACCGCCAGCACGATCTCCGGCTCCGGGTTGTTCCACTCGGACTCCGGCAACAGCCCGATCCAGGACCCATATCCCACCGAGGCCATGGGCGGCGCCTTGGAAAACACCTCGGCATCGGGGCCGAGTCCCACTTCGAGATATGGCGACCACATTCCCCGCGCCCGCAGGACGGCCTTCAGGCGCGCCGCCTCGGGCGAACCCGGCCGCAACTGCGACAGGTCGGTGCCGATCAGCCCGGCGATGCGCTCGCGCACCGCCGCGGCGCGACCGGCGTCGCCGCCGGCCTGTTCCGCGCCTATCCGCTCGACCAGACTGGCCGCGAAGGTCGCGCCGGCGGCCTTGACCGGCTGCAGGTCGCACGGGGCCAGCATCGCCCCGGCGGCGCGGCCGGCCAGCCAATCGGCCGCCGGCCCCAGGCATTCGCCGGCGGCATTGCGCGCCAGCGCAACGCGGTCACCGCGATCGAGCAGGTCGGCCAGCGTCGGCGTCACCGCGGTCAGGTCGTACAGCCGCCCGCCCCGCACCGCCACCACGCATGGCCCGTCGACGGGCGCCGGCCGCCACACGCGGCCAACCAGCAAGGCGCGCTCCAGGTCTTCGGGCAAGTCGTCATGAGGTACCGCCATGGCCAGCAATCTCCAAGAGGACGCCGGGGCATCGCCGGGCCGTTGCAAACGGCAGGGCCGCCAGGAAGAATCGCGCGAGTCTAGGGCCGCACCCGGCGCCGCGCAAGACCGCGCCCGCGGCGATTGGACGCCGCGCCTGTGGCCCGCACGCCACAGCGCGCGGGCCGCCGCAGCCCTCTCCCGCCGCCCTAAGCCCTTAGCCCAGCACGGCTTTTTGACTTTTCCACAGGCGCGGACTAGAATCGTCGATTCGGTCTTTGGCCGAATTGCGCCTGGATTGCCCGCACCGCACGGTGCCTGGATGGGCATTACTGGGAAACACGCGGGTGCGCCGGCCAAGCCTTGCGCACCTTGCGAGAGCCAGTGTTGCACCGCAGGCCATGCAAATGCCTGCAATCCACATTTCAATTTAAGGATATATCCCATGTACGCGGTCATAAAAACCGGCGGCAAGCAGTATCGCGTTGCCACCGGCGAAAAACTCAAGGTAGAACAGATACCTGCTGACATTGGGCAAGAAATCACCCTGGACCAAGTGCTGTCCGTGGGCGAAGGCGACCAGCTGAAAGTTGGCACGCCGCTCGTCTCCGGCGCCGTGGTCAAGGCGACGGTTCTTGCACATGGCCGGCACGACAAGATCAAGATCTTCAAGATGCGCCGTCGCAAGCACTACCAGAAGCACCAAGGCCACCGTCAGAACTACACCGAGATCCGCATCGAAGCCATCACGGCTTGATACGGCCCGGTACCTAATTAGCAGGAGCTAAACATGGCACAGAAAAAGGGCGGCGGTTCTACCCGGAACGGCCGCGACTCGGAATCGAAACGACTGGGCGTCAAGGTGTATGGCGGCCAAAGCATCCTGGCTGGCTCGATCATCGTGCGCCAGCGTGGCACCCGCTTTCACCCCGGCGTGAACGTCGGCGTGGGCAAGGACCACACCCTGTTTGCCCTGGCCAACGGCAAGGTGCACTTCAGCGTCAAGGGCGCCCTGAACAAACCCACCGTCTCGGTGGTCGCCGCCGAGTAATCGGCTGCGCGTTCCCCGGAACGGCGAGCCCTGCCGCACGCGGCAGGGCTTTTTGTTTTCAGGCAGAATAGCCGGAACCGCACGGCCGCGCCGCCGCGGCGCAACATCCGCCCGCCTGGCGGGCAGACACCGAATAGCCACCAAAGATCATGAAATTCGTAGACGAAGCCACCATTGAAGTCATCGCCGGCAAGGGCGGCAATGGCGTGGCCAGCTTTCGGCGCGAAAAATTCATCCCCAAGGGCGGCCCGGACGGCGGCGACGGCGGGCGCGGCGGCAGCATCTATGCCGTGGCCGACCGCAATATCAACACCCTGATCGACTTCCGCTACGCCCGCCTGCATCGCGCCAAGAACGGCGAGAACGGCCGCGGCTCGGACCAATACGGGGCAGCGGCCCCCGACATCACCCTGCGCGTGCCGGTGGGCACCGTGGTGCACGACGCCGATACCGGCGAGGTGCTGTTCGACCTGGACCGGCACGACCAGAAGGTCACGCTGGCCGCGGGCGGCGCCGGCGGCATGGGCAACATCCATTTCAAGTCCAGCACCAATCGCGCGCCGCGCCAATGGACGCCCGGCAAGGAAGGCGAACAGCGCCGCCTGCGCATGGAGCTCAAGGTGCTGGCCGACGTCGGCCTGCTCGGGCTGCCCAATGCCGGCAAGTCGACGCTGATCAGCCGCATTTCGAACGCGCGGCCCAAGATCGCCGACTACCCCTTCACGACGCTGCACCCCAACCTGGGCGTGGTGCGCACCTCGCCCTCGCGCAGCTTCGTGGTGGCGGACATTCCCGGCCTGATCGAAGGCGCCTCCGAGGGCGCCGGCCTGGGCCACCTGTTCCTGCGCCACCTGGCGCGCACGCGCGTATTGCTGCACCTGGTCGATATCTCCAGCCCCGACCCGGAAGCCGATCCCATCGAGCAGGCGGTCGTCGATGCCAACGCCATCGTCGAAGAACTGCGCCGCTACGATCCCGAGCTGGCCGCCAAGCCCCGCTGGCTGGTGCTCAACAAGCTGGACATGGTGCCCGACGCCCAGGACGCCCAGCAGCGCTTCTGCGCCGAATTCGGCTGGACCGGCCCGGTCTTCGCGATCTCCGGCCTCAACGGCGAAGGCACCCAGGACCTGATCTGGGCCCTGCAGGACTACCTCGACGCCGAAAAGCGCAAGGACCAGGACGCCCAGGACCAGGCCGACGGCACCTATGTGTTCGAAGATCCGCGTTTCGACGCCAGCCGTGGCGGCGCCGCGCCCGCCACGCCGCCTGGCGGTGACGAATAACCCTTTCCCGCACTCCGTCACCCGCCGCGCATCGCGCGGCAGCCCTCGAAACGCCACACCGGTCATCGCCATGACTGCCCAAACCTCTGCCGTTTCTGTCATTTCCGCGGCCAATCGGCTGGTCGCCAAAGTGGGTTCCTCGCTGGTCACCAACGAAGGCCGGGGCCTCGATCGCGCCGCGGTAGACCACTGGGCAGCCCAGATCGCCGCCCTGCACCAACAGGGCAAGCAGGTCGTGCTGGTTTCCAGCGGCGCCATTGCCGAAGGCATGGCGCGGCTGGGCTGGCGCAAGCGCCCTTCGGCCATGCACGAATTGCAGGCCGCCGCCGCCGTGGGCCAGATGGGCCTGTGCCAGGCTTACGAAGCCGCCTTCGCCGAGTTCGGCCTGCGCACCGCGCAGATCCTGCTCACCCACGAAGACCTGGCCGACCGGCACCGCTACCTGAATGCGCGCTCGACCCTGTTCGCCCTGCTGCGCCTGGGCGTGGTGCCCATCGTCAACGAAAACGACACCGTCGTCACCGACGAAATCCGCTTCGGCGACAACGACACCCTGGGCGCCCTGGTCACCAACCTGATCGAAGCCGATGCGCTCATCATCCTGACCGACCAGCGCGGCCTGTACGAAGCCGACCCGCGCTGCGACCCGGCCGCGCGCTTCGTGGCGCATGCGCAAGCCGGCGATGCCGCCCTGGAAGCCATGGCCGGCGGCGCCGGCAGCGGCGTGGGCACCGGCGGCATGCTCACCAAGATCCTGGCGGCCAAGCGGGCCGCCCACAGCGGCGCCCATACCGTCATCGCATCAGGCCGCGAACGCAATGTGCTGACCCGCCTGGCGCAAGGCGAATGCATCGGCACGGAATTGCGCGCGGTCCTGCCGGTATGGTCGGCGCGCAAGCAATGGCTGGCCGACCACCTGCGCCTGCGCGGCCGCGTGGTGCTCGATGATGGCGCCGTGCATGCCCTGCTGCACGAGGGCAAGAGCCTGCTGCCCATCGGCGTGGCCGAAGTCCAGGGCGAGTTCGAGCGCGGCGACGTCGTGGCCTGCGTCGACATGCATGGACGCGAGTGCGCGCGCGGCCTGATCAATTATTCGTCGGCCGATACCCGGCGCATCCTGCGCCAGCCGTCGAGCCAGATCGCGCGCATCCTGGGCAGCATGACAGACCCGGAACTGATGCACCGCGACAACCTGGTCGTCACCTGAGCCGCTGGACTGTCCGGCAACACCAACCAACATGCCGGACAAGCCCCTCCGATTTGTCCTGTATTCCCGACCGCCCATGGCGTACCAGGTGTAGGCCAGTTCCGTGCGCGCCCGATGCCCCGGATTGTTTATCAGGCAGTACGAGCGGCGGCTTCGCGCAGCAAGTCAGCCCGCGTCGCTGTCGGCGATGAACAGGTACCCCCAGCGGCGCACCGACAGCAAGGGCAGATTGATGCCCATGCGCTGCGCCTTGGCGCGCAGACGCGAGACCATGACGTCGACGTTGCGCGACAGGCCCGCGGCCGCGTCATACGACGCGGCATGCGAAGAATTGGCCGTCCACGAAGGCAGCACCTCGGACGAGACAGGCGCGCCATCCTGAACGCCGCGCTGCCTGAAACCGCAGGCAAGCTGCTGGCGCGCCAGGCGATGGCCGGGAGCGGCCAGCAAGCGCGCCATGAACTCGCGCTCGGCGACGGTCAGGGGCAGGCGCACGCCGCCAGGCCCGGCCAGGACCCGGCCGGCATTGCTGAGGTACCAGGCGCTGGCCGCGGCGGCCGAGGCCGTGCCCCGGCACGCGAACGCATCCACCATCGCGGCCACCTCTTCGACCTGCATCTCGATCGGCCAGCACAGGTCGACGCCGGCGCGCATCATGGCGATACGCTCCGGCAGGCCGCCCTCGGACAGCAAGGCCACCACCACCGCGGCGGACACGCTGGTGCGGGTGGTGCGAACCAGGCCGGACAGCGTGCCGGCCACGCCGCACAGGGCCACCGCATCGGGCGGGTGCATGGCCAGCAGCCGCGCCAGCGCATGCTGGCCCTCGCACCAGTCGACGGTCCAGCCGGCCTGCCGCCAGCCAGCCTCGAGCTGGACGCGCGCTTCGATCATCACGCTGCTGAACGCCAACAATATGCGGCCGGCGCAGGAATCGTCAGGAATGGAATAGGTGGACATTTCAACACCAACATAATAAATTCAACCACCATAGTGCTTGATTCGCACGATTCAATCAGGCCGTGAAGACATTCTCAGACCGATTGAAACATGCGCGGGCACTGCGTTCGCTAACGCAACAGGATCTGGCGCGCGCCAGCGGCCTGTCGCAAAGCGCGGTAGCCAGCTACGAGAACGGCCAACGGCAATCCAGCCGTTCGGTTCGCAAGCTGGCGGCCGCCCTGCAGGTGAACCTGGACTGGCTGGAGACCGGCAAGGGCTCGATGGAAAGCCTGGCCGACTACAGCGCTTCGCCCGCTGGCGGCGCTTACTACCTGATGGAACCGGGCAGTGGCGAAGCGCCGCCGCGCGCGCTGCCGCCGTGGCCGTTCACGACCATTGCGCGTGCGCAGTACGAAGCACTGGCCGCCCGCGACAAACGCCTGCTTGAACAGATGCTGCGCAGCTTTGTCGAAGCCTGCCATGCCGAATACGCCGACGGCCGCGGCCGCGCGCGCAAGCACTGATGCAAATGCTGATGCCGGTGTGCGCCGCCCGCCTGCCTGGAACCGAAGCCCGAGCATATCAACACCAAGGTAATTTTCCAACTACCATCGTACTGGATTGGCAAGATTCAATCGGCTAGTGAAGAAATTTTCGGACCGATTGAAGCATGCTCGGCGACTGCGCCAGCTCTCGCAAGAAAACCTGGCGCACATCAGCGGTCTGTCGCAAAGCGCCGTGGCCAGCTACGAAAACGGCCTGCGCCAATCCAGCCGCTCGATCCGCAAGCTGGCGATCGCCCTGCAGGTAAACCTGGACTGGCTCGAAACCGGCGCGGGCCCGATGGAGCTCGAAGCCTACCCCAGCGGCCCGGCTGCCTGGCGCCCCGGCCTGATGGAGCCGGGCGGCGAACGTGCTGCCGCGCCGTGGCCGTTTCGCGCCGTCGCCCACGCCCGCTACCAGGCGCTCAGCGCCCGCGACAAGCTGCTGCTCGAACAGCTCGTGCGCACCTTCATCGACACCTGCCATGCCGACTACGGCCGCGCGCCGCCGTGGCCGCGCGAGCGCTGAACGCGGCCCGCGATATGGAATAATGCCCCTGCCGCGCCCCACCGGGCGCGCGCCTTTATTTCAGCGAGATACATGCCGCCCCCCTCCCGCAAGCCCGCGGCGCCGCGCCGCGTCCGTCGACCCGCCGCGGCCCCCGTCCCGCGGCTGGCGCCGGTGGCCGGACCGGGCCGGCTGATCGACGAAGGACTGTCGTTCTACGAAGCGTCCCTGGCCGGCAAGGCCGAACGCTACGGGCGCGGCGAAACGCCGCACACCATCCACGTATGGTGGGCGCGCCGCCCCCATTCGGCCATGCGCGCGCTGGTCTACGCCGCCTTGCGCGCGCCCGCCGACAAGCGCGCCGCGGCGCGCCTGTCCGAACTGGGCGCCACCCCCGTGCCGCAGCCCGGGCTGCTGGCCGAGGCCGCCGCGGAGCTGGCCGGCCAGTACGGCGGCGCGCCGCGCGTGCTGGATATGTTCGGCGGCGGCGGCACGATCGCCTTCGAGGCGGCGCTTCTGGGCTGCGACGCCCACTCCATCGACGTCAATGAACTCGCGGTATTCCTGCAGCAGGCCAACCTGACCTACGGCGCCACGCTGAACCATGGCCTGCTCAAGCAGCTGGCGCACCGGCACGGCCAGGCGGTGCTGCAACGGCTGGCCCGGCGCACCGAGACCCTGTATCCGTTGCGCGGCCGCCTGGCCAGCCAGGCGGAAAAACCCATCGTCTATCTCTGGACCTACCGCCACGCCTGTCCGCAATGCGGCTACGCCTATACGCTGTCGCGGCGGCCCTGGCTGTCGAAGAAGGCCGGCAAGGCGCTGGCCATGGTGGCCACGCCCGGCCCCGATGGCGACGGCGTCGACATGGTGTCGCTGCCGGATGGCGAGCCGCCCCCATCGCGCTGGGCCGGACGCGGCGCGACGGCCTGCCCGCGCTGCAGCGCCACCGCCACGCCCGGCATCGCCGACAGCGCCGACCATTGCGTGGCGGTGGTCACGTCGGCCGGCGTGGGCAAGCAATTCGCCCTGCGCGACGATGCCTTGCCCGCGGCCGGCCTGCTGCGCGAACAGGAAGAAACGCTGCTGCAGCGCACCGGCCTGGCCCTGCCCGCGACCACCCTGCCGGCCTGGTCGGGCATCGTCAACCCGGCGCTCTACGGCATGCGCGGCCACGCCGACCTGTTCAATCCGCGCCAACGCCTGGTCACGCTGATGCTGCTGGAGGAACTGCTGGCCGAGCATCGTACGCTGCAGGCCGCGCACGGCGCCGACGTCGCGCGCTTCGTCAGCGCCTCGCTCAGCGGCCTGATCGACCAGATGGTGGACTGGAACTGCCGGCTGTCGATGTGGATTCCGCAGAACGAGCAGGTCGGACGCGCCTTCTGCGGCCCGGGCGTGGCCATGCTGTGGGACTATGCCGAAGTCGATCCGGTCGGCACCGGGCCGGGCAACCTCCACGCCAAGCTGGAACGCATCTGCGCCGGCATCGACGCGCTGGCGCTGCTGCGCCGGCCGGTGCAGGTGCAGCGCGCCTCGGCCGCCGCGCTGCCCTATCCGGACGACAGCTTCGACGCCATCGTTACCGACCCGCCCTATTACGACAATATTTTCTACAGCGTTCTGGCAGATTTCTTCTATACATGGAAGAAACCGCTTATCGACGCCATCGAAAACCGCCCGACAACGCCGCCCCATGCGCCGACCGCCAATAGCGGCCATGACGAACTGGTGGCCTCGCGGCAGCGCGCCGGCGGCAGCGCGCGCGCGGCTCACGACGAATACTGCGCACGGCTGGGCCAGGCGCTGCGCGAAGCGGCCCGGGTGCTCAAGCCCGACGGCCTGCTGGCCTTCGTCTACAGCCATGCCTCGGTACTGGGCTGGGCCGCCCTGGTGACGGCGTTCCGCGCCGCGCCCTTCACGATCAACAGCGTGCAACCGTTGAGCATCGAGCGCAAGGCGCGGCCGCGCGCCCTGGCATCCGAGGCCGTCAACACCTGCACCACCTTCGTGGCGCGCCGCGCCCAGGCGCCCAGGCCGGTGCTGGCGCGCGCGGCGCTGCAGGCGCAATTCGACGCCATCCTGCGCGGCGGCCTGCACCGCAGCCTGTTGCGGGCCGGCTGGCACGAGCACGATGCCGGCGTGGCGCTGATCGCCCAGGGCGTCGCCCTGCTGGCGAACTGCGCCGCCGTGGAAGATGCCGACACCGCGGCGCTGATCGTCGACTTGGCCGGCCAGGTCAGCGCCCTGCTGCCCGGCTTCTCGATCAAGCAGCGCGCCTCGCTCTAGCGCCAGGCGCGCCTAGGCGCGCGCATCGTCCAGTTGCAGGGTCAGCTGGCGCTGCGCCCCGCGCATCAGGTCCACGCGGGCCTGGATCTTCTTGCTGACCAGCAGTTCCGCGATGGCCTGCTCGCGGCTGAGACCGCGTATGCGCTGCGCCTCGGCGTCCCAGTGGGCGATCTCGTCGTCGAACTGGCGCTGCAGCAGCTGGCGCCGCGCGGCATAGCTGTCGCGCAGCGCCTGCTCGGTCTGGCCCGCCAGGCGGGCCACCAGCTGGTTCAGCCCATGCCAGTACTGACGCGCCTCTTTCCAGGCCGCCGTATCCTGGCCTGCGCGCGTGCCTGCGTACTCCCACAGCGGACGATAATCGCAGCCGGGCTGGTGGTGCCGCACCAGGAATGCCAGTTGCTCGAACGACAGCAGCAGCACATTGTTGTCGATCGCCTGCGCGTACAGCTGGCTGCGGCTCAACGGATACTGGAACGACGGCGCCAGCAGCACCGAATAATCGGCGCTGTAGCCGGCGCCCTGGCGCCACTTCTTCAGCGACGGCACCTTGTAGTCCTTGGGATTGAGGGCCGTGCGGCTCAGGCGGAAGATCTTGCCATCGCCCACGATGCGCTGGTCGCCGCATTCCGCATAGACGTCCGCGGCATCGCTGCGCTCGGCCAGCACCCGGGCCTGGAAACCGAGCTCGCCCAGCGCGCACGCCAGCAGCACATCGCTGTACTTGGCCAGTAGTTTCTCTTCCGACGAATCGTGGCCGATGCATTCGGAAATCACGCCGCCGTGCTGCAGGTGCTCGATGATCTGGTCGCGCGTGCAGGCGCGGATGGCCGCTTCCAGGCGGGCGCAACGCGCGGGAAAGTCGAGGGTGGCGTCGGCGCACAGCCGCACCACGGCCGCCACGACGCCATCGTGCAGCAAGGGATGGGGCAAGGGATCAGAGGTGGTAAGCATAGGGGGGCACTGTACAACACGCTCGCCGACGCCATGGCGGGCGACGGGCACGGCCGCCCCACGGCTTGCCCGTCCATGAAAAAGGCAGCCCCGCAAGGCTGCCCCGGTTGCGCCGGCCGACCGCGAACGGCCGGCCCGGGCTCAAGGCTTGGAAGCCGGCTTGGGGGCCGGCGCGGCCGGCGCGCCGGCCGCGGGCGCGCCGGCGTCGCCACGGATCTTGGCGGCGATTTCCGAGGCCGCCTTGGCCGACGGCACGCCGAAGGCCAGCACGCCGCGGTTCAGGGGCTCGGCGATGCGCGGGGCGGCGACCAGTTCGCGATCGATCACCAATGCCAGCATATTGCCGATATTCTTGCTGCTGATGTCATTCAGCTTGCGGGCGCCCGCCTCGGTGAAACGCAGGCCCACGAAGTTCTGGCCCTGGCGGTCGACCAGCGCGGCCGCCTCGGTGAGATCGGCGCGAGTCAGGACCGGCTGCCGTTGCATGTAGAGCGAACCATCCGGCACCTTGACTTCCATCAGGCCGTCGCCGGCCTTGGCCTGAGCCACGTAGAACTCGACCGACGCCGCGCTCGCCTGCTGCGAGGAAGCCTGGTCCGCCGGCGTGGCCGCCTGGCCGTCGGTCTTCTTGGACGCGGTGGTGCATCCGGCCAGCACCAGCGTGGAAAAAGCCAGCGTGTAAGCCAGTTTGCGAATGGTCAGTTGCATGATGGTTTCCTTCTTCAGTTTGCAGAGAGGCTGACGCGCCGGACGCGCTGGCCACGGCGTTACAAAAAAGTGTACAGGTCCCCACGCAAGGCCGATAGTCGAGACTGCTTCCAGATGTAAAGACGCAATACGGCCTATACTCCAGGATCACGCAGGGGTACTCGCTGTCCCGCCTTCAAGGCCGGCAGCGTGTTGAGAGAGTCCCTTCGTACCAGTACGGATAATGCCGATGCTGGGAGCGTATTCCAGTTGCCGGCCCTTGCGCCAGCGCGGAATCCATCCCGATTCGGCTCCAAACCTTCTTGATTGGAGCTTTCCATGAACGCCAACCCCAAGTTCCTGGCCGCCACGGCCGAGGTCGACGCAGCCGCCGTCGCGCCGTTGCCCAAATCCCGCAAAGTCTACGAAACCGGCTCGCGCCCGGATATCCGCGTGCCGTTTCGCGAGATCGAGCAGGCCGACACGCCCACCATGTTCGGCGGCGAGAAGAACCCGCCCCTGACCGTCTACGATACCAGCGGCCCGTACACCGACCCGCAGGCCAGCATCGACATCCGCCGCGGCCTGCCGGCCCTGCGCCGGGCCTGGATCGAAGAACGCGGCGACACCGAAGTGCTGGATGGCCCGACCAGCGACTACGGCAAGGAGCGCCTGACCGATCCGAAGCTGACGGCGATGCGCTTCGACCTGCAGCGCCCCCCGCGCCGCGCGCGCGCCGGCGCCAACGTGACGCAGATGCACTATGCGCGCCGCGGCATCGTCACGCCCGAAATGGAATTCATCGCGCTGCGCGAAAACCTGCGCCGCGAACACTACCTGGAAACGCTGCGCGCCAGCGGCCCGGATGGCGAGAAATTGGCCAAGCGCCTGCTGCGCCAGCACCCCGGCCAGTCGTTCGGCGCCGCCCTCCCGTCGGCCATCACGCCCGAATTCGTCCGCGAGGAAGTCGCGCGCGGCCGCGCCATCATCCCGGCCAACATCAACCACCCGGAAATCGAACCGATGATCATCGGCCGCAATTTCCTGGTGAAGATCAACGCCAACATCGGCAACTCGGCCGTCAGCTCCGGCATCGGCGAGGAAGTCGAGAAGATGACCTGGGCGATCCGCTGGGGCGGCGATACGGTCATGGACCTGTCGACCGGCAAGCACATCCACGAAACGCGCGAATGGATCATCCGCAATTCGCCGGTGCCGATCGGCACGGTGCCGATCTACCAGGCGCTGGAGAAGGTCGACGGCAAGGCCGAGGAACTGACCTGGGAAATCTTCCGCGACACGCTGATCGAGCAGGCCGAGCAAGGCGTGGACTACTTCACGATCCATGCCGGCGTGCGCCTGCCCTTCATCCCCATGACGGCCGACCGCATGACCGGCATCGTCTCGCGCGGCGGCTCGATCATGGCCAAGTGGTGCCTGGCGCACCACAAGGAGAGCTTCCTGTACGAGCGCTTCGAGGAAATCTGTGAAATCATGAAGGCCTACGACGTCAGCTTCTCGCTGGGCGACGGCCTGCGCCCCGGCTCGGGCTACGACGCCAACGACGAGGCGCAGTTCGCCGAGCTCAAGACCCTGGGCGAGCTGACCCAGGTGGCCTGGAAGCACGACGTGCAGGTCATGATCGAAGGCCCCGGCCACGTGCCGATGCAGATGATCAAGGAAAACATGGAACTGCAGCTCAAGCATTGCGACGAGGCGCCGTTCTATACCCTGGGCCCGCTGACCACCGACATCGCGCCCGGCTACGACCACATCACCTCGGGCATCGGCGCGGCCCTGATCGGCTGGTACGGCACGGCCATGCTGTGCTACGTGACGCCCAAGGAGCACCTGGGCCTGCCCAACAAGAAGGACGTCAAGGACGGCATCATCACCTACAAGATCGCCGCCCATGCCGCCGACCTGGCCAAGGGACATCCGGGCGCGGCCATCCGCGACAACGCGCTGTCGAAGGCGCGCTTCGAGTTCCGCTGGGACGACCAGTTCAACCTGGGCCTGGATCCGGACACCGCCAAGGAGTTCCACGACGAGACCCTGCCCAAGGACTCGATGAAAGTGGCGCACTTCTGCTCGATGTGCGGGCCGCATTTCTGCAGCATGAAGATCACGCAGGATGTGCGCGACTATGCCGCGGCGCAGGGCGTCAGCGAAAAGGACGCGCTGCAGCAGGGCATGCAGGAAAAGGCGGTGGAGTTCGTCAAGAAGGGCGCCGAGGTCTATCACCGGACCTGAGCGCCGGGCATGGCCCGGCGCGGAAAACGGGCGCCCCGCGGGGCGCCCGGCACGGCAAATCGACGGCCGCCGCCCGCGCTCGGGCGGCGCGCGCGAGGCTACAGCAGCTTGCCCGGATTCATGATGCCGGCCGGATCCAGCACCCGCTTGATCTCGCGCATCAGACGCAATTCCAGCGGATCCTTGCTGTGCAGGAAGTGGTCGCGCTTTAGCTGGCCGATGCCATGCTCGGCGCTGATGCTGCCGCCATAGCGCAGCACCTCGTCGAGCACCAGGTCGGTCACGGCATCGCCCTGCTCGGCCGCCCACTCGCGCGGCGCGCCCGCCGGACGCGACAGGTTGTAGTGGAGATTGCCGTCGCCGAAATGGCCGAAGATGAACGGCCGAATATCGGGATAGCGTTCGCGCACGCGCGCCTCGGCCGTTTCCATGAATTCGGGAATGCGCTCGATCGGCAGCGACACGTCGTGCTTGAGATGCGGCCCGTCGGCGCGCTGCGCCTCCGAGATTTCCTCGCGCAGGCGCCACAGCGTCTGCAATTGCGCCAGCGAAGCCGACACGGCCGCATCCAGGCACAGCTCGCGCTCCAGCGCCGCACCGATCACCTCCTCGACCAGGGCGTTGAGCGCGGCCTCGTCGATCGTGTCGGCCAGCTCGACCAGCACGTAGGCGGGATAGCGCTGCGCGAACGGCTCGTGCAAGCCGTCGACATGCGTGAGCACCAGGTCCAGGCAATCGCCGCTGAAATACTCGAAGGCCTGCAGGCGCGCGCCGCATTGCTCGAACAGCAGCTCGTACAGCTGCAGCGCCTGGCGCGGCGACTCGACCGCCGCCAGCACCACCGTGCGCGTGTCGGCGCGCGGAAACAGCCGCAGCGCCACTGCGGTGATCACGCCCAGCGTGCCTTCGGAGCCGATCAGCAGCTGCTTGAGGTCGTAGCCGGTGTTGTCCTTGCGCAGCGTGCGCAGGCCGTGCAGGACTTCGCCGTTGGGCAGCACCGCCTCCAGGCCCAGCACCAGTTCGCGCGCCATCCCGTAGCGCACCACGTTGACGCCGCCGGCGTTGGTGGCGACGTTGCCGCCGATCTGGCTCGAATCCTCGGCCGCCAGCGACAACGGCAGCAGGCGGTTGGCGTCCTGGGCGGCGCGACGCAGGTTGCCCAGGATGCAGCCGGCCTCGGCCACCATGGTGTTGGCCACGGTATCCAGCGCGCGGATCGCGTTCATGCGCTCCAGGCTGAGCACCACGTTGGCCTGCGCGGCGTCCGGCGTGGCGCCGCCGCACAGGCCGGTATTGCCGCCGCGCGGCACCACCGGCACGCCCGCCTGCTGGCACAGCGCCAGGCAGCGCGCCACTTCGTCGGTCGTGCGCGGCCGCACCACCGCCTGGGCCTGGCCTCGGTAGATGCCGCGCCAGTCGCTCAGCCAGGGTTCGATATCGGCCGGGCTGGTCGCCACCACATCGGCGCCCAGCGCCTGCGTCAATCGTTGCGGAAATTCGGATGCACTCATGGTCGGGGCTGCACGGTCAAAGGTTCATGTCGAGCTGCAGGCGCGCCGCCGCGCCCAGCAGATGGTGTTGCGCCGCCGCGCGCGCCGCCTCGGGCTCGCCGCGTTCGATGGCGCGGTAGATCGCCAGGTGCTCTTCGTGCACCGCGTGCACGGGGTCGCCCTGGCGCCGCGTATTGGCGCGCGCGGTCTCCACCGCCTGGCGCAATTGCAGGTTGAGGTATTGCAGCAACTGCAGGTAATAGGGATTGGCGGTCGCCGTGGCGATGGCCACGTGGAAACCCACGTCGTGGACCACGCCCTGCTCGGGTTCGATGGGCTCGCGCTGCAGCGCCTGCAGGGCCTGCCGCATGCGGTCGAGGTCGGCGGCGCCGCGACGGCGCGCCGCCAGTGCGGCCGCCCCGCCTTCGAGCTCCATGCGCAGCTCGTACACCCGCGCCAGATGCGCGCGGTCCAGGCCGCCCGCGGGCACCTGGAAGCCGCCAGCCGGCATGCGGGCCACCACCGTACAGCCCGAGCCCTGCCGGCTTTGCACCAGGCCCTGGGCGCGCAGGCGCTCGGTCGCCTCGCGGATGACCGCGGCGCTCACGCCGTATTGCTGCGCCAGCGCACGGCCGGTCGGCAGCTTGGCGCCCACGGCGTAGGCGCCATCGGCGATGGCGCGGGCCAGTTGTCCGGCGACCTGGTCGGTAAGCGTGGGGGTGGGCTGGAGCATGCGGGGATTATAGGCTGATTTATCAGGTTATATGAAAACTTCTTCGGCCAGTATGCGCGGATCGGCGCGCCGCCGCGCCGGTATGCCCGCCATTTGAATCAGGAAGTGGCGGCCCCGGCCGCCGGATGCGCCCCGCCTAGGCGCAATGCGCCGCGTCGCCGCGCGCGTGCTCGGCGGCCTGCCCGCCCTGCCCGCACACCGCGCAGTCCGGATCGCGCGGCACGTTGACGCTATGCCATTGCATACTGCGCACGTCCAGCTGCAGCAGGCGCCCGGCCAGGCTCTGGCCGATGCCGGCCAGCAGCTTCAAGGCCTCGGCGGCCTGCACGCTGCCGATGATGCCCACCAGCGGCGCGAACACGCCGGTGGTGGCGCAGTTGAGTTCCTCGACATCGTCGGCCTCGGGGAACAGGCAGTGATAGCACGGCGCCTGCGCATCGCGCAGGTCATACACGCTGACCTGGCCATCGAAGCGAATGGCCGCGCCCGACACCAGCGGCTTGCGGTGCCGTACACAGGCGCGGTTGATGGCGTGGCGGGTGGCGAAGTTGTCCGAACAGTCCAGCACCACGTCAGCCTGCGCCACGGCGGTATCCAGGGCGGCGCCGGCCAGGCGCTCGACGCGCGCCTCGACCTGCGTTTCCGGATTGAAGCGGGCCAGCATGTCGCGGCCCGACTCGGCCTTGGCGCGGCCCACGCTGTCGCTGGCGTGCAGGATCTGGCGCTGCAGGTTGCTGAGTTCGACCACGTCGTCGTCGACCAGGGTGATATGCCCCACGCCGGCCGTGGCCAGGTAAAGCGCGGCCGGGCAGCCCAGGCCGCCTGCGCCGATGATCAGCACACGCGCCGCCAGGAACCGCTCCTGCCCCTCGATGCCGAGTTCGTCGAGCAGGATATGGCGGGCGTAGCGCAGCAGCTGCTGGTCGTTCATTTGCTCTTGGCGGGCTCCACACCAGTCGGCGTGATCGTTATGCGCTGGGTCTTGCCTTCGCTGGGTTTGATGTCGGCCTTGGCCTGCGCGCGGGCCGAACCTTTCTGTACCGGCTTGCCGGCCAGCAGGTTCAGCGCCTGTTGCAGCTGGAAGTCGTCCTTGCCGCCGAACTCGAACGCCTTGCCGGCCACTTCGGTGTTGTCGTCGTTGTTCGACTTGACCTCGGCGTCGGGGCTTTGCTGGTTCGACAGGTGGCGCTGCAGGTCGGCTTCGCGCGGCAGACGGAACAGATCGCCGTCGGCGGTATCGGCCACGACATAGTCGGGTTCGATGCCGGTGGCCTGGATCGAGCGGCCGCTGGGCGTGAAGTAGCGCGACGTGGTCAGCTTGACCGCCGTGCTTTCGCTCAGCGGCAGGATGACCTGCACCGAGCCCTTGCCGAACGTGCGGATGCCCAGCACCTTGGCGCGCTTGTGGTCTTGCAGCGCCCCCGCCACGATCTCGGAGGCGGAAGCCGAACCCACGTTGACCAGCACCACCATCGGCACGGTCTTGACCCAGCCTGGCAGGTCGTTGAGGTAATTGCCTTCGCCGCGCGCGTATTCGCTGGGCGTGGTGCGGTACTTGTGGCGCGAATCGGGCGTGCGGCCGTCGGTCGACACCACCAGGGCGTCGGGCGGCAGGAAGGCGCCGGCCACGCCGATGGCGCTGGTCAGCAGGCCGCCCGGATCGTTGCGCAGGTCCAGCACCAGGCTCTTGGGCGCACCCTTGGCGCCGAGTTCCTTCAGATGACGCGCCAGATCGGGGCCGGTCTTCTCCTGGAACTGCGCAATGCGCAGGTAGGCCACGTTGTTGTCCAGCATCTTGCTGCGCACGCTGCGCACCTTGATGATGTCGCGCACGATCTTGACCACGATGGGCTGCGGCCGGTCGGCGCGCATGATCGTCAGCGTGATGGGCGACTTGGGCGCGCCGCGCATCAGCTTGACCGCGTCGTTGAGCGACATGCCCTTGGTGGGCGTGTCGTCGATCTTGATGATCAGGTCGCCCGCCTGGATGCCGGCGCGCGCGGCCGGCGTGTCCTCGATGGGCGAGATCACTTTCACGAAGCCGTCTTCGGCGCCGACCTCGATGCCCAGCCCGCCGAACTCGCCCTGCGTGGCCGTCTGCATTTCCCGGAAAGCGTCGGCATCCAGATAGGCCGAGTGCGGGTCCAGGTTGGACACCATGCCGGAGATCGCGTTGCCGATCAGCGTCTTGTCGTCGACCGCCTCGACATAGTTGTTCTTGATGGCCGCGAACACATTGCTGAGCTGCCGCAGTTCATCGAGCGGCAGGGGACTGCCGCGCTGCGCGACCGCGGACACGCCCACGCTCAGCAGGATGCCCGCCACCGCGCCGATGGCTACCAGACCGAAACCACGAAACTTGCGAGTGCTCATGCACACTTCCCGATATTGATGCCGGATTATTGGGCCAGCCACTGGGCCGGGTCCACCGGTGCGCCACGATGGCGAATTTCAAAGTATAGGCCCGATTCCACTTGGCCGCCGGTCGCGCCTACCGTAGCAATAGTATCGCCTGCCGCCACCCGGTCGCCCACCCGTTTGAGCAGGCTCTGGTTGTAAGCGTATACCGTCAGGTACTGCTGTCCATGGTCGACAATGATGAGATTGCCAAAACCCCTCAGCCATTCGGCGTAGACCACGGTGCCGGGGGCCACCACCTTGACCGGCGTGCCCTCGGCGGTGCGCAGCACCAGCCCGCGCCACACGCCGCCATCGGGACGGTCGACGCCGAAGCGGCCCTGGATCGTCCCGCGCACCGGCATCGGCAGCCCGCGCCGCAGGCCATTGCCGCCGCCCACCGGGGCGGCGGACGCCGTGCGGGCGGGCGCGGCCTCGCGCGGCGCCGGCTCGGCCGGTTCGGCGCGAGCCGCCGGGCGGGTTTCGCGCGGCGGCGCGGCCTGCGGATCGACCAGCCGGCCGCCCTCGACCTGGCGCAGGCCAGCGGCGTCAGGGTCGGCCAGCGCCACCGGGCCGCGCCCCTGGCGGGCGGCCGCCTCGGCCTGCTCGCGCGCGGCGGCGGCGTCGCGCGCCTCGGCATCGCGCGCCTGCTGCGCCTGGCGGGCCGTCTCGGCCTGGCGCCGGGCGTCGGCCTCGCGGGCCGCGGCGGCCTGACGAGCCGCCTCCTGCTGGCGCGCCGCCTCGGCGCGGCGCGCGGCCTCCGCCTGGCGGGCTTCCTCTTCCTTGCGGCGGGCCTCCTCGGCGGCGCGCCGGCGGGCATCTTCCTCCGCCTGGCGCGCGATGGCGCTTCCCAGGTCGTCGATCAGGTGCGACAGACGCTGGTCGTCACGGCCCAGCTTGCCGGCCTCGGCGCGTTGCGCCGCAATCTGTCCCTCTAATTTCGCCAACAGGGTGGCGCGGGTTTTCTGCTGTTCGACCAGCGCGGCCTTCTGGCTGGACGTCTCGGCCACCAGCGTCTGGATGTCGTCGCGGCGGGCATCGGCCTGCCCCTGCAGCGCCGCGAGCCGGGCGATATCCTCGCGCAACGCATGCACCGCCTGCGCGCGGGCGCGCGATACATAGTCCAGGTAGCCCAGGTTGCGGCCCAGCTGCTGCGGGTCGTCGCCCGACAGCAGGGCCGTCCAGGGCGACAGGCCGCTGGTGTACTGGGTGCGCAGCTGGTCGGCCAGCTCGGCGCGGCGCTTTTGCAGCACCGCCTGCTGCGCCACCACCTGCTTTTCCAGGCCGGCGAGTTCGGCTTCGGCCTGGCGGCTGGTCTCGCCCAATTCACGCAGCCGGAGATTGATGCGCGAAATGGCTGATTCGGATTCCTTCAACGCGTCGGCGGCCTCCTTGCGGGCGGCCTCGCGCGTGTCGATCTCTTTCTGCAGCGCGTCGATGCGGTCGCGCAGCGCGGCCTGCTGTCGTTCGGCTTCGGACTGGCGGCCCGCCAGGTCCGAAACCGCCCAGGCCGCCGGTGGCGCCACCGCCACCGCCGCCCACACCAGCAAACCCGCCGCGACCCGCATGAATCAGTCCTTTTTCGCCTTGCCCTGCGCCGCCACGGCAGCCATCGCCGCCTCGATCTCGGCGGCATCGCCCAGATAATAGTGGCGAATCGGCTTCAGGTCCTCATCCAATTCATACACCAGAGGCTGGCCGGTCGGAATATTCACGCCCACGATGTCATCATCGGAAACATTGTCGAGGTGCTTGATCAGCGCGCGCAGGCTGTTGCCATGCGCGGCCACCAGGACGCGGCGGCCGGCGCGGATGGCCGGGGCGATCGATTCGTTCCAGAACGGCAGCACGCGCGCCACCGTATCCTTCAGGCATTCGGTGGCCGGCAGCTGGTCGGCCGGAATCTTAGCGTAGCGGCCATCGAAACGCGGGTGGCGCGGATCTTCCAGGTCCAGCGGCTCCGGGGCGATCGCGTAGGCGCGGCGCCAGATCAGCACCTGCTCGTCGCCGTACTTGGCGGCGGTCTCGGCCTTGTTCAGGCCTTGCAGCTGGCCGTAGTGGCGCTCGTTCAGGCGCCAGTTGATGCCCACCGGGGTATACATGGCGTCCAGGGCGTCCAGGGCGATCCAGAGCGTACGGATAGCGCGCTTGAGCACCGAGGTATAGGCCAGGTCGAAGGCGTAGCCCTCGCGCTTGAGCAATTCGCCCGCCTTGCGGGCCTGCTCGCGGCCGGTTTCGGTCAGGTCCACATCGGTCCAGCCCGTGAAACGGTTTTCCAGGTTCCACTGGCTTTCGCCGTGGCGTATCAGAACAAGTTTGTACATGGTGTAGGCCGCAACCTGAGCGGGTTAAAGTTGAACAATGCGGTCATTTTATAATTGACTGGTTTTTCTCTGCTTTTCCCCCTGGCCCGCCCTGTTTCGCGGCGCGGCCGGGCCGTTGTTTCCAGGCTCGCGCCGCCCCCCTAGGATGCCCTGTGGATTTACTGCAATTCTTGATCGATAAAAACAACGTCTTCATCGTCGCCGTGGCCGTGGTGTCGGGCATCATGCTGATGCTGCCGGCCCTGCGCAAGGGCCGCGCCGGCGCCGCGGTGGGTACGTCCGAAGCCATCCAGATGGTCAACCAGCGCCAGGCCGTCTGGGTCGACGTGCGCCCGACCGAGCAGTTCCAGGCCGGCCACATCGCGCAGGCCCGCCGCCTGCCCGCCGCCGACCTCGAGAAGAAGGCCGGCGCGCTGCCCAAGAACAAGCCCCTGATCGTCGTGTGCGAGCAGGGCCGCGACGCCGCGCGCATCGCCGCGCGCCTGCGTTCGCAGGGCTTTGCCGAAGTGTCGGTGCTCGAGGGCGGCATGCGCGCCTGGTTTGCCGCCGGCCTGCCGGTCACCCAGAAAGGCTGAGTGCCCGCCATCCCATCCCCACCCGGAGCGACCATGCAGAAAGTAGTGATGTACAGCAAGGACTATTGTCCCTACTGTGCGCGCGCCCAGGCGCTGCTCAAGCAGCGCGGCGTCGCCGATCTCGAAATCATCCGTATCGACCAGGATCCGTCGCAACGCGACATCATGATCGAGCGCACCGGCCGGCGCACGGTCCCGCAGATTTTCATCGGCGAGACCCATGTCGGCGGGAGCGACGACCTGCAGGCGCTGGACCGCTCAGGCGGCCTGCTCCCGCTGCTCAACGGCGGCTGAAGGCGCTCGCCGCGCCGCCATTCCACTCGTTTTTCATTCACCCGGAAATTCTCATGGCTGATCAGGACCAAACCAACCAGCAAGCGGGCTCGGACGCGCCCTCGTTCAATCTGCAGCGCGTCTACCTGAAGGACTTGTCGCTGGAAATGCCCAATGCGCCGCACGTGTTCCTGGAACAGGAAGCGCCGCAAGTCGAGGTCAGCATCAACGTGGGCGGCCAGCGCCTGGCCGAGACCGTGTTCGAGTCGACCGTGACCGTGACCGTCACCACCCGCGTCAACGACAAGGTGCTGTACCTGGTCGAAGGCACCCAGGCCGGCATCTTCGAACTGGCCAACATCCCGGCCGAGCAGATGGACCCCCTGCTGGGCATCGTGTGCCCCACCATGCTGTATCCGTACCTGCGCGCCAACGTGGCCGACGCCATCACGCGCACCTCGCTGCCGGCCCTGCACCTGGCCGAAGTCAACTTCCAGGCCCTGTACGAGCAACGCCTGGCCGAAATGGCCCAGCAGCAACCGGACGCCGCCAACGGCAACGACTCGGGCATCATCCTGCCCCCGGGCGCCACGCGCCAGTAAGTCCGCGGCCAAGCCATGAGCCAAGCACGCCCCGCCACGCTGCGCGTCGCCGTGCTGGGCGCCGGCAGCTGGGGCACCGCCCTGGCGGCCGCGGCCAGCCGGCGCCACCCCACTGTCCTGTGGGCGCGCGACGGCGCCCAGGCGCAGGCCATGGCGGCCCGGCACGAAAACACCCGCTACCTGCCTGGCGTGGCGCTGCCGCCCGCCCTGCAGGTCAGCGCCGACCTGGCGCAGGCGCTCGCGCACCTGGCGCACGATCCCGCCCACGCCCTCATCATCCTGGGCGTGCCGGTCGCCGGCATGACGCCGCTGTGCACCGAACTGGCCGCCCGCCTGCCGGCCCTGGGCCTGCAGGCCGTGCCGCTGGTATGGACCTGCAAGGGATTCGAGGAACAGACAGCCCACCTGCCCCATGAAACCGTGCAGGCCGCGCTGGGCGCCATGCCCGGCCTGGCCGCCGGCGTTCTTTCCGGCCCGTCGTTCGCGCGCGAGGTCGCGCAGGGGCTGCCCGTGGCCCTGACCGTCGCCAGCGAATCGTCCGCCGTGCGCGACGCCGTCACGACCGCCCTGCACGGCGCGGCGGTGCGCATCTACGCCAGCACCGACGTGGTCGGCGTCGAAGTCGGCGGCGCGCTCAAGAACGTCATCGCCGTGGCCTGCGGCATCTGCGACGGCCTGGCGCTGGGCACCAACGCCCGCGCCGCGCTGATCACCCGCGGCCTGGCGGAGATGGCGCGCTTTGGCGCCGCGCTGGGCGCGCAACAGGAAACCTTCGCCGGCCTTACCGGCCTGGGCGACCTGGTGCTGACCGCCACCGGCGAACTGTCGCGCAACCGGCGGGTCGGGCTGGAGATCGGCGCCGGCCGCAAGCTGGCCGACATCCTGGCCAGCGGCATGACCGCCGAGGGCGTACGCTGCGCGCGGGCCGCGCGCGACCGCGCCCGCGCACTGAACATCGAATTGCCGATCACCGAGGCCGTCTGCGCCGTGCTGTTCGAGGGACTGTCGCCCATGACGGCGGTATCGGCCCTGCTGGCACGCGAGGCGCGCCCCGAAAGCCCGACGCCATAACGCCCGCACTCCCGAAAACCGCTCGTATCGCCCTGAAAACCAAGGAGTCCCTTCATGCTTGAACGCCTTGCCCGGGCTGGCCGCCTGCTGCGCCGTCTGTGCGCCCCGCTGGCCGTCGCCGCCCTGCTGCCCGCCGCCGCCCACGCCGCCTGGCCCGAACGGCCCATCCATCTGGTGGTGCCGTTCCCGCCGGGCTCCTCGCCCGACCTGCTGGCGCGCACCATCGCCGAGCCGCTGTCGCAGGCGCTGCAGCAATCCATCGTGATCGACAACAAGCCGGGCGCCGGCGGCAATATCGGCACCCGCATGGTGGCGCAGGCAAAGCCTGACGGCTACACCCTGCTCTACACCATCAACGGGCCGCTGGTCACCGCCCCGACCCTGTACAAGCGCACGCTGGGCTACGACCCGCTGAAGGACCTCGCGCCGGTCACGCTGGTGGCCACCAGCCCCAATGTGCTGACGGTGCCGGCCAGCCTGCCCGTCGACAACGTGCAGGATTTCGTCAAGCTGGCGCGCGAGCGCGCCGGCGCGCTGAATTATGGCTCGGTCGGCCCCGGCAGCTCGGCCCACCTGGCCATGGAAATGTTCAAGCACGAAGCCGGCATCGACCTCACGCAGATCCCGTATCCGGGCTTTCCGCAGGTGATCACCGCCATCATCGGCGGCGACGTGCACGCCGGTTTCATGGTGCCCGCCATCGCCATGCCGCACGCACGCGACGGCAAGGTCAAGACGCTGGCCGTCACCAGCCTGGAGCCCAGCGACGCGCTGCCCGGCATCCCGACCATGGCCTCGCAAGGCTATCCCGGCTTCGAGGCCATTTCCTGGAACGCCATCCTGGCCCCGGCCGGCACGCCCGCGCCCATCGTCGAGCGCCTGAACCGCGAACTGGCCACCATCATCGACAGCGACGCGGTGCGCAAGCAACTGGCCGTGCAGTACTTCACGCCCGCCCCCTCCAGTCCGCAGGCGCTGACCGAACGCATCCAGGCGGAGAAAGCGCGCTGGGACCAGGTGATCGGCCGCTTGAACCTGTCGCTGGACTGAGCGGGCGCCTGTCCCGCCTCAGATACTGCCGGCGCACCCCGACTGGCGCCAGGCCTCGAACACCGTCACCGCCACCGCGTTGGACAGATTGAGGCTGCGCTGGCCCGGCCGCATGGGCAGCCGCAGTTGCTGGGCTGGTCCGAACAGCGCCATGTGCGCCTCGGACAGCCCGGCGGTTTCCCGCCCGAACACGAACACATCGCCCGCCTGGAACGCCATGTCGGCCAGGCTGGCGGGCGCGCGCGTGGTCAGCGCGAAGACGCGCGCCGCAGCCGCGCCGGTGGCCGCCAGCGCCTGCGGCAGCGTGTCGTGCACCTGCACCGGCTGCCACTCGTGATAATCCAGCCCGGCGCGACGCAGGCGCGCATCGTCCAGCTCGAACCCCAGCGGGCGCACCAGATGCAGCTGCGCGCCGGTATTGGCGCACAGGCGTATGGCATTGCCCGTGTTGGGCGGGATTTCCGGAGAGACCAGGACGACGTGGAACATGGCGGGATGGGCGCGCGGGCGCCGCGTGCATGACGGAAAGACCGCCATTTTGCCAGCCTTGGCCTGGGCGGACTTCAGCCATGGCTGGCCGGCGTGCGCGCCGCGGCCAGCACGATGACGCGGCCGGCGCCGGCGGCCAGCAGGGCGCGCGCGGCGCAATGCGCCGTGGCGCCCGTGGTGACCACATCGTCGACCAGGGCCACGGTGGCGCCGGCCGGCACCGGCAGGGCGCGCCACCGGCCCGTGGCGCCCCGGAGCCGGTCGCGGCGGCCGCGCAGCGTCTGGCGGCCGGCAGGCACCCGGGCCGGGCGCAGCTGGGTACGCGCCAGCGGCCAGCCCAGGCGCGCGGCCAGCGCGGCCGCCAATTCCGCCGCCGGATTGAAGCCCCGCCGGCGCAGCGACGCCGCGCTGGCCGGCACCGGCACCAGCAGGCAGGGGCCGCGCAGCGGCGGATCGGCCTGCCGGATGGCGCGCAGCATCAGGTCGGCCAGCGCCAGGGCCAGCTCATGCCGGCACGCGGTCTTGTAGCGGGAGATCAGCCCGCGGTAGGGCCCGGCGTAATCGAGCGCCGCCACCACGCGCTGGTAGGCGGGCCGCAGGCGCAGGCAATCGGCGCAATGGCGCGCCCGCGGCGCCAGGCGCACCGCGCAGCAGCGGCAGCGCGGCGTGGCCGGTCCCAGGGCCGCCATGGCCTCGGCGGCGCAGGGCTCGCACAGGCGGCCGCCGGCGGCGCGCAGGCCGCACAACGGGCAGTCCGACGGCAACCGGGCAAGCCAGCGCCGCGAATGCGCAATAATGTGGGTCATGGGCCGCCTGGCTCCCTCGATGCGGGCGTGCGCCCGATGGCCCTGATCACATCATGCCTGCCCGCGCCCGTGGGCGGCACCGCGATACAAATGTCCTTGCCTCCTTCCCTGCCTTCGCTTCCCATCGTGGCCGCCGACGTGGTGCGCCAGTTCTCCCGCCGCGGCGATCTCGCGCAGGCCCAGTTCCTGTATGGTGAAGTCGCGCAGCGCATGATGGGCCGGCTGCGCTATATCAGGCTGCAACCGGCGGCCCTGCTGGACGCCGGCTGCGGCGCGGGCGCCAGCCTGCCGCTGCTGCGCGACCGCTTTCCGAACGCCGCCTATACCGGGCTGGACGCCGCCGAGCCGCTGCTGGCACACGCGCGCCAGGCCTGGACGCCGGGCGGCGTGGCCGCCTGGCTGGGACGCCTGGCCCAGCGCGGCAAGCCCGCCGTCTCTTTCGTGCGCGCCGACCTGGCCGCCAGCGGGCTGCCGCCCGAGCAGCTGGACCTGGTGTGGTCCAACCTGGCCCTGCACTGGCATCCCGAGCCGCACGCGGTCCTGGCCGAATGGCGCCGCATCCTCAAGGTGGGCGGGCTGGCGATGTTTTCCTGCCTGGGTCCCGGAACGCTACGCGAGCTGCGCGAGGCGCTGGCCGATGCCGGCCTGCGCACGGCCACGCCGGCCTTCGTGGACATGCACGATTTTGGCGACCTGCTGGTCGAGAACGGTTTTGCCGATCCGGTAATGGACCAGGAAACCCTGACACTGACCTACGAGACCCCCCAGCGCCTGCTGGAGGATGTGCGCGCCCTGGGCGGCAACCCGGCGCGCGGCCGGCGCGCCGGCCTGGCCGGGCGCGCCTGGCTGGATCGCCTGCATGCGGCGCTGGAGGCCCGGCGCGGCCCGCAAGGTCGCATCAGCCTGAGCATCGAAGTGGCATACGGCCACGCCTGGCGGGCGCCGGCGCGGCGCACCGCGCCCGGCGAAACCCATCTCTCGGTCAGCGCCATCGGCGGACGCCGGGCAGGCTGACGCCGCCGGCCTGCGTCAGTGCAGGCGCTCGGCCCAGCCGGGCAGCGGATCGCCCTGCGGCGTGCTCAGGGCGCACACGCCTCCCACTGGCTCGGAGGTCGCGCGGATGCGGCGCCGCACCGCCGACGGAGGGGTGTCCTGGACGCCCTGGCCGCGCCAGTTTTGCGCCATGGACTCGACCACCAGGGGCAGTTCGCGCACCTTGAGGAATTGGCCGCGCAGCCAGCGCGCGTCGTTGCCATTGCGCAGGATCTCGTCGCGCAGGGTTTGCAGCATGTCGCCGGTGCCCAGTTCTTCGGCCACCGGCGCCAAGCGGTCGAACAGCGCGCGCAGGTGGTCCACCAGCCGCACGCGCTGCCCGTCCGGCGTGACGTAGCTGCCGTGCAGGCCGAAACGGCAGGCCTGGAAATGGTTGCTGCGATAGGCCAGCCAGGCCTGCTGGCTGGGTTCGGGGTCGCGCGCCACCTGCACCGCCAGCGCCTGCGCGAAGGCAGCCAGCTGGCAGGCCCGCTCGACGGTCAGCGGGGTGTCGCAGACCCGGATCTCGACCGTGCCGTACTCGGGCTTGGGCCGGATGTCCCAGTACAGGTCCTTGATGCTCTCGGCCAGGCCGCTGGCGCGCAGCTGGGCCAGGTGGGCCTCGAAGCGGTACCAGTCGGTCACGTCGGCGGGCATGTGGCCGGCCAGCGGGAAGCTGTTGACCGCATTGAGGCGGCAGCACGAAAACAGGGTGTCCACGCCTTCGCAATAGGGCGAGGCGGCCGACAGGGCGATGAAATGCGGAACATACGGCGACAGCCCGCGCACCATGCGCACCGCCGCGTCGCCGGAGGGCACGCCCAGGTGGATATGCTGGCCGAACACCGTGAACTGGCGCGCCAGGTAGCCGTACATCTCGGCCAGGTACTGGAAGCGCGGCGTATCGGAAATGGCGCGGTCCTGCCAACGCATAAAGGGGTGGGCGCCACCGCCCGTGACGCCAACGCCGACCGCGTCGGCGGCTTCGCAAAGGACATCGCGCATTTCGCGCATTTCGGCCAGCAAGCCGGCCGGGTGCTCGTGCACCGAGGAATTCAGCTCGATCATCGATCGGGTGATTTCGGGTTTGACCCGATCGGCGATGGGATGGTTGGCCAACTGGGCCAACAACTCGTCAGACGCGGCAGCCAAGTCAAAGCTGCGGGGATCGACCAACTGCAATTCGAGCTCGATACCCAAGGTGTTGGGGGCTGACGAAACGAAGGGGATCTGTTCCATCTCCGACTCCTTGCGTGTTCTTTCGATTGAGGGAACGCGCCATTCGGCTTTGAAGCCCGGAAACTGCCCGGGGAACACTCGACGGCGTCTTATGAAGGCATGATAGCCGCAACTTTGTGGCAAGAAGATTGAAATTCGTGACATTTATGCGCAACATCATGAATCGGAGATTTTTTTTACCTGTGACAATCATGTGAGCAACCACTCACACTCAAGTATTGGCGCGGATGAGCGGGCAGCGAGGTACGCAAAGGGCCGCGTAGCGCGGCCCTCGGGGGGTCAGGGGAAACCCGGGTCAAGGGTTTTCCCTTAGATAAAACGGGCGTTACCAAACGCCCGGCAGGTAACCACTATTTGAATGGCGTGGCGTCGCCTCCCCCGTATACGCTGCCGCCGTAGCCCCCCTCCACTTCGATCTTCACGCTGGCCGGGTCGACGGTGGACTGTCCGCCCTTGTAGTGCATGACCATGCCGGGAAACAGCATGACGGCGGCCACCATGAACAGCTGGATGACGATGAACGGCACCGAGCCCCAGTAGATCTGGCCGGTGGTCACCGGCTGGATGACCTTGCCGGTGATCTTGTCCTTGTAGGCGTCCTTGGGCGCGACCGAACGCAGGTAGAACAGCGCGAAGCCGAACGGCGGGTGCATGAACGAGGTCTGCATGTTCACCGCCAGGATGATCCCGAACCAGATCAGGTCGATGCCCATCTTGTCGGCCACCGGGCCGAGCAGCGGCACGATGATGAACGCCAGCTCGAAGAAGTCCAGGAAGAACGCCAGCACGAAGGTCAGCACGCTGACCACGATCAGGAACCCCCACTCCCCGCCCGGCAGCCCGATCAGCAGGTGCTCGACCCACAGATCGCCGTTGACCCCGCGGAAGGTCAGCCCGAACACCGTCGAGCCCACCAGGATGAACACCACGAAGCACGACAGCTTGGTGGTCGTGTCCATCGCCTGCTTGAGCAGCTCCAGCGTCAGGCGCCGGCGGATCAGCGCCATGATGATCGCCCCCACCGCCCCCATCGCCCCGCCCTCGGTGGGCGTGGCCACGCCGATGAAGATCGTGCCCAGCACCAGGAAAATCAGGAACAGCGGCGGGATCATCACGAAGGTCACCCGCTCGGCCAGCGCCGAGAGCATCTTCAGGCGAAACACCTTGTTGGCGATCGCGATCACGAACGCCGTCAGCCCCCACAGCAGCAGGCTCACCACCACCTGCTCGTCGACCGGCGCCGTGTCGTTCTCCAGCCACTGCCCCAGCACATAGGCCGACAGCGAGGAAATCAGCATCAGCACCAGCAGCGAACGCCCCCCGCGCGAGCCGTTGGGCTCGCGAAATCTGCGCGCCTCCTCGGGCAGCGCCGGCGCCGCCGAGGGCTTGACCAGCGAGACGACCACCACATAGGCAATGTACAGCCCCGCCAGCACGAACCCCGGCACCATCGCCGCACGGTACATGTCCCCGATCGAGCGCCCCAGCTGGTCGGCCAGGATGATCAGCACCAGCGAGGGCGGAATGATCTGCGACAGCGTGCCCGAGGCCGCGATCACCCCGCTGGCCAGCCGCCTGTCATACCCGTAGCGCAGCATGATCGGCAGCGAAATCAACCCCATCGAAATCACCGAGGCCGACACCACCCCGGTGGTCGCCGCCAGCATCGCGCCCACGAACACCACCGCGATCGCCAGCCCCCCGCGCAACGGACCGAACACCTGGCCGATCGTCTCGAGCAGGTCCTCGGCCATGCCCGATCGCTCCAGCACCAGCCCCATCAGGGTAAAGAACGGCACCGCCAGCAGCGTGTCGTTGGAAATAATGCCGAACACCCGCTGCGGCAGGGCCTGGAACAGCGCCGGGCTGAGCAGGTCCAGCTCGATGCCCACCAGACCATACAGAATCCCGTTGGCCGCCAGCGCGAACGCCACCGGAAAACCCAGCAGCAAAAACAGCACCAGCGTCGCGAACATGATCGGCGCCAGATTGGCTATCAGAAACTCCATGATCAGCGGCCTTCGTGGTTATTACGTTGTTCTTGCACGCTCGCCTCGCGCTCCAGCGCTTCGCGGGCTATCTCCTCGGCCAGCAGCTCCTCGGCGCTCTTGCTGCCATCGCGCGCGGTCGGGTCCGGACACTGCCCGCGCAAGAACCCGATGCACTTGATCAGGTGCGACAGCCCCGCCAGCACCAGCAGCGCAAACCCCACCGGAATCAACAGCTTGACCGGCCAGCGGATCAGCCCACCAGAGTTCGACGACTGCTCGCCGCTCAGGTACGAATCCATGAACACCGGCCACGACAGAACCATGATCAGGATGCACGCCGACAGCAGAAAAAACACCACCCCGAAGATCTCGATCCAGATCTGCTTGTGGCGCGGCAGCCGCGAGGACAGAATGTCCACCCGCACGTGCTCGTTCTTCAGCAGCGTGTAGCCCGCGGTCAGCAGGAACATCGCGCCGAACATGTACCACTGCAGTTCCAGCCAGGCGTTCGAACTGCTATGAAACACCTTGCGCACCACGGCGTTGCCGGCGCTGACCAGCACCACCAGCAAGGTGACCCATGTCACGGCCCGGCCGACCCGCAGGTTCAGCGCGTCTATGCCGCGCGATAAGGCGAGTAATGCCCGCATGTATTCCCCGATATGAATATGTAGGTATGGAAAACCGGCTCAATGGCCTTCGACGGGCGTGCGCCACGGCGTGGCCTTGCGCTCGAACCACACCAGCAGCGCGAACAGGGCCATGCCCATGACCGCCAGCACCGTCAGGGCCGCGAACACGCGCACGGTGTCGAAGGTGCCTTGCGCGCTCATGATCACGTAGCCCAGCCCGCGCTGCGAGGAAACGAACTCGCCGACGATGGCGCCCACCAGCGCCAGCGACACGGCGACCTTCATGCCGGTCACGATGGACGGCAGGGCGCCAGGCAGGCGTACCTTGAAGAAGAAATCGCGCCGCGACCCCTTGAGCACGCGGCCCAGGTCCAGCACGTCCTGCGGCACCGACTTCAGGCCGTGCACGGTGTCGACGATGACGGCGAACACGGCGATCAGGAAGGCGATGGCGATCTTGGGCTCGGCGCCGGTGCCCAGCCAGATGACAAAGAGCGGCGCGATCGCCACCTTGGGCACGCTGTTGAGCGCCACGATCAGCGGATACAGGAAGCTCTCGCACCAGCGCGAACTGACCAGCATCACGGCGATCAGCACGCCGCCCACCACCGCGACCGCGAAGCCGGCCACGGTGGTCATCAGCGTGTACCAGGCCTGGTCGGCGTACCAGCGCCATTCCGCGGCCAGCTCCAGCGCTATCTGCGAAGGCAGCGGCAGCATGATGGGGCGCACCTCCAGCGCCCGCCCCAGCCCTTCCCACAACAGCAGGAACACCGCCAGCGATACGGCGCCCGCTGCCGCATGCAGGCATTTGCGACCCGTGGCTGTCATGGCGCACGCCCTCCCTCGTCGATCAGGCCCATCTGCTCGAACAGGCCGCGTATATGGCGCACATAGCGGCCGAACTCGGCCGTCTCGCGCACCGCCAGCGGCCGCGGGCGCGGCAGGTCGATGCGGATGGTCTCGAGCACCCGTCCGGGACGCGGCGAGAACACCATCACTTCGTCGCCCAGGAACACCGCCTCGGCGATGCCGTGCGTGACGAACATCACGGTGTTGCGCGTTTCCATCCAGATGCGCTGCAGTTCCACATTCATCTGGTCGCGCGTCAGGGCGTCCAGCGCGCCGAACGGCTCGTCCATCAGCAGCAGCGCCGGGTCGTCGACCAGCGCGCGGCAGATGGCGGCGCGCTGGCGCATGCCGCCGGACAGCTCGCGTGGATAGTTGTCGGCGAACGCCGCCAGGCCCGTCAGCCGCAGCAGCGCGTCGACCTTGTCGCGGTAGCGCGCCACCGGCTTGCCGGCGAATTCCACCGGCAGCAGGATGTTGCGGCGAATGTTGCGCCATTCAAGCAGGGCGTCGCGCTGGAACACCATGCCTATGCCGTCCGGCGGCCCCTTGACGGGCTGGCCGGCCACGCGCAGTTCGCCCTCGCTGATCGTCTCCAGGCCGGCCACGCAGCGCAGGAAGGTACTTTTGCCGCAACCGCTGGGGCCAAGAATGCTCACGAAACGGCCCGCCGGCACATCGACCGAAATGGTTTCCAGCGCCTGCACGCCGCGTTCGCCGGGGTACTTCTTGCGCACCCCGGCCGCGCTGACAGCCGCCACGCTCACGGTTTCACCAGCGCGTCGTAGCGTTGCGGCCGGACCAGGTCCGGCACGTAGAAATCGGCCGCCTTGGCGTCGGCTCGCACCAGGCCCACCGAGGACAGCGTCCTGACCGCCTGCTCCCAGTCGGCCGGCACCGGCGCGCCCACGCGCTGGCCGGCCGCCAGGCCGAAGTAGCCGCGCAAGGCATCGATCTGGCCGCGCAACACCGCGCGGTCCAGACGCGCCTGCGGCCGCTGCGCCAGGATGGCTGACACGGCCTCGTCCTCGTGGCCGGCGTAGATGTATTCCCAGGCGCGCGCGCTGACGCTGGCAAAGCGCCCGATGGCCTCGCCGCGCTCGCGCAGCTTGTCTTCGCTGGCGAACAGCCCGAAGCTGGGCATGTCCAGGCCGAAGTCGGCAAAGCGCACGGCCCGCGACGGGCGGTTCTGCTATACCACGGGCAGGAAGAACGGAATGGTCGAGAATGCCGCGTCGGCACGGCCCACCGCATAGGTGGAGGCCTTGCTGGCGGCATCGACGTTGATCAGCTCCAGATCGCTTTTCTTCAGCTTGCCGCGCGCCAGGAACGCGTCGATGAACGGCGCTTCGAGCGAGCCTGCGGTGTAGGCCACCTTGCGTCCCTTGAGCTGCTCCGGCCCGGCGATGCCGGAATCGGCCGGCACCAGCAGGCCGATGTCGCTGTGGCGCGCGAACACGGCCACCGCCTTGACCGGCAGGCCCTTGTCGCGCGCGATCATCATGGACGCCAGGGCGGCGTGCCCCAGGTCGAAGCGGTCGCTGCCGCCCACGATCTGCACCGTCGTGACCGAACCGTTGCCGTCCTCCAGCGTGACGTCCAGGCCCGCCTGCTTGTACCAGCCCTTCTGCTGCGCCAGGTGGAAAGCCGCCTGCACGCCCCAGGGCGTCCAGTCCAGCCGCACCCGCAACGGCTCCGGCGCCTGCGCGCCGGCCGTGCCCGCCGCCGCCAGCAGGGCGATACCGCCCATGGCCCGGCGCCACCACTTCCCGATTGCCTTCTGCATCTCCATCCCCCTGGAATCGCGCGCGACGCCGGCGCGCCGTTCAGCCGCCGCGGCCGAACCAGCGCTTGACCCGCATCCACAACACGCTGAAGAACATCGCCACCGGGTTGAACTGCGCCTGCGGCAACGCCTCGCCGCCAGGCTGGCGCAGGCGCGCCGTCACGTTCTTGCCGAAATCGGCGATCATGCGCCGCACGAAATCCTGCACCAGGCCCGAGCGCGAGAACTGCGCCAGCGGCCCCTGCAGGGCGTACTGCAGATCCACCTTGACGCGCGTCTCATTCTCGGACACCGCCTCGACCTGGTAGGCAATATCGCCGGTGGCGCGCGACTGGCTCAGCGAATCCTGGCCGGCGCCGCGAAAAACCGCGCGCATGGCCTCTTCGTCGCGCTCCAGGCGAGCGGCGCCGTTGAACGCGGCAGCCATGGGGCCGAACTTGATGGCGATCTTGCCCTTGACACGCTGGCCGTCGGTCTCCTCGATGACCGCGCCCGGCAGGCAGGCCGCCACGGCCGGCAGGTCCACCATGAAGGCCCACACCTCGGCCGCGGGAAACGGCACGGTGAACGCGTCGACGATCTGGTTGCCCTTGCCGCTGGCCGGACTGGCGGCCGCGGCCGGCCGTGGCGCCGCCTGGGCCGCCGCCGGCGCGCTGGGCGTGAAAGGCTGGAAAGCGATGGGCTGCTCGCCGCGCGGCGCCGGCAGGCGCCCGTCGGCCGCGGCCGCGCGCAAGGCCTGCACGGCCGCGTCGGGTTGCTCGCGCAGGTCGCGCAGCACCGACATCACGGCGCCCACGATGCCCATGTAGCCGGTACAGCGGCACAGGTTGCCCGACAGTTCCACGCGCACGCGCGCTTCGTCGGCATCGGGCAGGCGCAACACGATGTCGCGCGACGTCGTCAGCATGCCCGGGGTGCAATAGCCGCATTGCAGCGCATGGTACTTGGTGAAGGCGGCGCGCAGGCGCGCCATGACCGGATCGCCGTCATAGCCTTCGATGGTGGTCACCTGGCGGCCTTCGCACGCCACCGCATAGGTGATGCACGAACGGACCGGCTGGCCGTCGACCAGCACGGTACAGGCGCCGCATACGCCATGCTCGCAGCCCAGGTGGGTGCCCGTCAGGCGCGCCTGGTCGCGCAGAAAATCGCCCAGGTGCATGCGCGGCGGCGCCTCGTGGGCCACCTGCCTGCCGTTGACTTCCAACGTTACTTGAACCATCGTCATTCCTGTACGCCCAGCGCCTGCTTCAGGCAGCGCGCCACGGCGGTTGCATGCAATTTGCGATGCAGGGCATCCTTGCCGGGCATGGCCTGCGCCACCGCTTCATCGATCCGCTCGGCCTGCAGCACGGCCGCGCCCTGGCGCGCCACGGCGTCGGCCAGCCCCGGCAGCAGGCAGGGCGCGCCGTCGAGCGCGCCCACCGCGATGCGTGCCACCCGCCGCGCGGGCTCGAACCAGGCCGCGCAACTGGCCTCGGCGAACTCGCCGGTCTTGCGGCAGAACTTGTAGTAGCCCCAGCGCGCGCCATCGGTCATGGCCGGTACGTGCACCGCGGCGATCAATTCGCCCTCGCCCACCACCGTGGTGTAGGCGCCCTGCATGAAGGATTCGGCCGGCACCATGCGCTCGCCGTCCACGCCGGCGATCTCGATGTCGGCGCCCAGCGCCACCATGGTCAGCACCCAGTCAGCCGCCGGATCGGCGTGCGCCAGGCTGCCGCCGACCGTGCCGCGGTTGCGGATGGCGCGATAGGCGATGCCCGTCGCCACCTGCTGCAAGGCCGAGCCGCGCAGCGCCGCATGCACGCCGTCCTCGATCTCGGCGTGGGTGACCGCGGCCCCCACGCGCACCCGGCCGCCGCGCTCGCCAACCTCGCGCAGCGCCGGCACCCCCGAGATGTCGATCACCACCGGTGGACGCGCCAGGCGCAGATTCAGCATCGGGCCCAGCGACTGGCCGCCGGCCATCAGCTTGGCGCGGCCGTCGTGCTGCCGCAGCCACTGCAGCGCCTGCTGCGTCGACTCGGCGCGGAAATATTCGAACTGCGCCGCTTTCATGCTGCCTCCCCGGCGCCTTGCGCAATGGCCTGCAGCACGCGGATCGGCGTCAGCGGGGTGCGCGACAGCTCGGCGGCGCCCAGGCCGCGCAGCGCATCGTTGACTGCGTTGAACAGCACCGCGGGCGGCGCGATCGCACCGCCCTCGCCCATGCCCTTGGCGCCGAATTCCGTATGCGGCGACGGCGTCTCGAAATGGTGCAGGCGCATGTTGGGCACCTCGGTCGGGCCGGGCAGCATATAGTCGGCCAGCGTCGAGGCCAGCGGCTGGCCATTGGCGTCGTAGGGCGTCTCTTCGTAGAACGCGGTGCCGATGCCCTGCGCGATGCCGCCTATGGTCTGGCCTTCCACGACCATGGGGTTGATCATGGTGCCGCAATCCTCGACGACCACGTAATCCAGTATCTCGACCGCGCCGGTGTCCGGGTCCACCGCCACCACGGCGGCGTGGCTGGCGTAGGTGAAGCAGCCGGTGTCGACCTTGGGCTTGTAGCCCACGTTCACTTCCAGGCCCGCCGGGTCCACGTCGGGCGGCAGCAATTGCGGCCGCAGGTACCAGGCGTCGGCAACGTCGCCGGTGGCGACCGATTTCTCGCCGGCCCGGTAGATGCCGTCCTGCAGCGTCACCGCGTCGTCGGCCACGCCCAGCATGTGCGCGGCGATGTGCCGCATGCGCGGCAGCAGGCGCTTGCATGCCTGCGACACCGCGCCGCCGGACATGACCAGCGAGCGCGATGCGTAGGTGCCGGTGGAGAACGGCGTCTGGCCGGTATCGCCATGCAGCACCTTGATGCGCGCCACGTCGATGCCGAGAATCTCATGGGCGATCTGGGCGAAGGTGGTTTCCATGCCCTGGCCGTGCGAATGCACGCCCACGCGCACTTCCAGCCCGCCATCGGGCGTCACGCGCACCGTCGCCTGGTCGAAGCCCGGAATCACGGGCGTGCCCCAGGCGGCGAATACCGAGGTGCCGTGCGCGGCCTGCTCGGTATAGGTGGCCACGCCCACGCCGATGCGCCGGCCGTCTGCCTCGCCGCGGGCCTGGCGGGTCCGCACGCCGTCGATGTCTATCATCTCCAGCGCCTTGCGCAGGCTGGCCGGGTAGTCGCCGCTGTCGAAGTGCTTGTTGGTCACATTGACGTAAGGCATCTGCTCGGGTTGCACCAGGTTCTCCAGGCGCACTTCCCAAGGCTCGCGGCCCACTTCGCGCGCCACGGCGTCCATCGTCAGCTCGATGGCGAAGCACACGCCGGTACGCGCCACGCCGCGATATGGCACGAAGCCGGGCTTGTTGGTGGCCACGCAGCGCGTCTCGCAGCGGTAGCCGCGAAAGCCATAGGGCCCGGGCAGGTTGCCGACCGCCTGGCCAGGCTCGAGCCCGATGGTGAAGGGCCACACCGAATAGGCACCGCCGTCTATCGTGATCCGGGCGTCCAGCGCCAGCAGCTTGCCGCGCTTGTCCGCATAGGCGGTCATTTCGTAATGGTGTTCGCGCGAATTGGCGCCGGCCGTCAGGTGTTCACGACGGTCCTCGATGAAGCGGAACGGGCGCTTGTAGGTCTTGGCCAGCCAGGCCACACAGAGCTCTTCCTGCTGCAGCACGCACTTGTAGCCGAACGCGCCGCCCACGTCGGGCGACACCACCCGCACGCGGCCCTGTTCGAGGTCCAGGCACTGGGCCAGCACGCTGCGTATCATGTGCGGCACTTGCGTGGCGCTGATCACCACCAGCTGGTCGGCCTGGTGGTCCCAGTAGGCCAGCACCGCCTTGCCTTCCATGGGAACCATGCATTGCCGCGCCAGGTCGATCTTGCGCTTGACCACCACCTCGGCGCGCGCGGCATGTTCGTCGAAGTCGCGGTCGGCGTTCAAGGTGACGAACACGTTGTCGCGCCAGTGCTCGTGCACCAGGTCCGACGTGGCCTGCTGCGCGCTGGCCACGTCGGCATAGACCGGCAGGTCGTCATAATCGACTTCCACCAGCTCGGCATGGTCTTCCGCCTCGGCGCGCGTCGGCGCGAACGTCATGGCCACCGGCTCGCCGACGAAGCGCACCTTGCCGCTGGCCAGCGGCGGCTGAACCGAGGGCTGGTAGGTCGGCAGGGTCGAATCGGCCGCGATATCGCGCGCATCGCCCATCATCGAGCGCAGCACGACCTTGTCGCGCACGCTCTCGGGCACCCGTACATCGGTAATGCGCGCATGCGCCAGCGGACTGCGCAGGAATGCCACCTCGCACAGCCCGGGCATGGCCATGTCGGCCACGAAGTTGCCCTTGCCATGCAGATGGCGCGCGTCCTCCTTGCGGGGAACGCGCGCCCCGACTCCTTGCCGTGAACCGGCGCCAACCTCGGCGCCGGTATGTTCTGTCGTCATGACTGCCCTTTGAAACTGAATGACGTCGATTACTTGGCCTGCGCCCGCGCCACGGCCGCGAAGGTGTAGTTGTCCAACGCGTTCTCGGCGACGCGGAACCAGCCCGCCTCGTCTTCCTGGAATTTCTTCCAGCCGGGATAAATGGCCTTGAAGTCGGGATTCTTTTCCGACAGCTCGGTCCACAGTTGCTGTGATGCCTTGTATACCGCGTCCATGACTTCCTTGGGGAAGAAACTGACCTTGGCGCCGCCGGCGATCAGCTTGCGCAGCGCCAGGGGATTGCGGGCGTCGTAGTTCGACAGCATTCTCATGCTCTGCTCGCCACAGGCGGCCTCGAACGCCGCCTGGTAGGCCGGCGGCAGCGCTTCCCAGGCCTTGTCGTTGACCATGGAGGTGATCGAGGCGCTGCCTTCGAACCAGCCCGGCGAGTAGTAGTAGGGCGCCACCTTGTTGAAGCCCAGCTTTTCATCGTCGTACGGCCCGATCCACTCGGCCGCGTCGATGGTGCCCTTCTCCAGCGCGGGGTAGATGTCGCCCGGCGGAATCTGTTGCGGCACCACTCCCAGCTTGGACAGCACCATGCCGCCGATGCCGCCGATACGCATGTTCAGGCCATTGAGATCGGCGGTGGACTTGATTTCCTTGCGATACCAGCCGCCCATCTGCACACCCACGTTGCCACAGACGTGGTTGACGATGTTGTATTTCTTATACAGCTCGCGCAGCTGCTGCAACCCCCCGCCGTAGTGGATCCAGGCGTTGTGCTGGCGCGCGTTCAGGCCGAACGACAGGCCGGTATCGAACGTCAGCGCCGTGTTCTTGCCGATGTACATCGTGCTCAGCACATGGTTGCATTCCACGGTGCCGTTGCTGACCGCGTCCATGTTCTGCGCGGAAGGAACCAGTTCACCGCCGGGAAATGCGCGGATCTCGAACTTGCCGTCGGTCAGCTGGCCGACGCGCTTGCACAGCTCGTCGGCCGAGCCGTAGATCGTGTCCAGGCTCTTGGGCCAGCTGGTCGACATGCGCCAGCGGACGGTCGGGTTGGCCTGCGCCATGGCGGGCATGCCCACCGCGGCCAGGCCGGCGCCGGCAGCGCCGGCGGCTTGTGCGAGAAAACGGCGTCGTTGCATGACTTGCTCCTGAGCTGTCGAATCGAATGCGAATATCTGCTTGTCTGGACACGGCCGGCCGTGTCCGGGGAATCCCGGCCGCCGGCGCGCCGGGTGGTACCGCCAACTACATCCGGGAGCTGAAGCCCGGTTTGGAACGACTTGCCCGCATGCCCGCTTCGGCCGCCTGAAACGCACCGAAAAAAAGTAAGTATGCTGACGTTTTATTCAGCATACTGATAGTGTTTTTGAGTGTCAACGAGGTTTTCCCCGGTGTTCCTGCCAGGCTCGCGTCCGCGTTTTCGCGGGCCGGTGCGCCGAGCGGCAAGTCCAGCAATGGCGCGGCTTGGCGCGCGATCGGCGCGCGCCCGCCGGGGCGGGCCGGCCAGCCCCGCGGCCGGGTGGCGCGACCAGGGAAATCCCTAGGATAAATTTCCGTTTTATAGGAAGTACACTGCGCATACTTACTCAGCACACTGAACATTTAGCCATGAACTGGATCAAGATCGCGACTACCGACCAACTCGAGGACGACGAGGTCATGCCTGTTACCGCCGGCGAGGCGAAATTGGCCCTGTATCGCAGCGAAGGCGAATACTTCGCTTCGGACAATGTCTGTACCCACGCCTATGCCCTGCTGTCCGACGGCTATCTGGAGGATGGCTGCATCGAATGCCCGCTGCACCAGGCCAGGTTCGACATCAAGACCGGCAAGGCCATGTGCGCGCCGGCGACGGCCGACATCCGCATCTATCCGCTCAAGATCGAGAACGACGACATCTACGTCGATCTGCAAGCCTGATCATGGACGAGATCCAATCCATCGTGATCGTGGGCGCGGGCCAGGCCGACGCGGTCGCCGCGGCCAGCCTGCGGCAGCTGGGCTATCGCGGCGGACTGACCCTGATCGGCCAGGAGGCCCACCCGCCCTACGAACGCCCGCCGCTGTCCAAGGCGGTCTTGCAGGGCACGGCCACGCATGCCGAGGCCGCCGTGCACCCCGCCGGCTTCTATGCCGAGAACGACATCGCGCTGCTTACCGAGACGGCGGTCGCCGCACTCGATCCGATCGCGCGCACGGTGCGGCTGGCCGACGGGCGCACGCTGCCATACGACCGCTGCCTGCTGGCCACCGGCGGCCATGCGCGCGAATTGCCGGCCCTGCCGCGCGGACGCGCCGGCGTGCACTATATCCGCACGCTGAATGACGCCCTGGACCTGCGCGCGGCGCTGCGCCCGGGCGTGCGCGCGGCCGTCATCGGCGGCGGCTTTCTGGGCTTGGAAGTGGCCTCCACCGCCCGCGAGCTGGGCGCCGAGGTCACTGTGATCGAAAACGGGTCCCGCCTGCTCGAGCGCGCCCTGCCGGCCATCGTGTCGGACTGGCTGGCCGAACGCGTGCGCGCCAGCGGCGTCGACCTGCGCCTGGGCGGCGCGATCGCCGCCATCGGCGACGGCCCGCCCTATGCCATCACCCTGGCCGACGGCACGCAGGTGAACGCCGACCTGATCGTGGTCAGTATCGGCCTGGCGCCCGAGGTCACGCTGGCGCGGCAGGCCGGCCTGCCGCTGGACGACAACGGCGGGATTTGCGTCGACGCGCAGGCGCGCACGGCCGACCCCCATGTCTATGCGGCCGGAGACTGCGCCAGCCAGCCGCGCGCCTGCCTGGGCACGGCCGCGCGCTTCGAATCGTGGCAGAACGCCAACGAACAGGCGCGCGCGGCGGCCACGGCCATGCTGGGCCTGGCGCCCGCCGCCGAACCCTATCCGTGGTTCTGGACCGACCAGTACGGCTGCAACATCCAGATCCTGGGCTTGCCGCAACCCGGCCTGCGCTATGTATGCCGCCCGCAAACGGACCCACAGGCCGCGCCGCGCGTGCTGTGGATCGGCTTGCGCGATGGCGTGCCCTGCCATGGCATCGCCGTCAACGCGGGCGGCGACCTGCGCCAGCTGCGGGTGCTGTTCGAACGCGGCATCCCCGTCGATCCGCACCGCCTGGCCGATCCGGCCGAAGCGCTCAAACCCCTGGTCAAGGCCTGGCAGGCCGCCGTCGCCGTAGCCTGACCGCACTCGATAACGCCCACACAGGAGCTGTCTCCATGTACCAATCCCAAACCGTCATCGGCCGTACTCTGGCGGCTAAGGACGCCCCGCTGTCGGAATGCGCGTGGCCGCAGGACGCCCTGCACTTCATCCCCGACTGGGTCTACACGAACAACGCGGTCTACGAGCAGGAGCTGGAAAAGATCTTCCACGGCAAGACGTGGAATTTCGTCGCCCTGGAAGCCGAGCTCCCCAATGCCGGCGACTACAAGCGCTCGTACGTGGGCGCCACGCCCGTCGTGGTGTCGCGCGCCGAGGACGGCTCGATCAACGTGTTCGAGAACCGCTGCGCGCACCGTGGCGCCGAGTTCTGTCGCCACAACCAGGGCAACGCCAAGGAATTCGTCTGCCCCTACCACCAGTGGTCGTACGATCTGAAGGGCAACCTGCAAGGCATCCCGTTCAAGCGTGGCGTCAACCGCGAAGGCGGCATGCCCAAGGATTTCAAGAACGACGAGCACGGCCTGCGCCGCCTGCACGTGACCACGCGCAACGGCGTGGTATTCGCCTCCTACAGCAGTGAAGTCGAACCGATCGCGGAATACCTCACGCCCGAGATCCTGGCCGATTTCGACGCCGTCTTCCCCGGCAAGAAGCTGAAGATCCTCGGCTACTACCGCAACGAGTTGCCCTGCAACTGGAAGATGTACCACGAGAACCTGAAGGACCCGTACCACGCCACGCTGCTGCACTCCTTCCTGGTGGTGTTCGGCCTGCTGGTGGCCGGCAACAAGTCCGCCATGCTGGTCGACTCGGTCCATGGGCGCCACGGCACCATGGCCTCGGCCAAGAGCGAGGACAAGTACGCCACCGTCAGCGAAGAGAACAAGAAGGAAATGCGGTCGTTCCACGATGGCCTGCGCCTGCGCGACGACCGCTTCCTGGAATTCATCAAGGAATTCGACTCGCCCTGGTCGGTGACGATGCAGACCATCTGGCCCAACCTGATCGTGCAGCGCGAAATGAACACCCTGGGCGTGCGCCACATCATCCCCAACGGCCCCGACAGCATGATCATGCAATGGACCATGTTCGGGTACGAGGACGACACCGAGGAGATGCAGCGCCACCGCCTGCGCCAGGGCAACCTGATGGGCCCGGCGGGCTTCCTCGGCCTGGAGGACAACGAAGCCATGAAATTCGTGCAGGAGGGCGTGCGCCGCGCCAGCACCGACGTCAACGTGATCAAGCTGGAGTCGGGCAAGCAGGGCACCTCGAACACGCTGATTTCCGAAGCGGCCATCCGTTCGATGTACAGCTACTACCGCGAAGTCATGGGCTTCTGAATCAGGACAGCACAATGAGCCAGACGTTCTTCCCTCCCCGTACGATCGACCCCGCCCGCGCCATCGCGCTGAAGCTGGAGGTCGAAGAGTTCAACGCCGACTACTGCGCCGCGCTGGATGGCGGCCAGGTCGAATCATGGCCGGATTTCTTCACCGAAACCGCGCTGTACCGCGTGACGGCGCGCGAGAATGCCGAGCTGAACCTGCCGGTGGGCCTGGTTTATGCCGAAGGCCGCGACATGATGCACGACCGCGCCGTGGCGATTTCGCGCACGCAGATGTTCGCGCCGCGCTATATGCTGCATATGGTGAGCAACACCCGCGTCACCAGCGAAACGCCAGACGGCGAGATCGCCGCATCCAGCACTTTCCTGCTGATGCAGACCCTGGTCGAGGGCCCCACCACCCTGCACCTGGCCGGCAGCTACCACGACCGCTTCGTGCGCGAAAACGGCGCCCTCAAGCTGCAGGAACGCCAGGTCATCTACGACACCGCCATCCTGGCCAACGACCTGGTTTATCCGGTGTAGGCGGCGGGGGGGAGGGCTCCTCCCCGTTGGCGGGAGCCTGTCCCCACGGGAAGGACAGGCACCCGGGATTCGGCAGGTGCCTGTCCCCCGTGCGGGGACAGGCACCTGGGTGTGTCACTTTGTCTTTGCCAGCGCCTCGTCATGCGTCATCACGGCGGCGTATTTCTGGCGCATGTCGAACAGGTTGGCCTCGTGCGGGCCCAGCGCGCGATCGCCCACGCAATCGGACAGCACCAGCGGCCGAAAACCCGCCGACATCGCGTCGACCACGCTGGCGCGCACGCACCCGCTGGTGGTCGCCCCGGCCACCAGCAGCGTCTGCACCCCGCGCTGCGCCAGCCACGCCGCCAGCATCGTCCCGTAGAACGCCGACGGCGTGCTCTTGCGCACCACGTACTCGCCGGCCTGCGGCGCGAGCTGCGGCACGATCGCGCTGGCCGGCGCGTGCTCCTTGAGCGTGAGCATCCCCGGCACCTTGATGCTGAAAATGTTGCCGTCGGCGTCGTCATCGGCATACACGATGCGGCTGTGCGCCACCGCCCAGCCCCGCTCGCGCGCGGCCGCCAGCACCGTGCGCGTGGTCTCGATCGCCGCCGCGATGTTGCCCCCGCCAAACTGCGCCGGGTCCGCGAACCCGTTGACGAAGTCCACGATCAGCAGCCCGTACGGCGCCTTCAACAGCAGCGCCGCCCCGAACCCCTGGCGCTCGTAGCTGCCCAGATCATTGCCCATGTCCCTGCCCCTTCCTCAGTCCAGTACCTTGCCCTCGCGCACCACTTCGCGCCCGTCCAGGCGCACCGTGCAGCGGCGCAGCGGAATGTCGATATGGCAGGCCGTCGTGCGGCTGCCCCCCGCCTCGTTGTTCGGCCCCAGCGAGAACAGGAAATTGCCCTCGTAGGCCCGCGCATCCATGCCGATGGTCGCCTCCCGGTCGTACAGCCCCAGCGTGGTCCAGCTCGCCCGCGGCTGCAGGCCCCAGCCGATGTGCGAGATCGCGTACGCCTGCGGGTCCTTGAACGTGGCCACGTACTCGCGCAGCAGCTCCGCATCCAGCCCCCCTTCGATGCGCGTCGCGTAGCCGTTTTCCACCGTCAGCACGATGGGCTCGCTCACGTACGACTTCTGCGGCAGCAAAATGTCGCCCCGGTCGATCACGATCGTGCCGTTGGCCGAGCCCTCGTCGGGCCAGGTCAGCGCAAACCCGCTGGGCCAGTGGTCCCACCGCCCCGGCTCGTCCACGTAGCCGTACTCGCTGATCGCCGGAAACTCCCCCAGCCCGCAGCGCAGCCGCGTGCCCGCCTCCGACTCCACCGTCATCTCGCGCGCCCCCGCGATCCGCTCCGCCGCCGCCTTGACCCGCTGCCGGTCCCCCTCGGTGGGCACCAGCCGCGCCAGCACCTCCGGCGGCTCGACCGCCAGCAAAATCTTCGTGCCCCCCTGCAGGATCTCGTGCTGCTCGGGCGAGAACAGCAGCGTCATCAGGTCCAGCACCAGGTCGCTGGCCTTGAGCATCGCGATCGCCGCCTTGTTGCCCGTCAGCGGCGTGGTCCCCAGGTACGCCAGCGCGTCGCGGCTGAGCGCCTTCTCCCCATTGACCGGCGGCAGGTCCAGCCGATTGACCACCGCCCCCAGCGACTGCGCCGCCACCAGCGCCGTGCCCAGCGTCTGCGGGTGCGTGGCCGCGCTGGTCAGCACCGTCACCGTCTGCCCCGCCTGCAGCCTGGACAGGCTCAGCACCTGCGTCCAGGCCCGGATCATCTCGTAATCGCTCACCGGCATCGCCACTCTCCTTGTGTCATCGCGGCCTCAGCCCGCCCGCAGGCGCGCGCCCAGAAAATCCCCGAACGCCGCGTAAAAACCTTCCTCGTTGTCCCACGGAATCATGTGCCCCGCGCCCGCCACCCGCACGTGCGCCGTGCCCGGCGCCAGCGCCTCGATCTCGGCCACGTCCGCATCGAGCACCACCTCGCCGCGCTCGGCCGTCATCAGCAGCCGCGCCGCCCGCACCCGCGGCAGGTCCGCGTGCACGTCGTCCTCGTGAAACCCCTCGAAGCTGGCGATCACCGCCCGCTCCTCGCACGTGTGCAGCCACTCGGCGCGCAGCTGCAGCTGCTCGGCCGTCCAGCTCGGGCAGTACGCCTTCATCTGCTCGCCCGTCATCCCCTGGCGCGCCTGCGCCATCGAGTCCACGTACCACGGCAGCTTCGACGGATACGCCCGCCGGCCCGGCCCCGACACCGGCGGATCCACCATCGCCAACCGCGCCAGCCCCGCCTCGCCCGTGCGCGCCGCACGGATCCCGATGCGCGCGCCCATCGAATGGCCCACCACGCTGTAGCGCGACAGCCCCAGCGCGCGCGCAAACGCCAGCAGGTCCTCGGCCTGCGCATCCAGGCCATAGTCCAGCTGCGGCCCCGACTGCGACAGCCCCCGCCCGCGCACATCCAGGATGTAGGTGTCGAACTGCTCGCCAAAACGCTCGCCCACGAACCCCCAGGTCACCGCCGGGCTGGTGATCCCCGGCACGATGATCACCGGATCGCGACCGGCCCGCTCGCCCCCATAGCGCAGGTAGTGCTGCCGGATCCCGTTGGCCTGCACGTTGCCGCCATACCGAAAATTGCTCATCGCTCGCTCCTCCCCCGGCTCAGTACGCGCCCGACAGCAGCGCGCCCGCACCGGGCACCACCGCCTCCAGACCCAGCGCCTTGAGCATCGCGTACGTCGTGGCCACCGCCGCCGTCACCACCGGCTTGCCCGTCTGCGCCTCCACCTTCGCAATCGCCCCCAGCGACGGCATCTGCACGCACGCCGACAGCACGATCACGTCCGCCTCGCGGTAATCCAGCCCCGCCACGATCTCCGGCAGCCGCCCCGCATCATGGCGTCCCACCTCCAGGTTGTCCGCAATCTCCAGCGCCCGGTAATCCACCACCTCGTAGCCCTCGTTCCCGATGTAGTCCACCACCAGCTCGGTCAGCGGCTTCATGTACGGCGCCACCACCGCGATCTTCTTCGCCCCCATCACCTTCAACCCATCGACCAGCGCCCCCGCGCTGGTGATCACCGGCGCCTCGCCCCCATTGGCCGCCGTGTGCGCCGTCAGCCGCGCCTGCGACTGGCGGTGATACCCCCGGCCCATCGCCATGATCGCCACCAGGCACGCATAGCCCAGCACGTCCACCCGCGCATCGCTCAGCTCCACCGCGCACCGATCCGACTCCGCGTCCATCGCCGCCAGCTCCTCCTTGACCACCTTCTTCATCCGCATCCGGCTCGAATGAAAGGTGAAACGCTCACCACGAATCTACTGGCGCGCCAGCAGCATCGCCGGAATCTCCGTCTCCATCGTCGTATTCGAACTCGGCACGATCTGGCCAATGCGGTAGGTCTTCTGCATCACTCGTTTCTCCAAGACAGGGGCGTCACAGTTTGAACAGGCGCGCGGCGTTGCCGTAGCAGACCAGCTCGCGCGTCGCCGCATCCAACGGCGCGGATTCGATGAACTCGACCGCCAGCGCGGTCGACTCGTACGGATAATCGATCGAGAACATCACGGCCTCGGCGCCCATCTCGGCGATCGCGCCGACCAGCGTCGGGTGGGAACAGACGCCCGAAGTCGTGATCAGGATATTGGAGCCGATGTACTCGGACGGCGCGCGCTGCAGCTTGACGCCATACGGGTAGGCGGCGAAACGGCTGTCGAAGCGCCAGCGCTGGAACGGCAGGCCTTCGCCCATGTGTCCCAGGATGATCTTCAGCTTCGGGAAACGGTCGAACACGCCGCCGAACAGCAGCCGCAGCGCGTGCGTGCCGGTTTCCACGCCCCAGCCCCAGGTCGCGCCGGCCAGTTCCGGATGGCCCTTGTAGGCATGCGGCAGCACGTAGGCGTCGAACGGATGCAGGTACAGCGGCACGTCCAGCTCCTGCATCTGCTCCCAGAATGCATCGTAGGCGGGGTTGTCGTAATACACGCCGTTGGTGTGGCCATTGACCAGCGAGCCCTTGAAGCCCAGCTCGCGCACCGCGCGCGTCAGTTCGGCGGCGGCGGTCTTGGGATCGTGCATGGGCAGGGCCGCGAATCCGCCGAAGCGGTCCGGATGCCGGGCAATGCGTTCGGCCAGGAAATCGTTGTTCTCGCGCGCGCGGCGCAAGGCCACGGCGGCGTCGGGCTCGCCCTGCACGCCCGGGCCTGTCTGCGACAGGATCGCATAGTCGATGCCGGCGGCGTCCATTTCGGCCAGGCGCCCCGCGCCGAAGTCGGTCAGGCGCGCGCCCAGTTCGGCGGCAAAGCCCGGATCGAGATGCTGTACGAATGCCTTGGAGTAATCGCCAAAGCCGACCGCCGTGAAATGCTCCTCGAAGGCGATCTTGCGCACTTTTGTCATACGTCTGCTCCCTGGATGGTGAGTCGGGTGAAGGCGCGGTTTCCAGGCCGTCCTTTTTAATCAGCATACTGACTATATGGAATCAAGTCCGCACCGCCAGGCTTTGCGATCGAGGCATGCGCGCCGTCTCGCGGGACGCGCCGAAACCCTTGCCATGCGGGACTTTACGCGCCCGGCCAGCGGCCCGCGGCATCCGGCCGCCCACGGCGGCACTTATATCAGTACACTGATTTTATAGTCAGCATACTGACAATTAAAAGAAAAATCTACGCCTCCTAGGGGCAACCCTGAGCCGGCCCCGCAACACCCGGGCCAGCGCCGCTCAGGCGCGATCGCCCGCCAGGTCCCCTGGCGTATCCACGTCCGCCGCCACGCCCGGGTCATCCACCTCGACCGCGGCGACGCGGTGGCGCCGCAGCAACTCCCGCGCGCCGACGTCGCCGCGCAGCGCCGCCAGCTCGCCCCACAGCGACCGCCCGAACGCCACCGGATGGCCGCGCCGCCCCTGGTGAACCGGCACCGTTATGCCATCGGCACACGCCGCCGCGCGCACGGCCGACAGCGTATCGCGCCGCACCCATGGCATATCGGCCAGCGCCACCAGGCAGACATCGGCCCGCTCCGGCATATCCGGAACCTGCCCGGCCAGCAGGAAGCGGGCCGCCGCCGCCAGGCTGGCACCCATGCCCTCGCGGGCCTGCTCGCTCTCCAGCACATGGCAGCCCTGCCCGCGCAGCAATGCGGCCAGGACGGCGCTTTCCGGCCTGACCACCGCCACCACGGCGTCGGTCGCCTCGCGCAAGGCCGCCGCGGCGCGCACCGCCACGGCCGTGCCGTCGGCCAGCCTGGCCAGGAGTTTGTCCTGCCCTCCGGAGGCGGCGGCGAACCGTCGGCCCTGGCCGCCCGCGAGCAAAATGCCCACGCAGGGCGCGGGCGGACCAGCCTGGGGAGAACCATGATCGACGCGTGGCATAGTATTCAGTATAGTGAGTAAATTCCAGGCGCAGGCCGGCGCGTTGCTGGCCGCGCCGCCCGTCCGCGAGTAGAGTAGCCCCATGAACGCCCTGGATCTGGATGTATTGCAGCACGCCCGCGACTGGCTTGCCAGCGGCCGGCGCGTGCACCTTGTCACCGTCGTGCAGACCTGGGGGTCGGCGCCGCGCCAGGCGGGCGCCATGCTGGCGGTGCGCGACGACGGCCAGGTCGTGGGTTCGGTGTCGGGCGGCTGCATCGAAGACGACCTGATCGCGCGGGCGCGCGCCGGCACCCTGCCCGAGCGCGCCGAACGCCTGACCTACGGCGTCACGCGCGACGAAGCCACCCGCTTCGGCCTGCCCTGCGGCGGCACGCTGCGCCTGGTGGCCGAGCCGCTGGCGCCGCGCGATGCCTGGCTGGACGAAGTGCTGCAGGCGATTGCCGAACACCGCCTGGTGCGCCGCACGATCGACCTGCACACCGGCGCGGCCGCGCTGGAAGCCGCCGCGCCGGCCGAAGGGCCGGATTTCGACGGCCGCATGTTCCGTGCCGTGTACGGCCCGCACTGGCGCCTGCTCATCATCGGCGCCAACCAGACCGCGCAGGTGCGGGCCGACATTGCCGCCACCCTGGATTTCCAGGTGATCGTGTGCGACCCGCGCGAGGAATTCCACGCAGCCTGGCATGCGCCGCACGCCACGCTGGTCACCACCATGCCGGATGACACCGTGCTGGAGATCGGCACCGACGAACGCACCGCCATCGTGGCGCTGACCCACGATCCCAAGCTGGACGACATGGTGCTGCTCGAGGCGTTGAAGTCGCGCGCGTTCTATGTGGGCGCGCTGGGATCGCGCGCCAACCAGGAAAAGCGGCGGGAAAGGCTGCGCCTGTTCGACCTGGGCGACGAGGACATCGCCCGGCTGCGCGGGCCGGTCGGGCTGCCCATCGCCAGCCGTACGCCAGCCGAGATCGCCGTGGCGGTGGCCGCCGAACTGGTCTGGGTGCGCAATACCCTGGGCGATCGCGAACCGTCCGGCGCGCCATTGCCGGCGGCGTTGGCGCCGGCGCGCTGAAGCCCGGCTACATGGCCTTGAGCGCCGTGCGGCTGTACTGATTGTTGGCGTCGACCAGCGTCGACAGCAGCTTCATGAAGATTTCGCGGTTGCGCGGCGACAGGGGCTCGAGCAGCCGTTGCTGCGCGCGCGCCATGCCGCCTTGCAGCAGCCCCATGATGCGCAGGCCTTCCTGCGTGATCACGGCCTGGCGCGAACGCTTGTCGTTGGGGTTGACGCGGCGCTCGACCAGCCCGCGCTCCTGCAGCCGCTTGATGACGTCGGCGGTGGTGGTGCGGTCCAGCCCCAGCTCCATGCCGATCGCGGTCTGGTCCAGCCAGGGGCTCAGCGACAGGGCCGTCAGCACGCCATACTGCACCGGCGTGACGTTCTGCGTCTTGCACTCTTCGTAGAACAGCGCGTAGTGGATCTGGTTCAGGCGCCGCACGAGGTACCCGGGACGCGACCACAGCACCTGCTTGGCAGGATCGAACACGGTACTGTCCGTCAGGGAGGACGTTGTGCGCTTCTTTCTCGTTGCTTGCTTGTCTGGTTCTGGCATGGGAGAGAAAGGCCTTACGCCAAATTTAGTGAGTACACTGAATAGTACGCCACCGCGCCGGCAGCGGCCGCGCGCGCCGCTATTTGCGCCAGAACAGCGGCGTGAACAGCACCAGCACCGTCAGCAATTCGAGACGCCCGATCAGCATCGCGAACGTGCATACCCAGGTCTGGAAATCATTCAGTACCGAGAAATTGCCCATCGGCCCCAGCGGCCCCAGCCCCGGTCCGGTATTGTTGATCATGGCCATGACGGCAGAAAAGGCCGTGATCAGGTCCAGCCCTGACAGCAGCAACAGGCTGCTCAGCACGCCCACCGACAGGCCGTACACCAGCATGAAGGCGAGCACCGACGCCATGACGCGCTGGTCCACCACGCGCGAGCCGATGCGCACCGGGCTGACCGCGTGGGGATGCAGCATGGTGACCAGCTCGTTGCGCGCCTGCTTGACCAGCAGGATGATGCGGATCATCTTGATGCCGCCGCCGGTCGAGCCGGCCGAGGTCACGAACGCCGACAGCAACAGCATGGTCAGCGGCGCGAACAGCGGCCAGGACGCGTAGTCCACATTGGCGTAGCCGGTCGTGGTGGCCACCGAAATGGTGTTGAACATGCCATAGCGCAACGCCTCCCAGGGGTCTCCGTATACGCCCTTGATATAGAGGAATACGGAGATCACCAGGCCCGCGCCCAGCATGATCGTGAGGTACGGAATGGTCTGCGGGCACACCACGTAGGCACGCCAGTTGCGCTGGCGCAGCGCGTTGAAGTGGGTGGCGAAGTTGATGCCCGAGATGGTCATGAATACGATGGCCACCAGCTCGACCGACAGCGAGTCGAAATGCGCGAAGCCATCGTCATAAGTCGAGAACCCCCCCAGCCCCATGGTCGTGGCCATATGGCACCAGGCGTCGAACCACGACAGGCCGACGGCCCGATAGGCCAGCAGGCATACCATGGAGAAACCGAAATACACGGCGTACAGCGCCTTGGCGGTGCTGGCGATGCGCGGCGTGAGCCGCTCGTCCTTCATGGGCCCGGGCGTCTCGGCCCGCACCACCTGGTGTCCGCCCACGCCCAGCAAGGGCAGGATGGCCACCGCCAGCACCAGGATGCCCATGCCGCCGATCCAGATCAGCGTGGCGCGCCACAGGTTGATCGAGGCCGGCAGGGCGTCGAGCCCGCTGAGCACCGTGGCGCCGGTGGTGGTCAGGCCGGACATGGCCTCGAAATAGGCATCGGTGAACGACAGCGGTATGCCCACGTCGTCGTAGTAGAGCAGCAGCGGGATGGCCGCCAGCGCGGGCAGCGCGGCCCATACGGTGGACACCAGCAGGAAACCGTCGCGCGCGTGCAGTTCGCTGCGGCCGCGGCGGGTCGCCAGCCAGGTGCCCGCGCCGATGCCCAGCGCCAGCAGGAAACCTTCGAGAAAGGCGGTGAAGCCGGCGTCCTGGCCGATGTAGGCGACCGCCAGCGGAATCACCATGGTGAGCGCGAACACCACCATGGTCAGGCCCAGCACGTAAAAGGTCGCCAGCAAACGCTTCATGAATACCGCTCGACGTCATGGCCCGGCGCCCGAGCGCGGCCGCGTGGTTCAGAAAAAGGAGGCCGACACCTGGAACAGTTTCTCGACGCGCGGCATCTGCCGGCGCGAGGGCACGAAAACGATGACATGGTCGTCCGACTGGATTTCGGTGTCGGCGTCGGGAACGATGATCTCGTCGCCACGCACCAGCACGCCGATGCTGGCGCCCTTGGGCAGCCCGATCTTGCCCACCGCGCGGCCGACCACCCGCGAGGTGGACCGATCGCCATGGGCGACAGCCTCCAGGGCCTCGGCCACGCCCTGGCGCAGCCGGTGCACCGCCACCACGTCGCCGCGCCGCACATGCCGCAGCAGCTCGCTCATGGTGGCCTGCGACGGCGAAACCGCCACGTCGATATGGCTGCCCTGCATGAGTTCGCCATACGCCTGCCGGTTGATCAGGGCGATGACCTTGCGCGCGCCCAGCCGCTTGGCCAGCAGCGAGGACATGATGTTGTCCTCGTCGTCGCTGGTCAGGGCCAGCCAGGTGTCCATGTCCTCGATATTCTCGCGCTCGAGCAGCGCTTCGTCGGTGCCATTGCCATGCAGCACCAGTACGTTGTCGGGCAGTTCGGCGGCCAGGTATTCGCAGCGCTTGGCATCGTGCTCGATGATGCGCACGCTGTAGCCTTCCTCGGCCAGCTGGCGCGCCAGCCGCAGGCCGATGTTGCCGCCGCCCGCGATCATGACCCGGTGCACGGTCTTCTCGGCCTCGCGCAGCTGGCGCACGGCGCGCCGCGCGTGCCGGGTGTCGACGGCCAGCACGACCTCGTCGCCCGGCGCCACCACCGTGCCCGTCCCGGCATGCAGCGGGCGTCCGTCGCGCAGCACGTCGACGATGCGGGCCGTGACGTCCGGCCAGACCTCGCGCAGTTCGTCGACCGGGTGATGCGCCATGGGGCTGCCGTGGCCCACCCGGACCGTGATGACGCTGACGCGCCCGCCGGCGAATTCGACCACCTGCAGCGCCTCGGGAAACTCGATCAGGCTGTGCAGGTAGGTGGTGACGCTGCGCTCGGGGCTGATGAGCGCGTCGATGGCGAAACCCTCGTCGCTCATCAGCTCGGGATGGTCGGCGAACTCGGGCATGCGGATGCGGGCGATGCGGCGCGGCACGTTGAAGACTTCGCGCGCGATCTTGCACGCCACCAGGTTGGCCGCGTCGGAAGCCGCACAGGCGATGAACAGGTCGGTGTCGTCGGCGCCGGCCGACTCCAGCACCGATACCTGGATGCCGTCGCCCTGCACCACGCGCAGGTCGAAGCGATCCTGCAGGTAGCGCAACTGGCCGACGTCGGTGTCGATGACCGTGATGTCGTTCTGCTCGGACACCAGGTTTTCGGCCACGCTGGTGCCAACGCGCCCCGCCCCCATGATGAGGATCTTCATGTGCCTCGCTTGCGCGCGGATTCGATGCCCAGCTGCTTGAGCTTGCGGTACAGGTGGGTGCGCTCCAGGCCGGTGCGTTCGGAGACGCGCGTCATGCTGTGATTCTCGCGCACCAGGTGGTATTCGAAGTAGATGCGCTCGAATTCGTCGCGCGCCTCGCGCAGCGGCTGGTCGAGCGAGATGCTGCCTAGCTGGCCGTTGGAGGCGGCCGGCGCCTCGACCGGAGCCTGGAATGGCTGCGGCGGGTCGAGCTCGTCCTCGAGCGCGACGGCCACCGGCGTCGCGGCGGCATGCGCCAGCGGCGGCGCGGCGCGCGGCGCGCGTCCGCGCGCCAGGCCGGCCTCGATGGTCTTGAGCAGGCGCTGCAGCGTAATGGGCTTTTCGAGAAAGTCCATGGCGCCGATGCGGGTCGCCTCGACGGCCGTGTCGATGGTGGCGTGGCCGCTCATCATGATGACCGGCATGTCCAGCAAGCCCTGCGACGCCCACTCCTTGAGCAGACTGACGCCGTCGGTATCTGGCATCCAGATGTCGAGCAGGACCAGGTCCGGGCGCATGCGCAAGCGCGCGGCGCGAGCCTGCGCCGCGTTCTCGGCCAGTTCGACCGTGTGCCCCTCGTCGTATAGGATCTCGGACAGCAGCTCGCGAATGCCAACTTCGTCGTCGACCACCAGAATTCTGGCCATAACCTCTCACCTATTGCGTAGCCGCATTATCCTTTTCTTGCGCGGTCGCGTCCATAGTATCGGACGGCAAAGCCAGGCGGGTCAACAATATGGAGATCCGCGCGCCCCCTTCCTTGCGATTGGCGAGATCGATGCGGCCGCCATGTTCTTCAATGATCTTGCGCACAATGGCTAATCCTAACCCAGTCCCGTGCGCCTTGGTCGTCACGTAGGGCTCGAAGGCGCGCTGCATGACCTGCGGCGGAAAGCCCGGCCCGGTATCGGCCACGGTGAAACGCACCGCGCGCTGCTGCGCGCCGTCGGGCTGCTCGCTTTGCACGATCTGCGTGGTGACCTTCACGCGCCCCTCGCCGCCCTGCTCAGCGACCGCGTCGCGGGCGTTGGACAGCAGGTTGTGGATGACCTGGCGCAGCTGGGTCGGGTCGCCCTCGATGTCCGGCAGGCCAGGCGCCAGCTCGACGTCCAGGTTGAGCACGCGCGCCGCGCCGCGGCCGCCGCCGTCGCCCGGATCCCACCCATACAGCGACAGCACGTCGGCCACCAGCGCATTGAGGTCGATACGCTGCATGACAGCCGGCGGCATGCGGGCGTACTCGCGGAAGTCGTCGACCATCTGCTTGAGCGAGCCCACCTGGTTGACGATGGTGTTGGTGGAGCGGATCAGCATCTGCGCGTCGGCCGGCTGCAGCCGGTCGGCCAGCTTCATGGCCAGGCGCTCGGCCGACAGCTGGATCGGCGTGAGCGGGTTCTTGATTTCGTGGGCCAGCCGGCGCGCCACCTCGCCCCAGGCCACGGTACGGTTGGCCGAAATGACCTCGGTGATGTCGTCGAACACCACCAGGTAGCCGTTGCCGCGGCCGTCCACGCGCAAGTGGGTGCCGCGCGCCAGCAGCGTCACCGGCTGCCCGCCGGTTTCGTCCAGCCCCGGGGTGATCTCGAACTGCTGCTGCCAGTGCAGGCGTTCCGAGCCCACCGCCGCGTGGGCCGCGAAGGCCTGGCGCACCACCTGGGCGAACTCCAGCATGCCATCCACGGTTTCCAGCGACCGGCCGATGACCGAGCGCAGGTCGGCCTGCAGAATGGTCTGGGCGCCCTGGTTGACCGTGGTGACGCGGAACCCTTCGTCGAAGGCGATCACCCCGGACGACAGGTTGGACAGCACGCTTTCCAGGTAGACGTTGGAGCGCTCCAGCTGGCGCCGGTTGCTTTCCACCATCTGGCGCGCCTCCTCGAGCTGGCGCGTCATGGCGTTGAACGAGCGGGTCAGTTGCCCGACTTCGTCGCGTTCGGGCGGCTCGGGCAGCGGCCGGAAATCGCCCACGCCCACCGCCTGGGTACCGCCGGCCAGCCGCAGCAGGGGCCGCACCAGCCGCTTGGACAGCGACAGCGCCACCGCGATGGCGGCGAACACCGCCAGCAGCAGGGCCAGGGTCAGGGTGATGCCGTACAGCTTGCGCAGGCCCAGCCGCGACAGCGCCAGCTCCTGGTAGTCGCGAAAGCCCTGCTGCACCCGGTTGGCGTTATGGGCGATCTGGTCTGGCACGGCATGCATCAATTGCAGCCAGCGCGGCTCGGCCGAGCCGCCCAGGATGCCGTCGAAGCGCGCCGGCGCCGACAGCGGGATCACCACGCGCAGGTGCAGGCCGCCCTCGGCGCCCGGAATCGCCGGGTCGTCGGCCTCGGCGGCCGAGTAGCCGCGCGCCAGCCGCAGCTGGTTCAGCAAGGTGGCGGGCAGGCTGGGCGGCAGCAGCTGCCCATAGGTATTGGTGGAGAAGGCCAGTATCCGCCCGCTGCCGGTGAATACGGTGGCCTCCTGCGCCCCGTTGGCCTCGCGCAGCCGCGTCAGCGCCAGCGGAATGTCGTTATCGGACATGTTGTTCAACTCGGCCGCCATGGCGCGGGCGCGCACATCCATGTCGGCCAGCTGCGAGTCGAGCGCGGCGCGGCCCAGATTCAGGCCCGACTCCAGCGCGCTGTCGACGCGGACGTTGAACCACGACTCGATCGAGCGCGACATGAACTGCACCGACAGGATGTAGATCAGCGCGCCCGGCACCACCCCGATCAGGGCGAAGGCCAGCGCAAAACGGGCCGTCAGGCGGGCGCCGAACTGGCGCCGGCGGATCTGGCGCGCCAGCCGCACGGTCAGCGCCACCACCCAGACGAACAGCGCGAAGGCGAAAATACCGTTGAGAATCAGCAGGGTGTCGTAATAGCGCGCAAAGCGTGACGCATTGCCGGTGGACCAGGCCAGCAGGCCCAGCAGGGCCAGGCCGCTGACGCCGCCGACCACCAGGGCAAGGCGTAGAAACATTCTCATGAGGGGTCCCGCGCGGGCTCGGCCAGGGCGAAGGAGAACTCCGCCCACGGCGTGGCCGGCGACCACGAGCTGCTGTTGAGGGCGTTGACCTGCAACGGCCGCGCCAGTTGGGAGGTATCCAGGCGCACGCGCAGCTGGCCGCCATAACGCACGCCGGGGTCGAACTCGGACGCATCGGCCACTTCCCAGTTGCGGATATGGCGCACCAGGTCCATGGCGTCGTCCAGCGAGGCGACCGGCAGCGAGAGTTCGCCCGCGCCGGCCCGCCACTGGCGGGTCAGCGCGTTGTAGGCGATGCGCCAGGTAATGCTTTTGTCGACCAGCGTGTGATCGAACCACCACCAGCGCGACCGGGTGATCTGCAGGTCGGCGGTGAAATAGAGCGGCACGCCACGCTGCGCCGCGTCACGCAGCTGGTCGTTGAGCTCGAAATGGATGTCGGCGCTCAGCTCCAGCTTGCCGTCGCGCACCAGCGGCTCGATGCGCTGGACGTGCGGATCGGCGGCATGGGCAAGCCCGCTCGTAATCGGCGAGAACGAGCCAAATACCAGCAACAACGCGACAAATAGGCGAAGAATCATCGACATACGGCAAATGCGCAGCAGCATGACCCTATTCTTGGCGATTCAGGTCCGCTTGGCAAACAAGGCATAGAAAAAACCGTCGTGTTGCGCCTGCGGTGTTGCATCGATGGCAACAGGCAGCAGTTGCCCGGGCGCGTCCAGGGGCGCGGCGTCGGCATGGCGGCGCGCGAAGGCCTCGGTCTGCTCGCGCCCTTCGGCTGGAAACACCGAGCAGGTCACGTAAAGCAGGCGCCCGCCCGGGGCGACCGTGCGCCACAGGGCGTCGGCGATGCGCGCCTGCAGGGCGGCGGTGCGCGGCACGTCCTCGGCGCGGCGCAGCCAGCGGATGTCCGGGTGGCGGCGCACGATGCCCGACGCAGTGCACGGCACGTCGGCCAGCACCGCATCGAAGGGCCGGCCGTCCCACCAGGCGTCCAGGTCGCTGGCGTCGGCGGCCGCCAGCCGCACCCGCGGCGTGCGCAGGCCCAGGCGTTCCAGGTTCTGGTCCACCCGCTCCAGGCGTTGCGCGTCCGCGTCCAGGGCCAGCAGGTCGATATCGGCCAGTTCCAGCAGGTGGGCGGTCTTGCCGCCCGGCGCGGCGCAGGCGTCCAGCACCCGCATGCCGTCGGCCGGCGCCAGCAACGGCGCGGCCAGTTGCGCGCCGGCATCCTGCACCGACCACCAGCCCGCGTCATAGCCCGGCAATTGCGGCACCGGGCGCGGCTCGGCCAGCACCAGGCCGGCATCGCCCACCGGCGCGGCGGCCACGCCGGCCTGCGCCAGCGCCTGGCGCACCTGCTCCACCGTGGCGCGGCGGCGGTTGACCCGCAGGGTCAGCGGCGCGGGCACATTGGCCCCGGCCAGGATGCCGCGCCATTGCTCCGGATAGGCGCGCTCCAGCAGCTCCACCCACCAGCTCGGGTGGTTCCAGCGCGCCGCGGGACGCTCGGCCACGCTGTCCTGCAAGGCTTCCCGCTCGCGCAGGAAGCGCCGCAGGCTGGCGTTGAGCAGGCCCTTGTAGGCGGCCAGCTTGCGCTGGCCGGCCGCCGCCGTCACCGCCTGGTCGACCACCGTATGCGGCGCATACTGCGGCGCGCCGGGCTGCGCCGCGGCGCCGGGCGCGGCGCGCAGCAGGCTCAGCGCCACCCGCAGGAGCGCGTCGAACAAGGGTCCGGGCGAGCGCCGCACCAGCGTTTCGGCCACGGCGTCGGCCCAGCCCAGCTGCCGCATGGCGTGGAAACTGATCGCCTGCACGGCCGGCCGCAGCGCCGGCGGCGTCTCGGCCAGCGCATCGGTCAGCGAGCGTCCCTTGCGCACCGCCTGCACGGCGGCGGCGGCGCCCAGCAGCACGGCCGACAGGGGCGGGGCCAGGACGGAGGAATCGACAGGGGAAGGCATATGAAACGTTTCTGACGGCAGGACCGATATGGTAGCCGGACACTGGACGCGACCGGCGGCCGGCGTCACACTGCACGCTTGCCCGGCCATGCCGCGCGGAGTCCGCCATGACGCTTGCCACCCTCGCCCTGTTTGTCCTCGCCTCCGGCCTGATCATCGTCACGCCCGGCCCGACCGTGCTGCTGGCGCTCAGCAACGGCTCGCGCCACGGGGTGCGGCGGGCCTGCTGGGGCATGGCCGGCGCGGTGCTGGCCGACCTGGTGCTGGTGGCCGCCGTCGCCGGCGGCCTGGGCATGCTGCTGGCGGCGTCCGAACCGGCCTTCCAGGCCCTCAAATGGATCGGCGCCGGCTATCTGGCCTATCTGGGCTGGCGGCTGCTGCGCAGCGACGCCGCCCTGGTGCTTCCCGCGCTGGCGGCGGGCGGCGGCGACAGCGGCGCCGGCGCGCTGTTCTCGCGCAGTTTCCTGGTCGCCCTGACCAACCCCAAGGCGCTGCTGTTCATGTCGGCTTTCCTGCCGCAGTTCATCGACCCGGCCGCGGCGCTGGCGCCGCAGTACGGCGCGCTGGCGCTGGTGCTGGCCGTGCTGAACCTGGCCGCCATGCTGGGCTATGCCGCGCTGGGCGCGCGCCTGGTCAGGGTATTGCGCACCGGCGGCCTGCGCTGGATCAACCGCCTGTGCGGCGGCATGCTGGTGCTGCTGGCGGGCACGGTGGCGCTGTACCGGCGCGCCGGCTGAGCCGCAACGCCCGGCGCGGCGCGCGCTTGGGCCGCGCCCGTCCCGTCAGGACAGGGCGAGAAAACCCGAGCCCAGCGCCGCCTGGGCCAGGCTGCCGGCCACGATGCGCGACGACGGCGACGATTCGGAAATCCGCAGGCCGCTGACGCGCGCGTGGAAATCGCCGAACTCGCCCCGCGCGAGCAATTCGTGGACGTTGGCCGTCGCATCGGGATCGATCAGCATCTCGACCCGCGTACGGTCAAAGCCGATGCCGGCCAGCGCGATCGTGCCCGTCAGGTTGGCGTTCTTGGGAAACCGGGCCACGGCCTCGCGCGCCGAGCCGGCAAACGCCAGCCCGCGCTCGGGCAGGGGCCCGCTCACATAGCGCTGCAGCGCCACCGGCGGCATGGTGCCCCGGTACAGGACTTCCGCCACGCCCACGTGCCGGGCGGCGGCCAGGCCGTCGATGCCCACCATGGCGCCGCTGGGGATGCGGATGCGCGCGCCGGCAGCGGCCGCGGCCTCGAGCAACGCGCCGCGCAGCGCGTCATCGGCCAGGGCGCCGACCGAGGCCGGCACCAGGTCCACCCCGGCGGCCAGGATGGCCTGGGCGTATTGCGCCAGCGCGGCCTGGCCCGCGCATTCGACCACCACCTCCGGCCGTTGCGCCAGCAACGCCTCCCAGCTGCCGTGGCAGGGCAGCGCGCCGCGTGCGCGTCCCGGGTCGCGCACCAAGCAGCCCACGATCTCCACTGGCCGGGGCTGGCGGGCCAGATGGCCGGCCATCGCATTGGCCAGCACGCCGCATCCCACGATGCCCACGCGCAACGGTGTATTCATAGTCGATTCCCCTCGCTGGATGGCCGCCGGCGCCGCGCCGCGGCCCATACGCAAAATTAGTATACGATAATATTCAATAGTATAATCTTAGCCACACAGACGGGCAGCCGCCCGCGCATGAACAGGAGTGGAAATGACCGCCAGAGTCGGTAGAGTTGATCATCCGGTCGTAGCCGTGCACGACCTGGACCAGACCAGCCAGCAATACAGGAAGCTGGGGTTCGTCGTGCCGCCCAGCGGCAAGCACCAGGAATGGGGCACCGAGAACCTGTGCATCATGTTCCCCGGCGACTACCTCGAAATCCGCGGCATCGGCGACCCGAACAAATTCCTGGCGGGCGTGGACAAATTCCTCGCCAAGGGCGAAGGCCTCTACAGCGTGGCGTTCAACGCGGCATCGGCCCAGGAAAGCTACCAGGCCGGTCTCGCGGCCGGCCTGGAGATCGAACCGCCGCGCCACCTGAACCGCAAGCTGGTGCTGGAAGACCGTACGCTGGACCTGCACTTCGAGACGGTCATGCTGGGGCACGACCTGTATCCCGGCCTGACGCACGCCAATCTGTGCCAGCACCTCACGGCCGACACGCTGCGCCAGCCCGGCTGGACCGATCACCCCAACGGCGTGGTGGCGTTCGGGCGCCTGGTGGGCGTGGTGTCCGATTTCGACGCGGCCGCGGCCGCCTACACCCGGCTGATCGGGGCCGAGAACGTCACGCGCGGGGACGACCATATCCTGCTCGACTTCGGCGCAGGCGCCGACATCGAGCTGATCGGCCCGGCCGAGGCGCAACGCCGCGGCGATGCCCAGCCCCAGCTCGGCGACGCCTACCTGGCCTCGGCCACCTTGCTGGTCAAGGATGCGGCCACCACGGCCGCGCTGTTCGAAGCCGGCGGCGTGCGCTTTACCCGCCAGCCCGGCGGCGAGCTGAAGGTCGACCCCGCCGACGCCAGCGGCGCGCACCTGTATTTCAAGCAGGCCTGAAACCGCATCCGGCGCCCGGTCCAGGCCGGGCGCTAGGTGTGATGTCTCAATAGGTTGTTCATCCAGGCCGGACCTGGGATGCTGTGGTTACCACGCCATCGCAACTCAGGGCAGGACACTGGATGAACAACCATAAGCATGCGCGATTGACCCGCCTAGGTCGAGCCCTTCTTGTTAACAGGGTGATGCAACAGAACTGGACGATGAGGCAGGCCAGCCAGGCGGCAGGGGTGAGCCTGCGCACCGGTTACAAGTGGCTTGCCCGCTTCCGAAGCGAAGGTCTGGACGGCCTGCTTGACCGCAGTTCTCGCCCGCACCGCAGCCCGAAGGCCTGTGCGCCCGAGCAGGTTGAGCACTTCGCCCAGCAGCGCCGCCAGCGTCTGCCGCTGTGGCGCATCGCGCGTGAAGCCGGCCGCAGCCTGGCCACCGTGGCGCGGTATATGGAACGCATCGGCCTGAGTCGACTCGCCTCGCTGGAGCCGCCGGCGCCGGTGCGCCGCTATGAACGCGCCAGCCCAGGCGAGCTGCTGCACATCGACACCAAGCGGCTGGGCCGCATCCGGGGCGTGGGCCATCGCATCACCGGCGATCGGGCCCAGAACCGCAACCGCGGCATTGGCTGGGACGCTGTGCACCTGGCCATCGATGACTTCTCGCGCGTGTCCTTTGCTCGCATCCTCGACGATGAGGGCGGCGATCAGTGCGCTGAGTTCCTGCACCAAGCCACCGCCTACTACGCCAGTCTGGGCGTGCGCATCGACCGCGTGATGACCGACAACGGCAGCGGCTACGTCTCCAGGACCTTTCGGGCGGTGTGCGTGGAGCTGGGAATCCGTCACATCCGCACCCGCCCCTACACCCCCAAGACCAACGGCAAGGCCGAGCGCCTCGTGCAGACCTGCTTACGGGAGTGGGCATACGCCAGGCCCTACACGAGCTCAGCCGAACGACAGGCTGCCTTGCAGCCCTTCATTGACCGCTACAACTGGTGTCGGCCACACTCCGCTCTCGGACATCAGCCACCCATCACGCGTATCCCAGATGTGAATAACCTATTGAGAATCGACAGCTAGGCCTTGCGGAAATACGCCTGGACTTCGCGCTGGGTGTGCTCGATGTGCTTGCGCAGCAGCGCCACGGCGCGCGCGGCATTGCCTTCCTCGCAGGCCGCGAGGATCTTCAGGTGCTCCTGGTGCGAGCGGTCATGGCCCGCGGCCTCGGTCACGCGCAGCCGCATCAGCTTGCCCATGTGGTCGCGCACCGACCGGATCATGGCCAGCAGGCGCGGCCGGTTGGCCGGCGCATACAGGCAATCGTGGAATTGCGCGTTCAGCTCGCTCCATTCGGACGCGTTCTCGTGCCTGCTGTAGGCATCGAGCAGGCGGCGCGCCTGCGCCAGATCGGACGGCGCCATGTTGGGCACCGCCAGCTCCAGCGCCCGGCATTCGATGGCCAGGCGCAGGTCCAGCATCTCGACATAATCGGCCGCGGTCAGTACCGCCACCGTCGCCCCGGCGTTGGGCGTGAAGACCACCAGGCCCTCCGACTGCAGGCGCACCAGGGCTTCGCGGACCGGAATCTTGCTGATGCCCAGATCGGCCGCCACCTCGTCCTGGCGGATCGGCGCGCCCTCGGCCAGGCTGCCTTCGAGAATGCGCTTGCGCAGCTCGCCATACGCGCGCTCGGTGGCTGTACCGGCGACTTTTCTCTGAGCGGTTTCGGGCATGGGGGCAACCAGGTTCATGACGAAAGGGATTCTAACAACAGCCCGCCTGGCCGGCGGCGGCCCCGGCCGCCATCGGCCAGGCGCCGCCGACCTGTCGATCGCTCAATTCCCGCTCAGGCTGGCATTGCCGATCAACGTCTTCTGGGCAGCCAGGTCGGACTGCACGAAAGCCGTGAACTCGTCCACCGTATTGGCCTGGAACGCATCGGCGCCCAGGTCCGTCATGCGGGCCTGGACGCGCGCATCGGCCATCACCTTGTTGACCGCCTGGTTCAGCCCGGCCACCGCCTGCGCGGGCGTGCCCGCCGCGACGAACAACCCCAGCCAGGTGCCGTGCGAATAGCCCGGCACGCCGGCCTGCGCCACCGTAGGCACGTCCGGCAGGGCGCCGATACGCTTGTCGCCCGACACCGCCAGGGCATGGAAACGGCCGCCGTTGACATGCGGAATGGCAGACGCCGCGCCGGAGAACATCGACTCCACGTGTCCGGCCATGACATCGGTTTCGGCCAGGCTGCTGCCCTTGTACGGCACGTGCAGCATCTGCACCTGGGCCTGGCGCATCAGCAACGCCATGGACAGATGGTTGCTCGATCCGACGCCACCCGAGCCATAGGTCAGCTTGCCGTCGGCCTTGCGCGCGCCGTCGAGCAGCTCGGCCAGCGAACGGTACTTGCTGTTGGCCGAGACCACCAGCACGTTGAGCAGGCTGGTCACGCGCGCCACCGGCGCGAAATCCTGGATGGAATACGAGAGCTCGGGCGAGATCAGCGTGTTGGTGATCAGGCCGGGCGGCGACAGCAGCACCGTGGCGCCGTCCTTGGCCGAGCGCGCCACCGCGGTGGCGCCGATCGCGCCGTTGGCGCCGGCCCGGTTCTCGACGATGACCGATCGATTGAGCGACTGTCCCAGTTGCTCGGCCAGGATCCGCGCGATCACGTCGGTGTAGCCGCCCGCGGAAAAGCCCACGATCAGCCGGATCGGCCGCTTGTCCGCGCCGGATTCGTCGGCATGCACCGTTCCGCCGGCCAGCAGGCAGCCGGCCAGCGCCGCCGCCAGCAGCGTGCGGCGCCTGTTTTCCCTTGCATATCCTTTCATTTTTATTACCCCCGGTACTGCGTTGAAGAAGTGTCATGCGCAGGGCCGCGCGTGCGCGCGGCTGCCCCGACTACATCGCCAGCCTGTCCTGCAGGCGCTTGTAGCGGGTCGCGGCGGCGACCCCCAGATGACGGAACCCGTGCAGGCGCACCGACCGCAGATCGCTCACCGGCACCGACAGCGATTCGGCCGGCGCGCCCAGTACCCGCTCGGCCAGCTCGATGCCCAGCGCGGTCGAAATGGCGATGCCGCGGCCGTTGCACCCCAGCGAAACGTGCATGCCCGCGGCGGGCTCGTGCACGTGCGGCAGGTGATCGGTGGTGACCGCGAAGTAGCCGCTCCAGTGGTACTCCCAATCCAGCTTGCCCAGGTGCGCGAACAGCTCCGCGCCCGCGCGATGCAGGAACGGCACGATGCGTGCGTGCTCCAGGCCCGCGGTCGCGCCAGCGCCCCCCATCACCAGGCGGCCGTCCGGAGACAGCCGGAAGGAGGTCAGCAGCTGGCGCGTATCGCTGGATACGTGCCCCTGCGGCAGGATCTCGCGGCGCATCGCCTCGGGCAGCACGCGCGTGGTGACCTGCGCCGTGCGTACCGGCACGATGGACGTGCGCAGGCCGGGCACCAGCCGGTCGGCATAGCCGCCGGTGGCCACGATCACGCTGGGCGCCCTGGCCTCGCCGGCCTGGCAGCGCGCCAGCCATTGCCCGGCTTCGCGGCGCAACGCCTCGGCACGCGCGCCGCCGAAGATCGTCGCGCCCAGCGACAGGGCCACGCGCGCCAGGCCACGCGCGTAGGCCAGGGGCTGCACATGGCCGCCACGCGGATCCAGCCAGCCCAGCCGATAGCGCGGCGTGCCCAGCAGGCGCGCCAGTTCGTCGGCCTGCAACAGGCGCGTGGCCACGCCACGTTCGCCCCAGGCCTGGCAACGGCGCTCGACCGCGCGCAGGCCGCTGCCGGTGAACGCGGGCTGGATCCAGCCCTTGTTGCCGGCGGCGCAATCGATGCCGAATTCGTCGATCAGCCTGAATACGACGCCCGGCGCCTCGCTGCCGAAGCGCACCAGCCGGCGGCCGGCCTCGCCCGGGTAGAGCGTCTCGATTACCTCGGGGTCCTGCTTCAGGCCGGCGATCACCTGCCCGTTGTTGCGCCCGGACGCCCCCCAGCCGGGCTCGGCCGCATCCAGCACGATCACCCGCCTGCCTTCGCGGCACAGGCGTATGGCGGCCGACAGGCCGGTGAACCCGGCGCCGATGATCAGCACGTCGGCAACATGGCGCCCGTCCAGGGACGGGAGCGCCGGCGCCGCCGGCGCGGTGGCCGCCCACAATGAATCGGGCAACCGCAAGGGTTCGCCCAGCAGTCGGTCGGGATTCATCGCGCCTGCGCCCCCGCCACCGCGCCGCAAGGGCGGGTTTGCCGTAGCGCGGTGCGCCGGGCGGTCCATCCGTATTTCGTCTTGCTGTCAGCCATGATGCCCGAGTGGTCCGTGCGCAGCGCCTTACGCAACGCGCAGCGCCCTGTATCCGTATCTCTATACATACGCATACGTGAATCTTATATCGTATACGAATATCGACGCTGCTGGTGAAATCCCTAGGCCGGTACGATATCATGATATGTATATTATTTAATATAATCGTATACGAATATAGCGGCCGGGCGGCCTTGCCCGGCGGCCCTTCATGGATCCTGCACATGCCCACCGTACGCGTCGAACTCTCCCCCGGCCGCAGCGCCGAACAAAAAACCCGCTATATGCAGGAAGTCACGCGCCTGACGGTGGAGATCCTCAAGTGCCCGGTCGAAAGCGTGGATGTCATCTTCATCGAAATCCCGCCGACCGAATGGGCCCACGGCGGAAAGTTCTACGCTCAGCCCCCGGCTTGAGCATCGGCGCGGCCCGCCCCGGGATGCCGCGGCCGCGGCCGCGCCGCGCCACGGTAAAATCGACGGTTTTCGACCGTGGCGCAGGCGCGCCCATCGAGGTTTTCCCATGTCTTCCCCCAAAGTCGGCTTCGTCAGCCTCGGCTGTCCCAAGGCCCTGGTCGATTCCGAACGCATCCTGACCCAGCTTCGCACCGAAGGCTACGAGGTCACGCCCGAATACAACGACGCCGATGTCGTGGTGGTCAACACCTGTGGCTTCATCGACAGCGCCAAGGCCGAATCGCTCGAAGCGATCGGCGAGGCCATCGCCGAGAACGGCAAGGTCATCGTGACCGGCTGCATGGGCGTGGAAGAATCCGTCATCCGGCAGGTGCACCCCAGCGTGCTGGCCGTGACCGGACCGCAGCAGTACGAGGAAGTGGTGCGCGCGGTGCACGGCGTGGCGCCGCCCCGCCAGGACCACAACCCATACCTGGACCTGGTCCCGCCGCAAGGCGTCAAGCTGACGCCGCGCCATTATGCCTACCTGAAGATTTCCGAAGGCTGCAACCATCGCTGCAGCTTCTGCATCATTCCGTCCATGCGCGGCGACCTGGTGAGCCGGCCGGTGGGCGACGTGCTCAGCGAGGCCGAGCGGCTGGTGCGGGCCGGCGTCAAGGAACTGCTGGTCATCTCGCAGGACACCAGCGCCTATGGCGTGGACATCAAGTACCGCAGCGGCTTCTGGAATGGGCGGCCGGTCAAGACGCGCATGACCGAGCTGTGCGCCGCGCTGTCCGAGCTCGGCGTGTGGACCCGCCTGCATTACGTCTATCCGTATCCGCACGTGGACGAAGTAATCGGCCTGATGGCCGACGGCAAGGTGCTGCCCTATCTGGACATCCCGTTCCAGCATGCCAGCCCGCGCATTCTGCGCGCCATGAAGCGCCCGGCGTTCGAGGACAAGACGCTGGCGCGCATCAAGCGCTGGCGCGAAGAGTGCCCCGACCTGACGCTGCGCTCGACCTTCATCGTGGGCTTTCCGGGCGAGACCGAGGAAGACTTCCAGTACCTGCTGGACTGGATGAGCGAAGCCCAGCTCGACCGCGTCGGCTGTTTCCAGTACTCGCCGGTCGAAGGCGCGCCGGCCAACACGCTCGACAATCCCGTGCCGGACGAGGTCAAGCAGGAGCGCTGGGAGCGCTTCATGGAACACCAGCAAGCCATCTCCACCGCGCGCCTGAGCACGCGGGTAGGCCGGGAGATCGACGTGCTGATCGACAGCGTGGACGAAGAAGGCGCGGTCGGCCGCTCCAGCGCCGACGCGCCGGAGATCGACGGCTGCGTCTACGTCGACAGCGAGCAGCCGCTGAAGGCCGGCGACATGGTGCGGGTGCGCGTCACCGACTCCGACGAGTACGACCTCTGGGGCGAGCGGATCGCCTGATCGAAAGCACAGGTGCCTGTCCCTGTCGGGACAGGCACCGAATCAACACGGTGCCTCCTTCATGGCGGGATCACAGAAGGTCCGACAGGTCGTCGGCGTGCTCCTCTTCCATGGCGAGGATGTCCTCCAGCAGCCGGCGCGTGGTCGGATCGGCCTCGCCGACATAGTCGACCATCTGGCGATAGCTGTCGATGGCGATGCGTTCGGCGATGAGGTTCTCCTTGATCATGTCCTTGAGATCCTTGCCTTCCACATATTCGGCGTGGCTGCGTTCGAGCAGGCCGACCGGCGAGAGATCGGGCTCGCCGCCGAGCTGCACGATGCGTTCGGCCAGACGGTCGGCGTGCCCCTGTTCCTCGGCGGCATGCTCGGCGAATTCGGCGGCGACCGGCTCGGCGCTCAAGCCGCGCGCCATGAAGGCGTGGCGCTTGTAGCGCAGCCAACAGACCACTTCGGTGGCCAGGGCTTCGTTGAGCAGGCGCAGCACGGTCGCGCGGTCGGCGCGGTATCCCTCGGTCACGGCGCCGGACTCGATGTCGCGGCGGGCCTTGGCCCGGATGGCCTTCACATCGACGGCGAACGCGCGGTGTGGCTGGGTGGCTGACTGTTCCATATCGCTGACTCCCAAAATAGAAGACAAAACGACGCTGTATGTTCAAGCGCCCCTCTCGATCCAGTGTACAGACCTGGGCGCGCCGCGCTGTGTCAAGACATTGCCCATGGCCGTCCGCGGCAGACCTCGTCCCAGTTTGCGTAAACTAGGGCCTGGCCCGCGCTCGCGATGCAACTGGTAACGAGCGCATGGACTCTTGAACGAGTTATGAAAATTCAGAACATCTGTGTGTACTGCGGCTCGAACAGCGGCCGCCAACCCGAGTACATCGAGCACGCGCAAGGCTTCGCACGCGAGCTGGTCAAGCGCGGCCTGGGACTGGTGTACGGCGGCGCCAGCGTCGGCATCATGGGCGCGGTGGCCGATACCGTGATGGCCGAAGGCGGCCGGGTCATCGGCATCATTCCCGAGGCGCTGATGAAGAAGGAGCTGGCGCACCGCGGCCTGACCGAACTGCATGTGGTGCAGTCGATGCACGAGCGCAAGACGCTGATGGCGCAGAAGGCCGACGGTTTCGTCGCCCTGCCCGGCGGCGCGGGCACGCTGGAAGAGATCTTCGAAATCTGGACCTGGGCGCAATTGGGCATGCACCAGAAGCCATGCGGCCTGCTCAATATCGCCGGCTATTACGACCTGCTGGGTCAGTTCCTGAATCACACGGTAGATGAAGCCTTCATGCGCCCGCAACATCGCGCCATGCTCGCCATCGACCACGACCCGGCAGCCCTGTTGGACCACTTCGCCAGCTACGTCGCGCCCACGGTTTCCAAGTGGATCGCGCCGGACGAACACTGACCCGCGATGACCCACGCCATGCCGACCCAACCCGCCGCTCCACGCACCACGGCCTGCCTGCTGCGCGACTACTTCCGCGCCAAGGACGAAAACCGGCCGTTGTACATGGCCCGCGCCTTCGCGCCCGACGCCGTGCTGAAAATGGCGCTGCGCACACAGGCCATCGCCTTTCCGCCCGAGTCGCACGGATTGGCGGCCATCGCCGACACGCTGTCGCGCAAGTTCGGCCAGACCTACGACAACGTCTACACCTTCTACCTGGCGCATCCGGGCGAGCACGCCGTGCTGCCCGAGTTCTCGTGCGACTGGATGGTGGGCATGACGGACAAGGCCAGCGGCGAGGTCCGCGTCGGGTGCGGCAGCTATGACTGGGTGTTCCAGGCCGAGCCGCACCTGGTCAAGCGGCTGACCATCACCATCGAATCGATGCTGACGCTGCCCGCCGATACGGCCGGCCCCGTGTTCGGCTGGCTGACCGCGCTGCCCTACCCGTGGACCGACGCGCAGCGCGTGGTGGCCAGCGCGCCGCCCATCGAGAGCCTGGCGCCGATCATGTACTGGCTGCGCCGCGACGTGCGCCGCGCCGATCCCACCGGCGGCATGGCATGAAATACCGGCTGGCCGCGTTCGATTTCGATGGCACGCTGGCCGATACCCTGCCCTGGTTCGAATCCGTCATGGACGGGGTGGCCGACAAGTACGGCTTCCGCAAGGCCAGCGCCGCCGACAAGGCGCAACTGCGCCACCGCAGCACGCGCGAGATCATGGCGTTCCTGGAAGTGCCGGTCTGGAAGCTGCCGGCCATCATGGCCCATGTGCGCCAGCTGATGCGCGAGATCGATCCGGCGGTGCGCATGTTCGCCGGCGTGCCGGCCGCGCTCGCGCAACTGAAGGCGGCCGGCCTGCGCCTGGCCGTGTGCAGCTCGAACTCGCTCGACAACGTGCGCCGCGTGCTGGGCCCGCAGACCGGCGCGCTGATCGACGACTACGAATGCGGCGCCGACCTGTTCGGCAAGCCCGCCAAGCTGGCGCGCCTGATGGCCCGCCATGGCGTGGAGCGGACCCGCTGCATCCTGATCGGCGACGAAATGCGCGACATCGACGCCGCGCGCAAGGCCGGCGTGATGGCGGGCTCGGTGGCCTGGGGCTACAACCACGTCGACGCGCTGCGCGCCCGTGCTCCCGACGAAATCTTCGAGCAGGTGACCGATCTGGCCGCCGTGCTCGCGCCCGGCTTTCCCTCCTTCCCACCGACGCCATGAGCTCCGATCCCACGTATCGCATCACCGACCTCGACACCCTGCAGGCCCGGTACGGCACGCCGGCCCCGAACTCGCTGACCAAGGAAGTCGATTACCTGCACCCCCATTACCGCGCCTTCGTCGAAGCGGCGCCGTTCGTGGTGCTGGCCACCAGCGGCCCGCAGGGGCTGGACGCCTCGCCGCGCGGCGACGGCCCGGGTTTCGTCGTCATCGAGGACGACCGCACGCTGCTGCTGCCGGATCGACGCGGCAACAACCGCATCGACAGCCTGCGCAACATCGTGGCCGATCCGCGCGTGGCGCTGCTGTTCCTGGTGCCGGGGGTGGGCGAGACGCTGCGCGTGAACGGGCAGGCCGAGATCAGCGTCGAACCGGCGCTGCTGGCGCGCTTCGCGGTCGACGGCAAGCCGCCGCGCAGCGTGCTGCGCGTGCGCGTGGAAACGGTGTTCTTCCAGTGTTCGCGCGCCATCGTGCGGTCGGCGCTGTGGAACCCCGACGCCCGCGTGGACCGCGCCAGCCTGCCCAGCGCCGGCCAGATCCTGGGCGCGCTGAGCGCCGGGACGCTCGACGGCGAACGCTACGACCGCGAGCTGCCCGAGCGCGTGCGCGCGACGCTGTACTAGCAGGCTGGCGGCGGCGGCCGCCTCAGGGCTGCCAGCCGCGCACGAAGACGTCCACCGGCTGGCGCTTGCCGCCGGCCTTCTGCAATTCCAGCAGACGCAACACACCCTGCCCGGTGGCGATATCGATGCCTTGCGCATCGGCGCGCAACACGGCCCCGGGCGGGCCGCCGGCAGCCTGCTCCAGCGCCTGGGCGCGCCACACCTTGACCGGATCGTCCAGGCCGGGCAGGCGGATGGTCGCGCCCGGCACGGGGTTGAAAGCGCGCACACGGCGCGCCAGCACAGCGGCCGGCAGGCTGCAGTCGAGCGCCGCCTCGGCCTTGTCCAGCTTGGCCGCGTAGGTCACGCCGGCGTCGGGCTGGCGGCGCGGCGCCAGCCCGCCCTGGCCCAGCGCGGCCAGCGCGTCGACGATGGCCTGCCCGCCGGCAAGGGCCAGTTCGTCGTGCAATTGCGCGGCGGTCTGCTGCGCGCCGATGGGCACGGCGCGCTCCAGCAGCATGTCGCCGGTGTCCAGTCCCGCGTCCATCTGCATGATGGTCACGCCGGTCTCGGCGTCGCCCGCCTCGATGGCGCGCTGGATGGGCGCCGCGCCACGCCAGCGCGGCAGCAGGCTGGCGTGGATGTTCAGGCAGCCCAGGCGCGGCAGGTCCAGCGTCCATTGCGGCAGGATCAGGCCGTAGGCGGCCACCACCATGACATCCGGCGCCACGCGCTCCAGCTGCGCGCGCGCGGCGGCCGCCTCGTCCGGATAGCGGCCGTCGAGCCGCAGGCTGCGCGGCTGGGCGACCCCGATGCCGGCGGCCAGGGCCGCCTGCTTGACCGGACTGGGCGTCAATTTCAGGCCGCGGCCAGCCGGCCGGTCGGGCTGGGTCAGCACCAGCGGCACGTCGTGGCCGGCGGCAAGCAGCGCATCGAGCGCGATACGGGCGAATTCGGGAGTGCCGGCGAAAACAAGGCGCATGGGACGGTCGGAAACGGGTCAGGGCGCGGCGCGCGCGCCGCGGACATCAAGAACGGGCGCGCCGCCTAGGCGCGCTCGGCCTCGCGCTCGGCCTTCTTGAGCTTGGTCTTGATGCGGTTCTGCTTGAGGTTGGACAGGTATTCGACGAACACCTTGCCATCGAGATGGTCGATTTCGTGCTGCACGCACACGGCCAGCAGGCCGTCGGCCTCGAACTCGTAGGGCTGGCCTTGCTGGTCCAGCGCCTTGCAGCGGATGCGCGCGGCGCGCTCGACCTCGTCGTAGATGCCGGGCACCGACAGACAGCCTTCCTCGTAGGTCTGGCGTTCGTCGCTCTTCCAGGTGATCTCGGGGTTGATCAGCACGCGCAGGTCGTTGCCCTCTTCCGAGACGTCGATCACCACGACGCGCTCGTGCACGTCGACCTGGGTGGCCGCCAGCCCGACGCCCGGCGCATCGTACATGGTGTCGGCCATGTCGCGAACCAGCTGCCGGATGCGGTCGTCCACTACCGCGACCGGCTTGGCCGTCTTGTGCAGGCGCGGGTCGGGATAACGAAGGATGGAAAGCAAAGCCATGAGGGATCAAGCGCCAAAGTCTATGTATGCAGACTCATATCATAATTCATTAGACACTTGATTTCTAATAGGTTTCTCCTAAGTCCGGGATATGCCGGGCTTCAGGTCACCGCGGCGCGCTCGCGGTATTGGGGACGGTCCCAGGCGCGGGTGTCCAGCACCTCCCTGAGGATCTCGACGGCATCCCAGATATCGGCGTGGCTCAGGTACAGGGGCGTGAGCCCGAAGCGCAGCAGCTCAGGTTCGCGGTAATCGCCGATGACCCCGCGCGCGATCAGCGCCTGCATCACCGCGTAGCCCTGCGGATGCAGGAAGCTGACATGGCTGCCGCGGCGCGCACGCTCGCGCGGCGTCGCCAGGGTCAGGGGATGATCGGCGCAGCGGCTTTCCACCAGCGCGATGAACAGGTCGCCCAGCGCCAGGGACTTGGCGCGCACCTGCGCGATATCGGCCCGCAGGGCGATATCCAGGCCGCATTCGGCGGTGGCCAGCGAGACAATCGGCTGGGTGCCGCACAGATAGCGGCGTATGCCTTGCGCGGGCACGTAGGTGTCGGCCATTTCGAACGGCTGGCGGTGCCCCCACCAGCCCGACAGTGGCTGCCAGAAGTCGTCGCGATGGCGCGGCGCGACCCAGATGAAGGCCGGCGAGCCCGGGCCGCCATTGAGGTACTTGTAGGTGCAGCCCACGGCAAAGTCCGCGCCATCGGCATCCAGCGCCACGGGCACGGCGCCGGCCGCGTGCGCCAGGTCCCAGATGATGAGCGCGCCGCGCGCATGCGCCTGCCGCGAGACGGCGGCCATATCGTGCATGGCGCCGGTGCGGTAGTTCACGTGCGAGAGCAGCACCACGGCGACGTCGTCGTCCAGCGCCTGCTCCAGCGACAGCCCGGCGTCGACCAGGCGCAGTTCGTAGCCCTGCCGCAGCAGGTCTATCATGCCCTGGATCATGTACAGGTCGGTCGGGAAGTTGTCGCGCTCGGACACGATCACCTTGCGCTGCGGCGCGGCGCGCTGCGCCAGCCGCAAGGCGGCGGCCAGCGCCTTGAAAATGTTCAGCGAGGTGCTGTCGGTCATGACGACCTCGTCCTGTCCGGCGCCGATCAGCCCGGCCAGCTTGTTGCCCAGCCGCGCCGGCAGCTCGAACCAGCCTGCGGTGTTCCAGCTGCGGATCAGGCCCTGCCCCCATTCCTGGCCGATGACCTGCGCGGCGCGCGCCGCCGCCCCCCTGGGCAGCGCGCCCAGCGAATTGCCGTCCAGGTAGATCAGGCCGGCAGGCAGTTCGAACTCGTCCTTGAAGGCGGCCAGCGGATCGCGGCGGTCGGCCTCCAGGCAGGCCTGGCGCGTCGTCATTGCTTCTTCCCGATACTTGAAATATCAAATATGGTAGCAGCGGGCGGCCCGGGTTTGATTGCAAAATCACCATGACAGCGAGGCCGATTTGCACGAATATGCGAACCAATTCGAACAGCACGAAATAAAATTGCCCATGCAACTGGACGCCATCGATCGCCGCATCCTCGACATCCTGCAAACCGAAGGCCGCCTGAGCAACCAGGACCTGGCCGACCGGGTCGCGCTGTCGCCGTCGGCCTGTCTGCGGCGCGTGCGCGCCCTGGAAGACGGCGGCGTCATACAGGGCTACCGGGCGGTACTGGACCCGCGCTGCCTGGGCCTGGACTTCGAGGCCATCGTGCACGTATCGCTGGATCAATCCCAGGCTGGCTGGCACGAGGCCTTCGTCGCGCGCCTGGCCGGGCTGCAGGAAGTGCGCCAGGCCAGCATCGTGACCGGCTCGTCGAACTATGTGCTGCAGGTGCGCACGCGCGACCTGGCGGCGTTCTCGGCCTTCGTGGTGGACAAGCTCAACGGCATCGCCGGCGTGCGCGAGATCCACTCGCACATCGTCATGCGCAAGGTGAAGGATTGCGGCGGCGTGTTGCCCGTGGACCCGGCCGGCCTGGCCGGGCCATAGCGGCTCGGCAGCAGCCGAGCGTGGCGGCAAAGTCGCGCATCCGTCCGCGCACGCCGCGCCCGCATGCGACACTACGGCCGTCCGATTTCTTTCTCACGCCATGCCGCTCACGCACACCCGCGCCGAACTCTCCGCCTGGCTGCGCCTGTCGCAGGAACCCGGCGTCGGTCCCGCCGCCGCCTATGCGCTGCTGGCCGCGCTGGGCATGCCCGAGCAGATCTACGCCCAAGGCAGCGCCACGCTGGCGCGCCACGTGCCGCAGGACGTCGCGCGCCAGCTGCGCGCGCCGCTGTCCGACGAGGCCGCGGCGCTGATCGAACAAACGCTGCAATGGGCCGAGCAACCCGGCCACCACATCCTGACCCTGGCCGACCCCGCCTATCCGCAACAGCTGCTGACCATCGCCGACCCGCCCATCCTGCTGTACGTCAACGGCGACCCCGCCTGCCTGCGCCGGCCCGCCATGGCGGTGGTGGGCGCGCGCAACGCCACGCCCGGCGGGCAGGACAACGCACGCGCCTTCGCGCGCCACCTGGCCGGCCAGGGCTGGTGCATCGTCAGCGGCCTGGCCCTGGGCATCGACGCGGCGGCCCATGAAGGCGCGCTGCTGGCCGGCGCGCAGGGCGCCGGCACGGTGGCCGTGATGGGCACCGGCATCGACCGCATCTACCCCGCCGCGCACCGCGACCTGGCGCATCGCATCGTCCAGCACGGCGCGCTGGTCAGCGAACTGCCCCTGGGCACGGGCGCCCAGCGCCACCATTTTCCGCGCCGCAACCGCCTGGTGGCGGGCCTGGCGCGCGGCGTCCTGGTGGTCGAGGCGGCGCGCCAGAGCGGCTCGCTCATCACCGCGCGGCTGGCCGGCGAAAACGGCCGCGAAGTGTTCGCCATCCCCGGCTCCATCCACTCGCCCCTGTCGCGCGGCTGCCATGCCCTGATCCGCCAGGGCGCCAAGCTGGTCGAAACCGCGCAGGACATCGCCGACGAGCTGGGCGGCGCGGGCCCGGCCGCCTCGGCGCGGACCGCCCCGCCGGACCGGCCGGCGCCGCCCCACCCCCTGCTCGATGCGCTGGGCTTCGATCCCCTGCACCTGGATGCGCTGCAAGCCCGCACCGGCATGGACGCCGCCAGCCTGAACGCCCAGCTGCTGGAGCTGGAACTCGATGGCCGCGTCGCGCGCGTCGAGGGCGGCCGGTTCCAGCGCCTGCGCTAAGGCCGCTGCCAGCAAGCGGGGCGGCGCCCGCCGCGCGGAACGTACTAATATTGTTCGTTGATCGCGAATCACGGCCGCCCGCGCGGGCGGCCGACCCATCCACAGGAACAGCCATGTCCCAGCCCAGCCGCGTCAAGATCGTCGAAGTCTCGCCCCGCGACGGCTTGCAGAACGAGAAGGAATTCATCGCCACCGACATCAAGGTGGAACTGGTCGACCGCCTGAGCGCAGCCGGCTTCCAGAATGTCGAAGCCGCGTCGTTCGTATCGCCCAAGTGGGTGCCGCAAATGGCCGACGGCGCCGAGGTGATGGCGCGCATCGCGCGCCGGCCGGGCACGATTTATTCGGTGCTGACGCCCAACATGAAAGGGCTGGAAGGCGCCCTGGCCGCCCGCGCCGACGAAATCGTGATTTTCGGCGCGGCCAGCGAGGCGTTTTCGCAGAAGAACATCAACTGCTCGATCGCCGAATCCATCGCGCGCTTCGAGCCGGTGGCCGCCGCCGCCAGGCAGGCCGGCGTGCGGGTGCGCGGCAGCATCAGCTGCGCGCTGGGCTGTCCCTACCAGGGCGAGGTGCCGATCGAGGCCGTGGTGGATGTGGCCCGGCGCTTCCTGGCGCTGGGCTGCGACGAAATCGACGTCGCCGACACCATAGGCGTGGGCACGCCGCGCCGGGTGCGCGAGGTCATGGACGCCGTCACGCGCGTGGTCGACCCGGCGCGCGTCTCGGGCCATTTCCACGACACCTACGGCCAGGCGCTGGCCAATATCCTGGCGGCCCTGGAGACCGGCATCGCCATCTTCCACGCCTCGGCATCGGGCCTGGGCGGATGCCCCTACGCCAAGGGCGCGACCGGCAACGTCGCCACCGAGGACGTGCTATACATGCTGCGCGGCCTGGATATCGAGACGGGCATCGATTTCGACGCCGTGGTCGATATCGGCCAGTGGATTTCGGGCCACCTGCAGCGCAAGGGCTCCAGCCGCGCCGGCAACGCCGTGGCGGCCAAGCGCGCGGCCTGAGCCAGGAACCAGCCCGCGTAGAATGCACGACCCGCAGGAGCTCCCGCGCCAGGCCCCGCGCCGGGGCCCCGCGGCAACGACGCCAGGGCGCCCATACGCCCTCCTCATGCTACGCGGCCTCGCCGCATCGCCCGTTCCATTCATGAACAATCTATTCGCCGCACCGACCCCGGAAGAACACGCCGCCTTGCTGCAGGAAATCGGCCCTTTGCCGCTGTCCGGCCAGGCCTGGCCCGATTGGGTGCGCATCCTGGCCTGGATCGTGCTGGCCGTGATCGGCGTGCAGATCGTGACGACCGCCATCGGCCTGCCTCCCGGCCAGGTCAACCCCGTACTGGCCGGCACCATCATCCTGTGCTTCCTCGGCCTGGCGCTGGTGTCGTGGCACATGCAGATTTCGGTCACCCGCATCGACGAATCGGGCCTGCGGCAGACCTGGATCACCCGCCGCGAAGTCGCCTGGCAGGACATCCAGTTCGCCAAGTTCGTGCCCTTGCTGTTTTCCAAGCGGCTGGTCGTCTTCACGCGCCACGGCCGCCCCATCGTGTTCCAGGGCGGCACCCGCGACCTGCAGGTCGCGTTCGCCAAGATTTCGCTGCTGTACCGCCGCAAGCGCTGAGACGGCGGCCCGCCACGGGCCGCCGGGCGCTGCGTCAGCGAATCGGCAGTGCGTACATCAGGCCGCCCTGGATCCATTGCGCGTTCAGGCCGCGCTGGATCTTCAACGGGCTGCCCTGGCCGACGTTGCGCTCGAAGCTCTCGCCGTAGTTGCCGACCTGCTTGATGATGTTGTAGGCCCACTTTTCATCCAGGCCCAGGTTGGCGCCGGCGCCCGGCGTCACGCCCAGGATGCGGCGCACGTTGGGGTTTTCGCTCTTGAGCTGCTCGTCCACGTTGGCCGTGGTCACGCCGTACTCCTCGGCCTCGATCATGGCCGACAGCGACCAGCGCACGATATTGAGCCACGCGTCGTCGCCCTGGCGCACGAAAGGCCCCAGGGGCTCTTTCGAAATGATCTCCGGCAGCACGACGTAGTCATCGGGCTTCTCGAGCCGCGAAATGCGGATCGACGCCAGTCCCGACGCATCCGTGCTGAACACGTCGCAGCGCCCCGAGGCAAAGGCATTGACCACTTCGTTGAAGGTTTCGATCACCACCGGCTTGTAGCTGACCTGGTTGGCGCGCGCCCAGTCGGCCAGCGTGTTCTCGTTGGACGTGCCCGTCTGCAGACAGATGGTGGCGCCGTTGAGCTCCTTCGCGCTCTTGACGCCCAGCGACTTGGGCACCATGAAGCCCTGGCCGTCGTAGAAGTTGATGCCGGCGTGGATGATGCCCAGCGCGGTGTCGCGTTGCTGCGTCACCGTCGTGTTGCGGGTCAGCACGTCCACTTCGCCCGATTGCAGGGCGGTGAAGCGCTGCTGCGAGTTCAGCGGCACGACCTTGATCTTGCTGGCGTCGCCGAACACCGCCGCGGCGACGGCACGGCACAGGTCGACGTCCAGGCCGCGCCAGGTGCCTTGCTTGTCGGGCGCCGAGAACCCGGCGAAACCGGTTGTGGTGCCGCACACGACCGTGCCGCGTTTTTTCACCACATCCAGCGTGGCGCCCTGCGCGCCGGCCACCATGCCGGCCAAGAGCGCGGCCGCGGCCAATCCTTGTGCGATCTTCATGTTCCTGCCCTCCGTTGCGTTGCGGCGCTCCCGGCGCCGACCAAACCCGCAAGATTACCCAGCCCGCCAGGCACCGGCAAATAACCGGGCGTTCGAACCATATGCCGGCGGCCTCAGGCCGCCAGCGAAATCGACACCGGCGCGTTGGCCTCGCAGGCCTGCAGCGCGCGGCCCAGGCGCACGATGCCCTGCGCGATCTGCGCCTCGTTCATGGTGGCGAACGACATGCGCAAGGCATTGACATCGGCCTGGGCCGGGTCGGCGTAGAACGCCTTGCCCGGCACATAGACGACTTCGTGTTCGATAGCGTAGGGCAGCAGGCGCGTCGCGTCGATAGCGCCGTTCAGGCGCGCCCAGAAGAACATGCCTCCCTCGGGCTTGCGAAACACGACCCGCTCGCCCAGCTCGCGCTCCAGCGCCGCGGCCATGGCGTCGCAGCGCGCGCCGTAGGCGGCGCGAATGCGCGGCACATGTTGCGCATAGCGGCCGTCGGCCAGGTACTGGGCCACCATTTCCTGGGTCCAGGCCGAGCAGGCCATATCGTCGGCCGCCTTGGCCCCGACCACGCGGCGGCGCACCTCGGCCGGCGCCACCACCCAGCCGATGCGCAACGCCGGCGCCATGGTCTTGGACATGCTGGAGATATACACGGCCCAATGGCGCGCCTGCCCCTCGGCCAGCGCCGCGATGGGCGGCACCGTCTCGCCGGCGAAGCGCAGTTCGCCATAAGGGTCGTCCTCGACGATCAGGAACCGATGCCTGACCGCCAGCTCCAGCAGCCTGAGGCGGCGTTCGCGGCTGATGGTGGCCCCGCATGGATTGGAAAACGAGGCCACGACGCAGACCATCTTGGGACGCACCCGCGCGGCCAGCGCATCAAGCGCATCGAGATCGATGCCGCTCGGCCCGGACGGCACGGTATGCACCGCGGCGCCGGTGTAGCGCAGCGCCTGTACCGAATTGGGAAAGGCCGGCGTCTCGATGACCGCGGCGTCGCCCGGCTGCAGCATCACCCGGGCAAGCAGCGCCAGCGCCTGCTGCGACCCGCCCGTGATCGCCAGTTCGGTGTCGGCGTCGCAGTGCAGGCCGCGCGCCGCGCTCAGGCGCGCCAGCTCGTGCCGCAGGCTGGCCTGTCCGTCGATGTTCGAGTACTGCAGGCAGGCGCCCAGGCGTTCGAGCACCTGGCGCGAAGCCGCGGCCAGCCCCTCGACATCGAACAGCTCCTGGGCCGGGTAGCCTCCCGCCAGCGAAATGGTGCCCGGCCGCATGGCATAGGGCATGAGCGAGCGGATCGGCGAGGCGGGCGGATGCTGGAAAGGCGCGGCAAACGCGTAATCGGGCGCGGCGAGGGGCATGGGAGGCGAACGCGAAAAGAGTACGGCAGGCGGCGGGGCGCGCTGGAACGTTGAAATCTGAACAGATGCCCGACGATTCTAAGAGGGGGACACAGCAGGGTCAACGCGCGCCGGCCCGGATGCGGCATCGGCGCAACCCGTTCGGCGCGGCCCCGCGGCGCCGGCCGCGGCCAGGCCCTAAACTATGGGTGCTATGGGTGACATGGCCGCGCAACGCCGCGGCGCATACGAGAGATACCGCATGACAGAAGTAGATTCGATGCCGCACCGGCTGGCTGCCATCCAGGCCCGCATCAAGGCCGCCTGTGAACGCAGCGCACGTCCGCCCGAAAGCGTGGCGCTGCTGCCGGTAAGCAAGACCTTTCCCGTCGAGGCAATCCGGCACGCCGCGGCGCTGGGCCTGCGGCGTTTCGGCGAGAACAAGACCCAGGAAATCCGCCACAAGGCGCCGGAGCTGGCCGACCTGGACCTGCAGTGGGTCATGATCGGACACCTGCAGACCAACAAGGCCAAGGACGTGGCGCGCGATGTCGCCGAAGTCCAGTCGCTGGACCGGCTGGAACTGGCCGACGCGCTGCAGCGCCGCCTGGAAATGGAGGCGCGCTCGCTCGACGTGCTGGTACAGGTGAAGACCTCGCCCGAACTCAGCAAATATGGACTGGCGCCCGAACTGCTGCCTGGCTTCCTGCGCACCCTGGTCAGCGACTTCCCGGCCTTGCGCGTGCAGGGCCTGATGACCATGGCCGTCAACGACGAGGATCCGCAGGCCGTGCGCGCGTGCTTCCGCCTGTTGCGCGAACTGCGCGACCGCGCGCGCGACAGCGTGCCCGGCGTGGCGCTGGACCGCCTGTCCATGGGCATGAGCGGCGACTTCGAAATCGCCATCGAGGAAGGCTCCACCGAAATCCGCATCGGCAGCGCCCTGTTCGGCGCGCGCCCGGCCAGCGCGCCATAGGGGTGCCTGTCCCGGCGGGGACAGGCACCCTTGCCGCAGGTGTCGCTCCCCATGCGGAGACAGGCGCCGAAGGCACTGCGCGAGGCATAATAGCTCCCGTAACAATGGCGCGCCGTCCGGCGCGCCCATTCCCATATCCCGCACTCGAGGAGACAACATGCACAAGCATGCAAAGCGCCTGCTGGCGCTGGCCGCGCTGACCTTTGCCGCCGGCGCCGCGGCACAGAACTGGCCCAGCCAGCCGCTGCGCTGGATCGTGCCCTACCCGGCCGGCGGGGGCACCGACGTGGTGGCCCGCACCGTCGCCGGCAGCCTGGAAAAGCCGCTGGGCCAGACCATCGTGGTCGAGAACCGCCCCGGCGCGGCCACCATCATCGGCGCCACCGCCATTGCGCAAGCCGATCCGGCCGGCTATGTCGTCGGCACGGCCGACTCCGGCACGCTGGCCTTCAACCCCTCGCTGTACGCCAAGCTGTCGTACGACCCGGCCAAGTTCACGTATATCGGCGGCATCGCCCGGTTCCCGCTGATGCTGGCGGTGAACGTGAACTCGCCGTACAAATCGGTGGAAGACGTGCTGCAGGCGGCCCGCAAGGAGCCCGCCAAGCTGACCGCCGCCTCGGCCGGCGCCGGTTCGCCGCACCATCTGGCGCTGGAGCTTTTCAAGCAGCGCGCCAACGTGGACGTACTGCACGTGCCCTACAAGGGCGCCGCGCCGGCCATCCAGGACTTGCTGGGCGGGCAGGTGGACATGATGTTCATCGATCTGGCCGCGGGCCTGCCCAATATCAAGGCTGGCAAGCTGCGCGTGCTGGGCACGGCCACGCCCGAGCGCCTGGCCGTGCTGCCGGACGCGCCCACCATGGCCGAACAGGGCGTGGCCGATTTCACCGCCTACGCCTGGCAGGGGCTGGTCGGGCCGGCCGGCATGCCCGAGGCAGCCGTCAAGAAGCTGGGCGGCGAACTCGAGCAAAGCCTGAAATCGCCCGCCGTGTCACAAAAGCTGCTGGACATGGGCGTCATGCCCATGCCGATGACGCCGCAGGACTTCAAGGCCTACGCCGAGAAGGAGCGCGCCGCCTGGGCCGATGTCATCAAGAAGGCGAATATCCGCCTGGAATGAACGGTACGCGGGGCGGACGGCCTGCGGGCCGCCGCCCCGTACCGCATCAGTGCTTCATGTGGCCGTGATCGTGGCCGGCCATGCCGGGGTTGTGGCCCAAGGGCTTGACCTTGAACTTCACCGCCACCTCGCCGGCCTGCTCGAACTTCAGCGTGGCCGGCACTTCGCCGCCTTCGGCGAAGGGCGCCTTCAGCTTCAGGAACATGACGTGATAGCCGCCCGGCGCCAGCCTGGCCTTGCCGTCGGCCGGCACGGCCACGCCGTCGACCTGGCGCATCTGCGCCACGCCGTTCTCGGTGACGACGTTGTGCAATTCGACCCGCTCAGCGGCCGGCGAGCTGACCGAGACCAGGCGGTCGGCAGCCTTGGCGTCGTTCTCGATCTCCATATAGCCCGCGCCGTTGGCCTGGCCGGGAGCCGAGGCGCGCACCCAGAGGTCATCGACCTCGACCTGACCCACCTTGAAATCGGCCGCCCAGGCGGTGGTGGCCACACTCAGCCCCAATACTGCGCCCACGCCCCATTTGCGGATGTTCATTGCTTGTCCTCCTGATACGCGTTCGCCGCGCTGCGGCGAACCGGGTTAGCGCCACGCGAGGTGGCCACATCGATGCCGCCGACCGTGGCCGGCGCCTAGCGCCGCCGCACCAGGGCGCGGGCGGCCGCCAGGACCGCGTCGGTCAAGGCTTCCATCGCCTGCGAGTTTACCCGCCAATGCTGCCAGTACAGCGGCACGTCCTCCCAGGCGCGGGCGCGCAGCGGCACCAGCTGCCCGGCATCGAGCTCGGCCTGCACCAGCGGCAGCGGGTTCATGGTCCAGCCCAGCCCGCCCAGCGTGGCCTGCACAAAGGCCCGCGACGACGGCAGCCACCACACCGGCGGCTCCCAGGCGGCGCGGCCGATGATGCGGTGCGCGTAGCGCGCCTGCAGGGCGTCCTTGCGGTTGAACACCAGCACCGGCGCGCTGGCCAGCGTGCGGGCGCTAACGCCCTGGGCGAAGTAGCGCTGGTGAAACGTCGGCGTGCAGCAGGCCACGTAGCGCATGCTGCCCAGGGCATGGATGCGGCAGCCCTGCACCGGATCGGCCAGGGTCGTCACCGCGCCCAGCACCGCGCCCTTGCGCAACAGGGCGGCGGTATGGTCCTGGTCCTCCGATTGCAGGTCCAGCGTGGCGCGCGAGCGCGCCGCGAACCGCACGGCCGCGTCGACGAACCAGGTCTCCAGGCTGTCGTGGTTGACCGCCACCGGAATGCTGGCATGCGGCACTTCGTCCTCGGCCACGCCCAGGCGGTTCAGCGCGTCGTGCTCCAGAAGCGCGGCCTGCTCGGCCAGCTGCACCAGCACCTGGCCGTCGTCGGTGGCCCGCGCTGGAACCGTGCGCTGCACCAGCAGGCGTCCCATGCGGTCCTCCAGCGCCTTGACCCGCTGCGAAACGGCCGAGGGAGTGACGGACAGCGCGGCCGCGGCGCGCTCGAAACTGCCTTCGCGCACCACCGCGGCCAGCGCGCGCAGATTGCCGTGATCGAGTTTCATGAAATTAGAAATACTTAATATGGTTAAAGGAAATTAGCTGTATTTCAGCATCACGGCAAGCGAGAATGGCATTCGGCGGCCCGATGCAGGCCGCCGGTTCGCACCACAATAAAAACCGCTGTCGCCGCCATGTTCACTTTGTCCGTACCCGCCTATGTCACCGCCTGGGCCAGTGGCGCCGCCACCGGCCTGGGGCTGTTTGCCGTCGTCGGCGCGCAAAGCGCCTTCATCCTGCGCCAGGGGCTGATGCGCGCGCACCTGCTGAGCATCCTGGCCGTGTGCGCCCTGATCGACGCTGTCTTCATCTTCGGCAGCGTCTGGGGGCTGCAGACGCTCACAGGCTGGTTCCCCTGGCTGACCCAGGCCATCCTGTGGTTCGGCGTGGCCTTCCTGGCCTGGTATGCGCTGCAATCCGCGCGCCGCGCGCTGCGCTCGGACGGCGGGCTGGAAGTCGCCCGCCAGGCCATTCCCTCGCGCGGCGCCGCGCTGCTGGGCGCGATCGGCTTCTCCTTGCTCAATCCTCACTTCTGGCTGGACATGATGGTGGTGGGGTCGCTGGCGCACGGCTTCGCCGATGCCCGGCTGGCGTTCGCCGCCGGCGCGCTGACCGCCAGCGTGGTCTGGCTGGCGGTCCTGGGAGTGGGGTCGCGCCTGTTCGCGCCGCTGTTTTCCAGCCCGCGCGCCTGGCGCGTGCTCGACGGCCTGATCGCCGCCGTCATGGCCCTGCTGGCGGCTCGCCTGGCCTTGGGCGGGCTGGCCGGCTAGGCCGGCTCAGCCGGCGTCGTCCAGGGCACCGGCGGTATCGGTGTCCGCGCCGTAGCCTTTCAGGCCATCGAGGTCCAGCACCCGCACGGCGCCATATTCCACCTGCAGCAGCCCGGCCTCTTCCAGCTTGCGCAAGGCCTGGTTGGCGCGCTGGCGCGACACCCGGGCCAGGTAGCCGACCTCCTCCTGGGTGATGGTCAGCCGCATGCCCATGCCGGGATACAGCAGCAGATTGAACAGCTCGGCCAGGCAACGCGCCACGCGCGCATCCGGATCCAGCAGGCGGTCGTATTCCGCCTTGCCGATGAACTGCGCGACCCGCTCGTTCAGCTGGTGCAGCAGGTAGCGATTGAAGGGAATGCTGGTATCCAGCAGCCAGTCGAACGTGCCCGCCGGCAGGCGCGCCACCACCGAATCGCGCAGCGCCACCACGTCGTACTTGCGCACCTCGCGCTTGAGCAGCGAGCCTTCGCCGATCCACCCGCCGGCGGGCACGCCGGTCAGCGACGCGACCTTGCCCTCGGCATTGCCCACCGACACCTTCACCAGGCCGGACAGCACGCCGATCCAGACCTGTGCGAGTTCGCCTTTCCGCTCTATGATCGTGCCAGCCTGTACTTGCTGCACCGCGATGTCGCGCTCGACGCGCAGCTTCTGGGCGGCGTCGAGTACGCGGAACCACGCCGCGGCCAGGTACAGGGAATCGGCTAGCTGCATCGGGAATACCCTAAAAATCCCTTGAATGTCGCGATGGTGACAGTTGGTGGCAACCCAACCTTATACCTTAAGTCCTGCCGTAAATCTAAAACGAACTGGTCTGGCGCCTCAATAGCGGCCGCTGCATGCCGCCATCATCCCGGGCGCCCGAACCGGAGGAGACATCGTGGCGCAATCATTGCCCGCATCGGCAACGGTGCCGGCGGCCGCGCAGACTTTCCCTGCGCTGCTGCTCGAACACGCCAGCGTACGCGGGTCGCGGCCCGCGATCCGCGAAAAAGACCTGGGTATCTGGCAAACCCTTACGTGGTCCGAAGTCGCCGCTAGCGTGCGCCTGACCGCGCACGGCCTGGCCGCGCTGGGTATCGGTCCGGGCATGCACGTGGCCGTCATCGGCGAGAACCGTCCACGCCTGTACATCGCGATGATGGCCACGCAGGCGCTGGGCGCGATTCCCGTGCCGCTCTACCAGGACGCCGTCGCCCAGGAAATGGTCTACGTGCTGCAGGACGCCGAAGTCAGCGTGGTCGTGGTCGAAGACCAGGAACAGGCCGACAAGATGCTCGAGGTACGCGAGCAGTGCCCGGCGCTGGCGCATGTGGTCTACGACGACCCGCGCGGCATGCGCCACTACAGCGATCCGCTGCTGCGGTCGTTCGAGCAGCTGGAAGACACCGGCCGCGCGCATGCCGCCAGCCACCCCGGCTTTTTCGAGCAGGCGGTCGCGGCGGTGCGCCCGCACGACGCCGGCGCCATGTTCTACACCTCGGGCACCACGGGCAAGCCCAAGGGCGTCGTGCTCACGCACCACGCGCTGATCGACCGCGCGCGCGCCGTCGCCGAGATGGAGAACCTGACCGACCAGGAGGACGTGCTGGCCTATCTGCCGCCGGCCTGGATCGGCCAGAACATGTTCTCCTACACGCAGTTGCTGGTGTCGGGCTTCACCGTCAACCATCCCGAATCGCCCGAGACGGTGTCGATCGACATGCGCGATATCGGCCCCACCTATTATTTCGCTCCGCCGCGCGTGCTGGAAGGCCTGCTGACCCATGTCATGATCCGCATGGAAGACGCCGGCTACATCAAGCGCAAGCTGTTCCACGCCTGCATGAACCTGGCGCGGCGCGTCGGCACCCGCATCCTCGACGGCCAGCCGGTCGGCCTGTGGGACCGCCTGCGCTACCGCCTGGGCGACGCGCTGATCTACGGACCGCTGCGCAACGCGCTGGGCATGAGCCGCGTACGCGTGGCCTACACGGCGGGCGAGGCCATCGGCCCGGACCTGTTCGTGTTCTACCGCTCGATCGGCATCAACCTGAAGCAACTCTATGGCTCGACCGAGACCTCGGTGTTCGTGTGCGTGCAGCCCGACGGCCACGTGCGCGACGACACGGTGGGCCCGCCGGTCGAGGGCGTGGACATCCGGGTCGCGGACAACGGCGAGATCCTGGTCAAGAGCCCGGGCCTGTTCAAGGAGTACTACCGCAACCCCGAGGCCACCGCCGAAGCGCGCGACGACGACGGCTGGTTCCACACGGGCGATGCCGGCTACCTGGACAGCGACGGCCAGCTCAAGATCATCGACCGCGCCAAGGACGTGGGCAAGCTGGCCGACGGCAGCCTGTTCGCGCCCAAGTACATCGAGAACAAGCTGAAGTTCTTCCCCTACATCAAGGAGGCGGTGGCCTTCGGCAACGGGCGCGACGACGTGTGCGCCTTCATCAACATCGACCTCGAGGCGGTGGGCAACTGGGCCGAGCGTCGCGGGCTGCCGTACGCGGGCTATACCGACCTGGCCGGCAAGGACGAGGTCTACGCCTTGCTGCAGGACTGCGTGGAGAAGGTCAACGCCGACCTGGCGGGCGACGCGCGCCTGGCGGCCTCGCAGGTCGGCCGCTTCCTGATCCTGCGCAAGGAGCTGGACCCCGACGACGACGAACTGACCCGCACCCGCAAGGTGCGACGCGCCTTCATCGGCCAGAAGTACGGCGTGCTAGTCGATGCGCTATACGGCGGCAAGGATACGCAGTTCATCGAAACCGAGGTGAAGTTCGAGGACGGCCGCGTGGGCCGCATCTCGGCCGACCTGAAGATCCGCGCCGCGCGCACTTTTCCCGCCATCACCGCCAAGGCCGCCTGAACCATGAGCAACCAGACCCGCGCGCAGCGCATTGGCGACGTCATGCTGGACATGCAGAACATCTCGTTGTCGTTCGGCGGGGTCAAGGCGCTGACGGACATCTCGTTCAATGTGCGCGAGCACGAAATCCGCGCCATCATCGGCCCCAACGGCGCGGGCAAGAGTTCGATGCTCAACGTCATCAACGGCGTCTACACGCCGCAGAACGGCGCCATCATGCTGCGCGGCGAGCACTTCTCGCGGATGAGCCCGCGCCGCGCGGCCGAGATGGGCATCGCCCGCACCTTCCAGAACCTGGCCCTGTTCAAGGGCATGAGCGTGCTGGACAACATCATGACCGGCCGCAACCTGCGCATGAAGTCCGGCCTGCTGGCGCAGGCGCTGCGGCTGGGGCCGGCCGAGCGCGAGGAGATCGCCCACCGCGAGTACGTCGAGAACATCATCGACTTCCTGGAAATCCAGGCCTATCGCAAGGTGCCGGTCGGACGCCTGCCGTACGGCCTGCAAAAGCGGGTCGACCTGGGCCGCGCGCTGGCCATGGAACCGCGCCTGCTGCTGCTGGACGAACCCATGGCGGGCATGAACATCGAGGAAAAGCAGGACATGAGCCGCTTCATCCTCGATGTCAACGACGAGTTCGGCACCACCATCGTGCTGATCGAACACGACATGGGCGTGGTGATGGATATCTCGGACCGCGTCGTCGTCCTCGACTACGGCAAGAAGATCGGCGACGGCTCGCCCGACGAGGTCCGCTCCAACGAAGACGTCATCCGCGCCTATCTCGGCGTGGCGCACTGAGGCGACAGACATGGGATTCTTCCTCGAAACATTGTTCGGCGGCCTGATGAGCGGCATGCTGTACGCGCTGATCGGCCTGGGCTTCGTGCTGATCTTCAAGGCCTCGGGCGTGTTCAACTTCGCCCAGGGCGCCATGGTGCTGGTGGCCGCGCTGTCGATGGCGCGGTTCTCCGAATGGATTCCGCAGTGGCTGGGCTTCGAGAACATGCTGCTGGCCAACGTGCTGGCCTTCATCGTCAGCGCGCTGGTCATGTTCGTGCTGGCGGTCGCGGTCGAGCGCTTCGTGCTGCGCCACCTGGTCAACCAGGAAGCCACCACGCTGCTGATGGCCACGCTGGGCATCAGCTACTTTCTCGACGGCCTGGGGCAGATCGCCTTCGGCAGCTCGGTCTACTCGATCAACGTCGGCATGCCCAAGGATCCGGCCATCATCCTCGAAACGATGTTCGAGGGCGGCCTGCTGATCAACCTGGAAGGCCTGACCGCCGCCGTGGTGGCGGCCCTGCTGGTGGCCGCGCTGGCGCTGTTCTTCCAGTACACCTCGACCGGCCGCGCCCTGCGCGCGGTGGCCGACGACCACCAGGCGGCCCAGTCCATCGGCATCCCGCTCAACCGCATCTGGGTCATTGTCTGGAGCGTGGCGGGCCTGGTCGCGCTGGTGGCCGGCATCATCTGGGGTTCGAAGTTCGGCGTGCAGTTCACCCTGTCGACCGCCGCGCTGCGCGCGCTGCCGGTGGTGATCCTGGGCGGGCTGACCTCGGTGCCCGGCGCCATCCTGGGCGGCCTGATCATCGGGGTGGGCGAGAAGATGTCGGAGGTGTACCTGGGGTCGCTCGTGGGCGGCGGCATCGAAATCTGGTTCGCCTATGTGTTGGCGCTGGTGTTCCTGCTGTTCCGTCCGCAAGGGCTGTTCGGCGAGAAGATCATCGACCGGGTCTGAGGAAAAATTCATGTTCTATCGCGAAAACGGCCAGTTCAAGACCAGCTATCGCGCCGACCAGCAGATCTTTCCGATCCGCCAGGACCGCATCTTCATCGCCCTGCTGATGGCGGTGATATTCGTCGTCGTTCCCCTGACCGCCAGCGACTATCTGCTGCGCGCCATCCTGATCCCGTTCCTGCTCCTGGCGCTGGCGGCGGTGGGGCTGAACATCCTGGTGGGCTACTGCGGCCAGATCTCGCTGGGCACCGGCGCCTTCATGGCGGTGGGCGCCTACGCGGCCTGGAACTTCGGCGTGCGCTTTCCCGGCATGCCGCTGGTGGCGCAGATCCTGCTGGGCGGCTGCTTCGCCACGCTGGTGGGCGTCATCTTCGGCATTCCCAGCCTGCGCATCCGCGGCCTGTACTTGGCGGTGGCCACGCTGGCCGCGCAGTTCTTCGTCGACTGGGCGTTCCTGCGCATTCCATTCTTCACCAACTATTCGTCCTCGGGCAGCGTATCGGTGCCGCCCATGACGTTCTTCGGCCTGCCGGTGCAATCGGCGCTGGAGAAGTACCTGCTGGTGCTGGGCTTCGTGGTCGTGTTCACACTGCTGGCCAAGAACCTGGTGCGCGGCGCCATCGGCCGCCAGTGGATGGCGATCCGCGACATGGACGTCGCCGCGGCAGTGATCGGCATCCGGCCCATGTACGCCAAGCTGTCGGCGTTCGCGGTCAGCTCGTTCATCGTGGGCGTGGCCGGCGCGCTGTGGGGCTACGTCCACCTCGGCTCGTGGGAGCCGCTGGCCTTCGACCTGGCGCGGTCGTTCCAGCTGCTGTTCATGGTCATCATCGGCGGCCTGGGCTCGATCCTGGGCAGCTTCTTCGGCGCCGCCTTCATCGTGCTGGTGCCGGTGGCCCTGACCAATGTCCCGCACCTGCTGGGTCTGTCGCTGTCGGTCGACACGGCCGCGCACATCGAGCACATGGTGTTCGGCGCGTTGATCGTGTTCTTCCTCATCGCCGAGCCGCACGGATTGGCGCGGCTGTGGAGCATCGCCAAGGAGAAGCTGCGCATCTGGCCGTTCCCGCATTGAATCTGGTTCAGCGTGCGGCCCGGCGGCAAAAGCGCCGGACCGCGCTTCCCGAATACCCGGCTAAAGACCGGGCCAACCCCGGTGTTCAGACAAGGCACCACGCAGGAGGTAATTGGAGATGAAGCGTCTTAACCTGAGATTGACGGCGGCCGTGATCGCCGCAGCCGGCGCGCTGGGCGCCATCGCCGCGCCCGCCATGGCGGCCGAGGAACAATTCGTGCCGCTGCTGGTGTACCGCACCGGGTCGTTCGCCCCGCTGGGCATTCCATGGGCCGACGGCAAGCTGGATTACCTGAAGCTGATCAACGAGCGCGACGGCGGCATCAACGGCGTGAAGATCACGTACGAAGAGTGCGAGACCGCGCCACCGACCGCGGCGTGGAATGCTACGAGCGCCTGAAGACGCGCGGCACCGGCGCCTCGGGCTTCGATACCCAATCCACCGGCATCACCTTCGCGGTCAGCGACAAGGCCATGGTGGACAAGGTGCCGGTTGAGACCATGGGCTACGGGCTGTCGCAATCGGTCGACGGCAGCGTCTTCCAGTGGAACTTCCCGCTGCTGGGCACCTACTGGACCGCCGCCGACGTGATGGTCCAGGACATCGCCAAGAAAGAAGGCGGCATGGACAAGCTCAAGGGAAAGAAGATCGCCCTGGTCTACCACGACTCGCCCTATGGCAAGGAGCCGATCCCACTGCTGCAGAAGCGCGCCGCCAAGGAAGGCTTCGAACTGCTGCTCTATCCGGTCACCGCTCCCGGCGTCGAGCAGAAATCGACCTGGCTGCAGGTCCGCCAGCAGCGCCCCAATTACGTGCTGCTGTGGAGCGCCGGCATCATGACGCCGACCGCCATCCGCGAAGCCCAGGCCAGCGGCTATGCACGCGACAAGATCTACGCCATCTGGTGGGCCGGTTCGGAAGGCGACGTCAAGGACCTGGGCGACGTGGCCAAGGGCTACAACGCCGTCACCATCCACAATAGCGCGGCCACCGGCAAGGTCTACGAGGACCTGAAAAAGTACGTCTACGACAAGGGCCAGGGCTCGGACAAGTCCGGCAACACGACCCTGGGCACCATCGCCCACACGCGCGGCATGATGATCTCCATGCTGCAGGTCGAGGCGATCCGCGCCGCCCAGGAAAAGTACGGCAAGGGCAAGGCGCTCACGCCGGAGCAGGTGCGCTGGGGCTTCGAGAACCTGAACCTGACGCAGGAACGCCTCGACCAGCTCGGCTTCGGCGAGATCATGCGTCCGGTCAAGACCTCGTGCGCCAACCACATGGGCGACGACTGGGCGCGCATCGTGCAATGGGACGGCAGCAAGTTCAAGGTGGTGTCCGATTGGTACCAGTCGGACAAGTCCGTCCTCGACCCCATGGTCAAGGAAGCCGCGGCGAAGTACGCCAAGGAGAAGAACGTCACCCCGCGCAACTGCGCAGGCTGATGTGAACTGGCCGCCGGCGCCCGTGCGCCGGCGGCCGCCAGACCCCAAGCAGGAACCTGCCATGACCGCTGCCAACAACGCCCCCGCCGACAAAGTGCTGCTCGATGTGAACGGCATCGAGGTGATCTACAACCATGTCATCCTGGTGCTGAAGGGGGTTTCCCTGCGCGTGCCCGAAGGGCGCATCGTCGCGCTGCTGGGCGCCAACGGCGCGGGCAAGACCACCACGCTGCGCGCGGTGTCCAACCTGCTCAAGGGCGAACGCGGCGACGTCACCAAGGGCTACATCCAGTACCGCGATGAACGCATCGAACGGCTCTCTCCGGCCGAGCTGGTCAAGCGCGGCGTGGTCCAGGTCATGGAAGGCCGCCACTGCTTCGCCCACCTGACCATCGAGGAAAACCTGCTGACCGGCGCCTACACGCGCAAGCTGGGCCGCGGCGACATCGACGCGGCGCTGGAACGCGTCTACCAATATTTTCCGCGTCTCAAGCAGCGCCGCACCAGCCAGGCGGGCTACACCTCGGGCGGCGAACAGCAGATGACGGCCATCGGCCGCGCATTGATGGCCAGCCCCACCATGATCCTGCTCGACGAGCCGTCCATGGGGCTGGCGCCGCAGATCGTCGAGGAGATCTTCGAGATCGTGCGCGACCTCAACCAGCGCGAACGCGTCAGCTTCCTGCTGGCCGAACAGAACACCAACATCGCGCTGCGCTATGCCGACTACGGCTACATCCTGGAAAACGGCCGCGTGATGATGGACGGCGCCGCCGCCGAGCTGGCGCAGAACGAGGATGTCAAGGAGTTCTACCTGGGCATATCCAGCGGCGAGCGCAAGAGCTTTCGCGAACAGAAATTCTACCGGCGCCGCAAGCGCTGGCTGGCGTAATCCCCGCCCGGCCATGCGAGCGCCGGGCCGCAACAACCGCTGTCCCGCACACGAGAGGGTGCGCACCCATGTCCGAGTTTTTCGACGTACTGGAAACCCGCCAACCGGCGCAACGCGAGCGCGACCTGATGCAGGCGTTGCCAGCCGCCATCGAGCGCGCCATGGCCCGGGCGCCGGCCATCGCCGGGCAATTGCGCGGCATCGACCCGCGCAGCGTGGACAATCGCGCCGCGCTGGCCGCCCTGCCGGTGCTGCGCAAGCACGAACTGCTGGAGCGCCAGCAGCACAGCCGCGACGGCGCCGGCCCGGCGGGCCCGGCCAAGGCCTTCGGCGGCTTCTCGACCGTGGGCTGGGGCCAGGCGCTGCGCGTGTTCGCCTCGCCCGGCCCGATCTACGAGCCCGAAGGCAACCGCGCCGACTACTGGCGTTTCGCGCGCGCTCTCTACGCGGCCGGCTTTCGCGCCGGCGAGCTGGCCTACAACTGTTTTTCCTACCATTTCACGCCGGCCGGCTCGATGATGGAAACCGCCGCCCATGCCGTGGGCTGCACCGTATTTCCCGGCGGCACGGGCCAGACCGAACAGCAGGTGCGCGCCATCCACGACCTCGCGCCCAGCGGCTATACCGGCACGCCCAGCTTCCTCAAACTGATTCTTGAAAAGGCGGACGAACTCGGCATCCGGCTGGATTCGCTGCGCCGCGCGCTGGTATCGGGCGAGGCGTTCCCGCCCTCCTTGCGCGACTGGCTGGCCGCGCGCGGCATCGAAGGCTACCAGGCCTACGGCAGCGCCGACCTGGGCATGATCGCCTTCGAGACGCCCGCGCGCGAAGGCCTGGTGGTGGGCGAAGACATCATCCTGGAAATCGTGCGTCCCGGCACCGGCGAGCCCGTGCCCGATGGCGAAGTGGGCGAAGTCGTGGTCACGACGCTGAACCCCGACTATCCCCTGGTGCGCTTCGGCACCGGCGACCTGTCGGCCATCATGCCCGGCCAGTCGCCCTGCGGACACACCAACATCCGCATACGCGGCTGGCTGGGCCGCGCCGACCAGACCACCAAGGTGCGCGGCATGTTCGTGCATCCCTCGCAAGTGGCCGACGTGCTGCGCCGCCATCCGGAAATCGTGCGCGCGCGGCTGGTCGTCAGCGGCGCCACCGGCGCCGACCACATGGTGCTGCACGTGCAGGCGCGCGAGCGCTCGCCGGAACTGGCCGGCCGCATCGCCGATTCGGTGCGCGAAGTCACCAAGCTGCGCGCCGACGTGCAATGGGCCGATGAGGGCGCGCTGCCCAACGACGGCAAGGTCATCGACGACGTACGCTCATACGAATGAGCCGCCGCGCGGCGGCTAGGCGCCGCGGCGCTGCAGCGCCCCATGCAGCGCCATGCCGGCCGCCATGGCCGCCACGAACAGCCAGGCCTGGCCGTAGCCCGCGCCGGCATTGAGCAGCGCCGGCCCCGGACACAGTCCGGCCAGCCCCCAGCCCACGCCGAACAGCGCGCTGCCGCCCAGCAGGCGCCGGTCGATGCCCTTGGCCGCCGGCCATTGCATGGGCTCGCCGTCGAAGGCGCGCCTGGCGGCGCGCCAGCACGAACGCGGGCGCGGCCACGCCGATGGCGCCCGCCATGACCAGGCCCAGCGACGGATCCCAGGCGCCGGCCAGGTCCAGGAAACCCAGCACCTTGGCCGGGTCGGCCATGCCCGAAACCAGCAGGCCCAGGCCGAAGATCAATCCGGCGGCAAAGCTGTAGGCGTTGCCCATCTCAGGCTCCCATGAGGTGCCGCAGCACGAACACCGTGGCAAAGCCCGTGGCCATGAAGGCCAGCACCGCCACCAGCGAACGCCGCGATCCGCGCGCCAGCCCGCATACCCCGTGGCCGCTGGTGCAGCCCGAGCCATAGCGCGTGCCCACCCCGACCAGCAACCCGGCCAGGACCAGCTGCAACGCGCCTGCCTCGATACGCACGGCCGGCATGGGTTCGAACACCCGATACAGCCACGGCGCGGCCAGCAGCCCGGCCAGGAACCACATCCGCCATGCCGCGCCCGCGCGCGGCGGCAGCAGCCCGGCCAGGATGCCGCTGATGCCCGCGATGCGCCCCGCGCCCAGCATCAGCCAGGCCGCCGCCGCGCCGATCAGCATGCCGCCGCCCAGCGATGACCATGGCGTGAACGCCGCCCAATCGATCGTCATGATTGCTCCCTCGAGGCCTTGCCGCAGTACAGCGACGACAAGGTCTTCATCACCTGGCCGACCTCGAAGCTGGCCAGCTGGTAGTACACATATTTGCCGGCGCGGCGCGTGTCCACCAACCCCTCGTCGCGCAGCACGCCCAGTTGCTGCGACAGCGTGGGCTGGCGGATGCCGGTCAGCGTTTCGAGCTCGCCCACGTTGCGCTCGGCCGCCACCAGCTGGCACAACAGCAGCAGGCGGTCCTCGTTGGCCAGGGCCTTGAGCAGTGCGCAGGCCTGCGCCGCGGAGGCGCGCAGCGCGGATATCTCGCAATCGGTCAGCGTATCGTCCATGGGATGTCAGGAATGCAGGGTCTCGATCATTATATTGAAAAATATAATATCAAATAATAAGATGATGCCTGATACCCTTCCACCGCTGTTTCGGGAGCGCCGCATGTCCGCACATATCCAGCCCTTCTTCGACCCCGCCACCGCCACCTTCAGCTACGTGCTCTACGAGGCGCCGGGCGGCGCGTGCGCGGTCATCGATCCGGTGCTGGACTTCGACCCGAAATCGGGCCGCACCACGACCGCGTCGGCCGACCGCATCGCCGATTTCGTGCGCCAGTATGCGTTGCGCACGCAATGGCTGCTGGAAACCCACGCCCACGCCGACCACCTGTCGGCGGCCGCCTACCTGCAGCGCCAGCTGGGCGGCGTCATCGGCATCGGCGGCCATATCCGCGACGTGCAAGTGGTGTTCAGCAAGCTGTACAACCTCGACGGTTTCGCCTGCGACGGATCGCAATTCGGCCACCTGTTCGAACCCGACGAGACCTTCGCCATCGGCGCGCTGCGCGTGCGCGCCCTGCACGTGCCCGGCCACACGCCGGCCGACCTGGCCTACCTGATCGACGACGGCGACAGCCTGTCGGCCTTCGTGGGCGACACGCTGTTCATGCCCGACGTGGGCACGGCCCGGTGCGACTTCCCCGGCGGCGACGCCCGCACCCTGTACCACTCGATCCGCACCCTGCTGGCGCTGCCGCCGGACACCCGGTTGTATATGTGCCACGACTACCCGCCGGCCGGCCGCGCGGCGGCCTGGCAGACAACGGTGGCGGCGCAGCGCGCCGGCAACATCCATGTGCGCGACGGCATCTCCGAAAGCGAATTCGTCGCCATGCGCACCGCCCGCGACGCTACCCTAGACATGCCCACGCTCATCCTGCCGGCGCTGCAGGTCAACATCCGCGCCGGCGAACTGCCGGCGCCCGAGGCCAACGGCACGCGCTACCTGAGGATCCCCCTGGACGCGCTGTAGCCGCGCCGCCGGCTTGCGTAACGGCGGGATATCCCGCACCATCGGACGGTCGCCATCCACGCACTGCGCCATGTTCATCGAAGCGGAAGCCGATCCCAGCCTGTCGAAAGCGCAGTACAAGGCGCGCGAAGCGCGCCTGCGCACGGCCCTGCTCAAGGCCCAGTACGAACGCCTGCAGCGCGCCGAGCAGTCGCTGCTGATCGTAGTGACCGGCATCGACGGCGCCGGCAAGGGCGACACGATCAACATGCTCAACGAATGGATGGACCCGCGCCACATCCACACGATGGCGTTCGGCCTGCCCGACGCCGAGGAGCTCGCGCGGCCGCCCATGTGGCGCTACTGGAACGAGTTGCCGGCCAAGGGCCGCACCGGCATCGTGTTCGGCTCGTGGTACGTGCCGCTGCTGCTGGAGGCCGTGCGCAAGAAACCCGACACCGCCCGGCTGGAGGCGCATGCCGCGCAGATCCGCCGCTTCGAGGCCATGCTGGCCGCCGAAGGGGTGCAGATCGTCAAGCTGTGGTACCACCTGTCGGCCCAGGCACAGGCCGAGCGCACCGAGCGGCTGCTGGCCAACCCCGAGACGGCCTGGCAGGTCACGCCCGCCGACCGCAAGGTGCGGAAAAAATACGGCCGCCTGCGCAACGCCGGGCAGGTGGCCATGGCCTATACCGATGCCGCGCACGCGCCATGGCGGGTCATTCCCAGCGCCGACGACGAGATGCGCGCGGTGCGCACCGCCGAAGCGGTGCTGGCCGCCATGCGCCGGCGCGCCACGCCGCGCAGCGTGCGCGCCTTCGGCGCGCCCAGCCCGGCGGTGCACCTGGTCGACCGCCTGGGCGCACTGGACTACGACGCGAAGGAAGACAAGGACGACTACGAAGCCGAACTGGGCCTGCTGCAGGGCCGGCTGGCGCGCGCCGTGCGCCGCGACGATTTCCGCGAGCGCTCGCTGGTACTGGTGTTCGAAGGCCAGGACGCCGCCGGCAAGGGCGGGGCCATCCGCCGCGTCACGCGCGCGCTCGACGCCCGTCAATACGACATCACGCCGGTGGCGGCGCCGGCGCGCCACGAACTGGCGCGCCCCTACCTGTGGCGCTTCTGGCGGCGCATTCCCCGGCAGGGCCGCATCGCGATCTTCGATCGCTCGTGGTACGGCCGGGTGCTGGTCGAGCGGGTGGAGAACATCACCGCGCCGACCGACTGGCGGCGCGCCTATGGCGAAATCCTCGACTTCGAGCGCCAGCTGGTCGGGCACGGCGCCATCGTGCTGAAATTCTGGCTGGCCATCACCCCCGCCGTGCAGCTCGAACGCTTCCGCGAACGCGAGAAATCGCCCTACAAGAATTTCAAGATCACGCCCGACGACTGGCGCAACCGCAAGCAATGGCAGGCCTACGCCGACGCCGCCAACGAAATGCTGTGCCGCACCGACATGCGCGAGGCGCCCTGGCACCTGGTGTCGTCCAACGACAAGCGCTATGCGCGGCTGCAGGTGCTACGCCACATCGTCGAGACCCTCGAAGACCAACTCTGATTTCCTCCAACCCCTTCTAGCCGACGCTTGCCATGACCCCTACCGAGATCCGCCCCCTGTCCGCCGCCGACCACGAAGCCTGGCTGCCCCTCTGGAAAGGCTACCAGGAGTTCTACAAGGTGCAGCTTGCCGACGCCGCCACCGCGCAGACGTGGCAGCGCTTCCTGGACCCCGCCGAGCCCATGCACGCCGCGCTGGCCTGGCGCGACGGCAAGGCCATCGGCATGGTGCACTGGATTTTCCACCGCTCGTGCTGGACCACCGGCGACTACTGTTATCTGCAGGACCTATTCGTCGCCCCCGACGTGCGCAGCAGCGGCGCCGGCCGGGCGCTGATCGAACACGTCTACGCCGACGCGCGGGCCCAGGGCGCGGCGCGCGTGTACTGGCTGACGCACGAGACCAACACCGACGCCATGCACCTGTACGACCACATCGCCGACCGCTCGGGCTTCCTGCAGTACCGCAAGGTGCTGGCTTGAGCACGCGCCACCCCGATTGTCCGCTGTGCCAGCAGGACGGCGGCGCGCTGCTGTGGCGCGGATCGCACCTGCGCGTGATCGAGGTCGACGACCCCGACTACCCGGGTTTCACCCGCGTGGTCTGGAACGCCCACATCGCCGAAATGACCAGCCTGTCGACGCACGGGCGCGAACTGCTGATGCGCGCGGTATGGGCGGTGGAACAGGCCCAGCGCGACGTGCTGCATCCGGACAAGGTCAACCTGGCGGCGCTGGGCAACGTGGTGCCGCACCTGCATTGGCACGTGATCCCGCGCTGGCGCGACGACCGCCATTTCCCCGACGCCATCTGGGCCGCGCCGCGCGTCGCCCCGGGCGCGGAGCCGCAAGCCTGGCGCGCCGCACGCGCGGACACCGCGGCCTTGCTGCCCCGCTACCGCAATCGGGTGGTCGAAGCCATGAACGCGCTGCTCTGGCACTGAACGGCCCGCTCAGCGCCAGGCTGGCCGGCCGCGCTGCGCCAGCCAGCGGCAATAGGCGGCCTCCACGCGGGCGGCCTGCCGCTCGGGCGAGAAGTCGCGCTCGTCCCTGACCATGCGGCTGCCGGCCCGCCCCATCGCGCGGCGCAACGCCGGATCGACCAGCAGGCGCTCCAGCGCCTGGGCCAGCGCCGCCGGGTCGGACGGCGGCACCAGCAAGCCGGTCGCGCCATGGCGCACGACTTCGGGCACGCCGCCCACGTTGCCGGCGATCACCGGCAGGCCCGCGGCGGCGGCCTCGACCATGGCCAACCCCAGGGCCTCGCTGCGGGTCGGCAGGGCGAACACATCGAAAGCCGCCAGCACATTGGGGATGTCGTCGCGATGCCCCGTCAGGTGCACGCGCGCGCCCAGCCCCAGGCGCTGCGCGCGCTCGCGCAGCAGGGCGCCGATGCCGCCCGGCTCGCCGACCAGCACCAGGTGCGCAGCGGCATGCCGGCCTGCGAGTGCCACAAACGCATCGAGCAGATCGTCCAGCCCCTTGTCCGCCCGCATGACGGCGACGCAGCCAATGACCTGCGCCGCCGCCGCAATGCCGAGTTCGGCGCGCAGGCTGGAGGCCGGCGGCGCCGGGGCCAGCGTCGCCGGGGACGCGATGGCCTCGACGTGCGCGGCGCGGGCGCCCGCGCGCAGGATCTGGCCGCGCACATGGTCGCTGACCGCGATGACGCGGTGCGGCAGCCAGGTATACGTATAGAGCGACCCCACCGGCTTGGCCAGGTGGCGGGTGCGCACGATCAGCGGCGCACCGGCCATCCGCCCCGCCCAGGCAGCCAGCACCGTATCGCGGCGGCTATGCGTGTTGACGACATCGAAGCGCCCGCGCACCAGCTCGCGCAGGCGCCAGACCGCGCGCACCCCGGCCGCCACGCCGTCCATGGCCAGCTCGTGCACGGGAAAGCCCGCCGCGCGCAGCCGCCGCGCCAGCGGCGCGCCCGGCTGGCAGGCCGCCTCCAGATGATGGCCGCGCGCGCGCATGGCCAGCATTTCCCGGTAGATGCTGGTTTCCTGGCCGCCGGCGCCGGTCGCCGCCTCCGTGTGCAGGATGCGCAAGGCCGGTACGGCCGGTTCAGAGCGCTGCGTCATGGAGGGTGTTCCAGTGCAAACCCTGCTGGTGCAGCCAGGCCGCGAGATAGCGCAGCTCGGCCGCCGTCAGGGCGCGCGCTCGCGGTCCGGCATGGGCCGGCTCGGCAGCCCGCAGGGCGTCGCCCTGCCAGATCCGCAGCACGCCGTGCCAGACGCTCACCCGCGCCTGCCCGCGGGCCAGCCGGCGCAACGCCAGCGACGGACGCAACAGGCGCAATTGGTAGCCGCCCCTGCCGGGCGCACGCAGATGCGGCCCGGTATCGACCAGCCGTGGCGCCGCCGCCCCATCCGGCCAAAAGAAAAGCGCCCGGATGGGCGCCAATGTGCCTGCCATGCATGATCTCCGTGCCCGGCCGCCCGGCCTGTCGGGCGGCGACCATGGACAGCTTAGGCAACGCCCCCGCGCCCCTGGACGCCGCAGCCCTGATTCCGCATATTCGTACGCATCTTGCAGGCAAAATCTGGCGAACACTCGGAAACGTTCAGCTTAAATTCAGCTTTCTGACAAAACCATTGCCGAGAACAGTGCCCACGACTCCTACCCGCGCTCCATCCCTCCTGCAGGCTTTCCTGCGCTCCGAAGCCCTGGGCGGCTATGTGCTGATGATCGCCGCCGTCCTGGCCCTGATCGTGGCCAATTCGCCGCTGGCGCCAGCCTATTTCCAGTTGCTGGGCACCAAGCTGGGCTATGCATCGGAAGCCTTCACCCTCAAGGAGTCGGTGCTGCACTGGATCAACGACGGCCTGATGGCGGTGTTCTTCCTGCTGGTCGGCCTGGAAATCAAGCGCGAGATGCTCGACGGCCAGTTGCGGGGCGTGTCGCGCATCGTGCTGCCCGGCGTGGCGGCGGCCGGCGGCATGCTGATGCCGGCCCTCGTCTATCTCCTGGTCAACCAGGGCGACCCGGCGGGGCTGCGCGGCTGGGCCATCCCGGCGGCCACCGATATCGCCTTCGCGCTCGGCATCCTGGCGCTGCTGGGCAGCCGCGTTCCCACGTCGCTGAAGATCTTCCTGACCGCCCTGGCCATTCTCGATGACCTGGGCGCCATCGCCATCATCGCGGTGTTCTATACCGCCGAGCTCAATACCTCCGCGCTAGCCGCGGCCGGCGGCTTGCTGGCGGCGCTGTGCGTGCTGAACCGCCTGCGCGTGCTGCGCCTGGCGCCCTATCTGCTGGTGGGCGCGCTGCTGTGGTATTTCGTCCTGAAATCCGGCGTGCACGCCACGCTGGCCGGGGTGGCGCTGGCGCTGGCCATTCCGCTGCGCCGCCAGGATCCGCGCCAGCCGGGCGCCGAGCATTCGCCCCTGCATGCGCTGGAGCACGCCCTGCACCGTCCCGTGGCCCTGCTGATCGTTCCTGTTTTCGGATTCGCCAACGCCGGCGTATCGTTCGACGGCATGGGCATCGACAGCCTGACCGCGCCCATCCCGCTGGGCATCGCACTGGGCCTGTTCCTGGGCAAGCAGCTGGGCGTGTTCGGCTTTGCCTGGCTGGCCATCCGGACCGGGCTGGCCAGCATGCCGCGCCATGCCTCGTTCGCGCAGCTCTATGGCGTCGCGCTGCTGTGCGGCATCGGTTTCACCATGAGCCTGTTCATCGGCGCGCTGGCCTTCGACGACGCGGCCACCATCGACGCCACCAAGATCGGCGTGCTGACCGGCTCGCTGGTGTCGGCCGTGCTGGGCTACGCGCTGCTGCGCGTGCTGCCGCCGGCCGACTGAGCCCGCCTCAGCCGGCCGGCTCCAGCAATTGGCGCGCCTTCTCGCGCGCCTGCGCCAGCGTGGCCACCGCGCAGAACGGCAGGCCGAAGGCGCGGGTCATTTTCTCGGCCTGCGCCTGGGTGCGCGCCAGCCCGGACGGGTCGGGCTTGACCGCGATGAACCCCTTGCAGCACTCGCGCAGGCGCGCCATGTTGCCGGTCTGCCACTGGACCATGGCCTTGCGATCGTCATGGGCGATCTCGACATCCAGGTCGGGCACGATCATCACGAACTGCGCGGCATTGCCGGCCAGCCGCTCCATCTCGGCGATCCAACGGGCGGCAAAGCCGGGCTCGCCGGCGCGATGGCGCGCCACCACCAGCGGAAACCCGGTCACGTCGTGATAGCGGAAGTCTGCCTGATTCATTCGAACACTCCTTTCGGGCCGGACACCAGCGCGCTGCATGTCCGGCAACGCCCGTACAGGCCCAGGTTGTAGGTTTCCAGCACGAAGCCGTGGCGGCGCGCCACCCGCGCCGCCTGGCGGGCAATCGCCGGATCGGCGGATTCGACCACCCGGCCGCAGCGGGTGCAGACCAGGTGGTCATGGCGGCCCTTGCCGGCCAGTTCGAACAGGCTGCCGTGCGGATCGAGTTGCAGCCGGCTGAGTACGCCGGCCTGGGCAAGCTGGCCGAGCACCCGGTAGACGGTAGCCAGGCCAAGGGGCGTGCGCTCGGCAGCCAGCGTGCGATACACCTCGGCCGCGCTCAAGTGGCGGTCCGGATGGCGGTTGAACACCTCCAGCACCTGCAGGCGCGGCAGGGTGGCCTTGATGCCGGCGCTGCGCAGATCCTTGCCCACCATGCCAATCATCCTCGTCTGAAAGGGCCAAGCCCCAATGATGAGAATGATGTACATTTAGATTGAGCTTGGCTTGCGAAAACCCGTCAACCTGTTTCTCAAACCTGCCAATCCATGCTTGAGCAAGGCCCCCCCACCGTCAATCCGGCCCATCTGCTGACCGCCTTCAGCATCGAGCGGGCGCGCCAGGCGCGCGGGATTTCGGTGCCCGCGCACAGCCACGCCGAAGGCATGCTGGTCCTGGTGCAGACCGGCCTGGCGCTGGTGCAGGGCAACACGGAAATGCTGACCATGGCGCCTGGCAACATCGGCTGGGTGCCGCCGGGCATCATGCACGAGGCGCACTGGTTCGGCCACGCCCGCGGCACCTTCCTCTATGTGCGCGCCGACGCGTGCGCGCGGCTGCCGGGACACACCAGCGCCTGGCCGCTGCGGCCGCTGGTCGACGCGCTGATCGACCGCCTGGCCGGGCCGGCCGGCGCGGCGCTGTCGCCCGCCTACGGCGAGCGGTTGTTCGACATCCTGCTGACCGAACTGGGCCTGTGCGAGCAGAGCGCCCACACCCTGCCGATGCCCCGCGAACGCCGCCTGCGCGAACTGGCCGTGCGGCTGCTGGCCAGCCCCGATGACGGCAGCAGCATCGAGGCATGGGCCGAACGCCTGAACATGTCGGCCCGCACGCTGATGCGGCGCTTTCGCGGCGAAACCGGCATTACGCTGGGCCAATGGCGGCAGAAGGTACGGCTGCTGCGCGCGCTGGAATTGCTGGCCGGCGGCAAGCCGGTCACCGACGTGGCGCTGGCCGTCGGCTACGACAGCCCAAGCGCCTTCATCGGCAGTTTTCGCGCCACTTACGGCGTCACGCCCAGCCAATACTTCGCGCGCAACGCCTGACCCGGCTACGTATGCGGCGCGCCGCAGCAGCCCGGCGCCGCATCGGGCGGCGCTTGCCCGCCGGACGCCTCGTAGCGCCCGGTGGCCGCCACCTGGCCGGCGGCGCCATAACGATCGTGATGGCGCACCCAGTCCGTCAGGTCGTGGCGCGGCCCGGTCTCGTTGCGCCCCTTGGGCGTGAGATCGAGCAGCATGTAGGCGCCCAGCACCTCCTCCGCCCCACGGCCATAGGCCGAATAGGTGTGGAAAACCTCGCCGACCGCATCGCGGTAGAACACGCTCAGGCCCGACAGCTCGTCGATCGGCAGCTCGGTCTCGGCATAGTTGTACTGCCCGCGCCCGCGCGCCATGTCCTGCGGCGTGAACGACACGTGGTAATCGAAGTTGAAATCGTCGCCATACGACGACACCCACTCGAAACCCCAGCCCATGCGGCGCTTGAATGCCTCGATCTCGGCCAGCGGCGCGCGCGACACCGCCACATAGCCGACGTCATGGTGCCGCAAATGCAGCAAGGCGCCTTCGACATGATCCACCTCGAACGAACAGCCAACGCAGCCCTCGCCCCATCCCGGGCCCAGCATGAAATGCTTGACGATCAGCTGGCTGCGTCCGTCGAACAGATCGGCCAGGGTGCGCCGGCCGCGCGCGGTCTCGAACGCGTACGGCTTGTCCACCCGCACCCACGGCAAGGCGCGCCGCTGCGCGGCCAGTTCATCGCGCAGCCGCGTCTGCGCCTTCTCGCGCTCCAGCAGCGCGCGGCGCCGCTCGAGCCAGGCCTGCCGCGATACCACTTCATGACCTTCCATCGATGTCTGCATAGCCGCCTCCTTGCGACCGGTCCGCAACCCGTCATTGCGGTATAACTCTCGAAGTCCTGAATTACAACTAACAAATTGCAAATCAGGACTTAACTGAAGGAAGTACGGCAACGGCCATAATGCAGGCTTTGCCGGCCAGCCCGGCGCGAGAGACTTCCATGCTGGGAATACTGGCCGCCCTGACCGACGAAATCCGGGCGCTGCTCGACGAAATGGGGCCGGGCGCCGTCACGCGGCGCATCGGCATGCGCGACTACCATGTGGGCGAATTGCGCGGCCAACCCTGCGTGCTGGTGCTCACCCGCGTGGGCAAGGTGACCGCGGCCGCCACCACGGCCACGCTGCTGCGCGAGTTTCCCGTCGACGCCGTGGTATTCACCGGCCTGGCCGGCGGGCTGCACGACTCGGTGCGCGTGGGCGATATCGTCATCGGCACGGCCCTCATCCAGCACGACCTGGACGCCCGCCCGCTCTTTCCCCAATACGAGGTGCCGCTGCTGGAGCGTTCGCATTTCGCCACCGATGCCGGCCTGACCGAACGGCTGCATCGATGCGCCACGGGATTCCTGGCCGGCCATGCGGCGGGCCGCGCGGTGCCGCCCAGCGTGCATCGCGGCCTGATCGCCACCGGCGACTGCTTCGTCAACCGTGCCGATACGCTGCGCGGCCTGAAGGCGGCGCTGCCCGACGCGCTGTGCGTCGAAATGGAAGGCGCCGCGGTGGCGCAGGTCTGCCATGAATTCGGCGTGCCCTGCGCCGTCATGCGCACCGTCTCGGACCGCGCCGACGGCAGCGCCATGGTGGACTTCCAGGGCTTTCTGCGCGAAGTGGCCAGCGTCTATTCGGCCGGCGTGCTGCGCGGGTTCCTCGATATGCCGCGCGGGGCGCGGGATTGAACGGCGCCTGTCCCAGCGGGGACAGGCGCTACCTGCGTTGCACGGGGTATGCTTGGACGCTTTACCAACCCTCCCCCCTACCGCCGCAATGACCGATTTTCCGTTCGACGCCGTGCTGTTCGATTGTGATGGCGTACTGGTCGACTCCGAACCCATCACCAACCGCGTGCTGTGCCAGATGCTGGGCGAGCTGGGCTGGGAACTCAGTCCGGAAGAAACGATGCGGATCTTCACCGGCAAGGCGGTACGCGACGAGCTGCCCCTGATCGAAGCGCGTACCGGCACGCGCCTGACGGACGAATGGTTCCGGGAGTTCCGCCAGCGCCGCAACGATGCGCTGGACCGCGAACTGGTCGAGATCCCCGGCGCGCCGCAGGCCGTGCGCGCCTTGCACGCCGCCCTGGATGGCCGCGTTGCCGTGGCCTCGGGCGCGGACCGCCTCAAGGTGGAAATGCAGCTGGCCAAGGTTGGACTGGCCGACTGTTTCACTGGCCGCGTGTTCAGCGGCCAGGAACTGCCGCGCAGCAAACCGTTTCCCGACGTCTACCTCACGGCGGCGCAGGCGCTGGACGTGGCGCCATCGCGCTGCGCGATCGTCGAGGATTCCGTCATCGGCGCCACCGCCGGCGTGGCCGCGGGCGCGACCGTGTTCGGCTACAGCCCGCCCGGCCAGGCAGGCCACAGCGACGCGCAGGCCTTGCTCGCGACCGGCGTGGCCCATGTGCTGACCGACATGGCCGAACTGCCATCCGTGCTGGCCGCCTGGCGCGCCGCCGGCTAGCCGGAACGCCAACCGGCCTGTGCCACAATCGCGTCCATGCCGAACGACAACCGCCTCGCCCCCGCCGCGCTCGCCGCCCAGGCCGCCGCCCTGCCCGCCGCCTGGCGCCACGTCCTGGAACAACCCGCCGTGGCGCGCGCCTTCGCATCCGTTCTCGGACACGTCGAACAACGCCTGGCCGAGGGCGCCGTGGTCTACCCGGCCACGCCCTTTCGCGCCCTGGACCAGCTCGCCCCGGCGGACGTGCGCGTCGTGATCCTGGGCCAGGACCCTTACCACGGGCCCGGCCAGGCCCAGGGCCTGGCCTTTTCGGTGCCGGACGACTGCAAGTGCCCACCCAGCCTGCGCAACATCTTCAACGAGATCGCGGTGGACTATCCGCGCCCGACGCGCCATGACCTGTCGGCCTGGACGCGCCAGGGCGTGCTGCTGCTCAATACCTCGCTGACGGTGGAAGACGGCCAGCCCGGCTCGCATGCCAAGCGCGGCTGGGAAACCGTCACCGACGCCCTGATCGCCGAGGTGGCACGCGACCCGTCCCCCAAAGTCTTCCTGCTATGGGGCGCGCATGCGCAAGCCAAGCAGGCGCTGGTGCCGGCCGACGCCGGGCACCTGGTGCTAGCGGCCAACCACCCGTCGCCCCTGTCGGCGCGCCGCCCCCCGGTGCCCTTTGTCGGTTGCGGCCATTTCCGCCAGACCAATGCGTGGCTGCAACAACGCGGCCAGAAACCGGTAGATTGGTCGGGTGAGCAAAATAATGCTTCCCGTCAAGGGGAATTCGCGTTATGATCCCTGCACTGCACAAACCAGATTCGGCATACACGCGCTTTTGATGCGCATTCGACGCAGTCTTTCCGGCACGGCTACACGCTGCCGGCCCATGCCGAAGCTCATCGCTTCCTGACCTCTTTCCTTTCGCCCCGCGCTTGAAGTTGCAAGCGCAATCCGCGCACGGTTGATTCGGTCGGCACGATGCTCCATCAACCGCTGCCCGGACCGACACCTTTTCCCTTGTTCGGCCTGGCGCATGCATATGCGCCGCTATATGCGGCAAGGAAAAGCTATGTCTTTCGAAGACTTGGGCTTGGCGCCCACTATTCTCTCGGCCCTGAGCGAGGCCGGTTTCACCGAACCCACTTCGGTGCAGGCCGCTGCCATTCCCCAGGCCATGGCCGGCGCCGACCTGATGGTCTCTTCGCAAACCGGTAGCGGCAAGACCGCCGCGTTCATGCTGCCGGCGCTCAACCGCATCGCCCACCAGCCCGGCAACAAGGGCGTCGGCGTGCAAGTGCTGGTGCTGACCCCGACGCGCGAACTGGCGCTGCAGGTCGCCGACGCCACGGCGTCGTATGGCCGCAACCTGCCCGGCCTGCGCACCGCCACCGTGGTGGGCGGCATGCCCTATGGCGCGCAGCTCAAGGCGCTGTCGCGCCGCGTCGACGTGCTGGTGGCCACCCCGGGCCGCCTGATCGACCACCTGAAAGCCGGCCGCGTCAAACTGAATACCGTGCACACCCTGGTGCTGGACGAAGCCGACCGCATGCTGGACATGGGCTTCATCGAAGATATCGAAACCATCATCGAGCGCCTGCCGAAAGAGCGCCAGACCCTGCTGTTCTCGGCCACCCTGGACGGCAGCGTGGCGCGCCTGGCCGAGCGCATGATGCGCGAGCCGCAGCGCATCGAAATCGCCGGCCATCGCCAGAAGCACGCCAACATCACGCAAAGCCTGCTGTACGCCGACGACGCCGCGCACAAGATGCGCCTGCTGGACCACGTGCTGCGCGACGCGCGCCTGGACCAGGCCATCGTGTTCACGGCCACCAAGCGTGGCGCCGACGACCTGGCAGACCGCCTGGCCGACCAGGGCTTTGCCGCCGCGGCGCTGCATGGCGACATGAACCAGCGCCAGCGCACCCGTACGCTGGGCCAGCTTCAGCGCGGCCAGCTGCGCGTGCTGGTGGCGACCGACGTGGCCGCGCGCGGCATCGACGTGCAAGGCATCAGCCACGCCGTCAACTTCGACCTGCCCCTGCAGGCCGAGGATTACGTGCACCGCATCGGCCGCACCGGCCGTGCCGGCCGCGACGGCCAGGCCTTCACGCTGGCCACGCACGCCGAACGCCACAAAGTGCGCCGCATCGAGCACTACATCGGCCAGTCGATCAACGCCGAAGTCATCGCCGGCCTGGAGCCGCAGCGCACCCCGCGCCCGAACACGGGCGGCCCGCGCCGCGGCGGCAAGCCGATGGGCGGCAAGCGTCCCGGCGGCTACGGCGCGCCGCGCGAGTTCGGCGATCGGCCCCAGCGCCCATATGGCGACCGTCCGCAACGCGACTTCGGCGATCGGCCCCAACGCGACGCCAGCGACCGCCCGCAGCGCAGCTTCGGCGATCGGCCCCAGCGCCCTTACGGCGACCGTCCGCAACGCGATTTCGGCGACCGTCCCCAGCGCCCCTACGGCGACCGTCCGCAGCGCGACTTCGGCGATCGTCCTCAGCGCAGCTTTGGTGATCGCCCCCAGCGCGACATCGGTGACCGTCCGCAACGCGACTTCGGCGACCGCCCGCAGCGCAGCTTCGGCGACCGTCCCCAGCGCGAAGGCGGCTGGCATGGCGCCCCGCGTGAAGGCCGTTCGTTCGACAAGCGCCCCGGCGGCCCCGCCAAGCGCTTTGCCAAGCCGGCCGCGCCCCGCCGCGGCTAAGGCCTGAACCAACCGGACCATGCGGCGCGGGCCTGCCCGCGCCGCTGCGCTCCACCGGGCGTTTTCCCTTCATGGGAAAATAGCAGCCATGCAACGCCCTGCTTCCTCTTCGCTTCCCCCTCTCGACCCTGCCGCCAGCGCGCATAGCGCGAGCGTGGCCCGGCACCTGCGTGCGGCCATCGCCGCTGCCGGCGGCTGGCTGCCGTTCTCGCAATGGATGTCGGCCGCGCTGTACGCGCCCGGGCTGGGTTATTACACCGCGGGCGCCACCAAGCTGGCCTCGCCCGCCGATGCGCAAGGCCCGGCCCTGCCGGCCGGCGACTTCGTCACCGCCCCCGAACTGACTCCGCTGTTCGCCGCCACCGTGGCGCGCCAGATCGCGCAGGTCCTGCGCGCAACCGACACCGCCAGCGTGCTCGAATTCGGCGCGGGCACCGGCGCGCTGGCCGAAGGCGTGCTGCGCGCGCTCGCTGGCCTGGACTGCCCGGCGCGCTACCTGATCGTGGAAGTCTCGGCCGATCTGCGGCAACGACAGCAGTCCCGCCTGGCGCCATTCGGCGATCGGGTGCAATGGCTGGACCAGCTGCCCGATGCATTCGCCGGCTGCGTGCTCGGCAACGAAGTGCTCGACGCCATGCCGGCCACGCTGTTTCGCTGGAGCGAGACCGGCGTGGTGCAAGAGCGTGGCGTCACCGTGGACGCCAACGGCGAATTCGCCTGGCAGGATCGCGACGCCGACGCCCCCCTCGCGCAAGCCGTGGCGCAACGCATGCCGCCGCTGCCCGGCTACGTATCGGAAATCAACCTGCAAGCCGAGGCCTGGGTCCGCAGCATGGGCCTGTGGCTGCAACGCGGCGCGGCGCTGCTGCTGGACTACGGATTTCCGCGCAGCGAGTACTACCATCCGCAACGCGCCGGCGGCACGCTGATGTGCCACCTTCGCCACCATGCCCACGCGGACCCATTCGCCGCGCCCGGCCTGCAGGACATCACCAGCCACGTCGATTTCACTGCCATGGCCGATGCCGCGCTGGCCGGCGGCCTGCAGGTGCTGGGCTACCTGTCGCAGGCGCGCTTCCTGGTAAACGCCGGCCTGCTCGACGCGCTTTCGCAGCTGGATCCGGCCGATGCGCGCGCCTACGCGCAAGCCGTGGCGCCGGTGCAGAAACTGCTGTCCGAAGCGGAAATGGGCGAACTGTTCAAGGTGCTGGCCGTGGGCCGCGACATGCCCGAACCCTTGCTGGGCTTTGCCCGCGGCGACCGGCGCGGCACCCTGTAGCGCCGGCGCAATCCCTACGCGCCGCCCAGCGCCTGCAAGCGCGCCTGGCGCAGCGCCGGCTTGATGCGCGCCGGATCGCCGGCGCATTGCCGCGCGATCGCGCCGGCGTCGATGGCGCGCACGGCCTGCACGCGCGCGCGCCAGGCGGACAGGTCCACCGGCGCCACGATCGCCGCCGCCTGCAGCAGCGCGTCGAAACGCTCGGGCTTGCGCAAGGCGTCGCAGCGCTCGATCAGGTCCAGTTGCGCGGCGGTCGACGCGCTGGCGGCCAGCGCGTCGACCGCCAGCGGCAGCAGGCGAGCCTGATCCATGCATTCGACCGGCGCGCGCAGCCGGCGGCCCAGCGCGTCGCGCTCGGGCGTATGGCGGCACAGCAAGGCATAGCGGCCGGCCAGCGGCAGGCCCGCGGCCGCGGCGCGATCGATCTCGGCGCGCACCGCCGCGTCGTCGTGCAATTCGGGCATCACGCGCGCCAGCGCGCCGGCCCGGGCCAGCACATCCAGCATGCGCGACGGCGCCTGCGCCATCAACCCGCGCGACACTTCTTTCCAGACCCGCTCGGGCACCAGCGCATCGGCCTCGCCGGCCTCGACCATGCGGCGGCACAGCTGCATGGTTTCCGGCGCGATGCTGAAGTCGCCAAAGCGCGCGGCAAAACGGCCCAGACGCAGGATGCGCACCGGGTCCTCGGCGAAGGCCTCGCCCACGTGGCGCAGCACGCGGGCCCGTACATCGGCCACGCCATCGAGCGGGTCGACCAGTTCGCCCTGCGGCGTGCGGGCGATCGCATTGACCGTCAGGTCGCGCCGCTGCAGGTCCTGCTCCAGCGTAACGTCGGCGCCGGTGTAGAAGGTGAACCCCTTGTAGCCGCGTCCCGACTTGCGTTCGGTGCGCGCCAGCGCGTATTCCTCTTTCGTGCGAGGATGCAGGAACACGGGGAAATCGCCGCCCACCGGGATGAAGCCGCGCCGCGCCATGTCCTCGGGCGTGGCGCCCACCACGACCCAGTCGCGATCGCCGGCCGGCAGGCCAAGCAGGCCGTCGCGCACCGCGCCGCCGACGATGTAGACCTGCAGTCCGGCAACGCCCGGATCGTCGGTCCTGCTCATCGCTGGTTGGTGGCCAGGGCCGCCTGCGGCGGCACGATGCTGCCCAGGCGCTCTTTCAGCGATTGCGGTTGTCCGCTGAACATGGCGGCGTAGTACACGGCGTTGGACATGACGTTCTTGACGTACAGGCGCGTCTCGTTGAACGGAATGGTTTCGGCGAAGATGGCGCCTTCGACCGGGTGGCCGAACGAGGCGCGCCAATTGCGCGGACGGCCCGGCCCGGCGTTGTAGCCGGCGCTGGCCAATACCTGGGAACCATCCAGCCCCTGCAGCACGATGTTCAGGTACTGCGTGCCGAGCTCGGTATTGACGTCGAAATCGTTGACCGAGCCAGGCCGGAAATCGCTCATGCCGATCTTGCCCGCCACCCATTTGGCGGTGGCCGGCATCAGCTGCATCAAGCCGGACGCGCCCGCGTGCGAGCGCGCATCCATGATGAAGCGCGATTCCTGGCGGATCAGGCCATACACCCAGGCCGGGTCCAGGTCGATGGCGCGCGCCTTGGCGCTGACCCGGCCTTCGAAGGGCGCGATGAAGCGCTGGCTGAAATCGAACTGCTCGGCGGTGCGCTCGGAGGTATTGACCACGCGGTCGTAGATGCCCTCGGCGCGCGCCAGCTCGGCGGCGGCGAACAGCTGGCGGTCGGACATGCCGCGCAGCGAGAAATTCCACTCCGGCACGGCTTCGGCGCGCCAGCCCAGGCGGAACAGGTAGATCGCGCGGCGCAGGCCGGGATGCGCGCGGGCCTCGGCGATCTCGGCATCGGTGACCGGCGCGGGCGCCGGCGGCACGGTGATGCGGCGGCCCAGTTCCTCGGCGGCCAGCTGGCCATAGAAATTGAACTGGTCGGCGATGCTGGCATAGGCCTGGCTGGCCTGCTGGTCGCGGCCCAGCGCGGCCTGGCCGCGGGCCTTCCAGTACACCCACACGGGCTCGGCCTGCTGCGACGGCGGCATGCCCTCGATGGCCTCGATGACCCATTTCCAGTCGATGCGCGGCTGGCGCAAGGCCGAGCGCACTTTCCAGGCATGGCTGTACTCGGTCATGCGCACCGCGCCCGCTTCGCGGTACCACTCGTAGGCGCGCGGATCCTGGTTGAGCACCGCCACCAGCGCGTACTGGCTGCGCACCCAGGCCAGGTTCTGCCTGGGCAGGTGGCGCGACCATTCGCGCCGCAGGTACGAGTCCGCCACGCTCACATCCGGCTTGTTCAGGCGGGCCAGGGCCAGCGTGACCAGCTCCTTCTCGTTGCGCCCGACCGGCGACTTGTCCTGGCGGACCAGCCACTTCATCGGGTTTTTCATCATCTGGTCGTAGCTCTTCTGGTCTTTCGGCTCGAAGATGTATTGCGCCAGCTTGCGCGCATCGGACAGCTTGCCGGCCTCGATGGCGTCGCGCAGCTGCGGCTGGATCTCGTCCCAGCCCAGCACCCCGTCGGCCACCAGTTGGTCGTACAGGGCCCAACAGGCCGTGCCCGGCGCGAACGCCGCCACGGCCTCGGCGGCGCTGGCGCGCTGCCCGGTCATGTGGCGCGCGTCGAGCCCGGCGCAGGCGATCTGCGCATTGCCCTGCTTGACCGGCCCCAGGCGGCGCACGGTTTCGAAGTCTCCGGCGCGCGCCGCCGCCTGGATCCAGTCGCCGCGCAGGCGGTCCTCCAGGTAGCTGCCGGCATGCGCGGCCAGGAACCGCTGCAGTTCCGCGTCCGGCCGGCGGCCGCCGGGCGGACTCCAGAGCTGGTAGCGCAGCAGCCAGTACTCCGGGTACATGCCCAGCGGATCCGTCCTGGCTTGCGGCGCCAGCGCGCCGAGCACGGACCACTGCTTGCGCTGGGACGCTTCGCGCGCGGCCACCACGGCCTGCTGGGCGGGAGTCTGCGGCGCCGGCGGCAAGCCGGCCAGCACCGCCGGCGGCACCGCGATGGGCCGCCTGGCCTGTTCGGCATCGGGCGCGGCCTGCATCGACACCGCGGCAGGCGCGGTGCTGGCCGCGGCGCGTTGCTGCGCGTCCACCGGCGCACAAGCCGCCGTGAAAAGCGCCAGCACCGGCAGCCAGCCACGCATGCCGTCGGCCGCGTCACGGAGCGCCAATTTCTGATACCGTCTTGCTTCAAGCACTCGTTTCATCGCCAGGCCCGCATGCACACTCAAAATACCGCCAAGAATACCGCAGCCGCGCTGCGCGCGCGATTGCGGCAGTCCCGGGCCGAGCTGACCAGCAGCCAGCGCAGCCGCGGGGCGCTGTTGATGCGCGGACGTCTGTTCACCTGGCTCAACCTGGCCTGCGAACAGGCCGCCGCCCAGGGCCGCCCCCTTTCCCGCGTGGCCGCCTTCTGGCCCATGGAAGACGAACCCGACCTGCTGCCCCTGCTGGAGCAATGGGTCGAATCCGGCATCGCCGTCTGCCTGCCCGCCGTCCAGGAGCGCGACGCCCCGCTGGTGTTTCGGGACTGGACGCCCGACAGCGCCATGCGCACCGGCGCGTATGGCATCCAGGAGCCCGCAGCCGGCCCGGCGGTGGTGCCGGACGTGGTGCTGGTGCCGACGCTGGGCTACACCCTGGACGCCGCTCGCCTGGGTTACGGCGGCGGCTACTACGACCGCACGCTGGCCGCCTGGCAGGCCGCCGACGCGTCGCCGACCACCATCGGCATCGCCTGGTCGGAAGGGCTGCTGCCGGATGACTACCAGGCTGCCGCGCACGACATCGCCCTGGACGCCATTCTCACGCCCGACGGCTGGGTGCCGGGCGCTCCCCTGGTGGCCAGCGGCGCCGCGGCCGGCCACCGCAGCGCCGGCAGCCGTTTCCTGCTGCGCTGAACACGCCAACCCGGGCGGCCCGTCCTCCCGGGGTTTTCCCTAGGGTCGATGTACCCCCGTCTCCGACGCCGGCCGCGGCCAGGGTCGGGGCCAGGCCGGCGGAAATATCGCAATTCATTGATTCATAAGCAGTTCTTGGCCGGCCATGGCGCAAAACAGCCCCTGCGGCGGCGCGCCACGCGCGCCACATAAATCAAACGAATATGGCGAATAAATAAATAGAATTTTTCTTATGTGCAGTGGTGGCCGTATAACAACGGCGGCCACCGGGCAATCGTGCCGGCCATCCGCCAGTCATACGAGAGAAACATGCAGGGGAATCACCAAACGGCCACCCATCAGCCGGTGCGCGCGTCCATCGCCGCATTCGTCGGCACCATGATCGAGTGGTACGACTTCTATATCTACGCCACGGCAGCCGCCCTGGTATTCGGCAAACTGTTCTTCCCATCGGTCGACGGCTTCTACGGCACCCTGGCCGCGTTCGGCACCTTCGCCGTGGGCTTCCTGGCGCGTCCGCTGGGCGGCGCGGTATTCGGCCATATCGGCGACCGCATCGGCCGCAAGAAGTCGCTGGTCATCACGCTGCTGCTGATGGGCACGGTCACGGTGCTGATCGGCCTGCTGCCCACCTACGCCTCCATCGGCATCTGGGCCCCGATCCTGCTGGTGGCGCTGCGCTTCATCCAGGGGATTGCCGTGGGCGGCGAGTGGGGCGGCGCCGTCCTGATGGCCGGCGAGCATTCGCCCGACCGCAGCAAGCGCACCTTCTTCGCCTCGTTCGCGCAGCTGGGCAGCCCGGCCGGCCTGATCCTGTCGATGCTGATGTTCAAGCTGGTGACCTCGCTGGACGACGCCGCCTTCATGGACTGGGGCTGGCGCGTGCCGTTCCTGTTCAGCGCCGCGCTGCTGGTGGTGGGCTTCGCGATCCGCCTGAGCGTGAACGAGTCGCCCGACTTCCTGGCCGAGCAGGCCGAGAAGGCGCGCCTGAAAGACGCCGCCGCGAAGCAGGCCGCCGACAAGGCGCCCATCGTGGAAGTGCTGCGCGGCGCCTCCGGCCTGCTGGCCCTGGCCGTGGGCGCCAACGTGCTGGGCATCGCCGGCTTCTACTTCACCAACACGTTCATGCTGGCCTACACCACGCAGTACGTGGGGCTGAGCCGCGGCGTCATCCTCGACTGCCTGCTGGTGGTGTCGGTGATGCAATTCATCATCACGCCGCTGTCGGCCTACATCGCCACCCGCATCGGCAGCCGGCGCTTCCTGCTGATCACCTCGTTCCTGTCGATCTTCACGCCGTACGTGATGTTCAACATGGTCGACCAGGGCACGTTGACCAGCCTGACGCTGGGCGTGGGCCTGGCCGTGGTCTGCCTGGGCGCCTACTATGCGGTGATTGCCGGCTACGTGAGCGACAGCTTCCCCACCCGCATCCGCTATACCGGCATTTCCATGGCCTACCAATTGTCGGGCGCCATCTTCGGCGGCCTGACGCCCATCCTGGGCACCATCCTGGCCGAGAAATTCCAGGGCCACTGGTGGCCGCTGGCCCTGCTGTTCAGCGGCATCTCGCTGCTGTCGATGATTTCGGTAATCTTCCTGGCCAACCATCGCACCGATGCGGTGACGGCCCCGTTGCGGAGCGCATGACATGAAAGCCTTCTACCATCCCGACCAGAAGCTGCACCACCCGCAAACCTATTTCTCGCGCGGCAAGATGCGCACGCCCCAGGAAGTGCCGGCGCGCCTGGACGCCCTGGCCGAGGCCGCGCGCAAGCTGAAGTTCGACGTGCGCGAACCGGCCGACGCCGGGGCCGGCGCGATCGGCGCGGTCCATTCGCTGGACTACCTGCGCTTTCTGCGGGAGGCGCATGCACGCTGGAAACAGTTGCCCGATGACTGGGGCGACGAAGTGGTGTCGAACGTCTTCGTGCGCGAGCCCAACGCCCTGCGCGGCGTGCTGGCGCAGGCGGCCCGCTACCTGGCCGACGGCAGCTGCCCGGTCGGCCCGCATACCTGGCAGTCGGCCTACTGGGCGGCGCAATGCGCCATCTCCGGCGCGCAGACCCTGCTCGACGGCGAGCGCCATGCCTACGCGCTGTGCCGCCCGCCCGGCCACCATGCGCGGCGCGACGCCGCCGGCGGCTTCTGCTATCTCAACAACGCCGCCATCGCCGCGCAGATGCTCACGCAGCGCTACAAGCGCGTGGCCATCCTCGATACCGACATGCACCATGGCCAGGGTATCCAGGAAATCTTCTACGAGCGCAGCGACGTGCTGTACGTGTCCATCCATGGCGATCCGGAGAACTTCTATCCGGTGGTGGCAGGCTTCGAGAACGAGCGCGGCGCGGGCGAAGGCTATGGCTACAACGTCAACCTGCCCATGCCGCACGGCTCGCCCGAGCCGGTGTTCTTCGACCGCCTGCAGCAGGCGCAGCAGGGCCATCGAACTGTTCCAGCCCGACGCCCTGGTGCTGTCGCTGGGCTTCGATATGTTCGAGAAAGACCCGCAAGCCATGGTGGCGGTCAGCGCCAATGGCTTCGAGCGCCTGGGCCAGGCGATCGGCGCCTTCAAGCTGCCGACGCTGATCGTGCAGGAAGGCGGCTACTATATCGAGGGCCTGGAGGACAACGCCGAGCGCTTCTTCGCGGGCCTGGCCAAGGCCTGAGGTCCCGCCTGTCGATCCGGAAAAGGCGGCCGCGGCCGCCTTTTTTCATGCCTGCCCCAAACCATGTCCGCCAGCCCTGCTCCCAAGAAATCCGCCGCGGCGCTCGCTCCCGAGCGCCTGGACTGGAACCTGTTGCGCACCTTCATGTTCGTGGTGCAGGAACGCGGCGTCGGCCGCGCCGCGACCGCGCTGCACCTCAGCCAGCCCGCCGTCAGCCAGGCGCTCAAGCGACTGGAGCAGGCGGTGGGCGGGGTGCTGCTCTACCGCCGCAGCGGCGAGTTCCGCCTCACCAACCTGGGCGAGGAAATCTATCGCCTGGCGCGCGAGATGTACGGCATGGTGGCGCGCGTCGAGGAAGCCGCCACCCAGGACGAGGACGATATCGCGGGCACCTTGCGGCTGCTGGTGATGAGCAAGATCCAGAGCACGGCCTACGACGATTTCCTGGCGCACTTCCACCGCCGCTATCCCAAGGTGGAGTTCTACGTCGACGTCATGCAAAGCGCCGCCATTCTCGACGCGCTGGCCAAGCGGGTGCCGGCGCTGGGACTGTGCCTGTGCCGCAAGGCCATCGACACGCTGGAACGGCGCCTGTTCCTGCGCCATCGCTACGTGGTGGTGTGCGGCCGCCACCATCCCTTCTTCTCGCGCCGCAACGTGCGCGTCGAGGACCTGATGGACCAGAACTTCGTCTGCTTCGCCAGCGACCAGCTGGGCGACACGCTCTCGCCGCTGACGATCTTCCGCGACCAGCAGGGCTTCACCGGCCGTATCGTGGGCACCTCGCCCTATCTCGAGGAAATCCGCCGCATGGTCGTGGCCGGCGTGGGGCTCAGCTTCCTGCCCGAACACCTGATCCGCCAGGACGTGCTGGCCGGCGAACTGCGCCGCCTGCCGCCCGAGCACAACGTGGCCGAGATCGAGGTATTCCTGGCCTGGCACCGGCAGCGCAAGCTGAGCGCCGCCGAACAGGCCTTTCTGGCCGCGTTCGAGCGCTTCCTGCACCGCACCCCGCTGGAGATGCGGGCGTGCTGAGCCCGTCCTCTCAGGGCAATCCCCATCGGCCAGCGCCAAGCGCGCCCAAGGGCGCGCCGGGCGCTAGGCGTTGAGCGCCTTCCAGATGCCGAGCGTGGCTTCGGCGTGGTTGAGCGTGTAGAAATGCACGCCGGGCGCGCCGTTTTCCAGCAGGGTCTGGCACAGCTCGGACACGACGTCCAGGCCGAAGGCGCGGATCGAGGCCTTGTCGTCCCCGTATTCGGCCAGGCGCAGGCGGATCCAGCGCGGGATTTCGGCCCCGCACATCTCCGAGAAACGCACCAGCTGGGTGTGGTTGGTGATGGGCATGATGCCCGGCACGATGGGTATGGCCACACCCTTGGCCTGCGCGCGCTCGACGAAATCGAAATACGCGTCGGGGTTGAAGAAGTACTGCGTGATGGCCGCGTCGGCGCCAGCCTGCACCTTGTTGACGAAATGCGCCAGATCGGCCGACGGACTTTCGGCTTGCGGATGCATCTCGGGGTAGGCGGCCACCTCGATATGGAACCAGTCGCCGGTTTCCTGGCGGATGAAGGCCACCAGATCGCTGGCGTAGCGCAGTTCGCCCGCGTCGCCGCCCATGCCCGAAGGCAGGTCGCCCCGCAGCGCGACAAGCCGACGCACGCCCTGCTCGCGGTAGGCCGCCAGGATGTCGCGCAGCTGGTCGCGCGTGGCGCCGATGCAGGACAGGTGCGGCGCCGCGTCGCAGCCGAGATTGCGCAGCGTGCGCACGGTGTCGGCCGTACCGGCGCGCGTGGAACCGCCCGCGCCGAAGGTGACGCTGACGTAGCGCGGCTGGATCGCCAGCATCTGCTTGGCCGCGCGCACCAGGCGCTCCTGGGCGGCGATGTCGCGCGGCGGGAAAAACTCCAGGCTGAAAGCGGGAGCAGTGGATTGGGTCATCAGGGGATCAGTTTGGTCAGCAGGCCGGCGATGATGCTGTACAGGATCGCTCCCGCCACGGCCCACCAGAACCCGTTGACCTGGAAGCCGCGCAGCACGGAGCCGGCGAACCAGAACAACAGGGCGTTGAGAATGATCAGAAACAGGCCGAGCGTGACTATGGTGATGGGCAGCGTCAGCAGGACCAGCACCGGCTTGACCAGCATGTTCAGCAAGCCGAGCACCAGCGCCGCCACCAGCGCGGAGCCGAAGCTGGCCACCGTGATGCCGGGCAGCAGATAGGCCACCGCCAGCAGCGCGACCGCATTGAGGATCCAGACCAGAATCAGAGCCATGTTCGATCTCCTTGGTATGAGACGGGCAGCGCCACGATGGCGCGGCCCCGCCCCTATTGTGCTACATCAATCAATAGCGATAGTGGCCCGGCTTGAAGGGCCCTTCGACCGGCACGCCGATGTAGTCGGCCTGCTGTTTGCTCAGCGTCGACAGCTTGGCGCCCAGTTTCTTCAGATGCAGGCGCGCCACCTTCTCGTCCAGGTGCTTGGGCAGCACGTAGACCTGGCCCGTGGTGTAGGCCTCGTTGCGCGTGAACAGCTCGATCTGCGCGATGGTCTGGTTGGCGAACGACGAAGACATCACGAAGGACGGGTGGCCGGTGGCGCAACCCAGGTTCACCAGGCGGCCCTTGGCCAGCAGGATGATGCGCTTGCCGTCGGGGAAGATCACGTGATCGACCTGCGGCTTGATCTCTTCCCACTGGCAGTTTTCCAGCCCGGCGACGTCGATCTCGTTGTCGAAGTGGCCGATGTTGCACACGATGGCCTGGTCCTTCATGGCTTCCATGTGCTGGCGCGTGATGACGTGGTAGTTGCCGGTGGCGGTCACGAAGATATCGGCGTGCGCGGCGGCCTCTTCCATGGTGACGACCTTGAAGCCTTCCATCGCGGCCTGCAGGGCGCAGATCGGATCGATCTCGGTCACCCACACTTGCGCGCGCAGCGCGGCCAGCGCCTGGGCGCAGCCCTTGCCCACGTCGCCATAGCCGGCCACCACCGCGATCTTGCCGGCCACCATCACGTCGGTGGCGCGCTTGATGCCGTCGACCAGCGACTCGCGGCAACCGTACAGGTTGTCGAACTTCGACTTGGTGACCGAGTCATTGACGTTGATGGCGGCGAAGGCCAGCTCGCCCTTTTGCGACATCTGGTACAGGCGATGCACGCCGGTGGTGGTTTCCTCGGTCACGCCCTTGATCTGGGCCAGGCGGGTCGAATACCACTTCGGATCGCGCGCCAGGGTTTCCTTGATGGCCGCGAACAGCACGCGCTCTTCCTCGCTGCCGGGCTTGGCCAGCACCGAGATGTCCTGCTCGGCGCGCGCGCCCAGGTGCAGCAGCAGGGTGGCATCGCCGCCGTCGTCCAGGATCATGTTGGCGTGGCGGCCTTCGGGCCATTCGAAGATCTTGTGGGTGTACTGCCAGTACTCCTCGAGGGTTTCGCCCTTGATGGCGAACACCGGCGTGCCGGTGGCGGCAATGGCCGCGGCGGCGTGGTCCTGGGTCGAGAAGATATTGCACGAGGCCCAGCGCACTTCGGCGCCCAGCGCCACCAGCGTTTCGATCAGCACGCCGGTCTGGATCGTCATGTGCAGGCTGCCGGCAATGCGCGCGCCCTTGAGCGGCTGGCTGGCGGCGTACTCGTCGCGAATCGCCATCAGGCCGGGCATCTCGGTCTCGGCAATGGCCAGCTCGCGGCGGCCCCAGCCGGCCAGCGCCATATCGGCGACGATATAGTCGGCAACGGATTTATCGGTTACAGCATTCATGGTGTGGCTCCACGTGAAAGTCGAACGGCGCGCAATGAAGCCGGACAACGCGTAGCGCCATGATCCGCACGGCGCGTACTCGCCTTTCCCGCTTCATGCGACAAAGGTGAGCGCCGTTGCTGCGGCGCCGCGCGATGCGCGGCGCGTGAACAAGGATTTCCTGAGCCTGGCGACCGGCATGCCGTGGACACGGCCCGGGTCGTCGCAGCGCTCCTCAGGGATAGGCGGCATTGTACCGGCTCGCCGTGGCCCCGCAAACGGTGACGCATGCAAGGCGCGTCATATGCGCTGGGCGGCCGGCGGCAAGGCCAGCGGCGCCTCGACCAGCGGCGTGAACGCCGCCAGCAGGTCGCGCGCCACCGCGTCCCAGGTACGCGTCAGCGCGTGCGCCCGCACCTCGTCGCGATCCAGCGCCAGCGCGGCGCGGCAGGCCTGCGCCAGGTCGTCGTCGAGAAAGCCGGTGGCGCCCTGCTGCACCACGGCCAGCGGCGCTTCGCTGCGAAAGGCCGCCACCGGCGTGCCGCAAGCCATGGCCTCCAGCATCACCAGGCCGAACGTGTCGGTCAGGCTGGGAAAGACGAACACATCGGCGGCGTTGTAGTAGGCCACCAGGCGGTCATCGGCCTGCGGGCCGGCGAAATGCGCGGCCGGGAACTTCCTGCGCAGGCGGGCTTCGTCGGGGCCGCCGCCCACGATCACCTTGCTGCCCGGCAGCGCCAGCGACAGGAAGGCATCCAGGTTCTTCTCGCGCGCCACGCGGCCCACGCAGAGAAACAGCGGGCGCGGCAGTTCGGGCAGGAAATCGCGCGGCCCGGGCGCGAAGCGGCGCGCGTCGACCCCCCGCGACCATACCTGCAGATTGCCCAGGCCGCGCCGCGCCACGATGTCGCGCACGGTGGGCGTAGGTACCAGGACCCGCTGCGACGGCCGGTGGAACCAGCGCAGGTAGCGCCACGGCAGGCCGGCCGGAATGCCCATGCGCGCCTGCAGGTAGTCGGGAAACATCGTGTGGAACGAAGTGGTGAAGCGCCAGCCGCGGCGCAGCGCCATGCGGCGCGCGGCCAGGCCCAGCGGCCCTTCCGTGGCGATGTGCAGCGCATCGGGCACGACATCGCCCAGCACGCGGCGCAACTGGCGCCCCGGCTGCAGGCACAGGCGCAGGTCCGGCTCGGACGGCGCCGGCACGGTACGGCTGCCCTGCGGGCTGACCACGATCAACTCGTGCCCCCAATCCTGCAGCAGGCCTTGCATGGTGGTCCAGGTACGGACCACGCCGTTGACTTGCGGATGCCAGGCATCCGTGACGAGGACGATGCGCATGGTGCGGGACGGCAGGTGGACAATGCCGCGATTTAGCCCGCGCGATGTGACATGGCCAAGACAGGCCGCCGTGCGCCCCTCAGTTATTGCGGCGCGGATACCCCTGGGCCTGGATGCGTACCCAGACCTCGCGCTTTTCCTCTTCGCTCATGAACACCCAGTTGGCGACTTCCATCGCCGTGCGGCCGCAGCCGCGGCAGATATCGTCGAACAGGGTGGAGCAGACCGCCACGCAGGGCGAGTCGGTAGCGGTGAAAACCCGCGCCGGCCGGTCGGGCGTCTCGTCGGACTCGACCCGTGGCGCGACGGGAAAAGAAGCATCGGTCATGGGCAACAGCTTAGCATCGGGACCCCGTCCCGGTTCCGATATCCCTGCCGCCGGCGCGGCCAAGCGAAACGCCCCGCCAGGCGGGGCGTTTCGCGACACGGGAGAACGGCTCAGGCGCCTTGCTTGAGCGCGGCGGCCTTGTCGGTGGCTTCCCAGGAGAACTCCGGCTCCGAGCGGCCGAAGTGCCCGTAGGCAGCGGTCTTGGTGTAGATGGGGCGCAGCAGGTCCAGCATGTTGACGATGCCCTTGGGGCGCAGGTCGAAGTGCTCGCGCACCAGCTTGGCGATCTGCTCGTCGGGAATCACGCCGGTGCCTTCGGTGTACACCGTGATGTTGATCGGCTCGGCCACGCCGATGGCGTAGCTGACCTGCACCTGGCACTGGCGCGCCAGGCCCGCGGCCACCACGTTCTTGGCCACGTAGCGGGCGGCGTAGGCGGCCGAGCGGTCGACCTTGGACGGATCCTTGCCCGAGAACGCGCCGCCGCCGTGCGGGCACGCGCCGCCGTAGGTGTCGACGATGATCTTGCGGCCGGTCAGGCCGCAATCGCCCTGCGGGCCGCCGATGACGAAGCGGCCGGTGGGGTTGACCAGGAATTTGGTCTTCGGCGTGATCAGGCCCTCGGGAAAGCTGGGCTTGATGATGTCCTCGATCACCGCCTCGCGAATCGAGGCCTGCGAAATCTCGGGCGAGTGCTGGGTGGACAGGACCACGGTGTCGACCTCGGCCGGGCGGCCGTCGACGTAGCGGAACGTCACCTGCGACTTGGCGTCGGGACGCAGCCAGGGCAGGCGGCCGTCCTTGCGCAATTCGCTCTGGCGCTGCACCAGGCGGTGCGCATACCAGATCGGCGCCGGCATCAGGTCGGGGGTCTCGTCGCATGCATAGCCGAACATCAGGCCCTGGTCGCCGGCGCCCTGGTTCAGATAGTCTTCCGAACTGCGGTCCACGCCCTGGGCGATATCGGGCGACTGCTTGTCGTAGGCGACCAGCACCGCGCAACCCTTGTAGTCGATGCCGTACTCGGTGTTGTCATAGCCGATGTGGCGGATCGTGTCGCGGGCGACCTGGATGTAGTCGACGTTGGCGGTGGTGGTGATCTCGCCGGCCAGCACCACCAGGCCGGTGTTGCACAGCGTTTCGGCGGCTACGCGGGCGTTGGGGTCCTGCGTAAAGATGGCGTCGAGGATCGCGTCCGAAATCTGGTCGGCGACCTTGTCGGGATGCCCTTCAGAGACGGATTCGGAGGTGAACAGAAAATCGTTGTTGGCCACAGATACTTCCTCACGTACCGGCCTGAAGCCGGCGCATAGGTTACGAGGCGCGCTGCACCCCGGGATCGCTATGTACGGAAGATCTGGGCGCGACGCTTTAGCGGATTTTGCGCGGACTTGGCGCACCAGCGCCACCCCCGCTGTCGCCCCGCAAGTTGTCGGTTAACTCGGCGACCCGAGCATTTTAGGCGAAAATGCGCACTTTATGCTTGGCGAGTCCTTCTATACAAATAGCGGACACTCCAGGCCAACGCCCAACGTACCGCCCTTTCATTCGCATCGATGCTCGTCACCCTGTTACGTATGGCCGCGGCCCTGCCGCTGCCGTTCCTGCATGCGGCCGGCCGGCTGCTGGGACGGCTGGCGTATGCCTTTCCCGGCAAATACCGCGACCGCCTGCGGGCCAATGCCGCCCAGGCCGGCTATCCCCAGCCCGCCTTCGCCCGGCGCGCCGCCGGCGAAATCGGGGCCATGATCCTGGAAATGCCCAAGGTGTGGTTTCGCAACGAACAAAGCCTGGGAAAAGTGGTGTCGGATGACTACGCCATCGTCGAGGCGGCGCGCGCCGAGGGGCGCGGCATCCTGTTCCTGACGCCGCACCTGGGCTGCTTCGAAATCACCGCGCGCTACCTGGCGCGCCAGATGCCCATGACGGTGATGTTCCGCCCGCCGCGCAAGGCCGCGCTGGCGCCGGTACTGGAGACGGCGCGCAACACCTCGGCGGTCAACGCCGTGCCCGCCACCATGCAGGGCGTGCGCGAATTCGTGCGCACCTTGCGGCGCGGCGAGTCGGTGGGCATGCTGCCCGACCAGGCGCCGGGCGTGGGCGACGGCGTCTGGGCGCCGTTCTTCGGCCGCATGGCCTACACCATGACGCTGCCCGGCAAGCTGGCGAGCCAGACCGGCGTGGCCGTCATCCTGACCGCCGGCGAACGCCTGCCGGGCGGGCGCGACTGGCGCATCCACTATGCCCGCGTGCCCGAGCCGCTGCCCGACGGCCCGCAGGAGCAGGCCGCCCTGATCAACAGCGCCATGGAGTCGCTGATCCGGCGCTTCCCCGAGCAATACCTGTGGGGATACAACCGCTACAAAGTCCCGCGCGGCGCGCCGCCGGCGCCCGACAGCGCGCGGCAGGAACCCGAACAATGAGCCAATTCAAGACCCGCGCGCTGACCGCCATGCTGCGCGGCTTCGCACGCATGCGCCCGGCCACGCGCCAACGGGCCGGCGCCCTGGTGGGCTGGCTGAGCTACCGGCTGGCGCGCTCGCGCGTGCGCATCGTGCGGCGCAACCTGGAGCTGTGCTTTCCCGGCCAGCCCGAAGCCGTGCGCGAACGCTGGACGCGCGAGCATTTCCGCGCCCTGGGCCAGTCCATCGTCGACCGCGGCGTGCTGTGGTACGGCTCGCCCGAGGCCGTGCGCGAGATGGTCACCCAGACCGGCGCCGAACGCATCAATGCCCTGATCGCGGCAGGCCGCCCCGTCATCCTGCTCGCGCCCCATTTCGTGGCGCTGGACGCGGCGGCCACGCGCCTGACCATGGAGGTGCCCAGCGGCGCCACCATGTACACGCCGCAAAGCGATCCCGCGGTCGACGCCATCGTCCGGGCCGGCCGGGCGCGCTTCAACGAAGTATTCCTGGTCAGCCGCAAGGACGGCGTACGCGACCTGGTGCGCCACCTGCGCGAACCGCGGCCGGTCTACTACCTGCCCGACATGGATTTCGGACGCGCCGGATCGGTCTTCGTGCCTTTTTTCGGTGTGCCCGCCGCGACCCTGCTGGCCACCGCCCAGTTGGCGCGCAAATGGAATGCCGCGGTGCTGCCGATTCTCGACTTCTGGGATCCGCGCACCGGGCGCTATCACGTGGAAGTCCTGCCGGAACTGCCCGACTTCCCGGGCGACGGTTCGCTGGAAGACGCCACGGCGCGCCTGAACCGCGAGCTGGAGTCCTGGGTGCTGCGCTGCCCCAGCCAGTATTACTGGGTACACCGCCGCTTCAAGACGCGCCCGCTGGGCGAGCCCAAGCTGTACTGAAACGGCGGCCATCCCGGGCGTCCAGGGGCTTTCCGCGTCGGAATGGGTGATAATCCATGCATGATGTGGAACTTCACCAAAATGCACGGCGCGGGCAACGACTTCGTCGTGCTCGATGGCGTCCGTCAAGACATAGCGATGACGCCCGAGCGCGCCCGCGCGCTGGCCGACCGCCATTTCGGCATCGGCGCCGACCAGATCCTGCTGGTCGAACCCGCCACGCAGGCCGACGCCGATTTCCGCTACCGCATTTTCAACGCCGACGGCAGCGAAGTCGAACACTGCGGCAACGGCGCGCGCTGTTTCGTGCGTTTCGTGCACGAGCAAGGCCTGTCGGCGCGCAATCCGCTGCGCGCCGAGATCGTGACCGGCGTCATCGTGCTGGACGAGGGCGAAGACGAGCAGGTCACGGTCGACATGGGCAGCACCCGCTTCGACCCGCCGTCCCTGCCGTTCGACTCCACCGGCCTGAGCGCCCAGACGCAGGGCCAGGATACGGTCTGGAACCTGGAGATCGACGCGCCGGCCGGCCTGCCGCGCAGCGTGGCGATCTCGACCGTGGCCATTTCCAACCCGCACGCCGTGCAGGTGGTCGACGATGTCGACGCCGCGCCGGTCGGTGTGATCGGCCCGCTGGTCGAATCGCACCCGCGCTTCGCGCGCCGCGTCAACGTCGGCTTCATGCAGGTCGTCGACCGCCACCAGATCCGTCTGCGCGTCTACGAACGCGGCGCCGGCGAAACGCTGGCCTGCGGCACCGGCGCCTGTGCGGCCGTCGCCGCGGGCGTGCGGCGCGGCCTGCTCGATTCGCCGGTGCGCGTACACACGCGCGGCGGCATGCTTACCGTGGACTGGAACGGCGAGCGCCTGCGCATGACCGGTCCGGCCATTTCCGTTTTCAGCGGCCAGGTCGATATCGACCGCCTGGTGTTCACCAGCGGCCTGCACCGTTAGCCAGCGAGTACGAGATCAGCGTCCCCATGACTGCGCACACCCCTACCGAACCCCTGAACGCCCACGCTGTTGCCGAATTCCTGCAACACAACCCCGACTTCTTCATCGAACACGCCGACGTGTTCGCCACGCTGCAGATTCCCAACCCGCACGGCTCGCGCGCCATTTCGTTGGGCGAGCGCCAGATCCAGACGCTGCGCGAACGCACCCGCGAACTCGAATGGCGCCTGAGTGAACTGATCCGCAACGCCAACAGCAACGAAACCATCGGCGACCACCTGTCGCAGTGGTGCTGCCGCATGCTGGCCGAGGCCGATGCGCAGCACGTCCCGGGAGAAATCGCCCTGGGCCTGGCCGAGCAGTTCGACCTCAACCACGTGGCGCTACGCCTGTGGCGCCTGGAAGGCCTGCCGGAAAGCGGCTACGGCGAACCCGTCTCCGACGATGTGCGCACGTTCGCCGACAGCCTGAAGACGCCTTATTGCGGCACCGACACCGAATTCGAAGCGGTGAGCTGGCTGGACGCCAAGCCCAAGTCGCTGGCGCTGGTGGCGCTGCGTCCGGACGCCGAGGCGCCGACCTTCGGCCTGCTCGTATTGGGTTCGGACGATGCCGCGCGCTTTGCCCCCGACATGGGCACCGCCTTCCTGGAGGCCATCGGCAAGCTGGCCTCGGCCGCGCTGCGGCGCCTGGGTACGCCACCGCTGGCCGCCGCCTGACTCTTGCGCACCGCATGAGCGCCGCCCCCGCCGCCAGCCCCCTGCCCCAGCCCATGGCGGACTGGCTGCGGCACCTGCAGGCGCACCGCCGCTATTCGGCGCACACGCTGGACGGCTATACGCGCGACTTGCGGCAACTGGCGCAACTGGCCGCCGCGGCCGGGCTGCCGCTGGAGCGCGTGGCCAACGGCCATATCCGCCACTTCGTCGCCCGCCTGCATGCGCAAGGCCTGGGCCCGCGCAGCCTGGCGCGCGCGCTGGCGGCGTGGCGCGGCTTCTATCAATGGTGGGCCCCGGCCGCCGGCCTGCCCGGCAATCCGGCCACCGGCGTGCGCGCCCCCAAGGCGCCGCGCGGCCTGCCCAAGGCGCTCTCGGTCGAACAGACCCAGGTGCTGCTGGACCACGCCCCCGCGCGCCTGGCCACCGAGCCGGCCGCGCTGCGCGACCACGCCATGTTCGAGCTGCTGTATTCCAGCGGCCTGCGGCTGGCCGAACTGGTCAGCCTGGACCTGCGCTACGAGCGCACGCCCGAGTACGAATCCCGCAGCTGGCTCAACCGCGACGACGCCGAGGTCATCGTCGTCGGCAAGGGCGGCAAGCGGCGCTCGGTGCCGGTCGGGCAGAGCGCGCTGGCCGCGCTGGACAAATGGTTGCAGGCGCGCCCGCAACTGGCTGCCGCCGGCGCCGGTGCGCAGGATGCGGCGGCGCTGTTCGTCGGTACCCGCGGCCGGCGCATCGCGCCGCGCGTGGTGCAGCTGCAGCTGGCGCGCCTGGCCCAGGCGGCCGGACTGCCGGCGCATGTGCATCCCCACGTGCTGCGCCACAACTTCGCCAGCCACGTCCTGCAATCGGCCCAGGACTTGCGCGCGGTCCAGGAAATGCTGGGCCATGCCAACATATCGACCACCCAGGTCTACACGCGGCTGGATTTCCAGCACCTGGCGCGCGCCTACGACCAGGCGCACCCGCGCGCCGACCGCAAGACCTCGCGCTGAACCCGGCTGTGGTCAGTACGTCAGCCGCACACCCAGCAACACGCTGCGCCCGGGCAGCGGCGCCACGGTCGAAATGAACGACGCATGGTTGAACGCCAGCTTGTTCAGCAGGTTGTTGCCGCGCAGGTAGATCTCGTAGGCGGTGCGGTCCAGCTTGCCGCGATAGCGGATGGTGGCGTTGACCATGTCGTAGCCCGGCGTGGACGACTCGTAGGCCGCAATATCGTCCTGGCGATAGACATGGAAGTACTCGACGCCCCCCGCCCAGTTCTGCCATTGCGCATCGGCGCGCACGCCCAGGCGCGCGGCCGGGATACGCGGCAGGTTGCCGCCGCCGCCCGTGAGCCGTCCGCGGACATAATCGCCAAACACGGCCGCCGAGAACACCTTGCCGAAGCGGTGCCGGATTTCGCCCTCGACGCCGGTGAACTCGGCGTCGCGCTGCGTGTACTCGATGAGGCGGAAGTCTTCGTAGCGGTCCAGCGTATTGGCGTAGATATAGTTCTTCACCCGGTTGTGAAAGGCGCTGACGCTGAAGGTGGTGTCGCCGCTGTGCTTGCGCAGCGTCAGGTCGACGTTGCGCGAGGTTTCCCGATCCAGTCCGGGGTCGCCGATCTCGTAGGTGTTGGTGGCCAGGTGCACGCCGTCGGCATACAGCTCCTGGGCCGAGGGCAGACGCTGCGAGCGCGACACCGACAGGGCCAGCGAGTACTGCGGTGCGAAGTCCCAGATGGCGGCCGCCGACAGCGACGTGCCGGCGGTACGGGACGCCGGCGCGCCGCCCTGCGGCGAGACGCGCTGCCAGTCCTGGCGCGCGCCCAGTTCGACGCGCCAGTCGGCCCAGCGATACTCTTCCAGAAGGAACAGCCCATGGGCGCGCGTCTTGCTGCGCGGCAGGAACGCCTCTTCGCCCGTGGCGCGGAAGTCGCTGTACGACGTCTGCACGCCTACCACGCCATGCCAGCCGTACAGCGGCCGGTGCGTCAGCTCCAGGCGTGCGTCATAGCCGCGATTCTGGAAGCGCGTGCCCAGCTGCCCGCCTTCGATCTCGTCATGGCGATAATCGGTCAGCCCGCCGCGAAAGCGGATTTTCTCGAACCCGGCGAACGGGTCGGTGTATTCGGCGCGCAGGTCGGTACGGTTGCTGCGCAGCTTCACATACGGCACGTCGCCCGCGCCGTGCTCGTGCCCATGATCGTGTTCCGCCTCGCCCTCCTCGTGCTCGTCGTGGCCGTGGTCGTCATGACCGCCGCAGTGCAGGTGCGAACCGTGCGGATGGCAGCCCTCGTACTCGTGGTTGTGGCCGGGCAGGCCGTACTTGCTTTCGAGATGGGTGAATGCCACGCCGACGTAGCCGCGCGGCGTGATCCATGACATGCCGACCGTGCCCTGGCCCGATTCGCTGTACGAGCCGGCCAGCTTGCCGTCGGGCCAGTCGGGCACGCGATAGTCGCTGCTGCGGCGCTTCAGGCCCTCGACCCGGACCGCGAAATTGCCGCTGCCGGCGGTGATGCCAATGGCGCCGGCGCGCTCCTTCGTGCCGGTGGCGCCGCGCAGTTCAGCCTCGGCCTCGATGCCCTGCTGCGGCACGGCGGTGGGGATCTTGCGATCCAGCACATTCACCACCCCGCCGATCGCGCCGCCGCCATAAAGCAGCGTGGCCGGCCCGCGCAGGACCTCGATCTTGTCGGCCAGCAGCGGCTCGGTGGTGACGGCATGGTCCGGCGAAATGGCCGAGGCGTCCATCAGCTCGGACCCATCGGACAGCACCTTGACGCGCGGCGCCGTCTGGCCGCGGATGACCGGCCGGCTCGCCCCGCCGCCGAACGTATCGGCATGCACGCCCGGCAGCCCATCGAGCGTATCGCCCAGGGTTCCCTGGCGGCGCAGCAGCAGTTGATCGCCTTCCAGCACCGCCGCTGGCGCCGTCATGCTGTCGAGATCGCCGGCCAGCGGGCTGGCCGAAACCGTGATCGGCGCCAGCGTGGCCGCCTCGGGGGTACCGTCCGCGCTTGCCTGCGCGTGCGCGCCTTGCCAAGCCAATGCCAGCGCCAGGGCGGCGCTCAGCGGATGCCGTTCGAATCGCATGTTCCCTTCCCTACAAAACGATGTGCCATTCTCATTAAATGAAACGATATAACATACCAATTAAATCCGGCACCCGGGCGTGCAAAATTCGTCCCGGTGCCGCCGGCCTTAGCGCAAGGCCACCAATTGCCCTCCCAGCAACGACAGCCCGAGCAGCAGCACCGCCACGGCCGCCAAGGCCTCGATGGCCTGGCGCAGCATCGCGGCGCGGCGGGTCGACAGGCGCGCGCCCAGCCGGGTCGCGGCATCGCGCGCGCCCGCCGCCAGCGCCACCAGCATGGCCACCGTCAAGCCCGTGCCCAGCCCCATGGCCAGGGTGGCCACCACGCCCGCCAGGAAAAAGCCCTGCGCCAGCGCGAACACCAGCACGATCAGCGCACCGCTGCACGGCCGCAACCCCACCGCCAGAATCGCGGCCCACGCCTTGCGGGCGCTCAGCGGACCGGCCGCCTGCCGCGCCGACGGCGCGTGCGCGTGCCCGCAAGCGCAGCCTGGCGCGTGGTGATGCGCGTGATGGTCATGGCCGTGGCCACCCTTGCTCCCCCACCACGGCCGCAACGCCTTCTGCCAGACCAGCCACGCGCCCAGCAGGCTTACCACGGCGTACGCGGCGGTTTCCAGCCATTGCGTCGCACGGTTCATCGCCGCGGCCGTGGCCCCCAGGGCCACCGCCAGCACCGTAACCAGCGCCACGGCCACCAGCGCCTGCGCCAGCGCCGACAACAGGGCGAGCCAGGCGCCGTTGCGCGCCGTCTGGCGATTGGCCAGCACGTACGACGCAATCACCGCCTTGCCGTGGCCGGGACCCAGCGCATGGAAGACGCCATACGCGAACGACAGGCCGATCAGCATCCAGGCCGCGCCGCCCTCGGCCTGCCAGGCCCGCACCGCGCCGGTCAACTGCCGGTAGAAATGCGCCTGCCACATCGCGACCTGCCCGAACCAGCCGGCCAGCCAGCCGGGCGCGCCCGTGGCCTCGGGCACCCCGAACGGATGCCCCCCTTGCGCGGCGGCCGGCAGCGCCGCCAGGCAACCCAATACCAGCACGACCAGCGCGCCTGCTCGAACTACGGACATGTCACCTCGATACGATGCGTCAAACCCTTGGTGATGGCGAACAGCTCTTCCGGCAACGCCTCGGGGTCGGCGGGGATGGCCGCCAGTTGCTGCATGGTGGCCCAATCCAGCGGACGCGGCGGCCGGTAAGCCTGGCTGCATCCGGCGGGCGCGCCGTGCAACGCGGTCGCGCCCGCCTCGTCGAAGGCATAGGCCACGAAATAAGTGGGATCGTAGATATCGACCGCCGTCGCCCCGCGCGCTGGCGCCGGCGCCGCCAACGGCAGCGTGAAGGCCAGCGTCAGCCGGCCATCCTCGAAGCTGACGGCGGCATCGCGCGGCGGACCGAACGGCAGGGTGCGCGCGCCCTGGGTGACCCGCGTGAAATAGTGCGACACCGGCTCGCCCAGCGCCTTCATCCAGTCCTCGGCCATGGTCCGCAGCACGTCGGGCGGCAGCCCGCCGCCGGGCTTGCTGGACAGGCCCTGGGTGGCGTAGGCGCCGAACATGTCGTCGAAGCGCCATACCTGGCGCACCGCCGCGATGCGGCCGGCGGCATCGAACTCCACCACGGCCCGGGCGTCGATCCACATATGCGGATGCGCACCGGCGCCGGCCGCCCACAGCGCGCCCAGCGCCGTCAGGGCCGCAAGGCGGCGGCGAGTTGCTGCGCGTTCCATTCGAACATTCCCAGGTAGGTACCGGCCGGCTTGCCGGGCTGGGCCAGCGCATCGGAATACAGGGTGCCCCCCAGCCGGGCCTGCGTTTCGCGCACCAGCTGCTGCGCCAGCCGCGGGTTGGCGATGTTTTCGACGAATACCGCCGGCACGCGTTCGCGGCGCACCTGCTCGATGATGCGCGCCATGTCGGCGGCCGACGGCTCGGCGTCGGTGGACACGCCAGCCAGCGCAACGAAGCGCACGCCGTAGGCCTGGCCGAAGTAGCCGAAGGCGTCGTGCGAACTGACGACCTTGCGGCGCGCCGGCTCGATGGCCTCGAAAAGCTGCCGCACGCGCTGGTCCAGCGCCTCGATGCGCGCCACGTAGGCATCGGCGCGCTGCCGGTAGGCCTGCGCATGCGCGGGGTCGGCCTCGGCAAAGGCGCGCGCGATATTGCGCGCATAAGTCGCGCCATTGGCCAGGTCCTGCCACGCGTGCGGGTCAAGGTCGCCATGATGATGATGGCCATGATCATGATCATGATCGTGATCGCCATGCTCCTCGTGGGCGTCATCGAGCCGGCGCGGCTCGATGCCCTCGGAGGCCACGACGGTGCGGCCCGCGAAGCCGGCGGCCTTCTGCAGGCGCGGCAGCCAGGCTTCGAAATCCAGTCCATTGACCACCAGTACCTGCGCGGCAGCCAGCTTGCGGGCGTCGGCCGGGGTCGGCTCGTATTCGTGCGCGTCGCCATCGGGGCCTACCAGGCTCTGCACGGCCACGTCCGGACCTCCCACCTGGGCGGCGATATCGGCGAGGATGGAAAAGCTGGCGACGACCTGCAAGGGCTGGGCCGCGGCGACGAGCGGGGCCAGCAGGACAGCGGCCGCCAACGCCAGGATGCGCGATTTCATGGAAGATCTCCTTCGGGTTGCCATGGCCGCGCGCGGCGCGCGCGCCGGGCCGCGACCAGCAGCCCGCCGTGCGGCCCGCACGCGACCGAAAACAGGTAGAACGCGCCGGCGGCCAGGATGATGGCGGGCGAGGCCGGCACATTGGCGTGGAACGAAACCAGCAGGCCGACGGCGCTGGCCGCGCAGGCCGAAACGGCGGCCAGGGCGATCTGCCCGGGCGCCGACCCGGCCCAGAACCGGGCGGCGGCGGCCGGCAGCATCATCAGGCCCACCACCATCAGCGTGCCCAATACCTGGAACCCGGCCACCAGGTTCAGCACCACCAGGCCCATGAACAGCATGTGCACCCAGGCCCCGCGCCCGCCGGCCGCGCGCAGGAAACCCGGATCCAGGCACTCGGCCACCAGCAGCCGGTACGCCAGCGCCAGGATGCACAGGGTGGCGCTGGCCACGGCCGTCACCAGCAGCAAGGCCGCGTCGTCCAGGCCCAGCACCGTACCGAACAGCACGTGCAGCAAATCCATGTTGGAGCCACGCAGCGAAACCAGCAGTACACCCAGCCCCAGCGATATCAAATAGAAGGACGCGAAACTGGCGTCCTCCCGCAGCGGCGTCAGGCGCGCCACCAGGCCCGCCAGCAAGGCCACGGCCAGCCCGGTGACGAGGCCGCCGATCATCATCGCGCCTAGCGACAGGCCCGACAGCAGGTAGCCGGCGGCCACGCCGGGCAGGATGGCATGCGCCATCGCATCGCCCATCAGGCTCATGCGGCGCAGCACCAGGAACACGCCCAGCGGCGCCGCGCCCGCCGACAGCGCCACCGCGCCGGCCAGGGCGCGGCGCATGAAGCCATAGTCGGCGAACGGGCCGGCCAGCCATTCAGCCAGTGTCATGCCGCCTCCCGCATGGCCAGCCCGCGGGCACGCGCCAGGTTGGCATCGCCCAGCGCCTGGCCGGTCTCGCCCCAGGCCACCTGCCGCCCCGCCAACAGCAGGGTGCGCGGGAAATGCCGCCGCACCATGTCGAGGTCGTGCAGCACGGCGATGACGGTGCGGCCTTCGGCATGCTGCTCGCGCAGCAAGTCCAGCAGGACGTCCGTGGTCGCCGCGTCGATCGCGCTGAAAGGCTCGTCCAGCAGCAACAGGGGCGCGTCCTGCAACAGCAGGCGCGCGAACAGCGCCCGCTGCATCTGGCCGCCCGACAGGGCGCCGAGCGACTGTCCAGCCAGATCCTGCAGGCCGACGCGGCGCAGCGCGGCGTGCACGCGCGCCGTCTCGGCGGCATCGAAACGCCGCCACGCGCCGACGCGGCCCCAGGCGCCCAGGGCCACCATGTCGGCAACCGTGATGGGAAAGCCGCGCTCCAGTTCGCTGGCCTGCGGCAGCCAGGCCAGCCGGCGCCGCAGGTCCGCCTCGCACTCGAGCGCGCCGGCCAACGGCCGCAAGACGCCCGCCAGCCCCTTGAGCAAGGTCGACTTGCCCGCCCCGTTGGGGCCGACGATGGCGGTCATGGAGCCCCGGGAAAACTCGCCGGTCAGGCCGTGCACGGCCGGGCGGCCGTGCCAGCCGAAGGCCGCGCCCCGCAAGGCGATGCACGGCGCGGTCATGGCCATGCCCCCAGGGCCCAGAGGGTCAGGCCCCAGAGCCCGGCGGCGGCCAGCGCCGCGGCCGCCAGCCGCGCGCCGGCCCCGGCGCGCAGCACCGAATGCGGCGGACGCGGCCCACGGCGCAGCGGGGTGTAGAAGCGGGAAAAACGGAACAGGGACACGGGCAGGGCGCAGTGGGTTCGGGCCGGGCGGCGCAAAAGTCATTATGTTATATCATAACAATCAATGCGGCACGCCATGGCGCGGCCGATTGCGCGGCACGCCGTTGGCGGATTTCTGATACCTTCAAACGCATTGCGGCCCGAATTGGCCACTTACTACGCCTTTTGACCGTTATGTCCGCCTCTCGCCCTACCCGCGCCGATACCGTCGGCGCCCAGCTCGATCTGGCCGAATCCCTCTGTACGCAGCGCGGCCGGCGGCTGACGCCCATCCGCCGCAAAGTGCTGGAGCTGCTGCTGGTCCATGGCCGCAGCCTCAAGGCGTACGAGCTGCTCGAGGCGATGCGCGCCGAACATCCCGGCGCGGCGCCGCCCACGGTCTATCGCGCGCTCGATTTCCTGATGGACGAAGGCCTGATCCACCGCCTGGACGCGGTCAACGCATGGAGCGCCTGCCACGACGCGGCCGGCGAACCGCACGACCTGCTGGTGGTATGTACCGGGTGCGGCGCGGTGGCCGAAATCAGCGATCCCGACATGAGCCGGCAATTGGCCGAGCGCGTGGCCCGCACCGGCTTCGCACTGGCGACGCACGAAACCGAAATCCGCGCCCTGTGCCCGCAGTGCCAGCAGAACCGCCCGGCGCAGGCGCACGGCCACACGCATTCGCATCACTGAAAACACGGCGCCGACAAGTAACAATTCCCGCCGTCGCTCCGCCCCCTCTTGAAGATGGAAATCCCGCCCCCATCTTCTTTCATTGCATCGATAAGCGATGCCCGCGCAGCGGCGCGCCAGGCCTGATTTTCGGCCCTCGCGCCAGGGTTGCTCCGGGGTTTGCCCCTGGCCCCCGTCTGTGCTGTAATCCTGCGTCCGGCCGCGAATGGCGGCCCCTCGCAGCCCCAACATCCGAGCCGCGGCCTGCGCGACTCGACCTTTGCTTTCGCTTCGCCCATGAACACCGCGCGCAGTCTGGACAAAATGGTTCCCGTCACGATCCTCACCGGCTTTCTCGGCGCGGGCAAGACCACCCTGCTCAAGCGCATCCTGACCGAATACCACGGCCGGCGCGTGGCGGTGATCGAAAACGAATTCGGGCCCGAGAGCATCGACAACGACCTGCTGGTGCAGGATCGCGACGAAGAAATCATCGAGCTGTCCAACGGCTGTGTCTGCTGCACCGTGCGCGGCGACCTGATGCGCACGCTGTCGGACCTGCGCGCCAGGCGCGAAGCGGGCGAACTGTCGTTCGAGCGCGTCATCATCGAGACCACCGGCATGGCCAACCCCGGCCCGGTGTGCCAGACCTTCTTCATGGACGACGATATCGCCGAGTACTACCGCCTGGACGCGGTGGTGACGGTGGTCGACGCCAAGCATGGCATGGCGACCCTGGACGCCCAGGACGAAGCCCAGAAGCAGGTGGGCTTCGCCGACCGCATCCTGGTTTCCAAGAAAGACCTGGTCAACGACGTCGACTACGCAGCGCTGCACCAGCGCCTGGTGCGCATCAACCCGCGCGCGCCCATCACGCCGGTGCATTTCGGCGAAGCCGACCTCAAGTCCATCATCGACATCAGCGGCTTCAACCTGAACTCGATCCTGGACATCGACCCGGCCTTCCTGGCCGACGAGCACCCCGACGCCGCCCACGACCATCATGACCACGACCATGGCCACAGCCATGAGCACGATCATGATCACGAAGGCGAGTGCGGGGCCCATTGCAACCATCACCACCATCATCACCACGCCCACCACGATGACGAAATCGGCGCGTTCGTGTTTCGCTCGAACAAGCCCTTCGATCCAGCCCGGCTGGAAGAATTCCTGGGCGGCGTGGTGCAGGTCTATGGTCCCGACCTGCTGCGCTACAAGGGCATCCTGTACATGAAGGGCATCAACCGCCGCATGTTGTTCCAGGGTGTGCACATGATGATGGGCGCCGAACCCGGCAAAGCATGGACCGCGGCCGAAAAGCCATCCACCAAGATGGTGTTCATCGGCCGCAAGCTGCCCCAGGAGATTTTCACCCGGGGTCTTGAGCAGTGCCTGGTCGGATAACGCACCTCTGATCGAAGCGTATGCGAAACCCAGAGTAAAAAACCGTACTGCGAGGACAAGCTAGCGCAAGTACAACGGTTATACGGCCAGCCAGGCGCGAATATTCGGGCCGCGCCCGGATCGATTCATAGTGGAGTGTTTACATGGCTACGAAGGCAGCAACGAAAAAATCAAGCAAGTCGACGAGCGATACGGCGATTGATCTGCCCAGCGAACAGGAATTGCTGGCCATGCCCGAGGCCGACTACATGAACGATCGCCAATTGGCGTTCTTCAAGGAACGGCTCAAACAACTCGAACAGGACATCCTGGCCAACGCGGGCGAAACCACCGAACACCTGCGCGAAACGCAGTTCGTCCCGGATCCGGCCGACCGCGCCACCATCGAGGAAGAGCATGCGCTGGAACTGCGCACGCGCGACCGCGAGCGCAAGCTGCTGAAGAAGGTGCAGCAGGCGATCGCACGCATCGACAGCGGCGAATACGGCTGGTGCGAGGAAACCGGCGAACCCATCGGCGTTCCGCGCCTGCTGGCACGCCCCACGGCCACCCTGTCGCTGGAAGCGCAGGAACGCCGTGAAATGCGCCAGAAGCTGTACGGCGACTGAGGCTCCAAACCCGTCCCGTATTCTTCGGTCACCAGCCGAACGCATTACCAGGGCTATGCTCCACGGCATAGCCCTTTTGTTTTCGGACCAGGCCGGCTTGAAATCGGTCTCGCCACCCCCATCTGAACCGTTCAAAGGAAGGAACGAATGGAACAATTTCACGCCACCACCATCGTGTGCGTACGGCGCGGCAACCATGTCGCGCTGGGCGGCGATGGCCAGGTCACGCTGGGCAATATCGTCATCAAGGGTACGGCCCGCAAGATCCGCCGCCTGTACCACGACAAAGTGCTGGCCGGTTTCGCCGGCGCCACCGCCGATGCCTTCACGCTGCAGGAACGTTTCGAAGCCAAGCTGGAAAAACACCAGGGCCACCTGATGCGCGCCGCCGTCGAACTGACGCGCGACTGGCGCACCGACCGCGTGCTGCGCCGCCTGGAAGCCATGCTGATCGTGGCCGACACCGAACATACGCTGGTGCTCACCGGCAACGGCGACGTGCTGGAACCCGAACACGGGCTGGCGGCCATCGGCTCGGGCGGGGCATACGCCCAATCGGCCGCGCTGGCGCTGCTGCGCAATACCGAACTGCCGCCCGAAGCCATCGTCAAGCAGTCGCTGGAGATCGCCGGCGACCTGTGCATCTACACGAACCAGAATCACGTGATCGAAACGCTAGGCGCGTAGCTGTCACGAAGGACCGACCCCATGTCCGCAAATCACATGACCCCCGACGAGATCGTCGCCGAACTCGACAAATTCATCATTGGCCAGAATCGCGCCAAGCGCGCGGTCGCGGTGGCGCTGCGCAACCGCTGGCGGCGCCAGCAGGTCGCCGAGCCGCTGCGCCATGAGATCCACCCCAAGAACATCCTGATGATCGGGCCGACCGGGGTGGGCAAGACCGAAATCGCCCGCCGCCTGGCCAAGCTGGCCAATGCGCCGTTCATCAAGATCGAAGCGACCAAGTTCACCGAGGTGGGCTATGTGGGCCGCGACGTCGACACCATCATCCGCGACCTGACCGAGTACTCGATCAAGCAGACACGCGAGCTGGAAATGCGCCGCGTGCGCAGCCATGCCGAAGACGCGGCCGAAGACCGCATCCTCGACGCGCTGGTGCCGCCGCCGCGCGCGGCGCCTCCGGCGAGCCCGAGCGCGGCGAGGACAACAGCGCGCGCCAGACTTTCCGCAAACGCCTGCGCGAGGGCAAGATCGACGACCTGGAGATCGAGATCGAGATCGCCCAGCCCATGCCGCAGATGGACGTCATGACGCCGCCCGGCATGGAAGAAATGGCCGAGCAGTTGCGCGGCATGTTCGCCGGCCTGGCGCGCGACAAGAAGAAATCCAAGAAGATCAAGGTCAGGGAAGCCTTCAAGCTGATCGTCGAGGAAGAAGCCGCCAAGCGCGTCAACGAAGACGATCTGCGCGCGGCCGCGATCACCAACGTCGAACAGAACGGCATCGTGTTCCTGGACGAAATCGACAAGATCGCCGCACGCCAGGAGACGGGCGGCGCCGACGTGTCGCGCCAGGGCGTGCAGCGCGATCTGCTGCCGCTGGTCGAAGGCACCACGGTCAATACCCGCTACGGCATGGTGCGTACCGACCATATTCTGTTCATCGCCTCGGGCGCCTTCCATCTGGCCCGCCCCTCGGACCTCATCCCTGAACTGCAGGGACGCTTCCCCATCCGGGTCGAACTGGATTCGCTGAGCGCCGAAGACTTCGTCAGCATCCTGTCCGAGACGGACGCTTCGCTGATCAAGCAATACACCGCCCTGCTCGGCACCGAGGATGTGAAGCTGGAATTCACCGACGACGGCATCCGCCGGCTGGCCGAACTGGCATTCTCGGTCAACGAGCGCACCGAGAACATTGGCGCGCGACGCCTGTACACGGTGATGGAAAAACTGCTGGAAGAGCTGTCGTTCGATGCCAGCGCCAACTCGGGCGAAGTGATCACCATCGACGCCGCCTACGTCGACCTGCAACTGGCCGAGACGGCCGGCAGCCAGGACCTGGCCCGCTACGTGCTGTAGCGCGGCCGCCGCGGCGCCCGCCTGGGCGCCGCGGCCTTTCCCTTACTTGGATATGGCCGTGACGACGTAGCGGCCGTCCTTGCGCGTGGCAGTAAAGCGCACTTTGTCGCCCGGCTTGATGCCGGCCAGCAGCGCAGGATCTATCTGACAGACCAGCGTCATGGCCGGCAGGTCCAGCGCGCTGATCGCGTCGTGCTTGATCGACACCTTGTCGGCGGCGGCATCGACGCGCCGCACCTCGCCGGTCGCGTCGGCCTGCTGCGCAAATGCCAGCGGAGTGGCCAGCGATACCACGGCCATGGCCGTGGCAACGGCCATCCGGGACGAGTATTTGCGGGAAAAAGCCATGTATTCCTCCAAAGTCGCGCGGGGCCGCGATTGCCGGCCCTGCACGCGCATCATCGCCAGGATACCGCGCCGACGCGGGCACGCCAGGGGCAAATCGCAACAATCCTGACATTTCTGCGCGGCCCAGGCCCATGCGAGGCGGCGCGCTTACCGATCGACGCATGCTGTGCCAGTCGGTTCCCGGCACGTAAGCATACGCGCCGCTTGCCAGCGGCTTCCCATGATTCCGGCCATGCAGGCCGTGATCGCCTGGAAGTCCAACACCCTCCAATGGGCCGCCGCACGCCCGCCGCCGGTGGAACTGGACGCCGCGGCCCTGCCGGGTTGAATCCGGCGCTTCCGTGCCCTGTGTCCGCCGCCCCAGCGGCGGGCACGATGCTAGGATAGCGGCCTGACATTTTCCACCTCCAGGATTTCCCGCCATGGCCAACCGCTTGTCCGTAATTGCCACCCGTACCGGAGACGACGGCAGCACCGGCCTGGGCGACGGCTCGCGTGTCGGCAAGGACACCGCCCGCATCGCGGCGCTGGGCGATGTCGACGAGCTCAACAGCGTGCTCGGCCTGCTGCGGGCCGAAACCCTGCCCGCCGAGATGGACGCCGACCTGTCGACCATCCAGCACGACCTGTTCGACATGGGCGCCGAGCTGTGCATCCCGGGCCACATCGCGCTGGCCGACGAGCAGGTCGCCCACCTGGATGCGCGGCTGTCGCACTACAACGCCGGCCTGGCGCCGCTGCGCGAGTTCATCCTGCCCGGCGGCTCGCGCGCCGCGGCGCTGTGCCATCTGGGCCGCACCGTGGCCCGCCGCGCCGAGCGCAGCGTGGTGGCGCTGGCGCGCGCCGAAGTGGTCAACGCGCCGGTCCGCCAGTACCTCAACCGCCTGTCCGACCTGCTGTTCGTCCTGGCGCGCCACGTCAACCAGGCGCAGGGCGCACGCGACGTGTACTGGGCCAGCCGCCACGCCCGGCCGGCCGACTAGCCCCACGGCCGGCATGCCGGCCGTAAAATCGGCGCATGAGCATTCTCGTCACCGGCGGCGCCGGCTTCATCGGTTCGAATTTCGTGCTGGGCTGGCTGGCCAGCGGCGATGAGCCGGTGATCAACCTGGACCTGCTGACCTACGCCGGCAACGCGGCCAACCTGGCCGCACTGCGCGATGACCCGCGCCATCTGCTGGTGCATGGCGACATCGCCGACGCGCCGCTGGTGCGCCGGCTGCTGCGCGAACACCGGCCCCGCGCCATCGTCAATTTCGCCGCCGAATCGCATGTCGACCGCGCCATCCGGGCCCCCGACGCCTTCGTGCAGACCAACGTCGTGGGCACTTTCGCCCTGCTGGAGGCCGCGCGCGCCTATTGCGCCGAACAGGACGACGCTGCGGCGGCGGCCTTCCGCTTCCTGCATGTGTCCACCGACGAGGTGTACGGATCGCTGGCGCCCCAGGCCGCCCCCTTCACCGAAACCCATCCCTACCAGCCGAACAACCCCTATTCGGCCAGCAAGGCGGCCAGCGACCACATGGTGCGCTCGTACCGCCACACCTACGGGCTGCCCGCCATCACCACGCACTGCTGCAACAATTATGGCCCGCGCCAGTTCCCCGAGAAGCTGATCCCGCTGGTGATCCACCATGCGCTGGCCGGCCGCGCGCTGCCCCTGTATGGCGACGGCATGCACGTGCGCGACTGGCTCTACGTGGCCGACCATTGCGCGGCCCTGGAATGCGTGCTGCGCGACGGCCAGCCGGGACGGACCTACAACATCGGCGCGCATTGCGAGCGCACCAACCTGGAAGTCGTGCACGCGGTCTGTGCCCTGCTGGACCAATGGCGCGCCCGCCCGGACGGCCAACCGCATGCCAGCGGCATCGCCTTCATTCCCGAACGGCCCGGCCACGACAGGCGCTACGCGATCGACGCCGGCAAGATACAGCGCGAACTCGGCTGGCGGGCCGCGACCTCGTTCGAGGCTGGCCTGCGCGAGACGGTACGCTGGTACCTGAACCATCCGCAGTGGGTGGCGGACATCGCCAGCGGCGCATACCGCCACTGGCTCGATACGCATTACGACACATGAATATCCTGCTACTGGGCCGCACCGGACAGATCGGCGACGCGTTGCTGGCTCACCCGCTGGCATGGGCGCGGCTGGCCGCGCTGGAGCGCCGCCAGGCCGACCTGCGCGACCTGGGCCGGCTGGCCGCCGTGCTCGATGCCTACGCGCCGCGCATACTGATCAATGCCGCCGCCTATACCGAAGTCGACCGTGCCGAGGCCGAGCCGGAGCTGGCGCTGCGCATCAATGCCCAGGCGGTGGCGGTCATGGCAGACTACGCGCGCCGCAACAACGCCTTGCTGGTTCACTATTCCACCGACTACGTATTCGACGGCAAGCGCGCCCGCGCCTACCGGGAAACCGACGCCGCACATCCGCTGAACGCCTACGGCCGCTCCAAGCTGGCTGGCGAGCAAGCCATCGCGGCCAGCGGCTGCCCGCACCTGATACTGCGCACCAGCTGGGTCTACGCCAGCCATGGCGCCAATTTCGTCAAGACCATCCTGCGCCTGGCGCGCACCCGCGCCGAGCTGTCCGTGGTCGCCGACCAGCACGGCGCCCCGACCTGGGCGGGCCGTATCGCCGCCGTCACCTGGCAGGCGATCGATGCGCACCGGCGCCGCCGCCTGCCCGACGGCCTGTGGCACCTGAGCGCGGGCGGCCATGTCAGCTGGCACGGGCTGGCCTGCCACATCGTGGCGCGGGCCCGGCGCGCCGGGCTGGCGCTGAGCCTGGACCCGGCGCACATCCGGCCCGTCACGACGGCGCAATATCCGCTGCCGGCGCCACGCCCGGCCAATTCGCGGCTGGACTGCGGCGCGCTGCGCGATGCCCTGGAGCCCGAGCTGCCCGACTGGCAAGTCGACCTGGATGCGGTCGTGGATGCCCTGGCCGCGCGGGCGCATACCCTGTAGCGCCGCGCCCGGCGCCAGGATTACAGTAAACCCGCCAGGCAAGAATTCGGAGGCGTCATGAAACTCACCCCCTTGGCCATCGCGGACGTCGTGCTGATCGAACCCCAAGTGTTCGGCGACGAGCGCGGCTGCTTCTTCGAGAGCTTCAACCAGGACCGCCTGGACGCGCAACTGGGGCGCCGCATCCGCTTCGTGCAGGACAATCACTCATGCTCGCGCGCGGGGGTGCTGCGCGGCCTGCACTACCAGATCCTGCATCCGCAGGCCAAGCTGGTGCGCGTGGTGGCGGGCGAAGCCTATGACGTGGCGGTGGACCTGCGCCGCGGCTCGCCCACCTTCGGGCGCTGGACCGGCGCCTACCTGTCGGCGCGCAACCGGCACCAGCTGTGGATTCCGGAAGGGTTTGCGCACGGCTTCCTGGCGTTGTCCGACGATACCGAGTGCCTGTACAAGGCCACCGACTACTACGCGCCCGAACATGAGCGCTGCGTGCGCTGGGACGACCCGCAACTCAAGGTGGACTGGCCGCTGCAGGGCCAAGCGCCCATCCTGTCGGTGAAAGACCGCCAGGGCGTGGCGCTGGCGCGGGCCGATACCTATGCGTAGCGGCCCGCGCGTGTTCAGTTGACGCCGGCGGCGTGCGCCTGCTGGTCGGCGTGGTACGACGAGCGCACCATGGCGCCCACGGCCGCATGCGTAAAGCCCATGGCGTAGGCCTCGCGCTCGAACATCGCGAAGGTGTCCGGATGCACGTAGCGCAGCACCGGCAGATGGTGCTCCGACGGCTGGAGATACTGGCCGATGGTCAGCATGTCGACGTTGTGCTCGCGCATGTCCCGCATGACCTGCAGGATTTCCTCGTCCGTCTCGCCCAGGCCCAGCATCAGGCCCGACTTGGTGGGCACCTCGGGGTGCAGCTTCTTGAACTCGACCAGCAGCTTGAGCGAATGCGCGTAGTCCGAGCCCGGGCGTGCCTGCTTGTACAAGCGCGGCACGGTTTCCAGGTTGTGGTTCATGACGTCCGGCGGGCCGCTGTTGAGGATGTGCAGCGCACGGTCCAGGCGGCCGCGGAAGTCGGGCACCAGCACTTCGATGCGGGTATCGGGCGAATACTCGCGCACCTTGGCGATGCATTCGACGAAGTGGGCGGCGCCACCGTCGCGCAGGTCGTCGCGGTCGACCGAGGTGATGACCACGTAGGACAGCTTGAGCGCGGCGATGGTGCGCGCCAGGTTTTCGGGCTCTTGCGTGTCCAGCGGATCGGGACGGCCGTGGCCCACATCACAGAACGGGCAACGGCGCGTGCACTTGTCGCCCATGATCATGAAGGTGGCCGTGCCCTTGCCGAAGCATTCGCCGATGTTCGGGCAGGATGCCTCTTCGCACACCGTATGCAGGTTGTGCTCGCGCAGGATGCGCTTGATGTCGTAGAAGCGCGACCCCGGGGCGGCGGCGCGCACGCGGATCCATTCCGGCTTCTTCAGCTTCTCGGCCGCGACCACCTTGATCGGAATGCGCGCGGTCTTGGCCTGCGATTTCTGCTTCTGGGTGGGATCGTAGGCGGCCGGCGCGGCGGCCTGCGAGTCGTTCGAGGGAACGGGGGACTCGACGAGCGTGGACATTGAGCACCTTCACAACCGGAACGCCAGGCGCGGTCCGGTTCGAGACAAAAAAGCCATTCTACTATCCCGGCACGCCCGCCAGCGCCGCGGCGCGCTGCTGCACCGCATGGCCATGGGCGCGCGCCAGCTGCGCGGCCAGCAATTCGCCGGCCCGCTCCACGCTGGTGCGCACGCCGCAGGCAGCCAGATCGACCGTGCGCAGGCCTTCGTAGCCACAGGGGTTGATACCGAGAAACGGCGACAGATCCATATCGATGTTCAGCGCCAGTCCATGATAGGCGTAGCCATTGCGCACCTTCACGCCCAGGGCGGCGATCTTGGCCAGTTCGCCGCCGGGCTGGGGCACATAGATGCCGGGCGCGCCCGGCTTGCGACAGGCCTGCTCCAGGCCCAGCTCGCGCAGCGTGGCCAGGGTCGCCTGTTCGAGCATGTCGACGTACTCGCGCACGTACAGCCCGGCGCGGCGCAGGTCGAACAAGGTGTAGGCGAGTACCTGGCCCGGGCCGTGATAGGTGACCTGGCCGCCGCGGTCGCAGTGCACGACCGGGATGAGCCCGGGATTGAGCAGGTGTTCGGGCCGCCCGGCCTGGCCCAGGGTATAGACCGGGGCATGCTCGCACAGCCAGATTTCATCGGCGGTGCCGGGACCGCGCGCGGCGGTGAACGCCTTCATGGCGTCCCAGACCGAACCGTAGTCGGCCGGGCGCGCAAGCCACTTGATCATGACAGGGCTACAGGACGATCGACACCATGGGGTGGCCGTGCAGGGCGCGGTACAGCGAATCGAGCTGTTCGCGCGAGGTCGCACGCACCGTGAAGGTCAGCCCCATGTAGTTGCCGCCCTTGCTGGGCCGCATCTCGACCGATGCCGGATCGAAAGCCGGGTCGAACTGCAGCACGACTTCAGTGAGGGTCTGGGCGAATTCCGGATGCTGCTTGCCCATTACCTTGATGGGGAAGTCGCTCGGATACTCGATCAGGGACTCTTCCGGGGGAATATTGTGCATCTGCGTCTGCCTGGGTGGCGGCGTCGCGAGGGACGCGAAACGCGGGCGGCGCCAGGGCCGCCCGCCTGCCGGCCGCTACAGGGCGGCGATACGCGCATCATAACCCGCGCGCAACTGCTCATAAACGGGGCCGGGCTTGCCCGCGCCCACCGCCTTGCCGTCCAGGCGCACGATGGGCAGCACTTCCTTGGTGGCCGAGGTCAGCATCAATTCGTCGGCGGCGAGCACTTCCTCGCGCGAGATCCGCCGTGCCTCGAACGGCAGGCCGGCCGCCTCGGCCAGCTCGCCCATCAGGCCGTAGCGGATGCCTTCCAGGATCAGGTTGTTCTTGGGCGGGGCCAGCAGCTTGCCGCCGGAAACCATCCAGATATTGGTCGACGAGCCCTCGGTCAGCCAGCCATCGCGAAACTGCACCACTTCATCCACGCCGGCGTCCACCGCCTGCTGCTTGGCCAGCACGTTGCCCAGCAGCGAAACCGACTTGATCTCGCAATGCAGCCAGCGCTCGTCGTCGATGGCAATCGCGCTCAGGCCCTGGGTGCGCTGCGCGGCCCCCGGCGGACTGAAGGCCGCGGCCATGCCGAACACCGTGGGCGTGATCGGCTCGGTGGGAAAGGCGTGATCGCGCTTGCAGACGCCGCGCGTGACCTGCAGGTAGATGATGCAGGTGGGCTGGGCCGAGCGGGCGATCAACCCGGCGATCACCGACTCCCATCCCGCGCGGTCCATCGGCGCGGCGATGCGCAGCGCCGCCAGGCTGCGATCCAGGCGATTCAGGTGTTCGGTCATGCGGAACACCTTGCCGTCATAGACCGGCACGACTTCATAGATACCATCGCCGAAGATGAAACCGCGGTCGAGCACGGAAATCTTGGCTTCGTCGAGGCGCGTGAATTCGCCGTTGAGATATACCTGGCTGTCGCCCGGCATGCCCGGAATCATGGGGAGCTCCTTGGAGAGGATAGGGGCGGGCATGGCAGCCCGCCGGTGCCGCCGCGCCGCCTGCGGCGCGGCTTTCATCGTTACTGGAACCAGCGCTTCACGGTGTCGGCCATGCGGCCGAAGAAGCCGGCGCGCTCGACGTCTTCCTGGACCACCAGCGGTTCGACGCGCAAGGTCTTGCCATCGAGCGTGAGCTGCAGCGTGCCGACCTGCTGTCCCTTGGTCAGCGGCGCCACCAGCGGGTCGGTGCGCTGCGCGACCGGCTTGATCTCGGCCGCCTTGCCGCGCGGCACCGCCAGCCACACCGGGTTGGGCGGACCCAGCTTGACGTTCTCGACCTTGCCTTCCCAGACCCGCGCGTCCAGCCCGGGCTGGCTCTGGTCGTACAGCTTGACCGTATCGAAGTTCTGGAAGCTCCAGTTGAGCAGCTTGAGGCTTTCCTCGGCGCGCGTGGCTTCGCTGTCGGCGCCCACCAGCACGGTCAGGATACGGCGGTCGCCGCGCATGGCGGTCGAAACCAGGCAGTAGCCGGCCGAATCGGTGTGCCCCGTCTTCATGCCGTCGACCGACGGATCGGCCCACAACAGGCGGTTGCGGTTGGGCTGGGTGATCTTGTTGTACGTGTAGCTTTTCTGCTTGTAGTAGTGGTAGTAGTCCGGGTAATCCGAGAGCAGGTGCACCGCCAGCGTGGCCAGGTCGCGCGCCGTGGTGACGTGCTGCGGATCGGGCAGGCCGGTGGAGTTCATGAAGTGCGTATTGCGCATGCCCAGGCGCTGCGCCTCCTGGTTCATCAGGGCCGCAAAGGCGCTTTCGCTGCCGCCGACGGCTTCGGCCAGCGCGACCGATGCGTCATTGCCCGACTGGACGATCATGCCCTGGTTCAGTTCGTCGACCGTCACCGGCTTGCGCGGCTCGATGAACATGCGCGAACCGCCGGTGCGCCATGCGTGCTCGGAGACCGGGACCTGCTGCTCCAGGGTCAGGCGCTTTTCCTGCAGCGCGTTGAACACCACATAGGCAGTCATGATCTTGGTCAGCGAGGCCGGCTCGACCTTCATGTCGGCGTTGGAGGCTGCCAGCACCTGGCCGCTGTTGACATCCACGGTGATCCACGCCTTGGCGGCGATGGTCGGCACCGGCACGGCCGCCAGGTCTCCCACGGCGCCTACCGCGCCGCCCGCCGCGGGCGCGGCGGCGGCGACAGGCGTGGCGGGCGCCGCCTGCTGCTGGGCCCCGGCCGGCGCCGCAGCGGCCAGCATGGCAGCCAGCACGGCGCTGGCCAATACGCGACGGGAAAGAACGACGGGGGCAATAGCAGTATCAGGCAAGGTCTTCATCGGCTAGGAGTTCAGGTAGGGCCCGCCAGGGCAGGTAGAGGCCCACAATTATAGGCAGCGTATCCGACACGTCCCTGACGAGAACGTTCCGTTGCGCTTACAAACATGCAACGTGATGCAACGCGGGCCGGGTCAATCCAGCGCAATGCGAAGGCGGTCCTGCACCAGTTGCCGCAACACCAGCAGCTTGCCGTGGAAAAAGTGCGAGGCCCCCGGCACGACCACCACCGGCAGGGAGCGCGGCCTCGCCCATTCCAGGGCTTCGGCCAGCGGCACCACGTCGTCCGCTTCGCCATGCACCAGCAAGGTATCGGCCGGCACCTCGGTGGCCGAACGCTCGAAACGGTTGACCGCCGGCCCCATCAGCATCAGCGCGCGCGGCAGCGACGGATCGCCGGCCGCGGCCAGGGCCGCATAGGTCTGCGCGGCGACCGCGGTGCCGAACGAGAAGCCGCCCAGCACCCATGGCGACGCGGCGAACTCCGGGTAGCGTTCGCGCACCTGCGCCACCAGCGCCAGCATGTCCTCGGTCTCGCCGATCGACTTGTCGAACTCGCCGGCCGACTCGCCCACGCCGCGGAAATTCGGCCGCACCGCGGCCAGCCCGTGCTGCACGCAGGCGCGCGCCACGGTGGTGACCACCTTGTTGTCGCGCGCGCCGCCTTGCAGCGAGTGCGGGTGCAACACCAGCGCCCAGCCGCGCGGCGCATGGGCGGGCCAATCGATGGCGCAGTCGATGTTGCCGGCGGCGCCAGTGAATACTTGGGTTTCGGTACGTGCGGACATGACGGAACTAAGTGGAACAAAAGGCCATGTTAACTGCCGGCGCGCACGCCGGCGGCCGCGACGCGGCCGGCCAGCCAGCCGGCCAGCTCGTCGGCCGCGGCATCGGTGGCCTGGCGCAAGGCCTGCACGCCGCCGGCGGCATCCTGGGTGGCGGCCGGCGCTTCGCGCGCGATCCGCACCTGGCCGACCACCTGGCGATCCTGCAGCAACACGGCCTGCATCGCCACATGGCCGACGCTGGCCTGCCCGTCGGCGGCGAAGACTTGCTCGAAACGCGTCAGCGTGACCTGCACCTGCGCCAGGCCCGCGCCCATGCCGGCGCCCAGCACCGGCCCCTGGTGCGACAGGCGCTCGACCAGGCGCTGGCGCACCAGCTCGGCCGGCGCGCTCGCCCAGCGCGAGCGTGCGTAGGCATGCGGGCTGGCGCTGTCGCCCACCCGCCAGATCACGCCGGTATCGGACAGATACGGCACCGCCTCGAACGCCAGCACAATCGGCTGACGCGCCGGCAAGGCGGGCGTGGCCGCCACGTCGGCGCCCAGGTCGAACAGCGCCGGCGGCGCGGCCATGCGGCCGGCGCCGCAGCCGGCCAGCAGCAGGGCCGACAACACGATGATGGCCTTCTTCATATCCATTTACCTCCCGAATCCGGCAAAACCCGGCTCGCCCGGCCCGGGCACGGTGGGCGGCGGGCCGAACAGCAACGATTGGGGCGTATCGCCCACGCGCCGCAATGTCGTCGTGGCGCTGCGGGCCGCCGAATCGATGCTGCTGGCCATACCGGAGACCGCCGGCAGGGTCTGCGCATCGAGGCGGGCGGCCGCCCAGGCAATATCGCGCATGCTGCGCGTGGCCATGGCCAGCGGCCCATCGGGCGCATCCAGCCGCGCCAGCGCCTGCCGGGCCGCCTGCGCCAGGCCGGCGATCTCCTGGGCCGCCTGGCCGGTGTTGCGCGACATCGCCTGCAGCGAATCGACCAGCGGCGGCACCTGCGCCAGCGCCGGCCGCAGCTCGGTCGCCGCCTGGCGCAGGTCGGTGGTGATGGCGGCGATGTTCTGCAGCGTGGCCGTCGTGGCCTGCACATTCTCATTGCTGAGCAGGCGCTCGAGCCGCGCGGACACCTGCTCGACGTTGTGCAGGATCTCGCCGCCGCGCTGCTCGAAGCGCTGGAAAAACCCCGGCCGCAGCGGGATGGTGGCCGGCATGGCGGCGCTGGACGCCAGCCGGCGGGTCGAGGTGCCGTCGTCGCGCAGCTCGATATTGCCCAGCCCCGTCACGCCCTGCACGCCCAGCTCGGCCCAGGTGGACTCGGTAATCGGGGTATCGGGCGCCACGCCGATGCTGATGCGCACCTGGGCCGGCTTGTCGGGGTTGAAGCCCAGCGACTGCACCTTGCCCACCGGCACGCCCTGGTAGCGCACGGTGGACTGGGCCGACAGCCCGCTGACCGAGGTAGCCGAGACGATGACATAAGGCTTGAGGGCGGCGCGATCGCGCCCGACCCATATGGCCACCAGCGCGGCGGCAACCAGCAACGCCAGCGTGAACAGCCCCGCCAGCAGGGCATGACTACGGTTTTCCATTGCCCGTTTCCTTAGGTGCAAGATCTCCCAGCGCGCGGCGGCCGCGCTCGCCCAGAAAGAAACTGCGGATGAAAGGATGATCGACCTTGAGCACTTCCCGCACGGTATCGCAGACGATCACACGCTTGTCGGCCAACACGGCCACGCGCGTGGCCAGCGCCAGCAAGGTATCGAGATCGTGGGTCACCATGACCACCGTGAATCCCAGCTGGCGATGCAGGCTGCGCACCAGGTCGACGAATTCGTCCGAGCGCAGGGGGTCCAGGCCCGCCGTCGGCTCGTCGAGAAACAGCAGTTCGGGGTCGAGCGACAGGGCGCGCGCCAGCGCCACCCGCTTGACCATGCCGCCGGACAGGTCGGCCGGCCGCTTGTCGGCGTCCTTGGACGTCAGGCCCACCATCGCCAGCCGGCACATCACCACGTCGCACACCAGGTCTTCCGGCACGGTGCGCAGCTCGCGCAGCGGCAGGGCCACATTGTCGAACACCGACAGCGACGAAAACAGCGAGCCGGCCTGGAACAACATGCCCCAGCGGTGCGACAGGCGCCGCCGCTCGGCCGGCTCAAGCTCCTGGACCCGGCGGCCCAGCACCTCGATGGTGCCGGCGGCCGGCCGCTCCAGGCCGATGATCTGGCGCAGCAACACCGTCTTGCCCGTGCCCGAGCCGCCCACCAGCGCCAGGATCTCGCCCGGGTAGACCGACAGGTCCAGATTGTCGTGCACGACATGGTCGCCGAACGCCGTGCGCAAGCCGCGTACCGCGATGACCGGCGCCACGGCCAGGTCGGTCGCGCTGAACAGGTTTTGCTGTGCCACGCTGCCCATCAGATGCCTATCGAGCTGAAAATGACGGCGTACAGGGCGTCGACCAGGATGACGCCCGTGATCGAGGTCACCACCGACGTGGTGGTGCCGCGCCCCAGGCTTTCGGTATTGGGCTGGATGCACAGGCCGAAATGGCAGGCCACCAGCGCGATCAGGATGCCGAACGACACGCCCTTGAACATGCCGATCCAGTAATTGGTCAGCGAAATGGCGTCCGGCAGCGAGGTCAGGAACCATTGCGCCGAAACGCCCAGCTGCATCTGCGCCGCCAGCATCCCGCCCAGCAGGGCCATGGCATCGGTCCAGACCACCAGCAGCGGCATGGTGATCGCCAGGGCGATCACGCGCGGCAGGATCAGGCGCTGGCCATGCGAAATGCCCATCACCAGCATGGCGTCCAGTTCCTGCGTCACCCGCATCACGCCGATCTGGGCCGTGATGGCCGAGCCGGATCGACCCGCCACCAGGATGGCCGCCAGCACCGGCCCCAGCTCGCGCACGATGGAAACGCCCAGCAAACGGACGATGAAGCGGTCGGCGCCGAACATCTGCAGCTGCTGCGCCGACAGATAGGACAGCACGACGCCGATCAGGAAACCGACCAGGGCGGTAATGCCCAGCGCCTGCGCGCCGGTGCGGTAGACCTGCGCCGAAATCTCGCGCCACGGCCCGCGCGACGGGCGGCGCAGGAAGGCGCCCAGGTCCAGCACCAGTTGGCCGAACATGATGATCAATGCGCGGCCATTGCGGCCGGCGTCGAATACGGCGTCGCCGATCGCGCGCAGCCAGCCCCAGCGGTCCGCCGGCGCCGGCGCGGGAAGCGCCTCGCCGCGGTTGCGCTGCAGCGTCTGGAACACCTCGCGCTGTCCGTCGGACCAGCGCACCCGCTCGGGCAACTGTTGCCCCCAGGCGCCCCACAGCAGGTGGGCCCCGATGGTGTCCAGCCGCTCGACCCCGCGCAAGTCCCAGCGCTGGTCGGGGTCGACGCGGGCCAGCGCGGCGCGGCGGCGCTCCACTTCGCCCGGAGCAGCCAGCGCCTGCATGGACCAGTCGCCCGACACATGGCAGACGCCATGGTCCAGCGTCAACGGCAATGTGGCGGCGCCGGCGGTACTCGGCAAACTAGGCATAGGCAATCGCGGAAATGCACGGATACACAGAAATTCGAACGATCGTAACGAATGATATACGTCCCGCCCCCGCAATGGGTGCCATTACAATCGCGCCCATGTCAGCCGAAGTCCGTTCCCTCTCGCTGCCCGAGCCCGCTGCGCTGGCCCGGGCCATCGCCGCTCGCCTGCCTGCATTCCGGGATATCTCCTGGGTCGGAAGCACCGGCTCGACCAACGCCGACCTGCTGGCGCGCGCACGCGCCGGCGGCGGGGCGCGGCCCTGCCTGCTCGGCGCGCACCTGCAGGAAAGCGGACGCGGCCGCGCCGGCCGCCCCTGGCAAAACCGGGTGGGCGCGGCCCTGATGTTCTCGTGCGCCTTCGACGTGGACCTGCCGCCGTCGCAACTGCCCGCGCTGTCGCCGCTGGCCGGCATGGCTGCCTGCGAAGCGCTGCGCCAACTGGTCGGCCAACCCGCCGGCCTGCTGGTGAAGTGGCCCAACGACGTACAGTGGCACGACGCGAAGCTGGCCGGCGTGCTGGTCGAATCGGTCCGCAACCCGGCCGGCACGGGCCATGCCGTCGTCATCGGCATGGGCCTGAACCTGCATGGCGGCGATGCGCTGTCGCAGGCGCTGCAGCGTTCCGTGGCCGACTGGAATGACGTCGCCGGCCCCGGCGAAAAAGGTCCGGACGCGGCGGCCGACCTGGTCGCCACCGTGGCGCGGGCCTGGCAAGGCGCCGCGCATACGCTGCAGCAGGAGGGCTTTGGCGCCTTCGGCGCGCGCTTCGCCCGGGTCGATGCCCTGGCCGGGCGCCCGGTCAACGTGATCGATCGCGGCGAAATCCTCTACACCGGCGCGGCCAGCGGCGTGGACGATCATGGCCGCTTGCTGGTGCAGGCTGCCGATGGAATGCGGCCCGTCTCCGTCGGCGAAATTTCGATCCGGCCCCAAGCATGATTATCCTCATCGACTCCGGCAACAGCCGCCTCAAAGTCGGCTGGTTTGACCCGGATGCGCCGCAGGCGGCGCGCGAGCCCGCCCCCGTCGCCTTCGACAATCTCGACCTGGACGCGCTGGGCCGCTGGCTGGCCGCCTTGCCCAGGCGCCCGCAACGGGCGCTGGGCGTGAACGTCGCCGGGCTTGCCCGCGGCCAAGCCATTGCCGCCACGCTGCGCGCGGGCGGTTGCGACATCCGGTGGCTGCGGGCCCAGCCCCTGGTCATGGGGCTGCGCAACGGCTATCGCAATCCCGACCAACTGGGCGCCGACCGCTGGGCGTGCATGGTGGGCGTGCTGGCGCGCCAGCCGTCCGTGCACCCGCCGCTGCTGGTGGCCAGTTTCGGCACGGCCACCACGCTGGACACCATCGGGCCCGACAATGTCTTTCCCGGCGGGCTGATCCTGCCCGGCCCCGCCATGATGCGCGGCGCGCTGGCCCACGGCACCGCCCACCTGCCCCTGGCCGACGGCCTGGTGGCCGACTACCCCATCGACACCCATCAGGCCATCGCCAGCGGCATCGCCGCCGCCCAGGCCGGCGCGATCGTGCGGCAATGGCTGGCCGGCCGCCAACGCTACGGCCAGGCGCCGGAGATCTATGTCGCCGGCGGCGGGTGGCCCGAAGTGCGGCAGGAAGCCGAGCGCCTGCTGGCGGTCACCGGCGCCGCCTTCGGCGCCACGCCGCGGCCCACCTACCTCGACAGCCCCGTGCTCGACGGCCTGGCGGCGCTCGCCGCGCACGGCGCGCCAACGGCCTGCCCCCCCACACCCGGCGGATTTCCCATGCGCATCCTGTTCCTCCTGATCGTCGCGGCCAACCTGTGGGTCTATGCGCTGGGCCAGGGCTGGCTGGGCCTGCGTCCCGCCGACGAAGGGCGCGACGCCGCTCGCCTGAACCAGGAAATGAAGGCCGACCAGGTCAAGGTGCTGCGGCCCTGACCGGTTCGAGCCCCTCCCGCCCCCATTGAGGGCTCTCCAACAGCGCCAGGCCTGGCGCTCGCCAGAACTCGGCCGCAGCCCCTGTCTATAATTCTTCGAGAAATTTCCCTATCGCACGGTGATTGGACGGAGTATTTCCTGATCCAACGGGCAGGGGACGGGCAAAATCAATGAAAATCAAGCAGCTGGTTACCCAAACCCTACTGGTCTGTACCGTATCGGCGGTGACCAGTACGGCCGTTATCTATCTGTCGAAGAAAATCGATGCCCGCCGCCAGACCGCTGCCCAGATCGTCGACGCCAGGGAGCGCGCGCTGCTGCACGAATTTGCCAGCAAGGTCACGAATTTCGAGGAATTTCGCTTCGGATACGGACCAGGCCGCCTCTCCTCTCCCTGTCTGGACAAGGCGGTCGAACAAATCCGCGACGCCGGCGGCGACGTACGCGGCGCGTTTGCCGAGTGCAAATCCAGTTTTGCCGCCAAACTCCCGGTCGCGCGCAAAGGCATGAGCGAAGGAGATCTGCTGGCCGCGTTCATCGCCGTCGTCGTCAACCGGCTGGCGCCATACGGTTCGTCCACGGCCTCCACGCCAGCGGAAATCCTGGCCGCCAAGACGCTGAACTGTTCCCAGCACAGCATCATGACCGCCGCGCTGATAGCCCGGTACGTTCCCGACGCCGAAGTCATCGAGAAGGTCGGCCTCGATGGCGGACATATCGGCAATCATGCCTTGGTGTACTACCAAAGCAAGACGGCCCGGATGGTCCTCGACGGCACGTCCGCGATGATCACGTTCGCCAGCATCGACGACATCCTGGCCGGCAAGCTGGTCAGTACTTACGATATCTACGACTTCTTCCAATCGACCGACGAAAGCCTGGAAATCTTCCGCCGGAATGTCCGCGGCGCGTACCGGCTGGGAGCCGTACGGCCCGAACACGTGATTTACCGGGAATCGGTCCCCCTGATGGCCAAGCCGGCGCCATTGCAGGCGAATCCGTCATAGCGCCACAAGGCCGCGCTACGCCAGGTCACCGCGGCGCCAGCCAATCCTCCAGCGCGTCCAGCGTGCGCCGCGTGGCGCCGGCATGCGCGGCGGTCCAGGCGCGCGCGGCCTCGCTCATGGCCTGCCGGCGTGCCGGCTCGGCCAGCAGCTGCAGCGCCCAATCGAGCGCGGTGCGCGCGTCGGGCGCACGCAGCGCCGCCCCCGCCGCAATGGCGTCCCGGGCGGCATCCTTGAAATTGAACGTATGCGGGCCGACGATGACCGGCGTGCCGGCCGCGCAGGCTTCGATCAGGTTCTGCCCGCCCAGCCTGGCGAAGCTGCCCCCCACGATGGCAACATCGGCGGCCGCGTAGTAGAACGGCATCTCGCCCAGGGTATCGCCCAGCAGTACGTCGATATGCGGTCCGGGCTCGCCCGAGCCGGCCGAGCGCCGCGCATAGGCCAGGCCGGCCGCCTGCAACTGGGCGGCCGCCTCGTCGAAACGCTGGGGATGGCGAGGAATCAGCAGGATCAGCGGCCGCGGCGTGGCGGCGCGATGCGCCTGCACGGCGCCGATCGCCTCGATGAACATGGCATCCTCGCCCTCGCGCGTGCTCGCCAGCGCAATCACGGGCCGGCCCGTCGCCCCGGCCCAGGCGTGTCCGACCCGCAATTGCGCCTCGGGCAGCGCCACGTCGAACTTCAGGCTGCCGGTCACCGTGTAGGCATTCGCACCAGCCTGGCACAGGCGCGCGCCATCCTCGTCGGTCTGCGCCAGCACCCGCCCCAGGCCCGCCAGGGCCTCACGCAGCGCCTGGCCCAGCCAGCCGGCCTGGCGCAGCGACGAAGCGGAAAAGCGCGCGCTGACCAGCGCCATCGGCACCCCCTGCGCGCGCGCCGCCGCCAGCAGATTGGGCCAGACTTCCCGCTCTATCAGCAAACCGCAGCGGGGCGCATGGCGCGCCAGGAAGCGCCGCGTCGCGCCAGGAAAATCGTAGGGCAGCCAGGCTTGCTGCAATTGCCCGCGTCCGATCGCCGCGCCGAACAGGCGCTCGCCCTCGGCCCGGCCGGTGGCGGTGGTATGGGTCAACAGGACGGGCAGGCCACGCTCCAGCAGGGCCTGGACCAGCGGCTGCGCCGCGCGCGTCTCGCCCAGGCTGACCGCATGCACCCAGACCGGCGCGGCCAGCGGCGCGGGCGCGCGCGCGCCGGCGCGACCGAAGCGGGCCGGCGCGAACAACTCCCACTGGCCGCCCGCGCGCCGCGCGCGGCGCCACATCCATAGCCAGATCAACGGCGCCAGGCCCCGCAACGCCAGGGTATAGACGCCGCGGCCCATGTCAGGCCGCCGCCAGGGCCTGCTCGACCGAGGCCAGCACGGCCTCGCGCGATGGCGAGGCGCCACGGTCGCCCAGGCTGGCCGTATAGCTGGGCCCCACCAGCGGCGTACGCACCGGCGTCGAGGCACGATAGATGCCGATGGTCGGACGGCCCAGCGCCGCCGACAGATGCGTCAGGCCGCTGTCCAGCCCCACCATCAGGCGGGCGCCGGCCAGCACCTGCGCCACCGACGTCAAATCCATGCGCGGCAGCACTTCCACGCCCTCCATGCCGGCAACCAGCACGCGGGCGCGCTCGGCCTCCTGCTCGTTGCCGGCCAGCAGGCGCAGGGCGCAGCCGGCATCCTGCAGCCGCCGGAATACGGCGCGCCAATCGTCCTCGGGCCACAGTTTGTCGTCGCGGCTGGCCGACGGCATGATCACCGCATAACCCCGGTCGGCCGCCAGGTGCAGCATGCGGCGGCCCGGATCGGCCGGCGCATCGTCGGCCTGCGCGGCCCGGCCGAATGCCTGCAATCCGAAGTCGGGCGATCCCGCGTAGTTGTAGCCAAAGGTCAACGCGGCCAGCTTGCGCTGGCGCACCACGGCCGGCTGCCAGAACTCCACCCGGTGCCGGACGTTGTAAAACAGCGACGCCAACGGTTCGCGCGCGGAGCGCCAGTCCAGGCCGTGGCGCACCCCGCGGGTCTGCCGCACCAGCCAGGCCGATTTCAGCAGCCCCTGCATATCCAGCACGACATCGTAGGACACCGAGCGCAGGCGCTCGGCCAGCGCGCGGCGTTCCTGGCGCACCGGCTCGGACCACCAGGCCTTGCGCCAGCGCCGGTGTGCCACCTTGATCACCTCATTGACCGCCGGATGCCATCTCGGGATATCGGCAAAAGCCTCTTCCGCAACCCAGTCAATCTGGGTATCGGGAACGTATCGGGCGATATCGGAAATAGCAGGCAGCATATGCACCAAATCGCCAAGCGACGAGGTGCGAACGATGAGAATACGATTTGGCATCAATAACCAACGAGATTTGTCAGGAAAATCCCTACGGGATTCGCGGTATTATTGCCGCTTATTTTCGCCCGCTGCTGTCCGGGGCGGCATAAGAAGAATTTCGGCAATTTACCTCAATCCCTCGGCGTTCATGAGCTCACTTCCCATCACCGATCGAAAAATCCGTTTCGGCTTAGTTGGTTGCGGCCGCATTTCCAAGAACCATATCGGCGCGATCGCGCAGCACGGCGACCGCGCCGAGCTGGTCGAAATCTGCGATACCAACCCCGAGGCGCTGCAGGCTGCCGAGGCGGCCACCGGGGCGCGGCCGTTCTCCTCGCTCAGCGACATGCTGGCGCAAGGCAATGCCGACGCGCTGGTGCTGGCCACCCCGTCCGGCCTGCACCCCTGGCAAGCCATCGAAGTGGCCCAGGCCGGTCGCCACGTGGTCAGCGAGAAGCCCATGGCTACCCGCTGGGAAGACGGCAAGCGCATGGTCAAGGCCTGTGACGAAGCCGGGGTGCGCCTGTTCGTGGTCAAGCAGAACCGCCGCAACGCCACCCTGCAACTGGTCAAGAAGGCCATCGAGCAGGGCCGCTTCGGCCGTATCTACATGGTGACGGTCAACGTCTTCTGGACCCGGCCGCAGGAGTATTACGACGCCGCCCGCTGGCGCGGCAAGTGGGAATGGGACGGCGGCGCATTCATGAACCAGGCCAGCCACTACGTGGACCTGCTGGACTGGCTGGTCGGCCCGGTCGAAAGCGTCTACGCCTACACGGCCACGCTGGCGCGCCGCATCGAAGCCGAGGACACCGGCGTGGCGGCGCTGCGCTGGCGCCACGGCGCGATGGGCTCGATCAACGTCACCATGCTGACCTATCCGCAGAACCTGGAAGGCTCCATCACCATTCTCGGTGAAAAGGGGACGGTTCGCGTGGGCGGCGTTGCGGTCAACCGCATCGACGAATGGAAGTTTGCCGAACCGCATCCGGATGACGACAAGATCCGCGAAGCCAATTACGAAACCACGTCGGTCTACGGTTTCGGGCACCCGCTGTACTACGACAATGTCATCAATTGCCTGCGCGGCGACTGCGAACCCGAAACCGACGGCCGCGAAGGCCTGCAATCGCTGGCCCTGCTGACCGCCATCTACCGCTCCGCGCGCGACGGCGTGCGCATCCCCCTGCCGCTGGACTGACGCATGACCACCATCCATCCGACCGCCATTGTCGATGAAGGCGCCCGCATCGGCGCCAACAGCCGCATCTGGCACTGGGTCCACATCTGCGGCGGCGCCGAGATCGGCGCAGGCTGCTCGCTGGGGCAGAACGTCTTCGTCGGCAACCGTGTGCGGATCGGCGACCGCGTGAAAATCCAGAACAACGTGTCGGTGTACGACAACGTTTTCCTGGAGGACGACGTGTTCTGCGGTCCGAGCATGGTGTTCACCAACGTCTACAACCCGCGCGCGGCCATCGAACGCAAGAACGAATACCGCGACACGCTGGTGCGCCAGGGCGCCACGCTGGGCGCCAACTGCACCATCGTCTGCGGCGCGACAGTGGGCCGCTACGCCTTTGTCGGCGCCGGCGCGGTCGTCAACAAGGACGTCCCCGATTTCGCACTGGTGGTCGGTGTGCCGGCGCGCCAGATCGGCTGGATGAGCCGCCACGGCGAACAGCTCGACCTGCCCCTGGCCGGCAACGGCCAGGCGCGCTGCCCCCATACGGGCGACCTTTATATCCTGGAAAACGGCGTCTGCCGACTGGGCGAGTGAGACATGCAATTCATTGACCTGAAAACCCAATACCAAGCGCTGCGCGACACCATCAACCCGCGCATCCAGGCCGTGCTGGACCACGGCCAGTTCATCATGGGCCCGGAAGTCAAGGAACTGGAGGCCGCCTTGTGCGCCTACACCGGCGCCAAGCACTGCATCACCGTGGCCTCGGGCACCGAGGCGCTGCTGATCTCGCTGATGGCGCTGGGCGTGAAGGCCGGCGACGAAGTCATCACCACCTCGTTCACCTTCGTGGCCACCGCTGAAGTCATCGCGCTGCTGGGCGCCAAGCCCGTGTTCGTCGACGTCGAACCGGATACCTGCAACATCAAGGTGTCCGAGATCGAAGCGAAGATCACCCCGCGCACCAAGGCCATCATCCCGGTGTCGCTGTACGGCCAATGCGGCGACATGGACGAAGTCAACGCCGTCGCGGCCAGGCACGGCCTGCCGGTCATCGAAGACGCCGCGCAGAGCTTCGGCGCCACCTACAAGGGCCGCAAGAGCTGCAACCTGTCGACCATCGGCTGCACCAGCTTCTTCCCGAGCAAGCCGCTGGGCTGCTACGGCGACGGCGGCGCGCTGTTCACCAACGACGACGAGCTGGCGCAAGCCATGCGCGAAATCCGCGTGCACGGCCAATCGGGCCGCTACTACCACACCCGCATCGGCGTGGGCGGCCGCATGGACACGCTGCAATGCGCCGTGGTGCTGGGCAAGCTGGAGCGTTTCGATTGGGAAATCGCCCAACGCATCAAGATCGGCGCGCGCTACCAGCAACTGCTGGCCGATTTGCCCGGCGGCGCATGTACCGTAACCGTGCGCCCCGACCGCGACAGCGTCTGGGCCCAGTTCACCGTCATGGTGCCCAACCGCGAAGCCGTCATCGCCCAGCTGAAGGAGGCCGGCATTCCCACCGCCGTGCACTATCCGCGCCCCATCCACGCGCAGCCGGCCTATGAGCAATACGCCGAGGGCGCCGGCGCCACGCCGGTTTCCGACGACCTGGCCGCGCGCGTCATGAGCCTGCCGATGCACCCGGATCTGGACGAAGCCACCCAGGACAAGATCGTCGCCGCGTTGCGCCAGGCCCTGAACTGATTTCGTCATGCCGAAGAAGATACTGACCGTACTGGGCGCTCGCCCGCAATTCATCAAGGCGAGCGTCGTCTCCGCCGCCATTGCCCAGCACCCGGAACTGACGGAAGTCGTGGTCCACACGGGCCAGCATTTCGACGCCAACATGTCCGACGTCTTCTTCGACGAACTGGGCATGCAGACGCCCACCCACCAGCTCGACATCCACGGCGGCGGCCACGGCGACATGACCGGCCGCATGCTGGTCGCGCTCGAACAGGTGATGCAGGCGGAAAAGCCGGACGTGGTGCTGGTCTACGGCGACACCAATTCGACCCTGGCCGGCGCGCTGGCGGCGGTCAAGCTGCATATTCCGGTCGCCCACGTGGAGGCCGGCCTGCGTTCGTTCAACCTGCGCATGCCCGAGGAAGTGAACCGCATCCTGACCGACCGCATTTCGCGCTGGCTGTTCACGCCTACCGACAGCGCCACGCGCCACCTGGCCGCCGAAGGCCAGTCGGGCGAGAAGGTCGTGCAGGTCGGCGATGTCATGTACGACGTCGCGCTGCACCACGGCGCGCGGGTCACCGCCGAAGGCCGGGCCCTGGCGGCCCATGGCCTGAAGCCGGGCGGCTATGTGCTGGCCACGATCCATCGCGCGGAAAATACCGACGACGCGCAACGCCTGACGACCATCGTGCGCGCGCTGCAGGCGTTGGCCGCCGAGCGCCAGGTCGTCTGGCCGCTGCACCCGCGCACGCGGGGCATCCTGGCCCGCCTGGGACTGCTCGACGAGCTGGCGTCCACCGTCACCTTGCTCGAACCGGTCGGCTACCTGGACATGGTGCAGCTGGAGAAATACGCCGCCCTCATCGCCACCGACTCCGGCGGCGTGCAGAAGGAAGCGTTTTTCCATCGCATCCCCTGCGTCACGCTGCGCGACGAAACCGAATGGACCGAGCTGGTCGACGCCGGCTGGAATCGCCTGGCGCCGCCGGTGTCCAGCGCCGTTGTCGCGCAAGCCGTCCAGGACGCGTTGCGCGAACAGCCGCGCGACGTGCAGCCCTACGGCGACGGCCAGGCCGCACGGCGCATCGTGGACGCCCTGGCCGCCCACTGATCCACCGTAGTACACGCACCGCCATGAACATCCTGCTGATCAACCATTACGCAGGCTCGCCCCGCTATGGCATGGAGTTCCGGCCGTATTACTTCGGCCGCGAATGGATCGGGCATGGGCATCAGGTAAAAGTGGCGGCCAGCACGATCTCGCACATCCGGGCGCGCGCCCCCCAGGCAGGCGGCCGGCTGACGCGCGAGAACGTCGATGGCATCGAGTATCTCTGGTATGCCACGTTGCCGTACCAAGGCAACGGCGCGCGCCGCCTGCTCAATATGCTGCAGTTCAGCGCGCGCCTGTATGGGCTGCGCCGCGACCTTGGCGGCTGGCGGCCGGATATCGTCATTGCCTCGTCCACGCATCCCTACGACGTCCTGCCCGCGGCACGCCTGGCCCGCCAGACCGGCGCCCGCCTGGTGTTCGAAGTGCACGACCTGTGGCCGCTGACGCCCAGGCTGCTGGGCGGCTTCAAGGCCTGGCATCCGATGATCGCGTCGATGCAATACGCGGAAGACTACGCGTACCGGCACGCCGACCTGACCGTTTCCATGCTGCCATGCGCCCTGCCCTACATGCGCGAGCGCGGGCTGGACCCGCGGCGGTATGCGCACGTGCCCAACGGCGTGCCGGTAACGGAATACAGTTCGCCCGACTTCGATAACCCCGACTATCTGCGGGTACGCGCGCAGATCCGCCAATTGCGCGAACAATGCGATTTCGTGCTTGCCTACGCCGGCACGCACGGCCACGCCAATGCGCTGGACATGCTGTTGCAGGCGATGGCGCGGCTGCGCGACCAACCCATCGGCCTCTTGCTGCTGGGCGATGGCCCCGACAAACCGGAGCTCAAGCGCCTGGCCGGCCAGCTCGGCCTGCGCCACATCGCCTTCGCCGATCCGGTGCCTCGCCCCGCCGTGCAGGCCGTGATGGCCGACATCGACGCGGCCTATATCGGCCTGAGGCGCAGCCCGCTGTTCCAGTTCGGCGTCAGCCCCAACAAGCTGTTCGACTACATGCTGTCGGCCTGCCCGGTAGTGCAATCGATCGAAAGCGGCAACGATATCGTGGCCGACGCCCGTTGCGGCGTGTCCGTGCCGGCGGAAGATCCGGCCGCCCTGGCCGCGGCCCTGCACGGCCTGCGCGCCCTGCCCGCCGCCGAGCGCCAGGCCATGGGCCGGCGCGGCCGTGACTACGTACTCGCCCGCCACGACTACCCGGTGCTGGCGCAGCAATTCCTCGACGCCGTGCAATCTGTCACGCCACGGCGCGCAGCCTCGCGCTAATCTGCGAGAATTGGCCGGTGCCGCCGGCGGCGCGCCTCTCACTTCTACAGCGATCCAGCACCATGAGCGACTTCCTGCCCTTTGCCCTGCCCGATATCGGCGAGGCCGAAATCCAAGCGGTCACCGAATCCATGCGTTCGGGCTGGCTGACCACCGGCCCCAACGCCCGCGAGTTCGAACGCGAATTCGCGGCCTACATGGGCGCCGACGTGGAGGCCGTGGCCGTCAATTCGGCCACCGCCGGCCTGCACCTGGCCCTGGAAGCCATAGGGGTCGGCCCGGGCGACGAAGTCATCACCACCACCCACACATTCACCGCCAGCGCCGAAGTCGCCCGCTACCTGGGCGCCGAACCGGTCCTGGTCGATATCGACCCGGCCACGCTGTGCATCTCGCCCGCCGCCATCGAACGCGCCATCACGCCGCGCACCCGCGCAATCGTGCCGGTGCACTACGGCGGCCTGTCCTGCGACATGGACAGCATCCTGGAGATCGCCCGCAAGCACGGCCTGAAAGTCATCGAGGACGCCGCCCACGCGCTGCCCGCCTCCTGGCAAGGCCGGCGTATCGGCAGCCTGGAAAGCGACCTGACCGTCTACAGCTTTTACGCCACCAAGACGCTGGCCACCGGCGAAGGGGGCATGGTGGTCACGCGCGACCCCGCCCTCGCCAAGCGCTGCCGTGTCATGCGGCTGCATGGCATCGACCGCGACGCCTTCGATCGCTTCACCTCGAAGAAGCCGGCGTGGTACTACGAAATCGTCGCCCCCGGCTTCAAGTACAACATGACCGACACGGCCGCCGCGATGGGCCGCGTCCAGTTGCAACGCGTGCAGCAAATGCGCGACCGGCGCGCACAGATCGCCGCGGCCTATGACCAGGCCTTCGCCGATCTGCCGCTGACACTGCCCCCCAGCCCTGGCCGCACGCCGGGCGTCGAACGCGCGGCCCACCGCGACGACGACGAGCATTCCTGGCACCTGTACGCCATCCGCATCCATCCGCAGGCGCCGCTCAAGCGCGACGACTTCATCGTGCGCATGACCGAGAACGGCATCGGCTGCAGCGTGCACTACGTGCCGTTGCACCTGCAGCCCTATTGGCGCGACCGATATGGCCTGACGCCTGACATGTACCCCCATTCCCAGGCCGCATTCGAAGGCATGGCCAGCCTGCCGATCTACTCGCGCATGACCGATGCCGATGTACAGCGCGTCATCGCATCGGTACGGCAACTGCTGCACCCATGATCAAACGGCTGTTTGACGTCGTTTGCTCGGGGCTGGGGCTGCTGGCGCTACTGCCGCTGCTCGCCCTGATCGCCATCGCCATCAAGCTGGACAGCCCGGGACCGGTGTTTTTCCGCCAGGAACGCGTCGGCAAGGGCGGCGTGCCATTTCGCATCCACAAGCTGCGCAGCATGAGCGTGCGGCAGGACCCGCAGGCGGGGCAGATCACGGTGGGCGCCGACCCTCGCATAACCCGTGTCGGGAAATGGATCCGCAAGTGGAAACTGGACGAGCTGGTCCAATTGATCGACGTCTTTACCGGCAGCATGAGCCTGGTCGGCCCGCGCCCCGAAGTGCCCCGCTATGTGGTCCTGTATCCGGACGCGTTGCGCAACCTGATCCTTTCGGTGCGCCCCGGAATCACCGATCCCGCGTCGATACGCTTTCGCAACGAAAACGAGATCCTGGGACAATCGAGCGACCCCGAACGTACATACCGCGAAATCATTCTTCCGGAAAAATTGCGTATCCAGGCCGAATATGTCCAAACACGGACATTTTTGGGTGACCTGAAAATCATTGCCCATACCCTGCTGGCCGTTGCCAGATAATCGGAAACTATTTGATACTCTTACTCCACGGGTAAGACACGCCGCTCATTGGAGATTGTGTTAATTTGACTCGCACTCAATGGCGCGCCCCGGCAGTGTCGCGCCTTTGCGCACCAATGCCGCGGCTTTCCCGCCATCCGACTGTCCCCAGGATGCGCCCGGTCGCGCGCATCCGCGATGGTTCGATGATTTATCTTGCTAAGTAACGTACCCTCTCGCCAGTCGCCAGACTTCGCGCAACGCACGCCTGCCAGGGTAGCCTTGCTGGGACCGGCACGTAGCATCCATACCATCCGCTGGGCAAACGGATTGGCCCTGCGCGGCCTGCAGGTACACCTGCTTTCGCTGGAAACGCCCGATCTCTCGCTGTACGACGAGCGCATCGTCCAGTATCGACTTCCCTGGCGCGCTCCGCTGGGTTACTTCCTGGCCGCGCCTCGCCTGCGGGCACTGCTCAAACGCATCGACCCGGATCTGCTCAACGTTCACTATGCGACCGGCTACGGCCTGTTGGCGCGCCGCGCCCGTTTCTCCCCCGTCCTGCTGTCAGCGTGGGGCAGCGACATTTACGAGTTTCCGAACTCCAGTACCTGGCACAAGGCATTGCTGCAGCGCAATCTCGACCATGCGACGGCCCTGGCGGCCACCAGCCACGCCATGCAGCGCGAAATGCGCGGCCTGACGCGGCGCCCGATCTTCGTTACGCCGTTCGGCATCGACGAAGCGCTGTCCCAACCGGCCCAATCCGTCCAGGCGCCGGCCGCGGACGGCCCCATCGTCATAGGCACGGTCAAGGCGCTGGAAACCCACTACGGCATCGACACGCTGATCCAGGCCTTTGCGCTGCTCAGGCAGGCCCTGGCAGCCAGCCAGCCCGGGATGGCCGAGCGCCTGGTGTTGCGCATCTATGGCGCGGGAAGCCAGCTCCAGCGCCTGCGCGCGCAGGCCCAGGCCGCCCATATCGCGAACCAGGTGGAATTCAAGGGACGCATCCCGCACGCCGAGGTGCCCGAAGCCTTGCGCGCCCTGGACGTGTACGTGGCCTTGAGCCGCATGGACAGCTTCGGCGTCGCCATCCTGGAAGCCTGCTCGTGCGCCCTGCCGGTCGTGGTGTCCAATGCCGATGGCCCGGCCGAGGTCGTGGTCGACGGCAAGACGGGCTACATCGTGGCGCGTGAAGACGCCCATGCCGCGGCCGACAGGCTGCAGGAGCTGGTCCTGAACCCGGAGTTGCGTCAACGCCTGGGTGCCGCCGGGCGGGCCCGCGTGCTCAGCGAATACACCTGGAGCAAAAGCCTGGATATGATGCTGGACGCCTACACCGAAACAGCCAGGCTTTATCGTGCGACCCAGCCCGCCTCCGTATGATGACCCTGCTACCCCTGCTGGTCATCGCCAGCTATTCGATCATCCATCTGCTCGAGTATCTGAGCTACTACGCGCGCGTCGCGGGGCGCATGGCGGGCAAGCCCGTCACCGGCTATGCCATCCAGAACGCCACCACCACGGTCACCCGCTTCTTCTACCTGGCCCTGATGCCGCTGCTGGGCTTCCTGGTCGACAAGCAGGTCCCGACCTCGCTCTATCTCCAGATGGGGCTGGCAGCCATGTTTGGCGCGGCGCTGCTGTCCCTGCTGGGTTACTGGCTGCGCTACTCCTGGATCGCGCTGCTCACCAATGCCGTGCGCAAGCGCGCGGGGCAGCCGCCACTGCGCGTTGAAGAAATCCGGACCGCCCTGGAGGCGCCGGCCAGCCTGCCGAAAAAACGCATCGCCCTGCTGGCCGCAATCGTTTTCCTTTGCTATTGCCTGGGCGTATTACTTTCATACTTTTTCGCGCTGGTGTTTCACGAGTATCGAAGTACGATTTCGCAACTGTCAGGATTGATCAACGGCGTTGCGACCGTCCTGCTCACATTTGTCCTGGAGCCCCGCATTGCCGGCATCGTGGACGCGCGTCCGACCCACGACGTCTATCATGCGATCCAGGCCATGCTGAATGGCCGGTTGATCGCAATCGGTTTGCTGGCGCCCGCTCTTTTCTTCGAAGTTTGCATTGGCTTTGTCTAGCGCGCCGACCCGAGCCCTGGCTTGGCCGAACATATCCACGCCACTGGCCTTGTGCGCCGTCGCACTGGGTTTTTCCGGCTCTTCCATCTATGTGCTGGACCCGCTGCGGCCCTTTCATTTCGGCGCCGCGCTGATCCTGGCTCTGATCGCGCTGGACCGGCAATGGCGCCGTGCTGTCCTGGATAGTGCCCTGACCCGCTGGCTGGCAGCGACCGCGGCGGTCCTGCTGATCCAGTTGCTGTGGGTAGAGCATACGGACCGTTATCTGCGTTTTCTGGCCTTCCTGCTGACAGGCGTCTGCTACACCGTGCTGGCCGACGCGCTGGTCCGCCGCCGCGTGGATTTTGCCGAAGGCTTGTACCCCATTGTCCTCTACTGGCTGATCACAGCCGCCATGCCGATCTACGACGCCTGGACCGGCTCGGGCCGCTTCCGGATGAGCTACCCCCTGACCGGCGGCGTCTGGTACAACATCAATGACATGGCCACGGCCCTGGTCTTCGCCAATCTCATCTGGCTCCTGATCAAGCGCAAGCTGTCGTTCCCCCTGTACCTCACCTGTTGGTTCTATGCCCTGGCCATGAACCGCCGCACCATCTTGCTGGCCGCAAGCGTGCTGGGGCTGCTGTATCTGCTGGGCTACGCGCGGCGCCTGAAGCACGGCAACCGGGCGCTGCTGGCCGGCGCGCTGCTTGCGACCTCGGCCGCCGCCCTGGTGCTGCATCATGGCAACTTCCAGTTCGGCACCCTCCCGTCCCTGGCGCCCCGGGCCCAGGTCGGGGCTGGCGCCGTACTGACGCCGGCATCCACCGCGGCCGCCGACGAGACCATCCAATCCGCGCAGGCCGGCGAGGATATGCCTCCCGTGGACGAGATCGGAGTGATTGCCAATAACGGCGACCACTCGACCGCTTATCGGGTCCAGCTATTGCTGGACATGTATGCGCAGATCCGCGACATGCCCTGGTGGCAATGGGCATTCGGCCTGGGGCTGGGACAATTGAACCTGATGTGGCCGGCGACGGACGCCCAATGGGCATCGCCGCATTTCTTTTGGCTCGAAATGTTCTTTCATCTGGGCTTGCTGTGGGTGGCATTCCTCGGCTGGCTGTTGGTGCGCTCGGACAGTACCGGACGCATCTGCCTGATAACCGCGGCGATCGCCGGCATGGCCCCGAGTTCCATGATTTATCTGCAGCCCTTCTGGTTTCTGGTCGGCGTATGCGTGGCCGTCTTGCCACAGAAAAATGGCGCCCCGTCCCGTCCAGCCGCATTTCCGCAGCACGCCAGTCAGTAAAATCCGCAAACTGCTTGCCTACCCTTTTTCGCATCGTCCGTCGCAGTCATGACTCTCCCCTATGCCATCCGGCGCCTCTTCGTCGACTTGCCGCGACCGTTCAAGCAGATGCTGGCGATCGTGCTGGATGCCGTAATCCTGCTGGGCGCTTTCCACCTGGCGCTATGGCTGCGTTTCGAGCTGTTCTTCCTGACCGACCAGTATCTGTTCCTGTCCCTGCTGGCCTGCGCGGGCGGCATTGCGGCCCTGGCGGCGTTCGGCGTCTACCTCTATATCCTGCGCTACATGAGCGAGCGGGTGCTGGCCGCCATCCTGGGGGGAATAGTGGTATCGGTCATGGTCGTGACCGCCGGGAACACCTTCCTGCAGCTGGCTACCATCTCGCGCGGCGTACTGGTCCTGTATGCCGCGCTCGCCCTGGTGGGCCTGATCGGCGTACGGCTGATTGCCCGCAAACTGCTGTTCCCCGCCGACCATCACATGGCCGATCCGCGCACGCCGGTGCTGATCTACGGCGCGGGCGGGGCCGGGTCGCAACTGGCCATGGCGCTGCGCGCGGGGCCGCATTACCGTCCCGTCGCCATGCTCGACGACGACAAGCGTAAACACCGCCTGGTCGTCAACGGCCTGCGGGTCTACCCGCCCGAGCAACTGCCCAAGCTGATCGACCGCCACAACATCCGGCAGCTGCTGATCGCGATGCCTTCGGCGCCGCCCAAGCAGATCCGCAGCATCGTCGAAGCCGCCGAACCATACCGCCTGCGCATCCGACTGGTGCCGAGCATGCGCGAACTCATCGACCCCACCAATGGCGTGCGCCTGCGTGACGTGCAGGTGGAGGATCTGCTCGGACGCGATCCGGTCGCGCCCATCGATACGCTGTTGGGCCGCTGCGTCACCGACCGGGTCGTCATGGTCACGGGCGCCGGCGGCTCCATTGGTTCCGAACTGTGCCGCCAGATCCTGGCCTTGCGCCCCCGCAAGCTGGTGCTCTTCGAGATCGCCGAACCGGCGCTCTACGCCATCGAGCAGGATCTGCGCCAGCGCATCGGCGAGCGCAACATCGAAATTGCCGGCGTGCTGGGGTCGGTGCGCGACGCCGCCCACTGCCTGGCCCAGTTGCAGGAGCACGGCGTACAGACCATTTATCACGCCGCCGCGTACAAGCACGTGCCCATCGTCGAGCACAATGTCTCCGAGGGCATACGCACCAATGCCTTCGGCACGCTCAACATGGCCGAGACCGCCATCCAGGCGGGCGTGCTCGATTTCGTCCTGATCTCCACCGACAAGGCCGTGCGCCCCACCAATGTCATGGGCGCCTCCAAGCGCCTGGCCGAGCTGATCCTGCAGGCGCACGCGCAGATCCAGGACAAGACCCGCTTCTCGATGGTGCGCTTTGGCAACGTGCTGGGCAGCTCCGGCAGCGTCGTTCCGCTGTTCCGGCGCCAGATCCTCGAAGGCGGGCCGATCACGCTCACGCATCCCGAGATCACGCGCTACTTCATGACCATACCCGAAGCCGCGCAACTGGTACTGCAGGCCGGTGCCATGGGCGAATCCGGCTCGGTCTTCGTGCTGGACATGGGCGAACCGGTATTGATCCGCGAACTGGCCGAGCGCATGGTGCGCCTGTACGGACTGACGGTAAAGAACTCGGACCAGCCGGATGGCGATATCGAAATTCGCATCACGGGACTGCGGCCCGGGGAAAAACTGTACGAAGAACTGCTGATCGGGGAAGACTCCCGTGAAACCCTGCATCCCCGCATCATGCGCGCCACGGAATACAGCCTTCCGTACGAAACCCTCATGGAGCAATTGCGCATGCTCGATCGTTCGCTGCAAATGTGCAGCCCGCGGCAAGCGGCGGAATTGCTGGGCCAGATCGTACGGGAATATGCGTCGGTGACGTACGCCTAGCCAGCCCGCGCAAGGTTCTAGAACTCGCCGATCAGGTCGGCCAGCGTCCGGTGGTTGGCGCTGGTATTGAAATAGGCCAGTTGGGTTTCGCGGGCCGCCTCGCGCATCGCCTGGTAGCGCGACGGATCATCCAGCAGGCTCAGCATCTCGCGCGCAACGGCATTCACATCGGGTTGCTCGGGCAACGTCATGCCGCCCCCATGGCGCAGCATTTCAGGTATGCCCCCCACGCCCGTGGCCATGACGGGAATGCCGAACGCCATCGCCTCCATGATCGAAACCGGCTGCCCCTCGGACTGGCTCAGATTCACGAAGAAGCTGACCGGCCGGGTGGCGTACCAGCGGCGGATATGCTCGTTGGGGGCCTCGCCGGCAAACTGCACCGACAGATTGGGGGGGCCTGCAAAATCCACGGGCAAGCCCGCCTCTTCGCGCCGGCAGCCGAAATGCATCCAGACCACCTTGACTGAAGGCCGAGCGCAGGCCACCGCCGCCGCCAACTGGCCGATCAAGGGCAGGCGTTTGTTCGGCGTGGGGTACGAGCAGGACACCAGCACGATGCGGTCCGCTTCCGGGCCGGGGTTCTCGTCCGATTCGTGCGCGACGCCCAGCGGAGAAACCACCGTGCGACCCACCGAGGCCGGGTAGCGCTGCTCCAGATAGGCACGCGCCTCCTCGGACAGCACCACGACCCGGTCCAGCCGCGGCAGCGTCATTTCACGATAGGGAATATATCCCTCGTTATTGGGACGGTCCTCGTACAAGTCGTAGCCATGCGCGCGGGTCAGCCGCCGCGCGTGCGTTCCCGGCATCAGCGATATGCCGGTCGACTCCCCTTTGAACCAGTATGTGTACAGCACGTCGTAGTCGCGCAATGCCGACTGCATGCGCAGCGTGTTGGTCGCCCGCACGCTTTCCTTGAAGAAATGCCCCAGATAACGCAGCCGGCCGCGTCCCAGGCACTGCCAGGCTTCGCGCCAGAAATAACCGCGAAACATCATCCACAAAACGGTAGCGGGCAATTGCCAAGGGCGGTACAGATGCGCAAGCTGGCGTTCCACCGCGACCCCGTCGGGCAAATCCGGATCGACCTCGGTCACCTCGCGCACGGGGACGAGCGTCACCTGGTGGCCATACGCCAGCAGCGCCTTGAGTTCGGGCAGGATGAACGACCGCTCCCGCGCGTAGATGTCGGGGTACCCATTGGTAATCAGCGCAATGCGTCTAACCGGCATGCTGGCGGACTCGCTCAAAGAAATCTAACCGCGCGCACTCCTTGCCCGAGAAACCAAGCCGGGACTCGATGTCCCCGCGATCGGGCAATCTGCCTCGCCATTGCGTCACGAAATTGCGGATGTTCTCAATATTCCGATCAATATTGTCTTCGGCATTACCTATATTCAACCAATAGGCAGCGCCGTCGAGATCCGGATCATCATAACCGCCCACGACCGGAATTCCATACGCCAGGTATTCACGCGTCTTCAACGGCGCGGCCTGCGCCATGCCCTTGCGGTGCAAGGCCAGGGTGCCCAGCGCCACATCGGTGGCGGCATAGCGGGCCGCCAGGTCGGCATCGAACAATGCGCCATGGCAATATAGATTGGGCGGGCCCGCCAGTTTCAAACCGGGTACCACCACGTCGAAATCATATTCAGGCATGAGCGCCGCCATGCGCGCCACCTTGTCCGCACCCAACCACGGCTGCCCGAGAGAACCGACCAACAGAAGCCGCGCGCGCGCATTATCCGGCGCAGCGCGCGGCACCGCCTTCGCAAAGTCGTAGCCATTACCGATGACAATACCTTCGGCCTGCGTCGCCGGCACCGTGGCGAGCAACTCTGGCGTGACCGCGACAATACCCCGGGCCTGCCGCGGGAAATACCTGGACGAGGTAATTTCCAGCAAATATTTGAGTTTCGAGCTGGAACGATATTCGTTCCTTGCGATGGAGTTGTATTCGATTATCAGCGGCGCGGCCCGCAACGCGCGCAGTGCCCCCGGCCACCACAGCATTTGCCGGGCGTAAATCACGTCAGGCCGCCAGGCCTCGAGGGCGGCGCCTATACGCGCGCCGGACAACATTGCCGCCACCATGGGGCCGCCAGGACGGCGCTGGCAAAGAAACTCGACCTCATTGAGGGCCGGGAAAGCCGGCGCACGCAGCACGAAATTCCGCACCTGATTTCCAGCCGCTCGCCAGAAATTCCCCTGGGCAAGTATTTTTTTACCAACGCCCGTCCGGGTGTCCGGCAATTCGAAGGTTAGATACGCAATTCTCATGTCACCGAGCCAGAAAAGCCCGGCCATGATAGCATTGCTCACTCAATCTACAGGCCTGTTTCCCACTCCATGGCCGCAATCTTCCTTTCGACGTCCTGAAATTATGTGCGGTGTATTGGGCGCATGGTGGCGACACCACGACGAACACGAAGACGCGCGCTTTGCCGCCGGACTACGGAAGCTGGCCCACAGAGGGCCCGACGATCGCGGCAGCGAGCACTTCGCCGCGCCGCACGGACGCTTGTCGCTGGGACATACCCGGTTGGCGGTCATCGACCTGAGCGCGGCCGGCCACCAGCCCATGCATGCCGACGCCGATCGCCTGGCCGTCGTGTTCAACGGTGAAATCTACAATTACCGGGAACTGCGATCCGAACTGCGGCAAATCGACGCGATCTTCCGCGGCGACAGCGATACGGAGGTATTGCTGGCTGCCTGGCAGCATTGGGGCGTCGCCGCGCTGCGCCGCTTCAAGGGCATGTTCGCCTTCGCGCTGTACGATCGCCGGCAACAGACGCTGACCCTGGCGCGGGATGCCTTCGGCATCAAGCCGATGTACTACCATGCGGCCCCGGAACGCCTGCTGTTCGGCTCGGAATTGCCGGCCGTCCAGGCCCTGCTGCCGCACCCTCCGCGCCTGAACTGGCAGCGCGCCTATGATTACCTGGCCTACGGGCAGTACGACCAGCCGCCAGACACCTTCATTGCCGGCATCCGGCAGCTGCCGGCCGGCCACCTGTTGACGCTGGACCTGCGCACGGGCCGGGCGGGCGAGCCTATGGCATGGGATGACCCGGCATCGCAGGAATGCCGGCCCATCGGGTTCCAGGAGGCGGCCGAGGAACTGCGCGCCCGCTTCCTGGACAACGTCCGCCTGCACCTGCGCAGCGACGTCCCGATCGGCGCCGCCCTGTCCGGCGGCATCGATTCCTCGGCCATCGTATGCGCCATGCGCTGGCTGGAACCCGACCTGCCCATCCAGACATTCAGTTTCATCTCCGACGATGCGCACCGCTCGGAAGAGCGCTGGGTCGACCTGGTGAACCAACATTGCGGCGCCACCGGCCACAAGATACATATCGCCCCGCACGAACTCCTGGACGACCTGGACGACCTCATCCGCGTGCAGGGCGAACCCGTGGGCAGCACCAGCATCTACGCCCAGTACCGGGTTTTCAAGCTGGCACGCGAACATGGCGTCGTCGTGACCCTGGATGGCCAAGGCGCGGACGAACTGCTGGGCGGCTACGGCGGATACCCGACCGAGCGCCTCGCCAGCCTGCTTGAAACCAGCCGCCTTGGCGCCGCCGCCAGGCTGCTGAGGCAGCAAGGCCGCGGCGCGCCCGCCCGGCTGTTGCAGGCCGCCGCGCTGGCCGCCGGCGGCCGCCACCTGGCCAACCTGCGGCATGCCACGGGCCGGCAGCACGCCCCTGCCTGGCTGGATGCGCAGGTCTTGCGCGACCAGGGCGTGACCATGCGCGAGCCCGCCCATGCCTGGGCGGCCGCCACGCCCCTGCGCGGACGCCGCCTCGTCAACGAACTGGCGCACGCGCTGTATCACCGCGGCCTGGGCGCCCTGTTGCGGCACGGCGACAGGAACTCCATGCGGTTCTCCGTCGAAAGCCGCGTGCCCTTCCTGACCCAGGATCTTGCGGAGTTCGCCCTGAGCCTTCCGGAACGCTACCTCGTCTCCGACTCGGGTCAAACCAAGCACATTTTTCGCAAGGCCATGCGTGGGATTGTTCCGGATTTGATCCTGGATAGGGATGATAAAATCGGCTTCGCGACCCCTGAGCAACAGTGGATGCAGGCTACAGCGCCTCAGATGCGTCAATGGCTGGTGGACGCCGCGGACATTCCATTTCTGCGCAACGCCGAAGTCACCGCGCAGTTCGACGCCATGATCGCCGGCGCGACGCCGTTTTCCTGGCAGGCGTGGCGCTGGGTGAATTTCCAGCGGTGGATGCAGCACGCGACGGTTCTGCCATAACGCATACACGACTCCACAGCGACGGGCGCGCCGACCGGCGGTCGGTACTTTCACATCGATACGGACGACCAGCACGTGGCAGCGCTCAGGCCTGCACACACCGACAAGGCAGAGGATTTCGCTGTCGAATCCATGCATGAGTTCGCCGAACGCAGCGAAATAGGAAGAGGCATGAAACTGCCAGAACTTACCCAATCGAGCCGATCGGCCATTGTTGTAGCGACAATTGTCGCCTCAGGACTGCTGTTATTGGGTCTACTGACCGCACCGGCCTTGGAGGCGCAAGACAACCGTTCGAACCAGGATTCTGCAAGGGCGAGCAGCCGTGCCATAAAAACACTGGCTGTCGATACGGCAAAGCTGAGCTGTTTGACGCCAGCACTGATCCAGCAAATCAAATCCGACCTTCCCAACATCGCCGATGCCTACAATGAGTGCCGTGCAGAAATCACCGAGCGCACCAAGGATATGCAGCTCGATGACTTGGGCCATCGGGTGGTTTTTGCCACGATCGCTACAAACGCCTCGGCACCTTTTGGCAGCTTCTCCGCCTATAAGCTACCCGACCTGCTGGCCGCGCCTTCCCTGACATCGGACAATTATCTGTTGTTGCTGGGAAACTACCTTGATGCGCTACACGTGACCCCCAAGCGCAGTCAGATGCGCATGCTTGGTTTTGACGGCGGGGCCACCGGCAATTATGCGCAAGGCATGATCACCATTTCAGGGACCAGTCTGCTGCTAGACCCCACCATTGGCATGGTGGTCAAAATCGGCTTCGATGATTTGCTAAGCAGCCGACGCGCTGCGGCGCGGAATTTCGTGATTGCCTATATGCACGACGACCCGGGCATCACTGCCGTCATGAAGAGAATTTCCAATTCTGTCTATAATGGCCTGTATAAGCCATCCGACTTACTGTATTATTTTTTTAGCCCTGAATATTTCATGGCGTTCAACGGCATTATTCCTGCCGGCCAGCTAAAGAACGTTCACCCGCCGCTCTTGCGCTTCCCTACTCCCGGTGCGACATCCCTGGCAAGAACACAAGCCCAGAACCAGCAGGCAGCCCCAAAGCCGGCGGCGACGGAAAATTGAGCAACTCACATTGACCGTCATGCTTGCATTCTTCTTGCATGCGCAAGCGTAGCTGGGAATGAAGCAAGCGTATATTTTAGCCTCCGAGAGCCAACGTTACCGCTCTCCATACTGTTTTCGCCATGATTCGCAAGAGCTACATCATCGGTTTGCTGTTGACACTGCTACTCGGCTCCGGTCTTGGCGGCTATGCTCTCCAACGCGCCACATCTGCAACGCCCGCTGCAACCAATGCGACTGCAAAGCCAGCCGCCGAACCTGCCACCCGCGAAGTTGAAAAATCCAACGAAAGTCCGCCCCCTGCCGGACTTGCTACGCCTTCAGGATACGACGGCGGTCAGCTCCCTTGTATGCAGAAAGAATCAATGGAGCGCTACGCTTGCCTGGTCAGGACGGCAGGCGAAGGCGCGGCGAACGTTACTCCAGGGGGCAAAGGGGAGGCGGCCGGTGCATCTCCCTTGACGCAGATGTTCATGGTGACCGAAGCGATGAACCTCATTCGCACGTTAGCCAGTAGTGCGCGCTACAGCTGGAATCAAAGCACGCTAGGAGCGGGCTTCATAAAGCCCAATATGGCGCAACAGGAAATTTGCCTGGATGGTGGCTTTGGAATTTGCGGTAACCATCAATACCTGTTTCTTGAACTCATGCACCGATTGGGCTTGGAGGCCAGGTCAGTAGGTTTCTGGTACATAGATCCCAATGCCAATAGCCGAGCCAGCCACGCAGCTGCAGAGGTGTTGGTCGACAAGAAATGGCGCTATGTGGATATCACCTGGGGATCGCTATGGCTCGCGCAGCGGAATGACCTACTGTCAGCCATGTCATTGGACGAAGTCCTGGCCGGGAAAGGCCACCGCTTTACTGGAACGACGGATGTCTGGTATATCGCACAACGGATGGCCAAGTACGATCCATTCATTTACCTAAAGGGGCGTGACCTGCAGGTCACGCGCGACGGTGGCGGCCTGCTCCAAATAAAACTGGCTGACCAAGCGGAGAAGTTTGCGCACATGCCCAATTATGTTGGCACCGTGCCGGAACGCGCCACGATGGAAATGCAGATTTCATCGAACCACAAGCACACCGAACTGCAGGTGAACATTTCCGGCATGGCGGGTTGTAAACAGTCGCGCCTGCAGATAGGCGATGAGGAGTTCGATATTCGCCCCGGCACCATACTAACCAATACGTTCCAGCAACAGGATCGCATTTCGGTCCAAGGCTCAGATCCACACTGTTATGTTGTGCTTTCGTCGATTGAGCCAATACGGTCGGCAAAGCGCGCCAGCGCCCCGAACTAGATCGACCGCGACGAGGGCCCCATGACATCTGCTCTATGTGGGGAGACAGGCCGCAGTGCTATGCAGCCCCCCCCCCCGGATCTGGGGTGATCGGCACAACGTTGCGACAACGGCAGTTTAGCCGCCCCGCTATCTTCAACAGGCATGGGACGGACTTCTCGGCCAACGGATCGTCCGCCCTCCAGCCGTCTTGCACCAGCCCGCGGGCACATGCCCCGACCCACGCCCTGCTTGAACGCAAAGCTGACTGCTTGTTCCCGCACCCATTTCTGCACGGCATGATCCCGTGTCGTATCAGGCAACCATGCTGACTTGATCAGGGTCGGGAACAGGCCGGGCCGGGGAACTTCCAGTCCGCCGTCTTATTTGCCGTACGTGGCCAACGCCGAATCGTGTTTCCGCATGATCTGCTCGATCACGGCCAGATTGGCCTTGGTCCACTCAATCGTCTTGCGCAGCCCATCGTCGATCGATACGTCGGCAGAAAACCCCAGCTCGCGGCGCGCCTTCTCCGGGCTGCCGAAACGCTTGCCCGAGTTGTCCCACGGGCGCTTCGGCAGGCGGTCCAGCTCCGTATTGTTCCCGGTGATCTCGTTGATCTTGGTAGCCAGATCAGCAATGCTGGTTTCCTTGCCACTGGCGATGTTATAGACACCGCCCGGCGTGCCATCCGCCGCGCAGGCGATCAGGCCGTTGGCCACGTCCTCGACGAAAATGAAGTCGCGCGTGGCCACGCCGCCATTCTCCAGCGGCAAGGGCATCCCCTTGAGCGCCTTGTAGATGAAGGTCGGCGTGACGTTGCGCCACACCGTGGCGGGCGTGCCGCGCCAGCGGCCCGCGCCCAGGATTTCCCCCGGACCGTACACGTTCTGGAAGCGCGCGCGCACCGTCGGCAGCTGATGTTGCTTGTGATAATAGACGGAGTAGAACTCGCCGAATATCTTCGACATCGAATACGGGCTGTCGTTATTGTGCAGCGACACGATGTCGGTTTCTTCGGTTGCCTTGGCGTCGTCGAAGGTCTTCTCCGCGATCGAGCAACCCGCGGCGGAATACACCACTTTCTTCAAGCGCTTGAAATGCTTCAAGCGCTCATACAGCTTCAGGGTCGTCAGCGTGTTGTTCTCATGATCGGCGAGCGGATCATGGATGGAGCTCTGATTGCCGTGATAAGTCGCGAGGTGGAACACGTAGTCGTATTCATCCTGCAGCGACGCCAGCAAGGCGTCGTCCGTGATGGACGTCTCGGAGAAGCGCACGGCGGGGTGATCCGGCACATTGATCTTCTCGGCCGACAGCAAATTGTCGACGACATGCACCTGGTTCACGCCCAGCTCGAGCAGGCGTTTGACCAGATTGCTTCCAACGAAGCCGGCGCCGCCGACGACCATGACGTTGGTATTGGCTAATTTCGATGCATTCATGATTACTGGCAACTCTTCAGGTCTTGGGCGCGGACAGGTGGCTGAAAATGTCCGTCACACCATATTTGTCGTACCAGGCCAGTTGCCCGGTAATCGTGTCCTTGAAATCGACCTTGGCCTTCCAGCCGAATTCCGTCTCGGTCTTCGAGGGATCCAGGACCACGCTGGGCACATCGTCCGCCCCCGGAGCAACGACAGGCACGGGTTCGGCCAACGTGGCGCCAACATAGTCGAGCACGACGTCAAACACCTCTTTGATCGAATGCCCTTCGCCGGTCGACACGTTGAAGACCCCGGTCGGCCGTCCTTCCTGCAGACTCAGGTCGGCAATCGCCAGGAAATCCGACATATCGAGGAAGTCGCGCACCGTATCGCTGCAGAAACACTTCTGCCCCGCCTTCAGGCGCTTGTAGAAGGTCGGGATCGGGCCAATGGCAAGACGCGGCCCGGTGACGTTGGCCAGGCGCAGCGACACCACGGGCACGTCGCTCATCATCAGGAACGCTTCACCCGCCGTCTTGGAAATGCCGTAGCTGGTAAAGGGGGCCGTCGGGCTGTCGATCGGAATCGGTACCGTCGCCGGGCGTCCGTAGCACAGCGCGGTCTGGAAATTCAACAGGCGCTTCACGCCGGCCTTCGATGCCGCCTTGGCCACGTTGATCGAGCCCTGCACATTGGTCGCGGCGTCCTCGGCCCAGTCGTCGGGATCCTTGTACGCGGCCGCGCTGTGCACGACATGCGTCGGCTTGAACGAATCGAACGCGCGTTCGAGCAAGCCGGCGTCCGTGACCGAGCCTTCGATGACGCTCAATCCGGCCACGGGTGGCAGAACCTCCCGCTTGCCGGTCGCGAAGTTGTCGATGACCAGGATTTCGTGGCCCTGCGGCAACCAGTGCTCGATCAGGTTCGAGCCCAGGCAACCCGCGCCTCCGGTGATCAGAATACGCATGGGATCACTTGTTCTCGTTGATCTTCAAATGGGTGTAGCCACCCGAAACACCATACTCGCGAAAATACGCCACGGCAGCGGCGACGGTCTCTTTGAGCGGCGTGAACTCGATCTTGCCGAAGTCCTGGATGGTGCGCGACGGATCCAGCAGGATCGACGGCGCATCGTCCGGCCCCAGCTCGCGGATCTCGGGTTCCGGATAGGACGGCAGAGCCATGGCCTCGACGACGGCGTCGTACAGTTCCTTGATGGCGACGTCGGTGCCCGACGAGAAATGATAGGCGCCGTGCCCGACGCCGTCGACGGCACGCACCGTCGCGCGGGCCAGGTCCTTGACGAAGACGAAATCACGGCGGGCCTTGGTCACGAAGCACTTCTTGCCTTCGGACAGGCGCTGGAAGAAGATCGGCAGCGGGCCGCTGACGTTGCGCGGACCGACCACGTTGGCCAGGCGGAAAGTCACGAAATCCAGGCCCGAATACTCCAGATAATCCTCGTTCGCCGACTTGGAGATCGCATAGCTGCTGTTGGCCGGGTTGCGCGGATGATCCAGGCGCACCGGCTGCTGGATCGGCTTGACGCCGTAGCACAGGGCGGTCTGGAAATACACGAAGCGGCCGACATTGTTCTTCTTCGCCGCTTGAACGACGTTCGAACCGCCGACGCAATTGGTCAGCGTATCGTTGTACCAATCGTCGGGATCCTTGTACGACGCGGCGGTATGCACGACCGCGTCAGGCTGCAGGTCGCCGATCAGCTGGTTGACCAGGGCGTGGTCGGCAATCGACCCTTCGACGAACGTGAGATTGGGATGGTCCTTGAGGTGCTCGCGACGGCCGGTGGCGAAATTATCGATCCCAACCACCTTGTCGCCACGCTCGAGCAGGAGCTCCGCGATGTGCGAGCCGATCTGGCCGCAAATACCCGTAATAAATACTTTCTTCATGACTGTGCCTCAATGCTTGATTTGTTGCCTAGATTGTTTGCCTGTGTACATCATGGAACTGCTGTTGCCAAAGTTCCAGGCTCAGGAATGCCCAGATATTGCGACTGAACAGCCCCTCTTGCTCCATCATTTTCTCGATATCGAAACCGGGGGCCAAATAGGCGCGGCTGCGCGCATTCTGGCTCCGGAACGTGTCAAGAATGAACTCGCGCGCTTTGCCGCCTTTGCGCATCCAGACTTGCAGCGGAACGGGGAATCCCATCTTGTCCTTGCGCTCACGGATCGCCTGGGGAAGCATATCCTGGAAAGCGACGCGCAGCAGGCGCTTCAATTCGCCGTTCTGGAATTTCACATTGGCGGGCACCGTCGCGACCAATTCGATCAGCTTGTGATCAAGGAACGGCACGCGCGACTCGATGCCGTGCGCCATGCTCATCCGGTCTTCTACCTGCAGCAAGGCTGGCAGCAGCGTCTTGAAATCGAAATGGGTGATCGAATCGAAGTATGATTCCTTGCCGACATTCTTGCCCCAGAATATCTGCTTGAAATCATCGAACGAGGATGCGATACCCTCGAACATCCCCCAGTTGACGACGTTTCCGAAGGTATTGGAGCGGTTGATCAGACGATAATAGCGCTTGTCCCGTGAATCAAAAATCCCCTCAGCCATGAACTCCTGAATCAGGGGCTTGTAATTGCGCAGCGTACGGAGATTTGGAATGATGGATTCATAGGTGACGATGTAATTGCCGTCGTGCATGGTGCCGTCCAAGGCACCCTTGATGCATTGTTCCCAGTATGCGATCAGATACCGGGCGTAACCCCCGAACATCTCGTCGCTGCCCTGTCCGCCCAATACCACCTTGACATGATCCTTGGCCAGGCGCGACACAGCGTATTGGGGGAACGAACCAGGCCCGGCCACCGGCTGGTCAAGGTGATAAATTACCTTCGCGATATCGTTGACGAAATCGTCTTCGGTGATATCCACCTGATGCAACAGGATATCGTGCTCGTCCGCCAGGGCCTGCGCATAACGAGACTCGTCGAAGGCGTCGCCCAGAGCGAATTTCCCCGTAAATCCCTGGAAACGGGAGCTCCTACGCCCATGACGCGCCATCGCCGCGACCAGGCTCGAATCGACACCACCACTGATATAGGCGCCAACCTCGACGTCGCTGCGCATGTGCATATCGACCGAATGCTGCAGCTTCTCTCGCACCTGTTCGACGAAATACTTTTCGGTATGATCCCAGTCGAGATCGTATTGCACTTCCCAGTATTGCCGCTGTTTCAGTTCCAGGTCGCGCCCAACATAGCCGCAGTGTGCCGGTTTGAGCTGGCGCACACCAGCAAATAGCGTCTTCTCACCCAGGCAGAACTGAAAGGCAAAATAGTCATGCAGCGCATTGGCATCAGTCTCGACGCGATTCAGGAACGGCGTCAGCGCTTTGACCTCCGATCCAAAATAGAACCCGCCCTGGACACAGGCATAGTAGAAAGGTTTGATACCGAAGCGATCGCGCGCCACGAACATCTCACCGCGCTTCGCATCCCAGATCGCGAAGGCGAACATACCCTCCAGACGATCCACGCAGCGTTCGCCCCACTTCTCGTACGCACGCAGAATGACTTCAGTATCCGAGGTCGTCTCGAAACTGTCCTCACCAAGCTCTCGACGCAATTCTATATAGTTATAGATTTCGCCGTTATACGTTATGACGTTACCCGAATTGCCGCGCATGGGTTGCGCGCCCGACACCAGGTCGATAATGGACAGACGCACATGTGCCAAGCCCAATCGCCCCTGCGGGTCTATCCATGTGCCATGCCCGTCGGGGCCTCGATGCTGCTGGCGTGCTATACCTACTTGAAGCTGTTGTTCGATCGCACTGACCGACTTCCCCTGGTGCCAAAGAGCGCCGAATATTCCGCACATATATTGTCAATAAGGCTGATTGTCTGAAAATAGCTTGCTAGCCCTTTCAGGCCACGGCAGGCACGAGTGTAGCAAGTCGTCCGATCCTGTAAGGCAGCGGCTAGCCGCGAAACCTGGCGATCAATTTCAACAGCATTGGCTTCAACGCCGACTTGGCCGGCGTCGGTAGCATCCCCCACAAGCGGGACAGGGTGCGCTTCCAGACCGGGCGAGGATCGACACCAGCGCCAACCCCGTCCCCAATACCGGCCACATTGATACTGAACGACTCATGCTTTCCTGGCAGGGCCGACAGAGATGCCAACGCAGTGTACAGCGGCGCGCTTACCGCCTCCCAGTGGAAATGCTGCCGGAAGTATCGCCGGCCACACTCGCCCTCGCGCTGTCTCAATTGGGCGTCGACAGCGTAATGGTCGACGACGCGCACCAGTTCGTCACCGTGCGCAAAATCCACAACGCTTCCACATCCCGCCAGGGAAATCTCCTGCGCCACGAATTCCAACCTATTGGCCAATATGGGCAAGCCCGCCGCCATATACTGCGACAGCTTGTTTGGACTGCAATATTTGCTGTTCAACGTAGTCGGCTCGTACGGCACCAGCCCGACATCCGCCTGCGCCGCTGCCGCGACCAATGCGTTTTCGGCAACAGCCTCGGGAAAGAATATCCGGGTACCCAGCAAGCCAGTCCGCTCGGCCAACCGCTCCAGTTCGCGCTTATAGGGCCGGTCCGGTCCGCGCAATTGCAGGATCGCACTCGGATGGGTACGGCCCCACGCCTCGATGAGCAACGCCAGTCCCCTGCCGGGCATGAAGTTCCCCTGAAACAGAAACACGCACTCGTCCCTTGGTGCATGCTGCGGCGCCGGCTCCGTGGCGGCCTGGAGTGGCTCGCAGTTGGGCACCGCCTCGAAGGAATGGCCATAAAAATTCGACATGTGCGCGGCCAGTTGAGGCGACACCGAAATCGACTTGTCCACTTCCGACAGCAGGCGACGCTCGAGGCGCTGCCACAATGCAACCTCCCAAGGCGCCGTGGCAGGTCCCAGTGAAGTAGGCCAGAACTCGTGCGCGTCGTACAGGACCGGGATCCCATACAGCCGCTTGAGCACGACAGCGGCGATCAAGGAGTCGAAATCCGCAGCGACTATTGCCGAGTATCCGGACGCATTCATTGCGGCAGCAACAAGCGCCTGGCTCGTACGGCGCAAATAACTGCACATCCAGTTGAACTCATAGGCCCGCTCAGCGGTCACACCGCCGTCCACCAGCACGTTCAACTGGGCTTGCGACATCTGCTCCAGCATCCGCAAGCGGCAAAGGACATCCAATCCGGCCCCCTGCTCATCCTGCATCAATGCCAACCGCTCCCAGTCGGCGCCAGTGCCCCTGGGCTGCGTGATTTCCAACCCGCCCTGCGCGCGTTGGCGGACAAGGGGAGCGGCGATATCGTCCGCCATCCCCATCACATGCACACGAATGCCGGCAGGCGCGAAATCGGCAACCCAGCCTATCCGTGGGTCGGCGGCGGGCAGATGCGCGCACAGCAACAACACGTTGTCGCGCCCGTCAGCCGGCACGCGCCGAGTAGGCGCCGCGCGGTTCGGCTTGCGCTCCAACGCCTCGGCCACAGCCTGATCCAACTCCCCGATGAAATGCTTCATCGAATAGATCGGATTGGCGATGATTTCGTCATAGACACGATCGACGATTTCACCCCGCAGCCGTGGATCGAGCACATACTCGCACACCTGCTGGAAATTACCGAGATCCTTGCGCAGCGGCACGAAATGCTTCCAGGGCTGGAAAATGTCGGAATAGCGGCCTTCGTACATGACCTGCAATGTACGGGCAGCGCCCGCCTCGAAGTGGCGCGGCGATATCTGGTTGTAGTAGACGTTTCCTTCGTAGGGCTCCAGCTGCTGCAGAACCCATTCACTGTACTTGTGTTCGTCCGTGAAATCGCTGCGACGCTGCTCCAACTCGCCGCACAATTTCTCGACCGCACCATCGAAGTCGAAGATGCTGGCTCCTGATTCAACACCCAGCGTGCTCTTCGATCTAGCGAGGAAGCGAAACCAGTCTTCGCCCATGAGCCGGTCTTCCCAGCGACTCGAAATATCCGTTTTCAGGCCGGTGCCTTGCGCGGCATGCAAGACCTCGTCGCCGATCCGGCGCTTGTCGTATGCCAGCCGGCCAAAATACAGCGGCTGCAACGAGCCACGATAAGAAATATCGATGTCGCGTTCAACTCCAGTCGTCGTCCGGGCACGCAGCTTCGGCGTCACGTATCCGGTATACATCTGCCGAAAAACGACCCGGTCGCCAACCACGTCGGGAGGATATACCTTGGCACGTTCCTGCGCGTCCACACAGGTGAATACCAGATCGAAAGCGCGGCTGCCGATGAACTCGGCCACCGCAAGGGTGCGATATTGCTCATCCTGCTTGAAGATTATCTTCACCCCCTCATACTGACTCAATGCCGGAACAAATTGGCGATCTATCGACTCGAGGTTGGCAGGATTGTAGGAAATCGTGTTGTGAATAATGACGCCATCATAGGCCGCCAGACGATATCCTTCACCGCGCGTCAGGGCGGAGGCGGCGCCAAAGAGATTCAGGATATCGACGTGGAAGGCCGAATACGCCTTGACGTACCCGATGTTGTCGAGAACGGTTTCGATCCCATTTGGATCGTAGTAGCAGACGAGCAGCAAACGTTCCACGCGTCTCATCGAGCCATCCTCCCGCGTGGCGCGCCATCGAGTTCACCCTGGCCTTCGCACATGCTCAGCGCCCCATCAAGCGGGTTTTAGCGGCACGTACGCCACGTACGACCTGGCGACGGAAGGCCGCCGGCATCGGGATGCGATGCCATACCCTCCTTGCCAATGCAATGCTGCGACGGTAAGCCGCCCCGGCATATCGCCGCGGCTGTGCGCGTAAATATGCGCGCCGGGCCGCCTTGCGTTCGGCAAGCATGATTTGCGCCCAATTCCCCATGGCGGTGGACATATGTCCAGCCAGTTGCTCGCGCTGCAGGGTACCTGACAGAATGGAAGTGGACAGGCACCAGCCGGACGTGCCGGACGGCATGATCACATGGGCAGCGCCGTGCCGATCTGTAGCCAGTACCGGCGCCGCATAAATGCGCGCGCGCGGCCCGCACAGCCACCGTTGCTCGATATCCGCGTCCACCCCTTCCACGAAGCTGCGGTACGAGTATCTCCCGCTGGCAACGATGTCCTCATAGGCCCGCTCCGTCATCCTTTCCAGGAAATCCAGGTCCTGCAGACGCGCAAAGACTTCATCGATATTGGCGTAGTCCTGGCTCAGCGCAATATAGTGCACGCCGGGCGTCAGCGCGCCAGAGTATTCCCCTTCGAACAGCACCAATGCCGTTCGCAAACGAATCGCCTCGAATATCTTGGGCGAAATCTGGTTCATGCGGATATTCCGTTCCAGCGGCTCGAGCAACTCGTTATAGAGTTCCGCGAATGGCAGCTCGGGATTCTGCGCGAGACGCCGTTCTATCTCGCTGCGCACATTGCCATCAAAATCAAAGACGTTGGATCCGCTTTCCGTACCCAGCGTTGCGCGCGCCGAACCCAGGAAGCGATACCAGTCCGTACCGTAGATCCGCTTTGTATCGTCGACCTCGATATCGACCGGCAACCCGCGCTCTTGCGCCAGTGCCTTCACGTCCACACCTATCCGATACTTTTGCCATCCCAGGCTGCCATAGAAATATGGCAACATTCGGCCGCGATATGCCACCAGGATCTCGCGCTCACGCAGAGGAAGCAGGTACTGACCCAGCGATGGATCCTCGGGCACGTAGCCGGTCAGGGTAGACAGGAACTCGGTCCAGTGGAAGTCGCTGGCAGGGTAGACATATTCGCGGCCTGCCGGCGGCACGCAGGTATAGACAATGTCGAAAGCCAGGCGCTTGATCCAAGCCTTCGCCGTATTGGTCGTATCGTATTCATCCTGGATGAAGAGGACCTTCAGCCCGGTGAAGCGCCGGATTCGCAGCGCCATGGGCTCGGGCAAATAGTCCTTCAACGACAAACGAACGGCATAATGCATGATGACCACGTCGAAAACCGACAGGTCGATCTCCGCCGCCAGGCGCCGATCCTGCTCGGGCGACTGTCGAGTCACCGGGAGATAAAATATGTTGTGGCGGGAATACTTCTGAAAAGCACCAAGGTGCTCTTCGACGGTTCCAATATGCGTCCAACGATCGTCGTACAACACCAGAACGTTCAGGCGGTGATCGAGAGGCCGCCGCAACAATGCCAGGTAGGCGTCCTCCACCATTGCGCCAAGCGCCGCGCCATGGCTTGCCGCATCCAGCAACGAGGAGCCGGGCTTGTGATCGGCACCGGCCTCCGCCCGCCCTTCCGCCAACGAACTATGCAGCGCCGCCACCCACGCCTGCGCCTGCAACTGGCACTCACCCTCGGCCCTATCCAGGACTGGCAGCCCGGCCGCTTCATATAGGGCCTGTGCAGCCCTCCGACGCGACGTCCAACGAGCGTCCATGTTGAAAGGCAGGATGCCAGCCATGGCATCCGCACACTGGGCACCCAAATCCGCAGCGCTCGGCGTTGGCGTATGTGACACATTGCCATGCGCAGCCAATCCCCGCCAGGCCGGCAGTTGATCATCGGCGGCGCCGCAAAAAACGAATTTCCAGTCGGGTAGCAGATGCACCAATTGATGCAAGAGTTCATAGTCGAGCGCTTCGTCGATCGGGCCATGATAAAGAACCGATCTCGACGGTACTGCCTCTTGCGGTACGCTCAGATATTGACCGAAATTCGACCCGTAGGCATCCGCCAATACCTCGATACGACCCGCATACTCCCCATACCGGCGATAGGTGGCCGCTACGTGCTCATCGGTCGCGACAAGCAGATGCACATAACGGGGCATGGCCTGGCGGAACAAGGTCGCCGCCTCACGAAGCGCGACCGTCGCGCCAGCACCTACCGCAACGCCTCCTCCGCTCGCGCGGTAGACCGTCATCGCGTTGGGCCAGCAATCCAACAGCTCCAGATAAGCGCGACAATCTTCCAGCCAGAACAAGGGGCGCCGGATAGAGTGCTCATGCAAGGCTTCAGTCAACCGATCGACCGCTTCGTGCGTCGGCTGAGCAGTCATGGCAACGACCTCTATGCCGCCAGACATTCGTAGCGGCCCGGTTGGCGTAACCGAGCCTGGTTCCACGACCACCACCGGCAACTGCCCGGCGAAATGCCGCGCTCTGACGTACCGCGGATCCAGCGGGTCCTCCCGCCAGGGCTGATCCGTAAGGATGATGACCGCATCGAAATGCCGGGCCAGACCAGATGCGCTGGCCTCCGTATATCTGGCTACCGTCACAACGCCCCCTCGAAATTGCCCTTTACGCGACGGAATGCCTTCATGCCGCTATAGAAAATAACCAACGAAATCCCGAACACATAGGCCAATCCCCACGCAGACGGGCTGGCATGATGAATCAACGGCTGCCGATAACCTTCAACGATGATATAGAGCGGATTGAACTCGGATACCCGGCGCACCACTTGCGGCATCATGTCCAGTGCGTAGAAGACTGGTGTCGCAAACATCAGGACCGTCAGCACGCTGGGCAACACGAAACTGATATCCCGCACGAAAACGGTGATCGCCGACAACCACAGTGCAATGGCCGCGATGAAGAAAAACTGCAACAGGATAACCAGTGGAATCCAGGCAACATGCCAACTCGGCATCGAGCCATCCGCGACCAGCAAAATCGTCAGAAACACGAGGCTGACCGTCAATGGCACGACACCCGTCGCCACGGCCGCCAACGGCAGAATTTCCGTCTTGAAAGCGAGATTCTTGACCAAGCCGGATGCTGAAACGACGGACATGGTTCCTGCCATCAGTGCCTCGGACAAGGCGATCCAGGGACCGTAACCGCTGATCAGCCAAGTCACATACGCCAGTGTTGTATCCGCGCCCGGCAGTTTCGCCTTGTAGACGAAACCAAATACAAAGGTGAAGATGCCAAGCATGCACAGCGGATTGGCGATCGCCCATACGCTGCCCAACCTCGAACCGAGGTACTTGTCGCGCACGTTAAGCACAAAGAAGTTGTATATCAGGCCGATATCGCGCCGTTCCAGACCAAATATTCTCATGACCAGCTAGGATAAAAGTGATGCAGTCGCTTCCGACGGATATAGCAACATGGGCACACCACCGGTAGGCGGTTGCCGTACAAAAACCTCGAAAATCATGCTGCGAGACGCCACAAGCGCCTGGCCAAGCTCGGCGGCGATCTCCAGCCGATATACCCCCTGCCCCAGTACGAGTGGCCGCATGGCGAACTGAACGCGCGCCACGCCTGCCTCCGTGTACTTATCCAGCGCAATGCGCCGTTGCGTGACGACCAGTCCGTCCAGGCGCGTCACCGACATGACGAGCTGGGCCTCTTCACAGCCAGTGGGGACCTGGATTTTAGTACGTATCAACGCATCCTCCCCGGCCTCGAGAAGCACCCTTTGGGTCGCCGTATCGCCTTGCAGCACGTACAGTGCATCGACGTCCCAGCCGTCCAGCGAGAACCGGGTGCTGGCCTCGTCCCGGAACCGCTCCAGCAGCTTGGCTTCGTCCTCGCTTCGCACCGCGTCGATATAGGCCTTGCATACCTGGTCGGGCAGGCCATCCATGACGATTTTCCCCTGATCAATCCAGAGGCAGCGATTGCACATCGACTGAATGGAAGCCATCGAGTGAGACACCAGGATGACGATCCGCCCCTTGGCGCAAATCTCCTGGATCTTGCGGGTCGCCTTGGCGGAAAACTTGGCATCGCCCGCAGACAGTGCCTCATCGATAATCAGGATCTCCGGCTCCAGGCACGAAATCATCGCAAATGCCAGGCGCGATTTCATCCCGGTGGAATACGTCCGCACCGGCATGTCGATGAACTCACCCAACTCCGCGAATTCGATGATTTCATCGATTACCGCGTCGATTTCCACACGACTCTTACCCTGCACCTCGCCGTCGATGTAGATATTCTCGCGCCCGCTGGCATGCTCGCGCAGCCCCAACCCCAAGGTCATGATGGCGGTTACCCTGCCATGCACGTCTATCTTGCCCGCCGTCGGGGCCGACAATCCGGCGACCATATGCAACAGCGTGGACTTCCCTGCGCCATTGCGGCCTACGATACCAAGCCGTTCTCCGTTGCGGATCGTCAGGCTGATGCCATCGACAGCAATCTTCTCGCCAGGCCCCGTATTCGCCGAGGATTGGGCGGATACCAGGGCATCGGAGAGGCCAGATTTCCCGATGGCGTAATGCTTGCGTACATCCGATACCTGGATCCAAAGGTCGGAGTCAGTCATCGATCCACCCGCTTATTTCCATTGGCAAGATCGTTGTTCCTTGTTCCAGCGTGCCGGAAACTTCGAGCACGTATCCATTCCCAGTAGTCCAGCCCCGTGCGTCGCAAATTACAGCTTCATCCTCTGCTCGAGTTTTTTCTTTTATCAGACCCACGGTCAGCGAGTACTCGCCCGGCGCGAGGGGCAACGCCGGAACCTTCAGTTGCACCCGCCGACGGCCATTGCCGCTTCCGATCGGCCGTTGCCCCAGCAGCATAATGTCCCAGCCGATACCGATACGCATCAGTTCCACTGAATAGGTAAAAACCAGCGGAATATCCTCTTCCGACTCGATATCAAACTCGAACACGGCGTCTTCGCCCGCCACTGCATGCCAAGTCGCCCTGTCGCTGTCGCAGAATCGCGCCAAGGCACCATCCGGCACGGGCAAGTCCAGATACTTGACGACGGCGGCGTCGGTTCGGCCTGACGCCACGATGGAGCCGCGCTCAAGAATGTGGGACTGCTGACACAGCTTAAGGGTCGATACCCAGTCATGGGTAACTAATATTCCCGATGCACCATTGAGCAGTAGATTGCGCATGCGGATCCAGCACTTGGCCTGGAAATGCTCGTCTCCGACCGACAGCAACTCGTCGATCAGATAGATTTCGTGTCGCATGGCGGTTGCCGTTGAAAAATACAAACGCGCAGCCATACCCGCCGAATAAGTCAGGATCTTGCGGTCGAAATCGGCGCCCAGCTCTGAAAACTCCGCGATGTCGGCCAGCAAGTCGCCGCGATCCTTGCGCGGCGCTCCCATTACCGTCAGATAGCGCGTGGCATACTCGCGGCCCGACAACTCTCGGTTGCCGAATCCGCCCATCTCGAACAGGCCGCATACCTGGCCACGCACGTCGACAGTGCCGCTGGTGGGTTGATATACACCGCCCAGTACCCGCAGCAGCGTGCTCTTCCCAGCGCCGTTGCGACCAAGAATGCCCACGATCTTCCCGCGGGGAACCTCCAGCGACACGTCCCTGAGCGCAGCAAACACCTCGCCCCGTACAGGCAGAGCACAGAACATGCGCCAGATGTTCTGCTCACCGCTGATAACAAAGGACTTGCTCACACCGTGGCAACTGAGCGCTATTTCCTCATCGCGACGGATAGCGATGCTCATGGCGCCCTCGACGCGTCGTAACCCTGGTCGCGCAACAACCGGCGGTAGACCCTGTCCATGCGTCGCCCCGCCGCATCGGTGGAATGCCACTTCAACGCAAAGGCACGGCTGCGTCGCCCGATCTCGGCACGCTTTTCCGGATTCTCGATGAGGTCCTTGACTACATCGTAGACCGTCTCAGGCGTCGCGTTGACGACCGGCAATTCGTCTACATACTCCGGAATCTCGGCGCGCATGCTTTCCAGCCACTCCGGCCGCAAGAAACAGACTAAAGGCTTGCCAAGCATCAAGGCTTCACGTCCGTTGGCTCCAAAAAAACCAAATGACAACATATCAAGAAAGATATCGGCCTGGACTTGATAAAAACGAACGTCACGGTTGGGCACGTCTGTCACCGAAAGCAATTCAATCGGGTAGCCTTCACTTCGCAAACGATCGATCAACGGCAGATACACGTGCGTGGATTTTATGTTAACCCCACTGTCATCGGTTCGATCCTTAAGGTTGCCTACCGCATGATATAGACAGATCGTCCCCTGTGGATATTCTTTCTTGAAACGTACCGGCACTTCCAAATCCGGATGCAGAAGATCAGGATCTATGCAGTAAAACTCCGGCTCCTCATGAACCCGCGGATCATCGTTGTAGTCTGCATGGTTCCCCCCAATTAGACACTGATAGTCCGCCATCTGATTTCGATACTTCCCCCAACTCAAATTCTTTTCATCGCTACAAACATCAGGTCGGGTACGCCATACACAAATGGAACACACCGACGCCGGCGGCCATTGACTGAATGTCGTCTGCGATACACCGTCGAGGCACCCGCTATTTGAATAAACAATCTTCTTGCCCAGATATCTGAGCGCTTCAATTTCGAAGTTACGATGAAATTTCTCGGATATGGACAACTGAAACGGAAAACCAAAAACCATTCCGCCAATATTTGAAAAATGGAATATATCGTATTTCCACAGCGCTTTCAGATAGAAATCCAGCTGCTCCTGATAGCCTTCTTCACCATGTTTGGTAAAACGAAAGTCCTCGCCATGATAGTAAATCTGGGAACCTTCATGCATATCCCAGTTGAGCACATCAGCACGCCAGCCCAGCCTCCGCAACGCATGCGAGCAATTCCATGCGTGATAGTACGACTGCCCTACGTAGAGTACCGCTTTGCGCGGCAGGAATTTTCGCCGAAATCGAAAGAGCGGCCCAAATACGTATTTCACCAGAAATACATAGTTCTTCTTGAAGAAATCTTTCTCAATAAAATTCTTTACAAACTCAAGCACAGCACGCTCACTTACGGTTCAATAATTCAATTACGCCACGACGGCCGCAGTGCATGAGAGCGTCCACGATTGATAGGCCTGGCTGAAAAGGAGCATCATTCGCTTGCGTATAGATTGGGTGACAAAAATTCTGGTATATCAATTGAATCCCGTGCCGCGGAAACTTTTCGTCCTCTTGATATCCTTGAGCACCCCCGCCACACAAATAACGAACGGCACCAACTGCTTTCGTGATATCAATCAAGAGATCAGTGGCGTTATTCTGCAAATTGAACTGCGAACTACGAACCAGTTTACTACTTTCGATTTCAAGATAATCACATAAAGCGGCAATGGCATGCGAGTTGTAATCCGACAGGAAGTCGCTGTCATTCATGATTATCGGCTCGATAAACGGATAGACCTCTCTGAAGTATGCTGCCCTCCCATAGCTTGCCGTGATAGTGCTACACAGTTTTTCGCGCCATTCCCGCTCGACCGGGCTGAAACGTATTTCGCGAATCTGACGCACACCGCTATACGACCTGTCCACCGGAGCAGTTACCCACTTGGGGCCCTGGCCGATCATCATCTGCACTCGATTGGTCCAGTTTCCACCTGTTTTCTGATACTGGACATCGTCAAGCAGCACGAATATGTCGGCGCGGACGATTTTGTCAAAATAGCCGAGCCATGGAAAGAAGTTCGGCTGATGTATTGCGCAAATGCGCGCATCGCTCCGGCTCATCGCACCTCCTCCAGCCAGGCACACAGCCGGCGCCGCAGTGCGGGGATGTCCCGAAGCGCTACATACTCCCGGACATGCAAGCGCTCTCCGCCCGCATGCTCCACATAGCCTCCTCCAAGCGGATCTACCTGAGCGCGCACCCAATTGAACAGCTCCCGGTCGCTCATTCCGTACGGGTCCAGGCGTGGCGATTCCGCCGTCAGGCGGCTGTTCTTCGTTGCCTCCCGCTGCGCCTGGGGCGTGCGCGGCAATCTGCCGTCAAGCAAGGCCGCCATATTCCGCTCGATGAGTCGACCCGTTGCTTGACGCAACCGCTTCGACAGCGTGACCCAGGTATCGGCATCGCTGATTCCGATCCGCTCCTGAGCGACGATATCCCCCGTGTCCAGGCCGTCGTCCAGATAATGCAGCGTGACGCCGGTTTCGGCTTCATCATGGATCAGGGCCCATTGCACCGGGTTGGGCCCACGGTTACGCGGCAGCAGCGCAGCATGAATATTCAGCGCGTCGTAGTCGACCAGGCTCAGAACGTCCGGCCGCAGAATCATCGAGTATGAGTGCACGAGGATGCGGGTGGGCGCCGTCTGCGCAAGTTGCTGTACGAAACCGGCATAGGTCGGAGCATCATGTCGCGGCTGGATCAGCAAGGAGCATCCCATTTCGTCCGCCAGCGCGCTCAGGGACTCTATATATTGCGGACGGATGCCGGCGGCGACCAGGGCGCATACGGGCGCCAGGGTGCCGATGGCTGGCCACAGCTCGGCCGCGCCCACGTTGTCGACGAACAAAGCCAGCCTTGGCTTCGAAACCTGCGTCGTCATCTGTATTTACTCCCTGAACTGCCTAGGCGAGCCGAGCACGCATGCTCTTTATATGGTTCACCGGCTGGTCCCAGTGACCCGCCGAGTCGGCGATTCGCGCCAGACGACACAATCCGCCGCCCCCGCAAGCCACATCGACGCTGCCGTCCGGGTTCCGGCCAGCCACCTGGCCCGGCACCGCCAGGTATGCTCCGCCGTCTATCCACTGGGCCTCATCGACGCGATAGGCATTGGACTCGAAATAAAAGAACGCACCGGCATAAGGATGACCGCTGGCATTGATGTGACGCACAACATCGATGGCAGGCTTGGTCCAATCGATACGTCCGTCCGACGGCTGGCGCGGATAGCATCGCAATGCCGGCCTGCCATCGTCGCATTGGCGATACAGCACATAGCTCGGATCATGCCGCAGCCTTTCCAGCGCCGCGACGAACAACGGCGGCGTCGCCTGCTCCATCCACTGCGCCACCGTACCGATCGTGGTGTGATGATCCACATCCAGCATCGCCTTAGCGATCACATCGCCACTGTCCAGTTCGTCAGCCACCATGTAGTGCACGCATAGACCTATTGCGGGTTCGCCCTGGATCAACGCCCATGCCTGGCAGGCATTGCCGCGATACCTGGGCAAATCGCCACCGTGTGCGTTGAGAATTCCGCGTGGGAAGCTATCGATCGCAGCATGACCGATGACCGTGGGGAAGTTGTAGCTCACGGCGATCTCCGCCCCCAGGCCTGCCAATGCCGCCACCATTTCCGGCCCATAGCGATTCGACACATGACACGGTACGCCCTTGCGCGCAGCAAGCGACCGAAAATCATCGACATCGGCCCGGTATTCGGGCGCGGGGGCTGCCGTCAACACGCCTGCCAGTTCGTGTCCGGCATCGACCAGCATCTCGATCGTGCGCAGCAGGATTTCATGCCGGCCAATGGCAACGAACTTCATCGGGCACCCACCAATATTTTTTCCAGGAACGTACGCACGCCTTGCCCGCCATGCCTCATGGCCGGCAAGGCTGCGCTGTCCCGATGCACCGGCCGGCTGGCCTCGTAGCGCTCCAGTGTTTCAGTATTGAGATAGACGTGAATCGGGTGGAAGTCCAGGACATTCAAGCCATCAGGGTCATACCAATAGAACGCGTCCCCCTCCAGCGGCCAGCCCGCGAGACAGGCAATATCATCCTCCCAGCAATGGGGGACCCGCACGGTCGTTCCGTCCCAATGTCGCCAAGGCCTCAAGGGAATGCCTGCATCCCAGGGAATCAGGGCGTTGCATTCGTGGCCCAGACCGCGATCGGCGAACAACGCCAAAAGGCGCGTGCTTTGCGTCAGCGAATGGGATCGCACGGAACGACAGCCTGGCGCGAGCGCCAACGCGGCATCCAGCACTTGCTCCGCGCTCTGCGCGGAACCGGCGGACAGCAGGTTGTTGAAATTGGGATGTATCCCCAGCTCGAACCCTGGATGACGCTCGATACGTTCAAGCAGCGCCGTCTGGTGCGTCGCGAACCATGTCGCCGGCACACCAGCCCGCTCGATCAGTTCGAGAGTGTCGAGCAAGACAAAATCCTCGGCCCAGTCGATATCGAACGAAAGAAACACCTTCCCGCGCCATGTTTCGGGAGACCCAGGGTCGATGTCGGAGATCCGTGCGAACTTCATGTGGACTTTCCGATGTTGTCGCGGCCGAAGCAGGCCAGGTCCTCATCGTACTTGCGCATGGTCGCTGCCGCACGCCCCTCGGCGCACCTGGCGATGCGGTCGCGTGGACTCATCGGCTCATCTACCCACCAACCGGGATGCGTCAGGACTTGCAGGCTGTGATCGGCCGCCTGTTCCAGTACATCGGCGAGTCGCCGATGGCGCCAGTAGCCATTGGAATCGGAACAATAGCCCACCTGGTCCCTGAAGAATTCCGAATAGGTATTGAGCAAGCCTGCATAGCGGACCTCGCGCTGCTGCAGCATCCATGCATCGGGATTGTGAAACGAGAAAACGTCGATTCGCTGGCCGAAAACACGTTCGAGCAACCTGGCCTCCATGGCCAGCATGTCCTCTAGTTGCGCAACCGACGAGATGCCGTAATAGCCGCAATCGAAATGCAAACCGATGCGATGCCCCAGGGCGAGGATCCGCTCCACCTTCCGGGAAACGTCGCGCTCCAGCAGGTTGTAGAAATCGCTGTGCAGCAACAGGAAGTAAGTACTGGAGACCTGCTCCTGCGCCTCTATTTCCGCAAGCGCGCTGGCGGCATGTACGGAGAAATCCAGGTCATGGCGCCACAGTACGAAACGCTCTTGCGGATCGAACGTATCGTAGGACCGGAAAACATAGGAAGCTCGCGCCGTGCGCAGCAAGCTGCGGTACGCCTCACGGGTGAAATCGCTGTAGTGGTATTTCAGGGCGCTATCCGTTTCCACCGCCGCTCCTTCCCGAGTGCCTGTCATGACTGAGACCGAAACCGCCGATGCGACGATCGCCGCAGCGCGACCATGACGCTCTGGCCGCCATCATCCTCGGCTTCCTCGATCTCGATTGCGCCCTTTCCGGTTGCCACGACCACTTGGCCGCCAGGCAAGCACAGGATCTGGCCCGGCGCGCCGTACACGGCCGCAGCCCGGTACTCGCCGGCTCGCCAGATCCGTACCAGGCGTCCATCCAACCAAGTGGACGCACCCGGATAGGGGCGACTGACCGCCCGCACCAGCCGCGCTATCCCGGCAGCCGGCGCAGCCCAGTCGATGACGCCATCTTCGGGCGAACGCTGGGCACCATAACTGGCAACACCATCCTGTACAGCGGGGACAAGCGAACCGTCCAAAATGCCGCTTATGCAACGCTCGACCAGGACGACACTCGCCGCATTGCAACGTGCCACCAACTCGCCGATATAGTCGTTCGGTCCGACGTCAATGGCTTCCTGACCATAGACCGGCCCATCGTCAACACCATCTCCCAACGCAAACAGGGTCACTGCCGTTCGCTCGAATCCCGCCAGGATCGCCCAGTTCAACGGCGCACCACCACGCAGTTCCGGCAAGCGCGAAGCGTGCAGGCCCACTGCCCCCAGGCGAAACAGGTCGCGCAGGCGGCTCGGCAACATGTGATACCAGCCGGCGACCACGCAGAGATCAGCCGGATTGTTCCGGAAATGCTCCACCGACTTGTCGACGCCAGCATATTCGATTGCCGGGATCGCGTGCGCCACGCACCACTGAGCCACGTCGGCCTGGCGCGAAATGGCGACGGGCTTGTCGCTATACGAGATCTCGAACGGCCTGGGAACATGCGTGATCGATGCAATCGCGTGACCTGCGCGCAGGATGGCCTCCGCTACGGCGACCGTAATGTCGGTGCTCCCGAACAACGCTATTCGTCCCATACCTTGACTCCTACCCGCTCACCAGATCGGCTTCGTTCGAATACGCCAGGCGCTGGACGACCAGATTGCGTTGATTTCCAGGATTGTGGCATTCGCTATAACTCACGGTGCTGTACTCGGGAAAATCCGCAATCAGAATGTCTGCCGCATCCATGCATCTACGCTCAGCAAAGACCAGATGAGCAGACGGCGATTCCGTATGCCGCCAAGATGTTCATTGACGAGTTCACGCACCGTCGCCGCATCCATGATTTCATACAGAGGGGAATGGCCATCAAGCAATTTGCGCCTGACGAACTCCAGGCTTTCCCCCTTGAACCAGCTGGCGTCCGGCGCCGAAAACCCCTGCTTCTCCGCCTTGGAAATGTCGGCCGGCAAGCGATGATTCATGACCTCGCGCAGGATGGTCTTGCCGTCCCGGTTCTTTTCAAAAAACTTCCTTACCTTGTTGCCGGTTTCGTTCTCGTTGATCTTGACGACTTCGGCCAGATTGTTCAGCTTCAGGCGAATCGGACATCGCATCGCGAACTCCACCAAGTCGTTGTCAAGGAAGGGCACGCGCGTTTCCAGGCCGTGCGCCATGCTCAGCTTGTCTTCGACGACCAGCAGGCCATGCAGGAAGGTTTTCGCCTCGAAATACAGCGAATGATTGATGTAATCCTCGGGCCGATACAGCTGGTCAGCATGGTGCCGGAACACATTGCGAAAAATATCGCGCGTCCATACATGTTCGACTTCGCCGGCAATCGGAGCGAACACACGCTTCAATTCACTGTTTGGCAGCAACCGCTGCCAAAAGTTGTAGTATTTGTCGACGTAATGCTCGAAATCGTCATTAACGACTGCGCGATAGTAGCGCCAGGGATAGCCTGCGAAAAGCTCATCTCCGCCCGCGCCGGACAGCACTACCTTGACGAATCTGGATGCCAGCTTGGCGGCGAAGAAATTGGGATAACTTTGACCGACCCGCGGCTCTTCCAGATGGCAGGCGACATGCGGCAGGATACGCTCCATATCGCCGGCCTTCAGGACCATTTCATAATGCTCCGTCTTGAAGCAATATGACATGTACTCGGCTTTGCTGCGCTCGTCGAAGCCCAGTTCGATACCAGAGGCGGAGTTCAGGTCAAAGCCACAGGTAAAGGTCTTTATGTAGGGATGTTCAGCGGCCGCCACGGCGGCAATGGAGCCCGAATCCATGCCGCCGCTCAGGTAGCTCCCAAGCTCGACATCCGTGACGAGCTGCCGCTTCACGGCCTGGACAAACAGCCGATCCAACTCCTCGCGATATTCCTGGTCTGTGGCGGCGACGTCCGGCTCCCGGAAACAAAAATCCCAATACTGGGTGAGGGAAATCGACGCGCAACGATCCGGCTCTACGATCGCGTAATGGCCGGCTGGCAATATCTGAATATCCTCCAACAACACCTTGCTGGTAAAGATATTCTGGAACGTAAAATATTCAAGCAGCGCGGCCTTGTCCAGCTTGCGGCGAAATCCCGGCAAAGCCAGTATGGCTTTTTGCTCTGAACCGAACGCCAGCGTCCCACCCTGCTCGGCGTAATACAGTGGTTTGATCCCGTAGCGATCGCGCGCCAGTATCAACCGCCGCTCATGGCAATCCCACAGCGCAAACGCGAACATGCCATTGAAGCGCTTCAGCGCTTTCAAGCCCCAGGCAATGACGGCATACAGCAGGACTTCGCTGTCGGTACGCGACTTGAACCGATATCCTGCGGTTTCAAGCTCGGCCCGCAACTCGCGAAAGTTGTAGATCTCGCCGTTGTAGCTCAGTACATAGCGCGAATCGGCCGAAATCATGGGCTGATGGCCGGCCGGCGAAAGGTCAATGATCGCCAGTCTCCGGTGGCCGAGGCCGACATTGCCGTCAATCCAATGGCCTTCTCCATCCGGCCCGCGATGCGCGATGGCATCGGTCATGCCCTGCAGTACCGCGGGGTCGACCGCGGCACCGTCTAGATGGATCAAACCGGCAACGCCACACATAGTTATCCAATCGTCAGAGCGTTCAAATGCTTCATCGTGTCCGAAGACGGCCCCGGCGCCCTGACGGTATGGACCGCGTCTTCAGCGGCAGCCGGTGAAAATGCCGTACCCACCAGGGAATCAGCCGCCGAATGCCCGAATCGCCGCCACCACATAACGATAGTCATCCTCCGTCATGCGGTTGTGCAGGGGGATTGCCATTGTGCAATCGTTGCAATCCCGCGCGGCGGGAAAATCCTCGGGGCGATAGCCGTATTGTTCCCGGTAGTAGCCCAGCATGTGCACCGCGTGGGTGCCCGGCCGCGTCGCGATGCCCTGCTCCTGCAGTCGTTGCATCATGTCGTTGCGCGGCATGGGCGCATGCGCCGGATCCACCCACGTCACGAACGACTGCCAACCATGTCGCGCGCCGGCCGGCTCCGCCGGCAGGCGCAGCCACTTCAGATCACCCAGTTGTTCTCGATAGAACTGCGCCCAGCGGGCGCGCTCGTCGATGAAACCGTCCAGCTTGGCGAGTTGGACCTGGCCCACAGCCCCCTGGAGATCGGTCATCCGGTAGTTGTAGCCCAGCAGATCGAAATCCGCCAGGATCCACGGGCGCGGGCCGTGGTGCCGCTGCTCTTCGGAAATGCTGGCGCCATGATTGCGCATCTGGTTCATACGCTCGGCCAGCTCGGGGTCATTCGTGGTGACCATGCCCCCCTCGCCGGTCGTGACCGATTTGCGCGGGTGGAACGAGAAGACCCCCACCTCTCCCAGGCTGCCGGCCGGCCGGCCATTCCAGCTGGCGCCAGCGGCACAGGCGGCATCTTCGACGATGGCCACCGACGCCGGCAACGCCGCCCGCAAGGCGTCGATGTCGGCGCACAGGCCGAACAGGTGCACCGCAATCACCGCACGCGTGCGTGGAGTGACCTTGCCCGCCACCTGGGCGATGTCGATGTTGAAGGTTTCCCGGTCGACGTCTACCAACACCGGCGTGCCGCCGCAATACAGTATCGCGTTGGCCGTGGCGACCCAGGTGAACGAGGGCACGATGACCTCGTCGCCTGGCCCGATGCCCAATCCGGCCAACGCCAGATGCAGGCCCGTCGTGCAAGAGGTCACGGCCAGCGCATGGGCGACCTCGTGCCGTTGCGCGAATGCCTTCTCGAAAGCCGCCACCTTGGGGCCCTGCGTCAGCCACCCGCTCATCAGGGGTTCGCGTACCGCCTGCCACTCCTCTTCGCCCGTCATGGGCAAAGAGATTGCAATGCTGCGTTTCGCCGCGGCGCCGCTCACGACTGCGCTCCATTCTTGGCACGCCAGTCGATCAGTTTCTGCAGCCCTTCGGTCAAGGCATACTGGTACGTGAAGCCCAGGTCGCGGCTGGCCTTGACGGGGCAACCGATGCGGTTCTGTACCATGCGGCGCGCATCGTCTTCGCTATAGGGACGATACTGGACCTGCAAGCCGGAATCCTTCATGTCGAGAATTGTGTCGCACAGTTCCTTGATCGACGTCTGTACGCCGGTGCCGACGTTATAGAACTGGTCGGTCGCCTCGGACGTCAGTGCCAGCACGTTGCAGCGAGCAACGTCTTCGACGTAGACGAAATCATAGGCCTGGGTGCCGTCGCCATTGATAACCGGCGCCTCGTTGGCGTCGATCTTGTTGAGCATGATGGGAATCACGCCGGTGTATGCCGCTGTCTGATCCTGGTGCGGACCATACACGTTCATGTAGCGCAACCCCACATAGCTCAGGCCATAGCGGTCGTGAAAGGCGTGGCACATGGCCTCGCCGGCGATCTTGCTGGCGCCATAGAAATTGCGGTTGTTGAACGGATGCTCCTCGGTCATCGGCACCTCCACCGCGTCGCCGTAGACGGAGGCGGAGGACGAGTACACCAGTCGCTTCACGTTGTTGCGCACACACGCTTCGAGCACATTGAAGGTGCCCTCGATGTTGACGTGGAATGCCGTGCGCGGGAAATCCTTGCAGTGCAGCAACCACATCGCGGCCAGGTGGACGACGCCGTCCATGCCTTGCATCGCGTCGTTGAGCAAATCGATATCGCGGATGTCGCCGCCATTGGGGTAAATGCGGCAGCGAGGGTCGCTGAGATATTCGTCGATATTGCTCTGCTTGCCGCGCGCAAAGTTGTCATAAATAACGACTTCCGCCACCGGATGCTTGAGCAGTTCTGCCACGACGAAGCTGCCGATAAACCCGGCCCCGCCAATGACCAGGATTTTTGCGCCCTCGAGCTTCATATAGATATGCCTTTGATTGCCAAAGAAGAATCGTAGATTTTACCCACACCCCTGATTTGCCCTTTGGCGCCACGCACTTAAGTTTCTCCATCCGTAAGCGGTCGCCGGACGTTCAAGGCCGGCGGATTGTATACAGCAACGTTTTATTACCTGATAACAATACTCAATACATACTTAATGGCGTTTCCGGCGCTGGCCGCCCTGTCCGGAACGCGTGACAACACTCTGCAACGAGCAGACAATATCCTTACAAAGCCGGATAAGGAGACTGCCATGCGCATTGCCGATGCCCAATGGATTCCTTCCACCCCGCACCAGACCTGGGATGCGTTGCAGGACCCGGACGTATTGCAAAAATGCCTGCCAGGCTGCATCAAGGTGGAGCGGCGCACGCCCACCGAGTACGAACTGGTGGTGCGCGCCAAGGTGGCCGGCCTGGAGACTGATTACCAGGGCGAGATCCTGCTTTGCGATCTGGATCCTCCCCATTCCTGTACCGTTGCCTTTGAAGGCAAGGGGCTGGCCAGCGGCCTGGCTATCGGTACCGCCCAGGTCAACCTGAGCCCCAAGGACGACGGGACGCGCCTGAGCTATACGGTGGCGGCCATGGCCGGCGGCAAGCTGGCCGAGCTGGGCGAATCGACCATCATGAAGGCCGGCAACAAGATCGTGGAGAAGTTCTTCGCCGCGTTCATCGACCATATGGCCGGCCAGCCCCGCCTGGCGCCGCCACCGCCGCCGCCGGAGCCCGAACCGCGCGGCCTGACCAATTCGCGCTGGTCCTGGGCGGTTGCGCTGTGCGTGGTGCTGGTGATTCTGGGATACCACACCTTCTTCAAATAGGTAGCAAGAATCGGTGTTTTCCCTAGGTTGGCGGTGCTATGCTTGAGAGCATGAGCGCACCGCCTACCCAAGACCCAGAAATTACGACGACAACTCAAGAATCCCTCCATTCTCGGCGCGATTTGTTACGAGCGATGGCGGGCGTGTCCGCCACCGTGGTGCTGGTGGCGTTCGACTCGACCATTGTCACGACCACGCTGCCACGCGTGGCGGCCGCGCTCAACGGGATGGCGTTGTACGCGTGGGTCGGCACGGCCTATCTGCTGGCGACCGCCGCCTCGATCCTGATTTTCGGCCGGCTGGGCGATATGTACGGCCGCAAACCCCTGATGCTGGTGTCGGTGTCGCTGGTGGCGCTGGGCTCGATCGCCTGCGGCCTGGCGCAGAGCATGCCGCAGCTGATCGCGTTCCGGACCCTGCAGGGCATAGGCGGGGGCATGATGATCGCGACGGCATTCGCCGCCCCGGCGGACCTGTTTCCCGACGCCGGCCAGCGGGTGCGCTGGATGGCGCTGGTGTCGGCGACGTTCGCGATGGCCAGCGGGATAGGCCCCGTGCTGGGCGGCGCGGCCACCCAGGCGCTGGGCTGGCGCGCTATTTCCCCCGCATCCGGCCGGCGCAGACGGCCAGCCGCCGCATCGACTGGGTGGGCGGCCTGTTGCTGATCGTGGTGGTGGGCGCACCGCTGGCGGCCATCGAACTGGCTTTCGCGCCTGGCGATGGCGCCCATCCGCGCGTGGCGCTGGCGGTAGCCGGAATCGCCGCGGTGGCGCTGCTGGTGCCTATCGAGCGCCGCGTACGTTCCCCTATTTTCCCCCTGCGCGTGCTGGCCGGCCTCGAACCCCGGCTGCTGAACCTGGCCGCGGTGGCGGTGGGCGCGACGATGTTCATCCTGATTTTCTACAGTCCGCTGCTGCTGCAGCACGAGCTGGATTACTCGCCGAGCGAGGCGGGACTGCTGCTGACGCCGCTGGTGGCGGCGATTTCGTTCGGCAGCATCATCAATGGCCGCCTGTTTCCCAGGCAGACCGAGCCGCAGCGCCTGATGGTGTTCGGCAGCTGCCTGCTGGCGGCCGGTTCCGCCATGATGCTGGCCGTGAGCGCCGGGACGTCGGCCTGGTGGATCGTGGCGGCATTCTTCGTCAATGGCACGGCGCTGGGATTCCTGCTGCCGAACCTGACGCTGTTCATGCAGATGCTCAGCGAACGGCGTGACGTGGGGGTGGCCTCGGCGCTGGTGCAGACCACCCGCGCCATGGGCAGCGCGGCCGGCACGGCTTTGGTGGGTATCGCGATTTCGCACAGCTCGGTGCTCGATGGGGTGCGTGCCGGCCTGATTCTCTGTGTGCTGCTGTCGCTGTTTAGCGCCGTGGTGGCGCACCGCGTGAAAATGAAGAACGTCGCGGCCACGCCCGCCGCCTGACCTGGAACTGAGCTCATGCCGCGTCGTGATCTGGTGGACTTGCTGGCGCTGGCCGCCGTATGGGGCGGATCGTTCCTGTTCATGCGCGTGGCGGTGCCGGAGTTCGGACCCGCCGCCCTGATGGAGCTGCGCGTGGGGCTGGCCGCGCTGTTCCTGCTGCCGCTGGTCCTGTGGCGCGGCAAGCCGGCGTTGATCGCGCGGCACTGGAAGGCGATATTGGTGGTGGGCACGTTGAATTCGGCGCTGCCCTTCCTGCTGTATGCCTATGCGGCCCAGTCGCTGGGCGCGGGCTTTCTGTCGGTGGCCAATGCGGTCACGCCGGTGTGGGGCGCGGTGATCGGCTGGCTGTGGCTGGGGGACCGCCTGCCGCGCATGCGCGCCCTGGGCCTGCTGATCAGCATGTCAGGCATTGTCGTACTGGTATGGGACAAGCTGGATTTCCATGACGGTGGCACGGGGCCGGCCGTGCTGGCCGCCATCAGTGCGCCGGTGTTCTACGGCATGGCGGCCAACTGGACCAAGCGCTATCTCGGCCACGTGGACGCGCTGACCAATGCAACGGGCAGCATGGTAGCCGCCTCGCTGGTACTGGCGCCCCTGGCGATCATCCACTGGCCCGAACAGGCGGTGTCGTTCGAGGCGTGGCGCGCCACGGTGCTGCTGGCGATCGTCTGCACCGGCGCGGCCTATATCGTGTTCTTCCGCCTGATCGCCCGTGTCGGCCCGACGGCCGCGGTCAGCGTGACATTCCTGGTGCCGGTGTTCGGCGTGCTGTGGGGCGTGTGGTTCCTGGACGAAGCGGTGACGCCGCGCATCCTGGCCGGCGCCGGCGTGATCCTGGCCGGCACCGCGCTGGCGCTGGGCCTGGTGGGCGCCCGGCGCGCCGCGGCGGCCAATTAGTCAGTACCGCCCCGCGCGCCCGGTCAACGCCACGCCGATGCGCAGCATGGTGTAGGCCGCGACGTCGATACATCGCCGCAGCCAGCCGCGCCGCTGGTAGTCCAGGGGCCGGATGAACTGGCCGCCCAGGGCGATGGCGCGCTCCAGGCGTTCCTGCAGGTCCCAGGCGAAGGGCTGGTCGTCGACGACCACGTTCGCTTCGCGGGCCAGCAGCAGGCTGAAGGGGTCGAGATTGGACGAGCCGACGGTAGCCATGTTGTCGATGACGGCGACCTTGGCGTGCAGGTAGCCCGGCATGTATTCGTAGATCTCGATGCCGCCGCGCAGCAGCCGGTCGTACAGCGCGCGCGTGGCGAAGTACTGCATGCGGTATTCGGGCTTGCCCTGCAGCAGCAGCCGCACGCGCACGCCACGCGCGGCGGCCTGCATGAGGCTCTTGCGGAATTGATGCCCGGGGAAGAAATAGGCGTTGGCGATCAGGATGTCGCGGCGCGCATGCTGGATGCCATAAAGGTAGGCTTGCTCGAAGGTCTGCCGAAAGCGCAGGTTGTCGCGCAGCAGCAATGCCGCGCGCAGCTTGCCGGCCGGCGAGGCGTCGGCGTGCACCGGCTTGAACAGGCGCATGCGGTGCCAGTCCCCTGGGTGGCGGTGCAGGCGGGCCCAGTTCAACCGTACCCACAACAGGTCCTGGGCATAGAGTATGTGCGGCACCAGGGGGCCCTGCACCGCTACGGCGAAGTCGAAGCGCGGCGCGGGGATGTCGTCGCCGGGGTCGAGGTCGTCGTAGTCGTCGACGATATTGATGCCGCCGACGAACGCCAGTTCGGCGTCGACCACGGCCACCTTGCGGTGCAGGCGGCGCAAGCGGCTGCGCGAGAACGCCAGGTGGCCCAGCCAGCGGGGCTCGGGCCGGAAGATGCGGCACTGGCCGCCGGCCTGGGTGATGCGCAGGCGTATCGCCTCGGCCGTGCCGGCGCTGCCGAAACCGTCGAGCACCACGCGCACCTTGACGCCGCGGCGGGCAGCGCTCTCCAGGCATTCGAGCACCTGCCGCCCGGTGCGGTCGAGCAGGAAGATGTAGGTCTCCAGATGCACCGACAGGCGCGCCGCGTCGATGGCCTCGCATAGCGCGGGAAAGAAATCGCCGCCGTTTTGCAGCAGGCGGATGGCATTGCCATCGGTCCAGTGCAACCTGACGATCTGGCCCTTCACGGCAATTCGAGCTCGGCCAGCAGCGGCGAATGATCCGACAGGCGCGCCCACTCGCGCCCGCGCAGGACGCGGGCGCTGCGCACCGCGAAGCCGCGTTGGTAGATGCGATCCAGGCGGAACCACGGGAACACCGCCGGGAAAGTCCGCGGCGGCGGCAGGGGACAATAGGCGCCGCCCATGCCCAGCTGGTTGTTGCGTTCGAGCACCGCCACGCTGTTGGGCACGCCGCGCAGTACGTTGCCCAAGCGCCTGACCGAGTCGCGCAGACGCGGCAGGTCGCCGCCGTGCGAGCGCGGCGCGTGCGAAAACACTTCGTACAGGCCCAGCTGCTGCACGAACATCGGCGCCAGGCGGTCGCCCCAATCGTTGAAGTCGCCCGCGATCAGCAGCGGCGCGCCGTCCGGGACCGATTGCCGGATGCGGTCGGTCAGGGCCTGGATCTGGCGGCCACGACTGCCGGCGAACAAGCCCAGGTGCACGACGAAGCAGTGCACCTCGGTGCCGCCGACGTCGATGCGCGCGTGCAGCAGGCCGCGTTGCTCCAGACGATGGTCGGAGATGTCCTGGTTCTCGTGATCGAGGATGTCAAAGCGCGACAGCAAGGCATTGCCGTGATCGGTGCCGGTACGGATGGCATTGCGGCCATAGGCCGCCTGCAGGCGCAGTGCGGCGGCCAGCGATTCGTGCTGGGCGTGCAGGACCGAGGATACCTCGTTGCGTCCCTGGACCTCCTGCAGGAAGACCAGGTCCGGACGCAGGCCATACAGGCCCAGGCGCAGATCGTTGAGGGACTCGCGCCGGCCCAGGGCCGAGCGGCCTTTGTGGATGTTGTAGCTGACTACGCGAATAAGCGACATAGGAGGTATGGCGCGTTATCGAAACGGGCAAAGCCACGCCGTTGCCCGGCCTGCCCGATTCCGGCCGCTGGCGGCGCCGCCGCCCATGGCGTCGGCGCTTCGCCAGCTTACTTCATTTCACTTCGACGTTGCGCAAGCGGATATGCAGCTCGCGCAATTGCTTCTCGTCGACTTCCGACGGCGCGCCGGTCAACAGGCACTGCGCACGCTGGGTCTTGGGGAAGGCGATCACGTCGCGGATGGATTCGGCGCCGGCCATCATGGTGATGATGCGGTCCAGGCCGAACGCGATGCCGCCATGCGGCGGCGCGCCATACTGCAGCGCGTCCAGCAGGAAACCGAACTTCTCGCGCGCCTCCTCGGCGTCGATCTTGAGAGCGCGGAATACCTTGCTCTGCACTTCCTCGCGGTGGATACGCACCGAGCCGCCGCCGATTTCCCAGCCGTTGAGCACCATGTCGTAGGCCTTGGCGACGGCCTTGCCCGGATCGCTTTCGAGGAAGTCCTCGTGACCGTCCTTCGGGCTGGTGAATGGGTGGTGCGCGGCGGTATAGCGGTTTTCCTCCTCGTCGTACTCGAACATGGGGAAGTCGACGACCCACAACGGCTTCCAGCCGCCGCTGAACAGGCCGGCCTTCTTGCCGAATTCGCTGTGGCCGATCTTCACGCGCAGCGCGCCGATGGCGTCGTTGACCACCTTGGCGCGATCCGCGCCGAAGAAGATGATGTCGCCGTTCTGCGCGCCGGTGCGCTTGACCAGTTCGGCCAGCGCGGCATCGTGCAGGTTCTTGACGATGGGCGACTGCAGGCCCTCGCGGCCCTTGGCCACGTCGTTGACCTTGATGTAGGCCAGGCCCTTGGCGCCGTAGATGCCGACGAATTGCGTGTAGGCGTCGATCTCGCTGCGCGACATCTCGCCGCCGCCCTGCACGCGCAGCGCCACGACGCGGCTGCCCGCGGTGGTGGCGGCCGAGGCGAACACCTTGAAATCCACGTCGCGCATGACGTCGGTCATGTCGGTGAATTCCAGGTTGACGCGCAGGTCGGGCTTGTCCGAGCCATAGCGCTGCATGGCCTCCGTCCAGCTCATGATGGGGAACGGCGTGGGCAGGTCCACGTCCTGCACCACCTTGAATACATGGCGGATCATGCCTTCGAAGATTTCACGGATCTCGACTTCGTTCAGGAACGAAGTCTCGCAATCGATCTGGGTGAATTCGGGCTGGCGGTCGGCGCGCAGGTCTTCGTCGCGGAAGCACTTGGTGATCTGGTAGTAACGGTCGAAACCCGAGACCATCAGCATCTGCTTGAACAGCTGCGGCGATTGCGGCAAGGCAAAGAAATAGCCGGCGTTGACCCGCGACGGCACCAGGTAGTCGCGCGCGCCTTCGGGCGTGCTCTTGGTCAGCATCGGCGTTTCGATGTCGATGAAGCCGAGCTGGTCGAGGTATTTGCGCACTTCGATCGAGACGCGGTAGCGCAGCATCAGGTTGTGCTGCATCTGCGGGCGGCGCAGGTCCAGCACGCGATGGGTCAGCCGGGTGGTTTCCGACAGATTGTCGTCATCCAGCTGGAACGGCGGCGTCACCGACGCGTTGAGGATCTCGACCTGCTGGCACAGCACTTCGACCTCGCCCGAGGCCAGTTCGGCGTTGGCCGTGCCTTCGGGGCGCAGGCGCACCAGGCCGGTGATGCTGATGCAGAACTCGTTGCGCAGGCGCTCGGCCGTGCCGAAGGCCTCGGCGTTGTCGGGGTCGAACACGATTTGCGCCAGGCCCGTGCGATCGCGCAGGTCGATGAAGATGACCCCGCCGTGGTCGCGGCGGCGGTTCACCCAGCCGTACAGGGTGACAGTCTGGCCGAGATGGTCACGGCAAACCTGGCCGGTGTAGCAGGTACGCATGCGGGATAACTCCGTGTATAGGCTGTGTAAGCGTAAAAGGTTACGGTTCGGCGCCCGGCGCCAGGGGCGCACCAGGCGTCGTGGGCGGGGATACGGGCCGGCGATCCGCCGGCGCCACGACCCCCATGGAAACGATGTACTTCAGGGCCGCGTCGACGCTCATCTGCAGATCGATGACCTGGTCGCGCGGCATCATCAGGAAAAAGCCGGACGTCGGGTTGGGCGTGGTGGGCACGTAGACGCTGAGGTGTTCGCCGGGAAGGTACGAGGCCACCTCGCCGCTGGGCGTGCCGGTCAGGAAGGCGATGGTCCACGAGCCGGCGCGCGGGTACTGGATCAGCACGGCCTGGCGAAACGCCCGGCCATTGGGCGCCAGCACGGTATCGCTGACCTGCTTGACCGAGTTGTAGATCGAGCGCACCAGCGGAATGCGCCCCAGGATGCGCTCCCAGTGCTCCAGCAGGCTGCGCCCGAGCAGGTTGGCGGCAAACACGCCCGTCAGCAGCACCACGGTGATGACGAGGACGAAGCGGAACCCGGGGATATCCACGCCAAACAACGACTGCGATGACAAGAAGCCGGGAACGAACCCCTCCAGCGTCGCGACGAGCAGGCCCAGCACCCATACCGTGATGGCCAGGGGCACCCAGATCAGCAAGCCGGTGATGAAGTACTTCTTGAACACGCGCATGACGCTGTGCCGCAATCAGGTGGAGGTGGCTGCCGGCGCCGCGGGTGCGGGCGTGGCGGGCGCGCTGCCGGCATCGCCGCCGCTGGCTGCCGGCGCGGCGGATTGGCCAGCGGCCGGTTTGCCCGCTCCGTTGTTGTTGCGAAAATCGGTGACGTACCAGCCCGAGCCCTTGAGCTGGAAGCCGGCGGCCGTCACCTGCTTGGAATACGTGCTTTGGCCGCAGGCGGGACAGTCCGCCAGCGGCGCATCGGAGATCTTTTGCAGCACGTCCTCGGCATGGCCGCACGCGCTGCATTTCATTTATATGCATAAATGGGCATTTAACGAAAACTCCCAGGCGAACCGGCGCGTGGAATTCCACCTCTGTGCCTGGCCGGGAAGGTCCGGGCGGCACGGCGGCTGGGCCGGCGAAATACGGGAAAGTCTTGAATTTTAGCGGTTTTTCAAGGAAAGGCCGCCGGGCCGCCTGGCGGCGGCGCGGCCCTGCCCTGTCTCATACCGGCAACATGAACATGGCAGCGGCCACCAGCGTCGGTACCAGCGCCGCGATGAACAGACGCCCGGACGATATGCTGCCGTCCGGGAAGTACTTCCCGAGGATGGCGAAACCGGCCGGATTGGGCGCGTTGGCGATCACCGTCAGGCCGCCGCCGGTGACCGCGCCGGCCACGAGCATGTAGCGCCAGGCCTCGCTGGTTCCTTCGACCAACGAGCCCAGGTAAGTCAGCGCGGCATTGTCGGTGATGGCCGTCAGCGCGGTCGCGCCCCAGAACAGCACCGTGGGTTCCAGCCCGCCCAGCAGATCCTGCAACCACCATTTTTGCAAGCCGCCCAGCACGACCAGGCCGGCCAGGAAGAAACCGACCATCAGGCCTTCCCTGATCATCAGCCGGCTCTGATGCCGCTGGTAGGCGTGCGCGAAACCGATGAACATCATCAGCATGCCCAGGAACACAGCGGGATGATGCGCGGTGAGGACGATCCCCACCAGGAAGGCCAGATGCATCAGCGTCACCGGCGCCGGCACGGGCGGCCGCTTCTCGGCCGCGTCGTCGGACGCATTGACGCCGGCGCCGGTGCCCACCGCGCCCTCCAGCAGGGCCTGGCGGCACAGCATGGTCAGCACGGCGGCGTTCAGGCAGACCGCGACGGCGGCGCGCCAGCCGAAATGGGTCGCCATGTAGGCAGTATCCCAGCCGAAGGTCGCGGCCACCATCAGCACCGGAGGCGCCGCGTAGGAGGTCAGCACGCCGCCGATGGACACGTTGACGAACAGCACGCCCAGCGTCATGTACTTGAAGCCGGCGCGGCCGCTGCAGCGGAAGTAGCCGTCGCGCAGCAGGATGGCGGCCAGCGTCATGGCCGCCGGCTCGGTGATGAACGAGCCGCCCAGCGGCACGATCGACATGACGATGAAGAAGGTGGCCAGCTCGCGCCGTACCGGCACCATGGCAGCCAGCAGCCGCACCAGGCTGCCCACCAGCTCCAGGATGGGCCGGCTGGACGCCACCACCATGATCGCGAAGACGAACAGCGGCTCGGTGAAGTTGCGCGTATCCATGTACTGGACTGCGCGATCGGTGCCGGCCATCAGCGCCATACAGGCGATCAGTACGAACGCCCATACGCCAAAGACGGCCTCGACCTCGGAAAGCAGGTGCCATACGCCGGCATGCGGCCCGTTGCGGTGAGCCAGACGGGCAAAGAAGGGAACGGAAAACGTGTGTAGTACCGCCACGCTGAACAACAGCGTGGCCACGATTTCAATAGCGTGGGGCATGGGGCTCTGTCGAAGGCGCTGCGCGGGGCGCCAGGCCTCGGCATGCTGCACGTGTTAAACAAGTGTCGGAATATAACGCAGCCACGCGCCGCGGCGAACCCGTGAATACACCCGATGCGGCGGCCTTCATGTTTGCCGGCGGGCTTCGCGCAGCAGCTGGGCGCCTTTTTCCGCGATCATGATGGTCGGCGAGTTGGTATTGCCCGAGGTGATGGTCGGCATGATGGATGCGTCGATCACCCGCAGGCCCTGCAGGCCATGCACGCGCAACGCGGCATCCACCACCGCCTGCGCGTCGTCGCCCATTCTGCAGGTTCCCACTGGATGGAAAATGGTCGTGCCGATCTCGCCGGCCAGCCGCTGCAGGTCTTCCTCGCTCTGCCATTGCGCGCCGGGCTTGTACTCTTGCGGCTGGTAGCGCGCCAGCGCGGGCTGAGCCACGATGCGCCGGGTCAGGCGGATGCTGTCGGCGGCGACTTTGCGGTCGGCCTCGGTGGAAAGATAGTTGCAGAGGATCTCGGGATGCTCGCCCGGATCGGGCGAGACGATACGCACGTGGCCCCGGCTGGTCGGACGCAGATTGCACACCGACGCGGTGAAGGCGGGAAAATCATGCAACGGGTCGCCGAACTTCTCCAGCGACAGTGGCTGGACGTGGTACTCGAGATTGGCGCGCGACTGCTCGGGGCCCGAGCGGGCGAACGCACCCAGCTGCGACGGCGCCATGCTGAGCGGGCCGCGCCGCTGCACGGCGTATTGCAGGCCCATCCATGCCTTGCCCCACAGGGTTCCCGCCACCCCGTTCAAGGTGCGAGCGCCCTGCACCCGGTAGATCAGGCGCAGCTGCAGGTGGTCCTGCAGGTTTGCGCCCACGCCGGGCAGGTCATGCAGCACGGGCACCCCGCGCGCCTGCAGCAGCGCCGCCGGCCCCACGCCGGATACCTGCAGCAACTGCGCCGACCCGATGGCGCCGGCGGCCAGTACCACCTCGCCGCGCGCCTGGGCATACTGTTCGCCGCCGCCCTCGGCCAGGAAGCGCACCCCTACCGCGCGGCGGTTCTGGAACACCACGCGCGCCACCCGCGCGCCGGTCAGGACCTTCAGGTTGCCGCGGTCCATGGCCGGCCGCAGAAAACCCTTGGCGGTGTTCCAGCGCACGCCGCTGCGCTGGTTGACCTCGAAATAGTCGCAACCCTCGTTGTCGCCCTGGTTGAAGTCGTCGATCGAGGCGATGCCGGCCTGCGCGGCCGCCGCACGGAACGCGTCGAGCAACTTCCACGACAGGCGCTGCCGCTCGACCCGCCATTCGCCCCCCGCGCCATGAAACGCGCTGGCGCCGCCATGGTGGTCCTCGCTGGCCTTGAACAGCGGCAGCACGTCGTCCCACCCCCAGCCCGGGTTGCCCTGCGCCGCCCAGCCGTCGTAGTCGGCGCGCTGGCCGCGCATGTAGATCATGCCGTTGATGGAGGAGCTGCCGCCCAGCACGCGGCCGCGCGGGTAGCCCAGGCTGTGCCCGTTCAGGCCCGGATCGGCCTGGGTGCGATAGCACCAGTCGGTGCGCGGGTTGCCGATGCAATACAGGTAGCCGACCGGGATGTGGATCCAGTGCCAGGAATCGGCGCCGCCGGCTTCCAGCAACAGCACGCGCACGGATGGATCGGCCGACAGGCGCTTGGCCAGCACGCAGCCGGCCGAGCCGGCGCCCACGATGATGTAGTCGAACTCCATGCCGGTATCGACGGCGGTGGCGCACATGGATTTGTCTCCTTGAGGCCGCATTCGGTGTGCGGCGCTGCGCCGTATTGTGGTCCGGCATGGCACCCTTGCCAAGCGCGCCGCGCCGCAATTCCCAACTACCGGCAAGATGTCGCGGTCCATGCGTCCAGCCCGCCGCGGCGCCCCTCGTCCATGCAATGCGGAGCGCTTCCCTGGCGGGCGACCGAACCGAAAGCGTCCATGCGCGGAAAAAAATGGAACCTTTCGTGATGACAGGAACTCCATTAAATTCAGGTTTCTGTCAGCAACGCGCCAGCGGGTCCGCTGCACGGAGGATTCGGCGGGCGCCCCTACCCGGGAGAATCCCATGCGCACCCTCGTCGCCCCCACGCATGCACCAAAAAGGCGCATGCTGCTTGCCTTGCTTGCCACGCCCGCGCTGGCGTTGGCCCAGCCGGCCTGGACCCAGCAACCGCCACCGGTAAAGCTGGATGTGCCCTATGTGCCCACCCCCGACGACGCGGTGGCGCGGATGCTGGAGATGGCCGATGTGACAGCGCAGGACACGGTCATCGACCTCGGATCGGGTGATGGGCGCATCGCCATCGCCGCGGTGCGCGACCGGGGCGCGCGCAGCGCCATGGGCGTGGACATCGACCCCGAGCGCATCGCCGAAGCGCGCGCCAACGCCAGGAAGGCCGGGCTGGCCGACCGCGTGACGTTCGTGCAGCAGGACTTGTTCGACACCGACATCTCCAAGGCCACGGTGCTGACGATGTACCTGCTGCCGGACGTGAACCTGAAACTGCGCCCGCGCATACTCAATTCGCTGGCGCCGGGAACCCGTGTGGTTTCGCACGCCTTCACAATGGGCGAATGGGACAGCGATCGCTACGAGCTGGTCGATGGCCGCTCCCTGTATCTGTGGGTCGTACCCGCGCACGCGGCGGGAGACTGGCAGGTCGAAGACCCGGCCGGCCCCTTTACCCTCAGCGTGCGGCAGGATTTCCAGAAAGTGACCGCCAGCGCGCAGCGCCAGGGCGAGCGGCTGGGCGTGGCCGAGGCCGCCCTGCGCGGCACCGACCTGCGCTTCACGGTGGACGCCGGGTCCGGGCCGCGCACCTACGTGGGCCGCATACAGGGAGACCGTATGACAGCCGTGCAAGCCCCGGGCAACGAATCCGGCTGGCGCGCCACGCGTCGCGCGCCATGACGCGCGCCGCCGAGAGCGGCATGGCCCAGGCCCGCGGCCTGTCGGTGCTGGACGCGGTAGCCGTGCTGGTGGGCGTGGTCATCGGCATCGGTATCTTCGGCTTCCCGCCGCTGGTTGCCCAGCATGCGCAGTCCGAGAGCGTCTACCTGGCGCTCTGGCTGGGCGGCGCGGCGGTCATGCTGATGGGAGCCCTGTGCTATGCCGAGCTGGGCTCGGCCTATCCCGGCGCCGGCGGCGAATACCTCTACCTGCGCCACGCGTGGGGGCCGCGCGTAGCCTTGCTGTTCGCGTGGGCGCGCTGCACGGTCATCCAGACCGGCGCGATCGCCGTGGTGGCGTTCATCTATGGCGAATACGCCCAGGAGCTGGCGCCGCTGGGCACGCACGGCGTGGCCCTGCACGCCGCCATCGCCGTCATTGCCCTGACGCTGCTCAATATCATGGGCACCCAGCCCAGCAAGCGCATACAGCTCGTCTTCACCGTCCTGACGCTGGCAGCGCTGGCGGCAGTGGTGGCCACCGGCCTGTCCGCGCCCCCCGCCCCGCCGGCGCCGGTCGAGCCGCTGGCCGGCAGCACGCTGGGCCTGCTGGGCATGGGGCTGGTGTTCGTGCTGCTGACCTATGGCGGCTGGAACGAAGCCGCCTACCTCAGCGGCGAACTGCGCGAGGCCCGGCGCAACATGGCCAAGGTGCTGCTGATCGGCACCGCCGTGGTCGCCGGCGCCTATCTGCTGACCAATCTGGCGCTGCTGCAGATCTTCGGCCTGCAAGGCCTGCGCGAGACGCGGGCGGTGGCCGCCACGCTGATGGCGCTGGCCGCGGGTCCGTATGCGGCGATCGTGCTGAGCCTGCTGGTCTGCGTCACGGCGCTGTCGACCATCAACGGCACCATCCTGACGGGCGCGCGCGTCTATAGCGCGCTGGGGCAGGACGTACCGCGCCTGCGGCCGCTGGCCGGCTGGAGCATGCGCGGCCAGACCCCGACCTCGGCGCTGCTGGCGCAAGGCGCCATCACGCTGGTGCTGCTGGGCTATGGCGCCTACGCGCACGATGGCGTGCAGACGCTGGTGGCCTACACGGCGCCGGTGTTCTGGCTGTTCATGCTGCTGGTGGCCGCCTCGGTCTGGCGGCTGCGCCGCCTCGACCCGCACCGGCCGCGGCCATTTCGCGTGCCGCTCTACCCGCTGCCGCCGCTGCTGCTGGGCCTGACCTGTGCCGGACTGGTCTGGTCCAGCGCCCGTTATGCGGGCGTCGGCGCCCTGCTGGGCCTGGCCGTGCTGGCGGCGGGCTTGCCCGCGCTGCGGCTGCTGCGCGCGGCGCCGCGGTCCGCGTGACGAACGCTATGCCTGCTCGGCCTGCTGCTGCTTCATCTGCATCAGCAGGCTGTGCAGCATCTCGGTGGACAGGCCATGCAGCACCAGCCGGTAGCCCGCGCGCAACGTCGACATCGGCACCAGCGGGTGCTTGTTGTTGACCAGTATCAGGTGCTGCGGCGCGCCCAGCAGCTGCGCGGCATAAATGCCGATCGTCTCGTCGAGCTGCAGCGAATTCGCGGCGCGCCAGAAATCGTTGTCGGTCAGCATGAGCTGATACAACGGCGTGAACAGCTCGATGGCGCTTTGCAGGTCCAGGAAATTGCGTCGCCGTTGCGGCATGTCCTCCAGCCGCAGGCCTGGGTCGCGGATCATCGAATAATCGACCTGCTCGGGCGCGTGCATGGTCTGGCCGGCATCGCGCAGCGCCTGGTTCAGGCGGATCACGAAATTGAACAGATTGAGGTCATGCTTGACGAACAGTTCGTCGCGCAGGTCGGCGATGCGGGCTGGCTCCAGCGGCGTGGTCTCGACCTGCACCGGCGCATTGCGCGCGATGAACGCCAGGATTTGCGCCCCCAGGTGGAAATGCCGCAGGATGAGCCAGTTGGCCTGCGGCGAGACGAAGTGCTCCAGCCCCCACGCCAGGATGCGATGCAACAGGCGCGAATGCGACCAGCGGCGCGGCAGGAAGGTCTTGACCACCTGGATCAGGATGATGAAGGCGCGCGCCAGCGGCCGCAGGAAGGGCAGCAGGTACTGGCGCGAAGCGCTGCTGGAGTCGGCCAGCCAGGCCTGCTTGACCGGATCGGGCAGCAGCGTGCTGCGATCCAGGTACAGCGCGCGCCAGGGGTCGGGGTCGGCCGGATCGTGCGGCTGGCTCAGGCAATCGGGTTCGGGGCGGCTCATGCGGTGCGCTCCTCCATGACATGCTGGAATTGCATCAGGTATAGCGCGGCGGTGCGGCGCGCGGTGTCGACGATCTGCTGGCGGGCGCGGCCGCTGTCGTCGCAATCGAGCGCCAGCTCCACGGCCAGCAGCCAGCGCGCCAGGTGATTCTCGTCGTTGTGGCCGTGGTACTCGAGAAAGCGAAACGCATCGGGCGGCAATGCCAGGGCAGCCTTCAGCAACGGCAGCAGCGCCGGCACGATGCGCTGCCCGGTGCCTTCTATGACGTAGATGGCGCCCAGCAGGCCGATGGGGTCGCGCGTGGCGGCCAGCGCATGCAGATAGGCATTGAGCGCCTCGCCGCCGGAATTGCGGCGCAGGGCGTCGATGTCCTCGACGGCGCCGCCGGCGTTGCGGTAGTCCTGGAACAGGATCTTGAAATCGTCCTGTTCTTCGCCGGCGTGCGTGCCGATCAGCGCGGCCAGCGGCTGGTAGGTCTCCGAGAGCGAGGCGGCCGCTTCGCGCATCCACTTGCTGCCCTCGCGCACCTGCGGCACCCAGTTTTCCATCCAGTTCAGGTAATCGGACGCCGCGAAGCGCCCCTGGCGCAGGTGCCGGATCACCGGCGTGCGCCACACGCGCGAACGATAGTCGTGCCAGATGGCGGCCAGCTCGCCCAGCAGCGGCTCCAGCCCCTGCGGCGCATGGGCCGGGTCGTGCGGCGGCGCGATGAAATCGGCCTCGCCGGCCGGCGCGGCGGCCGGCACGGCGCGCGCGCGCGCCGGCTGCGCGGTCTCGTCGGGCCCTTCGGCCTGCAGCAGCATGTAGGCGGCCATGAAGCGGCCCGATTCGGGGATATAGCAGAAGATCTGTTCGCCAGGCTGCACGGTACGCGTCTGCAGGAACTCCGCCAGCATGATGAGAATGGAAGCCGCGCCGGTGTTGCCGCGCCACGCCAGGTTGCTGAACCAGCGCTCGCGCGCGATGGCCAGGCCGGCCTTGTCCATCAGGCCCTCGACCACCGGGATGAACTTCTCGGACGAGTAATGGCACAGGAAATGGCTGACCTGGCGCGGATCGACCCAGCCGTCATGCACCAGCTTGGCGTATTCGTGGATGCCGATATCGAACAGGTGCGGCAGCAGGCGGATATCCTGGCGCAGCAGCAGCGCGCCGGCCGCCTCGGCCTCGGACCACGAGCCATAGTCCAGATGCGCCTGCCCGCCGGCGGACTGTCCCAGTTGCATGCACACCGGATAGTCGCCCGAGAACGAGCGCTGGTGTATCCATTTGAGGCGCAGCCGCACGCCGTTGGCGGCGCCGGCCAACGGCTGGGACGCATCGCCCAGCAGCATGGCGCCCGCGCCATCGGACAGCATCCAGCGCAGGAAATGCGCGTCGAAGTCGGCGTCGTAGCCCGGCGCCGCGAAGCGCGAACGCTTGAACAGGCGCGAAGGCAGCTCGCTGGCCACCGCCAGCGCGCGCCGGTGCGCGCCCAGCTCGATACCCTGCGCAGCCGCCTGGATGGCGCCCACGCCGGCCGCGCAGATGCCGTGCACGGACAGGGTCTCGAGCGGCGCGGCGGACAGTTCGCCCTGGATCATGTTGGCGAATCCGGGCATGAGCGTATCGCCGCCCGACGAGCCGCTGGCCAGCAGCGAGACCTGCGACAGGTCGGCGTCGCCGCGCGCCAGGCAGGCCTGGATGGCCTGCGCGGCCAGCTGCGCATTGCTCCAGCGCGTGCGGCCCTCCGGGTCGATCGCGTAGTAGCGCTGCCTGATGCCGTTCTCGGCCAGGATGCGGTTCTTGATGCGGCCGGAAATACGGTTCAGCGGCGCGATGTACTGGTCCATCGCATCGTTATCGACCGGCTCGCCGGGCAGGAAATAACCGGCGCTGTGCAGATAGACGCGATCAAAGGCAACGGGCATGACGGATTCTGGTGTGTGGCAAAGGAAATGGGCGGCTAGGGCCGCATCAGCGTATGCGTGCGGCAGCGCCGCGAGAACAGTCCGAGCACGAACACGCGCGCCATGTACCGCGCCAGCCCGCGCTCGTTCAGGTGGGATGGCACGCGGTCACGGTAATGCTGCCAGTGCAGCGCGCGCAACTCGGACCAATGCGCGCGCGGGTTTTCATGGTGGGCCGTGTGCAGGCCAATGTTGAACAGCAACGGGTTGACCCAGCCCTCGAAATTGCGTGCGTAGCTCAGCGCCGCGTGACGCCCCGGCCCCCCGTCGGCGTGGGCGTGCTGCAGGTAGTTGGTGGCCAGCAGCCAATGCAGGCCATGCAGCTGCGGCACGATCACCAGCCAGAAGGCCTTGCCCGGGTCGAGCGCCAGCAGTCCGCCCCACAGCCCCAGCCATGCCGCATATTGGCGCAAGCAATAGCGCCACACGCCCGGCCGGCGGGATCGCAGCCGGCGCAGCGAGGCAAGAAACAGCGGATACAGCACGACGACGGCCTGCAAGGGGTGCAGCAGGTAGCCGGCCAGATGATTGGTGTCGCCGCCGAAACGATAGGTGCGCGCGACATCCCGCGGACCGTGCTTGTAACGGTGGTGGTTGGCATTGTGCGCGGCATGAAAGACAAAGGTCGGATGGCCCTGCAGCAGGGTCAGCCAGAAGTCCGTCAGGCGGTTGAGCCAGCGCGGGCGCCACATGCGCCGGTGCGCATGGTTGTGGTGGATGACGCCCACCCCCAGGGTCAGGAACAGCATCGGCGCGTACAGCGCCCAATGCCAGCCGTGCACCCATTGCCAGGCGGCCAGCGCCGGCAGCGCGGCCAGATACAGAATGCTCTGCCAGTCGCGCCGGTGGCGCAGCCATTCAGCGGGCCGAACCAACCGCGCCCCGCTTGCGATAAGCGGCCAGTTGGCCCTGCGCGGCGTCGGCGCCCAGGCGCGTGCCGAACAGTCTGTCCATGAAGGTGAACTGGAAACCGAAGTTGCCCTGGTAGCAGGCATGGTGCAGGTGATGCCTGCGGCTGGCCGCGAACCAGTGCGCGTACGAAACACCGGGGAAGAAATCGTAGTTGGCGTGGCCCACGCAATTGAAGAACAGGCTGAACAGCGGCACCGACAGCAGCGACCAGAAGCTGAAATCATGTACCACCATGGGCAGCAGGATGACGTTGCCCAGCATCAGCGCTTCGATCGGATGGAAGCTGTAGGTCGAGAACGGCGTGGTCACCACCGAGCGGTGGTGCGGCAGGTGAAAGCGCCTCAGCAACCGGGTATGCAGCAGGCGGTGGTTGATCCAGAAATGCACGTCGTTCCAGATCACCAGCACGAGGATTTCGGCGACGATGCGCCATGGGCCGGCGTCGTCGTCGAGCCGCGCCCAGCCCAGTTGCACCAGGCCCCACGGAAACACCATGCCAAGGCCGAAAATCAGGACGGACAGGCCGGACTGGAGGAATTCGCGCCGCCACTGCCCGGGACCCAGCGGCCGCGGATCGAGCGGCCGGCCCACGCCCAGGGCGGGCAGCACGCGTCGGGTCAGCAGCCATGTGGCCGCGCCGAACAACAGGTAGATGCCACCGAAGAAAACCAGGCCATACCCCATGACCTGCCAGACGGATAAGGCCGCGAATGCTTGCCCCATGGCGATGCTTGTTATTGTGGGAATGCCGGATCATAAGCAATTGCCGGGCGGGGCAGCGGAAAAAATATTGCAAAACGATTCAAAGCATTCTGAATCTATTCCTGCGCGGACAGGCAGGCCCGGGCCGGTGCATCGGCCCGGGCCTGCGTCATCCAGAGGCGCGCCGTCACAAGGTGGAGATCACCTTGATGTAAAGACGCGCCACGCCGCCAAACCGCGTATCCGTGAATTCGATCCAGAACTTGTAGTCGTTCGAACGCTCTACTTCGGTAAGTTCCTTACGCAGCTTGGCCTTGGCCGAGTCCGGCACGTAGAAATGCAAGGCCCGCGCATCGCCGCCCACCCCGGGCGCGTTGCCCCACTTCAGTGTGATGGCCTCGCGCACCAGCCGGCCGGCACGGTCCTCGGTCTTGTAGGGCTTGAGCGCAACGCGCAGCTCGGCCGTGGGAATCTGCTGGTTCGTGATGCGCAGCAGCGGCTCATTGTCCGTACCGCCTCGCGTGGTCAACGGCACGAAGTACCTCGACTGGCTGAAGTCCTTCGCCGACAATTGGCGCGGCTGCCAGGCGTCGGTGTAGGCGTAGGTCTTCAGCGGCGACCGGTTTGCGCTCGCGTCGGTGGCCTGTGCGGTCACGGCGCCGCTGCCCACGTCGCCCGCCGACGTCGCGCGATAGCCGCCCTTGGAATCCGCGGTGACCGTATCCGAAGCGCCGCCCGGGAACACGACATGGACCCGCGCGCCGGCCTCGGTAACCCCCGACACCGTAATGCGGCCATTGCCGGGGTCGGTAGTCACCATGGCGATCGTCAACGACGGCGGCACCGTGTCGGCAACCGTATTGCTGAACTGCCGGCTCACGGACGGGCTGGCGTTGCCCGCGGCGTCGGTCGCGATGACGGAAATATTGCCGCGTGCCGTCACATCGCGCGCCGAATGCACCGTATACGCCCCCGAACGGTCCGCGGTGGCCCGCGCCACCTGCCCGTCGGGGAAGGTAACGCTGACCGTGGCGCCAGGCTCGGTCGCGCCCGACACCGTCGCCACGCCGGTCCCCGCCTGCTCGGTCACCGCGCGTATCGTCACGGCCGGCGCCGTCTTGTCGACCTGGTCGGTGAACTCGGCGCTGGCGGCGGCGCGATTGCCCGCGGCATCGCTGGCCGACACGGCAATCCTTCCGGATCGCGCCACATCGGCCGGAGACGCCAGTTGATAACGGCCCTGCCCATCGGCGCGCGCCTGCGCCGTCTGGCCATCCGGGAAGGTCGCGCTGACCATCAGATTGGGCTCGGTCTTGCCCGACACGTTCACAACGCCCGTCCGGGCTTGCTCCACCGCCGCCTCGATCGTCAGCGGCGGAGCGGTCCGGTCGACCGCGTCCTGATAGGGCACGTCCCGGGGCGCACTCGCGTTGCCATGCGCATCGGTCGCGATCACCCGCACCGTGCCGCTTCGCAGCACATCGCCCGGCGACACCGCGCGGTACCGGCCCGCCGAATCGGCGGTCACGGTCTGCAGCGACTCGCCGGGGATCGCCACCTGCACGCGCGCGCCCGGCTCGGTGACGCCGGTGACGGTCACCCGCCCGGAGTCCGAGGCCACGCTCAAGACCGGCGTATCGAGAACCGGCGGCGTCCGATCGACCGTGTCCGCGTAGGCGGCGCGCACCGGCGCCGCCGCATTGCCCGCCGCGTCGGTCGCGACAACCGTCACGTTGCCGCCGATCATGTCGGCGCGCGAGGTCGCCGTGTAGGTGCCGTCGGCCTTGGCGGTAACGGTGACCGTCTCGCCATCGGGAAACGTCACCCGCACCGACGCGCCAGGCTCGGTGCGGCCGCTGACCGTCAAGCGCCCACTGTCGGCCGCCTCGCTCAACGCAAGCGTGGGCGCGGCCGGCGCGGTCCTGTCCACGGCATCGGCAAACACCGTCCGCGCCGGCGCGCTCTGGTTGCCCGACGCGTCGGCCGCAACCACCGTGATCTCGCCCGCCACCATATCGGCGGCGGACGTCACGCTATAGGCGCCGTCCGAGCCCGCCGTCACCGTCTGCGCTTCGCCATTCGGAAAGACCACCCGCACCGCAGCGCCCGGCTCGGCCTGCCCGGTGACGGTCGCGCGGCCGCTGGCCGCGTCCTCGCGCACCGTCAGCGACGGCGACGCCGGCGCCGTCTTGTCGACCTGATCCTGGTACCGCAAATGCGCCGGCGCACTCGCGTTGCCGTGCGCATCGGTCGCCGTCACCCGCACCGTGCCGCTTTGCAGCACGTCGCCCGCCGACACGACGCTGTACCGACCCGCCGCGTCGGCGGTCACGATGCGCGGCGCCTCGCCGGGAATTTCCACCTGTACTCGGGCGCCCGGTTCGGTCATGCCGGTCACGCTTACCCGCCCCGTATCGGCGGCGGTGCTCACACTGGGCGTTCCCAGCGTGGGCGCGGTCCGGTCCACGCTGTCGATGTAGCGCTGGCGGGTCGGCGCGCCGGTGTTGCCCGCCCGGTCGGCGGCCACCGCCGTGATCGCGCCGTCCGGCATATCTGCGGCGGATGTCGCGCTGTAAGCGCCGGACGTGTCGGCGACCACGGTAACGCGTGTCTGGTCCGGCCACGTGATTTCGACGATCGCGCCCGGTTCGGCCTTGCCCGACGCGGTCACCCGCCCCGTGGCCGTGTCGGTGGCCAGCTGTAGCGTGGGTGCGCGCGGCGCCGTCTTGTCGACCTGGTCGGTGAACTCGGCGCTGGCGGCGGCGCGATTGCCCGCGGCATCGCTGGCCGACACGGCAATCCTTCCGGATCGCGCCACGTCGGCCGGAGACGCCAGCTGATAACGGCCCTGCCCATCGGCGCGCGCCTGCGCCGTCTGGCCATCCGGGAAGGTCACGCTGACCATCAGATTGGGCTCGGTCTTGCCCGACACGTTCACAACGCCCGTCCGGGCCTGCTCCACCGCCGCGTCGATCGTCAGCGGCGGAGCGGTCCGGTCGACCGCGTCCTGATAGGGCACGTCCCGGGGCGCACTCGCGTTGCCATGCGCATCGGTCGCGATCACCCGCACCGTGCCGCTTCGCAGCACATCGCCCGGCGACACCACGCGGTACCGGCCCGCCGAATCGGCGGTCACGGTCTGCAGCGACTCGCCGGGGATCGCCACCTGCACGCGCGCGCCCGGCTCGGTGACGCCGGTGACGGTCACCCGCCCGGAGTCCGAGGCCACGTTCAAGACCGGCGTATCGAGAACCGGCGGCGTCCGATCGACCGTGTCCGCGTAGGCGGCGCGCACCGGCGCCGCCGCATTGCCCGCCGTGTCGGTCGCGACAACCGTCACGTTGCCGCCGATCATGTCGGCGCGCGAGGTCACCGTGTAGGTGCCGTCGGCCTTGGCGGTAACGGTGACCGTCTCGCCATCGGGAAACGTCACCCGCACCGACGCGCCAGGCTCGGTGCGGCCGCTGACCGTCAAGCGCCCACTGTCGGCCGCCTCGCTCAACGCAAGCGTGGGCGCGGCCGGCGCGGTCCTGTCCACGGCATCGGCAAACACCGTCCGCGCCGGCGCGCTCTGGTTGCCCGACGCGTCGGCCGCAACCACCGTGATCTCGCCCGCCACCATATCGGCGGCGGACGTCACGCTATAGGCGCCGTCCGAGCCCGCCGTCACCGTCTGCGCTTCGCCATTCGGAAAGACCACCCGCACCGCAGCGCCCGGCTCGGCCTGCCCGGTGACGGTCGCGCGGCCGCTGGCCGCGTCCTCGCGCACCGTCAGCGACGGCGACGCCGGCGCCGTCTTGTCGACCTGATCCTGGTACCGCAAATGCGCCGGCGCACTCGCGTTGCCGTGCGCATCGGTCGCCGTCACCCGCACCGTGCCGCTTTGCAGCACGTCGCCCGCCGACACGACGCTGTACCGACCCGCCGCGTCGGCGGTCACGATGCGCGGCGCCTCGCCGGGAATTTCCACCTGTACTCGGGCGCCCGGTTCGGTCATGCCGGTCACGCTTACCCGCCCCGTATCGGCGGCGGTGCTCACACTGGGCGTTCCCAGCGTGGGCGCGGTCCGGTCCACGCTGTCGATGTAGCGCTGGCGGGTCGGCGCGCCGGTGTTGCCCGCCCGGTCGGCGGCCACCGCCGTGATCGCGCCGTCCGGCATATCTGCGGCGGATGTCGCGCTGTAAGCGCCGGACGTGTCGGCGACCACGGTAACGCGTGTCTGGTCCGGCCACGTGATTTCGACGATCGCGCCCGGTTCGGCCTTGCCCGACGCGGTCACCCGCCCCGTGGCCGTGTCGGTGGCCAGCTGTAGCGTGGGTGCGCGCGGCGCCGTCTTGTCGACCTGGTCGGTGAACTCGGCGCTGGCGGCGGCGCGATTGCCCGCGGCATCGCTGGCCGACACGGCAATCCTTCCGGATCGCGCCACATCGGCCGGAGACGCCAGTTGATAACGGCCCTGCCCATCGGCGCGCGCCTGCGCCGTCTGGCCATCCGGGAAGGTCGCGCTGACCATCAGATTGGGCTCGGTCTTGCCCGACACGTTCACAACGCCCGTCCGGGCTTGCTCCACCGCCGCCTCGATCGTCAGCGGCGGAGCGGTCCGGTCGACCGCGTCCTGATAGGGCACGTCCCGGGGCGCACTCGCGTTGCCATGCGCATCGGTCGCGATCACCCGCACCGTGCCGCTTCGCAGCACATCGCCCGGCGACACCGCGCGGTACCGGCCCGCCGAATCGGCGGTCACGGTCTGCAGCGACTCGCCGGGGATCGCCACCTGCACGCGCGCGCCCGGCTCGGTGACGCCGGTGACGGTCACCCGCCCGGAGTCCGAGGCCACGCTCAAGACCGGCGTATCGAGAACCGGCGGCGTCCGATCGACCGTGTCCGCGTAGGCGGCGCGCACCGGCGCCGCCGCATTGCCCGCCGCGTCGGTCGCGACAACCGTCACGTTGCCGCCGATCATGTCGGCGCGCGAGGTCGCCGTGTAGGTGCCGTCGGCCTTGGCGGTAACGGTGACCGTCTCGCCATCGGGAAACGTCACCCGCACCGACGCGCCAGGCTCGGTGCGGCCGCTGACCGTCAAGCGCCCACTGTCGGCCGCCTCGCTCAACGCAAGCGTGGGCGCGGCCGGCGCGGTCCTGTCCACGGCATCGGCAAACACCGTCCGCGCCGGCGCGCTCTGGTTGCCCGACGCGTCGGCCGCAACCACCGTGATCTCGCCCGCCACCATATCGGCGGCGGACGTCACGCTATAGGCGCCGTCCGAGCCCGCCGTCACCGTCTGCGCTTCGCCATTCGGAAAGACCACCCGCACCGCAGCGCCCGGCTCGGCCTGCCCGGTGACGGTCGCGCGGCCGCTGGCCGCATCCTCGCGCACCGTCAGCGACGGCGACGCCGGCGCCGTCTTGTCCAGCGTATCGGTGTACATCACCTGCTGCGCAGGCGTCCGGTTGCCGTCCGCATCGCCCGCGCTCACCACGATCGGCCCGGACACCATGTCGGTATCGGACGTGGCGGCATAGCCGCCATCATTCTGCGCCCGCACCGTCTTGCTGCTGCCATCGGGGAATTGCACCGTCACCAGCGCGCCGGCTTCGGTCCGGCCCATCACGGTGACCCGCCCGGTCTGCGCATCGGTGGCGTGACGCACCGTCGGCGTCATCGGCGCGGTTCGGTCGACGGGATCGGCATAGTGCGCCCGGACCGGCGCGGCGCGATTGCCGGCCTGATCGGCCACCACCACCACGACATCGCCCTGCGCCGCGTCGCCGGCGGACGTAACGCGAAAGCCGCCATCCGCATCGAGCCGGACGGTCTGCGTCGTGCCGTCGGGCCAGGTGACCGTCACGCTGCCGCCCGGCTCGGCCTGGCCGCTGACGGTCAAGCGTCCCGTCGCGACATCGGTATCGAGCGCGATCTGGACCGGCTCCGGCGCCGTCCTGTCGACCGTGTCCTGATAGGCCTGCTGCGCCTGAGTACTGTTGCCGGCCGCGTCGGCGGCCTGCACCACGATCACGCCGGCCGGCAAGTCGCCATCCGAGCGCACGCGGTAAGCGCCGTTGGCGTCGGCGCGCACCGTTTTGCGGCCGCCGCCGGGAAACCGGATCGTGACCTGCGCGTCCGGTTCGCTGCGACCCGTGACCGTGACGCGTCCGGTAGCCTCATCCGTGGCCACCCCTGCAATGCTCAGGACCGGGGCGGTCTTGTCGACCGTATCGGTATAGGCATAGGTAACCTCCTGGCTGGTATCGCCGTAACGGTCGGTGGCACGCGCCCGTATCAGTCCGCTCGTCATATCGCCGGCCGAGCTTGCCTCGAAGCCGCCCGCCGCATTGGCGCGCACGCTCGTCGCCGTCCCGTCGGGCAGCCAGAGCTGCACGTCGGCCAAGGGCTCGGTGACGCCGTACACGGTAATGCGCCCGGTGGCCGGGTCGGTGCGAACCTCGGCAATGCGCAGCGCCAGGACGATTTTCTTGCGCCGCGTATCGAGCACGATGCGGTTCTCGCGCCGGACGAAATCCTGCAGGCGTGCGCCCCTGTCGAATGGCGGGGCCGTGTCCTGCGCGCCGCGGCGCAATTGCCGCGACAAGGGCTCGCCCAGATTCAGCCGCACGCCCAGCTGGACGCTAGTCTGTCGTTCGCCCGATTGCAGGCGCGCCTGCTCGACACCTACACCGATCAAGGGCACCGGCCGATACTCGATGCCGTACTTGAAGCCGCTGGGATTGCGGCGATAGCGGCCGTCGTCGAAGTAATCCACCTGCGCTCCCCGCCAGCGGAAATACTGGGCGTTGAGAGCCAACCCCTGCACCGCTTCGGGACGCGCCGTAAAGCCGACATCCCAGCCCGCCGCGGGACGTTCCTCGCGCCGTTCGGCGCGCTTGGCGGCCTTCCAGCCAGACAGCGGCGCATAGACGTTGCCATAAAGGGTGAACTGCGCCGCGACGGCTTCGGCGCCCAGCGAGCCGCGCAGATGCCGCTTGCCCACTTCGTAATCGAGAAAGGCGTTGCCGCCGAGGATCAACGACGACCCAGCGGCGCTGCGCGCGACCACGCCCGCGTTGACGGTTGGACGATGATTCTGGTTATGCCCTCCCAGTTGCAGCAGCAGCGCGCGGTCCTGGTCGAGATGCAAGGCATCGATGGTGCGCACGTCCACGGCGACATCGCGCCCAGAAAAATCGTAGCTTACGTTGCCCTCCAAGCGCCGCAGCCATGGCAATCCGGTTTCATTGGCCCACTGCACCCCTTGCTGGACCAGCACATTGGCCTGCGCCTGCGCCTGGCTGCGCAGGAACTGGCCGTCCAGGCTTGCGCGCCCATCCTGGCGCGCGCCCCCGGCCTCGCGCGCTTGCGCCAGCGCCTGAATCGTCTGGGCCACCCGCGTTTCGACCGCCCCGGGCTGCGCAACAGCGTTGGAAGCCGCGTCGGCGACCTGGGTGGCGGAGAACGTCGGCGCGCCTTGTCCATATGCCACCGGTGCGGCCGCCTGCATTGCCAGCACGGCGCTCATGCCCGCCGCTCCGGCGCGATGGCGCCTGTACCAGTGGCGGCGCCCCCTTGCCGGAAGATGCGCCCGCGTCAGTTTTGGGATCAAGTTCATGTCCATACGCCGTTCTCGCGTCGAGGCATGCCAAGCGCAGGCGCAAAACGTCCCTGCCGGTGCGCAAGCGCTACCGGGTGCGTGGCAATATCAGAAGGAATTCAACGGTCGGGGGCTGCACGCTGAGCGGCGTGCTTGCGGCGTGCGAAAACGGTACCGCGCCTAACCGAACCGAATCTCGGTGCAAGAATCTTCCTACGTGCGGCGAAACGTGAGTAGCAGGACGTGCGTATTGTCGTGTAGGAAATTTCCCTTTTCGCGCGACCTGTCCCGCACGGGTGCGGTGCGATGGGGTATGAAACCCCTGCGACGGCGGCCATGCGGCCGCCGCCTTCAAGCGAGGTATGCGCCCGCTACGCGCCAGGCGCGAAGGCCCGGTCGAGCACGTCGAGTTCGGCCTGCAGCCGCCTGGTCAAGGCCTCCGCGGCCGGTAGCATCGGCGCGCGCATCTCGTTGCGCAAGCGCCCCTGGCTGGCCAGCAGCGCCTTCAGCGGCGCCGGATTGGGTTCGGCGAACAACAGCCGGATCACGGGCGCCAGCGCCAGGAACAGGCGCTGCGCCTGGCCCAGTTGCTGCGCGCGCACCGCGCGGTGCATCGCCACGAACAGGTCCGGCCGTACATGGGCGGCGGCAGCGATCATGCCGGTGCCGCCCAGGCACAGCGTGCCCAGCCCCTGCAGGTCTTCGCCCGCCAGGACCGCCACGCCGCCGTGGGCGATCAAGGCCAGCGTCTTGTCCACCGAGCCGCCGCAATCCTTGACGGCGGCGATGTTCGGATGCTCGGCCAGCGCCAGCAAGGTGGCGGTGTCCAGCTGTGCGCCGGTGCGATACGGAATGTCGTACAGGATGAGCGGCGCGGCCGAGGCGTCGGCCAGTGCGCAGAAATAGGCTTGCGCGCCAGCCTGGCTGGGCCGTACGTAATACGGCGCGGGCGCCAGTACGCCGGCCAGCGGCCGCTCGCCCAGCCGCGCCAGGCGCCGCAGGACATGGCCCTGGTGATTGCCGGCCAGGCCCATGGCCACGGGCAGCGCGCCAGCCTCCTCCAGCACGGCGTCGAGCACCGCGAGCTGTTCGGCCTCGTCCAGCGCGGCTGCCTCCCCGGTGCTGCCACAGGCAACCAAGCCATCGACGCCGGCGGCTTTGTAGTCGCGCACCAGCCTGCGCAAGGCAGGCAGGTCGACGGCGCCGTCGGCGAACGGCGTCACGAGCGGAATCCAGATATCCTGGAACGGAGATTGAGCGGGATATTGCATGGGCACTCCTGAGGTGCAAGGTTGACCGTTGTCGACCGTTCAGGTGTGCGTGGATCAGGGAGGGGCTGCGCGCATGGCCGCGCGCCGCCGGGCTTGCCGCTGTTCCGTCGCCCATCTGACGGAACAGCAAGCTCCGGTCAGATGAGCGGCTGTTTTTTGGCTTTCAGCACCACGCACGCCGATGCCGCACCGAAGGTACAGGCAATGGCAACGCGGACGCGGGGCTGGAACATGGGCAATATGTGAATCAACAGTAGGCGCAATCTACCCAGCGCCGGCCAGGCTTGTCAATCGGCGGACCCCAGGCTGTGCAGGAAAACCTCGCACAAGGCTTCCATGCCGGCGCGGTCCTCGTCGTCGAAACGGCCGGGCAGCGGACTGTCGACGTCCCAGACGCCCAGCAGGCTCCCCTTGTGCAGCAGCGGCACCACGATCTCCGCGCGCGATGCGGCATCGCAGGCGATGTGGCCGGGGAAAGCATGGACGTCCGGCACGACCTGGGTGCGCCGCTGGCTGGCGGCAGCGCCGCACACGCCGCGCGACAGGGCAATGCGCACGCAGGCCGGCTTGCCCTGGAACGGTCCCAGCACCAGTTCCTGGCCATCATGGAAATAAAAGCCCGCCCAATTGATGTCCGGCAGCGCCTGGTACACCAGGGCGCTGAAGTTGGCGGCGTTGGCGATGCGGTCGTGCTCGCCGGCCAGCAAGGCGCGCGCCTGCGCGGCCAGTTCGGCATAGAAGACGGGCTTGGATACGGTGGAGATAGGGGTGGCGTCAAACATGTGTGTATTTGTAACTGTACTGGCGGGAATCGAACCAACTGATTTTAGAAGGCCACAATAGGGGCCGGGGCGACAGCGCGGCGTTGTGGGACAATCAGCTTTTGCAGCATGTTTCTTACCCTATTTCAAGACCATTCCATGGACAAGCCTTTCGAACCCGAGTGTTCCTTTTCGGAACGCGCCAAGCAGCTCACCAGCTCCGCTATCCGTGAAATCCTCAAGGTCACTGAACGACCCGAAGTCATTTCGTTCGCCGGCGGCCTGCCGGCGCCCGGCGGCTTTCCGGTAGAAGTGGTACAGGCTGCATTCGACAAGGTCTTGGCCACCAATGGCCGCGCCGCCCTGCAATACGGCCCCACCGAAGGTTATGCGCCCCTGCGCCAATGGGTGGCCGACGACCTGAATGCCGTGGGCGCCAACGTCACGGCCGACCAGATCCTCATCGTGTCGGGCTCGCAGCAGGCGCTCGACCTGCTGGGCAAGGTGCTGATCGACAAGGACAGCCCCATCCTGGTCGAGGATCCCAGCTACCTGGGCGCGCTGCAGTCGTTCAGCCTGTACCAGCCGAAGTACGTGCCGATCCCCACCGACGACGGCGGCCTGGTCCCCGAGGCGATCACGGCCGAACTGGCCGAGGGCGCGCGCTTCCTGTACGCGCTGCCGAACTTCCAGAATCCCACCGGCCGCACGCTCAACCTGGAGCGCCGCAAGGCCCTGGTGCGACAGGCCGCACAGTTCGGCGTACCCATCATCGAGGACGATCCCTACGGCGAGCTACGCTACGCCGGGGAACCGCAACCCGGCCTGCTGGCCCTGGCCGGCGAATGCGGCGCCACCGTCATCCGGCTGGGCACGTTCTCCAAGGTGCTGGCGCCCGGCCTGCGCCTGGGCTACATCGCCGCGCCGCGCAACATCATCAACAAGCTGGTGCAGGCCAAGCAGGCCACCGACCTGCACACGCCCACGCTCACGCAGATGGCGGTCTACGAAGTCGTCAAGACCGGCTTCCTGGCCGAGCACCTGCCGCGCGTGCGCGAGATCTACCGCGTGCAGGGCCGCTGCATGCTCGAAGCCATCGAGCGCGAATTCCCTGCATCGGTCAGCTGGACCAAGCCCGAGGGCGGCATGTTCATCTGGGTCACGCTGCCCGAGCACATCGACAGCACCAAGCTGCTGGCGCAGGCGGTCGAGCAGAACGTGGCCTTCGTGCCGGGCGGCCCCTTCTACGCAGGCACGCCGCGGCAGAATACGCTGCGCCTGAGCTTCGCCACGGTGCCGGAAGCCAAGATCCGCGAAGGCATCGCCATCCTGGGCAAACTGCTCAAGGCAGCGATCTGACCTGAGTCACCGTCCCGGGACGGCCGGCGCAAGCCGGCCGTTTTGTTTATGCTTGCAGTTTCACCATCCGTCCGTTTCGTCAGCCCGTGAGCGCATCGCAGCAACAATCCGTCGACCTCAACGACATCGTGTTTACCGATTGGGTGGAGCGCTGGCTGCCCAGGCCATGGCGCCCCTATGCGCGCCTGTGCCGGCTGGACCGCCCCATCGGCACATGGCTGACGCTGCTGCCGTGCATCGCCGCGCTGGTGCAGGCCGCCGGCGGCCTGCCCGACCTGCGCCGGCTCCTGATCTTCTCGCTGGGCGCCCTGCTCATGCGCGGCATCGGCTGCACCGTCAACGACATGTGGGACCGCGACATCGACAAGCACGTCGAGCGCACGCGCTTCCGGCCGCTGACCAGCGGCCAGCTCAGCATGCGCCAGGCGGTGGCGTTCCTGATCGGCCAGTTGCTGGTCTGCGCCTCGCTGCTGTTCTTCATCAACGACATGAGCCGCTGGCTGGCCGTGGCCGTGCTGCCCTTCGTGTTCATCTATCCGTTCTGCAAGCGCGTCACCTACTGGCCGCAGGTCGTGCTGGGCATCTGCTTCAACTGGGGCATGCTGATGGCCTGGTCCGACACGCAGGACCACCTGCCGCTGGCGGCCATCGCCATGTGGCTGGGGGCCGTGCTGTGGCAGGTCGGCTACGACAGCATCTACGCCTATGTGGACGTGCGCGATGACCGCAGCCTGGGCCTGCATTCCACCGCCACGCGCTTCGGCGAGCAGGGCAAGCTGTGGATCGGCGGCTTCTATGCCGCCACGCTGGCGCTATGGACCTGGGGCGGCTACGCCATGGGCCTGGGCTGGGGTTATTTCGCCGGTATCGGCGCCGTGGCCATTCACCTGGCCTGGCAGCTGCGCGAGTTCGACCTGCAGCGTCCCGAGCGCAACTTCAAGCTGTTCCGCGCCAACCTCTGGACCGGCGTGCTGCTGATCGCGGCGGCGCTGGCCGGCACCCTGCCGTACTGACCCTTCCCTCGCGGTACCTGGCCCGCCCGGCCCTCCCCGGGCGGCGCGCTCGCGCCCGCAAGACGCGTTCCCAATTCCCCACTGGTGGGATCTTGCGGGCAAATCCTGAGAATTAGCGGCTCCAGTGGAATAATGTTTTCCAGGAATCAGGGTTTATCCGGAGTGTCCTGAAGCGCAGAATGCAGTCATCGGGATGCAACAAACGACTGACGACGGATAGGCCGCCTCAGGTCACTCCCGCAGATCAGACGGATGGAGGAATACCATGAAGACCCTTGCTACCGCAGTAATGCTTTCGATGACCATGGCCACCGGCGCGCAGGCCGCCGACCTCGGCGCCGAACCCACCCGCGCCCAGGTGCAGGCCGAGCTGGTCCAGGCCAAGGCCAACGGCCAATACACGTTTGGCGAGCAGGACTACCCCGCCGCCATCACGCAGGGCAGCGCGCTGTCGGCCGCCGAAGTCCGCGACGACCTGGCGCAGGCCAAGGCCGCCGGCGAAGTCACCTTCGGCAACCTCGACTACCCGCCCCAGGCTTCGAACGTCAACAGCAGCATGACGCGCGCCCAGGTGCAGGCCGACCTGGCCCAGGCCAAGAACGATGGCGTGGTGACCTTCGGCAACCTGGACTACCCGCCGCAACACGGCTGATCCCCCCGGCGCCCCCCCTCGCCGCAGCCGTAAGTGCCGGCGCCCGCCCTGTACAGAGGGACGGGCGCCGTTTTTTTTGCCTCTGCCATGCAGGCGTCGGAACGGTGGAAAATTTCGACGATTTGATTGATTATTTCCATCAAAACGACGTTTTCACCGCTACATATCGACAGCAGCGCTCGTTAGCATGGTTGCATGCCCGCAACCCTCGCCCGGGAGCCCGCCATGGTACGACCGCCCTACCCCATCGCCATCCTCGGCGCCGGCAAGATCGGCGCCGCCATCGCCTTGCTGCTGCAACGCGGTGGCGACTACGACATCCTGGTTGCGGACCAGGACCCGGCGCGCCTGCAGGCGGTCGCCAGGCTGGGGTGCCGGACGGCGCAGGTACGCGATGACGATGCGCTGCAACAGGCCGTCTCGGGCCGCTACGCGGTACTCAACGCCTTGCCGTTTCATCGCGCCCGCGCCGCCGCGGCCGCATGCGTACGCGCCGGGGCGCATTATTTCGACCTGACCGAAGACGTCGCCAGCACCCACGCGATCCGCGAACTGGCCGCCTCGGCCGGCACGATGCTGATGCCGCAATGCGGGCTGGCGCCGGGCTTCATCGGCGTGGTGGGCAGCGACCTGTCCCGGCGCTTCGACCGCTTGCTCGATCTGCGCATGCGCGTGGGCGCGCTGCCGCGCTTTCCTTCCAATGCGCTGCGCTACAACCTGACCTGGAGCACCGAGGGCCTGATCAACGAATACTGCAATGCCTGCGAGGCGATCGTCGACGGCGCGCTGGTTGCCGTGCCGCCCATGGAGGGCTACGAAACCTTCACGCTCGACGGCATCGAGTACGAGGCGTTCAACACCTCCGGCGGGCTGGGCACGTTGCCGCAGACGCTGCTGGGCAAGGCGCGCAACGTCGACTACAAGTCGATCCGCTATCCCGGACACTGCGCCATCATGAAGCTGCTGCTCAATGACCTGCGGCTGCGCGAACGGCGCGACCTGCTGCAGGAAATCCTGGAAAGCGCCATCCCCTCGACCGACCAGGACGTGATCGTGATCCTGGCCTCGGCCAGCGGCTATCGCCAGCAGCGGCTGGTGCAGGAATCGTTCTCGGCGCGCATCTACGGCGCCACGGTGGACGGCCAGACGCTCAGCGCGATCCAGCTCTCCACCGCGGCCGACGTCTGCACCATGCTTGACCTGGCGGTCCACGGCCACTTGCCGCAACGTGGCTTCATCGGCCAGGAACAAGTACCCCTGGCAGCCCTGCTGGAGAACCGTTACGGCCGCATCTACGCCGGCCAGCCGCTGCCGGCGCGGGAGGCGCCGCAGGCGTTGTTGCCCGGGTCCTAGACCCAACCCTCCAGGCGCAACGTCGCGCGCACCAGGCGCTGCTCTTCCTGTTCGATCTCGGCCAGGCTCTGGCGCACGCTGTCCACATGGGCGCGGGCGGCCTGGTGCGCCTGCTCGGGCTCGCGCGCCAGCACGGCAAGGAACAGGCGCTCGTGCTGCTGGTCGATGTGGCGCTTGTGCGGCTCGCGGTGGTAGAGATTGTTGACGCAGGCGAACACCGAACCCAGCAGCAGATCCGTCAGGGATTGCAGCGTATGCACCAGCACCGCATTGTGCGAGGCCTGGCAGATGGCCAGGTGGAAAGCGTGGTCCAGGTGCGCATGGGTGGCGCTGTCGGTCTCGCGGCCGTGCGCGGCAAGCATTTCGTCATAGCGGCGGCGGATCATGATGAAGTCGGCGTCCGTGCCGCGGATCGCCGCCAGCCGGGCTGATTCGCTTTCGAGCAGCGCGCGCACCTCCAGCAGGTCGTACAACGTGCGCGGCTGCGAATTGAACAGGTGCACCAGCGGGCCCGCATCCACCTGCGAGATCTGCGCCACGTACGAACCCTTGCCCTGGGCGGTATGGATGATCTGGCGCGCCCACAGCACCCTGAGCCCTTCGCGCAGCGCCGTGCGCGATACACCCAGCTTTTCGGTCAGCCGGCGCTCGGACGGCAGGGCCTGACCAGCCTTGAGCACGCCATCGAGGATCAGCCGCTCGATACGCTCGGCCACGACTTCGGCGATCTGTTTGCGCGCCCCGTCGACGCCTGGTTCCATGACTTGCCCCACTGGTATGACCACGATATCCGCTGCTACTGACTCTACTCGAACCGGCATTCTATGTGATTGAAAACCAGATATAAATATTTATCTCGTCGCCATGTGCATTCGCACAAACTAGTATGACCAGTACTTATTGCTATGGACAAGACCGGCTCGCCCGGCCGATGATGATGGTTCCGATTTCCCAATCCCGGCCGGGCCCCTGGCTCCGGCCCTTTTTCACGACGCGAGACCCGCATGACTGAACGCATCCCGCATCATGGCCTGCAAGTGGCGGCCTCCCTGCACCGTTTCATCGAAGACGAGGCGTTGTCCGGCAGCGGCCTGGCGCCCGACGAGTTCTGGGCCGGCTTCGCCGCCCTGGTGCGCGACCTCGCGCCGCGCAACCGCGAACTGCTGGCCGAGCGCGACCGCCTGCAGGGCGAAATCGACGCCTGGCACCGCGCCCATCCCGGCCCCGTGCGCGACAGCGCCGGGTATCAGGCGCTGCTCGAACGCATCGGCTACCTGCAGCCCCAGCCAGCACAGGTGACCGCCAGTACCCGCGACGTGGACAGCGAGATCGCCAGCCAGGCCGGCCCGCAGCTGGTGGTTCCCGTCTCCAACGCGCGCTATGCGCTGAACGCGGCCAACGCCCGCTGGGGCAGCCTGTACGACGCGCTCTATGGCACCGACGCGATCCCGCCGGTGGCCGGCGATGACGGCAAGGGCTACAACCCGGCGCGCGGCGAAGCCGTGATCGCCCGCGCGCGCGCCTTCCTGGACGAGGCGGCGCCGCTGGCCCAGGGTTCGCACGCCGACGCCACCGCCTACGCCATCGAGGGTGGCAAGCTGGCGGTCACGCTGGGCGCCGGCCAGCGCACGGGCCTGCGCAACCCCGCGCAACTGGCCGGCTATCAGGGCGACGCCTCGCAACCGGCCGCCGTGCTGCTGGCCAACAACGGCCTGCACTTCGAAATCCAGATCGACCGCCAGCACCAGATCGGCGCCACCGATGCCGCCGGCGTCAAGGACGTGCTGCTCGAGGCCGCCCTGACCACCATCATGGATTGCGAAGACTCCGTGGCGGCCGTCGATGCCGACGACAAGGTACTGATCTACCGCAACTGGCTCGGGCTCATGAAGGGCGACCTGAGCGAATCGGTCACCAAGGGCGGCAAGACCTTCACCCGCCGCCTGAACGCCGACCGCCAGTACCACAAGCCCGACGGCGGCACCCTGACGCTGCACGGCCGCTCGTTGATGTTCGTGCGCAACGTCGGCCACCTGATGACCAACCCGGCCATCCTCGACGAGCAGGGCAATGAAGTGCCGGAAGGCATCCTCGATGCGGTGATCACCAGCCTGGCCGCCCTGCCCGACCGCGCCAACCGGCTCAACTCGCGCACCGGCTCGATCTACATCGTCAAGCCCAAGATGCACGGACCGGCCGAGGCCGCCTTCGCCAACGAGTTGTTCGACCGCGTCGAGGACCTGCTCAAGCTGCCGCGCCACACCATCAAGATGGGCATCATGGACGAAGAGCGGCGCACCAGCGTCAACCTGAAGGCCTGCATCGCGGCCGCGGCGGCGCGCGTGGCTTTCATCAACACCGGGTTCCTGGACCGCACCGGCGACGAAATGCATACCGGCATGGAAGCCGGCCCGATGCTGCGCAAGGGCGATATGAAATCCAGCGCCTGGATCACCGCCTACGAGCGCAACAACGTGCTGGTCGGGCTGGACTGCGGCCTGCGCGGGCGCGCCCAGATCGGCAAGGGCATGTGGGCCATGCCCGACATGATGGCGGCCATGCTCGAACAGAAGATCGGCCACCCCAAGGCGGGCGCCAACACGGCCTGGGTGCCCTCGCCCACGGCCGCGACCCTGCACGCCATGCACTATCACCAGGTCGACGTCGCGGCCGTGCAGCAGGCACTGGAGCAGACCCGCTACGACAGCGTGCGCGACGAGCTGCTGGCCGGCCTGCTGACCGTCCCGGTAGGCGATCCGGCCGCCTGGTCGGCCGATGACATCCAGCGCGAGCTCGACAACAACGCCCAGGGCATCCTGGGCTACGTGGTGCGCTGGATCGACCAGGGCGTGGGATGCTCGAAGGTGCCCGACATCAACAACGTCGGCCTCATGGAAGACCGCGCCACCCTGCGCATCTCCAGCCAGCACATCGCCAACTGGCTGCGCCACGGCATCGTCGACCGCGCACAGGTCAACGCCACGTTCGAACGCATGGCCAAGGTCGTCGACCAGCAAAACGCCGGCGATCCCAACTACCTGCCCATGGCCGGCCACTTCGACACCTCGTTCGCCTACCGCGCGGCGTGCGCGTTGGTCTTCGAGGGCCTGACCCAGCCCAACGGCTACACCGAGCCCCTGCTGCACGAGTACCGGCAAGCCTTCAAGGCGGCCCAGCGCTGACGCCGCCAGGCGCCCGCCTGCCGGCGGGCGCCTGCTTGCCGGGCCGCCATTTTTCGCACGATCGTGCTAAATTGGCTGGCATGAGCATCCCCAAGAGCGAACTCACCTTTGCGGCCATCGTGGACGCGGCGCTGGACATGGCCGCGGCGCAGGGCATGGAAAGCCTGACGCTTGGCGAAGTCGCCAAGCGGCTGGGTATCAGCAAGAGCGGCGTGTTCTCGCGGGTCGGCTCGCGCGAGGCGCTGCTGCACGCCGTCCTGCAGGAGTACGACCGGCGCTTCCTGGGCGCGGTGTTCGCGCCCGCCATGGCCGCGCCGCGCGGCCTGCCGCGCCTGGATGCCATGGTCGGCCACTGGATCGAACGCGCCGCCAATGTCGAAGCGCTGACCGGCTGCATCTACGTGGCCGGCGCCTTCGAGTACGACGATGTCGACAACCCGATGCGCGGGCGCGTGCAAGCCAATGTGCGCGGCTGGCGCGCCGCGCTGGGGCGTACCGTGCGGCAAGCGATCGACGAAGGCCATTTGCGCCCAGACACCGATCCGGAACAACTGGTGTTCGAGATCTACAGCCTGATGGTCGGCCTGATGCATGACGCGCGCTTCCTGCGCGACCCGCGAGCGCATGAGCGCGTACGGCAAGCCTACGCGCGCCTGATCGCCACTTACCGCAACACCTGAACGCAGTCATGGCCCGGCGCCGGGCGCCGGTTTTTTTCGATCAAATTCGCACGATCGTGCGAAAAGAGGGAATCATGAAAATGATCGCAATCGGCGCCGGCGTCATGTTGCTGGCGGGGCTGGTGCGAGCCTGCCAGGGCTGGCGCCGCCTGCTGCGCCAGCTGCCCGACCGCAACGAGGACATGACGCTGTTCTGACGCCGCGACGAGGTGTGCCTGCCCCCGAACGGGAACTGACATCCGCGACAGGGTGTGCCTGTCCCCGCTGGGACAGGCACACTGCGCTACGCCATGAACGCTAGCCTGCCAGGACGGTATCTGCCCCCCCGGCAGGTTACTTTTCCAGCCCTGCCTTGCGGGCCTGGTAGGCGATCGTGCTCAGCGCGCCGATGCGGCGCAGCGGCTCGGGAGGCAGCCAGTTCGGTTTCTCGAAACTGGCCAGGTCATCCAGCATGGCGCTGCGATGCCCCGCCACCTGTTCTCCCAGCAGCTTGCCGTAGATCGTGCCCTTGATGACACCGGCGCCATTGCAGCCGACCGACGCATACAGGCCGGGCTGGATGGCGCCCACGAACGATGCGCCGTTGCCCGTCAGGCCGGTCGATCCGCTCCAGACGTATTCGAAATCGTGCGCGGCCAGGTCCGGGTAGCGGCGTACGAACGAATCGCGCAACAGCTGTTCCATGCGCTCCAGCGGTTGCTCGGCCTCGTACGAATAGGCGCTGCGCACCATGAAGCGGCCGCCGCTGATGCGCCGCAAGGTCGTGCCCAGGCGATTGGCCGGAATCACGCCCCACTGGTCGCGCTCGCCCAGCAGCGCCTGCTGCGCGGGGCTGAGCACCGGCGTGACGCCCGCGTACGTGAAGATGGTGACCAGCCGGCTGCGCAGGAAGCCCAGCCTGCGGGCAAAGGCATTGTTGGCCAGGATCACGTTGTCGGCGGTGAACTCGCCGCCGCGCGTACGCACCTTGTACGGCCCGCTGCCGTCGATGGACAGCACGGGGTTGTCCTCCATCAGCCAGACGTTCTCCGGCAGGCTGTCGGCCAGCCCCCGTATCAGCGCGGCCGGCTGCACGAAGACGTTGTTCATGGAGTGATACCCGAACCGGTAATAGCGCGTGCCCAACTGCGCCTGCAGGGCATCGCGGTCCAGCTCGGAGAACGCCACGCCCCATTGGCCGTACTGTTGCAGCGCGCCGCGCAGGCTCTGCTCGCCGTCGGCGGTGGCCGCGGCGTGATACTTGCCGGCCAGATCCCAGCCACAGTCGAAGCCGCCCTGCCCGGAAAGCTGCGCCAGCCAGTCCAGTCCCGACTGGAGCATGGCGATCTGCTTGCGCGCCACTTCCAGCGGACTGTGATGCCCGCTCATGCGGGTGTTGTGCGGCAGGTTGATCAGGAAGCCCGAGTTGCGGCCCGCCGAGCCCTCCCCGGCGACGGTGGCGTCCACCACCAGCACCTGGTCCTGCGGCTGCAGCTCGGCCAGGCGGCGCGCCGCCGCCAGCCCGGTGTAGCCGGCGCCGATGACCAGGCTCTTGAAATGCCGTCGCGCCGGCGCCGCGGTGCGCGGGGTGCGCTTGGGCAGCATGGCGTTCCAGCCGGAACCACTTTGATACTGAGGGAAAGTCCGCGATGACCCTGATGGGGAAGACATGATGAGTTCGATGTTGCGGTTGAGGAATTACTGGTCGGCGCGCGCCTGCAGGCTGCGCATCACTTCGTTCTGCACGATGTCCCAGATCTGCGACTTCAGTTCGATGTAGCGCGGCGAAAGCTGTACATCGGCATTGCGCGGATACGGCAAGTCGTTGGGCATGTCGCAGGCCACGCGGCCCGGGCGCGCGCTCATGATGACCATGCGGCTCGACAGCAGCAGCGCCTCGTCGATCGAGTGGGTGATGAAGACGATGGTCTTGCCGCTTTGCTCGTAGATGCGCGTCAGCTCTTCCTGCAGCACCTGGCGCGTCATGGCGTCGAGCGCGGCGAACGGTTCATCGAGCAGGATCACGTCCGGATCGTTGGCCAGCACGCGCGCGATCGACACGCGCTGGCGCATGCCGCCCGACAACGCCTTGGGATAGGCGTTCTCGAATCCCTTCAGGCCGACCATCTCGATGAACTGCTGCGCGGTTTCGCGTCGGGTGGCCGCCGCCACGCCCTTCATCTTCAGGCCGAACGCGACGTTCTCGGCCACGGTCAGCCAGGGAAACAGCGCGTACTGCTGGAACACCATGCCGCAGTGCGGATCGACGTCGACCACTTCGCGGCCATTGACCACGATGCGTCCGGCGGTGGGACGCTCGAACCCCGTGATCAGGTTGAGCAGCGTCGATTTCCCGCAACCTGAAGCGCCCAGCACGACCAGGAATTCGCCGCGCGGAATCTTCAGGTCCACGCCCTGCAGCGCCTGGAACGACCCGAACGACTTGGAAATACCTTCGATGGAAATCATGGGATCGTTTACCGCGACCATGCCAGCACCCTGTTTTCAATGATTCGGAACACTACGTCGGTAACCAGCACGGTCACGCTGATCAGCGCCATGCCCAGCACCACCGTATCGGTCTGGAAGAACTCCTTGCCGTTCATGATGAGAAAGCCCAGGCCTTCCTTGGCGGCCACCAGCTCGGCGGAGATCACGCAGGTCCACGACAGGCCGAGGATCACCTTGAAGCCGCTGAAGATCTGCGGCAGGCTGGCCGGCAGGATGACCGAGCGCATGACCTGCGGGCCGCTGGCGCCGAGGTTGCGCGCGGCGCGGATCAGCAGCGGATCGATATTGCGCGTGGCTTCGATCACATACAGCAGCGCCGGCGCGAACGTGCCCATGAACACGATGCTGTACTTCTGCGTTTCGGTGATGCCGAACCACAGCAGCGAGAGGGGAATCCAGCTCATCGAGGGCAAGGGACGCAGAAACGACAGGATGGGATCGAAAGCCGCCCGCGCGCGTTGCGACGTGCCCAGGAAAATCCCCAGCGGTATGGCCAGCGCGGTAGCGGCGGCAAAGCCCACCATGACGCGCCGCGCGGACGCCACGATGTGGTCCAGCAGCGAGCCCTGCTCCCACATATTGCCCATGCGCGCGAACACGTCCGAGGGCGGCGGCAGGAACAGCGCATCCACCCATTGCAGGCGGCACACGGCTTCCCAGAACAACAACAGCACGATCACGGACACGCTGCTGATCAGCAGCAGATCCGGACGGCGCTGGCGATTTTGTGCATTCATCGTTCAAATCCAGGCAAAGAACCGGCGGGCAGCCTCGCCCGCCGGCAGGACAATCGTGTCGGCTTACAGGTACGCCGCGTCGACCCACTCGCGCACCGGCGGCGCCTTGTCGATCTGGTCGTAGCGCACCATCATTTCGGCCAGCTTCTGCAGGCCGTCGATGTACTTGCTGCCCGGCGCCAGCAGCGCGCCCTGCTCGGCGGCCGTGTACCAGTCGGCGCCCTTGACCATCTCCAGCTGATCGGCCGCCGACAGCTTGGTCAGCTCGGTCAGCGCCGCCACCGTGGCGTCGGGCTGCGTCTTGAGCTGCTCATTGGCGCGGAAGTACGCTTTCAGGAAGCGCTTGACGGCCTCGGGGTTCTTGTCCAGGAAGGCGCGCCGCGCCACCAGCACGTCGGGGCCCGGGGTTACGCCATACTCCTTGTAGAGCGAGAAGCTGGTGTCATCGACCAGCACCTTGGCGTCCGGCATGGCGCGGATGGCGTTGAACTGGGGAGTCCAGGCCGCGGCCGCGTCGATCTGGCCGGACTGGAATGCCGCCGGCAGTTCCGGTGCCGGCACGTTGAGCACCGTCACGTCCTTGCCTGCCTTCAGGCCTGCCTGGTCCAGCAGGTTGAGGACCAGCAGGTGGGCGCTGGAAGCGAACGTCACGCCGACCTTCTTGCCCTTGAGGTCCTCCAGGCGCGCGACCTGGCTGCGCACGATCAGGCCCTCGACGCGGCCGAAGTTCTCGGGCACGCCGATGATGGCGAAGTGGCACGAGCCGCGCGACATTACGGCCAGCGCGGCCGGCGCGGCGGTCACCGCCATGTCGATGTTGCCCGACAGCAGGGCGCTGACGCGCGCCGAGGTGGTGCCGAACGACTCCCAGCCCACTTCCAGGTTCTCGGCCTTGAAATAGCCGGCCTGGATCGCCAGCCAGGCCGGGTAGTGGCCCAGCCAGGCCGAGCCGCCATAGCGCACGGCTTCGGCCTTCGCGGCCCAACTGCGGCCGGCTACCGGCAGCGCCAGGGCGGCGGCGCTGATCGCCATGCCCTTGATGAATTGTCGGCGAGTCTCCTGCATGCTCAATCTCCTTGTAGTAGGTGTTTCAACAAAGCCGCATCTGCCGCCCCAGCCAGGGCAGCTGCGTCGTCACTTGCGGGAAAATTTCGGTCTCCAGCGCCTGGCGGCTGAGCTGCCAGAACATGTCGGCCATCTCCTGGTACTCCTCGAGGCGCGACACCTGGTGCAGCGTGCGGGCCAGGCTGGGCCCGGGCAGCGGCAGCACGACGACCTGGTCCAGCCAGGAACGCCCCTGCAGCAGGCACAGCGGCGTCATCAGCGCCCAGCCCAGGTTGGCGGCAATCATGGCCATCACCACGTCGCTGGTGTCGATTTCCAGGAACGGCGGCGCGGTCACGCCGCAACGCCGCAGATGGCGTTCGATCATGGCGCCGAAATGCGACCGGCCGCTGAAGCGGATGAACGGCGCGGCCTGCGCCATCTGGCGCAGGTCCAGCGGCGCGAACTCGTCGGCGCGCACCGCCGGCGCCACCACCACGAACGGCTCGTTGAGGATAGGCCGGCGCACCAAGCCATCGACATCCTCGAGCGCATCCGTCGTAACGATGATGTCGACCTGCCGGTTCAGCAACGCCTGGGCGTGGCCGTAGGCCAGCCCCGACCAGACCAGCACCTGGCTGGCGCTTTGCGTCAGCCGCTTGACGATGGCCGGGCCGGTGGTCGCGGCGAACGAATCGATCATCCCGATGCGGATCGCCGGGCGGTTCATCAAGTCGGCTTCGCGCACCTGCGCGATCAGGCGGTCGATATCGTCGACGATCTGGCGCGACTGGCGCTGCAGCGCGACGCCGGCAGGCGTGAGCCGATAGGGGCGGCGGGTACGGTCGAGCACCCGCATGCCCAGGATGCTTTCGATCTGGGTAACCGTCTGCGATACGGCAGATTGCGTGATGTTCAACGCCTGCGCCGCGGCCGACAGGCTGTCGGCCGCTGCCACCGCGGCAAAAATGCGCAGCATGCGTACATCGAGGCTGGAATCGTTCTTGAGCGCGCCCATACTGTCTCCTGTAAGCAATACTAAGAAAACGGAGATTTTTAGGCGAAAACTAAGAACTTGTTAAGCAATTCTTATAGTAAGTATTAGCGTGCAGGCGGCAAGCGGCCGGCCTTGCGGCCAGACGCGCCCCGCTGCGGGGCCACTTGCATGGGATTGTCCCTAGCGCGGCGGCCTGGCGCCGTCGCCGGGCAAGGGCTGCCCGGCCTGGCGCGCCAACCGGTCGCCCAGCCGCGCCAGCTTGCGCACCATGTCCTCGTACTTGCGCAGCAGGCGCCGGCGATTCAACGTCTTGCTCCATGCGTACAGCGGCAGCAGCTGCTTGGGCCCGAAGCCGTCGACCAGGAACAGGCCATCCTGTCCGGTCGCGTTGCGGCCGACCACGATATTGCGGGCGCTGACGTCGTTGAAGATCACATGCGCCTCGATCAACGCCAGGAAAAACGCCCGCAACTGCTCGCGCAGCTGCGGCCCGAACCCCTGGGTCGACACGACCTGCACCAAGGTGGGCGCGGCCTTGCCCTCGGCATCGACGATCTTCTCCACCACCAGGCCCAGTCCCGCAGAGGTCAGCGCCAGGCCGGCAATCCGCGCCAGCAGCGTATTGCCGTCGGCCTGGCGCAACTGCACCGTCGTCGAGATGTACTCGACCAGTTCGGTGATGAACACGCGGTGCGCATCCTCGCGGTGGAATTTCTTGTGCCAGGGACGGCGCCGCCCCGGCTCATTGATGCGCGCGCGATTGACGATCTTGATCAGCAGCGCGGCGTTGCCCGGATGGTGGTAGACGTCGCGTTCGCTGCCGGTGGCAAGCAGCGTCGCGCCCAGCAAGTCGACTACGGCGAACGGCGGCCAGTCCGTGGCCGCCGGCACGACATCCATCACCGGCAGGACGGCAGGCATGCGGTCGCGCGGCGTCTGCGGCGCGATATCCTGCGGCAGCGCCTGCACGGCGGCCAGGCGGGAAGTTGGTATGGACATGTGCGATCAGGATTGCCGCGCCGATCGGGATGCAGCGGTGGGCGCATCGCGCCGCTCGGCGAGCCACTTACGATAAACCAGCTCGGTACGTTCGGCCAGGCGGGCCAGCGAGAACTTGCCTTCGTCGCGCACCATGCGCTCGCCGGCGCCGCCCATGCGCGCGCGCAAGGATGCATCGTCGATCAGGCTGCGCAGCGCCCCCTGCAGGGCAGCCGCGTCGTCGGGAGGAACCAGCAGCCCCGTCTCGCCGTTGCGCAACATCTCGCTGACGCCGCCGACATCCACGCCGACCACCGGCAAGCCGCACGCCGCGGCCTCGACAAAGACCGTGCCCGACGCCTCCTTGCGCGTGGGCAGCGCGAATATGTCGCTGCCTGCCAGCACGTTGGGCACGTCATCGCGAAAGCCCAGCATGTGAATGCGCTCGCCCAATCCGAGCTCGGCGATCAGCGCCTGCAATTGCTCGAACAGCGGCGAACCATTGCCCACCAGCACCAGATGCACCTGCGGACGGCTGGCCATCAACGGACGCAGCGCCTCGATCAGTTCGCGATGCCCCTTGGTGGCCCGCATGATCGCCACGCACGCCACCACCACGGCGTCGGCCGGCAAGCCCAGCTCGTCGCGCAGCGTCGAGCGCAGGCCCGGCGGGGGCAGGTTGATGGGCGAGTAGATGGTTTCGATATGCGCGGGCGACACGCCACGCTCGATCAGGTAGCGGCGCACATGATCGCTGACCGTGCTGACGCGGTGCGGTATCCACGTGTACGACAGCATCGAGTTGACGCGATTGCTCAGATGGCGCGTGCGCACCACCAGCGGCGTGCCCGCCAGGCGCGCGCCGGCGCCCGCCAGCAGGGTATCGATGCGGCTGTGCGTATTGAGCACGTCGAAGCCGCCCTCGCGCAGGATGCGCCGCACGCGCGGCACGCCGCGCACGAAATTGCGCAAGCCGCCCATGGGCACGGTGTGCACGCGGATGCCTGCGTCGCGTGCGCGCTCTATCAACCTGGCCTGGGGCCGGCAAATGAGTTCGACATGATGGCCGCGCTCGCGCATGGCCAGGGCTTCTTTGAGGATCCGCTGCTCTTGCCCGCCAAAGCCTATCGCGGCCTCAGCGTGCGCGAAGCGCAGTGGGTGCGGTTGGGACATTCTGAGAGTAGCAGTGTGAATGTAGTACATAGACACACTGCCAGCAGGAAAGATCCCGGCAACCTTAACGTGCTACCTACGCATCGCGCAAATCACATAACGACGCATTCAGAGAGGTTTTTTATTATCGCCGGCGGCCCGCTGCATGCGGCTCAATCGAGCAGCTGGATATGCATGGCCTTCACCGCCGCGCCATAGCGCTCGTAGTCCTGGCGCCACGCCTGCTCCAGCTGCTGCGGCGTGCCGCCCAGCCCGATAAGTCCCTGGGCAGCCAGCTTCTCCCTGACCTGCGGCGACTGTATTGCGCTGGCGATACCGGCGGCGATCTTCTCGCGCAACGCCAGGGGCGTGCGTGCGTCGGCGGCGACCGCCAGCACCTTCACCCGGCCGCTCTTGACGAAAGGCAGCACGGCCGGCAACTGCGCGAACATCATGTCGATCTGCCCACCCGCCACGTCGGTCAGCGCCGCCGGCACGCTGTTGTAAGGAATGTGCTGCAAGGACAGGCCCGCTCGCATGGCAAACATTTCGGCCGCGATATGGGCCTGGCTTCCGACCCCCGGCGACGAATAGGTCAGGTATCCGGGCTTGGCGGCGGCGCGCGCCACCAGGGCCTGCACGTCGCCGACTTCCAACGCATTGGAGACCAGCAGGACATTGGGCACCGCCCCGACCTGGCTGACCGGCGCCAGGTCCTTGCGCACATCGAACGGCCGCTTCCTGTACAAGTGCGGATTGACCGCCAGGTCGGACACCGGCACCGACACCAGCGTGTAGCCATCGGGCTCGGCCTGCACGGTGGCCATGATGCCTATCGTGCCCACGCCGCCGGGCTTGTTCTCGACGATGACGGGCTGCTTCCAGATGGCCGACAGTTTCTCGGCCATGATGTGGGCCAGCACATCGGCGGCGCCGCCCGCCCCATAGGGCACGATCAGCCGCACCGGCCGCTGCGGATAGGCCGCGACCGCGTCGCCCGCCTGGGCTGCGCCACACGTTACCGCCAGCGCCAGCGCGGCGCCCCACTGCATCAGCTTCTTCATTTCATTCCCCTTGTTGTCTTGACCGGCCCGGCGGGCCGCTACATGCAGTCCGGGCAGAACAACGGCGGGCACATGGCCTGCGCCGTGCGCCGCAACGGATCCCAATCCTGCAGGTCGCGCCAGACGTTGTCGGCAAACTGCTGCGCCTCGGCGCGCAGCGCGCCCAGGTCCACGCCGACAATACGCCCCTGCTCCATGCGTACCTGCCCGTTGGTCACCACCAGCTCCACGTCATCGCCCACGCCGCACTCGACCAGGCTGCGGATGGGGTCCCAGATCGGCCCATAGCGCAGCACGTCCTGGCGGCCCACGTTGATGGCGATCACATCGGCGCGCGCGCCCGGCTCCAGCCGGCCGATATCCGTGCGTCCCAGCGAGCGCGCGCCCCCCAGGGTCGCGGCCTCGAACACTTCGGCCGCGCTCGCCGCGGTCAGGTCATGGCTCATGACCTTGCCGTGATAGGACGCGGTCCGCATGTTCATGACCATGTCGCGCGGATAGGTGTCGCTGCCTATGGTCAGGTTGACGCCCGCCTCGCGATACTTCTTCCACGAGTCGAGCACGCGCGCGCGGCGCACGATGTTGATCGGGCAATGCGAGATGGAGACGCGATGCTCGCCCATCAGGGCCAGGTCGCGTCCGCCCGAATAGTTCAGGCGCGGGCTATCGGAAATCAGATTGGCGTGGCCGATGTTCAGCCGCGGCCCCAGCATGCCGACGCTGTGCAGCAATTCGATCGGCGTCATGCGATGCTCGCGCACCGTTTCGTAGAACTCGATGACGTTGTAGCCCGCATGCGTGGCCATCGGCACGCCCAGTTCCTGCGCGGCCTGCACGGTACGGCGCAGGATGTCGACGCTGCAGTTCTCGACCTCGCGCGGCACCAGGATGCCGTTGACCAGGTCGTTGCCGGCCGCCTGGACGCGCTTGATGAACGCAACCGCCTCCTCGAACAGATGATCGCCGCCGTCCGGATACGGAACGCGCCGCAGGCGGCCCTGGTCGTCGGCGGCCCATCGCCCGCTGTCGTAGCCGGCCCCCAGATAGCCGCGCACGCCCAGCCGCTCGCATTCGCGCCACAACGCTTCCTGCACCATCACGTGGCCGCCCAGTTCGACGAACGTCGTCACGCCATTGCGCAGCAGTTCGGCCACGGTGAACGCGGCATGCAGGGCAATGCCGGGATCGACCGCGGCCTCCTCGCGGCTCAGGTAGTTGGGATAACCCTTGATCCGCGTCCCGTCGCGCGCGATCGTGACGTCCATGTACGGCTGGCCGAACAGGTCCGGGCGTCCGCCATCGGCCAGCAGCTTGTGCAAGGCGCGATGGCCGGAATGCACATGGGTGTCGATGAACCCGGGCGCCACCAGGCAGCCGCGCGCATCGATCACGCGGTCGGCCACGCCGTCGAACTCCGTACCCACGTGCACGATGCGCTCGCCTTCGTAGACGACGCTGGCGTCGCGCAGCATGCGGTGGTTGCCGTCGGCGAACCCGAGCACCCATTCGCCCTTTATCTGTGTCAGCATCCGATACTCCCCTTGTTGACCATTGCCGCCCGTCGGGCAATTGATCAGTATGCTGATTAGTATCGGAAACCCTGTCAACGCACGGCGCGTGGCCTGCACCGGATCGGGGCGCCGCGACAAGTGCGTGCATCACCCGGCCATTTCCACGGATAATGGCGCCAAACCAGGGTTTGGGGCGCGCCGCGCAGGCGCGGCGAGCGGCCCGGCCCGGGCTTATTCCGGTTTCGAATAGTGCATTATTCGGCCCCCCGCGCGGGGCCCTACGCCGACGAGCCAGCCATGATCGCCAAGCATCTGGACCTGAATCTGCTGATGATCTTCGACGCGATCCTCGCCGAGGGCCACGTCACGCGCGCGGCGGAACGCCTGGCGATGAGCCAGTCGGCCGTCAGCAAGGGCCTGGCCCAGCTCAGGCAGGCGTTCGGCGACCCGCTGTTCCTGCGCGCCAGCCGCGGCGTGGTGCCCACGCACAGGGCGCTGGAGATCGCCGACCAGGTGCGCCAGGCCATCGCAGCGCTCAACAGCCTGGCCGGCCCCGTGACCGAATTCGACGCGCGCAGCGCGCACGCGCATTTCAATATCGGCGCCACCGACTACGTGTCGTTCGTCCTGTTGCCGGGGTTGATGCGCCGCCTGCAGGAGACCGCGCCGCACGTCTCGCTAACGCTGCATGACATGGAATCCATGATGCCGGAGGAAATGCTGCTGGCCGGCAAGGTCGACCTCGTCATCTCCAGCGTCGCCAGCGTCAACTTCCCCATCTACCGCCAGGAGCTGTTCCGCGATCACTACGTGTGCCTGTGCCGCGCCGGCCATCCCGCGCTGGCCGACCCGGTGCCGATCGAGCAATTCGTCTCCAGCCGCCACCTGGCCATGCCGCGCCAGAACGGCGCGCGCGAGCGCGTATTGCAGGACACCCTGCAACGCCTGGGCGTCACGCGCGACGTGGCGGTGCAGGTGCCCCATATGCTGGCCATCCCCGCCACGCTCACCGCCACCGACCTGGTGGCGACCATGGCCTGCCGGGTGGCGCGCGAATTCGCCGCGCGACATCCCTTGCAGGTCCTGGCCCACCCGCTGCCCCTGCCTGATTTCCCGGTATCCCAGCTCTGGCACGACCGCACCCGCCGCAGCCCCTCGCACCAATGGCTGCGCGACACCGTCTACGACCTGGCCCGCGTCAACGCCTGTCCCGCGCCCCAAGACGGCGCGCCGGGCTAGAACTCGCCTTCCGCCAGCTCGTAGCTGACGCTGAAAAAACGCGAATCCAGCCAGTTGGTGGTGAACTGCACGGGCTCGCCGGCATGCGAGAAAACGTACTGCACCCGCACCAGCGGCGCGGTGCCCAGCGCCTCGGCAACCGCCGTGCGCTGGGCGCGGGCATGCGACTCGGCGCCGATATTGATGCGCGCATGGTCGACCTTGAAGCCGATTTTCTGCTCGACGATGGGATAGACGAACAACGGCCCATTGCGCGCCGCGGCGTCGAAATCCTGCAGGCTCAGGCGCTGCCCGATATGCGCGGGAAAGTAGATATCGCTGAAACCGATGTTCTGCGCCTGGTCCGCGTGCACCAATTGCAGGCGATACAGCTGCGCCCCCGGCGCCTGGCCCAGCGTGGCGGCGGCTTCGTCGTGCCGCGCCGGCCCGAAGCCGGTGACGCGCGTCTGGTGGATGACCGCCGGGCTGAGGATATCGGACAGGCGGCGCAGATGGCGCTCGACCGGCACCACCGGACTGCGGCTGATGACGCGCGCCGGCTTGGCGCGCTGCTTGCGGATATAGCCGCGCTTTTCCAGCAGGTCCAGCGCCTGCCGCACGGTAAAGCGGCTGGCCGAATAGTGCGCCGATATCAGCCGTTCTATCGGGAGGTCTTTGCCGACCGCGGCCGTATCCGCCTCGATCGACCGGACCAGGCCCTGGTAGATGGTCCAGTACAGCAGGTTGGGCGTATCGGCTGAAGCGGCTGCCTCCACCTCGGGCAGGGACAACACATCAACGGAAGCAGACATAGGCGGTTATCTGGAGTGGCTCAGGGCCGGGGCCGGTGAAGTCGAAAGCCTGATTATTGCGCAGCCGCCAGGGACGCGGCCACCGGACTGAGCACGCGCGAGACATCCTGCACGAAATCCTGGGCCTGGCTCGCCGGCATCGGCGCGAACGGCACCAACCCCAGCTGCACGACGCGCTCGCGAAAAGCGCGATCGGCCAGCACGTCCTGCAGCGCCTGGCTCAAGCGCGCAACCACCTCCGGCGGGGTGCTGGCGCGCACATCGATGGCATTCCAACCGTCGAACAATACCTCTTCGAAGGTCCGATAGCCCAGTTCGCCCAGCGTCGGCACCGCCGACATCGCCTCGATGCGGCCCCGGCCGATGACCGCGACCGGCACCACCTTGCGATCGTCGATGTGCTGCCGCAGCGCGGTGTAGCTGTCCACCACCACGTCGACGCGGCCCGCCAGCAGATCGACGTGCATGGGCGCGCTGCCGCGATACTGGATTTCGTTCACCTTGCCGCCCAGCGCCTGCATCAGCACGTGCTCGGTCAGGTGCGGCGCGGTGCCGATGCCCGGCACGGCCCATGCCGTCTTGCCCGGATTGGCCGCGATGTAAGCCTTGAGCCGCGCGAAGTCGGGCAGCCCGGCCGCCACCGAGGTCACCATCACCGTCGGTACGCGCGACACCAGCGCCACCGCCGTGAAATCCCTGATGGGATCATAGGCCAGCGCCGGCTGCAGGGCGCGCGCCACCGTCTTGCTGGAAATCGCCAGCAGCAGCGTATGACCGTCGGCCGGCTTGTCCAGCACATACGACGAGCCCACGATGCCGCCCCCGCCGCCCTTGTTCTCGATCACGATGGACTGCCCCAGGCGCTTGCCCAGGGCATCGGCCAGCACGCGCGCAATCGCGTCGGTCGACCCGCCCGGCGGCGAAGGCACGACCAGGGTCACCGGGCGGCTGGGGTAGTCGGCCAGCGCCGGCGCCGCCCCCAGGGCCAGCCCCAACGCGGCGGCACAGGCCTGGCGGACGACGGCGCCGGCGATACGGGGCCAGCGAACCATCGATGCAAGCGTCTTCATAGCGGTCTCCTGCGCGGTCGCGGCGCTGCTATCGCCGCGGCGACGATTCGGCGTGGTACTGCTGCGCGCGGGCCGCGCAGCCGGCCTTGATGAAGCCCTGGTCGGAGCCTACCCACAGGATCCGCGCGCCCAGCGACTGCAGCATCAACGAGTCTTCCAGTGTCGGTACAAAGGCGCCAACCGGAATGCCGCAGCGCTCGCCCAGGTCGATCAGCCCCTTGATGCAATCGAGCAGGCGCGCGTTGCGGTAGTCGGGCACGCAATCCATCCCCATGGCGATGGAAAGGTCGCTCGCGCCCACGTAGATCGCGCCCAGCCCCTCCGTACGCATGATCTGCTCGGCCTGGCGCACGCCCTCCTCGTTCTCTATCATCGCGATGGGCAGCAGGCGGTCGCGGGTCTGCGCGTAATAATCCTGGATGCTCTGGCGCTGTATGACCTGGCCCAGGTACGGACCGAAACTGCGGTCTCCCAGCGGCGCGTAGTAGCAGGCGGAAATGAACTGCCGGCAAGCCTCGGCGCTGTTGATCATGGGCGCCACCACGGCATCCACGCCGCCATCGAGCACCTTGGTGATCGCCGCCGGATCATTGGCCGCCACGCGCACCACCGGCGCGCATCCCTGGGCGCGCACCGCGCGCGCCAGGTCGTTGACTTCGTGCAGCCCGATGGCGGAATGCTGCAGATCTATCATCACCGCGTCGAATCCCGCGCTGGCCACCATCTCGGCCGCATAGGTATCCGGCAGGCTGTTGCCGATCATGGTGATTGCCTGTCCCTGGCGCAGGCGCGCTTTCAAGGTCGTCATGGCTGGCTCCTGTCGCGGTCAGCGGATAAGCGAATCGATCGCGGCCCGGCCCAGCCCGACACGCTCGTAATGCGCGCGAGCCTGCTCCAGGCGCAGCAAGACATCGGTAATGCCGGTGACGTCGCCGCGTTCGTCCAGCAACAGGAAGCCCCCTTCGTTGACGGTGAACAGCTCCACGGTTTCCTCGCCGATCACCTCGAAGGTGTGGCTGTCGCCCGGCACTTCCAGCAGGTACGAGCCGGGCCGGTGCTCCCAGTCACGCTCGCGATAATGCCAGCGCCCCCGCAGCGTACAGCCGACCACCCGCCCCAGATGGTAGTGCGTCGGCAGCTGCGCGCCCGGCGCCACGCGAAAGACGCTGTGCCACGCGCCGTTGCGCACATCGAATGCCATCGGGTAGAACCAGGCGCCGGGCGCCAGCGGCACCCAGCAGCGCTCATCGTCGCGGTCCAGCGCCCGGATCAGCTCCGGCGCCTCGTTGCGGGCCGCCAGCCCCGTGCCTCCCGCTATGCCATGCCCCATCGTGTTCTCCTCCAAGTGGTTCGTCTCTTGTTATATCCGGATATCCGGATATCTGGATATAGACTAATCCGCGTCATCCGCGCCGGTCAATGCCGGGTAAACCCGGGCGGCCCGCCAGGCGGCCCGCCCGCCGCTCCTAGAATTTCAGACTGGCAGTCAGGCCATAGGTCCGCGGGTCGCCCGCCTTCACGTAGTCGGACGACTGGTACAGCCAGTAGCGCTTGTTGGCCACGTTGTTGATGCCGGCGGTGAAGGTCGCCTCGTAGCCGTGGATCTGCGTGTCGTAGGTGGCGCCGATATTGACGATGGCGTAGTCGTCCACCTGCACCCGGTTGCTGGCGCCCAGCATCGTGTTGCCGGTGTACTTCACATCGGCGCGCAGCTTCAGCCCCGGCACCTGCGGCACCGAGTACGCCAGTTGCGCGGCCGCCACGAACTTCGGCGCTCCCGCCACGCGGTTGCCGGTGAAATCCGAGCCTTTCTTGTATTCCGAATCCAGCAACATCAGGCTGCCTCCCACGTTCCAGTCGCGGGCGATACGCGTGGAGGCGCCCAGCTCCAACCCCTGATAGAGCGTCTTGCCGTCCTGCACCAGCTCGTTGGCGGCATTCGCGTATTCCGCCTTCTTCTCGATGCGAAACAGCGCCGCCGTGGCGGCCCAGCCGTCCTGTTCGGTCTTGATGCCCAGCTCGTACTGCTTGCTCTTCAACGGATCGAGCAATGCGCCGAAGTTGGCGTACGTGGCGCCCACCGACGAGCCCGGCTCCAAGGATTCGATGTAGCTGGCATAGGCCATGGTGCGCGGCGTCAGCTTGTACATCAGGGCAAAGGTCGGCGTCAGCACGCCGTTCTTGTCGTAGCGCGATGTTCGCGCGCCCGTGGCATCGAATCCTTGCTGCGCATAATTCGTATAGCGCAGCCCGCCCAGCACCGACCAGCCGCCGGTCAGGTCGACCGTGTCGCTGGCGAACAGCGCCTTCTGCGTGATCTCGGCCGCGCGGTACAGGTGCAGCTGGCCTTCGCTGTAGTACGTGTTGGTATTGCGCGCGCGCAGGTTGCCCGTGCCCTGCAATTGATAGACCCCGTTGGCGCTGTAGTCGTTCTTCTGCTTCTGCCACGACGCGCCGGCCACCACGTGGTGCTTCAAGGGACCGGTAGCGAACTTGCCCTCCAGCATGGCCTGCCACTGGTTGTAGCCATAGGCCTCGCCATAGTCCGAGCGGTAATCGTCATAGTCGCCCGCCTGGTCGCGCAGGAACAGCACCGACTCGTTGCGGCGGGTACGCGTGGAGCTGTAGCTGTAATTGGTGCTCAGCGTCCATTCGTCCGCCAATTGGTACTTCAAGCCGGTCGAGTAATAGCGGAACGCATTGTCCGCATACGGTCCCTGCCCGACCAGCCTGTCATTGTCGTTGCGCACCGGCGATGGCAACTCGCTGCCGGCCATGGTGCCCGCATAGATCGTGGGCTCCTGCCCGATGGCCTTGCGGTCCTGGTAGATGGACTGGAAGTCCCAGGTCAACCGGTCGCTCAGGCGCGCATCCAGCGCCAGCGACACCGAATCGCGGTACAGCGATCCACCGTTGTAGGTATTGCCCTCCTCGTGCGTGGCATTCAGCCGATAGCCAAACGCGCCGCTCTCGCCCACCCTGCCGCCCAGGTCCACGTGCTCGCGCAGCAGCCCCTTGGACACGTAGCCCAGCTCGACGCTGCGCACCGCTTCGTCGGTCGGCTTCTTGGTGACATAGTTGACCAGGCCGCCCGGCGAGCCGAAACCGTACATGAAGCCCGACGCCCCCTTGAGCAGGTCGATCTGCTCGAAGTGCTCGAACGGCAGCGTCGTGACGTAGCTCAGGAACGGCCGGCCATCGATGCGGTACGAATTCTGCCAATCCAGCGGCAGGCCGCGCACCGTCAGGTAGCTGGCCCACGCGCCATAGGACGCGCTGTTGTCCGTCACCGAGGCATCCAGCGCGAACACGTCTCCCAGCTTGTTGACCTGGCGCTCCTCCATGTCGCGGGCAGTCACCACCGTGGTGGAAAAAGGCGTCTCCAGCTGGGTGCGCCGTCCCAGCGCGCCGGTATCGACCGGCGCCTCCAGATGCTCCAGCGTGTCGTCCACCGGCGCGGCGTTGACCGTGACGGCCGGCATTTGCGCCACGCCTTGCGTATCCGGGACACCCGCCGCAGCGGACTGGGCGCGCGCGCCGGCGGCAACGGCGCCCAGGGCAAGCATGAAGAGCGCGGGCACGAAGGCGGGCTGCGCCTGCCGGCGCGCAGGGCGCGTACGGCGGGAAGTAGGACGAGGCACGAAATTTCCCCAGTATGGCCAAGAAAAACTCGTATTTTATTATGAATGCGACTTGTTCGCAATATTATTATTGATTACACAGATCTCCGGATGCCCCGTCGCGCCCTGCTCCAGGCGAAAAAAAGGTTCATCGCGCAATAGCGTGGAGGGGTTTGGCAAGTTTTCGTATTCTTGACGGCAGGTATTTGCCATCAGGAGTGCAGGGAGATGCTGGATCGCAAGTTGCTGGAGTCGCTGGGAGGCTGGCAGGGCTATGGCGTCGAACGCGTGGAATGGCCCGAAGACCCAGGGCGCACGCTGTCGATCTATTTGAAGCCAACGGCCAAGGTGATGCTGTGCGAGCAGTGCGGCGCGCGGTGTCGCCAGGTGCATGAGACCACGGTTCGACGGGTGCGAGATCTGCCGTTATTCGAGTATCGGGTCGTTCTGCACGTGCCGCGCCGACGCTTGTGGTGTGAGCAATGCGGCGGCCCGCGCCTGGAGCGGCTTGCCTGGCTGGGGCGATATCAACGGGTGACGGATCGGCTGGCGCAGGCCTGCAGCCAATTGCTGCAATCGAGCAACGTGCAGGCGGTGGCGAGGTTCTTCGAACTGGGTTGGCATACCGTCAAGACGCTGGACAAGGCTCGGCTGCGTGCGTCGGTGCGCGAACCGGATTGGTCCAAGATCGAGTATTTGGCGATGGACGAGTTTGCCCTGCACAAAGGGCATCGCTACGCGACAGTGGTGGTCGATCCGATCGGCAGGCAGGTGCTGTGGATTGGCCCAGGACGCTCACGCGAGACGGCCCGGGCGTTCTTCGAACAATTGCCGCCTGGGGCCGCCCAACGCATCAAGGCCGTTGCCATCGACATGACCACCGCCTACGAGTTGGAGATCCAGGCCCACAGCCCACAGGCGGAGATCGTCTATGACTTGTTCCATGTCGTGGCCAAGTATGGACGAGAGGTCATTGATCGGGTGCGCGTGGATCAGGCCAATCAACTACGCCAGGATCGTCCCGCACGCAGGATCATCAAATCGAGTCGCTGGCTGCTGCTGCGCAACCGTGACAACCTGGATCGGCAGCAGGCCGTCCGGCTCGACGAATTGCTGCAAGCCAACCAGCCGCTGCTGACGGTCTATGTCCTGCGTGACGAACTCAAACGGCTCTGGTTCTACCAAAGACCTGCCTGGGCAAGACAAGCCTGGAACCACTGGTACGAGCAGGCCGAGCAAAGCGGAATAGCCGCCTTGAACACCTTCGCTCAGCGCTTGAAAGGCTATCTGCACGGCATCCTGGCCAGATGCCGACATCCCCTGAACACCAGCATTGTCGAGGGCATCAACAACACTATCAAGGTCATCAAGCGGCGCGCTTACGGCTACCGCGACCAGGAATACTTCTTCCTCAAAATCCGTGCCGCCTTCCCCGGCAATGCGCGATGAACCAAAAAAAACCCTGCCTGGGCAGGGTTTTCGCATCCAGCGATTGGCTGCAAGCGCCTCAGAACGGAATATCGTCGTCCATGTCGGCCAGGTTGGCGGCCGGCGCGGCCTGCGGCGCGGGGCGCTGCGGGGCGGCCGCCGGGCGCTGGGCCGGGGCGCGCTGCTGGCGCGGTGCGTCGTCGTAGCCACCGCCGTAACCGCCGCCGCTATCGCGCCCGCCCAGCATCTGCATCTGGTCGGCCACGATTTCGGTGCTGTAGCGGTCGGCGCCGGTGTCCTTGTCTTGCCATTTGCGGGTCTTCAGGCGGCCCTCGATGTAGACCGAACGCCCCTTCTTCAGGTATTCGCCCGCGATTTCGGCCAGGCGGTTGTACATGACCACGCGGTGCCATTCGGTTTCCTCGCGGCGCTCGCCGCTGGCCTTGTCCTTCCATTGCGAGGTCGTGGCGATCGACACGTTGCAGATGGCCGCCCCATCCGGGCTGTAACGCACTTCCGGGTCGCGACCCAGATTGCCGACGAGAATGACTTTGTTGACGGATGCCATGCCGATGCCCCTCTGTTGCCCGCCCGCGCCGCCGCGTGGAACGTCGCGGCGCCGGCTGCGCATACGAAACTGTGTTTAAGACCGGCTTCATGAAACACGCCGGTCGGTGACCGGCGCATACTGGGTGAAGCCCTGTGATGACCGACATTATCGACGATAACGCATGGCCGCGCCAACCGCCGGCGGCGCAGAATTATCCACCACGCTGTAACATTTTCCGGGGCCGAACGGATCAGCGCAGCGGCCGCAGCGCCCAGGTCACGGCCAGCCACAGGGCCGCCAGCGCGGCGGCGGCGATGTACACGGCGTCGGCCCCGCCGCTGGCCGCCAGCCAGCCGCCCAGCGCGCCGCCGGCGAACAGGCCGGCGGCCTGCGCGGTGTTGTAGAAGCCCAGGGCCAGGCCCTTGTACTGCGCCGGCGCAACGCGCGACACCAGCGAAGGCTGCAGGGCTTCGAGGATGTTGAAGGCCACGAAGAAACCGGTCAGCGCCAGGGCCAGGGCGTAGAAACCGTGAGCGGCCAGCGGCAGCAAGGCGCAGACCACGATCAGGCCCGCCACGGCGGCGCGCAGCGCCGCCCGGTGGGCGCGCCGCTTCTCGGCCACGAACACGGCGGGCACCATCAGCACGAAGGAAACCAGGATGACCGGCAGGTAGACGCGCCACAGGTCGCGCGCGTCCAGCCCGCCCAGGCGCGCCAGCAGCGACGGCGTAACCACGAACAGGGCGACCTGGATCAGGTGCAGCACGAACACGCCGAAATTGAGCCGCAGCAGGTCGGCGTGCAGCAGGACGGCGCGGGCACTGGCGCCCTGCATGGTGCGCGCCTCGGTGCGCGGCACTACCGGCACCATCCAGCGGGCCACCGCCAGGCTGGCCAGGCCCAGGCAGGCAATGGTCCAGAACAGTCCCGACAGCCCCCACCACCCCACCAGCACCGGCGCGGCAACCAGCGACACGGCGAACGACAGGCCGATCAAGCCGCCCACCATGGCCATGGCCCGGGTGCGCACCTCGTCGCGGGTGGCGTCGGCCAGCCAGGCCGTGACGGCCGCCGAAATGGCGCCCGCGCCCTGGATGGCGCGGCCCAGCGTGATCCAGTAGACATCGTCGGCCAGCGCGCAGACCACGCTGCCGATGATGAACAGCACCAGGCCGGCGACCACCACCGGACGGCGCCCCCAGCGATCGGAAGCCAGGCCGAAAGGGATCTGCATGAAGGCCTGGGTCAGGCCGTACATGCCCAGCGCCAGGCCGACGCGCGCAGGGTCGTTGCCGCCGGGCAGGTCGCGCGCAGCCACCGCGAAGACCGGCAGCAGCAGAAACAGGCCCAGCATCCGGCATGCGAACAGGCCGGCCAAGGCCACGCTGGCGCGGCGCTCGGAGCGGGTCAGTTGCAGTTTCTGGTCGGCCGGCATGCAGGCATAGGAAATGAGAAGGGTGACGGAAACGGCCTGGGGCCGGGCGCGCCGGCCGCCCCTCGCGCATGCCGGACAGACTATGGACCAGCGAACGGGGGACGATTCGGCGCGCTATAGTACCAAGTTGGCCTTTGAAACTGCTTAAACGCCCAATGGACGCGATTCGCATTCGGGGTGCGCGCACCCACAATCTCAAGAACGTCTCGCTGGACCTGCCGCGCCACCAGTTGGTCGTGGTGACGGGCCTGTCCGGTTCGGGCAAGTCGTCGCTGGCGTTCGACACGCTGTATGCGGAAGGCCAGCGTCGCTACGTGGAAAGCCTGTCGGCATACGCGCGCCAGTTCCTCCAGCTGATGGACAAGCCCGATGTCGACCTGATCGAAGGCCTGTCGCCGGCGATCTCCATCGAGCAGAAGTCGGCGGGCCACAATCCGCGCTCGACCGTGGGCACCATCACCGAGATCCACGACTACCTGCGCCTGCTGTACGCACGGGTGGGCACGCCCTACTGCCCCGACCACGGGCTGCCGCTGCAGGCGCAAAGCGTCGGCCAGATGGTCGACGCCGTGCTGGCCTGGCCGGCCGAGGCGCGCCTGGCCGTGCTGGCGCCCATTGCGCGGGCCCGCAAGGGCAGCTTCGAGGACGAACTGGCCAGCCTGCAGGCGCAGGGCTTCGTGCGACTGCGGGTCGATGGCCAGCTGCAGGAAATCGAGCAGCTGCCCGCGCTGAAGAAAACCGAGAAACACGACCTGGACGTGGTCATCGACCGCCTGCGCATCCGCCCCGAAAGCCAGCAGCGCCTGGCCGAGAGTTTCGAGACCGCGCTGCAGCTGGCCGAAGGCCGCGCCATCGCGCTGGACATGGACAGCGGCCGCGAACAGGTGTTCTCCAGCCGTTACGCCTGCCCGATCTGCAGCCACAGCCTGGCCGAGCTGGAGCCGCGGCTGTTCAGCTTCAACAATCCCATGGGCGCCTGTCCCGGTTGCGACGGCATCGGCCAGGTAGGCTTTTTCGACCCCAAGCGCGTGGTGGCCTTCCCGGAGCTGAGCCTGGCCGCCGGCGCGATCCGCGGCTGGGACCGCCGCAACTCCTTCACCCACTCCCTGCTGACCAGCCTGGCCACCCATTACGAATTCGACATCGATACCCCGTTCGAGGAGCTGCCGGCCGAAGTGCGCGAGAAGGTACTGCACGGCTCGGGCGAGGAAGAGATCGCCTTCTTCTATGTCAATGAAAAGGGCCGCAGCACGGTCAAGCGCCACCCGTTCGAAGGCGTGATCCCGAACCTGGAGCGCCGCTGGCGCGAAACCGACTCGGCCACGGTGCGCGAGGAGCTGGGCAAGTACCGCAACATCAAGACCTGCCCGGACTGCGGCGGCTCGCGCCTGCGTCCCGAGGCGCGCAACGTGCTGATCGGCAGCGAGCCGCGCGAGGGCGAACGCCATGGCCAGGCGATCTTCGAGGTCGAGAGCATGCCGCTGTCGGTGTGCCTGGACTGGTTCCGCCAGCTGCAGCTGACCGGCGCCAAGCAGGAGATCGCGCAGCGCATCGTGCGCGAGATCGAGGCCCGTCTCAGCTTCCTGAACAATGTCGGCCTGAACTACCTGTCGCTGGATCGCAGCGCCGATACGATCTCGGGCGGCGAAGCCCAGCGCATCCGGCTGGCCAGCCAGATCGGCTCGGGCCTGACCGGCGTCATGTATGTGCTGGACGAGCCATCCATCGGCCTGCACCAGCGCGACAACGACCGGCTGATCGGCACCCTGCAGCACCTGCGCGACCTGGGCAACAGCGTCATCGTGGTCGAGCACGACGAGGACATGATCCGCTGCGCCGATTGGGTGGTCGACATGGGCCCGGGCGCCGGCGAGCACGGCGGCCAGGTGGTGGCGCAGGGCACGCCGGAGGCGGTGCAGACCGACCAGCAATCGCTCACCGGCCAGTACCTGAGCGGCGCGCGCGCCATCGAGATCCCGGCGCGCCGGCCGGTCGCCGACGACCAGCCCTGGCTGCACCTGTCCGGGGCCACCGGCAACAACCTCAAATCGGTCGATCTGCGCATCCCGGCGGCGCGCCTGGTGTGCGTCACCGGCGTCTCGGGCTCGGGCAAATCCACCCTGGTCAACGATACGCTGGCGGTGGCGCTGGCGCGCCAGCTCAACCATGCGCAAGGCGAGCCGGCGCCCTATGCCGGCCTGGCCGGGCTGGAGCACTTCGACAAGACCATCAGCGTGGACCAAAGCCCGATCGGACGCACGCCGCGCAGCAACCCCGCCACGTACACCGGGCTGTTCACGCCCATCCGGGAACTGTTCGCCGGCGTGCCCGAAGCGCGCGCGCGCGGCTACGACCCGGGCCGTTTCAGCTTCAACGTCAAGGGCGGACGCTGCGAAGCCTGCCAGGGCGATGGCGTGGTCAAGGTCGAGATGCATTTCCTGCCGGACATGTACGTGCCGTGCGACGTCTGCCACGGCAAGCGCTACAACCGCGAGACGCTGGAAATCCGCTACCGCGGCCGCAACATCAGCGAAGTACTGGACCTGACGGTCGAACAGGCGCTGGAATATTTCGAATCGGTGCCCGCCATTGCGCGCAAGCTGCACACGCTGATCGATGTGGGCCTGTCGTACATCCGGCTGGGGCAAAGCGCTACCACGCTGTCCGGCGGCGAGGCGCAACGGGTCAAGCTGTCGCTGGAACTGTCGCGCCGCAGCACGGGCCGCACCCTGTACATCCTGGACGAGCCGACCACCGGCCTGCACTTCCATGACATCGAGCTCTTGCTCAAGGTCCTCAACCAACTGGTCGACAGCGGCAATACGGTACTGATCATCGAGCACAACCTCGACGTCATCAAGACCGCCGACTGGCTGGTGGATATGGGGCCGGAAGGCGGCGACGGCGGCGGACGCGTGGTCGCGCAGGGCACGCCCGAGCAGGTGGCGGCCAGCCCCGACAGCCACACCGGCCACTACCTGGGGCGGGTATTGCGCAACGGCAAACGGCGCTAGACTAGGGCGGCACGGACGCGAACCGCCCGCCCCCCTATCTTGCCGCCAGGCCGCCATGTATACCCTGCTGATCGCCAACAAGAACTACTCGTCCTGGTCCCTGCGCGCCTGGCTGGCGCTGCGCCAGGCCGGCATTCCGTTTGAAGAGCAGAAGCTGGGCCTGCTGACCGAGGCCTTCACGCAACGGCTGCAAGCCATAACGCCGGCCGGCCTGGTGCCGGTGTTGCTCGACGGCGATTTCGCGGTCTGGGATTCACTGGCCATCTGCGAGTACGTGGCCGAACGCCATCCCGACGCGCAGCTGTGGCCGGCCGACCGGCGCGCGCGCGCGCCCGCGCGCGGTCGCTCGCGGCGCAGATGCACAGCGGGTTTAGCGCCTTGCGCCAGACCATGCCCATGAATATCGAGGCCCGGCTGCCGGGCATCGACCTGAGCGCGGCGCAGGCCGATATTTCGCGTGTGCAGGCCATCTGGCACGACACGCGCGCCGAATTCGGCCAGTCGGGCCCGTTCCTGTTCGGTCGTTTCTCGATTGCCGACGCGTTCTACGCCCCCGTGGTCTCGCGCTTCCAGACCTACGGCGTGGCCGCCGCCGGCGCGGTGCGCGACTACATGGAGGCCGTGCAGGCCCTGCCGGCCATGCAGGCCTGGACCCGCGACGCGCTGGCCGAAGCCACCTTCGTCGCCGACGACGAACCGTACCGCACGCACCGCTGAGCCGCGCTACGCGGACGAAAAAATCCGCCGGCCCCGTTGCCGTCAGCAGATGCCCCTGGACTGCCGCGGAGCCGGCGAATAAAAGCACGGCGAAGTGCTGGCCCTATCCTAGCCCGGCGAGCCCTCGGCCCGCACCCCCCATTTGGGGTAGGCCGCATGGGCGAGGCAGCCCCTCAGCCCATTTCGAACAGCCGCCGATGCTCGCGGATCGCGTAGCGATCGGTCATGCCGGCGATGTAATCCGAGATGGCGCGCGCCTGGTCCTGCGGCTGCTCGCGCCGGTAGTCCGGCGGCAACAGGCGCGGATCGCCCAGGAAGGCCTGGAACAGCTCACGCACGATGCGCTGGACCTTGGTGGTCATGCGCACCACGCGGTAGTGGCGGTACAGGTTGTCGAACAGGAATTTCTTCAGCTCGTCGGCCTCGCGCCGCACCGCCGCCGAGAACCCCGCCAGCGGCGGCGCCCGGCGCACGTCGTCGGCGCTGGCCGGCGCATGGTCGCGGATGCGCGCCAGCGAGGTAGCGGTCAGGTCGACGATGAGCGTATTGATCATGCGCCGGATCGTCTCCGAGGTAGCGCGGCGCGGCGCCAATTGGGGATAACGGCGCGCCACCTCGGCGTAGTGGCGCGCGAAAATGCCCACCTCCTGCAGCTGCTCCAGGGTGATCAGCCCGGAGCGCAGCCCGTCGTCGACGTCATGATTGTTGTAGGCCACCTCGTCGGCCAGATTGGCCAGCTGGGCCTCCAGCGACGGCTGGGTGCGGTCGAGAAAGCGCTCGCCCACCGCCCCCAGCTGGCGCGCATGCGTGGCCGAGCAATGCTTCAGGATGCCTTCGCGGGTCTCGAAGCACAGGTTCAGGCCGTTGAACTCGGCGTAGCGCTCTTCCAGTTCGTCGACCACGCGCAGGCTCTGCAGATTGTGCTCGAAGCCGCCCGCCTGCGGCGCCAGCTCGCGCATGCAGGCGTTGAGCTCGTCCTGCCCGGCATGGCCGAACGGCGTGTGCCCCAGATCATGCGCCAGCGCGATGGCCTCGGTGAGATCCTCCGAAACCCGCAGGCTGCGCGCCAGCGTGCGCGCGATCTGGGCCACTTCCAGGCTGTGGGTCAGGCGGGTGCGGAACAGGTCGCCTTCGTGGTTGACGAAGACCTGGGTCTTGTATTCCAGGCGCCGGAACGCATTGGAATGGATGATGCGATCCCGGTCGCGCTGGAACTCGGTGCGGTTCTCTGGCGGCGGCTCGCTGTGCCTGCGCCCGCGCGTTTTTGACGGGTCGGATGCATAAGAAGCCAATTCGTTCATAAGCACTACCGTCCCGTCCTTGTTCATCGCGTGGTTCGTTCCAGCGCGGTCCGCACGTCCGCCTCCGGCGCCGCCCGGCTCAAGGCCTGGCCTATGCGCGGCATCAGCACGAAACGGATCTCGCCGCCTTCGGTCTTCTTGTCCACCTGCATCAGCGCCAGCCAGCGCTCGGCGCCCAGGTCCGGCGCCACCGTGGGGCAGCCGATCTCGCGCACCAGATCGCGCACCCGCTGCACATCGGCGGCGGGAAAGCCCGCTGCCAGGGTGGACAGCTCGGCCGCCTGCACCATGCCGCAGCCCACGGCCTCGCCGTGCAGCCACTCGCCGTAACCCAGGCCGGACTCGATCGCATGGCCGAAGGTATGCCCCAGGTTGAGAATGGCGCGCAGGCCGGACTCGCGCTCATCCTGCCCCACCACCTGCGCCTTGAGCTCGCACGAGCGCCGGATCGCATAGGCCAGCGCCCTGGGCTCCAGCGCGCGCAAGGCGCCGACGTTGTCCTCGCACCACTGCCAGAAACCGGCATCCAGGATCAGGCCGTACTTGATCACCTCGGCCAGTCCCGCGGACACTTCCCGCGCCGGCAGCGTGCCCAGCACCTCGGTATCGATCTCCACCGCCACCGGCTGGTAGAAGGCGCCGATCATGTTCTTGCCCAGCGGGTGGTTGACCGCGGTCTTGCCGCCCACCGACGAATCCACCTGCGCCAGCAAGGTGGTCGGCACCTGCACGAAGCGGATCCCGCGCATGTATACGGCGGCCGCGAAACCCGTCATGTCGCCGATCACCCCTCCGCCCAGCGCCACCAGCACGGCGCGCCGGTCCAGGCGGTTTTCCAGCAGGGCGTCGAAAATCAGGTTCAGGGTCTGCCAATCCTTGTGCGCCTCGCCATCGGGCAACTCGATGCGCAGCACCCGCTTGCCGGTGCGCGCCAGGGCCGCCTCGACGCGCGCGCCGTACAGGCCCGCCACGGTCGGGTTGGTGACCACGGCGATGGCCGTCGCGTCGGCCGGAATCGACGCGTCCAGCGCATCCAGGCGTCCGGGGCCGATATGGATGGGATAACTGCCACCGGGCGTGGCGACCTCGACAACGTCCATTATTTCTTCTCGTAGGCTTGCAGCTTGGGCAGCAGGGACTTCACCAGCGTGGCGATGGGCATGCTGCCGGTATCGATGACCAGATCGGCCACCTCGTTATACAGCGGTTCGCGCGCCACCATCAGCTCGCGCAGGGTAGCGCGCGGATCGGCGGTGGCCAGCAAGGGGCGGTTGCGATCGCGGCTGGTGCGCCGGAACAGCTCTTCCACGCTGGCGCGCAGGTAGATCACGATGCCGCGCTCGCGCAGGGCCTGCCGGTTCTCCGCGGCCAGCACCGCGCCCCCGCCGGTGGCAAGAATTATCTGCCGGCGTTGGGTACACTCTTGCAATGCGGCAGCTTCCCGCCGGCGAAACCCGGCTTCGCCTTCGATTTCGAAGATGACCGGAACCCGCACGCCGCAACGCGCCTCCAACTCATGGTCGAGATCGATGAATTCGCGCCTCAGCGCACGCGCCAGGCCTCGCCCTATGGTGGTCTTGCCGGCGCCCATCATCCCCACCAGAAAGATCGGCAGGTCGTGCGGCAGGAACGCCGCCGGCTCGTCACCGGCGCAGGCTACAGGGTGGGCGGCCTCCTGGTCGCCCGGTTGCGGGTCGTTGGCGGACGCCGCGCATAAATTAGCGGAAGCATTCATGCCGGCATTATCCCATCGCTGTCAGTTGCCCGCTTACCACACTGAACGATTCTGTTACAGAAACTGCCATGGCCCCAATTGGGACAATGGGAGATAACCGTACAATCGCCGCGATGAGCAAGCGCCAGAATTCAACCAAGCAGGACAAGCCCGCCAAGAGCGGTTCAGCGATTTTGCGGTTCTTCCTGAAGGCCGGCATCTTCTTTGGCGGCCTGGCCCTGTGCGGCGTACTGCTGGCCGGCATGGCCCTGGCGCTGGCCTGGCCCAACCTGCCCGATCTGCACGCCATGACCGACTATCGGCCGCGCGTGCCGCTGCGCGTCTATACGGCCGACCGGGTGCTGATCGGCGAATTCGGCGAAGAGCGCCGCAACGTGCTGCGCTTCAACGAAATCCCCGATGTCATGAAGTCGGCGGTGCTGGCCGCCGAGGACGATCGTTTCTACCAGCACGGCGGGATCGACTGGATGGGCGTCATCCGCGCCGGCCTGACCAACCTGATCAGCATGTCGAAGTCGCAAGGCGCGAGCACCATCACCATGCAGGTGGCGCGCAACTTCTACCTGTCGTCCGAGAAGACCTATTCGCGCAAGTTCTACGAACTGCTGCTCACCTTCAAGATCGAATCGCAGCTCACCAAGGACCAGATCCTCGAGCTGTACATGAACCAGATCTACCTGGGCCATCGCGCCTACGGCTTCGCCGCCGCCTCGCGCACCTATTTCGGCAAGCCGCTGTCGCAGGTCACGCCGTCCGAGGCCGCCATGCTGGCCGGCATTCCCAAGGCGCCGTCGCGCTTCAACCCGATTTCCAACCGCCCGCGCGCCGAACTGCGCCAGCGCTATGTGCTGGGCCGCATGTATTCGCTGGGCTACCTGACCGAGCCCGAATACAAGGAAGCGATGGCGCAGCCCATCGTGATCAAGTCGGCCGAAGGCACGCCGGCCGGCGGCTACGCCATCCATGGCGAATACGTCGCCGAACTGGCGCGCCAGCTGCTCTACAACGTGTACCAGGACAACCTGTATTCGCGCGGCATCAACATCTACACCACCGTCCAGTCGAAGGACCAGGAATCGGCCTATCGCGCGGTGCGCGACGGCGTGCTCGAATACACGCGGCGCGCACCCTACCCCGGCCCCGAGGAACAGCTGGACATGCCGGCCGGCGTCGAGAACGACCCGCAGGCGCTGGACGAATTCCTCGATGGCGTGTTCGACAAGTTCTCCGACAGCGGCGACCTGCTGACCGCCGTCGTGCTGTCGGCCAGCCCCACCGAGATCAAGCTGGTGCGCAGCTCGCGCGAAGTCATCTCCATCACCGACAAGAAGGCGCTGGGCGTGGTGGCGCGGGCGCTGACGGACAAGGCCAAGCCCGAGATGCGCCTGAAGCGCGGCTCGGTCGTCTACATCCACAAATACAACGACAACTGGGAAGTCATCAACATGCCGGCGGTGCAGGCCGCGTTCGTGGCGCTGTCGCCGCAGGACGGCGCCATCCGCGCCATGGTCGGCGGCTTCGACTTCTACCGCGGCAACTTCAACCGCGTGACGCAGGCATGGCGCCAGCCCGGCTCGAACATCAAGCCGTTCATCTATGCCGCCTCGCTCGAGCGCGGCCTGACGCCGGCCACCCAGATCTCCGACCAGCCGTTCGAACTGTCCGCGGCGCAGACCGGCTCCAAGGCCTGGCATCCGAAGAACTACGGCAACCAGTACGAGCCCATGCTGACCATGCGCCAGGGCCTGTACAAGTCGAAGAACATGGTGTCCATCCGCATCCTGCAGGCCATCGGGCCGCAGTACGCCCAGGACTACCTCACCCGCTTCGGTTTCGACAAGGCGCGCCAGCCCGCCGTGCTGCCGCTGGCGCTGGGCGCCGGCTCGGTCACGCCCTTGCAGCTGGCCGGCGCCTATGCGGTGTTCGCCAACGGCGGCTACCGCATCACGCCCTACCTGATCGATCGCGTCACCGACAGCTCCGGCAAGGTCCTGATGCAATCGCGTCCGGTCATCGCCGGCGATGCGGCCGCGCGCGCCATCGACGCGCGCACCGCCTTCGTCATGGACGATATGCTGCGTGGCGTGGCCACCAGCGGCACCGCCGCCCGCGCCCGCGCCACGCTCAAGCGCAGCGACGTCGCCGGCAAGACCGGCACCACCAACGAATCGGTCGACGCCTGGTTCTCGGGCTATACGCCCAGCCTGGTGGCCACCGCATGGCTGGGCTTCGACCAGCCCAAATCGCTGGGCTCGCGCGAGACCGGCGGCGGCGTGGCCATGCCGATCTGGCTCGACTACATGAAGGATGCGCTCAAGGGCGTGCCCGAAGAGAAGCAGCGGCCGCGTCCCGATGGCCTGCTGGTGGAGAACGGCGAGCTCTATTTCAGCGAGTTCCCGCCCGGCCAGGCGGTGGCGCGCCTGGGCTTGCCCCAGGCCGGCGACGCGCTGGGCGACTTCCTGAACGGGCTGACCGGCGGCAACGACAATTCGATCCGCGTGGCGCCCGGTGTGGGCACGCAAGGGTCGCAGCCCTGGAGCCAGAACATCCCGTTCTGACCCGTTGGCGGCCGGGCCGGGACGCAAGCGTCCCGGCCCGGCTTACACTGATGCAGTCAGAGGCGCACCGAAACCGGCACGCCGGCGGCCTCGGAACAGATCTGCGACAAGGCATCGGGCAGGCGCGGACCCCCACGGGTATCGTTCCAGTGCTGGCCATCGTAGCGATAGTGGAAACCACCGCTGCGCGCGGCGACCCACAGCTCCTGCATGGCGGCCTGCGCATTGACGACGACCTGGGTGCCGTCTTCGAACACCAGCGTCAGCACATTGCCGCTGCGGGTGGCTTCGATATCGACATCCAGGCCTGCGGCCCAATCGTCCGCCTGGCTTTCGATACTGTCGAGCACCTGGTCGACCAACGCAAGAAATTCGGTTTCCGTCATAATCCAACCTGCAACAATTATGGAGTTCCCTGTGTTCCATTCGGCACATAACCGTCTGGCTCTACGCATTGTAGCCACGCTGGCCCTCGGCGGGCTGCTTGCCGCCTGCGGCTACAAGGGTCCCCTGTATCTGCCGCCGCCCGAGCCCGGCCAGCCCGCGCCCACGGGGCAGCAAACGCCGCCCCCCTCCATCCCCCCTGCTCCGTCCCTGCCATGACCGCCGTTTCCGTCCAGCCCGACCTGGCTGGCTCGCCCCATTTCCGCTACCAGAACGGCGTGCTGCACGCCGAAGACGTGCCGCTCGACAGCCTGGCCGCCCAGTTGGGCACGCCGCTGTACGTCTATTCCCGCGCCGCGCTGCGCTCGGCCTGGGAGACCTATCGTGACGCCATCGGCGAGCGCCCGGTGCTGGTGTGCTTCGGCATGAAGGCCAACTCCAACCTGGCCGTGCTGAAGGAATTCGCACGCCTGGGCGCCGGCTTCGACATCGTGTCCGGCGGCGAGCTGGCGCGCGTGCTGGCCGTGGGCGGCGACCCCGCCAAGGTCGTGTTCTCCGGCGTGGGCAAGCAGGCCTGGGAAATGCGCGCCGCGCTCGAAGCCGACGTGAAGTGCTTCAACGTCGAGTCCGAGGCCGAACTCGAGCGCCTGTCCGACGTCGCCGTCTCCATGGGCCGGCGCGCGCGCGTATCGCTGCGCGTCAACCCCGACGTCGACGCCCAGACCCATCCCTACATCTCGACGGGCCTGAAGGAAAACAAGTTCGGCATCGCCATCGAGTCCGCGCCGGCGGCATACCGGCTGGCGGCTCGCCTGCCCGGCGTCGAAGTGGTTGGCGTCGATTGCCATATCGGCTCGCAGCTCACCGACATCAGCCCGTACTTCGACGCACTGGAAAAGCTGCTGGACCTGATCGAGCAGCTGGCCGAGAACGGCATCGCCATCAAGCACCTGGACCTCGGCGGCGGCCTGGGCATCCGCTACACGGACGAAATCCCGCCCTCGCCCAAGGCCTTGCTCGACCGGGTGTTCGAGCGCATCAACGCGCGCGGCCTGGGGCACCTGCATATCGTGCTGGAACCCGGCCGCTCGCTGGTCGGCAATGCCGGCGTGCTGCTGACCACGGTGCAATACCTCAAGCACGCCGAGGCGCGCAACTTCGCCATTGTCGACGCGGCCATGAACGACCTGCTGCGCCCGGCCCTGTACGAGGCCTACCACGGCGTGCAGCCGGTCACGCCGCGGGCCGACAAGCGGATCGAGTACGACGTCGTCGGGCCGGTCTGCGAAAGCGCCGACTGGCTGGCGCGCGGCCGCGCCCTGGCGATCCAGGCCGGCGACGTGCTGGCGGTGGAGTCGGCCGGCGCCTACAGCATGGTCATGGCCAGCAACTACAACACCCGGGTGCGCGCGGCCGAAGTCATGGTCGACGGCAACCGCCACTACATCGTGCGCCAGCGCGAAACGCTGGAGTCGCTGTACCAGGGCGAGTCCACGCTGCCCTGACGCACCCGCAAGGCCTGCCAAAGACAATGCCCCGCATCTGCGGGGCATTGTCTTTGAAGGGCGGCGCGGCTCAGAGCTCGCCGTACGAGTGCAGGCCCGACAGGAACATGTTCACGCCCAGGAAGGCGAAACCGGTGATCAGCAGGCCCACCAGGGACCAATACGCCGCCATGGTGCCGCGCAGGCCCTTGATCAGGCGCATATGGAGCCAGGCGGCGTAGTTCAGCCACACGATCAGCGCCCAGGTTTCCTTGGGGTCCCACTGCCAGTAGGCGCCCCAGGCGTCGGCGGCCCACAGCGCCCCCAGCACGGTTGCCACGGTGAAGAACGCGAACCCGATCGCGATGGCCCGATACATGATGTCGTCGAGCACTTCGAGCGACGGCAATGCCTGCGCGATGCGCGCGCGGGCCAGCAGAATGCCGCCCACGATCACCACGCCCGCGCCGCAATAGATCATCCAGGTGGCGGACAGGCCCTCGGTGCGGAAGACGATGGGCTCGACGCACAGGGCCACGCCCAGCACGAACAGCGGCGCCAGCTTCAGCCACGACGTGGTCTGGCCATGCTGCTTGACGAGGTAGGCGAAGCCCACCATGGCCGCCAGCGAGAACGTGCCGTAGCCGATGAAGTTGGCAGGCACGTGCAGCTTCATCCACCAGCTCTTGAGCGCCGGCACCAAGGGCTGGATCTGGCCGGCGTCGCGCGTGAACGAGTACCACAGCAGGAAGATCGTGGCCGACGTGATGACCAGCAGGACGAACCCGCCCAGCGCCCGCGTGGCGTACTTGCGCTCGTAGTAAAGGTAGAAAAGCGCCGTGATCAGCGCGAACAGCACGAACACTTCATACAGGTTGCTGACCGGGATATGGCCCAGGTCGGGCCCCATCAGGTGGCCTTCGCGCCAGCGCACCAGCAGGCCGGTCGTGCCGGCGAAGACCGCGCCCCACGTCAGTGCCGTGCCCAGCCAGGCTGCCGTCGGGCTCAGGATCCCGATCCAGTAGCACAGCATCGCCAGCACGAACAGCGCGCTCATCCACAGAATGGCCGATTGCGACGACAGCAGGTATTTGAGGAAGAACACCTGCTCGGCGCGCGCCAGGTCGTTCTGGTACAGCAGGAGCGCCAGCCCGGCGGCCAGCGCACAGGCGATCATCAGGTGGCGCAGCGGCCGCCACAGCCACCCCAGCCAGGCCAGCGCCGGCACGGTGCCACAGAGGATCAGCTTCTCGTAGTAATCCATGGCGCCGCTGAAGCGGGTCAGGGCAAAGCCCGCCCCCGCCGCCAGCAGCAGGAAGAACGCGATATCGGTCCAGTCGGGCCGGCCGCGCTGCGCGCGCCCGTCGCCCGTCGGGGAAAAACCGCTCGTCCAGGCCGCGGCGGAATTGCTGGTGGTGGAAGACATGAAAACCCCTTACGGCTTGCTCTGTCGCAATAATGCCTCGCGCAGGCGATCGAACTCTTGATTGAAGTCCAGTGTACGCTTCTGCGAGGTCATGGCTGCCTCGATGCTGCTGCCGGCGCCATCGGCGGCGGGCTTGACCCACACCCATACCCGCCTGTCGCGAATATAGAACATGGCGAAAATGCCCAGGATAAGCAGTACGCAGCCCAGATACACGGCATTCTTGCCGGGCGTGCGGGCCACCTGGAAAACGCTGCCCTGGCGCTCCTGGAAGTCGGTCAGGCTGAACATGACCGGCGCCGGATAGAACGCCAGGTCCGACAGCGCCGCCACCGCCACGCGCGACCATTGCGCCGCCTCGTCGGCCTGCGGGCCGCTTTGCGGCAGTGCCGGCAGGCCGGCCCGGGCGCGGGCGATATCGCGCAGCTCCGCCACGCTGGCGCCCACCAGGCGCACCACGATGCCCGCGGCGCGCTCCAGGTCGTCGGGCGCCGTATTGGCCTGCAGGAAGTCCGCAATGGCCTGCAGGCCGCCTTCGGCGAAGGTGGCCAGGGCCCGCTGCGCCGCGGTCTCCAGGGGCTGGCGATCGGTGCCGCTGGGCGCGTTGCGCTCGGCGAAGCGACGGGCCGCCTCCTGGCGCGCCGCCGGATCGGCCAGCGCCGCGCGCAGGCGCATGAATTCGGCCAGCGAACCCTGGTCATCGGCCGGAATGCGCAGGTACTGGAAATCGTCGGCCGGGTTGTTGCGCACCGCGCTCAGGAATACCGGCACGCCGTCGAGCACGACCGGCAGCATGTAATTCTGGAACTCGTGCGCCTGGCCCGCGTCGTCGATCAGCTTGTAGTCGATGCGCGGCCCCACATTGCGCAGGTTTTCGTTCTTCTTGCCCGCGGCGCTGCCGGCCACCGACGCCACGTGCTCGCGCAGGCTGAGATTCTGCGCGCCCGGCTGCCCGCCCGAGAAATCCTCGACGTTGATCACGCGCAGAGCGGTGAACTCGATTTTCATGCTTTTGGGCTGGTCGCCGATACGTGCGCCGATCTCCGACGTCTGGCCCACCACGCCGTCCACCTTGAACGGCGTATCGCCCGCGCCCACCAGCGGATAGCCGGTCAGGCTGACCGAACTGCCGCCGTCATCGAAACTGCTCTGATAGACGGTCACGCCCTTGTAGCGCAGCGGCTCATTGACCTCGATGGTCTGATCGAACATCTCGCCGGTCTCCGGGTCCGTGACCTCGACCAGGCTGAGGAAGCGGCTGGGCATGCCGGTAGAGTAGTAATCGACCGTGAACTTCTTCAGCCGCAGCGAGAACGGCAGCGGCTGCACCAGCGACCGGTCGTTGACCGCGATGGTGGCCAGGCTCGCGTTGCTGCCCTCCGGAACCCAGAGATTGGCCCGGTAGCTGGGATTGTTGACCGACAGCAGGGCGCTGTCCGGAATGTCCGCGCGCGCCATTTCGCCGTTGATGGCGATCGGCTGCTTGCCGTCGAACAATACCTGCAGCCGCACCGGCGCCTCGCTGTCGAGCAGGCCGCCGATGCAGATGATGACCATCGCCGAGTGCGCGAAGATGTAGCCCAGGCGGTTGGCGCTGCCTTTCTTGGCCGCCAGCATGATGCCGTCGCCATCGCGGCGCTCGCGCACGGCGTAGCCGAACTGGCCCAGCAGGCCGGTCACGCCCTGTGCCGTCTCGCTGACCGGCTGCGCCACCTCGGTCTGGAGGCGGTGCGGGAAGGCCCGCAGGCTGCTGGCGCGCACGTGCTCGCGGAACGAGCGCGCCTCCCGCAGCATCTTGGGGGTATTGCGGATCAGGCACACCGAGGTGGACACCACCAGGAACGTCATGATCAGCAGGAACCACCAGCTGTTGTAGACGTGCCAGATGGAGAACTTGTCGAACACCTCGAACCAGAACGGCCCGAACTGGTCCACGTACACATTGCTGGGACGGTTCTGGGCCAGTACCGTCCCCACGATGCTGGCGATGCAGATGAACATCAGCAGGCTGACGGCGAAACGCATCGAGCCCAGCAGTTCGAAGACGTCGCCAGCCAGGCTGCGCAAGGTATGGCGGGAGGAGGGGGCTGTGGAAGTGGCGTTCATGAAAAAAGGGGGCCGCGCAATCGGCTTCCCCCCTCATAGACAACGGGCTCGGCAAACTTGTTCCGGCGCCCGGTTAAATTCTGGCTCGGCACCTGGCCGCGCCCGTCTCGGGCCCGGTCAGCGCAAGCCCGCGGCGTAATCGGCGACAGCCTTGATATCGGCGTCGGACATACGGTCCGCGATGTCGTGCATGGGCACGCTATTGCCACGCTCGCCGCTGCGGAACAGCTTGAGCTGTTCTTCGATGTACGACGAAAACTGTCCCGACAGGCGGGGATACTGGCCCGGAATGCCCGCGCCGGTGGCGCCGTGACAGGCCGCACAGGCCGGCACGTTGCGATCGGCCAGACCGCCGCGCCAGATCTTCTGGCCCAATTCGACCAGGTTTTCGTGGCCAGCGGTAGCCGGCTCCTTGAGCGGCGGCTGCGACAGATACAGGGCGACGTTCTGCATGTCCTGCGCCGTCAGGGGCTGGGCCATGGCGGTCATGGGCGTGGGATTGCCTCCCGGCCCCATGCGCAGCGGCAGCTTCTCGCCTTCCTTGACCTTGAATTCCGTCAGCTGCTTGACCAGGTATTCGTGCGGCTGGGCCGCCAGGTTCGGGTTGGCCGGTATGGTGCTGCTGCCTGCCGCGCCGTGACAGGACGCACAGGCGATGACGCCACGCGACGCATCGCCCTGATCGTACAGCTGGGCGCCCTTGGCGGCGTCCGGCTTGGCCGGGCCCGCAGCGCCATCGGCGGCGAAACTCATGGAGTGAACCGATGCACCCAGCACCAGTCCGCTTGCTACCAACATCCGGGACAGCACACGCTTCATGAAATCCTCGACGATCGGACTCGATCAAGGCGCCTAAAGCGCCCTCCCATGCCTGCCCGCGCGGCTGCGAGAGTGGACGAAAACGTCTCCGCCCCATCCAGCCCTGGCATCGACGCCGGCCAGCGTCCTCGAACGCAAAAAAGCCAGCCCCGCGCGCGGAGACTAATGTTGCAAACGCCGGATTATACAATAGGGATCGAAACCAACCGTATCGGACTCCACCGTGTCCCTCCTACATCGCGCCTCTTTTTACATTTCGGCAGCCCGTCTGGACCAGTTGCCGCCTGCCGGCGCGCCCGAAGTCTGCTTCGTCGGCCGCTCCAACGCCGGCAAATCCTCGGCCATCAACGTGCTGTGCAACCAGCGGCGCCTGGCGTTTTCGAGCAAGACGCCCGGCCGCACGCGGCTGATCAACATGTTCGGCCTGCCCGATCCCCTCGCACCCGGCGAACAGCTGGGCTTCCTGGTCGACCTGCCCGGCTATGGCTATGCCTCGGTCGCCCATCGCGAGAAGGAAAAATGGGCCGACATCCTGGGCGGCTATTTGCGCGACCGGGCATCGCTGGCCGGCATCGTCCTGCTCATCGACATTCGCCGCGGCGTCACCGACCTCGATCGCCGCCTGACCAATTTCATCGCGCCCACCGGCAGGCCAGTGCTGGCCTTGCTGACCAAGGCAGACAAGCTGCCATACGGGCAACGCATGCGCACGGTATTCGCCGTGCGCAAGGACCTGGCCGATATCGGCGCCCTGCATATGGTGCCGTTTTCATCGACCGAACGCATCGGCCTCGAAGAGGCCGGCGCCCACATCGAGAACTGGATCTCTCCCAAGGTAGTGCCATGAAACCGCAGATCATTTCCGCCGCATTCCCGGTATCCCGCCCCCGCCGCCTGCGCCGCGACGATTTCACGCGCCGCCTGGTACGCGAGAACACGCTCACCGCCAACGATCTGATTTACCCGGTCTTCGTGACCGAAGGCAAAGGCATACAGCAGGCCGTGCCCTCGCTGCCCGGCGTGGTGCGCTACTCGCTCGACACGCTGCTGCCCGTGGCCGAGCAATGCGTCAAGCTGGGCATCCCGGTGCTGTCGCTGTTTCCGGCCATCGAGCCGGCCCTCAAGACGCCCGACGGCATCGAGGCGGCCAATCCCGAAGGCCTGATCCCGCGCGTGGTGGGCGAGCTGAAAAAGCGCTTTCCCGAACTCGGCGTGCTCACCGACGTCGCCCTCGACCCGTATACCAGCCACGGGCAGGATGGCGTGATCGACCCCGCCGGCTACGTGCTGAACGAGCCCACCGTCGAAATCCTCATCAAGCAGGCCCTGGTGCAGGCCGCCGCCGGTGTGGACATCGTCGCGCCCAGCGACATGATGGACGGCCGCATCGGCGCGATACGCCAGGCGCTGGAAGACCAGCAGCATATCCACACCCGCATCATGGCCTATTCGGCCAAGTACGCCAGCGCCTTCTACGGCCCGTTCCGCGACGCGGTCGGCTCGGCCAGCAACCTGGGCAAGTCCGACAAAATGGCTTACCAGATGGACCCGGGCAACATCGACGAAGCGCTGCGCGAAGTCGCCGCCGACCTGCAGGAAGGCGCGGACATGGTGATGGTCAAGCCCGGCATGCCCTACCTGGACGTGGTGCGCCGGGTCAAGGACGCGTTCCGCGTGCCGACCTTCGCCTACCAGGTCAGCGGCGAATACGCCATGATCAAGGCCGCCGCCGCCAATGGCTGGCTCGACCACGACAAGGTCATGATGGAGGCCTTGCTCGGCTTCAAGCGTGCCGGCGCCGACGGCGTGCTGACCTACTTCGCCCTCGAGGCCGCCACGCTGCTGCAGCAGCAGCGCTAGGCTCGCCTGGCCCGGGCCGGCCGCGCATCCGCCTGCCCCGCCGCCGGGGCGGGCGCGGTGCGCAGGCCCAGCCAGGTACCCGACAGCACGCAGGCCAGTCCGGCGAAGTGCAGCGCCGTAATGCGTTCGCCCAGGAACACCGCGGCGGCCAGCAGCCCGAAGATGGGCAGCCAGTTCACGAACATGGCGGCCCGGCTCATGCCCAGGCGGGCAATGCCGGCATTCCACAGCAGATTGGACACCCCCGACGCAATGACGCTGGAAAACAGCACCACCAGCCATGGCCAGGGCTCGAGCGTCCACGACGACGCCAGGTAGGTAGCGGGCGAGAACGCCGCATGGGCGCTGAGCGTGACCGCGCCTACCAGGTACATGTACCAGAGGATGGTCAGGGGATCGAGGGCGCGGGATACGCGCTGGATGATCAGGCCGCCGATGACGAACACGATCACCGCGCACAGGGCCAGCACGTCGCCCCGGCCAACGCTGGCCAGCACGCCGTCGCCGCCGGCCACCACCAGGGCCACGCCGCCCAGCCCCAGCGCCGCGCCCCCGATGCGCGAGGCGGTCAGGCGCTCGCGGTAGAAAAAAGCCGCCAGCACCACCGAGAACAAGGGGCTGGTCGCCATGATCAACGTCGCATTGGCTGCCGGCGTCAGGCGCAGGGCGTTCACCAGCAGGATCTGGTGCGCGTACACCACCAGCAGCCCGGCGCAGGCCAGCCAGCCGAACTGCCGCAACGAAAGGCGCGGCACGCCATGCAGGCGCCACAGCAGGATCGCCGACACCGCCACGAAGGCCACCACGATGCGCACCGCGGCCACTACCTGCACGTCCATGTGGAACGTCAGGTATTTCACGGCGACGAGATTGACGCCCCAGGCGGCCATGACCAGCAGCAACTGCAGATACACACGGCCGACATTGGCCGGGGACGCGATGGCGGTGGACACGTAATGGGATGAAGGGTGGGAGGCTACCGGATCCCGCCGGCGCGGCTGGTATGGGCAACATCGTACCAGCCTCTCGCCCACGCCATCGCCTCGGGCGCGCCCGAGGCGATACGAAGCAACGTCAGGAGCCTGCTTGCGCCGGGCCCGGCGCGCCGGACCTGTCCGCCACCTGCTCCAGCACGCCGGCAAAGCGCCGCGCGTCCTGGAAACCCACGACCCGGATGTCTTCGATCAGCTTGCCGCCGGGTTCGAAGAACATGATGCCTGGCGGGCCGAACAGGCGGAAGCGCTTGAGCAAGGCGCGGTCATCGGCATTGTTCTTGGTGACGTCAGCCTGCACCAGCAGCATCTGCGACATGCGTGCGGCCACCGTGGGATCGCTGAAGGTGAAGTGCTCCATCTCGCGGCACGACACGCACCAGTCGGCATAGAAATCCAGCATGACGGGCTGCGTGCTCCGGGCCAGCAAGGCATCGAGTTCGGCGTTGCTGCGCACGCGCACGAAACGCGTCTTGTCCACGGCCGCCGGCCCGGCGGCGGCAACGGCCCCGCCCGCCGGCGCGCGCGCCGCCAGGTGCGACAGCGGCGCCAGCACATCGCGTCCGCCGCTCAGGGCGCCGATCAGCCAGGCCGCGCCGGCCAGCGCCAGCAGCAGGCCCAGCCCCTTGGCGAACATGCGCGGCGCGCCCGAACCCGCCGGCAGCGCATCGAAGGCGCGCAACATCACCGCGCCCACCACCGCCAGGAACGACCAGCCCAGCATCTGCACCCAGGTGGGCACCACCGGGATCAGCATCCACCAAGCCGTGCCCAGCAAAAGCATCCCGAACACCCGCTTGACGCTTTCCATCCAGGGGCCGGTACGGGGCAACAGCGTGCCCGCCGACGCGCCCACCAGCAGCAGCGGAATGCCCATGCCCCAGGCCATCGCGAACAGGGCCGCGCCGCCCAGGATCACGTCCCCGGTCTGCGAGATGTACAGCAACGCGCCCGCCAGCGGCGCGGCCACGCAAGGGCCGACGATCAATGCCGACAGCGCCCCCATGACCAGGGCGCCCGTTACACGGCCACCCGGGATCCGGTTGGAACGCTCGCTCAGGCGGGCCTGCAGGCCCGCCGGCATCTGGAAGGTGAAGGCGCCGAACATCGCCAGCGCCAGGACGGCCAGCAGGATGGCGAACAGCGACAGGATCCACGGCGTCTGCAGCCACGCCGCCAGGCCAGCGCCGCTCAGGCCGGCCGCCACGCCCAGCGCGGTATAGACGACCGACATGCCGAACACATAGGCGGCGGCCAGCCCCAGGCCGCGCCAGCGGCTTGGGCGCTGCGCCTGCGCGCCGCCCAGCACGATGGACGAGAGGATCGGCACCATCGGCAATACGCAGGGCGTAAACGCCAGCAGCATGCCCAGCAGCAGGAACACGCCGGCCGTCTTCAGCCACCCGCCGCCGCCGATGAAGTCCGCAAGCCGCGTATCGCCGGCTTCCAGCAAGCTGTCGAACGTGCCGCCGCCTTGCGGCGCGGACGCCGTACCCGCCGCGAGCGCATAGCCACCCGCCACGGGCGTCAGCTGCACCGTATTGTCCATCGGCGGGTAGCACAGGCCGGCGTCGGCGCAGCCCTGGCTGGTGACTGTCAGGGTGAACGGCTGCCCGTTGCCCTGCGACAACGGCACGCGCACCGCCACGGTACCGTAAAAGACCTCCATATCCTTATCAAAGGTAGGGTCATACTTCACCTTGCCCTGTGGATAGGCCGCCTCGCCCAGCGTCACCGCCTGCGCCGGGCTGGCCGACAGGCCGAAACGCTCGCGGTACATGTAGTACTCGGGCGCGATCCGGTAATTCAGGACCAGCGTAGCCGGGTCGGCCATGGCGGCGCTGAACACGAAAGCCTGCTCGGGCGGCAGGAAGTCGTCTTCGGTCAGGGCGGCTGCGGGGCGGGCGAACAACACCAGCGCCAGGGCCAGCATCCACGCCAGCCAGCGTCCCGCGGCCGCGGCGCGGCCTGTTGCGCTCGCGCCGTGCCCGGTGGCCGACGCGTGTCCGTACTGCATCATTCCTTCCTCTCTATTGCGAGTCGACGCCGCTGCTTTGCTCGCGTACCCAGTCCAGATAGGACGCGATACCGCCGATGACCGGCAAAACGATGATTTCCGGCACTTCGTAGGGGTGCAGTTGTGCCAGCGTCTGCACCACCGCCTGGTGCCGGGCGTATGTGGTCTTGATCCACAGAGGAATCTCGTCGGCGCCCTCTACCTCGCCTTTCCACCTGTACACAGACAGGACCGGGGCGCCAAGGTTCACACAGGCGGCCAGGCCGTCCTCGACCAGCACATGGGCCATGCGCTTGGCCAGCAGCATGTCTGGCGCATTGCTGATCACCAGCACGACGTCGTCATCTCGCAACATGGCGGCTCCTGGGAATGGGCATTGAGGGATACTGTGGGTATTTTATCGATAACGATCGGCGGGTATGTTCCTGCGCCGCGCCCGACCAACAAGGAGACTGCCAGACATGTCGCACGATTGCCTGTTCTGCCGCATTTCCCGCGAGGAGATCCCGGCCCACGTCATCCACCAGGACAGCCGCCTGCTCGCGTTCCTGGACATCCATCCCGTGCGGCCGGGCCATGTTCTGATCATTCCCCGCCAGCACTACCCGTATTTCGAGGACATGCCTGCCGATCTCGCCGGACATATCCTGAATCTGGGCCAGCGTCTGGCCCGCCACATGAAGCGCCTGTATTCGGTCGAACGGGTCGGTTTCGCCTTCACCGGCATCCACGTGGCGCATGCCCATGCCCACCTGATTCCGATGCACCATCCGCAGGACGTCACGTCCACTCAGTACATCGAACAGAAAGACCTGACCTTCGTCATGCCGCCGCAGTCACCGCCCGAACAGCTCGCGTCGGTGGCGCAGGATCTGCGCGCCGCCTTGACCAAGGCCTGAAGGCCCCTCGCCCTGCCGCAATCGGCGCCGTTGGCCGCCGCGGCCGGGCCGGCGCAAGACCTGCGCGCGCCGCAAAAAGCAAGGGCGGGTCCGAAGACCCGCCCTTGCCGCTTTCCGCGCTGCCGGATTCACTCGGCGTCGCTGTCCGCTTCGGATACATCCACTTCCGGACGGTCAACCAGCTCCATGAAAGCCATGGGCGCGTTGTCGCCTTGACGGAAGCCCATCTTCAGCACGCGGGTATAGCCGCCGTTGCGGTTCGCGTAGCGCGGACCGATTTCGGCGAACAGCTTGACCACCGCGTCGCGATCGCGCAGACGGGCAAACGCCAGACGCTTGTTCGCGAGGGTGGGCTCCTTGCCCAGCGTGATCAGGGGTTCGATGACGCGGCGCAGTTCTTTCGCCTTCGGCAGCGTGGTCTTGATCGCTTCGTGCGTGATCAGCGAAACGGCCATGTTGCGGAACATGGCAAGACGGTGACTGCTGGTGCGGTTGAGCTTACGCAAGCCATTACCGTGACGCATGATATTTCCTTTGAATCTAAGGACGGCGTTTCCGCCATCGGGTTATCCGGCTCTTCTATCGGTCTGTGACAGGCCGCGGTCCGGTGGAAAAAGTATGCACCTTCCGATGCATGAAAACATCGCGGCGGGCGCATGGCGCGCCCACCGCGCTTGACTGCTTACGGGCGCTCGAGGCCCAGCGGGGGCCAGTTTTCCAGCTTCATGCCAAGGGTCAGGCCGCGTGCGGCCAGCACTTCCTTGATCTCGTTGAGCGACTTGCGGCCCAGGTTCGGGGTCTTGAGCAGTTCGTTCTCGGTACGCTGGATCAGGTCGCCGATGTAGTAGATGTTCTCGGCCTTCAGGCAGTTGGCCGAACGCACCGTCAGTTCCAGATCGTCGACCGGGCGCAGCAGCACCGGATCGATCTGCGGCGTACCGCGCACCGGCGGCTCGTACGCATCGCCCGCGCCTTCCAGCGCCGCGAACACCGAGATCTGGTCCATCAGGATGCGGGCAGCCTGGCGCACCGCTTCCTCGGGCGAGATCACGCCGTTGGTTTCGATGTCCAGCACCAGCTTGTCCAGGTCGGTACGCTGCTCGACGCGAGCGCTTTCGACGGCATAGCTGACACGGCGCACGGGGCTGAACGAAGCGTCCAGCACGATGCGGCCGATCGTGTGCGTGCGATCTTCCGACAGCGCGCGCACGTTGCCCGGCACATAGCCGCGGCCCTTCTCGACCTTGACCTGCATTTCGATCTTGCCGGCGTCGGTCAGATTGCAGATCAGGTGATCCGGATTGATGATCTCGACGTCGTGCGGCAGCTCGATATCGCTGGCCACCACGGCGCCGGCGCCATTCTTGCGCAGCACCAGGGTCACTTCGTCGCGGTTGTGCAGCTTGAACACCACGCCCTTGAGGTTCAGCAGGATGTCGACGACATCTTCGCGAACACCGGCAATGGTCGAATATTCGTGCACCACGCCGGTCATCTGCACTTCGGTCGGCGCGTAGCCGGTCATCGACGACAGCAGGATGCGGCGCAGGGCGTTGCCCAGCGTATGGCCGTAGCCGCGCTCGAACGGCTCCATCACGATCTTGGCGTGATGCGCCCCGACCGGTTCGACTTCGATGGAACGCGGCTTCAGAAAACCTTGAGTGGACATGTACTGTTTTCCTTTTCAATACCCTCGGCTCGTTACACCGATAAGGCTGATGGAATTAAGTGAAACTACGCATAAACCGCGGCCCGAAAGCGGCCGCCGTTTCTACCGCAAAGCCCGCCCCGCCAAAATGGCGAAAGCGGGCTGGCGCGGGTGAGGCAAACGGTTCGCACAGCCACCACAGCACCGCCATCCCGAGGGCGGCGGCGCGCGGCGATCAACGCGAGTACAGTTCGACGACCATCGACTCGTTGACGTCGCGGGCGACGTCAGCGCGATCGGGGGCCGACTTGAACGTACCGGTCATCTTGCTGGCGTCGACTTCCACCCACTGGGGCAGGCCGATGCTGGCAGCCAGATCCAGCGATTCGCGGATGCGGCCTTGCTTCTTGGCCTTCTCGCGAATCGAGATCACGTCGCCGGCCTTGACCAGCATCGACGCGATGTCGGCGGTGTGGCCGTTCAGCTCGATGGCGCGGTGGCTCACCAGCTGACGGGCTTCCGCGCGCGTCGAGCCGAAGCCCATGCGGTAGACGACGTTGTCCAGGCGCGATTCGAGCAGCTGGATCAGCGTTTCGCCGGTGTTGCCACGACGGCGCTCGGCTTCAACGAAGTACTTGCGGAACTGCTTTTCCAGAACGCCGTACATGCGCTTGAGCTTCTGCTTCTCGCGCAGCTGCAGACCGTAGTCCGAAGTACGGGCACCCGAGGTGCGGCCATGCTGGCCCGGCTTGGAATCCAGCTTGCACTTGGAATCCAGCGAGCGGCGCGCGCTCTTCAGGAACAGGTCGGTACCCTCGCGGCGCGAGAGCTTGCATTTGGGTCCAATATAACGTGCCATGTGGATTCCCTTTAGATACGACGACGCTTCGGCGGACGGCAGCCGTTGTGCGGAACGGGCGTGATGTCGGCGATGCTCGAAATCTTGATGCCCAGCGCATTGAGCGCGCGCACCGACGATTCGCGGCCGGGGCCGGGGCCCTTGATACGCACTTCGAGGGTCTTGATGCCATATTCCATGGCAACGCGACCAGCCGTCTCAGCGGCGACCTGCGCGGCGAACGGCGTCGACTTGCGCGAGCCCTTGAAGCCTGCGCCACCCGACGTCGCCCACGACAGGGCATTGCCCTGGCGGTCGGTGATGGTGATGATGGTGTTGTTGAACGAAGCGTGAACGTGCGCGATGCCGTCCGAGACGTTCTTCTTGACCTTTTTGCGTACGCGCGAAGCGCCGCTGGTGGAAGCTTTCGCCATAATCTAGATCCTCGATTATTTCTTCAGGGACGCAGCAGCACGACGCGGGCCCTTGCGGGTGCGGGCGTTGGTGCGGGTGCGCTGGCCGCGCACGGGCAGGCCACGCTTGTGGCGCATGCCGCGGTAGGTTCCCAGGTCGATCAAACGCTTGATCGAGAGCTGAACTTCACGACGCAGGTCGCCTTCAACCGCGAACACGCCAATGTGTTCACGGATGCGCTCCAGCTCGGCGTCGGTCAGATCCTTGACCTTTTTGGTAACGGGCACACCAGCAGCTTCGCAGATCTTGCGGGCGCGCGTACGACCGATGCCAAAAATGGCGGTCAGGCCGATCTCGGCGTGCTGTTGCGGCGGAATGTTAATGCCAGCAATACGGGCCATGACTGTTCCTTGAATAAATCCGTTGCGTACCGCTATCTGGGTTAGCCTTGACGCTGCTTGTGACGCGGGTCGGTGCAGATGACACGCACCACGCCGTGACGTTTGATAACTTTGCAGTTGCGGCAGATCCGCTTAACCGATGCCATTACTTTCATGGTTGACTCCTAATTTTCCGTAATCCGGTCCGCTTCACTTGGAGCGGAAAACAATTCTGGCTCGCGTGAGGTCATAGGGCGTGAGCTCCACTGTGACCTTGTCGCCGGGCAGAATCCGGATGTAATGCATACGCATCTTGCCGGAAATATGGCCCAACACCACGTGGCCGTTTTCGAGCTTGACGCGGAAGGTCGCGTTGGGGAGGTTCTCAAGAACCTCTCCTTGCATCTGGATGACGTCGTCCTTAGACATTCTCTTTGCTTACCGCATCGGCAAACCCGAGCCCTTGAAGTTCGCCTTCTTGAGCAGCGAGTCGTATTGGTGAGACATCATGTAGGCCTGTACTTGCGCCATGAAATCCATCGTCACCACGACAATAATCAACAGGGACGTACCACCGAAGTAGAACGGCACATTCCAACGCATCACCAGGAATTCCGGCAGCAAGCACACCAGCGTGATGTAAATCGCACCAGCCAGCGTCAAGCGCATCAGAATCTTGTCAATGTAACGCGCGGTCTGCTCGCCCGGACGGATGCCCGGAACGAAAGCGCCGCTCTTCTTCAGGTTGTCTGCAGTTTCGCGGCTGTTGAACACCAGGGCCGTGTAGAAAAAGCAGAAGAAAATGATCGCGACCGAATACAGCGTGATGTACAGCGGTTGACGAGGCTCGAGCGCGGCAGCAAGGTCATGCAGCCAGGCCATGCGTTCACCGCTCGAGAACCAGCTGGTGATCGTGGCCGGGAACAGAATGATCGACGACGCGAAGATCGGCGGAATCACCCCGGCCATGTTCAGCTTGAGCGGCAGATGCGAGCTCTGGCCCCCATACACCTTGTTGCCCACCTGGCACTTGGCATAGTTCACCGTGATCTTGCGCTGTCCGCGTTCCACGAACACCACGAAGGCGGTAACCAGCACGACCAGGGCCACGATGAACAGCGCCGACAGCACCGACATCGAGTTCGTCCGCACCAGGTCCAGCAGCCCCGCCAGCGCCGAGGGCAAGCCCGCGACGATACCGGCGAAGATCAGGATCGAGATGCCATTGCCCAGCCCGCGCTCGGTGATCTGCTCGCCCAGCCACATGACGAACATGGTGCCGGTAACCAACGTGACCACTGTCGTGAAGCGGAACAACATGCCCGGATCGATGACCAGCCCCGGCTGGGACTCCAGCGCCACCGAAATGCCCACCGCCTGCACCAGCGCCAGCACGACCGTGCCGTAGCGGGTGTACTGGGTAATCTTCCGACGGCCGGCCTCGCCCTCTTTCTTGAGCGCTTCCAGCGACGGCACCACCACCGACATCAACTGCATGATGATGGATGCCGAAATGTACGGCATGATCCCCAGGGCGAAGATGGAAAAACGCGACAGCGCTCCACCCGAGAACATGTTGAACAGGCCCAGGATCCCACCCTCGTGCTGGCGGAACAGGTCCGCCAACGCGTCCGGGTTGATGCCCGGCACGGGGATGTGGGTACCGAGGCGGTAAACCACCAAGGCGAGCACCAGGAACACGAGACGGCGTTTCAGATCGCCGTACCGTGCACCGGTTTTGCCCAGAGCCTGCGCTTTAGCCACTCGTCACCTCGCGTTCAAGCAAGCGAGCCGCCCGCGGCTTCGATGGCGGCGCGAGCGCCGGCCGTCGCGGTAATGCCGCGAAGCACCACCTTGCGCGAGAGTTCACCCGACTTGATGACCTTGGCGTAACGCACGCTTTGGCCAACCACACCGGCTGCCTTGAGCGCCTGGACGTCGATTTCCTCGGCTTCCATCAATTGCAGCTCGGACGGGCGCACTTCAGCGTACAGGTGCTGACCCAGCGGCGTGAAGCCGCGCTTGGGCAAGCGACGCTGCAACGGCATCTGGCCGCCTTCGAAGCCAACCTTGTGGAAGCCGCCCGAACGCGACTTCTGGCCCTTGTGGCCACGGCCGGCGGTCTTGCCCAGGCCCGAGCCGATGCCACGGCCGACGCGGCGCTTGGCGTGCTTGCTGCCCTCGGCGGGCTTCAGCGTATTGAGTTGAATATCCGACATCGTGATTCCTTAGGCTTCCGAGACGGAGACGAGGTAACCCACCTTGTGGATCATCCCGCGCACCTCGGGCGTGTCGACCAGCACGCGGCTGCTGTTGATACGGCGCAGGCCCAGGCCGCGAATGGTGTCGCGGTGGGATTGCTTGGTGCCGATCACGGAGCGCACGAGCGTAACTTTGATCTGCTTCTGAGCCATGATTTACCCCAGGATCTCTTCGACGGACTTGCCGCGCTTGGCAGCAACTTCCGCCGGGGTCAGGGAAGCACGCAGACCATTCAACGTGGCGCGAACCAGGTTGTAGGGGTTGCTCGAGCCCAGGCTCTTGGCAACCACGTTACGCACACCCATCACTTCGAAAATAGCGCGCATCGGACCGCCGGCAATCACGCCGGTACCTTCAGCGGCCGGCGAAATCAGCACCGTCGAGGCGCCGTGCTTGCCCACCACGGTATGGTGCAGCGTGCCGTTCTTCAGGGCGACCTTGAACATGCCGCGGCGGGCCTGTTCCATTGCCTTCTGAACCGACACCGGCACTTCACGCGCCTTGCCCTTGCCCATGCCGATACGGCCATCGCCATCGCCCACCACGGACAACGCGGCAAAGCTCATGGTGCGACCACCCTTGACCACTTTGCTCACGCGGTTGACCGCGATCATCTTCTCGCGCAGACCGTCGTCGTTCTCTTTTTCCGCGGCGTGCTTGCCTTGTACTTTAGTAGCCATTTGACAGATCCTCGCTTAGAACTTCAGGCCGGCTTCGCGCGCGGCTTCGGCCAACGCTTTCACGCGGCCATGGTAACGAAAACCCGAGCGATCGAAGGCAACCAGCTCGATGCCGGCGGCCTTGGCCTTCTCGGCAACACGCTTGCCCACCAGCGCGGCGGCGGTGGCGTTGCCACCCTTGCCAGCGCCGCCCAGCTGCGCGCGAACTTCGGCTTCCAGCGTCGAGGCGCTGACCAGCACGCGATCGCCTTCCGGCGAAATGATGTTGGCGTAGATGTGCAGGTTCGAGCGGAAAACCGACAGGCGATGCACTCGCAGCTGCGCAATCTTCCGGCGGGTCGGAACCGCACGACGCAAACGGGAAACTTTTTTGTCCATGATTCGTCCTTGCGTGCGCCGTTATTTCTTCTTGGTTTCTTTGATGACGACGCGTTCGTCCGCGTAGCGCACACCCTTGCCCTTATAGGGCTCAGGTTCACGGTACTTGCGAATTTCAGCGGCCACCTGACCGACGACTTGCTTGTTCGGGCCCTTGATGACGATTTCCGTCTGGGTGGGGCATTCGGCCTTGACGCCGGCGGGCAGCTGGTGCACGACATCGTGCGAAAAACCCAGCTGCAGCTTGACCGCGTCGCCTTGAATCTGGGCGCGGTAACCCACGCCGACCAGGTTCAGCTTGCGTTCGAAGCCCTTGCTCACGCCGGTCACCATGTTGGCGACCAGGGCGCGCAAGGTGCCCGACATCGCGTTGGCATGGCGGCTGTCGTTGGCAACGACAAAGGTCAGCTTGCCGTCTTCCTGGGCGACGTTGACGTCGCCAGTCAGCGATTGCACCAAGGTGCCCAGCGGGCCCTTGACGGTAATCTGGTCCGGCTGGATGCTGGCTTCAACACCCTTGGGCAGTTCTACCGGGTATTTAGCGATACGTGACATTCGACTCTCCTTAGGCCACGTAGCACAGGACTTCGCCGCCCACGCCATTGGCGCGAGCCTTGCGGTCGGTCATCACGCCGCGCGAGGTCGAAACGATAGCCACGCCCAGGCCGTTCATGACCTGAGGAATGCTGGTGCGGCCCTTGTAGATACGCAGACCGGGGCGCGAGACGCGTTCGATGCGCTCGATGACCGGACGGCCGGCGTAGTACTTCAGGGTGATCTCGAGCTCAGGCTTGGCCTGGGTGCCCTTGACCGAATAGCCATCGATGTAGCCTTCGTCTTTCAGCACGGTGGCAATGGCCACTTTCAGCTTCGAGGCGGGCATGGTCACCGTGGTTTTGTCAACTTGCTGCGCATTGCGAATGCGAGTCAGCATATCGGCGATGGGATCGCTCATGCTCATATTCGTTCTCCTACCAGCTGGCCTTGGTCATGCCGGGAACTTCGCCCTTCATCGCCATTTCACGCAATTTGTGGCGGGTCAGGCCGAACTTGCGGAACACGCCGCGCGGACGACCGGTAACCACGCAACGATTGCGTTGGCGAGTGGGGTTGGCATTGCGCGGCAGCTGTTGCAGCTTGAGCCGAGCTTGGTAACGTTCTTCGTCGGTCTTCGACTGGTCGTCGATGATCGCCTTCAATTCGGCGCGCTTGGCGGCATACTTGTCAGCCAGCTTGGCGCGCTTGATATCACGATTGATGAGGGAGAGTTTAGCCACGTCATCAGCCCCTTAGTTACGGAACGGGAAGCTGAAGGCCGTCAACAGCGCCTTGGCTTCGTCGTCAGTCTTGGCGGTGGTGGTGATGCTGATGTTCAGCCCACGCAGCGCGTCGATCTTGTCGTATTCGATTTCGGGGAAGATGATTTGCTCTTTCACCCCGATGTTGTAGTTGCCACGGCCGTCGAACGCACGACCCGAGATGCCGCGGAAGTCACGCACGCGCGGCAGCGCGACCGCAACCAGGCGATCCAGGAATTCGTACATGCGCTGACCACGCAGCGTGACCATGCAACCGATCGGATAGTTTTCGCGGATCTTGAACCCGGCAATAGCCTTGCGGGTCTTGGTCACCACGGGCTTCTGGCCGGAGATCTTGGTCAGGTCGGAAACAGCGTGCTCGATGACCTTCTTGTCGGCGACCGCTTCCGAGACACCCATGTTCAGGGTGATCTTGGTGATGCGGGGCACTTCCATCACGCACTTGTAGCCGAACTTGGCCTGCAGGTCGGCAACGACCTTGCTCTTGTAAAACTCTTGCAAACGAGACATGTCTGTCGCCCCTTACGCCTTGGCGCCGACCACGGCGCCATTGGAACGGAACACGCGAACCTTGCGACCGTCCACTTCCTGCACGCCGACGCGGTCGCCCTTGCCGGTGGCCGGGTTGAACAGCGCCACGTTCGAAACGTGGATGGGCATGGTCTTTTCGACGATGCCGCCAGGATTGTTGGCCATCGGGTTGGCCTTGACGTGCTTCTTCACGACGTTCACGCCTTCGACCAGCACATGGTCGGCGTCAACGCGGGCCAGCACGGTGCCGCGACGCTTCTTGTCGCGGCCGGTCAGGACGATGACTTCGTCGCCTTTACGGATGTTGTTCATCGCGGGCTCCTTACAGCACTTCCGGGGCCAGCGACACGATCTTCATGAACCGCTCGGTACGCAGTTCACGCGTAACGGGTCCGAAGATGCGGGTGCCGATCGGCTCCAGCTTGGCATTGAGCAACACGGCGGCATTGCCACCGAAACGGATCAGCGAACCGTCTTTGCGGCGCACGCCCTTGGCGGTACGCACCACCACAGCGTTGTAGATTTCGCCTTTCTTGACGCGTCCGCGCGGAGCCGCATCTTTGACGCTCACCTTGATGATGTCGCCGATACCGGCATAACGGCGCTTGGAGCCACCGAGCACCTTGATGCACATGACAGCACGCGCACCAGTGTTGTCGGCCACGTCCAGCGTGGTCTGCATTTGGATCATGATTTTTCCTGTTCCAACTTAACTGAAAACACGCCCTTCCCAGGTTCGCATTTCCTGCCAGTTTTGGTCCCGTCAGGTCCGTGCGCAGCCTGCTGGCAACGAACGACCCTGGGTTGAAATCCTGCGGAAATTTCCCTCTTGCCAGCTGATCTGGCCGCCGAACCAGGAGCCTGCAAACACCGGTTGCCCGATACCCTGCCCGCTCCGCGCTTCTGCCGCCTGCCTGTCGCTTGGCCCTGCCTGGCTATGCCAGGCCCGAAGGCTCATTCCACCCAGGTCGTTTCGTTTAACCCAAGCCTAGAACCCCGGAAAGTCCAACCAAAACCGGCCCAATCGAACCAACAATTTGGGAAAGCTGGTAATTCTACCCCGCCAAACGAATCTATGCAAGGCCCTTGCACATTTGCCCCGCACTGTCGGCTCAATCCAACGCCCACGGCCGCGGCAGGCGGCGCACTGATGTGGCCCTGTTTTGGTCCATGGCACCGGCGCTCCCAGGCATCTGCGGCACGATCAGGGCCAGATGCAGGCGCAGCACGCCATTGTACGGGCCACGCTGCAAGGGGATGCGCGTGCCGGGTTCGAGAATGGAGACGAGAACGCCGTGGGCAATCCGGAAATGCGCAGCAGGGCCTGCGCGGTCCGGGGACAGCGTGCCAGGTTGCAGGCCGAGCGCATCCCATACCCCACGAACACGAAGGTCTTCCACTGATGGTCGTTGGTGATCATGCCCACGTCCGGCGAGATTTCGTGAAATGCGGGCAACCGCTCGCGCGCGCCGGCATCATTGGCTCCCTGGTCCCGGCTCCTAGTGGCCCCCCCCCGCGACGAGGCAAGCTGGTTTAGACCGGCAAAAAACACCACCACCCCATAAATTCGCGAGGACTGACAAGCATGTATGAACAGTTGGCACTGTATATCGATGGCGAGTTCCTGACGGGCGACGGCAGGCGCACGCAGGACGTCGTCAATCCGGCCACGCTCGAGGTGCTTGGCCAGTTGCCGCACGCCTCCGAAGCCGACCTGGACCGCGCCCTGGCCGCCGCGCAACGCGCCTTCGAAACCTGGAAGCGCACCTCGCCCATGGAACGCGCGGCCATCCTGCGCAAGGTCGGCCAGCTCTCGCGCGACCGCGCCCAGGAAATCGGCCGCAACATGACGCTGGACCAGGGCAAGCCCTTGGCCGAAGCAGTGGGCGAAGTGGCTTCCTGCTCCGAGCACGCCGACTGGCATGCCGAAGAATGCCGCCGCATCTACGGCCGCGTGATCCCGCCGCGCAATCCGGATGTCCGCCAGTTCGTGGTGCGCGAGCCCATCGGCGTATGCGCCGCGTTCACGCCCTGGAACTTCCCGTACAACCAGGCCATCCGCAAGATCGCCGCCGCGCTGGGCGCCGGCTGCACGGTGGTGCTCAAGGGGCCGGAAGATTCCCCCAGCGCCGTAATGGCGATCGCCCGCATGTTCCACGAAGCCGGCCTGCCCAAGGGCTGCCTGAACATCGTCTGGGGCGAACCGGCCAAGATCTCCGACTACCTGATCCGCTCGCCCATCGTGCGCAAGGTGTCGTTCACGGGTTCCGTGCCTGTCGGCAAGCAACTGGCCGCCCTGGCCGGCGCGCACATGAAGCGCGTCACCATGGAGCTCGGCGGCCATTCGCCGGTGCTGGTGTTCGACGATGCCGACGTCGACCGGGCCGCCGAAATGCTGGAGCGCTTCAAGGTCCGCAACGCCGGCCAGGTATGCGTGTCGCCCACCCGCTTCTATGTGCAGAACGGCGCCTACGAGCAGTTCCTGGCCCGCTTTACCGAGGTGCTCAAGAACATCAAGGTCGGCGACGGCCTGGAGAAAGGCACCGACATGGGTCCGCTGGCGCACGAACGCCGCGTTCCCGCCATGAGCACCTTCGTCGACGATGCGCTCAAGCACGGCGGCAAGGTGGTGCTTGGCGGCGACGCGCCGGACCGCAAGGGCTACTTCTTCAGCCCGACCGTGGTCACCGAGCTGCCCGACAACGCCATGCTGATGACCGAAGAGCCCTTCGGCCCGCTGGCGCCTGTGGTGCGCTTCACCGACACCGACGAAGTGCTGCGACGCGCCAACAGCCTGCCGTTCGGCCTGTCTTCGTATGTGTTCACCAACTCGCTGAAGACGGCAACCAAGGTCTCCAATGCCCTGGAGGCCGGCATGGTCAACATCAATCACTTCGGCAGCGCGCTGGCCGAGACGCCCTTCGGCGGCATCAAGGACAGCGGCATCGGCAGCGAAGGCGGCCTGGAAACCTTCGACGGCTACCTGGTCACGAAGTACATCACGCACATCTGATCCCGGCTTCCGGGCTCAGGCCAACCCCGCCGCGATCCGGCGGGGTTTTTCATGGCCGGCCAGCCGGCGCAACCGGGGAAAAGACCATGTCCTGCCAACATCTGCCTGCATCGCACTACGCGCGGTGCGCCGGACGCGAGCTGCACTATGTCGAATGGGGCCGCCGCGATGCGCCACCGCTGGTCATGTAGCACGGGCTGGCGCGCACCGGCCGTGACTTCGACGACCTGGCACAGGCCCTGGCCGACCGGTACCGCATCATCTGCCCCGATACGATAGGCCGGGGCCTGTCGCAATGGAGCCCCCGGCCGGCGCAGGAGTACTGCCTGGATTTCTATGCCACGCTGGCGTGCGAGCTGCTCGACCGGCTGGGCCTGTCCGGGGTGCGCTGGATCGGCACTTCGATGGGAGGCGCCATCGGCATGCACGGCGCCGCCACCGCGCTGCGCGGACGCATCACGCACCTGGTGCTCAACGATATCGGCCCCACGCTTCCCGCGCCGGCCATCGAGCGCATCCTGGCCTACGCGGGCGCACCGCCCGCGTTCGACACCGTCGGTGAACTGGAAGCATGGCTGTGTTCGGCCTATCGGCCCTACGGGTGGTTAAGCGATGCGCAATGGCGCCGCATGGCGGAAACCTCGATACGCCGCTTGCCCGACGGACGGGTCACCACGCACTACGATCCGGCCATCGTCGGCCAGTTTCGCCATCACCCCACCGACTACGAGCGCTGGTCCGAATACGACTCGCTGCGCATACCCGTATTGCTGCTGCGCGGCGCCGACTCCGACCTGCTGTTGCCGGAGGTCGCGCACGCCATGACGCAGCGCGGGCCACGCGCCCGGCGTATCGATTTTCCTGACTGCGGCCACGCCCCGGCGCTCAACGTCACGGCGCAGATACAGGCGATCGCCGATTTTCTCGCGGCACCCGCCGCGCTCGCCTGACGCGCATCAGCGTTCTGGCGTATGGCGAGGAGCCTGCCCCGGCGGGGACAGGCTCCCGGCCGCCCCATTTGCCGCGGCAATGCTCGATGAACAAAAAACGGCAAGAGCCAGGCTCTTGCCGTTTCATGCCGGAGCGGCTCGCCGCTCCGGTATCCTGCGTGCAACTTAGATGACGCGCGCCGCTTCGACCAGACGCACCACACGCCACGCTTTGGAGCGCGAGATGGGGCGGCCTTCCGCGATTTCGACGGTATCGCCTTCGTTGTATTGGTTCGACTCGTCATGCGCCTTGTACTTGGCCGAACGCATGATGATCTTGCCAAAGATGGGGTGCTTGACGCGGCGTTCGACCAGAACGACGACCGTCTTGTCCATCTTGTTGCTGACAACCTTGCCGACCAGCGTACGCTGGCGCTTGGCAACCTGAGTGTTTTGAGTTTCGCTCATATTATTTCCCTGCCTTCTCGGTCAGCAAGGTACGCACGCGCGCGATGTCGCGGCGCACGTTGCGCAGCTGGCTGGTATTGGCAAGCTGCTGCGTGGCCTTCTGCATACGCAGACCGAATTGTGCCTTCAGCAGGCTCTCGAGCTCTTTGCCGAGCTCGGCGGCGTCTTTGGAACGGAGTTCGCTGGCTTTCATTTAGTACTCCTTAAGCACCGATATGACGCGCGACGAACGTGGTCGAGATCGGCAGCTTGGCAGCGGCCAGGCGGAACGCCTCGCGCGCCAGTTCTTCACTGACCCCTTCCATTTCGTAGAGCACCTTGCCCGGCTGGATCTCGGCGACCCAGTACTCGGGGTTGCCCTTGCCGTTACCCATACGGACTTCGGCCGGCTTTTGCGAGATCGGCTTGTCCGGGAAAATACGGATCCAGATACGGCCGCCACGCTTGATGTGACGGTTGATGGCGCGACGAGCGGCTTCGATCTGACGCGCGGTCAGGCGGCCACGGCCGGTGGCCTTCAGGCCGAACTCGCCGAACGAAACGTGCGTGCCGCGCGAAGCCAGGCCCGTGTTACGGCCTTTCTGCTCTTTGCGGTACTTCCTGCGAGAGGGTTGCAGCATGGTTATTCTCCTTCAGGCGCCGGAGCCGCGTCCGCCTTGCGGGGACCACGGCCACGACCACCCGGACGACCGGTACGGGCACCGTCCGGACGATCGCCACGCGGGGCGCGGCGCGGACGACGCTCTTCTTCACGCGGGGTGGCGGCTTCGGGAGGCAGCTCGCCATTGGCCAGCATATCGCCCTTGTAGACCCACACCTTGATGCCAATCACACCATAGGTGGTGTGGGCTTCCGAGGTGCCGTAGTCGATGTTCGCCTTCAGCGTGTGAAGCGGTACACGGCCTTCGCGGTACCATTCGGTGCGCGCGATTTCGATGCCGTTCAGACGGCCCGAGCTCATGATCTTGATGCCTTGAGCACCCAGGCGCATGGCGTTCTGCATGGCGCGCTTCATCGCGCGGCGGAACATGATGCGCTTTTCGAGCTGCTGCGAGATCGAGTCGGCGATCAGCTGGGCGTCGGTTTCCGGCTTGCGGATTTCCTCGATGTTGACGTGCACGGGCACGCCCATCAGACGCTGCAGATCGGCCTTCAGGTTCTCGATGTCCTCGCCGCGCTTGCCGATCACCACACCCGGACGGGCCGAGTAAACGGTGATGCGGGCGTTCTTGGCGGGACGCTCGATGATGACGCGACCGACGGAAGCGCTCTTCAGCTTCTTCTTCAGGTACTCGCGAACGCGGATGTCTTCGGCCAGCATGGTGCCGAAAGCCTTGTCGTCGGCGAACCAACGCGAGGTCCAATTACGGGTGACCGCGAGACGGAACCCAGTGGGGTGAATTTTCTGACCCATCGTGACTCCTTAAGCTCCGACCTTGACCGTGATATGGCAGGTCTGCTTCTCGATACGGTTACCGCGGCCCTTGGCGCGAGCCGAGAAACGCTTCATCGATTGAGCCTTGTCCACAAAAATGGTGGTGACCTTCAACTCGTCGATATCGGCGCCGTCGTTGTGCTCGGCGTTGGCGATAGCCGACTCGACAGCCTTCTTCAGGATGACGGCGGCCTTCTTGGGCGAGAAGGTGAGGATGTTCAGGGCTTGAGCCACCGACTTGCCGCGGATCAGGTCCGCAACCAGACGGGTCTTCTGAGCCGAGATGTGAACACCACGGATAATGGCAGTAGTTTCCATCGCTTACCTCTTCGACTTCTTGTCCGCGGCGTGACCCTTGAACGTACGGGTCAGCGCGAACTCGCCCAGCTTGTGACCGACCATGTTCTCGTTGATGTAAACGGGAACGTGCTGGCGGCCGTTGTGGACGGCAATCGTCAGGCCGATGAATTCCGGCAGGACCGTGGAACGACGCGACCAGGTTTTGATCGGCTTCTTGTCTTTGCCCGCGACAGCCGCATCCACCTTTTTGATCAGGTGCGCGTCGACAAACGGGCCTTTCTTGATCGAACGTGACATAGTGTTCGCCTCTTACTTGCGCTTGCGCCGTTGGACGATCATATTGTTCGTCCGCTTGTTGCGGCGGGTCTTGAAACCCTTCGCCGGAGTACCCCACGGGCTCACCGGTTCGCGAGCTTCGCCGGTACGGCCTTCACCACCACCGTGCGGGTGATCGATCGGGTTCATGGCAACGCCACGAACCGTCGGACGAACACCACGCCAGCGCATGGCGCCGGCCTTGCCAATCTGGCGCAGGCTATGTTCTTCGTTGCCGACTTCGCCAATGGTGGCGCGGCATTGGATGTGCACGCGGCGCACTTCGCCGGAGCGCAGGCGCACCTGGGCGTACGTGCCTTCACGGGCCATCAGGACGGCGGAAGCGCCGGCCGAACGGGCCATCTGGGCACCCTTGCCAGGGATCATTTCGATGCAGTGGATCGTCGTGCCCACCGGAATGTTGCGGATCGGCAGGGTGTTGCCGGCGCGGATCGGGGCTTCGATGCCCGAGATCAGCGTGGCGCCCACTTCCAGGCCGCGCGGCGCGATGATGTAGCGACGCTCGCCGTCGGCATAGCACAGCAGTGCGATATGCGCGGTACGGTTGGGGTCGTATTCCAGGCGCTCGACCTTGGCCGGGATGCCATCCTTGTTGCGACGGAAGTCGACAACGCGGTAGTGCTGCTTGTGACCGCCGCCACGATGGCGAACCGTGATGTGGCCGTTGTTGTTACGGCCCGAACCACGGGTCTTCTTCTCGAGCAGCGCAGCGTGAGGCGCACCCTTGTGCAGCTTCGGGCTGACGACCTTCACCATGCCACGGCGGCCAGCCGAGGTCGGTTTGACTTTAACGAGGGCCATTTACTTCACCTCCGCAAAGTCGATTTCCTGGCCGTCCTTGAGCGCGACGTAGGCCTTGCGCTCATTGCGGCGGCGACCAACGAAGCGGCCAAAGCGCTTGACTTTGCCCTTACGGTTGAGGACCTGCACGGATTCGACCTGCACCTTGAACAGCAGTTCGACGGCAGCCTTGATTTCCGGCTTGGTAGCGTCAGCCACGACACGGAAAGCGACTTGCTGATTTTTCTCGGCAACGAAGGTGGCCTTTTCGGTCACGATCGGCGCCAGAATGACTTGCATCAAGCGTTCGGCATTCATCCCAGCATCTCCTCGAGTTGCGCGATGGCCGGCTTGGTGATCAGCACTTTCTTGTAGTGGATCAGCGACAACGGATCGGCATAGCGGGGCTCAACCACGGCAACGTGCGGCAGGTTGCGGGTGGCGAGATAAACATTCTCATCGACGTTGTCGGTGATGATCAGGACCGAATCCAGGCCCAGGCTCTTCAGCTTGGCGGCAGCCAGCTTGGTCTTGGGCGATTCGAGCGTGAACGTATCGACGACGGCGACGCGGTCTTCACGGGCCAACTGCGACAGAATCGAGCGGATCCCGGCGCGGTACATCTTCTTGTTGACCTTCTGGCTGAAGTTTTCTTCAGGCGAGTTCGGGAACGCGCGACCACCCCCACGCCACAGCGGCGACGAGGTCATACCGGCGCGAGCGCGGCCGGTACCCTTCTGGCGCCAGGGCTTCTTGGTGGAGTGCTTGACTTCGGCGCGGTCCTTCTGAGCGCGGTTGCCGCTGCGGGCATTGGCCTGGAAGGCCACCACGATCTGGTGAACCAGCGCTTCGTTGAAGTCGCGACCGAAGATGGTGTCGGGTGCGCTGAACGTAGCGGCCTGACCTTGGTCATTCAGGAGCTTGAGATCCATTTACTTACGCCCCCTTCTTGGCCGGCGCCTTGACAGCCGGACGCACGATGACATCACCGCCGGCGTGGCCCGGGACAGCGCCCTTGACCATCAGCAGGCCGCGTTCGGCATCGACGCGAACCACGTCGAGGTTTTGAACGGTGCGGGTGACATCACCCATATGGCCGGACATGCGCTTGCCGGGGAAAATGCGACCCGGGTCCTGTGCCTGGCCGATCGAGCCAGGAACGCGGTGCGAGCGCGAGTTACCGTGCGAGGCGCGCTGCGAACCGAAGTTGTGGCGCTTGATCGTACCGGCGAAACCCTTACCGATGCTCGTGCCCGTCACGTCAACCTGCTGGCCGGCTTCGAACACGGATTCCACGGCGATGACCGCACCAGCCGCGAATTCGGCGGCGCGAGCGGGGTCGAGGCGGAATTCCTTCAGGATGCTACCGGCTTCCGCGCCAGCCTTGGCGTAGTGACCGGCTTGCGGCTTGACCACGCGCGTGGCGCGGCGGGTGCCATAAGTCACTTGGATGGCGGCGTAGCCGTCGGATTCCAGGGACTTGACTTGGGTCACACGGTTGTTCGACACGTCCAGCACCGTCACAGGGATGGACTCGCCATCCTCCGTGAAAATACGGGTCATGCCGACCTTGCGACCCACCAGACCCAGCCGATGGGCGGCGGGCGTGGGCGTCGAATTCGACATTGTTTTCTCCATTCCCGACTGCGATTGGTCGGGGCTAATCAGGCGCAGGGTAACGGCCAGCGCCCTACAGGACTAAGTAAACGCCGCATCAAACCCCGGCTGGCCGACAAGCCAGCTGGCGGCCTATTGCGCGCGCCCATAGTTTCTCTCGCCACAAAATGGCAAGTCTCGCATATTAGCATGCTTTTTCCTGGCAACACAAGCACTTAGCCAAACAGGCCCGTGCCGCAGGCAAACTGTGGCGCCGACGCCGCGACGGAGCTGTCGCGCCAAAGCAAAATGGCCGCACTCCCGGGGGAATGCGGCCATTTTTCACGAGCTGCGCCACAGGGGCGCCAACCCGCACACGTCTTACTGCAACGCGATCTCGACGTCGACGCCAGCCGGCAGGTCCAGACGCATCAGCGCGTCAACGGTCTTGTCGGTGGGATCCACGATGTCCATCAAGCGCTGATGGGTATGGATCTCGAACTGGTCGCGCGACGTCTTGTTGACGTGGGGCGAACGCAGCACGTCGTAACGACGGATACGCGTGGGCAGCGGAACCGGACCGCGCACGACAGCGCCGGTACGCTTGGCGGTGTCGACAATCTCCGCTGCGGACTGATCGATCAGCTTGTAATCGAAAGCCTTCAGACGGATGCGGATCTTTTGGTTTTTCATGGCGTTTCCTAAAGAACGAAAAGCGAAGGCGGCGACTACCGCCCTCGCTGGTTGGGTACTGCTTTACTTGATGATCTTAGCGACGACGCCGGCGCCGACGGTACGACCGCCTTCACGGATGGCGAAACGCAGACCTTCTTCCATGGCGATCGGGGCCAGCAGCTTGACGGTCATCGACACGTTGTCGCCCGGCAGCACCATTTCTTTGTCCGCCGGCAGGTCGATCGTGCCGGTCACGTCCGTCGTGCGGAAGTAGAACTGCGGACGATAGCCGTTGAAGAACGGCGTGTGACGGCCGCCCTCTTCCTTGGACAGAATGTACACCTCGGCCGTGAAGTCCGTGTGCGGGTTGATCGAACCCGGCTTGGCCAGCACCTGGCCACGCTCGACGTCTTCACGCTTGGTGCCGCGCAGCAAGATACCCACGTTGTCGCCCGCCTGGCCCTGGTCCAGCAGCTTGCGGAACATCTCCACGCCCGTGCAGGTCGTCTTCACCGTCGGCTTGATACCCACGATTTCGATTTCCTCGCCAACCTTCACCACGCCGCGCTCGATACGGCCAGTCACCACCGTGCCACGGCCCGAGATCGAGAACACGTCTTCCACCGGCATCAGGAACGCACCGTCGACCGCGCGCTCCGGCGTCGGAATGTACGTGTCCAGCGCTTGCGCCAGCGACAGAATCGCCTGCTCGCCCAGTTCGCCCTTGTCGCCTTCCAGCGCCAGCTTGGCCGAACCCTTCACGATCGGCGTGTCATCGCCCGGGAAATCGTACTTGCTCAGCAGTTCGCGGACTTCCATCTCCACCAGCTCGAGCAGCTCCGCGTCATCAACCATGTCCGCCTTGTTCAGGAACACGATGATGTACGGCACGCCAACCTGGCGCGACAGCAAAATGTGCTCGCGCGTCTGCGGCATCGGGCCGTCTGCGGCCGACACCACCAGGATCGCGCCGTCCATCTGCGCAGCACCCGTGATCATGTTCTTCACGTAGTCAGCGTGACCCGGGCAATCAACGTGCGCGTAGTGACGCGTCTCCGTCTCGTACTCAACGTGCGAGGTGTTGATCGTGATCCCACGCGCCTTCTCTTCCGGCGCCGCGTCAATCTGGTCGTAGCCGCGAGCCTCGCCGCCGAACTTGTTCGACAGCACCGTCGTGATCGCCGCCGTCAACGTCGTTTTGCCGTGGTCAACGTGACCAATCGTACCCACGTTCACGTGCGGCTTGGTACGTTCAAACTTGCCTTTTGCCATGATTTCTATCCTTTGACTTTCAAGGAAACTTGGTTGTTGTGCCGCGCTTCCAACCTGAAAGCGCGGCGACGGTTACTTACTTGCCCCGAGCGGCGATGACTTCGTCAGCGACGTTCTTGGGCGCTTCGGCGTAATGCTTGAATTCCATCGTGTAGGTGGCGCGACCTTGCGTGAGCGAACGCAGGTTGGTGGCGTACCCGAACATCTCGGCCAGGGGAACCTCGGCCTTGATGGTCTTGCCGCCGCCGACAATGTCGTCCATGCCCTGCACCATACCGCGGCGGGACGACAGGTCGCCCATCACGGTACCGGCGTAGTCTTCCGGCGTTTCCACTTCCACAGCCATCATCGGCTCCAGCAGGACCGGGCTGGCGCGACGCATGCCTTCCTTGAAGGCCATCGAAGCAGCCATCTTGAACGCGTTTTCGTTCGAGTCCACATCGTGGTACGAACCGAAGAACAGCGTCGCCTTCACGTCCACGACCGGGTAGCCGGCCAGGATGCCTGCGGGCAGCGTTTCCTGGATGCCCTTGTCGACCGCCGGGATGTACTCGCGCGGCACCACGCCGCCCTTGATGGCGTCCACGAATTCGTAGCCGCCGCCCGGGGGCAGGGGTTCCAGCTTGAGCACCACGTGGCCGTACTGGCCGCGGCCGCCCGACTGCTTGACGAACTTGCCTTCCACTTCGTCGCAGTTCTTGCGGATGGTTTCGCGGTAGGCCACCTGCGGCTTGCCGACGTTGGCTTCCACGCCGAATTCACGACGCATGCGATCGACCAGGATTTCCAGGTGCAGTTCGCCCATACCGGAAATGATGGTCTGGCCGGATTCTTCGTCGCTGCGCACGCGGAACGACGGATCTTCCTGCGCCAGGCGCGACAGCGCCAGGCCCATCTTTTCCTGGTCGGCCTTCGACTTGGGTTCGACGGCCTGCGAAATCACGGGCTCGGGGAACTCCATGCGCTCGAGCAGGATGTGCGAATCGATATCGCACAGCGTCTCGCCGGTGGTGACGTCCTTCAGGCCCACCACGGCGGCGATGTCGCCGGCCAGCACTTCCTTGATCTCTTCGCGGTTGTTCGCATGCATCTGCAGCAAACGACCGATACGCTCTTTCTTGCCCTTGATGGGGTTGTAGACGGTATCGCCCGACTTCAGCACGCCCGAATACACGCGCACGAAGGTCAGCTGACCCACGAACGGATCGCTCATCAGCTTGAACGCCAGCGCGGAGAACTTCTCGGCATCGTCGGCGCTGCGCTTGATGGGATTGCCATCGTCGTCCTGGCCGTCGACCGGGGGAATGTCCGCCGGCGAAGGCAGATAGTCGATCACGGCGTCGAGCATGCGCTGCACGCCCTTGTTCTTGAACGCGGTGCCGCACAGCATCGGCTGGATTTCACCAGCGATGGTGCGCTGGCGCAGCGCGACGTTGATGTCGTCTTCGTCCAGCGAACCGGTCTCGAGGTACTTGTTCATCAGTTCCTCGGACGACTCGGCGGCGGCTTCCACCAGCTTCTCGCGCCACTCGTTGGCCGTGCCTTCCAGCTCGGCCGGAATGTCGCCGTATTCGAACTTGGTGCCCTGGCTGGCCTCGTCCCAGATGATCGCTTTCATCTTGACCAGGTCGACCACGCCGGTGAACGAGTCTTCGGCGCCGATCGGGATCACGATGGGCACGGGGTTGGCGCGCAGGCGCGTCTTCAGCTGGTCATAGACCTTGAAGAAGTTGGCGCCGGTGCGGTCCATCTTGTTGACGAAGGCCAGGCGGGGCACGCCATACTTGTTGGCCTGGCGCCACACGGTTTCGGACTGCGGCTGCACGCCGCCCACCGCGCAGTACACCATGCAGGCACCGTCCAGGACGCGCATGGAACGCTCCACCTCGATGGTGAAGTCCACGTGTCCCGGGGTGTCGATGATGTTGATGCGGTATTCGGGATAGTTGCCGGCCATGCCACGCCAAAACGCCGTCGTAGCAGCCGACGTAATGGTGATGCCACGCTCTTGCTCTTGCTCCATCCAGTCCATGGTGGCCGAGCCGTCATGGGTTTCGCCAAGTTTGTGGTTGACGCCGGTGTAGAACAGGATGCGTTCGGTGGTGGTGGTTTTCCCTGCATCGATGTGCGCAGAGATACCAATGTTGCGATAGCGCTCGATCGGGGTTTTGCGGGCCATGGTAGGTAGTCCTTAATTTACCAGCGGAAATGGCTGAAGGCCTTGTTGGCCTCGGCCATCTTGTGCGTGTCTTCGCGTTTCTTCATCGCGGCGCCACGACCTTCGGAGGCGTCGATGAGTTCTCCAGCCAAACGCAGATCCATCGATTTCTCGCCACGCTTCTTGGCGGCTTCACGGAGCCAACGCATAGCCAGGGCCAGGCGGCGCACGGGGCGCACTTCAACCGGCACCTGATAGTTGGCACCGCCCACGCGGCGGCTCTTCACTTCGACGATCGGCTTGATGTTGTTGATGGCCAGGTTGAAGACTTCGATGGCATCCTTGCCGGTCTTGACCTGAACTTGCTCGAGGGCACCGTAGATGATGCGCTCGGCGACTGCCTTCTTGCCGTCCAGCATCACAACGTTCATGAATTTGGCGAGTTCGACGCTGCCGAACTTGGGATCGGGCAGAATCTCGCGCTTGGGTACTTCGCGACGACGGGGCATTTTTGCTTCCTTGTGTCTGTTCAGTTGAACCGCGTCTCGTGACACGGCCATGGCCGCCTAGAAGGACGACCCCTTACATGCTGCGCTGGCTTCGCAATGTGAAGGACGCAGCTGCACTTTCCGGGCCGCGGACATCCGCAACCTGGGGTACTGCATATAGAGCTTAGGCCTTCTTCGGACGCTTGGCGCCGTACTTCGAACGAGCCTGTTTGCGATCCTTGACGCCTTGCAGGTCGAGGGAGCCGCGCACGATGTGATAACGCACACCGGGCAAGTCCTTGACACGACCGCCACGCACCAGAACCACCGAGTGCTCCTGCAGGTTGTGGCCTTCACCGCCGATGTACGAAATGACTTCGTAACCGTTGGTCAGACGCACCTTGGCAACCTTACGCAGCGCGGAGTTCGGCTTCTTGGGGGTGGTGGTGTAGACGCGAGTGCAAACGCCGCGACGCTGCGGGCAGTTCTCGAGCGCGGGGCTCTTGCTCTTGATGATGCTGACTTCGCGCGGCTTGCGCACGAGCTGGCTAATGGTAGGCATGACCTTTGAAATCCCTTTTACGTACCACTGGTAAGTACTTACGTACTCGCACCCTCCCAGCATTCGGCGGCCAGTCTGGCCCCAAGCGAGGGGGAGGCAGTTCACGCAAAACCGCCTCAAACGTTCGTTTACGTAAAAGAGCGGGTCTTGCAGACAAATAATGCGTACAACACTGCGTGGCCAGGCCGGCGGTGCCTTACAACGATCGATGCATCCAGGATAGAGGGCTCGTGACGCACCCCGGCCCGAAATACCTGCAACATGCTTCCGGGAGCTGGCGCAAGCCTTTGCCGACCCTCATGGGTTGGCTGGCTTCAGACCAATCGGTGTATGGGCATTACCGGCTTGAACCTGCCATGCCGAAATTGCACGCAGATAAAGCAGTAAGCCCTTCAGCTTAACTTAGTTATCCATGCCTGTCAAAGGCAAGCAGTCGAATTTTGCATTGCCGCAAGGTGGCGGCAACGTATGTGGCCCAGGCGCGACGCGCGGCATCGTGGGAAACCCCTGCTGCCGGTCGGACGCTGCGCCGGGCTTCAGGATGTTATGATTTTCTATACCCTAGGGGGGTATGCTATGTCACACCTGTCAGACCACAAAGACGAACTTCTCAAACGTACCCAGCGGATCGCTGGCCAGGTGCAGGCCATCCAGCGCTCGCTGGAAACCGAGGCCGATTGCGAAAGCATCCTGCACCTGGTGGCCGCCACCCGCGGCGCGCTCAACGGCCTGCTCGACGAAATCCTCGAGGCCCATGCCCGTGAACACGTGGCGCACCCTGACCTGACGCCGGATGCACGCAGCAAAGGCCTGGAGGCGCTGGTCAGCGCCATCCGCCGCTATTCGAAGTAAAGATCATGGACAGCCTGCCCCCTTCCCCGCCCGGCCGGCACGGCCATTCGTTCCTGGGCCCCGCGCACGACGAAAATGCCAAGAGGACACGCTGGGTCGTCCTGTTGACGCTGGCCATGATGGTCGGCGAAATCGTCGCCGGCTACCTCACGGGCTCGATGGCATTGTTGGCGGACGGCTTTCACATGGCAACGCACGCGGGCGCCCTGGGAATTGCCGCCATTGCCTATGCCTACGCGAAGCGCAACGCCGACAACCGGGCTTTCAGCTTCGGCACCGGCAAAGTGGGAGAACTTGCCGGTTTTGCATCCGCGCTCATGCTGGCCATGGTGTCGCTGGCCATCGGGGTCGAATCGGCCATCAGGCTGGTGCAGCCGACCGACGTGGCGTTCGGCGAAGCCACGCTCATCGCCGTGGTCGGCCTGGGCGTCAATCTCGTGAGCGCGCTGCTTCTGGGCGGCGGTCATGCCGGCCATGTCCACGCCGAGCACCATCATCCCGGGCATGCCCGCCACCCGCATGGGCATGACAACAACCTGAGGTCCGCGTATGTCCATGTTCTCGCGGATGCGCTGACTTCCGTCCTGGCCATCGTCGCGCTGCTGGCAGGCCGCTATCTCGGCTGGATCTGGCTCGACCCCGTGATCGGAATGGTCGGAGCCGTCGTTATTGCGCGCTGGGCCTGGACCTTGATGCGCGACACGGGCGCCATCCTGCTGGACAAGGCGGACCGGCACCTGGAAGCGGAGGTCCGTGGCGCGATCGAAACCGCGGGCGACGCCACGATCGCCGACCTTCATATCTGGCAGATCGGCCCGCAAGCCCATGCCGCAATCGTGAGCGTCGTGGCTGCCCGGGGAGTCACGGCCAGCCAGATACGGGAACGCGTGTCGTCGATCCACGAAGTCAGGCACCTGACGGTGGAGCTGGTGCCGGCATAGCGGCCGGCCTGGCACGAGGCCCTTCAGCGCTAGGAGTTGGCGAACAGGTAGCCGCTGCCGTAGACCGTTCGGATGGGAAGCACCAGGCCCGCCAGCTCGGCCTTGCGGCGCAGCCGGCTGACGATGACGTCGATGCTGCGCTCGCCGGTGGAACGCACCGCCGGACCGTCGACAGCCAGCTCGCTGGCCAGTTCGGCGCGGCCGATGGCGCGGCCGGCCGCGCCCAGCAGCAGGCGGACGATCTGCCGCTCGTTGGCCGACAGCGACAGCTCTTCCCCGCCGGGGGCCACGAGCGTCCAGTCCTGGTCGCGCAGCTCCCAGCCCTCGTCGGTACCGCGTTGCGCGACGGCCTCTTCGTCTTCCTGCCAAGCGGGCAGGCGCCGCGCCAGGGCAAGCAGCACGCATGCCAGCTCGCGCTCGTCGGCCGGCAGGGGCACGCAGGCATCCGCACCGCTTTGCAGGCAGCGCAGACGGGCGTCCAGGGTCAGATTGCCGCCAATGACGATGATGCCCAGCTCCGGCGAGCCACGCAGGCGCGCCACCAGGGCGTAGCCCAGCTCGCCCAGCTCGGAAAGGTCCATCACGACCGCGTCGTAGGTATCCTCACTCAACAGCCCAAACAGCTCCAGGGGCGTGGAACAGCCCTTGGCCGAGATCCCGGCCAGCAGCATTGCGGCAATGATGCGGTCGCGATCGGCGTCGTCGGGCGTCATGATCAACGTGCTCAATTGCTTCATAACGAATCCCTGCCAGTCCGCGGGTTCGCGGCCGGCTTTCAGGCGCTCAAAAGGGAAAGCGCGCGCCTGTACGCATTTGAGACAGTGTGGCGCGGTGTTGCGCAACAGAGCCAGTCAACATTTGTCAACTTTGCAATGTTTGACACTTATGCTCATTGGGGACGATGTAACAAGAGCCCCGGGTTATCATGCGTTTGGTTAGGGTTCCATACACTTTTGGATGACGCCTACGCCAATGTGCGAACAGTAAGTTTCTGGGACGCCAGATGCGCTCGCGACGAATTGGCGAACGCGCGGTTCGCCGCACCGGATCCCGACCTTGTCCGTAACCTGCTCGCAGACTGCCGTGCGAGCATCGCTCCGTGTCACAACGAATGAAAATTGCGTCGCTCGAAGACGATCTGGACCAGGCGCAGCATATCCAGCAGGTGCTCTCCGCGGCCGGATACACATGTACCAGCTATCCGCGCAGCCTCGACCTGCTGGCGGCGCTGCGCGTCCAGGCGTTCGACCTCATCCTGCTCGACTGGCAGTTGCCCGACATGAATGGCGACGAAGTCGTGCGCCGGCTGCGCACGAGCTACGGTTTTGCCGTGCCTATCATTTTCCTGACCAGCCGGGACCAGGAAAGCGACCTGGTGCAAGGCCTGCAGGCAGGCGCCGACGACTACATCGTAAAGCCCATGCGACCCGCCGAATTGCTGGCGCGCGTGGCGGCCCTGTTGCGCCGCAGCCAGGACGCCCTGCCCGACTATCTGCCGTTCTCGGTCGCCGGCTATCGCATCGATCCCAACGAGCGCTCCATCGCCCTCGACGGGCAGGTCGTACCGTTGCCGCCCAAGGAATTCGAACTCGCGCAGTTGTTTTTTCGCAACATCGGGCGCCTGCTCTCGCGCGATGTGCTTGCGGAAAGCGTGTGGAACCGGGAGATCCCGGCGACCTCGCGCACCCTTGATACGCATTTGTCGAATATTCGCCAGAAGTTGCAGTTGCGCCCCCAGAATGGGGTGCGCTTGTCTTCGTCCTATGCCCTGGGCTATCGGCTGGAATTGGTCAGCGACCCGCAGCCGCAGGCCGACGACGCCAAAGACGACTAATCCAAGGAGAGAAGTTCATGATTCGGCCGTTCGCGCTAGCGTTCATGCTGGTGTGCGCCCTTGTGGCCAGCGCCGCGGTACAAGCCCAGCCCGCGGGTAGCCTGGGAGAGAATTTTCTTTACCGAGTGCGTTCTGGCGACACGCTTATAGCGTTAGCAAGCACTTACACCGGCAATGAATCCAACTGGTCGGTCCTGCAGACGCTGAACCGGGTGGACGACCCCCAGCGCCTGCCGATCGCCCTCGAGCTGCGCATTCCGCTGGCCATGATCCCGGTGCAGGCGGCAGGCGCCGAGGTGGTCCACGTCAGCGGCAGCGCCACCGCCGACGGCCAGGCCCTGCGGGTCGGCATGCAGATCGTCGAGGGCAGCACCATCAGGACCGCGTCCGGCAGCTTCGTTACCCTGAAACTGTCCGACGGCAGCCAGGTGACGATTCCCGAGAACGGCACGGTGGCCGCCAACCGCCTGCGCCAATTCCAGCGCGTGCCGCTTACCGATTCGATCTTCCAGGTACAGCAAGGCGAGCTCGAATCGCGCGTGGCCCCGGGCGGCCAGGGCGTTGGCCGCTTCGAGATCCGTACGCCGGTGGCGGTCACCGGCGTGCGCGGCACCCGCTTTCGCGTCAAGAGCAGCCCGCAGGGTGCCAGCAGCGAAGTCCTGGAAGGCAGCGTACGCCTGCAGCCGCACGCCCCTGACGCCGCGCCGGCCACGCCGGTAGCGGTGTCCTCGGGCTACGGCGCCAATGTCGGCAGCGACGGCGCGTTCTCGGGCGTGCAGGCCCTGCTGCCCGCCCCCCAACTGCAAGCCCCGGCGCGCGCCGCCTCGGGCGGCTGGACGGTGCCGTTTGCGCCCGTATCCGGCGCTTCCGCCTATATAGTGAGGGTTTCGCGCGACGCGGAGGGCATGCACGTGGTGACGTCCGGCCGGTTCGATACCAACGATGTACGGTTCCGCGCGCCCGGCGCCGGAACCTACTACGTGGCGGTTCGCGCCGTGGATGCCTCCGGTTTGAACGGGCGCGAAGCCGTGCAGCCTTTCGAAGGCGCCAACGTGCTGTCCACGCCCTATGGCCTGTCCGTAGCCACCGGCACCGGCGATCTGGTGCTGCTCAGCGAATTCTAAGGTGCGCCGCCGCCGCCCCCTGCCCGACTCCCCCGCCCGGCGCTGGCTGGCGGCGCGCACCGGCATCATGCTGACGATGGTGCTGGTGACGGTTGCGGGACTGCTGGGCGCCCTGGGCGGCATGGGCCGCATCGACCTGACGCTGTACGACCGAGCCGTATCGCTGTCCGGCCGGCCAGCCAGCCCGGAAATCCTGATCGTCATGATCGACGACGACAGTATCGCCACGCTGGGGCGCTGGCCCTGGAGCAGGACGGTGCACGCGGCCCTGCTGGACAAGCTGGGCGAGGCCCGCGCGGTGGGCCTGGATATCATCTTTGCCGAACCCGACCGCGCCGAACCCGCGGTCGACGCCCAACTGGCCGAGGCCATCCGCCGCAACGGCAAGGTGGTGCTGCCGGTGGTGCTCAACCGCCTGCCGCGCGCGACGGGCCACGAGCCGCCGCTCGAGTCGCTGGCGCAGGCCGCCGCCGCACTGGGCTTCATCAATGTCGAGCTCAATACCGACGGCGTGCTGCGGCGCTCGATCTGGACAGCCCAGGTCGGCACCGCGCTATGGCCGCATTTCTCGCTGTCGCTGATGAGCGTGGGCGGCGAGGCGCAACAGGCCCTGCAGTTTGCCACCGCGCAACTGGCGGCCGGCCAGACCCGCATCCCATACGCCGGCCCCCCCGGCCATTTGCGCACGGTGTCGTATATCAGCGTGCTGCAGGGCAACGGGCCTGACCGATGCGTTCCCCACGCCCGTCTCGCACCAGGCCAATGGCATGGCGGGCGTGGAGATCATCGGCAACATGCTGCAGGCGGCGCGCCAGAATATTTCCTATACCGTCGCCAGCCCCTGGCATAACGCCTTGGCCGCTGCGCTGCCCGTCCTGCTGCTGTGCCTGGGCCTGCGGGTGCTCTCGCCCAAGGCGGCGCTGGTGCTCAACGGCGCCATATTGCTGGCCGTATTGCCGGCCACCTATCTGGCCCTGCGCTTTGGCCAGGTGTGGTTTCCGCCGACGGCCACGATGCTGGTGCTGGCGCTGTGCTATCCGATCTGGAGCTGGCGCAGCCAGGAAGCCGTGCTGCGCTACATGGACAATGAACTCAAGCGGCTGCAGCGCGAGTATCCGCCGGTGCTCAACGAAGGCCGTACCCACACGCTGCTGGTCAACCGTTCGCTGGAAGACCGCCTGGGCAAATTGCGCGAAGCGCTGGCGCGCGTGCGCAACCTGCGGCGCTTCCTGACCGATGGCCTGGACGGCATGCCCGACGCGACGCTGGTGTTCGACCCGCGCGGCCGGCTGCAGTTTCGCAACCGCGCGGCGATCCAGTATTTTCGCAGCCTGGGGTTGCGCGCGCCGCGCCATGGCCAGCTGGCCGCCGATCTGTTCCAGCGCGCCATCACCGACGAACGCAACCGCCAGACCTTGACCGAGGCCCTGCGGCATACGCCGCCCGATGCGCAGGATTCGCCATGGAACGTGGACATGGAGGTCCGTGACCAGGCCGGACGCGACCTGATCCTGAAGTGCGCGCCCATTCGCACCGACGAAGGCGCTTTCGCCGGCACCGTGGCCACCCTGACGGATATCACCGTCATACGACAGGCCGAGCGCAAGCGTGAAGAGACGCTGCACTTCATTTCGCACGACATGCGCGCGCCGCAGAATTCGATACTTGCCCTGGTGGCCATGAACCAGGACTCGCTCAATGGCGTGCAGCAGAGCGACGCGCTCGCCCGCATCGCCATGCTGGCCAACCACACATTGCGGCTGGTCGACGATTTCGTCCACCTGACACGCGCGGAATCGATGAAGATCGCACCGACGGAGCTGGATCTGAGCGAGTTGCTGCGCGAGGCGACCGACGATTTCTGGGCGCCGGCGCGCGCGCGCGGCATCCGCATCGAGATCGCCGAACCCCTGCCCATCGCCCTGGTGCGCGGCGACGACACCTTGCTGCAGCGGGCCCTGAGCAACCTGCTGGACAACGCCATCAAATTCAGTCCGTCCGATGGCCGTATCCGCTGCACGGTCGTGCGTGACGCCGATGACTGGGTCGCATCGATCCAGGACGACGGACCTGGCATCGCTCCCCAGGACCAGCTGCAGATTTTCCAGCCCTTTACGCGCGTCAACACCGCCGGCTCGAACGAAGTGGGCGGCGCTGGCCTGGGGCTTGCATTCGTGCGCACCGTCGCCGAACGGCTGGGCGGCCGGGCCGAGGTCATCAGCCCGCCATCGGGCACAGGGCCCGCCGGCTCTACCTTCGTGCTGCGCCTGCCGGCCAGCCCACCCCCTGGCTGAGAGCCATCCGGACGCTCACTGGAACACGTGCGTGATGCGAGCCGGCTGGCCCGCCTTGACCTCGAGCGTGGCCCGATACGGCGGCAGGTCGGCATTGCGCACGACGACCGAGTAGCGTCCCGGCGCCAGGCGCAATTCCTTCATGGGCGGGCTGACACCACGCCGCACGCCATTGATCCAGATCTCGCCCCACGGCTGCACGTTGATGCGTACCGTCACGCGGGCAGCGGCCGGTGCCGGCGTCGCGGCGGCCTCGGACTCGGCCTGCGCGTCTGTTGCAGCGCCCTCCGGCGCAACATCGGGCGCGGGAGCGGCGTCCGGACCAGCCTGCGCCTGCGCCGGCGGCGCAGATGTATCGGCGCTGCCGGCGTCGCCGCCCTGCGGCGGCGCGGCGCCGGCGGCCGGCCGCTCAGCCTCGCGGGAGTCTGATGGCGTGGCAGTGGCGCCGGGCGTCGTCACGCGTTCGGAACTCGTGATCACGCCGCTGGGCGTGCCGGTCAGGCGCTGCCACCAATAGACAGCCACGCCCAGCGCCGCCAACGCCAGCAAGATCGCGAACAGAATGCTGCGCACCGCCGGACGCTGCCGTACCGGCTCTTCGTCGCGCACCTCGTCGCGTGGCGGCGGTTCGCTGGGCAGGGGCGCCATGGCCTCGGCGGGCGGCTCCGGCTCGGGGAACTTGAGCGAGTCGACAAAGGCCTCGAGCGTGTGCGGCCGCGCCTGCGGCCGCACGGCCAGGCCGGCATCGATGGCGCGCAGGAAATCGTTGTCATACTTGGGCAGATCGCGCTGCGCGAGCGGCTGATAGCCGTCGTTGACCGAGCGCTCCGGCGCCGCAGGCGGGCGGCGGCCGGTAATGAGCGAATGCGCCACGGCGCTCAATGCGTAGATGTCGGTCCAAGGACCGCGCGGCCAGGCAGGATCCTCCACATAAAGCTCAAATGGCGCGTATCCCGGCGCGGGCAGCGCGGCTTCGCCCTGGGCCGCCCCATTGAGCGCCAGCAGATGCGCGCGCCCGCTTTCATCCAGCCCCACCGAATCGACGGTGATGTCGCCGCAGATATGTCCCTGCTCATGCACGCTGGCCAGCTGCGGCACCAGCTCGCCCAGCAGGCGCTTGATGCGGGCTTGCGGCACGCCTCCGGCAGCGGTGGCCGCAATAGCGCTCAACGGGCGATGCGCGAGAGGCGCGGCGCCTGCAAAAGGACTGCGGGGATGCTGGGAAGCGGCGGAAAGAGGCATAGTTCTATAACAAAAGCAAAAAACGGCAGCGATAACCGGATATTGTGCTTGTGATGCTGAAAGCGCGGCTATCCTTACGTTTCGACAAACATGTTGTCGTCTCGACGCACTTCGTAGGGCACACCCATCCTTGCGGGCCGCCTTATGGATATTATCCAGGCTACTTGGCCGGATTTTACGAATATGCCCGCGGCGCAAGGATATACCAACTTCGAACCCCGTTTCCTGCCCTCGTCCATCATGCCCATAATCCTCCGCCCTTTCCTGTCCAGTCTTTCCCTGGCCGTGCTCGCGCTAAGCGGCTGCGCCAACCTGTCCCAGCCCGCTGCCGAGGCCCCCACCACCCCCGCCGCGCTGCAGGCCCTGGCCGAAGTGCGTACGGAATATGGCGCAGGCCATTATGGCGAGGTCATCCGCCGCGTCGCGCGCTCCGATGAACTGGCGGCCGCGCCGAAAGCAGTGCGTATCGAAGCGTTCAAGCTGCAGGCATTCAGCTACTGCGTGAGCAATTACACCCAGCTGTGCGAAGACGCATTCGTGCGCATACTGCACCTGGACTCCAGTTTCACGCTGGCGCCCAACGAAGCCGGACATCCCGCCTGGGGCCCGGTCTTTCGGGCCGCGCAATCGAAAGCCGGCACCTGACCGCAATCGCAGCAGCGTCAAGCAAAAGGCCGCTGATATGCATCAGCGGCCTTTTTTTGGCTGTCGGGCCACGCCCCTCGCGGGGCGCGCCTTCCAGTCAGTACGGCATCACTCGGCCGAGTCGTCCGACGGCGTATCGGCGGCCGGAGCCTCCGGTTCGCCGCCGACCGTAACCGGCGCATCCTCGAACGGGTTGGCCAGCTGCCGGGCGGCTTCGCGCTCGGCGGCTTCCAGCGCTTCCTTGTCCTTGCGGGCAATGTGATACGCCAGGCCAGTACCAGCCGGGATGAGACGGCCGACGATCACGTTTTCCTTCAGCCCGCGCAGGTCGTCGCGCTTGCCCATGATCGCCGCTTCGGTCAGCACGCGGGTCGTTTCCTGGAACGACGCCGCCGAGATGAACGAATCGGTCGACAGCGAGGCCTTGGTAATACCCAGCAGCACGTTGTCGTACGAAGCCGGACGCTTGTCCTCGGCGACCACGCGATCGTTCTCGTTGAGCAGTTCCGAACGCTCGACCTGCTCGCCCGGGATGAACTCGGTGTCACCCGGATCGACGATGTTCACGCGGCGCAGCATCTGGCGGACGATCACTTCAATGTGCTTGTCGTTGATCTTCACGCCCTGCAGACGGTAGACGTCCTGCACTTCGTCGACGATGTAGGTCGCCAGCTTCTCGATGCCCTGCAGGCGCAGGATGTCGTGCGGATCGGCCGGGCCGTCGACGATCATTTCGCCCTTGTTCACCACCTGGCCGTCGTGCACCAGAACCTGCTTTTCCTTCAGGATCAGGAACTCGTGGCTGACGCCTTCCAGGTCGGTGATGACCAGGCGCTGCTTGCCCTTGGTGTCCTTGCCGAACGATACCGTACCCGTGACTTCGGCCAGCATGCCGGCATCCTTGGGCGAACGGGCTTCGAACAGCTCGGCCACGCGCGGCAGACCGCCGGTGATGTCGCGGGTCTTCTGCGATTCCTGCGGAATACGCGCCAGGACCTCGCCCACGGCAACCTGCTGGCCGTCGCGCACGGTGATCAGCGCACCCACCGGGAACGAGATGTTCACCGAGTGATCGGTGCCGGCGATCTTGACGTCTTCACCGTTCTCGTTGACCAGCTTGATCTGCGGACGCATGACGATCTTGCCGCCGCGCGTCTTGGGCGTGATCACGACCAGCGTCGACAGGCCGGTGACTTCGTCGACCTGCTTGGCAACGGTAACGCCTTCTTCGATGTTCTCGAAGCGCACCGCGCCGCTGTACTCGGACACGATCGGACGGGTCAGCGGATCCCAGCTGGCCAGACGGGTGCCGGCCTTGACCGCTTCGCCGTCGCCAACCAGGACGGTGGCGCCATAAGGGATCTTGTGGCGCTCGCGCTCGCGGCCGTTGTCGTCGAAGATGGCCAGTTCGCCGGAACGCGAAATCGCCACACGCTCGCCCTTGGCGTTGGTGACATAGCGCATCGTGCTGGCGAAGCCGACCGTGCCGTTGGACTTGGTTTCCACGGCGCTGGCCAGGGCCGAACGCGAGGCGGCGCCACCGATGTGGAACGTCCGCATGGTGAGCTGCGTGCCCGGTTCGCCGATCGATTGCGCGGCGATGACGCCGACGGCCTCGCCCACGTTGACGTGCGAACCGCGGCCCAGATCGCGGCCATAGCAATGCGCGCACAGGCCGTGACGCGTTTCGCACGTCAGCGGCGTGCGGACCTTGACTTCGTCCACGCCCAGGCGGTCGATCAGGTCGACCAGGTCTTCGTCGAGCAGGGTGCCAGCCGCGATGGCCGTTTCCTGCGTGTCGGGGTTGACGACGTCGATCGCGGCCACGCGGCCGAGAATACGGTCGCGCAGCGGTTCGATGACTTCACCGCCCTCGACCAGGGCCTTCATCGCGTAGCCATGGCTGGTGCCGCAATCGTCTTCGGTGATCACCAGATCCTGGGTCACGTCGACCAGGCGGCGCGTCAGGTAGCCCGAGTTCGCGGTCTTCAGCGCGGTATCGGCCAAGCCCTTGCGCGCGCCGTGCGTCGAGATGAAGTACTGCAGTACGTTCAGGCCTTCGCGGAAGTTGGCGGTAATCGGGGTCTCGATGATCGAGCCGTCCGGCTTGGCCATCAGGCCGCGCATGCCGGCCAGCTGGCGAATCTGGGCGGCCGAACCACGGGCGCCCGAGTCGGCCATCATGTAGATCGAGTTGAACGATTCCTGGCGCACTTCCTCGCCATGACGGTTGACGACCGGCTCGGTGGCCAGTTGCTCCATCATCGCCTTGCCGACCTTGTCGCCGGCCTTGCCCCAGATATCGACCACGTTGTTGTAGCGCTCTTGCGAGGTCACCAGACCCGACGAGTATTGCTTGTCGATTTCCTTGACCTCGCGGCTGGCCTCGGCCAGGATGCCTTCCTTGGCCTTCGGGATCAGCATGTCTTCCATGGCGATCGAGATGCCGCCGCGCGTGGCCAGGCGGAAGCCCGACTGCATCAGCTTGTCGGCAAAAATCACCGTGTCGCGCAGGCCGCAACGGCGGAACGACTGGTTGATCAGGCGCGAGATCTCTTTCTTCTTCAGGGCCTTGTTCAGCACCGTGAAGGGCAGGCCCTTGGGCAGGATCTCGGACAGCAGCGCACGGCCGACCGTCGTTTCATGGCGGTGCTTGACCGGCTGCCACTCGCCCTGCTCGTCGCGCTCGTACTCGGTCAGGCGTACGGTGATGCGGGTCTGCAGTTCGACTTCGCCGTTGTCATAGGCGCGCTGCACTTCCGACACGTCGGCAAAGAAAATGCCTTCGCCCTTGCCGTTGATGCGTTCGCGGGTCGTGTAGTACAGGCCCAGCACGATATCCTGCGACGGCACGATGGACGGCTCGCCGTTAGCCGGGAACAATACGTTGTTCGAGGCCAGCATCAGCGTACGCGCTTCGAGCTGCGCTTCGAGCGACAGCGGCACGTGCACGGCCATCTGGTCGCCGTCGAAGTCGGCGTTGAAGGCGGCGCAGACCAGCGGGTGCAGCTGGATGGCCTTGCCTTCGATCAGCACCGGCTCGAACGCCTGGATGCCCAGGCGGTGCAGCGTCGGCGCACGGTTGAGCATGACCGGGTGCTCGCGGATCACCTCTTCGAGGATGTCCCACACCACCGGTTCCTGGCTCTCGACCAGCTTCTTGGCAGCCTTGATGGTCGTGGCCAGGCCCATCATCTCCAGGCGATTGAAGATGAACGGCTTGAACAGCTCGAGCGCCATCAGCTTGGGCAGGCCGCACTGGTGCAGCTTGAGCTGCGGGCCCACCACGATGACCGAACGGCCCGAGTAGTCGACGCGCTTGCCCAGCAGGTTCTGGCGGAAACGACCGCTCTTGCCCTTGATCATGTCGGCCAGCGACTTGAGCTGGCGCTTGTTGGCGCCGGTCATGGCCTTGCCGCGGCGGCCGTTGTCGAGCAGCGAGTCGACGGCTTCCTGCAGCATGCGCTTTTCGTTGCGCAGAATGATCTCGGGCGCCTTCAGTTCGAGCAGGCGCTTGAGGCGGTTGTTGCGGTTGATGACGCGGCGGTACAGGTCGTTCAGGTCGGAGGTCGCGAAGCGGCCGCCGTCCAGCGGCACCAGCGGACGCAGGTCCGGCGGCAGCACGGGCAGCACTTCCATGACCATCCATTCGGCCTTGATGCCGGACTTCTGGAAGCCTTCCAGCACCTTCAGGCGCTTGGAGATCTTCTTGATCTTGGCTTCCGAGCTGGTGGCCTTGAGCTCGCCGCGCAGCGTCTCGACTTCGCGATCGATGTCGATGGTGCGCAGCAGTTCGCGCACGGCCTCGGCGCCCATCAGGGCACGGAAGTCGTCGCCGTACTCTTCGGTCTTGGCCAGGAAGTCGTCATCGGACATAATCTGGCCGCGCTTGAGCGGCGTCATGCCGGGCTCGATCACGCACCAGGCTTCGAAGTACAGCACGCGCTCGATGTCGCGCAGCGTCATGTCGAGCACCATGCCCAGGCGCGACGGCAGGCTCTTGAGGAACCAGATGTGCGCAACCGGGCTGGCCAGTTCGATATGGCCCATGCGCTCGCGGCGCACCTTGGCGACGGTGACTTCCACGCCGCACTTTTCGCAGATCACGCCACGATGCTTCAGGCGCTTGTACTTGCCACACAAGCATTCGTAGTCCTTGATGGGACCGAAGATCTTGGCGCAGAACAGGCCGTCACGCTCGGGCTTGAACGTACGGTAGTTGATCGTCTCGGGCTTGCGAACTTCGCCGAAAGACCACGAACGGATCTTCTCGGGTGAGGCGATGCCGATCTTGATGGCATCGAACTGCTCGTCTTGCGAGACTTGCTTGAAGAGGTCGAGTAGCGCTTTCATCAGTTACGCTCCAAATCCATGTCCAGGGCCAGCGAGCGAATTTCCTTGACCAGCACGTTGAACGATTCCGGCATGCCGGCATCGATGACGTGGTCGCCCTTGACGATGTTTTCGTAAACCTTCGTGCGGCCGGTGATGTCGTCGGACTTCACCGTCAGCATTTCCTGCAGGGTGTAGGAGGCACCGTAGGCTTCCAGCGCCCACACTTCCATTTCCCCGAAACGCTGGCCGCCGAACTGCGCCTTGCCGCCCAACGGCTGCTGGGTAACCAGCGAGTACGGGCCGGTGGAACGCGCGTGCATCTTGTCGTCCACCAAGTGGTGCAGTTTCAGGTAGTGCATGTAGCCGATCGTGACCGGACGCTCGAACTGCTCGCCGGTACGGCCGTCATACAGCCATGCCTGCGAACGCGACGCCGTCAGGCGCATGCGCGCGGCGACGTCGTCGGGATAGGCCAGTTCCAGCATCTTGCCGATTTCTTCTTCGGTCGCACCGTCGAACACCGGCGTGGCAAACGGCACACCCTTCTTCAGGTTGTTGGCCAGTTCCAGCACTTCCTCGTCGGTCAGGCTGTCGATATGCGCGCTGCTGCCCGTGGTGTTGTACACCTTCTCCAGGTAGCCGCGTACGCTCTTGGCCTGCGCCGTGCGCTCGTCGCGCAGCATGTCGGCGATGCGGTAGCCCACGCCCTTGGCGGCCCAGCCCAGATGGACTTCCAGCACCTGGCCGACGTTCATCCGCGAGGGCACGCCCAGCGGGTTCAGAACGATGTCGGCGGGAGTGCCGTCGGCCATGTGGGGCATGTCCTCGACTGGCGTAATGCGCGAAACCACGCCCTTGTTGCCGTGACGGCCGGCCATCTTGTCGCCCGGCTGCAGGCGGCGCTTGACGGCCAGGTAGACCTTGATCATCTTCAGCACGCCCGGCGGCAGTTCGTCGCCCTGCGTCAGCTTCTTGCGCTTCTCTTCGAAGGCCAGGTCGAACTGGTGGCGCTTCTGCTCGAGCGATTCCTTGGCCTGCTCCAGCACGACAGCGTGCTGTTCGTCGGCCAGGCGGATGTCGAACCACTGCCAGCGATCCAGGTCGGCCAGGTAGGCCTTGGTCAAGGTGGCGCCCTTGGCCAGCTTGCGCGGGCCGCCATTGACGGCCTTGCCGACCAGCATCTTCTCGATACGGTCGAACTGGTCGTTTTCGACGATGCGCAGCTGGTCGTTGAGGTCCTGGCGATAACGGCGCAGTTCATCGTCGATGATGGACTGGGCGCGCTTGTCGCGCACGATGCCTTCGCGCGTGAACACCTGGACGTCGATCACCGTGCCGGTCATGCCCGAGGACACGCGCAGCGAGGTGTCCTTAACGTCGGACGCCTTTTCGCCGAAGATGGCGCGCAGCAGCTTTTCTTCCGGCGTGAGCTGGGTTTCGCCCTTCGGCGTTACCTTGCCCACCAGCACGTCGTCGGCGCTGACTTCCGCGCCAATGTAGACGATGCCGGAGTCATCCAGGCGGTTGAGCTGCGTTTCAGCCAGGTTGCTGATGTCGCGCGTGATTTCCTCGGGTCCCAGCTTCGTATCGCGAGCGACCACGGTCAGCTCTTCGATGTGGATCGAGGTGTAGCGATCGTCGGCCACGACGCGTTCGGAGATCAGGATCGAGTCTTCGAAGTTGTAGCCGTTCCAGGGCATGAACGCGATCAGCATGTTCTGGCCCAGCGCGAGTTCACCGAGGTCGGTGGACGCGCCGTCGGCCAGCACGTCACCCTTGGCGACCTTGTCGCCGCGGGCCACGATGGGACGCTGGTTGATGTTCGTGTTCTGGTTGGAACGCGTGTACTTGATCAGGTTGTAGATGTCCACGCCCACTTCGCCAGCGACGTTCTCTTCGTCGTTGACGCGGATCACGACGCGGTCGGCGTCGACGTGGTCAACCACGCCGCCACGCAGCGCCTGCACGGTCGTGCCCGAGTCGACCGCAACGGTGCGCTCGACGCCGGTGCCGACCAGCGGCTTTTCCGGACGCAGGCAAGGCACGGCCTGGCGCTGCATGTTGGCGCCCATCAGTGCACGGTTGGCGTCGTCGTGCTCGAGGAACGGGATCAGCGACGCCGCGACCGACACGATCTGCGACGGCGCCACGTCCATGTAGTGCACGTTGCCCGGCGCGGTCAGCATGGTTTCGCCCGCTTCGCGGCAAGCCACCAGGTCGTCGACGAAACGGCCTTCGTCATCGAGCGCGGCGTTGGCCTGCGCGATCACGTAGTGGCTTTCCTCGATGGCCGACAGGTAGTCGATCTGGTCGCTGACCTTGCCGTCGATGATCTTGCGATACGGGGTTTCCAGGAAGCCGTACTCGTTCAGGCGCGCGTACAGCGCCATCGAGTTGATCAGGCCGATGTTCGGGCCTTCCGGCGTTTCGATCGGGCAGACGCGGCCGTAGTGGGTCGGGTGCACGTCGCGCACTTCAAAGCCGGCGCGTTCGCGCGTCAGGCCGCCCGGGCCCAGTGCGGAAACGCGACGCTTGTGCGTGATTTCCGACAGCGGGTTGGTCTGGTCCATGAACTGCGACAGCTGGCTCGAACCGAAGAACTCCTTGATGGCGGCCGAGATCGGCTTGGAGTTGATCAGGTCGTGCGGCATCAGGTTTTCGGTCTCGGCCTGGCCCAGACGCTCCTTGACGGCGCGCTCGACACGCACCAGGCCAGCGCGGAACTGGTTCTCGGCCAGTTCGCCGACACAACGCACGCGGCGGTTGCCCAGGTGATCGATGTCATCGATCTGGCCACGGCCGTTGCGCAGCTCGACCAGCACCTTGATGGTTTCGAGGATGTCCTCGTTGGTCAGCGTCATCGGACCGGTGCTGTCGTCGCCGCGACCCAGGCGGCTGTTGACCTTCATGCGGCCCACGCGCGACAGGTCGTACGTCTCTTCGCTGTAGAACAGACGCTGGAACAGCGCTTCCACCGCTTCTTCGGCGGGCGGTTCGCCAGGACGCATCATGCGGTAGATCGCCACGCGCGCGGCCATCTGGTCGGCGGTTTCGTCGGCGCGCAGCGTCTGCGAAATGTAGGGACCGCGATCCAGGTCGTTGGTGTACAGCGTCTGGATGTCGCGCACGTTGGCGGCGCGCATCGCGTTGAGCACGCTTTCGGTGATCTCGTCGTTGGCATGCGCCACGACTTCGCCGGTGTCGGGATCGACGATGTTCTTGGCCAGCACGCGGCCGTACAGGAAATCCTCGGGCACCGACACGCGCTGGATGCCGCCGGCAGCCAGGTCGCGCAGGTGCTTGGCGTTGATACGCTTGTCCTTCTCGACGATCACCTTGCCGTCGCGGTCGGCGATGTCAAAGCGCGCCATCTCGCCCTTCCAGCGTTCGGCGACGAATTCCATCATGCCGCCTTCGCTCTTGAGTTCGAAGTTGTCGAAATCGAAGAAGTGCGCGAGGATCGATTCGGGCGTCATGCCGATGGCCTTCAGCAGGATCGTCACCGGCATCTTGCGGCGACGGTCCACGCGGAAGAACAGCACGTCCTTGGGATCGAATTCGAAGTCCAGCCACGAGCCGCGGTAGGGAATCACGCGGGCCGAAAACAGCAGCTTGCCCGAGCTGTGCGTCTTGCCGCGGTCGTGCTCGAAGAACACGCCCGGCGAACGATGCAGCTGCGAGACGATGACGCGCTCGGTGCCGTTGATGACGAACGAGCCGGTGCCGGTCATGAGCGGAATTTCGCCCATGTAGACTTCCTGCTCCTTGACTTCCTTGATGGTCGGCTTGCTGACTTCGCGGTCCAGCAGCACCAGGCGCACCTTGGCGCGCAGCGGCGACGCATAGGTCAGGCCGCGCTGCTGACATTCCTTGACATCAAACACCGGCTCGCCCAGCGCATAGCTGACGAACTCCAAGCGCGCCATTCCGTTATGGCTGACAATCGGAAAAATCGACGAGAACGCCGCCTGCAGACCTTCATTGACGCGATCCGAGGTCGCGGTGTCGGCTTGCAGGAAAGTTAGGTAGGATTGAAGCTGTGTCGCCAACAGGAAGGGAACGTTTTGAACGTCCTCACGTTTGGCAAAGCTTTTGCGGATGCGCTTTTTTTCGGTGTACGAGTAAGGCATGAGCACTCCGACTCGAGGTTGCATGGACCGTAAACCACGGCCCCAGGTGATACGACTCCAGGAAACCCTGCTGAACTCGACCCATCAGTAGGGGTTTCCTGGAAACGCAAAAACCCGGGGACGGCTAAGAGCGCTGTCCCCGGGCGTCGACGCGAGGTCTTACTTGACTTCGACCTTGGCGCCAGCTTCTTCCAGCTTCTTCTTGGCGGCTTCGGCGTCAGCCTTGGGCAACGCTTCCTTGACGGGCTTCGGAGCGCCGTCAACCAGGTCCTTGGCTTCCTTCAGACCCAGACCGGTCAGCTCGCGCACGGCCTTGATGACGCTGACCTTGTTCGCGCCGGCTTCCAGCAGCACAACGGTGAACTCGGTCTGCTCTTCAGCAGCAGCGGCGCCAGCGCCACCAGCGGCCGGGGCGGCCACGGCCACGGCGGCGGCAGCAGCCGACACGCCAAACTTTTCTTCCATTTCCTTGATCAGCTCGGACAGCTCGAGCACGGACATGCCAGCGATGGCGTCAAGGATTTCAGCTTTGCTAAGTGCCATTTTGTTTAGAACTCCAAAATTGGGTAATGCCAGGGTTGGGTGTCGCTTTGTCGTTCAGCGAATTCCGGACGCGGAGCCTGATCAGGCCGCCGCTTTCTGATCGCGCACGGCAGCGAGGCCGCGGGCGAACTTGGTCGGAACTTCGTTGAGCGTACGCACGAATTGCGCGATCGGGGCTTGCATGGTGCCCAGCAGTTTCGAGAGCAACTCCTCGCGGGAGGGCATCGTGGCCAGGGCCTTGACGCCATCCTGGGTCAGCAGGCTGTTGGGCAGCGAGCCCGCCTTGATGACCAGCTTGTCGTTGCTTTTTGCGAAACCAGCGAGAACCTTGGCCGCGGCGACCGGATCAGCGCTGATACCATAGATCAGCGGACCGGTGAGTTGCTCGGACAGCGGCTCGAAAGCCGTGCCAGCAACCGCACGACGGACCAGCGTGTTCTTCAGAACACGCAGGTAAACGCCCGATTCACGCGCAGTTTTGCGCAGTACGGTGACAGAGGCGACGTCCAGACCACGGTACTCGGCGATAACAATCGATTGCGCCTTGGCCACTTGTGCCGAGACTTCCTCGATTACCACCGCTTTCTCTTGGCGATTGAGACTCACGGTTTGAACACTCCATCAAAAGACGCTTGGGGCGCTAGCCTTGCGCGTCAACCGAATGCGGCGCCTGGTTGAGTTCTTCGGGTAAAGAAATCTTCCTGGGGACGCCGTCTACGCTGGATCCGAACTGAACCAGCTTCGGGATTAAGCATTCGCCAAACAACCGGCTAGCGCTCCAGCGGTCTTTGACAGCTGCATCCGGACAAGTCCGGATGCGGCCCAAAGTTCTATGTGCCAGCGGCCTGTTAGTTGGCCGACAGCGAAGCAATTTCCACGCGAGCACCGCCGCCCATCGTGGACGAAACGGCCAGCTTGCGCAGGTAAATACCCTTGGCAGCGGCGGGACGAGCCTTTTGCAGGGCGTCGACCAGGGCGGCCAGGTTGTTTTGCAGTTGTTCCACGCCGAACGAGGCGCGGCCGATGGTGGCGTGAATGATGCCAGCCTTGTCGGTACGGTATTGGATCTGACCGGCCTTGGCGTTCTTCACGGCGGTGGCCACGTCGGGCGTCACGGTACCGACCTTGGGGTTCGGCATCAGGCCACGGGGACCCAGCACCTGGCCCAGGGCACCCACGACACGCATCGTGTCGGGCGAGGCGATGACCACGTCGAAGTCCATCTGGCCAGCCTTGATCTGCTCGGCCAGGTCGTCCAGGCCGACGATGTCGGCGCCGGCGGCACGGGCGGCGTCAGCCTTTTCGCCTTGGGCGAACACGGCAACGCGAACCGTCTTGCCGGTACCGGCGGGCAGCACGACCGAACCACGGACCAGTTGGTCCGACTTCTTGGGGTCGATGCCCAGCTGGACGGCCACATCGATGGATTCATCGAACTTGGCGGTGGCGGTTTCCTTGACCAGATTCAGGGCTTCGCCGACCGGGTACAGCTTGGTACGGTCGATTTTCTGCGCAATGGCGGCGGCGCGCTTGGACAATTTAGCCATGATTAAACCCCCTCAACCGTGATGCCCATGCTGCGGGCGCTGCCAGCGATCGTACGGACGGCGGCGTCCAGATCGGCCGCGGTCAGGTCGGGCTGCTTGGTCTTGGCGATTTCTTCAGCCTGGGCGCGCGTCAGCGTGCCGACCTTGTCGGTATGCGGCTTGGCCGAACCCTTTTGCACGCCGGACGCCTTCTTGATGAGGACCGTCGCGGGCGGGGTCTTCATGATGAAGGTGAAGCTCTTGTCCGCGAAGGCGGTGATCACCACCGGAATCGGCAGACCGGGCTCCATGCCCTGGGTCTTGGCGTTGAACGCCTTGCAGAATTCCATGATGTTCAGGCCGCGCTGACCCAGCGCCGGGCCAATCGGGGGGGAGGGGTTTGCCTTACCAGCCGGCACTTGCAGCTTGATAAAGCCGACGATCTTCTTCGCCATGCTTTGCTCCTTGCGGGTTATAGCGCCCTGCGGCTATGCGCAGAGCTCCCCGGGGTTTGAAAATCAGGTCTTTTCGACCTGGCTGAAATCGAGTTCGACGGGCGTCGCGCGACCAAAAATGGTGACCGACACACGCACCTTGCTCTTTTCGTAGTTGACTTCTTCGACGTTGCCGTTGAAGTCAGCAAGCGGACCTTCCTTGACGCGCACCATCTCGCCCACTTCGAACAGAATCTTGGGCCGGGGCTTTTCGACACCCTCTTCCATCTGGTTGAGGATTTTCTCGACTTCCCGTTCGGAAATCGGCGTCGGACGGTTGCCCAAACCACCCAGGAAACCAGTGACACGATTGGTGTTCTTCACCAAATGCCACGTTTCGTCGGTCAGATCCATTTCGACCAGGACATAACCGGGGAAAATGCGGCGTTCGGTGATCGACTTCTGTCCGCCCTTGACCTCGACGACTTCTTCGGAGGGAACAAGAATGCGGCCAAAAGACGTCTGCAGCTCCGCGCGCTCGATGCGCTCGTTCAGAGCCTTTTGTACGCTTTTCTCCATGCCGGAATACACATGGACGACATACCAACGTTTACTCATGCGCCGTCCTTATTTCCAGCCCAGCAACAGGCCGTAGAGAACCCACTCGATGCCTTTATCGAGCACCCACATCAGAAGACCCATCACCGCGACGAAGGCGAAGACGATACCGGTCATCTGGATCGTCTCTTTGCGCGTGGGCCACGAGACTCGCTTGACTTCGTTGTACGACTCGCCGGCAAAGCTGAGGGTACGGCGGCCGGGTTCGCTGAACCACGCAAGCAACGCCGCGACGACCAGGCCGCCGACAAACACGCCGATACGCGCCACCATGGGCTGCGCGTCGAGCATGGAAAACCCAACGATGCCAGCAATAACGACGAGAACCGCCAACCCGAGCTTGATCCGGTCAGCGGTACTGGTAACGGTTTCTATGCTGGTATTAGACATTTTGCGACACGAGCCCGCCGTGAATGCGCAACTCGCGATACTCTCCGGCGGGTGGCAGGGGCAGTAGGAATCGAACCTACAACCTTCGGTTTTGGAGACCGACGCTCTGCCAATTGAGCTATACCCCTAAAACTTTCAAGCTACGCGTGGCACCTTGCGGAACCATACATAGTACTACTTTTCCAGCAAACATGGATAGAGGGCCATCCGGCCCCTCTATCCATGGGAAAACCGCGCCTTACTTGATGATCTTAGCGACGACGCCGGCGCCGACGGTACGACCGCCTTCACGGATGGCGAAACGCAGACCTTCTTCCATGGCGATCGGGGCCAGCAGCTTGACGGTCATCGACACGTTGTCGCCCGGCAGCACCATTTCCTTGTCCGCCGGCAGGTCGATCGTGCCGGTCACGTCCGTCGTGCGGAAGTAGAACTGCGGACGATAGCCGTTGAAGAACGGCGTGTGACGGCCGCCCTCTTCCTTGGACAGAATGTACACCTCGGCCGTGAAGTCCGTGTGCGGGTTGATCGAACCCGGCTTGGCCAGCACCTGGCCACGCTCGACGTCTTCACGCTTGGTGCCGCGCAGCAAGATACCCACGTTGTCGCCCGCCTGGCCCTGGTCCAGCAGCTTGCGGAACATCTCCACGCCCGTGCAGGTCGTCTTCACCGTCGGCTTGATACCCACGATTTCGATTTCCTCGCCAACCTTCACCACGCCGCGCTCGATACGGCCAGTCACCACCGTGCCACGGCCCGAGATCGAGAACACGTCTTCCACCGGCATCAGGAACGCACCGTCGACCGCGCGCTCCGGCGTCGGAATGTACGTGTCCAGCGCTTGCGCCAGCGACAGAATCGCCTGCTCGCCCAGTTCGCCCTTGTCGCCTTCCAGCGCCAGCTTGGCCGAACCCTTCACGATCGGCGTGTCATCGCCCGGGAAATCGTACTTGCTCAGCAGTTCGCGGACTTCCATCTCCACCAGCTCGAGCAGCTCCGCGTCATCAACCATGTCCGCCTTGTTCAGGAACACGATGATGTACGGCACGCCAACCTGGCGCGACAGCAAAATGTGCTCGCGCGTCTGCGGCATCGGGCCGTCTGCGGCCGACACCACCAGGATCGCGCCGTCCATCTGCGCAGCACCCGTGATCATGTTCTTCACGTAGTCAGCGTGACCCGGGCAATCAACGTGCGCGTAGTGACGCGTCTCCGTCTCGTACTCAACGTGCGAGGTGTTGATCGTGATCCCACGCGCCTTCTCTTCCGGCGCCGCGTCAATCTGGTCGTAGCCGCGAGCCTCGCCGCCGAACTTGTTCGACAGCACCGTCGTGATCGCCGCCGTCAACGTCGTTTTGCCGTGGTCAACGTGACCAATCGTACCCACGTTCACGTGCGGCTTGGTACGTTCAAACTTGCCTTTTGCCATGGCTGACTCCTGACCTGGATTGAAGCTTCTGACTTGAAGAAGAACTTAGAATTCGATGGTGCCCATGACGCGGATCGAACGCGTGACCTCTCCCTTACCAAGGGAGTGCTCTACCACTGAGCCACATGGGCAAATCTTGGAGCGGGTGAAGGGAATCGAACCCTCGTCGTAAGCTTGGAAGGCTTCTGCTCTACCATTGAGCTACACCCGCAGGCCACCCTTTCACCTTGCATCTCCTCCATATTCCCGCAGCGGCAAGCCAGGACACCTGGCCTTACGTTGCAAAATCCAGGCCGAACCGCACCTGGATTTCGTCTTGCTGAGCCTGGAACTGGTACGGGCGCGCTGCTCTCGCAAAGCGCCGATCCTGGCGTCATACTGGACCGGAACATGGGTCTCTGGTGGAGGAGGTTGGATTCGAACCAACGTAGGCGCAAGGCCAACAGATTTACAGTCTGCCCCCTTTAACCACTCGGGCACTCCTCCAGCGGAGAATTTGAGATTATGAACACATTCAAATTGAATGTCAAATTAAGGTGTTGAAACGGGATCGGCGGCCCAGCCGCCGACAGGGGCGCCAACGCGCCGCCCGGTTTCAGCGGCTGTCGACCAACGCCTGCAGGCGCGCGGTATCGCGGGTCTGGCACAGGCCCAGGGTAAGCAGCACGCGGGCCTTCTGGGGGCTGAGGTCGCCGGCGGCAATGAAGCCGCAGGCGTCGTCGTCGATCTCGATATTGCGCCCCACCCTGCCCGAGCCGGTGCGCGACGCCCGCACCACCGCAACGCCCCGCGCGCAGGCCCGCTGCAGGGCCTGCAGGGCCGCGTCGGTGGCGTTGCCGTCGCCCACGCCGGCCAGCACGATGCCCTGGGCTCGCCCGGCCATGAAATCGATGAGCTCGCCGTCGAGATCGACACAGGCATGCACGATGTCGACCCGCGGCCAGGCCTGCTGCGGCAGTTCGTCCGGCCTGAGCAGCGCGTCGGCGGCCTGGCGCTCGGCGCGGGCGTGAAACACCGGCCGGCCGCCCTGCATGACGCCGGCCCGGCCTGCATTGGGCGAAGCGAACGCGGCGATGCCAGAGGCGGCCGTTTTCTGCACATGACGGGCCAGATGGATATCCTCGTTCATCACGACCAGCGGCCCGCGGCCGCGTGCGGCCGGATGGCAGGCCAACGCCACCGCGTTGTATAGATTGACCGGCCCGTCGGCGCTCAACGCGGTGGCCGGGCGCATGGCGCCCAGCAGCACCACCGGTTTATCCACAGGCAATACCAGGCTGAGGAAATAAGCGGTCTCTTCCAGCGTATCGGTGCCATGGGTAATGACGATGCCGTCGGTCGCCGGATCGTCGCACAGCGCGGCGGCGCGCAGCGCGAGCTGCCGCCAGACGGCATGGCTCATGTTCTGGCTGCCGACGTTGGCGATCTGCTCGGCGCCGATGCGCGCCAGGCCGGCCAGTTGAGGCACGGCCGCCAGCAACTGCCCGACGCCGTACGAGCCGGCGCGGTAAGCGCCGCTGGCCGCGTCGGTTTGCGCGCCGGCAATGGTGCCGCCGGTCGCCAGGACAGCAATCCGCGGCAGCCGGGCCTCAGGCATCCACTACCCCGGACAGGCCCTGGCGCTCCAGCAGCGAGTTCAGATGTTCCCAGCCATGGAAATCGATCACGATCTGGCCTTTTTCACGCGCCCCGACCTTCAGCGCAACGCGCGTGCCGAGATGATCCGACAGCGCTTCCTCGAGCCGCGTGACATCGCGCGAAGCGCCATTGCCCTTCTTGCGCGGCGCGGCGTCGACATCCTTTTGCGCCCGCGCGACCAGCTTCTCGGCCTCGCGTACCGACAGGCGCTTGGCGATGACCTGGTTGGCCAACTGGATCTGCGTGGCGGCATCGACCGCCAGCAAGGCGCGGGCATGGCCCATGTCGACATCGCCCGCCAGCAGCATGGTCTGCACCGGCGCGGCCAGGTTGAGCAGGCGCAGCAGGTTGCTGGTGGCCGAACGCGAGCGGCCGATGGCCTGGGCGGCCTGCTCGTGCGTCAGGCCGAACTCGTCGAGCAGGCGGCGAACGCCGTGCGCCTCTTCGAGCGGATTGAGGTCTTCGCGCTGGATGTTCTCGATCAGCGCCATGACCGCGGCGTTCTCGTCGGCGACTTCGCGCACCAGCACCGGCACTTCTTTCAGGCCGGCCAGTTGCGCCGCGCGAAAGCGCCGTTCGCCGGCGATGATTTCGTACTGGCCGGGCGCGTCGGCGCCCAGCGCACGCACCAGGATGGGCTGCATGATGCCCTGGGTGCGGATGGACTCGGCCAGTTCGTTGAGCGCGCCTTCGTCCATGCGCGTGCGCGGCTGATATTTGCCGGCGCGCATCTTGGACACAGGCAGGGTCGCCGGCGGTCCCTCCGGCGCGGCCGCGGGGGCCTTGCCGATGTTGTCGATGGCGGGCACGTCCGCGCCCAGCAAGGCATCCAGTCCTCGACCCAAGCCCTTGGGCTTCTTGGTAGCCATAGCGAATAAATCCTCTTCCCTTCAGCAGTTGACCGTTGACCGCTCAAACGGGCGTTGCTTCGGACATTGAACGATACCAATACGTGTAGCGATCCACGAAGCCGAAACGCGCATACAAGGCTCGGGCGGCCGTGTTCTGCGGCTCGACCTGCAGGTACGCCTGGCGCGCGCCGGCGTGGCTGGCCTGCTCCAGCAAATACTTCAGCACCGCCGCGCCGCAACCCTGGCGGCGCCGCTGCGGCGCGGTAACGATATCGAACAGCCCGACCAGCTCGGCATCGAATGCCGCCAGCCCTGCCGCGATACATTCGCCGCTGGCGTCGCGCACCAGCAGCGGCAAGTTTTCCAGCGGCGCCGCCTGCAGGCGCGCCGCGTGTTCGGCCGTGGCCGCATCGTCGTGGCCACGCAGGCGCCCTGCTTCCTGTGCGAACCGCCCGGGGGTTGTCCGTTCGAACACCAGCCCGGACGGCGCTTGCGCCGTGAACGGCACGACGGGCGCCGCCATGACGCAGGTACGGTCGAACGCGACGAACCCGCGCTCATGCAGCTGTGCATCCAGGGAAAAATCGGGGCCGATGGAGGTCAACCGCACGATCAGCGGCACCCCGTGGCCCGCATACCATCGGGTACAGTACGCCAGCCGCTCATCGAGCGGACGTGTGGATAACCCGAGTACATTGACGCAGCGCGCGCGCTTGGCCCGCGAAGGCGCCCAACGCACCAGCCATCCTTCGTAGAGCATCTGCTCGCGAACCGTGGTGGCATTGAGCGCCGCCTCTTCCAGGCGCGCCAGCTCCCCTCCCGCTGCGGGAGCGGGGTGGGCGGCCAGAACAGCAAGCACAGCTGGCATCGAGGTTCAATCCAGCTCTTTGACGCGTTCTATCATTTCCGCGCCAAATGCAATATAGGCCTGCGCGCCGCGCGACGCGCGGTCATACACCACGCCCGGCATGCCATAGCTGGGCGCCTCGGCCAACCGCACATTGCGTGGCACCACCGTGGTGAAGACCTTGTCGCCGAAGTGGGATTCGAGCTGGGCCGACACCTGCTGCTGCAAGGTCATGCGCGGGTCGAACATCACGCGCAACAAACCGATGACACGGAGTTCGTTGTTGATATTGCGATGCACGCGCTTGATGGTGTTTACCAGGTCGGACAGGCCTTCGAGCGCAAAGTACTCGCACTGCATCGGAATGATGACGCCGTGCGCGGCAGCCAGCCCGTTAAGGGTAAGCAGCGACAGCGTGGGCGGGCAATCGATCAGCACGAAATCGTATTCGCCGGCGATCTTGTCGATGGCGGCCTTGAGCTGGCGCTCGCGCTCGTCCATCTGCACCAGGTCGATCTCGGCGCCGGACAGTTCGCGGTTGGCCGGCAATACGTCGTAGCCGCCGGACTCCGAACGCACGCGCGTCTGTTCGATACCGGCCTCGCCGATGAGCACCTGGTACAGGTTGGATTCGAGCGTACTCTTGTCGATGCCGCTGCCCATGGTGGCGTTGCCCTGCGGATCGAGATCGACCAGCAGCACCCGCTGCTTGTGCGTAGCCAGGCCAGCCGCAAGGTTGATGGCGGTGGTGGTCTTGCCGACGCCGCCCTTCTGGTTGGCGATGCAGAACACGCGGGCGGACTTGCTGGGCGGTATGTTTTTCATATGTTTCCTTGACTGCGTCGCATCCATATCAGGCAGCGTTGCGCGTCGAGTGCCGGCACCACCAACGGTTCGATCCGTTCGACCGTCCAGTGGCCGTGTTGCTGTAACGCCTGGATTTCGTCATCGGGCACCTTGCCCTTCATGGCGACGAGGGTACCACCCTCGCGCACGTGGCGGCCGGCCAGCTTCGCGAAGTCCTGTAACGAAGCGAACGCACGCGATATCACCACGTCGCATTGCGCCGGTTCGAGCTGTTCGATACGGGTATGCGCGGCCTGCAGATTGGGCAGTCCGAGCGCGCCGGCCATCTGCCGCACGAATGCGGTTTTCTTCTCGACTGCGTCCACGCATGTGACGTCCCAATGGGCGCGCATGATGGCCAGCACCACGCCGGGCAGGCCGCCGCCGGAGCCGACGTCGAACAGCTTGACGCGCGCGCCGGACCCGGCGGCGGGCAGGCCACGCTCCAGCGGCGCCACGACCGACAGACTGTCGAACAGGTGCTGCACGAGCATCTGCCCCGGGTCCCGGATGGCAGTCAGGTTGTACGTGCGGTTCCAGCGCTGCATTTGCTCGATATAGCGCAGCAGCTTCTGCTGCTGGCCGGCGTCGGCCGGCAATCGCAGCGCATCGCAGGCCTGGGCCAGCCGCTGCGCGGGGCCGCCGGGGATATCGGGAACGGCGCTCATGCCGCTTGCTTGCGCGAGCCGTAATGCAGGCGCTTGAGATGGATCAGCAACAGGGAAATGGCAGCCGGCGTCACCCCGGAGACGCGCGCGGCCTGCCCTATGGTCTCGGGCCGATGCGTCTTCAGCTTCTGGCGTACCTCGAACGACAGGCTGGTGACGGCGTCGTAATCGATATCCGCAGGGATGGGCTGCTGCTCGTGCGAGAGGTGTTTCTGCACTTCGTCTTGCTGGCGCGCGATATAGCCGGCGTACTTGACCTGGGTTTCGACCTGCTCGGCCAGCACGTCATCCTCGAGCACGCCAGGACCAGCCAGCAACTCGCCCTCGTCGGTACGGGCCTGCATCAACGCCTCGTAGGAAACATTGGGACGTTTCAACAGATCTGATAGTGAGTACTCACGCTCAATTGCCTTGCCCAGCAGGGCTTCGGCGGCATGCGCCGGCAGGACGCGCGGGTTCACCCACGTGGATTTGAGCCGTTCGACTTCCTGGGCCACGGCATCGCGTTTGCGGCTGAAAGCATCCCAGCGCACGTCGTCCACCAGCCCGAGCCGGCGGCCGATTTCGGTCAGGCGCAGATCGGCGTTGTCTTCGCGCAGGCTGAGCCGATATTCGGCACGGGACGTGAACATCCGATAAGGCTCGGTCACGCCGCGCGTAACCAGGTCATCGACCAGGACGCCGAGATAGGCTTCATCGCGACGCGGCACCCAAGGTTCTTTCCCCTGGGCCTGCAAGGCGGCATTGGCGCCGGCCAGCAGGCCTTGGGCCGCCGCCTCTTCATAGCCGGTCGTGCCGTTGATCTGGCCGGCGAAGAACAGCCCGGAAATCGCCTTGGTCTCCAGCGTGGACTTCAGGGCGCGCGGGTCGAAGTAATCGTACTCGATGGCATAGCCCGGGCGCAGGATGTGCGCGTTCTCGAGTCCGGGCAGGGAGTGGATCAACTCGTACTGCACATCGAAAGGCAGGCTGGTGGAAACACCGTTCGGATAGATCTCATGGGTATTCAGGCCTTCCGGTTCCAGGAATACCTGGTGCGATGCCTTGTCCGCAAAACGATGGATCTTGTCCTCGATGGATGGGCAGTAACGAGGCCCCACTCCTTCGATGACCCCACTGTACATGGGCGAACGGTCCAGACCGCCACGGATGATTTCGTGCGTGCGGGCATTGGTATGCGTGATCCAGCAAGGCAGCTGGCGCGGGTGCATGGAGGCCTTGCCCAGGAACGAGAACACCGGCACGGGATCAAGATCACCGGGCTGCTCTTCCAACACACTGTAGTTGATGCTGCGTCCGTCGATGCGCGGCGGCGTGCCGGTCTTCAGGCGGCCTTGCGGAAGTTGCAGCTCCTTGAGCCGCTGGCCCAGGGAATTGGCGGGGGGATCCCCTGCCCGCCCTCCGGAATAGTTCTGCAGCCCCACGTGAATCAAACCGTTGAGGAAGGTCCCAGCCGTCAGCACCACGGTACGGGCACGAAAACGCAACCCGATCTGCGTAACGGCGCCCACCACCTGGTCGCCCTGCACCATCAGATCGTCCACCGCCTGCTGGAACAGCCAGAGGTTGGGCTGGTTCTCGAGCCGTGCACGCATGGCGTTTCGGTACAGCACCCGGTCGGCTTGGACACGCGTGGCACGTACCGCTGGCCCCTTGGAGCTGTTGAGAATACGGAATTGGATACCTGCCTCGTCGGTGGCGATAGCCATCGCGCCGCCCAACGCATCGACTTCCTTGACCAAATGACCCTTGCCTATCCCCCCGATGGAAGGATTGCAGGACATTTGGCCCAGGGTCTCGATATTGTGGGTAAGCAGCAATGTCTGTGCGCCGGCGCGGGCTGCAGCCAGGGCTGCCTCCGTACCGGCGTGACCGCCACCAACGACGATCACATCAAATTCGCGGGGAAAATCCATGATGGGGAGAGATGAAAGAGCGTTCCGTGGCCATTATAGTGGCACCTCGTTGGGCGTTTCACGTGAAACATCGTAAGCCCTGTAATCCGTACGATCTATGCGGCTTATGCGCCACGGCCTCTGCCCAAAACGCCAGGCCTAGCAATGTTTCACGTGAAACATGCGGCGCCTGTTCCGACCCTCAATAATGCGATTACATGTTCCACGTGAAACAATACTCCTTGATTCGGCATTGAGGCAGACTCACTCAAGCCGTCAGCGTGATGTTTCACGTGAAACAACGGCAACATGAACTGTCTGCCACGCGGTTCCGGGCAGCCAAAAACAACGAAGTTTTTACCCCTACCCTACCCCTAGGCCAAAACAAGCGCAGTTTTGTCGTCAAACGACCATGTCGGAATGATCAGAAGCAAGCCGGCTTTCCCGGCTGCCACGATTTGGATAATCCCGATCAGGTCAGTACCGCACTCCTCCGTACACTGCGCTCGCCAACGCCTGTCCCTTCTCCGCTGCACGCGCACGGCCGGCTACGCCCAACATTCGATCTCCAGGCTCGATCCGCATCCCGTTTCGTGTGCCGGCAGAATATCCGGGCTGCGCGGGCCCCCGCGCACGGGACAAGATCTCGAAACGCAGGGCCAATGGGATGGCTCGTCCAGGAAATCTCGCGGGCGTCGTCAACACGCCGCATGCCCGTTGCTGGGCTCAAGGATTTCTCCGACTTGCGGAATGTCCTGGACTCGTTGAGCGGGCGGCCCGGCAAATCCGATATACGCGCAAGCGGCATGCCCACCACGAAGCATGTAATCAAAGCAGGTGGCTACGGGCCATGGCATCGAATGGCAATTTTCGTTTCACGTGAAACATCGCGACTCAATACTGCCAGCACCGGGAAGCCGAAATATAAGACCGGTGTCTCGTTCTGGTCCGTCGAGCCGCATCGATCACGCAGGGAAAACGTTACCATCCAACGGCTTAATACTTTCGGCTAGGACCCGCCTGAGACTGGCAACACCAAGGCAACATTCATACGTGGACGCGGAAATTTGTGCGGTCTGCATCACCATCTTATCCACCGCCCCCTGTGGACAACCCGATCGCCCGGCGGGACATCGGGATACGCGTGCCGTTGCCGCATCAATGCCCTCCGTCGAATCCGCCCGTGTTGGTTGATGACCGCCTCGAGACTGGCGTCGATGCCGGCACTGGCGAAGAACAACCATGGCGCCGGTACACAACCGTGCTGAATTGGGGATCAATCCCCAGAAGTATCCACAGATTTTTCGATCAGGAATCCTCCTGGAATATGTCTCGATACGGGCAAGAAAATTGGGGATATCTTTGTGAACAAATCGGGCCCGACCCGTAATGGAGGTGGGCCCGAGGTCGCCAAACCGTGACGTCCGGATCTGCGCCGGAAACCCCAGCATGCATATCTGATCGCGTAACACCGTGGATTTACAGGAGATTTTCCCTGGCAAGCGTAGATCAACGAAAGAAGCTGCCCGGGGCGACTCGCACCATCGTCCCACCCGTGGCGCGAAATAACGATGTCATTCGCTGTGTAAAACTCCAGCACCATGTCCGGCGTCGGCGCGCGCAAACCTGTCCGACCCAGGTGCCGGGTGGAGGCTTATCCACAAAGTTATCCAAGCCCGTAGTGATGTTAGTAAGCACTAACTGTATGCCGTGCGGCGATGGCAGAAGCAACAACGCCCCAGAAGCTATGTTCCTGGGGCGTTGTAACCAGGCACTTGGGCCTGGTATGCGGGAAAAACGGGATTTCCCGATTCAGAGCGGGCGAATTTCGGCCGCTTGAGGTCCTTTCGGACCATCCTTCACTTCGAACTCGACTTCCTGACCTTCGTTCAGGCTGCGATAACCGCGGCCTTGAATCGCCGAGAAATGTGCGAATACGTCAGTACCGCCGCTGTCCGGAGTGATGAATCCATAACCCTTGTCGGCGTTGAACCACTTGACCTTGCCCTTTTGAGCCATTTTTTATAGCGTCCTGATATCGAAAAAAAGAAATGCAAGTGAATCAAGGACGCTGACCAACTGACCAACCGGCGGGCACACGCACCCGCTTCAACGTTGCGTTTGTGGCTTGCCATCTACAACAGTAACCGGGTTTGCGCACTGCTTGAATCAACTGCAGGATCAGCATACTCATCGCCTCCGAGGCGAACAAATAGTTGTTTACCCCTATGTGGCTTTTTTTTCACTTGTCTCACAAGTAACCGAGGCCGCCATGGCGACCGCGTAAAAGACCGCGGCCACCGGTCCATCGGCAAGCCCCGCACGCGGGCGCCGGCGGGGCGCCGAAGAACGCGATGAGTTAGTGGGATACTTACGAGAAACGCATTCCCATTGCTTGTCCACATTCCTACCATTGCCATGATCCGATCCAAGCTGCCCGATGTCGGCACCACGATTTTCACTGTCATGAGCCGGCTCGCCATCGAGCACAAGGCCATCAACCTGGGCCAGGGCTTCCCGGATTTCGATCCCGACCCCGAACTGTGCGCCCTGGTCGGCAAGGCCATGGCTGCCGGGCACAACCAGTATCCCTACATGCCTGGCGTGGCGCCATTGCGCGAGGCTATCGCCGCCAAGGTCAAGACCCTCTACGGCCATGCCTACGACCCGGAAACCGAAATCACCGTAACCAGCGGCGCCACGGAAGCGTTGATGGCCACCGTATTGGCGGCCGTAGGCCCTGGCGACGAAGTCGTGGTGATCGAACCCTGCTACGACTCGTACCTGCCGGCGATACGCCTGGCCGGCGGCACCGCCGTGCCCGTGCCCTTGCGCGCCCCCACCCGCGACGATCCGTACTACCGCATCGACTGGCAGCGCGTACGCGACGCCATCGGCGCGCGCACGCGGCTGCTCATGCTGAATTTCCCGCACAACCCGACCGGCGCAGTGCTCGACGAAAGCGACCTGGACGCCCTGGAATCCATCGTGCGCGAAACGGGCGTGCTGTTGTTGTCCGATGAGGTGTACGAACACATCGTGTTCGACGGCAAGCCGCACGCCAGCCTGTCGCGCCGCCCTTTGCTGGCCGAACATGCGTTTGTCATCGCGTCATTTGGCAAGACGTATCACACCACTGGCTGGAAAGTCGGCTATTGCTGCGCGCCGCGCCAGCTCAGCGCCGAGCTGCGCAAGGTCCACCAGTTCATGGTGTTCACCGTGTCCTCGCCGATGCAATTCGCGTTGGCCGAGTACATGGCCAACCCCAAGCCCTACCTGGACCTGCCTGCGTTCTACCAGGCCAAGCGGGATCGCCTCGCGGCCGGCCTGGCCAACACGCGTTTTCGCCCCCTGCCCAGCCCCGGCACATTCTTCATGCTGGCCGACTACAGCGAGATCACCAAGCACGCCGAAGCCGATTTCGCGCGCCATCTCACCATCGACCATGGCGTAACCGTGATCCCGGTATCGGCGTTCTACCAGAATCCCGCCGCGCCCGAATCCAACCACCATCTGGTGCGCTTTTGTTTCGCCAAGCAGGACGCTACGCTGGACGCCGCCATCGAGCGTCTGGCCCACGTCTGAACGCGCCAGGACGCCGCTTGCGCCCAAGAAAAATGCCGCGGTGCGAACCGCGGCATTTTTCAATCGGCCGATCGACTACGACTGAGCGGCTTGCCTGCGGCGCGCGCTCAGGCGGCGCATCAATTGCGGAACGATCACCACTACGGCAGCCGCGATCCACAGGCCTATCGATACCGGGCTCGAATACAGCACCACGGGATCGCCATTGGTGATGGACAGCGCCCGGCGCAGGTTCTGCTCCATCATGTCGCCCAGCACCACGCCCAGCACCAGCGGCGCCATCGGTACGCCGAACTTGCGCAGGAAGTAGCCCAGCGCGCCAATGGCCACCACCATCAGCAGGTCGAACGTGCCGGCATTGATCGCATAGACGCCGATGTAGCTGATGCACAGGATGCCGGGCACCATCATCCACGCCGGCACGGCCAGCACCTTCGAGAACACTCGCACCATCGGCACGTTCATGATGAACAGCAGGACGTTGGCGATGAACAGCGAGGCAATCAGGCCCCACACCAGTTCGGGCTTGCTGTCGAACAGCACCGGACCGGGCGTGATGTTGTAGAGCGTCAACGCGCCCATCATCACGGCGGTGGTGCCCGAGCCTGGCACGCCCAGCGTCAGCATGGGCACGAAAGAACCGATTGCCGACGCGGTGGCGGCCGATTCGGGCGCCACCAGGCCGCGCATATCGCCCTTGCCGAACTTGGCGTCGGGATCCTTGCTCTCGATGATGCGCTTTTCCTGCGAATAGGCAACGGCCGCCGCCACGCTGGCGCCAGCTCCGGGCAGCACGCCCACGCCGAAGCCCACCAGCGAACTGCGCACCACGCTCCACCACGTGAACGACAATTCTTTAAGGTTGAACAGTTTCCGGCCGCTCGGCTTGACCTCGATACTGTGTCCGGCCACGACCTTCTCCAGCATCTCCAGCATCTCGCTGACGGCGAACAGCGCGATCACCACGACAACGAAATCTATGCCGTCGGACAGGTGCACCGAATCAAAGATATAGCGGTATACGCCCGAGTTCGAATCGACCCCGACCACCGAAATGCCCAACCCTATCATCGCCGCCAGCACGCCCTTGACGGGTTGCTTGCCGAGCAGGCTGGTCAGGCAGCAAAAGGCGAACACCATCAGCACGAAGTATTCGGCCGGCCCGAAGGCAAGCGCCCATTTGGCCAGCAGCGGCGCCAGCAGGATGATGCCGGTCACCGACACGATGGCGCCGAAAAAGGCGGACCACGCCGACAGCGACAACGCCACGTTGGCCAGGCCCTGGCGCGCCAGCGGATAACCATCCAGCGTGGTCATGATGGCGCTGGCCTCGCCCGGCACGTTGAGCAGGATCGAGGTGATGCGGCCGCCATATTCGGCGCCCACGTACACCGCCGCAAGCAGGATGAGCGCCGTTTCGGGCGGCAGGTTCATCGCGAATGCGATCGGGATCAGCATGGCCACGCCGTTGATCGGGCCAAGCCCGGGCAACACGCCCACCATGGTTCCGAAGAACGAACCGATGGCCGCGACCAGTACGTTGGTCAGCGAGAAGGCAACGCCGAAACCGATGGCAAGATGATCGAGAATGCCGCTCATAGCAGACCCTCCAGCAACCCGGCCGGCAACACCACGTCCAGGACTTTGTCGAACAACAGGAAGAACAGCACGCCCATGATCAGGCCGCCGATGGCGCACTTGATCCAGTTGCCGCCGAACAGGCGGCCGACCGCGACGGTCATCAGCGCCGTGGCGATGACAAACCCCAGCCACTGGAACAGGAACGCATAGGCGGCCGCATACGCGACCATCAGGGCGATGCGCGCGTTGGCGCCGGCGGAGTTGGTCTCGACCTGGTGGCCGCCCTTGTAGGCCAGGCGCAGGCCGCACAGGCCGATGATGAGTGCGACAAGCATCGGAAATGCGCGCGGCCCTACAGGTTCGTAGGCAAACGGCGCTTCGATGTCCCAGCCCGCCCATGTCATGAAGGCGGCCAGGATCAGGGCGAATACGCCCAACATTCGATCATTCATGATCCCGTATCCAATTCGAGAACACGGCGCGGACCGCCCCGATTGCGTGCGCACCGTTGGGAAGATGCGCGGCGGCGGCGCATGCCGCCGGCCGCGCGATCGGTTTACTTCTTGATGAGGCCGAAGCTGTCGGCCAGCTCGGCGTAGTTCTTGACCTGCTGCTTGACGTAGTCGTCCAGGTCCTTGCCGGTCTTGCTGAACGGGAACAGCCCCTGCTGTTCACGCAGCTTGGCGTATTCGGGCGAAGTCATCGTCTTGTCGAACGCGTCGACCCAAAACTGGTAGTCCTTGTCGGAGACCTTGGGACCGACGTAGAAACCGCGGATGATCGGCCATACGATGTCGTAGCCCTGCTCCTTGGCCGTCGGCACGTTGTTCAGCTTGCCCGGCAGGCGCTCGCTGTTGAAGACCGCCAGCACACGGATCGGCGCGCCGCCTTCGAGCATGGTGAAAGCCTCGGCGGCGTCGCCCATGTAGGCCTGGATGTGGCCGCCGCGCAGCGCGGTCACCGCCTCGCCGCCACCTTCGAACGCGACGAAACGCATTTTCTTGAAATCAACGCCGGCCGCCTTGGCCGTCAGCGCCGCTTTCATCCAGTCCTGGCTGCCCACGGTGCCGCCGGCGCCCAGCACGATCTTGGTGGGATCCTGCTTGAAGGCCTCCATCAGGCCCTTGAGGTCGGTATAGGGCGAATCGTTGCGGACCACGGCCACGCCATAATCGGCGCCGATACCGGCCAGCCAACGCACGTCGTCGACCGAATACTTGCCGAACTTGCCTTGCGCCAGATTGAGCAGCGAACCACCGGAAAAGGCAACGATGGTGCCGGCCTCGCCCGGGTGCTGGGCCACGATGTTGTTGTAGGCCACGGCGCCAATGCCACCAGGCATGTAGACGATGCGCATGGGCGCCTTGAGCGCGCCCGATTGCTTCAGGCCTTCGGTAGCCAGCCGGCAGGTCAGGTCGAAGCCGCCGCCGGGCTGGGCCGGGGCAATGCACTCGGGCCGACGCGGCTCGTCGCTGGCCGCATGGGCGGCGTTGCCAATGAACAGGGCGCACAGGCCAGCCAGGGCGGCAGCAGTCGCGCGGAATTTCGCCAGGGTATGCATCGATGCGGTCTCCGAGATCGTTGTTGGCATGTCGTGCGGACATGGATGGCCATGGAACGATCGCGCAGATCGCAGGCCAACGGATGAGCACCGTACCCAACTCTGCCTTTCCGGAACCTTTCAGATCACCACAATTTCGTGCGGCAGCGCAGCATTTCCCTTGAAACCTAGGGAAAACACCAGTGCCGCGCGCAAACCCGGCTGCGGCTGGCGGTTTTCCAGCACCAGCTGGCCGCCGTGGATTTCGATGATGGTCCGCACAATGGCCAGCCCCAGGCCCGCCCCCGACTTGTTCTTGCCGGCTGCGCCCCGGCGGAACCGTACGCTGGCGCGCGCAATGTCCTCGGCCGACATGCCGGGCCCGTTGTCTTCCACTACCAGCCAGGCATGGCCACCCTCGGCATGGACCTTGACCGTGACTTCGCTGCCGCGCGCCGTATACCGGATGGCGTTGTCGACCAGGTTGCTCAGCGCCTCGCGCAACAGCCACTCGACAGCCTGTACCCGGACCGGCGCGGCCTGCACATCCAGCCCCAGGTCCAGTTGCCTGGCCCGGGCAGCCGGCAACAAGGCCCGGATGACGCCGTCGGCCAGCTCGGCCAGGTCGACCGTTTCCAGCGGCAGGCCGCCCTCGGCCAGCGAGGCGTCCTTGGCGCGCGCCAGCGCGAGCATCTGGTTGGTGGTGCGTACCGCCCTGTCCAGGCCGTCCTGCATCGCCAGGAGGGCTGTACGGACCTCCTGGGGGTCTGTTTCACGCAAGGCATAGGCCGTCTGGGTCCGCAATACCGACAGCGGCGTGCGCAATTGATGCGACGCGTCGTCGAGGAACTGCCGCTGCACCCTCGCCAAGGCCGTAAATCGGGCCATGTGGAGGTTTACGGCGTGGATGAGGGGCTGGACCTCCCCTGGCATCTCCGACGCGCTCACGGGGCTTAGATCGTCCGCAGAACGGCTTGCAACTTCCTCGCGCAACCGTTCGAGCGGCCGCAGCGCCATGAAAACGCTCCAGATGACCACCAACACGCTGATCATCACCACCGCGAGGTCGCGTTCCACCGAGCGCACCAGCGCCCGATGCAGGAAGTCCTGCCGGGTCTCCAGGCTTTCGGCGACCTGGACGATTATACGTCCCCCTTTATCGTTGTAAAGCGGCGGATCCATCGGCCGCGCCAGCGCCGCCACCCGTACCGGCTGGCCCAGGTACTCAGCGTAGAAAAACTGCGGCTGGCCGGAGACCAGCGGCTGCGGCGGCAGCGGCAACTGGGGGTTGCCGATCTCGGCCAGGCCGTCTTCGGTCGCCACCCGGTAGTAGACGTTGCCGTTGGCGGTCAGTTCGAAGAACTCCAGCATCAGGTAGGGCTGTTCGAGCGACAGTCCCCCGCTGGCTGTGGATATGTTGTGGTCGATGGATCGCAGCGCTCCGGAAAGCGAGCGGTCGTAGGCGATGTCGACCTGGTTGCGCAGTTGCTGGTTGGACAGCCACAAGGCTCCGGTCATGACGAAAACCAGCGCGGGAATCAGCCACCACAGCAACACCGTCTTCAGCGTGCGATGGCGGGTTTTTTCCTGCCTACGGGTTGTCAACAGCGTTCTCCAGGCAATAGCCCATGCCGCGCATGGTGACGATCTGTACGCCGGTGTCGGCCAGCTTCTTGCGCAGCCGATGGACCAGGACCTCGATGGCCTCCAGGTTGACATCGCTGTCGCTGGACTGGATGCGATCGAGGATCTGTTGCTTGTTCAACGGTTCGCCGCTGCGCTGGATCAGGGCGCGCAGCACCGCATGTTCCCGGGGCGAAAGCGCCAGCGGCTGCCCTTTGACGGTGAATCGCTGTGACGCGGTATCCAGTGCCAGGTCGCCCAGCGTCAGGCGGGGATGTTCCCGTCCGCGGCTGCGGCGGATCAGTGCGGTCAGGCGGGCTTCGAGCTCCTCCAGCACGAAAGGCTTGGGCAGGAAGTCGTCGGCGCCCTGGTGCAGGGTACCCACTCTTTCGGCCAGCGAATCGCGCGCGGTCAGGACTAGGACTGGCGTACGGTCGTCGCGGGCGCGGATGCGGGTCAACAGGGTATGGCCGTCCATGCCGGGCAGGCCGAGGTCCAGGATGATGGCATCGAACTCTTCCACGGCCAGGCGGCGTTCGGCCAGCAGGCCGTCATCGGCCCATTCGACCACGAACCCGGCATGGCGGGCAAGGCTGCGCGATAGCCAGCGGGCGAGTTCGGCTTCGTCTTCGATCAACAGAATGCGCATGGCTGGATTTTGCAGCGCGAACGGCTGGTGGCTGGCATGTTTGATGTTTTTCCTTATAGTGTTCTTTATATAAAGACTAATGATTAATAAGGGCTGTGGATAACTACCTTAACCCTGAAAAGGGATTTTATTTCATACGCTTGCGAAGCTTTTAGGCTGTGCACTAGGTCTGTTTGGCTGGAGAGCCGAAGTTGGACAACATTTCGGACCATGGCCGAAAAGCAAGCTTGTTCAACCCGGGTCCACATACTGTGCACAAGCTTGCCTCCCAGTGGTTATCCACAGGGCGCCATGGCCTGGATCCGGGGGATGTCCGGCCCGAAATACGGTTTCCCAACCCCGTTTTCCAGCCTGCTGGCAGGTCCGTACAGCGTAAATCAGCGGCGCGGCAAGCGCGCGCGGGCCTCGCCCGATGATGGCGTCTCCTGGACGCCGTGATCAAAAATTGAGCAGGAAATCCGGTCTCGGACGGCGCCTTCCATGCTTCGGCCAGGCATGAAGCAAGCGGGAGCTGGCCAACCCATACTGCGGTTCGCGCGACATCAACCCGAGGCAGCATGACCCGACACTCGACCCCCTTCGCCGGACGCCAGGTGCTGGCGGCAAGTTTCGTCATGGCCATCTACGGCTGGGGAATGGGCTTCTATGGGCCGCCAGTATTCCTGCATGCCGTCGTCGAACGCACCGGCTGGCCGCTGCAATGGGTGGCGGGCATGGTCACGCTGCACTTCGTGGCGGGGGCGCTGGCCGTGGCCAACCTGCGGCGGCTGTACCGCCTTGCCGGCATTCCCATGGTCACGTTCTGCGGGGCGCTGGGAAGCGCGCTGGGCACATTCGGCTGGGCCGTGGCGGCCACGCCGTGGCAATTGGCCATTGCCGCGTTGGTGAGCGGCGCCAGCTGGGCGGCGCTGGGGGCTGCGGCGATCAACGCCCTGATCGAACCGTGGTTCGTGGTCCGGCGGCCCGCCGCGCTGGGCATGGCGTACAACGGCGCGAGCGTAGGCGGCATTGTCTTCTCCCCATTGTGGGCGCTGCTGATCCAGGCCTGGGGGTTCGCCTGGGCCGCGGGCGTGGTGGGCGCGTCCATGGTGCTGGTGATCGCCGTGCTGGCCAGCCTGGTCTTTACGCGCACGCCGGCCAATACGGGGCAGGCGCCGGACGGCGAGGCGGTCGCGCCCCGCCCGGCCGCAAACCCGGCGCCGCCCGCCAGGCCTGCGGGCCGCCTGCGCGAGGATCGGCGCTTCGTCACCCTGGCCGCGGCCATGTCGCTGGGTCTGTTCGCCCAGATGGGCCTGGTCGCGCACCTGTACTCGCTGCTCGTTCCTACCTTGGGTCCGGGCACGGCCGGGCTGGCAATGGGCGCGGCAACCGGCTGCGCGATAGCAGGCCGCACGATCGTGGGCCGCATCGCCGGCGCGGGGTCCGATCGCCGCCTGCTGGCGTCGCATGCCTATGCCATCCAGGCGCTGGGGGCCTTGCTTCTGCTGGCGGCCGGCGACACGCCGGCCCTGGTCTGGCTGGGCCTGCTGCTGTTCGGCTCGGGTATCGGCAACGCCACCTCGCTGCCGCCGCTGATCGCGCAAAACGAGTTCGATCCGGCCAGCGTGCGGCGCGTGGTGCCGCTCATCGTCGCCTTGTCGCAAGCCGCCTACGCGTTCGCACCGGCGGTCTTCGGGATGTTGCGCGGCGTCTCGGACGCGGCGTCGGCGCCATGGCTGTTCGTGGCCGCGGCGGCGCTGCAGGCCGCGGCCATCGCCTGCCTGTTGGCCGGGCGGGCTACTTGCCGATGCAGAAACTCGAAAAGATCTCGCCCAGCAAGTCGTCGCTGGTGAATTTGCCGGTGATGCCGGTCAGGGCTTCGTGCGCCAGGCGCAGCTCTTCGGCGAACAGGTCCAGCACGCGGTCGTCCTCGCGGGCGTGTTCGGTGGCGATCTCGAGATGCTGCGCGGCCTGTTGCAGCGCATGCAGATGGCGTTCGCGCGCCAGCCATGGCGATTCGGCGCCGGGGTTCCAGCCGGCCAGTTGCAGCAGGCGCTGGCGCAATGCGTCCAGGCCGATGCCGCCGCGCGCGGAGATGGCCAGGCTGTCGGGCTGGCCCTGGAACGCCGCGTCGAGCAGATCGACTTTGTTGAAGACGTTTAGCACCGGCGTGCGCGCGGGCAGGCGCCTGACGATTTGCGCGTCGAGGTGATCGGGCGGCTGGGTGACGTCCTGCAGGTGCAGGATGAGGTCGGCGCGCTCGATCTCTTTCCAGGTGCGTTCGATGCCTATGCTTTCGACGGCGTCGTCGGTGTCGCGCAAGCCGGCGGTGTCGACGATGTGCAGCGGTACGCCATCGATGTGGATCTCCTGCACGACCTTGTCGCGCGTGGTGCCCGCGATGGGCGTGACGATGGCGATGTCGTCGCCGGCCAGGGCGTTGAGCAGGCTGGATTTGCCCACATTGGGTTTGCCGGCCAGCACGACGTGCAGGCCTTCGCGCAGGATCACGCCCTGGCGCGCCTGGGCAATGAGCGTGTCGAGGTCGTGCGTGAGCGCCTGCAGCGTGGGCCGCGCCTGGTATTTCTCGAGGAAGTCGATTTCTTCTTCGGGAAAGTCCAGGGTGGCTTCCACCAGCATGCGCAGGTGGATGATGCGGTCGGACAGGTCGTTGACGCGCTGCGAGAACTCGCCCGACAGCGACGCCATGGCGCCGCGCGCGGCGGCTTCCGAGGAGGCGTCGATGAGGTCGGCCACGGCCTCGGCCTGAGCCAGGTCGAGGCGCTCGTTGAGAAAGGCGCGGCGGGTGAACTCGCCGGGTTCGGCCGGACGCAGTCCGAGGTCGTGGCCCGCCTGCAGGCAGCGCGCCAGGATGCGGCGCAGCACGGCGGGGCCGCCATGTCCCTGCAGCTCCAGTACGTCTTCGCCGGTATAGGAGTGCGGAGCACGGAAGTAGATGGCGAGCCCTTCGTCGATCACCTCGCCGTCGGCGGCGCGAAACGGCAGGTAGTGCGCGTGGCGCGGCGTCAGCGGACGCCCGAACAGCCGTTGTGCAAGTTCGGCGAGATCGGGCCCGGATATGCGCACCACGCCGATGCCCCCGCGGCCGGGGGCCGTGGCGATTGCAGCAATGGGGGCGTACAGGGACATGGCAAGCATCTGTGTAAAGGTAAGGACAATAAGGGAATATAACTGTTGCGCCGCCCGATGTTTGCTGGTTAACGTGGGCCGTTGGTCCTGAACCCGAACATCCATGGGAGAGCAAGATGATTTCTCGGCTTTCACGTGTAGTGACCTGCGGCTCGGTAATCGTGGCGTTGGCGTTGGGCGGGGCAAGCGCCGCGCTGGCCCGCGATCTGGTGGTGGCGTTGAAGACGGAGCCCAGTTCGATGGATCCGCAGTACCACGCGCTGACTCCCAATACCCAGATTTCCCAGACCATCTTCGATCCCATCGTGCGCGTGGACGAGCAGCTCAAGCCGCAGCCCACGCTGGCCGAGTCGTGGACCGTCGATGGCAAGGTGTGGATGTTCAAGCTGCGCCCGGATGTGAAGTTCTCCGATGGCACGCCGTTCACGGCGGAGGACGTGGTCTTCACCTATGACCGCATTCCCAAGGTTCCCAACAGTCCGTCGCCGTTCACGCTGTACCTGGGGGCGGTGGCCAAGACCGAGGCGGTCGATCCGCTGACGGTGCGTATCACCACCAAGGATGTGACGCCCCTGCTGCTGGTGAACCTGGCGCAATTGCCCATCATGTCGAAGAAGGCCGCTTCGGGCCCGGCGCCGGAAGGCAAGACAACGACGGAGCTCAACAGCGGCAATGGACTGATCGGCACCGGACCGTACAAGTTCGTGTCGTGGAAGCGCGGCGCCGAATTCGTGCTGGCGCGCAACGAAAACTATTGGGGCAAGCCGCCCGCCTGGGACAAGGTGACCTACCGGCCCATGACCAATGCGGCGGCGCGCGTGGCGGCCTTGCTGGCCGGGGACGTCGACATGATCGAGGATCCGCCCACCGATGACCTGCCCAAGTTGAAGGCCGACAAGAAACTGTACGTCGAGGAAACGCCGTCGGTGCGCGTGGTGTATCTGGCGCTGGACCAGTATGCCGAGCCCAGTCCGGGCGTACAGGGCACGGACAAGAATCCGATGAAGGACAAGCGGGTGCGCGAAGCGTTGTCGCTGGCCTTGAACCGCGACGCGATCGTCGATCGCGTGATGGGCGGCGTGGCCAAACCGGCCGGCAATCTGCTGCCTTATCCGATGTTCGGTTCTTCCAAGGAGCATTCGCAGGCGCCCAAGGCCGATGTGGAAAAGGCCAAGGCCTTGTTGAAGGAAGCAGGCTATCCCAATGGCTTTTCCATCACGCTGGGTTCGCCGTCCGGCCGCTATGTCAACGACGCCAAGGTGGCGCAGGCCATCGCGTCGATGTGGACGCGTATCGGCGTGAAGACCAGCGTGGATTCGATGGCGCCGCCGGTGTTCTTCAAGAACCGCGACAGCTATGCGTTCAGCGCCTATCTGGCGGGCTGGTCGGTGACCAGCGGCGAGATGTCCAACGCCCTGACCTCGCTGCTGGTTACGCGCAACCCCGAGGCTGGCCTGGGTACCACGAACCGCAGCCGCTATTCGAACCCGGCGATGGACGAGCTGGTCAAGCAGGCTTCATCGACCATGGATGACGCCAAACGCGCCGAGTTGCTGCAAAAGGCCAGCAATCTGGCCATGGACGACTACGCCATGCTGCCTGTGCATTTCGAGCTGTCGGTGTGGGCCATGAAGAACGACATCCGCTATACCGGGCGTCCCGACCAGACCACGCTGGTGCAGTACGCCACGGTGAAGAAATAGGCGAGACGCGGAGCCGCGCGTGCTGGCAACCATCATACGCAGGCTGCTGCAGACAGTCGTGGTCATGCTGGTGATGTCGGCGCTGGTGTTTGCCGGCATCTACATGGTGGGCGACCCCGTGTCGATGCTGGCCAGCCCGGAAGCCACCGAAGCGCAGCGCTCGGCCATCCGCGTGTCGCTGGGGCTGGACCAGCCCCTGTGGAAGCAGTACCTGATCTTCATGGGCCAGGCGGTGCGCGGCGACTTCGGCAACAGCTTCCTGACCGGCGAACCGGCCATGCGGCTCATCCTGGAACGCATGCCGGCCACGCTGGAGCTGGCTTGCGTGGCCATGCTGCTGTCGGTGCTGATCGGCGTGCCGCTGGGCATACGCGCGGGCCTCAAGCCCAAGGCGCCGGCCTCGCGCGTCATCATGACGGGTTCGGTGCTGGGGTTTTCGCTGCCGAATTTCTGGGTCGGCCTGATGCTGATCATGATATTCGCGGTGACACTGGGCTGGTTGCCGGCCAGCGGACGAGGCCAGACCGTCAGCGTGGCAGGCCTGTCGCTCAGCGTCCTGACGCTGGATGGCTGGGCCAGCCTGATTCTGCCGGCGGCCACCATTGCGCTGGCGAAATGCGCCATGATCATCCGCGTGACGCGCGCGGCCACGCGCGAGAGCCTGCCGCAGGATTACATCAAGTTCGCGCGCGCCAAGGGCCTGCCGGAAAAGCGTGTGCTGGGCGTGCATTTGCTGAAGAACATCCTGATTCCCATCGTGACGGTCGCCGGCCTGGAGTTCGGCCAGGTGGTGGCGTTCGCGGTGGTGACGGAAACCGTTTTCTCGTGGCCGGGCATGGGCAAGCTGCTGATCGATTCCATCATCAACCTGGATCGCCCCGTGGTGGTGGCTTACCTGCTGCTGATCGTGTTCTTCCTGGTCATGCTCAATCTCGTCGTGGACATCATCTATACGGTGCTGGATCCGCGCGTACGCCTGGATAGCCGCCAATGACCGTGCCTGTCCAACTTTCCCCCGTCCCGGCGCCAGTTGGCGAAGAGGCGCCGCTGCGGCGCTTCCTGAGCGATTTCTGCGCCAGCAAGCTGGCACTGCTGGGCCTGGCGCTGTTGCTGGTCGTGGTGGGGGCGGCGGTGTTCGCGCCGTGGATCGCGCCGCAGAATCCCTACGATATCGGCGGGCTGGATATCCTCGATTCGAAACTGCCGCCAGGCAGCGAGGCCGGCGACGGCAGCATGCGCTACTGGCTGGGTACCGATGGCCTGGCGCGCGATGTGCTGTCGGCCATCATCTATGGCATGCGCACCAGCCTGATCGTTGGCACGGTGTCGGTGCTGGCGGCGTTCGCCATCGGCGCCACCGTGGGCCTGATCGCGGCGTACTTCGGCGGCCGCATCGACGCGCTGCTGATGCGCATCGTGGATATCCAGCTTTCGTTCCCGGCCATTCTGGTGGCGCTGATCCTGCTGGCCATCCTGGGCAAGGGCGTGGACAAGGTGATCATTGCGCTGGTGGTGGTGCAATGGGCCTATTTCGCGCGCGCCGCGCGCGGCGCCGCGCTGGTCGAACGCGGCAAGGAATGCGTCGAGGCGGCGCGCTGCCTGTCGCTGGGCTGGGGGCGCGTGTTGCTGCGCCATGTGCTGCCCAATTGCATGCCGCCTCTCATCGTCATCGCCACGATCGACCTGGCGCATGCGATCGCGCTGGAGGCCACGCTGTCGTTCCTGGGCGTCGGCGTGCCGGTGACCGAGCCGTCGCTGGGCATGCTGATCGCCAACGGTTTCGAATACCTGCTGTCCGGCCATTACTGGATCTCGTTCTTTCCGGGTATCGCGCTGGCGATTGCCATCATCGCCATCAACCTGGTGGGCGACCATCTGCGCGATGTCCTGAATCCTCGCAATGCGGGCTGAGGCCCGCCACGAACAAGAGCCCACGCATGCAAGCAAGCCTGTCCAGCCCGCCCGAATCGGCCACCCGGCCGGTATTGGAGGTCAAGGGCCTGAAAACGCAGTTCGCCACGCGCGCCGGCGTGGTCAAGGCTGTGGACGGAGTGGACATGTATTTGCGCCACGGCGAGATACTGGGCCTGGTGGGCGAGTCGGGTTCGGGCAAGAGCATCACCGGATTCTCGCTGATCGGCTTGCTGGACGAGCCAGGACGGGTGGTGGAAGGCGAGATCAGGTTCGACGGAGAGGACCTGCGCCAGGCGGCGCCGGCACGCTGGCGCGCGCTGCGTGGCGATGCCATGGCCATGATCTTCCAGGACCCGATGATGACGCTCAATCCGGTACTGCGGGTGGATACGCAGATGGTCGAGACGGTGCTGGCGCACCGGCGCGTCAGCCGTGGCGAAGCCTACCAGCGCGCCCTGCAAGTGTTGACCATGGTCGGGATACCCGCGCCGCGCGAGCGCCTGCGCGCCTATCCGCACCAGCTGTCGGGCGGCATGCGCCAGCGGGTGGCGATCGCCATTGCTTTGCTCAATTCGCCGCGCCTGATCATCGCCGACGAACCAACCACCGCCCTGGATGTGACCATACAGGGCCAGATCCTCTACGAGATGCGCAAGCTGTGCGAGGAAACCGGCACGGCCTTGATATGGATCACGCATGACCTGGCCGTGGTGGCCGGACTGGCCGATCGCGTGGCGGTGATGTATGCCGGGCGCATTGTCGAGACGGGCAGCGCCGCCGATGTGATCGAGCACGCGATGCATCCGTACACGCACGGCCTGATCGCGTCGATTCCCACGCCGGATACGCGCGGCAAGCCGCTGGACCAGATACCGGGAATGACCCCATCGCTGTTGAACCTGCCCGCCGGCTGTGCGTTTCGCACGCGCTGTCCGCGTGCTTCGCAGGCCTGCCTGCAGGCGCCGGAACCGGTCGAGGTGCGTCCGGCGCACTGGGTACGTTGCTGGCACGCGGGAGAGGCATGATGGACGCGCCGGTGCTTGCCTTGCGGAACCTGGAGATGCGCTTCGTGCAATCGGTCGATCTTGCCGGACGCATCGCCAACCTGTTTGGCGCCGGGTTGCGCACGCAGGTGGTGCACGCGGTGGCGGACGTCGATCTGGATGTGGCCCCCGGCGAGGTCCTGGGCATTGTCGGCGAGTCCGGCTGCGGAAAATCCACGCTGGGCCGCATGGCCGCCGGCATCCTGCGGCCTTCCGGCGGCACGATCGCATGGCGCGGCGCGCCGGTGGCGCAGATGGGGGCCTCGCAGCGCCGCGTCTACGAGCTGGGTGTGCAGATGATCTTCCAGGATTCGTATGCGTCGCTCAATCCGCGCATGCGCGTGAGGGACATCATCGGGGAGGCGCCCGTGGCCCATGGCATGGTGCTTTCCCGCGACAAGGCCGAATACGTGGCCGGCCTGATGCGCCAGGTGGGCCTGGACCCGGCCTATGCGCAGCGCTATCCGCACCAGTTCTCGGGCGGACAGCGCCAGCGCATCGGTATCGCCCGCGCATTGGCGCTCAAGCCCGCGGTCATCGTCTGCGACGAGGCCGTGGCGGCGCTGGATGTTTCCATCCAGGCACAGGTGATCAACCTGTTCGCGCAACTGCGCCAAGATCTGGGGCTGACGTATCTGTTCATCAGCCACAACCTGAGCGTGGTCAGCCATATATCGGACCGGGTGGCCATCATGTACCTGGGGCGTGTCGTCGAGCTGGCGCCGACCATCCAGGTGTTCGAGCATGCCAACCATCCGTACACGCAGGCCTTGCTGGCCGAGTTGCCCACGCTGCGGGTGCAACGGCGCCAGTACCGGCCCATCAAGGGTGAACTGCCGTCGCCGCTGGCGCCGCCGCCTGGCTGTGCGTTCCATCCGCGCTGCCCGCATGCCATGCCGCGCTGCAGCGTGGAACGGCCCTTGCTGCGCGAGATCGCGCCGGGCCATACCAGCGCCTGCCACCTCAATGACATTGCCGCGGCGCAGCAGGCCTGAGCGCGCCGCGCGCTGTGCTAAAAGAAACGGAAACGTCCAACTGTCCGGATCCTTGCCATGAAGACCATCGAAGCCATCGAACGCGCGCACGCCGACCTCACCGCGTTGCGCCGCGATATCCATGCCCACCCCGAGTTGGCGTTCAACGAGACGCGCACGTCTGCCCTGGTGTCGGAAAAATTGCGCGAATGGGGGCTGGAGGTGCATACGGGGCTGGGCAAGACCGGCGTGGTCGGCGTGCTGCGCGCGGGTTCGGGCGGCAAGCGCATCGGGCTGCGCGCGGACATGGACGCCTTGCCGATGCCCGAGCACAACCGCTTCGCGCATCGCTCCACCATCGAGGGCCGCATGCACGGTTGCGGCCATGACGGCCACACGGCCATGCTGCTGGGCGCGGCGCAGTACCTGGCCGCGCATCGCGATTTCGACGGCACGGTGCATTTCATCTTCCAGCCGGCCGAGGAAGGCGGCAACGCCGGGGCCCGCGCCATGATGGAGGGCGGCCTGTTCGATCGCTTTCCGTGCGACGCCGTGTTCGGCATGCACAACATGCCCGGCATGCCGGCCAACACATTCGGCTTCCGCGCCGGGCCGGCCATGGCGTCGAGCAATCGCTGGGACATCGTCATCAACGGCGTGGGAGGCCATGCCGCGCAGCCGCATCGCTCCATCGATCCTATCGTGATCGCGGCCGAAATGGTGCAGTCCCTGCAGACCGTCATTTCGCGCAGCAAGGATCCGCTGGATTCCGCGGTACTGTCGATCACGCAGATCCATGCCGGCGACGCCTACAACGTGATTCCCGGCAGCGCGGTGTTGCGCGGTACGGTACGTACCTATACGGTGGCGGCGCTCGACCGCATCGAGGAAGACATGCGGCGCATCGCCACGACGCTGCCGCAGGTGTATGGCGCAACCGGCGACCTGGATTTCGTGCGCGCCTATCCGCCGCTGGTGAACTGGGAGGCGGAGACCGCTTTCGCCGCGCAGGTGGCCGAGCAGTCCTTCGGCAGCGGCCAGGTGGACCGCGATATTCCGCCGTTCATGGGCGCCGAGGATTTTTCCTTCTTCCTGGAAAAGGTGCCGGGCTGCTATCTGTTCCTGGGCAACGGCGATGGCGATCATCGGCTGGAAACCTACCACGGCATGGGGCCGTGCCAGCTGCATAACTCCAACTACGACTTCAACGATGCACTGTTGCCGGTGGGCGCCAGCTACTGGGTCAAGCTGGTGCAGGCCTATCTGCCGAGCGCCTGATGCGGCGGGTTATATGCATATGGCCGGCAATGGCATATGACACCAGGCTTTGTGCAAAGGCCGATTAAATCGTTGGTATAGGGCTTGCGCGTTTTCATAATGGATCGCTCCTGAACAAGGAGCGGTTCCATGTCCCATGCCAACGCACTGCGCCAGCCTTCCATCGCTTTCCCTCCCGACGTGCTCGCGCACGGCCCGTCCCAGGACTTCACGGTCCGGCCGTTGAACGACGCGCTGGGCGCGGAGATCGTCGGCATCGACCTGGCGCGTGCGCTGAGTGTCGCCGATTTTGCCCGCGTGCGCCGTGCGCACCTGGATCATCACCTGGTGGTGTTTCGCGACCAGCGCATCACGCCCCGGCAGCACATCGATTTCAGCCGCCGCTTCGGCCGCCTGATGATCCATGTGCTGCATCAGTTCCACCTTGCGCATAACCCGGAAATCCTGGTGGTGTCCAACATCGTCGAGAACGGCGCGCCGGTCGGCCTGGGCGACGCCGGCAAATACTGGCATTCGGATATCTCGTATAAGCCGCTGCCCAGCCTGGGTTCGCTGCTGCATGCGCAGGAACTGCCCGCCATCGGCGGCGATACGCTGTTTGCCAATATGCATCGCGCCTACGAAACGCTGCCGCGCGCATTGCGCGAGGCGGTCGATGGCCGGCGCGCGGTGCATTCCTATCTGGCCAAGTACGGCCAGCTGCAGAAGGAAGGAAACTGGCGCCCGACGTTGAGCGCGGCCCAGCTGGCGCAGGTGCAGGAGGTGGCGCACCCGGTCGTGCGCACGCATCCGGAAACCGGCCGGCGCGCGCTGTTCGTCAGCGAGGGCTTCACGACGCGCATCGAAGGCGTGGCTGCGGACGAGAGCCGGCAGATCCTGGACGAGCTGTTCGCGCACAGCACCCGCTCCGAGCACATCTATCGCCATCAGTGGCGCGACCACGATCTGGTGTTCTGGGATAACCGTTCGCTGATCCACCTGGCCGCCGGTTGTCCGCCCGAGCTGCGTCGCAAGCTGTACCGCACCACGATCGAAGGCGACGCGCCGTTCTGACGCGCGTCTGCCGCACCCACCCGACATCAGCCAGGAATTCCTCATGCGATCCCACGAAACCGTTCGCCAACGCCTTGCCCGCTATGTATCCGCGTCCTTGCTTGGAGCCTTCATCGCCGTCCTGGCGCTGGCCTCGCCCACGCCTGCGCTGGCCGAGGGCCGCATCCGCATCGCCGAACAATACGGCATCGTTTATCTGCTGCTCAATGTGGCGCGCGACCAGCAACTGATAGAAAAGCACGGCAGGCAGGCCGGCGTGGACATCGATGTGCAATGGACGCGCCTGTCGGGCGGCGCTGCCGTCAACGACGCCCTGCTTTCGGGCGCCATCGATATCGCCGGCGCCGGCGTGGGGCCGCTGTTGACGATCTGGGACCGTACCCTGGGACGCCAGAACGTGCGAGGCGTGGCGTCGCTGGGCAACTTTCCCTATTACCTGGTCAGCAACAACCCGCGTGTGAAGACGATTGCCGACTTCACCGACAAGGACCGCATCGCGCTGCCCGCCGTTGGCGTTTCGGTGCAGGCACGCGTGTTGCAGCTTGCGTCGGCCAAGCTGTGGGGCGACGAACACTACAACAGGCTGGATGCCATTTCGGTGGCCTTACCGCATCCGGATGCCGCCGCGGCGATCATCTCCGGCGGCACCGAGATCACCGGCCATTTCGGCAATCCGCCGTTCCAGGAGCAAGAGCTGGCCGGCAATGCCAATGCGCGCATCGTGCTGAAATCCTATGACGTGCTGGGCGGGCCGGGCTCATCGACGGTGTTGTTCGCCACCGAGAAATTCCGCCGCGAAAATCCCAAGACCTATGCGGCGTTCCAGGCCGCATTGCAGGAGGCCGCGCAGTTCGCAAGCGCACACCCCGAACAGGCGGCCGACATCTACATCAGGCTGGCCGGCGCCAAGATCGACCGCGACTTCCTGATCCGCATCATCAGCAATCCCGAGGTGCAGTTCAAGGTGGCGCCACAGAACACGTATGCGCTGGCGGTATTCATGCACAAGGTGGGCGCGATCAAGAACAAGCCGCAAAGCTGGCGCGATTACTTCTTCGACGACGCGGCCACCGCGCAGGGAAGCTAAGATGGGCGCGCATCGTTTCGATTCCTCGGCCGAACCGCTGCTGCGCGCCGACGGCGTGACGCTGGAGTACAAGACGCCACGGCGCCGCGTGCGCGCCACGCATCGCGTCAGCTTCGACGTGCTGCCGGCCGATCGCTTCATCCTGTTGGGGCCGTCGGGCTGCGGAAAATCCACCCTGCTCAAGGCCGCGGCCGGTTTTCTGGCGCCAAGCGAGGGACAGTTCCTGCTCGACGGACGGCCGATAGACGCGCCGGGACCGGACCGGGTGGTGGTGTTCCAGGAGTTCGACCAGCTGCCGCCCTGGAAGACGGTGCGGGAAAACGTGGCGTTCGGCCTGGTGGCGGCGCGCCGCCTGCCGCGTGCGCAGGCGCTGGAGCGCGCCACGCACTATCTGGAGAAGGTCGGCCTGGGCGCGTTCGCCGATGCCTATCCGCATACCTTGTCGGGCGGCATGAAGCAGCGGGTGGCGATCGCGCGGGCCCTGGCGATGCAGCCGCGCATTCTGCTGATGGACGAGCCATTCGCCGCGCTCGACGCCTTGACGCGCCGGCGCATGCAGGAAGAGCTGCTGGGCTTGTGGGAGGACGCATCGTTCACGCTGCTGTTCGTCACCCATTCGATCGAAGAAGCGCTGGTGCTGGGCAACCGCATCCTGTTGCTGTCGCCGCATCCAGGGCGCGTGCGGGCGGAATTGAACGCGCAGCAGTTCGGACTGCACAGCATGGGTTCGGCCGCCTTCCAGGCTGCTGCCGCCCGCATCCACGGCCTGCTGTTCGACGTCGAGCCGCAAGCCGTGCCGCAACGGGCCGCCGCATGACGAACGCTACCCTGCCCTTGGCCATTGCGCGGCCCGAATACGAACAATCGTTGGCGCCCTTGCCGGCCGATATCGCGATACAGGCACCGTTGCCATGGCACGAACGCCTGCTGGGCCATGCGTGGCTGCGCAAAGTGCTGATCCTGCTCTTGCTGGCCCTGGCATGGGAAGCCATGGCGCGCTATACCGACAACGATCTGCTGTTGCCAGGCGCATGGCAGACTGCCCGGGCATTCTTCCAGGAGCTGGGCTCCGGACAATTGCCGGCGCGCGCCGCGCTCTCGTTTTCCGTGCTGTTCAAGGGCTATGCGGCCGGCGTGGCGCTGGCCTTCGTATTGACCACGCTGGCGGTATCGACGCGCTTTGGCCGCGATCTGCTCTCCACGCTGACGGCGATGTTCAATCCGCTGCCGGCCATTGCCTTGCTGCCGCTGGCCATGCTGTGGTTCGGCCTGGGCCAGGGCAGCCTGGTTTTCGTATTGATTCATTCCGTGCTGTGGGCAATGGCTGTGAATATGTACTCGGGCTTCCTGACGGTGTCGGAAACCCTGCGCATGGCGGGGCGCAACTACGGACTGACGGGCTTGCGCTATGTGCTGGGGATCCTGGTGCCGGCCGCGCTGCCTTCGATCCTGTCGGGCCTGCGCATTGCCTGGGCCTTTGCCTGGCGCACGTTGATCGCCGCCGAGCTGGTGTTCGGCGCGTCCAGCGGCAAAGGCGGGCTGGGCTGGTACATCTTCCAGAATCGCAACGAGTTATACACAGATCGCGTTTTCGCCGGCCTGGCCGCCGTGGTGCTGATCGGCCTGGCTGTGGAAAACCTGGTGTTCGACACGCTGGAGCGCGTGACGGTGCGCCGCTGGGGCATGCAGCGCTGAATGCCGCCGGCGGCCGGCCCGTTGCGGGCGCGGCCGCCTTGTGTCGCGGCGTCTACGCGGTTTACTTCAGGCCCAGGGCCTTGGCCACGCCCGCGGCATAGGCCGGGTCGGCACGGCGGAAGTGCTCGAGCTGGCGGCGCTGGATTTCCTCGGGCACGCCGGCCATGTGGCGGCCGATGTTGCCGAACAGCTGCTGTTTCTGGTCGTCGTTCATGAGACGGAACAGCGCGCCCGGCTGCGAGTAGTAGTCCTCGTCGACCCGATGGTTCCAGCGGTCGGCGGCCTGTCCGTCCAGCGCCAGCGGCGGTTCGGCTGCGTGCTTGGCTTCGCGCCATTCGCCGAAACTGTTGGGTTCGTAGTTCAGCGTGGCGCCGCCATTGCCGTCGACCCGGCCCATCCCGTCGCGATGGAAGCTGTGGAACGGGCAGCGCGGCGCATTGACGGGAATCTGATGGTGGTTGATGCCCAGGCGGTAGCGATGGGTGTCGCCGTACGAGAACAGGCGACCCTGCAGCATCTTGTCGGGCGAAAAGCCGATGCCCGGCACCACATTGGCCGGCGTGAACGCGGCCTGTTCGACTTCGGCGAAATAGTTCTCGGGGTTCTTGTTCAGTTCCAGCACGCCCACTTCGATCAAGGGGTAGTCGGCATGCGGCCACACCTTGGTCAGGTCGAACGGGTTGATGTGATAGGTGGCGGCCTCGGCTTCGGGCATTACCTGCACCTTGAGCGTCCAGCGCGGGAACTGGCCCTGCTCGATGTTCTGGAACAGGTCGCGCTGCGCGCTTTCGCGATCGCGGCCGACCAGCTCGGCGGCTTCGCCGTCCGTATAACAGGCGATGCCTTGCTGCGACTTGAAGTGGAACTTGACGTAGAAACGCTCGCCGGCGTCGTTGACGAAGCTGTAGGTATGCGAGCCGAAGCCGTGCTGCTGGCGATAGTTCTGCGGCAGTCCGCGATCGCTCATCAGGATGGTGACCTGGTGCAGCGATTCCGGGTTGAGCGACCAGAAGTCCCAGGCGGCGGTGGCGTTGCGCAGGTTGGTCTTGGGGTCGCGCTTCTGGGTATGGATGAAGTCGGGGAACTTGAGCGGATCGCGAATGAAGAACACGGGCGTGTTGTTGCCGACCAGGTCCCAGTTGCCTTCGTCGGTATAGAACTTGATGGCGAAGCCACGCACGTCACGTTCGGCGTCGGCCGCGCCGCGCTCGCCGGCCACGGTCGAAAAGCGCAGGAACAACGGCGTCTGCTTGCCGACTTCGGCGAAGATCCTGGCGCGCGTGTAGCGGGAAATGTCATGCGTGACCGTGAAGGTGCCATAGGCGCCCGAGCCTTTGGCGTGCACCACGCGCTCGGGAATGCGTTCACGGTCGAAGTGGGCCAGTTTCTCCAGGAACCAGACGTCCTGCAGCAGGGCGGGGCCGCGCGGCCCCGCCGTCATGGTGTTGTTGTTGTCGGCAACCGGCGCACCGGCGGCGGTAGTGAGGGTCTTGTTGGTCATTGCGTTCATCCTTCTCGGGGTACGGCACGCTAGGCCACGACGCGAACCCGCGGGTTCGCCCTGAAAACGCGCGCCACACGGTGGCGGCACGGCGCTTGCTCATCATAGGTGAGCTGACCGCCGTTAGGAAATTGATTACTTGATCCAGCGCAATAAATAAAAGCTAACTACGAGGGACGGTCCCCCTTCTTGCAACGCAACCGTCACATTCCCAGGACGAAAAAAAACGGCGCCCCGCAGGGCGCCGTTTCGTGGCTGGCTCGATCAGCGGTTGGCCGCTGCCGCGGCCTGGCGCTCCAGGTTGCGGGTGATGGTCCATTGCTGGGCGATCGACAGCGTGTTGTTGACACACCAGTACAGCACCAGGCCGGCCGGGAAGAAGAACATCATCCCGCCGAACACCAGCGGCATGATCATCATGACCTTGGCCTGCACGGGATCGGGCGGCGTGGGGTTGAGCTTGATCTGCAGGAACATGGTGGCCATCATGATGGCCGGCAGGATGAAGAACGGATCGCGCACGGAAAGGTCGTGCACCCAGAGGATCCACGGCGCGCCGCGCATCTCGACGCTGGCCAGCAGCACCCAGTACAGCGCGATGAACACCGGAATCTGCACCACCATGGGCAGGCAGCCGCCCAGCGGGTTGATCTTCTCGGTGCGGTACATCTCCATCATCGCCTGGTTCAGCTTCTGGCGATCGTCACCGTACTTCTCTTTCAGGGCCTGCAGGCGCGGGGCGACCTGCTTCATGCGGGCCATCGAGCGATAGCTTGCCGCGGCCAGCGGGAAGAACACCGCCTTGATGATGACCGTCAGGGCGACGATGGTCCAGCCCCAGTTGCCGAGCAGGCCGTGCAGCCAGGTCATGAGGGTGAACAGGGGCTTGGCGATGATGGTCAGCCAGCCGTAGTCGACCACCAGTTCCAGGCCCGGCGCAACCGCGGCCATGGCCTTCTGGTCCTGCGGGCCGACCCACAGGTGCGCGTCGACGTTGGCGCTGGAACCCGGGGCGATCGTGCCCACGGCTTCGATGGTGCGGGCCGCGTACAGGTTCTGCTGCACCTGCAGCAGTTCGTTGGTGCGCTGCTTGCCCTGGGCCGGGATCCAGGCCGTGGCGAAGTAGTGCTGCACGATGCCGATCCAGCCGTTGTCGGCCTGCTTGATGTACGTGCCCTTCTTCTTCTCGATGTCCGAGAAGGTGACCTTTTGGAACTTGTCCTGCTCGGAGTACACCGCGACGCCGGTGAACGTGTGATAGAAGCTGGAGGTGCCGGCCGGGTCGGTGCCGTCGCGCTCGAGCTGCAGATACAGGGCCGGACTGAGCGGCGCGCCGCCGGTATTGGCCATGGCGTGGCGCACGTCCACGTCGTAGCGGCCGCGATGCAGCGTGTATGTCTTGGTGACCTTCAGGCCGCCGGATTCCGCCTCGAACACCACATCCAGCGTGTCGCCGGTCAGCGAGCGCTCGCTGGACACCAGATGGAACGGCGTCTGGTGGGTGGGGAAGGATTCGCCTTGCGGCGCGCCGACCACGCCGGTCTGGGCCACATAGACCAGGTCGGCGGAGCGGTCCATCAGCACCGTGGGCTTGTCGCTCTGGCTGCTCGACGGGTACTTCAGCAGCTCGGCGCGGATCAGTTGCGCGCCGTTGGAGTCGAAAGTCAGGCGCAGCACGTCGGTGGTGATTACCACCTGCTCGGATTTGGCGGCCGCGGGCGCCGCAGCGCCCGGCACCGATGCCGCGGCGGGGGCGGCGGCCGGCGAGCTCGGGATCGACGCGGTGGACGAAGCCGCCGTGCCGTTCGCATCGGCCTTGGGCTGCTGCGTGGCGGCCGCTTCGGGGGCCGGCCCGCCAAAAAGCGACGGCTTGCCGTTATGGATTTGCCAGTTGTTCCAGAGGAGCAACAGCGAAAAAGAGAAAATCATCCAGAGGACGGTTCGTCGGATATCCATGGTGCCTGAGGAGTTGTAAGCGGTCCAGCAAAGCCCACGAGTGTAGCGTCAATCGGGTTCGGTGCGGTGGCGATGCGCGCAGCAGGCCTGCGCGCCGGCGCCGTGGCCGGGTGGTACGGGGTCGTATCCGCCCGGCGACCACGGGTGGCAGCGGCCGATACGGCGCGCCGCCAACCATAGACCGCGCCATGCGCCATGACGTTCAATGGCTTCGATGGCGTAGGCTGAGCAAGTCGGGGTGAAGCGGCACTGCCGGCCCACCCAGGGGCTGAGGAAGTACCGGTAAAACCGGATCGGGGCGATAAGCAGTCTCCTGATCATCGCGCTATCCGTGTGAAGTGAGCATCTACTTCGGCGCGCGCCGAGCGTTTCAGGGCCGTGAGGCTTGCCGGTGTCAGCTTGCTGTGCAGCCGCACCACGTAATCCTGGGCCGGCAGGGCAAGCCGGCGAGCCCGGAACGCTTCGCGGATGACCCGCTTCAAGGTATTGCGCGTCACGGCGCGGGCGGCAAAACGCTTGGCGATCACCAGGCCCAGGCGCGCGCGCGCCGGCTGGTCATCAGCAGGGGCACAGGGCGAGGCGCTGACAATAAAGAAAGCCCCTCGGGCCAGTCGCCGGCCTTTGAGGGCGGCGGCAAACTCGGAGGGGCGATGCAATCGCGCCTCCGCAGGGAGCGTGGCGCGCGGCATGGGTGACGTGACGGAGACTGGCGACGGGGCCGGCGGCGATGCTCCTGTTACAGGCAATCCGCCGATTCCGGGCAATCGTCCGTTGTCCGCCTGGATTAGACGGCCAGACGCTTGCGGCCCTTGGCGCGGCGGGCATTCAGAATGGCGCGGCCGGCACGGGTCTTCATGCGCACGCGAAAGCCGTGGGTGCGTTTGCGGCGGGTAACGGAAGGTTGGTAGGTGCGTTTCATGGACGATCCACAAAAAGAACAAAAGTCAGAAGGGACCTGCCCGACGGGGTTCCTGGCCAAGATCCGCGGCGGGTATCTGGATGGCTGCCTGCTGGCGCGCATGCTTGGGCAGCGCGGCAGGCAATCCAACAGACGGGGCCGAGGCGGCCGCACGGTTGGCGCCACTGGCTCGCCCCAGAGCATACACAATGAGGCGGCTTGCAAGTAGCGGCCAAGGCGTGGGCCTGGCTTCTCTTGGCTTCTTCTGGAACCTTCTGACAGACAGAATTCGGAAAAGCCCATCATTTCAGCAAGTTTTCTCTGTCTTGTCAAACAGTTAGGGGGGACCGAGCATTGCCGCGGTTTCCCGGCCTGTGGATAACCTACCCCCAGGCAGGGTAGAATCGAGGTTTGAACAAGAGCGACATGAAAGAATTCTGGCAGACCTGCGTCAGTCGTCTTGAGCAGGAACTCCCCCCCCAACAAATCAGCGCGTGGATCCGACCGCTGGTCCCGCTTGCGTATGACGAAGCGCAAGCGGTTCTGCGCGTGGCCGCGCCCAACCGCTTCAAGCTGGATTGGGTGCGGAAGAACTTTTCCCATCAGATCGAGGCGCTGGCCGCCGAGTGGTACCAGCGCCCGGTGCAGGTGACGTTCGAGCTGCCCGGCACCAGCTCCGCGCCACGCATACCGATGGCCGTGCCGCGCCCGGTGGCGGTCTCGGTGCCGGCCGTCGTTGCTGCGGTGCAGCAAGCATCGGAGCCTGCTCCGCCGGCGCCGGCAAGCGCCGACGCCGCGAACATCGTTTACGAGCGGTCGCGCCTGAACACGGATCTCACCTTCGAGAATTTCGTGACCGGCAAGGCCAACCAGCTGGCGCGCGCCGCGGCGCTGCAGGTGGCGGAGAATCCCGGCACGTCCTACAACCCGCTGTTCCTGTACGGCGGCGTGGGGCTGGGCAAGACCCACCTGATCCACGCCATCGGCAATGCCATGGTGGCCGCGGGGACCGGCGTGCGGGTGCGCTACGTGCATGCGGACCAATACGTCTCTGACGTGGTCAAGGCCTACCAGCGCAAGGCGTTCGACGATTTCAAGCGCTACTACCATTCGCTCGATCTGCTGCTGATCGACGATATCCAGTTCTTTTCCGGCAAGAATCGCACGCAGGAGGAGTTCTTCTATGCGTTCGAGGCGATGGTGGCGCAGCGCAAGCAGATCATCATCACCAGCGATACGTACCCGAAGGAGCTCTCGGGTATCGACAGCCGGTTGATTTCGCGGTTCGACTCCGGGCTGACCGTGGCCATCGAGCCGCCCGAACTCGAGATGCGCGTGGCGATCCTGCTGCGCAAGGCCGAGTCCGAAGGCGTGCCGATGCCCGAGGAAGTGGCGTTCTTCATCGCCAAGCACCTGCGCAGCAACGTACGCGAGCTGGAAGGCGCCTTGCGCAAGGTGCTGGCCTACGCGCGTTTCCATGGCCGCGACGTGCTGACGGTGGATGTCTGCAAGGAGGCCCTGAAGGACCTGCTTTCGGTGTCCAACGGCCAGATCACGGTCGAGAACATCCAGAAGACGGTTGCCGATTTCTACAAGATCAAGGTGGCCGACATGTACTCGAAACGCCGGCCGGCCAATATCGCCCTGCCGCGCCAGGTGGCGATGTACCTGGCCAAGGAGTTGACTCAGAAGAGCTTGCCGGAGATCGGCGACCTGTTCGGTGGACGAGACCACACCACCGTCCTGCACGCTGTGCGCAAGATCTCCGATGCCCGCGCCAAACAAGCCGAGCTTAACCATACCCTGCACGTGTTGGAACAAACTCTAAAAGGATGACCATGCAACTCGTACAAACCACACGCGATGCATTGCTGAAACCGCTGTCGACTGTGGCGGGCATCGTCGAAAGACGCCATACCCTGCCCATCCTGGCGAACATCCTGATGCGCAAAGAGGGCAACAAGGTGGCTTTCATCGCCACCGACCTCGAGGTCCAGATCACCACGCATGCCGACTTCGGCGTCGGCCCGGAGAACGAGTCCACCACGGTGGCGGCGCGCAAGCTGCTCGACATCCTGAAGGCCCTGCCGGACACCGGCGAGGTCAAGCTGGGCCTGGCCAGCAACAAGCTGTCGGTGCAGTCGGCCAAGAGCCGCTTCGCATTGCAGACGCTGGCGGCCAGCGAGTTCCCGACCGTGGCCCAGCCCGAACAGTGGGACGTGTCGTTGAGCATGCCGCAGCGCATGCTGCGCCACCTGTTCAACATGGTGCACTTCGCCATGGCCCAGCAGGATATCCGCTACTACCTCAATGGCATGCTGCTGGTGTTCGAGCCGGGCCGTGTGCGCGCCGTGGCCACCGACGGCCACCGCCTGGCGCACTGCGCCACCGAGGCCGACGGCATCGCCGAGCGCCATGAGGTCATCGTGCCGCGCAAGACGGTGCTGGAAATGCAGCGCCTGCTCGAGGACTCCGACGAGCCGGTGGCGCTGGACGTGGCGCCGGGCCAGATCCGTTTCCGTTTCGGCGACGTCGAGCTGGTGTCCAAGCTGGTCGAAGGCAAGTTTCCGGATTTCACGCGCGTGATTCCCACCAACTACACGCGCCAGTTCTCGGTCAGCCGCGAAGCCCTGCAAGGCAGCCTGCAGCGCGCCGCCATCCTGACCACCGACAAGTTCAAGGGCGTGCGCCTGCAGCTGGCGCAGCACCAGATGAAGATTTCGTCCTCCAACGCCGAGCAGGAAGAGGCGCAGGAAGAAATCGATATCGACTACAGCTTCGAGCCGCTGGACGTGGGCTTCAACGTCAGCTACCTGCTGGACGTGCTGAGCAACATCAAGGCCGAGAACGTGCAGTGGTCCGTCATGCCCGACGCCAACGCGTCGGCGCTCATCACCCTGTCCGACGACGAGCAGTTCAAATACGTCGTCATGCCCATGCGGATCTGATCCGCGACACAGATGGGTTTGTGCCGTTTGCGCGCGCTTGCGCGCGCGAACGGTGTGGCCGTGAGGCTGTTTTTTAAGGCGTTAAAGAATCGACATGTCAGATCAACAGAACACCACTCCCGAGAACACCGGCTATGGCGCCGATTCGATCAAGATGCTCAAGGGGCTGGAGGCCGTGCGCAAGCGCCCAGGCATGTACATCGGCGATACCTCCGATGGCACGGGCTTGCACCACATGGTGTTCGAAGTGGTCGACAACGCGATCGACGAGGCGCTGGCGGGCCATTGCGACGACATCGTCGTCACCATCCATACCGACAACTCGATCTCCGTCACCGACAACGGCCGCGGCATCCCGACCGACATCCACAAGGATGACGAGTTCGGCCGCAGCGCCGCCGAAATCGTGATGACCGAGCTGCACGCGGGCGGCAAGTTCGACCAGAACTCGTACAAGGTGTCGGGCGGCCTGCACGGCGTGGGCGTATCCTGCGTGAACGCCCTGTCCGAGTGGCTGCGCCTGACGATCCGCCGCAACGGCCAGGTGCATCAGATGGAATTCCGCCAGGGGCAGCGCGTCGCGCCCCTGACGGCGACCGGCCCGACCGACAAGCGCGGCACGGAAGTGCGTTTCCTGGCCGATCCGGCCATCTTCACCAACATCGAGTACCACTACGAGATTCTCTCGAAGCGCCTGCGCGAGCTGTCGTTCCTGAACAATGGCGTGAAGGTCCGCCTGGTCGACCAGCGCCAGGGCAAGGAGGAGAACTTTGCGTTCTCCGGCGGCGTGAAAGGGTTTGTCGAGTACATCAACCGCAGCAAGTCGGTGCTGCATCCCAACGTGTTCGCGGTCAGCGCCGAATCGTCGGCCGGCGGCGTGCTGGTGGGCGTGGAAGTGGCCATGCAGTGGAACGACAGCTACAGCGAAAGCGTGCTGTGTTTCACCAACAACATTCCGCAGCGCGACGGCGGCACGCACCTGACGGGCCTGCGCGCGGCCATGACGCGCGTGCTCAACAAGTACATCGCCGACAACGAGCTGGCCAAGAAGGCCAAGGTCGAGACTACCGGCGACGACATGCGCGAAGGCCTGGCCTGCGTGCTGTCGGTGAAGGTGCCCGAGCCCAAGTTCAGCAGCCAGACCAAGGACAAGCTGGTCTCCAGCGAAGTGCGTCCGGCCGTCGAGGACGCGGTGGCGCGCACGCTGGAAACCTGGCTGCTGGAGCACCCCAACGACGCCAAGGCGCTGTGCGGCAAGATCGTCGAGGCCGCGCGTGCGCGCGAGGCGGCGCGCAAGGCGCGCGAGATGACGCGCCGCAAGAGCGTGCTGGAAGGCGCCGGCCTGCCCGGCAAGCTGGCCGACTGTCAGGAAAAGGACCCGGCGCTGTGCGAGCTGTACATCGTCGAGGGCGATTCGGCAGGCGGTTCGGCCAAGCAGGGCCGCGACCGCAAGTTCCAGGCCATCCTGCCCCTGCGCGGCAAGGTGCTCAACGTCGAGAAGGCGCGTTTTGACCGCCTCATCGCCAGCGAGCAGATCGCCACGCTGATCACGGCCCTGGGCACCAGCATCGGCCCCGATTTCAATATCGACAAGCTGCGCTACCACCGCCTGATCATCATGACCGACGCGGACGTGGACGGCGCGCACATCCGCACGCTGCTGCTGACGCTGCTGTATCGCCAGATGCCCGAGCTGGTGGCGCGCGGCCACGTCTATATCGCGCAGCCGCCGCTGTACAAGGTCAAGGTCGGCCGCGACGAGCGCTACCTGAAGGATGACCAGGAAGAAGCGCAATTCATGCTGCAACTGGCGCTCAAGGACGCCGAGCTGATTCCCAGCCAGGGCGCCGCCCCGATCCGTGGCGAGGCGCTCAACGAACTGGCGCGCCAGTACGTGCTGGCCGACGCGGTCATTTCCCGCCTGTCGCGCGTGTTCGACGTGGCCGCGCTGTCGGCGCTGGCCGAAGGCGTCGAGATCGACCTCGAGGACGCCGAACGCACCAAGGCATCGGCGCAGCGCCTGTCCGACGCGTTGCACGCGGCCAGCCCCGCCAATGGCGTGGAAGTGGTGGCCGAGTACGACGACGTGGCCGAAAAGCACCGCCTGGCGGTGCGCCGCATGCACCACGGCAACGTGCGTGTCAGCGTGCTGGATGCGGACTTCGTGCGCGACGCCGACTACGCGGTGCTGGCCAAGTCGGCCAAGACGTTCCTGGGCCTGGTCGGCGCCGGCGCCATCGTGGCGCGTGGCGAAGGCGACAAGCGCAAGGAACAGTTCGTGTCCGATTTCCGCGAGGCCATGCAATGGTTGCGCGGCGAAGCCGAGCGCGGCCTGAGCAAGCAGCGCTACAAGGGCCTGGGCGAAATGAACCCGGAGCAGTTGTGGGAAACCACGATGGACCCGAAGGTGCGCCGCCTGCTGCGGGTGCAGATCGAAGATGCCATCGCGGCGGACGAGGTCTTCACCACGCTGATGGGCGACGACGTCGAGCCGCGCCGCGCGTTCATCGAAACGCATGCGCTGTCGGCGGGCAACATCGACGCCTGACGCGCTTCTTGCCGTCGTACGCAAAGAGGCTGCCGTGAGGCAGCCTCTTTTGCTTGGGGGCGTGGCAGGTGCGGCCGCAGCGGACGTTGGCCGATACGCGTGCGCGGCCGCGCGCTTCAGGCGCCGCAGATGGCGTAGGCGGCCTTGAGCATCTGCGGCACGATTTCCGCTACCAGGCGCGCGCGCGGATATTCGTCGGCCGCCGCCGTGACGCTGATGGCCGCCAGCGGCTGGCGCCGTTCGTCGCGCAGCAGGGTGGCCACGCCCATCTGGTTGAGCAGCACCTGGTCCTGCGTGATGGCGTAGCCGTCCTCGCGGGCCTGGCGGATCTCGGCCAGCAGCGCCTGGGGGTCGGTCTGCGTGCGCGGCGTGTAGGGCTGCGGCGCGGCGCGTGCCAGCAGGTCGCGCACGCTGGCATCGTCGCGCTGCGACAGCAGCATGCGGCCCGCGCTGTTGCTCCAGGCCGGTATGCGCCGGCCCGGCAACATCTCCACCAGCGTCAACTGGCGGCTCGGCAGCCGCAGCAGGTAGATCATGTCGTCGCCGCTCAGCACGCTCATGTTGACCGCCAGCCCGCAATGCTCGCGCAAGGCGACCAGATGCGGCGCGGCCAGCGATACCAGGTGGTCGCTGCGCAGGAAGTAATAGCTCAGTTCCACCACCTTGGGACCGAGCCGATAGCGGCGCGATTGCGGATCCTTGGCCAGGTAGCCCAGCGCTTCCCAGGTGTGGGTAAAGCGCTGCGCGGCGCTTTTGCCCATGCCGGTGAGCTGCACGATGTCGGTGAGGCTGAGCGAGTCGCGCGCGGCATCGAAAGCCTCCAGCACGCGCATGCCTTTTTCCACGGAAGCGACATACAGGGGGTGGTCGGCACGCTCGGCAAGCAAAGCGGCGGCGGCAGCGGGCATGGGCGTTTCCAGAGGCGCGGCTACTTGTTTACCCGCATTGTGCACAGGCAGGCAGCCGCCGTATAAATACGTATATTCAGTACTTTGTATTGTATAGCAATACTTGAGCGGAGCAAACCATGGGCTGGGAATCGATTTGCGCAATGACCGCGCTGCAACTGCGGGCCGAACTGGCGGCCGGCCATCTGAGCGCGCGCGAGATCCTGCAGGCGCATCTAGAGGCCATCGAACATTGGAACCCCACGGTCAACGCCATTGTCACGCTGGATGTCGAAGGCGCGCGGCGAGCCGCTGGGGTTGCTGCACGGCCTGCCCGTGGCGCACAAGGACAGTTTCCTGACCGCCGGCATGCGGACGACCCATGGTTCGCCCGTATTCGCCGATTTCGTGCCCGAGCGCAGCAGCCTGGTGGTGACGCGCCAGCAGGCCGCCGGCGCCATTACGCTGGGCAAGACCAACCTGCCGGAGTTCGGCGCCGGTTCGCAAACTTTCAACGCGGTGTTCGGCCCCACCCGCAACCCCTATGACCCGGCCATGACGGCCGGCGGCAGCAGCGGCGGCGCGGCCGCCGCGCTGGCGTGCCGCATGGTGCCCCTGGCCGATGGCACCGATATGGGCGGGTCGCTGCGCAATCCGGCCAGCTTCTGCAATGTGGTGGGCCTGCGTCCTTCGCCGGGCCGGGTGCCGATGTGGCCGACGGCCGCGCCGTACAACACCCTGAGCGTGGCTGGTCCGATGGCGCGCACCGTGGCCGACGCCGCCCTTATGCTGGCGGCGCTGGCCGGCCCCGACACGCGCGTGGCGTACGCACCGGACTGGGGCGGCCTGCCGGTCGATCCGGCCGTCGGCCGCGTGCTGCAGGCGCAACTGCCGCGCTGGGAAGAGCTGGGTTGCCGGGTCGACCAGGCATGTCCGGACTTCGGCCAGGCGGATTCGTCGTTCCATGCCTTGCGCGGCCTGGCCTTTGCCATCAATCAAGGCGAGACCGTGCGGCGGCATCGCGACCGCGTCAAGGACACCGTGATCTGGAACACGGAACTGGGCCTGAACCAGAGCGGCGCCGTGCTGGCGCAGGCCGAGCGCGACCGCGCGCAGCTGTTCGAGCGCATGCACGACTTCATGCAGCAGTACGAATTCCTGATCGGGCCGGTCAGCCAGGTGCCGCCTTTCTCCGCCGACCAGGCGTACATCCAGCGCATCGGCGACGTGGAGATGCGCAACTACATCGACTGGATGCGTTCGGGCTACTACCTGTCGTTGACCGGTCATCCGGCGATTTCGGTGCCCTGCGGGTTCACCGAGACGGGCCTGCCGATTGGGATACAGATCGTGGGCCGCTATCGCGACGAACGCGGCGTACTGCAACTGGCGCACGCGTTCGAGCAACTGACCCAGTGCTGGCGCCAGGCGCCGGCGCTGCGCGCGCCGGCCGCCTGAGGCCGCGCAATTTTTTCATTCGGAAAGGGAAGCAGCAGATGTTCAAAGCAAGCCTGAAAGCGCTGGCGCTGTGCGCGCTGGCCGTATTGCCCATGGCCGCGCCGGCGGCGCAAGCGGACTGGCCGGCCAAGCCGGTGACCCTGGTGGTGCCGTTCCCGCCGGGCGGCTCGACCGACGTGATCGGCCGTTACTTCGGCGCACGCCTGGGCGAGCTGCTGGGCCAGTCCATCGTGGTGGAGAACCGGCCGGGCGCCAACACGGGCATCGGCGCGACCGCGGTGGCGCGCGCGCCGGCCGACGGCTATACCTTCATGATCAGCGGCGCGCCGACGTACACGACCAATTCCCTGCTGTACGCCAACCTGAACTACGACCCGATCAAGAGCTACGAGTATGTCGCCATCGCGGCGAGCGCGCCGTTCGTGATCCTGACCAACCCGCAGACCGGCATCGCCACGGTGCAGGACATCGTGCGCAAGTCGGCCAGCCAGCCGCTCAGCTTCGGTTCGTTCGGCACGGCCTCCACGCCGCACCTGGCCGGCGAGTATCTGGCGCAGCACGGCGGCGCCAAGCTGCTGCACGTGCCGTACCGGGGCAGCGCGCCGGCCATGACCGATTTGATCGGCAACCAGATCCCGCTTTCGATCGACACGCTGGTGGCGGCCTTGCCGCAGATCCGCGCCGGCAAGGTGCGCGCGGTGGCGCTGACCAGCAGCGCGCGCTCGCCCTTGCTGCCCGAACTGCCCACCGTCGCCGAAAGCGGCGTGGCGCCTTATGACTTCCAGACCTGGTTTGGCATCGTCGCGCCGCATGGCACGCCGCAGGCGGTGGTACAACGCATGGCGCAGGCGCTGCAGACCATGCTGGCCGAGCCGGGTACCCAGGCCAGGATGCGCGAGCTGGGCTTCGAGCCGGAATATGTGGACGCGGCGGGCTTTCGCGCCCGCGTCGAGCAGGAAATGGCCCGCAATGCGGGCGTGATCAAGGCGGCCGGCATTCGCATCGAATAGCCGTGGCGTGGCGCTACAGCTGCGCGAAGTGCTTGTAGCGCTTTTCTTCGAAGCTGCGCTCGCTGGCCAGCTCGCGCACTTGCGCGGCCGGCGGCCCGCGACGCAGCCATTCCAGCATGTGGTCGACCTGGTCGGCGGTGCCCTGCACCACCGCCTCGACCGTGCCGTCGGGCAGGTTCTGCACCCATCCGGTCACACCCAGCATGTGGGCCCGGCGCACGGCGGCGTGGCGGTAGCCCACGCCTTGCACCTTGCCTTTGACGATGACGTGTACGGTTTCCATGTGGGCGTCAGACATGTCGGATCCTTGTGCTTCGTATAACGGCCGCGCCGTGGCGCGATACGTGGATTATCGGATGAATCCTGCAGGCGTGCGCGAGGGGCGGCGTATACTGGCTCTCGCCGCGCGAAGGCCGGCCATCGCCGTGCCGCTTTCCTGACCTTCATCGACCATGACCCAGAACCTTTCTACGATCACCTGCATCGAAGATCTGCGCGTCATCGCGCAAAAGCGCGTGCCGCGCATGTTCTACGACTACGCCGATTCAGGCGCCTGGACGGAAAGCACCTATCGCGCCAACGAAAGCGACTTCCAGCGCATCAAGCTGCGCCAGCGCGTCGCCGTCGATATGGAAGGCCGTTCGCTGCGCACCACCATGGCGGGCAGCGACGCCGTGATGCCGGTGGCCATCGCGCCCACCGGCCTGACCGGCATGCAGCACGCCGACGGCGAGATCCTGGCCGCGCGCGCCGCCGCCGAGTTCGGCGTGCCGTTCACCTTGTCGACCATGAGCATCTGCTCGATCGAGGACGTCGCCCAGGGCAGCGGCAAGCCCTTCTGGTTCCAGCTCTACGTCATGCGCGACCGCGAGTTCGTCGGCGACCTGATCGATCGGGCCAAGGCGGCGGGGTGCTCGGCGCTGGTGCTGACGCTGGACCTGCAGATCCTCGGCCAGCGCCACAAGGACATCAAGAACGGCTTGTCCGCGCCGCCCAAGCCGACGCTGCGCAACCTGATCGACCTGGCGTTCAAGCCGCGCTGGTGCCTGGGCATGCTGGGCACGCGGCGACGCACCTTCGGCAACATCGTCGGCCACGCCAAGGGCGTGACCGACCTGTCGTCGCTGTCGTCCTGGACGGCCGAGCAGTTCGACCCGCGCCTGAGCTGGGACGATGTCGAATGGATCAAGCGGCGCTGGGGCGGCAAGCTGATCCTCAAGGGCATCCTGGATGCCGAGGACGCCCGTCTCGCGGCCGAGAGCGGTGCCGACGCCCTGATCGTCAGCAACCATGGCGGCCGCCAGCTCGATGGCGCGATTTCCTCCATCAACGCCCTGCCGGCCATCGCGGAGGCGGTCGGCTCGCGTATCGAAGTGTGGATGGACGGCGGCATCCGCTCCGGCCAGGATGTGCTCAAGGCGGTGGCGCTGGGCGCGCGCGGCACCATGATCGGGCGGGCATTCCTCTATGGCCTGGGCGCCTACGGCCAGGCCGGCGTGACGCGGGCGCTCGAGATCCTCTACAAGGAAATGGACGTCACCATGGCGCTGTGCGGCCACAAGCACATCAGCCAGATAGACCGCGGCATCCTGATGCCGGGTACCTATCCGCAGTAAGCCGGCCGGCGCGGGCGCTTCGCCGTCCGCGCAAAACCGCAAAATCTGCAAAGCGGGCCTGGCTACATTGCGTTCACTGGAGATCGCATGAAGCCCAAGACCCGTCTTTACTACGCCGAGCGCCTCGAGCCCGTGCTGGCCTGGCTGGCGGCGCGCCCTGATGCCGACGCCGACCTGCACCGGCTGGCCGAGCTGGCCTGCCTGTCGCCCTATCACTTCCACCGCGTATACCGCGCCCTGATGGGCGAGACCGTGCACGCCACCGTGCAACGGATGCGGCTGGCGCGGGCATCGGTGGCGCTGGCGCAGGGCAAGGGTTCGCTGCGGCAGGTGGCGGATCGGGCCGGCTATGCATCGGAAGCCGCGTTCAGCCGGGCGTTCAGCGCGCAGTACGGCCTGCCGCCCGGCCGCTATCGTGCGAAACGCTCCAGCCCTTTCAACCCCGAGGAGCTGCGCATGTACCCCCTGACGATGGAAGACTTTCCCGGCCTGTCCCTGGCCACCCTGGCGCACCAGGGCGACTACCAGGAGATAGGCAATACGTTCGACCGCCTGGCGCTGCTGGCTGCCACCCAGGACCTGGTGCGTGACGGCATGCAGCCGCCGCCACGCTACATCGGCGTGTACTACGATGATCCCGCCCAGGTGGCGCGCGACGCGTTGCGCTCGCGCGCCGGTGTATCGCTGCCGCCGGGCACGGCGGCGCCGGCGCCGTTCGAACCGCTGGATACCCCGGCGATGCGTTGCGCCGTACTCGAGTACACCGGTCCGTACAGCGAGATCGAGGCGCCCTACAACTGGCTGTTCTCGCAATGGCTGCCGGCCAGCGGCCAGGAGCCGGGCGATTTTCCCATGTTCGAGGAATACCTCAACGATCCCAAGACGACGCCCGCGGCCCAGCTGAAGACGCGCATCTATCTGCCCCTGGCCTAGCGTTGCAGGCCCGCCCGGGCCGGCCCGGTTACTATGGCCGTAGTCCGGACCGGGCGCGATGCGCCCGGTCCGGAAGGCTGTGGGAACCTATTCGTGATTCTGCTGGAAAAGACTTTCGACCGTACCCTGGATGCGTGGTTGCACACCTACCACGACCCGGCCTGGCGCGGTGCGACGGTGCACGGCTGGCTGTTCGAAGGACCGCAGGCGCGCCGTGCCGCCGAAGCGCGGCTGGCGCAGGCCGGCGTGCGGGCGCGGTTTCGCAGCGCGTACAAGCCGCTGCTGCACTATTTCCTGGAAGAGGCGGACCGCGAGGGGCTGGTGGCCGTGCACGTGCGCTACCCGGTGCATCCGCTGGCGCAGCCCAACCGCTTCACGCTGGAGGCCTATCCGCTGGCGGCGCTGCTGGCGGGCGTGGACCTGCGGTTCGAGGCGGGTTCCGATGCCCTGCACTACGATGTGACGCTGCGCTATGCCGATGGACGCGAGCACTACGAATGCGTCCATGCGCCCAACCAGCCGGCGCCCGGCGCCGATGGCGTGGACGGGCTCTCGCCGTGCGGCTGGCTGCGCGTGTGCGATGCCGCGGGCGAGCCGCGGCTGGACGCGGCGCAGAACACCGAGTTCCAGGCTGCGTTGCGCACCATCGTCGACACGGTCCGCGCGCATGCCTGGGGCATGCGCGAGCCGTACTTCGAGCGCCTGGAGATCCGGGTGGATATTCCGGGCATGGAATTCGACCCGGGTGTCGATGAAGAGCTCCTCAGCACGTACGAGGCCATGCACGAGGATATCTACTTCTCGCTGCTGGAGTTTTTCCAGGGTTACGCCAACCGGCCGTCCGGCGATCGCGGCCTGCAGCCCGGGCAGATCATTCCGCTGGTACGGCGCACCGATGGCCTGGCGCGCGTGCGCATGTCGATCGAGCCGTTCGAGCCGCTCGAACCGGTCGGGCCGGCCGCGCTTGCCGGGCCGTTGGCGCAGACGACGGCGCCGCTGGACGCGGGCCAGATCGCCGGCCAGATGGCGCAGCTGGGTGGCGTGCCTTTCCAGGCGGTATCGCGCCAGGGCCGCCCCGTGCTGGGCGCCTATGTCGCGGGGCCGGGGCCGGCCGTGTTCATTTCGGGGGCGCAGCATGCCAACGAAAGCTCGGGCGTGGTCGGGGCGCTGCGCGCGGCGCAAGCGCTGGTCGCGGGCGGCCAGGCACATTTCGCCCTGATCGCCGCCGAGAACCCCGACGGCTACGCGCTGCACGCACGCCTGCGCGCCGAGCACCCGCGCCACATGCATCATGCGTCGCGCTACAGCGCGCTGGGCGACGACATTGCCTATCGCGAACGCGCGCCGTTCTTCGAGCGCGAGGGACGCCATCAGGCGCGCGCCATCAGCGGCGCGCAGCTGCACATCAATCTGCATGGCTATCCGGCGCATGAGTGGACTCGGCCGCTGTCGGGCTACCTGCCGCGCCACTTCGAGCTGTGGACCATCCCCAGGGGGTTCTTCCTGGTGCTGCGGCACCACCCCGGCCGCGCCGTGCAGGCCCGCCTGCTGATGGAGGGCGTGACGGCGCGGTTGGCGCAACGCCTGCCGGCGCTGGTCGAATTCAATGCACGCCAGCTGGCGCTGTTTCGCGTTCACGCACAGGACCCGGGCCTTGCGCTCATGAACGGAATCGGAGTGCAGATTGCCGAATCGACCCAGGAAGACCTGCCCCTGACCCTGATCTCCGAGTTCCCGGACCAGACTGTCTACGGCGAGCGCTATGTGTTCGCCCACACGGTGCAGATGGAAACCGTGCTGGCCGCTACCGAACTGTACCGGGCCGGCGTATAGCCGCGTCCAAGGATCGCTTGATGAACATACGCGAACGCAATTACGGCGACGATTTCGTGCTCGCCGACATATGGCTGCGCTCGGTGCGCGCCACCCATACGTTCCTGAGCGAGGCGCAGATCCAGGCCATGTATCCGCAGGTGCTCAAGAGCTACCTGCCGTCGGTGCGGGTGTGGGTGTGCGAGGATGGCCAGGGCGGCATCGCCGGCTTCATGGGCATGAGCGGCAACAAGATCGAAATGCTGTTCGTCGACGCCGACAAGCGCGGGCGCGGCGCCGGCCGCCGCCTGCTGAACTTCGCGCGGTCGCTGCACGACAGCCTGCGCGTCGATGTGAACGAGCAGAACGCGCAGGCCGTGGGGTTTTACCTGCACTCCGGTTTCGTGGAAACCGGCCGCTCGGACACCGATGACGCCGGGCAGCCCTTTCCCATCATCCATATGCGGCTGGACGGCTAGAGGGCGCGAGACACGCTGTTGCGCGGATGGGCCGGGGGCGCGGTGGCCGCGTCGCGCCGACGGCACTAGAATTCCTTATCGATGATTTCCGGCGGCGCCCGGTCAACGCGGCGCGCGCTTCGCATGCAAGATATCCACACCCTGCTGTTGCAGTATGGCGACTGGCTGGTGTTTGCCAATGTATTGATCGAACAGGCAGGCCTGCCGATTCCGGCCTATCCGCTGCTGATCGCCGCCGGCGCGCTGTCTGGCGGCCTCGGCGCGTGGTTGCTGGCCTGGCTGGCCGCCACCCTGGCCTGCGTGCTGGCCGACAGTGCCTGGTATCTGGCCGGGCGGCGCTATGGCGGCCGCTTGCTGGGCATGGTGTGCAAGGTTTCGCTGTCGCAGGACTCGTGCATCCGCCAGACCCAGCGGCTGTACCTGCGGGTGGGCGTGCGCGCCTTGCTGGTATCCAAGTTCCTGCCCGGCGCGGGAGCGCTGTCCACGGTGATGGCGGGCCTGACCGGTACGCCCTACCGGCGTTTCGTTGCCTATGACCTGGCCGGTTCGCTGCTGTGGACGGGCTCGGGGCTGCTGCTGGGCGCGCTGTTCCACGAGCTGGTGGGCGACGTGCTGGACCTGCTGGATCGCTACGGCGGGATGGGGCTGGCCCTGCTGGGCGCGCTGCTGGCGCTCTATATCGTGGTGCTGGGCTTGCGCCGCTGGGTGCTGGTGCGCAGCCTGCGCGTCATTCCGCGCATCACCATCGACGAGCTGGTGCGCTGGCGCGCCGATGGCCGCACCCCCGTGGTGGTCGATGTACGGCCCGAGGCGCAGCGCGACGAACAGCGCATTCCGGGCGCCATCGCCATGGACCTGCGCGCGCCGCTGCAGGACCTGCAGTTCGACCCGGAGGCAGGCGACATCGTGGTCTATTGCGCCTGCCCCAACGAAGTGTCGGCGGCCCAGTTGGCCAAGAAGCTGCGCGCCGCCGGCTATCGCAACACCTTCGCATTGCGCGGCGGGTACGAGGCCTGGCGGCGCCACGCGGGGAACTGCCCTGGCGACGAACAGGCCGGGTCATAATCGAAGTTTCGCGCGCGCAAGGCGCGCCGCAATTCGGAGACAGAGCATGCGCATTCTGGTGTTGGGCGCCGGCGGTACCGGTGGATATTTCGGCGGGCGGGCCGCGCAGGCCGGGGCGGACGTGACGTTCCTGGTTCGCGAGGCGCGCGCGGCCCGGCTGCGCGAGCAGGGCCTGCGGATCAAGAGCCCGCGCGGCGATGCGACGCTTGCGCCGCGCCTGGTCACGGCGGCCACGCCGTCCGACGGCTACGACGTGGTGGTGCTGAGCTGCAAGGCCTATGACCTGGACAGCGCCATCGAGGCCATCCGGCCTGCCATGGGTGAGCACACGGCAGTGCTGCCCATCATGAACGGGGTCTTGCAGTATGACGTGCTGGAGCGCGAATTCGGCGCGCATCGCGTGCTTGGCGGGCTGTGCCAGATCAACGCCTCGCTGGGCCCCGAGGGCGAAATCGTGCACATGGGCCAGAATGCCAGCCTGGTGTTCGGCGAACGCGCCGGCCAGGCCGACAGCGCGCGCTGCGTGGCGCTGCGGCAGGCGCTGGCCGACGCGGCGTTCGACTGCCGGCTGAGCGAGGACATCCACCAGGACGTCTGGGAGAAGTTCGTCTTCCTGACCTCGCTGGCTGCCGCCACCTGCCTGATGCGCGCCACCGTGGGCCAGATCTGTTCGACCGGCGACGGAGTCGACTTCATGCGCGCGCTGCTGCGCGAGTCGCAGCAGGTCGCGGCGGCATCCGGCCATCCGGTGCGGCCCGCCGCCGATGCGTCGGCGCTCAAGGTGCTGACCGACCCGGCCCAGCCCATGACGGCGTCGATGTTCCGCGACCTGCGCCAGGGCCGGCCCGTGGAAGCCGACCATATCGTGGGCGACATGGCGCGCCGCGGCAGCCTGCTGGGCGTGGATACGCCCAACCTGCGGGTGGCCTGCATCCATCTGCAGGCGTATCAGGCGCAACGCGCCATTGATGCGTAGATTGCAATAGTCTGTCCGGCCACAGGGGATAGGCGGCCGGCGGCGGCGGGACTAGCATGAAAGCTCCAGGGCAAGGCGCAAACGGTGCGCCGCCCGCTTGCGGAGCAAACAACATGAAGATCGCCCTCATAGGCATTACCGGCCGCGTCGGCTCGCGGCTGGCCGACGAACTCCTGCGGCGCGGCCACCACGTGACCGGCATTGCCCGCGATCCGGCCTCGGTACGGCCGCAGCCGAACCTGACGGCCAGGCAGGGCGACGCTGCCGTGCCCGAGGACCTGGCGCCCATCCTGGCCGGCCATGACGCCGTGATCAGCGCCGCGCGCTTCGTGTCGCTGGACGCCAAGCCGCTGCTGGCGGCGATCCGCCAGGCCGGCGTGCCGCGCCTGCTGGTGGTGGGCGGGGCCGGCAGCCTGCAGGTGGCGCCGGGCGTGGCGTTGATCGATACGCCGGAGTTTCCCGACGCATACAAGCCCGAGGCCCGCGCGGGCGTGGTGTTCCTGGACACGCTGCGGCGCGAACAGGAGGTGGAATGGACCTTCCTGTCGCCTTCGGCGCTGTTCGAGCCTGGCGAGCGCACGGGCGAGTTTCGCCTCGGCGCAGATCTGTTGCTGGCCGACGACGAGGGCAAGAGCTGGATTTTGATGGAAGACTACGCGATTGCGCTGGTCGACGAGCTGGAGACGCCGCGCCATGCGCGCCGCCGGTTCACGGTCGGTTATTGAGCCAGCGGCGCCGGGCGTGGCGGACCATGCCCGGCCGGGGCCTTTCTCGGTAAACTGGATGTTCGTTTACCCCCGGCCCATGATGCGAAAAACACTTCATACCCTTGCCCTGAGCATGGCGACCGTGGCGTGCCTGATGTCGGCCGCGCCCGCCTACTCGCAGTCCACCCAGGAAAACAAGGACCTGGTGCTGGCATTTTTTCGCATGATGTTCCAGGACCGCAACGTCGAGGAGGCGGCGCGCCGCTACCTGAGCCCCGCCTACGTGCAGCACAATCCGTACATGGCCGACGGCGTGTCGCCGCTGGTCGATTTCTTCCTGCCGTATTTCGAGCAGAACCCCGAGGCCAGCGTCGAGATCAAGCGCGTCATCGCCGAAGGCGAGCTGGTCGTGGTCCACAATCTGTGGAAGGAATCCCCGGGCGACCGCGGCCAGGCCGTCGTCGACATCTTTCGCGTGCAAAACGGCAAGATCGTGGAGCATTGGGATGTCAGCCAGGAGATCCCCGAGAACCCGGCCAACAAGAACGGCATGTTCTGAGCGGCCATGACGATGGCCTCGCGCGGGCGAGGCCGCGGCGGACAGGGGAGACCGATCATGCGGCGCGTATACCTGGCAGGCTTCGATGTGTTTCGCGCCGATGCGCTGGCGCACGGCGAACGGCTCAAGGCGCTGTGCCGCGAGTACGGCTTCGAAGGCTGCTATCCGCTGGACAACCAGGCGCCCGGGAGCCTGGCCGGCCGTGCGCTGGCCGAATGGATCCTGCGGCAGAACCTGGCGCTGATCGACCGGGCGGACCTGGTCATGGCGAACCTGAATCCGTTTCGTGGCCACGAGCCGGACTCCGGCACCGCGTTCGAGGTGGGCTACGCGGTGGCGCTGGGCAAACCGGTATGGGCCTATACGGCACAGGCGGCCAGCCTGGTCGAGCAGCTTGGCGCAAGACGCGCGCCGCACGACCCGTCGCGTCACGTGGACGCGCAGGGCTACACGGTCGAGGACTTCGGCCTGAATCTCAATCTGATGCTGGCGTGCACCGCCCGCGTGGTGGCCGGCGACGCTGTGCAGTGCCTGGCCGCCATGGCGGCGCAGGCACGTGCGTCGACGTCTTGACGGCTCGCGCGCCTCAGGCGGCGACGGCCAGTTCGGCCGGCGCGCCGGTGGCGCCACGCGCTTGCAGATGCGCCGCCAGTTCGTCGATGGCCAGGGCGACCAGGCCTTCTTTGGCGGCGTAGCGCTCGAGCGACGCGCCGCGCATCATCGTGCCGTCGGCATTCATCAGTTCGCACAGCACGCCGGCCGGGCGCAGGCCCGCCAGGGCCGCCAGGTCCACCGAGCCTTCGGTGTGGCCGCGCCGCGTCAGCACACCGCCTGGCTGCGCGCGCAGCGGGAATACGTGTCCGGGGCTGACCACGTCGCCGCTGCGCGCGCCCGGCGCGATGGCGGCGCGGATGGTGGTGACGCGATCGACCGCCGACACGCCGGTGGTCACGCCTTCGCGTGCCTCGATGGACACCGTAAAGGCCGTCGAGTACCGGCTGCGGTTGCTGTCGACCATGGGCGGCAGCTCCAGGCGGTCGAGGGTTTCGCCCGGCAGGCACAGGCACACGATGCCGCTGCCGTCGCGGATCAGTTGCGCCATGACGGGCACGGTCAGCTTGTCGGCCGCGACGATCAGGTCGGCTTCGTTCTCGCGATCGAAATCGTCCATCAGGATGACGGGGCGGCCGATGCGCAGGTGCTGCAGGGCGCGCTCCAGGCGCGTGGCGAACGGCTGGGCGAACAGGGGGGAAACAGGGGTGGGAACGACGTTGGACATTGAAACGCTCTCGCAAAAAAGGAAATGGCGAAAAACGTTTCAGGGCTAAATCGACAGCCAAACGCAATACCGCGCAGGCGCGTAAGCGCCCGTCTGGCGGGAAAGTGCCGGCACATCTTCTCTCATCCGGACTATGACCGTCGGCCCTGGCATCTCACCAGGTCTGCTGACCCCTGCGCTGTTGCCAACGCAGGGCGCTCGCGGGCTCGCCACATTGCGTGGCATACCGCCGGTGGGGAATTGCACCCCGCCCTGAAGACGTACTGCTTGGGGACGGACGGTGCTTTGCGGCGCCGCCGGCCCTGTACCGCATTGCTGCGGCCGGCCCATTGTACGCCGATTGCGATGCGGCGCCCGACAGACCCTGTCGGCCTTAGGCCTTTTCGGCGCTCCTGGCCTTGGTCTTTTTCTTCTCGGGCAGGGCCAGCATGGTGCCGCGGCACGGCGTCGTGCCGCACAGGCAGCGGTAGCCTTCTTTCAGCTTCCTGGTGATCCTGCCGTCGAGCACCAGGCCATAGTCGTAGAACAGCTCTTCGCCGCGCGCGATATCGCGCAGCGCCACGATATAGACGCGCTTGCCGTGGCGGTCTTCCTGCGCTTCGCAGTTGGGGTCGCACGAGTGGTTGATCCAGCGCGCGTCGTTGCCTTCGTCGCCGCCGTCGATGACGCGGCCGGAACTCAGCGAGAAGAAGAAGGTATGGAACGGATCGTCCGGATTGGTGGGGTGCCGGCGATCGGCTTCTGCGGCGCTGATGCGCTTGCCGCCGTATTCGATGATGCGGGTGCCGGCCGGGATCTTGCGCGTCGCGAAGACGCCGTTGCCGTGCAGCCTGGAGCGGCGCACGGAGTGCCAGGGTTTGATGATCTCGGTCATAGGATGCAAAAGGCGTGGGCGGGCAAGCGGGCCATTATATCGACGGCGCCGCGCGCTTCACAGGCTATAGTTGTGGTTGCCGAAGTTCCGTTGTAGCCAGATTGTCATGATTGTCCGTCCGCGCCCTACCGCCTGGGGCCTGCTGTTCATTTTGCGCGGCTCCGTCATTCCGCACATTGCCGCCAAGGTTGCCGTCATCGTTGCGTTGTCCTGTGTCGTTGCGTGGCTGCACGCGCGCCAGTGGTTCGCGCCCGGCCACCTCAATGCCGTGCCCTTTTCGCTGTTCGGCCTGGCCCTGTCGGTGTTCCTGGGTTTTCGCAACAACGTCTGCTACGACCGCTGGTGGGAGGCCCGCAAGCAATGGGCCGAATTGAGCGCGCAGTGCCGCAGCCTCGCGCGCGAGACTGCGGCCGTGTTGTCCGGCGCGGCCGACGCGCCGCGCCAGGCGCGTATCGTGCGCCGCCTGATCGGCTTCAATCATGCGCTGGTCGCGCGCCTGCGCGGCGGCGATCCCTTGACCGCCGCGCGCCCCTGGCTGCCGGACGACGAAAGCATGGCGCTGGCCGGCCACCGCAACGTGCCCGATGCCATCCTGCGCGCCGTGACCGGCGACCTGCACGAAGGCGGGCCGCAGCGCCGCTATGGCGAGGTGGTGTACCAGGGGTTGCAGCAACGCGTGCTGGCCTGCGCGCAAGTGCAGGCGGCCTGCGAGCGCATCAAGACCACGCCCACGCCGTTCGCGTATTCGCTGCTGCTGCATCGGACGGCCTGGCTGTTCTGCCTGCTGCTGCCGTTCGGTCTGGTGGGCACGCTGGGGCCGCTGACACCGTTGGCGGTGGCGTTCGTCGCCTACACGTTCTTCGGCCTGGATGCCTTGGGCGATGAGCTGGAGGAGCCGTTCGGCCTGGCCGAGAACGACCTGCCGCTGGCCGCGCTGGCGCGCGATCTCGAAATCGACCTGCTCGAGGGCCTGGGTGCCCATCCCCTGCCCGCGCCCTTGTTGCCGCGCGGCTATGTGCTGACCTGAACGGCCAGGCGCGGCGTCATGCCTGCTCGGGCGGCGGCGTGAGCGGCAGCCGGGTTTCCTTCAGGCTGCGCAGCACGAAGCAGGACTTGCTGTGCCGGATGCCCGGAATGCGATAGAGACGTTCGCGCAGCAGCCGCTCGTAATCGCGCGTATCGCGTACCGCGATGCGTATGTAGTAATCGTAATCGCCCGAGACCAGGAAGGCTTCCAGCACTTCGGGGATCTGCGCCAGCGCGCGCCCGAACTCGTAGAGCGTTTCCTCGCTGTGGCTTTCCAGCGTGACATGCACGATGACGGTATCGGTAAAGCCGATGCTGGCGGGGTCGATGTCGACCGTATAGCCGCGTATGATGCCGGCGCCTTCCATGCGCTTGATGCGATTCCAGCACGGGGTGGACGACAAGCCGACCGCCGCGCCGATATCGTTGAGGCTGGCGCGCGCGTTGTCCTGCAGGGCCTTCAAAATCGCCAGATCGAACTTGTCCAGTTTCATTTTCTAAATCGGATGATAAACATGGGCTAATTTGCTGCGATTTGGGGTATTTGTTGGAAAAGAAGATAAATATTCTTCCTAGAACCCCATAAGATGGTCAGCATGAACGACCGTCTGCATACCTCCACGCTTTCCGCCCTTCAGCAAGCCGAACACGCGGCCGCCGTCAATGGCGCGAAGATTCTCCTGCACACCCTGATCGAGCGTGGCGTCGACACGGTGTTCGGCTATCCGGGCGGCGCCGTGTTGCCGCTATACGACGCTTTGTACGCCGAGCCGCGCTTGCGGCATGTGCTGGTGCGCCATGAACAGGCCGCGGTGCACGCGGCGGAAGGCTACGCGCGCACCACCGGCAGGCCGGGCGTGGTGTTCGTCACCTCGGGGCCGGGCATGGCCAACACCACTTCGGGTTTGCTGGACGCCATGTGCGATTCGGTGCCGGTGCTGTGCATCAGCGGCCAGGTCTCGACCGCGGCGATCGGCACCGACGCGTTCCAGGAATGCGACGCCATCGGCATTTCGCGGTCGGTCACCAAGTGGAATACGCAGATTCGCGCGGTCCAGGACGTGGCCGAGGTGGTGGGCCGCGCCTTCGACCTGACGCGCCAGGGACGTCCCGGTCCGGTGCTGGTGGATTTTCCGAAAGACATCCAGCTGGCCAGCCCGGCGGACGCGCTGCAGGGCGAGGCCGATCCGGCGCGCAGGCAGTTGGCGGCGCTGCGCGCACGGCGCCAGGGCGGCAAGGCCGCCACACGGGTGCCGCAGGGTGCGGTACGGCGCGCCGCGGCGCTGCTGGCGCAGGCGCGCCGGCCGGTTTTCTACGGCGGCGGCGGTCTGGTCAATTCGGGGCCACAGGCTTGCGCCGCGTTCACCGAGCTGGTGCGCCAGAGCGGCGCGCCCTGCACGCTGACCCTGATGGGACTGGGCGCGTTTCCCGCCTCGGATCCGCAGTTCGTGGGCATGCTGGGCATGCACGGCACTCTGGAGGCCAACCTGGCCATGCACAACGCCGATCTGGTCGTGTGCATCGGCGCGCGCTTCGACGATCGCATTACCGGCAAGCTGTCCGAGTTCTGTCCGCATGCGCGCAAGATCCACATCGACATCGATCCGGCGTCGATCAACAAGGTCGTGCGCGTGGACGTCGCCCTGGTGGGCGACTGCCTGCCGCTGGTGCAGGCGCTGCGCGACGAACTGGCGGCAAGCCCGCTGCCGGCGCAGCGGCTGGGGCCCTGGTGGCAGCGTATCGACACCTGGCGCGCCCGGGACTGCCTGGCGTACACGCCGGCGGCCGACGAGATCCTGCCGCAGCATCTCATGCACCGCCTGGGCGCGGCGCTGGACGGACGCGACGCCATCGTGTCGACCGATGTGGGCCAGCACCAGATGTGGGCCGCGCAGTACCTGCGCTTCGACCGTCCCAACCGCTGGCTGACCTCGGGCGGCGCGGGCACCATGGGCTACGGCGTGCCGGCGGCGATCGGCGCGCAGATCGCGCATCCCGGCAAGACCGTGGTGTGCGTCAGCGGCGACGCGTCGGTGCTGATGAACATCCAGGAGTTGTCCACCGCCATGCAGCATGACGTGCCGGTCAAGATCGTGCTGTGCAACAACGGCTACATGGGCATGGTGCGCCAGTGGCAGGAGTTGATCCATGGCGGGCGCTACAGCCACAGCTACAACGCGTCGCTACCGGATTTCGTGGCGCTGGCGCGCGCCTTCGGCTGGGGCGCGGCGCGCGTGGAGCGGCCGCAGGACCTGGACGCCGCGCTGGCGGCCTGCCTCGAACACCCTGGTCCCTACTTCCTCGACGTGGCGGTGGCCGAGCAGGAGAACTGCTTTCCCATGATGCCGGCCGGCCATGGCCACCATCGCATGATGCTGGCCGAAGGCCAGTGGTACGAGGAGCCGCCCTTGCCGGAGTCTCCGGGCCCGCAGGCATGATCCCGGGCGCCTGTCCCCCACGGGGACAGATACCGTCTTGGCGGGCAGCTAGCGTAGATGGCGTATGACGGGGTGCCTGTCCCGGCGGGGACAGGCACCCGGAGTCTCGCGGGGACAGGCGCCCCGGCAGGTCGGCGCGCGCCTACACGCAGCGGCCGCCATCCACCTCCAGGCAGGCGCCGGTGATGAAGGCGGCTTCGTCGCTGGCCAGGTACAGGCAGGCGTTGGCGATGTCCTGCGGCGTGGAGAAGCGGCCCAGCGGGATGGTGGCGAGAAAGCGCTTGCGGTTCTCGGGCGTGTCGGGCACGCCCATGAAGTCCGCCAGCAGGCCGGTGGCGCCGATCACGGGGTTGACGCAATTGACGCGGATGTTGTCCGGCCCCAGCTCGGCGGCCATCGATTTGCTGGTGGTGACCACCGCGCCCTTGCTGCCGTTGTACCAGGTGAGCCCCGGACGCGGACGTATCGCGGCCGTGGAGGCGATATTGATGAACGAGCCGCCGCCATGGGCGCGGAAGTGCGGCACCATGTGCCTGGCGGTCAGGTAGATGCTCTTGACGTTGATCGCGTAGATGCGGTCGAACTCGTCTTCCTCGACCTCCAGCATGGGCCGGTTGCGGTGCGTGGTGCCGGCGTTGTTGACGACGATGTCCAGGCCGCCGAATGCCTTCAGCGTGGCGGCCAGCAGGTTGGCCACCGCGGCGTTGTCCGAGACGTCGGCGCGCACGAAGACGGCCTGGCCGCCGGCTGCGTTGATCGCCGCCGCCACGCGCTGGCCGCCGGCTTCGTTGATATCGGCGACCACCACCTTGGCGCCTTCGCGCGCGAAGGTCGCGGCGATGCCTTCGCCAAAGCCCGAGCCCGCGCCGGTGACGATGGCCGTTTTGCCATTCAATCGCATCCTGTGTCTCCTCGTTGTCGGTATGGGTCAGTCGTGCTTGATCGAGATGGTCTTGAGCACCGTGAAGCCGTAGAGCGCCTCGAAGCCCTTCTCGCGTCCATGGCCGCTGGCCTTCACGCCGCCGAAGGGCAGTTCGATGCCGCCGCCCGCGCCGTAGTTGTTGATGAAGACCTGGCCGCTGCGCACTTTGCGCGCGATGCGCAGCTGGCGGCCGCCGTCGCGGGTCCATACGCTGGCCGCCAGGCCATACTCGGTGGCGTTGGCGATGCGCACCGCGTCGGCCTCGTCGTCGAACGGAATGGCCGCCAGCACGGGACCGAAGACTTCTTCCTGCGCCAGCGGGTGGTCCACCGGCACGTCGCGCAGCAGCGTGGGCGCCTGGTAGTAGCCCTCGGCCGGCGCCTCGGGGACGATGCGGCCTTGCGCCACCGTGGCGATGCCATCGCCGCGCGCCAGGTCCAGGAAGCCGCGCACGCGCTCCTGCTGGGTTTTGCGGATCAGCGGGCCGCAATCCAGGTCGCTTTGCGCGGGGCCGGCGCGCAGGGCCGCGAAGGCCGCGCCCAGGCGCTCCAGCACGCGCTCGTAGGCGCCGCGCTCGACCAGCAGGCGGCTGCCGGCCGAGCAGGTCTGGCCGGCGTTCTGCACGATGGCGTTGACGGCCACCGGCACCAGGGCGTCGAGATCGGCGTCGGCGAAGACGATCTGCGGCGATTTGCCGCCCAGCTCCAGCGTGACCGGGACATGGCGCTCGGCCGCAGTCTGGGTGACCAGCACGCCCACGCGCGGCGAGCCGGTGAACGAGATGTGGTCGATGCCCGGGTGGCGCGTCAGGGCGTCGCCGGCCTCATGGCCATAGCCGGTGACGATATTGAGCGCGCCAGCGGGAAAGCCGGTTTCGGCGGCCAGTTCGGCCACGCGCAGCAGCGACAGGCAGGCATCCTCGGCGGGCTTGACCACGCAGGCGTTGCCGGCCGCCAGCGCGGCCCCGACGCTGCGGCCGAAGATCTGCAGGGGGTAGTTCCAGGGCACCACGTGGCCGGTGACGCCGTGCGGCTCGCGCAGCGTCAGTACGGTGTAGCCCTGCTGGTAGGGGATGGTCTCGCCGTGCAGCTTGTCGGCCGCGCCGCCGTAGTATTCGAAATAGCGGGCGATGGCGAGGACGTCGGCGCGGGCCTGCTTGAGCGGCTTGCCGCAATCGCGCGATTCCAGCGCGGTCAGTTCATCGCGGTGCTCCAGCACCTTGAGCGAGAGCGCCAGCATGAGCCGGCCGCGCTCGGCGGCGCTGAGGCGGCCCCAGGCGCCCTCGTAGGCGCGCCGCGCGGCCTGCACCGCGAGGTCGATGTCGGCGGCGTTGCCGCGCGCGATGCTGTCGAACTCCTGTCCGGTGGACGGGTCGATGACCGGAATGCGTTCGCCCGACGATCCGGGTACGGAGGCGTTGTCGATAAAGTGCTGCTTCATGCTGTACCACCTCTGAAGAATGTTGGGGAAGTCCTGCACGGAAGCGGTGCGCAGCCTCGCGGGTCGGACAGGATCAGAACTGGACCGACAGCCCTCCGTCGACCACCAGCACGTGACCGTTGACATACGAGGCCGCCGGCGATGCCAGGAAGACGGCCGCGCCGGCGATCTCTTCGGGATCGCCCCAGCGGCCGGTAGGGTTGCGCGCCGCCATGGCCGCGCCTGCCTGCGGATCGTTGGCCATCGCCGCGTTGGTCTCGGTGGCGAACGCGCCGGGCGCGATGGCGTTGCTGGTGATGCCGTGGCGGCCGAACTCCACGGCCAGGGCGCGCATCATGCCGGTCAGGCCCTGCTTGGCGGCCGGATAGACGGCGTCGTTGGCGCGCGCCAGTTCGCCCGCCACCGAGGTGATCGCGATGAGGCGGCCATAGCGCTGGCGCACCATGTGTTGGGCCGCCAGCCGCGCCAGCAGGATGCCGGCGACCAGGTTGGTGTCCATCATGGCGCGGATTTCGGCCGGGCTGGTCTCGGCCAGCGGCTTGCGGTTGCGAGCCCCGACATTGTTGACCAGGATGTCGAGCCGGCCGTGTTCGGCGTCGATGCGTGCGAAGGCCTGCTCCGTGGCCTGCTCGTCGGATACGTCGAACGGCAGCGCGCTGGCGCGCAGGCCCTGCTGGCACAGGTCCGACACGGCGGCCTCGACGGCGTGCGCGTCGCGGCCGTTGAGCAGTACATGGGCGCCGCTGCCGGCCAGTGCCTGCGCGATGCGCAGCCCCAGGCCGCGCGCCGAGCCGGTGACCAGGGCCACCTGGCCGGACAGGGCGAAGCGTTGCAGATACGGTAGGGAGATCATGTCTACGGACGGTCAGTCACGGAATTCCGGGGCCCAGTGCAATAGTCTACGCTCGAGCCACGTTACACAGTACACCAGGACGATACCGACGACGGAGAGCAGCGTTACGGCCGCGAACATGTCGGTGGCGTTCAGCGTGGCCAGCGCGGTGATCATCAGGTAGCCCATGCCGGTGGTCGAGCCGACGAATTCGGCCAGCACCACGCCGATGAGCGCGAAGCTGATGGCGTTGGGCAGCGCCGCGAAGGTCCAGGCCGCGGCGGTCGGGATGCGCACGCGCCACAGGATCTGGCGCGGCGAGCCGCCCAGGGTGCGGCAGAAGTCCACCAGCTCGCGTTCGACGCTGCGGCCGCCCTTGTAGGTATTGAAGAACACCAGGAAAAACACCACGAACCACGAAGTCACGACCTTGGAGGCCATGCCCAGCCCGAAGAACATCGTGATCAGCGGAACGAAGGCGATGCGCGGCATCGAATTGAAGGCCACGATGAACGGGTTGAACACATCGGCCAGCATGCGGCTGCGCGACAGCGCCAGGCCGACCACGAAGCCGCTGCCCACGCCAACCGCCAGGCCGAGCAGCGTGGCCTGCAGCGTCAGCCACAGGTGCGGCCAGACCGATCGCGGTCCGGGTTGCATCCATTGCCACAGGCGCTGCGCCACGCGCGAGGGCTGGCTGATGAAGAAGGGATCGAAGATCGTGTTCTGCACGAACCAGGGAACGCGCGTCAGGCCTTCCCAGGCGCCCAGGATGAGCGCCAGGATGAGCAGCTGCCATGCCGTGACGCGCAGGCGGCGCCGCGCGCCGTGTTCGCGGTCTTGCCGCAGGCCATCGCGCAGCGCGTCCGGGAGCGGGGAGTCGGAGGACATCGGCGGGCTCAGGCGGCGTTGCGGAACTGCTGGCCCAGGACGGCCCACAGGCTGCGCATATGCGCGGTGAACTGCGGCGTGTCGCGCAGCGTGAAGACGTCGCGCGGGTGGGCGATGGCGATGCGCTCGTCGAGCAGCACGCGGCTGGGCGGGCCCGACAGGACGACGACCCGGTCGGCCAGCGTGATCGCCTCGTCCAGGTCGTGCGTGACCATGACGATGGTCTGGCCCAGCTTGCGCCAGATCTCGCCCAGCTCGCGATGCAGATGGGTCTTGGTGTGGGTGTCGAGCGCGCCGAAGGGTTCGTCCAGCAACAGGATGCGCGGCTCGACGGCCAGGCTCATCAGCAGCGCCACGCGGCGGCGCATGCCGCCGGACAACTGGTGCGGATAGGCGTTGGCAAAACCGCTCAGGTGTCCCAGTTCCAGCAGTTCGTCCACGCGCCGGGCGATGCGCGCGCTGTCCACGCCCTGGAACCGCAGGCCCAGCGCCACGTTCTTGCGCACATTGAACCAGGGCAGCAGGGTGTCTTTCTGGAAGATGTAGCCCAGCGCCGGCGGAACCTGGCCGGCCACCGGCGCGCCGGCGACGCGGACCGTGCCGGTGGTGGGCGGCAGGAAGCCCGCGATCATGTTCAGCAGCGTGCTCTTGCCGCAGCCGGACGGGCCGACGATGGCGACGAACTCGCCGTCGTCGATGCGCAGGCTGACCTCGCCTACGGCGTGTACGGTGGCATTGCGGGCCTGGTAGACCTTGCCGACGTGCTCGAGCTCGATCATCACAGGCCCCGGGCCTTGCGCACGAATCGCATGTCCACGCAGGCGCTGTACGGCACCTTCTTCAGCTCCTCGTTGGAGAACTGGCGGCCGTCGCCCATGATGGCGGTCATGCGCGCGTAGGCATCCTCGGTGATGATGTTGTCGCGCAGGAAGACCGTTTGCTGGTACAGCCCAATGGTCTTCTCGATGGCCGGCCGCGCGTAGGCGTTGAGGTAGTCGTCGTAGATCAGATCGGTGACGGCGGCGGCGCTGTTGGCGCTGATGAAATCCTGCGCCTTGACCAGGGCGCCGACGAAGGCCTGCACCACTTCCGGGCGTTTCTGGATGGTGTCCTGCAGCGTCAGCGCGGCGATGCCGGGCACGTCGCCACCCATGAACTCCTGCCACGAGGCTTCCGTGGTGGCGTCGAAGATGGGCATGCCCCAGCCTTCCTGGACGGCCTGTTCCATCATCGACAGCGTCGCCATCGAGGCGGATACCGAACCGGTCTTCAGCGCGCCCAGCATGGTGGCCAGGTCGCCCAGCGGGCGGATATCGACCTTGTCGGCCACGCCGGCCTTCTGCATCAGGTACAGCGCCATCAGCCAGGTGCTCGATTGCGGCTGCGTCGCGCCCACGCGCTTGCCGGCCAGGTCGGCAAGCGTGCGGATCTTGCCGCTTTCGTAGTCGGCCCGGCGCACGATGATGTTGGCGTAGGTCAGCTTGCGGTCGAACCCGAATACCAGGGCGGCCGGCTTGCCGGCCAGCGTCAGCGCCGGCGCGGCGGTGGCCGCGGTGGCGCCGAACACGATCTGCCCGGCGGCCAGCAATTGGTTGGTGCGCGGACCGCTTTGCGAGTTCAGGTATTCCACCTCCAGCCCGTCCGCGGCGAAATAGCCCTGCTTCAGCGCCACGTATCCCGCGGCGAAGAACGGATCGATGCTGCCCTGGCCGTAGGCAACGCGGCCCAGCGCCGGCTGCGCCCAGGACAGGCGCGAGCCCGCCAGGCCCACGGCCATCAGGGCGCCGCTGCCGGCCAGGAAGCGCCGCCGCGTGGCGCCGCGGGGGGAACGGAGTGCAGTCATGTCATCCTCGAATGGGGGAGGCGGTTTTGCCAGTGGATTGCGGCAACGATAACGCAACTGGCCGCGTCGGTCGCGTGGACCGCGCGGCGCGGGTACGGGCAGGATGCGGCGCGTCATCGCGCGGGGTGCGCGATGACGCGGGGCCGTGCGCTCAGGCAGCCGATTTCTTGGCGGTCTTCCTGGCGGCGGTCTTGGTGGCCGCCTTCTTGGGGGCGGCTTTCTTGACGGCCTTCTTGGCCGCGGTCTTGGCAGGCGCCTTGGCCGCCGTCTTGGTGGCGGTCTTGCCTGCCGCCTTCTTGGCCGCCGCGCCGGGGCGGCCAGGCTTGTCGCCGCGCGGCTCGAATTCGAAGCCTACCTTGCCGTCGGGTTGGCGCACCAGGAAGGCCTTGAACTTGCGGTTGGTCCGGCTGGAGACGAAGCCGTCGAGCAAGTCGGTGCGGCCGGCGGTCAACAGCTTTTCCATCTGCTCGCGCGAGATCTCCTGTTGCAGGATCACCTTGCCCGAGCGGAAGTCGCAGCTTTTCTGCGGGCCGACCGATTTCTCGCACACGTAGCTCATGCCGTGCTCGAAGACGCGCGCGCTGCATTTCGGGCAGGCGCCCACGGACGTGTGGCCGGAGAAGTCGACGGCTTCGTTGTCTTCCTCGTCGTTCTGGCCGAAGTCGAACTCCAGCTTGTACTCGCCGCTGATGCGCAGGATGGCGGCGAACGGGCGGCCCATCTTGCTGATGAACCCCTGCAGCGGGCCGATCTCGCGCTTGGCCAGCAATTCTTCGACCTCGGGCAGTTCGAAGGTGCGCCCGCCCGGATGCTTGCCGATCGAGAAATCGCACTGGGTGCAGGCGAAGCGGCGATAGTTTTCCTTGACCACGCCGCCGCACTTGGGACAAGGCGTTTGCAGCGTGGCGTAATCGCCCGGCACGGTGTCGCGTTCGTACTCCTTGGCGCGCTTGACGATGACCTGGGTCATCTGGGCAATCTCGCGCATGAAGGCAGCGCGGTCCAGCGCGCCCTGCTCGATCTGCTTGAGCTTGTGCTCCCACTCGCCGGTGAGTTCGGGCGAGGTGAGTTCGGAGACGTCCAGCCCCGAAAGCAGCGTCATCAGCTGGCGCGCCTTGGCCGTGGGGACCAGGTCGCGCCCGTCGCGGCGCAGGTACGCCTCGTTGAGCAGGCCTTCGATGATGGCCGCGCGGGTGGCCGGCGTACCCAGGCCGCGCTCGGACATGGCCTCGCGCAGCTCTTCGTCGTCGACCAGCTTGCCGGCGCCTTCCATCGCCGACAGCAGCGTGGCTTCGTTGTAGCGCGCCGGCGGCTTGGTCGCCAGGCCGACCGCTTCGACGTCCTCGGCGCGCACGGTCTCGCCGTCGGCCACCGGCACCAGGTTGGCGTCCTCGCCCTGGGCCTCCTTGCCGTAGACGGCCAGCCAGCCGGGGGTGACCAGCACTTTGCCCTCGGTCTTGAAACGGTGGCCCTGCACTTCGGTCAGGCGCGTGGTGACGCGGTACTCGGCGGCCGGGAAGAACACCGCCAGGAAGCGCTTGAGCACCAGGTCGTACAGCTTGCCTTCGGCTTCGCTCAGGTCGCGCGGCACCTGCAGCGTGGGGATGATGGCGAAGTGATCGGACACCTTCTTGTTGTCGAAGATGCGCCGGTTGGGCTTGACCCAGTTTTGCGCGAGTACCGTATCGGCATGGCGCGACAGCGCGCCGACGGCGTTGGAGTCGCCCTGCGCCAGGACCTGCATGGTCTGGCGCACGGTGTTGATGTAGTCCTCGGGCAGATAGCGCGAATCGGTACGCGGGTAGGTCAGCGCCTTGTGCCGCTCGTACAGCGTCTGCGCCAGCGCCAGGGTGGTCTTGGCCGAGAAGCCGAAGCGGCCGTTGGCCTCGCGCTGCAGCGAGGTGAGGTCGTACAGCGCCGGCGACATCTGCGTCGAGGGCTTGGATTCCTCGGTGACGCTGCCGCTCTGGGCGCGGCAGGCCGCCACCACGCTTTGCGCGGCGGCCAGCGACCACAGGCGCGACTCGCGCTTTTCCGGATCGCGCTCGTCTTTCTTGAATGCGGGGTCGATCCAGCGGCCTTCGTACAGGCCGGCGGCCGCCACGAAGGTGGCGTGCACTTCCCAGTAGTCGCGCGAGACGAACGAACGGATGCGGTTTTCGCGTTCATTGACGATGGCCAGCGTGGGCGTCTGCACCCGGCCGACCGGCGTCTTGAAAAAGCCGCCGTCCTTGCTGTTGAAGGCGGTCATGGCGCGCGTGCCGTTGATCCCCACCAGCCAGTCGGCCTCGGCGCGCGAGCGCGCGGCGGCCTCCAGCGGCTTGAGCTGTTCGTCGTCGCGCAGGTTGGCGAAGGCGTCGCGGATCGCCTGCTGCGTCATCGATTGCAGCCACAGGCGCTGGATCGGCTTTTTCACGCCGGCGAACTGGACGATGTAGCGGAAGATCAGTTCGCCTTCGCGCCCGGCGTCGCAGGCGTTGATGATGGCGTCGACATCCTTGCGCTTGGCCAGCCGTACCAGCAGCTTGAGGCGCTCGGCCGATTTCTTGTCGGTCGGTCCCAGTTCGAAGGCGGGCGGGATCACCGGCAGGTGCGTGAAGCTCCATTTGCCCTTGACCGGGTCGTTGGGCGCCACCAGACTGAGCAAATGTCCGATACTGGAAGCCAGCACGTAACGATCGCTTTCAAAATAGTCGCCCTCGCGCGCAAAGCCTCCCAAGGCGCGTGATATATCCAGGGCCACCGAGGGTTTCTCGGCAATAATCAACGTTTTGTTCATGTGTATCCAGTGGCGGCAGTCCCGCCGCAGTTAGCGCGGATGATAAGAGCGGAGAATCGGGGCATGCAAGTCGATACTCACCAACAGGCGGGTTCGGAGCTGTACGCATGGCGTCAGTTCCTGGGGCGCGCGACCCTGTGGCTCGGGGTCGTGCTGCTGGGCAGCGCGGTGGTTTGCTGGGTGGCGGCCAACTGGCCGGCCATGACCAAGATCCAGCGATTCGCGGGGGCGCAGGGCTTGCTGGCGCTGTCGGCCGTGATCGCCGCCTGGGTGGCCTGGCGCCTGCGAGAGGCCGCCGGGGTACGCCGCCATGGCGTCGGCGCATTGCTGGTGCTGGCAGGCCTGTTCCTGGGGGCGTTGCTGGCCTTGCTGGGTCAAACTTACCAGACTGGCGCCGATACCTGGGAACTGTTCGCCTGGTGGGCGCTGTTGCTGCTGCCATGGGCGCTGGCCGGCGCCAGCCAGGCACTCTGGCTGCTTTGGGCGCTGATACTCAATGTAGCCGTGGCGCTCTGGCTAGGTGAGCGCTTACTATCATGGTGGTGGTCGCTGTCCGGGGCGGGATTTCCCGCGCTGGTGCTGGCGGCGCTGAACCTGGCCATGCTGGCCTGCTGGGAATGGGTGGCGCATCACCGCCACGTCAGCACGCGGGTCGGCCCGCGCGTACTGGCGCTGCTGGCGCAAGGCGTGCTGGTGGCGGCCCTGCTGTTCGATTTCGGCGCCCTGGCCGACCTGGCCTCGGCCACCGGAATCGCCTGGATCGCCACGACGCTGGGCATGGGTTTCTACTATCAGCAGGTGCGGCGCGACCTGGTCATCCTGGCCTTGCTGGCGGCGGCCATGATCTGCGTATCGCTGCGGGTGGTCGGCGCCTGGCTGCTGGAACTGGAGCCGGGCGTGTGGGCGGCGCTGCCGCTGGCCGGGCTGCTGATGGCCGAGGCGGTCTGGGCGGTGCGTTGGCTGCGCCGGCTGGGCGAGCAGTCCACCCGGGCCGCGGTCGACGCCGAGCCCGCGGGCGCCTCGGCCGGCAATGCGCTCGACCCGACCGAAGCCGGCGCTCCGGTGCTGGAGCTGGCGCCGGAGGACGCCCGCGGCGCGGCCGAGACGCCCTGGTACGTGCATGGCCTGCTGGGACTGAGCGCCTGGCTGGCCACCTGGCTGCTGCTGCTGTTCGTGGCCGCGTCGGGCATCGTCGCCAGCAAGGAAGGGGCGCTGGTGGCCGGCCTGGGCCTGTGTATCGTGGCGGTGGCGGTGCTGCGCACCGACTCGGGCCCGTTCTGGCGCCAGTGCGCCACGGCGATGGGCTTTGCGGGCCAGATCCTGGTGATGGTGGGGCTATGGGACAGCGCCTCGTTCGCCAGCGCGTGCTTCTTCATTCTGGCCCTGGGCGCGGTGGTCTATGCCCTCACGCCGGATCTCCTGCTGCGCTTTCTGAGCGGCTGGATGATCGCCCTGGCCGGCGCCGGGCTGATCTGGTGCGGGCTCACCCCCGGCATGGGCGACAAGCAACTGCTGGGCCTGCTGCTGGAGTTCGACGCGCTGCGCGCCGCATTCGTATGGCTGCCCGTGGCCGTGGTCGGCGCCTGGGGCGCGGCGGTCGCGTTCAGCCTGGGCCATCGATGGTCGCGCATCCGGCCGCAGCAGCTCGACCCGCTGGGCTGGGCGCTGGCGCTGGCGGTGCAATCGATGGTGTGGCTGGCGGGCGGCGTGACGGCCATGCAGTTGCGGGCCCTCTGGGCGCTGCACCCCTCCACCGCCGTGTTGACGGTCGCCGGCGCCCTGCTGCCCGTGGCGGTCGCGCTGTCGGTGCTGTGGCCGCGCCGCCGCCAGCTGACCGCCGGCATGCTCTGGGGCGTTCCGCTGGCCTTGCTGGTACTGGCGCTGTTCTGGTTGCCCAGCCCGGGCGTGGCCTTCGCGCTGGCCTGGCTGCTGCTGGGTTTCGGCCTGCACAAGCCGCGCCTGACCATGCTGGGCGTGATCAGCCTGCTGGCCTACCTGATGATCTACTACTACCAGTTGCAGATCCCGCTGCTGGACAAGGCGTTGTGGCTGGCCGGCGGCGCCCTGCTGCTGTTCCTGTGCCGGCTGCTGGTGTGGCTGGTGCCGCAATGGATGCGCACTGCTGCCCCGGCGACGCGCGCGCCCATGGGGCCGCCGTCGCGCGCCCTGCGCTGGCGGGTGGCCCTGGTGCTGGCCGGGCTGGCCGTGACCCTGGCCGTCGTCAACGGCAACATCTGGCAGCGCGAAGCCTTGCTGGCCAAGGGCCGGGTGGCGATCCTGGAGCTGGCCCCGGTCGATCCGCGTTCGCTCATGCAGGGCGACTACATGGCGCTGCGATTTGCCGCGGGCGAGGATATCGAACGCTGGCGCAACGACAGGCCGGCCGATGGGCAGGACGCCGCCGCGTTCGCCCACATCGATGGCTACGTCGTACTGGCTCCCGACGAGCGCGGCGTGGCGCGCCCGGTGCGCATCCAGGAGCAGGCCGCGCCGCGCGACGGCAATGAGATCGTGCTGCGTTATCGCCTGCGCGCCAGTGGCGTGCGCCTGGTGACCAACGCCTATTTCTTTCCGGAAGGCGAGCAGCAGCGCTACCAGCGCGCGCGCTACGGCGAGATGCGCGTGGACGACGGCGGGACCGGCCTGCTGGTGCGCATGCTGGGCGAGGATCTCAATCCGCTTTAGGGCTGGCTGGCACGGCGGCGTGGCGCATGCCGAAACGTTGCGCCCATTGCGCGGCGGCCGCCTGCAGGAATGCCTCGGGCGTGGCTGCCGCCAGGGGCGCGAAGCCCAGGCCGCTCCAGGCTTGCTGCAGCATGCGCAGCGGCTGGCTGCAATCGAGCGCCGGCGCGCCATTCTGCTTCGATAGTTTCAGGCCCGTGGCCGGGTCGACGATCAGAGGCACATGCATGACGCGCGGCGGGGCCAGGCCCAGCAATCGTCCCAGCACGCGCTGGCGTGCGGTCGAGCCCAGCAGGTCGGCGCCGCGCACCACGTCGGTGACGCCCTGGTCGGCATCGTCCACCACCACCGCCAATTGGTAGGCCCACAGGCCGTCGGCGCGGCGCAGGGCGAAATCGCCGACCGCGGCCGCCACGTCCTGTTGCTGTGGCCCCAGCCAGCGATCGACGAAGGTCTCGACGCCGGGCGGCACGCGCACCCGCCAGGCACGCGCCTGGCGGCTCGCGGGCAGGCCCTCGCGGCACGTGCCGGGATACGGGCGTTCGCCATCGACGTCAGCCGTGCCGCGCAGCGCCGAGTCGGCGATCTCGCGCCGCGTGCAGCCGCAGCCGTAGATCAGGCCGCGCGCGGCCAGGGCGTCGAATGCCTGCTGGTAAGCCGCGCCGCGCCGCGACTGCCACATGATCTCGCCGTCCCAATGCAAGTGCAGGGCCCGCAGCTGATCCATGATGACGCCGGCCGCGCCAGGCACGGTGCGCGGCGTGTCGACGTCCTCGATGCGCAGGCGCCACAGGCCATGATGGGCGCGGGCGTCCAGCCAGCTGGCCAGCGCCGCGACCAGCGAGCCGGCATGCAGCGGCCCGCTGGGGCTGGGGGCGAAGCGGCCGATGTAATTCACGCGGTTCCGGAAATCAATGCGATGGCGCGCCAGCACGGGCCGGCGCGCCATGTCTGGCGCGGCCGCATCAATGCAGCCGGCGGGAGCCTTCGTCGTCGAGCAATTCTTCGAGGACCAGGTTGTCGATCTCGGCTTCCTGGCTCCAGAGCACCATCAGGGCGATGATTTTGATCTTGGACAGGGAGATCGGCGTTTCGGGCGAAGCCAGCGCGCGGTCGATGACGATTTCGCGCAGCGGCGCCGGCAGTACGCCGGCCGATTCGAGGAAGGTGATGAAGCCGATCGACTCGGTACCCAACTGCTGGTATTCGGCGTCGGTGTAGATGCGGATGCCGGTGGCCGGCGCGTGGGCAAGCTCGACGCAGCGTTCGGTGGTTTCGGCCAGTCCGTACAGCCAGCCCAGCGCGTCGTCGATGTCTTCATGCTCGAAGCCGGCGGCGGCCAGCCGCTTTGCCAGCACGTCGGCGGCAGGACAGGCTTGCGGCGTGTAGTAATTCTCGAACAGATAAACCAGGATATCGAACATATGGCGCTTCAAGGTGCCCGTTGCACAGTCGGCCCGCAAATCGGCAGACCAGCAAACGTGATTTTACTTTACGCTGAATTGTCACCCTGGGCAACTCGCCGCCCGCACGACACCTTAAGGACGAGTTGCGGTGCATTTCGGCGCCGTACGCGCCAGACCGCTGCAAGTTGGCCGCAACTGCGCGCGGCTCTGTAAAAGGGGACGGTGCGCTGCGCGCGGTCTTCACGTTTTCACTGATGTTGCGCGAGGAGCACGCCGCAAGCCGCGCGCAGGCATTCCTAGAAGCGCTGGGCGATGCTCAGCTTGATGTTGCGGCCCGTGCCCGATACCGCTTCGCCCAGGTAGGGATGGATAAGGCCGGTTGAAGAGGTTGTCGGCGGCCAGGCGCACGTCCAGGCCTTTGACATGCCGGGGTTGCCAGCTTGCGAACAGGCCGTGCAGCGCGTAGCCGGCGGTCTTGGGCAAGGCCCAGTAGCCGGCCAGCGGGTCGCCGTCGGTCGGCGAGCGGTCCTGGCGGCGCACGAATTCGCCGCGCCATCCCAGGACCATGTCCAGGCGCGGCAGTTTCACGCCCAGCATCGCGCGCGCCGAGACCGGCGGGATCTCGGCGATCCAGGTGCGCGGTCCCCATGGATCGCGCGGCGAGGCGTCGCGGTGCCCGCGCATGGCCGAAAGCGACAGGCTGGCGAACATCGCCGGGCTGTCGTAGTAAGTCTCCAGTTCCAGCCCTTCGATGGTGTAGCCGGGCAGGTTGCGGTAGTTGGACAAGGGCTTGGGGCAGTCCGAGGCGGCGCCGCCCTCGGCCTGCCCGCGGCATGCCACGCCACGGCGCTGGAAGATCTCGTGCTTGCCGCGATTGCGAAACAGTGTGGTCCGTATCTGCACGCTGTCGCCGCGCGCCGCGATATCGTTGAAATCCAGTACGGCGCCGGCGCGCAGGCCCACGATGCGCTCGGGCCGCAGCGCCCGGCTGCTGCCCGACACATTGGACTTCGCATATTGCACTTCGTACTGCTCGTCGATGACGGGTGCGCGCCAGGTGCGGCTGGCGTCGGCGAACAGCGCCACGCTTCGCGCCGCCTTCCAGACCACGCCCAGGTGCGGGGTCCAGCCCGCGTACGAGACGCGGCGGTAGTCATGCCCGGCCACGGGGGCGGGGTTGTTGTAGCGGGGCGTGTCGTTCGGCCTGCCGGTATTGGCGACATGGTTGTACCGCACGCCGGGCGTGACGGTAAGGCCGCCGACGGTGACGGCGTCCTGCAGGTACAGGCTGCGCACGGTCTGCGTGCCCGAAGGCATGTAGTGCGGCTGGAAGTACCCGTGGTTGTAATCGGGCTTGCCGCGGCCGGGCGGGTAGTACATGAGCGTGTCGCGGCGATGCCGGTGCCAGCGCAGGCCCGCCAGCAGGACATGCTCGGCCGTGCCCAGGGCCACGTGGCTTTCGTTGCTGAGATCGAACCGGTCGTCGCGGTAGTCGACCCAGCTCTTGTTGCCCAGCGTGCCGAGAAAGGCCGACTGCGACGCCCGGGACGAGCGCCGGTCGCGCTGCCGGGTGTCCGAGCGGGCATAGGCCAGCGTGAGGTTCACCCAGGGATGGGCCGATGGGGCGATGTTCCATTTCGCGCTGTAGTTCTGGTCGAGCTGGTCGCGATGGACCAGCTTGCGCCGCCATGCTTCGGTCAGGCCGTAGCGGTCGATATCGGCCTGCGAAGGTGCGGGAAGATCGTCGCGCTTGGCCGCGAAGGGTTGCCAACCCGCCGCATTCGAACGCATGGCCGACAGGGTGATGGTCTGGGCGTCGTCCGGATAGAGGTTGACCTTGGCGAGCAGCGAGCGCTGGTTGTTGCGCGAGTATGCGAAGCGGGTGCCGTCGGGGCGGCGCAGGTCGCCGCCGTCGCGGCGGTTGGCATACAGCAGGCCGTCGGCCCCGTCGGCGCGGGTGCGGCCGTACAGCGCCACGCTGTAGATGTCCTGGCCGTCGTTCGAATGGCGGCCGTACTTGGCCAGCGCGCCGAAGCGCGCGCCCGGCGGCAACAGGTCGGCCGCATCCTTGGTATCGATCTTGACGGTGCCGCCGAACCCGCCATTGCCGTCGACCAGGTTGTGCGGCCCCTTGTCGACCTCGATGCGCCGGATCAGTTCGGGTTCGATGAAGACCGAGCCCTGGCGGTACTTCTCGAAACCCTTGGGCGCGCCATCGAGGACGATTTTCACGTCTTCGGTATCGCCCATGCCCCAGATGTTCAGGCTTTGCCCGCCGGGGCGCGGCGAGCCGGCCATCGAGATGCCCGGCAGCTGATCGACCAGGGAGGCGAAGTTGTCGGCCTGCGCGCGCTCGATCTCCGGCAGGCGCAGCACGGACCGGGCCGCCGCGACGCTGTCGCCTATGACCTCTTGCGCGGGCAGGGTGACGACGGTTTGTGCCGGCGCGGGCGCGCCGTATGCGCCGGCAGCGCAACCAAGCGACAGGCCGGCAAGCGCGAGCGGTGCGCGCCAAGGTGCGGGGGGACGCGGGGAAGACATGACAGGAATCGCAGGCAGGTGGAAATCCGCTCGATTCTAGGCATGGATAATAATGGTTCTCAGTACACAAGTCCTCGATGCGGCGTTGCGCGGTCCGCATTTGTGGCAGGAAAGCGCGCGGCCGCGTCCAGAATGCACAACCCACCTTGCGGTGGGTTGTGCATTGCGTCGGCGCCCGGAGGGACGCGGCCTGGGGTCAGGCTGCCTTGGCGCCGTTCTCCAGCTTGAGCTGCGCGAGCTGGCGCAGGAATACCGGAATGCAGATGGCCAGGCCGACCAGCCCGCTGGTCAGGCCGGGCAGGATGGTCAACAGGGCGCCCAGCGTGCACACCCAGCGCTCCCAGCTTTTCATCTCGACCAGCATGTAGCGCGAGAAGGCGGCCGACAGCAGCACCAGGCCGACCATGCAGCCCACCAGGGTGGTGAAGAAGTCGTACCAGGTGAAGCCCTGCACCGAGATCAGCAGCGATGGCGAGAACACGAACACGAAGGGCACGATCAGCTTGGTGATGCCCAGGCGGAATGCCGTGTTGCCGGTCTTGAACGGATCGCTGCCCGCCATGCCCGCCGCCGCGTAGGCCGCCAGCGCCACAGGCGGCGTGATGTCGGCCAGGATGCCGAAATAGAACACGAAGAAGTGCGCCGCGATCGGTTGCACGCCCAGTTGCACCAGCGTGGGGGCGGCCACGGCCACCATGATGATGTAGTTGGCCGTGGTGGGAATGCCGCAGCCCATCAGGATGCACACGATGCCGGTCATGACCAGCGCGGCGATCAGCGTCAGGGTCTGCGTGTTGGCGACCACGTCGGGGATGATCGTGCCGACGCCGCCCGCGATGGCCTGGGCGGCCGAGATCACGATGTACGAGATCTTGAAGCCTACACCGGTCAGCGTGACCACACCGATCACCAGGCCCACGGTGCCCGCTGCCGCACCCACCGCCAGCGCGTACTTGGCGCCGGTCTCGAAGGCTTCGTAGAGGTCGCGCAGGCGCAGCCGCTGCATGGGGTTGAGCAGGCCCACCACGATGCAGCCCGTGATGCCGGCAAACGCCGCCAGGTACGGCGTGCGGCCGCTGGCCAGCACGCCGATCAGCATGATCAGGGGCAGCAGCGTCGGCCAGCGCTTCTTGAACGAAGCCTTGAGGGCCGGCATTTCTTCCTCGGTCAGGCCGCGCAGGCCCTCGCGCTTGGCCTCGAAATGCACCTGCATGAACATGCCGAAGAAGTACAGGAAGGCCGGGAAGATGCCCGCGATGGCGATCTGCTGGTACGGGATGCCCAGGAATTCGATCATCAGGAAGGCGGCCGCGCCCATGATGGGCGGCGTGATCTGTCCGCCCGTGCTGGAGGCCGCCTCCACGCCGGCGGCGAAATGGCGCGGATAGCCGATGCGGATCATCGCAGGGATGGTGAGCGAGCCGACCGTCACCGCGTTGGCCACCGACGAGCCCGACAGCATGCCGAACATGGCCGAGCCGAATACCGAGACCTTGGCCGGGCCGCCCGCGTAGCGGCCGGCAATGGTGGAGGCCACGTCCAGGAACAGCTGGCCCAGGCCGATGCGGGTGGCCAGCACGCCGAATAGCACGAAGTGGAACACGTAGGTCGCCACCACGCCCACCGCCACGCCATAGATGCCCTGGCTGGTGAGGTACATGTGGTTGACGATCTGCGGCCAGTTGTTGCCGGCATGCTGCAGCAGGCCCGGGAAGTAGGGGCCGAAGGCCGCATAGGCCAGGAACACCATGGCGATGATGGGCAGGGGCCAGCCCATGGCGCGGCGCGTGCCTTCAAGCAGGCCGACGATCAGGATGGTGCCCATGGCCACGTCCATCGGCAGCGGATTGCCGACGCGGAACGCCAGGTCTTCGAAGATGTACGGGATGTACAGGACGCTGAGCGCCAGCACGATGGCGATGGCCCAGTCGTACAGCGGCACGCCGCCCGGGCGCAGCAGCGTCGATTTCGGCTCGCGCTGGTAGTGCGCCTTGCTGAAGCCGAACACCAGGAAGATGAGGCTGAGCACGAAGGCCAGGTGCACGCCGCGGTGCGTGGCTTCGCGCAGCAGGCCGAAACCGGCCGTGTAGTAGTGGAAGATGGACAGCGTGACCAGCAGGATCGATACGATCCAGGTGGCTGTTTTATCCAGCGGCCGGAAACGGATTTCCGAGTCGTACTTTTCCGTTAGCTGCTGGGTTTTATCGTGATCTATTTGCATAAGCTGCAACTTCTATAGGGTATTGCGCGACCAGGGCTGCCCTGAGGCAGCCCTGGCGGAAAGGCAGCGCGATTGGCGCATTGGAGTCGGGACGCGTGATGCAGGCACGGCGCGTCCAGTTCATTACTTCAGCAGGCCGACTTCTTTGTAGTACTTCTCGGCGCCCGCGTGGAAGGGGATGCCGGCGCCCTTGACGGCGTTTTCCTTGGTGATCAGCTTGCCCTTGGCATGGCCATTGTCCAGCGTCTTGCGGGTGGCGTCGCTGTAGAGCGCCTTGACGATGTCATAGACGGTCTGCTCGGGCAGCTTGGCCGAGGTGACCAGTTGCGCGTTGACCGAGATGGTCTTGACCTCGCCCACGTTCTGGTAGGTGTTGGCGGCGATGGTGTCGGGCGTGAAGAACTCCTGCTGGCTGCGCAGCTTGTCGATTTCCGGGCCGACGATGGGCACCAGCTCGATGCCGGCGCCGCTGGAGGCCAGTTCGGAAATCGCGCCGGCCGGCGCGCCGCCCACGAAGAAGAACGCGTCCAGGCCGCCATCCTTCAACTTGTCGCCGGCCTGGTTGGGCTTGAGGTATTCGGCCTTGATGTCCTTGTCGGTCATGCCGAAGGCGCCGAGGATCAGGCGCACGTCGACCAGCGTGCCCGAGCCGGGTTCGTCCATCGAGACGCGCTTGCCGCGCAGGTCGGCCACCGTCTTGATGCCGGAGCCCTTGCGCGCCACCAGGTGAATGCTTTCGGGATACAGCGTGGCGATCAGGCGCAGGTCCTGGGCCTTGGGCTTGCCGTCGAAGGTGCCGGTGCCGCTGTAAGCCCAATAGGCCACGTCGGATTGCGTGAAGCCCGCTTCGAGCGAGCCGCCCAGGATGCCGTTGATGTTGGCAACCGAACCGTTGGACGCGACGGCGGTGGCGATCAGCTTGCCGGGCTGGGAGATCGAGTTGGCGATCATGCCGCCGACGGGATAGTACGTGCCGGCGGTGCCGCCGGTGCCGATACGGAAGAACTGTTGCGCGTTGGCCGAGGTAGCGGCGCCGGCGACAGCCAAGGCGAGGGTCAGGGTTTTGATCCAGCTTTTCATAGACATGAGGGCTTCTCCAGTGAAAAAGGGCGAGCCTTGCGGTACAACCCTTTATAGGTTCGGGATTTTGTCATGCACAAAAGCGTTAGCCAATATCCGGAGGGGTATCGTTTACCTGGGGGTAAACCCGGCCTCGGGTTATGGCTACCCCTGCCCAGGTTATGACTTGCCGTGCGCGGCGCAGCCGTCGAAACGAATACGAACAAGGAAACTCGCTGTGAATGCTTCCGTGGCTCCAATACTGCCGCCGGCCGCCCGCGCCGGGCAGGCCCTGCGCGATGTCGATACGCCCAGCCTGGCGCTGGATCTTGCGGCGTTCGAGCGCAATCTGCGCGTCATGCAGGATTGGGCCGAGCGCCATGGCGTGGCGCTGCGGCCCCACGCCAAGGCGCACAAGTGCCCGGAGGTGGCCTTGCGCCAGCTTGCGCTGGGCGCGCGCGGCATCTGCTGCCAGAAGGTGAGCGAGGCGCTGCCGTTCGTCGCGGCTGGCGTGCGCGATATCCACATCAGCAACGAGGTGGTCGGCCTCGCGAAGCTGGCCTTGCTGGGCGAGCTGGCGCGCCAGGCCGACATCAGCGTATGCGTGGACCATCCCGACAACCTGGAGGCGCTGGCGCAAGCCATGGAGCGCGCGGGGGCGCGGATGACGGTGCTGGTCGAGGTGGACGTGGGCCAGGGACGCTGCGGGGTGACCGACCCGCAGGTGGTGCTGGCGCTGGCGCGGCGCGCCGACGCGGCGGCGGGCTTGCGCTTTGGCGGCCTGCAGGCGTATCACGGCTCGGTGCAGCACATGCGTACGCAGGCCGATCGCGCCGCGGTCTGTGCCGAGGTGGCGCGCGCCGCGGCGGCGCATGCCGGCCGACGCCCTGCGCGCCGCCGGCCTCGCGTGTCCGACCATCACGGGCTCGGGCACGGGCAGCGCGCAGTTCGATGCCGCCAGCGGCGTATTCACGGAGTTGCAGGCGGGCTCATACCCGTTCATGGACGCCGACTATGGCGACAACGAATGGGCCGAGACGCTGCGCTTCGAACCAAGCCTGTATGTATTGAGCACGGTGATGAGCACGCCGGCTGCCGGCCGCGTCGTGCTCGATGCGGGGCTGAAGTCCAGCACCGCGGAATGCGGCCCGCCGCGGGTGGCGGGCCGTGCCGGCCTGACTTATCTCGCCGCCAACGACGAGCACGGCGTGGCGCGGGTGGAGCCCGGCGCGTCCGCGCCGGCGCTGGGCGAGATGGTGCGGCTGGTGCCGTCGCACGTGGATCCAACCTTCAATCTGCACGACAGCCTGGTGGTGTTTCGTGACGATGTCGTGGTCGACCTCTGGCCGATCGCCGCACGCGGCCTGAGCCGTTAGGCACAGGCCGCGCCGCTTCCGGTCAGTCGACCTGCGCGCCCGAGCGGCGTACCGCGTCGCCCCATTTCTGGACTTCGGCGGCGATGAACTGGCTGGTCGCCTGCGGGGTGGTCGGCATGGGTTCGGCGCCGCGCTCGCGCAGGAACCTGGCGAGTTCGGCGCTGCCCAGCGCCTGGCCGATATGGCGGCTGAGCAGCTCGGTGACGGCCGGCGGCGTGCCCGCCGGGGCCAGCACGGCGGCCCATCCGATGGCTTCGAAGCCCGGATAGCCCGATTCGGCCACCGTCGGCACGTCGGGCAGCTGCGCCAGCCGGCTGGCGGTGGTGACCGCCAGCGGCACGGCCTTGCCGGTCTTGATGTGCGGCAGGCCGGCGGTGACCGAATCCACCATCAACGGCACCTGGTGGCCCAGGAAATCGGCCTGCGCCGGGCCGCTGCCCTTGTACGGGATATGGCGGATGTCGATGTCCGCGGCGGCCTTGAACATCTCGGCCGACAGGTGCTGGGTGCCGCCGATGCCGGCGCTGGCGTAGGCCAGTTCGCCGGGATGCGCGCGGGCTTGCGTCACCAGTTTCTGCAGGCTGTCGATGCCCGAGGCGGGCGTGGCCAGGAATACCAGCGGCACGGAGAACACGCCCGAGACTGGCGCGAAGTCCTTGGTGAGGCTGTAGTTGATGTTCTTGTACAGCGTCTGGTTGACCGCTGCGGCGCTGCCGGCAACGACCAGGGTGTAGCCATCCGGGGTGGCGCGGGCGGCCTCGCCCATGCCGATATTGCTGCCGGCGCCGGCGCGGTTCTCGACCACGATGGGCTGTTTGAGGTCGGCGCCCAGTTTCTCGGCCAGCGCGCGGGCGAAGATGTCGGTGGCCTGGCCGGGCGGGAACGGCACGAGCATGCGGATCGGACGCTCGGGATAGTCGGCGTGGGCGGCGAAGCTGGCGGCGGCCAGGGCAAGACCGGCGCACAGGCCGGCGAAAACGCGATTCATGTTGACTGCTCGAAAGACGGTTGAACGGGGCGGGCGCAAGGGTCGGAGCCCGCCGGCCGGCATGCGGGGCGGGCCTTTTGGGCCGTCCCGAAGCCGAGGAAGGGGTTGCCGTCACGATAGCATTGTCCGGTCGGTGCTAAATTTCGGGTTTCGCCCTCCCTTCTTCCCTGTTTTTTCTTACCAGCAGGAACCGCCATGGAATTCAGCCAGTTCAAAGTCAACGCCCTCATGGAGATCACCGCCTGCCCGGACCTGGTGTTCGTGCGAGGTCAGGGTTCCTGGCTGGAGGACCATGCCGGCAAGCGATATCTCGATTTCGTGCAAGGCTGGGCCGTCAACACGCTGGGCCATTGCGCGCCCGAGATGAAGCGCGCGCTGGCCGAGCAGGCCGACAAGCTGATGAACCCGTCGCCGGCGTTCTACAACCTGCCGTCGATCGAACTGGCGCAGCGCCTGACCTCGGCATCGTGTTTCGACCGCGTGTTCTTCGCCAACAGCGGCGCGGAGGCCAACGAAGGCGCCATCAAGCTGGCGCGCAAATGGGGGCGCGTGAACCGTAACGGTGCCTACAAGATCATCACCATGAACCACGGTTTCCATGGCCGCACGCTGGCCACCATGTCGGCCTCGGGCAAGCCGGGCTGGGACACGATGTTCGCGCCGCAGGTGGAGGGCTTTCCCAAGGCCGAGATCAATGATCTCGACTCGGTGCGCGCCCTGATCGACGCGCAGACGGTGGCCGTGATGCTCGAGCCCGTGCAGGGCGAGGCCGGCGTGATTCCGGCCACGCGCGAGTTCATGCAGGGCCTGCGCAAGCTGGCCGACGAGCACGGCATCCTGTTCATCGTCGACGAAGTGCAGACCGGCATGGGCCGCACCGGCTCGCTGTTCGCGTACCAGCAATTCGACGTGATCCCCGACATCATGACGCTGGCCAAGGGCATCGGCGGCGGCATTCCGCTGGCCGCCCTGCTGGCGCGCGAGGAGGTCTGCGTGTTCGCGCACGGCGACCAGGGCGGCACCTACAACGGCAACCCCTTGTGCGCGGCGGTCGGCGTGGCGGTGTTCGACACCATCACCGCGCCGGGCTTCATGGAGGCGGCGCAGGCGCGCACGCGCCAGTTGTCCGAAGGCCTGCTGGCGCTGTCGGCCAAGCGCGGCCTGCGCGGCGAGCGCGGCATGGGTCTGCTGCGCGCCCTGGTGCTGGACCGCGACGACGCCCCGGCCATCGTCGAGGCCGCGCGCATGCTGGCGCCGGAGGGCCTGCTGCTGAACGCGCCGCGCGGCAATCTGCTGCGCTTCATGCCGGCGCTGAACGTGACCGAAGCCGACATGGCCCGCATGCTCGAGCAGCTCGACGGCGTGATCGCCGCCGTGCGCAAGTAAGGACGGGACCGGCATGGCGATGCAGGACTTCCGTCCCGGCGTCTACCGCCACTACAAGGGCGATCATTACCTGGCCCTGGGGCTGGCGCGCGCCGACGAAACGGACGAGGTGGTGGTGGTGTACACCCGGCTGTACGCGCGCGCCGGCCTGCCGATGAGCACGCGCCTGCTGCGCATCTGGAACGAGACCGTGGACACCGGCGCCGGCCCGCAGCCGCGCTTTGCCTACGTGGGCCACGTCACGCCGGAGCAAGGCTGACCCGACGCCGGGCCGCGCCCGGCGTCATTCACTTCACTTCACTTCGATCAGCGCGGCGCCTTCGCCGACCTGGTCGCCCACGGCATAGAACAGGCCGGCGACTTCGCCGGCGGCCGGCGCCGTGATGGTGTGCTCCATTTTCATGGCCTCCATCACCAGCAGCGCCTGGCCCTTCTCGACCTTATCGCCCACGGCGACCGCGATCGAGATGATCTTGCCGGGCATGGGTGCGGTCAGGCCGCCGCCATGGCCCTCGGCATCGTCCTGGGCATGCGCCAGGGCATCGTACAGGTCCAGGATATGGGTGGCGCCGTCGTGGAACACATAGGCCTTGCCGGCATGCAGGACCACGGTGCCGGCGCTTTCCCGGCCATCCAGCGTGATGCGCAGGCCGTAGCTGAGCTGGGGGTTGGCGCTGGGCTGGGCACGCCAGGAGAAGGCCTGGCCGGCCGCGGGCGCGGCGCCGATGCGCCATTGCCCGCCCTCGCGCGTGATCTCGATGTCGCGCCGTTCGCCGTTGTCGACCCAGCACAGGGTCTGCCGGTAGCGGCCGCCCAGCCGCCAGCCGTCGCGCGCGTCCCAGGGGTCGGCCGCCTTGCCGACCTCGCCTTGCGGCTGGGCCAGGCCCTGGCGCACCAGCACGGCGGCGCTGGCCAGGGCCAGCACGTCGGCGCCGGCCGGTTGCGGTTCGGGCAGCAGCGTGGCGCGGCGGCGTTCGATCAGGCCGGTATCGAGGTCGGCCGTGGCGAAGGCCTCGTCGCGCATCAGGCGGCCCAGGAAGGCGGCGTTTGTCTGCACGCCGACGGCCTGGGTGTGCGCCAGCGCCTGGATCATGCGCGCGCGCGCCTGCTCGCGGTCGGCGCCATGGACGATCAGCTTGGCGATCATGGGGTCGTAATAGGGCGTGATCGTGTCGCCCATGCGCACGCCGCCGTCGACGCGCACCTCGCCGTTGGCGAAGGCCGTGTGCGCGGGCAGGCCCAGGTAGGCCAGCGTGCCGATCGACGGCAGGAAGCCCTTTTCCGGGTTCTCGGCGTAGATGCGCGCCTCGATGGCGTGGCCGTCCAGGCGCAGTTCGTCCTGGGCGGCCGGCAGCGGCTGGCCGGCGGCCACGCGCAATTGCCATTCGACCAGGTCATGGCCGGTGATCATTTCGGTGACCGGGTGCTCCACCTGCAGCCGTGTATTCATTTCCATGAAGTAGAAGCGGCCGTCGGGTTCGGCGATGAACTCGACGGTGCCCGCGCCTACGTAGCCCACCGCGCGCGCCGCCGCCACCGCCGCCTCGCCCATGGCGCGGCGGCGTTCCGGCGTCATGCCCGGCGCGGGCGCTTCCTCGATGACTTTCTGGTGGCGCCGCTGCACGGAACAGTCGCGTTCGAACAGGTAGACGCAATTGCCGTGGCTGTCGGCGAACACCTGGATTTCGATGTGGCGAGGCTTCTGCAGGTAGCGCTCGATGAGCACGCGGTCATCGCCGAAGCTGGCGCTGGCTTCACGCTGGCACGAGGCCAGCGCGTCGGCGAAGGCGGCGCTCTCCTCGACCACGCGCATGCCCTTGCCGCCGCCGCCGGCGCTGGCCTTGATCAGTACCGGGTAGCCGATGGCGTCGGCCTGCTGCCGGAGGAACTGCGGATCCTGGTCCTCGCCATGGTAGCCGGGCACCAGCGGCACGCCGGCGCGCTCCATCAGCGCCTTGGCGGCCGATTTGCTGCCCATGGCGGCGATCGCGCCGGCCGGCGGGCCGACGAACACCATGCCGGCCTGCGCCACGGCTTCGGCAAAGCCTTCGTTTTCGGACAGGAAGCCGTAGCCGGGGTGGATGGCTTGCGCGCCGGTGTCGCGCGCGGCCTGCAGGATGGCATCGGCGCGCAGGTAGCTGGCGCGCGGCTCGGCGCCGCCGATATGCACGGCGACATCGCAGGCGGCCACATGGCGCGCGTTGGCGTCGGCATCCGAATAGACGGCGACGGTGCGAAGGCCCATGCGGCGGGCGGTGGCGGCGACGCGGCAGGCGATTTCGCCGCGGTTGGCAATCAGCAGGGTGGAGAACACGATGGCTCCTTGGTGGCGCGGCGCCGTGGCGTGGCGCCGCGGCGGATTACATGCGGAAAACGCCGAAGCGCGTGTCTTCGATCGGCGCGTTCAGGGCCGCCGACAGCGCCAGGCCCAGCACGCGGCGGGTATCGGCCGGCGCGATGATGCCGTCGTCCCAAAGCCGCGCGGTGGCATAGTAGGGATGGCCCTCGCGCTCGTACTGCTCGCGGATCGGCTGCTTGAAGGCGTCTTCCTCGGCGCCGCTCCATTGCGCGCCGCGCGCCTCGATGCCGTCGCGCTTGACGGTGGCCAGCACGCTGGCGGCCTGTTCGCCGCCCATCACGGATATGCGCGCGTTGGGCCACATGAACAGCATGCGCGGTGAATAGGCGCGCCCGCACATGCCGTAGTTGCCGGCCCCGAACGAGCCGCCGATGAGTATCGTGAACTTGGGAACGGCGGCGGTGGCCACGGCGGTCACCATCTTGGCGCCGTGGCGCGCGATGCCTTCGTTTTCGTACTTGCGGCCCACCATGAAGCCGGTGATGTTCTGCAGGAAGACCAGGGGGATCTTGCGCTGCGCGCACAGCTCGATGAAGTGCGCGCCCTTTTGCGCCGATTCCGAGAACAGAATGCCGTTGTTGGCGACGATGCCCACCGGCATGCCATGGATATGGGCAAAGCCGGTGACCAGGGTGGTGCCGTAGCGCGCCTTGAATTCGTCGAATTCCGAGCCGTCGACGATGCGCGCGATGACTTCGCGCACGTCGTAGGGCTTGCGCGTGTCGGCCGGAATGATGCCGTTGAGTTCGCTGGCGTCGTAGCGCGGTTCGCGCACCGGCGCCAGCGCCAGCGCAGCCGGCTTGGCGCGGTTCAGGCGGGCCACGGCGTTGCGCGCCAGCTGCAGCGCGTGCATGTCGTTGGCGGCGAGGTGATCGACCACGCCGGACAGGCGCGTGTGCACGTCGCCGCCGCCGAGGTCTTCGGCGCTGACCTCCTCGCCCGTGGCCGCTTTCACCAGGGGCGGTCCGCCCAGGAAAATGGTGCCCTGGTCGCGCACGATGATGGATTCGTCGCACATGGCGGGCACGTACGCGCCGCCGGCGGTGCACGATCCCATCACCACCGCGATCTGCGCGATGCCCTGCGACGACATGACGGCCTGGTTGTAGAAGATGCGGCCGAAGTGATCGCGGTCGGGGAACACCTCGTCCTGGCGCGGCAGGTTGGCGCCGCCCGAATCGACCAGGTAGACGCACGGCAGCCGGTTCTGCGCGGCGATCTCCTGGGCGCGCAAATGCTTCTTGACCGTCATCGGGTAGTACGTGCCGCCCTTGACGGTGGCGTCGTTGCACACGATGACGCATTCGGTGCCGGCGATGCGGCCGACGCCCGTGATCATGCCGGCGCCTGGCGCTTCGTCGCCATACATGCCGTGCGCGGCCATGGGCGAGAGCTCCAGGAACGGGCTGCCCGGGTCGACCAGTTGTTCGACGCGTTCGCGCGGCAGCAATTTGCCGCGTCCCACGTGCTTGGCGCGCGCGGTTTCGCTGCCGCCTTGCGCCGTCCGGGCCAGCTTCTGGTTCAGGTCGTCGAGCTGCGCCTGCATGGCGCGCGCATTGTCGGCGTAGTCCTGCGACCGCGTATCGATGCGGGATTCGATGATAGGCATGGGCGTACCCGTGGGGCGTTGATGGAGGCGGCGGATTCTTGCCGTGGGCGAGGCCGCGGCCCCGCCGGCCTGCCGGCGAACCGGCAGGCCCGGGGGCGGTTTACAGCATTTCGATGGCCATCGCGACGGCTTCGCCGCCGCCGATGCACAGCGTGGCCACGCCGCGCTTGCCGCCGGTCTTGCGCAGCGCGCCGACCAGCGTGGCCATCAGGCGCGCACCCGATGCGCCGATGGGATGGCCCAGCGCGGTCGCGCCGCCATGCACGTTGACCTTGTCGTGCGGCAGGTCGAAGTCCTTCATGGCCGCCATGGTGACCACGGCGAAGGCTTCGTTGATCTCGTACAGATCCACGTCGCTGGCTTGCCAGCCGGTTTTCTTGAACAGGTTCTTCAGCGCGCCGACCGGGGCGGTGGTGAACCAGTTCGGCTCCTGCGCATGCTGGGCATGGGCGACGATGCGGGCCAGCGGCTTGACGCCCAGTTTCTCGGCGGTGGAGGCGCGCATCAGCACCATGGCCGCGGCGCCGTCGGAGATCGACGACGAGTTGGCGGCGGTGACGGTGCCATCCTTCTTGAAAGCCGGCTTGAGCGTCGGGATCTTCTCGGGCATGGCCTTGGTGGGCGCCTCGTCGGTATCGATCACCGTATCGCCCTTGCGGCCGGCCACGGTTACCGGCGTGATCTCCCACTTGAAGCTGCCATCCTCGCTGGCGGCGCGCGCGCGGCGCAGCGATTCGAGCGAGAAGGCGTCCTGCTGCTCGCGCGTGAAGCTGTACTTGGTGGCGCAGTCCTCGGCGAATACGCCCATCGCCTTGCCGCGGTCATAGGCGTCTTCCAGGCCGTCCAGGGCCATGTGGTCGTACACCGTGTTGTGGCCGTAGCGGTAGCCCTGGCGGCCCTTGAGCAGCAGGTAGGGCGCGTTGCTCATGCTTTCCTGGCCGCCGGCGACCACGACGTCGACCGAGCCCGCGGTCAGCAGGTCGTGGCCGAACATGGCGGCCTTCAGGCCCGAGCCGCACACCTTGTGGATCGTGGTGCAGCCCACGCCCAGCGGCAGGCCGGCGCCGAGCGCGGCCTGGCGGGCGGGCGCCTGGCCCTGGCCGGCCTGCAGCACGTTGCCCATGATGACTTCATCGACCTGTTCGGGCTTGATGCCGGCGCGCTCGATGGCCGCCTTGATGGCGGCCGAGCCCAGCTCGTGGGCGGCCAGGCCGGACAGGCTGCCCAGCATGCCGCCCATGGGCGTGCGGGCGACGGAAACGATAACAATGGGATCGGACATGACTTGCTCCTAGAAATCGGGACAGGGTGTGGCGCTATGCGGCCGCGCGCGGAGGTGGCGCGGCCTGGGGGTGCAACCGCCTGTCGGTATCGTAAGGGAAAAACTCTTCAATCCGGCCTTGCGCCACGCGCGCGCGGCAGGCCTGCCACCACTGGGGCGCCAGCAGATCGGCGTGATGTCGCAGGAAGGCCTGGCGCACGCGCGGATCGCCCAGCAGGAAGCGGCCGAACTCCTCGGGAAAGACATCATTGGGGCCCACCGCGTACCAAGGTTCGCTGGAAAGCTCGGCTTCTTCGTTGGGCGCCGGCGGAATGGCGCGGAAATTCATCTCCGTCATGCGCTGGATTTCGTCGTAGTCGTAGAACACGACCCGGCCCAGGCGGGTGACGCCGAAGTTCTTGTACAGCATGTCGCCCGGGAAGATATTGGCCGTGGCGAGCTGGCGGATGGCGTCGCCGTACTCGCGCACGGCGACCTCGAGCAGCGGGTCGCTGGCGTGGCGCAGGTAGAGGTTCAGCGGCATCATGCGCCGCTCGATGTAGACATGCCGGATCACCACCGTATCGCCGTTTTCCTCGATCAGGCTGGGGACCAGCCGGCGCAGTTCTTCCAGCAACCGGGGGGCGAAGCGGCTGCGCGGCAGTGCGACCTGAGAATATTCCCAGGTATCGGCCATGCGTCCGACGCGATCGTGCAGCTTGACCATCTGATACTTGCGCCGCACCGTGGCGTGGTCCATGCCGTCCTTGTCGATGCGGTCCTTGATCAGCTTGAAGACGTACGGATAGGACGGCAACGTGAACACGCACATCACCATGCCGCGGATGCCCGGGGCGATGTCGAAGGCGTCGCGCGAATGCGTCAGGTGGTGCAGGAAGTCGCGGTAGAACAGGGTCTTGCCCTGCTTCTGCAGGCCAAGCATGGTGTAGAGCTCGGCCTTGGGCTTGCGCGGCAGCAGGCTGGCCAGGAAATTGACCACGGCTGCCGGCGTTTCCATGTCCACCAGGAAATACGCCCGCGTGAAGCTGAACAGCGTACTGAGGTCGTCGGTGCCCAGCAGCAGCGCATCCAGGCACACCTGCCCGGCCGGGTTGCGGCGCAGGGCGACAGCGAACGGGTAGACCGTGCCCTGGTTGATGAGGCGGCCGACGATGTAGGCGCCGGTATTGCGGAAGAACAGCGAGCCCAGCACCTGGATCTGGCAGTCCGAGGCCAGCCGCGGGCCGGCGTCGCGCGGCAGGTCGGCGTACGGCACGGCCAGGCCGAAGTCCGCGACCATGCGGATCAGGCTCTTGTGCAGGCCTTCGGCCACCGGATAGTAGACCCGGTACGACGGGATGCGGCTGTCCAGGTAATCGGTCGCGATGGCTGGCCGCACGAACAGGAAATCGTTGTGGAAGTAGTCGCGGTGCAGGATGCGGCACGAGACCGAATTGAAGAACGTCTCGGCGCATTCGGGCTGGCGATGGTCGGCCAGCAGCCCCACGAACTCCTGCTTGACCGCCTGCCAGAACGCCGTCTGCGCTTCGCTCAGCGCCGCGCTGCCATTGGCGCGCGAGCCATCGGCCGTGCGCGCGTCGGAGCCGCGCAGCGCGCTGTCGAGTTGCGTGGCGCATTCGCGCACGCGCATGTCGTAGTACTCGATGCGTTCGCGCGACAGGCGTTGCATGCCATGCCAGTCGCCCGATTCGAACAGCGACTTGGCGCGCTGCGCGCTGTAGCGAAACAGCGCATAGTGGCGATCGAAGCCGGCCAGGATCAGGTGCGCGACATCCAGCGGAGCGGGTCCCGCGACCGGCGCCGGTTCGATGCGTTGGACATCGCCGCTGTAGATCATGGCTGGCTCGTGCTATTGCTTGCGGGCATGGCGGTCGGTCATGCGGTTTCCGCGTAGAGTTCCCGGCCGATCAGCATGCGGCGGATCTCGCTGGTGCCGGCGCCGATCTCGTACAGCTTGGCGTCGCGCCACATGCGTCCGACCGGATATTCATTGATATAGCCGTTGCCGCCCAGGATCTGCACGCCCTCGCCGGCCATCCAGGTGGCCTTCTCGGCCGTGTACAGGATCAGGGCCGCGCAGTCCTTGCGCACCTGGCGCACGTGGCCGGCGCCGAGCTGGTCGAGGTTGCGGCCGACCGCGTAGCAGAAGGCGCGGCTGGCCTGCAGCACGCTGTACATGTCGGCGATCTTGCCCTGGATGAGCTGGAACTCGCCGATGGCCTGGCCGAATTGCTTGCGGTCGTGGATATAGGGCACCACCACGTCCATCACGCCCTGCATGATGCCCAGCGGCCCGCCCGACAGCACGGCGCGTTCGTAGTCCAGCCCGCTCATCAGCACGCGCACGCCGCCATTGACCTGGCCCAGGACGTTTTCTTCCGGCACCTCGCAGTCTTCGAACACCAGCTCGCCGGTGTGGCTGCCGCGCATGCCCAGCTTGTCCAGCTTCTGCGCCACGGAGAAACCCTTGAAGCCCTTTTCGACCAGGAAGGCGGTGATGCCGCGCTGGTGCGCTTCGGGATCGGTCTTGGCGTAGACCACCAGCGTATCGGCGTCGGGGCCGTTGGTGATCCACATCTTGGTGCCGTTGAGCACGTAGCGGTCGCCCTTCCTGTCGGCGCGCAGGCGCATGCTGACCACATCGGACCCCGTGCCCGGCTCGCTCATGGCCAGCGCGTCCACGTGTTCGCCGCTGACCAGCTTGGGCAGGTAGCGGGCCTTCTGGGCCTCGCTGCCGTTGCGGAAAATCTGGTTGACGCACAGGTTGGAGTGCGCGCCGTAGGACAGCGCCACCGAGGCGCTGGCGCGCGAGATTTCCTCCATGACCACCATGTGGGCCAGATAGCCCAGCCCGGTTCCGCCGTATTCGTCGCTGACCGTCATGCCCAGCACGCCCAGGTCGCCGAATTTGCGCCACAGGTCCATGGGGAACTGATCGCTGCGGTCGATCTCGGCCGCGCGGGGCGCGATCTCGGCGTTGGCGAAAGTGCGCACCGCGTCGCGCAGCATATCCAGGTCTTCGCCCAGATTGAAATTAAGACCGGGAATGTCCATGGGTGTCTCCGTGATAGTGAGCACTTACGCCTTTAGCGGGGCCGGGTGCACCCCGGATCGGGATTGCAGCTAGCCACATCATGCGCCGCCGCGTGGGCCCGGGCAATGATGCAGCGCAAATATTACGTTTACGTAAACGTAAAGTTGAGTCGGGTTTTCCCTAGCAATTTCATGTGCGGGCACCGCCATGGGCGCGGCCGTGCGGACTTACTGTTTCTGCGCCAGCAGGCGCTGGCATTGCAATTCCTGCTGGGAGATTTCGGCCAGGGTATCTTCGATGTCGCGCTGCTGCTGCTCCAGGGTGGCGCGGTGCTGGGCGAGTATGGTCAGGTAGTGGCGCAGTTGCGGGGCGGTGTCGCCCGGGCCATCGTACATGTCGATCAGGCTGCGGATCTCCGACAGCAACAGGCCCAGCCGCTTGCCGCGCAGGGCCAGCTTCAGGCGCGCGCGGTCGCGCGTGCTGTAGACGCGGTTGCGGCCATCGCGCAAAGGGCTGACGATGCCCTGGTCTTCGTAGAAACGAATCGTGCGTGGCGTAATGTCGAACTCGCGTGCGAGTTCGGAGATGGTCCAGGTAGACATGAGCGTTTGGCAGTTTACGTAAACGTAAATTATGATGAGTTGAAGCAGGCGTCAAGCCAATACAGGGAGAGGCAATGAATCCGAACGAGCAGAAACTGCAGTATCCGTGGGACCAGACACAACCCGAGCCCGGCGTGGCCCTCGTGGTGGCCGAAGGGGTGAAGTGGATACGGATGCCGCTGCCGTTCGCCCTGGACCACATCAACCTGTGGCTGCTGCGTGACGAGATCGACGGCCGCCAGGGCTGGACCATTGTCGATTGCGGCATCGCGCGCGACGAAGTGAAGACGATCTGGGAGCAGGTGTTCGAGAACGAACTGGAAGGCCTGCCGGTGCTGCGCGTGCTGGTGACCCACATGCACCCCGACCACATCGGGCTGGCGCACTGGCTGTGCGAGCGCTGGAATGCGCCGCTGTGGATCAGCATGACCGATTTCATGGTGGCCAGCCTGTGGTCGCGGCGTACCGATGGCGGCGCCTCGGGCGGCCAGGCCGCGGTCGAGCACTTTGCCCGCCACGGGCTGACCGACACGGATGCGCAGGAGCAGATCCGCCAGCGCGCCGGCTATTACCCCAACCTGGTGCCCGCCGTGCCGTCGCGCTACACGCGCCTGCTGCATGGCGACGAGGTCGCCATCGGCGGACACCCCTGGCGCGTCATCGTGGGTTATGGGCATGCGCCCGAGCATGTGTCCCTGTTCAGCCCCGCGCACAAGGTGCTGATCTCGGGCGACATGGTGCTGCCGCGCATTTCGACCAACGTCAGCGTGTTCGACCACGAGCCGGACGCCAATCCGCTGCCGCTGTACTTGCGCTCGCTCGATCGCTACGACGATCTGCCGGCCGATACCGTGGTGCTGCCTTCGCATGGCCGTCCGTTCGTCGGGCTGCACGAACGCATCGCCCAGCAGCACGCGCACCACGACGAGCGCCTGGCTGAAGTCCTGCAGGCCTGTGCGACGCCGCAGTCGACGGCCGATATCGTCCCGGTACTGTTCAAGCGCAAGCTGGACCTGCATCAGCTGACCTTCGCCATGGGCGAGGCACTGGCGCACCTGCACGCGCTGTATTTCGAAGGCAAGCTCAAGCGCCGCACCGATGCCGACGGCATCGTGCGTTTCCAGGCGGCGTAGCGGGCGCGCCTGCTGCGGGCAGGCTAGCGGCTGGCGGTTGCCAGCCGCAGCGCCAGGCCGATGAATACCAGCCCGGCCAGGCGGTTGAGCCAGCGCTGGGCGCGCGCCGAGCGCTGCAGCAAGCGGCCGAAGCCGCCCGAGAACACGGCGATCGCGCCGAACACCAGCAGCGTGGCCAGCATGAAGACCGCACCCAGCTCGACGATCTGCCAGCCCATGGGCCCAGCCTCGGGCCGCGTGAACTGGGGCAGGAACGCGAAGAAGAACAACAGCACCTTGGGATTGGCGAGGTTCATGATGATGCCGCGCCGGTACAGCGCGCCGCGCGCCAGCGGCTCGGGCCGCTGTCCGCCGCCGCCGCCCGCGGGCGCGCGCAATACCTGCCAGGCGAGGTAGGCCAGGTAGGCGGCCCCTGCCAGCTTCAGCGCCGTGAAGGCGGCCGGCGAGGCGGCGAATACGGCGGCCAGCCCGACCGCCACCGCGGCGGTGTGGCCCAGCAGGCCGGTGCATAGCCCCAGCACGACGAACAGCCCCGCGGCCCGGCCCCAGATGGCCGATTGCATCAGCACGAACAGATTGTCCGGGCCGGGCGTCAGCGCCAGCAGGACGGCGATGCCGAAAAACGCGGTCAAGGTGTCGAAAGGCAGCATGGTGGCGGCTCGAGGGCAAGCGCCCGCCCGTGGCGGGCCGTCACTGGCATCATACGGGCAAACCCGCTGCCGCATGAGCTGATTGCCCGCGGTAATGACGGGGTGCGGTACGCTTCGCATTCAAAGGCCGGCCGCCGCCGCCCTCGTCCCGCCCGCTACTTGCCTACCCGAACATGACCGACGAATCCCGCCACATCGACACCCTGCTCCAGCACCTGGGCACCGCGCCCTTCGACCCCGATACCGGCGCCGCCCCGGTCAACCTGCCGTCGATGCGCGCCAGCACGGTGCGCTTTCGTGACCTGGCCGCGCTGGAACAGGCGCAGCGCCGCAAGGCCGGCGGCGACCGGGCCGTGACCTATGGCCGGATGGGCATGGATACGCATGCGGCGCTGGAACACGTGTTCAAGGAGCTGGAAGCCGGCACGCACTGCTACCTGGCGTCTTCGGGCATGGGCGCCGTCACGATGGCGTTTCTGTCGCTGCTGTCGGCCGGCGAGCATGCGCTGGTGGCCGATTGCGTCTATGGCCCGGTCTACGAACTGGACAACGCGGTGCTCAAGCGCATGGGTATCGAGCTGACCTTCTTCGCGCCCGGCGACGACCTGCAGGCGCTGGTGCGTCCCAACACCCGCCTGCTGTATGTCGAGTCGCCGGGGTCGCTGCTGTTCCAGATGCTGGATCTGCTCGCGCTGGCCGAGTTCGCGCGCCGCAACCAGCTGGTGCTGGCCACCGACAACACCTGGGGCTCGGGCTACATCTATCGCCCGCTGGAACTGGGCGCGCAGGTTTCGGTGATCGCCGGCACCAAGTACGTGGGCGGCCACTCCGACCTGATGCTGGGCGCGGTGGTTACCAATGACGAGGCCGTGGCGCAGCGCCTGAACCGCACGCAGTACGCCATGGGCTACTCGGTCAGCGCCGACGATGCCTGGCTGGCGTTGCGCGGCGTGCGTACGCTGCCGATACGCATGGCCCAGCACGCGCGCCACGCCCAGCGCGTGTGCGAGTTCCTGCAGGGCCGTCCCGAGGTCGCGCGCATCTACCATCCGGCCTGGCCTCAGGACCCCGGCCACGCGCTGTGGCTGCGCGACTGCTCCGGCTCCAACGGCATGCTGGCGGTCGAGCTGCGCCTGTCGCAGCCCGCGGCGCGCGTGTTCGTCGAGTCGCTGCAGCTGTTCGGCATCGGCTTCTCGTGGGGCGGCTTCGAAAGCCTGGTGCAGCTGGTCACGCCCGGGGAGCTGGCCCGCCACTACTATTGGCAGGGCGGCGGCAATGCGCTGGTGCGGCTGCATATCGGGCTGGAGTCGCCCGAGGATGTCATTGCCGACCTGACCCAGGCGCTGGCGCGCGCAGCCTCGGCCTGAGAACGGCGCGGCCCCATCAACGACAAAGCCTCCGCATGGACGGAGGCTTTGTGGCGTCGGGGGCGGCCGGGGCCGCCCTGCCTACTTGCGGGACTGGACGATGAGCTGGTCCACCACCTTCAGGGCGCCGGCGTAGTCGTTGCCGGCCAGCACGGGCGAAGTCATGTAGCGGCCGCCCACGGCAAAAGCCGGGGTGCCATCGATATGGGCGGCCTCGGCCAGCTGGGAGGCGCGCTGCACCTGCGTCTGCACGCTGAACGAATCGAATACCGAATCGAACTTGGCGCGGTCCACGCCCTGGCTGGCGGCCCATTCGCCCATGGCTTTCTTGTCGAACAGGCGCTTGCGCTCGGTGTGGATGGCGGTAAAGACCTTGGGGTGCAGGTCGGGGCGCTCGAGCGCCTGCAGCGTGTAGTAGAGCTGTTGCAGCGGCTTCATGCCGGCGTTGAAGGCGATGGGCACCTGCTTGAGCACCACGTCCTGGGGCGCGGTCTTGGCCCAGTCCTCGACCATGGGTTCGATGGCGGCGCAGTGCGGGCAGGTGTAGGCGAAGAACTCCAGGACTTCGATCTTGCCCGGGGTGTCGGACGGCATCGGCGGGTTGATGTTCACGTACTGCTGCGCGCCCTGGGCCTGGGTGGCGGGCGCGAACAGGGTCGTCGCGGCCAGGGCGGCGGCGGCCAGGAGACGGGTAAACGTGGTCGACTGCATCTCGAATTCCTGAGTTAAAGCGTTACAGACTGCGGATGCCGCGGGGAAGTTCCATGGCGATTCATTGTCGCACCACCGCGGATTTGATGTCGTTCTCGCCCAGCCTGCTGCGGGCGCGATTCATGTCGTCCAGGCGTCCGAATGGACCGACGCGCACCCGGTTGACCTGTACGCCGTTGACTTCGGCGCGCTGCATGACCACCGGCAATCCCAGCAGGATGATGCGCGCCCGCAGGGCTTCGGCGTCTTCGAGCACCCGATAGGCGCCGGCCTGCAGGAAATAGGTGCCGGATGCCGGCGCGGCCGGCGTTGCGCTGGCCGCGGGGGCGGCCGGCTTGGCGGACTTGGCCGCCGGGGCGGGCGTGGCGGCGGGGGCGGGAGCGCGGTCCAGGTTGGGCAGGGTGGCGATCAGCGCACCCAGGTCGTCCGGTTGCCTGGACGGCGCGCCGGGCGTTACGCCAGGCAGCGGCGACGGCGCGGTGGCGGTCGGTCCGGTGGGCGGCGTGCCGGCTGCCCCGTCCCGTCCGTACAACCCCTGGTTGGGGTCGGGCGCGTTGCGCGGATCGGGCAGCTTGCCTTGGTCGGGCTGGCGGGTGGCCCGGTCGACGAACGGCATGGGCGCCTTGGTCACGTAGAACGCGACAGCGGCGGCGACGATCAGGCCGATCAGCAGGCCGGCCAGCACACCGTACATGGTGCTGCCGCGCTCCTTGGAGCGCCGGGTCGATTTACGCTTGGTGGCCATGTGCGGGGGTTACATCCGGTCCGGGGCCGAGACGCCCAGCAGGGCCAGGCCGTTGGCCAGCACCTGGCGCGTGGTCGCGGCCAGCCGCAGGCGCGCCAGCTTCAGGGCTGGTTCGTCGACCAGCACCCGTTCGGCGTTGTACCAGGCGTGGAAGTCGGAGGCGCAATCGCGCAGCCAGAACGCCACGTGGTGCGGCGCCAGCTCTTGCGCGGCCAGCGCCACCACCTGGGGAAACTCGGCCAGGCGCTGCAGCAGCGCGTATTCGGACGGCGCGGTCAGCAGCGCCGTGTCGGCCTGCGCGATCTCTGCAGCGCTCGCGCCCGAATTGCCGATCATGGTGCAGATGCGGGCGTGCGCGTACTGGATGTAGTAGACCGGATTCTCGTCGCTCTTGGACAGGGCCAGGTCGATGTCGAACACGAACTCCGTATCGGCGCGGCGCTGGATCAGGAAATAGCGCACCGCGTCGCGGCCGACCCAGTCGATCAGGTCGCGCATGGTGACGTAGCTGCCGGCGCGCTTGGAAATCTTGACCTCCTCGCCGCCGCGCATCACCTTGACCATCTTGTGCAGCACGTAGGCCGGGAAATCCTTGGGGATGCCGGCTTCCAGCCCCTGCAGGCCGGCGCGCACGCGCGCCACGGTGCCGTGGTGGTCGCTGCCCTGGATATTGACCGCGTGGTGAAAGCCGCGCTCCCACTTGACCTTGTGATAGGCCACGTCGGGCACGAAGTAGGTATAGCCGCCCTCGCTCTTGCGCATCACGCGGTCTTTGTCGTCGCCGGTGCCCAGCTCGGTGGTGCGCAGCCACAGCGCGCCGCCTTCCTCGTAGGTGTGGCCCTTGGCGACCAGCGTGTCGACCGTTTCCTGGACGCGGCCCGAGGCGTACAGGCTGCTTTCCAGGAAGTAGTTGTCGAAGGCCAGGCCGAAAGCCTGCAGGTCCAGGTCCTGCTCGCGGCGCAGGTAAGCGACGGCGAAGGCGCGGATATCGTCCAGGCTGTCGAGATCGCCGGTGGCCGTGACCGGCTGTCCGTCGGAGGCCTGCACCGACTTGCGCGCCGCGAAATCGCGCGCGATTTCGACGATGTAGTCGCCCTTGTAGCCGTCGGTGGGGTAGTCCGGCGCGTCCGGCGCGATGCCGCGGCCGCGCGCCTGCACGCTGATGGCCAGGTTGTCGATCTGGTTGCCGGCATCGTTGTAGTAGAACTCGCGAGTGACGTCCCAGCCGCTGGCGTCATACAGGCGGCAGATGGCATCGCCCAGCGCTGCCTGGCGGGCATGGCCGACGTGCAGCGGGCCGGTCGGGTTGGCCGAGACGAACTCGACCAGTACTTTCTCGCCATTGCGCGGCGCGCGGCCGTAGGCGTCGGCCTGGCTGGCCACTGCCTGTACCACCGCCTGCCGGGCAGCTGGGGTGAGGCGGAAATTGATGAAGCCCGGGCCGGCGATCTCGGCATCCTGGATCAGTTCGCGCGCCTGCGGCTGCGCCATCAGCGCATCGACGATGCCCTGGGCCAGCTCGCGCGGGTTGCGGCGCGCCGGCTTGGCCAGCTGCATGGCCACGTTGGTGGCGATATCGCCGTGCGCCGCGACCTTGGGGCGCTCGAGCTGGACTTGGGCTTGCGCCTCGGGCAGGCATTGCGCGACGGCGGCCTGGATCAGGGAAATCAGTTGTTTTTGTTGCTCGAGGAGCATGGGCAATCGGCAGAATGGTAAGTGGCGGCGGCAGGTCTGGCGCGCCGCGGGGCGGGCGGACCCGCCGGGCGGCCGCCCTGGCGTCTGGCGGAGGTGTCCGCGCAAGCGGGACGGTCGGCGACGCGGGACGTACCGGCAGTCATGACGGTCATGGAAGATGCCTAGATCATAGCTGAATTGGGCTGCAATCCGGCCGTCCGGGACCGCATCGGGGTGTCGGGCCGTGCAGTTGGCAGTCCGCGCAGCTTGCGGTAGTGTATGAAATTATCCGTATGGGAGTCCGCAACATGCTCATTACATTCCATTCCAAGGTCGCGGCCGAGGTTCTCATGCGCACCGACGATGCTGCGCCCCTGCTGCGCGCCGCCGGCAAGAGCTTTCGCGACGCTATTCCGGAGCGCGGCGTGTTCACCGCGGACCAGCTGCAATCGGCCATCACCGGGCTGGAGCGCGCCATTGCCGCCGCCGATCGCAGCCCGCCCGACGATGACGAGCCTCATCCCGACAAGGAGCCGGTGCATCCGATCGAGCTCGCCGTGGGCCTGCACCAGCGCGCCTTTCCGCTGCTGGACATGATGAGGAAGACTGCCGCGGCCGGGGCCGACCTGACCTGGGAAGTCTCGCGCGGCTGGTAGCGCAATGTCGCAAGCCTGACATTTTCCGCGCGGGTTCTTGCGCATACTGTGCGCAGGGATGCCCCCGCGCCACCACCAGGAGATCCGTCGATGCGCAGCGAAGTGACCGTTGTTTTCGATGCCCGCCGCACCGTCGACCTGAGCGTCGACGTCGAACCCTCGGTGCAGGCGGCCGCCGCCGCGCGCGACTGGTTCGACAGTGCCTGGGAAATGCTCGGCTGCGAGCCGCTGCGCCCCAGCGGCAAGGTGCTGTTGCTGGACAAGATCCTGGGCGTGGCCGATGCGCTGGGCTACGACACCCTGTCGGGCGACGCCAAGGAAAGCCGCGAGTTCGCCGAACAGGCCGCGCTGGCCCTGGGCAAGGCCCGCATCGTGGTGGATCTGCCCGGGCTGATTGTAGGCCATTAACCATACCCGGGAGCCTGTCCCCGCAGGGGGACTGGCTCCCGCAAACTTTGGGGAGCCTGTGTCCGCAGGGGGACTGGCTCCCGCAAACTTTGGGGAGCCTGTGTCCGCAGGGGGACTGGCTCCCGCAAACTTTGGGGAGCCTGTGTCCGCAGGGGGACTGGCTCCCGCAAACTTGGGGAGCCTGTGTCCGCAGGGGGACAGGCACCCATGCTCCATCCGGGGACAGGCACCCGTCCTCCTTCAGCGTATCCCCGCGCGCATGAACGATTGCACGAACTGGCGCTGGAACAGCAGGAAGCCGACCAGCAGCGGCGCGGCCGACAGCAGCGTGGCGGCGGTGATGACCGACCAGTCGATGCCCTGGTCGGTCGACGAGAACACCTGCAGGCCGACGGTGAGCGGGCGCGATTCGACCGAGTTGGTGATGATCAGCGGCCACAGGAAGTTGTTCCAGTGGTGGCTGACCGATACCAGGCCGTAGGCCACGTAGATGGGACGCGCCAGCGGCACATAGACTTTCATGAGCACTTGCCAGGGGCTGGCGCCCTCGACCCGCGCCGCTTCCTCCAGTTCGCGCGGCACGGTCTTGAAGGTCTGGCGCAGCAGGAAGATGCCGAAGGCCGAGGCGAAGTACGGCAAGCCGACCGCGAACACCGTATCGCGCACCCCCAGCAGGCTCATCGAGCGGTAGTTCTCCACCAGCAGCACGTCCGGCATCACCATCAGCTGCAGCAGCACCAGCATGAACACGAAGTCGCGGCCGCGGAACTCGAAGCGCGCGAAGGCGTAGCCCGCCAACGTGGACAGCACCAGCTGCGCGGCCAGCACCATGGTGACCAGCAGGAAGGTGTTGAGAAAATAGCGCGGAAACGGCGCGGCGTTCCAGGCGCGCGCGAAGTTCTCCAGCGTCAGCGGGGCCAGCAGGTCGAAGCGCGTGGCGTAGGCCGGCGGATGAAACGCCGCCCAGGCCGCGTAGGCCAGCGGCAGTATCCACAGCAGGCCCAGCAGCCAGGCCCCGAGCGTATCCAGCGTGCGGTTCATTGATAGTGTGTCCTGCGGTCCAGCCAGCGGAACTTGATGAGCGCGGTGGCCGCCAGCACGGCAAGCAGCACCACGGTCAGCGTGGCCGCGTAGGCGGTGTCCCAGAAGCTGAAACCGACCTGATAGATGTAGAACAGCAGCAGCGTGCTGGCGTTATCGGGGCCGCCGCGTGTCATGACCACGACGTGGTCGACCAGCCGGAACGCATTGATCAGGGCGTTGACCAGCACGAACAGCGTCGTGGGCATCAGCAGCGGCCACAGCACGCGCCGGAAATACTGCCAGCGCGAGGCGCCTTCGAGCATGGCGGCCTCGCGCAGCGAGGGCGACACCGTCTGCAGGGCGGCCAGGTAGAAGATCATGAAAAAGCCCGACTCCTTCCACACGGTCACCATCATCAACGCCGGCAAGGCGGTGTCGCGGCTGCCCAGCCAGTTGGGGCCGGCCAGGCCGAACCACTGCATGACTTGCGCAATCAGTCCGTACTGCGGCGTGTAGAAGAACAGCCAGATATTGGCCACCGCCACCATGGGCAGCACGGTGGGGGTGAAGTACGCCATGCGCAGGAAGCCGCGACCGTGCAGCTTGCCGTTGACCCACAGCGCCATGGCCAGCGCGATGGCGATCGAGGTCGGGATCGTACCCAGCGCGAACCACAGGTTGTTCCACAGCGACTGCCAGAACACCGGGTCGTCGCGCAGCAGCGCGTAGTTCTCCAGCCCCACGAAGCGCGCCGGCCGGCTGCCCTTGGGAGTGGAGAAGAAGCTGTGCCACAGCGTGGCCAGCGCCGGGTAGTGGGTGAAGGCGGCCAGCAGGACGACGGCTGGCAGCAACAGCAGCCAGCCGTACACCGCTTGCGTCGTGCGGCTCATGCGCTGCGCATCACTTGTACGAGCGCAGCACGCGATCGGCTTCGCGCTGCGCGTCCGTCAGGGCCTGCTGCGGCGTCTTGGAGCCGGTCAGCGCGGCCTGCAGCGCATCGTTGAGCACCTTGGTCACGCGCTGGTTCTCGTGGGTGGAGAACTCGGCCACGCTGACCTCCAGTTGGTCGCGCGCCACCGTGGCTGCCGGCACTTCCTGGGCGTACTTCTTCATGCGCTCGGTCTGCCAGGCGGCGGGCGTCACCGCCACGTAACCGGTGGCGATGCTCCAGTCGGTGGCGCGCTCGGGCGTGGTGGCCCATTGGGCGAACTTCAGCGCGGCCTGCTGCTGCGCCGGCGTGCCGCTCTTGAAGATGTAGAAGTTGCCGCCGCCGGTGGGGCTGCCGCCGCGTTTTTTCTTGGGCATCATCGCCACGCCGAACGGGAAGTCGGCGTTCTTGCGGATGTTGGTGAGATTGCCCGTGGTGGTCCAGACGATGGCGGCTTTCTTCTCGAGGAAGTCCTTGGGCGTGGTGCCCCAGTCGATGGTGCCCTTGGGCATGACGCCGTGCTTGACCGACAGATCCTGCCAGAACTGCGCCGCCTCGACCACGGCCGGCTTGTCCAGGTACACCTGGCTGCCTTCCTCGTTCATGAGGATGGCGTCGTTGGGCGTGGTCAGCGCCTGGAACAGCCAATAGGCGAAGGCGCCGCCCGACGGGATCTTGACCCCCCACTGCGAGACGTTGCCGTTGGCGTCCTTCTTGGTCAGCTTCTTGCCGTACTCGACCAGTTCGTCCCAGGTGGCCGGCGCGCGCTCGGGATCCAGGCCGGCTTCCTTGAACAGGTCCTTGTTGTAGTACATGACGATGGTCGAGCGCTGGAACGGCACGCCCCACACGTGGCCGCCGGTGCGGCTGTTCTGCATGACGGCGTCGTAGAAGCCGCCCAGCCATTTCTTGTCGGCATCGCTCTTGGCCAGGCCGTCGACGGGCACGATGGCGTCTTCGTCGATCAGCGTGAACATGTCGGTCGACAGCAGCACGGCCAGCTGCGGCGGCGTGCCGCCCTTCAACGCGGTCAGCGCCTTGGCGATCGAATCCTGGTAGGTGCCGGCGTAGATCGGCTTGATGCGGATATCGGGATTTTCCTTGTGGAAATCCGCCACCATGTCGTCGACGATCTTGGTGATGGGGCCGCCCACGGCCACCGGATAGTAGAACTCGACTTCGACGGGCTGTTGCGCCTGCGCCGGCAGCGCCAGGAAGGCACCGGCCAGGCCGGCGGCGAGGGTTTTGAGAACAATGCGTCGCATGGGGGCTTTCCTAAAAAATCGGCGCGCTGTGCGTCCGGTGGTTCACAGAACCGCCGCGTCGGCGGCGAAGAAATGCTGTCGTTCGTCGGGCCAGGCCAGGCAGACCGTCGTGCCCGGCGCGCTGCGCAGGTGGCCATTGACCCGCACCGCCACGCCGCCGCACGAACCCAGGCGGCATACCGCCACCGAATCGGCGCCGAAATATTCCACGCTTTCGATGACGGCCGGCATGCCGTCGGCATCGATGCGGATGTGTTCGGGCCGCAGGCCCAGCGTGGCGGCGCCGGCCGGCGCGTTCGCCAGGGCCGGCCCCTGGGTGCCGGCGACGACGGGCCGGCTGTCGTGCGTGTCCAGGGCGATCAGGTTCATGGGGGGCGTACCGATGAAGCGCGCCGCGAATTCGGTGGCCGGCCGCGCGTACAGGCCATCCGGCGTATCGAGCTGCTCGATGCGCCCGCCGCGCATCAGCACCACCTGGTCGGCCATGCTCATGGCCTCGGTCTGGTCGTGGGTGACGTAGACCATGGTGATGCCAAGCTCCTGCTGCAGCGCGCGGATTTCGCGCCGCATGTCATGGCGCAGCTGTGCGTCCAGGTTCGACAGGGGCTCGTCCATCAGGCATACCGGCGCCTCCGAGATTACCGCGCGCCCCAGCGCCACGCGCTGCTGCTGGCCGCCCGACAACTGGGCCGGCTTGCGGTCCAGCAAGGCTTGCAGGCCCAGCAGCCCGGCCACGCGCGCAAGCCGCCGTTCGTAGTCGCGCGCGGGCTCCTTGCGCACCTTCAGGCCGAACAGGATGTTCTCGCGCACGCTCAGGTGCGGGAACAATGCGTACGACTGGAACACCATCGAGATGCGCCGCTTGGCTGGCGGCAGGTCGGTGACGTCACGGTCGCCGATGCGGATCCGGCCGGAGGTGGGCGTATCCAGCCCGGCGATCATGCGCAGCGTGGTCGACTTGCCGCACCCCGAGGGACCGAGCAGAACCGTGAAGCTGCCGGCCGGCGCCGTGAAGCTGACGCCGGAGATCGCCGCGGCTTCGCCGTATTGCTTGGTAAGGTCGTCCAGAACGAGATGAGACATGCCATTTCTTGTTTGTTGCGCGGAAGCTCAATTCTGGCCGCAAATGAAATCCTTTTCATTCTGCGGTGCAAACATGACGCCGCCATGTCAGCGGCGGCGCTTGTTTCACTCGTCGATCAGTTCCCCGCCCTCGTGGAACGGATACGGCCCCGGATAGCTCTCGATATAGGCATGGTGCGTCACGAGCGCGCCATCGCGCCATTCGTGCAGGTGAAAGCCGGGCGGTTCCATGACGAACGCCGACGGGCCGTCGGGCCGCAGATCCAGCGCGACCTGGTGGGCCGGGCTGGGGCAGGTGGAAGCGATCGTGCCGCCGAAACGCTGGAAAATGGTGCGGTGCAAATGGCCGCACATGATGCGTTCGACGTTGGAATGGCGTGCGACCAGGGCCTCCAGCTCGGGCGCGCCGGCCAGCAGGCCGATGGCATCCATGTGGGCGATGCCGGTGCGAAACGGCGGATGATGCATCACGATGACGGTCGGACGGCCGGGTTGTTCGGCCAGCCGTTGCGCCAGCCATTGCAGGCGGCGTTCGCACAATGCGCCGTGGCTTTGCTGCGGCACCACCGTGTCGAGCACGATGAAGCGCAGCGGCTGGTCCTCGATGGTGTATTGCACGAACTCGCCGGCCTCGCGCAAGTAAGGGTGATCGGCGAAGGTGGCGGCAAGCTGGACGCGGTCGTCATGATTGCCGGGCAGTACATGGTAAGGCGCGCGCAGCGCGTCGAGCATCTGCTTGAGGTGCGTGTATTCCTGCGGGCGCCCGAAGTCGGTCAGGTCGCCGCTGACGATGACCAGGTCCGGCGCCGGCTCCAGGCGGTTGAGCGCCGCCACGGCCGGCGGCAGGTAGCGGTCGGTCTCGACCACGCGATAGGCCTTCTGGCCCGGCATGCGGATGTGCAGGTCGCTGATTTGGGCGATAAGCATGGCGTTCGATGTTCCAGGAAATTCAATGGGCCGCCAGCACCACGCTGACGGACTGGCCGGTCTGATAGGTGCTGTCGGGCGCCGCGATGGCGGCGAACTGCTGGCCGTCGTCGAGGCCGATTTCGTAGCGTACCGAGCCGCCCAGGAAGAAGCGGGCCAGCACGCGAGCGTGCAGCGCTCCGTCGCACGGCGCCTGCAGGCGGGCGTGATGCGGGCGGAATGCCAGCGGTTCGTCGCCGGCAACCAGCAGGCCGTCGCGCGTGGCCGCGCGGACGCGGCACAGCGTGCCCAGGAACTCGCCGACGAAGTCGGTGGCGGGCTCGCGGTACAGCGTTTCGGCATGGCCGATCTGTTCCAGCCGGCCCGCCGACATGACCGCGATGCGATCGCCCAGCATCATGGCCTCGTCCTGGTCATGCGTGACGATGATGGTGGTGATGTCCAGGCCGCGCAGCATCTGCGCCAGTTCGACGCGCAGGTGCTCGCGCAGCTTGGCATCCAGCGCGGTCAGGGGTTCGTCCAGCAGCAGCACGCGCGGCTCGATGGCCAGCGCGCGCGCCAGCGCCACGCGCTGGCGCTGGCCGCCGGAAAGCTGCGAGATGCGGCGTCCGGCCAGGGCCTGCAGCTGTACCAGTTCCAGCATCTGCCGCACGCGCGCCGTGCGCGCCGCCTCGGCCATGCCGCGTACGCGCAGGCCATAGCCGACGTTGTCGGCCACCGTCATGTTGGGAAACAGCGCATAGCTCTGGAACACCACGCCAACTCCCCGCGCTTCCGGGGCGAGCGCGGTGACGTCTTCGTCGCCATAGAGGATGCGGGTGCCGGCGTCGGGCTGCTCCAGGCCGCAGATCAGCCGCAGCAGCGTGGTCTTGCCACAGCCCGAGGGCCCCAGCAGTGCGAGAATCTCGCCGCCCGGAATGTGCAGGTCCAGCGCCTGCAGCGCGCGCGAGCCGTCCGGCCAGGTCTTGGCGCAGTTTTCCAGCGTGATCGATACAGAGGCGCTCATGTTGCGGTCTTCTCGTTGGTAATGGGAGCATTGGCGGCATGGCGTTCGCCGCGGTCGGCCAGCCATTGCAGGCCGACCAGCAGCGGCATCAGCATCAGCAGGAACACCAGGGTATAAGCCGAGGCGATCTCCAGCCGCATGGACGCATAGCTGTCGGCCAGGCCGACCGGCAGCGTCTTGGTCAACGGCGTGTGCAACAGCCAGGTGAGATTGAATTCGCCGATCGACAGCGTCAGCACGGTCAGCGCGCCGGTCACGATACCCGGCGCCGCGTTGGGCACGACCACGGTCAGGAAGCGGCGCAGCCGCGACGCGCCGAGCGTGGCGGCTGCCTCGTCCAGCGTGGCGAGATCGGCGCCGGCCATGCTGGCGCGGGTGGCCCGCACCATGAAGGGCAGCGTGAAAAGCACGTGGCCGATCACGATGAACCAGATGCTGCCGCGCAGGCCGCTGACCGTGCCCCAGGACACGATCAGCGCCAGCGCCGAGGCCAGCCCCGGCACGGCCACCGGCAGGGTCAGCAGTTCCTCGAGCGCGCGCGCCATCCGGCCGTGGTGCAGCGTCAGGACCCAGGCCGCCGGCACCCCGGTCAGCGTACAGACCAACAGGGTCAGCAGCGCCACGGCGAACGAGCGCCAGATCGTATCGGCGTACAGATCCCAGACTTCGATCACCCAGCGCAGGGTCAGGCCGCTTTCCAGGCCCACGAAGTAGTTGCGCGTCAGGCCGGCCAGCACGGACAGCACCACCGGGCCGATCAGGAACGCGGCCACCGCCAGCGTGACGGTCAGGCCCAGGCGGGCGTCGGTCTTGGAATACATCGCGGACATGCCGGCCTCCCTCAAGCGCCCGCGCCGGCGCGCGCGCCGGCCAGGCTGTGCGCGGCATACAGCACCGCCCAGGTTGCCAGGCCCAGCACGATGGACAGCGCCGCCGCCACCGGAATATTGGCGTAGTTGGTGAATTCGTTATAGATCGTCAAAGGCAGCACGTCGATCTGCGTGGCCAGCGTGAACGCCGTGCCGAAGGCCCCCATGCTGGTGGCGAAGCTCATGGCGCCGGCGCCCAGCAGCGCGGGCGTGAGCGCGGGCAGCTCGATATCGACGAAGCGGCGCCACGGCCGCGCGCCCAGCGTGCGGGCCGCCTCCAGCAGGCTGACGTCGATCTGCTGCGCCGCCGCGGAAATCATGCCGATGGTGCGCGGCAGCGAAAAATACAGGTAGCCCAGGAACAGCCCGCCCATGCCGTAGGCGAACACCATGGGCTCGCCGGTCATCCATTCGGTCAGCGAGCCGATGACGCCCTGGCGGCCGGCCAGCAGGATGATCAGGAAACCCACCACCACGCCGGGAAACGCCAGCGGGAACATCAGCAGCGCGACCAGCGCGCGGCGTCCGGGGAACTCGCGGTGCCAGGCCAGGAAGCGGCCGATCGGCAGCGACAGCAACAGCGTGGCCAGCGTGGCGACCAGCGACAGCGCCACGGTATTGAACAGGCTGCGCCAGTACTGCGGGCTGGTGACCACGATGTAATACGCCGAGTGGCCTTCCTCGACGGTGGCGCCGGTCAGCGCCAGGCTGGCCATGGGCCGCAGCCAGAAGGCCAGGAACAGCGCCGCGGCCGGCGCAGCGAACAACAGCCATCCGCGGCGCTGCATATCAATTCACCTCTTTGGCGTAGCGTTCGGAGAAGCCGCGCTGGGCCGCCGACATCTTCACGTAGTCCACCGTACCGGCGCGCGCGTATTCGCTGGCGGGCAGGAACTTCTTCTGCGCCTCGGCCGAGATCGCCTCGGCACGGACCGGGCGCAGGAAGGCATTGGCCCAGATGGCCTGTCCGCGTTCGGACAGCGTGAAATCCAGCACCTTGCGGCCGTTGTCCGCATGCGGCGCGTTGGCCACCAGGCTCATCACGTACGGCACGGCGATGGTTCCTTCGGCCGGGATGACGAAGTCGACGTTGGCCTCGTCCTTGTACTTGGCGCGATAGGCGTTGAAGTCATAGTCGATCAGGATCGGGATTTCGCCCGACAGCACGCGCGCATAGGCGGTCTGCTTGGGCACGATGGGCCGGTTGGCGCGCATCTTCTTGAACCAGTCGATGGCGGGATCGAAGTTGTCCAGCGTGCCGCCCAGCGCGCGGTTCAGCGCCACGGCGCCGACATAGCCGACGAAGGCCGAGGCCGGATCCAGGTAGCCCACCATGCCGCGGTACTCGGGCTTTTGCAGGTCGGCCCACGACTTGGGCACCGGCTTGCCGCGCAAGGCGTCGACATTGACCATGAAGCCCAGTGTGCCGGAGTGGATGGCGAACCATTTGCCGTCGGGATCCTTCATGCCGTCGGGGATTGCGTCCCAATGCGCCGGCTTGTAGCTTTGCACCAGCCCGTCCTTGTCGGCCTGGATGCCGAACGTGACGCCGTAGTACACCACGTCGGCCACCGGGTTGGCCTTTTCGGCGGCGATCGACGCCAATGCCTGCCCCGAGTTCTTGTTGTCGCCGGGCACCGTAATGCCGGTGGCCTCCTTGATGGCCTTGAGCTGGGTGGCCCAGTCGGCCCATTCGGGCGGACAGTTGTAGCAGATGGCGTTCTGCGCCTGGGCGGCGCCGGCGCCGATCGCCAACGCCAGCAGCGTGCCGCGCAACGCGGCCTGGATGATGCGTTTCATGGTGAGGGTTCCTCTTCGGGGCGTGGGGCGGCGGCGACGGTGCCGCCAGGGAAGATGCGATAGGGCAGGCGCGCCGATTCGATCGGCACGCCCTGTTCCATGTGGGCCAGCAGGCGGGCGCACGCGGCCGCGCCGATGTCGCGGCTCGGTTGCGCGACGGTGCACAGCGTGGGCACCATCAATGCGCCGATCGCCACGCCGTCGAAGCCGCACACCGAGATGTCGCGCGGCACGCGCAGGCCCAGTTCGACCAGATGCGCGATGACGGCCGTGGCCAGCAGATCGTTGGAGCAGAACAGCGCGGTAGGGGCATGGGCGGCCTGCACGGCCTGCTGCAGGGTGGACAGGTTCGAGGCGGTGTGCGTGGGCATGGCCAGGTGCGCCACAGGTTCCAGCCCCAGCGTGCGGGCCGCGGCGCGCGCGCCTTCGAGGCGGCGCCGCGCCCGGTCCGAGGCGGCCAGCGGCCCGGTCACCAGCGCGATGCGGCGGTGTCCCAGATCGGCCAGGCGTTGCACCATGTCGCGCGCGGCGGCGCGGTTGTCGACCGACACAAAAGGGTGCGACCCCGATTCGTTATAGGCCAGCACATGCGGCACCTGCGCCTGTTCGAGGGCTTGCAGCGTGGCATTGCGGGCAGGGTTGCCGACGGTCAGGATCAGGTCGTCGATCTGGTGGTCGATCAGCGCCTGCACGGCGTCGGCCTCGATCGCGGGCTGGTAGTTGGTCGTCGCCATCATGACGCTGTAGCCGGCGCGGCGTGCATACTGTTCGGCGCCCTCGAAGCAATCGGCGAATACCGGGTTGGTCAGCGTGGGCAGCAGCAGGCCGATGGTGCGCGAGCGGCCGGCGCGCAGGCTGCGGCCCACGCGGTTGGGCCGAAAGCCGCTGCGTTGCGCGACCGCTTCGATATGCGCGAGCGTATCGGGCTTGAGCAGCGCGGGCTGGTTGAAGGCGCGCGATACTGTGGCGGGAGATACGCCCGCCTTGCGGGCGATCTCGATGATAGATGGTCGGCCTGGCGGCTTGCGGCTCACAGCGTGCCTCGCGAGGAATTGTCACGATGAAAACGATTTCATTCTAGGCATGCAGCATGACAACGATGTGTCACGGCGCCACCTTAGTCGAAATTTCCCAAAGCGCCAACGACATTGCATCGTGCAGTGCCGCAAGTTTTGCGCCATGCGCCGGGTTGCTTCTACACTCGAAGCGCGGCGCGCGCGTTCCGAAAACAAATATTGCGGCGTCGCGCATATTGCAATCCGAGTCGTGCATAAAGACATCATTGGGGAATGGGGAAAGCGATGAACCTGAATCGCATCAGCGCGTCCGAGGCCGCGCGCCTGCTGAATCGGCGCGACCTGACGGCCGAGCAATTGGCGCGGGCCTGTCTGGCTCGTATCGAGCAGCGCGAGCCGGAGGTCCAGGCCTGGACCGCGCTGCGTCCGGACGCCGTGCTGGCCGCCGCGCGCGAACTCGACCGTGGCCCGATACGCGGCGTGCTGCACGGCCTGCCGCTGGGCGTGAAGGATATGTTCGACACAGCCGATCTGCCCACCGCCTATGGGTCCGGCATCTACCAATCGCATCAGCCGCGCGCCGACGCCGCCGCGGTCGCGCTGTGCCGCGACGCGGGCGCGTTGGTGCTGGGCAAGACCGCCACCACCGAGTTCGCCACCTACCACCCCGGCCCCACGCGCAATCCGCGCAACACGGCCTATACGCCGGGCGGCTCGTCCAGCGGGTCGGCCGCGGCCGTGGCCGGCGACATGGTGCCGCTGGCGCTGGGCACGCAAACTGCCGGCTCGGTGATACGGCCGGCCGCGTACTGCGGCGTGGTGGGCTACAAGCCCAGTTTCGGACGCATTTCGCGCGCCGGCCTGAAATCGCTGGCCGAAACGCTCGATACCGTCGGCATGTTCGCGCGCAGCGTCGACGACGTGGCCTTGCTGGCCTCGGTCTTGATGCGCGATGCGCGGCTGCGCGAATTGCGCTATGACGGCACCCCGCGCGTGGCCATGTTCCGCAGCCCGCAATGGCGCCATACCCTGCCCGAAACGCGTGCAGCGTTCGAGCGCGCCGCGCGCGCGCTTTCGCAGGCGGGCGCCGTCGTGGAGGAGCTGGCGCCGCTGCATAGCGATGTGATGGCCTACGAGGCCGCGCAGGCGCTGGCTTTCGAACGCATCCACTACCCATCGCAACTGAGCACCAAGCTGGCGGCGATGCTGGAGGCCGGCGCCGCGCTGACCGCCGAGCAATACCTGGCCCACCTGGCGCAGGCGGGGCAGGCGCGCGCGAAAGTGGCCGAATGGCTGCAGCGCTACGACGTGCTGCTGGCGCCCAGCGCTACCGGCGAGGCGCCGTTCTACGACCAGGGCACCGGCGATCCGCTGTTCTGCCGGGCCTGGACCTTGTTCGGCGTACCGTGCGTGCACCTGCCGTTCGCGCAAGGGCCGCAAGGCTTGCCGGTGGGGCTGCAGGTCGTGGGAGGGTTTCGCGACGACCAGCGCCTGCTGGCGATCGCGCGCTGGATGAATGGCGTGCTGGCGGCGGATTGACGCTGCCGGGGTAGCGGGTGCCGGTCCCCGCACGGGGAGCGACTCCTGCGGCAAGGGTGCCTGTCCCCGCCGGGACAGGCACACTGCTGTACGCCATGCGGCAGGAGTGCCTGTCCCGGCGGGGACGGGCACCCGAGGGGTTACGCGGCGACGGCTTCGGTTTCGGTGGCTTGCGTGGCGGCGACGTGATGGCGGTTGACGGCGCCCAGCACAGCCTTGAAGGAGGCAGTGACGATGTCGCGGTCGATGCCTACGCCGAAGCCGGTGGGCGAATCGCCAACGCGCACTTCCACGTAGCAGGCGGCGCGGGTGTCGGTGCCGGTGCCGATGGCGTGCTCGTGGTAGTCCATGATGCGCACAGGCACGTCCAGCGCCGCCACGAAGGCCGAGATCGCGCCGTCGCCGCTACCCTTCACGATGCGGCGCTCGCCGTTGAAGCTGAGTTCGGCCTCGATGCTGAAGTGCTTGCCCTCGCCGGCCGACGGATCGCCGTCGATACGGTGGCGGACCAGCTGCCAGGGCTGCTGCTGCGCCAGGTATTCGCTGTCGAAGATCGTGTAGACGTCGTCCGAGGATACCTCGCGGCCGGTTTCGTCGGTAACGCGCTGGATGGCGCGGCTGAATTCGATCTGCAGGCGGCGCGGCAAGACCAGGCCGTGCTCCTGTTCGAGCAGGTAGGACACCCCGCCCTTGCCCGATTGGCTGTTGACGCGGATGACGGCGTCATAGCTGCGGCCCAGGTCGGCAGGGTCGATCGGCAGGTAAGGCACTTCCCAGGGAGCGTCGGCCTGCTGTTGCGCGAAGCCCTTCTTGATGGCGTCCTGGTGCGAGCCGGAGAATGCCGTGAAGACCAGGTCGCCCGCGTACGGATGGCGCGGATGGACCGGCAACTGGTTGCAGTACTCGGCGCAGCGGCGCACTTCGTCGATGTCGGAGAAGTCCAGGCCGGGGTGCACGCCCTGCGTATAGAGGTTGAGCGCCAGCGTGACCAGGTCGACGTTGCCGGTGCGCTCGCCGCTGCCGAACAGGCAGCCCTCGATGCGGTCGGCGCCGGCCATCACGGCGAATTCGGCGGCCGCCACGGCGGTGCCGCGGTCATTGTGCGGGTGCACGCTCAACACGATGCTGTCGCGGCGCGCGAGGTTCTTGTGCATCCACTCGATCTGGTCGGCGTACATGTTGGGCGAAGTCGCCTCGATGGTGGCCGGCAGGTTGAGCACCATCTTGCGCTGGGGCGTGGCGTACCATTCGTCGGCCACCGCGTTGGAGACGTCGAGCGCGAATTCGGGCTCGGTGGTGCTGAAGACTTCGGGCGAGTACTCGTAGCGCCATTGCGTTTGCGGGTACTTCGCCATGTACTGCTTGACCATGCGCGTGCCGGTGACCGCGATGTTCTTGATTTCGTCGCGGCTCATGTTGAACACGATCTTGCGGAAAGCCGGAGCGCAGGCGTTGTACAGGTGGATCATGGCCTGCCTGGCGCCGGCGGCGGCCTCGACGGTGCGGCTGATGAGATCTTCGCGCGACTGGGTCAGGACGATGATGGTGACGTCGTCCGGGATGCGCTTTTCATCGATCAGCTTGCGCACGAAGTCGAAGTCGGTTTGCGACGCCGAAGGGAAGCCCACTTCGATTTCCTTGAAGCCGATCTTCACCAGCTGCTCGAAAAAACGCACCTTGCGTTCGACGCTCATGGGCTCGATCAGCGACTGGTTGCCGTCGCGCAAGTCGGTGCTCATCCAGATGGGCGGCTGGGTGATGCGGCGGCTGGGCCAGGTGCGCTCGGCGAAGTCGCGCGCAAAGGGTTGGAACGGTACGTATTTGGTGGCGGGGTTGGCGAGCATCATCAGTACACCTCGATCGGTTTCTTGTGAATCCCGTAGAGCCAGCGGTAATGGCGTCGGCCATGGTGACGGCCGCGCATGGGGCTGGCCCACTGCATTGCGTTGGTCGTTTCGCGGGCAGTTTGGCCGTAAATCGGCCAGATTCAGTTTAATAAAACGGGGGAAAACGCGTGTGGCGAGCGTACGGCTGCCGAGCTACCACGGGGCACTAGGCCCGGCAACCGATCGGTAGGCGTAGTAGCGATAGGGCGGTGGGGGACACCGCGAGGCGCAGGCCGGCCACGGCCGCATTGGAGCGGTCGTAGGCAATCGCGAGGAAGGTGCGTTGGGCGGCCATAACCTATAGTCAAACACATTTCCCGGCGCAGCGCAAATGTAAACGGCGCGCCAGGGCGCGCCGTCAGGCCGGTCCGGGATGCGCCCAGGCGCTCAGCGCGCCGGCCCGATATGCGGCTCGGCGAGCCTGGGCTCGACCGCGCGCGGTTCGGTAATCCGCGGCTCGGCATGGCGCGCCGCGCCGGGGCGCTCGTCGGGGCCCGGCCGGTGCGCCGGCGCATCCAGGATGCCGGATTGCTCGCGCACCAGCGCGATCTTGCCGATGCGGTTATGCCGCAGTTCGGTGTGGGCGCGTTGCGAATCGCCCACGGTGAGCGGTTCTTCGCGCTCGCCCCACACCCAGCGCAGCACGTCCAGGACCTCCGGCGAGAGCCGCGGCGCCAGGTCGGACAGCACGTCGGTGGGGACCACGGCGGCGCGGCCAGCGGCGATGCTGGATCCCAGCCAGGCGCGTATGGAGAAAAACACGATCAGCGACCAGATCGCCACCACGCCCCACCAGAAGTAGGGGTTGACGCGGGTCAGCATGTCGACGGTCTGCTGGCCCAGGGCATGCATGCCCTCGAACGACAGCGACTTGCCGAAGGCCAGCAGCCAGGCGGCCACGAGCAGCCAGATGACGGCGGCGATGGCGACCACCACGATCCGGAATATCAGGCGGGGGAGCGCCAGTTTCAACAAGGCCTGGCCGATCAGGCGGCCGTCCTGGCGGATGCGTTCGGGCGAAGTGGGATTCATCATGCAAAATATTGTACCTATGACTCGTCCCGCGCTAGAACTTCGTCCTGGTCAACATTTGACGTTGACCCCTCAACTGCAACAGTCGATCCGGCTGTTGCAGCTGTCGTCGCTGGAGCTGGAGGCCGAACTGTCGCAGGCGCTGGCCGAGAATCCGTTGCTGGAACGCGACGAAGATCCGGCGCGCGAGGAGCAGGCCGACCCCGAGCGCGAGGCCTCGGTCGAGGCCGACGAGGCGCCGGATACCGAACTGCGCCTGGACGAGATGCCCGGTTCGGGCGGCGTTCTTCCCGACGACGACAGCGACCTGCCGCAGGCGGCGCGCCCGGATACCCTGCGCGAACACCTGCTGGGGCAGCTGGCGCTGACGCGCGCCGCGCCGCGCGGTGCGGCGCTGTGCGGTCTGCTGATCGACGAACTGGACGAGAACGGCTACCTGGATTCGCCCCTGGAAGAGATCCTGACCTGGCTGCCGGCCGAGGCGCAGGCCGACCTGGACGAGCTGCGCGCGGCGCTGGCATTGCTGCAGTCGTTCGATCCGGCAGGCATCGGCGCGCGCGACATGGCCGAATGCCTGCAACTGCAGTTGCGCCAGCCCGATCCGGCGCGCCTGCCCGAGGCGGCCGATGCCGAGGTGCTGGCCTGTGCGCGGCGCATCTGCGCGCAGCATCTGCCCTTGCTGGCCACCGGCAACGTGGCCCGCGTGCGCGAGGCCGTGCAATGCGACGAGGCGGTCGTGCGCGCCGCGCATGCGCTGATCCTGCGCCTGGAACCGCGGCCGGGCCGCGCCTGGACGGTGCCGGCGGCCGATTACGCCATTCCCGACGTGATCGTGCGCCGTACCCGCCAGGGCTGGCAGGCGGTGCTCAACAGCGCCGTCGTGCCGCGGCTGCATGTCAATGCCGTCTATGCGCAAGTGCTGGGCGGCCAGCGCCAGGGCGGCAACGCCGGCCTGCAGGCGCAGCTGCAACAGGCGCGCTGGATGATACGCAACGTGGAGCAGCGCTTCGACACCATCCTGCGCGTGGCGCAGGCGATCGTGGCGCATCAGCAGGCGTTCTTCACCCAGGGGCCGGCGGCCATGCGGCCGCTGATCCTCAAGGACATCGCCGGCGAACTGGATCTGCACGAATCGACCATTTCGCGCGCGACGACGCAGAAGTACATGCTCACACCGTTCGGTACGCTGGAGCTCAAGCGCTTCTTTGGCGCGGGCGTGTCCACCGATGGCGGAGACGCCACCTCGGCCACCGCGGTGCAGGCGGTGATCCGCCAGATGGTGGCCGACGAGGATCGCGCCAAGCCCTTGTCGGACAGCCAGATCATGCAGCGCCTGGCCGACCAGGGCATCGTCATTGCCCGCCGCACGGTGGCCAAGTACCGCGAGGCGCTGCGGATTGCGCCAGCGACGCTGCGCAAGGCCCACGCCGCGGGTCGTTAGGACGCCTCCTAATTTGCCCCTGATTTCAGGTAGTTAGCTGCGGGATTCGTTGCAAATTTGCCGCTCGGAGCAGCTTGCGCGTGACAGAATAATTGCCGATAATTGTTCTCATGTACATTTGCATATGTAATGCCGTTACCGAACGCCAAGTCCGCGCCTGCGTGGACGCGGGCGCGGCTACGCTGGGCGATCTCCAGTTCGAACTGGGCGTGGCCACGTGCTGCGGCTGCTGCGCGGCAACCGCCACCGAGTACCTGCCCGGCGGGCGGGCCTCGAGCGTGTGCGAAGTGCGGTCGGTCGCCGTTCCGGTCAACCCGCCCGCGGCGCTCGAGCCCGTAGGCACGCCCCAACCGGCGGCCAACGGCTTTCCGATTCCCCTCGTCGCCGTCGCCTGAGCGACGCGGCGCCTTGCGCCAGCCGGCTCATGCCGCCTGGCGCAATTTATCGTCCCCACAGAAGTCCATGATCAGGCGGGCCAGTTCGTGCACCGCCCGCGAGCCCGTATCGCTCATGCACAGCGCCAGCTCGCTGGGCGCCGGGCGCGGCAGCAAGGCGTCGCAGCGCGCCATCGCGGGTGTCTGACAGCGCTGCTCCAGCAAGGCCACGCCCAATCCGCCCTCCACCGCCGCCTGCAGCCCTGACAGGTTGGGACTTTCGTATGCGATGCGCCAGCGCCGGCCGGCGCTCTCCAGCGCATGGATGGCGCGGTTGCGGTACTGGCAGCCCTGCGGGAACGCGACCAGGGCAATCGGGTCGGGCAGCGTGGCGGGGCCGCCGGCCGCGCACAGCCAGTGCAGGCGCTCGGGCCACGCCGCCCGGCTCGGGCCGGCGCCGGGCTCGCGCTTGAGCAGGACCAGGTCCAGTTCGCCGCGGGCCTGGGCCCGGTGCAGGTTGGCGCTGAGATCGCAGCGCATCGACAGCCGTACCTGCGGATGCCGGCGGGCGAAGTCGGCCACCATGTGCGTCAGCCGGGTGACCGCCAGGTCGTCGGGCAGGCCCAGCCGCACGACCTCCAGCCGCCGCTCGCCGCTGACCACCTCGCGGATTTCGTTGGAAAGCGCCAGCATGCGCCGCGCATAGCCCAGCAGCCGCTCGCCGTCCTCGGTCAGCCGCACGCCGCGCCCTTCGCGGATGAACAGCGCACATCCCAGCGCGTCTTCCAGCTTGCGGATCTGCTGGCTGACGGTCGATTGGGTGCGGTGCACGCGTTCGCCCGCACGGGTGAAGCCGCCGGCGTCGACGACGGAAACAAAGCTGTGCAGCAGGTCCAGGTCCACGGCGGTTCGCTCCGGAAAATGCATCGGTTTTTCAAATACTTTTTATCCAAATAAAGAATTTGTCAATGGATCGGGCCGCTCGCAGAATGCAGGCTAGGGTCGCCGCTGGCGGCCGGCAACGGGAAGCCATCATGAAGACCACATCGGCCGCGGCAGCGGCAGGCGCCTGGCGCGGCGCGCCGGACCGCGCGGCCACGCCCTGGGGCGCCATCGCCGTGTTCTGCCTCTTGTGGAGTTCGGCCTTTGCCGCGGCCAAGATCGCCGTGCACGATGGCCCGCCACTGGTGTTGCTGAGCGCGCGCTTCCTGCTTGCCGGCGTGCTGCTGCTGGCGGTGGCGCGCCTGGGCGCGGGATGGCGCCCGCCCGCGCCGCGCGAGCTGGCCGTGCTGGCACTGCTGGGCGTGCTCAACAATGCGCTCTACCTGGGGTTGAGCTGGACGGGCTTGACCACCGTGTCATCGGCCTTCATGGCGGTGCTGATCAGCACCAATCCCTTGTTGATCGGCATTCTGGCCGGACCGGTGCTGGGCGAGCGGCTTGGCTGGCGCAAGCTGGCGGGCCTGTGCCTGGGGCTGCTGGGCGTGGCGCTGGTGTTGCGTTCGCGCCTGTCCGGCATGCACGAAGACCTGCACGGCGCCCTGCTGGCCGGCGGCGCGCTGCTCGCGCTGGTCGCCGGAACGCTGCTGTACAAGCGCATGGCGCCAGCCGCCGGCCTGTGGACGGCAACCGGCGTGCAGTCGCTGGCAGGCGGGCTGGCGCTGCTGCCAGTGGCGCTGAGCCTGGAAAGCGTGGCGGACGTGCGCCTGACGGCGGGCCTGGTCGGCAGCATGGCCTACATGGTCGTGGCGGTGTCGATGGGCGGTTACTACCTGTGGTTCCTGATCCTCGGCCGCGCCAGCGCTACGTCGGCCAGCGCCCTGCATTTCCTGATGCCACCCCTGGGCCTGCTGTTCGGCTGGGCCTTGCTGGGCGAGCCGGTCTCGCGCCTGGACCTGCTGGGTATCGTGCCGATTGCGCTGGGGATCTGGCTTGCGACACGGCGCGGGCGGGCCCCGGGCTGATTTGTGGCCGCGCGCCAACGGCGCGCGCGAGCGATCGTGCGCCATGCGCGGGCACCGCATTCGGGCGGGCCCGCGGCGCGCGCCACGGCGCAATTCGCGGCGCGCATGGCGCCGCAAGCCGCATCAGGCATGGCGCATGCATGCGGCCTGTCGAATACGCATACTCATTCTCATTGTCTTGACGCTTTCAGATTGCGCTTGCATCGCTGTTCATCAAATGCGCTCTTGGGCTAGCAGTCAAGGCGCAAGCGATGGTAGTCTGCCGGGGTTGCGTATGTGCTGGGCGCATGCGCGTCACTGCGCGCCAGCTTTACGCGCCTGTCTGCCAGGAGTACATCATGAAAGGCGATAAAACCGTCATCCAGTTCCTCAACAAGCAACTCACCAACGAACTGACGGCAATCAACCAATATTTCCTGCATGCCCGCATGCTGCGCCACTGGGGCTTCAACAAACTGGGCAAGCATGAATACGAAGAGTCCATCGGCGAGATGAAGCACGCCGACCGTCTCATCGAACGCATTTTCATGCTCGATGGCCTGCCCAACCTGCAAGACCTGCACAAGCTGCTGATCGGCGAGGACGTGCCGGAACTGCTGGCCTGTGACCTGAAGCTGGAACAGGCCGCGCAGGCGACCGTCAAGGAAGCCATCGCGCACTGTGAATCGGTGCGCGACTATGTGTCGCGCGATCTGTTCCAGGACATCCTGGACGACACCGAAGAGCATATCGATTACCTCGAAACGCAAATCGGCCTGGTCGACCAGGTGGGGCTGCAGAACTACCTGCAAAGCCAGATGGAAGTCGACGGCTGAGGCATCGTGGCCGCTTCGGCGGCCATGGCATGAAAAAGGGCGCACCATGCGGTGCGCCCTTTGCATTGCGGCTGGGTGCGGTCAGTCGGGACGGCGCGGGCACTCGGCCATGGTGCCCCATGCGCGGTTGGGCGCACAGTACTTGTTGCGTGCCGCCCAGGAGCAACTGGGGCGCTCGAAAAAGCCCTGCGTGGCGCAGTGGGCCAGTTCGCGGCGCAGCGCGTCCTGCCAGTTGCCGCCGCCGGCGCGGTTGGTTTGCGGCGCGACCTGCGCGACCGCCGCGGGATTCTGCTGCATGCCGGACGCGGGGATGGCTTCCTGCGGCACGATCGGCGCCTGGCCGCCCAGCGCCTGCAAGTCCAGCGTGGTGATGTCGGAGTTGCCCGAAGGCAGCGGCACATCGGAATTGGCGGCGATCTCGCGCGCGCGGTCCATGGTGATGCTGTCGCGGGAGATCTGTACCGCCGGGTCGCCGGTGGTGTCGAACAGCGAGACGGTGTTCACCGCCCAGTCGCGGCTGGCGGGTTGGTCCGGCACGCCCAGCGTGCCGTCGACGCGCGGCTGGGGAGGCTGCGCGACATACGGCCGGCCATTGGCGTCGAGGACGGGTTGCTGCGATGTGTCGCCTTCCTGGCCAGGCGCGGGCGCGGCCTGCGGGGCATGCGCCACCAGCCAGTCACCCAGTTGAATACCGCCCCAGGCGGCTGCGCCCAGGGCGACCAGAAGCGTTGCGATCAATAAACGCCAAGACATTGCTACCCTCATCTGCCGTGCGGTCTCCGACCCGGCTTACGCCTTGTCTCCGAAGACTTTGCCGCCATGCTCGCGCAAGGCGTGGAATTTCACATTCGGATACAGGTCTTCGGCCACGCGCAATTGCGCGGGCGAAGTGATAAGGAACGCCGCCGCATCTACCACATCATAGGCGATATGGGCTGCATTGGCATCCATGAACTTGCGCAGCGCGCGCGGGTCGTCGGAGGTGATCCAGCGCGCGCTGGTGTAGCGCGAAGGCATCATCCGGGCGTCCACGCCGTACTCGGTCTTGAGCCGGTGCGCGACCACTTCGAACTGCAGCTGGCCCACCGCGCCCAGCAGCAGCGCGCCGCCGGCGGCCTCGGGGCGGAACACCTGGATGGCGCCCTCCTCGCCCAGCTGCGTCAGGCCCACGCGCAATTGCTTGGTACGCAATGGATCTTTGACTTCCACCGCCTGGAACAGTTCCGGGGCGAAGAACGGCAGTCCGGTAAAGCGCAGGCTCTCGCCTTCGGTCAGCACGTCGCCCAGCTGCAGCACGCCGTGGTTGGGAATGCCGATGACGTCGCTGGCATAGGCTTCGTCGAGCAGCTCGCGGCGCTGTGACAGGAACGACACCACGTTGTTGGGCCGCATTTCCTTGCCGGTGCGCGCGACCTTCAGGCGCATGCCGCGTTCGAAGCGGCCCGAGCTCACGCGCACGAAGGCGACCCGGTCGCGGTGCGCCGGATCCATGTTGGCCTGCACCTTGAAGACCACGCCGGTGAACTTGGGTTCGTCGGGGCGGACTTCGCGCTCCAGCGCCTGGCGCGGGCCGGGGGCCGGCGCCTGGTCGACCAGCGCGTCCAGGACTTCCTGCACGCCGAAGTTGTTGATGGCCGAACCGAAGAACACGGGCGTTTGCTTGCCGGCCAGGAAGGCCTCGCGGTCGAACGCCGGCGCGGCTTCGTTGATCAGCTCGATCTCGCCGCTGGCCTGCGCGAAGGCGGCGCCGAAGCGGCGCGGGATCTCGGGGTTGTCCAGGCCGTCGATGAATTCGTCGTCCTCGCCGCGGCGCTCCTGCCCGGCGCGGAAAATGCGCATGCGGTTGCGCCGGATGTCGAACACGCCGCCAAACGCCTTGCCCATGCCCACCGGCCACGAGAACGGCACGGTGTCCATGCCGAGGTGGCCTTCGATTTCCGACAGCAGCTCGAGCGGCTCGCGGACTTCGCGGTCGAGTTTGTTGATGAAGGTGATGATGGGCGTGTTGCGCGCGCGGCAGACCTGCAGCAGGCGGATCGTCTGCGGTTCGACGCCATTGGCGGCGTCGATGACCATCAGCGCGGCGTCCACCGCCGTCAGCACCCGGTAGGTGTCTTCCGAGAAGTCCTGGTGGCCCGGGGTGTCGAGCAGGTTGATGACGCAGTCGCGGTACTCCATCTGCATGACCGACGATGCCACCGAGATGCCGCGCTGCTTTTCGATTTCCATCCAGTCCGACGACGCATGGCGCGAGGCCTTGCGCGCCTTCACGCTGCCGGCGATCTGGATCGCTCCTGCGAACAGCAGCAGTTTTTCGGTCAGCGTCGTTTTACCGGCGTCCGGGTGGGAAATGATGGCGAAGGTGCGTCGCCGCGCGACTTCTTGGGGAATGTTCATGGCGGGTGGATTGTACTGGCGCGCCGCGGGCGCGCCAGCGGGGTGTCTTTACGAGTGGCGACGGAATGTAGCTAGGAATACGCCGGCCAGGATGAACAGCGAACCGAAGACGCGGTTCATCCAGCGGATGTGGTGCGCCTTGCGCAACATCCGCAGCACCTTGGCGGCCAGCAGCGTATACACGCCCATGGCCACCAGGTCGGTGAAGGCCAGCGTGCCGGCCAGCGCCAGGTATTGCTGGGTCAGCGGCTGCGCGGGGTCGACGAACTGCGGCACGACCGCCAGCAGGAACACCGTGCCCTTGGGGTTCATGGTGTTGATCAGGAAGCCGCGGCCCACCAGTTCGCGAATCGAGGCGCGATGCGGATCGCCGGCATCGACCGTCACCGGCGCGGCGTCGGTGCGGATCTGGCGCATGCCCAGGTAGATCAGGTAGACCACGCCGGCGTACTTGACGAGGGTGAAGGCCAGCTCGGAGGTGGCCAGCACCGCGCCCAGCCCGACGGCGACGATCAGGAACTGGAACAGGATGCCGAGGATCAGCCCGGCCGTGTTCCAGTAGCCGCGCGCGAACCCGTACTTCAGGCCCGAGGACATGGCCGAAATGGCGCCCGCCCCGGGCGAGAATGAGATCGCCCATGATGCGACGAAAAAGGTCAACCACGTCGAGAGCGTCATGCGCTGGCTCCTGTCGATGCCGCGTGAGCGGGATTACTTGCCCAGCAACACGCCGCGCGTGCCGTTGCCGACGGGCCGGTCGCGCGCCGGGGCCGGCGCGCGGGCCGCACCCGTTTCGCCGGGGGCACGCCCCTGGGGGCGGCCAGCGTCGTTGCGCTTGGCGTCGGCGCGCGGACCGGCGGCGTTGCGCGGCGCGCTGCCTTGCGGATGGGCGCCCGTGGCGCGGCGCTGGCCGTCGCGCGCCTGGGGGGCGCGGTTGTCGCCGCCGGCGCGTTGGCCGCGATCGCCGCCACGGTCACCGCGGCGGCCGCGGCCGCGATCGTCGTCGCGCATTTCGCGCTCGCGATCGGCGCGGTCCTCGGCGGTCGGGCCGCCGGCAGGCGGCGTCCAGCCGTCGACGGCGCGGCGTTCGATGGGCTTCTTGATCAGGCGTTCGATGGCCTTGAGCAGCTTGATCTCGCTATCGTCCACCAGCGAGACCGCCGCGCCGGTGGCGCCGGCACGGCCGGTGCGGCCGATGCGGTGCACGTAGTCCTCGGGGACGTTGGGCAGTTCGAAGTTGACCACTTGCGGCAGTTGGTCGATGTCCAGGCCGCGCGCGGCGATGTCGGTGGCAACCAGCACGGCCACGCTGCCGTCCTTGAAGCCCGACAGGGCGCGGGTACGCGCCGACTGGCTCTTGTTGCCATGGATGGCGGCCGCGCTCAGGCCGTCCTTGACCAGCTTCTCGGCCAGCCGGTTGGCGCCGTGCTTGGTGCGGGTGAACACCAGTACCTGGTGCCAGCCGCTTTCGCGGATCAGGTGGCTGACGAGGTCGCGCTTGTGGTGCTGTTCGACCAGGTGCACCGTCTGGGTGACCAGTTCGGTGGCGGTGTTGCGCGGCGTGACCGAGACTTCGCCCGGATCGTTGAGCACGCCGCGCGCCAGCGAGCGGATTTCGTCCGAGAAGGTGGCGGAGAACAGCAGGTTCTGGCGTTGCTTGGGCAGCAGCGCCAGTACCTTGCGGATGTCGCGGATGAAGCCCATGTCCAGCATGCGGTCGGCTTCGTCCAGCACCAGGATTTCCACGCCGGAGAGGTCGACCGTTTTCTGGCCGGCATGGTCGAGCAGGCGGCCGGGCGTGGCCACCAGGATGTCGAGCGGCTTTTTCAGGGCGCTGATCTGCGGATTGATGTTGACGCCGCCGAACATCACCATGGAGCTCAGGCTGGCGTACTTGCCGTAGGTCTGCACCGATTCGGCCACCTGGGCGGTGAGCTCGCGGGTGGGGGTGAGGATCAGGCAGCGCGGGCGGCCAGGCTTGCGCGCGGCGGGCTTGGTCTGCATCAGCCGGTGCAGGATGGGCAGGGTGAACCCCGCGGTCTTGCCGGTGCCGGTTTGCGCGGCGGCCAGCAGGTCGCCGCCTTGCAGCACCAGCGGGATGGCTTGCGCCTGGATGGGGGTGGGCGCCGTATAGCCGGTATCGGCGATCGCACGCAACAGGGAATCGGCCAGCCCGAGGTCGGCAAAGGAAATAGAGGTAGTCAAAACAACTCCAGCGGCAGCCTGTCGCTCAAAGTTGAGAGACTCCAATCCAGGCGGACGAATGTGAGGAGATACAGGAAACCCGTTTTCACGGGCATGGCGGTGAAAGCGCCAGCAGACGTGTGCCGATTGGCTATGCACACGGAGAATGATTGTATCCCATGCCGGCCCCGGGAGGCGCCCTGTTTGGCCATAACCTGTAACAGCTCGGCCGCGTCCAGTCATAGGCAAGCCGGCTCCGACCTGTTGTAATGCCGGCGATCCATTGTTACAGGAAGACATGCCATGACGATTACCCGTTGGCTGGGCGCCGGCCTGCTGGCGCTGCTGACCACGTTGCTGTCGGGCTGCGGATACAACGCCATCCAGGCCGCCGACGAGCAGGTCAAGGCGTCCTGGTCGCAGGTGCTCAACCAGTACCAGCGCCGCGCCGACCTGGTGCCGCGGCTGGTCAAGGTGGTGGATGCCTACATGACGCACGAACGCCAGGTGCTGGTCGAAGTGACCGAGGCGCGCGCCAAGGTGGGCCGCGTGCAGCTGACGGCCGACCAGCTCGACGATCCGGCCGCGGTGCAGCGCTTCCAGCAGGCGCAGGGCGAGCTGTCCTCGGCCCTGTCGCGGCTGCTGGTGGTGACCGAGAACTACCCGCAGCTCAAGGCCGAGGGCCTGTTCCGCGATCTGCAGACCGAGCTGGCCGGCACCGAGAATCGGCTGGCGGTCGAACGCGAGCGCTATGTGCGCTCGGTGCAGGCCTATAACGTGCTGGTGCGGCAGTTCCCCGAAGTGATCACGGCCAAGGTCTTCGGCTATGCGCCCAAGGCCAATTTCGGCGTGGACAACGAGGCCGAGATTACCCGCGCGCCGAAGGTGAAGTTCAGCAACGAGGGCGGCAGTGCCCCACGTCCGGCCCAGTAACGCCTGGCGCTTCCTGCGGACGCTGTGGCTGGGCGCGTGGCTGGCGGGCTGGGCGCTGCTGGCGCAGGCGCAGCAGCTGGCGCCGGTGCCGGAGTTCGGCGCCCGCGTCGTCGACCAATCGGGCGTACTGGACGCGGCGCAGCGCCAACGGCTGGAGGCCCAGCTGGCGGCGCTGGAACAGCGCAAGGGCGCGCAGGTGGCGGTGCTGATCGTGCCGAGCACTGCCCCGGAAACCATCGAGCAGTACGCCACGCGCGCCTTCGAGAAGTGGAAGATAGGCCGCGACAAAGTGGATGACGGCGTGCTGTTGCTGATGGCCAGCGACGACCGCGCGCTGCGCATCGAGGTGGGCTACGGTCTGGAGGGCGCGATTCCGGACTCCGCGGCCGGCCGCATCATCAATGAATACATCGTGCCGCGCCTGCGCGCCGGCGACTGGCCCGGCGCGGTGCAGGCCGGCGTCACGGCGCTCGAGCGGCGCATCGAAGGCGAGGAGTTGCCGCCGCCCGCCGCCAGCGGGCGCGACGAGGGCTCGCGGCTGGCCGGCATACGCGGCTGGCTGGGCGAGAACGGCATCGCGGCGCTGGTGGTGCTGCTCATCCTGCCGGGGCCGATCGCGGCGGCGCTGGCCGGCGTGGGCGTGGCGATCTACATGCAGAGCATTTCCGCCGGCCTGGCTATGGCGCTGCTGGTGCTGGGCATCAAGGTCATCATCAAGGCCTTGCCCAGCGGCGGTGGAGGTGGAGGTGGCGGAGGCGGCGGCAGCGGCGGGGGCGGTTTCGGCGGCTGGCGCGGCGGTTCGCGCGGCGGGTCGGGCAGCGGGTCGGGCAGCGGGTCGGGCAGCGGGTCGGGCAGCGGCGGCTTCGGCGGCTTTCGTGGCGGGGGCGGCGGGCGCAGCGGCGGAGGCGGCGCCTCGGGCCGCTGGTAGGCCGGCCTACCCGGCCGACGGCACCGGCTGCAGCGACTGCAGCCGCGGCATCAGGCTGAGCAGGTGCCGGGTGTAATCGTGCTCCGGATGCGTGAACAGGGTCTCGGTGGCCGCCGTTTCCAGCAGTTGGCCGTGCAGCATGACGCCGACCCGGTCGCACATCTGGCGGATGACCGGCAAGTCATGGCTGATGAAAAGCATGGTCAGGCCCAGCTGTTCCTGCAGATCCTTGAGCAGATTCAGAATCTGCGCCTGGATCGACACGTCCAGCGCCGAGGTCGGTTCGTCGCAGATCAGGAAGCGCGGCCGGGTGGCCAGCGCGCGCGCGATGCAGATGCGCTGGCGCTGGCCGCCGGAGAATTCGTGCGGATAGCGCTGCGCGGCGGATGCGCCCAGGCCGACCACGTCGAGCAGGTCGGCCACCACGCGGCGGGTCTGCGCCTCGCCTTCAGCCAGGCGGTGAAAGCGGATCGGCTCGGCCACGATTTCCTGCACCCGCATGCGCGGGTTGAGCGACGAATAGGGATCCTGGAACACCATCTGGATCTGGCGCCTGAACGCGTTCATCCGCTTCTCGTCCTTCAGGCCGGTCAGGTCGACGCCGTTAAAGAGCACGCGCCCGTTCGTGGGCGTGTACAGGCCGGCGATCAGGCGGGCCACGGTGGATTTGCCCGAACCCGACTCCCCCACCAGCCCGAACACTTCGCCCTCGTTGATCGACAGGTTGACCTGCTTGACCGCGTCCAGCGTGCGCCGGTTGCGCGCCAGGAAGGCGTTGCGCAGCACGAAGCGCATGCCCAGGTCTTCCACTTCCACCAGCGGCCCTGCGGCGCGCCGGGCGAACTCGCGCCGCTGGCCCAGCCAGTGGGTGGCGATGTCCAGTTCCACGGTCGGGCGCTTGACGTCCTCGATATAGGTCACCACGGGGAAGCGCCGCAGCTTGACGTCGGGGCGCGGCACGGCGGAGATCAGGCTGCGCGTGTAGGGGTGGTCCGGGTTGCCGAGTATCTTGGCGGTGGGCCCCTGTTCGACCAGCTTGCCGCGGTACAGTACGGCCACGCGGTCGGTGACGTCGGCGATCACGCCCATGTCGTGCGTGATGATGATCATCCCGACCTGTTTCTCCCTGCACAGCTTGCGCAACAGGTCGAGGATCTGCGCCTGGATCGACACGTCCAGCGCGGTGGTCGGCTCGTCGGCGATGATGACTTCCGGCCCGCACGACAGCGCCAGGGCGATCACCACCCGTTGCCGCATGCCGCCCGAGAATTGGTGCGGATACTGCTTGACCCGCAGTTCCGGCTCGTCGATGCCGACCTGGCGCAGCAGTTCGACGGCGCGCTGGCGCGCTTGTTCGTGGTTCAGGTCCAGGTGCACCTGCATGGTTTCCACCAGCTGGCTTTCCACCGTCTGCAAGGGGTCGAGCGAAGTCAGCGGATCCTGGAAGATCATGCCGATGCGGCGGCCGCGCACCTTGCGCTGCTCGGCGTTGCTCAAGGTGTCGATGCGGCGTCCTTCCAGCAGGACCTCGCCGCCAGCCAGCCGGCCGGGCGCCTCCAGCAGGCCGATGACGGCGTTGCCGATGGTCGATTTGCCGGCGCCGGACTCGCCCACCACGCCGAGGATCTCGCCCTTCTCCAGCGACAGCGAAACGCCGTCGACGGCCACCAGCGTGCCGCGCCGGCTCGGGAATTCGATGCGTATGCTGTCGATGTCCAACAATGCCATGAGCGTCTCAGCGCAGCTTGGGGTTGAGGGCGTCGCGCAGCCAGTCGCCCAGCAGGTTGACCGACAGCACCAGCGCCACCAGCGCGATGCCCGGGAAGATCGAAATCCACCACATGCCCGAGAACAGGTAGCTGTTGCCGATGCGTATCAGCGTGCCCAGCGACGGCGCGGTGGGCGGCACGCCCACGCCGAGAAACGACAGCGTGGCTTCGGTAATGATGGCGATGGCCAGGTGGATGGTGGCGATCACCAGCACCGGGCCCATGACGTTGGGCAGGATGTGGCGGCGCAGGATGGTGAAGGGGCCGATGCCGATCAGGCGCGCGGCCTGCACGTATTCCTTGTTGCGTTCGACCAGTGTCGAGCCGCGCACCGTGCGCGCGTACTGCACCCAGCCCGAAATGCCGATCGCGAAGATCAGGACGTACAGCGCCAGCTTGTCGTGCATGTCACGCGGCAGCAGGCCGCGCGCCACGCCGTCGATCAGCAGCGCCACCAGGATGGCGGGAAACGAGAGCTGCACGTCGGCGATGCGCATGATGATGCTGTCGACCCGTCCGCCCGCATAGCCGCTGATCAGCCCGAGCGTGACGCCCAGGACCATGGCGAACAGCACCGAGGCAAAGCCCACCAGCAGCGAGACGCGCGAGCCATACAGGATGGCCGACAGGATATCGCGGCCCTGGTCGTCGGTGCCCAGCACGAAGGCGCTGTTGCCGTCGGCTTCCCAGGCCGGCGGCGTGTTGGCGTCCATGATGTTCAGCGACGCCAGGTCAAACGGATTGTGCGGCGCCACGAGGGGGGCGGCCAGCGCGCCCAGCACGATGATCAGCGTGACGACGGCCGAGATGATGGCCCCGGGCGAGCGCTTGAAGCTGTGCCAGAGATCGCTGTCGCTGGCGCGGGCGAAATAGGGAGCGAGACGGGCAATCATGGCGCGTCCTTCATTTGCTTTGCACGCGCAGGCGCGGATCGACGGCGAAATAAAGCATGTCGACGATCAGATTGATGACGACGAAGAAAAAGGCGATCAGCACCAGGTAGGCGGCCATGACCGGGATGTCCACCATGCTGATGGCCTGGATGAACAGCAGGCCCATGCCCGGCCACTGGAAGACCGTTTCGGTGATGATGGCGAAAGCGATGATGGAACCCAGCTGCAGGCCGGTGATCGTGATCACCGGCACCAGCGTGTTCTTCAGCGCGTGGCGGAAGTTGATCAATCGTTCGGGCAGGCCACGGGCGCGCGCGAACTTGATGAAGTCGGTGCGCAGCACCTCCAGCATTTCGGCGCGCACCAGGTGCATGATGAGCGTCATCTGGAACAGCGCCAGCGTGATGGCCGGCATGATCAGCGCCGCCAGCCCCGAGCGCGTGAGCAGCCCGGTGGACCACCATCCAAGCGAGATGACCTCGCCGCGCCCGAAGCTGGGCAGCCAGCGCAATTGCACGCCGAACACCAGTATCAGCAGGATGCCGATCAGGAACGTGGGCAGCGAGATGCCTGCCAGCGAGAGCGCCATGAACGTCTTGGACAGCACGCCGTGGCGCCGCAGCGCCGTATAGATGCCCATGGGAATGCCGAAGACCAGCGCCATCAGGGCCGAGACGAACGACAGTTCGAGCGTGGCGGGCAGGCGTTCTTCCAGCAGTTCCGCGACCGGGCGGGGCTGGCGATACGAAATGCCGAAATCGCCTTGCACGGCGTTGCCGACAAAGCGCGCGAACTGCACCACGAACGGATCGTCCAGCCCCAGGTCGACGCGCAGCTGCGCGCGCTGCTGCGGCGTGGTGTCCTGCCCGACCATGCTGGCGATCGGATCGCCCACATAGCGGAACATCGAAAAGGCGATCAATGCCACGGTCAGCATGACCAGCAGCGACTGAAAAAGTCGTCGCGCTATGAAAGCAAGCATATCGGGTGCCCTGGTTTGGCGTGTACGGCGCGGGTCGCCCATGGCGCGGGCCGCGATGGCCCGCGCCGGTCCTCACGTTACGGCATCACGACGTTGCGCAGGTCCAGCACGTCGTCGGCGCGCTGGATCAGTTTGATGTTGTCCTTGACGCCCCAGGACATCGGCTGCTGGTGCAGCGGCAGGTAGCCGTACTCCTTGCGCACGATCTCGAAGGCTTCCTTGATCATGGCGTTGCGCTTGGCCTGGTCCGTCTCCACGCCGATCTGCGCGGTCAGCTCGTCGACCTTCTTGTTGCAATAGCCGCCCAGGTTGAATTGCCCCGCGGCGGTCTTGGCGTCGCGGCAGGCCGCCAGGTTGAGCAGCGCATTGTGCGCGTCGATCGAGCTCGGCGTCCAGCCGAGCATGTACATGCTGGTCTGGTTGCCCGCCTGCAGCAGGATCTTGCCGAAGTACTTCGACTTGGTCTGCGCCAGCAGATTGATCTTGATGCCCACGCGCGCCAGCATGCCGGCCACCGCCTGGCAGACCTTCTCGTCGTTGACGTAGCGGTCGTTGGGGCAATCCAGCGTCACCGTGAAGCCCTTGGGATAGCCGGCCTCGGCCAGCAGCTTCTTGGCGCGCTCGACGTCCGGCTTGATGGGCGCGCCGAACGAGTCGTCGTAGCCGTTGATGGCGGTGGCGATCAGCGAGCCCAGCGGCTTGGCCGCGCCGCGCATGATCTTGTCGTTGATGGCCTTGGTATCGACCGCCAGCACCACAGCCTCGCGTACCCGGGCGTCCTTGAACGGATTCTTGCCCTTGACGTCCGAGAACAGCAGTTCGTCGCGCGCCTGGTCCATGCCGATGAAAATGGCGCGCGCCTCGGGCGCGGTCAGCGGCCTGACGCCCGGCGCGTCGTCCAGGCGCTTCCAGTCCTGCACGGGCACCGGCTGCACCAGGTCCATCTCGCCCGATATCAGGGCCGCCACGCGGGTGGCTTCCTGCGAGATCGGCTGGAAGACCACCTCGTCGATATTGGTCTTGATGTTCTTGTCCCAATACCCGTCGAAGCGCTTGAGCACCGTCTTCACATCGGGCTGGCGTTCGGTGACCATGAAGGGGCCGGTGCCGTTGGTGTGCAGGTTGGCGTAGTTGCCCTGGTTGTCGCCCTTGACGTTGGTCGCCTCGGTGGTCTTGTTCTTTTCCGACCACGACTTGCTCATGATGTACAGGAACACCCATTCGCGCGGCAGGATGGGGTTGGGCGTGGCCGTGATGACTTCGATGGTGTGGTCGTCGATCTTGCGGATCTCGGAGGCCTTGGCGCCGTAGCCCTTCATGTCGGAGCCCGGCGTCAGGCTGCGCTTCCACGAGAAGATCACATCGTCGGCCGTGAACGGCGAGCCGTCGTGGAACTTGACGCCCTTGCGCAGCTTGAACACCCATTTGGTCGGCTCGGTGTTCTCCCAGCTTTCGGCCAGCAGCGGCACCAGCTTCAGTTCGCCGTCGTAGCCGGCCAGCGTCTCGTAGATATTGCCCTGGAAGCCGAGCGTGAAGGTTTCGTTCAGCGCCATCGGGTCCATCGACGTCGCGTCGCCCTGGTACGACCAGCGGAAAGTCTTGGCGTTCGCCGTGGCCGACAGGCCGGCCGCGGCGATGGCCAGCGCCAGTGCCGTGTGCTTGATGAATGGAGAAATACGCATAGCCCTCGTGCTCCGTGTGCGGCGCGCGGTGTGCGCCGGAAGTGACAGGGCCCCGGTCGTTGGATAAGGCGGCCGGGGTAAGGCGTACTGCTTAGTGAGGCGAAAGGCGGTGGGAAGATTGCGGCGCGGCGCGATGGACGCCGGTGCGCAAAGCAAGCAGGCACATCAGAATGCGGGACTTCGGCTTCACGATGGACCAGCTCCCAGGGGGTGTCGATGCAGCGGCCGCCTTACGCGGCGTAGTCGAATCTTATAGACGCCATCGTTTAAGCGTCAATCTTTTTGGATTGGGGTTATCACCCGGTAGCGCGCCGGCGTGGCGCGGCGGGCGGGATCAGGCGTCGTCGGCTTGCGCCAGTTGCCGCGCGAGCTGCGCGACGACGCGCTTGCGGCGTTCGTCTTCCTGGTAGCGATCGCCCAGCGCGGACCATTCCGGCCGGCTGCGCGCTTCTTTCAGGCCGTCGGGCAGCGGGCCGCTTTGCCAGGCGCGGTCGTCGGGCCGCTGCAGCTGCACCGGCGTGCGCGCCGCGTGTCCGCGCCGCTCCAGGGCATGGATCAGCTGGCGCTGGCGCAACGCCAGCAGGCGCACGATGGGATCGTCGACGCTGAGTTCGCGATAGCCGCGCAGCTTGCCCGCCACGCGCTTGCCCAGCCGTTCCACGCCCTGCCACAGGCCGCCGGCGGCCGCGCCGATCAGCATGCCGGTGCCCAGGCTCAGGCCGGCGCTGAGCAGATCGACCGCGGCGCCGGCCATGGCGCCGGCGGCCATGCCTACGCCAAGCTGAACGCCCATGTCCTTGAGCGCCTGCGGGTGGAACAGGTCCATGCCCCAGCGTTCGCCTTGCAGCGGCAGCTCGGCGCCGTCGTAATCGTCGCGATGGAAGTTGTACAGCGCCAGCAAGGCGTCGACGCAGGCCTGCTCGCGCCGCCGGACCTGCTCGCGCAGCGTGGCGGCCGCTTCCTGCAGCGCGGCCTCGTCGCCCGGGCTGGACACGTGCAGCGCCGCGACGTCGACCAGCAGGTCGGCGACCAGGATGCAGGCGGCCTGGCGGCGTTGCTCGCGCTGCTGCGCCAGGGCCTGGGCCAGGCGTTGCAGCATCGCCGCGTGGCGGTCCAGCAGCGCCGCCAGCCGCGCATAGAGTTGCGCTTCGCCATCCAGCGGCGGCGCGACCGTGTCGAACTCCAGCACCGCGTGCAGGCCCAGGCGGGCCATGGCTTCGCGCCACTGATCGGCGCGGTGTTCGGGCGCGTTGACGAAATTCAGCACCGGCAACAGCGGCCGCGCGCACGATGCCAGGATGGCAAGCTCGTCGCGATGCTTGCCCAGCACCGGGTCGCGCGCGTCGATGACATACAGGCCGGCGTCGCATTCGAGCAGTTTGCGCAGCACGCGCGCCTCCTGCTCGAAACGCCGGTGCGCTTCGGGCGATTCGAGAAAGCGGCGTACGCGCGCCGGTCCGTCGAGCCGCTCGCCGGGCGCCTGCAGACGCTCCAGGTATTCCAGCAAGGCGATGCTGTCTTCCATGCCGGGCGTGTCGAACCATTCGATCGCGGCCGCATTGTCGATGGCCAGGCGCGCGCCTTCGACGTGGCGTGTCGTACCGGGCTGATCCGCCACTTCGCCGAAATCGGGGTTGCGCGTCAGCGTGCGCAACAGCGAGGTCTTGCCGGTGTTGGTGTGGCCGACGACGGCGATGCGCAGCGCGGCTTCAGTCATGCGCGGCCTCCAGCCATCGCAAGGGATGGTCGGCGTCGCGCAGGATGGCCGCCTCGGGCAGGCCGGCATCGAGCAGGCGCGCCTGCCACAACGAACCGCGTCCCTGCCCGGCGCCGGCCGCGCCGGCCTGCAGCAGCCATACGCGTGTCTGCGCCGCCTTGTCGGAGAGTTCGGCCAGCAGGGCCAGTGTGCCGCGGTCCGGCGTCTGGCGCGCGTCGCAGGCGATCAGCAGGCGCGAGGCGGCGCTGCGCGCCAGCGCGTCGAGCAAGGCGCTGCGCTGTTTGCGGGTGTCCAGATTGCCGGCGTCGAATACGTTGGCAGGCAGGCCGGCCGGCGGCCATGGCTGGTCGGGCGCCAGCTCCAGGGCGGCCAGCACCGGCCGGTTGGCCAGGTCGGGCAGCACCTGCGCGGCGACCATGCGCGGTGCATGCAGGGGATCGGCCGGCCGGTCGATGCCGGTCGATGCGGCCGGCGGAAGCAGGCGGTCGCGCAGGACGGCATAGCCGGGCAGGCTGGTGTCCAGGCGCAGCCCGCGCAGGGCGCGCGCGGCCATGGCCAGGCAGTACAGCGCGGCGAGCAGGCGCGGCGCGATGCCATAGCAGACCAGGGCGCCCAGCAGCCAGATCGACCATTGCACCTGCGCGGTGGCGGGCAGGACCTGCGCTCCGTCGCTGGCGCGCACCAGCGCGGCATCGGGCAGCGCGAACCCCAACTGGCCCGGCAGCCAGCCCAGCGCCTGGGTCAGGGTCACGAAGGTCTCGGGCTGCAGCAGGGTGGTGGCCCACACGAAGCGGTAGCTGGCGGTCGAGAGCACGATCAGCAAGGTGGCCAGCGCCGCGCACAAGGCGGCCAGCCACAGGATGTGGCTGACCGCGCCCAGCAGCCAGCGCAGGGCGCCGGCGCGCGCCAGCAGATCGAGCAGCGCCTGCGGGATCAGGGCCGCGTCGGGACCGCGCGCCAGCTTGCGCGTGGCCCACAGCCAGATGCCGCCCAGCCCCGCCGCGCGGGGGCGCAACGCGAAGCTGGCCAGCCACAGGACGAAGGTCAGCGCATGCAGGCCCAGCAGCGCACCCAGCGCCCACAGCACGTTGACCGGTCGCGCGCCCGAGCCCAGCGCGCCCAGCGCGGCGCCGACGCCGGCCAGCAGGGCGGCGACGGCCAGCACCACGAACGTCAGCGCGGCGCCCTGGCGCCAGTGGACCAGCAGGTCCTGCAAGCCTTCGCGGCGGCCCAGCGCCTGGGCCCGCGCCAGGATGCGCAGCGTGAAATCGGGCGCCAGCTGGCGCGCCTGGCGCACGGCGTCGGCGTCTTCGAGGGGGCCCCAGTGTTCTTCGCGCAGGCGGACGGTCTCGGCCAGCCAGACGGCCGACCGGTGCGTGCTACCCGTTGCCGGCGGCATCATTGGCGGCGGGGCCCAGCCATTGATCGAGTTTGCCGCGCGCCTGCGCCTTGACATCGTCGGTGATGGCAAAGGCGACCGTGGCCAGCGCGGCGGTCATGACGCCGAGGTCGTCGGTGTACCCCACCAGCGGCGCCAGGTCGGGGATGGCGTCCAGCGGCAGCACGAAGTAGCCCAGCGCGCCGTATATGACGCGGCGCGCCCACTTGGGGGTGGCGGGGTTTTGCACGGCGAAGTACAGCCACAGCGCCTTTTCGAGCGCCTGGCGGCCCGCGCCGGCGGCATGGCCGCGCAGTTTGCGCCAGAAGCGCCGGTCGGAATAGGCGTGTTCGTAAGCAGAGGTGGCAATAGGCATGTCGTCTCCCGGACAGGGTGGGCGCGGCGGGCCGCGCCTACGGGCGATGTCTGCATTTTAGACTGCCTCGCGGGCGAGGGGTTCAATGGGCCCGCGCGCCGGCCCGGTACTGGCCCGGCGTAGCGGCCGTGGCCTGGCGGAACACCCTGCTCAAGTGGCTGGCGCTGCCGAACCCGCTGGCCTGCGCCACCGCGTCCAGCCCCGCCTGGCCGGGCGCGCGCAGCAGGGCCTGGGCCCGCGCCAGCCGCCGGGCCTGCACCCAGAGGTGGGGCGGAACCCCGAACGAAACATGGAACATGCGGGCGAAATGGTAGGTGGACAGGGCGGCCTGGGCGGCCAGCCGCTCCAGCGTCAGCGGCTCGTGCAGATGGGCCTCGATGTAGTCGCGCATCCGCCGCCGCACCACCGGCGCCAGCCCGCCGCGCGCGGGCATGCCGGGGCGTCGCCCGGTGCCCTGGACCAGCAGATGGTGCAGCACGGTCTCGGAGGCGGCGCTGGCGGCCAGGCGTTGCGACGGATCGGTCCAATCGGCGTCCAGCAGGATGTGGCAGGCCTGGCCCAGCGCCGGATCCTGGATATAGGTGCGGTCGCGCAATGCCAGCTCGCGCGGCTCGCAGTCCAGCCGCCAGACGGCTTCGCGCGCCAGCCGCTGCGGCGCGATGTACAGGTGCAGGAAGCGCACGGTGTCGTTCATGTTCCAGCGCGAGCGGTGCTCGGATGGCAGGACGCAGAACTTGCCCGCGCCGCCATAGCCGTCGTTGCCGACCCGGAACGATTTTTCGCCGCCATGCAGGTAGAGCGACAAGGTGTGATGGCCGGGATGGTCGTAGTCGACGACTTCGTGGCCGGCACGGCGCCATTGGGCCGCCGCCACGCCGTCGCCCAGCGTGGCGGCGCGCTCCAGCCGCGCCGTGCCGGCGCCTGCCAGGGTGCGAAAGACCGAAAATCCGGCCGGATCGGATGCGGCGAGACTCATGCGCCCTATGCTACGCCATTGTCCGGGCGCCGGCGCGCGCTCCCGGGCAAAGAAGCGCAAGATCCGGCAATCGCGCCGGCCGCGCCTGGCGCATACTTGCGGGCGCCGTCCGCTTCGGCGGCGCCCTGTCCTGCCCACTATCGTGAACCTGACCCTGTACCTGCTCACCGTGCTCATCTGGGGCACGACCTGGATCGCCATCAAGCTGCAGCTTGGCGTGGTGGCCATCCCCGTTTCCATCTTCTACCGCTTCGCGCTGGCCGCGCTGATCATGATGGCGGCGCTGGCGCTGCTGCGCAAATTGCAGAAGCTGGACCTGCGCGGCCACCTGCTGTGCCTGGGCCAGGGACTGTTCCTGTTCTGCCTGAACTTCCTGTGCTTTTACGCGGCCACGCAATGGATTCCCAGCGGCCTGGTCTCGGTGGTGTTCTCCGCGGCCACGATCTGGAATGCGGTGAACGCGCGCCTGTGGTTCGGCACGCCCATCGCGCCACGCGTCATGCTGGGCGGTGCCTGCGGCCTGGCCGGCCTGCTGCTGCTGTTCTGGCCCGAACTGGCCAGCCACGCCGCCGAGGCCGGCACGCTCAAGGGGCTGGGGCTGGCCCTGCTGGGCACGCTGTGCTTTTCCACCGGCAACATGCTGTCGGCCGCCCAGCAGCGCGCCGGCATCCGGCCGCTGACCGGCAACGCCTACAGCATGACCTATGGCGCGCTGATCCTGCTGGCGGGCACGCTGGCGGCCGGCGTGCCGTTCGCGTTCGACCCCTCGCCCACCTATGTGGGCGCCCTGCTGTTCCTGGCCGTGCCGGGCTCCATCGTCGGTTTCACCGCGTACCTGACCCTGGTCGGGCGCATGGGGCCGGCGCGTGCGGCCTATTGCACGGTGCTGTTTCCGGTGGTGGCGCTGACCATTTCCACGTTCGTCGAGGGTTATCGCTGGACGCCGCAGGCGCTGGCGGGCCTGGCGCTGGTCATGCTGGGCAACGTGCTGGTGTTCGCGCGCTGGCGCGCCCGGACTGCCAGGGCGGCCTGACAAGGGCATCGGGCGCCGGCGTCCGGGCAGGCAGCAAAAAGCCCGGTTCGCATGAACCGGGCTTTCTGGAATCTGGCTCCCCGAGCTGGGCTCGAACCAGCGACCTGCGGATTAACAGTCCGTCGCTCTACCGACTGAGCTATCGGGGAAAAGGTAGAGGGGCGCAATTATGCACGAAAATCGCAATGCGTGCAGGCGGCAGGCGTCATGGCGCCGGGAGGCCATCCCGGTACCAGATGTCGACGACCCGCCGCCGGGCCCCCTGCCCGGCTCGGCGCTCCACCACCACGACGATATCGATCACGGATTCGACCAGCGCGCGTAGCGTCGAGTAGGGAAGCATCTGGCAATTCGGGTGTTGCATGCACATCAGCGTCAGCCGCTGCAGCGCCATATCGGCGCTGGCGGCATGGCAGGTGCTGATGCCGCCGCTGTGTCCGGACGCGCATGCCTGGAGGAAGTCGAAGGCTTCTCCCCCGCGCAGCTCCGCCAGCAGGATGCGCGTGGGCGCCATGCGCAGCGCCGCGCGCAACAGCTCGGTGGCCGATACGGCGGCCGTCCTGCCTTCCGTCGGAGTGCCGTACAACAGGTGTACGTGATTGGTTGCCGGATCCAGCCGCAACTCGCGCACGTCCTCGATCGTGACGATGCGTTCGCGGGGCGGAATCTCCCCGCTCAACGCGTTCATCAATGTGGTCTTGCCCGAACCGGTCTGGCCGGCGACGAGTATGGCCTTGCCCGCCTGCACGGCCAGCCGCAGGAAGTCGTCCCATGCGCCGCGCCTCCACGGGTCGAGCAAGGGGTCTGGCCGCGCTTGGCTGGCGCCCGGGACGCCTGGCAGGTCGAGCGTATCGCGCAACAGTTCCGATAGTGGCCAGATGCGCCGGGCGGGCTTGCGGATGGTCAGCGACAGCGTGCCCGGTTCGCAGGCTGGAGGGACGACGATCTGCACCCGTTCGCCGCCAGGCAGGGACGCCGCCAGCAAGGGACGCTCCGGGCAAATGTCGCGGTCGCAGAACCGGGCCGTCGCGGTAGCCAGGGCGTGCAGATGATCAAGCGTGAGCGCGCCCGACTCCTGGCGGTTCCAGCCGTTGCGGTCTTCATACCAGAGCTGCCCCGGACGGTTCACGCAGATTTCCGCTATATCCTGCCGGCTCAGCCACGGATGCAGCGCTTGGAGGTGGAAGTCGACCGATGCCTGTCGATCCGGCGCGGCATCATTCATTCGTCCCCCTGAGTATGGAGAAGTCCAATGGACGGGCGACCAGGATGCCGATCTGGTCGCCGTGGTTCTTGTAGAGCGTGGGCGGGATGTTGATCGTGTTGTTCAGGGCGCTGGCGGCCAGCGAATTCATCGTTCCCGCGGCGGTAAGGTTCACGTTCACGCCGTGGCGCGCATCGGTGGCGCGCGCCAGCATGTACGAGGTGGCATCGCCCAATACGCTCAGCAGCAGGGCGCCGCCGAAACGCTGCGCGAATTTGTCGTCCACCACGCCGGGCAGCCCCGCGGCGCCGGTTCCGTCCACGGCCGGCGATGCCAGCTCTATCGTGAGCCCGGACGGCATGAAAAGCCGGCTCCATGCGACGTAGATGCGTTGCGAGCCCTGCGCCAGGTCGGCGCGGTATTCGCCCACCACTGTCGTGCCACGCGGCACCAGGACGCGCTTGCCGCTGGCGCTGTAGACATCCCGCGATACGATGCAGGTCGTCAGCCCCGGGACGTTGGTGACGATCCGGGTCTGCAGGATGCAATCGATAAACGTGCCGGGCAGCAGCCGGTAATCGCGGCCCCCGGAGCGGGTTGCGCGGCTGACGCTCCTGCCGATGAGGGTGGCCGCATCCGCGGACACGCCGTCTTCCGCCATGCCCGCCCGCTCGGTTTGTCCAAGGCGCGCGGCCGTGGCGACCATCATGGCCGGGCCGGACTTGAGCGCCGCGCTGTCGCGCCGGGGCGCCGGTTCATCGTAGTCGTACGGCGCGCGGATTGGCGGGGGCGGGACGGGTGGCGCCGGCCGCGGCTGCGGCAGGATCGGGTTGGGAGCCGCCGGCATGTCCGGAAGCGGCGCCGGTTCGGGTTCGCGTGGGTGGACCGTGAACATGCGCCCCGGCGGCAGGGCTTGCCCCGCCGGCGCGACGGTCTGCGTCGCGGCGTGCGGCGGCGCGGCGCGGCTGCGCCATATCCCCGTTGCCAGCAGGCATGACAGGGCCACGGCGACAAGGGCGAACATCCAGCGCAGCGGACGCCGATGCGCATGCTCGGCATTGGCGAAAACAGGGATTTCGGGGTCCGGCGGCCAAGCGTGCGCTTCGCCGCCATCGGGACTAGAGGGCCGGTTCAGCATGGCATTCGAAGGCTGGGGACGCGGACGCATCGCCGTTCTGGTTGACGATCCGGATGACGCTGGCGCCGGACCGCAGCATCAGGACCGGCGCTACCCGGTGTATGACCAGTGATTGGTTGTCGATATGCAGATTGACCAGGGTTTCCGTTCCGTCCGGCGCTACCGCGAATACGGCCGGAAACGGCTGACCCGGTCTGAACGTGAGCCAGGTATGCCGGCCGTCGTCGTACGCAGCGATGGGTGCGATGCCGTCCGACCCGTTGCCCACCTGCATGGCGTAGCGCCGGTTCAATGCGCCGGCGGGAACAGCCGGGCCGACGGGGCTGGCGCGGGATGCCGCCTGCGGCGCGGCCGGGTAGCGGAATTGCAGGCGATAGGCCATGCGCGAACGCTGCAACGCCTGCGGTGTCGCCGCGTCCGCGCTGGCCAGCACCAGGTCGAAGTCGTAGAGCCGGCGGTCGGTTTTGACGAGCAGATTGGTGTTCCACAATCCCGGCTCCGGCGCCTGCGCGGGCGAGCCCTGCGCGGGGAAGGATTTGGCCTTGATATACAGCACATTGCCTTCCGGGCTGAATTGCCAGCCGTCGGCGAACCCCGCGGCGACGTCGATGATCTTCTCCTGCTCGTCGAATACGATCCGGGTGACGTAGCCGTTCCAGGCGCGCACCAGCACCACCTCCTCCGGGTGGTACGGCACGGTCTGTATGCGGGCGTCCTGTTCTCCTGGCGTGGGTATCCGGAACGCATGCGCCGAAAGCGCCGTGGCCGCCAGGCCGGCCGCCATCATCCGTGCCGCCATCATGGCTGTCCAGCCTCCGCGTCGACGCGATAGCTGGTGACGGCAAAGCCCAGCGGATTGAGCCAGCGCTGGGCCTGGGTCAGCGCGCGCGGCTGATCGTAGGCGAATGCCACGGTCGCTACCCATATCGAGGATTCGGCGGCGCCCTGCCCGTCCGCGTCGCGCCGTGTCCGGACAAAGCGCACCGTGCCGACGCCCTTGCCATGGTCGATGGCGCTGAGAATTTTCACGGCCAGGGTCGTGCCAGCGCCGTACTTGCGGTCCGGCGCATCGGGCGCCTCGTAGCTGGTTTCGTAATCGTGCCTGACGGCGGGCGCGGACAGCAGGCGCACGTAGTCGTAATCGTGCTGGATCGTGTGCCAATCGTAGCGCTCGCGCGCCGCGACATAGCGCGTCAGCCAGTACTGGTTCATCAAGGTGTCCGGGGTGAAATCTCGGGGTTCGAATTGCGTGACGACCGAGGCCGCGCCGCTGCTCTTTTCGACCTCGATCAGGTAAGGAATGGTGGTCTTGAGCGGAAGCATCGTCGCGATGGCGATCAATGACAGCGCGGTCACGGCGAGCGCCGCCCACGCCACCGTCCATGCACGGCGTTCCGACTGCGCCAGCCGGTACAGGCGGGACGCTTCCCAGTCCACCGCGGCCTCGGCATGCCCGCGGCCATGCGTCTGGTCAGGCGTCAAGGGGCGCGGGTCTGGCATGACGATCCTTGCTCCGGGGCGGCGGTGTTGATGGGAATCAGGGGCTTGCCATCGGGATACGGCAAGCCGGGCGGCCCGTTCGGGGCGCAGGCGCCGAGCGTGACGGGGGCGATGGCCAGGATGGCCCATCGCAATAATCTGGCGTTGGAATGTGCGTGGATCATGGCAGGTTGGGTTTGCGGGGAAGAACCCGTCGGTCCGGCGCCGGCGCGGGCCGGTCGTCGCGTCGCACCCTGGGCGGCGGCCTTCTCGCGCCGCCCAGGGCGTACTGCCTATAGGCGTGCGCCGGGAAGGATGGGGCCGGGCGGGCCGGCGCCGGCGCCGGCGTGGCCGAGGCTGCGTACGTACCGGCCTGGTGCGGTCCCGCGGCGGCGGCCGCCGCGGCCGGACGGGGGGCGTACTGGCGCGCGGCGGCTTGCCGATGAGCCTGCGCGAGCCCGGGATGGGCCGCGTTAGGCCACAGGCGGCGCCGCAGGCCCGCGTTGACGCTGCTGGCCAGCGGGACCAGGGTCAGCAGCATGAGTGTCGCCGTGGCGCATAGCGTTGCCGCCAGCATGGTCGAGCGCAGCGGGTCGGTGGCAAACCGCTGCGGCAGGCCGGCCGGCAAGGCGCCAGCCAGTACATCGGACAGTAGGCCGACGGCCGGCGTGCCCAGTGCCATGAAGACGAGCGCGCGGACCAGCGCGCCGAGCCAGGCGTTGGTCCAGCGCTGCAGCGCGGGAAACAGCAGCAGCACGAGAAAGAGCGGCCCCAACGACAGCAGCAGCGTGACTATCAGGCCCGGCACGATCAGCAGGGACGCCGCCAGGCAAAGCCAGCCTCCCGCGCTGGTGGCCACGATCATGGCGCAGAGCAGCCAGTTGACGGCGCTGCCCGGGTTGGCGTCGTTGGCGGCCTGGCCGGCCAGTTGCGCGACCCAGGCCTGGGCCTGGGCGGCGAACTGGTCCAGTTGCGCGAGTCCGCCGCGCCCCGCCGCGCCGTCCGGCGCTGTCCAGGGCCCGCTCAGCCAGCCCGCGACGTCCTGGACGCCTGCCACCACGGTGGACAGGTAGTGGTCGGGAGACAGTGCCAGCGAGGTCACGACCGCAACCAGCAGGGCGTGCCGGATATGCCATTCGAACGGGCGGTCGCGTCGCGCCAGCAGTGCATAGCCAGTCAACAGTACCAGCAGCGTCATCATGGAATAGACCAGCGGCTGGAGCTGGCGCGTCAGCCGTACGATCGCGGCCTCCATCCGCCGCGGCGCCGCATTGCGCAGCGCACCAGCCAAATCGGAGAAGGCGGCATCCACGCTGGTCATGGCGGCGGCCTGCCACTGCTGCAGCGCCTGGGCGCGCTCGGCGTTGACGCAATCCGGCTCACCGCGCCGGTGGCCGGGGTCGTCGCGGCAGGCGGTGAGCAGGACGTCTCGTCGCGCCTGGTCGGCGCGCAGCGCCCGTACCCGATTGTCGCCGCCAGCCCGGGTGGGGTCGTCCACGGAGGCCTGGGCGGCCTGCCCGGCGAGCAGGCATGCAAGCGTGCAGGACAGCAGGATTCGTGACAGGCCGGCCATGCTGGTTTCACCTGAGGCCGGCGCTGGCTTCGCGTCGAAGCCGATGGAATACCGCGATCCAGTCGTTTGGGTCGCGCTCCCGCGTCAGTGCCAGCGCTTGCTCGAAACAGCGCAGGTTCCTGGCGTTGCCGGACAGGATGGCCAATTCGTCATCCATGCCGGAGAGGTCGAGTTGTGCGACGACTGCCTGCCTGCCCTGTTTGACGAGAAAAAGATGGCTGTCCTCCGCCATGGAGCGGATCAACTGGTACTCGGTTTCGGTGCATTTGAAACCATCCAGGTATTCGGCGCGATCGGCCCTGGGGTTGGGCAGATAGATCTCGGTTGCGCATTGCTGTACCAGCGATGCGGCGACCCTCGCGCCGAGCAGGCTGCTTGGCATTTGCGTGGAGAAGACGCCCAGCCCGTTCTTCTTGCGTATGGTCAGCTGCTGGTCGCCTGCGAACTCGGCGAAGGCCGGGTCGTCGATCCACTTCCAGGCTTCGTCCATGAGATAGACGAAGCGCCGTCCATCCATGGCCTCGTTCATCCGATGCAACAGGTACATCGAGATCGGTGTGCGCGTCTCGGCATTGTCCAGGAACGCGGTGCCGTCGATGCCGTAGTTGCCCGGCCGCGAAAAATCGAGGCAATCATTCGGATTGTCGAAGACCCACCACAGCATTCCCGTGCCACCGGCGCCGTCGTCGCGGCACCAGCGCCCCAGGCGTCTGACCAGTTCCCGCTGCTCGGACGTGGCCTGGGTGATGTTTTGCAGCAGCGTGGACATTCGCCGCAGCGACGCCGGCATGCGCAGCACCGTGCGCACAGCGGTGGCTAGCGTCGCGTGCTGCGCCGACGTCAGCGGCGAGTCATGAGCGCGCGCGAGCATCGCCAGAAGCGAGTCCAGGAACATGACATTGCGGTCGGTGCATGGCAGCTGCAAGGGGTTGAAGCCGGTCGGTTCGCCGTCGCGTATCCGCAAGTACTGGCCATCGAGGGCGCGGATGCAGATTTCCGCGCCCCGGTCCTTGTCGAAGAAAATCGTCGTCAGGCCATCGGCATCCGCGGATCGGAATTTCTGCAGCTGGCAAAGCAGGAAATTGAGCAGCACGGTCTTGCCGCTGCCGGACTGGCCGATGATGCGCGTGTTGCCCAGCATCATCTGGCCGCGGCAATCCTCGTCGAGCCCGGAGTGATGGAAATTGAAGTAGAACGGTTGGCCGGAAGGCGTGGACAGCAGGCTCAGGGCCGGGCCCCAGGGGTTGCCATCGCGCTTGCCGCCGTAGAAATTATGAAAGCTGCACAGTCCGGCGAAGTTTCTGCTGGTCAACATGGCCTTGCGCGGCCGGTATGCCCAGTTGGCAGGCAATTGCGCATAGAAGGCGGCATCCAGGGCCAACGTCACCGGCGTGGCGAGAAAGCCGCGCTCCTGGATGCGCGTCATGGCCGAACTGACATCGCGCCGCAGTTGCCGGGGGTCGGCGCCGAGGATCATCATCGAGAAGTGATACTCGCCGATCACGAAATCGCCATTGACCAGGGCGTCTTCGGCATGCGCGAGGTCGTCGATCTGCGAGTACGCGGCGTCCTGCACGTTGGCCAGCTGGGCGCGCTGCCGCTGCAGGTAGGCCAGCGCCTGTCGCTTGCCGACCGCGCTGAACGAATGCGTGATCACATATTCGTAATCCTCGTACAGCAAGGCATTCAGCATCCCTGGTTCGGTGTGCGTGCCGTATTCCTTGAAATCGATGAACTGCGCGTAGCGGCGGCAGGTCGGAGAACGCAACTCCATCATTTCGGCGCCGGCAAGGATCCGGCTCGAACCGAGATACGCGTCCACCGGCCCGGCCGGCACACGTACCGGCTGCCAGTGGCCGGTGAGCAGGAATTCGAGCAGGGTCAGCGTCCGGGAGTATCGCCGGCCGGCGCTGTCCGTCTCGCAGCCCAGCACGGTGATGGCCTGCTCGTGGTTCTCGCCATGGCTGCGCAGCGTCGTTTCGATCAGGGATCCGATTTCGTCCATGCGTCGTACATGGGCCAGCAGTTGCCGGCGGACCTCGGCCTGGCCGTGATGCGCACGCTTGCCGAGCGCGGCGTGGCCAGGCCGATATACCAGGGTGAGGTAGAACTCATTCGTCATTGCCTGCCGCGCGTTCAGCCGGGCGTTGTACGAGGCGTCGAGCGCGCGGCAGAACGGATTTTCGTACCGCGCATCCAACCCGGCCTGCGTCTTGCGCCGGATGCAATGGATCCAAAGTGCGACCTGCTCGCACGAGATGGCGCGCCACAGGCCGTTGAGCTGTTCATGGCGCTGCGAAACCAGCTCTGGCTCGGCGCTTTCGAAGGCGATCCCCTGTACGCGCCAGGTGCGGACCAGGTCCGCGCCATGGGTGATCAGCGTCGTGTCCGTCAGGTGGCTGCTGTAGGGGATGAACGCAGCGATGGCGCGCTCGTTGCGCGCAATGGCCGCAAATGCGGTCTGGCCGCCGCGCCGGTTCATGGCTTGCGCAGGCGCCGGCGGCGCTCGGCGTAACGCAGCGGCGCATAGACGGTACTTTGCCAGAACGCATGCGTGCGGTCCCGGCTCAGCCAACGCATGCGCAGGTAAAGCCAGATCAGGCGGAACTGCTGGTCATCGCGCCGGATCATGATCCGCATCGCCAGCAATGCCACGGGAAACAAGGCCAGAAAGGCGATGCTGAACCAGATGCCCAGCAGGGCAATGGTGCCGCTGCACACGGCCAGCGGCGTGGCGGGTACGCCCATCAGCATCGCGGGCCGGGTGCAGCCCTTGAAAAGCGGATCACGCATGTTCGATACGTCCAGGATTCAGGTCAGCAGATAACGAGCGATTTCGGCCGATGCGCCGATCAGCAGTCCCGCCAGCACCACTCGCACCACGTCCAGCACATCGGCGTGCCGGAACAGCAGCTTGTAGCCCGCCCAGATTATGGCGATGGTCACCGTGGCCACTGACGCGCCGCGCAGTACGACCACGATGCTCGCCATGAAGTGGTTGACGCGCTGCAGCCCGCCGCCGGCCTGGGCGAGGTCGGGCAGCGTGGCGGACAACAGGGTGCAGGCTGCCATGAAGGCCAGGCGCGGTAGCGATGCTCTCAAGTCTTTCAAGGGATTCATTCGCGGTATCCGTCAAGGAAAAACATGGGCAGGCGAACAGATCCGAGCCGGCGGCTCAGCATATCGACGCTGCCGGGTTGCAGAGGGAAATGCCGGTGAGGGCATAGGTCTGGAATGTGGCGTCCTCGTAGTCGTAATACTGCTCTTCCTTGCTGACGTGGACGCGTACGGCAAGGCCGGACATATAGATCATGTACAGCAGGCGCCGCAGCACGTCGTACATGTCTCTGTACCTGCCTTCATACGGGCTGGCGCAGGCGCCGATGACCGATTGCCCGTCCCTGACGAATACCGCGCACAGCCTGCTGTTGGTGCTGGCGAGCAGGCGCGTGGCCGTGACCTTGCTGTAGTAGTGATCCGCAGCCGGTTGCCCGGTCTTGTACATGGTCGTGATGCAGAAAGTTTCGCGATAAATGAACCCCGCGCCTGGCGGCGCGTCCTTGATGATGCCGCCGTACGCCTGGCCCAGGTACGTACCGTCATAGAGACCGTATATGGACCAGCCGGGCGTTATCTGGCGCAAATACGTCTGCAATTCGGCGTTGCCGCGCAGTTCGGCCACGGTCAAGGCGCGGGTTCCGTTCGGGCAGCGTCCATAGGCGCCGCCCTGTTGGGTGAACAGTGCCTTCGGCGGGATGACGATGCCTGGCGCAACGGCCTGGGCCGTGCGCATGCCCAGCAGGGCGAGCACCAGGATGGGCAGAATGTGATGAAGCAGCTTCTTGTTGTTGATCAGCATGTTGCGGTGTTCCCGGAATGGAACCAGGGCGGAAGATCGTCTCAAGCGGATTGCGCGGAAACGTCGAAACCTCCGGAAGAGTTCATTCGCAATATCCGTTGAGCGGGCAGATCTGCAGTTCGAGCAGATCGCCGGGAGTGCCCGGATACGGCGAGTCTTCCACCGTCAGCGCGATCCGGCTCTTGAGCGCATACGCGGATATGGCAAAGCCAAGCATGGTGTCGAACCACGTGTCGTGCTCGTGTCCCGCGTCGGACAGGCACGCCCGGACCAGGCTTCTGCCCGGCATGAAGGCGGTCAGGCAGAACTCCTGATTCTTGCCCTTCAGTTTCAAGGCCAGCTCCTGGACAGTGAAGTTCTTGTACAGATGGGTCGGCAGGCCGGCGACGTCGGCCGGGCTGTATATGCCGAGCACGGACAACAGGATGGATGCGATGGTATGCATGGGGTTCGCCTTCAGGGGCAATCCTGCTTGCCGCTGCATTCGACCATCCGGATCAGTTCGAGCGCGGGCTTGCCTTCGAAAGTGAGTTGCTTGGGACCCAGGAACATGCGCAGCGGCCGTTGTTGCATGAAGACGGCGCGCAACATGACTTCCATGGGACTGCTGCCGGGACGCTTGAGATCCTTGCCGAAGCAGAACGGCACGTGCGCGTCCGGGCTGCTGGCCGCGGCGCCCAGCTTGGCGGCGATGCCGCAGACCAGCATGCGCGTCGGGGTGACTTCATACGGCTTCATGGCTACGCTGGTGACCACCATATTGGTCTTCACCAGCACATAAGGAACGTCGGCCAGGGCGGGGGAAAGATGCGTCATCGCGCCGGATGCCAGCAACCACGCCAGGGCGCGCACGCGCGACCGCCGGGCGCCGCCCTGTCCCGGGGCGGTGGTTCGAGTGGGGAAGCGTCTCAGCATAAGGATGATCCAGGATTGCAGATGGAGATGCCGGTAAGGGCGTAAGTCTCGAACGTTGCGTCCTCATAGTCGTAATACTGTTCTTCCTTGCTGACATGGACGCGTACGGAGATGCCGGCCACGTAGATCAGGTAAAGCATTTTCCGCAGCCGGCTGTACATGCTTCAGTACTTGCCGTCATACGGGCTGGTGCAGGCGCCAATGACCGGTTGCCCGCTTCTGACGAAGACCGCGCATAGCCTGCTGTTGGTGCTGGAGAGCAGGCGAGTGGCGGTGACGTTGCTGTAGTAGTGATCCGTTGCGGGTTGACCCGTGTTGCGCGTGGTCATGATGCAGAACGTCGTTTTCAGGTCGAATGCGCCGCCGGGTGTTCCGTCCTTGATCTCGCCGCCATATTCGCCGCCGAGATAGGTGCCATCGTAAAGCGCAAATATTGACCAGCCGCGCGTCACATGACGCAGGTACTCCTGCAGATCGCCGCTGCCGCGCAATTCCGCCACGGTCAGGGCACGGGTCTTGTTCGCGCAGCGTCCATAGGGGCCGCCGTGCTGGGTAATCTGTTCCTGCGGCGGAATGACGATGCCTGGCGTGGAGGCCCGGGCCACGTGACATCCGAGGAAGGCCAACGGCAGAACGGACAGGAGATGGCAGAGCGTCTTGCGGCTGATCGGCATGCTGTTGAATTACCGGAGTTGGGCGGGGCTGGGCCAGGTCTAGAACGAATACGCGATGCTTTCGTAGTACACGAGAACCATCGCCTCGCCGGTGCGCTCGGACCAGGCTGCCATGGCCTCGGGGCTTTCGGCCTGCCGCGCCATGCAAGCGCCCGTCACCGGCGCCATGCGCACCAATGTGCCGACGATCGACGCGGTGGACCTTCGCGATGTATAGGGGTTGGTATTGGCGCGAGTCTGCTGGCTGACGTAGCGAAGGTTCGGATATTCCGTGGTCGTGGTCTCGCCGGTGATGCCGTTGTGATAGACGCGCGTTACCGTGCGGATGTTCTCGGGCGGAATGCGCCGGTGCGCCAGATATTCGCTCTGGTAGGTGGCCAGCGCGCCGGCGAGGATACGGCCGGCATTGTCGCCATAAGTGTCGACGTATTCGAAGTACGAGCTGGCGGCGCCGTAGAAATTGTTGTCGGCGCGGATTTCGTAGATGTAGCCGATGAAGTGGCCGGTGCCCCTGCCGGCGCGTTCGGCCTCGACCGCTTCCTGCATGCGATGTTCGAGATAGACCTCGGTATAGCGCCGGCTGCTGCTGGTGGAGACGAAAGCGCTGTTGCTGCTGCCGACCTGGCAGGAACGTCCGGTCAGGTGTTCAAGCACATTGTCGTTGTTTCCCCACGCCGTGAATCCGTTCTGGAAAACGTCCTCCGGCGGGCGGGAGTCATAGCGGTATACCGTGGCGGGCGGATCGTCGGCCCATGCCGGCGAAGTCATGGGCGCCGTGACGGCAAGAATCGCCAGCCACGTCAGCCAGCCTGTTCTTGCGGTTTGGCGAATTGCCCGAGTGCAACGCATTCCGTCTTCCCCTCTGCGTTTCTGTGGCGCCTATTTTGCGGATCACACCATGGCAGGGGGGTCGGCACGGTCCGGACGGCGACCGGTACCATCGTGCGACTTTGCGCCGAAGGGGCGTTTGCGCCGTGTTGGATTACAGTAGCGGGATGTGCGGAAGGATTGAGGGCTTTGTGCGACGCATCCGCGCGCATCCGCGCGCATACGCGTTGGCGGTTGCCAACACGTATGCGGGATGGTGCCGGCCGGACGGGGATGGCGCGTTGGAGGGCTGCGCTGCTACTTCAGCTTGGCGCCGGTTTCGCGCACGACGCCGGCCCAGCGCTGGATCTCGTCTGCGATGAAGCCGCGGGTCTGATCCGGCGTGGCGATGACCGGCGTGGCGCCTTGGGCGGCAAAGGCCTCGACGACCGCCTTGGACTGCAGCGCCTCGTTGATGTGGCGGTTGAGCAGGACGATTATCTTGGGGTCGGTTCCCTTGGGAGCCATGACGGCGAACCAGGGCGAGGCGACGAATTCGGGATATCCCAGCTCCGCCATGGTGGGTACGGCCGGGAAATGCGTCGAGCGATCCGACGACAGGATGGCCAGCGCGCGCAGGCTGCCGGAACGGATGTGCTCCAGCACCGCGGGCATGTTCTCGATATCGGCCGCCACGACGCCGCCCAGCAGGTCCACCACCGCGGGGCCCGATCCCTTGTAGGGAATCATGTTGATGGCGGCGCCGGTACGCAGTTGGAACAGTTCGGTCAGCAGGTGCGCCTGCGAACCCAGCGCGTTGAGCGCGAACGTGACTTCGCCCGGCCTGGCCTTGCATTGGGCGATGAGGGCATCCAGGCTGTCCAGCTTGAGCTTGGGGTTGGTGACCAGCACCAGGGGCACGTCGCCCACCATCGACACCGGCACGAGGTCCTCGAGCACCTTGTACGGGATGCTGGGCATCAGGCTCAGGCCCACCGCCAGCGGCGCCGACGACGACAGCAACAGGGTGTACCCGTTGGCGGCCGACTTCGCCGTGGCGTCGGTGCCGATCACGCCGCCGGCGCCGGCACGGTTCTGCACCACGACGGGTTGGCCCAGCGAATCCTGCAGCGTGCGGGCCAGCACGCGCGCCATCACGTCGGTGCTGCCGCCGGGCGGGAACGGCACGATCATCTGGATTGGCCGGGCGGGATAGGTGTCGGCCGAGACAGGCGCCGCGATGCCCGCCGTGGCGATGAAAATGCCGATCACGGCGAGCAGCCTGGTCATGTTCATGGAAGTCTCCTCGGGTCGTCGCCTGCGCGAATTTTTATATGGCCATGAGCCTTGTGGTCCGGTGCCGGTCCGCGCCGCATTGCGCGCCGTCGACCGCCTGCATCCGGTCGAAATCAGTATCTGGCATTGACCGTGCGTCCGCAACGGCGGGCAGCGGATAGGCGTCTATCTTTCTCATACTGAAATCTTGGCGCCGGCAAGGATTTGGTATGCGAACGCTAGCCGGACGCCGTCTTGACACCGTCCGGCGGCAATCGTGAACATGGCTGCTCACTGCCAGGAGCCATGCATGGGAACGCCCGTTCGCTATATCGACAAGACCCGCGATTACTACTTGTCCCAGGGATACGAAAAACCATATCAGTGGGCGCAGTACGACGACGTGCCGTTCACCCCGCTGGGCAAGCCGCTGTCCGAATGCCGTGTCACGCTGATTTCGACCAGCGAGATCTCCATCGTCGGAGACACGCACCCCGAGGACGAAACCCGCATGGGCATCGTCGGGGGCACGTACACCATCCCGTCCAGCCTGCCGGCAAGCCAGCTCTACAGCCCGTCGCGCAGTTTCGACCAGGCCGCCACCACCCTGGAGGACGTGGACGCCTTCTTCCCCACCACGCACCTGCATGCGGCCGCGCAGGCCGGGCGCATCGGCGGGGTGACGGAACGGTTCCATGGCGTGTTCAACGCCTACAGCCAGCGCCGCACGCGCGAGCGCGACGCGCCGCTTGTGCTCGAGCGCTGCAAGGAGGATGGCGCGGACGTGGCCATCCTGGTGCCGGTCTGCCCGGTCTGCCACCAGACCATCAGCCTGGTCAGCCGCCATCTCGAGGCCAACGGCATTCCGACCGTCATCCTGGCCGCGGCGCGCGATATCGTCGAGCATGTCGGCGTCGCGCGTGTCGTGCATACCGATTTCCCGCTGGGCAATCCGTGCGGCGAGCCCGGCAACGCCGCGCAGCAGCGCGAGATCCTCGAATACGGCTTCCAGCTGCTCGAACGCGCTTTCCTGCCGCGTACCACCGTGCAATCGCCCATGCGCTGGTCGGCCGGCGAGGCCTGGAAGGACCTGGTCTTCACGCCGCAGCAGCCGTGGAAGAGCGGTGAAACCGAACAGGACTGGCTGCGCAAGAAAGAGCTCTACAAGAAACTCAAACAGGAAGGCAAGGTATGAACATGGCCCACGACATCGTTGTCTACGCCACGCCGTTTTGCGCGCCATGCGAACGGCTCAAGAAATTCCTGCAGGACAAGCAGGTGCCGTTCAGGTCGGTCGACCTGATGATGGATGAAGAGGCCGCCGAGAAGCTGGAGGACCTTGGCATCCGGTCCTCGCCGGTGCTGGAGGTGGACGGCCGCTATTATCACGGCGGCCAGTTGCAGCCCGACACCTTGGCCGCGCTGCTGGGCCTGCCATGAAAGGGCCGCTCGATGGCGTGAGAATCGTCGACCTGACGACGGTGCTGATGGGGCCGTTCGCGACCCAGATGCTCGGCGACATGGGCGCCGACGTCATCAAGATCGAGGCGCCGCACGGCGACGTGTCGCGCCAGATATGGCCCTATCGCCATCCCGGCATGGGCCATATGTTCATGAACGTCAACCGCAACAAGCGCTCGGTGGTGCTCGACCTCAAGCACGCCGAGGCGCGCAAGGCCCTGTTCGCGCTGCTGGCCGGGGCCGACGCGCTGATCTACAACATCCGGCCGCGCGCCATGGCGCGCATCGGGCTGTCGTACGACGAGGTGGCGCGGCACAACCCCCGCCTGCTTTACGTGGGCGCGTTCGGCTACAGCCAGCGCGGGCCCTATGCCGCCAAGCCCGCCTACGAAGACTTGATCCAGGGCACGGTGGGCCTGCCGCATCTGTTCCAGCGCCAGGGCTCGCAGTGGCCCCACTACGCGCCGATCAATCTGGCCGACCGCACCGTGGGCCTGCAGATCGTCAATGCCGTGTGCGCGGGCCTGTTCTGCCGCGAGCGCACCGGCCAGGGGCAGCGCATCGATGTGCCGATGTTCGAGGCCATGCTCGCGCTGGTCATGGGCGAGCACCTGGGCGGCGCCGGTTTCGAGCCGCCGGTCGACGGGCTGGGGTACAACCGCATCCTCACGGCGGATCGCCGGCCGTTCGCGACCCGAGACGGCCACATCTGCGTGCTCATCTACAACGACAAGCAATGGCAGGGGTTCTGCCGGCTGATCGGACGGCCGGAACTGGCCGCCGATCCGCGCTACGCGACCGCCGCGAGCCGCAGCCAGCAATATTCCGAGATCAACGGCCTGCTCGCGTCGGAGTTCGCGCAGCGCGATACGCAGGATTGGATAGCGGCGTTCGAGGCGGCCGATATTCCGGTGCAGAAGATGAACGATCTGCAGGACATCCTGGACGATCCGCATCTGAACGCCATTGATTATTTCCAGGAACACCCGCATCCCACCGAAGGCACGATACGCACGACCGCGCCGCCGGTCGAATGGTCGGGCACGCCCGGCGGGTATCGCCGCCACGCGCCGCGGCTGGGCGAGCACACGCTCGAGGTATTGCGCGAAGCCGGCATCGGCCAGGGCGATATCGATGCGCTGCTTGCCAGTGGCGCCGCGCGGTGCGCCGTGTCCGGCTGAGCGCCGGCCCGGGTGCCTGTCCCCGCGCGGACAGGCACCGGTTTTCCTGCGGGGACAGGCGCCGTCCCGACTTCAGTCGAAACTCATGTTGCGCTGGCGCGTGAACGCCAGCCATTTCTCGTAGTCGCCGCGCTCGAAATCGCGTAGCGCCTGCGGGCTGCTTGCCACCACTTCGACACTGAGCTTGCTCAGTTTCTGCTCGATCTCCGGATCCCGCAGCACGGCCACGAAGGCCTGGTTCAGCCGCTTGATCTCGGCGGCCGGCGTTGCCGCCGGCACGTAGATGCCGACCCAGGAATAGGCCTCGAAGCCCGGGAACCCCGATTCCTGCAGCGTGGGTACGTCCGGCAATTCGGGCAGGCGCTTGGCGCCTGTCACGGCCAGCGGCTTGATACGCCCTTCCTGGATAAAGTTGCGCAGGGCGCCATAGGAAAAGAAGCCGTAGGCCACCTCTCCGCTGCGGATCGCGGTGGTGGCCGGGCCGCCGCCGGCGTACGGGACGTGGACGATATCGACCCCTGCGGTGGCGTTCAGCAACTCGGCGTGCAGGCGGTTCGAGCTGCCCACGCCGATCGAGGCGAAGTTGTACTTGCCGGGGTTGCGCCTGGCCAGTTCCAGCAGGCCTTGCAGGTTGTCGACCGGCAGGCCGCCCCACGCGCCCATGATGAGCGGCATGCGCACCATCAGGGTCACCGGGGCAAAGTCGCGGAAGATGTCGTATGGCAGGTCCTTCATCGCGATCGAATTGATCGTATGCGAGTCCCACGACAGGAACAGCGTATGGCCATCCGGCTCGGACTTGGCCACGTAGCTGGTTGCCACGACACCGCCGGCGCCGGGGCGATTGCTGATGACCACGGTCTGGCCCAGCGCCTCCGACAGGCGCGGCTGGATCAGGCGCGCGATGAGGTCGGTGACGCCGCCCGGGGCGAACGGGATCACAAGCTGGACGGCGCGGCCCTGGGGATTCGCGGGCGCGGCCGTGGAGGCGGTGCACGACAGGCCCAGCGCGGCGGCCAGCCCCAGGTGCGCGGTCGTTGCATAGATCTTCTGGAGGATCCTGGACATGCTTTTCTCCCTTGTGTTGGAATCAGGTTCCGTCGCGCGGCGATCCCTTGAGGACGCGCCGCAGGCGCAGTGCTTCGTAGGTGTCGCCGTCCATGCCCAGGTCCCGCAGGATTGCCTGGGTGTCGGCGCCGTGCGCGGGCGCGGGCGCGCACGGCATGGCCGGAATCGCGGAAAACGCCACGGGCAGGCCGACGACCTCGATCTCGCCAAGGTCGGGATGCGCCATGGGTCGCAGCGCGGCCAGCTGCGCCGCCTGCGGATCGGCCAGCGCCTGGGCGACCGAGTTGACGGGGGCCGCCGGCACGCCGGCCTGCCGACAGCGCTCCAGGGCGTCTTCCAGCGGCAACGAGGCGAAGCAACCGTCGAGCAGTTTCAACAGCTCGCGCCGGTGCGCGACGCGATCGATGTTGCGCAGGAAGCGCGGATCGTCGGCCAGGTCCGGCTGTCCGATGGCGGTGGCCAGCCGACGCCACAGGCGGTCGTTGCCGGCGGCCACGAAAATCCAGCGATGGTCGTGGCACAGAAAGCACTGGTAAGGGACCAGCGAAGGATGGGCCGAGCCCATGGGGGCGGGCTTCTGGCCGCACAGCAGGTAGTTCTGCGCCTGGAAGTTGAGCAAGCCCACGGCGGAGTCGAACAGCGAGGCGTCCAGCCGCTGGCCGACGCCGCTGGTCTGCCGCATCAGGATGGCATTGCTCACCGCGAAGCCGGCCAGGGTGCCGGTGAAGATGTCCAGGGCGGAGACGCCGCACCTGACCGGCGGGCGGCCGGGTTCGCCGGTGATCGACATGACGCCGCTGAACGCCTGCATCAAGGCCTCGTAGCCCGCCTCGTCGGCGCGCGGACCTTGCCGGCCGAAGGCCGCGATCGAGCAATAGACGAGGCGCGGGTTGCGCGCCGCCAGGGTGTCGTAGCCCAGGCCCAGCCGCTCCATGGCGCCGGTGCCGAAGTTCTCGATCAGCACGTCCGCCGTGTCGATGAGGGCGGCGACGATGTCGCGGCCTTCCGGCGCCTTCAGGTCGACCGCGATCGAGCGCTTGTTGCGGTTGTTGGCCACGTATACCGGAGAATGCCCTTCGCGCTGGGGCGCCCAGTGCCGCGATTCGTCGCCGCCCTCGACGTCCTCGACCTTGATCACGTCGGCGCCCATGTCGCCCAGCAGCGCGCCGCACACGGGGCCGGCCAGCACCCGGGACAGGTCGATGACGCGGATTCCCGCCAGCGGCAGCCTGGCGCCGTTCATGCCAGGCCGCCGCGCAGGGCGCCATGCGCGGACACGACGCCCGTGGCCGCGGGAAACGTCCTGGAGGTGCCCTTGGACAGGCTGTACATGCGGCGATCGTGGCAATGCTCCACGCTCATGCCATACAGGTGCAGGCTGCCGTGCGGGCCGTCTTCGCCGAGCGCGATCGAATGGATGTCTTCCGGCATCAGGGCCACGGCCGTGCCTGCGACGATGTCGAGCTCGCCGCTGACTTCGAGGCGCGCCTGGTCCGGATCCGAGCCGTCGTCGAGGCGCCGGTACAGCTTGTTGTGCTCGCGGCCATACATGCCCGCTATGACCGCCCAGGTGCGATGATCGTGCGGCGGCGCGAAACCGCCCGCGGCCGGGGCGACGACATAAAGGGCATAGCGATGGTCCGGATCCTCGGCCAGGCAATACATGCTGGAGTTGCCGCCTTCGATCGGCGGAAACTCCTCGATGGGAAACAGGTCGCGCTCGGCCGCCAGGGCCAGCAGTTCGTCGCGGATGCGCGCCAGGCCCGCGCGCGTGATTGCCGGTTCGGCGATCTTGCGCACGCGCGCCAGCATGGCGCGGATCCTGCCGTTGCGCGCCGCCAGCAAGGCGTCGCGCGCGGTGCGGGTGCCGGGTTGCGTGGTCATGGGGCCTCCTGGTCTTGTTCCATGTCGGCTGCCGGCGGCCGGGGCACCCGGTACGCCGTGTACAGCGGGAGCGTGGGAATCGCTTGCCGCGTCAGGGCCTGTTCCCACTCGAGGTAATCGCGCATGGCCTGCAGGCCGGCGTCATACGGTTGCACGACGACGTCGGCGGCTTGCGTGACGCCGCCGCCAGGCCCGCTCGCCAGCGGCAAGCCTTGCGCCTGCCAGGCTGTTACGCCACCGGCCAGCACGGCCGCGTCGAAGCCGGCCAGCCGGGCATTCAGCGCGGCGGACCTGGCCAGCGACTCGTCGTGCGCCATGAGCACGACGGCGCGCTCGTCCTGCCGTTTGGCGCGGGCGGCGAGCCACGCTTCCAGGCCGCCGAACGGCACCCATTCGGCCGCGTCGGGGCGGCCGGCGAGAAAGCGGGCCTGCGTATCGACGTAGACGCGCTGCATGCGCGCGCCCGCTTCGTGCACGTCGTGCGCCGGGCACGGCCGTGCCGCCATCGCGTCGGCATGGTCGGCAGGCCGTGGCCGGCCGCGCCCGTGGCCCAGGGCGTATCCGGCGGCGTTCCAGGCCGGCAGCCCGCCTGCCAGGACGGCCACGCGGGGCAGGCCCATGGCGCGTAGCCAGTATCCGGCCAGCGCGGCGCGCGCTTCGTCGTCATCGACCAGCACGACCTGGGCTGCCCGTACCGGCAGGAATTCATCGGTGCGTTGCACGGCCAGGCCTCCGGGCAGCGCGATCGCGCCGGGCAGGTGCCCGGCCCGGTATTCGGCGACCTGGCGTATGTCCAGCACGTAGAGATTGGTGCGTCCCGCGTCGCGCTCGTCGAGCCAGCGCGCCAGCATCGCGGCCTCGACGCTGGCGACCCCGGCCGCGCGCGCCAGGGCCTGCGTGCGGCGAGCGCCGTCGCGCCGGCTTGCGGCGCTTGCCGCCAGGCTGCCGGAACCCGGACCGCGCTCCAGGGCCAGGCCGGCCAGGCGCCAGCCCATGGTGCCATTCTCCAGCGCATAGGCGTCCTGCACGCCCAGCAGGCGCAGGCTCTCGCAGGCGATGATGCTGCGGGTGCGTCCCGAGCAGTGCACCACTACCGGCTGGCCTGCGCGGCGCAGGTCGTCGGCGTGCCAGGCCAGGTCGCTGCCGAATGCGCCGGCCGCGCCCGGAATGCGTGCGCGGCCGTATTCCTCGGGAGAGCGGATATCGCAGATCCGATGCGCGCTGCCGGTTTCGCGCCAGGCCTGCAGGGTCGCGATCGGCAGGGCCGGCGTGGCCGCATGCGCATGGACCGTTTCGCCGAACCATTTGTTTGGCACATTGCTGCCGCGGCATGGCGCTTCGCTTTGGGCCAACCATGTCCGCAGGCCGCCATCGAGCACGCGCACGCCGGTGTAGCCAAAGCGGGCCAGCGTCTGCGCGGCCAGCCGCGCGCGCGGGTCGGGCCCGCCCTCGTCGTACAGCACGATGAGCGTGGACCTGCGCGGCACCAGGCTGGCGATGCGCGCCGCCAGCATGCGGCGCGGCAGGAAGGTTGCGCCGAAGATGTGGCCTTGGTGCGCCTGCGCGCTTTCGCGCACATCGAACAAGGCGTATTCGTCGGAGGTTGCGCGCAAGTCCCGCAGCTCGGAAACAGTGGACAGTTCCATGCAGGCAGTATCTGTGATCGAACCGGCGATCACAACGCGATTGCCATGCCGCGCGCCTAAGGTTCACATACTGAAAGCTAGTGGCGCGTGTGGCGCGGACTCAATCTTCCAGCGCGCGCCGGATGGCGTCGACCATGTCGAGCAGGCGCGGTCCCACCACGTCGATGAGATGCAGGCCCAGCTCCTCGGCCTGCCTGTTCTTCACGCGCACGGCGCAGTTGAACACCAGCAGCTCCTGGCTTTCCGGCACACGCATGGGCGCCGCGACCGCCCAGGTGCCGCGGTCGTAGTCGCCGCGTGACAGGCAGAAGCCGTATGCGGCGTAATCGGCGCGGCTGTGTTCGAGTTCTTCGGCCTGTTCTGCCATCAGCTCGGGATGGTAGATGCGCAATTGGTTCATCAGCCGTTCGCGCTCGGAGGGCTGCGAGGCCGCCAGATAGGCGCGGCCCATGGCGGACACGAGCATCGGGAAAGTTTGTCCGATATCAGGTTTGACGTCCAAGGCATTGCGGGCCCTGGCCGTCTCCAGGTACACCATGCTCAACCGCTCGCGCGCGCCCAGCGACACCCAGCCGTGGGCGTACTCGGCCAGCTCGCGCATCGGTACCCGCGCAACCTGGCGCACATTGACGTTGGCCAGCAAGGGGTGGGCCAGCGAAAGCACGGCATTGCCCAATTCGTACTTGCCGTACTTGCCCAGATGGCGGTGATGCTTGAGGTACCCCATGAGCGTCAGGGTATAGGTCAGGCGCGATACGGTCGGGCTGGGAATCCCTGTCCGGGCGGAGATTTCCTTGTTGGTCAGAAACGGTTGTCGGACGTCGAAACAGGCCAGCACCAGCAAGCCTCGTTGCAGCGTCGTCGCGAACTGCCGGTCCGTGGTTTCCATTGCGTCAATGAGCTGGTCCATGTCATCCGGCCTCCTTCGCTACCGACGACCTGTCGGCCCTGGGCCAAGCATAGCCCCCCCCCCCCCCCTCATCCGGCCGGCGCTTGCTGCGCTGCGATCGTTCGCTATGCGAAATCTTCGCTCCGGCGGCGCCGTTGCGCAGGGCGCTCCGAGTGTACTTGAGCCGCGCCTGCGCGGGCGCTCGGCCCGGGTTTTCCCGCCTCGCGGCCGGCGTGCATTTCGCCATGCAAGCGCTAGGCGCGCGCCGGCCTGCGCGGCCGTTTCGCGTACCTATAATCGCCGGCGTTGAACACACCGCCGGAGGCTGGTTCGTGAATCCACCCAAGCATGCCAAAGTCCTGATCCTGGGCTCCGGCCCGGCGGGATATACCGCCGCCATCTATGCCGCCCGCGCCAATCTCGCGCCGCTCGTGGTCACCGGCCTGGCGCAAGGCGGACAGTTGATGACCACCACCGACGTCGACAACTGGCCGGCCGATCCCGACGGCGTCCAGGGCCCGGACTTGATGCAGCGCTTCCTGCGGCACGCGCAGCGCTTCGATGCCGGCGTCGTGTCGGATGCCATACATACGGTCAGGCTGGACCGGCGCCCGTTCGCGCTGACGGGCGACCAGGGCGCCTATACCTGCGACGCCCTGGTCATTGCCACCGGCGCCTCTGCGAAGTACCTGGGCCTGTCTTCCGAGCGCGCGTTCATGGGCAAGGGCGTGTCGGGCTGCGCCACCTGCGACGGCTTTTTCTATCGCAATCGGGATGTATTGGTCGTCGGCGGCGGCAACACCGCCGTCGAGGAAGCGCTGTATCTCTCGAACATCTGCCGCACCGTGACCGTGGTGCACCGCCGCGACCGGTTCCGGGCAGAGCCCATCCTCGTCGATCGCCTCCAGGCCAGGGCGGCGCTGGGCAAGGTGAAGTTCGAGTACTTCCACGAACTCGACGAGGTGCTGGGCGATGCGTCCGGCGTGACGGGCGCGCGCCTGCGCGACAACCGCGACGGGACCGCCAGGGACGTCGCGGCCAAGGGCGTTTTCATCGCCATCGGCCACGCGCCCGACACCGGCCTGTTCGAGGGCCAGCTGGCGCTGCGCAACGGCTATATCGTCACGCGCGGCGGCTTGTCCGGCCTGGCGACGATGACCTCGATACCGGGCGTGTTCGCGGCGGGCGATGTCCAGGATCAGATCTATCGCCAGGCCGTCACCAGCGCCGGCACGGGCTGCATGGCGGCGCTGGATGCGCAGCGCTGGCTGGAAGGGGCCGCCTAGCTGCGTCAGCGCGCCGGACCAGCGGCCAGCGTCCTGAGCAGGTCCAGCGCGGCCGTGGCCAGGCGGTCGGCCGGACGCGCCAGCGGCGTGGCGAGCACCAGCGAGTTGCGGATGGGCTGCGGGCCGATCGGCGCGATCTGGATGTCGCTGCGGCAGGCATAGGCCGCCACGGCGCCTTCCGGCAGCACGGTGTAGCCCATGCCTTGCACGACCAGCGGGATCAGGGTCTGCGCGGCGCCGACCTCGACGACGGGGTGCAGCGCCAGGCCGTGCGGGCGCAGCACCGCGTCCAGCAGCACCCGCAGGGCATTGGGTTCGGCGGGCATGATCAACGGCAGCTCGGCCAGCGTGCTCAGGTCCACGTAGGCGGGCAGCGGCGGCGCGTCGACCGGCCCGACCAGCAACAGGGTTTCCTGGCGCAGCGTTTCGCAGGCCAGCTGCGGCGACGCCTGTGGATCGAACAGCAGGGCGGCGTCGAGCCGCCCGTCGAGCAGCCACTCGCGCAGGTGGATGCTCAGGCCTTCCTGGATCGAGAGCGACGCGCGCGGGAACTGCTCGCGAAAGGCTCGCACCAGCGGCACGGTCAGCCAACGCGCGATGCGCGGCGGCAGGCCCAGGGTCACCCGCCCGGTCGGGCTGGCCTGCAGGTCGCGCAGTTCATCGCGCGTGCGCCGCGCCAGGTCGAGCAGCGCACGCGCGTTGGGCATGAGCGCCAGCCCGGCCGCGGTGGGTATGACCCCGCGCCCGGTCCGCTCCAGCAGGCGTTGCGCCAGGTCCTCTTCCAGCAGGCTGACCTGCCGGCTCAGGGTCGGCTGGGTCAGGCCCAGCTTGGCCGCCGCGCGGCTGAAACTGCCGGCTTCGCCGACGTGCACGAAATAGTTCAGTTGCTGGAGATCCATGGCGCGCTGGGGGAAAGATATACGAAACAAGCATAGCTGATATAGAGCTTCATGCTCTTATCGTTTGGCGTCGGGCTGGGCAGAATACGTCCATCACAGCACGATTTGCCACCCAGCCATGAGCGCCCATCCCGTCCCGCATGCACCCGCCGCGCCTGTTTGCCTGGCGCCGCGGCCCGCCGTCCCGCCGACGGCGGTAACGGTTCCGCCGGGCGCCTGGGATTGCCACGCGCACGTGCTGGGGCCGGCCGACCTGTATCCCATGCAGGCCGAGCGCAGTTACACACCGCCGGACAGCTCGGCCGCGCAGTACGCGGCGCTTCTGGATACGCTGGGGCTGCGCCGCGGCGTCCTGGTGCAGCCCAGCGTCTACGGCACCGATAACCGCCTCCTGGCGCAGGCCGTGGCCCGGCCCGAGTGGCGCGGCATCGCGGTCCTGGATCCGGCGGCGGATACGCGCCAGGTGGCCGCGCTGCATGCCGCCGGCGTGCGCGGCTTTCGCCTCAACCTGCTGTTTCCTGGCGGCCCCGGGCTGGATGCGCTGGAGCGCAGCGCCGCCTTGGTCGCGCCTTTCGGCTGGCACGCACAGTTGCTGGTCGACGTGCGCATCCTGCCCGGGATCGAGCATCGGCTCGCCCGCCTGCCCGTGCCGGTGGTGTTCGACCACCTGGGACATTTCCCGTACGAGCTGGGCACAGACTGGCCCGGGTTTCACGCGCTGTTGCGGCGCGTGGCCGCGGGCAGGACGTACGTCAAGCTGTCGGGTTCGTACCGGCTGTCGGCGCGGGCGTCGCACATCGCCGACGTCGCGCCCATCGCCCAGGCGCTGGTGCGCGAGGCGCCGCAGCGCCTGGTGTGGGGCAGCGACTGGCCGCATGTCGGCCGATTCCAGGACATGCCGGCCACCCACGCGCTGCTCGACGCCCTGGCGCTGTGGTGCCCGGACCCGGCCGCCCGGCGCGCGATCCTGGTCGATACCCCTACCCAACTCTATTCCTGAACCTACGGAGATCCGTCAATGCGCAGTCGATCCGCACGCTTCTACAGCGACGGCCTGAAACTCGCGGGCACCCTGTTCGTGCCCGATGACTACGAACCCGGGCAGAAGCGGCCAGCCGTGCTGATCTGCCACGGCCGCTTCGCGATCAAGGAATGGGTGCCGTCGCGCTGGACGCCCCATTTCCTCGCCGCGGGCTACGTCTGCATGGTGTTCGACTATCGCAACCTGGGCGAGAGCGAAGGCACGCCGGGGCGCATCATTCCCGATGAGGAGGTGCGCGACGCGCGGCACGCCTTGACCTATCTGCAGTGCCAGCCCGAGGTCGATCCCGCGCGCATCGGCGCGCTGGGCTGGGGGCTGGGCGGCGGCGTGGCCGTCAGCGCGGCGGCGCACGACGCCCGCATCAAGGCGGTGGTCTGCGCCATCGGCGTGGCCAATGGAGGGCGCTACGGCCGGGTCGGCATGAGCGACGCAGCCTGGGCCGCGCGCCAGGAGCAGATCGCCGCCGACCGGCGCGAGCGCGTGTTGACGGGCCGGTCCGCGCGGCTGCCGCGCACCGAGATCCTCGGCCGCCCCGATGCGCAGCGCGCCGAGCGACACGAGCGCCAGAACTGGATAGACAGCCTGGTTGCGGCGGTCGGCCCCGAGCGCGCCGCCGACCCGGCCAAGCTGGGCATCCCGGACGAGATCACGCTGGAGTCCATGGAAGCGCTGTACGATTTCGCGCCCGACGCCGTCGTGGACCGCATCGCGCCACGCCCGCTGCTTATCGTGCACGCCCGCGACGACCATGAATTTCCGTTCGAGCATGCGGCCGACATGTACGAGCGCGCCGCGCAACCGAAGCAGCTCATTGCCGTCGAGGATGCCGGCCATCTCGACTGGATCGACCCGGCTCATCCGAGCCAGCAGGTGTACGTGCCGCAAGTCGTCGCCTGGATGCAGGCGCAATTGCCGATCGACGCCTGAGCCGCCATTCCGATCAAACCAGGCAAGGGGAAACACATGAAAAAACTGGGCAGGCTGTTATTGCTTTCGGCCACGGCCGCGCTGCTGGCCGCGCCAGCCGCGCGGGGCCAGGCCGTCGACTATCCGCAACGGCCGATCACGCTGATCGTGCCCTTCGAAGTGGGCGGACCGACCGACATCCTCGGGCGCATCGTCGCCGAGACGCTGAGCGCGAAGATCGGCCAGACCGTCATCGTGGAGAACAAGGGCGGGGCCGGCGGCGCGATCGGCTCCGAAGCGATCGCCAAGGCCGCGCCCGACGGCTACACCATCGGGTTGGCGACCATCTCGACCCACGTGGTCAATCCGTCGTGCAACAAGCATCTCCGGTACGATCCGCTGCGCAGCTTCACGCCGGTTGCGTTGCTGGGCAGCATGCCGAACATCCTGGTGGTGCGGCAAGGCTTCGGCACCCCCGACTTCGCCGCATTCCGCGAACGGCTCAAGAAAGATTCCGAGCAGTACAACCTGGGCACCGCCGGGCCCTGCTCGTTCGGCCACGTCATGCTCGAACACCTCAACCAGGAACTGGGCAGCCGGATCGCGCACGTGCCGTACCGCGGCTCGGGGCCGGCCGCCTCCGACCTGCTGGGCGGTTCGCTGGACATGATGATGGACATCTATCCCCTGCTGGGCCCGCATATCGCCGCCGGCAAGCTGACGGCGCTGGCGGTGGCGTGGCCGAGCCGGCTGTCGCGGCTGCCCGACACGCCGACGTTCGACGAGCTGGGCCTGCCCGACCTGAGCACGACATCCTGGTATGGCCTGGTGGCCCCGGCCGGACTGCCCGCCGACCGCCTGGCGGTGCTGTCGCGGAAAATCGGCGAAAGCCTGCAGGATCCGGGGCTGCGGCGCCGTTTCGAGGAAGCGTACATCCACGCGGCGCCGCAGGAATCGCCGCAGGCATTCAAGGATTTTCTCGCCGCGCAGTTCAGCAAGGAATCCGCCTTCATCCAGTCGCGCAACATGGGCGCGAACTGACGGCGGCGCAAGGCGATATGATGGTGCCGTCTTCGCTTTCGTAGAGGTGGCACCCATGATGCGATTGATGCGCGCGCCCGACCTCATGCTGGGGCAGCATTGGGTCAACCTGTTGCGGCAGGCGGGCATTGCCTGCCGCCTGACCGGCCTGTACCTGCAAGGGGGGGCGGGAGAGATCCCGGTGGACCAGTGCGGCCCGGACCTGTGGCTGGAAGACGAGCGCGACAGGGAAGTCGCGATGCGCCTCATCGAGGGGCCGGCCGAGGCGGGCATGCGCGCGCCCTGGCATTGCGACGGCTGCGGCGAATGGCTGGAGGCGCAATTCACGACTTGCTGGCAGTGCGGCGCGATGCGTCCGGCGCAGGTGTAAAGCCCGCGATTCTGGGCGTTTCCGCGGGGATGCTGGCCGGATGGCCGGTGGTGGTGCCGGTGAAAGGAATCGAACCCTCGACCTTCTCATTACAAGTGAGCTGCTCTACCAACTGAGCTACACCGGCATGGACGCAAGCGGCGCATGGCCGCTTGCGAGGGACTGCATTGTAGTGAAACTTCGCGCCGCAGTCTTTCGGACAGGCTACTTGACGATGGTCAGATGCGGCCGCTTGGGTTCGTCGCCGTCGCCATCGTCGCCAGCTGGCGAGGCGGCGGCATCGCCGGCCTCGGCCGACTCGGGCGGCGGGGTGGCGGCGTCCGCGTGCTCGGGCGCTTCGTAGGCTTGCACCTCGAAGCCTATGCCGGCGCCGGTTTCGCGCGCGTAGATGGCGCTGACGGCGCCCACCGGCACGTAGACGTTTTCGGTGACGCCGCTGAAGCGGGCCTGGAATTCGATGAATTCGTTGCCCAGCGACAGCTTGTTGGTGGCCAGCGTGCCGACGTTCAGGGTGATCTGTCCATCGCGCACATGGGCGACGGGCACCATGGTGTGCTCGTCGACCTGCACGGTGATGTACGGCGTGTAGCCGTTGTCCGTGCACCACTCGTGCAGTGCGCGGATCAGGTACGGTTTGGTCGAAGTTTCGCCCATGGACTTCCTTTAGCGGCGCATGACTTTTTCGGAAGGCGTCAGCGCTTCGATATAGGCCGGGCGCGAGAAGATGCGTTCGGCGTACTTCTGCAGGGGCGCGGCGTTCTTGGGCAGTTCGATGCCGTAGTGGTCCAGGCGCCACAGCAGCGGGGCCACGGCCACGTCGAGCATCGAGAATTCATCGCCCAGCATGTACTTGTTCTTCAGCAGCATCGGGGCCAGCTGCGCGAGACGGTCGCGGATGCTCTGGCGGGCCTGCACCATCTTCTTGTCGTCCGGCTTGGCGCTGCGGTCTTCCAGGGCGCAGACGTGCACGAACAACTCTTTCTCGAAGTTGTACAGGAACAGGCGGGTGCGCGCGCGCATGACCGGGTCGGCCGGCATCAGCTGCGGGTGCGGGAAGCGCTCGTCGATGTACTCGTTGATGATGTTGGACTCGTACAGCACCAGGTCGCGTTCGACCAGAATGGGCACTTGACCGTACGGGTTCATGACCGAAATGTCTTCGGGTTTGTTGTACAGGTCGATGTCGCGGATTTCGAAATCCATTCCCTTCTCGAACAGCACGAAACGGCAGCGTTGCGAGAACGGGCAGGTGGTTCCGGAATAGAGCACCATCATGGCGATAAGTCCTTGTATGAAAAGCGAAAGGCCAGCGCCGCCAAATTAGCAGGCGCTGGCCCCGATTGCCAGGCGGGATAGGCGTACAGCCCTATCGGTACATGCCGAACCTTACCGGGAAACTCAGCGCGGGTTCGGACCTGGCGGGGCAATGCGGGTTAGCGCACGTGTTTCCAGTAAGCGGCGTTAAGGCGCCAGGCCACCACCAGGAACAAGCCCAGGAACAGCAGAACCCAGACGCCAAGCTGCTTGCGGTACAGCTGGACCGGTTCGGCCATCCAGGACATGAACGCGGTCAGGTCGGCCACGTTCTGGTCGTAGGCGGCGGATTGGGCCGGATTGACAGCTTTGAATCGGGTCTCCAGCGAGCCGTGGCCGCGGTAATCGGCCAGGGGTTCGGTCTTGGCGGTTGCGTAGCCCTGCGCATCATAAACCGTGGTGACGCGCTCCCAGTTCCTGGTGCCGTCGGCGGCTTCGACCTGGTGCACGGCAACCGTGGTCAGCTCGCGCGGGCCCTGGCGATCCCAGAGCGCATGCGGCATGCCCACGTTGGGGAACGCCAGGTTGTTCCAGCCGGTGGCCTTGGAGGTGTCGCGGTAGAACGTACGCAGGTAGGTGTACAGGTAGTCGGCGCCGCTGGGGCCGGCGTTGACCGACTTGGCGCGCGCGATCACCGAGAGGTCGGGCGGCGTGGTGCCGAACCACTTCTTGGCGTCCTGCGGCGTCATGGCGATCTTCATCAGGTCGCCGACCTTGTCGCCGGTGAACAGCAGGCTGTCCTGGATCTGCTGGTCGGTCAGGCCGATGTCCTGCAGCTTGTTGTACCGCATCGACTGCGCGCTGTGGCAGTTCAGGCAGTAGTTGACGAACAGCTTGGCGCCGTTTTGCAGCGAGGCGACGTCGTTGATGCGATCGGGCGCCTTCTCCAGGGGGAAGCCGCCTTCGGCAGCCAGGGTGGCGGTGCACGTGAGCATCAACGCGACGGCACCAATCAGCTTTTTGATCATGGTCATTCCGTTATGGATAGTTGGCTCAGTGGGCATGGAACGTCACGCGGTCGGGGACGGGCTTGAACGTGCCAAGCCGGCTCCAGACGGGCATGAGGAAGAAGAAGCCCAGATAGATCAGCGTGCCGATCTGCGAGGTCAGGTTGAACGCATCGCTAGGCGGTTGCGTACCCAGATAGCCCAACACCAGGAAGTTGACGATGAAAATGCCGTACAGCCACTTGTGCCAGGTCGGCCGGTAGCGGATCGACTTGACCGGGAAGTGGTCCAGCCAGGGCAGGAAGAACAGGATCACGACCGCGCCGCCCATGGCCACCACGCCCCAGAACTTGGCGTCGATGGTGCGCAGCAGGACCGCGACCACCACCAGGATGACCGGCGCCACGATGCGCATGGCGCCCTTGGCGCGCAGCAGCAGCGCGATGGCGCCCAGGATGGCCGCGCCGGCCAGCACCCAGGTGAACACGTCGGTGGTGGCGCGCAGCATCGAGTAGAACGGCGTGAAATACCATACCGGGGCGATGTGCGGCGGCGTCTTGAGCGGATCGGCCGGGAGGAAGTTGTTGTATTCCAGGAAGTACCCGCCCATCTCGGGGCCGAAGAACACGATGGCCGCGAAGATGATCAGGAAGCCCGCCACGCCCATGATGTCGTGCACCGTGTAGAACGGGTGGAACGGGATGCCGTCCTTGGGGCGGCCGTACTTGTCCTTGGGGCCCTTCTTGATCTCGACGCCGTCGGGGTTGTTCGAGCCGACCTCGTGCAGCGCCACCAGGTGGGCGGCCACCAGGCCGATCAGCACCAGCGGGATGGCGATGACGTGGAACGAGAAGAAGCGGTTCAGGGTGGCGTCGGACACGACGTAGTCGCCGCGGATCCAGATCGACAGTTCCGGGCCGATGAACGGGATGGCCGAGAACAGGTTCACGATCACCTGGGCGCCCCAGTACGACATCTGGCCCCAGGGCAGCAGATAGCCGAAGAAGGCCTCGCCCATCAGACAGAGGAAGATGGCCACGCCGAAGATCCACACCAGCTCGCGCGGCTTGCGGTACGAGCCGTAGAACAGGCCGCGCAGCATGTGCAGGTAGACCACCACGAAGAACATCGAGGCGCCGGTGGAGTGCATGTAGCGCACCAGCCAGCCCCACGGGACTTCGCGCATGATGTATTCAACCGACTGGAACGCGCGTTCGGCATCGGGCTTGTAATGCATGACCAGGAAAATGCCGGTCACGATCTGGATCACCAGCACCAGCAGTGCCAGGGAGCCAAAGAAATACCAGAAATTGAAATTCTTCGGGGCGTAGTACTCGGACAGATGCGCCTTCCAGGTGGAGGTCACCGGGAAGCGCTGGTCCAGCCAGCCCAACAAGCCTGTCGTCTCGACGGTTTTCTCGCCAGCCATGAAACGGCTCCTTCTCTTTATACGTGGCGTATTCTGCGTAGGTCAGGATAAGGCGACGCGGGCGTCAGGCCTTGTTGTCTTCGTCGACACCGACAATGATGCGGGTGTCGCTCAGGTACTGGTACGGCGGAACTTCCAGATTGTCCGGCGCGGGCTTGTCCTTGTAGACGCGGCCGGCCATGTCGAACGTGGAACCGTGGCAGGGGCACAGGAAGCCGCCTTGCCAGTTGCCGGGCATGCCTGCCCCGCCACCCGTTTCGAAATGCGCCGTGGGCGAACAGCCCAGGTGCGTGCAGATGCCGACACAGACAAAGAGCTCGGGTTTGCGCGAGCGGTACTCGTTCTTGGCGTAGGCCGGCGTGAAGCCGGGACGCTCGGAATTGGGGTCGGCCATCAGGCCGTCCTGCGACTTGATGCCCTTGAGCTGGTCATCGGTCCGGCGAATGATCCAGACCGGCTTGCCGCGCCACTCGACGGTGCGCATCTGGCCCGGCGCCAGGTCGCCCACGTCGACTTCGACCGGCGCGCCTGCGGCGCGGGCTTTCTCGGACGGTGCAAAGGTACTCACGAACGGCACTGCGGTCGCGACGCCGGCAACGCCGCCCACGGCACAGGCCGTTGTTACCCAAAAACGGCGCGATGGGTCAGGTGGCAGGTTGGGGTCAACTGCGCCATCATCATCGTGCACCAGCGTATCCTGACTCATCTTTCTATCCTTGTTGATGCGCCCTTTCTACATGTAGGATCGGGCTTGCAGCATCCGGTTTTGTGGGAACATGTAACAACATAGCAACCGCGTATTATAGCGCCTGCCTAATGCCGGGCATGTTACTTAAGGAGTACGCATGAGCAAAGCCACGGGTTTTATCAAAGAATTTCGCGATTTCGCGGTCAAGGGCAATGCGATCGATCTGGCCGTCGGTGTGATCATCGGCGCGGCGTTCGGCAAGATTGTCGACTCGCTGGTCAAGGATGTGGTGATGCCCCTGGTCAACTTCATCCTGGGTGGCTCGGTCGATTTCTCCAACAAATTCCTGGTGCTGTCGATGCCCGACGGCTATACCGGCCCGATGATGTACGCCGACCTGACCAAGGCCGGCGCCAACGTCCTGGCCTGGGGCAACTTCATTACCATCATCATCAACTTCGTCCTGCTGGCGTTCGTGATCTTCTGGATGGTCAAGGCCATCTATTCCGCCCGCCGCAAGGAAGAGGCCGCGCCGGAAGCGCCCGCCGCGCCGCCGGAAGATGTCACCGTGCTGCGTGAGATCCGCGACCTGCTCAAGGACAAGCAGGGGTCGTGACGGCATGCGCGGCGGGACGGCCATTCAGACCGGGTTGTCGATATCGATGAATTCGACCCGGATGCCGAACTGTCGCGCCACGGCTTCGCCCAGCGCTTGCACGCCATAGCGTTCGGTGGCGTGGTGCCCTGCTCCCACGAACGCCACGCCCGTCTCGCGCGCCAGGTGCACGGTGGATTCGGACGCCTCGCCGGTGATGTACGCATCGGCGCCGGCGTCCACGGCATCGGCCAGCATGCCCTGCGCGCCGCCGGTGCACCAGGCCACCCGCCGTACAGGGCGGTCCGGCTCGCCCACCACCAGCGGCGTGCGGCCCAGCCGCTCGGCCACGCGCTGCTGCAGTTGCGCCACGGTCTGCACGCCGGGCGCGCTGCCCAGCCACACCAGGTTGTCGGCGCCACAGGTGCGCGGCGCGCCGTCCGGGCCGGTTTCGGCCTGCAGGCCCAGCACGCGCGCCAGCTGGGCGTTGTTGCCCCATTGCGGGTGGGCATCCAGCGGCAGGTGATAGGCCAGCAGGTTCAGTTCGTGGCCCAGCGCCAGCGCCAGGCGGGTGCGGCGCGGGCCGAGCACGCGGCGGTCCTCGTTGCGCCAGAACCAGCCGTGGTGCACCAGCACCGCGTCGGCGCCGCGCTCGATCGCCGCGCGCAAAAGCGCCTCGGAGGCCGTCACGCCGGTGATAATGTGCGCGATCTCGGCCTTGCCTTCGACCTGCAGCCCGTTGGGACAATAGTCCTTGAATCGCGCCGCTTGCAGCGCGCCGTCCAGCCAGTCGGCCAGCTCGCGGATATGGATCGTTTTCATTACTCGCCCTATCGAAAATCATGCGCCGTCTTTGGCTGATATTTGCTCAGGCCGTGACAGTCAGTCTGGCCATTTTATTCGTCGTCACCACCCTGCGCCCCGATTGGCTGCGGCTGTCGGGTCCGGCGCCGGCCACGCGCGCGCCCGCGGCGGCCGCGTCCGGCCAGGCAGGGGCGTCGTATGCCGACGCGGTGGCGCGCGCCGCGCCGGCGGTGGTCAACGTATACACCACCAAGCATGTCAACGTGCCGCTGGTGCCGCTGCCCGACGATCCCGTGCTGCGCCAGCTGTTCGGCCAGGTGCCCGGCCTGAGCCGCCGCGAGGCGTCCACCAGCCTGGGCTCGGGGGTGATCGTCAGCGCCGAGGGCTATGTGCTGACCAACTATCACGTCGTCGAAGCCGCCGACGCCATCGAGGTGGCCCTGGCCGACGGGCGCCAGGCGGCGGCCAAGGTGGTGGGCGCGGATCCGGAGACCGACCTGGCGGTGCTCAAGCTGGCGGGCAAGCTGGGCGAGCTGCCGGTCGCGACCTTTGCCGACAAGCGCGCGCCGCGGGTGGGCGACGTGGTGCTGGCCATCGGCAACCCGTTCGGCGTGGGCCAGACCACTACGCAGGGCATCGTGTCGGCGCTGGGGCGCAATGGCCTGGGTATCAATACCTATGAGAATTTCATCCAGACCGACGCGGCGATCAATCCCGGCAATTCGGGCGGCGCGCTGATCGACGCCCATGGCGACCTGGTCGGCATCAATACGGCCATTTACTCCGAGACCGGCGGCTCGCTGGGCATAGGCTTCGCCATCCCGGTCGACAGCGCGCGCCGCGTGATGGAAGACATCGTGCGCACGGGCGCCGTGCGGCGCGGCTGGTTCGGCATCGAGCCGCAGGACATGACGCCCGAACTGGCGCGGGCCTTCCAGCTGCCGCGCGAGGCGCGCGGCGTGATTATCGCGGGCGTCATGCGCGACGGGCCGGCGGGCAAGGCCGGCATGCGGGTGGGCGACATCGTGCAGGCGCTCAACGGCGCGCCGGTGATCGACACGCGTGGCCTGCTGGGCCAGATTGCGTCGCTGCAGCCCGGCCAGCAGGCGGTGGCCAGCGTGCTGCGCGCCGGCAAGCCGGTGGAGCTGAAGGTGACGGTAGGCGTGCGTCCCAGCCGGCCACGCTGAGCCGGGCCGGCTAGCCGCGGTCCGTGCCGGCCGCCGCCAGCCGCACGACGGCCAGCACATGGCGGCGCGCGGGACGCGGCAGCCGCGCCCACAGCGATTGCAGCTCGGCCAGGCTGCCGTCGGGGGCGGCCGGCGCGGGCCCGGGCGCGGCGCTGGTGCCGAGCATGCCGTCGCTGAGCCAGGGTACGGTGGTGTGCAGCGCGCGCGCCAGCCGCTCCAGCGTGGCGCGGGTGGGCGCATAGGCGTCGCCGCGGGCCAGGATGCGGTGAATGGTGGATTGCGGCACGCCGGAAATGCGCGCCAATTGGTTCTGGCTGGAAATTCCGCGCCATCGCATCAAGGCGCGCAGACGGTCTGCTTGGCTCATGCCGGCAATGTAGGCATGCCGGGCGGCCGCGGCAAGCGTGAAACCGTCTACTTTTTCACGAGCACGGCCGGTCCGTCTCAGTGCCGCTCGGTCAGGGCCTGGTCGTCTTCGGATTCTTCCTCGCCGCGGCGTCTGGGCGTGACCAGGCGCGCGCACAGCAGGCCTACCTCGTACAGCAGGCACAGCGGCACGGCCAGCATGAACTGGCTGACCACGTCGGGCGGGGTGACCACGGCCGCGATGACGAAGGCGCCCACCACGACGTAGCCGCGCGCGGCGCGCAGCTTGGCCACTTCGACGATGCCGGTCTTGACCAGCAGCACCACGGCCACCGGAACCTCGAACGTGATGCCGAAGGCCATGAACATCGTCATGACGAAGCTGAGATAGGCCTCGATGTCGGGCGCCGGCGTGATCGACTGCGGCGCGAACGTGGCGATGAAGTGAAAGACCGTGCGGAACACGAAGAAATAGCAGAACGCCATGCCGATGATGAACAGCAGCGTGCTGGAGAGGATCAGCGGCAGCGCCAGGCGCTTCTCGTGCTTGTACAGGCCGGGGGCGACGAAGGCCCAGGCCTGGTACAGCACCACCGGCAGGGCCACCACGAAGGCGGCCATCATGGTGACCTTGACGGGCACCATGAACGGCGTGATGACGCCGGTGGCGATCATGCGGGTGCCTTCGGGCAGCGAAGCCAGCATGGGCTGGGCCAGCACGTCGTAGATGGCCGAGGCGCCGGGATACAGGAACAGCACGATGAATACGGCGACCACGGCGCCAGCGGCCTTGAGCAGGCGGCTGCGCAGTTCGACCAGGTGCGAGATGAAGCTGTCCTGCTGCTGGTCGGGATTGTCGTTGGAGGCGTCCTGGCTCACGTTGCGCTACCGGTAGGCGGGGTCTTGTCGGCGGGCGTGGCCGCCGCGGGAGGCGCGATGCTGCGCGTGTCGGTGTCGGTGTCGGTGTCGCTGGCGACGGCGGGCGCGGGTTCGGCCGGGGCGTCGGCGCCGTTGACGGCCTTGGAGGCGTCGCGGGCGGTGTCGTCGAGCTCCGCGCGCAGCGCCTGGGTGCTGTCGCGCAGCGTATCCTCGGTCTCGCGCAAGGAAGTCTGCATCGACCGCGCGGTCTCGTCCATTTCGTCCTTGAACTTGCGCAGTTCGTCGAGTTCGATCTCGCGCCGGATATCGGACTTCACGTCATTGACATAGCGCTGCGCCCGGCCCAGGAGATGGCCGATGGTGCGCGCCACCTTGGGCAGGCGTTCGGGGCCGATGACGACCAGCGCAATGACGCCGATCACCATCAGCTCTGTGAAGCTGACATCAAACATGCGGCTGCCGCTTGTAAGAACTGGAACGATAGGAAAGGACCGGCGCCGTCATGGGCCGGTCCCGGGCCGGGACTAGGAGTTGCTTTTCTCTTTGGCCTGCACGTCGATGGTGTCGTCGGACACGCGTTGCTGCGTGACCTGATCGGCCGGCTTGTCGGCGCTGGCGTCCTTCATGCCTTCCTTGAAGCCCTTGACGGCGCTTCCCAGGTCCGAGCCGACGTTGCGCAGTTTCTTGGTGCCGAACACCAGCGCGATGATGACCAGGACAATCAACCAATGCCAGATACTGAAGCTACCCATGACGGTTCTCCGAAATTATGCGGCGGGAGCCACGCGGCCTTTCCAGGGACGCGGACCACCCAGAATATGGAAATGCAGATGCGGTACTTCCTGGCCGCCTTCGGCCCCGGAATTGGCCATCAGGCGAAAGCCCCCGTCGGGGCCGGGGTTGCAGCCGTTGCCGGCCGCCAGGCGCGACGCCAGTACAGTCATTCTACCCAACCAGTCGGCGTCGCCCTCGGCGATGTCCTGCAGCGACACGACGTGGCGGCGCGGGATCAGCAGCAGGTGCACCGGCGCGGCCGGGTTGATGTCGTGGAAGGCGACGAATTCGTCATCCTCGAACACTTTCTTGGCCGGGATTTCGCCGCGGGCGATCTTGCAGAAGATACAGTTGTCGCTCATGTCAGGTTCCGTGCTCAGTCTCGCGGCCGCCGGGCCTTTTCCTCGAGGCCGGACAATCCCTCGCGGCGCGCCAGCTCGGCCAGTACGTCCTCGGGTCGCAGATTGTAATGGGTCAAGGCTACCAGACAGTGGAACCAGAGATCAGCGGTTTCACTAATGATGCGGTCGGGCTGGCCGTCCTTGGCCGCCATGACCAGCTCGGTGGCTTCTTCGCCGATCTTCTTCAGGAAGGCGTCGGGCGCCTTGGACAGCAGCTTCGCGACGTAGGACGACTGCGGATCGCCGCCGGCCTCGGGGCGGCGCGTGGCCAGGGTATCGGCGATGCGCGACAGGATGTCGTCGCCGGCGGTCGGGGTGGTCATTTGTAGATCAGCTCCGGGTCTTTCAGCACCGGGTCGATGGTGATCCACTCGGCCTGGCTGGCGGTCCCTTCGAGGCGGCGGTAGAAGCAGCTGGCGCGCCCGGTGTGGCAGGCGATGCCGCCGTTCTGGTGAACCTTCAGCAGGATGACGTCGCCGTCGCAGTCCAGCCGCAGTTCGTGCACGTCCTGGGCATGGCCGGACTCTTCGCCCTTGCGCCACAGGCGCTGGCGCGAGCGCGACCAGTACACGGCGCGCCCGGTGGCGGCCGTCTCGGCCAGCGCTTCGCGGTTCATCCAGGCGACCATCAGGATCTGGCCGGTTTCGGCATCCTGGGCGATGGCCGGGATCAGGCCGTTCTCGTCGAAGACGACCTCGGCCATCCAGGTGGGTTCGGTATTCATGTCAGTCTCACGGCAATGCCGCGCTCGGCCATGTACTGCTTGCACTCGCGCACGGTGTGTTGGCCGAAGTGGAAGATGCTGGCGGCCAGCACGGCGCTGGCGCGGCCGGTGGTCACGCCATCGGCCAGGTGCTGCAGGTTGCCCACGCCGCCCGAGGCGATGACGGGCACGGGTACGGCATCGGAGACGGCGCGGGTGAGCTCCAGGTCGAAGCCCGATTTGGTGCCGTCGCGGTCCATGCTGGTCAGCAGGATTTCGCCGGCGCCATAGGCGGCCATGCGGCGCGCCCAGGCCACGGCGTCCAGCCCGGTGGCCTTGCGGCCGCCGTGCGTGAAGACTTCCCAGCGGGCCGGTTCGCCCTCGGCCGAGCTGCGGCGCGCGTCGATGGCGACCACGATGCATTGCGAGCCATGGTAGTCGGCCGCCGCGCGCACCAGCTCGGGGTTGGCGACCGCCGCGCTGTTGATGCTGATCTTGTCGGCGCCGGCATTGAGCAGGCGCTGTACATCGGAGACCTGGCGCACGCCGCCGCCCACCGTCAGGGGAATGAAGACCTGCGAGGCCACCTGCTCGATGATGGGCAGGATGAGGTCGTGCCCGTCGCTGGTGGCGGTGATGTCGAGGAAGGTGAGCTCGTCGGCGCCCTGCTCGTTGTAGCGGCGCGCGATCTCGACCGGATCGCCGGCATCGGTGAGGTTGACGAAGTTCACGCCCTTGACGACGCGGCCGGCGGTCACGTCGAGGCAGGGGATGATGCGGCGCGTCAGCGTGCTGGCGCCGGCGGCGGCAATGCGGCTGGCATTCATTTGGCGAGTTCGTCGGCGCGGGCCTGGGCAGCCTGGAAGTCGAGCGCGCCTTCGTAGATGCTGCGGCCCAGGATGGCGCCTTCCACGCCGTCGTCCTCGACCGCGCACAGGGCTTCGATATCGGACAGGCCGGCAATGCCGCCGGAGGCGAACACCGGGATGCGCACGTGCTGCGCCAGCCGCACCGTGGCGTCGACGTTCACGCCCGAGAGCATGCCGTCGCGGCCGATGTCGGTGTAGATGATGGCTTCACAGCCATAGTCCTCGAACTTCTTGGCCAGGTCGAGCACGTCGTGGCGCGTCAGCTTGCTCCAGCCGTCGGTGGCGACCTTGCCGTCGCGGGCGTCCAGGCCGACGATGATCTGGCCGGGAAACGCGCCGCAGGCGTCCTGCAGGAACCCCGGGTTCTTGACCGCGGCCGTGCCGATGATCACGTACGAGATGCCGGCGTCCAGGTAGCGCTCGATGGTGTCCAGGTCGCGGATGCCACCGCCGATCTGCACCGGGATGTCGTCGCCGACGGCCTGCAGGATGGCCTTGATCGGCGCTTCGTTCTTGGGCTTGCCCGCGACGGCGCCGTTCAGGTCGACCAGGTGCAGCCGGCGGGCGCCCAGGTCGAGCCAGTGGCTTGCCATGGCGGCGGGGTCTTCGGAGAACACCGTAGCATCGTCCAGGTCACCCTGGCGCAGGCGCACACAGCGCCCGTCTTTGAGATCGATGGCGGGGATCAGCAGCATGGTGGATAGCGAGCGTTGAAAAAGTCGTTGGAAATATCGGCCCAAGGCCGTCGCGACAGGCGTTTACGGTTGCCAGTCTACAAAATTGCGGTACAGGCGCAAACCGTGCTCGGCGCTCTTCTCGGGGTGGAACTGCACCGCGAAAATGTTAGCGGCCGCCACGGCGCAGGTAAAGGCGACCCCGTAATCGGTGACGCCGGTGGTCAGGGCCGGATCGGATGGAGCCGCATAATAACTGTGCACGAAATAGAAATGCGTGCCGTCCGGGATGCCCTCCCACAATGCATGGGAGCGCGTTTGCCGCACTTGGTTCCAGCCCATGTGCGGGACTTTCAGGCGTTCCCGCGCGGCAGCGGGGGGCGCCGCGGCGGCTTGGTCGGCGGCGACCGGGTCGGCGAACTGCGGGCCGGCGAAGCGGCGCACCTCGCCCGGGAAGATGCCCAGGCACGGCGTATCGCCTTCCTCGCTGCGCTCGAACAGCATCTGCTCGCCCACGCACACGCCCATCAGCGGCTTGCTGGCGGCGGCGCGCTCGACCGCGGCGCGCAGGCCGGATTCGTTCAGCGTGCGCATGCAGTCGGGCATGGCGCCCTGGCCGGGGAAGACGACGCGGTCGGCCGCGTCGATCTGCTCGGGGCGGTTACAGATCCGGATGTCGGCGTCGGGCGCGGCATGTTGCAGCGCGCGGGCGACGGAATGGAAGTTGCCCATTCCGTAATCGACAATGGCAATGGTGCTCACGAGTGTGTCTGCCTGGTGCGGGTACGGGGCGTTACAGCACGCCCTTGGTGGACGGCACGGCATCGCCCATGCGGGGATCGACCTCCAGGGCCATGCGCAGCGCGCGGCCGAAGGCCTTGAACACCGTTTCGCATTGGTGGTGGGCGTTGAAGCCGCGCAGGTTGTCGATGTGCAGGGTCATCAGGGCGTGATTGACCAGGCCCTGGAAGAACTCCCGGGTCAGGTCCACATCGAAGTCGCCGATGCGCGCGCGCGTGAAGTCGATGTGGTACTCGAGGCCCGGACGGCCCGAGAAATCGATCACCACGCGCGACAGCGCCTCGTCCAGCGGCACGTAGGCGTGGCCGTAGCGGCGCAGGCCGGCCTTGCTGCCGACCGCCTTGGCGATGGCCATGCCCAGCGTGATGCCGACGTCCTCGACCGTGTGGTGGGCGTCGATGTGCAGGTCGCCGTCGGCCTTGATGTCCAGGTCGATCAGGCCATGGCGGGCGATCTGGTCCAGCATGTGGTCCAGGAACGGCACGCCGGTGTCGATGGTCTGCTTGCCGGTGCCATCCAGGTTGACGGCCACGCGGATGCGCGTTTCATTGGTGTTGCGGGTAATTTCAGCGGTACGCATGTTAAGCACTCAGGATGTCTTGCAGCGCTGACAGGACCGCCGCGTTCTCGGTAGGCGTGCCTACGGAGATACGCAGGCAGTCGGCCAGCAGCGGGTGAGCATTCGAGAAGTTTCTAACCAGTATTTTGCGCGTTTTCAGCGCAAGATGCACGGCGTTGCCGTCCAGCTTGCCGCAAAAGCGCGCAAGTACGAAGTTGCCGGCGCTCGGAAACACGGTGACGCCGGGCAATGCGGCCAGGCCGTCGGCCAGCGGCTGGCGGTCGGCGTGCAGGCGGTCGGCCTGCGCGTCGAGTACCGGCTTGTGGCGCAATACTGCCGCCAGCACCGCCTGGCTGAGCACGTCCATGTTGTAGGGGGGACGCACTTTGTCGAATTCGGCGATCCACGCCGGATGGCCGGCCAGGTAGCCGAAACGCAGGCCGGCCAGGCCGATCTTGGATACGGTGCGCATCACGACGGCGTTGGGCTCGTCCATGATGCGCGGCATCCAGGTGTGCCCCGCGAACGGCTGGTAGGCCTCGTCCAGCACCACCAGGCCGGGGGCGGCGTCCAGGATGGCGCGCACCGCCGCGTCGGGCCACAGGCCGCCGGTGGGATTGTTGGGCAGCGCCAGGAACACGACCTTGGGCTGGTGCGCCTCGATGGCGGCCAGGGTGGCCGGCAGGTCCAGCTCCAGCCCGGCGGTCAGCGGCACGCCGACGAAACGGGCGTGCGACAGGCGCGCCGCCATGTCGAAATACACGAAAGAAGGCCAGGGCGACAGCACCGTGTCGCCGGGCTCGCAACAGGCCTGGATGATCAGGTGGATGAGTTCGTCCGAGCCGTTGCCGAACAGCAGGCCTGCCTGGGCCGGTACCTCGAACGCCTGGCGCACCTGGGCCTGCAGCGCCGGGTTGGCGGCGGCCGGATAGCGGTTGAGCGGCGTCTCGCGGGCGGCCCGGGCGATATCGTCGCGCACCTCGGCGGGCAGCTCGTACGGGCATTCCATCGCGTCCAGCTTGATACAGCCGGCGGCATCGGCCACCGGATAAGCGGTCAGCGCCCGGATGTCGGCCCGCACGGCGCGGGCGATGCGCTCGGGCGCCGCGACGCCGGTCATGGCTGGTCGAGCCGGTACTGGGCGCTGGCGGCGTGGGCCTGCAGGCCTTCGCCCAGGGCCAGTTCGGCGGCGATGCGCCCCAGCGTCTGGGCGCCCTCGCGCGAGACCTGGATCAGGCTGGAGCGCTTCTGGAAGTCGTACACGCCCAGCGGCGACGAGAAGCGCGCCGTGCGCGAGGTCGGCAGGACGTGGTTGGGGCCGGCGCAGTAGTCGCCCAGCGCCTCCGAGCTGTAGCGGCCCATGAAGATCGCGCCCGCGTGGCGGATCAGGGCGGTCCAGCGCTGCGGCTGCTCGGTGGAGATCTCCAGGTGTTCGGGGGCGATGTCGTTGGCGATGGCGCAGGCCTCTTCGAGGTCGCGCACCAGGATGAGCGCGCCGCGGTTGGCCAGGCTGACGCGCAGGATGTCGGCGCGCGGCATGCCCGGCAGCAGGCGTTCGATGGCGGCCTCGACCTCGGCCAGGAAGGCGGCGTCGGGACAGAGCAGGATGGACTGGGCCAGTTCGTCGTGCTCGGCCTGCGAGAACAGGTCCATGGCGATCCAGTCGGCCGGCGTCTTGCCGTCGCAGATCACCAGGATTTCGCTCGGGCCGGCGATCATGTCGATGCCGACGGTGCCGAAGACGCGCCGCTTGGCGGCGGCGACATAGGCGTTGCCCGGGCCGACGATCTTGTCGACCGCCGGCACCGTGGCGGTGCCGTAGGCCAGCGCGCCGACGGCCTGGGCGCCGCCGATGGCGAAGGCGCGGTCCACGCCGGCGATGGCGGCGGCGGCCAGCACGATGGGGTTGCGCACGCCGTCCGGCGTGGGCGTGACCATGATCAGCTCGGGCACGCCGGCAACCTTGGCCGGAATGGCGTTCATCAGCACCGACGACGGATAGGCGGCCTTGCCGCCGGGCACGTACAGGCCGACGCGGTCCAGCGCCGTGATCTGCTGGCCCAGCATGGTGCCGTCGGCCTCGGTGTAGGTCCAGGTCTCGCCGCGCTGGCGCTCGTGATAGGCGCGCACGCGCGCGGCGGCGGCTTCCAGCGCCTGGCGCTGGGCGGCCGGCAGCGAATCCAGCGCCGCATGCCAATCGGCCTGGGGGATTTCCAGGGCCGTGGCGTCGTCGACGGCCAGGCGGTCGAAGCGCTGGGTGTATTCGAGCAGCGCGGCGTCGCCGCGGCGGCGCACGTCGGCCAGGATGCCGGCGGCGGCCTGGTCGATGGATTCGTCCTGCTCGGCCTCGAAGGCCAGCAATTGGGACAGGGCGGTTTTGAACCCGGGATCGCGGGAGTCGAGACGATTGATCAAGGCCATGGCGTCATGGTACTGCAAGGAAGGCCGCCCGCCGGCGCGGGCGGCGGGGTTCAGGCGATGCGTTCGCTGGCGCGCCGGAAGGCGTCGATGAGCGGCTGCAGGCGCGCGCCGCGCGTCTTGAGCGCGGCCTGGTTGACGATCAGGCGCGAGGAGATCGGCATGACGTCCTCGACCGCCGCCAGGCCGTTGGCGCGCAGCGTGCCGCCGGTCGAGACCAGGTCGACGATGGCGTCGGCCAGGCCGACCAGCGGGGCCAGCTCCATCGAGCCATACAGCTTGATGATGTCGACGTGCACGCCCTTGGCGGCGAAGTGCTCGCGCGCCGACTGCACGTACTTGGTGGCCACGCGCAGGCGCGCGCCCTGGTGCACGGCCGCCTGGTAGTCGAAGTCCTGGCGCACCGCCACGCACAGGCGGCATTTGGCGATGTTCAGGTCGATGGGCTGGTACAGGCGCCCCGATTGCTGGGCGGCGTGCTCGATCAGCACGTCCTTGCCGGCGATGCCCAGGTCGGCCGCCCCGTACTGCACGTACGTAGGCACGTCGGAGGCACGCACGATGATCAGGCGCAGGCCCGGGTCGCTGGTCGGCAGGATCAGCTTGCGCGAGCTTTCCGGGTTCTCGGGGACCTCGATGCCGGCTTCGGCCAGCAGCGGCATGGTTTCTTCGAAGATGCGGCCCTTGGACAGGGCCAGCGTCAGGGGGGCGGCGGCGGGGCTCATGCCGTTTCCTTGCCAGTTACGCGTTGAATGCTCGCGCCCAGGGCGCGCAGTTTGACTTCCATCCGATCGTAACCGCGATCGAGATGGTAGATGCGGTCGACCAGGGTCTCGCCCTCGGCGGCCAGGCCGGCGATCACCAGGCTGGCCGAGGCGCGCAGGTCGGTGGCCATGACGGTGGCGCCGGACAGCCGGGCGACCCCGCGCACGACGGCGGTATGGCCGTCGATGTCGATGTCGGCGCCCAGGCGGCACAGCTCCTGCACATGCATGTAGCGGTTCTCGAAGATGTTCTCGACGATGACGGCGGTGCCGTCGGCGACCGTGTCCAGCGCCATCAGCTGGGCCTGCATGTCGGTGGCGAAACCGGGATACTCGTGCGTGCGCGCGCCGACGGCGCAGGGGCGGCCGTGCATGGCGCCGCGGATCCAGTCCGGCCCGGTTTCGATGGTCAGGCCGGCCTCGACCAGCTTGTCCAGCGTGGCGCCCATGGTGTCGGGCGCGGCGCCGCGCAGCGTGATGTCGCCGCCTGCCGCGCCTACCGCGCACAGGAAGGTGCCGGCCTCGATGCGGTCGGCAATGACGTCGTGGCGCGCGCCGTGCAGCCGCGCGACGCCATCGACGACGATGCGGTCGGTGCCGTGGCCCTGGATGCGCGCGCCCATCTTGATGAGCAGCTCGGCCAGGTCGACCACTTCGGGTTCGCGCGCGGCATTTTCCAGCACGGTCTGGCCTTCGGCCAGCACCGCCGCCATCAGCAGGTTCTCGGTGCCGGTGACGGTGACCATGTCGGTGCGGATCGAGGCGCCCTTCAGGCGCGTGGCGCGCGCCACCACGAAGCCGTGCTCGATCTCGATCTCGGCGCCCAGCGCCGCCAGCCCCTTGATGTGCTGGTCGACCGGCCGCTGGCCGATCGCGCAGCCGCCCGGCAGGCTGACGCGGGCCTGGCCGAAGCGGGCCAGCAGCGGGCCCAGCACCAGGATCGAGGCGCGCATGGTCTTGACCAGCTCGTACGGCGCTTCCAGGTTGTCGACCTGGTCGGCCTGCAGGGTGACGGTGCCGTCGCCGGCGCGTTCGGCGCGCACGCCCATGCGGCCCAGCAGGCGCAGCGTGGTCGAGGTGTCGTTCAGTTGCGGCACATTGCCCAGCACGAGCGGCTCGGCGGTGAGCAGGCTGGCGCACAGGATGGGCAGGGCCGCGTTCTTGGCGCCCGAGACGGTGACTTCCCCACGCAGGGGCGAGCCGCCGGTGATGCGCAGTTTGTCCATCAGCTTCCTGCCTTGGCGTACTCGGCGGGGGTCAGCGTGCGCATCGACAGCGCATGGATCTCCGCCTTCATGCGATCGCCCAGCGCGGCGTAGACCAGCTGGTGGCGCGCGATCAGGCGCTTGCCCTCGAAGGCGGCGCTGACGATCACCGCGTCGAAGTGCGAGCCGTCGCCCTGCACGTCGAGGTGTTCGCACGGGAGTCCGTCGGCAATGTACTGGCGGACCTGCTCGGGGGTGGGAAGCATGGACATCAGTTCCTGAGTTTGTAGCCGCTGCCCAGCAGGCGCAGCGCGTAGAGCGACAACACGACGAAGACGCCGGCCACGACCGCCAGGCTATGCCATGGCGACACATCGGACACCGAGAAGAAGCCGTAACGGAAGCCGTCGATCGTGTAGAAAATGGGGTTCCAGTGCGACACCGCCTGCCAGAACGGCGGCAGGGTGTGAATGGAATAGAACACGCCGGACAGGAAGGTGGCGGGCATGATCAGGAAGTTCTGAAAGGCGGCGAGCTGGTCGAATTTCTCGGACCACAGCCCGGCGATCAGGCCCAGCACGCCCATGATGCCGCAGGCCAGCATCGCGAACAGCAGCACCCAGGCCAGGTTCTGCGGCGGCAGCGGGATGAAGAACAGCGCCACGATCCACACGCACAGCTCGACCGCCATGCCGCGAACCACCGCCGCCAGCACGTAGGCGGCGAAAATCTCGCGGTGAGACAGCGGCGGCAGCAGCATGAACACCAGGTTGCCGGTGACGCGGCTCTGGATCAGCGACGAGGACGGGTTGGCGAAGGCGTTCTGCAGCATGCTCATCATCATGAGGCCGGGGATCAGGAACGCGGTGTACGGCACGCTGCCATAGACCACCAGGCGTCCTTCCAGCACATGGGCGAACACCAGCAGGTACAGCAAGGCGGTAATGACCGGCGCGGCGATGGTCTGGAAGCTGACTTTCCAGAAACGCAGCAGCTCCTTGCGCAGCAGGGTCGGAAAGCCCGAGCCGGCGTCCAGGCGCGGCTGTACCAGGGGGCGGCTGGCGGCGGAGGTATCGGACTGGCTCACGATGCGGCCTCTTCCGGGTTCAGGGCGCGCGGCTCGGCCGGGTCGTCCTGGTGCATGATGCGCACGAACGCGTCTTCGAGATCCACGCCGCCGACCCGCGCCAGCAGCGCCTGCGTGGTGTCCAGGGCGACGATGCGTCCCCCTTTGAGCATGGCGATGCGCGTACAGAGCGCTTCGGCCTCTTCGAGGTAGTGCGTGGTCAGCATGATGGTGTGGCCGGCCTTGTTCAGGCGCGAAATGAACTCCCACAGGGTGCGGCGCAGGTCCACGTCCACGCCGGCGGTCGGCTCGTCCAGCACGATGACCGGGGGGCGGTGCACCAGGGCCTGCGCCACCAGCACGCGGCGCTTCATGCCGCCCGACAGCGCGCGCATGTTGGTATCGGCCTTGTCGGCCAGGCCCAGGTTGAACAGGATTTCGTCGATCCAGTCGTCGTTGCGGCGCAGGCCGAAATAGCCGGACTGGATACGCAGCGTCTCGCGCACGGTGAAGAACGGGTCGTAGACCAGCTCCTGCGGCACCACGCCCAGGGCCCGGCGGGCGGTCTTGTAGTCGGCCACGACGTCGTAGCCGCACACGCTGGCGCGGCCGGTGGTGGCGTGCGCCAGGCCGGCCAGGATCGAGATCAGGGTGGTCTTGCCGGCGCCGTTGGGGCCGAGCAGGCCGAAGAACTCGCCGTGCTCGATCTGCAGGCTGACATCGTTGAGCGCCTGGAAGCCCGGGGCGGCCGGCTGGCCGAAAAGCTGCTTCCAGCCGCGCCGGCGCGGCTGGTAGATTTTTGAGACGTGTTCGAGGCTGACGGCTGACATAAAGCGGGAAGTGCCCGGAAAAAAGAGCGAATTCCCCATTATAGAGGGGGCCTCGCCGTTGCCGGGCAATGTCCCTGGCCAGCCGGGGTTTTGCCGTCGCGGCCTTACTGGTTGCGCTGGTTCAGCGCCTGGATCAGGCCGTCGATCCCGTTCTGGTTGATCTGCTGGGCGAACTGGTTGCGATAGTTCTCGATCAGCCAGATGCCCTCGACGTTCATGTCGTAGATGCGCCAGCCCTGCGGCGTCTTCTCGAGGCGGTAGTCGACCTGTACCGGCTGGCTGTTGCTCTGGCTGATCAGCGAACGGACCACGACGTCGTCGGCGTTGGGGTCGCCGCGAAACGGCAGCAGCTTGATGGTGGTGCCGTTGTCGACCTTGGTGAGCGCGCCGCTGTAGGTCCGCACCAGGGTGCCGCGAAACGCCTTGGCCAGCTCGGCCTTCTGGGTGTCGGTCGCCTGGCGCCAGTAGCGGCCGGCCGCCAGGCGGGTGGTTTTCTGGAAATTCACGAACGGCAGGATATGCGCGTCGACGACCTGGTTGATGTGCGCCAGGTTGCCGGCCTTGACGTTCTGGTCGCTCTTGAGGATGTCGATGGTCTGGGTGGCCGCGTCGAGCACGAACTTGTCGGGCGGGCCCATGGGGTCGGGCGCGGCCTGGGCGCCGGCGGCCAGGGCCAGGGCGCCGGCGAGGAACAGTCGATGCAGCAGCGAAACGATGGAAAAACGCATGAAATCTCCTTGCGAATCGGGCGGTGGCCGGCCTTACTGCGGCTGGGCGGCCGGCGCGGCGGGGGCCGCGTCGTCATCGCCCTCGTCTTCATAGGTGGGCAGCGTGTCGTCGCCCGTCTTGGTGCCGCGCACCATGGCGGCGCGGCGCTGCAGGTAGGCGTCGCGCACGAAGCTGTAGGGATCCAGCGCCACGCGGTCTACGGTGTCGGTGGTATCGAGCAGGCTGGCGCGCAGGTCGACGGCCTCCAGGCCCCACAGCGAGTTGCGCAGCGGCACGTTGTCGATCGCGCCGATGGTCGCGCCCTGGTTGCCGGTCCAGTCGCCGATCAGGCCGACGCCGTCGCGCAGGCTGCTGGCGCCCCAGATCGGCAGCACCAGGTACGGCCCCTGGCCGAAGCCCCAGACGCCCAGCGTCACGCCGAAGTCATTGGGGATCTTGCGCGCCCCGGTGGTCGACGCGACGTCGAAGCAGCCGCCGATCCCCATGGTGGTATTGAACAGGAAGCGGCCGATCGTGTTGACGAAATCGTGCCCGCGGCCTTGCAGGAAGCTGTTGGTGGCCGACCACAGGTCGCCCACGTTGCTGAACATATTGTGCACGCAGCTGCGCACCGGCTGCGGGGTGACGAAGGTATAGGCCTGGGCCACCGGCTTGAACAGCGCGCGGTCGACCGTGTCGTTGAACTTGTAGACGCCTCGGTTGAAGCCTTCCCAGGGATCGCGCGGATCGGGGTTCTTGGGCGCTGCGCAGCCGGCCAGCAGGACGCCTGCGGCGGCGATGGTGGCGATTCGAGCGGCAGAGTGCTTCGTCATGGCAAGGTCAACCTGTGGGGGCAACGCAACGGTGCCCGTTGTTGTTCTGGGCGCGGCGCCGGCTGCGATAGGCCGGCGCCCGCGGGTCTGTGTCAGCGATTATTGCTGAGGTTTGGGTTCCGCGCCCGTTTCCGGCGCTGCGCTGGAGCCCTGTTTCTCGGCGGTACCGTACAGGAACTGGCTGATCAGTTGTTCCAATACCACGGCGCTCTGGGTATAGCGGATCTTGCCGCCCTCGGCGAAATCCTCTTCCTCGCCGCCCGGCGCCAGGCCGACATATTGCTCGCCCAGCAGGCCCGAGGTCAGAATGGCGGCCGACGAATCGGTGGGGAATCGGTAGGCGGTTTCCAGGTCAAAGGTTACAACAGCCTGGAAGGTTTTGTCGTCGAAGGCAATCCTGGAAACCCGTCCGACCACCACGCCGGCGCTCTTGACCGGCGCGCGCACCTTCAGCCCGCCGATGTTGTCGAAATTGGCAGTCAGCTGATAGGTGGGCGCGAAGGAGAAGGTGCTGAGGTTGCCCGCGCGCAGCGCCAGGAACAGCAAGGCGGCCGCGCCCAGCAGCACGAAAAGCCCTACCCAGAAATCGGTTTTTTCTCGTGGCATGATGAATCCGTATCAATTGCCAAACATCAGGGCGGTGAGGATGAAGTCCAGTCCAAGGACGGCCAGCGAGCCGACCACCACCGTGCGGGTGGTGGCGCGGCCCACGCCTTCGGGCGTCGGCCGGGCCTGCCAGCCTTCGTAAAGCGCCACCAGGGTGACGGTCACGCCGAACACGAGGCTCTTGATCACGCCGTTGAGCACGTCGTCCAGCACATCCACGCCATTTTGCATCTGCGACCAGAAGGCGCCGGCGTCCACGCCTATCATCAGCACCCCGACGATCCAGCCGCCCAGGATGCCGACCATGGAAAACACCGCCGCCAGCACCGGCATGGCGATGATGCCGCCCCAGAAGCGCGGCACCAGCACGCGGCGCATCGGGTCCACGGCCATGACTTCCATGGCCGAGAGTTGCTCGCCGGCCTTCATGAGGCCGATTTCGGCCGTCAGCGAGGTGCCGGCGCGGCCGGCGAACAGCAGCGCCGTGACCACCGGCCCCAGCTCGCGGACCAGCGACAGCGCCACCAGCAGGCCCAGCGCCTCTTCGGAACCGTAGCGGTTGAGGGTGTAGTAGCCCTGCAGGCCCAGCACGAAGCCCACGAACAGGCCCGAGACCGCGATGATCAGCAGCGAATAGTTGCCGATGAAGTGAACCTGCTGCGACACCAGGCCGGGGCGGCGCACGGCGATGCCGCTGCGCGCCAGCAGCGCGCCCAGGAACCGCGTGAAATAGCCGATGCCGCCGATCTGGCCGCGCACCCAGCCGCCCAGGCCGCTCAGCGCCTTGTGCGCGCTCATGGCTTGCGTCCTTCTTGTTGTGCGAGCCAGGCACGGAAGGCCGGCGTTTCCGGATACTGGAACGCCACCGGCCCGTCCGGCTCGCCGTTCAGGAATTGTTTGACGTAGGGGTCTTGCGAGGCCGCGAGCTGCTGCGGCGTGCCGGCCGCGGCCAGCCGGCCCTGCCCGACCAGGTAGACCTGGTCGGCGATCGCGAAGGATTCCTGCACGTCGTGGGTGATCAGCACGGTGGCGCAGCCGAGGCGGTCGGCCAGGCTGCGGATCAGGCGCGCGGTGATGCCCATGGAAATCGGATCCAGCCCGGCAAACGGCTCGTCGTACAGGATGAGTTCGGGCTCCAGCACCACGGCGCGGGCCAGCGCCACCCGGCGCGCCATGCCGCCGGAGATTTCGGCCACCCGCAGGTGGGCGGCGGTGCGCAGGCCCACCGCGTCCAGCTTGTCGAGCACGCGCGCGGTGAGTTCCGCCTCGTCCAGCGCGGTGTGCTCGCGCAGCGGGAAGGCGACGTTCTCGAAGACGTTGAGGTCGGTGAACAGGGCCCCTTGCTGGAACAGCACGCCCATGCGCTTGCGCAGGGATTGCAGGCCGTCCTGGCTGACGCTGCCGACATCGGTGCCGAAGGCCTGGACCGAGCCGCGCTGGGCGACGATCTGGCCGGTGGCCGCGCGCAGCAGCGTCGTCTTGCCGGACCCGGAGCCGCCCATCACCGCCACGACCTGCCCAGCGTGCACCTGCATGGAGATGCCGTCCAGCACCGTGAAGTCGCCATAACCGAGCGCTACGTCTTCCAGGGACAGGGCGAGTTCCGAGCTATTGCGGGTATGAACGGGCATAGGCAGGGGTAAAAGGTTGGGGGCCGCCCACGGGCGGCCCGCGCCGGGCGAAACGGCCATTGTATCGCGAGCGCAATGGTCGCCGGCCGTTGGTGCGCAAATGGGAAAGTGAAGTCCGCCTATGGGTCAATATAATCAGGGACGCATCTATCCTTCATTGCAGCGAGATATTGCCCGCCTTGATGACCTTGGCCCATTTTTCCGTCTCGGACTTGATGAAAGCGCCAAATTCTTCAGGCGTTCCTCCGCCTGCCTGACTGCCGATATCGGCAATTGCCTTCACCATCTCGGGATCTTTCAGGATCTTATTGAACTCGGCGTTTAAGCGGGCAATGATGGGAGCCGGCGTGCCGGCCGGTGCGACGATGCCCTGCCAGTTGTAGGACTCGAAGCCCGGCAGCCCGGATTCGGCCATGGTGGGCACATCCGGCAGGACGTCCAGCCGCTTGAGCGAGGTGACCGCGATGGGATGGACTTTCTTGCTCTGGATGGACGGCAGCGCCGAATAGCCCATTTCGAACATCATGGTGATGTGGCCGCCCATCAGGTCGGTGGCCGCCAGGCTGCCGCCCTTATAGGGGACATGGACGATATCGATGCCGGCCTGCTCGCGGAACATCTCGCCGGACAGATGGTGCGCGCCGCCCACGCCGGACGAGCCGAAGGTCAGCTTGCCCGGTTCCTGCCGGGCCAGCGCGATCAGGTCCTGCAGGTTCTTGACCGGCAGCGTGTTGTGCACGCTGAGTACCAGCGGGCTGTTCTCGATCAGCACGACCGGGGCCAGGTCTTTCTGCGCATCGTAGGGGATGGCGGGCATGAGCGTGGGGTTGACCGCCATCGGCGCCAGGTTCCCGGTGCCGATGGTGTAACCGTCGGGAGCGGCCTTGGCGACCAGGTTGGTGCCGATGACGCCGCCGGCGCCGGCCTTGTTCTCGACCACGATGCTCTGCTGCAGCGATTCGCCCAGCTTGCGGGCCAGCAGGCGCACGCGCGTGTCGGCGAATCCGCCCGGGGCGTACGGCACGATCAGGGTGATGGGCTTGGAGGGCCAGCTGTCGGCCTGGGCGCGGGCCGGGCCGGCGGCGGCCAGCGTGGCGGCGGCGAGCAGCGCCGCGGCGAGGGGGCGGAAGGATTTCATGCGCGGGCTCCTCGTTGGTCTCATGGTCGCGTGAATCCCGCATTATGCCTTGCGCCCCTGCCGGCCCGGGGGGCGGGCGCCTCAGAAGCGGTAGCCCACCGCCACGGTGGCGACCCACGGGTCGATGCGGGCGGTGCCGATGCGCTGGCCGTCCAGTTTGACCTTGGACGAAATGTCGATGTAGCGCAGGTCCGCGTTGAGGAACCAGCGCTCGTTCAGCTTGACGTCCACCCCCAGCTGTCCCGCCAGGCCCCAGGAATCGCCCAGCCTGAGGTCCGAGCCCTCCAGCGCGCCGTGGGTCTTGGTGTCGAAGAAGGTGGTGTAGTTCAGGCCGACGCCGACATACGGCTGCACCGTGCTGTCCGGCAGGAAGTGCCATTGCACGCTGAGCGTGGGCGGCAGTTGCTTGGTGCTGGCGATGCGGCCCAGGCCGCTGCCGCGGATATCGTGTTCGAAAGGCCAGGCCGCCAGCAGTTCGATGCCGATGTTGCGGGTGGCCATGTAAGTGACGGTGAACGACGGCCGGACACTATTGTTGGCGTCGAGGTCCACCGACCCGTTCAGGACGCTGCCGTTGTTCGATTTGGGGCGGACCTGCGAGGCGCCGACCTTGAGCAGCCAGTCGCCGGCCTCGTGGGCCCGGGCCGGCGCGGCCAGCAGGCCGGCGGCGAGCAGTGCGGCGCCAAGGGTGGCGCGGCCCTGCCGGTAAAGCGTGTACATGCACGATCTCCATCTGCGTTGAGTGTGTGGAAATCGTGACAGTTCGGCCGCGCCGGCAGCTTGACCCAGGTCAAGCGGGCCGGACCGCGCGCACGGGTTGTTTGCGGTACGTCAAGGGATCGGACTACCTGTCCGCGCATGGTGACCGGCGTCTGCGCGTGTGCCTGTCCCCGCTGGGACAGGCACTCTTGCCGCAGGTGCCGCTCCCACGCGGGACAGGCACCCCGCCGGGACAGGCTCCCGTTCAACGCGGCAGCTCGGATGCGCCCATCAGGTACTCGTCGACCGAGCGCGCGCACTGGCGCCCTTCGCGTATGGCCCAGACGACCAGCGACTGGCCGCGCCGCATGTCGCCGGCGGCGAACACCTTGTCGACATTGGTTCGGTAATCGTCGGTGTTGGCGCGCACGTTGCCACGCGCGTCGCGGTCCACGCCGAACGCGTCGAGCACCGTGGCCACCGGCGAGACAAAGCCTATGGCCAGCAGGACGAGGTCGGCCGGGATTTCGAATTCCGAGTCTTCGACCTCGCGCATCTTCATCTGGCCGGTGGCTTCGTCCTTGAACCACTCGACGCGCACGCCGACCAGCTTCTCGACCTGGCCGTCGCTGCCGGCCAACGCCTTGGTGGCCACCGACCAGTCGCGCTCGCAGCCTTCATCGTGCGAGGACGAGGTGCGCAGCTTGAGCGGCCAGTACGGCCAGACCATGGGCTTGTCCTCGCATTCGGGCGGCTGGGGCAGCAGTTCGAATTGCGTGACCGAGGCCGCGCCGTGGCGGTTGCTGGTTCCGACGCAGTCCGACCCGGTGTCGCCGCCGCCGATCACGACCACGTGCTTGTCCTTGGCCAGCGTCTGGCCGCTCAGGCGATCGCCGGCGACGGCCTTGTTCTGCTGGCGCAGGAAGTCCATGGCGTAGTACACGCTGGACAGCTCGCGGCCCGGCACCGGCAGGTCGCGTGGGGTTTCCGAGCCGCCGGTCATGACGACGGCGTCGAAGTCCGCCAGCAGCGACTGCGGCGTACGCACCGTCAGCCCATCGGCGGCGGCGTCATCCGGGTTGCCGATGTAGGTCGAGGGAGCGAATTCCACGCCCTCGGCTTCCATCTGCGCGATGCGGCGGTCGATCTGCGACTTCTCCAGCTTGAAGTCGGGAATGCCGTAACGCAGCAGCCCGCCGATGCGATCGCTTTTCTCGAACAGGGTGACCGAATGGCCGGCGCGCGCCAGCTGCTGCGAGCAGGCCAGCCCGGCGGGGCCCGAGCCCACCACGGCAACCTTTTTGCCGGTCTTGCGCACCGGTACCTGCGGCGTCACCCAGCCCTCGGCCCAGCCCTTGTCGATGATGGCGTGCTCGATCGACTTGATGCCGACGGCGTCGCTGTTGATGTTCAGCGTACAGGCGGCCTCGCACGGCGCGGGGCAGATGCGGCCGGTGAATTCGGGGAAGTTGTTGGTCGAGTGCAGGACGTCCAGCGCGCGGCGCCAGTCCTGCCGGTAGACCAGGTCGTTCCAGTCGGGGATGATGTTGTTGACCGGACAGCCGTTGCTGCAGAACGGGATGCCGCAGTCCATGCAGCGCGCCGCCTGTTGCTTGGCCTGTTCGTCGTTCAGGTGCAGGACGAACTCGCGCCAGTGCTTGAGGCGCTTCTGCGGGGCCTCGGCGGCCTCCTGCAGGCGCTGGAATTCCATAAAGCCAGTGATCTTTCCCATGCTAATCCTCACGCAGCCATTTGTTGCGGGTTGGCTGCACGCCACAATTCACCCAATGCGCGGCGATACTCCGTCGGCATGACCTTGACGAACTTGCCGCGCGACGCTTCCCAGTCGCCCAGGATCTCGCGGGCGCGGAAGCTGCCCGTATAGCGGAAGTGGTCTTCGACCAGGCGGCGCAGAATGGTTTCGTCGGTACTGCGCTCGCCGCCGCGCTGCGCGCTGTGCCACGATTCGATCTCGTTGGCCGATTGCTGCTCGGCGTGCGGCAGCACCGGCTCGAGTTCGACCATGGCGCTGTTGCAGCGCTCGCGGAAGGTACGGTCCGGATCCCAGACATACGCCACGCCGCCCGACATGCCGGCGGCGAAGTTGCGGCCGGTGGTGCCCAGCACCACGACGGTGCCGCCCGTCATGTATTCGCAGCCGTGGTCGCCGGTGCCTTCGACCACCGTGGCCGCGCCCGAATTGCGCACCGCGAAGCGCTCGCCGGCCACGCCGTTGAAGAAGGCTTCGCCCGACAGCGCGCCGTACAACACGGTGTTGCCGGCGATGATGTGGTCCGGGCCGAAGCCGCGGAAGTCGTTGGGCGAGCGCACTACGATGCGGCCGCCCGACAGGCCCTTGCCCACGTAGTCGTTGGCTTCGCCCACCAGGTCCATCGTGATGCCGTGCGCCAGGAACGCGCCGAAGCTCTGGCCGGCGGTGCCGTTGCACTGGATGTGGATGGTGTCGTCGGGCAGGCCGTCGTGACCGTAGCGCGCGGCCACCGCGCCGGACAGCATGGCGCCGATGGTGCGGTTGCGGTTGCGCACCGGCACGATGAACGAGACTTTCTCGCCGCGCTCGAGCGCGGGCTTGCTGCGCTCGATCAGCTGGTGGTCCAGCGCGCCCGCCAGGCCGTGGTCCTGCTCTTCGGTCTGGCGCACGTCGGCGTCCGAGACGATCCGATGGAACACGCGCGAGAAATCCAGGCCTTGCGCTTTCCAGTGCTCGACGCTGGCGCGCATGTCCAGCAGGTCGGTGCGGCCGATCAGGTCGTCGAACCTGCGGATGCCCAGCTGGGCCATGATTTCGCGCACTTCCTCGGCGACGAAGAAGAAGTAGTTCACCACGTGCTCGGGCTTGCCCTGGAACTTCTTGCGCAGTTCCGGATCCTGCGTGGCCACGCCCACCGGGCAGGTGTTCAGGTGGCACTTGCGCATCATGATGCAGCCTTCGACCACCAGCGGGGCGGTCGCGAAGCCGAATTCGTCGGCGCCCAGCAGCGCGCCGATGATCACGTCGCGGCCGGTCTTCATCTGGCCGTCGGCCTGCACGCGGATGCGCGACCGCAGGCGGTTGAGCACCAGCGTCTGCTGCGTTTCGGCCAGGCCCAGCTCCCAGGGCGTGCCGGCGTGCTTGATGGACGAGACCGGCGAGGCGCCGGTGCCGCCGTCATGGCCGGCGATGACGACGTGGTCGGCCTTGGCCTTGGCCACGCCGGCGGCCACAGTGCCCACGCCCACTTCCGAGACCAGCTTGACCGAGACCGAGGCCCGGGCATTGACGTTCTTCAGGTCGTGGATGAGCTGGGCCAGGTCCTCGATCGAGTAGATATCGTGGTGCGGCGGCGGCGAGATCAGGCCCACGCCGGGCACCGAGTAGCGCAGCTTGGCGATGTACTCGGAGACCTTGTGGCCCGGCAGCTGGCCGCCTTCGCCGGGCTTGGCGCCCTGGGCCATCTTGATCTGGATCTGGTCGGCGCTGGACAGGTACTCGGCGCTGACGCCGAAGCGGCCCGAGGCCACCTGCTTGATGCGCGAACGCAGCGAGTCGCCGGCGCGCAGGGCCACGTCGGCCTCGACGCGGTCGTTGCCCAGCACCGAGGCGAGCGTGTCGCCGTCCTTGATGGCGCTGCCGCCCGAGCGCATCTCGGCGCGGTAGCGCAGTTCGTCCTCGCCGCCCTCGCCGGTGTTGGACTTGCCGCCGATGCGGTTCATGGCCACGGCCAGCACCGAGTGGGCCTCGGTCGAGATCGAGCCCAGCGACATCGCGCCGGTGGCAAAGCGGCGCACGATTTCCTTGGCCGGCTCGACGTCGTCCAGCGGGATGGCGCGGGTCGGGTCGAAACGGAATTCGAACAGGCCGCGCAGCGTCATGTGGCGACGGCTCTGGTCGTTGATGATCTGCGCGTATTCCTTGTAGGTGCGGTAGTTGTTCGAGCGCGACGCGTGCTGCAGCTTGGCGATGGAGTCGGGCGTCCACATGTGCTCTTCGCCGCGGATGCGGAAGGCGTACTCGCCGCCCGCATCCAGATCGTTGGCCAGCACCGGGTCGTTGCCGAACGCGGCGTGATGCATGCGCAGCGCTTCCTCGGCCACCTGGAAGATGCCGATGCCTTCGATGTTGGAGGCGGTGCCGGTGAAGTACTTGTCCACCAGCGCGCGCTGCAGGCCCACCGCTTCGAAGATCTGCGCGCCGCAGTACGACATGTAGGTGGAGATGCCCATCTTGGACATCACCTTGTTCAGGCCCTTGCCGATGGCCTTGATGTAGTTCTTGATCGCCTTGTCGGGGTCGGCCAGGTGGCCCAGCGACTCCAGCGCCAGGTACGGGTGGATGGCTTCGGCGCCGTACCCGCCCAGCAGCGCGAAATGGTGCACTTCGCGCGCCGAGCCGGTCTCCACCACCAGGCCGGCGTTGGTGCGCAGGCCGGCGCGGATCAGGTGCTGGTGCACCGCCGAGGTCGCCAGCAGCGCCGGGATGGCCACGCGGTCGGCGTCGACCAGGCGGTCGGACACGATCAGGATGTTGTAGCCGCTTTGCACCGCGTCGACGGCGCGCGCGCACAGCGCCGCCACGCGCGCCTCGATGCCTTCCGAGCCCCAGGCGGTCGGATAGGTGATGTCCAGCTCATAACTGCGGAATTTCTTGCCGGTGACCTGGTCGATGTCGCGGATCTGCGCCATGGCGGCGAAATCCAGCACGGGCTGCGTCACTTCCAGGCGCAGCGGCGGGTTGACGTTGTTGATGTCGAGCAGGTTGGGCTTGGGGCCGATGAACGAGACCAGCGACATGACCATCTGCTCGCGGATCGGGTCGATCGGCGGGTTGGTCACTTGCGCGAACAGTTGGCGGAAGTAGTTGTAGAACGGCTTGGAGCGGTTCGACAGCACGGCCAGCGGGGCATCGTTGCCCATCGAGCCGATCACTTCCTCGCCGCTGGCGGCCATGGGTTCGAGGATGAACTTGAAATCCTCCTGGGTCCAGCCGAACGCCTGCTGGCGGTCGAGCAGCGGCACGGCCGTCTGGGTGGCCGGCGAGGCGGTCCTGGGCGCGGGCAGCGATTCCAGCTTGACCTGCAGGCGTTCGATCCATTGGCGGTACGGGCGGCTGTTGGCCAGCTGCAGCTTGATCTCGCCGTCGTCGATGATGCGGCCCTGCTCCAGGTCGATCAGGAACATCTTGCCCGGTTGCAGGCGCCATTTCTTGACGATGCGGTTTTCCGGGATCGACAGCGTGCCCGCCTCGGACGCCATGATGACCATGTCGTCGTCGGTGATCAGGTAGCGCGCCGGACGCAGGCCGTTGCGGTCCAGCGTGGCGCCGATCTGGCGGCCGTCGGTGAAGGCGACCGCGGCCGGCCCGTCCCAGGGCTCCATCATGGCGGCGTGGTACTCGTAGAAGGCGCGCCGGCTTTCGTCCATCTGCGTGTGCTGCTCCCAGGCTTCCGGGATCATCATCATCATGGCGTGCGCCAGGGAATAGCCGGAGTTCACCAGCAGTTCGAGGCAGTTGTCGAACGTGGCGGTATCGGACTGGCCTTCGTAGACGATGGGGTACAGCTTCTTCAGGTCGTCGCCCAGCACCGCGGACTGCATCATGCCCTCGCGGGCCCGCAGCCAGTTGAAGTTGCCCTTGACCGTGTTGATTTCGCCGTTGTGGGCGATCATGCGGTACGGGTGGGCCAGCGGCCAGGCGGGGAACGTGTTGGTCGAGAAGCGCTGGTGCACCAGCGCCAGCGCCGATACCGTGCGCGGATCGGCCAGGTCGCGATAGTAGCGGCCGACCTGGTCGGCCAGCAGCAGGCCCTTGTAGACCACGGTGCGCACCGAGGCCGAGGGCACGAAGTATTCCTTGCCGTGCGCCAGGCGCATGTTCTGGATGGCGTGGCTGGCGGTCTTGCGGATCACGTACAGCTTGCGTTCCAGCGCGTCGGGCACCATCACGTCGGCGCCGCGGCCGATGAACAGCTGGCGGATGACCGGTTCGAGGCCGCGCACCGCGGGCGACATCGGCATTTCGACGTCCACCGGCACGTCGCGCCAGCCCAGCACGATCTGGCCTTCGGCGCGGACCGAGCGCTCCAGCTCCTGTTCACAGGCCAGGCGCGAGGCGGTTTCCTTGGGCAGGAACACCATCGCCACGCCGTATTCGCCCGGCGGCGGCAGGACGATGCCTTGCTGGGCCAGTTCGTCGCGGTACAGCGCGTCGGGAATCTGGATCAGGATGCCGGCGCCGTCGCCCATCAGCTTGTCGGCGCCCACGGCGCCGCGGTGATCCAGGTTTTCCAGGATCTTCAGGCCTTGCTGGATGATGGAGTGGCTCTTGCGGCCCTTGATATGGGCCACGAAGCCGACGCCACAGGCGTCGTGCTCGTTGTGCGGGTGATACAGGCCCTGGGGGGCGGGCAGGCCGATACGGCTTGCGTCGATGGGGGTCGCCGCGACCGGGCGACAGGAATCGGAAGACTTGGTATAGGGCATAACGCGCTCCGCAGTTGCCTGCGTCGAGAATGTTGCAGTGCAAAGGGACAATACTGCGCAGGATGTGCGCATGCAAGCCAAAAATATGGGGTATGACCCTAATTTAATCCATTGTTTCTCATAGATGGAATTATTGGGGACATATAATTGCAATGGCCGATCGCGGCGCCGGCCGGCCCGGATGCCCAGGAAAGCACGGCCTTGCCTCCCCCTTGAGGCCGTTCAGCCTTTATGCGTTCCCTATTGTTTCTGCGCCACGGAGCCGGCCCGGCGGGCGCAGCAAAATGCCCACGCGGCACAGGGGTCGGGTGGGCAGCATGCAACGCCCCGACCGGGGCGGCGCTTCAGTTCGAGGTATTCGGCGTGGTCGGTGTGTGGACCGTACCGGGGGTATCGGGGGTGTCGGCCGCGGCCGGCGCGGGCTTTTTGCGAGGCCGGCCGCGCTGGCCGGGGGCCACGCGGCGGCTGGCGGTGTGGGCCAGGCTGGCGATGAATGCCGGGCTGCCCAGCGCCCATTGGCCCGATACCGCCTGCTCGATGCGTTGCGTCTGTTCGCGCGACAGGCCGTCGTGCAGCAGGCGGCGGTAATTGGCCTGGCGGTCGAACGGCGTATTGCCGCAGGCCCAGTAATCGGCGTGATCAGATTGCCATTGCGCCGGGGGCGCGCCGGTGTTGCCGGTGTGGCTGCCGGCCGACGACCAGGGCCAGCCGTCCGGCTCCGTGGCGGCGCCGCTGCGCACCGGGTAGGTTTCCAGCCAGACTTGCGATGGCAGCACCCAGGCGCCCGGCTCGAGCAGCGCGGAGCGGTAGCGGCCGGCAAACACCCGGCCGCCGCGCAGGCGCGCGGCCAGATTGCGGCCCAGCGTCTGCATCAGGCGCGGCAGGCCTTCCTCGTCGGCCGGCGTGGCCAGCAGCAGGATCCGGTCATTGGCCAGCACCCATGCGTGCACGCCGACCCGATGGCGCTGGGCCGACTCGCCCAGCCAGCTTCCCAGCTGGTTGAGGATGTCTTGCGGCGCCGGCTGCGAGGGCGGCGCCAGCGGCTGGACGAAATTGGCCTGCACCAATTGGGGCAGCCCGGGGGCGTACAAGCGGGGCAGACGGGCCATAAGCTGGGGGCTTCGCACTAACGGGTTGGATGGAGTGCCACGGTTATATAAATAGTGCCGCTATCGCCTTCGGTCAAGCCTGTATGGGAAGCCAGTGGACAGATCAGGCTAGATTCACGCAGGTTAACATCCGAAGTCAAGGATCAATACCCGCAGGTTTCCCTAGGACATCAGGAGCAATATATGAAGACGAAAGCCGCTATCGCCTGGAAAGCTGGTGCCCCGTTGACGGTCGAAGACGTCGACCTCGAGGGCCCCAAGGCCGGAGAGGTCCTGGTGGAGATAAAGGCCACCGGCATCTGTCACACCGATTATTACACTTTGTCAGGTGCTGATCCGGAGGGAATTTTCCCGGCGATCCTGGGCCACGAGGGCGCGGGCGTGGTCATGGACGTGGGGCCGGGCGTGACCACGCTGAAAAAAGGCGACCATGTCATTCCGCTCTACACGCCCGAGTGCCGCCAGTGCAAATTCTGCCTGTCGCGCAAGACCAACCTGTGCCAGGCCATCCGCACCACCCAGGGCAAGGGCCTGATGCCGGACGGCACCTCGCGCTTCTCGATCGACGGCAAGCCCCTGTTCCATTACATGGGCACGTCCACCTTCGCCAACCACATCGTGGTGCCCGAGATCGCGCTGGCCAAGGTGCGCCCCGACGCTCCGTTCGACAAGATCTGCTATATCGGCTGCGGCGTCACCACCGGTATCGGCGCCGTGGTGTTCACCGCAAAGGTGGAGGCCGGCGCCAATGTGGTGGTGTTCGGGCTGGGCGGCATCGGCCTGAACGTCATCCAGGGCGCGAAGATGGTGGGCGCCGACAAGATCATCGGCGTGGACCTCAATCCGGCGCGCGAAGCCATGGCGCGCAAGTTCGGCATGACCCATTTCGTCAACCCGAGCGAAGTCGAGAACGTGGTCGACCACATCATCCAGATGACCGACGGCGGCGCGGACTATTCGTTCGAGTGCATCGGCAACACCAAGGTCATGCGCCAGGCGCTGGAGTGCTGCCACAAGGGCTGGGGCCAGTCCGTCATCATCGGCGTGGCCGAGGCCGGAGCGGAAATCAGCACCCGTCCGTTCCAGCTGGTGACCGGCCGCGAGTGGAAAGGCTCGGCGTTCGGCGGCGCGCGCGGCCGCACCGACGTGCCCAAGATCGTCGACTGGTACATGGAAGGCAAGATCAACATCGATGACCTGATCACGCACACCCTGCCCCTGGACCGCATCAACGAAGGCTTCGACCTGATGAAGCGCGGCGAGTCCATCCGCTCCGTCGTGGTGTACTGACATGGCGGTCCTGGAACTCGTATCGCAGCATCGCTGCTTCGATGGCTGGCAACGCTACTATCGCCATGCCTCGAAGGAGATCGGCCTGCCCATGCGCTTTTCGGTCTTCGTGCCGCCCCAGGCCGCGCGCGGCCCGGTGCCGGTGCTGTTCTACCTGGCCGGGCTGACCTGCACCGAGGAAACCTTCATGATCAAGGCCGGCGCGCAGCGCCTGGCCGCCCAGCACGGCGTGATGCTGGTGGCGCCGGACACCAGCCCGCGCGGCGCCGGCTTCCCGGGCGAGGACGAGCACTGGGACTTCGGCGTCGGCGCGGGGTTCTACCTCGATGCCACCGCCGAGCCGTGGCGCAGCCACTACCGGATGTACAGCTACGTGGTCGACGAGCTGCATGGCATCGTCACCGGCGAGCTGCCGGGCGACGCGGGCCGGGTGGGCATCTTCGGCCACTCCATGGGCGGCCATGGCGCCCTGGTGCTGGCCCTGCGCAATCCGGACAAGTTCCGCTCGGTCTCGGCCTTCGCGCCGGTCGTCGCGCCTGCCCAGGTGCCGTGGGGCCACAAGGCCTTCGAACGCTACCTGGGCCCCGACCGCCAGGCCTGGGAGGCCTATGACGCCAGCGCATTGATGCGCACGCTGCGCCAGCCCTATCCGGAAGGCATCCTGGTCGACCAGGGCCTGGCCGATGGTTTCCTGGTCGAGCAGCTGCGTCCCGAGCTGTTCGAGGCGGCGTGCCGCCACGCCGGCCAGCCGCTGACGCTGCGCCGGCACGAGGGCTACGACCACGGCTATTACTTCATTTCGACCTTCATCGAGGATCACATCCGGTTTCACGTCGAGCGGCTGGGGTAACAGGCCGGGCCCGGGCCGCTTTATATACTGGGCGGCCCGGATGCCCGCGCAAGGACCCCAGTGATCGACGCTCTTGCTCCTTTTGCCTGGATCGGCCTGGCGGCGCTGATCGTGCTGCTGCCGGGCCTGGCCATGTTGTTCGGACGCGGCGGCCCGCGCGACGAGGCCGGCCGCCGCGTGTTCCGGCTGCGGCCGGTGCGCCGGCTGTTCGGCCTACTGCTGCTGGCCCTGGCCGGCGTTTCGGGCCTGCTGGCCCTGTCGCTGGTGCAGTTTGTCCGCCTGACCGACGACAAGCCGGTGGCCGAGGTCATGGTGCGCCAGCAGGGCGATGGCCAGTTCCAGCTGGCCACGCGCACCCCCGACCAGCGGATGCGCGACTACACCCTGTACGGCGACCAATGGCAGATCGATGCCAAGGTGGTGCGCTGGCGGCTGCCGGCGCTGCTGGCGGGCGTCCCGCCGCTGTACCGGCTGGAGCGCCTGTCGGGGCGCTACCAGGACACGGCGCGCGAACGCTCGGCGCCCCGCTCGGTGCATGCCCTGGACGACTGGCCGGCGCTGGACCTGGCCCAGGTCAAGCGGCTGGTGCCCAACTGGCTGCCGTTCGTGGATGTCCAGTTTGGCAGCGCAGCATATATGCCCATGTTCGACGGCGCGCGCTACCAGGTGTACCTGGACCCGCGCGGCGCGCTGTTCATCCGGCCGGCGGACGCGGCCACGGCCGAGCGCCTGAAGCAATTGGGCTGGTAAATAAGGGATGCATGGGAAAATATCCTGCGTACTGGGAAATTCCGGAACTTTGGCGCGGCGCAGCAGTCGTATTAGCACTCGATTGCGTGGAGTGCTAACATCGTTCCATGCCTGTAGACAACCTTCCCCTGGAGGCCGCAAACATGACTCAACCCAGTAGTTCGTTGGCCCTTTCCGGCAACGCCCTGGCGTTGGCGGTGGCCAACCCGGGTGCGCTTGGCACCATCGATGCCTACATTTCCGCCGTCAACCGCCTGCCCATCCTGACCGCCGAACAGGAAGGCCAGCTCGCGCGCCGCCTGCGCGACGAAGGCGACCTCGAGGCCGCGCGCGAACTGGTCGTGTCGCACCTGCGTCTGGTGGTGTCGGTGGCGCGCCAGTACCTGGGTTACGGCCTGCCGCACGCCGACCTGATCCAGGAAGGCAATGTCGGCCTGATGAAGGCCGTCAAGCGCTTCGACCCCGAGCGCGGGGTGCGGCTGGTGTCGTTCGCCGTGCACTGGATCAAGGCCGAAATCCACGAATTCATCATCCGCAACTGGCGGCTGGTCAAGGTGGCCACCACCAAGGCGCAGCGCAAGCTGTTCTTCAACCTGCGCAGCATGCGCCCCGACGGCCAGACGCTGGATCCCGAGCAGGTCGACCACATCGCGCGCGAGCTCAATGTGCGCCGCGAGGACGTCAGCGAGATGGAAGTGCGCCTGTCCGGGCGCGACCTGTCGCTGGAAAGCCAGGACGACGATGACGACAGTTTCGCGCCGATCGCCTATCTGTCCGATGAGGGCCGGCAAGAGCCGAGCCGCGTGCTGGACCGCATGGCGCACGACGACCTGCAGGGCGCCGGCCTGGGCCGGGCGCTCGAAGCGCTGGACGCGCGTTCGCGCCGCATCATCGAGGCCCGCTGGCTGCAGGACGACGGCGGCCTGACCCTGCACGAACTGGCCCAGGAGTTCGGCGTATCGGCCGAGCGGGTGCGCCAGATCGAAGCAGCGGCGCTGAAGAAAATGCGCGGTGCGCTGACCCCCGCCTGACGCCGTACGCGGCGCCCGCGCATGCAAGACAGACCGCTACGGCGGTCTGTTTTTTTTGGGGCCCTTGCGGCAGGGTGTGCCTGTCCCCGCTGGGACAGGCACACCCTGCTACGCCATGACATGCGGGCCCCGACGGGGAACCCCGCATTTTTGATACGTTCAGATACAAAATACTTGTCCGCCACCCTGGCACGCTGGAAACTAAATCGCCGCTCGTGCGCCTAAACATACGTAGACCGCGAACTTGGCCATGCCAACGGTTGCAGTCTTGTCATCCGTCTCGGCTTCTCCTCTTTCCCCTCCCCTATGAGACGGATGCTTGCGGGGCACCTAGCATATCGGTGCCCCATTTTTTGGGTTCATCGCGCATTGCCGGGGAAGGCGGCACGGATTTTGAGGAAGAAGTATTCCTGGTCGCGGTAGCCGTAAGCGCGCCGCTTGATGACCTTGATAGTGTTGTTGATGCCCTCGACAATGCTGGTGTTCAGGGGATGTCGGCATCTGGCCAGGATGCCGTGCAGATAGCCTTTCAAGCGCTGAGCGAAGGTGTTCAAGGCGGCTATTCCGCTTTGCTCGGCCTGCTCGTACCAGTGGTTCCAGGCTTGTCTTGCCCAGGCAGGTCTTTGGTAGAACCAGAGCCGTTTGAGTTCGTCACGCAGGACATAGACCGTCAGCAGCGGCTGGTTGGCTTGCAGCAATTCGTCGAGCCGGACGGCCTGCTGCCGATCCAGGTTGTCACGGTTGCGCAGCAGCAGCCAGCGACTCGATTTGATGATCCTGCGTGCGGGACGATCCTGGCGTAGTTGATTGGCCTGATCCACGCGCACCCGATCAATGACCTCTCGTCCATACTTGGCCACGACATGGAACAAGTCATAGACGATCTCCGCCTGTGGGCTGTGGGCCTGGATCTCCAACTCGTAGGCGGTGGTCATGTCGATGGCAACGGCCTTGATGCGTTGGGCGGCCCCAGGCGGCAATTGTTCGAAGAACGCCCGGGCCGTCTCGCGTGAGCGTCCTGGGCCAATCCACAGCACCTGCCTGCCGATCGGATCGACCACCACTGTCGCGTAGCGATGCCCTTTGTGCAGGGCAAACTCGTCCATCGCCAAATACTCGATCTTGGACCAATCCGGTTCGCGCACCGACGCACGCAGCCGAGCCTTGTCCAGCGTCTTGACGGTATGCCAACCCAGCTCGAAGAACCTCGCCACCGCCTGCACGTTGCTCGATTGCAGCAATTGGCTGCAGGCCTGCGCCAGCCGATCCGTCACCCGTTGATATCGCCCCAGCCAGGCAAGCCGCTCCAGGCGCGGGCCGCCGCATTGCTCACACCACAAGCGTCGGCGCGGCACGTGCAGAACGACCCGATACTCGAATAACGGCAGATCTCGCACCCGTCGAACCGTGGTCTCATGCACCTGGCGACACCGCGCGCCGCACTGCTCGCACAGCATCACCTTGGCCGTTGGCTTCAAATAGATCGACAGCGTGCGCCCTGGGTCTTCGGGCCATTCCACGCGTTCGACGCCATAGCCCTGCCAGCCTCCCAGCGACTCCAGCAACTTGCGATCCAGCATCTCCCTGCACTCCTGATGGCAAATACCTGCCGTCAAGAATACGAAAACTTGCCAAACCCCTCCACGCTATTGCGCGATGAACCTTTTTTTTGCCTGCTCGTTGCGCAAGCCGCCCGCGGCGGCCCGGTTCAACCGGCGTTCTGGCGCAGCAAGGCGCGCCACCGGTCGCCGTCCAGGCGCCGCACGCCGGTCGCCAGCGATCCATCCGCATACAACTTCAGCCAGCGATAGCCCGGCGCGGCGTCGTCCACGCAATGCTTGCCGTCGCGCACGACGAACTGGAAACAGGTCGACGGCGTGGCCAGCATGCGCAGGTTGTGGCGGCGGCAGTCGAATTCCTGGTGCACGTGCCCCCACAGCAGCACGCGCGCCTGCGGCAGGCGCTGCAGGCGCTGGAAGAGCAATTGCGCGTTGTCCAGCATCATGGTGTCGTGCCAGTCGGGGTCGCCTTGCACCGGGTTGTGGTGCACGGCCACCAGCAGCGGGCGGTCGCCGGCGAGGCGGGCGGCGCGGCTGAGCAAGTCGAGCTGATCGTCTGCGAGATGCCCGCCGTTGGAGCCGGGCACCGTCGAATCCAGCAGCACGATGCGCCAGGCGCCCAGGTCGAGCACCGGGTCGCTCCACGCGCCCAGTTCCGCCCGCAGCGTGGCAGGTGCGTCATGGTTGCCGGGCAGGCAGCGCACCGGCAAGCCGGTCTGCGCCAGCAGGGCGTGCAGGCGCTGGTACGAGGCCGGCGAACCGTCCTGCGACAGGTCGCCGGTGAGCAGCAGCGCGTCGGGGTTCAAGCCATCCTCGCCGACTTGCCGCAGCACGGCCTGCAGGCTGGCTTCGGTATCCACGCCCAGCATCGCCGTATGCGGTTCGTCGAACAGGTGCATGTCGGTCAATTGCACCAGCACGGCGGGCGCGTCGGCGCGAACGGGGGCGGCGGAATCGGACAAGATGGCTCCAGGGCAAACGGGGTTTTCACCATACCGAAATTTCCCGGCACAGGCCGGGCGCGCCATGCCGGCCGCGTAACCAAGTGTGCGCCCGGCCGCCGGCCAGCGTCGGTTTTCCGGAAAAAAACGCTATTCTTGTTGCTCTTTATAAGGCAGCCAGGACAAGAAGTCGCGCCCATGGATATCGGTTTTCTCGTGTTTGGACTGGCTGGGCTGCTGACGCTGGTCTGTTTCATGCCGCCGCTTGCCGGCCGCCTCAAGCTGCCCTATTCGGTGCTGCTGGCGCTGGTCGGCTGCCTGCTGGGCATCGGCGTGCATTTGCACGGCTGGGCCCCGCCCGTGCTGGGCGACCTGCTCGACACCATCGAGCATTTCGAGATTTCATCCGAAACCTTCCTGATGGTGTTCCTGCCGGTGCTGCTGTTCGAGACCGCGTTGTCGATGAACGTGCGCCGGCTGATCGACGATATCGGTCCAATCCTGATGATGGCCATCGTGGCGGTCGTGGTGTGCACCCTGGTGGTGGGTTTCGCGGTCGACGCCGTTTCGTCGTATGGCCTGATCGTCTGCCTTCTGCTGGGCGCCATCGTGGCCACGACCGACCCGGCCGCGGTGGTGGGCATCTTCCGCGAAGTGGGCGCGCCCAAGCGGCTGACCACGCTGGTCGAGGGCGAGAGCCTGTTCAACGACGCGGCCTCGATCGCCTTGTATTCGGTGCTGCTGGCGGCGCTGGGCGGCAGCGGCGAGCTGTCGGTGGGCGCGGTCTTCAACGATTTCATTTTCCATTTCGTGGGCGGCGGGTTGGCCGGTTTCCTGATGGGGCGCCTGGCATGCGCGCTGTTTGCCTGGCTGCGCGGCTTTCCGACCGCCGAAATCACCCTGACGCTGACGCTGGCTTATCTGTCGTTCTTCATTTCCGAGCATTACCTGGGCGTGTCCGGGGTGGTGGCCACCGTGATCGCGGGACTGGTGGTGGGTTCGACCGGGCGCACGCGCATGTCGCCCACCACGTTCGAGTTCCTGTCCAGCGCCTGGGGGCAGTTCGGCTTCTGGGCCAATTCGCTGATCTTCCTGTTCGCGGCCATGCTGATTCCCAAGCTGATGGCCGAGGCGGACTGGCAGGAGCTGCTGCTGGTGCTGGTGGTGTTCGCCGCCACCCTGGCCGCGCGCGCCATCGTGGTGTTCGGCCTGCTGCCGCTGCTGCGGGTGGCGCGCATCGGCGCCGAGGTCAGCAACCCGTACAAGAGCGTCATGTGGTGGGGCGGCCTGCGCGGCGCCGTGTCGCTGGCGCTGGCCCTGGCGGTGACCGAGCAGAGTTCGGTGCCCGAGCAGGCGCGCCAGTTCGTGGCCGTGGCGACCACCGGTTTCGTGCTGATGACCCTGATGATCAACGGCGTGAGCCTGCGTCCGCTGATCCGCATGCTGGGCCTGAACCAGTTGTCCCCGGTGGAGCGCACCATCCGCAACCAGGTATTGGCGGCCGCGCTGGAGGACCTGCAGGGCCGCACCGAGGAGATCGCCAAGGTCGACCATGTCAATCCCGAGGCGCGCGACCGCATCCGGGCGGTGTTCGATGCCAGCCTGACCAGCGTGCACGACGGGCAGGTCGGCCAGATGACGCTGGACCAGCGGGTGGCGGTCGGCCTGTCCATCGTGGCCCGGCGCGAAGAGGAAATGTTCTTCGATATCCTGAAGGCGCAGATCGTCGACTGGCGCCTGGCCGAAGGCCTGCTGGCGCGCGCCGAGCGCCTGGAAGACGCGGTGCGCGCCGGCGGGCTGGCCGGCTTCGAGGCGGGCATCGTTGCCGACGTGCGCTATTCGCGGCTGTTCCGCATGGCCTTGCGGACGCACTACATGTTCGGCTTCCAGGGTTGGCTGGCGCGCGAGCTGGGCAAGCGTTTCGCCAGCCTGCTGACCAAGCGGTCGGTGGCGCGGGACCTGATGAAGTTCGCGCGCGAACAGGTGGCCCCCCTGCTGGGCGAAGAGGCCGCAGACCGCATCATCGCCGCGCACCAGCGCCGCCTGGACCTGATCGAGAACGCGCTGCAGGCGCTGACGCTGCAGTACCCGTCGTATTCGCTCTGGCTGCAGGAAAGCCACCTGGGCCGGGTGGCGCGCGAGCTGGAGCGCCGGCGCTATCGCGACATGCTGGAACAGTTCCTCATCAGCGGCGAAGTCTATGCCGACTTGATGGCGCAGTTGAAAGCCCGCTGGCAGCACATCGACAAGCATCCGCCACTGGACATCGAGCTGGGCTCGGCCGAACTGGTCAAGCGCGTGCCGCTGTTCGAGGGCCTGAGCCAGGATTCGCTGCGCGCGATCTGCCGCCTGCTCAAGCCGCGCCTGGCCCTGCCCGACCAGCATATATTGACCGAGGGCCGCCATGGCCAGGAGATGTGCATCGTGGCGTCCGGGGCCGTGGTGGTGCATCTGCCCGACCACACCACCATCGAACTGGGCAGCGGGGAGTTCTTCGGCGAGCTCGCCCTGCTGGGCGAGGAGCAACTGGTGCCCGATGTCACGTCGCTGGGCTACAGCAAGCTGCTGATGCTGTCGGCGCGCGATTTCCATGCCCTGCTGGCACGCGACGAGCACCTGCGCGAGCGCATCCAGACCGTTGCCAAGCAGCGCATGCGCGCCATCGAGGTGTGGAAGCAATACTCGCAAGCCGCGGCGGCGGCCGCCGCCAGCACGGCCTCGGAGGATTCGGCGCCGGCGTAGGCGGCCGAGTGGCATGGCGTACGGCAGTGTGCCTGTCCCCGCGGGGACAGGCACCGGGAAGTCGGCGGGTACCAGTCCCCCTGCGGGGACAGGCACACCGGGAAGTCGGCGGGTGCCAGTCCCCCCGCGGGGACAGGCACCGGGAAGTCGGCGGGTGCCAGTCCCCCTGCGGGGACAGGCACCCGGGGGTCAGGTTGTGCCTTCGGCTCTGCGTTGCATGATGTCCTCGACGATGACCAGCGCGGCTTCCAGGGTGAATTCGCCGGCTTCGATGCGGCGTACGGCGTGGTCGACGCTGGTGGTGGCGATTTCCATGACTTCGCCGTCGCGGTTGGCCGGCCGTGCGTCGGCCGGCAATACGCACGTGCTGGTCAGCAGGTCTTCGACCTGGTAGCCCTCGGGCAGTCGCCGGTGCATGCGCAGGATGGTGCGCAGCGGGGTGCGTTGTTCCAGCTGGTGCGGATCCAGGCCGGCTTCTTCGCCGCATTCGCGCACCAGCGCGGTTTCCAGGTTTTCGCCGCTGCCGGCCAGGCCGCCCACCAGGGTGTCCCACATGCCCGGATCGGTGGACTTCGTCATCGCGCGGCGGGCGATCCACAGTTCGCCTTGCGGCGTCCAGGCGTTCAGGTGCACGGCGCGGGTATTGAGCCCCAGCGGCCGCACCGCGGCGCGCTCGATGGCGCCCAGGCGCAGATCGCCGGCGCAGACGTCCAGCAATTCGTCGCGCCACCCACGCAGGCAACGGGCATCGCGTAAAGATTGCGCAACCTGGGCCAGCAAGGCGTCCAGCGTCGGGCCAGGCGCGAGATCGGCGCCGATGCGCAGGCCGTCGGCGTCGGGCTGCAGGTCGGCCAGGCCGCTGGCGCGCAGGGCGTCGCACGCGGCATGCGTGACCCAGCCGCAACAATGGCCGGCAATGTAGAGCGGCCGGGCCTGGTCGGGCGGCAGGGCTTGGGCGCGTTGGCCGAGCTCGGCATACAGCCTCGTGAGCCGCTGCTGGCTTGCATAGTGAGTGTCTGGCATGCGATGGATTTTAGTTCAGCCGCGCGCCGGGGACCCGATGGCGGGCGCACAGATGGGGGCGCTGCGGAACGAATTCAAGTGAGCAAAATTACATTCGTTTGCGCGTCCGCTATAATTCCGCGGTTTCTTTGTGAATTCGAGTGGGATCGACGGGGCTGCTTCTACCCTGCCTTGCCCTACCGTCTAATAAATCGCGCGTTTGCCCGCCTTTAGGACGGCCTGTACGGCGTATCAAGGAACGGGCATCGTGCCGTGTTTCGAGGTAAGCATGAAGAAGTGGAGAGGGATACTGGGCGCTTGTGCGCTGCTGATTGGCAGCGCGGCCGCGGCGCAAGTGCAAGACATGCCCGGGGGCCCAAGGGTCAATCAGCTAAACCTGCACGAAGGCATCACGCAGATCTCGCGAGACGTCGTGTGGCTGCATTGGATGATGCTCGCGATCTGTATCGTGATCTTCATCGGCGTGTTCGGCGTGATGTTCTATTCGATCTGGGCGCACCGGAAGTCGCGCGGGCACAAGGCCGCCACTTTCCACGAGCACCTGGGCGTGGAAGTCGCGTGGACGGTCATTCCTTTCCTCATCGTCATCGCCATGGCGCTGCCGGCCACCAAGACCGTGGTCGCCATGAAGGACACTTCCAGCGCCGACGTGACCGTCAAGGTCACGGGCTACCAATGGAAGTGGGGCTACGAGTACCTTGACGGCGAAGCCGCCGGCATCAAGTTCCTCTCCACCCTGTCCACGCCGCGCGCGCAGATCGAGAACCGCGAGCCCAAGGGCCAGTTCTACCTGATGGAAGTCGACAACCACATGGTGGTTCCGGTCGACAAGAAGGTGCGCGTGGTGCTGACCGCCGGCGACGTCATCCACTCCTGGATGGTTCCGGACTTCGGCGTCAAGCAGGGCGCGATCCCCGGCTTCCTGCGCGATGCCTGGTTCCGCGCCGAGAAGCCCGGCATCTATCGTGGCCAGTGCGCCGAACTGTGCGGCAAGGACCACGCCTTCATGCCCATCGTGGTGGAAGTGCTGGCGCAGCCCGAGTACGACAAGTGGGTCGCCGATCAGAAAAAGAAGATGGCGGCTTCGGCGGACGATCCCAACAAGGAATGGACGCAGGCCGAACTGGTTGCGCGCGGCGAGAAGGTGTTTGCCGCCAATTGCGTGGCCTGTCACCAGGCCAACGGCAAGGGCATTCCGGGCTCGTTCCCTCCGCTTGACGGCGATCCCGTCGTGCTGGGCCCCAAGGCCGCGCAGATCAATACCGTGCTCAAGGGCAAGCCCGGCACCGCCATGGCGGCGTTCGGCGGCCAGCTCAACGATGTCGAAGTCGCGGCGGTCATCACCTACACGCGCAATGCCTGGAGCAATGCAGGCAAGGGCCAGGACCCGGTGGTCCAACCCAAGGACGTGGTGGCGGCGCGCTGAAGCGCGCCCCGCTGCTGTTCCTGTAGTTGGCAGTTTCCACCGTTACGTTCGATCGAGATCCTTGCCGGCCTCCTGGACCGAGGCCGGCAATCAGCAGGAAGGAGTCCATCATGAGCAGCGTCACTGTAGACCACGTGTCGCCGGGCCACGGCCACGGTCACGATGACCACCACCACGCCATGCCGAGCGGCTGGCGCCGCTGGCTTTTCGCTACCAACCACAAAGATATCGGGACGATGTATCTCATCTTCTCGTTCTTCATGCTGATGGAAGGCGGCGTGCTGGCCCTGTTGCTGCGCACCGAGCTGTTCGAGCCCGGTCTGCAGTTCTTCCGCCCCGAACTGTTCAACCAGTTCACCACCATGCACGGCCTGATCATGGTGTTCGGCGCCGTCATGCCGGCGTTCGTGGGCTTCGCCAACTGGATGATCCCGCTGCAGATCGGCGCCTCCGACATGGCGTTCGCCCGCATGAACAACTTCAGCTTCTGGCTGCTGCCGGTCGCCGGCATCATGCTGACGGTGTCGTTCTTCGTGCCCGGCGGCGCCACCGCCGCCGGCTGGACGCTGTATGCGCCGCTGTCGGCCCAGATGGGCCCCGGCATGGACCTGGCCATCTTCGCGCTGCACATCATGGGCGCCTCGTCCATCATGGGCGCGATCAACATCATCGTCACGGTGCTGAACATGCGCGCGCCCGGCATGACGCTGATGAAGATGCCGCTGTTCTGCTGGACCTGGCTGATCACCGCGTTCCTGCTGATCGCGGTGCTGCCGGTGCTGGCCGCTGCCATCACTATGGTGCTGACCGACCGCCACTTCGGCACCGGCTTCTTCAACGCGGCCGCCGGCGGCGACCCGGTGCTGTACCAGCACGTGTTCTGGTTCTTCGGGCACCCCGAGGTCTACATCATGATCCTGCCGGCGTTCGGCATCGTGTCGGCCATCGTGCCGGCCTTTGCCCGCAAGCAGCTGTTCGGCTATGCGTCGATGGTGTACGCCACCGCCGCCATCGCCATTCTGGCGTTCATCGTCTGGGCGCACCACATGTTCACCACGGGCATGCCGGTGACCGGGCAGCTGTACTTCATGTACGCCACCATGCTGATCTCGATCCCGACCGGGGTGAAGGTGTTCAACTGGGTGGCCACCATGTGGCGCGGCTCGATGACCTTCGAGACGCCGATGCTGTTCTCGGTGGGCTTCATCTTCGTGTTCACCATCGGCGGCTTCACCGGCCTGATCCTGTCGGTCGCGCCGATCGACATCCAGGTGCACGACACCTACTACGTGGTGGCGCACTTCCACTACGTGCTGGTGGCGGGCTCGCTGTTCGCGCTGTTCGCCGGCACGTACTACTGGCTGCCCAAGTGGACCGGCCGCATGTACAGCGAGAAGCTGGGCAAGCTGCATTTCTGGTCGTCGATGATTTCGTTCAACATCACCTTCTTCCCGATGCACTTCCTGGGCCTGGCCGGCATGCCGCGCCGCTACGCCGACTACGCCGCGCAGTTCACCACCTTCCACCAGCTGGCCACGATCGGCGCGTTCTGGTTCGGCCTGTCGCAGCTGATCTTCCTGTGGGCCGTGCTGCGCTGCTACCGCGGCAAGGGCGAAGTGGCCTCGGCCAAGCCCTGGGAAGGCGCCGAAGGCCTGGAGTGGACCGTGCCGTCGCCGGCGCCGTTCCATACCTTTGAAACCCCGCCCGAAGTAAAGTAAGGTCATCGCACCCCCTACGTAGCAAGGCAGTAACATGACTCCTGAACAACGCCGCCGCAATCGCAACGTCGCCCTCATCCTGTTGGCGCTGGTCGCGGCGGTGTTCGTCTGGACTTTTATCCGCGGCGCCGTGCTGTTTGCCGGCGTGACGGGCTGACGGAGGGCATGACATGACCGACGACCTGCACAAGCTCAGCCAGCGCAAGCTGAGCTTTTTCCAGACCATGAAAGCCGTGCTGTGGGGCTTTTTCGGGGTGCGCAAGGGTGCGGGCTACCAGGACGACATCGCCAGGCTGAATCCGGTGCATGTCATCGTGGCCGGCCTGCTGGCTGCTGCAATTTTCGTGATCGCCCTGGTGGCGATCGTGCGCTGGGCCGTCGCCGGCCTGGCATGAAGCAATAATTCAACAATCTGTACCAGGGAGAAGACCATGAGTGCGAGCCCAGGGAGAAGACCATGAGTGCGAGCCACTCGGTTCAAGGCAAAGAGGCCCCGTACTACTACGTGCCTGCAGATTCCGGGCACCCCGTGCGGACCGCCTTGGCACTGTTGGCCATGGGCCTGGGCGCGGCCGGTTGGGTCAATGGCGCCGTGTGGGGCAAGTGGGTGGTGCTGGCCGGCGTGATCGGCCTGTTCCTCACCCTGTACTTCTGGTTCGGCGACGCCATCCAGGAGTCCGAGAGCGGCTTGTACAGCAAGCGTATCGACGCGTCGTACCGCTGGGGGATGAGCTGGTTCATCTTCTCGGAAGTGATGTTCTTCGCCGGTTTCTTCGGCGCGCTCTGGTATGTGCGCACCATCACCACGCCCTGGCTGGGTGACCTGGACCACAAGCTGCTGCTGTGGCCCGACTTCAACGCCACCTGGCCCAACTTCGGCCCGGCCGGCGTGGTCGAGCACTTCCAGACGGTCGGCCCGTTCTGGCTGCCCACCATCAACACCGCCCTGCTGCTGTCCTCGGGCGTGACGCTGACCATCGCGCACCACGCGCTGCGCGAGAACCTGCGCGGCAAGGCCATCTTCTGGCTGTTCGCGACGGTGACGCTGGGCTTCATCTTCGTGGCCTGTCAGGCCGCCGAGTACATCCATGCCTATGCCGACCTGAACCTGAAGTTCAATTCGGGCGCGTATGGGTCGCTGTTCTACATGCTGACGGGCTTTCACGGCTTTCACGTGATCGTGGGCGCCACCATGCTGACCGTGATCCTGATCCGCCTGATCCGCGGCCACTTCACCGCCGACAACCATTTCGGCTTCGAGGGCGCGGCCTGGTACTGGCACTTCGTCGACGTGGTGTGGCTGGGCCTGTACCTGTTCGTGTACTGGTTCTAGACCCGCCGCCGCAGCGAGCCTTGACGACGAATGCCCCCGCAAGGGGGCATTCGTTCGCCGGCAGGGCTATCATGCAGGGCGCGGCCGCGGGAACTCGCGCCGCCGTGCGCTATCTCAATCCCGTGCTTTCTATCCAGCCCAGGTGATGGGCCAGCAGCACGAACAGGAACAGGGCAACCGACAGCCCGATGCGCACCGTCAGCGCATTGACCGTGCGGTTGGTACTGCCTTTGTCCTTCATCAGGTAGACCAGGGCGGATGCCAGGCTGGCGAGAATACCGATGAAGGCCACTATGACTATGACGCGCATGCAGGCCTCCGGCGCAAAACGGAAATTATTGCAGACATGGCTCGACCGCACTCGTGGAAATTGACCTTGGCAGCCTTGTTGCTGTTGGGTATCGCGGCCGCCATTCTCGCATCGTTGGGACGCTGGCAGCTGCATCGCGCCGACGAGCGCCGCGCCGTGCTGGCCGCCATCGAGGGCGGGCGCGCGCTGGCGCCGCTGCCCCTGGCGCCCGATACGCCGGCGCCGCAGCTGACCGCATGGCGCGCCGCCAGCGCCGAGGGCCAATGGCTGCCGCAGTTCAGTGTACTGCTGGAGAATCGCAACCATGGCGGGCGGCCCGGTTACTGGCTGGCCACGCCGCTGCGGCTGCACGCCGGCGGGGCGGCCGTGCTGGTGTTGCGCGGCTGGCTGCCGCGCGCGCTGGGCGCCGGCCAGACGCTTTCGGTGCCGGCGCCGCCGGCCGGCCCGCAGGCGGTCACCGGCGAACTGATGCCGCGCGTGCCCAGGTTGTTCGAATTGTGGTCGTTCGGCGACGCGCGCGCCGGCAAGCTGCCCGACACCTTGCCGGCATCCGGGGCGCTGCCGCCGGTGGTGCAGAACCTGCAGCTCGACGACTACGCGCGCGCCAGCGGCCTGACGCTGCTGCCGACGGTGCTGATGCAGACCGGCGAGCACAACGACGGCCTGGCGCGCGACTGGCCGCAGCCCTCGGTCGATTACAACCAGAACATCGGCTATGCCATGCAATGGTTCGCGTTTGCCGGCATCGCCGCCATCGCCTGGCTGGTCGTGGCCGCGCGCGCCTGGCGGCGCCGGCGCCAGGCTTGATCCCTCCCGATACAGGAAAACATACGTGGCCCGCTCTTTTGCTCCTTCCGCGCCCAAGCGCTCGATGCTGCCCCTGGTGCTGGTGTTCCTGTGCGCGCTGGCCCCCGTGCTGGCGGCCGTCATCGTGTACAACAATCCCCAGTGGTGGCCCGAGGACAGCAGCAACTACGGCACGCTGGTGCAGCCGCAGCGGCCCATGCCGACGGCGCAGCAGCTGCAGCTGACCACCCTGGACGGCAAGCCGTTCGACCCCGCCGGGCTCAAGGGCAAGTGGCTGCTGGGCGTGGCCGACCAGGCCGCCTGCCCCGAATCTTGCGCCCGCAAGCTGTTCATCACCCGCAACAGCCACGCCAGCCAGGGCAAGAACGTCGACCGCGTGCAGCGCGTCTGGTTCATCACCGACGACGGGGAGGTGCCGCAGAAAGTGCTGGACGCCTATCGCGGCACCCTGATGCTGCGCGCCCGTCCCGAACAGCTGGGTCGCTATCTGCTGGGGCAGGACGCCGCCGCGCCGGCGGCCCTGCTCGGGCCCATGTGGGTCATCGACCCGCTGGGCAACCTGATGTTGCAGTTCCCTCCCGACGTCGATGGCGTCAAGGTGCGCAAAGACATCAGCAGGCTTCTGTACAACTCGCGCATCGGCTGACCATGGACCGCACCAAGCAGCGCTATCGCAAACTCGTCTTCTTCACCTGGTTCCTGACGCTGGACCTCATCATGTTCGGCGCCTTCGTGCGCCTGACCGATTCCGGGCTGGGTTGCCCCGACTGGCCGGGCTGTTACGGCAGCGTGACTCCATTGGGCGCCATGTCCGACATCCATCAGGCCGCCAGCAGCATGCCGTTCGGGCCGGTCACTCTGTCCAAGGCCTGGATCGAGATGATCCACCGCTACGTCGGCGCCTTCCTGGGCATGCTGATCATCGCCATCGTCTGGATGGCCTGGCGCTACCGGCGCGAGCTGGGCCGCTCGCCGGCCCTGGCCGTCGGCGCGCTGATCGCGGTGTGCGTGCAGGGCGCGTTCGGCGCCTGGACGGTGACCCACAAGCTGATGCCGGTGGTGGTGACCGCGCACCTGGTGTTCGGCCTGCTGGTGCTGTCGCTGATGACCTGGCTGTCGGCGCGCGAACGGCCGCACGCGCCCCTGTCGCCGCAGGCACGGCGCTGGCGGCCGTGGATGACGGTCGGGTTTCTGCTGCTGCTGGCGCAGATCACCCTGGGCGGCTGGGTCAGCACCAATTACGCGGCGCTGGCCTGCATGGACTTCCCGACTTGCCATGGCCAGTTGCTGCCGGAGATGGATTTCCATGGCGGTTTTTCGCTGATTCGCGCGTTGGGCGAGCTGCCCTCGGGGGAAATGATTTCCCAGCACGCGCTGACCGCCATCCACTGGACGCATCGCAATTTCGCTTTCGTGGTGTTCGCCTACGTCGGCGTGCTGGCCTGGCGCCTGCGCGGCGAGCCGGGCCTGCGCGGGCCGGCCACGCTGATGCTGGCGCTGCTGGCGGCCCAGCTGTTCACCGGGCTGACCACCATCTTCTTCCAGTGGCCGCTGCTGATCGCGGTGTTGCACAATGGCGGGGCGGCCGGGCTGACCCTGGCCGCCGTGGTCATCCTGGTGCGCCTGGCCGACGCGCCGCAAGCCGCCGGGGTGGTCCGGCCCCAATTCGATCGCGTTTAGAATAGCGACCATGTCCAGTCTTGCTGCCCCCCAAACCGGATTGCTGCGCCAATACCTCGTCCTGACCAAGCCGCGTGTCACGCAGCTGGCGGTATTCTGCGCGGTGATCGGTATGTTCCTGGCCGCGCCTGGCATGCCGGATCTGAGCCACGTGGTGTTTGGCACCCTGGGCATCTGGCTGCTGGCCGCCGCGGCATTCGCCATCAACTGCCTGATCGAGCAGGAGGTCGACGCCCGCATGCTGCGCACCGCGCGGCGCGCGACGGCGCGCGGCACCATCTCCGACATCCAGGTGCTGAGCCTGTCGGGCCTGCTGGGCGGCGCGGGCATGCTGGTGCTGTACCACCTGGTCAACCCGCTGACCATGTGGCTGACCTTCGCCACCTTCGTCGGCTACGCCATCATCTACACCGTCATCCTCAAGCCGCGCACGCCGCAGAACATCGTGATCGGCGGCCTGTCGGGCGCCATGCCGCCGGCCCTGGGCTGGGCCGCGGTGGCCGATTCCGTGCCGGCCGAGGCCTGGGTCCTGGTGCTCATCATCTTCATCTGGACCCCGCCGCATTTCTGGGCGCTGGCGCTGTACCGCAACAACGACTACATCAAGGCCGGCCTGCCCATGCTGCCGGTGACGCACGGCCAGCAATTCACGCGGCTGCATATCCTGCTCTACAGCTTCGCCCTGCTCGCCACCACCTTGCTGCCGTACGCCATCCGCATGAGCGGCGCGCTGTACCTGGCCAGCGCGCTGGCCCTGGGCGGCATGTTCGTCTGGTATGCCTGGCGCCTGTATCGCGAATACAGCGATGCGCTGGCGCGCCGCCTGTTCCGCTTCTCGATCCTGTACCTGGCGCTGCTGTTCGGCGCGCTGCTGATCGATCACTGGGTCGGCCTGCTGCGCTGACTGTAGGAGGGTTGTTTCGATGTTCGCCTTTACTTCCGCACGCCGCCGTGCGCTGCAAGCCGTAGCCGCGATGGGCGTGGCCGCGCTGCTGGCCGCCTGCGGCGAAAGCGCGCCGGCCTTCAAGGGCAGCGATATCACCGGCACGCAACTGGGCAAGAAGCTGGCGCTGGTCGACCACAACGGCAAGCCGCGCACCCTGCAGGACTTCGCCGGCAAGGCGGTGGTGGTGTTCTTCGGTTTCACCCAGTGTCCCGACGTCTGCCCGACCTCGCTGGCCGAGCTGTCGCAGGTCATGAAGCAGCTCGGGCCGGACGCCGACCGCGTGCAGGTGCTGCTGGTCACCGTGGACCCCGAGCGCGACACGCCCGAAATACTCAAGCAGTACGTGACGACGTTCGATCCGCGCTTCCTGGGCCTGACCGGCACGCCCGAGCAGATCAAGCAGGCCGCCGCGTCGTTCAAGGCCTATTACGCCAAGGTCCCGACCCAGGACGGGGCCAACTACACCATGGACCATACCGCCGCCTTCTACCTGTTCGACGGCAAGGGCGAATCGCGCGTACTGGCCACCAATACCGCCGGCGCCGAAGCGCTGGCGCACGACATCAAGGCCTTGCTGTAGACGCGGGGTGTCCATCCCCGCATGAGGACTGACATCTGTGGCAGGGTGTGCCTGTCCCCACTGGGACAGGCACACCGCGCTACGTCATGAACGGTTGACTGCCAAGACGGTATCTGTCCCCGCATGGGGGGGCCGATACCCGTGGACGCCCAAAGCGCCCGGCCGCGCGCCTTATTTCCGGCTGTCCAGCCACGCCTGGTAGGCGGCGCGGGCGGCTTGGCTCAGCTCGGCGGGGGTGATGTCGCGGCGATGGCCGATGATCATCAGCGCATAGGGGGTGGCTAGCGCGGCGGCCTGGGCGCAAAGGCGGGACTCGTCGCCCTGCGAGGGCGCGCGGTGGCGCCAGTAGTTGATGGCTTGTTCCAGCTCGGGCAGGGTGATCGGCGTATCCATCGTGGCATTGTCCCAGAATTGCCAGCGCGGCGAATGGCGTATTCTTTGCAAAGGGTCACCATCGCAATACGCGGAAACGCGGCGGCGGTGCTATACAACGGGCCGTAGTTGTTGCCGGAGAACCGACATGAATCGTCCCTCAGAATCCGCGCCCAGGCGCAGGCTGCACCCGTTGCTGGGCGCCGCGGCCGTTTCCGTCATCATTCTCAGCGCCGTCGCCGTGGCGGCCATGACGGGGGTCTTGCCCAACCTGTCGGCCGGGTCGTCGCCGCAGGCGGCCGCCTCGGCGCAAGAGGCCGCGCTGGCCGGGCCGGAGGCCGCCAATGTGGCTTCCGCGCCGCAGCAGGCGCCCAAGCAGGCCCAGAAGCCGGCCCAATCGGCGCAACCTGCCCAGCAGCCCGCCCAGGCGGGCGCGCCGGCCTGTGCCACCTGCGGCGTGGTCGAGGGCATCCGCACCGTGCAGGTGCCGGTGCGCGATGACAGCAACCATCTGATCGGCACGGTCGCCGGCGGCGTGGTCGGCGGCGTGGTGGGCAACCAGTTCGGCGGCGGCCACGGGCGCGACGCCCTGACCGTGCTGGGCGCGGTGGGCGGCGCGCTGGCTGGCCGTGAAGTCGAGCGCAATATCCGTGAGCAACAGACGGTGACGCATTATGAGCTGACCGTGCGCATGAGCGATGGCAGCCGGCGCCAGTTCCGCAGCGCCCAGCCCTTCGCGTTCGCCTCGGGCGACCGGGTGCGGGTCGAGAACGACCAGCTGCTGCCGGGTTGAGCGCGCGGCCGGCGCGCCCGGATACAGGTGCAAAGAATTCGCAGCATGGCGAGCGGCCGTTCCGTGGCAGACTTGCGGCCAGCGGCGTAGGTCATCCGGCGTTTTGGCAGGGGCTGGAATCGAGCGTAATATCGGGCAGCGATAATGCGGGTCGCATACCGGCCCGCCGCATGTCGATAACGGGCCGGCGCGCCCCAGCCATCGCAGGAGACCGAATGAGCGACTCGCACACCAATCCGTTCGTGCTGCCCGGGATGGGCCAGAATTCGGATCTGTCCGGCAATCCCCTGTTGGCGAGCATGGAAATGATGCGCCAGGCGTGGGCCGGGCTGGCGGGCCCGGGCGGCCTGACCCAGGCCTTGCCCATGGCGGTGCCCATGAACCTGGAAGACCTCGACCGCCGGATCAACGAACTGCGCAGCGTCGAGAACTGGCTGCGCCTGAACCTGTCGATGCTGTCGAGCTCGATCCAGGGGCTGGAGGTGCAGCGTGCCACCATTGCCACCTTGCGCTCGTTCGTCGACAGCGTGTCGTCGGTCGGCGCCGACGAGGCCGCGGGCGGCGCTTCGCCGCTGGAAGTGGCGCTGGGCCTGAAGCCGGCGCCGCAGGGCGGCGGCGCGCCGACCGGCCAAGCGGGTGGTCAGGCCGCCGCGCCGGCTGCGGAAGCTGGCGCCGTTCCTCCCTCCATCAACGCGGCGGCCCAGTCGGCGTCGCAGGCCTGGTGGGACCTGATGCAGCAGCAATTCAACAACCTGGCCGCGGCCACGGCCGCGTCGATGCAGGCCCCGGCGGGCGAAACGCCGCCGCCGGGCGCGGCGGATGCCCCGCCCGCCGCCGCCGGCAAGCCCAAGGCGGCGCGCAAGAGCGCCGCCAAGCCGCGGGCGCCGCGCAAGCGGGCGCCCGCCAAGGGCGCGGCGGACAAGCCGTAGCGCGCCGGCACGCCCTGGAATCGTCGAGCTTATCGAACCTTCGCGTTTACTGACTTTGGATATCTCAGATTTCTATGCTTAATGTAGTGATACTCGCCGCCGGACTGGGCAAGCGCATGCAGTCCGATCTTCCCAAGGTGCTGCATACCCTGGCCGGCCGGCCCATGCTCGATCACGTCATCGGCAGCGCGCGGCAGTTGCAGCCGGCGCGCATCATCGTGGTGGTCGGACACGGCGCCGATCGCGTCAAGGCGGCCTTCGAGGGCCTGCCCGGCCTGCAGTTCGCGCTGCAGCAGCCGCAGCATGGCACCGGCCATGCCGTGCAGCAGGCGGTGCCGCAATTGCTGGAAGGCGATGGCGAGGACGACGTCACCCTGGTGCTCTATGGCGACGTGCCGCTGGTGCAGCCGGCCACCTTGCAGAACCTGCTGCAGGCGCGCGGCCGCGGCGTCGCCGTGCTGACCGAGGTGCTGGCCGATTCGACCGGCTACGGCCGCATCGTGCGCGATGCGCAGGGCCAGGTGTGCCGCATCGTCGAGCACAAGGACGCCAGCGAGGCCGAGCGCGCCATCAAGGAAGTCAACACCGGCATCCTGGCCGCGCCCACGGCGCGCCTGAAGGACTGGCTGGGCCGCATCACCAATGACAACGCCCAGGGCGAGTACTACCTGACCGACGTGATCGGCCTGGCGGTGGGCGACGGCGTGCCGGTGGGCGCCGCGCAGCCTGGCGCCAGCTGGGAGACCCTGGGCGTGAACAGCCGCGTGCAGCAGGCCCAGCTGGAGCGCGCCTGGCAAAGCGAGCTGGCGCGCCGCCAGCTGGAGGCCGGCGTCACCCTGGCCGATCCGGCCCGCTTCGACGTGCGCGGCACGCTGAGCTGTGGCCGCGACGTGTTCATCGACGTGGGGTGCGTGTTCGAGGGTACGGTTACGCTGGGCGACGGCGTGCGGGTGGGCCCGCACTGCGTGCTGCGCGACGTGGCCGTGCAGGCCGGCGCGCGCATCGAGGCATACTCGCACCTGCAGCAGGCCAAGGTGGGCCAGGAAGCCGTGGTCGGCCCGTATGCGCGGCTGCGTCCCGGCGCCGACCTGGGCGAGCGCTCGCATGTGGGCAACTTCGTCGAGATCAAGAACAGCGTGCTGCAGGCCGATAGCAAGGCCAACCACCTGGCCTATATCGGCGATGCCGACATCGGTGCGCGCGTCAATGTCGGCGCGGGCACGATCACCTGCAACTACGACGGCGTGAACAAGCATCGCACGGTGATCGAGGACGATGCCTTCATCGGTTCCGATACCCAGCTGGTGGCCCCGGTTCGGGTGGGCAAGGGCGCGACCCTGGGGGCCGGCACGACGCTCACCAAGGATGCGCCGGCCGGGCAGTTGACGATTTCGCGGGCGCGCCAGAGCACCATCGAAGGCTGGAAGCGCCCGGTCAAGAAATCGTGATCGGCGAGGATGCGTCCGCCGCCCGGTGCGGCTCCCGCAACTCGCCGCCCGACGGGCTGCCCACGCCGCGCCGGTATTGGGCCGCCGCCACGGTCCTGACCGGCATGAGCCTGGCGGTGCTCGATGCCACCATCGCCAACGTGGCGCTGCCGACGATCGCGCGCGACCTGAATGCCGCGCCTTCCGATGCCGTGTGGGTGATCAACGCCTATAACGTCGCGGTGGTGGTCATGCTGCTGCCCATGTCGGCGCTGGCCGAGCGCGTGGGCTTCCGGCGCATGTTCACCTTCGGCCTGCTGCTGTTCACCCTGTCGTCGCTGGCCTGTGTCTTCGCCGGGCAGCTATGGCACCTGACGCTGGCGCGGGTCTGCCAGGGCGTGGGGGCGGCGACGCTGATGTGCATGTTCGGCGGGCTGGTGCGCAACATCTACCCCCTGCGCATGCTGGGCCGCGGCATCAGCATCAACGCCACGACGGTGGCCGTCATGTCGGTGCTGGGGCCGACGCTGGGTTCGCTGATCCTGTCGGTGGCGTCGTGGCGCTGGATTTTCGCCGTCAACCTGTCCATCGGCATCGTCATCATGTGCGGCCTGCGTTTCCTGCCCGAGGTGCCGCGCAACAAGATGCCGCTGGATTGGCTGAGCGCGCTGCTGGCCATGCTGACGCTGGGCATTTTCATTTCCGGCGTGGACCTGCTGGGGCACGACGTGCTGCGCGGCATCGGGATGATCGCCGTGGCCGTGGCCATCGGCTGGCTGCTGGTGCGGCGCGCCAGCGGCCAGACGGCGCCGCTGGTGCCGGTGGACCTGTTGCGCATCCAGGCGGTGGCGTACGCCGTGGCCGCCTCGGCCTGTACCTTCGCCGCGCAGATGGCCTCGTACGTGGCGCTGCCCTTCTATTTCCAGCAGGTGCTTGAACGCCCCTACCTGCAGATCGGCCTGCTGATGGCGGCCTGGCCGGTGGGCACCGCCGTGGTGGCGCCGGTGGCCGGGCGGCTGTCCGACCGTTACGCGGCCTCGACGCTGAGCGGCGCGGGGGCCGGCATCATGGCGCTGGGCATGGCCTGCCTGACCCTGCTGCCGACCACGGTGTCCAACCCGTGGATCATGGCCGGCATGTTCCTGACCGGGCTGGGGTTCGGCCTGTTCCAGACGCCCAACAACCGCGCCATGCTGTCGTCGGCGCCGCGCCAGCGCAGCGGGGCGGCCGGCGGCGTGCAGGCCACCACCCGGGTGTTCGGCCAGAGCTTCGGCACCGCGCTGGTGGCCATCGCCTTCAGCGTCTATCCCCAGCACGGGCCCACGCTGGCCCTGGCGCTGGGCACGGTATGCGCCTCGCTGGGCGTGGTGGTCAACGTGGTGCGCCGCCGCGCCGAGGCCTAGGGGCCGCCCAGGGCGGGCGCCGGCCCGGGCGGGAGCGGCGCTCCACTACTTCTATAATGCCCGCAGTGCGGCGGATGGTCCGCTGACGCCGCGTATTGCGAGGTTGCAGGCATGAAAATCACAGTCGTTGGTACCGGCTATGTCGGGTTGGTGTCGGGCGCGTGCCTGGCCGATATGGGCAACGAGGTGCTGTGCCTGGACACGGACGCCGCCAAGGTGGCGATGCTGCGCGAAGGGCACATACCCATCTACGAGCCGGGCCTGGAAGACCTGGTCAAGCGCAACGTGGCGGGCGGCCGCTTGCAGTTCACCGACGACATCGCCGCCAGCGTGGCGTTCGGCGACGTCCAGTTCATCGCCGTGGGCACGCCGCCCGGCGAGGACGGCTCGGCCGACCTGCAGTACGTATTGGCGGCGGCGCGCAGCATCGCCCGCCACATGACGACCCGCAAGGTGGTGGTGGACAAGTCCACCGTGCCGGTGGGAACCGCCGACAAGGTGCGGGCGGCCATGCAGGAAGTGCTGGCCGAGCGCGGGGTGGAGGTGCCGTTCAGCGTGGCCTCCAATCCCGAGTTTCTCAAGGAAGGCGCGGCGATCAACGACTTCATGAGCCCCGACCGCATCATCGTGGGCGCCGACGACGAGCACACCATCGACACCATGCGACGCATCTATGCGCCGTTCCAGCGCACCCACGAGCGCGTGATGGTGATGGACGTGCGCTCGGCCGAGCTGACCAAGTACGCCGCCAACGCGATGCTGGCCACGCGCATCTCGTTCATGAACGAGATGGCCAACCTGGCCGAGGCGCTGGGCGCCGACATTGAACAGGTGCGGCGCGGCATCGGGGCCGATCCGCGCATCGGCTACCACTTCCTGTACCCGGGCATCGGCTATGGCGGCTCGTGCTTCCCCAAGGATGTGCAGGCGCTGATGCGCAGCGCCGGCGAGCACGCCCTGCCCATGCGCGTGATCGAGGCCGCCGAGACGGCCAACCAGGCGCAGAAGCTGCGGCTGGCGCACAAGGTGGTCGCGCGCTACGGCGCGGACCTGCAGGGCCGCACGTTCGCGCTGTGGGGCCTGGCCTTCAAGCCCAATACCGACGACATGCGCGAAGCGCCCAGCCTGAGCACCATCGCCGACCTGACGCGGCGCGGCGCGCGCATCCGGGCCTACGACCCGGTGGCCATGCCGCAGGCCGCCAAGGTGCTGGACGACAACCCCGCGGTCGAACTGGTCGACGACATGTACCAGGCGCTCGACGGCGCCGACGGCCTGCTGATCACCACCGAGTGGAAGGTGTTCCGGGCTCCCGACCTGACCCGCGTCAAGCAGATGCTCAAGGCGCCGCTGATCATCGACGGGCGCAACCTCTATGTGCCGGCCGACATGCGCGCGCAGGGCTTCGACTACCAGGGCATAGGCCGCGCATGAGGATACTGCAGCTCAACTTCGAGAAAGGCTGGCGCGGCGGCGAGCGCCAGACGCTGTACTGCATGCGCGCCTTCCGCAAGGCCGGCCACGATGTCGAGCTGCTATGCCGCGCCGGCGGGCCCTTGCAGGCGCGCGCCGCCGAGGAAGGCTTCGTCACGCACGGCCGGCGCAACGTGCCCGGCCAGCTGGGTTTCCTGGCCAGCGCCGGCGCAAGCTACGACATCATCCATGCCCAGACCGCCAACACCGTGACCTGGGCCGTGCTGACCAAGGCGCTGCACCGCCGGCCGGTGGCGTTCTCGCGCCGCACTTCGTTCGTGGTCGAACCGGGCGAGGAGTGGAAGACCGGCTTCAAATGGCGCCGGATCGACCTGTTCGTGGCGATCAGCGAGATGGCCGCCGGCGAGCCGCGCCGCCTGGGCATCGAACCGGTCATCATCCGCAGCGCGGTCGAGCCGCACGTCATCGATCCGGCCAACGTCGAGCGGCTGGCGCGCGAGTTCGCCCTGCAAGGCAAGAAGGTGCTGGCCACCTCGGCGGCGCTGATCCACGACAAGGACCCGCTGACGCTGGTGCGGGCGGTCGGCGAGCTGGCGCGCCAGCGGCAGGACTTCGTGTTCCTGCATTTCGGCGCGGGCGGCGACCGCGAGGCGCAGGCGCGCGCCGAGGCGCAAGCCCTGGGCCTGGACGGCGTGTACGTGTTCGCGGGTTTTCGCAAGGGCGTCGAAGACTTCTACAGCATCATGGACGTATTCGTCATGAGTTCGCTCGAAGAGGCGCTGGGCAGCAGCGTGCTGGATGCCTTCCTGCAACGGGTGCCGGTGGTATCGACCGACGCCGGCGGCCTGAAGGAAAGCCTGGCCGACGGCCGCGGCGTCCTGTGCGCCGTGGGCGATCATCATGCGCTGGCCGCCGGCATGGCGCGCTGCCTGGACGACGCGGCGTTTCGCGCCGACGTCACCCAGCGCGCCTACGATTACGTGCGCACCGAACACGACGTCACGGAAATGGGCCGGCGCTACCTGGCCCGATTCGAGCAATTGCTGGCGCGGCGCTAGCCGACGCCCTGGAGCGCTGCGATGGAAACGGCCAGATTCGGATTGCGGTCCTATCGCGGCGAAACCAGCCGCCACGCCCATCCCTGCCATCACCAGCTGATCCTGCCGCGCGGCGGCGGCATGCTGCTGTCGGCCGCCGGCCGCGAAGGGCGCGTGACCGGCGCCTGGGGGGCGCTGGTACCGGCCGGCGAGTCGCACGCCTTCCAGGCCGATACCGGCGCCGCTTTCCTGGTGCTGGACCTGCCCGCCGCCGCCAGCCCGTTCGATACCGATACCTTGCACCGCCTGGGCGAACAGGTGTTCTTCCCGCTGCCGCCGGCGGCCTGGCATCTGGCCGAAGCCGCCGGCGCGCAGGCGGCGCATGCCCCGCATCGGCTGGCCGACGGTTGGCGCGACTGGGCGGCGCTGCTGGGCCAGGCCCTGGGCGATGCGCGCCTGTGTCGAGGCCGAACTGGCCCGCCCGCTCACGGTCGCCGAACTGGCGCGCCGCGCCGGCGTCAGCGAGCGCACGCTGCAGGCGGTCTGCCGCGCCGAACTGGGCGTGGGGCCGCATGGCTATGTCATGCAGCGCCGCCTGGCGCGCGCCCGCGCGCTGCTGGCGCAGACCGCCTTGCCGCTGGCCGAGGTGGCCGCGGCGGCCGGCTATGCCGACCAGAGCGCGCTGGCGCGCGCCGTGCGCGCCGGCTGCGGCATGACGCCGCTGCAGTACCGGCGCGGCCAGCGCGGCTGAACGCTTCGCGGGTTTTGCCTAAACCCGCGCCATTGCTTCAAGACAGGGCGTGCGCGGGCGGGTAGCGTGGCGCGACCAACCTGATTGGAGCGCCTTCCATGCACGTTTCCGCCCTGCCCGGCGCGCAACCGGCGCGCCATGCCGCCAATGGCGCCGGCGTTGCGGCCATCCTGCTGTGGGCGTCGCTCGCCCTGATGACCGCGACGGCGCAGGGCCTGCCGCCGTTCCAGTTGCTGGCCGCCAGTTTCGGCGTGGCTTTCGCGCTCAGCGCCGTCCTGCTGACCGCGCGGCGCGCCTGGGGGCGGCTGCGCGCGCCGGCCGGCGCCTGGCTGCTGGCCGTCGGCGGCATCTTCGGCTACCACGCGCTCTACTTCTACGCGCTGGGCAACGCGCCGGTGGCCGAAGCCAGCCTGATCGCCTATCTCTGGCCCCTGCTGATCGTGCTGTTCGCGCTGCGCGGGGCCGGCGGCGCGCGGCGCTGGCGCGCGCTGGCCGGCGCCGCCCTGGGTTTCGCGGGCACCGCGCTGCTGGTCTGGCAGCGCGCCGGCGGCCCGCCCGGGGCGGACGCGGGCGCCGATGGCTATCTCGCCGCCCTGGGCTGCGCGTTCGTCTGGTCGGGATACTCGGCGCTCAATCGCCGCTATGCCGACGTGCCCAGCGACATGATAGGCGGCGTGTGCGGCGTGGTGGCGCTGGCCGGCGGGCTTTGCCATCTGGCCTTCGAGCAGACCGTCGCGCCGTCGGTAGCGCAGTGGTGGGCCATCCTGGGGCTGGGCATCGGTCCGGTCGGGCTGGCCTTCTTCGCCTGGGATTACGCCACCAAGCGCGGCTCGCTGCCGCTGCTGGGCGCGCTGTCATACCTCGCGCCGCTGGTCTCGACCCTGCTGCTGATCGCCACCGGCGCCGCCGCGGCCGGCTGGGGGCCGGTATTGGCGGCCCTGGCCATCATCGGGGGAGCCTGGCTGGCGACGCGGCGCTAGCCGGCTGGCGGCGCAAGCGGGCCCGGCGGTCCGGGCCGCGTGGCGATGGCCGGCGGGCAATAGGCGCGAACATCCCTGAGCGGGCCCAGGTACTTTTCGATCTGCACCGCCGTCAGCTGCCCCGAGCAGCCCTGGGCCAGGGACGAGGTGCCCGCGTCGCGGGTCACGGCATTGGGATTGCCGTGCACGCACATGGGCAACCCGCGCTCGTCCTGCTCCGGGTCGTACCAGGCGCCGGTAGGCAGGCGCACGACGTCCTCGCGGATATCCGTGGACAGGGTCGCCGCCGCGAGGCACGATCCGCGCGGGCTGTAGATGCGCACGATGTCTCCCTCGCCGATCTCCCTGGCGCGCGCGAGCGCCGGATGCAGCGTGCAGACCTCGCGGCCCTCCCGCTTCGATGCCTGGCTGTAACCGCCGTAGTCGAACTGGCTGTGCAATTTGTTGGCAGGCTGGTTGGCGACGAGATAGAGCGGGTAGGCCGCCGAGACGGGGTCGGCGGGAGGCAGCCAGGCCGGGTGCCCGGGGCAATCGTCATAGCCGAACGCCGCGATCTGTGCCGAGGCGATCTGTATCCGGCCGCTCGGCGTGGGCAACGGGTGTGCCGCAGGGTCCAGCCGGAATGCCCGTTGCGCGCCGCCATCGTCCGGGCGCTGGGGCAGCCTGAGCTCGCCCTTCTCCCAGAACGCGTCGAACGACGGCGCGTCGAGGCCTTTGGCTGCCAGCTGCTCGCGGGTTGCCGCGTAGATCCATTGCAGCCAATCGGACGCCGAGCGCCCTTCGGTCATTGCGGCGCCGCAACCCATGCGCTGCGCCAGGTCGCTGAAAATATCGTAATCGTTCCTGGCATCGGCGTAAGGCGGGACGACCTGCTGCATCGCGACCATCAGATCGTCGGTCGGCGAGGCGCCGATATCGTCGCGCTCCAGTGTCATGGTGCAAGGCAGGACGATGTCGGCATGCCTGGCGGTCGCGGTCCAGCCGATTTCGTGGACGACGAAGGTGTCGAGCCGCTGGAATGCCTGGGCCAGGCGGCCGAGGTCCTGGTGATGGTGGAAGGGATTGCCGCCGGCCCAGTACGCGAGCCGGATATGCGGGTAGCGCAGCGTCCTGCCGTTGTATGGGAACGTCTCGCCTGGCGAAAGCAGCATATCGGCGATGCGCGCGCAGGGGATGAAGCGTTTCTCGTGGTTGGCGCCTTGTGGCAGCGCCGCGATCGATACGGCATTCTTGCGCCGCCCGTACTTGGAGATCGAGCCCAGCGCATAACTGTATCCGCCGCCTTCCAGTCCCACTTGCCCCAGCAGCGCGGCGAGCACCAGGCCCATCCAGACCGGCTGTTCGCCATGGTCTGCGCGCTGCAGGGAGTGGGCCACGGTCACGAGGACCCGTTTGCCCGCCAGTCCCAGTGCGAGCTCCGTGATGGCCGCAGCGTCGATGCCGCACAGGGCGGCTGCCCATGCCGCGTTCTTGGCCAGGCCATCGGCGCGGCCGAGCAGATAGTCTTCGAATACCGGCCAGCCGTCGCAGAAATCGACGACGAAATCCCGGTCATGCAGGCCCGCTGCGACCAGCGTGTGCGCGATGCCCAACATCAGCGCGACATCCGTGCCCGGCACCACCGGCAGCCAGGTCGCGGCCGCCTCCGTGGGCAGATCGTCCCGTTGCGGGCCTATCGTATAGAAGCGGCAGCCGCGTCCGGCGGCCTGCGCCATGGCCTGGCGTTCGATGTGCCGGCTGACGCCGCCGGCGGCCACGCGCGAGTTCTTCAGCGCCATGCCCCCAAATGCCAGCACGACGTCGGTATGCCGGGTGATCTGTTCCCAGGAGACATTGCACAGCGTGACTTCGTCGAAGCCGCCAACCACGTGCGGAAGCACCACCTGCGCGGCACCCGAACTGTATGAATGGACCGAGCGGACATAGCCGCCCAACGCGACATTGAGAAAACGATGCAGCTGGCTTTGCGCATGGTGGAAGCGCCCCGCGCTGGACCATCCGTATGAGCCGCCAAACACGCCGGCGGTGCCATGGTGATCGACCACGCGGCGCAATTCACGGGCAAGACGATCCAGTATCTCGTCCCACGACATCGGCACATAGTCGTCGCTGCCGCGCCGGGTGTCCGGCCCGGGGCCGTCGCGCAGCCAGCCCAGCCTGACCATCGGTTCCGGAACGCGCACGCCATGGCGGATGGCGTCTGGCAGATTCTCGATGAGGCGGTTCGGATCGGGATCGCCCGCAAACGGACGGACCTTCAAGCGGTCGCCGGTGTGCGCGGCGTCGAAGACTCCCCAGTGCGAGCTGTGCCGCCGCCATTGCACAGGTGGCTCGCCATCCGGACGAGCCGCGTTCGTGTCGCGTTCTTTCATGGACGTATCCTTGGCGGAATTACGATTGGTCGCCTGCGTTGCCCAGGTGCGGGAGATACTGCCCGATGCCCTCCCTGAGCAGCGACGCAAGTTCGGCGGTGCGCGCGCGTATCGTCACGCTGGGGCCGCCGACGGCCACCGCCATGGGCCGGGTGCCTTCGCGTTCCGGCAGCAAGGCCGCGATGATGCCTACCCCTGGCACGAGCCGGTCTAGCGATGTGGCATAGCCGTTCTTGCGTATCTGGGTGGCGTCGCGCGTGACGGTGGACAGATTGATCTCGGGCTCGTTGGCGCCGCGCAAGGCGTTGTGCCGGAATACGGCGCGCCGCACCTGGTCGGGCTCCATCGTCGAGACGAACAGCCTGCCGGTTCCGGAGGTCAGCAAAGGGCGTACGTCTCCGACGTTGACATGCAGGCGTACGCGCTGCGTCGAGGGAATGATGTGGATGTAGCGGGCGCCGGCATCCACTTGCAGGGCCAGGATGATGGTTTCGCCCGTTGCCTTGGACAAATGGCTCATCAGCGCCATCAGGGGGCCGTCGTGGGCGAGCAGCGGGTCGATCCAGCTGCCCAGCAATGTCACGCGCGGGGTCGGACGATAGAGCCGTTGCTCGTCCTGGACCAGGTAGCTGAGCCGCTGCAGGCTGCGCAGGATGCCGGCCGTGCTGGATGCCGGGAAACCCAGTGCGCGCGAAATCTCCAGTACGCCGGCCTCGCGGCGCACGGTGTCGAAGTATTCGAGGATCTGGATGACACGGACGGCCGATTTGACTTCGTTGGTCATGGTTTGGAGACCCGAAAGAACGAACGCCGCGGCGCGCGAACCAGGGCAGGCATGTCGCAGCGCGCCGATCATGACGGCATGGGCCCGGTGTAGTGCACGCACTCCTGGGGGACATGACGCCACTTCGTATTCTGCCCCTTTTCTTCCAGGTAGTGCGTCAGGACGCTGAACTTCCTGGCGATCATCACCAGCGCGGCGGCGCAGCCGTCGGGCAATCCCAGGTCGAGTGCCAAGGCCGCCACGATGCCGTCGATGTTGATGGGGATATCCCTGCCCTTGGCGGCGGCGAGATGGCGTTCGGCCGCGAGCAGCAGTTCGCAGTGGATGCCCGCGGTGCCGGCGCGGCGCGCTACCTCCAGCAGGACGCGCGGGCGCGGATCCCTGGCGTGCGGCGGATTGCCGAAGCCGGGCATGCGCCCGCCGGCCCGCAGGGCCGCGGCGACCAGGTTCCCGGCGGCGGCATCGACGTCGTGCTCGCCGGGTGCGCCGTTGCGCGCGCCGGCGTCGGCGATGGCCTGCTTCATCATGGCAGCCAATGGGTCGCCGACGCCGCCGGCCACGTCGCCGTACAGCAGCGCCGCGCCCACCATGGCCTGGGCGATGGGCGCCCCGTAGGAGGCGAAGGTGCGGCCGATGGCCGCCGCCGGCGTCACGCCATGGTCCACGCACGCGGTCAGCACGGCATCCAGCGTACGCGCTTCGCCCGCGTCGGGCAGCCGGCCGGTCAGGAGCAGGAAGGCCGATGCCACGAACGGCTGTTCGCGAATGAGGTCGGACAGGCGATGTCCGCGGATGATGGTCTCTTCTTCCTGTGGCGTGCTGACGATCTTCGAGATGGCGGTCGTGAAGTGATGCATGTCGTTCATGAGTGCGCTTCCTGTGCAGGACAAACCGTCGCTTCGCCGGGCTCCGTCGGATGCCGTACGGTCGTGGCCAGCGCATCCAGCGCCACGACGCCCTGGCCCGCGGGAAGTACCCGCAATGGATTGATCTCCAGGCTTTCGATGTGGCGACGATTGGCATGCGCGTAGACCGAAAGCAGCGCAACGGCCTGCGCCAGGGCATCGGTGTCGGCGCGTGGCATGCCGCGCGCACCGTCGAGCAGCGGCGCGCCTTTGAGCTGCGCGATCATCGAGCGGGCCGTCGCGGCGTCGAAAGGCGCCCGCCGGATCACGGCATCGGCAAGGATCTCGGTGTAGACGCCATCGCTGCCCAGCATCAGGCAGGGCCCGAAGGTCGGGTCCTGGATGCAGCCCAGGATCAGATCCACGCCGGGACGCGCCATCGGGGCTATCGCGATGCCGTCGATGCGCGCTTGCGGACAGTTGCGCCGCACTCGCGCCATCATGGATGTGTAGACGGAGCGCGCCTCGTCGGCTGTCTGCACGGCGAGCTGCACGCCGCCGACGTCCGATTTGTGGAGAATCTCGGGCGACACGATTTTCAGCGCCACCGGAAAGCCCAGCTCGGTGGCGATTGCCGCGGCTTGGGCGGGATCCTGCGCGATACGCTCGGGCAGGGTCTGGATGCCGATCGACCGTACCAGGCGCTTGGCCTCGGTCTCGCTGTATTGCATGCCGGGCGTGACGGCATGGGCGGTATCGGGTAGCCGCGGCAGCGTCCGCGCCGGGCGCGCCTGCGCCTGTGCCGCCGCAATCTCCATCAAGGCCGCCACGGTGCGGATAGCCCGGGTCGGATCCTCGAACACACTGAAGCCCAGGGCCTCCAGTTCCTGGCGCACCTCGTCGCAGGCCAGCAGGCAAGCCACGCGCACCTGAGGGTCCGGCCGCTTCGAGAGCGCAGTCAGGGCTGGCATCAGGCGCCGCATCATCGCGGCGTTCAGCCCGAGGTGGGACAGGAAAAGCAGCAAGGAGCCGACCGTCCCGGAGGCCAGCAGCGCGTCGAGCATGGGCCCCAGAATCTCCGGCGTGTTGGTGATCTGCGCGGTGACGTCGACCGGATTGCGCGTGCCTGCATAGGGCAGCAATTCACGGATGCGAGCCTGGGCGATCGCGGGCAACTCCGGCATGTCCACGCCCAGCCGCTCGGCTTCGTCGGCCAGCAGCACGCCTACCCCGCCCGACGTGGTAACGACGGCCAGCGAGCGGCCGCGGGGGCTCTGGTGCACGGTCAGTGCATAGGCGACGTCGAACATGTCTTCGATCGAATGCGCGCGGTACACACCGAACTCGCGCAGCACGGCGTCGAAGACCTGATCGGAGCCCACCATCGATGCCGTATGCGACGCCGCGGCGGCCGCGCCGATCGGCGACGATCCTACCTTCATCATCACGATCTGCTTGCCGTGCGTGCGCGCCAGTTCCAGCGCCTCGATCAGGCGGCCGGCGTCGCGCACGCCCTCGATGCAAGCCACGATCACGTGGGTGCCCGGGTCGGTCGCCATGTAGGCAATCAGCTCGGCCACATCGATGTCGCTTTCGTTGCCGCTGGTCGCCCAGACGCTGAAGGCGATGCCGCGGCGTTCGGCCAGCACCAGGCAGTGGGCGCCCAGTGCGCCGGACTGGCTGGCCAGCCCTATGGATCCGGGCCTCGGGGGAGCATGTCCCACCGCGCCGCTGAACGTGGCGATCAGCTTGCTGCGGGTGTTGATCACGCCCAGGCAGTTTGGCCCCAGTACGCGCACGCCGCTGGCGCGCGCCCGGGCCGTCAATTCGGCCTGTACCTTGACACCCTCGGCGCCGATTTCGGCAAAGCCGGAGGTGTAGACAATGGCCGCGCGCGCGCCAGCCGCAACGACGTCGTCGAATGTGGCCAGGACATGCGCCGCCGGCACCGCGACGATGGCCAGATCCGGCCGAGTCGGCGTTTCGGTGATACGGGCGTAGGCGTCCAGTCCCTGCACCACGCTGCGCGCGGGATTGACGGGGTAGATCGGTAGCGCGAAGCGCGCCGCCTTCAACAGGTGCAGGGGGCGGCCGCCGATTTTCGACGGATCGTCCGATGCGCCCACGACGGCGACCGAGCGGGGCTCGAACAGGGCGGTCAACGTGTGCCCGGAACCGGGACGGCGGGATTGGGATGGGGTCGGCATGCGGCAGGGGCGTTGGATGAGTCGGAGTCGTCGCGGGTGGGTAGGGACTGGCTATTTGGCCGGCTTGAGGCCGGCGGCCTTGACCGTTGCTCCCCAGTCGGCCATCTCGGAGGCGATGAACTTGTCGTAGGCGTCGGGGCCGAGTCCGGCGACGGTCATCCCGAGGTTCTCGAAACGGGTTTGCATGGCAGGTTCGGCCAGTTGGCCCAGGATCTCCGCCGCCACGGCGTCGATGGCTGCGCGCGGGGTGCTGCGTGCCGCCGAAATGCCGAACCAGGAGAAGACGTCGAAATTCTCGATGCCGGACTCCTGGATGGTGGGGACGTCCGGGAAGTTGGGCGAGCGCTCGGCGGTGGATACGGCCAGCAGCCGCAGGCGCCCTTCCTTGACCAGGGCCGCGAAGGTGGGAATGTTCTCGATGGTGAAGAACACATCGCCCTGCAGCAGGCCCAGCATGTTGCCCGCGGCGCCCTTGAAGGGAATGTGCAGCAGATCGATGCCCAGGCGCTGGCCCAGCATCACGCACGAAAGGTGCGAGGTCGTGCCGATCGCCGCGGAGCTGAATACGCGTTTTTCGGGATCCTTGCGCAGCGTGTCGAACAGCTGCTGCGCGCTGGTGATGCCGGTATCCGAGCGCACGAACAAGCCGTTGGGCAGCGTGCAGCACCGCGCCACGCCCGGCAGGTCGGTATGCCAGTCGAACGGCACTTTCTCGTACAGCAGCACACTCAGTACGTTGGAGGCCAGGTTCGAGACGAAGAAGGTGTGGCCGTCGGTGGCCCGCGCGGCGTTGCCGGCGCCGATCAGGCCGCCGACCCCCGGCATGTTCTCGATCACCACGGACTGTCCGAACTTGCTTTGCAGCGGTTCCTGCAGGTTGCGCGCCACGATGTCGCTGGTGCCTCCCGCGGCGCCGCCGGAGATGAAGCGCAGATGGCGGGTCGGCCACGCCGGCCCCTGGCCGAAGGCCTGTCCGGCCAAGGCCGGGAACGCACTGGCGCCAAGCAGGGACAACAGCGCTCTACGTTTTTTCTGCATGGATGGCTCCTGATCGGAAAATGGGTGCGGCGGAAATCTCGTGGGCCAACGGGTGGCTGCTGGCGATGCGTTTGCAGGCGTTCATGCGGCGTTGGCGTCGAGCATGCCGGTCACGGCGTGCAGGGCTTCCAGCGTCACGGGTCGGTCGACGTCCAGCAGCAGGTCGGCGGCGCGCGACTCGCGCCGGGCATGCTCGCCATCGAATGGCTCGGCATGTTCGATGCGATGCATCAGCACCATCCAGCTCAGGAGCAGCCTGCGGGCATCGCCGGTCCTGGCGGCCAGCATGGCGCCTTCGTGGGCGAGCAGCACGGCGGTCATCACGTGATAAAGACGCGAGGAGGCCGACCGCGCAAGGTGTTCGAGCTGTGGATCGGCGGCGATCGCGGCGATACGTGCGACGGCTTCCTCTACGGCCTGCGTCAGCGCCGCGCCGTGGCGTGGCGGCACGCGGGCATCGCGAGCCAGCTCCATGAGGCGCTGGCGCAACGCCTCATGGGCGGCATCCCTGGCCACCGCGCGGGTGACGATGTCGAGCGCGTTGATGTTGCTGGTGCCTTCCCACAGCAGCCCGGTCTGGGCATCGCGCACCAGACGAGCATTGATCCATTCTTCGATGTAGCCGCTGCCGCCGCGCACTTCCATCGCTGCGGTGGCGACCGTCGCGTTGTCGCGGCAGGCTCGGAACTTCAGCAGCGCGGTGGCCAGCCGCACGATCTTCCTGTCCCGCGGATCGTCCGCGCCGGCGCGGTGCATCGTCGAGGCAACAAACATGCATGCCGACAACGCCTGCTCGGTGGGCACCATGATCTTCAACAGGCTGCGTTTCATCAGCGGATGCGCGATCACCGGTTTGCCGAAGGCGGCGCGACGGCGGGCGAAATGCAGGGATTCGTTCAGGCACCGGCGCATCATGCCGGCTGCGCGCACGCCGTGCGAGAGCCGCGAGGCGTTGATGGGCAGGGCGGCGTACCGTATGCCGTCCCTGCCCTGGCCGATGGCATGGGCGAGGGCGCCGTCGAAGACGACCTCGCCGGTGGCCATCGAACGGGTGCCCAGCTTGTTCTTGAGCCGCGCGATGCGGTAGCGATTGCGAGTGCCGTCTTCCAGCAAGCGAGGGACGACGAACATGCCAAGGCCGCGCGTTCCCGCCGGGGCGCCTTCCGGACGCGCCAGCACCAGCACGTAATCGGCGTCGATGGCGCTGCAGAACCATTTCTCGCCATATATCTTCCATGCGCTCCCGTCGAACCGGGCATGGGTGCCGATCCCGGCGAGGTCGGAGCCGCCGGTGCGCTCTGTCATGAAATGGCCAATTTTCAGCAGGGTACGCATATCCTGGCTGAGCATGCCGGCCATGCGTTGCTTGAGTGTGTCGTCGGCGTAACGCATGGATCATGCCGACCGCCGCATCGTTGCCATTGACGGGGCACAGCAAGCCGAACTCCGCCTGCGAGAACAGGTAGGTCAGCGTGTACTTGACCAGTGGCGACGCGTGGCCAGGCCAGCCGAGCACGCCGGGCTTGTGGCCGATCGCGGCCATGCCGAACTCGCTGAACGCGATCCGCTCCATTTCCCGGTATGCCGGGTGGTAGTCGATGCGGTCGACGTCGCGGCCGTGGCGGTCGCGCGGCGCCAGCGTCGGCGGATGCTTGTCCGCGGCGTCCGCCAGTTCGTCCAGCGTGTTGCCGGCCAGCTCGCCGAGCCGGTCGAAGTGCGGCGTGAAATGGCGCAACTCTTCGGTATCGGCGCAAAGCGCCAGCAGTTGGCGCAGCGATGGATCGAGGCGCCAGAAGTTCTGGCCCCGGCAGTCGTTCGGAATCGATTCGGCCGCGTCCGCGGTGCGGGGCCGTGATGGTGAAACTTCATGATTCGCCAGCGGCATGCGTGTTGTCTCCGTGTATGCGACCGGCTTCGAGGTATGCGCCAGTTCTGATGGAACGAAGAGTACCCAGGCCGCGAACATCGAATCAACGGCTGAGCGCAGTATTCATGCTTATGAATGAACAATTCGAATATGCGAATACTTGGCCTGATTGCGGCGAGGTTAGGCGTGTAGATTTCATGCTGTCCACGTTGCCCAGGCCAACGTGGCGATTTCGCTACACGTAGCATTTCCAACCAGCTGGAGGCAGGTCGAGAATGACGAACCCGGACTTCGAACACATCAAGCCGGTGGTGAGCGTTGCCCGGCATCGGAACGTAGCCGTCCTGAGCGTCGACAATCCGCCGGTCAACGCACTGTCGGATACGGTACGTGCCGGCCTGTGCTCGGCGCTGCGCGAGGCGGAAGCGGACCCCGCAGTGCGGGCGGTGGTGTTGGCGTGCGAGGGCAACACGTTCGTCGCCGGCGCGGATATCCGGGAGTTTGCGCGTGCGAAGGGCGCTGCCGAGGCAATCGATGTGCCCGCCGTGATCGAATCGTGCCGCAAGCCTGTCGTGGCGGCGCTGCATGGCCAGGCGCTCGGTGGCGGACTGGAACTCGCGCTTGCATGCCATGGCCGCGTCGCGCTGGCGGGATGCCGGCTCGGACTGCCGGAGATCACCCTGGGGCTGATTCCTGGCGGAGGCGGCACGCAGCGCCTGCCCCGTCTCATCGGATTGGAGGCGGCCGCCGAACTCATCCTGTCCGGCGCGACGATCGATGCCGAGACGGCGCGCGAGTCGGGCCTGCTCGACGCTGTCTGGCCGGACAGGCTGCGTGAACGGGCCATTGAATTCGCGGCATCCCTGGCCGATAGTTCTGCAGGCGTGCGCCGTGCCAGCACGTTGGCGCATCCGCCCATGTCGCCGCAGACCGGGCAGGACCTGCGCAAGATTGCCGAGTCCCGTCCTGCCGCGTTGCGCGCACCCCAGGCGGGCGCGCCGGCCGTGGAGGCCTTGTCGGCAGCGGCGCAGCCGGACTTTGCCCGCGGCCGGGCGCTCGAACGCGAGCTGTTCGCCCGATTGCGCGACGGCGAAGAGTCGCGCGCGTTGCGCGCGCTGTTTTTCGCCGAGCGTTCAGCCAGGCGCGTCGGGCTCGATGACGCCACGTCCGCGCCGCCGATGGCGCACGATGCCGCCGTGGTCGGCGCGGGGACGATGGGCCGGGGCATCGCCATCGCGCTGGCCGATGCGGGATTGCGCGTGCGATTGATCGATGTCGAGCAGGCCAGCCTGGACAGGGCGCTTGAAGCGATTCGCGCGCATTACCGGTCGCTTGCTGCGCGCGGCCGCATGACGGAGGCGGCGGCACGGGATGCCGTGGCACGGATCTCGCCTGCCAGCGACATGCAGGCGGCAGCCGAGGCCGACGTGGTGGTCGAGGCCGCCTTCGAGGATCTCGCGATCAAGCAGGCGATTTTCCGCCAGCTCGATAGCATTGTGCGGCCCGGGGCTGTCCTGGCGACCAACACGTCCACGCTCGATGTCGACGCGATCGCCGCCGCGACCCGGCGGCCGCAGGATGTCGTGGGCACCCATTTCTTCAGCCTGGCCAACGTGATGCGCCTGCTGGAGGTGGTGCGCGGCGCGCGCACCGCGCCACGGACGCTGGGAGCGGTGCTGGCATTGGGCCGCCGCATGGGCAAGGTATGCGTAACGGTTGGCGTATGCGATGGATTCGTCGCCAACCGCATGTCGGCCCACCGCGCCCGTCAGATAGAGTTGCTGCTGCAACACGGCGCGTTGCCGCAGGACATCGACCAGGCCGCGCGCGAGTTCGGGTTCAGCATGGGGCCGTGCGCGGCCACCGACCTGGCGGGCCTGGACATCAGTTGGCGCATCCGGCGTGGCAAGGGAGCACGCTCCCCCATTGCCGATGCCCTGTGCGAACTTGGCAGGTTTGGCCAGAAGGTTGGCCGCGGATATTTCTCCTATGCGCCTGGCAGCCGCGTCGCCGTCCCGGACCCCGAGGTCGAAGCGCTGATCCGGCGCATGGCGGAACAACTGGGCATACGCCGCCAATCGTTCGATCTCGCCACGATTACCGACCGGCTGATCCTGCCGGTGATCAACGAAGGCGCGCGTGTATTGCAGGATGGCGTTGCGCGGCGGGCTAGCGACATCGACCTGATCTGGGTCCACGGCTTCGGCTGGCCGGCACGGCGCGGCGGGCCCATGTTCCATGCCGAACGGGTAGGGTTGGCCAGCGTGTGCGACCGGCTCGCCCGCCTGGCCGACGCCCTGGAGGACGCTTCGTTGCAGCCGGCGCCGTTGTTGCGCGATCTCGCTACCCGCGGTGCCGGGTTTGCCTCGCTGCATGCCGCGCGCCAGGCATGACCGGCACATTCTCGACAGGAGACTCGAAGATGCTTGATGCAGTCATCGTATCGACGGCCCGCACGCCGATCGGCAAGGCCCGCCGCGGGGCGCTCAATCTGACGCACGGCGCCGACCTTGGCGCCCATGCCATACGCCATGCCGTCCTGCGGGCCGGCCTGGAGGCGGGCGAGGTCGAGGATGTCATTCTCGGATGCGGCTACCCGGAAGGCGGGACCGGCAGGAACGTCGCCCGGTTGAGCGCGCTGCGGGCCGGCATGCCGGTCACGGTTTCGGGCATGACGGTGCAGCGCGCCTGCAGCTCCGGCCTGCAGGCGATCGCAATCGCGGCCGGCCGGATCCGTACCGAAGGCGTGCCGGCGATCGTGGCCGGCGGTGTCGAGTCGGTCAGCCTGGTGCTGGACCATATCAACAGGTCGTCGCACCGCAACGAATGGCTGTCGGCGCACTTGCCGGGCATAGACATGACCATGATCGAGACGGCGGATCTGGTCGCGCAACGCTACGGTATTACGCGCGAGGCCCAGGATGAATACGCGTTGCGCAGCCAGCGCCTGACCGCGGCCGCGCAAGAGGCTGGCAGATTCGAGCACGAGATCGCGCCGATCCGCACGACCATGCGCACGATCGACCCGGCCACCGGCGAGGCCGTGCTGCGACAGGTGGAGTGCGCGCGGGACGAGGGCGCTCGTCCGGATACCTCGCTCGACAATCTTGCCCGGTTGGCGCCTGTGCGTGGCGACGGGCAATTCGTGACCGCAGGCAACGCCAGCCAGTTGTCCGATGGGGCCGCGGCCTGCGTCCTGATGTCCGGCCGCGAGGCTGCCCGACGCGGCCTGGAACCGCTGGGGGTGTTCCGCGGCTTCGCCACCGCCGGATGCGAGCCGCAGGAAATGGGTATCGGGCCCGTGCTGGCGGTGCCCAGGCTACTCGAACGCCATGGCCTGACGGTCGACGACATCGATCTGTGGGAACTCAACGAGGCCTTTGCCTGCCAGGTGCTTTATTGCCGGGACCGGCTGGGTATTCCCGACGCCCGCCTGAACGTCGACGGCGGCGCGATCTCGATCGGCCATCCATTTGGCATGAGCGGCGCCAGGATGGTCGGCCACGCACTGATCGAGGGCCGCCGCCGGGGGGCGCGCTACGTGGTGGTGACCATGTGCGTGGGTGGCGGCATGGGGGCGGCCGGCCTGCTGGAAGTCCAGCAGTGATTGGTACGGCCGGCCCGTGGCCTACCCGCCGATCCCGATGCGCGTCTCGAACTTGGCGCGGTGCACCGAGAAAAAGGTGCGCACGTTGCGCACATTGGCCTGGGCGGTGAACACCCGGTGGGCCAGGGCGTGGTAGGCCGGCATGTCGGCCACCTGTACGATCACCACGAAGTCCGGGCCGGGCGAGACGCGGTAGCACTGCAGCACCGCCGGTTCGTCCAGCAGGCTGGCCTCGAATTCGGCCAGGCGTTCGGCCGCCTGCACGTCCAGCGTGATTTCCACGATGGCCGTCAGCGTGCTGCCCACCTTGGCCGGCGCGACGATGGCCACCTGCTTTTCGATCACGCCTTCGTCCACCAGGCGGCGCACCCGGCGCAGGCAGGTCGGCGGCGAGGCGTGCACGCGCGCGGCCAGTTCCTGGTTGGTCAGGGCGCAGTCACGCTGCATTTGGTCGAGGATGCGGCGGTCCAGGTCATCCAAAGGGACGGAAGGATTAGGCGTGTTTTGCATGATTAATTCAAAATAACGCTCCGGAAGAAATTATATTTAATCATGTTTCTGTAAGAAAATAACCTTCCAAAATTCGTAGAATTAAGAAATCTAATTTCTTGGCGGGCAGCGCACAATGCGTCCGAACCTGAATTCTTAGGAGTCCACCCATGTGCGGCATTGTTGGCGCCGTCGCCCAGCGCGACATTACCCCGATCCTGATTGAAGGCCTCAAGCGCCTCGAGTACCGCGGCTACGATTCGTGCGGCGTCGCCCTGTATATGGACGGCCACCTGCGTCGCACGCGCAGCACCAAGCGCGTGGCGGAACTGTCCGAGCAGGTCGCCGAAGACAAGCTGGGCGGCTTCACCGGCATCGCCCACACGCGCTGGGCCACGCACGGCATTCCCGCCACCTACAACGCCCACCCGCATTTCTCGGCGCAGGGCAAGGACGAGCCGCGCATCGCGCTGGTGCACAACGGCATCATCGAGAACCACGAAGAGCTGCGCCAGGAGCTGCAGGGCGTGGGCTACGTGTTCGAAAGCCAGACCGACACCGAGGTCATCGCGCACCTGGTCAACCACCTGTATGCGGGCGATCTGTTCGAGGCGGTGCAGCAGGCCGTGCGCCGCCTGCAGGGCGCCTACGCCATCGCCGTGTTCTGCCGCGACGAGCCGCACCGCGTGGTCGGGGCCCGCCAGGGTTCGCCGCTGGTGGTCGGGCTGGGCCAGAACGAGAACTTCCTGGCCTCCGACGCGCTGGCCCTGGCCGGCACGACCGACCAGATCATCTACCTGGAAGACGGCGACGTGGTCGACCTGCAGCTGGCCCGCGTGTGGATCGTCGACCAGGCCGGCAAGCAGGTCGAGCGCAAGGCGCACACGGTGCAGGTGCACACCGGCGCGGCCGAGCTGGGCCCGTACCGCCACTTCATGCAGAAAGAGATCTTCGAGCAGCCGCGCGCCGTGGGCGACACGCTGCAGGACATCGAGTCGATCACGCCCGAGCTGTTCGGCGACGGCGCGTACAAGGTCTTCAAGGAGATCGATTCGCTGCTGATCCTGGCCTGCGGCACCAGCTACTACGCCGGCCTGACCGCCAAGTACTGGATCGAGTCCATCGCCCGCATCCCGGTGGCGGTGGAAATCGCCAGCGAGTATCGCTATCGCGACAGCGTGCCCAACCCCAATGCGCTGGTGGTCACCATCTCGCAGTCGGGCGAAACCGCCGACACCCTGGCCGCGCTCAAGCATGCGCGTTCGCTGGGCATGCAGCACACGCTGACGGTGTGCAACGTGGCCACCAGCGCCATGGTGCGCGAGTGCGAGCTGGCGTACATCACCCGCGCGGGCGTCGAGATCGGCGTGGCGTCGACCAAGGCCTTCACCACGCAGCTGACCGCGCTGTTCCTGCTGACGCTGGCCCTGGCGCAGACGCGCGGCCGCCTCACCGAGGAGCAGGAGGCCGAGCACCTGAAGGCCTTGCGCCACCTGCCCGCGGCCATCGGCGCGGTGCTGGCGCTGGAGCCGCAGATCATGGCCTGGGCCGACCGCTTCGCGTCCAAGGAAAACGCGCTGTTCCTGGGGCGCGGCATGCACTATCCGATCGCGCTGGAAGGCGCGCTCAAGCTGAAGGAAATCAGCTATATCCACGCCGAGGCCTATCCGGCCGGCGAACTCAAGCACGGCCCGCTGGCGCTGGTGACCGAGCACATGCCGGTGGTCACGATCGCGCCCAAGGACGCGTTGCTGGAGAAGCTGAAATCCAACATGCAGGAAGTGCGCGCGCGCGGCGGCGAGCTGTATGTGTTTGCCGATGCCGACAGCAAGATCGCCAACGCCGAGGGCATGCATGTGATCCGCATGCCCGAGTACTACGGCGCGCTCTCGCCCATCGTGCACACGATCCCGCTGCAGCTGCTGTCGTACCACACGGCGTGCGTGCGCGGCACCGACGTGGACAAGCCGCGCAACCTGGCCAAGAGCGTGACGGTGGAGTAAGCGGGAAAAGCCGGCGGCCGGTTAGGGAGGCTGTCCCCGCATGGAGACCGGCGCCTGCGGCATGGTGTGCCTGTCCCCGCGGGGACAGGCACACGCACGGGCAGGTGCCAGTCCTCATGTGGGACAGGCACCCCGTCATACGCCAGAGCGGTTGACGGTCAAGACGGTGTCCGTCCCCGCATGGGGGCCAGGCACGCCGAGCAACGGCCAGGCGACCGATGCCGCATGTTCGACCAGGTAGTCGTGGAAGGCGGCGGTGGCGGGCGAGGGCGTGCGCCCCGGCGGCGTGATCACGCCGATCTCGCGCAGCGCGGCCGGCCGCAGCGGCAACAGGCGGCAGGCGCCCAGGTCCAGCCCGTACAGCGAGCTGCGCGGCTGGATGCTGACGCCCATGCCGGAGGCGGCCAGCGCGACCAGCGAGGCCGTGCCGGTCAGCTCCTGAGCCGGCGCGGCGGCGATGCCGGCGGCGCGAAACAGGGTTTCGAGCCGTTCGCGCAGGTCGACGCCGCGCGGGTTGAGCAGCAGCGGCCGCCGCGCCAGCAATTCCAGGCTGGCGCTGGCGCGCCTGCGAAACAGCGCATCGGCGGCGGGCACGACGGCCAGCAGCGGCTCCTCGAACAGGGGCTGAAACCCGACCTCCACGTTGCGGGGGCTGCGCGAGGTGACGGCGATGTCCACCGCGCCCTGCTGTATCTGTTCGTGGGCGCGGCGCGAGTCGGCGTCGTGCATGCGGATGCGGATGCCCGGAAAGCGCGTCTGGAAGGCCCGCATCAACGGCGGCAGGAAGGTCGCCGCCAGCGAGGGCAGCACCGCCAGGACGATGGCGCCTTTCTGCAGGCGGCCTTCGTCGCGCAGTTGCGCCAGCACCCGCGCCAGTTCGCGCCCGGACAGCGAGAACACCTGTTCCAGGCGCCGGCCTTCGTCGGTCAGCCGTACGGTGCGGGTATCGCGGTGCAGCAACTTGACGCCCAGCGCGGCCTCCAGCTGCTGCACCTGTACGCTCAGCGTCGATTGCGAAATATGCAGCTGCGCTGCGGCGGCGCGGAAGCTGCCGCGGTCGGCGACCGCCGCGAAGCTGGCCAGCTGATTCAGATTGATGCGCCGCAGTACACCCAGCCAGCTTTCGTCCACTGATCGTCTCCGGTTATCAGTCGTTGCAAATATACCGTTTGTGGGCATGCCGGGGGCGTGCCTAACATGCCTTCGCAGCGCGCATCGACGCGCATTGAGGAGACTGAGGCCATGACATCCCGTGACGGCGCATGCCGCCCGCAGGTGGTATCGACGCGCGCCCTGAAAGGCGGGCTTTCCCTGGCGCGGCGCCGCGTGGCGCGCGCCTGCCTGCTGGCCACGGCGGGCCTGCTGGCCTGGCCGGCTGCGCAGGCGGCGGGCCCGGCCGGGGCGTATCCGGCCAAGCCGGTCACCATCATTGTTCCGTATGGGGCGGGGTCCAGCACCGACATCCTGACCCGGGTGCTGGCCAAGCACGTCTCGGCGCAGCTGGGCCAGCCTGTCATCGTCGAGAACAAGGCGGGCGCGGGCGGGGCGGTGGGCAGCGCGCAGGTGGCGCACGCCGCGCCCGACGGCTACCAGCTGGTGATGGGAACGATTTCATCGCACTCGATCAACCAGTCGATGATGAAGAACCTGCCGTACGACGTGCTGCGCGACTTCGCGCCCATTTCCCTGGTCGCCTATTTTCCCAACCTGCTGGCCGTCAACCGCGACCTGCCGGTCTCGAACCTGGCCGACGTGGTGAAGCTGGCCAAGCAGCGCGGCGGCCTGAACTTCGCCACCGGCGGCATCGGCTCGTCGGGCCAGATGGGCGGCGAGCTGCTCAAGCTGCGCACCGGCGCGCCGCTGAACCATGTGCCCTACAAGGAAGTGGGGCAGGCGGTGGCCGATACGGTCGCCGGCCACGTGCCGCTGCTGTTCTACCAGGTGCCGGCGCTGGTCTCGCAGATCCAGGGCGGCCAGCTCAAGGCGGTGGCGGTGCTGGCGCCCGAGCGCACGTCCCTGCTGCCGGACGTGCCGACCTCCACGGAGCAAGGCATCACGGATTTCGACGCCACGGCCTGGATGGGGCTGTTCGCGCCGGCCGGCACGCCCGCGCCGGTGGTGGAGCGGCTCAACGCGGCCGTCGCCGCCGCCGCGCGCGACCCGGCGCTGCAAAAGCAGCTCGCGCCGCAGGGATTCACGATGGTGGGCAACTCTTCCGAGGAGTTCCGCGCCTTCGTGCGCAAGGATATCGACAAATGGGCGGAGGTCGTCAAGGCGACCGGCGCCAGCATTCAGTGAGGCAGACTTGTCCGGCTACCAGACGATGGCATTGAGGGAGGTCGCGCATTCGCGATCGGGCGAGAAGGGCAACAGCAGCATGGTGTCGGTCATCGCCTATGACCCCGCCGACTACGAACTGCTGCGCGAACAGGTTACGGTGGAGCGCGTGCGCGAACTGTACGGCCCCATCGTCAAGGGCGGCATCGCGCGCTACGAGGTGCCGCGCATCGGCGTGCTCAATTTCGTCATGGACGAAGTGCTGGAAGGCGGCCGTTCGCGTACGCTGGCGTTCGAGGAATCGGGCAAGGCCCTGTCGTCGCTGATGCTGTCGCTGCCGGTGCGGGTGCCCGACGGCTACGTCGGCCGCGCCGCCCGCAACCAGGACAGTCCGCCGGCGCCCGGCGCAGGCGCGCGCGGCGGCCGGTCGGTCCGCCTGGGCTCGGCCACGGCGTGGTCGCGCGACCGCTTCGAGCCGGCGCTGGACCTGGTCGAGCGCGGCAAGGTGGATTACCTGTGCTTCGAAACCATGTCCGAGGTGACGATGAGCGCGGCGCAGGTCGCGCGCCTGGATGCGGACAGCACGGCAGCCTACGATCCCTACCTGGTGGCCCGGCTCGAGCCGGTGCTGGCGGCCTGCAAGGCCAAGGGCATACGCATCATCAGCAACCAGGGCTGGCTGGACCCGCGGGGCGCGGCGCGCCGGATCAAGGAGCTGGCCGCGCAGCTGGGCATCGCCGACCTGAAAGTGGCGGCGGTCAGCGGCGGCGAGCTGAGCGGACGCATCGCCGACCTGGGGCTGCGCTACAGCGAGGACGGCGAGCCGGTCGAACGCAGCCGCGACCGCATCGTCTCGGCCGAAGCCTATCTGGGGTGCGAAGGCATCGTGCGCGCGCTGGCCGACGGCGCCGATGTGGTGCTGACCACGCGCGTGGCCGACGCCTGCCTGTACCTCGGGCCGCTGGCGTTTGAGTTCGGCTGGTCGCTCGACGACCACGAGCAGATGGCGCGCGGCATGGTCATCGGCCATCTCATGGAGTGCGGCGCGCAGCTGTCGGGCGGCTATTTCGCCGACCCGGGCTACAAGGAGGTGCCCGGGCTGGAGCGCCTGGGCAACCCCATCGCCGAGGTGTCCGAGCAAGCCATCACGCTGAGCAAGCTGCCGGGCTCGGGCGGACTGCTCACGCCGGCCACGTGCAAGGAGCAGCTGCTCTACGAAGTGGCCGATCCGTCGCGCTACCTGGCGCCGGACTGCGTCACCAACCTGGGCGCGGTGGATTTCGTGCAGACGGCGCCCGACGAGGTGGCCGTGCTCATCCATGGCGAGGCGGGCCAGCCGCGTCCGCCCACGCTCAAGGCCCTGGTGGGCCTGCGCGAAGGCTACATGACCGAGGAGATGGTCATCTTCGCCGGCCCGGGGGCGCTGCGGCGCGCCCGCATGACGCAGGACATCCTGGAGCGGCGCTTCCAGGCCATCGGCCTGGACGCGCAGGAACTGCGCTTCGACTACCTGGGCATGAACGCCGTGCACCGCGAGGCGACCCCGGCGCCGGCCTGCGAACCCTACGAGGTCATCCTGCGCGTGGCGCTCAAGACGCGCGAGCGGCAGGAGGCCGAGAAGCTGCGCAAGGAGATCGATCCGCTGGCCGTCAACGGCGTGTCGGGCACCGGCAAATGGGCCACCAGCGCAAGCGGCTCGCGCGTGCGTTCGGTCATAGGGCTGAATTCCTGCCTGGTGCCGCGCGAACTGGTCGACATGCAAGTCACCCTCTATTGATACCAACCACTATCCGCCGACGCGGAGAGGATCCGTAACATGCGACCCATCGCTGCTGCATTCGTACTTGGCCTGCTGGCGTTTCACGGCGCGGGCGCCGCGGCCGGGGACGGCTGGCCGGCCCGCAAGGCGCTGACCATGGTGCTGCCGGCCGGCGCCGGCGGCTCGTCCGACCCGCTGGCGCGCCTGCTGGCGCTCGAAATGGGCCAGCGGCTGGGCCAGACCATCGTGGTGCAGAACCGGCCGGGCGCCGGCGGCAACGTGGGCATGGCCCAGGCGGCCCGGGCGCAGCCCGACGGCTACACCATGGTGATCTCGTGGACCGGCCCGCTGGCGACCAACCTGGCGCTGTACAAGGACGTGGGCTATGACCCGCGCGCCGACTTCGCGCCGGTGGGCATGGTGGGCTGCACGCCCAACGTGCTGGCGGTCAGCGGCGACTTCCCGGCCAACAGCCTCGCGGAGTTCGAGGCCTACGCCAAGACGAGAAAGAGCAAGCTGAGCTACGGCACCACCGGCGTGGGCAGCTCCTGGCACATCGCCGGCGAGATGCTCAGCCGCGAGATGGACAACGGCCTGGTGCACATTCCCTACCAGACCCCCGGCGCCGCGTTGACGGACATGAAGGCGGGCCGGCTCGACGCCATCTTCCCGGTGGTGCCGATGACGGTCGGGCACGTGCGCGCCGGCGACATGAAAGTGCTGGCGGTGTTTTCCAAGGAGCGCGCCTCGGTGCTGCCCGACGCGCCGGCCACGGTCGAGCAAGGCCGCGCCGACCTGATCAGCGACACCTGCTTCGCGCTGCTGGCGCCCAAGGGCGTGGACGCCGCCGCGCTGGCGGCGATGAACAAGACGCTTAACGAAGTGCTGCAGGATCCGGGCGCGCGGCCGAAGATCGAGGCCATGGGCATCCAGATCCGGGCGGGCGAGCCGGCCGCCCTGGCGCAGTACCTGGATTCGGAAATTCCGCGCCAGGCCCGGCTGGTGCAGGCCTCGGGCGCGACCGCGCAGTAGCGTCCCGGGGCTAGCGCGCCGCGGCGTCGACGCCCGGCGCGCGCGCCGGCGACAGCGCCTTCCAGGTGGAGGTGGCCATGGCCAGCGGCTCGCCTTGCGCGTCGGTCAGGGTCGACTTCAGGAACGAGACGCTGCGCCCGCGCTGCAGGAACTCGCCGCGGCAGTACACCGTGCCCTGGTGTACGGCCTTCAGGTATTGGGTCTTCATTTCCAGCGTCAGGCCGGCGCCCTGCACGTGGTTGAGCAGGTGTCCCATCGAGATGTCCATCACGGTGGCGATGATGCCGCCGTGCAGGCTGCCCTGCGGATTGAACAGGAAATCCTGGGGTTCGAAGACGATCAGGCACTGGCCGTCGGGGTAGCTGATGTCCAGGCCCAGCAGGCGGGCCAGGAAAAACTGTCCGAACTCGGGGCGCTGGGTGCGCAATGCGTCCTGGAAGGCGCGCAGGGCGGCGCTTTCGTCCATCGATGATTCTCCTCAGTTGCTGGTGGCGTGGGTGCGTATGATGCCGCGCGCGGCCAGGTCCGCCACGCGTTCGGGCTGCAAGCCGGCATGTTCGCACAGGATCGCCGCCGTGTGCTCGCCCAGCAGCGGGGGCGCGCGATGCGCCGCCGTCCCGGCCCCGTCGAAGCGGAACGGGCTGGCGATGTTGCGCACCTGTCCGGCGCTCGGGTGCGGCATGTCGAACACCATGCCGCGCGACACCAGTTGCTCGGCCTCGCAGACCTCGGCCACCGAGCGTATGTCGCCGCACGGCACGCCGGCTTCGCGCAGCGCGGCGATCCAGTATGCGCGCGGTTTCGCGGCGATCAGGGCGGCGATGCGCGGCACCAGTTCGGCGCGCAGCGCGACGCGGTCGGCGGCGCGCGCGTAGCGCGGGTCGTCGGCCAGGTCGGGGCGCGCGATCACGCCGCAGAACAATTGCCAGAACTTGTCGTTGGCCACGCCGATGTTCAGCCAGCCGTCGGCGGCCTGGAACGTCTCGTACGGCGCGATGGTCGGGTGCGCGTTGCCGCGCCGCGTGGGGCTGGCGCCGGTGGTGAAGTAGATGCCGGCGTTGAAGGTCAGCAGCGACGCCATGCAGTCGAGCATGGCGATGCCGACGTGGCGGCCCTGTCCGCTGGACGCGCGTTCCAGCAGCGCCGCGGTGATGGCCTGGGAGGCGAACTGGCCGGTGATCAGGTCGGCGATGGAGGTGCCGATCTTGGTCGGCAGGCCGGCCGGGTCGCCCGTGATGTCCATGATGCCCGATTCGCCCTGGATGATCAGGTCATAGCCGGGCCGCTGCGCATCGGGGCCGCTGTCGCCGAAGCCGGTGATCGAGCAGCTGACCAGGCGCGGGTTGGCGGCCCGCAGCGCGTCGTATCCGAGGCCGAGCCGCGCCATCGTGCCGGGCCGGAAGTTGTCGATGACGACGTCGCTGGCGCGCGCCAGCGCGCGCAGCAGCTCCTTGCCTTCGGGCTGCTTGAGGTCGATGGCGCAGCTGCGCTTGTTGCGGTTTACCGAAAGGAAATAGGCGCTTTCGCCGCCGCTGAACGGAGGCCCGAAGGCGCGGCTGTCGTCGCCATGGACCGGCTCTTCTATCTTGATGACCTCGGCGCCCAGGTCGCCCAGCAGCATGGTGCAGAACGGGCCGGACACCACCCGCGTCAGCTCCAGGACGCGTATTCCGTGCAGCGGCGACATGCTTAGCCCACCATCGCGTCGGCCAGCGACTTCATGTCGTCGACCCACAGGTCGGGCTGGTGCGGCGTGCCGCCGAACGGACGCTTGCGGCGGTCGATGAAGGCGCTGTGCATGCCGGCCGATTTGGCGCCCAGGCAGTCGAACGCGTGGTTGGCCACGAACAGCACCTCATCCATGCGCACGCCTTCGATTTCGGCGGCCTTGGCGTAGGTGGCCACGTGCGGCTTGAACGAATTGGCCTCGGCCACCGAGATGACGTTGTCGAACGGGATGCCGTGATGGCGCTTGGCGGTTTCCAGCATGTCGCGGTCGCCGTTGGACAGCGCCACGATGCGGTAGCGGGTCTGCAGGCGCGCCAATGCCTCGGGCACGTCCGGGAAGGGCTTGAGCTGTTCGATGCAGCCGACCAGGTAGCGCACCTCCTCGGCGGTGTGCGCGATGCCGGCGCGCTCCAGCGTGTAGGCCACGGCGCGGTGGCCGATTTCGCGGTACGGCGTGTGTTCCTGGTGCAGCAAGGCGTCGATCATCGAGTTCTCGAAGTGCGTGCGGCGCCACCAGGTCACGAACGAATTGGGGTTGCCGGTCCAGCCCTTTTCCTTGAGGTAGGGGGCGGCGATCTCCACCAGCCCTTTCTGCATGTCGACCACCGTTCCGTACTGGTCGAACATGACTACCTTGATCTTTTGCTTGAGAGTTTCTGCGGTCGCCATGTGGTTTCTCCTGGTTGGCGTGAAAGCGCGTGTGTCGCGGCCCTGCCATGTTCGGTTCCGGCTATATATTCGTCCAATGGATAGTCATTATGGAATTATTCTTTATGTCAATAATTCGCCTGGACAGGCGTGAAATAACGCTGGTCACGAGGAATCGTTGCGACAGAACGCGCCGGCGCGGCGTCGCCTGCATTAGAATTCGGCAGTCTTTTCCGCTACGGGAACTGTCATGCGCGCCGCCGTCAATCTGCGATCGGTCGATCTGAACCTGCTGGTGTTTTTCGACGCGCTCATGACCGAGCGCCATGTTACCCGCGCCGCCGACCGCATCGCGGTCAGCCAGCCCGCGATGAGCAACGCGTTGTCGCGGCTGCGCATGGTGTTCAAGGACGAGCTGTTCGTGCGCACGGCCAAGGGCATGGAGCCCACGCCGCGCGCGCTGGAGCTGGGCGAGAGCGTGCACGCCACGCTGCAGCAGGCCGCGCGCCTGATGACCAGCGACATCCAGTTCGATCCATCCAGCACGCAGCGCCAGTTCACCCTGCGCATGTCGGACCTGGTGGGCACGCTGGTCCTGCCGGCCCTGATGGCGCGGGTGGACGCGGCGGCGCCCGGGCTGGCCATCGATACCGTGCATCTTTCGCCCGAGCAGACCATCGAGGCGCTGGAGGCCGATCGCCTGGACCTGGCCGTCAGCATGGAGCTGCAGCACACCAGCGCGATCCGCGCCGAGGCCCTGTTCAGCGACAGGATGGTGTGCGTGCTGCGCAAGGGGCACCCGCTGGCCGGGCGCCGGTTGACGCTCAAGCAGTTCCTCGCGTACCGCCATGTGCGCGTTTCGATGAGCCCTACCGACATCCGCTTCGTCGACAGCGTGCTGGCCGGCCAGGGCCTGCGCCGCGAGGTGGCGCTGAACGTGACGCACTGGCTGCTGGTGCCGGCCGTGCTGCGCGACACGGACCTGCTGGCGGTGATGTCCGAGCGGGCGGCGCAGCGCATCGCGGGGCCGGACACCATGATCCGGCCCTTGCCGTTCGCCACGCCCGGCTTTCAATGGGCCTTGTACTGGCATCGGCGCTACGAGCACAGCCGCGCCCATCAATGGCTGCGCGAGCAGGTGCGGGCGGTGGCGCCGCAGGGCCAGGGCCTGTCCACGCCCGGCGCGGCGGGGTGAACAGGCCGCCGGCGGTCAGCCGATCTTGATGCCCAGTTCGCGCACCGCTTTCTGCCAGCGCTGGTTCTCGGCGCGCACGTAGTCCTGCAGGGCGGCCGGCTCCATGGCCGGCGGGACTTCGGCGCCCTGGCTGCGCCAGGCCTCCAGCACCGCCGGCGCCTTCAGCGATTGCGCGATGCCGGCGCGCAGGCGCGCCAGCACGTCGGCCGGCGTGCCCGCCGGCGCCCACCAGGCATACCAGATCGATGCATCCATCGCCGGTCCTCCGGCCTCCTTGAGCGTGGGCGCATCGGGAAAGGCCGGGCTGCGGGCGTTGGACGTGACGGCCAGCAGCCTGATGTTGCTGGTCCTCACCTGTGGCGCGGAGGTGCCCAGCCCGTCGAACATCAGGTCGCACTGGCCGCCGATCAGGTCCTGCATGGCGGGCGCGGTGCCGCGGTACGGAATGTGCGTCATGGAAACGCCGGCCAGCTGGCTGAAGGTGGCGGCCACGATGTGTTGCGCGGTGCCGCTGCCCGACGAGCAATAGTTCAGCTTGCCGGGGTTCTTCCTGGCATATGCGATCAGTTCCTCGACGTTGCGAAACGGCGCCTTGTTGGTGACCACCAGCACGTTGGGCACTTTGGCCACCAGCGCCACCGGCACGAAATCGCGGTCCATGTCGTAGCCGCGGTTCGGGTAGAGGCCCTCGGCCATCATCTGGTGCACGCCGCCGGCCAGCAGGTGATAGCCGTCGGGCGGCGCGGTGGCGGCGCGTTGCACGCCGATGGTGCCGCCGGCGCCCGGGCGGTTGTCCACCACCACCGTCTGGCCCAGTTCCTCTCCCAGCTTGGCGGCCACCGGGCGCGTGAACGTATCGACGCCGCCGCCCGGGTTGTACGGCACCACGACTTGCACGGGCTTGTCGGGCCAGGCCGCCGTCGCCGCCGCCGTGGCGCAGGCCAGCGCGAGGATGCCGGCCGCTTGGCATACCTTCTTCTTCATCTCGTTGTCTCCTTTGTGCCGGCCCGCCGGTGTGCAGGGGGGTGGTCCGGCCGCGCGCGCGCTTGGCGCTGGCGGTCCGGGCGGGCCTGACAAAATGGTAGGTAGCCGGCGCAGATACGACTAATGGATAGTTGGTATGGATATATTGACGGCGTCAATGATGCGGCGCGGCCGCGCGGTGCGCGCGGCATGCCTTATGGGGCCGCATCAAAGACCATGCTGGCGGTGTGCTTGCGGTGGCGCAGCGGCGCCATAAGGCGTACAACTGAGCGCTGGAGCCGATCCGGCTCCCGGCCGCCACCCTGGCGGCGGGCTCGGCAGCATAGGCCCGGCCGGTGGCGCCGCCATGTTCCCGGAGGCGCGACATGAGTACCATTGTCCACGATCACAGTCCTTCGGCCGGCCATGCCGACCATCACGCCGCGCCCAGCGGGTGGCGACGATGGTTGTTCGCGACCAACCACAAGGACATCGGGACGATGTACCTGATCTTCTCGCTGGTGATGCTCATGGTGGGCGGCGTGCTGGCGCTGGCCGTGCGTACCGAGCTGTTCGAGCCGGGCCTGCAGTTCTTCCGCCCCGAGCTGTTCAACCAGTTCACCACCATGCACGGCCTGATCATGATCTTCGGGGCCATCATGCCGGCGTTCGTGGGCTTCGCCAACTGGATGATCCCCTTGCAGATCGGCGCCTCCGACATGGCGTTCGCCCGCATGAACAACTTCAGCTTCTGGCTGCTGCCGGTGGCTTCGGTGCTCCTGCTCAGTTCGTTCTGGGTCGACGGCGGCGCCACCGCCGCCGGCTGGACGCTGTACGCGCCGCTGTCGCTGCAGATGGGCCCGGGCATGGACCTGACCATTTTCGCGGTGCACATCATGGGCGCCTCGTCCATCATGGGCGCGATCAACATCATGGTGACCATCCTCAACATGCGCGCGCCCGGCATGACGCTGATGCGCATGCCGCTGTTCTGCTGGACCTGGCTGATCACCGCGTTCCTGCTGCTGGCCGTGATGCCGGTGCTGGCGGCGGGCATCACCATGCTGCTGACCGACCGCCATTTCGGCACCGGCTTCTTCAACGCGGCGGCGGGCGGCGACCCGGTGATGTACCAGCACGTGTTCTGGTTCTTCGGGCATCCCGAGGTCTACATCATGATCCTGCCGGCCTTCGGCATCGTATCGGCCGTGGTGCCGGCGTTCTCGCGCAAGAAGCTGTTCGGCTATGCATCCATGGTGTACGCCACGGCGTCGATCGCGGTGCTGTCGTTCCTGGTGTGGGCGCACCACATGTTCACCACGGGCATCCCGGTGGTCGGCCAGCTGTTCTTCATGTACGCCACCATGCTGATCTCGATCCCGACCGGCGTGAAGGTGTTCAATTGGGTGGCCACCATGTGGCGCGGCTCGCTCAGCTTCGAGACGCCGATGCTGTTCGCGGTGGGTTTCATCTTCGTGTTCACGGTCGGCGGCTTCACCGGCCTCATCCTGGCGGTGGCGCCGATCGACATCCAGGTGCACGACACCTACTACGTGGTGGCGCACTTCCACTACGTGCTGGTGGCGGGCTCGCTGTTCGCGCTGTTCGCCGGCGCGTATTACTGGCTGCCCAAATGGACCGGCCGCATGTACGACGAGAAGCTGGGCAAGCTGCACTTCTGGTCCACCATGATCTCGTTCAACGTGACCTTCTTCCCGATGCACTTCCTGGGCCTGGCCGGCATGCCGCGCCGCTACGCCGACTACGCCGCGCAGTTCACCACCTTCCACCAGGTGGCCACCATCGGCGCGATCTGGTTCGGCCTGTCGCAGTTCATCTTCGTCTGGGCGGCGCTGCGCTGCTACCGCGGCAAGGGCGAGGTGGCCACGGCCAAGCCGTGGGACGGCGCCGAGGGGCTGGAGTGGACCGTGCCGTCGCCCGCGCCGCATCATACGTTCGTGACGCCGCCCGAGGTCAAGTAGGCCCCGGAACCCCCAGGCTGGCAGGCCATGCGCGACACGCTTTCCCATCCTCTTCTGCCGCAGGCCGGCGCGCAGGGCGCCGCGCCGTGCCGCTGGAGCCTGCGGCGCAGCAGCGTGGCGCCGGCCCAGTTCATGGCCGGCATGGGCATCATGGCGGCCATCGCCGTGCTGGTGGGGCTGGCGGGCGCGGCCTACGGATTGTGGGCGATCACCGCCTGGTGCGTGGTCGAGCTGGCGTTCATCGCGCTGGCCGGCTGGCATTTCGCGCGCCATGCGCGCGATGGCGAGGACATCGAACTGCGGGCCGACGGCACGCTGGTCGTCGAGGTCCACGACGGCGAACGCGTGTCGCGCCATGTCTTCGACCGCGGCCGCGCGCGCGTCATCCGCCACCGCGCCTGGTCGGCCGCGGACGAATCGCTGTGGCTGCATTGCGGCCGCCGCCAGGTGCGGCTGGCGCGCTACCTGGACCGGCGCCGCACCTGTGCCTTCGAGACCGACATCCGCCAGGCGCTGGGCACGGGCCCATCCAGGGCGCCGCGCCTGGGCGCGGCCGACACGCTGTTTGAATGAGCAGGATCCTGGCGCCGCGGGGACCGCGGCGATCAACGGATCCCGGACGCCGCCGCCAGGCTGCGCAGCGCCGCCTCGCACTTGCGCCGCAGGTGGCCGCGCATGAGGTCGGCCAGCCGTTCGGCGTCGCGCGCCTGCAGGGCGTCGGCCATCGCCATGTGCTCGCGCATCGCCTGGTCCCATTTGTGGCGGTCTTCGTTGGAAACGTAGCGCAGGTTCTGGATGCGCGCGTTCTGCGCGTCGTACAGCTGCTTGAGCAGGGCGTTGCGCGCGGCCAGGCCGATGCGCTCGTGGATGGCGCGGTTGGCGCGGAAGTACGACGGCAGGTCGCGCCGCGCGTGGCTGGCCATCATCTCGTAGGTCAGCGCGCGGATCTCGGCGATCTCCTGGTCGGTGGCGCGCGCGCAGGCCAGGCGGCACGACATCTCCTCCAGCCCGCCGATGACTTCGAAGGCTTCGCGGATATCGGCGGCGGACAGGGCCACCACTTGGGCGCCGCGTTTCGGTTCGATGCGCACCAGGCCCTCGGCGGCCAGCGCGCGCAGCGCCTCGCGCAGCGGCGTGCGCGATACGCCGAGCTGGTCGCACAGCGCGCGTTCGTTGAGCCGCGCGCCGGGCGGGAAATCACCCTGGATGATGCGTTCGCGCAGGCGGGCGGCCACGGTGGCGGGCAGGGTGCCGCCGCCCGCGGCGCCTTCGGCGCAGGCGCTGGCCGAGGGCGGCAGGCTGACTTCGAGGCTCATTGGTATACCAGGTTTCGGGGGTCTGCCCACGACTATACGTGCCTCGATCGCGTCGCGATCATGCGTGAATACCCTAGGCCATCGCGCCAATTCAATAGGCTAGAGTGGCACGAGCCCGGCGCGGGATGGCCGGGCCCGTATCGCCCGCCCGCGTCGCGGCTTGAGTTGGTATACCAATAATCCAATGCGAGGCCCCGTATGTTCGCCCTGAACCCGCATCCGTCCGGTCGCCACTTCCTGCAGATTCCCGGCCCCACCAATGTGCCGGATCGCGTGCTGCGCGCCATCGACCAGCCCACCATCGACCATCGCGGCCCCGCGTTCGGCCAGTTGGGGCTGGCGGTGCTGGCCGGACTGAAGCACGTGTTTCGCACCGAGTCGCCGGTGCTCATCTTCCCCGCGTCCGGCACCGGCGCCTGGGAGGCCGCATTGGTCAATACGCTGTCGCCGGGCGATACCGTGCTGATGGCCGAGACGGGCCATTTCGCCAGCCTGTGGCGCCGGCTGGCCGGCCGCCTGGGCCTGGAGGTCGATTGCCTGGAAAGCGACTGGCGCCATCCGGCCGACCCGCAGGCCATCGGCGCCAGGCTGGCGCAGGACACGCAACACCGCATCAAGGCCGTGTGCGTGGTGCACAACGAAACCTCCACCGGCGTCACCAGCGACATTGCGGCGGTGCGCGCGGCCATCGACCAGGCCGGGCACCCCGCCTTGCTGATGGTCGATACGATTTCCTCGCTCGGCTCGATCGATTATCGCCACGACGAATGGGGCGTGGACGTAACCGTGGCGGGCTCGCAGAAAGGCCTGATGTTGCCGCCCGGGCTGTCGTTCAACGCCATCGGCCCGCGCGCGCTGGCCGCTGCCGGGCAGGCCCGCCTGCCGCGTTCGTACTGGGACTGGCGCGAGATGCTGGCGGCCAACGAGCGCGGCTACTTCCCGTACACGCCCGCCACCAACCTGCTTTATGGCCTGCACGAAGCGCTGGCGATGCTGCGCGAGGAAGGCCTGCCGCAGGTCTATGCGCGCCACCGCCGCCACGCGCACGCCACGCGGCTGGCGGTGGCCGCCTGGGAGCTGGAGCTGCTGTGCCTGGATCCGGCGCAATGCAGCCCGGCGCTCACGGCGGTACTGATGCCGGGCGGCCACAGCGCCGATGCATTCCGCCAGCGGGCGCTGGAGCGCTTCGATATCTCGCTGGGGCAGGGCCTGGGCAAGCTGGCCGACCGCGTATTCCGCATCGGCCACCTGGGTTATTTCAACGACTTGATGCTGTGCGGCACGCTGGCCGGCGTCGAGATGGGCCTGGCGGCCGCGGGTGTGCCGCACCGCGCCGGCGGCGTGCAGGCCGCCATGGCGTTCCTGGCCCAGACCCCGTCCGGGCAGCCTGCCTGAACCGCATCATGGAGAGGATAGCGATGAACCCCCTCATGCAGCAGGCGATCCAGTTCGCCAACGATCACGAAACCGCCTGGGACCGCAGCGTCCAGGGCAACTTCGGCGTGCACCTCGATGATCCGCCGCCCTGGAACCGCCTGCTGGGTCCGGTGCACGATCGCGGCCCGGTCTCGGGCGTGGTCGTGGTCGACGGCCAGACGCTGGCGTCGTGGGGCGAGCCCGAGCGCGCCGACCTGACCTTCAGCGTGGCCAAGCTGTACCTGTCCATCCTGGCCGGCGTGGCGCACGACCGCGGATTGTTGCCGGACGTGGACGAGCCGGTGGGCCGGCGCGTGCCGGGCATCGGTTTCGACGCCGGCCGCAATGCGCGGATCACCTGGCGCCACTTGCTGCAGCAGACCAGCGAATGGGAGGGCGAGCGCTTCGGCGTGCCCGACCAGGCCGACCGCTACCGCGCGGTGGCCTTCGGCATCCCGCCCGACGGCAGGAAGGGCGACGCACGGCCGCTGCAGGAGCCCGGCACCTACTGGGAATACAACGACGTACGCATCAACCAGCTTTCGTATGCGCTGCTGCATCTGTTTCGCCGGCCCTTGCCCGAGGTGTTCCGCGAGGCGGTCACGAGGCCGCTGGGCGCCAGCGAGGACTGGCAGTGGGTGGGCTACGACAATGCCTGGGTGGATATCGACGGCGTGCGCATGCCGTCGGTGCCGGGCGGCACGCACTGGGGCGGCGGCATGTCGATCAGCGCGCGCGACCAGGCGCTGATCGGCCGCATGCTGCTCGACGAAGGCCGCGCGGCCGATGGCCGGCAGGTGCTGTCGCCGGCCTGGATCCAGGCGATGCGCACTCCCTGCGACATCGCGCCCTACTACGGCTACCTGATCTGGCTCAACCACGAAAGGAAGGTGTTTCCCAGCGTGCCGGCGTCCAGTTTCTTCGGCATCGGCGCGGGCAGCTCGTTCACCTGGGTCGAGCCCGAGCGGCGCATGGTGGTCATCGTGCGCTGGCTGGATGCCGCCTACGCGGACGCGCTGTTCGGCCGGATCCTGGCGGCGGTCGACGCCCATCGGGCCGGGTAGGCGCGGGCGGGCGCGGCGCCGTTTCGTTCCGGCGCCGCCGCGTTCAATCCAGCCGGGTCTGGCGCGGACCGGCGAAGGGAATCTCCATGCCGTCCTCGCCGAAGAAGATATTGCCCCGGTAGATTTCCCCGACTTCGCGCACGATCCGCTCGCGCATGCCGGGGTGGTCGAACTGTTCGGTCACGTGCGAGATGACCAGGTTGCGGACGTTGGCCTCGGCGGCCAGCTCGGCCAGCTCACGGTGCCCCATCGTGAACGCGGCGAAGGTCTTGCTGGGGGCGGTGCCCGAGACGTAGTGGCACATATGGACCAGCACGTCGCAATCCTGGGCCAGCTCGCGCAGCGCGCGGCTGGGGCCGGTATCGCCGGAATACACGAAGGACTGTCCGTCCGCGTCCAGGCGGTAGCCATACGACACCAGGTGCGGCGCGAAGTGGTTCACGGGCGCCACGCGCACGGTCCAGCCCGGCGTGCGCACCACCGCATCCGCGGCCAGTTCGTGCAGGCGGGGCTGCGGGCGGGCGCGCATGCCCGTGCCGCCGCGCGCCTGGTACACGTCGATGCTGCACTGGTTCTCCGTGCGCGAGATCAGGTCCGGGCCGAAGGCGCCGTCGTCGCCGATCAGGCGCTCGGTGATCAGCTTCAGCGGCGGCGGTCCGTAGACGTCCATGTCGTCGACCCTGCCCACGCCCTGGTCCCAGCGGGTCAGCAGCAGGCGCGGATAGTCGCCCATGTGATCGTAATGGTGATGGCTGAAGAAGGCGTGCGAGACCTGGGTGGCGCGCACGCCCAGTTCGAGCATGCGATGGTGCGCGCCGAACCCGTGGTCGAAGACCAGGTATTCGTCGCCGACGCGCACGAGATAGCCCGAACACATGCGCCGCAAGGACGGCGTGGGCGTTCCGGTGCCCAGTAACCACAGATTCATGCTTGTTCCTCGTTATTCGGCCGCGATGCCGAGTTCGTCGATGAAGCGCGCGTACTTCTTCTGTTCGGCGGCCACGAAGTCGCCGAAGGCCTGCGCGCTCATCGGCCGGGTTTCCACGCCCTGCACGGCCAGCGCCTGCCTGATGTCGTCGGCGGCCAGGGCGGCGGTGATGCGGTCGTGCAGCGCGGCCTGCACCGGCGCCGGCACCTCGCGCGGCGCGAAAAAGCCGAACCAGCCGGCCAGATCCAGCCGCGGGTAGTCCTGCGCGGCCAGCGCCGGCACATCGGGCAGGGCGGGGCTGGGCTGGCGGGCGGTGACGCCCAGCGCGGTCAGCTTGCCGTTCTTGACGAACGGAACCGCCGGCGGCATGCCCGAGAAGTAGATGCTGACCACGCCGCCCACCGTGTCGGTGACCGCCTGGCTGCCGCCCTTGTATGGGACGTGCAGCAGCTGTATGCCTGCCTCGCGCGCCAGCAGCGCGCCGGCGATATGGGCCGGGCTGCCGGGGCCTGCCGAGGCATACGAAAGGCGATTGGGCCTGGCCTTGGCCAGCGCGACCAGCTCGGCGATCGAGTTGGCGCCGACCGTCGGGTTGGCCACCAGCAGCAGCGGCGTCGAACCCGCCATCGCCACGGGCGCGAAGTCGCGCGCCACGTCGTAGCTCACGCCTTTTTGCACGATGGGGTTGATGACCATCTCGGAGGTGTAGCCCAGCAGCAGGGTATTGCCGTCGGCCGCCGCGCGGGCCACGGTCGACGCGCCGATCGAGCCGGCCGCGCCGGGCTTGTTCTCGACCACGACCGATTGCCCGGATTGCTCGCCCAGTTTCTTCGCGACCAGCCTGGCGATGACGTCGCCGGTGCCGCCGGGGGCGTAGGGGACGACGATGCGCAGGGGCTGGTCGGACGGCGCGGCGCCGGCCTGCGCCGGCACGCCGGCCAGCGCGAACGCGGTGGTGATGATGGCTATCGCGCCCATGAGCCGCGTAGGTCTGTGTAGATGCTGCATGGCATTCCCCGTATGGTGGTTTTCCTGAGTTGCATGATTTTCGTGTGATTCAGTTGTTTGAAGTGATACCATTTTTGTTATGCAAAACCCAGGGTTTACCCGTAATGTACGATTCCGCCCCTAGCGACCCGGTTCCGTTTGCCCGGCTGCGGTTTCGCGATCTGCAGTTGCTGCGCGAGATCGCCGCGGCCCGCTCCCTGACCGCCGTGGCCGAACGGCGCGGGCTCACGCAGCCGGCGCTCAGCCGTACCTTGCGCGACATCGAGGCGGAACTGGGCGCCCAGGTGTTCTCGCGCGAGCGGGGCGCGCGGCTGGCGCCCACCGCGGTGGGCCGGCACATCCTGGCGCGCGTGGACCTGCTGATGGCCGACGCCGGCGCGCTGCACAGCGAGTTGCGCGCGTTCGAGGAAGGGCGCGGCGCCCACCTGCGCCTGGGGGTGATTCCGTTCGTGTCCAACGCCCTGATGCAGGAAGTGCTCAAGACCCTCACGGGCGAGCCCTTGCGCATGTCGGTGAGCACCTTCGAAGGAGCCACGGACCAGTTGGTGCTTGCGCTGCGGCGCCAGGAGCTCGACATCGTGATCGGGCGGCTTTCGGCGGACGCCGGCGCCGACACGCTGGCGCAGGAGGGCCTGTTCTCGCAGACCGCGTCGATCGTGATGAGCGAGGCGCTGTACGAGCGGCGCGCCAGCCTGACGCTGGCGTCGCTGCACGGCCATCCGTGGGTGCTGCCGCCCGCGTCCAGCCCGACGCGCATGGCGTTCGTGGAGGCCTTCGTCAGCCGCAATGCCGTCGCGCCGGTGGCGCGCATCGAAACCACTTCGGCGCGCCTGGTCCACTCGGCCATCAGCAGCAATATGGCGTCGCTGGGCCTGCTGCCGCTCGATATCGGACAGGAGCTCGAGCGCTGGGGCGGCGTGCGCTGCAAGGCGTTTCCCGTCCCGTTCCGCATGCCGACCGTGGGCCTGATCGTGCTGGCCGAACGCCGGGCGCGGGCCATGAACCGGGTGGTGCGCGATGTGTTGCATCGCTGCATTGCGCGGGTGGCGGCCTACGCCTGAGCGCCACGCGCCGCTTCTCAAATTGCGCGCCAGCCGTTACGCTGGCAAACGGCGTTCCCCGGACCCGGGGGCCGCTGGCCGTCCGACGGGCAAACTCCTGGGAGTGGGATATGTTGCGATTGCGCTATCTGCTTGTGAGTCTGCTGTATCTGGGGGCGATATGGGCCGGTTCCGCGCAGGCGCAGGCCAAGCTGGACAACGCCCGGCTCGACCAGTTGCTGGCGCCGGTGGCCCTGTATCCCGATTCGCTGCTGTCGCAGGTGCTGATGGCCGCCACCTATCCCGACGACGTGGCCGCCGCGGCCAAATGGTCCGCCGATCATCCCAAGGATTCGGGCGACGCCGCCGTCAAGGCCGCCGAAGGCCAGCCGTGGGATCCCAGCGTCAAGTCCCTGGTGGCGTTTCCGTCGGTCATGGATCTGATGGGGCGCCAGCCGCAATGGGTCAAGTCGCTGGGCGATGCCTTCCTGGCGCAGCCCGACGACGTCATGGATTCCGTGCAGCGCCTGCGCACCGAAGCCAGGAAGGCCGGCACGCTGACCAGCAACAAGCAGCAGAAAGTCACCACCACCGAAAGCGCCGGCAAGACCGTCGTGGTGGTCGAGCCGGCCGATCCGCAGGTGGTCTACGTTCCCAGCTACAACCCCACCGTGGTGTACGGCGCCTGGCCGTATCCGGCCTATCCGCCCTATTACTATCCGCCGCCGCCCGGCTCGGCCTTCGCGACCGCCCTGGTCGGCGGCATCGGCTTCGGCCTGGGCGTGGCGGCGGTCGACGCCATGTGGGGCGGCTTCGACTGGGGACACAATGACGTCGATATCGACGTCAATCGCTACAACAACGTCAACATCAACCATCGTATCGACACCAGCAACACGCGGGTGGACTGGCAGCACAACGCCGCCAATCGCGGCAGCGCGGCCTACGCCGACAGCGCCAGCCGCCAGCGCTTCGACGCGCAGCGCCAGGCCGGCCAGCAGCGCCGCGCGCAGGCCGGCCAGCGCGCGGGCGGAGGGTCGATCGACGCCGAGCGGCAGCGCGCCGCGCAGGCGTTCGAAGGCCATACCGGCCATGCCGTCGCCGGTTACGGCGGTCCCGGGCATGGCGGCGAGCGCGCCGGGGCGCCTGGGCGCGACGCCCGGCCGAGCGGCAGCCGGCCGGGCCAGGCGGGCGCCGGGCAGCGCCAACCGGGCCAGCACAATCCGGCTCACGCGGACGGCATGCAACGCCAGCACGCCGACCAGGCCGCGGCGCGCGAGCGAGCCGAGCAATTCAACCGCACGCCGGCGCTGCACGACGCCGGCGACGGCGCGCGCATGCGCCAGCAGACCCAGCGCGGCGACTTCGCGCAACAGCGCGGCGGCTTTGGCGGCCGCGGCGGCATGGGCGGCGGCGCCCACCATTTCGGTCATGGCCGGAGATGAGCATGCACAACAAGCATCCGATGGTCCGGCGCGTCCTGGGCGCCCTGGCGCTGACCTGGGCGACCGCCGGCGCGGCCATGGCCCAGGCGCCTTACCCCACGGCCCAGGCCGCCGGCGATGCGCTGGTCGACGCCATCGCCACGTCCGACGACACGGCGCTGGCGCGCGTGCTGGGCGCCAATTACCGCCAGGTGTTCCCGGCCGGCGATCACACGCAGGCGATCTACCGTTTCCTGGCCGCGTGGGCCGACCGCCACGACATCCAGAGCGAGGGCGACCGGCGCGCCTGGCTGGCGGTGGGGCTCTCGGGCTGGACCTTTCCGGTTCCGATGGCGCGCGGCGGCCAGGGGCAATGGCGCTTCGACCTGCAGGCGGGCGTGGCCGAAATGCGCCGGCGCACCATCGGGCGCAACGAACTGGCCGCCATCGACGGCGTGAGGCAACTGGCGCAGGCGCAGGCGCGCTATGCGCAGGGGCCGGGGCAGGGGCGCTACGCAAGCCGGCTGGTCAGCCGGCCCGAGCATCGCGACGGCCTGTACTGGCCGGCGGCGGACCAGGCCGACGCGCCGCCCTTCGGGCCCGACGCCCTGGCCATGGGCGCGGATACGCCGCTCGACCAGGCGTATGCCGGCTACCGGTTCCGGGTGGAGGCTGCGCCCGACGGCAAGGATTTCCGCGTGGTGGCCTGGCCGGCCCAATACCGGCGCAGCGGCGTGTACACCTTTGCCGCCGACACCAGCGGCCAGGTGCTGCAGCGCGACCTGGGCGGCGCGGGCGCGGTGGGCATGCGTACCGACCTGGCCGGCTGGCAGCCGGTCGCGCAGTAGCCTGGCCGCTCAGGCGGCCAGCGCGGTGCGCGACTTGCCGGCCGACTTGGCCAGGTACAGCGCCCGGTCGGCGGCCTTGAGGATGGCCGTCATCTCCTGGCCATGGCGGGGCACCAGCGCGATGCCGACGCTGCCGCCAATGCGGACCGGGCGCGGCGTCCCCAGGTCGTAAGGCTCGCAGATCCGCGCCACGATGCGATCGTCCAACGCGGTGGCGCAGGCCTCGTCGCAATTCCGCACCAGCAGCACGAACTCGTCGCCGCCGATGCGCGCGATCGCCGCGTCGGCCGGCGCCAGCTCCGTCAACCGCGCCGCCACGTCGCGCAGCAGCCGGTCGCCGGCGGCATGGCCGTGGGTGTCGTTGACCGACTTGAAACCATCCAGGTCCAGGTACAGCAGGGCGAACTCGTTTCCGTCGCGGCGCGTTGCCGCCACGGCGCGCTCCAGCGCGAAGCCCAGGCCGAAGCGATTCAGCAGCCCGGTCAGCGCATCGCACCGCGCCAGCCGGTCGCTGTCGCGTTCGGCCTGCATGGTCGCCACCAGCATGCGATTGAAGCGGTACGCCGCCACCGTCATGCTGGCCAGGTAGAGCGGCAATTGCACGCTGACGATCCACAGACTGTGCTCGCCGGTGAACCAGGGCAGGGTGGTGCAAGGCCCCAGGCTCACGCAGATCATCAGCGCGGTCAGGCGCGGCGCGCTGAAATTGCGGAAACAGATGCCGCCCACCATGGCGGCGGCGGACAGGCAGGCCAGGATCGCCGCGACCCAGTCGCCGCTGGCCACGCTGATGAGCGTGCCGTAGCCCACGCTGCACGCCCACAGCACGGTCAGCACGATATAGGCGTCGGTATGGGTGGGCCGGCCGGCCGCGGCGGCGCGGCGCGCCGACACCAGCACGACGGCGCGCGCCAGGCAGCAGGCCAGCTCGAACGCCAGCCATGCGATGAACGGCGCCTGCGGCAGGCGGATGGCGATGATCAGCGCCACCAGCACGCTGTTGAGCACGCCGCCCACGAAGATCGAAATCGTGCCGAACAGGCCTGCGAGCAGCGCCTGGCGGATGTCGTCCGGCACGTTCCGTCCGGGATCGGCCAGCCAGCGGGTTACAGGCCAGGCAGGGGGGCTGTAGAGGCGGTCGGTGCGGTACATGCGGCGGGCGCCAGGATGCGGGAGAAGAAGTTCCGCGACGGTACAACGTCCTTGCCCGCTTGTATATGGCGCCGTTGCCGGCGTTGCAAACGGCTCAGCCGGCCTCGCGCAACAGCCCCGCCGCGGCGTTCTCGTGCGCCAGCAGCCAGCGCTTGCGCTCCAGCCCCCAGGCATAGCCCTTGAGCGCGCCATCCTTGCCGATGACGCGGTGGCACGGCACGATGAGGGCGATGGGGTTGGCCGCGTTGGCGCCGCCGATGGCGCGCGCGGCCTGGCGGTCGTCATGCCCCAGTTGCCGCGCCAGCGCGCCGTAGCTGGTGACCTCGCCGACCGGAATCCGGCGCAGCGCCTGCCAGACCCGCTGCTGCAGCGCGCTGCCGCCGGTGGCGGTGGCAATGCCGTCCAGCGCGTCGCACTGCCCCGAGAAGTAGTGCGCCAGCGCCGCGGCGATGGCCGCCGGGGCCGGCGCCTCGCGCAGGGTGCATGTCCCGTAGTGCAGGTGCAGCAGCCGCCGCAGGCGTTGCGGCGAGTCGGCGAACTCCAGCGCGCGTACCTGCTGCCGGTCGTCGGTGACCAGGCTCAGGGCGCCGAGGGGCGATTCGAGTTGGGCCTGAAAGAAATGCATGATGCGCTCCTGGTTTGATGGCGCCTTGACTGTATGCGGCGCGCGCGTGCCGCGCATCCCGGCGCTTGCGGCCGAATTCAGGCGCCGGCGCGGCGCAGCGTGAAGTTGATGCGCTGGCGGCCCAGCAGCGGATGTTGGCCCTCGGCCAGCGGCATCACGCCGTGGTAGCGCAGCCGGTCCACGCCACCCCATACGGCCACGTCGCCGTGCAGCAGCGGTATGCGGGCGGGCCGCTCGTCGCGCCGCGCGCCGCCGAACAGGAACATGGCGGGCAGGCCCAGCGACACCGACACGATGGGCGCGCCGAAGTCGCGCTCGTTCTTGTCCTGGTGCAGCGACATGCGCGCGCCGGGCGCATAGCGGTTGACCAGGCAGGCGTCGGGATCGAAGCCGGCAAAGCCCGCCTGCGCCGCCGCCTCGCGCGTCAGTTGCGCAAACGCCTGTGGCATCGGCGGCCACGGCAAGCCGGTCTGCGGATCGTCGGGCCGGTAGCGGTAGCCGTGCGCGTCGGTGGTCCAGCCCAGCGCGCCGCAATTGGTCAGCGCCACCGACATGGTGAAACCGCCTGGCGTGGCCATATGGCGCAGCGGCGCCTGCGCGATGACCGCGCGCAAGGCGGGCAGCAAGGCGTCCAGCCAGGGCAGGGCGAAACCCCGCAGCACCCACGCCTGCTCGCCCAGGCGCGTGCGGATGCCGGTTTGCTCGGCGTCGAAGAGGTCGGCTTGCATGGCGCTGCGTCTCAGGTGGCGTCGTGGAAGATGATGCCTATCGTATTATAGCGTTGGCCGGCCCGCAGTTCGCTCACCCCATGGCGCAGGCTGGCCTGCACCAGCCCGCGCGCGCCTTGCGCCGGCCGCCGGTTGACCGCGAAAACCAGCGCGCCGCCCTGCGCCAGCGGCATGACCTCGGCGCGCGCCGCGTGTCCGGAGCGCTGCTCGGTCATCACGAACTCGCCGCCGTCGAAGTCGCGGCCGGGCCGCGACAGCAGGATGGCCACCTGCAAGGGGAACACCCGTTCGCCGTACAGGTCCTGGTGCAGGCAGTTGTAATCGCCCGGCCCATACTTGAGCAGCAGCGGCGTGGGGCGCGCCTGGCCGGCCTGGTGGCAGGTATGCAGCCAGTCGGCATGCCGCGCCGGATAGCGCATGGGGTCGCGCAGCGCCGCATTCCAGCGGTTGGCCACGGCCGCCAGCGGCGGATAGAACGCCGTGCGCAGCTGCGCCACCAGCGGCGGCAGCGGATAGGCGAAATACTGGTACTCGCCGCGGCCGAAGCCGTGCCGGGCCATGACGATGCGGCTGCGGAACAGCCGCGGCTGTGTGTACAGGGCGGCCAGCTCGCCGCATTCGCGCGCATCCAGCAGGCCGTGCGCGACGGCGGCGCCGCGCGCATCGAGCGCGGTTTCCAGGGCCGGCCAGTCCAGCGCGCCGATGCGCGCCTGCACCGTGTTCGGGCAAGTATCCATACCGGCCAGTCTAGCGCCGCGCGGCCGCGCCGGCCTCCGGCGGCTTGCGTCCGAATTCGGCCGTACCCCCGCGCCCGCGCCGGGGGCGGCGCGACAGCGCTACAGTAGCGGCTGTGGCGCCCGCCGGGCGCCGGGAGAGCCGCGATGGAATGGGTCTTGGTCAGTGCCTGCCTGCTGGGCCGGCCGGTGCGCTACGACGGACGTGATGCCGCGACCGGACATCCGGTGCTGGCGCGCTGGCAGGCCGAGCGGCGCGTGGTGGCGGTGTGCCCGGAAGTCGCCGGCGGATTGCCCACGCCGCGTCCGCCGGCGGAAATCGCCGCCGGCGCCGGGGGCGCCGCGGTGCTCGACGGCCTGGCGCAGGTGCGCGAGGCCTCGGGCGTCGACGTCAGCGCCGCTTTCGTCGAGGGCGCGCGGCAGGCGCTGGCGCTGGTGCGCGAGCGCGGCATCCGCGTTGCCGTGCTCAAGGAGGGCAGCCCGTCGTGCGGCAGCGGGTACACGTACGACGGCAGTTTCAGCGGCGCGCGCATCGCGCGCGAAGGCGTGACGGCGGCTTGCCTGACGCGCGTCGGCGTGCGCGTGTTCAGCGAGCACGAGCTCGACGCCGCCCAGGCCTGGCTGCGCCAACTCGAAACCGGCGCTTGAGGCTCAGCGCGCCAGCACCAGCAGGCGGCCGGGCAGGGTGGGATGCGCCAGCACATCGGCCTCGATGCCATAGACGCGCCGCATGTGGTCCGGCGTCAGCACGTCGGCGGGCGGCCCCAGCGCGGCCAGCCGGCCATCGGCCAGCAGCGCCAGCGTGTCGCACCAGCGCGCCGCCTGATTGATGTCATGCACGATCACCAGCACGCCCATGCCGGCCTCGTGGGCCAGCGCCCGCGCCGTGGCCAGCAATTCCATCTGGTGCCTGGGGTCCAGATTGGAAATGGGTTCGTCCAGCATCAGGTAGCGGGTCTGGCCGGGCGCGTGCATGGCATGGCACTGCGCCAGCACGCGCGCGAACTGCACGCGCTGCTGCTCGCCGCCGGACAGCTGCGGATAGCGCCGCTGCGCCAGGTGGGTCACGCTCGCCTGCTCCAGCGCGTCGCGCACCAGCTGGCGCACGGCGGCCGGATCCAGTTCCGGAAACGGATAGGCGCCCATGCCGACCACGTCGCTGACACCCAGGTCGAACGACAGCGAGGGTTTTTGCGGCAGCACGGCGCGGCGGCGCGCCAGCTGCCGCGCGTTCAACGTCGCCAGGTCCGCATCGCCCAGGTAGACCTGGCCCGAGCGCGGCGCCAGTTCGCCGGCCAGCGCCGCCAGCAGGGTGGACTTGCCGGCGCCATTGGCGCCCAGCAGCCCCACCAGCGTGCCGGGCGCCAGCGTCAGCGACACGTCGGTGAGGATGGGCGCGCCGCCGCGCGCCAAGGTCAGATTGCGGGCTTGCAGGGTCATGGGCGTTGCTGCGGTCAGAGACGGCGGCCGCGCGCCAGCAGCCACAGGAAAAAGGGGCCGCCCACCAGGCTGGTGACCAGTCCGATGGGCAGTTCCGCCGGCACGATGACCACCCGCGCCAGCCAGTCCGCCAGCGTCAGGGCCAGGGCGCCGGCCAGCATCGAGGCGGGCAGCAGCCAGCGGTGGTCGGCGCCCAGCGTCATGCGTATCAGGTGGGGCACGACCAGGCCGACAAACCCGATGCCGCCGGTGGCCGCCACCAGGGGGCCGACGATCAGCGCGGTGGCCAGCACCAGTTGCCGCCGTACCGAGCGCAGCGCGAAACCGAGGTGGTGCGCCTCGCGCTCGCCCATTAGCAGGGCATTCATGGCGCGCCACTGGCGCATCAGCCACCACGACCACAGCAAGGTCCAGGGCGCCAGAAACGCCAGCAGCGACCAGCGCGCGCCGGCCAGGCTGCCCATGCTCCAGAACGTGAGGTCGCGCAGTTGCGCGTCCGAGGCCATGAAGGTCAGCAGGCCGATCACGCTGCCGGCCACCGTGTTGATGGCGATGCCGGCCAGCAGCAGGCCCGCCACGCCATGCGCGCGGCGTCCCAGCACGTAGGCGCAGCCGGTAGCCAGCAGGCTGCCGGCGAAGGCCGCCGGCGCCGTGATGGCGAAGCCGCCGGAAGTCAGCACGATGGCTAGCACCGCGCCCATCGCGCCGCCGGCCGAAATGCCCACCAGCCCGGGCTCGGCCAGCGGATTGCGAAACAGCGCCTGCATGGCCGCGCCGCAGATCGCCAGCGCCGCGCCCGCGGTGGCCGCGAACAGCACGCGCGGCAGGCGGATGTCGAACAGCACGTTGCGCCACAGCGCATCGCGCGGCGTACTGTCGCCGCCGATCAGGCGCGCCAGGTCGGCCAGCGGAATATGCACCGCGCCGCTGGCGGCGGCGAGGACGGCCACCGCCAGCAAGGCAGCGCCCAGCGCCAGCAGCAGCGCGACCGGATGGCGCCGGCTAGCGGGCGGGCGGGGTGCCGTGGCCAGCGACACAAGGCGTCTCCTTGAGTTGGCGGATCGCCTGCGGCAGGCGCGGGCCGGTTCCCAGCGCCAGCAGGTCGTCCATGACCACGATGCACTGGCGTTGCGCGGCGGGCGTGGCGGCGATTCCTGGTTGCGCGCGCAGCTTCTCCAGGCCGCCCGATGCCGCCAGCGAGGCCGCGGTCACCACGATGACCTCGGGCGCCAGCGCCCCGAGCGCTTCGGCCGACACGGGCTTGTAGCCCTCCTGGCCGGCCAGCGCGTTGGCCAGCCCCGACAGGCGCAGCAGCAGGTCCGCCGCGGTGTCGCGCCCGGCGCCCAGGGGCGTGCCGGTGCGGTTCATCAGCAGCAGTGCGCGCGCGCCCGAGGCCGGCAGCGCCTCGGTCCGGGCCAGCTCGGCATCGAGCTGGGCGGCCAGGCGCTCGCCCTCGGGCACGGCATCCAGCGCCTGGGCGATGGCGCGTATGCGCGCATGCAGCGACTGCACCGACGCCTGGTCGGAGACGACCGCGACACGGACGCCCACCGCCTTCAGGCGCTCGATGGCGTCGGGCGGTCCGGCCTGTTCGGAGGCCAGCACCAGGTCGGGTTCGAGCGCCAGCACGCCCTCAACCGGCACCGCCCGGTAGTAGCCGATGCGCGGCAGTTGCGTGGCCGCCTGCGGGTACAGGCTGGACAGGTCGTCGCCGACCAGGCGGCCGCCCTGGCCCAGCGCATAGACGATTTCGGTAACGGTGCCGCCCAGCGTGACGACGCGCCGCGCCGGCGCGCCCTGCGCCGCGGCCCCGGCGCAGGCCATCGCCAATAGCCATGCCAGCAAGCGCTTCATGGCCTGCCTCACTCGGCCAGCGGCTGGCCGCACAGGCCAGACAGCAGTTGGCGCCAGGCGGTCAGTTCGGGCTTGCCGGGCTTGCGCTCGCCGAAGAACTGCACGATCAGCTCGCCGCCGGCCGTGTACAGCTCCAGCGAGGTGACCCAGCCGTCGCTGGTGGGCTTGCTGACCACCCAGGCCGAATCGACGGTCTCGGTGTTCAGGTGCAGGTTGAAGCGCGGGTCCAGCACGTTGTACCAGGGGCCGGTACGGCGCAGCTTCTCGACCGGACCGGTGTGGATCTGGATCATGCCGCGGTTGCCGACGAAGCACATGATGGACAGGCCGCTGGCCGCGGCCTGCGTCAGCATGCGCTCGACCGTCTCGGCCGGCACCTGTTGCGCCAGGTCGGCGCCGGCGGCCTTCAGGGCCGCCAGCCGCCCGACCTTCAGCCTGCGCAGCAGCGGGAAGAACTCGTGCGTGTCCTGCATGGCCAGCCAGTCACGCCGCAGCGCGGCCGGATCGTCCACGGCGGCGGCGTCGTCGGCGGGCGGATAGGGCTGCGGCTCGGGCCATTCGGGCTCGCCCGCGTAGCGGGCGACCAGCGCCTCCCAGGCCGCGCCGTCGGTCGCTTCGGTGCGGTACACCTTGTGCACCGCCACGCCCGCGCCGTCGAAGAATTGCAGGCTGGTGTGGCCGTCCTGTTCGACGGCCCAGGCGCTGGCCCAACAGTTGAAGAACACGCGCAGGTCGATATCCGGCCCCAGCACCAGGCCCACCGGCCCCTCGGCCTGGATGTCCTCGTAGCGGCCGTGCCGTTCATGCACGCACCAGTCGTTGCGGGTGAGGGCCATGACTTCGCCCAGCTCGCCCAGGTCGCGGAAGATGGCCTGCGGCTTGCCGCGCAGCGCGGTGACGCGCGCGCCGTTGCAGCCGGCCGCGATCCATTCGGCTTCCGAGACGCCGAGCGCCTGGGCCAGGTTGCGGGCGCGCTGGCCGGGCTGGCTGGCGGCCAGCTCGTCGTTGCGCTGGCGCAGCGCCGCGGCGCGGGTGGCAAAGGTCGGTTCGGTCATTGCATTCTCCAGGGTATGGTTCTGGCGCGGCGGCCCGGCGGCCGCCGCGCGCCGGGTTCAATACTGGTAGGTCAACGATACGCGCACGCTGCGGCCTGGCTCGGTGTACCAGTCTAACGGTCGCGGAATCGCAATGGCGCCCGCCGTGGGCACGTTGATGGCTTCCCAGTATTTCTTGTCGAACAGGTTGAACACGCCCGCCTGCAGCTGCAGGCCCTTGACGGCGGCCGGGCGCCAGTAGGCGGACAGGTCCACCACGCCGTAGCCCGGGGCCTGGAAATCGGCGTAGCGCGCGCTGGCGGAGGCCTCGGGGTATTGCACGTCGTCGCGGCGCGTGGCGGCCGTCAGCATGGCGTCGATGCCCCATTCGTCGCGCTGGTAGCCCAGGCCGAGGATGGCCTTGAGCGGCGGCACCGAATTCAGGTGCTGGCCGGTGTTTTCGTCCTTGCCCACGGCCCAGGCCAGCGAGCCCCAGGTGCGCCAGTTGGGCGCGAACCGCCAGTGCGCCGAGGCTTCGGCGCCATAGATGCGCACGCGCGCCCGGTTGGCCAGCCCGGTGACGCCCAGCGGGTACTGGCCGTCCCAGGCCGGCTGCCATTGCGGCGAACCCTTGCCCAGCGGCACGTTCTTGTCGATGAAGTTCTGGTAGCGGTTGTCGAACAGCGACACGGCGCCGCCCAACTGATCGTCGCCCAGGCGGGCGCCCAGCTCCCAGCCCTTGCTGGTCTCGGGCTTCAAGGAGGGATTGCCCACGCGCAGATAGGTTCCCGGGCCGCCGTAGTTGGTGTACAGCTCGGTGGCCGACGGCGCCCGGTAGCCGAAGCCGTATTGCGCATACAGCGTCAGCGCCTCGCGCGCCTTCCAGGTGCCCAGCAGCTTGGGCGAGAAGCGGCCCCCCGACGACGGCGGCGGCAGCGTGCCGGCGTTGGGGTTGTTCTGGTAGCCGCCGCCTTGCTGCGGCTTCTGCTCGTAATGGTCGTAGCGCAGTGACGGGGTCAGGATGTAGCGCCCGTCGGCGAAGGCGATTTCGTCCTGTGCCCAGATGGCCCACTGGCTGCCCTTAACCCGGGGCATGTCGGCCTGGTTGGTATGCAGCATGTCGCACAGGCGCGGCCCCATCGGCGCGGGCGTGCCGGGCGGGATGGCGGGGCAGTTGTCGTAGCCGTCCGAATACTGCTCGGTGCGGTTGCCGTACCATTCGCCGCCTATCGTCACGCGCTGCGACACCATGCCTTCGAAGCGGCTGGAGAGCTCGCCGTTGACGCCGAGGATCGATTCCTGGATCGAGTTGCTGCGTCCGTAGGGGCCGCTGGGATAGCCGTAGAAGTAGGGGTCGCCGGGGCGGGCGTAGGCGCGTCCGTCGCGCGTGCGGCGGGCGTCCTGCGAACTGTCCAGCCGCAGCCGCTGCCAGTACACCATGGCCCGGGCGCTGTCGATCGCGGCGCCGGCCTGCGGGGCGTTGTACTGGTAGTCCAGCGAGACGCGCTTGCGCGTGGTTTCCTCGTGGGTGCGGTTGGCGCCGTACTGGTAGCTGGTGCCGGCGCCCTGCTGGTACATCTGGTCGAGGTCGGCGCGGCGCTTGAAGTATTCGCCCGTCAGGCCGAGGCGATGGCCGCCGTCGATGCGCTGCTGCAGCTTGAGCAGGAAGTTGTTCTGGGCGTAGTCCTCGGGGCTGGGCTGGCTGCGCTTGCTGCCGTAGCCGCCCGTGTCGGCGCGGTTGTCCAGGTCGTGGCCATTGCGGGTGCCCGCCTGCAGCAGCCAGCTGGTGTCGTCGTGGACCTGCCCGGCCAGGGCCGCGTTCAGGCCCCAGCTGGCGTCGGCCGAGTCATAGTCGGACTTGGCGAGCGCGCCGAAGCGGCGCCCGTCGCGCAGCAGGTCGGCGGGTTCGAGCGTGCGCAGGTCGGCCAGGCCGCCCAGCGCGCCGGAGCCGGCCGCGCTGGAGTCGGCGCCGCGCACGACGTCCAGGCGCGACAGGGTGTTGAAGTCCACCGCGTTCAGCCCGCCCTGGATGCCGCGCGCGCCGTCGTCGAGCCAGGGCAGGCGGATGCCGTCGATGCGTGTGACCACGCGGTTTTCGTCCAGGCCGCGGATGTTGATGCTCTTGGTGCGGCGGTTGTAGTTGACGCCGGGATCGACGCGCTTGCCGATATCGTTCCAGTCGAGCACCTGGCGCGCGTCGAGTTCGCGGCGCGTGGCGGTGCGGGCCCAGGCGGGATCGGCGCGCACGCCGTCAGCCTCGATGGTGACCGGCGCCAGCTGGGCGACCGGGCCGGCGGGCAGCGCCTGCAGCACGTAGGTGCCGGCGCCGCGCTGGCGCGCGTCCAGGCCGCTGCCATCGAGCAGGCGCGCCAGGCCGTCGGGCACCGAGTACACGCCTTGCAGGCCGGCGCTGGCGCGGCCGCGCACCGCGGCGGGGTCGTACAGCAAGGTAATGCCGGCCTGGTCGGCAAAGCGCGCCAGGGCCTCGCCCAGGGGGCCGGCGTCGATGTGCCAGGCGCGCGCGCCCGCCGATGCGGGCGCCGCCGCCGGCTGCGCGGCGGCGGGAGCGGCCGCCAGCGTACCGGCCAGTGCGCATGCCGCCAGCGCGCCGCGCATGGCCAGTGCCGTTTGGGGGCGCCTTGGCGGCGCGGGACGGGCGCGGCGGGCGCCCTGATCGCAAGCGTAAACCATGATCTTCCTTTCCCATCGAGAGCAGGCACGAGCGTGCTTGTGCTGTCGATGACCACCGGCGCGTCGAAACCGGACAGGGAACAGGCATTTTTTTTGCCGAGGGACGTTCTTCGCTCATGGCTGGCCGCTTGTTCACGTCGTGGCGCCGGCGGGCCGGGGCCCGACGGTGATCCAGTACGGCGTTACATAGGACAGTTGCACCGGCAGCAGCGCCGGCAGGGCGCGCAGGATGTCGTCGGTGTGGGCCAGCTGGAACACGCCGGACAGACGCAGGCCGGCCACCCTGGGGTCGCAGAGCAGCGTACCCGGGCGGTAGCGGCTCAGTTCGCGCAGGAAGTGGTCCAGGCGCATGGCATCGGCGCGCAGCACGCCGCGCAGCCAGTCCGGCGAGCCATCCAGCGTTTGCGCCGCACCCTGCAGGGCGCCGTCGTGCCACGCGATGCGTTGTCCGGCCGCGACCGAGTGGGTGCGGTTGTCGGCGCCCTGCCAGAAGGCCAGCCCGGCCACCACGCCGAGCAGGCCGTCGGCATCGTCCTGGCGCAGCCAGAGGTGAGCCGCCTCCGTGCGGATCGGTCAGCACGCGGCAGGGGCGGTCGGCTTCGAGGTAGATTTCGCCGCGGTGCAGGCGCAGGCTGAGCATGCCGGAACCGTCGTCCAGGCTGACGGCGGTGCCGGTATTCAGGCGCAACTGCGTGCCCGGGCCCAATGCCACCGTGCGGGTTTCGCCGGTGCCGGTGCGCAGGTCGGCCAGCCAGCCGCTGTTCCGGGCGCCCCGCAGCGCGGCCCAGGGCGGCCTGGCCCACGGCCGGCGGGATGCGGTCGAACATGCTCGTCAGCCGGCGGGCGCGCTGCCAGGCGCGTTCGTGCTCGGCATGGCTGGCGCGCCAGTGGTCGCAGGCCTGGATTTCGTCGGCGCTGGCCTGGCCGGAGCCCAGCCGCACGAGCCAGCGGGCGGCCTCGCGCGCCACCCGGCGCTCGATCGGCGCGTCGTCGCCGGGCGGATTCAGGGGGCCAGCAGGATGCATTGCTCGTAGCCCTGCGCGATGTAGCGCTGCACGGTGCGCACCGATACCTGCAGGCGCCGGGCGATGTCCGCATAGGGCAGGCGTTCCAGCTGGGCCAGCAGGAACGCCTGGCGCACTTTCGGGGCCAGGCTGTGCAGAAAGGCATCGATCTGGTCCAGGGCTTCCAGGATCAGGGCGCGTTGTTCGGGCGAGGGGGCGTGCGCCGGCGGCAGGCTGGCCAGGGTCTCGAGGTAGGCCCGTTCGAGCGAGCGGCGCCGGTAGTGGTTGACGACCAGCCGGCCGGCGATGGTCAGCAGGTAGGCGCGCGGCTCGCGCAACGTGGCGAGTTCGGCACGGTGGCGCAGCACGCGCACGAAGGTGTCTTGCGCCAGGTCGGCGGCGTCGTAGGCATCATTCAGCTTCTTGCGCAGCCAGCTTTGCAGCCAGCCGTGATGTTCGCGGTACAGCGCGTGGACGGCGTCCTGGGGGGCGAGGGAGGTGAGGGGCACGGTAGGCAGGCGCGATGATAATGCAAACCACTATCATTCTAGATAAAAACCGTGCGCATGCAACCGGTGCCTGCCGGCGCGCCAGCGCCGACGGCCCGCCGCCGGGCAGGCGCGGGCCAGGTCATGGCAGGGGAATGGGCCGGGGCGCCGGGCCAGGCCGGCCGGCCTGGCGCTCAGCGGGCGTCGAGCGCGGGCTCGTCGGAGCCGGGGCGGTTGGCGGCCTTGCGGCGCAGCGGGGCCAGCAGTTCGGCCAGCGTGAACGGAAACAGCGGGATCGTGCGGCGCAGTTCGGCGCGCTGGGCGAAGTGCGGCAGCAATTGCTGGCCGATACGGGTGTGTTGCATACGGGGCGTAACGGTTTTCATGGTTAGTACCTATTGCTTTATCTACCAAGCAATTGTACATCGAATACCGTTTCGATGCAGTCTTGGCCCGCTTTGCACAACAATGGCCGTGGTTTTTGCCGTCCATATGCCTGATTCAATAGACTAATCAAGCAATTGGCGCGGTTTGCAGGCGCGCGATGCGGAACTGTGCTCCTATCGGTGAATTCCCTAGGCCGGCATAAACTGCATACGATATACAATGTTCATAACGGCTGCCGAGTATCGGCGCCGGTACGAGCGGGGCCGCCCATGGCGGCCCGGCATTCCAGGACATTGTGAGCGCGAATCGGCCATGCCTATCGTTGTATTCCACAAGGGCGACGAGACCTTTGCCGATGAGGTGAAGGACAACACCAATCTGGTGGTGCGCGCCGGGATCAAGCAGTTTCCCTATCCGAACCTGCGCTACCAGTGCGGGATGGGCAAGTGCGCCACCTGCGCGTGCCGCATCCTCGCTGGCGGCGAACACCTGCCCGAGCCGAACTGGAAAGAGAAAAAGCAGCTGGGAGACCGGCTGGCCCAGGGCTATCGCCTGGCTTGCCAGCTGTGGATTACCCACGATATAGAGCTGCGCCAGGACGCGGCGGCGCCGGCCGGCGGCGGAGACTGACATGTACGTGATCCTGACCAACAAGCCGGGCCAGTTCCATACCGAGGCGGGGCCCGAGTTCGAGGTGGTGGAGGAGTACGACTATCTCTTCTATGGGCAGCGCAAGGCCATCTACCAGATCGCCACCCTGCGCGGCGAGGCCAAGGTGGCGATCGTCGAGGAAGGACCCGGCGCGGTGGTCAACCACGTGCCTTCCAAGTTCCTGGAGAAATTCGAATCGCTGCAGGGCGCGCGCGACGCGCTTACCGATCTGACGCGCTTTGGCAGCATGCAGGCCGAACTGGTTCGGCGCGACGCCTGAGCCGCCGACAACCCAATCGTGAACACCATGGTCGAAATCACCTTCATCACCAACGGCGGCAAGGTCGTCACCGCGCCCGAGAACAGCAATCTGCTGCGCGTTTCCCTCAAGGAGCAGGGCGGCATTCCCTTCAAGTGCGGCGGCGGGCTGTGCGGGACCTGCAAGTGCCTGATCGAATCGGGGCTGGAGCATACCGACGCCATCAAGCCCAAGGAGCGCCGGCACCTGACGCCGGAAGATTTCGAGCGCGGCTACCGCATGGCGTGCCAGACGTTCGTCAACGGCGACATCAAGGTGTCGTGGCAGAAACCCAAGCCCGTTTGAGGGAGCGCGCATGCTGCACATCGACGACGCAATGATCGAGGACGCGGTCACCCCGCAGGCCGCGCAGGAGGTGCTGCACGCCGCATTCCTGGACTTCGGCCGGGGCTCGGCCGCCATGCAGCGGCGCGTGCGCACCGAAGCCGGCGGCGTGAAGCTGTCGACCCTGGGCGCGGTGATTCCCGGCCAGGGCGTGGCGGGCGCCAAGGTGTACACCACGATCAAGGGGCAGTTCCAGTTCGTGATCCTGCTGTTCTCGGCCGCCGACGGCCGGCCGCTGGCGACGTGCGACGCAGGCACGCTGACGCGCAAGCGCACCGCGGCGTGCACGGTGCTGGCCGCCGGCGCGCTGGCCCGTCTGCGTTCCAGCGTGCTGGGGCTGTTCGGCGCCGGCACCCAGGGCGTCGAGCATGCGGCGCAGCTGAGCGCGCGCTTTGCCCTGGAGGCCATCCTGGTCCATGACCCTCATGCCTCGCCCGAGGTCGTGGAGCGCATCGGCCGGCGCTGCGGCGTCCCGGCGCGCATGGCCGCGCCCGCCGACATTGCCGCGCAGGCCGATATCGTGGTGACCGCAACGCGCTCGGCCACGCCGCTGTTTGCCGGGCAGGCATTGCGCGCGGGCGCGTTCGTGGGGGCGATCGGGTCCAGCCTGCCGCATACGCGGGAACTGGACGACGAGGTCTTGCGCCGCGCGCGGGCGGTCGTGGTGGAGTGGCGCGAGCAGACGCTGTCCGAAGCGGGCGACCTGGTGCTGGCCGCGCCGGATACCGGCCTGGACGCCAAAGTGGTCGAACTGGCCGATGTGCTGGCCGGGCGGGCGACGGCGCGCCAGGCCGATGAAGATATCGTGATCTACAAGTCGGTGGGCGTGGGGCTGGAGGACGTGGCCCTGGCCGGGTACGCCTACCGCCGCCTGGCCGCCCAGCGCGGCTGGCCGGCGCCCTAGCGCGGCGCTCAGGCCGCCGAGGGCTGGTTCTGTTGCTGCGCCTCGGTGTAGGCGCGCGCCGCATTGTGGACGTGCTGGGTGGCCAGCAGCGAGGCCAGTTCGCCGTTGCCGGCGATCACGGCATTGAGGATCTGCGCGTGTTCGTCCCAGTTCTGCTTGGCGCGTCGCATGTTGCTGGGCGCGAACAGCAAGGCGGTGCGGTCGCGCAGCGAGCGCATCAGGTCGGTCAGCACCACGTTGCCGGCGATGGTGGCCAGCATCTCGTGGAACTGCGAGTTGAGCGCCAGGAATTGCTGCAGGTCGTCGCTGCGCGCCGCTTCGGTCCCATCGTCGAGGAACTTGCGCAGCCGCGTCACGGTGGCGTCGTCGCGGCGCTGCGCGGCCAGCTTGGCGTTCAGGCCTTCGAGCGTGGCGCGGACTTCGACCATGTCGTAGGCGATGGCCTCGGACAGCACCGCCACCGATGCGCCGCGGCGCGGCTCGATCGTGACCAGGCCTTCGGCGGCCAGGGCGCGCAGGGCTTCGCGTACCGGGATGCGCGACACACCCATGTCGTCGGAGAGCCGGCCTTCGATCAGCCGGTCGCCCGGCGTGAACTCGCCGCTGAGGATGCGTTCGCGCAATTTGTCACGGATGACGGCGAACAAAGGCGTGTGCTGCTCGCCGATTTTCAGCGAAGGGGCGGAATGGCCGGCGTCGAGCGGATACGTGCTGGGACCAGAAAGTGCCATGGCGTTGTGCGAGCAGATGGGACAGTGAATACAGTGTCCATTGTATTACTCTGCTACACCGTCCGTGCAAGCCGCCCGGCGGCGGCCCGGCCGCGCCTTCAGGCGCCCAGCGCGGCGCGCGCCAGCACGACGAGCGCGCCGATGGCGCAGATGCCCAGCAGGATGCGGCGCACGGTAGCCGGCCGCATGCGCTCCTTCAGGCGGCTGGAGCAGGAGAAGCCGAGCAGCAGGAACGGCAGCAGGCCGACGCTGAGCAGGAACTCGTTGACGCCGTAGCGGTCGGCCAGCGACAGCATAGTCAGCGAGAAAGACGCCCCGATGAACAGGATCAGCCCCAGCGTGGCGCGCAGGCGCGGCGGCGGCGAATGCTGCATCATGATGGCCAGCGGCGGCGCGCCAACCGAGGTGATGGTGCCCATGACGCCCGAGGCCAGGCCGGCGCCCGACATCTGGGCGGGCGAAGCGCTGATGCGCACGCCAGCCACGCTGATGCCCACCGCGGCCAGGATGGACACGGCAAACAGCACCGATAGCAGCTGCGGGGCGAAGCGGGTCAGGGCATAGACGGCCACCAGGGTGCCGGCGAAGCGTCCGACCAGCGTGTAGCCGACCGTAGCCCAGTCGATGGCCGCCCGTTCGCGCAGGGCGGTCAGCAGCGACACGAAGCCGCCCAGGGTAAGCAGCGGCCCGGGCGCCAGTTGCGGAAAGAAGATTCCCGCCACGGGCGCGGCCAGCATGGCGAAGCCCACGCCGCCTATGCCTTGCGCCACCGCGGCAACGAAAACCGTGGCAGCCATGGCGGCGAACAACCAGGGGTCGGGGGCGTAGGCAAGCCAGGGCATGGTCGATGTTTATTAGTATACGATATGCAATCATAACGGCACGACCTGCCGCCGGCAAATCAATGCAGGGGTTTTTACGGGTTATCCCTCGAAAAACAGCCTCTGTTTGGTAGGCGGCGCTATGGTATTCCCTAGTTTTTCCGGCTTTCCGCTTTGACGGCAATCAAACTAAATATAGTATACAGTTTGAGCGTGGGCCTCAGCCCGTGCGTGGACAAGGGGAAGCGGTATGCAGTCGGATGTCGTGCTGGGCGCCGCCCATTGGGTGTACCTGCTCAGTGTGGTGGCCATCATTCTGACGATGGTCTTGCGGGCCAATGTCGTGGTTCCGTCGGTGCTGGGCACCTTCCTGGTCGTGCTGGCGTTCACGGGCAGTCCCATCCAGGCGCTGGTGGGCATTTTCACCGCCAGCTTCGTGGCGGCCAAGGAGCTGTTCAATATTTTCCTGGTGATCACCTTCATGACGGCGCTGCTCAATGCGCTGAAGGTGCTGCAGGCCGACGTGCGCATGGTGCAGCCCTTGCGCCGCGTCATGACCAACGGGCACGCTTCGTTCCTGATCCTGGCCGGCTGTACCTATGGCCTGTCCCTGTTCTTCTGGCCCCCGCCGGCGGTGCCGCTGGTGTGCGCCATCCTGCTGCCGGCGGCGGTGGCAGCCGGCCTGCCGCCGCTGGCGGGCGCGGCGGTGAGCGCCGCGGTGGTGGCCGACCGGGCGCTGGTGCTGTCGGTCATCACGGGCGCGATCGCCCTGGTGATGACCTACCTGTTCATGCGCAAGCACATTGTGCCGGGCGATACGGCGCTGCTGGCGGCCTGGCAGGCGCGCGCGCAGGATGGCGAGCTGGAGCGCATCGAGGGTTCGGGCTCGTTCGACAAGGCCGAGCTGGCGCGCGGCGCCAGCCAGCCGGTCAAGGGCGGGGCCGAGGCGCGCCTGGCTGGCTGGTCGCGCGCGTTTGCGCTGATCACGCCCATCGCTTTCCTGGGCGTGATCGCGCTGATGGCCTTGCCGCGGCTGGTGCCCGGCCTGCCGGCGCTGCGCGGCGGCGACGCGGCCGCGCTGGTGGGCGGGGTGGCGTTCATGCTGATGATGCTGGCCACGCTGGCGGCCGAAGGGCCGCGCCGCATGCTTGATGTCTGCCCCGAGCATGTCACCGACGGCTTTGTGTTCGCGTTCCGCGCCATGGGCTCGGTGCTGCCCATCGCCGGCTTCTTCTTCATCGGCGCGGCCGAGACCGCCGCGCCCATCCTGGGGCTGGAATCCGGCCATGCGCCGGGCCTGCTGTTCGACCTGATCAGCGCCGCCCAGCACCTGATTCCCGAAAACCACTACCTGGTCGCTTTCGGCGTGCTGCTGGTGGGCATGGTGACGGGCATCGACGGCTCGGGCTTCGCCGGCCTGCCGCTGACCGGCACCCTGTCCGGCGCCCTGGGCCCGGTGGTGGGCATCGACCCGGCGACCCTGGCCGCGGGGGCCAGATGGGCGCCGTATGGACCGGCGGCGGCACGCTGATTGCCTGGTCCTCGCTGATCGCGGTGGCCGGCTTTGCCCGCGTGCACGTGCTGGACATGGTGCGCGCCCTGATGCTGCCGGTACTGCTGGCCCTGAGCGTGTCCACGATTGCCGCCATCCTGATCTGGTCCTGAGGCGGCGTCGGGCCCGGGATGCGGGTTTTCCCGGGCTTTTATTTAGTGCTTACAGTATACAATATCCAAACATTCTCGCCAGCGCGCTTCGCGCCAGCGCTATCTACAAGGAGCAGACCATGTCGGATTTGATGAGCCGAGAAGAATTCCGCAGTGCGTTGGAAAACGCCATCAAGGGCAAGAGCGCCAACGCGTCGCCGTTCAGCATCGCCTGGGCCAGCGGCCAGCTCAGCCGCGAACACCTGGCGCGCTGGGCCGAGAACCACTACCACTATGTCGGCCCGTTCGCCGATTACCTGGCCTATATCTATGGCCGTACGCCCGATACCTATACCGAGGCCAAGGACTTCCTGCTGGCCAATATGTACGAAGAGGAAATCGGCGGCGACCGCCATACCGACCTGCTGATCCGCTTCGCCGAGGCCTGCGGCACCACGCGCGAGCGCGTGGTCAGCCCCGACAACATGTCGCCCACCACGCGCGGCCTGCAGAGCTGGTGCTATGCCGTCGCCATGCGCGAGGACCCCATCGTGGCGGTGGCGGGCCTGGTGGTCGGCCTGGAGTCGCAGGTGCCGTCGATCTACCGCAAGCAGACGCCCACGTTGCGCGAGAAGTACGGCTTTACCGACGAGGAAGTCGAGTTCTTCGACCTGCACATCGTCTCGGACGAGATCCACGGCGAACGCGGCTACCAGATCGTGCTCGAGCACGCCAACACGCCCGAGCTGCAGCAGCGCTGCCTGCGGATCTGCGAAGTCGGCGCCCAGATGCGGCTGCTCTATACCACCGCCCTGTATACCGACTATGTGCAGCACGAGCTGTCGCTGGACAAGCTGAAGCTGGCCGCCTGAACCGCGCCGCCGCGAGGCGGCGCCCGCAACCTGAAAGGTCTGATGTGGAAGATCTCCGGAACCACGAGTTCAAGAACTATATCGGCGGGCAATGGGTCGCCTGCGCCGCGGGCAAGACCTATCCCAACGTAAACCCGGCCGACACCGACGACATCGTGGGGCGCTTCCAGGCCTCGCAGGCCGAGGATGCGGCCGCGGCGGTGGCCGCCGCGCAGGCCGCCTTCGACGGTTGGCGCAACCTGGCCGTGTCCAAGCGCGCCGCGCTGATGCAGCGCGCCGCCGACTACCTGGAGGCGCACGCCGAGCAGTTCGGCCGCGAGCTGACGCGCGAGGAAGGCAAGGCGCTGAACCTGGCCAAGGACGAAGTCCTGCGCTCGGCGCAGACCATCCGCTTCTACGCGGCCGAGGGCCAGTCGTTCAGCGGCGAAACCTTTGTCAACGACGATCCGGACATGGTCGTGTACAGCCAGCGCGAGCCGCTGGGCGTGGTGACGGTGATCTCGCCGTGGAACTTCCCGGTGTCGATCCCGGCGCGCAAGATCGCCCCGGCGCTGATCACCGGCAATACCGTGGTGTTCAAGCCTTCCTCGGATGCGCCGCTGTCCGGCCTGCGCCTGGTCGAGGCGTTCGAGCAGGCGGGCCTGCCGCCCGGGGTGCTGAACCTGGTGACCGGCAGCGCCTCGGCCATCGGCGCGGCGATCACCCAGGCGCCGCAGGTGCGCGCGGTGTCGTTCACCGGCTCGACCGCGGCGGGCGAGCAGATCCACCGCTCGGTGGACATGACCACCCGCACGCAAATGGAGCTGGGCGGCAAGAACCCGCTGATCGTCATGGCCGATGCCGACCTGGACCGCGCCGTGGACCTGGTCGTCAAGGGCGGTTTTTCGCTCAGCGGCCAGGCCTGCACGGGAACCAGCCGCGTGCTGGTGGACGCGCCGGTCAAGGCGGCCTTCACCGAGAAGCTGCTGGCCAAGGTCAAGGCCCTGAAAGTGGGCAACAGCCTGGAAGGCAGTTTCGACCTGGGTCCGCTGGCCACCGCCAGGCAGCTCGAATCGGTGATGCGCTACATCGAGGTGGGCAAGCAGGAGGCCCGGCTGCTGTATGGCGGCGAGCGGCTGGACGGTCCGGGCTACGAACGCGGCTACTACCTCACTCCGGCGGTCTTTGCCGACGTCACGCAGCAGATGCGCATCGCCCGCGAGGAGATCTTCGGGCCGGTCATCGCGCTGATCGAGGTCAATGGCTATGAAGACGCCATCGCCAAGGCCAACGACACCGAGTACGGCCTGGCCGCGGCCATCGCCACCACCAATGCGCAGTACGCGCACCGTTTCGCGCGCGATATCCAGGCCGGCACGGTGAAGATCAACCGCACCACCACGGGCAACCTGATCAATGCGCCGTTCGGCGGCCTGAAGCGCTCCAGCACCTCGACGTTCCGCGAGTCGGGCCGCATCGGGCTGGAGTTCTATACCCAGATCAAGACGGTCTACCGCGCCGGCTGAACCCCACACGTTTGAAGGGACGACATGAAACAGATCTATCGATTGGAATTGGAAGAAGCACGCGTCATGATCCAGGCCGCGATCGCCAAGTCGGAGGAAATCGGCGTGCTGGAATCGATCTGCATCGTCGATGACGGCGGCTATCCCATCGCGCTGGAGCGCATGAATGGCGCGCGCATCACCGGTCCGCAGATTGCCTGGAACAAGGCGTTCACCGCCGCCGGCCACAAGCGCTCGACGCACCTTTTCAACACGCCGCCCAACGGCCCGGCCTTGCCGGGCAACGAAGCCTTCGGCATCCAGTGGAGCTTCGAAGGCAAGTTCGCCGTGTTCGTGGGCGGGTTTCCCATCGTGGTCGATGACGAGGTCATCGGCGGCGTCGGCCTGAGCGGCGGCAACGGCGAGCAGGACACCAAGGCTGGCGTGGCGGCGCTGCAGGCGCTGGCCGACATGCTGGCCGAGCGCGGCATGAAGGTGATGGTCGCCGCGGACATCAAGAAGTAGACGCACGACGGAACCGCCATGGCTTATCGCATTCATCTGATGGAAACCGGCGAGCAGTTCTGCGCCGAGCCCGGCGAGTCGGTGCTGGACGCCGCCACGCGCGCCAACGTCCGGATGGCGCACGAATGCACCTTCGGCGGCTGCGGCACGTGCCGCGTCAAGCTGCTGGAGGGCAGGGTCGAATACGAAGAGCAGCCCATGGCGCTGAGCGAGGAAGAGGCGGCGTGCGGCTATGCCCTGGTGTGCCAGGCGCGCGCCTGCTCCGACCTGGAGATCAGCGTGGCCAGCGGGCCGTCCTTCGCCGAGCCGCGCCGCATCGCCGCCCGCGTGGCGCACATCGCGTCGCTGTGCAGCGATGTGACGCACCTGGCGCTGGAGGTCGATCCCGACCAGTGGCCGGACTACCGAGCCGGGCAATACATGAACATCGTGCTGCCCGATGGGCAGACACGCAGTTTCTCGATGGCCTCCGATCCGCGCCGTGGGCGGCTGGATTTCCACGTGCGCCGCATTGCCGGCGGGCGCTTCACCGACCGCTGGCTGGCCGCCGCGCAGGCGGGCGCCCCGCTGGAGATCGAGGCGCCGCTGGGCACTTTCTGCTACCACGAGCAGGATTACCGGCCGCTGGTGATGGTGGCCACCGGCACCGGGCTCGCGCCGATCAAGGCCATGCTGGAATCCCTGCTGGACGACGACGAGTGTCCGCCGGTCAGCCTGTACTGGGGCATGCGCACCGAAGCCGACCTGTACCTGCGCGACGCCATCGCGTCATGGCAGGGCCGGTTGTACGAGTTCGATTTCGTGCCGGTGCTGTCGCGCCCCGACGCCGGCTGGCGGGGCCGCAGCGGCTATGTGCAGGATGCGGTGCTGCAGGACTTCGACGACCTTTCCGAGCACGCGCTCTACCTGTGCGGGTCGCCGACCATGATCGCGCAGGCCAAGCACCGCTTCGCCGAGCGCGGCGCCAGCCTGGACCATCTGTACGCAGACAGCTTCACCTTCCAGCATCCGCTGGCGGCCGCGGCCTGACGGGCGGGTGCCCGGGGTGCCTGTCCCAGCGGGGACAGGCACCCGAGTAGATAGAATAGGCGTTCGACCTCAATCCGGCCGCGCCCTGGCGGCGCGGCCCCGTCCTGCGAGCGCCGCCATGATGATCGACCCCGAATTGCGCCCGGCCTTCCTGCCTGCCGGCAAGTTGCGCGCCGCCATCAACCTGGGCAACCCCATCCTGGCCGGCACCGATGCGGCCGGCCAGGCCGTCGGCGTGTCGGTCGACCTGGCGCGGGAATTCGCCCGGCGCCTGAACGCCGGCATCGAACTGCGGGTGTTCGACACCGCCGGGCAGTCGGTCGACGCCGTCACCCGGGAAGAAGCCGATATCGGTTTTTTCGCCATCGATCCGGCGCGCGGCGCGGGCATTGCCTTCACCGGCCCCTATGTATTGATCGAAGGGGCCTATCTGGTGCGCGACGACTCCCCGCTGCAGGCCAACGAAGACGTCGACCGAGCCGGCACGCGCGTCACCGTGGGCAAGGGCAGCGCCTATGACCTGCACCTGACGCGCGCCCTGCAGCATGCCGAGATCGTGCGCGCGGCCAGCTCGCAGGCGGTGGTCGACACCTTCCTGGCCCGGCGGCTGGATGTGGCCGCCGGCGTCAAGCAGCAGTTGCAGGCCGACGCGCGGCGCGTGGGCGGCGTGCGGCTGCTGCCGGGACGCTTCATGGTGATCAGGCAGGCGATGGGCCTGCCCAAGGCGCGCGGCGAAGCGGCCGCCGCCTGCCTGGATGCCTTCGTCGAGAGCATGAAGGGCAACGGTTTCGTGGCCCAGGCGCTGGCGCGCCATGGCATCCAGGGCGCTTCCGTGGCGCCGCCCGGCCGGGACGGCTGAGGCGTCCGGCCAGGCCGGCGATGGGGCCGCGCCGCCCACGCTGTTGCCGGCCCGCAACAAGCGGCGGGGTTTGCCGGCGCGGCCCGCGGCGGCGCGCTTTTCGGCATGCCGCTATGCCACAATAGCGCCGGACCGCCTGACGATGCAGCCGGTCGTGCCCCGTCGATTATTCCTTTTGCGGTCGAGCGATCTTGAACCCCCTGCATATGGTCCGTTGCGCCCTCGCCGGCGCAGGGTTGGCCTGCTGTGTCTCGGCGATGGCGACGCCGATTTTCGTGCTCAATTCGCTCAATGCGGATGTCAGCATCATCGATTCGCAGACCTATGCCGAAATGCGCCGCGTGCCGACCGGCAAGGAACCGCACCATCTGTACCTGACGCCGGACGAGCAGTCCCTGATGGTGGCCAACGCCATGAGCGACACCATCACGCTGCTCGATCCGCGTACCGGCGCGGTGCAGCATACCCTGACCGGCATCGTCGATCCCTACCATCTGCGTTTCTCGCCGGACATGAAGTGGTTCGTCACGGCGGCCAACCGGCTTGACCATATCGATATCTACAGCTGGGAACGGCGGCCCGAGGGGTTCGACCTGAAGCTGGCCCGCCGCATCCCGGCCGGCAAGACGCCCAGCCATATCGCCATCGACAGCGGCAGCCGCGTCGCCTATGTGACGCTGCAGGACAGCGACCAGTTGATCGCCATCGACCTGGGCACGCAGGCGCCGCTGTGGACCATCCCGGTCGGCAGGACGCCCGCCGACGTGTTCGTCACCGGCGACGACAAGACCCTGCTGGTGGCGCTGACCGGCGACAGCTATGTCGAGGCCTATGACCTGACTGCCAGCCCGGCGCGGCTGGTCAGGCGCATCAAGACCGGCGCCGGCGCGCATGCGTTCCGCGCGCAGGGCGACGGCCGTCATCTGTTCGTCAGCAACCGCGCCGCCAACACCATCAGCCGCATTGATATGCAGACGCTGGAAGTGGTGGACAGCTATCCGGCGCCGGGCGGCCCCGATTGCATGGATGTGCTGGCCGACGGCAAGACACTGCTGGTGACCTCGCGCTGGGCCGGCAAGCTGACCGTGATCGACCTGGAGACCAAAAAGGTGAGCCAGCAGGTGCGTGTCGGCAAATCGCCGCACGGTGTGTGGACGCTCGGCCATGCGGCGGCGCGCTAGCCTGCTGGGCGGATTGGCCGCCGCGCTTGGCGCGGTGGCCGCCAGCGCGGCCCCTGTCGCGGGCGAGCCGGCCGCGGCCTGCGCCAAGCCGGTGTACCTGACCTTCGATACCGGGCACATGGGCGTGGCCGACCTGGTGGCCGAGGTGCTGGCGCGCCATGGCGTGCGCGCCACCTTTTTCCTGGCCAACGAGCGCACGCTGGATGGCGGCGGCAGCCTGGACGGGCAATGGGCCGCGTGGTGGCGCGCCCGGGCCGCCGAAGGGCATGTGTTCGCCTCGCACACCTATGACCATGTGTATTGGCAGCGCGACCTGCCCGATGGCGGGTTCCGCGTGCGGCCCAGCGCCGGCCCGCGGGCCGGCGTCAGCCAGGACTGGAGCGCCGCGCAATACTGCGCGGCGCTGCGGCAGCCGGCGCAGCGCCTGCGCGAGATGGCGGGCGCGGCCATGCTGCCGCTGTTTCGCGCGCCCGGCGGCAAGACTTCGCCGGCGCTGCTGCAGGCCGCGCGCGCCTGCGGCTACGCGCACGTGGGCTGGGCGCCGGCGGGCTTCCTGGGCGACGAACTGCCCAGTGACAAATACCCCAACCCGGCGCTGCTGCGCCAGGCGCTGCAAAATATCCGTCCCGGCGATATCCTGTTGGCGCACCTGGGCATCTGGTCGCGCAAGGATCCCTGGGCGCCGGCCGTGCTGGAGCCGCTGATCACCGGGCTGCAGGCCAAGGGGTTCTGCTTCGCCACGCTCGATACCCATTCGGCCTATCGGCCATGGATTGCCTCGCATCGCTGATCATGGACACCTTGACTCAATGGTTCTCGCAATGCCAGCAATGGCTGTTCGAGGCCCTGGTGCAGCCGGCGCTGTTCCACCTCGGGCTGGCCGGTTTCACCGAGGACGCCTATGACGCGACGATGTGGCTGCTGGTGGGCCTGCTGCAACTGCTGGTGCTGATCGCGGTGTTCGGGCCGCTGCAGCGCTGGCGGCCGGTCGAACCCGTGCGCGACCGCGGCCAGGTGGCGGTGGACGTGCTCTATACCCTGGTGCATCGCCTGGGGCTGTTCCGCCTGGCGCTGTTCTTCACCATCGATCCGCTCTGGGATGCCCTGTTCGGCCAGATGCACACCTGGGGCCTGGCAACCTGGCACCTCGACCAGATATGGCCCGGCGTGACCGACCTGGCCTGGGTCAGCCTGGTCCTGTATCTGCTGGTCTTCGACGCCGTCGACTACGCCTGGCACCGCGCCCAGCATCGCGTGCACTGGCTGTGGGCGCTGCATGCCGTGTACCACAGCCAGCGCCAGATGACGATGTGGAGCGACAACCGCAATCACCTGCTGGACGACTTCCTGCGCGATGCCGTCATCGTGCTGGTGTCGCAGCTGGTCGGCGTGCCGCCGGCGCAGTTCGTGGCGGTGGTGGCGATCATGCAGCTGGCCGAAAGCCTGTCGCACGCCAACGTGCGGCTCAGTTTCGGCGCGCTGGGCCAGCGCCTGCTGGTCGATCCGCGCTTTCATCGCCGGCATCATTCCATCGCGTACGATGCCTCGCAGCCCGGCCCCACCGGCGGCTACAACTTCGCCGCCCTGTTCCCGCTGTGGGACATGCTGTTCGGCACGGCGCGCTTTGACGGCGACTACGGGCCGACGGGCATCCATGACCAGTTGCCGCAGGCCGGCGGGCGCGATTACGGGCGCGGCTTCTGGGCGCAGCAGTGGCTGGGGCTGCGGCGCATGGCCGGACGCGCCGACACGCCGGCGCCCGCCGTGCCGCGCGACGCGCAGGCCTGAGGCGTCCTAGGGCTTGGGGTCCGGATGCGGGTCGTCGTGGGCCTGCTTCTTGATGGCGTGGTGGCGCTTTTCCAGTTCCTGGCGCAGCAGGCGGCGCTGCTTGGCGGCCTCGAAGCGCTGCTTTTCTTCCAGGCTGCGCAGCTCCAGCGACGGCACGGCGGTGGGCTGGCCGTTGTCGTCGACCGCCACCATCGTGAAGTAACAGCTGTTGGTATGGCGCACCAGCTTGCGGCGGATGTCCTCGGTGACCACCTTGATGCCGATTTCCATCGAGGTGCGGCCGGTGTAGTTGACCGAGGCGAGGAAGGTCACCAGTTCGCCGACATGGATGGGCTCGCGAAAGACCACCTGGTCTACCGACAGCGTGACCACATACTGGCCCGCATAGCGGCTCGCACAGGCATAGGCGACCTGGTCCAGGTACTTGAGAATGGTGCCGCCGTGCACATTGCCCGAGAAGTTCGCCATGTCCGGCGTCATCAGGATGGTCATCGACAATTGGTGGCTGAAGGCGTCTTCCATGGCAAGGCCGGGTGTGTTGCAAACGCCTCATTATCTCAGGCCCGGGGCGCCGGCGGTACGGCGGCGGCTAGTCGTCCGCCGCCTCGACGCGGCGCGCCGCGGGCGGCACCCAGCGGCCGGCGAGCACGCTGGCTTGCGGCAGGTAGATGCGCAGGATCACGCCGGGCGCGCCTTCGCCGGTGGGCAGCCAGTTGGCCTGGTCATCGGGGCCAGGCGGATCGCGCTGCAGGTACAGCTCCAGCGATCCGTCCGGGTTGTAGCGCACCGGGTCGCGGTCGCCCAGCGCGTAGCGGTTGAAACCGTTGCCGACCGGGTAGCCCTGGGCGTCGTACGCGTTCAGCGACCACAGCGCGCCGGCGGGCGGCAACTGGTCGGCCTCGAAACGCAGCACGTAGCGCTGCCCGCCTTCGAGCGGGCGGCCGGCGGCGTCGGCCAGCAGCAGCATGGCGGTCACGTCTTCCGGCAGGCTGGCGCCCAGGCGGGCCTGCGTCGTCACGGCACGGCGCAGGTAGGCATTGCCGTAGACGCCGGCGCCGTCGGCATCGGCCTGCCAGCCATTGGCCAGCGATCCCGTCGCCGGCAGGCTGTCGCGCAGGGCCTGGGGGCCGTTGCGCACGGCGTGGCGCAGCGCCTGCTGGACGGTGGTGGGCAGGCGGGCGAAGGCCAGTTGCTGGCCGGGCGCGATCCCCAGGCGGCGCAGCCGCGCCAGCATAGGCTGGTCGGTGGCGTGCGGCGCATGCTTGCGCAGCAGTTCGGCGGCGTAGCCAAAGTAGTCTTCGGCGTTCATGCCTTCCACTTGCTGCTGCGCCGGCGTGAGCGCGTCGAGGTCCGGGTCGGAGCGCAGCCGCACCGACTGGGCCTGCTGGTTCCATTCGGCCAGCGGGGTCAGGATGAAGCCGTCCTGCACGGCGTGCACGCCTGGGTATTCGGACGAGCCTCCAGTCTGCACGTACAGCCGGGCCTGGACCTGCGCGGTGGGGGCGTCGATGCGGTGCATGCCGCGCGGCAGGACGCCCGTCCAGCCCGGCGGCACGATGGCGTGATTGCCGCGCGCCGTGCCGGTGGTGCGCTTGCCCAGCACCGCGAATATGTCGGTCCACATGTCCAGCACGGACAGTGTGTACAGGCGGCCATGGGTCTCGGGCGTCGAGATCACCACCGGGCCGGTCGACAGGTCCAGCCAGGCCGACGAACGCAGCATGTCGAAGTTGGGCCGCGGCAGGCGGCGGAAGTCGGCCTGCGGCAGGCGGCGCTCGTGCGCGAAGGTGTTGGCGGGGGCGTGGCCGGGGCCCTTGCCGCCGGTATCCTGGCGCCGGCTCAGGTCCATCACGACCAGGGGGTAGACGTACACGTAGGCATCGAGCGCGATGCGCTGCGCTTCATCGCTGGCCAGGACGGCGGCGGGCGCGGGCTGGCCGTGCGCCGGCGCGGTGGCCAGCAGGCTGGCGGCCACCAGCAGGGGGGCCAGGAATCGGTTGCGGCGCATGGGGCGCTCCACGAGGGCGGCGCGGCGCCGTACGGTGAGGGCGCGCCGCGCGGACGATGGACAAGGCGGCCATCGTAGCAGCGGCGCGCCGTGGCCCAAGCGCCGAACAGGCGAAGTTCCGGCCGCCTAATCCGCCGCTAGGGCAGGCCTCATGGCCGCGGCGGCGTGCGCAGGGGGCCGTACTCGGCCGGCACCCACGCATAACCCTGGCCATCCACGTTCACGTGGCCCAGGCCCAGAAACGGCATATGGGCGCCGGCCACCCACAGGCGGTCGCGCGCCGCGTCGGCGAAGATCTTCTTGCGCGTGGTCACGGCCTGCGCGCCATCGACGTCGAACTCGATGGCGATTTCCGGACGGGCCAGCTGCACCGCATGGTTGTGCACGATATCGCCCCAGACCAGCAGGCTGTGCTGCGACGATTCGAACAGGTACGAGGTGTGGCCGGGCGTGTGGCCCGGGCTGGGCACGACCTGGATGCCGGCCGGCAGCGCGTCGCCGTTGGCGTAGGTCAGGAAGCGGCCTTCGACCTGGTAGGGCGCCACCGCATCGCGCGCCATCTTGAAGAAAGGCTGCGCATCGGCGGGGGCCTGCGCGGCGGCCGCCGCGCTTAGCCAGAAATCGGCTTCGGCGCGGGCCGCGTACACGTCGGCATTGGGAAACAGCTTGCCGCCCTGGGCGTCGAGCAGGCCGCAGGCATGGTCCGGATGCAGGTGGGTCAGCAGCACCAGGTCGACCTGGTCCGCGCGGTAGCCGGCCGCGCGCAGGTTGGCGTCCAGGCGGCCCAGCGTGGGGCCGAAGCAGGCGCCCGCGCCGGTGTCCACCAGCACCAGCTGCTTGCCGGTATGGACCAGATAGCCGTTGACGGCCGTCTGCATGCCGCTGGCGCGGTACGCGAACATGCTGGCCAGCAGCGTCTGGATATCCTGGGCGCTGGCGCCCTTGAGTATTTTGGGGTCCAGGTCGACATAGCCGTCGTACAGGGCGGTGACGACATAGTCGCCGACCTGCATGCGGTGGAAACCGGGGGCCTGCTCGGTCAGCACCGGGGCGGTGGCGAGGGCGGGCTGTACGCCGGCGGCGGTCAGCGCGGCGGCCAGGGCGAGGCGGCGGAGGAGGCGGACCGGGGTCGACATGGAAATCTCCGGAGAAAGTAGGGCGCGGGCGCCGGGGGTGTCAGGATAGCGCGGATACGGGCAGGTCGCGCGCCGTCTGGCCGGCCTGCTCCCGCAGCCAGCGCGCCACGGTCCCGACATCGGACGAAGGGCGCCGCGTATTGACGACCAGCCAATAGCCCAGCTGGGCCGCGCTGGCCTGCTGGGCGCCCAGCGGCACCAGCCTGCCGTCGGCCAGCATGGGCGCGATCAGCGCCAGCCGGCCCAGCGCGACGCCGTGGCCGGCCAGCGCGGCCTGCACGATCTGGTCGTACTGGTTGAAGTGCAGCATGCCCTTGGGACGCGCCCGCCCCAGGCCCTGCGTGCCCAGCCAATCGGCCCATTGCAGCCATGGCCGGGTGGGATCGTCGAACTCCAGCAGCACCTGGCCGGCCAGCGCCGCGGCATCCAGGCGGGCCACGCCCAGCGCGGGATGGGCAACCGGAACGACGGTCTCGCCGAACATCCAGGCCGCGCCTTCGGGCGCGGCGTCGCGCGGACAGTAGCGGATGGCGATATCGACCTGCTCGCGGTCCAGGTCCAGCACGCGGTTGTCGGCCGCCACCCGCACGTCGATGCTGGGGTGCGCCTCCTGGAACCGGCCCAGCCGCGGCAACAGCCACAGCGACGCCACGCCGATGGTGGACGTCACCGTGACGGGCGTGCGCCGCTCGGGCGCGCGCCATTGCGCGGCCAGCTCGCCCAGTTCGATCAGCCAGCGGTCGGCCATGCGGAACAGCTGCGCGCCTTCGGCGGTGAACGAGACCGAGCGGAACCCGCGCGACAGCAGCGCCACGCCCAGGTGCGCCTCGAGGGCGCGGATCTGGCGGCTGACGGCCGATTGGGTGAGGTGCAGGTCTTGCGCGGCCAGGGTGATGCTCATGCGCCGGCCGACCGCCACGAAGCCGCGCACCAGGTCCAGAGGGGGAAGTTTCGCCAGGGATAATGACATGACTGTAGATCATGCGAAAACCGCGTAGAAGTCGCTTGAGCAATATACCGCGATGGGCGTCCAATAGCATGACGACGGCTGTGTATCTTGTTTTTTTCCAGGCACGCCCGTAGCGATGGCGTATCGGACATGGTTTGCCCCAGCATCGAACTCTCTTGCACCGAAGGAATGTCATTTGCGCTGGGCGCCGGCTCGACTATGCTGTTGAGGCGCGCCGCCGGCCTGCGCATTGCCTGCCTGTCGGGCGCGGTGTGGCTGTCGGAGTACCGTTGCGCGCAGGACAGCATCCTGGCGCCGGGCGCTTCGGTGGTGGTACAGAGCGATCACGACGTCGTACTCAGCGGCCTGCCGTACGGGCAGGTCGCGCTAATTCCTTCCACGGAGCCAGACCGATGAATGCCCCGCCGCCCAACGCATCCCCCGTCGAGATGTGGTTCGACTTCGCCAGCCCCTACAGCTACCTGGCCATGGCCAGGGTAGGCGGGCTGGCGCGCGAGGCGGGCGTGCGCCTGGCGCTGCGGCCTTTCCTGCTGGGGCCCATCTTCCAGGCGCAGGGATGGAACGATTCGCCGTTCCGGCTGTTTCCGGGCAAGGGCGCGTACATGATGCGCGATATCGCCCGCCTGGCCGACAAGTACGGCGTGCCGTACAGCCGCCCGGCGGTATTTCCGCGCATGGGTGTGCTGCCGGCGCGCGTCGCGCTGCTGGGCCAGGGCCAGCACTGGGGCGTCGATTTCTGCCTGAATGTGTTTCGCGCCAATTTCGCCGAGGATCGCGAGATCCAGTCCGAGGACGTGGTGCGCGATCTGCTGCGGGCCCAGGACCTGGATGCCGATGCGCTGATCGCGCAGGCGCGCCAGGAGTCCACCAAGGAGGCGTTGCGCAAGCAGGTCGACCGGGCCCGCGCTCTGGGCATTTTCGGCGCGCCGACCTTCATGGTCGATGGCGAGATGTTCTGGGGCAACGACCGGCTCGAAGACGCGTTGGCCTGAGCCGCCCGCCCGCAGCCGGCCGGGGCCTGATCCCATCCGCTTTTCCTGCCGACGGAGAACCCTCGCATGATCGACCACTTGTCTCCCAACAAAGTCATGATCGTCACGGGCGCGGCGCGCGGCATCGGCGCCGCCGTGGCGCTGCTGGCGGCGCGCCGCGGCTACGCCGTCTGCGTCAACTACCGGTCGCGCGGCGACGCCGCCGAGCAGGTGGTGCAGGCCATCCGCGACGAAGGCGGACGAGCCCTGGCCGTGGCCGCCGACGTGGCCGACGAGGCCCAGGTCGTGCGGATGTTCGAAACCGTCGACCGCGAGCTGGGCCGGGTCGACGCGCTGGTCAACAATGCCGGCATCCTCGAGGCGCAGATGCGCGTCGAGGAGATGGACGCGGCCCGCATCACTCGCATACTCGCCACCAACGTGGTGGGCGCCTTCGTCTGTTGCCGCGAAGCCGTGCGCCGCATGGCGCCGCGCCATGGCGGACGCGGCGGCGCCATCGTCAACGTGTCTTCGGTGGCCGCGCGGCTGGGCTCGCCGGGCGAGTATGTCGATTACGCCGCCTCCAAGGGCGCGCTGGATACGCTGACCATCGGCCTGTCGCGCGAGGTGGCCGCCGACGAGATCCGCGTCAACGCGGTGCGTCCGGGCACCATCTACACCGATATGCACGCCAGCGGCGGCGAGCCGGGGCGCGTCGACCGGCTCAAGGACGGCATTCCGTTGCGGCGCGGCGGCACCGTGCAGGAAGTGGCCGGCGCGGTGATGTGGTTTTTTTCCGATGAGGCCGGCTACACGACCGGGTCGTTCATCGAGGTTTCAGGCGGCAAATGAAAAACAGCAGCAGCGCCCAGCGCGGCGCGCCCATGCCGGGCGGCCGTTCGCAAGTGCAGTTTCGCGCCGCGCGCATCCGGCGCGTCGCGTTTCACTGGCATCGCAAGGAAGAAGCGGGCGGCGCGCCGGCGCCGGCGCGCGGCAGCGGCCGCTGAGGCCGGGTTGGCGCGGCGGCTCAGGCCACCAGCCGCGCCAGTTCGACGCCCGGGTCGTTGGCGCGCATGAAGGCCTCGCCGACGAGGAAGGCCTGTACGTCGTGCTCGCGCATCAGCCTGACATCCTCGGGCTTGAGGATGCCGCTTTCGGTGACCACGCGCTTGCCGGCCGGAATCATCGGCAGCAGGTCCAGCGTCGTCTGCAGGGTGGTCTCGAAGGTGCGCAGGTTGCGGTTGTTGATGCCGATGAGCGGGGTGCGCAGCGCCAGCGCGGCGTCTAGCTCCTTGGCGTCGTGCACTTCCACCAGCACGTCCATGCCCAGGTCGATGGCCAGGGTTTCCAGATCGCGCAGCTGCGCCGGCGCCAGCGCCGCGACGATGAGCAGGACGCAGTCCGCGCCCATGGCGCGCGCCGAAATGATCTGGTAAGGATCGATGATGAAGTCCTTGCGCAGCACGGGCAGCGAGCAGGCCGCGCGCGCACGGCGCAGGTTGTCGTGCGAGCCCTGGAAGAACTGCACGTCGGTCAGCACCGACAGGCAGGCCGCGCCATGCATGGCATAGGACGCCGCGATCTCGGCCGGGTCGAAGTTTTCGCGCAGTACGCCCTTGGAAGGCGAGGCTTTCTTGATTTCCGCGATGACGCCCGCCTTGCCCTGGCTGATCTTGTCCTCGATGGCCTGGGCAAAGCCGCGTACATCCTGGCGCGCCTGGGCTTCGCGCAGCAATTCGGCCTCGCTGCGCATCTGCCGTGCGGTAGCCACTTCCTCGGCCTTGACGGCGAGGATTTTCGCAAGAATATCGTTCATTTCTGGAATTTCCGGGTATATGCGCAGAATTCTTCCAGCTTGGCGCGGGCCGAGCCGTTAGAAATCGTTTCAAATGCCAGGGCCAACGCTTCGGGGATGGAATCCGCCTTGTTGCCGGCGTAGATGGCCAGGCCCGCATTCAGGGCCACGATGTCGCGGGCCACGCCATCGACATTATCCAACGCTTCGATGACAAGTGCGCGAGACTCCTCGCGATTGGACACCTTGATGCCGCGGTTGGACATCATGGATAGCCCGTAATCCTCTGGATGGATCTCATACTCGCGTACGACCCCATCTTTGAGTTCGCCCACCATGGTCGCCGCGCCGAGCGAGGCTTCGTCCATGCCGTCCTTGCCGTGCACCACCAGCACGTGGCGCGAACCCAGGCGCTCCAGCACGCGCACCTGGATGCCCACCAGGTCCGGGTGGAACACGCCCATCAGCTGGTTGGCGGCGCCGGCGGGGTTGGTCAGCGGCCCCAGGATGTTGAAGATGGTGCGCACCCCCAATTCCTTGCGCACCGCGGCAACGTTCTTCATGGCCCCATGGTGGGCCGGCGCGAACATGAAGCCGATGCCGGTGGCGGCCACGCACTCGGCCACTTCCTCGGGCGTGAGCTGCAGGTTCGCGCCCAGGGCTTCCAGCACGTCGGCGCTGCCCGACGACGAGGACGCGCTGCGGTTGCCATGCTTGGCGATCGGCACGCCGGCCGCGGCGGCCACGAACATGGCGGTGGTGGAGATGTTGAAGGTATGGCTGCCGTCGCCGCCCGTGCCGCACATGTCCAGCAGGTCCTGCGGGTTGGGCGTGACGACGGGGGTGGCGAATTCGCGCATCACCTGCGCGGCGGCGGTGATCTCGCCCACGGTTTCCTTCTTGACGCGCAGTCCCATCAGCAGCGCGCTGGCGATCTGCGGCGACAGCTCGCCGCGCATCAGCAGGCGCATCAGGTGCAGCATTTCGTCGTGGAAGATCTCGCGGTGTTCGATGCAGCGGGTCAGTGCTTCGGCGGCGGCAATGGTCATGGCGATGCTCCTAGGGGTTCAGCGGGTCAGGAAGTTGCGCATCAGCGCATGGCCGTGCTCGCTCAGCACGGACTCGGGATGGAACTGTACTCCGTACAGCGGCAGGGTCTTGTGGCGCACGCCCATGATGTCGCCGTCGGGCGCGGTCGCGGTCACTTCCAGGCAGTCCGGTAGGGTGGCCGGGTCTATGGTCAGCGAGTTGTAGCGGATGACGGTGCAGGGCGAGGGCAGTCCGGTGAAGATGTCCGTGCCCGTATGCGTGATGGCGATGGTCTTGCCGTGCATGATCTGCTGCGCCCGCACGATGTCGCCGCCATAGGCCGCGCCGATGGCCTGGTGGCCCAGGCACACGCCCAGGATGGGCAGCTTGCCGGCGAAGGCCTGGATCACCGGCACCGAGATGCCCGCCTCGGCCGGCGAGCAGGGGCCGGGCGAGACGCAGATGCGGTCCGGCCGCATCGCGGCGATTTCGTCCAGCGTGATCTGGTCGTTGCGCGCCACGCGCACTTCTTCGCCCAGTTCGCCGAAATATTGCACCAGGTTGTAGGTGAAGGAATCGTAGTTGTCGATCATCAATAGCATGTTCGGTTCTCCGGCCGGGCGCGCGGCCCGGCGTAGGTCTGCGCAATGGGGGGGCTCAGATGGGTTCGTCCAGGCCGTGCTGGACCTGCTCGGCCGCGCGCAGCACGGCGCGCGCCTTGGCCTCGGTCTCGGCCCATTCGGCTTCGGGGCTGGAGTCGGCCACGATACCCGCGGCGGCCTGCACGTACAGCGCGCCGTTCTTGATCACCCCGGTGCGGATCGCGATGGCCACGTCCATTTCGCCGCCGTAGCTCAGGTAGCCGGCGGCGCCGCCGTAGATGCCGCGGCGCACCGGTTCGAGTTCGTCGATGATTTCCATGGCCCGTACCTTGGGGGCGCCGGTCAGCGTGCCGGCCGGGAAGGCGGCGCGCAGCACATCCATGCTGCTCATGCCGGGCAGCAGCTTGCCTGCCACGTTGGAGACCAGGTGCATGACATGCGAGTAGCGCTCGATGACCATGGTGTCGCTGACGCGCACCGAGCCGATTTCCGCCACCCGGCCTACGTCGTTGCGCGCCAGGTCGATCAGCATCACGTGTTCGGCGCGCTCCTTGGGGTCGGCCTGCAGTTCGGCGGCCAGCGCCAGGTCTTCTTCCGGCGTGCCGCCGCGCTTGCGGGTGCCGGCCAGCGGCCGGATGGTGATCTGCGAGCGGGTTTCGCCCTGGTCGTCGATCTGCTCCTGGCGCACCAGGATTTCCGGCGAGGCGCCGACCACCTGGAAATCGCCGAAGTTCCAGAAATACATATAGGGCGAGGGGTTCAGCGAACGCAGCGCGCGGTACAGCGACAGCGGCGCGTCGCGAAACGGCTTGGCGATGACCTGGCCGACCTGCACCTGCATGACGTCGCCGGCGGCGATGTATTCCTTGGCGCGCGCCACCGCGGCCAGGTAGTCGGCCTTCTGGAAGTCGCGCCGCTCTTCGGTCTGCATGCTGGCGTGGCTGTACGGGATCTCGACCGGGCGGCGCAGCCGCGCGCGCAACTCCAGCAGGCGCTGCTGGGCGCGGCTGTAGGCTTCGGGCTGGGCCGGGTCGGCATACACCATCAGGTAGGTGCGGCCGGCCAGGTTGTCGACGATGACCAGTTCGTCGACGTGCAGCAGCATGATGTCGGGCGTGCCTTCTTCCATGCCGTCGGGAAACGGCTTGACCGCCGGGCCCAGGCGCTGTTCGATGTGGCGCACGGTGTCGTAACCGAAGTACCCGGCCAGGCCGCCGCAAAAGCGCGGCATGCCGGGGCGCAGCGCCACCTTGAAGCGGGCCTGGTACGACTCGATGAACGCCAGCGGGTCGCCTTCGTGGGTTTCGGCGACGTGGCCGTCCTGCAGCACTTCGGTGGTCGAGCCGCTGGCGCGGATGACGGTGCGCGCCGGCAGGCCGATGAACGAGTAGCGGCCAAAGCGCTCGCCGCCCACCACCGACTCCATCAGGCAGCTCATGCGGCCGCCTTGCGGGCCGCTGTGGGCCAGCTTGAGGTAGATCGCCAGCGGCGTGTCGAGGTCGGCGTAGGTTTCCGCGACCAGGGGAATGCGGTTGTAGCCTTGGGCGGCCAGCGCTTTGAATTCAAGTTCAGTCATGTCGGGTCTCGTACGGCGTTTTTCTGGTACGGACCGGGCATGCAGCAAAAAGCCCGGTCCAGTTACGGGTTCCGGGCTTGGCGCTGCACTTCACAGCTTCGGCTCTAGGCGACAGATACGTCCAGGGCCGGGAAGGGAATCATCGCCACCCGGAAGACAAACGCCACCAACGCCACGAGGCGTTGCGCATTTGGTTCGAGGGACGAGCGTTCATGTAGCTGGCAGTGTCTGGTTGGGTGACGACGGGCGTACCGGGCGGGCTTTCAGGCCGCGGTGGTGCGCTGCGGCTTGGCGTTGCGCTGGGAAATCCAGTGGGCCGCATCGACAAGCGTGTCAACTATACCATCGACATCCAGGGAACGCACGTCCATTCCTTCGTTGTAGCCGTAGGGCACCGCCAGCACCGCGGTGCCGGCCCTGCGGCCGGCCAGGGCGTCGTTGACCGAATCGCCGATGGTGACCGCCTGGGCCGGCGCGACGCCGAGCCGGTCGCAGGCATGCAGCACCTGGTCGGGGTCGGGCTTGCGCCGCGCGCAGGTGTCGCCGCACACCACCAGGCGGAAAAACCCCGCCAGGCCGGTGCGCTCGAGCAGCGGCAGGGTGAACTCGGTCGGCTTGTTGGTGACCACCGCCAGCGGCAGGCCCTGTTCGCGCATCGCCGCCAGGCCGGCCTTCACCCCGTCGAACACGGTGGCGTGCGCGCCATTGACCGCGTGGTAGTGCTTGAAGAACGACAGGCGTCCGCGTGCGAACAGCGCTTCGTCGGGCGCTGCGCCGTCCAGGCTGCCGGCCAGGGCGCGGCGCACCAGATTGTCCACGCCCTTGCCGACGAAAGTCGCGACCAGCGCTTCGGGCAACTGGGCCATGCCCAGGTCGCGGCGCATGGCATTGGCGGCGATGGCCAGGTCGGGCACCGAATCGAGCAGGGTGCCGTCGAGGTCGAGCAGTACGGCGTTGATGGTCTGCATGGCGGCCTCACACAGCGATGGTTTCGCCGCGCGCGATCTCGGCGCGCAGCTGGCCGATGACCTGGGCGTAGTCGGGCTTGCCGAAAATGGCCGAGCCCGCCACGAAGGTGTCCGCGCCGGCGGCGCGGATCTCGGCGATATTGTCGACCTTGACCCCGCCGTCCACCTCCAGCAGGATGGGCTGGCCGCCGGCCGCGCGCCAGCGGTCGATGCGGGCGCGCGCATCGCGCAGCTTGGCCAGCGTGGCCGGAATGAACGCCTGCCCGCCGAAGCCGGGGTTCACCGACATCAGCAGCACCACGTCCAGCTTGTCCATCACATAGTCCATGTAGTGCAGCGGCGTGGCCGGGTTGAACACCAGGCCGGCCTTGCAGCCGTGGTCGCGGATCAGCGCCAGCGTGCGGTCGACGTGGCGCGAGGCTTCCGGATGGAAAGTGATGACGTTCGCGCCGGCCTTGGCGAATTGCGGCACGATTTCGTCGACCGGCTCGACCATCAGGTGCACGTCGATCGGCACCTGTACATGGGGACGGATCGCGGCACAGACCATCGGTCCGATGGTCAGGTTGGGCACGTAATGGTTGTCCATCACGTCGAAGTGAATCCAGTCGGCGCCCGCGGCGACGACGTTGCGCACCTCTTCGCCCAGGCGGGCGAAGTCGGCGGATAGAATGCTGGGGGCGATGCGGGTGGAGGCCGGCTGGGTGGACATGGTGTTCGCGATTTCCGGGGGCATAATGTGCAATTATTGCAGCTTGGCGCGGCGAACCGGTTTTTTCGGCGCCGGCCAGCCGCGTCAACCTCGTGCGCGCCTGCGGGCGCCTTCCATGTGTCGAACCGGGAAAGGCCTGTGAAACCCTATGATCTGACCGTATCCGTGACCCCGCGTTATGTGCCGGAGCAGTCCGATCCCAGTCAGCAGCAATACGTGTTTGCCTACACGGTGCGCATCACCAATACCGGTTCGCACCCGGCTCAGGTCATCAGCCGCCACTGGATCATCACCGACGGCGAGGAGCGCGTGCAGGAAGTGCGCGGCCTTGGCGTGGTGGGCCAGCAACCGCTGCTGGCGCCGGGCGAGACCTTCGAATACACCAGCGGCTGTCCGCTTCCGACCCCCATCGGCACGATGCGGGGTACCTACCATTGCGTCGGCGAAAACGGCATTCCGTTCGAGGTGCCGATCGCGGAGTTCCTGCTGGCCATGCCGCGTACACTGCACTGAGCCGGGCTCCTCCCGGCACGGTGATTTTCCGATCCGCATTCCATGAAGCGACTTCTCTGTCTGTCCCTGCTGTCCGTATTGCTGGCGGCGTGCACGACCCCATCGCAGATTCCGCCCGAGACGGCGCCCGGCGGCGTGCCGCCGGCGGCCGAAGGCCCGCTGGTCGTGCCGCCGCTGTCGGCGCTGTCCGACACCCCGCCGCGCGCGCTGGCCGGGCGCTACCAGCGCGTTGCCTGGACCGAGCTGCCCAACTGGGAGAGCGACGACCTGTCGCGCTGGTGGCCGCTGTTCCTGCGCAATTGCAAAGGCCTGATGCGGCCGACCAGCGGTAACCTGGCGGCGCCGGCACGCGCCACGCCGCGCGCCTGGCAGCCCGTGTGCGCGGCGGCGGTCGACCCGTCCAAGGCGCCGGCCGCCGGCGACAGCGCGGCGGTGCGGCGCTTCCTGCAAACCTGGCTGCAGCCCTGGCGCATCGCCGGCGCCGACGGCCGTCCCGCCACCAATACCGTCACCGGCTACTACGAGCCGCTGGTGCGCGGCTCGCGCCGCCAGGGCGGCCGCTACCAGTGGCCGCTGTATGCCGTGCCGGCCGACCTGCTCGTCGTCGACCTGGGCTCGGTCTATCCCGACCTGACCGGCAAGCGCGTGCGCGGCCGGCTCGACGGCCGCCGGGTCGTGCCCTACGACACGCGCGCCGCGATCGAGGCGGGCGACCGCAAGCCGCCGGCCATCGTCTGGGTGGACGATCCGGTCGACAATTTCTTCCTGCAGGTCCAGGGTTCGGGCCGGGTGCAGCTGACCGATGGCCCCGACCGCGGCACCACGATCCGCGTCGCGTACGCCGACCATAACGGCCAGCCCTATGCCTCCATCGGCCGCTGGCTCATCGACAAGGGCGAGCTGCGCGCCGACCAGGCATCGATGCAGAACATCCGCGCCTGGGCGCAACGCAATCCCTCGCGCGTGCAGGAAATGCTCAACGCCAACCCGGCGGTGGTTTTCTTCCGCGAAGAGGCGGTGGTCGATCCCGAGCAAGGGCCCAAGGGGGCCTATGGCATCCCGTTGGCGCCGCAGCGCTCGATCGCGGTCGACGCCGGTTTCGTGCCGTTGGGCACGCCGGTCTACCTGTCGACCACGCTGCCGGCCTCCGACCGGCCCCTGCAGCGCACCGTGTTCGCGCAGGACACCGGCACGGCCATTCGCGGCGCGGCGCGCGCCGACTTCTATTGGGGCTACGGCGAGGAAGCCGGCCAGCAGGCCGGGCGCATGAAGCAGCGCGGCCAGATGTGGCTGCTGTGGCCCAAGCAGGCCGGGGAGCCGTCGGCGCGATGAAACCCCAGATCGTGATTTGCGGCGCCGGCATCGTCGGCCTGGCCAGCGCCTTGGCGCTGGCGCGCCGCGGGCAACGGGTGGCGGTGCTGGCGCCGCGCGCGCCGGTGCCGGCGGCCGAGCCCGATCGCTATCATCCGCGCGTCTATGCGATTTCGCCCGCCAGCCAGCAATTCCTGGCCGGGCTGGGCGTGTGGGACGCCATGCCGGCGGCCCGCCTGACGCCGGTGCAGGCCATGGAAATCCATGGCGACGGCGACGGCCTGGTACGCCTGAACGCCTGGCAGGCGGCGCAGCCGCAATTGGCCTGGATCGTCGAATCCGGCGAGATCGAACGGGTGCTGATGCAGGCGGTGCAGATGTTCGGCATCCCCTGGATCGCCGAGCGCTGCGTCGGCTGGCGTGCCGGCGAGGTCGAGACCGATGGCGGCCAGCGCCTGCGCGCCGAGCTGTTCGTCGGCGCCGACGGCGCCGCCTCGCCGCTGCGCAAGGCCGCCGGCCTGCGCCACGACGCCACCCCGTATGACGACACCGGCCTGGTGACGCACCTGGACGCCGAGCGCGCCCACCACGGCACGGCGTTCCAATGGTTTCGCGACGACGGCGTGCTGGCCTTGCTGCCCATGCCGGATACCGCCGACGGGCCGCAGGTTTCCATGGTGTGGTCGATGCGCACCCCGCAGGCGCAGGCCTTGCAGGCCATGGAGCCGGCCGTCCGCGCGGCCGAGCTGGAGCGCCTGCTGGCTTGCGCCTCGCAGGGGCGGCTGGGGCGGCTGCGCGTACGCAGCCCGGTGCTGGGTTTCCCGCTCACGCTGGAGCGCGCCCAGATGGTGGCGCCGGGCATCGCGCTGGCCGGCGACGCCGCGCACCGGCTGCACCCGCTGGCTGGCCAGGGACTGAACCTGGGCCTGGGCGACGTCGAGGCGCTGGCCCGCGCGGTCGGCGACCGGGAACCCTTTCGCGGTCCCGGCGATCTACGGGTATTGCGGCGCTACCAGCGCGCCCGCGCCGAGCCCGTGCTGGCCATGCGCATGGCCACCGACGGCCTGCATCGCCTGTTCGGGGCGCGCGGCGCGCCGCTGGCCTGGCTGCGCAACGCGGGCATGCAATGGGTGGATGCCGTGCCGTTCATCAAGCGGCAACTCATCGAAGGGGCCTCGCGCAATTGAGCGGGCCGCCGTTTTCAGGAGCAGGTATGAATTTCCGGATCACAGTCTGGTGCGCCGCCGCCGCGGTGTGGAGCTCGGGCGCCCTGGCGCAGGATGGTGCCGGCCAGGCCGCCCCGGGCACGCCGGACAAGGTCTACTCGACCACCGGGACCGCGCCCGCCAAGCCGGGCGACAAGGTGTATTCCACCCGTTCGGCGCAGGCGCCCGATCCGCAGGCCGACGCGGTCAAGGAGCGGTTCGCGCAGCGCTTCGAGGGGTTCGACGTGACGGCGGTGCGACGCACCCCGTACGGACTGTTCGAAGTGCAGATCGGAACGGATCTGCTGTACACCGATGAAAAGGTCACCTGGGTCATGGAAGGGCCGCTCATCGACGCCCTGACCCGGCGCGATGTCACGCGCGAGCGCCAGGAAAAACTGTCCAGCGTCCCGTTCGACGAGTTGCCGCTGGACCTGGCGGTCAAGCAGGTCAAGGGCGATGGTTCGCGCGTGATGGCCGTATTCGAGGATCCGAACTGCGGCTATTGCAAGCAACTGCACCGCACGCTGGAGGACATGGACAACATCACGGTCTACACCTTCCTGTATCCGATCCTCTCGCCGGACTCGACGACTAAGGTGCGCGACATCTGGTGCGCCTCGGATCCCGCCAAGGTCTGGAAAGACTGGATGGTGCGCGGCCAGCGTCCGCCCACCGCCGAGTGCGATGCGCCGGTCGAGCAATGGCTGGCGCTGGGCCGCCAGTTGATGGTGCGCGGCACGCCCGCGATTTTCTTCAAGAGCGGCGGCCGCGTCAGCGGCGCGCTGCCGCGCGACGAACTCGAAGCGCGTCTGTAGCCCGCCGGCGGCCCCAAGGAGGCCGGGATGCATATTGCGATACTGGATGACTATCACGGCGTGGCCGAGCGCTATGCCGACTGGACCACGCTGGGCGCGCAGGCGCGCGTGCAGGTGTTTCGCGACGCGCTGCCTTCGGGGGCCGCGCGCGCCGTGGCCTTGCAGCCTTTCGATGTCATCGTGGCGATGCGCGAGCGCACGCCGTTTCCGGCCGAACTGATCCAGGCGCTGCCCGCGCTGCGGCTGCTGGTGACGACCGGCATGCGCAACAACGCCATCGACATGCAGGCCTGCGCCGCGGGCGGCATCCTGGTGTGCGGCGCGCCCGGCAGCGCCGAGGCCGGCGCCGCCACGGCCGAGCTGGCCTGGGCCCACATCCTGGCGCTGTTCAAGCGCCTGCCGCAGGAAGATGCCGCCATGCGCCGCGGCCTGTGGCAGACCGGCATGCCGCAGCCGTTGGCAGGCAGGCGGCTGGGCGTGCTGGGCCTGGGCAAGCTGGGCAGCGCGGTGGCGCAGGTGGGGCGCGCGTTCGGCATGGAGGTGGTGGCCTGGAGTCCCAACCTCACCGACGAGCGCGCCGCCCAGGCCGGCGTGACGCGGGTGGACAAGCACACCCTGTTTTCCACCGCCGACGTGGTCAGCCTGCATCTGATCCTCGGCGAGAGCACCCGCCACATCGTCGACGCGGCCGCGCTGTCGGCCATGAAGCCCAGCGCCTACCTGGTCAACACCTCGCGCGCCGGCCTGGTCGACCAGGACGCGCTGCTGGACGCGCTGCGCAAGGGCCGGCTGGCCGGCGCCGGGCTGGACGTCTACGAGAGCGAGCCGCTGCCCCCCACCGATGTCTGGCGCACGCTGGACAACGTGCTGCTGACGCCGCACCTGGGTTATGTGAACGCGGAGAACTTCCAGGCGTTCTATGCCAATGCGCTCGAGGCCGTGCGCGCCTGGGCCGCGGGCGCGCCGGTACACGTGCTGGGCGGCGCCCGGGGCTGAGCCCCTGGCGCCCTAGCGGAAGACCACGCGCTGCTCGGCCATGCCGTCGGCCTGGCCGGCCGGCGCGTCGCTGGCGCAGCCCGGGCCCGCCGTATCGGGCTCGGGATCGATCTGGTCGAAAGCGGTATCGCCGCCGGCGTCGGCCACCCCGGTGGGCTTGAGGCCGACAAAGTCGAACAGATCGCGGTCCATCAGGTGCGAGGGCACCACGCGCGAGAGCGCGTTGAAGACATTCCACGAGCGGCCGGGATGCTTGCGGTCCCATTCCTGGATCATCCGCCCGACTTCCTTGCGCTTGAGGTTTTCCTGCGAGCCGCACAGGTTGCAGGGGATGATGGGAAATTGCTTGAATTGCGCATAGGCGATCAGGTCGCTTTCGGGCACGTAGGCCAGCGGCCGGATCACCGTGTGGCGTCCGTCGTCGGAGACCAGCTTGGGCGGCATGCCCTTGGCCTTGCCGCCGTAGAACAGGTTCAGGAAGAAGGTGCCCAGGATGTCGTCGCGGTGATGGCCCAGCGCAATCTTGGTCGCGCCCAGTTCGCTGGCTACCCGGTACAGGATGCCGCGGCGCAGGCGCGAGCACAGCGAGCACATGGTCTTGCCTTCCGGGATGACCCGTGTGACGATCGAATACGTGTCCTGCGTCTCGATATGGAACGGCACGCCCAGCGCGCGCAGGTAACCGGGCAGGATCTCGGGCGGAAAGCCCGGTTGTTTCTGGTCCAGGTTGACCGCGATGATCTCGAAGGCGAAGGGCGCGCGCTTCTGCAGGCTGAGCAGGATGTCGAGCAGCGCGTAAGAGTCCTTGCCGCCGGACAGACAGACCATGACCTTGTCGCCGGCCTCGATCATGTTGTAGTCGGCGATGGCGCGAGTGGTCTCGCGGGCCAGGCGCTTGGCCAGCTTGTTGCCTTCGAAGCGCGCCTTTTCCTCGGCGGGCGTGCGCGCGGCGGTGGGGGATACGGTGAGAGTCATAGCGTAGCGATGTCCGGTGGCCTGCCTGGCCTTAGCGGCTGATCTGTATCTCCACGCCGACCGCCGCGCAATCCGAGAAGGCCATGGGCTTGCTGACGCGCAGGCGCAGCGAGCGGATCTCGTCGAAATCGGCCAGCAGGCGCGCGGCGACCTGTTCGGTCAGCGTCTCGATCAGGTTGACATGGGCCTGCGTGCATTCTTCGACGATGGCCTCGCGCAGCCGCCGGTAGTCGAGCACGCTGTGGATGTCGTGGTCGTCCACGTTGCGCATGATGTCGATGTCGAACTCGGCGTCGATATGCAGCGGCTGGGTGGCGCGGCGTTCGTGTTCAAGAATGCCGATGCGGGCGTCCAGGGCCAGCCCGGAGATGAATATGCGGCGTGTAGGCATGATGGCAGTGGGGAAGACGGATGCGGGATTGTAAGGCGGCGCGCGGGCGGGCGGCCGGGCCTGACTACAATCCGGCCATGGCGACAGGCGCCCGCCAGGCGGGGCGCCGGAGGAAAAACACGGAATGCGGCAGTTCTACGATGCGGTAATTGTAGGCGGTGGGCCGGCCGGCGCGTCCTGCGCGATCTGGCTGGCCCGTCTCGGATTGGCGCCCTTGCTGGTCGAGGCCGGCGAGCGGCTGGGCGGCCTGGGCAACGACAATCCGTTCACCGACGACTGGATCGCCGTGCTGCCCGATGTGACCGGGCAGCAGGTGGCGGCCAATATCGCCGCCAGCGTCGCGGCCGCCGGCGTGCCGGTGCGGCTGCGCGCGCCGGCAACCGCCGTGCGCCCCTGCAAGGGCGGGGTGGAAGTGCGGCTGGGCGGCGCCGGACAGGACGCCGTCTACGGCAAATCGCTGGTGATCGCTTCCGGCGTGCGCGCGCGCGGGCTGCCCGGCCATCCGCAGCAGGCCCGCTGGCCGGGCGTGCTGATCGGGCCGGGCTCGTCCATCGTCGCCCAGGACTATGCCGGCCTGACGGTCGCCGTGCTGGGCGGGGGCGACAATGCCTTCGAGAATTTCGTCTACGTGCGCAACCGCGGGGCGCGCCAGGTCGACCTGTACGCGCGCACCGTGCGCGCCCAGCAGCAGTGGGTGGCGCGGGCCGGCACCGAAGGCGTGCGAGTGGGTCCGTACCGCGTCGATCCGGCCGCGCGCACCGTCGACGGGCGGGCCTATGACCTCATCCTGGTGTTCTATGGCTGGGAGCCGCAGGCCGATTTTGCCGACAGCCTGGGCCTGGAACGCGATTCGCGGGGTTACCTGCGTACCGATTTCGCCACGGCCCAGACCAGCCTGCCCGACGTCTACGCGATTGGCGAGGTGGCCGACCGCATGCATCCCTGCGTGGTCACCTCGCTGGCCGACGGCGTGACGGCGGCCAAGGCGATCCAGCGCCGCTGGGAGCGTCCGGCGCCGCCGCGCTGAGTCAGGCCGCCGCCAGCACGCAGTCCAGCGGCGCCGGCGCGGCCAGGCGCACCTGAAAGCTGCGCAGTTCATCGCGCCGGAACACGTGCACCGTCACCCGGTCGCCGGGGCGGTACTGCGATAGCAGCACGTCCAGGCCGGCCGGCGCATCGACGCGCAGGCCGTCGATGGCCACCAGCACGTCGCCCGCCGACAGGCCACCCTTGTGGGCCGCGCCGCCCTCGTACACGGTGGCCAGCGCCAGGGCCTCGCCCTGTTTGCGCGTGCGCACGTCCATTGTCGGGATATTGGCGCCGGCCTGCCAGGTCAGGCTGATGCCGTGCGGCGCCAGCAGCTCGGCCAGCGGCACGTCGGCCGTGCCATGGGCATGGCGCGCGATGAAGCGCCGCGCGTCCACGCCGGTGGCCTCGCGGATCAGCGCCGGCAGGGCATCCTCGGCCAGGCCCTGCGGGCGGCCGCGGTAGAAATCGCGTCCGTAGCGCCGCCACAGCAGGCGCATCACATCATCGAGCGAATGGACGCCGCCGCTGTCGCGGCGGATCAGCAGGTCCAGGCCCAGCGCGACCAGCGAGCCCTTGGTGTAGTAGCTGACCAGCGCATTGGGGGAGTTCTCGTCCTGCTTGTAATAGCGGGTCCAGGCGTCGAATGAACTTTCCGCGACCGATTGCTTGTGGCGGCCCGGCGCGCGCGCCACGCCCGAAATGGTCTTGCCCAGCAGGCGCAGGTAGTCGTTGCGGGTGATGGTCTGCGAGCGCAGCAGCAGCAGATCGTCGTAGTACGAGGTGAAGCCCTCGAACACCCATAGCAGCCGCGTCAGGTCGGGCCGCTCCAGGTTGTAGGGCGCGAAGGCGGCCGGCTTGATGCGCTTGACGTTCCAGGTATGGAAGTACTCGTGGCTGACCAGGCCGAGAAAGCCGCGATAGCCTTCGCCCTGGCCCTGCTGGCCCAGTACCGGCAGGTCCTTGCGCGAGGCCATCAGGGCGGTGCTCGCGCGATGTTCCAGGCCGCCGTAGCCGTCGCCCGTGACCATGGTCATGAACACGTAGCGGCTGGCGCTGTCCAGGAAGGGCGCCTGCTTGCTGCGCGGCTCGAAGAAGGCGATCTGCGTCTCGCAGATGCGCTGCACGTCGGCGGCGATGCGCGCCAGGTCCAGCCGCGGCGCCACGCCGGTGAACACCAGTTCGTGTTCGGCGCCATGCGCCTGGAAACCGATGACCTGCGGCGTGCCCATCTCGACCGGGTGGTCGATCAGCGCGTCGTAGTCGGGCGCGCGGTAGCGGCCGAAGCCGTGGCGGCGGGCCGCGCCCGGCAGCCCCTGCGCCTCGGGCAGGCTGGTGTAGACCTTCCAGCCTTCGATGCCGCGCGGCGGCGCCAGGTCGAGAATGCAGGGCGCGTTTTCCTGCCCGTCTACGCGCAGGAAAACGCTGGTGCCGTTGAAAAAGCCGTGGCTTTCGTCCAGGTGCGCGCCGCGCACCGAGAGATCCCACGCATACACCGTATAGTCGACCTGCAGCGGGCCGCTGCACGGCGCCACCTGCCAGGTGTGGTTGTCGATCTTGTTTACCGCCACCGGCTTGCCGCCGGCGCGCGCGGCCAGCGTCTCGATCTGGCGGGAGAAATCGCGTATCAGGTAGCTGCCGGGAATCCACGCGGGCAAGGCCAGGCGCTGTCCCTCGGGCGCAGGCTCGGCCACGGTCAGGGTTATCCGGTAGCGGTGGCCGGCCGGGTCGTGGGGTTCCAGGCGGTAAATTACGGGTGTGTCGTTCATGCGCATATCTTACATTTCATACTCTGACAGGAGGCAATCAATGAGCGAGTCGTTTGTGCTGGTCGAAACCCGGGGCCGCGTGGGATGGTTGACGCTGAACCGGCCCAAGGCATTGAATGCGCTGAACGACCAGTTGATGGAGGAGCTGGGCGCGGCGTTGCTGGCGCTCGACGCCGACGACGGCATCGGCGCGATCGTGATCACCGGCAGCGAGAAAGCCTTCGCCGCGGGCGCGGATATCGGCGCCATGAAAGACTGGTCCTACATGGACGTCTACCGCAGCGACTACATCACCCGCAATTGGGAAACCATAAAGCGCGTACGCAAGCCCGTGATCGCCGCGGTGGCCGGCTATGCGCTGGGCGGCGGCTGCGAACTGGCCATGATGTGCGACATCGTCATCGCCGCCGACTCGGCCCGCTTCGGCCAGCCCGAGATCAAGCTGGGCGTGATTCCCGGCGCCGGCGGCACGCAGCGCCTGCCGCGCGCGGTGGGCAAGGCCAAGGCCATGGACCTGGCGCTGACGGCGCGCATGATGGATGCCGCGGAGGCCGAGCGGGCCGGCCTGGTATCGCGCGTGGTGCCGGCCGACAGGCTGGCGGATGAGGCGCTCGAGGCCGCCACCGTCATTGCCTCGATGTCGCTGCCGTCGGTCATGATGGCCAAGGAGTGCATCAACCGCGCGTACGAAGTGCCGCTCAACGATGGGTTGCTGTTCGAGCGCCGCGTGTTCCACTCGCTGTTCGCCACCGAAGACCAGAAAGAGGGCATGGCGGCGTTCACCGAGAAGCGCAAGCCTGACTTCAAGCACAGGTAGGCCCGCGCCGGGCCAGTCGCATCCGGTTACCTCGCGTCACCCGCCCGATTGCCGACGCCGCGCGCATGCGCGGCGTTTCCATTGGCGCGCGCGGCGGGCCTGCGCGCACCGCCGGCGTTACGCGGGTTGCCCGTTGAAACGCTTGCATTGCACTTTGTTGCATTGTGCGGGCCTATCCTGGAGTGACGGCAGGTCCGGAGTGTCGTGTCCGGCAACGTCAGGCGCCTCGCGTCATGCGCGACGTGCCACGGCCGGGGACGGCGGCTCATTGTCCAACAACAAGCAAGGAGCCCTTCATGCGTACATGTGCAAGATTTCCACGGCGGCGTTGGCAACTCGCGCTGGCGGCCGGCGTAGTCGGCGTCGGGCTGGCGGGCGCCGCCCAGGCTCAGGCCCAGTCGCCGGCCCGCGCGCCCACGTCCACGCTCAGGCTGGTTTCCGAAACGCCGTATGCGGCCCAGGGCGCCGCGGTCCAGGCGCCGGCGATGACCGCCGAGCAATTGCGCGACACCGCCATCGACGCCTATGTCTATGCCTATCCGATGGTGCTGATGGAAATGACGCGGCGCGCCTCGACCAACGTGCAGACGCCTATCGCCGGACGCGCGCCGATGAACCAGTTCGGCCACCGCACCGCCTTTCCCGACCCGCGCGCCACGGATGTGGCCTGGCCCAGCACCGACACCCTGTCGTCCAGTCTCTGGTACGACGTGTCGCGCGAGCCGTTGATCGTGCAGGTGCCGGCTGCAGGGGCACGCTATTACCTGCTGTCGCTGCTGGACATGTGGACCGATGCCTACGCCTCGCGCGGAACCCGCACGACCGGCGGCGGCGCGCAGACCTTCGCGATCGTCGGACCGTACTGGCAGGGCACGCTGCCGCTCGGCGTGGACATGGTGCGCAGCCCGACCGGTTCGGGCTGGATGATCGCGCGCGTGCAGACGGGCGGGCCGGATGACTATCAGAACGTCAACCAATTCCAGGCCGCCCTGACGGTCACGCCGCTGGCCCAATGGGGCAAGCCGTTTCGCATGACGGGCAGCGCCGCGGTCAACCCGGCCTGGAGCGCCGGGCAATCGCCGGCCGAACAGGTGGCGGCGATGGACGCGGCCAGCTACTTCAACCTGTTCGCCGATCTGTTGCGCAGCAACCCGCCGCACGCCAACGACTATCCCATGCTCGACCGCCTGCGCAGGCTTGGACTGGGCGACCAGCCCAATGCGTACGCGCGGCTCAGCCCCACGGTGCAGCAGGCGCTGATCGAGGCGCAGCCGCTGGCGGGGCGCCGCATCGCCGACGCGGCCGGCCGCCTGGGCACCCCGGCCAATGGCTGGAACACGGCGCTGCACGGCATCGGCACCTATGGCACGGACTACCTGCGCCGCGCCGCGGTGGCCTATGTGGGGCTGGGCGCCAACCCGCCCGAGGACGTGCTCTACCCGGTGACGGCCGTCGATGCGCGCGGCAAGGCGTTGCGCAGCGACGAAGACTACGTGCTGCACTTCGACAAGGACCAGCTGCCGCCGGCCAATGCCTTCTGGTCGCTGATCCTGTACGACGCACGCCAGGGGCTGGCGGACAACCCGATCGACCGCTATGCACTGCGCAGCACCGACCCGCTGGTCTACAACGCCGACGGCTCGCTGGACATCTACATCCAGCGCGACCCGCCGCGCAAGGCGCGGCAGGCGAACTGGCTGCCGGCGCCGCGGCAGGGCGATTTCATGCTGAACCTGCGCCTGTACTGGCCGCGCGACATCGCGCTCGATGGCAACTGGGCGCCGCCGGCCGTGCGCGAAGACTGAGTTTGTGGCGCCGGCGCCGCGGCGCCGATCGGCCCCCGTTTCCGACTTGGCGGCGGGGGCCGTTTTCATTTGGCGACCCCCAAAAAATCACGCTATACTCTACGGGTTTGACGCTTGCGGGCTAAAAGAGCGTGGCAAAAGCTGCGTCGTAAATTGCTGGCAAGGGCAGGGAAGTTCATGCAAAAGAGTCTGGTTCTTACCGCCGCTGATCGTGCGGCACTCGATGCGCGGGCTTGCCGGGAGCTCTGCCTGGCCATTGCGGCGCAGGGTGTCATGGGGCTCGTGGCAGCGGCAATCGCGGGGGTTGTTGCGGGAACGGCGGCAGGTTTGTCGGCGTTGGCGGGAGCGGGGCGTATTTCTTGCCCAATGCATTGTTTGCATTGCGCTTGCTGGTCAACGTCGTCAGGGCGGCCCGGCCAAACCCATTTGCTTTTCTCTACGGTGAGTTGCTCAAGCTGCTCATGACGGCGCTACTGCTGTGGCTGCTGTCGTGGCTGGCGCAGGGCTGGCTGGTGTGGCCGGCTGTCCTGCTGGGCCTGGTCTTCACACTGAAGGGATATCTCCTGCTATTGATCTGCGCAAGCGCTCGTAGCGATATTAACCATCGTGAAAAAGTCCGGCTCCACAGGGGCACGGGCACACAGCAAACAGGGTAGGGTTCCACATGGCTGCTCCCAGCGGCGCGTCGCCTCAGTCCGAGTACATTCAGCACCACCTGGTGCATTTGAACAATATTGGCGAAAAGCAAAGCGTCATCGCCCAGTTCAACGTCATCAACTATGACTCGCTGTTCTGGTCGATCCTGATGGGCCTGCTGGTCGTATTCTGCCTGTGGCTGGCCGCGCGCCGCGCCACGGCGGGAGTTCCGGGCCGCTTCCAGGGTTTCATCGAAATGATCGTCGACATGGTCGACGACCAGGCCAAGTCCATCGTCACCAACGCCAAGAGCCGCCTGTTCGTGGCGCCGCTGGCCCTGACCGTGTTCCTGTGGATCATCCTCATGAACGCGCTGGACCTGCTGCCGGTCGACCTGCTGCCCTCGATCTGGCGCATGACCGGCCTGGGCGCCGAGCACGGCGACCCGCTGTACTACCACCGCATTCTCCCCACCGCCGACCTGAACGTGCCCATGGGCATGTCGCTGGGCGTGCTGCTGCTGATGTTCTATTACGGCATCAAGATCAAGCACCCGGGTGGCTTCGTCAAGGAGTTGTTCACCGCGCCGTTCCACGCGCACGGCCTGGCCTCGCTCGTGCTGGCCCCGTTCAACCTGCTGCTCAACCTGATCGAATATGCCGCCAAGTCGGTGTCGCTGGGCATGCGGTTGTTCGGCAACATGTTCGCCGGTGAACTGATCTTCATGCTGATCGCGCTGCTGGGCGGCGCCTGGACGGGCTTTAACGGCGCCAGCATCGGTTTGGGCATTGGGCATGTGTTGGCCGGTTCGGTGTGGGCAATTTTCCACATCCTGATCGTGCTGCTGCAGGCTTTCATCTTCATGATGCTGACGCTGGTTTACATCGGCCAGGCGCACGAAGGGCATTGATCCCAAATTTTCGGCGTCCGCCATGGTGGCGGGCGTCCGTTAGCAAGATCTTCTTGCATTGAGCAGTACCTGTTTTTCAATAATTCTGACTTCAGATTTCTAACCAAGGAGTTGTCATGACCAACGTCGCTTTCGTTGCTCTCGCTTGCGGTCTCATCATCGGCCTGGGCGCCATCGGCGCTTGCATCGGTATCGCACTGATGGGCGGCAAGTACCTGGAAGCTTCGGCTCGTCAGCCCGAACTGATGAACGCCCTGCAAACCAAGATGTTCCTGCTGGCGGGCCTGATCGATGCGGCGTTCCTGATCGGTGTGGGTATCGCCATGCTGTTCGCCTTCGCCAATCCGTTCGTCGGCTAATGGCATTGCCCGCCGGCGAAACAGGCGGGCCTGACGCTGGCGGCGGCGCGCAAGCGCGTGTTGCCGACTGGCAAAGTATCGAGTGCCCTGGGTTGTCATTCTGATGGCCGGGGCTGCAAGGTGTTAAAGGAACGACCGTGAATCTGAACGCGACGATCTTCTTCCAGATGCTCGTGTTCTTCGTTCTGGGCTGGTTCACGATGAAATTCGTGTGGCCGCCTCTGACGAAGGCGATCGATGAGCGCCGCCAAAAAATCGCCGACGGCCTGGCCGCCGCCGAGAAGGGGAAAGCCGATCTGGCTCAAGCCCAAGCGCGCGTCAGTCTGATCGAGGCTTCTGCCAAATCCGAAACTCACGCCCGCATCATCGAAGCCGAGAAACAGGCTGCTTCGGTGATTGAGCAGGCCCGCCGTGAAGCGGAAGCCGAACGCGCCCGTATCGTGGCCCAGGCTGCCCAGGACGCCGCGCAGGAAGTTCAACGCGCCCGTGAAGCATTGCGCGACGACGTCGCCGCGCTGGCCGTCAAGGGTGCCGAACAGATCCTCAAGCGCGAGGTTGACGCCCGCGCCCATGCCGAGCTGCTCAACCAGCTCAAGGCGCAGCTTTAATCCGGGAACGTCATGGCTGAACTTTCCACTGTTGCCCGTCCCTACGCCGAAGCCCTCTTCGGCGCAGCGCGCGACGACAAGGCCGGTCTGGCGGTGTGGGCCGACCTGGTCAGCGAGATGGCGCAGGTCGCCGCCAATCCCGACGTGCGCGAGGCGATGGCCGATCCGCGTCTGGACGACAAGCAGCGCAGCGAGGTCTTCACCGGCCTCATCAAGTCGCAGCTGCCTCAGGCCGCCCGCAATTTCATCGAGCTGCTGGTCAAGAACGACCGCTTGCTGCTGCTGCCCGTCATCGCCACGCAGTTCGTCGCGCTGAAGAATCGTCACGAAGGCACGGCGCAGGCGGAAATCACCAGCGCATTCGAACTCAGCGACGCTCAGGTAAAAGAGCTGATTGCCGCGCTCGAACTCAAATTCGGTCTCAAGCTCAAGCCGCACGTGTCGGTCGATCAGGAACTGATCGGCGGTGTGCGCGTGGCTGTCGGGGACCAGGTGCTCGATACTTCCGTAAAAGCCCAACTGGCCCGCTTGCGCGATACGCTGGCCGCATAAGGCAGGCGAGACTAACAGGATTCCAGGAGTCAATATGCAACTCAATCCCTCCGAGATCAGCGAACTGCTCAAAAGCCGCATCGAGGGCCTGGGCGCTTCGACTGATGTTCGTACTCAGGGTACCGTCGTCTCCGTGACCGACGGTATCACCCGCATCCACGGCCTGTCCGACGTGATGCAGGGCGAAATGCTCGAATTCCCGAACAACGTGTTCGGCGTGGCGCTCAACCTCGAGCGCGATTCCGTTGGCGCCGTTGTTCTGGGCGACTACACCGGCGTGTCCGAAGGCGACCAGGTCAAGACGACCGGCCGCATTCTCGAAGTGCCGGTCGGCCCCGAACTGAAGGGCCGCGTGGTCAATACCCTGGGCGACGCGATCGACGGCAAAGGCCCGATCAACACCACCCAGACCGACATCATCGAGAAAGTGGCGCCTGGCGTTATCGCCCGCCGCTCGGTGTCGCAACCGCTGCAGACCGGTATCAAGGCCATCGACTCGATGGTGCCGATCGGCCGTGGCCAGCGCGAACTGATCATTGGCGACCGCCAGACCGGCAAGACCGCCGTGGCCGTCGACACCATCATCAGCCAGAAGGGCAAGGGCGTCACCTGCGTGTACGTCGCCATCGGCCAGAAGGCTTCGACGATCAACAACGTGGTGCGCAAGCTGGAAGAGCACGGCGCGATGGAATACACCATCGTGGTCGCCGCCGCCGCTTCGGACTCGGCCGCCATGCAGTACCTGGCCGCCTACGCCGGCTGCACCATGGGCGAGTACTTCCGCGATCGCGGCGAAGATGCCCTGATCGTCTATGACGACCTGACCAAGCAGGCCTGGGCCTACCGCCAGGTGTCGCTGCTGCTGCGCCGCCCGCCGGGCCGCGAAGCCTATCCGGGCGACGTGTTCTACCTGCACTCGCGCCTGCTCGAACGCGCCGCGCGCGTCAACGAGGAATACGTCGAGAAGTTCACCAACGGCGCCGTCAAGGGCAAGACCGGCTCGCTGACCGCGCTGCCGATCATCGAAACCCAGGCGGGCGACGTGTCGGCCTTCGTTCCGACCAACGTGATCTCGATCACCGACGGCCAGATCTTCCTGGAAACCGACCTGTTCAACGCGGGCGTGCGTCCCGCCATCAACGCCGGTATTTCCGTGTCGCGCGTCGGTGGCGCCGCCCAGACCAAGGTCATCAAGAAGCTGTCCGGCGGTATCCGTACCGACCTGGCCCAGTACCGTGAACTGGCCGCCTTCGCGCAGTTCGCCTCCGACCTGGACGACGCCACCCGTCGCCAGCTCGAGCGCGGCAAGCGCGTGGTGGAACTGCTCAAGCAGCCGCAATACCAGCCGCTGCAAGTGTGGGAGCTGGCCGTCTCGCTGTACGCGGTCAACAACGGTTACCTGGACGACGTCGACGTGGCGCAGATCCTGGCCTTCGAAAAGTCGCTGAAGGATCACCTCAAGGCCAAGCACGCCGCCTTGATCCAGCGCATCGAAGACACCAAGGAACTGTCCAAGGACGACGAAGCCGAACTGGCTGCCGCGGTCCAGGATTTCAAGAAGCACGGTGCTTTTTAAGGCAACTGTCTGGCGTAGCGATGGGCGTGCCGCCCATCCTACGGTAGGGCGGGGACAGCCCGGCTGAACCCGCCAAGCCGTTTCAACAGGAAAGCGCAATGCCCGGAATCAAGGAAATCCGAACCAAGATCAAGAGCGTGCAAAACACGCGCAAGATCACCAAGGCGATGGAAATGGTCGCCGCATCCAAGATGCGCAAGGCGCAGGAGCGGATGCGCGCGGGTCGTCCGTACGCCACCAAGGTGCGCGAGATTGCTGCGCACCTGATGCAGGCCAATCCCGAGTACGGCCACCCGTACCTGGTCGAACGCGAAGTCAAGGCGGTCGGCGTGGTGCTGGTGACGACCGACAAGGGCTTGTGCGGCGGCCTGAACACCAACATCAGCCGCGTGACGCTGTCCAAGCTGAAGGAATTCGAGCAGCGCAGCATCAAGGTGCAGGCGACGGCCTTCGGCAACAAGGGTCTGGGCCTGCTGACGCGTATTGGCGCCAAGCTGGTGTCCCAGGAAGTGCAGCTGGGCGACAAGCCCGACCTCGACCGCCTGCTGGGCGCCATCAAGGTGCAGCTGGACGACTACCTGGAAGGCCGTATCGACGCGCTGTACGTGGCGACCACGCGCTTCGTCAACACGATGAGGCAAGAGCCGGTGTTCCTGCGCTTGCTGCCGTTGTCCAATGGTTTGGACGATCCGTTCCAATCGGGCGTTGAGACCCTGGCCAAGACCGCCGAGATCAAGTCGGACTACAGCTGGGACTACATCTACGAGCCGGATGCCAAGAGCGTGATCGACGATCTGCTGCAGCGTTACGTCGAAGGGCTGTTGTACCAGGCCGTGGCTGAGAACATGGCGTCGGAGCAGTCGGCCCGGATGGTGGCGATGAAGTCCGCGTCGGACAACGCGAAGAAGGTCATCGGTGACTTGCAACTGGTCTACAACAAGACCCGTCAAGCCGCGATCACCAAAGAAATTTCGGAAATCGTAGGGGGCGCTGCCGCGGTGTAACCCGGCAGTACTCCGACAAAAGCTATCAAGCAAGGAATCGACATGAGCAACGGAACCATCGTTCAGTGCATCGGCGCCGTGGTGGATATTCAGTTCCCCCGCGATAACATGCCCAAGATCTACGAAGCGCTCACCCTGGTCGACGAGGGTTCCTCGTTCGCCGAGAAGGGCTTGACGCTGGAAGTGCAACAACAGCTGGGCGACGGCGTGGTGCGTACCATCGCGCTGGGTTCCAGCGACGGGCTGCGCCGCGGCATGCAAGTGGCCGGCACCGGCGCACCGATCTCGGTGCCCGTGGGCCACGGCACCCTGGGCCGCATCATGGACGTGCTGGGCCGTCCCATCGACGAAGCCGGTCCCATCGCGTCCGACGAGAAGCGCGCCATCCACCAGCCCGCGCCCCGTTTCGACGAGCTGTCGCCGTCGGTCGAGCTGCTGGAAACCGGCATCAAGGTTATCGACCTGGTGTGCCCGTTCGCCAAGGGCGGCAAGGTCGGCCTGTTCGGCGGCGCCGGCGTGGGCAAGACCGTCAACATGATGGAACTGATCAACAACATCGCCAAGCAGCACAGCGGCTTGTCGGTGTTCGCCGGCGTGGGTGAGCGTACCCGCGAAGGCAACGACTTCTACCATGAAATGGAAGAGTCGAACGTTCTGGACAAGGTGGCCATGGTGTTCGGCCAGATGAACGAGCCCCCGGGCAACCGCCTGCGCGTGGCGCTGACCGGCCTGACCATGGCCGAGAAGTTCCGCGACGAAGGCCGTGACATCCTGTTCTTCGTCGACAACATCTACCGCTACACCCTGGCCGGTACCGAAGTGTCGGCGCTGCTGGGCCGTATGCCGTCGGCGGTGGGCTACCAGCCTACGCTGGCCGAGGAAATGGGCGTGCTGCAAGAGCGCATCACCTCGACCAAGACCGGTTCGATCACCTCGATCCAGGCCGTGTACGTGCCTGCCGACGACTTGACCGACCCGTCGCCCGCCACGACCTTCCAGCACTTGGACTCGACCGTCGTGCTGTCGCGTGACATCGCTGCGCTGGGTATCTACCCCGCCGTGGACCCGCTGGACTCCTCCAGCCGCCAGCTCGACCCGCAAGTCGTGGGCGAAGAGCACTACCAGGTGGCTCGTGGCGTGCAGCAGACGCTGCAGCGCTACAAGGAACTGCGCGACATCATCGCGATTCTGGGCATGGACGAACTGTCGCCGGAAGACAAGCAGGCCGTGGCCCGCGCGCGCAAGATCCAGCGCTTCCTGTCGCAGCCCTTCCACGTGGCCGAAGTGTTCACCGGCTCGCCGGGCAAGTACGTGTCGCTGGCCGAAACGATCCGTGGCTTCAAGATGATCGTCGACGGCGAGTGCGACGCGCTGCCCGAGCAGGCGTTCTACATGGTCGGCACGATCGACGAGGCCTTCGAGAAGGCCAAGAAACTCCAATAAGGATCCGATATGGCTACCCTGCATGTGGATGTCGTCAGCGCAGAGGAAGCGATCTTCACCGGCGAGGCGAAGTTCGTGGTGCTGCCTGGCGAGGCGGGTGAGCTGGGCATTCTGCCCGGCCACACCCCGCTGATTTCGCGCATACGCCCCGGGACGGTCAAGATCGTCCGTGCCGACGAAGGCGAGGAAAACATCTTCGTCGCCGGGGGCATCCTCGAGGTGCAGCCGGGCAGCGTGACCGTGTTGGCCGATACGGCCATCCGGGCCGCCGACCTGGATGAAGCCCGTGCCGTGGCGGCGCGCGAGAAGGCCGAAGAGGCCTTGCGCAACGCCAAGGACAAGGCCGACATCGCCGTGGTCGAAGCCGAGCTGGCCATGCTGGCCGCCCAGGCCGTGGCCGCGCGCAAGCTGCGCCAAGGCCGTACGCACTGATTGCCGGCGGGCATTGCCCGCCGCGTCAGGCAGACAGAGGCGACTTCGGTCGCCTTTGTCGTTTCTGGCGCATCCCCGGACCCATGCCTGCGCAATCTCCACAGTGTGGCGATTGCGAATGGCCGGGCCGCATCGCGACGCGTTAGGCTATGGCTTCGCTCATCGTGAATGAGGCCCATGCCATGCGTGCACTTCTGGAATGCGCCGTACTTGTCATGCCCGACCAGCCGTCGTGGGTAGGCGCGTGGCTGGCCGCCGTGCGTGGCCCCGAGGCCCGCCTGGCCGACCGCCTGCGCCTGCACGAATACCCGCTGTCGGGCGGGCGCGATGGGCTCGCCCTGGGGCAAGCCGCCATGAGCCTGCGCCGCTTCGACGCCTTGCTGCTGCCCGTGCAGGCCTCCACGCTGGGGTGGGCGCGTCTCGTGCTGGCGCAAGCCAGCCCGGCGCTAAGTACCCCGGTGCTGGTACTGGTGCGCGACCTGACCGCGCCGGCCATCGCCGACCTGCTGCGCCTGGGCGCGCGGGATTTCCTGCGTGTGCCGGCCTGCCTGGAGGAGCTGCGCGTCAGGGCGTCGCGCGCCTGGCGCGCCATCCCGCCGCCGGCGGCAGGCATTCGGGCCGCCGTGCCGGTGCCGGGCGCCGAGCCTGGCGGCGGCCGCGGGCCCGGCGCGCCCACAGATCCGGGCGAAGGCGACGGCTATCGCCTGCCCGGCATGCCGGAAACCGCCGATGCGTCGGCAGCGGCGCCGTGCATGCTTGCACAGACACGCGCGCCCTATGCCGCGAAGCTGGGCGACGCCCGGATGGCGGTACAGCGAGAGCTGCCTTTCCGCCAGGCCAAGGCGCAGGTGGTGGGGCGGTTCGAGCGTGCCTATGTGCGCGGGGCCCTGGCGCGCCACGGCGGCAACGTGGCCCAGGCGGCGCGTGCCGCCTGCAAGCACCGGCGCGCGTTCTGGGCCTTGATGCGCAAGCATGGCATCGATGCCCGGCCCTATCGCGAGGGTGTGGCCGGCGCGTGGCCCTACGAAACGGCTCCGCCCCGGGACCCCGCCGACGAGGCTTGAACGAGCCTTTCCCGTCCCGCGGGCAGGAAATTGCCAGGGCAGTAAAATCACGGCTTCCGATCACCAAGGATAGTCGTGTCTGTTGCCCCTTTGAAGAACGATGTGTTCCTGCGCGCCCTGCTGCGCGAGCCCGTACCATACACGCCGATCTGGCTGATGCGTCAGGCCGGCCGTTACCTGCCGGAATACAACGCCACACGGGCCCGTGCGGGCTCGTTCATGGGGCTCGCGCAAAATCCCGACTACGCCTGCGAAGTCACGCTGCAGCCGCTGGCGCGCTACCCCCTGGATGCCGCCATCCTGTTCTCCGATATCCTGACCGTGCCGCACGCCATGGGCCTGGGCCTGGATTTCGCACCTGGCGAAGGGCCGCGTTTCGCGCATCCGGTGCGCGATGAGTCCGATGTGGCGAAGCTGGCGGTGCCCGACATGGACAGCTTGCGCTATGTGTTCGACGCAGTGCGCACGATACGCCGCGAACTCGACGGCCGCGTGCCGCTGATCGGCTTTGCGGGCAGCCCCTGGACGATCGCCTGTTACATGGTCGAAGGGCGCGGCAGCGACGACTATCGCCTGATCAAATCGATGCTGTATGGCCGGCCCGATTTGCTGCACCGCATCCTGGAGATCAACGCCGAGGCCACGCGCCACTATCTCAATGCGCAGATCGATGCCGGCGCGCAGGCCGTGATGCTGTTCGACAGCTGGGGCGGCGTACTGGCCGACGGCCTGTTCCAGCAGTTTTCGCTGGCCTATACGCGGCGCGTGGTGGAAGGCCTGACGCGCGAGCGCGAAGGCCGCCGCGTGCCGGTCATCGTGTTTAGCAAGGGCGGTGGGCAGTGGCTCGAGGAAATCGCCGCATGCGGTTGCGATGCCGTGGGCCTGGACTGGACGGTCAACCTGGGCACGGCGCGCCGCCGGGTGGCCGACGCGGTGGCGCTGCAGGGCAACCTCGATCCCATGACCTTGTTCGGCGGCGCCCAGGCGGTGCGCGCCGAGGCGCGGCGCACGCTGGACGCGTTCGGTCCGGTCGGCAAGGGCGGCCACGTGTTCAACCTGGGGCACGGCATCTCGCAATACTCTCCGCCCGAGGTGGTCAGCGAGCTGGTCGACGAGGTGCACACCTACAGCCGCGCGCTGCATGCGGGGTAAGTGGGCGCTTCGCTTTCAAACGGCCTGGGAAGGCGCTGCCGTGCCGAGTTGTGCACAGCAGCGCAAAGTTTCGGGAAAACCCCCAATACCTGCCTCGTAGTCTGGAAAATATATATAAGCTCATGAATACAAAAGAAAAATATGAGCTTATTGCAGAAGCGAAACCAAGCCAGGCAGGCACGGCCCTGAAAGCTCGCACCCTTGCCAGCGTTTTTCCCCCAAAGTTATCCACAGCCTGGAAACTTGTGTGGATATCACTATGAGGCGCCGCAGGGTTAGCGCCAGAATCCAGAATTCACTTTAAGTATGAGCGACGCGTCTTCCGCCGATCCCGCCTTGCCCGCCGCCGACGCGGCGGGCGTCTGGGTGCGCGTTGCGCTGGACGTCCCGTTGCCGGGGCCGTTCGATTACCGCAGCGCAGCGCCATTGCCGCTGGGCGCGCGCGTGATCGTGCCGTTCGGGCGGCGCAAGCTGGTCGGGGTGGTGGTCGAACATCCGGCCCAGCCGTCCATCGACCCGGCGCAGGTGCGCGAGGTCGAGCAGCCGCTCGAAGACCTGCCGCCGATGCCGGCCGACTGGATGCGGCTGGCGCGCTTTGCGGCCGATTACTACCAGCGGCCGCTGGGCGAGGTCATGCTGCCGGTGCTGCCGCCGCCGCTGCGCAAACCGTCGGCTTACCAGGGCAAGCGCTCCGGCCTGGGACCCGTGGCGCGCCTGGACGCGCGCAAGCCGCGCGCCGAGGCAGCGGTGGCGGCCGAGCCGGACCAGGCGCCCGAACTGAATGAAGCGCAACGCGAGGCGGTCGACACCATCGGCGCGCTGTCGGCGTTTCAGCCGGTCCTGCTGCACGGCGTGACCGGCAGCGGCAAGACCGAGGTGTACCTGCATGCGGCGGCGCGCGTCTTGCAGGCCGGGCGGCAGGTCCTGCTGATGGTGCCCGAGATCAACCTGACGCCGCAGCTCGAAGGCGCCTTGCGTGCGCGCCTGGAGGCGCTGGTCGGGCCGCAGGGCGTGGCCATCCTGCACAGCGGGCTGGCCGATGGCGAGCGCGTGCAGGCGTGGGCGCGCGCGCAGCGCGGCCAGGCCCGCCTGCTGCTGGGCACCCGCATGGCGATTTTTGCGCCCCTGCCGGAGCTGGGCCTGATCGTGGTCGACGAAGAGCACGATCCTTCCTATAAGCAGCAGGAAGGCCTGCGCTATTCCGCGCGCGACCTGGCCATCTGGCGCGCCCGCGACCTGGATATCCCGGTGGTGTTGGGTTCGGCCACGCCGTCGCTGGAAAGCTGGCAGCATGCCGAGCGCGGCCGCTACCTGCGCCTGACGCTGCCCGGCCGGGCGCGCGCCAGCAGCCTGCCGGAGATCCGCCTGATCGACACGCGCCGGCTGCAACTCAAGCAAGGTCTGGCGCCGCAGTTCATCGAGGCGATCGGCCAGCGGCTCGAACGCGGCGAGCAGTCGCTGGTGTTCCTCAACCGGCGCGGCTACGCGCCCGTGCTGCATTGCGCGTCGTGCGCATGGGTCAGCCACTGCCCGCGCTGCTCGACGTTCACGGTGCTGCACCGCGGCCCGGGCGCGGGCGGCTATCGCCTGCAGTGCCACCACTGCGGCTACCAGGCGCCGGTGCCACGCGCCTGCCCGGAGTGCGGCGACCAGGACCTGGAGCCCATGGGACGCGGCACGCAGCGCATCGAGGAGCAATTGGCCGAGTGGTTTCCGCAGGCGCGCATCGCGCGCATCGACGCCGACAGCACGCGCCGCAAGGGCAGTGCGCAGGCGCTGTTCGCGGCCGTGCATGCCGGCGAAGTGGACATCATGGTTGGCACGCAGATGGTGGCCAAGGGACACGACTTCGCGCGGCTCGGCCTGGTGGGCGTGCTCAACGCCGACTCCATGCTGTTCGCGCACGACTTCCGCGCGCCCGAGCGCCTGTTCGCCCAATTGATGCAGGTGGCCGGGCGGGCGGGCCGCCATGCCGCCGGCGCGCAGGTCCTGATCCAGACCGGCTATCCGGAGCAACCGGTCTATCAGGCCCTGTTGCGCCACGACTACGCCGGCTTTGCGCGCCACGCCCTGCAGGAGCGCGAAGACACAGGGCTGCCCCCGTTTGCCTATCAGGCCTTGTTGACCGCCGAGGCGCGCGAACTGACGGTGGCGCAGGGCTTTCTGCAGCGCGCGCGCGACCTGGCCACGGGCGAGCCATGGCCCGGCGTGGACGCGATTACACTCTACGATCCCGTGCCGCTGCGCGTTGTGCGCGTGGCCCACGTCGAGCGTGCCCAGCTGCTGATAGAAAGCACCAGCCGCCCCGCCCTGCAGGGTTTCCTGACGGCCTGGGCGGCCTGCCTGCCGCAACTGGCCGCCGAGGCGCGCGTACGCTGGCAACTGGAAGTCGATCCGCTGGAGATCTGAGCGGGGCCGGCGCCGGCGCTCGAACCCGTACTCTGACCGAACATGTCCGCAAGCGATACCTCGATAGGCAGTGGCCTGAATCCCTCCCAGAAAGAAGCCGTGCTGTACCTGGACGGGCCGTGCCTGGTGCTGGCCGGCGCGGGCAGCGGCAAGACGCGCGTCATCACGCAGAAGATGGCCTATCTGTTGCGCGAGTGCGGCTACATGGGCCGCAACATCGTGGCGCTGACCTTCACCAACAAGGCCGCGCGCGAAATGGCCGAGCGCGTCAAGACCCTGGTCGATCCGAAGCTGGCCAAGGGGCTGACCATCAGCACCTTCCATGCGCTGGGCGTGCGGCTGCTGCGCGAAGAGGCCGCGCATGCCGGCCTCAAGCCCCAGTTCTCCATCCTGGACGCCGATGACGCCATGAGCATCATCCAGGAGTTGCTGGCGACCACCGACCGCGGCCGGCTGCGCGAGGTGCAGTCCATCATCTCGCTGTGGAAGAACGCCCTGCTCACGCCGGACCAGGCGGCGGCCGCCGCCATCACGCCCACCGAAGTCGAGGCCGTGACCGTCTACCGCGGCTACGCGGCGACGCTGGCGGCATACCAGGCGGTGGATTTCGACGACCTGATCCGCATTCCCGCCGAACTGCTCGAACGCAACGAAGAGGTGCGCACGCGCTGGCAGAACCGGGTGCGCTATCTGCTCGTGGACGAATACCAGGACACCAACGTTTGCCAGTACCGCCTGGTGCAGCTGCTTACCGGTGTACGGGCCATGTTCACGGCAGTGGGCGACGACGACCAGGCCATCTACGCGTGGCGCGGCGCCACCATCGAGAACCTGGCCAAGCTGACCACCGACTATCCCAATCTCAAGCTGATCAAGCTGGAGCAGAACTACCGCTCGGTGCAGCGCATCCTGGCCGCCGCCAACAACGTGATCGAACGCAACCCCAAGCTGTTCGAGAAGAAGCTGTGGTCGGACCTGGGTCATGGCGAGCCCATCATCGTCTCGCCGATGAATGGCGACGAGCACGAGGCCGAGTCCATCGCGATGAAAGTGTCGGCGGCGCGCTTCGAGCGCCAGGCGCAATGGAAAGATTTCGCCATTCTTTATCGCAGCAATCATCAATCGCGCGTGCTGGAGCAGGCGCTGCGCAACCTCAAGATTCCGTACACCATCTCGGGCGGCCAGAGCTTTTTCGACAAGGCCGAGGTGCGCGACATCCTGGCCTACCTGCGCCTGGTCGCCAACGACGAGGACGACCCTGCCTTCATCCGTGCCGCGACCACGCCCAAGCGCGGCATCGGCCAGGGCACCCTGCAGACGCTGGGCCAATACGCCGCGCAACGCCAATGCTCGCTGCTGGCCGCGGTGGACGAGGCCGGGCCCGAGAGCCTGCTGGCGCCGCGCCAGCTGGAGCCGCTGCGCACCTTCGCCGAGTTCGTGCGGCGCATTCAGTGGCGCGCCGGACGGGGCGTCGAAGGCCAGCCCGCGCGCGCGCCGGAGCCGGCCGGCCAGATCCTCGATGACCTGCTCTCGGCCATCCAGTACGAACGCTACCTGTACGACATGCTGGAAGAGCGGCCGGCGCAGACGCGCTGGCAGAACGTGCTGGAGCTGACGGGCTGGCTCAAGCGCAAGGCCGAGGAGGACGGCATGACGTTGTTCGACCTGGTGCAGCACGTCGCGCTGGTGACCATGCTCGAGCGCGGCGAGGAAGAAGAGCCGGACGCGGTCAAGCTGTCCACCCTGCACGCGTCCAAGGGGCTGGAGTACCCGCACGTCTACCTGGCTGGCGTCGAGGAAGGCCTGCTGCCGCACCTGGGCAAGGACGACGAGGACAGCGGCGACCCCGCGCGCGCCGCCGAGACCCTGGCCACGCGCATCCAGGAAGAACGCCGGCTGATGTACGTGGGCATCACGCGAGCGCAGCGCAGCCTGAACCTGAGCTGGTGCAAGAAGCGCCGCCGCGCGCGCGAAGACGTGGTGCGCGAGCCTTCGCGCTTCATCGAGGAGATGGGCCTGGGCGACGCCAAAGTGCAGGAAGACGAAGCCACGCGCGCCATGAGTCCCAAGGAGCGCCTGGGCATGCTGAAGGCGCTGCTGAAGAAGGACTAGCGCCGCGGGGGGGGCTGGCGAGGTGCCTGTCCCCGCGGGGACAGGCACTCACGCCCTTGGTGCTGGGACCGGCGCGCCGTCAGTGGAGTGCTTTCAACAGCAATTCCCAGAACCGCATGCGCGCGGCCAGGGTGGACACCAGGATGTATTCGTTGAGGGTGTGCGCGCCGTCGCCGTCGGCGCCCAGGCCGTCCAGGGTCGGCACGCCCATGGCCGAGGTGAAGTTGGCGTCGCTGCCGCCGCCGGTCATGGGGGCGTCTTCGAGCGCGAAGCCGGCCTGGGCGGCGAAATCCTGCGCCAGTTGCAGCAGCGCGGTAGCGGCTTCTGTCTTGACCATGGGCGGGCGGTTGAGCTCGACGTCGATGTCCAGTTCCATGTCGGGGCCGACGGCGCACAGGTTGCGCATGCGGCGCAGCACGTCTTCGGCCGCGCCCATGTCGGGCACGCGGAAGTCGACCACGCAGCGGCATAGGGCCGGCACGGTATTGGTGACCGTGCCGCCGGCGATCGTCCCCACGCTGACGGTGATGCCGCGCTCGTAGTCGGTCATGCTTTCCAGTTCCAGCACCTGGTGCGCCATTTCGCGGATGGCGCTGCGGCCTTTCTCGTGCTGCATGCCGGCATGCGCCGGACGGCCCTTGACGTTGAGCCGCAGCATCCCGGTGCCCTTGCGCGCGGTCACGCACTTGCCGCCATTGGGGCGCGCCGGCTCGCACACCAGCGCGTACTTGGCGCGCGCGGCGTAGTGCTCGATATGCTCGCGCGAGGCGTGGCTGCCGGTTTCCTCGTCGGGTACCAGCAGGAAATCGATGGGCAGGGCGGTGGCGTGCGGGCTGGGCAGGCCGCGCAGGGCCGACAGCGCCAGGTAGATGCCGGCTTTCATGTCATAGCTGCCCGGTCCGTACAGGCGGTCGCCGTCGATGCGGCAAGGATTGTCCTGCAGCGTGCCGATCGGGTGCACGGTATCGAGGTGGCCGAGGACCAGCACGCCGGGACGCGTATCGCCGGCAGCGCGATTGGTGGCGTAGACCAGCGGGCCGACTTCCGCGTTCAGCGGACGGATCTCCACTGCCAGCCCGACCGCGCGCGCGTATTCGGCGGCCAGGTGCGCCATGGCGGTGACGCCGGCCGGCGAGTTCGAAGGGGATTCGCATTGAATCCAGGACTGGATGCCAGCTACGAGCTGGTCGGTGTCGGGAAGCGTGGTCGTCATGGCGTGGGCGTGTAGTCAGCAGGGAGGATGGAGGGGACGGCGGTCAGGCCGATTGCGAGCCGGCCAGGCGGGCCAGTTCGGCTGCGTCGGGCATGCGGCCGTCGAACCAGAGGCTGGCGCACACCTGCGACATGGCCTGGCCGTCGTGGCCGATGCCCGGCACGACCTGCAACTGCCAGCCGAACGGCAAGCCGCGTTGCGCGGCGGCGCGCTGGCCGGCTTCGTAGTAGTGCCGGGCGCGCGCATAGCGGTGCGGCCCCTGGCGCAGCGCCGCCGGTTCGGACGGCAGGTTGGGGTCGTCGGTGGCGATGTCCTGGTCGCCGGCCAGGATGGTCATGGGGTAGGCCAGCAGCCGGGCCAGGTGGTCCTCGGTCAGGCCCACGCCGTCCAGCCCTTCGGGGAAACGGTGCTCGAAGGTGGGCAGGGTGTACCAGCCCGGGTTGGCGGCCGTCACGGCATGAAACGGCGCATGCGGCTGGCTGCTCATCAGGCGGTGCACGAACTGGCCGCCGGCCGAATGGCCGAACAGGTAGACCTGCTCGCAGTCCGCGATCTCGGCGGCGCGGATGTTGGCCAGCACGCGCGCCACCAGGGCGTAGGTCCAGCCATCGACGTGGCGCGGATTGCCGGCCGCGGTGAAGGCGCGGCCATTGTTGTAGCTTTCGACGCCCGGCCAGATTTCGTCCGAGAAGGTCGGCGCGACGATCAGCAGCTTGTGGCGGTCGGCCGCGGGAATCCAGAAATCGCGGTAGTCGGCGCCGTTGCGCAGCACGCCGTGCTGCACCACCACGACCGGCCGGTCCGGGGTGTAGCCATACGGGCGGTACGTATTCAGCGTGAAGGGACGGTCGGCATTGCGGTCGTCGTCGAGGTAAGGAATGGCGTTGCGGCCCGCATGCCCCAGTTCCAGGGCAATGCGGTCGGCGTTGGTCAGGTCGGCGGGTTTCATGTTCAGCTTGCGGTGTCGTTCAGGTGGCAGGCCGAAACATGGCCTGACGCGATTTCACGCAGCACCGGCGCCTGTTCGCGGCAGCGCGGCATGGCATGCGGGCAGCGCGGATGGAACGTACAGCCCGGCGGCGGGTCCAGCGGCGACGGGATCTCCCCGCGGATCGGCGTGAAGACCCGGCCGCGCCGGCCTACGTCGGGCACTTCGGCCATCAGCGCCTGCGTATAGGGGTGGTTCGGATGGGCGAAGATCTCGGCCGAGCTGGCCTGTTCGACGATCTTGCCCAGGTACATGATAGCGACCCGGTCCGAAATATGGCGCACCACGCCCAGGTCGTGGCTGATGAACAGGTACGTCAGGCCGCGTTGTTCGCGCAGGTCCATGAACAGATTGATGACCTGAGCCTGGATGGAGACATCCAGCGCCGCCACCGGTTCGTCGCATACGAGGAACCGGGGTTCGACCATCAGGGCGCGGGCGATGCCGATGCGCTGGCGCTGGCCGCCCGAGATCTGGTGCGAGTAGCGCTCGCGGTATTCGCGGTCCAGGCCCACCTCCGCCAGCGCGCGGTCCACCCGCGCCGGGATCTCGGCCGGCGGCGCCAGCTTGTGCACCTTGAGCGCTTCGGCCAGGATCTGGCGCAGGCACTGGCGCGGGTTGAGCGAGGCCTGCGGATCCTGGAAGATCATCTGCACGCCCAGGACATAGGCAAGCCGGTCGGCGCCGCGCAGTTGCGCCGCCGGGCGGCCCTGGTACAGCAGCTCGCCGGCGCTCTCGCGGTGCAGGCCGGCGACCACCCGTCCCAGGGTCGATTTGCCGCAGCCGGATTCGCCCACCAGGCCCAGCACTTCGCCGCGGCGCACCGACAGCGATACGCCGTTGACGGCATGTACGGTATGGCGGTCCAGCGGCTTGCCGGTCAGCGCAAGCAGACGCTGGGCCATGTCGGGACGGTGTTCGAAGCGCTTGTGGACATCGCGCAGTTCGATAACGGGCAGGTCGGAGGTCGTCATGCGGTTGCGGTCTCGCTGGCGATGGGCACGTAGCAGCGGTAGCTGCGCGGACCTTCTTGAGTCACGGAGGGCGCCTGTTCGGTGCAGCGCGTCACGGCATTGGGGCAGCGCGGACGGAAGGCGCAGCCCCATGGGCGCGCCGACAGTGTCGGCGCCATGCCGTCGATCTGGCGCAGGCGCGCGCCAGGCTGCGTCTGCGCCGGCATCGATTCGAGCAGGCCGCGCGTATAGGGGTGGCGCGGCGCGTCCAGCACGGCGTCCACCGGCCCCGATTCGACGATGCGGCCCGCATACATGACCGCGACGCGGTCGGCCAGCTCGGCCACCACGCCCAGGTCGTGCGTGATCCAGATCAGCGCCGTGTCGTGCTGGCGGCAGATTTCCTGCATGCGGTAGAGAATCTGCCCCTGGATGGTGACATCCAGGGCCGTGGTGGGTTCGTCGCAGATGATCAGGTCGGGCTTGTTGAGCATGGCGATGGCGATCGCCACGCGCTGGCGCATGCCGCCGGAGAATTCGTGCGGGAAGCTGCGCAGGCGCTTTTCGGGCGACGGAATGCCCACCATCTCCAGCGCCTCGCGGCAACGCTCCATGGCCTGGGCGCGCGGGACGTTCTCATGCGTGAGAATGGCTTCGGCCATCTGTTCGCCGATGCGCAGCACCGGGTTCAGCGTCATCAGCGGATCCTGGAAGATCATGGCGATGCGGTTGCCGCGCAGCTGCCGCATCTGCTCTTCGCCCAGCTTGCGCAGGTCCTTGTCCTTGAAGCGGATCTCGCCTTCGACTACTTCGCCGGGCGGGTCGATCAGCCCCAGCAGCGAAAACCCGGTGACCGATTTGCCCGAGCCGGATTCGCCGACCAGCCCCACGATTTCGCCGCGGCGCACGACCAGGTCGACGCCGTCGACGGCGGGCCAGGCGCCGGCTTCGGTATGGAATGCGGTGCGCAGGCCGCGCACGTCCAGGAGGATGTCTTTCATGCTCGTCGCGGGTCCAGGCTTTCTCGGAGGCGATCGCCCACGATGTTGATGGAGAGGATAAGCAGCAGCAGCGCCAGGCCGGGGAACAGGCTGATCCAGTAGTCGCCCGACAGCAGGTACTGGAAGCCATTGGCGATGAGCAGGCCCAGCGAAGGCTCGGTGACCGGTACGCCCACGCCCAGGAACGACAGCGTGGCTTCCAGCACGATGGCGTTGGCGATCTGGATGGTGGCAAACACCATGACCGGCGCCATGCAATTGGGCAGCAAGTGGAACAGCATGATGCGCCAGGCGGGAAAGCCCAGGTTGGCGGCCGCCTCGACATATTCCTTGCGGCGCTCCTGCAAGGCGCGGCCGCGCATGATGCGCGCATAGTGCGCCCATTGCACCACCACCAGCGCCAGGATCACCTTGTCCACGCCGCGGCCCATCATGGCCAGCAGCACCAGCGCCACCAGGATGGTGGGAAAACCGAGGATGAAATCGACGATGCGCATCAGGACGGCGTCGATCACGCCGCCGGCATAGGCGGCCAGCAGGCCCACCAGGCTGCCGATGGCCGTGGCCAGCACCACCGCGGTCAGGCCCACCAGCAGGCTGATGCGCAGCCCGTACAGAATGGCGCTGAACATATCGCGCCCCTGGTCGTCGGTGCCCAGCCAGTAGAAGCCGCCGTCCATGGTGGGCGAGCGCGGCGGCAGGCGGCCGTCGAGCAGGTTCAGGCTGGCGAGGTCGTAGGGATTCTGCGGCGCGAAGTACGGCGCCAGCAGGATCAGCGCCACCAGCGCCAGCAGCGCGATGACCGAACCGCGCACGGTGGGGCGGCTGTGCAGCTGCTTCAGGATCTGGGCGCGGCGCGGCGTCTCCGACAGGGGGTGGACGGTGCGCGTGCGGCCGTTGCTCGGGGGATTTGCCATGTCTGACCTACTGTGCGGGGGCGACCAGTTGCACGCGCGGATCGAGCGCGGCGTAGAGTATGTCGACCACCAGGTTGATGACGACGAAGATCAGCGTGACCAGCATGACATAGGCCACCACCACGGGGCGGTCGAGCTGGTAGACGCTGTCGATCAGCAGCTTGCCCATGCCGGGCCAGGCGAAGACGGTTTCGGTGATCGTCGAATACGCGATCAGGTGGCCGAATTCCATGCCGATGACGGTAACGACCGGGATGAGGATGTTGCGCAGAATGTGGCGGCGCACGATGCGGCCGGGCTTGATGCCCTTGGCGCGGGCGAACTTCACGTACTCCTGCGATTGCGCCTCGACCACGCCCGAGGCGGTCAGGCGCAGCACCAGCGCCACGTTGGCGACCGCCAGGTTGATGGCCGGCATGATGACGTGCGACCAGCCGTCCAGCGTCAGGATGGACAGCGGCACGCCGAACAGGTTGGCGGTGTCGCCGCGCCCCGAGGCGGGCAGCCAGCCCAGCCAGACCGAGAACAGCAGGATCAGCATCATGCCCTGCCAGAAATTGGGCAGCGAGAATCCCAGCACCGAGGTGGCCATGATGCCGCGGCCCAGCGGCCGGTCGCGATGCAGGCCGGCCACCAGGCCGAGCGGAATGCCGATGGTACAGGTCAGGACGATGGCGACCAGCACCAGCTCGAACGTGGCCGGGATGCGCTGCAGGATCAGCGAGATGGCGGGGATGCCGTGGACGAACGAGTTGCCCAGGTCGCCATGCAGGGCGCGCCAGAGGAAGTTGCCGTACTGCTGCCATACCGGCAGGTCCAGGCCCAGGCGCGCGATCATGGCCTGGCGCGCATCCGCGCTGGCCTCGGGGCTGACCAGCAATTCGATCGGGTCGCCCACGGCGTACACCGCGAAGAACACCACGACCGAGACGGCCAGCAGGACGAACAGGCTTTGTATGAGCCTGCGCAGGATGAACAAGGCCACGTTATGGATTCCTTGGTGGTCTTCGAAAGACCGGTCCGGCCGTCGCCGGTCCGGCCGGTCAGATAGGTTGGGCCAGGCGCACCACGGTCACGCCCGGGCGCAGGTTCGCCAGCGAGGGCATGATCAGTACGCAATCATCGTAAGGCGTGGCGACCGGCTCGCCATCGGACCAGCCGATCACCGTGCCGGCGCGCGCAATCCGTTCCAGTCCCTGCCACGGCTGGGCAAAGCGGAAATCCGCGCTGCGCGCGGCCACCGCATGCGTGACGCGCAGCGCGCGCTGGCGCGGCGCCGCGTCGGCCAGCCAGCCGGGGGGGATATCGTCGGCTGCCAGGGTGCCGGCCTCCAGCAGGAAACGCGCCAGGATGTCCCGCGCAACCGTGCGGCTGGCCGGCGCGCCGTGAAAGCCGCATTCGATCAGCAGCGAGCGCGTGCCGTTCTCGCCTTCGGCGCCGAAGCGGCCGTAGTCGCGCAGGCGCACGCCGGCCGCGTGTCCCGCATCGGCGACCAGATGGGCCGGGTTGCCCAGCTTGAGCGCCAGCTCGATATTGCGCGGTTGGGTGCCGGTCAGCTGCAGCGGCTCGTCGGCATTGCTCATCGAGTGGAAATCCAGCAGCCAGTCGGCCTGTTCCACCCACGGCAGCAGCGCACGCGCGCGGCGGCGCTCCTGCGTGTCGGGCGCCGCCGGCTTGTCGGCGCTCCAGACCCGGTTCATGTCTTCGTCGACGAAGCGCGCCGGCGCGTAGTTCAGCGGATCGAAGCGGTCGAACGCCGCCAGGTTGCAGAATGCCAGCGTCAGCTTGCCGCGGCGCGGCCGCAGGCCGGCTGCCAGCGCGTCCTTCAGCGCCCAGGCGCCGCACAGCTCATTGCCGTGGATCAGCGCTGTCAGCAGCACGTGGCGGCCCGGCAGGCCCGCATCGAAGTGCCAGACCCCGGGCGTGGCGCCGTTGCCCACGCGCTCGGCGTCCAGCCTGGGACAGGCGAGTTCGAACGGGCGGACGGCGGCGACGGCGGGGGGCGGGGACATGGCAACTCCGGAAAACGGCTCAAATTGTATAGGGGTTACAACTACGGCCCGCTGAAATGCGTAGGGGCGCCGCATGGCGGCGCCCCTGTCGCGCGGACGGTACGAACCCGTCCGGCTTCATGCCTACTTCTGGTCGGCAGGCTGGACCGACATGGCCAGCGTGAACTGGTCGCGGCGGCCTTCGTACGTCAGGCCCTTGCGGAAAGCCCAGATGCTGCTTTCGAAGTGCAGCGGGATCAGCGGCACGTTGTCCAGCGCGATCTGGGTCGATTGCTGCAGCAGCTTCTCGCGCTTGGCCACGTCCACCGTCACCAGGGCCTCGGTGAATACCTTGTCGAACTCGGCGTTGGAGAAGCCGCCATAGTTGCTGGTGCCCAGGCTCCTGGGAGAGTCCAGCGACGCGACCCACAGCTGGAACAGCGCCGAGGCTTCGCCGACTTCGGCCGGCCAGCCGCCCATCGAGAAGCTGAATTCGCGCTTGGCGCGCTTGGGGAAGTACAGCGAGGCCGTCATGGCGTCGACATTGGCCTTGATGCCCACGCGCGACAGGTACTGCGCCACGGCCTGGGCGATCTGCCCGTCGTTGACGTAGCGGTCGTTGGGCGTGGAAATCGTCAGCTCGAAACCGTTTGCGTAGCCGGCCTCGGCCAGCAGCTTCTTGGCGCCTTCCGGGTCGTACTTGATCTCGGGAGCGTTGGGCACGCCGCCGAACATGCCGTCGGGCATGTACTGGTAGGCCGGCGTGGCGATGCCGTCCATCAGGCGTGTGACGATGGTCTTGCGGTCGATGGCCATGGAGATGGCCTGGCGCACGCGCAGATCCTGCAGCGGGTTCTTGCCGTCGGCGCTCTTGACCAGCGGGCTGGGGTTGCGGCCCACGTCGGGCTGGAAGAAGATCAGGCGGGTCGAGGGCGTGGCCACGAAGCCGAACTGCGGGTTGCTCTTGATGCGCGGCAGGTCGCGCGCGGCCGGGTTTTCGATGACATCGAAGTCGCCCGACAGCAGGCCGGTCAGGCGCGGGCCCGCGTTGGGCACCGGCACCATTTTCACGTCTTTCCAGTACGGCTTCGGTCCCCAATAGTTGTCATTGCGCTCCAGCTCGATGCCGGTGCCCTTGACGTACGACTTCAGCTTGTACGGGCCGGTGCCGATGGCGTCCTTGCCGTTGTTGAAGTCGGCGACGGTCGGCCACGGGCCGGTCACGCCGCAGCCTTCCTTGGGGTTGAACGTCAGCTTGCCGTGCTCGACGATGCCGTTCCAGACGATGGGCAGCGAGCGCGCCAGCTCGGCCGGCAGCAGCGGCAGCGGCGCGGCCGTCTTGATGATGACGGTATGCGCATCGGGCGTCTGCACGTCCGCGATGCGCTTGGTGGTATCCATGTAGGACTGCGAAACGTTGGTTTCGTTGTTCAGCGTGCGGCAGATCGTGAACAGCACGTCCTCGGACGTGAACGGCTTGCCGTTGGAGAACTTGACGTCGTCGCGCAGCTTGAATTCCCAGGTCAGGTCGTCCAGGTTCTTCCACGAGGTCGCCAGCGCCGGAACCAGCTTCATGTCGGCGTCGCGGCCGATCAGCGAGCTGTAGACGTGCGCCGAGAACGCGTCATTCTGCGTCTGCTTGTGATAGTGGGGGTCGGCGGACGTGGGTTCGGACGACAGGGCGATTTTCAGCGACTGTGCCGATGCGCTGCCGGGCGCGGCTGCGAGGCCGGCGCTGGTGGCCAGCAGGGCCAAAGTGGTGCGCAACTTCATGGTGACAACTCCGGGTGGATACCGGCGCGATTATCGGTAGCCGGATCGCGCATTGTCAACGCGATGCGACAGCCAGTGGGCGCCTTGGCCTGGGATATTGTCAGCGGGGAGGGGGGAAGCGAGGAAAGGGGGCGGAAGAAACGCCGCGTCTGCCAGGCAGGCCAGACGCAGCGCAGCGGCGCCGCGAGGGAGGCAACGGCGTCGCATGCCATCCGCCGGCCGAGGCAGGCCCGGCGGGTGGCAAGACCGGCTCGGGCCGCGTGACTGCGTGCGGGCCCGAACCGGCGGTCAGCCGATTACCACTGCGAGCCGGTGTAGTGGGCGCTTTGGGCGCGGGCGCGGTTCATCGATTCGTTGACTTCGTCGATGAAGGCGAACACGGCGCGCACACCGCGGCCGACGCCGACGGCGGCAGCCTTCACGGCGGCCAGCGGGCGGATGGTGTTCGATTGGTCTTCCATAGCGCCGCGCAGCAGTTCACGCTCCAGCGAGTCGGTCAGGCGGGCGTTGTGGCTAAGGGTCAGGTCGCTCATGGCTTACTCCAGTACGTTTCGTCTAGGTGTAATCCACTATAGGGAAAACCCTAGTCACTTGGCAAGTGAAATTCAGGGTTTACCCTAGGGTGTTGCAAAAAGGCCTTTTTCGAGCGGCTTCAACCACTTAGGCGCGGCTGTTGCGCAGGCGCCGGGCGCTGTCGGCCAGTTCGCCGGCGGTCAGGCCGATGGGGCCGATCCCATGTGTCACCAGGGCGTCGGCCGCGGCGCCGTGCAGCCATACCGCGCCTGGCACAGCCTGTTCGGGCGCGATGCGCTGGGCGAGCAGGGCCCCCAGGATGCCTGCCAGCACGTCGCCGGTGCCCGCGGTGGCCAGGCCCGGGTTGCCGGTGCGGTTGATCCGGCAGGCGCCGGCGGGGTCGCAGACGATGCTGCCCGCTCCCTTGAGCACGACCCAGGCGCCGTAGCGCGCGGCCAGCGTCCGGGCGGCGGCGGGCCGGTCCGCCTGCACGGCCTCGGTGGACAGGCCGAGCAGCCGGCCCGCCTCGGCCGGGTGGGGCGTGAGGACGACCGGGGCATCGCCCCAGCGCGGCTGCACGGCGCCGGCCGCCAGCAGGTTCAGGCCGTCCGCGTCGAGCACCAGCGCGGCGTCGCCACGCAGCTGGAACAGTTCGGACAGGGCGTTGGCGGCCAGCGCGTCCATGCCGCAGCCGCAGCCGGCCGTCCAGGCGTCGATGCCCAGGCCTGCTTCCAGCAGGCCGCGGAAATCGCGCAGCATCAGTTCGGGCTGCATGGGATCGCAGGGCAGCGGCGGGGTTTCGGCGACCAGGCCGACCAGCACCTTGCCGGCCCCCACTTTCAGCCCGGCGCGGGCGGCCAGCAGCGCGGCGCCCACCATGCCGGGCCCGCCGCCGATCACGCCCAGGGTGCCGCAACTGCCTTTGTGGGCGTCGGTGGGCCGGGCGGCGAACAAGGCGGGCAGGTGCTGGCGCTCGATGGCCGGCAGGGAAGAGGTGTCCATGCGATGAAACTCCAGCGGGCGGCGGTGCCGCTTTCCACTATAGTGCCCGAAAGCCGGGCCGGCCGGCCACGCCCGATGGAGACAAAACATGAGCGAAACAGACACCAATCCCGAGCACTATGCCCGCTACCGGGCCTTGCGCATCCGCCGCCATCCGGAGGGCATCCTGGAGCTGGTCATGGGCGCCAAGGACGCCAGCGGCAAGTTGTCCACCGCCGACGAGCGCCTGCACCGCGAGCTGGCCGATGTGTGGCGCGATATCGATACCGACGACCAGACCCGGGTGGTGGTGATCCGTGGCGAAGGCAATGGGTTCTCGGGCGGCGGCGATCTGGGGCTGGTGCAGCAGATGGCCGAGGATTTCGAGGTGCGCACCCGGGTCTGGCGCGAGGCGCGCGACCTGGTCTACAACATCATCAACTGCAACAAGCCCATCGTCTCGGCCATGCATGGCGCGGCGGTCGGCGCGGGGTTGGTGGCGGGGCTGCTGGCCGATATCTCGATCGCGGCCCGCGATGCGCGCATCATCGATGGCCATACCCGGCTGGGGGTGGCCGCCGGCGACCATGCCGCCATCGTCTGGCCGCTGCTGTGCGGCATGGCCAAGGCCAAGTACTACTTGTTGCGGTGCGACGCGGTCAGCGGCGAAGAGGCCGAGCGCATCGGCCTGGTGTCGCTGTGCGTGGATCGCGCCGAACTGCTGTCCAAGGCCTTCGAAGTGGCCGGCCGCCTGGCGGCCGGTTCGCAAACCGCCATTCGCTGGACCAAGTACGCCTTGAACAACTGGCTGCGCATGGCGGGCCCGTCGTTCGATACGTCGCTGGCCCTGGAGTTCATGGGTTTTGCCGGGCCCGACGTGCACGAAGGCATCAAGTCGCTGCGCGAGAAGCGCGCGCCGGACTTCCGGTAAGGAGGCGCCTGTCCCGGTGGGGACAGGCGCCTTCCCGCCGCGCATCGGGACGGGCGCCGGCGCATGGCGTGCGGCCGGGCTACTTGTTGAAAAAGCGGGCGAAAGCCTGCTGGGCTTCGGGGCTGCGCAGGCGCTCGCGAAACTGTTCGGCCTCGTGGTCGAGCGTGGCGTGGATCGCGGCGCGGTCGGCCTGGCGCAGCATGCGCTTGCTTACGCGCAGCGCCTGGCGCGGCTGCGCGGCCAGGTCGGCGGCGACGGCCCGCGCGGCTGCCAGGGCCTGGCCCGGCTCGGTGACGCCGGTGAGCAGCCCGGCGGCATGCGCCTCGGCGGCGTCGAAGGCGCGCCCTTGCAACAGCCATTCGGCGGCCTTGCGCATGCCGGCCAGCCGGGGCAGCAGCAGGCTGGAAGCTCCTTCCGGGCACAGCCCCAGCGCCACGAACGGCATGCGCAGCCGGGCGGTGCCGGCCGCGAAGGCGAAATCGCAGTGCTGCAGCAGCGTGACGCCCACGCCGACCGCATGTCCTTCCACGGCGGCCAGCACCGGCACGTCGGTGTCGACCAGCGCGCGCAGGAAGCGCAGGGCCGGGCTGTCGCCGGCCGCACGCTCGGCCTGGAAGTCGCGCAGGTCGTTGCCGGCGGTGAAATGGTCGCCGGCGCCGGTCAGGATGACCGCGGCCAGGCCGGTGTCGGCGTCGGCGGCGCGCAGCTGCGCCGCCAGCGCGTCGTAGGTGGCGGTATCCAGCGCATTGCGCCGTTCGGGGCGGTTGATGGTCAGGGTGAGCACGGCTGCGTCGCGCTCGGTCAGCAGGCTGTTCATCCCAGGTTGCGCGCGCCCAGCCGCGCCTGTGCCTGGGCATACTCGGCGCGCAGCGACGCGACCAGTTCGCGCGCCGGCAGCACGCTGGCAATGCCGCCTACGCCCTGGCCGGCGCCCCAGATGTCCTTCCAGGGCTTGGCCCGCGTCGTGCCGAAGTTGGACGAGGCCGCCTCGGCCGCCGGCAGGTCGGCCGGGTCCAGGCCGGCGGCCACGATGCTGGCTTTCAGGTAGTTGCCGGGAATGCCGGTGAAAAAAGGCGTGTACAGCACGTCGGACGCGCTCGCGTCGACGATGGCCTGCTTGTAGGCCTCGGAGGCATTGGCCTCGGCGGTCGCGATGAAGCGCGTACCCATATAGGCGAAGTCGGCCCCCATGGCGAGCGCCGCCAGGATGCCCTGGCCCGAGGTGATCGCGCCGGACAGCACCAGCGGCCCGTCGTAGAAGCGCCGTACCTCGGAGACCAGCGCGAACGGGCTGAGCGTGCCGGCGTGGCCGCCCGCGCCGGCGCACACCAGGATCAGGCCGTCGACGCCGGCCTCCAGGGCCTTCTCGGCGTGGCGCACGGTCGTGACGTCGTGGAAGACCTTGCCGCCCCAGGCATGCACGCCGGCAACCAGGTCGCCGGGCGCGCGCAGGCTGGTGATGATGTAGGGCGCCCGGTGGCGGGCGCACACGTCCAGGTCATGTTCGAGCCGGTCGTTCGACTGGTGGATGATCTGGTTGACCGCGTACGGCGCCACGATGCCGTCCGGATGCACGCGGCGGTGTTCGGCCAGGCCGGCCTCGACTTCGTCGAGCCAGTCGCCCAGCAGCGATTGGGGGCGCGCATTGAGCGCGGGAAACGACCCCATGACGCCGCTGACGCATTGCGCGATCGCCAGCTTGGGGTTGGAGACGATAAACATGGGCGAGCAGACCACGGGCAGGGTCATGCTGGCGTACAGCTCGGCAACCACGGGATGGGGCATGGCGGTGTCTCGTGCGTTCATGAGGGACGATTCCGGTTGTTGAGCGCGGGGGAAATCTGTGCCTATAATTACTTACCGGTCGTCCGGTAATTAATTGATGAACCCATTTAACGGCAAGCGGCCAGCCCCTGTCAATGCAGGCAGGGGCGCGCCTTGCCCGCCAGGATAACGCCATGGCCGATGCTCCTGCCCCTGCTCCGAAGCGCGCGCGCGCCGGCCGCCCGCCCACGCTGGCCGCGCCGCGCGAGCGCATTCTCGAGGAGGCCGCGCGCCTGTTCGCCCGCAGCGGCTACGAAAACAGCTCGGTCGCCGATCTGGCCGCGGCCATCGGGGTGTCCAAGGCCGCCCTCTATCACTATTTCCCGACCAAGCAGGACATCTACGACGCCATCATCCTGGAGACGCTGGCCGGCCTGTTGCAGGCCGTGACCCGCGAGGTGGAGCGCCAGCGCGAGGCCTGCGAACGGCTGCGCGCCTTCATGGTGGGGCATGCCCGCTATTTCGCGCGCCATCACGAGCAATTCGTGACCATGCTGATCGGCTATTCCGGCATGGCGCTGCCCGAGCGCGCCGACGCCGCGCAATTGCGCGACCGCTACGAACAACTGCTGCGCGACCTGCTGGAGCAGGGCATGGCCACGGGAACGCTGCGCCGGCTGGACGTGGCAGCCACCGGCCGCGCGGTGCTGTCGATGCTGAACTGGATGGTGCGCTGGTACAAGCCTGGCCAGGGCGACAGCGCCGAGCAGATCGCCGACGGCTACTACGACTTGCTTTTCAACGGCCTGCGCATCTGACGCCGCGCGGGCCCATCCCACTTTATATTCCCTCGAGGTGCATCATGGCGCTGGACAATGAAACCCTGAACCTGTTGCTGGACGCGGTACGCCGCTTCGTCAACGACCGGCTGGTCCCGGCCGAGAACGAGCTGGCCGAAACCGGCAGCATTCCCGACGAGATCGTCCAGGAAATGCGCGACCTGGGCTTGTTCGGCCTGTCGATCGCCGCGGATTATGGCGGGCTGGGCCTGACCATGGAAGAGGAAGTGCGCGTGGTGTTCGAGCTGGGGCAGACCTCGCCGGCTTTCCGGTCGCTGGCCGGCGCCAATATCGGCATCGGTTCGCAATCCATCGTGCTGGCCGGCACCGACGACCAGCGCCAGCGCTATCTGCCCAAGCTGGCCAGCGGCGAGCTGATCGGCTCGTTCGCTCTGACCGAGCCGGACGCCGGCTCGGATGCCATGGCGCTGCGCACCAGCGCGGTCCGCGACGGCGACCACTATGTCCTGAACGGCACCAAGCGCTTCATCACCAATGCGCCCGTCGCCGGGCTGTTCTCGGTCATGGCGCGCACCGCGCCCGAGCGCCGCGCCGATTCGATCTCGTGTTTCCTGGTCGAGGCCGGCACGCCGGGCGTGACGCTGGGCAAGCCGGACAAGAAAATGGGCCAGGCCGGCGCCTTGACCTGCGACGTGGTGTTCGACAATTGCCGGGTGCCGGCCGAGGCGCTGCTGGGCGGCAAGGAGGGCACGGGCTTTCGCACCTCGATGCGCGTGCTGGACAAGGGTCGGCTGCATATCGCGGCGCTGTGCGTGGGCATCGCCGAGCGGCTGGTGCGCGATGCGGTGCGCTACGCGCTGGAGCGCAAGCAGTTCGGCCAGCCGATCGCGGAGTTCCAGCTGGTGCAGGCGATGATCGCCGACAGCCAGACCGAGCTGTACGCGGCGCGTTCGATGGTGCTGGACGCCGCGCGCAAGCGCGACCTGGGCCAGAACGTGACGATGGAGGCGGTCTGCAGCAAGCTGTACGCCACCGAGATGGTCGGGCGCGTGGCCGACCGGGCGGTGCAGATCCACGGCGGCGCGGGCTATATCTCCGAGTACGCGGTCGAGCGTTTCTACCGCGATGTCCGCCTGTTCCGCATTTTCGAGGGCACCAGCCAGATCCAGCAATTGGTCATCGCGCGCGAAACCCTCAAGGCGTACGCGTAGCGCAGCCGCGTCGTTGTGCGCGCCGCGCACAACAACGTGCCGAAAACAAAACTTACCGCCTGGCGCCAGGGGCTAATATGCCTGCTTCCCCTGGCTCTTTCTTTCTACCGACATGTCGCAACGTCCTGCTCCCCTGACCGGCATTCGCGTGCTGGATCTCACCCGCGTGCTGGCGGGCCCCTGGTGTACCCAGAACCTGGCCGACCTGGGTGCGGAAGTCATCAAGATCGAACGGCCCGGCGCGGGCGACGACACGCGCGCCTGGGGGCCGCCCTATCTGAAGGATGCGGCCGGCAACGACACCACCGAGGCGGCCTACTACCTCTCGGCCAACCGCAACAAGCTGTCGGTGGCGCTGGACATCGCCACGCCGCGCGGGGCGGAGCTGGTGCGCGAACTGGCGCAGCAATGCGACATCCTGGTCGAGAACTTCAAGGTCGGCGGCCTGCGCAAGTACGGGCTGGACTACGAAAGCGTCAAGGCCATCAACCCGCGCCTGATCTATTGCTCGATCACGGGCTTCGGCCAGACCGGCCCGTATGCCAGCCGCCCCGGCTACGATTTCATGATCCAGGGCATGGGCGGCCTGATGAGCATCACCGGCGAGCGCGATGACCTGCCCGGCGGCGGCCCGCAGAAGGCGGGCGTGGCGGTGACCGACCTGATGACCGGCATGTATTCCACGGTTGGCATCCTGGCCGCGCTGCACGAGCGCAACCGCAGCGGGCTGGGCCAGCATATCGACATGGCCCTGCTCGATTGCCAGGTGGCCATGCTGGCCAACCAGAATCTCAATTACATGACTTCCGGCAAGGCGCCGCGCCGCGCCGGCAACGCACACCAGAACCTGATGCCCTACCAGGTGTTCGCGGTCAGCGACGGCCACCTGATCGTGGCGGTGGGCAACGACAGCCAGTTCCGCAACTATTGCCGCGTGATCGACCTGCCCGAACTGGCCGACGATCCGCGCTTTGCCACCAATCCGCAGCGGGTGCAGAACCGCGATGAGCTGGTGCCGCTGCTGGCCGAGCGCATGGCCACCGGCGAGCGCGATGCCTGGCTGGCCGCGCTGGAGAGCGCCGGCGTGCCGGCCGGGCCCATCAATACGCTGGACCAGGTCTTCGAAGACCCGCAGGTGGTGGCCCGCCAGATCAGGCGCGAGCTGCCGCACCCGAGCGCCGGCACCGTGCCGACCGCCAGCAGTCCGCTGCGTTTCTCCGACAGCCCCGTCGAGTACCGCCGCGCCCCGCCGCTGCTGGGCGAGCACACCCGCCAGGTGCTCAGCGAGCGTCTCGGGCTGTCCGAGACCGAAATCCAGGCCCTGGCCGCGGGACAGGGCTGACCGATACCTGGGCGCCGTCCGCCGCCGCGCGCAGGCGTGGCGGGCGCGGCGTCCACCATACTTGAACCAGGCAGGAGCAAAGAATGAGCGAGATCCAGACTATCGGCATCGTGGGCGCCGGCGCCATGGGGCGCGGCATTGCCCAGATCGCCGCGCAGGCCGGCGTGCTGGTGCGGCTGTACGACACCAACGCCGCCGCGGTGCAAGCGGCGCGCGACGCGTTGCGTCAAACCTGGGACAAGCTGGCCCAGAAGGGCAAGCTGAGCGAGGCCGACGCCCAGGCTGCGCTGGCGCGCATCGCGCCGGCGGCGGCGCTGGCCGATCTGGCCGATTGCCAGCTGGTCATCGAGGCGGTGATCGAGCGGCTGGACGTCAAGCGCGACCTGTTCGCGGCGCTGGAAGAAATCGTGGCGGCCGACTGCGTGCTGGCCTCGAACACGTCGTCGTTGTCGATCACCGCCATTGCGGCCGCGTGCAAGCGCCCGCAGCGCGTGGTCGGCTATCACTTCTTCAACCCGGTGCCGCTGATGAAGGTGGTCGAGGTGATCGACGGCCTGCGCAGCGATCCCGCCGTGGGCGATGCGCTGGCCGAGCTGGCGCGGCGCATGGGCCATACGCCGGTGCGGGCCAAGGACATGCCCGGCTTCATCGTCAACCACGCCGGCCGGGGCATGAACACCGAAGGCCTGCGGGTGGCGCAGGAGGCCGTGGCGCCGTTCGACCAGATCGACGCCATCATGCGCGAACAGGCCGGTTTCCGCATGGGCCCGTTCGAACTGCTGGACCTGACCGCGCTGGATGTCTCGCATCCGGTGATGGAATCGATCTACCGGCAGTTCTTCGACGAGCCGCGCTTCCGGCCGTCGCCCATCACGACCGTGCGGCTGGCCGGCGGCCTGATCGGCCGCAAGGCCGGCGAAGGTTTCTATGCCTATCCCGACGGACAGAAGCAGGTGCCGGCCGAGCCGGCCGCGCCTGTCCTGCGGCCTGGGTAAGCCCCGCGCATCCGGACGGCCACGCGCGCGCCAGCGCCTTGCTGCGCGGCATGGCGGTCGAGCTGGCCGAGGGGGCAACGCCGCCGCAGGATGCGCTGATCATCGTCACGCCCTACGGCGAGGATGTCTCCACTTGCGTGCAAGGCCAGGGCCTGGACGGCGCGCGCACCGTGGGCCTGGACACGCTGTATGCGTTCGAGGCCGGCCGGCGCCGCACGCTCATGGTCTCGCCGGCCACGGCGTCGAACTGGCGCGACGACGCCCATGCGCTGGTGGCCAGCGACGGTGCGCCGGTCAGCGTCATCGAGGATTCGCCCGGTTTCGTGGCGCAGCGCATCGTCGCCTGCATCGTCAACATTGCCAGCGATATCGCGCAGCAGCGCATCGCCACGCCGCAGGATATCGATCGCGCCGTGACGCTGGGCCTGGGTTACCCGGTCGGGCCGCTGGCGCTGGGCGACAAGCTGGGCGGCGCCCGCCTGCTGGAGATCCTGCACAACATGCAGCGCGTCACCGGTGACCCGCGCTATCGTCCCAGCCTGTGGCTGCAGCGCCGCGTCCAGCTGGGGCTGTCGCTGCTGCACGGCTGAGGCTGCGGTTCGCGGGGAAGAGGTGCCAGTCCCTGCAGAAGATGGCGCATGACGGGGTGCCTGTCCCGGCGGGGACAGGCACCTGAGAAGTTTGCGGGTGCCAGTCCCCGTGCGGGGACAGGCACCCGGGAATGGAAAAAGCCCTTCGGCATTACGCCGAAGGGCTTTTTCCATGGCGCTGCCGCGGCTTACTTGGCGGCGTTGACCATGTATTCGATGGCCGCGCGGATGTCGTCCTCGGACGCGGTGGCCGCGCCGCCCTTGGGCGGCATTGCGCCCTTGCCCTGCATGGCGACCTTGAGCATGGCGTCCATGCCGGTCTGGATGTAGGGCGCCCAGGCGGCCTTGTCGCCGAACTTGGGGGCGTTGGCCACGCCCGTGGCGTGACAGGCGAAACAGGTGGCCTTGTACAGTTTCTCGCCGGCCGGGTTGACGGCGGCCTGCTGTTCGGCCGGGGCTGCCGGCGCAGCGGCAGCGGCAGCCGCGGGGGCGGGCGCGGCGGCCGCCGGGGCGGCAGGGGCCGGAGCCGGCGCGGCGGCAGCAGCGGGGGCCGCGGCTTCCGCGGGCTTGGCGCCTTCTTCGGCGGGGGCCGCGGGTTCGGGCAGCGAGCCGCCCGATTGGTTGGCCATGTAGACCACCGCGCGGGCCACTTCATAGTCGCTCAGGGCCGGGTTGCCGCCCTTGGCGGGCATGCCGCCCTTGCCGTGCAGCGCGACATTGAGCATCGCGTCGTAGCCGGCCTTGATGAACGGCGCCCAGGCCGCGTTGTCGCCCATCTTGGGCGCGCCGGCGACGCCGGCGGTGTGGCAGGCGGTACAGACCGCCGTGAAGACTTGTTCGCCGGTCTTGTGGACCTTCGGGGCGTTGGCGTCGACCAGCTCGAAACCGGCGACGGGAGCGATGCGCTTGGCGACCGCTTCCTCACCCAGCGTATCCGAACCGGCACCGACCTTGGTGCCGGAGGTGACCACATTCACCAGCATGATGATGATGATGGGGACGACGAAAGCCAGCACGACCGTGGTGATCAGTTGCTTGGGCGTTTTGATGGGCGAGACGTGTTCTTCGATGTGTTCCTGCTCGTTGCTCATGACCAAATCCTGCGAATCGGGGTACCGGGGGACGCCTAGAAGGCGGCAAGAGACAATCCAATCACTACAGAGCAAGGCGCACCGAAGCCGGGCTCCCCGCATGCAAACGCTGGATTATATAACGCTCATGCGATGAGAGAATTGTCGCTGCCCGTACGGGGCGTGCGCGAATCGCAAAGTTCGGTACAATGTCGCCTCTTCGCGCCCGTAGTTCAATGGATAGAATGAGAGTTTCCGAAGCTCTTGATACAGGTTCGATTCCTGTCGGGCGCGCCAGTTTCCCAAGGCCCTAGCGGCCATCGCGGCGCCACGGTCCGCAGCAGGCGGACGGCGTGGCGCAACGCGCAAGCGTCGCGCCACCGCGTCGCGTCCGCACCGCAATCCCAGAAGCGTCACTTCCGGCCATTCGTCCGGACCGCACTGGCCATGCGCCGTGGCGGCGTCGGCCGGCGTGCGCCTTGCTCCCCGGTTGCCGCGATGGATGCGCGCGGCGCCTGCATGACAGAAAAGTAATGTTCCCGACAGCTTGCGGACGGTCGCGGCTCACTACAGTGGCCGCTTGACCCAGTCTGACCAGCGAGGATCGAACATGAAAGCAAGGGTGTACGCAGTGCGCATGGCCGCGGCCGCGGCCGCGTGCGGGATTTCGTTCGGCGCGGCCGCCTCCGGCGCGCACGGCGGCGGCCATGGCGGCGGGCACGGGGCCGCCGCCACCGCGATCGGCAAGCCCGGCGTGGCGTCCAAGGCCAGCCGGACGGTCAATGTCGACATGACCGACGCCATGCGTTTCACGCCCGACCAGATCGAGGTCAAGGCTGGCGAAACCGTGCGCTTCAAGGTGACCAATTCCGGCAAGATCCGCCACGAGATGGTGCTGGGTACCGATGCCGACCTGGGCGCGCATTACCAGATGATGCTCAAGGATCCTGGCATGCGCCACAAGGAGCCCAATTCGGTGTCGCTCGATGCCGGCAAGCGCGGCGAGATCGTCTGGCAGTTCGACAAGGCGGGGCGCGTGGCTTTCGGCTGCCTCGAACCCGGGCACTATCCGGCCGGCATGAAGGGCGCGGTTTCCGTCAAGTAACCACGAGCCGGGGCGCCGCGGCGTTTCCGGGGAGAAAGCACGAATGAGCAGAGCAGTTTCGAATCAGCGCCGCCGCTTCGTCCAGGGCCTGGCGGGCGGAGGCGTGCTGGCGGGCCTGGGGCTGTGGCGCCAGGCCGCCTGGGCCCGGCCCGGCGCGGCGCAGCCCGAAGTGTTGTCGGGCACCGAGTTCAACCTGGAGATCGGCCGCACGCCGGCCAACTTCACCGGCGCGGCGCGCATGGCCACGACGGTCAACGGCAGCATCCCGGCGCCCATCCTGCGCTGGCGCGAGGGCGATACGGTGACGCTGCGCGTGACCAATCGGCTGGACGAAGACACGTCGATCCACTGGCATGGCATCCTGCTGCCGACCGGGATGGACGGCGTGCCCGGCCTGAGCTTTCCGGGCATCCGCCCGGGCGAGACCTTCACCTACCGCTTCCAGGTACGGCAAAGCGGCACGTACTGGTATCACAGCCACTCGGGGTTCCAGGAACAGACGGGCCTGTACGGCGCCATCGTCATCGAGCCCAGGCGCGCCGATCCGGTGCGAGCCGAGCGCGACCACGTGGTGCTGCTGTCCGACTGGACCGATGAAGACCCCATGAGCGTATTCCGCAAGCTCAAGGTCATGCCCGATTACTACAACTACATCCAGCCCACCGTTGACAACCTGGTCGACGATGCGCGCAAGCAGGGCTGGGCAAGCGCGTTGGGCGAGCGCCTGATGTGGCAGCAGATGCGCATGAACCAGACCGACCTGGCGGACGTCTCGGGCGCGACCTATACCTATCTGGCCAACGGCAAGTCGCCGGCCGGCAACTGGACCGGGCTGTTCAAGCCGGGCGAGCGGGTGCGGCTGCGCTTCATCAACGGTTCGGCCATGACGTACTTCGATGTGCGCATTCCCGGCCTGAAGATGACGGTCGTGGCGGCGGACGGGCTGCCGGTGAGGCCGGTGGAGGTCGACGAGTTCCGCATCGCCGTGGCCGAGACCTACGACGTGATCGTCGAGCCGGCCGAGGATCGCGCCTATACGATCTTCTCGCAGTCGATGGACCGCTCGGGCTACGCGCGCGCCACGCTGGCGCCGCGCGAGGGCATGCACGCCGAAGTGCCGGCGCTGGATCCGGTGCAGATGCTCACGATGATGGACATGGGCATGGCGCACGACATGCCCGGCATGGACCACGGCGCGGCCATGGACCACGGCGCCATGGGCGGGATGGACCATGCCGCCATGGGGCATGGCTCGGGCGAGGCGAGCGGGGGCATGGTGGAAGTCAGGCACCCCTATCCCGCCGAGCACGGCCCGGCCAATTCCATGCTGCCCGATATCGTGACCACGCGGCTGGACGATCCGGGCGTCGGCCTGCGTGACAACGGACGCAAGGTCCTGACTTACGCCGACCTGCGCTCCATGGTCGAACCCGAGGACAACCGCGCGCCGACACGCGAGATCGAGTTGCACCTGACGGGCAATATGGATCGCTACATGTGGTCGTTCAATGGCCTGAAGTTTTCGCAGGCCAAGCCCATCGTGCTGAAGTACGGCGAGCGCGTGCGCTTCGTGCTGGTCAACGACACCATGATGACCCACCCCATCCACTTGCATGGGTTATGGAGCGATCTCGAGTCGCCCGACGGCAACTTCCAGGTGCGCAAGCACACGATCAGCCTGAATCCGGCCCAGCGGATCAGCTACCGCGTGAGCGCGGACGCCAGGGGGAACTGGGCCTACCACTGCCATCTGCTGTATCACATGGAAGCGGGCATGTTCCGCGCCGTCGTCGTGGAGTGAACGGAACATGGCGAATTTCAGTATCGACAGGAAGCGATTGGCCGGCATGGCGGCCAGCCTGGGCCTGGCCGCCGCGGCCGCGAGCGCCTGGGCGCAGGCGCCGGCGATGGACCACGGCTCCATGCCGGGGATGGACCATGGCGCGGCGCCTGCGTCGGCGATGGACCATGGCTCCATGCCGGGCATGGATCACGGCGCGGCGCCTGCGCCGGCGATCGGCGCCTTGCCGAGCAGCGATGGCGCGGGTGATCAGTCGTACGCGGCCTACGGCATCCATTCGCACATGATGGACGACATGGCGACCAGCCAGCTGCTGTTCGACAAGCTGGGCATGACCTATGACCGCGACCGTCGCACGGGCCTGCAATGGGATGGCCAGTTCTGGGTCGGGCGCGACCTGGACAAGCTGTGGATCAAGAGCGAGGGCGAGCGCGTCGGCGGCCGCTCCGACGGCAAGGTGGAAGCCTTCTGGAATCGCACGATCTCGCCGTTCTGGGATCTGCAGGTGGGCGCGCGGCGCGATTTCGGCACCGGACCCAAGCGCAACTGGGGCGCCATCGGCCTGCAGGGCGTGGCGCCGTACAACATCGAGACCGAGGTGACGGCCTACGTGGGCGGCTCGGGGCGGACCGCGCTGGCGCTGAAAGCCGAGTACGACCTGCTGCTGACCCAGCGGCTCGTCCTGACGCCGGAGATCGAGGCCAGCGTGTACGGCAAGGACGACAAGGCGCGCGGCATCGGCGCCGGCCTGTCCGACGCGTCGTTCTCGCTGCGTCTGCGCTACGAGATCACGCGCGAAGTGGCGCCCTATGTCGGCGTTTCGTTCGGCCGCAAGTTCGGCAGGACCGCCAGCTACGCCAGCGAGGAGGGCGAGAGCCGCTCGGAACGGGCCATCATGGCGGGCGTGCGGATCTGGTTCTAGGCGGCCGGCTGGGCCAGATAGTCGCGGATGCGCGCCTTGAACCCAGGCTGCGCGGCCGAGCGCGCCAGCGCGGCCAGGTCGGCGTCGTCGTGGTCGTCCCGCAGTACCCGGTGCAGCGTGGCGCGGGTGGCCGGATCGAGCGCGGTGGCCGCTTCGGCGGCCGCGTCGATCAGCGCGGGCCACTGCGCCTGGGCGGCGCAGTCGCGCACGAAGCCGATGCGCCGCGCTTCGTCGGCGTCGAATGCACGGGCGCTGCCCAGGATGGAGAGGGCCTGGTCGGCGCCGACGATATCGCGAAAGCGGCGTGTGCCCAGCACCAGGCCGAACTTCAGCCCGGGCATGCGAAAGCCGGCCTCCGGGGTGCAATAACGCCACTTGCAGGCCGCGAACAGATCCACGCCCGCGCCGAAGTTGCGGCCGTGCGCCAGCGCCAGCGTCAGGCTGGGAGAGCCGGCCACGCGCTGCAGCAGCATTTCGATGCGCACCATGCGCAGCAACAGATCGCCTTCGCTTTGCGTCTCGTAGTCGGTGAAGTCGAATCCGGCGCTGAAGTTCCTGCCAGCGCCGGCGAACACCAGCAGCGGCACCTGTTCGCGGTGGGCGGCATCCACGCCGTCGATGAGCGCCTCGACCAGTTCGGCCGACAGCGCGTTGCGTTTTTCGGGGCGAGACAGCGTGAAGGTCCAGGCTGCCGGGCGCCGCTCGATGGCCAGGGGAAGGGAGGCGGACATGGCGCTCAACCCGCCGGCCGGGCCGCCAGGGCCGACAGGATCTCATCATTGTGCTCGTCCAGGGCGGGCGGGCGGCGCATGACGCCGGCCGTGCGCGCGTCAAAACGCACCGGCGAGACGAACGTCCGGGTGCGCACGCCGTTGGGCAATTCGAGGTCCTGCACCCAATCCATGTGTTCGACCTGCGGGTCGGCCAGCACTTCGGAGTAGTCGTTGATGGGGGCGCACGGCACGCCGGCCTGGCGGAAGCGCTCCAGCCAGGCATGGGAGTCGTGTTCGGCGAAGATGGCCTCCAGGATGTCGCGCAGGGCGACCTGGTGTTCGGCGCGGTCGGTGGGATTGGCAAAGCGCGGGTCGGCGTGGAGGTCGTCGCGCTCGACGACCTTGCAGACCGCTTTCCATAGCGAGTTGTTGCCGGCGGCCATGCCGAAGTAGCCGTTCTTGCAGCGGAATACCTGGTACGGCGCGTTGCGGGGGTGCGCCGAGCCCAGCTTGACCGGGTCCGCGCCGGTCCCGAAGTACTGGGAGGTCTGCAGGGCGGCGATGCCCAGCGTGGCCCCGAGCATGGAGACGTCGATGTGCGTGCCCTGGCCGTCGGCCTGCACGCGGCGCAGGGCGGCGGCGATGGCGAAGGCGGCATACAGGCCGGCGGTGAAGTCGCAGACGGGCACGCCGCATTTCACGGGGGCGCCGCCTTCTTCGCCGGTGACGCTCATCAGCCCGCTCATGGCCTGCAGCGTCAGGTCGAAGCCGCCTTCCTGGCTGCGCGGGCCGCTTTGGCCGTACGCCGATACCGAACAATAGACCAGGCGCGGGTTGCGCGCGCGCATGGCCTGCTGCCCCAGCCCCAGGCGGTCCATGACGCCGGGGCGGTTGTTTTCGATCAGTACGTCGGCGCCGGCGATCAGCTCGATGGCTGCGTCGCGCTCGGCCTCGTTCTTCAGGTTTAGGGTGACCGAGCGCTTGTTGCGGTTCAGGGAGGCGAAGTTCTCGCTGTAGCCATCGGTGATGGGCGCCCAGCTGCGCAAGGTGTCGCCCGTGCCGGGCGGCTCGATCTTGATGACGTCGGCGCCCATGTCGGCCAGCAGCATGCCGCAGAACGGGCCGGCGGCCACGTTGCAGATTTCGATGACGCGTACGCCTGCGAGGGTGGATTCCTGGTTCATTTTTTCTCCTGGTGCTTCAGGCGGCGCCGCCGAAATAGCCGCCGCGATAACCCATGTGCGCCGACAACTGCCGCGCCGCCTGTTGCACCAGCGGCGCGTATTCACGCATTTTCTGGTTTGTCAGCCGTTCGAGCGGGCCGGAGATGCCCAGCGCCGCCACGGCCTTGTCCAGCCCGTTGAAAATCGGCGCGGCAATGCCTCCGATGCCCTGGCGCCACTCGCCGCGGTTGATGGCGTAGCCGATGCGGTTGACGTCGGCCAGCTCCTGCTTGAGGGCGAGCAACGACACGTGCGTGTCTTCGGTGTGCCGCTTGATGGCGGCGCCATAGTGGTCGAGGTAGTCGGCCGTCTGGCAAGCCAGCAGGGCCTTGCCGGTGGCCACCGCGTAGGCCGGCGCCCGGCCGCCCACGGTCGAATAGGCCAGCAGGGGCTGCGGGCTGTCCAGCTTGTCGACATAGACCACGTCCAGCCCGTCGAGCACGGACAGGTGCACGGTTTCGTTGGTCAGCCTGGCCAGTTCGCCCATGAACGGCGGGGCCAGTTTGCGGGCGTCCAGGCTGGCCAGCTGGCGCGCGCCCAGCTCGAACAGCTTCAGCGTGCATTGGTACGAGCCCGTGGCGGGGTCGCGCCGGACATAGCCGGCGTGGGCCAGCGTCTGCAGGGTGCGATGCGTATTGCTGCGGGTGAGGCCGATTTCCTCGGCGATCTGGTCCAGCGTGGGCGTGGCGCCGTCGAGCCGGCTGATGGCTTCGAGGACCGTGAGGCCCTTGAGCAGGGTTTTGTCCATATGTCGTATGCCTTTGCAGCGCAAGCGCCGGCCTGGCGCTCATGCGTATGCCAGGGTGGTCGCGCACAGAATACAGATAGCGCGTTTATAAATCAAATAATGAAATATTAATCCTAAATATTGGGAAGTTATCGAACCCATCCTCTACCCGGTAAATACGCTTGATATTGGCTATATTGATTGACGTCCATCCAGGGTGTTCTTTATTATTTTCCACATATATAGAATTCGTATCCTATATTTTGGTATTTCTCCGGGCATGATGACGCCGCATGGGCGATGTGCTCGAATGAAGGGACCGACAGGAGGGGGTCATGTCCGAGAGATTGCTCAATACCGTGGTGGCGCTGGGCCAGCTGGTCGAACGCACCGGCCTGCAGGAGGCCGCCATCCTGGCGCAGGCGCGGCAGCTGATCGCCGGCCTGGTGGCCCATGACGACTGGCTGCCCGACGAAATGGCGCAGCCGCATCCCGAGTACTACCGGCAGTATCTGCTGTACGGCGACCCGCGTGACCGCTACTCGCTGGTCAGTTTCGTGTGGGGGCCGGGCCAGAAGACGCCGGTGCATGACCACACGGTATAGGGCGTCATCGGCATGCTGCGAGGCGCCGAGACCGACCAGCCGTTTCGGCGCGCCGCCGACGGCCGGCTGGCGCCGGAGGGCCCGGGCAAGGTGCTGCGCTCCGGCGACGTGGCCTGTGTGTCGCCGTCGATCGGCGATATCCACCAGGTCAGCAATGCCTACGACGACCGGGTGTCGATCAGCATCCACTTGTACGGCGGCAATATCGGCCGCATACGGCGCAGCGTCTACGACCCGCAAACCGGGGCGAGCAAGGCGTTCGTGTCGGGCTATTCGAACGCCATGACGCCCAATCTCTGGGCCGCGCCCAACGCCGGCTGAGCAGCACGGCGTTGCGGGCTGGCGGCCGCCGCGCTTCAGGCGGCGTCTTCGAGCGCCTGGCCGAACTGGTACAGCACGGCCTCGTCCAGATGCCGGCCGATCAACTGCATGCTGATGGGCAGCCCCTGGCTGTCGGCGCCGAACGGCACCGACAGGCTGGGGTGGCCGGACAGATTGGTCGGCGCGGTCAGGCGGGTCAACAGCCAGGTGGTGGAGTACTCCTGGCCATCGAGCGCGGTGGTGCGCTGGTCGCGCAGCGGGGCGGTGAGGCCGCAGGTGGGGCATAGCAGCACATCGACCTGTGCCAGCGTCTCGTCGAAGGCCCGGCGCGCCACGGCGCGCATCGCCATGGCCTGCAGGTAATCGACCGCCAGCACGTCGGCGCCGGTCAGCAGGCGCGCGCGCACTTCGTCCTGGTACGGCGCATTGGTCGTCAGCGCCCGCAGGTGGCGCGCATAGGCTTCGGTCTTGAGCACCAGTTGCTGGGCTTCGTAGATGGCCTGCACCTGGGCGATTTCGATGGGCACCACCTGCGCGCCCGCCTGGCGGAAGGCTTCCTGCGCCTGTTCCAGCGCCTGGCGCACCGGCGCATCCAGATAGTCGAGGTAGAAACCGGTGGCCAGGCCCACGGTGCGGCCACGCACGGATTGGCCGGCCAGGCGCGCGTAGCTGTGCGCCGGCTGGCCGGCGAGCGCGTCCAGCAGCACGGCGTTGTCGCGCACGGTGGCGCTCATCGGGCCGATGTGATCGAGCGTCTGGCTCAGGTCGAAGGCGCCGGCGCGCGGCAGCAGGTCATAGGTGGGCTTGAGGCCCACCACGCCGCACAGCGCGGCGGGCAGGCGGATGGAGGCGCTGGTGTCGGTGCCCAGGGCGGCGGCGCACAGCCCGGCCCCCAGCGCCGCGGCCGAGCCGCTGCTGGAGCCGCCCGTCATGCGGGCCGGGTCGCGCGGGTTGCATGCCGCGCCGAAGTACGAGCGATCGCCGGTGGGGCCGTAGGCGAACTCGTGGGTGTTGGTCTTGCCCACGATGATGGCGCCCTCGGCGCGCAGCCGGGCGACGACCTGCGCGTCGCGTTCGGCGCTCGCCTGGTTCGCGTACTGCTGCGAGCCCATGGTGGTGCGCATGCCGGCGACGTCGATCAAGTCTTTGACGGCCACGGGGATGCCATGCAGCGCGCCCACCGGGGCGCCGCCGGCGAAGGCGGCGTCGGCGTTCGCGGCCTGCCGCATGACGGTTTCAGGGTCGACGCTGATGAAACTGTTCAGCGGCGAGGCGGCTATCCGGTCCAGCAGGTCGCGCAGGGTGGCGGAAGGGGTGGTCTGGCGCGTGCGGTAGGCAGACGCGAGGGCAGCAATGGTCAGCATTTTGATGAAAGACGGGTAAGGCGCAAGGCAAGGCGTGGACAGCGTCCGCCGGCGAAGCCGGCGGACGCCGCGGTTTACTGCAGCGGTTCGATCTTGCCGTTGTTGAAGCGGGCCAGGCGGATCGAGCCGTCGTTCTGGTTCTTCTTATCGAAGCGCACCGGCCCCAGCAGGGTCTCGAAGCCTTGCAGCTGGGCCAGCCCGGCCTGGATCTGCTCGGGCTTGGTGCCGCCGCCCTTGCGCGCGGCTTCCACCACGGTGTAGACGGCTTCGTATGAACCGGCGTCGAACGCGCCGGGCAGGCTGTTGTAGCGTGCCTGGTAGGCGGTCTCGAACTGCTTGGAGCGCGCGTCGCTCAGGCCCGGCAGCCAGGTGGTGGGGAACACGGCGCCCTCGGCCGCGGCGCCAGCCAGCTCCTGGAACTTGGGCACGCCCTGGCCCTCGTTGACGATGAGCTGCGTCTTCAGCCCCAGTTCGCGGATCTGGCGCGCGATGATCGAGCCTTCCGTGTAGTAGCCGTGCACGAACAGCACGTCGGGCGCGCGGTCGCGGATGTTGGTCAGCTGGGCCTTGAAGTCGGTCTCGCCGCGGTTGTATTCCTCGTAGGCCACGACTTCGGCGCCCAGTTCCCGGGCGCGGTCGGCGGCCGCCTTGGTGGGCGGCTTGCCGTAGTCGGAGTTCTCGGCCAGGAAGGCCACCTTGCGCGCGTTCTTGTTCTGCACATAGTGCTCGATCGCCTTGGTATCGAGCTGGTTGTCGGTAATCTTGATGCGCCAGGTGTACTGGAAGCCCTGCTCGGTGATGGTGGGCGAGCCGGCCATGCCATTGACCAGCGGCACCTTGTATTTCTCGTTTTCCTTCGAGAAGGCGATGGTGACCAGGCTGGCAGCCGAGCCGACGATGGCGTCGACCTTGCGCTGGGTGATCAGCTTCTTGGCGGCGTTGATGCCGGTGGCCGGGTCGCTCTTGTCGTCTTCGCCGTGCACTTCGAGCGGTACGCCGTTGAAGCCGCCGGCCTTGTTGATTTCCTCGACGGCCAGGCGGGTGCCCTTGTTGTGGGCGTCGCCGTACGAGGCGGCCGGGCCGGTCACGGATTCGATGATGCCGATGCGCAGCGGCGTGGCGCCGGCCGCGGCCTGTTCTTCCTTCTGGCCGCAACCGGCCAGGGCGACGGTCGCCGCGATCGACGCGACGGCCAGGGTGCGGGGAGCGAATGCAATCATGATGTCTCTCTAGTCGGGAGGGGGGGATGCCGTGCATCGGCGAAAGTGGCGTGGCGCGTATCAGCCGTCCATGCCGAGATAGGTCTTGCGCACGAGGTCGCTGTGCAGCAGGGCTTGGGTATCGTCCGAGCCGACGATCTGGCCGGTCTCCAGCAGGTAGCCGCGCTGGGCCGTCTGCAGCGCCAGCGTGACGTTCTGCTCGACCAGCAGGATGGTGGCGCCGGCGGCGTGGATCTCGCGCAGCTTGTCCATCAGTTCGGCCACCACCAGCGGCGCCAGGCCCAGCGACGGTTCGTCCAGCAGCAGCAGCTTGGGGCGGCCCATCAGCGCCCGGCCGATCGCCACCATCTGCTGCTCGCCGCCGCTCATGGTGCCGGCCTTCTGCCGGTAGCGCTCCTTCAGGCGGGGGAACTGCGCCAGGATGCGTTCGATGTCCTGCTGGATTTCGTGGTGGGTGGAGCGGCGCGCCCGCGCGCCGATGACCAGGTTCTCGGCCACCGTGAATTCGGGGAACACGCGCCGTCCCTCCGGGACGATGCTGATGCCCTTGCGGATGATGGCGTCGGGCGCCTGGCGGTCGATGCGCTCGCCCATGAATTCGATGGCGCCGCCGCGTATCGGCTGCAGGCCGAGGATGGACTTGAGCAGGGTGCTCTTGCCCGCGCCGTTGGCGCCCAGCAGGGTGACGAACTCGCCGGCGGCGACGTCCAGGCTGCACTGCTTGAGCGCCTGCACGCGGCCGTAATAGGTGTCGATGCGGTCGATCTTAAGCATGCTGCGCTCCCGCGCCCAGATAGGCGGCTATCACTTTTTCGTCGCGCTGCACCTCCTGCGGCGTGCCGTCGGCGATCTTGTGTCCGTATTCCAGCACCACGATGTGCTCGCACAGGCCCATGACCAGCTTGATGTCGTGTTCGATGAGCACGATGGTGTAGCCCAGCTCGTGCAGCTTGAGGATCAGCTTGCGCAGGGCGATGCGCTCCTGCAGGTTCAGGCCCGCGGCCGGTTCGTCCAGCAGCAGGATCCTGGGGTCGGTGGCCAGCGCGCGCGCGATGTCCAGCTGGCGCTGTTCGCTGTAGGGCAGGTTGGAGGCCAGTTCGTCGGCCTTGCCTGCCAGCCCGACGTACGACAGCAGCTCGATCGCCCGTTCGCGGGTGGCGCGGCGTTCGGCGCGCTCGCCCGGGGTGCGCAGGATGGAGGCCAGCACCCCGGCGCGGGTGCGGTCCTGGCGGCCGATCATCACGTTCTCGGCCAGTGTCAGGTCGGGGAACACCATGATGTTCTGGAACGTGCGCGCCACGCCCAGGCGGTTGATCTGATGCAGCTTCAGGCGGCTGATTTCCTTGCCGTCGAAGCGGATCGAGCCCGCGGTCGGCGTGTAGATGCCGCTGACCACGTTGAACAGCGAGGTCTTGCCCGCGCCGTTGGGGCCGATCAGGCCATGGATGACATTGGCCTGCATGGTGAACGATACGTCGGAGAGCGCCTGGACGCCGCCGAACGAAAGGGTCACGTTGTTGACGGAAAGCATGCTTACCTCGCGCGCAGGGATTTGAGCTTGTTGGGCAGATCCACCAGTCCTTTGGGCAGGAACAGGATCACCAGCGCCAGCAGCAGGCCGTAGACCAGGATGTTGTATTGGCCGAATTCCTGGGCGTACTCCTCGATGATGGTCAGCGCGAAGGCGCCGATCACCGAGCCGTAGATGTTGCCGATGCCGCCCACGAAGGTCATGATCAGGAACAGCACGGAGACGTGGATGCCCAGCCTGTCCGGGTCGATGAAGCCGTCGTAGTGCACGAACAGGGTGCCGGCGAACGCCGCGAACAGGGTGCTGATGGTGAATGACAGCACCTTGTAGCGGAACACCGGGATGCCCAGCGACTGGGCGGCCAGTTCGTTGTTGGCGATGGCTTGCAGGGCGTCGCCGGTGCGCGAGTCGATGACCCGGCGCAGGATGACGAAGCCGGCGAACATGCACAGCAGCACGTAGTAGTAGTAGCCCAGGTCGCTGGTGAGCGACCAGCCGAAGAAATCCGGCGCGGGCACGGCCGTCAACCCGGAAGGGCCGCCGGTGATCGTGCTGTTCTTGATGATGACCTGCACGATGACCGCGACGGCGATGCTGGCCAGCGCCAGGTAGTGGCCGCTGGTGCGCAGCACCAGCACGCCGACTGCGGCCGTGGCGACCGGCACCGATACCAGGTAGGGCACGCCGGCCTTGGCCATCATGCCCGACAGATAGGCGGCCAGCCCGAAGAAGGCGGCGTGCCCCAGCGAGATCTGGCCGGTGTAGCCGGCGAACAGCGTCAGGCCCATGACTACGATGGCGTAGGTGGCCGCCCGCACGCCCAGGTGGGTGATGAACGGGTCGTTGAGCAGGGCCGGCAATGCGATGAGGACCAGCGCGCAAAGCGCGGTTCCATATTTGCGACGAAACATGATGCGGTGTCCTTCTGGCTTGGTCTGCTTAGACTTTCTTGATCTGCTTCTTGCCCAGGATGCCGTTGGGCTTGACCAGGATGATGAGCAGCAGGATCGAGAACGAGACCAGATCCTTGTAGGCGGAGTTGATCAACAGCGTGCCGAACTGCTCGATGACGCCCAGCATGATTCCGCCCAGCACCGCGCCCGAGAGCAGGCCCAGCCCGCCCAGCAGCGCGGCGGTGAAGCCCTTGAGCATGATCAGGTTGCCCATGTCGAACGACAGCACCGCTATCGGCGCGTAGACGATGCCGGCTGCAGCGCCCAGCGCCGAGCACAGCGCCACGGTGAAGTTGTTGATGCGTGAAACGTTGATGCCCATCATGCGCGCGGTGGTCTTGTCCTGCGCGACCGCCCGCACCGACAGGCCCAGCGGCGTGCGGGTGAACAGCAGGTACAGCAGCAGCATGATGAGCAGCGTCATGCCGATGACGATCAGGTACTGGTCGCTGATGCGCACCGAGCCGATCGAGGCCGCATGTTCGCTCAGCGGCGGAAAGCGGTACGCGGACGAGCCGAAGACCAGTTGCGCGGCGCTGCGCAGCAGGATGAACAGCGCCACGGTCATCATGAACAGCGAGAGCTGGTTGCTGTTTTCCAGCCGCCGCATGAACACCCGTTCGAGGAACGAGCCGAACACCAGCGCCGAGGCGATGGCCAGCGGAAAGGCCAGCCACATCGACAGCCCCAGGTCCACGTGGAAGACGTAGCCCAGGAATGCCCCCACCATGAAGATTTCGCCTTGCGCGAAGTTGATGATGTCCATGCCCCGGAACACCAGCGTGATCGCCAGGGCGATCATGGCATAGGTGCTGCCCACGGACAGGCCGTAGATCAGTTGCTGCAGAAAATGGTTCATACGGATCTCTACCCAAACGTTTGGGTAGCAACTGTAGGGGCGCGCGCGGCCGCTGGCAATTTAGTATTTACCCGAACGTTTGGGTAAAACGGGAATGTTGCTATGATGCGCGCAAAAGGAAGGCCACATGAAAGGTAAGCAGTCTCCGGTCACTTTGCGTTCGCTGGCGCAGCAGCTGAAGGTGCATGTGTCGACCGTCTCGCGCGTGCTCAATGGCACCGACGACGACGCGCGCAACGCCGCCGCGCCCGAGACGGTCGAGCGCATCCGCGAACTGGCGCAGCAGCTCAATTACCGACCCAATCCGCACGCCATCGGCCTGCGTACCCAGAAAACGCGCACGGTCAGCGTACTGGTGCCGCAGCTGTCCGACCTGGTCGTGGCCACGATCTACGAGGGTATCGACGCGGCGGCCGCCGACTCGCGCTACCTGACGTTCGTGGCCAATACCGGCGACGCGCCGCCGCGCCAGCGGCAATTGGGCGAGATGGCGCTGGATCGCCGGGTCGAGGGGCTGATCTTCGCCGATGCGCGCCGCGACGATACCCGGTTCCTGGACGAAATCGCCCGGCGCGGCGTGCCCATGGTGCTGGTCAGCCGCCATCTCGGCACGCATTGCGCCGTGACCTGCGACGACGTGGCCGGCGGCCGCATGGCGGCCGAACATCTGCTGGCGCTGGGCCATCGCGACATCGCCGTGCTGGCCGGCGAGCAGTACGCCAGCACCGGCTGCGACCGCAGCGCGGGGTTCATCGCCTATTGCCGCGAGCAAGGGGTGGATATCCCGGCCAAATGGATACTGCATGGGCCGTTCGATACCCGCGCCGGCCGGCTGGCCGGCGAGAAACTGTTTCGCAGCGCCCGCAAGCCCTCGGCGGTGTTCGCGGTCAACGACTTCCTGGCCATCGGCCTGATGGGCGCGGTGCGCGATCGCGGCCTGCGCGCGGGGCACGATGTGGCCATCGTGGGCTTCAACGACACGCCGCTGGCCGCGGAACTGCCGATCAGCCTGACCACGATCCGCTCGCCCATGCACGCCATGGGCTACCGCAGCATGGAGCTGCTGCTCGAGCGTATCAAGGGGGGGCGCCCGGCGTCCGAGCGGCTGGCGCCGCAGCTGATGGTGCGGGCCAGCACCTGTCCGCGCCCTGGCGAGCCCAGCGGGCTCGCCTAGCGGGGCAGGGCGGGCGGCAGCGGGTCCAGGCCGTCGCGGATGGATAACGGAGAGGAAAAACCACCCGCTAGGACGCTGGACTCGCATGCCTCGCAGGGCCGGCCCCGGGGGGGCGGCCCATCATGCAACGGCTCAGAAGCGGTGGCGCAGGCCCACGGCCACGGCGGTGTTGCGCACTTCGTCATGGAACGCGTAGTTGTCGCCGTAGGCGGCATAGGCGTACAGGTTGGTGCGCTTGCTCAGGTCGTAGGTGGCGCCCAGGGCGAAGATGTTGTAGGTCTTGTCGCCGCCGGTCAGCTTGTCGTTCTTCGGATCGGCGCGCTGCCACGAGCCGAATACCTTGGTTTTGCCCAGCGGCACGGTCGCGCCCAGCATCAGGGAATCGACCTTGGCTCCGTCCTTGTAGGCCAGCGAAGGCAGCTTGCTGTAGCCGGCGAAGCTGGGGTTGGTGCCCATCGAGTAGCCGGAGAACCAGCCGTCGAACGTCTGGCCCCAGGCCGCGTGCAGCTTGACGACCTCGAAATCGTACATGCCGCCCAGGGCGTATTCCTGCACGCTTTGCGATTCGCCGTTGGCGGCGGCGTGGTTGGGGCTGAGGCGGTCGTAGGTGGCGACCAGGGTCAGCGGGCCGGAAGCGTACTTCGCGCCGGCGGTCACGACGCGCGGATTGTCGCTGGTGCTGAAGTTGTCGCCCTTGGTGGTGTCGGCGTTGAACGAATAGCCCAGCCCGAACCGGAAGCCGCTGAAGTCGGGCGACTGGTACATCACCATGTTGTCCAGGCGCAGCGACTTGGCCGAGCCGAACGTGCTGCCGATGCCGGCCATGCCGTAGTCGGTGCCGAACGGGCTGATGTCGCCCAGGTACTTGGACGCCATATTGGTCTGGCGGCCGAACTCCAGCTTGCCCCAGGCACTGCTGGACAGGCCGACGGTGGCCTGGCGGCCGAACAGGCGGCCGCTTTGTTCGGAGTTGCCGGTCTGGTTGTTGAAGCCGGCCTCGAGGGTGAACACGGCCTGCAGGCCGTCACCCAGGTCTTCGGCGCCTTTCAGGCCCCAACGCGAGCCGCTGCTGACGCCGCTGGTCGCGCCGACATGGCTTTGCTTGAAGCCGTTGGGTCCCTTGACCTGTTCATAGCCGATGCCCGAGTCGATCAGGCCATACAGCGTGACGCTGGTGGCGGCGGCTTGCGCCGTGCCCGCGAATCCGCTGGCCAGGGCGACGGCAAGCAAGGTTTTCTTCATTGTGATGCTCCCAAATTTCTGCAGAAGGTCCGACATACGTCCTGCACGGTTCGTGCTGGAACGTGGACCCGGCGAAGTCTAGGGGCGCCATATGTGCCGGAGTGTTACACGGCGCGCGAATTGACATTTCCATGCACTGAGGCAATGCGTGCGTGGTGCTGTCATATTGCCTTGCTATCGCGGGCGCGCCGCGCCTGCGCGTAGCACGCGGGATGGCGCCATGGGCGCGGCGCGGGGCAGCCCCGTGGCCGGGTTTGCCCGTGGCGAAAACCCTACGGCGCGCGGGAGCGGGTTTGCAGGATCCGCGCACATCATTGGCAATTGTTGACAATCATGGCACGGCATAGCGGCTATGCTCGGCCCATCTATAGCAAGGGATTGAGCAATGACCGATCAACCTCCCGCCACGCCTCCCGTCAGGCCGCAGCGCTGGCCGTTTGGCCGTGCGCAGGAGTCCGAGCGGCCCGAGGAGCCGGCCAGCCGCGTGGCGGCGGCCGCTTCCTGTGCCCGGTTTCAGGCCGGGCGGCCGTCGGGCGCCGGCATGCCGGTGCAGTGTTCCGGCGCCGGGAACGTGCGCGCGCGGACCTCGCTGGCGTAGGCCGCGGCGGCCTGTTCGATGATGGGGCCCAGCTGCGCGTAGCGCTTGACAAAGCGCGGCGTGAAATCCGAGAACAGGCCCAGCACGTCGTCCGACACCAGGATCTGTCCGCCGCAGGCGGGCGAGGCGCCGATGCCGATGGTGGGAACGGGCAAGGCCTCGGTGATGGCGCGCGCCACGGGTTCCAGCGTGCCTTCGATGACCACCGTAAAGGCGCCCGCCGCGGCGATGGCCTGTGCGTCGGCCATGACCTGCTCGGCCTCGGCGCCGCGGCCGACGGTACGGAAGCCGCCATGGCCGTGCACCGATTGGGGCTTGAGCCCGACGTGGCCCATCACGGGAATGCCGCGCTCGACCAGGAACGCCACGGTCGAGGCCATTTCCGCGCCGCCCTCCAGCTTGACGCAGCTTGCGCCGGTCTCGGCCATGATGCGGGCGGCGTTGCGATAGGCCTGGCGCTCGTCTTCCTGGTAGCTGCCGAACGGCATGTCCACCGCCACGCAGGCACGCTGCGAACCGCGCATCACGGCGCGGCCGTGCTGGATCATCATGTCCACGGTAACCGGCAGGGTGGTTTCCATGCCGTAGATGACCATGCCCAGCGAGTCGCCCACCAGCAGCAGGTCGCAGTGCGCATCCAGCAGGCCGGCGATGGGAGCCGTGTAGGCGGTCAGCGCCACGATGGGCTCGTCCGGCGTGCGCATGCGCAATTGGCGGGTGGTGATGCGTTTGGCGGCGGTGGGCACGCTCATGATGTCTCCGTAAGGGGTTGACGCGCGCGTCGCATGCTACAAGAGCACTCTGCTGCGCGATGGCCCGGCATGGTGCCGGATCAGAAGCCGATTGTATCGGCGCAGCGACTTGTGCGGCGGTTTTCCATGTCCGACCTGAAACTCTTCGAAGACCTGATCGCGTTGGCGCAGACCGGCAGCTTCGTGCGCGCGGCCGAGTTGCGCCACGTCACGCATCCGGCCTTCGGGCGGCGCATCCGCGCGCTGGAGACCTGGGCCGGCGCGCCGCTGGTCGAGCGCGGCCGCACGCCGGTCGTGCTGACGGCGCAGGGCGAAGCCTTGCTGCAGGCGGCCGGCCAGGTCGTCGAGCAGGTCGATCGGGTGCGCGAACAGCTGCGCAGCGCTGGCCGCCAGGAAGAGCGCATCTTGCGCATCGGCACCGGCCGCAGCCTGGCGCGTACCCTGGTGGCCGACTGGATAGCGCGGCTGCGCCAGCGCCCCGCGCGCCTGCTGGGCGACGGCGCGCAGGTGGAACTGTCCACCGGCGTGATGCAGGAGATGGCGGCGTTGCTGGAGCAGGGCCGTGTCGACCTGGTGTGCTGCTATGAGCATCTGGCGCTGTCGGTGCAATTGACGCCGGGACGGTTTCGCTACATGACCCTGGGCATCGACAAACTGGTGCCGGTATGCCAGGCCGACGCGCGCGGCCGCCCGCGCCATGCCCTGAGCGAAGGCGGGCCGGCAGCGCCGCTGATCACGTATTCGGGCGGACTGGCCATGGCGCGCATCGCCGGCGACCGGCTCGAAACCTTTCCCTATGCGCTGGCGCCGTTCGTGCGCTGCGACTCCCTCGATGCCGCGCACGGCATGGCGCAGAAGGGGCTGGGCATCGCCTGGCTGCCGTGGTCGATGGTGGCCGGGGATTGCCGGCGCGGCGCGCTGGCCGCGCTGGGCGGACGGGCCGAGGAAATCGCTTTCGAGGTGCGCCTGTACCGGCCGCGTACCCGCCTGTCGGCGCTGGCCGAGGCGGTCTGGGAGTGCACCCAGCGCGGCCGCTAGCCCGGCAAACCGTATTGGCACGGCGATGTGCCGGTTCGGCACATCGGCCGATATGCCGGCCCCGCAGAATGATGGCGCGCAGTCATTCATAACAAGCGGCGGGCCACGGTCTGTCGATACCTCGAGGGAAAAACATGAAATCGCATGCATTGCGCGGCGCGCTGGCCGCCCTGTGTATCGGCGCGGCCCTGGCCGCGCCCCTGCCGGCGGCTGCCGCCGGCTATCCGGACCGTCCCATCTCGCTGATCGTCGGCTATCCGGCCGGAGGCAGCGTCGACCTGACCGCCCGCCTGTTCGGCGAGGCGCTGGCGCGCCAGACCGGCCAGAGCGTGGTGGTCGAGAATGTCGGCGGCGCCGGCGGCACCATCGGCGCGCAACGCGTGGCGCGCGCCCAGGCCGACGGCTACACCCTCCTGCTGGGCTCGACCAACGAGATGGTGATCGCCGGCATGATCAACAAGGCGGTCAAGTACGACGGCGCCGAGGATTTCACCGCGTTGGGCGTGATTGCCTCGCAGCCCATGCTGCTGGCCGCCTCGAAGAGCGCCGGCGTGAAAAATGCCGCCGAGTACCTGCACAAGCTGCGCGGCGTGGCGCCCGGTTCGTTCAACTATGGTTCGTCCGGCGTGGGTACCGCGCTGCACCTGGCCGGCGAAATGGTCAACCAGTCGACGCAGACCCGCGCCGAGCACGTGCCGTACCGCGGCGTGGCGCCGCTGGTCACCGACCTGATGAGCGGCCAGCTCGATTACGGCGTGCTGGTGCTGTCCTCCGGGCTGCCGCAGGTGCGTTCGGACAAGGTCGTGGCGTTGGGCGTGACCGAGAAGAAGCGTTCGCCGGCCGCGCCCGATATCCCCGCGCTGGCCGAGACCCCGGGTTTCGAGGGCGTGGACATCAGCGTCTGGTTCGCCCTCTACGGGCCGGCCGATTTGCCGGCGCCGGTGGCCGAAGCATTGCGCGCGTCCCTGGCCGACGTGCTGAAGTCGGAGGAATTCCGCCGCAAGGTGCAGGAAGCCGGCGGCGAACTCGCCCAGCCCGGCCTGGATCCGGTGCAGTTCCAGCAGGCCGAGACCCGCAAGTACGGCGCCCTGGTGCAGGCCGCCAGGATCGAAGCCCAATAATCCAACCGTTTATTTCGCAGCCGCCGTCCATGCATTTCCAGCTTCCCGTTCCCGATCTTTCCGCCGAGCGCCTCGGCAACACCGGTACGCCCGGCGTCTGGCACTTCGATTCCGGCCGGACGGGCCGCGCCGTCATGGTGTCGGCCCTGGTCCATGGCAATGAGTTGTGCGGCGCCTGGGCGCTGAAGGACGCGCTGGCGGCGGGGCTGCGGCCGCGCCGCGGCAGCCTGACGCTGGCGTTGTGCAACCTGGACGCCTTCGATACCTTCGATGCGTCTCGCCATGACGCGGCGCGCTTCGTCGACGAAGACATGAACCGCGTCTGGAGCGAGGCGCGCCTGGCGCAGCCGCGCACGCGCGAGCGCCAGCGCGCGCTGGCACTGCGGCCCTGGGTGGAGCGGGCCGACTGGCTGCTGGACCTGCACTCGATGCACGAGCCGGGCGAGCCCTTGCTGCTGACCGGCGTTCTGCCGCGCAATATCGCGCTGGCGCGCCGGTTGGGCGCGCCGCGCCATGTCGTGGTCGACGCCGGCCACAAGGACGGCGTGCGCATGCGCGATTTCGGCCGCTTCGGCGATCCCGGCGCCGACGCCTGCGCGCTGTTGATCGAATGCGGCTTTCACGGCGAACCGGCGGCACGCGAGGTGGCGCGCGACATGATGGGCCGCCTGCTGCTGGCGGCGGACGTGGTCGACGCCGGCGACCTGCCGGCCGGGTGGCTGTTGCCGCCCGCGCCGGGCCAGCGCGTGCTCGAGGTGACCGACGCCGTGGTCGCGCCGTCGATGGACCTGCGCTTCGCGCAAGCCTGGCAGGGCCTCGAAACGCTGGAGCGAGCGGGAACGCCGATAGGCTGGGCCGATGGCCAGCCCATCGTCACGCCCTATGACCGCTGTACGTTGATCATGCCGTCGCTGCGCCAGCTCCAGCCAGGCGTGACGGTGGTGCGGCTGGCCCGCGACTACGCGGCGGACCCGCGCGAGGACGGCCGGCTGGCCTAGCGCTGTTGCGGGGTGTAGCGCAGCTCGTCGAGCGCGTAGCCCTGCGCCTTGGCTACCGCCAGGGCATTCTGCAGGTCGGCCGGCGCGAGCTGCGTCCTGCGCGACAGGATCCACAGGTTGTCGCGATCGGGCGAGCCGACCACCGCCCAGCGGTAGTCCGGATCCAGCCCGATGATCCAGTATGCGCCCTTGAAGGGCTTGAAGAACGAGACTTCCAGCTTGGCGTTGCCGCTGCCTTCGACCACGGTGGCGGTGCCCGAGGCGGCGTCGATACTGCCGTCCTTGGTGCGGCAGCGGTTGTTCACCGCCAGCGAGCCATCGGTGTTCTGCGTGTATTCGGCGGTGGTGTCGCCCACGCACTGGCGCTGGAAGAACATGGGCAGATGGGCGATCTCGTACCACTTGCCGGCATAGCGGGCCAGGTCGACCGACTCGACCGTGCGGACCGCCGGTCCGGCCGCGACGGCGCCGGTCGCCAGCGCGGCGGCCGCGAACAGGAATGCAAGGCGAAACATAGTGCCTCCGGTAGGAAGGTGCCGGACCGGCGCGCGGCGCCGGCCCAGCCATAACGATACGCCTGTCAGGACGCCGTCGAAGGCAGCGGGTTTTTCAGGGCCGCGTGGTAGTGCGCCACGTAGGTGTCGAAATCGACCGCGTCGGACTGCTCCAGGCGCAATTGCTCGGCGACGGACTGGCGCGCCGCCTCGGCGTAGGCCTGCGTCCGTTCGGCCGGCAGCGGCTGGGCGCGCAGCGCGTCGGCGTGGCGGCGGCTGAGGTCCAGCGAATAATCGTGAAACGATACGTTGCCCTCGCGCAGGGCGGCCAGCACCCGCGCCGACGGGGTCAGGTCGGGCTGGTCCAGCTTGGCGCGCTGGGCGGCCAGCGCCGCGGCGTAGGCATCGCCGCCCAGCGCCTGGTCGTACAGGGCGGCGTAGGGCGCGATCTGGTCGAGCAGCTCGTGGCCCCACTGCGGCACGCTGACGGCCTGGCCTTCGCGGTCCAGCATCAGGCCCGGCTTGCGGCCTTCCTTGACGACGACGGCGAAGTTGTCGGCGCTGCGCTGGCAGTAGCCGTTGTCCGGGAAGAACGGGCTGTCCGAGGTGGCGCAGAACAGCAGGAAGGCATCGACGAAGCGCGCGGTTTCGGCGGAAATGCCTTCGGGCGTCAGCGGGTCGATGTCCAGGCAGCGTACTTCGACATACTGCACGCCGCGTTCGGCCAGGGCCGTGATGGGGCGTTCGCAGCGGCCGGTGGCGCGCTTGGGACGGATGCTGGAGTAGTACTCGTTCTCGATCTGCAGCACGTTGGTATTGAGCTGGATCCACTGGCCGTCGCGCCGCGTGCCGATGGCCTGGTAGGCCGGCCAGGGTTCGGTGACCGCTTCGTAGAGGCGGCCCAGGAACGTGTCGAGGTCGTTGTAGCACAGCTTCAGGCGCGACTGCGCCTTGTTCTGGTAGCCCAGGTCGCTCATGCGCAGGCTGGTGGCGTAGGGCAGGTACAGCGTGGACGGGTCGAGCGTCTCGAGCAGGTGGTCGCGCCCACGCATGAACTCGCGCGCCAGGGCCGGCGCCGACCCGAACAGGTACATCAGCAGCCAGGAATAGCGGGTGAAGTTGCGGATCAGCGAGATATAGCCGCGCGAGCGGCGCGCCTGCGGCGTCGGGGCATCGGGCACGAGCACGTCCCACAGCGCGTCGGGCAGCGAGAAGTTGTAGTGCACCCCGGCGATGCATTGCATGGTCTTGCCGTAGCGTTCGGCCAGGCCGCGCCGGTACACGTGCTTGAGCATGCCGGTATTCGAGGTGCCGTACCAGGCGATGGGGATGTCGGCCTCGGGCGGCAGCGTGGCCGGCATCGACTGGTTCCAGATGTATTCGCCCTCGAGCACGCCATAAACGTAGCGATGCGTGTCGCGCAGTTCGCCCAGCAGGCTGTCGACTTCGGTATGGGTGCCGGTGATGAGTTCGAGCAGCGCTTCCGAGTAGTCGGTGGTGACATGTGCGTTGGTCAGCGCGGCGCCCAGCCCGGCAGGGTGGGCGGTGCGGGCCAGCACGCCCTGGTGGTCCACGCGCAGGCCTTCCTTTTCGATGCCGCGCAGGGTCTGCGTCAGCAGGTCGGCATGGGCTTGCAGGCGGTGGTGGCGTTGGGCAGCGGTATCGGTCACGGGCGTATCTTTTTTCCGGGTGGATCGCGGATTTTACGGGGTGATGGCCGTCCGTGCCGAGGTAGCCCTGATCGGCTCCCGGGATAAAGATGTCGCGGCGCCGGCCAGCCAGCCGTCCAGGTCGGCATAGACCGGGGCGGCGATGGCCGGCGTTTCGTTGAAAATCTCGTGCCAGGCGTCCGGATACCAGCGCAGCGTCAGCAGGGCGGGCGGCGCCGCCTCGGCGAAGGCGCGGCTGCCCTGGGGCGCGACGATCCGGTCGGCGCCGGCCACCTGCAGCAGGGTGCGGCATGGCAGCAGCGGCGCGTCGCGCAGGGCGGCCTGGCTGGCCTGGTCGATGAACAGCGCCAGCCGCCCGGTAATGCAGCGCCGCACCAGCGGGTCGGCCCGGTAGGCGGCCACGACCGCGCGGTCATGCGAAATGCAGGCCGGCGCCAGGCCGTGCGGCACGCGCAGCTCGGGCTGGCGGCGCGCCAGCCAGGTCAGCGCCGGGCGCGACCAGGCCGGGATGCGCAGGCGAAACGGCGGCGAACTGAGCACCAGGCCGGCCAGCGGCGCCCATTGCCGCTGCGCCACCCGCACCGCCACCAGCGCGCCCAGGCTGTGGCCCAGCAGGATGGGCGGACGTCCGCAGTCGCGGCTCCAGTCCAGCAGCCGCTGCGTGGCGTCGCGCACCAGGTCGTCGGGGCGGGCCAGGCCGGCCGGGGGGCCGCCCGAGCGGCCGTGGCCGCGGTGATCGTGCGCGCCCACCCGCCAGCCGCGCGCGGCCAGCCAGCCGGCCAGGCGCTCGTAGCGGCCGGCGTGCTCGCTCAGCCCATGCAGCAGGTATATGCTGGGCGTGCCCGGGCCGGGCAGCGGCGCGGGCACGTCCGGGGCCGCCGGCCAGGCGTAATTGGCCAGGCTGACGCCGTCCGCGGCGGGAGTAAATGAAATCGGCGACAATTTCAGGCCTCTGCAGGTCGATAGCGAACCCATACCCATGATTTCAACGCTGTTTCGTTTCATGCTCAAGAAACGCGTGCGGATCCTGTGGCAGGCCGGCTGCGCCGCGCTGCTGCTGGCCGCCTGTTCGCCCAGTTACAACTGGCGCGAGATCGACGTGGCCGATGGCCGCGTGCGCGCGGCGTTCCCCGGCCGGGTGCAGACCGACACCCGCGACCTGGCCCTGGCCGAGGTGCCGCTGCGGTTTTCGCTGACCTCCGCGCGGGTCGAGCAGGCGGTATTCGCCATCGGCCATGCGCCGCTGCCGCCCGAGGTGGCGGCCGATCCGGCGCGCCGGCGCGCGCTGGGCGAGGCGCTGGCGCGCTCGCTGTACGCCAACCTGGGCGTCCAGCCGCCCGACCCGCTGCCCGCGCCGGGCGCCGACATCGAGATCCATGCCCCGCCGGGCGAGCGCGACGACTGGCTGCTGGCGCGGGTGTGGGCGACCGACGACATGCTGATCGAGGCCGTGGCCGCCGGCACCCGCCAGACCTTGCCCGCCGAGCGGGCGCGCGAATTCATCGATGCGGTGGAGCTGCGGCGGTGAGCGCCGGCAGCAGCCCGCATTGCACGGCGCGGGCCACCGCGGCGCGCCGGTTGGCCACACCCAGCTTGGCGCAGGCATTGGCCAGGTGGAAATCGACCGTGCGCGCGGCGATGCCCAGGATGCGGGCGGTTTCCCAGCTGGTCTTGCCCAGCGCCGACCAGTGCAGGCAGTCCAGCTCGCGCGGGGTGAGGGTGGTGCGTTGCGGCATGGCGGACCCCGTCCTTGCCCATGAGGGGCGGCCGGCCATCATGCGGCGCGCCGCGCCGGCATGCCAAGTCTCGATTCGTGGCGGCATCGAGCCGTTTATCCATTTCTGAATAGGCCCAGCCTCGTTCATGCTTGCCGTCGTACAGTTCTACTGGTCTGCCGTCGTGCTGCTGCCCCTGCTGGCATGCGCGGGAATCGGCGCCTATTGGGCCAAGCGCGATTACCCCTTCGGCGGCACGTTCATCACCATGCTGGTCACCACGGTGACCACCCCGGCGCTGGTGTTCCACACTTTCGTCACCACGCAACTGGACGACCGCGCGCTGCTGGCCATCGCCGGCGCCTCGCTGCTGGCGCTGCTGGCCTGCGCGCTGGCGTGCGCCGGCCTGCTGCGGCTGTTCGGCCTGCCGGTGCGCACGCTGCTGCCCACCGCCTTCGTGCCCAACGCCGGCAATCTCGGCCTGCCGGTTTCGCAACTGGCGTTCGGCGACGCCGGGCTGTCGGCGGCGGTGGCATTCTTCGCGGTCAACTCCTTCGTGACGCACACGATCGCCGTGCGCATGCTGCCCGGCGCCAACACGCCCGGCAGCTGGAAGAGCCCGGTCCTGCTGGCCTCGGTGGCCGCGGTGACCCTGCGCGCGCTGGACATCCCGGTGCCGGACTGGCTGGTCGCGACCAGCCGCATGCTGGGGGCGGTGACGGTGCCGCTGATGCTGCTGAGCCTGGGCCACGCGCTGGCGCTGATTCCCGCCAATGGCATGCGCGCCGGCGCGGTGGTGGCCGCGCTGCGGCTGGCAGTCGGGCTGGCCGCGGGCTACGCGGTGGTGTGGCTGCTCGGCCTGCCCGACTTGCTGGCCGGGGCGCTGGCCCTGCAGATGGCCATGCCCTGTGCCGTGGTCAGCTACATGTATGCGCGCCGCTATACCGACGTCGGCGATATCGCCGCGGGCGCGGTGCTGGTGTCGACCGTGGTGTTCCTGCTGCTGGCGCCGGCCCTGCTGTGGTTCACGCGCCAGTAGGCCTCAGCCCGCGCCGCACATGCCGCGCAATTGCGCCAGCAGCGTGTCGGGGATGTCCACGCCATGCTGCAGCGCCTGCTTGCGCAGCGCGATGCGACGCTCGCCGGGCAGGCGCACGCCATCGTCGTGGAGCATGGCCTCGATGAGGGTTTCCACGCGTTCGAGGTAGGTGTCGGTGCCGGCCAGCGCGGCCGGGTCGACGGCCAGGAAGGCCTGGCCCAGCCGCGCCGGCTCGCCGTCGTCGTCGAACAGCGATTCGGTCTCGAAGCCGAACCGCGCGCCGGAGAGGCTGCACACCAGCAGTTCGACGATCAGCGCCAGCATGGTTCCCTTGGCGCCCGCGGCGGGCAGTATGGTGCCGGCCAGGCCGGCGCGCGGGTCGGTGGTGGGCCGGCCTTCGGCATCCAGCGCCCAGCCTTCCGGAATGGACTCGCCGTCGCGCGCCGCGATCATCAGCTGGCCGCGCGTTGCCTCGCCCGGTGCCAGGTCGATTTCCAGCGGCGCGGCGCGGCGGCGCGGGAAGGCCGCCGCGACCGGGTTGGTGCCCAGCAGCGCCCGCCGGCCGCCCCAGGCCGGCATGGCCGCCGGGGAGTTGCCGAAGGCCAGGCCCACCAGGCCGGCCGCGGCGACGGCCTCCAGGTGGTAGGCGGCGGCGCCGAAATGATGGCTGTTGGCCACTGCCACGAATGCCACGCCGTGCTGGCGCGCCCGTTCGATGGCCAGCGCGGCCGCCAGGGCGCAGGCCGGGTAGGCCAGGCCCGAACCCGCGTCGACCAGCGCCGTGCCGCTGTGCTCGCGCGCCAGCCTGGGCCGGGCGGCGCCCTTGGCGCGCCCTACGCGCAGGTGGGCGGCGTAGCCGGGCACGCGCGCCACGCCTTGCGGCACCAGGCCCTGGCTGTCGGCGTGCACCAGGGCGCGCGCCGTGCTCTCGGCCATGTCGGGGTTGGCGCCCGCCGCCGCCAGCGCGGCGGCGGCCAGGTGCTGCAGTTCGTCCAGGTAGATATGGGCCATCGGAAGGTCCCGGAAACGCGCTGCGTCGCGGCAGGCATCGCAGATATCGATGCTGCCACGAACATCGGATTCCGGCCAGTGCTAGAATTGCGCACATTGTTCGGCGCCGATTTGCCTGATCCGCTTGCGGGCGCCTCTTATAAATCCAGCTAAAGAGGTCTGAATGACCAGTCCTGTCCTGAATCCGGCGTTGCCTGCCACGGCCGCCGCCCCTGTCGCCGCCACGCCTTCGGCCGTGGGTTCCGCCGGCATCGTTGCCCCTGTATTCCTGCGTTTCGACGAACCGCTGCCGCTGGCCAGCGGCCAGACCCTCAATGGCTACGAACTGGCCATCGAGACCTACGGCACGCTCAATGCGCAGCGCACCAACGCGGTTCTGGTCTGCCACGCGCTCAATGCCTCGCACCATGTGGCCGGCGTGTCCGCCGACAATCCCAAGGATGTCGGCTGGTGGGACAACATGGTGGGGCCCGGCAAGCCGGTAGACACCAATCGTTACTTCGTCATCGGCGTCAACAACCTGGGCTCGTGCTTCGGCTCGACCGGGCCGGCCAGCATCAATCCGGCCACCGGCCGCCCCTGGGGCGCCGCGTTCCCGGTCCTGACCGTGGAAGATTGGGTGCGCGCCCAGGCGCGCGTGGCGGATCATTTCGGCATCGAGCGCTTCGCCGCGGTCATGGGCGGTTCGCTGGGCGGCATGCAGGCCCTGAGCTGGGCCATCACCTGCCCGCAGCGGGTGGCTAATTGCGTGGTCGTCGCCAGCACGCCGCGCCTGTCGGCGCAGAACATCGGCTTCAACGAGGTGGCGCGGCGCGCCATCATCACCGACCCCGATTTCCATGGCGGCGACTACTACGCGCACGGGACGGTGCCGGGGCGCGGCCTGTCGGTGGCCCGCATGATCGGCCATATCACCTACCTGTCCGACGACGACATGGCCGAGAAATTCGGCCGCACGCGCCGCGAGCCGGCCGCCGACGGCGCCTATCGCTATGGCTATGATGTCGAATTCGAGGTCGAGTCCTACCTGCGCTACCAGGGCGAGAAATTCTCGCGCTATTTCGACGCCAATACCTATTTGCTGATCACCCGCGCGCTGGATTATTTCGACCCGGCGCGCGCCACCGGTGGCGACCTGGCGCGCGCGCTGGCGCCGGCCACGGCCGATTTCCTGCTGGTTTCGTTCTCGACCGACTGGCGTTTTCCGCCCGAGCGTTCGCGCGAAATGGTGCGCGCGCTGCTCAAGAACGGCAGCCCGGTCACCTATGCCGAGATCGACGCGCCGCACGGCCACGACGCCTTCCTGCTGGATGACGCGCGCTATCACGCGGTAGTGCGCGGCTACTACGAACGGATTGCGCGCGAACTGGGCCTCAATGGCGCCGTCGCGCCGGAGGGAAATCCCGCATGAGCCCCGTTTCGGCCCGTTTCGAACCCGCCGCCCTGCGGCCCGACCTGGCGCGCATCGCCGGCTGGATCGAGCCCGGCTCGCGCGTGCTGGACCTGGGGTGTGGCGACGGCGCGCTGCTGGCGTACCTGCGCGACCATCGCCAGGTGCGCGGCGCCGGCGTCGAGATCGACGACAACTACGTGATCGCCTGCGTGCAGCGCGGCGTCGAGGTCATCCAGCAGAACCTGGAAGATGGCCTGGCGCTGTTCGACGACCAGCAGTTCGACACCGTGGTGCTGTCGCAGACCCTGCAGTCCATGCACCGTACCGAGCACATCCTGCGCGAAATGGCGCGGGTGGCGCGCCATGGCGTGGTGTCGTTTCCCAACTTCGGCTACTGGCCGCATGGCTGGTCGATCCTGCGCGGCCGCATGCCCGTGACCGGCCAGATGCCGTACCAGTGGTACAACACGCCCAACATCCACCTTTGCACGCTGCGCGATTTCGAGGATCTGGCCGGCACCCTGGGCCTGCGCATCCTGCAGCGCGCCACGTTCAACGAGGGCAGGGAAATCCGCGTATTCCCCAGTTGGCGCAGTACATTGGCGCTGTATCGTTTCGCTGCGTCCTGACATCCGCAAGCCGGCGCGGATTGCTACTATCCGCTAGCAGGACCGGCGCGCCTACCGGTCGTTCCACGGGAGATCCGCCATTACCGCCGCGACCGAAACCACCAAGGTCTATACCAACCGCCGCGTGGCGCCGCTGCTGGTGCTGGGCTTTGCCAGCGGCCTGCCGCTGGCTTTGAGCAGCGGCACGCTGCAGGCCTGGGCCACGGTCGAGAACGTCTCGTTGCAGAGCATAGGCTTCCTGACGCTGGCCGGCACCGCCTATACGCTGAAATTCCTCTGGGCCCCGCTCATCGACCGCTACGTGCCGCCGTTCCTGGGGCGCCGCCGCGGCTGGATGCTGCTGACCCAGGTGCTGCTGGCCGCCGCCATCATGGTGATGGGCATGCTGTCGCCGGGCTCGGCCCTGCTGCCGCTGGCCCTGATGGCGGTGCTGGTGGCCTTCCTGTTGGCGTCGCAGGACATCGCCTTCGACGCGTACAGCACCGATGTGCTGCGCCAGGAAGAGCGCGGCGCCGGGGCCGCGATGCGGGTCATGGGCTACCGGCTGGCCATGATCGTCTCCGGCGGCCTGGCGCTCATCGTGGCCGATCGCTGGCTGGGCTGGGGCAACACCTATGTGCTGATGGGCGGCCTGATGCTGGCGTGCGCGCTGGGCACGCTATGGGCGCCCGAGCCCGAGCGGCCGGCCAACCCGCCGCGCGATCTCGGCGCGGCGGTGGTCGAACCCTTTCGCGAGTTCTTCAGCCGCCGCGGCGCCATCGACATGCTGCTGCTGATCGTCCTGTACAAGCTGGGCGACGCCTTCGCCGGCGCGCTGTCCACCACCTTCCTGCTGCGCGGCGCCGGGTTCAGCGCCACCGAGGTCGGCACCGTCAACAAGGTGCTGGGCCTGGCCGCCACCATCATCGGCGCGCTGGCCGGCGGCTCCATCATGACGCGCTGGGGCCTGTACCGCTCGCTGATGGCGTTCGGCCTGCTGCAGGCCGTCTCCAACCTGGGCTACTGGCTGATCGCGGTCAGCCCCAAGAACCTCTACCTGATGGGGCTGGCGGTCGGCGTCGAGAACCTGTGCGGCGGCCTGGGCACGGCCTCCTTCGTGGCGCTGCTGATGGCGATGTGCCGCCAGCAGTTCTCGGCCACGCAGTTCGCGCTGCTGTCGGCGCTGGCCGCGGTGGGCCGCACCTACCTGGCCGGGCCGCTGACGCCGGTGCTGGTCGAGTGGCTCGACTGGCCGGGCTTTTTCATCGTCACCGTCCTCATCGCGCTGCCCGGATTATGGCTGTTGCGGCTGCGGCGCAACGTTATCGACGAACTGGACGCCCAAACCGCGCGCTGAGCGTGGCGATGGTGCTAAGGTTACGGCCTGCGCTACCCGCGCAAGCCGCCCGCAGTGGCGGTATTGATAACAATTCGGGCAACTCACGTCCGAAAAAGAGGAGACTGGAAAATGAAGCGACTGATCCCAGCCGTCGCGCTGGCAGGCATGTTCGTGGGTACGGTCCACGCCGAAACCAGTGTCACGCTGTACGGAATCGCCGATGTCAGCGTCCGCTACCTGAGCACCGGCAACGACAACGGCAACAGCCGCGTGTCGATGGAAAACGGCGCCATCTCCAACAGCCGCTGGGGCCTGCGCGGCGTGGAAGACCTGGGCGATGGCATGAAGGCCTTCTTCCGCCTGGAAAGCGGGTTCAATGTCCAGAACGGCGAGCGCTCCGATCCCGACAGCTTCTTCAACCGCCATGCCTACGTCGGCCTGGACGGCGGCGAGATCGGCGCGATCTCGCTGGGCCGCCAGGACACGCCCCTGTTCACGATCCTGGCCGATTCGTACGACCCGCTGACCGTCGGCAACTATGCGCAGAACTCGTGGCTGCCGGTGGCGATGTCGCGCGCGCGCAGCTCCAACTCGGTGCGCTATCGCAACGACAAGCTGGCCGGTTTCGACGTGATCCTGTCGTATGCGTTCAGCGACAGCTTCGAGGACCACAAGCTGGGCGAACAGTATGGCGGCACGCTGTCCTATACGACCGGCCCGTTCTCGATCGGCGGCGGCTACATGCTGACGCACTCGGCCAGCAACTCCGACTACCAGCAGCGCGTCTGGAACCTCAACGCCTCGTACAAGTTCGAGACCGCCAAGGTGTTCATCGGTTACTTCAATGGCCGCGATGAGACCGGTTTCGTCAATGCCGTGATGGGCAATACCAGCCTGCCGGACAACGGCCTGGAGCGCAAGGACAACGGCTATTTCGCCGGCGTCACCTGGCAGGCCACGCCGCGTTGGGCGTTGACGGGCGCCGCGTACTACGACACCAGCAAGAACCTGGTCGAGGAAGGCGACAAGGGCAAGCGCTACGCGCTGGTCGGCGTGGCCGAGTACGCGCTCTCCAAGCGCACGCAGGTTTACGGCACCATCGACTACAACAAGGTCAAGGACGCCGCCACCGGCGAAATCCAGGGCGACGACAAGCAGATCGGCGCCGCGGTGGGAATCCGCCACATCTTCTGATGCGGCGGCGGCCGGACCTTCAGCCGCCGCGGCGATACCAGGCCAGCCCGGCCAGCGCCAGCGCGTCGATCGAGTCGGTCATCGCGACGCCCAGTTCCGCGCGCAACGCGTGCGGCAGCGCCAGCGGCAACTCCGTACACCCCAGCACGATGGCGTCCACGCCCATGGCGCGCAGGCTGTCGATGCACGCCAGCGCCGGCGGCAATGCCTGCGGCAGCAGGTTCTGCTTGACCAGGCGTATCGATTGCGCGCACAGGCCATCTATCAGGTCGACGGGCGGCACGACCGGTTCGTAGCCTTGCGCCAGCATTTCATGCTGGTACAGGCCCAGCCGCAACGTCGTGGCGGTAGCCAGCAGGCCGACGCGGCCCGCATGGATGCCCTGGCGCCGCAGGTCGTCCAGCACCGCCTCCACGATATGCAGGACGGGCACGCTCGCCGATTGCGCCAGTTGCGGATACCAGACGTGAGCGGTATTGCAGGGGATGGCGATCGCGGCGGCGCCGGCCTGCTCCAGCCGCCGTATGCCGTGGCGCATCCACGGCAGCGGATCGGCGCCCTGTCCGGATTGCCCGGCGGGCCGGTCCGGCACGCGCGGGTCGTTCCACAGGATGGCCGGTACATGCTGCTGGTCGCAGGCGGCTTCGGTCAGCGCCACCAGCCGTTGCATGAAACTGGCGCCGGCCATCGGCCCCATGCTGCCCAGCACGCCCAGGAAGCGGCCCTCGAATTGTGTGTCGTCGTCGCTAGGCATGGCGGTCAGTGGGAAATGATCTTGGACAGGAAATGCCGCGCCCGCGGGGAGCGCTGATCCATGTTCTGGAAGAAGTCGTCGTTGCGACAGTCTTCGACGATACTGCCGGCGTCCATGAAGATGACGCGATCGGCGACCTTGCGGGCAAAGCCCATCTCGTGCGTCACCACCATCATGGTCATGCCCTCGCGCGCCAGGTCGATCATCACGTCGAGCACTTCGTTGACCATTTCCGGGTCCAGGGCCGAGGTAGGCTCGTCGAACAGCATGGCGATGGGCTGCATGGCCAGCGCGCGGGCGATGGCGACCCGCTGCTGCTGCCCGCCGGACAACTGGCCGGGAAACTTGTGCTGGTGCGCCTGCAGGCCGACCCGTTCGAGCAGGGCGACGGCGTGCGCGCGCGCCTCTTCCTCGGAACGCTTGAGCACTTTCACCTGGGCCAGCACCAGATTCCGCATGACCGACAGGTGGGGAAACAGCTCGAACCCCTGGAACACCATACCGATGCGGGTGCGCAAGCGGGGCAGGTCGGTATCGCGCGCGCCCACCGAAACGCCGTCGACGATGATTTCGCCCTTCTGGAAGGCCTCCAGCCCGTTGACGGTTTTGATGAGCGTGGACTTGCCCGAGCCCGACGGGCCGCAGACGACCACGACTTCGCCGCTGGCCACGCTGGTCACGCAGTCATTGAGCACCTGCGTCGTGCCATACCACTTGCTGACATTCTTGATTTCTATCATGTGACGTCCTGTTCTTCGCCGCGCTTACGCGGCCATGGTGTTGCGTTGCTGCAGGTAGTGCACGAATCGCGATGCCGCGAAGCTCATGACGAAGTACACCGCCGCGACGAAGAGATACATTTCCACCAGCCGGTTGTCGCGCTGGGCGACGTTGATGCCCGCTCCCAGGAAGTCGGTTAGCGACAGCACGTAGACCAGCGAGGTGTCCTGGAACAGGACGATGGTCTGGGTGAGCAGGACCGGCGCCATGTTGCGCAGCGCCTGGGGCAGGACCACATAAGCCATCGTCTGCCAGTAATTGAGCCCGATGGCGTAGGCGGCCGAGGTCTGGCCGCGCGGAATGGACTGGATGCCGGCGCGCATGATCTCGCAGAAGTAGGCGGCCTCGAACAGGGTGAAGGTGATCAGCGCCGAGGTGAAGCCGCCCACCTGCAGCGGCCTGCCGGCGCCGGTCAGCCAGCCGCCTATGTAGGGCACCAGGAAGTAGAACCAGAAGATGACCAGGATCAGCGGCAAGGCGCGCAGCCCGTTCACGTACGCGGCGGCCGCGCTCAGCGGCCTGATGCCCGACAGGCGGCACATCGCCAGCAGGGTTCCCAGCGCCAGCCCCATGGCCGTGGACAGGAACGTCAGCTTGAGCGTGAACACCATGCCGTCGCGGAACAGGTATCCCAGGGAGCGTCCTATGACGTCGAAGTCGAATTCGTTCATGTCGGAGCCAGTTTGGTGGTGGCGGAGACGGGGCCGATGAAGCCCGGCACCGCCAGCCGCGTTTCAATGTATCGCATTGCGCGCAGCACGATCAGGTTGAGCAGGAAGTAGCAAAGCGTCGCGCCGGCGAAGGCTTCGAAGACCTGGAAGCTGAATTCCTGCATCGAGCGGGCCGCGCCGACCAGTTCGAGCAGGTCGATGGTGAATGCCACCGAGGTGTTCTTGATGAGGTTGAGCAGTTCCGAGGTCAGCGGCGGGAGGATGATGCGAAACGAGGTCGGCAGCAGCACGTACCGGTACACCTGGCTGGGCCGCATGCCCAGCGCGGTGGCCGCCATGCGCTGCCCGGCCGGACGCGACTCGATGCCGGCGCGCACCTGTTCGGCCACCCGCGACGAGGTGTAGAAGCCCAGGCACAGGACCGCCGGGATGAAGATGCCCCATGGCGGCGGGATGCTCTTGATCGCGTCGCCAAGCTGCACCGGCAGGATTTCGGGCACGACGAAGTACCAGAGGAACATCTGCACCAGCAGCGGAATGTTGCGGAAGAACTCGACGTACGTGGCGCCCATGATGCGCGCCCATTTCGACTGCGTGGTGCGGGCCACGCCCACCACGATGCCGATGCCCAGCGCCAGGATCCAGGCCAGCGCCGCGGTGCCGAGCGTCCACGCCATGCCGGTCAGCAGCGTGCCCAGATAGATGCCGCCGGTCGGCGACATCTCAAGAAAAATATGCCAATTCCAGTTGTAGTTCATGGTTGTATCCAGGCTGCGCAGGCGGGACGGCACGGCGGACGCGGCGAGCGCGGCATTTGCCGCGTTCGCCGCGTCCGGGGACGCGGGGCGCGGGGCGCGGGGCTGGCCCCGGCCCGCGCTCCCGCCGTGCGGGGGTCCGCGCTCAACGATAGGTGGCAGGGTCCGCCGAATCGGTCGGATTCGCGATGACGCGCTGCAGCGCCGCGCTCATCGGCAGGTGCAGGTTGACGTTGCGCGGCGGAATCGGCGATTCGAACCATTTCTTGTACAGCTTGGCCAGGCTGCCATCGCGCATCATGCCGGTCACGGTGTCGTCGACCACCTTCTTGAATGCGGGATCATCCTTGGGCAGGATCAGCGCGTAGGGCTCCACCGTGTAGGTGTCCTCGCTGATCATCCACTCGTCCGGCTTGCGCTCGGTCGCGACCAGCCCTGCCAGCAGCACATCGTCCATGAAGAACGCGGCGGCCCGGCCGTTGGCGACCGTCAGCATGGCGGCGGGGTGGTCCTTGGTGGGGATGATGCGCATGTCCAGGCCATCTTTTTCGTTGGCCTGCGTCAGCCAGCGGATATTGCTGGTGCCGGCCGTGGAGACCACGGTCTTGCCCTTCATGTCATCCAGCTTCTTGAGGTTGGAGGACTTCTTGGCCGCGAAGCGCGTCGCGGTCACGAAGGTGGTCGGCGCGAACGCGACCTGCTGCTGGCGCTCCACGGTATTGGTGGCGGAGCCGCAGACCAGGTCCACGGTGCCGTTGGCCACCAGCGGGATGCGCGTCGACGAGGTCACCGGCACCAGGTTGACCTTGATCTGCGCCATGCCCAGCTTGGCCTTGATGGCCTCGACCGCCTTCTCGCAGATTTCCATCGAGTAGCCGATCGGTTTCTGCTTGTCGTCCAGGTACGAAAACGGGATGGAGGCGTCGCGATGCCCGATGGTGATGGTGCCCGAGGACTTGATCTTGTCGAGCCGGCCCTCGGCATGGGCGGGCGCGCTTGCCGCGACGCCGACGAGCGCGGCAAAAAATACCGTACTTATCTTCATTCTCTTGTCTCCTGTGGGGCGCCTGCGGCTCTGCCGGCCGCGATCAGGAGATGGCGCCCCTGTGTTGAATGCCAGGCTGTCCGGATGGACAGCCTAGGCGGCCAATGGAGGCAGGCCTTCGAATGCGCGGCGGTAACCGAACAGGCCTACTGCGCCTCCCGTGTGAACGAACACTACGTTCTCGCCCTGCTTGAAATGACCCGAACGGATCAATCCGATCAGGCCGGCCATGCCTTTGCCCGAGTAGACGGGGTCCAGCAGGATGGCTTCCAGTGCGGCGGTCATGTGCACCGCCTCGATCATCGCGTCGGTGGAGATGCCATATCCCTCGCCGACGTAGTCGGAATTGGCCACCACGTCGGCGCGCTCCACCGCGCTGGCGGGCAGGCCCATGTAATCGACCGTGGACTGCACCAGCTTCCAGACGTTTTCTTCCTGCCTGGGCTTGGGCGCCCGCACGCTGATGCCGTAGACCGGAATGCCGCTGTTGCCGGCGCGCAGCCCGACCACCAGCCCGGCCTGCGTGCCGGCGCTGCCGGTCGCGTGCACGACATGATCGATGCGCAGCCCGGTTTCGAACGATTGGTGCAGCAGCTCCTGCGCGCAGGCCACGTATCCCAGCGCGCCGACCGGGGTCGAGCCGCCGCCGGCGATGACGTAGGGCTTGCTGCCGCGCCCGGCCAGTTCGCGGGCCAGGTCTTCCATGGCCTGCTGCATGTCGGTGCCGGCGGGCAGGCGCGCGACGATCTCGCCGTCCATCAGGCCGTCGAGCATGACGTTGCCGGAGTGGGAGTAGTCATCGTCCGGATGCGGGACACGCTCTTCCAGGAGGATCTTGCACTTCATGCCGACGCGCGCGGCGGCCGCGGCGGTCTGGCGCGCGTGGTTGGACTGGACGGCGCCCTGGGTGATCAGCGTATCCGCCCCTTGCGCAACGGCCTGGGCCACCAGAAACTCCAGTTTGCGCGTCTTGTTGCCGCCGGTGGCCAGGCCGGTGCAGTCGTCGCGCTTGATGTAGAGGTTCGGTCCGCCCAGGTGGCGGGTCAGGTTGGGCATGAATTCGAGCGGGGTGGGGAAGTGCCCGAGTTTTATGCGGGGAAACTTGGCAAGATGTAGCATCTTCGGCTCCGGGATGGACAGTGCGGGATGGACAGTGCTGGTCATCTTAGGCATGGGCCCGCCGCGCTGCCCAATGCTATGTTCTTAGCGCCGCATACTTTTTTTGCATAACGGGTCTGCGCACAAGAAAGGCCATGCGATGAAACAACTGTGGATAGAAGACTTCCTGACCCTGGTCGACGCGGGGACGTTCTCCCGGGCCGCGGCATTGCGCAACGTCACGCAGCCGGCCTTCTCGCGCCGCATACAGCAGCTGGAAGGGTGGCTGGGCCTGGAGCTGATCGACCGGCGCAGCCCCACGCTGCGCCTGACGCCTGTCGCGCAGCGCCATATCCCGGGTTTCCGCATGCTGCTGCGCGACATGGCGCAGCTGCGCACGCGCATGCAGTCCGAGCAGAACGGCCTGGCGCGCCTCGTGCTGGCGACCCAGCATTCCCTGACCATGTCGCGGCTGCCCGCCTTGTTGACGCTGCTCGGCGAGCAGGACAGCCCGCGCATCGAGTTCAGCGTGCGCTCGGAGAACCGCGACGATTGCGTGGCGCTGTTCCTGCGCGGCGAGGCCGACCTGCTGCTGTGCATGGAGGAGAGGAACGACGCCTTGTACCGGCTGGTCCCGGCGCACTTGCGCCTGCCGGTAGGGCAGGAGGTCCTGGTGCCGTTGAGCGCGCCGGCCAGGAACGGCCGCGCCTTGCATGCGCCGCGGCGCGGCAAGCCGCTGAGCCTGCTGGCGTTTCCGCCCGACAGCTTCCTGGGACGCGTCATGTACGAGCAGTCGTTCACGGCGCTGCTGCAGCACTGCAAGGTCGAGATCGTCCACGAATCGGTGTTTCTCGCCGGGGTCAAGGAGATGGTCCTGGCGGGGCTGGGCATGGCCTGGCTGCCGCTGAGCCTGATCGAGCGGGAGGTGAAGGCCGGCGCGCTGGTCATGCTCGATGCGCGCGAGGAGTACCTGCAGCCCGTGACGCTGCAGCTGGGCCTGTACCGCAATACGCATTCGAATTATCCCGAGGCCATAGACCGCCTCTGGACCTTGCTGCGGGAGTCCGAGGCGCCGCCGGCTTCAGGCGGGGGCGGCCGGGCCCGGCGGAAAACGTAGCGTAAAGCGGATGCGCCCATCGTCGAGCGCGGTGGCGCTGGCGCTGCCGCCGTGCATGCGCATGATGGCGCTGACGATCGCCAGGCCCAGGCCGTTCGATTCCGTGCTGGCGGTGCGGGATTTGTCGCTGCGGTAGAAGCGGCCGAACATCCGGTCGGCCTCCTCCTGCGAGACCGGCGCGCCCATGTTCTCCACCACGATCGTCGCGCCGTTGGCGTCGGTGCCGGCCCGAAGCAGAATGCAGCTGTCCGGGTGCCCGTAGCGCACGGCGTTGACCACCAGATTGTTGACGGCGCGCCGTCACATGATGGGGTTGGCCCGGCATTGGCCGCTGGCCTCGATGGCAAAGCGCATGCCGCGCTCCTGCGCCGGTCCTTCGAAGTATTCGGCGATCTTCGCCAGTTCGGCCGATTGCGCCAGCCACGCGTACTCGACGGCCGCGCCGTCGTGGTTGGCGCGCGACAGGAACAGGATGTTCTCGACGATATGCGCCAGGCGGGCCAGCTCTTCCAGATTGGACTCCAGCAACAGCTCGTACTCGTCGGCGCCGCGCGGCTGGCGCAAGGCGACCTGGGTCTGCCCCATGAGCACATTGACCGGCGTGCGGATCTCGTGCGCGAGGTCGGCCGAGAATTGCGACAGGTGCTCGTAGCCCGCCTGCAGGCGGTCCAGCATGGCGTTGAACTGGCGCGCAAGCCCGCGCAGCTCCGACGGCGCGTCGCGTTCCGGCAGGCGCGCCGCCAGGTTGGCCGGCGAGATCTCGGTGGCGCGCGCGCTCATCGCCGCCAGCGGCCTGAACCCGCGCACCAGCAGCGCGTAGCCGATCAGCGCCGTCAGCAGGGTGGTCAGGACGATGGCGACGACCACGCGCAGCAGGTATGCCGACAGCATGTTCGACTCCTGCTTCATGACGTAGGCGGCCGTGACTTCGACCGTGCCGCCGTCCTCGCCGATCTCGGCCAGGGCGGACACCCATCGCACCCGCACGCCATCGGGGCGTTCCCCGCTGTGCAGCGATTCGATGGTGATGTCCCGGCCCACCGGCACCGGCGTCATCGGCGGCGGCGCCATGCCGTCGGGATTGACGGCAATGAAGGGCGCTTCGCCCAGGCGGCGGAAGATGCGCACGTCCCGCTCGTTGCCGAGCATGCTTTCGAACAGCGCGGGACGCTGCTCCATCTGCCGGATGTTGTACAGGTCGTGCAGCATGTTGCGAAAGCGCTCGACCCGGCCCACCAGGGTGTAGTCGGCGCGCGTCTCCAGCGCCTGCCTGGCGGAGGAGTACAGGTATAGGCCCAGCCCCGACACGACCAGGCAGGACACCACGGCGAACGACAGCGCGGTGCGTACCGTGAGCGAATCCAGCGTCCAGCGCCTCAAGGCTGCTCCGCCAGGGCGTAGCCGATGCCGCGCACGGTCTGGATCAGCTTGAGGGGGAACGGGGCGTCGACCTTGGCGCGCAGGCGCTTGATGGCCACGTCCACCACGTTGGTGTCGCTGTCGAAGTTCATGTCCTAGACTTCGGAGGCGATGATGGTGCGCGACAGGGCTTCGCCCTGCCTTCTGATGAGCAGGTGCAGGAGCATGAACTCCTTGTTGGTGAGGACGATGCTGGCGCCGCCGCGGGTGACCTTGCGCCGCACCGGGTCGAGCCGCAGGTCGGCGACCTGCAGCGTTTCGGCCGCGCGCGCCGCGCCGCGCCGCAGCATCGTCTGGATGCGCAGCACCAGCTCGGCGAAGGAGAACGGCTTGACCAGGTAGTCGTCGGCGCCCAGCCGCAGGCCCCGGATGCGGTCGGCGACATGGTCGCGCGCCGTCAGGAAGATGACCGGCACGTCGGAGTCCTGGCGTACCTCTTCGATGACCTGCCAGCCGTCCTTGCCCGGCAGCATGACATCGAGCACCAGCACGTCGTAGCGCTGCTCGCGCAGGCGGTGCAGGCCGTCGATGCCATTGCGGGCGAGATCCACGGAATAGCCGGATTCCAGCAAGCCTTTCTTCAGGTAGTCGCCAGTCTTGAGGTCGTCTTCGATGACGAGGATAGCCATAGCACGCTCCGCCGATGAGCGTTCATGTTAGCAATTCGATGCTCGCGGTTCATGACGCAAATGTCATGCAAAAGCCATGCTGCCGATAGCGCCCCGTCCCTACGATGGACTGGGATCGCGGGCCTTCGGCGCGCGATCGCAGGCCTGATCCTTCGTTTTTTTCTGGAGCACGTTCATGCAACTCTTGTTGAAAGGCCCGTTTCACGCGGGCGCGGGGCGTAGCGTCGCCGCGCTGCTGCTATGCCTGGCCGGCGGATACGCCAGCGCGCACGGCGGCCATCATGGCGCGGACCCATCCGCGCCGGCCGCCGGCGCGGCCAAGGCCCCGCCGGTCTTCGTCGCCAGCACCGCCAAGCCGTTCTCTGCGCTGATGGACGACGCCATGGCGGTCATGGACGAGGGCATGCTGCGCGCGCCCATGAATGGCCAGTCCAACCATGACTTCATGACCATGATGATGCCGCACCACCAGGGCGCGGTCGACATGGCCAAGGCGGTCCTGCTCTACACCGAGGACCCCGAGGTGCGCAACCTGGCGCTGGGCATCATCACGGAGCAGCAGAACGAAATCCGTGTCATGCAGGCATGGCTGGACCGCCACGCCGTGGCGGCCGGCAAATAGGGTTTGCGGCTCGACGGGGTTTGCCGGCCCCGGGGCTTTCCATTCCGCATTACACAAACAGGTGAGATCCGCATGAAAAAAACCTCTTCCCTCTGCGCCCTGGCGGCGCTGGCCCTGCACGCGGGCGCCGCCTGGTCGCTGCCCAGCGCGCACGATCGCGTCTATACCGCCGACCAGAACAGCAACACGGTTTCGGTGGTCGATCCTTCGACCAATACGCTGCTTGGTCAGATCCGGCTTGGCAACGCGCGGCCGGACCTGCTCTCGCCGCTGTACAAGGGCCAGATCAATGTGCACGGCATGGGCTTTTCGCCCGACCACAAGACCTTGCTGGTCGTCTCCAACGGCTCCAACTCGGCGACCTTCATCGACACGGCCACCAACAAGGTCAAGGGCATCACCTATCTGGGGCGTTCGCCGCACGAAGGGTTCTTCACCATGGACGGCAAGCAGGCCTGGGTCGTGGTGCGCGGCGAAGACTACATCTCCGTCATCGACCCCCAGACCTTCAAGGAGACCGACCGCATCCAGACCAACCTCGGGCCGGGAATGGTGATCTTCCATCCGGACGGCAAGCTGGCTTTCGTCGTGTCCAGCTTCACGCCTTCGGTAGACGTGATCGACGTCAAGTCGCACAAGATCGTCAAGAAGATCGACGTCGTCAGCCCGTTTTCACCGTTCCTGCAGATCACGCCGGACAACAGCGAGATCTGGATGACGCACAAGGACGTGGGCAAGGTCACGCGCATCGACACGAAGTCGCTGCAGGTCACGGGCGTCATGGACACCGGTTTCATTACCAACCACATCGCCTTCGCGCCGGTGGCCGGCAAGACTTATGCGTATGTCACGATCGGCGGGGAAAACGCGGTCAAGGTGTACACCACCGACAAGCCCGCGAAGCTGGTCGCCACCATCCCCACCGGCGCGTTGCCGCATGGCATCTGGACCTCCGATGACGGCAGCCGCGTCTACGTCGGCCTGGAGAACGGCGACGCGCTCGACGTCATCGATACGGCCAGCAACAAGGTCGTCGCGCGTACCCGTGGGCCAGGCGCCGCAGGCCCTGGCTTTCGTGTCGGGCGTCGTCGAGCAAGGGCGAGGCGACCAGAATCTCGTGCCGCGCGTCAATGGCGATCCGGTCAACATCGCGCTCAAGCCGGTCGGCAAGCAGGGACGCGGGTTCGTCGTGTTGCGCAACCTGGGCGTGGTCGACGCGCTGGAGGTCAACCTGTTCGGCCTGAAGGCCGAGACCGTCTACAACGTCTATCTGAACGGGGTGAAGGCGCCGGTGGCCAGTTTCCGGACCAGCGCGGACGGCAAGGCCGCCGGCACCATGATCGCGCCGCTGCGCCAGCCGGCGGGGCCGCACGCCACGGCCGCGGCCGGCCAGGGCGGCATCGTCATCATGGAAGGCGATGCCCCCGTCGATGCCGCGCGGGCGGTGCTGGTGGGCGCCTAGCGTCCAGGCGGGCCCGGCCAGCCGGCGACGGCCGGCCAGGCCTCAGGCCGCCAGCCGGGCGGCGATGGCCTCGCCCATGGCATCGGTCGAGGCCGTGCCCCCCAGGTCGCGCGTGCGCGGGCCGTGGGCCAGCACCTGTTCGATGGCCGCCACGATGGCGTCGTGCGCGGCGCGTCCGGCGCCGGCGCCTTCGGTCAGGAAATCCAGCATCAGGGCGCCGGACCAGATCATGGCGACCGGGTTGGCAATGTTCTGGCCGTAGATGTCCGGCGCCGAGCCGTGCACCGGCTCGAACAGCGACGGAAACTTCCGTTCGGGATTGAGGTTGGCCGAGGGCGCCAGGCCGATGGTGCCCGTGGTGGCCGGGCCCAGGTCCGAGAGAATGTCGCCGAACAGGTTGGAGGCCACCACCACGTCGAAGCGGTCCGGCTGCAGCACGAAGCGCGCCGACAGGATGTCGATGTGCTGTTTGTCCACCGCCACGCCGGGATACTGCTGGCCGACGGCGTCGGCGCGCTTGTCCCACCACGGCATGCTGATGGCGATGCCGTTGGACTTGGTGGCCACCGTCAGGCGCCGCCGCGGGCGGCTGTCGGCCAGCGCATAGGCGTAGTGCAGCACGCGGTCGGCGCCGTAGCGCGAGTACACCGACTCCTGGATGACGATTTCGCGCTCGGTGCCTTCGTAGATGACGCCGCCCGCCGAGGTGTACTCGCCCTCGGTGTTCTCGCGCACGACCAGATAGTCGATATCGCCGGGCTGGCGGCCCGCCAGGGGGCAGGGCACGCCCTCGAACAGGCGCACCGGCCGCAGATTGATGTATTGGTCGAATTCGCGGCGGAACTTCAGCAGCGAGCCCCACAGCGACACGTGGTCGGGCACGGTTGCGGGCCAGCCCACCGCGCCGAAGTAAATCGCGTCCATGCCGGCCAGTTGCGCTTTCCAGTCGTCGGGCATCATCTGCCCGTGCTCGCGGTAATAGTCGCAATGGGCCCAGTCGAAGGTGACGATATCGAGGTCCAGGCCGAAGCGGCGGGCGGCGGCGCGCACCACGCGCAGTCCTTCGGGCATGACTTCGCGTCCGATGCCGTCCCCGGCGATGGCTGCGATGCGATAAGTACGTGGGGAAGACATGAGCGGGCTCCGGACGGGAAAAGACGATGCCGGCCATTTTCCAGTGTTGACGTAATGACTACAATGAGTCAATTGTGAATTGATCATCAACGAATCGTGAGTAATATCCCGGCCAACGAAGACCTGCGCGTATTCCTGCACGTGGCGCGCCTGTCCAGCTTTGCCGCGGCGGCCGAGGAACTGCGCGTGTCCACCGCTTATGTCAGCAAGCGCCTGCGGGTGCTGGAAGGGGTGCTGGGCGTGCGGCTGCTGCATCGCACCACCCGCAGGGTCAGCGTCACCCGCGAAGGCGAGCGGGTCTTCCTGTGGGCGCAGCGGGTGCTCGACAACGTGGACCAGCTCATGCAGGAGGTGGCCGCCACCCGCGCGGTGCCGCGCGGCCTGCTGCGCGTGAGCTGCAGCTTCGGCTTCGGGCGCAACGTGGTGGGTCCGATGCTGTCGCGCCTGGTCGAGCGCTTTCCCGCGCTGCAGGTGCGGCTGGAAGTGTTCGACCGCCTGGTCGACGTGGCCAGCGAGGGGTTCGACCTGGATGTGCGGGTGGGCGACGATATCGCCCCGCACCTGATCGCGCGGCGGCTGGCGGACAATCACCGCCTGCTGTGCGCCGCGCCGGACTACCTGGCGCGCCGGGGAACGCCCCGCACGCCCGAGGAACTGGCCGGCCACGACTGCCTGGTCATCAAGGAGCGCGATCACCCGTTCGGGGTCTGGACGCTGCGCGCCGGCGCCGAAAACCGCACCATCAAGGTAACCGGGCCGCTATCGGCCAACAACGGCGAGATCGCCGTGCGCTGGGCGGTGGACGGGCGCGGCATCGTGCTGCGCTCGCACTGGGACGTCGCGCCGCTGTTGCGCGACGGACTGCTCGTGCCGTTGCTGGCGCCGTGGCGCCAGGATGCCAACATCTGGGCCGTCTATCCGTCGCGGCTGGAGAATTCCGCCAAGGTGCGCGTCGCCGTGGAGTTCCTGCAGGAGGAGTTCCGGCGCTTCGCGGCGCAGGCCGGCGGATAGGCGCCTGTCCCCGCGGGGACGGATACCGTCTTGGCGTATGACAGGGTGCCTGTCCCAGCGGGGACAGGCACCCCTGCGGCACAGGCACCCCTGCGCGGATCAGTCGCCGGCCGTGCCGGTCTGCCGCACGATCAGCACGTCGCAGGGCAGGGCTTCCAGCAGTTTCTCGGCCACGCTCCCGATGGCGGTGCGCAGGATGCCGGTCAAGCCGTGGGTGCCGGTCACCGCCAGGTCGCAGCGGCGGTTGAATACGTACTCCGACAGCAGCGTCTCGGGCTGGCCGCTTTCCAGCACCAGCTCGGGCGCGGGGCGTCCGGCCAGCTCCGGCGTGCCGTCCAGGAAGGCGCGCGCCTTCTGGGCCGCGCCGTTGTAGAAACGGCGCACCACCGCGTCTTCGGGCGCGTCCTTGCCGAACGGGACGTCATAGGCGTGGAACAGGGTCAGCGGGGCGTCGCCGGCCACCCGCAGGGCGGCCACCAGGGCCTGGCGCGAGCCCTCGGAGAAGTCGGTGGCCACGACCACGTCGCGGTATGGCTTGCGCGGCCGCGCCTTGACCACCAGCACGGGCTGGCTGGCCTGGCGCGCCAGGCGCTCGACCGTGGTGCCCAGCAGCAGGCGGCTGAGGGTGGATTCGCGCGCGATGCCGGTCACGATCAGCGAGCAGCCGAAGTGCTCGGCCGTCTCGCGGATCAGCGGCACGGTTTCGCCGCTGCGCACCACCGCCGAGGTGGGAACGGGGGCGTCGGCCAGGTCCTCGGCCAGCCGGCGTTCGGCCAGTTGCTTGTGGTCGGCGCTCAGCCGGCGCCACACCGGCGTGGTCAGCGGCGCATTGGTGGGTTCCATGATGTGCAGCGCGACCAGGCTGGTCTGCGCCTGCGCGGCGAGCATCAGGGCCCGGTCCAGCGCGCGGTCGCTGCGCGCGCTCAGGTCGGTGGCAAGCAGGATGGGGGCGGTCTGGGCTTGCATGCGGCGTCTCCTGGTAGTGGTCGCGGCCTGGTTCCCGCACGGGGCTTGCCGGCAGGATGGAGCGTCCATTGTCCCGCACAGGCGGGCCAGGCGTCTTGATCGCGGTCAAGCGGGCGGTACGGCCCAGCCGGGCCGGCGGCGTTGTCAATACAATGCCAGCGTTGTCCATCTTTTCGTCCGCGCCGCCGCCATGCCGCCAGATCCGTCCGTCCTGCTGTTGTACACGCTCTACCTGGTGGCCATCGTGGCCGAGGCCATGACGGCGGCGCTGGCCGCCGGGCGGCGCGACATGGATTGGGTCGGCGTGTGCGTGATCGCCTGTGTCACGGCATTGGGCGGCGGGTCGCTGCGCGACGTGCTGCTGGGCCATTATCCGCTGAGCTGGGTGGCCCATCCCGAATACCTGTGGATGACGGCCGGCGCCGCGCTGCTGACGGCGCTGGGGGCGCGCGCGCTGCGGCGCCTGTGCAGCCTGTTCCTGCTGCTGGACGCCATCGGCCTGGTGGCGTTCACCATCATCGGCTGCCAGGTGGCCCAACAAATGGAAATGCCGCTGACCATCGTGCTGGTCAGCGGCATGATCACCGGGTGCGCCGGCGGCGTATTGCGCGACGTGCTGTGCAACGACATTCCGCTGCTGTTTCGCAGCGAACTCTACGCCAGCGTTTCGGCAGTGACCGGCGGCCTGTACCTGGCCATGTACGGCCAGGGCGTGTCCGCCAGCGTGTCGGTGCCCGTCGCGCTGGCCGTCGGGCTGGCGTTTCGCCTGCTGGCGTTGCGCTTCAACTGGCAGATGCCGAAGTTCGTCTACCGCGGCGACTGGCATTGACGCCGCCGCGCCAGGGCGCGGCGGCGCGGTCCTGCATCAGTACAGGCCTTGCTGGCGCATGGCGTCGGCGACCTTGACGAAGCCGGCGATGTTGGCGCCATCCACGTAGTTGACGTAGTTGCCCGCGCCGTGGCCGTGGCGCACGCAGTTTTCGTGGATATCGCGCATGATGGCATGCAGCCGCGCGTCCACCTGTTCGCGCGTCCAGGGCAGGCGGGCCGAGTTCTGGCTCATTTCCAGGCCCGACACCGCCACGCCGCCGGCGTTGCTGGCCTTGCCCGGCGCGTACAGCACTTCGGCCGCGATGAAAGCCTTGGCGGCGTCCAGGGTGGCGGGCATGTTGGCGCCTTCGGCCACGCACTTCACGCCGTTGCGGATCAGCGTGCGGGCGTCGTTTTCGTCCAGCTCGTTCTGGGTGGCGCACGGCAGGGCGACATCCACCGGCACGTGCCAGGGGCGCACGCCGGCCTCGTAGCGCAGGCCGAACTGGCTGGCGTACGTGTCCAGGCGGCCGCGCAGGTCGTTCTTGATGTGCATCAGGGCCAGCAGCTTCTCGTGCGTGAAGCCGGCCTCGTCGATGACCGTGCCGCACGAGTCCGAGATCGTGACGACCTTGGCGCCCAGCGCCATGGCTTTCTCGATCGCGTACTGGGCCACGTTGCCCGAGCCCGACACCGACACGCGCATGCCGTCGAAAGACAGGCCGGCGCGTTGCAGCATTTCCTGCGCGAAATAGACCGTGCCGTAGCCGGTGGCTTCGGGGCGGATCAGGCTGCCGCCGAAGCACAGGCCCTTGCCGGTGAATACGCTGGCCGCCGAGTTCGACAGCTTTTTCATCATGCTGGCCATGAAGCCGACCTCGCGCGCCCACGCCGATATCGCCGGCGGGCACGTCGGTGTCCGGGCCCAGGTGGCGGTGCAGTTCCAGCATCAGCGCCTGGCAGAAACGCATCACCTCGGCGTCCGATTTGCCCTTGGGGTCGAAGTCGGAGCCGCCCTTGCCGCCGCCCATGGGCAGGGTGGTCAGCGCGTTCTTCAGGGTTTGTTCGAAAGCCAGGAACTTCAGCACCGACAGATTGACCGTCGGGTGGAAGCGCATGCCGCCCTTGAAGGGGCCGATGGCCGAGCTGTGCTGGATGCGGAAGGCGCGGTTGACCTGGGCCTGGCCCTGGTCATCGGTCCAGCAGACGCGGAACTGGATCACGCGTTCGGGCTCGACCAGGCGTTCCAGCAGGGCGTGCTCGGCGTAATGCGGGTGCTTCTCGATGAAGGGCCAGAGGCTCAGCATGACCTCTTGGACTGCCTGCATGAATTCGGCTTGTTGCGGATCGCGCGCGGCAACCCGGCGCAGGAAGCCGTCCAGACTCTGCAATTTCAAGATACTGCCTCCTGGCAATGCGATGGTGCAGCGCGTTGTGTTGCGGTGCAAAAGCGTAGAGAAGTGGTGCGCGGTTGCACACTTTTGGTGCGCAATTGTGGGCCAAAATTCGTCGGACGAAAAGCCGGAATCGGCCGCAAAGCCTGTGCTGGCGCGGCTTGCCGGAAGGAGTGATTATTGGGGGCGCATTAATGCGAGCGGTGATTCGCCTGCCGGCCATGACAGGCGAATATTTTCCGAGAAGCGCATGAAATGGGGCTATACAGCTATGTCCCCATTTGTTTGGCGCGCCTTCCCGTGGGGCGTAATCATAATTTGCGGCGTTGCGCCATCTTCGTGGCAGGCCCCGCCTGGGTCGGCGAAGAAATTTTCGCCTTTATGTGTCCCTATTATTTTTTGAGGCCTTTACGCATCACAACCGTGTTACAGGGCGATGTCGTAGTCCACCGTCAGCGGCGCATGGTCGGAAAACCGCTCGTCCTTGTAGATGGAAGTGGCGCGCGCGCGTTCGGCGATACCCGGGGTGGCGATCTGGTAGTCGATGCGCCACCCTACGTTCTTGGCCCAGGCCTGGCCGCGATTGCTCCACCAGGTGTACTGGTCGGCGCGCTCGTCCAGCTTGCGGAAGACGTCGACGAAGCCGCGCCGGTCGAACACCTCGGTCAGCCAGGCGCGCTCCTCGGGCAGGAAGCCCGAGTTCTTCTGGTTGCCCTTCCAGTTCTTCAGGTCGATTTCCTTGTGGGCGATGTTCCAGTCGCCGCAGATGACGAATTCGCGTCCGGTCTTCCTGTGCTCGGCCATCAGGCCGTCCAGCCATGGGCCGAACTGGTCCAGGAAGCGGTACTTGGCCTGCTGGCGCTCGTCGCCGCTTGAACCCGAGGGCAGGTAGGCGCTGATGACCGACAGATCCTTCCAGTCGGCGCGCAGGATGCGGCCTTCCGCGTCGAACTCCTCGCAATCGAAGCCGGCCACCACGCGTTCGGCGCCGGCGCGCAGGTACATGCCCACGCCGCTGTAGCCCTTTTTCTCGGCGTGGTGGAAGTGACCCGTATAGCCAGGCGGGTGGCGCAGCTCGTCGGTCAGGTCGTCATGCGAGACCTTGATCTCCTGCAGGCACAGCACATCGGCGTTGTGGGCGGTCATCCAGGGCTGCAGGCCCTTGCGGAAGGCGGAACGGATACCGTTGAGGTTGAGCGAGGTGATACGCAGCAAGGCTGGCTCCTGAATCGGTCATCGCGGCCCCTTGCGGGCCGGCGCAAGAATGAAACTTTAACCGAGGCGCGCCGCCGCTGCGCCGCCAGGCCGATTCGCGGATAATGGCGGGGTTTGCCATTTCGCCCATCGCACGTATGTCCGCCTCCGCCTCTACCGCCGCTGATTTTGTCCGTTTTGCCCTCGACGAGGGCGTGCTGCGTTTCGGCAGCTTCAAGGTCAAGTCCGGCCGTATCAGTCCCTATTTCTTCAACGCCGGCCTGTTCAATTCGGGCCGCTCGGTCGGCGCGCTGGCCGGCTTCTACGCGCAGGCGTTGGTCGATTCCGGCGTGGCGTTCGATATGCTGTTCGGCCCGGCCTACAAGGGCATCCCGCTGGCCACCGCTACGTCGGTGGCGCTGGCCGGGCACGCCGCCATGGCCGGGCGCGACGTGCCGTTCGCCTTCAACCGCAAGGAAGCCAAGGACCACGGCGAAGGCGGCACCCTGGTGGGCGCGCCGCTGACGGGCAAGGTCGTCATCATCGACGACGTCATCACCGCCGGCACCTCGGTGCGCGAATCGGTCGAGATCATCCGCGCCGCCGGCGCCGAGCCCGCCGCGGTGCTGATCGCCCTGGACCGCATGGAACGCGCCGGTCCCGACGACGCCCTGTCGCCGCATTCCGCCGTGCAGGACGTGGCGCGCACCTACGGCATCCCGGTGGTCAGCATCGCCTCCCTGGCCGACATCATGACCCTGCTGCAAGACGACGCCCAGTTCGCCGAGCACCGCGCGGCGGTGCAGGCGTACCGGAGCAAGTACGGGGTGTAGGCGCGGATCATGGGCCTGTCCCTGCAGGGGCGGGCATTCCAGTCAGCGGGAGCCTGTCCCCGCGGGGACAGGCTCCCGAGGGATCAGCCTAGCTTTTCCTTCAGCAGCTCGTTGACCTGCTGGGGGTTGGCCTTGCCCTTGGCGGCCTTCATGATCTGGCCGACCAGCGAGTTGAAGGCTTTCTGCTTGCCGGCCCGGTATTCCTCGACGATGGCGGGGTTGGCCGCCAGGACTTCGTCGATCATGGCGCCGATGGCGCCGCTGTCGCTGATCTGCTTGAGGCCGCGCGCCGCGATGATGGCGTCCGCGTCGCCGCCGTTTTCGCCCGCCCACATGGCGGCGAACACGTCGCGGGCGATCTTGTTGGAAATCGTGCCGTCGATGATGCGGTTGATCAGGGTCGCCAGGGCGGCTGCCGATACGGGCGCGGCGTCGATGTCCTTCTCTTCGCGGTTCAGGGTGGCCGCGACTTCGCCCATGATCCAGTTGGCGGCCAGTTTGGCCTGGCCGGCCGGCAGGGCGCGCGCCACCGCCTCGAAGTAGTCGGCCATGGCGCGGCTGACGGTCAGTTGCGCGGCATCGTAGGCGGGCAGGCCGTAGTCGGCCTCGAAGCGGGCGCGCTGGGCGGTCGGCAGTTCGGGCATGCCGGCGCGCACCGCGTCGACCCAGTCCTGGCCGATGACCAGCGGCGGCAGGTCGGGGTCCGGGAAGTAGCGGTAGTCGTGCGCGTCTTCCTTGCTGCGCATGCTGCGGGTTTCGTCGCGGTCGGCGTCGTACAGGCGGGTTTCCTGCACCACGGTGCCGCCATCCTCGATCAGTTCGATCTGGCGGCGCGCCTCGAACAGGATGGCGCGTTCCAGGAAGCGGAACGAGTTGACGTTCTTGATTTCCGTGCGGGTGCCGAATTCCTTCTGGCCCACCGGGCGTACCGAGACGTTGGCGTCGCAGCGGAACGAGCCTTCCTGCATGTTGCCGTCGCAGATGCCCAGCCAGACCACCAGGCTGTGTAGGGCGCGCGCATAGGCTACGGCCTCGGCGGCCGAGCGCATTTCGGGCTCGGTGACGATTTCCAGCAAGGGGGTGCCGGCACGGTTGAGGTCGATCCCGCTGGCCGGCGCGCCGCTGGCCAGGCTGAATTCGTCGTGCAGCGACTTGCCGGCGTCTTCTTCCAGGTGGGCGCGCGTCAGGTTGACGGTTTTTTCTTCCTCGCCGACGAAGAACGAGAGCGTGCCGCCTTCGACCACCGGCAGCTCGTACTGGCTGATCTGGTAGCCCTTGGGCAGGTCGGGGTAGAAGTAGTTCTTGCGGGCGAACACCGAGCGCGGCGCGACCTTGCCGCCCACGGCCAGGCCGAACAGGATGGCGCGTTCGGCGGCGCCGCGGTTCATGACCGGCAGGCTGCCGGGCAGCGCCAGGTCGACCGCGTTGGCCTGCGTGTTGGGGGCGGCGCCAAAGCGCGTGCTGCTACCCGAAAAGATCTTGGAGTCGGTGGAAAGCTGGGTGTGCGTTTCCAGGCCGATGACGATTTCCCAGTTCATGGTCAGGCGTCCTGCGAAACCGGCGCGCGCTGGTGCCAGTCGGTGACTTGTTGATAGCGGTCGGCCAAGGCCAGCAAGCGGCCTTCGTCGAAGTAATTGCCGATGATCTGCAGCCCCACGGGGCGGCGGCCGTCCTGGCCGCCGAAGCCGCAGGGCACGGACATGGCCGGCAGGCCGGCCAGGCTGACGCCCAGCGTGTAGACGTCGGCCAGCCAGTCGGCGGTCGGGTCGTCGCGGTTGTCGCCGATGTTCTTGGCGACGGTGGGCGACACCGGCCCCATGATGACATCGCACTGGTCGGCGAAGGCGCGCTGGAAGTCCTGGGCGATCAGGCGGCGCAGGCGCTGCGCCTGCAGGTAGTAGGCATCGTAGTAGCCGTGCGACAGGACGTAGGTGCCGATCAGGATGCGGCGCTTGACTTCGTCGCCGAAGCCTTCGGCGCGCGAGCGGCTGATCATCTCGTTGAGATCGCCGTACTGGGCGGCGCGGTGGCCGTAGCGCACGCCGTCGTAGCGCGCCAGGTTGCTCGAGGCCTCGGCGGGCGCGATGACGTAATAGGCGGGGATGGCCAGTTCGGTGCGCGGCAGCGACACGGGCACGCGTACCGCGCCCAGCTGTTCGAACTGCGCCAGGGCGGCGTCGACCGCGGCGGCCACGTCGGGGGCCAGGCCCGCGCCGAAGTATTCCTGCGGCACGCCGATGCGCAGGCCCTTGAGCGGCTGGCTGCCGGCCGCGTCGTAGCCGGCCTGGGCGGCGTCGTGGCCGCGGCGCACCCGGCCGCTTTCGTTGGCCTGGCCGTCGCAGGCCTGCAGGCTGGTGGCGTCGCGCGGGTCGAAGCCGGTCATGACGTCCAGCAGTTCGAGCAGGTCGCGGCTGCTGGGCGCCAGCGGGCCGGCCTGGTCCAGGCTGGAGCCGAAGGCGATCATTCCGTAGCGCGACACCGTGCCGTAGGTGGGCTTGATGCCGCTGACGCCGCACAGGGCGGCGGGCTGGCGCACCGAGCCGCCGGTGTCGGTGCCGGTGGCCGCGGCCACCAGGCGGGCGGCCACCGCGGCGGCCGAGCCGCCCGACGAGCCGCCGGGCACCGCCCGGGTGTCCCAGGGGTTGCGCACCGGGCCGTAGGCCGAGTTCTCGTTGCCCGAGCCCATGGCGAACTCATCGCAGTTCAGCTTGCCCAGCGATACCGCGCCGGCCTCGGCCAGGCGCTCGACCACGGTGGCGTCGAACGGGCTGGCATAGCCGGCCAGCATCTTGCTGCCGGCGGTGGTGCGCCAGCCGCGGGTGACGAAGGCGTCCTTGTGGGCGATGGGGATGCCCGCCAGCGGGCCGGCCGTGCCGGCGGCCAGGGCGGCGTCGGCGGCGCGGGCCTGCGCCAGCGTGAGATCGGGGTCGATGTGCAGGAAGGCGTTCAGGCCGCTGGCGGCCTGGGCGGCGTCCAGGCCGCTTTGCGCCAGCTCGACCGCGCTGACCTGGCGTCGGGCCAGGGCGTCGCGCAAGGCGGCAATGCCGCCGAATTCGGTATGCAGGGCGGATTGGGTCATGACTATTCGATTACTTTCGGGACCAGGAACAGGCCGTCGGCCGATTCGGGGGCGTTGGCCAGCAGTTCGGCGCGGCGCGCCTCGGTGGCCTGCTCGCTGACGGCGTCCTCGCGCAGGCGCAGGGTGATGTCCTCGTGGGCCGACAGGGGATGCGCGAGCGGCTCGACGCCCTGCGTATCGACGGCCTGCAAGCGCTCGATGAGGTGCAGGATGCCGTTGAGTTCGGCCTGGGCCCGGCCACGCTGGTCGGGGGGCAGTTCGATGAGGGCCAGCCGGGCGATGCGGGCCACGTCTTGTTCGTTGAGCGCCATGAAATACCGGAAAAAAATCGAGGGCGTAGCGGAGGAAGGGAACCTGGCAGTATGCACAGGCCGAAGGCGTTACAAAGCTTGAATAGGCCGCATTTATGCGCTATTTCCGGGGAAATTATAAGTTATAATTCACGGTTTAATCGTTGCGGTCGGGCCAGCCTCCTGTCAGTCGAGGCGGCGTCGGCGTTCCCGCAGCATGCCTCCCCACTCCTGAATCTAGCTGAGCTCCCATGTTCGGATTCCTGCGCAGTTACTTTTCCAGCGATATGGCGATCGACCTTGGTACCGCCAATACGCTGATCTACGTCCGCGGCAAGGGCATCGTGCTGGATGAACCCTCGGTCGTCGCCATCCGCCACGAAGGCGGTCCCAATGGCAAGAAAATCATCCAGGCCGTCGGCCACGAGGCCAAGCAGATGCTGGGCCGCGTTCCCGGCAACATCGAAGCCATCCGCCCCATGAAGGATGGCGTGATCGCCGACTTCACCGTCACCGAGCAGATGCTCAAGCAGTTCATCCGCATGGTGCACCCGCGCAATATGCTGGCCCCCAGCCCGCGCATCATCGTCTGCGTGCCGTGCGGCTCGACCCAGGTCGAGCGGCGCGCCATCCGCGAGTCGGCGCTGGGCGCCGGCGCTTCCCACGTCTACCTGATCGAAGAGCCCATGGCCGCGGCCATCGGCGCCGGCCTGGCCGTCTCGGACGCCAGCGGCTCCATGGTGGTCGACATCGGCGGGGGCACCACCGAAGTGGCCGTCATCTCGCTGGGCGGCATGGTGTACAAGGGCTCGGTCCGCGTCGGCGGCGACAAGTTCGACGAGGCCATCGTCAACTACATCCGCCGCAACTACGGCATGCTGATCGGCGAGCCCACCGCCGAACTCATCAAGAAGGAAATCGGCTCGGCGTTCCCCGGCTCCGAAGTGCGCGAAATCGAGGTCAAGGGCCGCAACCTGGCCGAAGGCGTGCCGCGCAGCTTCACGGTTTCGTCCAACGAGATCCTCGAATCGCTTACCGATCCGCTCAACCAGATCGTCTCGGCCGTCAAGATCGCGCTCGAACAGACGCCGCCCGAGCTGGGCGCCGACATCACCGACAAGGGCATTGCCCTGACCGGCGGCGGCGCGCTGCTGCGCGACCTGGATCGCTTGCTGCAGGAAGAAACCGGCCTGCCGGTGGTGGTGGCAGACGATCCCTTGACCTGCGTGGTGCGCGGCTGCGGCGAAGCGCTTGAGCATCTTGAGAAACTCGGCGCCATCTTCATCAACGACTGAGCCTGTCTCGCGGCCCGGCGGCCTGCACGCAGCAGGCCGGCGCGGCCCGCGAAGCAGCTGCGGGCAGGCAGGCCCGGGCTGATTATCCATGCAACGACAAGCGACCCCTCCGCTGTTTCGGCGCGGCCCGCCGGCCGAGGTGCGGCTGGCCGTGCTGGTCATCCTGGCGCTGGCCCTGTTGATCGTGGATTCCCAGCTGCGCGTGCTCGAACCGGTGCGGCGCGCCGTGTCGGTGGCGCTGTATCCCTTCCAGCGCGCCGTCATGGCGCCGCGCGACCTGGTGCAGCAGGTCGACGAATGGATCAACGCCGCCAGCCTCATCCGCAGCGAGAACGAAGCCTTGCAGCGCCAGCGCATCGAGCTGGCCCAGGTGGCCACGCACGCGGCGCAGCTGGCCGCCGAGAATGCCCAGCTGCGGCGTCTGCTGGGCGTGACCGACACGGTGGCGCAGTCTGCGGTGGTGGTCGAAGTGCTGTACGAGCCGCCCAACGCCTTTCACCAGCGCCTGGTTTTCAACAAGGGCGCCAAATCGGGCCTGGCGCCCGGCATGCCGGTCATCGACGAGGGCGGCGTGGTCGGCCAGATCGTGCGCGTCACCCCCATGACCGCCGAAGCCGCCCTGGTCACCGACGAGCGCGTGTCCATCCCGGTGCAGGTGCTGCGCAACGGCCTGCGGCTGATCGCCTTCGGCGCCAACACCCCCGGCGTGATCGAGGTGCGCTACCTGGCGGCCAACGCCGACATCAAGGTCGGCGATACCATAGTCACCAGCGGCGTGGGCGGCCTGTTCCCGGCCGGGCTGCCGGTGGCCAAGGTCGCCTCGGTCGAACGCGACACCGCTTCGGGTTTCGCGCGCGCCCTGGGCGAGCCATTGGCGCATCCCGAGCGCTACCGCCATTTCCTGGTCCTGCAGGTCGATGTGGACCAGGCCGAATCCAACCGCCAGGAGGCCGATGTCGATGGAGCGGACTAAGGTTTCCGTCCCGGTTCGACGCAAGCTGGGTACGCCCAGCAACGTCGAGCCCGAACGCCTGGCGCGCCCCGCGCATGGCGTCTTCGTGTGGGGCACGGTGCTGCTGGTCTGGCTGCTGTCGCTGCTGCCCTGGCGGCAATGGCCGGGCTCGCCCGACGTGCTGGTGCTGGTCATCGCATTCTGGTGCGTGCACGAACCGCGCCGCGTCGGCCTGCTGACGGCCTTCGTGTTCGGGCTGCTGCTCGACGTCCACGACGCCGGCCTGCTGGGCGGCCATGCGCTGTCCTACACCTTGACGGCCTACGGGGCGATCGCGCTGCATCGCCGCCTGCAGCGCTTCGACCTCTGGAGCCAGGCCATGCACATGCTGCCCGTGTTCTTCCTGGCCCAACTGGTCACGCAGATCATCCTGGCCTGGCTGGCGGGCAAGTGGCCGGGCTGGCAATGGGCCGTGAGCGTCGGCCTGACCGTCGCCATCTGGCCGCTGGCCGGCTGGGTGCTGCACATGCCGCAGCGACGCTACGACGACGTCGAATCTTCCGCCGTCTGATCCGGGCGGACGCATGTTCGAATTCAAGAAAACCGGCCAGCAGCAGAAGCAGCGCTTTCGCCTGCGCGCCTGGGTGGGCGGCCTGTTCGCGCTGGCCTGCTTCGGCGTGCTGGCGGGCCGGTTCTGGTACCTGCAGGTCGACCGCTACGAGGGGTTTTCCGAGCGGGCGGACAGGAACCGTATCGCCGTCGTGCCCATCCCGCCGCGGCGAGGCGAGATCCTGGACCGCAACGGCGAAGTCCTGGCGCGCAACTATCGCACCTATACCTTGGAGGTCGTGCCGGCCCAGGCCGGCAACCTGGACCAGCTGTTCGATCGCCTGGCGCGGGTCGTGTACATCAGCCCGTCCGACCAACGCCGCTTCAAGCGCCGGGTGGGCGAATCCAGCCGCTATGCCAGCCTGCAGCTGCGCAACAACCTCAACGACACCGAGGCCGCCTGGTTCTCGGCGCATTCGTTCGAGTTCCCGGGCGTCGAGCTGCGTGCGCGCTGGGTGCGCGAATATCCGCAGGGCGAGGCCGCGGCGCACGTGGTCGGCTTCATCGGCCGGATCGCCGAGAACGACATCGAAGAGCTGGACAAGGCCGGCCAGCTGGGCAACTACCGCGGCACCGACGTCATCGGCAAGAAGGGCATCGAGAAAACCTGGGAAGCCGCCCTGCATGGCCGCACCGGCCTGGAAGAGGTCGAGGTCACGGCCGGCGGACGCCCCATGCGCACCTTGCGCCGCATCGACCCGGTGCCGGGCTCGGACATCATGCTGTCGATCGACCTGGAGCTGCAGAAGCTGGCGGAACAGGCCTTCGAGGGGCGGCGCGGCGCGCTGGTGGCGCTCGATCCCGATACCGGCGAAGTCCTGGCGTTCGTTTCGCAACCCTCGTTCGATCCCAACCTGTTCGTCGACGGCATCGACGTCGAGAATTGGCGCCGCCTGAACGAGTCGCCCGACCATCCGCTGATCAACCGGCCGCTGTACGGCACCTATCCCATCGGCTCGACCTACAAGCCGTTCGTGGCCCTGGCCGCGCTGGAGCTGGGCAAGCGGCGCGCCACCGACCGCATGCCCGATCCGGGCTATTTCGAGTTCGGCGGCCAGAAATTCCGCAACGCCGGCGGCGCCGCCTATGGCATGACGGACATGCACCGCGCCATCGTGGTGTCGTCCGATACCTATTTCTATTCGCTCGGCCCCGAGATCGGCGTGAACGCGCTGCACGATTTTTCCAAGCAGTTCGGTTTCGGACAGATCACCGGCATCGACCTGGAGGGCGAGAAGGCCGGGGTGCTGCCGTCCACCGAATGGAAGCGCAAGGCCTACAAGGATCGCGATCGCCAGCGCTGGTATGCCGGCGAAACGATTTCCGTGGCGGTCGGGCAGGGCTACAACTCGTTCACGCTGCTGCAATTGGCGCAGGCCACCTCGACCCTGGCCAACAGCGGCCTGTATCGGCGTCCGCACCTGGTGCACGCGATTCGCGACTCGCGCTCGGGCTCGGTCAACCCGACCGAGATCGCGCCCGACTACCGCATCCCGCTCAAGCAGGAGAACGTCGACGTGATCAAGCGCGCCATGGCGGACGTGGTGCGCGCCGGCACGGCGCGGCGCGCCTTCGCCGGCGCGCCCTACCAGGCCGCCGGCAAGACCGGCACCGCGCAGGTGTTCAGCCTGCGCGGCGGCCAGTATCGCGCCAGCGCCATCGACGAGCGCTTGCGGGACCACGCCTTGTTCATGGGGTTCGCGCCGGTCGAGCAGCCGCGCATCGCCGTGGCCCTGATCGTGGAGAACGCCGGCTGGGGGGCCAGCGCCGCGGCGCCCATCGCGCGCACCCTGTTCGATAATTGGCTCGGCCGGGCCGACGCGCCGTCGGTGGTGCGGGCCGGCGCCAAGCCGGTCGCCGCCGAGCCCGAGGCCGCCACCCTGGAACTGGGCGCCACCGATGGCCCCATGCAGGAGCGCCGCCAATGAAACGCCTGGGCCTGATCCTGCTGCGCGTGTTCACCGCTTTCGACTGGCCGCTGCTGCTGATACTGATCCTGTTCACCCTGTTGGGGCTGACCGTCATGCATTCGGCGGTAGGCAGCACCGATTGGCGCTTCGCCGAGCAGTCGCGCAATTTCCTGATCGCCTTCGCGGCCATGTGGGCGATGGCGCTGGTGCCGCCCAATACGCTGATGAAGCTGGCGTTGCCCTTCTATGTGCTGGGCGTGATCCTGCTGCTGGGAGTGGAGTTCTTCGGCGAGACCAGCAAGGGCGCGACGCGCTGGCTCAACCTGGGCGTCACGCGCATCCAGCCGTCCGAGATGATGAAGATCGCCGTGCCCATGATGCTGGCCTGGTACTTCCAGCGCCACGACGGGGCAGTGCGGATCCGCGACTTCTTCGTGGCCGCCGCGATGCTGGCCGCGCCTTTCGTGCTGATCGTGCTGCAGCCCGACCTGGGCACCGCGCTGCTGGTGTTCGGCGCGGGATTCTTCGTCATCTATTTCGCGGGCCTGTCGTTCAAGCTGCTGGTGCCCTGCCTGCTGGCCGGCATCATCGCCATCGGCACGCTGATCTACTACGAAGACCAGCTGTGCGAGCCGGAGGTCGACTGGGTGGTGCTGCACGACTACCAGAAGCACCGCGTCTGCACCCTGCTCAATCCCAGCTCGGATCCGCTGGGCAAGGGCTTCCATACGATCCAGTCCATGATCGCGGTGGGGTCGGGCGGCCTGTACGGCAAGGGCTACATGCAGGGCACGCAGACACACCTGGACTTCATCCCCGAGCGCACCACCGACTTCATCTTCGCCGTGTACGCCGAGGAGTTCGGCCTGTATGGCGGAGTGGCGCTGCTGGTGCTGTACGGCCTGTTCATGGCGCGCGGCCTGGCGATCGCCTCGCGGGCCTCGTCGCAGTTCGGCCGCCTGCTGGCCGGCGCCATCACGATGATGATGTTCATCTACGTGTTCGTGAACGTCGGCATGGTGACCGGCATCCTGCCGGTGGTGGGGGTGCCGCTGCCTTTCATGAGCTATGGCGGCACCGCCTTGCTGACCATGGGCATTGCCTGCGGCATCCTCATGAGCATCAGCCGCCGCCGCCCCGCGCCGGCCTGAGGCGGCGGCCGGGGAAGGGGCGGCTTCAGGCGCGCGGCAGGGCGTCGGCCGCGCCCAGGTCCTGCGCCAGCTTGGCCAGGCTGTCCCAGATGGCGCCTTCGAACTCGATGGCCTCGGCATGGCGCGCGCGGTTCATCGCCTCGTATTCGCCCGGATACTGCACGCGGTCCACGCCGGGTTGCGGCGGACACGCATGCAGGTAGTCGATGAAGGCGCCGACTTCCTGGGTGCGCCAATCGGCGTTGAAATCCACTTGCGGGTCCAGCAGGATGGCGAACATGTTGTTGGTCGCCACGCCATTGCGGGGATGTTCCGGCTGGATGGTGCCGCCGCCCGACAGCACGCCCGCCAGCAGCTCGGCGACCAGGCCCATGGCGTAGCCCTTGTGGCCGCCGAACGGCAGCAGCGCGCCGGGCGGGTCGGCGAACAGCGCGTTCGGGTCGTTGGTCGGGTTGCCCTGCGCGTCGATCAGCGCGCCGTCGGGGGCCGGCTCGCCCCTGGCCGCCAGCACGCGCGCCTTGTTGACCGCGATCGAGCTGGTGGCCATGTCCACCAGGAAGGGCGGGCGGCCGCCCGGCAGCGGGCCGGCGAAGCACAGCGGGTTGGTGGTCAGGCAGGCCTGCGCGCCGCCGTAGGGCGCCACCGTGGGCGGGCGGTTGACGACGTTGGTGAACGCCAGCAGGATCAGTCCGGCTTCGGCGGCCATTTCGCCGTAGTAGCCCATGCGCCCCAGGTGGTGCGTGCGGCGCAGCGTGACGATGCACTGGCCGTACTGGCGGGCCCGCTCGATGGCCTGCTGCATGACCGCCTTGCCGACGTGCTGGCCGAAGCCGTTGTCGCCGTCGAAGGCCAGCATGGCGCCGCGGTCGTTGAGCAGCCTGGCGCGGCCGTCGGCCTTGACGAAGCCTTCGGCCAGCACGCGGCGGTAATTGGGCAGGATGGACAGGCCGTGGCTGGTGTAGCCGACGCGGTCCGACTCGACCAGGTGCTCGGCGACGTCGCGGGCGATGTCGTCCGGCACCCCCTGGGCGGCCAGCAGGCGCTGGCCGAACGCGATGGCCTGGGCAATCGAGAGTTTCATGGCGCGCTCCTTACATCCAGCCCAGCCAGCGCCAGTACGTGACGCTCATCAGCAGCATGAGCAGGTAGCCCACGATAGTCAGCACGATGCCGACCTTGGCGAACTGCTTGGCGGTGAAGGTTTCGGTGCCCAGGGCCATCATGTTCTGCGGCGCGTTGATCGGCAGGATGAAACCGTAGCTCACCACGAAGCCGAGCAGCATGGTCATGCCCAGGCGGTTGAAATCGCCCGGCAGCGTCTGCAGCACCGCGATGAGGATGGGCAGCATCGCCGAGGTCAGCGCGGTGGCGCTGGCAAAGCCGAGGTGGATGAGGATCAGGAAGGCCGACAGGATGGCGAAGATGCCGAGCGGGCCGAGATGGTCCAGGCCGGTATGCGCCACGACCTGGGCGCCCAGCCATTGGCCGGCCTGGGTGGTCAGCAGGGCCGTGCCCAGGCTGATGCCCACGCCGAACACGATCACCGTGCCCCACGGAATGCGCGTCTGCACGTCTTTCCAGGTCATGACGCCAAAGCGCGGCAGCATCAGCAGCACCAGGCCGAAGTAGGTGGTGGAGGTCGTGTCGAACTTGTGCAGCTTGCCCTTGGTGGACCAGAACAGCAGCAGCATGATCGAGACCAGCATCAGGCGTTTTTGCGCCGAGGTCATGGGGCCGAGTTCGCGCAGCGAGGCTTCGACGGCCTCCTTGCCGCCGGCGATGGCATCGCTTTCGGGCGGCAGCAGCCTGAGCACCACGAAGATCAGCACCGCGGACATCAGCAACGACCAGGGCACGCCGGCGATCAGCCAGTCGGACCACGCCACGCGTTCGCCCAGCATCTTGTCCATGAAGCCGACGGTCAGCAGGTTCTGCGCGGCGGCGGTCTGGATGCCGACGTTCCAGATACTGGTGGCCTGGGCCACGATGATCATGATGCCGGCGGCGATGTTGGAGCGCTTGTCCACGCCGAAGGCGGCGATCACGCCCAGCATGATGGGCACGACGGCGGCGCTGCGCGCGGTGGCGCTGGGCACGACCAGGCTGAGCACGATGGTGACCGCGATGGCGCCGAGCAGGATGCGCCGCGTGCTGGTGCCCACCCGGGCCAGCGTCACCAGGGCGATGCGCTTGTCCAGCCCGGTGAAGGTCATGGCGGCGGCGATGAACAGGGCGCCGGTGACCAGCGCCAGCGCCGAGTTGGAGAACCCGGTCAGCGCCATGCTGATGGCGGCCGAGGTGCCATAGAGCACGTCGGGGTTCTTGACGTTGGGCGCCGTGCCCAGCAGGAACGCCATCAGGGTGGTGATCATGATGGCGCTGGCTTCGTACGAGACGGCCTCCGTGATCCACACCACCACCGCGAAGGCCAGGATGGCAAGCATGCGGTGGCCGGCCGGCGGCAGCTCGGCCGGCAGCGGCAGCAGCAGCACCACCACCATGGCGATGATGCCGGCGATCAGACCTATCGGTATCTTGACTTTCGGGGGGGATTGCGGGGCAGGGACAGCGGCTGGCGCAGTCATTTGCTTCTCCGGTTGAGGTCAGATTTACGCAACAATCGTGACAGAACTGCGGAAAACCCGTATTGATGTGCATCAAGGCAACGTTTTGTTGCGCTTGTGGCGAAGGGGCGTTGGCATTATGCTGGCCGCCCTCTGCCCGCGGCAAGCCAGTACGCCTCGGGCCATGGCCGGCGTCATCGCGCGATTGCGCCGAACGCCGTGTAAGCCGCGACTCAGCCCAGCGCCAGCCGCAGATGCTCCTCCAGGTGGGTTGTGGGGGCGACGCGCCAGCCGCTTTGCGCATAGCGCAGCCAGCGGCCCAGCACCAGGTGCGTCGCAGGCTGGCATGGGCCGCGATATTGGCGTCGGCCGGCAGTGCGCCGTCGGACACCGCCACCCGCAGGCACTGCTTGAGCGAGGCCTCGATGCGGTCGTTGATGTGGTTGATGCGCTCCTGCAGCCGGTTGTCCTCGGTCACCAGCGCGTCGCCGGTCAGTACGCGGGTGATGCCGCGATTGCGCTCGGCGAACGCCAGCAGCATGGCGACGGTCTTGCGCGCCTGGCCCATGCCATAGGGCTCGGAGACGGCGATCTGGTTGACCACCGTGAAGATGCTGGTTTCGATGAACTCGATCAGCCCTTCGAACATCTGCGCCTTGCTGGCGAAATGGCGGTACAGGGCGGCCTCGGACACCTGCATGCGCGCGGCCAGGGCCGAGGTGGTGATGCGTGCGGCGTGCGGTTGTTCGAGCATCTCCGCAAGCGTATGCAGGATCTGGGTCTTTCTCTCGCCGGGTTTGCTCGCCATGGAAGGGCCTAGGGGCAGGCTGACAGGAGGTGGAGTAGGGAACCCGTCGTCAGCCGCGCAGCGGGCGACGACGCAACAGCAAATCACTGACCGAGTTTACCCGCAAGTCCACATAGCCAGGGCGTTGGCGATGGCCGCGGGCGAACGGGGTGCCCGGATGGAATACGTGCACGGTGCGCAGGCCGACGCGCCGCGCGCTGCGCAGGTTGTCCAGCGTGTCTTCGATCAGCACGGCGCGCGCCGCCGGCACGCCCTCGCGCGCCAGCACGTAGCGCAGCAAGGCATCCGATGGCTTGGGCCGGAACTGGCCATGCATGCGCATCTGTTCGATGGCCCATATGCTGTCGAATTGCCGCAGCAGCCCCAGGTGGCGCAGCACCGCGCGGGCATAGTGCAGCGGCGCGTTGGTCAGCAGCACCTTGCGGCCCGGCAGCCGGCGCAGCTTGTCGGCCAGGGCGGTTTCGGCGCGCACCAGCGGCGCGACCTCGAAGTTGTGGCTGCGATGCAGGAACGCGTCGGCGTCCACGCCATGATGGCGCACCAGGCCGATGACGGTGGCGCCATAGCGCCGCCAGTACTCGGCGCGCAGCCGGTTGGCGGTGGCTTCGTCCACGGCCAGCGTCTCGGCCACCGCCTCGGTCATGCCGCGGTCGATGAGCGGGAAGATGGCGTGCGAGGTGTCGTGCAGCGTGTTGTCGAGGTCGAACAGCCACAGGCGCTCGGGCGCGGCCGTGGCGATGCGGCGCGAGCGGCGCAGGCGCGCCGCCGGCCGCAGCAGATACCGGCGCGCCTGCATCAATGCGAGCTGATCATCGTGCCCACGCCCTGGTCGGTGAGGATTTCCAGCAGCAGGCAGTGCGGCACGCGGCCGTCGACGATGTGCACCGAATTCACGCCATTCTTGGCCGCGTCCAGCGACGACGAGATCTTGGGCAGCATGCCGCCCGAGATCGTGCCGTCGGCGAACAGTTCATCGATGGTCTGGGCCGACAGGCTGCGCAGCAGCTTGCCGCCCTTGTCCAGCACGCCCGGCGTGTTGGTCATCATCAGCAGCTTCTCGGCGCCCAGCACCTCGGCCATCTTGCCGGCGACCACGTCGGCGTTGATGTTGTACGCGGTGCCGTCCTCGCCGTAGCCGATCGGGGAGATCACCGGGATGAACTGGTCATCCTGCAGCGCCTTGACCACCGCCGGCTCGACGCGCGTGATGTCGCCGACGAACCCGATATCCAGCGGCTGGCTGGGGTCGTCCTTGTTGACCATCAGCTTCTTGGTGGCCTGGATGAGCATGCCATCCTTGCCGGTCAGGCCGACGGCCTTGCCGCCGACCTCGTTGATCATCATGACGATGTCCTGCTGGACCTGTCCGCCCAGCACCCATTCGACCACTTCCATGGTTTCGGCGTCGGTCACCCGTATGCCTTGCACGAAGGTGCCCTGCTTGCCGATGCGGCGCAGCGCGTCGTCGATCTGCGGTCCGCCGCCGTGCACCACCACCGGGTTCAGGCCGACCAGCTTGAGCAGCACCACGTCGTGGGCGAAGCTGCGCTGCAACCGTTCTTCCGTCATCGCGTTGCCGCCGTACTTCACCACGATGGTCTTGCCGTGGAATCGTCGGATATACGGCAGGGCTTCGGACAGCACGGCCGCTTTGACAGCGGGAGACAGGACGGCGGCAGGGTCGGGGGTGTCGGTCATGGCAACAAATATACGGACTGAATATAAAAGTAGGATGAAAGGACAGCCAGGCGCCGGGCCACGGAGGGCAGCGCCAAGCCTACGGCCGATTGTAGTATTCGCTGCGGCCTTATGCGGCCAACCCATGTCCATATGCCCGACAAATAGGCTTCATTCAGGTACATTTGGGGGCGTTTTTGCAACGGCGGCGCCATTTTCCGCGCGCCAGGCCGGCATCCGGCCGGGGCCGAGGCCCGCGAACCACCCATCAAGAGGCTACATATGCGTATGAACTTTGTCCGGTCGGCCCTGCTGGCGTCGGCCTTCCTGCTGGCCGGCGGCGCCGCCCAGGCGGAAAAACTGGTCGTTGGCGCCACCCAGGTGCCGCACGCCGAGATCCTCGAGGTCGTCAAGCTGGCCCTGGCCAAGGAAGGCGTGGAGCTGGACATCAAGGTGTTCACCGACTACGTCCAGCCCAACCTGCAGCTGGCCGACAAGCAGCTCGACGCCAATTTCTTCCAGCACCAGCCGTACCTGGACACCTTCAACAAGGACCGCAAGACCAACCTCGTGTCGGTGGGCCTGGTCCATGTCGAGCCCTTTGGCGGTTATTCGAAGAAAATCAAGAGTTTGGCTGAGCTCAAGGACGGCGCCACCATCGCCATCCCGAACGATCCCTCCAACAGCGGGCGCGCCTTGCTGCTGCTGCAGAAGCAGGGGCTGCTCAAGCTGAAGGACCCGTCCAACATCGTCGCCACCCCGATCGACATCGCCGAGAACCCCAAGAAGCTGAAGTTCCGCGAACTGGAAGCCGCCATGCTGCCGCGTTCGCTCGATGACCTGGACCTCGCGCTGATCAACACCAACTACGCGCTGGAAGCGGGCCTGGTGCCCACGCGCGACGCCCTGTTCATCGAAGGCGCCGACTCGCCCTACGCCAACCTGGTGGCCGCCCGTCCCGACAACAAGGACGCCCCGGCGGTGAAGAAGCTGGTCAACGCCCTGCATTCGGAAGCGGTGCGCAAGTTCATCATCGAGAAGTACAAGGGCGCGGTCGTCCCGGCCTTCTGATCCTTTGGGTGCCTGTCCCTGCATGGGGACTGGCACCCGCGGAATTCTGGGTGCCTGTCCCCGCGGGGACAGGCACCAGTACCCGGCCCCGCCGCTTACCCTGCCAGCGCCTTTTGCACCGTGGCCTGGAATTCGGCCTTGTCGTACTCGCCCAGGTAGCGCTTGATGATCTGGCCTTGCTTGTCGATGAGGAAGGCCGTGGGCGTGAGGCGGACGTTGCCGAACGCCTGGGCCAGCTCGCCGCTGGTGTCCAGCGCCACGGGGAACGGCAGCTTGCGCGTTTGCGCGAAGTTCAGCACGTAATTGGGCGGGTCGTAGTTCATCGCGACCGCGATGGTCTCGTAGCCTTGCGGGTGGTACTGGTTGTAGTTGGCGATGTTGTCGGGCATCTGCTTGACGCAGGTGACGCAACTGGTGGCCCAGAACTTCACCAGCACGACCTTGCCGCGCAGGTCCTGCATGGTGATTTTCTGGCCCTCGAGCGTGGTGAAGGCGACATCCGGCGCGGTCTGGGCCGGACGCCACATGAACCAGCCGCCAATGCCGGCGGCCACCGCAATGATCAGGACAAGCGCGATTTTCTTCATTTGATGGGTATGGCTTCGACGCCGTTGCTACCGCTGCCCGCCGGTGTGGCGCCGGATTCGATCGGCGCCTTCTGCGCGGCCGTACCATCAGACGAGCCCTCGCCGGATTTGGTTCCCGAACCCGACAGGCGGATGGCCTCTTCGCGGCTGATGGTCTCGAACAGCTTGACGACCCGGGCCACGCCGCCCACGCCCGCGGCCGCGTTGGCGGCGTAGTCGCCCTCGGCCTGGGTGACCTTGCCCATCAGGTAGACCACGCCGCGCGAGGTCGTCACCGAAATGGTGCCGGAAGGTACGTACTTGGTGTTGATCAGGGCCGTCTTGACCTTCGAGGTCAGCCAGGTGTCGTTGGAGCGGGTGCTGAAATCGGCCGCCGGGCCGACCGTCAGCTGGTTGGTGACCGCCTTGACGTTCTCGATCGACTGGGCGATGGCGGTGGCCTGCGCCTTGGCCTCTTCGGTCGGGGCGTCGCCCGTCAGCAGCACGTGGCCGCCGTACACCATGGCATTGACGCGGGCGGTGTTGCCCAGCTTCTGCGCGATCTGGCTTTCGGCCTTGAAGGCGATGTTCTGGTCTTCGAGCTGGACGCCGGAGGTGCGCCGGTCGGTGACGACGACCGCGGTGGTGGCTGCCGCGCCGCCGATGACCAGCGGGGCGCAGGCCGACAGCGTGAGCGCCGCGGCCGAGAGGGCGGCGGCCAGCAGCAGGGGACGGGCGGCGGTTTTGGCGTCGGGCATCATTCGGTGTCTCCTAGTAGAAGGGCGTCTATGCCGTCGCACAGGGCGTGCAGCAAGATGATATGGACTTCCTGGATACGCATGGTGCGATCGTGCGGCACACAGAGATGGACGTCGTGCGGGGTGATGAGTTCCCCCATGACCCCGCCGCCCTTGCCGGTCAGCGCGATGACATGCATTTCGCGTTCGCGCGCGGTTTCCATGGCGCGCACCACATTGGGCGAATTGCCGCTGGTCGAGATCGCCACCAGCACGTCGCCGGGCTGGCCCAGCGCATGGACCTGCCGCTCGAAGATCTCGTCGAATCCGTAGTCGTTGCCCACCGCCGTCATGATGGAGGTGTCGGTATTGAGGGCGATGCCGGCCAGGGGCAGGCGTTCGCGCTCGAAGCGGCCCACCAGTTCGGCGATGAAATGCTGGGCATCGGCGGCCGAGCCGCCGTTGCCGCATGCCAGAATCCTGCCGTTGTTGGCCAGGGCTGCGAAAAGCAGGTCTACCGCGGCTGCCAGGGGGGCGGCCAGCGCGTCCGCGCTTTGTTCGCAGAGCGCCATCGCATCGCGAAAGTGCGACGTCATGCGAGAGGTCATATCCATGGCGCGCATTATCTCACGCGCCAGCCCTGCGCATCCTGTCCGCGGCGCCCCTGCGCGGGGGCATGCTCGGCCAGCCAGAAGGCGCCGCGCAGCCAGTGCGGCCGGCCGGCCTCGAAGGCCACGACGTCGAAGCGCACCGGCGGCGGCGCGCCGGGCCAGTGGCGGCGCAGCAGCACGGGCAGCAGCAAGGCCGCCGCGCGCGCCAGGCGGCCCTGCTTGGACGCGCCGATGCTGGCCGCCGCGCCGCCGTAGCCGGCGTGGGCGCGCGCCCGCACTTCGACCAGTACCAGTACTTCGCCGTCGCGCATGGCGAGGTCGATTTCGCCGGCGCGGCAGCGCAGGTTGCGCGCCAGCGGCCGCAGGCCCTGCCTTGCCAGCCAGCGCAGGGCGGCACTTTCGTAAGCCTGTCCGCAGCGCTGCGTGGGCGAGCCGCCGTCGCGGGCGCCGGGGCTTGCGCGCGGCGAGGCCGGCGGGCGGCGATGCAGGCGGCGCTGGGCCTGGGCGGCGCGGGCGAAGGCCAGGCGGGTGGCGGTGTCGGTCATGGCGGTCGTCGCGAGGGGCGGTGCAGGGCTACACTGGCACAGTTTTCACCGTCGCAGCACCATGCAATGAATCAAGATGTCCTATCGCCGGCCCCGGGCGACGCCTGGAGCCGGGTGGCCGACCGGGTGGCCGCGCAGCACTGGCCGGCGGCCACCTTGTACGTGATCGCCACGCCCATCGGCAACCTCGGCGACCTGGGCCTGCGCGCGTGGCAGGCGCTGGTGCGCGCCGACGTGATCGCAGCCGAAGATACGCGCGCCAGCCGCACGCTGCTGGACGCCTGGGGCGTGAGCACGCCGCTGATGGCGGCGCACCGCCACAACGAGGCCAGCGCTGCCCAGGCGATCTGCGAACGGTTGGCCCAGGGCCAGCGCGTGGCGCTGGTGTCCGACGCCGGCGCGCCGGCGGTCAGCGATCCGGGCGCGCGCATCGTGCGCGTGGTGCGCGAGGCGGGCTACGCCGTGGTGCCGGTGCCCGGCCCCAGCGCCGTGATTGCGGCGCTGATGGGCAGCGGAGCGACCTCGGACGAGAATCCGGCGTTCGCGTTCGCCGGCTTCCCGCCCGCCAAGGCGGTGGCGCGCCAGCGCTGGCTGCGCCAGTGGTGCGCGCTGCCGGCGCCGGTGGTGATGTTCGAGTCGCCGCATCGGCTGGCCGCCACGCTGGCCGACCTGCGCGAGGCCGGCGGCCCGGCCCGGCTGTTGACCGTGGCCCGCGAGCTGACCAAGCGCTTCGAGGAAATCGCCACGATGCCGCTGGGCGAGGCGGCGGACTGGCTGGCCGCCGACGCGCACCGCGGCCAGGGCGAATTCGTGCTGATCGTGCACCAGGCGCCGGGCGCCCAGGACGACGAGGCCGATCCGGCCGACCCGCGTACCGATGCGCTGCTCGACGCGCTGCTGGAGTCGCTGTCGGTGCGCGATGCCGCGCGGGTGGCCGCCAAGGTGACCGGCCTGGCGCGCGATGTGCTGTATGCACGGGCGCTGGCGCGCAAGGAGCAGCCATGAATCCGCCCAGCGCCCAGGCCACGGATATCCTCTATTGCGACACCGATACGCCGCTGGGGCCGATGCGGCTGGCCGCGCGCGGGCAGGCGCTGTGCGGCGCCTGGTTCGTCGACCAGCGCGATTGCCCTGCCGCCGCGGGCTGGACGCCGGACGCCGCGCACCCGGCGTTGCGGCAGGCGGCCGCCGAGCTGGAGCAATGGTTCGCGGGCCGGCGGCGCGCTTTCGAGGTGGACATGCAGCCCGAGGGCACGCCATTCCAGCGCCAGGTCTGGCAGGCGCTGCTGGAACTGCCTTTCGGCGCGACCATCAGCTATGGCGAGCTGGCGCGGCGCGTCGGCCGGCCCAAGGCGGCCCGCGCCGTGGCCGGCGCGGTGGGCAGGAATCCGATTTCCATCCTGATCCCCTGCCACCGCATCATCGGCCATGACACATCGCTGACGGGGTTTGGCGGCGGGCTGCCGCGCAAGCAGGCGCTGCTGGCCCACGAGGGACACCGCTACCTGAGCCGCGCCGCCCGTGCGCGCCGGGTTTCCACCACGCAGATGGAACTGCCTTTCGGCGCGGCCTAGGGCGTGGCGCTGAGGCTGGGCAGGATGCCGGTGCGGTCGGCCACCGGCTGCACCGCGCCCAGCGCCGCTTCGCGCGTGGCGTAGGGGCCGATGCGTACGCGATACAGGTTGTTGGCCTGCTCGACCACCGCCGGCGGAATGCCGCTGGCCGGATCCAGTTGCCCGTTGATGCGGCTGACCAGCGATTCGGCGTTGGCCGGCTGGCTGAAGGCGCCCAGTTGCAGGTAGATGCCGCTGCCCGCGCCCGTGGCCGGGCGCGGCGGCGTCGGCGCGTTCGAGGCGAGCTGGGTCGCGGGGTGCAGCTCGACGGCGGCGGCCGCGCTGGGCGCGGCAACGGGCAGCGGTCCGGTGGCCGAGGCGGGCCCGGGCCGTGGCGCTGCCGCGCCGCCATTCATGGCGAGGATCTCGGCAGGCAGGATGCGCTCGACCGTGACGGGCCCGCTGCCCGGGCCGATGATGCCCAGCTTGTGGGCCGCCACATAGGACAGGTCCATGATGCGGTCGCTGTGGAACGGTCCGCGGTCATTGACCCGCACGATGACCGTGCGCCCGTTGATCTTGCTGGTGACGCGCGCGTAGCTGGGAATCGGCATCGTCGGATGCGCCGCCGTCATGGCGTACATGTCGTACGACTCGCCGTTGGAGGTCGAGTTGCCATGGAACTTCTTGCCGTACCAGGAGGCCAGGCCCTGCTGGCGGAACGGGCGTTCGCTGGTGTCGGGCACATAGCGCTTGCCGAACACCACATAGGGCCGGTTCGGGCCGCTGGCCAGCGGTTCGAGGCGCGGCGTCGCGTCGGGCACGTTGTCGAGGTTGGACGGCGGGTTGGCGTCGGGGCCGTCGTCCTTGTAGTAGCCGCCGCGTTTCTTGCCTGGCGTGGAGCAGCCTGCGATGGCCAGCGCCAGCAGCAGTGTCGACAGGAGGGCAAGCGGACGCGAACGGATCATGCGGGGTCGTCGGGCAGTTGGGTGCGGTGGCGCACCAGTAGCGGGTCGTGGTCGGAGAAGCGCCGCGCCAGTTGCTCGACCACGTATACCGAGCGGTGCTGCCCGCCCGTGCAGCCGATGGCGACGGTGAGGTAGTTGCGCGTGTCCTGCGTGTACTGGGGCAGCCAGCGGCGGATGAACGCGGCGATATCGTCGATCATCTGGGTCACGATATCGAAGCCGCCCAGCCAGGTGGCCACCGGTTCGTCGCGGCCGGTCAGGGGGCGCAGGGTGCGGTCGTAGTAGGGGTTGGGCAGGCAGCGCACGTCGAACATCAGGTCCGCGTCGCTGGGCACGCCGCGCTTGTAGGCGAACGATTCGAAAGTCAGCACCAGCGGCGGCCGGTCGGCCTGGATCAGGTCGCGGATCCAGGCGCGCAACTGGCCCGGCGTGAGATCCGAGGTGTCGATGACGTGTTCCTGGTCGCGCAGCGGCGCCATCAGCTCGCGTTCCAGCGCGATGCACTCGGCCAGCGACGGGGTCTTGCCGCCGCGCGCCAGGCGGTCGGTCAGCGGGTGGCGGCGCCGCGACTCGGAATAGCGCTGCACCAGCGTGTCGGTGTTGGCGTCGAGGAAGATCACGCTCAGGCTGGTGCCCATGGCGCGCGAGGCGGTGATGACATCGGGCAGTTCGGCCAGCTCGCCGGGTGAGCGCACGTCGATGGCGACGGCGACCCGTTCCATGGCGTCATCGCGGGCATTGGCGATGAATTCGGCCAGAAAGCGCACCGGCAGGTTGTCGATGCAGGTGAACCCCGCATCTTCGAGCAGGCGCAGGGCGACCGACTTGCCGGAGCCGGAAATGCCGGTAATAAGGACGACTCTCAACATGGCTGTGATTGTGGCATGGAATTCGATCGCCCGTGCGCGCCGGCCGGCATCTGCTATGGTCTCGGCTGCCGGATCTGCGCCTGTCCCGATGGCGGGCAGGCGGGTATCCTGGCAGTCGGCCAAGCGGCCGACGTTCCGGCGGGCCGGGCCCGCGTCAACTTCGACAGTCCGATGTTAGCCTTCAAATCCGATTTGCGTATTGCAATGCGAGCCTGGCGCGCCGCGTGTGGCGTGCTGGCCGCAGCCGCGGGCATGCTGGCGATGTCCCAGGCCGTGGCCCAGGGCGAGGCCGCGCTGCGGCCCGACACCATGGCCGCCCGGGTCGCCGCCTGTACGGCCTGCCATGGCGAACAGGGCCGCGCCGGCCCCGACGGCTACTATCCGCGCCTGGCGGGCAAGCCGCAGGATTATCTGTACCACCAGTTGCTGAATTTTCGCGATGCCCGGCGCCAGTATCCGCCCATGGCGCATCTGCTCAACGGCCTGCCCGATGCGTATCTGCGCGAGATGGCGGCATACTTCGCCGGCCAGGACGTGCCCTATCCGCCGCCGGCGCGCGTCGAAGCCTCGGCCGCCCTGGTCGAGCGCGGCCGCTTGCTGGTGCGCGAGGGCGACCCGGCCCGCGCTATCCCTTCCTGTGCGTCCTGCCATGGCGCATCGCTGGCCGGCGTCGCGCCGGCCATCCCGGGCCTGCGCGGCCTGCCGCGCGATTACCTCGTGGCGCAGATCGGCAGCTGGCAGAACGGCCTGCGGCGCGCCGCCGAGCCCGACTGCATGGCGCAGGTCTCGCTCAAGCTGACGCCCGAGGATATCGGCGCGGTGTCGGCCTGGCTGGCTGGCCAGCCGGTGGGACATCCGTACACGCCGCAACCGGCCGGCTCGCTGACGCTGCCGCTGGAGTGCGGCAGCCAGGCGGGGCATTGAGGAGGCGGCCATGAAGATCATCAAGCGCGTCCTCGTCGTCGCCATCCTGGCCCTGCTGGCCGCCGTCGCCACCCTGTATTGGCTGGGCACCCGCGACCACGTGCCCGCCGGCCCGCAAGCCGCGCCGGCCACCGGATCGGCCGACGAGCTGGTCGAGCAAGGGCGCTACCTGGCGCGGGCCGGCAATTGCATGGCCTGCCACACTGCGCGCGGCGGACAGGCCTACGCGGGCGGCACGCCCATTCCCACGCCGTTCGGCACCCTGTATGGACCGAACATCACGCCCGACGCCGAAACCGGCATCGGCGGCTGGAGCGCCGACGACTTTTGGCAGGCATTGCACAACGGCAAAGGCCCCGGCGGACGGCTGCTGTACCCGGCCTTTCCGTACACCGAATACACCCGCATGACGCGCGCCGACGCCGATGCGCTGTACGCCTTCCTGCGCACGGTCGAGCCGGTGCGCCAGGCCAGTCGCCCGCACGAGCTGGCGTCGCCGTACGACCAGCGCCTGCTGCTGGCGGCGTGGCGGGCGCTGTATTTCGAGCCGGGCGGGCCGCAGGCCGATCCCGGACAGTCGTTGCAGTGGAATCGCGGGCGCTACCTGACCGAAGGGCTGGGCCACTGCGCGGCCTGCCATACGCCGCGCAACAGCCTGGGGGCCACCCGCGCCGCCGAGGCGCTGGGCGGAGGCATGATCGACGGGCTGGGCTGGTACGCGCCGTCGCTGACCGGCCAGCCGGGCACCGGCCTGGGCGACTGGAGCGCGCAGGACATCGCCGCGCTGCTGACGACCGGCATCGCGCCGCACTCGACCGTGGCCGGCCCCATGGCCGAAGTGGTGCTGGGCAGCACGCAGTATCTCAGCGGCGACGACGCGCTGGCCATCGGCACCTACCTCAAGTCCTTGCCGGCGGCGCCGCCGCCCGCCAGGCGCGGCGCCCCGTCCGCGACGGTGATGGAGCTGGGCGGCAAGCTGTACGGCCAGCATTGTGCGCAGTGCCACCAGGCCGACGGCAAGGGCAGCTTCCCCGCCTGGCCCGCGCTGGCCGGCAACCCGAGCGTCATCGCGGCCGAACCGGCCAACGTGATACGCATGGTGCTCGATGGCGGCTTCGCGCCAGCGACCGCGGCCAACCCGCGCCCGCATGGCATGCCGCCGTTCGCGCAGGCGCTGCCGGACAACGACATCGCCATGCTGGTTTCGTACGTGCGCAACAGCTGGGGCAACCAGGCCGGCGCGGTCACGCCGCTGGACGTGAAACGCACGCGGGAGAGCGGAGCGGGGCGGTAGGGCGGGGCTCGATGCCCTGGGTTGGGTGCCATGCCCCGCAAGGGGGACAGGCACATGGAGATTTGCGGTGCCTGTCCCCCTTGCGGGGACTGGCACCGTGGTGTTACTTGCTGCTTTGCAGGATCGCCATGGCCTGGCGTTCCATGAATTCGCCCAGCGTGTCGATGCCGCGCAGCTTGAGGATGGTATTGCGTACGGCGGCTTCGACCAGTACGGCGAGATTGCGGCCGGCGGCCACTTGCAGCATGACTTTGCGGATCGGCAGGCCGAGCATGTCCTGGGTGATGTCCTGCAGCGGCAGGCGCTCGAACTTGTCCTGCGCGGTCGCCCGCACCAGGTGCACGATCAGTTTCAGGCGCATCTTGCGGCGCACCGAGGTCTCGCCGAAGATGGTGCGGATATCGAGCAGGCCCAGGCCGCGCACTTCCAGCAGGTTCTGCAGCAGTTGCGGGCAATGGCCCTCGATCACGCCGGGGGCGGTGCGCGAGAGTTCGACCGCGTCGTCGGCCACCAGGCCGTGGCCGCGCGAGATCAGTTCCAGCGCCAGTTCGCTCTTGCCCAGGCCCGATTCGCCGGTGATCAGCACGCCCAGGCCCAGCACGTCGAGGAAGACGCCGTGCACGGTCGTGGTGGGCGCCAGTTTCTTGCCCAGGTAGATGCGCAGCAGGTCGATCAGCTGGGCGGCCGCCACGGGCGTGGACAGCAGCGGTACCTGGTGCTGCGCGCATTGGTCGATCAGGTCTTGCGGCGGCGTCAGGCCGTCTGCCAGCAGGATGGCCGGCACGCCGCCGATCAGCAGCTCGTCCATGTGGTGCATGCGGCGGCGCAGGTCGAAGCGCGTGTAGTACGCCAGTTCTTCCTGGCCGAACACCTGGATGCGGGACGGGTGGATCAGGTTCAGGTGGCCTACCAGGTCGGCGGCGGCCATGCCGTCGTCGGGGATGGCCCGGTCGGCGGCGTCATGGCCGGCGATCCAGCTGAAGGGGATTTTGTCGGCGTTGTCGTCGACCAGTTCCTGGACCGTAAGCATGGCAAGTTTCGCGTGGCGTCAGAGTTGGCCGGTGGTCAGCATGCGGTGCACCGCGGCCGGGTCGGTTTCGCTGGCCAGCGCTTCGCGCAGCGGCTTGTTGGACATGAGCTGGGCCAGTTCGGCCAGGATGTCCAGGTGCTGTTGCGTGGCGGCTTCGGGAACGAGCAGACAGAGCAGCATGGAGACCGGCTGGCCGTCGGGCGCGTCGAAGGGGATGGGCTGGGCCAGGCGGATGAACGCGGCCAGCGCCTGGTCCAGGCCCTTGACCCGGCCATGCGGCACGGCGACGCCCTGGCCCAGCGCTGTCGAGCCCAGCCGCTCACGCGAGAACAGGCTATCGAACACGACCGAGCGGGCCAATCCGTGATGGTTTTCAAAAAGTAGGCCGGCCTGTTCGAACGCCCGTTTCTTGCTCGTGGCGAGCATGTCGAGCACGACATTGCCGGCGGGTAGGATGCGCGACAAGTGATTCATGCGGGTCATTATATGGTTATATGTCGCAGTGCAAAAAATCGTTGCCTTTCCTGCCCTGCCGGGACTGCGCAAGCATAGTCCGAACCGGGCAATTATGGGAGGGCGGACGCATGCATGCAACGCGGCATGACGAAGGCCAATTGAGGGACAGGTGGGGGAGTTTGCTTGCCGATGTCCCGCGGAGTACTTCCTGGGACATCGGTCGCGATAACGGATCCGGTGGTCCGGATCACGATGGGGGCAGGCTCACGCTACGAGCGTTCGCAAGGCGCGGGACTACGGTTGCTGCGCGGCCAGCGCAGCGGCTTGTCGCTTTGCGGACTCGGCGGAGTGGCTCTGAACCTTGTCTTTGTGCTTGATGACCTGACGGTCTATTTTGTCGACCAGTAGATCGATGGCTGCATAGAGGTTCTCGTCGACGGCTTCGCAATGGATATCCTTGCCGCGCAGACGCATGGTGATTTCGGCCTTGTGCCGCAGGGGCTCTACCGAAAGCATGACCTGGGTATCGATAACATGATCGAAATGCCGCAGCACTCGCGCCAGCTTGTTCATGACATATTCCCGGATTGCCGGGGTGACGTCGAGGTGACGACCGCAGATGCTCAGGTTCATAGTCTGCTCTCCTTCCGAAAAGAGAAAAAAGGGTGCGCATGAGCGCGGGTAAATGGGGGGGCGTCCTCCTGTAGGGCAGGTGGATCCGCGTGCGGGATCCTTGAGTACTAGTGTATAGACTCTATTGGCCAATACAAGCTGCGCTAGCGCAAGATTGTGTACGTTTGATGGCGGCCCCAGAGGGGCGCGCGCAGGGCTTAGGGCTTTCCCCGAGAGGACGCGGCGCAGCCCCCGCTTACATGCGGAAATGCTCGCCCAGATAGACGCGGCGCACGGCCGGGTCGCCGACGATCTCGTCGGGGTGCCCATCGGTGAGGACCTTGCCTTCGCTGATGATGTAGGCGCGGTCGCAGATGCCCAGGGTTTCGCGCACGTTGTGGTCGGTGATCAGCACGCCGATGCCGCGGCCCTTCAGGAAGCGCACGATGCGCTGGATCTCGATCACGGCGATCGGGTCGACCCCGGCGAAGGGTTCGTCAAGCAGGATGAAGCGCGGGCTGGTGGCCAGGGCGCGCGCGATCTCGACCCGGCGACGTTCGCCGCCGGACAGCGAAATGGCGGTGTTGGCGCGGATATGGCCGATCTGCAGTTCTTCCAGCAGGGCTTCGAGGTTGTCGCGGATCCTGGCCTCGGGCAGCGGCTTGCCGTTGGGGCCGAGCTGCAGCTCCAGCACGGCGCGGATGTTCTGCTCCACCGTCAGACGGCGGAACACCGAGGCGTCCTGGGGCAGGTACGACAGGCCCATGCGCGCCCGCTTGTGGATGGGCATGGACGTGATGTTCGAGCCGTCGATCTCGATGCGCCCGGAGTCGGCCGGAACCAGGCCGACGATCATGTAGAAGCTGGTGGTCTTGCCCGCGCCGTTGGGCCCGAGCAGGCCCACCACCTCGCCGCTGACCACCGACAGCGAGACATCCTGCACCACGGTGCGGCCGTTGTAGGTCTTGCGCAGCCCGGTGGCGCGCAGGCTGCTGGCGGCGGCGCCGGCAGCGGTGGCGGTGGACAGAGTGGCGTGGGAGTCGGTCATCGTGCAACGTGATAGGAGAGGGAGGCGCGGTTCACTGCGGCTTCTTGGGCGCTTGCTTCTTGGCGCGGCATTCCGCGATCGCGGCGTCGGCCTTGGCGCGCGGCTCGGCCAGCGAGCGTACGCGCCCGCCTGCGGCCGATGAGTTCGGGCCGCCCTGCGCCTGGTAGATGCCGGTCTTCTCGTTGTAGCGCACCCGGTCGCCGCGAATCGTGTCGAACGGTTTGCCGCAGATGTAGCGGGTGACGATGGCCTGGCCGATCAGGTCGAACTGGCTCTTGCTGCTTTCGTATTCGGCGCGCAGGCCCTTGCCCTCGATCAGCTCGAAGGTCTCGGGACGGCCCTGGCGGATGGTGACGATCTTGCCCTTGTCGGCCGTGGCGACCCCGAACTGGTTGCCCGCCGCGTCCTCGTTGACTTCCAGCTTGTCCGAGGTCAGCGTCATCAGCCCGCGCGTGAGGATGACGTTGCCCGTGAAGATGCTCTGGCGCTTGATGTCGTCGTAGTGCAGCGTGTCCGAGAGGATCAGCGTGCTCGGCTCTTCGGCCGGCGCGGCCTGGCCGGATTGCGCCTGCGCCTGCGCAGCGCCGGCAGCGGCTAGCAGCAGGATGCTGCACAACCGCAGCGGGGCAAGGGAAAGCCTCAGGTGGGTCATGGTTTGTTCTGGTTGGAGTTGGCGGGCGTCTCGGTGGATTGCCGCTTGCGCCCCTCGGTTCCTGCAATTTCGACGTCGGCAGCCGCCGACACGCGCAATTGCCGGGTCTTGTTGTTGTAATGCATGCCGGTGCCGTTCATGCGGGAGTTGCCCTTGTTGACCTGGGCGGGCAAGTCGGTGAACACCACGTCGTCGTCGGGCAGCAGGATCAGCTGCTGGCTGCGTACGTCCAGCGTCTCGTTGCGGGCGTCGGGCTGCCGGTGCACGTGCGCGTCGCCGTTCATGACGATGCGCTGGCCGCCCTGTTCCATGATGGCGGTTTTCGATACCCCGATGGTGATCGGGTTGCCGGCCTGTTGGCCGATGGCGCGCGGCGTGGTCACGTGGTAGGAGTCGTCGTCGGGGAAGTGCTCGACATAGACGCCTTCCAGGCGGTTGATCGGGCGGCCCTGGACGTCGGTGCGCAGCATCACGAAATTGCGCGCCCACGAGTCCATCTCGTGCGTCAGCCGGCGCGGCGGATCGACCTGGACGGCGCGTTGCGCATAGTCGGCCGCCCACCACGTGCCGACGACCAGCGCCAGCAGCAGGAACAAGGCGATCAGCGAGGGAAAGCGTTCTTTCATGCCTGATAACGGTTACTGGATGGCGCCAGGCCCGAGCAGGGCCGGCGTGCCCAGGAAGGTGCCCAGGCGGCCCTGGGCGGCAAGCAGCAGGTCGCAGCATTCGCGCACCGCGCCCTGGCCGCCCGGCTGGCTGGATACCCAGTGGGCGGCTTGCGCCACGTAGCCCGGCGCATTGGCGACGCTGGCGGCGAAGCCGGCGCGCTGCATGGCAGGCAGGTCGATGATGTCGTCGCCCATATAGCCGGTCTGGTTGAGTTGGACGCCCACGCGCTGGGCAAGTTCACTCAGGGCGCCGCCCTTGTCGCGCACGCCTTGCAGGACTTCGGCGATGCCCAGCTCGGCGGCGCGCCGGTCGGCGATGGGACCGGAGCGGCCGGTGATCAGGGCGACTTTCAGGCCGCCTTCCATCAGCAGCCGCAGGCCATGGCCGTCCAGCGCATGGAAACGCTTGAACATTTCGCCGTGCTCGCCATAGTACAGGCCGCCATCGGTCAGCACGCCGTCGACGTCGAAAACCATCAGGCGCACCGCGGCGGCGCGTTCGCGCACCGAGGCGGGGATGCGGGCGAGCACCAGGGCTTCGGCGGGGTGCGGCACGGAAACAGGAGAGTTCTTGGTCATACTACTTTGGCTGCCATCAAGTCGTGAGTATGCAGGGCGCCGATCAGCACGCCGGCGGTGTCCACCACCAGCATCTGGTTGAGGCGGCGGTCGTCCATTTGCTGGGCGGCCTCGGCGGCCAGCGCGTCGGGCCCGATGGTACGCGGAGCCCGGGTCATGCCGTCGGCTACCGTCAGGCTGCGGATATCGCCGACGCGCTCGATCAGGCGGCGCAGGTCGCCGTCGGTGAAGATGCCCACGGGCTTGCGCTGTGCGTCGACGACCGCCGTCATGCCCATGCCCTTGGCCGAGATTTCCTCGAGCGCGCGGGGCAGGGGGGCGTCTTCGGCGACGATGGGCAGCGCGGGTCCGTGCCGCATCACGTCGCGCACATGGGTGAGCAGGCGGCGGCCCAGGGCGCCGCCGGGGTGGGAACGCGCGAAATCCTCGCGGCCGAAGCCGCGCGCCTCCAGGCAGGCGACCGCCAGGGCGTCGCCCAGGGCCAGCGCCGCCGTGGTGCTGGCGGTGGGCGCCAGATTCAGCGGGCAGGCCTCCTGGGACACGCTGGCGTCCAGGTGCACGTCGGCCAGGCGGGCCAGCTCGGATTCGGCGTTGCCGGTAATGGCGATCAGTCCCGCGCCCATGCGGCGCACCACCGGCAGAATGGTCAGCAGCTCCTGTCCGGTGCCGGAATAGGAAATCGCGATCAGGACATCGTCGCGGGTGACCATCCCCAGGTCGCCGTGGATGGCTTCGGCGGCGTGCACGAAAAAGGCCGGCGTGCCGGTGGAGGCCAGGGTGGCGGCCAGCTTGCGGGCAATGTGCCCGGTCTTGCCTATGCCGCTGACCACGACGCGGCCGCGGCAGGCCAGCAGCATGCCGACGACCTGCACGAAGCTGTCGTCGAGCCGGGCGGCGAGGTCGGCAATGGCTTGCGCCTCGGTCTGCAGCGTGCGGCGTGCCGAGGCGAGAATGGCCTCGGGCGTGGGGTCGGGATGAGCGCTCATGGAGCGGATTTTAATCGCAGTGCGCCAAGTTGCCGGGTCCGGGCCCCTATGGCATGCTGGCGGCTCCTTTTTGCGCCCTTTTTCTTTTCAGGCAGGTCCGTCGTCATGTCCACCTTTCCCGCGCCGGTTCTCGGCACCCCGCTGTCTCCAACGGCTACCCGCGTCATGTTGCTGGGCGCAGGCGAGCTTGGCAAGGAGGTGGTGATCGCCCTGCAGCGCCTGGGGGTGGAGGTCATCGCGGTCGACCGCTATGCCGACGCGCCGGGCCACCAGGTGGCGCATCGCGCCCACGTGGTCTCCATGACCGATCCGCAGGCGCTGCGGCAGGTCATCGAGCAGGAGCGCCCGCATGTGGTCGTGCCCGAAATCGAGGCCATTGCCACCGACCTGCTGGTCGCGCTGGAGGACGAAGGCGCCGTGCGCGTCACGCCCACCGCCCGCGCCGCCCACCTGACCATGAACCGCGAAGGCATCCACCGGCTGGCCGCCGAGACCCTGGGCCTGCCCACCTCGCCCTACCGCTTCGTCGATACCGAGCAGGCGCTGCGCGAGGCCATCGACGGCGGCATCGGCTATCCGTGCGTGATCAAGCCGGTCATGTCCTCCTCGGGCAAGGGCCAGTCGATCATCCGCTCGGCCGATGACATCGCCGCCGCGTGGCGCTACGCCCAGGAGGGCGGGCGCGTGGGCGCCGGACGCGTGATCGTCGAGGGTTTCATCGAGTTCGACTACGAGATCACCCTGCTGACGGTGCGCGCCCGCGGCGCCGACGGGCAGATCGTGACGCAGTTCTGCGAGCCCATCGGGCATCGCCAGGTCGATGGCGACTATGTCGAGAGCTGGCAGCCCCATCCCATGTCGCCGGCCGCGCTGCAGCGCTCGCGCGAGATCGCCCTGGCCGTGACCGGCGACCTGGGCGGCCTGGGCATATTCGGGGTGGAGCTGTTCGTGGCCGGCGACCAGGTCTGGTTCTCCGAAGTCAGCCCGCGTCCGCACGACACCGGCATGGTTACCCTGATTTCCCAGGTGCAGAACGAATTCGAGCTGCACGCGCGCGCGCTGCTGGGCCTGCCGGTCGATACGCGCCTGCGCCAGCCGGGCGCAAGCAGCGTCATCTACGGCGGCGTGGAGGCCCGTGGCGTGGCCTTCGAGGGCGTGGCGCAGGCATTGGCCGAGCCCGGCACGGACATCCGCCTGTTCGGCAAGCCCGAGTCTTTCGCCAAGCGCCGCATGGGCGTGGGGCTGGCCGTGGCCGACGACGTCGACCAGGCCCGGGCCAAGGCGGCGCGCGTGTCGCAGGCCGTGCGCGTGCGCGCCGGCGCCTGAACACAGCCAGCGCGGGCAAGCGCCCCCGTCAGGGGGCGTTTTCATTTGCGCGCCGGGCCGGCAAGGCGCCGACGCCTTGTCTTTTTTTTCACGACGTTCGATAATTTCAGGAATTTCTGAAATCAACGTAACAAATATTGTCGTGGCGCTTTCTCCCCAAACCGAACGGTTCGTGCTGCATTTTGGCGAAATGGGTAGCCGCTGGGGCGTGAACCGCACCGTGGGGCAGATCTATGCCCTGCTGTTCCTGTCGCCCAAGGCCCTGCACGCCGACGACATCGCCGAGGCGCTGGGCTTTTCGCGTTCCAACGTCAGCATGGGCCTGAAGGAGCTGCAGTCGTGGCGGCTGGTCAAGCTGATGCACCAGGTCGGCGACCGGCGCGATTATTTCGAGACGCCCAAGGATGTTTGGGAAATTTTCCGCATCCTGATGGAAGAGAAGCGCAAGCGCGAAATCGATCCCACCCTTACGCTGTTGCGCGACACCTTGCTGGAGCGGCCGGCCGACGAGGCGCAAGCCTATGCCCAGCAGCGCATGCACGAGATGCTGGAGCTGATCGAGCTGTCCACGGGATGGTTCGACGAGGTGCAGCGCCTGCCGCCCGAAACGCTGCAAAATCTCATGAAACTCGGTTCAAAAGTGCAGAAAGTGCTGGGTTTTGCCGGCAAGCTGCGCGGCAAGGATTGAATCTGGCTGTTGTTTGTTGAGGATCATCCCTATGAAGTTGCACGTAACGCCCTTATCATGGCCTGCGAGCGAGCCGGGAGGCCATGTCGGCTGTCCGGGCCGGTCTACCGTCTGGGAGCGTCTCCATGATTGACCTCGATGTCGTCAACCTGTCGCGATTCCAGTTTGCCGCGACCGCGCTGTACCACTTCCTGTTCGTTCCCCTCACGCTCGGCCTGTCGTTCATCCTGGCCATCATGGAAAGCGTGTACGTCATGACCGGCCGCCAGATCTGGAAGCGGATGACGATGTTCTGGGGCACGCTGTTCGGCATCAACTTCGCCCTGGGCGTGGCCACCGGCGTGGTCATGGAATTCCAGTTCGGCATGAACTGGTCCTACTACAGCCACTACGTCGGCGATATCTTCGGCGCGCCGCTGGCGCTCGAGGGGCTGATGGCGTTCTTCCTCGAGGCCACCTTCGTCGGCCTGTTCTTCTTCGGCTGGAACCGCCTTTCCAAGGTCGGCCACCTGGTGGTGACCTGGCTGGTGGCGTTCGGCACCAACTTCTCGGCGCTCTGGATCCTGATCGCCAACGGCTGGATGCAGAACCCGGTGGGCGCGATGTTCAATCCGGACACCATGCGCATGGAAATGACCGACTTCGCCGCCGTGCTGCTCAACCCGGTGGCGCAGGCCAAGTTCGTGCATACGGTCAGCGCCGGCTACGTGGCGGGCGCGATGTTCGTGATGTCGATCAGCGCCTGGTACCTGCTCAAGGGCCGCCACATCGACCTGGCCAAGCGTTCGATGGCGGTGGCGGCCAGCTTCGGCCTGGCTTCGGCGCTGTCGGTGGTGGTGCTGGGCGACGAAAGCGGTTATCTCACCACCGAACACCAGAAAATGAAGATCGCGGCCATCGAGGCCATGTGGCATACCGAGCCGGCGCCGGCCTCGTTCAACCTGATCGCCATTCCCAACCAGGAAGAGCGCAGGAACGAGTTCGCGATTTCCATTCCGTACGTCATGGGGCTGATCGGTACGCGTTCGCTGACCACGCCGCTGCTGGGCATCGACGACCTGGTGCGGCGCGCGGAGGTGCGCATCCGCGAGGGCATTACCGCCTACGAGGCGCTGCAGCGCGTTCGCGCCAATCCCAAGGATGTCGACGCGCGCATGCTGTTCGAGCGCACCTGGCCGGATCTGGGCTACGCCCTGCTGGTCAAGCGCTACCAGCCCGACCTGTCCAAGGCCACCGACGAACAGATCGCGCAGGCGGCGCTCGACACGGTGCCGAACGTGGCGCCGCTGTTCTGGGCGTTCCGCGTCATGGTGGCGGTGGGCTTCTACCTGATCCTGTTCTTCGGCGTGGCGTTCTGGCTGGCTTCGCGCGGGCGCCTGGACAGCCGGCCCGGCCTGCTCAAGGTGGCGTTGTGGAGCCTGCCGCTGCCATGGGTGGCGATCGAGAGCGGCTGGTTCGTGGCCGAGGATGGCCGCCAGCCCTGGGTGATCGAGGGCGTGCTGCCGACCTACTATGCGGCATCCGGCCTGACCATCACCGACCTGGCGATCAGCCTGGCCATCTTCCTGGTGCTCTATACGGTGCTGCTGGTGATCGGCGTCAAGGTGATGCTGCATGCCGTCAAGGCCGGGCCGAAAGGCGAGGCGAGCGAGCCGGCCGGCCGGCGCGCCGATCCGGTCCAGGCGGCCGTCGATGCGTATTGATGGGGGAGAACGCACATGGATAGCTTGATTCCTTTCGACTACGCCACCCTGCGCGTGCTCTGGTGGCTGTTGCTGGGCGCGCTGCTGATCGGCTTCGCCGTGATGGACGGTTTCGACCTGGGCGTGGCGGCGCTCCTGCCGCTGGTCGCCAAGACCGATGTCGAGCGGCGCGTGGTGCTCAACGTGGTCGGCCCGGTATGGGAAGGCAACCAGGTCTGGCTGATCACCGCCGGCGGGGCCATCTTCGCGGCCTGGCCGCTGCTGTATGCGGCCTCGTTCTCGGGTTTTTACCTGGCCATGATGCTGGTGCTCATCGCCCTGATCCTGCGGCCGGTGGGCTTCAAGTACCGCAGCAAGATGGAGGGCACGCGCTGGCGCAGCCGCTGGGACGCGGTGCTGTGCTTTTGCGGCGTGGTGGCCGCGCTGGTGTTCGGCGTGGCGATGGGCAATATCATCCTCGGCGTGCCGTTCGGCTTCGACGCGGCGACGCTGCGGCCCGAATACGAAGGCCACTTCTACCAGCTCTTCAAGCCTTTCGCGCTGCTGGCCGGCCTGGTCAGCGTGGCGATGATGGTGATGCATGGCGGCGTGCTGCTGGCCTGGCGCACGCATGACCCGGTGTCCTCGCGGGCGCGCAACTGGGGCCGCCTGGCGGCGCTGGTCACGGCCGCGCTGTTCGTGGCGGGCGGTTTCTGGGTGGCCTATGGCCTGGACGGGCACGTGATCACCAGCGCGGTGGACATGCATGCGCCGTCCAACCCCATGCTCAAGACCGTGGAGTTGCAGGCCGGCGGCTGGATGGCCAACTACGAGAAATGGCCGCTGACCTGGATCGCCCCGGCGCTGGGCGTGGGCGGCGCGCTGCTTGCCTTCGTGCTGCTCAGCGCGCGCGCCAACGTACTCGCATTTCTCGCTTCGTCAGTGTCGATCGCCGGCATCATCCTCACGGTCGGCTTCGCGCTGTTTCCGTTCATCATGCCGTCGTCGAGCCGGCCCGGTGCCGGGCTGACGGTCTGGGACGGGTCGTCCAGCCTGCTGACGCTGTGGATCATGCTGCTGGCGGTGGCGTTCTTCCTGCCGATCATCACGGTCTACACGGCCTGGGTATATCGCGTCATGCGCGGCAAGGTCACCGAAGACTCGGTGGACGGCACGCCCAACTCGTACTGATCAGGAGCCAGTCATGTGGTATTTCTCTTGGATTCTTGGCCTGAGCCTGGCGTGTGCGTTCGGCATCCTGAATGCGATGTGGTTCGAGTTGCGCGAAGGCCATGCGCACGATCCCTACAAGAAGCCGGCTGACGAGTGAGCGGCGCTTCCGGTATCGAGCATGATCCCGCCGCCGCGCTGAACAAACCGCCTCGCGAGCATTCGCGCTGGCTGGCGATGCGGGCGCGCGCGGCGCGCGCGCCGCTGGCGGTTGCCGGCGCCGCGCCGCTGATCGGCGGCGTGCTGTTGGTCATCCAGGCCTGGCTGCTGGCCCGCGTGCTGGACCAGGCCATCGTGCAGGGCGCGGCACGCGCCGAGCTGGCCACCTCCATTGTCGCGATCGCGGCCCTCATGCTGGCGCGCGCCGCGCTGGCCTGGCTGGGCGAGCGCGCCGGCGCCGCGGCGGCCGAGCGCATCAAGCGCCAGGTGCGCGAGGCGTTGTTCGCGCGCTTGCTGGCCCTGGGCCCTCAATGGTCGCGCCAGCGCGCCTCGGGCGAACTGGCCAGCGCCATGGTCGAGCAGGTCGAGGCGCTGGACGCCTTCTTCGCCAAGTACCTGCCCGCCATGGGCGCGGCGGCGGTGCTGCCGGTCGCCTTCGCGGTCGTGGTGCTGCCGGTCGATGTGATCGCCGGCCTGCTGCTGCTGGTGACCGCGCCGCTGATCCCCCTGTTCATGGCGCTGGTGGGGTGGGGGGCGGAAGCGGCCAGCCGCCGCCACCTGCAGGCGTTTGCGCGGCTGTCGGGTTTCTTCGCCGACCGCTTGCGCGGCCTGGCCACGCTGAAGCTGTATGGCCGCGCCGAGGCCGAGGCGCAGTCGGTCGTGGCGGCTAGCGACGCCCTGCGCCAGCGCACGATGGCGGTGCTGCGCATCGCTTTCCTGTCCTCGGCCGTGCTGGAGTTCTTCGCGGCGCTGGGCGTGGCCGGCGTGGCGGTCTACATCGGCCTGACCTACCTGGGCTTTCTCGATGTGCGGGCATCGGTGCTGACCTTGCAGGGCGGGTTCTTCTGCCTGTTGCTGGCCCCCGAGGTATATGGGCCGTTGCGCCAGTTCGCCGCTCATTACCACGACCGGGCGGCCGCGCGCGCCGCGGTGGCGCAGATCGCGCGCACCTTCGACGGCCTGCCCTCGCCCGGGGTTGAGCCCGCGCCGCCGGCCCCGGCGCCGGCCTTGGCGCGCGGCGCGGCGCGCCTGGCCGCGAGCGGCCTGACCGTGACGCAGCCGGGCCGCCGCGCGCCGGTGCTGCGCGAAGCCGCCCTGCAGCTGGACGCCGGCGCGCACGTCGCATTGCGCGGCGCCAGCGGCGCCGGCAAGACGACCTTGCTGGAGTTGCTGGCGCGCTTGCGCGACGGCGCCGGCGCCATCGCGCTGGACGGCGTGCCGTTGGCCGACTGGGACGAAGCCGCGCTGCGCGAACGCGTGGTGCTGATCGGTCAACGGCCTTATCTGTACGCCGGTTCGATCGCCGACAACATTCGCCTGGCGCGGCCTGGCGCCAGTGCCGCGCTGGTCGAGGAGGCGGCGCGGCGCGCCTGCGTCATGGAGTTCGCGCAGGCTTTGCCGCGCGGCCTGGACACGCCGCTGGGCAGCCGCGGCCATGGCCTGTCAGGAGGGCAGGCACAGCGTGTGGCGCTGGCGCGCCTGTTCCTGCGCGACCCCGGGCTGATCCTGCTGGACGAGCCTGCCGCCCACCTGGATGCGGCGACACAGGCGCGCGTGCTCGACGAGGTCCTGGCCTTCGCGCAGGGACGCACCTTGCTGCTGGCCACGCATGCCGACGCGGTGGCGCGGCGCCTGCCGCGGCAATGGATGCTGGAGCAGGGCCGCCTGCGGGAGTTGCAGCCGGCATGAGCCTGTGGCGCTTACTGTTCCGCTTGTACGCGCGCCGCAAAGGCGCGCTGGCGCTGGCCCTGGCGCTGTCGCTGCTGACCGTGGCGGCGGGCGTGGGCCTGCTCGGGGTGTCGGGCTGGTTCCTGACCGGGGCGGCGCTGGCCGGCGCGGGCGCGGTGTTCAATCTGTTCGTGCCGTCGTCGCTGGTGCGCGGCCTGTCGTTCATCCGCATCGCCTCGCGCTACGGTGAACGGCTGGCCGGCCACGCCGCCACGCTGCGCCTGCTGGCCGATCTGCGGGCCTCGGTATTCCGCTCGCTGGTGCGCCTGACGCCGCGCCAACTGGCGCGCTACCGCGGCGGCGACCTGGTGGCGCGGCTGACCAGCGACGTCGACGCGCTGGATACGGTGTTCCTGTTCGTGCTGGCGCCGGTTGCGGTGGCGCTGGCGGGCGGCGCCATTCTGACCGCGGTCATGGGGGCCTGGATTCCGGCCGCCGCGCTGGTGGTGGCCGCGGCCTTGCTGCTGTGCTGTGGCGTGGCGCCCTGGTGGCTGGCGCGCGCGGGCCGCCGGCCCGGCGCGGCGGTGCAGGAAAGCGCGGCGGCCCTGCGCGCGGCGACGCTGGATGCGGTCGAAGGCCATGCCGACATCGCGGCCCTGCATGCCGGCGCCCAGGCGCGCGCGCAGTTCGCCGACGCGTGCGAGCAGTCGGCCCGCGCGCGCGCGGCGCAGGTGCGCATCGCCGCGCGCGGGCAGTGGCTGGCGCAGTTGGCCGCCGGCGCGGCGGTGCTGGCCGTGCTGTGGTTCGGGCTGGACGGCCTGGCCGCGGGCGAGCTGAGCGGTCCCTTGCTGGCGGGCTTGTTGCTGGCGACGATCGGCATCTTCGAAGTGGCCGGCCCGGTCATGCGCGGCGTTTCGCGCCTGGGCGCTGCGGTCGCCGCCGCCGCGCGCATCGGCGAGATCGCCGCGCGCGAACCCGACCTGCGCGATCCGGCCGCGCCGCGCGCCTTGCCGCCCGCGGGCGAACTGGCGCTGGAGGACGTGACGTTTGCCTATCCCGTGCCCGACGCCGCGGCGCGTCCGGTGCTCGACGGCGCCAGCCTGCGCGTCGCGCCCGGGCAGCGCGTGGCCATCGTCGGCGCCAGCGGCGCCGGCAAGTCGACCGTGCTGCAGCTGCTGCTGCGCCTGGAGGACCCGCAGCGCGGCGCGGTGCGCTACGCCGGCTGCGATGTGCGCGAGTGCGCGCAGGCCGAGCTGCATCGCCGCGTGGCCTTGCTGTCGCAGGACGCGCCATTGCTTCTCGGCACCGTGCGCACCAACCTGCTGATCGGCGACGCGCAGGCCGACGATGCGGCGCTGTGGCGCGCGCTGGATGCGGCGCGCCTGGGCGAGGTGGTGCGCGGCCTGCCGCACGGCCTCGATACGTGGATAGGCGAGACCGGTGCGGGACTGTCGGCCGGCCAGGCGCGCCGCCTTTGCCTGGCGCGCGCGTTGCTGACCGGCGCATCGGCCATCCTGCTCGACGAGCCCACCGCGGGCCTGGACGCGGCCACCGAGGCCGAGCTGCTGGCGGATCTGGCGCGCGCCACGCAGGGGCGTACCGTGGTGCTCGCCACGCATGCCCGCCTGCTGCCGGGTACGGTCGATACGGTGTACACGCTGCAAGCGGGCCGGCTGCACCGCGCCGCGCCCATGTGACTGGCCTAAGCATCGGCGCGCGGTTATAGTTCGCCTTGCTTTTGTTTCCAGGGACGTTCACCATGCAGACCGATTACGCCGAACTGGTCCGGCGCACCATCCGCAGCGTCCCCGATTGGCCCACGCCCGGCGTGACGTTTCGCGACATCACGCCCGTGCTGCAGGACCCGCGCACGTTCCGCGTCCTGATCGACCTGTTCGTCTATCGCTACATGCGCCAGCGCCTCGACCTGGTGGCCGGCGTCGATGCGCGCGGCTTCATCGTGGGCGCGGTGCTGGCGCACGAACTGAACCTCGGCTTCGTGCCGGTGCGCAAGAAGGGCAAGCTGCCGTACCGTACCGTGGCCGAGGAATATTCGCTGGAATATGGCAATGCCGCGGTCGAGATGCATACCGATTCGGTGCGCACCGGCCAGCGCGTGCTGCTGGTCGACGACCTGATCGCCACCGGCGGCACCATGCTGGCGGCCATCAAGCTGCTGCAGCGGCTGGGCGCCAACGTGGTCGAGGCCGCGGCCATCATCGACCTGCCTTACCTGGGCGGCTCGGCCCAGATCACGGCCACGGGCACGCCGCTGTACACCGTGTGCCAGTACCAGGAAGGCGACTGAGCGCGCGCCGCCTCAGCCCGCGTTCAGGCGCGGCTGGATGAAATCGAGGAAGGCCCGCGTCTTGGCGGGCACCATGCGCGAGGGCATCAGCGCGAACAACGGGATCGGCGTCAGCGCCCAATCGGGCAGCACGCGCACCAGGCCCGCCTGCCTGATGGCGCGTGTCATGCTGTCGCTCATGACCAGCGGCGTGATGCCCAGGCCCTGGCTGGCCAGCCGGCCCAGCATGCCGATGTTGTTGGCCGCCAGCCGGCCCGACACCTGGACCCGCTCGACCTTGTCGCCCGATTGCAGTACCCAGTACGAGAACGCGTCGCTCATGGAGGGGCGCAGGCATTCGTGATGCCCCAGGTCGGCCGGCACGCGCGGTTCGCCATGCAGGGCCAGGTATTGCGGGGCGGCGTACAGGTGCTGGGTCATCAGCACGATCTGGCGCGCGACCAGGCTGGAGTCGGGCTGCTGCCCGAAGCGCAGCACCAGGTCGAACGGATTGCTGATGGGATCGACCGGGCGCATGCTGAGGTCGAAGTCGCATTCGATATCGGGATACAGGCTACGGAACTCCGGTATCACGTCGGTCAGGAACAGCTGCGCCAGGCTGGTGGGCAGCGAAATGCGCAGCCGCCCCTTGGGCTGGGCGGCCATGTCCTGCAATTGCTCGTGCGCCACGCGCGCTTCCTCGACGATATGGCGGCAGCGCTCGAAATACAGGGCGCCGGCTTCGGTCAGGTCGATGCGGCGGGTGCTGCGGTTGAGCAGGCGCATGCCCAGGCCGCGCTCCAGCTCGCTGACACGGCGCGACAGCGTGGAGGTGGGGATGTTGAGGGCTTCGGCCGCGTGGCTGAAATTCTTGCGCTTGGCCACTTCAACGAAGAGCGCGATATCGTTGAGCTGGATATCCATCTTGGACCTCTGTTCTTATGCCGCCGGCGGGTGGGCGCGCCCGCCGCATGTGCGCGGTGCGAGTCCCGCCATGATAAATGGCGGGAACATACATCTTGCTTAATCATTATCCCGCTCATGGAATGAAGTTCGCCAAAATAAGGGTTTTTACTTAGGTTCGAAGCGCTGATACTTCTCCGGTCGTCATTGCGTTGACACATTGCCCCCCGCGGCACTGAACAACATTTAAGATTGGAGAAGTCGATGAAACGCCACGCCCTGGCCACTGCCCTCATGGTTTCCGTTACGCTGGCGGGCATGTCCGCCGCCCACGCCGATGGCAAGACCCGCGAACAGGTTCGCGCCGAACTGGTCGCCGCCAAGGCCGCCGGGCAGGTGACGTTCGGCGAGCTGGACTACCCGCCCGCCGCCGCGCCCGCCGCCGGTAAGAGCCGCGCCGATGTCGCGGCCGAACTGCAAGAGGCCAAGGCCGCCGGACAGGTCACGTTCGGCGAGCTGGACTATCCCGCTCCCGCCGCCGCGCCCGCCGCCGGCAAGACGCGCGAACAGGTGCGCGCCGAACTGGCTGCCGCCAAGGCCGCCGGCGAAGTCACCTTCGGCGAACTGGACTACCCGCCCGCCAAGTAAGGCGCGCCGTCCCGCCTAGCCCGCGCGGGCAGGGCGCCGGACCTGGCGGCCGCAGCCGCCGTGCCCGTCCATTCTTCCATTGATGGGAAAGTGTTCCCCGAAATAGGGGTTTCTCCGTGCGGGCGCCGGCCGGACACTGTGGACAGTGCTTCGCGCGCAGCGTGGCTGCGCCAGGCGCATGTCTTTCTTGCCATCCGTAGGGAACTGCTATGAAAAAAACACTACTGGCCGTGGCGCTGGCGACGGGTTTCGCCGGTGCCGCGCAGGCTGCCGACTCGGTGACGCTGTATGGCCTCATCGATGCCGGCCTCGGTTATGAACAGGTCAAGTTCAAGGGCCAGTCGCAAAGCCGCATCGGCACGGTGCAAGGCGTCAGCAGCGGCTCGCGCTTCGGCCTGCGCGGCAGCGAAGACCTGGGCGACGGCCTGCGCGCCGTGTTCAACCTGGAGGCCGGCTTCGGCCCGCTCAACGGCAACTCGCTGCAAAGCGGCCGCCTGTTCGGCCGCCAGGCCACGGTGGGCCTGGACAGCGATGCGTGGGGCCGCCTGGAATTCGGCCGCCAGACCAACCTGGCGTCGAAGTTCTTCGGCTCGATCGACCCGTTCTCGGTGAGCTACAACTCGGCGAACATGGGCACGACATTCAGCGCCGCCAACACCATGCGCCTGGACAACATGGTGCTGTACCAGACGCCCAGCCTGGATGGTTTCAAGTTCGGCGTCGGTTATTCGTTCAGCGCGGACGACACGCTGGACGACGACAGCAACTTCGCCACCGCCGGGAACAACCGCGTGCTGACCACCGGCCTGCAGTACCTGAACGGACCGGTCAACCTGGCCCTGACGTACGATCGCTTCAACCCCAACGACGATCGCGCCGGCGGCAAATCCGATGCGCGGGTGCAGCAGTACGCCATCGGCGGCACTTACGATTTCGAGGTGGTCAAGCTGGCCGCGGCTTTCGGCCAGACGCGCGATGGCTGGTTCGTGGGCCAGAACATGGGCACTACGCCCGATGGCTTCAACAAGCTGAGTTCGTTCATGCTGGCCGACGGTTTTCGCGCCAATTCGTACATGATCGGCGCCACCGTTCCGCTGGGCCGCTCGTCGGTGTTCGGCTCATGGCAACGCGCCACGCCCAGCAACGACAAGCTGACCGGCGACGACGCCACGTTCAACGTCTACAGCCTGGGCTACACGTACGACTTCACCAAGCGCACCAACCTGTACGCCTACGCCTCGTACGGCAAGAACTATGCATTCCAGCGCGACGCCAAGGACACGGCCGTGGCGATGGGGATCAGACACAGATTCTGATACTCGGGTGCCTGTCCCCGAAGGGGGACAGGCACCCGCTGAATTTTTGGTGCCTGTCCCTGCGGGGACAGGCACCTCCTCCCCCCGGCCTACAGGAACAGCCTGTACGCCGGGTTGTCCGTTTCGTTCCAGTGCGGGTAGCCCAGTTCGGCGACGAAGGTCTTGAACAGTTTCTTGTCGGTGGGCGGAACCTGGATGCCGATCAGGATGTTGCCGTAGTCGGCGCCCTGGTTGCGGTAGTGGAACAGGCTGATGTTCCAGTCGGGGTTCATGGCGTTGAGAAAGCGCATCAACGCGCCCGGGCGCTCGGGGAACTCGAAGCGGTAGAGCAGTTCGTTGCGCGCCAGCGCCGAATGGCCGCCGACCATGTGGCGCAGGTGCGTCTTGGCCAGTTCGTCGTGCGTCAGGTCCAGGGTGTCGAAGCCGTGCCGGCGGAAGTTGGCGGCGATCTTTTCCGGCTCGGCCGGCGTGGAGACCTGCACGCCCACGAAGACGTGCGCACGCTCGGCATCGGAGATGCGGTAGTTGAACTCGGTGACGCTGCGGTTGCCGACCAGCTCGCAGAAGCGGCGGAAGCTGCCGCGCTGCTCGGGCATGGTGACGGCGAACACCGCCTCGCGCATTTCGCCCACTTCGGCGCGCTCGGCCACGAAGCGCAGCCGGTCGAAATTCATGTTGGCGCCGCATGCCACCGCCACCAGGGTCTTGCCCTTGAGCTTGTGCTCGGCCGCGTACTGCTTGGCGCCGGCCACCGCCATGGCGCCGGCGGGCTCCAGCACGCTGCGGGTGTCCTGGAACACGTCCTTGATGGCCGCGCAGATCGCGTCGGTATTGACCACCACGAAGTCGTCCACGTACTGGCGCGCCAGCCGGAACGTTTCGGCGCCCACCAGCTTGACGGCCGTGCCGTCCGAGAACAGGCCGACATCGCTGAGCTGCACGCGCCGGCCGGCGCGTACGCTGCGGACCATGGCGTCGGAGTCTTCGGTCTGCACGCCGATGATCTTGATTTCCGGCCGCAACTGCTTGATGTAGGCGGCCACGCCGGCGATCAGGCCGCCGCCGCCGATGGCCACGAAGGTCGCTTCGATCTCGCCCGGGTGCTGGCGCAGGATTTCCATGCCGATCGTACCCTGGCCGGCGATCACGTCGGGATCGTCGAAGGGATGCACGAAGGTCAGCTTTTCGCTCTTTTCCAGCTGCTGCGCGTGTTCGTAGGCGTCGGTGAAGCTGTCGCCGGCCAGTACGACCTCGCCGCCGAGCCGGCGCACGGCGTCGACCTTGACCTGCGGGCTGGTGGTGGGCATGACGATGACGGCGCGGCAGCCCAGCCGGGTGGCTGCCAGGGCCACGCCCTGGGCATGGTTGCCCGCCGAGGCGGCGATCACGCCGCGGCTGCGCGCCGCCGGCGTCAGGTTGGCCATCTTGTTGTAGGCGCCGCGCAGCTTGAAGCTGAATACCGCCTGGGTGTCCTCGCGCTTGAGCAGCACGTTGTTCGCGATGCGCTGCGACAGCAGCGGCGCGCGCTCCAGCGGCGATTCGACGGCGACGTCGTAGACCTTGGAGGTCAGGATGCGTTTGAGGTAGTCGGTGGACATGGCGGGAGGGCGGCGCGGGGAAAAAAGGCGTCGGGCAGATTACCACAGGGACATCCCGGCCGACTGGCCCTACACTACCGGCCATCATGGAACAAAGCCTGCTCGATGCCGTCCATTGGCTGCTTGCTGTCCTGGCCCTGCCCAAGGTGGGCCTGAGCGCGGTTTTCCTCGTCAGCCTGCTGTCGGCCACCCTGTTGCCGCTGGGGTCGGAGGCGGCGGTGTACGGATTCGTCAAGCTGGTGCCCGATATGTTCTGGCCCACCGTGCTGGTGGCGACCGTCGGCAATACGGCCGGCGGGGCCATCAGCTACTACATGGGGCTGTGGGCCCACCGCGCCGTCGAGCGCTGGCGCGCCCGCCACCCCCACGAACGGCAGGACGGCTTCCAGTCGCGCCTGGGCGGGCGCTGGAACGCGCGCGCGCGCATCTGGCTGCACCGGATGGGGCCGCCGGCGCTGCTGCTGTCCTGGCTGCCGGCGGTGGGCGACCCGCTGTGCGCGGTGGCCGGCTGGCTGCGGCTCAGCTTCTGGCCTTGCCTGGCCTACATGGCCATCGGCAAGTTTCTGCGCTACGCGCTGCTGACCGGCGCCCTGCTATGGGCGCTGCCGGAGCTCCATATGTAACAATGCTCCGTCTGCCTTCCGACCCATATCTGGCGCGGTTTTGCGCGCAGATGTGGGGGTATTCGGGAGATTGGGTTGCCAATGTCTTAAAATGGCTCTTTAAGGGCCCCTCTTGTTGCTTCCATGAACGCCCCCCTCGCCAGCCAAATCCTGACCGCGGCGATACCGCCCGCACCCGGCGCGCGTTTGCGCGAAATCCCGTACAACTACACGTCGTTCTCCGACCGTGAGATCGTCAGCCGCCTGTTGGGCGAAGACGCCTGGCAGCTGGTCAGCGACCTGCGCGGCGAGCGCCGCACCGGCCGTTCGGCGCGCATGCTGTACGAGGTGCTGGGCGATATCTGGGTGGTACGGCGCAATCCCTACCTGCAGGACGACCTGCTCGACAACCCCAAGCGGCGCAAGCTGCTGATCGAGGCGCTGCACCACCGCCTGGGCGAGATCGACAAGCGCCGCGAGCCGGCCGCCGTGACCGAGGCCGGCCATGATCCGCGCCGCGACGCCAAGGTGGTCGAGCTGCTGGCGCGCGCCCGCTCGGCGGTGGCCGCGTTCGAGGGCCAGTTCGACCAGACCGCGCAGTTGCGCCGCCAGGCGCAGCGGGTGCTGGGCCGCATCACCGCGCGCGACAACATCAAGTTCGACGGCCTGTCGCGCGTATCGCACGTTACCGACGCCACCGACTGGCGGGTCGAATACCCGTTCGTGGTGCTCACGCCCGACTCCGAGGACGAGATCGCCGCGCTGGTGCGCGCCTGTATCGAGCTGGGCCTGACCATCGTGCCGCGCGGCGGCGGCACGGGCTACACGGGCGGCGCGATCCCGCTGACCTGGAAGTTGGCCGTCATCAATACCGAGAAATTCGAGGCCCTGGGCGAGGTCGAGTCCTGTGTGCTGCCGGGCATGACCGAGCCGGCCGCCGTGATCCGCGCCGGCGCCGGCGTGGTCACCAAGCGGGTGGCCGAGGCCGCCGAGCGCGCCGGCTTCGTGTTCGCCGTCGATCCGACCTCGGCCGAGGCATCCTGCGTGGGCGGCAACATCGCCATGAACGCGGGCGGCAAGAAGGCCGTGCTGTGGGGCACCGCGCTGGACAACCTGGCCTGGTGGCGCATGGTGGATCCGGACGGCAACTGGCTGGAAGTGACGCGGCTGGCGCACAACCTGGGCAAGATCCACGACGTCGACGTGGCCAGCTTCGAACTGAAATGGTTCGACGGCGCCGGCAAGCCCGGCGAGAAGCTGCTGCGCACCGAGCGTCTGGATATCGAGGGGCGCAAGTTCCGCAAGGCCGGCCTGGGCAAGGACGTGACCGACAAATTCCTGGCCGGCCTGCCGGGCGTGCAGAAGGAAGGCTGTGACGGCCTGATCACGTCGGCGCGCTGGGTGCTGCACCGCATGCCGCGCCACACCCGCACGGTCTGCATGGAATTCTTCGGGCAGGCGCGCGACGCCATCCCGTCCATCGTCGAGGTCAAGGGCTACCTGGACGGCGAGGGCAAGGCGCGCGGCGCCATCCTGGCCGGCCTGGAGCACCTGGACGAGCGCTACCTGCGCGCGGTGGGCTATGCCACCAAGAGCAAGCGTGGCATGCTGCCCAAGATGGTGCTGATCGGCGACATCGTCGGCGACGACGAGGATGCCGTGGCCACCGCCGCCAGCGAAGTGGTGCGCCTGGCCAATACGCGCCACGGCGAGGGCTTCGTGGCCGTCAGCGCCGAGGCGCGCAAGAAATTCTGGCTGGACCGTTCGCGCACGGCCGCCATCGCCCGCCACACCAACGCCTTCAAGATCAACGAGGACGTGGTGATTCCGCTGGATCGGATGGGCGAGTACACCGATCACATCGAACGCATCAACATCGAGCTGTCTACGCGCAACAAGCTGCGCCTGCTCGACGAACTGGATGCCTATCTGGCCGAGCCGCTGCCCATGGGCAAGGTGGAGGACGCCGAGGATGTCGCGCTGACGCGCGCCGAGGTGCTGGCCGAGCGCACGCGCCAGGCCATCGAACACCTGGCGCGCACGCGCCGGCGCTGGCAGTGGCTGCTGGACAACCTGGACCTGCCGCTGGCCCAGGCGCTGCCTGAGCTCGACGGCCTGGACATGGCCGCCCAGCGCGAGGCGCTGGCCGGGCGCGTGCAGGCACAGCCGCAGGCCCGCGTCTTCGACGTGGTGCAGGACCATACGGTACGCATCTCGTGGAAGACCGAAGTGCTGCCGGCGCTGCAGGGGGTGTTCTCGGGCAACGCCGGCAAGCTGATCCTCGAGGGGCTGGTCGCCGTCCACGCCCGCGTGCTCAAGAGCCGCGTGTTCGTGGCGCTGCACATGCACGCCGGCGATGGCAACGTGCACACCAACATTCCGGTCAACTCGGACGACTACGGCATGCTGCGCGAAGCCAACCAGGCGGTCGAGCGCATCATGCAGATCGCCCGCGACCTGGACGGGGTGATCTCCGGCGAGCACGGCATCGGCCTGACCAAGTACGAGTTCCTGACCGAGGCCGAGCTGGCGCCGTTCCAGGAATACAAGCGGCGCGTCGACCCCAACGGCCACTTCAACGCCGGCAAGCTGATGCCGGGCGCCGACCTGCGCCATGCCTGGACGCCCAGCTTCAACCTGATGGGGCACGAGTCGCTGATCATGCAGCAAAGCGACATCGGCGCGATCGCCGATTCGGTCAAGGACTGCCTGCGCTGCGGCAAGTGCAAGCCGGTGTGCTCGACCCACGTGCCGCGCGCCAACCTGCTGTATTCGCCGCGCAACAAGATCCTCGCCACCTCGCTGCTGGTCGAAGCCTTCCTGTACGAAGAGCAGACCCGCCGCGGCATCAGCCTGAAGCATTGGGAAGAGTTCGAGGACGTGGCGGACTACTGCACGGTGTGCCACAAGTGCTATACGCCCTGTCCGGTGGACATCGATTTCGGCGACGTGTCGATGAACATGCGCGCGCTTTTGCGCCGCATGGGCCGCAAATCGTTCAATCCGGGCACGGCCGCGGCCATGTTCTTCCTGAACGCCAAGGATCCGGCTGCGATCAATGCGACGCGCAAGGCCATGGTGGGCGTGGGCTACAAGGTGCAGCGCGCCGCGCACGACCTGCTGGCCAGCGTCTCGCGCAAGCAGGCCGCCCATCCGCCGGCCACGGTCGGGCGCGCGCCGCTGCGCGAACAGGTGGTGCACTTCGTCAACCGCAAGATGCCGGGCGGACTGCCCAAGCAGACCGCGCGCAAGCTGCTGGACATCGAGGACGCCAACTACGTCCCGATTATCCGCGACCCCAAGACGACCACGGCCGATACCGAGGCGGTGTTCTACTTCCCGGGCTGCGGCTCGGAGCGGCTGTTCTCGCAGGTGGGCCTGGCCACCCAGGCCATGCTGTGGCATGCCGGCGTGCAGACCGTGCTGCCCCCGGGCTACCTGTGCTGCGGCTATCCGCAGCGCGGCAACGGCATGACGGACAAGGCCGAGCAGATCATCACCGACAACCGGGTGCTGTTCCACCGGGTCTCCAATACGCTGAACTACCTGGATATCAAGACGGTGGTGGTCAGCTGCGGCACCTGTTACGACCAATTGGCCGGCTATGAATTCGAGAAGATATTCCCCGGCTGCCGCCTGATCGACATCCACGAGTATCTGCTGGAGAAGGGCATCAAGCTGGACGGCGTGCAGGGCGTGCGCTACATGTACCACGACCCCTGCCACACCCCCATGAAGCTGCAGGATCCGATGAAGACCGTGCGTTCGCTGGTGGGCGAGGGCGCCCAGAAGAGCGACCGCTGTTGCGGCGAGTCGGGCACCCTGGCGGTGAGCCGTCCCGACGTGTCGACCCAGGTGCGTTTCCGCAAGCAGGAAGAACTGGACCAAGGCCAGGCCGCGATGCGCGCCGACGGCTTCAGCGGCGACGTCAAGGTCCTGACTTCGTGTCCGTCGTGCCTGCAAGGCCTGTCGCGCTATGAAGGCGAGACCGGCATGGACGCCGACTACATCGTGGTCGAGATGGCGCGCCACATCCTGGGTGAAACCTGGATGGAGGATTACGTGCGCCGCGCCAACACGGGCGGTATCGAGCGCGTGCTGGTCTGAGGCCGCGATCCCGCGGGGCCGCGGCCCCGCGGGACGGATCCAGGGCGCCGGATTGCGCTATTTATGTTTCAATGTTTATCTAGTATTCTCTTATATTTGCAAACTCCGGCGCCCTGCGGCCAAGGAATTCATATTGGACGTCAAAGCGCCCGCCACGATCCCGTACTTCCTGAAAGAGCAGATACGGGAACTCATCGTCGACGGCACCTTCAGGCCGGGGCAGCCCCTGCGCGAACAGGACCTCGAACAGCGCTTCGGCACCAGCCGCAGCCCGATTCGCGAGGCCTTGCGCCTGCTCGAGCGGGGCGGGCTGGTGGTGCACCTGCAGCGCAAGGGTTTCCGCATCCGCCGCTACAGCCAGACTGAAATCCGGCAGGTCTACATGCTGTACGCCGAACTGGAGGCCTACAGCATCATGCAATTGTCGGAGGCCGCCGACCTTTCGCCCCTGCTCGATGATCTGCGCCGGCACGAGGCGCGCATCGCGCAGGCGCAGGCCGATGCCGACGTGCGCGGCTATATCGGCGCGCTGCGCGACTTCTACCTGGCCAGCGCGCGCTTTACCGGCAACGTTCCGCTTGCCGATACCTTGAGCCGCCTGTACGAGCAGGTCGAGCCGCTGCGCTATAACCTGGTGCGGCGCACGCTGGCGGCCACGCCCGCCGACCAGTACCACCGCGGCATCGTCCCGGCCCTGGCACAGCGCGATCTGGCCGGCGCGGCGCGCCAGGCGCACGTCCTGGTGCGCGAAATGCTGCCGCGCATCCTCAGCGCCTACGAACAATGGGCGGGCGACGCCGGCGACGAGCCGGGCGACGACCGCCTGCGCGTCGCGTAGGCCTTTCTCCTCACGACATCCCCGGACCGCCCGGACCGCCCGGGACATGCGCAACCTGCCGGCGCGAGGGAGCGCACGCGACGGCCAGACTGGGCCTCAGACGATGCCGCGCGCGCGCAGCGCGCCGATCGCCGCCGGCGCCATGCCGAGCTCCGATTGCAGTACGTCGTCCGTATGCTCTCCCAGGCAGGGCGCGGCCCTGCCATAGGCGATGGGCGTGGCCGAGTAGCGGATCGGGCTGGCGACGCCTGGCGCGTCCACGCCCGAGCCATGCGGCAGCGACAGCTTGAGTCCACGATGCTGCACCTGCGCGTCCTCGAACACCTGCTGCAGATTGTTGATGGGCCCGCACGGCACGTTGGCGGCCTCGAGCAGGGACACCCATTCCTGCATGGTGCGCGCCTGCATGGCCTGGGCGATGATGGGAATCAGCGTTTCGCGGTTGCGGCTGCGTTGCGCCATGGTCGAGAAGCGGCTGTCTGTGGCCAGCTGCGGCATGCCGATCAATCCGGCGAACGTCACGAACTGGGTGTCGTTGCCGACCGCCACGATCACGTCGCCTTCCTTGCAATGGAACACCTGGTACGGAACCATGTTGGAGTGCGTGTTGCTGCAGCCGCTGCGGTATCTTGCCCGACAGGAAGTAGTTCATGACGGCGCAGCCGGTGACGTTGACCAGGCAATCGAGCAGCGAGATGTCGATGGCCTGTCCTTCGCCGCTGAGGTTGCGGTGCTCCAGCGCGCCCAGGATCGCCGTCGAGGCGTAGATGCCCGTGACCACATCGGTGATAGGGATGCCGGTCTTGAGCGGGCCGCCGCCGGGCTCGGCGTCCGGCAAGCCGGTGATGCTCATCAGTCCGCCCATGCCCTGGAATATGTAGTCGTAGCCGGGCAGGTGGGCGTGCGGGCCGGTCTGGCCGAATCCGGTGACCGAGCAATACACGAGCCGCGGATTGATCTTGCGCAGCGACTCATAGTCCAGGCCGAAGCGCGCCAGCGTGCCGACCTTGTAGTTCTCGACCAGCACGTCCGCGTCCTTGGCGAGCTGGCGGACGATTTCCTGGCCTTCGGCGCTGGAGATGTCCAGCGTCACCGACTCCTTGCCTCGGTTGGTGCTGAGGAAGTAGGCGGCATCGGTGGTTTCCTCGCCGTGCGCGTTCTTCAGGAACGGCGGCCCCCAGCCGCGCAGGTCGTCGCCTGCGCCGGGGCGCTCGATCTTGATGACCCGGGCGCCCATGTCGGCCAGGATCTGCGTGGCCCAGGGTCCGGCCAGGACGCGGGTGAGGTCCACGACCTTGATGTGCTCAAGTGCTTGTTTCATGGTGGGGCTCGGCGCCGGTGCGGGCGGCGCGCAATGGGTGATTGATGAAATCCGCGAGTTCCGCGATGGCGGCATCGGCGGCATCCAGGCGTGCGGCGAAAAGCTGGAACACATGCGGCATGTCCTGCCACACGCTCAGGCGCACCGCGACGCCGCTTGCGGCGGCGCGCGCGGCCAGCGCGCGCGCGTCGTCGAGCAGCGCCTCGGCCGAGCCGGCCTGCACGAGCAGCGGCGGCAACCCGCGCAGGTCGGCGTGCTGCGCCGAGACGGCGGGCGCTTCGGGGTCGCCGTCTCGGCCGAGGTAGGCGCGCGCCATGCGCAGCACGGTGGCGCGGTTGGCGATGGGGTCGGACGCGGCATTGGCGGTGTAGCTCTCGCCCCGGGCCTGCAGGTCGATCCAGGGCGACATCACGGCGCATGCGGCCGGCAATGCGGCGCCGCGCGCGCGCAGCCGCGCAAGCAGCAGCACGGCCAGCGCGCCGCCGGCGGAGTCGCCGCACAGGGCCGTCTGCCGCGCCGCCCAGCCCTGGCCGGCCAGCCAGGCATGGGCCGCGTCGACGTCCTCGAGCGCGGCCGGACAGCGTGCCTGCGGCGCCAGGCGGTATCCGATGCTCAGCACCGCCCGGCCGGAACAGGCGGACAGCCGCGCCATCAGGTTGTGGTGCGAACGATGCGAGCCGATCTGGTAGCCCCCGCCATGGATGAAGACGACCACGCGGTCGCGGGTCGATGCCGGGGCTTCGATCCAATGGCACGGGACGCCGCCGGCATCGACCGGCGTGACGCGCGCGGGCAGGCGCACGGCGCCAAAGAAAGCGTCCCAGTCGCGCCGTATCCGCGCGATGTCCGGGTTCTGGTCCCAGCCGGCGTACAGTTGCCGGACCTGGGCCGAGAGCGTCGCCAGCTGTGCCGATGCCATGGCCGTCAGCGGCTGCCGGCGGCGGCCGCCTGGATGGCGTTGCCCAGGCCCTGGGCGCGCGCGCGGTTGAAGCCTTCCGACAGATGGCTGAGCTGGTGCGTGTCGAAGTGCGCGTCGATCGCGCTGCGCAAGCCCTGCATTTCCAGGCCGCGGTTGATCGAGCGCTTGACCAGGCGCAGCGCGAACGGGTCGCACGCGGCGATGCGTTGCGCCATGCGCTCGGTCTCGGCCTGCAGCTCGGCGCGCGCGACGACCTTGTTCACCATGCCGATGGCCAGCGCCTCCCGGGCGCTCATGCGTTCGCCCAGGAACAGGAATTCCTTGGCCTTGCGGGCTCCCATGACCCAGGGGTGGATCATGACCTCGACCGCCGCGGTGGCGAGCGTCTGGCAGACCGGGTCGGAGAAGAACGCGTCATCGGAGGCGACGATGAGGTCGCACATGTTGGCCACCATGAATCCGCCCGCGATGCACGCGCCGCTGACCTGCGCGATCGTCGGCTTGGGGCAGTCGTAGATGTGCATCGCGTAGCCGAGGTAGTAGCGCTCCTCGAATTCCCAGCGCTGTTCCACCGTGAAGTTGCTGCGCTTGGCCGCGGCCTCCTTGAGGTCGTGGCCTGCCGAGAAATGGTCGCCGTTGCCGGAGATGACGATGGCCTTGACCGAGGCGTCGCGCACGGCCATGCCGAGCGCGCGGTCCAGTTCCTCGAGCAGTCCCTGGCTTTCCGCGTTGCGCGCCTGCGGGCGGTTATGGGCGATGCGCGCGATGCCGTCGGCTGCCTGGTACTCGATGAGTTCGAAAGAGTCGGATTTGTTCATGGTTGCTCTCGTGTGTCGGGTTACCAGGCGCGCAGGGCGCGCCAGGCGTCGTCGGTGCCCAGGGGCGCCTTGTCGGCGTCGTATCCGAACAGCCATTCCTGCTGCGGCAGGAAGGTGCCCCGATACTGGGCGTCGTAGTGGAGGAACTTCTGGTTGCGCCGCGCGACCTGCTCGGGGTCGCTCATGTGAAAGCGCTTTTCCGCCAGTTGCGATTGGGCCTGCACGCGGGCGGTGCGGTCCTTGCGCAGGGACTGGTAGCGTTCGAGCGCGGGCGGGATGTCGCCGCCGGACTGCTGAAGCGTGCGGGCCAGCACCCAGGCGTCCTCCATGCTCTGCACCGCCCCTTGGGCGTGATACGGCAGCATGGCGTGGGCGGAGTCGCCCAGCAGCGCGATGCGGCCGTTGATCCACGAGTCCAGCGGCGCGCGGTCGTACAGCGCGGTGACGAAGGGCTTGTCGGTCAACCGGATGAGCCCGGTTACCTGCTCGTTCCAGCCGGCATACTCGCGCAGCACCTCATCCACGGTGGTGGTCGCCGACCACGATTCCTTGCGGTCGCCCGGACGGCTGCCGATGCAGATCCAGTTGATCTTCCGGCCGCCCGAGACGTAGTAGATGACGGCGCTGCGCTCGGGCCCGAGCCAGAGATGGGCGCTGGGCGAGATGTCCAGGTGCCGGGCGGCGTCCGCGTCGACGATGCCCCGCCAGGCGATGCAGCCGGAGGCCTGGGGCTGGTCGGCCTGGAAAAAGCGGCTGCGCACCAGGGAGTGGATGCTGTCGGCGCCGACCAGGATGTCGCCCTGTATCCGGGTGCCGTCGGCGAGCGTGGCCGTGACCTGCCGCGCGTCCTGTTCGATGTCGACGATCCGGCTGCCCAGCCGCAGCTTGGCCGGATCCAGGCGCTCGGTCAGCACGCCCAGCAGGTCGGCCCGGTGCGCGTGGTAGTAGGGCGCGCCGAAGTGCTCCTTGATCGTCGGCATCAACGGGTTGCGCATCAGCACCTGGCCCGACTGCCAGTCTCGGTAGAGCAGGTCCCGGGGCTCGAAGGCGACCTTGCTCAAGGCCTCGTGCACGCCCAGGTGCTGCAGCACGGCCACGCCGTTGGGGCTGAGCTGTACGCCAGCGCCGACCTCTTCGAGGCGGGGGGCCTGTTCCAGCACGACGTGATCGATCTTGAACTTTTCCAGGGCGACGGCCAGCGCGGCGCCGCCAATACCGCATCCTGCGATGATGACTCGCATAGTCTTGTCCTGTGGTGTGTGGGGGGACGGCCCGGCCGGGCCGCCGCGCGGGCGCAGTCGCCCTATTGGGGCTGCAGGCCGATTTCCTGGATGATGGGCCCGGAGCGGTTCAGCTGATCCTGGATGAAGCGCATCAGGTCCTGGTTCGACGGATTCCAGGGCTCCACGCCGTTGTTGTGCAGGAATTCCACGAACGCGGGCGCGGAGCTGGCCGAGCGCGTGGCGCTTTCCAGTTTGCGCATGACGGCGTCGGGCGTGCCGGGCGGGGCGAAGAAGGCGATCCAGACCGGCATGCCCGAGTTCTTCGAGCCGACTTCGACGGTGGTCTGGATGTCGGGAAAGGCGGTGAGGCGGTCGTTCTGCAGCACGCCCAGCGCCTTGAATTCGCCGGCCCGGATGCGCGCCTGGGCCGAGAACAGCGTGATATAGGCGATGTCCACTTCCTTGGCCTTCAGGGCCAGCAGGCCCTGCGCATCGCCGCGGTAGGGGATGTGCATGATGTTCAGGCCCAGGTCGCTCTTCATGATCTCCATGCCCAGATGCGCGCTGGTGCCGATGCCGAACGAGCCATAGTTCAGCTTGCCGGGGTTGTCCTTGATGTACTGGATCAGCTCGGTCAGGTTGTTGGCGGGGAAGTCGGGCCTGGCCAGCAGCACCGTGGGCGCCGTGTTGATCGGCGCGATCGGCTGCAGCGTGTCGATCCGGAAGGGCAGGTTCTTGTACATGTGCGGGGCGACCGTAAAGCCGGTGTTCGAACCCAGCAGGATCGTGTAGCCGTCGGGCGTGGCCTGGGCCACTGTCTGCATGGCCACGATGTGGCCGGCGCTGGGCTTGTTCTCGATGATGACCGGCTGCCCCAGTTTCTCCGCCATGCCCAGCGCGGCCTGGCGCGCGATGAGGTCCGTGATGCCGCCCGGGCCGAATGGCACGATCAGCCGGATCGGCCGGCTGGGGAAGGTATCGGCGTGCGCCGACGAGGCCGCCATGAGCAGTGCAATCGTGGCGATACGGCGCAGCAAGCTGAATGGTTTCATGGTTTGTCTCCTCGAAGGCCCGAATGCTAATCCGGCCTGTTTAGAATGGGAGACAAACCTTGCTATGCTGCACACTGTTTTGACATGCAAAACACCCAGGGCGGCACTGGAGACAAGAATGAGCGCACCGAAAGCAAGCCGCCCAGCGCGGGACAGGCAGTTCGCCAGCACGCTGGCCCATGGCCTGCAGTTGCTCAGATGCTTCACGCCGGAGGCGGCGGTCCTGAGCAACCGCCAGTTGTCCGAGTTGTCGGGGCTGTCCAAGCCGACGGTGTCGCGCTACACCTACACGCTGATCGAACTGGGCTATCTCAAGGTCGACCCGGTTTCCGGCAAGTTCCAGCTGGGCAATGCCGTGCTCACGCTGTCCTATCCGCTGCTGGCCAACATCGCGCTGCGGCAGGTCGTGCGCTCGCCGATGCGCGAACTGGCCGAACGGCTGGGCTGCTCGGTGTCGCTGTGCATGCGGGAACGCCTGAGCATGGTGTACGTGGAGACCAGCCGGTCGCGCTCGCTGCGCGCGCAGCGCTACTCCGACATCGGCATGTCGCACCCCATCATCGCCACGTCCAATGGCCGCGCCTATCTCGCCGCGTGCAGCGCGGACGAGCGCAATACGCTGTTCAACCAGATCCGTGTGAAGACCCCCGAGCACTGGGAGCGCTGGGGCGAATCGGCGCTGGACATGATCCAGTTCTGGGGGCGGCACGGGTTCTGCTATTCGCACGGCGAATACCGGCCGGACGTCGCGACGGTCGGCGTGCCGTACCGGCCGTCGTCCGGCGGCGAGCTCTATGTATTCAACTGCGTGCTCGGCTCGCAGTTCGTCAAGCCCGGCCAATTGGAAAACGAGGTGGGACCCGCCCTGCTGGAGATGACCTCGGTCCTGCCGTACGCGTGACGGCGCGGCCCTACGCCGCCTGGATGGCGATGCCGTTGCGTTCGAGCGCCAGGCGGATGCCGCGGGCGAATACCAGCGCATCGGGCTGGTCGCCGTGGATGCACAGCGTATCGGCCTGCAAGGCCACGGTCTGCCCGTCGGGCGTGCGCACGCTGCCGTCGCGCACCATGCCCAGCACCTGGGCGATGGCCTGGTCCAGGTCGGTGATCATGGCGTCGGGCTGGCTGCGCGGCGTCAATTGGCCGTCGGCCTGGTAGGTCCGGTCGGCGAAGACTTCCTGCGCCGCGCGCAGGCCGATGGCGCGGGCGGCGTCGATCAAGGCGCTGCCGGCCAGCCCGTACAGCACCAGGTCGCTGTCGACGTCGCGCACCGCCTGGCAGATCGCGCGCGCCAGCGCCGCATCCTTGGCCGCCATGTTGTAGAGCGCGCCGTGCGCCTTGACGTGATGCAGGCGCGCGCCTTGCGAGGCAGCCACGCCGGCCAGCGCGCCGACCTGGTAGACCACCAGGTCGTAGGCTTCCTGCGGGGTGATCTGCATGGCGCGGCGCCCGAAGCCGGCCAGGTCCGGCAGGCTGGGGTGAGCGCCCAGCGCCACCCCATGGGCCAGCGCCGCGGCGACGGTCTGGCGCATGGTGGATGGGTCGCCGCCGTGAAAGCCACAGGCGATATTGGCCGACGTGACGAACTGCAGCACGGCTTCGTCGTTGCCCATGCGCCAGGCGCCGTAGCTTTCGCCCATGTCGCAATTCAGGTCGATGGCGGGATTCATGGCGTGGGCTCCTGGAAGTTGCGCAGCAGGCCGCGCAAGGCGTCGAGCTGGCCGGTCAATTGGGCGAAGGCGGCTTCGCGGGCCGCGTCCAGCCGTTGCGCCTGCTCAAGCTCGATGAGGGCAAAGCGCAGCGCCTGCCCCGGCATGGCTTGCGCCAACGAAGGCAGGTCCACCGTGGCGACCTGCGCCAGCTTGGGATAGCCGCCGGTGGTCTGGCGGTCGGCCATCAGCACGATGGGCGCGCCGTCGGCCGGCACCTGCACGGTGCCGAAGCAGGTGGCCTCCGACAGCATCTCGCGCCGTTCGGACAGCCGCAGCCGCGGCCCTTCCAGACGATAGCCCATGCGGTCGGATTGCGCACCGATACGGAAGGCCTGGTCCAGCAAGGCCTGGCGCGAGGCGGCGTCGAAAGCCTCCCAGTGGGGCCCGGGCAGTATGCGCAGCACGTCGCGCGGCGGGCTGCTCAGGGTGGCCGCAAGATAGAAGCGCAGTTGCCACAGCTGCTGCGCCAGCGCGTCCAGGCGCGCCGCGTCGTCGGCCAGGGGCCGGCGCAGGCCGACCTGGTCGCCCTTGGCCAGGGCGCGTCCGTGGTAGCCGCCGAAGGCGCTGCGCAGGTAGGTGCTCTGGCTGCCCATGACCATGGGCAGGTCGTAGCCGCCGTGCACCGCCAGATAGGCGCGCGCGCCCTGGCCGGGGCGGGCGAAGGACAGCACGTCGCCGGCGCGCGCCACCAGCGGGCGCAGCACGGGCGCGGGCAGGCCGCCGAGCGTGGCGCCCAGGTCGGCGCCGCCCAGCGCCACGCAGGCCGGCGCCTCGAAGCGCAGCGTGGGGCCGGCCACGGTGATCTCCAGCGTGGCGGTGTCGGCGGCGTTGCCGGCCAGCAGGTTGGCCAGCCGGTGCGCGCGGGGGTCCATGGCGCCGGCCACCGGAATGCCCTGGTGCTGGTAGCCGTGGCGGCCGCCGTCCTGGAAGGTGGACAGCATGCCGGGTTTGATGACGGCCAGGCTCATTGCGCCTCCCGCAGGCGATCGAACTCGGCGGCGTCGATCGGCACGAAGCGGATGCGGTCGCCGGGTTGCAGCAGCGCGGCGGGTTCGCGCCCCGGGTCGAACAGGTTCAGCGGCGTGGCGCCGATGATGTTCCAGCCGCCGGGCAGGCGCGCGGGATAGATGACGGTCTGCCGGTTGGCGATGGCGACCGAGCCGGCTGGCACCGCCGTGCGCGGCGTGGCGCGGCGCGGCAGGTCCAGGCGCGCGTCGTGCACGCCGATATAGGAATGGCCGGGCGCGAAGCCCAGCATGTAGACCATGCTGCCGGGCGCGCCATGCAGCGCGACCAGCGCCTCGGGCGTCAGGCCCGCGGCGCGCGTGGCTTCTTCGAGGTCGGGGCCATGCTCGCCGCCGTAGCACACGGGGATTTCCATTTCCCGTCCGGCGCTGTCGTCGACCGGGATGCCGCCGGCCAGCAGGCGTTCGACTTGCGCCGCCAGCATGGAGTAGCCGGGCGCGCCGTCCGGGCCGGGGCGATAGTGCACCGCCACCGCCGCGAACGAGGGCACCACGTCGGTCACGCCCGCCAGGCCGGCGGCGCGCAGCAGGCCGGCCGCCGCCAGGCAGGCGCGGCCGACGCCGGCGTCGATCCGGTCGCCGAACCACACGATCAGGCAGCGGTCGCCCTGCGGCAGGATGCGCCAGCCGGCGGGCGCCGATGAAGGAGGCGGGGGCGATACGGTCAACGGCAATACCTGCTGCGAAGAAAGTTACTTGGCAAACAGGGATTCTATGTTCTTGAAGGCCTTGAACTCCAGTGCGTTGCCCGACGGATCGAGGAAGAACATGGTGGCCTGCTCGCCCACCTCGCCCTTGAAGCGGATATAGGGTTCGATCACGAACTCGGTGCCGGCGTCGGTCAGCTTGCCGGCCAGGGCTTCCCACTGGTCCATGGACAGCACCGCGCCGAAATGGCGCACCGGCACGTTGTGCGCATCCACCGCGTTGGTGGCGGCCGAGCCGCATGCCTGGGGCGCCAGGTGGGCCACGATCTGGTGGCCATAGAAATTGAAATCGATCCACTCGGGCGAGCTGCGCCCTTCCGGACAGCCCAGCAAGGCGCCGTAGAAATCACGGGCTTCGGCCAGGTCGCGGACCGGGAAGGCCAGGTGGAACGGAGGAATGGGGGACGGGGTAGACATGCAAGCTCCTGACGGCATTGAAGATTCAAGGCATAGTGTATTAGTTGTTTTTGTGATAGAAAAACGATAAATATTCGGGCTGACCATCAATAAAATCGATTGTGATCCGGGAATTCAAAACCTTTATCGCCGTGGCGCGCGGCGGCACCTTCACGGGAGCCGGGCGCCGGCTCGGCCTGACGCAGTCGGCCGTCAGCGCACAGATCAAGCGCCTGGAAGAACACCTGGGCGTGGCGCTGTTCGAGCGGACCGGCAAGTCGGCCGCCTTGAACCATCATGGCCGCAGCCTGCTGCCGCAGGCCGAGGCGCTGGTCGCCATGGCCGACCGCGTGGTGGGCATGGCCGGCGCCGGCCGGGTCAGCGGCCTGTTGCGCGTGGGCGCGATTGCGTCGGTGCAGCAGGATCTGCTGGTGCGGGCCCTGGCGGCCCTGCGCGCCGAGCACCCGGATGTGCGCGTGCGCATCGTGCCGGGCGTGTCGCTCACGCTGCTGGGCCATGTCGATGCCGGCGAAGTCGACCTGGCGGTGCTGATCCGCCCGCCGTTCGCGCTGCCGCCGGAGCTGGAATGGCAGCCCCTGCTGCGCGAGCCCATGGTGCTGGCCGTGCCCGAGGCGGCGCCGGAGGCACCCTGGCGCGAGCTGTTGGCCGGCCAGCCCTTCATCCGCTACGACCGCGCCTCGTTCGGCGGCCGGCTGGTGGACATGTTCCTGAAGCGGCACCGGCTGGATGTGCGCGAAGCCATCGAGCTCGACGAAATCGACGCCATCGCCAATCTGGTGCGCCACGGCCTGGGCGTGGCCCTGCTGCCGCATACGCGGCACCTGGATGCGCGCGGCCTGCGCCTGCTCGAATTGGACGACCAGGTCCGCTTCGCCCGCGAGATCGGCCTCATCGTGCGCCAGCCGCTGGGGCAGTCGCCGCTGGCGCAACGGCTGGCGCAATGCCTGCGGGCGGCGGTGAGTTTCGGGGAAGCGTGAGGGGGGATTGGTGCCAGTCCCCCTTCGGGGACAGGCACCCAGGGGTTACAGCTTTTCGCACCTCACGGTGACCGGGTGGCTGCGCAGGTCGGCCAGGACGGTGTCGCTGACTTCGCCGTCGACGTCGGTGACGGCGTAGCCGATCTGGCCCTTGGTCTGCAGGCTCTGGCTGACGATGTTCAGTCCATGCTGGGCCATCAGGTTGTCCAGCGCGCCCAGCGCGCCGGGGGCGTTGCGGTGCACGTGGATGATGCGCGAGCCGCCCACGGGCGCCTGGTACGACAGCTCGGGGAAATTGACGGCGCTCTTGGTGGTGCCTGCTTGCAGGAAGCGCACCAGTTTCTCGGCCACTTCGCGGCCGATGTTTTCCTGGGATTCCTGGGTGCTGCCGCCGATGTGCGGCGTGAGCAGGACGTTGGGCATGCCGATCAGCGGGCTGGCCAGCGGTTCGTCGGCGCTCTTGGGCTCGGTCGGAAACACGTCCAGCGCCGCGCCGGCCAGGTGGCCGCTGGCCAGGGCGTCGTGCAGCGCCTGGATGTCCACCACCGTGCCGCGCGAGGCGTTGATGAGAATCGCGCCGCGCTTCATGCGCGCCAGGGTGTCGGCGTTGACGATGTTCTGGGTGGACTTGCCGCCGGGCACGTGCAGGGTGACGACATCGGCCTGCTCCAGCAGCTCGGCCAGCGAGCCGGCGGCGCGCGCGTTGCCCAGCGGCAGCTTGGCCTCCACGTCGAAGAACACCACGCGCATGCCGATGGCCTCGGCCAGGGTGCTGATCTGCGAGCCGATGTTGCCGTAGCCGACGATCCCCAGCGTCTTGCCGCGGGCCTCGTAGGCGCCGGCGGCGCTCTTGTCCCAATGCCCCAGGTGGACGCGGGCGTTCTTCTCGGGGATCCGGCGCAGCAGCAAGATGGCTTCGCCCAGCACCAGTTCGGCCACCGAGCGGGTATTGGAGAACGGTGCGTTGAAGACCGGTACCCCGCGCATCATGGCGGCGTCCAGGTCGACCTGGTTGGTGCCGATGCAAAAGCACCCCACCACGCGCAGGTCGGGGTTGGCCGCCAGCAGGTCGGCGTCCAGATGGGTCCGCGAGCGGATACCCACCACCTCGGCCCCGCGCAGGGCCTCGCGCAGCTCACCCGAAGGCAGCGCCGCCGCGTGGGCGACGATGTCGGTATAGCCGGCCGCGCTGAAGACGGCGCGGGCGCTGGGGTGGATATTCTCGAACAGAACAATCTGGGCCATGTTGGGTTGCCTGTACAACAAGGGTTGAAAACCCCCCCATTGTGGACCAGATCGGGCGGCGCCCGGGCAGTGCCCATAGCGCCGTTGTGGCGAAATGCGCGTCAGCGGTACGCCTGGAACACCCGGGCCGAGCCGTCGGGCTGCACCAGCAGCACATCGTAGGCATCGCGCCGCCCGCCGTAGGCCGGGCCGTCCATGCCGGGCGAGCCGATGGGCATGCCGGGCGCGGTCAGTCCCACGGCGCGCGGCTTGTCGCGCAGCAGGCGACGGATGTCGGCCGCCGGCACATGGCCTTCGACGGTATAGCCCTGCACGCGCGCGGTGTGGCACGAGCCGTACCGGGCCGGCATGCCGGCCTGGCTGCGCACCGGCGCGGTGTCTTCGACCATGTGGGCGCGGACTTCGAAGCCGTTGCTGCGCAAGTGCTGCAGCCAGTCTTCGCAGCAGCCGCAGGTGGGCGTACGCCAGACGTCGATGGGGATCGGCGTGTTGGCCAGGGCCGCGGCCGGCGCCAGGAGCAAGGCCCCCAGCAGGGCGCGGCGAAGCGTGGATACGTGCGACATGAAAGCCTGTATAGCGGAGGTTCAAGGGGGACAGCGCGCCGGCCAAGCGTAGCACGCGTGCGGGGGCGCGAAAGTCCGGCCGACGATAGCAGGGCGGGACTGACCTCAGTCTGTCGCCCGGATTACGCGTTTGTCATCTTGCGCGGGCCGCGCTCCGAGGGAAAAGCCGATCTCGGTGCCTGCCGGGCCGCTGGCCGCCGTCACGCCGCCGTTGTGCATGCGCGCGATGGCGCGCACGATGGCCAGGCCCAGGCCGTGGCCTTCGCCGCGCGGCGGCCGGGCGCCGCCGCTGCGGAAGAAGCGATCGAAGATGCGCGGCAGGTCCGCGGCCGGGATGGGCGGGCCCGGGTTGTGCACCGTCAGGCGCGCCGCGCCGTCGGGCAGGGCGGCGCAGCGCACGGTAATGGTGGCGCCGCGCGGCGTGGCGCGTATCGCGTTGGCCAGCAGGTTGGCCAGGGCGCGGCGCACCAGCCCAGGGTTGGCGGCGCACGTGGCGCTGCCTTGCACCGCCACGTGCAGCGCCTGCGCCTCCAGCGTGGCTTCGAAATACTCCGCCACGCGCAGGGCTTCCTGTTCGAGCCGCGCGGGCGCCAGGTCGGCGGCCTGCTCGCCGCGGTCGGCGCGCGCCAGGAACAGCATGTCGTTGACCAGCGTCTTGAGGTCTTCGAGCTCCTCGAGGTTGGAGACCAGCGCTTCGCGCAGCTCTTCGGCCGAGCGCGGCGACGACAGCGTGACCTGGGCGCCGTTGATCAGGGTGGCCAGGGGCGTGCGCAGCTCGTGCGCGACGTCGGCGTTGAAGCCCTCCATCTGCTGGTACGCCTCCTGCAGGCGGTCCAGGGTGCGGTTGAACGAGGCCACCAGGTCGCTCAGTTCCCGGTCGATGCCCACCACCGGCAGGCGCACGTCCAGGTGCTCGGGCTGGATGCTGGCCGCCTGGCCGGAGAGCCGCCGCACCGGCGCCAGCGTGCGGCGCACGGCCCAGGCGGCCAGCACCACGGTGGCGCCGATCCACAGCGCGCAGATCAGCAGCAACGCGGTGCCATAGGCATAGAGAAAGCGTGCGTTGGCCAGCGTATTGACCGCCACGGTCAGCGTGGCGCCGGCCTCGGGCGGGCCCGGCAGCGTCAGCCGCACGCCGCGCATGCGGGTGTCATCGGCGTTGCGCAGCAGCACTTCGCCGCCGTCCGTGACGCTGAGCACCTCGGGCGTGGCGTTGCCATAGCGCAGCGTGCCGTCCGGGCTGGTGATCCAGATGCCCAGGTGGCCATGGCCGGCCTGGATGCCGTCGAGCATGTCGCTGAGCGCCTGCGGCGTATGGGACTGCATGCCCACCAGGTGCTCGATGAGTTCGGCCTTGCCGCGCGCCTCGGTGATTTCCTGGCGCTGCACTTCCTGTTTCAGCGTCCAGAACAGCAGCGCTCCGGCCAGGCTGGACGCCAGCAGGGCGATGACGCCCAGCCACAGCGTCAGCCGCCGTTGCATCGACGGCGTGCGCAGCCTCATGACGGGCGCGATTCCAGCACGTAGCCCATGCCGCGCACGGTATGCAGCAGCTTGGCGTCGTAGGGGTCGTCCAGCTTGCCGCGCAACCGGCGGATGGCGACGTCGATGACGTTGGTGTCGCTGTCGAAGTTCATGTCCCAGACCTGCTCGGCCAGCGTGGTGCGCGACAGGATCTGGCCCTGGCGGCGCAGCAGCAGCGCCAGCAGCGAGAACTCCTTGGCCGTCAGGTCCAGGCGGCGTCCGCCGCGCTGCGCCTTGCGGCTGGCCAGGTCCAGCTCCAGGTCGGCCAGGCGCAGCAGGGTGGATTCCTGGCTGCGCCCGCGCCGCTGCAGCGCATGCACGCGCGCCAGGAGCTCGGAGAACGCGAACGGCTTGACCAGGTAGTCGTCGGCGCCGCCTTCCAGCCCGCGCACGCGGTCCTCGACCCGGTCGCGCGCCGTCAGCATCAGCACCGGCGTGTTGCGCGCGGCCGCGCGCAGCGCCGCCAGGACGGCGAAGCCGTCGATGTCGGGCAGCATCACGTCGAGGATGACCAGTTCGTAGTCGCCCTCGAGCGCCAGGTGGCGGCCGTTGACGCCGTCGCGCGCGACGTCGACGATATGGCTTTGCTCGGACAGGCCCTTGTGCAGATAGTCGGCCAGCTTGGGCTCGTCTTCGATAACGAGGATGCGCATGGGGGCGGATGCAGAATGTCGGGATCCTGCATTATGCGCTGGATCGCCCGCCGCCTCAGCGGTCCGGATCTTCGCCGGTCACGCGCTCGGCGGGAAAGCGCAGCGTGAAGGTGCTGCCCTTGCCGGGCTCGCTGTCGATCAGCAGGTCGGCGTCGTGGCGCATGGCGATGTGCTTGGTGATGGCCAGGCCCAGGCCGGTGCCGCCGGCCGCGCGCGAGCGGCCCCGGTCGACCCGGTAGAAGCGTTCGGTCAGGCGCGGCAGGTGGCGCGCCGGAATGCCGATGCCGGTGTCCTGCACGCTGTAGAGCGCCTCGCCGTCGGCGCCGCGCCGCCAGCGCACGGTGATGCGCCCGCCGTCGGGGGTGTAGCGCACCGCGTTGGTCAGCAGGTTGGACAGGGCCGAAGCCAGCTCGGTGCCGCTGCCCAGCACATCCAGCCCCTCCTCGATCTGCCACTCGAACACATGCCGGCCGTTCGATAGCGCCTCGACCTGCTGGCGGGCGGTGCGCAGCAGCGCGCCGACATCGACGGCCAGCGGGTCGGCCTCGGGCGAGGATTCGAGCGTGGACAGGGTCAGCAGGTCTTCGACGATGGCCTGCATGCGCCGCGCCTGCTCGTGCATCATGGCCATGTACTGGTCGCGCTGTTCGGCGGGCAGCGCCTCGGCCGGCAGCTCGCGCAGCGTCTCCAGGAAGCCGGCCAGCACTGTCAGCGGCGTGCGCAGCTCGTGCGAGACGTTGGCGACGAAATCGCGCCGGGTGGTTTCCAGGCGCTCGATCTGGGTGACATCGCGGGAAATCAGCAGGCGCTGGTTGCTGGCGTAGCCGGCCAGATGGATCATCATGACCCGCTCCTGGCCGTTCAGGCTCAGGCGCACCAGGATGGGTTCGGGCCAGTGCCCGCGATGCGCATAGGCGACGAACTCGGGGGCGCGCAGCAGGTTCAGCAGGTTGTGGCCGCGGTCGGCCGGCAGGCGCAGGCCCAGGTGGCGCCGCGCCATGCGGTTGGCCCAGTCGATCTGGAAATCTTCGTTGAGCGTGACCACGCCGTCGGGCAGCGCCTGGGCGGCGGCCAGCATGCTTTGCATGGTTTCGCGCGTTTCGGCCAGTTCGCGCGCGCGCGCCCGCGTGTAGCGATACAGCGGCGCCAGGATGTCGTCCCAGGGGCCGACGGCCGCCGGCGGCGCCGATTCGGGGTCATGGGCCCAGCGCGACACCAGGTGCAGGCGCCAGCTGCGCCACAGCAGCATGGCCGCCATGGCCGCGCCGAACAGCAGCCAGCCGGCCGGGTTGCCGATCAGCCATTGGGCAAGCAGGGCCATGACCGCCCAGAAGGCGATCATGAAAAGGGTGCGCAGCCAGATCATCGTGCGGTTTTTTAGCGCGCCGGCACCTGTGCTGTAAACCGGTAGCCGTTGCCGCGCACCGTCTCGACGTGCGCGTCGTGGCCGCTGGGTTCCAGCGCCTTGCGCAGGCGGCGGATATGTACGTCCACCGTACGCTCTTCCACGAAGACGTGGTCGCCCCACACCTGGTCGAGCAGCTGCGAGCGGGAAAACACCCGCTCCGGGTGGGTCATGAAGAAGTGCAGCAGGCGGAACTCGGTGGGCCCGATGGACAGCGACTGGCTGTGGCCCGACAGGCGGTGGGTGACCGGGTCCAGCTTCAGCCCAGCGACGTCGATGATGTCGTCGGTCAGCTGCGGGGCGCGGCGGCGCAGCACGGCCTTGATGCGCGCCATCAGCTCCTTGGGCGAGAAGGGCTTGGTGATGTAGTCGTCGGCGCCCGCCTCCAGGCCGTCGACCTTGTCTTGTTCGGCGCCCTTGGCCGTCAGCATGATGACCGGGACGGCGCGGGTGCGCTCTTCGTCGCGCAGCTTGCGGGCCAGCGACAGGCCGGAGGCCCCCGGCAGCATCCAGTCGAGCAGGATGAGGTCGGGCAGCTCGGCGCGGATCAGGGTCTGGGCCTGTTCGGCATCGAACGCGCGCAGGACCTTGTGGCCCGCGAACGAAAGGTTCACGGCGATCAGTTCCTGGATGGCGGGTTCGTCTTCAACGACAAGAATGGTGCTGGACATGGTAGGCAATGGATACGCAGCATGCGCCGGCGCGGCGCGAACATTGCGATAGTATGGCCGCAATATTTCACGTATGTGACCGTAGCCATATCCGGGCCAGGCCGTCCACGGCGGCGGCGGGCCGCCGCCGATCGGCTACCATTGGACCATATACCGGGACTTCACCATGCAAACTCCTCATTCCCAGCCCGAATCGGCGCCGCAGGGCGAGCAATCCACGCATTTCGGCTTCCAGTCCGTGCCCGAAGCCGACAAGGCCCGCAAGGTCGCCGAGGTCTTCCATTCGGTCGCCTCGCGCTACGACGTCATGAACGATCTCATGTCGGCCGGCCTGCACCGCGTCTGGAAGGCTTTCACGATCGGGCGCGCCGCGGTCCGGCCGGGCATGAAGGTGCTGGATATTGCCGGCGGCACGGGCGACCTGGCGCGCGCCTTCGCCAAGCGCGCCGGCCCCAGCGGCGAAGTGTGGCTGACCGATATCAACGAATCCATGCTGCGCGTCGGCCGCGATCGCCTGACCGACAGCGGCCTGCTGGTGCCCACCGCGGTCTGCGACGCCGAGCGCCTGCCGTTCCCGTCGCAGTATTTCGACCGCGTCAGCGTGGCCTTCGGCCTGCGCAACATGACCCACAAGGACCGCGCCCTGGCCGAAATGACCCGCGTGCTCAAGCCGGGCGGCAAGCTGCTGGTGCTGGAATTCTCCCGCGTGGCCAAGCCGCTGGCGCCGGCCTACGACTGGTATTCCTTCAATGTGCTGCCCTGGATGGGCAAGAAGGTCGCCAACGACGAGGCCAGCTATCGTTACCTGGCCGAATCGATCCGCATGCACCCCGACCAGGAAACCCTGGCCGGCATGCTGCGCGACGCCGGCCTGGACCGCGTCCAGTACTTCAATCTGACCGCCGGCGTGGCGGCCCTGCACGAAGGCGTGCGGCTGGGCTGAAACGCACGTCCTGCGCGGCGCCACGGGGAACTTGTGGCGTGCCGGCTTGTCCGTTATGCTTAGATTGTTCAGTTTTCTGTAAGGTTTGCCGCGCTGGCCCCAACCGGGGCCTTTCCAGCCGCTCCCGCGGGGGAGCGGCGGCGCGTACGCGAGGAGCACAAAAGCATGTCCCGATCCCGTTTTTCCCGATTTTGCGCCATGGCGCTGGTCGCCGTCGCCGGCACGGCGATGGTGGGCGCGTCGTTTGACGCGGAGGCCCGCCGCATGGGCGGTGGCTCCAGCTTTGGCCGCCAATCCACCAATATCACCCAGCAGCGCCAGGCCGTGACGCCGCCGGCCGCCGGGGCGGGCACCACCGCCGGCGCCACCAGCGCCGCGCGTCCGGCTACCGCCGCCGCAGGCACGGCCGCCGCCGGCACCGCCGCCAAGAGCGGCATGTCGCGCTGGCTCGGCCCCATCGCCGGCATCGCCGCCGGCCTGGGCCTGGCCGCGCTGCTGTCGCACCTGGGCCTGTCCGGCGCGTTTGCCGAGTTCATGGCCAGCATGCTGCTGATCGCCCTGGTGGTGTTCGCCGTCATCTTCATCGTGCGCCGGCTGCGCGGCGGCGCGCCGCGCCAGGCCATGCAGGGCGCGTACGGCGCGGCGGGCGGCAACCGTCCCGGCCAGCCGTCGCAGCAGCCCATGTGGCGCGAAAGCCTGAACCCGGCGCCTGCCCAGCAGCCCGCCGCGGCGCCGGTCGCTGCCGCGGCGCCCGCCGCAGCGGCAGCCGCGCTGCCCAAGGCCGGCGACGACGGCAACTGGTTCATCCCGGGTGATTTCGACACGCCGCGTTTCCTGCAGCAAGCCAAGGACCAGTTCGTGCGCATCCAGGGCATCTGGGACAGCGGCGAGGTCGAAAGCCTGCGCGACTTCCTGACCGACGACCTGATCAGCGAACTCAAGCCGCAACTGGAAGCGCGCGGCGCCGCCGCCAACAAGACCGAAGTGGTGCTGCTCAACGCCGAGCTGCTCGGCATCGAGACGGTTTCCGATGGCCACCTCGCCAGCGTGCGCTTCTCCGGCATGCTGCGCGAAGCCCCGGGCACCGAGGCGTTCCGCTTCGAGGAAGTCTGGAATCTGTTCAAGCCGGCCGACGGCGGCTGGCTGCTGGCAGGCATCCAGCAGATTCCGGTCGAACACGCCAGCTGACCGCCACGGCGGGATGGCCAGGGCCCGTTCCCGCGTGAACCGGCCCCGCGGTCCCGGCCCGACGGCCGGGCTGCACCGTGAACCGGCCCGCCAGGGCCGGTTCGCTTATGGGCCGGTCTTGCGCGGCATCAATGGCCAGCCGGCACACGGTGCTTTTGAACCCGTTACACTGCGCTTTTGTCTTTGTTGCTGCGGACACCCCGCGGGTGGTCCGCGCCTGTCGATTCCATGCTGCCTTTTGCTGCCCTGCCCACCTTGCCGAGGATCGCCGCGCGCGCGCTGAACGCGCTGCTCGAGCGCGAATCCTGGGCGCGCGACCGGCTGGCGCGCCACGCCGGCAAGACCGTGCGGTTCGCGTTGGGCGGGCTCGCGCTGTCGCTGACCATCGATAGCGAGGGGCGGGTGCAGGAGGCCGATTCGGCGGTGGTGCCGAACGTCACGCTGTCGGCGGCCGAATCCTTCAGCCTGGCGCGCCTGCTGCCCGGCGACGGCCGCGCCGATTTCGCCGACCTGACGCATATCTCGGGCGACGCGGCGCTGGCGCAGGTGGTGGCCGACCTGGCGCGCGACCTGCGCTGGGACGCCGAGGACGAGCTGGCCCGTGTGGTCGGCGACATTCCGGCGGCGCGCCTGCTGGGCGGCGTGCGTGCGCTGGCCGGCGGCGCCCGCGAGGCCGGCGGCCGGCTGGCCCGCAACGTTTCCGAATACCTGGCCGAGGAAAGCGCGGTGCTGGTGGGCCGGCCGCAATGGGAGCAATGGCGCCTGGACCTGGCCCGGTTCGGCGCCGACAGCGACGCGCTGGCGCGCTCGGCGGCGGCGCTGGAAGCGCGCCTGGCCCGCCTGGACGCAAGGCGGGGCGCATGAATGCCATGCTGACGTTCCTGCGGCTGCTGCGCATCCTGCTGGTTTCCCTGCGGTATGGACTCGACGAGCTGGTGCTGTCGAGCCTGAACCACCCGCTGGCCACGTGCCTGCTGCGGGTCATGCGGCTGGGTACCCGGCCGCGCGCGCCGCGCGGCGTGCGGCTGCGCATGGCGCTGGAGTCGCTCGGGCCGATCTTCGTCAAGTTCGGACAGGTGCTGTCGACGCGTCGCGACCTGATTCCGGCCGATATCGCCAACGAGCTGGCGCTGCTGCAGGATCGCGTGCCGCCATTTCCGTCGGCGCAGGCGGCTGCCAGCATCGAGGCGGCGCTGGGCGCGCCGCCGGCGCAACTGTTCGCCCAGTTCGACGTCGATCCGGTGGCTTCGGCCTCGATCGCCCAGGTGCACTTCGCCGTGCTGCACGACGGCCGCGAGGTGGCGGTCAAGGTGCTGCGTCCGGGCATGCTCAACGTCATCGAAAAGGACCTGGCGCTGCTGCGCGTGGTGGCCGGCGTGATCGAGCGCCTGGGCGCCGACGGCCGGCGGCTGAAGCCGCGCGAGGTAGTGGCCGAGTTCGACAAATACCTGCACGACGAACTCGACCTGGTGCGCGAGGCGTCCAATTGCAGCCAGTTGCGGCGCAATTTCGGTCCGGAGTCGGGCCGCGGCGAGATGCTGATCGTTCCCGAGGTGGTATGGGAGTACACCGCCAGCACGGTGTTCACCATGCAGCGCATGTACGGTATCCCGGTCGGCCAGGTCGACCGCCTGCGCGCCGCCGGTATCGATATCCCGACGCTGGCGCGCAGCGGGGTGGAAATCTTCTTCACCCAGGTCTTCACCGACGGCTTTTTCCACGCCGACATGCACCCGGGCAATATCTACGTGTCCGATGCGCCGCAGACGCTGGGCCGCTATATCGCGCTGGACTTCGGCATCGTCGGCTCGTTGTCCGAGTTCGACAAGAATTACCTGGCGCAGAATTTCCTGGCCTTTTTCCACCGCGACTATCGCCGCGTGGCCCAGCTGCATATCGAGTCGGGCTGGGTGCCGCCCGAAACCCGCGAGGAAGAGCTCGAAGGCGCGGTGCGCGCGGTGTGCGAACCCTATTTCGACCGTCCGCTGGCCGAGATCTCGCTGGGCCAGGTGCTGCTGCGGCTGTTCCAGACCTCGCGCCGCTTCAATGTCGAGATCCAGCCGCAGCTGGTGCTGCTGCAGAAAACCCTGCTCAACGTCGAAGGCCTGGGGCGCCAGCTCGATCCCAACCTGGATCTCTGGAAAACCGCCAAGCCCTATCTCGAGCACTGGATGCGGCAGCGCATCGGCCTGACGGGGCTGCGCCAGAGCCTGGCCAAGGAGGCCGGCCAATGGTCGCAGATGTTGCCATCGTTGCCGCGCCTGGTGCACGAGCATTTCAGCCGTCCCAACCTGACGCCGCACCTGCTGGCCGAGATGAACCGCCTGCGCCGCGCCCAGGAGCAGGGCAATCGGCTGACGGCCGCCCTGACCGCGGTGCTGGCCGTGGCGGTGGCCGTGGCCCTGTGGGCCTTGAACCGGTAGCGAATCATGATTTGAGTCCTCCTGTCATGGTTTCGTCACCGAACTGTCATTACAGCTTCGCGGTAACCGGCGATAACTACTAGAACTCGCCCGGTCCGTGTTCGACGCGGCCGACCCGAACCGATTTTCACCATCCTATGAGCCCCAAGCGGGAATTCTGAACAAGGGCCGACTATGCTTTACCCTGAACTCTTCAAAACCATGGAAGCGGTGCGCTGGAATATGGCGTCCGATATCCCATGGGACTACTTCGACGGCAGCAAGCTGTCGGACGAGCAAGCCCACACCATCAAGATGAACGCGATCACCGAGTGGGCGGCCCTGCCGGCCACCGAGATGTTCCTGCGCGACAACCGCGGCGACAGCGATTTCTGCGCGTTCATGTCGGTCTGGTTTTTCGAAGAGCAGAAGCATTCGCTGGTCCTGATCGAATACCTGCGCCGCTTTCGGCCGGAACTGATGCCGACCGAAGAGGAGCTGCACAAGGTCCGTTTCGAGTTCGACCCGGCCCCGGAGCTGGAGACGCTGATGCTGCATTTCTGCGGCGAGATCCGGTTGAACCACTGGTACCGCTGCGCCGCCGACTGGCACACCGAGCCGGTGATCAAGGCGATCTACCGCACGGTCGCCAAGGACGAGGCGCGCCATGCCGGCGCCTACCTGCAGTACATGCGCCGCGCGCTGCACGATCGCGGCGACCAGACCAGCCTGCAAGCCCGCCAGTCGTTCGCCAAGATCGGCGTGCTGATGGCTTCGGCCAGCCGCACCGCGCAGGCCATGCATCCGACCAATCTGCACGTCAACAAGGCCCTGTTCCCCAACGACACGGTGCAGTCGCGCCTGCCCGAGCCGGGTTGGCTGGAGCACTGGCTCGACACCCAGATCCGTTTCGACGGCACCTGGGAGGGCAAGGTCGCCACCCGCATCCTGCACATCCTGTCCAAGCTGCTCGATCGCCAGTTCGACAGCGTCAAGGACCTGAACCGCTACCGCAAGGAGCAGACCGGCCGCGTGCTGGCGCCCCAGGAAGGCTTGGTGCTGGCCGGGGCCTAGGGGCGGCGTCCTGCCAGGATGGCGCATGGCGGGGTGCCTGTCCCGGCGGGGACAGGCACCTGAGCGCGAGCCAGTCCCCATCCGGGGCAGGCTCCCGTGGAAGTTTGCGCGAGCCAGTCCCCATCCGGGGACAGGCTCCCGTAAAATCAGCTTATGTCTTCTGCCCGTTTCGAATCCAAGATCCTGTCGCGCGCCGAGCTGGTTGCCGCGGTGGCCGCTGGCCGTTTGCCGCGTCCGCTGGTGTTCACCAATGGCGTGTTCGATATCCTGCACCGTGGCCACGTCACTTATCTGGACCAGGCCGCCCAGCTGGGCGCGACCCTGGTGGTGGCGGTCAATACGGATGAGTCCGTGCGGCGCCTGGGCAAGGGCAGCGACAGGCCGCTCAATCAGGTGCAAGACCGCGCCGCGCTGCTGGCGGCCCTGGGCTGCGTCGACGCGGTGACTTCTTTTCACGAGGACACGCCGCAGGAACTCATCGGCGAGCTGCGTCCCGACCTGATCGTCAAGGGCGGCGACTACGATATGGACACCCTGCCGGAGACGGCCCTGGTCAAGAGCTGGGGCGGCCGCGCGGTGGCGATTCCGTTCGATTTCGAGCGCTCCACCACCGCGCTGCTGGGCAAGATCCGCCAGGGCTGAGCGCCTGCGGGCGCGCCGGTTCAGTTGCGCGGCAGCCGCAGCAGGCGATTGACCGCGTCCAGGTCGGCCTCGGAGAGGATGCCGCTTACCGCTTTCAGGCGCAGGCTGTCGAGCAGGGCGCCGTAGCGCGCCTGAGCCAGGTCGCGCTGGGTGGCGTACAGCTGCTGCTGTGCGTTGAGCACGTCCAGGTTGATGCGCACCCCCAGCTCGTAGCCGGTCTGGTTGGCCTGGACGGCGGCCCGGCTGGATTTCTCGCCCGCCTCCAGCGCGCGTACGCGCGCCAATCCGGTCAGGACACCGTTGTAGTACAGGCGCGCCGATTGCACGGCCTGGCGCCGCGCGTCCTCGAAGTCGTGGCGGGCCTTTTGTTCCAGTTGGACTTTTTCTGTTACCTGGGAGGAGATGCCGCCGCCGGCATACAGCGGGATGGACAATGTCACGCCGACGGTGTTCTCGATCGGGCGGCCCGGCCCGGTGCCCTGCAATACGCCGTCGGTCGCGCTGCCGCTGCTGGCGCGCAGGTTGAGGGTAGGCATGTGGCCGCTGCGGGCGATCTGGATCTCGTGGCTGGCGATGCGGGTTTGCAACTGCGCGCGCAGCACGTCCAGCCCCGAGGCCTCGGCCTGGGTGGACCAGTTATTCAGGCGCGCTGGCTGCGGCGCCGGCAGCGGTATGCCGGGCGGCAGTTCGGCCAGCGCGCCGGGCGCCTCGCCCATGATGCGCGACAACGCGTCGCGCTGGGTCTGCAGGTCGTTCTGTTGCCGCAGCTCCTCGGCCACGACCAGGTCGTAGCGCGCCTGGGCTTCGTAGGTGTCGGTGATGGTCGCGTTGCCCAGTTCGAACGTGCGCTTGGCGGCGGCCAGCTGTTCGGCGACGGCGGCTTTCTCGGCCTCGGTGGCCGCCAGCGCGTCCTGGGCGGTGAGGATGCCGAAATAGGCATTGGCCACGCGCAACATCAGGTCCTGGAAGGCCTGCTGCAACTGCACTTCGACGTCGGCCACGACCAGCTTGGATTGCTCGAAGCGCTGCCAGCGCGACCAATCGAACAGCGGCTGGGTCAGGACCAGATTCCAGGTGCCGCGTCCGCCGCTGTGCGAGACGCCCAGGCCGTGGGTGGTGCGGCTTTCGTTATACAGGCCGCCGGCTTCGCCCGACAGGGCCGGCAGCAGCCCGGCGCGGGCCTGCGGCAGTTTTTCCTGGCCCGCCCGGTAGGCGGCGCGCGCCGCGGCGAATTGCGGATCGTTGGACAGGCCGGCCCGCCAGGCCTGCATCAGGTCCTGCGCGCTGGCGTTCGCGGCGCAGGCCAAGGTAAGCAACGCCGCAACCCGCCCGATACGCATGGTTCAGAATTTGAACTGGGATACGGTGGTGCCGCGCAGCGGCTTGATGACGGTCTCGAACAGCGAGACGGTCTCGAAGCTGGCGGCCGTGGTGCGCGTGATGCGGTAGGCGGTCATGATGGGCGCCTGTCCGACGATGACGACCAGCCGGCCGCCCACGCGCAACTGGTACTTCAGGGCGTCGGGCACCACCGGCACCGAACCGGTGACCAGGATCGCGTCGTATTCGGTCGAGCCCCAGCCATTGCGGCCGTCGCCCGTTTCGACCTTGACGTCGGCCACATTGTTCACCTGCAGGTTCTGCTGGGCGAAGGTGGCCAGGCGGCTGTCGATTTCGACCGTGGTCACCTGTTGCGCCAGGTGTGCCAGCAGGGCGGCCTGGTAGCCCGAGCCGGTGCCGATCTCCAGCACACAGTCGGTCGGCTGCAGCAGCAGTTCCTGGGCCAGGCGCGCCTCGATTTTGGGGGCCAGCATGTTCTGGCGCGTGTTGACCGCGTTGATTTCAAGCGGGATTTCGAGGTCGGAGAAGGCCAGGGCGCGTAGCGCCGGCGGCACGAACAATTCCCGGCGCACGGCGAACAGGGCGTCCAGCACCTTGGGGTCCAGCACGTCCCAGGGGCGGATTTGCTGTTCCATCATGTTGAATCGGGCTTGTTCTACGTCGGGCAGGGTCGAGGTATTCATGACGGAAAATCGGAAACCAATATAGAGGAGTCAACAGGCCATTGTACCGATTCGGGCGGCACTACCACCAAGCATGGAAATGATGCACCGGCCCGTGGCCGCTGCCGACCTGCAGGCGGTCGGCCTGCCGGATGGCTTCGGTCAGGTAGGCCTTGGCCCGGCGGGCAGCCTCGGGTACGTCCGGGCTCTGCGGCAGCAGGGCCGCCAGGGCGGCCGACAGGGTGCAGCCCGTGCCGTGCGTATTGGGCGTTTCGATGCGATGGCCCGGCAGTTCGATCATGCGGTCGCCGTCGTGCAGCAGGTCTATGGTTTCGTTGCCGGGCAGGTGGCCGCCCTTGACCATGACCCAGCGCTGGCCCGCGTGGGTCATGCGGTTGCGCAGCCGTTCGGCGACGCGGCGCATTTCCTTCAGGGTCTCGACCGGCCGTTCGTCCAGCAGCACGCCGGCCTCGGGCAGGTTGGGCGTGAGCAGCGTGGCCAGCGGCAGCAGCGTCTCGCGCAGCGCGCCCACGGCGCCGCGCTCCAGCAGCAGGTCGCCGCTCTTGGCCACCATGACCGGGTCGAGCACGATGTGCGCCGGCTGCCAGCGCGCCAGCTTTTCGGCCACCACCAGGGTGACGGCTTCCTGGCCCAGCATGCCCAGCTTGACGGCGTCGATGGGCACATCGGCGAACAGCGTGTCGATCTGCAGGCCGACGAACTCGGCCGGCACCGGCGAGATGCCGGTCACGCCCTGGGTGTTCTGCGCGGTCATGGCTGCGATGACCGCGCAGCCGTAGGCGCCCAGGGCGCTCATGGCCTTGACGTCGGCCAGCACGCCGGCGCCGCCGGATGGATCGACGCCGGCGATGCTCAGCGCGTTGGGGATCCGGCGCTCGCCACGGGGCGTCGCCGAAGAGGCAGGGTGGTTCATTTGACTGCGGCGATCAGGCCTTCGGTGGGCGAGCTGGGGGCCGCGCTGTACAGCTTGCGCGGCACGCGGCCGGCCAGGTAGGCCTCGCGGCCGCCCTCGACCGCCTTGCGCATCGCGCTGGCCATCAGGATCGGATCGCGCGCGCCGGCGATGGCGGTGTTCATGAGCACGCCGTCGCAGCCCAGCTCCATGGCGATGGCGGCGTCCGAGGCGGTGCCCACGCCGGCGTCGACCAGCACCGGCACGCTGCTCTGGTCGATGATCAGGCGCAGGTTCCAGGGGTTCAGGATGCCCATGCCCGAGCCGATCAGCGAGGCCAGCGGCATCACCGCGACCGAGCCCAGGTCTTCCAGCATGCGGCACTGGATCGGGTCGTCGGTGCAATACACCATGACCTTGAAGCCTTCGTCGACCAGCGTCCTGGTGGCTTTCAGGGTTTCCGGCATGTTGGGAAACAGGTTCTGCGGGTCGCCCAGCACCTCCAGCTTGACCAGGTCATGGCCGTCGAGCAGTTCGCGCGCCAGGCGCAGCGTGCGCACCGCATCGTCGGCGCTGTAGCAGCCGGCGGTGTTGGGCAGCAGCGTGAACTGCGACGGCGGCACGAAGTCGAGCAGGCTCGGCTCATCCGGATTCTGGCCGATATTGGTGCGGCGGATGGCGACGGTGACGATCTGGGTGCCGCTGGCGTCCAGCGCGGCGCGCGTCTGCGCGAAATCCTGGTATTTGCCGGTGCCGACCAGCAGGCGCGATTGGTAGCTGCGGCCGGCGATGGTGAGGGTATCTTCAGTGGTCATGGCGATGCTTCGGTAGGCGCGACGCGCAGGCGCGCGTGCGCAAGAGTGTTTGCGGCGGTAGGGCCAATGATAAAGCACGCCGGGGCTGGCCGGCGGCGCGGGCTCAGCCGCGCGCCTCGTCCAGGCGCGCGCACAACTGCTCGGCGGCGTCGATCAGGCGGCCGGTGGGGCGGTACAGGCTGTCGGCGTCGATGCCATAGACATGGCCGCGCAGGGCGGCCGGCACGCCGGCGGCCTGCCAGGCCCGCAGGGTGGCGGCCGCGTCGGCGGTCCCGTCTACGCCGGCCACGATGGCGTCCGGACGCGCGGCCAGCACGCCTTCCAGGGTGACCTGGAGCGCCAGGATGGGGGCCTGGCCGTAGACGTTCACCCCGCCGCACAGGCGCAGCACGTCGCCGACGATGCTGTGGTCGTTGAGCGTGAACAGCGGATCGGTGCCCGCCTGCACGAATACCCGCACCGGCGCCTTGCCGGCATAGCGCGCGGCCAGGGCCGCCAGGCGCGCGCGCAGGGCGGCCGCGCCGGCGTCGGCCTGCGCTTCGGTGCCGAACAGGCGTCCCAGTTGCTCGATGGCGGCCGGGATATCGGCCAGGGTGCGCGGGTCGCTGTAGTACAGCGCCGCGCCCAGCCGGGCCGCGATCGGGGCCAGCGGCGCGCCGGCGGCGGGTTGCCAGCCGATCAGCAGGTCGGGGCACAGGACGGCGATGCGTTCGGGGTCGGGCTGCATGGCGTCGCCTACGCTGGGCAACTGGCGCGCCGCGGGCGGGTAGTCGGTGCCGCGCACCGCGCCGACCAGCCGGTCGCCGGCGCCGGCCGCGTAGACCAGTTCCGCGGCGTGCGGCGCCAGCGCGATGGCGCGGCGCGCCGGCTGGGCCAGCGCGGCCACGGTCAGGGCGATCAGGCGCGGGGCGAGGCGGGCGGCGGACATGGCGGGCCTGCCTACATGCGCCACGACAGGTTGACGAAGGCGTTCGAGCCGGCCGTGTTGTAGCCGTCGGCCAAGGTGTAGCGCTGGCCGAGCACGTTGTTCCAGCGCACCTGCACCTGCATGTTGCGGCTCAGGTCGTAGGCCGCGGTCAGGTTGACCAGGCCGTAGCCGCCCAGGCGCTTTTCCTCGGGGAAGCCGTAGTCGTAGCGCTCGTCCGAGGCGTACCATTCGGCGCCCACCAGCAGGCGGTCGAAGCGATGGTCGATGCCGGCGCGCAGCACCGTGCGGGCGCGGCGCAGCAATTGCTTGCCGGTGTCTTCGTTGCGCGGGTTGCTCAGGTCCAGGCTGGCGCGCAGGCGCGTGTTGCCGAAGCGGTGCGCGCCGCTGATGGTGAAGCCTTGCAGGCGGGCGCGCCCGACGTTCTCGACCGTGCTGCAGTCCTCGGTCACCTGGATCAGGTTCTTGATGCGGGTCTGGTAATACACCACGCCCAGCTCGCTGTCCTCGTCCTGGTACTTCAGGCCGATCTTGGCGTTGCGCGACTCTTCCGGCTTGAGGTCGGGGTTGCCGCGATAGCCGAACGCGCTGGTCGGCGTGTACAGGTCGTTGAACGACGGCGCCCGAAAGCCCGTGTTGGCGGCCACGGTGGCGCGCAGGTTGGGCGTCAGGTCGAACCCGTAGGCCAGGCCGCCGGTGGTGTGGCTGCCGAACTGCGAGTTGTCGTCGTTGCGCAGGCTGGCCTGCACATGGTGGCGGCCGAAATCGCCCAGGTAGACGCCGGTGTACGAATTCACGTGGCGGCGCGTCTCGGTGTAGTTGCCGATGCCGGTGGGGGTGCTCATCTGGCCGTCGGCGCGCTGGTCCAGGTGCTCGTAGGCCAGCGTCAGCGTCTGGCCGGCGGCCAGGGTGAAGTCGTTCTGCCACAGGTACTGCATCTGGCGGGTCCGGAAGCGCGTGTTGTTGTCTTCGAACATGCCTTCGGCGCGCGAATCGTTCTTGTCTTCCACATAGCCGGCGCGCAGCGTGCTCTTCCAGTAGCGGGTCAGGCGGTTCTCGCTGGCCAGCGAATAGGCCTGCAGGTCCTGGATGTAGCGGTCGTTGTAGTCGTACGAGGCCGAGGCGTCGTAGCCGCCGTTGATGCGGCTGCGGTAGACCTGCGCCACCACTTTCTGCTCGGGCCGCCATTCGTAGCCCAGCGTGCCGGTGGCGTAGTTCTGGTAGTAGCTGTCCTTGTCCGGGTTGTACGAGAACGAGCGGCGGTTGGTGGCGTTGAAGCCATGGCTCTGGCCATAGCCGGTGGACAGGCTGTAGCTGAAGCCGTCGGCCGCGCCCGATACGCCGGCGTCGTAGCGGCTGGTGCCGTAGGTGCCGTAACCGGCGTTGGCATAGGCCGACAGCGCCTTGTCGCCCGGCTCGCGGGTAATGATGTTGATCACGCCGCCGATCGCGTCGGCCCCGTACAGGCTGCTGGCCGCGCCACGCACGATCTCGATGCGTTCGATGGCTTGCGGCGGCAGCGCGTTGAGCGCAATGCCGCCGCCGTTGGCGTTGTTGATGCGCTGGCCGTTGAGCAGGACCAGGGTCTGGTTGCTGTTGGCGCCGCGCATGAACAGGCTGGTGACGCTTTGCGGGCCGCCGCTGTCGGCGAATTCGATGCCGTGCTGCTGCGCCAGCACTTCGGCCAGGCTGGACTGGCCGGCGCGCGCCAGCGTATCGCGCTCGATCACGCTGGCGTCGGCCAGCACATTCCTGAGCAGCTGGGGCGAGCGCGCGGCGGTGACGACGACCGGATCGAGTTCGGGGATGGGTTGGCCGGCGGCGGCGCCGGCCTGGGCGTGGCCGGCCAACGGAGCGGCACAGGCCAGGACACCGGCGCAGCGCCGGAGTGAGCGGGATTTCATAACGGATGGTTCTCAGTGTGACGCGCGACCCCGCACGTCGTTCACGAAAATGAGCATGGCCGCGGGCGGCGCATCCTCGCTGTCGAACCGGCCGGTATCGGGCTGCCACGGCGCGTCGCGCGCCATGGGGACCGTTGCGGGGGCAGCACAGGCTGGGCAGGGCCTTCCTGTTTCCCGTTTACCTTCCGCGCAAGCGTACTTGCCGAAAGCACCGGTTCGGGGCCAGAACTGTATCACCGCGGGGCAGGGAAATGCCCATTTTGTTACCATGTCAGCTTGATTTTTGGGTCGTTTCTTGCCTTTTTGCCACACCGCGCGCCCATCTCAGGACAAACCGTGCCTTATCCCCGCATCCCCTTCCCGCTGTCCGCCTACACGCATGGCGGCGAGTTTGTCCGCCAACTGGACAAGCGCATCCTGATCCTGGATGGTGCCATGGGCACGATGATTCAGCGCTACAAGCTGGGCGAGGCCGATTTCCGCGGCGAGCGCTTCGCCGAGCACCACAAGGATCTCAAGGGCGACAACGAGCTGCTGTCGCTGGTGCGCCCGGACGTGATCTCGGAAATCCACCGGCAGTACCTCGAGGCCGGCGCCGACGTGATCGAGACCAACACCTTCGGCGCCACGTCGATCGCCCAGGGCGATTACGACCTGCCGGAGCTGGCCTACGAGATGAACCTGGAGTCGGCCCGCCTGGCGCGCGCCGCCTGCGACGCCTACAGCACCCCCGAGCATCCGCGCTTCGTGGCCGGGGCGCTGGGGCCGCAGCCCAAGACCGCGTCCATCTCGCCCGACGTCAACGACCCGGGGGCGCGCAACGTCACCTTCGACGAGCTGCGTGCGGCCTATGTCGAGCAGCTCAATGGCCTGCTCGACGGCGGCATCGATATCGTCCTGATCGAAACCATCTTCGATACGCTCAACGCCAAGGCGGCCATCTTCGCCGTCGAGGAAACGTTCGAGGCGCGCGGCGTGCGCCTGCCGGTGATGATTTCGGGCACCGTGACCGATGCGTCGGGCCGCATCCTGTCCGGCCAGACCGTCGAGGCGTTCTGGAACTCGGTGCGCCATGCGCGGCCGGTCACTATCGGCCTGAACTGCGCGCTGGGCGCGGCGCTGATGCGTCCGTATGTGGCCGAGCTGTCCAAGATCTGCGACACCTATGTGTGCGTCTATCCCAACGCCGGCCTGCCCAATCCCATGGCCGAGACGGGCTTTGACGAAACGCCGGCCGATACCTCGGCCCTGCTGGAAGAGTTCGCCCAGGCCGGGCTGGTCAACATGGCCGGCGGCTGCTGCGGCACCACGCCCGAACACATCCGCGCCATCGCCGGCAAGGTGGCCTCGCTGACGCCGCGCGCGGTGCCCGAGGTGCCGGTCAAGACCCGCCTGTCGGGCCTGGAGGCGCTCAACATCGACGACGAGACCCTGTTCGTCAACGTGGGCGAGCGCACCAACGTGACGGGCAGCAAGATGTTCGCCCGCCTGGTCCGCGAGGAGAAATACGACGAGGCGCTGGCCGTGGCGCGCCAGCAGGTCGAGAACGGGGCCCAGATCATCGACGTCAACATGGACGAGGCGATGCTGGACTCGGTGGCCTGTATGCACCGCTTCCTCAACCTGATCGCGTCCGAGCCCGACATCGCGCGGGTGCCGGTGATGATCGACAGTTCCAAGTGGGAAGTGATCGAGACCGGCCTGAAGTGCGTGCAGGGCAAGGCCGTGGTCAACTCGATCTCCATGAAGGAAGGCGAGGAGCCATTCCGCCATCATGCGCGCCTGTGCCGCCGCTATGGCGCGGCCATGGTGGTCATGGCCTTCGACGAACAGGGGCAGGCCGACTCGCTGGAGCGCCGCAAGGAAATCTGCGGCCGCGCCTACCGCATCCTGGTCGAGGAAGAGGGCTTCCCGCCCGAGGACATCATCTTCGATCCCAACGTGTTCGCGGTGGCCACCGGCATCGACGAACACAATCACTACGCCGTCGATTTCATCGAAGGCGCGCGCTGGATCCGCGCGAACCTGCCGCATGCCCGCATTTCGGGCGGCATCTCGAACGTCAGCTTCTCGTTCCGCGGCAACGAGCCGATGCGCGAGGCGATCCATACCGTCTTCCTGTACTACGCCATCGAGGCCGGCCTGACGATGGGCATCGTCAACGCGGGCCAGCTGGGCGTATATGCCGACCTGGCGCCGCACCTGCGCGACCTGGTCGAGGACGTCATCCTGGACCGCCCCGAGCCGGTGGGCCGCAGCGATTCGGCCGACGAGCGCTCGCCCACCGAACGGCTGGTGCAGTTTGCCGAGACCGTCAAGGGCTCGGGCGCGAAGAAGGAAGAAGACCTGACCTGGCGCACCGGCTCGGTCGAGCAGCGCCTGGCGCATGCCCTGGTGCACGGCATCACCACCTTCATCGTCGAGGACACCGAGGAAGTGCGCCAGCAGGTCGCCGCGCGCGGCGGGCGCACCATCGAAGTGATCGAAGGTCCGCTGATGGACGGCATGAACGTGGTCGGCGACCTGTTCGGCGCGGGCAAGATGTTCCTGCCGCAAGTGGTGAAGTCGGCGCGCGTGATGAAGCAGGCGGTGGCGCACCTGATTCCCTTCATCGAGGAGGAAAAGCGCCAGATCGCGGCCGCGGGCGGCGATGTGCGCGCCAAGGGCAAGATCGTGATCGCCACCGTCAAGGGCGACGTGCACGACATCGGCAAGAACATCGTGTCGGTGGTCTTGCAGTGCAATAACTTCGAAGTCGTGAACATGGGCGTGATGGTGCCGTGCGCCCAGATCCTGCAGAAGGCCAAGGACGAGAACGCCGACATGATCGGCCTGTCCGGCCTGATCACGCCCAGCCTCGAAGAGATGGCCTACGTGGCTTCAGAAATGCAGCGCGACCCCTATTTCCGCGAGCGCGCCATGCCGCTGATGATAGGCGGGGCGACCACCAGCCGGGTCCATACGGCGGTCAAGATCGCGCCCAACTACGACGGTTCGGTGATCTACGTGCCCGATGCCAGCCGTTCGGTCGGCGTGGCGACCAGTCTCATGTCCGACCAGGCCCCGGCCTATTTGGCGGAGCTGGCGCAGGAGTACGAGGATGTGCGCCGCCGCCATGCCAACCGCAAGGCGGTGCCGCTGGTGTCGCTGGCCGAGGCGCGCGCGGCGCGCCCGCAGATCGACTGGTCCGGCTACCAGCCGCCGCGCCCCAAGTTCCTGGGCCGGCGCGCCTTCAAGAGCTACGACCTGGCCGAGATCGCGCGCTATATCGACTGGGGGCCGTTCTTCCAGACGTGGAGCCTGTTCGGCCCGTTCCCCGCCATCCTGGACGACAAGGTGGTGGGCGAGCAGGCGCGCAAGGTCTACGAGGAAGGCCAGGCCATGCTCAAGCGCATCATCGACGGGCGCTGGCTGACCGCCAGCGGCGTGGTCGGCTTCTATCCGGCCAACCGCGTCAATGACGAAGACATCGAGGTCTACGCGGACGAGACGCGCAGCGAGGTGCTGTTTACCTACCGCAACCTGCGCCAGCAGGGCGTCAAGCGCGAAGGCGTCAGCAACAAGTGCCTGGCCGACTACATCGCGCCGCGCGACAGCGGCCTGCTCGACTACATCGGCATGTTCGCCGTGACCGCGGGCCTGGGCATCGAGAAGAAAGAGGCCGAGTTCCAGGCGGCGCTGGACGACTACTCCAGCATCATGCTGAAGTCGCTGGCCGACCGGCTGGCCGAGGCGTTCGCCGAATGCATGCACGCGCGCGTGCGCCGCGACCTGTGGGGCTACGCGGCGGACGAGGCGCTGTCCAACGATGAGCTGATCGCCGAGAAGTACAGCGGCATCCGGCCGGCGCCCGGCTATCCGGCCTGCCCGGAGCACGTGGTCAAGACGGACCTGTTCCGCGTGCTGGACGCCGCCGACGTCGGCATGGAGCTGACCGACAGCTACGCCATGTTCCCGGCCTCCAGCGTCTCGGGGTTCTATTTCAGCCACCCCGAGTCGCAGTATTTCAACGTGGGCAACATCGGCGCCGACCAGCTGGCCGACTACGTGGCGCGCAGCGGCCGCGCCGAAGAGGACGTGCGCCGCACCCTGGCGCCGAACCTGGGCTAGCGGGGCCGGCGCGGCCTGTGCCCGGGAATCCGGGTGCCTGTCCCCGCCGGGACAGGCCCCCCCGTCACGCAGTGTGCCTGTCCCCGCGGGGACAGGCACACGCACGGGCAGACGCCATGACTAGGCCGGACGCACCGCCACCAGCGTCAACGTGTCGCTGGTGAACGAACCGTCGGGCTGGATGGCGAAGTGCCGGCGCACCGGCGCGGGCGCGATGTCCGTCATGGCGCGCAGCGCCGTCACCAGCTCGGGCGGCGTGCGCATGCGCTCGACCCACGAGGTGAATTCCAGCGGCAGCCGGCGCGGTCATGCCCTGCGTGACCAACCCGGCCTCGGCCGCCATGCGCAGCCATTCGGCGGCCGAATAATCGCGCACGTGCGACGTGTCGCGCAGGACTTCGATGGTCTGCAGCCAGGTGTCCAGCAGGGCTTCGCCCGGGCTGACGACATCGGCGAATACCGCGATGCCGCCGGGCTTGAGCACGCGGCAGGCCTCGCGCAGGGCCTGGCCCGGATCTTCCCAGTGATGGGTGGAATAGCGGCTCATTACCAGGTCGAACTCGCCATCGCCGAACGGCAGCGCCTCGGCCTTGCCGCGACAGGTGCGCAGGTTGGCCAGGCCGCGGCGCGCGGCTTCGCCGGCCACCACGTCCAGCATGGACTGCGACAGGTCATAGGCCACGACTTCGGCCACATGGGGCGCCACATGGAAGCTGACGTGCCCGTCGCCGGTGCCCAGGTCCAGCAGCCGCGCGCCGGGGTGTTTGCGGGCGATGGCGGCCATCTGCAGCAGGTCTTCGCCCTGGGCATGGACGGCGCTGGTCAGGTAGGCGCTGGCGCGGGGGCTGAATTGGCGTTCGACGGCGGCGTCGTGGGTGGGTGTGGCTGACATGGAAATCCTTGGTAGGCAGGGGCCGCGGGTGCGGCACGAGTAAGATAGAAGGCTTCCGATACGCGTACAAGCCTATTGCTCATCCTGGTATGAACAGTGCTACCCATTTGGCCGCCCATGAAGGCTCGGCCCGGCGCCGGCAGGCGCTGGGCGAATTCGTGCGCACGGCGCGCGCCCGCATCACGCCGCAGATGGCCGGGCTGCCGGCCGGCTCGCGGCGCCGCACGCCGGGCCTGCGGCGCGAAGAAGTGGCGCAGCTCTCCGACATCAGCGTCACCTGGTACACCTGGATCGAGCAGGGCCGCGAAGTCACCGTATCGCCCGCGGTATGGGCGCGTATCGCCAATGTCCTGCACCTGGCGCGCGCCGAGCGCGCCTATCTGTTCGAGCTGGCCGAATGCGCCGACCCGCAGCAGCCGCGCGACGAGGGCGGCGATGCGCCCGTGTCGCTGCAGGCCTGTGTCGATGCCATCGACGCGCCAGCCTACGCACTGGACCGCGCCTGGAACCTGCTGGCCAGCAACGCCGCCATGCGCGAGCTGTTCGACGACTGGCCGCTGCGCGACGCGCAGCCCAACCTGTTGCGCTACATCTTCCTGGACCCGGCCGCGCGCGAGCTGGTGGTCGATTGGGACCAGCGCGCCCGCCGCGTGGTGGCCGAATTTCGCGCCGACGCGGGGGCCCACCTCGACGAGGCCGACGTGGTCGCGCTGCTCGACGAACTCAACCGCGCCAGCCCGGTCTTCGCGCATTGGTGGACGCGCCACGCCGTGGTCGAGCGCGAGGGCGGCCTGCGCGAGTTCCAGCACCCGCGCAGCGGGCGGCAGAACCTGCAGCAGATCACCTTCAGGCTGGCCACGCACCCGGAACTCAAGCTGGTGATGCTGTTGCCCTCGTAGGGCGTCGGCGCTATGCCTGGCGCGGCGGCGCGGGCAGGGCGGCTAGCAGGCCGTCGAGCAGCTTGCGCACCGGGGCGGGCAGCGCGGTGGCGGGCAGTTCGGCGGGGCTGACCCAGCGTTCCGGCGTGGCCGCCTGGCGCAGCGCCGCGCCGCGCACCGCGAGATACCAGGGCCGCACATGCAGCCGGTAGTGGGTGAACGTGTGGGCGAAGGCGGCCAGTTCGACCGGCGCCTCGGCCTGCAGGCCCAGCTCGCGGGCCGCCGCGCCCGGGTCGTGGGCGGGGTCGCATTCGGGCAGGCTCCACAGGCCGCCCCAGATGCCCGGCGCGGGGCGCAGATGCAGCAGGATGCCGTCGGGGCCGTGCAGCACCAGCATGGCCGTGCTGCGTTCGGGGATGGCCTTGCGCGCCTTGGGCGTGGGCAGTTCGGCCTGGCGTCCGTCGCGGCGCGCGATACAGGACTGCGCTACCGGACAGCGTTCGCAGGCCGGCTTGCCGCGCGTGCACAGCGTGGCGCCCAGGTCCATCAATCCCTGTGTATAGCCGGGCATGTCGAGATCCGGCGCGGCCTGCACCTGGGCCGCGGCCAGCGCCCATAGCTGCTGTTCCACCGCGCGGCGGGCAGGGTCGCCCTCGATGCCGAAGTGGCGCGTGAACACCCGCTTGACGTTGCCGTCCATGATGGGGCTGCGCTCGCCGTAGGCGAAGGCGGCGATGGCCGCGGCCGTGGAGCGGCCGATGCCGGGCAGGGTGGCGATCTCTTCGGCGCGCGGGGGAAGGCGGCCGCCGCAGCGCTGCATGATTTCCTGCGCGCAGCGGTGCAGGTTGCGGGCGCGCGCGTAGTAGCCCAGGCCGGCCCAGTAGGGCATGACATCTTCCTGGCGCGCCGCCGCCAGGGCGGCCACATCGGGAAAACGTTCCAGGAAGCGCTGGTAATACGGAATGACCGTCGCCACCTGCGTCTGCTGCAGCATGATTTCCGAGAGCCAGATGCGATAGGGGTCGCGGGTGTTCTGCCAGGGCAGATCGTGGCGGCCGTGGCGGGCCTGCCAGGCCGTGATGCGGGAGGCGAAGTCCATGGGCGCCATTATCGCATTGCCCTATTGCGGGGACGGGTCGGGCCGGGTACAAAGAAGGAAAAGAAGAAAGGCGTAGACGCGCCCGGATCTGTTGCCGTTGCCTCACAAGGGCTTGAGCGCGTGGCTGGTTCGGACACCCCTTACAAATGGAGTAGACATGAATGCCCCTCTGACGCCCGCGCAGCGCGCGGCGCTTGAGTCCGTACATCTGGACGACAAATACACCCTGACTGCCGGCCGCGCCTGGATGAGCGGCATCCATGCGCTGGTGCGCCTGCCCATGATGCAGCGCGTGCGCGACGAGCGCGCCGGGCTGAACACGGCCGGCTTCGTGTCCGGCTACCGGGGGTCGCCGCTGGGCGGGGTCGACCAGAACATGTGGAAGGCCGCCAAGTACCTGAAGCAGCATCACATCGAATTCCAGCCCGGCATCAACGAGGACCTGGCCGCCACCGCCGTGTGGGGCTCGCAGCAGGTCAACCTGTTCCCGGGCGCCAAGTACGACGGCGTGTTCGGCATGTGGTACGGCAAGGGGCCGGGCGTGGACCGCTGCGGCGACGTCTTCAAGCACGCCAATGCGGCCGGCACCTCGCGCCACGGCGGCGTGCTGGTGGTGGCCGGCGACGACCATCCGGCCAAGTCGTCGACGCTGCCGCACCAGAGCGACCACATTCTCAAGGCCTGCATGATCCCGGCGCTGTTTCCCGCCAGCGTGCAGGAAGTGCTGGACTACGGCCTGCATGGCTGGGCCATGAGCCGCTATGCCGGGGTGTGGGTCGGCATGAAATGCATCACCGACATCGTCGAGGTGTCCGCCTCGGTGGAGGTCGACCCCGAGCGCACGCGCATCGTGCTGCCCGAGGATTTCCAGCTGCCGCCCGACGGGCTGAACATCCGCCTGCCGGATACGCCGCTGCAGCAGGAGGCGCGGCTGCTGGACTACAAGCTGTACGCCGCGCTCGCCTACGCCCGCGCCAACCGGCTGAATCGCGAAATGTGGCAGGTGCCCAACGCGCAGGCGCGTTTCGGCATCATGACCTCGGGCAAGGCCTACCTGGACACGCGCCAGGCGCTGGCCGACCTGGGCCTGAGCGAGGAAATCTGCAAGCGCATCGGGCTACGGCTGTTCAAGGTGGGCATGGTGTGGCCGCTGGAGGCCACCGGCATGCAGCGGTTCGCCGAGGATCTCGACGAGATCCTGGTGGTCGAGGAAAAGCGCCAGGTGCTCGAATACCAGCTCAAGGAAGAGCTGTTCAGCTGGATCGGCACCGGCAAGAAGATCCCGCGCGTGGTCGGCAAGTTCGACGACAAGGACGGCGGCGAGTGGTCGGTGCCGCAGGGCAACTGGCTGCTGCCGGCGCACTACGAGTTCTCGCCCGCCATGGTGGCCAAGGCCATCGGCGCGCGCCTGCTGCGCTTCGAGCTGCCCGAGGACGTGCGCGCCGGCATCCAGGCGCGCCTGGATTTCATCGCCGAGCGCGAGCAGGCGCTGGCCCGGCCGCGCCTGGTGGTGGACCGCAAGCCGTGGTTCTGTTCGGGCTGTCCGCACAATACCTCGACCCGCGTGCCCGAGGGCTCGCGCGGCATGGCCGGCATCGGCTGCCACTACATGGTGACCTGGATGGGCCGCAACACCCAGGTGTTCACCCAGATGGGCGGCGAGGGCGTGCCGTGGGTGGGCCAGGCGCCGTTCACCGAGGAAAAGCATGTATTCGCCAACCTGGGCGACGGCACCTATTACCACTCGGGCCTGCTGGCGATCCGCGCCGCCGTGGCGGCCAAGGTGCCCATCACCTACAAGATCCTGTTCAACGACGCCGTCGCCATGACCGGCGGCCAGCCGGTCGACGGTCCGATCAGCGTGCCCATGATCACGCGCCAGATGGCCGCCGAAGGGATCGAGAAGATCGTCGTCGTCACCGACGAGCCGGAGAAATACCGCCACGTTACCGACCTGGCGCCGGGCGTGCCGGTCAAGCACCGCGACGAGCTGGACGCGGTCATGAAGGAGCTGCGCGCCTATCCCGACGTGTCGGTGCTGGTCTACGACCAGACCTGCGCCACCGAGAAGCGCCGCCGCCGCAAGCGCAACGCCTATCCGGACCCGGCCTTGCGCGTGGTGATCAACGAACGCGTCTGCGAAGGCTGCGGCGATTGTTCCGAGAAGTCGCATTGCCTGTCGGTCGAACCGCTGGAAACCGAGTTCGGACGCAAGCGCACCATCAACCAGTCCAGCTGCAACAAGGATTATTCCTGCCTGAAGGGCTTCTGCCCCAGTTTCGTCACGGTCGAGGGCGGACGCCTGCGCAAGCCGCGCGCGCTGGCGCAGCAGGACGCCATCGACCAGGGCCTGCCGGCGCCGCGCGCCGACGCGCTGGCCGGCCACTACGGCGTGTTCATCGCCGGCGTGGGCGGCACCGGCGTGGTCACCATCGGCCAGTTGCTGGGCATGGCCGCGCACCTGGAAGGCAAGGGCTGTTCGGTGCTGGACATGGCGGGCCTGGCCCAGAAAGGGGGCGCCGTGTACTCGCACGTCGTGCTGGCCCCCACGCCGGGCGAACTGCTCAATACGCGAGTGGCCATGGGCGAAGCCGACCTGGTGCTGGCCGGCGACCTGGTCGTGGGCACCAGCCCCGAGGCCATCGCCCGCATGCGCCCGGGCCGCACGCATACGCTGCTCAACAGCGACGTCGCGCCCACGGCCGCCTTCGTCCACGATCCCGACTGGACCCTGCCCGGCTCCAACCTGCAGGCCGACCTGGCCAAGGCGTGCGGGGCGGACAACGTGGCCACCATCGACGCGGCCGAGCTGGCGGTCGGCCTGCTGGGCGACGCGATCTACGCCAATCCGCTGATGATGGGCTATGCCTACCAGAAGGGCTGGCTGCCGCTGGGCGAGGCCGCGATGCAGCGCGCCATCGAACTCAACGGCCAGCAGGTCGAGAACAACCTGGCCGCGTTCGCCTGGGGGCGGCGCGCCGCCCACGACCTGGCGCAGGTGCAGGCGCTGATCGGCAAGGGCCAGCCGGCGGCGGGCGACGAAGGCATCGTCGAAGTCAAGCGCGGGCAGGGCGCCGTGGTGGACTTCAAGCGTCCGGCCGGCGAGCTGGGCGCGCTGGCGCGGATCCGCCGCGCGTTCCTGGCGCAGTATCAGAACGAAGCCTATGCGCGGCGCTACCAGGATCTGGTCGACCAGGTGGCCGCGGCCGAGCAGGCCGCCACCGGCACCACGCGGCTGGCCGAGGCGGTGGCGCGCTATTACTTCAAGCTGATGGCCTACAAGGACGAGTACGAAGTGGCGCGCCTGTACTCGGACGGCGAGTTCCTCAAGCGCATCGACGCGCAGTTCGAAGGCGACTGGAAACTGAACTTCCACCTCGCGCCGCCGTTGTTTTCCAAGCGCGACAGCGAAGGGCACCTGGTCAAGCGCCGCTATGGGCCGGCCACGCTGCGCCTGTTCGGCGCGCTGGCGCGCCTGCGCTTTCTGCGCGGCACGGCCTTCGATGTGTTCGGGTACACGGCCGAGCGGCGCGCCGAGCGCGCGCTGATCGAGCAATACCGCGAGCAGCTGGGCGCGATCCTGCCCAAGCTGAACCGCGGCAACCTGGAGCACGCCGTCGCGCTGGCCAGCCTGCCCGAGGAGATCCGCGGCTATGGCCACATCAAGGAGGCCGCCATGGCGCGCGCCGATGTCCGCCGCGCCGAACTGATGCGCGAATTCAGCGCCTCGGTGGTGCCGATCGGCGGCGGGGTGCGCGCCGCCTGACCGTGGCCGGCGCGGAGCCGGGTGCCTGTCCCCGCCGGGACAGGCACCCCGTCATGCGCCATGAATGGCGGGGACAGGCCCCCTGGGGAACTACGCGCCCACCGGATCGCGGCGACTGGGCGTGTCGAAGCGCTCGACGGGCATGCCGCCGGGGCGCGCGAAGCGCTCCACGCGCGGCGCGGCGCGGGTTTCGGCCTGGACCGTCTGGGCGGCCGCGGCTTCGCGCTGTGCGATCAGCGCCTCGGCCTTCTGGTGGTGCGGCGCCATCTTGCGCACCATGACGCGGCCGTCGCGCGGGAAGTAATTGATGCGCCGGGCGTGGACGTCGCCCAGGTCCTGGGCGCGCACCGGGATGCCTTCGGTCTTGAGGTAATTCAGCACGAACTGGCCGTTGCGCTCGCCGATATTCATCAGCTGCATGGCGCTGAGCACCGCGCCGCCGCCGAACACCTTGGCTTCGAGGCGCTCGCGGACCGCGCCGGCCTTGAGCAGTTCGTTGATCAGCACTTCCATGGCGAAGGCGCCATAGCGCATGGTGGCCGAGGCCGGCGAATGGATGTCGCCTTCGGGCAGCATGAAGTGGTTCATGCCGCCTACCCCGATCACCGGGTCGTGGATGCAGGCCGCCACGCAGGAACCCAGCACGGTCGACAGCATGACGTCCTCGCCGTTCGTGACGTAATACTCGTTCGGCAGGATCTTGACGGCCGGACTGTTGAAGGCGCTATCGAAATAGCGGCGCGTGGCGCGGGCATCAAGTCGGGCAGGCATGGCAGGGCAGGGGCTCGGCCGGCGGGCACGAAGCCGGGCGCGCCGAAGTTTTATTCAAATTGTGATTATTCCTTGCAAAAAATCGACATACAAGTGAATTTTTGCGTTCGCGCGGACAGGGGTGCGTCCCTTTTTCGGCGCGAGCCCGGTTTCCCGGGCAAGTCTGGACTTTACCCGGGAATGCGCGCCTGCTTTCGGCGGAACAAGGGGCTTAAAAGCGCGTACTGCGGGTCACTGACCAGCGCGCCGACAGCGCGCCCAGCACGCCGGCGGCGATGACGGCCACGGCCAGCACCGGCAGGCCGGGCAGGTGCAGGGCGAATTCGGCCCCATAGCTGCGCGCCAGCCCCAGCAGCGCATCGTTGAGCGGGGTCAGCGCCATGGCCGCCGCGCCGATGGCGATCAGGGCCGATACGGCGCCGGTCAGGGCGCCCTGGTACAGGAACGGGCGGCGCACGAAGGACTCGGTCGCTCCCACCAGGCGCGCCACGGCGATTTCCTCGCGCTGGGTCATGGCCTGCATGCGCACGGTATTGAACACGGTGGCCAGCACCACCACCGCCACGCAGGCCGCCAGGAACGCCAGCCCGATGCGGGCAAAGCGCAGCAGCGCTTCCAGCCGCTGCACCCAGGCGCTGTCCAGTTGCACCTGGTCCACGCCGTCCCATTTGCCCCAGTCCTGCGCCAGCGCGCCGGCGCGCCCGGCCAGGTTCTCGCCGTCGGCCAGCGTCACCACCACCGCGTCGGGCAGCGGATTGCCGGGCAGCACGGCCAGGGCCTGCTCCCAGGCGGGGTTGTCGCGCAGCGCCGCCAGCGCCTGGTCGCGCGGCACCACCCGCACCGCGGCGATCTGGCTGGCGTAGTCGCGGCCGATGCGCTCGGCCACCGCGCCGGCCGCCGTGGCGGGGGCCTGGGTCTGCATGAACACGGTCAGCTCGGGGGTGACCGATACCTGGCGCGCCAGGGGCTGGACCGAAACCAGGATGGCGCTGCCCAGCAGCGGCAGGGCCAGCGCCAGCGCCATGACCAGCAGGTTGGCCAGCGACGAGAACGGCTGGGCCGCCAGCCGGCGCAGGGTGATCGCCAGCGCGTAGCGGTGTTGTCGCAACCAGGCCTTCATGCTTGGCCTCCGTGCGTGTCGTGGAAGCGCCCGTGCTCGATGCTGAGCGTGCGTGTGGCGTAGCGGGCCATCAGGTCCTGGTCGTGCGAGGCGATCAGCGTGGTCACGCCGACGCGGTTGAAGTCGCGGAACACATTCATGATGCGCTGCGCGTTGTCATGGTCGAGGTTGGCGGTCGGCTCGTCGGCGATCAGGATGGCCGGCCGGTTGACGATGGCGCGGGCGATCGCCAGGCGCTGCTGTTCGCCGCCCGACAGTTCGATGGGGTTGAGGTCTTCCTTGCCGGCCAGGCCGACCTTGTCCAGGGCGGCGCGGGCGCGCGCGGCGGCCGAGTCCGGGGCCTGGCCGGTCACCGCCAGGGGCAGCATGACGTTCTGGAAGGCGCTGCGGTCGTACAGCAGGTGCGTGTCCTGCAGGATCACCCCCACGGCGCGCCGCAGATACGGCCGTGCCCGGCTGGGCAGTCTGTCCAGCCGCTGGTTGTTGACCTGGATGGATCCGCGGCTTGGCGGCTCCAGGCCGCCGATCAGCTTGAGCAATGTCGACTTGCCGGCGCCCGACGGCCCGGACACGAAGACGAACTCTCCAGCGCTGATGCGAAAGTTGATGTCGGCCAGGATATTTCGGCCGCGCCCGTAAGATTTGAAGACGTGCTGGAATTCAATCATGGCGAGGTATAGGAAGAAGTCGCAATAGTAACCCCGCGCGCCCGCCCGGCGATGACAATTCGCGACAGGCGGCCGGCATGCCGGCGCGCCGGCGCCCGTGCCGTCCTGCAAGATAGCCGCCGCAAATGGCGCGCCGCCGCATGACGCGTACCCCGGCGCGTGGGACGCGCATCTCAAACAGATGTCCCCGTTTTCGTGAATTACCCTAAAAGGGATTTCCCCCATGTCCCCAAATTAATCCGAACGCTACCATCCGCCCAAGCGCGTTGGTCTACGAGGCCTCGCGTATTCGATGTTGTCCTAACAGGAGATCAACACATGAAGATGCTCAAGCTGGCCGCTGCCGGCGCTGCCCTGTTTGCCGCGGGGTCGGTCGCGCACGCGGGCGCCACGTTCGACAACGTGAAGAAGAAGGGCTTTGTGCAATGCGGCGTATCGACCGGGATCCCGGGTTTCTCGATCGCCGACAGCAAGGGTGAATGGAAGGGGCTGGACGTGGACATGTGCCGCGCCATCGCCGCCACCATGTTCGGCGATGCGTCGAAGTTCAAGGTCACGCCGCTCAATACGCAACAACGCTTCACCGCGCTGCAGTCCGGCGAGGTCGACGTGCTGACCCGCAACACCACCGTCACGCTGACGCGCGACACGACGCTGGGCCTGATCGGGGTGGGTGTCAACTACTATGACAGCCAGGGCGTCATGGTGTCCAAGGAGCTGGGCGTCAAGAGCGCCAAAGAGCTCAACGGCGCCACCGTCTGCGTGCAGCCGGGCACGACCACCGAGCTCAACCTGGCCGACTGGTTCCGCGGCAACAAGATCGAGTTCAAGCCTGTCGTGATCGACAAGTACGACGAGATCGTGCGCGCCTTCTCGGCGGGCCGTTGCGATGCCTTCACGACCGACAAGTCGCAGCTGGCCTCGACGCGCACCACGCTCGAAAAGCCCGATAACTACGTCATCCTGCCGGAGGACTTCTCGAAAGAGCCGCTCGGGCCGATGGTGCGCCAGGGCGACGAGCAGTGGTTCAACGTCGTGCGCTGGTCGCTCAACGCCATGCTGGAGGCCGAGGAATACGGAATCACGTCCAAGAACGTCGACGAAATGGCCAAGAGTTCCAACCCCAACATCCAGCGCATTCTCGGCGTGACGCCGGGCATGGGCAAGAACCTGGGCGTGGACGACAAGTGGGCCTTCAACATCATCAAGCAGGTCGGCAACTATGGCGAGAGCTTCGAGGCCACGCTCGGCAAGAGCAGCGCCATGAAGCTGGAGCGTGGACTGAATGCCTCGTACAAGCAGGGTGGCCTGATGTACGGCTGGCCGGTGCGCTGATCCGCTCCTGAAGCGGGCAAGGGCGGCCATGCGGCAGCCCTGGCCCGGTCCGTGCGAGCGGGCGCAAAGCAGGCCGGCGCGTCCGCGCCGGCCGAACGTCCGACTCTGTAGATTGATTTATGACGACTACCAATCGAAACGCCCCGATTCCGGCACCGCGACGTCGTCTCAACTGGAATGATCCCGGCCTGCGCGCCGTGGTCTACCAGTTCGTCGCGCTGGTCGTGGTTGCGCTGGTGGCGTGGTTTCTGGTTTCCAATACGCTGCACAACCTGTCGGTGCGCAATATCGCCACGGGTTTCGGATTCCTCGACCGCGAGGCCGGTTTCGCGATAGGCGAAACGCCCATCGCCTATTCCCCTTCGGACACGTATGGCCGCGCAATCCTGGTCGGCGTGCTCAACACACTGCGCGTCGCCGTCATCGGCATCGTGCTCGCCACCCTGCTGGGAACCCTCATCGGCATCGGCCGGTTGTCCAAGAACTGGCTGGTCACGCGCCTGACCTCGATCTATGTCGAAGTCATGCGCAACGTGCCGCTGCTGCTGCAGCTGTTCTTCTGGTACGCGCTGATCACCGAGAACATGCCGGGGCCGCGCCAGGCGCACAACCCCTTGCCGGGCGTGTTCATCTCCAATCGCGGCGTGCGCGTTCCCAGCCTGGAAGGCAACGCGCTGGACTGGATGCTGGGCGGGCTGGCGCTGGCCATCGTGGCCATCATCGTGCTGGGCCACTGGGGCCGCAAGCGCCAGGAAGCCACCGGCCGGATATTCCCGCTGGGCCGCGCCGCCATCGCCCTGCTGATCGGGCTGCCCATCGTGGGCTGGCTGGCCAGCGGCGCCTCGCTGGCGCTGGACATGCCGGCGCTCAAGGGCTTCAACTTCCAGGGCGGCCTGAACATGTCGCCCGAGTTCGCGGCCCTGCTGGCCGGGCTGGCGATCTACACCTCGGCTTTCGTCGCGGAAGTGGTGCGCTCGGGCATCCAGGCGGTCAACCAGGGGCAATGGGAAGCCGCCGGCTCGCTGGGGCTGCGCCGCGCCCAGGTGCTGCGCCTGGTGGTGCTGCCGCAGGCGCTGCGCGTCATCATCCCGCCGATGACCAGCCAGTACCTCAACCTGACCAAGAACAGTTCGCTGGCCGTGGCCATCGGCTATCCGGACATCGTCTCGGTGGTCAACACCACGCTCAACCAGACCGGCCAGGCCATCGAGGGCATCCTGATCATCATGGGGGCCTACCTCACGGTCAGCCTGACGATCTCGATATTCATGAACTGGTACAACAAGCGCATCGCGCTGGTGGAGCGTTGACATGAGCAGTGCTACGCATACCCCCGGCGAGGCGCTGCCTCCCCCGTCCGGCCATGTCGGCGTCTGGCATTGGCTGCGTACCCGCCTGTTCTCCTCGCCGCTGAGCATCCTGGCCACCGTGCTGCTGGCATGGCTGGTGCTGATGGCCGTGCCTGCGCTGGTCGAATGGGCGCTGATCGGCGCCAATTTCACCGCCACCTCGGCGCAGGAATGCCGCCAGTCGGAGGGGGCCTGCTGGGCCTTCATCGTCGAGAAGCATCGGCTGATCCTGTTCGGCACCTATCCGTACGACGAGCAGTGGCGGCCGCTGCTGGCCACCATCATCCTGATCGCCGTGATCGTGTGCAGCGGCATGCGCCGTTTCTGGAAGCCCAGCCTGGCGCTGGTCTGGATCGTGGGCCTGAGCGCGGTCGCGGTGCTGATGTGGGGCGGCGTGCTGGGCCTGACCTACGTCGAGAACGCGCGCTGGGGCGGCCTGCCGCTGACCCTGATCCTGGCCACCTTCGGCATCGCCCTGGCGTTTCCGTTCGGCGTGCTGCTGGCCCTGGGCCGGCGCTCGCGCATGCCGGCCATCAAGGCGCTGTGCGTCGTGTACATCGAGCTGATCCGCGGCGTGCCGCTGATCAGCCTGCTGTTCATGTCGTCGGTGATGCTGCCGCTGTTCCTGCCCGAGGGTTTTTCCATCGACAAGCTGCTGCGGGCGCAGATCGCCATCATCATGTTCGCGGCGGCCTATATCGCCGAGACCGTGCGCGGCGGCCTGCAGGCCATTCCCAAGGGGCAGTACGAAGGGGCGGACTCGCTGGGGCTGACCTACTGGCAGCAGATGCGCAAGGTAATCCTGCCGCAGGCGCTGAAGATCGTCATCCCGCCGCTGGTCAGCATCTTCATTGCGTTGTTCAAGGATACGTCGCTGGTCGTGATCATCGGCATCTTCGACCTGACGCTGGCCGCCAAGGCCGCGCTGTCGGACGCCGCGTGGCGCGGCTTCGGGGTCGAGGCCTATGTGTTCATCGCCCTGATCTACTTCGTGTTCTGCTTCTCGATGTCCAAGTACAGCCAGGCGCTGGAGCACCGCCTGGCGACCGGCCATCAACGCTAGCAACTTGCCGGCGCCCCGACGCACGGGCGCCGGCGCCATTGAGGGAGTACATCCGTGACGGATGCCATCATTCGCATGCAGGACGTGAACAAGTGGTACGGCCAGTTCCACGTGCTGCGCAATATCAACCTGGACGTCGCGCCAGGCGAACGCATCGTGGTATGCGGCCCGTCGGGTTCGGGCAAGTCCACCATGATCCGCTGCATCAACCGGCTGGAGGAACACCAGCAAGGGCACATCATCGTCGACGGCACCGAGCTGACCAACGATCTCAAGCACATCGAGGCGATCCGCCGCGATGTCGGCATGGTGTTCCAGCACTTCAACCTGTTCCCGCACCTGACCGTGCTGGAGAACCTGACGCTGGGCCCGACCTGGGTGCTGAAGAAGTCGCGCGCCGAGGCCGAGGCCACCGCCATGAAGTACCTGGAGCGGGTGCGCATCCCGGAGCAGGCCACCAAGTATCCGGGGCAGCTGTCCGGCGGCCAGCAGCAGCGGGTGGCCATCGCGCGCTCGCTGTGCATGAACCCCAAGATCATGCTGTTCGACGAGCCCACCTCGGCGCTGGACCCGGAGATGGTCAAGGAAGTGCTGGACGTGATGGTGCGGCTGGCCCAGGAAAGCGGCATGACCATGCTGTGCGTCACGCACGAGATGGGTTTTGCCCGCAAGGTGGCCAACCGCGTGATCTTCATGGACCGTGGCGAGATCATCGAGCAGAACACGCCCGACGAGTTCTTCGACAATCCGCAGAACGAGCGCACCAAGCTGTTCCTGAGCCAGATCCTGCACTGAGGCGGCGGGCCGGGGCGGCGGGAAACGGCGCTGGCGCCGGGCTTTCCGGCGGATCCCCCGGCGGGACACTGGAGTATGCTACGGGCCGCACAGACGCCAAAAAGCACAGGAGACCCGCTTATGTCCCGCTCCCATTCCTTCGTTTCCGCCACGCGGCGCGCCCTGCTGGGCGGGGCCCTGGCCGTGGCGGCAGGCCTGTCGTGGACGGCCCCGGCCGTTGCGCAGGGCGACGCTTTCCCCGCCAAGCCGCTGCGCTTCGTGGTGCCTTACCCGCCCGGCGGCCCGCTCGATTCCATGGCCCGCCTGCTGGCCGAGAAGGTGCGCGAATCGCTGGGCCAGCCCATCATCGTCGAAAACCGCTCGGGCGCGGGCGGCAACATCGGCGCCGACCTGGTGGCCAAGGCCGCGCCGGACGGCTACACCCTGGTGATGGGCGCGGTCGCCACGCATGCCATCAACCCGTGGCTGTTCGCCAACCTGCCCTATGATCCGGTCAAGGACTTCGCCCCGGTCACCATCGTGGCGTCGGTGCCCAACGTGCTGGTCATGAACCTCGAGTTCGCCGAGAAGAACAACATCCAGAACCTGGGCGACCTGCTGGCCTATGCCAAAAAGAACCCCGGCCGCCTGAACTACGGCTCGGGCGGCAACGGCAGCGCCGGCCACTTGTCGGGCGAGCTGCTCAAGGCGCGCGCCGGCATCGCCGCCGAGCACATTCCCTACCAGGGCGCCGCGCCGGCCCAGCTGGCCCTGCTGTCGGGCCAGTCGGACTTCATGTTCGACAACCTGGCCGCCGCCGCGCCCCTGATCAAGGACGGCAAGGTCAAGGCGCTGGCCGTGACCACCGCCAAGCGCTCCTCGCTGCTGGCCGACGTGCCCACCGTGGAAGAAGCCGGCGTCAAGGGCTTCGACCTGGGGACCTGGTTCGGCGTGTTCACCACCGGCGGCACGCCCGCGGACGTGGTGGCCAAGCTGAACAAGGCCTATGCCGACGCGATGCGTCTGCCCGACGTGCGCCAGCGCCTGCTGACCATGGGGTCGGAGGCCGAGCCGATGACGGCCGACGCCTTCGCCGCATTCGTGAAGCAGGAAATGGCCAAGTACCAGGAAATCGTCAAGATCTCGGGCGCCAGCCTGAACTGATGCCGGAAGGCCGGCCGGGCGCCCGCGGGCCCCGGCCGTCGTACCCAATGTTGTATTCCTGGATCAAGATCGTGCACGTGGCGGCGATGGCCGCCTGGACGCTGGGGCTGCTGGTGCTCAGCTCGGTGACCGCGTTTCCGGCCCGCCAGGGCCAGGGACCCGGCCGTCTCGCGCAGCGCCTGGCGCGCTGCAACCGGTGGCTGATCTCGCCCGCCATGCTGCTGGGGGTGGGTTGCGGCCTTTATCTGGCTTCGATGGCCGGGTGGTTCGGACAACCCTGGCTGGACGTCAAGCTGGCCCTGGTGGGCCTGCTGGTCGTGTTGCATGGCGCGCAAAGCCTGGTGCTGCGCCGCCAGCTGGCCAGCCCCGCGGCCGGCGCGCCGGCGTGGCTGGCCGCGGGCGGCGCGGCGGTGTTCTTCGCCAGCGCCGCGATCGTGCTGCTGGCCGTGGTCAAGCCGTCTTTGTGACGCGCCGGCGCCGCGCCTTCACGCGTGGCCGGCGGCAGGGCGCGACCAGCCCTTCGATAGCTCCACCGCTTGGCGCCAGCGTTGCATGCGGGCTTCGCGCACATCGGCCGGCCAGGCCGGCTCGAAAGTGCGTTCGGCCTGCCACTGCGCGCCGAACTCGTCCAGGCTCGACCAGAACCCGACCGCCAGGCCCGCCAGCCCGGCCGCGCCCAGCGCGGTCGACTCGGGCACGCGCGGGCGCACCACCGGCACGCCCAGCAGGTCGGCCTGCATCTGCATCAGCAGGTCGTTGCGCGCCGCGCCGCCGTCGACGCGCAGCTCGGACAGCGGGATGCCGCTGTCGGCATTCATGCACGACAGCAGTTCGGCGCTTTGCAGCGCGATCGATTCGAGCGTGGCGCGCGCGATGTGGGCGCGCGTGGTGCCGCGCGTCATGCCCACCAGCGTGCCGCGCGCGTAGGGATCCCAGTGCGGCGCGCCCAGGCCGGCGAAGGCCGGCACCATGAATACGTCGTCCGTGTCGGCCACGCTGGCCGCCAGGGCCTCGATGTCGGCCGAGCGCTGGATGATGCCCAGGCCGTCGCGCAGCCATTGCACCGCTGCGCCGGCCATGAACACGCCGCCTTCCACCATGTAGGTGGCGTGCGTGGCGTTGCCCGCCGGCAGGCTCCAGCCCACGGTGGACAGCAGGTTGTGGCGCGAGGCCACCGGCGCGTCGCCCACGTTCATCAGCATGAAGCAACCGGTGCCGTAGGTGTTCTTGGCCATGCCCGGCGTGAAGCAGGCCTGCCCGAACGTGGCGGCCTGCTGGTCGCCGGCCACGCCGGCGATGGGGATCGAGCCGCCCAGCCACTCGGGCAGGGTTTCGCCGATGCGCGCGCTGCTGGGGGCGATGCGCGGCAATATGCCGCGCGGAATGTTCAAGAGGGCCAGGATATCGTCCGACCAGTCCTGGGCGTGCAGGTCGAACAGCATGGTGCGCGAGGCGTTGCTCGGGTCGGTGCTGTGCACGGCGCCGCCGGTCAGCTGCCAGACCAGCCAGGTGTCCACCGTGCCGAAGGCCAGCTCGCCGCGCTCGGCCATCTTGCGCGCGCCCGGCACGTGATCGAGCAGCCAGGCCAGCTTGGTGCCGGAAAAGTACGCGTCGACGACCAGGCCGGTGCGCTCCTGCAGCATCCGGCCGTGGCCGTCGTGCAGCAGTTTTTCGCACATCGCCGCGGTGCGGCGGTCCTGCCAGACGATGGCGCGGGCCAGCGGGCGGCCGGTGGCGCGCTCCCAGATCAGGGTGGTTTCGCGCTGGTTGGTGATGCCCAGCGCGGCGAGGTCGGCGGCGCTGGCGCCGGCGTTGCGCAGCGCCTCGCGCGCGACCTCGAGCTGGCTTTGCCAGATTTCGCCGGCATCGTGTTCGACCCAGCCCGGCCGCGGGTAGTGCTGGCGGAATTCGCGCTGCCCCATGCCGCGCACCGTGCCGGCGCGGTCGAACACGATGGCGCGGGAGCTGGTCGTGCCCTGGTCCAGCGCCAGGATGAATTCATTTGCCGTCACGGGGAACCTTGACGTTCTGAAGTTGGGCGCCGGCCGATGGCGCCAGACGGCGGAACGACAGCACCGAAAGCATGCACAGCGCGCCGACCACCATGAAGCCGACCACCACGTCGCCGATGGCCAGCGAGGCGGCGCCGCGCGCCGCCATGCTGACGTTGAGCGTGACGGCCGCCACGCCGACCCCCAGGCTGATGCCGAGCTGCTGCGCCATGGCGGCGAAGCTGCTGGCGCGGCTCATGCGTTCGGGGCCGATATCGGCATAGGTTAGCGTATTTACCGCCGTGAATTGCAGCGAACGGAAGAAACCGCCGGCCAGCAGCACGGCGATCATTGCCCAGGCCGGCGTCACGGGGGTGAAGGCGGCGCAGGCGACGATGAACAGGCCGGTGAGGATGGCGTTGATCGTCAGGACGCGGCGAAACCCGTAGCGGGTGACGATGGGCGTGGCCACGAATTTCATCAGCAGCGCGCCGGCGGCGCTGGCGAAGGTGATCATGCCGGCGGCAAACGGCGACAGGCCGAAGCCGACCTGCCAGCAGCATGGCCAGCAGGAAAGGCACGGCGCCCACCGCGAAGCGGCACAGGTTGCCGCCCAGCACCGAAATGGCGAAGGTCGGCGTGCGCAGCAGCGACAGGTCCAGGATGGGGTGTTCGACGCGCCGCGAATGCCATACGTACAGCACGCCGCACAGCAGACCGGCGGCGATCAGCGCGCCCAGCTCCAGCGGCGGCAGCAGCCCGTGGCCCAGCGCCTCGAAGGCGCTGACCAGCGCCGCCAGGCAGATGCCGCTCAGCAGGAAGCCGGGCAGGTCCAGGCGCGGGGCGTTTTCCTCGCGAATCTCGCTGACGAAGCGCAGCACCAGCGCGATGCCCAATATGCCGATCGGGATGTTGATCAGGAAAATCCAGTGCCACGACATGTACGTGACCATGAAGCCGCCCACCGGCGGGCCGATCACGGGGCCGAGCAGCGCCGGTATGGACAGGAACGACATGGCCTTGAGCAAGTCCTGCTTGGGCACGGTGCGCAGCAGGATGATGCGGCCCACCGGCACCATCATCGCGCCGGCCATGCCTTGGACGATGCGCGCGACCACCAGCTGGCCGAGGTTCTGCGACAGCGCGCAACCCACGGAGCTGAGGGTGAACAGGGCGATGGCGGCGATGAGGACGCGGCGCGCGCCGAAGCGGTCGGCGGCCCAGCCGCTGATGGGCACGAATACCGCCACCGCCAGCAGGTACGAGGTGATCGCCACGTTCAGGCGCACCGGCGTGGAGCCCAGCGCCGCGGCCATGGCCGGCAGGGCGGTGGCCACCACCGTGGAGTCCAGCATCTGCATGAACAGCGCGCACCCCACGATGAAGGGAATCATGCGGGCGGCGCGGGCGGCGTCCGGGTTGGCGAGAGGAGGGGGCGCGGCGGCTGTGGCGGGGTCTGCGGACATGTCTGGGGGACGCAAGAGGCGTCAATCGATTGTAACGCCGGCCCGGGGCCCGCCTGAAGTAAACTCCCCCTATCTGAAACCTGCTGAAGCTGTTGTCATGGCCAAAAACTACGAATCCGAGATCACCCGCTTCCTCAAGGAATACAAGACCGCGCATCCGGACACCGAGCAGCGCCAGCGCGAAGGCCGCGCCCGCCTGTGGGACAAGGCGCAGAACACCGAGCTGCTCGAAGGCTTTCGCGCCGCCCGCGTGCCGCAGAAGCCCTATGTGTATCAGGCCGACTGATACCCACGGGCCCGTGCGCGGCGCATATGGCACATAACGCCTCGATTTCCGGCGACGACCTGGCGGCGCTCGTGGAGCCACAGGTCGACAGCACGCCCGACGTGGTCGACAGCGTGGCGTTCGCGCGCCTGTACGGCGAGCCGCTGTTCCAGCTGCCCACCGACCTCTACATTCCGCCCGACGCGCTGGAAGTGTTCCTGGAGGCGTTCGAGGGGCCGCTCGACCTGCTGCTCTACCTGATCCGCAAGCAGAACTTCAACGTGCTCGACATCCCGATGGCCGATGTCACGCGGCAATACCTGTCGTATGTCGAGCAGATCCGTGTCCACAACCTCGAACTGGCGGCCGAATACCTGCTGATGGCCGCCATGCTGATCGAGATCAAGTCGCGCATGCTGCTGCCGGTCAAGAAGTCGGACACCGGCGAAGAGCCCGAGGACCCGCGCGCCGAACTGGTGCGTCGCCTGCTCGAGTACGAGCAGATGAAGCTGGCGGCGCAGAAGCTGGACGCGCTGCCCCAGCTGGGGCGCGATTTCGTGCGCAGCCAGGCGGTGGCCGAGATCAGCGTCGAGCGCATGCTGCCCGAGGTCAGCGTCGACGACCTGCGCGCCGCGTGGGCCGACATCATGAAGCGGGCGCGCCTGAACCAGCACCACCACATCACGCGCGAACAGCTGTCGGTGCGCGACCACATGACCCACATCCTGCGGCGCCTGAACGACGTGCGCTTCATGGAGTTCGGCGAGCTCTTCCTCGAACGCATCAACGAGGGCGCTCCGGTGGCCGTGGTGGTCGTGCACTTCATCGCCATGCTCGAACTGGCGCGCGAATCCCTGCTCGACATCACCCAGGCCGAGTCCTACGCGCCCATCTACGTGCGCCTGGCCTACGCCAGCGTGGCCGCCGCCGCGTAAGGCGGCCGGCCCCATCCCCGACCCGGCCCTTCCGGAGAACCCCCTTGAAAGTCGTACACACCATCCAGGACCTGCGGGACCACCTGCGCGGCCAGAACCGCGTGGCGTTCGTGCCCACCATGGGCAACCTGCACGAAGGACACCTGGCGCTCATGAAGCTGGCGCGCCAGCATGGCGACCCGGTGGTGACCAGTATTTTCGTCAACCGGCTGCAGTTCGGCCCCAACGAGGATTTCGACCGCTATCCCCGCACGCTGCCCGACGATGTCGCGAAGATGGAGCGCGACCGCGACGTCTATCTGGTGTTCGCGCCCGACGAGCGCGAGATGTACCCGGAGCCGCAGAACTACCGCGTGCTGCCGCCCGACGACCTGGGCGATATCCTCGAGGGCGAGTTCCGCCCGGGTTTTTTCACGGGCGTGTGCACCGTGGTGATGAAGCTGCTGGCCTGTGTGCAGCCGCGCGTGGCGGTGTTTGGCAAGAAGGACTACCAGCAGCTGATGGTGGTGCGCAACATGTGCCGGCAATTGCAGCTGCCGGTGGAAATCCTGGCGCACGAAACCGTGCGCGCCGATGACGGCCTGGCGCTGTCTTCGCGCAACCGCTACCTGTCGGAGGCCGAGCGCGCCGAGGCGCCGGTGCTGTACGAGACGCTGCGCGGCATCGCGCAGCGCCGCGCCGGCGGCGAGCAGGACCCGGCCGCGCTCGAACGGGTGGCCGCGCAGGCCCTGGCCGATCGTGGCTGGAAGGTCGACTACGTGGCGGTGCGCCGCCAGCGCGACCTGAAGGCTCCCGATGTGGCCGAGATGAGCGCCGGCGAGCCCCTGGTGGCGCTGGCCGCCGCGAAGCTGGGCGCCACGCGGCTGATCGACAACCTGGAGTTCTGAGCCGCGGCCGCGGCAGATCCTGTCAAATTTGACAGCTTCTCGGCGCAGGCCGGGCGTGGCAGACTGCATTGCAATCGTAGTTTGCAAAGGAGGTCCCATGCTTCCCACGCCTGGCAACGCCTCATCCGCGCAGCCGGCCCTGCCTGTCGTATCCATCTGCCATCCGATCGCGCCTTCCGTTGGCGGCCGCGCCGAGGCTCGGCCGCCGGCCGCCTTGACGGCACGCGAGCGCCAGGTGGCCGCCTATCTGGCGGCAGGCAAGGCAAACAAGGTCATTGCCATCGATCTGGGTATTTCCCGGCGTACCGCCGAAGCGCATCGCGCGCGCATCTTCCGCAAGCTGGGCGTGCGCAACGCGTTCGAGCTGGCCTGCCGCATGTGTCCGCATCGGCGCGCGGCCACGTCCATGGCGGGGCAGGGGGCGACCCCGGCCGGCGAGTCTTGAGTCCTCGGGTTTCGGTGCCTCTGCGTCGCGGGCGGGCGGCCTGCGCGCAGGGCAGGCCTGCCCGCGGCGCGTCAGCGCCGCATCAGGGGCACTTGGGCGCGGCCTGCTTGTCGAGCTCGGCGATGGCGTCCAGATCGGGCTGGCGGGTGAGGTTGTAGTTCAGGTTGGGGGTACGGCCGCCCACCGAACGTACGCGCAGCACGTTGTTGGCGGTCATGACCAGCTCGGCGCGCATGTTGCCGCTGCCGTCGAGCAGCAGCACGCGGGGCGGGCGTTCCTGGGTGGCGTCCCAGCAGCCTTGCTCGGCCACGGGGGCGCTGGCCTGGGGTTGCTTGTTCAGGTAGTTGGTGCGGCTGCGCCAGCGGCCGTTGGGCGCCAGGGTCAGCGTGACGCGCTGGGCTTCGCAAGCCAGGCCGGCGGCAAAGCACGGGAAAGTGCCCTGGTAGGTTTGCGCCTGCGGGATGATGGCTTGCGCGCCGGGGCTGGCCGTCTCGGGCTGCGGCTGCGGGGCTGCCTGGCCTTCGGGCACGGCCGTGCCGTCCTCGGTGGATTGCTGGCCGGCCTGGGCCTGGGCGTTTTGCTGGCGCGCGGGCTGGTTGGGCTTGAGCTCGATCTGCAGTTGCGACGGCGCGTGCACCACCGTACGGTAGCCGGCCGCCTGGCCCTGGTATTGGGCGTCGGTGATGGTGCTGGCGCCGGGCGGGTCGTAATAGCCGGCGCTGCGCTGTTGCGCGCAGCCGGCCAGGGCCAGGGTGCCTGCCAGTACGATTCCGGTCGCAAAACGGGTATTGAGACGAAGCGCGGGCGTATCGAGTGGGGCAGACATGGCAGCGTGTCCGGTTGGTTGTTCTGTAACTGCGATTCTACGCACTTATGAGAAGATCCGATACATTGTCGCGGCTTTGCGTGCGCAAGTGCGGCGTTTGTGCAAATCGGGGCGCGCCGCAATAATGCCGCCTGCGGCATCGCGCTGCCGCCCGGCCCTGGCGGACCTTCCGGTCCGGTACGCGCCGGGTGTCCGGCGCTTCCTCTTCTTGTCCTCCCTTTCCGTGTACCTCCTGGCGCCATGTGGCATGTCTTCCCGCTCGATCCGGCGTTGAATGTGGTGCTGGCCGCTCTGCTGGGGCTCGTGGCCGGCAGCTGGCTCAGCGTGGTGGCGCATCGGCTGCCGCGCATGATGGAGCGCGAATGGCGCACGGCCATGCGCGAGGACGACGGCGGCGCCGAGTCGGACTATGGCCTGTGGCGGCCGGCCTGGCATTGCCCGTCGTGCCAGGCCGCCTTGCGTGGCTGGCGCGCCGTTCCGCTGGCCGGCTGGTTGCTGCAGCGCGGCCGCTGCGGGCATTGCCGGCAGCCCATCGGATTGCGCTACCCCATGCTCGAGCTGGCCGCGGCCGTGCTGTTTGCCGCCTGCGCCTGGCGCTTCGGGCCCACGCCGATGGCGCTGGCCGCCATGGGCCTGACCGGCGCGCTGCTGGCGCTGGCCTGGATCGATCTCGAACACAGCCTGCTGCCCGACGCGGTGACCCTGCCGCTGATCTGGGCCGGCCTGCTGGTCAACCTGGACGGCGCGCTGGCGCCGCTGCCGCTGGCCGTGCTGGGCGCGGTCGCGGGCTATCTGTTCCTGTGGGTGATCTTTCATTTCTTCCGCCTGCTGACCGGGCGCGACGGCATGGGTCATGGCGACTTCAAGCTGATGGCGGCGCTGGGCGCCTGGCTGGGGCTGGGGGCATTGCCGTGGTTGCTGCTGGGGGCCTCGCTGGCGGGCGTGCTGGTGGGCGTGCTGGTGGGCTGGAGCCTGCGGCTGGCCGGACGGGTCGGCAGGGGGCAGCCGCTGCCTTTCGGTCCTTACCTGGCGCTCGGCGGTATCCTGATGCTGCTGGCGGCGGGCCGGCCCGCCTGGCTGCAGTTCTATTGAGGATGGGCATGTACAAGATCGGATTGACCGGCGGCATCGGTTCGGGCAAGTCCCGGGTGGCCGACATGCTGGCCGAATGGGGCGCCAGCGTCATCGATGCCGACGAGATTTCGCATGCGCTGACCGCGCCCGGCGGCGCGGCCATGCCGGCCATCGCGCGCGAATTCGGCCCGCAGGCGGTGGCCGCCGACGGCGCGCTGGATCGCGCCTGGATGCGCGACCTGGTGTTTCGCGAACCCGCGGCGCGCGGCCGCCTCGAAGCCCTGCTGCACCCGCTGATCGGCCTGCACACCGAGCAGGCCGCCGCACAGGCGCGCGGCCTGTACCTGGTTTTCGTCGTGCCCTTGCTGGTCGAATCCGGCCGCTGGCGCGGCCGGGTCGACCGCATCTGCGTGGTCGATTGCGACCCGGCCACGCAGATCGCCCGGGTGCAGAAACGCAGCGGGCTGACGGAGCCGGCCATCAGGCGTATCATGGCGGCACAGGCTGCGCGGGCAACCCGGCTGGAGGCCGCGGACGACGTCATCGTCAACGATGGCGCCACCTCGCCCGATACCTTGCGCGCGCGGGCAAGAACTCTGCACGACCGCTGGCTCGCGCTGGCGGGCGCGGCCAGCCAGCCAGGCGGCAAGGCGGCCGGTACCCCTGAATAACCCCGGCCCGCGGGCCGATCACCGACGGGCCTGTGGCAAGCGTGATTCTGTACGAATACCCTTTCAACGAACGTATCCGGGCCTATCTGCGTCTGGAGTACCTGTTCGACAGGTTGTTCTTTTTCGCGCGCGAGGGCGACGCCCGGCTGCACCAGATCGCGGTTTCCTCCCTGTTCGATCTGCTCGATGCCAGCGAGCGCACCGACATCAAGGGCGCGGTGCTGCAGGACCTGGAGCGCCAGCGCATGGCCCTGGTGGGGCTGCGCGACCATCCCGGCGTGGCCCAGGATGCACTGGAGGCCATGCTGCGCGACATGGAGCGCGTGGTGGCGGCGCTGGCGGCGCAGGGCAAGACCGGCCAGGCATTGCGCGAGAACGAATGGCTGGTCAGCCTGCGCGGCAGGCTGGCGGTGCCGGGCGGCGCCACGCAGGTGGACATGCCGTCCTATCATGCCTGGCAGAACAAGCCCGAGTCGGTGCGCTGCGCCGACCTGCAAAGCTGGCTGGCCCCCTTGCTGCCCCTGCATGAAGGCCTGTCCATGGCGTTGCGGCTGCTGCGCGAATCCGGGCGGCGCGCCGATATCGCGGCCGAGCAGGGCGGCTACCAGCAGATGCTGGCCGGCAAGATCTACCATTTGCTGCGCGTCTGGGTCGATCCCAGCCTCGGCGTCTTTCCCGAGATCAGCGCCAACAAGTACATGGTCTGGATACGCTTCTCGACCCAGGACGGCGAGGTCAAGCCGCAGCAGGTGTCGCGCGACGTGGCGTTCCAGATGTCGCTCTGCAGCTCCTGACGGCGCGCCGGCGCCGGCCGGCATCGCCCGCGTTGCCCCTGTCCGGGCCGAACGACCCGTGATCGCGGGCGTGTGGGGGCCGAATCCTGTTGCGGTCTATTTCAGCAGCGCCCGGCAAACTGCCAGTTTGGGCCGGTCTGGTGGAAAATAGCGGCTCCTTGCCGTCTTGCCGGATACCTCATGCCTGAAAGCCGTTCCGTTGCGCCGCCTGCCCGCCAGGGGCGCCGCCGCCTGATCGCAGCCGCGATCGCCGTCCTGGCCGTCCTGGCCCTGGCCTGGTGGCTGTGGCCGAAGGACACGGGCGGGCAGCAGGGCCGGCCCGGCGGCCGCGGCGCCATGCGCGGCGGCCCGGCCTCGATGATGAACATGGCGGTGCCGGTGCGCGTGGGCGAGGCCCGCACCCAGGATATCCAGATCGTCCTGCGGGCGCTGGGCACGGTGACCGCCTACAACACCGTGACGGTGCGCAGCCGCGTCGATGGCGAACTGGTCAAGGTGGCGTTCCAGGAAGGCCAGCACGTCAAGGCCGGCGATCTGCTGGCGCAGGTCGACCCGCGGCCCTTCGAGGTGGCGCTGGCGCAGGCGCAGGGCCAGCAGCAGCAGAACCTGGCGCAACTGGAAAACGCGCGCCGCGACTTGCAGCGCTACCAGACGCTCTACAAGCAGGATTCGATCGCCCGCCAGCAGCTCGACACGCAGGCGGCGCTGGTGCGCCAGTACGAGGGCACCATCAAGAGCGACCGGGCGGCCGTGGACAGCGCCCGGCTGCAACTGGATTTCTCGCGCATCACCGCGCCCATCGCCGGCCGGCTCGGCCTGCGCCAGGTGGACCAGGGCAACCTGATTTCCAGCGGCGACGCCAATGGCCTGGTGGTGATTACCCAGACCCAGCCCATCGCGGTGGTGTTCACGCTGCCCGAAACCCAGCTGCCCGAGGTGCTGGCGCAGTTGCGCGCCGGGCGGCAGCTGCCGGTGGAAGCCTATGACCGCGCCGACACGCGCCGCATCGCCAGCGGCCAGCTCGAGACCGTCGACAACCAGATCGACGTGGCCACCGGCACGGTCAAGCTGAAGGCGCGTTTCGACAACGCCGAGGAGGCGCTGTTTCCCAACCAGTTCGTCAACGTGCGCCTGTATGTCGAGACGCGCAGCGGCATGACCGCGATACCCAACGCGGCGGTGCAGCAGGGTTCGGCCGGCGCCTTCGTGTTCCTGGCCCAGCCCGATGACACGGTGTCGGTGCGGCAGGTCAAGCTGGGCGCCATCAACGGCGACTGGGTGGCGGTCAACGAGGGCCTGCAGCCCGGCGACAAGGTCGTGGTCGAAGGCATGGACCGGCTGCGCGCCGGCGCCAGGATAGAGATCGTGACCGGCACCACGCCGGAAGCGGCCGCGCCGGTCAATACCGGGGCGCCCAGGCGGACGCCGTGAGCCCGTCGCGCCTGTTCATCCTGCGGCCGGTCGCCACCGCCTTGTCGATGGTGGCGATCCTGATCGCCGGCCTGATCGCCTATCGGCTGCTGCCCGTGTCGGCGCTGCCCGAAGTCGACTATCCGACCATCCAGGTGGTCACGCTGTATCCCGGCGCCAGCCCCGATGTGATGACCTCGCTGGTGACCTCGCCGCTGGAGCGCCAGTTCGGCCAGATGCCGGGCCTGAACCAGATGTCGTCCACCAGCTCCGGCGGCGCGTCGGTCATCACGCTGCAGTTCAGCCTCGACCTGTCGCTGGACGTGGCCGAGCAGCAGGTGCAGGCGGCCATCAACGCGGCCTCCAACCTGCTGCCCAACGATCTGCCGGTGCCGCCCACCTACAACAAGGTCAACCCGGCCGACGCGGCCGTGCTGACCCTGGCGGTGACCTCGCCCACCATGCCGCTGCCGCAGGTGCGCGACCTGGTCGATACGCGCATGGCCCAGCGGCTGTCGCAGATTCCCGGCGTGGGCCTGGTCAGCGTGGCGGGCGGGCAGCGCCCGGCGGTGCGGGTACAGGTCAATCCGCAGGCCCTGGCCTCGGCCGGCCTGAGCCTGGCGGACCTGCGCACGGCGGTGGTCGGCGCCAACGTCAATCAGCCCAAGGGCAACCTGGACGGGCCGATCCGCTCCACCACCATCAACGCCAACGACCAGCTGAAGTCGCCCACCGACTACAACGACCTGATCATCGCCTACCGCAACGACGCGCCGCTGCGCCTGTCCGACGTGGCGCGCGCGGTGCAGGGCGCCGAGGACATCCGCCAGGCGGCCTGGGTGGGCGACAAGCCCGCCATCCTGCTGAACGTGCAGCGCCAGCCCGGCGCCAACGTGATCGACGTGGTGGACCGCATCCATGCCTTGCTGCCGCAGCTGCGCGCCGCGATGCCGGCCACGCTGGACCTGGTGGTGGTGGCCGACCGCACCCAGACCATCCGCGACTCGGTGGCCGACGTGCAGTTCGAGATGCTGCTGGCGGTGGGGCTGGTGGTGCTGGTCACGTTCCTGTTCCTGCGTAGCCTCACGGCTACCGTGATCCCCAGCGTGGTGGTGCCGCTGTCGCTGATCGGCACGTTCGGCATCATGTACCTGGCCGGCTTCAGCATCAACAACCTGACCCTGATGGCGCTGACCATCGCGACCGGCTTCGTGGTCGACGACGCCATCGTCATGATCGAGAACATCGCGCGCCACCTGGAAGAGGGCGAGACGCCCCTGCAGGCGGCGCTCAAGGGCGCCGCGCAGATCGGCTTCACGCTGATTTCGCTGACCTTCTCGCTGATCGCCGTGCTGATTCCGCTGCTGTTCATGACCGAGGTGGTGGGGCGGCTGTTCCGCGAGTTCGCGGTGACGCTGGCCGTGGCGATCCTGATCTCGCTGGTGGTGTCGCTGACGCTTACGCCGATGATGTGCGCGCGCCTGCTGCGGCCCGAGTCCGAGCAGCGCCATGGGCGCTTTCACCAGGCCACCGGCGCGCTGATCGACCGCGTGATCGCCGGCTACGACCGCATGCTGCAGGTGGTGCTGCGCCACCAGCCGCTGACGCTGCTGGTGGCGCTGGGCACCTTCGCGCTGACGGTGCTGCTGTACATCGTCGTGCCCAAGGGCTTCTTTCCGCAGCAGGACAGCGGGCTGATCCAGGCCATCACGCAGGCGCCGCAGACCATCTCGTTCGCCGCCATGTCGCAGCGCCAGCAGGAGGCCGCGCGCATCATCGTGCAGGATCCCGACGTGGCCGCCGTGTCCTCGTTCATCGGCGTCGACGGCAGCAACCCCACGCTGAACAACGGCCGCATGCAGATCGCCCTCAAGCCGCAGAGCGAGCGCAGCGGCGATCTCAAGACCGTGATGGCGCGCCTGCAGGACGCGCTGCATGGCGGGACCGACCTGGGCCTGACGGTGTACATGCAGCCGGTGCAGGACCTGACCATCGAGGACCGCGTCAGCCGCACGCAATACCAGATGACGCTGTCCAACCCCGACCTGGCCGTGCTCAGCGAGTGGGCGCCCAGGCTGGTCGAGCGGCTGCGCCAGGTGCCGCAGCTTGCCGACGTCACCTACGACCTGCAGGACCAGGGCCTGCAGACCTGGGTCGAGATCGATCGCGACGCCGCCTCGCGGCTGGGGATCACCGCCGCGGTGATCGACGAGGCGCTTTATGACGCATTCGGCCAGCGGCTGATTTCCACCGTCTTCACGCAGTCCAACCAGTACCGGGTGGTGCTGGAGGTGCTGCCGCAGTTCCGCCAGTCGCCCCAGTCGCTGGACCATATCCATGTGCCGACGGCTTCCGGCGCGCAGGTGCCGCTGTCGTCGGTCGCGCGCATTTCCGAGGGGCGCACGGTGCTGGCGGTCAACCGGCTCGACCAGTTCCCCATGACCACGGTGTCGTTCAACCTGGCGCCCGGGGCCTCGCTGTCGGGCGCGGTCGAGGCGATTTCGGCCGTGCAGGCCGAAATCGGGCTGCCGCTGGCGATCGACACGCGCTTCCAGGGGGCGGCGCTGGCGTTCCAGAATTCGCTCGACAGCACGCTGTGGCTGATCCTGGCCGCGGTGGTCACCATGTACATCGTGCTGGGCATCCTGTATGAAAGCTACATCCACCCGATCACGATCCTGTCCACCCTGCCTTCGGCCGGGGTGGGGGCGCTGCTGGCCCTGCTGATCAGCGGCACCGACCTGGACATGATAGGCATCATCGGCATCATCCTGCTGATCGGCATCGTCAAGAAGAACGCCATCATGATGATCGACTTCGCCCTGGAGGCCGAGCGCAAGCGCGGGCTGGCGCCGCGCGAAGCCATCCACGAGGCGGCGCTGCTGCGCTTTCGGCCCATCCTGATGACGACGCTGGCGGCCCTGTTCGGCGCGCTGCCGCTGATGCTCTCGACCGGCACCGGGGCCGAGCTGCGCCAGCCCCTGGGGCTGGTGATGGTGGGCGGGCTGCTCGTCAGCCAGGTGCTGACGCTGTTCACCACGCCGGTGATCTACCTCATGTTTGACCGGCTGGCGCGCCGTCGCGGCGGCGCCGGCGCGGCCGCGCGGCAGGCGCCATGATTCTGTCGGCGCCGTTCATCGTCCGTCCGGTGGCCACCACGCTGCTGTGCCTGGGCGTGGTGCTGGCCGGGCTGCTGGCGTACCGCCTGTTGCCGGTCGCGCCCCTGCCGCAAGTGGACATCCCGACCATTTCGGTATCGGCCAGCCTGCCCGGCGCCAGCCCCGAGACCATGGCCTCCAGCGTGGCCACGCCGCTGGAGCGCTCGCTGGGCAGCATCGCCGGCGTGACCGAGATGACCTCGCGCAGCTCGCAGGGGTCGACCCGCATCACCCTGCAGTTCGATCTCAGCCGCGACGTCGATGGCGCGGCGCGCGACGTGCAGGCCGCCATCAACGCGGCGCGCTCGCTGCTGCCCACCAGCCTGCGCAGCAACCCCACGTACCACAAGGCCAATCCGTCGGCGGCGCCCATCATGACGCTGGCCATGACCTCGGCCACGCTGGGCCAGGGCAAGCTGTACGACCTGGCCTCGACCATCGTCGCGCAGAAGCTGGCCCAGGTGAACGGCGTGGGCGAGGTGACGGTGGGCGGCAGCTCGCTGCCGGCGGTGCGCGTCAACCTCATCCCGGGCGCGCTGGCCAATCGCGGCGTGTCGCTCGACGAGGTGCGCCAGGCGCTGTCCAGCGCCAACGCCAACCGCCCCAAGGGCATGGTGGAGAACGACCAGTACCACTGGCAGGTCATGGCCAGCGACCAGCTCGACCGCGCCGAGCAGTACCGGCCGCTGATCGTGGCCTGGCGCGACGGCGCGGCCGTGCGGCTGTCCGACGTGGCCAGCGTGGAAGACTCGGTCGAGGACCTGTACCAGACCGGCTTCTACAACGACCGCAAGGCCATCCTGATGATCGTGCGGCGCCAGGCCGACGCCAACATCATCGAGACCGTCGACGCGGTGCGCGCCCAGCTGCCCCAGCTGGCGGCCCTGCTGCCGGGCGACGTGGACCTGACCGTGGCGCAGGATCGCACGCCCAGCATCCGCGCCTCGCTGCACGAGGCCGAGCTGACGCTGGTCATCGCGGTGGGCCTGGTGGTGCTGGTGGTGCTGCTGTTCCTGCGCCGGCTGCGCGCCGCCTTCATTCCCAGCGTGGCGGTGCCGGTATCGCTGATCGGCACCTTCTGTGTGATGTACTTGTGCGGCTACACGCTGAACACCATTTCGCTCATGGCCCTGATCGTGGCCACCGGGTTCGTGGTCGACGACGCCATCGTGGTGCTGGAAAACATCATGCGGCATATCGAGCGCGGCGCCACGCCCATGCGCGCGGCGCTGCGCGGCTCGCGCGAGGTGGGCTTCACCGTGCTGTCGATGAGCCTGTCGCTGGTGGCGGTGTTCATCCCCATCCTGCTGATGGGCGGCGTGGCGGGGCGGCTGTTTCGCGAGTTCGCCGTGACCCTGTCGGCCTCCATCCTGGTTTCGCTGGTGGTGTCGCTGACGCTCACGCCCATGATGTGCGCGCGGCTGCTGCGCGCCGAGCCGGCCGCGCCGCGCCCGCCGGGGCGGATCGGGCGCCTCTGGACGCGCCTGTACGGCGGCATGCAGGGCGGCTACGAGCGCAGCCTGGGCTGGGCGCTGGCGCATGCGCGGCTGATGATGCTGATCCTGGCCGCCACCATCGGGCTCAACGTGTATCTGTACATGGTGGTGCCCAAGGGCTTTTTCCCGCAGCAGGACACCGGCCAGCTGCTGGGCTTTTTCCGCGGCGACCAGGGCACCTCGTTCCAGGCCACGGTGCCCAAGCTGGAGTACTTCCGCAAGGTCATCCTGGCCGACCCGGCGGTGCAGAGCGTGACGGCCTACGCGGGCGGTCGCGGCGGCAGCAATTCCAGCTTCATGCAGATCCAGCTCAAGCCGCTCGAAGAGCGCGGCGTGAGCGCCGACACGGTCATCAACCGGTTGCGCGGGCGCCTGCAGAACGAACCCGGCGCGCGCATGTTCCTGGTGGCGCAGCAGGATATCCATATCGGCGGGCGCCAGAGTTCCGGCTCGTACGACTACACGCTGATGTCCGGCGACCTGGCGCTGCTGCGCGAATGGATGCCCAGGGTGCAGCGGGCCATGGCGGCATTGCCCGAAATCACCGATGTGGACGCCGATGTCGAGGACAAGGGGCGCCAGATCGATCTGGTGATCGACCGCGATGCCGCCACGCGGCTGGGCGTGAGCATGGCCACCATTTCGGCGGTGCTGAACAATTCATTCAGCCAGCGCCAGGTTTCGGTCATCTACGGGCCGCTGAACCAGTACCACGTGGTCATGGGCGTGGATCCGCGCTTCGCGCAGGATATCGAGTCGCTCAAGCAGGTGCATGTGATCGCGGCCGACGGCCAGCGCGTGCCGCTGGCGGCTTTCGCGCAGCTGAAGGTGGCCAACGCGCCGCTGTCGGTCAGCCACCAGGGGCTGTTCGTGGCCGATACGATTTCGTTCAGCCTGTCGCCCGGCGTATCGCTGGACCAGGCCACCGGCGCCATCGACGCGGCCGTGGCCCGGATCGGCCTGCCGTCGGACCAGATCCAGGCGGGTTTCCAGGGCACGGCGGCCGAGCTGCAGAAGACGCTGGCGCGCCAGCCATGGCTGATCCTGGCGGCGCTGGTGACGATGTATATCGTGCTGGGCATTCTGTACGAAAGCCTGGTGCACCCGCTGACCATCCTGTCCACGCTGCCGTCGGCCGGCATCGGCGCGCTGCTGGCCCTGATGCTGCTCGGCCACGAGTTCACCCTGATCGCGCTGATCGGCGTGTTCCTGCTGATCGGCATCGTCAAGAAGAACGCCATCATGATGGTCGACTTCGCGCTGGAGGCCGAGCGGCGCGATGGCCTGGACGCGCGCGCGGCGATCCTGCGCGCCTGCCTGACGCGTTTCCGTCCCATCATGATGACGACCATGGCGGCCATTTTCGGCGCCTTGCCGCTGATGCTGGCCAGCGGGCCTGGCGTGGAGATGCGCCGTCCGCTGGGCATCACCATCGTGGGCGGCCTGGTGCTCAGCCAGATCCTTACCCTGTACACCACGCCGGTGGTGTACCTGTACCTGGACCGCTTCCGCCTGTGGGCCGCGCGCCGGCGCGCGGCGCGGTCCGCTCCTGATCCCACCCGCCCATGATCCGTATGCCTGGTTTCCGATTCTCCGTTCCGCCGCGCCGCCGGCTGGCCGTCGCGGCGCTGTGCGCGGCGCTGGGCGGCTGTGCAGTCGGGCCCGACTACCAGCGACCCGCCATCGACGTGGGGGCCGCCTACAAGGAGGCCGCCGCGCCGCAGCCCGGCTGGACGCCCGCGCAGCCCAGCGACGAGAGCGCGCGCGGGCAATGGTGGCAGGTGTATGGCGACCCGGTGCTCGACGGCCTGGTGCAGCAATTGAACCAGGGCAACTACTCCGTGGCGCAGGCCGAGGCCAATTATCGCCAGGCCCAGGCGCTGGTGCGCAATGCGCGCGCCGGCTTCTTCCCCACCATAGGCGCGGGCGCCGACGTGACGCGGTCCGGCTCGGGCGGCGGCAGCGGCGCTGGCTCGAACGGCAGCTCGGTCGGCAACCAGTACTCGCTCAGTGGGTCGGTCAGCTGGGAAGTCGATGTGTGGGGCCGGGTGCGCCGCGAGGTCGAGTCCAGCCGCGCCGAGGCGCAGGCCAGCGCGGCGGACCTGGCCGCCACCCGCCTGAGCGCGCAGGCCGCCCTGGTGCAGAACTACCTGCAATTGCGCGTGCTCGACGAGCAGAAGCGCCTGCTCGACGCCACGGTGCTGGCCTACGAGCGCTCGCTGCGCCTGACGCAGAACCGCTACGAAGCCGGCGTGGTGGGCAAGTCCGACGTGGCGGTGGCGCGCACCCAGCTGGAGAACACGCGGGCCCAGTCCATCGACCTGGACTGGCAGCGCGGCCAGTTCGAGCACGCCATCGCGGTGCTGATGGGGCAGGCGCCTTCGCGCTTCGCCCTGCCGGCGCAGCCGTTCGCGCAGCAACTGCCGGACATCCCGGCGGGCCTGCCCTCGCAACTGCTGGAGCGCCGGCCCGACGTGGCGGCCGCCGAGCGGCGCGCGGCCGCCGCCAATGCGCAGATCGGCGTGGCGCAGGCGGCCTGGTTCCCGGACCTGACCTTGTCGGCCAGCGGCGGTTTTCGCAGCGGCCAGTTCGCCGAGTGGCTGACCGCGCCGGCGCGCTTCTGGACCCTCGGCCCGGCGCTGGCCATGACGCTGTTCGACGGCGGCGCGCGTTCGGCGCGCGTCGAGCAGGCCCGCGCCGCCTATGACGCGCAGGCGGCCGCCTACCGCCAGAGCGTGCTGACGGCGCTGCGCGAGGTGGAGGATTACCTGGTGCAGCTGCGCGTGATGGAGCACGAGCAGCAGGTGCAGCGCAATGCGCTCGAGTCCGCGCGCGAATCGCTGCGCCTGGCGCGCAACCAGTACGAGCAGGGGCTGATCGACTACCTGAGCGTGGCGGTGCTGGAAACCACCGCGCTGAACACCGAGCGCAACGCCATCAGCCTGCTGGGCAGCCGGCTCAACGCCAGCGTGCAGCTGATCGCGGCGCTGGGCGGCGGGTGGCAGGGCTTGCCGGCCGAGGCGGCGGCCAGCGCGGCGGCCGAGCCGTCCGCGCCGTCCGCGCCCTAGCGCCGTTGCGTCAGAGCAGCCCGCGGATCCCGGCGATGCCGTGCGCGCCGTGCAGGCGCGCCTCGGCCAGGGTGGCGGGCGACTGGCCGCCCAGCGCGTAGACCGGCATGCCGGCGTCGCGGATGCCGGCCGCGAAGCCGGGCCAGCCCAGCGGCGCCTGCTCCGGGTGGCTGGCGGTGGCGAGCACCGGGCCCAGCACCGCGAAATCCGCGCCCAGGTCGCGTGCATGCACGATCTCGGCATGGCCGTGGGCCGAGACGCCCACCAGCGCGCCCTCGGGCAGCGCCGGACGCTGCTTGAGCGCCTGCGCGTCGCGCGCCGTCAGATGTACGCCGTCGGCTTCGCGCCACCAGGCCTGCGGATGGCGGCTGCTGACCAACAGGCGCGCGCCGGCGGCGCGGCATTGCGCCAGGATGGCCTGCATGGCGTCGCGCAGCGAAGCGGCGTCGGCGCCGCCGGGCCAGTCGGGCTCGCGCAGCAGCACCAGTTTCAGGCCCCCGTCCAGGGCTTGCCGCAGCCGCGCGGTGAAATCGGCCAGTGCGGCGGGCGCGCCGATGGCGCTGATGGCGTAAGCGGTGGGCAGCTGCAGCCAGCGCAGCGGCGGCAGGGCCGCCGGCAGCAGGTCGCCGACCTCGTGCGCGCGCGCCGGGTCGACCCATTCCAGGCGCTGGTTTTCCAGCCCGCGGGGTTCGCCTTCCCAGCCGGTGACGTGGCAGAACGCCAGCCGCACGGTGGTGTGCGGGTAGACGTGCACATAGGTCACCCAGGGGTGCGCCTCGGTCACGCGGATGCCCAGCTCTTCATGCAGTTCGCGCGCCAGGGCCTGCAGCACGGTTTCGCCCGGCTCCAGCTTGCCGCCGGGCAGCTCCCACCAGCCGGCCCAGGGCTTGCCCTCGGGGCGCTGCCCCAGCAGCAGCTGGCCATCCGGGCGCAGGATCAGGCCCGCGGCGACATCGACGATTTTTTCAGACATGGCGGGCGGCCCAGTCGCGTGCGAATTGATAGGCGACCCGGCCCGAGCGCGAGCCGCGTTCGAGCGTCCACTGCAGGGCCTCGGTGCGCGAGGCCTCGATCTGGTCGGCCGGGCAGTTCAGCTCGCGCAGCCAGTGGTAGACGATGTCCAGGTAGTCGTCCTGCTTGAACGGGTAGAACGACAGCCACAGGCCGAAGCGCTCGGACAGCGAGATCTTTTCCTCGACGGTTTCGCCGGGGTGGATCTCGCCGTCGGGCTGGTGCTTGGCGGCCAGGTTCTCGCTCATGTATTCGGGCATCAAGTGGCGGCGGTTCGAGGTGGCGTAGATCAGCACGTTGTCGCCCGAGGCCGCGACCGAGCCGTCGAGCACGGATTTCAGCGCCTTGTAGCCGGCCTCGCCTTCCTCGAACGACAGGTCGTCGCAGAACACGATGTAGCGCTCGGGCCGCGCCGCCACGAGCTCGACGATGTCGGCCAGGTCGCCCAGGTCGGACTTGTCCACTTCGATCAGGCGCAGGCCCCGGTCGCCGTAGGCGGCCAGCATGGCCTTGACCAGCGAGCTCTTGCCGGTGCCGCGCGCGCCGGTCATCAGCACATTGTTGGCCGGCTTGGATTCGAGGAACTGGCGCGTGTTGCGGTCGATGATGTCTTTCTGGCGCTCGATGTGCTGCAGATCGTCCAGCTCGATGCGCGCCACGTGGCGCACGGCGTCCAGCCAGCCGCGCGAACCGCGCTTGCGCCAGCGGTAGGCGTGGGCGGACCAGTCGATGTCGGGCGGCGCCGGCGGCAGCCAGGCTTCCAGTTGCGCCAGCACGCGCTTGGCGCGGGCGAGGAGGGGGGTGAGGTCTGTTGCGGTCACTGCGGTTCCTTGGCGGCGGCGCCCGGCGGGACGCCGCGTTTACGGTTGCTCGATGACGCCGGCGCCGCGCCGCGGGATAGGGCGCGGTGGGCCGGCAGGCGCGCGGACGGGGATGGCGCCGCGCGCTGCAGACGGGGCTTGCGGGCGCGCGGCGGCCGGGCGGCGTGCGCCGCGGCCATGCGCGCCGGGGTGTTCCGGTTCAGGAACGGTAATCGGCGTTGATGGTGACATACTCGTGCGAGAAGTCGCAGGTATAGACCGTGTCGGCCACCTGGCCGCGGCCCAGCGCGATGCGCACCAGGATCTCGGCCTGCTTCATGACGCGCTGGCCGTCGGCTTCCTGGTAGTCGGGGTTGCGGCCGCCGTCGACGGCCACCAGCACGTCGCCCAGCCACAGGCGCAGGCGCGAGACGTCCAGGTCGTCGATGCCGGCATAGCCGATCGCCGCCAGGATGCGGCCCAGGTTGGGGTCGGAGGCGAAGAAGGCGGTCTTGACCAGCGGCGAGTGCGCGACCGCGTAGGCCACCTTGAGGGCCTCTTCGGTATTGCCGGCTTCCTCGACGCGGATGGTCATGAACTTGGTGGCGCCCTCGGCGTCGCGCACGATCTTCTGCGCCAGGTCGGTGGCGGCGGCGGCCAGCGCATCGCGCAGGGCCGCATAGGCCGCGTCGCCGGCGCTGTCGACCGTCACGCCGGCCTGGCCGGTGGCGATCAGGATGAACGAGTCGTTGGTCGAGGTGTCGCCGTCGACCGTGATGCGGTTGAACGAGACGTCGGCCAGCTCGATGGCCAGCTGGCGCAGCAGCGGCTGGGCGATGCCGGCGTCGGTGGCCAGAAAGCCCAGCATGGTGGCCATGTTGGGCCGGATCATGCCGGCGCCCTTGCTGATGCCGGTGATGGTGACGGTCTTGCCGCCGATGTCCACGCGGCGCGAATGGATCTTCGGCAGCGTATCGGTGGTCATGATGCCGTGGGCCGCGCCGTACCAGCCGTCGGCCCGCAGGTCCGCCACCGCGGCCGGCAGGCCGGCGGTCAGGCGGTCCATCGGCAGCGGCTCGAGGATCACGCCGGTGGAAAACGGCAGGATCTGTTCGGCGGGGACGTCCAGCAGCTTGCCCAGCGCCGCGCAGGTGTCCTGGGCGTTCTTCAGGCCGGGCGCGCCGGTGCCGGCGTTAGCGTTGCCGGTGTTGACGACCAGGGCGCGGATCGGGCCGCCCTGGGCCAGGTGCGCTTCGCACACCTGCACCGGCGCGGCGCGGAAGCGGTTGCGCGTGAACACGCCGGCCACCGCGCTGCCCGGCGCCAGGCGGAACACCGTGAGGTCGCGCCGGCCGGCCTTGCGGATGCCGGCTTCGGCCACGCCGATTTCGACACCGGCGACGGGAAGGATTTCGGATTCGGAGGGAATCTGCAGATTAACGGCCATGACTTCGTCTCATAGGGCAGGGCGGCGCCTTGGGCGGCGTCTGAAGCTGGCTATTATCCCACTACTGCTAGGGGGCCATGCGCACGGCGGCGAAATCCAGCACGCCGGCGTCGCGGTTGGCCAGCACCGCGCGCACCGTGCCGTCGGGCGCCTGCAGCACCGACTTGCCGGCCACGATCTCGGTGCCCGCGCCGCGCCGGGCGGCCCGCCCGCGCGAGGGGCTGAACAGCAGGTCGCCCGCCTGGGCCTGCGCCAGGCCGGCCGGCGCGCTGGCCACCCGGGTGCCGGTGGGGTAGGTCATCTCGCCCAGGGTCAGCTCGCGCGCCAGCAGGCCCTCGAAACCGGCGACCTGGCGCCGGTCGTCGAGCGTCATGTCCACCTTGAGCAGCGGCAGCCGGCCCACGTCCAGCGGGTCGCTGCCTTCGGTGCGCAGCAGCCACGGGCCGGGCTGGCGCGCCGCCACCCAGGCGCCGGGCGGCACGGCCGCGCCGCCGATCTCGTTGCCGGCGGCCAGGTGGCAGCCGGCGAAAGCGGGCGTGCCATCCCGCACGGCCAATTCGACCTGGTGGCCGCGCGAGCACAGCCAGCCGTCGATGCGCTGGTTGCCGTCAAGCGTGACCGACCAGCCTTGCCGGCCGCCCGGCGCGGCGCCGTGGCGGACCAGGCGCGTGACGCGCAGCCCGGCCACGTGCGCGGGCACCGGGAAGTCCGCGCCCTGGAAACTGTCCAGCCGGCCAGGTTCGGCCAGCCGCAGTTCGGTGCCGGCCGGCATGTCGATGCCGTCGACGCGGCGGGCGGCCTCCAGCACGGCGCGCCGGGCGGCCTGTTCGCGCGCCTCGCGCTGCGCCTGGCGCCACTGGCTGAAATGCTGGTAGGGGAAGATGGCGCCGGCCACCGCCAGCAGCACCATCAGCGCCGGGCCCAGGCGGCGGTGCGCCGCCAGCCAGCGGCGCGCCCCGCGGTTGGCGGCCAGCGTGACCGCCCAGGTCAGCAGGGTGCTCAGGCAGAACAGCGACAGCGCCATTGCCAGGTAGAAATTGCCGCCAGGAACGGACAGGGAAATCATGGTGGAATTATGCGCCGGGCCGGCGCCGGCGTGGCCGGCCTGTCACGAGGCGCCGTCGCGCTGGGCCAGCGCGCGATGGGCCACCACCTGCAGCTTCAGCTCGCCCAGCGCCTTGTACATGGCGTGGCGGCTGGCCTCGGGCAGGTCGTCGAGCATGCCGGTGACCCAGCTTTCGTGCGCGCGCGCCATGCGGGCGAAGGTGCGCTTGCCCTGCGGCGTCAGTTTCAGCACCGAGCTGCGCCGGTCGCTCTCCACCTTGGTGCGCACCACCAGCCCTTCCTTTTCGAGCTGGTCGGTGATGCCGGTGATATTGCCGTTGGTGACCATCATGTGGCGCGACAGCTCGCCCATCTTCATGCCCTTGGGCGCGCGCTGCAGCTGCGCCATCAGGTCGAAGCGCGGCAGCGTGGTGTCGAACTCGGTGCGCAGCCGGCTGCGGATCTCCGATTCGATCAGGTTGCAGCAGGTCAGCATGCGCAGCCACAGGCGCAGCGCGTGATGGTCCTCGGGCGCGGCGCGCGTTTCCAGGTCGGGAGTGTCGATCATGGCTCAGCGGATAGAGGGAGTGGGCGGGGGCGCAAGGCCCATCAGCGCGAAGATCGCCTGCGTCAGCGCGCCGGCGGGCTCGTTCAGGGTCAGCACGATGTCGTAATGATTGGTGCCGGGCATGGGGATGTAGCGGCCCGGGTAGCCGAGCGCCTGCCAGTCGCGCAGGAAGTCGTCGCTCTGGCGCTTGAATTCGTCGGTTTCGGTTTCGCCGTAGCTGACCACGATGGGGCAGCCGCGCCGCGGCATGTGCAGGGCGGGGCTGTTGCGCTCGGCGTCGGCCGGGCTCATGCGCATCCATTCGTTGATGTGGGTGTGCACCAGCGGGCGCAGGTCGAACAGCCCCGACAGCGGGGCGGCGCTGTGCACGATGTCCTCGGGCGCGCCGTACTGCCCGTGCCAGCCGCCGGCCAGCAGCGCGCCCACCAGGTGCCCGCCGGCCGAACTGCCGCAGATCGTGATGCGGGCCGGGTCGCCGCCGTACTCGGCGATATGGCGGTGTATCCAGGCCAGCGCGCGGCGGTTCTGGTCGACGATGCGGTCCAGCGTGACCGCCGGCGCTAGCGAGTAGTTGACCGCCACCACCAGCGCGCCGGCGCGGGTGAAGGCCGGCGCCATGTTGCACGAATCGCTCTTGTTGAGCGCGCGCCAGTAGCCGCCATGGATGTAGACCAGCACCGGGGCGGCGCGCACGCCGTCGGCCGGGAAGATGTCGAGCAATTCGTCGGGGTGATCGCCATAGGGGACGTCCAGCGTGCACGGCAGCGCGTCGCGCGCCTGCTGGCTGGCCTCGGCATAGCGCTTGAGAATCGGCTGGATGTCGGGTACTGTCGCGCGTGCGTTGTATTGCACATCGAGCGCAGCGCGATCGTAATGACGGTAGATAGCGGCCATGGCGTGGTTTATTGGGAAAAACCCTAGACTTGTTTTGCGGAATACTTTAAACCTAAACTATGACGCACGCCAGTTCCTTGCCGCAAATTCTTGCGGCGGCCTCGGGCGCGCGGGGCTGTGGGTCCGCGCGCCGCGCCGGCGGCGGGCTGCGCACTGAAGCATCCGAATCGAACGTCTCATAAGAACACACCTGCCGCGCGCCAAGCGCAAGGAGCTTCCACCATGCGTCTCATCCCTTCCCTGCTGGCCGCCCTGGCGCTTGCGCCCGGCCTGGCCAACGCCGATCCGATCAAGGTCGGCATCGCCAACGACATTTCCGGACCGTTCGCGGCGCTGGGCGCCGAGGCGCGTGATGGATTCAACCTGGCCATCAAGGAACTGGGCGGCAAGCTGGGCGGCCAGCAGGCCGAATTCCTGCAGACCGACATGGGCGGCAATCCGGACCAGGCGCGCCAGCTGGTGACGCGCTACATCCAGCGCGAGAAGGTCGATTTCTTCACCGGTCCGATCGGCTCGAACGTGGCGCTGGCCGTAGGGCCCGCGCTGTTCGCCGCCAAGATCCCCTACCTGTCTAACAACCCCGGCCCCAGCCAGTACGCGGGCGCGCAGTGCAACAAGTTCTGGTTCGGCAACTCGTACCAGAACGACGCCTTCCACGAGGCCGCCGGCAAGGTGGCCGCGGACCGCGGCTACAAGAAGGTGTTCATCATGGCGCCGGACTATCCGGCCGGCAAGGACGCCCTGACCGGCTTCAAGCGCGGCTACAAGACCGCCGTGGCCGAGGAGCTCTACACCAAGCTGGGCCAGATCGACTACGCGGCCGAGCTGGCGCAGATCCGCGCCGCCAAGCCCGATGCGGTGTACATCTTCCTGCCGGGCGGCATGGGCATCAATTTCGTCAAGCAGTTCGTCTCGACCGGCCTGGCGCAGGGCACCGCGCTGGTGGGCCCGGGCTTCTCGGCCGACGAGGACGTGATCCAGGCCGTGGGCGAACCGATGCTGGGCATGGTCAACACGGCGCAGTGGGCGCATGACCTGGACGTGCCGCAGAACAAGAAGTTCGTCGAGGCCTTCCGCAAGGAATACAACGGCCGCTATCCGTCGGTGTACGCCGCCCAGGCGTACGACGTGATCATGTCGATCGACGCGGCGGTCAAGCAGGCCGGCGGCAAGGCCTCCGACCGCGACGCCATCGTCAAGGCGCTCGAGCAGGCCGACTATCCGTCGGTGCGCGGCAGCTTCACCTACGGCAAGAATCACTACCCGATCCAGGCCTACTACGCACGCGTGGTCGAGAAGGACGGCAGCGGCCGCATCACCAACAAGCTGACCGGCAAGGTGTTCGACAAGTACCAGGACGTCTACGTCGGCGACTGCAAACTCTAGGACAGGCCCCGGCGGCGGCCGCGCGGGCGGCGGCCGCCGGCCAAACAGGCTCGCGGGCGGCCCGTCCGGGCGTGAGCGACGCGGGGGTAGTGTTTCATGACGTTTACGTTGATCGTCGAGCAGTTGCTGAACGGTCTGCAGTTCGGGTTGATGCTGTTTCTGATTGCCGCCGGCCTGACCCTGGTGTTCGGCATCATGGACATCATGAATCTGGCGCACGGCTCGCTTTACATGGCCGGCGTCTATGTCGCGGCCGAAACCATGCAGCGCACCGGGTCCTTCACGGCGGCGGTGCTGGTGGCCGCGCTGGCCACCGGCCTGGTGGGCGCGGTGCTCGAGCTCACGCTGATCCGCAAGCTGGCGGTGCGCGACCACCTGGCCCAGGTGCTGGGCACCTACGCCGTCATCCTGATCGCCAATGACCTGGTCAAGATGATCTGGGGGCCGGCGCCCGTCATGCTCAACATGCCGGCCGCCCTGTCCGGCCCGGTGCGCCTGCTGCCCGATCTGCTGTATCCGGCCTACCGGCTGATGATCATCGTGTTCGGGCTGGCGGCCGCCGCCGGCCTGTACTGGTTCGTGACGCGCACGCGCGCCGGCGTGCTGGTGCGCGCCGGCGCCTCCAATCGCCAGATGGCGACCCTGATGGGCGTGCGCGTGCCCTTGCTGTTCCTGGGCGTGTTCGTGCTGGGCGCGATGCTGGCCGCGGTGGCCGGCGCGTTGCTGGGGCCGGTGACCGCCGTGCAGATCGGCATGGGCGAGGGAATCCTGATCCTGGTGCTGGTGTGCATCGTCATCGGCGGCATCGGCTCGATTCGCGGGGCCTTCGTGGGCGCGCTGCTGGTCGGCATGGTCGACACCGCCGGCCGGGCCTTCCTGCCCATGCTGCTGCGCCAGGTGTTTCCGCCCGCCGTGGCTTCCAGCGTCGGGCCGACGCTGGCGGCCATCGCGATCTATGTCCTGATGGCGGGGGTGCTGGTGTTCCGGCCGGCCTGTTTCCGGCGCGCGGGTGAGCCATGCATAGATCGACTCTGTGGACGCTGGCCCTGCTGGCCGCGCTGGCGCTTTTCCCCCTGGTTGCGCCGGCGCTGGGCCTGGACTTCTATATCTCGTTCGTGCGGCGCGTACTGATCTACGCGCTGGCGGCCACCAGCCTCAACCTGATCCTGGGCTACGGCGGCATGGTGGCGCTGGGGCATGCCGCCTTCTTCGGCGCCGGTGCCTACGCCGTCGGCATCCTGGGGGCGGCCGGCATCACTTCGGCGCTGCTGGCCTGGCCGGCGGCGATCGCGCTGGCCGGCGCGCTGGCCTGGATCACCGGCGCGATCTCGCTGCGCACGCGCGGCGTGTACTTCATCATGATTACCCTGGCGTTCGCCCAGATGGTCTATTACGTGTTCATTTCGCTGCGCCAGTATGGCGGCGAGGACGGCCTGAACCTGTCGGGCTATTCCACGCTTCCCGGGCTGGACCTGGCCAATGACCTGACTTTCTATTATCTGGTGCTGGTCCTGTTCGCCGTGCTCATGGGCGTGTTCGGCCGCGTGGTCGATTCGCGCTTCGGCGCCGCCCTGCAGGGCATACGCGAGAACGAGTCGCGCATGGAGTCGCTGGGCTATCCGGTGTACCGGCTGAAGCTGACGGCTTTCGTCATCAGCGGCGCCGCGGCCGGGCTGGCCGGCGCCCTGCTGGCCAACCACAACCTGTTCATCTCGCCCAGCCTCATGCACTGGACGCAATCGGCCAACCTGCTGATCATGGTGCTGGTCGGCGGCATCGGCCTGCGCTATGGCGGAGTGGCCGGCGCCGTGGTCATGCTGGTGCTGGAAGAAGTGCTGCGGCAATGGACCGAGTATTGGCACCTGCCACTGGGCGTGCTGCTGCTGTGCGTGGTGCTGGACGCGCCGCGCGGGCTGGTGGGCCTGGTGGGCCCCTGGTTCGCCGGCCGCGCCGGCGCCGATTCGACGAGGGCCGGAACATGAACGCGCCTGCTGCTTCCCCCGCGCTGCGGGCCGACGGACTGGTGCGGCGCTTTGGCGCGCTGGTGGCCACCGACCGGGTCTCGCTCACGCTGGCGCCGGGCGAGATCCACGCCCTGATCGGCCCCAACGGCGCGGGCAAGTCCACGCTGATCCACCTGCTGTCGGGCACGCTGCCGGCCGATGCCGGCAGCCTGAAGATGGGCGAGCGCGACATCACCGCGCTCAATGCGCACCAGCGCGTGGCCGCCGGGCTGTCGCGCTCGTACCAGATCACCAATATCTTCAAATCGTTCAGCGTGCTGGACAACCTGCTGCTGGCCGTGCAGGCACGCGCCGGCAGCAGCTTCCGTTTCTGGCGCCGGCGCGCCGCCGAACGCGAACTCTACGATGCCGCCCACGAGCTGGCGCGCCAGTGCGCCATCGATGCCGGCATGCTGCAACGTCCGGCCGGCACGCTGCCGCACGGCGAGCAGCGCAAGGTCGAGTTCGCCCTGGCGCTGGCGGCCCGTCCCAGCGTGCTGCTGCTGGACGAGCCCATGGCGGGCATGGGGCCGGACGAAACCCTGCGGCTGACCGAGCTGATCGAAACGCTGCGCGGCCGGGCCGCCATGCTGCTGGTCGAGCATGACATGCAGGCCGTGTTCCGGCTGGCCGACCGCATCTCGGTGCTGGTGTACGGCCGGGTGATCGCCACCGGCACGCCCGAGCAGATCCGCGCCAATCCGGAGGTGCGCCAGGCCTACCTGGGCGACGAGGAACAGACCGCCGCGCTGGAGGGCGCCCGATGCTGAATGTGAACGCCGTGGAAAGCGGGTATGGCGCCAGCCAGGTGCTGTTCGGCGTGGACCTGGAGATCGGCGCCGGCCAGGTGGTGACTGCTGGGCCGCAACGGCATGGGCAAGACCACGCTGCTGCGCACCTTGTTCGGGCAGTTGCCGCTGCGCGCCGGCTCGGTGCGGTTCGCCGGCCAGGAGATCGGCGGCTGGAGCCCGGACCGCATCGCGCGCGCCGGCCTGGCCATCGTGCCGGAAGGACGCCAGTGTTTTCCCAACCTGACGGTGCGCGAGCACCTGACGGCCTTCGTGGCGGCGCGCAATCCGTCCATCGGCCAACCCTGGACGCCGCAGCGCGTGTTCGAACTGTTCCCGCGCCTGGGCGAGCGCGCCGGCAACATGGGCAACCAGCTCTCCGGCGGCGAGCAGCAGATGCTGGCCATCGGCCGCGCCCTGGTGACCAATCCGCGCCTGCTGATCCTGGACGAGGCGACCGAGGGGCTGGCCCCCAAGATCCGTGAGGAAATCTGGACCTGCCTGGCGCGGCTGCGCGAAGCCGGCCAGACCATCCTGGTCATCGACAAATACGTCGAACGCCTGCTCGGCCTGGCCGACCGCCATGTCATCCTGGAGCGCGGCAAGGTGGTCTGGAAGGGCGATTCCGCGGCGCTGGACGCCGATCGCGGCCTGTGGGAGCGCTATCTGGGGGTGTGAGCGCGGCGCCCGCCTTCCCGAAGTCTTCCTTCCTGCGCCGGCCTGTCCGGCGCAGCGCTTTTGGGGACGGCACGTTCCTGCGGGAAACCCGTCTTGCGAAGCCCGTCCCTAGGGTATATATTTCAAGCCTAAACTATCAAGGGTTGAACATATCAGGCGCGTCCGCGCGGGACAGGGCGGCGCCTGCCACGGAGCGTGTAACGCGATGAAGATAGTCTGCCTGGGCGGTGGCCCCGCCGGCCTGTATTTCGGCCTGCTGATGAAGTTGCAGGATCCGGCCAACGAAGTGACCGTCATCGAGCGCAACCGCCCTTACGACACCTTCGGCTGGGGCGTGGTGTTCTCCGACGCCACCATGGACAACCTGCGCCAGGCCGACCCCGTATCGGCCAAGACCATCGGCGACGCGTTCAACCACTGGGACGACATCGAGATCCACTACAGGGACCGCAGCATCCGCACCAGTGGCCACGGCTTCATCGGCATCGGCCGCAAGCACCTGCTCAACATCCTGCAGGCCCGCTGCGAGGAGGTCGGCGTCAAGCTGGTGTTCGAGACCTTCGTGCAGGACGACCAGGCCCTGGCGCGCGACTACGACGCCGACCTGGTCATCGCCGCCGACGGTATCAACAGCGTGGTGCGCACCCGCTACGCCGACACCTTCACCCCCGATATCGACCAGCGCCGCTGCCGCTTCGTCTGGCTGGGCACGACCAAGGTATTCGACGCCTTCACGTTCGCCTTCGTGCAGAATGAACACGGCTGGTTCCAGGCCCATGCCTATCGCTTCGAGGACGGGCTGTCCACGTTCATCGTCGAGACGCCCGAGGAAACCTGGCAATCCGCCGGCATCGAGGGCATGAGCCAGGAAGACGGCATCGCCTATTGCGAGCGGCTGTTCGCGCCCTGGCTGGACGGCCACCGCCTGATCAGCAACGCCAAGCACATACGCGGCGCGGCCATCTGGATCCGCTTCCCGCGCGTGATCTGTCCGCATTGGGTGCGCTGGAACCGCCTGCAGACGCCGCGCGGCGAGCGCGACGTGCCGGTGGTGCTGATGGGCGACGCGGCCCACACGGCGCACTTTTCCATCGGCTCGGGCACCAAGCTGGCCCTGGAAGACGCCATCGAGCTGGCGCGCTGCCTGGACGGCCGGCGCGGCGACCTGCGCGGCGCGCTGCAGCACTACGAAGACGTGCGCAGCGTGGAAGTGCTGAAAATACAGAACGCGGCGCGCAACTCGACGGAATGGTTCGAGAACGTGCGGCGCTACGCCAACCTGGAGCCCGAGCAATTCGCCTATTCGCTGCTGACCCGTTCGCAGCGCATCTCGCACGAGAACCTGCGGCTGCGCGATGCCGCATGGCTGCAAGGATACGAGGCCTGGATCGCCGAGCGCGCCGGGGCCGGGCCCGCGCCGGGCGCGCAGGCGCCGCTGCCCATGCTCACGCCGTTCCAGGCGCGCAGCGTGCGGCTGGCCAACCGTATCGTGGTCTCGCCCATGGCCATGTACTCCTGCGTCGACGGCGTGCCCGGCGAATTCCATCTGGTGCACCTGGGGGCGCGCGCGCTGGGCGGCGCGGGGCTGGTCATGGTGGAGATGACCTGCACCTCGCCCGACGCGCGCATCACCCCGGGCTGCCCCGGCCTGTGGAACGACGAGCAGGCCGGCGCCTTCGGCCGCATCGTCGACTTCGTGCACGGCAACAGCGCCGCGCGCATCGGCATCCAGCTCGGCCATGCCGGCCGCAAGGGCTCGACCCAGCTGGGCTGGCAGCAGATGGATCATCCGCTGCCCGAGGGCAACTGGCCGCTGCTGTCGGCCTCGGCGCTGCCGTACCTGCCGGGCGTGTCGCAGACGCCGCGCGCCATGACGCGCGCCGACATGGACCGCGTGCGCGAGGACTTCGCCGCCGCCGCCCGGCGCGCCGCCCGGGCCGGCTTCGACTGGCTGGAACTGCATTGCGCCCACGGCTATCTGCTGTCGTCGTTCATCTCGCCGCTGACCAACCAGCGCGACGACGAGTATGGCGGCAGCCTGGAGAACCGCCTGCGCTATCCGCTCGAAGTGTTCCGCGCGGTGCGCCAGGCCTGGCCGGCCGAGCTGCCCATGTCGGTGCGGATTTCGGCGCACGACTGGGTCGAGGGCGGCATCACCGCCGACGACGCGGTCGAGATCGCCCGCCATTTCAAGGCGGCGGGCGCGGACATGATCGATTGCTCGTCGGGACAGGTCAGCCCCGACCAGCAGCCGGTATATGGCCGCATGTACCAGACGCCGTTCGCCGACCGGGTGCGCAACGAGGCCGGCATCGCCACCATCGCGGTGGGCGCGATCTTCGAGGCCGACCACGCCAACGGCATCATCGCCTCGGGCCGCGCCGACCTGTGCGCGCTGGCGCGCCCGCACCTGGCCGATGCCGCCTGGACGTTGCGCGAGGCGGCCCGCGTGGGCTATCGCGATGTGCACTGGCCCGACCAGTACGTGGCCGGCAAGCGGCAACTGGAAACCAATTTCGAACGCGCCGCCATGCTGGCGCAACTGGACATCAAATGAGCACATCCACACAGGCCTTGGCCGGGCGCCACGCCCTGGTTACGGGCGGTGCGCGCGGCATCGGGCTGGCGTGCGCGCGCGCGCTGCTGGCGCGCGGCGCCAGCGTCACCTTGCTGGGCCGTGACGGCGGCGCCCTGGATGCCGCCGCCGACCAGCTGGCGCGCGCCGGCCGGGTGCAGACCGCCAGCGCCGACGTGGCCGACGCCGCCTCGGTGCGCGCGGCATTCGAGCAGGCCGCGCGCGCGCTCGGGCCGGTCGCGATCCTGGTCAACAACGCCGGCCAGGCGGTCAGCCAGCGCTTCGACCGCACCGACGAGGCGCTGTGGCAGCGCATGCTGGCGGTCAACCTGACCGGCACGTTCCACTGCATCCAGGCGGCCCTGCCGGGGATGCTGGATGGCGGCTGGGGCAGGGTGGTCAACGTCGCCAGCACCGCCGGCCTGATCGGCTACGCCTACGTCAGCGCCTACTGCGCCGCCAAGCATGGCGTGGTGGGCCTGACCCGCGCGCTGGCGCTGGAGACGGCGCGCAAGGGCGTCACGGTCAACGCCGTGTGCCCGGGCTACACCGAAACCGACATCGTGCGCGGCGCGGTGGCCAACATCGTGGAGAAGACCGGCCTGAGCGAGGCCGAGGCGCGCGCCACGCTGGCCGAACGCAATCCGCAAGGACGCCTGATCAACCCCGAGGAAGTCGCGGAAACCGTGGCCTGGCTGGCCCTGCCCGCCTCGGCAGCCATCAACGGCCAGGCCATCGCCGTCGACGGCGGCGAAGTCATGACTGGCTGAGAACCCGAAAACGGAGAGGAAATGACGCAATCCGAGCAAGTCCACACCATGAAGCACCACAAGCGGCCGTATGCCGGCCATGCCGCGCGCACGTTCCAGTGGCAGGTGTCCGACGACGGCAAGATCGCCACCATCACGCTGAACCGGCCGGAACGCAAGAACCCGCTGACGTTCGACTCGTACGCCGAGCTGCGCGATCTGTTCCGCGGCCTGGTCTACGCCACCGACATCAAGGTCGTGGTGCTCACCGGCGCGGGCGGCAACTTCTGCTCGGGCGGGGATGTGCACGAGATCATCGGGCCGCTGACGCGCATGAGCATGCCCGAGCTGCTGGACTTCACCCGCATGACCGGCGACCTGGTCAAGGCCATGCGGGCGTGTCCGCAGCCCATCGTGGCGGCGGTGGACGGCGTGTGCGCCGGCGCCGGGGCGATGATGGCGCTGGCCTCGGACATGCGGCTGGGCACGCCGGCGGCGCGCACGGCCTTCCTGTTCACGCGCGTGGGGCTGGCCGGCGCCGACATGGGCGCCTGCACGCTGTTGCCGCGCATGATCGGCCAGGGCCGCGCCAGCGAGCTGCTGTACACCGGCCGCGCCATGAATGCCGACGAGGGCCTGTAATGGGGGTTCTTCAATGCGCTGCATGATCCGGCCGAGCAGCTGGCCGCCGGTCCGACCTTCGCGCACGGCGTGACCAAGAAGCTGCTGCACCAGGAATGGAACATGGGCGTGGACGAGGCCATCTGCATGCAGACGCAGGATTTCCGCCGCGCCTACGATGCCTTCGTGGCCAGGCGCAAGCCGGTGTTCGAGGGGGACTGAGCATGCCGGATCTCTCCTGGCAGGACTGGCCCTTCTTCGACCCCCTCCATCGCGAACTGGCGCGCGAACTGGAGGCCTGGTGCGGCCCGGCGCTGGCGGCCATCGACCATCGCGACACCGACGCCGCCTGCTGCGCCCTGGTGCGCAGCCTCGGCCAGGCCGGCTGGCTGCGATATGCGGTGCCGGCCGGGCCGGGCGGCGGCTGGGGCGGGCGCCTGCCCAAGATCGACTCGCGCGCCGTGTGCATCCTGCGCGAAACCCTGGCGCGCCACGACGGGCTGGCCGATTTCGCGTTCGCCATGCAGGGGCTGGGCAGCGGCGCCATTTCGCTGATGGGTAGCGATGCGCTGCGTCAACAGTACCTGCCGCCGGTGGCGCGCGGCGAGGCGATCGCCGCTTTCGCGCTGTCCGAACCCGAGGCGGGTTCGGACGTGGCGGCGCTTGCCTGCGAGGCGCGCGCCGACGGCGACGGCTATGTGCTCAATGGCGAGAAGACCTGGATCTCCAACGGCGGCATCGCCGACTTCTATTGCGTGTTCGCGCGCACCGGCGAGGCGCCCGGCGCGCGCGGCATCAGCGCGTTCGTGGTCGATGCCGGCACGCCGGGGCTGGAGATCGCCGAGCGCATCGACCTGATCGCGCCGCATCCGCTGGCCCGGCTGCGCTTTGCCGACTGCCGCATCCCGGCGTCCCGGCGCCTGGGCGAGGCGGGGCAGGGCTTCAAGCTGGCCATGATGACGCTGGACATCTTCCGCGCCTCGGTGGCGGCCGCCGCGCTGGGCTTTGCGCGCAGGGCGCTGGACGAGGGCCTGGCGCGGGCGCGCGGGCGCCGCATGTTCGGCCAGACCCTGGCCGACCTGCAGCTGACGCAGGCCGCGCTGGGCGACATGGCGACCGCCGTCGATGCGTCGGCGCTGCTGACCTACCGCGCCGCGTGGATGCGCGACGTGCAGGAGGTGCGCACCACGCGGGAGGCGGCGATGGCCAAGATGACGGCCACCGAATCGGCCCAGGCGGTCATCGACCGGGCCTTGCAGATGTTCGGCGGCGCGGGCGTGGTGGCGGGCGCCACGGTCGAGCGCCTCTACCGCGAGATCCGGGCATTGCGCATCTACGAGGGCGCCACGGAAGTGCAGAAACTGATCATCGCCCGGGAACTGCTCAAGTCCTGAGCGCGGCGAGATCCACATCATCGACACAGGGGAAACAACCATGGAACCCTCCGCACACCTGGACAGCTTCGCGCGCGACAACCTGCCGCCCGCGAGCGAGTGGCCCGAATTCCTGCTCGACGGTCCCGACGTGGCCTATCCGAAGCGCTTCAATTGCGCCGCCGAGCTGGTCGACGCCATGGTGCGCCAAGGCCATGGCGAACGCGTGGCGCTGCGCTGGCGCCAGGACGAGCGGATCGAGACCATGACCTACGGCCAGCTGCAGGCGCTGACCAACCGCATCGCCCGCGTGCTGGTCGAGGACATGGGCCTGGTGCCGGGCAACCGCCTGTTGCTGCGCGGCCCCAACAATCCGATGATGGCCGCCGCCTGGCTGGGCGCGATCAAGGCCGGGCTGGTCACGGTGCCCACCATGCCGCTGCTGCGCGCCAAGGAGCTCAGGCAGATCATCGAGAAGGCGCAGGTGCAGGCCGTGCTGTGCGATGCCCGGCTCAAGGACGAGGCGCTGCACTGCGCCGCGCCCGCCCACGAGCACTATTGCCCCGGACTGGGCCAGGTCATGCTGTTCAACGACGGCGCGCCCGATGCGCTGGACGCGCGCGCCGCGGCCAAGCCGGAGGATTTCCCGGCCTGCGACACCGCCGCCGACGACGTGTGCCTGATCGCCTTCACCAGCGGCACCACCGGCGCGCCCAAGGGCTGCATGCATTTCCACCGCGATGTGCTGGCCATGTGCGACCTGTTCCCGCGCCACGTCATCAGGCCGGGGCCCGACGACATCTTCTGCGGCACGCCGCCGCTGGCCTTCACCTTCGGGCTGGGCGGGCTGCTGTGCTTTCCGCTGCGCGTGGGCGCCAGCGCCGTGCTGGCCGAGAAACTGAGCCCCGACACGCTGCTGGCGCTGATCCACGATTTCCGCGCCACCATCTCGTTCACCGCGCCGACCTTCTATCGCCAGATGGCCGCGCTCGCGCCCAAGTACGACATCTCGTCGCTGCGCAAGAGCGTGTCGGCCGGCGAGGCGCTGCCCGACGCCACCCGCCAGCTGTGGCGGCAGGCCACCGGCATCGAGATGATCGACGGCATCGGCGGCACCGAGATGATCCACGTGTTCGTCTCCAGCCCCCCCGAGGAGGTCCGCCAGGGCGCCATCGGCAAGGCGGTGCCGGGCTACGTGGCCGAGGTGGTCGACGAGCAGATGCGCCCGGTGCCCAACGGCACGGTGGGGCGGCTGGCCATCAAGGGCCCCACCGGTTGCCGCTATCTGGCCGACGAGCGCCAGCAGCGCTTCGTCCAGCAAGGCTGGAACCTGCCGGGCGATACCTTCTTGCGCGACGACGATGGCTATTTCTTCTACCAGGCGCGCAACGACGACATGATCATCTCGGCGGGCTACAACATCGCCGGCCCGGAGGTCGAGGACGCGCTGCTGCGCCACGAGGCGGTGGCCGAGTGCGGGGTGGTGGGCGCGCCGGATGACGACCGGGGGCAGCTGGTCAAGGCCTATGTGGTGTTCAAGCCCGGCTACGAGCCGGACGACGCGCTGGCCGCGGCGCTGCAGGCCTTCGTCAAGGCCGGCATCGCGCCGTACAAGTATCCGCGCGCCATCGAGTTCGTCGATGCGCTGCCGCGCATCGAGACGGGCAAGCTGCAGCGTTTCGCGCTGCGCCGCATGGCGGCGGAGGGTTGAGGTGGCCGAGCCGTTCGTCAGCGAGGTGGAGGTGCGGTTCCGGCATTGCGACCCGGCCGGCATCGTGTTCTACCCGCGCTATTTCGAGATGATCAATGACTTTGTCGAAGAGTGGTTCGACAAGGGCATGGGCCTGCCGTTTCATGCATTGCACGTGGACCGCCATATCGGTACGCCGCTGGCGTCGGTGCAGTGCGACTTCAGCGCGCCCAGCCGCTGGCACGAACGCCTGCGGCAGGAGCTGAGCGTGCGACGCATCGGGGGAGCGTCGTTTCGCGCGGATGTGCGGTTTCTGGGGCCGGACGACCGTCTGCGGCTGTCGGCCGACCTGACCATCGTCACGGTGGACCTGCGCAGCATGCGCTCGACGCCGCTACCCGATGACCTGCGCGCCCGCATGCAGGCGTTCCTGTCGCCGCAGGCGCGGGACGCATAACGTTTTTACAAGAGGATCCATGACATGAAAATTCTGCAACCGCCGGACTGGCTCGCGCCGCGAGGCTATTCGAACGGCACGCTGACCGAGATGGCGGTCGGCTCCAAGCTGGTGTTCGTCGGCGGGCAGGTGGGCTGGAACGGCCAACAGCAGTTCGAGACCGACGATTTCGCCGAGCAGGTGCGCCAGACCCTGGTCAATGTCCTGGCCATCATGGCCGAAGGCGGCGCCGGGCCGCAGCACATCGTGCGCATGACTTGGTACGTCAAGAACAAGGCGGAGTACGTGGCGTCCTATCCGGAAATCGGCAAGCACTATCGCGAGCTGATCGGCCGCCATTTCCCGGCCATGACCGCGGTCGAAGTCGCCGACCTGATCGAGGACCGGGCCAAGGTCGAAATCGAAGTCACCGCCGTGATTCCCTGACGCGGCGATCCGGGCGCCTGTCCCGCAGGGGGAGCGACACCCGCGGCCAGGGTGCCTGTCCCCGCCGGGACAGGCACCCCACTGCCCGGCCCGTCAGCGGATCGCCAGCTCGCCCTGCTCCAGCACGGCCTTGCCGCCGACCTGGTCCTCCAGGAATTCGGTCACCTTCACGCCCAGGTGCAGCGTCACGCCGCCGAAGAAGCGCCGCGAGGCCACGATCATGGCGGTCTCCAGGGGCTGCAGCTCCTTGGCCAGGCGTGCGTCCTCGGCCTGCAGCTCCACCAGGTCGGCGCTGATCTTGGCGTGCGTCTGGCGGGCGCGCTCGCTCATGTTGTTGACGTTCTTGGCCGGGTTGTTGTGCAGGAACAGGATCAGCTTTTCCAGCTTGGCCTTTTCCTCTTCCAGCTCGCGCGCGCGCGTCTCCAGCGCGGCGCGCTTGGCGTTGGCGTGCGGGTTCAGGCCGGCGCGCACCACGGTGGGAATGCCGGCCATCGAGCCCAGCGTTCCGGCGTGCACCGATTTGTACGCATGCGCCGTGCCGCCGGTGATCACGCCCTGCTGCGAGCCCGGCGGGCCGACGGTGATGGTTTCGCCGGCGGTCACCGTGCTCTGGCGGATCTCGCGTTCGGCCGCCACGTTCTTCTCGGCGCGCACCTGCGCGTTGTCGATGAAGCGCGCCTTGACCGACCCGCCGCTGACGATGCGGGCCATGCGGCTGCCGCCGCGGCTGTCCGCGACCCCTTCGGCGCTGCCGATGATGCCGCCGTTGACGGTGACGTTGCCGCCGGCCTCGACGTGGGCCGCCTCGATCGTGCCGTTGACCACGACATCGCCCGATACCCGCACGTGCATGCCGGCGGTGATGTCGCCCTTGACGCGCAGGGTGCCCTCGAAGTCGATGTTGCCCGAGCTCAGGTCCACCGCGGGCACTTCCACCAGCGAATTGACCGTGGCGCCGTGCTGCACCAGCATGGGCGAGCCGGCGATGGCCGCGCGCAGCAGGCCGGGGTCTTCCGGATCGACCTCCACGCCATTGAGCTTGGGGACGAAGGGCGGGTCGGCCACGGTCGGCGGCGCGACCGGGCCGCCCAGCACGTCGGTGCCCGGCTGGCCCGGGGTCGCCGGGATACGGCGCATCAGCGGCGTGCCGGCCGACACCAGGGTCAGGTCGCCCAGGTTGCGGTAATCGATGATGGCGTTCTCGTCATCCTCGCTCAGGCGCGTCTTCAGCGCGTCCAGCAGGCTTTCGAAGCGCGCCGGCTCGCCCGCCTCGGGCAGGGTGCCGCGTGCGATCTCCAGGGCCTCGCAGGCGCCGCGCTCCAGGGCCTGGCGCAGCGCTTCGGGGATGAGGCCGTGCACGATGCCGTGCGCCTGCAGGCCGGCCAGCAGGTCGGATTCGCCGACCGGCTGGCCGCCCTTGGGGGCACGCAGGGTCAGTTGCGCGCTCATGCGGTCTTCGGCCACCTCCAGCTCGAATGTGCCGTTGCGCACCTCGCCGATGCAGGCCTCGACCGGGCCGGCCGTATCGCGGCATTGTTCGATGAACACGATGGCGCTGATCTGGTCGAGCACCGTGGCCGGCCATCCGCGCGCCTGCACGGCCGCCACCAGCGTGTCCCAGGTGGGCAGCGTGTCGTTCTCGCCGGTCGGGGCATAGGCGGCCGATAGGACGCACGTCGCCTCGTCCAGCTCGAGCTGGAGCGCATTTGCGATGGTCATGTCTGTTCCTGCGGGTCCGGCCCGCTGCCGCGCGTCGGGGCAGGGCCGGTCGGCGATGTCATTAGGTGGGTAATATGTGGAAATATCGAGTTATATTAAGCCATAGATCGTGAAATCAATCGAGCCGGGGTTTCCCTGGATTTCGCGCTATGTCACTGATTTTTTTGATCCAAAACAAAAAAGCGAAGCCCATCGGATCGTAACAATCCGATGGGCCGGGCCCTGCCCGTCGCGGCGGGATCAGGCGCGCAGCGTGGCGAACACCTGTTCGGCCGCCTCCAGGGTGGCGTCGATGACGGCGTCGTCGTGCGTGGCCGAGACGAAACCAGCCTCGAAGGCGGACGGCGCGAAGTGGATGCCGCGCTCCAGCATGGCATGGAAGAAGCGCTTGAAGGCCTCGGTGTCGCAGGCCGACACTTCGGCGAACGAGGCGGGGACGCGGTCACCGAAGTACAGGCCGAACATGCCGCCGATGGCGTCGGCCGAGAACGGCACGCCAGCTGCGCGCGCGCGCTCCTGCAGGCCCTGGGCCAGCCGCGCGGTCTGGGCCGACAGGCGCTCGTAGAATCCGGGCTCGCCGATCAGGCGCATGGTCGCCAGGCCGGCGGCCACCGCCACCGGGTTGCCCGACAGCGTGCCGGCCTGGTAGACGCCGCCCAGCGGGGTGATATGGGCCATCAGGTCGGCGCGGCCGCCGAAGGCGCCCACCGGCATGCCGCCGCCGATGACCTTGGCCAGCGTGGTCAGGTCCGGACGCACGCCGGTCAGGCCCTGCACGCCTTGCGGTCCGACGCGGAAACCCGTCATGACCTCGTCGAAGATCAGCACCGCGCCGTGGCGGGTGCACAGTTCGCGCAGGCCGGCCAGGAAGCCTTCGGCCGGCTTGATCAGGTTCATGTTGCCGGCCACCGGCTCGACGATCACGCAGGCGATCTCGGCGCCGTGCTGGCTGAACGCGGCGTCGACCGCGGCCAGGTTGTTGAATTCCAGGGGCAGGGTGTGCGCGACGAATTCCGGCGGCACGCCGGCCGAGCTGGGGTTGCCGAAAGTCAGCAGGCCCGAGCCGGCCTTGACCAGCAGGCTGTCGGAGTGGCCGTGGTAGCAGCCCTCGAACTTGATGATCTTGTGGCGGCCGGTGGCGCCGCGCGCCAGGCGGATGGCCGTCATGGTGGCTTCGGTGCCCGAGCTGACCAGGCGCACCTGCTCCAGCGACGGCAGGCGGGCGATCAGCATTTCGGCCAGCTCCACCTCGGCTTCGGTGGGCGCGCCGAACGACAGGCCGTGGACGGCCGCTTCCTGCACGGCGCGCACGACTTCGGGATGGGCATGGCCCAGGATGGCCGGGCCCCAGGAACCGACATAGTCGATGTACTGCTTGCCCTCGGCGTCCCAGACGTAGGGGCCTTGCGCGCGCTGGATGAAGCGCGGGGTCCCGCCTACGGAGCGGAAGGCGCGCACGGGCGAATTGACGCCGCCGGGAATGCTGCGGCAGGCGCGATCGAAGAGTTCGGCGTTGGTGGACATGGCGGATACGGCAGGGTTAGGGGTTGACGGAGAAAGCCGCGGCGCATGCGCGCGCGGCCGCCTGAATGTCGGGCGCCTCGAACAGGCCGCTGATGACCGCGGCCGAATCGGCGCCGGCCTGGGCCACCTGCGACACGTTGGCCGGCGTGATGCCGCCGATGGCGACGACCGCCGGACGCGGCGCGGGGCAGGCCAGCACCCGGGCGCGGGCCTCGGTCAGGGTTTGCAGCGGCGCATGCACGGCCTCGGGCTTGGTGGGCGAGGCAAACACCGTACCGAAGGCGACGTAGTCGGCTCCGGCGGCCAGCAGGGCGTCCGCGCGCCGCAGGTCGTTGTAACAGGACACGCCCAGCAGCAGGCCGGCGCCGGCCTGCGCCCGCACGGTGGCCGGGTCGGCGTCGTCGCGCCCCAGGTGCGCGCCGTCGGCGCCCACATCCAGGGCCAGTTTCCAGTGATCGTTGACCAGGAACACCACGCCCAGCTCGCGGCACAGCGGCGCCAGGGCGCGCGCCTGCGCCGCGCGCAGGCGTTCGTCGGCCAGCTTGCGCCGCAATTGCAGCGCCGTCATGCCGCCGGCCGCCGCGGCGCGCACGGCCGCCAGCAGGCGGTCGGTATCGTCCCATTCGGGGGTGATGCCGTAGAGCCCGGCGGGAAATCGCAGCGTCTTCATGACTGGGCCACGCGGTTGGGCAGGCGGCGGCCCATGCCGGGCAGGAAGCTGGCGGCGATGGTGCGTTCGGCATGCGCCAGGGCCTGTTCCACCGCGCGCGGCATTTCCATCCCCTGCGCCAGCATGGCGGCGGCCGCGATGGCGGCGACGCCGCCCGTGTCGCCGTTGCGGTCGGGGGGGGCCTGCCACGGCCAGGTGCTGGTCTGGCCCTCCGGCCCCACCAGCATGTTGACCTGGTGGCCGGGACGCACCGGCGAACCCAGCACCAGCGCCCATTGCGCGCCGCCCGCCAGCAAGGCGTGGGCGGGCGAGGGCGCGCCGCTGGTGTCGATGCTGCCGTCGGCCTGCCATTGCGCCAGGCGCACGTGCTCGACCACGACCAGGTCGGTCTGCGGCAGCACCAGTTCCAGCGTGGCGGCCAGCAGGTCGTCGGCGTCGTCCTGGTCGGCGGCATCCTGCGGCAGCGGCGTGCGCTGGCCCAGGTGCAGCACCAGCGGCACGTGGCTGTAGTCGGCGGCGATCTGCGCGGCCACGCTGGCTGCCTCGGCCGACAGCAGCGCGCCGACCTTGATGGCCTGCACCGACATGTCTTCCAGCAGGCAGCGTGCCTGGTCGTCGAGCAATTCGGGGGCCACCGGGTGGACTTCTTCGATGCCGGCCGTGTCCTGCACGGTCAGCGCGGTGACCGCGGCCAGGGCGTGGCAGCCCAGCCGGGCGCAACTGACTGCGTCGGCGGGCAGGCCATCGGCGCCGGACGGATCCACGGGGCCGATAATGAGAACGAGGGGAGGCGTAACGGAGTCCAAGACAGGAACGACGGCGAAAAAGGGGTAATCGGGCCGCATCTTGAGCTAGCTCAGACGCTCCCGGTTGTGTTTCGGTAAGATGTGCCCATTCTAATGGATGCTTGACGGACTTGCCCCGGAGGTCGGAGCAAGCGACAGCAGTGCAAGAGAGAACTATGCGTACTTGGATGTGTCTTATCTGTGGCTGGGTCTATGACGAAGAGGCTGGCCTGCCCGATGAAGGAATTGCCCCCGGCACCCGCTGGGAAGACGTTCCGCCGAACTGGGTCTGCCCGGAATGCGGAGCGCGCAAGGAAGATTTCGAACTGATGGAAATCTGAGCACGCCAGGCCGTGATGGCCGCGCCCGCGGCCGCCTTCGCCGGCTTGCCGCGACTGTCCCGACTACCCGCTACCAAGGGGGCTGCCATGACCGACTCACATCGCCCAGACGCCGACGACATCCCGGACGACGACGAGCTGTCGACCGATTTCTCCAACCAGTTCCTGCTGGCCATGCCTGGCGTGGTCGAGGGAAGCCTGGCCGGCACGGTCATCTACATCTGCGAGCACACCCGGCGCGGCGCGCTGGGCCTGGTGATCAACCGGCCGACCGACCTGACCCTGGCAACGCTGTTCGAGCGCATCGATCTCAAGCTGGAAATCGGCCCGGTCAAGGATGAAATGGTGTTCTTCGGCGGACCGGTGCAGACCGACCGCGGCTTCGTGCTGCACGCGCCGGCCGGCGACTACACCTCCAGCATCAACCTCGGCGAGCTGGCCCTGACCACCTCGCGCGATGTGCTGCAGGCCGTGGCCGACGGCAACGGCCCGGCCCGCATGCTGGTGACGCTGGGCTATGCCGGCTGGGGCGCCGGGCAGCTGGAAAGCGAAATGGCGCAGAACTCCTGGCTGAGCGTGGGCGCCGACTCGCACATCATTTTCGATGTCGCGCCCGAAGACCGCTACCCGGCCGCGCTTAAGCTGCTGGGCGTCGACCCGGTGATGCTGGCGGGCGGCGCCGGCCATGCCTGAGGAAACCCTGCTGGCGTTCGACTTCGGCGAAAAGAAGATCGGCATTGCCATCGGCAATACCCTGACCCGCCAGGCGCGCCCGCTGGAAATCATTTTCTCGGAGACGCGCGCGGCGCGCTTCGGCCGCATCGGCCAGCTGCTGCAGGAATGGCAGCCGCAGCGCGCCGTGGTGGGCCTGCCGCTGACCCTGGACGGACAGGAGCAGCCCGCCAGCGCGCGGGCGCGCCGCTTCGCCAACCAGTTGCACGGCCGCTTCGGCCTGGCGGTCGAGCTGGTCGACGAGCGCGGCTCCAGCATGGAGGCCCAGCAACTGCTGGGCACGCATGCCGCCGACGACGCGGTCGCCGCGGCCGTCATATTGCAACGTTACCTGGATACCCTGCCGCAGCCCTGACCTGCCGCTGCCCATGCTCAATCCCCAACTCAATCGCCACGGCGAGCTGATCCACCTGCTGTCCACCGAAGGCCTGCCGCGCCGCATCATCGAGCAGATCCTCGACCTGGCCGCCACCTTCGTGCCGGCGCCCGGACAGGAATTCCCCAAGCTGCCCCTGCTGCACGGCAAAAGCGTGTTCAACCTGTTCTTCGAGAACTCCACCCGCACGCGCACCACCTTCGAGATCGCCGCCAAGCGCCTGTCGGCCGACGTGGTCAACCTGAACATCGCCGCCTCGTCCACGTCCAAGGGCGAATCCCTGCTCGATACCATCGCCAACCTGTCGGCCATGCAGGCCGGCCTGTTCGTGGTGCGCCACGGCGCCAGCGGCGCGCCGTACCTGATCGCGCAGCACGTGGCGCCCCATGTCCATGTCATCAACGCCGGCGACGGCCGCCATGCGCATCCCACGCAGGCCTTGCTGGACATGTACACCATCCGTCACCACAAGGGCGATTTCAACCAGCTGACGGTGGCCATCGTCGGCGACGTACTGCATTCGCGCGTGGCGCGCTCCGACATCCACGCCCTGACCACGCTGGGCGTGCCCGAAGTGCGCGTGGTGGCGCCGGCCACGCTGCTGCCCGAGGGGCTGGCGCAGATGGGCGTGCGCGTCTGTACCGACATGGAAGAAGGGCTGCGCGACGCCGACGTCGTCATCATGCTGCGCCTGCAGAACGAACGCATGCGCGGCGCGCTGCTGCCGTCGGCGCACGAATACTTCAAGCACTATGGCCTGACGCAGGCCCGCCTGGCGCTGGCCCGGCCCGACGCCATCGTGATGCACCCGGGGCCGATGAACCGCGGCGTCGAGATCGCCTCCGAGGTGGCCGACAGCGGCCAGGCCGTGATACTGGACCAGGTGACATTCGGCATCGCGGTGCGCATGGCCGCCATGAGCCTGGTCGCGGGAGTACGGCCATGACGGTGCGCACGGTACGCATCGCCGGCGGCCGGCTGATCGATCCCGCCAGCGGCGCCGACGCCCGCGCCGACCTTTACCTGGCGGACGGCCGCATCGCCGCCATCGGCCAGGCGCCGGCGGGCTTCCAGGCGCAGCAGCACATCGACGCGCGCGGGCTGGCCGTGCTGCCGGGCCTGGTGGACCTGTCGGCGCGCGTGCACGGCGCCGGGCTCGCGCCGCTGGCCTGCGAAATGCAGGCTGCGCTGGCCGGCGGCGTGACCCGGCTGGTCGTGCCGCCGGATACCGACCCGCCGCTGGACGAGCCGGGCCGGGTGGAAATGCTGCGCCACCGCGCGCACCAGGCCGGCCAGGCACAGCTGCACCCGCTGGGCGCCCTGACCGAGGGCCTGCGCGGCGAACGGCTCAGCGAGATGGCCGCCCTGGCCGAGGCCGGCTGCGTGGCCTTTTCCCAGGCCGGCTTGCCGGTGGCCGATACCCGGGTGCTGTGGCGCGCCATGCAATACGCGCGCACCTTCGGGCTGGCATTGTGGCTGCGGCCCCTGGACCCCTGGATGGGCCGCGACGGCGTGGCCGCGGCCGGCGCCTATGCGTCGCGGCTGGGCCTGGCCGAGGTGCCGGTGCAGGCCGAGACGCTGGCGCTGCACACGATTTTCGAACTGCAGCGCGCCACCGGCGCGCGCGTGCACCTGATGCGCCTGTCCAGCGCAGCCGGCGTGGCGCTGGTGCGCGCCGCGCGCCGCGAGGGCCTGCCGCTCACCTGCGACGTGGCCGCCCACCAGATCCACCTGACCGATGTGGACATCGGCTTTTTCGACAGCCGCTTTCGCCTCGACCCGCCGCTGCGCGGCCAGCGCGACCGCGATGCGATCGTCGCCGGGCTGGCGGATGGCACCATCGATGCCATCTGCTCCGACCACAGGCCGGTCGGCGATACCGGCAAGCTGCTGCCCTTCGCCGAGGCCGAGGCGGGCGCCAGCGGCCTGGAGCTGCTGTTGTCGCTGACGCTGAAATGGGCGCAGCGCGAACGCGTGCCCCTGGCGCGGGCGCTGGCCCTGGTCACCAGCGCGCCGGCGGCCATCCTGCGCGCCGCCACGGCGGCGCTGCCGCCCTGCGGCGAACTGGCGGCGGGCGCGCCGGCCGACCTGTGCCTGGTCGACCTGGACGCCGACTGGACCGCCGCGCCGGCCGCCATGCGCAGCCGCAGCGTGCACACGCCGTTCGCGGGTATGATGCTGCCCGGCCGTGTACGGGCGACCCTGGTGGCGGGGCGTACGGTCTGGGAGACCCCTGCTTGAAACTGCTGCGCTTCGTTTTCCGCGTGTTCCTGGTGGTGCCCTGGGTGCTGTTCGGCCTGCTGTGCGTGACCCTGGTGTACCGGGGGCTGCGCCAGGACCAGCGGGCCCGGCTGAACCGGTGCTGGTCGGCGTGCCTGATGCGGCTGTGCGGCATTGCCGTGCATGTGCGCGGCGCGCCGCGCCTGCGAGGCGGCGTGCTGTGGGTCGCCAACCATGTCTCGTGGATCGACATCTTCGTGGTCAACTCGGTGCGCGCGACGTCGTTCGTGGCCAAGAGCGAGATCCGCGCCTGGCCGGTCATCGGCTACCTTGCCGCCGGCGCGGGTACCTTGTTCATCGACCGGACGCAGCGCCACGCGGTGCATGCCATGGGGCAGTCGATCCATGACTGCTTCGCCCGCGGCGATGCCGTGGGCCTGTTTCCCGAGGGCACGACGACCGAAGGCTTCACGACCCGCCCGTTCCATGCCAGCCTGTTCGAGCCGGCGCGCGCCGAAGGCGTGGATATCCAGCCGGTGGCGCTGCGGTTCATGCATCGCGGCCAGCGCAGCGGCTTTGCCGCTTTCGTCGGCGAGGAAACCCTGGTGGCCAATCTGTGGCGGGTATTGGGGACGACCGGGCTGGCGGTGGAGGTGGTGTTCCTGGAGCCCCTGCCTACGCAGCATGCCGAAGGGCATCAGCCGACCCGGCTGGAGCTCTCGCACATGGCGCGCAACGCCATCGCCGGCGAGCTGTAGCCGGCCCGGGCGGCGCGTGGCCGCCCGCGGCGGCGTTCAGTCGCCGTTGGGATCCTGAAAACGTTTGCATTTCACCTGCACGAGTTTGCGGTCATGCAGGCGCAGGGCGCTCAGCGCGCCGCCCCATACGCAACCGGTATCCAGGCAGATGACGTCGGGGCGCATCAGCAGGCCCAGCGTCGACCAGTGGCCGAACACGACAGTGACGTCGCGGGTGGCGCGGTTGGGCACGTCGAACCAGGGCACCAGGCCGGCCGGCCAGGCGCCCGGCGCCACCTTGGTGGCGAACTCCATGTGGCCGGACGGGGTGCACAGGCGGATGCGGGTCAGGGCATTGATGATGACGCGCATGCGCTTGCCGCCCGTGTGGTCGTCCTTCCAGGTGGCGGGCTCGTTGCCGTACATCTTCTGCAGCGCCTTGCGCCAGTTCGGGCCGCGCAAGGCCTGCTCGACCTCGCCGGCCAGCGCCAGGGTCTTGGCGACGTCCCATTTGGCCAGCACGCCCGCGTGCACCATCAGGTGGCCCGCTTCGTAGTGGGCCAGCGGCCGGAACCGCAGCCAGTCGATCAGGTCGACGGCATCGGGCGCCTGCAGCACCTCGTCCAGCGTGTCGGACTTGGAGGGTTTGCGCACGCCCGCGTAGGCCGCCAGCAAATGCAGGTCGTGATTGCCCAGCACGGCCGTGCAGCGCTCGCCCATGGCCATGATGCGCCGCAGCACGGCCAGCGATTGCGGGCCGCGGTTGACCAGGTCGCCGGCAAACCAGAAACGACTGTCGGTATCGCCGGCGATCTCGGGGTGCGCCAGCAATTCTGCGAGCGGCGCGCAGCAGCCCTGCACGTCGCCTATGGTCCAGATACTGCCTTTCATGCAGGAACTTTTCTCCAAGGCCAGCGGTGTTGCATGCAACGCGCCATGGCGTGACGGTATTCCATCATCGACAGCGCGCCGAAAGCCAGCAGCAGGGCGCCGAGGTTCGGTCCCAGCGCCGTGATCCAGGGCGGCCAGCGGCTGAGCATGCCGACGTTCAGCGCGAGCTGGTTCAGCATGAAGAAGCCCACGCCCAGCAGGATGCCGATGAAGACTTTGGCGCCCACGCCGCCGCGGCGGGTCTGCATGAAGCCGATGGGCGCCGCGACGGTGATCATTACCAACAGGGTAAACGGATAGACCAGCTTGCGCCACAGCGCCACGACCTGGCGGTCGTATTGCAGCTGGTTGTGGCGCAGGTATTCGATGTAGTCGACCAGGGTCAGCGCCGACATGCGTTCGGGCGTGAGCACCCGCGCCAGCAGGCGCTCGGGGCTGAGCGTCGTGTCCAGCTTGAGTTCGGGCACCTTGGTGACCCGCGCCGGCAGCTCCTTGGGCTGCTTGGCGTCGGCCAGGGCCGACGGGGCGTGCTCGTCGATGCGGGTTTCGCTGACGTCGGTGAGCACCAGGTCGCCGCGGCTGAACCGGCCGTTGGGCGCGGTCCACAGCGCGGTCATTTCCAGGTCGGAGCGGAACTCGTACAGCGTGACGTCCTTGACCTGGCCGTCGGCCAGCAGGGTCTTGATATTGATGATGCGGGTGCCGTTCTGCGGGGTGGGTTCCTTGAACCAGTAGCCGCTGTTGAGGCGCCCGCCGCCGGCCTTGCCGCGGAACGTCAGGTCGGCCTCGCCGCTCTTGATCTCGGCCGCCGGCGTGACGAATTCGGACAGCAGCGTCGCGCCTATCATCAGCGGAATGGTAATGACCCACAGCATGCCCAGCAGCCGCATGCCGCTGACCCCCGAGACGCGCAGGATGACCAGCTCGTTGCGCTGCGCCAGGCCGGCCAGCGCCAGGATCGCGCCGATCAGCAGGCCGATGGGCAGCAGATCGTACAGCCGGGTGGGCAGGGCCAGCGCCTGCATGTAGAACAGCGCCAGCATGCTGAACTTGTCGCCCACGTTGTCCAGGTCGTCGACCAGCGCGAAAAACGTGAACAGCCCCAGCAGGGCCAGCAGGACCACTGCACAGGAGCGGTAGATTTCACGAGCCAGATAGCGGCGTGCGGTACGCATGGTGGGTGATGCGGCAGATAAAGCGCGGAAACGTGACAGGTTAACAAAAACGCGGCGGTTGGCGCAGCCCCGGGTAACCGGGGCCCGCACTCCTGGTCAGGGAATCTCGACCATGCGCATGCGGCGTGTCAGCGTGGCGGTGCGCGAGTTCAGGTAACCGGTGTTGCGGTGGCGGTCATAGTAGCGGGGATTGGGCAGCATGGCAGCCAGCCTGGCCGCCTGGCCTGCGCCCAGCCGCGCCGCGCTGGTATTGTAATAATGCCGGGCCGCCGCCTCGGCGCCGAACACCCCCACGCCCCATTCCGCGACATTCAGGTACAGCTCCAGGATGCGCTCCTTGGGCATGACATGCTCGATCATGTAGGCAAGCACCAGTTCCTGGCCCTTGCGCAGGTAGCTGCGCGACCCGGACAGGAACAGGTTCTTGGCCAGTTGCTGGGTGATGGTCGAGCCGCCGCGCATCTTGGTGCGGCCGCGTTCGGCCTGCCGCTGGTTGTATTCCCAGGCCTTGCGGATGGCATCCCACTCGACGCCGTCGTGCTCGGTGAAGTTGGCGTCCTCGGACGCCACGACCGCCTGCTTGAGCGTATTGCTGATGCGGTCGTAGGGCACCCACTGGTACTTCAGCTCGGCCTCGGGGTCGCGTTCGCGCAGGCGCGCCAGCTCCTGCCGCATGATGGCGCTGCTGCCCGGGTCGCGGTAGGCGTACCAGACCACCAGGGAGAACATCCACAATTGGTACAGGATGGCGATGCACAGCACCGCCATGATGACGGCGGTGATGACCCGGAACCAGTTCAGGCGGCGCGCGGTGGGCTTGGGCATGGGCGGGCGGCGGATTGCGGCTAGCCCGCGGCCAGCAGTTCGGTGCGCAGGGCCAGCAGCACCGGCCCGGGGTCGGGCCGCACGCCGTGCCAGATATGGAAGCTCTCGGCGGCCTGGCCGACCAGCATGCCCAGGCCGTCGGCGCAGCGCGCCGCGCCGTCGGCCTCGGCCTGGCGCATGAAGGCGGTGGGCCGCGCGCCGTACATCATGTCGTAGGCCAGGGCGTCGGGCGCGTACAGGCCGCCGGGCAGGTCCGGCGCCGCGTCCTGCAGGCTGCTGGCCGTGGCGTTGATGGCCACGTCCCAGCCGCCGGGTTCGGCGGCCTGGGCCAGGGCGCCGGCGCTGACCTGCGTGCCGGTGCGCGGCGCCGCGGCGCGCCAGGCGGCCGCCAGCTCGGCGGCGCGCGCGGCGGTACGGTTGACGATATGGATGCGGGCGCAGCCGGCCGCGGCCAGCGGCTGCAGTACGCCGCGCGCGGCGCCGCCGGCGCCCACCAGCAGCACCCGCGCGCCGGCCAGCGCCACGCCCAGGCGCAGCAGGTCGTTGACCAGCCCGACGCCGTCGGTATTGCAGCCGTGCCAGGCGCCGTCGCGCCACGACAAGGTATTGACGGCGCCGGCCAGCCGCGCCCGCTCGGACAGGCGCGCCTCGGCCAGCGCGTAGGCTTCCAGCTTGAAGGGCACGGTCACGTTCAGGCCCAGCCCGCCGCTCTCGCGGAAGGCCTGCACGGTGGGCAGGAAGCCGTCCACGGGCGCCAGCAGCCGCTCGTAGCGCAGCGGGCGGCCGGTCTGGGCCGAGAACATGGCGTGGATCTGCGGCGAGCGGCTGTGCGCGATCGGATTGCCGATGACGGCATAGCGGGGCGGAGAGGCCGGCAGGGTCATGGGGCGGTCGTTTCCAGGGAGTCGTTGACGAAATGCCAGGTGCGCGTGATGACCAGCACGTCGGTGTCGCGCGCCATCTCGGGCGGGAACGGCGGGAATGGCGCGGCCATCTGCACGATGCGGCGCGCCGCCTGGTTCAGCACGGCGTGCGGCGAGGGCTGGTCGATCTCGAAATCGGCCAGGCTGCCGTCGGCGCGCACCGTGACGGTGATGCGCAGCGAGCCGTAGATGCGGCCGCGCGCGTCTTCGGGGTAATGGCGCGTGCCGATGGTTTCGATGCGGGTGCGCCAGGCGTCCAGGTAGGCGGCATGGCGCGAGGCCTGGGCGGCCGGGGCCACGAATTCCTTGCGCGGCTGGGCGTTGTAGGCTTGCACCCGGCTGGCCAGCGTGGCGATCTGGGCGTTCTGGATCACGCCGGGTTGTTCGCGCGGGTCCAGCCCGGGTTCGGAGGCGTCCGGCCATGGGTGCACCGGCTGGCGCTCCTGGCCGGTCCTGGCCTGCGACTGCAGCTGCGTCAGCAGCCGGTCCTGCTCGGCCTCCAGTTGCGCCTGGCGCTTGCGCATGGCTTCCAGCACGATGGTCTCGGCGTTGCGGCCGGTCTGCGGCAGCGGCGTGGCGGCCAGCCCGCGCGCGGCGTTGCCGCCGCCATCGACCTGGCTTTGCGCGAGCACCTGCGCCGTGACCGGCGCGCTGTCGGTGCGGGCGTTGACCAGCACGATCTCCAGCGTCGAGGCCTGGGGGCGCGCGGGCGCTGGCCCGGCGAAGCGCCAAGCCAGCGCGCCGGCGTGCACCAGCAGCGAGATGGCCGTGCCGACCAGCAGGTAGTGCTGGGCGGGGGCGCCCAGCCAGCGCCAGAAGCGCGTCAGGATCGAAGAGGAGGAAGCGGAGCGTCGCACCCGTGCATTTTAGGGCGAACCGGCGCGCGGCGTGATCTCAGTCCGCCGGCCCCAGGTAGCGGCAGTCCAGCTCCAGCGCCAGTTCGTCCATATTCATGATGTCGATCTGCACCGCCGCGCCGCGTTCCGGCTCGGGCAGGCCGCCCACGCGCGTGACCAGCGGCGCGTTGGCCAGGCGCACCAGGTCCTCGCGCAGCACGTGGGCGGTCGTGCGGCTGATTCCCTGCTGCTTGAGCCAGCGCATGCACCAATAGCGCTCCATGGCGTTCTGGAAATCAGCCCAGGCTGCATACTGCGCGTCGAACGCGCCGATGATGGCATAGAGGTCGGCGTCGCGCGGCTTGAAGGGCGCCACCAGGCGCGCCGACACGCCGTGCTCGACGGCCGCGATCAATTGCCACTGGTTGACCAGGTCGACATAGCGGCGCAGCGGCGAGGTGCTCCAGGCATATTGCGGCACGCCGATCGCTTCGTGCGGCAGCGCCTGCGTGCTCATGCGTACCCGGCCGGCCTGCTGCGAGCGGTAGATGCCCGGCACGCCGTGCTGGTTCAGCAGGCCGCCCCAGATGTTGTTGGCCAGGATCATGTACTCGGCCACCATACGGTCCAGCGGCGCGTTGCGCTGGCGCGGCACCAGCCGCACCGGGGTATCCGGGTCGTCCGGGCTGCCGTCCAGGTAGAAGCTGTATTCGACCCGCGTATTGTTTTCGGGCTTGCCGCGCACGGCTTCGCGCTGCGCGCCCAGCGCCTGCGCCAGCTGCCACAGCGGCCGCAGCCAGTGGCCATAAGCCAGGGGGGCGTCCGGATCGGCCAGCGCGGCTTCGGAAATCTGCGCGTCCAGGTCGTTGTGGCGCAGGTTCTCGCGCACCACGATGCGTTCCAGGCGGGTTTCCGAGGCTTCGATCGCGCCGGTGCGCGGGTCGGCCGTGACATACAGCGACACGGCCGGCACCGGCCGGCCCGCGTCCAGCGAAAACGCCTGGATCACATTGTCGGGCTGCATCGGAATCTTCTCGCCCGGCATGTAGACCGTGGACAGGCGGGTGCGCGCCAGCTTGTCGTGTTCGCTGCCGCGCGTAATGGCCAGTCCGGGCGCGGCGACGTGGATGCCGACGCGGATCTTGCCGTCGGGCAGGGCGCTGACCGACAGCGCGTCGTCGATCTCGGTGGTGGTGATGTCGTCGACCGAGTAGATCTCGCCCTCGGCCAGCGGCAGTTCGCGTTCGATCGACGGCACGTCCATGGCCGGAAATCCCACGCCCCTGGGGAAGTTCACGGCCAGGAAGCGCCGCTTGTGCAGCGCCAGCGGATGCGGCCAGGCGCCCAGGTCCAGCAGCAGGCGCTCGGGCGTCTTCTGCAGCTGGGTGCAGGCGGCGTCGAACGCCTTCCACTGCATCGAATTCTTGTCCGGACGCACCAGCAGCGATTCGGCCGCCAGGGCGATGGCCTCGGGCAGGCGGCCCTGGGCCATTTCGTCGATCCACTGCTGCTGCTGTTCGGCCTGCAGGCGCTTTTTCTCCAGCGCGGCCAGGGCGGCGGCCAGGATGTCGGGCGGGGCCGGGCGGTAGCGGCCCTTGCCGCGGCGATGGAAATAGGCCGGCGCGCCGTGCAGGCGCATCAGCAGGGCGGCCTGCTCGACCGGGCCGGGGGCGTGGCCGAAGTACTCGGCCGCCAGCGCGGGCGCGTCGAATTCCTCCTGCGGCGCGCACTCCCAGAGGAACTGCAGGTCGATGTCCTCGGCCAGCGTGGCCGCCTGGGCCATCAGCGCGGCCGGCTCCGGCGCCGCGAAGGTGAACAGGGTGCTGGCGCGCTTGATCTTGCTGCGCTTGCCCGTTTCCGACTCAACCTGCAGGCTGGCGTCGGTCTCGGACAGGATATTGCCGGCCTTGAAGCCGCCGTCGTCGTCGTAAAACACGTACATAGTGAGAATCCATCGGGCGCGGCGGCGTCAGGAGCGCCCCGGCACATTGCGGCCTATCCGTATATTAATAATCAGTGGGGCGAACCCAGGGCAAATTCAAGGACCTCGGGCATCCAGCGCGGGAAGTCCGACAGGCCGTGGTCGCCGCCCTGCACGATACGCTGGCGGCAGCCGGGGTAGCGATCGCGCATCTCCCGCCAGTCCAGCACCTCGTCGCCCGTGGCCGCCACCAGGAAGTAGCGTTCGGGATGGGTGAGCGGGTCCGCGTACAGGGCGCGCAGTTCCTCGACATACTCGGGCAGGAAGTGGAACGGCGCGTCGGAATGATACATGCGATGTTCGCCGACCTGGGTGGCCAGATCGCGCGCCGCCTGCACCGCCGGGTTCAGCAGCACGGCCTGGCAGCCCAGCCGTTCGGCCAGCCAGGTGGCGTAATAGCCGCCCAGCGACGAGCCGATCACTGTCAGCCGGCGGGGATCCTGCTGCCCGGCCAGTTGCTCCCGGGCCAGCGCCAGCGCCAGCTCGGCGGCCTGCCGCGGGCTGGCCGGCAGTTGCGGGCATTGCCATTGGCCGGCCAGGCCGCGTTGGTGCATGGCCTGCGCCAGCAGGCGCGCCTTGAACGAGTCGGGCGAAGAACGGAAACCGTGCAGGTACAGGATGGGCATCGCGGCGCCTTCAGCGGGGTTGGGCCAGGGCGTCGAGCAGCTTGCCGTGCACGCCGCCGAAGCCGCCATTGCTCATGACCAGCACATGGTCGCCCGGCCGGGCCGCCGCCGCGACTGCGCGCACCAGCGCCGGCAGGTCGTCGTAGCCGGCGGCGCGTTCGCCCAGCGGCGCCAGCACCCGGGCCGGGTCCCAGCCCAGCGCGTGCTTGCCGGCGTGATCGCCGAAGCAGAACACCAGGTCGGCGCCGGCCAGCGCCTCGGGCAGGCGCGCCGCCATCGTGCCCAGCTTCATGGTGTTCGAGCGCGGCTCGAGCACGGCCAGGATGCGGGCCGCGCCTACCTGCCGGCGCAGCCCCTCGATGGTGGTGGCGATGGCGGTGGGATGGTGCGCGAAATCGTCGTAGACGCGTATGCCGTTGACCGTGCCGCGCAGTTCCATGCGGCGCTTGACGCCGCCAAAGCGCGACAGCGCCTCGATGCCTTCGGCCGGCGCCACGCCCGCGTGCCGGGCCGCCGCCAGCGCCGCCAGGGCGTTGCGGCGGTTGTGCTCGCCGCCCAGCGTCCAGCGCACCGTGCCGGCATCGCGGCCGTCCACGCTGACTTCGAAGGCGCCTTGCTCATCGGCGGGGCCGGCCTGCCATTGGCCGCCGGGGCCGAAACGCGCCACCGGGGTCCAGCAGCCGCGCTCGAGCACGCGTTCGAGCGCCGGCGCGTCGGTCGGCAGCACCAGCTGGCCGTTGGACGGCACCGTGCGCACCAGGTGATGGAACTGGGTCTCGATGGCGGCCAGATCGGGGAAGATGTCGGCGTGATCGTATTCCAGGTTGTTCAGGATGGCGGTGCGCGGCCGGTAGTGCACGAACTTCGAGCGCTTGTCGAAAAAGGCCGTGTCGTACTCGTCGGCCTCGATCACGAAGGGGCGGGCGCCAGGCGCGTAGCGCGCCGACACCTGCAGGTCGGGCGCGACGCCGCCGATCAGGAAGTTGGGCTGGCGTTGCGCGCATTGCAGGATCCAGGCCAGCATGGAGCTGGTAGTGGTCTTGCCGTGGGTGCCGGCCACGGCCAGCACGTGCGCGCCGGGCAGGATGTGCTCGCCCAGCCATTGCGGGCCGGATATATAGCGGGCGCCGCTGTCCAGGATGGCTTCCATCAGCGGGTTGCCGCGGCTGACCACGTTGCCGATCACGAACAGGTCGGGGGCCAGCGCCAGCTGGTCGGCGCCGAAGCCTTCGATCAGCTCGATGCCCTGCTCGGCCAGCTGGGTGCTCATCGGGGGGTAGACGCCGGCGTCGCAGCCGGTGACCTTGTGGCCGGCCGAGCGCGCGATCAGCGCCAGGCCACCCATGAAAGTGCCGCAAATACCAAGAATATGCAGGTGCATGGTGTTCTCCTGTGCGGCATTGTAGAGGCTGGCGCGGGGCGCGCCGGTATCCCCGGCGCGCGCGCATTGTTATGATCGCGCCATGAATCGTCGTCTTTTTCTGTACGCTGGCGTGGCCGCGGCAGCCGCCGCCTCCGGCGGGTATTTCCTGGCCGAGCGCCGCAACGCGCGCCCGGCGCCGTCGGCGGCTGCGCCGGCCGAAGGCGCCGGCGACCCGCTGGCGCAGCTGCGCCAGCTCGCCCTGCCCGATCTGCAGGGCACGCCGCGCAAGCTGGCCGACTGGGGCGGCCAGCCCCTGGTGGTCAATTTCTGGGCTACCTGGTGCGCACCCTGCGTCAAGGAAATGCCCGAACTGGACGCCCTGCAGAAAAAATATCCGCAGGTACGGTTTGTGGGTATCGGCGTCGATACTGCCGACAATATGCGCAAATTCGTCGAGAAAATCCCCGTGTCCTATCCCTTGCTGGTAATGGGTGCGGGCGCCATCGATACCCTGCGCAGCCTGGGCAACCCTAGTGGCGGTCTGCCTTTTACGCTGCTTTTGTCGGCAGATGGCAGCATGAAGCGCAAAATTCTGGGCCAGATTGTCTACGATGACCTGGATCGCAGCGTGGCCGGCCTGTCAGCTTGAATTCGGTTGGACAAATAGGCCGTTTTGGCGTTAAAAAGGCGGTTTATCGCTCGTATTGCCAACAGTTTGGCAAGCTCCATGGCGCAACGCATTCTTGTTTTGCATGGTCCCAACCTGAATCTGCTCGGCACCCGGGAGCCTCATATCTACGGCAGCCTGACGCTGGCGCAGATCGACCAGGGCTTGGCGGCGCTGGCCGGCCAGCTCGGCGTGGCGCTGACCTCGTGGCAAAGCAATCACGAAGGTGCGCTGGTCGAGCGCATCCAGGCAGCGGCGGCCGACGGTACCGATTTCATCATCATCAACGCGGCCGCCTACACGCACACCAGTGTCGCGATCCGCGATGCGCTGGCGGCGGTGGCCATACCGTTTATTGAAGTACATTTGTCCAACCTGTATAAGCGCGATTCATTCCGGCAGCATTCTTATCTGTCCGATCTGGCGATAGGCCTGATTACCGGCCTGGGCGCCGATGGCTACGAGGCGGCGCTGCGCTACGCGGCGCGCCACTGATCCTCGCCCCGGCATCTCTCACATCTACAGCAATCTGACGCGGCCCGGAAGTACGGGCGCGGCCAAAACACAATCGGGAAGCAGCTTCTATGGACCTCCGAAAACTCAAAACCCTGATCGACCTCGTGGCTGAATCGGGTATCGCCGAGCTTGAAATCACCGAAGGCGAAGGCAAGGTTCGCATCGTCAAGTTCTCGCAAGCCCTGCGGCCGGTTGCCTATCACATGCCCGAGGCCGTCGCCCCGGCCGCCGCTCCTGCGGCGGCTGCCGCGCCCGCCGCCGAGGCGGCGCCCGCGGCGCCGCAGGGCCATGTGGTCAAGGCGCCCATGGTCGGCACCTTCTACCGCGCGCCCAATCCCGGCGCCGCGCCTTTCGTCGATGTCGGGCAGTCGGTCAAGGAAGGCGACCCGCTGTGCATCATCGAGGCGATGAAGCTGCTCAACGAGATCGAAGCCGACAAGGCTGGCGTGATCAAAGAAATCCTGGTCGAGAACGGTGAGCCGGTCGAGTACGGCCAGCCGCTGTTCATTATTGGCTGATAGGTCAACATGTTTGAAAAGATCCTGATCGCCAATCGCGGCGAGATCGCCCTGCGGATCCAGCGCGCCTGCCGCGAGCTGGGCATCAAAACCGTCGTCGTGCACTCCGAGGCCGACCGCACCGCCAAGTATGTGCGCCTGGCCGACGAGTCGGTCTGCATCGGCCCGGCGCCGTCGCGCGAGAGCTACCTCAACATGCCGGCCCTGATCTCGGCGGCCGAGGTGACCGACGCCGAGGCGATCCACCCGGGCTACGGCTTTCTGGCCGAGAACGCCGATTTTGCCGAGCGCGTCGAAAAGAGCGGCTTCGTCTTCATCGGCCCGCGTCCCGAAACCATCCGCCAGATGGGCGACAAGGTCAGCGCCAAGCGCGCCATGATCGAGGCCGGCGTGCCGGTCGTGCCGGGGTCGGAGGGCGCCTTGCCGGACGATCCGCAGGAGATCCTGCGCATCGCGCGCGAAGTGGGCTATCCGGTCATCATCAAGGCTTCCGGCGGCGGCGGCGGGCGCGGCATGCGCGTGGTGTACACCGAAGCTGCGCTGCTGAACGCGGTCAACATGACGCGCTCGGAAGCCGGCGCGGCGTTCAACAATCCCGAAGTCTATCTGGAGAAGTTCCTGGAGAATCCGCGCCACGTGGAGATCCAGGTGCTGGCCGACGGCGGCCGCAACGCCGTGTGGCTGGGCGAGCGCGACTGCTCGATGCAGCGCCGCCACCAGAAAGTCATCGAAGAGGCGCCGGCGCCCGGCATTCCGCGCCGGCTGATCGAACGCATCGGCGATCGTTGCGCCGACGCGTGCCGCAAGATGGGCTACCGCGGCGCGGGCACGTTCGAGTTCCTGTACGAGAACGGCGAGTTCTATTTCATCGAAATGAACACCCGTATCCAGGTCGAGCACCCGGTCACCGAACTGATCACCGGCGTGGACGTGGTCCAGCAGCAGATTCTGATCGCCGCCGGCGAGAAGTTCACGCTGCGCCAGCGCGACATCCAGTTCAAGGGCCATGCCCTGGAATGCCGGATCAACGCCGAGGATCCGTTCCGTTTCGTGCCCAGCCCGGGCCGCATCACCAACTGGCATGTGCCGGGCGGCCCCGGCGTGCGCATCGATTCGCACGCCTTCAACGGCTACTTCGTTCCGCCCAACTACGATTCGATGATCGCCAAGGTCATCACCTATGGCGACACGCGCGAACAGGCGCTGGCGCGCATGCGCATCGCCCTGTCCGAGATGGTGGTCGAGGGCATTTCCACCAACATCCCGCTGCATCGCGAACTGCTGCAGGATGCGCGCTTCATCGAGGGCGGCACCAGCATCCATTATCTGGAGCACAAACTGGCGCAGCGGCCCTGATTCACGGAAATCCTAGTCATGCGTGAACTGGTCCTAAATTGCCGCGAGGCGCAGGCCGACGCGCTGTCCGATGCGCTGCTGGAGGCCGGCGTGCTGTCCGTCTCGGTGGAGGACGCCGACCTCGGCACCGAGGCCGAGCGGCCGCTGTTCGGCGAGCCGGGCACCGAGCCGCAGGTCCAGGCCTGGGAACGCAATTGCGTGGTGGCCTTGCTGCCCGGCGGCGCCGATCCGGCGCAGATCCTCGAACAGGCCATCGCCGCCGCCGGGCTGGATCCGGCGCTGGCGCATGGCTGGTCCCTGCGCGAGGTGCCGGACGCCGACTGGGTGCGCCTGACCCAGTCGCAGTTCGGCCCCATCCCGATTTCGGAGCGGCTCTGGATCGTGCCCAGCTGGCACCGCGACGACCCCGCCGTGCCGGGCCTGGCGCCCGACGCCGCGCGCGACGCGATTCATATCGAACTCGATCCGGGCCTGGCGTTCGGCACCGGCAGCCATCCCACCACCCATTTGTGCCTGGCCTGGCTGGAAGCCGAGCTGCCCGCCGGCGCGCGCTTGCTGGACTACGGCTGCGGCTCGGGCATCCTGGCCATTGCCGCGCGCAAGCTGGGCGCGGGCGAGACCGTGGCGGTGGACATCGATCCGCAGGCCGTGCAGTCCACCGTCGACAATGCCGAGGTCAACCAGGTACGCCTGCAGGCCATGCTGCCCGATGCGCTGCCGGCCGGCGAGTTCCAGGTCGTGGTGGCGAACATCCTCTCCAATCCGCTCAAGGTGCTGGCGCCCATGCTGGCCGGGCGCGTCGCGCCGGGCGGCCATCTGGTGCTCTCGGGCGTGCTCGAGCGCCAGGCCGACGAAGTGGCCGCGGCCTATGCGCCCTGGCTGACCATGTCCGTCTGGCGCGAGCGCGACGGCTGGGTCTGCCTGCATGGCGTAAAGGCCTGAGCGGCCGCGGGCAGGAGGCCGTCTCATGGCGCTGACCACCCGTTGTCCGCAATGTGGCGCCGCCTTCAGGGTGGTGGCCGACCAACTGCGTGTACGCAACGGGCTGGTGCGCTGCGGCGAATGCGCCACGGTGTTCGATGGCCGGGCCTGCCTGGTCCCGGCGCCCGATGCCGGCGCGCCGCGCGCCGCAGCGCCGCCGGTCCCGTCCGCGCCGCCGTCCGATCCGCCCTTCGATCCGCCTTACGCCCATCGGGCGGCGTCCGAGCCGGCGGCCCCGGCCACCCAGGCGCCGCCGGCCGTACTGCGTGGCCGCGCCGACATGCAACGCGGCGACGCCCCGCCCGTGGACGAAGACGAACCCGACGCGATGGCCGATGGCGCGCCCGAAGACGAGGCCGATTGGGACGCGGCGCCGCGCCCCGAGTCCGCAGAGGCCGGCTGGCGTCCGATATTGCCGCGCGATCCGGCGCACGACGACCGGGAGCCGGCGTTCCGGATCGGCCGCACGGCCACGGCCTGCGCTGCGGCCGACGCCGAGGATGCGGTGCAGGTGCCCGGCGAAGTCCGTACGCGCTATTCCAACGCCGTCGACAGCGGCCGTACGCCGCCCGAGTTCCTCGACGATGACCGCATCCAGGCGCGCCAGCTGGTGCGGCGCCTGTGGGCCTACGCCTGTGTGCTGGGCGTGCTGGCGCTGGCCGCGCAGCTGGTCTACGTCTATCGCGGCGCCATCGCCGGCGCCGCGCCGGCCTTGCGGCCGGTGCTCGAACAAGCCTGCGTGCCGCTGCAATGCAGCGTGGGCCATGCGCGCCGCATCGAACGCATTTCCATCACGTCATCGTCGCTGCGGCCGGCCGCCGGCGCCGCGCAGGGCGACGACGCCCGCACCCGGCTGACGCTGAACGTGGTGCTGCGCAACCGCTACGACCGGCCCCAGGAATGGCCGGCGCTGGTGCTCGATCTGACCGATATCTCCGATACCGTCGTGGCGCGCAAAATCATTCTGCCCCAGGATTACCTGCCCTCGCAGGCCGGGCCCGCGTTCGCGGCCGGCAGCGAAATCAACCTTGCCATCCCGGTCGAAGTGGCCGGGCTGCAGGTCAATGGCTACCAACTCGATAAATTCTTCCCATGAAGGACTCCAGCATGACGGCTCCCGTACTTGTATGCGGCTCGATGGCGTTCGACACGATCGCGGTGTTCGAAGGCCGTTTCAAAGAACACATCCTTGCCGAGCGCATTCAATCATTGAGCGTTTCGTTCCTGGTGCCCGCCATGCGCAAGGAGTACGGTGGCTGCGCCGGCAACATTGCCTACAACCTCAAGCTGCTGGGCGGCCAGCCGGTGCCGGTGGCGACGGTGGGCGAGGATGCCGGCGAATACCTGGCGCGCCTGTCCGGACTGGGCATCGACGTATCGCGCATCCAGGTCGTGCCCGGCACGTTCACCGCGCAGTGCTTCATCACCACCGACCTCGAAGACAACCAGATCGCTGCCTTCCACCCCGGCGCGATGGAGTTTTCCTCGGGCAACGACCTCAGCGACGCGCAGGCCGCCTGGGCCATCATCGCGCCGGACTCCAAGGCCGGCATGTTCGCCCACGCCGAGCGTCTCCACGCGCGCGGCATTCCGTTCATTTTCGACCTCGGGCAAGCCATGCCGCTGTTCGACGGCGCGGACCTGGAGCGCATGCTCAAGCTGGCCCAGGCGCTGACCGTCAACGACTATGAAGCCGGCGTGGTCGAGCAGCGCACCGGCCGCAGCCTGGCCGAGATCGCCAGCGGGCTGCGGGCCGCGGTGGTCACGCGCGGCGCGCACGGCGCCACGGTGATGGCCGGCGGGCAGACCATCGAGGTCGCGCCGGTGCAGGCGCAGGCGGTGGTCGACCCCACCGGCTGTGGCGATGCCCACCGCGCCGGCCTGCTTTACGGCCTGACCAGCGGCTGGGGCTGGGCGGACAGCTGCCGCCTGGGCAACCTGATGGGCGCGATCAAGATTGCCTCGCGCGGCCCGCAGAACCATGCGCCGTCGCGCAGCGAGATCGACGCCCTGATGCGCGCGAACTACGGTATCGGCCTGCCGGACTGAGACGGGCAGGGGAACCCTGGCCGCGGCGGACGATCCAACCAGCGCGCTGCAGGCATGTCGATTTGTAATAATGAGGCTGTGTCAGTAGCACCCTGTTTCGCTCACCCCGGCCAGCAAAATCCGGGGGCAGAGTATGATCGAGGATCATCGGTAAGTCCGATCGAGGAGCTTCAATGAACTATATGCATTCCCCCTCTGTAGTTGCCGGGCGCGCCCGCCGCCTGCTGGCGGTAGCGGCGGTTGCCGGCTCGGTGGCCGTTCTGGCCGGCTGCGCCAATCCCAGCGCATCGAGTGGGGTGTACACGTACGGCCAGGCGCAGCGCGAGCAGATCGTGCGCACCGGCACGGTCACCGGCGTGCGTCCGATCACCATCCAGAACGACAAGTCCAGCGGCGTCGGCATGGTGGCCGGTGGCGCGCTGGGCGGGGTAGCGGGCAATGCCGTCGGCGGCGGCACCGGCCGCACCATCGCCACGGTGGGCGGCGTCATCCTCGGCGCGCTGGCGGGCAACGCCATCGAGAACCGCGCGGGCAAGTCCTCCGGCTACGAAATCACGGTGCGCCTGGACAACGGCGAAACCCGGGTCGTGGCGCAGGAAGCCGACGTGCCCATCAGCGTGGGGCAGCGCGTGCAGGTCATCAGCGGCGCGGGCCCGACCCGCGTGACACCGTATTGATCGCCCGCTGCTTCCGGCAAGACGCCCGCTTCACGCGGGCGTTTTTTTTTGCGGCGGCGGGCCGGGAGTCGGCGGGTGCCTGTCCCCCATGGCGTACGGCAGTGTGCCTGTCCCGGCGGGGACAGGCACACGCACGGGCAGATGCCATGAAATCTTGCAGGCGCCTGTCCCCCGGCGGGGACAGGCACCCGGGGAAGGGGGTATTTTTGTGACCGCCGATGTTTTTTCAGGCGGCCGTCAGAATCCGGAAAGTATAGTCGCGCTCGAAACTCTGGGGGCGGGGTGTATATGCCTGACGAGGCAACCTGCACACTGACCAGCCATGCACACCGAGCAAGAACTGCACACCCGGATCGCCGACATCGTCGAGTCGATCATCCTCAAGAAAGTCACCCCCGACACTGCCCTGATCTCTTCCGGCCTGGTCGATTCGCTGGCCGCGGTCGACATCACGCTGGCCGTCGAGTCGGAGTACGGATGCAGTATCCCGGCGCCTGAAATCGCCGAACACCTACAGTCGGTCCGCACGCTTGCCGGCTATGTCGCTGCCAATTCGCAATAGCCGCCTGCTGTCCCACCTGGCCGCGATGGCAAGCGCCGTCGCGCTGTCGCTGGGCCTGTACTGGGGCGCCGATGGCGCGCTCAGTGCGTTGGTGCACCCGCATTCCAGCGTGGCGTCGGTGCGCGACAACTATCTGCCCAATCTCGGCCCGGACTGGGGCACGCAGAACGTCAACCTGAACCGGCTGGGCAACGCGCTGGCCGATGGCACCCTGGTCGTGCTGGGTTCGTCCGAACTGTCCAGCCATGATCTGCGCTTCGTGCCCTATCGATTCTTTCCGCAGGAACTGAAGGTGCCGACCCTGGCGTACGGCCATGCCATGTTCCAGTCGTATGGCATCGTCAGCGTGCTGGAGGCGGTGGCCGATTCCCTCACGCCGAATACGCGCCTGGTGATCATGGTGTCGCCGGCCTGGTTCGCCTCGGGCGGGCAACTGCCGCGCTCGGCCTTCGCCGAGCACGTCACCGGGCCGGTGTGGGACCGCCTGTGGGACAAGCCCGCCACGCGCGAACAGATGCAGGACTGGATCGCCGACAACGCCAACTGGGGGCTGCTCTGGCTGATCGCCAACGGCCAGGTGGCCGAGCTCAAGGACAAGATCGCGCTGTGGTGGAACAGCCGCGGCGAGCGCGCGCCCGACCGGCCGCGCAGCCCCCTGGCCGTGCCGGCGCACAAGTATGTGAGCTGGCCGGCGGCGGCCCGCCTGGATGCGGGGCGCTGGCACGACCTGCTGGGCCAGGCGCGCGGTATCGAAGCGGAACTGGGCGGGCACAACCCCTACGATGTGCGCGACGACTACTACCGGCAGTACCTGGCGCCGTTGAACTCGCCGGCGCGCAATGAATTTCCGGAGATGCCGCCCATGACGCGGCCCGAACTGGGCGATCTGGCCCGCGTCATGGCGCTGCTGCAGCAGCGCAAGGTGCGCGCCTATTTCGTGATCCAGCCCTTCAATCCCAAGCTGATCCTCGATGTCGAGCGCTTCGACCCGGTGGCCGATGCCATCAAGGGCATGTGCGCGCGCTACGGCATGGGCTGCCTGGATATGTACAGCGTGCCGTTCCAGCCCGGCATGGTGCGCGACGACATGCACCTGGCCGAACTGGGCTGGGCCATCGCCGACCAGGGCATTGCGGAGTTCTTTTCCCGATGAAGCGCTTCTTCTGGCATTTGTGCCTGTACCTGGGCCTGATCCTGGTGTTCGTGCTGCAGGCGCAGCCCACCACGGGCAGTGGCGGACCGATCAAGGTCGAGTTCCAGTACCAGCAGTTCTGAAACGGCCATGGAACTGTTCGGCAGCTTTGCTTTCTTCGGCGGCGCACTGTTCGGCGGCCTGGGCCTGCTGCTGTACCGCGCGCTCGGATTGCCCTGGCGGCTGGGCTACCGCCACCTGATCGGCGCGCTGTGCCTGGCGGTATGGCTGGCGGTGTTCTGGACCCGGCCATACCAGCCGCTGGGGCTGCTGGCGGTGGCCAGCGCCGCGTTGTGGGCGATGCGGCGCGGCTACCTGCCCACCTGGGCGGCGGTGCTGCTGACCATGGCGCCCCTGTTGCTGCTCAAGTGCGGCATCACCACCATGACCGGCATGCTGGGGCTGTCGTTCGCCACGTTCCGGGCTGTCGACGTGCTGCTGTTCGCGCCCCGCAATGAGCGCATTTCGCCGCTCGACTACTGCATCTACCTGTTCTTCCCGCTGACGCTGCTGGCCGGGCCGATGTACCGCTGGCGCAACTTCCAGGCCGACCTGAAGCGCGGCTATGAAGGCGTGACGCTGGAAACCTGGCTGGCCGGCCTCGAATTGCTGATTTTCGGCGTGATCCAGAAGTTCGGCGTGGCCGAGGCAATCTGGCGCTACGGCCTGAACACCCTGGATGCGCACGACTACTCGCTGACCGGCGTGGCGCTGAACGCCAGCCTCTACAGTTTCTACCTGTTCTTCGATTTTGCCGGGTACAGCAGCATGGCGATAGGCGTGGGCATGCTGTTCGGCTTTACCCTGCCCGTCAATTTCCGCAATCCGCTGGCCAGCGCCAATCCGCAGGATTTCTGGCGCCGCTGGCATATCAGCCTGTCCGAATGGCTGCGCGATGTGGTGTTCATGCCGATCTACAAGGCGCTCAGCAAGACGGCGTTTTTCGGCCGCCACCGGCTGGCCGCGCAGAACATCGGCATTCTCGCCACCCTGCTGGCCATGGGCGTGTGGAACGGCCTGGCCCTGCATTACGTGGTCAGCGGCCTGATGTTCGGCGCCTATTCGGTGGGGCACAACCTGCTGGTGCAGCATGCGCGCACGCGGCCCGCGCTGCAGGCGTTCCTGGCGCGCCGGCCGGTGCAATGGGCCGGGCGGGCGCTCACGCTCATCCTGGCCGCGTTGGCGCTGTACGTGTTCAGCGGCCGCAGTCCTATCTGATCCGCCGGGAGTGCGCGGCATGTATTTCGATCTACGCAGTTTCGAATTCGTTTCCGATGCCCGCGGCGGGCAGGCCGACGCGGTCGTCGGCAGCGATCGCGTGCTGACATGGCAGGCGTTGCGGGAAGAGGCCTGCCAGTGGGCGGCGCGGGCGCGCGCCCACGGTATCGGTCCGGACGTGCCGGTGGTGATCCACGGCCACAAGGAGGCGGCCTTCTTCGTCGCCATGGCGGGGGCCTTGCTGGCCGGCGCGCCGTTCGTGCCCGTCGATACCATCTACCCGCCCGAGCGCGTGCGCCGCATCGTGGAGATCGTGCGCGCGGCCGCGGTGTACGACACGCAGGCGGATGTCTTCCGGCCCGGCGCGGCCGAGCCCGCAGCGCTGGCCGAACGGGGCCTGGCCTACGTCATGTTCACCTCGGGCAGTACGGGCGATCCCAAGGGCGTGCAGATCGGGCGCGAGAGCGTGGCCTTGCTGGGCGATTGGCTGCGCGATGGCCTCGCGCTGGGCGAGGCGCCGGTATTCATGAACCAGGCGCCTTTCAGTTTCGATCTGTCCATGTACGAGGTGTTCGGCACCCTGGCCGCGGGCGGCACCTGCGTACTGAATGCGCGCGAGCAGATCGCCGCGCCGCAGCAGTGGCTGGCGCGCCTGGCTGGATCCGGCGTGACGGTCTGGGTGTCGACGCCATCGTTCGCCCATCAGCAGCTGGCCAACCGCGATTTCTCGCCGCAGCAACTGCGGGCGCTGCGCACATTCCTGTTCTGCGGCGAGCCGCTGCCCGTGGCGCTGGCGCGCAAGCTGCGCCAGCGCTTCCCCGAGGCGGCGATTCTCAACACGTACGGTCCGACCGAGGCCACGGTGGCGACCACCGCGCTGGTCGTCGACGATGCGGTGCTGGCCGAACACGACCCCCTGCCGGTCGGCTACGCCAAGCCCGCCAGCCTGCTGTACGTCGCCGACGATGAAATCTGCATCGTCGGCGATCACGTGATGCGCGGCTATCTCAATCGCCCAGACCTCAACCAGGCCAAGCTGTTCGTGCATCATGACGGGCGCCGCGGCTTTCGTACGGGCGACCTGGGACGGATGCGCGAGGATGGGCTGCTGTTCTGCCGTGGCCGCATGGACGACCAGATCAAGCTCAACGGCTATCGCATCGAGCTGGCGGAAATCGATGCGGCCCTGCATGCCCTGCCGGGCGTGGCGGGCGGCGCCTGCGCCGTGCTGCGCCGGCCCGACGGCACCGCGGTGCGGGTGATCGGGTTCGTGGCGCAACGTACGGTGGAACAGGCCAGCTTCCAGTTGCCGGCGGCGCTGCAGCAATGGAAAGCGCAACTGACAGGGCGGCTGCCGTCCTATATGGTGCCGTCCGAACTGGTGGCCTGTCCGGATTTGCCCGTATCGAACAACCACAAGATAGACCGCAAGAAGCTGCTGGAAATCTACGCGGCGATTCCGGCGGCGGCGTAGCGCCGTTTCAGACGCCGAATATGCCGTAGGCCAGGCGTGCCACCATCATCAGCAGGATCTGCGCGCCGATCAGCAGCACCAGCGGCGAGAAGTCGATGGCGGTGCGCGGCAGGATGCGCCGGATGGGGTCGAGCAGCGGCGCGGTCAGCGTCTGCAGCAAGGGCATGAGCGGCGACAGCGGGTTGACCCACGACAGCACCGCCTGGATCAGCGTCATCCACACCATCAGGTTCAGGGTCCATTTCAGGACCATCAGCAGCGCCGAGCCCATGGCCGAGGGCAGGGCGCTGGCCGGCGGCAAGGCGCCCACGGCGCTCAGCCAGACCAGGATAAGGTAGATCAGCGCAGCCACCCAGGCCGCGATCAGGCTGGTCCAGTCTATCGAGCCGGTAGCCGGTATCACACGGCGCAGCGGCAGCACCAGCCAGTTGGTCCCCTGGTAGATGGCGCGTGCCAGCGGATTGAAGGGATGCAGGCGTACGGCATGGATCCAGGCCCGCAGGATCAGGGCCGCGCCGAACAATGTGAAGGTGATTTCAAGCAGAAAGCGGATGATGTCGCCGAGCATGAGGGCAGTCGCCAAACAATAACGGCTTTTATTGTCGCATGGCGGGCGCCAAAAGATAGCGCGGGCCGCGAAGGCGGGCGAAGGCGCGGGACGGAAAAAGCCGCCTGGCGGAGCCAGGCGGCTTAAGGTGCTGCTAACTGGCGAAGAGGTCCGTTACGGACGGCCGCCGGTCGGGAACGGCCACGACGCAGCGGGGTTCAGCGCAGTCTTCGCGCCCGGAGCGGCAGCGGTCGAAGGAGGCGTCGCGGGCTTCTTGGGCGCAGCCTTCTTGGCAGCCGGCTTTTTCGCGGCGGGCTTCTTGGCGGCAGGCTTCCTGGCCGCGGCAGCCTTCTTGGCAGGCGCCTTCTTGGCAGCAGCCTTCTTGGCAGGCGCCTTCTTGGCGACGGCTTTCTTGGCTACGGCTTTCTTGGCTACGGCTTTCTTGGCTACGGCTTTCTTGGCGACAGCTTTCTTCGCCACGGCCTTCTTGGCTACAGCCTTCTTGGCTACAGCCTTCTTGGCTACAGCCTTCTTGGCGACTTTCTTGGCCGCGGGTTTCTTGGCGACGGCCTTCTTGGCGACCTTCTTGGCTGCCGGCTTCTTCGCGGCAACCTTCTTCACCGCCGGTTTCTTGGCGGCGACTTTCTTCACAGCGACTTTCTTGACCGCAGCTTTCTTGGCCGGAGTGGCCTTCTTGGCGGCAGCCTTCTTCGCTGCGGGTTTCTTAACCGCCTTCTTGGCGGCCTTCTTGGCAGTTGCCATGGTCATGCTCCTTAGGTTCAGGGGTCCCAGAACTTAAACCCGTGTGGCAACCCCCAAAACAGGCGGATTGCACCCGGGCTATTCATCGGCGCATGCCGCTGTCCCTGACTGGCGACAGCTACTGCGGCTTGCGCTAATGAATTCAGCACAGCCATTTGATATGGCCCCCGCAACCTCGTCGGCGCGAGCCATTTCAAATGGCGCCGATAGGCGGCCTCGCCAGAGGTCGCCTACCGCTACGTTCTACGTGTCAGAACACCAGTCACCGGGGCACATCCGGCTTGCCTGCGACCGGCGCAGGCAAGCGGCATGAACGCTTATTCCCAGCTCAACGTACCGCCGGTCTGGTATTCGATCACGCGAGTTTCAAAAAAGTTGCGTTCCTTCTTAAGGTCGATCATTTCCGCCATCCACGGGAAGGGGTTTTCTTCCTGGGGGAACAGCGGTTCGATACCGATCTGCTGGCAACGGCGATTGGCGATGAAGCGCAGGTAGGACTTGAACATGGGGGCGTTCAGGCCCAGCACGCCGCGCGGCATCGTGTCTTCGGCGTAAGCGTATTCGAGTTCGACCGCTTTGCGGAAGAGTTCGCGGATTTCTTCGCGGAACTCCGGTGTCCACAAATGCGGATTCTCCAGCTTGATGGTGTTGATCAGGTCGATGCCGAAATTGCAGTGCATGGATTCATCGCGCAGGATGTACATGTACTGTTCGGCGGCGCCGGTCATCTTGTTCTGGCGGCCTAGCGCCAGGATCTGCGTAAACCCGACATAGAAGAACAGGCCTTCCATCAGGCATGCAAAGACGATCAGCGACTTAAGCAGTTTCTGATCGGCTTCGGGCGTGCCGGTATGGAAGTTCGGGTCCGCGATCGCGTCGATGAACGGAATCAGGAACTCATCCTTGGCGCGGATGGACGGGACTTCGTTATAGGCGTTGAAGATCTCGGCCTCGTCCAGGTCCAGGCTTTCGACGATGTACTGATAAGCGTGGGTATGGATGGCTTCTTCGAATGCCTGGCGCAGCAGGAACTGGCGGCACTCGGGCGCCGTGATGTGGCGGTAGGTGCCCAGCACGATGTTGTTGGCGGCCAGCGAGTCGGCCGTCACGAAGAAGCCCAGGTTGCGCTTGACGATACGGCGTTCGTCCTCGGTGAGCCCGTTGGGGTTCTTCCAGAGGGCGATGTCGCGCGACATGTTGATTTCCTGCGGCATCCAGTGGTTGGCGCAGGTGGCCAGGTATTTTTCCCAGGCCCACTTGTACTTGAACGGCACCAACTGGTTGACGTCGGTCTCGCCGTTGATGATGCGCTTGTCGGCCACCTTCACGCGGCCGGCGGTGGCGTCCGAGGCCCCCAGGCTGGCTGCGTGCTGGGGCGCGGTGGGCGTAGGCAGGGCTGCGTCGCCGAACACGCCGGTCGCGGCCCGCACGGCGGGCGCGGCTTCCCGCCCGCCCGCGGGCGCGGGCGAGGTGGCGGGTTTGGTGGCGATGTTCTCTTCTTCCCAATTAAGCATGATCGAATTTTCCGGTGGCGGTTATTGGCAGGCTTCGCACTCTTCGAAGCCGGGGTCTCCCGGCCGCATGGTGCAAACCGCCCCGACGATTTCGGGTTCCGGCAAAACGGGTGCTGCGGATACGGCCGAGCCCGCGCCGTGGTCGCCGGCGCTGACGGCGTTCAGTTCGCCGCCGCGGCCCGTCGACTTCTCGGCGCTGGTGGCGCCGAGGGTGCGCAGGTAGTAAGTGGTCTTCAGGCCACGCTGCCACGCCAGCTTGTAGGTGTCGTCCAGCTTCTTGCCCGATGCGCCCGACATGTAGATGTTGAGCGATTGGGCCTGATCGATCCACTTCTGGCGGCGCGAGGCGCACTCCACCAGCCAGCTCGGTTCGACTTCGAACGCGGTGGCGTAGAGCTTGCGAAGTTCGGAAGGTACGCGATCGATACGGGACAGGCTGCCGTCGAAGTACTTGAGGTCGGCGACCATGACTTCGTCCCAGAGACCGAGTTTCTTCAGGTCACGCACGAGATAATCGTTAACGACCGTGAACTCGCCGGAGAGATTCGATTTGACGTACAAGTTCTGGAAAGTGGGTTCGATGCACGCAGATACACCAATGATATTGGAAATCGTCGCAGTTGGGGCGATTGCGATGCAGTTCGAATTGCGCATGCCGTGTTCTTTGATGCGTGAACGCAACGTATCCCAGTCCAGCGAGCTCGAATCATCGACGTCGACATTGCCGCCGCGCTCTTCGCGCAGCATCGCAAGCGTGTCTTGCGGCAGGATGCCGCGCGACCACAGCGAACCTTCGTACGACTGGTAGCGGCCGCGCTCTTGCGCGAGTTCGCTCGACGCCCAATACGCGTGATAGCACACCGCTTCCATCGAACGATCCGCGAAGTCGATGGCGTCCTGCGACGCATACGGCACGCGCATCACGTGCAGGCAATCCTGGAAGCCCATGATGCCCATGCCCACCGGGCGATGGCGCTCGTTGGAGTTGCGCGCCTTGTCGACCGCGTAGTAGTTGATGTCGATCACGTTGTCGAGCATGCGCATGGCCACGCCGATGGTGCGCTTGAGCTTGTCGTGGTCGAGCTCGTAGCCGCCGTTGGCGCTGGGCTTCATGTGCGCCACCAGGTTCACCGAACCCAGGTTGCACACAGCGATTTCGGTGGCGTTGGTGTTCAGCGTGATCTCGGTGCACAGGTTCGAGCTGTGCACCACGCCCACGTGCTGCTGCGGCGAGCGGATGTTGCACGGATCCTTGAAGGTGATCCACGGATGGCCGGTCTCGAACAGCATCGACAGCATCTTGCGCCACAGCGAGACAGCCGGCATTTTCTTGAACAGCTTCAGTTCGCCGCTGGCGACCTTGGCTTCGTAGCCCGCATAGGCCTGTTCGAAGGCCTTGCCGTACTTGTCGTGCAGGTCGGGGCAGTCGGAGGGCGAGAACAGCGTCCATTCGCCGTTTTCCATCACGCGCTTCATGAACAGGTCGGGAATCCAGTTCGCCGTGTTCATGTCGTGGGTGCGGCGGCGCTCGTCGCCGGTGTTCTTGCGCAGTTCGAGGAACTCCTCGATGTCCAGGTGCCACGTTTCCAGGTAGGTGCACACCGCGCCCTTGCGCTTGCCGCCCTGGTTGACCGCGACGGCGGTGTCGTTGACCACCTTGAGGAACGGCACCACGCCCTGGCTTTCGCCGTTGGTGCCCTTGATGTGGCTGCGCAGCGCGCGCACGGGCGTCCAGTCGTTGCCCAGGCCGCCGGCGTACTTGGCCAGCAGCGCGTTTTCCTTGATGGCGTCGTAGATGCCTTCGAGGTCGTCCGACACCGTGGTCAGGTAGCACGACGACAGCTGCGAGTGCAGGGTGCCGGAGTTGAACAGCGTCGGGGTCGAGCTCATGAAGTCGAACGACGACAGGATTTCATAGAACTCGATGGCGCGCGCTTCGCGGTCGGCTTCGCGCAGCGCCAGGCCCATGGCCACGCGCATGAAGAACACCTGCGGCAGCTCGATGCGCGTGCCGCGCACGTGCAGGAAGTAGCGGTCGTACAGGGTCTGCAGGCCCAGGTAGCCGAATTGCAGGTCGCGGCGGCCGTCCAGGGCCTTGGCCACGCGCTCCAGGTCGTATTCGGCCAGCTTGGCGTCGAGCAGGCCGCCTTCGATGCCGCGCTGGATGAAGGCGGGGAAGTATTCCGCGTAGCGGGTGGCCATGTCGGCCTGCGACACTTCCTCGCCCAGCACTTCCTTGCGGATCGTGTGCAGCAGCAGGCGGGCGGTGACCTGGCTGTAGGCCGGATCCTTTTCGACCAGCGCGCGCGCGGCCAGGATGGCGGACTTGAACACTTCGTCGACCGGAACGCCGTCGTAGAGGTTCTTGACCGTTTCCTTCAGGATGGCTTCGGTGTCCGTGTATTGCGTCAGGCCTTCGCCGGCGGCTTCGATGGTGGCGCGCAGCGCAGCCAGGTCGAGCGGACGGCGCACGCCGTTGTCGACCACGCTGAGGGTCGGTTCCTGGGCGGCGGCCGGCGAGCTCTTCTCGAGCACTTCGGCGGCGGCGGCGCGCTCCTGGGCGCGGCGCTCGCGGTACAGCACGTAGGCGCGGGCCACGTCGTGCTCGCCCGAGCGCATCAGGGCCAGTTCAACCTGGTCCTGCACGTCTTCGATATGGAAGGTGCCGCCGGCGGGGCGGTTGCGCACCAGCGCGCTGACGGCCTGCGCGGTCAGCTGTTCGACCAGCTCGCGCACGCGCGCCGACGCCGCGCCCTGGCCGCCGTTGACGGCCAGGAACGCCTTGGTCATGGCGATGGCGATCTTGCTGGGTTCGAACCCCACCACCGAGCCATTGCGGCGGATGATGTTGTAGCTGGCCCATTGGCCGCTGTTGGGATCGGTGGAGGTCTCGGATTGGGCGGGCGGCACGGCCGTGGGCCGGGTCACAGAGGCGATCGTAGTCTGCATGGAAGCTCCTGTGCGAAAAAGCGTAGAGGAAGGCCAGGCGGGCCGCCTGGCCGGGTGTAAAAGTATTCGGTGTGAGGGGAATCGCTACGCGTGGACGAATGGTCCGGGGTGCGTGGCCGGTGGGTCCAGCGTGTTTAGCGACCACAAGATGTAGTGTACCACCCCCTCGTATGGCACTAATTCTAGTGAGCGTCCGGGTCCGGGACAAGACACTGAGCGATACAAGTTCAAATTTAGTTGTTACTAAATGCGGCGGGCGCGCCCTGCAAGGCGCGCCCGCCGAAGTGATCGCTCTGAATGAGCGTCTATGCGGTCTGGCGCAGGGAAACGTCCGGCGAGCCGGTCGGTTCCTGGTAGCGCTGCAACTGCCGCTCCAGTTCGTCGCGATATTTCCGCACGCTGGCCTGCTTGACGTGGCCATAGCCGCGCACGGTTTCGGCAAGGGCGGCGATTGTAGCCGCTTGCGCCAGCCTGTCAACGCTCAGCCCGGCCAGCAGCTGGATGACCGTGGCGCGGTACTCGGCCACCAGCGCGCGTTCCATGCGCCGCTCGGCGGTGTGGCCGAACGGGTCGAACCACGTGCCGCGCAGTTCCTTCAGGCGCGCCAGGGCTTTCATCAGGGTGAGGGTTCGGGGGCCCAGCGTGATCTTGCGCGGCGCGCCGGTGCGCGGGTCCTTGCGGGCCAGCAGCGGCGGGGCCAGGTGCAAGCGCAGGCTGTAGTCGCCCTCGAACTGGCTGTCGAGCTGGGCGCGGAAGGCGTCGTCGGTGTAGAGGCGCGCCACTTCGTATTCGTCCTTATAGGCCATCAGCTTGAACAGGCTGCGCGCCACTGCCATGGCCAGGCGTGGCGCGCGGGCTGCCGGCGCCAGCTCGCGTTCGCGCGCGGCCACCTGTTCGACCAGGTCGCGATAAGCCTGCGCGTACGCGGCGCTCTGGTAGGCGGTCAGGTCGGCAACGCGGCGCTCGACGGCGCGCTCGAACGACTCGGGAATGTGCAGCTGCACGACCTGGGCGGCCGGGCGCAGCGCCTGCGCCATGGATTGCGGCTCGTGGGCCGCCAGCCTTCCGGCGTCGAACGCGGCGCGGTTGGCCGCCACGGCCACGCCGTTCAGTTCGATGGCGCGCGCCAGCGCGGCCAGCGCGAGCGGCACGTCGCCGCGCTGCCAGGCATGGCCGAGCATGAACATGTTCGACAGGATGCTGTCGCCGAACAGGGCCTGCGCCGCCGCGTGCGCGTCCAGGGCCGCGACGTGCTCGCCGGCGGCGTGGCGGATCTTCGCCAGCAGGGCGTCGGCGCGCAGCGGCGCGTCGGGGTTGCGGGTGAAGTCCGATACCGGCGCCACATAGGTATTGACGGTGGTGCGAGTATGGTCGCGGCGCAGCGCGCCCAGTGAATCTGGCGCGACGGCAGCCACCGGGTCGCACAGGATGGCGGCATCGGCCTGCTGCCAGTCCAGCCGCACCGGCCCGTTGGCCGTGCCGGACGGCGCCAGGCGGATGTGGCTGACCACGGTGCCGCCTTTTTGCGCCAGGCCGGTGAGATCCAGCACGGCGGCCGACAGGCCTTGCAGGTGCGCGGCCATGGAGACGATGGCGCCAATGGTGATCACGCCGGTGCCGCCCATGCCGGCGACCAGCAGCCGGTACGGCGCCTCCAGCGGCGCCGGGCGCGGCTCGGGCAGCCGTGCGATGCGGGCGCGCAGGCGCTCGTGGTCGGCCGCCGGCGCGGCGCTCTTGCGCGGCTTGCCGCCCATGACCGAGACGAAGCTGGGGCAGAATCCCTCCACGCACGAATAGTCCTTGTTGCAGCTGGACTGGTCGATGGCGCGCTTGCGGCCGTAAGGGGTCTCCAGCGGCACTACCGACAGGCAATTCGACTGCACGCCGCAATCGCCGCAGCCCTCGCAGACGGCGCTGTTGATCAGCAGGCGGCGCGGCGGGTCCGGGAACTGGTTCTTCTTGCGGCGCCGGCGCTTCTCGGCCGCGCAGGTCTGGTCGTGGATCAGCACGGTGACGCCGGGCGTGGCGCGCAGCTCGCGCTGCACCGCGTCCAGGTCGCGGCGGTGGTGCACATCGATGCCGGGGCCCAGGGCGACGCCGCGGTATTTTTCCGGCTCGTCGGTGGTGACGACGATGCGCGCCACGTTCTCGCCGCGCAGCTGCTGGCAGATCTGCGGCACCGATATCGGCCCGTCGACCGGTTGGCCGCCGGTCATGGCCACGGCGTCGTTGAACAGGATCTTGTAGGTGATGTTGGCGCGCGCGGCCACGGCCTGGCGGATCGCCAGGTAGCCCGAGTGGTAATACGTGCCTTCGCCCATGTTCTGGAACACGTGCGGCATCTCTATATAGGGAGACAGGCCGATCCAGTCGGCGCCTTCGCCGCCCATCTGGGTCAGGCCGCCGGTGTCGCGGTCCATCCAGGCCGCCATGTAATGGCAGCCCACGCCGGCCAGCGCCTGGCTGCCTTCGGGCACCTTGGTGGAGGTGCTGTGCGGACAGCCCGAACAGAAGTAGGGGCGCCGGCGCATGCCGTCGGCGTCGTTGGAAAGCGGCGCCGGACACGCGAACGCTGCGGGCGCGGCGCCGCCCGGCATATGGCCCGCGCGGCGCAGCCACGCGGCCAGCGGGGCGGCCAGCAGCGACGGCCGCAATTGCCCGGCGGCCGGAATCAGCTCGGCGCCATCCAGCCCGGTCTTGCCGGCCACGCTGGGGCGGTTGAACAGCAGGTCCTTGATCTGGCTTTCGACGACCGCGCCTTTTTCCTCGATGACCAGGATGTGCCGCAGGCCTTGCGCGAATTCGATCAGGCGCGGCCCGTCCAGCGGCCAGGTCAGGCCGGGCTTGTAGATGCGCACCGGCGCCTGGGCGCCGACGGTGTCCAGGCCCAGCCGATGCAGGGCCTCCATGGTGTCCAGGTGCGCCTTGCCCACCGTGACGATGCCGAGCGTGGCGCGCGGGGCCGCGCAGACCAGCCGGTCCAGCGAATGGCGGCGCGCGAACGCGCGCACCGCGCGCAACCGGCGGTGCATGCGCAGTTCGACCGCCGGCGACAGAAAGTCGCGCGCGGTGTATTCCAGTTGTTCGGCGGGCAGCTCCGGGTCGTCGGGCATCTCGTAGGCGGCCGGCGGCTCGAGCACGAACGACTGGCCGCATTCCACGGTTTCGGACACTGCCTTGAACGCGACCCATGCGCCGCTGTAGCGCGACAGCGCCCAGCCCCATAGCGCGAAGGTCTCGTATTCGTCGATGGACGCCGGGTGCACGATGGGCATGTGCCAGCCGATCAGCGATGCCTCGCTGGCATGCGGGATGGACGAGGAGACGGCGGTATGGTCGTCGCCGACCACCACCAGCACGCCGCCATGGCGCGAGGCGCCCGCCGCGTTGCCGTGGTGCAGCGCGTCGCCGGCGCGATCCACGCCGGGGCCCTTGCCGTACCACATGGCGAACACGCCATCGACCTTGCGGTCGGCGCGCACGCCGGCCTGTTGCGTACCCATGACGGCGGTGGCCGCCATGTCTTCATTGATGCCGGGCAGGAAGCTGACCTGGTTGTCCGCCAGCGCCTGCCCGGCCTTCCACATGGCCATGTCGACGCCGCCCAGCGGCGAGCCGCGATACCCGGAGACGAAGCCGGCGGTGTTCAGGCCGCGGTCGCGGTCGAGCCGGCGCTGCGTCAGCATCATGCGCACCAGCGCCTGCGTGCCGGTCAGGAACACCCGCCCGCTGGTGCGGGTGAGGTTGTCGCCGAGTTGATAGTCGAGGTCGATATGCGGGTCGACCGCGGGGGGGCCGTCCATGGCGTGTGCTCCAGTTCTTTCGACCATGATAGGTGCGTGGAGCCCGGCATTCATTGCGTTTTCGGATCGTGTAATCCCTATAATGCGAAACAAACATTTCGTTTGTGGCGAAAACAGGAGGCAACCCGATGGACAAGACCGATATCGGCATTTTGAAGGCGTTGCAGGAGGACGGGCGGGCCTCGGCGCAACAGCTGTCCGAGACAGTGGGGTTGTCGGCCGCGCCGGTCTGGCGGCGCGTCAAGGCGCTGGAGGCGAACAAGGTCATCACCGGCTACAGCGCGCAGGTCGACCGCAGCAAGGTGGGCCTGCAGGGGTGCATGTTCGCGCAGATCAGTCTGGAACGGCATTCGGCCGGCACGGTGGAAACGTTCGAGCGCTCGGTGCGCGATGCGCCGGAAATCCTCGAATGCTATGCCGTGACCGGCGATTCGGATTTCCTGTTGAAGATCCTGGTCGAGAGCCCGGAGGCCTACGACCGCTTCCTGCACCGTTTCCTGTTCAACCTGCCCGGCATCCGCCAGACCCGTACCATCGTGGTGCTGCGCGAACTCAAGCACGAGGTCCGCCTGCCGCTGTAGGCGCGCCGCCTCGCCATATAGAGCGGTGTGCCTGTTCCAGTGGGGACAGGCACGCCTCGCCGCGGATGATCCGGGACAGGGCCCTCGGATACGGCGCCGGAAGCATCTGGACACGGTGTAACTGTTGCGCAATTGCACAAGGCCCCGCGCGCCATTGCTTTGTCTGTCGCCGCTCTTTAGAGTGCGTGCTGTCGTCGCGTCGGCAGTCCGGCAGGCGGCGCTGTCGTGTTTGTTTTGCGTGGTCCGAGGAAGTCATGAGTCGTGTGTCTATATCGCTGGTCGGCGCCCTGGGCGTGGCGCTGATGCTGGGCGGCTGTGCCGCCCGCAAGGAGTCTGCCGCCACCGCGCCGCGCGCGACGCCCGAGGCGCCCGAGGCGGTGGCATGCACGCCGGCCCAGGCCGGCGATCCGATGGTGGGAACCTGGTATTCGGTATCGCGCCAGCGCAGTTTTGCCGGCGACTTCCAGACATTGACGGTGCTGTCCGCCGACGGAACGATGCGTTATGAAACGCAACTGAAAGTTGGCCGCAAGACCCGGCCGGCCCTGCGCGAAACCGGCTGCTGGCACGTGGCCGATGGCATCTACACCATGCGGACCACGCAATCGAACGGCGAGCCCGTCGATGCGTCCGATCCCATCTACCAGAACCGCTACCGCGTCGAGAAGGTCGACAGCGGCAAGCTGACGCTGCGCGAACTCAAGCGCAACGGGCAGGCCGTCACGGCCCGCCGCATGCAGCCCGGCTACCGCCTGCCCTATTGAGGATTGTCGCCAGCGGCGCGCCATTCGGGTAAGGTGGCGGACTTCCCACGTCGCCGCCGCTACCCGCCATGTCGTTGTCGTCCGAAAGTCGAGCCATCCTGCTGTTGGCGTTGGCCGCCTTCGCCAGCTCCACCGCTTTCCGCATCTGCGACCCCATGCTGCCCCAGCTGGCGGCGGATTTCGCCACCACGACGGGGCAGGCCGCCTACGCGGTGACCGCGTTCGCCATCGCGTATGGCGTACTGCAGATGTTCTTCGGCCCGCTGGGCGATCGTTATGGCAAGTACCGCGTGGTGTGTATCGCCACCTTCGCGTGCGCGCTGGGCAGCGCCGCGGCCGTACTGGCCGGTTCGCTGGACGCGCTGGTGGCTGCGCGGGCGCTGTCGGGCGCGGCCGGCGCCGGCGTGGTCCCGCTATCGATGGCCTGGATCGGCGACAACGTGCCCTACGAGCGGCGCCAGGCCACGCTGGCGCGCTTCCTGACCGGCACCATCCTGGGCATGGCGGCCGGCCAGCTGGTGGGCGGCCTGTTCGCCGACACGGTGGGCTGGCGCTGGGCGTTCGCGGTCCTGGTGGCCATCTACCTGGTGGTGGGCACGCTGCTGTACCGTGAGCTGCGCCGCCAGGCGGCCAGCGGCCAGACGGGCGCGGCCGGCGCGGCGCGTATCGGATTCGTGGCCCAGGCGCGCCTGGTGCTGGGCACCCCGTGGGCGCGTGTCGTGCTGGCCACGGTGTTTTTCGAGGGATTGCTGGTGTTCGGCACCCTGGCCTTCGCGCCGTCCTACCTGCACGCGCGCTTCGGCATTTCGCTGACCGCCGCCGGCGCACTGGTGGCGTCCTATGCGCTGGGCGGCCTGCTCTACACGCTGGTGGCCGGGCATGTGCTCAGGCGGCTGGGCGAGCGCGGACTGGCGCTGGCCGGCGGCCTGGTGCTGAGCGCGGCGTTCCTCTGTTATTGGCTCGGGCCGCAGTGGCTGTGGAGCCTGCCCGCCGGTGTGCTGGCCGGGTTCGGCTACTACCTGCTGCACGCCACCTTGCAGACCAACGCGACGCAGATGGTGCCGGCCGCGCGCGGCACCGCGGTGGCCTGGTTCGCGTCGTGCCTGTTCATGGGCCAGGCGGCCGGCGTGGCCCTGGCCGGCCTGGTGGTGGACGCAGCCGGCGCCGCCATGCTGTTCGGCATGACCGCGCTGCTGCTGCCGCTGCTGGGTTGCGGATTCGCCTGGGCGCTGCGCCGCCACGCGGCGGCGCAGACGGCGCAGGCGGCATAAGCGTCAGAGCGCCTGCAGGCGCGCCAGCACGGTTTCCTTGCCCAGCAATTCCAGCACGGCGTCGACCGCCGGGGTCTGGGCCCGGCCCGTCACCGCGACGCGCAGCGGAATGCCCAGTTGCGGCATCTTCAGGCCGCGGTCGGCCAGCACGGCCTTGATCAGGGCGGAGATGGCGGCGCGGTTCCATTCGGTGTCGCGTGCGCGGGCGGCGAAATCGGCCAGGGCGGCGCGCGCCGTTTCGGTCAGGTGCTGGGCCGCCAGCTCGGCGGGAGCGGGCTGGTATTCGCCGCAGAACAGCATGGCGTCCTCGGCCAGTTGCTCCAGGGTTTCGGCGCGGTCTTTCAGCAGCCCCATGATGGCCGGCAGGTCGGCGGCCTGCGGCTTGCCGCCGCGGCGTTCGACGCGCGGCGCCACGCGGCCGGCCAGCTCGGCGTCGTCCATGCCCTTGATGTAATGGGCGTTGACCCAGTTCAGCTTCTTCGGGTCCCATTGCGAGGCCGACTTCGACAGGTGGCGGGTGTCGAACCACTCGACCAGCTGTTCGCGCGTGAACAATTCATCGTCGCCGTGGCTCCAGCCCAGCCGGGCCAGGTAGTTGATCATGGCTTCGGGCAGGTAGCCCTGGGCGTCGTATTCCATGACATTGACCGCGCCGTGCCGCTTGGACAGCTTTTCGCCGTCCGGCCCGAGAATCATCGGGACATGGCCGTATTCGGGCAGGGTGGCGCCCAGCGCGCGCAGGATGTTGATCTGGCGCGGCGTGTTGTTGACGTGGTCGTCGCCGCGCAGCACATGGGTGATGCCCATGTCCCAGTCGTCGACCACCACGCAGAAATTGTAGGTGGGCGTGCCGTCCGGGCGCGCGATGATCAGGTCGTCGAGCTCGCCGTTGTCGAAGCTGATCGGGCCCTTGACCATGTCGTTCCAGCTGGTGGCGCCGTCGATCGGGTTGCGGAAGCGGATCACGGGCTTGCGGTCGGCCGGCACCGGCGGCAGGGTCTTGCCGGGCTCGGGGCGCCAGGTGCCGTCGTAGCGCGGCTTCAGGCCCTTGGCGCGGGCGGCTTCGCGCATGGCGTCCACTTCCTCTGGCGAGCAATAGCAATGGTAGGCCGTGCCGGCCTCGAGCATGCCGGCCAGCACCTCGGCATAGCGGTCCATGCGCTTCATCTGGTAGAACGGGCCCTCGTCGGGCTGCATGCCCAGCCAGTCCATGCTGTCGAGGATGGCCTGCACGGCCTCGGGCGTGGAGCGTTCGACGTCGGTGTCTTCGATGCGCAGCACGAATACGCCCTGGTGATGGCGCGCGAAGGCCCAGGAGAACAGGGCGGTGCGGGCGCCGCCCAGGTGCAGGAAACCGGTGGGCGAGGGCGCGAAGCGGGTGCGCACGGGACGCGTAGCGTTGGCTGTCATAAAGGCATAGGGGCGCGGCCGCTCGGCGGACTGCGCCATCTCCATAAAAGAAGTGGCGAAACATGCGCCCGCCATGGATGTTGGCGGGCGGTATTGATACGATGAGTGCTATTTTAGATTAGCGCCCGGGATCAGATGCTGCGACACGTTCTCGCCCCGATGTTCGAGCCCGCTTCGCTGGTGGTCATCGCCGACCGCCTGTTGCCCGTGACCTCGGTGCTGCCGTCGGCCCTGCGGGCGCGTACCACGGTGGTACAGGCCGCGCCGGGGGCGGCGCCCGAGCTGCCGGCGGCCTGTGCCGGGGTGGCCGAGGGACAGCGTCCCGACCTGGCGCTGGTATGCGTGGCCCCCGGGGTGCTGCCCGAGACGCTGCGGCGCCTGGCGGCCCTGGCGCCGCGGGCCGTGATCCTGTTGCCCCACGAGCTGCCCGACCCGTATCCGCGCGGCACCCAGGCGCTGTGCCGCGCCTGGGCGGCCGAGAACCGCTGCGAACTGCTGGGGCCGCGCTCGTTCGGGGCGCAGCGTCCGCACGCCGGCCTGAACCTCAGCCAGCATCCGTCGCTGGCGCGCGCCGGGCGGGTGGCGCTGGTGGCGCAGTCGCGCTCCATCATGGCGGCGGTGATGGACTGGGCCGAAGACGTGCACATCGGGTTTTCCATCGCGGTATCGCTGGGCGACGAAGCGGTCGTGGGGCTGTCGCAGGTGCTCGATTACCTGGCCAGCGATTCCCGCACCGACAGCATCGTGCTGTATATCGAGGACGTGGGGCCGGCGCGCGAGTTCATGAGCGCGCTGCGCGCCGCCGCCAGCGTCAAGCCCGTCATCGTGCTCAAGGCCGGCCGCGCCGACGCCAACGGCGTCGATGCCGTGTTCGATGCCGCGCTGCGGCGCGCCGGGGCGGTGCGGGTGCGCTACTTCGTGCAGCTGTTCTCGGCCGTCAAGGTGCTGGGCTATACCCGGCGTCCGCGCGGCCGCCGGGTGGCGCTGTTCTCCAACGGCAGCGGCCCGCCGCAACTGGCGCTGGACCTCATCGGCCCGGACGCCGCGGTGCTGCAGGCGAAGCTGTCGCCGGCGACGCAGCGCACGCTGGCCGACATGCTGGAACCCGACGCCGCCACCGCCAATCCGGTCATTACCTATACGCCGCTTACGCCCGAGCGCATCCAGGCCATCCTGGACTGCCTGCTCGACGACGCCGGCGTGGATGGCGTGCTGGTGCTGCTTGCGCCCGACGCGCTGGCTGACATGCCGGCGGTGGCGCGCCAGCTGGCGCAGTTGGCGCCGCGCGCGCGCAAGCCGGTGGTCAGCTGTTTCATGGGCGACGCGGGCATGCGGCCGTTGCGCCGCATGCTCGACGATGCCGGCACCTCGGCGTTTCGCACGCCCGAATCGGCCGCCGACGCATTCGGCGTGCTGGCCACCCATCACTACAACCAGCAATTGCTGCTGCAGACCCAGCCGCCCGAGCCGCCCGGCCTGCTGCCCGACAGCGCCGGCGCGCGCGACATCATGGGGCAAGCGCGCGCGCAAGGGCGGCGCGAGCTGGATCCCATCGAGGCGCGCGCGCTGCTCGATGCCTTCTACGTGCCGCTGCGCGAAGGCCCGCTGGGCGTGCGCCCGATCGAGGCCGAATCGCGCCCGATGGCGATCCGCGTGCGGCGCGATCCGCATTTCGGCCCGGTCATCCGCTTCGGCGCGGGCGGGCCCGACGCGGTCCTGTCGGGCGCCGACCGGGGCATGGACCTGCCGCCGCTCAACGGCTTCCTGGCGCGCCAGATGATAGAGCGCAGCCGGCTGTGGCGCCGCGTGCTGGCACCGCAGGTCACCAACGTCGCCGCCGAGGCCTTGCAGCACGCGCTGGTGCAGGTCTCGGAGATGGTGTCCGAACTGCCCGATATCGAGTCGGTGGATATCGATCCCCTGTACGCCGGGGAAACCCAGCTGCGCGTCGGCGGCTTGCGCATCGTGCTGTGCGAGCGCGAGGCCACCGTGTCGCCGCAGCTCAGCGGCTACGCCCACATGGCGATCCATCCCTATCCGGCGCGCCTGGTGCAGGCGCGCCGTTTCGACGATGGCACGCCCTGGGTCATCCGCCCGATCCGGCCCGAGGACGGCGAGCCGCTGCAGGAGTTCATTCGCGGGCTGTCCGAGCGCTCGCGCTACATGCGCTTCGTCTCGATGATGCGCGAGCTGACGCCGCGCATGGTGGCGCGCTATACCCAGGTGGACTATCACCGCGAATTGGCCCTGGTGGCCGCCACGCAGGTGCCCAACCCGGCCAACCGGGGCCACCCGCGCGAAGTCATCATCGGCTTCGCGCACTACCTGCGCAACCCGGACGGGCGCGGCGCCGAGTACGCGTTGGTCATCGGCGACGACTGGCAGCGCCGCAAGCTGGGCGGCCAGCTGATGAGCGCGCTCATCGACGCGGCGCGCGAGCAGGGGCTGGAATACATAGACGGGCTGGTGCTGTCGACCAACCGGCCGATGCTGACACTGATGACGCGGCTGGGCTTTACCAACGACGCAGACCCCGAGGACCCGACCATGCGGCGTGTCTGGCTGCAGCTGCGCGAGCCGGACGCGCCGGCCTAGTCGGTGTCGGCCGCCACCGCCTTGCGGTCGACCGGTCGTTCGAAATACCACTGGGCCGCGTTGTGTACGTGGCGCGCCGCCAGCAGGCTGGCGAGGTCGGCATCGCCGGCGGTGACGGCCTGCAGGATGCCCGCGTGTTCGTCCAGGATGTCGGCCGCCCGTGTCACGCTGTTGCGGGCGAACAGCAGGGCGGTGCGGTCGCGCAGCGAGCGCATCAGGTCCTGCAGCACGGCGTTGGTGCTCACGCCGCCCAGCAGTTCGTGGAAATGCCGATTCTGCTCCACCAGGGCGGCGGTGTCGCCGCGTTCGCAGGCGTGCGCGCCGTCGCGGATGGCGCGGTCCATGTCGGCCACTTGCTGGGGGTTGCGGCGCTGCGCGGCCAGGCGGGCGTTCAGGGCTTCGAGGGTGGCGCGCACTTCGACGATGTCGCGCGCATGCTCGGGCGACAGGCTGGCCACCGAGGCGCCGCGCCGGGGTTCGATGCGCACCAGGCCGGCGGCGGCCAAGGCGCGCAGCGCCTCGCGCACCGGAATGCGCGAAACGCCCATTTCCTCGGCCAGGTCGCCCTCGACCAGGCGTTCGCCCTGGGCATAGGCGCCGCTCAGGATGCGTTTGCGCAGGGTTTCCTGCACCAGGGCGAACAGTGGCGAATGTTGGCTGCCTAGGGTCATCGTCGTGATCCGCGCGGAGCGCGGATTATCCAAGCCTGCGATGGTCGGTAGTCAAACCGTATACCGTATTCAATGAAAACGCAACAAGGGAAATCCTGATTGTCGAATCTTGTGCAGGCATCTCTGGTTTTGATGGAAGTTCGTTGATTTTAATGAATAAAATTTCGTATTGCCTTGCTTGGTTCGTTGTGTCTAAATTCGGAATTTAAGAATATAGTATACGTTTGTGGTGGTTCGTTCCGGCGCCGTTCGCGTGCCGGCCTTGTTGCACAACAAGCGCAAATCAGGGGGTAGTCATGGGCCAGCAAGTTGTCATTACTGCGGCGCATTGGATGTATCTGCTGGGCGTGGTCGTCATCGTGATCACGATGATCTTTCGCGCCAACGTCGTCGTTCCCTCCCTGCTGGGTACGTTGCTGGTCGGCATCGCCTTCGGCGGCAGCGTCGTCAGCGGCGTGACGGCCGTGTTCAACGCCAGCTTCATGGCGGCCAAGGAGCTCTTCAACATATTCCTGGTCATCGCATTCATGACCGCCCTGCTCAACGCGCTCAAGACGCTGGGCTCGGACGTGCGCATGGTGCAGCCCTTCCGGGCCGTCATGACCAACGGCCATATCGCATTCGTCGTGCTGGCGCTGGCCACCTATCTCATCTCGCTGTTCTTCTGGCCCACGCCGGCCGTGCCCCTGGTGGCCGCCATCCTGCTGCCCGCGGCCATCGCCGCCGGCCTGCCGCCGCTGGGCGCGGCCTGTGCCATCGCCATCGCCGGCAGGGCATGGCCCTGTCGTCCGACTATGTCATCGGCGTCGCGCCCGGCATCAGCGCCAAGGCCGCCGGCGTGGCCACCGCCCTGGTTGCCGAACGCACGCTGATCCTGTCGCTGGTGACCGGCATCGTCGCGCTGGTGCTGGCCTATGTCGGCATGCGCCGGCAGATCCAGGCGCCCAGCGAAGCGCTGCTCGACGCCTGGCAGCGGCGCGCGGTGGTCGTGCCCGAATCGGTCGAGGAGTCGGGCACCATGGACAAGGGCGAACTGGCCGCCGCCGTCGATTACGACAGCGGCTCGGTGCCGCTGGGCAAGCAGGGCTGGTCGCGCCTGTTCGCCATCGTCACCCCGGTGGTCTTCCTGCTGGTGGTGCTGGTCATGGTGGCGCCGCGGCTGTTTCCCTCGCTGCCGGCGCTGCGCGGCGGCGAAGCGGCGGCCCTGGTGGGCGGCGCCGCGGCGCTGCTGATGGTGGCCGCTACCGCCGTCGGCGTGCCTGGACGCGATTTCCTCAACACGGCCGCCGACCACGTCACCGACGGCTTTGTCTTCGCGTTCAAGGCCATGGGCTCGGTGCTGCCCATCGCCGGCTTCTTCTTCCTCGGCGCGCCCGACCAGGCCGCCGGCATCCTCGGCGTCGAGCCGGGCCATGCGCCCAACCTGCTGTTCGACCTGCTGCAGGCCGCGCAGGGCTGGATTCCCAACAGCCACCTGGTCGTCGCCTTCGGCGTGCTCATCGTCGGGGTCATCACCGGTATCGACGGCTCGGGCTTTTCCGGCCTGCCGCTGACCGGCGCCTTGTCCGGCGCGCTGGGCGCGACCGCCGGCGTGGACGCCGCCACCCTGGCCGCGGTGGGCCAGATGGGAGCGGTCTGGACCGGCGGGGGCACCCTGGTGGCCTGGTCGTCGCTGATCGCGGTGGCGGGCTTTGCCCGCGTGCCGGTGCTGGAGCTGGTGCGCAAGCTGTTCGGGCCGGTGGTGCTGGGCCTGATCGTCTCCACCGTGGCGGCGGTGATGTTCATGACCTGAGGCCGCGGCGGCGCCGGGCCGGGCAGGCCGGCGGCGCCGGGCCGGGCAGGCCGGCGCCGCCGGATGAGGCAGGCGGGGCGCGACGGCATACACTGTCGGTCGATCCTGTCTTTCGCGATCCTCTGCGATCCGCCTTATTGTGACCAACACGTCTTTTTCCTCCCTGCCTCTTCTGCCCGCCTTGCTCGACAACCTGCAAGGCCTGGGCTTTGAACAGATGACGCCGATCCAGGCGCAAAGCCTGCCGCTCATCCTGGAAGGCCGCGACCTGATCGCGCAAGCCAAGACCGGCAGCGGCAAGACCGCCGCATTCGGCCTGGGCGTGCTGCAGAACCTGGACGTCAACCGCCTGGCGCCGCAGGCGCTGGTGCTCTGTCCCACCCGCGAACTGGCCGACCAGGTGGCCCAGGAGCTGCGCCGGCTGGCCCGCCTGATTCCCAACGTCAAGGTGCTGACGCTGTGCGGCGGCGCCGCCGCGCGTCCCCAGGCCGAATCGCTGGCGCGCGGCACGCATCTGGTGGTGGGTACGCCCGGCCGCATCCAGGACCACCTGGCGCGCGGCAGCCTGGACTTGTCCACGCTGAACACGCTGGTGCTGGACGAGGCCGACCGCATGGTGGACATGGGGTTCTACGACGACATCGCCGCCATCGCCTCGCATTGCCCGGCCAGGCGGCAGACCCTGCTGTTCTCGGCCACCTACCCCGACAACATCCGCAAGCTGAGCGCCCGCTTCCTGCGCAATCCGGCCGAAATCAAGGTGGAGGCCCAGCACGACGCCAGCCGCATCGAGCAGCTCTTCTTCGAGATCGACGAAGGCCAGAGGCTGGATGCCGTGGCGGCGCTGCTGGCCCACTTCCGCCCGGCGTCCACGCTGGCGTTCTGCAACACCAAGATCCGCAGCCACGACCTGGTCGAACGCCTGCGCGCCCAGGGCATCAGCGCCCAGGCGCTCAACGGCGACCTGGAGCAGCGCGAGCGCGATGAAATCCTGATCCAGTTCGCCAACCAGAGCTGCGCCGTGCTGGTCGCCACCGACGTGGCCGCCCGCGGGCTGGACATCCAGAACCTGGGCGCGGTCATCAACGTGGACGTGACCAAGGACACCGAAGTCCACGTGCACCGCATCGGCCGCAGCGGCCGCGGCGACCAGAAAGGGCTGGCGCTGAGCCTGTGTTCGCCCGAGGAAATGCGTTGGGCCAACCTCATCGAGCAATACCAGGGCGCCCCGCTGAAATGGGCCGACCTCGGCTCGCTGCGGCCCAAGTCCGACCGCCCCTTGCGCGCGCCCATGATCACCCTGTGCATCCAGGGCGGCAAGAAGGACAAGCTGCGTCCCGGCGACCTGCTGGGCGCCCTGACCGGTGACGGCGGGCTGGCGTTCGAGCAGGTCGGCAAGATCAACATCACCGAATTCAACGCCTATGTGGCGCTGGACCGCCAGGTCGCCAAGCAGGCCTTCGCGCGCCTGTCCAACAGCAATATCAAGGGACGGCGGTTCCGCATGCGCTTCCTGGAAGAGTTCTGAGCCCGGCGGGCCGAGGCGCGCGAGCGCGGCGCTAGAATGGACGGATCCATGCGCCGGCCGCGAGCGTCGCCCGGCGCATGGACGAACCGGCCAGGGAGGCGATCCATGCGAATCAGACTGAACAGCATCTTTGTCGACGACCAGGACAAGGCGCTGCGTTTCTATACCGACGTGCTGGGGTTCACCAAGAAGCACGATATCCCGGCCGGCGCGGCGCGCTGGATCACCGTGGTGTCGCCGGAAGGGCCCGACGACTTGGAGCTGGTGCTGGAGCCGAACGGGCATCCCGCCGCGAGCGCCTACCAGGCTGCCCTGCGCCAGGACGGGATACCGGTCACCGCGTTCGAAAGCGCGGATATCCACGCCGAGGCGCGGCGGCTCAAGGACCGGGGCGTGGCGTTCACGATCGACCCCACGCCGGCCGGCCCGGCCACGATCGCCATCTTTTCCGACACCTGCGGCAACCTGATACAGCTGTACCAGGTCGGGCGCTGAGCGGCGCCGGCTCAGGCGATGCGGCGCGCCTCGTCCGCCGCGGCCAGCCTGGCGCTGGCCTCGTCCACCGACAGCACGTCGCCGAAGAACAGCATCCAGCCATGCAGGGCGTTTTCGTGCTCGGCGGGCGTGACCGCCGCCAAGGCATCGTCGACCATGATGGTGCGGAAGTCGCGCATCATCGCGTCGCGGGCGGTCGATTCGCAGCAGACATTGGTGACCGTGCCGGCGATCAGCAGCGTGTCGATGCCGCGGCCGCGCAGCAGCGGCTCCAGCTCCGACGAGCCGGGAGCCATGGCGCTGTAGAAGCGCTTGGTCACGCGTACGTCTTCGGCGCGGGCGTCCATGTCGGGGTGCAGTGCGTAGCCCTCGCTGTCGCGCTTGAGCGTCTCCAGCCGGCGCTTGCTGCGTTCGGGCGTCAGCATCACGCCATGGTGGTGCGACCAGAACGAGTCGGCATGGTCGGAGGCGGTCTGCACCCAGACCACGCTGCCGCCGGCGGCGCGCACCGCGGCGCACAGCCGGTTGATGGGCTGCACGATGGCGCGCGCGGCCGCGCATTCGCCCTGGTAGCCGGGCAGGGTGAAGTAGCGCTGCATGTCGATGACGACGGCGGCGGTGCGGGGGCCGGGCAGGCTATCGTAGGGATGCAGGCAGCCCTGGCGCGCCTGTACGCGGTCGACGACCCATTGGGGAAATTCCATGGTGTGGGTGCTCCTCAGGCGTAGCGGCGCGCAACGGCCGCTTCCAGGCGATAGATCGCCAGGTACATCACGCTGGAAATCAGCGCCAGGAGGGTGATGGCGGTCATGACGATGTTCAGCTTGAAGATCTGGCTGCCGTTCATGATCAGGAAGCCCAGGCCGAGGTCGGCGGACTGGAATTCGCCCACGATCACGCCCACCAGGGCCAGCCCGATGTTCATCTTCACGGCGGCGATCAGCGTGGGCACGCTGCCGGGCAGGATGACCTTGGTCAGCACCTGCCAGCGCGAGGCGCCAAAGGTATACGCCAGTTTCATCTTGTTCGGATCCACGCCGCGAAAGCCCGCGTAGACGACCATGATGGTGACGAACACGGCGATCGCCACCGCCATGCCGTAGACCGCGTAGTCGGATCCCAGCCACAGGTAGAAGATCGGCACGAAGGCGATCTTGGGCATGGCGTTGGCCACGACCAGGAAGGGATCGATCACCTTGTAGAGAAAGTCCGACCACCACAGCGCCGCCGCCACGGCCACGCCGATCAGCATGCTCAGCCCGAAGCCGACCAGCGTGGCCATGACCGTGGCGGCGATGTGGCGCGGCAGGTTGCCATGGTTCCACAGTTCGAAGAACGTGGGCCACAGCGCGCTGGGATAGCTGGTCAGCAGCGGATTGAGGACGTGCATGCGCGGCAGGATTTCCCATGCGCACAGGAACAGGACCAGCAGCATCAGCTGGGCCAGGCGCACGTGGTGCTTGCGGCGCCGGTCGCGGCGCAGGTATTCCTGGTATTTCTCGCTGGGCGCGTGCGCGGGGCGCAGGGCGAGCGTGTTGGCGGCAGGCGCGGTCATGGTTACCCCTCCACGTGTACGTCGAGCTCTTCCCACAGCTGCTCGAAGTAAGTGTTGAATTCCGGGCGCGAGCGGGCCTGGAACGGCGTCGGGCGCGGCTCGGCGAAGTTGATGCGGTACTGGCTCTTGAGGCGGCCCGGGCGGCGCGACAGCACGATGACGCGGTCGGTCATGGCGATGGCTTCGCCGATGTCGTGCGTCACCAGCACCACGGTCTTGCGTTCGCGGCGCAGGATGTCCACCACCTCGTCCGAGATCGCCAGGCGCGTCTGCGAGTCCAGCGCCGAGAACGGCTCGTCGAGCAGGATGACGTCGGGCTCGGTCACCAGCGTGCGCGCCAGCGCGGCGCGCTGGCGCATGCCGCCCGACAGCTGGCGCGGCGTGTGCTCCAGGAACGCGCCCAGCCCGCATTTCTCCAGCAGGTGCACGGCGCGCGCCTCGCTGCGGGCGTCGCGCCGGCCCTGAATCTCGGCGCCCAGCATGACGTTGTCCAGGATGGTGCGCCACTCGAAGAGATAGTCCTGCTGCAGCATGTAGCCGATGCGCGGCGAGGGCCGCGTGACCGGCGTTCCGTCGACCAGCACGGCGCCCGAGGTCGGCGGGATCAGCCCGGCGATCAGTGACAGCAGCGTGCTCTTGCCGCAGCCGCTCTGGCCTATCAGGCTGACGAATTCGCCTGGCGCGAGCGAGAACGACACCTTGGACAGGGCCTCGGTCTCGCCCTCGGGCGTGAAGTAGCTCAGGCTGACCTCGCGCAGTTCGATCTTGGCCGCGGCCGGCGCCGGCATCAGGTTGTGCACGACCGCGCTCATGGCTTGGCCTGCCTGGCGAACTCGGGCATCACCACGTCTTCGTACTTGACGCGCGCCGCGTCCTTCATCACCGCGCTGGCGATCAGCATGTCCTGCAATTGGTTCATGGCTTCGGGCGTCACCAGCGGCGTGGTCTTCCAGATCTGGTATTGCTTGTAGCGCTCGATGGCATCGATGATGCCCTGCTGCTCCAGGCCCGGGAAGAAGCTGGCGATCTGCGGCGCCAGCGTGGCCGCCGGCGTGTCCTGCACGTATTTCTCGGCGCGCGCCACCACGTTGGTCCAGGCCTGGATCACCTTGGGGTTGTCGCGGATGTACTTGTCGGTGGAGGTGAACACGGTGTAGTCGACCTGGCCGACTTCGTGCCCGACCGAGGCCACGATATGGCCCTTGCCGTTGCGCACCAGCTCGCCCGCCTCGGGCTCAAGGAAGATGCCGTACTCGCCCTGGCCGGCCATCCAGGCGCCGGCGCGCGCCGGAATGCCGATCTGGTTCAGCAGCTTGACGTCCTTCTGCGGATCGATGCCGTGCTTGCGCAGCACGGTCTCCAGGAAGACCAGCGGGTTGGACCCTTCGGAAGCCGATGATTTCCTTGCCCTTGACCATCGACCAGTCGAACTTGTCGATGGGCTTGCGCGACAGCAGGAAAAAGCCGTCGGTGGCGGTCAGGCCGGCGAATATCTTGGGCTTGACCGGCGATTCGCTGTTCTGCACGTAGATCGACGCTTCCGGGCCGATCAGCACGATGTCGGCGCTGCCCGAGAGCAGGGCGGTCATGCCCTTGTCGGTGCCCTGCGACGTCTTCATCGAGACGTCCAGCCCGGCGTCCTTGAAATAGCCCTGCGAGAGGGCCACGTACTTGGGCACGTACAGGATGGAGCGCACCACTTCTTCGTAGCGGACTTTGACCGGCGGATTCAGCGGCTGGGCGGCGGCCAGGCCGGACCCGAGCAGGCCGGCCAGCATGCCGGCGGCAAGCAGCCGGCGCGTGAAAGGCGAGAATGGGGATTTCACGGGCACTTCCTCCTACGTTCTGACAGCCATGCCCGGAGTCGGCGCATGGCCATACGGGGTAGAGGGATGAAACAGGAAGGCCTGGGACCGCTACTGAAGTAGGCCTGACTACATTTTGGATACTATATTCAAAAATGGCGGGCCCACAAGTGTTTTGGGATTAGCGTTTTCCTCTATGGAAACAGTCTACGTCTCTCGATGGAGGGACGGAGCAGTATTTCTTACTGTATACAGTTCTGGTTCAGCGCAGCACTTCCCGCAAGAACGCGCCGATGTCGGCGACTTCTTCCAGGCAGACCGAATGCGGCATGGGGTAGGTGTGCCAGCGCACGTCGTAGCCCAGCGCCTGCAGGTGCGCGCGCGAGGCGTCGACGCGCTCGGGCGCGACGACCGGGTCGTACAGGCCGTGGGCCAGGAAGATGGGCGTGGTCGCGTTGGCGGGATGGCGCTCGGCGGCGGCGCTGTCGAGCAGCGGCAGATAGCCGGACAGGCCCATCATGCCCGCCAGTTGCTGGTCCAGCCGCAGGCCCGTGTGCAGCGTCATGGCGCAGCCTTGCGAAAAGCCGGCCAGCACGATCTTCGAGGCGGGAATGCCGCGCTCGTTCTCGCGCGCGATCAGGGCGCGCACCGCGGCCTCCGAGGCGCGGATGCCCGCGGCGTCCTCGCGGCGCACCAGGTCCGTCACCAGGATGTCGTACCACGAGCGCATCGCCATGCCGCCGTTGATGGTGACCGGCTGCACGGGGGCGTTGGGGAACACGAAGCGCACGGCCAGGCCATCGAGCCGCAGCTCGGGCACGATGGGCACGAAATCGTTGCCGTCGGCGCCCAGGCCATGCAGCCAGATCACGGCATGGGTGGGGTTGGGCGCGGTTTCGAGTTCGATGCAGTCCAGGAGATCGGTTTGGGCGGTCATGGGTCGGGGCGGCTCAGGCCGAAAGGTTCTTGAGGGCCTGGAACAGGGCCCGGTACTGTTTGCGCTGCGGTTCCTGGCCCTGCGACAGGGCGGCGTTGGCGGCGGCTTCCTTGCGGGCGGCGCGGATCAGCGCGCGCAGGTGCTGGATGTCGGCGTCGGGGTTGCGCTGCAGCACGGCGGTCAGGGCGTCGTCGTCCTTGAGCAGCCGCTCGCGCAGCGCTTCCAGGCGGTGCATGGCGGCGGTTTCCTCGCGCGAGCCATTGCGCCAGGTATCGAGCTGGGCGCGGATGGCCTCGGCCGGCGCGCTGCGCATCAGCTTGCCCACGAAGTGGATCTGGCGCCGGCGGCCTTCGCGGCCGGTGGTGCGCTGGGCTTCGCGGATCGCCTCGTACAGCCGTTCTTCGAGCGGCAGCTGGCGCAGCCGTTCGGGCGAGAGCTCGACCAGCTCCTTGCCGAGGTCCAGCAGCGCGTGCATTTCGCGCTTGACCTGGGATTTGCTGGGGCGGTCGTATTCGGAATCGTCGAAATTTTCTTCGCCGACGGGTTCTTGGGAATGGGAACTCATGGGAAACTGCGTAGAGACGGACTTGGCTATGATAACCGTCTCAGCAAACTGGACAGCAATGGTCAATTCTTCAAACTCCTTGCCGATCGCGGCGAACCACGCGCGATTCTCCGAACTGGTCGAGCAGGTGCTCGCCTATGCCCGCCAAGCCGGCGCCAGCGACGCCGCGGCCGAAGTCTCCGAAAGCCTGGGGCTGTCGGTTTCCGTGCGCAAGAACGATATCGAGACGGTCGAGCAGACGCGCGACCGCTCGCTCGACCTGACCGTCTACGCCGGCCAGAGCCGCGGCTCGGCCTCGACCTCGGATTTCTCCGAGCAGGCCCTGCGCGAAACAGTCGAGGCCGCCTGGCACATCGCCCGCCATACCGCGGCCGATCCGGCCGCCGGCCTGCCCGACGCCGACCTGCTGGCCACCGAGTTCCCGGACCTGGGCCTGCACTATCCGTGGCCAGTCACCACCGAAGAGGCGGCCGAGCTGGCGCTGCGCGCCGAGCGCGCGGCCCGCGAAGTCGATGCGCGCATCACCAATACCGACGGCGCGTCGGTGGCCTCGTACGAAGGCCAGTTCGTCATGGGCAACACCCGCGGCTTCCTGGGCGGCTACCCCTATTCGCGCCACAGCCTGTCGGTGGCGCCGATCGCCGGGCGCGGCAACAACATGCAGCGCGACTACTGGTACACCTCCGACCGCAACCCCAACCGGCTGGCCGCGCCCGAAGTGGTCGGCCGCTATGCGGCCGAGCGCACGCTGTCGCGTCTGTCGGCGCGCCGCCTGCGCACCGGCAAGTTCCCGGTGCTGTTCGAGGCCCCGCTGGCGCTGGGCCTGCTGGGCGCCTTCACCCAGGCCGCCAACGGCGGCGCGCTGTATCGCAAGGCCACCTTCCTGGTCGATGCGCTGGGCAAGCCGATCTTCGCCGACCATATCGACGTGTCCGAGAACCCGCACATTCCGGGCGCCATGGGCAGTTCGCCGTTCGACGACGAGGGCGTGCGCACGCGCGCGCGCAGCGTGGTCAGCGCCGGCGTGCTCGAAGGCTATTTCCTGTCGTCCTATACGGCGCGCAAGCTGGGCCTGGCCACCACGGGCAACGCCGGCGGCTCGCACAACCTGACGCTGTCCTCGCGCCTGACGCGGCCCGGCGACGACTTCGAGGCCATGCTGCGCAAGCTGGGCACCGGCCTGCTGGTCACCGAGCTGATCGGCCAGGGGGTGAACTACGTGTCGGGCGACTACTCGCGCGGCGCGTTCGGCTATTGGGTCGAGAACGGCAAGATCCAGCATGCCGTGCAGGAAATCACGATCGCCGGCAACCTGGTCGACATGTTCCGCCATATCGTCGCCGTGGGGGCCGACGCGATCTCGCGCGGCACCAAGACCACGGGGTCCATCCTGATCGAGCAAATGTCGGTGGCGGGCACCTGACCGTCCTCCAGCGGCGCCGGCAGGGTGCCTGTCCCCGTGGGGACAGGCACTGTCTTGGCAGGCGTATGACGGGGTGCCTGTCCCGGCGGGGACAGGCACCCTCGCCATGCGGGGGCAGGCTTCTCGTCATGCGCAGGCGGGCTCCTGTCGTTCCCGCGCCATTCACGGCGCGCCCGCCCGGCGGAGAGACGGATTTTTGCGGCGCAGCATCGACGCGGCCTCGGCGGCGCAAGGCCGGCATCTTGATAAAACCCCATCAACAGGACGTATGACAACGTGTAATATCCGGCGGGTATTGCTTATTTCTCAAAATCCGTAGCATCAGGAGGAGCCTGAAGATGCAACGTCGTTCATTTCTCAAGCACGCCGGTCTCGGCGCGGTCGCAGGCAGCGCCGCGGTCGCCGCGCCGGTCTTCGCGCAGGACGCGCCCACGCTCAACTGGCGCATGGCGTCCAGCTTCCCGCGCAGCCTGGACACCCTGTTCGGCACGGGCGAAATCTTCGTCAAGTTCGTGTCCGAGGCCACCGGCGGCAAGTTCAATATCCGCCAGTTCCCCGGCGGCGAAATCGTCCCGGCCCTGCAGGTGATGGACGCGGTGTCGAACAACACCATCGAATGCGGCCACACCGTCTCGTACTACTACTACGGCAAGGATCCGGCCTACTGCTTCGACTCGGCCGTGCCGTTCGGCCTGAACGCGCGCCAGATGAATGCCTGGATGTTCGACGGCGACGGCATGAAGCTGACCCGCGAAATGTTCAAGCCGCTGAAGATCGTCAACTTCCCGATGGGCAATACCGGCGTGCAGATGGGCGGCTGGTATCGCAAGGAAATCAAGTCGCCGGACGACCTCAAGGGCCTGAAGATGCGCACCGCCGGCTTTGCCGGCGAGGTGCTCTCGCGCATGGGCGTGGTGCCGCAGCAGCTGGCCGGCGGCGACGTGTACCCGTCGCTGGAGAAGGGCACGTTGGACGCGGTCGAGTTCGTCGGCCCGTACGACGACGAGAAGCTGGGCTTCAACAAGGTCGCCAAGTACTACTACTACCCGGGTTGGTGGGAAGGCGGTCCGCAGGTGTCGCTGTACCTGAACGAAGGCGCCTGGGAAGGCCTGCCCAAGAACTACCAGGCCATCGTCGAGGCCGCCAGCCGCGTCGCCCACGTGGCCATGACCTCGCGCTACGACGCGCTCAACCCGCCCGCGCTGCGCAAGCTGATCGCCGGCGGCGCCGAGCTGCGCGCGTTCCCGCGCTCGGTCATGGACGCGTCCTATGAGGCCGCCCTGACCGTGTACAAGGAGTTCTCGGACAAGGACCCGAAGTTCAAGGCCATCTACGAGAACTACATGGGTTTCCGCGACAGCGTGGTGCCCTGGTTCCGTCTCGCCGAAGGGTCGTACGACCAATATCTCGGCGTGGCGATGGCCGGCAGGAAGTAAGCCGGCCGCCGTTTCGGTCCGGCCAGGGGCCGCCCTTCGGGGCGGCCCCTGCTGTTTGGGCGCAACGCCTGCGGCGCGCTTGCCCATTATTTGAGCAGCTGTGCTAGAATGGCCGACTTTCCCTTTGTTTGACTTTTTGCACGGGCGGGTAATAACGCTTAGGCGGGAAGGGCATGCGGCAGGGCCTTGGAGGGTTTGCGGGTGTTTCCCGGCAAACATTTCCGGCATCTGGCGATTTGGGAAAAAACTTTGCCGGATGTCCTGGCAAAGCAAATATTTTTATCTAGGAACCATCATGAAGACCTTTGTGGCCAAGCCGCATGAAGTCAAGCGTGACTGGTTTGTGATCGACGCCAAGGGCAAGGTCCTCGGTCGTGTGGCCAGCGAAGTCGCACACCGTCTGCGTGGCAAGCACAAACCCGAATTCACGCCGCACGTTGATACCGGCGATTACATCGTCATCATCAACGCTGCCGATATCGTTGTCACGGGCAACAAGGCGCAAGACAAGAAGTACTTCCGCCACACCACCTACCCCGGTGGCATCCGTGAAACGAACTTCGAGAAAATGCAGCAGCGTTTTCCCGGCCGCGCTATCCAGAAGGCTGTCAAGGGCATGCTGCCCAAGGGTCCGCTGGGCTACGCCATGATCAAGAAACTCAAGGTGTACGCCGGTGCCGAGCACCCGCACACTGCTCAGCAGCCCAAGCCGCTGGAATTCTAAGGAAACGCCATGATCGGTAACTGGAACTACGGAACCGGCCGTCGCAAAACCTCGGTGGCTCGTGTTTTCATCAAGAAGGGTTCGGGCAAGATCGTCGTCAACGGCAAGCCTGTCGACGAGTTCTTCGCTCGCGAAACCGGCCGCATGATCGTGTGCCAGCCGCTCGAACTGACCGGCCATCTCGAGTCGTTCGACATCAAGGTCAACGTGCACGGTGGCGGTGAAACCGGCCAGGCCGGCGCGGTGCGTCACGGCATCACGCGCGCCCTGATCGACTACGACGCGGCGCTCAAGCCCGCGCTGTCGCAAGCTGGTTTCGTCACGCGAGACGCGCGAGAAGTCGAACGCAAGAAAGTCGGCTTCCGCAAGGCACGTCGGCGCAAGCAGTTCAGCAAGCGCTAATGTCCCGCAAAAAGGCCGCGAAAGCGGCCTTTTTGCTTATGGCGCCCCGGTTTCGGGCGTCTTGCAGTGCGGCGCGGAACTCCGCGCCGGTCGTCCGGTCGGAAACGGGGTGGCGGCGCGTACCCATTGCGCGGCCTGTCTCCGTTTTTTGAGCGATACAATCGTTCTACGTTTTACGGAACCTCACCATGGCCCAAGCATCGAATTCGCGCATCAAGGTTGGCATCGTCGGCGGCACCGGGTATACCGGCGTCGAGCTGCTGCGCCTGCTGTCGCAGCATCCCCACGTAGCGTTGACCGCCATCACGTCCCGCAAGGAAGACGGGCTGCCGGTGGCCGACATGTATCCCAACCTGCGCGGCCGCGTGAAGCTGGCCTTCTCGGCGCCCGAGAAAGCCTCGCTGACCGATTGCGACGTGGTGTTCTTCGCAACCCCGCATGGCGTGGCCATGGCGCAGGCGGCCGAACTGCTGGCCGCCGGCACCCGCGTCATCGATCTTGCCGCCGATTTCCGCCTGCAGGACACGGCCGTGTTCGAGCGCTGGTACAAGATTCCGCATACCTGCCCCGACATCCTGGCCGACTCCGTCTATGGCCTGGTCGAGCTCAACCGCGAGGCCATCTCCAAGGCGCGGGTGATCGGCAACCCGGGCTGCTATCCCACCACGGTGCTGCTGGGCCTGGCTCCGTTGATCGAGGGCGGCAAGCAACTGGTCGACGTCCAGACCCTGATCGCCGACTGCAAGTCGGGCGTGTCGGGCGCCGGCCGCAAGGCCGAGGTGGGTTCGCTGTTCTCCGAGGCGAGCGACAACTTCAAGGCCTATGGCGTGGCCGGCCACCGCCATCAGCCGGAAATCGTCGCCCAGCTCGAGAAGCTGGCCGGCGGCAAGGTGGGGCTGACGTTCGTGCCGCACCTGGTGCCCATGATCCGCGGCATGTTCTCCACGCTGTACGCCCGCATCCTGCCGCAGGCTCGCGACACCGATTTCCAGGCGCTGTTCGAGGCCCGCTATGCCGACGAGCCGTTCGTCGATGTCATGCCGGCCGGCAGCCTGCCGGAAACCCGTTCGGTGCGCGCCTCCAACAACCTGCGCATCTCGGTGCAACGGCCGGGCGGCGGCGACCAGCTGGTCATCCTCGTGGTCCAGGACAACCTGGTCAAGGGCGCGTCCGGCCAGGCCGTGCAGAACATGAACCTCATGTTCGGCCTGCCCGAATCCGCCGGCCTGGACCAGGTCGCCATCCTGCCGTAACACCCAGGCCGGGCCGTGAGGCCCGGCCGTGCAGTCATGCCTGACGATTCCGCCTCCGCCCAGCCCCGCGCACCCGTTGCGCGGCCGCAGGGCCGCGCCCGGGCCTGGCTGGCCCTGGCGGCGGGCCTGGTGGTGGGCGCGGTGGCCGGTTGGCGCTACGGCCTGGCGCACCAGGGCCCGGATGACGCCGTCGTGCTGACCCGCCAGCAAGTGGCCGCGCAGGAAGCCGCCATGCAGCAGCGGGAAGCCGAGGCGCGCTTCCTGCGCGCCCAGCTCGATACGGCCGATGGCGAGATTGCCGTCGAGCGGGCGGCCCGCGCCGAGCTCGAGACCCAGTTGCAAAGCGCCCAGTCGGAAGTGGGGCGGGTACGCGACCAGCTGGCTTTCTACGAGCAATTGCTGCCGCCCGGGCCGGCCGGCTCGGTCGATATCCGCGGCGTGGCCTTCGAGCGTGAAGGCCAGGGCCTGCGCTACAAGGTGCTGCTGATGCGCAGCGGACGCGGCGAAACGCCGTTTTCCGGCGCGCTGCGGTTCCAGGCCACCGGCACGCTCAAGGGCGAGACGGTCACGCGCGACCTGGAGCCGCTGACGGTCAAGGCGGAAGGCGGGGGCGCCACCGTGCCCGAAGCCGGCGCCAGCCTGCTGGCCTTGCAGTTCGACCAATACTAGCGCAGCCAGGGCCTGCTTGATCTGCCCGATGGCTTTGTCCCCGAAACCGTGACGGTCAGTGTGCTGGAAGACACGACCGTTCGTGCGACGCGCACCGTGAAACTGGAATTTTGAGTCCTGTCGCGGCTGCGCTATAGTGATCTTATCCGGGCGGTATCGCTCCGCCCACTGGAATTCGGCCGCGATGGCCAGGAGTCAACCATGAATGCTGTTACCGAAACCGTCGATCTGCAGGCTCCGCCGCCCGTGCCGCTGGTCTTCACCGACTCGGCGGCCGCCAAGGTCAAGGATCTGTTGGCCGAAGAGGGCAACCCCGAACTGAAGCTGCGCGTGTTCGTGCAAGGCGGCGGCTGTTCCGGCTTCCAGTACGGCTTCACGTTCGATGAAGTGGTCAACGACGACGACACCGTGCTGGACAAGGCGGGCGTGCAGCTGCTGGTCGACCCGATGAGCTTCCAGTACCTGGTCGGCGCCGAGATCGACTACAAGGAAGACCTCGAAGGCGCGCAGTTCGTCATTCGCAATCCCAACGCGTCCACCACCTGCGGCTGCGGTTCGTCGTTCTCGGTGTAAGCGGCGCGCGGTCCGGTCCGCGATCGAGGCCCTTCGGCATGCGCCGGAGGGCCTTTTCGTTTGGGCGCTTCAGGCAGGATAGAGGGCGCCCAGCACGCGCGCGGCGCGCGCGCCGGTGACCGTGGGCAGGCCGGCAGGAATGCGGTCCAGGCAGGCCTGGGCCAGCCAGGCGAAGGCCAGCGCCTCGACCCACTGTGCCGGCACGCCGGCATCGTCGGTGGGGTGTACCGGGCGCTGCAGGCAATAGGCCAGCTCGCGCATCAGGCCCGGATTGCGGGCTCCGCCGCCGCAGACCAGCACATCGCGCGGCGCGGCCGCGCTGGCGTCGATGGCATTGGCGACCGTGCGCGCCGTCAGGCGCTGCAGCGTGGCCTGCACGTCCTGCGGTTGGGGCGCCGGGCCATCGAATGCCTGCAGCCGTGCCAGCAGCCAATCCAGGTTGAACAGGTCGCGTCCGGTCGATTTGGGCGGCGCCAGGGCGAACCACGGCTCGCTGGCGATCAGGTGTTCGAGCAGGCCGGCCAGCACCTGGCCTTGCGCGGCGAACCGGCCGTCGGCGTCGTAAGGCTGGCCGGTGTGGCGCTGGCACCATGCGTCCAGCAGGACGTTGGCCGGCCCGGTGTCGAAGCCGCGCGGCGGCCGGCCGGGTTCGAGCAGCGTGACATTGGCGATGCCGCCCAGGTTGAGCACGGCGCGCGCCTGGCCGCCGGCAAACAACGCGGCATGGAAAGGCGGCACCAGCGGCGCGCCCTGGCCGCCGGCGGCCACGTCGCGGCTGCGGAAATCGGCCACCACGTCGATGCCGGCCAGCTCGGCCAGCAGGGCCGGCGCGTTCAGCTGCAGGGTATAGCCCAGGTCGGGGCGGTGCCTGACGGTCTGGCCGTGGGCGCCGATCGCCGCCACGTCGCCGGGCTGCAGTCCGGCCTGATCCAGCAACTGGCGCACGGCCCGGGCATACAGGCGCGCCAGGCCGTTGGCGGCCAGCGCGGCGCGCTCCAGCTCGTTGGCGCCGGCATGGTTGAGCGCGAACAGCTCGTCGCGCAGGGCGGCGGGCATGGGCAGGCTGGCGCTGGCCAGTACCTCCGGCCGCGGCCCGTCCAGCCGTACCAGCACGCCGTCGGCGCCGTCCATGCTGGTGCCGGACATCAGGCCGATGAACAAACGGCCCGGCACATGGGTGCGCGGGCCGTGCGTCGTGCTGTCCATGCGGGTCAGCGGCTGGCCACGGTGGCCGAGCCTTCCGGCAGGGTCTGCTGGAACTCGGTCAGCAGCTTGATCTGCTGCTTGTACGGCTGCACCGCCTGCGTGAAGGCGCGCAGTTCGGCGGGTTCCAGCTTGCGGGCCACCGGCAGGTCGACCGCGAGCGGATCGATCGGCTGGTTGTTCACGCGGAACTCGTAGTGCAGGTGCGGGCCGGTGGCCCAGCCGGTCGAGCCGACGTAGCCGACCAGTTCGCCCTGGGCGATTTTCTGGCCTTTCTTGAGGCCGGCGGCGATGCGGCTCTGGTGGGCGTACAGCGTCGAGTACTTGCCGTGGTGCTTGATGATGACCACATTGCCGTAGCCGTTCTGCCAGCCCGCGAACTCCACCGTGCCGTCGGCCGTGGCGTGGATCGGGGTGCCCGTGGGGGCCGCGTAATCGACGCCCTTGTGGCCGGTCCAGGTCTTGTGGATGGGATGCATGCGCATGCCGAAGGTCGAGCTGATGCGGCTGAACTTCAGGGCGGTACGCAGGAAGGCGCCGCGCAGGCTGGTTCCGTCGAAGTCGTAGTAGGAGCCGCTCTTGCCGTCCGGGCTGAACCAGACGGCGTTATAGGTCTTGTCGCCGTTGATGAATTCCAGCGCCTGCACGCGGCCGGCGCCTGCATAGCGGCCTTCGTGGGTGCGGACCTCGTACACCACGCGGAACTGGTCGCCCTGGCGCAGGTCGCGCAGGAAGTCGATCTTGGAGCTGAGGATGTCGGCCATCTGCATGGTGACCGAGTCGGGGATGCCCGCCGCGTCGGTGGCGCCGAACAGCGAGGAGCGGATGGTGCCGACCGCGACGCGGGTCTGTTGTTCGGTGCCCTGGGTGACTTCCTCGGCCTTGTAGCCGTTGGCGCCGTCGGGCGCCACGTGCAGCAGCCGCGTGACCACCTGCCCGCCGGATTCGTTGCCGGGGGTGTGGATATAGCGCAGCCAGACCAGGTCGCCGTTCTCGTTGGTGGCGGCCTGTACCGAGCGGCCCGGGTACAGCTTGTAGATGCTGCGCGCGCTGGCGTCGTGGGTCAGGAAGTTCTGCAGCCGGGGGCTGTCGATGTCCAGGCGCTGGAGCACGGCGGCCAGGGTGTCGCCGGCGCGGATGCGGGTTTCGCTGATATACGGGGCGTTGCTCGCGTCGCTGACCTGCATCTGGCCCGCCTCGAGCGGCAGGACGCTGTCGATCAGGCGCAAGGGGGGCAGTTCGGAGCGGTCGGGCTGTTGAACCATGCCCAGCGCGGCGGCGCCGGCGAACAGGCCGAGCGCGGAGACTGTCAGGGTGCGGCGGAGCAGGGCGCCGCCACGCGAGGTAGGTTCGACAGGAGGGGCGAACAGGGCGGCAACTTTGCGTTTGAAGCTGCGCACCAAACTGTTGGGGCCACGATTCATCGTGAAAAAACCTTTCAGCCTGCGTGAGATTCAAGCAAACGCTGCGCGTGCGCGCCCTCCGGCACGTTCCGGTGCGAGGGGCATACGCCTGCTAGCGTATTTCGTGAAACAAACGGGTGGATTTAGCCGGGACAGCAACCGTACGATGACAGTTGCGTATGATTAGGGCAGTATCCTAGCGGATTCGGCTAAAATTTTCGACTTATTTCAGTAGTTTTTACACCTTTTTTTAGCCAAGATTCATCCATTTAGCCCATTGACATGTCTCACCCCGAAGCCCCAATCACTCCTGAAGTCGAGGCCGACCTGGCCATCGCACGCCGCGGCTGCGACGAATTGCTGGTGGAATCCGAGTTTGCCCGCAAGCTGGCCCGCAGCCGCGCGACCGGAGTGCCGCTGCGCATCAAGCTGGGGCTGGACCCCACCGCGCCGGACATCCACCTGGGGCACACGGTGGTGCTCAACAAGATGCGCCAGTTGCAGGACCTGGGCCACAACGTCATTTTCCTGATCGGCGATTTCACCTCGACGATCGGCGACCCCAGCGGCCGCAATTCGACCCGCCCGCCGCTGACGCGCGAGCAGATCGAGACCAACGCCAAGACCTATTACGCCCAGGCCAGCCTGGTGCTGGACCCGGCCCGCACCGAGATCCGCTACAACTCGGAATGGTGCGATCCGCTGGGCGCGCGCGGCATGATCCAGCTGGCCTCGCGCTATACCGTGGCCCGCATGATGGAGCGCGAGGATTTCACCAGGCGCTTCAAGGGCGGCGTGCCGATCGCGGTGCACGAATTCCTGTATCCGCTGCTGCAGGGCTATGACTCGGTCGCCCTGAAGGCCGACCTGGAGCTGGGCGGCACCGACCAGAAGTTCAACCTGCTGGTGGGCCGCGAACTGCAGAAGGAATACGGCCAGGAGCAGCAATGCATCCTGACCATGCCGCTGCTGGTGGGCACCGACGGCGTCGAGAAGATGTCTAAGTCCAAGGGCAACTACATCGGCATCTCGGAAGCGCCCGAATCGATGTTCGGCAAGCTGATGTCGATCTCCGACATGCTCATGTGGCGTTACTACGAACTGCTGTCGTTCCGTTCGCTGGCCGACATCGCGGCGCTGAAGGCCGAGATCGACGGCGGCCGCAACCCGCGCGACGCCAAGGTCGCGCTGGCGCAGGAGATCGTGGCGCGCTTTCACTCGCCGCAGGCCGCCGAGGCGGCGCTGGCCGCGTTCGAGGCGCGCTTTCGCGACGGCGCCATTCCCGAGGACATGCCCGAGGTGACCGTGGGCGGCGCTCCCCAGGGTATCCTGCGCATCCTGCGCGAGGCCGGGCTGGTTGCCTCCGGTTCCGAGGCCCAGCGCAACGTCGAGCAGGGCGGGGTGCGCGTCAACGGCGACCGGGTCGAAGACAAATCGTTGCAATTGTCCGCCGGCACCTATGTCGTACAGGTGGGCAAGCGCAAGTTTGCGCGTGTTAAGTTGGTGGGGTAGCCTCTTATCGAGGGGCCCACTTCCAGGAGCACGACATGAACTTATCGAGTCTGTCATTTTCCGATAACGAGTCGATCCCCGAGCGGTATGCATTCGGCAGGATCGACGCGCAATCGCACGTCGCGCTGGCTGACAACTTCAACCCCCAGTTTTCGTGGGACGACGTGCCCGACGGCACCCTGTCGTTCGCGCTGATCTGCCACGATCCGGACGTGCCCTCCCAACCCGACGACGTCAACCAGGAGGGCCGCACGGTGCCGGCCGACCTGCCGCGCGTCGATTTCTTCCACTGGGTGCTGGTCGACCTGGCGGCGGACATGCGCGAAATCCAGGAAGGCGCCTTCTCCGACGGCATCACGCCGCGCGGCAAGGGCGGGCCGCTGGCGCCCAACAACGCGCGCCAGGGCGTCAACGACTACACCGGCTGGTTTGCCGCCGACCGCGACATGAACGGCGACTACTTCGGCTACGACGGTCCGTGCCCGCCCTGGAACGACGAGCGCGTGCACCATTATGTGTTCACGCTGTACGCGCTGGATGTCCCCTCGCTGAACCTGCAAGGGTCGTTCACCGGCCTGGACGCGCTCAAGGCCATGCAAGGGCACGTGCTGGCCCAGGCGTCGCTGACCGGCACCTATACCCTCAATCCGGACCTGGCGCCGCGCCAGATCGGCGCCACCACCAGTTCGTGACCGCGGCAGCCGGGCTTGCTTGAGCCTGGCTCATGCTGACTTGAGGCATTTTTGCGGTAGACGGGAGGTTGCGCGGTTTTTGTGTTCCGAAGCGCGAATTTGGCCCGTTTCGGGGCGTCCGCGCCCCGGCGGGGGGGCGCTGTCGCTGTACACTAGCGCAATCGCAGCATCACGGCTGCCCTTGTTTTCCCTACCTACCCGCACCAGGAACTCCATGTTCAACCGCAACCTGACCCTCGACCAGGTGGATCCCGACGTCTGGGCCGCCATCCAGAAAGAAGACGTACGCCAGGAACAGCACATCGAGCTGATCGCGTCCGAGAACTACGCCAGCCCGGCCGTGATGCAGGCCCAGGGCACGCAACTGACCAACAAGTATGCGGAAGGCTACCCGGGCAAGCGCTACTACGGCGGCTGCGAGTACGTCGACGTGGTCGAGCAGCTGGCCATCGACCGCCTGAAGCAGATTTTCGGCGCCGAGGCCGCCAACGTGCAGCCGAACTCCGGCTCGCAGGCCAACCAGGGCGTGTACATGGCGGTGCTCAAGCCGGGCGATACCGTGCTGGGCATGAGCCTGGCCGAAGGCGGCCACCTGACGCACGGCGCGTCGGTCAACGCCTCGGGCAAGCTGTACAACTTCGTGCCCTACGGCCTGGACGCCGACGAGGTGCTGGATTACGCCCAGGTCGAGCGGCTGACCAAGGAACACAAGCCCAAGCTGATCGTGGCCGGCGCCTCCGCGTACGCGCTGCACATCGACTTCGAGCGCATGGCGCGCATCGCCCACGACAACGGCGCGCTGTTCATGGTGGACATCGCCCACTATGCCGGCCTGGTGGCCGGCGGCGCCTATCCCAACCCGGTGCCGCACGCCGATTTCGTCACCTCCACCACGCACAAGTCGCTGCGCGGCCCGCGCGGCGGCGTCATCATGATGAAGGCCGAGGTCGAGAAGGCCGTCAATTCGGCCATCTTCCCGGGCATCCAGGGCGGCCCGCTGATGCACGTCATCGCGGCCAAGGCCGTGGCCTTCAAGGAAGCGCTGTCGCCCGAGTTCCAGGATTACGCCCAGCAGGTCGTCAAGAACGCCAAGGTGCTGGCCGATACGCTGGTCAAGCGCGGCCTGCGCATCGTGTCGGGCAGGACCGAAAGCCACGTCATGCTGGTGGACCTGCGTCCCAAGGGCATCACCGGCAAGGAAGCGGAAGCAGTGCTGGGCCAGGCCCACATCACGGTCAACAAGAACGCCATCCCCAACGACCCGGAAAAGCCCTTCGTGACCAGCGGCATCCGCCTGGGCACCCCGGCCATGACCACCCGCGGCTTCAAGGAGGCCGAGGCCGAGCTGACCGCCAACCTGATCGCCGACGTGCTGGACAATCCCCGCGACGAGGCGAACATCGCCGCGGTGCGCGCGCGGGTCAATGAACTGACCGCCCGCCTGCCCGTCTACGGCAACTGACGCGGCCGGGCGCAGGCCGCCCGCCGCCGGCAAGACAGGCCCGTCAGGGCCTGTCTTTTTTTCATCGATGGGCGGAATTACCACGGTTTTGGCGCCGGTACGCCCGATGCGGGCCGCGCGTTATTACAATATCCGCATCATCCGTACGGGGAGCGCGCATGAGGTGTCCATTCTGCGGCAACGCCGATACCCAGGTTGTCGACAGCAGGGTTTCGGAAGAGGGTGACACTATCCGGCGTCGCCGCCGTTGCCTGTCCTGCGACAAACGCTTCACCACCTACGAGCGCGTCGAACTGGCCATGCCGTCGGTGGTCAAGCGCGACGGCAGCCGCACCGAGTATGACGCCGGCAAGGTGCGCGGCAGCCTGTCCCTGGCCTTGCGCAAGCGGCCGGTGAGCACCGACGAGGTCGACAGCGCCGTGGCGCGCATCGAGGAAACCCTGCTGGCCAGCGGCATGCGCGAAGTGCCCAGCGAGCAGATCGGCGAACTGGTCATGGGCGAGCTCAAGCGCCTGGACAAGGTGGCCTACGTACGCTATGCCTCGGTCTACAAGAGCTTCGAGGACATCGGCGAGTTCGTCGAGGCGATCCGCGAGATGCAAGGGCCCTTGCTGCCGGGCAAGAAACTGCGCAAGGACTAGGGCGCCGCGGCGTCAGGCGGGGTGCCGGGCGGCGCCGGGCGAGCCCGATTCGTGGCGGCGCCAGACCCGCCGCATATGGTGGGCCGAGCCGAATCCGGCGCGCTCGGCCACGTGTTCGAGGTCCAGCCGCGTTTCGCGGATCAGTTCGCGCGCCAGCGCCAGCCGCACTCGGTACAGGTAATCCATGGGCGTGTAGCCCGCGTGCTCGGCAAACAGGCGGCTGAGATGGCGCGCGCTGGTATGGGCCTGCGCCGCCAGGGTTTGCGGCGTCCAGGCCGCCGCGGGGTTGTGCACGATGGCGTCCTGCACCCGGTGCACGCCGGGATGCATGTGGTTGCGGCCGTCCAGCCAGGGCGAGATGGCCGGGTCGGTGCCGGCGCGGCGCAGGTAGACCACCAGGTCGCGCGCCACGGCGCTGGCCACGCGCGGCCCGCACGCGCGGCTTACCAGGTAGAGCGCCAGGTCGATGCCGGCGGTGACGCCGGCGCTGGTCCAGATGCCGTCATCCTCCACAAAAATGCGATTGTCGTGAATGCGCGCGGTAGGCTCGAGCCGCGCCAGGCCGGACAGGCAATGGTGGTGGCTGGTGCACTCGCGATGGGCCAGCAGCCCGGCCGCGGCGGCGAGCAGCGCGCCCGAGCAAACCGACATCAGGTCGAAGCGGCCCTGCGCGCGGCAGCGCGCCAGCCAGTCCACCACGGCGCGCAGCGGCGGGCGGTCGAGCTGGAAGGCGGCGTCGACCACGCCGGGCACCACCACCAGCGCCTGGGCCGGCAGGCTGGCGGGCAGAGGGGCGAGCCGGCTCAGGTGCAGCCCGGCCAGCCCGCATTCCACCTCGGGTTCGGGACCGCAGTAATGCAGCGCGAACGAGCCGGGGCGCAGCTTGTTGGCGATGCGGAATGCTTCGGCGGGCCCGGCCAGGTCCAGCAGGACCAGGCCCGCGGGCACCACGAAATAGACCGGGACCATGGCGCGCCGCGCTCAGGCGGCCAGCGCGGCGGCGGCCGGCAGGACTTGCGCGAAGCGGTCCTGCAGCACCAGCTCGGTGCGTTCCCGGATCTCGGCCGGCGTGTAGGTCTTGCCCGATGCGGCGCGCATGGCGAAGGTCAGCGTGGCGTCCAGCGCGAAACGGACCTTGAAGCCGGCGTCCGAGGCGTGGCGGGTGGTGGTTTCGCAGCATTGCTCGGTGCGGATGCCGCAGACGATGATCTCGCCGACGCCATGCTCGAGCAGCCAGTCGTGCAGGCTGTGGCCGGCCTCGTCCCGGGCGTACAGGGATGAGTGCACCGTCTTGTGGAACACGGCGGTCGGGGCGATGCGCAGTTCGCGCAGGGCGACCACGTGCCCCGAGGCCGGCGCGAACGGCGAGGCGGGGTCGTTGGCGGCGTTGACATGGAACACTTGCAGTACGGGGATATCGCGTTGCCGGCAGCCGTCGATCAGCGCCTGGACTTGCGCCAGGAATGCCGGCAGTTCGCTATCGTCCCAAAACGGACGGTGACGGAAGGATTCCTGGACATCGATGACGATCAGCGCTTGTTTCATGGCGAGGCTCCTGGGTAGCGGTTTTGGCGTGGCTGAAGCGCTATTCTGCGCGCCGGGCCGAGGCCGGGCGAGAACCGCCATGGACCTTCACCGGACCGATACGGACATGATTTTCCGCTGCGTGCTACTGTAGCCGGAAGCGCGCCTGCCCGCGCATACAATCTCGATCGTGAATACCTCCACGCCCACCGACGACGTTTCCTGGATGCGGCGCGCCCTGGCACTGGCGCGTTCGGTCATGTACAGCACGGCCCCCAATCCGCGCGTGGGCTGCGTCATCGTGCGCGACGGGCAGGTGCTGGGCGAGGGCGCCACGCAGCCGCCAGGCGGTCCGCACGCCGAGGTGTGCGCGCTGCGCGAGGCCGCCGCGCGCGGCGCTTCGCTGGCCGGCGCCACCGTGTACGTGACGCTGGAGCCATGCAGCCATTTCGGCCGCACGCCGCCGTGCGTCGATGCCCTGGCGGCGGCGGCGCCGGCGCGCGTGGTGGTCGCCATGGGCGACCCCAATCCGCGCGTCAACGGCCAGGGCCTGGCGCGGCTGCGCGCCGCCGGCATCGCGGTGACCGAGGACGTGTGCCGCGACGAGGCGCTGGAACTGAACGCGGGCTTCGCGGCGCGCATGAGCCGCGGCCTGCCGTGGGTCTGGCTGAAGCTGGCCGCCTCGCTGGACGGGCGCAGCGCCCTGCACAACGGCGTGTCGCAGTGGATGACCGGCGAAGCCGCGCGCGCCGATGGCCACCACTGGCGCGCCCGCAGCGGCGTGGTGCTGACCGGCATGGGCACGGTGCTCAAGGACGATCCGCAATTGAATGCGCGCGCGGTGCAGACCAGCCATCCGCCGCGCAAGGCGGTCATCGATGGCCGCTTCGAAATCCCCGAGGACGCGCGCCTGTTCGACGACGGGGCGCAAGTGCTGGTTTTCACGGCCCGCTCCGATGCGGCCAAGGCGCGCCGCATGGCCGACCGCAACGTGCGCGTGATCGAACTGCCGGGCGTGCGCCCGGACCGCGTCGACCTGCCCGCCGTGATGCGTTGGCTGGCCAGCCAGGAAATCAACGAAGTGCACGTGGAAGCGGGGGCCGGATTGTCAGGCGCGCTGCTTGCTGAGGATTGCGTGGACGAGTTGCTGGTGTATCTGGCGCCCGTCCTGCTGGGCGACGCGGCGGGCATGGTACGACTGCCCTTGCTCGAACATCTCGATGGGGCGCGCCGCTTCGAATTCGCCGAACTGGCTCCGGTAGGCACCGATGTGCGCCTGCGAGCCCGGGTGGCGTCGCGCTGGCGCGCGCTGCAAGACAGCGTGAGCGCCGCGTCGCGACAGCGCGGATAAACCATGCGCCCATCATGGCGGGCGCAATGAATTGTCCAAATGTGCAAAGGCGTTGCGCAATTGGAGCGCCGTGCGCGTGGTGCGCGTCTATCCGATGGGTTGTTAGCACTCGACGCTGGTCGCTGCCAGGCTCGCCATTGATGGCTAGAGCGCATGGCGGAGTGGAAATTTGGCGATATGCGGAACTTGTGCGCAGCGATGCAAGCCTAAACCTTACAGGGTCTGGTATCCCGTCTATTGTGTGTGGCGAAAGTACTACGTCAATATGCTGTGGTCACGCGATTTGCAAGTAATTCTGGCATGTGCGCGTCGCCGGGCACACAATGAACCAACCCGACCTGTTTAGTAGTACGTCAGGCACTGTAGGAGGGTTAGCCGTGCAAAGCATCCTCGAAGGCTTCAAGTCGCACTACGCGAGGGACCAGGAAACCGAACTTTCGCTGGCCAAGCAAGACCCCATGGCTTATGCCAGTCCCGCCGAACGCATGCTGGCGGCCATCGGCGAGCCGGAACTCATCGATACCCGCAACGATCCCCGGCTTTCGCGGTTGTTCTCCAACCGCCTGGTCCGGCGCTATCCGGCGTTCAAGGAGTTCTACGGCCTGGAGGATGTGATCGATCAGATCGTCGCGTTCTTCAAGCACGCCGCGCAGGGGCTGGAAGAGCGCAAGCAGATTCTCTATCTGCTGGGGCCGGTGGGCGGCGGCAAGTCCTCGATCGCCGAGCGGCTGAAGGTGCTGATGGAGGCCTACCCCATCTATGCGCTGAAGGGTTCGCCCGTCAACGAATCGCCGCTGGGCCTGTTCCATCCCGATCGCTTCGGCGATACGCTGGAGCAGGAGTACGGCATCGCGCGCCGCTACCTGAGCGGCATCATGTCGCCCTGGGCGGTCAAGCGCCTGCGCGAATTCGACGGAGACATCTCGCAGTTCCGCGTTGTGCGGCTCAACCCCTCCGTGCTGCGCCAGGTGGCCATCGCCAAGACCGAGCCGGGCGACGAGAACAACCAGGACATTTCCTCGCTGGTGGGCAAGGTCGACATCCGCAAGCTGGAGCGCTACGCCCAGGACGACCCCGACGCCTACAGCTACTCGGGCGGCCTGTGCCTGGCCAACCAGGGCCTGCTGGAATTCGTCGAGATGTTCAAGGCGCCGATCAAGATGCTGCACCCCTTGCTGACCGCCACGCAGGAAGGCAACTTCAAGGGCACCGAGGGGTTCTCGGCCATTCCGTTCAACGGCATGATCCTGGCGCACTCGAACGAATCCGAGTGGCAGACCTTCCGCAACAACAAGCACAACGAAGCCTTCCTCGACCGTATCTACATCGTCAAGGTGCCGTACTGCCTGCAGGTGTCGGAAGAGGTGTGCATCTACGAAAAGCTGCTGCGCCACAGTTCGCTGGCGCAGGCGCCGTGCGCGCCGGGAACGCTGGACATGATGGCCCAGTTCTCGGTGCTGACGCGCCTGAAGGAGCCCGAGAACTCCAGCATCTACTCCAAGCTGCGGGTCTACGACGGCGAAAGCCTCAAGGACGTGGACCCCAAGGCCAAGGCCCTGCAGGAGTACAAGGATTATGCCGGCACCGACGAGGGCATGACCGGCGTGTCCACCCGGTTCGCGTACAAGATCCTGTCGAGCGTCTTCAACTATGACCAGACCGAGGTGGCGGCCAACCCCGTGCACCTGATGTACGTGCTTGAGCAACGCATCGCCCGCGAAGACTTCCCCGAGGAAACCCGCCGGCGCTACCTGGAATTCATCAAGGGCTATCTGGCTCCGCGCTATGCCGAATTCATCGGCAAGGAAATCCAGACGGCCTACCTGGAGTCGTATTCGGAATACGGACAGAACATTTTCGACCGGTACGTAACATTTGCCGATTGCTGGATCCAGGACGAAGAGTTCCGCGACCCGGAAACCGGCGAGAGCTTCGATCGCTCCGCGCTCAACGACGAGCTGGAAAAAATCGAGAAACCGGCCGGCATCGCCAATCCGAAGGACTTCCGCAACGAGATCGTCAATTTCGTGCTGCGCGCGCGGGCCAACAACGCCGGGCGCAATCCCAACTGGACCAGCTACGAGAAGTTGCGCGAAGTCATCGAGAAGAAGATGTTCTCGAACACCGAAGACCTGTTGCCCGTGATCTCGTTCAACGCCAAGGCGTCGGCCGAAGACCGCAGCAAGCACCAGAGCTTCGTAGATCGTATGGTGGATAAGGGCTACACCGAAAAACAGGTTCGGCTTCTGTGCGAGTGGTATCTTAGAGTGAGGAAGTCTTCCTGAGCGAGGTGAATCATGAATTCGCTCATTGATCGGCGGCTCAACGGCCGCAACAAAAGCGCTGTCAACCGTGAGCGCTTTCTAAGGCGGTACAAGGACCAGATCCGCAAGGCAGTACAGGACCTGATCCGCGAGCGGTCCATCTCGGACATGGACCAGGGCGGGGAAATCAACCTTCCCGCGCGCGATATCTCCGAGCCGAGCTTCCGGCACGGGGAGGGGGGCGATCGCGAGATCGTCCACCCCGGCAACCGCGAGTTCGCCAAGGGCGATACCTTCGATCGCCCGCAAGGCGGCGACGGCGGTTCCGGCTCGCAGCCCGGCGAGGGCGAATCGGTGGATCAGTTCACCTTCAGCCTGTCGCGCGCCGAGTTCCTGAACCTGTTCTTCGAGGATCTGGAGCTGCCGCACCTGGCGCGCACGCAACTGGGCGATGTCAAGCAGCAGCGCTGGCATCGCGCCGGCTACACCACCACCGGCTCGCCCAGCATGCTGAGCGTCAACCGCACGCTGAAGGCGTCGCTGTCGCGGCGCGTGGCGCTGGGGGTGGGCGCGCGCGCGGCGCTGGATGCGGCCGAACAGGAACTGGAAGCGGCGCGCGACGCCGGCGCACCGCAGGCCGAGCTGGACCGGCTGCTGGCCGAAGTCGAGAAGTGCGCCGCGCGGGTGGCGCGCGTGCCCTTCCTGGACGACCTCGACCTGCGCTACCGCAACCGCGTGGCGGTGGCGGTGCCCATGGCGCGCGCCGTCATGTTCTGCCTGATGGACGTGTCCGGGTCGATGGACGAAATGAAGAAGGACCTGGCCAAGCGCTTCTTCACGCTGCTGTACATGTTCCTGTCGCGCAAGTACGAGCATGTGGACGTGATCTTCATCCGCCATACCGACAACGCCGAGGAGGTGGACGAGCAGACGTTCTTCTACGATCCCAAGAGCGGCGGCACCATCGTGCTGTCCGCCCTGGAGCTGATGCACGAGATCGTGCAGAAGCGCTATTCGCCGGCGACGTGGAACATCTACGCGGCGCAGGCCAGCGACGGCGACTCGTTTGGCGCCGATGCGGGCAAGAGCGCGCGCTTTCTGGCCGAGAACCTGCTGCCGGCCACGCGCTATTTCGCCTATATCGAGGTTCCCGACTCGCAGGAGGCGCGCAAGAGCAGCCTGTGGGCCGAATACGAACAAGAGTCGGCGTCGCATTTCGTGATGCGGCGCATATGCGAACGCGGGGAGATCTTCCCGGTGTTCCATGACCTGTTCAAGAAGGAAACCGTATGAATGCGATCACCGGTGGCGGCGAACTGCATGCGGTCGGCCGCGCGCAACCCATTTCGGAAGGCTCGGAATGGACCTTCGAGCTGATCCAGCGCTACGACGAGGCGATCTCGGAGATCGCCCGCGAGTACCGCCTGGACACCTATCCCAACCAGATCGAAGTCATCACCTCCGAGCAGATGCTCGACGCCTATGCCTCGGCCGGGCTGCCCATCGGCTATCCGCACTGGTCGTACGGCAAGGAGTTCATCCGCAACGAGCAGTACTACCGCAAGGGCATGCAGGGCCTGGCGTACGAGATCGTCATCAATTCCAGCCCATGTATTGCCTACCTGATGGAGGAGAACTCCATGGCGATGCAGGCGCTGGTGATCGCGCACGCCTGCTACGGCCACAATTCCTTCTTCAAGGGCAATTACCTGTTCCGGCAATGGACCGACGCCGACAGCATCCTCGACTACCTGGTTTTCGCGCGCAAGTACGTGATGGACTGCGAAGACCGCTACGGCATCGAGGCCGTCGAGGCGATCCTGGATTCCTGCCATGCGCTGGCGGCGCATGGCGTGGACCGCTACAAGCGGCCCACCCCCATCTCGTACCGTGAGGAGGCGCAGCGCCAGGCCGAGCGCGAGGAGCACGCGCGCCGGCAGTACAACGACCTGTGGCGCACCGTGCCGCGCCAGGAGTCCCCGGCCGGCGCCGGCGAGCGGCGCGCCGTGTTCCCGCCCGAACCCGAGGAAAACCTGCTGTACTTCATCGAGAAGTACGCGCCCAAGCTGGAGCCCTGGCAGAAGGAGCTGGTGCGCATCGTGCGCAAGATCGCCCAGTACTTCTACCCGCAGGGCCAGACCAAGGTCATGAACGAAGGCTGGGCCACGTTCTGGCACTACACCTTGCTCAACCGGCTGCACCAGAAAGGGCGGGTGACCGACGGTTTCATGATCGAGGTGCTGCAGAGCCACACCAACGTGGTCAGCCAGCGCGGTTTCGACGAGCGCGGCTATGGCGGCGTCAACCCGTACGCGCTGGGGTTTTCGATGATGCAGGACATCCGGCGCATCTGCGAGCGGCCGGACGAGGAAGACCGCCGCTGGTTCCCGGACATCGCCGGCAGCGACTGGCTGACGACGCTGGACTTCGCCATGCGCAACTTCAAGGACGAGTCCTTCATTTCGCAGTACCTGTCGCCGCGGCTGATCCGCGAGTTCCGCTTCTTCGCGATCGCCGACCACCAGGCCAACCCCAAGCTGGAGGTCGCCGCCATTCACGACGACGAGGGCTACCGGCAGATCCGCAAGCTGCTGGCTGCCCAGCACAATCGCGACAACCAGGTGCCCGATATCCAGGTGGTGCGCTATTTCCGCGAGTCCGACCGCGCGCTGGTGCTGCGCCACCAGCAAAGCCGCGGCCGCCCGCTGGCGGGCGAGGACGCCGACAAGGTCATGAAGCACCTGGCCAGGCTGTGGGGCTTTCGCGTGCGCCTGGAAGAGGCGGCGCCCGACGGCACGGTGCTGTCGTACCGCCAGATCGAGCCTTAGCGCGGCGCGGGACGCCAGCCGCCGGCGCCGGCCCACGCCACGCCGATGATCGGCCCGGCCGCCAGCACGGCCATGACATACGGCGCCGGCAGGGCGCCGGCCAGCGCGTCGAGCAGCTGGATGCTGACCACCGTGATGGCAAAGCCGATGGCGTTGACCAGGGTCACGATGCTGCCGACCTGGGCTGGCGGCGACTCCTGCGCCACCAGGGCCGCGAACTGCGGCGAATCGCCCACCACCACGATGCCCCAGAACAGCAGGAAGGCCAGGAAGGCGGGCGTGGGCAGGGCAAAGCACAGTGGCGAGAGCACGCAGCACAGGCCCGACAATGACAGTTGGGTCAACGCCACCGGCCGGCTGCCCAGCCGGCGCGACACGAAGCCGCCGTCCACGCAGCCCAGCGCGCCCAGGCCGATGATGGCGAACGCCCACAGGGAAACCGTCGGCGCCGCCATGGGTGCGCCCAGCGCCGCGGCGTGCGCGGCCACGTAGAAGGGCACGAAGGTCCAGAATGCGTACAGTTCCCACATGTGCCCGAAGTAGCCGATGGCCGCGGCCCGCAGGCCGGGCAGGCTGCGCCAGGCCTGGGCCAGCGTGCCGCCGCCGGAGGATGGGGCGCGGCGCGCGTAGGGGCCGTCCGGCACCCAGGCCAGCATGGCCGCGCCGCCCAGCACCGCGATGGCCGAGGCGCTGGCCAGCACCAGGCTGCCGTCGATCCGCGCGCCCAGGGCCCGCATCAAGTGGGGAAACGAGGTGCCCAGCACCAGCGCGCCGGTCAGGAAGCCCAGCGCGTGCCCCAGTCCGGCCTGGAACCAGCTCGCCGCGGCGCGGATGCCGACGGGATAGATGCCGGCCAGCGCCACGCCCACCAGGAACCGCAGGATCAGCACCGCCGCGTCGGGTTGCGGCAGCGTCGCCAGGGCGAGCATGGTCAGCGGATAGTTGCAGGCCGCGCCCAGCAGGCACGAGCCGAAGAACAGCCGGGAGGCCGCGTAGCGGTCGGCGATCCGCAGCCAGGCCGAGCACAGCGTGCCGACGATGAAGCCCAGCTGCACCGCGCTGGCTACATACGCCACGCTGTCGCCCATGCCCAGGTCGGCGCTGGTGGCGTTGCCGGTGAACCAGAGCGAGGTGCCGCAGAACTGCGCCAGTACGATGATGGGCAGGATGCGCCGCGGACGGGGTTCGCTCACGCCGCGCCGCCGGTGGCCGGTACCGTTACGGCCAGGGCGTGCAGGCCGGGCGCCGCGTCCAGGTCCAGGATGGCGTCGCGCAGCCGCCCGGCCGCGCCCACGCCGATCACCGGCGCGGCCAGGGCGTGGAACTTGGCCTGCAGGCAGGCGGCTTCGTCATCGATGCTGCCGGCCGGCACACCCGCGTCATGGCGCGCCTGCATGGCCGAGCCATCGTGGTGCTCGATCAGCATGCGCGATTCTATCATGGCGAGATCGTCGTGGAATTCGACCCGCATGCGGTCGCGCAGCTCGGCGATGGCGGGATCGGCCAGGCGGGCCGGCGTGTAGGCGTCGATGGCGCTGGCGTCCAGCCCGAGCAGGCCGAATGCGGCGTTCATGCGCAGGCTGAAGCGGGCTTCGTTGGCGGTGCGGGGCGTGGCGATATTGCACATGTTTTCGCTGCCGGGATGGGCATGCAGGGTGATCCGGGCGATGTCCTGCACGCGTGCGCCACGTTCACGCAGCATCCGGCCGCATTCGATCACGGCGTGGGTGCCATAGCAGGATGCATGGTACTTGAAGAGACGTCCGCCGAGGAAGAGTCCGCCGGGCGGCGTGGCGGTGGCCGCGGGCCAGTCGGGCGCCGGGCTCAGCACGGCCGCGAAACCCTGCGCCGCTTCCAGGCCCTGCTGGCCCGCGCCCAGTCCGCGCGCGGCCAGCCGGGCGGCCATCAGCCCGTTGCGCGCGGCCAGGCCGGCGTGCAGCGGCTTGGCCATGGTGCCGAACAGGGCTTTCAGGCCGGCGGCCTGCGTGCCGGCCAAGCACAGCGCGGAAGCGGTCTGCGCGGTGGACAGGCGCATCAGCCGGGCGCACGCCGCGGCCACCGCGCCGGCCGTGGCGGTGGCGTGATAGCCATGGCGGTAGTGGACGTCGCCCAGCCAGCGCCCCACGCGGCAGGCCGTTTCGTAGCCGGCCGCGAAGGCGGCCATCACTTCGCGCGCCGTGCTTCCGCGCGCCAGCGCCAGCGGCAGCAGGGCCGAGTACACGACCGCGGTCGGATGGCCGGTGATGGCCAGGTTGACGTCGTCGTAGTCCAGCCAGTGCGCCGCGGTGCCCTGGATCAGCGCCGCGGCGCCTTGCGAGACGCCGGCGGCGTGGCCGATCACCGGCGAGGCGCCGCCCGCGCCTTCCTCGAGCGCATCGTCGACCAGTGCGGCGACGGCGGGTTCGCGGCAGGCCGCCAGCGTGACCGCGTACCAGTCGAGGATGCAGTGGCGGACGATGCGCCGCGCATCGGCGGGCAGCATGTCGTAGTCGAATCCCAGGGCGTGCTCGGCCAGCCAGCGGGTGGCTGGCGGCTGGCTGGTGGCGTGGGCGGCGGGCATGACGGTCCCTCTCAATCGCCGGGCTGGATGCCGGCCTGTTTCATGACCTGGCCATAGCGGCCCAGTTCGTCCTTGATGAGCACGGCGAACTCGCTGCCGGGCATGCCGGAGATGTCGGTGCCCTGCGCCTGCAGCTTTTCCTTGACGTCGGGCATTTTCAGCACCGCGCCGACGTCGGCCTGGATCCTGGCCACGACCGCCTCGGGCGTGCCGGCCGGCGCCAGCAGGCCGATCCAGGCCGCCATTTCATAGCCAGGCAGGCCCGCCTCGCGCATGGTGGGCACGTCGGGCAGGGACGAGGAGCGCCGGGTGGTGGTGACCGCCAGCGGGCGCAGCTTGCCGGCCTTCAGGTGCGGCAGCGACAGCGCCACGGTGTCGAACATGATGTCGACCTGGCCGCCGAGCAGGTCGGCCACCGCCGGCGCGGCTCCCTTGTAGGGCACGTGCACCATGTCCACGCCCGCCTGCTCCTTGAACATTTCGCCGGCCAGGTGGATGGAACTGCCGGTGCCCGACGAGGCGAAGGTGTACTTGCCCGGGTTCTTCTTCAGCAAGGCGATCAGTTCCTGGACCGATTTCGCCGGCACCGAGGGGTTGACCTCCAGGACGTTGGGCGCCCAGGCCAGCAGCGTCACCGGCGCGAAGCTGCTTACCGGATCCCAGGGCAGCCTGGAGGAAAGATTGGGGCCCATGGTGTGGCTGCTGGTGGTGGCGACTAGCAGCGTGTGGCCGTCCGGCGCCGAGCGCGCGACGTAGGTGGACCCGATCGAGCCGGTGGCGCCGGCGCGGTTCTCGACCACCACCGACTGGCCCCATTTGTCGCTCAGCTTCTGGGCCACGGTGCGGGCGATGATGTCGGTGGCCGCGCCGGGCGGGAACGGCACCACCATGGTGACCGGGCGGTCCGGGAAGGAGGCGGAATCGGCGGCGGCCGCCGCCTGCGGCAGCGCGGCCGCGCCGGCCGTCAGGGCGGCGAGCGCCAGGCGGGCGGCGAGGCGGGCGCCTCGGGAGTGTAGTCGTGCATGCATGGTCTTGGTTTTCCCCTGTGGTGGTGGTCCATGGTCGCGGCCGTCCCGGCGCAGGGCCGGGCAGCGGCTCAGCGTTTGCTCAAGGTGCGGCTGATTTCGTTGGTCATGATCATCAGGCCTTCGTCGAAGCCCAGGCCAGGCTTGGTCAGCATGCGCCAGACGCCGAACGCCAGGCCCACGTGGATGGAGGCGCGCGACGAGATGTCGGTTTCGTTGCAGCTGCCGCCCAGGTAGGCCAGTGTGCCGTGCTCCTGGCAGCCCTGGATGGCGTCGATGGTGGTCAGCAGCGAGCCGTTGTCCGGCATCTTGATCTGCACGGCATGGGCCGCGCCCGATGCGGCGAACGCCCGCACGTTGCCCGGCCCGTTGGCCCATTCGTCGGCGATCAGGCGGGCATTGGGCAGGCGCGCATCCAGCTTGGCGCGCAGCGAGCCCATCCGCTCGCGGGCCTCGGCGGCGCTGCCCGACAGCATGGGATCCTCGAAGAAGACGGTCAGCCCGGCCGCGCGCTCGCAGATGGTGGCCAGATAGCCGAGGACGCGGTCCTCGTCGTTGTCCAGCATCCGTCCCAGCGAGGAATGGAAATCGAAATGCAGGTCGGGCCGGTAGCCCGCGGCGCCCAGCTTGCGGATGCGCCCGGCGATCCAGGCGGCGTAATCCGGCAGGCGTTCGCACTCGGCGCGGCTCTGGATGGCCGATTGCGGGAACATGTCCAGGCCGCGCACGATGGCCTTGTCCACATTGGCCTCCCACGCGCCGCCGCATGATCCGGCAAAACCCGGCCCGCGGGTGGGGCCGGGGCGGCCGAATTCGCGGCACAGCACGTCCACCATCCGGGTGCGGCTGGCCAGCGCCGCCGCTTCCAGCAGCGCCTGGCTCACGCCGTACTCGACCGGCAGGCGCAGCGTATCGGCCAGCGGCATGGCGTCCAGGGCGCCGGCGGCCTCGCGGAAACCGGCGAAGCTGCGCCCGGCCAGGCTTTCCTGCAGCACGGCCTGCACGGCCTGGACATCCTCGCGCCGCAGGGGCAGGGGGCGCCCGGCATAGCCGGCGTTGGCCACCGTGGTGCAGTCGCCATGGGCCGTCTGCCCGTCGGCGAGGTCCAGGCTGACCAGGTAGGCCACGCTGGGCGAGCGCACCGCCGGAAAGGCCGTCGAGCTGGTCGGGCCCTCGAAGAAGTAGCCGTCGGCCGTGGCGCCGGTCTGCACCGCCATCTGGTCGTTGATCCAGTGGCCGCCAATGCCCGCCGTCACGCGCACGGCTTCGATACGGATGGGGGGAACGTCCTGCTGCATGGGTTTCATTGCATCCTGCGTAAGGGAAGGGCTGGGAGGGGGCGGCGGCTCCGGCCGTCGGCCTAGTGATACGCTTATGAATCGTTTTCAGTACAAAGACTAGTTGACTATGCAACATGCGTCAAGCGCCGGGCGCCGACCCGCCGTGCCTGTCTATCTCAAGATCCGCAACGCCATCCGCGACGCGATCAGCAACGCCGCGTACGCGCCGGGCGACCTGCTGCCGTCGGAAACCGAGCTCGCCAAGCGCTACGCCACCACGCGCGCGACGGTGGTGCACGCGATCCAGCAACTGGTGTTCGAAGGCCTGGTCGAGCGCAAGCGCGGCGTGGGCAGCTTCGTCGCGCAGCCCAAGCTGTCGTCCACGGTGGACACGCACCGGGTGGCCTATTTCGAGCAGGATGCCTTCGCGCGCGATCTCACCTATGAGGTGATCGGCTACGGCAAGGCCGTGGTCGAAGACCACGTGCGCGATACGCTGCGGCTTGGGCGCGGCGAGCCGGTCTACCGGTTGCAGCGCCTGCGCCTACTTTTGGGCAAGCCGATCGCCTTCGAGCTGCGCTACCTGCCCGCGCTGGTGGGCGCGCGGCTGACCGCCGAGATGCTGGCGCGGCGCTCGGTCCAGTCGCTGCTGGACGAGGAGGTCGGCATGCCGATCACGCGCTTTCTCAATGCGGTGCGCGTCGCGCTGGTGCCGGCGGCGGTGGCCAGGCACCTGCAGCTGGAGAAGGGCCGGCCGGTCATGGTGCGCACGCATACCTTCCTGGACGCGGCCGACACGCCGCTGCTGTGGGGCGAGACCCTGTACCGCGAGGAGTACCAGATCAACTACGTCCTGACGGCCATGCAAGCGCCCGACGAAGCCGTGGGCGGGCGACCGCGCAAGGGTGCCGGCCGCGCGTAGCGGCGCGGCCACACGAGCCGGGACAAGCCCGCCCGAATCCTGCTAGAATCGCAAATTCGCTTTTCCCGCGTGCCTTGCCGCGCGGGCAAGTCGCGAATCCAGATCAGGACAGGTGGCCGAGTGGTTGAAGGCGCACGCCTGGAAAGCGTGTATACGTGATAAGCGTATCGGGGGTTCGAATCCCCCTCTGTCCGCCAGAAATTTATTCTACCGAAGCCGGTAGCGCCCCGGAAAGCCCGCATAAACTTCAGGTTTTGCGGGCTTTTCTCATCTGGACGCCCCGAAGGCCGCGAGCGCATGGCGCCGTTGCGGCAGCCGCCCCGCTGAAGACGCCGATGCCTGCATCGCCTTTTACCAACGGAGGAGCAAATGAAAGTCGAAGGTCGATGCCACTGTGGCGCGATTGCGTATGAAGCCGAGGTCGAGCCGGGCACCATTACGGTTTGCCATTGTGCCGATTGCCAGATGCAGTCGGGCTCTGTCTTTCGTGCAAACATTTCCGCGCCGGCGGATACGTTCGTGCTTCTGCAGGGAACGCCCAAAGAGTATTTGAAAATTGCCGCAAGCGGCGCCAGGCGCATGCATGCGTTTTGCGGCAATTGCGGCGGCCCGATCTATTCCTGCGCGGCGGAGAATCCGCAAAGCTATTCGCTGCGCGTCGGCGCGCTCGAGCAGCGCCATGCGTTGGGCAGGCCATTGCGGCAGATCTGGGCCAGGCGCCGGTTTTCCTGGTTGTCCTCGTTGGGCGACGTCGAGGAGTTCGACGGCCAGCCGTAGCTGAAGAACGCGTCAGCGAAGGCGGGCGCTATTGCATCGAGCCGTCACATCGCGCCACGCCCTAGCGTGTCTCCTTGGCGTGGTTGACCGTGTACTTGGGGATTTCGATGGTCAGGTCCTCGCCAGCCACGATAGCCTGGCAGCTCAGGCGCGAATGCGCCTCCAGCCCCCAGGCGCGGTCCAGCAGGTCGTCCTCGCACTCCCTGGCCTCATCGAGGGAGTCGAAGCCCTCGCGCACGATGCAGTGGCAGGTCGTGCACGCGCAGCTCATGTCGCATGCGTGCTCAATCTCGATGCCATGGGCGAGCAAGGCCTCGGAAATCGAGGTGCCGGACGGCACCTCCAGCACGGCGCCGTCGGGCGCCAGGTCGGCGTGCGGAAGAACGGTGATCCTTGGCATATCGGGTTCCAGGTGTTCAATAGGACAGCGTGCGCTTGGCCAGGCGCTTGACGTCGGCGCTCTGGCGCGACTGGGGGTTCCACGGATTCAATAAATCGCCGCTCTCGGCCACCGAGCAGCCGAGGTCGCGGGTGCGGCGGATGAAATGCAGCTGGTGCATGTCGGCATGGCCATAGGCGCGGTGGTCCGACGCGGTGCGTTGCGCCGCGGCGATCAGGCCGATCTGCTCGCAGCAGCGGATCATCTTGGCCGAGACCTTGGACGCCTTGGATGCCTCACCGATGTTCATGGCAGTTTCCCTTTTCAATGGAAGGGAAGCCTGAGGCTTGCCATTGTGGGAAGGTCAAACGTCTTGCCGTCATCCGGAGACGCCCGAGGCAGTCTGCCGCGGTGGTGTGCGACCGCATCGCGTGCATGTTCGGCGCATATGGTGCAATCGGCGGATCCCCCAGGGTGGCATGACCCAGGGCGGGCGGCACGCGGTTGCGTCGGCCACGATTTATTATTCGGATGGTAATAAAGAAACAGCGGCGGAGCAGGAATTTCGAATAATCGATATTGCAAATAATGGCGTATTGCGCGCCATTGCAGGAAGTAGGCGGCATATATTGCGCAGATTCGCCTATCCGACTGAAAACAATGAGTTTTTGCCGGCCTTGGTAGGCCTGCGGGTGACGGAATGAATGCCCTGGGTATTGTGATACCATGCAACGGTTACGTCATTTTGCATGCTTGCGGGAATATATTCAAAGGTTATGGGGCCGTTGTTTTTTCAGGTTTTGCCTTGGATGAGTTCTTGCCTGTTTTCTGCATTAATGACCGAGCCCGCGGCGGCACAGCCCGCGGGCGCGGCTGGCGCGGACGGCTGCCATGTCTGAGACCCTGGATCAGTGGCGCGCGGGCTTGACGCTGGGCTTCGCGCCCGGCCACGCGGGCCGCACCGTGCTGCGCGAGCGCGCGCACTACGGGCCCATGCTGGTGCAGCGGGCGCTGTATCCGGAAGGGCCGCAAGTCTGCCACGTCGCCATTCTTCATCCCCCTTCGGGCATCGCGGGCGGGGACGCGCTCGAGATCCGCGTCGACGTGGCCGGCGGCGCCCGCGCGGCGCTTACCACGCCCGGCGCCACGCGCTGGTACAAGTCGAACGGCCGCCAGGCCTCGCAGGACGTGCATTTGCGCGTGGCAGCGGGGGGCCGGCTCGATTGGCTGCCCCTCGAGAGCATTTTCTTCGAAGAGGCCGATGCCCTGGCGCGCAATCGGATCCAGCTTGAGTCGGGCGCGGCTGCCATCGGCTGGGACCTGATCCAGCTCGGGCGGGTGAACCAGTCCGGCCATTGGAGCCAGGGCCGCCTGCATACCGCCACCGAGCTGTACGTGGACGGCCGGCTGCTGTGGGTGGACCAGGGGCTGGTCGGCGCGCAGGACGACGTCCGGCGCCAGGTCTCGGGCCTGGCGGGCTTTCCGGTCCATGCCGCGCTGTGGTCCTTCGGCCCCCGCCTGGACGCGGAGCAGAACGAGGAGCTGGCCGGCCTGATGCCCTGGAGCGACACGCTGCGCGGCGCGGCCACCACGATGCCGTACGACGCGACGCAGTCGCTGTGCCTGGTGCGCTGCCTGGGCGTGCACATGGAGGATGTCAGGGCCGTGATGACCGATGCCTGGGCCTATTTGCGCCCGCGCGTGCTCGATACGCCCGCCGTCGTGCCCCGGCTCTGGGCCACCTGATACGCCGCGCGAGGGGCCGCGGACCAGCCATGCGGCGCTCGCTCGCGCGCCGGCCGGGCATGAACCGCCCCTGGTATGCATACACAAAGGAAGAACCGCCATGGAACTGACTCCACGGGAAAAAGACAAGCTGCTCATTTTCACCGCGGCCCTGCTGGCCGAGCGCCGGCGCGCGCGCGGCCTGAAGCTGAACTATCCGGAGACGGTGGCGCTGATCACGGCCGCGTTGATGGAAGGCGCGCGCGACGGCAAGACGGTCGCCGAGCTCATGAGCGAAGGCACGCGGATCCTGGGGCGCGATGAGGTCATGGAAGGGGTGCCGGAGATGATTTCCAACATCCAGGTGGAAGTCACGTTTCCCGATGGCACCAAGCTGATTACCGTCCACAACCCGGTTGTCTGAGCTCCGGGTCGGGATTTTCGTCATTCATGAATTGGGAGATTCGCATGAAAGCAATGTCTAAGCGCGCGATGCTGGGCTCGGGCGCGGCCGCCCTGATGCTGTTCTCGGGCGCCGCCCTGGCGCATCCGGGCCATCTCGGCCACGAGCTGCCGGGCAGCATGTTCGCGGCGGGCTTCTGGCATCCGCTGACCGGGTTCGACCACCTGCTGGCGATGCTGGCGGTCGGCATGTGGAGCGCGCTGACGCACCATACGGCGCGCCAGGCGGTGTGGCTGCCGGTCATGTTTCTCGCGCTGCTGTTCGCCGGCGCGATGATGGGCATGGCCGGCGTGCGCCTGCCTGCCGTCGAGCCGGTCATCATGGTCTCGCTGCTGGTGCTGGGCCTGCTGGTGGCCAGCCGCAAGGCCGTGCAGGGCTGGGCGGGTTTCGCGCTGGTGGGGGGATTCGCCCTGTTCCACGGCCTGGCCCACGGGATGGAGCTGCCCGGCAGCGAAGGCGCGCTGGGCTTCGTGGCGGGTTTCATGCTCGCCACCCTGGGGCTGCACCTGGCCGGCCTGTTCGCGGGGTTTCGCCTCAAGCACTGGAACCTGTGGCTGTCGCGGGCGCTGGGCGTGGGCATCGCCGGTTACGGCGCGCTGCTGTTCGTCGGCGCTCGGGTCTGACCAGGGAGGTGTCATCATGATTCCGGGAGAAATACTGACCGAACCGGGCCAGATCGAGCTCAACGTGGGCCGGCCGACCTTGACGATCGCCGTGGTCAACGAGGGCGACCGGCCGATCCAGGTGGGTTCGCACTATCACTTCGCCGAGGCGAACAACGCCCTGGTCTTCGACCGCGAGCTGGCAACCGGCTACCGGCTGAACATTCCGGCCGGCAACGCGGTGCGTTTCGAGCCGGGCATGCGCCGCACCGTCGAGCTGGTGGCGGTCGGCGGCGAGCGCCGCATTTTCGGTTTCCAGGGCAAGGTGATGGGGGCGCTGAAATGACCAGGATTTCGCGTTCGGCATATGCCGAGATTTACGGGCCGACCGTGGTCGGCGGCGTCGGCGACCGGGTGCGCCTGGCCGACACGCTGCTGCTGGCCGAGGTCGAGAAGGACCACACCATCTTCGGCGAGGAGGTGAAGTTTGGCGGCGGCAAGGTCATCCGCGACGGCATGGGGCAGAGCCAGCGCCTGGCCACCGATTGCGTCGACACGGTGATCACCAACGCGCTGATCATCGACGCGGTGACCGGCATCGTCAAGGCCGACATCGGCATCAAGGACGGGCTGATCAGCGGCATCGGCAAGGCGGGCAACCCGGACACCCAGCCGGGCGTGACCATCATCATCGGCGCTTCGACCGAGGTGGTGGCCGGCGAGGGGCTGATCGTGACGGCCGGCGCCATCGATACGCATATCCATTTCATCTGTCCGCAGCAGATCGAGGAGGCCCTGGCCACCGGCACGACCACCATGATAGGCGGCGGCACCGGGCCGGCCACCGGATCGCTGGCCACCACCAGCACCTCGGGCCCCTGGCATATGGCCGCCATGCTGCAGGCGCTGGACGCCTTTCCGGTGAACGTGGGCCTGTTCGGCAAGGGCAGTTCGAGCTCGCACGGCGCGCTGCTGGAACAGGTGCGGGCCGGCGCCATGGGTCTGAAGATCCACGAGGACTGGGCCAGCACGCCGGCTTCCATCGATACCTGCCTGAACGTGGCCGAGGAAACCGACATCCAGGTCGCGATCCACAGCGACACGCTCAACGAGTCGGGCTTCGTGGAGGACACGTTCGCCGCGTTCAAGGGCCGCACCATCCATTCCTTCCATACGGAAGGCGCCGGCGGCGGCCACGCGCCGGACATCATCCGGGCCGCCGGCATGCCCAACGTGCTGCCGGCCTCGACCAACCCGACCATGCCGTTCACGCGCAACACGATCGACGAGCACCTGGACATGGTCATGGTGTGCCATCACCTGGATCCATCCATCGCCGAGGACCTGGCTTTCGCCGAAAGCCGGATCCGGCGCGAGACCATCGCGGCCGAGGACATCCTGCACGACCTGGGGGCGTTCTCCATCATGAGCTCGGACTCGCAGGCCATGGGGCGCGTGGGCGAGATCGTCCTGCGCACCTGGCAGACCGCGCACAAGATGAAGCTGCAGCGCGGCCCGCTGCAAGGCGACAGCGAGCGCTCGGACAATGAGCGCATCAAGCGCTACATCGCCAAGTACACCATCAACCCGGCCGTGGCGCATGGCATCGCGCACCTGGTGGGCTCGGTGGAAGTGGGCAAGCTGGCCGACCTGGTGCTGTGGAAGCCCGCCTTTTTCGGCGTCAAGGTCAACATGGTGCTCAAGAGCGGCATGGCCGTCAGCGCCAGCATCGGCGACATGGGCGCCTCGATCTCGACGCCGCAGCCGGTGCAGATCCGCCCCATGTGGGGCAGCCACGGCAAGGCGCTGCGCACCTCGGTGGCCTTCGTCTCGCAGGTCAGCCTGAGCAATCCGGCGGTCAGCGAACTGGAGCTGAACAAGCGCCTGGAGGCGGTGCGCGGATGCCGCGGCGTGACCAAGCACGACATGGTGCGCAACAACTGGCTGCCGGCGATCTCGGTCGACCCGCAGACCTACCAAGTCTATGCCGATGGGCAATTGCTCAGATGCGAGGCGCTTGCCGAGCTGCCCATGGCGCAACGCTATTTCCTGTTCTGATCATGAAAATCGCCAACACTTTCATCAAACGCGGCGCCGCCGGCGGCCTGGACCTGAGCCAGGCGCCCGGCGTGACGCTGACCCTGGCCGAACGCCGCCGCAGCCGCCAGCGCCTGGACCTGGACGAGGGCCGCGGCGAGCTCGGCATGGCGATCGAACGCGGCCAGACCTTGCGCGACGGCGATGTCCTGGTTGCCGAGGACGGGACATACGTGGTGGTGCGGGCCGCGCTGGAAGACGTGGCCCGCGTGACGGCCGCCACGCCCTGGCAGCTGGCGCGGGCGGCCTATCACCTGGGCAACCGCCACGTGCTGCTGGAGATCGCCGAGCAGCATCTGCAGTTCGAGTACGACGCCGTGCTGATCGACATGCTGGCCCAGCTGGGCGGCGTGACCGCGATGCGCCTGCGCGCGGTGTTCGAGCCGGACGTGGGCGCCTACGGCGGCGGCCATCGCCATGGCCACGACGAGAGTTTCGGCGACGACTACGCGCTGGCGCAGGCGGCTTACCACGCACACGAGGCACACCCCCATGCGCACTCCCATGCCGGCGGACACGGCCACGTTCATTCCGGTCATGGCCACGGCGGCAAGCACGGCGAGCATGACGCCGAGTCTTGACGCCGGACAGCTGGCCGCGCTGTTGCATCTGTCTTCGCCGGCGCTGCCGATCGGCGGCTTCAGCTATTCGCAGGGCCTGGAGGCGGCCATCGAGCTGGGATTGGTGCACGACGAGGCCAGCACCCTGGCGTGGATAGAAAGCCAGCTCGTCACGGTGATGGCGCGCGCCGAGGCGCCGCTGTGGTGCCTGCTGTTCGAGGCCTGGCGCGCCGGCGACGACGCGGCGGCGCATGGCTGGAACCAGTGGTTCCACGCTTCGCGCGAGACCCGCGAGCTGCGCCAGGAAACCGAGCAGATGGGGCGCTCGCTGGCCAGACTGGCCCAGGAGCTCGGCTGGGGCACGGCGGCGACGAGGGCGGCCGTGGCGGCGCTGCGGCCGGCCACGCTGCCCGCCGTGCATGCCTGCGCCTGCGCGATGTGGGCGCTGCCGCGCGAGGCCGGGCTGGGCGCCTATGTCTTTTCGTGGCTGGAGAACCAGGTGGCCGCGGCCATCAAGGGCGTGCCGCTCGGACAGATGGCGGGCCAGCGCATGCTCGAGCGGCTGCGCGCGGGGCTGCCGGCCGTGCTGGCCGACGCCCGGGCGCGCGCCGGCGCGACCCCGCCCCGGCTCGACACGTTCGCGCCGCAGTACGCCCTGGTTTCAGCGCGCCATGAAACCCAGTTCTCCCGTCTTTTCCGTTCCTGACCTTGCCTGATTGGTGTAGACGCCATGCACGATATCTCTTCATTGACCACCCGTACCAAGACCCTGCCCCCCTTGCGCGTCGGCGTGGGCGGCCCGGTGGGGTCCGGCAAAACCACCTTGCTCGAAATGGTGTGCAAGGCGATGTACCCGCAGTTCGACCTGATCGCGATCACCAACGACATCTACACCAAGGAAGACCAGCGCCTGCTGACGCTGTCGGGGGCCTTGCCGCCCGAGCGCATCCTGGGGGTGGAGACCGGCGGCTGTCCGCACACGGCGATCCGCGAGGACGCATCCATCAACCTGATCGCCATCGACCAGATGCTGGAGCAGTTTCCCGATGCCGATATCGTGTTCGTCGAGTCCGGCGGCGACAACCTGGCCGCGACCTTCAGCCCCGAACTCTCGGACCTGACGCTTTACATCATCGACGTCGCCAGCGGAGAGAAGATTCCGCGCAAGGGCGGGCCTGGCATCACCAAGTCCGACCTGTTCATCATCAACAAGACGGACCTGGCGCCGTACGTGGGCGCGGACCTCGCGGTGATGGAGGCCGATACCCGCCGCATGCGCGGCGACAAGCCCTTTGTGATGTGCAACCTGAAGACCGGCGATGGATTGGACCAGGTGATTGCCTTCCTGAAGACGGAAGGCTTGTTCCGCGGCTGAGCCTGCCGCGTCCCGTGCCGGCCGGACCGCTGTGCGCGTTCCGGCCGCGCCAGCCCTTGCTTGCCGAAGATTCCCGCGCACGCGCTTGCTCGGTGCGGGCCGGCGCGCCTGCCGTTATATATAGAGGACCATAGTTTTCGTCGGACGTAGCCGAAAAACGGCGGAAATTCATCCGGAAACTGGCTAAAAAGAAATATATGGTTTCAAAATCGACGTAAAATCCCGCGTTGACTCTAGTTCTATATAGGACTATAGTTATCTCCATGGCAGCTCGCTAACAAGGGTTTTGGGTCATGGAAAATCTGGGATATCCCGCTCGGCTGGAGCTCTATGTCGCCGGCCAGTGGCGCGGCGTCGAAGGCCGCCGGACGCAGGTCGTCGTCAACCCGTCGACGCAGCAGCCGCTAGGCGAGCTGCCGCTGGCCTCGGCGGAAGACATCGACGACGCGCTGGCCGCCGCCGACCAGGCCTTTGGCGACTGGGCGCGGACCACTGCCTGGGAACGGGCCGACATCCTGCAGCGCGCGGCCGCGCTCATCGAAGCGCGGCGCGACCGCCTGGCGGTCGTGCTGACCCTGGAGAACGGCAAGCCGCTGGCCGACTCGCACGGCGAACTGGACCGCGTGGTCGAGACCATCCTGTGGTGCGCGGAGGAAGGCAAGCGGACCTACGGCCGCGTGCTGCCGGCGCGGGCGCAACGGTTGTCGCAGTCGTCTCTCAAGCGGCCGGTCGGCCCGGTGGCCGCGTTCGTGCCGTGGAATTTTCCCGCCGCGCTGGCGGCCCGCAAGCTGGCCGCCGCCATGGCGGCCGGCTGTACGGTCGTGCTCAAGCCGGCCGAGGAGACGCCGGCCATCTGCATCGAACTGGTGCGCGCCTTCGTCGACGCCGGCACGCCGGCCGGTGTGGTCAACCTGCTGTACGGCGTGCCCGCGCAGGTGTCCGAACGCCTCATCGCCTCGCCCATCATCCGCAAGGTCTCGTTCACGGGCTCCGTCGCCGTGGGCCGCCTGCTGGCGTCGATGGCCGCCGGGCATCTCAAGCCGGCCACCATGGAGCTGGGCGGGCACGCGCCGGTGGTGGTGTTCGACGACGTCGACGCCGACCGCGTGGCGAAGATGTGCGTGGGCTTCAAGTACCGCAACGCCGGGCAGGTGTGCCTGTCGCCCAGCCGCTTCTACGTGCACGAACGCATCGCCGATCGGTTTGCCGAATCCTTCGTCCGCCACGCGGGCCTGCTGCGCGTGGGCGACGGCATGGAAGAGGGCGTGCAGATGGGGCCGCTGAACAACGTCCTCCGGCTGCAGGCCGCCGAGCGGCTGGTCGAGCAGGCGGTGGGCGCGGGCGCCAGCCTGGCGCTGGGCGGGCGCCGTATCGGCCAGCGCGGCTATTTCTACCCGCCCACGGTGCTGGAGGGCGTGCCGGACGCTGCCGACATCCTGGCCGAAGAGCCGTTCTGCCCGGTGGCGCCCATCATGCGCTTCGGGTCGATGGACGAGGTCATCGGCCGCGCCAATCATCCCAGCCTGGGCCTGGCGGCCTATGCCTTCACCAACCGCATGGCGACCTCGGCCGAGTTCGCCGAGCGCATCGAGGCGGGCTGGATCGGCATCAACAATTTCGTGCCCGCGCTGGCCGACGCGCCCATCGGCGGCATGAAGGACAGCGGCCTGGGCTACGAAGGCGGGCCCGAAGGGCTGGACGCCTACCTGCATGCGCGCTTCGTCAGCCAGCTGAACGTCGAAGTCTAGCGGCGCGCGCGCCATTCGAAGTTGTCGTGACGCAAATCGGAACCTACACCGGAGGAGATCAACATGAGCACCACCAATGCCGCGTCCACGGAGCAGCCCTTGAAATTCGCCGGCTATCGCAAGCGCGACATGCCGGCCCACGACGCCGAACTGACCAGCACCATGCCGGGCACCCCGATGGGCGAATACATGCGCCAGTACTGGCAGCCGGTCTGTCTGTCCGAGGAGCTGCGGGACGTGCCCAAGGCGATCCGCATCCTGGGCGAGAACCTGGTGGCGTTTCGCGACAAGAGCGGCAACATCGGCGTGATGCACCGCCATTGCGCGCACCGCGGCGCCTCGCTCGAGTTCGGCGTGATCCAGCAGCATGGCATCCGCTGCTGTTACCACGGCTGGCACTACGGGGTGGACGGCACGCTGCTGGAGGCGCCGTGCGAGCACGACGACACGCGGCTGCGCCAGACGGTCTGCCAGGGCGCCTACCCGGCCTTCGAGCGCGATGGCCTGGTGTTCGCCTACATGGGGCCGCCGGAGAACCAGCCGCCGTTCCCCGAGTACGACACCTATACCCTGCCCAAGGGCACGAAGCTGGTGCCGTTCTCCAACGTGTACCCGTGCAACTGGCTGCAGGTCCATGAAAACATCATGGACCACATGCACACCGCGGTGCTGCACAACCACATGGTGGTCGAGGGCGTGGATGCCGAGGTCTCGGCCGGCGTGACGCTGGAGGGCTTTGGCGATATGCCGGTGATGCAGTGGCATCCCACGCGCAGCGGCAACGGCATCGTGTTCGTGGCCGGCCGCCGCCTGCCGCAGGACCGGGTGTGGGTGCGCATTACCGAGATGAACCTGCCCAACTACCTGCAGATCGGCTCGCTGGTGCCCACCGCCGCCCGCGAGCGCCATTCGACCTCGGGCTGCACGCGCTGGCACGTTCCGGTGGACGACACCAACATGATCATCTTCGGCTGGCGCCATTTCAACGCGGAAGTGGACCCCGACGGCATGGGCTGCGAAGCCGATTGCGGCGTCGACAAGATCGACTTCCTGGTCGGCCAGACGGGCAACCGCAGCTACGACGAGGCGCAGCGCGCGCCGGGCGACTGGGAAGCCCTGACCAGCCAGCGTCCCATCGCCGTGCACGCGCTGGAGAACCCCGGCGCCTCGGACGTGGGCGTGTACATGTTCCGCAAGCTGCTGCGCGACGCCCTGCACGGCAAGACCAAGCCCGACCCCGCCTATGCGCAGCTGCTGGCCAGCGGCCAATCGCTGCCGCTCTATGCGCAGGACTCGGTGCTGTATGCGAAGCAGCGCGAGGACACCGCCGAGGACCGCAAGCTGATCAACGAGCTGGGCAGGAAGGTGCTGGACATCATGCGCGCGGCCGACGGCCTGGCGGCCGCCGAGCGCGACGCGTTCGTGCGCGCCGAGCTCGACAGGATCGACGACGGCGTGGGCAAGCAGATCGTCGCCCAGGCGCTGGCGATGGAAGCCTGAGGCGGGAGCGCGGCCATGCTGAATCTATGCGTCCGATCGATTACCTATGAGGCCGAGGGCATCCGTTCGTTCGAGCTGGTGCATCCTCTCGGCAAGGATCTGCCTCCCTTCGAAGCCGGCGCGCATATCGATGTCAGCATTCCCGGCGGCTTCACGCGGCAGTACTCCCTGTGCGATCCCTCCTGGCAGCGCAAGCACTACCGCATCGCGGTGCTGGAGGATCGCGGCGGGCGCGGCGGCTCGGTGGCGCTGCACACGGCGCTGCGCGCCGGCGAGATGATCGAAGTCTCCGAGCCGCGCAATCTGTTTCCCCTGGACAGCGGCGCCGGCCACAAGGTGCTGCTGGCCGGCGGCATCGGCATCACGCCGGTGCTGGCCATGGCCGAGGCCTTGCAGCGCAGCGGCCACAGTTTCGAGCTGCATTACTGCACGCGTTCGCCCGAGCGCACGGCGTTTCGCGAACGGCTGCAGACGCTGGCGGCGCAGGACAAGGCGTTCTTTCACCACGACATGGGCGACCCCGCGCGCGGCCTGGACATCGCCGCCTTGCTGGCGCGGCCCGAACCGGGCAGCCAGCTGTACTTCTGCGGCCCGCCGGGTTTCATGAAGGCGGTGCAGGCGGCCTCGGCGCACTGGCCGCAGGGCTCGGTGCACTACGAGTATTTCGGCGTCAACCCGGCGCTGACGGAAAAGCTGGCCGGCACTGGCCAGGTGGCCGGCGAGGTGCGTCTGGCCAAATCCGACAGGATCCTGGCGGTGCGGCCCGGCCAGACCCTGCTGCAGGCCATCCGCGAGGCGGGCGTGGCTTGCGAGTCGTCGTGCGAGTCGGGCGTGTGCGGCACGTGCAAGGTGCGTTACTTCAGTGGCCAGCCGGAGCACAACGACTATGTGCTGTCGGACGAAGAGCGCACGGAATTCGTGCTGGTCTGTTGCGCGGGGGCGGGTCCGCAGGCCCTGCTGCTCGATCTGTAAAACACATTCGGATATGGACATGCGTACTTTCGACTACATCGTGGTGGGGGCGGGTTCCGCCGGTTGCGCGCTGGCGGCGCGGCTGGTGGAAAGAAAGGCCGGTTCGGTGCTGCTGCTGGAGGCCGGTCCGCCCGACCGCAACATGTGGATCCATATCCCGATCGGCTATGGCAAGACCATGTTCGACCCGCGCAACAACTGGCAGTTCTATTCCGAGCCGGAGCCGGAGCTCAACGGGCGCAAGATCTACCAGCCGCGCGGCAAGACGCTGGGCGGGTCGAGCTCGATCAACGGCCTGGTCTATATCCGCGGGCAGGCCGAGGACTTCGACGACTGGGCGCGGCTGGGCAATCCCGGCTGGGCCTGGCAGGACGTGCTGCCCCTGTTCAAGCGCGCCGAGCGCAACGAGCGCGGCGACAGCGAGTTCCACGGCGGCGCCGGCCGCCTGGGCGTATCGGACATACGCGGCAGGCACGAGCTGGTCGAGGCGTTCATCCAGGCGGGGCAGGAAAACGGCATCGCCCGCACCAACGATTTCAACGGGGCGAGCCAGGAGGGCGTGGGGTACTTCCAGCTGACCACGCGCGGCGGCTTGCGCTGTTCGGCGGCCAAGGGGTACCTGGGGCCGCTCAAGGGCGATGCGAATCTCGCCATCGAGACCGATGCGCAGGCCACCGGTGTGATTTTCGAGGGCCGCCGCGCCGTCGGCGTGCGCTATCGCCAGCGCGGCGCCGCCTTCGAGGCGCGCGCCGCCAAGGAGGTCATCCTCGCGGCGGGCGCGTTCCAGTCGCCGCAGCTGCTGATGCTGGCCGGCATCGGCGACGGCGCGCAATTGCAGGCGCACGGCATCCCGGTGCTGCACCACCTGCCCGAGGTGGGCATGAACCTGCAGGATCACCTGCAGGTCCGCCTGATCTACAAATGCACGCGGCCCATCACGACCAACGACCAGCTGCGCACGCTGTGGGGCCGCGCGGCCATCGGCATGCGCTGGATCTTCCGCCGCGCCGGGCCGGTGGCGGCCGGGATCCAGCTGGGCGCCATGTTCGCGCGCGCCTGTCCCGGCGCCACCCGGCCGGACGTGCAATTCCACTTCGGCACGATCAGCGCCGACATGGCGGCCGGCAAGCCGCACGATTTCTCCGGCTTCACGATCTCGATGTGCCAGCTGCGCCCCAGGAGCCGCGGGCAGGTCAGCCTGAAGTCGGCCAATCCGCTGGAGGCGCCGCGCATCCAGCCCAATTATTTCTCCGCGCAGGAAGACCGCGACACCATGGTGGCCGGCCTGCGGCTGACGCGCCGCCTGACGCGCTCCCGGCCGCTGGCCGCCTATATCGCCGAGGAGTACCACCCCGGCCCGCGGATGGAGACGGAAGAGGACATGGTGCGCTTCGTGCGCGAAAGCGGCACCACGATCTTCCACCCGGTCGGCACCTGCCGCATGGGCGGCGACGAGGCCTCGGTGGTCGACCCCAGCCTGCGCGTGCGCGGCGTGCAGGGGCTGCGCGTGGCCGACGCGTCGATCATGCCGCTGCTGCTGTCGGGCAATACCAACGCCGGGGCCATCATGATCGGCGAGAAGGCGGCGGACCTGATTACGCAGGCAAGGCCCTAGGCGCCTGTCCCCAAGGGGCAGGCGCCACCAACGGCGTGCCGGACCGGCAGGCCACAGACACCAGGCGCCTGCCCCGTCGGGACAGGCGCCGCCACCGGCGGCCGCAAGCGCACGCCGTATCGATGCAGAGAGGAAGAGCATGAAAGTCACTCCACAGAACATGGTCGTCATCATGTCGGACGAGCACCAGTCCCGGGCCCTGGGCTGCTACGGGCACGAGTTCGTCCACACGCCCAACCTCGACGCGCTGGCCGCGCGCGGCACGCGGTTCGCCTCGGCCTATTGCACCAGTCCGGTGTGCATTCCGGCGCGGGCCTCGTTCGCGACCGGCAAGTACATCAACCAGATCGGCTTCTGGGACAACGCCGACGCCTACGACGGCTCGGTACCGAGCTGGCACCACATGCTGCGCGACCGCGACCACCAGGTGGTGTCGATCGGCAAGCTGCATTTCCGCGACTACGGGGGCGACCACGGCTTCAGCGAAGAGATCATCCCCATGCACATCGTGGGCGGCAAGGGCGACCTGATGGGGCTGGTGCGCAGCGACCTGCCGGTGCGCAAGGGCGCCTACAAGATGGCCCAGATGGCCGGCCCGGGCGAGAGCCAGTACACCTTCTACGACCGCGAGATCGTCTCGCGCGCGCAGATCTGGCTGCGCGAACAGGCGCCGCGCCATGCCGACAAGCCGTGGGTGCTGTTCGTCTCGTTCGTCAGCCCGCACTTCCCGCTGACCGCGCCGCCCGAGCACTACTACCGCTACTACAACCGCGATCTGCCCCTGCCCAAGCTGTACGACAGGAGCCAGCGTCCGGATCACCCCTACCAGCAGGACTACCGCGGCAGCTTCAACTATGACGATTACTTCGATCCCGGCCTGGTGAAAAAGGCGCAGGCGGGCTACTACGGCCTGTGCTCGTTCCTCGACGAGAACATCGGCAAGCTGCTCGGCACGCTGGACGACCTGGACATCCTGGACAGCACGCGCGTGGTCTATACCTCCGACCACGGCGACAACCTGGGCGCGCGCGGCATGTGGGGCAAGTCGAACATGTTCGAGGAGGCGGCCGCGGTGCCGCTGATCATCGCCGGCAGGGACATCCCGTCCGGCGTCACCGTCAACACGCCGGTCAGCCATGTCGATGTCGCGCCGTTCATCTACGACGCCGTGGGCGAGACCAGCCCGGGGCTGAAGGAAGGCCTGCCCGGCGTGTCGCTGTTCCAGCTGGCCCGCGGCGAGACGCCGCAGCGCAACGTCATGGCCGAGTACCACGGCATGGGCTCGGCGACCGGCGCCTTCATGATCCGCGAAGGCCGGTACAAGTACATCTTCTACGTGCACTATCCGCACCAGCTGTTCGACCTGGAGGCCGACCCCGAGGAGCTGGAAGACCTGGCCGGCCGTCCCGACTACGCGGACGTGGTGGCGCTGTGCAAGCAGAAGCTGTGGCAGCTGTGCGATCCTGTCGAGGTCGACCGGCGCGCCCGCGCGCGCCAGGCCGAGCTGCTCGAGCACAACGGCGGGCGCGAGGCCGTGATCGCGCGCGGCGACCTGGGTTTCAGCCCCGCGCCCGGGGCCGTGCACAAGTTCGATTGACGGCATCCACGGCGCGGCCGCGTTCCCGCGTGGCCGCGCCGATCCGACACGCCATGCAGACGCAAACAGGCTTGCCGGCGGCGTTGCCGCCGGCCGGCGCCACGTTCCTGGCCGGCTTTCCGGTTTCCATGTTCGCCTCGGTGCTCGGCCTGTCGGGCCTGGGCATGGCGTGGCGCAAGGCCCATCAGGTCTGGGGCCTGCCCTTGCAGGTCGCGCTGGCCATCCAGGTGGCGGTGGCGGCGGTGTATGGCGTGCTGCTGGCGCTGTTCCTGCTGCGGCTGCTGCGTCATCCGGACGAGATCGCGCGCGAATGGAACCACCCCGTGCAGCTGGCGTTTTTCTCGGCGATTTCGCTGGGCGTGGTGCTGATCGGCACGGCCTGGGCGGACGACGCGCCGCGCGCCGCCGCGGCGCTGTGGTGGCTGGGCGCGACCGTGCACCTGGGGTTCACGCTGGTCATCGTGCGCAGCTGGATCTTCCATACCCACTACCAGCTCGACCACGTCAATCCATCGTGGTTCGTGCCGGTCGTCGGCAACATCGTCATTCCGATCGCGGGCGTGCGTTTCGCGCCAGCCGAATGCGCCTGGTTCTTCTTCAGCCTGGGCATCGTGTTCTGGATCGTGCTCAAGGCCATCATCCTGTACCGCCTGATGTTCGGCGCGCCGCTGGCCCGTGCGCTCACGCCCACGCTGTTCATCATGATCGCGCCGCCGGCGGTGGCCTTCCTGGCGTACATGGCGTTGACCGGCTCGCTGGACGGTTTCGCCCGGGTGCTGTACTACATCTCGCTGTTCTGGACGCTGCTGCTGTCTACCGCGGCGCCGCGCTTCGCGCGCCTGCCTTTCAGCCTGGCGGCCTGGTCGTATTCCTTTCCGCTGGCCGCGATTACGCTGGCCACGTTCTCGTTCGCCGAGCACAGCGGGCACGCCCTCGCGTTCCACACCCTGGCCGGTTTCCTGGTGGCGGTGCTCAGTACGGTCCTGGTCCTGCTGACGGGCGCGACGGTGCGCGGGCTGCTCAATGGCGCGCTGGCCGATGCACGCGGGGGCGCATAAGATAATATGAGGGCTAGCCGTCCGACGCCCTTTCGTCGGGGATATCCAGATATGTGCTTATGAATACGAGTCTTCGACGTTCTACGCCGGCCGGCGGGCAGATCGTGGTGAATGCCGAGCGGCCCGCGGTGTTCGACCAGTTGCACCGCCCCAACTACAGCGGCATACCCAAGTACCGGCTGGTCCTGAATGCGATTGCCGAAGGCATCGAATCCGGGCACTGGAAGCCGGGCGAGCGCCTGCCCACCGAGGACGACCTGGTCCAGATGACCTCCTACAGCCTGGGGACGGTGCAGCGTGCCCTGCGCATCCTGGTCGACCAGGGGCTGGTGGTGCGCGAGCATGGCCTGGGCACCTTCGTCGCGCAGCAGCAGCTGCGCATCCAGGATCCCTGGCATTGCCGCTTCCTGGCCGATGACGGCGTCGGTTTCCTGCCGGTCTACTCCACCATCATCAGCCGCGACTACGCCAGCGGCGAGGGCGAATGGCAGCGTTATTTCGATACCGCGGCCGGCGCGCAGGTGATCCTGATCGAGCGCACCATCAACGTCGGCAACGAGTTCGAGGTGTTCACGCGCTTCTATGTCGACCGCAACGTTTTCCCGTCGCTGTGGGATACGCCGATGGAGAAGCTCAACGGCCTGAACTTCAAGAAGCAGATCACGCAGGAACTGAACGTCCCGGTCACCAAGATCGACCACTTCGTCGCGATGGAGCCGTTCGACCCCACCGTGGCGGGCTACACCAAGACGCCGCCCTACGCGGCGGGCATCGCCCTGCAGGTGGTGGCCTGCATGGGGCAGGAACGCTGCATCTACTACCAGAAGTTCTTCATCCCGCCGACCAAGCGGGTGCTCAGCATCCCCGACCAGCTGACCGACTGAGCGCCGGCGCGCTCAGTCCATCTGTATCCCGCTCTTGCGCTGCACGGTCTCGTAGCGCGCCTTCTCGCCGGCAAGGAACCGGACGAACTCGGGCGTGGTGTTGCCGATCGGCTCCACGCCCTGCTCGGCCAGCTGGGCCTTGATGGCATCGCGGTGCACCGACGCGTGGATCAGCGCCGCGAGCCTGTCCCCGACGGCCGCGGGCGTATTGCCGGGCACATAGACGCCGAACCAGTTGGTGTAGCGGTAGTCCGCCACGCCCAGCTCCTCGGCCACGGTGGGTACGTCCGGCAAGGCGGCGATGCGCTGGCTGCCGGTGACCGCGAGAATCCTCAGCTTGCCGCTCTTGTGGTGCGCCACCAGCGGCGGGACGCCGACGATGGCCACCGGGATCTGGTTGCCCAGCAGGTCGGCGATGGCGGGCGCCGCGCCCCGGTACGGGACGTGCAGCATCTTGATGCCGGCCGCGAGGTTCAGGGCCTCGCCGGCGAACTGCATGGTGCTGCCGGTGCCCGGCGTGCCGTAGGAGATGGCGGACGGGTCTTTCCTGGCCAGCGCGACCAGTTCGGCCAGCGTGCGGGCCGGCACCGCCGGGTTGACCACGACGGCCAGCGGCGTTTCGCCGGCCAATGTGACCGGCTGCAGGTCTTTGCCGGCGTCGTACGAGGTTTTCTGGCCGGCGATGCGGCTGACCAGGACTTCGGCGGGCGAGGCGAACAGCACGGTGTTGCCGTCGGCGGTGCTTTGCACCACGGCCTGCGCGCCTATGGTGCCGGCCGCGCCGGTGCGGTTTTCCACGATGAAGTTCTGTCCGGTCTGCTTGCTCAGGTCCGACGCGATCAGCCGGGCGGCGAAGTCGACGCCGCCGCCGGCGGGGTAGGGCACGATCAGCCGGACCGGACGGTCGGGCCAGGTTTCGGCGGCGTGCAGCGGCGCGGCGGCGGCGATGCCGGCCAGGCCGAGGACGGCGAGGGCACGCCGCAGGTGCAGGGAAATGGATCGCATGGTGATATATACCTATATAGGATGAATGGGGTGCCTGTCCCCCTGGGGACAGATACCGTCTTGGCCGTCAACCGTTCATGGCGTAGAGCGGTGTGCCTGTCCCAGTGGGGACAGGCACACCTCGCCGCGGATGCCAGCCCCGGTCGGGACAGGCACCCGGTTCCTGCGGGGACAGGCGCCGCGAGGAGCCGAGCCGGTTCTGCATACATCCCATCTTAGGCCGGCGCGCCCGCCCGTATCCAAGCGTTTTGCAAGCGGCTGTTGCAGCTTGTGCCGCCTATAATCGGGGCGCGACGCTTCCGGTCGCCCGCCGCCTGCGCCGTGGCGGCGCCACGCCTCCCGTATCCCATTCCCATCGCCTTGACCGACGCACTCGACAGATCCGTTTCCGCCGAATTGGTAGCCGTCCTGGTGGCGGTGACGCAAGGAGAGCCGCGCGTGCTCACCACCGAGGATGCCCGCGCGCTGCCGGCCGGCCCGTTCGAACTGGCGCACCGTTCGCTGCAGGCCGGCCTGCGCGCCTGGGTGGAGACCCAGACGCATCACCCGCTGGGCTATGTCGAACAGCTTTACACCTTTGCCGACAGCGACCGTTCCAACGAGGCCGGAGCGCGCGTTATTTCGGTCAGCTACCTGGGCCTGACGCGCGAGGCCGGCGCCACCGGCGTGGCGCAGGTGGGCTGGCAGCACTGGTATCGCTACTTTCCATGGGAAGACTGGCGCGCCGGCCGGCCGGCCATCATCGCCGACGAGATCGCGCCCCGCCTGCTGGCCTGGGCCGGGGCGGGCGCCGACGCCGCGGCCCGGGCGCAGCGCCGCCAGCGCGTCGCCCTGACCTTCGGGCTGGATGGCGCGGGCTGGAACGAGGACATGGTCCTGCAGCGCTACGAGCTGCTGTTCGAGGCCGGGCTGGTGCCCGAGTCGCGCCACCCGGACGCCTCGGGCCTGCCGGTGGCGGGGCAGTCGATGCGGCACGACCATCGCCGCATCCTGGCCACCGGCATTGCGCGCCTGCGCGCCAAGATCAAGTACCGGCCGGTGGTGTTCGAACTGATGCCGCCCGAATTCACGCTGCTGCAGCTGCAGATGGCCGTCGAGGCCCTGGCCGGCCGCGGCCTGCACAAGCAGAACTTCCGCCGCCTCATCGAACAGCAGGAACTGGTCGAGGAAACCGGCGGCATGGCCAGCGGCGCGGCGGGGCGCCCGGCCAAGCTGTTCCGGTTCCGCCGCGACGTGCTGCTCGAGCGCGCCATCGCCGGCAGCAAACTGCCGCTGGCGCGGCAATTCTAGGCGGCGGGGGGGCGAAAAATGCTTGACAGCGCTTTATGCTCAGGAATAGCATAATTAAACACAGCCCCTGTGGTCATTTTTTTGACCCTTAAATACTCATTATGAGCATAAATATCGGGCAGGCGGCCCCTCTCGCCATCGACGCCGCGCCGACGCTCCGTACGGCGCCCGCTCCCTTGCCGCAGGTCATGCTCGAGCCGCTGGTGCGCGCGGCGCTGCTGGAGGACCTGGGCCGTGCCGGCGACATCACGACCGACGCCATCGTGCCGGCGCAGGCGCGCGCGCAGACCCGCCTGGTGGCGCGCCAGGCCGGGGTGCTGGCGGGGCTGGACCTGGCGCGCGTGGCGTTTCGCCTGGTCGACCCGGAAATCGAATTCCATGCCTTGCTGCCCGACGGCGCGCAGTTGCAGCCCGGCGCCGAGATCGCGCTGATCCGCGGCCCGGCGCGCGGCATGCTGACGGCCGAGCGCACGGCCCTGAATTTTCTCTGCCACCTCAGCGGCGTGGCCTCGGCCACCGCGTCCATCGTGGCGGCCATCGGCGCCGGCCATACCAAGGTGACCTGCACCCGCAAGACCATGCCGGGCCTGCGCGCGGTGCAGAAATACGCCGTGCGCGTGGGCGGCGGCAGCAACCACCGCTACGGGCTGGACGATGCCGTGCTGATCAAGGACAACCACGTGGCGATCGCCGGCGGCATCGACGCCGCCGTGCAGCGCGCGCGGGCGGCCATCGGCCACATGGTCAAGATCGAGGTCGAGGTCGACACGCTGGAGCAATTGCGCGTCGCGCTGCGCCTGGGCGTGGACGTGGTCCTGCTGGACAACATGGACCTGGACACCTTGCGCGAAGCGGTGGCGCTGGTCGACGGGCGCGCGGTCACCGAGGCATCGGGCCGCATCACGCCCGAGACCGCGCCGGCGGTGGCCGCCACCGGGGTGGACCTGATGGCGATCGGCTGGCTGACCCATAGCGCCCGGGTACTGGATATCGGCCTGGACAGCTAGCCAGTTCCCGGGGCCGCGGCCCTTTCCTGTTCCGTTTTCTCAACCACGGCGCCCCGCCATGCGGGGCGTTGCGACCCGTTGCACCCATGACGACCATGAAATCACGAGTCTCGATCCTGTTGGCCGGCTGCCTGCTCGGCGCCGGCGTGGCCGCGGCGCAAGCGCCGGCCACCTATCCCGACCACGCCATCACCATTGTCGTGACCTTCCCGCCCGGCGGTGGCACCGACCTGCTGGCCCGCAAGCTGGGCGCCGCCATGCAGCAGCGGCTGGGCCAGCCGGTGGTGGTGGAAAACCGTCCGGGCGCCAGCGGCAATATCGGCGCGCGCGCCGTGGCCGAGGCGCGGCCCGACGGCTATACGCTGCTGATGGTCAACAGCTCGTTCGCCGTCAACCCCGGGGTGTTCCGCAACCTGGATTTCTCGCCCACGCGCGATTTCACGGCGGTGATCAACGTCGCATATGTGCCCTCGGTGATCGTGACCGCCGAGCCGGCCGGCGATGCCGGCCTGCCGGAGCGGCTGCGCCAGGCGGACACGCAGAGCCGCACGCTGGCGTTCGCCTCGTGCGGCAACGGCACGCCGCAGCACCTGGCCGGCGAAATGCTGCGCCAGGCCAGCGGCGCCTGGTTGCAGCACGTGCCGTATCGAGGTTGCGGCCCGGCGCTGACGGACGTGCTGTCGCGGCAGGTGCCGCTGGGCATCGTGACCGCGTCCAGCGCGGCGCCGTTCATTCATGCGGGCAAGTTGCGCGCGCTGGCGGTGACCTCGGCGCAGCGCTCGCCGCTGCTGCCGGACGTGCCCACCGTGGCCGAGCAGGGCGCGCCGGGCTATGAGCTGGACCAGTGGCATGGCCTGCTGGCGCCGGCCGGCACGCCGCCGGCGGTGATCCAGCGCCTGTACGAGGCGCTGTCGGCCATCGTGGCCGAACCCGCCATGCGCCGGGAGCTCGAATCGCTGGGCTTCAACCCGGTCAGCGAAGGCCCGGAACGCTTCGAGGCGCTGGTGCAGGCCGACATCGCCCGCTTTGCCGCCTTGACGGCGCGCATGGGGCTGCGCGCCGACTGAAGGCTCAGGCCGCGGCCGGTACCTGCGCCTCGAGCTGCTGCTTGAGTTCGGCGGGCAGCTTGAGCTGGCGCGCCAGCTCGTCCAGGTAGGCGCGCTCCATGAAGCTCTGCTCGTCGGCCACCAGCAGGCTGGCCAGGTACATTTCGGCTCCCATTTCCGGCGTGCGTGCCTGCTGGGCGATGACGGCCGGGTCGAGCGGGCGGGCCAGTTCGGCCTCCAGCCAGGCACGGTCGCCGGCGTCGCCGGACAGCTTGGCCAGTTCGGTTTCGAGTAACTGGCGCTCGTCGGGGCCGATGTGGCCGTCGGCCTTGGCCGCGCCTATCATGGCCACCAGCACGGCGTTGCTGTGCTGCTCGGCCTGGGCGGGCGGCAGGCGGTCCAGGGTCTGCGGCGCCGGGGCAGCCGCGCCGCCGGCCTGGTTGCGCTGGTACTGGTCGTAGGCGCGATAGGCCAGTGCGCCCAGCGCCGCCATGCCGCCGTACATGGCGACCTTGCCGCCGATCTTGCGGGCCTTCTTGCTGCCCAGCAGCAGGCCCAGGGCGCCCGCGCCCAGCGCGCCGCCGCCCAGGCCGGCCAGGAACGTACCCTTGTCGCCCTGGGTGGCCTGCTGCGCTTGCGCGCCGGCGCCCTGCATCAGGCTCTGGCCGGACTGCAACAACTGATCGAGTAATTGACGGGCGCTCAATGCGGACTCCTGTGTCTTGCGTGGAATTACCGTCTGACTGGCGGTCGGCCAAATAGTTCAGCCGGTTGTCAGGCGGCGCCCATGGTACAAAACCTGGACGCGCAGCCAGCGGGGCCGCGCCTGAACGGAGACATCCCATGACGATCCAAGTGCGCGCCAACACCCCCGGCGGACTGCAGTACACCGCCATCGCCGAAGGCCACGAACTGCCGCTGGCCATGCCGCAACCGCAGGGCGAAGGGCCGGACCCGCACGACTATTTCGACACCGCGCTGGGCGGCTGCAAGGCGTTGACGCTGATGGTGTACGCCCAGCGCAAGGGGCTGCCGCTGCAAGCGGTGGACGTGGATGTGGTGCGCGACGCCAGCGAAGAGCGCAAGGGCATCTACCGCCTGACCGCCAAGCTGAAACTGCATGGCGACCTGGACGACGCGCAGATCGACGAACTGCTCAAGGTGGCCGACAAGTGCCCCCTGCACAAACTCATGACCGCCACCGACATCCAGGTGTCGACGATCGTGGTGGAGTAGGGGGGACAGATACCGTCTTGGCCGTCAAGCGTCGATGGCGTACAGCAGTGTGCCTGTCCCGGCGGGGACAGGCACCCTCCCTGCGGGGACAGGCACCCTCCCTGCGGGGACAGGCACCCTCCCTGCGGGGACAGGCACCGGAGGTCGGATTTGGCCGGTGCCAGTCCCCCTGCGGGGACAGGCACCGGAGGGATCAGTTTTCCATTCCCGGGACGACGGTCGAGAAGCCGGCGTCGACGTGGGTGATTTCGCCGGTGATGCCGGCGGCGAGGTCGGACAGCATGAAGGCGGCGACGTTGCTGACGTCTTCGATGGTGACGTTGCGGCGCAGCGGGGCGTTGGCTTCGACGAACTTCAGGATCGACGAGAAGTCCTTGATGCCGCTGGCGGCCAGCGTCTTGATGGGGCCGGCCGAGATGGCGTTGGCGCGGATGCCGCGCGGGCCGAGGGCGGTGGCCAGGTAGCGCACGCTGGCTTCCAGCGAGGCCTTGGCCAGGCCCATGGTGTTGTAGTTGGCGACCACGCGCTCGGAGCCCAGGTAGCTCAGGGTCAGGACCGAGCCCTTGCGGCCTTCCATCAGCGGCAGCGCCGCCTTGGCCATGGCCGGGAAGCTGTAGGCCGAGATATCGTGCGCGATACGGAAGTTCTCGCGCGACAGGCCGTCGAGGAAGTCGCCGGCGATCGCTTCGCGCGGCGCGAAGCCGATGGCGTGCACCAGGCCGTCCAGGCCGTCCCAGCGCTTGCCCAGTTCGGCGAAGGCGGCGTCGATCTGGCTGTCCTCGGCCACGTCGCAGGGCAGCACGATGTCGCTGCCGAACGAGGCGGCGAATTCGGTGATGCGTTCCTTGAAGCGGTCGCCCACGTAGGTGAACGCCAGGTCGGCGCCCTGGTCGCGGCAGGCGCGCGCGATGCCGTAGGCGATGGATCGGTTGGAAAGCACCCCGGTCATGAGGATGCGCTTGCCGGCGAGAAAGCCCATGTTGATGTCCTTTGATTGCCTTGCGGAAAGGCCGCTATTGTAGGAATTTTAGCGGCTTGGCGGACGCGCGCCGGCGCGGGGCCGGCGCGCCTGGTCAGCCGCGCGTGCCGGTGCCCGGGATGCGCAATTGCGAGCCCAGCTTCAGGTTGTTGCCCTTGAGGTTGTTCAGGGCGCGCAGCGCACCGACCGAGGTGCCGTATTTGCGCGCCAGGCCGAACAGGGTGTCGCCCGAGCTGACCTTGTGGGTGCGCACGTTGGGGCGCGCGCCGGCCACGCGCGCCGGCGCCTTGCCGCGCGGCGCCGCAGCGGCGCGCGGTTCGCCCACGTTGTCCAGCGCGCCCACCGGCGGCGACAGCGACGCCAGCTGGATATTGGCGGCGCCGTCTCCGCTGGGCACGCCCGGGATCAGCAGCGCCTGGCCGGCGGCCACCTTCCGTTTCGAGCTGATGTCGTTGTTGGCGCGCAGCTTGGCCTCGCTGATGCCGAAGCGCTTGGCGATGGCGGCATAGCTTTCGCCGCGGCGCGTATGGTAGACCTTCCAGGAACTCAGGTCGCCCTTGTAGTTCTGCAGGTTGGCGTTGAAGCGGTCGGCCCGGTCGGCCGGCAGCAGCAGGGTGGGGGCATGCTCGCCGCGGATCAGGGGACGCTTGAACGCGGGGTTGAGCGCCTTGAATTCGTCCAGCGGCATTTCGGCCAGCCTGGCCGCCAGCTCGATGTCGATGTCGCGGTTCTTCTGCACCGCGACGAAATACGGGGTGTTCTCGACCGGCGGCAATACCACCGCGAACTTGCGCGGGTTGGCGATGATGTTCTTGATGGCCTGCAGCTTGGGCACGTAGTTGCGGGTCTCGTCGGGCATGTTCAGCGACAGGTAGTCGGTGCCCAGGCCGGCCGCCTCGTTCTTGGCCATGGCGCGTTGCACCGAGCCCTCGCCCCAGTTGTACGAGGCCAGCGCCAGGTACCAGTCGCCCTGCATCTCGAACAGCTTTTCCAGGTAGTTGAGCGCGGCGTAGGTCGAGGCGATCGGGTCGCGGCGCTCGTCGCGCCACCAGTCCTGCTTGAGGTTGAAATGCTGGCCGGTGGTGGGAATGAACTGCCACAGGCCCGAGGCTTGCGAGCGCGACAGGGCGGTGGGGTTATAGGCGCTTTCGACGAAGGGCAGCAGCGCCAGCTCGGTGGGCAGGCCGCGGCGGTTGATTTCGTCGACGATGAAGTACAGGTACTTGCCGGCCCGCTCGGCCATGCGCTGCACCGACTCGGGGTGCGACGCGTAGTAGTCGGTCCACTCCTGGGCCAGGTCGGTGTTCAGGTTGGGGATGGCGAAGCCGCGGCGGATGCGGTCCCAGGCGTCGCTGGGGGGGCTGGTGAGATCGACGGTGCGGGAGGTGTCTTGGGCGATGTAGCGGTTGCTGGAGGGACCGGCGGCCTGGTTCTGTTTTGCGGTGCCAGCGCAGCCGGCAAGTACGGCGAGGAACAGGGGTAGCAGGAGGCGGAGAAATCTCATGGGCGGTGGATCACTTGAAATTGTTCTTCCATTGGCGCAAAGCCGCAAAGACTTCCACGGGCGTTGCCAGGGAACGTCCGGACCAGACAGCAGCAGCGTGAGCAACGGCGGCATGCGGTGTGCGCAGGAAAGGATTGGTCTCGCGCTCCTGGCCGATCGTCGACGGCAAGGTGGGCGTCCCTTCGTTGCGCAGCTCCTGGGCCCGCTGGTACCACTGTTGCAGGGTGCGGTTGGCGGGTTCGACCGCCAGCGCCCAGCGCAAGTTCGCTAGAGTGTACTCGTGCGCACAGCAAACCTGTGTATCTGCCGGTAAGGCAGATAATTTCTCCAATGAATCAAGCATTTGCGCCGGGGTTCCCTCGAACAGCCGGCCACAGCCGCCGGCAAACAGGGTGTCGCCACAGAAAAGCACGCGCTCGACGCCGGCCGCGCGGCCGGTGTAGGCGATGTGGCCGGCCGTGTGGCCGGGCACGTCCAGGACCTCCAGCGCCAGCGCCAGTTCGGGCAGCGTCACGCGGTCGCCCTCGGCCAGCCGCACGTCGCAGTGCGGCAGGGTTTCGCCGGCCGGGCCGTACACCGTCGCGCCGGTGGCCTGCACCAATTCCAGCACGCCGCCCACGTGGTCGGGGTGATGATGCGTGAGTAGAATGGCGCACAGCGTGGCGCCGGTTGCGCGCAGCCAGCGCAGCACCGGCGCGGCGTCGCCGGGATCGACCACGGCGGCCTGGCCCTCATGGGCCAGGGCCCAGATATAGTTATCGGAAAAGGCCGGCAAGGGCACGACGGCGGACAGGGGGGGCGCGGTTTGCATATTGGAAAGGGATCGACAGCGTGGCAGAAGAAACTCCGCCGATTGTAGAACTGGCCGAATGGTTCCAGACGCCGCCGGGGCAGTACGTCCTGGCCTGGGAGCAGGCCCAGTTCGACGAGGCGGTGGCTGACATCTTCGGATATTACGCTTGGCAGGTGGGGCTGGCCGAGCCCAACCTGCTGCGCGCCAACCGCATGCCGTTCAAGGCCTGGGTGGGGGCCGGCGTGCCGCCGCCCGAGCTGGCGCAAGGCTGGCAGGCCTGCGTGGCGGCCGCGCCCGAGGCGCTGCCGTTCGAGTCGCAGAGCGTGGATCTGCTGGTGCTGCCGCACGCCTTCGAATGCGCCGAGGCGCCCCATCTGGTGCTGCGCGAGGTCGAGCGCGTGCTGGTGCCCGAAGGGCGGGTGGTGATTTCCGGCTTCAACCCCTGGAGCCTGTGGGGGGCGCGCAATCTCATGCCCGGCATGGAGGCCTGGCTGCCGCTGCCCCTGTCGGCGCAGGTCGCGCTGCCGCGCCTGAAGGACTGGTTCAAGCTGCTGTCGTTCGAGGTCGAGCGCGGGCGGTTCGGCTGCTACGCGCCCGCCTGCCGCACCGACAAGTGGCTGCGCCGCTGGCGCTTCATGGAGCGCTACGGCCAGCGCTGGTGGGGCCTGGGCGGCGCCGTGTACGTGGTGACCGCCACCAAGAAGGTCGCCGCCATGCGCCTGATCGGCCCGGCCTGGAAGACGCGCCGCAAGCGCGCCCAGGCCGCCTCGGTGGCGGTCAATCGCCAGGCCGACGATCCGGGCCGGTGATAATGCCGTACTTTCATTCCGGCGCGCCCCGATACGGACACTATGCAGAATCTAGAAGGTAGCGGCGACGGCCAGCAGGTGGAAATGTGGACCGACGGCGCATGCAAGGGCAATCCCGGCCCGGGCGGATGGGGCGTGCTGATGCGCGCCGGCCAGCACGAGAAAACCATGCACGGCGGCGAACGCCAGACCACCAACAACCGCATGGAGCTGATGGCCGTCATCGAGGGCCTGCGGGCGCTGAAACGGCCGTGCCGCGTCACCATCCACACCGATTCCCAATATGTCATGAAAGGCATGACGGAATGGCTGGCGAACTGGAAGCGGCGCGGCTGGCGCACGGCCGACAAGAAACCGGTCAAGAACGTCGAGCTGTGGCAGGCCCTGGACGAGCAGGTCGGCCGGCACCAGGTGCAGTGGCGCTGGGTGCGCGGGCACGCCGGCGATCCGGGCAACGAGCGCGCCGACGCCCTGGCCAACCAGGGGGTGGAGGCCGCGCGGGGCCGCTAGCGCACCAGGGATATCCCTAAACGGGCGGCATTGCATGGCACGGCGGGTCCGAATTCCGCGAAACTGCAGGGTAGTGCTGTGCCAAGATGTAAACGCGGGTGCTACAGTGCCAGACTTCCCAATTTGCTGCCGCATCGCCCGGTCGGTGCGGCCTTGCCACGTTTTCGCATGAAGAAAGCCGCATCGATTGCCGCAGTCGCCGCCGGGCTGGCCGCGGGGGCTGCCCTGGGCCTCTATGTGCCGCGCTGGCTCTCCAATTCCGGCGCGCCGGTGACGCCGCTGGCCCAGCCCGGCGTGACGCCGGCGGCCGTCCGGGTCGAAACCGCCAAGGTGGTGGAGACGCCGTTCGCGCGCGGGATCGCCGCCGTGGGCAGCCTGCGCTCTGACGAGTCGGTGGTGCTGCGCCCCGAAGTGGCGGGCCGCATCCAGCACATCGATTTCAAGGAAGGCGAGGCGGTGCGGGCCGGGCAGACCCTGGTGCGGCTGGACGACTCGGTGCCGCGCGCCGAGCTGGACCAGGCGCGCGCCAACCTGGCGCTGGCGCAAAGCCAGTTCCGGCGCGCCCAGGACCTGCAGGGCCGCGGCTTTGTCAGCCAGCAGGCGCGCGACGAGGCGGCCAGCTCGCTGAAGGTGCAGCAGGCCGCGGCCGCGCTGGCCCAGGCCCGGCTGGACAAGATGACGATACGCGCGCCGTTTGCCGGCATCGTGGGACTGCGCGACGTGTCCGTGGGCGACTACGTCAACCAGGGGCAGGACCTCGCGCCGCTGGAGGCGATCGATCCGCTCAAGGTCGATTTCCGCGTGCCCGAGATGTATTTCAGCAAGGTAGGCGTGGGCCAGACGCTCAGCGTGCGGCTCGATGCCCTGCCCGGCGAGCAGCGCCAGGGCGTGGTGTACGCCGTCAGCCCGCTGGTCGACGCGGGCGGCCGCTCGATCCTGCTGCGCGCCACCGTGGCCAACCCCGACAGCGTGCTGCGTCCGGGCATGTTCGCGCGCGTGCAGCTGCTGTTCGGCCAGGAAAAGGCGCTGGCGGTGCCCGAGGCGGCGTTGTCGCCGTCGGGCCAGACCCAGTATGTGTTCCGCGTGCGCGATGGCGTGGCGCAGCGGGTCGAGGTGACGGTGGGCGAGCGGCGCGAAGGCCGGGTCGAGCTGCTGACCGGCGTGGGCGCCGGCGACGAGGTGGTGGTGGCCAGCCTGCAGCGCCTGACCGATGGCGCGCCGGTCACGATCATCGCCAACGGTTCGTAGGCGGGGCGCGCCATGGTGCTCTCGGAAATCTGCATCCGCCGGCCGGTCTTCGCGTCGGTGCTCTCGCTGATCATCGTCCTGATCGGCCTTATTTCGTATACGCGCCTGAGTGTGCGCGAATATCCCAAGATCGACGAGCCCATCGTCTCGGTCGACACCACCTACAAGGGCGCCTCGCCCGAGGTGATCGAGTCGCAGGTCACCAAGCCCCTGGAAGACCAGCTGGCGGGCATCGAGGGCGTGGACGTGATGACCTCGCGCAGCCGCTCCGAGCGCAGCCTGATCAACATCAAGTTCAGCCTCTCGCGCGATCCGGACGCCGCGGCCGCCGAAGTGCGCGACAAGGTATCGCGGGCGCGCCGCTTCCTGCCCGACGAGATCGACGAGCCCATCATCGGCAAGGTCGAGGCCGATTCCCAGCCCATCATCTACATCGCGGTCGAATCCGGCTCGTACTCGGCCATCCAGACCTCGGACTACATCAACCGCTATATCAAGACCCGCCTGTCGGTGCTGCCGGGCGCGGCCGAGGTGCGCGTGTTCGGCGAGCGCCTGCCGTCGATGCGCATCTACGTGGACCGCGACAAGCTGGCGGCCTACGGGCTGACGGTGCAGGACGTGGAGGCGGCGCTGCGCAGCCAGAACGTGGAGATCCCGGCCGGGCGCATCGAATCGCGCGCGCGCGAATTCTCGGTGGTGTCCTCGACCGACCTGCAGACGCCGGCCCAGTTCGAGGATGTGGTGGTGGCCAACGTCAAGGGCTATCCGGTGCGCCTGCGCGACGTGGCCAAGGTGGAGATCGGCGCGGCCAATGATCGCGTGCTGTCGCGCTACAACGGGCGTTCGGCCATCAATATCGGCCTGACGCGCCAGTCCACCGCCAATCCGCTGGAGCTCTCCAAGGCGGTGCGCGCCGAGATCGTGCAGCTCAACCAGAGCCTGCCGGCCGGAATGAAGCTGAACATCGCCTATGACTCGTCGGTGTTTATCGAGCGCTCGATCGACTCGGTGTTCAAGACTATCGGCGAAGCCATCATCCTGGTGGTGCTGGTGATCTTCTTCTTCCTGCGCAACCTGCGCGCCAGCATCATCCCCATCGTCACCATCCCGGTATCGCTGGTGGGCGCCTGCGCCCTGATGTACCTGTTCGGCTTTTCGATCAACACCCTGACCCTGCTCGCGATGGTGCTGGCCATCGGGCTGGTGGTCGACGACGCCATCGTGGTGCTGGAGAACATCTTCCGGCACATCGAGGAAGGCATGCCGCGCAAGCAGGCGGCGTTCCAGGGGTCGCGCGAGATCGGCTTCGCGGTGGTGGCGATGACCCTGACCCTGGTCACGGTGTACGCGCCGCTGGCGTTCGCCACCGGCCGCACCGGGCGGCTGTTCATCGAATTCGCGCTGGCGCTGGCGGGCGCCGTGCTGGTGTCGGGCTTCGTGGCGCTGACGCTTACCCCCATGATGTGCTCGGTGCTGCTGCGGCACCAGCACAGCCACAATCGCTGGTACAACCTGATCGAGGGCTGGCTGGAAGCGCTGGGGCGCGGCTACCGGCGCGCGCTGGAGCTGGCCTTGCGCCATCGCTGGACGGTGGTGGGCGTGGGCGCCGTGGTGGCGGCCGCCAGCGGGGTGCTGTTCTCGGTGGTCAAGAGCGAACTGGCCCCGATCGAGGACCGCGGCGTCGTGTTCGGCATCGTCAGCGCGCCCGAAGGCGCCACGCTGAACTACACGCTCGACAGCATGCTGGGCATCGAACAGTTCTACGCCGCCATCCCGGAGGCCGCCACCGCCCAGGTGACGGTGGGCTTTCCGACGGTCACCGACGGCACGGCCATCCTGCGCCTGACGCCCTGGGAGGAGCGCACCCGGCGCCAGCAGCAGATCGCCCAGGAGCTGCAGCCCAAGTTCGCGTCGCTGCCGGGCGTGCGGGTGTTCCCGACCAATCCGCCCTCGCTGGGGCAGTCGGCCCGTTCCAAGCCGGTGGAATTCATCATCATGAGCCAGGCCTCGTATCCCGAGCTGGCCAAGCTGGTCGGCGTGTTCACCAATGCGCTGCGCGACTATCCCGGCCTGCAGAACATCGATACCGACCTGCGCCTGAACACCCCCGAACTGCGCGTGCACGTCGATCGCGACAAGATGGCCGACGTGGGGGCCAGCGTCGAAGTGGTCGGGCGCACCCTGGAATCCATGCTGGGGGGGCGGCAGGTCACGCGCTACAAGGACCAGGGCGAACAGTACGACGTGATCGTGCAGGTGGTGCAGGGCGACCGCGCCACGCCCGCCGACATCTCGGGCATTTACGTGCGGGCGCGCGATGGCAGCATGGTGCAGCTGGACAACCTGCTGTCGGTGCGCGAAAGCGTGTCGCCGCAGTCGCTCAACCACTTCAACCGCTTGCGCGCGGTCAAGGTCGACGCGGCGGTGGCGCCGGGCTATGCGCTGGGCGAAGTGCTCGACCACATGCACCGGGTGGCGCGCGACGTGCTGCCCAATACGGTGATCACCGACCTCGATGGCCAGTCGCGCGAGTTCCGCGACTCGTCGGGCAGCATCTACCTGGTGTTTGCCATGGCGCTGGCCTTCATCTACCTGGTGCTGGCGGCACAGTTCGAGAGCTGGCGCAATCCCTTCATCATCATGCTGTCGGTGCCGCTGTCGATGACCGGGGCGTTGCTGGCGCTGTGGCTGACCGGCGGCACGCTGTCCATCTACAGCCAGATCGGCCTGATCACCCTGGTGGGGCTGATCACCAAGCACGGCATCCTGATCGTCGAATTCGCCAACCAGCTGCGCGACCAGGGCAAGGCCATGCACGAGGCCGTGGTCGAGGCCAGCGTGCTGCGCCTGCGTCCCATCCTGATGACGACCGGCGCCATGGTGCTGGGCACCGTGCCGCTGGCGCTGGCGCAGGGCGCGGGCGCCGAATCGCGCCAGCAGATCGGCTGGGTGCTGGTCGGCGGGCTGATGCTGGGTACACTACTGACTTTGTTCGTGGTGCCGGTGGCGTATTCGATGATCGCCGCGGCGCGCCCGCAAGGGCAGCGCACCGGCGCCAGCCATACCGGGCCGGCCGTCGCGCCGCCCGCCTCGGAGTAGCACCGCTTATGCGCCAGATCATTTTCGATACGGAAACCACCGGCCTGGACCCGGCCCAGGGCCATCGCATCGTCGAAATCGGTTGCGTCGAGATCGTCAACCGGATGGTCACGGGCAACAATCTGCACCTCTACCTGAACCCCGACCGCGATAGCGACCCCGAGGCGCTGGCGGTGCACGGCCTGACCACCGAGTTCCTGGCCGACAAGCCGCGCTTTGCCGAAGTGGCCGAGCAATTCCTGGCTTTCATCGCCGACGCCGAGCTGATCGCCCACAACGCCGCGTTCGACGTCAAGTTCTTCAACGCCGAGCTGCAGCGCATCGGCCGCGATCCGCTGAACACCCACTGCGAGAACATTGTCGATTCGCTGCTGCATGCGCGCAGCCTGCACCCCGGCAAGCGCAACTCGCTCGACGCGCTGTGCGACCGCTACGGCATCTCCAACGCCCACCGGACCCTGCACGGCGCCTTGCTCGACTCGCAGCTGCTGGCCGAGGTCTGGCTGGCGATGACGCGCGGCCAGGACGCCTTGCTGATCGACGTCGATGACCAGGGCGCGAACGCCAACGGCGCGTTGGTGCTGGGCAAGTTCGATGCCTCGGTGCTGACCGTGCTGGCCGCCAGCGAAGCGGAATTGGCCGAGCATGCGGCCTATCTGCAGGCGCTGGACAAGGCGGTCGGCGGGGCCTGCGCCTGGCGCGCGATCGAGCCGCTGCCCGCGGAATCCGGGCAGCCTGGCTGAGCCTGCGGGCGGTCGTTTGCACACAATGTTTTTTTCGTGCTAGAATTTCGCCTCTTTCGGGGTGGTTAGCTCAGTGGTAGAGCACTGCCTTCACACGGCAGGGGTCACAAGTTCGAAACTTGTACCACCCACCAGCATCCCAGAAGGGCCGGTCGCTTGCAAAAGCACCGGCCCTTCTTCATTTCCGCTTCCTTTTTTCTACCTTTGCGCGAGCGCGTGCTGCGTCTTGTGGCGCGGGCGGGCCGTCGCCGTTGATTTGGCGCAAGCCTGCGCCATGCGGTAGAGTCCGCAAGGCAGGCACGGCAGCTAAGATGGGGCGGGGTTGCCGTTTTGGGGAGGCGCCGGTGGCGCGCGCGGGCCGCATCGTCGCGGGGCGGCCGCGGCCAGGTCAACCAGGGAGAACAAAAGCATGCACCCGGATACGAACACGATGCTGATCATCATCGCGGCGGCCGTCGCCTTGATGATCGTGGGCTTCGGCCTGCGCGACCGCAACCTTGGCCTGGGCCTGCTGGGCATCGGCCTGATCGCCGCGCTCGCGACGATCGCCTACAAGGCATACATTACCTTCAACTCTTTCTACTACTGAGCCGGCCGCGGGGCCGGCACGCGCGGCATGTTAGGATGCGCCGCGTGCGGACGGCCGGGTGCTGTCTGTGCGCATCCCCGGGCCTGCGCGCCAGGCCTGGGCTATCGTCGAACAACGACCATGGCTTGCGCGCCGCCCGTTCATTATCCATGGACCTCCGTGGCGCCTGGCCAGCCAACAGGAGGATGATGTGTTCAAACTGATGTCTCGTTCAGCCGTGAAAATGGTTGAGCGCTATTTGCCCGACCCTTACGTATTCGTGGTGCTGCTGACGCTGGTCGCCGCCGGCGCGGCCATGATCATCGAGGGCCAGACCCCCATGGCCGTCGTGCGCTGGTGGGGCAACGGCTTCTGGGGGCTGCTGACTTTCGCGATGCAGATGCTGCTGGTGCTGGTCACCGGCTACATGCTGGCCAGCACGCCGCTGGTCAAGCGGATGCTGGCGCGGCTGGCCAGCCTGGCCACCAGCGCCGGCGGGGCGATCATCCTGGTCAGCGTGGTGTCGCTGGCCGCCAGCTGGATCAACTGGGGCTTCGGGCTGGTGGTGGGCGCGCTGTTCGCCAAGCAGATCGCCCGCCAGGTGCGGGTCGATTACCGGCTGCTGGTGGCCAGCGCCTATTCCGGCTTCATCATCTGGCACGGCGGTCTGGCCGGCTCGATTCCGCTGACCATCGCGACCGAGGGGCATTTCTCCGCCGACAAGATCGGCATCATTCCCACCGGCGATACGATTTTCGCGGTATTCAACCTGGTGATCGTGGTGGCGATGTTCATCCTCGTGCCGCTGGTCAACCGGCTGATGCTGCCCGACGAGAAGGAAAGCGTCTATGTCGATCCGGCGCGCCTGGAAGAGGCCTCGGTGCCGGCCTCGGACGACGACAAGCGTCCGGCCGCGCGCCTGGAGAACAGCAGGCTGCTGGCCTGGCTGATCGCCGCGGGCGGGCTGGCCTACATGTTCGACTACTACGTCGTGCGCGGCGCCGGCTTGAACCTCAATGTCATCAACTTCAGCTTCCTGATCCTGGCCATCCTGCTGCACGGCACGCCGCGCCGCCTGCTGACCAGCCTGGACGAAGCCATCAAGGGAGGCGCGGGCATCGTGATCCAGTTCCCGTTCTATGCGGGAATCATGGCCATCATGATGGACTCGGGGCTGGCCGCCACCTTGTCCGAGTGGTTCGTGTCGATCGCCTCGGCCGCCACGCTGCCGTTCTGGACCTTCATCAGCGCCGGCATCGTGAACATCTTCATTCCGTCGGGCGGCGGGCAATGGGCGGTGCAAAGCCCCATCGTGATCAGCGCGGCGCAGGCGCTCGGCGCGGATATGCCGAGGGTGGCGATGGCCGTTGCCTGGGGCGACGCCTGGACCAACATGCTCCAGCCGTTCTGGGCCTTGCCGGTGCTGGCGATTGCCGGCCTGAAGGCCAAGGACATCATGGGCTATTGCATCATCCAGCTGCTGGTGACCGGCGTCATCATTTCGGTGGGACTGAGCTTCTTCTAGCCCGGCGCCAGCCGCCTACCTGCCCTCGGGCAGGGGCGGCGCGCCCAGTTTCTCGAAGGCTTCCACGGCGCCGTCGTGCAGGGGAATGCTCAATCCGCGCCCGGCGTTGGCCGCGGATACCTGCGCGCCCTGCGCGGACCCGGCGGCCAGCAGGTCCTGCCCGGCCCGGTATACCACGTCCACCATATGCGCGGCCTCGTCGCGCGTCAGATCGGCCGTGGTGACCAGCAGCGCCGCCATGCCCACCGTGGGGATGGCCGCGGCCTGGCTGGGGTAGGTGTTGGCCGGGATGTCCAGCGCCATCAGGGTCGGATCGGCCTGCACCAGCTTGTCGATCGCAGCCCGGTCCAGCGGCAGCAGCGCTAGGCGCGCCTGGGTCAGCGCCGCGCGCAAGGGCGCGGCCGGCGTACCGATGACCTGCGCCACCGCGTCGACCCGTCCTTCGCTCAGCTGCGGCAGGGCCGCGGCGGCCGGCGTGTCGATGACTGCATAGTCGCGCCCCGGCTGCAGCCCATGGGCTGCCAGCACGGTCTCCAGCGTGGTGCGTACCGCCGAGCCCGCCGGGCCCAGGGCAATCTTCTTGCCGCGCAGCGCGCCCACCGTGGCGATGCCATCGCCCTGGCGCACCACGATGTGCACCAGCTCCGGATACAGGCTGCCCAGCGCGCGCAACCCGGAGAACGGTCCCTGGCTTTCGAACGGCCCCTTGCCCTCGTAGGCCAGTTGCGCGATGTCGGCCTGCGACAGGGCGGCCACCGCCGCGCCGCTGCGCAGCATGGCCATGTTGTCCGCGCTGCCGCCGGTAATGAGGGGAATGACGCGCACCTGCTCGTTGCGCCCGATCGCGGCCAGCGCCTGGCCGAACGCCAGGTACTCGCCCTTGTCGGGGCCGGTCGCCAGCGGGTAGCCCTTTTGCAGGCGGGCAAGCCGGCCATTGATGCGCGCCACCGAGCGCTTCAGCTCCTGTTGCACCACGTGCTGGGCGGTGCTGGAGGCGCTGTAGGGCACGGAACGCGTGATCTGCTCCAGCGTCTGGAGCAGCTGGCGCGTCACCGGCGGCGGCGCGCCGGTGTCCAGCGAGGGCGCTTCGGCGGCCGTGAAGCTGGCCGGGGCGACGTGCACCCATTGGTCTGCGTCGCGCTGGTAGATGGCGCTGGCGTGGGCGACGATCTGGTCGCCGGCGGCATTGCCGCTGGATTTCACCCCCGAGATGCTGCGCGGCCCGGCGCCCAGCAGGCTGACCAGCGCGGCGGCGCCGGGCTGGTCCCAGGCGCCCAGGGTGAGGTCCTTCTTCAGGCCCAGCACCACATCGTAATAGACCACCCGGCGCGTCTGGCCCGGCGGGGCCGTGCTGTCGGTGGCCGAGCCCATGCGGCGCAGCGCGACGATGTCGAACAGGTCCGGGCCGTACGTGGCGGCCAGGGTCTGGCCGACATCGCGCTGCAGGATCTCGGTATCGGGAGCGCGGCTGCAGGCGGCCAGCAGCAGGCAGGCGGAGAGAATGAGCCAGCGGATGAACATGGTCACATGCCTCCCACGAACGGCAGGGCGATCAGCGAGGTCAGGACGATCACGTTCAGGATGTCGACCAGGAACGCGCCGGTGACCGGCACCACGATGAACGATTCGGGCGCCGGGCCGTGGCGCCGCGTCAGCGCCTGCATATTGGCGATGGCCGTCGCGGTGGCGCCCATGGCGAAGCCGCAGAACGCCGCCGCCATGACGGCCGCCTCGTAGTCGCGCTTGAGCATCCGGAACACCGCCCAGCCGGCATACAGCGCGCACACCAGCGCCTGCGCCACCAGCATCAGCGCCAGCGGGCCGGCCAGCCGCACCACGCTGGACAGGTCCAGCGTCATCATGGTCAGGCCCAGGAACAGCGACAGCGAGATCGATCCGATGATTTCCGAGACCCGGTCGTCCAGCCGTATGCCGACGTATCCGCCGAAGTTGCGGATGATCGCGCCGGTGGCCAGGCACCACAGGAAATTCGGCAGGCTGATCGGGGCGTCCTCGACCAGGCCCGCCAGGTAGCTGCCGACCACGACCGTCACGAATACCGCCGTCAGCGAGGTGATGAACGACGTGGCGGTGGGCGCCTCGGCGGTGGTCTCGACTTCGGGCAGTACCTGGTTGGCGTCCTTGCCGGCCATGCGCGGGTCCAGCTTGTGCCGGCGGATCAGCCATTCGGCCACCGGGCCGCCGATGATGCCGCCGAGCACCAGGCCGATCGTGGCGGCGGTCATGGCCAGCGCCATGACGTCCTGGATATTGTTGATGTCGGCAAAGCGCGCCGCGTAGGCGGCGCCGGTGCCGTGCCCGCCCACCAGGGTGATGGTGCCGCCGATCAGCCCCATCAGCGGATGCATGTCCAGCAGCCAGGCCAGGCCCAGGCCGACGGCGTTCTGCAGCACCAGGAAGGGAATCAGCGCCAGCAGGAAGGCGATCAGGCGCGGCCCGCCGCGCGCCAGCAGCTTGAGGTCGGCGGTCAGGCCGATGCAGCCGAAGAAGATCAGCAGCAGGGTGGGTTTGATGTTGGTCTCGAGCGAGATCTGGATCCCGCCCCAGGTGCCCAGGGCGGTGGCCAGGACCGCGAACAGCAGGCCGCCGACGATGGGGTCGGGAATGCTGTAGCGCGACAGCACGCCGATGCGCGTGGTCAGAATGCGGCCTGCGACCAGCACCAGGCAGCAGGCCAGAAGCGACTGAACGGGCGTGAGGGAAATCATGCGAGCCTTTGGCCCTCCAGGGCCGGTTGAAACCTCAGGACGAACTAGCGCTGCGCGAAAGCCGTGGCCGGGCGCAACGGCGCGTGCGCCTGGCCGGCTGCTCCATGACCGGCCTGTCCGCTGGCCGGATTTCCGGGCGGCGGGCAGTCTCGCTGATGGCCTATTGTGGGCCAGTTGACCGCCGGGCTCAATATTTCAGCCGGCCAGGTCGGCGCGCACCATGTAGCGGGCCCCGTCGCCATAGCCGGCCAGCTTGGCGCGCAGCGCGTCCGAATCCGCCAGGGGCTGGTAGCCATGCCGCAGCCAGTAGCCGACGGCCGGGGCCAGCGCCACCAGGCTGGCGCGCCGCAGGCCCAGGCGCCGCGCCTGCGCGCGTCCGCCGGCCAGCAAGGCCGCGGCCACGCCGCCGCCCTGGGCGGCGGGCAGCACGGCGCAATCATGGACGAACCAGGTATCGGCGGCGCCCGGCAGGCGCTCGAGCGATCGGTCCAGGGCCGGCGGCAGGCCGGCGTCCCAGGGATAGGCGATCAGGTAACCGATGAGATCCTGGCCGTCCAGCGCGACCTGGCAGGTGGCTGGCGCGATCTCGATCCGGTTCTGGAACAGGGCGGCGCTCTCGAGCAGGCTGGCCGGGTACACAGCGGCCTGGACTCGCAGCACTGCCTCCACGTCGGCCGGCCGCATTGTTCGCACAATGTAACTTTGGGGCACGTACTTCTCCGTTCGGGGTGCGGCGATTTTACCGAAGCCCGGCGAACGCTCCCAACGGCAGCGGATTTGATGAAAATTTGATGGGGCTTCACGAATACTGGCGGCCGTTCCCGTCAATTTCGCCGTGGTGTGTTCATGTATACCGAATTCCGATCCCAGCTGCTTGCCGGCGCCGGCACGTCCGCCGCCGGGCAGTCCGCGCGCATGGCGGTGCTGGCGGGGGACGGCGCCACCGGCGTGCAGGTCAGCTGCGTGGTGCCGGGCCTGAACGAGGCGGCCAACCTGCGGGTGCTGGTGCCGGCCCTGCGCGCCTGCCTGGAGCAATGGTGTGCCAGCTGGGAAATCATCGTCGTCGACGACGGCAGCACCGACGATACCGCCGAGCTGATGGCGCAATGGTCCGCGGTCGAGGGCATCCGCTACGTGCAGCTGTCGCGCAATTTCGGCAAGGAGGCCGCCCTGACGGCCGGCCTGGAAGCCGCGGACGGCGACGCCGTCATCTGTCTGGACGCCGACATGCAGCATCCGCCCGAACTGATAGGCGACATGCTGGCGGCCTGGCGCAACGGCGCCGACATGGTCTACGCGGTGCGGCGCCAGCGCGACGACGAGCCGTGGTTCAAGCGTGTCGGCGCCCGCGCGTTCTACCGCCTGCTGAGCACGGCGCGCGGCGTCGAGGTGCCGCCGCACGCGGGCGACTTCCGCCTGATGGACCGCCGCGTGGTCGAGGCCCTGGTGGCGCTGCCCGAACGCACCCGCTTCATGAAGGGGCTGTATGCCTGGGTGGGCTTCAAGTCGCAGGCCGTGCCCTACACCCCGCAAGCGCGCCGCCATGGCGCCAGCCACTTCAGCGCCTGGAAGCTGTTTCGCCTGGCCTGCGACGGCCTGACCGCCTTCACCACCTGGCCGCTGCGGCTGGTCAGCCTCATCGGCGTGCTGTTCGCGCTGCTGTCGCTGTCCTACGGCGGTTACCTGGTGGCCGACTATCTCATCAGCGGCAACGCGGTGTCCGGCTGGACCACCATCGTCACCGCGCTGCTGTTCTTTGCCGGCATCAACCTGATTTCGCTGGGCGTGGTGGGCGAGTACGTGGCCCGGATCTTCGACGAAGTGAAAGGCCGGCCCCTGTTCATCGCCCGTCAACGCCGCGGGCGCGCCAAGCGCGCGGCCAAGGCGCGTTCCCAATGACTCTCGCTACCCGATCCATGCAACCCCATGCGGTTTCCCCTGGCCAGGCCAGGTCCTGGCCCCTGCCCGCGGCGGGCTGGCTGCTTCTCGCGGTCGGCGTCTGGCTGGCCTTCCTGTCCTGGATGCGGCCCCTGGCGCTGCCCGACGAAGGGCGCTACGCCGGCGTGGCCTGGGACATGCTGCGCAACGGCTCGTTCGCGGTGCCGCTCATCGACGGCATGCCGTATTTCCACAAGCCGCCGCTGTACTACTGGCTGGCCGAGCTGTCGTTCCGCCTGTTCGGCGTCAACGAATGGGCGGTGCGCCTGCCCTCGGCGCTGGCCGCCTGGGCCAGCGCCGTCGCGCTGTACCTGTTCGTGCGCCGCCATCGCGACGCCGCGTCCGCGACGCTCTGCGTGCTGGTGCTGGCCACGCTGCCGCTGTTTTTCGGCGGCGCCCAGTACGCCAACATGGACATGCTGGTGGCCGGCATGATCACGCTGTGCGTGCTGGCCGGCGCCGACACGGCGCTGCGTGTCCGCGGCGGGCAGGCCTGGCGCGCCATGGCGCTGGCCACCGGCGTGTGCGCCGCGCTGGCCATGCTGGCCAAGGGGCTGATCGGGCTGGTGCTGCCGGGCGCGATCCTGCTGGCCTGGCTGGCGTGGCGGCGCGACTGGCGCGGCCTGCGGGCCTTGCTGTGGCCGCCCGCCATCCTGGCGTTCGCGGTGGTGGCCGTGCCCTGGTTCTGGCTGATGCAGGTACGCTACCCGGGCTTTTTCCAGTACTTCTTCGTCCACCAGCATTTCGAGCGTTTCGCGCAGACCGGCTTCAACAATGTGCAGCCGTTCTGGTTCTACCTGCCCGTCATCGCGGGCCTGGCATTGCCGTGGTCGTTGTGGGCCGGCGGCTTGCTGCGCAAGCAATTCTGGGCCGCCGACGCCGACCCGGACGGCTTGCGCCGCCTGGCGCTGGTCTGGCTGGCGGTCATCGTGGCGTTTTTCTCCATGCCGCAGTCCAAGCTGGTCGGCTACATCATGCCGGTGCTGCCGCCGCTGGCCTTCCTGCTGGCCGAAGTGGTGATGGGCGCCTTGCGCGACCCGGCGGTGGCGCGGGCCACGCGCCGCATGGCGCGCGTCAGCGCCCTGGTGGCGGTGGCCATCTGCGTGACCGCGGTGTTCGTGGCGTCGTTCAACGCCCGCGGCAGTTCGCGCGAGCTGGCCCTGTCGCTGCGCGGCGAGCTGCGGCCGGACGACACGCTGGTGGCCCTGCATACCTATCCGTTCGACCTGCAGCTGTATGCCCATGCGGCCCGGCCGATGTGGGTGGTCGACGACTGGAGCAACCCCGAAATTCCCAAGCGCGACAATTGGCGCAGGGAGCTCTACGACGCGGTCCAGTTCGAGCCGGCCCTGGGCGAGCGGCTGCTGGTCTCGGCAGATACTTTCCAGCAGCGCCTGTGCCAGGCGCCGGAGGGCAGCCGTTACTGGGTCTGGGGCACGGCGGCCGACGAAGAGGCGTACGCGCCGCTGCGCGGCCAGGCGGCGCGCTTTGCCGACGCGCGGCGCAGCCTCTGGCTGGTGCTGGTGGACGAAGCCTTCAAGGGGCGTGTCTGTGACGGAACGCCCACAGGCGGCTAGCGACGAATGTCAGGAAGGCCAGCCCGATCAACACCAGGGCCAGCAGCACGTCATAGGGCAGCGACGTGGCGTGCAGCAGCCAGGCATATGACAACTCATTGATGGCGAAACCCAGGGCTGACACAAGGAAGAAACGCCGGGCGGCTATGGTCCAGGATGCCGCAAGGTGGCGGAAAGTGAGTCTGAAATGACCAGTGAACGATACGACGAAGGCCAACAGCCAGCCCACCACGTTGGCCCCCAGCGGGGGCAGGCCGGCCCATTCCACGCAGGCGACCGCGACGGCCCAATGGGTGGCGGCCGCGGCGCATCCGACGGCAATGAACCAGGCAATCTGTCGCAGCAGGCCGCGCATGTCGAAGAGGTGTCTCCCTTGAGGAACCAGGCCGGCGATGTCCGTTGCCGGCGCATCGCGGTGTGCGGCGATGATTTTGGCATGAACGAGGCCATCGATGGCGCGCTGATCGAATTGGCCGGCGCGGGACGCCTGAGCGCGGTCAGCTGCATGCCGTTGGCGCCGGCGTTCGCCGCCGATGCGCCGGCGCTGGCGCGCCTGGACGTCGACCTGGGCGTCCATGTCGATTTCACCGAAGCCTTTGCCGGCGCCGCCCCGGCCGCGCCCGGGCTGGCGGCCCTGCTGTGGCGCGCCTACGCCGGCCAGCTGGATCCGGACTGGATCGATGCGCGGCTGGCCAGCCAGTTCGACGCGTTCGAACGGGCATTCGGCCGCGCGCCCGACTACGTCGACGGCCACCAGCACGTGCATCAGCTGCCCGGCATCCTGCCGCGCTTGCGCGCCCTGCTCAAGCGGCGCTACGCCGGGCAGCGCATCTGGCTGCGGCATACCGCACCCGGCCTGCAGTTCGGGCTGCCGCTGGCCGAAGCCGCCAAGGCGCGGCTGATCGGCGCGCTGGGCGCCGGGGCGCTGGCGCGCGCCGCCGGCCAGGAGGGCTGGCAGACCAACCGGCGCATGCTGGGCGTCTACGGTTTCACGGGCGGGCCGCGGCGTTACGCCGGCCTGCTGCATCATTGGCTGATGAATGCACGCGATGGCGATCTGCTGATGTGCCATCCGGGCTGGCCGCAGGTCCACGGCGCGGCGCACGCCTCCCAGCGCGCCGCCGAATACGAGGTGCTGGCGCACCCCGAACTGGGCACCTGGCTGGCGCGCAACGGCTTGCGCATCGTGCGCCTGAGCCAGGTCCGTGGCCGGCAGGCGAGCCAGGAATCGGGTAAGGTCCGGAATGTTCCGCATTCCGGCAGCTTCCGGCGCCTGGCAAGCCGTTTATGAGTTCTTCCTCGAAACAAACCCCCAAAACCATCAAGGAACGCTTCCTGCACGCGTTCTTCTTCGAAATCATCGCCATCGGCCTGAGCGCGCCCGTCGCCGCCTGGGCCATGGACCAGCCGCTGTTCGACATGGGCGTGCTGACCGCCGTCATCGCCTGGATCGCGCTGCTGTGGAACATGGTCTACAACGCCGGCTTCGAACGGCTGGAGCGCCGCTTCGGCGTGGTCCGTACCATGCCGGTGCGCGTGGCGCATGCGGTGGGCTTCGAGCTGGGCCTGGTGCTGATCATCGTGCTGCTGGCCGCCTGGTGGCTGGCCATCAGCTTCTGGGAAGCCTTCATGCTGGACATCGGCCTGCTGATGTTCTACCTGCCCTACGCCTTCTTCTACAACCTGGCCTATGACAAGCTGCGCGCGCGCTGGTGGGGCCGGATCGAGCCGGCCGGCGCCTGAGCCGCTCAGGTACCGGGCCGAGAGGCCGTGAGCGGGGTCGGGGCGCCCTGGCGGCCGGCATAGCCGCGGCCGGCGTCGCGTACGAAGTCGGCCACGGCATCTTCATAGATGCGTCCGCTGCGGATCGCGCCCGAGTGCGACGCGCCTTCGATCTTCACCAGCCGCTTGAGGTCGGCGGGCACCTGTTGCGCGGCGCGATAGAGTTCGTCGCTCATGGTGTGCGGCACCACCCGGTCGGCCGTGCCATGCAGCAGCAACATGAGAGTGGTCAGCGCGGCCAGCTTGTCCACCGAGGCGAACGGTTGCGTGACCAGCAGCGTGGCGCCGGGCACCCAGCCCCATTTCATCGTGCCGAGCATGGCCCCGATGCTGGTGAAGCTGGATTCGACGATCAGCCCCGCGAACGGCGGCAGATCGGGCCGCGCCGCCAGGTCGATGGCGATGGCGCCGCCCAGGCTGTGGCCGTAGATGAAGCGGCGCGCCGGATCGGGCTGGCGGCGCGCCAGTTCCTGCAGCGCCGCGGCGGCGTCCTGCGAGGCGCTTTGCTCCGAGGGCAGCAGCGGCGTCGACTGGCCGAAGCCGCGATAATCGATCGCCAGCATCGAGTAGCCCATGCCGGTCCAGCCCTCCATGCGGAACGCGCTGCCGTTGAGGTTCCAGCGCGCGCCGTGCAGGTACAGCACGGTCGGCGCGTCGCGGCGCGGGCTCTGCCAGTACCAGGCATGCACCTTGTCGCCGTTGGGCAGCGCCAGGTCGAACACCTCGGTGCCTGCCGGCGGTTCGCGCCACCAGCGCTGCTGATCGGTTTGCGGCGAGAAAATGGCCTGGCGCTGCCAGGCGTCGAGCTGGTTGAAGCCCAGCGCGCCGGCCGCCAATAGCAGCACGGCCGCCATGCGGCGCCACGAGAGTCTGAAGGGCAGGCAAACCATGTAACCGGAGCTTGTTCGTATTCGAGGGCGCGCGCGGCGGCGCCCGCCTTCTGCTCAGACCATGCGGCGTGCCCGCCAGTTCCCTGGCGTCAGCCGGTATACAGCGCCAGCAGGTCCAGGCCCACCGGATACAGCGACACCACCAGCAGCACGGCCATGCCGACATTGAAGGCGCGCACCGCGGCCGGGCGGTGCAGCCAGCGGCGCAGCGCCATGCCGAAGGCGGCCCAGACGCCCACGCTGGGCAGGTTGACCACGCCGCACACCAGGGTCGCAATGATCAGGTTGGCGAAATAGCCATGCTGCGGCGTATAGGTCGCCACCACGCTGACGATCATGACCCAGGCCTTGGGGTTGACCCACTGGAACAGCGCGGCCTGGATGAAGGTCAGCGGCTTGCCGCGTTCGGCGCCGCTTTCCATCGGGCCGGAGGTGGCGATTTTCCAGGCCAGGTACAGCAGATAGGCGGCGCCGCCGTATTTCAGCGTCGAGTACAGCCAGGGCAGGCGCTCCAGCGTGGCGCCCAGCCCCAGGCCGACCATCAGCAGCATGATCGAAAAGCCGACCGAGATCCCCAGCAGGTGGGGGATCGTGCGGCGAAAGCCGAAGGTCAGCCCCGAGGAGGCCAGCATCACGTTGTTCGGCCCGGGCGTCAGCGAGTTGACCAGCGTGAACAGCACCAGCGGCATCAATACCGACAGCGAGGCCAGGGGCGCCTGGTCGAGGGAGGACAGGTCGGAGCCGATCATGCTTTTCGCACCATGGCGCGCCGGCCGCCGGCGATGACCAGCACCACCGCCACGGCAAACACATAGGTAATGGGTTCGACCTGCTCATTGAACAGCAGGGCGGCTGCGACAACCGTAAGAAACGGTTGCAGCAGCTGGATCTGCCCGACCCGCGCGATACCGCCTATGGCCAGGCCGCGATACCAGGCGAAAAATCCCAGGAACATCGAGCCGAAGGCCAGGTAGGCAAACGCGCCGGCCACCGGCAGGCTGGGCCAGGCCGCGTCGTGCGCCAGCCACAGCACGGCCGGCAGCAGCGCCGGCACGCTGACCACCAGCGCCCAGCAGATGGTGCGCCAGCCGCCCAGCGTGCGGCTGGCCCGGGCGCCTTCGGCGTAGCCCATGCCGCCCAGCACCACCGCCAGCAGCAGCCACAGGTCGCCCGGCTGCAGGGCGCCGTGGCCCTGCCGCAACGCATAGCCCGCCACCAGGACGGCGCCCAGCACCGCGAAGCTCCAGAACGCCGGCGAGGGGCGTTCGCCGCTGCGCCAGGCGGCGAATACCGCCGTCGACAGCGGCAGCAGGCCGTTGAACACCGCGCCGTGCGCGGCCGGCACCGACGCCATGGCCAGCGTCGAGGCGACCGGCCAGCCCACCACGATGCCGACGGCGGCCAGCACGATGCCGGACCATTCGGCCCGGTCGGGACGCCGGCTGCGTGTCAGCCACAGCAGCGCGGCAGCCGGCACGGCCGCCAGCAGGGCGCGGCCCAGTCCGACCAGCAGCGGGGAGAGCTCGCCGACGGCAAGCCGGGTCATGGGCAGGGTCAGGGCGAAGACCAGGACGCCGATCAATCCGTAGCCATAGCCTTCCCAGCTCGGGGCGTGGGGGGAGGCGGACGGTGCCGATGCTTGCGCGCTAGGAGGTGACATGGGAAAGATTTGCCTCTGGATGGGGGAAAGCGGCCGGCCGGGCTTGCCGTGCCGGCGCATTGGTGTCACTCTACGCATAGATATCGGTACAGTACCGGTACACTTTTTCATGTCACTTTAATCACTGGCCTGGTAAAACCACCATGACAGTTGCGACTTCTTCCCCCTCCGGCGCCGGGTGGCAGCCGGTGCGGCAGGCCGATGCCACCCTGGTGACGCAATTGGCCGATGACCTGGCGCGGCGCATCGACGAGCACGGCCTGCGGCCGGGCACCCGGCTGCCGTCCATACGTCGGATGGCCGAGCAAAGCGGTGTCAGCCGCTTCACCGTGGTCGAGGCCTATGACCGGCTGGTGGCGCGCGGGCTGGTGCAATCCCGGCGCGGCGCCGGATTCTTCGTGCGGGCCCGCAGCGCCTCCCTGACCGCCCTGGCGAGCGCACGGGTGCCGCAGGCCGCGCCCGAAACCCCGGTGCGGGTGGACGTGAGCTGGCTGCTGCGCAACATGTTCCGCGAAACCGCCGCCGGCATGCCGGGCGGCGCCGGCCTGCTGCCGCCCGAGTGGCTCGACCCCGACATGGTGGCCGCGGCGGTGCGGGCGGTGGGCCGCACGGTGCGCGGCAACCTGGTGTCGTACGGCAGCCCGCAAGGCTACGCGCCGCTGCGCCAGCAGCTGGCTTCCATGCTGCAGGCCGATGGCGTGCCGGCCCATCCGGAGCGCAATCTGCTCACCACCAATGGCGTGACGCATGGCCTGGACATCGTGGCGCGCCATCTGATCAAGCCAGGCGACACGGTGCTGGTCGAAGACCCGGCGTGGTTCGTCATCTTCGGGCGCCTGGCTGCATTCGGCGCGCGTCCCGTCGGGGTGCCGCGCGGCCCCGATGGCCCGGACCTGGCCATGCTCGACCGCCTGGCGGCCGAGCACAAGCCGCGCCTGTACATCATCAACGGCGCGGTCCACAATCCCACCGGCCATACCTTGTCGGCCGGCGCGGCCTACGACATCCTGCGCCTGGCCGAGCGCCATGATTTCATGGTGGTCGAGGACGACACCTATGCCGACCTGCACCCGGGCGGCGCCATGAAGCTGGCCGCGCTCGACCGCCTCGAGCGCGTGATCCTGGTGGGCGGCTTTTCCAAGATGCTGGCGGCCAGCCTGCGCGTGGGCTATATCGCGGCCGGGGCCGAGACGCTGCAGCGCCTGACCGACCTGAAAATGCTGGCCGGGCTGACCTCGCCGGAGCTGGGCGAGCGGGTGGTGCACCGGGTGCTGGTCGAAGGGCAATACCGGCGCCACATCGAGCGCGTGCGCGCGCGCGTCAACGAAGCGCGCCTGCGCAGCATCCAGGCCCTGCAGCAGCTCGGGCTGTCCGTCCCGCACGAGCCGCACGCCGGCATGTTCGTCTGGGCCGACTGCGGCCGCGATTCCGAGCCGGTGGCGCGCAACGCGGCCGAGCGCGGCATGCTGCTGGCGCCGGGCACCCTGTTCTCGCCCAGCGGCGCGCCGTCGACCATGCTGCGGTTCTCGGTCGCCATGGTCGATACGCCGGGCATCTGGCAATCGATCGCCGCGGTGATGGCGCAATAGGGCCGACGAAGCCGCGCCGGGCATACGCCGATCCGCAGAACTGAATATACTTTCCACAGATCCCGCCTGTCCGGCGTTTCACCATTCGAGGTTGCAACCATGTCCGCCGCTATCAAGCCCCTTACCGAGAATTTCGCCGTCGCGCCCCAGCTGGGGCCGGCCGACATGGCCGATGTGGCCGCCGCGGGTTACAAGAGCGTCATCATCAACCGGCCCGATTTCGAAGGCGGCCCCGACCAGCCGACCGCCGCCGATGTGTCGCAGGCCGCCCAGGCGCTGGGTTTGCAGGTCGAGTACCAGCCGGTGGTCGGCAGCGCGATGACCGCCGCCGACGTCGCGCGCTTCGCCGAGCTGTTGCGCACGATGCCGGGCCCTGTGCTCGCCTACTGCCGTACCGGCACCCGTTGCACCAACCTGTTCGCGGCCGCCCAGCAACTGGGTTGACGCGGGTCAAGGGCGGGTCTCCCCCGGGGTGCGTCGACGGGTGGTTTTCCGTTAGCATGGAGTCTCTTACCAGACAGGAGCAGGCAGCATGTTCAAGAAGATCCTGATTCCCACGGACGGTTCCCCGCTGTCCGCGCAAGCAGCCAATGCGGGCATTTGCTTTGCCCGCTCCACCGGCGCCGAAGTCGTCGCGCTGCATGTCACGCAGCCGTTTGCCGCCACCATCGGGTTCGATGGCATGGCCGCCGCCTACGCCATTACCGACGAAGACTACGAAAAGGCCTCGGCCGAACAGGCTGAGAAATACCTCAAGCTGATCCTCGACCGGGCCGAAACCGCCGGGGTCAAGGCCGAGTCGCGCGCGGTGTCCAATTTCAACGTGGCCGACGGCATCGTCCAGGCCGCCGGCGAGGCCGGCTGCGACCTGATCTTCATCGGCAGCCACGGCCGCAGCGGCCTGTCGCGCCTGCTGCTGGGCAGCGTGACCGCCAAGGTGCTGTCGCTGGCCCACACGGCCGTGCTGGTGTACCGGGTCAAGGAAGACAAGGACAAGAAATAGCGCCGGCAGTCCCGGCGCCGTACACGCCCCGCTGGCCGCAGGCCGCGGGGCTTTTTTTCGGTTCATCGCGCAATAGCGTGGAGGGGTTTGGCAAGTTTTCGTATTCTTGACGGCAGGTATTTGCCATCAGGAGTGCAGGGAGATGCTGGATCGCAAGTTGCTGGAGTCGCTGGGAGGCTGGCAGGGCTATGGCGTCGAACGCGTGGAATGGCCCGAAGACCCAGGGCGCACGCTGTCGATCTATTTGAAGCCAACGGCCAAGGTGATGCTGTGCGAGCAGTGCGGCGCGCGGTGTCGCCAGGTGCATGAGACCACGGTTCGACGGGTGCGAGATCTGCCGTTATTCGAGTATCGGGTCGTTCTGCACGTGCCGCGCCGACGCTTGTGGTGTGAGCAATGCGGCGGCCCGCGCCTGGAGCGGCTTGCCTGGCTGGGGCGATATCAACGGGTGACGGATCGGCTGGCGCAGGCCTGCAGCCAATTGCTGCAATCGAGCAACGTGCAGGCGGTGGCGAGGTTCTTCGAGCTGGGTTGGCATACCGTCAAGACGCTGGACAAGGCTCGGCTGCGTGCGTCGGTGCGCGAACCGGATTGGTCCAAGATCGAGTATTTGGCGATGGACGAGTTTGCCCTGCACAAAGGGCATCGCTACGCGACAGTGGTGGTCGATCCGATCGGCAGGCAGGTGCTGTGGATTGGCCCAGGACGCTCACGCGAGACGGCCCGGGCGTTCTTCGAACAATTGCCGCCTGGGGCCGCCCAACGCATCAAGGCCGTTGCCATCGACATGACCACCGCCTACGAGTTGGAGATCCAGGCCCACAGCCCACAGGCGGAGATCGTCTATGACTTGTTCCATGTCGTGGCCAAGTATGGACGAGAGGTCATTGATCGGGTGCGCGTGGATCAGGCCAATCAACTACGCCAGGATCGTCCCGCACGCAGGATCATCAAATCGAGTCGCTGGCTGCTGCTGCGCAACCGTGACAACCTGGATCGGCAGCAGGCCGTCCGGCTCGACGAATTGCTGCAAGCCAACCAGCCGCTGCTGACGGTCTATGTCCTGCGTGACGAACTCAAACGGCTCTGGTTCTACCAAAGACCTGCCTGGGCAAGACAAGCCTGGAACCACTGGTACGAGCAGGCCGAGCAAAGCGGAATAGCCGCCTTGAACACCTTCGCTCAGCGCTTGAAAGGCTATCTGCACGGCATCCTGGCCAGATGCCGACATCCCCTGAACACCAGCATTGTCGAGGGCATCAACAACACTATCAAGGTCATCAAGCGGCGCGCTTACGGCTACCGCGACCAGGAATACTTCTTCCTCAAAATCCGTGCCGCCTTCCCCGGCAATGCGCGATGAACCTTTTTTCGGCCTGTCGTCGATGGCGTACGACAGTGTGCCTGTCCCGGCGGGGACAGGCACGCCCGCACAGCGGGCGCAGCGTGGGGGTTTTCCTGGGCCCGGGTGCCTGTCCCGGCGGGGACAGGCACCTCCGGCGACAGGACGGGACAGGCGCGGGAGATGTCCCGCGCCTTGCGGCAAGCCACCCCGGCGACGCCAGGGATATCTGCCATGGGCGGCGCCAGTCGTAGTATTGTCTGCAATAGCGCATCGGCGCCAGATCCAGCCACAGCCGATTGCAGCGCAGGTGCGCAAGGCGGCGCGGACGACCTCCGCGACGCGTGGAAAAACCACGATCCCTTGCCATCAAGAGGCCATCATGACTCGCAGGACGAGCATCGAACGCTACCGCAACATCGGCATCAGCGCCCATATCGACGCGGGCAAGACCACCACCACCGAGCGCATCCTTTTCTACACCGGCATCACCCACAAGCTGGGCGAGGTGCACGAAGGCGCGGCGACCATGGACTGGATGGAGCAGGAGCGCGGCATCACCATCACGTCGGCCGCCACCACGGCGTTCTGGCGTGGCATGGCCGGCAACTATCCCGAACACCGCATCAACATCATCGACACCCCGGGGCACGTGGACTTCACCATCGAGGTCGAGCGCTCGATGCGGGTGCTCGACGGCGCCTGCATGGTCTACGACTCGGTGGGCGGCGTGCAGCCGCAGTCCGAGACGGTCTGGCGCCAGGCCAACAAGTATGGCGTGCCGCGCATCGCCTTCGTCAACAAGATGGACCGTGTCGGGGCCGACTTCTTCCGCGTGCAGCGCCAGATCGTCGAGCGCCTCAAGGGCGACGCCGTGCCGATACAGATCCCGGTCGGCGCCGAGGACCATTTCGAGGGAGTGGTGGACCTGGTCAAGATGAAGGCCATCATCTGGGACGACGCCAGCCAGGGCGTGCGTTTCGAATACCGCGACATTCCGCCCGAGCTCCAGGCGCAGGCCGAGCAGTGGCGCGAGAAAATGATCGAAAAGGCGGCCGAGGCCAACGAAGCCCTGCTCGAAAAATACCTGTCGGGCCAGCCGCTGAGCGAGGACGAAATCAAGAGCGGCCTGCGCGCCCGCACCGTCGCCAACGAGATCGTGCCCATGCTGTGCGGCAGCGCGTTCAAGAACAAGGGCGTGCAGGCCATGCTGGACGCGGTCATCGACTACCTGCCCTCGCCGGCGGACGTGCCGGCCATCATCGGCCACGACGAGCGCGACCGCGAGATCGAGCGCCATCCCGCCGACGACGAGCCGTTCTCGGCGCTGGCGTTCAAGATCATGACCGACCCCTTCGTGGGCCAGCTGGTTTTCTTCCGGGTCTACTCGGGCGTGGTCAAGTCGGGCGATTCGGTGCTCAACCCGCTCAAGAGCAAGAAAGAGCGGCTGGGCCGCATCCTGCAGATGCACGCCAACGAACGGCGCGAAATCAGCGAGGTCTACGCCGGCGACATCGCCGCCGCGGTCGGCATCAAGGAAATCACCACCGGCGACACGCTGACCGACCCGGCGCACGTCATCATCCTCGAGCGCATGACCTTCCCCGAACCGGTGATTTCGCAGGCCGTCGAGCCCCGCACCAAGGCCGACCAGGAGAAAATGGGCATTGCGCTCAACCGGCTGGCGCAGGAGGATCCGTCGTTCCGGGTGCGGACCGACGAGGAGTCCGGCCAGACCATTATTTCGGGCATGGGCGAGCTGCACCTGGAAATCCTGGTCGATCGCATGAAGCGCGAGTTCGGGGTCGAGGCCAACGTGGGCAAGCCACAGGTCGCCTACCGCGAGACCATCCGGTCCACCGTCACCGACGTCGAGGGCAAGTTCGTCAAGCAGTCGGGCGGGCGCGGCCAGTACGGTCATGTGGTGCTCAAGCTGGAGCCGCAGGAGCAGGGCAAGGGCTACGAGTTCGTCGACGCCATCAAGGGCGGCGTGGTGCCGCGCGAGTTCATCCCCGCGGTCGACCGCGGGGTGCGCGAGACGCTGAACACCGGCGTGCTGGCGGGCTATCCGGTGGTCGACGTCAAGGTCACGCTGGTGTTCGGCTCGTACCACGACGTGGACTCGAACGAGAATGCGTTCCGCATGGCGGCGTCGATGGCCTTCAAGGAGGGCATGCGGCGCGCCAAGCCGGTGCTGCTCGAACCCATGATGCACGTGGAGGTCGAGACGCCGGAGGATTTCACGGGCAACGTGATGGGCGACCTGTCGTCGCGGCGCGGCATGGTGCAGGGCATGGAGGACATCGCCGGCGGAGGCGGCAAGCTGGTGCGCGCCGAGGTGCCCCTGGCCGAGATGTTCGGCTACTCCACGTCGCTGCGTTCGCTGACGCAGGGGCGCGCCACCTACAGCATGGAGTTCAAGCATTACGCCGAGGCGCCGCGCCAGGTGGCCGAGCAGATCATCGCTGCCCGCGGTTCGGGGGCGGCGGCGCGGGGCTAGGGCGGCGGCTGCGCGACGACCCGCTTGTCGTCGCGGGCCGCGATGCGCTTTTCCAGGTGGCGCAGCGCCGCCAGGACGAACAGGGCGATCAGCGTGCTGGCCAGCGCGGTGGCCTCGCGCCCCATGCCGGCGGCCACGCCGATTGCGGCGGTCAGCCAGATGCCGGCCGAGGTGGTCAGGCCGCGGATCTCGCCCTCGTTGCCCAGCTTGATGATGGCGCCCGCGCCCAGGAAGCCGATGCCGGCGATCACGCCCTGCAGCACGCGGCTGAGGTCGCCGACCTCCATGCCGCCTTGCAGCGGCACCAGGACGAACAGCGCCGCGCCCAGGGCCACCAGCATGTGGGTGCGCAGCCCGGCCGCCTTGCCGCTGCGCTCCCGCTCGTAGCCCAGCAGTCCGCCCAGCGCCACCGCCATGCCCAGGCGCAGCACGATGCGGGTGGCCTCGGCGACATCCGGAATGTCGGCGAATTCGTTGCGCACGGTGGTCCAGATTTCCATCCAGACAGTGTCCATGGCTGCGTGCTCCCGGAAAAGGGAATTCCAGCATAGCAGGGCCACGCGGCGCTGTGCACGGCGGCCGGGGGTCGTTATGATCGGCAAACCCGCCTGCGTTGGAGACGCCGATGGACTATCTTGTTTCGCTGGCCCAGCAACCCGCCGCCTGGGCAGCCCTGGCTACCCTCATCGCCATGGAAGTCGTGCTGGGCATCGACAACCTCATATTCATCTCCATACTCACCAACAAGCTGCCGCCCCAGCACCAGACCAAGGCGCGGCGCATCGGGATCGGCATGGCGCTGATCCTGCGGCTGGCGCTGCTGGGCACGGTGGCGTTCATCGTGCAGCTGACGCAGCCGGTGTTCGAACTGTTCGGCCACGGGTTTTCGTGGCGCGACGTCATCCTGGTGGCCGGCGGCCTGTTCCTGGTGTGGAAGGCCACCAAGGAAATCCACCACCATGTCGATCCCAACCCGGGCGACGACATGTTCGGCGGCAAGGCCGCCACGCTCGGCTTTGCCGCGGCGGTGGCGCAGATCCTGATGCTGGATCTGGTGTTCTCGATCGACAGCATCATCACCGCCGTGGGCATGACCGAGCACATTCCCATCATGTTCGTGGCGGTGATCGTCGCGGTGGCCGTCATGCTGCTGGCGGCCGAGCCGCTGGCGCGCTTCATCGAACGCAATCCGACCGTGGTCATGCTGGCGCTGGCCTTCCTGATGATGATAGGCATGACGCTGATTGCCGAAGGGTTCGGCGCGCATGTGCCCAAGGGCTATATCTACGCCGCGATGGCGTTCTCGGCCCTGGTCGAGGGGCTGAACATGATGGCGCGCCGCGCCCGCGAAGGGCGTGGCGCGGGGGCCGCCGGCGGATGACGCCGCGGCCGCGCGGCGGCAATACCTGCGATGTATCGGCCGACCCAAATATAGTATTTCCGCGGCGCGCCCTTCTTGCCTAGGATGTTCGCAAAGAACATCCTGGGCAGGAGTCGTGATGCAAGAAGGCAATACAGGAAAGCGCATGGCCGGGCGCCCCGCGCGCGCCGGAGCGGGGCATGGAGGAGGCGGCGCATGAGCGGCCCCTTGGAGGGCGTACGCATCCTCGACGTCACGACCGTGTTGATGGGGCCGTACGCGACGCAGATACTGGGCGACCTGGGCGCCGACGTCATCAAGGTCGAACCGCCCGCCGGCGACAATGTGCGCGGTATCGGGCCCGGCCGCCACGCGGACATGGGCGGCATCTTCCTGCACGCCAACCGCAGCAAGCGCAGCATTGCCCTGGACCTGAAAAACCCCGCCGGCCGGGAGGCGCTGCTCAAGGTGGCCGCCACCTGCGACGTGCTGGTCTACAACGTGCGTCCCCAGGCGATGGCGCGGTTGGGGCTGTCGTACGCCGAAGTGGCGCAGGCCAATCCGTCGATCCTGTATGTCGGCATGTACGGCTACGACCAGCGCGGCCCCTACGCCGCCCGGGCGGCCTATGACGACCTGATCCAGGGGGCCGTGGGGATTCCGTCGCTGTCGGTCGAGGCGGGCAGCGACATACCGCGCTACGCGCCCAGCGCCATGGTCGACCGCATCGTCGGCATCAGCGCCGCCAACGCCGTCACCGCCGGCCTGTACCACCGCGCCCGCACGGGCCAGGGGCAGGCCATCGACGTGCCCATGTTCGAGACCATGGCGCACCTTATCCTGGGCGACCACATGATGGGCCAGACCTTCGAGCCGCCCCTGGGGCCGCCCGGCTATCCACGCATCCTGAACGCCGACCGGCGGCCCTACGCCACCCGAAACGGCCACATCTGCGTCCTGCTCTATGCGGACAAGCACTGGAAGGCGTTCTTCGAGCTCATCGGCCAGCCTGGCCGCGACGCGGCCGACCCGCGGTTTCGCGACATCGGTACCCGCACCCAGCACATCCACGCCATTTATCGCCTGGTGTCGGACGCCATCGCCAGCCGCACCACCGAGGAGTGGCTGGCCGCGTTCGAGGCCGCCGATATCCCGGCCATGCCCGTGCACACCATGGCCTCGCTGCTGCGCGACCCGCATCTGGAGGCCATCGGTTTCTTCGGCATGGTGGACCATCCCAGCGAAGGCGCGGTGCGCATGATGGCGGTGCCGTCGCGGTGGTCCGGCACGCCGCCCCAGCCGCGCGGCCATGCGCCGCGCCTGGGCGAACACAGCGTCGACGTGCTGAAAGAAGCGGGATACGACGACGAGGCCATTGCCGCGCTGGTGCGGAACGGGGCGGGCCATCGCCGCGGCCCGCCAGCTTCCGGAGGGAACCGATCATGACTGATTTCCTGCGCCACGAACGGCACGGCGGCGTGCTGCTGTTGACCATGGACCGCGAACGCACCCGCAACGCCCTGTCCGATGCCGACGCGGTCGAGGCGCTGGTCCAGGCCTGCGCGCGGATCGGCGCCGACCTGTCGGTGCGGGCCGTGGTGCTGACAGGCTCGCATGGCGTGTTCTCGTCCGGCGGCAATCTCAAGACGCTGTCCGATACGGTGGGCGCCGGGCTGGGCGAGCCGGTGCACAGCCGCCAGGCCTATCGCAGCGGCATCCAGCGTATCCCGCTGGCGCTGTACAACCTGGAGGTCCCGACCATTGCCGCGGTCAATGGGCCGGCCATCGGCGCCGGCTGCGACCTGGCCTGCATGTGCGATATCCGGCTGGCCGCCCGCCAAGCCAGCTTTGCCGAGAGTTTCGTCAAGCTGGGCCTGACGCCGGGCGACGGCGGCGCCTGGCTGTTGCCGCGCATCGTCGGCATGTCGCGCGCTTGCGAGCTGGCGTTCACGGGCCGCAGCATCGACGCCGCGCGCGCCCGCGAACTGGGGTTGGTCCCGGAGGTGTTCGACGCCGACGCGCTGCTGCCGGCGGCGCTGGCGCTGGCCCAGGAGATTGCCCAGCATTCCGGCCATGCGCTGCGCCTGACCAAGCGGCTGTTGCGCGAGGGCCAGCATACGCGGCTGGATACCTTGCTGGAGCTGTCGGCGGGCTTCCAGGCGCTGGCGCATCACACGCAGGAGCATGCCGGCGCGCTCGACGCCCATCTGAGCCGCAAGCGAGGCTGACGCGGCTGCGCGCCGGCCTTGCGGCCGCCGCGGCATCCGACAAGCACCAACAGAACGGAGACGACCATGCATTCCAGGACCCTGGCCCTTGCGCTATTGTCCGTCGCGGCGTTGGCGCAGGGTGGCAGCGCCCGCGCGGCGTCCGACTATCCCGCGCATCCGGTGAAGATCATCGTGTCCCTGCCGCCGGGCAGCGGCGCGGACACGACCGCGCGGTTCCTGTCCAAGCATCTGGCGGAGCGTTTCAAGCAGCCTTTCGTGGTGGAAAACCGGCCCGGCGGCAACAGCTTCATTGCCGCCCAGGCCGTGGCTACCGCGCCGCCCGATGGCTACACCCTGTTCGTCGCCAGCAATTCGCCCATGACGACCAACGCGGCTGTCTTCAAGAACCTGCCCTACGACGCGGTCAAGGACTTTGCCCCGGTCGCGCCGATCGCGCGCTTTCCGATGGCCCTGGTCGTGCCGGCCAATTCGCCCTACCGCAGCGTTGCCGATCTGGTGGCCGCCGCGCGGGCGGCGCCCGGCCAGCTGAACTTTGCCAGCGGCACCGCGACCTACCAGGTCGTGCTGGAGCTGTTTCACGAGCAGAACGGAATCAAGGCCACCCACGTGCCGTACAAGGGTACGTCGGCCGCGCTGGCCGACGTGGCCGGGGGCGTCGTGCAATACAGCGTGGCCGACGTCAGCGCCGCCTTGCCGTTGATCCGCGGCGGCAAATTGCGGCCGCTGGCGGTGACCAGCACACGGCGCATCAAGGACCTGCCCGACGTTCCCACCATGCAGGAAAGCGGCAACAAGGGGTTCGAAGCCTATGCCTGGACCGCCGCCTTCTTTCCCGCGAAGGTCGATCCGGCCATCGTCGCGCGCGTGTCCGACGCCGTCCAGGCGCTGGTGCGCAGCCAGGAAGGCAAGGCGTTCATGGAGCAATTGGGCGGCGAGCCCTTCGTCGGCGGCCCCGATACCCTGGCGGCGTTCCAGCGCGACGAGCTGGCGTCCATGCGGCGCATCGCCAAACTGGCCAATATCCAGCAGGAATAGCGATCGGGGCTCAGCGCGCCTGGCCGGCGGCCGGCTCGGTCTGCATCAGGCGGCACGCCATGTCGACGAAGTTGGCGGTGGTCGGCGTGGCGTTGTCGGGATGCACGGCCAGGGCGATGCCGACCTTGATGGTTTCGGCCAGTTGCGGCACATTGACCAGCCGCACGCCGCTGCCGGCCTGCCGGCATGCCACCTTGGGCACGATGGCCAGGCCCAGCCCGCTTTCCACCAGGCTCAGGATGGTCTGCACCTGGATCGCCTCCTGCGCGATGTGAGGCACGACGCCATACTGTTGGAACGCGTACATGATCAACGCGTGCATGCCCGGCACGTGCGTGCGCGAATAGCCGATGAACGGTTCGTCCGCCAGCTCGTCGAGCGCGACGTCGTCGCGCTGCGCGTAGCGGCTGCCGGCCGGCACCGCCAGCATCAGATGATCGGCCTGCAGCAGCGTGATGCGGGCCGTCGACGGTTCCAGCACCGGAAAGCGCACCAACGCGACGTCCAGGGTGTGTGCATCCAGGCGGCGCAGCAGGTCCACCGTGGTGGACTCCTCGATGACCAGGTCCACGCGCGGGTAGTCCTTGCGGAACGCCGACAGCAGCTGCGGCATCAGCGAGTAGATCGACGAGCCGACAAAGCCCACCTTGAGCATGCCCTGCTTGCCGCTGGCGCCTTCCTGGGCAGCGCGCTGGATTTCATCGGCGTAGAACAGCGTGGCGCGCGCATAGCGCAATACCACCTCGGCCGCCGGCGTGGGTTGCAGGCCCGCGGGCAGCCGCTCGAACAGCTGTACGCCCAGTTCCTGTTCCAGTTTCTTGATCGCGGTGGAAAGGGGCGGTTGCGCCATATGAAGCCGCTCGGCCGCCCGATGGAAATTGAGCGTTTCGGACAGGACCAACAATTGCTTGAGCTGGCGTAGCTCCACGGCGCGCCTCTAGTGATGCGCCGGGCTGGCGATATGCACGATGTATTGCCCGGTCCACATCTAATATTAGACCGTGATATGGGCTGCGTGTAGATTGTCGTGATGCCCGCGCAGCCGCGCGGGCCATGGGTTTCACGGCATCTTCAAGAACCGGCGCGCGTGCGCGGTGCCGTGCCGCCGCACGTATGGGAGCCATCTTGGGCACGATCATCGAGGCGCTGCAGCTTGCCGCCATTCCCGCGCACGACGAGGCCCTGCGTCCGGCCGTGCGCGCCTTCCTGGACGAGGCGCTGCGGGAAATGCCGGCGGATCGGCGGGCGCGCTCCTGGATGGGGCATGACGCCGAATTCAGCCGCGCGCTGGCGCGGCAGGGCTGGCTGGGCCTGACGCTGCCCGTCGAGTACGGCGGCGCGGGCCGCAGCAATTTCGCGCGCTTCGTGCTCAGCGAAGAACTGCTGGCCGCCGGCGCGCCGGTGTCGGCGCACTGGATCGCCGATCGCCAGACCGCGCCATTGATCCTGCGCTTCGGTTCGCCGGCGCAGCGCGCGTTCTACCTGCCCAGGATCATCCGCGGCGAGGCCTTCTTCGCCATCGGCATGAGCGAACCCGACACCGGGTCGGACCTGGCCAGCGTGCGCACGCGCGCCACGCCCGTCGCCGACGGCTGGTTGCTGAACGGACGCAAGATCTGGACGACGAACGCCCACCGTTCGCACTACATGTGCGCGCTGGTGCGCACCTCCGGCGCGTCGGAAGATCGCCACCGCGGGCTGTCGCAGATGATCTTCGACCTTGCCCTGCCGGGCATCGAGATCCGGCCCATCCGCGACATCGCCGGCGATGCGCATTTCTGCGAGGTGCTGTTCGACAACGTGCTGCTGCCGCACGATGCGCTGGTGGGCGAGGAAGGCAGCGGCTGGCGGCAGGTGATGGCCGAGCTGGCGCTCGAACGCAGCGGTCCGGAGCGCATCTACTCCAGCATGGTCCTGCTCGATGGCTGGCTGGCCCATCTGCGCCGCGACGCCGCGCCCCAGCGGGCGCAGGTCTGCCTGGCGGGCCGCCTGGCCGCGCGGCTCGCGGTGCTGCGCTCGATGTCGCTGGCGGTATCGCAGCGGCTGGAGCAGGGCGCCGACGCCAGTCTCGCCGCCGTATTGGTGAAAGACCTGGGCACCGAGTTCGAGCAGGCGGTTCCCGAGCTGATAGGGCAGGCGCTGCACGCCAGTCCGCAGCCGGCGCCCGACGATGTGCTGATGCGTACGCTGGCCTACCTGACGCTGATCAATCCGACATTTTCCTTGCGCGGCGGAACGCGCCATATCCTGCGCGGCATCATCGCGCGCGAGCTCGGGCTGCGCTGAGGCGGACCTACATCGAGGGGGAGTACATGGTGTCCACCATGCAGCAGGATCTATACGAAACGTTTGCCCGGGCGCTGGCCGGCCTGTGTCCGCTGGAGCGGGTGCGCGAGCTCGAAGCCGCGGCCGATCCGCGCGCCGGCGCCGCGCGCGCCTGGAACGAGGTGGATGCCCTGGGCTATGGCGACGCCTTGTCGCCCGCCGAACACGGCGGCGCCGGCCTGTCGCTTGCCGATGCCGAAGGCTTGCTGCGGGCCGCCGGGGCCATGGCCTTGCCGTTTCCGTTTGCCGACACCTTGCTGGCGCGCGCCCTGCTGCGCGCCGCCGGGCAGGCCGTGCCGGACGGGCCGATCGCCCTGGGCGTGGCGCTGCCCCATGGCGCCGGCTGGCGCTGCGCGCCCATCGCGGGCGTGGCGCTGGCGCAGGCCGTGGCGGTCGAGCACGATGGTTGCCTGGCGCTGTGGCCGGCGCCGGACGCGGTCCAGCCCGGTTTGTTCCGGCCGCGCGCCAGCGGCGCGCCTGCCTGGCGCGGGACGCCGGCGCAAGCCGGCCGCGCCGGGGCGCCCGCCGGCGCCGTGCAGGCCTGGCGCAACGCGGCCGACGCCGCGGGCATGGCAGGGGCCATGCAGGCGGTGCTGGATCGCTGCGTGGCCTATGTGCAGGAGCGGCAGCAGTTCGGCCGGGCCCTGGGGCGGTTTCAGGCGGTCCAGCAGGACATCAGCATGCTGGCCGAGCAAGTGGCGGCCGTGGCCATGGCCGCGCGGCTGGCATGCGCCAGCGGCGCGCTGTTTCCCGATCCCGCGCTTGCCGCCTGTGCCCGGCTCAGGGCCTGCGAGGCCGTGCCCGTTGTCTGCGCGCTGGCGCATGCGGTGCATGGCGCCATCGGTATCACCGAGGAATTGCCGCTCGGCCTGTACACGGCGCGGCTGCACGAGTGGCGCGCCACCGGGATGAGCGAAGACGATTGCGCCGAGCTGCTTGGCCGGCGCGTGCTGGCCGATGGCGAGCGGACGCTGCTGGACGTGGTGCGCGGGATGGTGTCCGCCGCCCACGCCTAGCGTCGTCCGCACGCCGCGCCGCCGGCGCAGCGATTTTTCCCCTTGTCTCCTTTCCGAGGTCCATCATGTCCGTCCATCCAGATCCCGTAGTCATCGTCGCGGCGCGGCGCACACCCATCGGCGCGTTCCAGGGCGCGCTGGCGCACTACAGCGCGCCGCAACTGGGCGCCCATGCGCTGGCCGCCGCGGTGCGGCAGGCGGGCCTGCAGCCCGACGCGGCGCAGGAGGCGCTGATGGGATGCTGCCTGTTCGCCGGGCTGGGGCAGGCGCCAGCCCGCCAGGCCGTGCTCGGCGCAGGGCTGCCGACCGACGTGCAGGCCACCACCCTGAGCAAGATGTGCGGCTCGGGCATGAAGGCCGCCATGCTGGCGCATGACATGTTGCGCGCCGGATCGGCCGATGTGGTGCTGGCCGGCGGCATGGAGTCGATGAGCAATGCGCCGCATCTGATCCCCAAGGCGCGCCAGGGATATCGGCTCGGTGACGGCCAGTTGCTCGACCACATGTACCGCGACGGCCTGCAGGATGCCTACGAAGGCCGGCTGATGGGGCATTACGCCGACCTGGCCGCGCGCGAATACGGCTTCTCCCGCGAACAGCAGGACGCGTACGCGCACGAGAGCGTCCTGCGGGCGCAACGCAGCGTCGCCGAAGGCGAATTCGCCGAGGAAATCGCGCCCATAGCCGGCCTGGCGCGCCGTGGCGCGCCGGCCGCCATGGTCGCTGTCGACGAGACGCCCGGCCTGTGCGACGTGTCGCGGCTGGCCAGCCTCAAGCCGGTCTTCAATGCCGACGGCACGGTGACTGCCGGCAACGCCTCTTCGATCTCCGACGGCGCGGCCGCCCTGGTGCTGACGCGGCAGGCGCACGCCGAGCGCCTGGGGCTGGCTCCCCAGGCGCGCATCGTCGGCCATGCCACCGCGGCGCTGCCACCGGGCCAGTTTCCGGCCGCGCCCGTGCGCGCCATCGCGCGGCTGTTCGAGCGGGTGGGCTGGGACCGCGACTCGGTCGACCTGTTCGAGATCAACGAGGCTTTCGCGGTCGTGACGATGATCGCCTTGCGCGAACTGGGCCTGCCGGCCGAACGGGTCAATGTCAACGGCGGCGCCTGCGCCTTGGGGCATCCGGTCGGCGCCACGGGCGCGCGCCTGATCGTCACGCTGATGCACGCGCTGCGGCGGCGCGGCCTGCGTCGCGGCGTGGCCTGCCTGTGCCTGGGCGGCGGCGAAGCGACGGCGATCGCCATCGAGCGCGCCTGAGGCCGCGGCCGCCCGCCGGCCCGCTTGCCGGGCGGCGGGCGCGGCGCGCTACGCCCTGGCGCTTGCGCGCGAGACGACGATACCCGCCGCCTCGCGGTCCCACAGCGGAGATGGCCGCTGCTCGGCGCGCTGCTTGAGCTTGAACTTCTCGATCTTGCCGGATTCGGTCAGCGGCAACGCATCGACGAATTCCAGGAAGCGCGGCACCATGTAGTAGCTCATGTTTTCCACGCAATACCGGGTCAGGTCCTGGTAGCTCAGCGCGCTGCCCGGGCGCAGCAGCACCGAGGCGCCGACTTCATCCTCGGGCAGATCGCCGCGTACGGGGTAGACCGCGGCATTGACGACTTCGGGATGCGACATGAGGACGGCCTCGACTTCCTGCGAGGAAATATTCTCGCCGCGCCGCCGTATGGAGTCCTTCTTGCGGTCGACGAAGTACAGATAGCCGTCCGCGTCCAGGTAGCCCCGGTCGCCCGTGTGGAACAGGAAGTTGCGCCGCGCCTGCAGCGTCGCCTCGGGCATCTTGTAGTAGCCCGAGGCCGTGCTCCAGGTTTCGTGGCTGCGCAACGCGATCTCTCCGGTCTGGCCGGCGGGCAGTTCGATGTCGTTGTCGTCGACGATGCGCAGGTCGATGCCCGGGCGCGGCTTGCCGCAACTGAAGGCCTTCTCGGCGGGATCGTCCAGCCGGGTGGAGGCCGCCAGGCAATAGTCGCTGAGCCCGTAGCCGGTGAAAACCTTGACGCCGAAGCGGGCCTCGAACTCGTGCACATAGGGCGGGACGGGCGCCATCGAGCACAGCCGGACCTTGTGGTCGCGGTCCTGCGGCGTGGGCGGCTGGGTCCACAGGAAATTGACGATCGCGCCCAGCGAGTTGAAACGGGTGGCGCCGCACTGGCGGATCTCGCTCCAGAAGCGCGTGGTCGAGTAGCGGTCCGTCAACGCCACGGTGGCGCCCGCCACGAACGCCGTCCAGGTACTGTTGAGCAAGGCGTTGGCATGGAACAGCGGCAGGCAGACATACTCCACGTCGTCATGGGCGACCCAGCGGGCCATGGCGTTCTGCGCCGCCCACACATTCACCCCCGCCTGCGGCCACATGACGGCCTTGGACGGCCCCGTCGTGCCCGACGTGAATAGCAGCGCGCCAAGCTGCCAGGGGTCGGCGTCGAACGCCTGGTCCTCGCGGCCATCCTGCTCCAGCGCGGCGTAGCGGATGGCCCGGGGGGCCTGCTGCGCGGCATGTCCGGATCCATCGTCGACGACGACGATCCGCTGCAGCCTGGGAAGTTCGTGCAGGCACGCCGCGATCAGGGCCAAATACTTCTCGTGCACGATCAGCGTCGTGATGTCGGCGAAATCCAGGTAATAGACCAGCAGCTTTCCCTTGGCCGCGGTATTGATCGGCACCCACACCGCGCCGATCTTGGCCAGCGCGAATACCGCCAGGATCATCTCCGGGCAATTGTCGAGAATCAGCCCGACATGCGCGCCGGCCTGCACGCCATGGGCTTTCAGGCCCCGGCCGACGGCGCTGCTGCGCCGGTCGAACCCGGCATAGCTGATCCTTTCGTCGCGCGGCAGGAAATGAAGAAAGGTCTTTTCGCCATGCCGCCGCGCCTGCATCGCGGTGATTTCCGCCATGCTGCGTTGCTTGATATCGTCCAGCGTGAAGTCTGCCATGTGGGCCTTGATGTCGTTGCCGCCGTGCACATTCGGTGCGGAGAGCGCCGCGCGCCGGGGTTGCCCGGTCGGCGTGGCGCCGGCCGGGTGATGGGCTCGTCTAGTCGACCTTGATGTCCGCCGCGTCGGCGATCTTCTTCCACATGGCTTTCTCCGATTCCATGAAGGCCTGGAATTGCTCGCCGACCAGCGGCTCGGGAAGAATGCTGAGCCCGAACCCCGAAAACTGCTCCCTGACCTCCGGCAGGCTGGCGATCGAGGCGAGTTCGCGTTCCAGCCGCGCCATCACTTCCGGCGGGGTCTTGGCTGGCGCCACGATGCCGATCCACGAGTTGAGCGCCACTTGCGGATAGCCGGACTCGACGAAGGTCGGCACCGAGGCCAGGTCGGGCCAGCGCTGCGCGTTGGTCACGCCCAGTATCCTGACCGACCCTGCCTCGACGACCGGGGCCATGTTCTTGAGCGTGTCCACGCTGAACAGCACCCGTCCGGCGACCAGGTCGGGCAGCATGGCGGTGCCGCCCTTGTAGGCGACGTGTGTCATGCGGATGCCGGTCGACTGTGCGATCAGCTCGGCCATCAGGTGCCCGCCCGAACCCACGCCGCCGGAGCCGAACGTCACTTTGTCCGGGTTCTCTTTGGCCCAGGCGACGAATTCCTCGATGCTCCTGGGCGGCGCTACCGCGCTGGCGACGAAAACGTTGCGCGCGACGCCCAGGTGCGCGATGCCCTTGAGCTCCTGCAGGGGATCGAACGGCATGTTCCGGTGGATGCTGGGGTTGGCCACATGCGAGACGCTGACGCCCAGCAGGGTATGGCCGTCCGGCGCCGACTGGGCGACGAACTTCGTCGCGATCAGGCCATTGGCGCCCGGCTTGTTCTCCACGATGACGCTGGCGTTGTTGCCGAACCGCTGCTCCAGCTGCTTGGCGACGACGCGCATGGCGGCGTCCAACGGTCCTCCGGGCGGCGTCTGCACCACGATGTTGACCGGCCGGGAGGGGTAGGTGGCTTGCGCGCAAACCGGTGCCGCGAATGCGCACAGCATCGCCCCGACGGCCGAGGCAAGATACGGCCGTGTTCTCTTGTGAATCGCCATGTTGCTGCTCCCCCTTGATTGCCTGAGGCTGTTGTCGATTGTTCTGTCGGCGGCATGGCGCGGATCGGGAACGTTCCGCGCGGCATGCCGCGTCCTGGTGCAACAGCTGGCAATGCTATGTAGGGTGCGGCGGTCTCCACAAATACTTTATTTGTCTCGGCCAATACGGTCGGCGTATCGGGGGCGCGCAGCCCGCGCGGCAAGGGGCTGCGCGGTGCCGGCCTAGGCGAGGAAGGCTTCGATCGCGCCGTTGAAGGCGCGCGGATTGCCCAGGTTCATGCCGTGCGACGAGCCGGCGATGGCCGTGCGCTCGGCGTGGGGCCAGGTGCCTTCGAGCAGGTCCAGCACCTCGGGGTAGGGGGCGGGGCTGAGCGCGCCGCCGATCAGCAGCGTCGGCAGCGCCAGCGTGCGCAGGGTTTGCGGCGTCAGCGCGCCTGGCTGTTCGCGCGCCTGGCCCAGCAGGGTATTGGCGTTGTCGCGCACCATGTCCTTGAACCAGGGCACCATGCGGCGCCAGGTGTCCGGTCCGGTCACCGTATCGATGAACAGCGCCAGGCCCGCGTCGGTGTCGCCGTCGCGGATCAGCGCCAGCGCGCGTTGGCGGAATCCGCCGCGCGAGTCGTCGCCGCCGGGCAGCGGCAGGCCCGGATCGGCCAGCACCAGCGAGCGGGCCAGGTCGGGGCGGCGCAGCGCCGTCTCCAGCGCGACGCGGCCGCCGCGCGAATGGCCCACCAGGTGCGCGGGCTCGCCGCACACGTTTTCGATGAATTCGACGATGTCCTGCGCGTGGCGGACGACCGAGAAATCGTCGCCGGCGCCATCCCAGGTTTCGGGCCAGTAGTGGCGCAGCGACGGCGCCAGCACGCGAAAAGATCGGCCCAGCGGTCCGAGCTGCGGCTTCCAGTAGCGGCAATCGCACAGCGAGCCATGGATCAGCACCATGGGCGCGCCCTGGCCGGCCTCGGCGTAGGCGATGGGGTAGCCGTCGATGGCGGCGGTCTGCAGGGAAAGTTGAGGTTCTGAGCGCATGGCAGGTCTGGCGCGCCGCGACGGCCCGCAGGGCGTGATTCTAGCCCGGACGGCGCGGGCGGGCTGATACACTCGTGGCCGATCGCCTTGCCGATGACTTCCCGAAGGATCCGCTACCCATGGCCGAAGACCAACCGAATTCCCTGCCCGAGTCGGCGCTGCGCGTGGCGCGGCTGCTGCGCGAGATAGGCCATGACAGGCCGGTGATCATGCTGCCCGAGACCGGCAAGACCTCGGCCGAGGCGGCCGCGGGGCTGGGCTGCGAAGTGGCGCAGATCGCCAAGTCCATCATCTTCCGGCGCGCGGCCGACGACGCTCCGGTGCTGGTCATCGCCAGCGGCGTCAACCGGGTCGACGAGGCCAAGGTCGCCGCGCGGGTGGGCGGGCTGGCCAAGGCCGACGCCAAGTTCGTGCGCGCCATGACGGGTTACGCCATCGGCGGCGTCTGCCCCATCGGCCATGCCGTGCGGCCGGTGATGCTGCTCGACGAAGACCTGTTCCGGTACGACAGCCTGTGGGCGGCGGCCGGCCATCCGCACGCGGTGTTCAACCTGACGCCGCGCCAATTGGCGGACATGACCGGCGCGCCGGTCGCCGATGTGGCGCAACGCGCCGCATAACGGCGCCTTGCATCAACCGAAGCGGGCGGGCGAATAGGGCGCGGCGTCGACCACGGTCGGCGCGCCGTCCACCAGTTCGGCCAGCAGCCGGCCGCTGACCGGCCCCAGCGTAAAGCCCTGGTGCCCGTGGCCGAGGTTGAACCACAGGCCGGGGTGGCGCGGCGCCGCGCCGATCACCGGCAGCATGTCCACCGTGCAGGGGCGGCTGCCCATCCAGAAGTCCGGCTCGGCCGGTTCTCCCAGCGCGTACAGGTCGCGCGCGGCCGTTTCGGCGCGCGCCAGCTGCACGGGCGTGGGCGGCGCGTCCTGGCGCGCCAGCTCGGCGCCGGTGGCCAGGCGCAGGCCGCGCTGCATGGGGCTGAGCACGAAGCCGCAATCGGCATCCTGCACCGGCATGCTGGGTATGGCGGCGCATTGGTAGTGGCGGTGGTAGCCGCGCTTGACGAACAGGGGCAGCCGGTAGCCGAAACGCCGCAGCAGGCCATCCGACCAGGGGCCGAGCGCCACCACGGCGTGGCCGGCTTCGCGCCGGGCCGGCCCGGCCGGCTCGTCGACCTGTACGGACCAGCCGGCGCCGGTGCGCTGCAGCGTGCCGGCATCGCCGCACAGCACCGTCCCGCCTTCGGCCTGGAAGCGCTCGGCATAGGCGGCCACCAGCGCGCCGGGGTCGGCCACGCTCCAGGGCTCCTGCCAATGGATGGCGCCGGCGCTCACGCCGGGCCGCAAGGCCGGTTCGGCCTGCTCGAGGTCGGACGCCGATTCGATCTTCAGCGCCACGCCGCATTCGTCGGCCAGGCGCCGCGCCTCGCGGGTAGCCGCGCCGAAGCCGGTCGCGCCGCGAAACAGCGAACGAAAGCCGGTGCGCCGGATCAGGTCGCCGCAGCCCGACGCATCGATCAGCGCCTGGTGCTCGTCCGTGCAATGGGCGATGATCTGGCCGTACGCCAGGGCGATGGGCCGGTAGCGGCGCGGCGCGCTGGCGGCGTAGTAGGCCGCCAGGCGCGGCAGCAGCGCGGGCAGGGCGCCCCAGTGGTAGCGGATGTCGAAGCCGCGGCGCAGCGCCACGCGCAGCAAGGTGGCCAGGCCGCGCGGGAAGGCATAGGGTTCGACCGCCTCGCGCTGGATGATGCCGGCATTGCCGTACGAGGTCTCCAGCCCCGGTTCGCGCCGGTCCACCAGCGTGACGCGGTGGCCGCGGCGCTGCAGGTGCAGGGCCGCGCACACGCCCACCATGCCCGCGCCCAGCACGATGATTTCCTTGCTCATCGATCCCATCTCCATGATGCGCGCCGCGCGCCAGCCGGGCGCGAGGCGTTCTGTATACTCGGGCCTGCCTGACGCCCGCCATTTCCATTCCGCTCAGGGTTCAGCATGGACAAATCCACCCAGGCGGCATCCCGCCTGCTTGCCTTTCGCTTCCTGTCGACCAGTCAACTGCTGTACCGCAGCCTCGAGCTCATGATGGGGCGCGAGCTCGGCCTGTCGGTGCGGCAATGGCGCGTCATGTTCTTCCTGGCCAACGACGGCGTCGGTTCGGTGCAGGAGATCGCCGATTTCTGCCGCTACGACAAAAGCCAGGTCAGCCGGGCCTTGCAGGAACTCACCGACAAAGCCTACGTGAACCGCGTGCCCGGCGTCCATGACCGCCGCAAGGTGCTGGCCTCGCTGACGCCTGCCGGCATCGAAGTGTACCGGCAGGGTCTGCGCATCAGTCTGGCGCGCGACGAGCGCATGAAGCGCGCCCTGTCCGCCGACGAACTGGCCGCCTTCAATGCCACGCTCGACAAGCTGGCCGAGCAGGCGCAGGCCATCATGGACGAACTCTGAGGCGCCGCGTTCAGAGCGCGCTGGCCTGTCCATCCTTGCGGTGGTCCGACGCGCCGAGGTAGCCGCCCTCGATGCGCATGATGGCTTGCGAGCCGCCAAACTCATCCGAGAAGCGCGGCGCCACGGTCACCGCGTGGCCGCGCTCGCGCAGGCCCGCCACGGCGGCGTCGGGGAAGTTCCATTCCACCATGACGGTGCGGTTGTCCTCCAGGATGCGCCAGCGCGGCGCGTCGACGATGGCCTGCGGGTTCTGTCCGGCGGCCGTGCGCACCGTCACCTGTACGTGGCCCTGCGCCTGCAGCGAGCCGCCCATCACGCCGAAGCTCATCAGCGGCTCGCCGTCGCGCATCAGGAAGCCCGGGATGATGGTGTGGAACGGCCGTTTGCCGGGTCCGACCATCGTTGGGATGGCCTTCGATCAGGTTGAAGCCCCAGCCGCGATTGTGCAGGGCGATGCCGGTGCCAGGCACCACCACGCCGGAGCCGAAGCCCTTGAAGTTGGACTGGATCAGCGACACCATCATGCCGTCGGCGTCGGCGGCCGTCAGGTACGTCGTGCCGCCGTTGTGGGGTTTGCCGGGGCCCGGGTAGCGCGCCTCGGCGGGGTCGATCGCGCCGGCGCGCGTGGCCAGGTAGGCGCGGTCGAGCAGCATCTCGGCCGAGACCTCGCGCATCGAGGCGGGGTCGGCCACATAGCGGTTGATGTCGGCGAAGGCCAGTTTCATGGCCTCGATCTGGTAGTGATAGAAGTCCGTGCTGTCGGGCTGGCCCAGCTTGCCCGACAGGCCGTCGAGCATGCCCAGCGCCATCAGCGCGCCGATGCCCTGGCCGCTGGGGCCGATTTCGTGCAGCGTCAGTTCGCCGTACTGCGCGCCGATCGGGTCCACCCAATCCGCCTGGTGCGCGGCCAGGTCAGCCTCGGTCAGTGCCCCGCCGGTCTCGCGCGCGAACGCGGCGATGCGGGCGGCCAGCGCGCCGCGGTAGAACGATTCGCCGTGCGTGTCCGCGATATCCTGCAGCGTATCGGCTTGCCCAGGGCAGATGAACCGTTCGCCGGGCTGGGGCGTGCGGCCGTTGGGGGCGAAGGCATCGCGAAAGCCGGGGCCCTGCATGATCGGCTCGGCCTGGTCCGCCCACTGGCGCGCGGTGATGGGCGTGACCAGGAAGCCGTGGCGCGCGTAGTGCAGGGCCGGCTCGAACAGGCGGGCGAAATCCAGCTTGCCGAATTTGCGCGACAGCGCCACCCATCCCGACACGGCGCCCGGCACCGTCACGGCGTCCCAGCCGCGCGCGGGCATGGCGTCATGGCGCGAGAAGTATTCCCGCGTCCAGGCCTGCGGCGCCCGTCCCGAGGCATTCAGGCCATGCAGCTGGCGTCCGTCCCAGATGATGGCGAACAGATCGCCGCCGATGCCGTTCATGCACGGGCCCACCACCGTCATGGTGATGGCCGCCGCGATCGCCGCGTCGACGGCGTTGCCGCCAGCCGCCAGCATGCGCATGGCGGCCTGGTTGGCCAGCGGCTGCTCGGTGCAGACCATGTTCTCGCCCAGCGCGGGCATGCGCTGCGATACGTACGGGAAAGTCCAGTCCAGGGGGAGGGGGGCGGTCATGCGATTACTCCTTCTTGGCGCCGACGCGGCGCGCCATTCCGGGCCAGAACGCTAGGTCCTCGGCGGCGATGCGGGCGATATCCTTGGGCGGCTGGAACGCCGGCACCATGCCGGCGCGCGTCAACGTCTCGATGATCTTGGGGTCTGCCAGCGCGGTGCGCACCGCATCGGTCAGCACCGCGATCACCGCCGGCGGCGTGCCGGCCGGGGCGACGAACGCGAATGGGTTGTCGGCCTTCAGGTCGGCGATGCCCAGTTCCGCCATCGTGGGGGCATCGGGAAACTGCGGCACGCGGCCGCTGGCGCTGGTGCCCAGGGCCACCAGCTTGCCGGCCGCCACGTGGGTGCGTACCGATGCGACGCTGTCGAACATGAACGCGGTCTCGCCGCTCATCAGGCCGGGCAGGGCTTCGGCGCTGCCCTTGTACGGGACGTGCTCGGCCTGCGCCTTCGATCCGTCCAGGAACAGCGCCGACTCCAGGTGCGACAGCGAGCCCACGCCCTGCGAAGCGTAGTTGTAGCGGCCGGGCGCGGCCTTCAGCCGGGCGACGAGTTCGGCCACGGTGGCCGACTGATGGCTGGCCGGCGCCACCAGCATGTGCGGGGCGTTGACCACGCCGGCCACATACGAGAAGTCCTTCTCCAGGCTGGGGACGTTGTCGTACATGGTGGTGGCGATGGCCACGCCCGTGACCGGCAGCAGCGCCATGGTGTAGCCGTCGGGCTGGTCGCGCACGACGGCGCGCAGGCCCAGCAGCGTGGCCGCGCCGGGGCGGTTTTCCACGATGACCGGCTGGCCCAGCTTGGCGCCCATGCCTTCGGCGATGGCGCGCGCGCTGATGTCGCCCGCGCCGCCCGGCGGCGCCGGCACGACCAGCTTGATCGGACGGCTGGGAAAATCCGCGGCGCTGGCGGGCGCGGCGGCCAGCGCTGAGGCCGCGAAGACGGGCGCGATCAGGCGCGCCAGCGTAAAACAGCGGAAACCGGACATGAATGCATCTCCTGGGCGGATATGGGCGGGGGAAGTCAGCGGAAAACGCGCCGCGGCCGGGCTGGCGGCGGGCGAGGTGCTCATCCTATGAGCATATAGTTGCTATGTCAACGTTTTGTGCCGCCGTGTACGGCCGGCCATGCGTCACCGATGGCGCTGGGGTTGCTTCTACCTGACGGGGCCGGCCACGCCGTCCACCAGCACATGGGGGTGGCCGCGCGAGCAGCGTTCCACGCGCGCCTGGATGCCGTAGACACGCGCCAGCATCGGCGCGTCGATCACGGCGGCCGGCTCGCCGGCCGCCGCCAGCTCTCCGGCGCGGATCAGCAGCGCCTGGTCGGCATGGCGCAGGGCGATATTGATATCGTGCAGCGCCGCGATGGTGATCAAGCCATGGTCGCGGGTTTCCTGGCACAGCAGGTCCATCACATGGAACTGGTAGTTCGGGTCCAGCGCCGATAGCGGCTCGTCGAGCAGCAGCACGCGCGGGCGCCGGATCAGCGCCTGCGCCAGGCCCACCAGCTGCTTCTGTCCGCCGGACAGTTCGTCGAGGAATTGCAGCGCCAGATGGCCGATGCCCAGCCGTTCGAGCAGGGCGGCGATGGCCGGCGGCCCGATTTGTCCGGCCGCCTCGCCACCATGCGCGCGCGCCGCGACCAGCACCGATTCGAACACGCGCAAGTGGACATCGGCCGGCAGGCCTTGCGGCAGATAGGCGACCTGCTGCGCCCGCTGCGCCAGGTCGGCCTGGTCCAGCCTCTGCCCGTCCAGGGCGATCGCGCCGCCGCGCGCGGGCAGCAGTCCCGCCACCGCCTTGAGCAGGGTGGATTTGCCGCTGCCGTTGGGGCCCAGCAGCGCGGTGAGCGTGCCATGCGGCAAGGGCCCCAGGCTCAGCCCGGCGATGACCGTGCGCGCGCCATAGGCCACGCCCAGGCCTTCGATGGCCAGTCCTGGCGCGTTCACAGGCTTTGCGGGCGGCGCAGCAGCACCGCCACGAAAAAGGGAATGCCCACCAGCGAGGTCACGATGCCCACCGGCACGATCACCCCCGGCACCAGGCTCTTGGACACCGAGGCGGCCAGCGACAGGATCAGCGCGCCGGTCAGCGCGCTGCCAGGCAGGTAGAAGCGGTGATCCTCGCCGAACAGGCGGCGGGCGATGTGGGGCGCCACCAGCCCGATGAAGCCGATCGTGCCGGCGAATGCCACCGCCAGCGCCGCCAGCAGGCTGATGCGGCACAGGGCGGCCAGGCGCAGCCGGCGCACGTCCACGCCGAAGCTGGCCGCGCGCGTTTCGCCCAGCCGCAGGGCGGTCAGCCGCCAGGCGTGGCGCAGCGCCAGCGGCAGGGCCAGCGCGCAGGCGAGCGCCAGGATGCCCACGCTGGCCCAATCGGCGCGCGCCATGCTGCCCATGGTCCAGAACACCAGATTCTGCAGCGCCTGGGCGCTGGCGGTGAACTGGATCAGCGAGATCAGCGCATTGAAGGTGAAGACCAGCGCGATGCCGAACAGCACGATGGCCGGCGCGCCGATCGCACGGTGCCGCGCCACCTGGTCCAGCAGCAGGCCGGCCAGCGCGGCGAACAGGAAAGCGTAAAGCGGCACCAGCCAGGGCGCGGCCACGCCGGGCACGCCGACGTGCAGCACGATGGCCAGCGAAGCGCCCAGCGCCGCCGCGGAGGAAACGCCAAGCGTGAACGGACTGGCCAGCGGATTGTTCAGGATGGTCTGCATCTCGGCCCCCGCCAGGCCCAGCGCCATGCCGACGATGGCGGCCATGGCGGCCTGCGGCAGGCGGATGTCCCAGACGATGACGCGGGCCGCCGTATCGGCGGCGCCGGGTTGCAGCAGGGTGCGCCAGAGGTCGGCCAGGGTCAGGCCGGCGGGACCCAGCGCGGCGTCGGCGGCCAGGGCCGCGCAGGCCGCCGCCGCCAGGGCGGCCATCAGCCACCGGCGGCGCCGCAGCAGGCGGCCGTAGGCCCGCACCGCGTCGGGAGCGGCCTCGGCCATTACTGCAGCAGTTGCAGGCGGCTCTTGGCCGTGTTGGCGGCCGGCGTGGTGGGATAGTCGCGCACGATGCGCTGCAGCGTGGCCTTGGCGCCGGCGCGGTTGTTCAGCTCGATCTGGCTGCCGGCGATCACCAGCAGGGCGTCGGGGGCGCGGGCGTTGGTCGGCGCGTTCTGCACCAGATTGTTGAGCTGCTCGATCGCGCCCTTGAAATCCTTCATGGCGTAGCGGCTGCTGCCCAGGTAGAACTGCGCCGTCGGCGCCAGCTGGCTGTTCGGGTACAGCGCGATGAAGGCGGCCAGCGATTCGGCGGCGTCCTTGTACTGGCCCTTGCGGAACAGATCGATCGCGCCGTCATAGGCGGCCTGTTCCTGCTGGTCGACCGCGGTCACGCCGGGCGGGTTGCCGGCGTGCTGGGGCTGGCCGCCCTGGGCATTGGGCTGCTGGCGCGAAATCAGTTCCAACTGGTCGCGCAATTGGGCGATTTCCTGTTGCATGGCCTGCAACTGATCGGCCAATTGCAGCCGCGCGCGCTGGTTCTGCTCATTCTGCTGTTGCACCTGCTGGCGCAGATCCAGGATGGCGCGGCGCGCTTCATCGTCGGCAAAGGCATGGGCGGGGGCTGCCATGGCCGCAAGGGCCAGGCTGGCGGTAATGACCAGAGTACGCAGGGGCAGGGCTTGATCGCGCATGAAAATATCCAGGTCTGAAACGAAAACGTCGGGGCGGCCGGATGACCGTCCCGACGCGTGGTGGGGCTGCTTGGTGTCGCGAGGACTTAGCGCTGATAAACGATATCGGCGCGGCGGTTCTCGGCGAAATCAGCCTCGCTCGAACCCGTCGCCTTCGGCTTTTCCTTGCCGAAACTAATGGTTTCGATCTGGTTGTCCGACACACCCAGCAGGGTCATCATGCGACGGACAGCGTCGGCACGGCGTTGGCCCAGTGCGAGGTTGTACTCGGCGCCGCCGCGTTCGTCGGTATTGCCTTCGATCTTGATGCGCTGCTGGTTGTTCGAAGCCAGGTAGCGGGCGTGGGTTTCGACCAGGCCGCGATACTGTTCCGACACCGTATAGCTGTCGAAGTCAAAGTACACCGAGCGCTGTTGCGCCAGAATGCTTTGCGGGTTGAAGGGATCCAGGATCTGGCCGGAGGCCGAACCCTGGCCGGAGCCTCCAGCTTGACCTGCCTTGTCGTCGAGAGGGACGGAACTGCAGGCTGCCAGCGTGGCGGCCAGCGCAGCTATGGTTAGGCTTTTGGCAATGCGCGACTTCATGATAGTTCCTTTGCAAAGAGAGTCACACGTGTTAACGGGTAAAAGGGCCCCACGTTGGTTCACGTATTTCCCCGTTCAGGACGGACAAGGTCTGCCGCACGCGCCTATCGCTCGAGACACCGGCAAGCACGCTACGACCATTCTGGATTGCGGCGTAGAGCACTTGCATGCCGTTGGGCGCGAAACTGGGAGACTGATCGTCACGACCGTCAGTCAGCAGCGTTTCGGATCCTGAGGACAGGTTGAGCGAAGCGATACGAAACGCGCCGTCGCGTCTTGCAACGTACAGCAGCGTCGATCCATCGGGGGAAATTCGGGGTGAAATGTTGTAACCACCATTAAACGTCAGGCGGCGGGCATCTCCACCATCCAGGCCGGTCTGGTAGATTTGCGGCCCACCACTGCGGTCACTGGTAAAGATAATGGAACGGCCGTCGGGCGTAAAGTTCGGCTCGGTGTCGATGCCCGGAGAGCGCGTAATACGGCGCATATTCGAGCCGCCACCGGCGCTAACGATGTAAATTTGCGACAAACCATCGCGGGTCAGCGCCACCGCCAGCTGGCTGCCATCGGGCGACCACGCGGGCGCGCTGTTGTTGCCCTTGAAGTTGGCCACCGGAATGCGCGCGCTGGTCGCCAGCGTGTGCACGTAGACCACCGGCTTGCCCGACTCGAAACTCACGTAGGCCAGCCGCGAGCCATCGGGCGACCAGCTGGGCGAAATGATGGGCTCGCGCGAGCGCAGGGCGACCTGCGGATTCTGGCCGTCGGCGTCGGCGACCTGCAGCTCGTAGGTGCTGCCGCGCTTGAGCACGTAGGCGATGCGGGTCGAGAACACGCCGCGCACGCCGGTGATCTTCTCGTAGATGCGGTCGGCGATCTGGTGCGCCACGCGGCGCAGCTCCTGCTCCGTCCCCGAGAACGCCACGCCGTCGAGCTGGCCTTTCTTGACCGTGTCGGCCAGGCGGTAGCGCACGTCGTAGCGGCCGTCGGGGCCGCGGGTGATGCTGCCGTAGGCCAGGAAGTCGGCGCCCTTGGCGCGCCAGTCGTCGTGGGCGACCTGCGAGTCCACATTCAGGCCGGAGTCGGCCGCGTTGATCAGGCGGAACTGGCCGGTGCGGGTCAGGTCGGCGCGGATCACTTCGGCAAGCGCGCGCCCGTGCGTGTCGTCGACCGCGAAGTCGGCGATCGCCACCGGGTACTGCGTGGCGCCGGTGCCGGAAATGTCCACGCGCAACTGCGCCTGGGCGGGTTGCCAGGCCAGCATCGCTGCCAGCAGCAGAATGAGCGCAGCGCCGTAGGTGCGCAGGAACCCCGTCAGGTCTGCGCGGCGGAAGGCGGGTGTCATAGCGGGCAATCTCCTGTCAATCGTACATGCGGTACACAACATCGATAATGGGCTCGTAGCGGCCGGTCGATGGTTTGGGGAAAGGGTTGCAGCGGCGGATGCCGGTTTCGACCGCCCGGTCGAAACCCGGGTTGCCCGAAGAACTGGTCAGCGTGACACCATTGACCTTCCCATCAGAACCCAACTGTACCCGGTATTGTGCCGTGGGATTGGCCGAGCCGGCGCGCGGCGGCGGCGGATAGGCCACGCCTGGCTGCACGCAGGCGCGCACCTTGGCGCCATAGCCGCTGTCGCGTCCGCCGCCGGCCTGGTTGCGGTCGGCCGTGCCGCCCGGGATGCCGGCCGCGCCCAGGGCGTCGTTGCGGAAGGCATCGCGCAGGGCCTTGTCGGCGGCGGCCTTCTTGGCGGCCTCTTCCTTGGCTTTCTTCTCGGCGGCCGCCTTCTCGGCAGCGGCTTTCTCGGCAGCCGCCTTCTTGGCCGCTTCTTCCTTGGCCTTTTTCTCGGCCTCGGCTTTCTTCTCGGCTTCGGCCTTCTTGGCGGCCTCTTCCTTGGCCTTCTTTTCGGCGGCCTGCTTCTCGGCCGCGGCCTTTTCGGCGGCGGCCTTCTCCGCCGCGGCTTTCTCGGCCGCGCGGCGCTCCTGTTCGAGGCGCTGCTTTTCCTTCAGCTCGGCCTGGCGGCGCTCTTCTTCCAGGCGCGCCTTTTCCTTGGCGGCCTCGGCGGCCTGGCGGGCCTTTTCTTCCTGCTCGCGCTTCTTGCGCGCTTCTTCCAGCGCGATCTCCGGGTCCGGCTGTTCCTTGGGCTGGACTTCCGGCTGCGGCGGAGGGGGCGGCGGCGGGGGCGGCGGCGGTTCGGGCTCCGGCTCGGGTTCGGGCTGCGGTTTCGGTTCTGGCTCCGGCTGCGGTTCCGGCTTGGGCTGCGGCTTGACTTCGTCGGGCGGCGGGTTGACTGGCGAGTCGCCGTCGGCCCACAGTTCGACCTGCACCGGCCCGGGGTTTTCCGAACGCCAGTTCACGCCGAAGATCAGCACCAGCAACAGCAGCAGGTGCACCAGTACCGCCAGGCCCAGGGCCTTGCGGTTGTCCTGGGTGGCGGGCGAGGGAGGCGCCGAACGGTCGCTTCGAATAAGGGGTGGGGTCATGTGTCTTGCTGTGCCGGCTTGTCCGCAAGCGGCGCGTTAGCGTTTCCGGGCAGGTTGCTGCGTCTCGGCGCCGGCGCCCTGATCGACCAGCAGGCCCAGGCGCGTGATGCCGCTGGAACGCAATTCGTCCATGACTTTCACTACCGACTCGTACGGCACCTTGCCGTCGGCGGCGATCACCACCGGCGTTTCGGCGGTAATGCGCGAACGGACCTGGTTGATCAGCTCGGTGCGCGCGATGTCCTGGGGCGTGGCGCCCGGCTCGCGCATGCGCAAGGCAATCTTGCCGTCTTCCGAAATCTGCACTTCCAGCGGCTTGGCCGGCACATCGGCGGCCTGCCCCACCGAGGGCAGCTCGATCAGCCCCGGCGTGATCAGGGGCGCGGTGACCATGAAGATCACCAGCAGCACCAGCATGACGTCGATATAGGGCACGACGTTGATGTCGGCCTTCATGCGGCGGCCGGCCCGGCCGTTGGAGCGTACCGAAGGCATTAGCGCACCTGCCGCTGCAGAATGTTCAGGAACTCGTCGACGAAGCTGTCGAACCGGATCGACAGGCGGTCGATGTCGTTGGTGAAGCGGTTATAGGCCACCACGGCGGGGATGGCCGCGAACAGGCCGATGGCCGTGGCGATCAGGGCCTCGGCGATGCCGGGCGCCACCGCGGCCAGCGTGGCCTGCTGCATGTTCGACAGGCCGATGAAGGCGTGCATGATGCCCCACACCGTGCCCAGCAGGCCGATGTACGGGCTGACCGAGCCCGCCGAGGCGAGGAAGTTCAGGTGCGATTCGAGAGAGTCCATTTCGCGCTGGTAGGCCGCGCGCATGGCCCGGCGCGGGCCATCGAGCACCGCGTTGACGTCGCCGGCGGCGCTGGTGCGGCGCGCCTTGAGGAATTCGGTCATGCCGGCGTCGAAAATGCGCGCCAGGGCGCCCTGCTCGTCGCGGCGGGTGGCCACCGCCTGTTGCAGCATGGCCAGGTCGCCGCCCGACCAGAAGTCGTCCTCGAAGCGGCGGGTCTGCTGGTGCGCCCGCTTGATTGCCAGGCGCTTGGCGAAAATATAGGTCCAGGACATGATCGAGATGCCCAGCAGCAGCAGCATGATCAACTGAACCGGCACGCTGGCGTGGGAGACCAGCGAAAGCAACGACATGTCGTTGGTGACTTGCATGTTTATTCCTGAATCTGGATGAATTTCAGTTTTGCGCGAATATCGTCCGGCAGTTCGGCCGGACGCATACGGATCGAATCGACGCAGCAGATTTGGATGTTGCCCTGGGCAAGCAGTTCCGCATTGCGCTCGGCGCGCTGCGCGAAGTGTATCGAAGCCCGGCCGATTCGTGTAATCCGGCTGCGTATGGTAATCAGGTCGTCCAGCCGGGCGGGCTTGCGGTAGGACATGTCCAGCGAGTGGACAACGAACAGGCGGTGCTCGCGCTCGGCGAGGTCCGACTGGTTCACGCCCAGGCCCCGCAGCCATTCGGTGCGGGCCCGCTCCAGGAACTTCAGGTAGTTGGCGTAGAAGACGACTCCGCCGGCGTCCGTGTCTTCATAGTAGACACGGATATCCAGCACGGATTCGGAGAACTTCGGGTCGGTCACGATCGATAGGAGCCCTGTGGCTGCCGGGGCGGGCTGGCGCCCGCCCTGGGGACTATAGCAAGTCGAGTTTGGCCAGCGTCTGCGCCAGGGCCTGGTCCACCGGGACCTTGGCCGCCTCGGCTTCGCGGCGGGCCTGCAATTCCACCACACCCTCGTTCAGGCCGCGTTCTCCAACTGTTACGCGCAGGGGCACGCCGATCAGCTCCCATTCGGCGAACATGACGCCCGGACGGCTGTCGCGGTCGTCGAGCATGACGTCCACGCCGCGCGCGCGCAGCGCCTCGTACAGCGCCAGCGCGGTGTCACGAACAGTTTCACTTTTGCCCCAGCCCACCGGGCAGATCACCACCTCGTAGGGGGCGATGGCGCGCGGCCAGATGATGCCGCGGGCGTCGTGGTTCTGCTCGATGGCCGCGCCCACGATGCGGGTGACGCCGATCCCGTAGCAGCCCATCTGCAGCACGGCCGGCTTGCCGTTGTCGTCCAGGAAAGTGGCCTTGAGCGCTTCCGAGTACTTGGTGCCCAGGAAGAACACATGGCCGACCTCGATGCCGCGCTGGATGGACAGGGCGCCCTTGCCGTCGGGCGAGGGGTCGCCCTCGACCACGTTGCGCAGGTCCGCGACCAGCTCGGGTTCGGGCAGGTCGCGGCCCCAGTTGGCGCCCTGGTAGTGGTAGTCCTCGCGGTTGGCGCCACAGACGAAATCGGCCATGTTGGCGACTGTGCGGTCGGCCACCACGTGCACCGGCCTGGCCGTCTTGATCGGGCCCAGGTAACCGGGCTTGCAGCCGAAATGGTCGACGATTTCCGTCTCGGTGGCGAAGCGGAAGCCGGCCAGCCCGGGCAGCTTGCCCGCCTTGATTTCGTTGAGTTCGTGATCGCCGCGCAGCAGCAACAGCCAGACCTGCGCCGGCCCCTCGGGCTGGTCGACGGCCAGCACGATGGATTTGATGGTGCGCGCCAGCGGCAGGCCCAGCAGCTTGGCCACGTCCTCGCACTTGGCCGCGCCGGGCGTGGGCACCGCCTCCAGGTCCTGGGCGGGAGCGGCGCGGGCGGCCAGCAGGGCGGGCGCTTCGGCCAGCTCGATATTGGCGGCGTAGTCCGACTCGGGGTTGTACACGATCAGGTCCTCGCCGGTGTCGGCGATGACCTGGAACTCATGGCTGCGCGATCCGCCGATCGAGCCGGTGTCGGCCGCCACGGCGCGGAACTCCAGGCTCAGGCGCTGGAAAATGCGCTGGTAGGCGGCGTACATGATGTCGTAGCTGCGCTGGGCGCCGGCCTCGTCGCGGTCGAACGAGTAGGCGTCCTTCATGGTGAACTCGCGCCCGCGCATCAACCCGAAGCGGGGGCGGCGTTCGTCGCGGAACTTGGTCTGGATATGGTAGAAGTTCAGCGGCAGCTGGCGGTAGCTCTGGATCTCGTTGCGCGCGATGTCCGTGATCACTTCTTCCGAGGTCGGCTGCAGGACGAAATCGCGCTGGTGGCGGTCCTTGATGCGCAGCAGCTCCGCGCCGTACTGTTCCCAGCGGCCGGACTCCATCCAGAGTTCGGCCGGCTGCACCACCGGCATCAGCAGCTCGATCGCGCCGGCTGCGTTCATTTCCTCGCGGACAATGCCCTCGATCTTGCGGATGACCTTCAGCCCCAGCGGCATGTAGGTGTAGATTCCGCCCGCCAGCTTGCGAATCATGCCGGCCCGCGTCATCAACTGGTGGCTGGCGATCTCGGCCTCGGCAGGGGCTTCTTTCAGAGTGTTCAGGTGGTACTTGGAGGCGCGCATAGTTAAAGGTGGCAGCAGATACGTATAATCGACCGTAATTGTATTGAATTCGGTGGGGGTGGCCCATGCTTGATCGCGAAGGCTACCGTCCCAATGTCGGCATCATTCTCGTAAACGGTAAAAACGAGGTCTTCTGGGGCAAGCGAATCCGGGAACATGCCTGGCAGTTCCCGCAAGGTGGCATCAAGTACGGCGAAAGCCCGGTGCAGGCCATGTATCGCGAACTCCATGAAGAGGTGGGCTTGAAGCCCGAGCATGTCCGCATTTTGGGGCGTACACGTGATTGGTTGCGTTATAACGTACCGGATCACTTCGTCCGGCGAGAGTGGCGTGGCCACTATAAAGGACAAAAGCAGATCTGGTTCCTGTTGCGCCTGGTAGGGCGCGACAGCGACGTATGCCTGCGCGCCACGCAGCACCCGGAATTCGACGCCTGGCGCTGGAGCCAGTATTGGGTGCCCCTGGACGCGGTCATCGAGTTCAAGCGCGACGTCTATACGCAGGCTCTGAACGAGCTGGCTGTCATTCTATTCCGCCGGCACCACGAAACGCGCTATCTGCGCCAGCGGGTGCATGGGCCGCGTTCGACCGACAACCCGTCCTCCGAGACGGATGGCCATGCGCATATTGCTGGTTGAAGACGAGCGCGACATGGCGGCCTGGCTGATGCGGGCGCTGGCGCAGAGCGGGTTCATGCCCGACCACGCGCCGGACGCCCGTACGGCCGAAGGCCTGATGGCAGGCAACGAATATGATGCGGTGGTCATGGACCTGCGCCTGCCCGACAAGCACGGGCTGGTGCTGCTGCGCGAAATGCGCAACCGGGACGATCGTACCCCGGTGCTGCTGCTGACCGCCCAGGGCGCGCTGCAGGACCGGGTGCGCGGGCTCAATCTCGGCGCCGACGATTTCCTGACCAAGCCGTTCGCGCTCGAAGAGCTGGAGGCCCGCCTGACCGCCCTGGTGCGGCGCAGCCGCGGCCGGCAGCCCCCCCGCCTGCAATGCGGCTCGCTGTCGTACGACGGCGAAAGCCGCGCCTTCACCCTGGACGGTGCGTTGCTGTTCCTGACGCCGCGCGAGCATGCCGCCCTGGCGGCGCTGCTGACCCGCAGCGGCTATCCGGTCGACAAGTCGCAGCTTTTCGGCAAAGTGTTCACGCACGAAAGCGAGGCCAATCCCGACGCCATCGAAGTGGTGCTGCACCGCCTGCGCAAGAAACTGACGGGCAGCGACGTGCGCATCGTCACGGTGCGCGGCCTGGGATACATGCTGGAAAGCACCGTCAGTGAATCCTCCGAAAGCTGAGCGTTCGCGCGCATCGTCGCGCACGCCGCTGGTGGGCATCCGGGCGCTGCTCATCTCGCTGTTGCTGCCGGGCGTGGTGGTATTGCTGGTCATCGACAGCTGGAACGACTACCGCACCCTGGCGGCCATCACCAACGAAGCCTATGACTCGGCGCTGCTGGAGCCGGCGCGCGTGCTGGAGAGCAGCCTGGAGTTCGCGGCCGACGGCACGCTGCAGGTGGCGACGCCGCTGTACGCCCAGGTCATGCTCGAGTCCAAGGCCGGGATGCGAAAGTATTACCGCATCGAGGAAATCGACCCCCCCTGGCCCGAAAACCTGCCCGGCATGCCGCGCGAGCCCGGCCGGGCGCTGTCGGGCATGCCGGAGATGCCGCGTCCTCCGTACTGGCCGCGCAGCAACGGGCAGCCGGTCTTCTTCGACGCGGTGTATCGCAACGATCCGGTGCGCGCCGTGGCCGTGGTGCGCGACCTCTACTACCGCAACCAGCATCGCCAGGTACTGGTCGTGGTGGCCGAAAGCATCGGCAAGCGCGTCGAGGCCGAGGCCAGCGCGCAGCGCCAGGAGGTCTTGCGCGATACCCGCATGCTGGCGCTGGTGGCCCTGCTGGTCTGGTGGGGGGTGAACTGGGCCCTGCGGCCGCTGGTGCGCCTGCGCAACGATATCCGCACCCGCCGGCCCGACGACCTGACGCCGCTGGACGCCACGCGGGTGCCCAGCGAGGTCGCGCCGCTGGTCGAGGCCGTCAATCACCACATTGCCCGTCATCGCCGCGTGCTGGACGAACAGTCGCAGTTCCTGGCCGACGCGTCGCACCAGTTGCGCACGCCCTTGGCCATCATGCTGACCCAGGCGCAATACGCCTTGCGCGAGCGCGATCCGGTGCGCGTCCAGGAGGGGTTGCGCGCCATCGTCGACCAGCTTGGCCGCACCCGCCGCCTGACCGAGCAGCTGCTGTCGCTGGCGCATGCCAGCCAGGCCGATGCGCCACCGCGCCAGGAGCTCGACCTCAACGACGTGGCGCGCGACGTGGTGCTGCAGTACCTGCCGCTGGCCCACGAGAAGCAGCAGGATCTGGGCTGGGTCGACGCCCGCGGCGACGAGGCCGAAGGCGCCAGCGACACCGCCGTGGTGCCGGTCTGGGGCAGCGAGGTCGAACTGCACGAGGCCCTGTCCAACCTGGTGCACAACGCCATCAACTATGCCCCGGCGGGGGCGCACATCACGGTATCGGTCGTGCGCTACCCCGGCCGCGCCGAGGTGCAGGTCGCCGACGATGGCCCCGGCATCGAGCCGCTATTGCGCGCTCGGGCGTTTGCCCGGTTCGACCGCATGGCGGGCGACCGCCATGCGTCGTCGTCGGGATCGGGGCTGGGGCTGTCGATCGCCCGTGCCTATGCGCGGCGCAACGATGGCGATATCGAATTGCGCGACGGCGAGCCCAACGCCCAGGGCGGGATCGGATTGTGCGCCGTGTTCTGGATTCCCCTGTACGACCAGAGCGCGCCGGCCGACGAGGCCGAGGCGTCCCGGCGCAGCGGCTGAGCGCCCCGCCCCGAACGCCTCGCCGTCATGCGCGCAGATTCAGCGCCGTGATCTTGATGTCGTGGCTGAGGTCCGCGCCCGTTCCCACCAAGGCCATTTGTGCCGCCAGGCCGGCCGCCGCCTGGGCGCCGTCGCCCGCAAACCCGTCCACCTTGCGGATCCGGTGTTCGACCCCGGCGCTGTTCAGTGCATCCAGTTTGTGGCTGGTCGCGTCGATGTGCGATTGCAGGCTGGCCGCCAGGCGGTTGAGCTGGCTTTCGTTGCCGCTGGTCTTGGCGTCATGGTCGAGCTGGCTGGCGCGTAAGGCGTCAAAGCGCGCCATGGCCGCCGAGGCCAGTTCGTAGGCGTAGGCGGTCGAAGCGTTGACGTCGACCTTGCTGTTCCAGCCGATATTGCCGCCCACGCCGAGCGTGGTGCCGACCTCGCCGCCCATTTCGAACTGGCCGGGGCTGGCCACCAGCTTGCCCTCGGCCGTGGCTCCCAGTCCGACATTGGCGCTGCCGGTGACCGAGGCGGTCAGCCCGTGCGCCTCGGCATACTTGCTGTGCAGCAGGTTGGCCGTCAACGTTCCTTCGGCCTTCAGGCCCACGAAGGCTTCGGCCTGGCTTTCCAGGCGCACGCCGAGGCCGTCGGTGCGCTTGTCGATCGCCGCCGTGCCCGAAACCTCGGCGCTGGCGCCGACTTCCGCGCGTCCTTCGGCATCCAGCTTGAGCAGGCTGCCCAGCGTCACCGATCCCTGGGCTTCCAGCCCCAGCTTGCTCGACAGTTCGGCGCTCACGTTCAGCGACAGCACGGCGTTGGAGCTGGCCTCGGTATCGCCGTCGGCCTCCTCGCGCCCGATGCTGGCCGACAGGGCGGAAGGCTCGAACGACCCGGACACCTCGGCGCGTGCCGTGGACTCGCCGTACAGCCGCAACGAGCCTTCCGCCTCGCCGGCGGCGCCGGCGCGCGAGCCGCTCACGCTCATCTCGATGTTGGCGAACGCCTCCAGCACGGCTTCGCCGCTGATGCCCTTGCCCCTGAGCAGTTCGCCCTTGCTGGCCGGCGCCTCGAAATCGGCGCTGGCTTTGGCGCCGCTTTCGACGGACAGGCGGCCGCCGCTATCGGCGGCAGGAGCGCGGCTCCATAGCGCGCTATCGTCGTCGGCCTGCTGCAGGGCGATCAATCCTTCGACCATGCCGGCCAGCAACTGGGTGCGCAGCAGTCCGACGTCGCCCTGGTGCGAGACGCCGTCGGCCAGGCTGGCCTGCAGCGCTTCCTGCGCCCGCTGCAAAGCCAGTAGCTGCGTCTGCGTCTTGAGGATGGCGACGCCGTTTTCCTCGGCCGTCAGGTTGGGGCGTATGGTGTCCAGGCCCGCGAAGCGCTCGCGCAGCATGGCGGTGTATTCCTGCCATTGCGGCATGCCCACGACGTCGCTCGCCGTGGGCGGCGTTCCGTGTTGCTTCGCCCATTGGGCCTCCAGGTGGCTGTACAGCGCGTCGGTGGATTGCTGCAGGCGGGCGGTGAATTCGTCGGGACGCCGCGTATGCAGGTCTTCGAGGTTCTGCATCCAGACCTTGACGTCGCCTTGCAGCGCCATCGACCCGGCGCGCAGCCCATCCAGCCATTTCACGTCCAGATTGGCATGGCTGGGCGCATGCTCCTGCAGCTGCTGCTTGTAGGCGTCGATGGCGGTGCGCAATTCGGCCACCATGCCGCCGCGCTTGGCGAACTCCTTGGGCTGGCTGGCCTCCCAGTGATTGAGCGCCACTTCCAGGTCGCGCAGCTGCTGCAGCGAGCGGTCGCCGCTGGCCTGGAACTGCCTGACATCGTGCTTGACTTCGCGCAGCGCCTCGCTGCTGTGGCGCAGGCGCGGGCTGGCCACGCTGCGCACGAACTCGTCGTTGTTCGGCTCGAGCAGGCGCATGGAGGGATGTGCGGCGGCCTGGCCGCTGGGCGGCGTCTCGGGCAGGGGGCGGTACGACAGGCCGACGACCGGATTGACGTTGTTGCTCAACATATGCGGGTCCTCCGTGGTTTGGGCGGCGATGGCCGGATGCGGCGCGGGCGACAGCCAGCCCGCCGGGTGCCATGTTGGTAACCGCGGCCTGTCCGGCGTTCTACGCGTCCCGCGCGGCGCGGAGAAGTCCGTGCCCGTTTGGCCGCTTTCCCCCAAGGCGGGCAGCGTTCGCCTGATTAAGGCCGGGCGCCGGGGAGGGCAACATATGTGGCCCCATCCGTGCACATGCCCAGGAGACGCCTATGTTCCCCTTGCTCATCCGTAATCTGCGCCACCTGCTGGGGCTGCCCGCTGGCGCCGACGAGCCGGTCACCTCCCTGGCCATCGATGAGCAATGGGCGGTCCATATCGGATGCGAGGACGACATGGTGACCGTGCTGCTGCCGCTCGGTCCGGCGCCCGATCCGCTACCGGGCGCGGCGCTGGTCAACAGCCTGGCGCAGTGGCCGCCCGTGCTGCTGGACCTGTCCGAGCAGGGCGAGGCCATCCTGTGGGCGCGCGAGCATGTCGGCCGCCTGACGGCCGAGCAATTGCACGCGTTGCTGGTGCGGGTCGCGGCGCGCGCCGCGGCCCTCATGGCCCCGGCCGCCGCGCCGCCGGCGCCGCAGGGCACGGCCGAGGTCGCCGGCCGCAAGGCCTGAGGCCGGCCCTACGGCCGGGCCGTGTCGCTCTGGCGCACCAGCGGGGGCACGCGCTTGGCAAGAAAGTCCAGGAAAGCGCGCACGGCGGGCATCATGCCGCGCCGCGACGGGTAGATGCAATGCACGATGCCTTCCGGCGAGCGCCAGTCCGGCAGTACCCGCACCAGCTCGCCGCGCCGCAGCTCCGCTTCGCTGGCCATCGACGGCAGCAGCGCGATGCCGCGCCCGCGCACCGCGGCCTGGGTCAGCACGATGAAGTCATTGCTGGCCAGCACCGGCTGCACGGCAACGTCGACCGACTCCCCGCGCTGGTTGGTCAGCGGCCAGCGCACTTCGTTCTGCGGGTCGTTGAAGCTGAGCGTGCGGTGCGAAGCCAGCTCCTGCGGCGTTTCGGGCGTGCCATGGCGTTGCAGGTAGGCGGGGCTTGCCACCAGGGTGCCGCTGGCTATGCCCAGATGCTTGACCACCAGCTCGGCATCGGTATCCAGCTTGGTGCGCACGCGCAAGGCCAGGTCCACGCCCTCCCGGATCACGTCCACCCGCCGGTTGGTGACCAGCAGCTGCACCGATACCGACGGCCAGGCGTCGAGGAATTCCGGCAGCAGCGGCGCCAGCATCTGCTGGGCAATCGACACCGGGCAACTGACCACCACCGGGCCCGCGGGCTCGGATTGCAGCTGCCGCATGGCGTCCTCGGCCGCACGCGCGGACGCCGTCATTTCCTGGCAGTAGTGCAGGTAGCGTTCGCCGGCCGTGGTCAGGCGCAGGCGGCGCGTCGTGCGTTGCAGCAGGCGCACCCCCAGGCGGTCCTCCAGTTGCGAGATGCGGCGCGACAGGCGGGATTTCGGGATATCGAGCACCCGCGATGCCGCACTGAAGCCGCCTTGCTCGACGACTTGGGCGAAGTAGTAGAGGTCGTTGAGGTCTTGCATGAAAATTGTTCTAAATTCAGAACGAACAGTTCATCTTAACCGGGTTTATGTAAACAATGATGCCTCTTAAAGTAACGCCATGGCTACACGGCACGACGCCGTACCACTGGAGGCCCACCTTATGAAAACCCTCGTCATCCTGTCCTCGATCCTTGGCGATCGTTCGAATTCCAAGCAACTGGCCGACCATCTGCTGGCCCGCCTGAAGCAGTCCGAACCCGGCGGCACGGTCAAGATCCGCGATCTGGCCGCCGATCCCGTGCCGTATTTCGACGGCGCGACGGTCGGGGCGCTGTTCACGCCCGCCGAGGCGCGCAACGCGGAGCAGCAGCGCATCGCCGCGCTCAGCGATGACCTGGTCGCCGAACTCTTCGATGCCGATCGCATCGTCTTCGCCGTGCCGGTCTACAACTTCAACCTGCCGGCCCAGTTCAAGAGCTATATCGACCATATCGCCCGCGCCGGCGTGACGTTCCGCTATACGGCCGAAGGCAAGCCCGAAGGCCTGGTGCAGGGCAAGCAGGTGCTGATGCTGATCGCTCGCGGCGGCAAGTCCGAGGGTACGCCCGACGACACGATGACGCCCTACCTGAAGCAGATGCTGGCCTTCCTGGGCATGACCGACGTGACGTTCATCGCGGCCGAAGGCATGGCGATGGGCGAGCTGGCCGCCCAGGAAGGGTTGGCCCTGGCCAGGCAGCGCATCGATGCGCTGTCGCTGGATGCGCGCCAGGGTCTGGCGGCGGCCTGATCGAACGGGCGCCGGCCGCCCGGGCTGCGAGCGGCCGGCGCCGCGGCCTCAGTCGCGCAGCCGCTTGATGAGGCTGGACGTATCCCAGCGGTTGCCGCCCATTTTCTGCACATCGCCGTAAAACTGGTCCACCAGGGCGGTCAGTGGCAGGCGTGCGCCATTGTTGCGCGCCTCGGCCAGCACCAGGCCGAGGTCCTTGCGCATCCAGTCGACCGCGAAACCGAAATCGAACTGGTCGTCCACCATCGTGGCGCCGCGGTTTTCCATCTGCCAGCTTTGCGCGGCGCCCTTGCTGATCACGTCCAGCACCAGCTTCATGTCCAACCCTGCGGTCTGGCCGAAAGCGATGGCTTCGGACAGGCCTTGCACCACGCCGGCGATGCAGACCTGGTTGACCATCTTGGCCAGTTGGCCGGCTCCCGGCGGGCCCACCAGCGTCACGGCGCGGCCGAAGGCGTGCGCCACGGGCTTGATGTCCTCGAACGTGGCGCTGTCGCCGCCGCACATGATGGTCAGCGCGCCATTGACGGCGCCGGCCTGGCCGCCGGAGACCGGCGCATCGATGAACTGCAGATTCAGTTCGCGCGCCGCCGCATGGAGTTCGCGCGCCACATCGGCCGAGGCGGTGGTGTGGTCGACGAAGACCGCGCCGGCCTGCATGCCGGCGAAGGCGCCGTCCGCGCCCAGCACCACGCTGCGCAGGTCGTCGTCGTTGCCGACACAGCAGAACACGATTTGCGCGCCTGCCGCGGCTTCGCGCGGCGTGGCGGCGGCCGCCTTGCCGCCGAATTCGGCGGCCCAGGCCTGCGCCTTGGCTGCCGTGCGGTTGTAGACCGTGACCTGATGGCCCGCGCGGGCCAGGTGACCGGCCATGGGCAGGCCCATGACGCCCAGGCCCAGGAAAGCGACGTTGCGCGGGGTGGTGGTGTCGTACGTCTTCGAGCCGATGGTGGCCATGCCGGATCTCCGTTAAAGGGCGCTGTTGGGATACAGGACAGTAACCTTAACGCAATCAAAAGCCCGCGGCGAGTCCGTCGCGGCGGCTGTCGCTGGCCGCGACATAGCCATCGACCGCCGGATCCCCCAGGCGCCAGATGAACTGGCCCGAACCGAAATCCTTGTCGGTCGGCGCCGCGACCTCCACGATATGGCCGCGGGCACGCAGGGCGTCGGTCACCTGCGCGGGCATGGCGGCCTCGATATCGACCGAGAGTCCGCGGTTCCATTTCCAGCGCGGCGCATCGCATGCCGCCTGCGGCTGCTGCCGATAGTCGAGCATGCGCACCAGCGCCTGCAGATGTCCCTGCGGCTGCATGTTGCCGCCCATGATGCCGAAACTCATCAGTGGCGCGCCATCCTGCGTCAGGAAGGCGGGAATGCCGGTGTGGAACGGACGCTTGCCGCCGCCCACGACGTTCGGATGATCGGGGTCCATGCTGAAGCAGCAGCCGCGGTTCTGCAGGCTGATGCCGGTGCCCGGCACCACGATGCCGGATCCGAACCCCATGTAATTGGACTGGGTGAAACTGACCATCATGCCATTGCGGTCGGCGCATGCGAGGTAGACGGTGCCGCCTTGCGGCGCCTGCGCGGCGTTGTAGACGCGAGCGCGGCGCAGGTCGATCAGGCGCGCGCGTTCGGCCAGGTAGGCCGGGTCCAGCAGCTGTTCGACGCGAATGCGCATGTGCGCTGCGTCGGCCACGTGCGCATGGACATCGGCAAACGCCAGCTTCATGGCTTCGATCAGGATGTGCTGGGTATCCGGATGTTCGGCGGGGCGCGATGCCAGGTCGAAGTGTTCGACGATCCCCAGCGCGATCAGGGCCGCCAGGCCCTGCCCATTGGGCGGCAGCTGGTGCAACGCATGGCCGCGGTAGGCCTGGCTGATGGGCTCGACCCATTGCGGCGCATAATCGCGCAGGTCGCCCAGCGTCAGCGCCGCCTCGTGGGCCTGCGCGTGCGCCACCAGCTTCTGCGCTGTTTCGCCTTCGTAGAAATCGCGTCCGCCGCTGGCGGCAATGCGCCGCAGCGTGGCGGCCGCGCCCGCCAGCACGAAATGCTCGCCCACCTCGGGCGCGCGTCCATGCGGCAGGAAGTGTTCGGCGAATCCGGGCAGGCTGCGCAGCGGGTCCACCTGGTCAGCCCATCTTCGCTGCACCGTCGGGGGCACCGCGAAGCCGCGCTCGGCATATTCGATGGCGGGCGCCAGCACGTCGGCGAAGGGCAGGCTGCCCAGCTTGTCGTGCAGGCTGGCCCAGCCCGCCACGCAGCCCGGTATGGTCACGCTGTCCCAGCCGCGCAGCGGGATCGCGCCCTGATGCTTGCGCTGGAAATAGCCGGGGCTCCACGCCGCCGGGGCGGTGCCCGAGGCGTTCAGGCCATGCAGGCGGGCGCCATCCCAGACCAGGGCGAAACAATCCGAGCCCAGGCCATTGCTGGCTGGCTCGACCAGCGCCAGCGTCGCGGCGCTGGCCACCGCCGCATCCGCGGCGTTGCCCCCGAGCGCCAGGATGCGCAGCCCGGCCTGCGCCGCCAGCGGGTGGGACGTGGCGACCACGTTGCGCGCGAAAACAGGAATCCGGGTGCTGGGGTAGGGGTTGTTCCAATCGAACTTCATCACAAGCCGATAGACACGGGTAAACCCGTAGCTTAACGCACTCGCGGCCGATTCATGTCAAATTTGTTGTGATTGGTTGCAGTTTGAAATCTTACGGCCTGGTGCCCATGGCGTACGGGGCGCCCGTCCCTGCGGGGACCGGCACCCCGCGCGTCGGGGCAGGACAGGCATGCGGCACTGCGAAGCCGAGGCAAAAAAAAAGGTTCATCGCGCAATAGCGTGGAGGGGTTTGGCAAGTTTTCGTATTCTTGACGGCAGGTATTTGCCATCAGGAGTGCAGGGAGATGCTGGATCGCAAGTTGCTGGAGTCGCTGGGAGGCTGGCAGGGCTATGGCGTCGAACGCGTGGAATGGCCCGAAGACCCAGGGCGCACGCTGTCGATCTATTTGAAGCCAACGGCCAAGGTGATGCTGTGCGAGCAGTGCGGCGCGCGGTGTCGCCAGGTGCATGAGACCACGGTTCGACGGGTGCGAGATCTGCCGTTATTCGAGTATCGGGTCGTTCTGCACGTGCCGCGCCGACGCTTGTGGTGTGAGCAATGCGGCGGCCCGCGCCTGGAGCGGCTTGCCTGGCTGGGGCGATATCAACGGGTGACGGATCGGCTGGCGCAGGCCTGCAGCCAATTGCTGCAATCGAGCAACGTGCAGGCGGTGGCGAGGTTCTTCGAGCTGGGTTGGCATACCGTCAAGACGCTGGACAAGGCTCGGCTGCGTGCGTCGGTGCGCGAACCGGATTGGTCCAAGATCGAGTATTTGGCGATGGACGAGTTTGCCCTGCACAAAGGGCATCGCTACGCGACAGTGGTGGTCGATCCGATCGGCAGGCAGGTGCTGTGGATTGGCCCAGGACGCTCACGCGAGACGGCCCGGGCGTTCTTCGAACAATTGCCGCCTGGGGCCGCCCAACGCATCAAGGCCGTTGCCATCGACATGACCACCGCCTACGAGTTGGAGATCCAGGCCCACAGCCCACAGGCGGAGATCGTCTATGACTTGTTCCATGTCGTGGCCAAGTATGGACGAGAGGTCATTGATCGGGTGCGCGTGGATCAGGCCAATCAACTACGCCAGGATCGTCCCGCACGCAGGATCATCAAATCGAGTCGCTGGCTGCTGCTGCGCAACCGTGACAACCTGGATCGGCAGCAGGCCGTCCGGCTCGACGAATTGCTGCAAGCCAACCAGCCGCTGCTGACGGTCTATGTCCTGCGTGACGAACTCAAACGGCTCTGGTTCTACCAAAGACCTGCCTGGGCAAGACAAGCCTGGAACCACTGGTACGAGCAGGCCGAGCAAAGCGGAATAGCCGCCTTGAACACCTTCGCTCAGCGCTTGAAAGGCTATCTGCACGGCATCCTGGCCAGATGCCGACATCCCCTGAACACCAGCATTGTCGAGGGCATCAACAACACTATCAAGGTCATCAAGCGGCGCGCTTACGGCTACCGCGACCAGGAATACTTCTTCCTCAAAATCCGTGCCGCCTTCCCCGGCAATGCGCGATGAACCCAAAAAAACCGGGCCCGAGGGCCCGGTTCGCGCCGGCCGGCAGGCGCCGGCCGCATCGAGGGATCATTCTTCCTCGACGAAGGTTTCCTCGCGCTTCTTGCGGATCGCCGGCAGCGCCACCAGCACCACCAGGAAGAGCGCGACGGCCAGCAGGGTCGCCGACAGCGGGCGCGTCACGAAGGTGCTGAAGTCGCCACGCGACAGCAGCAGCGCGCGCCGGAAGTTCTCTTCCATCATGGGGCCCAGCACCAGGCCCAGCAGCAGCGGCGCGCCTTCGCATTTCAGCTTGGCCCACACGTAGCCCACCACGCCGAAGGCCGCGGTCATGAAGATGTCGAACGTGTTGTAGTTCAACGAGTACACGCCGATGGTGCAGAACACCAGGATGGCCGGGAACAGGATGCGGTAGGGCACTTTCAGCAGCTTGACCCACAGGCCGATCAGCGGCAGGTTCAGCACCACCAGCATCAGGTTGCCGATCCACATCGAGGCGATCAGGCCCCAGAACAGCTCGGGGTGGCTGGTCATGACCTGCGGGCCCGGCTGGATGTTGTGGATGGTCATCGCGCCGACCATCAGCGCCATCACCGCGTTGCCCGGGATGCCCAGGGTCAGCAGCGGGATGAACGAGGTCTGCGCGGCCGCGTTGTTGGCCGACTCGGGACCGGCCAGGCCGGCCGGGTGGCCCTTGCCGAAGCGCTCCGGGTTCTTCGAGATTTTCTTCTCGAGCGTGTAGGAGGCGAACGAGGACAGCACGGCGCCGCCGCCCGGCAGGATGCCCAGGGCCGAACCCAGGGCGGTGCCGCGCACCACGGCCGGGGCGGCTTCCTTGAATTCCTGGAAGTTCGGATACAGCGAGCCGATCTTGTCGGTGATGTCGACGCGGTTTTCCTTCTGCTCCAGGTTGGTCATGATTTCGGCGAAGCCGAACACGCCCATGGCGACGATGGCGAAGTCGATGCCGTCCTGCAGCTCGGGGATGCCGAAGTCATAGCGGGCCACGTCGGAGTTCACGTCGGTGCCGACCATGCCCAGCAGCAGGCCGAGGATGATCATGGCGATGGCCTTGGGCAGCGAGCCCGAAGCCAGCACCACCGCACCCACCAGGCCCAGCACCATGAGCGAGAAGTATTCGGCCGGGCCGAACTTGAAGGCGACTTCGGCCAGCGGGGGCGCGAAGGCAGCCAGCAGCAGCGTGGCGACGCAACCGGCGAAGAACGAGCCCAGGGCGGCGATGGCCAGGGCGGCGCCGGCGCGGCCATTGCGGGCCATCTGGTGGCCGTCGAGCACGGTCACCACCGCTGACGTCTCGCCGGGTAGCGCGACCAGGATGGCCGTGGTCGAGCCGCCGTACTGGGCGCCGTAGTAAATACCGGCAAGCATGATCAGGCCGGCCACCGGCGGCAGCACATAGGTGATGGGCAGCAGCATGGCGATGGTCGGAACCGGGCCGATGCCCGGCAACACGCCGATCAGGGTGCCCAGGATGCAGCCGAGCAATGCGTACGCCAGGTTCTCGGGGGTGAACGCCACCGAGAAACCCAGCATCAGGTTGTCAAACAATTCCATGACTCATGGTCTCCTTAGTTCATGCCCAGAAACGACGGCCACAGCGGGAAAATCAGGCCGAGTCCCTTGATGAACGCCAGATAGCTGAAGACCACGAGGAAGATGCCGTTGGCAACGGCCACCTTCCAACTGAATTCGTGGCTGGCCAGGCTGCTGACTACCACGAGGATGAAGACGGACAGATAGACACCCAGCGGCTTGAGGATCAGGGCGTACAGGACGACCGAGCCCACCACCAGGAAAACGATGCGCCAATCGAAGCCTTCGACCGCTGTCTCTGTGGCTTTCTTGGACAGCGCGCTGATCAGCACGATGGCGCCCAACAAAGCCAGGACGAGCCCCAGCCAGAAAGGAAAGTATCCCGGCCCCATGCGGGCGGCAGTACCCATTTGGTAGCTGCTGGCTTGCCAGGAAAATCCCAGTCCGAGGACGATGAACATCACCCCCGACCAGAAGTCCTGTCGATTGCGTAGCTGCATGATTGGTTGGCTCCTGTTTTACAGCATGTATTTAAAAGACTGCCTGCTCCGGCTCGTGCTGGGTGGCGGGCACAAAAAAGGCACTTGGTGGTGCCGTTTGGTTTTCTGAAATCGGCGCTTGCGTATTTTTGAAGGCCGAATGGTAATGGAGGGCAAGGGCGCTGGAAACCCTGGTTTTCCGCCAGTTGCTCGGGGTTTTCCCTAGAAATGCACCTGCGGGGGCTTGAATGTGTAACGGGATCGCCGTGGCGAAGCCAGAATGAAAGCAAACTGAAAGTTTGCAGACAGCTGGCCGACAGCCAAGCCGGCTGGCGGGCGCTCATGGCGCCAGGGCCGCGCCGCAAAGCGGCAAATGCAGGTTCTACCGAATATTGCCGTGTTTCTCAGCTTGCGTGAAGAGGCCCGTTCGGTTCCCGGATGGTTTACGATAGCGCCCATGCTGCAAGACCTCGACCAACTCGCCGCCCGTATCGGGCAATTGGTGCAACGCACCCGGCATCTGCATGCCGAGCGTGACGCGTTGCGTGTCCGCCTGAACGACAGCGAATCCGAACAGCGCAAGCTCAAGCAGCGTTGCGCCGATTTCGAGACGGAGCTGCAGGCTTTGCAGGCCCGCTTGCGCGAGCACGACGGCGCCACCGCGACCCAGTTGGCCGAGGCGCAGCAGACCGAAGTCGCGCTGCGCGAGCAACTGGCGCGCGAAGCCGCCGAACGCCAGGCGCTGGAGTCCCGCGTCAGTGCGCGCGAGGCCGAGCTGCAGGGCAACCTGCGGGCGCGCGACACCGATCTGCAACGCCTGCGCGTGGCCGCCTCGACGGCGCGCGAACGTATCGACGCCGTGCTGGCCCGCCTGCCGGGCGCGCCGGCCGGGGAGCAATCGTAATGGAACGTGTGGACGTCACGATTCTGGGGCGCGACTACTCGCTGGCGTGCTCCGCTGAAGAAAAACCCGTGCTCATGGCCGCCGTGCGCCATGTCGACCAGCTCATGCTGCGTATTCAAGGTTCGGGCAAGGTGTCCAGCAACGAGCGCATCGCCGTGATGGCGGCGCTGCAAGTTGCTGGCGAACTGCTCGCCATGAAGGCGCCGGATGGTCCGCTGGGCGGTTTGGCGGTGGGCGACTTCAAGCGTAGAATCGAGGAAATGAATTTGATGCTGGACGACGCGCTGTCCGGACAGGAAAAGCTGCTCTAGCGTCAACGCGGTAACCCGCGCGCAGTATCGGAATTCATGCAGTATTCATGGTTTGTCCCTGCCGTGCTCGTGACTTGGCCATACATTCTCTGAACCTATGTCTTACGGCATATGGGTTGCGGGAGTGTAGAGCTGGAGTGATCGTCTACTCGTAGACGAACCCGATGCTCTTCGGATCGCGACCACCTTGAACCTCAGGGTTCGAGATGCCGGCCTTGACGGCACAGGCGGGGCATCTATCCAGGCAGGCCTGTATCGCAGGCCTGCCTTCGGATGTCTCTCTCCCTCCCCCACGTTCCCTCACAGGTCCACCATGCTTCGACATTCCGCGTTTTCGCTGACCCGGCTGGGCGCCGCATGCGCTGCCGCCCTGGCCCTGGCCGCCGCGCAGCCCGTCCTTGCCCAATCGCAGCCGCCCGCGGCGGCGCCGCAGGCCCAGGCCGACAGCGCCAGCCGCGCGCCCGAGCTGACGCTGCAGGCGAGCGCGTCTTCCGAGGTCAAGCAGGATACGGTGCGCATCACCCTGTCCGCCGAGGTCGAGGCCAATGACCAGCCGGGCGCCGGCAAGAAGCTGTCGGCCGCGCTCGAGGACGTCGTCAAGCGCGCGCGCGGCGCCAAGAACATCGACGTGCGCACCGGCGGCTACAACGTGTGGCCCAATACCAACTCCAAGGGCAAGGTCATCAACTGGCGCGGCCAGGGCGAGGTCGTGCTCGAGTCCAAGGACTTCCAGGCGGCCTCGGCGCTGGCTGCCAAGCTGGGCGACAAGACCGCCATCACCAACATCAGTTTCCAGCTGTCGCGCGCCGGCCGCGAAGCCGAGGAGCGCAAGCTGCTCAGCCAGGCCGCCACGGCGTTTCGCGAGCGCGCGCTGGCCGCGGCCAATGCCTTCGGCTTTTCGGGTTATCGCCTGATCAAGCTGGACCTGGGCGGCAGCGGCGGGGCGCCCGTCCCGCGCGCGGTGGGCGCGCAGATGATGATGGCCAAGGACGCCGGCGGCGGCGCGCCCAACCCCGAGGCTCCCCTCGAGGCGGGCGAAGTCACCGTCAGCATCGCCGTCAACGGGACGGTGGCCTTGCAGTAAACAGGTACAGGCCGGCGCCGGCCAGCACCATGGGTATCGACAGCCATTGCCCCATGCTGAGTCCGGCCGCCAGCAGCCCCAGGAAGTTGTCCGGTTCGCGCGTGAACTCCACCAGGAACCGGAATGCGCCATAACCCATCAGGAACATGGCGCTTACCTGCCCCGCCGCGCGGGGCTTGCTCGAATACCACCACAGCAGCGCGAACAGGACGATGCCTTCCAGGCCCAGTTCGTAGAGCTGGGACGGGTGCCGCGGCAGCCCGTCGCCCGATTGCGGGAAGACCATCGCCCAGGGTACGTCGGTCGGCCGGCCCCACAATTCGCCATTGATGAAATTGCCCAGGCGGCCGGCGGCCAGACCCAGCGGAATCAGCGGCGCGATGAAATCGCTCACGGTGAAAAAGCCCAGCCGCTTCTTGTGGGCGAACAGCAGCATTACCACGATGACGCCGATCAGGCCGCCGTGGAACGACATGCCGCCTTCCCACAGATAAAAAATCTCCAGCGGGTTGGCCAGATAGTAGGCGGGCTTGTAGAACAGGACATAGCCCAGCCGCCCGCCCAGCACCACGCCCAGCACGCTGTAGAAAATCAGGTCTTCCAGGTCGCGCACCGTCATCGAGGTCGTATGGCCTGACGTGATGCGGCGGCGGCCGAGCGCATAGACCAGCGCGAATCCGATCAGATACATCAATCCATACCAATGGATGGCGAGCGGGCCGATACGCAGGGCTACGGGGTCGATTTGAGGGTACTGAAGCATGTTCCGCCTGGCGCAAGAAGATGTCCGATAATAACCGGCGAGCGTGTTGTTCCGTAGCGCTGCCTTCCGACAGCGATCTGGCCGGCCCGGCATGGGCCTACGCACCTGGAGACAAGACCATGTCCGACAACAATCGTTCCCGTCACATTACCGAGGGCGTGGCGCGCGCGCCCAATCGGGCCATGTACTACGCGCTGGGCTACACCGAGGCGGATTTCCAGAATCCGATGATCGGCGTGGCCAACGGACATTCCACGATCACTCCATGCAACAGCGGGCTGCAGCGCCTGGCCGACGCGGCGATCGAGGCCATCCGCGTCTCCCGCGCCAACCCCCAGGTGTTCGGCACGCCGACGATTTCCGATGGCATGTCCATGGGCACCGAAGGAATGAAGTATTCGCTGGTGTTGCGCGAGGTCATCGCCGACTGCATCGAGACCGCCGCGCAGGGGCAGTGGATGGATGGCGTGGTGGTCATCGGCGGATGCGACAAGAACATGCCCGGCGGCATGATGGCGCTCGCGCGCATGAATGTGCCCGGCATCTACGTGTATGGCGGCACCATCAAGCCCGGCCACTACAAGGGCAAGGACCTGACCATCGTATCGGTGTTCGAAGCCGTCGGCGAATACACCATGGGCCGCATGGACGAAACCGACTTCAAGGCCATCGAGCAATGCGCCATCCCCGGGTCGGGTTCCTGCGGCGGCATGTACACGGCCAACACCATGAGCTCGGCCTTCGAGGCCATGGGGATGAGCCTGCCTCATTCCAGCACCATGGCCAACGAGGACCAGGAGAAAGTCGCGTCGGCGGCGGAATCGGCGCGCGTGCTGGTCGAGGCGGTGCGGCGCCAGCTGCGGCCGCGCGACATCATCACCCGCGCTTCCATCGAGAACGCCGTGGCGGTGATCATGGCCACGGGCGGCTCGACCAACGCCGTGCTGCACTTCCTCGCCATCGCCCACGCGGCGGAAGTGCCGTGGAACATCGACGACTTCGAGCGCATCCGCAAGCGCGTGCCGGTCATCTGCGATCTCAAGCCGTCCGGCAAGTACGTGGCGACCGACCTGCATCGCGCCGGCGGCATCCCACAAGTGATGAAGATCCTGCTGAACGCCGGCCTGTTGCATGGCGATTGCATCACCATCACCGGCAAGACCGTGGCCGAGACGCTGGCGAACGTACCCGATGCGCCGCCGCCCGGGCAGGACGTCATCATGCCCATCGAACGCGCGTTCTACCCGCAGGGGCACCTGGCGATACTCAAGGGCAATCTTTCGCCGGAAGGCTGCGTGGCCAAGATCACCGGGTTGAAGAATCCGGTCATTACCGGCCCGGCGCGCGTGTTCGATTCCGAAGACGATGCCATGTCCGCCATCATGGACCGCCGCATCCGCGATGGCGATGTGGTGGTGATCCGCTACGAGGGCCCCAAGGGCGGTCCAGGCATGCGCGAGATGCTCGCGCCCACTTCCGCGCTGGTCGGCCAGGGGTTGGGCGAAACCGTCGGCCTGATCACCGACGGGCGGTTTTCCGGCGGCACCTGGGGCATGGTGGTCGGGCACGTGGCGCCCGAGGCGTTCGTCGGCGGGCCGATCGCGCTGATTCGCGAGGGCGATTCGGTTACCATCGATGCCCATCAGCTGCTGCTGCAGCTCAACATCAGCGATGAGGAAATGGCGGCTCGTCGCAAGGCTTGGGCCCAGCCCAAGCCGCGCTATGTGCGCGGCGTGCTTGCCAAGTTCGGCAAGCTGGCCTGTACCGCCAGCCGTGGGGCAGTAACCGATGCATTTGAAGAGTAGTCTGGCCGCGTGGGCGGTCCTGGCCTGTCTGGCCGGCGGTAGCGCCGGCGCGCAGCCGGCTGGCGAGGCGCTGGCGCGCAACAAGAACTGTATGGCCTGCCATCAGGTCGACAGCAAGCGGGTGGGGCCGCCTTTGCGCAGCATATCCGAACGCTACGCGGGGCAGTCCGAGGCCGCGGCCTATCTGGCGGGCAAGATCCGTGGCGGCGGGCGCGGCGCCTGGGGCGCGGTGCCCATGCCGGCCCAGCCGCAGGTCAGCGACGCCGACGCGCATGCGCTGGCCGAGTGGATCCTGTCCTTGCCCGCCAAGCCCTGAGCATTCTTTCCGGAGCGAAAGCCATGTCTTCATCCCAACCGGCCGGCCCGGCCACCGAAGCAGCCGTTCTCGGGGGCGGCTGCTTCTGGTGCGTCGAGGCCGTCTTCAAGGACCTGCGTGGCGTGACCGGCATCGAACCCGGCTATGCCGGCGGCCACGTCGAGCATCCCACCTACGAACAAGTCTGCGGCAAGGACACCGGCCATATCGAAGTGGCGCGCGTCGAGTTCGACCCCGCCGTGCTGTCGTACGGCGATCTGTTGCGGGTCTTCTTCGCCACCCATGATCCCACCACCCCGGGGCGCCAGGGCAATGACGTCGGGCCGCAGTACGAGTCCGCCATCTTCTGGCAGGACGAACGGCAACGCGAGCAGGCGCAAGCCGTCATGGACGAATTGCGTGCGCAACAGGTCTTCGATGCCCCCATCGTGACCCGCCTGCTCGCGCCGGCGAAGTTCTGGCCGGCCGAAGACTATCACCGCGACTATTACGCCCTGCATCCAGAGCAGGGCTATTGCCAGTTCGTCATCGCGCCCAAGGTCGCCAAGTTCCGCAAGCAGTTCCAGGACCGCCTGGCACGCTGAGCGCGCCGCGGCGCCCGAAATGACAAGGCCCACCGCGAGGGTGGGCCTTGCTCGCGCCAGGCAGGGCTCAGTCGACCTGCTTGACCACGCCTCGGCGCATCTGGTCGAGTTCGATCGATTCGAACAGCGCCTTGAAGTTGCCTTCGCCGAAACCGTCGTTGCCCTTGCGCTGAATGATTTCGAAGAAGATCGGGCCGATCTGGTTTTCCGTGAAGATCTGCAGCAGCAGCCCGCCGCCGGGCGCGCCGTCGAGCAGGATGCGATTCTTCCGCAGGCGCGTCACGTCCTCGCCATGGTCGGGCAGGCGGCGGTCCAGCAGTTCGTAGTAGGTGTCCGGCGTATCCAGGAATACCACGCCGTTGCGGCGCAGCGCCTCCACCGTCTGGTAGATATCGTCGGTGGCCATCGCGATGTGCTGGATGCCTTCGCCGCGGTACAGGTCCAGGTATTCCTGGATCTGCCCCTTCTCTTCGGTGCCTTCCTCGTTGATCGGGATACGGATATTGCCGCAGGGCGAGGTCATGGCCTTCGACTTCACGCCGGTCACCTTGCCTTCGATGTCGAAGTAGCGGACCTCGCGGAAATTGAACAGGCGCTCGTAGAACTCGGACCACTCGGCCATACGGCCCTTGTGCACGTTGTGCGTCAGGTGGTCGACCAGCGTCAGGCCGGCGCCGGCGTGGTTCACGTCGGTCTGCGCGGTATCGCGATCGATCGGCTCGAAGTCGACGTCGTAGATGCTGATGTCGCCGATGCCGCCGTGGCCCTGCTTGCCGCGCCAGCGGTCCACCAGATAGATGAGCGAGTCGCCGATGCCCTTGATGGCCGGGATGTTCAGCTCCATCGGGCCGCTATGCGAGTCGAACCCCCACGCGCCGAGTTCGAGCGCGCGCTTGTAGGCTTTGTTGGCGTCCTGCACGCGAAAGCCGATGGCGCAGATCGACGGGCCGTGCAGGCGCGCGAAGCGTTGGGCGAACGAATCGGGTTCGGCGTTGATGAGGAAGTTCACCCCGCCCTGACGGTACAGCGTCACATCCTTGTGCCGGTGCTTCGCGATGGCCTTGAAGCCCAGCAGTTCGAAAACCTTGCGCAACGCGACAGGATCGGGGGCGGTGTATTCGATGAACTCGAAACCGGCCGTACCCATCGGATTTTCCCAGGGTTGGAAATTCTCAGCCATGGCTGCTCTCCCTTGTATGTTGTGCAATCAATTTGCTTGAAACCAGAACGCAGATTGTAGGCAGCGAAGGCGGGCAGGCGATTGCAAATATGCCCTGAAAAAGCCTGTTATCGGCAATAATATTGCCGTACTGGTCAAATTTGGGGCTGATGATGCTAGGGGTTGAGTTGGATAGGACAGATCGGCGAATTCTTGCCGAATTGCAGCGCGACGGGCGGCTCAGCAACCAGGAGCTGGCCGAGCGGGTTTCGCTTTCTCCCAGTCCGTGCCTGCGCCGGGTACGGCGCCTGGAGGAGCAGGGCTATATCAAGCGCTACGTGGCGCTGGTCGATGCCGAGAAAGTCGGGCTGGGCCTGCTGGCCTACGTCACCATCAAACTGAACAAGCACAGCGGCGGCAGCCACGCGCCAATGGGCAACTTCGCCCGGGATGTCCAATTATGGCCCGAAGTGGTGGAGTGCTACGCGATGTCGGGGGACATGGACTATCTGCTGCGCATCCAGGTGGCGGACCTGGCGCACTTCTCCCGGTTCGCCATGGACACCCTGATGCAGCATCCGGCCGTGGTCGACATGAAATCCTACTTCGCGCTGCAGCAGATCAAGGAAACCACCGAGCTGCGCGTATAGCGGTCGCCGTATATATAGGGACACGGTGCCGTGTTCCACCATGCCCTCTATATATAGGGGCCATGGAAGGGCGGCGGGCAGCCGCCATCCAGCCTGTCCGAAATAAAAAGGGCGGTTCGTTCCGGAGGGAAAATATGGCGGGCACACAAAATAATTAACGAACCAGCAAAATTGGTGTCACAACGCCAGCGTACGAATTTTTTCTGTGCTATAGTCTCGCTTCTTCGCCGCACTGATCTTTCAGCGCGACGAAGCCGGAACCGCGAATCATGCGGTTTGCAGGTTCTCCGCCCAGGTGTGGGAGCCGGCAAGCCAGGGCAGGGGGCGCGGGCAGCACCGGGGCAGGGCGAGCGGGATTATGCCGATGTGGCGGTTCCCGGGGTTCTGGCAGGTGTTGTTGCACGACGGTTAACGAATCGCTGCCTTCGGGTTGCAAATTCTGCAAAAGTCGTGTTATAGTTTCGGGCTTGACAGTTGCCGAAATCCAAGGGTTAACCCTGATGCCGATCGGCGCGGGTGCTGGGGTTTCGAGAAGTGCCAGGTGAGAGGCGCAGGCCTTGAGGAAGGGGGTGAGTCAGGTGCGGAGCAGGCGAGGCCGACTTGACAAGCTGAAAAAACTTCTTCATAATCTCGTCTCTCTGCTGCTGAAAACGCAGCGCCGGTCGGAAGGCCGGATGGCAGGGCCGCTCTTTAACAATTTAACAACCGATAAGTGTGGGCACTTGGTGCGAGCGCACGGTGGCGGCTACGGTCGTCATCGAAAGCAAAGCATTATCAAGTGCTCACTGAATGAAGTAAGGTTTTTTAAACCTCACTTCCTTTGAGCAAGCGATACGGATCCTGGTTTCGATCAGGGTCCACACACAGAGATTGAACTGAAGAGTTTGATCCTGGCTCAGATTGAACGCTGGCGGGATGCTTTACACATGCAAGTCGGACGGCAGCACGGGCTTCGGCCTGGTGGCGAGTGGCGAACGGGTGAGTAATGTATCGGAACGTGCCCAGTAGCGGGGGATAACTACGCGAAAGCGTGGCTAATACCGCATACGCCCTACGGGGGAAAGCGGGGGACCTTCGGGCCTCGCACTATTGGAGCGGCCGATATCGGATTAGCTAGTTGGTGGGGTAACGGCCTACCAAGGCGACGATCCGTAGCTGGTTTGAGAGGACGACCAGCCACACTGGGACTGAGACACGGCCCAGACTCCTACGGGAGGCAGCAGTGGGGAATTTTGGACAATGGGGGCAACCCTGATCCAGCCATCCCGCGTGTGCGATGAAGGCCTTCGGGTTGTAAAGCACTTTTGGCAGGAAAGAAACGGCACGGGCTAATATCCTGTGCAACTGACGGTACCTGCAGAATAAGCACCGGCTAACTACGTGCCAGCAGCCGCGGTAATACGTAGGGTGCAAGCGTTAATCGGAATTACTGGGCGTAAAGCGTGCGCAGGCGGTTCGGAAAGAAAGATGTGAAATCCCAGGGCTTAACCTTGGAACTGCATTTTTAACTACCGGGCTAGAGTGTGTCAGAGGGAGGTGGAATTCCGCGTGTAGCAGTGAAATGCGTAGATATGCGGAGGAACACCGATGGCGAAGGCAGCCTCCTGGGATAACACTGACGCTCATGCACGAAAGCGTGGGGAGCAAACAGGATTAGATACCCTGGTAGTCCACGCCCTAAACGATGTCAACTAGCTGTTGGGGCCTTCGGGCCTTGGTAGCGCAGCTAACGCGTGAAGTTGACCGCCTGGGGAGTACGGTCGCAAGATTAAAACTCAAAGGAATTGACGGGGACCCGCACAAGCGGTGGATGATGTGGATTAATTCGATGCAACGCGAAAAACCTTACCTACCCTTGACATGTCTGGAATCCCGAAGAGATTTGGGAGTGCTCGCAAGAGAACCGGAACACAGGTGCTGCATGGCTGTCGTCAGCTCGTGTCGTGAGATGTTGGGTTAAGTCCCGCAACGAGCGCAACCCTTGTCATTAGTTGCTACGAAAGGGCACTCTAATGAGACTGCCGGTGACAAACCGGAGGAAGGTGGGGATGACGTCAAGTCCTCATGGCCCTTATGGGTAGGGCTTCACACGTCATACAATGGTCGGGACAGAGGGTCGCCAACCCGCGAGGGGGAGCCAATCCCAGAAACCCGATCGTAGTCCGGATCGCAGTCTGCAACTCGACTGCGTGAAGTCGGAATCGCTAGTAATCGCGGATCAGCATGTCGCGGTGAATACGTTCCCGGGTCTTGTACACACCGCCCGTCACACCATGGGAGTGGGTTTTACCAGAAGTAGTTAGCCTAACCGCAAGGGGGGCGATTACCACGGTAGGATTCATGACTGGGGTGAAGTCGTAACAAGGTAGCCGTATCGGAAGGTGCGGCTGGATCACCTCCTTTAAGAGCTTGAGTGCTCGTGTCAAGTGTCCACGCTTATCGGTTGTTGTTATATAGCTGCTGGATCGGTGGCTGCTGATCCGAGAGAGAAAGGTTTCGCGGGTCTGTAGCTCAGTCGGTTAGAGCACCGTCTTGATAAGGCGGGGGTCGTTGGTTCGAATCCAACCAGACCCACCAAGGTTTCCTGAGAGGGAAATGGGGGTGTAGCTCAGCTGGGAGAGCGCCTGCTTTGCAAGCAGGATGTCATCGGTTCGATCCCGTTCACCTCCACCAGAACCCGTCTTGAAGATGGGAGCGGGTTGGCAGGCGAGACCAGGAAGGCGAGAGAGCAACGCTTAGTGCTGCGAGTCAGTGTTAAGCGTTGGGTTTTGGCCCGACAGCTATATATGTTCTTTAACAATTTGGAAGAAGCACAACGTAAAGTGTTCGTTTAGTAGTCGACGCGAGTCGATGAAGACGGATACGGGTTGTGATTGCATGATTTTGTTCCAAGTCTCAAGAACTGGCTGGGCGCGCAAGCGTTTGGTCAGGTGCTTTGAACTTATGAACGGCACAAGCGCGAATGAACAGCACCTATAAGACTTTAGTGTTATAGGATCAAGCGACTAAGTGCATATGGTGGATGCCTTGGCGATCACAGGCGATGAAGGACGTAGTAGCCTGCGAAAAGCTGCGGGGAGCTGGCAAACAAGCATTGATCCGCAGATATCCGAATGGGGAAACCCACCGCGCAAGCGGTATCCCTGGCTGAATACATAGGCCAGTGGAGGCGAACCGGGTGAACTGAAACATCTCAGTAGCTCGAGGAAAAGAAATCAACCGAGATTCCGAAAGTAGTGGCGAGCGAAATCGGAAGAGCCTTTACGATTTAGCATTTTGCATAGTCGAACGGAATGGAAAGTCCGGCCGTAGCAGGTGATAGCCCTGTAGACGAAATGCAGAGTGTGGAACTAGGCGTAAGAGAAGTAGGGCGGGACACGTGAAATCCTGTCTGAAGATGGGGGGACCATCCTCCAAGGCTAAATACTCGTGATCGACCGATAGTGAACCAGTACCGTGAGGGAAAGGCGAAAAGAACCCCGGAAGGGGAGTGAAATAGATCCTGAAACCGTATGCATACAAACAGTCGGAGCCTCTTTATGGGGTGACGGCGTACCTTTTGTATAATGGGTCAGCGACTTACATTCAGTGGCGAGCTTAACCGAATAGGGAAGGCGTAGCGAAAGCGAGTCCGAATAGGGCGTCCAGTCGCTGGGTGTAGACCCGAAACCAGATGATCTACCCATGGCCAGGTTGAAGGCACGGTAACACGTGCTGGAGGACCGAACCCACTAGTGTTGAAAAACTAGGGGATGAGCTGTGGATAGGGGTGAAAGGCTAAACAAATCTGGAAATAGCTGGTTCTCTCCGAAAACTATTTAGGTAGTGCCTCAAGTATTACTGCAGGGGGTAGAGCACTGTTATGGCTAGGGGGTCATGGCGACTTACCAAACCATGGCAAACTCCGAATACCTGCAAGTACAGCTTGGGAGACAGAGCACCGGGTGCTAACGTCCGGACTCAAGAGGGAAACAACCCAGACCGCCAGCTAAGGTCCCGAATTATCGCTAAGTGGGAAACGAAGTGGGAAGGCATAGACAGTCAGGAGGTTGGCTTAGAAGCAGCCACCCTTTAAAGAAAGCGTAATAGCTCACTGATCGAGTCGTCCTGCGCGGAAGATGTAACGGGGCTAAGCGATAAACCGAAGCTGCGGGTGTGCACTTTTAGTGCACGCGGTAGGAGAGCGTTCTGTAAGCCTGCGAAGGTGGCTTGTAAAGGCTGCTGGAGGTATCAGAAGTGCGAATGCTGACATGAGTAGCGATAAAGGGGGTGAAAAGCCCCCTCGCCGTAAGTCCAAGGTTTCCTGCGCAACGTTCATCGGCGCAGGGTGAGTCGGCCCCTAAGGCGAGGCAGAGATGCGTAGCTGATGGGAAGCTGGTTAATATTCCAGCACCGTCGTACAGTGCGATGGGGGGACGGATCGCGGAAGGTCATCAGGGTGTTGGACGTCCCTGTTGCTGCATTGAAGATGGCGCTTAGGCAAATCCGGGCGCGAGAATCAAGGGTGTGGCACGAGCGAGCAAGTCTCGCGAAGTGATTGGAAGTGGTTCCAAGAAAAGCCTCTAAGCTTCAGCTGTACGAGACCGTACCGCAAACCGACACAGGTGGACGGGATGAATATTCCAAGGCGCTTGAGAGAACTCAGGAGAAGGAACTCGGCAAATTGATACCGTAACTTCGGGAGAAGGTATACCCTGGTAGTGTGAAGCGCCTGCGCGCTGAGCATGAAGGGGTCGCAGAGAATCGGTGGCTGCGACTGTTTATTAAAAACACAGCACTCTGCAAAGACGAAAGTCGACGTATAGGGTGTGACGCCTGCCCGGTGCCGGAAGGTTAAGTGATGGGGTGCAAGCTCTTGATCGAAGCCCCGGTAAACGGCGGCCGTAACTATAACGGTCCTAAGGTAGCGAAATTCCTTGTCGGGTAAGTTCCGACCTGCACGAATGGCGTAACGATGGCCACACTGTCTCCTCCTGAGACTCAGCGAAGTTGAAGTGTTTGTGATGATGCAATCTACCCGCGGCTAGACGGAAAGACCCCATGAACCTTTACTGTAGCTTTGCATTGGACTGTGAACCGGCCTGTGTAGGATAGGTGGGAGGCGCAGAACTCGAGTCGCCAGATTCGAGGGAGCCATCCTTGAAATACCACCCTGGTTTGTTTGCGGTTCTAACCTTGGTCCGTTATCCGGATCGGGGACAGTGCATGGTAGGCAGTTTGACTGGGGCGGTCTCCTCCCAAAGCGTAACGGAGGAGTTCGAAGGTACGCTAGGTACGGTCGGAAATCGTGCTGATAGTGCAATGGCATAAGCGTGCTTGACTGTGAGACTGACAAGTCGAACAGGTGCGAAAGCAGGACATAGTGATCCGGTGGTTCTGAATGGAAGGGCCATCGCTCAACGGATAAAAGGTACTCTGGGGATAACAGGCTGATACCGCCCAAGAGTTCATATCGACGGCGGTGTTTGGCACCTCGATGTCGGCTCATCTCATCCTGGGGCTGTAGCCGGTCCCAAGGGTATGGCTGTTCGCCATTTAAAGAGGTACGTGAGCTGGGTTTAAAACGTCGTGAGACAGTTTGGTCCCTATCTGCCGTGGGCGTTGGATACTTGACGGAGCCTGCTCCTAGTACGAGAGGACCGGAGTGGACGTACCTCTGGTGTACCGGTTGTCATGCCAATGGCATTGCCGGGTAGCTAAGTACGGAAGAGATAACCGCTGAAGGCATCTAAGCGGGAAACTCGTCTGAAGATTAGGTATCCCGGGGACTAGATCCCCCTGAAGGGTCGTTCGAGACCAGGACGTTGATAGGTCGGGTGTGGAAGCGCAGTAATGCGTTAAGCTAACCGATACTAATTGCCCGTGAGGCTTGATCCTATAACTCTCAAGTCTTAATTATTACCGCTGGACAGTAAGCGCCAGCGCCGTTCATACCAACACAACATACACACGCAACCCGCGTCGCTGCCAGTCCCAACCGACTGCCAGGCGCACGCTGTGCTTCTTCCAGATTCAAGCCGTTGACCATGCGTCAACCGCTTAGCCGGTTACGCCTGACGACCATAGCAAGGTGGTCCCACTCCTTCCCATCCCGAACAGGACAGTGAAACGCCTTCGCGCCGATGATAGTGGATGTACATCTGTGAAAGTAGGTCATCGTCAGGCTTTTATTGCTCAAAACCCCGCAGCCTCATGGCTCGCGGGGTTTTGTTTTTGGGGGGACGCCCAGGCGCCCGCACCTCGCCGGGTGCCTGTCCCCGCAGGGGGGGCGGGCACCTGCAGACATCCCCCGCTTCTGACCGTGCTGCCTGCAGCGTGTGTCAGTCCCCGTGCGGGGACAGACACCCGCCGTGGAATCAAGCCTCGGCATCGCTCCTGCCAACCGTGACCGCGGGCAGGCGCCCATGCGCCCGCATCCGCCGCACCTCGCCGGGTGCCTGTCCCCGCAGGGGGACTGGCACCGCTAACCCGCTCGCCAGCTCCGCGCGCTTCGCCGTTGCTTCCATCGGATGCCCCAGGCGTGGCAACGCAAGGCCGAAGCGATGTCCGGACGAGGTCACGGCGATGCGGATTAGGTGTCGCTGGCCTGGCCGTGCCGTGCACTTTCAGGCGCCTTGCCCACGCACGGCGGCAATTCTTCCAAGGCGCGCGAGTCGTCGTCAATACGGAGTGAACCGCCGTCAACAGCGTTGAACAGGACGCCGTCTACAAATAACAACGCCGGCCGAGGCGGGCGTGCATCTTGCGGTAAGATTGCTGTGAACTTATTCGATGGAGCAGTAATCGTGAGTGACCCCCAGACCCTTCAGCCGGGCGGTGCCCCGGATCTGCGCACGCTTACCCATGTGGCTTACGGTCTGTACGCGCTGGGCTTTTTGACCGGCGGTTTTCTGGGTATAGCCACGCTGGCTGCCGTAGTGCTGATGTACGTCAAGCGCGGCGACACCGCGGGCACGATGTACGCAAGTCATTTCGACTGGCTGCTGCGCACCTTCTGGTGGGCCTTGCTGTGGCTGGCCATCAGCGCCATCGCCACGTTGATTTTCATCGGCTGGATCGGCGTGGTGGCAACGGTGGTATGGGTGCTGTATCGCCTGATCAAGGGCTGGCTGGCCTTGCTCGAAGGCAATGCACCGTCGAGCTACACCTGACTCGGGTACAGGCCGCGGTTCCGCTCGCAACGGCTGGCTTTGTGCCAGCCGTTTTCGTTTGCAGGCGGCTGGTGTGTACAGTGCGCAGCAGAAGCAGGATGCGGCAGGATGCGGCAGGATGCGGCAGGATGCGGCAGGATGCGGCAGGATGCGGCAGGATGCGGCAGGATGCGGCAGGATGCGGCAGGATGCGGCAGGGTGCGGCAGGGTGCGGCAGGGTGCGGCAGGGTGCGGCAGGGTGCGGCAGGGTGCGGCAGGGGCCGTCTGGCGGTGCTGCGGATGTTCGCGTGGGGGGGGGAGGCAGGGGAGCAGCTGCGAGGCGGTGCGGACCGGATGTGGGCCAGCGCGTGCGGAGATTGCTTGAAGCGGATTGTGCCAACCGAATGCCCGCTGTTGCGGCAGGCCCGGCACTGAGACGGGAAGGGACGTACGCCGTACGCCCTTTGGCCCGATCGATTACTTCAGGTGCGCGTTGACCAGCTTGGTCAGTTCGAACATCATGACCTGGTCTTTGCCGAAGATGGGGCGCAGCTTGGCGTCGGCGTTGATGTTGCGCTTGTTGCTGGCATCCTGCAGGTTGTGCTTTTTGATGTAATCCCAGATCTTCTTGGTGACCTCGGTACGCGGCACGGCTTCCGAGCCGATGACAGCGGCCAGCTCGGCGCTGGGGGTCAGGGGCTTCATGAACGCGGCGTTCGGCTTGCGTGCGGTCGCGGTTTTGGAGGGTGTGGCCATAATGCGGCGCTCCTTCTCTGGCTTGTTGGAAAAATAGTCCTGCGGGCCGCAGCATAACGTGTCTCTCCCCTAAAGACAAAGCCATTTATCCTCTGTAGCAACTAAAATTACTGATCGGTCCCCCTCGGGACAGCAACCTGTAACTGCCCATGTACGCCCGTTCCCCGCTCGAATCCATCCGGCTGTTTCATGACGAATTGACGGCGTTGAGGCGCGATCTGCATGCCCACCCCGAGCTGGGGTTCGAGGAGGTCCGTACTTCGGGCATTGTCGCCGGCGCGCTGGAAGCGCTGGGCATCGAGGTGCATCGCGGCATCGGCAAGACGGGCGTGGTGGGGATCATCCGGGGCCGTACATGCGACAGCGGCCGCATGATCGGCCTGCGTGCCGACATGGACGCGCTGCCGATGACCGAGGACAACGATTTCGGGCACAAATCGACGAAACCGGGCCTGATGCATGGTTGCGGCCATGACGGCCATACGGCGGTGCTGATCGGGGCGGCGAAGTATCTTGCGCAAACCCGCAATTTCGATGGCACGGCCGTACTGATCTTCCAGCCGGCGGAGGAAGGGCGCGGCGGCGCCAAGGCGATGATCGACGACGGGTTCTTCGATACGTTTCCCTGCGACGCGATCTACGCCCTGCACAACTGGCCAGGCCTCAAGCCGGGCACGGTGGGGATCAATCCGGGTCCGATGATGGCGGCGGCCGATCGTTTCGAGATCACGATCAACGGCCGCGGCGGCCATGGCGCGCATCCTTATCAGACGATCGATCCGGTCACGGTGGCGGGGCACCTGATTACCGCGCTGCAGACCATCGTGTCGCGCAACGTCAATCCGCTCGATTCGGCGGTGCTGTCGATCGGTTCGGTGCAGGCCGGCCACCCGGGCGCGATGAGCGTGATTCCGCGCGAGGCCCGGATGGTGGGCACGGTGCGCACGTTCCGCCGTTCCGTCCAGGAGATGGTGGAGTCCCGCATGCGTGAACTGGCCAGCGCCATCGCCAGCGCTTTCGGCGCCACGGCGGAAGTGCTCTACGAGCGCATTTACCCGGCCACGCTGAATACGCCGCAGCACGCCAACCTGGTCGCCGATATCGCCACCGAGATGATCGGCCGCGAGAATGTGGTGCGCGATCTGGTGCCCTCGATGGGCTCGGAGGATTTTTCGTTTATGCTGCAGATGCGGCCCGGCGCGTATTTCCGGCTCGGCCAGGGCGGCGCCGAGTCGGGCTGTGTGCTGCACAATAGCCATTTCGATTTCAACGATGCCGTGATTCCCCTGGGCAGCGCGATGTTCAGCGCGCTGGCCGAGCGCGGCATGCCTTTGGCCGATTGAGGCCCGCTTCCATGTCCAACCAACACGCTACAGAACTTACCATCACCCGCCCGGACGATTGGCACCTGCACCTGCGCGATGGCAGCGCCCTCGAGGCGGTGGTGCTGGATACGGCGCGGCAGTTCGCGCGCGCCATCGTGATGCCCAACCTCCGCCCGCCGGTGACCACCACCGAGCAGGCGCTGGCCTATCGCGCGCGGATCGAAGCGGCGCTGCGCAAGGCGGGTGGCGATACGGCTGCCTTCACGCCCTTGATGACGCTGTACCTGACCGACAACACGCCGGCCGAGGAAATCGTGCGCGCGCATGAGTCCGGGCAGGTCGCCGCGGTCAAGCTGTATCCGGCCGGGGCCACCACAAACTCCGATGCCGGCGTGACCGACCTGCTGGGCAAGTGCGGCGCCGCGCTGGCTGCGCTGGAGCGCTGCGGCATGCCGCTGCTGGTGCACGGCGAGGTGACCGATCCGGCGATCGACGTGTTCGACCGCGAAGCGGTGTTCATCGAACGTGTCATGCAGCCGCTGCGGCGCGCGTATCCCGGCCTGAAGGTGGTGTTCGAGCACATCACGACCCGGGAAGGCGCCCACTACGTGCGCGACGCGGAAGGACCCACCGCCGCGACCATCACGCCGCAGCACATGCTCTACAACCGCAATGCGATTTTCACGGGCGGCGTGCGGCCGCATTGGTATTGCCTGCCGATCCTCAAGCGCGAGGTGCATCGCCAGGCCCTGGTCGAGGCGGCCACCAGCGGCAGTCCGCGTTTCTTCCTGGGTACCGACAGCGCGCCCCATGCGCGCGGCCTGAAGGAACATGCCTGTGGTTGCGCGGGCTGCTATACGGCCCTGCATGCAATGGAGCTTTACGCCACCGCGTTCGACGCGGTCGGCCGCCTGGATCGGCTGGAAGGCTTTGCCAGCTTCCACGGCCCGGATTTTTACGGCCTGCCGCGCAATACGGGTACGCTCACGCTGCGGCGCGAAGCCTACGAAATTCCGGCGGAGGTCGCGTTCGGCGATACGACCCTGGTGCCGCTGGCCGGCGGCGAGTCGCTCGGCTGGCGGGCCCTGGCCTGAGCCAGGGCAGGCCGGACCTTGCGAGGCCCGGCCTGCGTGTCAGGCGGAGTCGCCCCGACGCGCTTCCAGGAGTTCCCAGCGCGCGAATTTTTCTTCCAGTTCGCTTTCCAGGGTGGCCAGTTCCGCGTTGATGCGTTCGACTTCGTCCGGCGCGTCGCGGTACAGGCTGCCGTCGGCCAGCTTGCCGCTCAATTCGGCCTGACGGGCCTCGATGGCGGCGATGGCATCGGGCAGGGCTTCCAGTTCGCGCAGATCCCAGGCGCTCAGCCGTGCCGCGCGCACCGGCTTGGGGCGCGCCGCGGCGGGCTTGGCGGTTTCGGCGGGTTTCTCGGCCTTGGGCGCGGCGGCCTGGGCGGGCCGTTGCGCCTGCCATTCGTCGTAGCCGCCGACGTAGTCGCGCCAGCGGCCGTCGCCTTCGGCGGCGATGGTCTGGGTGACGACGTTGTTCAGGAAGGCCCGGTCGTGGCTGACCAGCAGCACCGTGCCGGCGTATTCCTGCAGCAGTTCTTCCAGCAGTTCCAGCGTTTCGATGTCCAGGTCGTTGGTGGGTTCGTCGAGCACCAGCACGTTGGCCGGGCGCGCGAACAGGCGCGCCAGCAGCAGGCGGGCCCGCTCGCCGCCGGACAGGCTGCTGACGGGCGAGCCGGCGCGGGCCGGCGAGAACAGGAAGTCGCCGAGATAGCTCATCACGTGCTTGCGCGCGCCGCCGATCTCCACCCACTCGCTGCCTGGGCTGATGATGTCCACCAGCGTCGCGTTCTCGTCGAGCTGGGCGCGCATCTGGTCGAAATAGGCCACCGAGACGTTGCTGCCCTGGCGCACCGTGCCGCTGTCGGGCGGCAGTTCGCCGAGCAGCAGCTTGAGCAGGGTAGTCTTGCCCGCGCCGTTGGGGCCGACGATGCCGATGCGGTCGCCGCGCAGGATGGTGGTCGAGTAGTCGCGCACCACGACCTTGTCGCCGAACGCCTTGCCGACGTCCTGGAGTTCGGCGACCAGCTTGCCCGAACGCTGGCCTTGGGCCAGCGCCAGACTGACGTTGCCGACGCGTTCGCGGCGCTCGGCGCGTTCGACGCGCAGCTGTTCGAGCCGGCGCACGCGGCCTTCGTTGCGGGTGCGGCGCGCCTCGATGCCCTTGCGGATCCAGACTTCTTCCTGGGCCAGCAGCTTGTCGAAGCGGGCCTGCTCCAGGCGCTCGGCTTCGAGCCACTGCGCCTTGCGCTCCTGCCACTGCGAAAAATTGCCGGGAAAGCTGAGCAGGCGGCCGCGGTCGAGCTCGACGATGCGGGTCGCCACCGCGTCGAGGAAGCGCCGGTCGTGGGTGATGATGACGGCCGCGCCCTTCCAGTTGCGCAGCATGGCTTCCAGCCATGCGATGCCGTCGAAGTCCAGGTGGTTGGTCGGTTCGTCCAGCAGCAACAGGTCGGGTTCGTCGACCAGGGCGCGCGCCAGCGCGACGCGCTTGCGCATGCCGCCGGACAGGCTGGCGATCGCCGCTTCGGCCGGCAGTCCCAGGCGTTCGAGCGCGGCCCGTACGCGCGCCGGCCGCTGCCAGTCTTCGGGATGGGCATGGGCGTCGCACACGACGTCGAACACCGTGCCGGTTTCATCCAGTGCGGGTTCCTGCTCGACCGTGGCCACGCGCAGGCCCGAACTGCGGGCGATGTCGCCGTCGTCGGGCTGCGTGCGGCCATCGAGCAGGCGCAGCAGCGAAGATTTGCCCGCGCCGTTGCGCCCGATCAGGCCGATGCGCTCGCCTTCCTGGATGGCGAAATCGGCGTGGTCCAGCAAGGGGTGGTGGCCGTAGGCCAGTTGAACGTCGGTAAGCGTAATAAGGGAAGCGAGGGCCATGGACAGACAGAGTGATGCGTATTGGTCTGTATTGTCGCAGGAACGCGCGGGGCGGGCAGCGCGCGGCCGGGAGCCGGGGCGCCGACTGTACTAAAATGCCGCTCGCAGGGCAGATCGGGCAATCGCGGGGGATGCAAATCCTTCGAGGAAGGTCCGGACTCCACAGGGCGGGATAGCGGCTAACGGCCGTCCGGCGACGCTGGCGGGCTTGCCCGCCGGAAAAGCCGAGGAACAGGGCCACAGAGACGAGTCTGTCATGAGGGCGCGCCTGGCGCGCACCGGCACGGCCATCTCCGTGCCGCGCCGTCCGGAAACGGGCGGCGGCATGACAGGGTGAAACGCGGCAACCTCTATCCGGAGCAACATCAAATAGGCATGCGTACGGCCGTAAGGCCGGGAAGGGCGGCTCCGTCCAAGCATGCGGGTAGGTGGCTGGAGCGGTCCAGCAATGGTTCGCCAAGAGGAATGATTGCCCGCCGGGGAAACCCGGCGTACAGAATCCGGCCTATAGATCTGCTCTGCACTGCATTTTCATGACAGCCGGCCGGAATCCGGCCGGCTGGCTTACGGCGCCCTACGTAAAACAATGAAAACACGCGCCCGGGCCCTACTTCTGATGAATGACATTTAATAGTCGGCGCAAGCTGCTGATTTATCAGCAAGTTTTCCGCGCGCCGTTTTTACAATTGGCTCTAAGTCCTTGTTGTGATTGAAAAAATTGCAACCACGGCCTTGACCCATGAAGTTGCTTCCCGTAGAGTGGGAAAAAGTAGGAATTTGTGCAACTAAGTGGGGCAAACGGGTGTTCCAGGGAAGCAGCGCACTCACGTTGGATGCTAAGGGGCGGATCTCGATTCCGACCCGGCATCGTGACGCGCTCATGGACCGTGCCGAAGGCCGGTTGACCCTGACCCGTCATCCCGATGGCTGCCTGTTGGTGTATCCGCGTCCCGAGTGGGAAGAGAAGCGCGCGCAGATCGCGGCGTTTCCCATGTCGGCGCGTGCGCTGCAGCGTCTGCTGTTGGGCAACGCGCAGGACGTGGACATCGACGGGTCGGGTCGGGTTCTGATCGCTCCTGAGCTGCGCAACGCTTCCGGTATGACGCGCGACGTGATGCTGCTCGGTATGGGCGCGCACTTCGAGCTCTGGGATGCCGCTTCCCTGGCCCGCCGAGAGGCAGAGGACCTGGCTCAGGGAATGCCGGATGTGTTGAATCAGTTTTCGTTCTGAAGCCGGATATGGAATTCGAACATCGGCCCGTGCTGCTGGAGCCGACGGTTGACGCGTTGGTGCTGCCGGATTTCGGCGGCAAGGGCGCCCACCGTCAGGCCGGCGAGCCGGGGCCGGATGCGGCCACGCGCCTGCAGCACGGCGTCTTCGTCGACGGCACGTTCGGCCGCGGCGGACACAGCCGCGCGCTGCTGGCCCGGCTGGGCGCGCAGGCGCGCCTGGTGGTGTTCGACAAGGATCCGCAGGCGATCGCGGTGGCCCGGGAACTGGCCGCCGGCGATGGGCGGGTGGAAGTGGTGCATGGCGGCTTTGCCACCATGGCCGAGGAATTGACGGCGCGCGGCATCGAGCAGGTCGATGGCGTGATGCTGGATCTGGGCGTGTCATCGCCCCAGATTGACGATGCCGAACGGGGGTTTTCGTTCATGCGGGACGGTCCCCTCGACATGAGGATGGATACGACCCGCGGCCCCACGGTGGCGGATTGGCTGGCGCAAGCCAGCGTGGATGAGATGCGGGAGGTCATAGCAGATTATGGCGAAGAACGGTTTGCTTTTCAGGTTGCAAAAGCGATTGCTGCTTGCCGCGCAACACGGCCGCTGCACACCACGCTCCAGCTTGCCGAGTGCGTCGCCGGCGCCGTCCGCACGCGCGAAAAGGGGCAGCATCCGGCCACACGCACCTTTCAGGCTCTACGGATTTACATCAATCGGGAGCTCGAAGAGCTCGCTCGCGCCCTCGCGTCAGCTCTAGACCTGCTTGGCCCGGGGGGGAGGTTGGCGGTGATCAGTTTTCATTCGCTGGAAGATCGCATGGTCAAGCAATGCATCGCGGCGGCGGCTCGTCCGGCCGCCGCGCACGCGCGCCTGCCCTTGCGTGAAAGCGAATTGCCGCAACCGCTGGTGCGCTCGCTGGGCAAGGTTGTCGCCGACGACGTCGAAGTCGCCGGCAATGCGCGCGCCCGTTCGGCCATCCTGCGGGTGGCCGAACGCACGGGCGAGCCGCTGCCGCCTGGCGGCGGGGCTGGTTTCGTCAAGGCCGGCCGGGTGCCCGGCGAGCCGGTGCGCGGCACGCGCGCCGGTTCCAAGGGGAGGCGTCGCTAATGGGGCGCACCAGTCTCATCGTTGCCGCGTTGCTGATGCTGTCGGCCATTTTCCTGGTCACCAGCCGCTACCAGTCGCGCCAGCTCTTCATCGAACTGGGGCGCAGCCAGGCCGAGGCGCGCGATCTCGATACGAACTGGCGCCGCCTGCAGCTGGAGCGGGCCGAGCTGGCGCGCAACGCCCGCATCGACCGTGCCGCGCGTGACGACCTGAAGATGATTCCGATCGTGCCCGACCGCACGCTCTATATGAACCAGCCCGCCGGAGGCGCCCAGTGAGGCGGGTGCCTTTCTTCGACAATCCCGTGCTGCGCGGGCAGCTGCCCATGTGGCGCGCCCGTCTGGTGCTGATACTGTTGTTCGGCGGCTTTGTCGTGCTGGCCGGGCGCGCCCTGTTCCTGCAGGGCCTGTCGACCGAGTTCCTGCAGCAGCAGGGCGAGCGCCGCTACGAGCGCACGCTGACCCTGGCCGCCACGCGCGGCAAGATCCTGGATCGCAACGGCGTGGTGCTGGCATCCAGCGTGCCGGCGCGCGCCATATGGGCGATTCCCGAGGACGCCAAGCCGATCCCGCCCGAGCAGGTGGCCGCGCTGGCGCAACTGCTTCAGACGCCGGTGGCCGAGCTGCGTCGCCGGCTGGCCGACGAAGACCGCAATTTCGTGTACCTGAAGCGTCAGGTGCCGATGGACGTTGCCGACAAGATCAAGCAAATGGCCCTGCCCGGAATCCACCAGCAGCCGGAGTCGCGCCGCTACTACCCGGAAGGCGAGGTCACGGCCCACATCGTGGGCTTCAATAATGTCGAGGACCAGGGGCAGGAGGGCGTCGAGCTGACGTTCAACCAGCAATTGTCGGGCCAGCCGGGCTCGCGCCGCGTCATCAAGGATCGCCTGGGCCGCGTCATCGAGGACGTGCAGGCGGTGACCTTGCCGGTCGACGGCCGCGACCTGCGCCTGTCCATCGACACGCGCCTGCAGTACCTGGTGTACAAGGAACTGCAGGACGCGCGCGTCGCGCACCAGGCCAAGAGCGCGACGGCCGTGGTGATCGACGTGCATACCGGCGAGGTCCTGGCGCTGGTCAACCTGCCCTCGTTCGATCCGAACCATCGCGAGACGTTCCAGGTCTCGACGCTGCGCAACCAGGCGATCACCGATACATTCGAGCCGGGTTCGATCATGAAGCCGTTCACCGCCGCGCTGGCGCTGGATCTGGGCCGCATCTCGACCGCGACCATGTTCGAGACCGGTAACGGCCGCTTTCAATACCAGGGCAGCACGATCAGCGATGTCAGCCGCAACGGCACGCTGGATCTGGCCGGAGTGCTGCTGAAGTCCAGCAATATCGGCATGACCATGATCTCCGAGAAGCTGCAGTCGCGCGAGATGTGGGATCTGTTCACCGGGCTGGGGCTCGGGCAGGCGCCCCAGCTGGGCTTTCCCGGTGCCGCGCCCGGCCGCCTGCGTCCGTGGAACCGCTGGCGCCTGATCGAGAAGGCCACCATGGCCTACGGCTACGGGCTGTCCGTGTCGCTGCTGCAGGTGGCTCGTGCCTATACCGTTTTCGCGCGCGATGGCGACATGGTGTCGCTGACGCTGGTCAAGCGCGAAAGCGCGCCCACCAGCGTACGGGTCTACAACCCCAAGACCGCCGCCACCGTGCGCGCCATGCTGGAGGCCGCCGCCGGGCCCGACGGGGCCAAGCGCGCCCAGGTTCAGGGCTACCGGGTGGCCGGCAAGAGCGGCACCGCGCGCAAGATTGTCGACGGAAAGTACAGCGCTCAGCGCCACCGCAGCTCGTTCGTGGGTTTTGCGCCTGTCTCCAATCCCAAGATCGTGGTGGCGGTCTCGATCGACGAGCCGCAGGTGGGCGGTTATTACGGCGGCGCCATCGCCGCGCCGGTGTTCTCGCGCATCGTGGGCGGCAGCCTGCGGCTGATGGGCGTGCAGCCCGACGCGCCGTTCGAGTCGACCATCGTGGCCGGCAATCCGGAGGGCGCGCGATGAGCCCGACGAATCGCCTGAACGCCGTGCAACGGCAGCACCTGGACCAGGCGCTGGCGTGGCTGCGCGGATGCGTCGCCCCGACGGCCGATCTGCGCCTGGATTCGCGCGAGATCGAGCCGGGCGATGTGTTCGTCGCCTGCCCCGGCCTGGCCAGCGACGGCCGCCAATTCATGGATCAGGCGCTGGCGCGTGGCGCCAGCGCCATCCTGTACGAAACCGAAGGCGCGCCGGTCGCGCCCGCGGGCGCGCAGGCCTTGCCGGTCGCGCAGCTGCGCACCTTGCTTGGCGCGCTGGCCGATGAATGGTATGGCCGTCCGTCGCAGGACCTGAGCGTGGTGGCGATAACCGGCACCAACGGCAAGACCTCGTGCACCCAATGGCTGGCGCAGGTGCTCACGCGCATGGGCAAGCCGTGCGGCAGCATCGGCACCCTGGGCGCGCTGCTGCCCGACGGCCAGTCGCTGGGCGGCAGCCTGACCACGCCAGATGTGCTGACCATGCACCGCACGCTGGCCCGGATGCGCGCCGCGGGCGCGCGCGCGGTGGCCCTGGAGGCCTCGTCCATCGGCATCGAGCAGGGCCGGCTGGACCATATCCGCATCGCGGTGGCGGGTTTTACCAACCTGACGCGCGATCATCTCGATTACCACGGCACCATGCAGCGCTACGAGCAGGCCAAGGCGGCGCTGTTCCAATGGCCGGACCTGCAGGCCGCCGTCGTCAATGCGGACGATCCCGCCGGCGAACGCTTGCTGGCGTCCCTGCCGGCCGCGCTGAAGACCGGCTACTCGCTGCAAGGGGCTCCCGCCGACGTCCACGCGCGCGACCTGCAGGCCACCGCGCATGGCCAGGTGTTCACGCTGGCGCTGCCCGATGGCGAAGCGCAGATCGTCACGCGCCTGCTCGGCCAGCACAATATCTCCAATCTGCTGTTGGTGGCCGGCGCGCTGAGCAAGCTGGGCTGGCCGCTGCCGCAGATCGCGCGCGAACTGGCGGCGATTTCGCCGGTTGACGGCCGCCTGCAGGCCGTGACGCCGGTGCCGTTGCAGCACCTGACCGCGGGCGCCCAAGGGGCGCTGGTGGTGGTCGATTACGCCCATACGCCCGACGCCCTGGCGCGCGCGCTGACCGCCTTGCGCCCGGTGGCGCAGGCGCGCGGCGGGCGCCTGGTGTGCGTGTTCGGCTGCGGCGGCGAGCGCGACCCCGGCAAGCGACCCGAAATGGGCCGTATCGCCGTCGAGCGGGCCGACCGGGTGGTGGTCACCAGCGACAATCCGCGCAGCGAATCGCCGCAGGACATCATCGACCAGATTCTGGCCGGCATTCCCGCCGGCATGCGCGCGGCGGTGCAGCCTGACCGCGCGCTGGCCATCATGCAGACGCTGTGGAGCGCGGCTCCCGACGACGTGATACTGCTGGCCGGCAAGGGACATGAAACCTACCAGGACATCGGCGGCCGCAAATTGCCGTTCGACGATCGCCAGTGGGCCCGGCTGGCGCTGTTGCTGCCGCATGCGGGCGCGGTGTCGACCGATACGCGCCGCATCGGCCGCGGCGAGCTGTTCGTGGCCCTGTCGGGCGAAAATTTCGACGGCCACGACTATCTGCCGCAGGCGCAGTCGGCCGGCGCCTGCGCCGCCGTGGTGGCGCATCCAGTGGCGGATGTGGCGCTGCCCCAGCTGGTGCTGGGCGATACGCTGGCCGCGCTGGGCCGCATGGGCACGGCCTGGCGTTCCAGTTTCACGCTGCCGGTCGTCGCCGTGACGGGCAGCAATGGCAAGACCACCACCAAGGAAATGATTTCCGCCATCCTGGCGCAGTGGCAGGGCGACGACGGCCGCCTGGCGACGGCTGGCAATTTCAACAACGAGATCGGCGTGCCGCTGACCCTGCTGCGCCTGCGCGCGCGGCATCGCGCCGCCGTTTTCGAGCTGGGCATGAACCATCCCGGCGAGATCGAACGCCTGGCCGCGATGGCGGCGCCGACGGTTGCGCTGGTGACCAATGCCCAGCGCGAACACCAGGAATTCATGCATACCGTCGAGGCGGTGGCGCACGAGAACGGCGCGGTCATCGGCGCCTTGCCGGAGGACGGCGTGGCCGTCTATCCGGGCGACGAACCCTACGCCGCCATCTGGGACAAGCTGGCGGGCGCGCGCCGGGTGCTGCGCTTCGGCCTGCAACCGGGCCTGGATGTCTACGCCGAGCGTGTCGTGACGCAGGCGCATGGCACGCAATGCGGCCTGGTGACCCCGGCCGGCAGCGCCGAGCTGGATCTGCCCGTGCCGGGCCTGCACAACCTGCGCAACGCGCTGGCGGCGATCGCTTGCGGCCTGGCGGCCGGCGCGCCCCTGCATACCTGCATCGCGGCGCTGGCCGGTTTCCAGGCCGTCGCCGGGCGCATGCAGCATCGGCAAATGAGTGACGGAACCGTGCTCATCGATGACACCTACAATGCCAATCCTGACTCGGCGCGCGCCGCCATCGACGTGCTGGCGCGGCTGCCCGCGCCGCGCGCATTGGTGCTCGGCGACATGGGCGAAGTCGGGGACAACGGGCCCGCCATGCATCGCGAGGTGGGCGATTACGCGCGCGAGCATGGCATCGACGCGCTTATCACGCTAGGCGAGGCCAGCCGGGATGCCGCACACGCATTCGGTCCGGCGGCGCGCGCCTGCGCATCGGTTGACGAAGTCGTGGCCGCGTTGCGCGGCCTGCGCCCGTCCAGCATTTTGATCAAGGGTTCGCGCTTTATGCGCATGGAGCGGGTAGTGACGGCTTTCAGCGGCAACAATCAGGCGCCTTCGGGGCAGGGGGACAAGCATGCTGCTTGAGATCGCCCGGTGGCTGTCCGACGACGTGCGCGCCATTGGCGTATTCGAGTACATCACGCTGCGCGCCGTGCTGGCGTGCGCGACGGCGCTGCTGATCGGCCTGGTGGCGGGGCCGCGCGTGATCCGCCGCCTGACCGAAATGAAGATCGGCCAGGCCGTGCGCGCCTACGGCCCGGAGTCGCACCTGGTCAAGACGGGCACGCCGACCATGGGCGGCGCGCTCATCCTGATCGCGATCGCCATCAGCACGCTGCTGTGGGCGGACTGGATCAATCGCTTCGTCTGGGTGGTGTTGCTGGTGACGTTCGGCTTTGGCTGGATCGGGTGGATGGACGACTATCGCAAGGTCGTCTACCGCGATCCCGAAGGCATGCCGGCCCGGCAGAAGTTCTTCTGGCAGGCGACCATCGGGCTGGTCGCCGCCGTGTATCTGGCCTTCGCTGTCTCGGCGCCCGCCAATACCGAACTGTGGCCGCTCTTCAAGGCATGGGTGGGTAGCGGGTTCACGATGCCGCTGCCGACGCGGGCCGACCTGATCGTGCCGTTCTTCAAGTCGGTCAGCTATCCGCTGGGCGTGCTGGGCTTCGTGGCCCTGACCTGGGCCGTCATCGTCGGCACCAGCAACGCCGTCAACCTGACCGATGGCCTGGACGGCCTGGCCATCATGCCTACGGTCATGGTCGGCAGCGCCCTGGGCATCTTCGCCTACGTGGTTGGCCGCGTCGATTATTCCAAGTACCTGCTGTTCCCGTACATTCCCGGCGCGGCCGAGCTGATGGTGCTGTGCGCCGCCATCGGGGGCGCGGGCCTGGCCTTCCTGTGGTTCAACGCCTATCCGGCGCAAGTGTTCATGGGCGATGTCGGCGCGCTGGCGCTGGGCGGCGCGCTGGGCACCATCGCGGTGATCGTGCGCCAGGAAATCGTGCTCTTCATCATGGGTGGCGTGTTCGTGGTCGAAACCCTTTCGGTCATGGTGCAGGTCACCTGGTTCAAATACACCAAGCGCAAGTACGGCCAGGGCCGGCGGATATTCCGCATGGCGCCGCTGCATCACCATTTCGAGGTGGGCGGCTGGAAGGAAACCCAGGTCGTCGTGCGGTTCTGGATCATCACCATGATGCTGGTGCTGGTCGGCCTTTCCACACTGAAGTTGCGATGAATACGACTGAAACCTCCCGTGCCGCCGCACCGCTTGTCCTGATCCTCGGATTGGGCGAGACGGGCGTGGCCGCCGCGCGCTGGTGCGCCCGCCAGGGTTCGCCCCTGCGCGTGGCGGACACGCGCGCGCAACCGGGAGGGCTGGCCGCGCTGCAAGCGGCGCTGGCCGATGCCACGGTCGAATACCGGCTGGGCTGCGGCGAGCAGTTCCCCCCGGACCTGCTCGACGGCGTAGCGCAGATCGTGCTGAGCCCGGGATTGGTGCCGCACGAGTCGCCTACCCGCGAACTGCTGGAGCAGGCCCGTGAGCGCAACGTGGAAGTGGTGGGCGAGATCGAGCTGTTCGCCCGCGCGCTGGCCGGCCTGGCCGAATCCCGAGAGTATCGTCCGCGCGTGCTGGCGATCACTGGCACCAATGGCAAGACCACCGTCACCGCGCTGACCCGGCAGCTGATCGAGGCAGGCGGGATGAGCGCGCGCGCGGCCGGCAATATCAGCCCCGCCGCGCTGGCCGCGCTGATAGATGCGCTGGACCAGGATGATCTGCCTCAGGTGTGGGTGCTGGAACTCTCCAGCTTCCAGCTGGAAACCACGCGGACGCTGGCGCCCGACGCCGCGGTCGTGCTGAACGTGACCCAGGACCACCTCGACTGGCATGGCGACATGCAGGCCTATGCGCAAGCCAAGGCCCGCATCCTCAAGCCGGCGCGCCTGGCCATCGTCAACCGCGACGATCCGTTGACGGTCGCCATGGTCGAGAGCCTGCAAGCCTTGAATGTACGCAGCTTCGGCCGCGACGTGCCCGCCCTGGTCGGTGACATGGGCCTGGAGCTGGGTCAGGGCGTTGCGTGGCTGACCGCCTGCGAATCCAACGATTTCGACGAGCCGGCGCCGCGACGCAAGAAGGACGCGCCGCCGCCCACCCGCGCCGGTGGCCGCATGAGCCGCCTGATGCCGGTGGATGCCCTGCGCATCCGTGGCGTGCACAATGCCCTCAATGCCCTGGCCGCGATGCAGCTGGCCCGCTCGCTCGACCTGGGCTGGGGCCCGATGCTGCGCACCCTGCGCGACTATGCCGGCGAGCCGCATCGCGCCGAACTGGTGCGCTCGATCGGCGATGTCGACTACATCAATGACAGCAAGGGCACCAACGTGGGCGCCACCGTGGCCGCCCTGGAAGGCCTGGGCCAGCAGGTCGTGCTGATCGCTGGCGGACAGGGCAAGGGCCAGGATTTCTCGCCGCTGGTGCCGGTGGTGCGCCGCCACGCGCGCGCCGTGGTGCTGATCGGCGTCGACGGGGCGGCTATCGGCAAGGTGCTCGAGCCCACCGGCGTTCCCTGCGTGGCCGCCGCCGACATGCGCGAGGCCGTGCGCCGCGCCGCCGAGCTGGCGCAGCCCGGCGATGCCGTGCTGTTGTCGCCGGCCTGCGCCAGCTTCGACATGTTCCGCAATTACCCGCACCGTGGCGAAGTATTCGCCGCGGAGGTGCAGGAACTCGCGCTCGACCGGGGAGAGGTGGCATGAGCCTGTTCGCCGAACTCACCGCCAGTGTGAACGCCGTACGGCCCGGCCGCACGCGCATGCGCAATTACGACATGCCGCTGATCGTCGCCGCGTCGACCCTGCTGCTGCTGGGCTTGTTGATGGTGTATTCGGCTTCCATCGCGTTGGCCGACGGGCCGCGCTACGCCTCCTACGGCCGCTATTACTTCGTGATCCGCCACGGGCTGTTCCTGACGGCCGGCCTGCTGGCCGCCGCCGTCGTGCTGAGCGTGCCGATCCGGGTATGGCAGCGCCTGGCCGTGCCGCTGTTCATGTTCGCGCTGATCCTGCTGGTGGCGGTGCTGATTCCCGGCATCGGCCGCGAGGTCAACGGCGCGCATCGCTGGATCCCGCTGGGACCGCTGAATTTCCAGCCCTCCGAATTGATGAAGCTGGCCGCTCTCCTGTATGCCGCGGACTACACCGTGCGCAAGCAGGAGCACATGCAGGCGTTCTCGCGCGGCTTCCTGCCGATGGCCTGCGCGCTGGGCGGCGTGGGCATGCTGCTGCTGCTGGAGCCGGACCTGGGCGCGTTCATGGTGATCGTGGCGATCGCCATCGGCATCCTGTTCCTGGGCGGCATCAACGGCAAGTATTTCAGCAACCTGCTGGCCGTGCTGGTGGGCACCTTCCTGATGCTGATCTGGGTGTCGCCCTGGCGGCGCGCGCGCCTGTTCGCCTACCTGGACCCCTGGAACGAGGCCAATGCCTACGGCAGCGCCTACCAGTTGTCGCATTCGCTGATCGCCCTGGGGCGCGGCGAGTGGTTCGGCGTGGGCCTGGGCGCCAGCGTCGAGAAACTGCACTACCTGCCGGAGGCCCATACCGACTTCCTGATGGCCGTGGTGGGCGAGGAGCTGGGGTTCGCCGGCGTCATGCTGGTGATCACGCTGTTCGCGATCATCGTCTACCGCGGTTTCGACATCGGCCGGCAGGCCATCGCGATGGAGCGCACGTTCGCCGGGCTGGTGGCGCACGGCGTGGCCATGTGGGTGGGCGTGCAGGCCTTCATCAACATGGGCGTGTGCCTGGGCCTGCTGCCCACCAAGGGCCTGACCCTGCCGCTGATGAGCTACGGCGGCTCGGGCATCGTCATGAACCTGTGCGCGCTGGCGATGCTGATCCGCGTGGACGTCGAGAATCGCGTCATGATGCGGGGAGGCCGGGTATGAGCGCACCGACCATCCTCATCATGGCGGGCGGCACGGGCGGCCACATCATGCCGGGCCTGGCGGTGGCCGAAGTGCTGCGCGAGCGCGGCTGGCGCGTGCTGTGGCTGGGCAATCCCGACAAGATGGAAGGCCGGCTGGTGCCGCCGCGCGGCATCGAACTGGTTCCCCTGCGCTTCCAGGGCGTGCGCGGGCGCGGCGCCGCCGCGCTGCTGAAACTGCCGTTCCTGTTGGCGCGCGCTTGCGCGCAGGCCTGGCGCAGGCTGGCCGATATCCGGCCGGACGTGGTGCTGGGCATGGGCGGCTATGTGGCTTTCCCGGGCGGCGTCATGGCAGCGCTGCGCCGCATGCCGCTGGTCGTGCACGAACAGAATGCGGTGGCCGGCACGGCCAACCGCTGGCTGGCCAGGCTGGCGCGCCGCGTGCTCAGCGGTTTTCCCGGCGTGTTGCCGCGCGGCGAGGCGCTGGGCAACCCGGTGCGCGCCGACCTGTGCGCGCTGCCCGAGCCCGCCGAACGCTATGCCGGCCGCAGCGGCGCGTTGCGCGTGCTGGTGGTTGGCGGCAGTCTCGGCGCCCATGCGCTGAACACCACCGTGCCGCAGGCGCTGGCGCTGTTGCCGGAGCAGGCGCGGCCCCAGGTGGTGCACCAGGCGGGCGAGCAGCATCTGCCCGCCTTGCAGCAGGCCTATGCGCAAGCGGGCGTGCAGGCCGATTGCCGCGCCTTCATCGACGACATGGCCGGCGCCATGGCCCAGGCCGACCTGCTGATCTGCCGCGCCGGCGCCATGACGGTGTCGGAAGTGGCGGCGGCCGGCGTCGCGGCCCTGTTCGTGCCGTTCCCGCACGCCATCGACGACCACCAGACCGCCAACGCGCGCTTCCTGAGCGACGCGCAGGCGGCCTGGCTGCAGCCGCAAGCCACCCTGACGCCGCAGTGGCTGGCGCAGTGGCTGGGCCAGCGTACCCGACAAGAACTCCAGGCCGTGGCCGGCCGGGCGCGCACGCATGCGCTGCCGCGCGCCGCGGCCCATATCGCCGACGTTTGCGAGCAGGCAGCGAGGCGGGCATCATGAAACATCGCATCCAACACATACACTTTGTCGGCGTCGGCGGCTCGGGCATGAGCGGCATCGCCGAGGTATTGCTCAACCTGGGCTATACCATCAGCGGTTCCGACCTGAACGAATCCGCCGTGACGCGCCGCCTGGCCGAGCTGGGCATGCGCATCGCCATCGGGCACGACCGCGCCAACGTGGCCGGCGCCGGCGCCATCGTCACCTCCACCGCCGTGGCCGGCGACAACCCGGAAGTCCTGGCCGCGCGCGCCGCGCGCATCCCGGTCGTGCCGCGCGCCGTGATGCTGGCCGAACTGATGCGCCTGAAGCGCGGCATCGCGGTCGCGGGCACGCATGGCAAGACCACCACGACCAGCCTGGTGGCCAGCGTGCTGGCGGCCGGCGGCCTCGATCCGACCTTCGTGATCGGCGGGCGGCTGACCTCGGCCGGCGCCAACGCGCGCCTGGGCCAGGGCGAGTACATCGTCGTCGAGGCCGACGAGTCGGACGCCTCGTTCCTGAATCTGCTGCCGGTGATGGCCATCGTGACCAACATCGACGCCGATCACATGGATACGTACGGCCACGACGTGGCGCGCCTGAAGAGCGCCTTCATCGAATTCACCCAGCGCCTGCCGTTCTATGGCAGCGCCATTCTTTGCGCCGACGACGCCAACGTGCGCGAGATCATGCCGTTCGTGTCGCGGCCGATCACCACCTACGGACTCAGCCCCGACGCGCAGGTGTGCGCCCAGGACGTGCAGGCCGACGGCACCCGCATGCGCTTCACGGTGCAGCGGCGCGACCGCGACGTGGTACTGCCCGCGCTGCAGGTCGAGCTGAACCTGCCCGGCCTGCACAACGTGCGCAATGCGCTGGCGGCCATTGCCGTGGCCACCGAGCTGGGCGTGGACGACGCCGCGATCCGCGAGGCGCTGGCCGCCTTCAAGGGCGTCGGGCGGCGCTTTACCCAATGGGGCGACCTGCCGGTGCCGGCCGCGCATGGCGGCGGCACCTTCACCCTGGTCGACGACTACGGCCATCACCCGGTGGAAATGGCGGCCACGCTGGCCGCGGCGCGCGGCGCCTGGCCGCAGCGGCGCATCGTGCTGGCTTTCCAGCCGCACCGCTACACCCGCACGCGCGACTGCTTCGAGGATTTCGTGCGTGTGCTGGGCTCGGCCGACGGCGTGCTGCTGACCGAGGTCTACGCGGCGGGCGAGGCGCCGCTGGTGGCGGCCGACGGCCGCGCCCTGTCGCGCGCGCTGCGCGTGGCCGGCAAGGTCGAGCCGGTCTTCGTCGAGGACGTGGGCGAATTGCCGCAGGCCATCCTCGATTTCGTGCGCGACGGCGACGTCGTGGTGGTGATGGGAGCAGGCTCGATCAGCAAGACGCCGGCCCTCGTGGGAGAACTGGCATGAGCAAGCAATTCGGCAAAGTCGGCGTGTTGTACGGCGGCCGTTCGGCCGAGCGGGAAGTGTCGCTGATGTCCGGCAAGGGCGTGCACGAAGCCCTGCTGAGCGCCGGCGTGGACGCGCACCTGTTCGACACCGGCGAGCGCAGCCTGGCGGACCTCGCCGCGGCGGGTTTCGAGCGCGTGTTCATCGCCCTGCATGGCCGCTATGGCGAGGACGGCACGCTGCAGGGAGCGCTGGAGCTGCTGGGCATTCCTTACACCGGCAGCGGGCCGCTGGCCTCCAGCCTGTCGATGGACAAGATCATGACCAAGCGGGTGTGGCTGCAGCACGGCTTGCCCACGCCGGCCTTCGAGGTGCTGGGCGGCAGCACCGAACTGCGCCTGGTGCCCGACCGCCTGGGCCTGCCGCTGATACTCAAGCCGCCGCACGAGGGCTCGACCGTCGGCATCACCAAGGTGGCGGGCTATTCGGACATGAAGGCGGCGTACGAGCTGGCCGCGCGTTTCGACGCCGAGGTGCTGGCCGAACAGTTCATCACGGGCCGCGAACTGACCGTCGCCGTGCTGGGCTCGGGCGCCGCGGCGCGCGCCTTGCCGGTGATCGAGATCGTCGCGCCCGGCGGCAATTATGACTACGAACACAAGTACTTCTCGGACGACACGCAGTACTTCTGCCCGGCCGACCTGCCCGCGGACGTGGCCGCGGACGTGGCCGCCGTCGCCGAGCGCGCCTACGCCGCGCTGGGTTGCGAGGGTTGGGGCCGGGTCGACTTCATCCTGGACCGGGAGAACCGGCCCTGGCTGCTGGAAATGAATACTTCGCCCGGCATGACCGGCCATTCACTGGTGCCGATGGCGGCGCGCGCGGTGGGCATGAGCTATGCCGACCTGTGCGTGGCCATCCTGGCCGAGGCTGCGTGCAAAGTGCGCAGCCCGGCGCGACAAGATTGAACGGGACGCTCTGTGTGGAACGACGCTCGCACCATCAACCTGATCGCCAACACACTGGCCGTGCTGGCGGTAGCCGCCATGCTGTTGGCCGGCGTGGCGTGGGTGGCGCAGCGTCCCTATTTCACGTTGGCGGCCATCGAGATCGAGTCCATGCCCGAGACCGAGATGCACTATGTCTCGACCAGCGCCGTGCGCGCGGCGATCGCGGGGCGCTTCGGGGGCAATTTCTTTACCGTCGACCTGGACGAAGCCCGCGAGGCGTTCGAGTCGGTGCCCTGGGTGCGCCATGCCACGGTGCGGCGCATCTGGCCCAATACCTTGCGCGTGCGCGTCGAGGAGCAGCAGCCGCTGGCGCTGTGGAACGAGAACCAGATGATCAACACCTGGGGCGAAGCGTTCACCGCCAACACGGGCGAGCTGGCCGACGACATGGTGCTGCCGCACTTCACCGGGCCGGAAGGCACGGAGAGCCTGGTGGTGCAGCGCTACGCCGAGCTGGCGCGCTGGTTCGCGCCGCTGGACATGCATGTGCGCGAGCTGGTGCTCAACCCGCGCTATGCGTGGGCCGTGACGCTGTCCAACGGCATGAAGCTGGACCTGGGCCGCGATCCGGGCGCCGATGCGCCCGATCCGCACGGCCTGCCCGGCGCCTTGCCGTTCGCCGCGCGCATTCAGCGCTTCGTGCAGGCCTGGCCGGTGGTCAGCAGCCGGCTCGAAGGACGCACGGTGACGCAGGCCGACCTGCGCTACCCAACCGGATTTGCCCTGGCGCTGGCGCCGCTGCCGCCCGAGCATGCATCACATTCCAAATCGAAACCTGCCAAGAAACGCTAACGCCATGACCCGTGACATCAAGGACCTTATCGTCGCCCTCGATATCGGCACCAGCAAGGTGGTGGCTGTCGTGGCCGAGATCTTGCCCGAAGGGCGCTTCGAAGTGCTGGGCCTGGGCCAGCATGAATCGCGCGGCATGCGCAAGGGCGTGGTCGTCAATATCGAAACCACGGTCAACTCCATCCAGCGCGCCCTCGAAGAGGCCGAGCTGATGGCCGACTGCAAGATCCGCGACGTGTACGCCGGCATCGCCGGCAGCCATATCCGCAGCTTCAATTCCAGCGGCATGGTGGCCGTCAAGGACAAGGAAGTCACCGCCACCGACGTCGCCCGCGTGATCGAAACCGCCAAGGCGGTGAACATTCCCACCGACCAGCAGGTGCTGCACGTGCTGACGCAGGAGTTCATCGTCGACGGCCAGGAAGACATCCGCGAGCCCATCGGCATGAGCGGCCTGCGCCTGGAAGTGCGCGTGCACATCGTCACGGGCGCGGTCAGCGCCGCGCAGAACATCGTCAAGTGCGTGCGCCGCTGCGGCCTGGAAGTGCAGGATCTGATCCTGCAGCCCCTGGCCTCCAGCCTGGCGTGCCTGACCGCCGACGAGAAGGAGCTGGGCGTGGTGCTGGTCGATATCGGCGGCGGCACCACCGACGTCGCCATCTTCACCGGCGGCGCGATCCGCCACACGGCCGTGATCCCGATCGCGGGCGACCAGATCACCAACGACATCGCGGCGATGCTGCGCACGCCCACGCCCGATGCCGAGGAAATCAAGCTGCGCTACGGCGTGGCCAAGCAAGTGCTGGCGCGTCCCGACGAGGCGGTCGAAGTGCCGGGCCTGGGCGATCGCGGCCCGCGCCAGGTCAAGCGCCAGGCCCTGGGGGCGGTGATCGAGCCGCGCGTCGAGGAATTGTTCACGCTGATCCAGCAGGTGGTGCGCGACTCCGGCTACGAGGACCTGCTGGCCTCGGGCGTGGTGCTCACCGGCGGTTCGGCGCAGATGCCCGGCATGATCGAACTGGCCGAGGACGTGTTCCTCAAGCCGGTGCGCGTGGCGGTACCCGAATATGAAGGCAGCCTGGCCGACGTGATGCGCAACCCGCGCTTCTCGACGGTGATGGGCTTGCTGCAGGAAGCGCGCATGCAGCGTCTGCGCGGCCGCAAGGTGGCGGCGCAGACCGGCAACTTCAAGACCCTGCTGGCGCGCATGAAGGAATGGTTCATGAACTGATCAGGAAGGGACAGGTCGGGGCCTGTTCCTCGGTGCGCGCGGCGGCGGTATTGCCGGGCGGACCGGAAAGGGGAGGCGTCTCAAACCCGTTGCGGACCACGGTCGGCTTCGGCTTTGAGGCGATTCACAAAAGATAGGTTGTTGGGGAATTTTTGTGATTTGCAATTCGGACTTGTGAGGGAGTCATCATGATGAACTTTGAGATGCTTGAGAACAACGCCAAGGGGACCGTAATCAAGGTCGTTGGTGTTGGGGGCGCGGGCGGCAACGCCGTCGCGCATATGATTCGCAGCGGTGTCAGCGGCGTGGACTTCATTTGCGCCAATACCGACGCGCAGGCGCTGGCGGCTACCAATGCGCCGGTGCAGATCCGCCTGGGCCGCACCGGCCTGGGCGCGGGCGCCAAGCCCGAGCAGGGCCGTGCTTCGGCCGAGACGGCGCGCGAGGAGATTCGCGCGGCGCTCAACGGCGCGCACATGGTGTTCATCACCGCGGGCATGGGTGGCGGCACCGGCACGGGCGCCGGCCCCGTGGTCGCGGAAGTGGCCAAGGAGCTGGGCATCCTGACCGTCGGCGTGGTCACCAAGCCGTTCACCTTCGAAGGCAACAAACGCCTGCGCATGGCCGAAGACGGTATCGGCGAGCTGGGCAAGCACGTGCATTCGCTCATCGTGGTCCTCAACGAGAACCTCTACGAGCTGATGGACGACGACGCCACGCAGGAAGACTGCTTCAAGGCGGCCGACGACATCCTGCACAACGCTTGCGCGGGCATTGCCGAGATCATCAATGTCGAGGGCAACGTCAACGTCGACTTCGAAGACGTCAAGACGATCATGGGCGAGCAGGGCCAGGCCATGATGGGCACGGCCGCGGCCAGCGGTGCGGACCGCGCGCGCGTGGCGGCGGAAAAGGCGATCGCCTGCCCGCTGCTCGAAGGCGTGGACCTGAACGGCGCGCGCGGCGTGCTGGTCAACATCACCGCCAGCCGCACGCTGAAGATGCGCGAAACGCGCGAAATCATGGAAACGATCCGCAGCTACGCTTCGGACGACGCCACCGTGATCTTCGGCACCGCCTACGACGAGCAGATGGGCGAAGAGCTGCGCGTGACCGTGGTGGCCACCGGCCTGGGCCGCGAGGCCGTCCGTCCGCAACTGGTGCAGCACACCAGCGAGGCGTTGCGTACCGGCACCGACAACATGCCGGTGGGCAACATGCTGGCTGGCCAGCAGGGCGATTACCGCGGGCTGGACATGCCGTCGGTGATGCGCAACCCGCGCAGCCAGGCTTCGGCCCAGGTGCGCGCGTTGGAAAGCTCCGGGATGGACCACTTCGACATTCCGGCCTTCCTGCGCAAGCAAGCCGATTGACGTAGTGAACCAAAGAGCCGTCCTACGGCTCTAACTCCCTCAACTCCGGCCCGCCCTTTCCCCGGCGGGCCGGAGTCGGAGCGGTCCGCCTGTCCGCCAATAAAAGGGACGCATTATTTATTGGCAATGGACTTGGCTGGCAGCATTGTTCCCTGGAGGTTACAATAGCCCGGTTATGCCGGTGTCTATTGGTAGATTTCCGGCTTTCGCAAGAATAATAGAGTCGTCATGTTCCGACAGCGCAGTATTCAAAATCTCGTACGCACGATAGGCGTGGGCGTCCATTCGGGTCGCCGGGTCGAACTCACCCTGCGTCCGGCCGAGGCGAATACCGGCATTGTCTTCCACCGCGTCGACCTGCCCCAGGTCGTGGACCTGCCGGCCTCGGCCATCGGCGTGGGCGACACGCGCATGGCGTCGGTGCTGCAGCAGGGCAACGTGCGCGTTTCCACCGTCGAGCACCTGATGTCGGCACTGGCCGGCCTGGGCATCGACAACCTGCATGTCGACCTGACGGCCGAAGAAGTTCCCATCATGGATGGCAGCGCGGCCACGTTCGTGTACCTGCTGCGTTCGGCCGGCATCGTCGAGCAGAATGCGCCCAAGCGCTTCATCCGCGTGTTGAAGCCCATCGAGGTGCGCGAAGGCGAGGGCCGCAACGAAAAATGGGCCCGCCTGGAGCCGCACGAGGGTTTCGCGCTGGCGTTCTCGATCGACTTCCGCCATCCGGCCATCGATTCCACGGCCAATTTCGCCGAAATCGATTTCGCCACCCATTCGTACGTGCGCGAAATCGCGCGCGCGCGCACCTTCGGCTTCGTCAACGAGGTCGAGGCCCTGCGCTCGATGGGCCTTGCGCGTGGCGGCAGCCTGGACAACGCTATCGTCATGGACGAGTTCCGGGTGCTCAACAGCGACGGCCTGCGCTACGATGACGAATTCGTGAAGCACAAGATCCTGGACGCCATCGGCGACCTGTATCTGCTGGGCAAGCCGCTGGTGGCGCGCTACGTTGCCTACAAATCGGGCCATGCCCTGAACAACCAGCTGGCCCGCGCCTTGCTCGAACAGCAGGATGCCTGGGAGCTGGTGACGTATGAATCCCAAGCCGAGGCGCCGCAGGCGTTCCGGCACGAATGGAAGCTGGCCTGACCAGGCCTTGCCGATATCGGTTTTCGCCCTATGGCCGCGCTGAGCGGCCATAGGCTTTTTGGTGGGGATGCTCAGGCATCCCCGGTTTGCCGGCCGCTGGCCGGCCCCGCGTCAGCGGTTCTTGTGGTGTTTCAGCAGCCGCGCCACGGCGTCGGCCAGGGGGCCGGGGCGCAAGCCCCGATGCAGCGTCTCGAAGGCATCCAGGGCAGTCGAGCCCAGGGGCTGGGCCAGCTTGGGCGGGCGTGGCGCTTTTTGTCCCGGCCGCGGCATGCCGGCTTGCACCCGGACGCTGATTTCGTTTACGTTCCAACCTTGACCTGTCAGGGTCTGGGCAATGCGCGGCGCCATCTGGCGCAGCTTGGCCGCGTGGGCCGGGCCCGGCACTGCCAACTGCAGATGCTGGTTCTCCAGCTTGGCGACCACGCACAGCGCTCCCAGCGCCGGCGGCAGGACCGCCGCCACGGCGTGCTGTATCTGCAGGTGCTTGCGCGCCGTGGCTAATACGCCGGCGCCGCGCATGTCATGACCCAGCCACCCCAGGGCGCTACGGTCGCCGGGGCGGTTGGTGGAAGAACGCGGAGGACGGTATGTGTTTCGACTGGCCATGCCGGCTCAAATAACAGGATGCAAGCTTGAAGATCGTGATTATGCATGCCCAGCCCGGGCGGGAAGGGCATTTCACTCTCGGGGGCGGGCGCCTGGCATTGCTGGTGGGCGCCACCTTGCTGACCGCCGCCATCGTGGGCGCGGCCGTGCAACGCTATATGTCCCCGTCGGCTCCGGCCGCGTACGCGGTCGATTGGCCTGCCTACGCCCAGGCCGTCAGCCCCGACCGGGATACGGCGTTCGTGCGTGAGAACGTTACCATGCTTGCCACCAAGGTCGGCACGCTGCAGGCCAAGCTGGCCAGTATCGACGGGCTGGGGCGGCGCGTGGCCCAGGTGGCCGGGGTCGCCTATACCGACCCGGAACTGGCCACCCAGCTGCAGGGCATGCCCGAGGAAGCCACCCACGTGATGGATGACCTGTTCACCGACCGGCAGCCGCCGTCGCCGGCCACGGCCGCCGACCTGGCGCAGCAGCTCGACGAAATCCAGGTACGCATGGCGCAGCAGGCCGACAACCTGCGGCTGCTGGATGCAGCCCTGACGCGCCGTTCCGCGGACAAGGCGCTGCTGCCTTCGGCCATGCCCATCACTGAATACCGCTACCTCAGTTCATCGTATGGCTGGCGCCGCAACCCGGTGACGGGCCGCTACGCCATGCACGAAGGGCTCGATTTCTCGGCGCCCAGCGGCACGCCCATCCTGGCGGCGTCGGGGGGCGTGGTGCTGGTGGCCAAATACCAGAGCGGCTACGGCAACAGCGTGGAAATCGACCACGGCAACGGCCTGATCACACGTTACGCCCACGCCTCGCGCCTGCTGGTCAAGCCGGGCGACGTGGTCGAGCGCGGCCAGGAGATCGCCCGCGTGGGCTCGTCGGGCCGTTCCACCGGGCCGCACCTGCATTTCGAGGTGCGGCTGGCCGGCCAGCCGCTGGATCCGCGCCTGTTCCTGGGGCCCCAGCAGACGGCGCCGCCCACCGTGGCCCAGGCGCCGGCCACGGCGCCCGCGGCTTCGGCGACCCGCTGAACGGCGCGTCGCGAGGCCGGACGGGGCCGCCGTGCGCACGGCAGGCCGTTGCGGTCCAGGTGCGTTAAACTGGATCGTTTCCCGGCGGGTTTGCCCCCTCAACCAGACAACAACAATCCAGTCACGGGTCTGTCCGCCGCCGTTGCGGCGCAAACCGGCCGGTGCCGCCAACGACACGCATGGTTTCTCTGCTCAAAAAACTCATTGGTAGTCGTAACGACCGCTTGCTGAAGGAATATCGCAAGCAGGTAGCTCAGATTAATAGCCTGGAGCCCAAGATTTCGGCTCTTTCCGATGAGGAATTATTGGCAAAGACTCAGGAGTTTCGCGATCGGCATCAGCAGGGCACGTCGCTGGACGACCTGCTGCCGGAAGCCTTCGCGGTGGTCCGCGAGGCGGGCAAGCGCGTGTTCGGCATGCGCCACTTCGACGTCCAGATGCTGGGCGGGATCGCGCTGCACAACGGCAAGATCGCCGAAATGCGTACCGGCGAGGGCAAGACGCTGATGGCCACGCTGCCGGTCTACCTGAACGCCATCGCCGGCAAGGGTGTGCACGTCGTGACGGTCAACGACTACCTGGCCCGCCGCGACGCCGAGTGGATGGGGCGGCTGTACCGCTTCCTGGGCATGTCGACCGGCGTGGTGGTGCCGCAGCAGCCCAACGACGAGAAGATCGCCGCCTACGCTGCCGACATCACTTACGGCACCAATAACGAATTCGGCTTCGACTACCTGCGCGACAACATGGAGTATCGCGTCGAGGACCGCCGCCAGCGCCGCCTCTTCTACGCCATCGTCGACGAAGTGGACTCGATCCTGATCGACGAGGCGCGCACGCCGCTGATCATCTCCGGCCAGGCCGAGGACCACACCGAGCTCTACGTGCGCATGAACGCGGTGCCGCCGCTGCTCAAGCGCATGGCGTCCGAACCCAAGCCGCACGAGCCCGAGCCCGAAGGCGACTACTGGGTCGACGAGAAGAGCCAGCAAGTCTACATGTCCGAGGCCGGCCACGAGAGCGCCGAGAAGATCCTCACGCGCGTGGGCCTGCTGCCCGAGGGCGAGTCGCTCTACGACCCGCGCCACATCGCCCTGATGCACCACATGATGGTGGCATTGCGCGCCCATACGCTGTTCTTCCGCGACCAGCAGTACGTGGTGCAGGACGACGAGGTCGTGATCGTCGACGAATTCACCGGCCGCCTCATGGTTGGCCGCCGCTGGTCCGACGGGCTGCACCAGGCCGTCGAGGCCAAGGAAGGCGTCAAGATCCAGCATGAGAACCAGACGCTGGCCTCGATCACTTTCCAGAACTACTTCCGCATGTACGACAAGCTGTCGGGCATGACCGGGACCGCCGATACCGAAGCGTACGAATTCCAGGAGATCTACACCCTGGAAACCGTCATCATCCCGACCAACAAGCCGATGGTCCGCAAGGACCAGAACGACCAGGTCTTCAAGACGACGCAAGAGAAATACCAGGCGATCCTCAACGACATCCGCGACTGCCACGAGCGCGGCCAGCCGGTGCTGGTGGGCACCACCAGCATCGAGAACTCCGAGCTGCTGGCCGGCCTGCTGCGCCAGGCCAAGCTGCCGCACGAGGTCCTCAACGCCAAGCAGCACGCGCGCGAGGCGGAGATCGTCGCCGAGGCCGGCAAGCCGGGCCACATCACCATCGCCACCAACATGGCCGGCCGCGGCACCGACATCGTGCTGGGCGGCAGCGTCGACAAGCAGGTCGACCTGATCCACGCCAACGAGGCGCTGAGCGAGGCCGAGAAGGAGGTGCGCATCGAAACGCTGCGTGCCGAGTGGAAACCGCTCAACGAGCGCGTCAAGCAGGCCGGCGGCCTGCGCATCATCGGCACCGAGCGCCATGAGTCGCGCCGTATCGACAACCAGCTGCGCGGCCGCGCGGGGCGCCAGGGCGACCCGGGCTCGTCGCGCTTCTACCTGTCGCTCGAAGACCCGCTGATGCGCATCTTCGCCGGCGACCGCGTGCGTGCCATCATGGAGCGCCTTAAGCTGCCCGAGGGCGAGCCCATCGAGGCCGGCATGGTGACCCGTTCGATCGAGACTGCCCAGCGCAAGGTCGAGGGCCGCAACTTCGACATCCGCAAGCAGCTGCTCGAATACGACGACGTGGCCAATGACCAGCGCAAGGTGCTGTATTCGCAGCGCAACGAGGTGCTGGAAGCCGCTTCCATCGGCGCGACCGTCGAGGGCCTGCGCGATGCCGCCGTGGCCGAAATGTTCCGTGGCTTCATCCCCGAGGAATCGGTCGAGGAGCAATGGGACGTCGCCGGGCTGGAAAAGGCGCTGGCGGGCGACTGGCACATCCAGCTGCCGCTGACCGATATGCTGGAGCAGGAGCCCAACCTGACCGACGAGGAACTGCTCGAGCGTGTGGTGGCGGCCGCGCGCCAGATCTACACGGCCAAGGTGGAGCAGGTCGGGGCCGAGTCGTGGGCGCAGTTCGAGCGCTCGATCATGCTCCAGTCGATCGATACGCATTGGCGCGAGCACCTGTCTGCGCTGGACTATCTGCGCCAGGGCATCCACCTGCGCGGCTACGCCCAGAAGAACCCCAAGCAGGAATACAAGCGCGAGGCTTTCGAGCTGTTCTCGGGCATGTTGGACCGTATCCGCGACGACGTGGTGCGGGTGCTGATGACGGTGCGGGTGCAGTCGGCCGAGCAGGTCGAGCAGGCCGAGGCCGATGCGGCGCAACGCCACGTGCAGAACGTGCAGTACCACCACTCCGACTACGACGAGGCGCTGGCCGACGATGGCCAGCCGCAGGGCGCGCAGCCGGTGCGCAATGTGCTGCCCAAGGTCGGCCGCAACGAACCCTGCCCGTGCGGCAGCGGCAAGAAGTACAAGCATTGCCACGGCCAGTTGGCCTGACGCACCGGAGAACGCCATGCTGCATGCCGTCGGCCGCACCGAATTCGACCATGCCGTGGTCATGGTGCGCGACCGGCTGGATGCGCTGGCGCCGCATTTCGAGCGCCAGGGCTTTCACCTCAGCGAGAAGGCGGTGCACAACCTGGGGTCGTGCAATCGCCTGATCGTGCTGGAAGGCACCTACGTCGAATTGCTGGGCTGGCCGCCCGGCGCGCCGCCGGCGCGCAAGGAAATCGCCGACTCGCCGCTGGGCCTGGAGGCCCTGGTGTTTCGCACCTACGACGCCGAGGCGACGTACCGGCGCCTGCTCGAGGCAGGTTTCGCCGTCAATCCCGTGCAGGAACTGACGCGCGCGGCGCAGTGGCAGGGCCGCGAGGTCCAGGCGCGCTTCCATACCGTGCGTTTCGCCGAGCAGCCCATCCCGGGAATCCGGATGTACTTCTGCCGCCATCTCACGCCCGAGCTGGTCTGGAACGACGAACTCCTGTCCCACCCGAACGGCGCCCGCGGCATCGTCAGCATCGAGGCGGACGCCGCCGACGCGCAGGCCGTGGCGCAGCGCCTGGCAGCGGTGGTGGACGTGCCGGCCGAGGCCGTCGCCGGCGGCTGGGACGTACCCCTGGGCAACCTGCGGCTGCGGGTGCGGCAGGATCCGGCCTGCGCCACGCCGCGGCTGCGCACGCTGACCTTGGAAAACCGCGACGGCGCGCATTACACGCTGGATACCGGCGTCTGAGCGGCACGCATGCCGCCGGCTTTGCGCCGGCGCATGCGCGGCGCACGCCGATGGCGCATCATAGTGGCTGAGCATGGCCTGGGTCGGGCCGAGGCCGCGCAAGGCGGCCGGCGATCCGCATGCGTGATCCATGGATGGCCGGCAGGCCGTTTTCACTGACCTTATGGGGCAGAAAATCTATGAAACCTCGAATACTGAAGGGTTTTGCGGCCAGCCTGTGCGCGTTGGCCCTGTTGGGCGCAGCCTGCGCGCCCGCGCACGCCGACGAACGGCCGCTCGTGCTGGTCGTCCCGTATCCGCCGGGCGGCAGCACCGATATCCTGGCGCGCATCATGCAGCCGCGCCTGTCCAAGGAGTTGGGCGGGCGCGCGGTCGTGGTCGAGAACAAGGTCGGCGCGGCAAGCCAGATCGCCACCGCGTACGTGGCGCGTGCCGAGCCGGACGGCAACACCCTGCTGGTCAGCTTCGACAATCATGCGATCAACCCGGCGGTCAAGCCCAAGCTGCCCTACGACACCTTCAAGGACTTCGTGGCGATCAGCCAGACCGTGCGGTTCCCGCTGGTGGTGGGGGCCAATCCGTCGGTGCCGGGCAAGACGCTGGCCGAGTTCCTGGACGCCGCCCGCAAGCGGCCGGCCAACACCTTCAATTACGCCTCCACGGGCGTGGGCTCACTGAATCACCTGGCGCCCGAAGAGCTGAAGCGGCGCGCCAAGGTCGAACTGCTGCACGTACCCTACGGCGGGGCGGGGCCGGCGGTGCAGGCGGTCGTGGGCGGGCAGGCGAACATGACCTGGCTGAGTTACGCGGCGTTGCGCGGCCAGATCCAGGCCGGCAAGATAAAGCCGCTGGCGGTGGCCGGCGACAAGCGCCTGAGCGACTTGCCCGAGGTGCCCACGGTGATCGAATCGGGCTTTCCCGGTTTTGTCGCCTACTCCTGGAGCGGCATGTTCGCGCCGGCCGGCACGCCCGCCGATACGGTGCGCAAGCTGACCGCGGCGTTCCAGACGGTGCTGGCCGACCCCGAGGTGAGCCGCAAGCTGAACGAGGCGGGTTTCGAAATCGTCGCCTCGGACGGTCCGGCGCTGGAACAGTACGTGCGCAGCGAGTACGAGCGTTGGGATTCGTTCATCAAGGCCAACAACATCAGCCTCGAGAACTGACGGCGGCGCCTAGTGCGGGCGTGGCGCGGCTTCCTGCACGACGTGGTTGACGCCGGTGGCGATATCGCTCTGGGCCACGCCATAGATGTGCAGGGAAATGGCAACCTCGTCGCCGGCGTTGCCCAGCCGGTGGATCTGCGCCAGGCCGGGGGTGGCGGTGACAATGTCGCCCGGGCGGCGCGCCACGGCGCCGGTGCGCAGGGCCAGCCCGAGTTCGGGGTCCCAGCGGTAATGGGATTCGGTGAGCTCGCCCTGCAGGACCCGGTAGGTGCACCAGGTCTTGTGGCCGTGCACCGGGCTGAACTGTCCCGGACGCCAGATCAGGTAGGCGATGGTGAAGCTGCCGTGCGGGTCGGCGTAGGCGACGTGCCGGCTGTAGTGATCGGGATGCCCTGCGCGCAGCTCGGGCGGCAGGTCGGCCAGCGCGCCGTTCGCGCCGGCCACGCTGGCGGCCAGTTCACGCAGCAAGGCCTGCGCCGCGTTCAGTTGCGCGGACTGCACCGAGGCGCACAAATTCTGCAGGCTGGGTGAAATAGGGACGGATACAAGCGGTGGCGTGCGCATGGGATGGACGAATGCTGACAGTCTTCCTATCCTAGGGGCTACGTTCCGGAATGGGTTTGCCAAATGGCAGGCCGGCAGGGGACGGATTAGAAAAATATTTCATCAGGAGTCGGCATGGATCTGGGTATCGCAGGCAGGACGGCGCTGGTGTTCGGCGGCAGCCGTGGAATGGGACGGGCCTGTGCCCGCCAACTGGCGCTGGAGGGGGTCAAGGTGACGCTGGCGGCGCGCACGGCGCAAACGCTGGAGCAGGCCGCGGCGCAGATCACCCGCGAAGCCGGTATCGGCGTGGGCTGGGTGGCCGCCGACCTGACCCGCGCCGAGGGTCGCGAGGCCGCGCTGGCGGCCTGTCCGGCGCCCGACATCCTGATCAACAATGCCGACGGCCCCTTGCCGGGCGACTTCCGCGACTGGAGCCGCGATGACTGGATCAGTGCATTGGACGCGATGATGCTGGGACCCATCGACATGATCCGCCGGGTGGTCGATGGCATGACGCAGCGCGGCTTCGGCCGCATCGTCAATATCGTCTCGCGCAGCGTCAAGGCGCCGCACGCGGAGCTGGGCCTGTCCAATGGCGCGCGCTCCGGATTGATCGGGTTCGTCGCGGGCCTGGCGCGGCAGACCGTGCGGCATAACGTCACCATCAACAACCTGCTGCCCGGCGCCTTCGCGACCGATGCCCAGGTGCGCCACATCCAGGGCCTGGTGGAGCAGTCGGGCCAGCCGTTCGAGAAACTGTGGGAAGAGCGCGGCCGTGCCAATCCGGCCGGCCGCTACGGCCAGCCCGAGGAACTGGGCGCGTTGTGCGCCTACATATGTTCGATGCATACCGGCTACATGACCGGTCAGAATATTCTGATCGACGGCGGGGGCTATCCAGGCACCTATTGACGCGCACGCGCGGCGCGGGCGCTGCGGCATAATGCGCCCCTTATCGAAAAGGGCGGCCACGCGGCCTCTCACACAAGGAAGCCATTGATGCGTGTATTGGTCCTGGGGGCGGGCGTGGCCGGCATGACCGCAGCCTACTACCTGTGGCGCGATGGCCATGTTGTGACCGTGGTCGAGCGCCAGGCCGGCCCGGCGCGCGAAACCAGTTTCGGCAACGCCGGCGGGCTGTGCCCCAGCTTCGCCGGGCCGTGGGCCGCGCCCGGCATGGTGGCCAAGGTGCTGCGCATGGCGTTGCAGCGCAATGCGCCGATCCGCTTCTCGCTGGCGCCGCGGCCGCGCAAGCTGGCATGGCTGGCATGGCTGGCATGGCTGGCATGGCTGGCATGGCTGGCACGCTGGCTGGGCGAGTGCTCCGCCGAGCGCTTTCGTGTCAACAAGCTGCGCATGCAGCGCGTGGCCCACTACAGCCAGGCCTGCCTGCGCGAGATCGCCGCAGCCGGGCTGCCGATTTCGTTCGACTTCCACCAGGATGGCACGCTACAGCTGTTTCGCGGCGAGGCCGACCTGAAGGCCGTGCCCAATATCACGCGTGCGCTCGACGAGTTCGAGGTGCCATGGCAGTTCTTGAGCGGCGCCGAGGCCGCCGCACGCGAGCCGGCGCTGGCCGGCGCCGGCGCGCCGGTGGCGGGCGGCCTGTTCCTGCCGCTCGATGGCTCCGGGGATTGCTACAAATTCGTTTGCGGCATGGGCGCCTGGCTGGCCGGCCAGGGCGTGGCGTTCCGTTACGGCTGTACCGTGGCGAGCCTGGCGCAAGCCGGCGGGGCGATCGCGGGCGTGCACACCGACCAGGGATTGCTGCAGGCCGACGCCTATGTGATCGCCCTGGGCGGCAGCACACCTTTCCTGCTGCGGCCGCTGGGCTTGAAGCTGCCCATTTACCCGGTCAAGGGTTACTCGATCACCGCGCCGATTGCCGACGAGGCGCGCGCGCCGCGGACGGCCATCATGGACGAATACAACAAGGTGATGATTTCCCGGCTGGGCCCGCGTCTGCGCGCGGCCGGCATGGCCGAACTGAAAGGGTACGGCCTGGCGATCGACCCAGGCCGCGTGGCGTTTCTCAAGCGCGTGGTGCGCGAGTGGTTTCCGCAAGGCGCCGATTACGACGCGGCGCAGGCATGGGCCGGCCTGCGGCCCATGACGCCGGACGGCCCGGCCATACTGGGGCCGACCCGCTACGCCAATCTCTACCTGAACTGCGGCCACGGCTCGAATGGCTGGACACAAGCCTGCGGTACCGGCAGGATCGTCGCAGACATCGTTGCCGGCCGCACGCCGCAGATTGACCTGGATGGCTTGACCGCCGACCGCTACACCTGACGCTATTTGGGGGTTCCCGTGGATCAAACCGATATCAAGATTCTGCGCCTGCTGCAGAAAGACGCCACCTGCTCGGTGGCCGAGATCGCCGAGCAGGTGAACCTGTCGGTGACGCCATGCTGGCGCCGCATCCAGAAGCTGAAGGACGACGGTGTGATCGCGCGCAACGCGGTGCTGCTCGACCCCAAGGCGCTGGGGCTGAACCTGACCGTCTTCGTGTCCATCAAGACCAACCAGCACAATGCCAAATGGACCGACAACCTGATCAACGCGGTCATGTCGCTGCCCAATGTGGTGGAGTTCTACCGCATGGCGGGGGATATCGACTACCTGCTCAAGGTCGTGGTCGAGGACATGGCGGCGTACGACCGGTTCTACCGGCGTCTCATCGAAGCGGTCGACTTGCTGGACGTCAGCGCCAGCTTTTCGATGGAAGTCATCAAGAGCACCACGGAACTGCCGCTGGACGCTGTGTAGAGGGGGCGCCGAGCGCGTGCAAAAATTTTTCGCCGCGGGCGTGCGCCGTGAACGGGTTTTGCCTGGCGGGGCATGCCAGGCCCGTCATCTCGCAAGGTAATTTCTTCGGCGCCGGCGTAGCATAGCTCGCTATCCGGCTCGCGCAGCGCGTGCCGGCGCACAGGCAGAGGTGGTTTTGGTTATGTCATTGCGGGAGTCCGCCGCCGCGGCGGACGCAGGGGCCGGCCCGCTGGCCGGTTCGGCGCGCGACCTGCTGGCGCAGTGGAACGGCGGCGAGGACGTCTGGGTATTTGCGTATGGATCGCTGATCTGGCGACCCGACTTCGCCTGGCAGGAGCGCCGGCTGGCGACGGTGCGCGGGTACCATCGCTCGCTGTGCCTGTGGTCGCACGATCATCGCGGCTCGCCCGACAATCCGGGCCTGGTGTTCGGCCTGGACCGTGGCGGATGCTGCCGGGGCGTGGCGTTCCGGGTGGCCGGGCGCGACGTGCCCGAGGTCTTCCAGGCGCTATGGCATCGCGAAATGAGCGGCGGGGCATACAAGCCGCGCTGGCTACGCTGCCATACCGGGCAGGCGCCGGTGCGCGGGCTGGCCTTCGTGCCGGACCGGCGTTGCCGGCACTACGCGGGCGCGCTCAGCGACGAGCTCCTGATACGCGCCGTACGCCAGGCGGTGGGGCGTTCGGGCGCATGCCTGGATTACGTGCGGGAAACCCATCGGGCGCTCAACGAGCATGGCATTGTCGATTGGCGCCTGGGGGCGCTGGTCGACAGGCTGGCGCAGCCTTAGAACTCCCAGCGGCCAAACATGAACAGCACGTTGCCGTTGCCCTTGCCGCCCGGGATATACGTGGCGTAGAGGGTGGCATCCCTGTAGCCGGCAGAGACCAGCGGCAGGATGCCGGGAAACGGCACCCGGCTCATGATGTCGGAGCGCGAAGTCAGGAAGACGGTGTAGCCGATGCCCAGGCGGGTATCGGCGCCGATGCGGCCGATTTTCTGGAAACCATAGCCGGCTATCGGTTCGATGTCGCTGTGCGAATCGAGAAACGCCATGGCGTACAGCCCTTGCCAGTCGCCGTCCTCGTCGTAGATGCTCTTGCCCAGTCCGCCGCCCCAGGCCAGCTCGTTGAAGCTGCGGATCTTGTCGCTGCTGTACATGGCCCGGTTGTGCCACGAGTAGCCGGTCAGGTAGAGGTCGTTGCCGCCCTCATTCCATATCTGGTCCACGCGCTGGCAGGCGCCACGCGCCCAGGAAGGCCAGTCGTCACAGGCCATGGCCGTTGCCGGCACCAGCAAAAGAAAGAAAGCCAGGGCCCGGAAATACTGGGTCATATGCTGCGCTAACGGGAAAAAGTGCAAACCGACACCTTAACCGATGGCGCAACATATAGCCTTTCAGGGAGCTGTCAAGGGAAATGGCCTACCTGGAATGCGGAGCTACAGTAGGAAGATCGTGGCCAGCCCGAGGAAAATGAAAAAGCCGAGCGAGTCGGTGGCGAAGGTCAGCAGCACCGACGAGCCGATGGCCGGGTCCTTGCCGAAGCGCGCGCGCAACATGGGCACCATGACGCCTACCGAGGCGCCGACCAGCATGTTGCAGATCATCGCGGCCATCATGACGACGGCGATGGACAGCGAATCGGAAATGGCCCAGGCGAACAGGGCGGCCACCAGGCTGCCGCACAATCCCACCAGCAGCGTGACCAGCATTTCGCGCTTGACCAGTTGCCAGAGGTTGCGGCCGGTGATGCGGCCGACGGCCAGCGCGCGGATGATCATGGTCATGGTCTGGTTGCCGGAGTTGCCGCCGATACCCGCCACGATGGACATGAGAAACGCCAGGATCACGATGTGGCTGACGGTATCCTCGAAGCGCGAAGCCACGAACGAGGCGGTGGCCGCGGTACAGAGGTTGAACAGCAGCCAGGGGGCGCGGTTGCGCAAGGCCATGAGCACGGGCGCGAAGATGTCTTCTTCCTGCAGGCCGGCGCGCGACAGCGCCTGCTCCTGCGAGTCTTCCTGGATCACGTCCACCACGTCGGCAATGGTGACGCGGCCGATCAGCCGGCCCTGTTCGTCGGTGACCGGGGCCGAGACCAGGTCGTAGCGTTCGAACGCGCTGGCGGCGTCGGCGTCGGAATCCAGCGGGCCCAGGGTCAGGAAATCCGAGTTCATGACCGCGCGCACTTCGGTATCGGGCTCGCTGACCAGCAGCGTGGCGATCGGCAGGACGCCTTGCAGCTTGTCCTGGCGGTCGACCACGAAAATCTGGTCGGTGTGGTCGGGCAGTTCGTGCAGGCGGCGCAGGTAGCGCAACACCACCTCCAGCGACACGTCCTCGCGCACCCGGACCATTTCGAAGTCCATGATGGCGCCGACGCTGTCCTCGGGGTAGCCCATGGCCTCGAGCAGCTGGGCACGCTCTTCCTCGGTCAGGCCCTTCTGGACTTCGGCTACCACGTCGGGCGGCAGGTCGGGCGCCAGGTCGGCCAGCTCGTCGGCGTCCATGCTGCCGGTGGCGGCGACCAGGTCCTGGCGGTCCATCGCCTCGATCAGCGATTCGCGCACCCAGTCTTCGACTTCGATCAGGACATCGGCATCGTGCTCGGTACTGACCAGCCGCCACACCGTCTGGCGTTCGTCCTTGGGCAGCGATTCCAGGATGAAGGCAATGTCGGCCGGGTGCAGCCCGTTGATCAGGGTCGCCAGCTCCGCCTCATGCTGGCGGTGCACCAGGTCTTCCACCAGGTGGGCCTTGTCGTCGCCCTGTTCCTGGCGATGGACCAGGTCTTCGACCAGATGTTGCCGGCGCAGGCACTCCTGGACCTCGGCCAGTGCGTGCTGGGCGTCTTCGGGGTCGAGCCGGCGGGGCGTCGCGGGCGGCTTGGGCGTGGCGGAGGACTGCGTCATGCAACAGGACTCAAAGGGTGGGCAGCGGGCGGCTGCGCCGGGCTTCGTCGGTGGCGACGTAGGTGAGCACCGCTTCGGTGACCTTCACGACTTCGGCGTCCAGGCGCTGGCGTTCAGCATACACTTCGACCGACACCGTGACCGAGGTCGTGCCGGTGCGCGTGATGGAGGTATAGAAACTGAGCAGGTCGCCGACGAATACCGGTTGCTTGAACTGGAATGCGTTGACGGCCACGGTGGCCACGCGTCCGGCGGCGCGCCGGGCGGCAGGGATCGAGCCGGCGATATCCACCTGCGCCATGATCCAGCCGCCGAACACGTCGCCATGGATATTGGCATCGGCGGGCATGGGCATGACGCGCAGGACCGGCTCGCGCCCGCTGGGCAGGCTGGTGAAGGGGGATTTGGGTGGGTTGGTCATGCGGGCCGGCTCCTGAAGGGACCCGGCCGATTATGCAGGAAAAACGTGTCCTAAGCGCGCGGCTCAGGTCGCCAGCTTCACGATTCCGTAGCCGCCGAACACCAGCCAAGCGTACAGGACCAGTCCCAGCGCCATGACGCGCGGTCCGGCCTTGCGGATCTGGGCGAAGCGGGTTTCGATTCCCAGCGCCGTCATGGCCATGGTCAGGACGAACACATCCAGCTTGCGGATGGCGGTGACCAGGTCGGACGGCAGGATGTCGAGGGAGTTGACGATGGCCAGGACCAGGAAGCCGATCGCGAACCACGGCACCGGCAGCTTGGCGTGGGATTTGCCGTCGGCGCCGGCGGCGGCGCTGGCGCGCAGCCAGAAGCCCAGCACCAGCAGGACGGGCACCAGCAAGGCGACGCGCGTCATCTTGACGATGGTGGCGACCTCGGTCGTGGCCGGATCGATGTTGCTGGCCGCGCCGACCACCTGGGCAACCTCGTGCACGGTGCCGCCGATATAGATGCCCAGCGCCTGGGTGTCGAAGGGCAGCCAGCCGGCGTGGTAGATCACCGGGTAGAGGAACATCGAGAGCGTGCCGAACAGGACGACGGTGGCGACCGCCACCGCGCTCTTGTGAGGGGCGGCGCGCAGGGTCGGTTCGAAGGCCAGCACGGCGGCGGCGCCGCAGATCGCGCTGCCGGCGGCCGTCAGCATGGCGGTGTCGCGGTCCAGGCCGAGCAGCCGCTGGCCGGCCACCGTGCCGATGAGCAGGGTGGAGGCGACCACGCCGACCGACACCGCCAGGCCGGGCAGTCCTACCGCGGCGATTTGCTGGATGCTGATGTTCAGGCCGTAGAAGGCGACGGCGATGCGCAGCAGGCGGCGCGCCGTGAAGTGCACGCCGGCGCCCCAATCGGCCGGCATGGTGCCGCGCAGGAAATTGCCATACAGCATGCCACAGACGATGCCGACCACCAGGGGCGAGAAGCCGAATTGCCGGATGAACGGCAGGTCGGCCAGTTGCACCACGGCCGCCGCCATCAGGGCGACGAACAGGATGCCATTGAGCTTGTCGCGCCACGGGGTGGGCAAGGGCAGGGTAGAGGTAGTGGTGGTCATAGCGCCGTCAGCGATAACTAAATAACTGGCAGAAATATTACGATCCGGACTATTATCTGAAAAATCTTTATTTTTAATATCTATCATCAGGAATTACGATATCGGCATGACACCGGAGCAATTGCTTACCTTCGCCAGCGTGGCCGATGCCGGCAATATCAGCCGCGCCGCCGAACTGCTGCACCTGTCGCAGCCGGCGGTGTCCGGCCAGTTGCGCATGTTGCAGGACTGGTTCGGCGAGCCGTTGTATCGGCGCAGCGGCCATGGCATCGTCCTGACCGCGGCCGGCGAGCGGCTGGCCGAGCACGCGCGCCAACTGCGCCAGGTATACAGCCAGGCCGGCGCGCTGCGCGACGCCTGGCGCGGCCTGGAAACCGGTTCGTTGTGCCTGGGCGCCAGCACCACGCCGGCCAGCTACCTGCTGCCCGGCCTGGTGGCCGCCTTCCGGGCCCGCTACCCGGCCGTCGGCGTGCATCTGTCGGACGGCAATACGCGCCAGATCGTCGAGCGGCTGCCGTCCCTGGACCTGGCTTTCATCGAAGGCGAAGTGCCGGCCGGCCTGCCCGCCGATACGGTGGTGCACCTCTGGCGCCAGGACGAGGTGGTGGCGATCGTGCGCTCCGACCACACGCTGGCGGGCAACGGCGCGGCCACGCTGCGCGACCTGGCGGCCTGGCCCCAGGTCACGCGCGAGCCGGGTTCGGGCGTGCGCGGGCTGGTCGAGCGCGCCTTCGCCAGCGCGGGGCTGGCGCCGGCCGTGGGGCTGGAGCTGGCGGGCGTGGAAGGGGTCAAGCAGGCGGTGCGCGCCGGCCTGGGCGTGGGCTTCGTCTCCATCATGTCGGTGCGGCACGAAGACGGCTCGCTGGCGACGCTGCGGCTGCTGCCGCGGCCGCTGACGCGCACGCTCAGCATCCTGGCGCCGCACGCCAGCGCCGCGGCGCGCGCTACCCAGCGCTTCCTGGACGCCTGCCTGGCGCTGCCCTAGGGGCCTGGCCGGCTCAGGGGCGCGCCAGCCACTGGCGCGCCAGCTCTACCCAGTAGGTGGCGCCCAGCGGCAACAGTTCGTCGTTGAAGTCGTAGCTGCCGTTGTGCAGCATGCAGGGGCCGGCGCCATGGCCGGCGTCGCGGTGGTCGCCCGATCCGTTGCCGATCCAGACGTAGCAGCCGGGCTTGTCCTGCAGCATGAAGGCGAAGTCCTCCGCGCCCATGGTGGGCTGGACGTGGTCGTTGACGTTCTCCGCGCCCACGATGCCGCGCATGACGCCGGCGCAGAACGCCGATTCGGCGGGGTGGTTGATGGTGGGCGGATAGTTGCGCCGGAATTCCAGCTCGCCCTCGCAATCGAGGGCGGCACAGGTCAGGCGCGTGATTTCGCCCATGCGGCGCTCGATCAGGTCGAGCGTTTCCAGCGTGAAGGTGCGCACCGTGCCGCGCATGACGGCCTCGTTGGGCACCACGTTGTCGGCGCTGCCGGTGTGGATCTGGGTGATGCTGAGCACGGCGGCGTCGAGCGGGTTGCGGTTGCGCGTGACGATGGTCTGCAGCGATTGCGCCAGCTGCACCGCCGCCATGACCGGATCGACGCCCAGGTGCGGCATGCCGGCGTGCGTGCCCTTGCCCTTGATGTGGATCGCGAACTCGTTGCTCGAGGCCATGATGGGCCCGGCGGTCAGGCCGAACTGGCCGACTTTCATGCCCGGCCAGTTATGCATGCCGAATACCGCTTCCATGGGGAAGCGGGTGAACAGGCCATCGTCGATCATGCGCTTGGCGCCGCCGCCGCCTTCCTCGGCCGGTTGGAAGATCACGTACACGGTGCCGGCGAAATCGCGCTGCTGCGACAGGAAGCGCGCCGCGGCCAGCAGCATGGCGGTATGGCCATCGTGGCCGCACGCGTGCATCTTGCCCGGATTGCGGCTGGCGTGCTCGAAAGTGTTGGCTTCCTGCATGGGCAAGGCGTCCATGTCGGCGCGCAGGCCGACCGCCCGCGCGCCTTCGCGCGTGCCGCGGATGATGCCGACCACCCCCGTGCCGCCCAGGCCGCGGTCGACCTCGATGCCCCATTCCTGCAGCCTGGCCGCCACCACGTCGGCGGTGCGGAATTCCTCGAATGCCAGTTCGGGGTGCGCGTGTATGTCGCGGCGTATGGCGGCGATATCCTGGCGCCACGCGACGATGGGTTCGATCAGTTTCATGCCGTGGGCTCCATGCGGAAGTCCGAGGCAACAAGGTTATCATCAAACAAAACTCGAATTAATGGAGGCAAACACCATGCTGCGCCCCTGGCTCGCCCACTATCCCGCGGGGGTTCCCCACGAGATTTCGCCGCAGGACTACACGTCGCTGACCGACCTGCTGGACCAGGCCTGCCGGCGCCATGCCGGCCAGGTGGCCTGCCGCTCGATGGGCTCGGACATGACCTATGCGCAACAGGATGCCCATGCGCGGCACTTCGCCGCCTGGCTGCAGGGGCGCGGCCTGGCGCGCGGCGCGCGCGTGGCGCTGATGATGCCCAACGTGCCCGCCTACCTGGTGTGCCTGCTGGGGACGCTGCGCGCCGGCATGGTGGTGGTGAACGTCAATCCGCTCTACAAGGCCGACGAATTGCAGCGCCAGCTGCTCGACAGCGGCGCCGAGACGATCGTCATCCTGGAGAATTTCGCGCACACGCTGCAGGCGGTGCCCGATCGCGGCGCGCTGTCGCATGTCGTGGTGGTCGGCCCTGGCGACTTGCTGGGAGGCCTGAAAGCGCCGCTGGTCAACCTGGCGGCGCGCTATGTGAAGAAGCTGGTTCCGCCGTGGCGCATCGACGGGGCGCACCGCCTGCCGGATGCCTTGCGCGACGGCGCGCGCGCCACGTTCACGCCGCCCGCACTGGGCATGGACGACCTGGCCGTGCTGCAGTACACCGGCGGCACCACCGGCGTACCCAAGGGCGCCATGCTGTCGCATGGCAACCTGGTAGCCAACGTGCTGCAGACCGAAGCCGTGGCGCAGCCGGTGCTGCACGACCTGCATGGCCGGCAATTGACGATCATCAGCGCGCTGCCGCTGTACCACGTGTTCGCCATGACGGTCTGCGGCCTCTACGGCATGCATGCCGGCATGCGCAATCTGCTGGTCATCAATCCGCGCGACCAGGCGGCGCTGATCGCTGCCTGGCGCCAGGCGCCGGTCAATATCTTCCCCGGCGTCAATACCTTGTTCAACGCCCTGGTCAACAACCCGGATTTCGCCAAGCTGGATTTCACCGACCTGCGCCTGACCCTGGGCGGCGGCATGGCGGTGCAGCGCCAGGTCGCCGAGCGGTGGCTGGAGCTGACCGGCCATCCGCTGATAGAAGGGTACGGCTTGTCGGAGACCTCGCCGGTGGCCACCGTGAACCCCACCGACGCCAAGACCTATTCGGGCTCCATCGGCCTGCCGCTGCCATCGACCGACGTGGCCATTCTCGATGATGACGGTGCGCCGGTGCCGCTGGGCGAGCGTGGCGAGGTTGCGATCCGCGGCCCGCAAGTCATGCTGGGGTATTGGCAGAAGCCCGAGGAAACGCGCAACGTCATGACGGCCGACGGATTCTTCCTGACCGGCGACATCGGCATCATGGACGAGGCCGGCTACACGCGCATCGTCGACCGCAAGAAGGACATGATCGCGGTGTCGGGCTTCAAGGTGTATCCCAATGAAGTCGAGGCCGTCATCGCGGCGCATCCGGGTGTCCTGGAGTGCGCGGTCATCGGCGTGCCCGACGAGCATTCGGGCGAGGCGGTCAAGGTATTCGTCGTGAAGAAGGATCCGGCCCTGACGGCCGAAGCGGTGCTGCAATGGTGCGAGGAGCGGCTGACCGGCTACAAGCGTCCGCGCCACGTGGAATTCCGCGACGAACTGCCCAAGAGCAACGTGGGCAAGATCCTGCGGCGCGAACTGCGGCCCGAGGCGGGAAGCTAGCGCGGGCCGCGCGGGCGCTCAGGCCTGGCTGGAATCGGGCGCGGGCGCGTCCAGGTGCGGGCTGACCATGTCGAACAGCGCGCCGTGGATGTGCCGGTTGCCGGCCACCACGCGGCCGCCGCTGGGCCACGACTGCTGTCGCATCATGTCGGTGCACACGCCGCCGGCCTCGCGCACGAGCAAGGTGCCGGCCGCGACATCCCACGGCGCCAGGCCCATTTCCCAATAGCCGTCGTAGCGGCCGCAGGCCGTCCAGGCCAGGTCCAGCGCCGCCGCGCCCATGCGGCGCACGCCGCGGGTGCGGCGGATGGCATCGTGCAGCATCGGCATGTACTGGTGGGCGAAGGAAAAATCGCGGAACGGAAAGCCCGTGGCCAGCACGGCATCGTCGAGCGTCGACGTGCGCGAGCACGAGATGCGATGGCCGTTGAGCCACGAGCCGATGCCATGGACGGCGGTGAAAAGCTCTTCGCTGCTGGGGTCGTAGACCACGCCGATGACCGGCGTGTCTTCCTGCAGGTCGGCGCCCGCCACCACGCGCGTGCCCGCGTGGGCGACCAGCGCGATCGACACCGCGTAGTGCGGGATGCCGTGCAGATAGTTGGTGGTGCCGTCCAGCGGGTCGATGTACCAGGTTGCCGGCCCTTGCGCCGCGCCGCCGGTTTCTTCGGCCACGATGCCGAACTGCGGCGTGCGCTCGCGCAATACGCTGATGACGGCGGCCTCGGACTCGCGGTCGGCCTGCGAGACCAGGTCGTTGCGCGCCTTGCGGTCGATGACCAGATCCGAGCGATGGTGCGCGTACGACTGCAGAATGGCGGCGCCTGCATGGGCCGCTGTGACGGCTGCGTCGACGGCCGCGCCGAGGTCCAGGGTGGCGGAGGCAGGGGAGCGTTGGGCGGAGGTCTGCATAGCCCAAGTGTAAGCCCATGCTCGCAACGCATTCCGCAACCAGGGAGAATTCGGGCCCGCTGCCAGGTATTTCGTTGCAACGGCGTGGTGCTTATCCAACGGCCGGCGATGGCTTTATAGTGGCAAACCTTTGAATAGTCGGATCTTTCCTGCCGCCATGTCTGCCCCGTATGCGCCCCTGCAGCCCGCCGTCGTCGTCCATGACGAACAGGGCCGCCTGTACAGCGCCGCCTATGGCGATGTCTATCACTCGCGCGACGACGCGGCCGGCCAGGCGGAGCATGTTTTTCTGCGGGGCAACGGCCTGCCGCAGCGTTGGCGCGGCCGGGCGCGCTTTACCGTCTGCGAGACGGGCTTCGGCATGGGGCTGAATTTTCTCACCCTGTGGCAAGCCTGGCGTGACGATCCGGCGCGGCCGCGCCGCCTGCACATGCTGTCGCTGGAGGGACACCCGTTTGCGCGCGAGGATCTGCTGGCCGTGCTGCGCGCCCATGCGCCGGCGGGACTGCAGGCGCTGGCCACCCAGTTGGCCGCGCAGTGGCCCCCGCTGCTGCCCGGGCTGCACCGGCTGGAGTTCGAAGGCGGCGCGCTGACCTTGACGCTGGGCTTCGGCGCGGCGCAACAGCTGGCGCCGCGCCTGACGGCGCGCGTCGACGCCTACTTCCTGGACGGCTGCGCGCCGCGCGGCAATCCCGCCATGTGGGACCCGCACATGCTGCAGGCCCTGGCGCGGCTGGCAGCGCCGGACGCCACGCTGGCCTCCTGGTGCAGCGCCGGGCAGGTGCGGCAGGCGCTGCAACAGGCGGGCTTTGCCGTCCGGCGCGCGCCGGGCTTTGGCGGCAAGTGGCACATGACGCTGGGCCAGCGCCTGCCTGGGGTGGCGACACCCGACGATGCGCCCGATGATGACGGCGCGCCGGTGCTGGTGGTCGGCGCCGGGCTGGCCGGCGCGGCGGTGGCGCATGCGCTGGCCTTGCGCGGCCGGGCCGTGACGGTACTGGATGCGGCGCGGCTGGCGGGCCTTGCGTCGCACGCCGGCCATGCCGCCGCGGCCCTGACGCCGGTCATCGCGCGCGACGACAATCCGCGTGCGCGCCTGTCGCGCGCGGGCAGCCAGCGCGCCTGGCTGCGCTGGCGCGACCTGCCGGCGCCGGCCGCGCCCCGGCGCTGCGGCACCGTGCAGCTCGAGCGCGATGCCGGCCGCGCGGCGGCGCTGGCGCAGACGCTGCAGATCCTGCAATTTCCGGCCGACTGGGTGCGCATGGTGGACCGCGACCAGGCGGGGGCGCTGGCCGGCTTGCCGGTGGCGCGCGGCGGCGTGTTCTTCGCCGACGGCATGCTGGTGCGGCCGGGCGCGCTCATCGATGCGCTGCTGGCGGGCGAGGGCATAAGCACGATCGCGGCGCAGGCTGCGCGGCTGCGGCGCCACGGCGCCCAGTGGCAGGTGCTCGACGCGCAGGGACGGCAGGTGGCGCAGGCGCCGGTGGTGGTCCTGGCCAATGCGGCCGACGCGCCGCGCCTGCTGGCCGACAGCGGCCTGCTCGAACCCTTGCCGCGGCTGGCCCGGATGCACGCGCTGGCCGGCGAAGTGACCCTGCTGCCGGCCGAGGCCCTGTCCGGCGGGCCGCGCTGCGTCGTCGGCGGCGAGGGATACCTGCTGCCCGCCGTGGACGGCTGGTGCGTGGCCGGCAGCACCTATGTGCATGGCGCCGCGCAGGCGCTGACCGGCGCCGAAGGCCAGCGCGTCAACCTGGACAAGGCCGCGGGCCTGCTGGGCCAGGCGCCGGCCGCCTTCGCGTCCCTGCAGCCCGGTTCGTTGCCCGGCTGGGCGGGATGGCGCGCCGTGCTGCCGGGCCGGTTGCCGGCGGCCGGGCCGCTCGCCCATGCGCCGGGGTTGTGGCTGGCGGCGGGATACGCATCGCGCGGGCTGAGCTGGGCGGCGCTGATGGGCGACGTGATCGCGGCGCGCCTCTGCGGCGAGCCCGGGCCGCTCGAAACCGACTTGCTGGCGCAAATCGCGCCACGATGAAAATAAAATGGTGTCGCATCTATTGCCGACCACGCGCGGCGCAGTGGGCGCATAATCGGCCGGGGTTGGCGGCAAAATAGGGCCCGAAACACCGATATAAGCTGAACGATAGCGGTGATTGGCGATTTTGCGGGGGTTGGAAGTAAGTGACTGCTCAGGCCGCAAAATGGCGCCTGAAGCGCCGCCTACGGCATGCCGGCACCCTCAAAATGAGGGGGCGAGTTTATTTCAGGGCCCAAATCCGTCAAAATAGCGTCTTTTAATGGTTTTTTGGCTAAAGCCGGGGGATGCTCTGTGCCGCCGAAGTTCGACTTTGCTCATACTACCCAGCTCGACACCGTCGAGTTGTTGACGTCCCGCCCTAGCCGCATCGACTTCGACGCGGGCGACGGCTTGCACCTGGTAGTCGAAGCGCACGCGCCGGGCGTATACCGCCTGCGTTGTGGCGAGGCGAGTCTCCTCACCGATGAAAAATCCAGCGCGCGTGCGCGCGCCGTGGCTGAAATGTTGCTGGCGCGCCAGGAGGCCGTGGGCGAGGCGACGTTGACGCCGCGCGACGACGGCGGCGGCTGGCGTATCGCCCAGGGCGATACCACGCTTGAGGTGCTCTCCGATCCCGTGCGCGTGAAACTGTATCGCGGCGACCAGGAAGTCTTTGCTTCCGAAGTGTCCGCGCATACGCCCGCGTTCGGCCACAACGCGCTCGACGAAACCGACGAGGCCGTGTGGACCGTGGGCCTGGGCCTGGAGGGCGCCGAGCCCGTCTATGGCCTGGGCGAAACGCCGGGAGATCTCAACCGCCGCGGCGAAGCCGTGGTGTCCGATGACCCCGAGCATCGCGCCTTGCCGCTGGCCTGGAGCCCGCGCGGCTGGGGCGTGTACGCCAACACGATGCGGCGCGTCGAGCACGCGGTGGGCCTGGAGCCCGCCGAGGGCGCCTATGTGCTCACCATCGACGACCCGGTGCTGGACCTGTTCCTGTTCGTCGGCGAGCCGGCCGAGATCCTCAACCAGTACACCGCGCTGACCGGCCGCGCCGGCCAGCCGGTGCTGTGGGCGATGGGCGCATGGCTGCAGCAGGCCGACGGCCAGATGCCGACCGAGACGGCGGCCCTGGTGGCGCGCCTGCGCGATCAGCAGATTGCGCTGGATGCCGTGACGCTGGCCTTGCCGGCGGCCTGGAGCTTCCAGGCCGACAAGCCGGTGCTCGAGTGGGATGCCCAGCGCTTCCCCGACGCGCGCCAGATGCTGGCGCTGTTCCACAAGCATCATGTCCATGTGGCGGCGAGCGGTTTTCCGGGCGTGCTGAAATCCAGCCTGTTGTTCGAAGAGCTGGAAGACCGCGGTTGGCTGCTGACGCGCGACGATGGCAGCGCCCAGGTGTTCGACGGCAACGCCGCCACCGGCGGGCAGCCCTACGGCCTGCTGGATCTGTCGTATCGCGACGCTTACGCGATGTGGGTGGAGCGGCACCGCCAGTTGATCGAGGACGGCCTGGACGCGCCGGCCTGCGACGCGCAGATCGCGATTCCCGATGGCGTGTCGGCGCGCAACGGCGAAACCGGCCCGGCGCTGCGCACCATGTATCCGCTGCTGGCCCGCCGTGCGCTGTTCGACGCGGTGGCCGGCCTGAAAGTGCCGCCCGAGGGCGTGGTGCCCAGCACCGACCTGTTCCCGGCGGCGCAGCGCCTGCCGTGGCAGGTGGGCCCGCGCGTGACCAACGACTGGGCCGGGCTGGAGCACAGCCTGCGCACCGCGCTGTCGATCGGCGCGAGCGGCGTGCCGGTGCAGGTGCATGCGCTGGGTTCGGCGCAGGCGCCGCTCGAGGGCATGACCGCCGAGCTGTACCTGCGCTGGCTGGGGGCCTGCGTGCTGTCGGCCAATTTCAGCTTCCAGGGCGTCCCTGGCCTGCTGCCCGACGCCTTCGGCGAAGAAGCCCTGGCGCATGCCCGCACCTGGATGCAGTGGCGCTACCGCCTGATTCCCTACGTGCTCGGCGCCATCGAGGACTCGGCGCGTACCGGCCTGCCGGTGCAGCGTTCGATGGCCATGTCGTTCCCGCACGATCCGCATGCGCATGCCTGGGACCTGCAATACCTGCTGGGGCCGGCCTTGCTGGTCGCGCCGGTGACGCAGCCGGGCAAGCAGGTGCGCGTCTATCTGCCCAAGGGCGACGCCTGGTGGGACCTCAACACCGGCCACCGCTACGAGGGCGGCACGACCTGGACCGTCGAGTGCGAACTGGACCGCTACCCCGTGTTCGGCCGCGAAGGCCACATGCTCTGTCTCGGCCCGGCCGCGCAGCACACGGGCGAGTTCAACTCGGCGCGTATCCTGGACGAGGTCTGGATGTTCGGCATGCCGGTCCACAATCCGGTGGTCATGCGCAATAAAATCCGCGTAATGCAAATGCAGGGTTCCAGCTATATCAAGGGGCTGGAAGGACTGCGCATCCTGCCTTCCGAAGGGCTGGAAGTGAAGCGCCGCGGCGCTGAAGTCCGCATCTCGCGCGCTCGTTGACGCCTGCCGGGCCTGGTGCCCGGCGCGTTCCCTTCCGACCCGATGCGTCGCCGGCCCGTTGCCGGCACGCATCGGGTCTTATCCATTTTATATAACTAATAGTTATAAAAAGAGGAATAAACAGTCGTTCTCTTAAGAAGAGCGGCGATTCACAATCGCATGCCATGATTCATATCGAAAATCTATCCAAGACGTACGCCACCCCGCATGGCCGCTTCGAAGCGCTGCGGGGCATCAACCTGCACATCCAGCAGGGCGAGGTGTTCGGCATCATCGGGCCGAGCGGCGCGGGCAAAAGTACGCTGGTTCAATGCATCAACCTGCTCGAGCGCCCGGACCAGGGCAGCATCGCCATTGGCGGCCAGGCCCTGGTGGGGCTGGGCGAGGCGCAGCTGCGCAACCAGCGCCGCCGCATCGGCATGGTGTTCCAGGGGTTCAACCTGCTGGCGCGCCGTACCGTGTACGGCAACGTGGCCCTGCCGCTGGAGATCGCCGGCGTGGCGCGCGCCGAGATTCCCGCCAGGGTCGAGCGGCTGCTGGCGCTGGTCGGCCTGGAGCACCTGCGCGACCGCTATCCCAGCCAGATCAGCGGCGGGCAGAAGCAGCGCGTGGGCATCGCGCGCGCCCTGGCCAATGACCCCGACGTGCTGCTCAGCGACGAGGCGACGTCGGCGCTGGACCCCGAGACCACCCACAACATCCTGGCGCTGCTGCGCGATATCAATCGCAAGACGGGCGTGACGGTGGTGATGATCACCCACCAGATGGAAGTGGTGCGCGAGATCTGCGACCGGGTCGCCGTGCTGTCGCATGGCGAGGTGGTGGAGCTGGGCAGCACGCGCGAAGTGTTCGCCGCGCCCCGGCACGAAGTCACCCGCGCTATGGTCTCGGCCGCGACCGCGTCGGATCTCAGCGAGGCCACCCTGGCCGCCGTCAAGCAGCGCATCGACGCGCTGGCGGCCGCCGAGCCCGGCCGCGCCGTGCGCCTGTGGCGCCTGTCGCTCAAGGGCGTGGCCGCCGGCGAGCCGCTCTGGTCGGACCTGGCGCGCGAGTTCGCGCTGGACGTGAGCCTGGTGCAGGCGCGCGTCGAGGACATCCAGGGCGTGGCCGTCGGCACGCTGTTCGTACTGGCGCAAGGCGCGCCGCACGCGGTCAAGGACGCGCTCGCCGCGCTGGCCGCCCGTGAAATCACCGTAGAAGAAATCGCCCATGAGCCCGCAACTGATCGATCTGCTTATCACGTCGCTGCATGAGACCCTGCTGATGGTCGGCGTGTCCGGCGCCATTTCGGTGGTGGTCGGCATTCCGCTGGGCGTGCTGCTCATCGTCACTGGACGCGGCGGCATGCTGCAGAACCTGGCGGTCAACCGGGTGCTGGCGGCCGTCGTCAACGGCACGCGCTCGGTGCCTTTCATCATCCTGATGGTGGCCATCATCCCGTTCACCCGCCTGCTGGTGCAGACCTCCATCGGCACCACCGCAGCCATTGTTCCGCTGGCGGTGGCGGCGATTCCCTTCATGGCCCGCGTCGCCGAGAACGCCATGCGCGAAGTGGACCCAGGCCTGATCACCGCGGCGCGCGCCATGGGCGCTTCGCCCTTGCAGATCATCTGCAAGGTGCTGCTGCTCGAGGCCCTGCCTGGCCTGGTGGCCGCCACCATCGTCACCATCGTCAGCCTGATCGGCTACTCGGCCATGGCCGGCGCCATCGGCGGCGGCGGCCTGGGCGATCTGGGCATCCGTTATGGCTACCAGCGCTTCCTGCCTGAAGTCATGCTGGCTGTCGTGGTCGTGCTGATCGCGCTGGTGCAGGTCGTCCAGAGCCTGGGCGACTGGCTGGTGCGCCGCATGTCGCATCGCTGAATCCCGCACGATTCTTTTCATCACTCCGTATCTGGGAATATCGCAACATGAGCACCAAGTTCCTGAAAACTCTCGCCGCGTTTGCCCTGGGCGCCGCCGTGTTTGCGCAGCCTGCGCTGGCGCAGGACAAGCCGCTGAAGATCGGCGTGACCGCCGGCCCGCACGCGCAGATCTTCGAGGTGGTCAAGCAGGAGGCCGCCAAGCAGGGCCTGAATATCCAGGTCATCGAGTTCTCGGACTACGTGCAGCCCAACGTGGCGCTGGCGTCCGGCGACCTCGACGCCAACAGCTACCAGCACCAGCCGTACCTGGACAACGCCAATGCCGACCGCGGCTACAAGCTGGTCAGCATCGCCAAGACCGTGATCTTCCCCATCGGCGTCTACAGCAAGAAGGTCAAGAACCTGAACGAGCTGAAGGACGGCGCGCGCATCGGCATCCCCAACGATCCCACCAACGGCGGGCGCGCCTTGCTGCTCTTGCAGGAGCATGGCCTGATCAAGTTGCGTCCGGAGGCCGGACTGAAGGCCACGCCGATCGATGTGGTGGAGAATCCGCGCAAGCTGCGCTTCATCGAACTGGACGCCGCCCAACTGCCGCGCTCGCTGGACGACACCGACGCTTCCGCCGTGAACACCAATTTCGCGCTGGAAGCCGGCCTGGATCCGAGCAAGGATGCGCTGGTGCGCGAATCGGCCGAATCGCCCTATGCCAACGTTCTGGTGGTGCGCGAGCAGGACAAGGACCGCGCCGACCTGCGCAAGCTGGTTTCCATCTACCAGAGCGCGCCGGTCAAGGAGTTCATCCTCGGCAAGTACAAGGGCGCCGTGGTCGCCGCCTGGTAAGCCTCGGCAGTACGCGTCCGGCGGTGGCCGGGCCCGCATCCCGCCAATCCGCCCTCGGGCGGCTTGGCTTTTGCACCCGGCCGATTTTGACACAGGGCTGGAAATCCGTCATAATTCCTGGCTTCGGTCGGGTCGTTAGCTCAGTTGGTAGAGCAGCGGACTTTTAATCCGTTGGTCGCGCGTTCGAGTCGCGCACGACCCACCAACCAGATTCAGCAAGCAAGGTCAGCAACAAGGCCAGCAAGAAAAAAGCCGCTCATGGAAGCGGCTTTTTTCTTGCTGGCCTTTTTCATGCGGTGCGCCTGGTTGTTGCGCGCGGCCATCTTCCCGCCTTCGATATCCGCTTGCCGCGACGCGGTTTCCCGACAATTGGGAAACCGCCGCGCCTGCCTGCCTGCGCGATCCCGCAGCCTGCTAAGCTGGTTTTCCGAGTCGCGCCGCGCGGGCGGATGCCGTGCGTCGGCGCGCGGACTTCAGCCTGTTCTGAGCGAGGTGGCGATGTTTGAGTTCTGTACGCATGCGAGGACGCTGGTCGGCGCTGGCGCCAGCGACGCCCTGGGAGAGACGCTGGCGGCCCGATGGGGCGCCAGCCGCGTCCTGCTGGTGACGGATGGCGCGCTGGTTTCACTGGGCCTGGCGGGCCGGCTGCGCGACGCGCTGGCCAGCGCGGGCCATACGGTGGCCATGTTCGATGAGGTGGTCGCGGATCCGCCGGAGTCGGTGGTCGAGCGCGCCATCATTGCGGCGCGCGATGCCCGGGCCCAGGTGATCGTGGGCTTTGGTGGCGGTTCTTCGATGGATGTGGCCAAGCTGGCTGCCGCATTCGCCGGGACGACGCAGGACTTGCGCCAAGCCTATGGCATAGGCCTGGTCGCGGGGCCGCGCTTGCCGCTGGTGCAGGTGCCGACCACGGCGGGCACCGGCTCGGAGGCCACGCCGATCGCCGTCGTGACGACCGGCGATGGCGCCAAGGCCGGCGTCATCTCGCCTGTGCTGTATGCCGACCTGGCCGTCCTGGACGCCACCTTGACGCTGGGCCTGCCGCCGGCCATCACCGCGGCCACCGGTATCGACGCCATGGTGCACGCGACCGAGGCATATACCAGCCGGGTGCTCAAGAATCCCATTTCCGACGCCCTGGCGCGCGAAGCGTTGCGGTTGCTGTTTCGCGCGTTGCCGCTCGCCTGCCGCGACGGCGGCGACCTGGCGGCGCGGCAGGACATGCTGCTGGGCGCGATGCTGGCGGGCCAGGCGTTCGCCAATGCGCCGGTGGGCGCCGTGCATGCGCTGGCCTATCCGTTGGGCAGCGCATTCCATGTGCCGCACGGGCTGTCCAACTCCCTGGTGCTGGGGCCGGTGCTGCGGTTCAATTCGCTGCGTTGCGAGACCCAGTACGCGGAGCTGGCGGACGTGATCCTGCCGGGGTATGCCGACGGCGTGGCGGAAAAGGCCGCCGCGTTCGTGCAGGCGATGGCCGAGGTGGCGGGGGCGCTGGAACTGCCGACGCGGCTGGCGCAGGTCGGCGTCACGGCGGCGGACATCCCGGCGCTGGCCGGGCTGGCCCTGCAGCAACAGCGCCTGTTGGGGAACAATCCGCGCGATGTCACGCTGGCCGACGCCACGCGACTCTACGAAGAGGCGTTCTGACGCTGCCGGCGCCGCGCACGCCGCCGTTGCGGCGGTGCGCGCGGACCCCGGGCGGCGTCAGCTGTCCGGGGTGACCATGTGGCTTTCGACCTCGCGCCTGGCCAGCAGGGGAATGATCTGGCCGATGCCGATTGCCTGGAAATGCGCGGTCTGGCGATGCTCATCCAGGCCGTGCATGTCGCGATACTTTTCCAGGATGACGAAGTGGCACGGATCGCTTCCCGACTGGAAGTACTCGTAATACAGATTCGCCGGTTCGGTGCGGGTGTGTTCCGCCAGCCGGGCAAGCAGCGCACCGACTTGCTCCTGGGCGCCTGGCTGGGCGTGATAGTGCGCGATGACCTGCAGATAGGGTTGGGACATAGGGGTACCTTTGGTGGAGGGGACGGTATCAGGCTTGCCCGGGGGCGAGGGTGATCGTACCGTTCTCGCCGTCTATCCGCACCAGGTCTCCGTCCTGGATCTGCTCGAACGGATCGAATCCGGTCGCCTGCAGCAAGGGAATGTTGTTGACGAGACAGCCCATGACGGTCACGGGGTCCATCTCTACCTGGATCATCGCCGCGGGCGCGTGGCCGGCGCGCGTCGCCAGCGAGAGCATGCCCGATGTTCCGGACGAGCCTTTCGAGGACAGCAGGATCAGGACGCAATCGGAGATGTCGCGTCCGCGCAGGGAGGAATAGGGGTCCACGATCCTGCCGGTCTGCGGGTCGAAGCCGCCCCAGAACGAGATCCGTTCGCGAGCGATGACCGCCTTGCCCTGTGTCTGGCCCGTCACCCAGGTCTTGCAGTGAAAAGTGCGGGACGCCGTATCGATAGTGAGCATGTCAAAGTCCTTGCCAAGTGCCGGTCAGCGCCGCGGAAACCAAGTCGGTCAGTTTGCCGACGGCGACCTCGTGGCCGGTCATTCCCTGTAGATAGTTGCCTTGCTTGACCGCATTGGTGACCATGCGGCGGCCATGGCCGGAGCGGGTGATCGAGGGACACGAGTCGGTCAGCACCTTGCCGCCGGCCCGTTCGATCACATCGACCAGCCCCATGCGCTGCGCGACCGCGCGCACTGCCCAGGCCGTCCAGACTTCCAGGCGCACGCTCGGGCAGACGCGGCGGCCCTCCAGCTGGCTGGCGATGACCTGGATCTCGTGCAAGGTGGCGTGCGGACAGCCCAGCACGACGTAATCGATCCGTTCGCTCGTCAGGGTGTTCAGTTTGGCAGCGATGCGCGTGCGGTCCGCCGCCCTGTAGTGGATGCGCGACAGCGGGCGCCTGGCCACGGCGTCCAGCGTGGGGGCCTCGGGGGTGACGCCGGCGATATGGAACATGGTGCAGCCGCCGCCGGTGGCCACCGCGGCGGACAATTGCTTGGCTTCTTCCAGGGACGGCGCGCGCAGCTGATCGAGGACCGGGGTTCGCAGGCCCGATACTTCGCCGGCGAAATAGCCCAGGAAGCCCCAGTCGCACAGTTCCTCGGAAGGGGCGGCCTCGACTTCCACGATGAGATCGGCCTGGCGGTTTTCTTCCAGCAGCACGCCGAACTCGGGGAACCAGCCGGACATGGCCGCCGCGATGGCGCTTTCGGTGCCGTTGCGGGTGGATCGGGCTCCGACCATGGCATTGATGTAGACGACCGCCGAGGACTCGGTCCAGGCGCAGATCTGGTTCTTGCTGGGCAGTATGCCCGCGATGTACGGCGCGCAGGTCCAGGTCAGCTGGATGCCCGCGTCGCGCGCCCGGTCTATCACCAGCTTCTGGAATGCCTGGTCCTCCGCCGACAGGCCGCCGCCCTTGTCGTCCTCCACGCATACGCGCGCCACGTGGGTGGCAGTCGGCGCCCGCATGCGGACGCTGGTGAACTCGATGACTTGTTCGAGGGTTTTCTTGCGGGCTTCGGGGCTTACCGCGCCGGCGACCCTGCCTTGCGCGGTGATACCGGAAGTGTGCACGCTGTCGACCTTGACCAGTCGTTGCGCGCCCATCAAGCGGCCCCATTCGACCAGCCAGGTGAAGTACTTCGCAACGACGTCGCCGGCGTCGCCGTTCAACAGACCTTGTTGTTCGTCCGTCAGTATCATGATTTCTTCTTTACGTATTTCGAGTCCCAGAAGCGTTCCGCGCTGTTCAGGTGGGTCCGGATGGCCGTGCTGACGGCATCCGGGTCGCCTGACGCCACGGCGTTGAGGATCTCCTGGTGCTCGATGATTGATTGTTTACCCAGCTTGGGCTGCGAGAAATACTCGACGCGCCGGCGCCATGACAGGCGCAGGAACAGATCCAGCACCTGGCTCAGGGTGACGTTGCCGGCCGCGTCCGACAGCGCCCGGTGGAACGCCTCGTCGGCCTCGGCGGCCTCCAGGCCCCGCGCGCCGGTGGCCGCCAGCCGCTCGATTTCGGCCGCCATCCGGTCCAGGTCCACTTGCCGGTGGTTGAGCGCGGCCAGGCGGCCGGTTTCCAGTTCCAGGATCGCGCGCACCGACATCGCTTCGGCGATGGAGCGTGGCGACAGCGGCGCCGATTGCTCCAGCAGCACCAGCGCTTCGGGGCTGCGCTTTTCCGGCGCAACGATGTACAGGCCGGAACCCTGGCGGCGCGTCACCATGTTGAGCGATTCCAGTCTCGAAAGACTCTCGCGTATCACCGGACGGCTGATACCCAGCTGGGCGGCCAGCTCCATTTCGGTCGGCAGTTTCGCGATTCGACGGGCGTCGGCCAGTTGAATCATCCGCACCAGTTCCTGGGTGATTTCGTCAGCGCGGGAGGCAGGTCGTTTCGTCGAGCTCAAGTGGGAATCCTTTGTTATTCGGGCTTGGCGTTGGTCGCGATGATGATCTCCCGCCAGCGTTTGATTTCGTCCTGGATGTGCTGCTTGAACACTTCCGGGGGGCCGCCGTGCAAGGTAGCACCGACCTCAGCATAACGGGAGCGCAGTTCGGGATCCTGCAGCGCCTTGTTGCCGGCCTGGTTCAGCACGGCGACCACGTCCGCGTCCATGCCCGCGGGGCCTACCAGCCCGAACCAGCCGTAGGCACTGTAGCCCGGGAGGGTTTCCGCCACGGCGGGGATGTCGGGCGCGCTCGGTATGCGTTCCGGGGAAGTGACGCCCAGCGCCTTGATGGTGCCGCGGCGGATGTGCTGGATGGACGACGGATAACCGTCGCACAGCGTCTGCACGGTGCCGCCGATCAGATCCTGCAAGGCCAGCGCGCCGCCGCGGTACGGGACGGTGGTGAATTGGGTGGCCGTGACGTGGCGCAGCAATTCGGCGGCCATGTGCTGGCTGCTGCCCAGGCTGCCCAGCGCCATCATGACCGCGGGGCCTTGCTGCCTGGCGATGTCGACGAAATCGGCAATCGTGTCGCCCGGGAAGTTCTTGTTCGCCACGAACAGGTTCGGCTAGGAGGAACAGTACAGGATGGGCGTGAAGTCGCGTTCGGCATCGAAGTTGATGCTCTTGAACAGGGTGGGGTTGATGCCGTGCGTGGCGGAGTTGTTGAAAAGAATCGTGTAGCCATCCGGCGCGGCATCGGCCACGTATTTGGCAGCGATATTGCCCGCCGCGCCCGGCTTGTTCTCGGGAATGATGGTCTGCCCGAGTTCCTCGGCCATCGCCGCCGCCAGCAGGCGCGCCGAAATGTCGGTCACGCCGGCTGCGGGAAAGGGAATGATCATGCGGATGGGCTTGCCCGGATATTTGCGGGGGCTGGCCATCGCGCGTCGGGCCAACAGCGGCGCCGCAATACCCGCGGCTAGGCCGCCCAATAACAACCTGCGTCTTTCCATCATCGGATCCTCAAAAGTTGTATTACCAATTGCGCGTTTTCATCTTACCAAATAAACTCGCCGCAACACTGAGGGTTATCCAGAAAGCGATGGGAATACCGCCGCGGCGAGGGCGTCAGCCGGCGTTCGCGGTGGGGTCATGAACAGTGCAAGCATCCGGCGCGACGGGATGCGCCACGCGCGCGGAGGGCGTCGGCATGAATGTGCGGCATGGGTGGGAAAGCAGCAGCGCCGGCGCGCGCGCGCCGCGGGCCGCGGCGCGCGCGGCAAAACAGACAAGCCTAGCAGGATGGCGAGGCCGGTCCCATAGGGGAGTAACCGCGGTTTCATGGAAATTCCCAGAAACTGCGAAACTCTCGCCGCGCACAATTGTGCCGTGCCGCGTTGTCCCCAATACTCCGGCCATCTTTTGCCACGGGAAACGCGCCATGTTCTTCGAAGACATAGAAAGAATCCGCAGTGCCTTGCAGCGCAGCGGACGTAAATACCTGACGCCAAGGCTGGAAGCAGTACTGGGCACGGTCTATCAGCTCAAGCGCGGCGAAGAGTCCGTGTACCTGTGCGTGGAGCCGTCCATGGTCGTGCGCGAGCACGCGCATCGGCCCCATTGCACGATCCAGCTCGGCGCGCCCGACTGGGATACGGTGCTCAGCGGCGAGCGTTCCATCATGAGCAAGGTGCTGGCCGGGAAGTGCGGCTTCCTGAAGCACGAACGTCGCTACATCATGCATTTCTCCATGTTGCTGCAGGCCGTCCTGCTCGAGGAAAAACAATGACCAGCTCGGCTCCCCTCATCGATTTCGCCCATGACCTGCGCTACGAGGATATTCCCGTCCACGTGAGGTCCATCGTGCGGGAACAGATCATCGCCACGGTCGGCTCGATACTGGGCGGCGCGCAATTGCCGGTCGCGAAGTCCTTCGAGCAATCCATCCTGGCGACGTTCGGCCGCGGCGAAAGTTCGGCCTTCGGCGCGGGCACGGGCATGTCCGCCGCTTCGGCGGCGCTGTACAACTCGGGCCTGGCGCAGCTCCTGGACTGGGAAGACTGGGTGCTCATCAGCCACGTCGGCGCCGCCGTCGTGCCGGTGGCATGGGCGCTTGCCGAAGAGCGCGGCCTGCGGCTCAACGACGTGATCGTGGCCGTGACGATCGGCAATGAAATCGCGGGCCGTACGTCGCGGGCGATCCAGCGCGGCGCTTACCTCGGCAACGGCCTGCCCAACCATCAGATCGAGTTGCCGCTGGTGGCCGGCCGGTTGCTGGGGCTGGACAGGCGGCAGCTGGGCTATGCCTTGGGCCATAGCTGCTACATGGCGATGGAAAACTGTCCGGTGGGCTGGACGACCGATTCCAAGCTGCTGGTCAATGGCCTGCCCGCGATGTGGGCCATCGCCTCGGCCAACATGGCCCGGCAGGATATCGTGGGCCGCGGCGACATCGTGGAACACCCGGCGGGCTATCTCGCCACGGTGTCCGAGTCGATCGATTTCAAGGAGCTGACGCGGGATATCGGCGTCAAGTGGTACACCGAAACACTGTCGACCAAGAAGCACGCGGGTTGCGCGTACAACCTGCCCGCGGCCGAGTGCGCCATGTCCATCCGCGAAGAGATCGCGCCCGAGGACGTGGAGCGGATCGTGGTCGAATGCAGCACGGCCATGCTGTATGTGGGCGGCCGCTACGACGACTTCGAACCCGGCGTCCTGGACGCTTACGAGCAGGGGCTGCTGACGCACGTGGGCCTGTGTTTCGACACGAAATTCTGCGTGGCCGCCGCCTATGTCCATGGCGATCTCATCCACGAGCAATACCTGGTCGAAAACGCCACCGACGCGCGGGTCAAGGCCCTCTACGGCAAGATCAGCCTGGTTCCCAGCGAGCGGCTCCAGAAGGCGCAGTTCCAGGACTTCAAGTACGGCGCGACGGTGACCGTCCATGGCCGGGACGGGCGCACGGCTACCCGGACCGTCGAGCAGATGCTCGGCGGCTACGACCGTCCTTTCGACCATGCCACCAAGCTGGCCGACGGCGCGCGGGGCTTGCTGCCGCCCGAGGCGGTCGACGGCATCGTGGCGCGCCTGCGCGACGAAACCGGCAACCCGCTGGCAAGCGAAATCTCGACACTGATCAATGGCGCGCCATGAAAGAGAACCGGCTGGGAATGCTGCTGCTCAGCCCCGCGCTGCTGGTCCTGACGGCGCTGGTGATCGTCCCGTTGCTTGCCACCATTGCGTTCTCGTTCTTCGACCTGAGGCTGGGCGAGTCGAGCGCGAAGTTCATCGGCTTGCAGAACTACGGCGATCTGCTGGCCAGCGAGCAGTTCTGGCGATCGCTCAGGATCACTTTCCTGTGGATCGTGCTGTCGGTCATTCCACAGCTGGCGCTGGGCACCATCATCGCGGTGCTGCTCGATCGCGTCACCCGGTTCAGGGCGTTCCTGCGGGGCGCGATCTTCCTGCCCTGGGTGATACCCGTCGCGGTGGTGGCGTACATGTGGCAATGGCTGCTGACACCGGAGACCGGCCTGGTCTCCGGCATCGCGGGCGGCGCGGGGCTGGAAGGGCTGGCGCGGTTTCCCTTCCTGTCCTCGCCCGACACGGCATTCGCGACGGCGCTGATCGTGAGCGCATGGCGCGGGATTCCGTTCGTCGTGATCATGGTCTTCGCGGCCTTGCAGGGCATCAGCGACGAGGACTATCACGCAGCCCGGGTCTCGGGGGGGCAATTCGATCCAATGCTTCGTCTACGTGACGCTTCCGTATCTCAAGGGCCTGCTGCTCATTCTTGCCGTGATCCGCACGATGCAGATCGCCAACAACTATTCCCTGATGGCCTTGCTGACCAATGGCGGACCGGCGGACAGCACGCGGATCCTGCCGCTGATGATCTACGAACTGGCCTTTCGGGAGTTCGCGTTGGGCAAGGCCTCCGCCCTGGGCGTCATCGCCCTCGCGCCGACCTGCCTGTGTATCGCTTTCATGATGAGACGACGCCATGCGGATAATTAACCGATTCCCGCTTCCGGCCGCGATGGCGTGGCTGGTCGGCGCGGTGCTGTTCGTTCCGATCGCCTGGATGGTGCTGACCGCTATCCGGCCGGAACACGAGCTCTACCAGGTGCCGTTGCGCATCCTGCCCGGCGCGCTCGACATGGCGAACATCCAGTCGGCCTGGTACGAGAAATCGTTCGGCCAGTTTTTCTTCAACAGCGCGGTCAACTCGGTGCTTTCGGTGCTGTTCTCCATGCCGATCGGGATCCTGGCCGGTTATGCCTTTTCGCGGTTCGAGATCCGCCACAGCAAGTACTACCGGGCCTATGTGCTGTTCGCGTACATGGTGCCGATCATCATCCTGGTCGTGCCGTTCTACCTGATCGCGGTCTGGCTGAACATCTACAACACGCGCATGGGCCATGTGCTGGGGCTTTCCACCTATGCCATACCGTTCGCGACCTGGGTCATGATCGGGTATTTCGAGCAACTGCCCAAGGAGGTGGAGCATTCCGCCGCCATCGATGGCGCGGATCGGATGAAGACGCTGATCTACATCCTGGCTCCGATGATCAAGCCCGGCGTGGTCGCCACGGCCTTGCTGACGTTCATCCTGGCCTGGGACGATTACATCTTCGCCCTCATCCTGCTCGATTCGGAAACCCTGCGAACGCTGCCGCTGGCGATCGGATACCTGTCGTCCGATTATGAACTGACCGACGGCCTGATGATGGCGATGGGGACCATCACCACGCTGCCGATCCTGCTGCTTTTCGTCTTCTTCCAGAAGTATTTCGTGGGCGGGATGACGTCGGGCGCAGTCAAAGGATGAGAACCACTCTATGAAGTCAACAAGCACGGCAATCCAGCTGAATTCGGTGTCGAAGTCGTATGGCGGCTCGCCCATACTGGACGATATTTCCCTGGCGATCGCGCCGGGGGAGTTCGTGGTGATACTCGGCGAGTCGGGGTGCGGCAAGAGCACGCTGCTCAAGATCATCGCCGGCCTCGAGCAACCCACATCCGGAGCCGTTCGCATCGGCGATGCGGTCATGACGGACGTGCCGCCGAAGGACCGGCGCCTGGCGATGGTCTTTCAAAGCTACGCGCTGTATCCGCACCTGAAGGTCTGGGAGAACATCTCGTTTCCCATAAAGATGAGCCTGTGGAAGTATGCGTACTCGCTTCCCCTGTTCGGCCGGCTGTTTCCGAACCGCAAGCGTATCCTCAATACCATGCGCGAGGCCGCCGAGCGGGCGGCCGGCAAAGTCCGGCTGACGCCCTTGCTCGACAGGAAGCCGCGCGCGCTGTCGGGCGGGCAACGGCAACGCGTGGCGCTGGCCCGGGCCATTGTCGATGGCCGGGAAATCTGCCTGATGGACGAACCGCTTTCCAACCTGGATGCCCAGCTGCGGGCCTCGACACGGCGCGAGATCGCCGACCTGCACCGCGACCTCGGCCACACCATTGTCTACGTGACCCATGACCAGACCGAGGCCATGACGATGGGCACGCGGGTTATTCTCATGCGGGAAGGGCGCATCGAGCAGGACGGCGCGCCGGCCGAACTGTACGAACAGCCGGCTACCACGTATGCGGCGGAGTTCCTTGGCTCGCCCCGGATCAATTTCATGCGTGTCGCGAGCGCGCAGTTTTCCCAAGCCGCGGCGCAGGCCGTCGTGACGCTGGGCGATGGACGTTGTCCGCTCGATCCGCACGGCGACCTGCTCATTGGGGTCAGGCCCGACCACCTGGAGATCACGCCCGACGCCCAGGGGGAGTTCCTGTTTCTTTCTTCCGAGTATCTCGGCGGAAAGACCATTGTTTCCCTCAAGCGCGAGTCCGGCGAGACGATGGTCCAGGCCTTCGGCTCGGACCGGCTCGACCGGGCGCAGCGTTACAGCGTCCGCTTCGAGGGCAGGCATGCAATGTGTTTCGATCCGCAAAGCGGAAGGAGGATTCGTGAGTAGGAATATGGATATTCCACAGGACAGTTATGACCTGGTCGTCGTGGGCGGCGGTACCAGCGGCGTCTTCGCGGCCATCAGCGCGGCCCGCAGGGGGTTGCGCGTGGCGCTCGTCGAGGCATCCGGGATGCTCGGCGGGACGCTGACGCAGGTGACCCTGGGCGGCATTTGCGGCGCGTGGACGGGCACCGCCCATACCCAGGTCGTGCATGGCCTGTTCGACGAGTTTGTGCACGCGATGCGCAAGGCGCAGGCTTGCGATGGCCTGTACTCGTACGGCCATGTCACGGCCTTGCCTTACGAGCCGGTCAAGGTGCGATACCTGCTGGATCAACTCCTGCCGCCCAACGTGACGGCTTTCTTCCATTCGCGGCTGTTCGCGGTCGACATGGAAGGCGAGCGGATCGCGCGCGTTCACCTGGCCGGCGTGGAAGGCCCGTTCTCCCTTGCGGCGCGCGCGTATGTCGACGCGACCGGCAACGCCTCCCTGGTAGGCCTGTGCGCGACGCCCTTGCGCCGCGGCGAGAACGGCACCGTGCAGGCGGCATCGTCGATGTTCCGCGTCATCGGGGCCGACGTGGACCCGCGCGTGCGCGACGTGCGCACGGAAATCAGGCTGGCCATCGAGAAGCACAATGCCAGCGGCCAGGCGGAGGCGTTCAAGCGCAGCGCGGTCGCCGTCTATGTGCATCCCGACCAGCGGCTGCTGCATTTCAACGCGACCAGGGTGTATTTCGAATCGACCGCCGATGATGCGCTGGCCGCCGCGCTGGATATGTCCCGGGTGGAGACCGAGGCGCGCAAGGAAGCCTTCCGGCTGGTCGAGCTGCTGAAGCGGGAGGTGGACGGCTTCGCCAATATCGAGATCGTCGACCTGGGGTCGTCGGTGGGCGTGCGGGACTCGCGCAACATCGTCAATGACCATCCCCTGACCGAAGCCATGGTGCGCGACGGGGACAAGCCGGCCAACTCGGTCGCCTATTCAGCCTGGCCGATCGAGTTCCACGGCTCGAATACGCAGACGCACTGGGAGCCCCTGGAAGGGGACCGCTACTACGGCATACCCTACGAGTCGTGTTTGCCGCAGGGCATCCAGAACGCCCTGGTCATCGGCCGCGCGATCAGCAGCACGCCGCTGGCGCAGGCCTCCTGCCGTGTTACCGCACCGTGCATCCAGATGGGCGAGTCGGCCGGCATCGCGGCCCATGAGCTCGTTGCCAGCTCATCCAGGACAGCGTTTTCCGAGCTGGCTTCCATGAAGTTCATATAGACAGGCGTCGACCTGTTTCAACCAGAATCGTCTAAGGGGACATGATGAAACGCGTTGCTTCACTGTTGGTGTCGTCGCTGCTGTATTCCGGCTGTGCGATGGCTGATGGTTCCATCGTCGTGTGGATGACGGACTCCCGTCCAGGCTACAAGAAATGGCTCGAAACGGAGGCTGCCGCGTTCAAGGCCAAGCATCCCGGCGTCAAGGTCAGCGTGGTGCAGATGTCTCCCAACGACGCTTACCTCAAGATTCCCGCCGCGGCGGCGGCGGGCGGCTTGCCCGATGTCATCTGGACGACCTATGGGCTGGCGCCCTGGCTTGACGGGATGAAAGGGGGAAAGCTGGCGGATGTGTCGGACCTCATCGACCGTCTGGGGAAAAACCGCTTCGATGAAGACGCGCTCAAGCAATGGAGCTACCGGGGCGCGGTGGCCTGCGTGCCGGTGGCGCGCACGCCGACCTACCTGATGTACCGGGCCGACCTTTTCAAGAAGGCCGGCCTGGCGGCTCCCGAGAGCTGGGAGGACGTGATCCGCGCGGCGCAGAAGCTGAATGACCCCGCCAATGGCAAGTACGGCATCGCCATGCCGGGCAAGACCGATTTCTCGCCGCGTTTCGCCTACGGCATGATTCTGTACTCGATGGGCGGCAGCACGTTCGACGCGCAGGGCAACCCCATCTTCGAGTCCCCTGCGTCCATCGATGCGCTGAAGGTCTACAAGCAGCTGTATGCCTACTCGCCGCCGGGGTCGTTGAATTTCGGCTTCTCGGAGATCCAGCGCGCGCTGGCGCAGGGCAGGGTGGCCATGACCATCTCCAATCCCTCGTCGATGGCAACCTTCCAGCGCACCAATCGCGACGAGGGCTCCACCCTGGCCCTGGCCTTGCCGGGCAAGGTGAACCGCACGATCCAGAACCAGCGCGGCTGGTGCATCGCCGACGGCAAGAACAGCCAGGACGCCAAGGCGTTCGTCGAGCATCTGTTCTCCACCAGCTCGTTCGCCGCCTACCTGGATGCCGCGTCCATCAGCTCGTTTCCGGTCTACCACGACCAGGCGGCCTACGACCAGTTCCAGGCGTCGAACGAGACGGTCAAGCGCTTTCCCGGCGCCACCGATTTCATCCGCCGCCATACGGTCGGCACCATGCCGGGGATCGACGGGGTCGGGCTGACGCCGAAGTCCGGCGATCTGATCAGTTCCGGCCAGATCGAGAGCGCCATCAACAGAATGCTGGCCAATGACATGTCGGAGCAGGAGACGGCGGCGGCGATGCAGAAAGAAACCCTGCGGCTGCTGAATTGACCTGACATGGCGCCATTTTCGATCTGCGTGTCGATACTGCTGCTGGTGGGCGACAGCAACCGCGCCGGGGTGACGGCCCGCTACGTCAGCGAGCAGCTCGGCCTGTCGCTATCGACGGCGTATCGCTGGATAGACATGCTGCGGCAGTCGGGCCTGGTCGTGCGCCACCCCAATACGCGCAAGCTGCACCTGGGCCCGGTGGCGTTCGACCTGGGGGTGCAGGCGGTCGCGCGTCCGTACGTGCCGCCCGCCATCGAGGAGGTGCTCAAGCCGATTGCCTCCCGGCATGCATGCCGCCTGCATCTGGTTCGCTGCTCGGGCGATTATTCGGTCCTGCAGCGGACCTACTTCGACCGTGCCGAACTGGAGATCGTGCCGAGCAAGGTGGCGGCCATGCGCCTGCTCGGCATCGGCCCCGCCGGCGTCTGCCTGCTGTCCCGTTGGCCGGACTACGAAATAGACCGCTACCTGGTGCGCAACCAGGACGGGCTGCTCGCCGCCGGCTACCAGGGGGCGGATATCCGCGAGCGGGTCCGGCAATGCCGCAAGCTGGGGTGTTTCGTGACCCGGAGCGTGCTGACGCCCGGTTATACGGCCGTGGCCATCGATTTCGAGGTCGACGGGGTGGTCTATGGGGTCAGCGCGGCTTCCGCCGGCAGCGAGGGCGGCAAGCAGTTTCACGCCATACGCGAAGCCCTGGATCGGGCGCGGGCGTCGTTGGCGACCCAGGCGATTCCGGAGTTCGCGTTGCACGGATAAAGACGGGCCGCGACGGCTGGCGCGCCAGGACGAGGCTGTCCTGGCCGTTTTCTATGACACGTTGCTCCAGGCGCGCACCAGTTCGTGCTCGATCGCATCGCGCGGCCGGCCGGACGCGTTGGCGCCAGCGCGCGCCGCGGGGCGCGAGCGCGGCGCCTGCCGCGGGGCCATCGGCTCGGCGGCGGACGAGGCTGGCTGCTTGCCCGGGCGGGAGGCGGTGCGTACGGGTTCGGACATGGGTACTCCTTGGTGTGGCGGCGCGGCGCATGCTGCCGATGCTCGAAGCATTAGGATCGTCCGGCCGGGCATAAGTTCATTGCACCGTGGTGACCGGGCAACGTGCCCTGGATGTCTACACTGCCCGGCGTGCGGACGTATCGACGACGGACACCACTATGGACCCTCAAGCGAGCTTGAGGTCAAGCGCAAAGCCCCTGCGTGTCGCGGGGTTGTGGGCGTTCGGCGCGGGCGCGCTGTTAGCATTTCGCGATGACCAGGATTTGGGGTGGGTGATGATGCGATCCGCGCAGGCCGTCCGGCGTCCGGACTTGCTGTCGGTGGGCGAGGTGGCCGCGCGCACCGGGCTGGCCGTATCGGCCCTGCATTTCTACGAAGCCAAGGGGTTGATCGCCAGCACCCGCACGGCCGGCAATCAGCGCCGCTACGCGCGCGCCGTATTGCGGCGGGTGGCGGTGATACGCGTGGCGCAGCGCATGGGTTTGCCGCTGGCCGCGATCGCGCAGGCGCTGGCCACCCTGCCGACCTCGCGCGCGCCCACCGTGGCCGACTGGCGGCGCCTGTCGCGTGCCTGGCGCCAGGAGCTGGACCAGCGCATCCTGGGGCTGACGCAACTGCGCGACCAGCTCGATGGCTGTATCGGCTGCGGCTGCCTGTCGCTGCGGGAGTGCCCGTTGCGCAATCCCGACGACGCCATGGCGCGCCTGGGCGCGGGGCCGCATTTCCCGCCGCACGAATGATGCCGGGCAGGACAGGAGTTTTCCGGAAGATTTGCTAGCATCGGTGGTTCCGGAACTTGCCTTTCTGTCTCCCCGCATCATGGACCCTCGTACCGATTTTGCCGATGGCCTGACCCGCTGCGGCTGGCTGGATCATTCCGTCGATTATGTGGCCTACCACGACCACGAATGGGGCCGGCCGCAGGCCGACGATCGCGCCCTGTTCGAGCAACTGAGCCTGGAAGGCTTCCAGTCCGGCCTGAGCTGGCGCACCATCCTGAACAAGCGCGCGGCCTTCCGGCGCGCCTTCGCCGACTTCGACATGGAGCGGGTGGCGGCTTTCGATGAGCGCCGGGTCGAGGCGCTGCTGCAGGACGCCGGCATCGTGCGCCACCGGGGCAAGATCGAGGCGGTGATCAACAATGCGCGGCGCGCCCTGGCCCTGCGCGACCGGGAAGGTTCGCTGGCGGCTTTCTTCTGGCGCTACGAGGCGCCGCCGCGCGGCGCGGATGCCCCTTTCGAGGTGCTGGCCTGCACCGCCGAGTTCGAGGCCCTTTCCAAGGCGCTCAAGAAGCAGGGCTGGTCCTTCGTGGGGCCCACCACCGTCTACGCCTTCATGCAGTCGGTCGGCATGGTCAACGACCATCATCCCCAGTGTCATCATCACGCCGCCTGCGAGCAGGCGCGTTATCGCTTCCAGCGCCCCGATTGAGGGGGCGCCGAGTACACGTAAGGCAGTATTGCCGGCTGTATCCCGATGGTGCGCCGGTCTTTTCGCCCGCGCATGCCTGCGCTACCCTAAGCAAGGATAAACAGCCGGATCCGCCCCGGGCGGCAAGGCAAAGGGATCCGCGGGATGACGCGCAAGAAGAAGATTTTCCTGGGAGTGGCCGGCGCCGTGCTGGTCCTGTTGGCGGCCGTGCTGGTGGTCCTGGCCACGCTGGACTGGAATCGCTTGAAGCCGACCATCAACGAGCAGGCGAGCGCCGCGCTGGGCCGGCCGTTCGCCATCCAGGGCGACCTCAGCGTGCAATGGGCGCGCGAACCCGGGCAGGGCGGCTGGCGCGGCTGGGTGCCGTGGCCGCATTTCGTCGTCCATGATGTCGCCATCGTCAACACCGTCTGGGCCCGCGATCCCAACCTGCTGACGCTGCGCCGCGGCGAATTCCGCCTGGCGCCCTTGCCGCTGCTGCGGCAGCGCGTGGTCATCCGGCGCATCCAGCTGAGCGGCTTGCGCGCCGACCTGCAGCGCCGCGCCGATGGCGTGGCCAACTGGGAATTCACCATGCCCGATACGGGCGAGCCCTCGCCCTGGAAGGTGGATATCGACGCGATCGGCTTCGACCAGGGAGCCATCCGCTATGCGGACGCCATTGCGCAGGCCGACCTCGACGTGCTGGCCGACCCATTGGGCAAGCCCGTGCCGTTCGCCGAGCTGGCCGGAGCGCCGGCCGCCGGCGGCGCCGCGGACCAGGCGGCCGGCAAGGCGGCCGGCAAGGCGGACAGCGGCAAGGCGGACAGCGGCAAGGCGGACAGCGGCAAGGCGGACAGCGGCAAGGCGGACAGCGGCAAGGCGGACAGCGGCAAGGCGGACAGCGGCAAGGCGGCGGATGCCGCCGCGCCTGCCGCGCCGCCCGATTACGCGTTCGGCTGGCAAGTGAACGGCCGCTACAAGGACCTGCCGCTGGAAGGGACGGGCAAGGTCGGCGGCATGCTGGCGCTGCGCGACGCCCGCCAACCGTTTCCGGTGCAGGCCGAGGTGGCCATCGGCTCGACCCGGATCGCGGTGGCGGGCACCCTGACCGACCCCATGAGCCTGGGCGCGCTGGACCTGCGCCTGAAGCTGGCCAGCGCTTCGATGGCCAACCTGTATCCCCTGACCGGGGTGACCTTGCCCGATACGCCGCCGTACTCCACCGACGGCCGCCTGGTCGCCCGGCTGCAGGACCCCCAGGGCGCGCGCTTCGAATACCGCGATTTCAATGGCAAGGTGGGCGCCAGCGACCTGCACGGCGACATCACCTTCGCCTTGCAGCAACCGCGCCCCAGGCTGAGCGGCAAACTGTCTTCCCGCCTGTTGCGCATGGCCGACCTGGGGCCGCTGATCGGCGTGCAATCGGGCGGCGCCAAGTCCGTCAAGGCCGAAGGCGAGAAAGCCGTCGCGCAACCGGCGGACAAGGTCCTGCCGGTACAGGAGTTCCGCACCGACCGCTGGCGCGTCATGGACGCCGACGTGGAATTGCGCGGCGAGCGCATCGTGCACAGCGACAGGCTGCCCATCAGCGACCTGACCGCGCACGTGCTGCTCGACGACGGCGTGCTGACCCTGGCGCCGCTGCGTTTCGGCATGGCGGGCGGCAGCCTGGACGCCACGCTCAAGCTGGACGGGCGCCAGGCGCCCATGAGCGGCAATGTGCGCCTGGCCGTGCGGCGGCTGCGCCTGAAGCAGCTGTTTCCGAACGTGCAGGCCATGCAGAAGGCGCTGGGCGAGGTCAACGGCGACGTGGCGATCTCCGGCCAGGGCAACTCCGTGGCGGCCCTGCTGGGCAGCGCCAGCGGCGAGACCAAGCTGCTGGTCAACGATGGCGTGATCAGCCGCGCGCTGATGGAGATCGCCGGCCTGAATGTCGGCAACTATGTGGTCAGCAAGCTGTTCGGCGACGACGAGGTCAAGATCAATTGCGCCGCGGCCGACATGGGCATGACGCGCGGGGTCATGACGCCGCGCGTGTTCGTGATCGACACCGAGAACGCCGTCGTCAACATCACCGGCTCGATCGACTTCCGCAAGGAACTGCTCAACCTGGATATCGATCCCGACAGCAAGGGCTTTCGGCTGTTCTCGCTGCGCTCGCCGCTGTACGTCAAAGGCAGCTTCAAGAAGCCCGACGCCGGCGTGCATGTCGGGCCGCTGGCCGCGCGCGGCGCCGGCGCGGTGGCCCTGGGCATACTCCTGACGCCGGCCGCCGGCCTGCTGGCGCTGATCGCGCCCAGCACCAGCGACGACAATCACTGCGCCACCCTGCTGACGGAAATGCGCAAGCCCGCCCAGGCGCCGCGCCGCTAGGTCAGCGGGCGGCGGCGGGCGGGCGCGCCAGTGCTTCCCAGGCGTGCATGGCCTGCCGCGCCACCGCTTGCAGCGCCGCGCGGTCGGCGCCGTCGCGGGCCTGGATCGACATGCCATGCAGGACGGTGGCGTAGAAGGCCGCCAGCGCGGCCAGGTCGGCGTCCGGGCCGATCTCGCCGTCGCGGCGCCCCTGCTCCAGCCGCCGCAGGATCAGGGCCTGCATATCGCGGCGGTGCTCGCCCAGCCAGCCGCGCACCGGCGCATGCTGCGCCGGGCCCGCGGTGGCGCCCAGCACCATCAGGCAGCCGGGCGGCTTGCCGTTCAGCGTGCAGGTCTGCGCGCCGGCCAGCAGCATGCCTTCGATGGCGGCGCGCGCGTCGGGGGCCTCCAGCAGGGCGCGCCGCGTCCGCGCGCCCTCGGTGTCGGCGTAGCGTTGCACCGCTTCGCGGAACAAGGCCTCTTTCGAGCCGAACGCCGCGTACAGGCTGGGCGCATTGATCCCCATGGCCGACGTCAGGTCGGCCAGCGACGCTCCTTCATATCCCTTGGACCAGAAAACTTCCATTGCCTGGCGCAGCGCTTCGGTCCGTTCGAAGCTGCGCGGGCGACCACGTTCTGCCATGCCTGGATTCTACCCGTGGGGCCCGCTGTCGCCGGGGTATTGACAGACCGGGTGGCCCGCCTTCATTATATATGTATCGATCACTACATAAATGGAGCTGGCCATGGCCGCACTCGACGGAAAAGTTGCTTTCATCACCGGCGCAAGCCGCGGCATCGGCGCGGCCATCGCGCGCCGCCTGGCCGCCGACGGCGCCGATATCGCGCTGACCTACGTCAGCGCCGCCGACAAGGCCCACGCGCTGGTGGAAGAACTGCGCGCCACCGGGCGGCGCGCCCACGCCTACGCCGCCGACGCGGCCGATGCCGGGCAGGTCCGCGAGGCCGTGGCCCGGGCCGCCGCCGACCTGGGCCGCCTCGACATCCTGGTCAACAACGCCGGCATCTTCCTGGCCGGGCCGGTCGAGGACATCTCGGCCGACGACTACGACCGCTCGATGGACATCAACGTGCGCGCCGTGTTCGTCGCCACCCAGGCGGCGCTGCCGCACCTGGGCGAGGGCGGGCGCATCGTCAACATCGGCAGCTGCCTGGCCGGACACACCGGCCGGCCGGGCGTGGCCCTGTACGCCGCCGGCAAGGCCGCCGTCGCCGCCTTCACGCGCGCGCTGGCGCGCGAACTGGGCCCGCGCGGCATCACCGCCAACGTGGTGCACCCCGGGCCCATCGACACCGACATGAACCCGGCCGGCACCGACCAGGCCGCGGCGCTGGTCCAGATGCTGGCCGTGCCCCACTACGGCGAGCCGGCCGACATCGCCAACATGGTGGCCTACCTGGCCGGACCCCAGGCGCGCTACGTCACCGGCGCCGAGATCTCGGTCGACGGCGGCTACGCCGCCTGAGCGCAAAGAAAACCGGGCGCGGCTGGACAGGTCCGAAAATTCGTGTACAATGCGCCCTCTTGCAATTGCATCAGTACTGCAAACCGGCTGACCCGGAATGACAGGCAGCAATCGCCGGGCTGTTAGCTCAGTTGGTAGAGCAGCGGACTCTTAATCCGTAGGTCGAGTGTTCGAGCCACTCACAGCCCACCATGATTTGTAAAGCCGTTAGTGATAGTAGTCACTGACGGCCTTTTTGCTTTTCGGCTTCATGCAGGCGCTGTGCAGGCATTCTGAGTCTGCATCGATCAATTCAGGTCATGGTGAGGCGGTAGGCGATGCCCGAACATGGAACACGAACGGGGCCGGGTGGCAGTGACGAAAGCAAGAGCGCGCTGGTGCTGGACATTTTTCAAGGCAAGACCATCGTGGCCGAGGCCAGCCCCCAGTACGACCTGTCGCCCTCGGAAGTCGAGCAGTACGAACTTTAAAAGGCCTTGCAACGCATCGAGTTGCAAGGCCTTGGTTTTTAGAGCCGGAAGTAGGACACGCCGCCAATCGACAGTTCGCGCCCGTCGTAGCTGCAGGCGACAGTGCCGCCGGGCATGCGGGTACGCTGCATTTCATTGCCCGCCGCATCGCGGTAGACGGCTTCGTCGTAGTCGAACGTCATCTTGGAATCAGTGCTCGTCCAACGGAAATCGACGTCAAAGGTATAGGCGCGCGCGCCACCATATGTTTTTTGCCAGAAATGCCCGCGTCCGCCGGCATCGAAAGACACCTTGCTCAAACCCGTGGTGGTGGAAAACCGGCCCTCTACCCGCGCGCAACCGCTGGCCGCTCGCGCGGCATTCGATAGTTGCGGGCGATCGAGTTTGCCGTCGACGGCGGGCGCGTCCTGATGACGGGCCTGGTTTTCCTGGGCGGCGGCAACCGCCGCGGCAAGGCCTTGTTTACTCATGGGATCGGTTCGCGAGGCCGGCTGGGTTTGCCGGGCAACCTCGGCCAACTCGCGCGCCTGCGCAACCTCACGCGCTGTCGCGGCCTGCCGCGCCTTGTCGCGACGCTTGTATTGCGCAAGAGAAGCCTGTCTTTCGCCCTCGAAATAAGCGCAGTTGACGGCGCGGCCGCTCGGCGCGGTGCATTCGTACTCGCCGTCAAACGCCGACTCGTCGATGCCCGGCACATCGTGAACCACCGTACCGTCGGGCAACGTCAAATCTCCGTTGCCTGTCGGCTGTCCATTGCTCACCTTGCCTGTCCACGTCCTGCCATCGGTCAGGGTCAACTTGCCTGTGTCGGGTTCCGTGCCGGTATAGCCGCCCTGGAAAACACGGCCGTCCGGAAAACGCATGACGCTGCCCTCGGCCAGGCTCCTGCCCTGCCAGCGGCCCGCCACTTGCCGGCCGTCGTCAAATACCGGCACGCCCTCGAAACCGCTTCGCGCACCCGGCAATGCCTGGGCATTTTCGAGGCGAGCCACGCGAGACTGGGCTCGGAAGAGCTCCAGCCTGCCCGTACCGCGGGCCTGTCCATCGCTCCTGGGGCCATGCCAGCGTCCCTCCAGACCGCCGTCGAATATCAGACGAAACGGGCTGAAAGTCTGCGCCAGACCCAGGTCCCGGGACAGCGCCAAGGACTCGGCAAGACGTTTCAGGGCATCTTCGCCATGCAGGACTAGAACGTCGTCCGTCACGACGCCCAAGTCCACATGGATGACAGTGTGCCTTCCGGCCTCGACCGTCACCCACTGGGACAAGCGTGTATCGCCACGCAAAGACACCCGGACCTGGTATTGATCAGGCCACAAGGTCAGCTTGAGGTGATAGCCCAACCTGGCATCGGACTGCAAAGGGATGAAGCCAGCCGTGGACTTGGCCGCCAACGCCTCGAAACGCCAACCCTCCGTACCCCAGGGGGAATCGGGCAGAACGAAATGCAGGAAACCCGGCGCGAGAGGATCCTCGGCGGATTCGTCGGCAGGGCCAGCCGACGAATCCGCCACGGAAGTCCCGGGAGCCGGCGGGGCCTCGACCGCCGCATCGCTTTGAGGCGCGGGCGCAAAGGCATCGCGCACGCTGGTCGCCATATTGGTCAGCGTTTCGCACCCCGAAAGCGCCAGGCTTGCCAAGGCTACCAGGGCCAACCGCCGCGCGGCATGGATGATATTCATTCGACGCACTGCGGCGAACCGCAGCCCTGTGCGCATTGCCGCGCGACTTGTTCAAACTCGCCCACCAGATTGCAAGCGTAGACGCGCGCCATTTCCTGCTTGGCCGCGAGGCAGGAAGCGCTTTTGTATGGAATGGGCACCGTGCTGGAATGCCCCGCCGGGCAGGTGACACGGTATTGCTGAGTGCGTTCGGCGCCGCCGCGGGCGGGCGTATTGCCGGCGGACGCAACCGCGGCTCCGTCCAGCGTGCTGGGCGCGTATGCGCCTCGGCCACTTCGCGCGATGGCGGCCAGCGCCTGTGTTTGGCCGTCGGTCATCACGTCCTGGAACAAGGCCGCGCCGATCTGGGCGACATCCGCCCCGGGAATATCGGCCGACGACAAAATCAAGCCACCCAGGCCCAGCGCCAGCAAGGCCCCGAATCCGTCGCCGCCGCCAGAGGCCTCGGCTTGCCGCCGCCGGCGCTCCGACTCGCGGAAAGACGCCACCTGATCGGCGTAGCGCTGCTCCATTTGGGCAAGATAGGCAGGCGTGGCCCTGGTGAATTTCAACGCGTGATTGCCATTGGCAAAATCCGCCACGTAAATGCCCGGTTCCCGCACGCCATCGTGACGGACAAAGGTGCCAATCATCACGTAAGACCCCGTGCGAATGGCCGGGTCGGTCAATTCCAATTCCTGGTCAAGCTCGCTGGGCGCCTGCAGGAACATGTTGAAATCACCCTGGTACTGCCCGTTGAATCCAGCCGGCGCCTGGTTCAAGCCCGATGCGGGACCGAGGTAGGTGGACGCCGGCGAGGAATGATACGTACCTTTGTGATAGGTGAGCGCCAGTTTATGGGTATATGCATCAAGCACCAGGCTCATTTGCCCGTCAAAGCGATCAAAGTCGCCGCGAACGCGCACCCCCTCGAACAGCGATGTATCCCCTGAGCGCATGCGGTACGCCAGCATTTCATCGGCAACGGTTTCCAGCGCTGCGTTGTTTGCCTTCTCTTGCGTGAACTGCTGATGGAAGGCAGCGAGGCGAGCATTGTCGTCCGCTTCTAGCTTGGCTCGTTCCGCGGGCGCATAACCCGCGTAAGGGTCGTGGTCCCCCATGCAACCGGCCAATACGCCGCACGCCAGCAGGATCAGTCCCGCGCTGATTTTGTTTTTACATTGCATGGTCATCCCGTGCCTCAAAGGTCGGCGCATTCGGTCGCATGGATTTGCACGGCATGTTGGTAGCACACGCTATTTCCGCGTGGCTTGAGGTATTCGTACCAACCATGCAAGACGTATTGCCCGTCCATTTTTCTGGCACGAAAGCGCCTGACGGGCTCGCCATCCTCATAAATCGTGACGACTCTGCGCGATGCGTCAGGGTATGCGGCCACCGTGATCGTGGTTTTGAGAGGCTGTGCCAGCCAGTCCGGAGAAAAGAAATCGACCGTCCCGCCAACGGGCGTTCCGGCCAGTTCCGGCGCGCCGCCGCCTCCGTAGCTTTGGTAGTAGACGGAATACATGGGTTTGCCGGCGTCACGGCCTGCCGCTCGCATCTCCATGATCTCCCCGGAAAACAGGCGACGATAGTGCTTGTGCAATGCGTGCCCGAATTCCTTGTGCTCACCGACGGGCATGCCCCCGGCGTAAACCCCCACGCGGCGCTCCTGCAACAGAATGTCGTCATGGTCGTCGCCCGTGGTCTTCTTGCGTTTGTGCGTGACCAGTATGTAATCCACCGGCCCTTCGAACTTGAAATCCTCCGCGCTCGATCCCTGGCTGGGGCAAGCGCCCGAGACGACATTCAAGGCATATACCAGCGGTGGCGCCTCTTCCGGCGACCCGTTGGCGCGCAAGCGCCTGTTAACCGCTTCCAACGGGTAAGAAACCGGGCACGAAACACCCTGCCCCGGAGCGAACAGGGCTTCGCCTTGCGTCAGCAGATGGTTGATGTCCCGCAAGGCACGGGCTTGCAGCGCAGCGGCAGGATCGGGAACCGGCCCCAGCGAACGCAGTTGGCCGCTAGCGGATGGGACCGAGGCATACGCGTCCGGCGCAGCGGATGATCCGCCTGGCGTGGTTTCGCAGCCCGAAACGCATAACCCTGATACCGCCACAGCCAGCAATCGAGGTGTCATGCGGGACTTTCGCTGCTGGCGTCGGGTCATTAGCCGTCTCTCGAAAATTCAGGAATTCGTCAGGGAATGTACTGAACTTTACTTTTTATTTCAATAATTAGCGCGAGCGCCGATGGCGGCGGCTGCGGTTCCTTGCCCCGCACCTCCTCGCGCAACTGCCCCGCAATACGGTTCGCATGCCCCCACGACAGCGCCTTGTACTTGCTCGCGTTGGCCTTGATCTTTGTGCCGTCCAGCGCAATGTGCCTCAGCTTGAGCAGCTTCATCTCGCGCGCCAGCAGCAGCACCGGCACGAACAAACCCTCGATCTCCTTGAGAAACCACTGCCGGCAACTCGCCGGCAGCATTTTCATGTCAGGGACTCCTCTCTTGCGGGATCAGTTCGACTTCTTTCCAGAAGTCGCTCAGTAAGGTGGAGGCATCCACGTAAAGGTAAAAGCGGACACGCTCCGTAGGTCGAGTGTTCGAGCCACTTACAGCCCACCAGAATGATCAAGGACTTAGCGAGCAGTCGCTAAGTCCTTTTCCATTTGCGGACATCCCGCCCGGCTTGCTGCGGGGATTCCCGGCGCAGGCCGCAAGGCCCATTGAGGCGCGGGGTGGCATGGCCGCGCCTGGTCCGCGTCTTGACGACTTACTCGTTACCGACCGTGTTTTCGAGTACGCCCAATCCCGCGATCTCGATGCGGACACGGTCTCCCGATTGCAGGAAGCGTGGGGGCGTAAAACCTATCCCCACGCCGGCCGGGGTGCCGGTCGCGATGATGTCGCCCGGCTGCAGCGTCATGCCGGCCGACAAGGTCTCGATCAGGGTCGGGATGTCGAAGATCAGTTGCCGCGTGTTCGCGTTCTGTCGCAGCTCGTCATTGATCCAGCATCGCACATCCAGGGCCTGTCCATCCACTTCATCGGCCGTCACGATATACGGGCCCATCGGGCAGAAGCCATCCAACGATTTGCCGATGAACCACTGACGATGCAATTTCTGAAGGTCTCGGGCCGTGACATCGTTGATGATGGTGTAGCCGAAGACGTGCGACATGGCGTCAGCCTTCTTGATGCCTTGTCCGGCCTTGCCGATCACGACCGCCAGGTCGGCCTCGTAATCCAGCTGCTGCGTCACCTGGGCATGCCGGGGAATGACGGCCCCGGGGGCCACGATCGCCGAGGCCGGTTTGGTGAATACCACCGGCGCTTCGGGGGCATGCTCTCCATCCTTTGCGCTGCTGTCGAACCCCGAGCGCTGGAACTCGGCTGCGTGCTCGTGGTAGTTTTTCCCGACACAGAAGATGTTGCGCCGGGGCGATGAGATCGGGGCGAGGATGGTCGCCCGATCGAGAGCAATGCCGGCGCCCGACGGCGCGATCCGCTGGTGCACACTGTCCCAGGCGCTGATCAGCTCGACCAGGTCGCCTTCGTCGCGCAAAAGCCCGGACAAAGGCCAGAACACGCCGGCCTCCGTGTCCAAGATCGCCACCTGTGCCTTGCCTTGATAGTCGAGGCTTGCAAACTTCATTCCTGTTCCTTGATGAGTGGATTGACCGGCCAGGCCTGCGCCACGCCGTAATCCATATAAGCCATCCCGCAGATCCACTCGGTGACCGCTTCGTATTCGAGCAGCGTCGCGGGAGCCCCCTTCATGGCTCCCATCAGCTCGATCCAGTTGATGATTTCCTGGCCGCGATGTCCGCCGTCGCGTTTTACGTCCTCGTATTGCAAGCCGCACAGGAACTCGACGTCGCCGCGAGCCAGGGCATCGAGCATCTGGCGATCCCAGGCCTCGTTGACCAGGGGGTGCGGCGAGTTCAGCGGCCACTGGTTGCGCTCGGCCATCTCGATTTCATAGGCCGCCAGGTCGCGCAGCAGGTGGGGATCCTTTTCGAGGACGGACTTGCCATGCGTCTGGAATGCCTTCATTCGCGCCAGGAAGGCGTCGGCCTCGGGGCTGGAGTCGTTCCAGAACGGCGGCCAGTGGGACATGCCCCCGGTGGCCATGAAGGCGACGCGCAGGTCCGCGTCGAGCGCCTCCGCCGCGTTGCGCAGCGCGGCGCCAAACGCGTACGCGCGCCGGTATGGCATCACCGGTGGGGAGAACACATTGGTGAAGACGGGAATGATCGCCGGCGCGCTCCTGGGCGCCATCAGCTTCCACGGCACCATCAGGTTGTTGCCGTATTCGATCTCGCCCATTCTTGCTACGTCGTATCCATCGGCGACCAGCGACCGCAACAGCCGTTCGGCAATCTCGGGCGCGCCGCCAAAGCGCTCCTGCCGGGTCAGGCGCAGCGCTTCCAGCCATTGCGTGGCGGGGCCAGGATGGCTGTCCGCCACGCCGATGCCCACCGTCGGCATCAGCGAGCGGAAGTGGTTCTCGAAGTGGTCATCGAGGAAGGCGATGATCACGTCGGGGCGTGCGGCATCCAGGCTGCGGCCCAGGCGGTCGGCGGCTTGCAGAAGACGCCGCCGCACGGACGCCGAGGGCGCATCCGGCCATCCCAGGGCGCCGGGCGCATGGGACATGCCGATTCCAGCCACGATCTTGGCCATGATTGCCTCCGATCAAGCCGGTTGGTACGCGATTGCCTCGACTTCGAGCAGGAACTCTTCCTTGACGAGGCGATCGACGATCAGCAGGGTATTGGGCGGAAGACTTCCCGGAAAGATCGTGGGGAAGTATTCGGCACGCAGTTTCATGAACGTCTCGATGTCCTGGGAATGAACCAGGAACGTGGTGAATTTCACCAGGTGCTTGTGGGACAAGCCGAGGCCGTGCAGCACGTCGGCCAGGTTCTTGAAAACCTGGCGGAACTGCGTTTCGAAGCTGCCTTTGCCCGCAACGCTGCCATCCGGCGCCACGGAGAGCTGGCCGGCGATGAAGTACGTGTTTTCTCCTGCGGGCACGCGAGTCGCGTGCGAGTAAAGACCCTGGGCCGGGCAGGCGCCTTCGGGGTTCATGTACTGCAGTTCTGTGCTCATAATGATTCCTGGTGGTTGTGGGATGCGAATAGACGCAGCGGCGCCTACGGCGCCGGATGAAAGAAAAGGCGCGCGAGGGCGGCCAGCTTGCCGGGATGCTCCAGGGCGGGGGAGTGCCCGCAATGCGCCAGTGCAACGAGATCGGCATGCGGCAGGCGGCGGGCAATTTCCAGCGCGCTTCGTTCGAACGGGATCGGCAGATCGTTACGGCCGTGCACGAGCATGACGGGGCACTGGATGCGTCCCCACGCCTGGGCGGGCAGCACGGCGGCGTCGATGTACTGCTGCTTGTCGCCGGCGAACATCGCGCTGAAATACGCGCCGTAATCCCCCTGGTGCAAAACGTCGACGCGGCCCTGAACGTAGGCCTCGGTCAGTACGTCGCGGTCATAGACCAGCGATTCGCCTGCCCGCACGATCGCCTCGCGGGTCGGGGGGAATGACCAGGTTCTTTCCAAGTCGTCATTCAAGGGAAATGGCACGCCCATCGCCCCGGTCGTCATGACGGCGCGCACGCGCGCATCCTCGCTGGCCAGCCGCAAGGCCAGGTAGCCGGAAAGGGAATGCCCCAGGACGTTGATCCGGGCGCTGTCAAACAGATCCAGCGCTGCCTTGGCTTGGACGGCCCACAGGTCGAGATCGAAATACGGGGCCTCGGGCTTGCGGTCGCTCTGCCCGAATCCGATCAGGTCTGGCGCGATAACGTGGAAATCCCGGGCCAGTTCGTCCAGGACGAGCCGCCAGTTGCCCAGCGTGGATGCGCCCGGCCCGGAGCCGTGAATCAGACGCAGCGGCTCTCCGCTTCCTCCCTCCCAATAGGCCACGCGCAGTCCGTTGAAGGTGGTTTGCTTTCGGTCCATTGTCTTTTGCGCCATCCCCGGTCAGTCTTTCTGCTTGAGATTGGCCTTGGCTATCAGCGCTGCCCATTTGCTGTATTCAGCGTTGACGTATTGCCCGGGATCGGCCAGCTTGGTCCCCACCGGGGTTTCACCCAGGCCGGCGAGCCCTTTTGCGTAGGCCGGATCCGCATAAACGGCCTGCACCGCGGCGGCCAGTGATTGCTGAATCTCGTCAGGCACCTTCGCGGAAATGAACAACCCGGTCCAGAACAACACGCTGTAGTCGGATTGGGTAACTTCCGCGATTGTCGGCAAGTCAGGCAGAACCGTGGAGCGCGCCGTGCCCGAGGTAGCCAGACCTTGCAAACGGTTTTCCTTGAGGAACGTCGCCGCCGCGGTGATGCTCATGAAGCCGACATCGACCTGGCCGGAAATGACATCCGCCGTGGCGGGACCGCTGCCCTTATAGGGCACCTGAGTCAGATTCGCGCCCTGCGTTTCGCGCAGCAGTTCACCGGCCATATGGGGGGTGGTGCCAATGCCCGGGGTTGCGTACGTCACGCCCTTGCCTTCGACCTTGGAGATTTTCAGCATCCCGGCAAGGGAATCGAATCGCGAGTTCTTTGCCGATACCAGGACGAGGGGTGAACCGGTAAGAATGCCGACAGGCTTGAGATCGCTGACCTTGTACGACACCTGCGGTTGAAGGCTGGGGTTGATGACAAATGCCGGATCGACGATCAGCAATGTATAGCCGTCCGGACGAGCCCGGTTCGCGTAGTCGATGCCAATCATGGCGCCGGCGCCGGGGCGATTTTCTACCACGACGGATTGCTTGAACTTATCGCTCAGGGATCTGGCAAAGACGCGGGCGACCGCGTCGACTCCGCCACCGGGAGAGTAGGGCACGACCAGGGTCACGGGACGGTTCGGATACTCCGCCCGCGCGGGACTCGTGACAGGCAGCGTACAGGCCGTCGCGACAATGATTGAAGCAAGCGTTCCGCCGGCACGACGTAGGCGGGAACGGAAACCGCCGCGAGGCGACTTTTTACGGCTCATGAAACGTCTCCTTTTTGCGGTTGCTGCGCGGTAGCGCGGATAGGGCAACCGATCATCCTGGCCAGTCCGGGTAAACCCCGAACTACAGTTGTGGCCATGTGTTGATGTGTAATCTACGAAGGCGCATGGCAACTTGCGGCCTCGCTGATGCGGCAACACAATCGTGTCATCGCAGGCGCACGGGCTTGATCGCATGATAGATAGCGCCTGCGGCACATTCAATCGAGCATTCGTCATCTCAGAACTCAATTAAATTCATCTACTCATGTCGCTTCCTTCTCTCACTGCCCTGCGGACGTTCGAGGCGGCCGCTCGATATCGCAGTGTCAAACTCGCGGCGGCTGAACTGCATGTCACCCCCACCGCGGTCAGCCATCAGATCCAGCAGTTGGAAGACCTGCTCGGCGTCAAGTTATTCGAGCGCACTGGACGAGGCCTGGTCCTGACAGATGCGGCGGTTTCCTGCCTGCCGTACCTGCAGCAGGGGTTCGAGTTGCTGAAGGTGGGCGTTGACAAGTTGCGCAAACATCGCGGGCCCGACATCATTACCGTCAACACGTCGCCGTCGTTCGCGTCGCTGTGGCTGTTCCCGCGCTTGCACCGCTTCTCGCTGCTGTATCCGGATATCGACGTGCGTGTCACGACACGGCTGCGGCAGGCGGCCCAGCTGCGCCAGGAACAGCAAAGCGGCGTGAACAACGTCCAGGATTGGATCCAGGAAGCGGACCTGGTGATTGCCTATGGCAACGGGCAATTCGGCGGGTTCGAACATGAGGAACTGATTCCTCTGTACATCGCGCCGATGTGCTCGCCCGCGCTGCTGCCGAAGGGCGAGAAACAAGCCATGGGCAGCCGCTTGCTGGAGCTTCCCTGGTTGCACGATGATCGTGGCACGCTGTATGGCAGCGCGTCGTTTTGGCAACGCTGGCTGGCGGCCGCCGGCCTGGCCGACGGCAAGCCTGCCAAGGAAATGCACTTCACCCACGCCTTGCTCGCGCTGTCGGCGGCGGCCGACCAACTGGGCGTCGTCGTATCGACGCCTGTGCTGGCGGAGTCACTCCTGCGCGATGGCATCCTGTATCTGCCGTTCGATGAGCAGGTGCGAATCGACCGAAGCTATTATCTGGTCAAGGATGCATCGACGGGCAATGACAGCCGGCTCACGATATTCAAGGAGTGGCTGAGGCAGGAAGCGGCGCTGTCCAATGCCAAGGGCACGTCGGCGCAACGGCTGGCTTGACCGCCCGCGGCGGCGGCCGCGGAAGCGCTCGGCAACCACCGGCGCCGGCTCGTCGCCCCATGCCAGGCGGCGACGATCGGCGTGAGGGCAACGAGTCGTGCGCTACCAGGCAGCGCAGGGCGCGGCCCCTAGAACGGCTGCGTCAGCGTATGGAAGGCGTGGTCGCAATTGGTCAGATCGACCCGCTTTTGCCGGATACGGAACGCTGCGCCATTTTGCACAAGCAAGTAATTGAACGTGCCGGCGAATTGCTGCCGAGGGCTGCCCAGCCGGTCTTCGACCATGATGAATCGACATTCCACCTGATAGGCATCTTTCTCGCCGCCGGGTGCCACGGCCGCCCTGAAGTTGCTGGTCAGCCGGACCGTCACCGAAGCCGGAATCTGGCTGTGGATTTCCGGGTGCAGCAGGCGTTGCACGCGTGTCTGCATCGTCTCCTTGTCGTCCCAGAACAGCGATACCTGCGAATCCGGATCGGGGTTGTCGCGTGTCGCCGGCGCCCAGTATGTGGCCTCCGGCAAATAGAGCGCCAGCCATTCCTCGAAGCGCTGTTCGTCCAGCAGACGGCATTCGCGCTCGACAAACCGCTGCAGCGGCGCCAGGGCGGCGGTATCCAGCAACGACTCGCTATCGTCGATCTTCTTCAACATTATCCTTACTCCGCCATCATGAGTTCGCGCCAATACTGATGGCGCATGCGCTGGCCGACCTCGCTGGCGCGCGGCCCGAAATATGCGCCATTGCCCTCGTCGATCTCGCTGCCTTGACCACGCGCCACGATCAGCCATTGCGGCGAGCGGGCGGCCAATCCCTCCTGCTGGCGCTTGAACGCTTCCAGGTCATCGGTCTGGATGAAGGACGCCGCGGAATGAGTGATATTGAGGAACTTGATGATCTGGCGGTTCAACTCATCCGGCGTGCCATCCAGGTGGACGGGATAGATGCGCACCTCGGTACGGTTGTAGGCAAGCGGGATGACCACCCGCACGGACGTCTGCACCATGAGCACATCCAGATTCGGGAACAGCGTCATGCTGTGGCGGCGGTTCTTCAGGATTTCATCGGTCTTTTCCACGCCATGCTGTTCGATCAGCAGGGATCGATATTCGTCGATGATGCCTCCGCGCTGCCGCGTCTCTTCCTTGACGATATCGTTGGCGCCGAACAGGCTTGCCTCGGAGCTGTGTCCCCGGAGAAATCCGCGCACGCCGGTCTGGATGACGATGGGTTCGCCATCGGCACCCAGGAAGGCGGCGCGGCCGCCTTCGTCGCCAGGCCGCCGCTTGAACTGCTTGCCGTCCTCGTCGACGGTGGAGCTGTGGCACGCCACGGGGTGGTACATATCGCCCAGGTTGTCTGTCTGCAGTTTCCAATTGCCTTCGTAGATATAGCGATGGCAGCCGGCGCTCAGGCGGATCGTGCCGGCCGGGGCACGATCAACGATTTCGTCGATCCCGGAGGCGGCTGCTCCCAGGTAGTCGCGGAGCGGCTCCACATCGGGATTCAGGCTCGCGAAGATGAATCCGCGATACGCGTCCACGCGTGGTGGTCGGGCCAGGCTTGCCTTGCACGGTTCGACCGCCTCGGCGGGGAAATCCTTTTTCAAGGGAATTCCGCGCAATTCGCCATCGTGCCCGAAGGCCCAGCCGTGGTACATACAGGTCAGCAGGCGTTCGTTGCCGCGCTCGCGATTGACGATTTTGGCGCCGCGGTGGGTGCAGCGATTGAACAGCACGTGTATCTGCCCGGCGCGATCGCGGGTCAGGATGATCGGCTGCTGAGCCAGGTAGCCGGTCATATAATCGCCCGGATTGGCGACCTGGCTTTCGTGGCCCACGTATACCCAGACCTTCGAGAATATCCTCTCCATTTCCAGGCCGAAGATCTCCGGGTCGGTGTAGATGCGTCCATTGACAAGCGCTCCGTCCCTTTGGACCAGTTCGCCTAGCCCCGCCGCTGTATAGCTCGTCATTTGTCACTCCATATATTGGAAATGGACGGTCAATTACCCGTCCATTGCTTTGCGTGTGACAGATACTATGGGGCGTGGCGTGCGGTGTCACCCGACGATATTTCATCTCCGGCCTGAAGAAAACTTCATCGTGCGGTCGCGCGCCGCGGCGCGCGGTTTACGCAGCGGCAGAACCCCGAATCAACCCCTGCGCGCGTGCTGGCTTAAAATGGCCGCTTTGTGGAAAGAACCGTCATGGCCGTGGCCATGAAGGGCTTTCATTCTTTACAACCAAATGTGGTGAAGATGAACAAGCCTTTCATTTCGCTGTGTCCGGAAATTACCCGGGCGCACGCGCTGACTCTGATGGATTGGCTGGAGGACGAGCATGTCACCCGTCATCTGAGCGATTCGCGCCATGTCTCGCGGTTCATCGAACAGGTCATCGACCGGGTCCAGTTGCCGGTCCTGACCCATCTGTTCAACCAGGGCGGCCGATTCTTCATGGCCTATGACCGGCATGACGTGCCGGTGGGTTTTGTCCGTCTCGTCAAGACGGGGTCGGACTGCGAGATCGTCCTGGTCATCGGAAACCGCGACAACTGGGGCCGCAAGCTGGGCGCCAGCGCCATCCGCGAAGGCATGAAGCTGGCCTTCTTCGAGATGCGGGCCGCGCGGCTCATCGCCAAGGTCCACCCGGACAACGAACGTTCGTTGAACGCCTTCCTGCGTTGCGGTTTCGTGCTGGAAAGCGAAACGCCGACGCTGAAGTCATTCTCCATGACTGTGGAGCGCTATCTCCGGTTCTTGCGCGAAAGCGCGGCGGGCGAGCCCAGTGGAATCCAGATCACCGAAATCGACCAGGCCCGGCTCAGGAGCCTGCTCGAGCTCGAACAGGGCCCGGCGCTTGCCGAGCTGGAGCACGAGGTCGAGCGCGCCGTCGTGGTGGATCCGCGGCAAGTGGCGGGCAATGTCGTGACGATGAACTCCAGGGCCTTGCTGAACGTGGACGACGAGCAAGTGGAGGTGGCGCTGGTCTATCCTGACGACGCGGACGACAGCGCCGGGAAACTATCTGTCTTTTCCGACTTCGGCACCGCGATCCTGGGCTACCAGGAAGGCGATGCCGTCGACTGGCGGATTTCGGACCGCACCCGCCGGATCTGGATAGAGAAAGTGCTCTACCAGCCGGAAGCCGCGGGGGATTTCCACCTGTAGGTTCGCACGCTCCGGCGGCCGGCTGGCCTGGCCGCCGCCATGAACCAGGGCGCTTCCGGTTTCCGGAGGCCAGGCACCAAAGCGCATCCATGAAGAAAAACTACCCTGCCTATTTCGCCGCCACGCTCCTGGCGCTGGCTGGCCTGTCGGCGCAGGCCGCGCCGGTCGATTACCAGATCGATCCGGAGCACACCGAAATCGTGGTGACCTGGGACCACCTGGGCTTCTCCAAGCCCACGGCGCACGCGGGCGGCGTCACCGGCGTGGTGCGCTACGACGCGGCCAGTCCGGCGGATTCGGCGGTCGATCTGCGCATACCGGTGTCGAAGCTGACTTCGCACGTTCCCAAGCTGGACGGGATGCTGCAGGGCGTCCAGTTCTTCGAGGCAGCCAGGTATCCCGATATCCGCTTCAAGAGCACCTCGGTGACCGACCGGGGCGACGGCAGGCTGCAGATCGACGGCATCCTGCGCATCAAGGGCATCGACAAGCCGGTGGTCCTGCAGGCGCGCCGGAACGGGCAGGGCATGCACCCGATGGCGCAGCGTCCCGCCATCGGTTTCGACGCCACGACGACATTGAAGCGCAGCGATTTCGGCGTGGACGCGTTCGCGCCGGATGTCAGCGACGAGGTCCAGCTGCGCATCACCATCGAGGCGGTCGCGGAAGCGGCGCGCTGACGCCGGCCGCGTTCCCTACCATTTGTACGTGACCCGGCCCAGCACGGTCCTGCCTTCTCCGTAGAAGCAGGCATAGGTGCACGAGGCCACGTAGTCCTTGTCGAACAGGTTGCGCACGGTGAGATCGGCCGTCCAGCCTTTCAGGGACGGGCTGCGCGCCCCGAAGTCGTAGCGCACGGCGGCGTCGAACACGGTGTAGTCGCCGACCTTGGCGGCATTGGTGTTGTTGTAGGTCGAGCCCATGTAGCGCACGCCGGCGCCGATATTCAGCCCCGCCAGCGCACCGGACGGGACGGTGTAGTCGGACCATAGCGACGCCATGTTGCGCGGCACGGCCTCGGGCGTGTTGCCTAGCGTGTTGGAGTTGCTCTTGGTGATTTCCGCGTCGGTATACGTGTAGGCCGCGATCAGGTTCCAGCCCGAGGCCAGGTTGGCGGTGGCCGACAATTCGAGGCCGCGCGAGCGCACCTCGCCTTCCTGCACGCTGTAGACGGGGTTGGCGGGGTCGGTCGTGGGGACGTTGGTGCGCGTCAGCTCGAAGACGGATGCGGTGATGAACAAGTTCGAACCATTGGGCTGGTACTTCACGCCGGCTTCCCACTGCTTGCCCTTGGTCGGGTCGAAGGGCGTGGTGCCGCGTGCGGGCGAGGTGGTGCCGGCCTGCGGCTGGAACGAAGTCGAATAGCTGATATAGGGCGCCAGACCGTTGTCCGCAAGGTAGAGCAGGCCGGTGCGCCACGTGAACGCGTTGTCGCCGGTGCGGGTATTGACGCCGCTCAGCTTGTTCAGCGTCGAGCCGTCGGCATTGTCGTAGCGGCCGCTGAGCACCACCACCAGTTTGTCGTCGAACTTTATCTGGTCCTGCAAGTACAGGCCGAGCTGGCTGCGCTTCTCGTTGGTGTAGGTGTCCGGCTTCGCCGGCAGCAGTACGTCCGAGCCGTACGCCGGATCGAAGAAGTCGATCGGGGCGAGGTTGTTGTAGCCGGCGTACTGTTTGCGGGTGAACGAGGTTTCGGTGTAATCGAGGCCGGACAGCGTGTTGTGCCTGAAGCGGCCGGATTGCCACGTGGCCTCGAACTGGTTGTCGATGCTCACGCCGTGGGCGTCATCGTCGCGGCGGTAGGCGCCGCGCTCGGCCGTGGAGAAGTCGCTTCCGGGCACCCAGGTCCACCAGTAGGCGTGGTTGACGCGGTTGCGCGACTGGGCGTAGCCCAGGTTCTGCTTGAATTGCCAGGTGTCGTTGAAGCGGTGCGCAAACTGGTACCCCACGTTGGCGACCTCCTGGTCCCACTTGCTCCAGTCGGGCTCGCCGGTGAAGCGGTGACGCGGGATGCGGCCGTTGGGGTTGTACTTGACCGTGCCTTCGAGCGGGTAGCCGGCGTTGTTGATGGTCTTGTTCTTCATGTAGCTCGCCAGCAGCGTCAGCGAGGTGTCCGGGCTGATGCGCCAGGTCAGCGCGGGGGCGAGATAGTAGCGGTCGTCCGGGACATGGTCGATCATCGTGTCGGCATTGCGCGCCAGGCCGGTCAGGCGGTAGGTCAGCCGTCCCTCGTCGTCGATGCGTCCGCCGAAGTCGCCGGCGAGCTGCCTGTTGCTGTGCGAGCCGCCGCTCAGCTGCAGTTCGCGCAGCGGGCTGTCTGTCGGCCGCTTGGACACCACGTTGACGATGCCGCCTGGCGAGGCCTGTCCGTACAGCACCGAAGCGGGGCCTTTCACGACCTCGATGCGTTCGAGCGCGTAGGGTTCGGACATCGCGCTGTAATGGGGCAGGGGGATTTTCAGCCCGTCGCGGAACATGACGCCGGGATTGGTGCGGACGTCGAAGCCGCGGATGATGAAAGGATCGTCGGTGCGGTTGAATCCTTCCTGCACCACGATACCGGGCGTGTAGCGCACGGCGTCGCCCAGCGTCTGCGGATTCTGCTCGCGGATCTGCGCGGCGGTCACCACCGAAATGGATTGCGGTATTTCGATCAGCGGCGTGTCCGTCTTGGTGCCGGCTGTCGTGCCTGTGGCCACGTAGGTGTCGGAGTCAGGCAGGGCGCCGACCACGCTGATTGCCGGCAGCGTCGCAGTCAGCGGCATGGGCGTGAGCGTGACGGTGTTGTGCTGGATCGAATAGCGGATGTTGCGGCCTTTCAGCAGGCGTTCCAGCGCTTCGGCAGGTTCCATGCGGCCCTGCACGGCGGGGCTGCGCTGGCCATCGACCAGGTCCTGGCTGTACAGGACCTGCAGGTTGGCTTGCCGGCCAAGCTGGTGCAGGGCTTGGGCCAGGTTCTGGGGCGGGATATCGACGTCGATGGGCGCGGCCTGTACGCCAGTGCCCAGGCAGGCAAGCGCGCCCAGCAGGGCAGGGATCAGGCGGCGGGGGCGCGACGATGAGTGCAGGGCGCGGGTTGCCGCGCTCGGTCTGGCTCGCATGGAATGTTTAACCGAAAAGAGATTGAAAGTAATTACCACTACCAATCTCTAAGACGGAACGGCCAGACCTCCTGGGAATGCAAAATTGAAACAAAATGAAACGTCACGCGAGTCTCGGCCGGCCGCTGCGCGGCGCTATCGCAAACCTGCGCCGCGGCTTATCGAGGCGGGTTGGGAACCAGCGCCAGGCTGCCGTCGGCCTTGCGTACCGTACGCACGGGCAGGATGTCAGGCAGCGCGCGGGCCAGTTCGCCCACATTGCGCACATCGTAGGTGCCGCCCAGGCGCAGGCCCGCGATGGCGGGATCCACCGTCGTGTAGCGCGCCTCGGCGGGCAGGTAGCGGTTGATCTGCATGATGGCGTCGCGCAGCGTGGTGTTGTCGAGCACCAGCTTGCCGTGGCGCCAGGCCGCGGACTGCGCGCCGTCGACGGCGCGCGTGACAGGCTCGCCGCGCCCGGCGTAGCGTGCCTGCGTCAGCGGTTGCAGGCTTACCGTCTTGCCGGTGGCGCTGGCGCGCAGGTCCACGCGGCCCTCGACCAGCGTGACGACGACGTTGTCGCCCGATTTCCAGACATTGAATGCCGTGCCGGTAACGGTGATCGTCCCGGCCCCGGCTTCGACCACGAAGGGATGGCTGGCGTCGTGGAACACGCGGAAATAGGCCTCCCCGTCGCTCAGGCGCACACGGCGCGCGTCCCGGTAGTTGCGATACACCATGGCCGTGTCGATGTTCATGTCGACTTCGGTGCCGTCGCCCAGCGTGACCGTGGCCACCCGCGCATCGCTGGCGTAGCGGTGGTAGGAACTGGGCAGTACGGCGAACCACCAGCCGGCTGCCCAGCAGGCCAGGCCCAGCGCGCAGGCGCCCAGCGCCCGGCGGGCGGCGGGATAGGGACGGCGCCGCGGCGCGCAGGCCTTGGCCGGCGCCTCATGGGCCGGCAGGTCCTGCGCCAGCGTCCAGATATCGCGCACCGCTTCGTACTCGCGGGCGTGGCGCGGATCTGCTTCGAGCCAGGCTTGCAGCGCCGCGCGGTCCTGCTCGGAACAGGACGCATCGTGGATGCGCACGCACCATTGCACGGCCTGCTCGGTCAGGAGGTCGTCCTGCTTGCTGGGTGGGACAGCCATGGCTGTTAATATAAATGAGATTTGTTACACATTTGGCGCCGTGCACGGCCTGGGGAGAGCACGGTTTCAGGCGGCATTATGCAGGATTCCGCATTTGCGCCTTGGTCGGTCGACGCGGGGGAAGGCCTGGATGGAGCAGTACTACACGGAGTTGTTGCGGTTCCTTGCGCGAAAACTCGGCAATTCGCATGACGCCGCCGATGTCGCCCAGGAGGCCTATGCGCGCGTGCTCGATCGCAATGGCAGCTGCGCCATCGTCCAGCCGCGCGCATTTCTGTTCCGGGCCGCCCTGAATCTTTGCACGGACCTGTATCGCAACCGTCGCGGCAGCCAGGTCATGCCGCTGGACGCCGCCGCAGAAGCCGTCCGGTGCGAAGCGCCGCTGCAGGACGAGCGGCTCTACCGCCGGCAGCAACTGGCGCGGCTGGAACGGGCCCTGCAGGAGTTGCCGCCGGCCTGCCGTCAGGCCTTCCTGATGCGGCAGGTTGAAGGCATGTCGCACGATGAAATCGCCAACAGCCTCGGCATTTCCGTTGATATGGTGCACAAGCACCTCACGCGCGCGCTACGGCACTGCCGCTCCCGCATGCGCGCGTGGGAACACGGCGCCGATGCCTAGCTGACCAGCGCGCGGGGCCCGGCCCGGGATGGCGCAGGCCGGGGCGATGGCGGCGTCAGGCGGCTTTCAGCAGCTTCCCGCATGGGCTGAGCAGCGCGCGGTCGCCGTGCGCATCGCGGATCCGGGACGGCAGCCCCATGGTCTCCAGCAGCTGCAGCCACGGGCGCGGCGCGAGTTGCTCGATGTTGTTCATCTTGCGGTTGTCCCACGCGCCGTCGGCGATCAGCAGCGCGGCCGCGGTGGCGGGCACGCCGGCCGTATACGAGATGGCCTGGCTGCCCACTTCGCGGTAGGCCTGCTCGTGGTCGCACACGTTGTAGATCAGGACCTCATGGGGGCGGCCGTCCTTGACGCCGCGGACCAGGTCGCCGATGCAGGTCTTGCCCTTGTAGGTGCGGGCCAGGGACGCGGGGTCGGGCAGCACGGCCTTGACCACTTTCAGCGGGACGACCTGCTGGCCCTCGGCCGTGCGCACCGGTTGCTCGGACAGCAGGCCGAGGGAGTTCAGCACGGTGAAGACGTTGATGTAGTGGTCGCTGAAGCCCATCCAGAAGCGGATGTTGGGGACGTTCAGGTGCGTCGACAGCGAGTGGATCTCGTCATGGCCGGTCAGGTAGGTGGTCTGGCGGCCGACCACGGGCAGGTCCCAGGCGCGCTGCTCTTCGAACATGCGGTTCTCGCACCAGCGGCCTTCCTGCCATGACCAGACGGATCCGGTGAACTCGCGGAAGTTGATCTCGGGATCGAAGTTGGTGGCGAAGTACTTGCCGTGCGAGCCCGCGTTGGTATCGATGATGTCGATCGAGCTGACCTCGTCGAACAGTTCGTCGACCGCCAGCTTAGCGTAGGCGTTGACCACGCCGGGGTCGAAGCCCGCGCCCAGGATCGCGGTCACGCCGGCGTCGGCGCAGGCCTGCGCCTGCTTCCACTCGTAGTTCGCGTACCAGGGCGGCGCCTCGCAGGTCTTCGCGGGGTCTTCGTGGATGGCCGTGTCGATGTAGGCCGCGCCGGTTTCGATGCATGCGGCGAGCACGGCCATGTTCAGGAACGAGGTGCCGGCCTGGATGACGATGCGCGCATTGGTGGCGCGGATGAGCGCGGCGGTCGCCTTTATGTCCAGTGCGTTCAGGCCATGCGCTTTCACGACGCCGTTGGTTTGCAGGTTGCTCATGGCATGGACCGAGCGGACGATTCCCTGGGCCTTGTCCAGCGTGCGCGACGCGATGTGGATTTCGCCGAGCGTGGCGTTGTGCTGCGCGCATTTGTGCGCGACCACGTGCGCCACGCCGCCGGCGCCGATGATCAGGACGTTTCGTTTCATTTTGACCTCGCTTCAATCAACAGAGCCAGTTCCTCAGGACAGGCTGTCTACGTAATCCTGGTAGCCGAACTCCCGCACCAGCCGAATTTCTCCATCCAGTTCCCGGATCGCGATGGCGGGCATGCGCACGCCGTTGAACCAGTTCTTCTTGACCATCGTGTACCCCGCGGCGTCCTGGATGGAAATCCGCGAACCGGGTTGCAGCGGCGATTCGAAGCTGAATTCGCCGAACACGTCGCCCGCCAGGCAGGAGTTGCCATAGATGACGTAGCGGTGCGGGCCCTGGTCGGGCTGCACGCGCGCGCTCATGCGGTAGATCAGCAGGTCGAGCATGTGGGCTTCGGTCGCCGCGTCGACGATGGCCAGGTTCTTTTCGTTGCGCATCACGTCCAGCACCGTCACTTCCAGTGTGGCCGTATTGGTGATGGCCGCTTCGCCCGGCTCCAGGTATACCTGGACGCCGTACTGCTCCGAGAAGCGGCGCAAGCGGTCGCAGAAAGCGTCCAGCGCGTATCCGGGCTCGGTGAAGTGGATCCCGCCGCCCAGGCTGATCCAGTTGATTTGCCCAAGCAGGTGGCCGTAGCGATGCTCGAGTTCGGTCAGCAGGGCGTCGAAGCGGGTGAAATCGCGGTTCTCGCAATTGTTGTGGACCATGAAGCCGTCGATCATCGGCATGGCTTGCGCGATCCTGTCCAGGTCCGTTTCGCCCAGGCGGCTGAAGGGCCTGGCGGGGTTGGCCAGGTCATAGCCGGACACGCTGATGCCGGGATTCAGGCGCAGCCCCCGCGGTATGGCCGAGGCGCGCGGCGCGTAGCGCTCGAGCTGCGACAGCGAGTTGAAGATGATCTTGTCGGCGCAGGCGACCACGTCGTCGATGTCGTCCTCGGCATAGGCCACGCTGTAGGCATGGGTCTCGCCGCCGAATTTCTCGCGGCCCAGGCGGACTTCGAACAGCGACGACGATGTCGTGCCGTCCATGTACTCGCGCATCAGGTCGAATACGCTCCAGGTGGCGAAGCACTTGAGCGCGAGCAGGACCTTCGCCCCGGATCGCTCGCGGATGCGGCGTATGACCTCCAGGTTCTGGAGCAGGGCACGTTTGTCGATCAGGTAGTAAGGCGTTTTCAACATGGCGGGGCAATGCCACGCACGGGGCTCGCAAGGCCATGCGTGGAGTGTTGCAATAGGAAAGTGGCCGGGCGATCGGCCGCGAAGCCGGGAGCCCGTGAAGGCGATGGCGGGTGGAGGCGCGCCGCAGCGCGGCGCTGGCCTCAGGTACGCATTCGGTCCGAGTGGGGAAGCAGCGTGCCAGCCTTGTGGTGCAGCGCGCCATGCAACGGATGCAGCGCACGCGCGGCCGACGCGAATGCGATTCGCGTTGCGGTCACGATAGTTCTGTCTTCCGTTTGGGTCGTGTTCAGCGATGCCGGAACGATCCCCAATTGGAAGAGGGCGTCACTATTCATAGCGTCCTCTCCAACCAGTAGATGGGCCCCTGCCGAGAAGGGGCCGAGACTTCATATTGCATTACGCCAACGGCGGCCGGTGAAGCCGGGCTCGCGGCGGGACAACGGGCGCGGCGTCACGCGCCATATGGAGGCACGAGGTGGAGGCTCGAGGCGACACGAACCCCGGGGCTCCGACTTGTTATCATATGATCGTATCATAATTGAATTTGGACGCCTAGATGGTCAGACCCCGCACGATAGATCGAGAGCGTTTGCTGGATATCGCCGAATCCATCATTTCGGAGGCGGGCGCCGTGACGATCTCCTTTGGCGGGCTGGCCGAGGCGGCCGGCCTGTCCAAGGCGAGCGTCCAGTCCGTGTTCGGCACGCGCGAGGCCATGATGGAGGCCTTGCTGGAAAGGTGGCTGCGCAAGGAACAGCGCGCCTACCAGAAGAAGATCGGCCCGCAATCGTCGCTGCGCGAGCGTGTGCGCAGGCATGTCAAGATCACCGGCAAGGAATCGTCCGAGGCCAACTCAAGGCTGGCGGCGGTCCTGACGGCGCTGGTCGGCTCGGATGCGACCGAGGGCGTGATGGCGAAGTGGTACGCGTCGCGAGTCGGCAAGTTCTCGGCGGAAACTCAGGAAGAGCGGCTGTTGCGCATTGCTTTTCTTGCTGCCGAAGGTGCGTTTTTCATGCGGCATGTGGCTGGATTTCCGATGTCCGATCGGCTCTGGCGCGAGCTGTTCCACGATCTGCTGGACTTCGTGGCCGAACCCGTGGGCGGCGCGGCGCGCTCGGCCGCGTAAGGCGCGGCCATGGGCATGCCCGCGCGAGCCCATGGCCCGGATACGGGCTGCCGGCGCGGGCGCCGTCTCAGCTCAGGCGATTGATGGCCGTGGCGGCTTCCACCGCCAGCGGCGCGAATCGCGCGGTGAAGGCTTCGGGCGTCCACTCGCTCAGCGAGCCCGCGATATGTATCGCGCCGACCGGACGGCCGTCGGCGCCCAGCACCGCCACGCCTATGCCTATCTCTCCCACCAGCACCTCCTCGATGGTGACGGCGTAGCCGGACACGCGCGCCTGTTCGACTTTCTTGCGGATCTCCCTGGGCGCGGTGATGGTCTTGTCCGTGAACGGGGTGCGGTCGGAGCGGGCGATGATGTCGTCGACCTCGGCGCCGGGCAGGTGGGACAGGATGGCTCGCCCGCCGGCGGTGCAGAACGTGGGCACGCTGTGCCCCACCAGGGTGGCGAAGAAGGTCTCCCGCTTGCTCTGCAGGCGCGAGGCGTAGACCAATCGCAGGTCGTCGAACACGCTGAGGTCGACACGCTCCAGCGCATTGCGCCGCAGGTCGAGCAGGACGGGGGAGGCGCGCGAAATCAGGGTATTGAGCCGCAGGTAGTCCAGCGCATGGTCGAGGATGCGTATGCCGGGGACGTAGCCGCGTCCTCCGTCGCTGCGCTCGACATAGCCGAGCACGCGCAGGGTGTTGAGAATGCGCTGGGTGCTGCTGCGGCCCACTCCCGACGCCTCGGCGATTTCGTCCAGGCTCATGGGCCGCACCGCGCGATGGAAGGCGGACAGCACCTGCAGGGTTCTCGCCGCGGCCTGCACGAACAACGGGTCTTCGAGCTCTTCTTCGGTGGGAGACCTGACGCCCAGTTTGCTGTTGACAATACTACGCCGCATGAATTCCTCCTATTGACGGGCTGACGATATCTCATTTAGGATTGTCGCAAACAATATATAAGTATCTCACAGCGATACTTAAGTTCCGAAGTTTGTTTTCGATGTTAGTTGTTCCCGGTCACCGAAGTCATCTCTGATGTAGTCGACACAACAAGGGGAAGAAACGATGTTCATCGCACGCAATGCGGCTGATCCCGCTGTGAAGATACGCGCCGGCGCACGCCTGGCGGCCGTGGCGGCCGCGCTCTGCGGACTGGCCGCGACGGTCCCCGCGGCGGCGCAGGCGCCCAAGACGGTGACGGCCGTCATGCACTCGGGGCTGCGCGTCCTGGACCCCATCATCACGACGGCCCACATCACGCGCAATCATGGGTACATGATCTATGACGTGCTGGTCTCGATGGACAAGGATTTCAATGTCCGGCCGCAGATGGCGGATTTCAGTGTGTCGCCCGACGGGCTGACCTACACCTTCACGCTGCGCGACAACCTGTGGTTCCATGACGGGGCGCCGGTCACGGCGGCCGATGTGGTGGCCTCGCTCAAGCGCTGGGGCGAGCGCGACACCGGCGGCCAGCACATTTTCGACCAGACCGAAAGCCTGGCCGCCACCGACGCCCGGACGATCACCTGGAAACTGAGCAAGCCGTTCGGCCCGATGCTGGAAACCCTGGGCAAGCAGTCGACGGTGCCGCCGTTCATCATGCCCGAGCGGGTGGCCAGGACGCCGTCGAGCGAAGCCATTACCGACTACACCGGCTCCGGCCCGTTCCGCTTCGTCCTGGACGAGTTCTCGCCCGGCGTGAAGGTGGCGTATGCGAAGTTCGACAAATACGTGCCGCGCAACGAACCGGCCAACTGGATGGCGGGCGGCAAGGTGGTCAAGGTCGACCGGGTCAACTGGGTGACCATGCCGGACGCGCAGACGGCGGTCAGCGCGCTGTCGTCGGGCGAGATCGACTATCTGGAGCAGACGCCGACCGATCTGCTGCCCATCCTCGAGTCGAACGCCGACGTGGTGCTGGAAGTGCGCGACCAACTGGGCTACCAGGCCCTGGGGCGCATGAATTTCAAGCAGCCGCCGTTCAACGACAAGCGGATACGCCAGGCCGCGCTCAAGGCCATGAGCCAGGAGCCCATCCTGGCGGCCATGGTCGGCAATCCCAAGTATTACCAGGTATGCGGCGCGGTGCTGGGCTGCGGCACGCCGCTGGCCTCCGAAGCCGGCGCCGGGGCCCTGACCGGCAAGGGCGACGTGGAGGGCGCGCGCGCCCTGCTCAAGGAGGCGGGCTATGACGGATCGCCCGTCGTGATCCTGCAGCCGACCGATGTGCCCATTCTCGCCGCGCCGCCGCTGGTGGCGGCCCAGCAATTGCGCGCCGCCGGCTTCAAGGTGGACCTGCAGCCGATGGACTGGCAGACGCTGGTGACCCGCCGCACCAACAAGGGCGCGCCGTCGCAGGGCGGCTGGAGCATGTTCTTCAGTTACTGGATGGTGCCCGAGGTCACGACGCCGTTGATCAACGCCACGCTCAACGCGCGCGGCGACGAGGGCTTCTTCGGCTGGGCGCAGGATCCCGAGCTGGAGGCGATGCGCGGCGAGTACATCAAGGCCGGATCGCCGCAGGCGCAGCTGGACGTGGCCAAGCGGATCCAGGCGCGCGTCATGGACGAGGTCACCTACCTGCCGCTGGGCCAGTTCCAGACGGTCCAGGGGCGCCGCGCCAACCTGGTCGACATCATTGCGTCGCCGGTTCCCGTGTTCTGGCAGATGGACAAGAAGTAGCCATCGCACCATGGCGGACCGGCGGCCTGGAGAGGCCGCGGTCCGCCCCATCCTGACTCAATCCACAAGGGGCGGCCGATGTTCGGTTACATCCTGCGGCGCGTGCTCGCCACGATTCCGGTCGTGGTGATCGTGGCGGTGTTCGTATTCCTGCTGCTGCGCCTGACGCCGGGCGACGCGGCGGCCATCATCGCCGGCGATTCGGCCACGCCCGCCCAAATCGAGAACATCCGCAAGTCGCTGGGCCTGACCGAGCCGCTGACGGTGCAGTTCCGCACCTGGATGACGCAGCTTGCGTCCGGCGACCTGGGAACGTCGATCATTTCCAGGCAGCCGGTCACCAAACTGATCGGCCAGCGGGTCGGGCCGACGCTGCAGATCGCCACCCTGACCAATCATCCTGTCGGTGCTGATCGCGGTGCCGCTGGGGGTGCTGGCCGCATGGCGGCATCGCAGCTGGCTCGACTACGCGGTGATGGCGTTCTCGGTCATCGGCTTTTCGATCCCGGCTTTCGTGGTGGGCTACATCCTGATGAAGATCTTCGCCGTGGACCTGCGCTGGCTGCCGGTGCAGGGCTTTACCTCGGTGTTCCAGGATCCGCAGCAGTTCCTGCGCACGGCGGTCCTGCCCTGCATGACGCTGGCCACGGTATTCGTGGCGCTGATCGCGCGTATGATCAGGGCCAGCATGCTCGACGTGCTGGGCGAGGACTACATCCGTACGGCGCGGGCCAAGGGCGTCAAGGAGCGCATCGTGCTGTTTCGCCACGCGCTGGGCAACGCGGCGGTGCCCATCGTCACCATCATCGGCACGGGGTTCGCGCTGCTGATCGCCGGCGTGGTGGTGACCGAGAGCGTCTACAACATTCCCGGCATCGGCCGCCTGACCGTGGACGCGGTGCTGGCGCGCGACTATCCGGTCATCCAGGCGATGATCCTGCTGACCAGCGCGCTGTACGTGTTCATCAATCTGTTGATCGATCTGTCCTATACCATTTTCGATCCGAGGATCCGCTACTGATGACCACGCTACCGCAGCCGGCCAGCGCCCTGCAGGCCGTATTCCGGGTCACTCAGCTGCCCGCATGGTGCCGCTTCGGCTGGCCGCCGATTGCCGCCGCGCTGGTGCTGGCGGTCCTGGTCCTGGCCACGGCGGCCGCCTATCTGTACATCCCGCACGATCCGATCGCGATCAACCCGCTGATGCGCCTGAAGCCGGCCAGCGCGGATCATTGGCTGGGCACGGATGCGCTGGGGCGCGACGTGTTCTCGCGCGTGATGGCGGGCGGCCAGGTCTCGCTGCTGGTGGGTGTGGCGGCGGCCGTCATCTCCATCGCCGCGGGGCTGTGCATCGGCCTGGTCTCGGGGTTCTTCCGCGTGCTCGACGGCGTGGTCATGCGCATCATGGACGCCGTGATGTCGGTGCCGTCCATCCTGCTGGCGATCGCCCTGGTCGCGCTCAACGGGCCGAGCATCTGGTCGGTCATCATCGCCATTACGGTGCCGGAGGTGCCGCGCGTGGTGCGCCTGGTGCGCTCGGTGGTGCTGTCGGCGCGCGAAGAGCCCTATGTCGAGGCGGCCCTGGCGCTGGGCACGTCGATGCCCGGCATTCTCTGGCGGCACATCATGCCCAATACCCTGGCGCCGCTCATGGTGCAGGCCACCTACGTCTGCGCCTCGGCCATCCTGACCGAGGCGGTGCTGTCGTTCCTGGGGGCGGGCGTCTCCACCGAGATACCGACCTGGGGCAACATCATGGCGGAAGCGCGCATGTACTTCCAGATCCGCCCGGGGCTGATGCTGTGGCCGGGCCTGCTGCTGTCGCTGTGCATCCTGTCCATCAACCTGCTGGGCGACACCGCGCGCGACATGCTCGATCCGCGCCTGAAGCGGCGGGGGGAGTAAACGATGATATTTCGCAAGCGCGATCTCCAACATCGCCCGGTGGTGCTGCGCATCGCGGGCCTGTCCCTGGTGGACGGGCAGCCGGGCGCCGGCAGCGCCATCCTGCGGGATATCGACGTCGATATCCGGCAGGGCGAGACGGTCTGCCTGGTGGGCGAAAGCGGCTCGGGCAAGTCCATGACCTCGCTGGCGGTCATGGGCCTGCTGCCCAAGGGGCATCTGCGGGTGACAGGCGGACGCATCGAACTCGATGGCCAGAACCTGCTCGACCTCGGGCCGGCCGCCTTGCGGGACTTGCGCGCCAAGCGCATTTCCATGATTTTCCAGGAGCCCATGACGGCCCTGAACCCGGTCATGAAGGTGGGGCCGCAGATCGAAGAGGTGCTGGACAGCCACACGGCGCTGCCCAGGCGCGAGAAGAAGCAGCGCGTGCTCGACATCATGGAGCAGGTCCACCTGTCCGACGTGGCGCGTATCTACGAGTCCTATCCGCACCAGCTCTCCGGCGGGCAGCGCCAGCGCATCATGATCGCCATGGCGCTGGTGCTGGAGCCACGGCTGCTGATCGCCGACGAGCCGACCACCGCGCTGGACGTCACCACGCAGAACCAGGTGCTCAAGCTGATCAGCGAGCTGCAGCACAAGCACGATACGGCGGTGCTGTTCATCACCCATGACATGGGGGTGGTGGCCGAGATCGCCGACCGGGTCTATGTCATGCGCCTGGGCGAAATCGTCGAGAGCGCGCCGGTCGAGCAATTGTTGCGCGAACCGCGGCAGGACTACACCCGCAAGTTGCTCAAGTCGGTGCCCAGCCTGATTCCGCGGCCCGGCCGGGCCGCGCCGCAGGCGTGCGCCACGCTGCAGGTGCAGGGGCTTGCGAAACGCTATGCGATGGGCGGGTTCCCGGGCCGCCGGCGGGAAGTCCAGGCCGCGCACGATGTCGCGTTCAGCATCCAGCCCGGCCGTACGCTGGGCATCGTGGGCGAGAGCGGCTCGGGCAAGTCCACGGTGGCGCGCTGCGTGATGCGGCTGATCGAGCCGAGCGAAGGCGCCATCCGTGTCGGCGATGCCGATATCGCGCGGCTGGGCCCCAGGCAGCTCAAGCCGTTTCGCAAGCATCTGCAGATCGTCTTCCAGGATCCGTACCGTTCGCTCAACCCCCGCCGCACCATCGGCGCCAGCCTGATCGAAGGGCCGGTGAACTTCGGGCAGGACAGGCAGGCCGCGCTGGCGCAGGCGGCCGAATTGCTGGAGCTGGTGGGCCTGCCGGCCGACGCCCTGGCGCGCTATCCCCATCAGTTCTCGGGCGGGCAGCGGCAGCGCATCGCCATCGCGCGCGCCATCGCCATGCGGCCCGACGTCCTGGTGGCCGACGAGGCGGTGTCCGCGCTCGATGTCTCGGTACAGGCGCAGGTGCTCGAATTGCTCGACACGCTGCAGCGCAAGCTGGACATCGCGATTCTGTTCATCACGCACGATCTGCGGGTGGCCGCGCAGATCTGCGACGAGGTCATGGTGATGCGGCATGGCCGCGTGGTGGAGCACGACACGGCCGAGAATGTCCTGGCGCGGCCCGCGCACGCCTACACGCGCGCGTTGATCGAGGCCGCGCCGGGACGCGATTGGGACTTTGCCAACTTTCGCGAACGGTAGCCATCTGTCCGGCTTGCGAAGCATCGAGGGGGAAGGGGCGTGACATCAGAATTGTGGCGGCTGTCGGCCTGCGAGATTGTCGCGGGCGTGAAGTCGGGGGCGTTCTCGGCAAGCGAGGCGGTGCGCGCCGCGCTGGACCGCATGGAGGCCGTCAATGGGCGCATCAATGCCGTGGTCGACAGCGACCCCCAGGCGGCGCTGGCGGCGGCGGCCCGCGTCGACGCGCGCATCGCCGCCGGCGAGGACCCCGGCCCGCTGGCCGGCGTGCCGGTGACGGTCAAGGTCACGCACGACCAGGCGGGTTTCGCGACCACCATGGGCATCCGCAAGCTGAAGGACCACCGCGCCGCGGCCAACAGCCCCATCGTGGACAACTTCGAGCGGGCCGGGGCGATTCCCATCGGGCGCACCAACATGCCGGCGTTCGGCCTGCGCTGGTTCACCAATGGCCGCCTGCACGGCGACACCTACAACCCGTTCGACCGCAGCCTGACGCCAGGCGGCTCTTCCGGGGGCGCCAGCGCGGCGGTTGCCTCGGGCATCGGCGCCATCGCGCATGGCACGGACATCGCCGGCTCGATCCGGTATCCGGCCTACGCGTGCGGCGTGCACGGCCTGCGCCCGACCCTGGGGCGCATTCCCAACTACAACGCTTCGTTTCCCGAACGCGGCCTGGGCGGGCAGCTCATGTCGGTCTCCGGTCCGCTGGCCCGCACCGTGGCCGACATCGAATTGTCGTTCGCCGCGCTGGCCCACGCGGACCCGCGCGACCCGTGGTGGGTGCCCGCGCCGCTGGCCGGCCCGGCCCGGCCGCGCCGGGTGGCGCTGTGCCTGCGGCCCGACGGCCTGGAGATCGACGCCGGGGTGGCCGATGCGCTACTGGATGCGGCGGCGCGCTTGCGCGACGCCGGCTGGGAAGTGGCCGAGCTGGACGACATTCCGCCCATGCGCGATGCCGCCGTGGCCCAGGTGACCCTGTGGCTGGGCGACGAATATCCGGCCTTGCTGGCCGAGGCGCAGGCCGAGGGCGACCCGGGCGCCCTGGCCATGCTGCGGGGCCAGCCGCAGTCGGCCGGCGTCACCCTGCAAAGCTACTGTTCGGCGCTTAAGGCGCGGGCGTCCTATCTGCGCCAGTGGATGCTGTTCTTCGAGGACTATCCCTTGATGATGCTGCCGGTGTCGGCCCGCCTGCCCTTCGCCAACGACCTGGATACCCGGTCCGCGGCCGATTACGACAGCGTCTGGGAGGCGCAGATGCCGCAGCTTGGCCTGGCCTTCATGGGCCTGCCGTGCATGAGCGTGGCGACCGGCATGTGCGGCTCGGCGCCCGTGGGTATCCAGCTGGCGGCCGGCCGTTACCGCGAGGACTTGCTGTTCCTGGCGGCCGAGGACATCGCCGCGCGCGGCATGCCGCCCGTCCCGGTGGACCCCGTGTAACCCGTTTATTTCCCAGCCCCTACTTTCAGCGGAAGGTTTCCATGAACGACTTGGCAACGATCAATGATCTTCACAGCGTCGTCGAAGACGACCGCAATGCCATCTGGCATCACATGCTGCAGCACGACGCCCTGCAGGCCACGGCCCCCTGGGTGGTGGTTGAAGGAAAGGGCACGCGTATCCGCGATGCCAGCGGCAAGGAGTACCTGGACGCCACGGCCGGCGGACTCTGGACCGTCAATGTCGGCTACGGGCGGGAGCGGATCGCCAACGCCATGCGCGACCAGATGCTCAAGCTGAACTATTTCGCGCAAAGCGCGGGCAATGTGCCCGGCGCGCTGTTCGCCAGGCAGCTGGTCTCGAAGATGCCGGGCATGAGCCGGGTGTATTTTTCGAACTCGGGCTCCGAGGCCAACGAGAAGGTATTCAAGATGGTGCGCCAGATCTCCGCGCGCCACCATGCCGGCAGGAAATACAAGATCCTGTTTCGCGAGCGGGACTATCACGGATCGTCGATCGCCACGCTGGCGGCGGCGGGCCAGCCCGAGCGGGCGGCGCAGTACGGTCCGTTTCCCGACGGTTTCGTCCAGGTGCCGCACTGCCTGGAGTACCGCAAGCAATGGGATGTGGCGAACTACGGCGAGCGCGCCGCCGACGCCATCGAGGAGGTCATCCTGCGCGAAGGCCCGGAAACGGTCGGGCTGCTCTGCCTCGAACCCATCACCGCCGGCGGCGGCATCATCGTGCCCCCCGAGGGCTACTGGCGCCGCGTGCAGGAGATCTGCCGGCGCCACGATGTGCTGCTGCATATCGACGAGGTCGTGTGCGGCCTGGGGCGCACCGGCAAATGGTTCGGCTACCAGCATTTCGACATCGAGCCGGATTTCGTCACGCTGGCCAAGGGCACGGCCTCGGGCTATGCGGCCATTGCCTGCACGGTGACGCACGAGCGCATCTTCGAGCAGTTCAAGGACGAACCGGACGATCCCCTCAGTTTCTTCCGCGACGTCTCCACCTTCGGCGGCTGCGCGGGCAGCGCGGCGGCGGCGCTGGAGAACCTGCGCATCCTCGAGGAGGAGGGGCTGGTCGAGCATGCCGCGCAGGTGGGCGACTACTTGCAGGCGTGCCTGCGCCAACTGGCCGACAAGCATGCCGTCATCGGCGACGTGCGCGGCAAGGGTTTGCTGCAGGGCGTGGAACTGGTGAGCGACCGGGCGGCGAAAACGCCGGTTTCCGAGGCCGACGCCAAGCGCGTGGTGGCGCAGTGCAAGGCGCAGGGCGTGCTGATCGGCGTGATCACGCGCGCGCTGCCCGGTCTCAATACGACCTTGTGTCTGGCCCCGCCGCTGATCCTGACGCGCGACGAGGTGGACGAACTGTGCGGCGCGATCGACCGGGCGCTGGCCACGGTCTTCGGTTGACGGCGCCTGCGGCCGGGCCGCGTGCGGCCCGGCCCGTGGTCAGGCGCGGCTGCCGGCCTGCGCCGCGAGCGGCGGCGTGCCCTCATGGAACATGGTCTTGAGTTGCGCGCGCAACTCCGGGGTGTCGGCGTGCTTGTGCACGGTGGTGGCGTGCTGGACCGCGGCTTCCAGGAGTTCGGCGTCGCTGTCGGCCGACAGCGCGACCGAGCAGTTCATTTCGCTGGGAAACTCACGGCAGTCGATATATTTGCGTGACATGGTGTGCCCCTTGCGCGTCGCGGCGATGCTGCCGGCGGCGCATGAGGAATCGACGCGCGATCTTGCTGGCGCCGTTCCCGATGGCGCGTCGCACCGGGTGGGCGATCCAGGAAAAATTATAAGCTCGCGCGGCCTGCGCCGCCGTGGCGCCCGCACGCGCGGCTGGTAAGGGTTTGCATCTGCCATTCCTGTCCTGGACGCGGCGCCAAGAATCATTCGGGGCCGCCTGGTATATGCTGCTGGGGCCAGCCCGACCTGCGCGTGAAGCCGCGCGGCGTGGGGAGCGCATCATCAACGGCGGCCCGGCGCAGGCCGGCTTCCTGCAAGGAGAGCATGGGCAATGAGCAATTCGACCAAACGGGTGCTGCGCGAACGGGTCGCGCAGCGCAATGGCATGCTGGTGGCGGGCGCGTTCAACGCGATGAGCGCCAGGATCGTGGCGGACCAGGGGTTCGAGGCGGTCTACCTGACCGGCGCGGGCCTGACCAACATGCATTACGGCGCGCCGGACCTGGGCATCATCGGCTTGCGCGACGTGGCCGACGCGACCTCGCGCATCCGCGATGCGGTCGAGTTGCCCCTGATCGTCGACGCCGACACCGGCTTCGGCAACGCGGTCAATGTATGGCATACCGTGCGGGTGCTGGAGCGCGCCGGGGCCGATGCCATCCAGCTGGAAGACCAGGTGTTTCCCAAGCGCTGCGGCCACTTCGCCGGCAAGAGCGTGGCGCCGCTGTCCGAGATGGTGTCGAAGATCAAGGCGGCGGCCGACGCGCGGCGCGACGAGGATTTCCTCATCATCGCCCGCACCGACGCGCGCGCTGTCGAGGGTTTCGACGCCGCCATCGAGCGCGCCCGGCGTTTCGCCGAGGCGGGCGCGGACATCCTGTTCGTCGAGGCGATCGTCGACCAGGACGAGGTGGGCAAGCTGCCGCAACTGCTGAGCCAGCCGCTGCTGGTCAATATCGTGGTGGGCGGCAAGACGCCGCCCATGCCGGCCGCGCAACTCGGGCGCCTGGGCTACAGCGTGGTGCTGTACGCCAATGCGACATTGCAGGGGGCGGTGCTGGGCATGCAGCGCGCGCTGGGCGCGCTCAGGCGCGACGGCAAGCTGGACGAGGACCCGGCGTTGCTCGCGCCTTTCCTGGAGCGGCAACGGCTGGTGGGCAAGCCGTTGTATGACGAGCTGGAGGAACGCTACAAGGATGCGTGATTCCGGGTGGGCCGGCAGGAATATACAAAATGTTTCGAGTGCGCCGTCTGCCGCTTGCTAGCATGGTCGAGCCGGTGCCTGCCGGTCCTGTCCCTACCGTCGAGGAGGTCGTCATGCAAGCAAGAACAACCATCATGCGCGTCGCCGTCGTCAGTGCCGCTGCCCTGCTCATTTCGGGCTGCGCGACACCGCAGCAGACCAATACCGCGATCGGCACGGGCGCGGGCGCGGCGGTGGGCGCGGGTATCGGCGCCCTGATCGGCCACGGCAAGGGCGCCGCGATCGGCGCCGGCATCGGCGCGGTGGCCGGCGGCCTGATCGGCTACAACTGGTCGGGCGTCAAGCAGGACGTGCAGCAGTCCGGCGCGTCGTCGCTGGGCATCGATGTGGTCGAGATGCCGGATGGCAGCCTGAAGGTCAACATTCCCAGCAACGTATCGTTCGACACCGACAAGTCGCAGCTCAAGCCGGCCTTGCTGCCGGTGCTCGACAGCGTGGCGCGCGCCCTGAACCAGCATCCGGAACTGCGCACCAAGGTGGTGGGCCATACCGACAGTACCGGCTCGGCGGCGCACAACCAGCAACTGTCGGTCAATCGCGCGCGCGCCGTGACGTCCTACCTGGGCAAGCAGGGCGTGGCGCAGGGGCGCATGACGGTCGAGGGCCGCGGCGCCAACGACCCGGTCGGCGACAATGCGACGGCCGAGGGCCGGGCCGCCAACCGCCGCGTCGAAGTCTATCTGTACGCGGTCAAGCAATAGACAGGGCGGCGCGTCCGCCGCCCATGCCGGCTGGCGGACGCGGCCGCGGGGAGTTTGCGATGAGTACGGAATTTCCGATGCGTATCGGCGCCGAGGTGGCGCTGCCGGCCTTGCAGGGCTGGAACGCGGCGGCCGGGCGCGACGCCATCGAGAAGCGCTATCGGTTCGACAATTTCAATGCCGCGTTCGGCTTCATGGCGCGCGTGGCGATGTTCGCCGAGAAAATGGACCACCACCCGGAATGGCGCAATGTCTACAACCGGGTCGACGTGACGCTGACCACCCATGACGCCGGCGGGGTGACCGAGCTGGATGTGCGCATGGCGCAGTTCATGGACGAGGCGGCCGGGCGCCTGGGCGCCACCGGCTTGCCGGCGCGCGCGGATCAGCCGCGCACGTAGTAGATGCGCATGGCGTGCTGCTTCTGCTGGCCGTCCAGCACGCGGATGGTGACCGAGCGCGGCGTGAAGCCGTCGGGCAGCGGCAGGACGCCCTGGGTATTGTTGTAGCGCTGCAGGTCCAGCGCCAGCGGATCGGGCGTGAGCGTGCCGCGGCGGCCGTTGGCGTAGTTGCCTTCGATGGCCAGCGTTACATTGCCCTTGAAGGCCGGACCCGCATGGTTCTCGCGCATGATCAGCACCTGGTAGCTCAGCTGGCCCGGCTGGCGCTTGAACACGGCGGAGCGCACGCCGATGTCGCCGCCGCGCGGGTCGGGCGGCATGGCGTCCTGGAACAGCAGCAGCTCCTGGTTCAGCGTATCGATGCGCGTACGCGCTTGCGCCAGGTCGGTCGTGAGCTGTTCGTGGGTGGATTTGTTGGCGTCGCGCTGGCCGATGGCTTCGTCCAGCTGGGTCTGCAGGCGCTGGCGCTCGAGGTTGGCGGCGCTCAGTTCGGTGTGCAGTTGTTCGGATTGCTCGACGGTCAGCCGTTGCGGGCCGTAGTTGGTCTGCAGGAACAGCACGCCGCCCGCGCCGAGCGCAATGCCCACCAGCAGCAACACCAGCCAGCGCGGCATGCGCCGGGTGCGTTTACCGGGCTGATACACCGAGGGCTTGAATACTTGCCGTTGTGATCGTCCGAACGCCATGCGAGAGAATTTCCTGTAGCAGAATCAGCGAAGACAGCATGCGTGTCTTCGGGCCAAAGTGGTAGAGGATACCGCGTTGCAGCCTCCTTGGCGACCGGCGGATACCTCTGGTTTCGTCCGTAGATGACGTGAAATACGTGACGTTACGTGCCTTCCGGGCGCAACTGGCCGTCCAGCGCGGCCAGCCGCTGGGGGGTACCCACGTCGGTCCAGCGGCCGGCGTGCCGCGCGCCGATGACCGCCCGCCGCGCCATGGCCTGGCGCAGCAGCGGGGCCAGCGGGGCGGCGCTGCTGCGCGCCACAGGATCGAACAGGGCGGGCCGGTAAAGGCCGATTCCCGCGAAAGTCAGCTTCGGCGCGCCGTCGTCGGCGACCCGCCCGTCGTCTTCCAGCCGGAAGTCGCCCTGCGGATGCTGGGGCGGGTTGTCCACCAGCAGCAGCCAGGCTTGCGCGCCGGCGGCGTCCAGGGCCGCGGCCTGGCGCCGGGCCTGGGCGGGATCCCAGTCGCACCAGATATCGCCATTGATGACCAGGAAGGGGGCGTCGCCCAGCAGGGGCAGGGCCTGGGCGATGCCGCCCGCGGTTTCCAGCGCCGCCGCTTCGGCCGAGTAGCGCAGGCGCGCGCCGTAGGCGCCGCCGTCGCCCAGGTGGTCGACGATGCGCTGGCCCAGCCAGGCGTGGTTGATGACGATGTCGCGCAGGCCGGCGGCCACCAGGCGTTCGATATGCCAGACGATCAGCGGCTTGCCGCCCACGGCCAGCAGGGGCTTGGGCGTGGTGTCGGTCAGCGGGCGCATGCGTTCGCCGCGGCCGGCGGCCAGGATCATGGCGCGCATCAGAAGGTGTACCCGACCTGGACCTGGCGGTCGTCCAGCTTGTCCAGCAGGCGCAGCAGCGGCGCGAACGCGCCATAGCGCTGCGCCACCTGGCGCACGTAGCCGCTGACGCGCGGCATGTGCGACAGGTAGATGGATTTGCCGTCGCGGTGGTTCAGGCGGGCGAACACGCCCAGGATGCGCAGGTTGCGCTGCAGGCCCGTCCATTCGTAGGCGCGGTGGAACTGCGCGAAATCGGCGTCCACCGGCAGGCCGGCGGCGCGTGCCAGCTCCCAGTAGCGGATCGCCCAATCCAGCTGCTGCGGCTCTTCCCAGGTGGTGCGGGCGTCGGTGACCAGCGAAGCCAGGTCGTACGTGAGCGGGCCGGCCAGCGCGTCCTGGAAGTCGATGACGCCGGGATTCGGGCCGTAGCGCGGCTCGTCGCAGACCATCAGGTTGGGCGAGTGGAAGTCGCGGTGCACCAGCACCCGGTGGCCCGTGTCGCCCTCGGCCGCCAGCAGGCCGAATATCTGCCGCAGCGCGGCGGCCGTCTTGTCGTCCAGCGTCACGCCGTGGTGGCGGCCGACATACCATTCGGGGAAGAGTTCGAGCTCGGCCGCCAGCCGGGCGCCGTCGTAGGCCGGCAGCCCGGCCGTGCTGGCCTGCTGCAGGCGCACCAGCGTGGCCAGGGTGTCCCGGTACATCGACTGGAGCTGGGCGTCGCTGATGCCGGCGCGGATACGCTGGTAGAAGGTGTCCTGCCCCAGGTCGGACAGCAGCAGCAGGCCTTGCCCGGCGTCCTGGGCCACGATTTCGGGCACGTTGACGCCGGCCTCGCGCAGCAGGCCGTCGATGTGCACGAAGGGGCGCACGTCCTCGTGGGGCGGCGGGGCATCCATGACGATCAGGGTGCCGGCCGCCGCCTGCAGGCGGAAATAGCGGCGGAAGCTGGCGTCGCTGGAGGCGGGCTCCATGGTCTCGGGGCGCAGGCCGAGCGAGCCCGGCAGGGTTTGCAGCCACGCGTGGATCAGGGCCAGGCGGGAGTCTTGGTCGTTGTTCAAGCAGCGCGTCTCGATGGTTTCGGGATCCCGGCGGCCCCGGATGGGTAGGCCGGTGCCGGGCAAAACAGGAATTCCCCTATCGCCCGGCTTCTCTATAATACCGGGTCATTCCAGCCGTCGGTCGGGGCCAGTCCCGCCCGGGCGGCCTCATTCATAAGGCGTTGTTTCCCTCGTGCGCATGCTCCGGTGGTTGATCCTTTCAGCTTTCAGCGTAGCCGGGGCCGTTCAGGCTCAGGGCAATCAGGATTCGGCCGCGGCCAGCGCCTCCTCGGCCTCGATCGGCGCGCCGGTCCTGCGCACCTCGCCCGGGCTGCGCGTGCATCGGCTGCCGGACGAAAAGATCCCGGCCTTCATGGAGGCCGACCAGATCAGCGGCGACCCGGATAGCGAGGTCACCCTGACGGGCAATGCCCAGGTGCGCCGGGTGGACGGCATCATCAAGGGCGACCGCATCAATTACCGGCGCGATACCGGCGATGTGGACGTGCAGGGCAGCGCGCGCATGCTGCGCGACGGCACGCTGATCACCGGCCCGTCGGCGCGCCTGAACGTCGATACCTACAGCGGCGAGATCCAGGAGCCCAATTTCTGGATCGGCGCCAGCGGCGGCACGGCGCAGGCCCGGCACGCGGACATCTTCAGCAAGTCGCAGATGCGGCTGAGCCAGGTCACCTACAGCGGCTGCCCGTGCCCCAAGCCGTCGTGGTACATCAAGGCCGATACGGTAGACCTGGATTTCGACGAGAACGAAGGGGTGGCGCGCAACGGGGTGCTGTATTTCAAGGATGTGCCCATCCTGGCCTCGCCCTACCTGACCTTCCCGGTCAAGAAAGAGCGCAAGTCGGGCTTCCTGATGCCCACCTACGGCACCACCAGCAACAGCGGGTTCGACATCTCGCTGCCGTACTATTTCAACCTGGCGCCCAACTATGACCTGACGCTGGTGCCGCGCTACCTGAGCAAGCGCGGCGCGCAGCTGGGCGGCGAGTTCCGCTACCTGGGCTCGGGCTACCGGGGCGTGGCGATCGGCACCTACCTGCCCGACGACAACGAGACCGGCCGCGATCGCTGGATGTACCGCACGTATCACCGGCAGCTCCTGGGCAATGGCTTCTATACCGATTGGGATATCGCCGGGGCGTCGGACGACAACTACTTCCGCGACATCTCCGAGCTGGGGCTCAATACGGCGTCGACCACTTATCTGCCGCGACGTGGCCGGGTGGGCTGGTCCAGCACCTACTGGCAGACCTACGCGCAAGTCTACAAGTACCAGACCCTGCAAGACCCGGACGCGCCGCTGGCGCCGCCCTACGACAAGGTGCCGGAGCTGTGGCTCAAGGGGGCGCGCTACGATTGGGGCGGTTTCGACGCGGAATGGGTGAGCACGGCGGTGCGGTTCCAGCGCCCCTTGCTCAACGGCCGCCGCCTGGGCCCCGATGGCGACCGCTTGCAGACCTATCCCACGGTTTCGTATCCCATCGTGCGACCGGGCTGGTTCCTGGTGCCCAAGGTGGGCGTGCACTATACCCAGTACCGCACCGACTGGTACAACCGCGACTGGAACCGGATCGGCCTGTCGAACTACAAGCGCACCGAATCGCGCACCGTGCCCATCATGTCGCTGGACGCGGGCATGATCTTCGAGCGCGACGCCTCGCTGTTCGGCAAGGCCGCCACGCAGACGCTGGAGCCGCGCCTGTACTATCTGCGCGTGCCGTATCGCGACCAGTCCGCGCTGCCGGTCTACGACACGACGCTGGCCGATTTCAGTTTCGACCAGGCGTTCCAGGAGAACATCTACACCGGCGGCTGGGACCGCATCGCCAACGCCAACCAGCTCACGGCGGCGCTGACCACGCGCTGGCTGGACGCCAACACCGGTTTCGAGCGCCTGTCGCTGTCGGCGGCGCAGCGCATCTATTTCCAGGACCAGGAAGTCACCCTGCCGGCGGAGCAGCCGCGCAAGAATGTGCGTTCGGACTTCCTGGTGGGCGCCACCGCGGCGCTTACCGATACGCTGACCACCGACGTGGCGGCGCAGTACAACCCGTACGACAACAAATGGTCGCGCGGCATGGTCAGCGCGCGCTGGTCGCCGCAGCGCCTGACCACGGTGGCGGTGGCCTACCGCTACCAGCGCGATCCGCTGCCCGGCATTTCGTATCAGCCGCAGGGCCAGAACCAGGTCAGCCTGGCGGTGCAATGGCCGATACATCGCCGCTGGTATGGCGTGGGCCGGGTCGATTACTCGCTGCGCTCCGAGCCCGCCACGGCGGCGGCGGCCGAGCAGTCGCCGCGCGTGACGCAGGCCATTGCCGGGCTGGAGTACAAGGGCGACTGTTGCTGGGTGGGCCGTGTGGTCTACCAGCGCTACGCGGTGTCGGCTGCCGACACCAACACGGCGCTGTTCTTCCAGCTTGAGCTGACTGGGCTGGGTGCCTTGGGTACCGATCCGATCAGCCTGCTCAATAGGAGCATCCCGGGCTACCAATCGGTGGTTCCACCGACGCCTACGGGCACGACTTTTGAAAGGTATGAATGATGCGTAGCTTGCATTCCCTGCGCCGCATGTCCGGCACGGTACTGGCGTTGATGCTGGCGGCGGGCCTGCCCCTGTCGGCCGCGCAGGCCCAGCCGGCCAAGCCGGCGCCGAAAGGCGACCAGAAGCCGGCCACGCCGGCGCCGAGCGAGCAGTTCGTCGACGGTATCGCCGCGATCGTCAACAAGGATGTCATTACCCTGCGCGAAGTGCGCGAGGCGTCCAAGCTGGCCTCTGCGGACCTGCAAAAACGCGGCATCCAGGTGCCCGACGAGCGCACCCTGCAGAAGCAGGTGCTGCAGCGCCTGATCATGGAGCGCCTGGAGCGCCAGGAAGTCGACCGCATGGGCATCCGCGTCGACGAGGCGCAGGTCGACCAGGCGATCAACATGATTGCCTCGCGCAACAAGATCACGCCGGCGGCCATGCGCGCCGAAATCGAGAAAAGCGGCGTGACCTGGGAGCAGTACCGCAAGTCCCTGCGCGACGATATCCGCATGGACCGCCTGCGCCAGCGCGCCGTGGACGCCAATATCATTATTTCCGATGCTGAAGTGGATGCCTTCCTGAAAGACCAGGAACGCAATCCCGCCGCCGCCCAGGCCACGCGTGCGCCGGCGCCGCAGCAGCCCCAGCCCCAGCCGCGGCAACCGGCGCAGTCCGGGCCGGCGATGCTGGTGCTGGCGCAGATCCTCGTGCGGGTGCCGGAAGGCTCGTCACCCGACCAGGTCGCGGCCTTGCGCAAGAAGGCCGAGGGCTTGCTCGCCCGCGCCAAGAAGGGCGATGACTTCGCCAGCCTGGCCGCCGCCAATTCCGACGGCCCCGAAGCGCTGCAGGGCGGCATGATGGGCGCGCGCCCGCTGGACGGCTGGCCGGATCTGTTCGTCAAGGCGGCCGGCTCGCTGTCCGCTGGCCAGGTGTCGGGGCTGGTGCAAAGCGGCAACGGTTTCCATATCCTGAAGGTGGTCGACCGCGCCGGTGGCGGCCAGCCCGCGCAGGCCGCCCGGCCGGCGCCCGCGCCGGCGCCGCAGCAGCCGTCCTCGTTCCAGGAAGGGCCGTCGGTGGCCGCGCCGCAAGGGCCGGTGCGCGTGACGCAGACGCACGCGCGCCACATCCTGATCAAGACCTCCACCGTCATGACCGACGACCAGGCGCGCCAGCGCCTGGAGCAGATCCGCGAGCGCCTGCAGGGCGGCGCGGTGAAATTCGAGGACATGGCCCGTCAGTATTCCCAGGATTCGACCGCGCCGCAGGGCGGCGACCTGGGCTGGGTGAACCCGGGCGACACGGTGCCGCCGTTCGAGGCCGCCATGAATGCGCTGCAGCCCAACGAAATCAGCCCGCCCGTGCTGTCGCCGTTCGGCTGGCACCTGATCCAGGTGCTGGAGCGCCGCGAGCACGACGTGTCCGACGAAGTGCAGCGCATGCGCGCCCGCCAGCTGCTGTTCGAGCGCCGCGCCGTGCCGGCCTTCGAGGACTGGCTCGAGCAATTGCGTTCGCAGGCGTTCATCGACAACCGCCTCGAGAAGCAAGAGCGGCTGGAACAGAACAACCGTTAGCATCCGACAGGACCGGTCCATTTCATGTCAGCACACCAGGCGCGCAAGCGCTTCGGCCAGCATTTCCTGACCGACGAGAGCGTGGTCGAGTCGATCGTGCGGGCCATCGGGCCCGCGCGCGACGACCGCGTGGTCGAGATCGGTCCGGGCCTGTCGGCGTTGACCCGCCCTTTGCTCGATCGCATCGATCACCTGACCGCGGTCGAGATCGACCGCGATCTGGCCGCGCGCCTGCGCCGGCAGTACCCCGCCGAACGGCTGACCGTGGTCGAGGCCGACGCCTTGACGGTCGATTTCGCGCAGTTCGGCCAGGGGCTGAGGGTGGTGGGCAATCTGCCGTACAACATTTCCAGCCCGCTGCTGTTTCACCTGATGGGCGCCGCCGAACAGGTGCGCGACCAGCATTTCATGCTGCAGCGCGAGGTCATCGACCGCATGGTGGCCGAGCCCGGCAGCGGCGACTACAGCCGCCTGTCGGTCATGCTGCAGGCCCGCTATCGCATGGAGATGCTGTTCGACGTTGCGCCCGAGGCGTTCGATCCGCCGCCGCGCGTGGTATCGGCGGTGGTGCGCATGGCGCCGCTGCCGGCCGACCGGTTGCGTCCGGCCAGCGACGCGGCGTTCGAGACGGTGGTGGCGCGGGCTTTTTCGCAGCGGCGCAAGATGCTGCGCCGCGTGCTGGGCGACTGGGCGGCCCTGACCCCCTGGGACGAGCTGGGCATTGCACCGACCGCGCGCGCCGAGGAAGTGGGCGTGGCGCAATTCATCGGCCTGGCCGACGCCTTGCTGGCGGCCGGCGCGCCGGGGCTGGCCCGTCCCTGAACGGCGCGCGCCGCGCCGGGGCGGCTCGGCCCTAGAGCATGCGGCGTCCTGCCGCGACCCATAGTTGCATGATGTCGCGGGCCCGCTCGGCCAGCAGTGTTTCGGCCTGCTCGCAGGCCTGCTGCAGCGTGATGGGGCCGGGCGCCAGGCTGAATGCCGCCGTGATGCCGCCCGCATGCAGGTCCTGGTATCCCTCGCCCAGCGAGCCGGCCAGCGCCACCACCGGCACGCCGGCGGCGCTGGCGATGCGGGCCACGCCGGCCGGGGTCTTGCCGCGCAGCGTCTGCGCATCGATGCGGCCTTCGCCGGTGAACACCAGGGTGGCGCCGGCCACCGCCTGTGCCAGCTGGCCCAGTTCGGCGACGATCTCCACCCCCGGGCGCAAGCGCGCCGACAGGAAGGCGAGCGCGGCATAGCCCAGGCCGCCGGCGGCGCCGGCGCCCGGCGCCGCGCGCTGGTCGGGATGCCCCGCCCGCGTCACGATTTCGGCCATGTGCGCCAGGGCGGCGTCCAGCTGCCGTACCTGTTCCGGGGTAGCGCCCTTCTGCGGACCGAAGGTATGCGAGGCGCCGTGCGGGCCGCACAGCGGATTGTCGACGTCGGAGGCGATCTCGACCACGACGCCGCGCAGGCGCGCGTCCAGGCCGCTGGCGTCCACCTGCCGCACATCGGCCAGCGCCGCGCCGCCGGGCGCCAGTGCCCGGCCGTCCGCATCCAGTCACCGTACACCCAGCGCTGTCAGCATGCCCGCGCCGCCGTCGTTGGTGGCCGACCCGCCCAAGCCCACGATGAGGCGCCGCGCGCCGGCATCCAAAGCGGCGCGGATCAGTTCGCCCACGCCATGGCTGCAGGCGCGCAAGGGATCGCGCTGCGCCGGCGGGGCAAGTTCCAGGCCGGCCGCGGCGGCCATTTCGATGACCGCGGTGGCGTCATCGGGCAGCCAGCCCCAGCGGGCCCGCACCGGTTCGCCCAGCGCGCCGCGCACGGTTGTTTCGCGCCATTGGCCGCCGGTGGCGGCCAGCACGGCCTGGACCGTGCCTTCGCCGCCGTCGGCCATCGGGATGCACAGGGTATGGGCGCCGGGACAGGCCTGCCGGACGCCGCGCGCGATGGCGGCGGCGGCGTCGGGGGCCGACAGGCTTTCCTTGAATGAATCGGGCGCGATGACGATCTTCACGATGGTGCGGCTCCTGGCGCGGCAAGGCGAGCGCCTATGATACCCGCGCGACCCGGGGCGTCGTACCATACAGGCTTGTCGTGTTTTCGTCGGAGAGAGCCTACATGCCCGTACTGCGCCGCACCAAAATCGTTGCCACCCTGGGGCCCGCCACGTCCACGCCCGAGCGGCTCGACGGGCTGATACGCGCCGGCATGGACGTGGCCCGCCTGAATTTCTCGCACGGCAGCGCGCAGGACCATCGCGAGCGCGTGCGGCTGGTGCGCGAGCTGGCGGCCGAGCAAGGGCGCTTCGTGGCCCTCATGGGCGACTTGCAGGGCCCGAAGATCCGGATCGCCCGCTTCACCGACCAGCAGGTCACCCTGCAGGCCGGCCAGCCTTTCACGCTGTCGCGTTCACATTCCAAGGAGGCCGGCGACGCAACCATCGTGGGTATCGATTATCCCGAGCTGGTGCAGGACTGCCGCCCTGGCGACGAGCTGCTGCTCGACGATGGCCGCGTGGTGCTGGTGGTCGACAGCGTGGGGGCCGAGGAGGTCCACACCACCGTGACGGTGGGCGGGCCGCTGTCGAACAACAAGGGCATCAACCGGCGCGGCGGCGGCCTTTCGGCGCCCAGCCTCACCGACAAGGACCGCACCGACATCAAGCTGGCCGCCGAGATGGAGCTGGACTACGTGGCCGTATCGTTTCCGCGCTATGGGGCCGACATCGATGAAGCCCGCGCGCTGCTGCGCGCGGCCGGCAGCCAGGCCTGGATCATCGCCAAGATCGAGCGCGCCGAGGCGGTGGCCGACGACGACGCGCTGGATGCGCTGATCCGCGCCAGCGACGGCGTGATGGTGGCGCGCGGCGACCTGGGCGTGGAAGTGGGCGACGCCGAACTGGTCGGCATCCAGAAGCGCATCATCCAGCACGCGCGTACGCTGAACAAGGTGGTCATCACGGCCACCCAGATGATGGAGTCCATGGTGGCCAGCCCCATGCCCACGCGCGCCGAGGTGTCGGACGTGGCCAACGCGGTGCTCGACTACACGGACGCCGTCATGCTGTCGGCCGAAAGCGCCTCGGGCCAGTATCCGATCGAGGCGGTGGCGGCGATGGCACGGGTCTGTCTGGGGGCGGAGAAGCACCCTACCACCACGCATTCGCACCATCGCCTGGGCGAGACGTTCACGCGCTGCGACGAGACCATCGCGCTGGCGGCCATGTACGCGGCCAACCATTTCCCGGGCGTGAAGGCCATCATCGCGCTGACCGAAAGCGGGCACACGCCGCTGATCATGTCGCGCATCCGTTCGGGCGTGCCGATCTACTGCTACAGCCCGCATGGTCCCACGCAGCGGCGCGCGGCGCTGTTTCGCGGCGTCTACACGGTGCCCTTCGCGCCGGCCGAATACGACCCGGCCGACTTGAGCAACGCGGCCATCGACGAGCTGAAGAAGCGTGGCCGTGTCGCGGCGGGCGACTGGGTCATCCTGACCAAGGGCGATTTCTACCGCGACAGCGGCGGCACCAACGGCCTGAAGATCCTGAAGGTGGAATAGCCCTAGCCGAAGAACCAGTAGCACACGCCGATTGAGGCCAGCACGCCGGCCAGGTCGGCGGCCAGCGCGCAACCCACGGCGTGGCGCGCCCGCACGATGCCGACCGAGCCGAAGTACACGGCCAGCACGTAGAAAGTGGTTTCGGTGCTGCCCTGCATGACCGCCGCCAGCAGCGCCGGAAAGCTGTCCACGCCGAAGTGGCTCATGGTTTCGAGCATCATGGCGCGCGCCGCGCTGCCCGAGAAGGGCTTGACCAGGGCGGTGGGCAGCGCGTCGACGAAGCGCGTGTCCCAGCCGGCGGCATGCGCCAGCCAGCGCATGCCGTCGAGCGCGAAATCCAGCGCGCCCGAGGCGCGCAGCACGCCGATCGCGCACAGCATGGCCACCAGGTAGGGCAGCAGGTCACGGGCGATGTTGAAGCCGTCCTTGGCGCCGGCGATGAAGGTCTCGTAGACCGGCACCTTCTTCCAGGCGCCCGCCACCAGGAACGCCAGCAGCACCGCGAACAGCGTCAGGTTGCCCAGCAGCGAGGACAGCGCGGCGATCGCGGCGGCCGACATGCCGGCCAGCATCACCATGAACGCGCCCAAGGCCAGCGCGGCGCTGCCCAGCCATGCCAGCACCACCGGGTCGTGCAGGCGCAGGCGCTGGCAGAACGCGACGGCCAGCAGGCCGGCCAGCGTCGAGGCGCTGGTGGCCAGCAGGATGGGTAGGAAGATCAGCGTCGGATCGGCCGCGCCCTGCTGGGCGCGGAACATGAACAGCGTGACCGGCAGCAGGGTGAGCGACGATGCGTTGAGCACGAGGAACAGGATCTGCGCATTGCTGGCCGTATCGGGATTGGGATTGAGCGACTGCAGCTCGCGCATGGCGCGCAGGCCGATCGGCGTGGCGGCGTTGTCCAGCCCCAGGCCATTGGCGGCGAAGTTCAGCGTGATGAGGCCGATGGCGGGATGCCCGCGCGGGACCTCGGGCATCAGGCGCGCGAACAGGGGCCCCAGCAGGCTGGCCAGCCGCTCGACCAGCCCGGCGGCTTCGGCGATGCGCAGAAAGCCCAGCCACAGGGTGAGCGTGCCGAACAGCAGCACCATCACTTCCACCGACACGCGCGCCATGTCGAACAGCGAGACCACCATGGCCTGGAAGACGTCGGGTTCGCCCAGGCCCAGCCAGCGGTACAGGGCCGCGGCGGCGGCGGTCAGGAAGAAGGCGAGCCAGAGCTTGTTCAGCATGAGCGGGTGCGCGGTGAGGCGGACGGGACAGGGCGCCGCGGCGCGGCGCCGCTCATTGTCGCAGACTGGCGCGGCATTGGCCGCACCCGGTCAATTCTGGTAACTTGGGTCGCAGAGGCATCGATACGAAAAGGAATTGCGCATGGATTTCAACGCTTGGCGCCGCAGGCGTATCACCGAACCCGCATTTCGCTGGGCGCGCAAGGCCATGCCCGGCATGTCGGACACCGAACGCGAGGCCATCGAGGCCGGCGATGTCTGGTGGGACGCCGACCTGTTCACCGGCAATCCCGATTGGCGCAAGCTGCTGGATGTGCCGCCGGCCGAGCTGACGGCCGCCGAGCAGCGCTTCATCGATGGCCCGGTGGCGCAGCTGTGCGCCATGCTGGACGAATGGGACATCACCTGGTCGCGCCGCGATCTGCCCGAGCCGGTCTGGCAGTTCATGAAATCGCAGCGCTTTTTCGGCATGATCATTCCCGAGCAATACGGCGGCCTGGGCTTTTCTCCGTATGCGCATTCGGAGGTGGTGCGGCGCATTTCGGCTTATTCGATCACGGCGGGGGTGACCGTGATGGTGCCGAATTCGCTCGGACCGGGCGAGCTGCTGCTGCAGTTCGGCACGCCCGAGCAGCGCGAATTCTGGCTGCCGCGCCTGGCCGACGGCACCGAGGTGCCGTGCTTCGGCCTGACCAGCCCCGAGGCCGGCTCGGACGCGGCCTCCATGACCGACACCGGCGTGGTGTGCCGCCAGGTGGTGGATGGACGCGAGATGCTGGGCATACGCCTGAACTGGCACAAGCGCTACATCACGCTGGGGCCGGTGGCCACGGTGCTGGGCCTGGCGTTCAAGCTGTCCGACCCCGAGGGCCTGCTGGGCGGTCCGGCCGATATCGGCATTTCGGTGGCGCTGGTGCCCACCGAGGCGCCCGGCGTGGAAATCGGCCGGCGCCATCTGCCGGCCATGCAGGTATTCCAGAACGGCCCCAACCGCGGCCGCGATGTCTTCGTGCCGATCGAGGCCCTGATCGGCGGACCGGCGCGCGCCGGCCAGGGCTGGCAGATGCTGATGAGCGCGCTGGCCGCCGGCCGCGGCATCTCGCTGCCGTCGCTGTCGGCCGCGGCGGCCGTGGTCAGCGCGCGCGCCACCGGCATGTACGCGCGTATCCGCCGCCAGTTCGGCATCCCGGTCGGCCAGTTCGAGGGCGTGCAGGAGAAGCTGGCGCGGCTGGCGGGCAACGCCTATCTGGTCGAGGCCGCGCGCCGCCTGACCTGCGCGGCGCTGAACCAGGGGCACAAGCCGGCGGTGATCTCCGCCATCATGAAATACCACGCCACCGAGCGCATGCGCGAGTCGGTCGACGACGCGATGGACGTGCACGCCGGCAAGGCGGTGATCGACGGTCCGTCGAACTATCTCGGCAATCTGTATCGCGCGGTGCCCATCGCCATCACGGTCGAGGGCGCCAATATTCTGACGCGCTGCCTGATCGTATTCGGCCAGGGAGCGATCCGCGCCCACCCGTACCTGATGGGCGAGGTGCTGGCTCTGGGCGACCAGGACACCCAGCGCGGCCTGGAGGCCTTCCATGGCCTGTTCTGGAAGCATCTGGGCCACGCCGGCGCCAACACCTTGCGGGCCTGGGGCCGGGCCTGGACCGGCGGGCTGCTGGCGCGCGCGCCGGTCAGCGGACCCACGGCGATCCATTACCGCCAGCTCAGCCGCTACGCGGCGGCGTTCGCGCTGCTGGCCGATGTGGCGCTGGGCGCGCTGGGCGGAGCGCTCAAGCGCCGCGAAATGATTTCGGCGCGCCTGGGCGACATCCTGTCCGAACTGTATCTGCTGTCGGCGGTGCTCAAGCGCTGGGAGGACGAGGGGCGCTGCCACGGCGACCTTGCCCTGGTGCGCTGGTGCATGGAGGATGGCCGCCATCGCATCGAGACCCGCATCGACCAGGTGCTGTCCAACCTGCCCAACCGGCCCTTGGCATGGCTGGTGCGCGCGCTGATCCTGCCCGTGCGGCTGGCGCGCGGCCCCTCGGATGCGCTGACGCGCGAATGCGCGGCCTTGCTGCTGTCGCCGTCGCGCACGCACGACCGGCTGGCGGCCGACCTGCAGCGCGATGGCGACGATCCGCTAGGCCGCCTGGAGCGCGCCTTTGCCCTGGTGACGGCGGTGCAGCCCCTGCTGGACCGCCTGCGGCGCGAAGGCGTGCCGGATTGGCGCGACGCGCTGCGCGGCGGCGCGCTGACGCCCGAGCAGGCGGCCGAGATCGAGGCCGCCGAGGCAGCGGTGGCGGGCGTGCTGGCGGTCGATGATTTCGCGCCGCAGGAGCTGACCGGCCGCGGGCGGTAGCGGGCGCAGGCTCCGGGTGCGTGGGTGCCTGTCCCAACTGCGGCCAGTGTGCCTGTCCCCGCTGGGACAGGCACACTGCGGCTTGACGGCCAAGACCGTATCCGTCCCCGCGGGGACAGGCGCCTGGATCAGTCGGCGTTCGGGTCCATCTCCGGAAACAGCACCTCGGTGTAGCCGAACTTGGTCAGGTCGCGGATACGGGTGGGGTAGAGCCGGCCGATGAGGTGGTCGCATTCGTGCTGCACCACCCGGGCGTGGAAGCCTTCGGCTTCGCGTTCGATGCGCTGGCCGGCGGGGTCGTAGCCGCTGTAGCGGATATGGCGGTAGCGCGGCACCAGGCCGCGCAGGCCGGGTACCGACAGGCAGCCTTCCCAGCCGTCTTCCATCTCGTCCGACAGCGGTTCGATGACCGGGTTGCACAGGATGGTGCGCGGCACGGCTGGCGCGTCCGGGTAGCGGTCGTTGCGCTCGAACCCGAAGATCACCAGCTGCAGATCCACGCCGATCTGCGGCGCGGCCAGGCCCACGCCCTGGGCGTGCGCCATGGTCTCGAACATGTCGTCGATCAGCGCGCGCAGTTCGGGCGTGTCGTAGCGCTCGACCGGCGCGGCCACGCGCAGCAGGCGCGGGTCGCCCATCTTGAGTATGGCGTGGATCATGGCGGGGCCTCAGTCGTTGCGACCCTTTTTCTGGATGAACTCGATCTTGTAGCCGTCCGGATCCTCGACGAAGGCGATGACCGTGGTGCCGTGCTTCATGGGGCCGGCCTCGCGGGTGACCTTGCCGCCTTTTTCCTTGACCTTGTCACAGGCCTCGTAGGCATTGTCGACTTCGATGGCGATGTGGCCGTAGCCGGTGCCCAGGTCGTATTTCTCGGTGTCCCAGTTGTGGGTCAGCTCGATGGCGGCGGCTTCGCTTTCGTCCTGGTAGCCGACAAAGGCCAGGGTGAAGCGGCCATCCGGGTAGTCTTTGCGGCGCAGTTCGCGCATGCCCAGCACGCTGGTATAGAAATCGATGGATTTATCCAGGTTGCCGACGCGCAGCATGGTATGCAACAGACGCATGATGAACTCCTCATGGGTAAAACGTCCAGGGCGTCATTGTAGCAAATCCGCCGCGCCAGCCGGCGCGGGCTCAGAACTGCGGCAGGGTGGCGGGATCGTGGCGCCGCAGTACGTTCTTGGCGTCCTCGAAGCCGGGCAGGATATGGCCGACTTCGGTCCAGAAGTCCTGGCTGTGGTTCATCTCGCGCAGATGGGCCAGTTCGTGGGCGATGACGTAATCGATGATGGTCGGCGCGAAGTGGATCAGGCGCCAGTTGAGCATGATGTTGCCGTCGCTGGTGCACGAGCCCCAGCGGGTGGCGGCCGAGGACAGCCGCCAGCGCCGGATGCGCAGGCCGGTGAGCTGCAGGAAGTGCGCCAGGCGGGCGCCGAACCAGGCTCCGGCGCGCTGTTGCAGCCATGCCTGGGCGGCGTCGCGGATGCGCGCCTGGTCGGCATCGACGGGCAGCGCCAGCCACAGGGTGTCGCCGTCGCAGGGCGCGTCGGCATCGCCCGACAGGCAAGCCTGGCGGCGTTCGGCGCCCAGGCCGAGAACGATGCGCTTGCCCAGGTAGGGCAGTTCGCCGCCGGCCTGCCAGCGCGTGTGCGCCATGGCCAGTTGTTCCTTGCGGGCGTGCCAGTCGCGCAGCTTGGCAAGGATCCAGCGCGCCTTCTCGCGCACGGCATCATCGATCTGTCCCAGCGTGACCCAGTTGGGCGCGGTGACGCGCAGCCCGTCGTCGGCCACCACGAAGCCGATGCTGCGGCGGCGCGAGCGCAGCAGCACGAAGCCGATGGGTTGTTGTTCGGTATGGACTTCGCGCCAGCGCGCGCCGGGCGGCAGCGGATCGGGGCACGGGGTGGCGATGGCGGCCGGCGCGGGCGGCGCCGGCCGGGCCTTGGGCGTCTTGCGCGGCGGCGCGCCCGGCGGCGCCGCGCTGGCCGGATCCGCCGGCGGCGCGACGTCGAACAGCAGTTCCAGCTGATCAGGCTTGGCCATACCTTTCGGGATTGAGAACACGCATCTCGCCTTCGATCCAGGCCTGTACTTTGCCGTTGAGGACTTCAGGGGCGACGTCCTGCGATTCTATCGCGGGGCCGATCGAGACGGTAATCAGGCCGGGGCGCTTGACGAAGGCATTGCGGCGCCAGCATTCGCCGGCGTTGTGCGCCACCGGGATGATGCGCGCGCCGGTGCGCGAAGCCAGCAGCGCGCCGCCCATCTTGAAGCGGCCGGTCTTTCCGGGCGGCACGCGCGTGCCCTCGGGAAACAGCAGCGGCCAGCGGCCTTCGTCCAGGCGCACCTGGCCCTGGCGCACGACCTGCTCGAAGGCGTCACGGCCCTTGGCGCGATCGATGGGGATCATGCGCAGCAGCGCCAGGCCCCAGCCGAAGAACGGCACCATGTGCAGTTCTTTCTTGTAGACGAAGCACACTTCGCGCGGCATGTGGGCCGGGAAGAACAGCGTCTCCCAGGCGGACTGGTGCTTGGAGAGCAGGATGGCGGGACCGTCGGGCAGGTTCTCGGCGCCCTTGATGCGCCAGCGGATGCCGCAGATCACGCGCGCGCCCCAGATGGCCAGGCGCGGCCAGCCCACGGTCAGGCGATAGCGCCAGTGCAGCGGCAGCGGCGCCCACAGGATGCAGGCGAACGCATAGGGAATGACGGTGACGATCAGGAACAGTGCATACAGCGCCGAACGCAGCCAGGCCATGGATCAGGCCTCCTGCAGCAGTTGCTCGGCCACCGCGGCCAGGTCCTCGCATACGCGCGTGCTTTCGGGCAGGCCGCCCTGCGCCAGCGTCTTGCGGCCGTTGCCGGTCTGCACCAGCCACGGCGCACAGCCTGCCTGCGCGGCCGCCTGCAGGTCGCGCAGCGAGTCGCCCACCGCCGGCACGCCGGCCAGGTCGACGTCGTAGCGGCGCGCGATGTCGCGATACATGCCCGGCAGCGGCTTGCGGCACGCACAGCCGTCGTCCGGCCCGTGGGGGCACATGAAAATGGCGTCGACGACACCGCCCATCTGCGCCAGCGCGCGGTGCATCTTGTCGTGGATGGCGTTGAGCGTGGCCGTGTCGAACAGCCCGCGCGCAAGCCCCGACTGGTTGGTGGCCAGCACCACCGTCCAGTCGGCCTGCGTCAGGCGCGCGATGGCCTGCAGGCTGCCAGGCAGCGCGATCCATTCGTCCGGCGATTTGACGAAGGCATCGCTGTCCTGGTTGACCACGCCGTCACGGTCGAGAATGATCAGTTTCACTGGGCCAGCCTGGAAATGTCGGCCACCTGGTTCATGAGGCCGTGCAGTTGGCCCAGCAGCGCCAGGCGGTTGGCGCGCAGCGCCGCGTCGTCGGCCATCACCATGACATCGGCGAAGAAGGCGTCCACCGGCTCGCGCGCTTGCGCCAGCGTGGCCAGGCTGGCGGCGAAATCGCCCGCCTGCAGCTGGGCCCGGGCTTGCGGCCGCAGTTGCGCCACGGCCTCGGCCAGTGCCTTTTCGGCCGGGTCCTGCACCAGCGCGGCATCGACCGCGCCGATTTCCCCTTCGGCCTTCTTGAGCAGGTTGCCGATGCGCTTGTTGGCCGCGGCCAGACTGGCCGCCGCCGGCAGTTGCGCGAAGGCGGCCACCGCGCGTACGCGTGCGGCCACCTGGTGCAGCGGCGGCGCCAGCGCGATGACGGCCTCGACCGCGTTGCGGTCGTGTTCGCCGATCAGCTGGTTGCGGTAGCGTTCGTAGATGAAGGCGCGCACCTCGGCCAGGGTGTCGGCGCCGATCTTGCCGTCCGGGAAGGCCTGCGCGGCCAGCGCCAGCAGGCCGTCCAGCGACAGCGGGCCGTCTTCGCTGACCTTCAGCCAGCCGCCGGCGGCCAGTTGCTCGAAGGCGCTGATCAGGCCCAGCGCGGCGCGGCGCAGGCCGAACGGGTCGCGCTCGCCGGTGGGCGCCAGGCCGATGCTCCAGATGCCGACCAGGGTTTCGATGCGCTCGGCGATGAACAGCGTGGCCGCGGTCAGCGTGGCGGCGTCGACCGGCGCGTCATAGCGGTTGCGGTATTGCGTGCGCAGGGCGGTGACCACGTCGGCGGGCTCGCCGTCGCCCTGGGCGTAGTAGGCGCCCATGATGCCCTGCAGCTCGGGGAACTCGCCCACCATGTTCGAGCCCAGGTCGGCCTTGGCCAGCAGCGCGGCGCGGTCGCAATGGGCGGCGTCGCCGCCCAGCGCCGTGGCGATGCCGCGCGCGATGGCGCGCACGCGCTCGACGCGTTCGAGCTGGGTGCTCAGCTTGTTGTGGTAGACGATGCTGCCCAGCTGCTCGACGCGCGCGGCCAGCGGGGTCTTGCGGTCGGTCTCGAAGAAGAACTGGGCGTCGGCCAGGCGCGGACGCACCACGCGCTGGTTGCCTTCGACGATGTTGGCCGGGTCGGCCACCTGCATGTTGCTGACGATCAGGAAGCGGTGCGTCAGCTTGCCGCTGGCCGGGTCGAACAGCGGGAAGTACTTCTGGTTCAGCCGCATGGTCAGGATCAGGCACTCCTGCGGCACTTGCAGGAACTGTTCCTCGAACTGCCCGACATAGACCGTGGGGTGTTCGACCAGGGCGGTCACTTCGTCCAGCAGGGCCGTGACTTCGGGGTCGTCGCCCAGCGTGGCGCCCAGCCGTTGCGCGTGCTCGTCGAGCAGGCGCGAAATCTCGGCGCGGCGCGCCTCGAACGAGGCAATGACGCGGCCGCGCTCGGCCAGGTCGGCCTCGTAGCCTTGGGCCGTGGCGAGCTCGATGGCGCCGTTGCTCTGGAAGCGGTGCCCCTGCGTGGCGCGGCCGGCCTGCAGGCCCAGCGCCGCGATCGGCACGATGTCGGCGCCGAACAGGGCCACCAGCCCGTGCGCCGGGCGCACGAACTTGACGGTGGTCTGGCCGTCGGCCAACTGGTAGCGCATCACCTTGGGAATGGGCAGGCCGTCGATGGCGGCGTCCAGCCCCTCCTGCAGCCCGACGGCCAGTTGCGCGCCGGCGGCCGTGCCGCGCGCCACCAGGTATTCCTGCTTGCCATCGGACTCGCGTTCCAGCGTGGCCGGATCCAGGCCTTCCAGGCCCTTGGCGGCCAGCTTCTTGGCCAGCGCGGCGGTGGGCTGGCCGTTGGCGTCCAGGCCGACCTTCACCGGCATCAGTTTCTCGGCGTAGGCCTGCTCGGGGGCCTGGGCCAGCACGGCCGACAGGCGCACCGCCAGCCGGCGCGGCGTGGCGAAAGGCTCGACCGCGCAGCCGTCGGCCAGCAGATGGTGGCGCGCCAGGGTGGCGCGCACGCCTTCGGCGAACGCCTGGCCCAGCTTCTGCAAGGCCTTGGGCGGCAGTTCTTCGGTAAACAGTTCAACCAGCAGGGGGCGGATATCGGTGGTCATGTCAGGCTGCCTCCCCGGCGGCCTTGCGGCCGGCAAGCATGGGGAAGCCCAGTCGTTCGCGGGAGTCGTAGTAGGCCTGCGCGACGGCGCGCGACAGGTTGCGGATGCGGCCGATGTAGGCGGTGCGCTCGGTCACGCTGATCGCGCCGCGCGCATCCAGCATGTTGAAAGTGTGGGCAGCCTTCAGCGCCGCCTCGTAGGCCGGCAGGGCCAGCGGCACGTCCATCAGGCGCTTGGCCTCGGCTTCGTAATCGTTGAAGTGCGCAAACAGCATGTCGGCCGACGCGTGCTCGAAGTTGTAGGTCGATTGCTCGACCTCGTTCTGGTGGAACACGTCGCGGTAGTAGACGCGGTTGCCGTTGGCGCCTTCGGTCCAGACCAGGTCGTAGACGCTTTCGACGTCCTGCAGGTACATCGCCAGGCGTTCCAGGCCGTAGGTGATCTCGCCGGTCGTGGGCGTGCAGTCCAGGCCGCCGACTTGCTGGAAGTAGGTGAACTGGGTGACTTCCATGCCGTTGAGCCAGACTTCCCAGCCCAGGCCCCAGGCGCCCAGCGTGGGGTTTTCCCAGTCGTCCTCGACGAAGCGGATGTCGTGTTGCGTGGGGTCGATGCCCAGCGCCTTGAGCGAGCCGATGTAGAGGTCGAGGATTTCGGGCGGCGCGGGCTTGAGCACGACCTGGTACTGGTAGTAGTGCTGCAGGCGGTTCGGGTTTTCGCCGTAGCGGCCGTCCTTGGGGCGGCGCGAAGGCTGCACGTAGGCGGCGCGCCACGGCTCGGGGCCGATGGCGCGCAGGAAGGTGGCCGTGTGCGAGGTGCCGGCGCCGACTTCCATGTCGTACGGCTGCAGCAGGGCGCAGCCTTGTTTGTCCCAATAGTCCTGGAGCGTGAGGATGATTTGCTGGAAGGTGAGCATAGGGGTAAGGAAGTCGGGGCGCGGCAGGCCGCGCGCCAGCCGGCAGCGTGGAAAACCCGCCATTTTAACTGGCCTTGGCGCAGACGGCGGATACGTCCCTTTTTGGCCGTCCGCGGAGCGGCCGCCGTTCGCCGTGTCGCACGACGGTGTGCCTGTCCCAGTGGGGACAGGCACACCGCGCCGCGGATGTCAGCGCCCGTCCGGGGACAGGCACACGCTGCCGCGAATGTCGGTCCCCATGCGGGACAGGTCCTAGAATACAGGTCGGCCCCCACTTCCTGTTCCCATCGTGTCCGACCACGACGCTTCGTTCAACCTCAAAGACATTGCCGTTCCCGCCTTCGGCCCCTCCATCCTCTATGGCGTGAGCAATGGCGCCATCCTGCCCGTGGTGGCGCTTACCGCACGGGAACTGGGCGCATCGCTGGCTACCTCGGGCCTGATCGTGGGCCTGGTCGGCATCGGTTCGCTGGTCAGCAACATCCCCGCCACGATGTTCACCTCGCGCCACGGCGAGCGGCGCTCCATGGTGGGCGCGGCGGCGCTCAGCGTGGTGGCGCTGCTGCTGTGCATCTTCGCCGGCACGCTGTGGATGCTGGCGACCGGCGTGTTCATGGTCGGCATGGCGTCCTCGGTCTTCCTGCTGGCGCGGCAGGGCTACATGATCGACGCCGTGCCCGCCTACATGCGCGCGCGCGCCCTGTCCACGCTGGCCGGCACCATGCGCATCGGCGTGTTCGCCGGGCCGTTCGCCGGCGCGGCGCTGATCCACTTCATGGGCCTGCAGGGCGCGTACTGGGTGGCGGCAGTGGCCATGACCGGGGCCGGCCTGATTGCGTGGTTCGCGCCCGACATGGCGCCGCCGCGGCGCCGCGGCGAGGCGGCCGTCGCCCGGCCGCGGCTGCTGGACGTGGCGCGCGCGCATCGCCAGGTATACCTGACGCTGGGGCTGGGCATCCTGCTGGTCAGCGCGGTGCGCGCGTCCCGGCAGGTGGTGATCCCGCTGTGGGCCGACCACCTGGGCGTCAACCCGGCGACCACCTCGCTCATTTATGGCCTGGTGGCGGCGATCGACATGTCGGTGTTCTATCCGGCAGGCATGCTGATGGACCGGCGCGGGCGGCTGTGGGTGGCGGTGCCCTCGACGCTGCTGATGGGCTGCGCCCTGATCGGCACCTCGCTGACCAGCGGCGTGGCCGGTTTCGTGATCGTGGCGATGATGCTGGGCATGGGCAACGGCATTGGCTCGGGCATTGTCATGACGCTGGGCGCCGACGCGGCGCCTGCGTCCGGGCGTACCGAGTTCCTGGGCCTGTGGCGCCTGATGTCCGACCTGGGCGGCAGCCTGGGGCCGGTGGCGCTGTCCGGCATCACCGCGCTGGTGTCGCTGGCCGCCGGGGTGGCGGCCATGGGCGGGGTGGGCCTGGCCGCCGCCGCCGTGTTCTGGCACTGGCTGCCGCGCGGCCAGGCGCCGCGCTAGCGGTAGCGCTCGGCCGTCTCCAGCAGGGCGGGGGTGCCGATCAGCGCGTTGAGCTGGTCGAAGTCCAGCATGCGCGCGCGCCAGGGGGCGGTGGTGCCGTGCTCGCGCAGGCTGCCGTAATAGTCCTGCAGCGCATGCGATACGGCGCGCGCCGTGCCGCCCGGGAAAATCACGATGCGAAAGCCGCGCTCGGCCAGCGCCTGGGCGCTTTCGACGGGCGTCTGGCCGCCTTCCACCATATTGGCCAGCAGCGGCACCCGCGCGGCGAAGCGGGCGCAGGCGGCGTCGAGCTGCTGCGGCGAGCGCAGCGCCTCGATGAAGAGGGCGTCCACGCCGCATTCCAGGTAGCGTTCGGCCCGCTCGAACGCGGCGTCGATGCCCTCGACCGCGACCGCGTCGGTGCGGGCCAGGATCAGCGTGCCGTCGCTGGCGCGGGCATCCAGGGCGGCGCGCAGCTTGCCGCACATCTCGTCGGCCGGGACCAGCGATTTACCCGCCAGGTGCCCGCAGCGCTTGGGAAAGTCCTGGTCTTCCAGCTGGATCATCGCGGCGCCGGCGCGCTCGAAGCCGCGCACGGTGCGCTGCACATTGAGGGCGTTGCCGAAGCCGGTGTCGGCGTCGACGATCACCGGGCAGCGCACGCGCTCGGTGATGCGCGCCAGCACGTCCTCGACTTCGCTGTAGGTGGTCAGGCCGACGTCGGAGCGGCCCAGGCGGGTGTAGGCGATCGAGGCGCCCGACAGGTAGACGGCGTCGAAGCCGGCCTGTTCGGCGATCAGCGCCGACAGCGCATCGTAGACGCCGGGGGCCAGCAGGGTCTGGCCGGCGGCCAGCTTGTGTTTCAGGGATGCAGGGGTCATCAGGCTTTCATCGGGTAACGCGGCAGCGAGCCGTCGGTCAGCCGCCGCTTCAATTGCATGAGCAGGCCGCCCGCCTGCACCATGTCGAGCAGGAAGGCGGGCACGGGCTCGCAGGGCAGGGGCATGCCGTCGGCGCGCAGCACGCGCTGGTTGGGCAGGTCGATGCGGATCCGTTCGCCCTCGGCGATCTCGCCGGCGCGATCGCAGGTCAGCAGCAGCAGGCCCACGTTGAAGGCGTTGCGGAAATACAGGCCGCTGTAGCTGGGCGCGATGACCGCGCGCAGGCCCAGTTGCACCAGGGCGGCGGCGGCCTGCTCGCGCGAGGAGCCGATGCCGAAATTGCGTCCGGCCACCAGCACGTCGCCCGGCCGCACGCCGCCGGCGAAGTCGGGGCGTACGCCTTCGAGGCAATGGCGCGCGATATCGGCGATGCCGAGTTTCATATAGGCGCCCGGGGCGAGCTGGTCGGTATCGACATCGTCGCCCACGCGCCAGGCTTGGTGCGTTTCGCTCATGACAGGACCTCGCGCGGGTCGGCGATGCGGCCGGCCAGGGCCGAGGCCGCCACGGTGTACGGGGACGCCAGGTAGACCCGGGCGCTGGCCGCGCCCATGCGGCCCTTGAAGTTGCGGGCCGTGGTGGAAATCACATTGGCGCCGTCCGGGATGGAGCCGCCGTAGCCGGAACAGGCGCCGCAGGTGGTGGGCAGCACCGTCGCGCCGGCCTCGACCAGCGCCGGCAGCACGCCTTCGTCCTGCGCGCGCGCCTGGTCGCGCTGGCTGGCCGGGGCCACCAGCAGGCTGACGCCCGGGGCCACGCGGCGGCCGCGCAAGACCTGCGCGGCCGCGCGCAGATCGTCCAGCTTGGCGCCGGTGCACGCGCCGATATAGGCTACCTGCACGGCGGTGTCGGCGTATGCCTGGACCGGGGCGGCGTTGGCCGGACTGTGCGGCGCCGCCACGTAGGGCGGCAGGCTGTCGGCGTCGTACTCGTGCCATTGGGCGGGCGCATCCGGATCGGACTGCCAGCGCGCGGTATCGGGCTCGGGCGCGCCGGCCTGGCGCAGGTACTGAGCAGTGGTCCGGTCGGGCGCGATCAGGCCGGCCTGGGCGCCCAGTTCGGCCGACATGTTCGACAGCGTCATGCGTTCCTGCATGGACAGGGCGCGCACCGCTTCGCCGCAGAACTCCACGGCCTGGTAGCGCCCGCCGTTCATGCCGTGCAGGCCTATCATGTGCAGCATCATGTCCTTGGCCATGACGCCCGGGCGCAGCCGGCCGCGCCAGTGCATCATCAGCGTGTCGGGCACGCGCATCCAGATTTCGCCGCTGCTGACCACGCCCAGCATCTCAGTGCTGCCCACGCCGAACATATAGGCGCCGAAAGCGCCGCCGGTGGGCGAATGGGAGTCGCCGCCCACGCAGAACATGCCGGGGCGCACATGGCCGTGTTCCGGCACCACCACGTGGCAGATGCCCAGCGAGTCGTACACGTGCGGCAGGGCCTGTTCGCGCGCCCAATCGCGGGCGATGCGCACGATGCGGCGCGATTCGTCATCGGACTCGGGCACGTAATGGTCCATGACCAGCACGATGCGGGAGCGGTCCCACAGGCCGGTGCCCAGCTCTTCGAGCATGGGCTGCAGGCGGCGCGGGCCGCTGGAATCGTGGAACATGGCCAGGTCGACCTTGCAGGTCACGATCTCGCCGACGCGCACGGCGTCGCGGCCGGCGGCGGCGGCCAGCAGTTTCTGGGCTAGCGTCTGGGCAGGCATGAGGGCGTCTGGGAGGTTTCGGTCAGGCGCGCCGCGGCGCGCCGGCGGGCAGCCAGGTAGGCTGGCCCGGCGTATCGTGGGCCTGCATATCCAGGCGGTATTCGTAGCGGTCGGGCCGGTACAGGGCATGCAGCCATTCCACCGGCCGGCCGGCGTCGTCGCGCACCAGGCGTTGCAGGCTGAGCAGGGCCGAGCCGACCGGCACGTCCAGCGCGCCGGCCGTGCCGGGCTCGGCCAGCACCGCCGAGATCGATTGCTGGGCGCGCGCCACGCGCACGCCCAGGTCGCGGAAGATCGCCAGCAGGGGCTTGGCGCCCAGGTCCTCGCGGCGGATGCGCTGGCCGATTTCGCCCGGCACGTACGTGACCAGGTACGAAAACGGCAGGCCCTGGTGGCTGCGTACCCGCACCGCCCGCTGTACCGGCGCGCCGGCTGGCAGTTCGAGCTGCGCCGCCACCTGCGGGGTGGCCGGCACGGTGTCGAGTTCGAGCAGGTTCACCTGGGTATGCATGCCCATGCGGGCCAGGTGCGCCATCAGCGTGTCGATGTCGGCGCTGTGCTGCGGCGCCGACAGGATCGCGCCCTCGGCGGCGAAAGTGCCCCGCCCCTGGCGGCGCTCGATCAGGCCTTCGGACTCCAGCGCCTCGAGCGAGCGCCGTATCGTCAGGCGCGAGACGCCGTATTCGGCCGCCAGCGCGTTCTCGCCGGGCATCGCCGCGTTCAGGGCGAAGCCGCCCGATTGCAGGCGCTGCTTCAGCAGCAGATAGACCTTGTGATACAGGGGCAAGGGGCTGTCGGGCACGGGGGCTCCAGTCGGTTGGGTTCAGTCCACCGTGGCGCCGGTGAACTTGACGAGTTCGGCGTAGCGTTCGATGTCCTTGCGCACGAATTCGTCCAGTTCCTGCGGGCTGCTGCTGACCGCGGTGGCCGCCTCGCCTTCGAGCAGCTTGCGGAACTCGGGCGTGTCGACCGCCTTGCGGGCGGCGGCGTTCAGCGCCGCGACCGTCTCGGGCGGCAGGCCGGCCGGGCCGAACAGGGCGAACCATGCGTTGGATTCGAAACCCTTGATGGTATCGCCGATGGGCGGCACGCCGGGGAATTGCGGCAGCGGCTGCGGGCTGGTGACGCCCAGCGCCTTGAGCGCGCCGCTCTTGATGTGCGGCAGGGCGTTGAGCGAGCTGGCGACCATCATGTCCACCTGGCCGCCGAGCAGGTCGGTGATGGCCGGCGACGTGCCCTTGTACGGCACGTTGAGGATGTCCAGCCCCGCCATCATCTTCATGCGCTCGCCGGACATGTGCAGCGAGGAGCCGATGGCGCCCAGCGCCATGGTGTACTTGCCCGGACTGGCTTGCACCAGCGAAACGAACTCCGGCATGGTCCGGGCCGGGAAGTCCTTGCGCGTGACCAGCACGCTGGGCACGTTGGCCAGCATGCTGATGGGCGTGAAGTCGCGCACCGGGTCGAACGGCAGGTTGCGGTACAGGCTGGCGTTGATCGAGAAACTGGTGAAGGTGACCAGCAGGGTGCTGCCGTCGGCCTTGCCCTTGGCGACATAGTCGGCCGCGATGTTGCCGCCCGCGCCGGGCTTGTTCTCGACCAGCACGGTGCGCTTGAGGTCCTGCGCCATGTGCTGGGCGATGCTGCGCGCGACGGTGTCGGTGGTGCCTCCGGGCGGGGCGCCCACGACCAGCTTGATGGCATTGTTCTGCGCCGAGGCCGGCGCCAGCGGCAGGGCCAGCGCGCCAAACAGTGCGCAGCCGGCGGCCAGGCGTTGCAATCCCTGCATATTCGTCTCCTGATATGTTGTATTGATGATAATACAAGTGTACCGGAGATTTGAAGCGTCTCGCAAGTGAAGGTCAGCGCAGTCTGAAGCGGGGGTCGGAGCAATGGTCGTATGATGCGGGTCTGTCGAGTCTTATATAAAAGTCGGGGCCCGGCCCCATGCGCATACGGAAGGAGCATTGCATGTCAGAACTGGTCAAGGTGGAAATCGCCGACGGCATCCAGATCATCACGGTCAACCGTCCCGAAGCCAGGAACGCCATCAATTTCGAAACGGCGCAGGCCATGGCCGCCGCGCTGGACCAACTCGATGAGCGCGACGACGTGCGTATCGGCATCCTGACCGGCGCGGGCGGCACGTTCTCGGCCGGCATGGACTTGAAGGCGTTCGCCCGGACCGGACAGCGCCCGTCGCTACCCGAGCGTGGCTTTGCCGCCCTGACCGAACGCCCGCCGAAGAAACCGCTGATCGCGGCGGTCGAGGGCTATGCGCTGGCCGGTGGCTGCGAAATGGCCCTGAGCTGCGATCTGCTGGTGGCCGCCGACAATGCCAAGTTCGGCCTGCCCGAAGTCAAGCGCGGCCTGGTGCCGGGCGCCGGCGGCATGCTGCGCCTGCCGCGCCGGCTGCCGTACCACATCGCCATGGAAATCATCCTGACGGGCGATTTCCTGGATGCGTCGCGCGCCCATGCGCTGGGCCTGGTCAACCGCCTGACGGCGGCCGGCGGCGCGCTGGAAGGCGCGCTGGCGCTGGCCCGCGTCATCGTCGAGAACGGCCCGCTGGCGGTGCAGGTTGCCAAGAGCATCGTCGCGCAATCGGGCGACTGGGACCAGGAAACCATGTTCGACCGCCAGCGTCCGCAGGTCACCGAAATCTTCACCTCGGCCGACGCCAAGGAAGGCGCCACCGCCTTCGCCGAGAAGCGCAAGCCTGTCTGGCAAGGCAAATAAAACAGGCCGCATGGCGCGGCGGGCCTGACCGCCGCGCGCCCATTGTTCATCCATCCTCGCATACCGTCATGACCGTCCTCATCAAAGAAGAAGACTTCATCCAGTCCATCGCCGATGGCATCCAGTTCATCAGCTACTACCACCCGGTGGACTATATCCGTCACCTGGCGCGCGCCTACGAGCGTGAAGAAAGCCCGGCTGCCCGCGATGCCATGGCGCAGATCCTGACCAACTCGCGCATGTGCGCCGAGGGCAAGCGCCCGCTGTGCCAGGACACCGGCATCGTCAACGTGTTCCTCAAGGTCGGCATGAACGTGCGCTTCGACACGCAACGCACGCTGCAGGAACTCTGTGACGAAGGCGTGCGCCGCGGCTACCTCAACCCCGACAACCCGCTGCGCGCGTCGGTGCTGGACGATCCGCTGTTCGCGCGCAAGAACACCCGCGACAACACGCCCTGTATCCTGCACGTCGAACTGGTGCCGGGCGACACCGTCGACGTGCAAGTGGCCTCCAAGGGCGGCGGCTCGGAAAACAAGTCCAAGTTCGTCATGCTCAATCCCAGCGATTCGCTGGTCGACTGGGTGCTCAAAACCGTGCCGACCATGGGCGCCGGCTGGTGCCCGCCGGGCATGCTCGGCATCGGCGTGGGCGGCACGGCCGAGAAGGCCATGCTGATGGCCAAGCAGTCGCTGATGGAAGACATCGACATGTACGAGCTGCTGGCGCGCGGCCCGCAGAGCAAGCTGGAAGAGCTGCGCATCGAGCTGTACGAGAAGGTCAACGCCCTGGGCATCGGCGCGCAGGGCCTGGGCGGCCTGACGACCGTGCTGGACGTCAAGATCAGCACCTTCCCCACGCACGCCGCGTCCAAGCCGGTGGCGATGATCCCGAACTGCGCCGCCACGCGCCACGCGCATTTCGTGCTGGACGGCTCCGGTCCGGCCCGCCTCGATCCGCCGTCGCTGTCCGAATGGCCGGAAGTGCACTGGGCGCCCGATTACAACAAGTCCAGGCAGGTCGACCTCGATACCCTGACCAAGGAAGAAGTCGCCAGCTGGAAACCGGGCCAGACCTTGCTGCTGTCGGGCAAGATGCTGACCGGCCGCGACGCGGCGCACAAGCGCATCCAGGACATGCTGTCCAAGGGCGAGAGCCTGCCGGTGGACTTCACCAACCGCGTCATCTACTACGTCGGCCCGGTCGATCCGGTGCGCGACGAAGTCGTCGGCCCGGCCGGTCCCACCACGGCGACCCGCATGGACAAGTTCACCGACATGATGCTGGCGCAGACCGGCCTGATTTCCATGATCGGCAAGTCCGAGCGCGGCCCGGTCGCCATCGAGTCGATCCGCAAGCACGGCTCGGCCTACCTGATGGCGGTGGGCGGCGCGGCCTACCTGGTGTCCAAGGCCATCCGCAACGCCAAGGTTCTGGCTTTCGAGGACCTGGGCATGGAAGCCATCTACGAGTTCGACGTCAAGGACATGCCCGTGACCGTCGCGGTGGACTCGCAGGGCACCTCGGTGCACACCACCGGCCCGAAGGAGTGGCAGGCCCGCATCGGCAAGATTCCGGTCGCGGTCGCCTGATTCCTGTCCCGACGGGGGCGGGTCGTGTGCCTGTCCCAGCGGGGACAGGCACACCCTGTCGCAAATATCAGTCCCTATGTCGGGACAGGCACCCCAGGAATTTGTGGGTGCCAGTCCCCCTGCGGGGACAGGCACCCATGTAGGTGTATGGGTTTTTCGAAGGCGGCCTACCGGAAAAACGAATTGCGCGGGCGCGGTGGGGCGGGCATGCTGGCGGATTCGATGCAACGAGGATCGCCGAGATGACCGCTACTTCCCTCGCCGCCTGGATAGGCAGCTCCGAATGCGTGCAGGACTCCCTGGACCCGATAGCCGTGGGCCGCGTGGCCGCGACGCTGGGAGAGCCGGCGCCTGGCGCCGGGCAGCCGCTGCCGCCCCTGTGGCAGTGGGCGTTTTTCATCAGCACGGTGGGCCCGGACGGCCTGGGTCGCGACGGGCATCCGGCGCGCGGCGGTTTCCTGCCGCCGGCCGATGACCGCAACCGCATGTGGGCCGGCGGCCGGGTCGAGTTCCGCCAGCCGTTGCGCGTGGGCGTGCCGGCCGAACGCCTGTCCACGGTCGCCAGTATCCAGGAGAAGACCGGCCGCACCGGCGCGCTGCTGTTCGTCACCGTGCGGCACGAATACCGCCAGGAGGGCGAGCTGGCGATCCTGGAGGAGCAGGACATCGTCTACCGCCAGCCCAGCCCGCCCAAGCTGGCCGGCACCGAGCCCGCGCCGGCGGCGCAGTGGCGCGAAACCATGACGCCCTCGGAAGTGCTGCTGTTCCGCTATTCCGCCGTCACCTTCAACGGCCACCGCATCCACTACGACTACCCCTATGTCACCGGCGTCGAGGGCTATCCCGGGCTGGTGGTGCACGGGCCGATGATCGCCACCATGATGGTGGCGGCATTCCGCCGCGCCCACCCCGGGGCGCGTCTGGACCACCTGTCCTACCGCGGCCTGCGGCCGCTGATCGCGCCGCGTCCGTTCGAGGTGGCCGGCGCCGTGGCCGAGCCGGGCCTGGCGCGTCTGTGGGCGCAGCAGGACGATACCCTGGCCCACCAGGGCGAGCTGAGGTTCACGGCATGAGCGACGTGCCCGCCATCCGCCCGCTCGACGGCATCACCGTCGTCAGCCTGGAGCACGCCATCGCCGCGCCGTTCTGCACCCGCCAGCTGGCCGACATGGGCGCGCGCGTCATCAAGATCGAGCGGCCCGGCAGCGGCGACTTCGCGCGCGGCTACGACGAGCGCGTGCGCGGCCTGTCGTCGCATTTCGTGTGGACCAACCGTTCCAAGGAAAGCCTGACCCTCGACCTCAAGCGGCCCGGCGCCGACGAGGTGCTGGAACGCCTGCTGGCGTCGGCCGACGTGCTGGCGCAGAACCTCGCGCCGGGCGCGGCCGCCCGGCTGGGGCTGTCGTTCGAGCAGCTGCACGCGCGTTTCAGCCGCCTGATCGTCTGCGATATCTCCGGCTACGGACAAGGCGGGCCGTACCAGGACAAGAAGGCGTACGACCTGCTCATCCAGAGCGAGAGCGGCTTCGTGTCGGTCACCGGCACGCCGGACGAGCCGGTCAAGGCCGGGTGCTCCATCTCCGACATCGCCGCCGGCATGTACGCCTATTCGGGCATTCTCAATGCCTTGCTGCTGCGCGGCAAGACCGGCGTCGGCAGCCGGATCGACGTCTCCATGCTGGAGAGCACGGTCGAGTGGATGGGCTATCCGATGTATTACGCCTTCGACGACGCGCCGCCGCCGCCGCGCGCGGGCGCCGCGCACGCCACCATCTACCCCTATGGCCCGTTCCCGGTGGGCGACGGCGCCACCATCATGCTCGGCCTGCAGAACGAGCGCGAATGGCGCGCCTTCTGCGAGCGCGTGCTGCGCCAGCCCGAGCTGGCCGACGACGAGCGCTACGCCAGCAATTCCCGCCGCGCGGCCAATCGCGACGCGCTGCGCGCCTTGATCGTGGCGGTTTTCGCGCGCCTGGACATCGGCGAGGTGACGGCGCGGCTGGAGCAGGCCCAGATTGCCAATGCGCGCGTCAACCAGATGCGCGATGTCTGGGAACACCCCCAATTGCAGGCGCGCCAGCGCTGGCGCGAGGTGGACAGCCCGGCCGGCACGCTGCCGGCGCTGTTGCCGCCGGCCACCAGCAACGCGTTCGCCGCGCGGATGGATGCCGTGCCGGCGGTGGGCGAAAACACCGCCGCGGTGCTAGCATCGTTGGGATACGCGCCCGATGAGGTGGCGCGCCTGCGTGCAGCCGAGGTGGTGTGATGCAAACTGTCGTGCGTACTGCGTTGTTCGTGCCGGCCAGCCGGCCCGAGCGTATTCCCAAGGCGCTGGCCAGCGGCGCCGATGCCGTGATCGTCGATCTCGAGGATGCGGTCGAGCATCTGGCCAAGGACAGCGCGCGCGAAGCGCTGTGCGATTTCCTGGGCACGCATCCCGACGCGCGCCTGTGGGTGCGCATCAACGATGCGTCCACGGCCTGGCACGATGACGACCTGAAAGCGTGCCGCGGGCGGCCCGGCGTCAGAGGCATCCTGCTGCCCAAGGCCGAGAGCCTGATGCAGGTGCGCCATGCGGCGCAAAGCGGCATTCCCATCGTGCCCATCATCGAGACGGCGCGCGGCGTGCTCAACGCGGCCGACGTCGCGGGCACGCCGGGCGTGGCGCGGCTGGCCTTCGGCAGCCTGGACTACGCGCTGGATCTCGGCCTGACGCCCGACACCGAGGCGGCCGGCGTGGCGCTGGACCAGGCCCGCGTGCAGGTGCTGCTGCACAGCCGCGCGGCCGGCCTGGCGCAGCCGCTCGACGGCGTGCATCCGGGCGTCCAGGACACGGCCGGCCTGCGGGCGGCCGCCACGCGGGCGCGCGACATGGGCTTTGCCGGCATGCTGTGCATCCATCCGACCCAGGTGCCCATCGTGCACGAGGCGCTGCTGCCGCCCCTGGCCGAGCTGGACTGGGCGCGCCGCGTGGTGGCGGCGCACCGCGACAGCGGCGCGGGCACCTTCATGCTCGACGGCAAGATGGTGGATGCGCCGGTGATCGCCCGGGCGCGCCAGCTGCTGGCGCGAGCCGGCGAGCCGGCCGGCCAGGAAGCCTGAGCCATGGCCGCGCCCGGTCCCGCGCCGGCGGCGCTGTTCGTCGGCCACGCCTATATCGACGTGACCTTGCTGGCCGACGAATGGCCCGGCGGCGACGACAAGCGCGTGGCGCGCGACTACGCCGTGTCGTTCGGCGGCAATGCCGTCACCGCCGCGTTCGCCTGCGCGCGGCTGGGCCTGGCTCCCGATCTGATCTGTCCGCAGGCGCCCGACTGGCTGGGCCACATGTTCGCCGACATGGCCGCCAGCCATGGCGTGCGCGTGCATCCGCGGCCGGTACGGCGCTCATCGCTGTCGTTCATCATGCCGCGCGACGGCAAGCGCGCCATCCTGCGCGCCCGCGACACCGATTACCTGCAATCGTTTCCGCTGCTCGAAGTGGGCGGATACCGCGTCCTGCACCTGGACGGCCACCAGCCGGATGCCGCGCTGCACTACGCGCGCGCCTGCCGCGCCGCCGGCGTGCTGACTTCGCTCGACGGCGGGGGCCTGCGCAGCAACACCGCCGAGCTCATGCGGCATATCGACGTGGCGGTGTGCGCCGAGCGCCTGTGCGAGCAGATGGGCCTGAGCGCCGAAGCCTTGCTCGAGTGGCTGCGCGATTGCGGCTGCCGCATCGGCGCGGTCACCCAGGGCGAGCGCGGCATGCTGTGGTACGACGAGGCCGGCGTGGTGTCGCGCCTGCCCGCGCTGGACATTCCCGCCAGCGCGGTGGTGGACACCTCGGGGGCGGGCGATGTGTTCCACGGCGCCTATGTGTGGTCGTATGCGGCGCGGCCGCAGCTGCCATGGCGCGAGCACTTCCGCTTCGCGCGCGCGGCGGCGGCCTACAAGATCCAGCACCTGGGCAACGAGGCCGGGCTGCCGGGCCAGGACGATGTCGCCGCCGTGATGGCGCGCTGGCCCGAGAAGGCGTAGGCACGGCGCCGAGCCGGCGCCGTGCGGGCCGGCTTACTCCAGCTTGATGCCCGCGTCTTCGACCACCTTCTGCCATTTGTCGATTTCCGCGTTCAAGGCTTGGCCGAATGCCTGCGGCTCGCTGCCCACGGCTTCGATGCCGTCCTGGGCCAGGCGCGCCTTCAGCTGCGGGTCGGCGAGCACCTTGGCGATGGCCGTGTACAGCGTCTGGATGACCGGTTGCGGCGTGCCGCGCGGGGCCAGCACGGCATGCCAGGCCGAGGCTTCGTAGCCCGGCACCCCGGCTTCCTGCACCGTGGGCACGTCGGGAATCAGGGGCGAGCGCCGCGCGCCTGTGACGGCCAGCGCCTTGATCTTGCCGGCCTGCGCCTGCTTGGAGGCCGACGCGGCATCACCGAAGGTCATGTCGACCACGCCGCCGACCACGTCCAGCAGCGCCGGGCCGGCGCCCTTGTACGGAACGGGGATGACGACGATGCCGGCCTGGCGCATGAAGAGCTCGACCGCCAGGTGCGCGGAGCTGCCCTGGCCGGCGGTCGACAACGTGAGCGTGCCGGGTTCGCGCTTGGCCAGTTCGATCAGTTCGCGCAGATTGTTCGGCGCCAGGCCGTTCTTGATCGCCACGACATAGGGGTAGCTGGTCAGCTGCGTGACCGGCGCGAAGTCCTTGCGCGCGTCGTACGGCAGCTTGCTGTACACCGAGGGGTTGATCGCGTTGGGGCCGCTCTGGCCCAGCAGCAGGGTATAGCCATCGGCCTCGGCCTTGGCGACCGCGTCGGTGCCGATGATGCCGCCGGCACCGCCGCGGTTGTCGATGATGAAGGGCTGGCCGAGCTGCTCGCTGACGCCCTTGAAGACCAGGCGGGCGACGATGTCGGCGCCGCCGCCGGCGGCGAACGGCACGATGACGCGCACGGGGCGCTCGGGGTAGGCGGCGCGGGCCGCGGCGGCCGGCAGCAGGGCCAGGCACAGCGCCAGCAAGGGCGCGCGCCGCAGGGCTTTCAGGAATGAGCCGGACATGTGGGATCTCCGTTGTCTTGGTATGGGGGTGGGGTCAGGCGCCGTGGCTCTGCGGGGGCATGCCGCCGGCGTAGGTGCGGTAGCTGACGCCGCTGGCCCAGCCGGCGTCCACCGGCAGCAGCACGCCGGTGATCAGGCGGGCCTGCGGCGAGCACAGGAAGGCCACGGCGTCGGCGATGTCCGCGGGCGTGGGCAGCGCATCCAGCGCGTGCACCGACATCATCGCGGCGAGGTCGCGCTGGCCGGCGTCGATACGGGCCTGCAGCGCCGGCGTCATGACGTAGGTCGGCGCCACGCTGTTGACCCGCACGCCGTGGCGGCCCAGCTCCTGGGCCAGCAGCTCGGTCAGGCGCGCCAGCGCGGCCTTGCCCGGGTTGTAGGCGGGCAAGGGCAGTGCGTTGCGGCTGTTGATGGAGCCGAGGGTGACGATGTGGCCCGCGCGGCGCGCGCGCAGAATGCGTCCGAAGCTGCGGCAGGCATGCACCGTGCCGTGGTAGTTGACGCGCCACATGCGGTCATGCTCGGCGAGGTCCATGTCCAGCACCGATTCGGTATTGGGAATGAGCGCGGCGGACGTGACCAGCAGCGCGGTCTCGCCCAGCTCGGCCGAGACCGCGTCGGCGCAGGCCTGCACGGCCGCGGCGTCGGCCACGTCGCAGGCATAGAAGCGCGCCGGCGCGCCCTGGGCGCCGAGCTCGGCGGCCAGGGCCTCGCCCGCCTCGCGCGCCACGTCCAGGATGGCGACCGCCATCCCCTGGGCCGCGAAGCGGCGGGCGCAGGCGGCGCCGATGCCGCTTGCGCCGCCCGTGATGACGGCTACGCCGGCCGTGCTCATGCCGCGTCGGCGGCCTTGCCGCGCACCTGTACTCCCGCGTTGTCTTCGACGTAGCGGATGATTTCGGTCAGGTCGGCATCATTGCCGAACTTGTCGCGCGCGTCGTTGAGCAGGCGCCGGGCGGCGTCGCCGACCCGCAGCGGCACGCCCAGCTGTTCGCTTTCCTCGAGGCACAAGCGCACGTCCTTGGCGGACAGGCCGATGGCAAAACCAAAGTCGAAGCTGCGGGTAAGCACGAAGCGGGGAATCTTGTCTTCCGAGGCGTTGGTGCGGCCCGAGCCCGAGTTGATGACCTGGAGCATGATGTCCGGATCCAGCCCGGCCTTCACGCCCATCACCATCAGCTCCGAGGTGATGCTCAGCGCGGTGACCGAAATCAGGTTGTTGATGACCTTCATGGTCTGCGCCATGCCGGCGCGCTCGCCGACGTAGACCGGCTTGCCGATCACGCCGAACATGTCGTGCAGGGCGTCGTAGCGCTCGCGCGGACCGGAAACCATCAGCGCGAGCGTGCCGCGCTTGGCGCCCGTGACGCCGCCGCTGACCGGGCAGTCGATGCTGGCGATGTTCTGCGCCGCCAGGCCGTCGGCCAGCGTGCGCGCGGCCTGCGAGCCGCTGGTGGACAGATCGATGACCGTGCGCACCGCGTTGCCGCGCGCCAGGCCGTCCTCGCCCAGCGCCACAGCGAGCACGATGTCCGGGGTGGGCAGGGATACCAGCACGGTCTCGGCGCGGTCGGCCACTGCCTTGGGCGAGTCGGCGATATGGGCGCCCTTGGCGGCCAGCGCCTGCAGCGCGGGGGCCTGCGTGTCGTAGACCGTCAGGGTGTAGCCGGCTTCGAGCAGGCGTTCGGCGATGGGAGTGCCCATGCGGCCGATACCTACGAAACCAAGATGCTTTTCCGTCGTCATGATGTGTCTCGCTGTGGTGTGAATAGAGAGTGGGAAGTGAAAGAGGGGCGACCTAGGCCGCGGTCCAGCCGCCGTCGATGGGCAGGGTGGCGCCCGTGATGTCGCGTCCGGCATCGCTGCACAGGAAGGCGACCAGGGCCGCCACGTTTTCCATGGCGACGAAGCGGCCGGTGGGTTGGCGCGCGGCGGCCAGGTATTCGCGTTCGGCCTGTTCCTGCGCGACGCCGTCGCGCCGCGCGATCTCGGCGATGCGGCCGACGATGGCCGGCGTGGGCGCGGTTCCCGGCGCGACGGCGTTGCAGGTGATGCCGCTGGCGGCGGTTTCCACGGCCAGCGCGCGGGTCAGTCCCAGCAGGGCGGTCTTGGTGGTGACGTAGCCGACCCGGTTGGCCGCGGCTCCCGCGCCATAGACCGACGACAGATTGATGATGCGGCCCCAGCCCTGCGCCAGCATGCCCGGCAGCGCCAGGCGGGCGAGGTGGAACGCCGCCGACAGGTTGACGGCCAGCGACTCGTCCCAGTGGGCGCGCGGCAGTTCATGGGCCGGCTCGAAATGGCGCACCACGGCGTTGTTGACCAGGATGTCCAGGCGCGGCAGCTCGGCCAGCGCCTGAGCCGCCATGGCCTCGATCTGGTCCACGTCCCGCAGGTCGGCCTGCAGCAGCAGCACCCGCACGCCGTGCTCGCGCGCCAGGGCGGCTTGCGCCTGGCGGGCGCTTTCGTTGGCCTGCAGGCAGTGCATCACGATGTCGGCGCCGGAACGGGCCAGCGTATCGGCGATGGCCAGCCCCAGTCCGGCCTCGGCGCCGGTGATCAGGGCGCAGCGCCCGTGTAGCGGGCGGGCCGGGTTCATGCCGCCTCCGGCACGAGCCCGTCGGGCGTGGGAGCGACGTCCAGCCGCACCACCTTGCCATGCAGCTCGGGCGAAGGCGCGGGGTAGCGCTGCATCACCTGTGGATCATGGCCCGGCACGATATGCGCCTCGGAGTCCGCCAGCCGCCGGACGGTGTGGTAGCCCTCCAGCATGTCGCCCACGTGGTAGACCGCCGGGAAGGGCGCGTCGTGGCCGATATTGCCGTAGAGATGGCTGGCATCGGAAGCCAGCACGACCCAGCCGCGCTGCGTCCAGACGCGCACGATCTGCAGGCCGCCGGTGTGGCCGCCGACCAGGTGCAGCGACAGCCCGGGCGCCAGTTCGGTCTGGCCGTTGTGAAAGCTGACCCGGCCGGCATAGACCTTGCGCACGAACCCGACCACGTCCTCGACGTCGTAGGGGTGGCGCAACGGCCCATGGCACATGCAGTGCCCGGTGGCGTAGGCCGGCTCGGCGTCCTGCACATGGAAGGTGGCGGCGGGGAAGTCGCCCAGCGTGCCCGCGTGGTCGTAGTGCAGGTGGGTGAGGATCACGTCGCGCACCTGTGTCGCGTCGATGCCGATGAGGGCCAGGCCCTGCGCCGGGCGCATCAGCAGCTCGCGGCCGCGCTGGCGCGCCGCGTCTTCGGCGAAGCCGGTGTCCACCACATAGACCTCGTCGCCGCGGCGCAGCGCCCACACGTAGTAATCGAGATCGGATTCGGCATCGTGGAAATCCACCTTGCCCAGATAGTTGTCGGCCGCGATCCGGCCGCTATGGCGCGCGTAGCGGATGGCGTACACGTCAAAAGGCGCACAGTTCAAGGTGTCTCCTCCAGGCTGGATGACGTTTGGGGTCTTATAAATACAATAGGATTGTATTATAGTAGTACGACGTGCGGTAGCAAGTGGATGTTCCAACGCGCCGCTTTTCACTCAATGGAGACACACCATGGCATTACGGCCTGAGTTTCAAACCGAGCAGTTCCAAAAAGGCCTGGCAGTTCGCCGCGCGGTGGTCGGCGACGCGTATGTGGATAAATCGCTCAATAGCGCCGATGACCTCACGGCTTCCCTGCAGAAGCTGGTCACCGAATATTGCTGGGGCGAAGTCTGGACGCGTCCCGGCCTGGAGCGCAAGACCCGCAGCTTCCTGAACCTGGCCATGCTGATCGCTTTGAACCGGCCCAACGAGCTGCGCCTGCACCTGCGCGGCGCGATCAACAATGGGGTGACCAAGGACGAAATCGTCGAGGTCGTGCTGCAGGCGGCGATCTACTGTGGCGTACCCGCCGCGCTGGACGCCATGAAGGCGGTGCGCGAAGTGGTGGAGACGATGGAGAAAGAAGGGGCCTTCGCCTGACGCGTTGGCGAGGACAGGCCAGTGCCTGGATGCGCTGGCCGACAAGGAGACATCATGCAGAAACACAAGATCGCATTTCTCGGCCTGGGCGCGATGGGCCTGCCCATGGCCTGCAACCTGGTCAAGGGCGGCCATGCCGTCACCGGCTACGACCTGAATCCGCAAGCGCTGGACGGGCCGGCGGCCAGCGCGCCGCCAGCGCGCGCGAGGCGGCGGCCGGGGCCGCCCTGGTCATCGCCATGCTGCCAACCGCGACGCATATCCAGGCGGCGCTCGAAGGCGCCGACGGCGCCCTGCAGGGCATGGACCCGGGCGCGCTGTTCATCAACATGTCCACCATCCTGCTCCAGGAAACCGACCTGATCGCGCAGCGCCTGGCCGAGCGCGGCATGCGCATGCTGGATTCGCCGGTCGGCCGCTCCGCCATGGAGGCGCAGCGCGGCACGCTGCTGATCCTCGCTAGCGGCAGCGCGCAGGACAAGGCGCGCGCCCGCGATGCGCTGCTGTGCATGGGCAACCAGGTCATCGATTGCGGCGAAGTGGGCGGCGGTTCGCGCGTGAAGGTGGTCAACAACTTCATGGGTATTTCGCTCAATGCCCTGACGGCCGAGGCCCTGACCCTGGCCGAGGCCAGCGGCCTGAGCGTCGAGCTGGCCCTGGAGGTCATGCGCGGGACCATCGCCGGCCTGGGGCATATGAACATCACCTATCCGAACAAGGTGCTGCGCGGCGACCTGTCGGCGGGTTTCCAGGTCGACCTGGCGCACAAGGACCTGGGCCTGGCGCTCGAACTGGCGGCGCGCAGCCGGGCCTGCGTACCGATGGGCAGCGCGGCATTCCAGTCCTATACGGCGGCGCGCGCGCAGGGCCGTGGCGGACAGGATTACAGCGCGATCTACCCGGTCATGCGCAGCCTGTCGGGATTGCCCGAGACGTTGCCTTACCAGGTGGATACGCCGGTCGAGGCCGATCCGTTCGGGGCGGCGGCACGCTGAGCGCGCCGCGCGGGGCTTACTCGGCCGTCGCGGCAGCGTCGGCCAGCGAGTCCTGCAGGATGGCGATGGCTACGCTGGCGGCATTGCGCACGTGCAGGCTGCCCGCCTTGCGGGCAGCCTTGCCGTCGCGCGCCACCAGGGCCTGCAGCAGGTTCGACAGCTCGGCCACGCTGTGCTTGGCGCGGCCCGGCGCCTGCATGGACGTCGAGCGCAGCAGCATGACGCGCGAGTTGAGCAGACGCAGGGTGGTGGTCAGCGCCTCGTTGCCGGCCCCGTCGAGCAGCTGCTGGTAGAACGCGTTCTTGGCGGCGATCTGCTCCAGCGGCGTGCCGCGCGTGAGGGCGCGCTTGAGCGCCTGGAAGGCCTCCTGCAGGGCGGCGAGCTGGGGTTCGGTGGCGTGTTCGGCGAACAGCTGGCAGGCCAGGCCTTCCAGTTCCTCGCGCACCTGGTAGATGCCGCGCGCCTGTTCGGGCGACAGCCGCTCGACCACCGGGCCGCGGTGCGGAATGACGACGATCAGGCCTTCGGATTCGAGCTGGCGCAGCGCTTCGCGCACCAGGGTGCGGCTGACGCCGGTCATTTCGCAGAGTTCGCGTTCGGGCAGGCGTTCGCCCGGGCGGAACCGGCCAACCAGGATGGCGTTGCGGATGCTCTCGGTCACGCTATGGCGCAGTACGGAAGCGACACGCTGGACCTTGAATTCACCTTCTGGCGCTGCGGGAGATGTCATGCGGTTCGTATTGCAAAATGGGAAAGGCATCCGGTGCGTGCGAGCGCACCGGACACCATTGGACGGCCTGCGATCAGTTCGAGGCGCTCTTGCCGAGCGTCGTGCGCACGCGATCGAGATAGGCCGGGCCATCGAACCCGACCTGCTTGGCGCGCTTGTTCCACGCCTCGTAGGAAGGACCGATATATTGCTGCTGCATTAGTTTAGCCCGTTCCTCCTCGGGGGCTACCCAGAAGGTCACGCCCTTCTTCATCATCTCCTGCTGGGCGTTGCTGACGAAGGTGTCGTAATTGCCGAAGGCCTCCTGCTGCAGGGCGTCCATCGCGCCCTGGACCTGCTTCTGCACGTCGGCCGGCAGCTTCTGCCAGCTGTCGGGGTTGGCCAGGATGGCCCAGCCGTTGATCGGGCCGAGGCTCCAGTTCTGCACGTTCTTGGCGATGCGCCAGAATTCCAGCGAGCCGCCCACGCAGGTCGAGATGAACAGGCCGTCGATCACGCCACGCTCGAGCGCGGGGAAGATCTCCGTGGTGGGCATTGCGACCGGCTTGCCGCCCAGCGCGTTGACGACTTCGGCGGTCTGCGGATTGTGCACGCGCAGCCGCTTGCCCTTGAAATCCTCGACCTTGTGGATCGGATCCTTGGAGAAGAGCTGCTGGGTGCACCACGCGCCTTCGGCCAGGACGATGGCGTTCCACTTGTCCTTCCAGATCTTGCGGGTGTCCTCGCACCAGAAAGCGTCGCACACCTGCTTGTATTCCTGGATGTTGTTGATCAGGCCGGGCAGGTTGAAGATGCCCATGCGCGGCTCGTCGGCCGCCAGGTAGGTGTGCAGGGCGGCGCTCATGTCCACGCGGCCTTCGCGCACGGCGGTGGCGATTTGCGCCGGCGGCACGAGCGAATCGCTGACCGTGACCTTGACCTTGCCGTCCGTGGCCTTGGCCACCCGTTCGGGCACCGAGGCCGTGAGGATGGAATAGCCGTCGCCGGGCGAAGTGATGACGGCCATGGTCAGGTCATAGGTCTGGGCGGCGGCGCCGCTCCAGCTGGCCGTGCACAGGGCGGCCGCTGCCAGGGCGGCCTGGAATCCGCGTGGTAGCGGGAAACGTTGGGACATGTTGCTCCTCCTAGGTTGGTGTTGCGGCGCGGTGCGCTGTTAAAATTCTAAGCATTCAATCATACAATATGCCTATAATACCGTCATAACATCATTCTGGGAGGAGCTTGCCGGCTCTCTCAGGGAAAACACCATCGCGCGGCCGCGCCGCGTGTGTCGAGGAGACAGCTATGAGCAGTATCGAGATGCCGGCACCTGTCATGCCGATCGAGCCGGCGGAGCTTGCGGGCGCTTCCCCCTACCCCCTGGCGATCGATCAGGACTTCTGCCTGATCCGCTGGATGGCGGCGATCTCGCGCGCCTGCGGCGCGCTGGCGACGGTGGCGCTGCTGCTCATGGCCTTGTCGATGTGCTATGAGATCTTCTCGCGCTACCTCTTCAACGCGCCCACGGCATGGGCGACCGAGATCTCCGGCTACCTGCTCGTGGCCACCGTGTTCTTCGGCCTGGCCGCGGCGCAGGCCTCCAACTCGCATGTCCAGGTCGAACTCTGGATCGACCGCCTGTCCGCGCCCGTGCGCCTGCGGGTGGAATTGCTGTGCCAGTGGCTGGCGTTGCTGTTCTGCGTGGTGCTGGGCTGGCAGATGGCCAGTTTCAACGTGCGCGAGTACCTCAACGACACGCGCGACTGGGGCTTGCTTTCCACGCCGCAGTGGATGCCCGAGCTGGCGGTGTCGGTGGGAATTGTGGTTTTCTGCATGTCCATCCTGGTGGACATCTATCGCCTGAGCCCGCCTGCCCAGGCCTGGCGGCGCTGGCTGACGCCGACGTTGCTGGCCTTGCTGGCGGCCGCGCTGGTGGCCCTGGGCGCCAATGCGGTGCCGATGGCGGCCGGCGGCCGCTTCGACTGGGGCATGGCCCTCATCGTCGCGGCCCTGCTGGCCTGCGCATGGGCGTGGAGCGGCGTGCGCACCCTGGCGCACGTCGTGCTGGTCGTCGGCGGCTGCGCCGTCCTGTATGGCCTGGCGCGCGGACAGTCGCTGGGCTGGGTCGCCTTCCTGCTGGTAGCCAGCATGATGCTGCTGCTGTTTCTCGGCGTGCGCATCGGGGTCGCGTTGGGCCTGGTGGGCCTGTTCGGCGTGTATTTCCTGCTGTCGCGTCCGCAGCTGTCGCTGCTGGCCGAGCGCGCCTGGAGCAGCACCAATACCTTCACGCTGACGGCCGTGCCCATGTTCATCTTCATGGGCGGACTGTTGCTGCGCAGCGGCATTACCGCGGGCATGTTCGACGCGCTGGTGCGCTGGTTCGGCCGCGCGCCCGGCGGCCTGGCGCACGCGTCGGCGGGCGCCTCGGCCGTGTTCGCGGCGGTGTCGGGCTCGAGCCTGGCCACGGCCGCTACGCTGGGCAAGGTGGCCTGCCCGGACATGATCGAACGCGGCTACAGTCCGCGCCTGACCTACGGGGTAGCGGCGGCCGGCGCGACGCTCGGCATTCTCATCCCGCCCAGCATCCCGATGATCATCTATGGCACGACCGTGGGCGCGTCGGTCACCCATCTCTTTCTGGCCGGCATGTTGCCGGGCCTGCTGCTGATGGCCTGCTTCATGCTGGGCGCGCTGGTCTGGGCGCTGGCGGTGCCGGGCTCGGCGCCGGTGGCGCGCGCCTACACGCTGCGCGAGAAGCTGAGCGCGTCGCGCGGCATGGTGCCTTTCGTGGCGATCATCGGCGCGGTGCTCGGTTCGATGTACACGGGCGTGGCCACGCCGACCGAGGCCGCCGCCATCGGCGCCGTCAGCGCCTTCGTGCTGTGCCTGGTGCGTCGCCAGTTGAGCTGGCGGGCGTTGTTCGAGATCGCGCACGACTCCGCCAAGGTGACGGCGCTGTTGCTGCTGATCGTCGTGGGCGCGGGCATCTTCAGCTGGGTGTTCGATTATCTGCGGTTGCCGCGCGAGGTGGTCAACCTGATCCAGGGCGCGGATCTGTCGCCGGCGCTGATCGTCGCCGCCATGGTGCTGGCCTATCTGGTGCTGGGCATGTTCGTCGAGTCCATCGCGATGATGCTGATGACCCTGCCGGTGACATACCCCATCGCCATGTCGCTGGGCCTGGACCCCATCTGGTTCGGCGTCTTCCTGGTGCTGATGATCGAGCTCGGGCTGATCACGCCGCCCGTGGGCATGGTTCTGTTCGTGTTGCGCAGCATGAACGAGAAGGCGCGTTTCACGGATATCATCCGCGGCGCCTTGCCCTTCGTGCTGATCATCCTGCTCTTCCTGTGCCTGATCTACATTTATCCGCAGATCGTGATGTGGCTTCCCCAACAAGTGAAATGACCATGAATCAAGCTGTCTCGCCGCTCGCCGGCACGCCCGCGGTCAGCGCGGAACTGGCGCGCTTCGCGGCCACCAGCCGCTGGGAGGATGTGCCGCAGGCGGTGCGCCACGAAGGCCGGCGCAGCCTGTTGAATTACTTCGCTGTGGCGCTGGCGGCCGCGCGCGATCCCGTCCTGGACACCGCCACGCGCACCTATGCCCGGTTCGCCTCGGACGCGCGGGCGTCGCTGGTGGGCCGCGCGCGGCGCCTGGACATGCTCAACGCGGCCGCGCTCAATGCCATGGCGGCCAATGTCTACGATTTCGACGACACGCATCACCCCACCATCATCCATCCCACGGCGCCCGTGGCGCCGGCCCTGTTCGCGCTGGCCGAAACCCGGCCGCTGAGCGGCGCGCAGCTGCTGCATGCGTTCGTGCTCGGCGTCGAGGCGACCTGCCGCATCGGCAACGCCATGTCGCCGGGGCACTATGCGCGCGGCTGGCATATCACGTCGACCTGCGGCGTATTCGGCGCCGCGCTGGGCGCCGCGCGCTGCCTGGGACTGCCGGGCGACGCCATGGTGGCGGCACTGGGTTGCGCGGCGGTGCAGGCAGGCGGGCTGGTGGAAACGCTGGGCACCGCGGCCAAGAGCATCAGCGTGGGCAATGCGGCGCGCAACGGGCTGCTGTCGGCCCTGCTGGCGGCGGAGGGGTTCGACGGACCGCCGCAACCGCTGGAGGGCGTGCGCGGCTATCTGCGCGTGGCCGCCGACGCGCCCGATATCGCTGCGGTCAGCGCCGGCCTGGGCGAACGCTGGGAGGTGCTGAACAACACGTACAAGCCGTATCCCTGCGGCGTGGTGCTCAATCCGGTGATCGACGCCTGCCTGGCGCTGGCGGCCGATCCCCGCATCGCCGGCGGCGGCTGGGCCGCCATCGAGCGCATCGAACTGACCGGGCACCCGCTGTTGAAACAGCGCACCGACCGGCCGGGCGTCGCCACCGGCCGGCAGTCGCAAGTCAGCGCCCAGCATGCCGTGGCCGTGGCGCTGGTGCGCGGCCGCGCCGGGCTGCCCGAGTTTTCGGACGAGGCGGTCGCCGACGCCGGGCTGCGGGCGTTGGGCCTGCGGCTGGGCTTTCGCGACGATGCCAGCATGTCGGTCGACGCCGTGAAGGTGCGCATCGCGTTCCAGGACGGCACGCTGCTCGAGCGCGAGGTGCAGGCCGCGCGCGGGTCGCGGGAGCGGCCGCTGCAAGACGGCGAGATCGAGGAAAAACTACGCGAACTGTGCCGCCATGGCGGCGCGCGCGTGGATGCGGACCGGCTGATCGAGGCGGTCTGGACATTGGATGAGGCGGGCGATGCCGCCGCCGTCATGCGACTGGCGGCGGAACAGCCGGCCGCCTGAATGCACGTGCAACATAGGAGACATACGTGAAGAAGAGAATCTGGGGAACGCTGCTGGCCGCGGCGATGACGGTGGGAAGCGGCGCGGCGCATGCCGGCTACCCCGACAAGGCGGTGCGCATCGTGGTGCCGTTTGCCGCGGGCGGCGGCGTCGATGCGCTGGCGCGTCCCTTCGCCAAGGAGCTTGGAGATATCCTGGGCCAGAGCATCGTGGTCGAGAACAAGCCCAGCAACACCGGGCAGATCGGCGCCACCGACGTCGCGCGGGCCGCGGCCGACGGCTACACGCTGCTGCTGAGTTCGGCCGCCTTCGCCACGACGCCGGCGTTCTATCCGCAGGTGCCGTACGACCCGGTCAAGGATTTCTCTCCGGTCATGATCATGGCGGCGGCGCCCCAGGTGCTGGTGGCCAGCAACAGGTTCAAGGCGGCGTCGCTGCCGGACGTGCTGGCGCAGGCCAGGCAGTCGGACCGCATCAATTTCGCCCTGAGCGCCAGCACCGGCATCCAGGCGCTGGCCACCGCCATGCTCGCCGGGCAGGGCGGGGTGACGTTCATGACGATTCCCTACAAGGGGGCGGGCGCGGCGTTCATGGACCTGATCAGCGGTGAAGTGGACCTGATGATCGACAACCCGGCTTCGTCCCTGGTCCACGTGCGCGCAGGCAAGCTGCGCGTGCTGGCGACCACGGGGTCCAAGCGCATGGCCATCCTGCCCGACGTGCCGACCGTGGCCGAGACCCTGCCGGGCTTCGAGGCCCGCAACTGGTTCGTGCTGGCCGCGCCGCAGGGCACGCCGCCGGCGGTGATCCAGAAGCTGAACGAAGCGTCGGCGCGCGCGCTGAACACGCCGGCCATGCGCCAGATGCTCGAGCGCGACGGTATCGATCTGGTGGCGGACAGCCCGGCGCACGCGGCGGCCTTTCTGCAGGACGAGATCGCCAAGTGGGGCAAGGTGGTCAAGGAAGGCAATCTGCAGCCCTGACCAGGGGAGCCGCTGCCCTCAGCGCAGCGGCTCGATGGCCTGGTCTTCCAGCGCGGCCAGCAGCGCCGCGCAGTCGCCTTGCGCCAGGCGCAGGCCGGGGGCCAGTTCGCACAGCGGCGCCAGCACGAAGGCGCGTTCATGTATGCGCGGATGCGGCACGCTCAGGCGGGGATGGTCGATGGCCTGTTCGCCATACAGCAGCAGGTCCAGGTCCAGGGTGCGCGGCGCATTGCGGTAGGGCCGCTCGCGGCCATGGCGCTGTTCCAGCGCCTGCAACAGGTCCAGCAGGTCCAGCGGCGCCAGCGTGGTGTCGAGCGCGGCGACCGCGTTGACGAAGTCGGGGCCCTGGGCGTCGACGGGCGCCGTCCGGTACAGGCGCGAAGCCTTGCAGGCGAGGATGCCTGGCGCGGCGGCCAGTTCGGCCAGCACGCTGCGCAGCGTGGCGGCCGCGTCGCCCAGGTTGGCTCCCAGGCCAACGTATGCCAGGGCGGAAGCCGGGCTGCCGTTCATTGCGGTTCGCGCGGGCGGTTGGACGGGCGGCGGCGCGGACGGCGGCGCTTTTGCGCCGGCGCGTCGCTCGCTTCGCGCGGCAGGTGGGCGGTTTCCTCGATCATTTCGGCGCGCGTGGCATCGTCGCCATTGGCCAGGTCCATCCACCACTGGGCCAGCACGCTGTCGAACTCGCCGGCGGCGGCGCGCAGCTGCAGGAAGTCGCAGGCGGCGCGAAAGCGCGGCTGCTCCAGCATGCGGTAGATGGTCTTGCCGGCGCGGCGCTCGAAGCGCGGCTGCATGAACCAGATCTCGCGCATATCGGACGAGAAGCGGCGCTGGATGGCCAGTTTCTCGGTCTGTTCGTCCAGCACCGAGTCGGCGGCCTGCACCAGCGCGGGGATGTTGTGCTCGCCCTGGGCCCGCAGCTGTTTCCAGCGCACGTCGACCAGTTGCCACAGCAGCGCCGCGAACAGGAAGCTGGGGCTGATGGTCTTGCCGGCGCGCACGCGCGCATCGGTGCGCTCCAGCGCCAGTTCGACGAAATTCTCGCCGCCGGGCTGCTCGAGCACGACGTCGAGCAAGGGCAGCAGGCCGTGGTGCAGGCCGTCGTTGCGCAACTGCCGCAGGCAGTCCATGGCGTGGCCGCAGGTCAGCAGCTTGAGCATTTCGTCGAACAGGCGCGAGGCCGGCACGTTCTCGATCAGGCTGGCCATGGTGCGGATCGGCTGCCGCGTGGCGGTATCGATGCTGCCGTTCAGCTTGGCGGCGAAGCGCACCGCCCGCAGCATGCGCACGGGGTCTTCGCGATAGCGCTTGACCGGATCGCCGATGATGCGCACCTGGCGCTTTTTCAGGTCCTGCACGCCCTGGTGGTAGTCGATGACTTCCTCGGTGTGCGGGTCGTAGTACAGCGCGTTCATGGTGAAGTCGCGGCGCGCCGCGTCTTCTTCCTGGCTGCCGAATACGTTGTCGCGCAGGATGCGGCCGTGCTCGTCGGTTTCCTGGTCGTCCGAGGCCGGCGCGCGGAAGGTCGAGGTTTCGATGATTTCCTGGCCGAACACCACGTGCACCAGCTGGAAGCGCCGGCCGATGATGCGGGCGCGGCGAAACAGCGGCCGGATCTGCTCGGGCGTGGCATTGGTGGCCACGTCGAAATCCTTGGGCTCCAGGCCCACGATCAGGTCGCGCACCGCGCCGCCGACGATATAGGCTTCGTAGCCATGCTGGCGCAGGACGTCGCAGACTTTGATGGCGTGGCGCGAGACATTGCGGCGATCGATGCCATGGCGTTCCGCGCCGATGCGCTGTGGGCCGCGCAGGGCCGGCGCGAACAGCCGGCCGACAAATTTTCTTATGGTTTCGGTAATCATTTAGGACTTCGCATCTTCGAGGTGGTCGAACAGGTCGATCACCTGCCATCCGCGCGCCTGGGCGATTTCGCGCAGGCCCGGGCTGGGATTGGCGGCGATAGGCCGTGTTACCGCTTCCAGCAAGGGAACATCGTTGACCGAATCGCTGTAGAAGTACGACTCGGCGAAATCGCCCAGCGCCAGGCCCATGCCGGCCAGCCACTGGTTGACCCGCACCACCTTGCCTTCGCGGAAGCTGGGCGTGCCTTCGATGCGACCAGTGTACCGGCCGTCGCGGTATTCCGGGTCGGTGGCGATCAGGTGCTGCACGCCGAAGGCGCGCGCGATCGGGGCGGTGACAAAACTGTTGGTGGCGGTCACCAGCGCGCACAGGTCGCCGGCCGCCAGGTGTCCGCGCACCACGTCCACCGCCTGGGCCGTGAGGCTGGGGCGGATCACATCGCGCATGAATTCCTCGTGCCAGGCGGCCAGCTCCACCGGCGAGTGCGCCGCCAGCAGGCCCAGCATGAACTCGGCGGCCTGCTCGGCGGTCAGTTCGCCGCGGTTGTAGCGCTCCATCAGGTCGTCGTTGCGCCGGCGCGCCTCGGCGGGATCGCCGGCGCGGCCGGTGCGGGCCAGGAAGTCGGCCCATTGGTAGTCGCTGTCCAACGGCAACAGGGTGTGGTCGAGGTCGAACAGGGCTAGGCGTCGGGTCGTCATGTCGCTTGCGAGTGAGGGTCTGCCAGCATGGCGCGAAGCAGGGGAGTGGTAATGGGCCGGCCGGTGGCCAGCGAATAGCGGTCCAGCGCGTCCAGCAAGGCGGCCAGCTTCCGGATGTCGCGTTCGTGGTGGGTGAGCATCCAGTTGATGACCTCGGGCGCCAGCTGCAGGCCGCGCTCGGCGGCCTGGGCGGTCAGCGCGGCCAGTTTGTCCGCGTCGGACAGGGGGTCGAGCCGGAAGACCAGGTCCCAGCCCAGCCGGGTGCGCAGGTCTTCGCGCAGCGGCAGCGACATCGGGGCGCGGTCGCCGGAGACGGCCAGCGCGAAGGCCCGGCCGGTGGCGGCCGATTCGCGCCAGCGATTGTACAGGGCGAACAGGCCGGCCTGCCGCGCGTCGTCCATGCGGTGCACGTCGTCGACGGCCACCAGCCGCGGCATGGGCGCGGTGGAGTCGGCCTCGGCCAGCTCGCGCAGCGACTGCGCCGCGCGCGCGGCGTCGATGTAGATGGCCTCGGGCCGGGCGCTCAGGCCGCGCAGCAGGTGCGTACGGCCGCAGCCGGCCGGCCCCCACAGGTAGATGGCCCGCCCGGCCGTCAGGGCGTGCGCGGCCGCCAGCGCCTGGCCGTTGGGACCGGCAATGTAGTTGTTCAGCGTAGGCGCAGGCGCAGGAAGAACGTCAAGCAGCAGCTGGCGGTTCATGTATGGCGATAAAACAGGCTTTCCGGATCGCGGCGCGCGGCGCATGGCATGCCCCGGCGCGGCCAACCCTGCATTAAACCACTGCGGGCCGGGCAGTGTCGCGCAATGGCGAACGCGCAGGGGCGAAACCCGGCGGGCGGAGCATTTCGGAGCATTTCCAGGGGTTTGCGGCCAGGATCGCGCCCGGCGTCGTAAAATCCCGGACGTACCACCCAAAATCCCGCAATTGTTACATACCCCACGGTTTTTCACATGACTAATCAACATTCCGCTCCCTTGACCTATCGCGATGCCGGGGTCGACATCGATGCAGGCGACGCGCTGGTCGACCGCATCAAACCCCTGGCCGCGCGCACCATGCGTCCCGGAGTGTTGGTAGGCATCGGCGGCTTCGGCGCCCTGTTCGAGGTGCCGAAGAAATTCCGCGAGCCCGTGCTGGTGTCCGGCACCGACGGCGTGGGCACCAAGCTGCGCCTGGCGTTCGACTGGAACCGCCATGACACCGTGGGCATCGACCTGGTCGCCATGAGCGTCAACGACATCCTGGTGCAGGGCGCCGAGCCGCTGTACTTCCTCGACTACTTCGCCTGCGGCAAGCTGTCGGTGGATACGGCGGCCGCGGTGGTGGGCGGTATCGCGCGCGGCTGCGAACTGGCCGGCTGCGCGCTGATCGGCGGCGAAACCGCCGAGATGCCGGGAATGTATCCCGACGGCGAATACGATCTGGCGGGCTTCGCGGTGGGCGCGGTCGACAAGTCGGCCATCATCGACGGCAAGTCGATCCAGCCGGGCGACGTGGTGCTGGGCCTGGCTTCCAGCGGCGCGCACTCGAACGGCTATTCGCTGGTGCGCAAGATCCTCGAGCGCGCCGGCGCGCGCCCCGACCAGGACTTCCACGGCCAGCCGCTGGTCGACGTGGTCATGGCGCCGACCCGCATCTACGTCAAGCAGGTGCTGGCGGCCCTGGATCGCCACGGCCCGGCCATCAAGGGCCTGGCGCATATCACCGGCGGCGGCCTGCTCGACAACGTGCCGCGCATCCTGCAACCCGGCATGGCCGCGCAATTGCAGCGCGACGGCTGGGAAATGCCCAAGCTGTTCCAGTGGCTGCAGCAGCAGGGCAGCGTGGCCGATGCCGAGATGCACCGCGTGTTCAACTGCGGCATCGGCATGGTGCTGGTGGTCGCGGCGGACCAGGCCGACGCCGTCGCCGCCACGCTGCGCGAGCAGGGCGAGATCGTCAACCGGATCGGCGAAATCGTGCCGCAGCAGGACGGCATGGCCCAGACCGTCGTGGTCTGAGGCAGGGTTCGGTGCCTGTCCCCGCGGGGACAGATACCGTCTTGGCCGTCAAGCGTTCATGGCGTATGACAGGGTGCCTGTCCCCGCGGGGACAGGCACCCTTGCTCAGTCGGGCAGCGCCCGCGCCATCGCGTCGACGGTGCGCGCCACGGCGTCGCCGGCCAGGCAATCGATGATCACGCGCTCCGGCTGCGCGCGCAGCCAGGTAAGCTGGCGCTTGGCCAGCTGGCGCGTGGCCGCCACGCCTTGTTCGCGCGCGGTATCCAGGTCGATATCGCCATCCAGGTACGACCACATCTGCCGGTAACCGACGCAGCGCACCGACGGCAGCCCCGGGTGCAGGTCCGGTCGCGCGTGCAGGCCGCGTACTTCCTCGACCAGCCCGGCCGCCAGCATGGCGTCGAAACGCTGCGCGATGCGCGCGTGCAGCGCCGCGCGCTCGGAGGGCTCCAGGCTGAGCGTGACGTAGCGGTAGGGCGATGGCGCGTCGCCGCGCCGTTCGCCTTGCAGCAGGGCCGACATGGGTTGGCCGGCCAGGCGGCAGATTTCCAGCGCGCGCTGGATGCGCTGGCTGTCGTTGGGCGACAGGCGCGCCGCGGTGGCGGGGTCCAGCAACGCCAGCTCGGCATGCAGCGCAGGCCAGCCCAGCCGCGCGGCGCGCGCCTCGAGTTCGGCGCGCAGCGCCGGATCGGCCTGCGGCAAATCGTCCAGCCCTTCGCGCAGCGCCTTGTAGTACAGCATGGTGCCGCCGGCCAGCAGCGGAATGCGGCCGCGCGCGTGGATCTCTGCGATCAGCCGCAGCGCGTCGGCGCGAAATTTGGCGGCCGAATACGATTGCGCCGGATCGCGGATATCCAGCAGGTGCTGGGGAACCTGGGCGCGCTCGGCCGCCGACGGCTTGGCGGTGCCGATGTCCATGCCGCGGTAGATGGTGGCCGAATCGACGTTGATGATTTCGAGCGGCCAGCGCTGCGCCAGCGCGAGGGTCGAAGCGCTCTTGCCGGCCGCCGTGGGGCCGGCCAGGCAGATGATGGCGCGCGGGGTCATTGGCCGCGCAGGAACAGTTTGTCGAGGTCGTTGACCGACCATTGCACCCAGGTGGGGCGGCCGTGGTTGCACTGGTCGGCGCGCTCGGTGATTTCCATCTGGCGCAGCAGCGCGTTCATTTCCTCCAGCGTCAGGCGCCGGTTGGCGCGCACCGAGCCATGGCAGGCCATGGTGCTCAGCAGCTCGTTGCGCTGCTCGGTCAGCAGGCGCGACACGCCCACCGCGCCCAGGTCGCGCAGCACGGCGCGCGCCAGGCTTTCGATGTCGCCGCGCGCCAGCAGGGCCGGCACGCTGCGCACCGCGATGGAGGCGGGGCCGGACGGGCGCATCTCGAAACCCAGCTCGTTCAGCTGGGTCTCGTGCTCTTCGACCAGCGCCACGTCCTTCTCGGCGGCGTGGAACACGACCGGCACCAGCAAGTCCTGGCGCGGCAGCGCCCGGTCGTCCAGGGCGCGCTTGAGCTGTTCGTAAACCACCCGCTCGTGCGCGGCGTGCATGTCGACCAGCACCAGCCCGCGCGAGTTCTGCGCCAGGATGTAGATGCCGTGCAGCTGCGCCAGGGCCTGCCCCAGCGGATGCTCGTCGGCCGTCGGCAGCGGCGTGGCGGGGGCGGCGCGCAGTGCCGTGGCGGCCGGCGCCGCATCTCCGGGCAGGGGGCGGTACAGGCTTTGCCAGTCGGTCGCGGGTATGCCGGCGGGTTCGCCGTGCAGGCGGAACGGCACCTGCGTGTGCGGCCGTGCCGGCGACCCTTGGTAGGGCGACTGGCCCGGCGACGGATACGCAGCGGGATAGGGCGCGCGTGGCTCGGCCAGGCCGGGCGCGGCGGCGGCCGGCTCGCCGGCGTAGGCCGCGTCGGGGGCGGCGCCGTCCGGGACGCCGGCCGGCACCGCTTCGGCCCCGCCGGTCTGCGCCAGCGTCTGGCCCACCACCTGCGAAACGAACCGGTGCACCGCGCCGCTGTCGCGAAAGCGCACTTCGTGCTTGGCCGGGTGCACGTTGACGTCGACCGCGCCCGGGTCGATGTCCAGATACAGCACATAGGCGGGTTGCCGGTCGCCGTGCAGCACGTCGGCATAGGCGCTGCGCAAGGCATGGCTGACGGTGCGGTCGCGCACGAAGCGGCCATTGACGTACAGGTACTGGCGGTCGGCGCGCGCCCGCGCGGCGGTGGGCCGCGTCACCATGCCCATCAGGGCGATGGCGCCGGCGGCCGCCTGCACCGGCAGCACATGGTCGACGAATTCGGCGCCCAGCACGTCGCGGATGCGCTGTCCATGGTCGGCCGGCAGCCATTGGCGCTGCGCGCGGTCGTGGTGGAACAGGCGGAAAGCGACTTCGGGATGGGCCAGCGCGATGCGTTCCATGGCGTCGACGCAATGGCCGAATTCGGTGGCTTCCGAGCGCAGGAACTTGCGCCGCGCCGGAACGCGGTCGAACAGCTGGCGTACGTCTATCGTCGTGCCTGGCGGCCCCGAGGCCGGGCTGACCTGCAGGCTGCCGCCGTCGATCTGCCAGGCGTGCTCGGCGCCGCGCGTGCGCGAGATGATGGTGAGGTCGGCCACCGAGGCGATCGACGCCAGGGCCTCGCCGCGAAACCCCATCGAGGCCACCGACTCCAGTTCGTCGAGCGAGCGGATCTTGCTGGTGGCATGGCGCGTGAGCGCCAGCGGCAGTTCCTCGGGCGGGATGCCGCTGCCGTCGTCGGTGACGGCGATGCGGCGGATGCCGCCGCCTTCCAGGCGCACCTCGATGGCGCGCGCGCCGGCGTCGATGGCGTTTTCAAGGATTTCCTTGAGCACCGACGCCGGCCGTTCGATCACCTCGCCGGCGGCGATCTGGCTGATCAACAGGTCGGGCAGGGTAGCAATCGGGCGGCGATCGGACATGGAGGGGCGGCAAACGGAATAGGCAATAATGGCGATTTTAGCCCTACGCTACCGCCCGGCGGCCGGCCTCGTATCCACGGACCCTCATGCTCGACTTCTTCAATATGGTGCTCCACATCGACCAGACCCTAGGCATCTGGGTCGAACAGTATGGCGTGTGGGTGTACCTGGTGCTGTTTCTCATCGTGTTTGCCGAGACCGGGCTGGTGGTGCTGCCGTTCCTGCCCGGCGACTCGCTGCTGTTCATCGCCGGCGCGTTCGGCGCCACCGGCCACATGGACCCGGTGCTGACGGCAGCGCTGCTGATCGTGGCGGCCATCAGTGGCAATACGGTCAACTACACGATAGGGCGCTACATCGGGCCGCGCGTGTTCTCGATGAACCTGCGCTTCCTGGACCGCAATGCGCTGATGCGCACGCACGCGTTCTACGAGAAGCACGGCGGCAAGACCATTGTCATGTCGCGCTTCATTCCCGTGATCCGCACCTTCGCGCCGTTCGTGGCCGGCGTGGCGGACATGCGCCTGGCGCGCTTCCAGCTGTTCAACATCGGCGGCGCGCTGCTGTGGGTGATCAGCCTGGTGGCCGCGGGCTATTTCTTCGGCAACATTCCGCTGGTGCGCGAACACCTGAACACCATCGTGCTGATCGGATTGGGCGCGGCCATCGTGCCCGTGGTGATCGGCGCGCTGGTGCGCCTGCTGCAGGTACGGCGCGGGCAGTGAGAAGCGGGCGCCCGTCCCCGTTGGGGAGGAGCGACACCCGCGGCAAGGGTGCCTGTCCCAGCCGGGACAGGCACCCTGCTGTACGCCATCGACGCTTGACGGTCAAGGCGGTATCTGTCCCTGCCGGGGCAGGCGCTCCGGCTCAGCTCACGTCGCCTACGCGCGCCAGCGGCGGGTTGGCGGTGAAGTAGCGGTCGATGCCGGTCATCATGGCCTGCGCCAGCTTTTCCTGGTGCGCCGCGCTGCGCAGCAGGGCTTCTTCCTTCGGATTGCTGATGAAGGCCGTCTCGACCAGGATGGACGGGATATCGGGCGCCTTCAGTACCGCGAAGCCCGCCTGCTCGACCCGGTTCTTGTGCAGCCGGTTGATCTTCTTGATCTCGTCCAGGAAGGCGCTGCCGACCTTGAGCGAATCGTTGATCTGCGCCGTGGTGGACAGGTCCAGCAGCACCTTGGCCACCTGGCGGTCGTGGCTGCCGAGGTTGACGCCGCCGATCAGGTCGGCCGCGTTCTCCTTGTCGGCCAGCCAGCGCGCCTGCGTGCTGGATGCGCCGCGTTCGGACAGCGCGAACACCGACGAGCCGTTGGCCGTGGGCTTGATGAAGGCGTCGGCGTGGATGGACACGAACAGGTCGGCGCGCACGCGCCGCGCCTTCTGCACGCGCACGTGCAGCGGCACGAAGTAATCGTCGTCGCGCGTCAGATAGGCGCGCATGTACGGCTGGGCGTCGATCAGGGTCTTCAGCCGCCGCGCGATGCGCAGCACCACGTCCTTCTCGCGCAGGCCCGAGCGGCCGATGGCGCCGGGGTCCTCGCCGCCATGTCCGGGATCGAGCGCGATGGTCAGCATGCGCTTGCGGCTGGCCGAGCGGCCGGGCGCGGGAAGCGGCTTGATGGGCGGGGCGGGCAGCGCGGGCGCCGGCTCCTGGCCGCGGGCCAGCGGCGCGGCCGGCTGGTCGGGCGCGGGCTGGTTGCGCGCGATCTCGTCGAGCACGCGCGCCAGCGGGTCGTCGACATCGGGCCCGGACTGCTTGTTCAGGATCGCCATCAGCGGGTCCTGCGCCACCTTCGGGTACAGGTCCAGCACCAGGCGGTACTGGTAGTCGGCCACCGGCTTGAGGGTGAACACCTGGGGCGCCACCGACTGCTTGAGGTCGAATACCAGGCGCACCACGTTGGGCCGGTTCTGCGCCACGCGCAGGCCCTGGATGTACGGGTCGTCGTGCCGCACCTTGGACACGAGGTCGTTGAGGGCGGCATTGACCGACAGGCCTTCGATGTCGACCACCAGGCGGTGGGGGTTCTCCAGCGTGAAGTGTTCCGCCTTGAGCTCGCTGTCGAGCTCGAGCGTGACGCGCGTGTACTCATCGGCCGGCCAGGTGCGCACGGCCAGGATGGTGGCCGCATGCGCCAGGCGGGGAACGACAGGGAGGACGAGCAGGGTCGCGGCGACGCTGATCAGGCGTCGGCGGGCGGCGGCGCGGGGAGAGAGCGCGCCGTGGGCGGGGGGACAATCGCGTTCAACCATGTTTGTCCTCGGGCGGTATGGGCGGTCAGGCTGGCGTCCCGTCCCTGGTCCGCGTAAGCCAGGGAGATCAGCAGGTCCGGAGGGGGCAGCAAGCCTGCCGCGCGCTCCGGCCATTCGATCAAAACTACCGCGTCGTCACGCAGTAAATCTCGGAAACCGGCGTCCAGCCATTCGCGCGAATCGCTAAACCTATAAAAATCAAGGTGATAGAAGTATAAGTTAGAAACTTTATAGGATTCAAGCAGCGCGTAGCTGGGACTCTTGATCCGGCCCTGGATGCCGCATTCACGCAACAGTGCGCGCGTGAAGGCCGTCTTGCCGGCGCCCAGGTCGCCTTGCAGGTGGATCTGTCCCCCCGGCTGGCCGCCGCGCCGCCCGTCGACCAGCGGCGCAAGCTGGCGCGCCAGGTCTTCGGTGGCGGCTTCGTCGGGCAGGTGCAGGCAGAGGGTGGTCGGTGGGGCGGACATGGCGGGTCTCGAGTGGTAAAACGCAAAGCGTGGAGCGGATTATAGGAAGCGTGCTTTCTGCTACGCTTGCCGACAGGATTGATTCTCGTTCACCTGTTGCCGGATGCGTCCGGCAACCCGACCAACTCGCCGCAAACGGAGCTGTACCGCCATGAAAACCCGCACCGAAAAAGACACTTTCGGCCCGATCGAGGTGCCCGAGCAGCACCTGTGGGGCGCGCAGACCCAGCGCTCGCTGCATTTCTTCGCGATCTCGACCGAGAAGATGCCGGTGCCGCTGGTCGCCGCCATGGCGCGCCTGAAGCGCGCCGCCGCCAAGGTCAACGCCGAGCTGGGCGAGCTGGATCCGCAGGTCGCAGACGCCATCATGCGGGCCGCCGATGAGGTGGTCGCCGGCAAGTGGCCCGACGAGTTTCCGCTGTCGGTCTGGCAGACCGGCTCGGGCACGCAGAGCAACATGAACATGAACGAGGTGCTGGCCAACCGCGCCTCCGAGCTGCTGGGCGGCGAGCGCGGCGAAGGCCGCAAGGTGCACCCCAACGACCACGTGAACCGGGGCCAGTCGTCCAACGATACCTTTCCGACCGCCATGCACGTGGCCGCCGCGGTCGAGGTCGAGCACCGCGTGCTGCCCGCCCTGAAGGCGTTGCGCGGCACGCTGGCCGCCAAGAGCGCGGCGTTCTACGACATCGTCAAGATCGGCCGCACCCATTTGCAGGACGCCACCCCGTTGACGCTGGGCCAGGAGATCTCCGGCTACGTGGCGCAGCTGGACCTGGCCGAGCAGCAGATCCGCGCGACGCTGGCCGGCCTGCACCAGCTGGCCATCGGCGGCACGGCGGTGGGCACCGGCCTGAACGCGCATCCGCAGTTCAGCGCCAAGGTATCGGCCGAACTGGCCCATGACACGGGCAGCGCGTTCGTGTCGGCGCCCAACAAGTTCCAGGCGCTGGCTTCGCACGAGGCGCTGCTGTTCGCGCACGGCGCCTTGAAGACGCTGGCCGCCGGCCTGATGAAGATCGCCAACGATGTGCGCTGGCTGGCCAGCGGCCCGCGCTCGGGGCTGGGCGAAATCAGCATTCCCGAGAACGAGCCGGGCAGCTCCATCATGCCGGGCAAGGTCAACCCGACCCAGTGCGAAGCCGTCACGATGCTGGCCGCGCAGGTCATGGGCAACGACGTGGCCATCAATGTCGGCGGGGCCAGCGGCAACTTCGAGCTGAACGTCTTCAAGCCGCTGGTGATCCACAATTTCCTGCAGTCGGTGCGCCTGCTGGCCGACGGCATGGTCAGCTTCGACAAGCACTGCGCGGCCGGCATCGAGCCCAACCGCGAGCGCATCACCGAGCTGGTCGAGCGTTCGCTGATGCTGGTGACTGCGCTCAACCCGCACATCGGCTACGACAAGGCCGCGCAGATCGCCAAGAAGGCGCACAAGGAAAACCTGTCGCTGAAAGAGGCGGCGCTGGCGCTGGGGCACCTGACCGAGGCGCAGTTCGCCGAGTGGGTGGTGCCGGGCGACATGACCAACGCGCGCCGCTAGAGCGGCGCCGGGCGCGTCAGTTGGGCGCGCCCAGCCCCGCGGCCGCGGTCAGCCAGAGCGGGATGGTCGCGGCCGAGGCCAGCGTGCCCAGCGAGATCAGCACCGCGACCATGCGGCCGTCGCCGCCCATGCGCATGGCCAGCACATACGCCGCCGAGGCGGTGGGCAGGGCGGAAAACAGCACCAGCATGCGCGTCTCCAGCGCCGGCAGCCCCAGCGCCCAGGCGATGCCCAGCGCCGCCGACGGCATGGCGGCCAGCTTGACCGCCAGCATCCAGCCGATCAGCCGGCCATGGCCCTTGCCGCCTTCCCAGGCGAGGCTGGCGCCCACGCACATGATGCCCAGCGCCAGGGCGGCCGCGCCCAGCCGCGCCATCACGGTGTCGATGGGCCCGGGCAGGCTCAGCCCGGCGAGGTTGCAGGCCAGGCCCAGCAGGGTCGAGACCAGCAGCGGGTTGCGCGCCAGCTCGCGCAGCAGGCCGTTGCCGCTGTGGCGCGCCAGGCCGTACACGGCGGCGACATTGGCCATGGGCACGGCAAAGCCCACGATCAGCGCCATGATGGTCTGGCCGGGGCCGCCGGCCAGGCTGGCGGCCAGGGCCAGGCCGATATAGGTATTGAAGCGGTAGCCGCATTGCGCCGCCGAGGCCAGCGCCACCGGCGCGGGCCTGAGCACGGGGCCGGCCAGCCAGGCCAGCGCCACGCCGCAGGCCATCAGGGCCGCGGTGGCCTGCAGCAGCTGCATGGCATGGCCGGCGCTGATGGGAGTGCGCAGGATGGACTGGAACAGCAGCGCGGGGAACAGCACGAAATACACCATGCGCTCGGTGCCGGCGAAGAATTCGCGGGAGAATCCCAGTTTGTGGCGCAGGGCCCAGCCCAGGGCGACGAGCATGAAATCGGGCAAAACCAGCAGGGCAACCGACATGGAACCTGGAAGGAAAATTGACAGGAGCGGCGCTTCCGCGTCGCGGCGCAAGCTGCTATTCTCCGACATTCTGGCAGCGCCTTGGCCATAAGCAATCCTTTGAAGGCGCGCGCCAACACTCAAAAAGGCCGCCGCACACCGGTACGCCCACCGCACAGCCGGCCCGTTACGCACGGCGCCGAAATCCCTGGAGGAAACAAACTCATGAATAAAGTACGCACCCTGGTTCAGGCCATTGCCGTGGCCACCGGCCTTGTCGCCGCCGCTGGCGCGCAGGCCGCCGATGCCTATCCCAGCAAGGCCATTCGCGTGATCGTTCCGTTTGCCCCGGGCGGCTCGACCGACATCATCGCCCGCCTGGTGACGCAGCGCATGAGCCAGGAGCTGGGCCAGCCCATGGTGGTGGAAAACAAGGGCGGCGCCGGCGGCGCCATCGGCGCGTCCGAAGCCGCGCGGGCCGAGCCCGACGGCTACACGCTGTCGATCGCCACCGTGTCGACCATGGCCGTCAACCCGGCCTGCCGACCCAAGGACCTGCCGTACGACCCGATCAAGGATTTCCAGCCGGTCACCAACTTCGCCAACACGGCCAACGTCGTGGCGGTCAATCCCAAGTTTCCCGCCAAGGATTTCAAGGGCTTCCTGGAAGAGCTCAAGAAGAACCCCGGCAAGTACTCGTATGGCAGCTTGGGCACCTGCGGCGTGCTGCACCTGATGGGCGAGTCGTTCAAGATGGCCACGGGCACCGATATCGTGCACGTGCCCTACAAGGGTTCGGGCCCGGCCGTGGCCGATGCCGTGGGCGGCCAGATCGAACTGATCTTCGACAACCTGCCGTCGTCCATGCCGCAGATCCAGGCCGGCAAGCTGCGCGCCATGGCCATCGCGTGGCCGACCCGCATCGACGCCATCAAGGACGTCCCCACGTTCGCCGATGCCGGTTTCCCGGTGCTGAACCAGCCGGTGTGGTACGGCCTGCTGGCGCCCAAGGGCACGCCGATGGATGTCGTGAACAAGCTGCGCGATGCCGCCGTGGTGGCCCTGAAGGACCCGAAGGTCATCAAGGCCCTGGACGACCAGGGCTCGGCGCCGTCGGGCAACACGCCCGAAGAGTTCGCCAAGGAAATCAAGGAGCAGTACGACTGGGCGCAGGACGTGGTCAAGAAGCAGAACATCAAGCTGGACTGATGGCTGCCTGACACCGTGCACGCCGAAAGCGCCCCGCGGGGCGCTTTTTTCTTGCGCGCGTTGTTTATTCCGGTTGCGGCGCGGGCTGCGCCTGCAGCACCGAGCAGGCCTGGCGCAGGCGCTCGATGAAGTCGTGGTGCAGGGTCGAGAGCGCGTCCTGGCTGCGGGTCATGACGCTGATGGGCACGCGCAGCGCCGGCTCCAGGCGCCGCAGCGCCATGCCGGGACGCAGCATGGCGCGCGCGGTGATGGCGTCGACCACGGCGTCGCCGCAACCGGCCTCGGCCAGCGCGCAGGCCACGTAGTGGGTCTGTACCTGGATTGCCACGCGGGGGGCCAGCCCTTGCGCGTCCAGCGCCATTTGCAGTAGCGAGCCCGAGGCATCGCGGGCGTCGAGCACGATGAGGGTTTCGCCGCCGAGTTCCTGCAGGCGCGTCGTGCCGGCGCCGGGGCGGCGGCTCAGGTGCACCAGTTCGGTATGGCCCAGGCTGGTGCGCGTCAGGCCGGGGTGGTCGTTGGCGTCGAAGGTAATGGCCAGGTCGAGCTCGTGCGCCAGCAGGCCCTGCACCAGCTCGGCGCTGTGATGGGTGTGGATGTCGAAGGTGATGCCGGGCTGGGCGTCGCGGCTGGCGCGCACCACGCCGGGCAGCAGGCCCAGGCCGAGAGCCGGCGCGCAGCCCAGCCGCAGGTGGCCGTGGGGGCGGTCGCGCAGGCTGGCGGCCAGCCTGCGCACGCTGCCGAGGTCCTGGTTCAGGCGCGCCACCTCGGGCGCCAGGATTTCGGTTTCGCGCGTGGCCACCAGGCGCCCCTTGACCCGCTCGAACAGCTTGAACCCGAGCTGGGCCTCGGCGTGCGCCAGCAGCTTGCTGGCCGCGGGCTGAGAAATATGCAGGGCCGCCGCCTCGGTCAGCGACCCGGTACGGCGGATGGCCTCGAAGATCTCGATGTGGCGCAGGCGCATGGCTCAAACCCGGGATGGAAAATGCGATTCTATGCCGAGGCGGGTTCGCCGCTGCCGGACAGCCTGTTTATCATGTGCCGTTGGACCAGCCTGAGGAGGGGAGACCATGCCATTGCGGACGCTGTTGGCGGCGCTGTGCGCCGCCGCCATTTGCCAGGCGCCGGCCTGGGCGCGCGAGGCGCCGGGCGTGGCGCGCGAGGACGTCAATCCGGAGATCGCCAGCGCGCGCAGCGAGCGCGCGCAAGCGCACGCCCAGCGCTACATGATCGCCACCGCCAACCCGCTGGCCAGCGAGGCCGGCTACCGTATCCTGCGGGCCGGCGGCAGCGCCACCGACGCCATCATCGCCGCGCAACTGGTGCTGAACCTGGTCGAGCCGCAATCCTCGGGCATAGGCGGCGGCGCCTTCATGGTGCACTACGACCGCGGCGCCGGCGAGCTGCGCGTCTACGACAGCCGCGAGACCGCGCCCGCGGCTGCGCGGCCCGACCGCTTCCTGCGCGAGGGCAAGCCGCTGTCGTATGCCGAATCGGTCAACAACGGCCGCGCGGTCGGCACGCCGGGCCTGTTGCGCGGCCTGGAGCTGGCGCATCGCCAGCACGGCAAGCTGCCATGGCAGGCCCTGTTCGAGCCGGCCATCGCGATGGCCGAGCAGGGGTTCGCCGTGTCGCCGCGCCTGCACGAGTCCATCGCCGGCGACAAGGCGCTGGCGGCGCAGCCCGCGGCGGCGCGCTACTTCTACGGCCCCGACGGGCAGGCCTGGCCGGTCGGCCACCGGCTGCGGAATCCCGAGTTCGCGGCCACGCTGCGCAGCATCGCGCGCGAGGGGGCCGATGCCTTCTACCGCGGGCCGATCGCGCGCGACATCGTGGCGGCGGTGCGTGCCCATCCCACGCCGGGCGACCTGGCCGAGGCCGACTTGGCCGGCTACCGGGCCGTGGTGCGCGAGCCTGTGTGTGGCCTGTACCGGGGCTACCGCCTGTGCGGCGCGCCGCCGCCGAGCAGCGGCCCGCTGGCGGTGCTGCAGATGCTGGGCGAACTGGAACAGTACCCGCTGGCGCGCATGCGTCCCGGCAGTGTCGAGGCCGTGCATTATTTTTCCGAGGCCGGGCGGCTGGCCTTCGCCGACCGAGACTTCTACGTGGCCGATCCGGCCTTTGTCGATGTTCCGGTGCGGGCGCTGCTCGATCCCGCCTACCTGCGCCAGCGCGGCGCGCTGATCCGCCCCGGCCGCAGCATGAAGACGGCCCTGCCGGGCGATCCGCAGGGGCTGCTGGCCGAACGCGCGCGCGACGACGCCATCGAGGTGCCCTCGACCAGCCACCTGGTGGCGGTGGATGCCGCGGGCAACGTGGTTTCCATGACGTCCACCATCGAGGCCGCGTTCGGCAGCAAGATCTTCGTGCGCGGTTTCCTGCTCAACAACGAGATGACGGACTTCTCGTCCTCCTACCGCGATCCGGAAGGGCGGCTGGTCGCCAACCGGGTCGAGCCGGGCAAGCGGCCGCGCAGCTCGATGGCGCCCATGATCGTGTTTCGCGCCGGCAAGCCCGTGCTGGCGCTGGGTTCGCCCGGCGGCAGCGCCATCATCAACTACGTGGCCAAGACGCTGGTCGGCGTGCTCGATTGGAAGCTGGACGTGCAGCAGGCGATCGCGCTGCCCAACCTGGGCAGCCGCAACAAGGAAACCGAGCTCGAGCGCGGCACGGCGCTGGAAGCGCTGGCCCCGGCGCTGCGGCGCATGGGCCATGAGGTGCGCATCACCGATTTTCCCAGCGGAATCCAGGGCATCGTGATCGGGCCGCACGGCCTGGCCGGCGGCGCCGATCCGCGCCGCGAAGGCCTGGCGCTGGGCGACTGAGGGCGGTTCAGGCCCCGGCCGGTTCCTGCAAGGTCGGCGGCACGCTGCGCAGGCGCGCGGGGGTGCGCGACAGCTTGATGGGCGAGGCGATGCCCCGGTAGTCGCCGGCTTCCAGCAGCATGCCGCGGTGGCGGGCGTGCGGATGGTCGAGCGCCTGCGCCACGTCCAGCACGGCCGCGGCCGGCACGCCCAGCCGCAGCAGGCGCTCGGCCAGCGAGGCCGCTTCGTGCGGCCGCAGCAGTTCGGTCAGCGCGGCGCACAGGGCGTCGCGATGCGCCAGGCGCTCGGCGTTGCTGGCAAAGCGCGCGTCCTGCGCCAGTTGCGGGGCGCCCAGCGCGTCGGCCAGCGCCGCGAACTGGCGGTTGTTGCCCACCGCCAGGAAGATCGGCCCGGCGCCGGTGGGCAGGGTTTCATACGGCGCGATGTTCGGATGCGCGTTGCCGGTGCGCGTGGGCACCCGGCCGCTGTAGAAGTAGTTCGGCGCGTGCGGATGCAGCAGCGACAGCGCGCAGTCGTACAGCGTGATGTCCAGGAACTGGCCCAGGCCGCTGCGCTGGCGCTCCTGCAGGGCCAGCAGCACGGCGACGGCCGCGTTCAGGCCGGTCACCATGTCCACGACCGGCAGGCCCACCCGCGTGGCCGGGCCGTCGGCCTCGCCGTTGACGCTCATCAGCCCGCACATGGCCTGGGCGCAGGCGTCGTAGCCCGGCAGGCCGCCCAGCGGGCCGTCGGCGCCGAAGCCGCTGACGCGGCAATGCACCAGGCGCGGAAAGGCCTGGCTCAGCGTGTCGTAGCCCAGCCCCCACTTCTCCAGCGTGCCGGGCTTGAAATTCTCCACCAGCACGTCGGCGTCGGCCAGCAGGCCGCGCAGCAGCTCCTGGCCGGCAGGCTGCGACAGGTCCAGCGCCATGCCACGCTTGTTGCGGTTGACGCCGATGAAGTAGGAGGCGGTCTGGCCGGAGAACGGCGGCCCCCAGCCGCGCGTCTCGTCGCCGCCGGGCGGTTCGATCTTCAGCACGTCGGCGCCGTGGTCGGCGAGGATCTGGGTGCAGTACGGGCCGCCCAGCACGCGCGACAGGTCGATGACGCGGCAGCCTTGCAGGGCGCCGGGGGGCAATGCGGCAACAGCCATGGTGGATACGCCTTTAGTCCAGGGAAATCTGCGCGGCGCGGATCAGCTCGCCCCACTTGTCGACTTCCTCGTTGATGAAGCCGGCCAGGGCCTGCGGCGTGCGCTCGGGCGCCGGCACGATGCCTTGCTTGCGCAGCGTGTCGCGCACTTCGGGCGCGTCCAGCGCGGCGATGAAGGCGGCGTTCAGTTTCTGCACGATGGCGTCGGGCGTGCCCTTGGGCGCCACGATGCCGAAGAATACGCTGACGTCGTAGCCGGCCAGCCCCTGTTCGGCAATCGTGGGCAGCTCGGGCAGGGCCTGCGAGCGCTGCGCGCTGGCCAGGCCGATGGCCTTCAGCTTGCCGGCCTGTATGTGCGGCAACGCGGTAAGGATGTCGGTGAACGACATCGAAACCTGCCCGCCCAGCAGGTCGTTCAGGGCCGGGCCGGTGCCCTTGTAGGGCACGTGCAGGATGCGCGTGCCGGCCATGCGGTTGAACAGCACGCCGGCCAGGTGCGAGGAGGCGCCGTTGCCCGAGGACGCGTAGCTCAGCTTGTCGGGATTGGCCTTGGCGTAGGCGATCAGTTCCTGCACGTTGTTGGCCGGCACCGAGGGATGCACCACCAGGATGTTGGGCAGGTGGCCGATGCGCACGATGGGCGCGAAGCTGGTGCGCGGGTCGTAGTTCTGTTTCTTGTACAGGCTGATGTTGATGGCCAGCGGGCCCGAGGTGCCGAACAGCAGCGTATAGCCGTCGGGCTTGGCGTGGGCCACCAGTTCGGCGCCGATATTGCCGCCCGCGCCGCCGCGGTTTTCCACCACCACGGTCTGGTCGAGTTGCGTTTTCAGGCCTTCGGCCAGCCGGCGCGCCATGGCGTCGGTGGGGCCGCCGGGCGGGAAGGGAACGACCAGGGTGACCGGCCGGTCGGGGTAGTCGGCCAGCGCCGGCGCGGCGGCGCCGCCCAGCAAGGCCAGGCCGGCGGCCAGGACGAGGCTGCGAATCAGCTGTTGCATGGTATGTCTCCGTCGTTGTTATGTGGGAACCGCCGCTACAGCGCGGTCTGCAGCACGGCGCGGCACGCCGCGTCGTCGTCGGCGGGCAGCGCGCAAGGGTCGCGGGGAGCGAGCCGGTGGCGCAGCGCCAGGTCGGCCAGCGCGGCGCGCGAGGCCAGTCGGGGATCGCGCGCCGCTTCCCAGCGCAGCGCGGCGATGGCGACGACGTGGTACAGGGCCGAGGCCGCCTGGCGCGCCAGGTCGTCGCGTTCATGGGCGGCCGCGTGCGCGGCCAGCGCATAGGCGCCGTCGAAGGCGCGCGCCTGGATCGGCGCCAGCTCGGGCGGGCACGGCGCGCCGGCGGCCAGCAAGGCCTGCACATGGCGCTGCAGCGCCGGCAGGGCGTCGGCCTTGCGGATGGCGCGCAGTACGTCCAGCGCCACGATGTTGCTGGTGCCTTCCCAGATCGAGCCGAGATGCGCATCGCGCATCAGGCGCGGCTCGACCCATTCTTCGATATAGCCGCAGCCGCCGCGGACCTCCATCGCGTCGCCGGTCACCTGGCGCGCGTCGCGGCAGGCGCGGAACTTGATCAGCGGCGTGAGGATGCGCGGCAGCGCCGCCTCGCCCTCGCCGCGGTCGGCGGCGGCCAGCGCCTGGGCGGTCTGGAACATGACGCTGCGCGCCTGCTCGGCGCGCATGGCCATCTTGGCCAGTTGCCGGCGCATCAGCGGCATGTCGATCAGGCGCTTGCCGAAGGCGCGCCGCTGCTGGGCGAAGAACACCGCCTCGGTCAGCGCGCGGCGCATCAGGCCGGCGGCGCGCATGCCGTTGGACAGGCGCGAGTTGTTGATCATGTCGGCCATGTGCTTGAATCCCTGGCCGCGCTGGCCGACCAGCCATGCCAGCGCGCCTTCCAGGCGGATCTCGCCGCTGGCCATCGAGCGCGTGCCCAGCTTGTCCTTCAGGCGCAGGATGCGGTAGTGGTTGGGGCTGCCGTCGGGCAGGCGGCGCGGCAGCAGGAACAGCGACACGCCGCGCAGGCCTGCGTCCGGCTCGCTGCGCGCCAGCACCATGGCAAAGCCGGCATCCGGGTTGGAGCAGAACCACTTGTCGCCATGCAGCGCCCAGCGCCCGTCGGCCTGCGCCTGGGCGGTCACCGTGGTGGCGCTGACGTCCGAGCCGGCGCCTTGTTCGGTCATGAACATGGCGCCTTGCTGCAGCTGGTCGAAATCCTGCGTGATGACTTGCGGCAAGACCTGTTCCACCAGCGCGGGGTCGCCGAACTTGCGCAGCGTGCGCGCCAGCGAGTCCGTCATGCTGACCGGGCAGCACAGGCCGAATTCGGCCTGCACGAACAGATGGCTGAGCGCGTACTTGGCCGCGGCGGGCATGGGGTCCGGCCAGCCGAGCACGCCGCCGCGATGCGACAGGGCCGCCAGGCCGAACTCGCTGTAGGCCAGGCGCTCCAGCTCCACATAGGCGGGATGCTTGTCGATGCGCGATTCGTCCGTGCCGGTGCGGTGCCGCACCGACAGCGTGGGCGGGTGGCGGTCGGCCGTCATGGCCAGTTCGTCCATGCGGCCGCCGGCCAGCGCGCCCAGGCGATCCAGGTGCGGCAACAGGTGGTCGCAGAGATCGGCGGGCAGGTAGCAGCGCGCCAGGCCGGCCGCATACGGATCGGCGCGGAACAGGTTCAGGCCGCGCGCGTCGGGCACCGGGCTGGCCGCCGTGGCGGACGTGTCGGTGGAGGAAAGCGTATCCATGGTGTCTCCCTTGCCGGATTCTTTGCCGCCATGGTCGCCCGTTCGATATATCTATACAAATACCGTTTTGGTGTAGAACAATACAATTAAAGTATGGATAGGAGGAGGCATGGACCTGGAGCCCCGTTTGCTGCGCTATTTCATCGCCGTGGCGCAGGAGCGCAATTTCAGCCGCGCCGCCCAGCGCCTGCATATCTCGCAGCCGCCGCTGAGCTACGCCATCCGCCAGCTGGAAACCCAGCTGGGCGCGCGCCTGTTCGAGCGTTCCAGCCGCCATGTGGCGCTGACCGACGCCGGCCGCGTGCTCTATGGCGAAGCGCTGTCGCTGCTGCGCCAGGGCGAGGAGGTGGGGCGGCTGGTGCGGCACGCCGAGGCCGGGCTGCAAGGCCGCCTACGCATCGGCTTCGTGGGGTCCATGCTGTACCGGGGCCTGCCCGACCTGCTGGCGGCCTTGCGCGCCGAACTGCCCGATGTGGAGCAGGTGCTGGCCGAGCGCAATTCGCACGACCAGCTCGAGGCGCTACGGCGCGGCGAGCTCGACCTGGGTTTCATCCATGCCAATCCGCCGCCCGAGGGTGTGAGCGCGCGCGACCTGGTGGCCGAGCCGTTCGTCGTCTGCCTGCCCGACACGCACCGCCTGGCAGGCCAGCGTTCGCTGCGCCTGGCCGACCTGGCCGGGGAGGATTTCGTGTTCTTCGCGCAGGCCGCCTCGCCCAGCTATTACGAGACGGTGTTGTCGCTGTGCGTGGCGGCCGGCTTTCACCCGGCGGTGCGCCACGAGGTGCGGCATTGGCTCAGCGTCGCGGCGCTGGTGGCCAGCGGGTTGGGGGTGTCCATCGTGCCGGCGTGCCTGGCGCGGGCCGGGCTGGCCGGCACCTGCTATGTGGCGTTCGAGCACCAGGCGCGCTCGGTGTGCCAGATCGCCTGGCCCAGCCTGGCGCCCACGTCCCTGCAGGCAACGGCCTTGCAGGCGGCCTTGCGCCATTTCGCGCCGCCGCCCGTGCGCGCCTAGTTCAGCGGAACACGACGGTCTTGCTGCGGTTGAGCAGGATGCGGTGCTCGACGTGGCTGCGTACCGCGCGCGACAGCACCAGCGATTCGATGTCGCTGCCCACCTGGGTCAGGTCGGCGGCCGTCATGGTGTGGTCCACGCGCTCGATGTCCTGCTCGATGATGGGGCCTTCGTCCAGGTCGGAGGTCACGTAGTGCGCGGTGGCGCCGATGATCTTGACGCCGCGCGCGTGCGCCTGGTGATAGGGGCGCGCGCCCTTGAAGCTGGGCAGGAAGCTGTGGTGGATGTTGATGGCGCGCCCGGCCAGCGCCTGGCACATGTCGGCCGACAGGATCTGCATGTAGCGCGCCAGCACCACCAGGTCGATCTGCTCGCGTTCCACCAGCTCCAGCACCTGGCGCTCCTGCGCGGCCTTGGTGTCGGGCGTGACGGGCATATGGTGGAACGGGATGCCGTATGACGCCGCCAGGCTGGCATAGTCGTTGTGGTTGGACACGATGGCGGCCACTTCGGCGCGCAGCTGGCCGCTGCTGACGCGAAACAGCAGGTCGTTCAGGCAGTGGCCCTGCTTGCTCACCATGATGAGCAGGCGTGCCTTGCGATGCGCGTCGTGGATCTGCCATTGCATGTCGTAGCCGTTGGCCAGCGCCGCGAACTGCTCGCGCAGCGCGCTTTCGGCCGCTGCGCGCGGCAGGTCGAAGTGCACGCGCAGGAAGAAGCGCCCCGTCTCTTCGTCGCCGAACTGCTGCGAATCCCGGATGTTGCACCCCAGTTCGAACAGCAGGCCGCTGACGCGGAACACGATGCCGGTGCGGTCGGGGCAGGACAGGGTCAGGATGTAGTCGTTGTGCTGCATGGTCGGAGAATATGGGGCAGGGGTTGGTACGGGCCGGCCGGCGCGCTCAGGCGGCCAGGCGGGCCAGGGTTTCTTCGGCGATGGCCAGGCTGGCCGTCAGCCCGGGCGATTTGATGCCGTACAGGTTGACCAGGCCGGCCACGCCATGGCTGGCGGGGCCGGCGATGGCGAAGTCGGCGGCCGGTTCGTGCGGGCCGGAGATCTTCGGGCGGATGCCAGTGTAGCCGGGCGCCAGCGCGCCGTCGGGCAGGGCCGGCCAGTAGCTGCGTACGGCGGCGTAGAAGACGTCGGCGCGGCGCGGGTCCAACGTGTAGTCTTCGGTGGTTATCCACTCGGTATCGGGACCGAATTTGGCCTGTCCGCCCAGCTCCAGCGTCAGGTGCACCCCCAGCCCGGCATGCTGGGGGACGGGGTAGATGAGGCGCGAGAACGGCGCCCGGCCGGCCAGCGTGAAATAGCTGCCCTTGCACAGGTATTCGGGCGGAATGCTGTCCTGCGGTATGCCCTCGATGCGGCGCGCCAGGCCGGGGGCGTGCAGGCCCGCGGCATTGATCAGCACCCGGCAGCTCAGCGTCATGGGCTCGGCGCCGCCGAAATCCAGCTCGAAGCCGCCCTCGGGGCGCACTCGGCCGGCTATCAGCGGAGTATGGAAAACCAATTGCGCGCCGTCGTTCTCGGCGTCGCCCTGATAGGCCAGCATCAGCGCGTGGCTGTCGACGATGCCCGTGGACGGCGATACCAGGGCCGCCGTACAGTGCAGCGCCGGCTCCAGCCGGCGCGCGGCGGCGCCGTCGATGTGCTGCAGGTCGTCGACGCCGTTGGCGCCGGCGCGCCGCGCGATGCTGTCGAGCTGGCTGGCTTCCGCGTCGGAGGTGGCGACGATCAGCTTGCCCAGCCGCTGGTGCGGCACGCCGCGCGCGGCGCAGTATTCGTACAGCAGGTGCTTGCCGCGCACGCACAGGCGCGCCTTGAGGCTGTCGGCCGGATAGTAGATGCCGGCGTGGATGACTTCCGAATTGCGCGAACTGGTGCCGGTGCCGATGCCCTCGGCCGCTTCGGCCACCAGGACCTCATGGCCGCCGGCGGCCAGGGCGCGCGCGATGGCCAGGCCGACCACGCCGGCGCCGATGACGATGCAATCGATGTCGGTGCTCATGGAGATTCTCTCAGCTGGAAGCGCCGCCATGCGGCGGCGTGAGATCGAAGCTGCCCGCGTGGAACACCAGCGGCGGCACGCCGCTGTGCCCGCAGTGCTCGACCTGCCCGACCATGATGATGTGGTCGCCTTCTTCGTAGCGGCTGCGGTTGCGGCACTCGAACCAGGCGGCGCAGCCTTCGCCCAGCATGGGCGTGCCGGCCGGCGCCTGCGCCAGCGTCAGCCCGGCGAAGCGCTCGGGCGTCTTGCCGGTGGCGAAGCGGCGCGCCAGCGCGATCTGGCTGGCCGAGAGCACGTTGACCACATAGCGCTGGCAGCGCTCGAAGGCCGCCAGCGAGGACGAGGTGCGCGCCAGGCTCCACAGGATCAGCGGCGGGTTGAGCGACACCGAGTTGAACGAGCTGACGGTCAGCCCGACAGGCTGGCCGTCCGGCCCGGCCGTGGTGACGACCGTGACGCCGGTGGCGAAACGGCCCAGCGCGGTGCGGAAGAAGGCGGCGTCAAAGGCGGGGGGGAAAGCTGCGGACATTCAGGCGGCGATGGCGGCAAAAGGGCGCGTCAGGGCGAGAGGCGATCGATGGTCCAGCCCTGTTTGCCGTCGGGCTCGTAGCGCAGCCGGTCATGCAGGCGCGACGGGCGGCCCTGCCAGAATTCGAAGCGGTTCGGCTTGAGGCGGTAGCCGCCCCAGTGCGGCGGACGCGGCGGATGCTCGCCGTAGCGGTCGCGGAACTCGCGCTCGCGCGCTTCCAGCTCGTCGCGGGTAATGGGCTGGCTCTGGCGCGAAGCCCAGGCGCCCAGGCGCGAGCCGAGCGGGCGGCTGTGGAAGTATTCGTCCGATTCGGCCGCGCTGACTTTCTCGATCACGCCTTCGATGCGCACCTGGCGCTCCAGCGGCTGCCAGAAGAACAGCAGGCTGGCGCGCGGGTTGGCGTCCAGGTCCAGGCCCTTGCGCGATTCGTAATTGGTGAAAAACACGAAGCCGGCGTCGTCGTAGCCCTTGATCAGCACGATGCGGGCGCTGGGCTGGCCCTCGGCGTTGACCGTGGCCAGGGTCATGGCGTTGGGTTCGGGCACCCGGGCCGCGACGGCTTCGTCGAACCAGCGCGCGAACTGCTGGAACGGCGAGGCGGCGGCCTGCTCTTCGACGAGAACGCCTTTTTCGTAACTCTGGCGCAGATCGGACACGGACATGGCTGTTGCGGAACCGGCTGGATGGAAGGCTGTCAGTGTACCGCCAACGCCGCGCCCGCGTGGGCGCGGCCCTATACGCCCAGCGGATGGACTTCGGCCTCCAGCTGGCGCGCGATCTGCTCCAGGCGCGCATCGCGGATGCCGGCCTGGCGCAGCGCCTGCGCCGTCTGCACCACGTACTCGGTGCAGGGGCCGTAGCGGCCCGAGGCGCGCCGCACGATGGCCAGCAGTTCGGGTTCGGGCAAGGCGCGGATATAGGCCGGGTTGGCGCGGTTCATGATGAACACCAGCGCGTTGACCGGACCGTGCTCGGTGGCGCAGCGCAGCCAGCGCGGCAGATAGGCGCCGGTGGACATCTCGCGGTCCCACAGCGCGGGGAAGTAATCGGGCACCTGCCGGCCGGCCAGGCGGTAGACCACGCCGCGGCACGAGCCGCCGCGGTCCAGCCCGAACACCAGCCCGGGGCATTCCGGCGTGCCGCGGTTCACGCGCGACCACAGGCACAGCGCCCGGTGATGACCGTGCAGGGTGGCCAGCCTGCGCTCGACGAAATCGAAGTCGGGCCGCCAGATCAGCGATCCATAGCCGTATACCCAGACGTCTTCGCCGTCGCGCCATTCGCGCAGCGCGGTGTCGAGCGAGGCGCGCCGCTCCTCGGCAGTCCAGAGGCGAAAGGGCAGCGCGGCGGCGCCGTGCGGATCGTGCGGGGACGGAGGGGACTGCGTATTCACGAAGACTTGGAGGAATCGGATTCTTGCGGGGGATTGCGGTTGGCCCAGCCGCCCGCCACCAGGGCGAGCGCATAGGCCCAGAACAAGGGCGCCACGCCAATTACCGCACCGAGCGCGCCGAACGTCAACGGCAGCGATACCTGCGAGGCGTTGATCAGCGCCATGCGCAGGCCCACGGCCTCGGCTGCGCGGCCGGGCGGCGAATACTGGTGCAGCAGGGACAGCATACTCGGCTGGCAGCAACCCAGCGCCAGTCCCAGGACGAACGACAGGCCGATCAGCATGCCTACGTCGGTGAAAAACGGATAAAGCAGGAAATCGATGGCGGCGGTGGCCATGGCGGCGCGCACCAGCGTCCACGAGCGCACGCGCGTCTGGATGAACGGCAGAACCAGGCGGATGACGAACGTTGCCGCCGCGAAGGCGGCAAGTATGACGCCGATGGTGGTGGCGGACAGGCCGATCGCCACGCCGAAGATGGGCACCACGAACAAATGCGTATCCCAGGCCCCCGACAGGATGGTGTTGACCATCAGGATGCGGCGCAGCGGCGGCACCGCCAGCAGCTCGGTGATGCGGCGCCGCTCGGCGGGGCGGTTGCTGCCCCCGGTCAGCGCGCCGTTCATGGTGCGCAGCGGTTGGCGCAGCAGGTACAGGCCCACCAGCGACAGCATGGGGCCGAGCGCCAGCATGCCGAACGCCAGGCGCGTGCCCAGGTGGTCGATCGCCAGGCCGGCGATCAGCGGACCGGAGAACCCGGAGGCGGCCAGCGCCAGCGACATCCAGGAGAAGTTGCGCAGCCGCTCGCGCGGCTCGGCGTGTCCCAGCAGGTCCTGCGTCGCTACCTGATGCAGCATGAAGCCGATACCGATGCAACACGACGCCACCAGCAGCGCCGCCTGGGTTTGCGAGACGAAGGGCAGGGCCGTGCCGAAGGTGACCAGCGAGGAGCCGATCACCAGCGGCCGCACGACGCCGATCTTGTCCACCCAGCGCCCGGCATGCACCGAAGCGAACATAGGCAGCACGGCGAACACCGCCACCAGCATGCCGACCGTGAAGGTCGACAGGCCCAGTTTCAGGGCGGTCAGCGAGACGGTGATGCGTCCCCCGGTAAGGGCCATGTGATTGAGCATGGCCAGCAGGCACAGATACCCTGCTCCCGAAAGTTCGGGGCCATGGGTCGGGCGCGAGGGGGTAGGGTCGGAGGTAGACACGGCGTAACTGCTTTCATTCTGTCCCTAACTTCGGCCTATGTCGAGCAGCCCGCCTCGCGCGCTCCGGCGCGCATGGCGCGAGGTAGGCGGCCTGTATGGCGCAGGTGGCGGCCAGTTGGCGGCATTTGGCAGCAGTTGGCGCAAGCCTCGCCGTGGGCATGTCCTGGCCTGGCGGCGGCTTTCGGCGCGGTAATGTGTCGTATGTGCAACGTAACCGCCTCGGCGGCGAGTCCGGCCTATCGTCCCGCGTCGGGGCCGGCATGGGAAAATGGCGCCCATGAACTCTCAGCCTTCTGTGATCGCGCCGGCCTGCGAGGCCGATGCCGAACGCCGCTTCGGCGGCTTGGCCCGTCTGTATGGCCCGGATGCGCCGGCCGCCCTGCGCGGGGCCCATGTCGCGGTGGCGGGCCTGGGCGGCGTCGGCTCCTGGACCGCCGAAGCGTTGGCGCGTTGCGGCGTGGGCGCCCTGACCCTGATCGACCTGGACCACATCGCCGAATCCAACGTCAACCGCCAGATCCATGCGTTGTCGGACACGCTGGGGCAGGCCAAGATCGAGGCCATGGCGCAACGCATCGGCCAGATCAACCCGGCCTGCGCCGTGACCCGTGTCGACGAATTCGTCGCGCCCGATAACGTGATGCAAGTGCTGGGCGGTCCCTATGCCGCGATCGTCGACTGCACCGACCAGGCGGCGGCCAAGATCGCCATGATCCTGCACGCGCGCCAGCGCGGCGTGCCGCTGCTGCTGTGCGGCGGCGCCGGCGGCAAGACCGACCCGCTGGCGCTGCGCGCCGGCGACCTGTCCGAAGCCGTCAACGACGCGCTGCTGGCCAAGCTGCGCAACAAGCTGCGGCGCGAGCATGGCTTCCCCCGGGCCTCGGACGCCAACGGCAAGGTCCGCAAACGGGTGCCGCGCATGGGCGTGCGTGCCTTGTGGTTCGACCAGCCCGCCATCCTGCCCGACGCCTGGACCCGCGCCGTCGAGGGCGAGGACGATATGGGCGCGGCCGGGACCCGCGCGGCCCCCCAGGGCCTGTCGTGCGCCGGCTACGGCTCGGTCGTCACCGTGACCGCCGCCATGGGCCTGGCCGCGGCCAACGAAGTGCTGGGATGGGTGGTGGGCAAGCCGGGCGCTTGAGCAGTGGCGCCGGCGCACCGGTACGCTGCGGTCAAGCGTGCTGGCGTATGACGAGGTGCCTGTCCCCGCTGGGACAGGCACCCCGCTTTATCGAAGGAGGTCGAATTCCATCCGCACCTTGTGGAAGGGGAATTCCAGGCGGGCGAAGTAGACGACGCGCGCGTCGATGCAGACGTAGCGGCGCAGTTCGGCCACCGGCGCGGATACGGGAATGCGCAGGGCCTGGGCCGACGCGGCGCCGGCCTCGATGACGTTGAGCACCTGGCGCGCGTGGCTGAGCCGTGCCCGGTAGTGGCGGTCCAGCACGGGCGTGACGGTGCTGGCGCGGATCTCGGCGCGGTGCTTGCGGAACAGCGCGCTTTCCAGGTAGACCTCGCTGAAGCAGAACGGGCCGGCGGCGGCGGTGTGCAGGCGGCGCAGGTATTGGAAGCGGCCGTCGCGGGCGAAGTCGCAGGGTATGCCCAGGTCGTCGGGTAGCGGCTGCTGCGCACTGGATTCGTGCAGCGCCACGGTGCCCAGCTGCCTGCTCAGGGCCACGGTCTCGGCCCAGTTCTTGGGGATGAGCAGCGTGGGGGTTTCGGGCAGGGTGTCCTCGACGAAGGTGCCGCTGCCGCGCGAGCGGCGGATCAGGCCGTCGGCCTCCAGCAGGCCGAGCGCCTGCCGCACGGTCGAGCGGGCGATGCCGTAGCGGGCCGCCAGCGCATCCAGCGGCGGGATCTGCCGGCCGGGCCGCCAGACGCCGGTCTGGATGTGGCCGCGGAATACCGCCGCGGCTTGCAGGTACAGCGGCTGGGGACTGCGGGCAAAGAGCCGGGCGGCGGACATGGTCAGGCGGCAGGCGCGGCGGCGAGCAAGGCCTCGGCCTGTTCGCGCAGCTTGTGTTTCTGGATCTTGGCCGAGTTGGCGCTTTCGACCACCGGAAACGCCTCCAGCACCTGGAAGCCGGCCGGCACCTTGAAACCGGCCATGCCCTGTCTGCAGGCGGCCATCCAGCCGGGCGGATCGGGGCTCGCGCCTGCGTCCAGCAGCACGAAGGCATACGGCACGGTCTTGCCGTCGCGGGTGGCGCCGACGACCTGGCAGGCCCGTATGCCCGGCAGCGCCTCGACGGCCTGTTCGATTTCGGCCGGGTTGACCAGGAACCCGGACAGGCGCAGCGAGTCGCCCATGCGGGTCTGGAACACGAACTGCCGCGTACCCAGGGTGTAGCCGAGATCGCCGGTCCTGAAATAGCCGTCGTCGGTCAGGGCGCCGGCGCTGGCCTGCGGGTTGTCCAGGTAGCCGCGCATCAGGCTGGGCGCCAGGATTTCGATTTCGCCCGATTCGCCATCGGCCAGGATCCGGCCGTCCTGCGGATCGCGGGCGCGCACGCGCGCCTCGGGGTGGATCAATGCGCCGCCGGGCTCGTAGCGCACCGAGACGTCGCCATCGGCCGGTTCGCGCGGCTGCGCCGCCACCAGCGCGATCAGTTCGCTGGAGCCATACAGGCCGGTCAGCGGTACGCCTTGCGCCCGGGCCAGCGGCAGCAGGTCGCCCAGGGCCGGCGCGAAGCTGGCGAAGCCGAACAGCCGCGCCGTCGCGAAGTCGGCCCGTTCGCCGAGGCGGAACATCTGCACCAGGGCCTCGTTGTTGGCGTAGGTATGGGTGACGCGGTGGCGGCGGACGGCCGCCACCGAGCGCGCCGCGTCGAACGCGGGTTCGCATATCACCGGCACGCCGCGCGCCAGCGCGCCCACCAGGGTGGCGAAGCCGAACGCGCCGCAAAAGGGGGCGCTGGCCAGGATGCGGCTGTCGTCGTCATAACCGTACGAGCGCGCGATGGCGTCGCCATGGCGCAGCAGGGTGTCCTGGTCGTGCAGGACGAACTTGGGCAGCGACGTGGTGCCCGAAGTGGTAAAGCACAGCACGCCGGCATTGGGCGCCGGCAAGGGAGCGGGGCCGTGCAGCGCGGCCAGGGCGTGGGCCGCCAGGCCGGCGGGGCCGGGGGTAGCCTGTGCGCCGCTCCCGTCCACGACGATGGCGCCGCGCAGGCGCGCGCGTGCGGCGGGCGGCACGGCGGCCAGGATGCCGGCGAAGTCGATGCCCTTGAAGCCCGGCCAGTAGACCAGCCAGTCGGCCTGGCCGCGCCCGAGAATGTCGCCCAGCTCCTGGGCGCGAAAGCGGGTATTGACCGCGAGCGTCAGCGCGCCCAGGCGGGCGCAGGCCAGGAACATCGTCACCCAGTGCGCGCAATTGGGCAGCCACAGCGCGACGCGCTCGCCGCGGCACACGCCCAGCGCCGCCAGGCCGCCGGCCAGGTCCAGCACGCCGGCGCGCAGCGCGGCATGCGTGACGGGGCGGTCGCGGTCGATCAGCGCGACGGCCTCTGGGCGCTCGCGGGCATGCGTGTCGGGCCTCGTGGCGAACAGTTCAGCGGCGGGCATGGCGGCCTCCGGAAGGGGCGCAAGCGCGGCACGCATGCGGTTGTCTGCCCTGGACGTTTATGTTTAGATGAATAAAGTACGTATTTACGTACTTTAGAAAAAGCCGGCGACGGATACAAGTGGAGGCAGGCATGAAGCGAACACCTGGGCAGTGGCGCGCGTGCAGGGCGGCAGTCCGCGCCCTTATTGTCGCGTGCATGGCGACGCTGGCGGCGCAGGCAGGCGCCGCGGGCTACCCCGAGCATCCCGTGACGGTCGTGGTGCCGTATCCGCCCGGCGGCGCGGCGGACATCTTCGGGCGCGCCATCGCCCATGCGATGCAGCCGCACCTGAAGCAGACCGTGCTGGTGGAAAACCGGCCGGGCGCCGGCGGCAACGTCGGCATGACGTACGTCACGCGCAGCAAGCCCGACGGCTACACGCTGGGCCTGGGCACCATCGGTACGCAAAGCATCAACCAATTCCTCTACGCCGACATGCCGTACGACCCGGGCCGGGACCTGGTGCCGGTCGCGCTGGTGTCGACCACGCCCAACGTGCTGGCCGTCAGCGCCAGGTCTCCCTACCGCACACTGGCCGACGTGATCGAGGCGGCCCGCCAGCGCAAGGACAACAAACTGACCTACGCGTCGCCGGGCGTGGGCTCGTCGGTGCACCTGACCGGCGCCTATTTCGAGGCCGTGGCCGGAATCAGCCTGCTGCACGTGCCGTTCAAGGGCACTTCGGCCTCCCTGCCGGCGGTCGCGGGCGGGCAGGTCGATCTCCTGTTCGACAACCTGCCCGGCGCGCTGGCGCAGATCAAGGACGGTTCGCTGGTGCGCGGCATCGCCATCACCTCGGCGCAACGCGATCCCTCGGTGCCCGACCTGCCCACTTTCGCCGAGGCCGGCGTCGCCGGTTTCGATGTGACGGCGTGGTTCGCGCTGTACGCGCCGCGCGGCACGCCGCAGCCGGTGGTCGAGCAGCTGGTGGCGGCGGCCCGCCAGGGGCTGCAGGCGCCGGAGCTGGCGCGCCAGTTCGGCGCCATGGGCGCGCGGCCGGGCGACAAGTTCGGCGCGCAATTGGGCCAGTTCGAGCAGGCCGAACGCCAGAAGTGGGGCGAGCTGATCAAGCAACGCGGGATCCGCGCGCAATGAGCCGGCCCGTCGTCCTGGTCACCGGCGCGAGCCGCGGCATCGGCCGCGCCATCGCGCAACGCCTGCTGGCCGATGGTTATGACGTCGTGAACTTCAGCCGCGGCAAGCCGGCCGATGTGCTGCCGGGCGAGCGCTTCGTGCCGGTCGACCTGTCCGACACCGAAGCGGCGCGCCGCACGGCCACTGAACTGGCGGCGCAGCGAGAAGTGCTGCATCTGGTCAACAACGCCGGCCTGATCGAAGTGGCCGGGATCGACCAGGTGGCGCCGGACGCCATGCAGCGCACGCTGGCGCTGAACCTGGTGGCGCCGCTGGTGCTGCTGCAGGCGCTGCTGCCGGGCATGCGGGCGCGCGGTTACGGGCGGGTCGTCAATATCGGCAGCCGCGCCGCGCTGGGCAAGCCCGGCCGTTCGGCCTATGGCGCCAGCAAGGCAGGGCTGGCCGGCATGTCGCGCACCTGGGCGCTGGAGCTGGCGCCGGCCGGCATCACGGTCAACGTCGTGGCGCCCGGTCCGATCGCCACGGAGCTGTTCAACCAGTCCAACCCGCCGGGCGATCCGCGCACCCGGCAACTGGAAGCCGCCATTCCGGTGGGCCGCGTCGGCCGTCCCGACGAAGTGGCCCATGCGGTGGCCAGCCTGCTCGACCCGCGCGCCGGGTTCATCACCGGGCAGGTGCTGTATGTGTGCGGGGGCATGACGGTGTGAGCGTGGCGGCCAAGTGCGCATGGCGTAGGGCGGGGTGCCTGTCCCCGCGGGGACAGGCACCCTTGCCGCAGCGGGGACAGGCACCGGAGGAGTTTGCCGGAGCCAGTCCGCATGCGGGGACAGGCAAGGAGTTTGCCGGTGCCAGTCCCCCTGCGGGGACAGGCACCGGAGTCAGTGGTATTGCACCTCTATCCATCCGCGCAGGGCGTTGGACAGGCGGATCGATTCGGCGCTGCGCAGGTCCGACATGGTGAGGGTGCGTTCCTGGACTTTGCCCTGGTCGATCAGTTCGGCGCGCTGCACGCCGGGCAGGCAGCCGCTGGCGATGGGCGGGGTGTACCAGCGTCCGCCCAGTTCGAGGTAGACATTGCTGCGGCTGCCTTCGCACAGTTCGCCGTGCTGGTTCAGGTACAGCAGGTCGAACACCCGGGGATGGGATGGCAGCCATTCGATGGTGTGGGCGTACCAGGGGCGGTAGGTCGTCTTGTAGCGCAGCAGCGGCTCGTCGGCATCCAGCGCCTCCGGCGCCAGCATCACTTCCTGGTCGGGCGGCAGCGGCGCCAGCGGCGCGGTCTGGATGTCGTGGCTGCCGTCGCGCGCCAGCAGCAGGCGCAGCCGGTGCGGACCGGGGGCGTGCAGGCCGCGCACGGCGGCCATGATGGCGGATTCGACGGCCGGCTCGTTGCAGCGATACCGCAATGCCTGGCAGGAGGTCAGCAGCCGCGCGAGGTGGCGCCCCAGCAGCGGCAGCTGGCGGTCGGCCGTGACCAGGATGGTTTCGATGAGCTCGGGTTGCATGCGGTTCCTTGCGGCGCGGTGCCCCGGCTAGTGTAGGCCAAGCGGCGCGCCGGCGTCAGCCCAGGATGCGCGCTTTCCAATGGCATTCCTGCCATTCCTGCGCGGCGTCCGAGTCGTGCACGATACCGCCGCCCACGCCGTACACGCCGTGGCCGGCGCGATCCAGCACCAGCGTGCGGATCGCCACGTTGAGCGAGAAATCGCCATCGGGCGCCAGCCAGCCGATACTGCCGCAATACAGCCCGCGCGGCGCCGCCTCCATCTGGCGAATGCGCCGCATCGCGGCGATCTTGGGCGCGCCGGTGATCGAGCCGCAGGGAAACAGCGCGCGCAGCACGTCGGCCAGGCCGGCGTGCGGCGCATGGGCCGAGACGGTCGAGGTCATGGTCCACACGGTGGGGTAGCGTTCCAGCGAGAACAGGGCATCGACCTTGACCGAGCCCGGCGTGGCCAGGCGCCCCAGGTCGTTGCGCAGCAGGTCGACGATCATGAGGTTTTCGGCGCCGTTCTTGTCGCTGGCCAGCAGCTCGCGCCCCAGCCGCGCGTCTTCGGCCGGATCGGCGTGCCGCGGCGCGGTGCCTTTCATCGGGCGCGTCACCAGGCGTTCGCCCTGGCGCGCCACGAACAGTTCCGGCGAGAACGACAGGATGGTGCGTTCGCCGTCCTCGATGTAGGCGCCGTTCCCCACGGGATGGCGCGCCGCGATCTGCCGGTACAGCAGGCGGGGGTCGCCCTCGATGCGCACGTCCAGCGGCTGGGTGTAGTTGACCTGGTACAGCTCGCCCGCGGCGATCAGCTCGCGGATGGCGTCGACCGCGCGCAGATAGTCGTCCCGCGCCATACGCGGCGCGACCGAGACGATGCGCGCCGCCGGCGTGGCGGGCGCGGGCCAGGGCGCTTCGACCTCGGCGCGCTCGAAGGCCAGCGCGGTCAGGCGCGCCCGGCCGTCCTCGCGGGGCGCGGGCGCCGCCCCGGACGCGGGCGCCCGCAAGGCCTCCGGCAGCAGCCATTCGCCCAGTTCGTAGTCGAGCAGCAGCGCGATCCAGCGGCCGCCGGCGCGCGCCCGCTCGATCTCCCGCAGGGCGGGCGCCACGGCGTCGGCGCTGCGCGCCTCGATGCGGATCGGGTCGCCGGCCAGGCGCAGGGCGCGTCCGGCCAGCCGGTCTTCAAAACGGCATTCCATTGCTTCTACTGCTGCAGGAACTCACTGAGTACGCGCCCGGTGTGCGAACGCTCGCGCAAACTTACCACGTGTTCGGGCGAACCCTCGGCCACCAATTGGCCGCCGCCGCTGCCCCCTTCGGGCCCCAGGTCGAGCAGCCAGTCGGCTTCGGCGATCACGTCCAGGTTGTGTTCGATCACCACCACGGTATTGCCGGCTTCGACCAGCCGGTGCAGCACATGGATCAGCTTCTCCACATCGGCCATCGACAGGCCCACCGTGGGTTCGTCCAGCACATACAGCGTGTGCGGCGCGCGCGAGGCGCGCCCGGTGGTGATGACGCCTTCGGTCAGGCGCGCCTTCGACAGCTCCGTGACCAGCTTGATGCGTTGCGCCTCGCCGCCGGAGAGCGTGGGCGAGGGCTGGCCCAGCGTCAGGTAGCCCAGGCCGACGTCCTGCATCAATTGCAGCGGACGGTGGATTTTCGGATGCGCGGCGAAGTAGCCGATGGCGTCGTCCACTTCCATGGCCAGCAGTTCGCCGGCGTTCTTGCCGCGCATCTGCACGCTCAGGGTATCGCTGCTGAAGCGCGCGCCGTTGCATGCGTCGCAGGGCACCTTCACATCGGGCAGGAAACTCATTTCGATGGTGCGCATGCCCTGGCCCTCGCAGATCGGGCAGCGGCCGTCGCCAGTATTGAACGAGAAGCGCGCCGCGGTCCAGCCGCGCATGCGCGCCTCGCGCGTATCGGCGAATTGCTTGCGCACATCGTCCCAGAACCCGACATAGGTGGCGGGACACGAGCGCGGCGTCTTGCCGATGGGGGTCTGGTCGACCTCGAGCACGCGATCGATGACCTCCCAGCCGGTGATGCGTTCGCAGCCGCTCCAGCCCGGCGCCTTGCCCTGCGACACGGCCTGGACCAGGTTGTCCAGCAGCACTTCGCGCGCCAGGGTGGATTTGCCCGAACCGGACACGCCGGTCACCACGCTCAGGCGCCCGATCGGAATGCTGGCGTCCACGCTGCGCAGGTTGTGCAGGCGCGCGCCGTGCACGCGGATCATGGGCGTGTCCGCGGTGACGGCGCGGCGGCCGTTGAGCGGGTGCGCCAGCGGCTTGGCCAGGTAGCGGCCGGTGACCGACTCGGGGGCGTCGATCAGGTCCTGCACGCTGCCCTGCGCCACCACGCGGCCGCCGCGGATACCCGCGCCTGGGCCGATATCGATGATGTGCGAGGCGCGCCGGATGGTGTCGTCGTCGTGTTCCACCACCACCAGGGTGTTGCCATTGCCTTCCAGGCGCGCCAGCGCGTCGAGCAGGATGCGGTTGTCGCGCGGATGCAGGCCGATGGTGGGTTCGTCCAGCACGTAGCACACGCCCTGCAGGTTGGAGCCCAGTTGCGCGGCCAGCCGGATGCGCTGCGCCTCGCCGCCCGAGAGCGTGGGCGCGGCGCGGTCCAGCGCCAGATAACTCAGCCCGACCTCCTGCATGAAATTGAGCCGGCCGCGGATTTCCGCCAGGATGTCGCGCGCGATCTCGCCTTCGCGGCCGCGCGTGACCAGGCCGGTGAAGAAGGTATGGGCGTCGGAGACGGGCAGCGCAGCCAGCTCGGCGATCGAGCGGTCGCGCCAGCGCACCGCCAGCGCGACGCGGTTCAGGCGCTGGCCATGGCATACCGTGCAGGTCCTGGCTTCGCCTTCGTACCAGGCGTTCCAGGCGGTTTCCTCGCCGGTCTGTTCGGCGTCGAAGCCCTGCAGCTGCAGGCCGGTGCCGAAGCAGCCGCCGCACCAGCCGTGCTTGGAGTTGTACGAGAACAGGCGCGGGTCGGGCTCGGGGAAGCTGACGCCGCACGACGGGCAGGCGCGCTTGACCGAGAAGTGCTGCTGTTGCAGATCGCCATCCAGGCCTGCGCGCAGCCGGTCCAGCGGGTACACCACGCTCAGCACGCCCTGCCCATGCTCCAGGGCCTGCCGCACGGCATCGCGCAGCGCCGCTTCGTTGCCGGGGTCGACCACCACATCGGCCACCGGCAGTTCGATGGTGTGTTCCTTGTAGCGGTCCAGGCGCGGCCAGGGGCTGACCGGGATGAAGGCGCCGTCGACGCGCAGATGGGTGTGGCCCTTGCTGCCTGCCCATTTGGCCAGGTCGGTGTAGTAGCCCTTGCGCGCCGTCACCAGCGGCGCCAGCACGCCGATGTGCTGGCCCTTGTGTTCGCGCAGCAGGCGCGCCACGATCTGGTCGGCGTTCTGCGGCTCGACCGCCACCTTGCAATCGGGGCAGTACTGGGTGCCCAGCTTGACGTACAGCAGGCGCAGGAAGTGATGGATTTCCGTCATGGTGGCCACGGTCGACTTGCGTCCGCCGCGGCTGGTGCGCTGTTCGATCGCCACGGTGGGCGGGATGCCGAAGATGGCGTCCACGTCGGGCTTGCCGGCAGGCTGCACGATGGCGCGCGCATAGGCGTTGAGCGATTCGAGGTAGCGCCGCTGGCCTTCGTTGAACAGGATGTCGAAGGCCAGGGTCGACTTGCCCGACCCGGACACGCCCGTGATGACCGTGAACTTGTCGCGCGGGATCTCGACGTTGACGTTCTTCAGGTTGTGCTCGCGCGCGTTGCGGATCTCGATGGACTGGGCCGCCTGGCGGCGCCGGCGCATCAGCGATTGCAGCGGCGTGCCGGCTTCCTCGCCATAGGCGGCGGCCGGCTCGGCCAGCGCGCTGACCGGCGCCACGGGCAGGATGCTGCCTTCGTAGTCGCGCAGCGCCAGGCCGGTATGCGAGCGGTCATTGGCCATCAGGTCCTGCGGCGTGCCCACGCCCACCACTTCGCCGCCGGCGTCGCCGCCTTCCGGGCCCAGGTCGATCAGCCAGTCGGCGGCGCGGATGACGTCCAGGTTGTGTTCGATCACCAGCAGCGTATGGCCGGCGGCCAGCAGCTTGCGGAAGGCGCGCATCAGGCGCGCCACGTCGTCGAAGTGCAGGCCGGTGGTGGGCTCGTCGAACAGGAACAGGCTGCCCTTCTTGGCAACCTTGGCGGTGGAGATGCCGCTGCGCGCCGCCTCGGCCAGGTGGCCGGCCAGCTTGAGCCGCTGCGCCTCGCCGCCCGACAGCGTGGGCACGGGCTGGCCCAGCCGCACGTACTCCAGGCCCACGTCGGCCAGCGGCGCCAGGCCGGTCTGCACGTCGCGCAGTCCCTTGAAGAATTCCAGCGCCTCGCTGACCGTCATTTCCAGCACCTGGTCGATCGAGGCGCTCTTGCCCAGGTGCTCGACGCGCACCTCCAGCACTTCGGGGCGGAACCGCTTGCCGTCGCAATCGGGGCAGCGCAGGTAGACGTCGGACAGGAACTGCATTTCGACGTGCTCGAAACCGGTGCCGCCGCAGGTCGGGCAGCGTCCGTCGCCGCTGTTGAAGCTGAAGGTGCCGGCGGTGTAGCCGCGCTCCTTGGACAGCGCCGCCTGGGCGTACAGCTTGCGGATCGCGTCGAATGCGCCGACGTAGCTGGCCGGGTTGGAGCGCGCCGTCTTGCCGATGGGCGTCTGGTCCACCATCACCACGTCGGCGATCTGCTCGGCGCCCAGCAGGCGATCGAACGCGCCGGGCGCTTCGGACGGCTTGCCCTTCTGCTTGAGCAGGGCGGGGTAGAGCACGTCCTGCACCAGCGTCGATTTGCCCGAGCCGGACACGCCCGTGACGCACACCAGTCGGCCCAGCGGCAGTTCGATCGACACGTTGTTCAGGTTGTGCGCGGTGGCGCCTTCGAGGATGAGCCGCGGCGTATTGTTGGCCACCGGCATGGGCCGGGGGGCCTCCACGCGCTGGCGCCCGCCCAGGTAATCGCCGGTCAGGGTATTGGCGGCGCGCAGCTGTGCCGGCGATCCGTCGAACACGATGCGTCCGCCGCGCTCGCCGGGGCCGGGGCCGATATCGATGATGCGGTCGGCGGCCACCATGACCTGCGGGTCGTGCTCGACCACCACCAGCGTGTTGCCGGCGTCGCGCAGGCGGTGCATGACCTCGACCACGCGATGCATGTCGCGCGGATGCAGGCCGATCGAGGGCTCGTCCAGCACGAACAGCGTGTTGACCAGCGAGGTGCCCAGCGCCGTGGTGAGGTTGATGCGCTGCACTTCGCCGCCCGACAGCGTACGGCTCTGGCGGTCCAGCGTGAGATAGCCCAGCCCGACGTCGCACAGGAACTTCAGGCGCGCGCGCACTTCGGTCATCAGCAGGTCGGCCGCGGCGTCCAGCACGCCCTCGAAGCGCAGGCCGTCGAAGAAGCGGCGCACGCGTTCGATGGGCAGCTGCATCACATCGTGGACGGACAGGCCGTCCAGCGCCTCGAGCTGCGGCCGGCTCCAGCTGGTGCCGGCCGGCATGAAGCGCTGGTAGCGGCCTTCGCCTGGCGGCAGCACCGTATCGGCCTCGGCGCGGCTGCCCAGGCGCCACAGCAGGGCGTCGGGTTTCAGGCGCGCGCCGTGGCAGGTGGGGCAGGGGGTATAGCTGCGGTATTTCGACAGCAGCACCCGCACATGCATCTTGTAGGCCTTGCTCTCCAGCCACGCGAAGAACTTGTGCACGCCGTACCACTGCGTCTTCCAGGCCTGGTTGCCGCCTTTCCAGTCGGGGTCGCCGTGCAGCACCCAGCCGCGCTGTTCGGGCGTCATGGATTTCCATGGCACCGACAGCGGGATGCCGGCGCGCGGCGCGTACTTGACCATGTCGTCCTGGCATTCCTTGAACGAAGGCGTCTGCCACGGCTTGATCGCGCCTTCCAGCAAGGTCTTGTTCTCGTCGGGAATCACCAGCCCGATGTCGATGCCGATCACCCGCCCGAAGCCGCGGCAGGCTTCGCAGGCGCCCAGCGGCGAGTTGAACGATAAGCTGCTGGGCAGCGGATCGGTGTATTCGATGTCGCAGTCGGCGCAGTGCAGCCGGTCGCTGTATTTCCAGACCGCCTGGTCGGCGCCGCCTTCCTCGCCCATGGCGTACACCGCCAGATGGCCCGCGCCCATGCGCAGCGCGGTATCCAGCGCCTCCATGACGCGCTCGCGCTCGGCTGCGGCAAAGCGGAAGCGGTCCTGCACGACGTGCAGGATGCGGCGCGCGACCGGCGCGGCGCCGTCCTTGGCGCCCTTGGCGCTTTTGCCGCGGCGCGCCTTGGGCGCGGGCGCGGCGGCGCTGGCGGCTTCCTCGGCATGCACGCGCGTGTAGCCCTGCTGGTCGAGGAAGCCGCGCACCTCGTCCTCGGTGAAATTGGCCGGCACCGCGATGGGGAAGGTCACCACCAGGCGCGGATCTCCCAGCGCGGCCGCGCGCCCGGCCAGCGAATGGAACACCGACTCGGGCGTATCGCGCCGCACCTGCTTGCCGCAGCCGCGACAGTACAGCCGCGCGCCGCGCGCGAACAGCAGCTTCAGGTGATCGTTGAGCTCGGTCATGGTGCCGACCGTGCTGCGCGAGCTGCGCACCGGGTTGGTCTGGTCGATGGCGATCGCCGGCAGGATGCCTTCGATGCGGTCGACCTGCGGCTTGTCCATGCGGTCGAGGAACTGGCGCGCGTAGGGCGAGAAGGTCTCGACGTAGCGGCGTTGTCCTTCGGCATACAGGGTGTCGAAGGCCAGCGAGCTTTTGCCCGAGCCGGACACCCCGGTTACCACCACGAGTTCGCCGGTGGCGATGGTCAGGTCGAGGTTCTTGAGATTGTTCTGGCGGGCGCCAACGATGCGGATCTGGGAGCTCATGGGGCGTAATCGTAGCCTGAGGGAGGACAGCGGCGGAGTACGGGCTGCGCCGCCATGCGGGAACGCGGCGCCGGCGGGCAGTCAACGGCCGGACTGTTGCCTTGCCAGCGCCGCAGCGTCCGGATTTTCTTGCTGTATAAATAAACAGTATCGCAGATTTTCCTGATGTCTTGCTGGCCAGGATCCAGGAAGACTGTCCGATGGGGCGTGACCGCCGGTGGCGCCGGCCTGGCCGGGCCCATGCTCCCTCGCGGCTTGGCGGCCCCGCCTGTTTCAGGCTAGAATGCCGAGTTATTCAGATTTTCGCCGTCGCCTTTTCGCGCCTGCAATGGCAGGCGCGGGCGCGGCGGCCATCCCACTGGAGATCATCATGGCCGAACGCAAACGCGTGCGTCGCAACACCCTGGAACGCCGTTGCCTGGGCAAGGCTTTCAAGCGTCTTTTCGTGAAGTCGCCCAAGGGCGTTTTCAAGATGCTGGAAAAGATCAAGCGCGTGTAAGTTGCGTTGCTTGCAGGTAAAAAAAAACCGCTGGCCCTTGCCGGCGGTTTTTTTATGCGCGGCGCCGGGGTCAGGCGCGCGGCTGCGGGCCGGTCGGCGCGGGTCCGAGCATCGGCCGGACGAAATCCATGAACACGCGCGTGCGGCCCGGCAGGATCGGCGAGGGGTACACCGCGTAGATGGAGATCGGCTGCACCCGCCACTGGGGCAGTACGCGGCGCAGCGAGTTGCGTTCGATCACGGGATCGAGCGCCTGGCAATGCGGCAGGCGCGTGATGCCCAGCCCCAGCCCGGCCAGCGTGCCGACCACGCTGATGTTGTTGCCCGCCACGTGGCCGCTTACCTCGACGCGCTCGATGCGCTCGCCATTGTGCAGCGTCCAGTGCGAATGTTCCGGGTCGATGGCCGTGCGCAGGCATTCGTGGCGGTCCAGGTCGGCGGGGTCGCGCGGCTCGCCGTAGCGGGCCAGATAATCTTCCGAGGCGTACAGGTAGCTGTCGAGCGAAATGATTTCGTCGACCACGGTATTGGGATCCGGCGTTTCGTCGTCGCCGCTGTCGCGCCCGAAGCGCAGGATGACGTCGAAGGGGGCGCCCTGCGAGGTCGCGCTGGCATTCAGGTTGAGATCGAATTCGCAATCGATCTCGGGGTAGCTGTCCAGGAATGCGCCCAGCGAGGTCGGCAGCAGCCAGATCGCCAGGCTGTACGGCATGGATATGTTCAGCCGGCCCTTGGGGCGGCCCGTCAGCGATTCCAGTTGTTCGCGCGCCAGCCGCGTTTCGTCGATCAGGCCCTGGCAACGTAGCAGATAGACCGTGCCGGCGTCGGTCAGCTCCAGGCGCCGGGTATTGCGGTTGATCAGCCGCAGGCCGATGGCCTTTTCCAGCTGGTTGATGCGCCGCGACAGCGTCGACGTCGGCATGTCCAGCGCGCGGGCGGCCAGGCTGAAGCTCTTGCGTTTGGCGACTTCGACGAACAGGGCGATATCGTTGAGCTGGACGGTTTGCGCTTGCATGACGGGGTCGGACAGGTACGGCGCGAGTGTACCGCGTCCTATAGCGAAGTAAGAATATGCCAATAGATGACATATTCAATTGCAAAATGAGAGGGAGTGCGCGTGTGCCTGCGAGGCTTATCCCATACACTGCAACTCTCGCGCCACCCCCATAACCGACTCGTCCGTTGCGTACCGGCTAAACGAGCATGATCGATTCGCAATTCCAATTCACGGTGCTGACGCCCACGTATAACCGGGCCGTCACGTTGCACCGAGTGTTCCAGTCACTGCAACGCCAGACCTGTCGGGATTTCGAATGGGTCGTCGTCGACGATGGTTCCACCGACAATACGCACGAGGTGGTGCGGGCCTGGCAGGCGCAGGCGGATTTTCCCATCCGCTATGTGTGGCAGCACAACCAGCACAAGAAAACCGCCTTCAACCGCGGCGTGCGCGAAGCGCGCGGCATGCTGGTGGTGGGCCTGGACAGCGACGACGAAATCCCGCCCGACGCCCTGGCCATACTCAAGGACGCCTGGGAGGGCATACCCGCCGACCGGCGCGAGACCTATGTGGCGGTCACCGGCCTGTGCGCGCGGCCCGACGGTTCCATCGTGGGCGACCGCTTCCCGCAGGATGTCTTCGACAGCACGGCGGTGGACATGTACTTCCGCTACCGCGTGCAGGGCGAGAAATTCGGCGCCATGCGCGCCGATGTGCTGCGCCGCTTTCCGTTTCCCGAGGACGTGGCCGGCTTCGTGCCGGAAAGCCTGGTGTGGTGGGCGATCTCGCGCGCCGGCTATCTCAGCCGCTTCATCAACCGGGTCGTGCGTGTGTACCACGACACGCCGGGCGGCCTGAGCCAGGGCGGCGTGTCCCTGAGCAGCAATATCCAGGGCCTGTACCTGCTGGCCTGGGACATGCTGCAGCATCACCTGGACTGGTTTCGCTACCGGCCGCGGGAGTTCATCATGGCGGCGGCGCGCTACACGCGTTTTCGCCTGCACCTGGACAACTCCGGCCTGCCCACCGCGGTGCAGGCGTACCGGCTGACCCAGCCGTCCGCGCGGCTGCTGGTCCTGCTGATGTGGCCGCTGGGCTATCTGCTGTATCGCCGCGATCGCCGCCGCGGCGTGGCCTGAGCGCCTGCGCCCGCGGCGGCGGGTGCCCCCCAGTATCGGCACAAACCCCTAATTGACGCGCGAAGCGGCGCTACGGCAATATCCGGCGGTCATTCAGATATCTGTCAGGAGCTAACCATGCGTCGCACCATGATTGCTATCGCGATCGCCGCTGCTTGCGCCCTGCCGTCGATCGGGCAGGCGAAGACTTTCCGCTGGGCTTCGCAGGGCGACATTCTCACGTTCGACCCGCATTCGCAAAACGAAGGCATGACGATTGCCGCCAACAGCTATGTGTACGAACCGCTGGTGGCCTATGACAAGGATTTCAAGGTGGTGCCGGCGCGGGCCACCGAATGGACCCAGGTCTCGCCCACGCTGTATCGCTTCAAGCTGCGCGAGGGCGTGAAGTTCCACGACGGCGCGCCGTTCACCGCCGAGGATGCGGTGTTCTCGATCCATCGCGCCATGGCGCCCACCTCGAACTACAAGGCGTACACCACGGGCATCAAGGAAGCGCGCAAGATCGACGACTACACCATCGAGATCGAAACCAGCGCGCCCAACCCGGTGCTGCTGCGGCAGCTGCCCAACGTGTTCATCATGAACAAGGCCTGGTCGGAGAAGCACAACGTCGCCAAGCCGCAGGACTTCGTCAACAAGGAAGAAACCTTCGCGGCGCGTAACACCAACGGCACCGGCGCCTACAAGCTGAAGTCGCGCGAGGTGGACGTGCGCACGGTGTTCGTCGAGAACACCGAGTGGTGGAACAAGGACAGGAAGATCGGCAACGTCACGGAAGTGGTCTTCACCCCGATCAAGCAGAACGCCACCCGCACCGCCGCGCTGCTGTCCGGCGAGATCGACTTCGTGCTCGATCCGGCCGCGCAGGACCTGGAGCGCCTGCGCCAGCAGGCCAAGGTGGTGGAGGGCAACGAGTACCGCACCATCTATATCGGCTTCGACCAGAAGCGCCCGGAGCTGCTGTATTCCAGTGTCAAGGGCAAGAACCCGTTCGCCGACGTGCGCGTGCGCGAGGCGCTGTATCGCGCCATCGACGTCGAGGCGATCAAGCGCGCGGTCATGCGCGGCTTGTCGGCGCCGACCGGCACCATGATCGCGCCGCAGGTGCATGGCTGGACCGAAGCCCTGCACAAGCGCGTGCCCTACGATCCCGAGAAGGCTCGCGCGCTGCTCAAGGAGGCGGGCTATGACGGTACGCTCAGCTTCACGCTGGACTGCCCCAACAACCGCTACATCAACGACGAGGCGATCTGCCAGGCCGTGGTGGGCATGTGGGCCAAGGTGGGCGTGAAGGCCTCGTTGAACGCCATGCCGCGCGCCACCTATTTCCCCAAGGTGCAGTCGCGCGACACCAGCGCCTTCCTGTTCGGCTGGGGCGTGCCGACCTTCGACGCCATGTACACGCTGCAGAACCTGGTGCGCACCAAGGGCGAGGGCGCCGACGGCATGTACAACCTGGGCGACTACAGCAACAAGGAAGCCGACGCGATCATCGACCGCATCAAGACCGAGACCGACCCGACCAAGCGCGACGCCGACATCGTCCGCGCGCTCGAAATCCATGCCCAGGAGTTCGGCCATATTCCGCTGCACGACCAGGTCATTCCCTGGGCCATGCGCAAGAACGTGACGGTGATCCATCGGGCCGACAATCGCCTGTCGGCCGACTGGGTGCGTATCGACTGAGGCCCGCGAGGGACGCTGCGCGCCGGCGTCCCGCCCCGGGTGCGGCGCCTGGCGGCGCCGCACCCCGTATCGAGTTGCCATGCTTGCATTCATTCTGCGCCGCATCCTGCAGGCCGCGGCGGTCATGCTCACCGTCGCCCTGCTGGCTTTCGTGCTTTTCCAATACGTCGGCGATCCCGTCACCATCATGCTGGGGCAGGACGCCACCGACGCCGAGCGGGTCGAGCTGCGCGAGCGCCTCGGCCTGGACGACGCGCCGCCGGTCCAGTTCGCCCGCTTCGTCGGCAACGCCCTGCAGGGCGATTTCGGCATTTCGCTGCGCCAGAGCGAGAAGGTCTCCAGCCTGATCCAGGCCCGCCTGCCCGCCACGCTGGAGCTGTCGCTGGTGGCGGCGGTTCTCGCGCTGGTCGTCGGCCTGCCGCTGGGCGTGTACACGGCGCTGCGCCGCCACGGCCTGCTGGCGCAGCTGGTGCTGGCCGGGTCCCTGCTGGGCGTATCCCTGCCCACCTTCCTGATCGGCATCCTGCTGATCCTGGTGTTCTCGGTGCAGCTGGGCTGGCTGCCCAGCTACGGCCGCGGCGATACCGTCAGCTTCGGCTGGTGGACCTCGGGGCTGTTCACCGCCACGGGGTGGAAGCACCTGATCCTGCCCTCGATCACGCTGTCGCTGTTCCAGATGACGCTGGTGCTGCGGCTGGTGCGTTCCGAGATGCTGGAAGTGCTGCGCTCGGACTACATCAAGTTCGCCCGCGCGCGCGGCCTGCGCCAGCGCGCCATCCATTTCGGCCACGCGCTGAAGAACACCATGGTGCCCGTCATTACCATCACCGGCCTGCAGCTGGGCGGCATCATCGCGTTCGCCATCGTCACCGAGACCGTATTCCAGTGGCCCGGCATGGGGCTGCTGTTCATCCAGGCGGTGCAGTTCGCCGACGTGCCCGTGATGGCGGCCTATCTGTGCCTGATCGCGCTGGTGTTCGTGGTGATCAACCTGATCATCGATCTGCTGTATTTCGTCGTCGACCCGCGCCTGCGTTCCGGGCTGTCGCGCAACGGAGGCCACTGATGCGCGCCGTACTTAAACGCTGGTGGGACAGCGACCTGGCCTGGTCGTGGCGCTACAGCTCGGTGGCCATGGTCGCCACCCTGGTCCTGGCGCTGCTGCTGGTCAGCGCGTTCGGCGCGCGCTGGGTGGCGCCGCACAATCCCTTCGACCTGACCACGGTCGAGCTGCTCGATGCGCTGCTGCCGCCGGCCTGGTCCGACAATGGCCAGCCGCAGTACTTGCTGGGGACCGACAGCCAGGGCCGCGACCTGTACTCGGCCATCCTGTACGGCACCCGCGTGTCGCTGCTGATCGGGCTGGCCTCGGTGGCGCTGTCCATGCTGATCGGCGTGGTGCTCGGCCTGGTCTCGGGCTACGCGGGCGGCCGGCTGGACGCGTTGATCATGCGCGTGGCCGATGTGCAGCTGTCGTTTCCCGCCATCCTGATCGCCCTGCTCATCGATGGCGTGGCGCGCGCCGCCGTGCCGCGCGAGCTGCACGAAGTGATCGCGTTCCCGGTGCTGATCGGCGCCATCGCCCTGGCCGGCTGGCCGCAATATGCCCGCACCGTGCGCGGCTCCACCCTGGTGGAGAAGAACCGCGAATACGTGCAGGCGGCCCGCGTCATCGGGGTGGCCCCGCCGGTCATCATGTTCCGCCATGTGCTGCCCAACGTCATGGGGCCGGTCCTGGTGCTGGCCACGGTGCACCTGGCCACCGCGATCATCACCGAGGCCACGCTGTCGTTCCTCGGCGTGGGCGTGCCGCCCACCGCGCCCTCGCTGGGCACGCTGATCCGTATCGGCAACGATTTCTTGTTTTCCGGAGAGTGGTGGATCACTATCTTTCCCGGCGCCGCCCTGGTGCTGCTGGTGCTGTCGGTCAACCTGGTGGGCGACTGGCTGCGCGACGCGCTCAACCCCCGGCTGAATTGAGGCGACCATGAGCGCATTGCTTGAAGTGAAGAACCTGTCGGTCGAATTCCCGACCCGCCGGGGCACCCTCAAGGCGCTGGACGATGTGTCGTTCACCATCGCGCCGGGCGAAGTGCTGGGCGTGGTGGGCGAATCCGGCGCCGGCAAGTCGTTGACCGGCGCCGCCATCATCGGCCTGCTCGAACCGCCGGGGCGCATCAGCGCGGGCCAGATCCTGCTGGCCGGGCGGCGCATCGACAACCTGCGCGAAGACCAGATGCGGCGCGTGCGCGGGCGCGAAATCGGGGCGGTGTTCCAGGATCCGCTGACCTCGCTCAATCCGCTGTACACGGTTGGCCGGCAGCTGGCCGAAACCATCGTGACGCATCTTCCGCTGTCCTGGAGCCAGGCGCGCGAGCGCGCCATCGAGCTGCTGGCGGCCACCGGCATTCCGGCCGCGCGCGAGCGCATCGATCATTTTCCGCACCAGTTCTCCGGCGGCATGCGGCAACGCGTGGTGATCGCGCTGGCGCTGGCGGCCGAGCCCAGGCTGGTGGTGGCCGACGAGCCCACCACGGCGCTGGATGTCTCCATCCAGGCGCAGATCATCGAATTGCTGAAGAAGCTGTGCCGCGAGCAGGGCGCCTCGGTCATGCTGATCACCCACGACATGGGCGTGATCGCCGAGACCGCCGATCGCGTGGCCGTCATGTACGCCGGGCGGCTGGCCGAGATCGGGCCGGTCGGCGATGTCATCCATCGTCCGCGCCACCCATACACCGAAGGCCTGATGGGGTCGATCCCGGCGCTCGACAGCCATGCCGAGCGTCTGGTCCAGATCGACGGCAGCATGCCGCGCCTGAACGCCATTCCGCCGGGCTGCGCCTTCAACCCGCGCTGCAAGGTCCGGCTGCCGCGCTGCGGCAGCGAACGTCCCGAGCTGATGCCGGCGGGCGCCTCGCGGGCCGCCTGTTGGCTGCACGATGCGCGGGAGGCGGCATGAACGCGCCATTGGTACAGGTACGGGATGCCGCGCGCTGGTTCGACGTGTCGGCGCCGTGGCTCGAGCGCGTCCTGGCGCGCAAGCCGCGCCAGATGCTGCGCGCGGTCGACGGGGTCAGTTTCGAGATCGCGCGTGGCGAGACCCTGGCGCTGGTGGGCGAGTCGGGCTGCGGCAAATCGACCGTGGCGCGCATGCTGGTGGGTCTGTATGGGCTGACGCGCGGCGCGATACAGTTCGACGGCCAGCCGCTGTCGGCGCTTGCCACGCCGCAGGGCAAGCAGTTGCGCAGCCGCCTGCAGATGATCTTCCAGGACCCCTATGCCAGCCTCAATCCGCGCTGGCGGGTCGGGCGCATCATCGCCGAACCCCTGCTCACGCATGCCAGCCTGGCGCCGGCGCAGCGCCAGGAACGGGTCGGCGAGCTGCTGCGCCAGGTCGGGCTCGACCCGGCCGACCAGCACCGCTATCCGCACCAGTTCTCGGGCGGCCAGCGCCAGCGCATCTCGATCGCGTGCGCCCTGGCGGCGCGGCCGCAGTTCCTGGTGTGCGACGAGCCGACCTCGGCGCTGGACGTATCGGTGCAGGCGCAGGTGCTGAACCTGATGAAGGATCTGCAGCGCGAACTGGGCCTGACCTATCTGTTCATCTCGCACAATCTGGCGGTGGTGCACCATGTGGCCGACCGCGTGGGCGTGATGTACCTGGGCAAGCTGGTCGAAGTGGCGCCGCGCGACGAGCTGTTCGCGCAGCCGCGCCATCCCTACACCCGCATGCTGCTGGAGGCGATTCCCGACCTGAACGGCGCTGGGCGGCCGCGTACCGCGGTGGCCGGCGAGGTGCCCAATCCGCTCAATCCCCCGACAGGCTGCGCCTTCCATCCGCGTTGCCCGCATGCGAACGCGCGCTGCAAGAGCGAGGCGCCGCGGGCGCTTGGGCACGGCCTGGCCGTGGTCGCCTGCCACGCGGTGGAGGAGGGCCGCCCGGCCTGAGCGTGGCGCCGCTCAGGCGCCGTCGTAGGCGCGCCGCAGGGCGGCGATGTCCAGCTTCTTCATGCCCAGCAGCGCCGCCATGGCGCGCTGCACGCCGGCCGGGTCGCCGGTCATCCACTCGGCCACCATGGCGGGCACGATCTGCCACGACAGGCCGTATTGGTCGGCCAGCCAGCCGCATTGTTGCGCCCGCGGATCGCCGCCGGCGCCCAGCCGCTCCCAGTAGTGGTCGATTTCTTCCTGGGTGGCGCAGCTGACCTGCAGCGAAATCGCCGGGCTGAACTGGAACGCCGGGCCGCCGTTGAGCGCCGTGAAGGGCGTGCCGTCCAGTTCGAACTGCACTGTCATGACCGAGCCGGGCGCGCGTCCGTGCACCTCCTTGCCGGTCTCGCCGTAGCGGCTGATCGCGCCGACGCGCGAGTTGTCGAATATATCCGCGTAGTAGCGGGCGGCTTCCTCGGCCTGGTGGTCGAACCACAGGCAGGGAACGATGCGGGTGAGGCGGGCCATGGCGCGGCTCCAGTGGACGGGGTCGTTCCACCTTAAAGCGCCGCGGCGCGCGCCGGCAAGCGCCGCGATGCACTGCGCCGCGATCGCCCCGCGGCGGGCGTGCACTGGCCGCCTGCGGCGGGCCGCCGCGTCTCAGGCCGCCGCGATGGCAGGCGGCGCGAGCCGGCCCAGGATGGTTTCCAGCATCAGGCCGATGGCCAGTACCTTGCGGTCTTCGCCGGGCAGGCCGTCCAGTTCCAGGCCCACGGGCAGGCCGTGCGCGTCCAGCCCGGCGGGCAGGCTCAGGCCGGGCAGGCCGGCGTTGCTGCCGGGGTCGACGTTGCGCGCCAGCCTGGCGAAGTTCTCCAGCGAACTGGCGTCGGGGCCGGCCAGGGGCGCGCCCACCGGCACGGTGGGAAACAGCAGGGCGTCGATGCGATGGCGCGCGAAGGCGTCGCGATAGATACCGATCAGCGCCGGCCGCCCGGTGGCGATGGCCTCACGGTACAGGGGCTCCAGGTCGAGGCCGGCGCCGTCGGGGCCGGGCAGCCGCAGCGGCGCGATCATGTCGGTGAAAATGGCGCGCACGTCGGGGCTGGCGATCTGCGCCACCACGCCGTCGAAATCCGGTCCGGCTTCGTAGCGCCGCAGATAGTCGATCAGGTCCATCTTCTGTTCGTACAGGGCCAGCACGAAGCTGATTTCCTGGTTCTGCTCCTTCAGCCCCGGCATGTCGAGTTCGATCAGGTCGACGCCGGCGGCGCGCAGCTTGTCCAGCGCGGCGCGCGCCACCGCTGCGATGGCGGGATCCAGGCCGGTCCAGAACCAGGCCGGCAGGCCCAGGCGGATGCGGGTCGCCGGGATCGGCGCCGGCGCCGGCTCGCCGGAGATCACGGCGTCCAGCAGCATGACGTCGGTCACGCTGTTGGCCATGGGGCCGGGGGTGTCGCGCGTATGCGAGATCGGCGTGATGCCGGCGGCATCGTAGCGGCCTACCGTGGGCCGCAGCCCCACGCCGCCATTGAGCGCGGCCGGCAGGCGGATCGAGGCGCCGGTGTCCGTGCCCAGCGCCGCGGGGGCCAGGCGCGCGCCCACGGCCGCGCCGCTGCCCGCCGACGAGCCGCCGGCGATGCGGGCCGTGTCGTAGGCATTGCGCACGCCGACGGTGCGCTCGCCATGGAACGCGGTGTTGTAGCCGCTGACGCCGTAGGCCAGCTCGTGCATATTGGTCTTGCCCAGGATGACGGCGCCGGCCTGGACCAGGCGCTGCACGACCGGGGCATGCGCGCGCGGCACGAATCCCCGCAGCGCCGGCGTGCCGGCGGTATTGGGCAGGCCGGCCACGTGGATGTTGTCCTTGATGGCGATGGGCACGCCGCCCAGCGGCTGCGCGGCGGCGCCGGCGGCGCGCGCCGCGTCCCAGGCGCGCGCTTGCGCCAGCGCGCCGTCGGCGTCCACCGTGATGAAGGCGTTGAGTTCCGGATGCGCCGCGATGCGGGCCAGGTAGGCGGCGGTCAGCGCTTCGCTGCCGATTTCGCCGGCGGCCAGCTCGCGCGCGGCCTCGTAGGCGGTCAGGCTGGCCAGGTCGGGGCGCTTGGCGCCGGCGGGGAACGCGGGGGGCGGGGTCGAGGTCATGGGGCTCCTTGCACGACGGATCGGCCGCGCGGCCTGGGCCGGCCGGCTGGCGGGACGGCTGCTGCATGGCCGCCCGGACAGAAGCCAGACTACCGCAAAATCCGCCCGATTCCCGCCCGCTTAGTGACGGTGTGTATCGCCGTTGTGGCCGGGACCGTCGTCGTCGGCCCCGTCCTCGTCGTCCTCGTCGTCTTCGTCGTCGTCCGGCGGCAGCTCGTCTTCGCTCAGCGCGAACGGCAGCACATCGGTGAGCTGGTCCGACCAGGCGCATTCGTCGCCGTCCTGGTCCAGCTTGATGAAACGCTCGCCTTCGACGAGCGAGATCTGCACCGCCCACAGATACAGGCAGTCATAGCTTTCCGTGTCGGAGTCGGGCAGGCCGCCGCGCCCGCCCAGCAGGCGCGCGCCGGCGCCGCCCATCTGGACATGCGGCGCGGCGTCGTCGGTTTCGTCGGCGTCGGTATCCAGCGCGACCCCGAACGTGACCCATTCGGTGCCTTCGTCGCCGAGCGCCACTTCGGCCTGCACCGGCTTGCCCAGATAGGCGCTGAGCGCGTCGGCGGTCTTGGCCAGCATGTCCAGTTCGGCGGGACTGAAATGCGTGAGCGAGGCGGGCGGCTGGGCGGAGGCGGACATGGTGATTCCTGGTGGGACAACGAAAGGCAGCCCGTATTGTCGCGCTTTCCGCGGCCGGGCGCATGGCGGCCCTGCGCTAACATCGCGGGGTTTCCCCAATTCCGGATTTTCGATGCGCAGCATCCCTTCGCCGCCCGGCGCCGCCCAGCCGCAGCCGCGCCACATGGCGTTTCCCCTGCTGGCGACGACGATCTGGTCGGTCAACATGGTGGTAACCAAAATGGCGGCCGACGTGATCGCGCCAGCCTCCATCGGTTTCTACCGCTGGGTGCTGGCCGGCCTGCTGCTGGCGCCGTTCGCCCTGCCCGGGGTGCTGCGGCAATGGCCGCAGATCCGGCCCAACCTCGGCAGACTGGCGGTCCTGGGCGGCCTCGGCATGGCCTTGTACCAGGGCCTGATGTACGTGGCGGCGGGCACGACCACCGCCACCAACATGGGCATCATCACCGCCATGGTTCCCTTGCTGACGGTCGTGGTCGGCTCGCTGGTGCTGCGCGAACGGCCGGCGCTCACCGCCATCCTCGGCGCCGTGGTCTCGCTCGCGGGGCTGGGCATCCTGCTGGGCGAGGGCAATCCGCTGCGCCTGCTGGCGCTGGGCGGCAGCCGCGGCGACGCGCTGATGGGACTGGCGGCGCTGGCGTATGCGCTCTACGGCGTGCTGTTGCGCAAGTGGCCGATGTCGGTCGGGCCGTGGCAGTCGCTGTTCGTGCAGGTGCTGTTCGGCATTGTGTTCCAGTTGCCGGCATTCCTGCTGACGCCGGCCTCGCCCCTGAATGCCCAGAACATCCCGCTGGTCCTGTATGCCGGCATTTTCCCGTCGCTGTTCGCGCCATTTCTGTGGATGCAGGGGGTGCGCTACCTGGGGCCCAACCGGGCCAGCATCTTCCTCAACCTGATGCCGGTCGTCACGGTCGCCATCGCCGCCGCCTTCCTGGGCGAAACGCCGCACCTGTATCACATTGCCGGCGGCCTGATGGCGCTGGCCGGCGTCAGCCTGGCCCAGTGGCGCCCCGCGCGGCGCCGCGCCTGAGGCGGTTGCGGCCGGCCTGCGGTGGGCCGGCGGGTTCCGGCCTACAATCAGGGCTTGTTCCGGTATATCACTGTCTTTTTCCGACCCTGAGTCCATGGCCCAATACGTCTACACGATGAACCGTGTCGGCAAGATCGTGCCGCCCAAGCGGCAGATCCTGCGCGACATCTCCCTTTCCTTTTTTCCTGGCGCCAAGATCGGCGTGCTGGGCCTGAACGGCTCGGGGAAATCCACGCTGCTCAAGATCATGGCCGGCGTGGACAAGGAAATCGAAGGCGAAGCCATCCCCATGCCGGGGCTGAACATCGGCTACCTGCCGCAGGAGCCCGAGCTCAACCCCGAACATACGGTGCGCCAGTCGGTGGAAGAGGGCCTGGGCGCCGTCTTCAACGCCAAGCAGCGCCTTGACGAGGTCTACGCCGCCTACGCCGAGCCGGATGCGGATTTCGATGCCCTGGCGGCCGAGCAGGCCGAGCTGGAGGCCGTCATCGCCGCCGCCGCGTCCAGCGGCGCCGACGATATCGAGCACCAGATGGAAATCGCCGCCGACGCCCTGCGCCTGCCGCCGTGGGACGCGATGGTGGGCAAGCTGTCCGGGGGCGAAAAGCGCCGCGTGGCGCTGTGCCGCCTGCTGCTGTCCAAGCCCGACATGCTGCTGCTGGACGAGCCCACCAACCACCTCGACGCGGAAAGCGTGGAGTGGCTGGAGCAGTTCCTGCACAAGTTCCCCGGCACCGTGGTGGCCGTGACCCACGACCGCTACTTCCTCGACAACGCGGCGGAGTGGATCCTCGAGCTGGACCGCGGCTACGGCATCCCCTGGAAAGGCAACTACAGCTCCTGGCTGGAGCAGAAGGAAGACCGCCTCAAGCAGGAAGAAGCCACCGAGTCGGCGCGCCAGAAGACCATCAAGAAGGAACTGGAGTGGGTGCGCCAGAACCCCAAGGGCCGCCAGGCCAAGGCCAAGGCGCGTATCGCCCGCTTCGAGGAGCTGTCCTCGTACGAATACCAGAAGCGCAACGAAACCCAGGAAATCTTCATTCCGGTGGGCGATCGCCTGGGCAATGAAGTCATCGAGTTCAACCATGTCAGCAAGGCCTATGGCGACCGCCTGCTGATCGACGACCTCAGCTTCAAGGTGCCGGCCGGCGCCATCGTCGGCATCATCGGCCCCAACGGCGCGGGCAAGTCCACGCTGTTCCGCATGCTGGCCGGCCGCGAGCAGCCCGATTCGGGCGAAGTGAAGCTGGGCCAGACGGTCAAGCTGGCCTACGTGGACCAGTCGCGCGATTCGCTCGAGGGCAACAAGACCGTGTTCGACGCGGTGGCCGACGGCGCCGACCTGCTGACCGTGGGCAAGTTCGAAATGCCCTCGCGCGCCTACCTGGGCCGCTTCAACTTCAAGGGCGGCGACCAGAACAAGATCGTCGGGCAATTGTCCGGCGGCGAGCGCGGCCGCCTGCACCTGGCCAAGACCCTCATCGCCGGCGGCAACGTGCTGCTGCTGGACGAACCGTCCAACGACCTGGACGTCGAAACGCTGCGCGCGCTGGAAGACGCGCTGCTCGAGTTCCCGGGCAGCGTCATGGTGATCAGCCACGACCGCTGGTTCCTGGACCGGATCGCCACCCACATCCTGGCGTTCGAGGGCGATTCGCAAGTGGTGTTCTTCGACGGCAACTACCAGGAGTACGAAGCCGACAAGAAGCACCGCCTGGGCGAGGAGGGCGCCAAGCCCAAGCGCCTGCGCTACAAGGCCCTCAAGTAAGGCCGCAACCGGAGGTCCGCATGTCCGCACTGCTGCAAGCCAACCAGGCCACGCTGCTCATCGTGGACATGCAGGGCCGCCTGATGCCCGCCATCCACGATGGTCAGGCCGTGCTGGCCGCCGCGCACAAGCTGGCGCAGGCGGCCCGCCTGCTGGATGTGCCCGTGGTGGCCACCGAACACCATGCGCGCATGCTGGGCGTCACGGTGGCGCCGCTGGACACGCAGATCCAGGCCCGTTTCCCCAAGATGCATTTCTCGGCCACGCGCGAGCCCGGTTTCACCGCCTGGCTGCCGCCGGCCCGCAAGACCATACTCGTGGCCGGCTGCGAAGCGCACATCTGCGTGCTGCAAACCGTGCTGGGCCTGCTCGAGGAAGGCTACCGCGCCTTGCTGGTCTCGGATGCCGCCGGCTCGCGCAAGCCGGCCGATCACCATGCGGCCTTGCGCCGCGCGCGCGGCGCCGGCGCCGAAATCGTCACCACCGAGATGGCGATATTCGAATGGATGGAAACTTGCGAACATCCCAGATTCCGTGACGTGTTACGTTTGGTCAAATGAGCGCGCGTTCCGGCAACAACCTGCCTGCATCCGGGTGGGATTGCCTACCCATTGACACAATTCCTGGGCAAACCTAACAGCATCCGGTGCAGTATTTTGCGATTCTGTAGGCTCTAAGTTTCATGGGACGCGCTTTGTGCGTGCTGCGCTCGCTTCGCTGCTGGTGCGCTATCCCGGCACAAGAATAGGAGCTTGTTATGAAGATCGGTACCCTCTCCAAAGCCTGCATGGCCGCCTTGCTGGCCGTTTCCATGGCCGGCTGCTCGTCCTGGGACAGCATGAGCCGCCGCCAGAAGAGCACCGTGGGCGGTGCCGCACTGGGTGGCGTGGCGGGCGCCGTGATCACCAACGGCGGCATTCTCGGCACGGTCGGCGGCGCCGCCATCGGTGGCGTGATCGGCGACCAGGTCGGCAAGTAGATCCGCGCCCGCGCCTGAACGAGAAACCCGGCTTCGGCCGGGTTTTTTTGTGGCTGCCGAGACGCCGTCGGGGGAGGCGGCCGGCATGAATTCAGCGGGTGCCTGTCCCCCGTGCGGGGACAGGCACCCGAGTGTTCAGTTTTGCGGCATTTCGATCTTGACCTCGAGCACTTCCAGGGTGTCCTGGCGTTCGAGGTGGACTTTGATGTCTTCGGGGTCGATCTTGACGTATTTCGAAATGACGGCAACCAGCTCCTGCTGCAGTTGCGGCAGGTAGTCCGGCGAGTCGCCGCGGCCGCGCTCGTGGGCCAGGATGATCTGAAGACGTTCTTTGGCGACGCTGGCCGAGGACTTCTTCTGACCGAGCAGAAACGACAGGAAGGACATTGCTTACTTTCCCCCGAACAGCCGCTTCAACAAGCCAGGCTTTTCATAGTCGGTAAAGCGCAGCGAGCGTTCTTCGCCCAGGAAGCGCGCCACGACGTCCTTGTAGGCTTCGGAGACGTCGGTATCTTTGAGGTGGATGGCGGGCAGGCCCTGGTTGGAGGCCTGCAGCACGGCTTCGGATTCCGGGATCACGCCGATCAGCTTGATGCGCAGGATATCCTCGATGTCGCTCAGCGACAGCATTTCGCCGTCGTTGACGCGCTTGGGGTTGTAGCGGGTCAGCAGCAGGTATTCCTTGACCGGCTCGTCGCCCTGCACGGCGCGGCGCGACTTGGCGGCCAGGATGCCCAGGATGCGGTCGGAGTCGCGCACCGACGATACTTCGGGGTTGGTCACGACCAGCGCGTCGTCGGCGAAATAGGCGGCCATCAGCGCGCCCGCCTCGATACCGGCGGGCGAGTCGCAGACGATGTAGTCGAAGCCCATTTCCTTGAGCTCGTCGATCACCTTCTCGACGCCTTCCTGCGTCAGCGCGTCCTTGTCGCGGGTCTGCGAGGCGGGCAGGATGAACAGGTTCTCGAGTTGCTTGTCCTTGATGAGCGCCTGCTTGAGGGACGCCTCGCCCTGGATCACGTTGACGAAGTCGTAGACGACGCGGCGCTCGCACCCCATGATGAGGTCCAGGTTGCGCAAGCCGACATCGAAGTCGATGACAGCGGTCTTGTGGCCTCGCATTGCGAGGCCAGCGGAAAAGCTGGCGCTGGTGGTGGTCTTGCCCACCCCGCCCTTGCCGGAAGTCACCACAACAATACGTGTCATGACGCTCGAACCCTTATTTATGTGCGTACAAATCGCGTTATCGTAAAGCAAAAAGCGTATGAAGGCTTCTTACAAGATGTAGGCAGTCGTGTGCCGTTTGCCTGGTGCCGTTTCAACCCTTCAGCGCCTCGATGCGCAAGGTGTCGCCGTCGAGCCGCACCAGGGCCGGCTGGTTATGCAACGCCCGGTCCAGTTTGTCCTCCACCACCCGGTACACGCCGGCTACGGCCAGCAGTTCGGCATCGAGCTGCGTGGTGAAGATGCGCGCCGAGGTGTCGCCGCGCGCGCCGGCCATGGCCTTGCCGCGCAGCGGGCCGTACACGTGCACGTTGCCGTCGGCGATGACTTCGGCGCCCTGGCTGACCATGCCGATCACGATCAGGTCGGTATGGCGCGCATAGACGCGCTGGCCCGAGCGCAGGGGCTTGGTGATGACCAGCGCCGACGAGGACTGGGGCGGCGTGGCGGTAGGGCGGTTGGCCTCGGTGGTCTCGCGCGCCGCGCGCGTCGGCACCGACTCGGGGTTGTGCGCGGGCGCTTCGTCGGCCTGCTCGCCGTCCGCTTCGTCGTCCTGCGGGCCGGCCTTGGCCGCGGCCTCGGCAGTGGCCTCGGGCACGGACGGCACCGGCGTGGCCACATCGTTGGGCGGTGCCGTGTCGATCACCTGGGGCGCGCGGGCCACCGGGGTCGACAGCTCGACCGGCACCAGTCCGGCATCGCGGGCGCCCTGCAGGTTGGCGTCCTCGGCCACCACGCCGATGGGCGGCAGATTGTGGTCGGCCAGGGCCTGCAGCAGGGCGGGCCAGTCCACCGGCGCATCGACGCGGGTGGCATCGATGACCACCGGCTCGTTCTCGAAGAAGCTGCCGGCGTCGGCCATGCGCTTGTCCAGCGCGGCGCGCAGGCGGGTGGTGTCGGCATCGTGCAGCACCACGCGAATGGCATAGAGCGTGGCGCTCTTGAAGTCCAGGGCGAGGGATTCAGTGTTCATGGATTGGAATGGAAGCGCCGGCCGCCGGCCCGAAGCGGAGGGCGGCCGGCGACAGCGGATTGTCGGGCATGATAACCCGGCCAGCGCCGCGCGGAGCGTCCTGGCGCGCGGTCAGGCCGCCTGCCAGGAGTCGCGCAGGGTCACGATGCGGTTCAGGACCGGCGCCTCGGGGCGGGAGTCCTTGCTGTCCACCGTGAAATAGCCCAGCCGCTCGAACTGCCACGTGGCGCCCGGGACGGCCTCGATGCCCGGCTCCAGCCAGGCCTGCACGGTCTGCTTGGAATTGGGGTTCAGGCAGGCCAGGAAGTCCTTGTCGCCGCCGTCGGGATGCGCATCGGCGAACAGCCGGTCGTACAGGTGTACCTGGGCCGGTACGGCGTGGGCCGCGCTCACCCAGGTGATATTGCCTTTGACCTTGACGCTGTCGGCGCCCGGCGTGCCGCTCTTGGTATCCGGCAGGTACTCGGCCTGCACTTCCACGACCTTGCCCGATTCGTCCTTGGTAAAGCCGGTGCAGCGCACCACGTAGCCGTACTTCAGCCGCACCGTGTTGCCGGGAAACAGGCGGAAGTACTTCTTGGGCGGCTCTTCGCGGAAGTCGTCCTGCTCGATCCACAGCTCGCGCGTGAACGGGAATTCGCGCACGCCGGCCTGCGGATCGTGCGGGTTGCGCGGGGCCGAGCAGGTCTCGCTGCGGCCTTCCGGGTGATTGGTGATCACCAGCTTGAGCGGGTCCAGCACCGCGACCGAGCGCGGCGCCACCGGGTCGAGGTCGTCGCGCACGGCCTGCTCGAGCAGGCTGTAGTCGATGCGCGAATCCGACTTCGACACCGCGGTGCGGTCGCAGAACAGCCGGATCGAGGACGGCGTGTAGCCGCGCCGGCGCAGGCCGAACAGCGTCGGCATGCGCGGGTCGTCCCAGCCATCCACGTAGCCTTCGCGCACCAGTTGCAGCAGCTTGCGCTTGCTGGTGACCACGTAGGTCAGGTTCAGCCGGGCGAACTCGTACTGGTGCGGCAGCGGGCGCGCCAGCTTGCCCAGCTCGGCCAGGCGCGCCAGGATCCAGTCATAGAACGGCCGCTGGTCTTCGAATTCCAGCGTGCAGATGCTGTGGGTGATGCCTTCCAGGGCGTCTTCCACCGGATGGGCCCAGCTGTACATCGGGTAGATGCACCATGCGTTGCCGGTGCGGTGGTGGGTGGCATGGCGCACGCGGTACATGACCGGGTCGCGCAGGTTGATGTTGGGCGAGGCCATGTCGATCCGGGCGCGCAGCACCAGGCTGCCGTCGGGATGCTTGCCGTCGCGCATCTCGCGCAGGCGCAGCAGCGACTCGTCGGCCGGGCGGTCGCGCCACGGCGAGTCGGTGCCCGGCTCGGTCAGCGTGCCGCGGCTGGCGCGGATCTCTTCGGCGCTTTGCTCGTCGACGTAGGCGTGGCCGGCCTGCACCAGCGCCTCGGCGAACTCGTACATGAATTCGAAGTAGTCGCTGGCGAAATACAGGTTGTCATTGCCATCGGCCTGCCAATCGAAGCCCAGCCAATGCACGGCCTCGATGATGGCGTCGACGTACTCCTGCTCTTCCTTCTCGGGGTTGGTGTCGTCGAAGCGCAGGTGGCAGACGCCGCCGTAGTCGCGCGCCAGCCCGAAGTTCACGCAGATGCTCTTGGCGTGGCCGATGTGCAGGTAGCCGTTGGGCTCCGGCGGAAAGCGGGTGCGGATGCGCGCCGGGTCGGGCTGTCCCTGCGCCTGCAGCGCGGCCGGGCCGGGTTTGCCGGCCCACAGCTTGCCCTGGAAGCGGTTCGCTTGCAGGTCGTCTTCGATGATCGGGCGCAGGAAATTGCTGGCGGCAGGCGGCGTCGGGGCGTGGGTCATTCTGAAAGAATAGGAAAAAGCGGCGACAAAGAGTCAATTTTGCCACGTTCGCGCGGAAACACTGTTGCAAGCCGTCCCCCACATGCCGGAAACAGGCTCTAAACTACCGCCCATCATGAATATCCCTCCACTCCTGCTGGCACGCGCGCAGTTCACGGCAAGCCTGGGCTTTCTGGCGCTGTTCCTGGCGATATCGCTGGCGCTGGCCTGGCTGCTGCTGTTCTTCAAGCTGCGCGCCCGCTGGTCGGGGCAGTCCGGCTGGACGGCCGCCTACCGCTTCTGGGTGCGCATTTTTGCGCTGGCGTTCGTGCTGGCGCTGGCCTGCACGGTGCCGGTGCTGATCCAGCTGGGCAGCCTCTGGTCGGGCCTGATGGACAAGATCGGCAACCTGGCCGGCCCCTTGCTGGGCTACGGCGTGCTGTCGATCTTCATCGTCAAGTCGTGCTTCCTGGGCGTGATGCTGTTTGGCCAGCGCCGGGTCTCCGACGCCGCCCATACGCTGGCGGTGCTCATGGTCGCGATCGGGCAGCTGGTGGCGGTGGGCTGGGTGCTGGCCCTGTTTTCCTGGCTGCAGACGCCTGACGGCGCGGTCCTGATCGACGGCCGCTACCAGGTATACGACTGGCGCGCGGTGGTCCTGAATCCGTCGTTCGGCTGGCGCCTGGGCCTGACCGTGCTGGGCGCTTTCCTGACGGCCGGGTTCCTGATGCTGGGCGTGACCGCCATGCAGGCCCTGCGCCGCCCGCTGGACGACGGCGAGCGCCACGCCTTTCGCGCCGGCCTGGCCGTCGCGTTGCTGGCCTCGCTGCTGCTGGGGCCGCTGGCCGCCGGCATGGGCGAGGTCACGGCGCGCCTGCAGCCGGCCAAGGCCGCCGCCGCGGCGGGCTTCTGGCACAGCGGCGCCGAGCCCGAGCTGGTGGTGTTCGGCTGGCCCAGCGCCCGCGCCCAGGCCAACCTGGCCGCGGTCTCGCTGGCCGGGGCGGGCGGGCGCTGGCTGCACCGCGACGCTTCGCTCGGCTACCTGGGCCTGGACAAATTCTCCGGCATGCAGCCGCCCGTGGCCTTCACGTTCTGGTCCTTGCGGCTGGCGCTGGGGCTGGGCCTGCTGATGCTGGCGGCCTCGTGCGCCACCCTGGCGCTGACCTGCCGGCGCGGTTTCGATCCGGCGGCCCTGCCGCGCTGGTGGCTGAGGGTGCTGTCGCTGCTGATGTTCGCCGGCGCGCTCGGGGTCGTGGCCACCTGGTGCTACGACCTGGCCGGCATGCAGCCGTATGCCGTCAATCGCGCCGTGACGCAGTCCGAAGTGCTGGGGCCGGTGACCACGCCCGCGCTGCTCTACAGCCTGGCCGGCCATGTCGCGCTGTACGCCGTGCTGCTGGCCGCGTTCGTGGGCATGCTGTTCCATGCCGCGCGCTATGGCGTGGTGCCCGTGCGCAAGACCGGAGGATCCTCATGATCGCGACCCTGGCCGCCTCGCTGGGCCTGAGCCCCGACGATCCCTCGTTCTGGATGCCGCTGGTTTTCGTCGGGCTGTTGCTGCTGCTGATGGCGGCCGGCATCGTGCTCGACGGATTCGACATCGGCGTCGGACTGCTGCTGCAGCTGGCGCCCTCGGAAGAGCGCGGCCGCATGATGGGCCTGCTCAGCCCCTGGCGCGATGCCAACGAGTTCTGGCCGTTGCTGGGGCTGGGGCTGTTCGTCTCGGCGTTCCCGTTCGCCTGGGGGGTGGTGCTGGGCAAGCTGTTCGGGCCATTGACCGTGATGGCGCTGGGCATGGTGTTGCGCAGCGTGTCGTTCGAGTTCCGCATCCGCGCCCGCACCGAGATCAAGCCGCGCTGGATCTTCGGGTTCTGGGTGGGGTCGCTGCTGACCGCGCTGGGCCAGGGCATGGTGCTGGGGCGCATCGCCACCGACTACCAGGCCGACGCCGGCTACGGCTGGTTCGCCTTCTTCGTCGGGCTGTGCGCCATGGCCGCGTATGCGCTGCTGGGCGCGTGCTGGCTGGTCATGCGGGTCGACGGCGGCGAGCTGCAGCGGCGCGCCGCCGGCTGGGCGCGGCACTCGATCCGCTGGACCGCCGCCGGCATGGTGGCCATCGCCGTGACGCTGGGCCTGGCCAACGCCGGCATCTTCTACAAATGGAGCAATACGGCCCACCTGGGCGTGGCCGCCATGGTCTGGGCTCTCATGCTGCTGGGCTTCGTGGCGGCCGAGATGCTGCTGGCGCGGCTGCCGGGCAAGGCCGACGGCTTCAGCTGGCTGCCGTTCGTCCTGTGCGTGATGCTGTTCGTGCTGATGCTGTGCGGCCTGGCCTACAGCTTCTTTCCGTACCTGATCCTCGACGACATGACCATCTGGGATGGCAGCGGCGCGCTGGATTCCATGCGGCTGGTGCTGGCCGGCACCGTGATCGGGGTGCCCGTGGTGCTGGTATTCAACATCCTGGCGTACCGTTCGGTGTTCGGCAAGGAACGCCGGCCGGTGCCGCTCTTGCCGCCGCCGGGCGCCTGACGGCGCGGCCGGCGGGTCAAGCGGCCGCAAGCGGCAGGGTGATGCGCACCAACAGGCCGCCCGAGGGCGCCTGGCGCAATTCGAGCCCGCCGCCGTGGGCGCGCGCGATGGCCTCGGCCAGCGCCAGCCCCAGGCCGACGTTGCCGGTGCGCGTGCGGGCGTCGTCCAGCCGCGCGCAGGGCCGCAGCGCCTCGGTGCGCCGCTCGGGCGCGATGCCGGGCCCGTGGTCCGACACTTCCAGCACCGCCATGTCCGCGTCGCGCCGCAGGCTGACCTCGATCGGCGGCGCGCCATGATGCAGGGCGTTGCCGATCAGGTTGTCCAGCAGGCGGCCCAGCGCCACCGCGTCCGCCTGTATGCCCAGCGCGCCATTGTCGGGCGCCTGCAGGCGGATGTCGGTGCCCGCACCCTGCCATGCGCCCACGCGCTCGGCCAGCCATTCGCCCAGCGCCAGCGGCGCGTAGCGGTAGGCGGCCGGGTCGGTGCCGCGCACGAAGCCGATGAACTGGTCGACCATGTGCTGCATGTCCTGCAGGTCCTTGCGCAATCCTTCCTTGAGCGTCGGGTCGTCGGCCATCTCGATGCGCAGCCACATGCGCGACAGCGGTCCCTTCAGGTCGTGCGGCAGCCCTGACAGCAGCGTGCGCCGCACCGAGTCGGACTCGGCCAGCGCGTCCAGCATGGCGTTGAAGCGTTCGCCCAGCACGCGCGTTTCATGCGGCCCCGAGGGTTCGACGCGCTGGGGCTGGCCGGCGGCCAGCTGGTCGGCGGCGTCGGCCAGGCGCGTGAGCGGCCGCGTGATGTGCCACGAAAACCAGGCGAGCACCAGCCCGATCCCGCCGACCCAGGATACGATCAATGGGGTGGCGACGGGCGGATCCAGGCGTTCGAGCGGGATGACCAGCCATTCGCGCAGCGGCGGCGCGTCGTCGGGCGAGGGGCTGGGCGCCAGCGAGATGAAGATTTCCGGCCGGGGGCCGCGCGACAGCGCCACGCGCGTGCCGTCGCTGAGGCGCTCGTTGAGTTCGCTGACCAGGCCGCGCAGGTCGCGCCGGATGTCGTCGGGCGGCGGATGGCGGCGTTCGTACTCGCGCCGCATCCGCTCGCGCTCGGCCTCGTCTTCCTGGGGGCCGCGATGCCAGCGCTGCAGCCGCGCGTCGGCCGGCAGCGAGCGCGACCAGAGCCGCCACTGGTTGCCGGAAGCCTGGCGCACGAACTCCGCGCGTTCGTCGGTCGGCACCTGCGACAGCGAGGCGCGCAAGGTGCGGATGGTGGTGGCGATGTAGTCGATCGCCACGTCCTCCATGAATTTGTGCCGGAAATAGGACACCGTGGCCAGCGTGGCGGCCTGCGCCAGCAGGACCGAACCCAGCACCAGCAGGATCAGGCGCATGCGCAGCGAGCGCGGCGCCGGCAGGCGGGGCAGTTTCATCAGGGCGAAAACCGGTAGCCGATGCCCCACACGGTCTGGATCCAGCGCGGCTGCTTCGGGTCTTCCTCGATGGCGCGCCGCAGGCGCAGGATGGCGATATCGATGGCGCGGTCGTTGCGCTCGCCGCCGTCGTCGTCGCGCGCCAGCGCCAGCAGGCGTTCGCGCGAGAGCGGCTTGCCGGCATTGCGTACCAGCGCTTCGAGCAGGTTGATTTCCCCGCCGGTCAGCTTGACCGGCGTGTCATCGCGCAGCAATTGCCGCGTGGCAGGATCGAATACGAAGGGCCCGAAACTGACCGGGGCGTCCTTGGTCAGGGCCGAGGGGCCGCGCTTGCGCCGCAGCACGGCTTCGATGCGCGCCAGCAGCTCGCGCGGGTCGAAGGGCTTGCCGAGGTAGTCGTCGGCGCCGGCTTCCAGGCCGATGATGCGGTCCACGGCTTCGTCGCGCGCCGTCAGCAGGATGACGGGGATGTCTTCGCCCTGGTCGCGCAGGCGGCGGCAGGCGTCGGCGCCGTCGCCGCCCGGCAGCATGCGGTCCAGGACGAGCAGGTCGGGGGCGTAGCGCGTGATGCGCGCGGCCAGGTCGCTGGCGTCGGGCGCCAGCAGGGTGTCGTAGCCATGCCGGTTGAGGTAGTCGGCCAGCAGTTGCCGCAAGGCGGGGTCGTCGTCGACGACCAGCAGCTTGGTATGAGGATTGTCCATGTTCGCATAGTGACGCGGCGCCCCGGGCGCCGCAAGAGGCGGGAAATCGACTGAAACGGACAGCGCCGGCGAAGCCGGCGCGCGCGGACGTAAAATCAGGCCCGTTGGCCGCCGCGCCGGGTCAGTTCCCGTGCCGATTTATCAAGAAAGTTTACAGATGCCTCGCTCGGGAATTCCTACACTGGTGCGCGTGATGCTTGCCTGCGAACGCGAACACAGAGGCGTCTCGCGCGTGGCGGTGGCCGCTGTCCTGGCCGGCAATATGGCGCTGGCGGCCTGCGCCATGCCCGACCCGCCGGATATCTCCAGGGCCCCCGCGGGCCTCGAGGCCGGCCCCGAGACTGCCGCGATCGACACCACCCCGCCCGAGACGGCGGCCCCCCGGCCCGCCGGGCGGGCCTATGCGCGCGCGGCCGACGACGTCGCCCGCTACGGCATCTCCGTGCTGGCGCCGGCCAGCTCGCAGCCGGTCGCGCCGGCGCCGGTGCTGCAGGAGCGCGCCATTCCCGAACCCTGCCGCATGCTGCCGGCGGAAACCGGCGCCGACGCCTCGGTGCACGCGGCCGCGCCGGCGCTCGGGCATGACCCCGCCGTGCCGCTGCCGCCTGCCGGCGACGGCGCCGATGCGCCCGCCAGCATGCCCCTGGGCTGCGAGGACTTGTTTCCCGACGTGCCGCCGGCCGAGCCGAACTACTCCTTCGGTCTCGAAACCGACGACCTGACGGGCAAGCGCTCGGTCTACCTCATGACCGGCGTGGCCCAGCCGCGCAGGCCCTGGTTTTCCTCCGCCAGCGCCGTGCCCACCGTCAGCTACGGCGACCGCAGCTGGGTCTACCGGCCCGTGACCGGCCCTTCGCTGGCCATGGGCAACGTCGTTTCCAAGGCGCCGGGCTGGGGCAGCACGGCGCCGATCGGCGGCGTGCAACTCAGCGACCGGCTCTCGCCCGGCGGACTGCTGCCCGAGGGGCAGCTGGGTTATTCGTCGGTGTTCGGGCGCCTGAACAACATGGATCCGGCCGCCACCTCGGGCGCGGTCGACTATGGCGCCTCGGCGGGCAGCGGCATGGTCCGCTACGGGCTGACCCCCAGCCTGACGCTGGAAGGGCAGATGCAGTCGGCGCCTTCGCTGACCACGCGCGGCGTGGGTACCACTTACGCGGCGGGCGAACTGGGCACCTTCCAGGTCGGCGCCACCCAGAGCACCTTCGACGCGGTCAACGCCTGGCGCTACCGGTTCGGCTACAACGTCAACCTGGCCGACGACGCGGTCACGCTGGGCGTGGCGACCGAGGAAGTGGGCGCCGGGTTCGGCGACCTGGCCAGTTTCCAGGACGGCGGCTTCGCCCATCGGCAGATGCGCAATACCTTGTCGGCCGGCGTGCCGATCAGCGGGTGGGGCACGCTGAGCGGCACCTACCAGGCCAGCGGCATGGGCGTGGACAGCGTCACCGAGCGGCGCTTCGGCCTGCAGCACAGCATGCTGCTGGCGCCCAGCGTGAAGTTCGCGGTGGGCGCGGACCGCGACGTCATCTCCGGCGACTACGAAATGCGGGCCAATATCAGCATGCCGGTGGACGCCTTCATGCGCGGGCGCTGGCTGGGTTTCTAGCCGGCGGCCGGGGCGATTAGGGACAGGCCGGCGCTGGGGCTTAAAATCCCCGCCATGATGCATCTGCCTGCTACCCATGTCTGACCCGCGCGCCCTGGGCGTGCTTGCGCGCGTTTTTGGTTACGAATCCTTCCGTGGCGACCAGCAAGCCATCGTCGATCACGTCATCGGCGGCGGCGACGCGCTGGTGCTGATGCCTACCGGCGGCGGCAAGTCGTTGTGCTACCAGGTGCCCGCGCTGGTGCGCGAAGGCACCGGTATCGTGGTTTCCCCCCTGATCGCCCTGATGCAGGACCAGGTCGACGCCCTGACCGAACTGGGGGTGCGGGCCGCGTTCCTCAATTCCACCCAGGATTGGCGCGTGGCGCGCGAGGTCGAGCAGGCATTCCTGGCCGGCGAGCTGGACCTGCTCTACGTGGCGCCGGAGCGCCTGCTGACCGACCGCTGCCTGCAATTGCTCGAGCGCGGACGCATCGCCCTGTTCGCCATCGACGAGGCGCACTGCGTCTCGCAATGGGGGCATGATTTCCGGCCCGAATACCTCGGGCTGTCGATGCTGCACGAGCGCTGGCCCGAGGTGCCGCGCATCGCGCTGACGGCCACCGCCACCGCGGCCACGCGCAGCGAGATCGCGCAGCGCCTGGCCCTGGACGAAGCCCGCCATTTCGTGGCCAGCTTCGACCGTCCCAATATCCGCTACCGCATCGTCGAGAAGAACGAAGTGCGGCGCCAGCTGCTGGACCTCATCCGCAGCGAGCACGAAGGCGAATCGGGCGTGGTGTACGGCCTGTCGCGCGCCCGCGTCGAGGAAACCGCCGACTTCCTGTGCGCCAATGGCGTCAACGCCTTGCCCTACCATGCTGGCCTGAGCCCGGCGGTGCGCGCCGCCAACCAGGCGCGCTTCCTGCGCGAGGATGGCATCGTCATGGTGGCCACCATCGCCTTCGGCATGGGCATCGACAAGCCCGACGTGCGTTTCGTGGCGCACATCGACCTGCCCAAGTCGGTCGAGGGCTACTACCAGGAAACCGGCCGGGCCGGCCGCGACGGGCTGCCGGCCTCGGCGTGGCTGGCCTATGGCCTGCAGGACGTGGTGCAGCAACGCCGCATGATCGACGAGTCGCCCGGCGACGATGCCTACCGGCGCCGGCTCGGCCAGCAGCTCGATGCCATGCTGGGCCTGTGCGAAACCGTCGAATGCCGGCGCGTGTGCCTGCTGGCTTACTTCGGGCAGACCATCACGGCTTGCGGCAACTGCGACGTCTGCCTCGAACCGCCGCAGGCCTGGGACGGCACGGTCGCCGCGCAGAAAGTGCTGTCGGCCGTGTACCGCCTGTGGAAGGAGCGCGGCCAGCGCTACGGCGCCGGCCATATCATCGATATCCTGCGCGGCAAGAGCACCGACCGCACGCGCCAGCACGACCACGAAACCCTGAGCGTATTCGGCGTGGGCGCCGACCTGTCCGAGAATGCCTGGCGCGGCGTGCTGCGCCAGCTGCTGGCCCAGGGCCTGCTGGCGGTCGATCACGAGGGTTTCGGCACCCTGGCGCTGACCGAGGGCAGCCGCGCCGTGCTCAAGGGCGAGCATCAGCTCATGCTGCGCCGCGAGGCCGAGAAAAAGCCGCGCGGCTCGCGCGCGGGCGCCCGCGCGCGGCCCGACCCCATCGACCTGCCGGCCGAGGCCAAGCCGGTGTTCGAGTCGCTGCGCAGCTGGCGCGGCGAGGTTGCCAAGAGCAACGGGGTGCCGGCCTATGTGATCTTCCACGACGCCACCCTGCGCGAGATCGCGCTGGCCCGGCCGGAGTCGCTGGACGATCTCAGCCACATCAGCGGCGTGGGGGCGCGCAAGCTGGAAGCCTACGGCGAGGAAATCCTGCGCTGCGTGCAGCGCCCGTAACGGCGCCTACTTGCTGAACAGCTCGCCCGTGCCGCCGCTCGCCGCGGCCGGCGGGTTCAGCCCCAGGTGGCGCCAGGTCGTCAGCGTGGCGGTGCGGCCGCGCGGCGTGCGCTGCAGGTAGCCGTGCTGGATCAGATACGGCTCGATGACGTCTTCGATGGTGTCGCGCTCTTCGCCGATCGCCGCCGCCAGGCTGTCCACGCCGACCGGGCCGCCGTCGAACTTGTGCACGATGGCCTCGAGCAGCTTGCGGTCCATGACATCCAGGCCCTGCGGGTCCACATCCAGCATGGCCAGCGCGCGGCCGGCGGCGTCCTGGTCGATCACGCCGTGAGCCTTGACCTGCGCATAGTCGCGCACGCGCCGCAGCAGGCGGTTGGCGATACGCGGTGTGCCGCGCGAGCGGCGCGCCACTTCGTGCGCGCCGTCGGCGGTGATGTCGGCGTTGAGCAGGCTGGCGCTGCGCGTGACGATGCGGGCCAGTTCGTCGGTGTTGTAGAACTCCAGCCGCGACACGATGCCGAAGCGGTCGCGCAGCGGATTGGTCAGCATGCCGGCGCGGGTGGTGGCGCCCACTAGCGTGAAGGGTTGCAGGTCCAGCTTGACGCTGCGCGCGGCCGGGCCTTCGCCGATCAGGATGTCGATCTGGAAGTCTTCCAGCGCCGGATAGAGGATTTCCTCGACCACCGGCGACAGGCGGTGGATCTCGTCGATGAACAGGACGTCGTTGCGTTCCAGGTTGGTCAGCAGCGCCGCCAGGTCGCCCGGGCGCTCTAGCACGGGGCCGGACGTCTGGCGCAGCTGCACGCCCATTTCGTGCGCGATGATGTGCGCCAGGGTGGTCTTGCCCAGGCCCGGCGGGCCGAACAGCAGGACATGGTCGAGCGCCTCGCCGCGCTTGCGCGCGGCGGCGATGAAGATCTCCAGCTGTTCGCGCGCGCGCTGCTGGCCGACGTATTCTTCCAGCGCCTTGGGCCGCAGGGCGCGTTCGATCGACTCCTCGTTGGGCGACACCGGTTGCGGCGCGACAATGCGGGGAGAATCGGGCAGGGAAGAGAGCGAGTCGGACTGAATGGCCATAAATTCGGATCTGGGCGTGCGCGAAAGGCATCGTACACCACCCGGGCAGGCCTTGCGCCCGCCGGGCGCCGGCGATAGCGATATGATGCGGCAATCGCAGCCCGCCCATCGAGGATTCCCCCATGCAGCCCCAATTGCCCACTTATGCCGACGTCGAACAGGCGGCCGCCACGCTGGCTGGCGTGGCGCATCGCACCCCCGTGCTGACCTCGGCCACCGCCGACGCCATGGCGGGCGCGCAGGTCTTTTTCAAGTGCGAGAACTTCCAGCGCATGGGGGCGTTCAAGTTCCGCGGCGGCTACAACGCCATCGCCCGCCTGACGCCCGAACAGCGCCGCGCCGGCGTGGTGACGTTTTCGTCGGGCAACCATGCCCAGGCCATCGCCCTGGCCGCGCGCCTGCAGGGCGTGCAGGCCACCATCATCATGCCGCAGGACGCGCCGGCGGCCAAGCGCGCGGCCACCGAGGGCTACGGCGGCCGGATCGTCACCTACGACCGCTACAGCGAGGACCGCGAGGCCATCGCGCGCCGGCTGCAGGAAGAAACCGGCGCCACGCTGATCCCGCCCTATGACCACGCCGACGTGATCGCCGGGCAGGGGACCGCCGCCAAGGAACTGTTCGACGAGGTCGGCGAACTCGACTACCTGTTCGTGTGCCTGGGCGGCGGCGGACTGCTGGCGGGCTCGGCCCTGGCGGCGCGGGCCCTCAGCCCGGCCTGCCGCGTCTACGGCGTCGAGCCGGCGGCCGGCAACGACAGCCAGCACTCCTTGCGCAAGGGCGAGATCGTCACCATCGCCGCCCCCAAGTCGATCGCCGACGGCGCGGTCACGACGCACCTGGGCCGGCTGACCTTCGCCATCATCCAGCAGCAGGTGGCGGACATCCTGACCGTCAGCGATGCCGAACTGGTGCAAAGCATGAGGTTCTTCGCCGAGCGCATGAAAATGGTGGTCGAACCCACCGGCTGCCTGGCCGCCACCGCCGCGTTGCGCAAACTCATCCCCGAGGCGGCCGGCAAGCGCGTCGGCGTCATCATCAGCGGCGGCAACGTCGACCTGCCGGTCTACGCGCGCCTGCTGGCCGACTGAGCGCGCGCCCTTGCGGGCGCGCCCGGGGCAGGGCAGAATGGACCGGTCGACAATGATGCTACAGGGGGCTGCGCGATGCGTATCCTTGTCATCGGCGGAACCGGCTTCATCGGCCGTCATCTGGTTGCGCGCCTGGCGGCGCAAGAGCACAAGGTCCTGGTGCCGACGCGCCGCTACAACAAGGGGCGGGACCTGCAGGTGCTGCCCACGGTCACCCTGATCGAAGCGGACGTGCACGACGACGCCGAGCTGGACCGGCTCATGCACCGGTGCGATGCGGTCGTCAACCTGGTGGGCGTGCTGCATGGCGGCCGCGGACGTCCCTACGGCGCCGGCTTCGCCCGCGCGCACGTGCTGTTGCCGGAGCGCATTGCCCAGGCCTGCGTGCGCAACGGCGTGGCGCGCATGTTGCACGTCAGCGCGTTGGGCGCCGACAGCGGCGGCCCCAGCATGTACCTGCGCTCCAAGGGCGACGGCGAGGCCGCCATCCAGCGCGTGTTCGGCGCCACGGGCGGCTGGACGCTGTTCCGGCCCTCGGTGGTGTTCGGTCCCGACGACAACTTCACCCGGATGTTCGCGCGGCTGGCGCGCCTGTTTCCCGTCCTGCCGCTGGCCGGCGCGCGTTCGCGCATGCAGCCGGTCTATGTGGGCGACGTGGCCGACGCCATGATGGCGGCGCTGGCCAACGGCCATACGGCCGGCAAGATCTACGAGCTGTGCGGCCCGCAGGTCTACACCCTGGGTGAAATCGTGCGTTTGTGCGCGCTCTGGAGCGGCCACCCGCGGCCGGTATGCGAAATGCCGATGGCGCTGGGCCGGATGCAGGCGCTGTTGTTCGAATGCCTGCCCGGCGACCCGCTGGTCTCGCGCGACAACCTGGATTCGCTCACGCGCGACAACGTGGCCAGCGGCGCCGCGCCCTCGGGGCTGGCCGCGCCGCCCGCCGCGCTGGAGGCGGTCGCGCCGGCCTACCTGGCGCGGCGCTAGGGGCGCTGCCCGCCGGTCCTAGCGGACCAGGGCCTTGAGCGCCAGGCGGATGCCTTCCGATACGTCCACCCCTTCGGGCAGCTTCTTGAGCGCCGCCTGGGACTCCTTGTCGGAGTAGCCCAGCGCCAGCAGCGCGTTGAGGATATCGCTCTGGTGGCCGCCGGCCGCGTGCGGGGTGGCGCCGATGTCCGCGCCCAGCTTGCCGCGCATCTCCAGCAGCAGGCGCTCCGCGGTCTTCTTGCCGATGCCCGGCACGCGCGTGAGGCGCCCGGTCTCCTGCAGCGTGATGGCCTGCGACAGCTCGGCCACCGACAGCCCCGACAGGACCGCCAGCGCGGTGCGCGCGCCGATGCCGGTCACCTTGATCAGCTCGCGGAACGTGCTGCGCTCGGCGCTGCTGCCGAACCCGTACAGCAGCTGCGCATCCTCGCGCACCACCAGGTGGGTGAACAGGGTGACCCGCGCGCCGGTCTCGGGCAGCGCGTACAGGGTGCTCATGGGGACATCGATTTCATAGCCCACTCCGTTGACGTCGACACAGACGACGGGCGGCGATTTCTCGATGAGGGTTCCGGTAATGCGTCCGATCATGGGGTGACAGGCCAGGATGAGGGCGCCGCCACGGCGGCGGCGTTTGCCCGCATTCTATACGCAGCGCCGCCGCGCCGCGCTCAGCCGACCAGGCGGCCGTTGCGCAGGCGCGGGCGGCTGCCCAGTTGCGCGGCCGTGCCCAGGCGGTCCAGCCTGTCGTGCAGCGGGCCGACGTGGGCATGGCAAATGGCGCAGGCCAGCGCGTCGGCCGAGTCGGGCGCGGGCGTGCCGTCCAGCGACAGCAGGCGCTGCACCATCATCTGCACCTGCTCCTTGGCCGCGCGGCCGGTGCCCACGACGGCTTTCTTGATCTGCAGCGCGGTGTACTCGTGCACGTCCAGCGCGCTGTCGGCCAGCGCGCACAGGGCCGCGCCGCGCGCCTGTCCCAGCAGCAGCGTGGAGGCCGGGTTGGTGTTGAGAAAGACGATTTCCAGCGCGGCGACGTCGGGCCGGGTCTCGCGCGCGACTTCGCGCAGGTTGTCGAGGATGACCTTCAGGCGTTCGGGCAGCGACAGCGCCGGCGGGACCACGATGGTCCCGCTGGCGACGTAGCGCAGGCGCATGCCCTCGGCATCGATGACGCCAAAGCCGGTACGGCGCAGGCCGGGGTCGATGCCGAGTACGCGCATCAGTGGCGGAAGTGGCGCGTGCCGGTCAGGACCATGGCGATGCCATGCTCGTCCGCCGCCGCGATCACTTCGTCGTCGCGCACGCTGCCGCCGGGCTGGATGACGCAGGTCGTGCCCGCCGCCACCACCACGTCCAGGCCGTCGCGGAAGGGGAAGAAGGCGTCCGAGGCGACCGCCGAACCGCGCAGGGTCAGGCCGGCGTTCTCGGCCTTGATCGAGGCGATGCGGGCCGAGTCGATGCGGCTCATCTGGCCGGCGCCCACGCCCAGCGTCATGCCGCCGCCCACGAACACGATGGCGTTGGACTTGACGTACTTGGCGACCTTCCAGGCAAACGCCAGGTCGTTCATTTCCTGCTCGGTGGGCTGGCGCTTGCTGACCACTTTCAGCGCGTCGCGCGGCACGTTGTAGGCGTCCGGGCTCTGCACCAGCCAGCCGCAGCCCACGCGCTTGATGTCGAAGGCGTTCTGGCCCGGGCCGGCCGGCACTTCCAGCACGCGCACGTTCTTCTTGGCCGCCAGGATGGCCAGCGCCGCGCCGTCGTAGGCGGGGGCCAGCAACACTTCCAGGAACTGGCCGCTGACCGCTTCGGCGGTGGCGGCGTCGACCGGGCGGTTGAAGGCGATGATGCCGCCGAAGGCCGAGGTCGGGTCGGTCTTGAAGGCCTGCTGGTAGGCGTGCAGCGTGCCGTCGCCGATCGCCACGCCGCACGGGTTGGCGTGCTTGACGATGACGCAGGCGGTGCTGTCGAAGCTGCGCACGCATTCCCAGGCCGCGTCCGCGTCGGCGATGTTGTTGTACGACAGCTCCTTGCCCTGCAGCTGGCGATAGTTGCCCAGCAGGCCCGCCGGACGCTGCGCGTCGACGTAGAACGCCGCGGTCTGGTGCGGGTTCTCGCCGTAGCGCAGCGCCTGCTCCTGGCGCACCTGGATGGTCAGGGTGCCGGGCCATTCGTTGCGCGCGGGCACCGCGTCCTGGGCCGGGGCGGCCTCGGCCAGGCTGGTCAGGTAGGCGGCGATGGCGCCGTCGTAGGCGGCGGTATGGCTGTAGACCTTGGCCGCCAGCTCCAGGCGCAGCGCGTACGAGGTGCTGCCGCCCTGGTCCATCTGGGCCAGCACGCGCGAGTAGTCGGCCGGATCGATCACGACCGTCACCCCGCCGGCGTCGGTGCCGTGGTTCTTGGCCGCGGCGCGCAGCATGGCCGGGCCGCCGATGTCGATGTTCTCGATGGCGTCGGCGAAGGTGCAGTCGGGCTTGGCCACGGTTTCGCGAAACGGGTACAGGTTGACCACCAGCATGTCGATGCGATCGATGCCGCAGGCGGCGATCGTATCCATGTGCTCGGCGCTGTCGCGCCGCGCCAGCAGGCCGCCGTGGATCTTGGGATGCAGCGTCTTCACGCGGCCTTCCAGGATTTCCGGCGAACCGGTGTGCTGGGCGACCTCGGTGACGGCCAGGCCGGCTTCGGACAGCAGGCGGGCGGTTCCTCCGGTCGACAGCAGGCGCACGCCGCGAGCGGTCAGGGCGCGGGCGAATTCGACGATGCCGGTCTTGTCGGACACCGAGAGCAGGGCGGTTTCGATTTTCATGTCAGCAGGCAGGTGGGGCGCCGCCGTCGCGGGCGAGCAGGGCGCGGGATACGGGAAAAGGGCGATGTTCTACGGCTGGATGTTGTGCGCCAGCAGCTTCTTGCGCAGGGTGTTGCGCGTGATGCCGAGCATTTCCGATGCCCGCGACTGGTTGCCGCCGGAGCGCTCCAGGGCCACTTCGAGAACCGGGCGCTCCACGCAGCGCATCACCATGTCCCACATGTCGTGGGGCTCGGAGTCGCCCAAGTCTTCGAAATAGCGCTCCAGGCTGGCGCGCACGCATTCTTCCAGGACATCTTTCTTGCTCATTTTGAGTGCAGAGTGTTTTTATGTTGGTGGTGACTGGCGGTCATGCCGCCAGCAGGGGTTGCGCCACAAAGGCCTGCTGGTCGCGGCCCTCGCGCAAAATGGTGTCGAACCAGTCGGCCACCGCGCGCCATTGCTCGCGCGTGTTGTCGATCTGGTTCATGCGGGCGCAGAACGCGGCTGCGCCCGGCAGGTCGTCCAGGTACCAGCCTATGTGCTTGCGCGCCGTGCGTACGCCGGTGTGTTCGCCATAGAAGCGGTAGTGGTCGTCCAGGTGTTCGAGCAGCAGGTCGCGCATCTCGCCGTACGACGGCGGCGCCAGCCTGGCGCCGGTGCGCAGGTAGTGGTCGATCTCCCGGAATATCCAGGGACGCCCCTGCGCGGCCCGGCCGATCATGACGGCGTCGGCGCCAGTGTAATCCAGGACCTGGCGCGCTTTCTCGGGCGAATCGATATCGCCGTTGGCGATAACGGGAATCTTCAGTTCGGCCTTGACGGCCCGTATCGTGTCGTACTCGGCCTGTCCGGTGTACAGGTCGGCGCGGGTGCGGCCATGCAGGGTCAGGGCGGCGATGCCCGCCTGTTCGGCCAGGCGGCCCACCCGCAAGGCGTTGCGGTGCTCGCGGTCCCAGCCGGTGCGGGTCTTGAGCGTCACCGGCACGCCCAGCGGCGCGCAGGCTGCCACCACGGCCTCCAGGATGCGGACGATCAGGTCTTCGTGGCGCAGCAGCGCCGAGCCGGACGCCACGTTGCACACCTTTTTGACCGGGCAGCCCATGTTGATGTCGATGATGCGGGCGCCCTTGGCGACATTGAAAGCGGCGGCTTCCGCCATCATCGTGGGGTCAGCGCCGGCGATCTGCACCGAAATCGGGTCTATCTCGCCCTCATGGTTCAAGCGGCGCGAGGTCTTGACGCTGTCCCACAGCCGCGGGTTGCTCGCGGCCATTTCCGAGACCGCATAGCCCGCCCCCAGCCGCTTGCAGAGCTGGCGGTAGGGACGATCCGTCACCCCGGCCATCGGGGCGACCAGAACGTTGTTGGGAAGGGACCACGGACCGATGCGCATGCGCACATTTTAACCGCCTTGCGTCCATCCCCATTTTTCCGGATCGCGCGGACCCTGTTTCAGGGTCAGACCCTGAGGCCTTGCAACAGATGGCGAGCCAGCGGCGCGCGCAATGGCGCGGCGATGTCCAGCCCCAGCAGGGCCAGTCCGCAGGCGTGTTCGACCGGGGCCAGGCCGGTGGCGAAAATGCGCGGCATCAGGTCGGTCAGGCCGGCGGTCACCCAGCGGTCGGCCAGCCGGGCGCGGGCAAAGGCGGCCAGCAGGGGGGATGGGTCGGCCTGCGGGGCGGCCAGCCAGTCGGGCAGGGCGTGGGCCAGCTGCGCGGCGTCGCGCAGCCCCAGGTTGAGGCCCTGGCCGGCCACCGGGTGCAGCGTCTGGGCGGCGTTGCCTATCGTGGCGAGGCGGCCGTGCGCCTGCGCATGGCGCGCCTTGAGCTCCAGCGGGAAAACGTGGCGCGGCGCCGCGCTGCGCAGGCGCCCCAGCCGGGTGCCGAACGCCTCGGTCAGTTCGCGCGAGAACGCCTCGTCATCCAGGCCGGCCAGCCGCTGGGCGCGCGGCGGCGCGCAACACCATACGACCGAGTAGGCCTCCGGCGTCTGGGGGTGCGGCAGCATGGCCAGCGGACCTTCGTTGGTAAAGCGCTCCCAGGCCCAGCCGGACCGCGGCAGCGTGGCGTGGGCGCTGGTCAATACCGCGTGCTGGGCATAGTCGCGCCGCACGTCGCTGCCCCCGGCGCCGTCGCACTGGACGGCCAGCCGGCAATGCAGCGCGGCGTCGCCCTGGCGCACCGTCAGGCCTTCGCCATCCTGGCCGTCGACGCGGGCAGGCGGGCCGGACAAGACCGTAACGCCGCAGTCCTGCACCGCCTGTTCCAGCTGCGCATGCAGGGCCGCGTAGGCGACCACATTGCCCAGTTGCGGCACGTCGAAATCCTCGCGGTCGATGACCGTGCGGCCGAGGCGGCCGCGCTGCGAAACGTGGATATGGCGGATCTCGGCGGCATGGGCCGGCCAGGCGCGCAGCGATTCCAGCAGCACCCGGCTGCCGTGGTTCAGCGCCAGCACGCGCGGGTCGGCGGCCGGGCCGAGCGTGCCCGCCGGCGTCGGGGGCAGGCCCGCGCCGCCTTGCAGCAGGGCGATGCGCTGCGGCTGCGGCGTCAGGCGCGCCAGCAGCAGGGCCAGCACGCGGCCGACCGGGCCGGCGCCCAGGATGGCGATATCGTAGGCGGGCAGAGTCATGCAGCGCATTCTACCCGTTCCCTCCGGGGCTTCCCTTGGCCGCGCCAGCCCCTAAAATGCCCCTGTCCGGCACGCGCCGCTTTTCCGATTTCCTCACAATCCGACATGACGCAGGCACACCTTTCCGTTCCCGGCGCCGCCCGCCGGCCGCGCAGCAAGATCGCCCTGGGCCTGCTGGCCTGCGCATTGGGCTGGATCGGCGCGCACTGGTGGTATCTGGGGCGGCGCCGCGCCTGGATGGTCACCCTGGCGGCCATCCTGTGCCTGGCGGCCACCCAGTGGTTTCCGGTCTGGTACGACAACCCGGCGTTCTTCCTGCTGTTCATTCCCATGATCGACGGGTTCATCGAAGGGGTGGTGTTCAGCCTGATGCCCGACGAGAAATTCGATCGCCTGTACAACCCCGGGCTGGGGCAGGTCTCGCGCACCGGCTGGGGGCCGGTGCTGGTGGCAATATTCGGTGTGCTGGTGGGCGCCATCGCGTCGATGTTCGCCGTCGCGATGGTCGTGGTCTACACCTGGGTCGCCATGGGCTGGCTCGACGGCTACGTGTTCTAGGGCGCGCCGCTATTCGCGCATCAGGGCTTCGATCTCGCGCGCCTGCACCGGCACGCCGCGGGTGATGAGTTCGCAGCCTTCCTCGGTCACCAGGGCGTCGTCCTCGATCCGGATGCCGATATCCCAGAAGCGCGCCGGCACGTCGTCGGCCGCGCGCACGTAGATGCCCGGCTCCACCGTCAGCATCATGCCCGGCTCGAGCATGCGCCACGGGCGTGGCGCGCCGGCCGGCCCGGCGCCGCGGTAATCGCCCACGTCATGCACGTCCAGGCCCAGCCAATGCCCGGTGCGATGCATGTAGAAGCGGCTGTAGGCGCCCGATTCCAGCACCCCGTCCAGCGATCCCGTCAACAGTTTTTCGTCCAGCATGCCCTGGGCCAGCACGCGTACCGCCGCTTCGCGTCCGTCGTTCCAGCTGCGGCCCGGGCCGGTGGCCGCCACGGCCGCCTCCTGGGCGTGCGCCACCAGGTCGTACAGCGCGCGCTGCGGTCCGCTGAACCGGCCGTTGACCGGGAAAGTGCGGGTAATGTCGGCGGCGTAGCTGTCGTATTCGCAACCGGCGTCGATCAGCACCAGGTCGCCGTCGCGCAGTTCGGCGTCGCCGGCGGGGTAGTGCAGCACGCAGGCATTGGCGCCGGCGGCCACGATGCTGTTGTACGCCACCGATTGCGCGCCCTGGCGGCGGAATTCGTACAGCAGCTCGGCCTCCAGCTCATACTCGCGCATGCCGGGACGGGCCGCGCGCATCGCGCGCTGGTGCGCGGCGGCCGAAATCTTGGCCGCGCGGCGCATGGCGGCGATCTCGGCGGCGTCCTTGACCAGCCGCATGCCGGCCAGGACGGGGGCGGGGTCGCGCAGCACGGCCGGCGCCAGGCGGCCGCTGCGGCCCTGCGCGCGCGCCGCGGCCAGCCAGCCGCGCGCCCGTTCGTCGAGCGCCGCGCTGGCCGCCACGGGCGTCCACAGGGCGGGCTGGTCCAGCAGCAGGGCGGGCACCAGTTCGTCCAGCGTGCCGATCCCGTGGGCGTCGTCGAAACCGAAGCGCGCCGCGGCCGCCTCGGGGCCGAAGCGGAACCCTTCCCAGATCTCATGCTCGGGATGCTTGTCGCGGCAGAACAGCAGGGCGCGATCGGTGGCGCCGGCGACCAGCACCAGCCAGGCCTCGGGCTCGGTGAAGCCGGTCAGGTAGAAGAAATCGCTGTCGTGCCGGTACGGGTACTCGGCGTCGCGATTGCGCAAGGCCTGCGGCGCGGTGGGCAGGATGGCGATGCCGCCGCCCGCGGCGCGCATGTGATCCATCAGGCGCCGGCGGCGCGCGGCAAACGGGGCGATGTCGTCGGGAGGCAGGCTCATTGCGTGGCGCGCTCGGATACGGGGCCTTTTACTTTACCGCGCCCGCGCGCCGGCCAGGCAGATTGCCTGCTACAATCCGCGCACTGTCATTGGGGAGTAGCCATCTCTATCCCCGGATCCGCCTCCGAACAGAGGCCGGCTCCAGAGAGTCAGCGTCAACACACTTGGTGGTTTCGTACCCCATGGCGCTGACGGCCCGCACGCACGGATCATCCGCGCGCAGCAGCCCGGCGAGACCTTTGGCCGCGATGCGTTCACCCTGCCGGGCGAGCCGCGTCGTCGTGCCATGGGGATCTGCTCGTCCGGCCGCGTCATCATGTTCATCACCCTGCTGTTGTTCTTCCTCTCGGCCGCGATCATCTATTTCGCGTGCGAGTTCTTCGTCAACGGCGTCGAATGGGTCGGCCACCGCTTCAAGCTCGGGGCCACCGCGACCGGCACCGTGCTGGCGGCCTTCGGCACGGCGCTGCCGGAAAGCGCCGTCACGTTCATGGCCGTGGTGTTCGGCACCACGCCCGAGCAGAAGGATATCGGCGTGGGCGCCGCGATGGGCGGACCGCTGGTGCTGGCGACGCTGGCCTATGCCGTGGTGGGGCTGACGCTGGCGTGCACGCGCCGCGCCGGCTCCAGCCAGGTGGAGGCCGCCATCAATGCCGACCAGCGGCGCCTGGCGCGCGACCAGGCCTGGTTCATGGGCGTGTTCGTGTTCAAGGTGGCGCTGGGCCTGCTGGCATTCGCCTGGAAGGCCCTGGCTGGGCCTGCTGTTCCTGGCGGTCTACGGACTGTACGTCAAGCGCGAACTGACCCGCGAGGAAGAGTGCCTGGATTGCGAAGACCTTGAGCCGCTCAAGCTGCGGCCGCGCGATCCCAGCCCCAGCCTGTTCTGGGCCTGTACGCAGACGGTGCTGGCGCTGGCCGTGATCGCGCTGGCTTCGCACGTGTTCGTGCGCCAGATCGAGCTGCTGGGCCTGGCCATGGGCGCCTCGCCGCACGTGGCGGCCCTGCTGCTTGCCCCGGTGGCCACGGAACTGCCGGAAATCATGAACGCCCTGATCTGGGTGCGGCAGGGCAAGGAGCGCCTGGCACTGGCCAATATTTCCGGCGCCATGATGATCCAGGCCACCATTCCCAGCGCGCTGGGCATCTTCCTGACGCCGTGGCTGCTCGACGCCCCCTTGCTCGCCGCCGGCGGCTTCACCCTGGCGGCGATCCTGCTGCTGTGGCTGCGCTTCCGGCGCGCCGCCATGAGCGTGCCGGCGCTGTCGGCGGTGGGCGGCCTGTACGCCCTGTTCGCGGGATACCTGGGCTGGCATTTCTACGCTTGAGCCGCATGACGCCGCCACGCTGGCCGTTTCAGCGCGGCGGCGGCCCAAAAGTGTTGTTTATTAGTAGAAACCCGAGTAGAATCGACGTGTTTATATCCCCTGGAGTTGTTCTGTGAATACCGATTCCGGCGACAGTAGTCGATCTTGCATCGACGCTATTGCCTGACAGGACGCAAGCAGAGCACCCATCTGCCGCATCCTGTCATGCAGGGTGCGGTATGTCCGACGCGCAGCGCGCCGGGCCTTCCCACCAAATCCGCCAGAACCGCCGCCTGCCGCCAGCGTAAGTCCGCGCGCGTATCGTCGTGCGCCGCCTTTGCTGCGTGGTTGTCGCGTGCGCGCGTATCCGCAGTCCGATTCCGCTCAGTAACGGAGGTCGACATGCGTTTCTTTGACTTGTTCCTGCGCCGTGCCGGGGTTGATCGCACCCATGCGCTCAGCCAACGCCGCGGCACCTCCCGCCTTACCTTCGTCTGCCCGCGCGATGCGCTGGGCGCCGTGCGCAAGCAGATCTGCCTGGATTTCTCGGCCGCCGGCCTGAGCGTGGCCCAGTTCCAGGTCGACAGCGGCCGCGACGCCGAGCTGGCGTCGGCCTGCATCACGGTCAGCTGCCCGCCCGAGCTGCGCGCCGAGCTGATGTCGCAGGCGCGCCGCCTCAGCGCCAACCCGGCGGTACAGCAGCTGCGCTTCGGCGCCGCCGAGCCAGCCAGCGCGCGCGCCTGTGCCGAGGCCGTGGCCTGAACCGCGCGGGCCATGCGCGCTTCCTCCCTCCAGCCGCGCCGCGCGGCCGGCGCCATACCGGCGCGGCCGCGCACGCCGGCGGTCTAGGCGCTTTTCTTCCATTCTTGTATCTCCGCGTGCGGTTTGGCTCCGGGACAGGTGAATGTCTGCGGGTTTTGGCGTCGGACCAGTCTGCTTTTCTTCTTGGCTAACCTCCGGGTACGACGCGGCGCGCTAGGCTGAACCCTGTTTTCACCCTTGATTCGGGAGTTCCAGGCATGCGTCGTCTTCTCGTCGTGGCCGCCATGGCGGCCGGCTCTTCCAGCGTTTTCTGGTCCGTCGCGCCAGCAAGGGCCGCCAACCAGCTCGAGTTGTATGGGGTGGTGGACGTGGGGCTGGCCACCACGCGCGTGTCCGGCCTGGGCACGCGGCAGCAGGTGCTCGGCGGGGGGCAGACCGACAACCTCTGGGGCCTGCGCGGCACCGAGGAGCTGGACGGCGGCTGGCGGGCGTCGTTCGGCCTGGAAAGCGGTTTCGACGCCGCCAACGGCACCCGCAACGACGACGCCCGGCTGTTCGACTACGGCACCTGGGTCGGCCTGGGCCACGCCGGCGTTGGCGAATTGAGCCTGGGCCGCCAGCAGTCCATCGGCCTGCAATACGGGGGCCAGCTCGAAATCGCCTCGTGGCGCGACATGGGCATGGGGGCGCTGTTCAAGGCGTCCGACAACTATCGCGTCAACAACCTGGTCAATTACCTGTCGCCGGAGTTCTCCGGCTGGCAATGGGGGGTGGGCTACGCCTTCGACGTCGAAAGCGGCGACACCGGGCGGTTCGACCGCAGCCCGGCTTTCAGCACCGGTCTCAAGTACGAGGATGGCCCGCTGCTGGCCGCCTTCACCTGGGACAAGCTCAACCTCCACGACACGTCGGCAACCGGCGGCCGCTCGCCGCAAGCCTTGCAGGCCGGTTTCACGTACGACTTCGAGGCGCTCAAGATGGCGCTAGCCTGGTCGCGCCAGCGCAACGGTTTCGTGGGCCTGAACGGTGGCGGCCAGATCGGCCTGGGCCCGGAGCCGTTCGCCCATGGTGGCGCCATCAATGCATGGCTGCTGGGTCTGGAAGTGCCCGTGCACGGCAATGGCGCATGGCTGGTGCAGGGCTCCATGGCCCGCCCCGACTGGCATTGGGCCAATGGCCAGCAGGCAAGCAAGGCCTATGTCGTGACGCTGGGCTATCGCCAGGATCTTTCCGCGCGCACCAGCCTTTATGCCTATGGCGGGTATATGAAAGGCTACGATCCGGAAGACCCCTTCGCCTCCGACGTGGGCCGCGCCACGCGGTTTGGCGTGGGAATGACCCAGCGCTTCTGAGCATTCCCGGCCTTTCAGCGCGTCGTCAACTACAATCAGGCGGCGAGGCGTCGCGCCTCGCCACCTGCTGGCTGTTTTCGGATGACGCGCATGGATTGGCTGGAGTGGCTCATACCTTGGGAATTTTCGCCCACGCTGGTGGCGGCGTTTGTCGTCGCCATTGTGTTGTTCGTGCGTGGACAGCACGTGCATCACGTGACCGCGGCACGCCAATGGCTGTTCTGGTCGGGCATGGTGCTGCTGTACCTGTCGATGCATACGCGGCTGGACTATTACGCCGAGCGCATGTTCTTCATCCACCGCGCCCAGCACCTGGTGCTGCACCATCTGGGGCCCTTGCTGGTGATGGCGGCTTTCCCCGGTTCGGCGATGCGTGCCGGCCTGCCCATGGCGTGGCGCGTGCGCTTGCGCGACTTCCTGCGTACCGGCACGGGGCGGGCGCTGGCGGCGGTGCTGACCCACAAGGTGTTCGTGCCGACGCTGTTCGTCTTCCTGGTGCTGGTGTGGCTGCTGCCTTCCGTCCAGTTCTATTCCATGCTCGACTGGCGCCTGTACCGGCTGATGAATTGGTCGGTCGTCATCAGCGGTTTCATGTACTGGAACCTCATTCTTGATCGCCGCCCCAGTCCTCCCGCGGCCATGACGCCGGGCGGGCGTGTGCTGTCGCCGGCGCTGACCATGGCGCCGCAAATGGTGGCCGGCGCGGTCATCGCCTTTACCGAGCGCGACCTGTATCCCCTGTTCGAACTGTGCGGCCGGGCCATCGCCATGTCGGCACAGACCGATCAGACCATAGGCGGGCTGACCATGTGGATACCGGCGGCGCTGGTCGAAGTGGTGGGCCTGCTGGTGGCGCTGGGCACCTTGATGCGCCTGTCGGGCAAGGGCCGCCTGCGGCCGCAGGACCGCGCGGCGCGGGCCCGGCAGCGGGCCGCCGGGAGTCCGACCAGTCCGGCCGCCTGAGCGCGGCCTCGATACCCGGCCTTATTCCGGAATCAGGCCGTGGTATTTGCGGCCCAGGGCCACGGTGGCCTGGAACATGCCCGCCTTGCTGCCGCAGTCATAGCGCTTGCCGTCATAGCGGTGCGCATAGACGTCGCGTTCGCGCAGCAGCGCGGCGATACCGTCCGTCAGCTGGATTTCATTGCCCGCCCCGACCGTGGTGGCACGCAGATGGTCGAAAATGGCTGCCTCCAGCACATAGCGGCCGACGACCGCCAGGGTGGTGGGGGCTTGCTCGGGGGCGGGTTTCTCGACGATGTGGGTGACACGCTCGGTGCGCGCATCGACTGGCTGGCTGGCCACGATGCCGTATTTGCGCGTGTCTTCGCGCGGCACCTCCTGTACGCCCAGCACGCTGCCCTGGCGCGCCACCGCCACGTCGATCAGCTGCTTGAGCACCGGCGTGTCGGCGTCGATCAGGTCATCGGCCAGCAGCACCGCGAAGGGCTCGTTGCCTACCGCCGGCGCGGCCGTCAGCACGGCATGTCCCAGGCCCAGCGGGGCCGATTGGCGGATGTACAGGCAGTTCACGTGCGCGGGGAGGATGTCGCGGACCAGCGCCAGCAGTTCGTGCTTGCCCTTCGCTTCCAGGTCGGTTTCCAGCTCGGGGGCGGCATCGAAATGGTCTTCGATGGCCCGCTTGTTGCGGCCCGTGACGAAGATGAGGTCGGTGATCCCAGCGGCGACGGCCTCTTCGACGGCATATTGGATCAGGGGTTTGTCCACGACCGGCAGCATTTCCTTCGGCATGGCCTTGGTGGCGGGCAGAAAACGGGTGCCCATACCGGCCACGGGAAAGACGGCTTTGCGGACAACTTGCATGAAAACTCCAGGGGGAAGTGCGGGAAAATTTGTCGAAGCGGCAAACTTTTTACCACCTCTGGCTATCATAGTGCCATGAACCGCTGGAACCTGACATTTTCGCCATCGCTGGGCAGGCGCGCGCTTGCCGCGGCGTTGAGCCTGGCGCTGGGCTTGCCGGTCGCGCCGGCGGTGGGGCAGCCTTCCGGCCTGCCTTCAATGGGCGCGGCGTCCGCCTCCGAGCTTTCGCCCATGCTGGAGCGCCAACTGGGCGACGCCATCATGGCCCAGGGCCGGCGGGACCCCACCTATATCAACGATCCCGAACTGCGCCAGTACCTGACCACCATGGGGCGCAAGCTGGCTTCGTTCGCTCCAGGCGCCGCGCCGCACGTCGAGATGTTCGGCGTGCGCGATCCGGAAATCAACGCTTTCGCGATGCCGGGCGGGTATATCGGCGTCAACACGGGCCTCATCGTGTCCTCGGCGAGCGAATCGGAACTGGCGGCGGTGCTGGCGCACGAAATCGGCCACGTTGCCCAGCGCCATATCGCCCGGGGGATGACGCAGCAGAACCAGAACAGCATGGTGATGCTGGCCAGCCTGGCCGGCGCCTTGCTGGCGGCGCTGGCCGGCGGCGGAGGCAACCTCGCCATGGGGGTGGCCGCGTTCGGCCAGGCGGCGGCGATCAATCGTCAACTGGGTTTTTCGCGCGATGCCGAGCGCGAAGCCGACCGCACCGGGTTGCAGATGCTTGCCAAGGCCGGCTACGACCCCGACGGCATGGCCCAGATGTTCTCGCGCCTGATGAATGCGTCGCGCCTGAACGAAGGCATGGGCGGCGGCGCATGGGCCAGTACTCACCCCTTGTCGATCGATCGGATGTCCGACGTACAGAACCGCATCCGCGGCCTGCCGGGCTCGCGCCATGTGGACAGCGACGATTTCTGGTTCATCCGCGCCAAGATGCGGGTGGCGCAGGGGCGCGATGCGCTCAGCCTGCGCACCGCGCAGCAGCAGCTGCAGGACGAGTCGCGCGCGCTGTCGGGCGTGCGGCAGGCGGCCGCTTTCTATGGGTTGGCCTTGTATGCGTTCCAGCGCAACGACCTGGCCCAGGCGCGCGCCTTCCTGGAGCAGGCGGGGGCGGGCGGCCGTTCCTCGCCCCAGATGGCCCGCCTGGCGATCGACGTCGCCGTGGCTGCCAAGGACAATGACCAGGCGCTGGCGCTGGCGCAAGCCGCCGTCAAGCGCTGGCCGGATCGCAAGGCGCTGGGCATTGCCTACGCCCAGGCGCTGCAGGCTGCCGGCCGGCATGCCGACGCGCAGGCCTATTTGCGCGAGCGCGCCAGGCAGTGGGGCGGCGACGAGCCCAGCCTGTACCAGCTGCTTGCGCAAAGCGAAGAACGCACCGGCCACCCGGTGGATGCGCGCCGCAACATGGCGCGCTACTACGACCTGACCGGCGCCTATGCCTCGGCCGAGTCGCAGCTGCAGCAGGCGCGCGGCCTGTCGAACGATTTCTACGAGCAGTCGCAGATCGACGTTTCGATCCGCGAAATCAAGCAGAAGCTGGCCGACGAGCGGCAGCTGCTGGAACGGTTCAAGTCGGGCTGAGGCGGGCAAGCATGGATGCCGGCAGCGTTGCGCGGCCAGCCGCGCGATTGCTGGCTGTATGCCCAGTGGCGGAGGACGCTCGCCGAGGCCCGGGCCTCAGCTGCCCATCTCGAAGAAGCGTCCCAGCCGCTGCGGCAGCCAGTTCAGGTGCGCCGGGAACGGCCCGGTAGGGAACCCCGCGTGGCCGCCTTCGGCCGGCTGGTGCAGCAGCACGCTGTCCGAGCATTCGGCCGGGATGGGCAGGGCGCTTTCGGGCAGGAACGGATCGTTGCGGGCGTTGAGCACCAGCGTGGGCGTCTTGATATGGGCCAGCCAGGGCTTGCTGGACGCGCGCGTCCAGTAGTCCAGCGCATTGCGGTAGCCATGCATGCGCGCCGTATAGGCATCGTCGAAGTCGCGCAGGTCGCGCGCGTGGGCGATGCGTATGACGTCGATGGCGCCCGGAAAGCGCTTGGCCTTCTCCAGTACCTTGCGCCGCATGGTCTTCAGGAAGTACGCGGTGTAGATGCGCCGTGCGATGAAGCCGGTGCACAGGGCCTTGCCGCCGGCCACCAGGTCCAGGGGTACCGACACGCCGGCCGCGGCGGCCAGCCAGCTGGCCTCGTCGTGGTGTTCGCCCAGGTACTTGAGCAAGGCATTGCCGCCCAGCGAAACGCCCACCGCGTGCCAGCGCGCGTGCGGGATGCGCGCGCGCACGGTATCGAGCATGAAGCCGACTTCGGCCGAGTCGCCCGAATAATAGGCGCGCGCCAGCCGGTTGGGGACCCCGGAGCAGCCGCGGAAATGGGCGATGACGACGATCCAGCCGCGCGCCCGGAAATAATGGGCGATCGACTGCGCGTAGCGGCTGGTGCTGCCGCCTTCCAGCCCATGGAAGAGGATCAGCGCCGGCGTGTCGGCCGTTTGCGGCAGCGAGGCCCAGTCGGTCGCGGTGATCCAGCGCGCCGCCGCGATGCGGCCATTGCCTTGCGGCGCCGGGCCGGCGGGCGCGGCGCCTTCGGCGGTCTTGTGCGGGAACAGGCCAGGGCCGGTCCAGTCGAAGTCGACGAAATCGGTATCGGGGGTGTCGACCCGCTCGCGCACGAAAGCGATGCGGTGGTATTGGGCCAGCACCGCCGCGTATACCGTCTGGCTATGCCGGTCGGGCAGCCAGGGCGGAACGGGGCAGGGCGTCAGGTCGATTCTGGAGGCAGCCAACGAGATCCACCCGCCCTTAGTGGAGACGGTCGGGGAAGTCGTGCAGGTCGAGCACCCCGGCCTCGGCCGGCGCCTGCGAGGCATGGTGCAGCACCATGCGCCAGCCGGCCGGCCCCTTGTGATAGACGTTGGTGGCGTAGCAATTGGCGAACTGCGCGCCTTCGCGCGTCATTACCGTCACTTGTTCGACCAGCACATGCACGGCGCACATCATGCTTTGCATGACCAGCGGCCGCAGCGGCCGCAGGTGCAGCGGCCCGTTGGCCAGGACCTGCTGCCACGACTCATGGACGGCCGTGTGCCCGACGATACGCAGGCCGCCTGGATGGATGCAGGCGATTTCCTCGTCGTCGGACCAGACCTGCATCAGACGATCCAGGTCGGCATGTTCCAGTGCTTCGTAGAACGCGTGTTCGGCTTCGTCGGGCGTGGCAAACATGGTGGCGATGGCGGTAGGGATTTCAGTGGCCGTGGACGACCGTGCCGGGCTTGAGGCGGTAGGCGGCGCCACAGTACGGGCAGCTGGCCTGGCCGGTATGGGTGACGTCGAGGAAGACGCGCGGATGCATGCTCCACAGGGGCGCTTTCGGGCCCGCGCAGTACACGGGCAGGTCTTCGGCCCCGACTTCGATGGCGTCGTGGGCGGGGACGGCGGCTTGGGCGGCGGCGGTCATGAGTGATTCCTGAAAAAAAAGACAGCGTGGACAGCGTGGCTGGCGGTCATACCGGGGTCAGCCAATGCTGGTATTTGGGGTTGCGGCCGTTGACCAGGTCGAAGAAGGCCTGCTGCAGCTTCTCGGTGACCGGGCCGCGGCGGCCGGCGCCGATCTGCCGGTTGTCGACCTCGCGGATCGGCGTGACCTCGGCCGCGGTGCCAGTGAAGAAGGCTTCGTCGGCAATGTAGACGTCATCGCGTGTGAGGCGCTTGGTGACGACGCGCAGGCCGAGGTCGGCGGCCAGCGCATGGATGGTGGAGCGGGTGATGCCCGTCAGCGCCGAGGCGATCTCGGGCTCGCACAGCACGCCGTCCTTGACGATGAAAATGTTCTCGCCGGCGCCTTCGGCCACGAAACCCTCGGTATCGAGCAGCAGGGCCTCGTCGTAGCCATCCTGCAGCGCTTCGGCATTGGCGATGATGGAATTGGCGTACGTGGTGGCCACCTTGGCGCGCGGCATGGTGACGTTGACGTGCTGGCGCGCGAACGAGGACACCTTGACGCGGATGCCCTGCGCCAGGGCGGTCTCGCCCAGATAGGCGCCCCAGGGCCAGGCGGCGATGGCCACGTGCACCTGGGCGCCCTTGGGCGAGACCCCCATTTTTTCCGAGCCATAGAAGGCCAGCGGGCGCAGGTAACACGATGCCAGGCCGTTGGCGCGCACCACTTCGCGCTGGGCCTCGTTGAGGGTGTCGCGGTCGTACGGCAGCGGGATCTGGTAGATGTGGGCCGAATTGAACAGGCGGTTGGTGTGGTCCTGCAGCCGGAAGATGGCGGTGCCGGCCGCGGTTTCGTAGGCGCGCACGCCTTCGAAGACGGACAGTCCGTAGTGGAGGGAGTGGGTCAGCACGTGCGTGGTGGCCTCGCGCCAAGGCACCAGCTTGCCGTCATACCAGATGAAGCCGTCGCGGTCCGACATCGACATGATGTTCTCCCTCTATAGAGGCGCGTATTGTATCAAGCAGCGAGGTTACAATGATGTCGTGCTGGCGGCGTGGCCGCCCGTCGCGCGGTTTGCGCGCCGCCTGGCGTCTGCCTGGCCGGTCGCGCGTTTCGTTTCTCCTGTGAGTCCCATGTCGTCCTGTCCGTATCGCCAGGGGCTGCGCCTTGGCTTCTGATCCTGCCACTTCCGCGCTCGAAGACGCCCGCCAGGCCCGGCAGGAACGCGCGGACGCCTTTCGCGCCGGCGTGCGCGCCATTACCCCCGCCCTGATCGCCACCGGCACCTGGGGCATGGTCACGGGCGTGGTCATGGTCAAGTCCGGGCTGACCGAGTCCATGGCGCTGGCCATGACGCTGCTGATGTACGCCGGATCGGCGCAACTGACCTCGCTGCCGCTGATCGCCACCGGCGCGCCGCTGTGGCTGATTTTCGCCGCCGGCTTCGTGGTCAACCCGCGCTTTCTCATCTTCGGCGCGGCCCTGCACCCCTATTTCCGCCATATGTCCTGGCCGCGGCGCCTGGGGCTGGGCTATTTCACCACCGACATGGGCTTCGTGCTGTTCATGCCGCGCTTTGGCGACGCCGCCGAACGCGGCACCCGCGAGCAACTGTGGTTCTTCCTGGGCACGGTGGCGCCCGGCTGGATGGTCTGGCAGGTGACCTCGATCGTCGGCATCTACCTGGGGTCGCTGGTGCCGGAAGCCTGGTCGCTGGACTTCGCCGCGGTGCTGGCCTTGCTGGCCATCACGGTGCCGCTGGCCAATTCCAAGCCCATGCTGGTGTCGATGCTGGCGGCGGGCATCGTGGCCGGCATCTGGGCCGAACGCTTCTTCAAGGGGCGCACCTGACCATGTCGGACAGAGATCTCTACGTCTACGGCGCCATCCTGTTGTTGACGCTATGCAGCGTGCTGACGCGGGCCGGCTTCATGCTGTTCGGCGACTACATTCCCCTGCCCGATGGCGTCCGGCGGGCCTTGCGCTACGCGCCGGCGGCGGCCTTGACGGCGATCGTCGTGCCGGACCTGCTGCCCTGGAAAGCCGGCCTCGGGCCGGCGTTCGACTACAAGCTGGTGGCTGGCGTTCTTGCCATCATGGCGTTCCTGCGTACGCGCAGCGCGGTGCTGGTGATCGTGGTCGGGATGGTGGCCCTGTGGGGCCTGCGCTGGCTGGCCGGCTGAGGGTAGAAAAGCCCCCACGCTGCGCTCGTTGCGCCAGCTTGCTGCCCCCCAGGGGGGCTTTTGCCTTGGGGCGGCCCGGCGGCAAAAAAGCCCGCGTGGGCGCCCCGGGCCGCCGGTGCGCTAAAATAAGTTATCCACAAGCAATCCGGGCCTGGCCGTACGTCCGTTCTTGTTCTTTTTGCAGCCCCCGGCATCTGCCCATCTTAATGACTGAATCTACCTCCTCCGACGCGCCTGTTACCGACGCGCCTACGCGCACTTTCGCAGACTTCGGCCTGCATCCGTTACTGCTCAAGTCGATTGCCGACACCGGCTATACGAATCCCACGCCGATTCAGGCGCAGGCGATTCCGGTCGTAGTGGAAGGCCGCGATGTGATGGGCGCCGCCCAGACCGGCACCGGCAAGACGGCGGCATTCACGCTGCCGATCCTGCATCGCCTGATGCCGCTGGCCAATACCAGCGCATCGCCGGCGCGCCACCCGGTGCGGGCCCTCATTCTCACGCCCACGCGGGAACTGGCCGACCAGGTTTACGAAAGCGTCAAGCGCTACAGCCTGCATACGCCGCTGCGCAGCGCCGTGGTGTTCGGCGGCGTGGACATCGGTCCGCAGAAGGAAGCCCTGCGGCGCGGTTGCGAAGTCCTGGTGGCCACGCCGGGGCGCCTGCTCGATCACGTCGAGCAGAAGAACGTCAACCTCAGCCAGGTCGGCATCCTGGTGCTCGACGAGGCCGACCGCATGCTCGACATGGGCTTTCTGCCCGATCTCGAACGCATCATCCGCCTGTTGCCGGCGCAGCGCCAGGGGCTGCTGTTCTCGGCCACGTTCAGCAATGAAATCCGCAAGCTGGGCCGTTCGTACCTGAACCACCCGGTGGAGATCGAAGTCGCCGCGCGCAACGCCACGGCCGACACCGTCACGCAGATCGCCTACCAGATGCATGGCGATACCAAGCGGGCGGCGGTGGTGCACCTGGTCAAGTCGCGCGGCCTGAAGCAGGTCATCGTGTTTTCCAACACCAAGATCGGCACCGCGAGGCTGGCGCGCCAGCTCGAGCGTGACGGCGTGAAGGCCGAGTCGATCCACGGCGACAAGACCCAGGGCGACCGCATGAAGGCGCTCGAGGCGTTCAAGGCCGGCGATCTGGAAGTGTTGGTGGCGACCGACGTCGCGGCGCGCGGCCTGGACGTGGCCGGCGTGCCCTGCGTCATCAACTACGACCTGCCGTACAACGCCGAAGACTATGTCCACCGGATCGGCCGCACCGGCCGCGCCGGCGCGTCGGGCGAGGCGATCGCCCTGTTCACCGCCGACGAAGAGCGCTATCTGCTCGACATCGAGAAGCTGATCAAGCGCCAGGTGCCGCGCGGCAAGCTGGAACTGCCGGCCGACCTGGTTGCGCGCAGCCATGGCCGCGACCGCGACGCCCCGCGCGAGCGTGGCGCCGACCGCCACCGCGGCGAACGCCGCACTTCAGGCGCGGCCGCGCCGCGCCAGCCGGTCGACGAACTCTTCTACAAGCCTTACGAGCCTGCCAACGGCCAGCCGGCCTCGCCCGAGACGCCCAAGCAGGAAGGGCGCAGCAACGCGCCCAAGCGCCAACTGGCAGTGCTGCTGGGCGGCAGCCGCAAGGGCTGAGCGGCGCCGCTTCAGGCCGCGGCCAGCAGCCGCGCCACGTCGGGCAGGCCGGTTGCCACGGGCCTGCCTTGCGGATCCAGGCTGTCGAGCAGGCGCTCCAGATGGCCGATATGCGGCAGCATCGGGCCATAGAACAGCACCTTGCCATGCGCCTGCACCAGCAGCGTCGGGAAGTTCTCGACGTCTTCCTCGCCCAGCAGGTCCGGGTGGTCCTCGATGTCGATCCACGCAAAGGTATGTCCCGGCCGAGCCCGCGCCAGCTCCAGCAGCTTGGGCCGGTATTGCTGGCAGGTATCGCACCAGGCGGCGCAGAAGCAGGCAACCAGCCAGGCGTCGGAGCGCGCCAGGGCGGCGCGCAGGGTGGGGATGTCGGAACCAGGTACGTGTAGCGGCATTGTGGGCAAATCGCAGCGTGTTTGACTATCATAGCCGGCATATCCGTTCTCCGGCCGCGCCATGACTGTACCCCGTCCCGAATCGATCATCCCGCCCGCCGGCAACGCCGCCACGGGCGCCGCCGGCATCGCGCGGGCCTTCAAGCGGGCGCTGGTATCGCAGTGCCATCCCAACATGCTGTTCGCGGTGCTGCTGCCGTTCCTGATCGCGCTGCTGGGCGCCATCCTGTTGCTGTGGCTGTTCTGGACGCCCCTGAACGAGTGGCTGCGCTTCGAGGCATCGCAGTGGCAGGCCATCAACCAGGTCGACGACTGGATGGTCGCGGCGGGGCTGTTCTCGCTCAAGATCTACCTGGTGCCCGTCATCGCGGCGGCGATCCTGCTGCCGATCTCCGGCATCCTGGGCCTGGCCATCGCGGCGGTGTTCGTCATGCCGCTGGTGCTGCGGCATGTCGGCGGCCGGGAATATGCCGGCCTGGCCCGCCAGGGCAGGAACGCCACGGCGGTCAGCGTCTGGAACGCGCTATGGGTCAGCCTGGCGTTCGGCGCCGGCTGGTTGTTGACGCTGCCCTTCTGGCTGATCCCGCCCATGGCGGTGATCCTGTCGGTGTTCTGGTGGGCGTTCGCCTTCACCCGCATGCTGCGCCTGGATGCCATCGTTGAACACGCCAGCCCGGCCGAACGCGCCATCCTGCTCAAGCGCCACAACAGCGGGTTCTGGCTGATCGGACTGGTCTGTTCGCTGCTCAACCTGCTGCCGCCGGCCTGGATCATCCTGCCCGTGTTCTCGGGGCTGGTGTATGCGCACTATGGCCTGGACGCCCTGCAGCGCCTGCGCCAGGAACGCACGATCGACGTCTAGCGCATTGCCCTGCACGCCCCCCCGGGGGGGCCTCATTTTTTCCGGAAACCAGACATGGCAGCCGAATCCGCCCGCCGCATCGGGCTCATCATCGTAGGCGACGAGATCCTCTCCGGCCGTCGCCAGGACAAGCATTTTTCCAAGGTGGTCGAACTGCTGGGCGCACGCGGCCTGAAGCTGTCCTGGGCCGAACTCCTGCCCGACGATCGCGCCACGCTGGCGGCCGTCTTGCGGCGCAGCTTCGCCAGCGGCGATATCGTCTTTTCGTGTGGCGGCATCGGCGGCACGCCCGACGATCACACGCGCCAGGCCGCGGCCGAGGCGCTGGACCTGCCGCTGGCCCTGCATCCCGAGGCCGAACAGGCGATCGCGCTGCGCGCGGCCGAAATGGCCGCCAAGGGGCAGGGTACGGCCGACATGGGCACGCCGGAAAACCAGCAGCGCCTGCAGATGGGAATGTTCCCGCGAGGCTGCGAGATCGTGCCCAACCCGTACAACCGCATTCCTGGCTTCTTCGTGCGCGACCATACGTTCGTGCCGGGCTTTCCCGTGATGGCCTGGCCCATGCTGGAATGGACCCTGGATACCCGCTACCGCGCGTTGCATCACCAGGTGCGGCATGCCGAACATTCGTTCCTGGTGTTCGACATGCCCGAGTCGCGCATCACGCCGGCCATGGTGGAAATCGAGCAGCGCTGGCCGGGCGTGCGCGCCTTCAGCCTGCCCAGCGTGGGCGAGACGGGCGGGCCATCGCATATCGACCTGGGCGTCAAGGGCGAACCCGAGGCGGCGGCGCAAGCCTTGGCCTTCCTGCGCGCCGAGGTGGTGCGCCTGGGCGGAAAACTGGCTCCGCCAGCTCAAAACTGACGATGAGTTGACGTCATGCTGACGTTCTGCTGAAAATAGGGGGACGAGAAAAATAGCGGTTGCCAAACGGCTTTATAGATTTCACAATACGATAAATCTGCTCCTTGTTGCGGTGCCGCATCGGCGCCGCCCCGGGGCGGCATCTATCCGTAACCACTATGTCCCGTATTCCGAACGCTACAGCCAGGGGGCCGGGGTCTCACTCCGACGATGGCGCCGGCCAGCATCCCATCGCCATCCAGGTGATCGACCGCGCCATGCGCCTGCTCGATGCGCTCGCGGCCCAGCCCGAACCCGTCACGCTCAAGGAACTGTCGGCCACTACCGGCCTGCATGCCTCCACCGCGCACCGCATTCTCAATGACCTGGTGGTAGGGCGCTATGTCGAGCGGGTCGACAACGGCCTGTACCAGCTGGGCATGCGCCTGCTGGAGCTCGGTTCGCTGGTCAAGGGGCGGCTGAATGTGCGCGAGGCGGCCATCGGCGCCATGCGTTCGCTGCACAAGCAGACCGGGCAGACGATCAACCTGTCGGTCCAGCAAGGCGACGAAATCGTCTATATCGACCGGGCCTGGAGCGAGCGCTCCGGCATGCAGGTGGTGCGCGCCATCGGCGGGCGGGCGCCCCTGCACCTGACCTCCACCGGCAAACTGTTCCTGTCCACCTACGATACGCGGCTGGTGCGCGCCTATGCGCTGCGTACCGGGTTGGCCGGGCACACCCGCAACAGCCTGACCGAGCTCGACCGCCTCGAGCGCGAGCTGGCCCTGGTGCGCCGGCACGGCTACGCGCGCGACAACGAAGAGCTGGAACTGGGCGTACGCTGCATCGCCGCTGGCATCTACGACGACACCGGCAAGCTGGTCGCGGGCCTGTCCATTTCGGCCCCGGCCGAGCGCCTGCAGGACGAATGGATACGCCTGCTGGTCGATGCCGCCGCCAGCATTTCCGAGGCGCTCGGCTACGAGCCCGGCGTCAACGGGATCCACGCGCCAGCGGCTGCCTGAGTCCGGCCTGGCCTGGCGATAAGGCGGTGCGTGCAGGCGTGGCTGCGATCGCACCGTAACCGTTGGTGCGGCGTCCTGATCTCCGGAGCGTTCGGCTGGGAGATGGCTGCGCATCCGATGGGCCGGTTCTTGTGTGTTTGCTAGCCTGACTAACAGGCGACCTGGGGTCGTTTCCGGTTTCCGGTCAGGGGCAAACAAACGTGGATAAAGATGAATCGGCATTGCGGCAACTTGTCGACATGGCGCTTGTAGGCTACGACGGCGTGGTGGAAGAGTTGCTGGCGCTGCCCTCGGAAGAGTCCGGGGATCTTGCGGGTGGACGGGCCAAACGAGAGAAGGCCGAATTCGCGCTGTTTAGCGAAGCGCCCAACGGGGATGAACCCATCGGCCAGGATGCTCGTACATGGTTCTATTATCCCAAGTACCGCCCGGTGGCGGTTTCCAATTTGAAGAAAATGCAGGTGGCGATTCGTGCTCGTCTCGAGCCTGAGTCATTGATCCTGCAGTGGTTGATCGGACTCGATGTCTATCTCGGCGTGTTGATCGCCGCCTTGTCCCGCACTGCGATCAGCGACCTGGTATTCGAGTATGTCAAGGCGCGCTACGAGATCTACTACCTACTGAATCGCGTGCCGCATCCGCTGGCGGCGGCGTACCTCAAGCGCCGCCGCCAGCGTCCGGTGGATCGTTCGGGACGTCTGGGCTCGGTGTTCGAACACCCGCTATGGTTCGCCTACGACGAATTGGCCGGCACCGTCGATCTGGATGCCGACATCTACGAGCAGGCGCTCGCCGAAAGCATCGAACGCCGCATGGACGGAGAGCCGGACGACGGCAGTCTGGATACCGCCGAACACGACGTATGGCGTTTGTGCCGCGACGGCATCAATCGGGGCGAGCAGGCGATTTTCCAGGCATCCGGCCCATATGGCGTGGTCGCGGATGCAGGGTATATGCGCACCGTTGCCGATCTGGCGTATGCCGATGCATTGGCGGATTGCCTGCATGCCCAACTGCGCATCCGGGCGCAAGGCTCGGTCGATAGCCCGGGAGACGAGATGCCACGCAAACTTGATGCGTGGGAAATCGCCAAGTTTCATCTGGCCGCGACCCAGCAGGCGCGGGTTGATCTGCTCGAGGCGGCGTTCGCGCTCGACTACGCCGCCTTGCGCGATGTGCGCGTCTACGGCGATTACCGCAATGCGCTGGCTCTTCGGTTCATCAAGCGCGAGGCCTTGCGGTTGCTGGGGGCGCGGCGCGGCAACGCCTCTACGATGCCGGCGGTTGCGGCTGGCGAGTACGACGAAATCGTGGCCAGTGGAGCAGCCAATGACGCGGCTTATGTATCCATGGCCGCCGCGTTGATCGCGGGCGTGCTCTGCGATCTCGAGAGCGCGCAGCGCACGTTGCCCGTCGTATTGGCCAGGTTTCGGCCCCTTGGCGTGCTTGCGCGATTCAGAAGGCTGGAGCAGGAAACCGCGGGCATGCTGCTTGGCGACCAGGAGCCGGAGCCTCGGGGCTTCATCAGTTTTACCGATTTTCGCGATAGCGACGCGTTCGCCAGCTACGCGGAGTATGCGGCCCAGTTCAACGACTATATCGATCAATACAGCATACTCGAGGCGCAGCGGCTGGCGCGGATTCTGGCCCTGGGCTCGCGGATGACGGTCGATCAATGGTGCCTTCCCCTGCAGAAAGTACGGCACTACAAGGTGCTGACATCGCAGCCAGGGCTGATCGCGCGTGGAATCGAAAATCACAACAGGGGCATTGAATATTGCCTGGGGCGGCCGCCGCTGACCGATCTGCCGGGTCTTTTCACCATGTTCCAGCTCCATGATTCCAGCTGGCTGTTGGTATCGAACATCAACGGTGAGCTTTGGTCTGATGTCCTTGCGAACGCTGAGGTGATGCAGAATCCTACGCTGGCCGCCCTTGCCGAGCCGCAAGGCCGCTTTCGAACCGGCCGTCGAACGGGCGGGTGGTTTCTCGGCGGCCCCGCGACTGAAGGGCCAAGTCTGCGCGACAACTACCTCCTCAAATTGAGGCGGAGCAATCCGGGGCTGGATGTCAAGAAATGCTGGTATTTCGGGTATCGGCAAGAGTACAGGCTGCCCGCAGGCGCGCTGGGTGTGCCGCTATTCGCTGTTTCCGTTGCCCTGAGGCACAGTCTGGACGACCTCGCGGCGCACGCGAAGTCCGCTTTGTACAAACCCAGCGAATGGCAGAAGTTCGCCTTCTGGATCGTGCCGTTCTACCGGGAAATATTCTTTTCGACCCAGGATCGTTCCTATCGGGTCGATGTGGGGAGCATCGTCTTTGATTCGATTTCCTTGCTTGCCTCGGTGTTCAGCATAGGAGGGAAGTTGGGCAGTTTCACCTGTACCCAGTATGGCAACCTGCGCAATTTCGTGGTGCGGCAACGCATCGCGGGGTTGAGCGGGCAGCGCTTGTGGCGTTCGGTGCTCAAGGAGCTTCCGGCATTGATCGGAGCCAGCGGGTTGCGCCTGTCGCGTTCGCTGCTCGTCGATCTGTATGAGATCTTCGAGCCCGTGCCGATCCGTCGGCTTGTCGCGGGATTCGTGAGCGCCACTACGGTCGGCGGGCGTAACCAGGCCTTCCTGCGGCAGGCATTCTCCGCTGCCAGTTCCTCGGCCGGGCGCACGGGGGGCCAATTGGCAAGCGAATGGCGGATGGCCGGCGTGGACGCCACCGGTTTGGTCGAGTCCACGTCGGGCGGCAGGTTTGAGGGCATCTACACGCGCGGCTTGGGACCGTTGAGCGAGCGCACCGAGCACTTCATCGTCGAATCCGGGAATGCCTACAGAGTCATCTGGGATGCATACACGCATGGTTGGCGCGTGGTCAATGGGCGCTTGCCGCCGAGGCTGACCTATACCGTTCCGGTTCGGCTGAACGGGCAAGGCCACTGGGAGACGCATCTGGATGTCCCTGGCCGGGGTGGGGCGCCGGAAATCTTCGGACGCATCCGCACGCGTAATCTGGTCGCCCTTGCCGCCGAGCAGGCCGCGCCGATGCGCCGCCTGCTCAACCAGGCGAGGCGTGTGGCGCTCAGGCATATCGATACCTGCAGGAGCAGGCTTGCGTCGCCGCGCGCTGAATCCGATATGGACGCGGCGATCCGGATTTTCTTCGGCGAGCCGGACGCCGGCCTTCGCCAGCGCATCGGGCGACGCCTGCAGGAGGTCAGGGCCTATATCGGCGATCTGAGTCCGGTCAATGACGTGCTGTACCGGGCGGGATATGACCTCGACGATGTCGCAACGCTGTTTAACGCAGTGGACCGGAACACGTCGCTGGGCAGGCAGGCTCGGATGGAGTTGTATCTGGATGCCATTGTCGATTTGCATGCCAGGCTCGGCTATGAAAATGCGCGTTTTGTCGACCTGATGGCGTTCCACCTGCTCAGCCTGGGCCATGCCGCGACGGCCAGTGAGGTCGTGGAGGCCGTTTCGCCCCGGCTGCTGGGCAATGTGTTCGATATCTCGAACGTCGCCCAGCTCGAACGCGGTATCGGGAATCCCGCCAGCACCGGTCTTTTCGTCATGCTGGGCGCCTATTCGGAATCGTCGCCCGCGATATTCCAGTCGTTCGTGAACGATATATTTCCCGCATGGCGACAGGCTTCCGGCGGGGGGCCGCTGGTATGGAACTTCGGTCCTGCCGCCATCAGCCCGACGCGCCTGGATTACGCAAATACCGATATCGGATTGCTCAACCATGGGGATATTTCCCCGCTGCGCGCCAGGCCGCCATTGGGCGGCAGGCGCGACATCGATCTTCCTCCGGGGCTGGATATTTCGTTCGTGCGTTACGACCGCCCGGTGCGCATGTCCGCGCCGCGTGCGCTCGACGCCAGCGTCTTCAGGCCGGTCGACGGGCCTGTCCATGGCTATATTCAATCGTGGACGGGGGCTGAGATCGAATATGCGTACGGCGCGCCCGCAGCGGCACGCAAGGTCATGCTGACCGACAATGTGCGGATCATCAGCATCGAGAACGGCGATGAAGGGGCGATCGGGGTGCGCGTGAGGCTCGACACTGTTCCCGTCGCGACGCCGCTCATCCTGACTGGCGGCTCCTTGAGCGGGTGCACGACGATGGTTGGGGTCAAGGAGGGCTACCTGGCCTTCTACCACACTGGCAAGTCGACCGAACTCGGGGATTGGGCGACTGCGCGCGAAGGCGTACAGGCGCTTTACCAGGCCCATTTGGCGATGGGGTACGCGCCGATCTCAATCCCGGCGCCGATGCGCAATGACGACTTGGTCAGCATCGCCGCGACCTACGACCGGGCGGTCATTGCCTATCTGGGCAAGGATGTGCCGGGAGGCGGCAGTACGCGCATAACGCGTCACGATGCGGGGGCGGGCAGTGTGGTTTCGTTCGACTACAACGCAGCAGTCCAGGCGTCGGCCGTTCCCCGCCTCGGCCAGGTATACGTTCTGATTTCCAACGACGGACAAGGGGCGCGAGCCGTCCTGCTGGCGGAGGATCTGGCCTGGGCAGGCAGCGGCAGTGCCTTGGATGTGTTGAACGAACGATTGGTGACGTTGTTTCCGGCGCCGGTCTGAATCGCATTCCGCGAAACGGCGGGCGCGCAGGCCTCGCCCGATCGGCCGGCCGGGCCGCGCGATGCGCGGCCCGGCCGCATTGGGACGCGGCCTTTATTGCTTTTCCACGCCCGCCTTCTTGAACAGCTCGGCCCATTGCGGCACCTGCTGCTTGACCTTGGCTTGCAGCGCCTCGGGATTGGCCTCGTTGGTCAGCACCTCGGCGCCCAGCTGCTTCATGCGCTCCTGGAACTTGGGATCGGCCAGGCCGGCCTGCAGGCTCTTGACCAGCTTGTCGACCACCGGCTTGGGCGTGCCCTTGGGGGCCCACATGCCGTGCCAGATACCCACTTCGAAACCCTTGTAGCCGGACTCGTCCATGGTGGGCAGGTCGGGCAGGGTGGGCACGCGCTTGAGGCTGGTGACCGCGTAGGCCTTCACCTTGCCGCTGGTGATCTGCTGCGTGGTATTGGTGGTCTGGTCGCACATCAGGTCGACCTGCGTGCCCAGCAGATCGTTCATGGCCGGCGCCGTGCCCTTGTAGGGAATGGTCAGCAGGTTGACGCCCAGCGCCTCGACCAGCATGGTGCCGCACAAGTGGCTGGCCGCGCCGATGCCGGCATTGGCCAGTGAAATCTTGTCGGCGTTCTTCTTGACGTACTCGGCCAGTTCCTTGATGTTGTTGGGCGGGAAATCGCCGCGGGCAATGATGGTCATCGGCACGTCCACCACCAGGCCGATGGGCTCGAAGCTGGTGTAGGGCTCGTAGCCGGGGTTCTTGTACAGCGAGGGCGCGGTCGAGAAGCCGGCGTGCATGAGCAGGATCGAGTAGCCGTCGGGCTGGGCGCGCGCCACCTGGGTGGTGCCGATGGTGCCGCCGGCGCCGCCCTTGTTCTCGACCACGACGGTTTCGCCCAGGGTCGGCCGCATGGATTCGGCCAGCGAGCGGGCCACGTTGTCGGTAGGACCGCCTGCCGCGAACGGCACGACCATGTTCACGGGGCGCTCGGGATACTCCGCCAGGGCAGTGCCCGCGCCGGTCAGGGCGACGGCGGCGAACAGGGCCGAGAGCTTACGGGAAATGGGGGGCATGAGGTCTCCAATGCAGTTGGTATGGCTGCGGTTGATTCGGGCCGGGTTGGCCTTTCTTGTTATGTCTGACGGTCGATGAGGGTAATGCCGTCAGGCTGTCGGAAGTGTAGAAAACAATCGAAACAGCGTCATTGCGGGTATCCCCCAACCGGATTAATCCTGGCTGCAGAAAAAGGGGGACGCAGGTTGCGCCACGGGGAGTCCGGCAAGCAATTGTTGCGACGCACAAAAAGTGCTTGACAAGACTTTTTAGGTCCGTAGAATGGCAATTGTGCAATGCAGCAAACGCGCCGGCGGTGAATTTTCCTATCAGATCCGCGCACGTTTTGTCGTCACAGACCGTCGTGAAATTTTCCGGCCCGGCCGGACCCTGACAGGAGATACCTATGAGCGCCATCCCCCAACAAGTTCTGGCCCGCCAGAAAGCCACCGTCAACTCGCTGGTCGCCGCGCAATCGGCCATGTTCGCCGGTTTCGAAAAGCTGGTCGACCTGAATCTGAAGGTCGTGCGCGCCACGCTGGACGAAGTCGCCCAGCAGTCGCAGCAAGCGGCTGAGCTGAAGGATCCGCAAGACGTTGCCTCGTTCACCAGCGGCCTGGTGCAGCCGGGCGCCGAAAAGGCGCTGGCCTATGGCAAGCATGTATACGACATCGTGGCCGGCGTGCAAGCCGAACTGGCCCAGCTGGCCGAGGCCCAGATCGCCGAAGGCCAACAGCAGCTGACCGAAGCGGTCGAGCAGTTCTCCAAGAACGCGCCCACCGGCTCGGAAAGCGCCGTGGCCCTGATCAAGTCGTCGCTGGCGACGGCCAACAGCGCCTACGATTCGCTGACCAAGGCTGCCAAGCAGGCCGCCGAAGTCGCCGAAAGCAACCTGAACGCCGCCGCCAATGCCTCTTTCAAGGCTGCCAGCGACGCCGCCGAGGTCGCGACCAAGGCCGCGGGCCGCAATCGCCGCGCCGCCTGATCGTACCAGGGGGCTGTTGCGACAGCCCATACTGTAGTACTGTTGAGTGACAGAGCAGAGCTGGAATTCGGGCCACCTTCGGGTGGCCTCTTTTTTTGCCCAAGGCAAAAAGTCCTCTTGGGGCTCATGCCCGCTCGGGATCCCGCCTCAGCGGCTGCCTTGGGCCAGTGCCCGCACGCATTCGCCGACCAGCGCCGGCCCGCGGTAGATCAGCCCGGTATACAGCTGCACCGCCTGGGCGCCGGCGGCCATTTTCTCGCTGGCCTGGCGGCCCGAGAGAATGCCTCCCACACCGATGATGGCCACCGCGTCGCCCAGGCGGCTGCGCAGCCGTTCGATGACACGCAGCGACAGTTCATGGACCGGCGCGCCCGATACGCCGCCGGCTTCCTCGGCGTGCGGCAGGCCTTGCACGGCATCGCGCGCCAGCGTGGTGTTGGTGGCGATGACGCCGTCGATGCCATGGCGCGGCAGGATCTCGGCGATGGCGTCGATCTGGTCGTCGCTCAGGTCAGGGGCGATCTTGACCGCCAGCGGCACGTGGCGCTGGTGCTGGTCGGCCAGCGCGAGGCGCCGCTCCTGCAGTTGCCCCAGCAGCGCCGACAGTTCGTCGCCACCCTGCAGCGCGCGCAGGTTCTTGGTATTGGGGGAGGAAATGTTCACGGTCACGTAGTCGGCGTGCGGATAGACGCCGGCCAGGCTGATCAGGTAGTCCTCGGCCGCGCGTTCGATGGGCGTGTCGGCGTTCTTGCCGATGTTCAGGCCCAGGATCCCGCCCTGCGAGCGCCACTGGCTGCGCTGCACATTGGCGATGAAGGCATCCAGCCCCTGGTTGTTGAAGCCGAGGCGGTTGATCAGCGCGTTGGCGCGCGGCAGCCGGAACATGCGCGGCTTGGGGTTGCCGGGCTGGGCGCGCGGGGTGACGGTGCCTACTTCCACGAAGCCGAAGCCCAGGTTGCCCAGCGCGTCGATGTGGGCGCCATTCTTGTCCAGGCCGGCCGCCAGCCCCACCGGGTTGCGCAGCGACAGGCCCATCAGCGTGGCGGGCGCCTCGGGCTGGGCGTGCAGCAGCTTGCGGGTCAGGCCGCAGTCGTAGGCGCGCTGCAGCTGGGCAAGCGTGACTTCGTGCGCGGTTTCCGCGTCCATGGCGAACAGCGCCGGGCGGGCCAGGGGGTAGGCGTGGAAGAGGATAGACATGGGGCGGAATTGTAGATCGACTTTGCCGCCCCGCGCGTGCTCAGGGCGGCGTTTCGCGCCAGGCGCCGTCCACGTGCATCTGCAGCGGCCGGAAATTGGCCTTGTAGGCCATCTTGCGGCTGTCGGCGATCCAGTAGCCCAGGTACAGCCAGGGCAGGTCCAGCGTGCGGCACTGTTCGATCTGCCACAGGATGCTGTAGGTGCCCAGGCTGCCGGCCATGTCGGGGTCGTAGAAGGTGTAGACCGACGACAGGCCGTCGTCGAGCACGTCGATGATGGAGATCATGGCCAGCTGGCCCTGCGGCGTGCGGAATTTCACCAGGCGCGTGTTGACGCGCGTGGTCAGCAGGAACTGCGCATACTGGGTGCGGCTGTCTTCGTCCATGCCGCCGCCGGGGTGGCGCCCTTGCTGGTAGCGGGTGTACAGGTCGTAGTGCTCGGGGGACCAGGCCAGTTCGGCCACGAAGGCGCGCAGCGCCTGGTGGCTGCGCCAGGCGCGGCGCTGCGTGCGGTTGGGCTCGAAGCGGGCCGCATCGACGCGCACCGGCACGCAGGCGTGGCAATTGTCGCAATGGGGCCGGTAGGTGAACAGGCCGCTGCGGCGAAAGCCCTGTTCCACCAGTTGCGAGTACGTGCCGGTGTTGATCAGGTGCCCGGGCGCCGCCACCTGCGAACGCGCCTGCCTGCCTGGCAGGTAGCTGCAGGGGTAGGGGGCAGTGGCATAAAACTGCAGCGTGGAGAAGGGGAGTTCTTTTAGCTGGCTCATGTCGGGCATGCCGGCGTCTGGTCGCCGGCACGTGGCTTACATCATAACGCCGTTGGCCGGCGGCAGCGGATGCAGCATGCCGGCGCTGTCGAGCCGGCCGCTGCGCCACGGCAGGCGGGGTTGCGCGACGGCATGGGCGATGTGTTCGATGAAGCGCGCGCGCGGCACCGGACGCGCGCCCAGGCGCGCCAGGTGGCCGGTCTGCTGCTGGCAATCGATCCAGGCCACCTGGTGGCGGCGCAGGAAAGCCACCAGGTGCGCCAGGGCGATCTTGGAGGCGTCGGTGGCGCGCGCGAACATCGATTCGCCATAGAACATGCGCCCCAGGCTGACGCCGTACAGGCCGCCGGCCAGCTCGCCGTCTATCCAGGTTTCGATGCTGTGCACGAATCCCGCCGCATGCCAGCTGTGATAGGCTTGCTGGACGGCCGGGCTGATCCAGGTGCCGGGCTGGCCGTGGCGCGGCGCGGCGCACTCGTGCAGGACCCTGGCGAAGGCCGTGTCGACGCGCACCTGCAGGCGCGCGGCGGGGTCGTGTTCGGTGCGGGCCAAGGCGCGCAGGCGCTTGCGCAGCGAGTGCGAGGGCGCGAAGTCGGCGCATGCCAGCACCATGCGCGGGTCCGGGCTCCACCACAGGATGGGTTCGCCCTCCGCGTACCAGGGGAAAATGCCGTGCGCATAGGCCTGGGCCAGCCGTTCGGGCGACAGGTCGGCGCCCGCGGCCAGCAATCCGTCGGGATCGCGCAGCGCTTGTTCGACCGGGGGAAACGGCGTGTCGGCGGCCAGCCAGGGCAGTTTCAAGGGATCAGCGGTGCGATTCGAGGCTGTAGTGGTGGGTGGGGAATTCGCCCTTGCGCCGGTCTTCCAGATAGCGCCTGAGCGTGGTGACCACGGTGCGGAACGACAAATCGTCCCAGGGGATTTCCGCCTCGTCGAAATAGCGCGCCTCCAGGCTTTCCGGTCCGGGGTCCAGGCCCGGCCCGAGCGCCTCGGCCAGGTAGAAGAAGTGCACCTGCTCGACCTGCGGCACGTCGATCACCGTATACAGCTGGCCCAGCCGGATGCGGGCGCCCGATTCCTCGAGGGTTTCGCGTTCGGCGCCCTGGGCGGTGCTTTCGCCCAGCTCCATGAAGCCCGCCGGCAGCGTCCAGGTATCGTAGCGCGGCTCGATGGCGCGCCGGCACAGCAGGATGCGGTTCTCCCAGACGGGAACGGTGCCCACCACCATGCGAGGATTCTGGTAATGAATGGCGCCGCAGCGGTCACAGATGTCGCGGGCGCGGTTGTCGCCCTCGGGCACGCGGTGATCGACCGGCGAGCCGCATTGGCTGCAAAAGCGCGCGCGGCGCGGCGCGGGGAAATACTGGAGGGACTGTTGGGCGCTCATGAACGCGATTCTAACGGTTGGCGCGCGCCGCCGAAGCGCTTTTCCAGGTGCTCGACGAACGAGCGGACCTTGGGCGACAGGAAACGCCGGTGGGGGTAGACGGCCATCATCGTGATGAGCGAATGGCGGTAGTCGGTCAGCAGCGCCGTGAGGCGGCCGGCGCGCAGGTCCTCGCCCACCAGGAATTCGGGCTGCAGGATGATGCCGTGGCCGGCCAGCGCGGCGGTGCGCAGCACATCGCCGTTATTGGCGCGGAAGGTGGCGTTGACGCGCACCACGTGGGTCTGGCCGTCCTTTTCGAAGTGCCAGTCGTTGCCGGTGCTGGCATAGGCATAGTGCAGGCAGCGATGGCGGCGCAGGTCCTCCGGTTGCGCAGGCGCGCCGTAGCGTTCGAGATAGGCCGGGGCGGCGCAGGCCACCAGCTGCTGCGGCGCCAGCGGCCGGGCCACCAGCGAGGAGTCGACCAGCGGGCCGATGCGCACCGCCACGTCGTATCCTTCCTCCACCAGGTCGACGACCCGGTCGTTGAGATCCAGGTCGATGACCACTTCGGGGTAGCGCAGCAGGTAGTCGGCGATGGCCGGGCCCAGGTGCAGTACGCCGAACGACACCGGCGCGCTGATGCGCAGCCGTCCGGCAGGCTGGCTGCCCTGGGCCTGCAAGGCCAGGTCGAGCTCGGCCAGTTCGGCCAGCACCGGCCGGATGCGGTCGTAGAACGCCCGTCCTGCGTCGGTCAGGCTCAGCTTGCGCGTGGTGCGGTTGAGCAGCCGTACCCCGTACTTCCGCTCGAGAAAGGCGACCTGGCGCGTCACCACCGAGCGGGCCTGGTCCGTCTTGTCGGCGGCCGCGGCGAACGAGCCGAGTTCTACCACCCGGGCGAAGGTCTGCATGGCAGTGTGCGTGTCCACTATTGTTCCTGCTTTGACAACAATGATTTGCTATTTTGCATGTTTATCTTCATTTCGGGAATCGAGACAATGCCCGGGCTTGGCGCGCCGTCCGGCGCGCCCATTGGAGAAAGACATGATCGATTCCCGTACGGCTCCCTATGCCGTCCTGTTGCTGAGACTGGCGCTGGGCGTGATGTACCTGGCCCATGGCCTGACCAAGCTGCTCGTGTTCACGCTGCCCGGCACGGCCCAGTTCTTCGCCAAGGTGGGGTTTGCCGGCTGGCTGGCCTATCCCGTGACGTACTTCGAGATCGTTGGCGGGGTGCTGCTGATCCTGGGTATCTACCCGCGCTGGGTTGCGGCCATTGCCGCCGTGCAATTGCTGGCTGCCGCCACGGTGCACGCGGGCAATGGCTGGGCGTTCGGCAATCCGGGCGGGGGCTGGGAGTATCCGGTTTTCCTGGCGGTCGGTGCCGCGGCGCTGACGCTGCTGGGCAATGGCAAGGCCGCGCTCCTGCCGCGTCCGCGCGCCTGAGGACGGCGCGGCAGGCCCTAGGCGGGCTTGGCCGGGTTGGCCACGAAGCCCAGGCGGCGCGCGACATCGCCGCTGGCCACGCCATGCAGCGGCGCGGTGTTCGGCCAGGCAGGGTGCGACACCATGAGGGGCGGCCGGCCCGGTTCGGGCCAGCCTGTTTCCAGCACGTCGGCCAGCGCCTGGCCGTCCACGTGCAACTGCGCCAGCAGCGGCGCCAGTTCGCGGTCTTCGACCAGCCCGGGGCCCGCCGCCGTGGATGCGTACAGGCGCCCCTCGTCGTCCAGCCACCACTGCCGCACGGCGGTGACGGCCTGGCCGGTATGGGTCTGCAGGCCGGGGAATTCGTCGGCGCGGCGCAGGATCAGCGGCGCCGCATCCAGGCGCACATACACACGCTGCGGGCCGTTCTGGAAAAACCAGTTGCCCTGCGCATCGCATTCGTAGTTGCGGCCGATGAAGGTGAGGATCTGCGGGCTGGTGATGGACTCTCCCGGGGCGCCGCGCGCCGCGTCGCCTTGCGGATGCAGGTGCCAGCGGCCGCGGGCGTCCAGCGACAGCCAGCCGTACACTGCCGGCACGTCGGGCCAGCGGGCCAAAGCGTCTTTTACCAGTTGATCCATAGCGCCACGGGACGGATTCCGGCCGCCATTATAGGCAAGCGCGCGCGCCGGGCCGCGCTACGGCCGGATCACGATGGGCGGCGCGCTGATGATGATGGCAGGGTTGGCGGGGATCATCGGCACCATGGCTGGCTGCGCATAGCCATAGTCATAGCCGGACCGGTAGCCCGGGCATTTGCGCTTTTCGCGGTACTCGCCGTTGCGTTTCCACTTGCGCTCGACCTTGCACGCGCCGTCCCAGTATTTTTCCTTGTATTCGCGGCGCGGGCGGTAATCGTCATCGTCGTCATCATCGTCGGCGCGCGCCATCATGGGCGCGCAGGCCAGGGTCAGCGCAACCAGCGCCAGCAGCAGGCGGGCTCCGTGGCGCGCCGACGGACGGGGAAAATGCAGGGTAGGCATGGGCGTGCGGACGTAATTGCGACGGCCACACGTTAGCAACGCGCGCGCAAATCTTGGGTACGCAGAGGTAGGGAAGGGTAACCAGATGCGCAGGGCGCCAAACCCGCATCCTGGAACAAGAAGGCCCGCGACGCGGCGGGCCTTGAAGTGTTTGGAGGCGCAAGCCGGAATCGAACCGACGTACACGGATTTGCAATCCGCTGCATAACCACTCTGCCATTGCGCCGGCAGGCTACAAGAAAAAAGGAAGCACGGCAGGTAACCGCTAGCTTCCCTTTTTGGTGTTTGGAGCGGGAAACGAGTCTCGAACTCGCGACCTCAACCTTGGCAAGGTTGCGCTCTACCAACTGAGCTATTCCCGCATGGGTACTGCTTAAGGCCAAGCAACGCAGAAGTCCCCGTCTGGAAAATTCCCACACGCTGCTCAACGAAGAAAAAAATTATACACGATTTCGGCTGTCGGGTTCAAGTCGCAGGCGGCGCTTACGTGCCGGGCAGGGCGATCCCCATGGCGGCGAACATGCCGCCGCAGGTCTTGTTGAAACGCCGGCCGGCCCGCTGCAGGAAGGGCCTGACCTTGTGGGCCGCGCGCGCCAGTCCGTACTCGACCACGAATTCCATGGCGGCGAAGGTGGCGGCCATGACGGCGAATTGGGTAGCCAGGCTGCGCGCCGGGTCGATGAACTGCGGCAGGAACGCGCCAAAGAAAAGCAGGGCCTTGGGATTGGAGACGGCGGCCAGCAGGCCCTGGCAGAACAGGCGCGCGCCGCGCGCCGACGACGATCCGGCCGGCGCCTGCAATGGCACGGCCGGTGCGCGCCACAACTGGATGCCCAGGTAGACGAGGTAGGCGCCGCCGATCCATTTCAGCAGGATCAGCGCCGGCGACCAGGCCTTGAGCAGGGCGCTGATGCCCAGCATGGACAGGCCGATTACCAGCGTGAAGCCGAGCGCGCCGCCGGTAATGGTGCAAAGCGCCTTGCGGTGGCCATGCATCGCGCCGTGCGTGAGGGCCAGCAGCGTATTGGGGCCGGGCGTCAGCGACAGCCCGATGACGGCGATCAGGTAAAGCAGCCAGGTATGCAGTGACATGGATGGAGGCGGAGCAAGGTGGAGAGCCCGGTGTCGGTGCTCCACAGTGTAGCCGCGGCCGCGGGCCTGGCCGATCAGAGCGATTCGGAGAACAGCTGGTAGCGGTAGCCGTGGGAGATCAGGATGGAGCCGGCCTTGGGGCCCCTGAGGTAGAACAGGAACGAACGCGCCACGGGATTGTCGCGTCCGGGCTTCAGGATGACGGCCTGCTGTTCGATCGGATCGTAGAGCGTTTGCGGAATCAGCCATGCCGACCCGCGCTGGAGTTTCCCGTTGGCGTAGACCTGGGACAGCGTCACGATCCCCAGGTCGGCGCCGCCGGCCGTGACGAATTGGCGCGACTGCGCGAGGTCGTGGCGTTCGACCAGCTTGTCCTCGACCGCCTTGGCGAGGCCCAGGTTGTCCAGTACCTGCGCCGCCGGCCGGCCATAGACCCGGTTGGGGCTGGCGACCGACAGGCGCTGGAATTGGTTGCGCCTGAGCACCTGCCCCTGGTCGTCGACGTAGTCCTTGAACGGCGACCACAGGACCAGTACGTTCTGGGCATAGGTGTGGCGCGTCCCGGGCACGACCCGGTCGAGAGCCTCGAGTTCGCTCAGCGCCGCCTTGTTGTTCGGCAACAGCACGTCGAAATCCGCGCCCTCGGCGATCTGCCGCAGGAAGGCGCTGGTGGGCGCCACGGTGTAATGCACCTTGTTGCCCGTGTCCTTTTCGAAACTGGCGGCGACCAGGCGTATCGGTTCGGCAAGCTTGGTCGCCACGGCCACGCGCACCTCGCCGGCCGAGGCCTGGCCGGCCAGCAAGGCGGCTGCAAGCAGCGCCGCGCCTGGGATGCGGGGGTATTCCATGGTGGTGCCAGCAGACGGTCCATGCGTCGCGGAGAACGAATAGCGCTGGAACTTAGCACGTATTCGTGTCCATGGACACCAATGGGCCGGGCTGCGGGGCTTGCGGCCCGCACCCGGTAGCCACCCGCAAGCCTAGTTCAGCGATGCGCCCGACTCGGCGACGACTTTCTGCCACTTCGCGAGTTCCTTGTCGATGTGCGCCTGGAACTGCGCCGGCGTGCTGCCCACCGGCGTGGCGCCGATGGCGGTCAGCTGCTTGACGACCTCGGGCTGCTTGAGGACCTGGGCGATCTCGCCGCTGAGCCGTTCGACGATGGGGGCGGGCGTCTTGGCTGGTACCGAAATGCCGTGCCACGCCACCGCCTCGTAGCCGGGCACGCCGGCCTCGGCCACGGTCGGCACGTCCGGCAGCACCGGGCTGCGGCGGCTGCTGGTGACCGCCAGCGCCCGCACCGCGCCGGCCTGTACCTGCGGCAGGGCCGAGGGAATGTTGTCGAACATCAGCTGCACGCGGCCGCCGCGCAGGTCGGTCATCGCGGGCGCGCTGCCCTTGTAGGGAACGTGCAGGATGTTGACGCCCGCCATGGTCTTGAACAGTTCGGTGGCCAGGTGGGTGGAGGTGCCCGTGCCCGCCGATGCGTACGTCAGCGCCTTGGGGTCTTTCTTGGCCAGCGCGATGACCTGGGCGATCGAGTTGACCGGCACGTCCGGGCCGGTGATGACCACGTTGGGCAGTTCCACCAGCTGGGTCACCGGCTCGAAGGCCTGCTTGAAGTCGAACGGCAGGTCCTTGTACAGGCTTTCGTTGATGGCGTTGGCGGTGGTCGAGAACAGCAGCGTATAGCCATCCGGAAGCGCCGAGGCGACCATCTGCGAGCCGATGTTGCCGCCCGCGCCGGGTTTGTTCTCGACGATTACCGATTGGCCCAGGCGAGCGCCCAGGTGCTGTGCGACGATGCGCGCCACCATGTCGGTCGCGCCGCCCGGCGTGTAGGGCACGATCAGCCGCACCGGCTTGGACGGATAGGTGTCGGCGCTGGCGGCGCCGGCGGGCAGCAGGGCCGCCCCGAGCATGGCCGAGGCGCAGGCCAGGCGGGCTTTGCGGCCGAATGCGCCGAGCAGGTAGCGGGAAATGACAGTCATGGAGTCTCCTTGTCGTTGTATGCGAGGGGTGTCTTGTGACGGGGGGCGCCTACCAGCCCAGCGCGTAGGCGGCCGCGCGCCGCGGGTCGGCGCCGGCCTGGTAGATGCCTTGTTCGAGATCGGCGTCGATGGCGCAGACGCCGCCGGCGCGCCAGAGCCAATCGGGCCAGCGCTGCATGTCGTGTCCGAGCGCGGCCAGGGTCTGCTCGGTCTGCGCCGGGATGCGTCCTTCCACGTTCAGGCGGCCGGGGTAGTAGGCGTGCGGCGCGAACGAGTCGGGATGGCTATAGGAAATGAAACGCGGCGCTTCGATCGCCGTCTGCGGATCCATGCCGAACAGCGTGATGTTCAGCAGCACCTGCAGCATGGCCTGCACCTGGCTGTCGCCGCCGGGGCTGCCCAGCGGCAGGATGCGCTTGCCGCGCTGGATGGCCATGGCGGGGTTGGGCGTGAGCCGCGGACGCTTGCCCGGGGCCAGGCTGGCCGGATGGCTGGCATCGGCGCGCGACTGGGACCCGCGCGAGGACGGACACAGCCCGGTGCCGGGAATCACGATCGTGTCGCTCGACACATCGCTGGGCGTGGCCGAGAAGGCGTTGCCGTAGCGGTCGACCACGCACACGTACGAGGTATCCAGCGGGGGATCGATCTCGCGCGAAATATTGCCGTGGATGGCGCGCAGCGTTTCGTACCCCGCGATCTCGCCGCACGGCGGCATTTCGGGCCAGGCGCGGTCGGCTCGCACCAGTTGCGCGCGCTGCCGCGCGTAGGCGTCCGACAGCAGCGTCTGCGCGGGCACGTCGATGAAGCGCGGGTCGGCGTAATAGTGCTCGCGATCGGCGAAAGTCAGCTTCAGCGCTTCGGCCACGTGATGGATGTAGCGCGTGCTGTTGTGCCCCATCTCCTTGAGGTCGAACGACTTCAGGATGTTCAGGGCCTGCAGCAGGGCCGGGCCCTGGCACCAGAAGTTGCACGCATAGACGTCCATGTCGCCGTAGCGCGTGCTGAGCGGGGCCTCGATGGTCGGCGCGTAGCCGGCCAGGTCGGCGGCGGTGAGCAGGCCGCCGTTCTCCTGGTGGAACGCGACGATCTTGCTGGCGATGTCGCCCTGGTAGAACGCATCGCGGGCGGCCTGCAGCTTGCGTACGCGCGAGCCGGCGGTCGCGGTCTCCTGGTCCGCCATGTATTGCAGGCTGGCGGCCAGATCGCTTTGCACGAAGCGCTCGCCCACGCGCGGCGGCCGTCCGCCGGGCAGGTAGATGGCGGCGTTGGACGGCCAGCGGCGGTACTTGGCCTCGGCTTCCTGCAGGCGGTCCGCCAGGAACGGGTACATGATGAAGCCTTCGCGCGCGAAGCGGATCGCGTATTGCGCGACCTCGGCGAAACTGCGCGTGCCGTAGCGCTGCAGGGCGGTGATCCAGGCCCCGGGCGCGGCCGGAATGACCGTGCGCAGCAGGCCTTCCGGCACCACGCCGCCGAACTCGCGTTCGAATCGTTCGCACGAGGCCGCGGCCGGCCAGCTGCCCAGCCCGTCTATGGTGATGACCCGGTCTTCCGCGGCCAGGTAGATCATCATGGGCGCGACGCCCGCGATGTTGACCTGGTCGCTGTGCACCACGCCCAGCACCAGGCCGGCCGCCACGCCGGCGTCCACGGCGTTGCCGCCCGATTCGAGAATCTGGAACGCGGCGTGCGAGGCGAGGTAGTGGCCGCTGGACACCGCATGACGATTCGCCGCGATGACGGGCCGGTGCGCGGTATAGGTGCTGGTGGCGGATTGGCCGGTAGCGAACGCGTCGACGGACATGGTGGTCTCCTCCGGAGTACGGGCCGCCCGGGCAAGGGCGGGCCCTGGTACGGCTTAGTCGATGATCAGGTAGCTCTTGCGCAGCGTCTCGCGCACATCCCAGACGCCATGGCAGTCGGCCGGGAAGTACACCGCGTCGCCGGCGCGGATTTCGATGGCTTCGCCGCCGTCGGGCGTGAAGTAGCAATGCCCGGCGATGAAGTGCGAGAACTCGCGCTGCATGATGGTGCGGCGGAAAAGGCCCGGCTGGCATTCCCAGATGCCGGCGGTCACCCCTTCCTGCGGCGCCAGCCCGACATCGGTGCTGCGGTCGGCGGCGACGGGCTGGCCCGGCACTGCCGTCTTGGGGGTGAAGGCGCCCGACGGCGCGGCATTGATGACGACGGGTTTTTTCATGTCATGGCCTCTATCAGGATTTGTCTTCCAGGCCCGCCGGCGCCAGGGTGGCGAGGCGGGTGTCCAGCCACGCGGGCTTGCGCCCGAGCGCTTCGTCGCGCTCCTTGCGCAATACCGCGTTGCGTACCAGCGTACCGCCCATGAAGCGTATGGGCTCGGGCGGGAACTTCCTGCACTCCCGCCCGACCAGGGCGGACTCGCTCCATTCATTCTTGCGGCCCAGCGCCAGCGCGGCCAGGATCTGTCCGCCCACCCAGCTCGGCGCGACGCCGTTGCCGCTCCAGCCGATGCCGTAGCAGATGTGGTCGGCGCCGCGCAGGCGGCCGAATACCGGCAGGCTGTCGTAGGTCCGGTCGATGGGGCCGGCCCAGGCCTGCGCGATCGCGACGTCGCGCAATTCGGGATAAGTGCGCCGGAAATCCGCCTCGGTCAGGGCTTCGGTGCCGGGATCGCGGCTGAACACCTGGCCGATGCGCCCGCCGCTCGACAGCGCGCCGCTGCCTTTGCCGAACACCAGGCGTCCGTCGCGCGTCTTGCGGTAATACCCCACCAGCAATTGCGAGTCGGTGATCGCTTCGTTGCCGCGCCAGCCCAGTTCCTGCAGGCGCTCGCCGATGGGTTCGGTGACGACGAGCGCGCTGTTGACGGGCGTGATCAGCGGCGCCAGTTCGGGAATGGCGGCGGCCCAGACGTTGTTGGCGAGGACGACCGTGCCGGCCCGCACCTCGGCCTCGTCCAGGCCGAGCACGGCGGGCGCGCCGGTGTGCAGGGTGCGCACCGCGCTGCCCTCGTACACCTCGATGCCGTCGTCCAGCGCGGCCTGCCGCAGGCCGCGCGCCAGCAGGGCAGGCTGGACGGTGGCCGTGGCCGTGTCGAATATGCCTTCCAGGTGTACCGGCGAGCCGGTGCGGCGCGCCAGCTCGTCCGGCGCCACGGCCGTGAAAGGCTGGTGCCCGACCCGCTCGCAGGCCTGCAGGGTGCTGGCCCAGGCCCCGCGCTGGGCCTCGGTGGTGGCTGTCCAGAACCAGCCGCCCCGCACGAAATGCGCGTCGACCCCGCGCGCCAGGCAGAACCGTTCGAGCTCGCCGATCGCGCGTTCCGAGGCCAGCGCCAGGCGCAGCGCCTCGTCGCGGCCCGCCATGGACAGCAGGGTGGATATCTTGGGCCACCATGACATGGCGAAACCGCCGTTGCGGCCGGACGCGCCGCCGCCGCACAGGTCGCGCTCCAGCACGATGACGCGGGCCGTTGGCTGCATGGCCTTGGCCGCCAGGGCCGTCCACAGGCCGACGAATCCGCCGCCGACGATGGCGATGTCCACGCTGTGGCGGCCACGCAGGCCTTGCGGCGCGGACTCTTGCGGCACGGCTTGCTTGAACCAGTAGCTGCGCGCCAATGCGGGCAGGGCGGCGCGCCGGTCTAGCTGCAAGGTCTGATTCGTTGACGCGCGCATGGCCTCTCTCTGAGTGCGGGCCGCCGGGATGGCGGCCGTGATGTTCGGATTATGCCTACATGTTTTCTGTAGGCATATATATTTTCTGTAGGTTCGGAGGGGTTCTGTGCATCGGGACCCGCGCCCTGCGGATCAGAAGCTGCGCGGCGTGTTCACCCAGAGCAGGACGGTCGGCTCGTCGCCCGCGGCGGACCAGGAGTGCAGCAGGCGGCTGTCGAAGGAAATGCTGTCGCCGGCGACCAGTTCCCAGGTCTTCAGCCCTTGTACGCTGATATGGAAGCGCCCATGCAGCACATGGATGAATTCTTCGCCTTCGTGCGAGTAGGCGCCGTCGCTCTGGGCGCCTGGCTGCAGTACCCAGCGCTGGCAGTCCAGCGACTGCAGGGTTTCCGCCAGCTGGAATATCTGGATGCCGGCGCCGAAGCTGGGCGCCTGCCGCGCCTTGCCGCCGCGCACGACGTGGGCGCTGCTGTCGGCGGACCTGGCCGGCGGCGCCGAGAGTTCGGTGACGGTGGTGCCATAGCAGGCTGCCAGGCGCTGCAGGCTGGCGACCGCGGCACCCTGGCCGGTGCGCTCGAAGGTGGAGATGAAGGAAACCGGCAGCCCGGTGGCGTCGGCCGCCTCCTGCAGCGACATGTCGTGTTTCTGCCGGGCCACCCGAAATTGCCGGCCCAGCTGCTGGGTGTTGGCCGAACGCTTGGGCCGCGCCGGGTCCTGCGGCGCCGGCGCGGTGCTGGCCAGCGCGCGTTTGATGGCCGAGATGTTCAGGCCCTCGACCTTGCGCAGGCGCAGGATGGTGCTGATCAGGCCCAGATCGTGTTCGCCGTAGATGCGCTGCCCCGTCGGGCTGCGCAGCGGCGACAGCAGTCCGTGCTGTTCCCACAAGCGCAGCGTGGAGGGGTTGGTGCCGGTCAGTTGCGCGGCTTGGGTGATTCCGAATTCCGGCATGTTGCTACGGGATGGGTTGTGCACGGCGCCCGGCGACGCGGCGCGGGAAATTGTAATCGACCAGGGCCGCCGGCTCGCCGCGCCGCCTAGGCGCGCATGAACATGAAAGCAGTCATGGCCAGCCCGATCGCGATAATGCCCGCGCGCAGGGCACCGCGCGGGATGCGGCGCGCCAGCCTGCCGCCCACGTAGCCGCCGGCGAGCGCCGCGCCCAGCATCAGCAGGGCGTATTGCCAGTTGATCAAGGCGCCGGCCACGTATACGACGACGGCGATGCAGGTCAGCACGCCTGAGAGCAGGTTCTTCAGCGCGTTCATGGTGTTCAGGCTCTGATAGCCCGAGGCGCTGAACAGTGCGAGCAGCATGATGCCGATGCCGCCATTGAAGAAGCCGCCATAGACGCTGACCGCCGTTAGCCCGGCCTGGCCGCGCCAATTGCCCGGCGCTGCCGCGGCCTGCTGCGTGCGTTTGAGCATGGCGGGCGCGCACCAGAAAATCAGCGTGGCAACCAGCAGCAGCCAGGGCGCCAGGTGGCGGAAGGCTTTCTGGTCGATCCACAGCAGCAGCAGCGCGCCGACGGCGCCGCCGACCGCGGCGATCAGCGTGGTGCGCCACAGCGGCACGCGATGCGGCTCGATGAAGAGATCGCGCCGCATGGCCCAGGCGCCGGCGAAATAGCCGGGCAGCAGGGCCAGCGTGCCGGTCGCATTGGCCATGACGGGCGGCACGCCCACCGCCACCAGGGCCGGCAGCGTCAGGAAGCTGCCGCCGCCCGTCGTCGCATTGAGAATGCCGGCAAAGAATGCCGCGCCCAGAACCAATGCCAGATCCATTCGTAGTCCCCGTTGTTTTGCTTGCGGGCGCGCAGGTCCGCGCCATGTCGATGGCGGCGGCCTGGCGCGTTGCCACGGATGCTAGCAGGTTGGCGGCGGGGCCGCCTCAGGCTTGGGCCGGCCGGTAATGCGCCAGCGTTTGTCCGATGCCGACGTCGAGCGGGGTCCGGGGCAGGGCGGGAAAGGCCCGGTACAGCGCCTCGTCCGGGATATCGGCGGTGAACGGCAGGACGGGGCCTTCGGCCCCCAGGCGCGCGTCCGGGCAGTGGCGGCGGATGGCATCCAGGATGTCCGCCATCGGCGTGGGCCGCCCGGACACGTTGAATACCTGCGCGCCGGGCGCGCGCGCGATCAGCGCCTGTTCGTAGGCCGCGGCGACATCGTCCGCGTACACGAGGCACGTATCTCCCTGGTAGCCGACGGTGTAGGGCTCGCCGCGGACGGCGGCGCGGCAGGCCAGGGTCGGGCCGGCGCTCAGCCCGACTTCCCGTCCCGGCCCGTAGACCACGCCGGGGCGCAGCCCGACGCTGGAGATGCCGTCATACTCCCAGTAGGTGCGCGCGCAGCCCTCGGTCGCCAGCTTGAAGGCGCCGTAGTGCGTCGACGGTTCCGGCTGCAGGCCGTTGTCCGGGCCGAATACGCTGACCGAGCTGGTATAGACCACATGGCGCAGGCCCTGCCTTTTGGCCGCTTCGAAAACATGCAGGGTGCCCAGCAGGTTGACTTGCGCGCCCTTGACGGGATCGAGCTGGCAGGATGGCGTGAGCAGTCCGGCCAGATGGACGACCTGCTGGCATCCCGAGAGCGCGGCCTCCACGTCCGCGGCCTGGCTGACGTCGCCGACCACCCATTCCAGCCTGTCGGCGGCGTCGCCCAGCAGGCCGCGAACAACCCGACGGTCGTCGGCGATGTCCATGATGCGCACCGGCAATCCGCGCGCCAGCAGCCGCTTGGCGACCCAGGCGCCCAGGAAGCCGCCTCCGCCCGTGATCAGAACCTTGGTGTGTTGCATGGATGACTCCAGATGGATGCGCCGGTTCAGCGCGCGAGCCCGGTTCGGGGCAGGGCGGCGTTGAGCGCGTTGAAGCTGCTGGAAAGCAGGAACCGGTCGCCGCTGACCACGAACAGCGCGGCGCCTTCGTCCTGCCAGCGCGCGATCTGTTCGCACAGCAGGCGCGGGTCGCTATCGAAGATCGACATCATGACTTGCACGCCCTTGGCGCGAGCCTGGCGGACCATGCGGGACTGGGCGGCCTGCACTTCGGGGTGCTTCCAGTCGCCGTTCAGGCCCAGCGCCTGGTTCAGGTCGAACGGGCCGAGCGCCACGGCGTCCAGTCCCGGCACATCGAGGATGCGGTCGAAGTTGGCGATGCCCTGCGGCGTTTCGATGAGGGCCGCGACGAACGTATGTTCGCGGGCCTGTTCCACGTGCTGTGCCCAGGGCGTCACGCCGTGCGCGGTGGCGCGCGTGCAGGGGCAGGCGCCGCGTTGCCCCTGCGGCGCATAGCGCGAGGCCGCCACGATGGCGGCGGCCATTTCGGGGCTGTCGACGTTGGGAACCAGCACCCCGTTGGCGCCGGTGTCCAGGGCCTTGAAAATGGCGGTCCGGCTGGCGTCTGGCGTGCGCACCAGCGCGGTGGCGCCGCCGAGCTGGGCCGCGCGCGTCATGTGCACCGCCGATTCAATGCCGAACGAGCCGTGTTCCATGTCGACGATGACGAAGTCCAGGCCGGCGCTGGCGGCGATTTCGCAGAATTCGGGCGAGTTCATCTGTGCCCAGGTGCCGTAGGCGGGCCTTCGGCCACGCAGGGCCGCGAAGAGTCGGTCGGGTATGTGCATGCGTTGCCCTTGTCGAAAGTGAGGCGTGCAAGCCCCCCTCGGCCGGGCCGATGTGGCCCGGCCGATGCGGCTGGCAGGGAAAGCGGTTGGGTAGCGCCCTACGTGGCGGGCAGCAATGCGTCGGCCGAGGACCGGGGGTCGAGCACGAAGCGTTTGCCCCAGACCAGGTGCGCGCGCATCTGGTTCTGCGCCCGCTTCGCGTCGCCGTCCTTGATGGCTTCGAAGATTTCCCGGTGCTGCTGGACATTGGCGCCCAGCCGCCCGGGATACTTGGTATGCAGGCGCGTGGACAGGCGGTGCATCTTGTCGCGCAGGCGCTCGAGCATCTGCACGATCTCTTCGTTGCCGTGTATCTGGGCCAGGCTGAGGTGGAACGCCATGTCGAGCTGGTGGTAGTCGAGATAGGCGCCCTCGCGCACGCACTCCTCCTGCTGGCGCAGGATGGCTTCCACGCGCTCGATATCCGAGGGCTGGAGTTGCCCGACCAGGGAGAGCGCCACGTGGCTTTCGATGACCGTGCGGATCTCGTAGAAATCATTGATCGCGTTGGCGGACATCTCCGGCAGCATGATGCCGATCTTGGGCACCACGACGACCAGGCCTTCCAGCTTCAGGCGTTCGATCGCCGAGCGCACGGGATTGAGCCCCAACCCGAACTGGGCGGCGAGCTGGCGCTCGGAGTAGGCCCGTCCCGTCTCTTCATTGAGGAACAGCATGGCTTTGATCTGCTCGTAGGCCACGTCCCGCAGAAAGGGTTGCGGGGCGCCGGGCGCCGTATCGCTTGCCTCGGCCGCGCTCGTGGTCCGCTTGCCCGCAAGGGCACGGGGGGCCGTGCGGGCTCGGGTGTGCAAGTCGTTCATACGCGTCTTCCTTTGTTGCGTAGCCTATTGGAAATGCCTGAACCACAGGGTCAGTTCGGGCACGAAGCTGATGAGCAGCAGGACGCTCAGCGCGGCGGCGAAGAACCAGGCGAGATGGGGCAGCATTTTCACCATGTTCACGTCCAGTGTGCGGGCTGCAACGAAAACATTGGCGGCCAAAGGTGGGGTGATCAAGCCAATTTCGATGTTGGTGACCAGGATGATACCGAAGTGCACTGGATCGATTCCGAACTTGATGGCCGCCGGCGCCAGCAGCGGGCCCATGAGCATGACCGCGGCATTGGTTTCCATGAACATGCCGACCAGCAGCAGCAACAGATTGACCCCGAGCAGGAAGACGATGGGGTCGTCCGTCACGGACAGCGCGAAGGCGGCGATGTCCTGGGGAATCTGGTTGAGGACCAGGGCGCGGTTGAACAGGCTCGTCAGCGCGATGATGGTGAGGATGGCCGCCGACGCCTTGACGGCATTGGTGAACACCACCGGCACCTGGTCCCAGCGCAGGGTGCGCTGGATCAGCGTCATCGCCAGGGCGGCCGCTGCCGCGACCGCGGCTGCCTCGGTCGGCGTGGTCAGGCCGGAGTAGATGCCGCCCAGGACGAACACCGGCAGCAGCAATGCCGAGACGGTGGCGCCGGAGGTCGGGGCGGGGGCGCGGTCCAGGCCCGCCGCGCCGGCGCTTTCGACGCCGTCCCGCAAGGCCGAGCGCGAGCGCAGGGCGTGCGTGGCGAAGAACGCGCCCGCCATGATCAGGCCGGGCACCAGGGTGGCGAGGAATAGATCGACGATGGACGTGCCGACCACCGAACCGTACAGGATCAACGGTATCGATGGCGGCAGCAGCACGCCCAGCAGGCCGGCGGCGGCGACCAGCGACGCGCTGTAGGCGCGCTTGTAGCCGCGCGCCGTCATTTCGGGGCCCACGGTCGCGCCGATGGCGGCCACCGTGGCCACGGACGAGCCGGTCATGGCGCTCATCAGCCCCGAGGCCGCCACGGCGATGTGCCCCATGCGGGCGGGCAGGAAGTGCAGCACGCGGTCGCAGATCTGGCTCAGGCACAAGGCCAGGCCGCCGCGGTTCATGATTTCGCCGACCAGCAGGAACAGCGGAATCGCCACCAGCGGAACCGCCGAAATGGTTTCGTAGGGGATGGCTCCCAGCGCGTCGAGATCCAGGTTGAAACTTCCGGCGCGGCCCATCACGGCCAGGGCGAACGCCATGCCCAGCGGCGTGCCGATGATCAGCAGCAGGAACAATCCTGCGAAGGCGAGGCTCATTGCGCGAACTCCAGGGCGGGACGGCCGGCGACCAGCCGGTAAATGGCCAGCGCGGCATGCAGGGCGATCAGGGCTGCGCCGGCCACCATGAGCCCGCTGGGCAGGGCCACCGGCGTGCCCAGGTCGATCAGTTTTTCGCCGGAGTCCAGCGCGTAGTCGAAGAATCCCCAGGCCGTGATGGCGAACATGACGCCGAAGACCAGCTGCGCCAGCAGCGATGCCAGGTGCGCGGCGAAGCGCAGCGCGCCGGCCGGAAGCAGGTCGACCACTTCGATATTGATGTGGCGCCGCAGCGCGGTGCACGCGGACGCGCCCAGGAAAGTCAGCGCGGACATGGCGGTCACGGCCCATTCCGTCAGGTTGGGAATGGGCAAGAGCAGCGCGCGCGCGGCCACGCTGATGGCGACGGTCGCCATGATCACGGCCAGTGCGGCGACGCTGACGGCCATCTCGCCGCGCAGCAGCCAGCGCTCGGCCCGGTCGATGGCCGAGCCGGACGCGAGGCCCGCCAGCGGGGCGGGGGAGGGGGCGGCGGCGTTCATTGGATGTTGTTCTTGGCCAGTTCGTCGCGCAGCGCCTGGATGCGCTCGGCGCCATAGACGCTTGCCAGCTTGTCCCACTGGGCGCGGCCGAGTTCACGGAAAGGGCGCATGGCCTGGGCATCCAGTTCGATGACCGCTACGCCGCCCTGGCGGATTTTTTCCACATATTCACGGTTCAGCTTGCGGTTGTTCGCGATCTGGTTGCGGGCGGCCTCTTCGGCGGCGGCCAGCACGATGGCCTTCTGCTCGTCGTTCAGGCGTTTCCAGAATCGTTCGCTGGAGGCGATGGCCCCGATCGCGTAGATGTGGTTGGTCAGGGTCATGTACTTCTGCGCCTCGAACAGGCGCGAGGTGTACGTCAGGGCGGGGCCGTTGTCCTGGCCGTCGACCGTGCCCTGCTGCAACGCGGTGAACAGCTCGGGGAACGGCAGGGCCAGGGGGTGCGCGCCGGCCGCCTCGAACAGCGTCTTGATATTGGTGACGCTGGGCGTGCGCAATTTCATGCCGCGCAGGTCCTCGGGCGTGGCCACCGGGCGTTGCGAGTTGGTGATCGAGCGGAACTCCAGCTCGAAGAAGGCAAGCGGCTCGATGCGCCGCTTGCGCAGGGTCTCGCGGGTCGTTTTCTGGATGACCCCGTCGGGATTGAAGTGGATACGGTCCGCTTCCTCGAAGGTGCTGACGGCGTAGGGCAGGTAATGGATGTCGAGCAGCGGATCCAGGCCGGTCAGGCCCGCCACGTTCAGGAAGGCGAGGTCCAGCGAACCGCGCGCCAATTCGCGCCCCAGCGCCTCGTCGCCGCCCAGCTGGCCGGCCGGAAACAGCGCAATCTCCATCTGGCCGTTCGAGCGTGTCTTGACCAGTTCGGCGAACTCCTTGCCAGCCACTTCCTGGGGGCTGCCGATGGCAAAGACATGGCCCAGCCGGACGCGGATGTCCTGCGCGTGCGCGCCCGGCGACATGACGCTCGAAGCCGCCAGCAGGCATGCCGCGCCAAACGTTTTCAGGGATGAAAACAACGTGGTCATCAAGAATGCTCCATAGGTGGAGCCCATGCCCGGCCGGGCGGCTCCGTGTCTCCTGGTCCATCGGTCTGGCCGACGGGTTGTCATGTCATCGCCGTTGGCGATATGCCCTCAGACATTTATCTGACATTTCAGGTAAATGTTAATGAAATTCTAGAGGGGAGCAGAATTGTGGTTTTCCCTAGGCGCGGGCGGACGCGCGTCCGCCGCCCGGTCCGAACGGGCAGTCCCGCATGGGGGAGGAGGGCCGCCGCGCTTGCCGCGGACGCGGCGTGTCGCCTATAGCGACTCGATGTGTTCGATCATCCGGCGCCGTCCGGCCGGGTCGGGCAGGGGGCCCGTGGCCGCGCGCAGGTTGTCGACGACGTTGCGGGGCTGGCTGGTGGCCGGCGTGGCGGTGGTGACCGCCGGATGCGAAATCACGAATTTCAGGAAGAACTGGCCCCACGAGGCGATACCGTACTCGGCCGCCCAGCCCGGCAGGGCATGTCCCTTGACCCGTTGCCACAGGCGCGAGCGGCCGAAGGGCTGGTAGGCCAGCACGCCGACGCCGCGCTCGCGCGCCAGCGGGAAAACGCGCGCTTCCATGGCGCGGTGGTCGATGGCGTAGTCCACGCCGATGAAGTCCAGCGCTTCGGCGCGCAGGATCTGCTCCAGCGCTTCGTACTGCTCGGGAAACGTGGTCGTGACGCCGATATAGCGTATGCGGCCGGCGTCGCGGTATTCCCTGAGCAGCCCCAGCTGTGTCGGCACGTCGCCCAGGTTGTGGACCTGGACGAGGTCGATCGCGGGCCTGCCCAGCCGCGCCAGCGAGCGGTCGATCTGCGCGCGGGCGGCGGCCGGGTCGGCCTTGCCGCCGCCTCGCCCGGCCACGTTCACCTTGGTCGCCCAGAACAGCTTGCGGTCCAGGCCGGTTTCCCGGGCGATGCGCGCGGCCGTTTCCTCGGCCGCGCCGTAGCTTGGGGCGGTGTTGAATACCGTGCCGCCTTCGCGCACGAAGGTTTCGAGCACGTCGCGCACGCGTCCGGTATCGTCTTCGCCGGCGATGCGCGCGAACGATGCCGAGCTGCCCAGGCCCACCGCCGGCAGCCGTTCCCGGGTGCCCGGGATCGTCCGGGTGATCAGGCCGGCGGGGCCATCGGCGGCCCACGGCAGTCCTGGGCGGGCGGCCAGGGCCAGGCCGGCGGCGGACAGCTTGAGGTAATCGCGTCGGGTAATCATGGGGGCGGGCTCCTCGTCGCGGGAAGCGTATCCGGCGCGGCGGCCGGGATGGCGGGAACGGACGCGCCGGCCTTGCGGGCCAGGCGCAGCTGGGCGCGGCCCAGCCACAGCCCCAGCGCGGCCCAGGCCAGCGCCAGCGGAACCGCCACGCTGGCCAGGCCGGCCAGGCCCAGTCCCAGCCGGCCCAGCAGGCCTTCGACCTGCGCGCCGGCCACATCGCCGCTGCGGTAGCCGAAGGTGTCGATGAAGGCCTTGGATTTGTATTTGTCCTCGCGGCCGAGCACCGTGTAGAGCGTTTCGCGCGCCGGCCGCGCCAGCGCCCGCTGGACCGCCCGGAAGACGGCCTCGAACACGATCAGCGCCGCCAGCGTGCCGACCATGGCCAGTCCCACGAATCCCAGCATGACAGTCAGCGGCAGCAGCGTCAGCGTGATGGTCACACCCAGCCGTTTCATCACATGTCCGGCCACCACCGCCTGCAAGGCCAGCGTGGCTGCCTGCGTGATGAGGTCGATGCGCGCGAACACGGTGGTGCGCAAGTCCATGTCGTCGCCCAGCTCGGCCACCATCTGCAGCCGCGTGAAATAGAGCAGCGTACTGGCGATCGCCATGATGATCACATAGCTGGCGATGCCGAACAGATAGCGCGAACGGAACACCGCTTTCAGCCCCTGCCAGGCGTTGCCGCCGATCAGGATGCGGTCCTGTCCGTCCGTGGCCTGCAGCCCGCTGTCCGGGCCGGCGCACGCCGCCGCGGCCTGGCCGCGCCCCACCGCCCAGGCAGCCTGCATCGCCAGCAGCAGAAAGCCCGCCGAGACCAGCAGCAGGGCGGGCGTGCCCAGCGGACGCGCAAGCAGCGACGCGAGCCACGGCCCGAAAATCGCGCCCAGCGTGCCGCCGACGGAAATCAGCGCGAACAGCCGCCGGCTTTGTTCGAGCGTGAAGCGATCCGCCATCAGCGCCCAGAACAGCATGGTGGCAAACATGTTGAAGACACTGAACCACACATAGAACACCTGCCCGCTGGTTGCGCCGACGGCCTGCGGTGCCTGCACCAGCAACTGGTGGAACGCGGCCAGGCTCAATGCGAAGAAGGTGTATGTCACGCCGATAAACTGGCGCCGAGAGAACCTGCTGACCAGCCAGCCGAACACCGGATTGACCAGCAGCGTCACCAGCGCGGTGCCCATGAACAGCCAGCGCACCGCCTCGATGCCGCGCTGCATGCCTAGCGCGTCGCGGGCCGGGCGCAGCACCATCAGCGCCGTCAGGACGCAGAAGAAACACAGTCCGGACAGCAGCACCGGCTGGAGCTCGTCGCGGCGAAGGTTGAAGAACGCTGCCAGTCGGGTTTTGTGCGCTGGGCTGATCATCCTGGCGGGCCTGTGTGGGGCGTGTTCGCGAACGGTGGGGCGGCAAGCGGTCGGGAAGGACGCCGGTGCGGGGCATGGCGATCGAGGGCTTGCGGCGTCACGCCCACCGTAGCCGGTTACGCCTTGCGGGGCAAGCATCGCAAGGAATGGCCGTTGCCTGCGGAACGCGAACTATGCGGACGGATTCCCCAACGGCTACCATCTGCCGGATGAACGGCGCCGAGTATAGGGCGGCGAGGCCATCCGGCCGCCGCAGCGCAGTCTCGATGCGTCCCTGCAATGGCGAATGCCCGGCCGCAGGGCCTGAGCGTCTTTCCCCGACAGCGTGTTTGCACGGCAACTCGAAGCCAGCCCGATGCCGCCCAGTATTCTCCACGGAGAGCGAGCCTGATGAGCACCTTGAGCATTCATACCCTGACCCGCAGAGTGGATTTATTCACGCTGCGCCTGTTCCTGACAGTCGTGGAGGAAGGGCAGATACGCAAAGCCGCGGTCCGCGAGAATATCGCGCCGTCCGCCGCCACCAAGCGGATCCAGGATCTGGAGGAAATCGCCGGATTGCCGCTTTTCGAACGGCAGCCCGCCGGCGTCGTGCCGAACGCAGCCGGCGTCGTACTGGCGCGCTATATCCGGGAACTGTTCGGCAATCTTGAAGAAATGCGCCGTGAACTGGGGGAATACTCGGACGGGGTTCGTGGCAGCCTGACGGTCGCCACGACGGGTTCTCTCATCGTCCAATACGTCGCCAAAGAGATCGGCGAGTTCTCGCGGAATTATCCCCAGATCGATCTGGCGCTGGAGCAGCACCTCAATCCGGACGCGATCCGGGCGGTCGTGTCCGGCGGGGCGGATCTCGCGATTTATCTGGTGGGCATGGACGTGCACGAGGAGGGCCTGGATGTTACCCCGTACCGCACGGATCGCCTGGTGGCCCTGGCGCCCGCCGGCCATCCCCTGGCCGAAAAAGCCGGTGTAACGCTTGCCGATCTGCTGGGCCATGCGTTCATCAGCGTCGAACCGTCAACGGCAATGATGGCGGATATTTCCAAGGCCGCGAAATCCAGCGGTCTCGCGGTCAAGCCGAAATTCCATGTGACGAGCGTGGAGGCGGCGCGCAGCCTGGTGGAAGAGGGGCTGGGCGTCACCATTCAGCCGGAATGCATGCTTCCGGTGGCGTATCAGCGGCGCGTATCGGTGCTGCGCCTCGACGAAGCCTGGGCTTTGCGCAAGGTCCATATTGGCACCAGGCGGGGCCGGGCGCCGACCGCGGCGACGCGCTTGCTCATCGAGCAACTCATCGCGCAGCCCAGAGGGTCGGACGCCACTCTCGAAGCGGGACCGTCCGTAGCTGCTGGATAACCCGCGATTCGTGTTTCGCGAATCCGGCATTCGCCAATGGCTGCTTGAGGGCGGTCGGGCAACTGCATAGCATTGTGTCAGACAAGAGCGGTGAGAACGCACGCAATGCCAGTGGTTGGCGACACCGTGAATCGGTGCGCCGTCCGTCAAGACGGTCCGTACTCATGCGTGGACGAGAAAACGCAGACGCGGCGCTGCAGCGCGCGTGCCTGGGGATCGTTGCGCCGACGGATTGCACCTGTTCACCACTGTTCCTGTCGAGACAGGCGAAATGGGTATCAGCCCATGTAATGCCGACAAAAAACAGCAGAGGAGACAATCATGTCGGGACATTTTGGAGCAAGGGGCAAGCGCGGATCGGTTGGGTCCAGGCTTGCGGCGGCCTCGCTTTTTGCATGCGCGACGGGGCTGGTCGCCGCCAATGTGAGCGCGGCGGACCGGAATGCCGCGCCCATCACGATCGTCGTGCCGTTCGCCGCCGCCACGGCGACAGACGTCGCGGCGAGATACATAGGCCAGAAGATAACCGAGTCCACCGGCAGGGCCGTGGTCGTCGATAACCGGCCTGGCGCCAACGGAATCATCGGCATCCAGACGGCCAAGTCCCTGCCGAGCAGTGCGAACGTCATCTTGATGACCAGCAACACGACCCAGGCGGCGAATCCCAGCCTGTTCAAGGACCTGCCATACGATCCCGTCGCGGACTTCAAGCCGATCACCACGATAACGATTGGCGGCGTCCTGCTGGTTGTGAATCCGGCATCCGGCATCAAGAACGTCTCTGAATTGGTCGAAGCCGCGAAGAAGAATCCCGGCAAGCTGACATTTGGAAGCGGGAACTCCACGTCGCAGGCGGGTGGCGAGATGCTGAAGCAGGCGGCCGGCATCGACATCCTGTATGTCCCGTACAAATCCAGCCCTGCGGCGATGGCCGACCTGATGGGCGGGCAGATCGACATGGCGTTCTCGGATCCGATCTCCGTGAAACCCTTGATTGCCGCGGGAAGGCTGAGGGCTATCGGGGTGACCGCGACAAAAAGGATTCCGGGGTTCGACGACGTGCCAACCTTGCAGGAGGAAGGCCTCAAGGATTACGACCTGTCCGGATGGATTGCCGCCTACACCCCAAGCACCGCATCCGACGAGCAAGTGCAAAGCTATAGCAAGCTGATCGTCGACATCCTGAAGCTGAAGGAAAGCGAGGCGTTCTTCGGGGAGCGGGGGTGGCGAGTGGTGGCGGACAGCCCGTCTGCGCTTGCGTCGTTCCAGCAAGCCGAAACCGCTCGCTGGAAAACACTGGTCGAGACTTCGGGAATGAAGATCAACTGACCATACGCCGGCCGGCTCCGGCGGCGCTTCGTAATGTCCATTTGAGATCGATGCATCACATGACCCCTGTACTCGTCACCAGCCTGTCCGATGGCATCTTCACCATCAGGCTGAACCGTCCGAATGAGAGAAACGCGTTGAATGACGCCTTGTGCGCGGCATTGGTGCAAGCGTGCGAGCAGGCGGCGCACGACCCGGGCGCGCGCGTGGTGGTGTTGTGCGCTGCAGGTCCGGCCTTTTGCGCGGGCGGAGACGTCAAATCCATGGCCGCGCCCGCCGCGGCGGTGCAAAACAAGGGGGCGCAACGATTCCGCGAAATGAAGCATTTCATGACTGCGGCGAAGCTGCTGAACGAAATGCCGAAGCCGACCGTGGCGCTTGTCCACGGCGCGGCGGCCGGCGCCGGGCTGAGCCTGGCGCTGGCCTGCGATTTCCGCATCGGTACGCCGAACGCCAAGCTGACCACGGCTTTCGCGAAAGTCGGCTTGTCCGGGGACTATGGCGGGACATATTTCCTGCAGCGCATTGTCGGTCCGGCGAAGGCCCGTGAACTGTATTTATTGAGTCCGGTGCTGTCCGGACGCGAAGCGCTGCAGCTGGGGCTGGTGACCAGGGTTTATCCGGAAGCGGAGTTCGAGGCGGAATCGGCGGCCTTCGTGCGTGCCCTGGCCAGTGGCCCGACGACGACGTATGGATTCATCAAGGACAACCTGAACGAGAACCTGATCCGCCCCTTCGATGACGCCCTGGACGGCGAAATCCATCGTCACTTGCGTTGCAAGGACACCGCCGATTACCGGGAGGCGATCTGCGCCTTCGCGGAGAAAAGGGCGCCGGTGTTTCGCGGACATTAGCGCCAGCCGTAGTCCCGGCTGCAGCCGGCTCACGATCGGGCGCCAGCCTGCGGTCCGGCATCGACGCATACGTCTCGAGCCATGCGCCGGCTCGATCCATGCAAAGGTTCCGCGGGAGTTTATCCCATGGAAATTACCAGGTAGAGGTAGACGTGAATACGCGAATAAAACCGGTGCGGTCGTTCCTGTTCGTGCCAGGCAACAAGGAATCCATGCTCGACAAGGCTGCCCAGGCGGGCGCCGATGCGCTGATACTCGATCTGGAAGACAGCGTGCCGAGTCCGGAAAAAACCGCGGCGCGTGAGCTGGTCGCCAAGAAGATTCCCGAGCTCATTGCGCAGAATCAGCGAATCTGGGTGCGCATCAACCGTACTGCACATATCTATGACCTCGACGACATCCTGGCGGTGGCGCCAGCCGGCATCGAGGGCATATATATCTCCAAGCCGGGAGGGCCGGAAGACGTATACATGGCCTCATGCATGATCGCCGAGGCGGAGGCGCGCGCCAACCTGCCGCTGGGATCGATCGGGCTCATTCCCCTGCTGGAAACCGCGCGGTCCATGCAGCTTTGCTACGACATAGCGCAGATGCCTCGTGTGGCCGGCATCGTCGGCGCCACCGCCAGGAATGCCGACATGGGGCGCGCGCTGAAATTCGTCTGGACTGCCGAAGGCCGCGAGACCGAATACTTGAAATCCCGTGTGGTCATGGCCGCGCGTGCGGCCGGCAAGCAGGCGATAGGCGGGCTCTGGCAGCAGATCAAGGACCTCGACGGACTGGCGAAGTCCTCCGCGTTCGACCGGCAGCTTGGCATGTCGGGGGAGCTGGTCCTGCACCCGATGCAGGTCGAAACGATCAATCGCACCTACACGCCGACGGCCGAGGACGTCGCGTACTACCAGGGGATGATCGAGGCGCTCGACGCGGCCCAGGCCCAAGGGCGGGCATCGGTCATGTACGAGGGTGAACACATCGACATCGCCCACGTCAAGACCGCGCACGAAGTCATTGCGCTTGCGCAATCGTTCGGCAACTGAGCGCGATGGCGCGTATTCGGGAGTGTTAAATGGCTGGTCTGTATTTCGAAGATTTCAAGGCCGGGATGGTCGTGCAGCACGCCATCCGCCGTACCGTTACCGAGACGGACAACGTGCTGTTCTCCGCCCTGACCTACAACTGCGCGCCGCTGCATATCGACGCCGAGTACAGCGCCGACACCATATATGGCCAACGCCTGGTCAACAGCATGTTCCTGCTGGCGCTGGTGGCCGGCGTCACCGTCTATGAAACGACCCTGGGCACTACCCTGGGAAATCTGGGTTTCGGGGAGATCGTGTTTCCCAAGCCCACTTTCCATGTCGACACCATCCGTGTCGAGACGGAAATCCTGCAAACGCGGTTGTCCAGGAGCCGCACGGACTCCGGCATCGTGACTTTCAAGCATGTGGCCAGGAATCAGCGCGACGAGATCGTGTGCACCGCCGTGCGGACAGGCTTGATGATGCTCAGGCCAGCCGCCTGATTCGTCGCTCGGGCAGCGGGCGGCGAACTCGCCATCCGGCCGCCGGCAATCGGCTGCGTGGGGAACAAGGAGACGTTCATGGCAGTAACAGGCCTTCTGGAGGGCATTCGCGTCCTCGACATGACCGTGGCGCTGGCCGGGCCCTACGCCTCGATGCTGCTGGGCGGTCTGGGCGCCGAGGTCATCCGCGTCGAGGCGCCGGGCGGCAGCGACCTGGGCCGCAGCAATCCGCCGTTCGTGGGGCCGGGCGGGGTCAACTTCGGCCAGCAGGGCAGCGACGATGTGTCGCTGACATTGCTGAACCGCGCCCGCAACAAGAAGAGCATCACGCTCAACGTCAAGGATCCGGAGGGGCGGGCGCTGTTCGCCAGGCTGCTGCGCGAAAGCGATGTCTTCATCGAGAACCTGAGCGAAGGGGCCTCGGAGCGCCTGGGCGTGGACTATGCCCGTGTGCGGGAAATCAACGATCGCATCATCTATGCGTCGATCAAGGCCTTTGGCGAGCCCAGCAAGTACCAGAACCTCAAAGGCATGGACATCCTGGTGCAGGCGTTGTCGGGCCTGATGGCGGTGACCGGCGAGGCCTCGGGTCCGCCGATGCGCTGCGGGGTGCCGGTGGCGGACCTGCTGGCGCCGCTGTACATGGTCAACGGCATCCTGGCGGCGCTGATCTACCGGGGCAGGACGGGCAAGGGGCAGAAGATCCAGGTGTCTATGCTCGATTGCCTGTCGTCCTGGGTGGCCGAGGAGCATTTCGATGTGCTGGCCCAGGCGGGTTTCCGCATGCGCACCGGCAACAACCACGAGCGCCTGGTGCCGTTCGGGACCTACGAATGCGTGGACGGCCACATCGCCATCGCGGCGGTGCACCCGGACTGGTTCGCCAGCCTGCTCGATGCCATGGGCCGGGCCGACCTGCAGCGCGACCCGCGCTTTGCCGACCGCGGCACGCGGATGCGCCATGCCGCCGACCTCGCTGCGCTGGTGTCCGAGTGGACCCGGGACAAGACGGTCGCCTTTGTCGAGCAGGCCCTGGTGCAGGAGCGCGGCGTGCCGGCGGCGCGGGTGCGCACGCCGCTGGAGATGCTGGACGATCCGGACCTGCACCGCAGCGGCGCCATCACCGATTTGCAGACCCCCGATGGCGGCACGGTGCGCGGCATGGGGCTGCCCATCGGTTTCTCGGAATGCCACGCGCAATTCGATGTACCGGCCCAGGCGCTCGGCCAGGCCAATGCATCGGTGTACGCGGACATATTGGGCCTTTCCGACGCCGAGATCCGGCGGCTGGAAGAAAAAGGCGTGATCTGACGCGACCGGGCGGAGACGTCTGGACTGCAGCACGTGCCCGCTGGCTGCGGGCACGCGCGCTGCTGCGCGTAAGCGTCGATGCGCTGGCATCCGCTGGCGCAAGCGTGAACCGGCGCGAGGGGGGGCCAAATAATGGCACATGAAGCGCGCATGGCGTGCGCGGCGCGCCGTTTCCTGACCCGGTGCGGGCCAATATTGTGCAGTACATGGTGCTCTATTAAGGAAAGTTTGAGTCGCCATGATTTTTATTTATTCGATGGGGTTGACGCTTGGAAGGGGGCGTGTCCGCCAATACACTCAGACGCGAGCATCGTTCGGGATGCGTGATCCGCGTAGTCGGAAATCACGAAGCGGATGTTGAGCATCGGTAAGCCCCAGGGGTAGCCATGAAAAGAATTTTCGCTGCAGTCGCCTTCATGATCAGCGCATTTGTCCACGCGGCCAGCCCATATCCAGAAAAATCGATAACCATCGTTAATCCGTTCGGCGCGGGCACGGCCTCGGATACTGTTATTCGCGCCTTGGGAAATCGTCTGGGCTCGGCGCTGAACGTGCCCGTTGTCGTCGAAAACCGTCCGGGTGCAAATGGGATTGTCGGCACGTTGCGGGGTGTGCGGGCGCCGAATGACGGCTATACGATATTCGTCACCACCGGGACCACCGTGTCGCAGAATCCCTGGCTGTTCAAGGACATTAATTATGATCCGATGACCGACTTTGTTGGCATCGCAGTGCTGGGTGGATTTCCTCTGTCTATTGTGGTGCCGCCACAAAGCCCATATCGCGATTTCAAGGAATTAATGCAGGCGATCCACACGAGCACGCAAGGTATCACCTATGCGACGGCTTACGGCATGCAGACCGTGTGCGGGGAACTGCTTGGCAAGGCTGCGAAGGGCAAGGTGCTCGGCATTCCCTATAAATCGACGCTGCCAGCCGTGCTGGACGTGACGGCAGGGCGGGTTGCCTTCGCATGCGGCGAGACGGCAACCACGCTGAGCGCCTTGCAAGGCCGGACACTGCGGGCGCTCGCGGTCATCAATCCTGCCGGATCGAAATACATACCCGGCGTGCCGTCGGTCCAGGAGAGCCTCCCCGATTTTCCGATCATGCAATCCTGGATCGGTCTCGCAGCGCCTCGCGGGATAGATTCGAAGAAGGTGGAACTGCCGTCCAGGGAGATATACAAGATTGCGTCGGATCCTGCGTTTGCAGACTCCCTCTCGGGGCTGGGCTACGCGTCGACGCCGATGGATGCGGCTGCCACTGCCCAGTTCATGAAGAGCGATTTTTCGAGATGGAGAGACCTGATCAAACATGTCGGAATCCAGCCTCAATAACCATTGCATGGACGTAGATTCAAAAAAATGAAGGACAAGGTCATCGACGGTAGCCGCGCGTCGGCGCGTATCAGGGAGCAATTGAAGGAACGCGTGGCCTGCCTGCGCGCCAGAAACATAAGACCGGGCCTGGCGGTGCTCCTGGTCGGCGAAGATCCGGCTTCGCAGGTATATGTGCGTAATAAGGTGGCGGCCTGCGAGCAAGTGGGGATTCACTCCGTCACGGAGCGCTATCCCTCTGCCTGGACGGAGAATCAACTGCTCGACCGGATTGCCTCGCTTAATGGCGATCCTGCCATCAATGGCATTCTGGTGCAGTTGCCCTTGCCGCCGCATATGAGCGCGCACCGCGTCATCGAAGCAATATCGCCGCTCAAGGACGTCGACGGTTTCCATATCAGCAACGCAGGCCTGCTCATGACAGGGAAGCCGCAATTCCAGCCCTGCACCCCTTATGGGGTAATGAAACTTCTGGAATCCGAAGGGGTATCGCTGCGCGGCGCCGAAGCGGTAATTGTCGGCGCCAGCAATATCGTCGGAAAACCTATGGCGATGTTGCTGCTGGCGGCCGGGGCGACCGTGACGATATGCAATTCGAAGACACGCGATCTGGCCGGGCAGGCTCGCCGGGCCGACGTGCTGATTGTCGCCGCCGGCCGGGCCGGGATTGTCGATGGATCGATGATCAAGCCCGGCGCAGTTGTCATCGATGTCGGCATCAACCGTGGTCCAGACGGCCGCCTGTGCGGAGATGTCGACTATGGCTCGGCTGCCAAGGTCGCAGGCGCGATCACGCCGGTGCCGGGCGGAGTGGGACCGATGACCATTGCAATGCTGCTTGCCAATACCGTCGAGGCGGCGGAACGATCGGCTATCTGAGCCGCTTACATCAAGGCCGATAGCGTTCGATAGGTTTTCTCATCGATGTGCATGCCGTCGCGCTCGGACGCCGCGCGGTTCGCATAGCGCCGGTCCGACGGCAGCCTGGTCTGGCCGGCCGCGTTCAGCATTTCGCAAAGAAGCTGCGTTCGATCGGAGAAATCGCCGCCAGCGGATTTGCTCGCGTCTATCAGGATCACCGTTTGGCCTGCCCTGGACGTCTGAGCGCCGGGGTGGGAGCTTTGGTCTATTTCCGACGAGAATGCGCCGTCCGTGAGTGCAGCGCTCAGTAGCTCGACCATCATGGCCAGGGCCGATCCCTTGTGCGCGCCAAAAGGCAGCAGGCTGCCGCCGGCGATGATCGCCTCGGGGCTCGTGGTGGGTTGGCCTTGCGCGTCCAGGCCATACCCCTGCGGCAGCGACTCGCCGTGCTGGGCGGCCAGGCGGATCTCTCCGAACGCGACAGCGCTGGTGGCCAGATCGAACACGAGCGGGGAGTGGCCCTTCCGAGGCGCGGCAAATGCAAGGGGATTGGTGCCATAGACGGGCGTATTCCCCCCGAACGGCGCCATCCTGGCAACCGCATTCACGGTGGTGATGGCGATGAAGCCCGCTTCGGCAAATGGCTCCACATCCAGCCACAAGGCGCCGAAGTGATGCGAGTTCCGTATCGCCGCCAACGCAATACCGTTCTTCGACGCGCGTTCCATCAAGAGGGCTCTGGCCGCGGCAAGCGCGGGTTGCGCGAAGCCGTTGCGGGCGTCCACGCGCAGAAAACCGCCAGCCACCGCGTCGATGACGGGTTCCGCATGGCCGTCGACATACCCGCTTTTGAGCGAGTCGACGTATCCCGGAACGCGAAAGAGGCCGTGGCTACGGGCGCCGTCGCGGTCGGCACGGGCGACCGTGTCGGCCAGAATGTGCGCCACTGTAGCCGATGTGCCGTTTTTCTCGAAGATCGAGGCCAGCAGCATCTTCAAGTCGTCGAATGCGATGGTCCTGCTTTCAGTGTCCTTGCCGGGATTCGCTGTCATTCGATACCCTCGCTTGAGATGTCTGGTTGACGCCGTGCTCCGGTCGTCTTCGAATGCCCGGCGATTCCCGGCCATTCGCCCATCATTGCATGCCGATCCAGGGATGGATGGATATAGGCCAGGCGTGCAAGGCACTCTTCCTTGAGTACGGACACGGTGATGTCGAACGTGTCCTTGATAAGCGAGTCGAATTTGCCGCCTCTGGCGAGCAGATAAATCGACCTGGAGTCTCCGCTCGACTGCAGGAAACCTATCCCGACCCGTTTGGCGTGCTCCTGCGCCTGCAGCAGGCACAGTGGTGTGGTCAGCGCCCACCCCAGTCCGCCGGCAACCATCGAGGTCAGCGTGTCGGCGGTGTCCACCTCGAGAAACTGTGGAATCTCCAGATCCGCGCGCCGCAGCACGGTTTCGGCCTGTCGGCCCAGGTGGGACTGGCTGCGATACCGGATCATGGGAAGCTGTGCGCTGAGCAGCGCCAGGTTCGTGTTCTCGCGGTCCGCGACCTCCAGGCCAGGCGAGAATATCACCACGAACTGTTCGGTCAATACCCGATAGCGAACCAGGCCATTTTCACGATGCATGGGCTCGCTGGTGATGGCCAGGTCGACCCGGCGATCGATCAGCGCGGCGCCTACGTCGAAAGACAAGCCCGTCTGCAGTTTCAGCTGGGCTACTCTCGGCATTAACTGCTTGATAATGGACGTGCCACAGGTGGTGGCGACGGAGTCCACAAGACCCAAACGGATGGCGGGCCTGACGCCATGCCCCGCCTCAAGCACCGCGCCCTTCAGATTCAATGCGGCCGAAACCAGCTGCTCGCCGCGTTCATACAATACATAGCCGGCGCTGGTGAGCGTCAGCGGCCGGCGGTTGCGATCAAGCAGCTTGATGCCGAATTGTTCCTCGAGTTGTCCGATCGCTTGCGACACGGCCGATTGCGTCAGGCCGAGTTTCGATGCCGCGATGGACATGTTTTGGTCCTTTGCAGCGGCGAGGAATATTCTCAGAGCCTGCATGTCGATGATCTTCGGCGCTGTCATGGCTGGACGCCCTTCGCAGGACAAGGCTTCGTGGGAAGTCGAGAATAGCGTCGCGTCCCGGGCCTGTCTATCCGTAGACCTCCGTAAAGTGGCGCAGCCAGTTACCGCCGATGATGCCGGCCACCTCTTTCTCGGCATAACCCCGATCGAACAGGCCTTGCGTCAGGTTCGGCAGTTGTTTGATGCTGGCGATGCCGAGCGGATAATCCTGAAGATGGAATTCCTCGACGGTGCCGAATATGTCGGGACGCCGGGTGCGCCACAGGCGGCTGGCAGCGGGCATGGTCGATCTATCGCTTTTATAGGCTTCGACGAAATCGAGCCCGAATCCAACGTGGGCGGCATCGATGGTTTTCACCCAGTGGTCGGCATGATCGAGCAGTTCGTTCAACGTCGCATTTTCCGGGTGTACTGTCTTGGGCAACCCGCAGATACCCATGATTCCGCCCTTGGCGCGTATGGCGCGCGCCGTCTCGTCCGTCGTGTTGCGGTCGTTGGGATTGAGGGCATAGGAATTGGAGTGGGTGCACACCGGAAAGCGCGACCTCGCCACCGTTTCTTCCCGTGAACGGTGTCCGACGTGGGACAGATCCAGTATCAAGCCGAGATCGTTGCAGGCGTCGATCAGCTCGATTCCGGCGAAGCTCAAACCCGCGTTCCGGCTCTCGCCGCATCCGTCGGCGAACATGGTGGGCCCCGTATATGCCAGTCCGAAATAGCGCATGCCCAACCGGTGCATGGTGCGCAGGCGATGGAATTCGAGGTCGACCATCGCGGAACCCTGCGTTCCGATAATGACTGCGAGCTTGCCCTGCTTATTCGCGGCGTCGATTTCCTGCCGGTTGGTGGCCAATGCCAGATAAGGGCTGCGCTCGATTTTTTCCAGGCCGGAATCGAAATCGCGCAACACGATATCCCACGGCTGTTCAGTGCCGAACGTGACATTCGTGGCATTAACCCCGGCCGCCAGGCAGTTCTCGGCCCAGGGGTCGTCGATAACGTAGTACATGGACAGGCAGTCGAACACGAAACTGTCTTGCGTGAAACGTGTTGCCATGTCTGTCGCGCTCGGAACCACGATTTTCTTGTGCACGTTGCATCCAGTTTGGTTGTGCGGCCACCCCTGCGGCTGCTGGTTTAGTATCCGGGACCCGGGTGGCGCTGACCAGCCGCATGGTCGATTCTTCTTCAAAGTATAAGTGCTGCTAATGCAGGAACCGCCGCAGGGCTGGGTGCGGCCCATGCGCCGGATCCGGGCATGCCGTTCGGCGCAACAATTAACGCAGCTTATGTTCCTTCATGGTTTCTCTCATGAGTATTGCGCTGAGGCATCGGCTCGGTGGTTAATGGCAACGATCAACCAAGGGCCTGCAAATGCGATATTCATTTCCCAATCTGGTTCGCAATTCATTATCCGGGCATCGACGCTGGCCCAAGGCCTGGCGCGATCCAGGCCCCAAGCCTCATTACGACGTCATCGTCGTCGGCGGGGGCGGGCACGGGTTGGCCACCGCATACTACCTGGCGAAAAATCATGGTATTCGCAAGGTCGCCATCATCGAAAAGGGATGGCTGGGCGGCGGAAATACCGGCCGGAATACTACGCTGATTCGTTCGAATTACCTGCTTGCGGGGAATTCCCGGTTTTACGAATGGTCGATGAAGCTCTGGGAAACCATGAGCCAGGAGCTGAACTACAACGTCATGTTCAGCCAGCGGGGGGTGCTGAACCTGGCGCACAACGATGCGCAGCGGGACGCCTTCATGCGTCGCGGAAATGCCATGCGCCTGAATGGCATCGATGCGCAATGGCTGACGCGAGAGCAGATCGAGCGGCGGGTTCCCCTGCTCGATTGCGGGCCGGGCGCCCGCTACCCCGTGGAGGGGGGCTTGCTGCAGCCGCGCGGCGGGGTGGCGCGCCACGACGCCGTTGCGTGGGGCTATGCGCGCGCCGCGGACTCGCTCGGCGTCGACATCATCCAGAACTGCGAATGCACGGGCATCGACATTCGAAACGGGAAGGTGGTTGGAATCGTGACCTCGCGCGGGCGTATCGCCGCGGATCGCGTCGGGATCGCTGTCGCTGGCCATACTTCGCAGCTGGCCCAGATGGCTGGCATTGATCTTCCGATTGAAAGCCATGTCCTGCAGGCCTTTGTGAGCGAACCCGTCAAGCCTGTCCTGGACACGGTCGTCACCTATGGAGCCGGCCACTTCTACGTCAGCCAGTCCGACAAGGGCGAGCTCGTGATGGGCGGCGATCTCGACTTCTACAACAGTTATTCGCAGCAGGGCAATCTGCCGATTCTGCAGCATGCCGTCGAGTGCGCCATGCAGATGTTCCCCTTCATCAGCCGGCTGCGGATGATGCGCCACTGGGGCGGCGTCATGGACATGACGATGGACGGTTCTCCCATCATTTCGAAGACGCCCGTCGACAACTTCTACATCAATGGCGGGTGGTGCTATGGGGGGTTCAAGGCGACGCCTGCTTCGGGCTGGGTATTCGCGCACACCATGGCCAACGACACGCCGCACGAGTTGAACGAGTGTTTCGACATGCGCCGGTTCGAGTCTGGCCGGCTGTTAAACGAAAAGGGCGCGGGTCCTCGCCCGAACCTTCACTGAGCAGACCGCAATGTTGAGACTAGATTGCCCGTTTTGCGGGGTTCGCAGCCACACGGAATTTTCCTATCTCGGCGATGCGACGAAGACTCGCCCGGCTGACGACGCGCCCATTGAAAGCTGGCTGGATTTCGTCTACATCCGCCGCAATCCGAAAGGACGGCACGAGGAATACTGGCAGCATGTTCTGGGTTGCCGCGCATGGGTGCGAGTCACGCGCGACACACTCACGCATGCCATCGAGAACGTCGACCTGACGGCGCCGATCGAGGAGCCTGCAAAATGACGCAGCAATATAGGTTGAATCATGGCGGATTGGTCGACCGTCGTCGCCCGCTGACATTCCGGTTCGACGGCATTCAGTATCAGGGCTACCACGGCGACACGCTTGCCTCGGCGCTGCTGGCAAACGGCGTGCATCTGGTCGGCCGGAGTTTCAAGTATCACCGGCCACGCGGCATCTATACCGCAGGCGTCGAGGAAATGAATGCGCTGGTCGACGTCCTGAAGGAGGGCCAGGCCGACCCGAACACCAGGGCGACGGTGGTGGAGCTGGAGGATGGCATCGAAGTGTCGAGCCAGAACCGCTGGCCGTCGCTGCGCTTCGATGTGCGCTCCTTCCATGGCATGATTTCCCGGCTCATCCCTGCAGGCTTCTACTACAAGACCTTCATGTGGCCGGCGAAGTTCTGGCCGAAGTACGAACATATGATTCGTCACGCGGCCGGCCTGGGGCGCGCGCCGCTGGTTCGGGATCGGGACCGCTACGAGAAGCAGCACGCTTACTGCGATGTGCTGGTCGTGGGCGCCGGCCCTGCGGGGCTCGCCGCTGCGCGATCGGCCTGCCAGGCCGGCCTGCGCGTGCTGCTGGTCGACGAGAAGAGCCGCGTGGGCGGGACGCTGCCCGGGTCGAACACCGAGATCGAGGGCGTGGCAGGCGCCAAGTGGGCGACTGCGGTGGAGCGCGAACTGCGTGAATCCGGCCACGCCAGCGTCATGCTGAGAACAACGGCCTTCGGGTATTACGACCACGACACGGTAGCACTGGCCCAGCAGTGCGACACCCCGACCAATCCCCACGGCGCCACGCAACGGCTCTGGTACGTGCATGCAAAGCAGGTAGTGCTGGCGGCCGGCGCCATCGAGCGGCCTTGCGTCTTTGCCAACAACGACCTACCGGGCGTCATGCTCGCAAGCGCCGCCCGGACCTATTGCAACGAGTTCGGGGTGGCGGTCGGGCGACGCGTTCTGGTGCTGGCCAACAACGATTCGGCCTACGAGGCGGCCTTGGACCTGAAGCGTGCCGGTATCGACATCGTCGGCGTGGTGGATCAGAGGGAGGCGGTCAGCGCGAGCCTGTCCGAGACGCTGGCAAGCCTGCGCATCCCGCATCATCGCGGCTCGACGATCAAGAAGGCGACGGGACGTCACCGGGTTCGTTGCGCCGTCATTGTCGATCAGTCCGGACTGCGCCAAACCGTCCGTTGCGACGCGATACTGGTCTCCGGCGGTTGGACGCCCAGCGTCCATCTCCATTCGCAGTCGGGCGGAAAGGTCGGCTACGACGCGGACCTGAGCACATTCGTTCCCACGAGCACCAAGCAGCACAGCCTGTCGATCGGGGCGTGCGCGGGTCGTCTGCAGCTGTCGGAATGCCTGGCGGACGGCGCGTCCATTTGCGCGCAGATGGATGGAGAAGCGCAAGGGCGCGGGCATCCGGCCACGCCCCCCAAGGCAGAGAAGCTGGTCATTCCGCCTCCCCACCTGGGCTACCGCGCCGGCAAACGTTTCATCGACATACAGGATGACGTGACGGTCGAAGACATCGAGCTGGCCGCCAGAGAGAACTTCCGGTCGGTGGAGCACCTGAAGCGGTACACCACGCTTGGAATGGGAACCGACCAGGGCAAGACGAGCAACGTCAACGGGCTCACCATCATGGGCGCTCTGCGCTCGGAGTCGCCTGGCGCCGTGGGCACGACGACCTTTCGTCCGCCGTACACTCCGATCCGGTTGGGGCTGCTGTCCGGCAGGCATATCGACAGGCATTTCAGTGCGGTTCGCGTCAGCCCGATGCATGAATGGCATGTGCGCAATGGCGCGGTGATGGGACCGGCGAATCTCTGGCTGAGGCCGAAGGCATACCTGCGTGGCAACGAGTCCTATGCGCAGGCGTGGCAGCGCGAATGCAGGAATGTCCGCCAGGACGTGGGTATCGTGGACGTATCCACGCTCGGCAAGATCGAGGTCCAGGGCCCGGACGCAGGCGTCTTCCTGGATCGGGTGTATGCCAATCGGATAAGCACGCTGAAGGTCGGCAAGGCGCGGTATGGCGTGCTGCTCAGAGAGGACGGAATCGTCTTCGACGACGGCACCATCGCCCGCTGGGGAGAGCGGCTGTTCATCCTGTCGACGACGACGGCCAACGCGGCGGCCGTGATGTCTCACTTCGAGTTTCTGTTGGCGACCGCATGGCCCACGTTGCGGGTCCGGGTTACCTCCGTGACGGATCACTACGCCCAGATTGCGTTGGCGGGGCCCAAGAGCCGTGAGGTGCTGGAGCGCCTGCAGATTTCGGCCGACGTGACGGATTCGGCGCTTCCTCATATGGCGGTGTGCGAAACCGTCTGGAACGGCCTGAAGCTGTTGATCTATCGGGTCAGCTTTTCGGGGGAGCGGGCGTATGAGCTTGCGATCGCCGCGGCATACGGCCAAAGGCTGTGGGACCAGCTTCTGGCAGTGGGCGCTCCATTTTCCATCATGCCCTACGGGACCGAGGCCATGGGCGCGCTGCGAATCGAGAAGGGGCATCCCGCCGGTCCGGAACTGGACGGCCGTACGACCGCCGCCGACCTTGGGCTGGGTGGGCTCGTGAAAAAGGAGGGGGCTTTCGTGGGCAAGGCGCTGCTGGGCCGCGAGGGACTGCAGGCCGCCGATCGGCCGACGTTGGTGGGCTTGCGCAGCAAGTCCGGCGCCGCGATCCAGTCCGGGTCCATGCTGGTTCTCCGTGCCGAAGTCGGCGCCCAGGAACTGGGCTGGGTGGCTTCCGCCACCTACAGTCCCACGCTGGGCCAGCACATCGCGCTGGGTTTCCTGGTGAACGGCGCAAACGCGCTGGGACGGTCCGTGCTGGCATGGTCTGCGCTGACCTCGTCGCAGGTGGAGGTCGAAGTGGTCAACCCATGCTTCGTCGATATCGAACGGGAGCGTCTCCTTGGATAACTCGCACACGCACTTCGGGCCGGCCAGCGCCATCCCTCAAGTGACTTCGCCTGCCGCAATCAAACTTGGCGCCCAGGGCCTGGTGTTGACGGAGATGGCCGTGGCCAGCATTCAGCTTTCCGGCTTTGGCAGCGGTTCGGCGCTTGCCGCATGGATGGCGTCTGCGTTGAAAGTCGCGCCGCAACCGAACACGTTCGTTTCCGTGGCGGAAAGCCGCGTGGATATCGCAGCCATTGCGCCGGCAACCTGGCTGATGAGCGGCGTCGCCGCGGACCTCGACAGCATCGTCGCCTCCGCCCGCGTCGAACTGGAAGAGGTGGCGGCGATAACCGAGCTGTCCGATGGCAGAAACGTTTTCCTGCAACTTGAAGGCGAGCCGGCGGCAACGGTTCTGAGCAAGTACATCGATATCGATTTCGAAGGCGGCGCGCTTGCGCCCGGCCGGTGCGCGTCGACCGGGATCCACGACACGGCCGTGCTGGTCATCTGCCGCCGGCCCGACCTGTTTCAGATCGTCGTTCATCGCAGCCTGGCGCCCAGCCTGGCGGAAACGCTGGTGGATGGGGCTGCGGAGTTCGGCGTGAACGTTGAACGCTTGGGGGAATGAATGAAGCAGTATGTACTTCTTTTGAAATGCCTGGATCGACCCGGGATCGTGCATGAAATCTCCGGCGGTCTCTTTCAGGAGGGTTGCAACATCGAAGAGAGCGCTCAGTTCTCCGAGAGTGGAACCGCGGTGTTCTACATGCGCGTTCGTTTCTCCGCGCCCGACCGGGCATGCGTGCAAAAAATCGCGACGGCCTTGAAGCGCCTCTACAACGGCGACGAAGCGGGATTGGCGATCCATGACATGGACAAGCGCAGCCGCGTGCTGATCCTGGTGTCGAAGCACGGCCACTGCTTGAACGATCTGCTGTTCCGCCAGCGTAGCGGGCTGCTGAACATGGACGTGGCGGGGGTGGTCTCCAATCATCCCGATTTCAGGGAGCTGGCCGCCAGCTACGACATTCCGTTCCATCATTTCCCGGTCACGCCGCAAACCCGCGCCGAGCAGGAGGGTCGCATACTGGATCTGGTCGCATCGACGCAAAGCGACCTGGTCGTACTGGCACGGTACATGCAGATCCTGAGCGACCGGGCCAGCAATGCCCTGAGCGGTCGGGCCATCAACATCCATCATTCGTTCCTGCCCGGCTTCAAGGGCGCGCGGCCCTATTACCAGGCCTACGATCGCGGTGTGAAGCTGATCGGCGCCACCGCGCACTACGTCACGTCGGAGCTCGACGAGGGCCCGATCATCGAGCAGGACGTGGCCCGCGTAAGCCATTCGCTGGAGCCGCAGGCCCTGACGGACGTGGGAAGGGACGTCGAATGCATGACGTTGGCTCGGGCGGTCAAGTGGCATACCGAGCATCGAATCATTCTGAACGGAAGAAAGACGATCGTGTTTGCTTGAGCGGGACGCCTCGTCCAACACTATCAAGGAGATAAGTGTGAAAAGTAAAAACAGAAAGCTCTTTCTCAGCGGCGCAATTGGCCTGACGGCACTGCTGTCCTTTGGCCGGTCACAGGCCGCGGATGATTATCCGACGAAGCCGATCCGTATCGTTGTCAGCTATGCGCCAGGCGGAGGCACCGATGTCGCGGCCCGGATTTTCGCGACTCAGCTGAGTTCCAGGATCGGGCAGAGCGTCATTGTCGAGAATCGTCCGGGGGCCACAGGAAGAATCGGCACCACGTCCGTGGCCCAGGCGGCACCGGATGGCTACACGCTGCTGTTCGGCACTGCGGCCGAGCTGACCATCGCTTCGGTGACGGCAAAGTCCTTGCCGTATCGGCCAGCGGAGGACTTCGTTCCGATTTCCCTGGTGGGCTGGCTGCCCAACATGCTGGTGGCGTCCGCGAAGTTTCCACCGAATTCCGTGAAGGAATTGATTGCCTACGCCAAGGCACGTCCTGGTGCGGTCAACTACGGTTCGGGCGGAAACTACTCGCAGCCGCACCTGATCGGGCTGCGGTTCAATATTGCCGCCGGTATCGACACCGTCCACGTGCCCTACAAGGGCAGCGGCCCGATGATCACGGATCTTGCCGAGAGCCAGATCCAGTATTCGTTCTCGTCCCCCCAGCCCATGGTCGATCTCATCGGCGCCGGGAAGCTCAAGGCTCTGGCGGTGCTTTCGGACAAACGCCTCGACTCGATGCCCGACCTGCCGACGATGAGCGAAAGCGGTCTGCCGGGTTTCGTGGACAGCAACTGGCTTGCGCTGATGGCGCCGCGCGGTACGCCGCCAGCCGTCGTGGAAAAACTTCATCGCGCTTCCGTCGAATCGCTGCAGGCGCCAGCGCTGCTGGAAAGCTGGAAGCGGCTGTACATCGTGCCGTTTGGCAGCTCGCCGCAACAGCTCGCCCAGTTCATCGCCAGCGAAACCGAGAAGTATCGCGATCTGGCACGCAAGATCAACCTGCAGCCCGAATAGGCAAACATCTTGGACATGCAAGATACGGCCCCTGGGCAGGACCTGCGGATCGGCGAGGCGCTGGCCGACTGGACTGCCCGCCGGGCGCATCCGATCGGCCTGGGTACTTTGGCCCGGGCCAGGTGGGCCGTGGTCGATCTGCTGGGCTGCGCCATCGCGGGGCGCCGGGATGCCTCGGTCACCGCGTTGACGCGCTGCGCAAAATATTTGGGAACGGGGGATATCAGCGCGCTGGGAACGGCGCACTGTTATCCGGCGCCGGTTGCCGCGCTCATCGGCGGCACCAGCGCCCACGTGCTGGACTACGACGATACCGGGGCGACCTCGATCGCGCATGTAAGCGCCGTCGCGGTACCTGCCATTCTGGCGCTGGCCGAGCAGGAGCACCGCTCGCTCGATACCGTGCTGGAGGCGTTCGTCGTGGGTTTCGAGGTGACAACGCGGGTCGGCCGCATGCTCAATCCAGAGCATTACGCAGCGGGGTGGTACGCGACGGCGACCGCGGGGCTGCTCGGGGCGACAGCGGCGTGCGCGCGCCTCCTGAAACTGGACGCACGGCAGACTTTGGCCGCGCTCAGCATCGCCACCAACCTGGCGGGCGGGTCGCGGCGGCAAATCGGCTCGACCATGAAGGCGACTCAAGCGGGCATCGCCGCAAAGAACGCCGTACTTGCCGTACGCCTGGCGCAAGCGGGCACAGAAGGCAGCCAGGAACCCTTCCTCGGAGAGGGCGGATGGCTGTCGCTCATGGCCGCGCGCCATGGGCCGGGAGCGGGCGCGGCGGCGCTCGAGGGGCTGGGCTCGGATTATGCGCTGGACGCGCCCGAGCTCATCCAGAAGTTTTTCCCGTGCTGTGCCTCCGCCCACAAAACGCTTGATGCGATTGCCCAATTGATGGCCAGCGGCGAGCTCGACGCGCGCAATGTCGATCGTATCGATACCTGGCTGACGCCCGTGCAACGGCGGAATCTGCGCTTCGATCAACCCGTCGGCGCGATGCAGGCTCGCTTCAGCCTTCCCTATTGCGCGGCCAGGCTGCTGCATGGCGGCTCGCTCAGGTTGGGAGACTTCACGCCGCTGCGGGTCGCCGACCCGCAGCTTGCCGGCATCATGGCGCGGGTCTGTCTCCACGTCCAGGATGTCCCGCAAGGGCAGGCTATATCATCGGGAACGGAGATGACCGCTGCGCTTCGTACCCGCGTGACCTTGTGCGATGGCACCATACTGGAACGCGTAGTGGGTGCTCCCAAGGGCAGTGCGGACAATCCGATGACGCAGGCCGAACGTGTCGCCAAGTTCGTCGACTGTTGCGGGTACGCCGGGTTGGCCGTCGATGGCGGGAATGTCCTGGCACGCATCGACGTGATGTTCGACAGCAATGTCATCGCGCCGATGCTGCTTCGGTATCTGTCGGGCCTCCTGGCCGACGCCGGTTCATCTCATCTCGATTAGGCGGAATCAATCATGCCTCACATGCAGCTTGGCGACGTTCAGATTCACTATGACGTCGTCGGGGACGGCCCCCCGCTGGTCATGACGACGGGCCTGGGCACCGGGCCGCAATCTCGTCAGGAAATGATCGCGCAGCTTGCGCGCGAGTATTCCGTCGTGACATACCACCAGCGCGGGACCGGGAAAAGCAGTCCGGGACCGCAAGGCCAGGCGATCGAGGCGCTGGCCGACGACATCGTCGCTTTGATGGACCACCTCAAGTTCGAGCGTGTCCGTCTGATCGGGCTGTCGACCGGAACCGGAAAGGCCACGGTAGTCGCCGCCCGCCACCCAGGCCGCGTGGAGAAGCTGGTGCTGGCGGCGCCCTGGACGCATGGCGACGATCTGCTCGATCTGATCCAGCACGTTCGGATGGCAGCGGCGGACGGCATGCCTGCCGAGTTGTACGCCCAGTTCAATGCGGTGCTGTTGTATCCGCCGCGGTATCGGCGCGAGCATGCGTCACGGTTCGCCGCCGCGGCGGCCGACGCCGCCGGGGTAAAAACGGATGCGGCAGGTTTGCGGGCGCGCCTGGAAGCCATCCTGCGATTCGACGCGCGCCCCTTGTATCCGCTCATCTCGAGCTCGACGCTGGTGATGGCCGCCAGGGACGATCTCGTGATGCCCGCGTGGTTTGCGCAGTCTGCCGCGGCATCGATAAGCGATGCGCGCCTCATCGTGCTCGGCGAAGGAGGGCATATGTTCCCGGAAACCCGCACCGAGGAATTCCTTTCGCTGGTGCTGCCCTTTTTGCGGCGGGCTTGAGCCAGGACGCTCATGCAAAAACAAAAAGGCCCAAACCGAAGTTTGGGCCTTTTTTGAATCTGGAGCGGGAAACGAGTCTCGAACTCGCGACCTCAACCTTGGCAAGGTTGCGCTCTACCAACTGAGCTATTCCCGCGAAATACTGCCTGGTTCTCGCCGATGCCTAGGCAAATGTCATGTTGCTGCCATCTGCCGCTCTCATCGCGAGCCGCGCATTCTACATGAGTTCTTCGAGTTTGTCGCGCCTGGTGAAAGCGCTACTCAAATTCTTGTGTAAGATGAGCGAAGACAGAAACTATAGCATAACCAACCGTGTCCATGTCAACTGTTCCTGCCTGTATCGAGCCCGTCGCGCCCCTGGCGCCCCAGGCGCAGGATTTGCGTTGTTTCAACACCCTGGGCCTGGCGTCCCACGCACCGGCCTTTGTCGCGCTGACCGAGCCCTCGCAGCTGCCGGCGCTGTCGGCGCTGGCGCCGCGCTTTCGCCAGCTGGTGGTGCTGGGCGGCGGCAGCAACGTGGTGTTGCCCGCCAGCATCGACGGCCTGGTGGCGCAGGTGCGCCTGCCTGGCGTGCGCCTGGTGGGGCAGTGCGCCGACGCCTGGGTCGTCGAAGCCGCGGCGGGCGAGAATTGGCACGGTTTCGTCACGGCCTGCGTCGACAATGGCTGGGACGGGCTGGAGAACCTGGCCCTGATCCCGGGCACGGTCGGGGCCGCGCCGGTGCAGAACATCGGCGCCTACGGCGTCGAGCTGGCCGATCGCTTCCACAGCCTTACGGCCTGGGACGTCAAGGGCGGGCGCTGGGTGGAGATGGGCGCCGCCGAATGCCGCTTTGCCTATCGCGACAGTTTCTTCAAGCACCAGGAGCCGGGCGCCTGGGTGATCGGCTCGGTGCGATTCGCGCTGCCGCGGCCCTGGCAGCCGGTGCTGGACTATCCCGACCTGCAGCGGCATGCCGCGCTGGACGGCGCCGCGCCGACCGCCCGCGCCGTGTATGACGCGGTGTGTGCGATCCGGCGCGCCAAGCTGCCCGATCCCGCCGTGGTGGGCAATGCCGGCAGCTTTTTCAAGAATCCCTTGGTGGACGCGGGCACGCGGCAGGCGCTGCTTGGCCGTTTCCCCGGCCTGGTTTCGTATCCGCAGCCCGATGGCCGCTACAAGCTGGCCGCCGGCTGGCTGATCGATCAATGCGGGTGGAAGGGGCGCCAGCTGGGCGCCGCGGGCGTGCACGATCGGCAGGCGCTGGTGCTGGTCAATCGAGGCGGCGCGCAGGCGCGCGACATCATGGCGCTGGCGGCCGCCATCCAGGGCGACGTCGAGCGGCGCTATGGAGTGAGGCTCGAGCCCGAGCCGGTCGTGGTGCCGGCCCGCTGAAGGCGGGCGCGGCATGGCGCCGCGCCGCCGCCTGGCTTACAGGCCCAGTACGGCCTGCATGTCGTACAGGCCGTTGTCCTGGCGCGCCAGGAAGCGCGCCGCGCGCACGGCGCCCTGCGCGTACGTGGCGCGGCTGCTGGAACGGTGCGAGATCTCGATGCGTTCGCCCGTGCCGCAGAAGAACACCGTGTGATCGCCGACGATGTCGCCGCCGCGCACCACCGAGAAACCGATGGTGCCGGGCTTGCGCACCCCGGTGTCGCCGTGGCGGGTCCACGTGGCGACGTCGGGCAGGGCGACGTCCCAGGCCGAAGCCACCGTCTCGCCCATGATCAGGGCCGTGCCCGAGGGCGCGTCGACCTTGTTGCGGTGGTGCGCCTCGAAGATCTCGACGTCGTACCCCGAGTTGAGGATGCGCGCGGCCATGTCCAGCAGCTTGAGGGTGGCATTGACGCCCACGCTCATGTTGGGGGCGAAGACGATGGCGATCTTCTGGGCGGCGACCTCGATTTCGGCGCGGCCGCTGCTGTCGAAGCCGGTGGTGCCGATCACCATCTTCACGTCATGCCTGAGGCAGGCCTGCAGGTGCTGCAGCGTGCCTTCGGGCCGGGTGAAGTCGATCAGGCAGTCGGCCTGCGCCAGGGCGTCGAGCTGGTCGGTGATGGTGACGCCGCAGGGGCGCCCCAACGCGGCGCCCGCGTCCTGGCCGATCGAGGGCGAGCCGGCGCGGTCCAGCGCTACGGCCAGTTCGACGCCCTCGGTGTCGAGGACGGCTTCGATCAGCATCTGGCCCATGCGGCCGCTGGCGCCCGCGATGGCGATGCGCTGGGGGGTGGCTTGCGTCATTTACTTGAGCGGTTCGAAGGTTTGGCCCGGCTCGCCCGGGTAGTCGAGGGTGGGGTTGTCCGGCGTCGTGACATCGACATGGGGCCGGACTTCTTCAGCCTTGTCGATGCCTTCCTGGCGCTTCTCGGCTGTATCCACCTGGGCGTCGGCTTTTTCTTCCTGCTTGGCGTTCACTTTCTCGATCTGGAACGGCTGGAGGTCGGGCTGTTCATCCCCGCTCCAGCGTACCAGGTGGTCGTTCTCGAACCACACGGTGAACTGGCGTTCCTGCGCCTTGCCGTAGCCGGGCTTGAAGTAGTAGGGGTAATCCCAGCGATCGGCGTGCAGCACGCTGGTCAGCGTGGGGCTGCCCAGGGCGAAGCGCACCTGTTCGCGCGACATGCCTTGCTGCAGCAGGGCGACCTGCTCTTTGGTGATCCAGTTGCCTTGCTGGACGCCGGCCTTGTAGGGGAATCCCCATTTGCCGGACGAGCAGGCGGTCAGGGCGGAGGCTGCCAGGACAGCCACCGCGAGCCCCTTCAGAGGCCGCAGGGAAATACGTGCGATCATGGACACTAGCGCCCCTATTATTGGAAACGGATAAAACCGTTATCATAAAGGTTTCATAACGATAGTTCCGTGGGGCAGCGGGTGATGGCTACGCTGGCTTGCGTCGACCATCGACCCCCCATGCCACCGCGGATGGAGAGCGATTACACCATGAGCGACCAAAGCGAACTGAAAAACATGGGCCTGAAGGCGACGTTTCCCCGCCTGAAGATCCTTGACATTTTTCGTAAATCCGACCTCCGCCACCTCAGCGCGGAAGATGTCTATCGCGCGCTGATCGCCGAGAATGTGGAAATCGGGCTGGCGACGGTATATCGCGTGCTGACGCAGTTCGAGCAGGCGGGCATCCTCACGCGTAGCCAGTTCGATACCGGCAAGGCGGTGTTCGAGCTGAATGATGGCGATCACCACGATCACCTCATCTGCACCAATTGCGGTACGGTATTCGAGTTTTCGGATCCCGATATTGAGAAGCGTCAATACAAGGTGGCGAAGGACAACGGCTTTGTGCTCGAAAGCCATGCCATGGTGTTGTACGGCATTTGCGGAAACTGTCAGAAGGGCCGCTGATCCTCCGGCTCTACCAACCCTGCCTCCAGGCGCAAGCCTGGAGGTTTTTTTTTGGTTCATCGCGCAATAGCGTGGAGGGGTTTGGCAAGTTTTCGTATTCTTGACGGCAGGTATTTGCCATCAGGAGTGCAGGGAGATGCTGGATCGCAAGTTGCTGGAGTCGCTGGGAGGCTGGCAGGGCTATGGCGTCGAACGCGTGGAATGGCCCGAAGACCCAGGGCGCACGCTGTCGATCTATTTGAAGCCAACGGCCAAGGTGATGCTGTGCGAGCAGTGCGGCGCGCGGTGTCGCCAGGTGCATGAGACCACGGTTCGACGGGTGCGAGATCTGCCGTTATTCGAGTATCGGGTCGTTCTGCACGTGCCGCGCCGACGCTTGTGGTGTGAGCAATGCGGCGGCCCGCGCCTGGAGCGGCTTGCCTGGCTGGGGCGATATCAACGGGTGACGGATCGGCTGGCGCAGGCCTGCAGCCAATTGCTGCAATCGAGCAACGTGCAGGCGGTGGCGAGGTTCTTCGAGCTGGGTTGGCATACCGTCAAGACGCTGGACAAGGCTCGGCTGCGTGCGTCGGTGCGCGAACCGGATTGGTCCAAGATCGAGTATTTGGCGATGGACGAGTTTGCCCTGCACAAAGGGCATCGCTACGCGACAGTGGTGGTCGATCCGATCGGCAGGCAGGTGCTGTGGATTGGCCCAGGACGCTCACGCGAGACGGCCCGGGCGTTCTTCGAACAATTGCCGCCTGGGGCCGCCCAACGCATCAAGGCCGTTGCCATCGACATGACCACCGCCTACGAGTTGGAGATCCAGGCCCACAGCCCACAGGCGGAGATCGTCTATGACTTGTTCCATGTCGTGGCCAAGTATGGACGAGAGGTCATTGATCGGGTGCGCGTGGATCAGGCCAATCAACTACGCCAGGATCGTCCCGCACGCAGGATCATCAAATCGAGTCGCTGGCTGCTGCTGCGCAACCGTGACAACCTGGATCGGCAGCAGGCCGTCCGGCTCGACGAATTGCTGCAAGCCAACCAGCCGCTGCTGACGGTCTATGTCCTGCGTGACGAACTCAAACGGCTCTGGTTCTACCAAAGACCTGCCTGGGCAAGACAAGCCTGGAACCACTGGTACGAGCAGGCCGAGCAAAGCGGAATAGCCGCCTTGAACACCTTCGCTCAGCGCTTGAAAGGCTATCTGCACGGCATCCTGGCCAGATGCCGACATCCCCTGAACACCAGCATTGTCGAGGGCATCAACAACACTATCAAGGTCATCAAGCGGCGCGCTTACGGCTACCGCGACCAGGAATACTTCTTCCTCAAAATCCGTGCCGCCTTCCCCGGCAATGCGCGATGAACCTTTTTTTTGCGGTTTGGTAGCAGGCGCGCTCAGGCCGCCGGCGCGGTATGGCCGCCCAGCATTTCGCGTGCGTGGTCGCGGGTGGTGGCCGTGATCTTGATGCCGCCCAGCATGCGCGCGACTTCCTCGACCCGCGCCTCGGCATCCAGCTCGGCGATGCGCGAGCGCGTGGAACCGCCGCTTTCGACCTTGCTGACGCGATACTGCGCATGGGCGCAGGCCGCCACTTGCGGCAGGTGCGTCACGCACAGCACCTGGTGGCGCTGGCCCAGTTCGCGCAGCAGCTTGCCGACCGCTTCCGCCACCGCGCCGCCCACGCCGCTGTCGACCTCGTCGAAGATCAGGGTGGGCACGCGCGCGGCGCGGCTGGCGATCACCGACAGCGCCAGCGAAATACGCGACAGTTCGCCCCCCGAGGCCACCTTGGCCAATGGCCGCGGCGTGCTGCCCGCGTGGCCCGCGACCAGGAACTCCACCTGCTCGCTGCCATGCGCCGACGGCGCGCCGCCGGTCAGGGCCGCCTCGAAACGCCCGCCCTGCATGGACAGGGTCTGCATGGCCTGGGTGACCTGCTTGCCGAGATCCTTGGCGATCTTGCGCCGCGCGGCCGACAGGCGCGCCGCCGCGGCCTCGTATCGGGCCTGCGCCGCCTCGGCCTGCGCGCGCAGCGCCTGCACGTCGCTGGCGGCCTGCATTTCGGCCAGCTTGCCGTGCAGGGAGTCGCGCAGCGCGGGCAGGCCGTGCGGTTCGCACTTGAACTTGCGGGCGGTCTCGAACACGGCGCTCAGCCGGGCTTCGACATCGGCCAGGCGCTGCGGGTCCAGTTCGACCCGGCTGACGTAGTTGTTCAGGTCGGAGACGGCTTCGGTGATCGCGATGCGGGCCGATTCGAGTTCGTCGCCGATGCCTTGCAGGGCGGGGTCGTGGCGCAGCATCTGCTGCAATTGGTGGGCGGCGCCATTGAGGCGGTACTGGGCCGAGTCGTGCTCGCCGTCCAGCGCCTCGAGGATGCGCGAGGCCCCGTCCAGCAGCGACTGGGCGTGCGACAGCCGGGTGTGCTCGGTTTGCAGCGCATCCCATTCGTCCGGACCCAGCCCCAGGCGGTCCAGTTCGTCCGACTGCCATTGCAGGCGGTCGCGTTCGGCGGCCAGCGCCTCGGCGTCCTGCTCGGCGGTATCGAGCTGGCGGGCCAGCGCGCGCCATTGCTTCCAGGCCTGCGCCACCGTCTGGCGCAGTTCGGCGTGCCCGCCGTGGGCGTCGAGCAGGTCGCGCTGGGCCTCGGGGCGCATCAGGCTTTGGTGGGCGTGCTGGCCGTGGATGTCGACCAGTCCGTCGCCGAGCTCGCGCAATTGGGCGATCGTGGCCGGCATGCCGTTGATGTAGGCGCGGCTGCGGCCCTGGCTGTCGATGACGCGGCGCAGCGCCAGTTCGTCGCCGCTGTCGAGTTCGCGTTCGGCCAGCCAGTCGCGCAGGGCGGGCGGGGCGTCGAAGACGGCGGTGATATCGGCGCGCGCCGCGCCTTCGCGCAGCATCGAGGCGTCGCCGCGCTCGCCCAGCGTCAGGGCCAGCGCATCGATCAGGATCGACTTGCCGGCGCCGGTTTCGCCGGAAAAGACGGTAAAGCCGTCGCCGAAGTGGAGCTCGGTCTGTTCGACGATGACGAAATCGCGGATATGGAGGGTTCGCAACATGGCGGACGCGACGGGCTACTCAAGGTTGTCGGTGGCCTGCGGCATCAGGTTCCAGTGCAACTTGCGGCGCAGGGTGGAGAAGAAGCTGTAGCCTTCGGGGTGCACGAAGCGGATGGTATGCGGGGCGCGCTGCACCGTGATGCGGTCGCCCGGCTGCAGGTCGGACCAGGTCTGCATGTCGAAATGCACGCTGGCGCCGATTTCCACCCGCCCCATGGCCGTCAGCGTCATGTTGAGCACGCCGCTGTCGGGAATGACGATCGGGCGGTTGGAGAGGGTCTGGGGCGCGACCGGCACCAGCACCATGGCATTCATGCCGGGATGCAGGATGGGGCCGTTGGCCGATAGCGAGTAGGCGGTGGAGCCGGTGGGCGTGGCGATGATCAGGCCGTCGGCGCGCTGCGTGTACATGAAGGCGCCGTCGAGTTCGACCCGCACTTCGATCATGCCGCCGCGGCCGGCGCGGTTGAGCACCACGTCGTTGACGGCCGAGGCCGAGTACATCTGCTGCTCGCCGCGCCAGACGCCGCCTTGCAGCAGCATGCGGTCCTCGGCCTGGTAGTTGCCTTCCAGCACGCGGCCCAGCGCGTCGTGGGCATCCTGCAGCGGAATGTCGGTGATGAAGCCCAGCCGCCCGTGGTTGATGCCGATCAGCGGCACGCCGTACGGCGCGAGGTGGCGCGCCGCGCCTAGCACGGTGCCGTCGCCGCCCATCACGACCGCCAGCGTGGCGGTGCGGCCGATTTCATCCCAGTCGGCCACGGGATAGCCGCTGACGCCGGCGTTGCGCGCCGTCTCGGCCTCGACCAGCACGCGGCGGCCGGCCTGCGTCAGCATTTGCGCCAGCGCGGTCAGCGGTGCGTCCAGGCCGGTGTCCTGGTATCTGCCGATCAGGGCGACAATGGGAAAGTACATGGCGAGCCGCGTAAAGTGTGTTTTGAGATGCCGATTTTGCGATTATATGGGGCCGCATATTGCCGTGCTGGACAAAAAACGCCCCTTTGTTGAAAGTTTCCCTAAAATACGCTCATGGATGACCGCGCACGCGCATTGCTCAAGGCGTTGATCGAACGCTACATCGCCGACGGGCAACCGGTCGGCTCACGCACGCTTTCCAAAGTGTTCGATCTGTCGCCGGCCACGATACGCAATGTCATGGCCGACCTGGAAGAGCTGGGGCTGATCCACAGCCCCCACACCTCGGCTGGAAGGGTGCCCACGCCGCGCGGGTATCGCATGTTCGTCGATTCGCTGCTGGCGGTGCGCGCCTACCAGTTCGAGCCCGCCCATATCGGCGAGCTGCTGCCCGTGTCCGAGCCCAGCCGGGCGGTCAACGCGGCGGCGGCGCTGCTGTCCAACCTCACCCAGTTCGCCGGCGTGGTGCTCACGCCCAAGCGGACCCAGATTTTCCGCCAGATCGAGTTCATCCGCCTGTCCGACAAGCGCGTGCTGCTGATCATCGTGACCCCCGAGGGCGATGTGCAGAACCGCATCCTGTCGGCGCAGCGCGACTACACCGAAGCCGAGCTGCTGGAGGCGGGCAATTTCTTCAACGTGCACTTCTCCGGCAAGTCGTTCGATGCCGTGCGCCGCACGCTGTCGACCGAACTGGCGCAACTGCGCGACGATATCTCGCGCCTGATGCAGGCGGCGGTCGAGGCCGGCGCCGAGGCGGCCGACGACGGCGAGGCGGTGGTGATCTCCGGCGAGCGCAAGCTGCTGGACGTGACCGACATCGCTTCCGACATGGACCGGCTGCGCAAGATGTTCTCGTTGTTCGAAAAGAAAACCGATCTGCTGCAGTTGCTGGACGTCTCCAGCCGCGCGCAAGGGGTGCAGATCTACATTGGCGGCGATTCGCAGCTGGTGCCGATGGAAGAAGTGTCGGTCATCACGGCGCCGTACGGCGTGGATGGCAAGGTCATCGGCACGCTGGGGGTCATCGGCCCTACCCGGATGGCGTACGAGCGGGTCATCCCCATTGTCGACATCACTGCGCGCTTGCTGTCCAACGCCTTGAGCCACAACCAATAATCCCATTTCGGGCCGGATACCGCCTGCGCGCGGGGCGGCGCCCTGAGAGGTGTCTTCGTGTTTCTTCGCCTGTTCAAGTACCTTTGGCCCGAACGCTATCTGCCCGAAATCCCCGCGCAGGACCCTTTCGACGAAAACCCGCCGCCATGCGGACCGGGGCGCGTCGGCGTGCTGCTGGTCAACCTGGGCACCCCCGATGAGCCCACGCGCGGCGCGATCCGGCGGTACCTGGGCGAATTCCTGTCCGACCCGCGCGTGATCGAGATTCCGCGCTATCTGTGGATGCCCATCCTGCACGGGCTGGTATTGGCCATGCGGCCCAAGAAGCTGGCGCCGCGCTATGCCGGCATCTGGATGGAGGAGGGCTCGCCCCTGCTGGTCTACAGCCAGAGGCAGGCCGCAGGGGTGCGCCAGGGCCTGGCCGCGCGCGGAGTGCATGCCGAGGTGGAGCTGGCCATGCGCTATGGCAAGCCGTCGATCCCGGCGGCGATCACGGCCTTGCGCGAGCGCGGCTGCGATCACATCCTGGCCGTGCCGCTGTACCCGCAATACGCGGCCAGCACCACGGCCACGGTGGTCGATGCCGTGACGCGCCACGCGGGGCGCCTGCGCGACCAGCCGGCGCTGCGCTTCGTCAAGCGCTTCCACAACGACCCGGCCTACGTCGAGGCGCAGGCCGGACGCATCGCCGAATTCTGGCAGGCCCACGGCCGGCCCCAGAAGCTGGTCATGAGCTTTCATGGGCTGCCGCGCTATTCGATCGAACTGGGCGACCCCTACTACCGCGATTGCCTCGATACCGCGCGCCTGCTGCGCGAGCGCCTGGGCCTGCGCGAGGACGAGGTCGAGGTGACATTCCAGAGCCGGTTCGGCTCGGCGCGCTGGCTCGAACCCTATACCGAGCCCACCCTGGCGGAACTGGCCCGGCAGGGCGTGACCGAGGTCGACGTGGTGTGTCCGGGGTTCGTGGCCGACTGCCTGGAAACGCTCGAGGAAATCAGCCAGGAATGCCGCGACGCCTTCGTGGCGGCCGGCGGCAGGCAGTTCCGCTACATCCCGGCGCTGAATGACTGCCCGCCCTGGATCGAAGGCCTGACCGACCTGGTCGAACGCCAGTTGCGGGGCTGGCCGACCGGCAATCCCTGAACGCGTACACTGTGGTTGAAGCGGCGGGCGCGAGCGCGCCGGTCCATTCCGCGAATGTGCAGCATTTTCAGGGAGACGACCATGAATCCTCCTCGCAAGCCCACCATCGGCACCTCGGGTCCGCCCGGGCATGCCAACCTGGAAGAAGACCAGCTCGAGCGCGAACTCGACGAGGCGCTGCTGGAGACCTTCCCCGCCAGCGACCCGATCGCCATCACCTCCGAGGACGAGCGGGACGAGCCCGACGACAAGGTCGACGAGGCGCTGGAGGACACCTTCCCCGCCAGCGACCCGCCCGCGCCGGCCCAGCCCGGGAAAAAATAGGGCCGCAACATCCGGGCGGCGACGCGCCGTCCGGCGGCGTCATGGGAGCCGGGCTTTTTTTCCTGGAAAACCGGACTTGAAATGGGGGCATTCGCCCCCATCGTTGGCGCTTGAAGCCAATTTATATTCTGGAGGACTCCCATGACGGCACCCCAAGAGCCGGTCGATTCGACCCCTGAAAGCGGCGAAAACGCCGCGACGCCCGGTCTCGAGGACGATTTGTCGGCCGAGCTGGCGGCCCTGCGCGCCGAGCTCGAGGCAGCCCAGGCCACCGTCAAGGCTCAGCAGGAGCAGGTGCTGCGCGCCGCGGCCGAAGCCGAGAATGTGCGCCGCCGCGCCCAGGAAGACGTCGCCAAGGCCCGCAAGTTCGGCATCGAATCGTTCGCCGAGAGCCTGGTTCCGGTCAAGGACAGCCTCGAGGCCGCCCTGGCCCAGCCCGACCAGGCGGCGCAGGCCTGGCGCGAAGGCGTGGAAGTCACGCTCAAGCAGCTGACCGCCGCCTTCGAGCGCAATCTGCTCAAGGAAATCGCGCCTGCCCAGGGCGACAAGTTCGACCCGCACCTGCACCAGGCGATTTCCTCGGTGCCGGCCGACCAGCCCGCCAATACCGTGCTGCAACTGCTGCAGAAGGGCTACGTCATCGCCGACCGCACGCTGCGTCCCGCGCTGGTCGTGGTGTCCGCCGGCCAGGGCTGAAGCAGGCATGGCCGCCGCCCCATTCGATCCCGCCGAGGTCTTCCAGGTCTTCGGCATGCGCCGCGTCGACAGCGCCAGCTTCGACGAGCAAGTGGTGCAGGCGCCGGGCGACGACCTGCGCTGCGTGTTCCTGTGGGGCCAGGATTGTTACAACTGTGGCATTTTCAAGCAGACCGCCTTGCTCCAGCGGCAGGCGCTCCTGGCGCTGGAGCTGAGCTGGTTCGAGGCCGACGTCTACGCCGACGAGGCGCTGGGGCGGCGGTTCTCGCTGCATGGCGTGCCGACTTTCGTGCTGTACCGCAGTGGCAAGCGGCTGGGCCGGGTGACCGGCTGGCCCGGATTGCCCCAGTTCAGCGCCGCGATGCAGCGGTTGCGGGACGGGACTTGAAAAACCCTGTGGCCAACCCCAGTTACTGGGGGACTGAGTTTCAAACCCTGATTCCTACCGTATTCAATTCATAGCAAGGTATTTCCCACCATGAGCAAAATCATTGGCATCGACCTGGGTACGACCAACAGCTGCGTGGCTGTCCTGGACGGCGGTCAGGTCAAGATCATCGAGAACGCCGAAGGCGCCCGTACCACCCCCTCCATCGTCGCCTACATGGACGATGGCGAGACGCTGGTCGGCGCGCCGGCCAAGCGCCAGGCGGTCACCAACCCCAAGAACACCCTGTACGCGGTCAAGCGCCTGATCGGCCGCAAGTTCGACGAGAAGGCGGTCCAGAAGGACATCGACCTGATGCCGTACTCGATCGTCAAGGCCGACAACGGCGACGCGTGGGTCGAAGTGCACGGCAAGAAGCTGGCGCCGCCCCAGGTGTCGGCCGAAGTGCTGCGCAAGATGAAGAAGACCGCCGAGGACTACCTGGGCGAGGAAGTCACCGAGGCCGTGATCACGGTGCCGGCGTACTTCAACGACAGTCAGCGCCAGGCCACCAAGGACGCCGGCCGCATCGCCGGCCTGGAAGTCAAGCGCATCATCAACGAGCCGACCGCGGCCGCGCTGGCCTTCGGCCTGGACAAGACCGAGAAGGGCGATCGCAAGATCGTCGTCTATGACCTGGGCGGCGGTACGTTCGACGTCTCGATCATCGAGATCGCCGACGTGGACGGCGAAATGCAGTTCGAGGTGCTGTCGACCAACGGCGATACCTTCCTGGGCGGCGAGGACTTCGACCAGCGCATCATCGACTACATCATCTCCGAGTTCAAGAAGGAACAGGGCGTCGACCTGTCCAAGGACGTGCTGGCCCTGCAGCGCCTGAAAGAGGCCGCCGAAAAGGCCAAGATCGAGCTGTCGTCGAGCCAGCAGACCGAGATCAACCTGCCGTACATCACGGCCGATGCCTCCGGTCCCAAGCACCTGAACCTCAAGATCACGCGCGCCAAGCTGGAAGCGCTGGTCGAGGAGCTGATCGAGCGCACCATCGAGCCGTGCCGCGTGGCCATCAAGGATGCCGGCGTCAAGGTTTCCGACATCGACGACGTGATCCTGGTCGGCGGCATGACCCGCATGCCCAAGGTGCAGGACAAGGTCAAGGAATTCTTCGGCCGCGAGCCGCGCAAGGACGTCAACCCCGATGAGGCGGTTGCCGCCGGCGCCGCGATCCAGGGTTCCGTGCTGTCGGGCGAGCGCAAGGACGTGCTGCTGCTGGACGTGACGCCGCTGTCGCTGGGCATCGAGACCCTGGGCGGCGTGATGACCAAGATGATCCAGAAGAACACCACGATCCCGACGCGCTACTCGCAGACGTTCTCGACCGCCGACGACAACCAGCCGGCGGTGACGATCAAGGTGTTCCAGGGCGAGCGCGAAATCGCGGCCGGCAACAAGGGCCTGGGCGAGTTCAACCTGGAAGGCATCCCGCCGGCGCCGCGCGGCCTGCCGCAGATCGAGGTCACGTTCGACATCGACGCCAACGGCATTCTGCACGTCTCGGCCAAGGACAAGGGCACCGGCAAGGAAAACAAGATCACCATCAAGGCCAACTCGGGTCTGTCGGAAGACGAGATCCAGCGCATGGTCAAGGATGCCGAGGCCAACGCCGAGGAAGATCACCGGTTGGCCGAGCTGGCGCAGGCCCGCAACCAGGCCGACGCGCTGGTGCATGCCACCCGCAAGTCGCTCACGGAGTACGGCGAGAAGCTGGAAGCCGCCGAGAAGGAGTCGATCGAGGCTGCCATCAAGGACCTCGAGGACATCCTCAAGACGGGCGACAAGGCCGAGATCGACGCCAAGGTGGAAGCCTTGTCGACGGCCTCGCAGAAGCTGGGCGAAAAGATGTACGCCGACATGCAGGCGCAGCAGCAGGCCCAGCAGCAGCAGGCGGCCGACAACGCCAAGCCGGTGGACGACAATGTGGTCGACGCCGACTTCAAGGAAGTCAAGCGCGACCAGTAATGGCCGAACGATGACGTGCGATACGCCCGGTAGCTGATTCCAGCTACCGGGCGCGCGCGTTGATGATTCAGAACATGGCCCGGCGACGGGCCCTCCCACCATGGCAAAACGCGATTACTACGAAGTACTGGGTGTGGCGAAGAATGCCAGCGACGAAGACCTGAAGAAGGCCTATCGCAAGCTGGCCATGAAGTACCACCCGGACCGCAACCCGGACAGCAAGGAAGCCGAGGAAAAATTCAAGGAAGCCAAGGAGGCCTACGAGGTCCTGGGTGACGAGCAGAAGCGCGCCGCCTACGACCGCTATGGCCATGCCGGGGTCGACCCGAACGCCGCCGGCATGGGCGGCGGCATGGGCGGCGGCATGGGCGGCGGCTTCGCCGATGCTTTCGGCGATATCTTTGGCGAGATCTTCGGCGCGGGTCGGCGCGGGGGCGGCGGGCCGCAGGTGTATCGCGGCGCCGACCTGAAGTACGCGCTGGAAATCACGCTGGAGCAGGCCGCCAGTGGCTTTGACACCGAGATCCGCGTTCCCAGCTGGGAAAACTGCGATACCTGCCACGGCAGCGGCGCCAAGGCCGGCACCTCGCCCAAGACTTGCCGGACTTGCGGCGGTTCGGGCGCGGTGCGCATGCAGCAGGGCTTTTTCAGCGTCCAGCAGACCTGCCCGACCTGCCACGGCACCGGCAAGGAAATCACCGACCCCTGCCCGTCGTGCGACGGCGTGGGCCGTACGCGTCGCAACAAGACGCTGCAGGTCAAGATCCCGGCCGGCATCGACGACGGCATGCGCATCCGCTCCAGCGGCAACGGCGAGCCCGGCATCAACGGCGGCCCGCCGGGCGACCTGTATGTCGAGATCCATATCAAGCAGCACAAGATCTTCCAGCGCGATGGCGACGATCTGCACTGCGAGCTGACCATCCCGTTCACCACGGCGGCGCTGGGCGGCGAGCTGCAGGTGCCGACCCTGGGCGGCAAGGCCGAGATCTCGATTCCGGAAGGCACGCAGTCGGGCAAGACCTTCCGCCTGCGCGCCAAGGGCATCCGCGGGGTGCGCGGCAGCTATCCGGGCGACCTCTACTGCCACGTGGTGGTCGAGACGCCGGTGCGCCTGAGCGACGAGCAGAAGGCCATCCTGCGCCAGTTCGAGGCTTCGCTCAACGACGGCGGCGACCGCCATTCGCCGCAGAGCAAATCCTGGACCGACCGCGTCAAGGAGTTCTTCAGCTGACGCATGCGGCGCCTGTCCCGGCGGGGACAGACGCCGTCTTGGCAGTGGCGCTCATGGCGCACGACGGGTGCCTGTCCCGGCGGGGACAGGCACTTCTCTGTGTTGAGTGCGCAAGCAAAACGCCGGCATCAAGCCGGCGTTTCTTTTGCGTGGCGCCCGTGCCTTGCGGGACGGGCGCCATGCGGGCCGCTCAAGGGGCGGATTTCTTGGTGAAATCCCCCGCCACGGCGGTGCTGAAGGCGTCGGGCTTGAGATACTTGCGCAGCGCGGCGTTGACCTGGTCGGGCGTGAGCGCCTCGAGTTTGCGGTCCATGTCGGCCGACCACTGGAAGCTGCGGCCGGTCTGCATGTAGTTCACCCAGGTATCGGCCAGCACGTCATCCTGGGCGCGCGCCAGGTTGCGGTAGTTCAGCAGCGCCACGACGCCGTCGCGGACTTCCTGGTCCGTGAAGCCGTCCTTGAGGGCGCGGGCCAGCTCTTCCGAGATGGCCTTTTCCAGCCGCGCCCGGTTCTGCGGCGCGTAGATGGCGTAGATCGTCCAGTTCGCCGACGGCTCGTACGACGACACCGACAGGTTGCTGCGCACGTTGTACGACAGGCCTTCGGTTTCGCGCACGCGGTGCCACAGGCGCGAGGTTTCCGAGGTGCCGAGCAGGAAGTTGGCCAGGTACAGGGCTGGGTAGTCGGCGTTGGTGTCCTGCAGCTGCAGCGGCATGCGCGAGATGTAGAAGGCGTTGGCCTTGTCGGGCGTGGCGATGTCGAATTGCTGCGCGGGCACGGCGCGGTAGGGGTCCGGCAGGCGGGTATAGGCGGGCGCGCTGCGCCAGCCGTCCAGGCCCTTGCGCAGGACGGCCTCGACCGCGGCGGGATCGAACTCGCCCACGGCCGAGAACTTGATCCGGCCGGCGCCGTACAGCTTGCCGCTGACCGCGGCCAGGTCATCGCGCGACAGGCTGCGCAGCTGCTCCAGGGCTTCGTCGAAGGTGGGCACGTAGCGCACGTCGTCGGCCGGCCACGGATTGTTGTGGCGTGCCAGGGCGCGCGAGGCCAGCGCGGTCGGGTCGGTCATCGCGTCCTGCACCATGGTGATGGCCTGGCGCTTGTATTCCTCGACCTGGTCCTGCGGGAAGCTGGCGTTGCGCACCACATCCAGCACCAGCGCCATCACGTCGGGCAGGTTCTTGCCGAGCGTGGAGATATTGACCACCAGGTTGGTGCCGCTGCCATTGATGGCGGCTTCGGCCTGCAGCTGGTCCAGGCGGTCCTGGATGGCCTGGCGCGACAGCTTGTCGGTGCCGCGGTCGAGCAGGGCGGCCGCGGCGGCCAGCGGCACGCGCTGGCCGCGCAGCGCTTCGGCGTCGCCGAACTGGATCAGCAGTTCGGCCTGCACGCGGTCGCCGCGCGTGGCCTTGGGCAGCAAGGCCAGTTCGACCTGGCCATTGGGCAGGTCGAGCGTGCGCCGCAGGGTGCGCTTGTCGATATTGGCTGGCGACGGATCGAAGGCCTCGACGGCCTTGAAGTTCGGGTCGCCCTTGTAGTCCTTGAAGACGGCCGCCAGGTCGGCGCGCTGCGCCAGCGGCGCGCGCTGCGGCTTTTCGGTGGGAATGTAGCGGCCTTCGGTGCGATTGCTGCGCACCAGGTAGGCCACGGCGGCGCGCTGCACGTCGTCCAGCTTGGCGTCGCGCACGCGGTCGCGCTGCAGGAAGAACAGGCGCCAGTCGCCCGAGGCGATGGCTTCCGACAGGGCCACGCCGACCTTCTCCGGATCGGCATAGGTCTGCTGCCAGGCGGTCAGCCACTTGCTGCGGGCGCGCTCCAGTTCTTCCTGGCTGAACGGTTTGCTGGACAGGGATTCGAGCGTGGCGGTCAGGGTCTGCAGCGCCTTGTCCTGGTCCATGCCGGGTTGCAGCTGGGCGCCGAACATGGCCAGGCCGGGGTCGAGCTGGTCCATGGTGAAGCCGAATACGCCCGACGCCAGCTTGGTGGGGACCAGCGCGTGGTACAGGCGGCCCGACGGCGTGTCGGCCAGGATGGTGGCGGCCAGGTCCAGCCCGACGAAATCGGGGCTGCCGGCGGCGGGCAGGTGGTACATGGCGGCCACCAGCGGGGTGCCGCCGGCGCGGCGCAGCGTCACCGAGCGCTCGCCGTCCTGGACCGGCTCCACGGTGTATTCGGGCGGCAGGGTGCGCTTGGGCTTGGGCAGCTTGCCCAGCGAGGACTGGATATCGGCCAGGGCCGTCTGCGGATCGAACTTGCCCGCGACGATCAGCACGGCGTTGTCGGGCTGGTAATACTCGTGGTAGAAGGCGCGCAATTGCGCGATGTCCACGTTCTCGACGTCGCTGCGCGCGCCGATGGTGCTCTTGCCGTAGTTGTGCCACTGGTAGGCGGCGGCCTGCATCTTCTGCATGAGCACGCGGAACGGGTTGTTCTCGCCGCTTTCCATCTCGTTGCGGACCACGGTCATCTCGGAGTCGAGGTCTTCCTTGGCGATCAGCGAGTTGACCATGGCGTCGGCCTGCCAGCCCAGGTACCACTTGAGGGTTTCGGGATTGGCCGCGAAGCTGGCGAAGTAATTGGTGCGATCCGACGAGGTGGAGCCATTGGCCTGCAGGCCGCGGCGCGAGAACTCGCCCAGCGCGTTGCGGATGGCGGGCGTGCCCTTGAACAGCATGTGCTCGAGCAGGTGGGCCATGCCGGTCTGGCCGTAGTTCTCGTTGCGCGATCCCACCAGGTACGTCATGTTGACCGTGGTGGTGGGCTTGGACGCGTCGGGCGCCAGCAGCACGCGCAGGCCGTTGGCCAGGCGGTATTCGGTAATGCCCTCGATCGAGGACACTTCCGAGACGCCCGCGGGGAGCGACGCGGCGCCGGCCTGGAAAGCCAGGAACGACGACACTAACAATGCATTCAGGCGGCGCGACAGAAGCGGCAGGCGCATGGGGATGACCTCGAAACTAGCGGAATCCGTTGGAGTGTATACGTTTCGATTGGTTCACCCGGGCCGGGACGCGCACGGAGCCGGCTGGCCGCGCCGCCATGCTGCGGCACGGCATGGATTATGGGGACGGGGGAGTGATTTGAAGACAGGGCTGGCACGGGTGTAAGCTAAATTTCCGATATGGTTTCCCCTAGTCTGACGGGATGCGCGACAGCCTTTCCTGGCTTCCCGTCCTTCGCCCCCACTCCGCCTTCCGTGCGCTGTGCCGGCGCTTGTTTGCTCGCGCCTTCGCAGCCGGCCCGACGCCGGCGCTCACTCCGGAGGATCGATTCATGCTGACCGATATCGTCACGCGCGCCCTGTCCCAGTTGCTCGGCAATTCCCTGTCGGGCGACGTCATCAAAGGGCGCTTTCGCTACGCTTATGCCAGCGATGACGGCCGTTTTGTGGCCATCCTGGGCCATGACCTGACTACTTATGTGGTGGATGTCGATGCACAGCGCTACTTCGCGGAGTGCGCTGGCGTGCCGTGCGGATTCGCCGGGCACGTGCTTGAGATGGAGGGCGCGCAGGAGCATGGCCACCCCTGGCCCGCCGTCAATGATCTGTTCGACCTGGACATGGACGGCGATGAAATCGCCTGGCGCCGCTGTCCGGGAGCCGTGGCCCTGGCGGCGACGCGGCAGGCGCAAAGCCGCGTGGCCTGAGCGGCGGGCGGGGCGCTCGGCTGGCTACAATGCCGGCATGAACGCCACGCCTTCCCCCGCCCCGACCGGCGCCACGCTGGTCGACTGCACGCATGACCGCCACGCGGCGGCCATCCTGGATATCTTCAACGACGCCATCCTGACGTCGACGGCGCTGTACGACTATCAGCCGCGCGCGCTGGCTTCGATGGAGGCCTGGTTCCTGGCCAAGCGCCAGGGCGGCTTCCCGGTGGTGGGCTTCGAGGACGCGGCGGGCGTGCTGATGGGGTTCGCCAGCTACGGCACGTTTCGCGCCTGGCCGGCGTACAAGTACTCGGTCGAGCACTCGGTGTACGTGGACCGCCGCTATCGCGGCCGCGGGCTGGGCGAAGCCTTGCTGCGCGCGCTGATCGAGCGGGCCCGCCTGCAGCAGGTACACGTGCTGGTGGGCGGGATCGACGCCACCAACGCCGGCAGCGTCGCGCTGCACCGCAAGCTGGGGTTCGTGCACGCCGGCACGATCACGCAGGCCGGATTCAAGTTCGGGCGCTGGCTCGACCTGGCGTTCTATCAGCTGACGCTCGACACGCCCCTGCGGCCGGTCGACGGCTGAGCGCTATTTGGACAGCTGGCGCATGGCCTGTTCCAGGCCCGCCACGGTGACCGGGTACATGCGGTCCTGCATGATGTCGCGCAGCAGGGCGATCGACTGCCGATAGCGCCAGGACGCGGTGGGCTCGGGGTTGAGCCAGGCGGCCTTGGGCCAGGCGTCGAGCAGCCGGCGCAGCCAGACCGCGCCGGCCTCCTTGTTGTAGTGCTCGACCGAGCCCCCGGGCTGCAGGATTTCGTACGGGCTCATGGTGGCGTCGCCGACGATGATCAGGCGCCAGTCGGCGTTGTACTTGCGCAGGACGTCCCAGGTGTCGAAGCGCTCGTTCTGGCGCCGGCGGTTGTTCTGCCAGAGGTTTTCGTACGGGCAGTTGTGGAAGTAATAGACGTCGAGGTGGCGGAACTCGCTGCGCGCGGCCGAAAACAGTTCCTCCACGCGCGCGATGTGGTCGTCCATGCTGCCGCCCACGTCCAGCAGCATCAGCACCTTGACGGTATTGCGGCGCTCGGGCACCAGCCGCAGGTCGAGGTGGCCGGCGTTGCGCGCCGTGCTGGCGATGGTGTCGTCCAGGTCCAGTTCCAGGTCGGCGCCCTGGCGCGCGAAACGGCGCAGGCGCCGCAGCGCGACCTTGAAGTTGCGCGTGCCCAGTTCGAGCTGGTCGTCGTAGTCGCGGAACTGGCGCATGTCCCACACCTTGACCGCGGTGCGGTTGCCGGCCGAATCGCCGCCGACGCGGATGCCTTCCGGGTGATAGCCGCCGTTGCCGAACGGCGAGGTGCCGCCGGTGCCGATCCACTTGCTGCCGCCCGCGTGCCTTTCCTGCTGTTCCTCGAGGCGTTGCTTGAACAATTCCATCAGCTTGTCCCAGCCGTGCGCTTCGATGGCGGCCTTTTCCTCGGGCGTGAGGGTTTTCTCGAATTCCTTGATCAGCCAGTCCAGCGGGATGTCGCGGTCGGCGGGCAGGGCGGCGGCGATGCCGCGATAGTAGGCGCCGAACGCGGCGTCATAGCGGTCGTAGAGGCTTTCGTCCTTGACCAGGGCGGTGCGCGCCAGGAAGTAGAAATCGTCGAGCGTGGGCGCCATCAGGCGCTGGCGCAGCGCCTCGAGCAGGGTCAGGTACTCCTGCACCGACACCGGCAGCTTGTGGGCGCGCAGATGATAGAAGAAATCGATCAGCATGGGGCAGGGCCTGGCGTGGCGTCAGCGGCGCTGGGCGCCGCGCGCCATGGCGCCCAGGCGCTCCAGCAGATGCACGTCCTGCTCGTTCTTGAGCAGTGCCCCGGCCAGCACCGGCACGGCGGTGGCCGCGTGGGCGTCGATCTCGGCGGCCGGGATCGCCTCGGCCAGCAGCAGGCGCAGCCAGTCCAGCAGCTCGGAGGTCGACGGCTTTTTCTTCAGGCCCGGCGCTTCGCGCAGCGCGAAGAAGGTATCGAGCGCGGCGCGCAGCACGTCCTGGCGGATGTCGGGGTAGTGCACGCCGACGATATCGCGCATGGTGTCGCGGTCCGGAAAGCGGATGTAGTGGAAAAAGCAGCGCCGCAGAAAGGCGTCGGGCAGGTCTTTCTCGTTGTTGGAGGTGATGATGACCAGCGGGCGGTGCCGCGCCTGCACGGTCTGGCGCGTCTCGTAGACATGGAATTCCATGCGGTCGAGCTCGCGCAGCAGGTCATTGGGGAATTCGATGTCGGCCTTGTCGATCTCGTCGATCAGCAGGACGACCGGTTCGGGCGCCTCGAAGGCCTGCCACAGCGTGCCCTGCACGATGTAGTTGCGGATGTCGCGGACCTTCTCGTCGCCCAGCTGCGAATCGCGCAGGCGCGAGACCGCGTCGTATTCGTACAGGCCCTGGTGCGCCTTGGTGGTGGACTTGATGTGCCATTGCAGCAGCGGGCGATCCAGCGCGCGCGCCACTTCCTCGGCCAGTATCGTCTTGCCCGTGCCGGGTTCGCCCTTGATCAAGAGGGGGCGCTGCAGCGTCAGCGCGGCGTTGACGGCCAGCTTCAGGTCGTCGGTGGCGACGTAGCGGTCGGTGCCTTCGAAACGGGCCGGTTGGGCGGGGGCGGAAGAGGAGGACGCGGACGTGGGCATGGAGTGGCAGTCAATGAGGCGCGACAGCGCCGAGGCATGATAAGGAATGGTCTTGCGGCAATTATCGTACAATCGCAGGGTTTTGCGACCGGCTAGGGATTTTTACCCGGTGTCTTGAAGAAGAAGTTCTCCTTTCGTATTCAGCCATACAAGAGCCATTATGAAGTTGCGAATTTCGATGACGCGCACGGTTTCCGTGCTGGCAGTATTGGCGTCCTGTGCGATCGCCGGTCCGGCGGCCGCGGCCGACGCGGCGCCGGTCGGCAACGCGCAGAACGCCCGTGACAAGGTGTCGATGTGCATAGGCTGCCACGGCATCCCGGGCTACAAGGCCTCGTTCCCCGAGCTTTATCACGTTCCGATGATTGCTGGCCAGAATGCCAAGTACATCGAAGCGGCGCTCAATGAGTACAGGAAGGGCGCGCGCAGCCATCCGACGATGGACGCGGTGGCCGGCAGCCTGTCCGACCAGGACATCGCCGACCTGGCGGCCTACTACTCATCTCTCAAGTAATCGGGGCAGACCATGAAACGCTTTACGTTTGCCCTTGCGGGCATAGTTCTGGCGACCGCCGGCGTCTCGGCGCAGGCCCAGGATGTGGTGGCCGGCAAGGCCGTGTTCGACAAGTTCAATTGCGCGTCCTGCCACGGCGCCGACGCCAAGACCAGCGTCCAGCCGGAGTATCCGGTGCTGGCCGGCCAGCATGCCGATTACCTGGCGCATGCGCTCAAGGCCTACAAGCGTGGCGCCGCGGGCAGCGCGGCCACGGCCAACGTGCGCAAGAACCCGATCATGGGCGCCTTCGCGGCGCAGCTGTCGGACCAGGACATCCGCAACGTCGCGGCCTGGCTGGCGGCGCAGCCCAGCGACCTGGGCGTGCGCCAGTAAGCGGTGCCGGCGGCGCCGGGCAAGCCCCCGATCCGGGGGCTTTTCCTTTTCTAGCGCTCGGCGCGCTGGCGGATCAGCTCGATGTAGGCATCGCTGTCGAGCGGCGTACCCAGGCGTTGAGCCTCCCATACCACCTGGCCCAGGCATTCCATGATTTCATGGGCGGCCTGGTGCGCGTCGCCGCGGCCGACCAGGCGCTGGTACGCCGCGCGGATGTCGCGCGGATGGTCGATCGACAACTGCTCGGCGATCGCCAGGTGCATGGACAGGTGCAGGAACGGGTTGGTGCGGCCGTGTTCGACCGGGTACTCGGCGGTCATGGCCTCGGGGCTTTCGAGGTCGCCGTGGTACTCGGGATGTTCGAGGATCCAGTCCAGCGCCATGGATTCGAGCGGGGTCAGGACCTCGGTGGCGCGGTGCTTGCGCCAGGTTTCGATAAAGAATTCGCGAACCTGGTCGCGGGAAGGATTGAACATCGGCGCTTCAAAGACAGGCGGGAAGGATAGGCCATTTTACCGCCTGCCGGACCCCCTGCCGGGCGCGCCGGGCCAATGCGATATAGAATTGGAGGTTGTCCGCCATCCGGCCCGGGTTGCTTTGCGTGGTTACAAACGTGCATCTCCGGCAGAAACACGGTCAGGCGAGCGGTAAAAACCACCCGGAGCAACTGGAGCATTCATGTCCTATCAACATATCAAGGTTCCCACTGGGGGCCAAAAAATCACGGTCAACGCCGATTACTCGCTGAATGTGCCCGATCAGGTCATCATTCCGGTCATCGAGGGTGACGGTACGGGCGCCGACATCACGCCGGTGATGATCAAGGTCGTCGACGCGGCCGTGCAGAAGGCCTATGCGGGCAAGCGCAAGATCCACTGGATGGAAGTCTACGCCGGCGAGAAGGCCACCAAGGTCTACGGCCCGGACGTCTGGCTGCCCGAGGAAACCCTCGACGCCGTCAAGGACTACGTGGTGTCGATCAAGGGTCCGCTGACCACGCCGGTCGGCGGCGGCATCCGTTCGCTGAACGTGGCGCTGCGCCAGCAGCTGGACCTGTATGTCTGCCTGCGCCCGGTGCGCTATTTCAAGGGCGTGCCCTCGCCGGTGCGCGAGCCCGAGAAGACCGACATGGTCATCTTCCGCGAGAACTCGGAAGACATCTACGCGGGCATCGAGTACATGGCCGAGTCCGAGCAGGCCAAGGACCTGATCCAGTACCTGCAGACCAAGCTGGGCGCGACCAAGATCCGCTTCCCGAACACCTCGTCGATCGGCATCAAGCCGGTTTCGCGCGAAGGCACCGAGCGCCTGGTGCGCAAGGCGCTGCAGTACGCCATCGACAATGACCGCGCCTCGGTGACCCTGGTCCACAAGGGCAACATCATGAAGTTCACGGAAGGCGGCTTCCGCGACTGGGGCTACGCCCTGGCCCAGAACGAGTTCGGCGCGCAGCCGATCGACGGCGGCCCGTGGTGCAAGTTCAAGAATCCCAAGACGGGTCGCGAGATCATCGTCAAGGATTCGATCGCCGACGCCTTCCTGCAGCAGATCCTGCTGCGTCCGGCCGAATACGACGTGATCGCCACGCTGAACCTGAACGGCGACTACATCTCCGACGCGCTGGCCGCGCAAGTGGGCGGCATCGGCATTGCCCCGGGCGCCAACCTGTCGGACTCCGTGGCCATGTTCGAAGCCACCCACGGCACCGCGCCGAAGTACGCGGGCAAGGACTACGTGAACCCCGGTTCCGAAATCCTGTCGGCCGAAATGATGCTGCGCCACATGGGCTGGACCGAGGCCGCCGACCTGATCATCGCCAGCATGGAGAAATCCATCCTGTCCAAGAAGGTCACCTATGACTTCGCCCGTCTGCTCGAAGGCGCCACCCAGGTGTCGTGCTCGGGCTTCGGTCAGGTCATGATCGACAATATGTAATTGCTGTAAGGCTTCAGCCGCATCAGCCGAGAAACCCGCGCCCCTATGGGGGTAGCGGGTTTTTTGCCGAATGGGCAACGGCCATCCGTGGCCGGCATGACCCTGCCAGGCTCATAGGTATGTAACGTTTCGTTGTAAAATTTCCAGTTTTGCGTTTCAAATTTTATCCGGGGGACGTTGGCTCGGACGATAGAGAACATGGCTAAACCTGCTTCCGATATGCCCCCCCTACGACAAGGCGGCCGCGCTGCGCGGCCTGGCCGGCGCGCGCCGTGTGGCGCTGCTGATGGCGCCACGGCTGGGCGACACGCTGCTGATGATGAACATGGCCCGCAACCTGGCCGCGCACGGCCGCGAAGTCAGCATCTTCGGCGACTATATCCACGGCTTGCGCGACTGGTTCCCGGGCCTGGATATCCGCCCATCGCTGTCCGAGGAGCAGGCCGGCCAGGTGCTGCCCGGCTACGATTGCGCGGCCCAGATGCACGTGGGCTGGCCCTACGCGCTGCATGCGCACCAGCCGAACTATTTCTATTACGACGCGCATGTGGTGATTACCGGGCGCGGCTTCGTGAAGCTGTTCCAGATCCGCGATTTCTGTCGCGAGCAACTGGGGCTGGCGCAGGCCGGCGCCGATAACGGCTTGCGGCCGCCGCCGCAGGTGCAGCCGCACCGCAGCCATCCGCGCCGGGTGGCGCTGCATCCCACGTCGACGGGGGCCCAGCGGTGCTGGGCGCCGCGCCATTTCAAGGAGCTGGGGCTGCGCCTGCTGCACGAGGGCTACGAGCCGAACTACATCGTCGCGCCGCACGAGCGGGCCGAGTGGAGCTGGGTGCTGGACCATGGCCTGCATCTGCCCCAGTTTCCCTCCCTGTCCGAGGTGGCGGGCTTCATCCATGCTTCGGGCTGGTTCATCGGCAACGAGTCCGGCATCGGCCACCTGGCTTCCAACGTGGGCGTGCCCACCCTGTCGCTGACCGGCAGGCCCACCCGCACGCGCGCCTGGCGGCCGGCCTGGTCGACCTCGCGCATCGTCTACCCGGCCCTGATTCCCGGAGGCCGCTGGCGCGATCGCCTGTGGCGCGAGTGGCTCTCGCCGCGCCGCGTCATGTCGGCATTCCACAAGTTGCAGGCGGACGACCGGCGGCAGCCCGTGGGGGTGCCTTGGGGAAAAATCTGAGGCGATGGTGCACTGGCGCCGCGCTCAACGGTCCCAGGTGGATGTGGGATTCCGTTTCGGGTTGAGGCCGGTCCGGTATTTGCTTCTACACTGCTGCGGCGCTCAGTGCCCGATATGAAAGCGCCCCCTGTTTTTCTGCTCTTGATGCCATGCCTGTTGTCCAACTGAAAATCTTCGCCGTTCTTGCCCTGTTGATACCTGCGCTGGCGCTGGTCAGCAAAGGCGGGGGCGTCGCCGTGTTCTACACGCTCGCCGTACTGGCGTCGCTCGCAATCATGGTCTACGCCGGCCGTGGCCGCGCACAGCCGTCCTGGCGCGACCTGGCCTGGCCCGGCGCGGTGCTGGCGGTGCCCTTGCTGTCGATGCTGGTCACCAACGCCTATCTCGGTATCTGGAGCGGTTCCGAGTTCGAGAAACTGCTGCGGTTCGCGCTGGCGCTTCCCCTGTTCTGGGTACTGCTGTGCGTGCCGCGCCCATGGCTGCAACAGATCCAGTGGAGCCTGCTGTTCAGCGCCTATGCCGGCGCGATCATGCTTTATGTCATCGTCGGCTGGTACGGCGGGCGCATGCAGGTCAGCTTCTACGGCGCCGAGTACAACGCCGTGGCCTTCGCCAATCTGACGCTGTTCTTCGGGTTCGCCTCGCTGTTGACGCTGGGCTGGCGGCTGACGCCCTGGCCCGGCCTGGAAGCGCTGTTGAAGGTGGGGGCGGCATGCGCCGCGGTGTATGCGGCCCATGTATCGGAGACGCGCAGCAGCTGGATGCTGCTGCCGGTTTTCGGGCTGGTGTTCCTCATGTCCCGCCGTGTCTGGAGCCTGCGCAGGAAACTGACCGTGGGCCTGGTGCTGGTCGCGGCGCTGGCGGTGTTGGTGGGGGCGATGCTGTCCTCGCAGGGAAACCGGATGCACAAGATCCTGACGGATCTACAGCGCTATACCGTGCAGAACGATCGCAATACTTCCGTGGGCATACGCCTGCAGCTGTGGCATGCCTCGTGGATGATCTTCCAGGAGGCGCCGGTGCTGGGGGTGGGGCCGCGCAATTTCCGTACCGAGCTGGCCAAGCTGCGCGACCGGGGCGTGGTCACGCCGGAGGTCGCCAGCGGGTATGGCGAACCCCACAATGACTTCATGGCGGCCATGGCCGGCTACGGCCTGCTCGGCCTGCTGAGCATGCTGGCGCTGTATCTCGCGCCGGCCTGGGTGTTCCTGCGCCGCATGGCCAGCGACGACCGCGTCATACGGACGGGCGCGCAGATCGGCCTGTTGTTCTGCCTCGGTTATTGCGCTTTCAGCCTGACCGAGATGATGTTCCGCAACATGCGCAGCGTGCCCATCTACAGTGCCACGCTGGTGCTGCTGCTGGCGCTGACCGCGCCGCGCGCGCCGCGCGCAGCCTAGCGGGCGGCTATTCGCCCGCGTAGCGGTAGCCCACGCCGATTTCCGTCAGCAGGTAGCGCGGCCGGGCCGGATCGGCTTCCAGCTTCTGCCGCAGGTGGCCCATGTAGATGCGCAGGTAATGGTGGCTTTCCACATGGGAGGGCCCCCATACCTCGCGCAGCAGCTCGCGGTGCGTCATGACCTTGCCGCGCGATGCCACCAGCGCAGCGAGCAGCCGGTATTCGATCTGGGTGAGGTGTACGTGCTCGCCCGCGCGGGTGACGACCCGCCGGGCCAGGTCGATCTGCACGTCGCCGAAACCGGCCTGCGCGGCATTGCCGGCGCCGCCGCGGGCGTGCCGGCGCAACAGCACGCGCAGGTGCGCCAGCAGTTCGCCGACGCCGAACGGCTTGGTCAGGTAGTCGTCGGCGCCGGCATCCAGGGCAGCGATCTTGTCGCCTTCGCTGCTGCGCGCCGACAACACCAGCACCGGCAGTTCGGTCCAGCCGCGCAGTTCGCGCAACAGCGCCATGCCATCCTCGTCGGGCAGGCCCAGGTCCAGCACCACGGCATCGGGCTGGCGCGTGCCGGCCTCGATCAGCCCCCGCCTCACGGTGTCGGTCTCGTGGACCTCGCAGCCTTCGGCTTCGAGCGCGCTGCGCACGAAGCGGCGGATATGGGCATCGTCCTCGACGATCAGTACGGTGGGGCGGTAATCGGGCATGGCGGGTCAGGCGGGTTCGGGGGGCACGGCCGGCGGCGGGCTCAGCGGCAGCGCGAAGACGAAGCAGGCGCCGCGCAGGCGCCGGGCCGGCTCGACCCAGATGCGGCCCTGGTGGGCATCCAGGATGGCGCGGCATACGGCCAGCCCGAGGCCCGCGCCGGGGGTGGCCGACTCGCGCTGGCCGCGCGCGAATTTCTCGAAGATCCGCTGGCGGTCGGCCTGCGCGACGCCCGCCCCGTCATCGGCCACCCGTACCTGCAGGGTATGGGCGTCGGCCAGGGCGTCGATGTGGATGGCACTGCCGGGCGGCGTGTATTTGGCGGCATTTTCCAGCAGGTTGCACAGCACCCGTTCGATCAGGATGCCATCGCATTCCACCAGCGGCAGGGCAGAAAGCGGCGCGACCGTGACGGGGCGATCCTGCAGCGCGGCGTTCATGGCCGCCAGGGCCGAGCCCACCAGCTCCTCGACCGATTGCCATTGGCGCCGCAGCGGCGCATCGTGGCTTTGCAGCCGCGCCATGTCCAGCAGGTTGACGACCAGCGCGTGCATGCGCCGCGCCTGGTCCTGCATGGCGGCCACGGTTTCGAGCGCGGCCGGCGTCATGGCGGCGGGCGAGCGCTGCAGGGTCTCGGCCATGCCGAGCAAACTGGTCAGCGGCGTGCGCAGATCGTGCGAGACCGCCGCCAGCAGGGCGTTGCGCAGGCGTTCGGATTCGATACTGAGCAGCGCCTGCTGGGCGACTTCCACATAGTGCAGCCGTTCGATGGCGATGGCGATCAGGGTGGCGTAGGCGTCGAGTTGGCGGCGCGCCGGCGCCGCGCTGTAGAGCGGCGGGCCGGCGTGGTGCAGGGCCAGCACGCCGCGCACCCGCATGGGCGCGCGCAGGGGCAGGTACAGCACGGGGCTGTTCGACAGGGTGTCGGTGCCGGCGCCACAGGCCTGGCCGTGGTCGAAGGCCCATTGCGCCAGAGCGGGTTCGAGCGCCGCGTCGCCGGCGCCGGGCGCCAGCCGCAGCCGGTCGTCCAGGCCCAGTATGTAGAGGGCGCCGCGGGCGCCGAACGCGGCGTTCAGGAATGCCGAGGCCGCGCCGGCGATTTGCTCCGGCTGCAGGGCCGCGGACAGCTCCCGCGCGAACTCGTACAGGCCGCGCGCATCGGCCTCGCGCCTGGCGGCGGCCCGGGCCTGCTGGCGCAAGCCGGCGGTCAGCTGGCCGATCAGCAGCCCGACCGTCAGCAGGACCGCGAACGTCAGCAGGTACTGCACGTCCGAGACGGCGAACGAGGCCAATGGCTGCACGAAGAAGAAATCGAACAGCGCGACGCTGACCACCGAGGCCAGCGCCGCCGGCCCGCGTCCGTGGCGCAGGGCCGCCGCCACGACCGCCAGCAGGAAGATCATGACGATATTGGTCTGGTGCAGAACGGGAAAGGCCAGGCGCGAGGCTAGGGTGGCCGCCGCGCAATAGGCCAGGGTCCACAGGTAGGCGCCGGCGGCGGCGTGGCCGGCAGGCGCGGGAGCGTTGCGCCACGAACGCGGGTCGCGCCGCGGCGCGGCCGTGGCTGCCGAGGGCGCGCCGACCCGCACGATGTCCGCTTCCGGGCAGGCCGACGCCAGGGCATCGGCGAAGCTGCGCCGGCGCAGCAGCCGGCCCGGCGTCAGGGCGGCATCCAGCAGGCCCGACAGGCCGCGGCGGCGCCACGCGTCGCGCCCGACCACGGCCTTGGTGATGTTGTGGCGGCGCATGTAGCGGGTCGCGGCGTCGACCATGTCGGTGCCGGCCACGGTCTCGACATGCGCGCCCAGCGTCTCGGCCAGCGCCAGCGCCTGGTCCAGCCGCGCCCGGCCGGCGCGCGGCAGGGGCGCGACCCGCGGCGCCTCGATGGTGATGGCATGCCACTCGCAGTCCAGCTGCTGGGCCAGCCGGTGCGCGCTGCGCAGCACATGCTCGGCATGCGGGTCGGCGTCGATACAGGCGACCACGGCCTCGCGCGTGCGCCAGACCGGCTCGATCGCGCGTTCGTGGCGGTACGCGCGCACATCGTCGTCGACGTGTTCGGCGGTGCGGCGCAGCGCCAGTTCGCGCAGGGCGATCAGATTGCCCTTGCGGAAGAAGTGCCGGCTGGCGTGGCGGGCCTGTTCCGGCACATAGACCCGGCCTTCGCGCAGGCGGCGCAGCAATTCGTCGGCCGACAGGTCCACCAGGATGATCTCGTCGGCCGCATCGAATACCGAGTCGGGCACGGTTTCGCGCACACGCACGCCGGTGATGCCGCCGACTGCCTCGTTCAGGCTTTCCAGGTGCTGGACGTTGAGGGTGGTCCAGACGTCGATGCCGGCCGCCAGCAGTTCCTCGATGTCCTGCCAGCGCTTGGCGTGGCGCGCCCCGGGCGCGTTGGTGTGCGCCAGTTCGTCGAGCAGCAGCAGGCGGGGCCGGCGCGCCACGGCGGCCTGCAGGTCGAATTCGCGCAGGCGGCGTCCCTGGAAGTCGAGCGTCTGCAGGGGCAGGGCGGGCAGCGTATCGAGGAGCGCGGCGGTGTCGGCGCGGCCGTGGGTTTCGACCAGCCCCGCCACGACATCCACGCCCTGCGCGGCCTGGGCGCGCGCCGCGGCCAGCATGGCATAGGTCTTGCCTACGCCGGCGCAGGCGCCGAAGTAGATGCGCAGCCGCCCGCGCCGGGCGTCGGACTGCGCCTGCTCCAGGGTCTGGAGCAGGCGGTCGGGGTCGAGGCGGTCGTTGCCGGGGTCGGCCATGGGGTGGAGGTGTCGCGTCGGGACGGGTCGCGCGCAGGCGGCACGCATACTATACGCGCGCCGCTTCAGCGCAGGCGGTCCAGCGCCAGGTTGAGGGCCAGCACATTGACGACCGGTTCGCCCAGGATGTCCGGCACCGGGCGTTCCGTGTGCCGGGCGATGAGCTGCTCCACCGTGGCGGTGGGCAGGCCGCGGGCGCGCGCCACGCGGGCGGCCTGGTAACCGGCCGCCGCCGGGCTGATGTGCGGATCCAGGCCGCTGCCCGAAGCGGTGGCGAGATCCACCGGAATCGGCGCCGGATTGCCGGGATCGGCCGCCCGCAAGGCGGCGATGCGCGCCCGGACGGCCTGCGCCAGCGCCGGGTTGGCGGGGCCCAGGTTCGATCCGCCCGAGGCGGCGGCGTTGTAGGGCATGGGCGCGGTGGCCGATGGCCGGCCCCAGAAATAGCGCGGATCGGTGAACGACTGGCCGATCAGCGCCGAGCCGACCACGCGGCCGTCCTGCTCGAGCAGCGAGCCGCCGGCCTGGAAGGGCCACAGCAGGCGGGCCACGCCGGTGGTGGCCAGCGGATAAAGCAGTCCGAGCAGCACGGACAGCGCCAGGAAGATCACCAGGGCGGCGCGCAGGGGGCGCCCGGCGGGGGGAAGCGGAGGGTGCATGGTCATGCTCCTTTTGTCAGGTCCAGCCCAGGGCGGCCAGCGCCATGTCGATCAGTTTGATGCCGGCAAAGGGCGCCAGCAGCCCGCCCAGCCCATAGACCAGCAGGTTGCGGCGCAGCAGCACCGCCGCGCCGAGCGGGCGGTAGCGCACGCCCTTGAGCGCCAGCGGAATCAGGGCCACGATGATCAGGGCGTTGAAAATGACGGCCGAAAGAATGGCCGAGGCGGGCGTGGCCAGGCCCATCACATTGAGTTGCGCCAGCTGCGGGTACACCGCCATGAATGCCGCGGGAATGATGGCGAAGTACTTGGCGACGTCGTTGGCGACGCTGAAGGTGGTGAGCGCGCCGCGCGTCATCAGCATCTGCTTGCCGATTTCGACGATTTCGATCAGCTTGGTGGGGTTGGAGTCCAGGTCCACCATGTTGCCGGCCTCCTTGGCGGCCTGCGTGCCGGAGTTCATGGCGACCGCCACGTCGGCCTGGGCCAGCGCCGGCGCATCGTTGGTGCCGTCGCCCGTCATGGCCACCAGGTGGCCGTCGGCCTGGCAGGCGCGGATCAGTTCCAGCTTGGCTTGCGGGGTGGCTTCGGCCAGGAAGTCGTCCACGCCGGCCTCGGCGGCGATGGCGGCCGCGGTCAGGGCGTTGTCGCCGGTGATCATGACCGTCTTGATGCCCATGCGGCGCAACGCGGCAAAGCGCGGCTGGATCCCGGGCTTGACGATGTCCTTGAGCTCGATCACGCCCAGCGCCTGCCCGCCTTCGGCGACCACCAGGGGCGTGCTGCCGCGGCGCGCCACGTCGTCCACGTCGCGCGCCACGGCGGCGGGCAGGCCGCCCTGTCCTTCGCCCAGCCAGCGTGCCAGGGCGTCGGCCGCCCCCTTGCGGATGAGGCGGCCGTCGAGGTCCACGCCGCTCATGCGCGACTGGGCGGAGAACGGCACGAAGCGCGCGCCGGCGGGCGCCTCGCTGCGGGTGTCCAGGATGCGCTCGGCCAGGGCGACGATGCTGCGGCCCTCGGGCGTTTCGTCGGCCAGCGACGCCAGCCGCGCGGCCTCGGCCAGCATCGCCGGGGATATCCCTGGCGCGGGGACGAAGGCCGCGGCCTGGCGATTGCCGAACGTGATCGTGCCGGTCTTGTCCAGCAGCAGGACGCTGACATCGCCGGCCGCCTCGATCGCGCGCCCCGAGGTGGCGATGACGTTGGCCCGCATCATGCGGCTCATGCCCGCCACGCCGATGGCCGACAGCAGGCCGCCGATGGTGGTGGGGATCAGGCAGACCAGCAGGGCCACCAGCACGGTGATCGACACAGCCTGCCCCGCGCCCGAGGCGGACACCGCGTACATCGAGAACGGCAGCAGACTGGCCACGACCAGCAGGAACACCAGCGTCAGGCCCACCAGCAGGATGGTCAGCGCCAGCTCATTGGGGGTTTTCTGGCGGCGGGCGCTTTCCACCATGGCGATCATGCGGTCGAGGAAGCTGTCGCCAGGGTCGGCCGCGATGCGCACGAAGATCCAGTCGGACAGGACGCGCGTGCCGCCGGTGACCGAGCAGAAATCGCTGCCGGCCGCGCGGATCACCGGCGCCGATTCGCCGGTGATGGCGCTTTCGTCGACCGAGGCGATGCCGGCGATCACCTGCCCGTCGCCCGGCACGGTTTCGCCCGCTTCGATCAGGACCACGTCGTCCCTGCGCAGCGCGCCCGAGGGGCGCGAGGTGGCGCGCGAGCGCCAGTACGGCGGCAGTGCTGCGGCGGCGTCGCTATCGCGAAAGCCTGTCAGCACCCGCGCCTCGATGGTGGTGCGCAAGCCGCGCAGGGCGGCGGCCTGCTGCCTGCTGCGCCCCTCGGCCAATGCCTCGGCGAAGTTGGCGAACAGCACGGTGAACCAGAGGCCGGCTGCGACGGCGAGGATGAAGCCCGCGGGGGCCTCGGCCAGGCCGGCCAGGGCCAGCAGCCACAACAGGGTGGTCAGGATGCTGCCGGCGTAGACGACGAACATGACGGGGTTGCGCAACTGGGCGGCCGGCGACAGTTTGCGCAGGGTGTCGCGCAGGGCGGGGCCGGCCAGCGCGCGCGACCACAGGCCGAACGCGCGATGCGGCGTGGCCGCCGGCAGGGAGGGGCTTGCAGCCGGCAGGCCGGCCTGGGCGGACAGGGGGGTAGGGGAGTTGGCCATGGAGCGTTCTCGGTTCGGAACCGTCAGGGTTGCAGGTGTTCGGCCACCGGGCCCAGCGCCAGCGCCGGCACATAGGTCAGGGCGCCGACCAGCAGCACGGCGCCGACCAGCAGCGCGACGAACAGCGGGCCGGTGGTCGGCATGCCGCCGACGCTGGCCGGCAGCCGCGGCTTGGCGGCCAGCGAGCCGGCCAGCGCCAGGATGGCGACGATGATGGTGTAGCGGCCGAACCACATGGCCAGGCCCAGCAGGACGTTGTAGAAAGGGGTGTTGGCCGACAGGCCGGCGAACGCGCTGCCATTGTTGTTGGCGGCCGACGACATGGCGTACAGGATTTCCGAGAATCCATGCGCGCCGGGATTGAGCACGCCCGCCCTGCCCGCATCGGCCAGCACGGCGACGGCCGTGCCCGCCAGCACCAGCGCCGGCGTGGCCAGGATCACGAGGGCCACCATCTGCATGTCCAGGGCTTCGATCTTCTTGCCCAGGTACTCGGGCGTGCGGCCTATCATCAGCCCGGCGATGAACACCGCGAGAATGGCGAAGGCCAGCATGCCGTACAGGCCCGAGCCCACGCCGCCGTAGATCACCTCGCCCAGCTGCATCTGCAACAGCGGCGTGACGCCGCCCAGGGCGCTGAATGAATCGTGCATGCCATTGACCGCGCCGCACGAGGCCGCGGTGGTGACGGTGGCGAACAGCGCCGTGGCGGCCACGCCGAAGCGGGCTTCCTTGCCTTCGAGATTGCCGCCGTCGGCCAGCAGCGCCGCTTCGGCCTGGCGCAGGGCAGGCGTGGGCTGCTGCTCGAAATACGCCGCGCTGGCGGCGAATCCGGCAAACAGCACCGTCATGGCCGCCAGGATGGCGACGCCTTGCCGGCGGCTGCCGACCATCTCGCCGAAGGTCCAGCACAGCGCCGCCGGGATCAGGAGAATCGCCAGCATTTCCAGCAGGTTGGACCAGGCGTTGGGGTTTTCGTACGGGTGGGCGGAATTGGCGTTGAAAAAGCCGCCGCCGTTGGTTCCCAGCAGCTTGATGGCCTCTTGCGAGGCGACCGGGCCCATGGGCAGGGTCTGCACGCGGGTGACGACGGTGTCGGTCAGGGGTTGGCCGGCTGGTCCGGTCATGGGCTGGCCCTGCGCGTCCAGCCGCGCGGTCTCGTACTGCTGCGCCTGCACGGTTTGCGCTTCGACGTACGGGTCCAGGTTCTGCACCACGCCCTGGCTGACCAGCGCCAGCGCCAGGATGAACGACAGCGGCAGCAGCACGTACAGCGTGGCGCGCACCAGGTCGGCCCAGAAATTGCCCAGCGTGGCGGCGCTGTGGCGGGCCAGTCCGCGTACCAGGGCGATCAGCACGGCGATGCCGGTGGCGGCCGAAACGAAGTTCTGCACCGTCAGCGCCAGCATCTGCGTCAGGTAGCTCATCGTGCTTTCGCCGGCGTAGCCCTGCCAGTTGGTGTTGGTCACGAAGCTGATGGCCGTATTGAGCGCCGAGTCGGGCGCGACGCCCGGCAGCCCGGCGGGATTGAGCGGCAACCAACCCTGGAGGCGTTGCAGGGCGTAGACGGCCAGCACTCCCAGCACGTTGAAGACCAGCATGGCCACGGCATAGCGGCGCCAGTCCATTTCGGCGGCGGGGTCCACCCCCGCCAGGCGGTAGAGTCCGCGCTCCAGTGGCTGGCCCCAGGCGGTGAGCCAGGTGCGCTCGCCGTTCATGGCCTGGCGGATGTGGCGCCCGAGCAGCGGCGCGGCGCACAGCAGGATCGTCAGGTACAGCAGCAGCAAACCGAGGAAATCGGCGTTCATCAGAATTTCTCCGGATTGAACAGCGCGTAGGCCAGGTAGGCGAAGAGCAGCGCGGCCGTCAGGCCGCCGAGCCAGTAAAGCGCGGTCATGGGCGGCCTCTCGCGAACAGTCGGGCGCACAGGCGCAGTTGCGTGCCGGTCAGGGCCGCCATGGCGGCAAAGACGGCCAGGTAAACCAGATCCATGTAGCGTTCTCCTTGGGCGCGGGGCCGCGGGGTTGGGCCGGTGGTGCGTTGTGCACGGAGCACCGGCGGACGCTGGCAGGTTACGGATCGGCGGATAAAAACGGGGTAAATGTTCCGAGGCCGGGCGTAAACGCGGCGTAAAAAACCCCTTGCCGGCCGGGCGTCCATGCACACGTGTGGGGCGCTGGTGGATTCACCGCTTTTTAAAAAAACAAGTGCACGTTTGTCAATTTCGATGGCGAATTCACCGACAATTGGCGAAAATCGGCGATGTAAGCCTCAGAAAACGGTTTTTTGCACCATGTTGGTGCGTTTTATATGCATATGCGTGCGCCTTCTTAGGGCATTCCCCTAGTGTTGCCGGCCCGCTTATGGTGCAGAATCTCGTCCCATGCAGGTGAGGAGACAAAGCCCTGCATGGGCATAACCGGCGGCACCGGTATACAAATAGAAAGCGAAGCAGTACCCAAAAAAAGCAAAACGCACAACGGCTGGCACCTCACGGGCCAGCCGTTGTCGCTTAAAAAGCCGTCGCTGACAGGCCGACCGGCACGAAGGGCTTTTCAAGTGCTGCGTTTCGCGATATTCAGGTAAGCCATGCCGGAATCCCGCGTCAAATCCGAGCCGTCCCCCGCGCCATACTGGCGCCGCAATGTGCGGCTGATCGTGCTGCTGCTGGCCTGCTGGGCCGGGCTGACCTTCGTGCCGGCCTATTTCGCGCGCCAGCTTGCCTTCGATTTCATCGGCTGGCCCTTCTCGTTCTGGATGGCTGCCTATGGCGCCCCGCTGGCCTATTTGATCCTCATCGTGATCTATGCGCTGGTCATGAACCGGTTCGATGCCCGCTCGCGCACCCGGCGGGACGACTGATGCCCTTTACCGGCAATACCCCCCAGGAATTCGAACAGCGCCTGCGCCGTATCTACACGCTGTATACGCTGGGCTTCATCCTGCTGGTGCTGCTGCTGGCGCTGGCCGAGCTCATGGGTATGGCCCGCAGCTGGATCGGCTATGTGTTCCTGCTGGTGACGGTCAGCCTGTACGCCTGCATCGGCATCGTGTGCCGGACTTCCGACCAGGTCGAATACTACGTCGCGGGCCGGCGCGTGCCGGCCTTCTACAACGGCATGGCGACGGCGGCCGACTGGATGTCCGTGGCGTCGTTCATCGGCGTGGCGGGCACGCTGTACCTGACCGGCTACGGCGGGCTGGCCTACATCATGGGCTGGACGGGCGGCTATGTGCTGGTGGCGCTGCTGCTGGCGCCCTATCTGCGCAAATTCGGCCAGTACACCATTCCCGATTACCTGGGCGCGCGCTACGGCGGCAAGCTGCCGCGCCTGGCGGGGGTGTTCTGCGCCATCCTGTGCTCGTTCACCTACCTGGTGGCGCAAATCTACGGCGTGGGCATCATCACCACCCGCCTGACCGGCATCTCGTTCGAGCTGGGCATCTTCGTGGCCCTGGGCGGCATGCTGGTGTGCTCGTTCCTGGGCGGGATGCGCGCGGTGACGTGGACCCAGGTCGGCCAGTACATCATCCTGGTGATCGCCTACCTGGTGCCGGTGGTCTGGCTGTCGGTCAAGCATACCGGCATGCCGGTGCCGCAATTGTCGGCCGGCACGGTGCTGCAGGAGATCACCGAAAAGGAAGTCTATCTGGCCCACGACCCGGGCGAGCGGGCGGTGCGGCAGTTGTGGCGCAGCCGCGCCGACGAGATGGACGAGCGCCTGCGGGCCTTGCCCGATTCGCTGGCGCACGAGAAAGACCGGCTGCGCGGCCGCCTGGCGCAACTGAACGCCAGCGACGCGCCCATGGTGGAGATCCGCTCGCTGGAGCGCGAGCTGGCCAGCTACCCGGTCACGGTGGAGGAGGCGCGCACGCTCTGGTCGCAGGCGCGCGCCGCCTTCGAGGCGCGCGCCACCCCGCCGGTGCCGCACGCGGAGCCGTTTCCGGCCGAGGATCCGCGCGAGCGCGAGAACATGCGCATCAACTTCCTGGCGCTGGTGCTGTGCCTGATGCTGGGCACGGCCGGCATGCCGCACATACTGATGCGCTCATACACCACGCCATCGGTGGGCGAGGCGCGCCGCTCGGTGTGCTGGTCGCTGTTGTTCATCCTCCTGCTGTATTTCATGGCGCCGGCGCTGGCCCTGCTGGTCAAGTACGAGGTGTACACGCAGGTGGTCGGCACCAGTTTCCTCAGCCTGCCATCGTGGGTGCACGCCTGGAGCGCGGTCGACATCCATTTGCTGGACGTGTTCGACGTCAACCGCGACGGCATCGTGCAGCTGGGCGAAATCAGCATGGGGGCCGATGTGGTGGTGCTGGCCATGCCGGAGATCGGCGGGCTGCCCTACGTCGTGTCCGGCCTGGTGGCCGCCGGCGGGCTGGCCGCGGCGCTGTCCACCGCCGACGGGCTGCTGCTGACGCTGTCGAATTCGCTGTCTCACGATACCTGGTACCGCGTCGTGTCGCCGCGCATGTCGGCCGGCCGGCGGGTGATGGTGTCCAAGATCCTGCTGCTGCTGGTCGCGTTCGGCGCGGCCTGGGTGGCCGCGCGCAAGCCGGCCGACATCCTGTTCATGGTGTCGGCGGCGTTCTCGTTCGCGGCGTCGTCGTTCTTCCCCGCGCTGGTGATGGGGGTGTTCTGGCGGCGCGCCAACAAATGGGGCGCCACGCTGGGCATGTTTGCCGGGCTGGCCGCCACCTTCGCCTACATGGCGCACACCCATCCGTGGCTGCGCGAATGGGTGTTCGGCGTGACGCGCGCCGAGCCGGTGGACCTGTGGTGGGGCATCCAGCCGGTGGCCGCCGGCGTGTTCGGCGCGCCGATGGCGTTCCTGACGATTATCGTGGTGTCGTTGCTCACGCCGCGCCCGGACTCCGCCACCGAGGCCCTGGTCGACTATCTGCGCGAGCCCGGCGGCCGCTAGCGTGGCCGCGCCTTCAGTGGCCGACGGACTTCGAGAACACGTTCATGACCACCACGCCCGCCAGGATCAGCGCGATGCCGATGATGGCGGGCAGGTCCAGGTGCTGCTTGAACAACAGCGCGCCAACCAGCGAGATCAGCACGATGCCCACGCCGGACCAGATGGCGTAGGCGACCCCCACCGGGATGACCCGCAGCGTGAGGGCCAGGAAGTAGAACGCGATCGCGTAGCCCGCCACGGTGACCAGCGAGGGGAGCAGGCGGGTGAAGCCCTCCGAGCTTTTCAGGGCACTGGTGGCGATGATTTCGGCCACGATGGCCACCGACAGATGGATCCAGCTGTTCATGGCCTGCCTCCGGCTTCGGCCTGGCGCAGCAGCACCAGCAGCGCGCCGGCGCCGCCGCCGCGCTCCGGCGCTTCGGAAAACGCCAGGACGTCGGCCTTCTGCACCAGCCAGGTGCGGGCCTTGTCCTTGAGCACCGGTTCCAGCCCCTGCGAGCCGTAGCCTTTGCCGTGCACGATGCGCACGCAGCGGATGCCGTGTTCGAGGCATTCGTCCAGGAACGACAGCACCGCATGGCGGGCCTGTTCGACGCGCAGGCCATGCAGGTCGAGCTCGGCGCCCACCCGCCACTGGCCGCGCTTGAGGTTGCGCGCGGTGTCGGGCGCGACGCCGGCGCGCACGTAGGCCGTGCCGCCGTCGGTCAGCAAGGCGCCGATATCGCTGGCATCGGAGACGCCGGCATCGGCGCGCGGCGCCGCCTCGCCCAGCGCGGCGGCCCGGCGCGACGCCACGGCCGCGGCCGTGGCCGGCGTGGCATCGGGACGGCGGTTGGCGAGCCGGCCCGAGGGTTTGAGCGGCGTGGCGGCCTGGACCGCGCGCCGGAACGCGGCGACGTCGGCCTCGGGGGCGGCGGCCGACGCGCGGGCCGCCGCTTCGCGCTCGGCGGCCTCGGCCCGCGCCCGGGTCTCGCGCACTTGCTCGTGCAGCCGTTTCAGGTCGGCCAGCCCCGTCTTATTGCCCCGCATTCTCCAGCCACCGCTGAGCGTCCAGGGCCGCCATGCAGCCGGTGCCGGCGCTGGTGATGGCCTGGCGGTATACGTGGTCCTGCACGTCGCCGGCGGCGAACACGCCCGGCACCGAGGTCATGGTGGCCATGCCCGACAGGCCGCTCTTGGTGATGATGTAGCCGTCCTTCATCTCGAGCTGGCCTTCGAAGATGCCGGTATTGGGCTGATGGCCGATGGCGACGAAGCAGCCGGCCACGTCCAGGTCCTCGGTGGCGTCGGTCTCGGTGCTGCGGATGCGCACGCCGGTGACGCCGCTATCGTCGCCGAGCACCTCGTCCAGGGTGTGGAACAGCTTCAGTTCCATGTTGCCATTGGCGACCTTGTCCATCAGCTTGTCGACCAGGATGGGTTCGGCGCGGAACTTGTCGCGCCGGTGGATCAGGGTCACCTTGCGGCAGATGTTGGACAGGTACAGCGCCTCTTCGACCGCCGTATTGCCGCCGCCGATCACGACGACGTCCTTGTTGCGGTAGAGAAAGCCGTCGCAGGTGGCGCAGCCCGATACGCCGCGGCCCATGAAGGCCTGCTCGCTGGCCAGCCCCAGGTACTTGGCCGAGGCGCCGGTCGCGATGATGAGCGCGTCGCAGGTGTACAGGTTGCCGGTGTCGCCGGTCAGGGTGAACGGACGCCTGGAGAGGTCGACCTTGGCGACATGGTCGAACAGGATTTCGGTGTTGAAGCGCTCGGCGTGCTGCAGGAAGCGCTGCATCAGGTCGGGGCCCTGCACGCCCTGCACGTCGGCGGGCCAGTTGTCGACTTCCGTGGTGGTCATCAGCTGGCCGCCCTGGGCCAGGCCGGTGATGAGCGCGGGGCTGAGATTGGCGCGCGCCGCATAGACGGCAGCGGTGTAACCGGCGGGGCCGGAACCCAGAATCAGGACTTTGGCGTGTTTAGGCGTAGACATGGCGGGTATCTTTAGGATAACGCCCAATTATAATGAGCCGCATGCCGCGTATTTCGAATGCTACTCCGCGCGCCTCGCGCAACACCCGCAACGGGCCGTCTCCCTTTCAAGCGCGCATCTCCGCGCTCCTCAGGGAGGCCCGCTGGATCCTGTTCGCCGCGCTGGCCGCCTGGCTGACCCTGGTGCTTGCCACCTGGAGCCCGGCCGACCCTGGTTGGTCACATTCTGTTTCCGGTGACGCCATCCACAACGGCGGTGGCACGCTGGGCGCCTATCTCGCCGATATCCTGCTGTACCTGTTCGGATTTTCCGCCTGGTGGTGGGTCGTGCTGCTGCTGCACCGCGTGCGCGCCGGCTACCGCCGCCTGGCCAGCAACCTGCGCGTCACCAGCGGCAAGCAGCCCGACGCCTTGCCGCGCGTGCACTGGGAAGAGGGCATCGGCTTCGTGCTCCTGCTGACCGGTTCGCTGGGCATCGAGGCGCTGCGCCTGTACAGCTGGGGCATGCACCTGCCCGGCGGCACCGACGGCGAAAGCGGCGCCGGCGGCGTGATCGGCCAGATGCTGGCCGGCTGGCTGTCGCGCGGCGTGGGCTTTACCGGCGGCACCCTGGCCCTGCTGGTGCTGCTGGCGGTCGGCCTGAGCCTGTTCTTCTCGTTTTCGTGGCTGCAGATCGCCGAACGGGTCGGCAGCTGGCTCGAAGGCCTGGTGCGGCGCGTGCGCGATTCGTACGCCGCGCGCGAGGACCGCAAGGTCGGCGAGGTCGCCAAGGCGGTCCGTACCGAGCAGGTGGTGGCCAAGCAGGAAAAGCTGGTGCACGAGCAGCCCGTGCGCATCGAGCCCGCCATTACCGTGGTGCCGCGCTCGGATCGCGCCGAGAAGGAAAAGCAGCAAAGCCTGTTCGCGCCGCCGGCCGGCGAGAGCGACCTGCCGGCCATCGGGCTGCTGGATCCTCCCCTGCAGAACCAGGAAACCGTTTCCGCCGAGACGATCGAATTCACCTCGCGCCTGATCGAGAAGAAACTGGCCGATTTCGGCGTTTCCGTGGTCGTGGTGGCGGCGCAGGCCGGCCCGGTGATCACGCGCTACGAGATCGAGCCCGCCACGGGCGTGAAAGGCAGCCAGATCGTCAACCTGGCCAAGGATCTGGCGCGCGCGCTCAGCCTGGTCAGCATCCGCGTGGTGGAAACCATCCCGGGCAAGAACCTGATGGGCCTGGAGCTGCCCAACCCGCGCCGCCAGATGGTCAAGCTGTCGGAAATCCTCGGCTCGCAGACCTACCATGCCAGCCATTCGGTGCTGACCATGGCGCTGGGCAAGGACATCGCCGGCAACCCGGTGGTGGCCGACCTGGCCAAGATGCCGCACTTGCTGGTGGCCGGCACCACCGGCTCGGGCAAGTCGGTCGGCATCAACGCCATGATCCTGTCGCTGCTCTACAAGGCCGACGCCAGCCATACCCGGCTGATCCTGATCGACCCGAAGATGCTCGAGATGAGCGTCTACGAAGGCATTCCCCACCTGCTGGCGCCGGTGGTCACCGACATGCGCCATGCCGCCAACGCGCTGAACTGGTGCGTGGGCGAGATGGAAAAGCGCTATCGCCTGATGAGCAAGATGGGCGTGCGCAACCTGGCCGGCTACAACAGCAAGATTCGCGACGCCATCAAGCGCGAAGAGCCCATTCCCAATCCGTTCTCGCTGACGCCGGACGCGCCCGAGCCGCTGCAGGCGTTGCCGCATATCGTGGTGGTGATCGACGAGCTGGCCGACCTGATGATGGTGGTGGGCAAGAAGATCGAGGAGCTGATCGCCCGGCTGGCGCAGAAGGCCCGCGCCGCGGGCATCCACCTGGTGCTGGCCACCCAGCGCCCCAGCGTGGACGTGATCACCGGCCTGATCAAGGCCAACATCCCGACCCGTATCGCCTTCCAGGTGTCTTCCAAGATCGACTCGCGCACCATCCTGGACCAGATGGGCGCCGAAACCCTGCTGGGCCAGGGCGACATGCTGTACATGCCGCCGGGCACCGGCCTGCCGGTGCGGGTGCACGGCGCGTTCGTGCACGACGACGAGGTGCACCGCGTCGTCGAGGCGCTCAAGGCGCAGGGCGAGCCCAACTATATCGATGGCCTGCTCGAAGGCAGCGAAGGCGAGACCGGCGATGGCCTGAGCTCGGTCACCGGCATGGGCGACGCGGAGTCCGATCCGATGTACGACCAGGCCTGCGAAGTGGTGCTCAAGCACCGCCGCGCCTCGATCTCGCTGGTGCAGCGCCATCTGCGTATTGGTTACAACCGTGCCGCACGGTTACTCGAACAGATGGAGCAGGCGGGTATGGTGTCGCCCATGCAATCCAACGGCAACCGGGAAATCCTGGTGCCGGCCCGAGAGGAAGCCTGATGCACATGATCCGCCGCGCCGCCGGCGCGCTTGCCGTTTTCGCCGTGGCGGCCCTGGCCGCCGCGCCGGCCTGGGCCGCCACGGCCCAGGAGCAGCTCGACACCTTCGTGGCCACCGTCAAGGGCGCCACCGGCTCGTTCAAGCAATCGACCGTCAGCCCGCAGGGCGCCACCCAGCCCACGCAAAGCGGCACTTTCGCGTTCCAGCGCCCGGGCAAGTTCAAGTGGGCCGTCCAGCTGCCGTACGAGCAACTCATCGTGTCCGATGGCAAGCAGGTTTTCCAGTACGACCCGGACCTGGCGCAGGTCACCGTGCGCCAGGTCGATCAGGCCATCGGCACGTCGCCCGCCGCCATCCTGTTCGGCGCGGGCCAGCTGGGCCAGGCGTTTGCCGTCAGCGCGCTGCCCGACCGCGACGGCCTGCAATGGCTGCGCGCCAAGCCGCGCAACGCCGACGCGGGTTTCTCGCAGGTCGATATCGGCTTGCGCGACAACCAGCCCGCGCGCATCGAACTGGTCGACGCCTTCGGGCAGACCACGCGCGTCGAGCTGTCCAACCTGCTGCCCGGCGCCGTGCCGGCCTCCGAATTTCAGTTCACCCCGCCCCAGGGAGTGGACGTGGTGAAGATGTAGGGCCGCGACGCTCTGCGTCGCGCGCAGGGCAATCCTGCGGGCCAAGGCCGCCGCATGGTGTAATGCGCGTTGGATCCGCCCGTGTTTTTTTCCTGCTGTCCATGAGCAACGACCTGTTCGCCTCCGATCCGGCCCATCGGCCCTATGTGCCGCTGGCCGAACGCCTGCGGCCCCGTACGCTGTCCGATGTGGTCGGGCAGTCGCATCTGCTGGGGCCGGACAAACCGCTGCGCGTCGCGTTCGACTCCGGGCGGCCGCATTCGATGATCTTCTGGGGCCCGCCCGGCGTGGGCAAGACCACCCTCGCGCGCCTGATGGCAGACGGCTTCGATGCGCAGTTCATCGCCATTTCGGCCGTGCTGGGCGGCGTCAAGGACATTCGCGACGCAGTGGTGACTGCCCAGGTCGCGCAAGGGCAGGGGCGCCGCACGATCCTGTTCGTCGACGAGGTGCATCGCTTCAACAAATCGCAGCAGGACGCCTTTCTGCCGTATGTGGAAAGCGGCCTGTTCACCTTCATCGGCGCCACCACCGAGAACCCTTCCTTCGAGGTCAACTCGGCGCTGCTGTCGCGGGCGCGCGTCTACGTGCTGCAGTCGCTGTCGGCCGAGGAGTTGATGCAGCTGGTCGACCGCGCCGTCGCCGCGCTCAACGAGGGCCTGGAGGACGGGCAGCAGATCCGCTTCGAGGCCGAGGCGCGCGAGCAATTGGCGGCCTGGGCCGACGGCGATGCGCGCCGCCTGATCAGCGCGGTCGAGGTGGTGGCCGAGTCCGCCCAGGCCGCCGGGCGCGACAGCGTCGACGCGGCCTGGCTGGAAACCTCGCTGTCGCAGAACCTGCGCCGTTTCGACAAGGGGGGCGACGCCTTCTACGACCAGATCAGCGCGCTGCACAAGTCGGTGCGTGGCTCCGACCCGGACGCAGCGCTGTACTGGCTGGCCCGCATGCTCGACGGCGGCGCCGATCCCAAGTACCTGGCGCGCCGCCTGGTGCGCATGGCGATCGAGGATATCGGCCTGGCCGATCCGCGCGCCACCGAGCTGGCCGTCAACGGCGCCGACATCTACGAACGCCTGGGTTCGCCCGAAGGCGAGCTGGCGCTGGCGCAGGCGGTGGTCTACATGGCCTGTGCGGCCAAGTCCAATGCGGTCTACAACGCGTACAACGCCGCGCGCAAGTTCGCGGCCGAGCATGGCAGCGCGCCGGTGCCCTTGCATCTGCGCAATGCGCCCACCAAGCTGATGAAGCAGCTCGGCCATGGCAAGGCATATCGCTATGCCCACGACCAGCCGCATGCCTATGCCGCGGACGAGCAATATTTCCCCGACGGCCTCAATCCCACCTTCTACCGGCCGACCGACCGGGGGCTGGAGGCTAAAATCCAGCAGAAGCTGGCATTCCTGGATGAGCTTGACGCCCAGGAACGCGCCAGGAAACGGTAGCGGCGCGACCGCCGCCGCCGTGAATGCCAACCCTTACTGACACACCATGCTAGATCCGATACTGCTGCGCAAAGACCTGCAAACCGTCGTCGACCGCCTCAAGAGCCGTGGCGTCGATTTCGACATCGCCCGGTTCAACGAGCTGGAGTCCCGCCGCAAGGCCGTCCAGACCGAAACCGAGTCGCAGCAGGCGCGCCGCAATGCCTTGGCCAAGCAGATCGGCCAGCTCAAGGGCAAAGGCGCGCCCGAAGCGGAAGTGCAGGCCGTGATGGCCGAGTCGCAGGCCTTGCCGGCCCGGCTCAAGGCGCTCGAGGACGAACTGGCGCAGACGCAGGCGCAACTCAACGACCTGCTGATGTCCGTGCCCAACCTGCCGCACGCCAGCGTGCCGCAGGGCGCGTCCAGCGACGAGAACGTCGAGGTGCGGCGTTGGCTGCCGGGCGCGGCCGACGAGCGCGGCAACCCTGCGGCGCTGGGTTTCGAGGTGCGGGATCACGTGGCGGTGGGCGAGCCGCTGGGCCTGGATTTCGATCTGGCCGCACGGCTGTCGGGCGCGCGCTTTTCTTTCATGCGCGGCCAGATGGCGCGCCTGCACCGCGCGCTGGCGCAGTTCATGCTGGACTTGCAGACGGGCACGCATGGCTACACCGAGTGCTACACGCCCTACATCGTCAACAGCTCGACCTTGTTCGGCACCGGCCAACTGCCCAAGTTCAAGGACGACATGTTCTTCGTCACCAAGGGCGGCGGCGACGACGAGCCCAAGGTCGACGAGCAGGGCAACCCGCTGGCGCGCGAAGACCAATACCTGATCTCGACCTCGGAAATCACCCTGACCAGCGTGGTGCGCGAGACCATCGTGGCCGGCGCCGACCTGCCGCTGCGCCTGACCGCGCATACGCCGTGCTTCCGCTCCGAAGCCGGCAGCGGCGGGCGCGATACGCGCGGCATGATCCGCCAGCACCAGTTCGACAAGGTCGAGATGGTGCAGATCGCCCATCCCGAGCATTCGTACGAGGCGCTCGAGGAAATGGTCGGCCATGCCGAGCGCGTACTGCAGCTGCTGGAGCTGCCGTACCGCGTCATGCTGCTGTGCACCGGCGACATGGGTTTCGGCTCGGCCAAGACCTACGACCTGGAGGTCTGGCTGCCGGCGCAGGATACCTGGCGCGAGATCTCCTCGGTTTCCAACTGCGAAACATTCCAGGCGCGCCGCATGCAGGCCCGCTTCCGTAACGCGCAGAACAAGCCCGAATACGTGCATACGCTCAATGGGTCCGGGCTGGCCGTGGGCCGCGCCCTGGTGGCCGTGCTGGAAAACTGCCAGCAAGCCGACGGCAGCGTGCGGGTGCCGGCCGTGCTGCAGCCCTACATGGGCGGCCTGACCGTTCTCGAACCTTGAGACGGCCGCGCCGCACGTGAACCAGAAACGGAACCCGCGGGTTCCGTTTTTCATTTCGGCGGGCCGCCATGCGCGTATTGCAACGGCGCGCAACTGGTACAAACGCGGCCGGGGGTTTTCCCGGGTTAGCCACAAATTTGTCGCTTTTGGCAGGTAATCTCCGTAGAACAGCCTAAGTTGATGTGAATAAATGTGTACCGGCAATAAACAGGGCCATATCTGCGGCAAAATATCGCCTGGCAACACGTCCCCTTCATTTCAATAAAGGAAGCTGTTTTATGACTTCGCGAATGATTGGCGATTTTCGCGTCAGGTGTACCGTCGTTCAGGAAGAGGGCAATCAGTACAGCGTGCAGATCTGCACGCGCCGCGTCGGCGGCAATGCGCCTGAGAAATGCTGGACGGTGCCGGGCCAGGTTTCTTACCAGGACCGCGAGGACGCCGAGCGAACGAGCCAGCAGATCTTTGAAAGAATCAATGGAGTACGTTTCAATGGTGAACCGGAATTCGCACACGCGTCCGCATAACGGCTGGTGGAAGGCCTCCAGCGCGCCGCGCCGCTGGCTTGACGCCATGCGCAGCGACAAGCCCGCCGAGGGGCAGACGGCCGCGCCAGCCGCCAAGGTCCCGGCCGAACAGGCCTGAACCCAGCCGTGCCGCAAAAAAAGGTTCATCGCGCAATAGCGTGGAGGGGTTTGGCAAGTTTTCGTATTCTTGACGGCAGGTATTTGCCATCAGGAGTGCAGGGAGATGCTGGATCGCAAGTTGCTGGAGTCGCTGGGAGGCTGGCAGGGCTATGGCGTCGAACGCGTGGAATGGCCCGAAGACCCAGGGCGCACGCTGTCGATCTATTTGAAGCCAACGGCCAAGGTGATGCTGTGCGAGCAGTGCGGCGCGCGGTGTCGCCAGGTGCATGAGACCACGGTTCGACGGGTGCGAGATCTGCCGTTATTCGAGTATCGGGTCGTTCTGCACGTGCCGCGCCGACGCTTGTGGTGTGAGCAATGCGGCGGCCCGCGCCTGGAGCGGCTTGCCTGGCTGGGGCGATATCAACGGGTGACGGATCGGCTGGCGCAGGCCTGCAGCCAATTGCTGCAATCGAGCAACGTGCAGGCGGTGGCGAGGTTCTTCGAGCTGGGTTGGCATACCGTCAAGACGCTGGACAAGGCTCGGCTGCGTGCGTCGGTGCGCGAACCGGATTGGTCCAAGATCGAGTATTTGGCGATGGACGAGTTTGCCCTGCACAAAGGGCATCGCTACGCGACAGTGGTGGTCGATCCGATCGGCAGGCAGGTGCTGTGGATTGGCCCAGGACGCTCACGCGAGACGGCCCGGGCGTTCTTCGAACAATTGCCGCCTGGGGCCGCCCAACGCATCAAGGCCGTTGCCATCGACATGACCACCGCCTACGAGTTGGAGATCCAGGCCCACAGCCCACAGGCGGAGATCGTCTATGACTTGTTCCATGTCGTGGCCAAGTATGGACGAGAGGTCATTGATCGGGTGCGCGTGGATCAGGCCAATCAACTACGCCAGGATCGTCCCGCACGCAGGATCATCAAATCGAGTCGCTGGCTGCTGCTGCGCAACCGTGACAACCTGGATCGGCAGCAGGCCGTCCGGCTCGACGAATTGCTGCAAGCCAACCAGCCGCTGCTGACGGTCTATGTCCTGCGTGACGAACTCAAACGGCTCTGGTTCTACCAAAGACCTGCCTGGGCAAGACAAGCCTGGAACCACTGGTACGAGCAGGCCGAGCAAAGCGGAATAGCCGCCTTGAACACCTTCGCTCAGCGCTTGAAAGGCTATCTGCACGGCATCCTGGCCAGATGCCGACATCCCCTGAACACCAGCATTGTCGAGGGCATCAACAACACTATCAAGGTCATCAAGCGGCGCGCTTACGGCTACCGCGACCAGGAATACTTCTTCCTCAAAATCCGTGCCGCCTTCCCCGGCAATGCGCGATGAACCAAAAAAAAGGCCGCCCATCCGGGCGGCTTTTTCATTGATTTGCGGCGATCGCCGGTCAATCGCGCCAGTGGCCGCGGCCATGGCCGCGGTGGCCGCGATGGCCGCGGTCATAGTGCCGATGGCCCTTGTAGTAGCGGGGGCCGCCATAGTAGACGGGCGCCGGATACACCACCTGCGGGCGCACATAGACCGGCGCCGGGTAGTGCACCACGGGCGGCGGGGCATACACCGGGGCGGGCGCCACATACACGGGCGCCGGGTACACCACGCCCGGAATGCCGATCGACACCCCGATATCCACACGGGCCAGGGCGGCGCTGGAGAGCATGAGTCCGGCAGCGCCGATGCCGGCAGCAACGAACCACTTTTTCATTTTTCACCTGCCTTGCTGCGCGTGCAGCCAAGTTGACTAATCGACGGGCCTATTCTCGGCTGTTTTGCGCGTAAATTTGTGAAAACAGCCCCCGCAATGGCGACAATCCGCAACCGCCCGCAGTCCGGGACGCCGGCGTTTGCTGCGTTGCGGCAAATTTATCCCGCTGGGGCGGGCGCGGCTTTGAAATGGGTTGAAACGCGGGGGGAGCCAAGGCGGGCCCCAGGTGGGGTTACATTTCCACACCTTGCGTGGCCTGCCCGCCACGAGGATCAATGCCCGTTCTGGTTCAGCAGACGGAATTCCAGCACCCATACCCAGGGGTTGGCCGCCCAGGCGCGCGCGCCGTAGCGTTCGCACCAGGCCAGCGCAAACGCGGCCTGGGGCGGGGTTTCCGGCAGGAATTCATCCAGCCGGGATGCGGCGGCGAAGCCTTCGGCCGCCGCGTCGGCCTCGTTGATGGCCTGCAGGCGCTGGATGCGCACCCCCATCAGGATGGCCCGCCCGAACGGCTGGCCCGATTCGTGGGCCAGGTCGATCAGGTCGCCTGGCTTGCCGTAGGGACATACCAGCCATTTCGATACGGTCTGTGCGGGGGTCGCGTCATCCGGGCGAGCCGTGGCGGCGATCCAGCGTTCGGCGTGCGCGGGGTCGCAGTACCAAAGCGTGGCGGCCGGCGGGGGCTGCGGCTTGACGATCCGGCGCGCCTGCCGCTGCTTGCCGGCCTTGATGGCTTGTATCGACGCGCTCGCGAACACGAGCGGTGACGTACGCGGGCCGGGTGTCATGTGTGGCAGTATGCGCGCAATCGCCCCCTGGGGACACTGGCGTTTCGTCCAGGCAACGTTGTTCCCGGCGCTCTTGCGCTGCGTCAAGCCATGTGCATGTCTTGTTTGTATACTCGAGGCATGACGAATACGACCCACGACCTCAAGCCCGGGTACTACTGGTACACCATGGAAAACGATCCGTTGGCCATCATTCATATCCATGAAGATGGCGGCGCGACGTTGATGGGTACCGACTACCGCGTGGAGCCCGAAGGCGTCGCCAGCATGATCCGCCAGGGCGAACGTTTTTTCTGGATCGAACCGCCGGTCATCAGCCAGGAAGGCTGACCGGCCCGCGGGCCGTTATGCGCCAGCCGTGCGGCTGGCGATCAGGTGCAGGCGATTCTTGCCGGCCTGCTTGGCCCGGTAGAGCGCCCGGTCCGCATCGCTGTAGGCCTGCTCCCAGGTCAACGAGACGCCGGGAGCGATCCACGCCAGACCGAAGGTGGCCGTGACATGGCGCGGCCCGTGCGGCGTGTCCAGCGGCGCAATGGCGCGTATCGCGTCGAGCACGCGCTGGGCCTGCGCCAGCGCCGCCGACGCGCTGGGCGCCGACAGCACCGCGGCGAACTCGTCGCCGCCCACCCGGCACAGGTCGTCGCTGGTGCGGCGCATGCAGCGGCGCGCCGCCAGCGCCACGCGGCGCAGCAGGTAGTCGCCCGCGAAGTGGCCGTGGCGGTCGTTGATGGTCTTGAAATTGTCGATATCGAACAGGCACAGCGCCAGCCCGCCGCCGCGCACGCGTTCGCGCAGCGCATCGCGCAGCATGGTGGCGAAGTAGCGCCGGTTGTACGCCCCGGTCAGGTCGTCGGTCAGCGCCAGGCGGCGCAGCCGCGCATTTTCCAGCTCGAGCGTGTCGACCTGCGCCTGCAGTTCCTGCAGCGTCGCGGCGCCGGATACCGGCGGCTGCGGATAGCGGCGCCGGGGCAGGGCCGCTTCGGCGCGCAGGTAATTGGCGCTGGCACGGCAGCTGGCACGCGAGGACTTGCGCTGATCGTTCATGATGAGTGGCGGACGCCCGGTCATGGATGTGGCGTCGGCGTTGTCCAGCCTCGCCATCGCAATCCCTCCGGTTCTGATAAGTCGCATGTTGTTTTTCGGAGCAGGGGTTTCCGCTACCGGTGGGATGTCGATCCCACCACCAAGCGTAGGCTACGGCGTTTTGCTTGAAACCTCTACGGTTCGGCTGTCAACAATTGTCAATACGCGATTTCCCGCTTTTCAGGCTGCTTCAACGTAGCGTCCATCGCCTTCGCCGGCCTTGCGCGCATGCGCTGGTTCTCTCGAAGTGTTCGCCCGGCAGGGCGAGCTGAGTTATCGCCGCCTGGCGGCAGGAAGCGGCCCATCGCAAGAGTGTGATATATGTCACGTCTTATTTTGCACAGAGGGGCGGGTAGGTGGGCGCGACGCGTGAAGGTCGATCGGTCTGGTACGGTGACAGGCGCTATGAGTTCCTGTCGATAGAGCAGGCGATGGGATTCGTCAGGTTTCTGGACCAGGGCAAGGACCTGGATCATGCCTGCCGCATCTGGAGACCCAAGCGCATTTACGCCGGCGTCGGCGCCTGTGGCGAGCGTCCCGCGGCCGACGGGCAGGCTGCCTGACGCCGCTTCAGCCGTGGCCGATGATCGGACGCAGGAATTGCTCCAGCCCGGTCAGCATGATCTGCACGCCCACGCACAGCAGCAGGAACGCCGATACCCGGGTGACGATGCGGGTGCCGTCCGCGCCCAGGTAGCGCGCCAGCGTGCCGGCTCGGCTATAGGCGAGATATACCGTGGCGGCTACCGCCATGGTGATCAGGACCGACGCCAGGCTGGCCAGCAGGAAGTCGCGCAATTCGTTGGTGCGGTTGGCGCTCAGGGCGATGGTCGCCGCGACCGTGCCCGGGCCGGTGGTCAGGGGCATGGTGAGCGGGAAGAACACCATCTCGCGCGCCATGCTGGGCGTGATCTGCTGCAGCGCCTGGGCCTGCGGGTGCGGCTCCGGGGCGTTGAGCATGGCCCAGCCGGACACGGCCACCGACAGGCCGCCCGCCACGCGCAGCGCCTCCAGCGAAATGCCGAACAAGTGCAGGATGTAGGCGCCGATGAAAAACGTCACCAGCAGCAGGAACATTGCGTTGAGCGCCACGCTGTAGGCCAGCCGGGCGCGTTCCTCGGGCGTGAGCGTGGCGGTCTTGTTCAGGAAGACGAAGGCCAGGCCCAGCGGGTTGATGATGCTGATGAGCGTCGTGTAGCCAAACAGGATCTCCGACACGAAATTACCCATGTTCTTCCTCGCGGCCATCGGGGCGCAGCCAGTGTCCGCGCTTTTGCGCCGCCACGCAAGCCGGCGCCGGCCACGCAGCATTGCCAGGGGGTGCTGCCTTCACGGTGGCGGACGCGCCCATCGCCTGGGACCATGGCGTGACGGCCAATCCGTCGGTGGCGTTCTGAGGCCAAACCCGAAAGAAAAACCCCGCAGACGCTCGGTTCTACAGGGGTTTCCCGGGTATTTCGGCAGCCCTGATCTGGTCACCGATCCACTATCGCGGGTCGGGCCCTCCAGGCTGGCCGGACCACTTCAATACTGCGCCCGCAAGTTGAGCATTACATTGCGTGGCGCACCCCACCAACCCTGGCTGTAGAAGCCGATCTGATCGTAGTACTTTTTGTCGAACAGATTGTTCACGTTCAGTGTTGCCGACAGTTTTTTGTTAAAGTCGAAGCGCGCCATGAGGCTCACGAGTGCGTAGCTGTCCTGTTCGACTTCGACATTGCCGCGCGGACTGGCTGCGGCCTGGTACATGCGACTTTGCCAGTCAACGCCGCCGCCCACGGTAAGCCGGTGCAGGGCGCCCGGCAGGCGGTACGTGGTGTAGAGCTTGAACAGGCTGCGCGGATGATTGGTGTTGATGGGGTTGCCGCTGGCGTCCTTGGTGGTGAAGTGTGTATAGCTGGCGCCGATGTTCCAGTCGGGCAGGATCTGGCCGCTGGCCTCCAGGTCTATCCCCTCGACCTTGGCGCCGGAGGCGGCACGTGAGGCCTGCATGTTCGGAAAGCCCGGAATGGATGAGCCCGGGATGACCTGGGCCAGGTTATCCTGCCGCGTCTGAAAGAGCGCGGCGGAGGTATTGAGCCGTCCCTCCAGATAGGCTGCCTTCAGACCCAGCTCATAGCTCTTGCCTTTGATGGGAGGAAGAATGCCGCCGCTGGTGTCGCGCGCGTTCTGCGGCTGGAAGATCTCCGTATAGCTGGCGTACGCCGTGTAGGTGTCGTTGATGTCGTAGGTCAGACCGGCATAGGGGGTGAACTGATTCTTGATCCTGTATTCGCGGCGCGAGCCAAAATACATCTGTTTGGTTTTCCAGTCGCTCCAACGGCCGCCCACGATGAGGTGCAGGGGTTCGGCTAGTGCAAACCGGCCGACCAGATAGGCGCCGGTCTGCTTGGTGCGCACGTCGTCGGCGGGCGACAGCGTGTCGGCCCAGCTGGGCTCTTGGATGTGGGCGCGGCGCCAGTCGAAGAAGCTGCCGATGGCTGGGGCCGGTCCGACCATTGTGTATCGCTGGATGTCGCTATGGTTGTCGATGCTCATCCAGCCCAGGGCAACTTCGTGGCGCAGGCCGAAGGCCTCGAAAGGAGCGGACAAGGACAAATGGATGTCATCCCGATCGAGGTTGCCGTCGTAGTTGGAAAATGCAGGGGGGGCAGCGATGATGCCAGTATGGCGATCGGGGTAGCCGCCCCGGTACACATGTTTCATGAGATAGCGGCCATCAGTGTGGCTATAGGCCGCGCGCAGCTTCCAGTCATTGGTGAAGCGGTGCGTGAGGTCCACGAAATAGGTGGTGGCTTCGGTATCCTGCCGGGCCCAGGGAGCGTTGTTGGCCACCGAGCGGTTGAAATCGGTGCGCGAACCGTCGCTATAGAACAGCGGAAAGCCGCTGCCAAACCCGTTGCTGTGGTTGTGCTGGTACTCCACGCTGGTCGTCAGCACCGTATCCGGCGTCAGATCGGCGCTGACCACGCCATAGAATGTGCGCCGGCGCGTATCTAAAAAGTGCACATAGCTGTCGCCCTGACTGTAGGCGGCCACCAGGCGTGACCGTATTCTGCCGTCTTCCGTGATGGGCACGGAGATGTCGGCATCGCCGCGCACATAGTCCCAGCTGCCGACACTCGCATTGAACGTAGCCGCGAACTCACGCAAGGGACGCTTGCGCACGAAGTTCACGGCGGCTGAAGGATTGCCCGAGCCTGTCATCAGGCCTGTGGCGCCACGTACGATTTCCACGTGATCGTAGATGGCGGCGTCCATATCGGTCGAACCATAGTTCCATTGGCTCAGGATGGGCGATACCAGGCCGTCAAACTGGAAGTTGTCGATGGTGAAGCCGCGGGCCGAGAACGAATAGCGGTTGCTGTCGCTGCGCGTGACGGAAATCCCTGGCGCGGTCGCCAGGATGGCGCCGGTGTCGGTGAGGCCCTGATCCTCGATCTGCTGTCGGGTGACCACACTGACGGATTGTGGTGTTTCGCGTGGCGAGAGTGTCAGGCCCGTGGCCGTGCTCATGGCCTCGGTTGTGTAGGCGTTTGTACCCTCGGTGAGGTCGGAAATCTCACGACCTGTGACGCTTATGGCGGGCAACTGAGCGATATCGTTCCCCGTTCGTGCTTCCTGGGCCAGGGCGTGCTGGGTAAAGAGTGCGCCGAGCAGGTGCAGAACGTGGGCAAAGAAACGCAAACGGCGCGAATGCGCCGGGGAGAAGTGAGCGGGATCTGGCATGGGGACAGATGCAAGATGGCAAGAAATTAAAGGGAATAGGAATTATTATTTTTTGTAATCGGACGATTGTATCGGCGATGACGGAGTGCGTATGGAAAACGCCGAAGATGTTCAGCGTGCCTGGACCTTGGCCGATATTCTCGATAAATGCTGCAACCACGCCCAGGCCAGCGCGCTTGCCGTCACGCAGGCCAGCATGGCCAGGGCCAGGACCGAGGGCTGCCCATAGGTCAGCGGTACGCCCCAGCCGCTGGCTATCGAAAAGGCCAGCATCTGCATGAAACCCAGCACCGAGGCCCCTGTGCCGGAGAGCGCGGGCACAGACTCCAGGATGTGCAACGTCATGGCAGGCACCGACATGGCCAATCCGCAGGTGAATAAAGCGGGGGGCAGCACCGCCCAGGGCAGTGCCGGCGACAAGGCGGTCCAAAAATAGATGGCGTAGGCGAGGCAACTACCGTTCATGAGCAGATAGGCCAGTCCGATGATCCGTGTATCGCGCCAACGTCCGGCATGCCGCGCCGCGATCACGGCCCCGGTCATCGCGCCGGCCACCAGAGGGACGAATAGATAGGCAAAGTTGGTTTCGGGCAGATCGAGCACATTGGCGATGAAATCCGGCGCCGCACCGATCAGCAGGCCCTGTGCGGCGAAGACCAGGCTGAACGCCAGGCCGGGCGCGGTGAAATTTCCATTGCGCAACACGTCACGATAGCCCGCGGCCAGACCCCGCAAGGAGAGCGTTTGGCGCTTGGCGGGCGCGAGCGTTTCTGGTAGGCGCCAGGCGCATAGGGTCAGGGCAGTGGCGGCCAGAAGCCCCAACATGAAGAAGATCGAACGCCAACCATGATGGACGGCCAATTGACCTCCGATGACGGGCGCGAGCGCGGGCGATAGATTGAACACCAGGATCAGATAAGACATGCTGCGTTGTGCCGCTGCGCCCTGATAGCAATCGCGGATGATGGCCTGTCCTACCACGACCCCGGCGCCGGCGGACAGTCCCTGCAGGGCCCGGGCCGCCAGCAGCCAGCCAAAACCGGGTGCGGCCGTGGCAAGCAGGGCGCCCCAAACATAGAAGCCCAGGGCGCCCAGCACAACGCGACGCCTGCCCAGAGAGTCAGACAGTGTTCCGTGTAGCAAGAGCATCGCCGCATAGCAGAACATGTATACGCCGAGCGTGAGTTGCACGGTTTCCTGGGGTACGCCGAACTCGCGTTGCAGCGCGCCGAAGGCTGGCAGGTAGGCGTCGATGCTGGCGGGTGCGACGCAGGACAGCAGCCCCAGCATTACCATCATGAGCGAATATGAGGGGGCCGACGCGGCGCGGCTCATGGCGGCTCCATGGACAAGGCCGCCCGGAGCGGGCAGCGGCCTTCCATGATGATCCAGCTGGCAACAGGAATGGGATGGTCAATGCCGCAATGTCAATGCCTGCCGCCGCAAGGCACCAGCCGCTAACCGAGTTGACTGGGCGCGACGCCGTAGCGTTCGCGAAACGCCGTGGCGAAATTGGTCGCGTGGCGGTAGCCGACGAAGTGCGCCGCCTGCTGTACGCTCCAACCCCGAGCCAATTGTTCGCGGGCAACCTCCAGGCGGCGTTCGCGCAGCCAGCTGAATACCGAACGGTGATACACGGCATGGAACTTTGCACGCAGCGTGCTTGGACTCATGCAGGCCAGTCGCGCCAGGTCATCCAGAGTATGGTCTTCGCCGGGCGCCTCGTGCAGGCGCTCGCGCACCCTCTCCAGAAGCTGGCGATCCCGCTGGGTCAGGCCGCGGTGGGTCACAGGGGCGTGTTGCAGCGCAGCCAAGGCGTGGGCCAGCAGTTGCGTGCCCACGCTTTCACGCACCATATTGCGTAGAGGTTGATCCCAGTCGCATTCCAGCAGATGCTCAATGGATAGCAGCAAATGGTGCGGCACCGGCCAGCGGCGCAGCCTGGGCGCCGAGGACTGCATGAGTTTCCATATGATTTCGCTGGTGTACTCATCGTCGGCCGCTTCAGGGGCCGTCACGGAGAGATTGACGCTGCGCAGACGCTGGCCGGCCGGATGAACGCCCGTCATGGCGACGGTATCGCCATATAGCGCATTGAGGCCGCTCTGAGCGGCCAGGCGCACGTCGTCCTGCTTGTCCAGCCGAGCCCGGGCCTGGCCCTGGAGCATAACGATGGCTGAAAAGCGCGGCGTCATGACGGACGTCGATTCGTAATGATGATACACATGCACGTCGGAGACGATCAGGGTGATGCCGGGGCGGATCTCACATTCCTCCACACGGCCCTCGGCGATGCAAAGGTTCTCAATGCCGGCGCCCCCGCCTTCCTGGCCGGGCAAGCGGTAATTGAAGCCGACCGACCCGCCCATGCGGTTGAAGTCCGAGACCGTGAATCGGGTGCGGGGCGGTGGGGGGAGCGTCGGTTGTGTCATTGGCGTTGCCGGAGGAGGCCTGGTCCGCATGAGCTGTTAATGATAATGCAATTCATTCGCTTTTATTTCATGAGCGAAATGGCATGGGCCGTTGGGTCGATGCGACATGCGGCGCGGCGCTGTCACCAAGCTGCTCTCCCATGTTGCTCAGGTACCACTCATGGAAATGCAACATGCCGTCTTCCATGGGTGATTGATAGGGGCCGCTGTCGGAAACGCCGCGGCGCAGCAGCGCCAGGCGTCCGGCGTCCATGCGCTCACCGATTTCATCGTCTTCGACCGCCGTCTCCATGTAGGCAGCGCGTTGGGCCTGTACGAAATCACGCTCGAACAGCGCAATTTCCTCCGGATAGTAGAACTCCGCGATGTTCAAAGTCTCTTGCGGCCCCTTGGGATAGAGCGTCGAGAGCACCAGCACATGCGGGTAGAGCTCAATCATGTGGGTGGGGAAGTAGGTTACCCAGATGGCTCCGAAATCCGGGGTCCTCCCGCCCCGGTAGCGCATGAGATTGTCATGCCAGCCGCGATAGACCTCGGTACCGGGTTGTTCCAGTGAGTCGTGCACGCCCACCTTCTGGAGACTGTATTGCGCGCCGAACTCCCAGGACAGGTCGGCGCAGGTGACAAAGCGTCCAAGGCCCGGATGGAAAGGGCCCACGTGATAGTCCTCCAGATAGACTTCGATGAAAGTCTTCCAGTTGTAATTGCATCGATGTACTTCGACGTGGTCCAGCACATAGTCGGAGAAATCGAATTCGGGTCGGCGGAAAAGCACGTCGAGGTCTTTCAATGGATCGCGTGGGCCTTCGAACAGTAGCCCATGGCAGTTATGCAGGGGGAAGCGCGACAGATTCAGGCAGGGCGTACTGGGAAAGTGGGGGGCGCCTAGAATCCGGCCCTGGCCGTCGTAAGTCCAGCGGTGCAACGGGCAGACGATGTTGCCTCCCGTGACTGACAGATTGCCCTTCATGGCCTCGCCGCCTGCAATCGGGCCTAGCATGACGGCCTGGCGATGGCGGCAGACATTCGACAGCAGTGCCACTTCATTTCCATTGCGCACGAGGATGCGACTGCCGTCGTCCTGCGGCAAGCGACGCCAGTCGCCCGGCTCGGGCACGCTCTTCTCATGCCCGACATATAACGCAGATTGTCGGAACAGGATTTCCTGTTCTCGCACGAAGAGGGCTTCATCAAAATAGGCCCGTGCGTGCAGAGGGCTGAGCGCTTGCTGCAACTGCGCCAGGCTGGCGATATCCGTCATGTCCGGTTCCTTACTCAGGCTGCCGCCTTGTCCGCCTCGATGCGCGCGATACGCTCGGCGGGGGGCAATTTGGGGCAAGTACTGCAATAGTCGCCGTCGTGGCGGCGGAAATGGTGGCAGCAGACCTGGCGGTCAAGCGCCAGGACGGGCCGGCCGGCGCGCGCATAAACCAGATAGCCGCTGTGGCCGGCGATTCCCAGGCGATCCAGCCAGTCGGCCGCCTGCTCATGCGCCCAGGCCACGGCGGCCTTGTCCTCATTGGCACGGGCGGCTAGCAGAGCGGATAGCACGCAGTCCGCCTGCATGCACGCCGCGGCGCGCGGGCTCAGGCGCAACAGTTGGGAGAGCTCCCGAAAATAGGTCGCGCAGATCCGGCGTAGCTGAGCGGCAACTGCCTGCTTGCGCTGTTCCAGACAACCGCGTAACGGCTCGTGGCGTTCGAGAATGTAGCCCGCGATGAAACCATCGCGCACCGGCTGGCCGAGGCGATCCAGATCCGGAGCAATGTCGCTGCAATGCACCGCGATTACACCCAGGTAAATCGGCTGCCAGATCAGCAGGCCCCAGCAACGTAGCGCCAGATAATGCGAGCCGGCTTCGGGATGGCGCAGAAGCCACCAGTCTTGCAGCGTCCGCAGCGTAGCCCGATTGTCGGCGCCCGGCCGGATATCGCCGGAGACCGGACCGATGCGTCCATCGAGCCCGGGCACCAGGGAACCAGCCAGGGCGAGCAGAGCATCCAGGTCCGAGCAGGCGGTCCGATTGATGTCTTGGGCCACGCCGGCGCCGGTCTGGGCGGCAATGTCCCAGCTCATGCGGCCGTCAGCGTCTGCAGGGCTTCGCCGCTACCCAGCCACGACGGACGGAAGCAGGCGATAGGGTTGGGCAGATTGGGGGCCATTTGGAAACTGCCAATGGGATCGGCCAGGTTGACCATCTGCAGATTGTTGGCCAATTGCAGGCGGTTCAGGCACGAATGGATCATGTCGGGCGCAAACAAGTCGTAGCGCCGATACTTGTCGAGCCGTTGCGGATGCGCTTGCTGATAAGCGGCGATGCGCCCAGCCACTAGCCGCCAGAAATCATGTTCCGGCATCAGTTCCGTCTCAACCAGGATCTGGGTCAGATGGCGGAAATAGCCCTCGAAGACATCCACGAAAATCGTCAGCAGCTTATAGGCCTCCGGCACATCGGCGGCCAGGCGCTGAGCCGCCTGCGGAAGCCTGACCTGCGGATTGAGGATGGAAGACTCTTCCGCGATGTCCTTCATGAAGGCGCGCACAGGTACGCCATCCTGGATGACGAGAATCACGTTTTCACCGTGCGGCATGAAAACCAGGTCATGAGCATAGAAACAATGGATCAGTGGAGTCAGATAAGCGTCCACATAGCGCTCCAGCCAAGTCCCTGCATCCAGTCCTGAAGCCTGTATCAATTCGGGAAGCAAAGCCCGGCCTTGTGGGTCCACATGCAGCAGCGCAGCCATGGTCATGAGATTTTGTCCGGGAGCGATCAGCGTCAGGGGGTTCTCGCGCCAAAGCGCCGAGAACATCTTCTTGTACGGTGTGTCCGTATCGATGGCGGCTTCGTAGTAGTAGTTGCGAAAGCCCATCGAGGCGACTTCGCGCAGAATTCTGAAACCATTGGCGCGCAGCCACGGATCGGCCGATATCAGGTCATGGATGTATTCGTTGATGGCTGGCGTACCTGCCATGTAGTAGGGTGACAGGCCGCGCATGAATCCCATGTTGAGAATGGACAGCGAGGTCTTCACATAGCGCTTGCCGGGTCGGCTGATGTTGAAAAAGGTGCGGATGGACTGCTGAGCGAGGTATTGCTCCTCGCCGTACCCCAGGCAGACGATTTTGCGCTGGGCGACGTAGGGGGCAAAAGCCAGGGACAGCTTGTTGAACCATTGCCATGGGTGGGCGGGCATGAAGTAGTAGTCCGCGGGATGCAGGCCCTGCTCGCGCAGTCGGGCGGCGAAATCCGTTACAGCGGACTCACCCAACTCCTCGCTCATCAGGCTGTCGTAGTCCATGTCGGACAAGCAGGAAAAATGCGCGTTGTCCTTGTGAACCGCCAGCCACATCAAGCGCACCGGCGTGGCAGCTTCGGGCGCGTAGCCATGGTAATCCTCGGCATCAAAGCCAAGGCGGCCATTGTTGGCCACGAAGCTGGGGTGGCCCTCGATCATCGATGTTTCTATGGTCTGGTAGTCGGCTCGTGCCAATGCCGCGGCGCCAAGCGTCGTCCGGCCATGTTTATAGGCGCTGCCGTGTAGAGTGCTGGTGATTTCGTCCATATAGATGGGCAGACGGTCCACCGGCAAGCCGAGTTTGTCCCGGATCTCTATCACGAACTGCAGGGCATCCAGCGGCGCCGGAACCCCGGCCACGGTCTTTACGATGGATTCAGGCGGAATACGCCAATGGCGCATGGCCATGACCTGAGCGTCAAAGTCATATTGCGCGCCGTCAGCCAGTGTCAGGCGAAAGCGTTCAAATCCCGGCGTTTCGCCCGGACCGAGTCGCTGAGGTTCGAGCAGCCACTCATGTGCATATTCGGATATCGCCTTGCGCACCAGCAGGCGATTGACCTTGTTCCAGATTTCCGGCTGCAGATGAGCAACGATCTCGGCGGGATGAGGAGGGGTGGTGCGGCTCATTGCGTCAACTCCTGGCGTTGGGCTTGCTCGAATTGGGCGCGCGTGCAGAAGGCAAGACTTGCCGTCTTTTCCCGAAAGCGCGCCAGCCCGGCATAGACGAAGCCCATGGATAGATTCAATGCATGGATCTTGGTGTTGTTCACGTCGGGTTCCACGACGACACGGGCCGCATGGAGGCGGTCGAACATGAAGCGCATGACGAGCGCGAACACCGCACGGCTGAAGCCGGGAATGTGCTCGGTCGGGGGGGCGATGAGAAGATGCATGCCCAGGTCGCCTGGGCGCACGCAGTAGTGCTCGCCGACTTGGTCGCGAGCCGGGTCATAGCATTCCACCAGAAAGGCCGCACGGCCATGGTGCAGGCCCAGCCAGGCTCCGGCGTGTCCACTGGAGCACAACGCAGTGTAGAAGTCGCGCACCTGGTGCACGCTAGAGTCTTGCATGGACCAGAAGCGGGCATAGTCCATGGAAAACCATTGCTGCAGCTGGGCTGCGTCCGCCTCGGGGTCGAGCGAACGTAACGCCAATCCCTTGCCTTCGTCATAGTGGGAGCGGGCTTTTTGGTCGATCACGTCCAGGAACGTTGCCATCATCGTCATCATCGCGCTTCCTTGGCAGCCTCAGAGTGTGGCGCGGTGGATGTCCATCAAGGGTCGGGCTGCAACCGTGGGCCTCCGTTCGGCTCGCCGGGCTGGACGGTGCTTGAGCACGCCGTCTGCTGGTGGAGAGAACTCCTGCAAGGCGGTTCGTGTCTCGATGCGGTAATGTTCCGTGCCGGTCAGTTCACGCAGGATCTGTGAGTTGCGATAGCAGCAGAAGCCCAGATCCGGATTCGTCACTCCATGGCTGAGCAAACCGGTGTTCTGCACGAAGATCTCGCTGCCCTCGTGGTCAATGGCGTAATTACGTCCGATGCGGTAGCTACCGTCGGCATTCCAGGCAATTCGGTCGTGAATGGGATTGATGCAGGCCGGGATCTCATGAGAATAGCCTGTGGCCAGGACCAGTCCGTCGGTGGCGTGGCTAAAAGGGCGGTCGCAATCGAGATGCTGAAAGTCCAGCTGAAAGCGTTCCTGCAGCGGGTCGTAGCGGCAGGCGCGTAGTTCGGAGTTGGTCAGAAGCGTATAGCGGTTGTCGCCATCATGGACCTTCTCGTCGAGAAGATCGTAGATCTGGTTGATCAGCGAGGCATTGATGCCTTTGTACAGGCTGTTCTGTTGAGTCAGGATCTCCTGGCGGCGTGCCTCGGGCAGATCATGGAAATATTCGGTGTAGTCCGGCGATATCAGCTCCAGCGTGAGTTTTGTGTTCTCCATCTGGAAAAAGCGCGGAGAGCGAGTGATCCAGGCCAGACTGTAATCATGTCGCCCGCTCTCACGGAGCAGATCATGGAACACTTCGGCCGCGCTTTGTCCGCTGCCCACTATGGTGATTGACGCGCGGCCCTGGAGTTCGTATTTATGGCGCAGATAGTCCGCGCTATGGATGAAGGGCGCGGCACGTCGATCGCAGCACGCTGGCAGATAGGGCTGGGAACCAAGACCCAGGACCAGCTTGCGGCAGCGGAACATGAACCGCTGGCCGGACATGGTGTGTTGGCCGGTGACGAGATAGCTGTGGCTTTCGGGATCGTGCAGTACGCCCTGTACATCGCAGCCGAAACGCAGGTTCGGCAAGCGTGCAGCTACCCATTGGCAATAGCGGGTGTACTCGGCGCGGCTCAGGTAATGGTTCTCGCGCATGTAGTAGGAATAAATGCGGTTGGTGAGTTTGCAATAGTTCAGATAGCTATATTCGCTGCGTGGGTCGGCCAAACTGACCAGATCGGCGAGAAAAGGGTTTTGCAGAGTGGACGTCTCGATCAGCATGCCTGGATGCCAATCAAAGCCGGATTTCTTGTCCAGGAAGAGCGTGCGCACGCCTCGCAAGGGCGCAGACAGGCTCGCCAGGCTGAGATTGAAAGGTCCGATACCGATAGCCACGAAGTCATAGATTTCACGATTCATGTTGGATTCGCCTTTGCTGTGTCTGTCCCGTATGCCGCCTTGCCGAAGCACTGAAAGAGGCTGTGCGAAGAAAGCCTGTCCTTCAGCCGGTTTGAGAATGCGGTTGATGCGGTGTGGGCTTATTCATTGTCTTATTAATGAGAATAATTATGACTTCTATTCTCATGTCTGTTGTGCGAAAAACTCTAGCAAATTGAAATTCTGCGCGACAGACGCTCGCCCGCTCTCCGGCAGGATGCATATGCATGGTGGCGGCCGACATAGGGGGCGGTCCACAGGCGTGGGTTTCGCCGGTCGGGGCCGCATGAGTCGCCCTCTCCTTGATTCACAAGGCGTTTGTCGAGGGGCATGGGGCCAAGAAAAAAGCCCCTGACGAATCAGGGGCTTGCAATGTCTGGCGGAGAGGGTGGGATTCGAACCCACGATACGCCTAAACGTATACCGGATTTCGAGTCCGGCGCATTCGACCACTCTGCCACCTCTCCGGGGTGTGCTGTCTTGCCTGTGTTCTTGCCGCCTGGACCGTGGTCATGGCCCTGGGCAATCTCCCCGCCGGCATTTCTGCGCGGGATCCAGCAAAGCCAGCTATTCTACCTGAAAATTTTCGGCCATGCCAGGATTGCGGCAAGATTTTGCCCGGCGCCGATGCCGGATTTCGCGCCGGCCGGGTTTTTGTCAGAATTGCCGCAATATTGCCGCCACCGCCAAGCCCCGCGCCATGGAACTGCTCACCATTTTGCTGATCGCCGCCGTCCTGTGTGTGCCCCTGGCGCAGCGCCTGGGCCTGGGCGCCATCCCCGGCTACCTGCTGGCGGGCGGCGTGATCGGGCCGTCCGGGCTGGGGCTGGTCACCGACGTGCCGGACATCATGCGCGTCTCGGAATGGGGCGTGGTGATGATGCTGTTCGTGATCGGCCTGGAGCTGGCGCCCAAGCGACTGTGGGCGATGCGCCGCGAAGTGTTCGGCGCCGGGCTGCGCCACCTGGCCGGCATGGGCTGGCAGGCGGCCATCCTGTGCGGCCTGTCGCTGGCCCTGTCCTCGACCGCGGTGGCGCTGCGCCTGCTGGAGGAGCGCGGCCTGGTGCGCACGCCGCTGGGCCGCTCGGCCCTGGGGGTGTTGCTGCTGCAGGATATGGCGGCCATCCCGATGCTGGTGGCGGCCGGCCTGCTGGGTTCGGATGGCGATTCCGCGCCGTCGTTCGAGGCGGCCCTGGTGGCGGTGGTGGTGGTGCTGGCGTGCTACCGCCTGCGGCTGCTGGACTGGGCGGCGCGTTCGCAGCTGCATGAGCTGTTCACTGCCGCCACGCTGCTGGTCGTGCTGGGCACGGCGCAACTGTTCGACTACGCGGGCCTGTCGGCCGGCCTGGGCGGTTTCCTGGTCGGCATGCTGCTGGCCGAGTCGCGCCATCGCAATGAGCTGGAGCACACGATCGAGCCGTTCAAGGGGCTGTTGCTGGGCCTGTTCTTCCTGGCCGTGGGCATGTCGGTGAATGTGGAGGAGGCGCTGGATTACTGGCCGTATGTGCTGGCCGGGGTCGTGGCGCTGCTGTCGCTCAAGGCGCTGGTGCTCTACGGCATCGCGCGCCTGATGGGGCTGCCGCACTATCATCGCCTGCTGTACGCGCTGGTGCTGGCGCAGGGCGGCGAATTCAGCTTCGTGATTTTCAACGAGGCCTGGGACAATCATTTGATGTCGCTGGAGCAGCGCGACCTGCTGGCCATCGTGGTGGCGATTTCCATGGGCGCGGTGCCGATCGTCATCCGGCTGCTGGAGCGCCTGCCGGGCCGCTACGGCGGTATCGGCGACATGGCGGTCACGCTGGTCGGATTCGCCGGTTCGCCGCCGCCCCAATCCGCCGCGGACAACGAGGAGCGGTCCGGCCCGGGCTGACCGCGCCCGGTCACGGATCCGTGCCATCATTGCCGGCGGCGGACGGCTACACTTGAGGCCGTCCCGCCCACTCCACAGGAGAACAGTCATGCTCAAAGGAAAAGTTGCAGTCGTCACCGGTTCCACCAGCGGCATCGGCCTGGGGATCGCCAGCGCGCTGGCGCAGCAGGGCGCCGACATCGTGCTCAACGGATTCGGCGACGCGGCGGACATCGAGAAATTGCGGGCCGGGCTGGCCAGCCAGTACGGCGTGCAGGTGCGCTATGACGGCGCCGACCTGTCCAAGGGCGAGGCGGTGCGGCAACTGGTGTCCGGCGCCGTCGCCGAGCTGGGCCGCATCGATATCCTGGTCAACAACGCGGGCATCCAGCACACCGCCTTGATCGAGGACTTTCCCGCCGACAAGTGGGACGCCATCATCGCGCTGAATCTCTCGGCGGTATTCCATGGCACGGCCGCGGCGCTGCCCCACATGAAGAAGCAGGGCTGGGGGCGCATCATCAACATCGCCTCGGCCCATGGCCTGGTGGCCTCGGCCGCGAAGTCCGCCTACGTGGCCGCCAAGCACGGCGTGGTCGGCCTGACCAAGGTCACCGCGCTGGAGACGGCCGGCATGGGCATCACCGCCAACGCCATCTGCCCCGGCTGGGTGCGCACGCCGTTGGTGGAAAAGCAGATCACCGCCCTGGCGGCCAAGGACGGCGTCGACCAGGAAAGCGCCGCGCGCGAACTGCTCGGCGAGAAGCAGCCGTCGCTGCAGTTCGTCACGCCCGAGCAACTGGGCGGCACGGCCGTGTTCCTGGCCTCGGAGGCCGCGGCCCAGATCACCGGCACCACCATTTCCGTCGACGGCGGCTGGACAGCCCGCTAGTCTCGTTCAAATCCAAGGAAACCCTCATGTTGTTCCTGTTGTCTCCCGCCAAGAAGCTGGACTACGACTCTCCCGTTCACGTCGAAACGCACACGCAGCCGCTGTTCGTCGACCAGGCCGCGGCGCTGATCAAGGTGCTCAAGACCAAGTCCGCCGACGAAATCGCCGAGCTGATGAGCCTGAGCCCGGCGCTGGCCGAGCTGAACGCGGGCCGCTACGGCGCCTGGAAGCGCAGCTTCACGCAGGCCAATTCGCGCCAGGCCGTCCTGGCGTTCAATGGCGACGTCTACGAAGGGCTGCAGGCCGACACGCTGTCGGCCCGCCAGCTCGATTGGGCGCAGGACCATGTCGTGATCCTCAGCGGCCTGTACGGGGCGCTGCGCCCGCTGGACCTGATGCAGCCGTACCGCCTTGAAATGGGCACCCGCCTGCACACGCCCAAGGGCAAGAACCTGTACGAGTACTGGGGCAGCGGCATCGCCGAGTATCTGAACGAACGCCAGGCGGGCGCGAAAGCGCCGGTCATCGTCAACCTGGCCTCCGAAGAGTATTTCAAGGTCGTCGACCTCAAGACGCTGAAGGCGCGCGTGGTGCAGTGCGTCTTCCAGGACTGGAAGAACGGCGCCTGGAAGGTGATCAGCTTCCATGCCAAGCGCGCGCGCGGCCTGATGGCGCGTTACGCCATCGCGCACAAGGTCGCCCGTCCGGAAGGCCTGCAGGGTTTCGATTCGGAAGGCTATGCCTACGACGCTGCCGCTTCCAGCGCCGACAAGCTGGTGTTCCGCCGCAAGCAGGCCTGACAGGACGCGCGATGTCGGCAGGCTTACGCGTCTTCCTGTTCTTTTCGCTCGGCTACCTGGTCTCGTATCTGTTCCGGGGCCTGAACATCGGCTTCGGGCCGACCTTGAGCGCCGAACTGGGCCTGTCGGCCGCCGATCTGGGCATCCTGACCAGCCTGTACTTTCTCGGTTTCGCGCTGCTGCAGATCCCGGCCGGCGTGCTGCTCGATACCTGGGGGCCGCGGCGCGTCAACGCCGCCCTGCTGGTGGTGGCCGCCGTGGGCACCCTGGTCTACGGGCTGTCGCAGGGCCTGCCCGGCCTGATGGTGGGGCGGCTGCTGATCGGCGCCGGCGTGTCGGTCTGCCTGGGCGCGGCATTCCAGGCGCTGGCGCTGAACTACCCGCTGGCCCGGTTGCCCCTGATCAACGGGCTGGTGATGGCGGTGGGCGGGCTGGGCGGCGTGCTGGTGGGCTCGCCGCTGTCGTGGCTGCTGAATTTCTCCACCTGGCGCGAGGTCAGTATCGGCATGGTGGTGGTCACGCTGTGCGTGGCGGCGCTGCTGTGGTTCGGCGCGCCGCGCGAACCCGCCCGCGACCGGCCGCACGCCAGCCTGGGCGAGCAGCTGCGCGGCACGTTCGTGCTGCTGCGCACGGCGCACTACTGGCGGCTGGTGTCGCTGCCGGTGGCGACCGGCGGCGTGTTCTACGGCGTGCAATCGCTGTGGGTGCGTCCCTACCTGGCCGACGTCAATATGCTGCCGGCCGCGCCGGCCGCGGCGCTGGTGTCGCTGCTGGGCTTTGCCATGATGGGCGGCAACGTCGGGCTGGGCGCCATGGCGCGGCGCGTCGAGCGCATGGGCCTGGGGCTGTATGGCTTCAGCGGCGTATGCCTGGCGCTGTTCATCCTGATCCAGCTGCTGATCGTGCTGCGCGCGCCCGTGCCGCTGGCGCTGCTGTGGGCGGGTTACGGCGTGTTCGGTTCGGCCAATATCCTGGTGTTCGCCCTGCTGGCGGGCGAGTTTCCGCGCGAATTGCTGGGGCGCGTGGCCGCGACCACCAATCTGCTGACCTTTGTGTCCATCTTCGTGTGCCAGGTCACGTTCGGCTGGATCGTCGAACTATGGCCGCGCGGCGACGCCGTGTATGAGCCCGGCAGCTACCCGGCCGGCGGCTACCTGGCCGCGTGGGGGGCCTTCCTGGCGCTGCAGATAGCGGTGGCCCTGTACTACTTCTGGCCGCGTCGCCGCGCCGCCTCGGCCAGGCAGGGCGCTTGAGCCGGCTCAGGCCGAGGCCGGCGCCGGACGCGGGTCTTCGGGGTCGGCGACGCCGGCCAGTTCCTGGCGGATCATCACGCAGGCGCGCAGCATCTGCTTGAGCGGATAGGCCAGCGCCGCCTGCTCGCCTTCGGTGTCGAACTGCGCGGGCAGCGCGGCCGGCGGCTTGCGGGCCGGGTCCAGCAGGTCCATCATCGCGTCCAGCGCCTGCTGCACCGCGGGCGGCGTGTGCGGCAGGCCGGCCAGGATGGGCACGACGGCCGTGATCTGCGAGGCCAGGATGTGGTTCTGCACCAGCAGGTTATTGAATTCGGGCACGCTCACCTGGTGCTGCGTCGGCTCGCTCATCATGCGATAGAACGCCTCGGCGAAATTGCTGAACGCGATATGCACGTTCTTGCGGCCCAGCCGCCAGGCCAGGTCGGCGTCGGCGCGCTCGCCGGTCTCGGGCGTTTCCTCGCCCGCCGCCGCGCCGCCGGGCGCCGGCTGGCGCATGGCCTCGATATAGCGCAGCCCGGCGCGCAGGTATTCGCGGTTGGCGCGCGAGGCGGCCCGCGCCAGCGGCTTCATGTAGCGCGCCTCCCACCAGGGCAGCACATAGCTGCAGATCAGCGCCAGCGCGCAGCCCAGCGCCGTATCCATCGCCCGCTCGCCGATCACCTCCAGCGAAACCGTGCCCGGGGCGACGAAATGGAACACCAGCACCACGAACAGCGTGTTGAAGATGGCGCTGGCCATGTAGTTCAGCTGCACCAGGCTGTTGCCCATGATGCAGGCGCCCAGCAGCACCGCGAACAGGATGGTCGGGTTGTTGGTCAGCGTGAACAGGGTCAGGGCCAGGATGCAGCCCACCAGCGTGCCCATCAGGCACCAGCCGTTGCGCTGGCGCGTGAGCGCGAAGCCCGGCTTCATGATGATGACGATGGTCAGCAGCACCCAGTAGCTGTGCGCGGCCATGTTGGGCGCCAGCCAGATGCCGATCAGCGTCATGGCCAGCGCCGCGGCCAGCGTGACGCGGATGGCGTAGCGGAAGTGGGGCGAGTCCAGCCGCAGGTTGCTGGTGATCATGCCCAGGCGCAGCTCCTGGCGCGAGATGAACTGCGTCAGCGATTTGTCGATGCGCAGCATGCTCGTGGGGATGGCGTCCGAGCGTGCCTCGGTGTGCTGGGCCAGCTTGTCGACGATGCGCGCGGCGTTGCGCAGCCGGCGCAGCACCTGCACGGTCAGCGCCAGCATCTCGGGTTCGCGCTCGCCCAGCCCCTGCTGCTTGAGCTGCTCGATCTCGTACTCGATGGCGCGCAGCTCGGCCTTGGCGCTGCTGCGGTATTGCGTCTTGTGGCCGCGCGAGACGTCCAGCGCGACGCGGTTGAGCTCCAGCGACATCTTTACCAGGGCGTCGCGCATGAAGACCAGCGCGTCGTGGCCGGCCAGGGTGCGGCGCAGCGAGGCGTAATCGGTATGGGTGGCGACCAGCGTATCGAGCAGCTGCAGCATGTCGACGAACATGTTCCACAGCATGACCCGGTCGTCTTCGCGAAAGCCGCCGCCGCGCGGCAGGGCGCGCAGCACCATGTCGCGCGCGGCCTGGTGCTTCTCCGTCATGGTCGACTGGCGCTGGATCAGGGTGCGGTAGGCGTCGTCCAGGTCGGCGTTCTCGTCGTAGAAGCTGGCCCGCGCGGCCATGTAGTCGGCGGTGGCGAACAGCGCCACCGACATCGCCTGGCGCTCCTCGCGCAGCCAGAACAGGCGGCTGAAGGCCAGGCTCCAGCCGAGGTAGAACAGCGCCCCGCCCAGCGTGGCGGCCGAGTGCAGCAGCACCTCGTGCGGGGCCAGCGGCGAATGCATGGTCAGGGTCATCAGCAGCAGGCCGGCAAAGCCGATCAGGCCGCCGCGCTTGCCGAACACCGAGAACATCGAGAACGTGAAGCACTGGGCGATCACCGCCAGCCACAGCAGGATGGGGTAGGTGGAGGCCGCGCCGGTCAGCGTGACCGTGGCGGTGCCCAGCAGGGCGCCGCCCAGCATTTCGTTGGTGCGATGGCGCTGCGGCCCGCCCGGCTGGTCGATGATGGCCAGGCACTGGGCGCCGAAGGTGGCGACCAGGCCGATGCTGTACTGGCCGAACAGCCCGCCCAGCACCAGGACGGGCAGAAGCATGCCGATCGCCTGTCGGATACCGCCAAAGAAGTAGTGGCTGTATAGAAAGCGCCGGATGCTGGCGATGCGCAAATCCATGGAGATGGGGCGATTTGTCCGCGACAACGCCAGTATAGAGAGATGTGCGCCACTTTTGGGGCCGGATCGGAAAACGACGGGTTGCGGGGCTTTCCCAACACCCGATTTGCTCCGGATGCCGCAACGCGGTAAATTGCCCGTCTTGCGCCGGCGTGACTATCCGAAGCCGGTGCGCCGGCTTACAGCTGCCCCGGGCCACCTTCCGGGCGGATTGCGCCAGTTACACCTGCCGTTGGCCGCGCCACAAGCGTGTGCTGCCAAGGCTTCCATTTCGACCTCCAGCGCCCCCAGGGCGTTTGCACTGCGTTTCTGACGAGCGTGTGCCGGGTCGACAATGTGTCCGGGTGGCGTGGCTCCGTGAGCCGCAAAGCGCCGGATCATGTTGTTGTCGCCGGTTCGGGTTCAGCTGCCGTCGTATCCGGGCGGGCAGCGCTCAGGCGTGCAGGGCCGGTACTGAAAGGAAAGACAACATGGAACTCAATGGCGCCGACATCGTCGTGCGCTGCCTGGCCGAAGAAGGCGTGGAACACGTTTTCGGCTACCCTGGCGGCGCGGTGCTTTACATCTACGACGCGATTTTCAAGCAGGACAAATTCCAGCATATTCTGGTGCGTCACGAGCAGGCTGCCGTGCACGCCGCCGACGCGTACTCGCGCGCCTCGCAGAAAGTGGGCGTATGCCTGGTGACCAGCGGTCCGGGCGTCACCAATGCCGTCACCGGCATCGCCACCGCCTACATGGACTCCATCCCCATGGTCATCATCAGCGGCCAGGTGCCGACTGCGGCCATCGGCGAGGATGCCTTCCAGGAATGCGACACCGTGGGCATCACGCGTCCCTGCGTCAAGCACAACTTCCTGGTGCGCGACGTCAAGGACCTGGCCGAGACCATGCGCCGTGCCTTCTTCATCGCCCGCACCGGCCGTCCCGGCCCCGTGCTGGTCGATATCCCGAAGGACATCACCGTCGCGCAGTGCAAGTACGCGCCGCCCAAGGGCGAGATCTCGATGCGCTCGTACGCGCCGGTGAACAAGGGGCACCAGGGCCAGATCAAGAAGGCCGTGCAGATGCTGCTGCACGCCGAGCGTCCCATGATCTACACGGGCGGCGGCGTGATCCTGTCCGATGCCGCCGAGGCCTTGCGCCACCTGGTGGACCAGACCGGCGCGCCGTGCACCAACACCCTGATGGGCCTGGGCGCGATGCCGGCCACCGACCACCGCTTCCTGGGCATGCCCGGCATGCACGGCACCTACGAGGCGAACATGGCGATGCAGCACTGCGACGTGCTGCTGGCCATCGGGGCGCGCTTCGATGACCGCGTCATCGGCAATCCGCGCCATTTCGCGCAGAACGCGCGCAAGATCATCCACATCGACATCGATCCCTCGTCGATCTCCAAGCGCGTGCGCGTCGACGTGCCCATCGTCGGCAACGTCAAGGACGTACTGGCCGATCTGAGCGCCCAGTACGACCTGGCGCGCGCCGACGCCAAGCCGGCGCCGATCGAGAAGTGGTGGCAGCAGATCGAGGCCTGGCGCGGCAAGGAGTGCCTGAAGTACGCCGGCTCCGACGAGGTCATCAAGCCTCAGTTCGTGGTCGAGAAACTGTGGGAAGTGACCGGAGGCGACGCCTTCGTGACCTCCGACGTCGGCCAGCACCAGATGTGGGCCGCGCAGTACTACAAGTTCAACAAGCCGCGCCGCTGGATCAACTCCGGCGGCCTGGGCACCATGGGCGTGGGGCTGCCCTATGCCATGGGCGTGCAGATGGCCAATCCGGGCGCCGACATCGCCGTGATCACCGGCGAGGCGTCGATCCAGATGAACATCCAGGAATTGTCCACCTGCCACCAGTACCACCTGACGCCCAAGATCATCTGCCTGAACAACCGTTTCCTGGGCATGGTGCGCCAGTGGCAGCAGATCGACTACGGCTCGCGCTATTCCGAGTCGTACATGGATTCGCTGCCGGATTTCGTCAAGGTCGCCGAGGCCTATGGCCACGTCGGCCTGCGCATCGAGCGGCCCGCCGACGTCGAGCCGGCGCTGCGCGAAGCATTCAAGAAGCACAAGGATCGCCTGGTCTTCCTGGACTTCATCACCGACCGCACCGAAAACGTGTGGCCCATGGTGAAGGCCGGCCGCGGGCTGACCGAGATGCTGCTCGGTTCCGAGGATCTGTAAGGAGGCCACCATGAAACACGTGATTTCTGTGCTGATGGAAAACGAACCCGGCGCGCTGTCGCGCGTGGTCGGCCTGTTCTCCGCGCGCGGCTACAACATCGAGACGCTGACCGTGGCGCCCACCGAGGACGCGACCCTGTCGCGCCTGACCGTGGTGACCGTCGGTTCGGACGAGGTCATCGAACAGATCACCAAGCACCTCAATCGCCTGGTCGACGTGGTCAAGGTCGTGGACCTCACCGAAGGCGCGCACATCGAGCGCGAGCTCATGCTGATCAAGGTGCGGGCAGTGGGCAAGGAGCGCGAGGAAATGAAGCGCATGGTGGATATCTTCCGCGGGCGCATCATCGACGTCACCGACAAGTCCTACACGATCGAGCTGACCGGCGTTCAGGAGAAAATCCAGGCTTTCATCGAAGCCCTCGACCGCAGTGCCATCCTGGAAACCGTGCGCACCGGCGTGTCCGGCATCGGGCGCGGCGAACGGATACTGAAAATCTGACCGGCGCGCCTGGCGGCGCGCCACCCTGCATTAGCATTCACGATTACCAAAATTCAAGAACCGGAGCACAACATGAAAGTTTTCTACGACAAAGACTGCGATCTCTCCCTGGTCAAGGGCAAAACCGTCGCCATCATCGGCTACGGCTCGCAAGGCCACGCCCACGCGCTGAACCTGCATGATTCGGGCGTCAAGGTCGTGGTGGGCCTGCGCAAGGGCGGCGCCTCGTGGAACAAGGCCGCCAACGCCGGCCTGGAAGTCGCCGAAGTGGCCGAGGCCGTCAAGCGCGCCGACATCGTCATGATGCTGCTGCCCGACGAGAACATCGCCGCCGTCTACCGCGACGAAGTGCACGCCAACATCAAGGCCGGCGCCGCGCTGGCCTTCGCCCACGGCTTCAACGTGCACTACGGCCAGGTCGTGCCGCGCGAAGACATCGACGTCATCATGGTGGCGCCCAAGGCCCCGGGCCACACCGTGCGCTCGACCTACAGCCAGGGCGGCGGCGTTCCGCACCTGATCGCCGTCTACCAGGACAAGTCGGGCAGCGCCCGCGACGTGGCCCTGTCGTACGCCAGCGCCAACGGCGGCGGTCGTGCCGGCATCATCGAGACCAACTTCCGCGAAGAGACCGAGACCGACCTGTTCGGCGAACAGGCCGTGCTGTGCGGCGGCACCGTCGAGCTGATCAAGGCCGGCTTCGACACGCTGGTGGAAGCCGGCTACGCGCCCGAAATGGCCTATTTCGAGTGCCTGCACGAGCTCAAGCTGATCGTCGACCTGATCTACGAAGGCGGCATCGCCAACATGAACTACTCGATCTCGAACAACGCCGAATTCGGCGAGTACGAGACCGGCCCGAAGGTCGTGACCGACGCGACCCGCCAGGCGATGCGCGAGTGCCTGACGGCCATCCAGACCGGCGAATACGCCAAGAAGTTCATCCTGGAAAACGCCGCCGGCGCCCCGACCCTGACCTCGCGCCGCCGCATCAACGCGGAATCGCAGATCGAGCAGGTCGGCGGCAAGCTGCGCGCCATGATGCCCTGGATCGCCGCCAACAAGCTGGTGGACAAGGCCAAGAACTAAAGGCCACGGCCACGCCGGGTCCCGCAGGGCCCCGGCAGGCTGGTCCAGACGCGCCCCACGGGGCGCGTTTTTTCTTTTCCGCGGTGCAAACGACACGGTGATGCGCGCCCGCAAGTGGGGTCATATGGGTTAAGCTTTCACTTCCGCTGCAAGCGATTCTGTCATCTATGCCCAATTTCTCCATGCGCGATCCCGAAAATCGCCATCGCAGCATCTACCTGCTGCCCAATGCCTTCACCACGGCGGCCCTGTTCGCGGGGTTCTACGCCGTCGTGCAGGCCATGAACGACCGCTTCGAGACCGCGGCCATCGCCATCTTCGTGGCCATGGTGCTCGACGGCATGGACGGCCGGGTGGCGCGCCTGACCAACACCCAGTCGGCCTTCGGCGAGCAATACGATTCGCTGTCCGACATGACCTCCTTCGGCGTCGCGCCCGCGCTGGTCATCTACGAATGGATCCTGCAGGACCTCGGCCGCTGGGGCTGGCTGGCCGCCTTCGTGTACGTCGCCGGCGCGGCCTTGCGCCTGGCGCGCTTCAACACCAACATCGCGGTGGTCGACAAGCGCTTCTTCCAGGGGCTGCCCAGCCCCGCTGCCGCGGCGCTGGTGGCCGGCTTCGTCTGGCTGGCCATCGACAACAAACTGCCCATCCACGACAGCATCATGGCCTGGGTGGCCTTTGTCCTGACGATGTACGCCGGCGTGGCGATGGTCAGCAACGCCTCGTTTTTCAGCGGCAAGAACTTCGCCTTGGGCCGCAGCGTGCCGTTCTGGGGCATCCTGCTGGTGGTGGCCGTGTTCGTGTTCGTCTCCAGCGATCCGCCGGTGGTGCTGTTCGGCCTGTTCGTGCTTTATGGCCTGTCGGGCTGGGTGGTGATGGCATGGCGCTGGAACCGCGCCCGCAGGCTGCAGCAGGAGCGCCGCAGCGGCCATCATTCCCCGTGATGGCCGGGCGCTGTCCGCTCAGTGCCAGCGCCAGTCTTCGTCGTACATCGGGTCCGGCCCGGGATGAAAGCGCGTGATGCGGTCTCCCTCGCGGCCCATGTACACGTACATCAGCGAATTCCAGACCCGCGATTCGCGGTAGCGGTACGACCACACCACCTGGCGCACGCTGGGCAGGCCGACCTGCTTGATCTCGGCTGGCGGGCCGAATTCGCAGCGCACCTGGTCGGCCGTCCAGGTGTCGGTGCCCAGCACCTTGAAATGCTCGTCGGTCAGCACCTCGACGACGCGGTCGACGCGCCCGTCGGGGCCCACGTTGGCGCCCCAGGCGAACTGGCCGTATGGCTGCTGGGTCCAGATCACCCGCTGCCCGCCATTGGGCAGATCGCAGGCGAAATTGGGCGCGCCGAATTGCGCCTGCACGTCGGCCAGGGGCGTGCCGGGCGGCACCTGGTTCAGGTTGGCGCAGGCGGCCAGGGCGGCCAGCAGCATGCCCGCGCCGGCCAGGCGCAGGGCGCGGCCGATGGGGCGGCGAATAGGGGGCATGGCGGTCTCCTTCAATAAGGGGCGGATCATCGCGGCCGGAATCCGCCCGCGTGCGGCCTCACTGGGCAATTCTACCGAATCGGCTATAATCATCGTCGCTTTTGCGGTCATGGTTGTCGAAGTTGCTTTTCCGGCCGCAAGACACGCCAGCCTGCCGAGTCCGAGAATGATCAAGAATGGATCCGGCGCGGCGGCAACAGCGTAACAGGGCGCCCGGTTGTCTCGGGGCTCGTTTTTCTTGAAACCCACGTCCGGGCGCCTCGGCCCTGACGCATGTCCGTAGAGGTCATCAAATGTCTGTAGCTGACATCAAAAAATCCGAAATCGTCGCGCAATTCCAACGCGCTCAAGGCGATACCGGCTCCCCTGAAGTTCAGGTGGCACTGCTTACCGCTCGCATCAACGAACTGACCGGTCACTTCAAAGAACACATGAAGGACCACCACTCGCGCCGCGGCCTGCTGCGCATGGTCAGCCGTCGTCGCAAGCTGCTCGACTATCTCAAGGGCCGCAATCCCGATTCGTACCGCGCACTGATCGAAAAACTCGGTCTGCGCAAGTGATCGACGGGGCTGGCTCCCCATGACGCAACCGTGGTCGGGGCGACGCATGTCGCAACGGCCACGGTTTTTCATTTGTAAGGAATCACCGTCATGTTCAATAAAGTGACCAAGACCTTCCAGTACGGCCAGCATTCGGTCGTGTTGGAAACCGGCGAGATGGCTCGCCAGGCGTCCGGCGCGGTGCTGGTGTCCGTGGAGGACACCGTCGTGCTGGCAACGGTCGTGGCGGCCAAGAAAGCCAAGGCCGGCCAGGACTTTTTTCCGCTGACCGTCGACTACATCGAGAAGACCTACGCCGCCGGCCGCATCCCGGGCGGTTTCTTCAAGCGCGAAGGCAAGCCCTCCGAAAAGGAAACGCTGACCTCGCGCCTGATCGACCGTCCGCTGCGTCCGCTGTTCCCGGAAGGCTTCTATAACGACGTGCAAGTGGTCATCCACACGCTGTCGGTCAATCCGGACATCGATCCCGACATTCCCGCCATGATCGGCGCCTCGGCCGCGCTGGCCATCTCGGGCATCCCGTTCAACGGCCCCATCGGCGCCGCCCGCGTCGGCTATGTCGACGGCCAGTACGTGCTCAACCCCACCGCGACGCAACTGAAGTCGTCCAAGATGGACCTGGTGGTGGCCGGCACCGAGAACGCCGTGCTGATGGTCGAATCCGAGGCGAAGCAGCTGTCCGAGGAAATCATGCTGGGCGGCGTGGTGTTCGGCCACGAGCAGATGCAGGCCGCCATCAACGCCATCCATGACCTGGTGCGCGATGCCGGCAAGCCCGACTGGGACTGGCAACCCGCCCCCAAGAACGAAGCGCTGATCGCCGCCGTGAGCGCCGCCGCCCAGGAAGGGCTGAACGCCGCCTACCAGATCCGCGAAAAGCAGGCCCGCACCACCAAGCTGCGCGAAGTCTACGCCGCCGTGCAGGCCGCCATGGCCGAACAGGCCGCGCAGGCTGGCCAGCCCGCGCCCGACAGCGTCGGCGTGGACAACATCCTGTTCGACCTGGAAGCGCGCATCGTGCGCAGCCAGATCCTCAACGGCGAGCCGCGCATCGACGGCCGCGACACTCGCACCGTGCGTCCGATCAGCATCCGCCTGGGCGTGCTGCCGCGCGCGCACGGCAGCGCGCTGTTCACCCGCGGCGAAACGCAGGCGCTGGTGGTGGCCACGCTGGGCACCAAGCAGGATGAGCAGATCATCGACGCCCTGATGGGCGAGTACCGCGACCGCTTCATGCTGCACTACAACATGCCGCCGTTCGCCACCGGCGAAACCGGCCGCATCGGCGTGCCCAAGCGCCGCGAAATCGGCCACGGCCGCCTGGCCAAGCGCGCGCTGCTGCCGCTGCTGCCGGCCCCGGAAGACTTCCAGTACACCATCCGCCTGGTGTCCGAGATCACCGAATCCAACGGCTCCTCGTCGATGGCCTCGGTGTGCGGCGGTTCGCTGGCCATGATGGACGCCGGCGTGCCCACCAACGATCACGTGGCCGGCGTGGCCATGGGCCTGATCCTGGACAGCGGCAAGTTCGCCGTGCTGACCGACATCCTGGGCGACGAAGACCACCTGGGCGACATGGACTTCAAGGTGGCGGGTACCGAAACCGGTATCACGGCGCTGCAGATGGACATCAAGATCCAGGGCATCACCAAGGAAATCATGCAGGTCGCGCTGGCCCAGGCCCGCGAAGGCCGCCTGCACATCCTCGGCAAGATGCGCGACGCGCTGGAAGGCTCGCGTACCGAGCTGTCGGCGTTCGCGCCGCGCATGCTGACCATCAAGATCAACCCCGAGAAGATCCGCGACGTGATCGGCAAGGGCGGCGCCACCATCCGTGCGCTGACCGAGGAAACCGGCACGCAGATCGATATCTCGGACGACGGCACCATCGTGATCGCCAGCGTGGACGAGACCCAGGCCAAGGAAGCCCAGCGCCGCATCGTCGAACTGACCGCCGACGTCGAAGTGGGCCAGATCTACGACGGCTCGGTGCTGCGCCTGCTGGATTTCGGCGCCATCGTGCAAGTGCTGCCGGGCCGCGACGGCCTGCTGCACATCTCCGAGATCGCCAACTACCGCATCGCCAACATTAACGATGTGCTGAAGGTTGGCCAGCCGGTCCGCGTCAAGGTCATCGAGGCCGACGACAAGGGCCGCCTGCGCCTGTCGATCAAGGCGATCGGCGGCATCGAGCAGCAGCAGTCCGGTACGGCCGAGCCGGCCGCCCAGTCGGAGCCGCAAGCCGAATAAGGTTTGCGATTCCTGACGCAAGAACGGCGCCCGCGGGCGCCGTTTTTGCGTCCGCATACGGTAAAGTCATGCCACGCGCGGCCAGGCCGCCTCAGGACAAGGGACACGGACGGATATGGCATGACGAGCAGGCGGCTGGCCGCACTGTCAGGATGGGCCGCCAGCGTGCTGCTGGCCGGCTGCATCGCGCCCGGCGGCAGCGGTGGGCCGCGCGGCGAATCGATGTCGGCCGACCAGTTCATGCAGACCGACTTCAACCGCACGGTCACGCTGGAGATCCGCGACAACCTGGCCAGCCTCGACACGCTGCTGGACAAGCTGTACCGGCGCAATCCGCGCGAATGGCGCAAGAGCGGGGTGGCGGACCAGGCTGCCGCGGTGGCGCGGGTCAAGCGCCTGATCGAAGAGCGCCGTCCTCCGGCGGGCCTGGCGGGCCTGCGCGACATCCAGGTGCTGGCCGTGTCGCTCGATCCGGCCTACGGCGGCGATCGCGTGGCGGCCTTCGTCTATGGCCTGGCCGACACCCTGATCGCGGCGCACAACGACAAGACCCGCATCTACCTCTCGGACGTGCTCGACGGCCAGCGCATCTACAACGCGGCGCGCAATGTCGAGGCGGCCGCCTGGCTGCTGGCCTCGCGCCGCACCGCCCAGGGCGAGCCGCTATTGCTGGCCAACGAGATGTCGGCCGCGGCCACGAATCTCAGCTTCGAGCGCGAATTCGGCGCTATCATCGGCAGGCTGGACTTGATTGCCAACCTGCTCGGCGAAAACTCCCGGCGCATCGGCATCAACTACGCACAGGGCCTGCTGTTCTTCAATTTCCTGCCAGTCCGCTAGGCTGCGGGATATCGCGCACTCACCCAGACGCCGCCATCGTGATCGATCTTGCCGCCATCCAGACCGCCCGGGACATCCTGCGGGGACAGGTCCTCAATACGCCGTTCACGCATTCCCGCACGCTGTCCGATATCCTCGGCGCCGAAATCTGGCTGAAGTTCGAGAACCTGCAGTTCACCGCCTCGTTCAAGGAGCGCGGCGCCCTCAACCGGATGCTCAACCTGACCGAGGCCGAGCGCGCCGCCGGCGTGATCGCCGTGTCGGCCGGCAACCATGCCCAGGGCGTGGCGTACCACGCGCAGCGCATGGGCGTGCCGGCGGTGATCGTCATGCCGCGCTTCACTCCCACGGTCAAGGTGGCCAACACGCGGCGCTTCGGCGCCGAAGTCGTCCTGGCCGGCGACACCTTCGACGACGCCAAGGCGCGCGGCTACGAACTGGCGCGCGAGCGCGGCCTGGTCATGATCCATCCCTACGACGATCCAGCCGTGATTGCCGGGCAGGGTACGGTGGCGCTCGAAATGCTGCAGGCGCGCCCAGACCTGGACGCCATCGTGGTGGGCATCGGCGGCGGCGGCCTGATCGCGGGCATCGCCACCGCCGCCAAGGCCATCAAGCCGGACATCGAGATCATCGGCGTGCAGACCGAGCGCTTTCCGTCCATGTACGCCGCCGTCAAGGGCGTGGCCATGGAAAGCGGCCACTACACGATCGCCGAGGGCATCGCCGTCAAGTCACCCGGCACGCTGACCCAGGAGATCGTCACGCGCCTGGTCGACCACATCGAGCTGGTCAACGAAAGCGATATCGAGCATGCCATCGTGGTCCTGCTGGAAATCGAGAAGACCGTGGTCGAAGGGGCCGGCGCGGCCGGCCTGGCGGCGCTGCTGCGGCTGCAGGAACGCCGCGACGAGCGGTTCCGCGGCAAGCGGCTGGGGCTGGTGCTCACGGGCGGCAACATCGATCCCCTGATGCTGGGCGAGCTGATCGAGCGCGGTATGGTGCGCGCCGGGCGCCTGGCGCGCATCCGGGTCGACCTGCGCGACCTGCCGGGCGCGCTGGCGCAGGCCACCAAGCTGATCGCCGACGCGCACGCCAACATTACCGAGGTGCATCACCAGCGCGCCTTCACCACCTTGCCAGTGCGCAATGTCGAGGTCGATTTCGTGCTGCAGACGCGTGGCCATGACCACATCCAGGAAGTCATCGCGGTGCTCAATGCCGCGGGCTTCGCGGCCAGCAACCACGATCACTGATCCGCATCGGCCAGGCGCCTGAGCCGGTACAGGCGCTCGCGCTGCAGGATCGCGGCCAGCGGCAGGGGCTCGCGCCCGAGCGCCACATAATCGTCGGCAACCGTCGCCAGCGCGTCGCGTAGCGCGGCCGGGTCGGCCTGCCACCAGCGCGCCAGCAGATGATCCGGACTGAACGCGTCCAGGCCCTGGCGGCGCAGCTCGGAGCGGTTGAAATCCTTCAGGTTCCAGGTCATCACCAGGGTGGCGGGCGCCTGCGGCAGGCCGCAGCGGGCCCGTCGCGCCAGGCCGGCGGCGATCACATGGAAATCCTTGGGGTCGCTGTAGCGCAGCCCCGTTTCGTAAGGCTGCGTACCAACTTCCAGCGCCCGCGGAAAGCTGGCGTTCATCGCCTCCCATTGCGCGGCCAGGGCTGCGGCGGGAATGTCCCACAGGCGCGCGGCGTTGCGGCGCCATTCTTCGCCGATGCGCTCGGTCCAGACGGGCTGGAAGACGCCTGTCCGCGCTACTCGCAACAGCAGCTGGCGGGCGATGCCGGACATCAGTACGCAGGCATCGAGAACGACAAACGGAGGCGCGGGGTTCGGTATCAAGTTGAGGTAGGGCATGCGCGGCCCGTTGGCGCGGCGCGTCTATCGGGCCTGGGGAAAACAGCGGTGCCGTTTGATGGTGCACCCACCCGGAATCGAACCGGGACGCCTTGCGGCGAGGGATTTTAAGTCCCTTGCGTCTACCAATTTCGCCATGGGTGCGGCTGTCCGGCAGGGCGACAATGATAACGTGCTTTAACGGGCCGCTGGCCGCGCCGCGGGCCTGAATCCTATACAATGCGCGCCGTGGAAGGTTGGCAGAGTGGTTGAATGCACCGGTCTTGTTCAATCGAGCGCCACGCGGGAAACCGCATGGCTGTAAGGAGTCAAATTCGGCGAAGCCCCTGGCCCTGTCCGAGGTAACGCCGAGCGAAGGCCACCCCTGCCGGGGCGGCAACGTGTAGAGACTTGACGGCTCCCACCTAAGGTCGCCCGACTATGGTGAAGGCAAAGTCCAGACCAGCAAACAGACATCGTTCTGGTGGCGAAAGCCATAGCGGTACGGAAAACCGGCGGGGCTTCACGGCCCTCGTGAGTTCGAATCTCACACCTTCCGCCATTTCATCGCGGCGCCATGCCTGCCTGCGGCAGGGGCCGTGCAAAAAAGCGCATAATTGCCGTTTCGATATCGACTCTGGTTGGAGGCGCGACATGCGAGCCGTAGAAATCACCCGTCCTGGCGGTCCTGAAGTCCTGGTGCCCACCGAGCGCAGCGTTCCCGAGCCTGCTTCCGGCGAAGTGCTGATCAAGGTGTCCGTTGCCGGGGTCAACCGGCCCGACGTGCTGCAGCGCAAGGGCAACTATGCCCCGCCGCCGGGCGCCTCGGACCTGCCCGGCCTGGAAGTGGCCGGCGAGATCGTCGGCGGCGATGCCGCCGCGGGGGGCTTTGCCATCGGCGACAAGGTCTGTGCCCTGGTGGCCGGCGGCGGGTACGCCGAATACGTGGTGGCGCCGGCGCCGCAGTGCCTGCCGATTCCGCGCGGCCTGACCGAGATCGAGGCGGCCGGCCTGCCCGAGACCTATTTCACCGTCTGGAGCAACGTGTTCGACCGCGGCCGCCTGGCGGCCGGCGAAGCGCTGCTGGTGCACGGCGGCGCCAGCGGCATCGGCACCACGGCCATCCAGCTGGCGCGCGCCATGGGCAACAAGGTCTACGCCACGGTGGGCAGCGACGAGCGCGCGCGCGCCGTCGAAGCGCTGGGCGCCGCGCTGGGCATCAACTACAAGACGCAGGACTACGTCAAGGAAGTGCTGGACGCCACCGGCGGCGCCGGCGTGGACGTGGTGCTGGACATGGTGGCCGGCGAGTACATCGGCCGCAACCTCAAGTGCCTGGCCGACGACGGCCGCATCGTCATCATCGCGCTGCTGGGCGGCGCGCATGCAAACGTGGATTGCAATCAGGTGCTGCGCCGCCGGCTGACCATCACAGGTTCGACGCTGCGTCCGCGCCCGGTCGAGTTCAAGGGCGAAATCGCTCGCGCGCTGCGCGAGCGGGTCTGGCCCTTGCTGGAAAACGGCACCCTCAAGCCGGTGGTGCACGCCACGCTGCCGCTGGAGCAGGCCGCCGCGGCCCATGCCATGATGGAAGCCGGGGAAAACATCGGCAAGATCATCCTGACCGTATAGCGCCAGCCGGACGGCGGGCGCGCCGGATCGCCCGGTGCGCCCGGATTTTCTTGCCCTGGTAACGGCGCATCGGCCGGCAACAGGATACAATCTCAGGTTTGACCCGACCCCGGGTCAGGCCTTTTTGACTCTTTTTTCTGCGCCATGACCACAGCTGAGAATCGCGCCCGCCTGGTGCTGGGCAACTGGAAGATGCACGGCAACCTGGCCGAGAACGCCGCCTTGCTGGCCGAGTTGCGCGCCGCCGATGCCGCCGCCCATTGCGAAATGGGGGTGTGCGTGCCGTTTCCGTACCTGGCCCAGACCGCTGCCGCCTTGCAGGGCAGCGCCATCGGCTGGGGCGCGCAGGATGTCAGCGCGCACGCCAAGGGCGCCTACACCGGCGAAGTCGCCGCCCCCATGCTGGCCGAATTCGGCTGCCGCTGGGTGCTGGTGGGCCACTCCGAGCGGCGCACGCTGCATGCCGAGAGCGACCAGCTGGTGGCCGACAAGGCCCGCGCCGCGCTCGAGGCAGGCCTGACCCCGGTGGTTTGCGTCGGCGAATCGCTGCAAGAGCGCGAAGGCGGCAACACCCTGGGCGTGATCGAGCGCCAGCTCGAACCCGTCCTGGCCCTGGGCCGCGATGCCCTGGTCCGCATGGTCCTCGCCTACGAACCCGTCTGGGCCATCGGCACCGGCCGTACTGCCAGCCCCGAGCAGGCGCAGGAAGTGCACAGCGCCATCCGCGTGGCGCTCGACGGCCTGCAAGCCAGCCAGGTGCGCGTGCTGTACGGCGGCAGCGTCAAGGGGGCCAACGCCGCCAGCCTGTTCGCCATGCCCGACATCGACGGCGGCCTGGTGGGCGGGGCCTCGCTCGTCGCTGAAGAATTCCTGCGCATCGCCGCAGCTTAAGTTTCCGTTCCGGAGTCTGTAATGTCTTTGATGCTTACTGTCCTGCTGGTCGTCCAGGTTGTATCGGCGCTGGCTATCATCGTTCTGGTCCTGCTGCAGCAGGGCAAGGGCGCCGACATGGGGTCGGCGTTCGGTAGCGGCTCGGCCGGCAGCCTGTTTGGCGCCACCGGCGCGGCCAACTTCCTGTCGCGCACCACCAAGTGGGCCGCCGTGGTGTTCTTCGTCAGCACCGCGGGCCTGGCGTACGTCACCCACAAGGGGCCGTCCGGTCCCGCCATCGATTCGGGCGTGATGCAGAATTTCCCGCAGGATCGCTCGGTGCCGCAGGCACCCGGCAGCGCGCCGGCCGGCAGCGGCTCGTCGGTGCCGCAGGCCCCGGGCAGCGGCGTGCCGGCCGCCCCCGCCCAGCCTGACGCCTCCGTGCCCCAGGCGCCCAGCCAGCCGGCTGCCCCGGCCGCGCCCGAGCAGCCCAAGCCCGCGCAATAACGCCGGGCCGGCGGCGCGCCGCGCATGGCGCGGCCAGCCGCCCTGGCGGTTTTGCCCATGGGCATTTACATGCTAGAATGCCCGACTTTCCAGGATCTTCGGATCCTGGTCGAAGTTTTGCAGGATGCCGACGTGGTGAAATTGGTAGACACGCTATCTTGAGGGGGTAGTGGCGAAAGCTGTGCGAGTTCGAGTCTCGCCGTCGGCACCAAGGATTTGTCCAGGCAGGCCCTGGCGCGGGAAAGACCCGCAAGAGAAAGCCAGCAAAAAAGCCCATATGCGTCAGCGCCTATGGGCTTTTTGTCGTCCAGGCAGATGCCCAGGCTATCAATGGCCTGGGCATCTGCCAATCCAGGCTCAGTGGCAATGCACCGTGCCTGCCTTTCTGTCCATGTGGCAGCATTTTCCAGGCGGCGAGTCTTTCCGGCAGCCACCGCCGTGGGCCGAGGCCGGAAACGGCAGGGCGAGTGCCAGAAGCAGCCACGCCGTGGCGAAAAGTTGGATCTTTCTCATTGGTCTCTCCCGGATCGATGAAGGTGAACAACCGGCTGTTCCAGCGCTATCCACTGCCTCCCTGGGCCGGCCTTCTCGGGCATGGGTGCCCCTGCGCTCTTGTCTCTTGTTTCGCATGGTTACATTAACAACAAAATCGCCAAGCGTCGAATCTGTGGGCCGTGCGGGCGCCAGGGGGCTTGAGCGCCGCCGCCGCGAGGTCTGACCGAATCGGGGACGCGTGGCGCATAATGGTTCCGGGCTTGGCATCCAGGATCCGGCTGAAAGGCGCGCGGGACGGGCACGGCATGTCCACCCGGCTGGCGCGTCCCCGGTGGACGGTTCCGGAGCGGCGCCCCTTCTGGAAAGGAGTCAGCCATGTCGATCACACCACCCGACGACGAGGGGGCCGAGCCCGGGCCGTCCAGCCAGGCGCCGCACGCGCAGGCCGCGGCGTTGCGCCGGCCGATCGAACGCAGCCGGTTCGGCGGCTCGCAGCGCCGCCCTGAACGCCAGGACGGCGACGATGCGCCGGTGTCGCGCAGCGACCTCAGCAAGGGGCCCGAGGAGGTGCTCGAGCGCCGCACGGCCAGCATAAATTGGCGTGTGCTGCTGGTCTCGTCGGCCGTGATCGTCGCGTTCTCGGTATGGGCGATCCTGGTGCCCGGCGATGCGCGCATGAGGATGAAGACGGCCGTCGACTGGATTGCGGCCAATCTGGGCTGGTACTACGTGCTGACCATGACGCTGGTGATCGGTTTCGTGCTGTGGGTCGCGTTTTCCAAGGAGGGAGACGTGCGCCTCGGCCCCGATCATTCGCGGCCGCAATACCGGCTGTCGACCTGGGTCGCGATGCTGTTTGCCGCCGGCGTCGGGATCGACATGCTTTTCTTCTCGGTCACCGGGCCGGTCGTGCAGTACCTGCATCCGCCGTCCGGCGAGGGCGGCACGGCGGCAGCCATGCAGGACGCGGTCGTCTGGACGATGTTCCACTACGGGGTGGCGGGCTGGTCCATGTATGCCTTGCTGGGCATGGCGATGGGATACTTCGCCTACCGCTGGGGCATGCCCCTGTCCATCCGCGCGGCGCTCTATCCGCTGTTGGGCAAGCGCGTGCGCGGCCCCCTGGGCGACGGCATCAGCATCATCGCGCTGGTCGGCACGGTGTTCGGCGTGGCGACCTCGATGGGCATCGGCGTGGTGCTGCTCAACGTCGGTTTCTCGCTGATTTTCGGGCTGGAGCAAGGCCTGTCGCTGCAGATCGCCCTGGTCGTGGGCGCCGTGATCCTGACCATCGGGGCCACGACGTCCGGGGTCGACCGCGGCATCCGCTGGATTTCCGAGCTGAACCTCTGGAGCGCGGTGGCGATGATGGTCTACATCCTGCTCACCGGGCAAACGGCATTCCTCCTGAATGCGCTATCGGAGAACATCGGCCGGTTTCTCGTGACGTTCCCCGCGCGCACCTTGCAGACGTTTGCCTACGAGCCCGGCGGGCCGGAGTGGATGGGCGGTTGGACGCTGTTCTTCTGGGCGTTCTGGCTGGCGTGGGGGCCGTTCGTCGGCGTCTTTCTCGCGCGCATTTCGCGCGGGCGGACGCTGCGCGAATTCGTGATCGCCGCGATCACCGCGCCGGTGCTGTGCGACTTCATCATCGTTTCGCTGTTCGGCAACTCGGCCCTTTATCACGTGCTGCAGGGCGACACCGCGTTCGCCGCGCTCGCGGTCGAAAGCCCCGAGCGTGGTTGGTACGCGCTGCTGGCGATGTTTCCGGGGGCCATGTTCCTGATAGGCCTGGCCACGCTGTCCGGGTTGTTGTTCTACCTGACCAGCGCGAATTCGGGCGCGATGGTGATGTCGAACTTTTCGGCGTCGATCCCCGACCCCTCGCACGACGGGCCGAAGTGGCTGCGCATCTTCTGGGCCGTGCTGACGGCAGTACTGACGGTGGCGATGCTGCTGGCCGGCGGCGTGACGACGATGGAGTACGCCACGCTCATCTTTGCCTTGCCGGTAACCATCATTGCCTACACGGTCATGGCGTCGTTCTACAAGGTGCTGAGGATGGAGCGGGCCGAGCGCGAGGGGCAGGTGCTGCGCAGGCCGTCCATGGCGCCGATGGGCGGCCATCTGCCGGAGCGCTCATGGAAGCAGCGCCTCGAACAGCTGCACGCGTTCGCGTCGCTGCGGCAGGCTACCCAGTTCCTCGACCGTACCGTGCGCCCGGCGCTCGGCGACGTTGCCGCCGAGTTCCGCAACCAGGGCTACGAGGTCGCGAGCGAATCCCTGGCCAGCGAGCGCGGCATCGAGGAACCGCTGCTGCGCGTGTCGATGGACGGTTTTCGCGCCTTCCAGTACCACGTCGCCGTCGTCGAGGCGCCGGTGCCGATGTTCAGCGGCCGCATGTCGCGCGAGACCGACGTCTATTACCGGCTCGAGGTGTTCACCCAGACCGGTTCGGGCGGCTATGACCTGATGGGTCTGACCCGGCAGCAGGTGATCGACGACGTGCTCGAGCGCTTCGAGGCTCACCTCGCATTCCTCACCTTTTCCACCAATACCGATACGGCATCGGTGCTGACGCCGCCGGCGCCGGCCAGGAACCCGTAGCCCGCGCACGCCCGACGGTATCTCAGCGCGCCGCGCAGGGCGCGCCGGCGGGCGCTGCCTGCCGGCCGGCCAGTACGTCGGACAGGGCCCCGGCCTCCCGGACCAGCAGTTGCGCCAGTTCGGTTTCCCGATGCTCCGGGTAGCGGATGCGGGGGATGAACAGCGAGAAGCAACCGATGACGTGTCCCCCGGTGCCGAAGATGGGGGTGGAAATGCCGGCGGCGCCTTCGATCTTCTCGCCGCGCGTGCTGACGGAATAGCCTTGCTCGCGGATTTGCTTCAGGTCGCGATTGAGTTCGCGCGCCGGCAGGGCGGCCAGGCCGGTGGGCGAGAGGGGCTCTTTCTTGAGCAACGTGCGCACGCGTTCGGGCGGCAGGTGCGCCAGCACGGCATGTCCCGAGGCGCCCCAGAGCACCGAGACCGGGCGGTACAGGTCGAGCTGGTAGCGCAACTGGTTGGCCGATTCGACCTGCTTGGCGAACACCAGGGTGGCGTCCTGGTCGCGGTACAGCGCCAGCGCGCAGGACTCGTTGGTGTAGGCGACGATGCGATGCAGCGGCGCGCTGGCCAGCTGCACCACGTTCACCTTGTTGGAGATCATGGCGCCCAGCCGGTACATCTCCGGGCCGAACGCGTAGCGGCGCGCGCCCTGCACGCGCTGCATCAGGTTCAGCGCCACCAGTTGCTGCAGCAGGCGGTGCGCCGTGCTGTGCGGCAACTGCAATTCATCGGCGATGTCTTTCACCCCGACGTCATCGTCCTGGGAGGCGAGAAAGGCGATCAGCCTGACGATTCGTTCGACGGTACCGCGCTCGTTTTCCATGTCTGCGCATTCTCCGAGTGACCCGGCCCAGGAGGGGCCAGGGTGCTGCGTGAGTGATCGGCCAGTGCCGGCGACAGCGTGAGTGTAGAGGGTGGCGGCGTTGCCCAAGCGCGACCGCCGGCGCCGGCCGGGCACGCTTTCGCCACGGTTCCGGCTTGCTTTTTGCCGATTATATATTCCGTTGTTCGGAATTTACATCTCATTTAATGACATCCAAATCCGGCGTGCCTAAACTGGCCTGGCCTCGAGAAGAAGGCGGATGCCACAGGAGACAGGACGACATGCGAGTGCAACGGTTGCTGGCGACGGACGGGATAGGCGGGTACTACTGGCGCGACCAGGAGGCGATCGGGCAGGGCGCGTCGCGTGACGGCTTCCTGTACCGGGGCGCGCCGGTCACGCCCGGTTTTACGTCCATCATCCAGGTGAGTTCCACGGTGCTGCTGACCGGCGTGGCCGACGACGGCAGCGAACTGTACGGCGATTGCGCGACGGTGAATCACGCCTTCCGGTCGGGGCGCCAGCAGGCGCCGGATGCGGCCAGCCTGATCGCACAGGCCGAGGGGCCGCTGTCGCGCTGGCTGGCGCAGTGCGACCTGTCGTCGTTTCGCGACGCCGCCGCGCAACTCGATACCATGCGGCTCGACGGGCAGCCGTTGCACATGGCGCTGCGCTACGGCCTGTCGCAACTGCTGCTGCAGGCGGTGGCCGCGCATTACCGCGTCACGATGGCCGAGATCCTGGCGCGCGAGTATGGCCTGACGCTGGCCGACACGCCGTGCGACCTGTTGGGTTCCTGCGGCGGCAACTGGTACGAGAACGTCGACAAGGCGATCGTGCGCGAGCTGCCTTATTTTCCGCAGACCGCCATGGTGCGCACCGACCAGCTCGACGAACTGCCGGCGTACGCCGAATGGATCAGCCAGCGCATCCGCGCGGTGGGCCGTCCGGATTTCTTCCCGACGCTGCATTACGACCTGCACGGGCTGCTGTCGCAGCGGGTGGGCGACGACCTGGATGCGGCGCTGGTCTATCTGCGCAAGGTGGAGGCGGCCAGCGCGCCGTACCCCGTGCTGTTCGAGGATCCGCTCGACGCGGGCGAGCGCGGCGCCCAGATCGCGCTGATGGGGCGGCTGCGCGAGGCCCTGCGGCGCGCCGGCTCGGGCATTCGCCTGATCGCCGACGAATGGTGCAACACCCGCGAGGACGTGCGCGAGTTCGTCGCGCAAGGGTGTTGCGATCTCATCCAGATCAAGATGCCGGACCTGGGGGGCGTGGACAACACCGTGCAGGCCTGCCTGATCTGCCGTGACGGCGGTGTCGGCGTGTACCTGGGGGGCAGTTGCAACGAGACGGACATCTCGGCCCGCGTCGCCGCGCACGTCGCGCTGGCGGTGCGTCCGGTCGAGTTCCTGGGCAAGCCGGGGCTGGGGCTGGACGAGGGCGTGATGATCGTCACCAACGAAATGCAGCGCGCGATCCGCTCCTATCGGACGCGCCTGTCCGCGGCGTAGCGTCCGTCCGCACGGCGCGGGCGGTTTGTCGGCATCACTGGTTTTGGGGGCCCGTCGGCCACGCATGGCGTGCGGCCGGCGCACAACATGATCGAACCAAGGACACAGACATGACACGTTGGCAGCAATGGATCATCGCCGCGCTGGGGTGCGGCGCGGCCTGCCTGGGCATTGCGACGAGCGCCCTGGCAGCTCCGGCCGGCTACCCGAAAGGACCGGTCACCCTGGTGGTGCCGACCGGCCCCGGCGGCGGCACCGACCTGGCGGCGCGCGCGTTTTCCGAGCGGCTCTCCGCCATACTGGGCCAGCCCGTGGTGGTGGACAACCGCGCCGGCGCCGGCGGCATCATCGGCACGCAGGATGTGGCCAAGTCCAGGCCGGACGGACACACGCTGCTCATCTCCAGCAACCAGTTCGGCATCCTGCCGGCGGTGCAGGACAACCTGCCTTTCGATCCGATCAAGGATTTCATCCCCGTCACCTCCATCGGCCTGATTCCGACCCTGGTGCTGGTGAACCCGTCGTTGCCGGTGCGGTCGGTCGCCGAACTGATCGATTACGCGCGCAAGCAGCCCGGCGGCGTGCAGTACGCGTCGGCCGGAATCGGCTCGCCCAACCATCTGTTTGCGGCAATGTTCGGTTCGATGGCCGACGTGCCGATGATGCACGTGCCGTTCCGGGGCACATCGCCGGCGCTGGTGGCCGTCGCCGGCGGGCAGACCGCCGTGGCCTTCGCCTCCCAGCCGGCCTCGCAGAGTTTCGTCGCCGCCGGCAAGCTGCGCGCCATCGCGGTCACCTCGGCCCGGCGCCTGCCGTCCTTGCCGGACCTGCCGCCGGTGTCCGATACCGTGCCCGGCTACGACGCCGATATCTGGCTGGGCGTGTGGGCCGTGGCCGGTACGCCGGACACGGTGGTGGACGCCATTCATGCCGCGTTCGAGGAGGCCTTGAAGGATCCACGCGTGATCGACAGCCTGGGCAAGATGGGCATCGTGGTGGCGACCCGCTCCCGCCAGGACTTCACCGCCATGGTCGAGCGCGAGATCGGCAAGTGGGCCCGCGTCGTCGCCGAGGCCGGCGACGGTTTCCAGAAGCAATAGCCGCCAACCATCCGATCGCTGGAGTGCCGCATGCAGCTCGCATCGCCGTCGCCCGCCGTGGGCGTCACCCGGCCGCTGGCCGACGCCATCGTGGCCACCGCATCCTCCAGGCTGGGCGCCGCCACGCTTCAGACGGCGCAGGCCTGCCTGCTCGACAGCCTGGCGGTGACGCTGGCCGGTGCGCAAGAGCCGCTGGTTGCCGTGCTTGACCGCACGCTCGCCGGTTTCGGCGGCGCGGGGCAGGCCACGCTGATCGGCCGGGGCAGGCGTGCGCCGTTGCCCGACGCGGCGCTGGTCAATGGCGCCGCGGGCCATGCGCTCGATTTCGACGATATGCACATCGAGTCGGCCATGCATCCGAGCGTGCCGGTGGTCGCGGCCGCCCTGGCCGTGGCCGAACACGAGGGCGCGGACGGAGCGGCGCTGCTGCGGGCCCTGGCGCTGGGCATCGAGGCGCAGCTGCGCATCGGCGAGGCGGTGCGGCCCCACCATTACCAGCGGGGCTGGCATGCCACCGGCACGCTCGGCCATTTCGGCGCGGCGGTCGCGGCGGGTTGCCTGCTGGGACTGGACGCGCAACAGACGACGATGGCGCTCGGTATCGCCGGTACGCAGGCCAGCGGCCTGAAAGAGACTTTCGGCACCATGTCCAAGCCGCTGCATGCCGGCCAGGTGGCGCGCAACGGCGTGATGGCCGCGCTGCTGGCGCGCCAGGGGTACACGAGCGCCGAGGATATCCTGGGCGGGCATTATGGGTTCGGCCGCGTGTGCGGCGATGGCGCGCATTGGGACGGCCTGCTCGACGGCTGGGGCGAGCGCTGGTCCATGCACGACATTCTCTACAAGCCGCACGCCTCGTCCTTTTGCACGCAGGCATTGATCGAATGCGCCCTGGCCCTGCGTGCGACGCCGGGCTTTGCCTGGACGGCGGTGGCGCGGATACATGGCGAAGTCAGCGCGATGTCCATGGCCAATGCGCGCATCGTCGAGCCGCGCGACGGCATGCAGGCCAAGTTCAGCCTGCCCCATGCGATTGCCCAGGGCCTCGTGCATGGCCAGGCCACGATTGCAGATTTCTCCGATGCCCGCGCGCGCGAGCCGGCCCTGCGGGCCTTGCGCGCGCGCACCACGATCGCGCAAGGGGCCGGGCTGGCCTGGCCCGAAGCCATCGTCACCGTGACGCTGGCCGACGGCAGCCAGTTGCGCCGGCACGCGGACCTGCGCGCGAGTACCGCTACGTCGCAGGACAAATGGCGCGTCACGCTCGGCAAGTTCATGAGCGTGGCCGGCGCCGTGCCCGGTTTCGCGTCCTGCGACGCGGTGCGCGACGCCGTGCTGCGCCTGCCCGAGGCGCCCGGCGCGGTAGCGGCCCTGATGGCGCTGCTGCGGCCGCAGGCCGCGACGCCTTCCGGAGCCTGAGACCGCCTGCTTTCCCAACCCCATTGCCATTACACGAGGAGACCCGCATGACGACTTTGGGAGTCGGGGCGATCCTGTCGGCGGAACCCGCCGAGATCGTCCGCCGCTTGACCTTCGCCACCAAGGAGGCCGCCGCAGCCGGCCACGAGGATCTGTTCCATGCCATGTCGCGCGTCAATCTCGCGCATGCCGTGATGCTGCGCGACCGCAACCTGATACCGCCCGAGGCCGCGCGGGCGCTGGTGGCGCTGATGGCCGAACTGTTCGAGCGCGGACCGTCCAGCGTCGCGCTGGAGGCCGGCGCCGGCGACCTGTATCCGCAGATCGAGGCGCACGCGGCCGCGCTGCTGGGCGCCGACGTGGCGGGCTACCTGCAGCTCGGGCGGTCGCGCGGCGACGTCATTCCGTCGGCGATGCGCCTGAAGCTGCGTATCAAGCTGATGCGCCTGCTGGCGTCGGTGCTGGCCCTGCGCGAAGCGATTCTCGATCGGGCCGTCGAGCGTGCCGATACCATCATGCCCGCCTACACGCACTGGCAGCAGTCGCAGATCATGACGGTGGGGCATTTCCTGGGCCGGTTCAGCGCCTGGCTGGAGCGGGATACGCAGCGCCTGTTCGAATGCGTGTCGCGCCACAATCTTTCGGTGCTGGGCAGCGCCAACGGCGTGGGCACCAGCGTGCGGGTCGACCGCGCAATGACCGCCGCCTGGCTGGGGCACGACGAGCCCACGCTGTCCACGGGCGACGGCACCAATGCCTGGGACTACATGATCGAACCCGTATCGGTGGCGGCGCTGCTGTGCTCCCACCTGGCGCGCCTGACGGGCAACTTCATTCTCTGGCACACCCAGGAGTTCGGCATGGTGCGGCTAAGCGATGCATTCTGCACCGCCAGCACCTATTTGCCGCACAAGCGCAATCCCGAACCGCTCGAGACCGTCAAGGTGTTCGCCGAGCAGGTGCAGGGGGCGCTGGCCACGGTCTACCTGATGGCGCGCAACGAGGACTGGCCGCACAGCCTCATCAACCACGGCTTCGACGCGATCAATGGCGCCTTGACGCTCAGCGGCGACGCGGCGGACCTGACCGGCGCCATCATGCGCGACATCAGCTTCGACCCCGCGCGCATGCGCGAGCTGCTGGACCTGAGCTATGCCACGGCGTCGGAAGTGGCCAACACGCTGGTGGCGGCCGGCGGCCTGCCGTTTCGGGAGGCGCACGAGATCGTCGGCACGGCGGTACGCGCCTGCATGGCGGACGGACGGGCTGCGCTCACGCCGGCGCGAGTGCGCGACGCGGCCCGCGGCATGGGCATCGACCTGCCGCCGATCGACGATGCGCAGCTGGCTGCCTGCATCGATCCGGGCAATTTCGTGCAGGCCATCCATTCCAGCGGCGGGACGGCGCCCGCGGAGGTGCGCCGCGTGCTCGCCGTGTGGCGGGACGCGCTGCGCGCGGACCAGCGCGCGTGGCGGCAGTGGCAGGACCGCTACGACGAGGCGGACCGCGCATTGCTGGCGAGCGCGCGCGGCGGCGCTTGAATCCGGACCGGCGCGGCGGCCGCTACCGTCGCCCGGCTGTTTACTTCAGGAGGTTTGCATGGCTGACCTGTTTTCAGTGCTGCGTATCGCATACACCCTTGCGCTGGGCGCGGCGCTGGCCGCGCCGGCGGCCGTCGCGGCGCCGTTTCCCGACCGTCCGGTGCGCCTGGTCGTGCCCTATCCGCCGGGCGGCGGCGCCGACATCTTCGCCCGCACCCTGTCCGAGCCGCTGGCGGCCCAGCTGGGCCAGCCAGTCATCGTCGAGAACCGGCCCGGGGCCAACGGCATCATCGGCACCGATGCCGTCGCCCGCGCCGCGCCCGACGGCTACACCATCCTGCTGGGCAACAGCGGGCCCAATGCCATCAACCAGGCCATTTATCCCGACCTTCCCTATGACGCGGTCGACAGCTTCGAGGAAGTCAGCCTGATCGGCTACACCACCCATGTGCTGGTGGTGCATCCGGGCGTGCAGGCCCGCTCGGTGACCGAGCTGATCGCGCTGGCGCGCCGCTCGCCCGGGCAGCTGAACTTCGCCTCGACCGGGCAGGGCGGCACGCCGCACCTGGCGGGCGAGCTGTTCAAGCTGATGACCGGCACGGACATGGTGCACGTGCCCTACAAGGGCGCGTCGCCCTCCAACGCGGACGTGATCGCCGGGCAGGTGCAGCTGACGTTCAACACGCTGCCGCCGTTGATGACCTCGATCAGGGCCGGCAAGGTGCGCGCGCTGGCCGTCACCGGCAAGCAGCGTTCGCAACTGCTGCCCGAGGTGCCCACCATCGATGAGGCCGGCGTGGCCGGCTACGATGTGCAGACCTGGTACGGCATCCATGCGCCGGCGGGCACGCCGGCGGCGGTCGTGGATCGGCTCAACCAGGCCCTGGTGGCCGTCCTGTCCAACGCCCAGGTGCGCGCGGCGCTGGTGGGGCAGGGCTATGAGGTTGCCACCAGCACCCCCGGCGAGTTTTCCCGGATGGTGCGCGACGACGTGGCGAAGTGGCGCAAGGTCGTGAAGGAGGCCAAGGTCAAGGTCGACTGAGCCGGCGCGCAGGTGTCTGTCCCCGCAGGGGGACTGGCGCCTGCAAGATTTCATGGCGTCTGCCCGTGCGTGTGCCTGTCCCCGCTGGGACAGGCACACTGCCGTACGCCATCGACGCTTGACGACTAAGACAGTATCTGTCCCCGCAGGGGGACTGACACCTGCTGATTGTCGACACCCGCCCCGTGCGCCAGCGCTCAGTACGTGCCGGGGTACGCGCCGCCATCGATCAGCATGTTCTGCCCGGTGATGTAGCCGGCATGCACGCTGCACAGGAAGGCGCAGAGCGCGCCGAACTCGTCGGGACGGCCGAAGCGGCCGGCGGGGATGCCCAGCTGCTGTTCCTCGCGCAGCGCTTCGATGCTTTGGCCGCACGCCTGCGCCGCGACGCGCATCGTGCTCTTCAGCCTGTCGGTGTCGAACCTGCCCGGGAGGATGTTGTTGATGGTGACCCCGCGGGCCGCGATCTCCGAGCGGGCCAGGCCGGCGATAAAGCCGGTCAGGCCGGAGCGGGCGCCATTGGACAGGCCCAGCGTGCTGATCGGCGCCTTCACGGCGGTCGAGGTGATGTTGACGATGCGTCCGAAGCCGCGCGCCTGCATGCCGTCCACCGTGGCCTTGATCAGCGCGATGGGCGTCAGCATGTTGGCGTCGATCGCCTTGATCCAGTCATCGCGGTCCCAGTCCTGGTATTGCCCCGGCGGCGGACCGCCGGCGTTGGTCACCACGATGTCGAAGTCCGGCCCGGGGCCGCCCGGCGCTTCGAGCGCGGCCTGCCTGCCTGGCTCGGTGGTGATGTCGCAGGCGACGGCGATGACCTTGCCCGCCTGGCCGCCCGATTGCCGGGCCTGGTTTTCGGCGTCCTTGCGCAGCGCGGACGCCGCGTCCTGCAAGACGCCGTCGTTGCGCGCGTTGATGACGACGTTGACGCCGTTCTGCAGCAGCGCGCTGGCGCAGCCATAGCCGAGCCCCTTGCTGGCGCCGCATACCAGCGCCCACCGTCCTGCAATGCCGAGATCCATGTGTGTCTTCCTTGGGTTGGATGGCCGGTTCGAGCGGGAACGGGCCTGAATTACGAAAGGCGTGGGGGGCGCCGCCGTCAGCCTGCGGCCGGGCCGGCGCGCGCCGCCGGCACTGCGTCGACCAGCTCCCAGGCCTGGCGCAGCATCTCGTAGGCCTGGCGCGCGGGCGAGTCGTCCGCATGCGGGCGTATCCACAGGTGATAGGTCATCTCGGGCAGCGGCGGCAGGCCGTCGGCCTCGTCCAGCATGCGCATGTCGGGCGCGAGCAGGTCGATGCTGCGCGGGGTGACGCCCAGTCCGGCGCGGATCGCCGCCTTGATGCCGACCAGGTCGGGCACGATGCGTGTGACCGTCCAGCGTATATGGTGCTGCTCGAGCGCCGCCAGGGCCATTTCGCGATAGATGCTGGAGCCGTCGGCCAGGATCAGCGGCAAGGCCTTGTCGGGGCGGTGCACATAGTCCGCGGCGCATAGCCAGACCGCCGGCGAGCGTTTCAGGATCAGCCCCTCGAATTCCTGGTGAAAGCGGGCCGAGATGGCCATGTCGATTTCGCCGCGCTGCAGCAGCTCGAACAGCCGCGGCGCGCGGTCTATGCAGACGTCGATGTTCAACTGCGGCAAGGCCTGGCTGGCCTGCCGCAGGATGGAGGGCAGCAGGGTCTCGACGGCGTCGTGCGGCGAGCCGATGCGCAGCGTGCCCTGCAGGCGTTCCTGGAAAACGCGGAAGACCTCGTCGTTGAGCGCCAGCACCTGGCTTGCGTACTTGAGCATCTTCTGCCCGTCCTCGGTCAGGACGCGGCTGCGCCCCTGCTTCTCGAACAGGGCGGTGCCCAGCGTCGCTTCCAGCTGATGCATCTGGTGGGTAATGGCCGGCTGTGTCTTGAACAGCTTTTCCGCGGTGGCGGAAAAGCTGCCGGTCTGCGCAATGGTCACCAGAGTGCGCAACTGCTGCATGTCCAGATGGCGCACGGATCGTATCCCCTGTCTTGATTTATTAATCATTTTAATGGTTCAGGAAAATCTTTCATTAGTAGACGCTGCGCCGGCTACCTAGAATTCCTCTCGTTGTCTGTGCCCGCCGCATGCGCGGGCGCGCATTTCGCTCCTGCCCGGGCGGCGCCTGTCGCGCCGCGGGCAGGTCCGTCCGAACACTTTCACTTCTGCAGGTGCTCATGAAGTTCGATACGCTGCTGACCCATGGCGGTCGCGACCCGAAGGCGCACAAGGGGATGGTGAACACACCTGTCTACCGCACCTCAACCGTTGTATTCGAGTCCATGGCCGAGTACAAGGCAACCCGTGGCGCGAAGTTCGACCACGTACGCTACGGGCGGCTCGGCACGCACACCGTGAAGGAGCTGGAGAACCTGGTGGCCGCCATCGAAGGCGGCCATCGGGCGGTTCTCACGCCCTCGGGCGTTTCGGCCATCGCCACGACCCTCAATACCCTGGCCCGTCCGGGCTCGCACATCCTGGTGCCGGACAACGTCTATTACCCCTGTCGCGAGTTCTGCGAAAAGGTGCTGGCGCCGCGCGGCGTGCGCGTCGAGTACTACGCCGGTTCGGAGGTCGAGCGCCTGGTCCGCCCCGATACCTCGGTCGTGTACTGCGAGAGCCCTGGTTCGCTGACCATGGAAATGCAGGATTTCGCCCGCATCGCCGCCGCCGCGCATGCGGTCGGCGCCAAGGTGGTGGCCGACAACACCTGGGCGACGCCGGTATTCCTGCAGCCGTTCGAGCACGGCATCGACGTCTCCATCCATGCCGCCACCAAGTACCTGGTGGGCCATTCGGACGTGATGATGGGGACGGTGACGGCGCATGACCCCGAGCTGTGGCTGGCCATCCGCACGGAAGCGGCCGCGCAGGGCCTGTCCATCAGCCCCGACGACGCCTATCTGGCCACGCGCGGTATCCGCACGCTGGGGGTGCGCATGGCGGCGCACTACCGCAACGCGCTGGACGTGGCGCAATGGCTGGCCGGGCATCCACGGGTGGCGCAGGTGCTGTATCCGGCGCTGCCGCAGCACCCCGACCACGCGCTGTGGCGCCGCCAGATGCGCGGCGCCTCGGGCCTGCTGACCCTCGAACTGGAGCCCTGCAGCCTCGAGCAGCGCGACGCCTTCATCGACCGGCTGACGCTGTTTGCCATCGGCGCGAGCTGGGGCGGCTACGAGAGCCTGGTGCTGCCGGCCGATACCGCCGGCAAGCGCAGCCTGGCGGGCAGGGACTATGCCGGGCCGCTGGTGCGGCTGCATATCGGATTGGAAGATGTCGAAGACTTGAAGCGCGACCTGGACCAGGCGCTGCGCCGGGAGGATTGAGCCGTGTCGAAAATACAAGACTTGTTGTCCGGCATGCAGCCGGGAACCGTGGCGCATGACTACCTGCCGGTGGGCACCATGAGCTCGGGCATGGCCATCGCCATCCCGGTGACGGTGATCAAGGGGGCGGCGCCGGGACCTTGCCTGTGGGTCAATGGACAGGTGCATGGCAATGAACTCAACGGCGTGATCGCCGCGGTGGAGCTGGGCCGCCGGGTGGATCCGGCCGCGCTGTCGGGCAGCCTGGTCATCACGCCCACGGCCAACCCCCTGGGGCTGGACAACCGCACCAAGACGGCGCCGCAGGATCTGCAGGACCTGGACCAGACTTTCCCGGGCAATCCGCAGGGGATGGTGACCAACCATATGGCCCATGCCCTGTTCCAGGAAGTTCGGGCGGTGGCCTCGTGCCTGGTGAACATGCATACGATGGGCTCGATCCACGACAGCAAGCCGTACTGTGTCTACAAGGTCTTTCCGGGCAGCGCGGTCACCGAGGCGCAGCTGCTGCGCATGACCTCGTTCTTCGAACCCTCGGTCAGCTGCCGCATGGACGTGGGCGGCGCGGGCGAACTGCCCGGCAACATTGCCGGCGGGCTGGATTACCAGTGCCTGGCCATCGATGTGCCGGCCTTCATGGTCGAACTGGGCCAGGGCAGCTGGTACACGCCGGAGAACGTCGAGCAGGCGCTGACCGGGCTGCTGCGCCTGGCGAGCCACCTGGGCCTCATCGACGAAAGCGGCGTATCCGCCGGCGCTCCCGCGCCCGCCAGCGTGCGCCGGGTCACCCGGCGCCGCTGGGTGATGGCGCGCCATGGAGGGTTGTTCCTGGCGGCCGGGCGGGCCGGCCAGATCGTGCCGGCCGGCGCGCCGCTGGGCCGCATCGTGGATTTGCATGGCGCCGAGGTGGAGGCCGTCAGCCTGGATACCGATTGCATCGTCATCGGCATGCGACGCGATCCGGTGGTGCACACCGGCGACCGCGTGGCCGTGGCAACGCAATGGGACCAGGCCGATATCGGCGCCGGCTGAGGCGCGGCGCCGCGATACCAGTCCATTCCGATTCGAGCAGGTCCGGCGCCGCGGGCGGCGCCGGTGGTTGCGTTCGGCCCGCGCCCGCGGCGCGTGGCCTTTTTCAACGAAGAACAGAGGGGGAATACCATGCAACATACTCTCGCGAAGTATCTGGCCGCCGCCGCCGTCGCGGTACTGCCCTGGACCGCCGGGGCGCAGGACAAGGCCGCCAAGCCCTGGCAGCCGGATGGCTCGGTGACGCTCATCCTGGGCTATGGCGCGGGCGGCGGGCACTATGCCCTGGCGCAGGTGCTCCAGGCCCGCATGGCCGAGGAGCTGGGCCAGCCGCTGATCGTCATGCCCAAGCCGGGAGCCGGCGGATTGATCGCGACCGACTTCGTCGCCAACGCGCGGCCCGACGGCCGCACCATCACCTGGTCCGGGCCGGGCGTGCTGACGATCTGGCCGCAGCTGCGCCAGATTTCCTATGACCCCAAGAAGCTGACCCCGGTCAACCTGCTGGTCCAGATGGGCTACATGCTGGTGACCAAGCCGGGAGAAAGCCGCTGGAACAGCGTGCAGGACGTGATCGACGGCAGCAAGAGCGGCGACGTGACGTATTCGTCGGTGGGCGTGGGCACGTCGAACTCGATGACCGGCCATTTGCTCAATGCCATGACCGGCAGCCGTCTGCGCGAGATCGGCTACAAAGGGGGCGGCCCGGCGCTGATGTCCACCATGGCCGGCGAGACCGATATCGGGTTCGGCGATACGGCCACCCATGAGCTGATCGCCGCCGGCCGGCTGCGCGCCATCGCCACCACCACCCGCCAGCGCGAGCCGCGTTTTCCCGACGTGCCGACGGTGGCCGAGACCGTGCCGGGCTACGAGGTGACCAACTGGCTGGGCGTCATCGCGCCGCCGGGCACGCCGCAGCCCATCGTGGATCGCTACCAGCAGATCTTCGCCAAGCTGATGGCCGAGCCGGAGATCGCCAAGCGCGTCAAGGAACTGGGCATGACGCCCGACGTCGGCACGCCGCAGGCATTCAGCGAGCTGATCGATTCGGAGACGCAGCTGTGGAAGCGCCTGATCCGCGACCAGAACATCAAGGTTGAGTAAAGCATGCCGACAGGAGAGAAGACGATGACTACGATGCAACAACGTTACGATGCGGTGAAAGACGCCATGGCGCAGATCGGCCGTCTGGCTGCGCAGCTCGACGGCGAGGCGCTGCGCGAGGCGATCGGCCCGGTGCTGGTCGCCCTGGGCGAGCGCGACGAGCTGTTTCCGCGCGATGAGTTCCCGATCCGGGCCGGCAAGCCCGGCGGGCTGTATCAGTTGTGGCGCGGCGAGAGCGGCGACCTGGCCCTGTATGCGTCGGCGGGCAAGACCGGCAAGAAGCAGCCGCCGCACGATCACACCACCTGGGCGGTGATCGCCGGCGTGTACGGCGAAGAGCACAACGTGTTCTTCGAACGCACCGACGATGGCTCGCGCGCCGGTTTCGGCACGTTGCGCCAGATCGACGCCCTGACCGTGGTCCAGGGCAACGCCGCGCGCCTGAGCGGCGAGGTGTTCCACACGATCGAAGTCGTGTCCGAGGAAGATTCGCTGCACCTGCACCTGCACCTGTATGGCCGCGCGCTCGATACGCTGAGCGGACGCATCAATTTCGCCACGGAAGAAGGCGGCGCCTATACCCGCTTCATGGCGGTGCCGGAAACCTACGCGCCCTGGATCGCGCCGCGCGATCTGTACGAGATGCTGACCGACGGCGGCGAGCTGGCCATCCTGGACGTGCGCGAGAACGGCGTCTATACCCAGGGGCACCTGTTCCATGCCGCGTCCATGCCGTTGTCGGTGTTCGAGCTGCGCGTCGACGACGGACTGCCGTCGCCGCACGTGCGCATCGTGGTGATCGACGACGCCGACGGCCTGGCCGAGCAGGCGGTGCGCCTGCTGCATCAGCGCGGCTACCACAACGTGGCGGTGCTGCAGGGCGGACAGCCGGGCTGGAATGCTGCCGGCCTGCCGGTATATACCGGCGTTTTCGTGCCCAGCAAGGCTTTTGGCGAAGTGGCCGAGCACGTCTACGGCACGCCCAGCATCAGCGCCGTCGAGCTCGACGCGCTGCGGCGCAGCGAGGAGGTGCTGGTGCTCGACAGCCGCACCGAACAGGAATTCAACCTGATGTCGGTGCCGGGCGCCTATTCGTGCCCGGGCGCCGAGCTGGTGGCGCGTGCGCTGGACCATGCCGGCCCCATCGTCGTCAACTGCGCCGGCCGTACCCGCTCCATCATCGGCGCGCAGTCGCTGCGCAACGCCGGCAAGACAGACGTGCGGGCCCTGGAAAACGGCACGATGGGCCAGCACCTGGCCGGCCTGCCGCTCGAACGCGGCAAGTCCGCCAGCTACCTGGACCGCCCGGTCGCCGCCGGCGCCGCGCAGGCGGCGCAGGCGTGGGCGCTGGGCATGTCCATCGCCACGCTGGACGCGGGCGAATTGCACGACATGCTGTCCAACCCCTATCGCACCACGTACCTGTTCGACGCACGCGATCCGTCCTGCTCGTCGCGGGCGACCCTGCCGCGCGCGGTGGCCGCGCCCGGGGGACAGCTGGTCCAGCAGACGGATTACTACGCGCCGGTGCGCAATGCGCGCATCGTGGTGTTCGACACCGACGGCGTGCAGGCGCCGATGACCGCCGGCTGGCTGCACCAGATGGGCTGGGAAGTCTACCTGCACCGGCCCGAGGCAACGGCGCTGGTCGCGCCGCCGCGCGTCGAGTACGACGACGAGCGTGGCGTGCCGGTCGAGGCCGTCGCGGCCGACGCCGTGATCATCGACGTGGGGGATTCGCGTACCTATCGGGCCGGCCACCTGGCCGGCGCCGCCTGGGCGCCGCGCTCGCGCCTGCCGGCCTTGCTGGCGCAGCGCAAGCCCGCCGGGCCGCTGCTGTTCACGTGCGCGGACGGGCGGGTCTCGCGGCTGGCGGCGGCCGACGCCGCCGCGCAGGGCTACCAGGCCGCCTACCTGAAGGGAGGCACCGCGGCGCTGGGCGCGGACCGGCTGCGCGGCGACGCGCCGCAGTTCCTGACCGAGGCGATCGACGTCTGGTACCGCCCCTATGACCGCGAGACCGGCATCGAGGAAGCCATGCACCAGTACCTGAGCTGGGAAACCGGCCTGCTGGACAAGGTCCGGTCCGACCCCACCGTGGCGTTTCGCATCTGAACGCGGCGACGGCCCCCGCGCGCTTGCGCGCCGGGGCCGTCGCGGCCGGCAGGCGAGCCCGGACTGCTCAGCTGGGCGTGATGCCGGCCGCTTCCACGAACGATTTCCAGCGCTGCTTGTCCTGCTGCACGAAGGCGTCGATTTCGGCGGGGGTGGCCGGCGGGTAGGTCAGAAAGCCCTGGGCCACGTAGGTCTTCTGTACCGAAGGCTTGGCGATGGTCTGCCGGAACTCGTGGTTCAGCTTCTGGACGATCTCCGCCGGCGTCTTGCGCGGCGCGAACACCGCATGCCAGGTGACGACTTCGTAGTCGCTGCCGATCACGCTGGCGATCGTCGGCAGCTTGGGGGCCCAGGGCAGGGGCTCGGCGCTGGAGACGGCCAGGGCGGTCAGCTTGCCGGCCCTGACCAGCGGGTCGACGACCGACCAGGCATCGATGTGGAAGGTATTGCGTCCGGCCGCCAGGTCGGACATCGCCGTCATGTCCTTGTAGGGGACATGCAGCACGCCCGGCGCGCCGATCTTCTTGGTGAAGATCGCGCTGGCGATGTGGCTGGACGTGCCGATGCCATACGAGCTGTAGCTGCACTGCTGCTGGTTCTTGCGCAGGTAGTCGATGAAGGCCTGCGGGGTCTTGATGCCCAGGCCGGCGTTGACCACCAGCACCAGGGGCAGCTTGGCGGTGCGCGAGACGGCCGCGAAATCCTTGTCGGGATCGAAGGGCAGGGTGCGGTAGACGTACGGGTTGATGCAGAACGGCGTGGCCGTGGAATAGAGCAGGGTGGTGCCGTCGGGGCGGGAAATGCCGACCTGGCGGGTGCCGATGTTGCCGGCGGCGCCGGGCTTGTTCTCGACGATGAACTTGCCGCCCAGGCGTTCGCTGACGTCATTGACCAGCAGGCGGGCGATGACATCGGTGCTGCCGCCCGAGCCGTACGGCACGACGACGGTGACCGGGCCGGCGGGGTAGGCGCCCGCCTGCGCCAGGGCAAGCCGGGGCAGGGCGGCGGCTCCGCACAGGCCGGTCAGTACTCTCAATGCATTGCGACGCTGATTGTTCATGGAGCGCTCCATAGATATTTTTCCGGTTCGCTTCGGCGGCCGGGGCATCGGGACGGTGCGAGGCCCTGGCCGGGTGGATGAGCGAGAACCGGTGTCTGCGCCCGCTGTTCAGCGGGCCCTCCAGTGGTCGTAGGCATCCCGCGCCTGGTACCAGCTGCCGATCGCGAACAGGAACCACGGGTTGCCGAAGTAGAAAGGATGGCCTGGAATTTCCCCCATATCGAATGCGTTGATCGGTTCGCCCGACTGCGTGGCGATCTTGCGGCCGACGCAGTGGCCCAGGTAGCTCATCATGGCCACGCCGCTGCCATTGCAGCCCAGCGCGTAATGCAAGCCGTCGGCGCCGCCGATGTGGGGCATCGAGTCCAGCGTCATGGCGACGTTGCCGCCCCAGCTGTGGGTGATGCGCGTGCCGGCCAGTTGCGGAAAGCGCTTGAGCATGGCGCGGTACAGCAGCCGGGCGGTGGTCGCCTCGTCGGTGGGCACGAAGCGCGCGCGCCCGCCGAACAGCAGCCGCCGCCCGTCCGGCGAGAGCCGGTAGTGGTTGACGACGCGGCGCGACTCGGACACGGCCCGATTGGTCGGCAGCAGGCTGGCGGCGAGGTCCGGCGGCAGCGCTTCGGTGGCGATCATGTGGGTGCAGACCGGCACGATGCGGCGCTTCAGGCCGCCGAGGTTGGCGCCTGTATAGCCGTTGGTGGCGATGACCACCTGGCCGGCCCGCACGGTGCCCCGCGCGGTATGGACGTCATAGCCGCCGGCGCGGCGCTCGATGCGTTCGACCGGCGTGCGGCCAAGCACGCGCGCGCCCGCGTCGCGTGCCGCCCGCAGCATGCCGCCATAGAGCTGGGCGGGTTGCAGGTGGCCGGCGTGCTCGATCAGCGCGGCGCCGTGGTACACGGACGAGCCGATCTCGGCGGCCAGCTCCGCGCGCGGGATCATGCGCGCCTGCCAGCTCTGGTAGTGCGCGGGCACCCACATGGTGGTGAGCCGCCCCGTGCGGTGCCAGCCGCACTCGATGGCGTGCCGTTCGATCAATGATTCGACATAGGCCATCGAGGCCGCGGCGTCGCGCAGCCGCGCGGCCAGGCGCTCGGCGCGCTGGCCGGCGCTTTCGCCGACCGCGGCGAGCGCCTTCTTCTGCACGTTGACGCCGCCCGACACCTGCCCGCCGGAACGGGTGCTGGCGCCTTCGCCGGGACGGCCGGCTTCCAGCACCACGGCCTCGATGCCGGCCTCGCGCAGGGCCAGGGCGCAGCACACGCCGGTGTAGCCGCCGCCCACGATGGCCACGTCGGCGCTGGCCGGCAGGGTGTCCTCGCCGCATTCGGGCGGCTCGTAGCCCTCCCACCAGTAGGGCCGCCGGCGAAAATCCGGCGCAAAGATGTCCCTGGACGCGGCCATGTTCGGCTCCCGCATGGCTGCGCGCTCAGGCGGCCGCGCCGCTGGCCGCGGCAATCGCCTGCGGCGAGGGCAGGTCCGCGTAGCGCTGGCTCAATTGCGCATAGAGCCGCTCGATATCCTGCGCGCCGCCGTCTTGCGGCGGCGCCGAGCCGGCCAGCGCGGCGAACATCTGGTGCTTGACGAAATGCCGCCAGCTGATGGGCAGCGCCGCCATGATGCGCGTCATCGCGTCGTAGCGCGCCGGCGTCCAGACCGCCTCGAAGCGCGAGCGGCCCGGGCCATGGTCGAAATGGGCCTGGCCGCCCCGGTCGGCGCGGCGCAGTTCGCGGGTGGCCGCCTCGTCCACGCTGAGGTCCGCGCGCACCGCGACGCCATAGGCCTCGCGGGCGCGCTGGCGCGACACGAAACCGCAGCGCACGTCTTCCACCACCTGCTCGATCGGCCGTTCGTAGGGATGGCCATAGCCGCCGCCGGCCGGGCCCTGCAGTCGGATGACGTCGCCCGGGGCGCAGTTCACCAGGTCGCTGTTGCGCAGCTCCTCCGGCGCGTCGGAGTCGGGGTTGCGGATGAAGCGCGAGTTGGCGCCCGCCTTGCCGCCCATGACGCCCCAGGCCGCCAGCTCGGAGCGGTTGCGGTTGCGCGCCGTGACCACGCCGTTGGGCGCCAGCAGCCGGAATTCCATCGTGGCCGCGTTGCCGCCGCGCTGGCGGCCGGCGCCGCCGGTGTCCGGCACCAGGCCGTAGCGGATGATCTCGATCGGCACCTCGGCCTCGTTGATCTCCACCGGCGTGTTCTTCAGGAACGCGTTGTTGGCGCCGCAGCCTTCGACGCCGTCATGTTCCGGTCCGCCGCCGGCGCCGCCGCCGCACGGGCCGATCGACGACAGCACCTGGCGGCCCTCGCGCGTGACGGTCTTGACGTTGAGCAGGGTCGAGCCGCCGGCCGGGCAGGCCGGCAGGCGATCGGGCATGGCGCGGCTGAAGACGCCGAAGGTGCAGGCCTGGATGACCGCCGCCATCAGGCTGCGCATGCCCACGGCCGCCGGCGCCTGCGGATTGACCACCGTGCCTTCCGGCAGGACGGCATGGCAGGGCCGTACGCTGCCGGCGTTGAGCACGTTGCGCGGCGCCAGGGTATGCATGACGTAGATCAGGCCGACCGTGATCACCGAATGGTGGCCGTCGCCGCCGGTGGGTACGTTCAGCGACGAGGCGACCTGCGGGTCGCTGCCGGTGAAATCCAGCTCCAGTTCGTCGCCGCGCACGCGTAGCGTGATCTGGATGCGGCACGGGTAGCCGCCCACGGTATCTTCGTCGGCGTACTCGGCGAAGCGGTACTCGCCGTCCGGGATCTCGCGGATCAGGGCGCGGGTCTGTTGCTCGGCGTAATCGAGGATGGCCTCGGCGCCCTGCATGAATTCGTCCACGCCGAACCGGTCGATGATCTCGTGCACCTTGCGCTCGCCGACATTGAGCGCGGCGATCTGGGCGTTGAGGTCGCCGCGGTTCTGCTCCGGCATGCGCACATTGACTTCCATGATGCGCAGCACTTTCTCGTCGATGACGCCGTCGCGCCAGCAGCATCGGCGGGATGCGCAGGCCCTCCTGGTGGACTTCGGTCAGGGTGCGCGACAGCGACGCCGGCACGGCGCCGCCCATGTCGGTATTGTGGATGTGGCTGCCGACGAAGCAGACCAGGCGGCCGTCGCGGAACACCGGCTTCCAGACGTGCATGTCCGGGGTATGGGTGGCCACGAAGCCGCTGTACGGATCGTTGGTGAGATAGATGTCGCCTTCGCGATAATCGTCGAACATGGCGATGACCCGGCCATAGTCCAGCCCGGTGTACCAGGTCGCGCCGAAGGTCTTGGGCGAGGCGAAGGTCTTGCCCGCCGGCGTCATCAGCTGCGCCGAGAAGTCCTCGGTTTCCTTCACGAAGGTCGAATAGGCGGTGCGCATCAACGTATAGCCCATCGCCTCGGCGGCGGCGGTGCAATGGTTGGCGAGCACTTGCAGGCGGAAATTGTCCACGGTCACGACGCGGCTTCTTCGGTGATGCGCAGATTGGCGTACTCGTCGACCCGGCATGCATAGTCGGGCGGGATGACGGTAGTGCAGTCGCCCTGGGTCACGATGGCCGGGCCGGTGAACTGCTGGCCCGCCGCCAGGGCGGTGCGCGCGTACAGCGGCACCTCGTGCCAGGCGCCGTCCAGCCAGACGCGTACCTTGCGTTCGGCGCGCGGCGCGCCGGGGCGCAGCGCATGGCGCGGGAAGGCGGGCTTGTCGTTGTTGCCAGCGATGACCACGCGCAGGCTGACGATCTGAACCGGAGCCTGTTCGTCGGCGTGCCCGTACAGGCGCCGGTGCATGTCGTGGAAGGCCTGGCCCACCGCCTGCACGTCGCCGGCCTCGATGTGGATCGGGTCCAGCACGGTATCGATCTCGTACGACTGGCCGCGATAGCGCATTTCGGCCGAGTACACCAGCTCGGCCTCCTCGGCGTGTCCCTGTTCCTGCGCCAGCCATTGGCGCGCGCGCCCGGCCAGGGTGGCGAATTCGTCGCGCACGAAGGCCAGCCGGTCGGCGCTGAGGTCGGTGTACACGGTCTTCAGGAAGTCGCTCTTGAGGTCGGCGATCAGGCCGCCCAGCGCGCTGAGGGTGCCGGGCGAGGGCGGCACCACGATCTCGCGGACCTTGAGCTCGCGCGCCAGGAAGCAGCCCAGCATCGGGCCGGCGCCGCCGAAGGCCAGCACGGCATACTCGCGCGGATCGATTCCGTAGCGCGACACCAGGCCGCTGACCTCCGAATACATGCCGGAGACGGCGATCTGGATGATGGCCTCGGCCGTTTCCTCGATGCCGCGGCCTAGCCTGTCGGCCAGCTCGCCCACCGCCTGGCGCGAGGCGTCGGCATCGACCGTGACGGCCTGGTAGCCCAGTTCGGAATGGCCGACCAGCCCGCAGCAGACGAAGGCGTCGGTAATGGTGGCGCGCGTGCCGCCGCGCCGATAGCAGGCGGGGCCCGGATGCGAGCCCGCGCTTTCCGGGCCCACCTTGAGCACGCCCAGCGGGTCCACCCAGGCAATGGAGCCGCCGCCTTCGCCCACCGAGGACACCGAGACGGACGGGATGTAGATCTGGAAATCGCCGATCAGCTCGCCCACGCCGTATTGCGGCTTGCCGTCGACGATGACCGCGATGTCGGCGCTGGTGCCGCCGATGTCCAGGCTCAGGCAGCGCGGCAGGCCGGCCGTTGCCGCGACGTGGCTGGCGCCGATGACGCCGGCGGCGGTGCCCGACAGGATCATCTGCACGCAATCGCGCTTGCCCTGCTCGGCGGTCATCACGCCGCCGTTGGATTTGGTCAGGCGCGGCTCGGGCTGCACGCCGGCGTTCTTCAGCGCCTGCTGCAGCGATGTCAGGTAATGGGCGACGCGCGGCTGCACATAGCCGCCGATCACGGCGGTGATGGTGTGCTCGTACTCGCGGATGATGGGCCAGGTCTCGCTGGAGCACGACACCGGCAGGCCGGGCGCCAGCGCTTCGGCGATTTCACGCACGCGCAGTTCATGCGCCGGGTTGCGGTAGGCGTGCAGCAGCGAGACCACGATGCCTTCGGCGCCCGCGTCCAGCGCCTGCCGGACCGCGCGCTCCACGCTGGCCTCGTCCAGCGGCGCGCGCACCGTGCCGTCAGGGCCCATGCGCTCGGCGATGCCGAACACCATGCTGCGCTTGACCAGCGGCGCGGGCCGCCGCGACAGCAGGTGATACATGTCGGGGGTTTTCAGCCGCGCCAGCTCGAGCACGTCGCTGAAGTTCTCGGTGGTGAACAGCGCCAGCTTCAGGCCCTTGCGCTGGATGACCGTATTGATGCCGACCGTGGTGCCGTGCGTGAAATACGTGATCTGCTCGGGCTGGATGCCGTAGCGCTCGCCCAGCATGCGCACCCCGGCGATGACTTCTTCGCCGGGTTGGTCGGGCCGCGAAAAGACCTTCAGACTTTTGATTTCACCGCTGTCTTCGTCGAATACGGCGAAATCGGTGAATGAGCCGCCGATATCGACGCCTACCCTGTACCCCATGGTGCCCCCATCGATGTCGCGCAAAGCCGATAAACGCTTGCAAAGTGCCCGCGAGCCGTTTAAACTTTCCGCTAGGTGAACAATATTTTCATGCAGTGGTCAAATGAATGATAATCGCTCGGTCCAGAGGTGTCTAGCGCTGCTGCGCAGTTTCCGCAGCGGCCCGGGGCAATCGCTCACCGCCTTGTCCAAGGCGGTCGACCTGCCGCATTCCACCGTGCTGCGCTTTCTGACCACGCTCGAGAGCGAAGGCTATGTGCGCAAGGAAGGCACGTTGTGGTCGTTGACGCCCCAACTGCTGGAGATCGGCTTTGCCGCGCTGGCCAACACCGGGGTCAACGATGTGATCCAGTCCGCCCTGCAGGAGCTGGCGGATCAATGCGCGGGCACGGCCAATATCGGCGAGCGCAGCAAGAACGAGGCCATCATCATTGCGCGGGCCAGCTCGGAAGCCGAGCGGCGCAAGATCCTGGTGGTCAATCTGCGCGTGGGCAATGCGCTGCCGCCGGCCAGCGCGCTGTGCTCGGCGCTGGACCTGCCCGAAGACCAGTGGGCGATCGCCCGGTACCCCGAGCGCAAGGTCACCACCGTGGGGGTTGCGCTCTTCTCCAGCCAGGCGCGCGGTCTTTCATTGGGCCTGTCCGTCAACGACGACGACTACGACATGCCGCGCATCGAGGCCGAGGTGTTGCCGCGCCTGCGTGCGCAGCGCGATCACATCCGGCGTCTGATGCGCCTGGGCGAGATGTAGGCCTGCGCCACTATTCCTCTGGTCCCCTGGTTGCAGCATGGATCGCGCGGCATGGCGCGGGCCGGCCGCATTGTTTGATGGCGCGCAAACGGGCGAGCCGCGCGCCTTTCCCTTTGCGCGCGCGGGGGCGTAAAGTAGGGATTGCCCGATGCGCGGTCGCGCGTCGCACAATGTGTTGATGGAGGACGTTATGTTCAAGCAGGTATTGGGTGGCATGGCCTTGATGGCGGCGTTCAGCGCGCCGGTTCTCGCGGCCGAATGCTCGGTGGACATTGCCGGCACGGACCAGATGCAATTCGACAAGAAGGCCATCGAGGTCAGCAAGTCGTGCAAGCAATTCACGGTCAACCTCAAGCACACCGGCAAGCTGCCCCGCAACGTGATGGGGCACAACTGGGTGCTGACCAAGACGGCCGACATGCAGGCGGTCGAGAAGGATGGCATAGCCGCGGGCCTGGACAACCAGTACCTGAAGGCCGGCGATACGCGCGTGCTGGCGCACACCAAGGTGCTGGGCGGCGGCGAGTCGGATTCGGTGACGTTCGACGTGGCCAAGCTGGCCGCGGGCGATGACTATACGTTCTTCTGCTCGTTCCCCGGCCATGGCGCCCTCATGAAGGGCACCCTCAAACTGGTCGACTGAGCGCCGGCGCCGACCCTGGCGGCGCTGCCGCCGGGGCGCGCTGTCAGGCAGCCTGGCGCAGCGGCCGGACCGTATAGGCGCAGCGGCGCGCGCCGGCCAGGATGTGCTCGGCCCGCTCGACCTGCGCCTGCGGGCCGATGATCTCGCGAAACAGGTCCAGTTCGCTGCGGCAGAAGGCCATGCAGGCTTGCGCGGCCGCACAGATGGGACAGTGATTCTCCACCAGCAGGTAGCCATCGTCGGTGGCGACCAATTCGGCCATGTAGCCCTCGCGGCTGCGCACGGCCACCAGGCGCTCCAGGCGCTCGCGCAGGCCGTCGGCGCCTTGCATGGCCTCGGCGTAGCTGGCGCGCATGCTGGCCTCGCGCGCGCCGATCAGCTTGTCTATCCCGCTTTCGCCGAAAACCTGGCGCACCGCGCCCAGCATCTGCACCGTCATCTCGGCGTGCATGTCGGGAAAGCGCGCATGGCCGGCCTGCGTCAGCCGCCATATCTGGGTGGGCCGGCCGCGGCCGGCCGAACGCGTTTCGGCGTCCACCAGGCCTTCGACCTGCAGGCGCGCCATCTGCTGGCGCACCGCCTCGGCCGTCACGTCCAGCACCTCGGCGATGGCCGCGATGCCTTGCGGGCCGCGCGTCTTGAGCGTCATGAGAATGCGCTCGGCCGGTTGGTGCGGAACCCAGTGCGTGCTGACAGGGGCGGATTGATCGGACATGGCGGTTGGGCGTCTCAGGGGCTGGCCGGCAGGGCGGCGGTGCGGTCGGAACGGGCGGGCGCGGCGGCGTCGGTATTCCAGCCTCCGCCCAGGGCCTTGTAGAGCGCGACCAGGCTGGTATAGGACTCCGACTCGGATTGCGCCACGGCATCCTGTGCGCGCAAAAGAGTACGCTGCGCGTCCAGCACCGTCAAATAAGGCGCGGCCCCTTCACGATAGCGCGTTTGCGCCAGGTCGGCGGCGCGCTGGCTCTGCGTGGCGCTGTCAAGCAGGTCGCGCAGCCGCTGCTGGTTCTGTCCATAGCGCGTCAACGCGCCTTCCACTTCCTCGATGGCCTGCAGCGCCACCTGTTCGTAGCGCGCCCGCGCCGCGTCGTGCCGGGCCTGGCCCGCGCGCAGTTGCGCCTGGACGCTGCCCAGGTGCAACGCCGGCCAGCTGATCGTCGGCGCCAGCGCGAAGGCCTTGCTGCTGGCCTGGCCCAGGTCGCCGCCGCGCAAGGCAATGAAACCGAGGAACCCGCCCAGGTCGATGCGCGGATACAGTTCGGCGGTGATGGCGCCGACGTCGGCGTTGGTGGCGGCCAGCAGGCGCTCGGCGGCGCGCACGTCGGGACGGCGTTGCAGCAGCATGGCCACGTCGCCGATGGGCAATTGCGCGGCCAGCGGCGCTAGCGGCTGCTCCTGCCGCAGCTCGCCCAGTTCGGCCGGCCGCATGGCCGCCAGGACGGCGATGCGGTACTGGGCCAGGCGCCGTTGCGTCTCCAGCGGCGCGAGCAGCGCCCGCGTGCCGGCCAGCTCGGCCCGTGCGCTGGCCAGGTCGCCGGCATAGCCGCGGCCGGTTTCCACCAGCGCCGCGGTGACGCGCAGCGTCTCCTGCTGGGTGGCGAGGTTGGCGCGCGCCATGGCCAGCCGTTGCTCGGCGCCGCGCATCTCGAAATAGTTGCGTGCCAGCTCGGCCACCACCACCAGGCGCGTCTGGGCCAGGTCGGCGGCGGCGGCCTGGTCGCGCGCGGCCGCGGCCTCGGCCCGTCGCTGCAGGCGGCCGAACAGATCGATTTCCCAGGTCGCGTCGAAGCCCGCGCGGTAGCTTTGCGCGAGGTTGCGCTGGTCGGGGCCGGGGTTGATCTGCGACAGGCTGCGCGTGTAGCCGCCGGCCGCGGTCACGGTCGGCCAGCGGTCCAGTTCCTTTTCGTCGAGCGCGGCGCGCGCTTCGCGCAGGCGCGCCTGCGCCTGGCGGATATCGAGGTTGCGCGCCAGCGCCAGGCCGATCAACGCGTCCAGCCGGGCATCCTGCAACTGGCGCCACCATTCGCGTTGCAACCGGTCGGCCGAGAACAGCGCCTGTTCGGGGCTGGCCAGCTTCACCGGCGCGGGCGTGGGCGCCTGGTACTGCGGCCCTACGGCGCAGCCGGCCAGCGCCAGCGCGGCAAGCAGCGCGCCGGCGGTACGTGCAAAGGTCGTCGGGACGGGATGCGTCATGATGCGGTCTCGTGTGCGGGGGAGGCGGCGCCCGCCTGGGCGTCCAGCCGCGCCAGTTCGCGGGCGCGCGCGGATTGGCCGGCGGCGCGGTGGTCGCGCGCCAGCAGGGTGTACATGGTGGGCAGCACGAACAGGGTGAACAGGGTGCCCACCAGCATGCCCACCACGATCACCAGGCCGAGGCTGAAGCGGCTGTGCGCGCCGGCGCCGCTGGCGAACAGCAGCGGCACCAGGCCCACCACCATGGCGGCCGTCGTCATCAGGATGGGGCGCAGCCGGATGCGCGCGGCCCGTTCCATGGCGGCGCGGCGGTCCAGTCCGGCATGCGCCTGCATCTCGTTGGCGAACTCCACCATCAGGATGCCGTGCTTGCTGATCAGGCCGATCAGGGTCACCAGGCCGATCTGGGTATAGATGTTGATGGTGGCCATGCCGAGCGCCAGCGGAATGAGCGCGCCGCAGATCGACATCGGCACGCTGATCAGGATGATCAGCGGGTCGCGCAGGCTTTCGTACTGGGCGGCCAGGACCAGATAGATGACGATGATGGCGAACAGGAACGTCACCACCAGCGCCGAGCCTTCCTGGCTGTACTGGCGCGCATCGGACTGCCAGTCATGGCTGGAGCCGGGCAGCAGCAGGCGCGCCTGTTCGGTAAGGAACTGCACCGCGTCGCCCATGGTCACGCCGGGCATGGGAATGGCCTGGAACGTGGCGGAATTGAGCTGGTCGAACTGGGTCAGCCGGTTGGGTTCGACGCCCATCGAGATCTTCACCAGCGTGGCCAGCGGCACCTGCGCGCCGCTGGCGCTCTTGACATAGAACTGGCCCAGCGATTGCGGCGTCAGGCGCATGCCGCGCGGGCTTTGCGGTATCACGTCGTACGAGCGTCCGTCCATGCCGAAGCGGTTGACGTAGTTCTCGCCCACCAGCACGGCCAGCGTATCGCCGATGGCCTTCATGGTGACGCCCAGGCTGTTGGCCTTGGCGCGGTCGATGTCCACCCGCACCACCGGATTGTTGTAGTCCAGGTCGCTGTCGACCACCATGAACAGGCCGCTTGCGCGCGCGGCCTGTTTCAGGGTTTCCATGGCGTCGTAGACCACGCGGTAGTCGGCCGCGCTCATCAGCACCATCTGCACCGGCAGGCCGCCGGTCGAACCGGGCAGCGACGGCAGCTGGAATGCGAAGGTGTTGCTGCCCTCGATCGCGTTGACGCGGTTCTGCAGATCGCCCTGGATCTCGTCGGCCGAGCGCTTGCGCGCCTGCCAGGTGACCAGGTTCACCCCTCCGATGCTGTTGGCCACGCCGTCCGAGCCGTTGATGAGCCAGCGGCCGTTCTGCTCGGGAATCTCCTGCATGACGGCGTCCCACTTCTGGCCGAACTTCTCGACGTAGTCGATATTGGCGTGCTGGGGCGACTTGACGGCGGTCAGGATCATGGCCTGGTCTTCCACGGGCGCCAGTTCGCGCTGCGCGCTGCCGTACAGCACCGGCAGGCTCGCCAGTACCACGGCGGCGATCAGGCCGGTCACCCAGCGGTGGCGCAGCGAGACGTCGAGCACGCGCCCATAGGCGTCGCCCAGGCGCTGGAAGAAGTGCTCGGCCTTGCGCGCCATCCAGCCTTCGGAGACACGGCTGTTCAGCAGGAACGAACTCATCACGGGCGAAAGGGTCAGGGCGATCACGCCCGACACGCCCACGGCCGCGGCCAGCGTGAAGGCGAACTCCTTGAACAGCGAGCCGGTCAGCCCGCCCATCAGGCCGATGGGCGCGTACACGGCGGCCAGGGTGAGGGTCATGGCGATCACCGGCCCGGCCACCTCGCGCGCCGACCAGGGCGGCGTGCACCGGCGACTTGCCTTCCTCGATATGGCGGTGCACGTTCTCCACCACCACGATGGCGTCGTCGACCACCAGCCCGATGGCCAGCACCATCGCCAGCAGCGTCAGCAGGTTGATGGAGAAGCCCAGGGACAGCATGATGGCGGCCGCGCCCAGCATGGACAGCGGAATCGTCACCACCGGAACCAGCACCGCGCGCAGCGAACCCAGGCACAGGAAGATCACCGCCACCACGATGAGGACCGCCTCGAGCAGCGTATTGCGCACTTCGTCGATCGAGGCGTTGATGAAGCGCGCCAGCTCGAACGGAACCTGCACTTCGACGCCAGGCGGCAGGTTCTGCTTGATGCCCGGCAGCAGGGCGTTGATGCGTTCGACGATGGTCAGGGGGTTGCCGACCGGCGTGGCGTTCAGGCCGAAGTAGACGGCCTTCTCGCCGTCCATGCGGGCGCTGGAGTCGTACGAGGCGGCGCCCAGCTCCACCGTGCCCACGTCGCCCAGCCGCACGATGGCGCCGTCGACCTGGCGCACCACCATGTCGCGGAAATCGGCCAGGCTGTTCAGGTCCGTGTTGACCTGGATGTTGGATACCACGTACAGCCCCTTGGTCTGGCCGGGCGCGGCCTGCACGTTGTTGTCGCGCAGCGCCTGCGCGATCTCGCCCGCCGAGATGCCGCGCGCGGCCATGCGGGCCGGATCGAGCCAGACGCGCATCGCCAGGGTCTGGCCGCCGTACAGGTCCACGCTGGCCACGCCGTCGATGGACGAGAGCTGCGGCAGCACCACGCGCTGCAGGTAGTCGGTCAGCGCGGGAATCGGCATGGTCTTGCTGGAAAAGCCCACGTAGGCCACCGACGTGGCCTCGCCCGAGGACTTGGCCAATACCGGGTCGTAGATCTCCTGCGGCAGCCGGTACTTGACCTGGTTGACCTTGGCCATGATCTCGGTGAGCGCCTTGTTGGAATCGGCGTTCAGCTTCATGCGCACCGTGATCAGGCTGCGCCCCTGGGTGGACGAGGACGAGAGATAGTCGATGTTCTCGACCGTCGCCACCGCCTGGGCGATGGGCTGGGTCACGAAGCCCTGCATCAGTTCGGGCGAGGCGCCCGGGTACTGGGTGGTGATGGTGATGGTGGTGTTTTCGGTCAGCGGGTACTGGCGCACCGGCAGCTCGCCGGTGGCGCGCAGGCCCAGCAGCAGGATCAGGGTGCTGACCACCAGGGCCAGCACCGGGCGGCGCACGAACAGGTCGGTGAATGTCATGGTCGGCCCCGTTCAATGGCTGGCCAGCGCCGTGGCGCCGCCGGCGGCCAGCGTGTCCTGGCCGGAGACCTCGACCGCCGCGCCGTTGTGCAGCCGCAGCTGGCCCGAGGTCACGACCCGCTGTCCGGCCTGCAGCCCCTCGGTCACCACGATGCGGCTGTCCACCCGCTCGGCGGTCTTGACGAACACTTGCCGCACCGTCGCGGGCCGGACGGTGTCGTCCACGACGTAGACCGAGTCGCCGTAGGCGCTGTAGCTCACCGCGGTTTCCGGCACGGTGATGACGCCGGGGCGTTCGGGCAGCGCCACGCGGGCATTCAAGTACATCCCGGGCGCCAGCACGCCGTCGGGATTGGGCAGGGTGGCGCGCACCAGCAGGGTGCGGGCCTGTGCCGACACCTGCGGTTCTATGGTGCTGACCACGCCGTCGAACGCCCGGCCCGGATACGCATCGACGCCTACGCTGACGGCCTGGCCGGTCCTGATGTCGCGCAGCGCCTGTTCCGGCAGCGTGATGTCCGCGTACATGGTGCGCGCGTCGGTCAGCGACACGACCGGTTCGCCGGCGCGCACGAATTGGCCCAGGTCGACCCGGCGCACCCCCAGCACGCCGTCGAAAGGCGCCTTGACCTGCTTCTGCTCGACCAGGGCCTGCACCCGGCGCACCTCGCCGGCAGCCTGGTCGTAGGCGGCGCGGGCCTGGTCCAGCTGCTCGGCGGTGGCCGCCTGCTGCGGCACCAGGCGGCGCGTACGTTCCAGCACGCTGCGCGCGTTGCGCAGTTGCGCCTGCAGGCGCGCCAGGTCGCCCTGTTCGGGGGCATCGTTCAATTGCGCCAATACCTGGCCGGCCTGCACCGCCTGGCCCGACTCGAAGGCGATCCGCGCGATGCGCCCGTCCACTTCGGCGGGAATGACCACCTGGCGGCTGGCCTGCAGCGTGCCGATGCCGGCCAGCGTTACCGGCAGCGGTCCCAGCGCCGCGGGGGCGGCCGCGACCTTGACGGGAGCCATCGTCCAGGCCGGCGCCGAGCCCGCGTCACGCAGGTACAGCCACGCACCTCCCGCTATTGCCACGGCGGCCACGATGCCGGCCGCCAGCGTCCCTTTCTTGCTTTTCATGACGCAACCTAATTATCAAAGAATGTTCTTGGATAATTAGTCAAAGCGAGATTGCCGTCAAGAAATTAAAGATAATCCGACAGACCTTGTGGGGTTATTGTGGCTTGGGTTTTGGGGGCGATTCAGTCTTGCGCGGCGGGTTCCGGCAGCGTGAACAAGCCGAGAAAGCGCGCAATGCTTGCGCGCGGGCCGCTGTAGCGTAGTTGCTCGGCCGCAACGGCGGCATCGAGGTCGCCATCGTCGTACACCAGCGCCGCCAGCGCGTTGGGGGAGCCTTCGATGGTCGCATCGGGCCGCGCCGGCGGCCGGCCGCGCAGCAGGGCGATCTGGCCGTTTTCCACCCGGGCCCAGAAATGCTGGCCGTCCAGCACCAGTTCGTAGGTGGCGCTCAGGCGGGCGGCCGCGCGCGGGTCGAACATGGCGCGAAACGACAGCACCAGCGAGTCCACGCTCAGCCCGGCCTCGCGCGGCAGGGCCGGCGAGCGAGCGCCCCATTTGCCCAGCTGGAGGATGACCGGCTCCAGCTCGCGGCCCCAGTCCGTCAGTTCGTAGACCCAGGCGCCTGCCGGCGGGTCCAGCTTGCGGCGGCGCAGCACCGCGACGGCCTCCAGCTCGGTCAGGCGCTGCGTCAGTACATTGGGGCTGATGCCCGGCAATCCCTTGCGCAGGTCGGTAAAGCGCTTGGGGCCGAGCAACAGCTCGCGCACGACCAGCAGCGCCCAGCGCTCGCCGACCAGATCCAGTGCATGGGCGCCCGCGCACCCATCTTCATAGCTTCGTTTGCCTGCCATGCCTGTGCCGCCGGGCTTGCCTGCCCGCCAGTATGCGGTTCCAAAATAGGACCATTGACTCCGCTATCAGGAGTATTGCGCCGATATTACCAGTCCGGCGCGCGAGGCGGCGCCACACCTAGGCAGGTCCGGTGCCGTGTGTTAGTAATAGGGCCGGTACGGGGCTGCGGGGGCAGCCGATGACCATCGACCAGAGGCGCGCATGCAAAACGAACTCAAGCCGACCATCAACAAGCCGGTGTTTCTGACCTCGGCGCTGTTCATCCTGCTGCTGGTCGTCTTCACGATCGCCGCTCCGGCCACCGCCCAGGACTTCTTCAACGTGATCCAGGCCTGGATCCTGGGCAACGCCAGCTGGTTCTACATCCTGACCGTGGCCATCATCCTGCTGGCGGTCATCTTCGTGGCGGTCAGCCGCTACGGCAATATCAAGCTGGGGCCGGACCACAGCGAGCCCGACTACCGCGATATCACCTGGTTCGCCATGCTGTTCTCGACCGGCATGGGGATCGGCCTGATGTTCTTCGGCGTGGCCGAGCCGGTCATGCACTTCATCGATCCTCCGGTGGGCGAGGGCGGCACCGCGCTGGCGGCGCGCGAGGCCATGAAGATCACCTTCTTCCACTGGGGCCTGCACGCCTGGGCCATCTATGCCAGCGTGGCGCTGGTCCTGGCCTTCTTCTGTTTTCGCCATGGCCTGCCGCTGACCCTGCGCTCGGCCCTCTATCCCCTGATCGGCGAGCGCATCTACGGCCCGATCGGCCATGCCGTCGACATCTTCGCCATCATCGGCACGGTGTTCGGCGTGGCGACGTCGCTGGGCCTGGGGGTGGCGCAGATCAACAGCGGCCTGAACCACCTGTTCGGCGTGCCGGTCGGCATACCGACGCAGATCATTCTCATCGTCATCAGCTGCGGGCTGGCCACGATTTCGGTGGCCAGCGGGCTGGACCGGGGCATCCGCATCCTGTCGGAGGCCAATCTGCTGCTGGCGGTGGTGCTGCTGCTGTTCGTGCTGGTGCTGGGGCCCACGGTGTTCCTGCTGCAGACCTTCGTGCAGAATACCGGCGCGTACCTCTCGGATATCGTCAACAAGACCTTCAACCTCTATGCCTATGAGCCGACCGACTGGATCGGCGGCTGGACCTTGTTCTACTGGGGCTGGTGGATTGCGTGGTCGCCCTTCGTGGGCCTGTTCATCGCGCGGATCTCGCGCGGGCGCACCATCCGCCAGTTCGTGGGCGGGGTATTGCTGGTGCCCGCCGGCTTCACCCTGTTCTGGATGACGGTGTTCGGCGATGCCGCCATCCACGCCGTGCTGGTCGAAGGCGTGGGCGGCCTGGCGGAGACGGTCAGGGCGGACAGTTCGCTGGCGCTGTTCGCCTTCCTGGAGCACCTGCCCTGGGGGAGCGTGACTTCCGTCGTGGCGATCGTGATGGTGGTGGTGTTCTTCGTGACCTCGGCCGATTCGGGCGCGCTGGTGGTGGACCAGCTGGCGTCAGGCGGCGTCGAGAGCACGCCGGTCTGGCAGCGCATCTTCTGGTCCACCCTGATGGGCGTGGTCGCCATCGCGCTGCTGCTGGCCGACGGCCTGCAGGCGCTGCAGACGGCCACCATCGCCAGCGCGCTGCCGTTCTCGATCATCCTGCTGCTGGCCTTGTGGGGGCTGTTCAAGGCGCTCAGGCTGGACGCCACCAAGCGCAGCCTGCTTCATCGCACCATCACGCGCACCCAGCCGGTGCGCGGCCAGAACTGGGAGCACCGCCTGCGCAACATCGTGATGATGCCGCGCCGCGCGCATGTGCTGCGCTTCATTTCGGACGTGGTGCGTCCCGCCATGGACGACGTGGCCGAAGCCTTGCGCAAGGAGGGCTACGAGGCCCAGGTGGTCGACGGCGAGGAGAGCGAGGTCAGGCTGGAGGTGTCGCATGGCGTCTACCTGGACTTCTCCTATGCCGTCTACCCGCGCTCCGAGGTGCGCCCCAGCCTGACGCCCCAGGAGGCCAACGACGAGGAGGAGCGCCGCTACTTCCGCGCCGAAGTGCACTTGCGCGAGGGGGGGCAGGACTACGACATCATGGGTTGGACGCGTGACGAGGTGATCGGCGACATCCTCGACCAGTACGAGCGCCACCGCCACTATCTGCACGTGGTGCATTGACGCCCGCGCGGCTCCTACAATCGCCGCATGACGCTCAAGCAACTCGAAGCCTTCTACTGGGCCGCCACCTGCGCCAGTTTCGCGGTGGCGGCCGACCGCCTGCACCTGTCGCTGTCGTCGCTGTCCAAGCGGATCGCCGAACTCGAGTCGGCGCTGGGCCTGGACCTGTTCGACCGCAGCGGCCATCGCGCGGTCCTGACGGCCGCCGGCGAACGGCTGCTGCCGCAGGCGCGCGACCTGCTCGCCAGCGCCGATCGCATCCGCGCCAGCCTGCGCGCCGAGCCCGAGCTGGGCGTGCGCTGCCGCTTCGGCGTGGGCGAACTCAGCGCGCTCACCTGGCTGCCCAGGCTGATCGGACGCGTGCGCGGCCGCTATCCGGGGCTGGCGCTCGAACCCTATGTGGATGTCGGCCAGGTGCTCAAGCGCAAGGTTGCCGAAGGCGAACTCGATTTCGCCGTCGTGGCCGGCGCCTCCTCGCACAGCGCCATCGCGTCCGCGCCGGTGGGGCAGGCGCATTTCGCGTGGGTGGCCGCGCCGTCGGTGGCCGGAGCGGCCCAAAGCCTGACGCCGCAATTGCTGGCCGGCACCGCGCTGGTTTCGCTGCCCGACGGGGCGGGCACCACGCGCCTGCTCGATCCCTGGCTGGCCGGCGGCGCGCCGGCCGGTCCGCGCCTGGCCTGCAACAACTGGGGGGCGATCGTGGGCATGTTGCTCGAAGGCATGGGCATCGGCCTGCTGCCTCGCCACTGGGCGCAGGCCCTGGCGCGCGACGGCGCGCTGCGCATCCTCGCCAGCGATCCGGAGCCGGTGCCGTTGCACTATGCCTTTCATTGGCGGCGCGACGATACGCGGCCGCTGGTGGCCGCCATGCGCGACCAGGTGCTGCTGTCGGTCGACTTCGCCGCGCCTTGCCGGCTGCCCTGAGCGCGTCTTGCGGGGCACGCCGCGCCTGCGCTATCTTTGACCGCATGACCCAACCCCTACGCGGCGGCCTGAGCGGGCGCGAGCCCCTTTTCATCGTCTTGAACACCGGCTCCGGACGCGATGACGCGCCCGCCGCGCAGGCCGCCATCGTGCATGTGCTGCAAGCCGCCTCGCGCGCGCACACGCTGATGCCGGTCAGCGACGCCACGGCGCTGCCGGGCGTGGCGCGCCAGGCTGTCGAACGCGCGCGCGCCGAAGGGGGCATCGTCGTGGCCGCCGGCGGCGACGGTACGCTCAATGCCGTGGCGCGCGCCGTACTGGGCTCGGGCGTGCCGTTCGGCATCCTGCCGCAAGGCACCTTCAATTTCTTCGGGCGCGCGCACGGCATCCCGCAGGATGCGCACGCCGCGACCCGCTGCCTGCTCGACGCCCGCATCGAGCCCGTGCAGGTCGGCTTGCTCAACGACCGCCTGTTCCTGGTGAACGCCAGCCTCGGCCTGTACCCGCAATTGCTGGAAGACCGCGAGGCGTACAAGCAGCGCTATGGGCGCAGCCGCATGGTGGCGCTGTGGTCGGGCCTGGTGACTCTGCTGCGGGCGCCGCCGCAACTGACGCTGCAGCTGGAGCATGGCGGCCAGGCGCGCACGCTGCGCACGCCCACGCTGGTGGTGGGCAACAACGCGCTGCAGCTCGAGCGCCTGGGCATCGCCGAGGCGGCGGCGCTGCAGCAGGGGCAATTGGTCGCGATGTCGGTGCGCCCGGTGGGCACCCTGGCGCTTTACGGCCTGCTGCTCAGCGGCTTGTTCAGCCGCCTGGGCGAGGCCGACAAGGTCGTCAGCTTCGGCTTTGACCGCCTGACCGTCCGCGTGCGCGGGCGGCGGCGCGTCAAGGTGGCCATGGATGGCGAAATCTCCTGGTTGCCGACGCCGCTGCAATTCCAGGTCTCGCCCGAGCCGCTGCACCTGCTGGTGCCGCCGCCCGGCCAGCGGCTGGAGGCGGCATGATGCGCGTGCTGCATATTTCGGATACCCACTTCGGCACCGAGCGCGAGCCGGTGGTGCATGCCTTGCATGCGCTGGCCGATACGCTGCGCCCCGACCTGGTGGTATTGGGCGGCGACATCACGCAGCGGGCCCGGCGCGGCCAGTTCGCCGCGGCGCGGCGCTTCATCCAGGCCCTGCAGCGGCCGGTGCTGGCGGTGCCGGGCAACCACGACATCCCGCTGTTCAACCTGGCCGCGCGCCTGTTCGATCCCTATGGCAATTACCGGCGCGCCCTGGGCGCGGTGCTCGAGCCCGTCTACGAGGACGACCGCCTGCTGGCCATCGGCGTCAACAGCACGCGCGCGGCGCGTCGCAAGAACGGCGAGGTGTCGCGTACGCAGGCGCAGCGGGTGGCGCAGCGCCTGCGTGACGCGCGTCCCGGCCAGCTGCGGGTGGTGGCGCTGCATCACCCGGTGCACGCCATGGTCGAGAGCGACCAGCGCAATCTGCTCATCGGGCGCGAGTTCGCCGTGCCTGCCTGGGTCGACGCGGGTGTCGACCTGATACTGGGCGGGCATATACATTTGCCGTACGTGGCGCCGCTGCACGGCAAGGCCGGCGAAGCCGGCCGGCGCGCCTGGGCGGTGCAGGCGGGCACGGCGGTTTCGCGGCGCGTGCCGGGCAGGGTGCCCAACTCCGTCAACCTGATCGATTACGCGGCGCAAGCCGACAGCCCGGCCTGTACGGTGCAGCGCTGGGATTTCCAGACGGACAGCGGCGCGTTCGTCCTCTTCGGGCAGCAGGTGCTGGCCCTGAATCGCGCGCGCGGATGACGCTCGCCGCGGCGCGATGCCGCTGTTCGTGAACCTTTTGGCCGACGTTTCGTCTATTGACCCCATGGAATCCTACGCAGTCTGGATTGCTGCCCACCCCATCATCATCTTCGTCGCCGCGCCGGTCCTGGCCGCGGCAGGCGCGCTGTTGCTGTGGCAACTGGTCGCCGGCCTGCCCGCCGGCCGCCGCCGCACCATGGTCTTCGCCGTGCTGGCGCTGGTGGCGGTGGGGGTGTTCGGCGCGCTGGCCGCCTCGGTCGAGCACCAGGGCGGCATGGTCGCGTTCGACCAGGCGCTGGCGCGCGCGCTGGGGCTGTCCATGCCGGCCGCGTTGCTGTGGGTGCTGTCCTGGTTCACGCACCTGGGCGATCGAACCTTGCTGACCCTGGTGGCGGTGGGCATGACGCTGACGCTGCTGTGGCGGCGGCGCTGGGTGCTGGCCGGCGCCTGCGTGGCCGCGACGGGGGGCGCGGGCGCGCTGAACTGGCTGCTCAAGCGCGCGTTCCAGCGGGTGCGCCCGGACCATCTCCACGGCTACACGCTGGCCGACGGCTGGAGCTTCCCGAGCGGGCATGCCTCCGCCTCCATGGCCGTCTATGGCATTGCCTGCTACCTGATGTTGCGCACCTTGCCGGCGCGCTGGCGTTCGTCCGCGTTGGCCGGCGTGGCGGCCCTGATCGTCGCGATCGGGGTCAGCCGCGTGCTGCTGCAGGTGCACTTCCTGAGCGATGTGGTGGCGGGGTTCGCCATTACCGCCGCCTGGCTGGCCCTGTGCGTGGCCATCACCGAATGGGCGCTGCGCGTCAACGCGCGAGCATGAGCCGCAGCAGCGCTTGCGGTCCGGCGCGCTCGCCGGCCACCTCGCGCGGGTCGGCGTGGCGGTAGTCCGCGCCCGCTTCCGAGACCGCGGCGCCCAGCGCCCGGACCCAGTCCGGCGGGCTCGGGCACAGGTCCAGTACCCGCTTGCCCTGCAGGTCCACGCCCACCTTGCCGTCGCTGAACCGCTCCAGGGTCCGGTCGATTTCCCGTTCATCGGTAAGCGCCAGCACGATCACGGCCGACTCGCGCAATGCCTCGGCGGCGCTGGCGGCCAGCGTGGCCTGGCCGCGAAACGGTTCGCAGCGCAGCGGCTGGCGGTCGTAGAGCGTCAACGAGACATCCGGGGCGGCGTGCAGCAGCGCATGGGCCGCCTGGCTGCCGGTGGCCCCCAGCCCGATGATGGTGATCCCGCGCGTCATGGCGCCGGCACGGCCCAGGCGCTGACGACATGCGCGACCGGCTCGTCCGCGCCATCGCAGCGCAGGATGGCCTCGGCCATGGCCAGCCGGCCCGTCTTCAGGACCCGCGCATCGGCGATCACGGCGGCGCCGGACGTCTTGCGCAGGAAGTGGATCGTCAGGTTGGCGGTCACGGCGCCGGCCTGCCCGGTGGCGCCGACCACGGCCGCATACATCGTCAGGTCGGCCAGGCCCATCAGCATGGGGCCGGCCACGATGCCGCCCAGGCGCTGATGGGTATCGCGCGCCGGCAGCACGGCCCGCGCCGTGCCATGGCCGATATCGACCACGTCGATGCCCAGCACCTGGGCGAAGGGATGCTGGTCGGCCAGCAGCCGGTGGAACTCGGCCAGCGTCATGCGCGCGCGGGGTTCGGCGGCGGGGATATTCATGTCAGCGCTGCTCCAGGGCGGTGATGAAACTGTCCAGCAGCGATTCGGCCTGCTGGCCCAGTGACTTGAGCCGGCGCGTATGAAACAGCAGCAGGCCCATCAGATAGGTGAAGGTGTTCATTTCTTCCAGGGCGATGCGCTCGGCCGGCCAGCGGCGGGTGCGCGCCAGGCCCGTGCCCAGCAGCTCCACGCAGGTGCGCAGGCGCGCGTTCAGCCTGTCGTCCATTTCGCGCCCCAGGTCGCGAAACAGATACAGGCCCAGCGAGAACTCGGTCTGGCGCGTCGTGTAGTAATTGAAGAAGGCAACGATCACGCTGCGCGCGGCCTGGGCGTCGACAGCGTCCCGCAGCGCGTCGGCCAGGCTTTGCCGCAGACGCTGCAGCGACGCCTCCAGCACGGCGCCATAGATGGCTTCCTTGCCGTCGAACCATGGATAGATCGCGCCGGTCGTGCAGTCGGCCTCCTTGGCGATGGCGCGGATCGTGGTGTTTTCCAGGCCATCGCGGGCGAACACGCGCTCGGCGGCTTCCAGGATCAATTGCCGTCGCAGCGAGGCTAGCTGGTCGGCGCGGCCGGGCGGGCGGGGCAGGGTCATGGGTTTCCTTGTCTGCGCGACGGTGTGGCGGCGACGCGACAAGTCGCCCAGGCAAGTTATAGCAATGTTCTTTCAAAATAACAATGTTATATCCATGTGCGGCAGCGGCAGGCGCGATCGGGGCGCGGGCGGGCGCGGGCACACTTGGTGAGGTCGGGCGAATCGTCCACCAGGGGTGGTAGGAGATCGGCGCGGGGCAGGCGGGCAGGAGCTTGTTGCATTGCGATGCGCCGCCCTAGGGTTAGCCCGCGCGCGATTCCGGATTAAGGGGACAGGATGTTGCAACTTACCAACAATGGGGCGGGAAACCGGCTTTTTTCTGAGCCTGACCATAGCCAGTCCTGCCGATTTTTGATGCAATAGCGTCAACTTCCCTTCGCGGAGTTAGGGGGGCGGCAGGCCGGTATGTGCTGCATTGCTGCTCTTGTCACTCAAATCAACGGAGATTTCTTAAATGAAAAAGACTCTGCTCGCTGCCGCCCTGCTCGCCGGTTTCGCCGGTGCCGCTCAGGCAGAAACGTCGGTCACCCTGTACGGTATCATCGACACGGGTATCGGCTACAACGATGTCGATTTCAAGGTGAAAGGCGCTAACGCCGACGGCAGCGACTTCAAGTACAACCACAGCCGCTTCGGCATGATCAACGGCGTGCAGAACGGTTCGCGCTGGGGTCTGCGTGGTACGGAAGATCTGGGTGACGGCCTGCAAGCTGTGTTCCAACTGGAATCGGGCTTCAGCTCGGCCAACGGTAACTCGGCCCAAGACGGTCGCCTGTTCGGTCGTCAAGCCACCATCGGTCTGCAAAGCGAAAGCTGGGGCCGTCTGGACTTCGGTCGCCAAACCAACATCGCCTCGAAGTACTTCGGCTCGATCGATCCGTTCGGCGCTGGCTTCGGTCAAGCCAACATCGGCATGGGCATGAGCGCGATGAACACCGTTCGCTACGACAACATGGTCATGTACCAGACCCCGTCGTACAGCGGCTTCCAGTTCGGTATCGGCTACTCGTTCAGCGCGAACGACAAGGACGCTGACGCCGTCAACCGCGTTGGCTTCGCCACCGCCGACAACGTTCGTGCCATCACGACCGGTCTGCGCTACGTGAACGGCCCGCTGAACGTCGCTCTGTCGTACGACCAGCTGAACGCCTCGAACAACCAAGCCCAAGACGAAGTTGACGCCACCCCGCGCAGCTACGGCATCGGCGGTTCGTATGACTTCGAAGTCGTGAAGCTGGCTCTGGCCTACGCTCGCACGACCGACGGCTGGTTCGGTGGCCAAGGCTACCCGGTCGCTGTCACGCTGCCCTCGGGCGACAAGTTCGGCGGCTTCGGCGTGAACACCTTCGCTGACGGCTTCAAGGCCAACTCCTACCTGTTGGGCCTGTCGGCTCCGATCGGCGGCGCCAGCAACGTGTTCGGTTCGTGGCAGATGGTTGACCCCAGCAACGACAAGCTGACCGGCGGCGACGAGAAGATGAACGTCTTCTCGCTGGGCTACACCTACGACCTGTCCAAGCGCACCAACCTGTACGCCTACGGTTCGTACGCCAAGAACTTCGCGTTCCTGGAAGATGCCAAGTCGACCGCTGTCGGCGTCGGTATCCGTCACCGCTTCTAATCGGCTGCGGAACGCAAGTTCCGCTTCGATTCCAAGCTGACGCGCGGGCCTTTGTGCCTGCGCGTGAAAAGCCGCCCTTCGGGGCGGCTTTTCACGCTTTTGAATCATGTTTCCGGGCGCTTGGGTTCAGCCGGAAGTAAACCCGTAAATGCTACAATCCAAAGGTTTGCGCATTTGACGGACGCCTGAATGAACCTGCACCCGTATTTTCCCGTCCTGCTGTTTATCCTGGTGGCAACCCTGATCGGGTTTGCCCTGCTTACAGCGGGCTCGTTGCTTGGGCCTCGGCGTCCTTACGCCGAAAAACTGTCGCCCTATGAATGCGGCTTCGAAGCCTTCGAAGACGCGCGGATGAAGTTCGATGTGCGCTACTACCTGGTAGCCATTCTCTTCATCCTGTTCGACCTGGAAATCGCGTTCCTGTTCCCATGGGCCATTGCTCAGGGCACGGTGGGCCTCGTCGGTTTCTGGACAGTCATGGTCTTCCTGGCCGTGCTGACCGTCGGGTTTATCTACGAATGGAAAAAGGGCGCGCTGGACTGGGAATAAATCCCGGCCTCGATCAGCACGCTATCAGAGACGAATATGGCTATAGACGGCATTCTCAAGCAAGGCTTCATCACCACCAGCGCCGACAAGTTCCTCAACTGGGCCAAGACCGGTTCGATGTGGCCCATGACCTTCGGCCTGGCCTGTTGCGCGGTCGAAATGATGCACGCGGGCGCCGCCCGCTACGACCTGGACCAGTTCGGCATCATTTTCCGTCCCAGCCCGCGCCAGTCCGATCTGATGATCGTGGCCGGCACGCTGTGCAACAAGATGGGGCCGGCGCTGCGCAAGGTCTATGACCAGATGCCCGAACCGCGTTGGGTGGTGTCCATGGGCTCCTGTGCCAATGGCGGCGGCTACTACCACTACTCGTACTCGGTGGTGCGTGGTTGCGACCGCATCGTGCCCGTCGACGTTTATGTGCCGGGGTGTCCGCCCACGGCCGAGGCGCTGGTCTATGGCCTGCTGCAGATGCAGAACAAGATCCGCCTGACCAATACGATTGCGCGCTGAACCACCGGCGCGGGCGGCGCGGTTCGATCGCGCCGCCGCCCAGTGAAGCAGTGTCCCGGTTTACCTATGCGTACATGATGATGACCAGGCTCGAAACCCTGAAAAACAACTTGCAGGCCGCTTTTGGCCAGGACCTCGCGCTCACCGAGTCGCTTGGCGAATTGACGCTGGAAGTCGCCGCCGAGCAGTGGTTTTCGGCGTGCACCAAGCTGCGCACCGACCCCGCGCTGCGCTTCGAGTCCTGTATCGACCTTTGCGGCGTTGACTACCTGACCTGGGGCAATGGCACGCAGCCCGAGGAAAAGACCGGCCCGGTCACGCACGGCCGCTATGCCGTCGTCGTGCACCTGCTGTCGATCGAGCACAACTGGCGCCTGCGCGTGCGTACCTGGGCCCCGGACGACGAGTTCCCGATGGTGTCGTCCCTGCTGGAATGCTGGCCCGGCGTGAATTGGTTCGAGCGCGAAGCCTTCGACCTGTACGGCATCGTCTTCGAAGGCCACCCGGACCTGCGCCGCATCCTTACCGACTACGGCTTCATCGGCCATCCGTTCCGCAAGGATTTCCCGCTCTCCGGCACGGTCGAAATGCGTTACGACCCCGAGCAGAAGCGGGTCATTTACCAGCCGGTCACGATCGACCCGCGCGAAATCACGCCGCGCGTCGTTCGTGAAGGCTCTTACGGCATGGGGCGTTAATCATGGCAGAAATCAAGAACTACACGCTCAACTTCGGCCCGCAGCACCCGGCCGCGCACGGCGTGCTGCGCCTGGTCCTCGAGCTCGACGGCGAAGTCATCCAGCGCGCCGACCCGCACATCGGCCTGCTGCACCGCGCCACCGAGAAGCTGGCCGAGCACAAGACCTTCATCCAGGCGCTGCCCTACATGGACCGCCTGGACTACGTGTCCATGATGTGCAACGAGCACGCCTATGTCATGGCCATCGAGAAGCTGCTGGGCATCGAGGCGCCGCTGCGCGCGCAGTACATCCGCGTGATGTTCGACGAGATCACCCGCGTCCTGAACCACCTGATGTCGCTGGGCTCGCACGCCCTGGACGTGGGCGCGATGGCGGTGTTCCTGTACGCCTTCCGCGAGCGCGAGGACCTGATGGACTGCTATGAAGCGGTCTCGGGCGCCCGCATGCACGCGGCGTACTACCGTCCCGGCGGCGTCTACCGCGACCTGCCCGACACCATGCCGCAGTACGGCGATTCGAGCAAATACCGCGGCGAGAAGGAAGTGCGCGCGATGAACGACGCGCGCTCGGGCTCGCTGCTGGATTTCATCGAGGACTTCACCAATCGCTTCCCTGGTTGCGTCGACGAGTACGAAACGCTGCTCACCGACAACCGCATCTGGAAACAGCGCCTGGTGGGCATCGGCGTGGTCGACCCGGATCGCGCCAAGGCGCTGGGCTTTACCGGCCCGATGCTGCGCGGCTCGGGCGTGGCCTGGGACCTGCGCAAGACGCAACCCTATGAAGTCTACGATCTGATGGACTTCGACGTGCCGGTCGGCGTCAATGGCGATTGCTACGACCGCTATCTGGTGCGCGTGGCCGAGATGCGCGAAAGCAACCGCATCATCCGCCAGTGCGTCGAATGGCTGCGCAACAACCCGGGTCCGGTCATGATCGAGAACCACAAGATCGCGCCGCCCAGCCGCACCGCCATGAAGTCCAACATGGAAGAGCTGATCCACCACTTCAAGCTGTTCTCCGAAGGTTTCCACGTGCCTCCCGGCGAAGCCTATGCCGCGGTCGAGCACCCGAAGGGCGAGTTCGGGATCTACCTGGTGGCCGATGGCGCCAACAAACCCTACCGCCTGAAGATCCGGGCGCCCGGTTTTGCCCACTTGCAGTCGCTGGACGAAATGGCGCGCGGCCATATGATTGCCGACGCCGTCACCATCATCGGCACGCAGGACATCGTTTTTGGCGAGATCGACCGCTGATTCTTCATATCAGTCCAGAGCGCCCGCATAACCCGGATTCAAACTATGCTGCTTTCCGAACAGGCCTACAAAAAAATCGACCGTGAGCTGGCCAAGTTCCCGGCCGACCAAAGGCAGTCGGCCATCATGGCCTCGCTTGCCATCGCGCAAGAAGAGAAAGGCTGGTTGCCGGCCGAAATTCTCGAAGACGTGGCCAACTACATCGGCGTGCCGCCCATCGCGGTGCAGGAAGTCGCCACGTTCTACAACATGTTCGACGTCAAGCCGGTCGGCACGCACAAGATTGCCGTGTGCACCAACCTGCCCTGTGCCTTGCGCGATGGCGAAAAGGCCGCCGACTATCTCAAGCGCAAGCTGGGCGTCGATTTCCGTGAAACCACGGCCGACGGCCGGTTCACGCTGATCGAAGGCGAATGCATGGGCGCCTGCGGCGATTCCCCCGTGCTCATCCTCAACAACAAGCATATGTGCGTGCGCATGACGGAAGAGAAACTGGACGCGCTGGTCGATGGCCTGAAGTCGCAAGGAGAGTCGGCATGAACGCGCCTGACCTGTACAAGCGCCTGGCGCAGGGGCTGGACCCCAATCCGCTGAACGATCTGTCGATTTCGATGTGCCTGCATGGCCGGCACATCGCGCCGCAGATCATGGCCGACGTCGATGGCGAGAACTGGCGCCTGCAGGAGTACGTCAAGCGCGGCGGCTACGAGGCGCTGCGCAAGATCCTCACCACCGGCATGACGCCGGAAGACGTGATCGCGGAAGTCAAGGCCTCGGGCCTGCGCGGCCGCGGCGGCGCGGGCTTTCCCACCGGGCTGAAGTGGAGCTTCATGCCGCGCGCGTTCCCGGGTCAGAAGTACCTGGTGTGCAACTCGGACGAGGGCGAGCCCGGCACGTTCAAGGATCGCGACATCCTGCGCTTCAATCCCCATATCGTGATCGAAGGCATGGTGATCGCCGCCTACGCGATGGGGATCAGCGTGGGCTACAACTACATCCACGGCGAAATCTTCGAGGTGTACGAACGCTTCGAGGAAGCGCTCGAAGAGGCGCGCGCCGCGGGCTTTCTGGGCGACAAGCTGCTGGGCTCGGATTTCAGCTTCCAGCTGCACGCGTTCCATGGCTACGGCGCCTACATCTGCGGCGAGGAAACCGCGCTGCTCGAATCGCTGGAAGGCAAGAAAGGCCAGCCGCGCTTCAAGCCGCCGTTCCCGGCCAGCTTCGGCCTGTACGGCAAGCCGACCACGATCAACAACACCGAAACCTTCGCGGCGGTCCCCTGGATCATCCGCAACGGCGGGCAGGCCTACCTCGAAGTGGGCAAGCCCAACAACGGCGGCACCAAGCTGTTCTCGATTTCCGGCGACGTCGAGCGTCCCGGCAACTACGAGATCCCGATGGGCACGCCGTTCTCGAAGTTGCTGGAACTGGCCGGCGGCATGCGCGGCGGCCGCAAGCTGAAGGCGGTGATTCCCGGCGGCTCGAGCGCGCCGGTGCTGCCCGCCGACATCATGATGGACTGCACGATGGACTATGACGCCATCGCCAAGGCCGGCTCGATGCTGGGTTCGGGCGCGGTGATCGTCATGGACGAGACGCGCTGCATGGTCAAGTCGCTGCTGCGGCTGTCGTATTTCTATTTCGAGGAAAGCTGCGGCCAGTGCACGCCGTGCCGCGAAGGCACCGGCTGGCTCTACCGCATGGTGCACCGTATCGAGAATGGCCAGGGCCGCCCCGAGGACCTGGACATGCTCGACAGCGTGGCGGGCAACATCATGGGGCGCACCATCTGCGCCCTGGGCGATGCCGCTGCCATGCCCGTGCGCAGCTTCATCAAGCATTTTCGCGACGAATTCGCGCACCACATCGAGCACAAGTCTTGTGTGGTCCCGCAATATCTGTAGGTCTCAGGAACAGCAATGGTTGAACTAACCGTCGACGGCAATCAAGTCGAAGTGCCCGAAGGCAGCATGGTGATGCATGCGGCCCAGAAGCTCGGGCTGTACGTGCCGCATTTCTGCTACCACAAGAAGCTGTCCATCGCGGCCAACTGCCGCATGTGCCTGGTGGAAGTGGAGAAGGCGCCCAAGGCGCTACCCGCCTGCGCAACGCCCGTGACCAACGGCATGGTGGTGCACACCTGCTCCGAGAAGGCCAAGGCCGCGCAGAAATCGGTGATGGAGTTTCTGCTCATCAATCACCCGCTCGACTGCCCCATCTGTGACCAGGGCGGCGAGTGCCAGCTGCAGGATCTCGCGGTCGGCTATGGCGGCTCGTCGTCGCGCTACAAGGAAGAAAAGCGCGTCGTCTTCCACAAGGACCTCGGCCCGCTGGTGTCGGCCGAGGAAATGGCCCGCTGCATCCACTGCACCCGCTGTGTGCGCTTCGGCCAGGAAATCGCCGGCGTGATGGAGCTGGGCATGCTCAACCGCGGCGAGCATGCCGAGATCACGTCGTTCGTCGGCCGTTCGATCGAGTCCGAGCTGTCGGGCAACATGATCGACCTGTGCCCGGTGGGCGCGCTGACGTCCAAGCCGTTCCGCTACTCGGCGCGCACCTGGGAACTGGCTCGCCGCCGCAGCGTCAGCCCGCATGACAGCATGGGCGCCAACCTGGTGGTCCAGGTCAAGGGCGACCGCGCGCTGCGCGTGGTGCCGTTCGAGAACGAAGCGCTCAACGAGTGCTGGATCAGCGACCGCGACCGCTTCTCCTACGAAGGCCTCAATAGCGACGACCGCCTGGCCGCGCCCATGATCAAGGGCGCCGACGGCAAGTGGCAGGAAGCCTCGTGGGCCGACGCCCTGCAGGCGGTGGCCCAGGGCCTGTCGCGCGTGCGCGAAAGTTTCGGCGCCGGCCAGATCGGCGCGCTGGCTTCCGAGTACGCCACCACTGAAGAGTTCTCCCTGCTGGGCCGCCTGGTGCGCGCCCTGGGTTCCGAGAACATCGACTTCCGCCTGCGCCAGACCGACGCCGGCTTCGACGCGGCCCTGAGCGGCGCGCCGTGGCTGGGCATGCCGGTCGCCGAACTGGACAACCTCGACCGCGTCCTGGTGGTGGGTTCGTTCCTGCGCAAGGACCACCCCCTGATGGCGCAACGTCTGCGCCAGGCCGCCAAGCGCGGCACGCAGGTGCTGCTGCTCGACGCCGCCGCCGACGATCCCCTGATGCCGGTCGCCGGCCGCCTGACGGTTGCGCCGTCCGGGCTGGCGCGCGCCCTGGCCGAAGTGGCCGTGGCGCTGGCGCAGGCCAAGGGCCAGGCCGTGCCGGCCGAGTTCGCCGCCGTGGCGGCCGGAGAGGGCGCCAAGCAGATCGCCGCCAGCCTGGCCTCGGGCAGCAATGCCGCGGTGCTGCTGGGCAACATGGCCGTCAACGCGCCGCAGGCCGCCACGCTGGCGGCCAATGCGCAGGCCGTGGCGCAACTGGCCGGCGCGAAGCTGGGCTTCCTGACCGCCGGCGGCAATACCGTGGGCGGTTACCTGGCCGGCGCCGTGCCGGGCAAGGGCGGCAAGAATGCCGCCGCCATGCTGGCCGACCCGCTCAAGGCCTACATCGTGCTGCACGCCGAGCCCTCGCTGGACGCCGACAACGCGCCGCAAGCGCTGGCCGCGCTGCGCGACGCGCAGTTCGCCGTCGCGCTGACTCCGTATCGTTCGGCGGCCCAGGACTGGGCCGACGTCATGCTGCCGGTCGCGCCGTTCACCGAGACCTCGGGCACCTTTGTCAACGCGCAAGGCCAGCCGCAGAGCTTCAAGGGCACGGTCGCGCCGTTCGGTCAGACGCGTCCGGCCTGGAAAGTGCTGCGCGTGCTGGGCAACGTGCTGCACCTGGCGGGCTTTGACGAGGAAACCTCCGAAACCGTGCGTGACGCGGCGCTGGCGGGCGGCGTGGAAGCGCGCCTGTCCAACGCCATCAGCGCCCCGCTGGGCCTGGGCCAGCCGCTCGATGCGCTGGAGCGCGTGGCCGATGTGCCGATCTACCGCACCGACGCCATCGTGCGCCGCTCCGAACCGCTGCAGGCCGCTCCGGCTTCGCGCGCGCCCAAGGCGCGCATGAATGGCCGCACCCTGGCCAGCCTGGGCGTGAGCGCGGGCGACAAGGTGCGCGTAAGCGGCGCGGCGGGGGCCGTCGAGCTCGAAGCCGCCCTGGACGAGGCCGTGGCCGACCGCGCCGTGCGCGTGGCCGCCGCCTTTGAGCAAACCGCCGCCCTCGGCGGTGCCTTCGGTCAAATCAGCGTGGAGCGTGTCTGATGGAATGGCTTAATGTTCTCGAAAGCCACGGTCAGGCACTGCTGGGCCCCGTGGCGTGGATGGTGGTCTGGTCGCTCGTCAAGATCGTCGTGATCGCCGTACCCATCATTCTGTGCGTGGCGTACCTGACGTACTGGGAGCGCAAGATGATCGGCGCGATGCACGTGCGCCTGGGGCCGACCCGGGTCGGTTTCAAGGGCCTGCTGCAGCCGTTCGCCGACGTGTTCAAGCTGCTGACCAAGGAAGTGGTGGTGCCCAGCGCCGCCAACAAAGTGCTGTTCGTGGTGGCGCCCGTGGTGACGCTGATGCCGGCGCTGGCCGCCTGGGCCGTCGTGCCGTTCGGCCCCGAGGTGGTGCTGGCCAACGTCAACGCCGGACTGCTGTACATCATGGCGATCACCTCGATCGGCGTGTATGGCGTGATCGTGGCCGGCTGGGCCTCGAACTCCAAGTACGCCTTCCTGGGAGCGCTGCGCGCCTCGGCGCAGATGGTGTCGTACGAGCTGGCCATCGGCTTCGTGCTGGTCAGCGTGCTGCTGGTGTCGGGCAGCCTGAACATGAGCGAAATCGTGCTGGGGCAGGGCCGCGGCTGGTTCGCCGAGCGTGGCCTGACGTTCCTGTCCTGGAACTGGCTGCCGCTGTTGCCGCTGTTCATCATCTATGTGATTTCGGCCGTGGCCGAAACCAACCGCCACCCGTTCGACGTGGTCGAGGGCGAGTCCGAAATCGTGGCCGGCCACATGGTCGAGTACTCGGGCATGGCCTTCGCGCTGTTCTTCCTGGGTGAATACGCCAACATGATCCTGCTGTCGTGCATGGCCGCGATCATGTTCCTGGGCGGCTGGATGTCGCCGATCGACATCGCGCCGCTGAACTGGATTCCGGGCTGGATCTGGCTGGGCATCAAGACCTTCTGCGTGGTTTCGATGTTCGTGTGGTTCCGCGCGTCGTTCCCGCGCTACCGCTACGACCAGATCATGCGCTTGGGTTGGAAGATCTTCATCCCGCTGACCGGCGTGTGGCTGGTCGTCTTGGCGATCTGGATGCAGACGCCCTGGAACATTTGGCGCTGATGCGTCAGGCTGAGGCTGGAAATGGAAGCGATCAAGGATTTTTTCGGTAGCCTGCTGCTGACCGAGTTGTTCAAGGGCTTGCGCCTGACGGGCAAGTATTTTTTCAAGCGCAAGGTCACCCTGCGCTACCCGATGGAAAAGACGCCGACCTCGGCACGCTTTCGCGGGTTGCATGCGCTGCGCCGCTATCCCAACGGGGAAGAGCGCTGCATCGCGTGCAAACTGTGCGAGGCGGTCTGCCCGGCGCTGGCCATCACCATCGAATCGGAGCAGCGCGACGACGGCACCCGCCGCACCACGCGCTACGACATCGATCTCACCAAGTGCATTTTCTGCGGTTTCTGTGAAGAGAGCTGCCCGGTGGACTCGATCGTGGAAACCCACATCCACGAGTACCACGGCGAGAAGCGCGGCGATCTTTACTTCACCAAGGACATGCTGCTTGCCGTCGGCGACCGCTACGAAGCCGAAATCGCCCGCCGTCGGGCCGAAGACGCGCCTTACCGTTGATCGCCAGGGTCTGATCCATGACATTTACTACCGTCCTGTTCTACATACTGGCTTTCGTTCTGGTGATCGCCGCTTTCCGCGTGATCACGGCGCGCAGCCCCGTCACCGCCGTCCTGCACCTGATCCTGGCGTTTGCCAACGCCGCCATGATCTGGATGCTGCTGGGCGCGGAGTTCCTGGCGCTGTTGCTGGTGCTGGTCTACGTCGGCGCCGTGATGGTGCTGTTCCTGTTCGTCGTGATGATGCTCGATATCCGCATCGACAGCCTGCGCGACGGGCTCAAGACCTATCTGCCGCTGGGCCTGGTCATCGGCGTGGTGCTGGTGCTGGAAATGGCCTTCGTGCTGGGTTCCACCTGGTATGGCGCCGGCCCGCAGGCCCCTGTCGCCGGCGACTACAACAACGCCCGCGCGCTGGGCGAAGTCATGTACACCCAGTACGTCTACGCCATCGAAGTGGGCGCGGCGCTGCTGCTGGTAGGCATGGTGGCGGCCATCGCGCTGACCCTGCGCCGCCGCCGCGACGCCAAGTACAACGACCCGGTCGCCGCCGTGCGCGTGCGCGCGAAAGACCGCTTCCGCATGGTGAAGATGACCGCGCAGAGCGACCGTGCCCAGGCTCGCGTGGCCTCGCCGTCCGCGGATGCCCAAGGAGAACAACAATGACGCTGACGCTGGCCCACTACCTGATCCTGGGGGCGATTCTCTTCGCCATCGGCATCTTCGGCATCTTCCTCAACCGCCGTAACCTGATCATTCTGCTGATGTCCATCGAGCTGGTGCTCCTGGCCGTCAACATGAACTTCGTGGCGTTCTCGAGCTGGTTCGGCGACATCGCCGGCCAGGTGTTCGTGTTCTTCATCCTGACCGTCGCGGCCGCCGAGGCCGCCATCGGCTTGGCGATCCTGGTACTGCTGTTCCGCAACCTGAACACGATCAACGTTGACGAACTCGATCGCCTCAAGGGCTGACGGGGTATTGGAAGAAAATGTCTAGCTCACCCAATCTCTACTTGCTCATCGCGCTGGCTCCGCTGGTCGGCGCGATTCTCGCCGGCCTGTTCGGCACCGGATTCCTGGGCCGTCCCATCGGCCGCCGCGGCTCGCACGTCATCACCATCCTGGGCGTGCTCATCTCCACCATCGGCTCGTTCGTGGTGCTGGGCGACGTGCTCGACGGCCATACCTACGACGGCACGGTCTACACCTGGAGCCTGATCGGCCAGACCAAGCTGGAAATCGGCTTCCTGATCGATCCGCTGTCGGCCATGATGATGGTCGTGGTGACCTCGGTCTCGCTGATGGTGCACATCTACACCATCGGCTACATGGCCGACGATCCGGGCTACCAGCGCTTCTTCGCCTACATCTCGCTGTTCACGTTCTCCATGCTGATGCTGGTCATGTCGAACAACATGGTGCAGCTGTTCTTCGGCTGGGAAGCCGTGGGCCTGGTGTCCTATCTGCTGATCGGCTTCTGGTACACCCGCCCGACCGCGATCTTCGCCAACATGAAGGCGTTCCTGATCAACCGGGTCGGCGACTTCGGCTTCGTGCTGGGCATCGGCCTGCTGTTCGCGTACGCCGGCACCATGCATTACGCCGACGTGTTCGCCCAGGCCGACAAGCTGGCCGGCGAAATCCTGCCGGGCACCGACTGGATGCTGCTGACGGTCGCCTGCATCTGCCTGTTCATCGGCGCGATGGGCAAGTCGGCCCAGGTGCCGCTGCATGCCTGGCTGCCGGACTCGATGGAAGGCCCGACGCCGATTTCCGCCCTGATCCACGCCGCCACCATGGTGACGGCGGGCATCTTCATGGTGGCGCGCTTTTCGCCGCTGTTCGAGCTGTCGGACACCGCGCTGTCGTTCGTCATCGTGATCGGCGCCATCGGCGCGCTGTTCCTGGGCATCCTGGGCATCATCCAGAACGACATCAAGCGCGTCGTGGCGTATTCGACGCTGTCGCAGCTGGGCTACATGACCGTCGCGCTGGGCGCCTCGGCCTACTCGGTGGCGATCTTCCACCTGATGACCCACGCTTTCTTCAAGGCGCTGCTGTTCCTGGGCGCGGGCTCGGTCATCATCGGCATGCACCATGACCAGGACATCCGCAACATGGGCGGCCTGCGCAAGTACATGCCCATTACCTGGATCACCTTCCTGCTGGGCACGCTGGCGCTGGTCGGCACGCCGTTCTTCTCCGGCTTCTACTCGAAGGAACACATCATCGAGGCCGCGGGCGCGGCCAACGTGTGGGGCGCCAGCTTCGCCTATTACTCGACGCTGATCGGCGTGTTCGTCACCTCGCTGTACTCGTTCCGCGTGTATTTCCTGGTGTTCCACGGCAAGGAGCGTTTCGACGCCCATGGCCACGGCCACCACGGCGACGCGCACCATGACGACCACGGCCATCACGGCGGCACGCCGCACGAGTCGCCGTGGGTGGTGACCCTGCCGCTGGTGCTGCTGGCCATCCCGTCGGTGCTGATCGGCGCCTGGGTGGTCGAGCCCATGCTGTTCGGCAAGTTCTTCGACGGCGTGATCAAGGTGCTGCCGCAGCATCCGGCCATGGCCGAGCTGGGCCACGAGTGGCACGGCTGGGTGGCCTTCGGCCTGCATTCCGTGCAGACCGTGCCGTTCTGGCTGGTGCTCGCCGGCGCCGTCATCGCCTGGTACTGCTACCTGATCAACCCGCGGGTGCCGGCCGCGATCCAGTCCACCTTCTCGGGCGTGTACAAGCTGCTCGAGAACAAGTACTACGTCGACTGGATCAACGAGCAGATCATCGCCCGCGGCGCGCGGTGCCTGGGCTACGGCCTGTGGCAGACCGGCGACCGCGGCATCATCGACGGCGTGCTCGTCAACGGCAGCGCCCGCGTGGTGGGCTGGGTGGCCGCGATCAGCCGCCATCTGCAGTCCGGCTTCATCTATCACTACGCGTTCGCGATGATCATCGGCATCATGGCGCTGGTAACTTTCTTTGTGCTGATTCCCCAATGATGGCAAGCGACATGGCATCCAACAACTTCCCCTGGCTTACGCTTGCGATCTTTGTTCCGATCGTATTCGGTCTGCTGGTGCTGGCGCTGGGCCGCGACGACCGTCCCGGCCTGACGCGGGGCTTGTCGCTGATCGGCGCGCTGGCGGGCTTCCTGGTCACGATTCCCCTCTATACGGGTTTCGACGCCGGCACGGCGCAGATGCAGTTCGTCGAGAAGGCGTCCTGGATCGAGGCCTTCAACGTCAACTACCATCTCGGCATCGACGGCATCTCGCTGTGGTTCGTGCTGCTGACGGCCTTCATCACCATCATCGTGGTGGGCGCCGGCTGGCAGGTGATCACCAGCCGCGTGGCGCAGTACATGGCCGCCTTCCTGATCCTGTCGGGCCTGATGGTGGGCGTGTTCGCCGCGCTCGACGGCATGCTGTTCTACGTGTTCTTCGAAGCGACCCTGATCCCGATGTACATCATCATCGGCGTGTGGGGCGGACCCAACCGCGTGTACGCGGCGTTCAAGTTCTTCCTGTACACGCTGCTGGGCTCGCTGCTGACGCTGGTGGCCTTCGTCTACCTGTGGAACGTGTCGGGCGGTTCGTTCGACATCCAGACCTGGCACCAGACCAAGCTGGGCTACACGCCGCAGGTGCTGATCTTCGTCGCGCTGCTGGCCGCCTTCGCGGTCAAGGTGCCGATGTGGCCGGTGCATACCTGGCTGCCCGACGCCCACGTCGAGGCGCCGACGGGCGGTTCGGTCGTGCTGGCCGCCATCATGCTCAAGCTGGGCGCCTACGGTTTCCTGCGCTTTTCGCTGCCGATCGCGCCCGACGCCTCGCACGGCCTGGCCGGCCTGATGATCGCGCTGTCGCTGATCGCGGTCATCTACATCGGCCTGGTCGCCATCGTCCAGGACGACATGAAGAAGCTGGTTGCCTATTCGTCGGTGGCCCACATGGGCTTCGTGACGCTGGGCTTTTTCATCTTCAACACGGCCGGCCTCGAAGGGGCCATCGTGCAGATGATTTCGCACGGCTTCGTTTCGGGCGCCATGTTCCTGTGCATTGGCGTGCTGTACGACCGCATGCACTCGCGCCGCATCGCCGACTACGGCGGCGTGGTCAACGTCATGCCCCGCTTCGTCACGTTCTTCGTGCTGTTTTCGATGGCCAACAGCGGCCTGCCGGCCACCAGCGGTTTCGTGGGCGAGTTCCTGGTCATCATGGGCGCGGTCGAATACAACTTCTGGATCGGCCTGCTGACCGCCACCGCGCTGATCCTGGGCGCGTCGTATTCGCTGTGGATGCTCAAGCGCGTTGCCTTCGGCGATATCGGCAACGACCGCGTGCGCGAAATGACGGACCTCAGCGGCCGGGAATTCCTGATTCTCGGCGTCATGGCGATCGCCGTGTTGTTCATGGGGATCTACCCCAAGCCCTTTACCGACGTGATGCACGTTTCGGTCGAGGCCCTGCTGCAACACGTGGCTGTCTCGAAACTGTAAGACCTGGACAATGATGCAATCCCATCTCGATTTTGCCCTGGCGACCCCGGAGATCCTGCTGCTGGTTCTCGGGCTGGCCATCCTGCTCATCGACGCGGTCAGTTCCCATCCTGAACGCAAGACCACGTTCGTCCTGACGCTGGCCACGCTGGCGGCGCTGACCGTGGTGTCCCTGCTGCAATGGCGCGACGGCGTCCAGGGCCAGACCTTCAATGGCCTGTACGTGACCGACAGCCTGGCGCACCTGCTCAAGGTCGCCTCGTACATCGCGGTCGCCGCGACCCTGGTGTATGGCCGCATCTATGCGCAGCAGCGCGACATGATGCAGCGCGGCGGCGAGCTCTACGTGCTGACGCTGTTCGCCTTGCTCGGCCAGATGGTCATGATCTCGGCCGGCAACCTGATCAGCATCTACCTCGGCCTGGAACTGATGTCGCTGGCGCTGTACGCGCTGATCGCGCTGCGCCGCGAAGACAAGGTCGCCACCGAAGCCGCCATGAAGTACTTCGTGCTGGGCGCGCTGGCGTCGGGCTTCCTGCTGTACGGCATGTCGATGGTGTATGGCGCCACCGGCCACCTCGACCTGGTGAAGATCGCCGAGGTCATCGCCTCCGGCCAGGCCAAGCAGCTGCCGCTGGTGTTCGGCGTGGTGTTCCTGGTTTCCGGGCTGGCCTTCAAGCTGGGCGCCGTGCCGTTCCATATGTGGCTGCCCGACGTCTACCAGGGTTCGCCCACGGCGGTGACGCTGATCCTGGGCGCCGCGCCCAAGCTGGCGGCCTTCGCCATCACGCTGCGCCTGCTGGTCGACGGCCTGCACGGGCTGGCGGCCGATTGGCAGCCGATGCTCATGATCCTGGCCGTGCTGTCGCTGGCGATCGGCAACCTGACCGCCATCGTCCAGACCAACTTCAAGCGCATGCTGGCCTATTCGACCATCTCGCACACCGGCTTCGTGCTGCTGGGCCTGATGGCCGGCGTGGTCGACGGCAAGCCCGACGCGGCGGCCTCCGCCTATGGCGCGGCCCTGTTCTACATGCTGACCTACGTGCTGACCACGCTGGGCACCTTCGGCATCATCCTGCTGCTGGCGCGCCAGGGGTTCGAGTGCGAGCAGATCGACGACCTGAAGGGCCTGAACCGGCGCAATCCGTGGCACGCCGCCATCGTCTTGCTGCTAATGTTCTCGTTGGCCGGCATCCCGCCGCTGGTGGGCTTCTACGCCAAGCTGGCGGTGCTGCAGGCGCTGGTCGAGGCCGGCCACGTGGCGCTGGCGGTCGTCGCCGTGATGTTCTCGCTGATCGGCGCCTTCTACTACCTGCGCGTGGTCAAGGTCGTGTACTTCGACGATCCGGTCGACCAGCCCGCCGCCTTGGCGGTGACGGCCGGCCAGCGCAGCATCCTGTCGCTCAACGGCGCGCTGATCCTGGTGCTGGGCATCCTGCCGGGCGGCCTGATGGCGCTGTGCGTGCAGGTGATCCAGGCGTCGCTGGGCTGATGGCCGGGGCAGGAGCGTGAACCAGACCGCCGCCGTATGGCTGTTGATTGCGCTGGCCCTGGTCAGCGCCAATCTGCCGTTTCTCAGCGAGCGGGTGTTCGCGCTGCTGCCGTACAAGCGGGCCGGCGTCCATGCGCCCAAGCCTTTCTGGCTCAGGCTGTGCGAAGTGCTGGTCTGGTACGCAGTGGTCGGGCTGCTCGGCTTCGCCTTCGAGGCGCAGCTGGGCAACCGCTTTGCGCAGGCCTGGGAGTTCTATGCCATTACGTTCAGCCTGTTCCTGGTCCTGGGCTATCCCGGCTTCGTGTACCGCTATCTCTACAAGAAGCGCCGCCCGGCCCGGGCTTGAATCCGCCGCGCCGCTTCCGCGATACCGCCTCCACGAGGCGGTTTTTTTTTTCGCCTGCGCCGGCCAGTGTTCTGAGGAGCAGGTGTCGCTTCGATTTGCCACAGATGGCGTGGATGCTGAGAGATTTGTCCCGTCACCAAGGAAGGATCGAGGGTGGCTGCGGATAGGGACTATCTGGTTTTGGGGCGGCGCGGCCGATAGGGGGCCGCGCCGGCGGCAGTCGTCCGTAGCATGGCGCAGCGCCGTATCCGCTTGGCGGATGGGCGTCGCATTCCATGTTTCGTTGACGATAGCGGATTCCCATGAAGTTCTACCCTTCCCATCCGATGCCCGAGTCGCTCGCGGCTGCGATCGCAGTGCCTCTGTTGGGCCTGCTGCCGGCGGCGCAGGCCGCGTCCACGGCGGTCCAGCTGCCATCCGTCACGGTCGAGGGCGAGTACTCGTCCTATCAACCGGAAAGCGCCCAGTCGCCCAAGTTCACCGCGCCCCTGGCGGACACGCCGCGCACGGTGCAGGTCATCCCTGAGCGGCTCATCCAGGACCAGGGGGCCAGCGACCTCGAAGCGGTACTGCGCAATGCGCCAGGGATATCGATGACCGCCGGCGAAGGCGGCCGTCCGGCCAGCGACCTGCCGTTCATCCGCGGCCAGAATTCGGCCAGCAGCCTGTTTGTCGACGGCCTGCGCGATCCCAGCACGCAATCGCGCGATACCTTCAACCTGGAACAGGTCGACGTCGTCAAGGGGCCCGATTCGGTATTTTCCGGGCGCGGCGGCGCCGGCGGAAGCATCAACCTCGTCACCAAGACGCCCAGGAACCAGGATTTCACCGAAGTCCAGGCCGGCATCGGGACGGCCGAGACCTACCGAGGCACCATAGACGGCAACTGGGTGCTGGGCGAGAACACGGCGCTGCGCCTCAACCTGCTGGGCACCAGGGGCACCGTGCCGGGCCGCGACAAGGCGGTCGAGTTCAGCCGCGTGGGTATCGCGCCATCGCTGCGCCTGGGCCTGAGCGGCCCCACCCGCGTGACGCTGGGCCTGTACCTCTATCGCCACCGGCGGGTTCCCGATTATTCGATTCCGTACGATCCGCGCACCGGCACGCCGATCACCGAGACCATCGGGGTCAGCCGCCGCAACTTCTACGGCCTGGTGCAGCGCGACTCCGGCGATACCGAGGACTACGCCGCCACCGTCAAATGGGAGCACGACCTCGCCAATGGCTTCAAGGTGGAGAACCTGGCGCGCTACTCGCGCGCCACGGTGGAGCAGATCACCACCATCCCCGAACTGAAAACCGCCGATCTGGCCAAAGGGCTGGTGTACCGCAATCTGCGCGCCAGCTACCAGGTCAACGACAGTTTCGCCAACCGCACCGACCTGCGCGGCACATTCGACACGGGGCAGTGGCGCCATACCTTCGATCTGGGCGGGGAGTTCGCCACCAGCCGGCGCAGTCGCGACCGCTACAAGCAGGAAATCCCCGACGCCGCCAGTCCTTGCTCGCCCGTGACGGGCGGCAACAATCCCGCCCTGTGCGCCTCGCTCCGGGATCCGGATCCGCACGTGGATTTCCCGGGAACGGTGCGGCGCAACCATAACCCGGCCCGCTACCACACCGACATCCTGTCCCTGTACGGTTTCGACACCATCGCCTTCGACGAGCAGTGGCAGCTGAATCTCGGCCTGCGCTGGGACCACTACAAGACCAGCGGACGCAACCTGCCGGTACGAGGCGCCAAGCCGCCCGTCTACGAGAGCGCCGCGCGTACCGACAACCTGTTCAACTACCAGCTCGGCCTGGTCTACAAGCCTCGTCCGGACGGCTCGGTGTATGCGAGCTACGGCACGGCGTCCACGCCGTCGGCCGTGTCCGACTACGCCCCGGCGGACAACATCTCCGGCACAAGCCAGCAGTTCAAGCCGGAGCGCAGCGAGGTGATCGAGGTCGGGACCAAGTGGCAGGTGCTGGACCGGCGGCTGCTGGTGACGGGCGCCATGTTCCGCGAAACGCGCAAGAACACCAGCATCGAAGTCGCCGAAGGCCTGCGCGCACCGGCCGGCAAGAGCCGCGTCACCGGCATGGAGCTGGGCGTGGCGGGCAGCCTGACGCCGCGCTGGGACGTCTACGGCGGCTACGCGCTGCTCGACAGCAAGCTGGTCAGGGCCAGCCATAACAGCGGGGCGCAAGGCCAGCCGCTGCCCAGCGCGCCCCGGCACGCATTCAGCATCTGGAGCACCTACAAGCTGCTGCCGGAGCTGACCGTGGGGGCCGGCGCGTTCTATCGCAGCAAGGTCTATGGCAACGCAGATGCCGGCCACAACAAGGACGGCACGCCCAAGGCGCGCTGGGTGCCGGCGTACTGGCGCTTCGACGCCATGGCGGCGTACCAGCTCAACAAGCACCTTACGGCCCAGTTGAACGTCTACAACCTGCTCGACAAGACCTATTACGCCAAGACCTACCGCAGCCATTACGCGGCGCTGGGTCCGGGGCGGTCCGCCATGCTGACGTTCAAGCTGAGCTACTGATCCGGGCTGCGACCCCGCCGCTCCGACGGCCTCCCGCAAGGGGGGCCGTTTTTCATTTCCGGCCGGATTTTCCCTGGCCGAAAGGGGGCTCGGCGCGCGGAAAGGGCTGTGGCAGAAATGTGACACCGTAGGAATATTCAGGTTTAGGTCAGGTAAATAGACGAGAATCGCAGTCGATTTAAAGAACAAGAATCGTTGTTATTCAGATTTTTATGGAGAAGCCGTTGAAATCCCTGGACTCGTATTCAGCGAGCACGCTCGCCAACTCGCTGGCCGCCGCCATTGCGGTGCCGGCCCTGTGCCTGATGCCCGGTGCTCAGGCGCAGACCAGCGCGGGCGTTACCCAATTGGCGCCGGTGCAGGTAGAGGGCGAAGCGTCCCCGTATCAGGCCACCACCGTCCAGTCGTCCAAGATGACGGCGCCCTTGCTGGATACGCCTAGGACCGTGCAGGTCGTGCCGCAGCAGGTCATCCAGGACCAGGCCGCCACCACCAATCTGCAGGACGTGCTGCGCAACTCGCCGGGCATCACCATGGGCGCCGGCGAGGGCGGGCGCGCCGGCGGCGACCTGCCCATCATCCGGGGCCAGAATGCGGCGGGCAGCATCTTCGTCGACGGCGTGCGCGACCCCAGCACCCAGATACGCGATACGTTCAACCTGGAACAGGTCGAGATCATCAAGGGGCCTGATTCGGTCTACTCCGGCCGCGGCGGAGCCGGCGGCAGCATCAACCTGGTCAGTAAGACGCCCAAGGCGCGCGACTTCGCCGAGGGCTCGGTGCAGATCGGCACCGACAGCAATTACCGCGCCACCGCCGACGGCAACTGGCTGCTGGGCGACAACGCCGCCTTCCGCCTGAACCTGATGGGCAACAAGGGCGACGTGCCGGGCCGCGACCATGCGGTCGATTTCAGCCGCTGGGGCGTGGCGCCCACCCTGCAACTGGGCGTGGGCACGCCCACCCGCATCACCCTGGGGTACTACCACTACCAGGATGACAGCATGCCCGATTACGCGATCCCGTACGATCCGAAATCGGGGCAGCCGGTTACCGAGACCCAGGGCGTCAGCCGCAAGAATTTCTACGGGCTGACCGGCCGCGACTTCATGAAGTCGCGCGACGACGTGGCCACGCTGGCCATCGATCACGATTTCAGCAGCAAGCTGCGCCTGCGCAACGTCACCCGCTACGGGCGCTCGGTGACCGACTACGCCGCCACCAATCCGGATGACAGCAAGGGCAACGTGCCCAACGGGCTGGTGTACCGGGCGCTGAAGGCGGGCTACTACACCAACAAGACGTTCACCAACCAGACCGACCTGAGCGGCGAATTCGAGACGGGCAGCCTGCAGCACTCGTTCGACGTGGGCTTCGAGTACAGCAACATCAAGCAGGACAAGGACTCGTATACTCAGACCATCGCCAAGGGCGCGATGCCCTGCAAGGTGGGCGCCAACGATGCCAGCAATCCGGCCTTGTGCACCTCGCTGTGGGATCCGGATCCGCATGACTATTATCCCGGCCACCTGTCGCGCAACGACAACCCGGCTCGCTACTCCACCGACACGATCGCGCTCTACGGCTTCGACACGATCAAGTTCAACGAGCAATGGCAGGCCAGCGTCGGGTTGCGTTGGGACAATTACCGCGTAAGCGGCAGCAATATCGCCCGCGGCCGCAACGACCCCGCCAGCACGCCGGCGTTCTACAGCACCAGCCGCGAAGACAATCTGTTCAATTACCAGCTGGGCCTGGCCTACAAGCCGGTGCCCAACGGCACGATCTACGCCTCGTATGGCACGTCGTCGACGCCGTCGGCCGTCGCCGGCTCGAACGTGAGCGACGCAGTGACGGTGAGCAACGAGTCGCTGGCGCCGGAGAAAAGCCGCACCGTCGAGGTCGGCACCAAGTGGCAATTGTTCGACGACCGCCTGACCCTGTCGGGCGCGTTGTTCCAGGACATCCGCAAGAACACCAGCGTGGCCGTGTCGGCGACCGAAACGGAGCAGATCGGCAAGGCCAAGGTGCGCGGCATCGAACTGGGCTTCTCGGGCAGCATCACGCCCAAGTGGAACGTCTACGGCGGCTATACCTTCATGGACAGCGAACTGGTCGAGGGCGCCTACAACAGCGGCGCGGTGGGCCAGGACCTGCCCAACACGCCGCGCAATGCCTTCAGCCTGTGGACCACCTACAAGCTGGTGCCTCAGCTGACCGTGGGCGGCGGCGCCTATTACGTGGACAAGGTATATGGCAACGCCGACAACGGTCGCAATGCCGACGGCACGCCGAAGGCGCGCTGGGTACCGTCGTACTGGCGCTTCGACGCCATGGCCGCGTACGAGTTCAACGACCACCTGACCGCGCAGCTCAACGTGATGAACATCTTCGACAAGACGTACTACACCAAGGCCTACGCGGCGCACTATGCGGCGCTGGGCACGGGCCGCGCCGCAGGGAAAACCGGCGCATTGCGCCGGTTTTTTTTGGTTCATCGCGCAATAGCGTGGAGGGGTTTGGCAAGTTTTCGTATTCTTGACGGCAGGTATTTGCCATCAGGAGTGCAGGGAGATGCTGGATCGCAAGTTGCTGGAGTCGCTGGGAGGCTGGCAGGGCTATGGCGTCGAACGCGTGGAATGGCCCGAAGACCCAGGGCGCACGCTGTCGATCTATTTGAAGCCAACGGCCAAGGTGATGCTGTGCGAGCAGTGCGGCGCGCGGTGTCGCCAGGTGCATGAGACCACGGTTCGACGGGTGCGAGATCTGCCGTTATTCGAGTATCGGGTCGTTCTGCACGTGCCGCGCCGACGCTTGTGGTGTGAGCAATGCGGCGGCCCGCGCCTGGAGCGGCTTGCCTGGCTGGGGCGATATCAACGGGTGACGGATCGGCTGGCGCAGGCCTGCAGCCAATTGCTGCAATCGAGCAACGTGCAGGCGGTGGCGAGGTTCTTCGAGCTGGGTTGGCATACCGTCAAGACGCTGGACAAGGCTCGGCTGCGTGCGTCGGTGCGCGAACCGGATTGGTCCAAGATCGAGTATTTGGCGATGGACGAGTTTGCCCTGCACAAAGGGCATCGCTACGCGACAGTGGTGGTCGATCCGATCGGCAGGCAGGTGCTGTGGATTGGCCCAGGACGCTCACGCGAGACGGCCCGGGCGTTCTTCGAACAATTGCCGCCTGGGGCCGCCCAACGCATCAAGGCCGTTGCCATCGACATGACCACCGCCTACGAGTTGGAGATCCAGGCCCACAGCCCACAGGCGGAGATCGTCTATGACTTGTTCCATGTCGTGGCCAAGTATGGACGAGAGGTCATTGATCGGGTGCGCGTGGATCAGGCCAATCAACTACGCCAGGATCGTCCCGCACGCAGGATCATCAAATCGAGTCGCTGGCTGCTGCTGCGCAACCGTGACAACCTGGATCGGCAGCAGGCCGTCCGGCTCGACGAATTGCTGCAAGCCAACCAGCCGCTGCTGACGGTCTATGTCCTGCGTGACGAACTCAAACGGCTCTGGTTCTACCAAAGACCTGCCTGGGCAAGACAAGCCTGGAACCACTGGTACGAGCAGGCCGAGCAAAGCGGAATAGCCGCCTTGAACACCTTCGCTCAGCGCTTGAAAGGCTATCTGCACGGCATCCTGGCCAGATGCCGACATCCCCTGAACACCAGCATTGTCGAGGGCATCAACAACACTATCAAGGTCATCAAGCGGCGCGCTTACGGCTACCGCGACCAGGAATACTTCTTCCTCAAAATCCGTGCCGCCTTCCCCGGCAATGCGCGATGAACCTTTTTTTTTGGCATGGCGCGGAAATGCTCTACGATTTCAGGTGTTTGCCATCGAGCCACCCGGGCGGAAGACATGACGGATATGCGGCAAGTGCTGAAAACAGACCGGCTGGTGCTGGAGCCGCAATCGATGGCCCGCTTCGATCAATGGTTCGCGATGGAGCGGCAGCGCGATGAAGCCGGGCATCGCGATCTCACCGAGGATCAGGCGTGGTTGCGTCTTTGCGCACGGCAGGGAATGTGGGACGCGTACGCTTGCGGCTTCTACTACCTGCTGGATCCGGTCAGCGGCGAGATGCGCGGCGAGGCCGGTTTCCAGTTCCGGCGCCGCGGCCTCGGGCCCGGCTTCGACAACCATCCGGAGGCCGCCTGGGCCGTCGCCAGCGCCCATCAGGGCAGGGGACTGGCGGCGGAGGCAATGCAGGCGCTTCTCGCGCACCACGATCGATCAAGCGGACGCCAGCGCGTGGTGGCGCTGATAGCGCGTTCGAACCTTCCCTCGCTGCGCCTGGCCGAGCGGCTTGGCTTTCGCGGGTATTCCGACGTGGCGTTCGATGGGGCTGCGCATCTTCTGCTGGAGCGGGGGGCTGAGCGGGCGGGTCACAGCCCCCGTCCGCCGGTCACCGGCAAGGTTTCGCCGGTGATGAAGCCGGCCTGCTCGGAAAGCAGGAACAGCACGGCGTCGGCGATGTCGGCAGGTTGGCCCAGGCGCCGCAGCGGGGTGCTTGCGCGGATCGTCTCGTTGAACTCGCCGCCGGCCACCGAGGCCATCGCGGTCTCGATGCGTCCTGGGGCGACGCAGTTGATGCGGATGCCGAATTCGGCCACTTCGCCGGCGGCCTGCCGGGTCAGGCCGACGACTGCGTTCTTGGCGGTGGCGTACGCCGCGCCGGCAATCGAGGAATAGCGCAGGCCCGCCAGCGAGGCGATGTTCACGACCGCCCCGGCGCGCCGCTCGACCATCCCCGGCAATACCGCGCGTAGCGCGAAAAAGTAGCCGCACAGATTGACCTGGATGACGCGTTGCCACTCCTCGGGCGGGGTTTCCCAGATCATGCGCTTGCGGCCGTCCGGCTTCTTGGGCGAGATGCCCGCGTTATTGACCAGCAGATCGAAGGCGCCGAAGCCATCCTGCATCGACGCGATCGACGCGACGACGGATGCGCATCCCATGTCGTGCACGATAGCCGCCGCTTCCGCGCCCAGCTGGCGCACCATCGCCGCCGTTTCGTCGGCGGCCGCATGGTCGGCATCCAGCACGCAGACATGGGCGCCGTCCTTGGCCAGCGCCAGGGCGATGGCGCGGCCTATGCCGGCGCCCGCGCCCGTCACGAGCGCCCGCTTGCCGCGGAACCGGGGCTGTTCGCGCGGCGTCATGGCGTCTCGCCGCCGAGGGGCCGGAGCTGGGATTCGAACGCCGATATCGGCGGAAAGGCCGAGGGCTCGGTTTTCACGTCGATCACGAACGGGACCGGGCTGCGTTCGGCCGCCGCCATGGCTTGCCGCAGCGAAGCGGCGTCGCTCACGCTGGCGCCATCGCAGCCGCATGCCTTGGTGATCGCGACGTGATCGATGGCGCCGAAGTGGCAAACGTCGGTATGGGTGCCGAAACGGCTTTCTTCGGCGTTGATCTGGAACCCGAGCACACCGTTGTTGAGCACCACGATCGTGACGGGCACCTCGTGCCGGCGAGCCGTTTCCAGTTCGGCCCAGCAATGGGCGAAGCCGCCATCGCCGGTCAGGCAAATCACGCGGGCGCCCGGCCGGGCGATCTTGGCGCCGATCGCCATCGGGACGCCCCATCCCAGGCCGGCGATGCCACGCGGCGTGACGAATCGCGTTCCCGCCTGGGTGCAGGGGATGAACTGGGCAAGCCAGATGGACGAGTAGCTGGCATCGGCGACCCAGATGATGTCGCCATGGCTTGCGCGCAACTCAGCCATGATCCGTTCCGGCCGCATGGGCGAGGCGTCGCTCTGCGCGTAGGGCGCGAGTTCGGCGCGGTGGGCCTGGCGGCAGGCTTCGAATGCCGGCGCCAGCTCGGCCATCCTGCGCGCCGCTACGGCCTGGCCGCGCCCCTGCAGGGCATCGCCAAGCGCCTGCAGCGTGGCGGCGGCGTCGCCGGCAAAGCGCATGGCCCCGTAATTGCGGCCGACTTCCTCGCTGTCGATGTCGATCTGGGCATATTGCGCCTGCTCGGGAAACAGCGACCACGACGCCGTGCCGTTCTCGTTGGTGCGGGTGCCGACGAACAGCACGAAGTCGGCGCTCCGGACGTAATCCATGAAATGCTTGGCCGGACTGCGCGTGCCCATGGCGTTGCCGATCACCCCCAGGGAGAGCGGATGCGTTTCGTCGATCGCGCCCTTGCCCATGTTGGTGGTGGCCACGGGCAGGCCGGCCAGGGACTGCAGCCGGGCCAGGGCGTCGCAGGCGCCCGAAAGATGGACGCCGCCTCCAGCCACGACCAGGGGCCGCTTCGCGTCAAGCAGGCGCTGGGCAAGCTGCGCCAGGCGGCCTGCCACCGGAACCGTCCGGTCCAGCGGGAAGCGGCCCAGCGGCTCGTCGCTGTCCTGCGCCACCGGCCGCGCCTGCGGGCAGGCCGTGGTCAGGACGTCCTGCGATACCAGCAGTACCACCGGACCGGGCCGGCCGGATGTCGCGATACGTATCGCGCGCTCGGTGTACTTCGCGGCGCGTTCGGCCACGTCGATCCGGCGTACCCATTTCGCGCAGGAGGCGAACAGCTGGACGTGGTCCAGCTCCTGGAATGCGTTCTTGTCCGCGTTGGCGCGCGGCACCTCCTGCACGATGGCCAGGATGGGCACGGATGCCTTGGTCGCCTCGGAGAAGCCGGCGACCAGCAGGGCCGCGGCCGGACCGTTTTGCGCCGTGATCACGGTCAGCTGGCGTCCGACGCGAGCGGCGCCGTCGGCCATCGCCGCGCCCGCGTTCTCCGTCCGGTAGCCGATCTGGCGGATACCGATCGCATCGGCGGCCAGGAACAGGGCCGTCGGACAGCTTTGGCCGAAGATCTGGGCGACGCCCGCGGCCTTCAGCACGTCGGCGATCGCATTGGCCGCCTGGTAGGCGCTCAGATCCTGGCGCGCCCAGCTGCCGGTGCTGGTTCGCGCGTCGGGTGGTGATTCAGTGTGTGCTTGCATGGGGTTTCATCTGGTGTGGATAGCTGGGAGGCTGGCCAGGCGGCGGCGTGCGGCGGCTGCTACAGCTTCGACGGCGGCAGATCGATCTTCTTGACGACCTCGGCCCACTTGGCGATTTCCGCGCGCATGAAACTGTCCAGCGCGGCGGATGTGCCGCCGGTCGGCTCCAGCCCCGCGGCGGAGAACTGCGCCAATACCTCTTGCGACTTCAGGCCCTTGTTGGCCGCGGCGTTGAGCGTTTGCACGATCGCGGCCGGCGTGTTCTTCGGCGCGTACAGCGCGACCCACGAGGCCGACGAGAACCCGGGGACGGCTTCGGCCACGGTAGGCAGTTCCGGCACCAGCGCCGAACGTTGCGGGCCCGTCACGGCCAGGGCGCGCAGGCTGCCAGCCTTGACCTGCGGCAGCGACGAGGGCATGTTGTCGAACATCAGCTGGACATGGCCGCCGATCAGGTCGGTCAGCGCGGGAGCGCTGCCCTTGTAGGGCACATGCTGGATATCGGTCCCGGTCATCAGCTTGAAGAGCTCCAGCGTCAGGTGCAGCGAGCCGCCGGTGCCGGTGGACGCATAGGATTCCTTGCCCGGGTTGGCTTTCAGGTGCGCGATCAGGCCCTGGACGTCCCGCACTGGGGACGATGGGTTGACGACCACCAGCAGCGGGCTGGATGCCACGGCGGCGACCGGTTCGAAACTGCCGGTCGCGCTGTACGGCAGGTTGGCGTAGGTGCTGGGGTTCGTTCCATGGGTCGCGCTGGTGCCGATCAACAGCGTGTATCCGTCGGCGGGCGCTCGCGCCACATAATCCGAGCCGATGATGCCGCCCGCGCCCGCGCGGTTCTCCACGATCACCGACTGCTTCAGTTCCTCGCTCATGGCGCGCGCCAGGCCGCGCGCGGCGATATCGGTAATTCCTCCGGGCGGATAGGGCACCACCAGCCTGATCGGCTTGGTCGGATAGGCGTCGGCGTGTGCGGCGCCAAGCACCCCCAAAGTCAGCACGCCCGTGGCGAGGGAAATGAGTACTCGGTGCAATAGCATGTTGCTGCGTCTCCGGAAGGCGATGTTGATACGCCTGTTATCGATGGTTGGCCTGAAGGCGACGCCATTACACCCGTAAATGTTTGATTCGTATAATCTATTCTGTTTATAGTTAATTCAATTTAAGTTATGACGCCATGAACGTGACCTTCAGGCAGTTGACCGCCTTCATCGAGGTCGCAAGCAGCCGCAGCTTCTCGCAGGCGGCGCAGGCCTTGCACGTGACGCAGCCGGCGCTGACGGCCATGATCCAGAAGCTGGAGGCCCAGCTTGGAGTCGTCCTGTTCACGCGTACGCGCCGGGGCGCCGAGCTGACCACCACCGGGCGCGAACTGCTGCCGGAGCTGCAGCGGATCCTGGCCAATCTCGAGGTCGTGATCGAGGATGTGCGTGGTGCCGCCTCGCCGCGCGGCGGCACCGTCACGCTGGCGTGCATTCCGTCGCTCAGCAACACCTGGATCCCATCCCTGATCGCGCGCGTGGAGCAGGCCTATCCGCGCATCAAGGTGATCCTGAAGGACGCCATGACCGAAAACCGCAGCATTCACGAGATGCTGAGAACCGGCGATATCGACTATGGCGTGGGCAGTCCGTCGGTCGAGCAGGACGGACTGGAGTTCGACCTGCTGGCGCACGATGAACTGGTCGCGGTCGTGCCGCAGGATCATCCCCTGGCCAGGCGCACCCTGGTCCGCTGGAGCGAGTTGGCGGAATCGCCCTTGATAGGCATGAGTTACCAGAGCCACGTGAGGATGCTGGTCGACGAAGCCTTCGCGGCCAACGGCATCTCGAAGCGTCCCAAGCGCGAGGTGAGTCTTATCACCACCGCCATCGGCATGGTGCGGGCAGGGCTGGGCGTTTCCGTTCTGCCCACCACCGCCATCGAGGTATGCAACGTCGCCGGGCTGAAGGTATTGCGGCTGCATGCGCCGCGGGTGCGCCGTCCCCTGGGGTTTCTGCATCTGCCGACGCGCAGCCTGAGTCCGGCCGCGCGGCTGCTTCTGCGGTTCGTGAAGGATGCGGGTCCCATCCCGCTGGGCAAGCAGCCGGCGTAAGGCGCTCGGGCCGGCCGGGCGGCGGGAGGCCGTCGCGAGGTGCCTGTCCCCGCGGGGACAGGCACCGGATCCCGGCGGGGACAGGCACCCTGTGCGTGGCTTACTTCTCGAACCAGTTCAGCACGCCGTCCAGGCCGCATACGTTCAGGGCGTAGGGCGTTTGCTCGCGCACGATGGGCTTGGCGTGGTAGGCGACGGCGAAGCCGGCGCGGGCCAGCATCTTGAGGTCGTTGGCGCCGTCGCCGATGGCGATGATCTGCTCGGGGCGGGCCGACAGGCGCTGCGCCAGCGCGGCCAGGTGCGCGGCCTTGGCGTCGCCGTCGAGAATGTCGCCCAGCACGCGTCCGGTCAGCTTGCCGTCGGCGTCGACTTCCAGCGTGTTGGCATGGGCGTGGTCCAGCCCCAGGCGCTCGCGCAGCCGCTCGGTGAAGAAGGTGAACCCCCCGGAGACCAGCAGGGTCTGGATGCCGGCCGCCTGGACGCTGGCCAGCAGGCGTTCGGCGCCCGGGTTCAGGCGCAGCTTCTCGGCGTACACGCGTTCGAGCGCGGCGGCCGGCGTGCCGGCCAGGAGCGCCACGCGGCGGCGCAGGCTTTCCGAGAAGTCCTTGATTTCGCCGCGCATGGCGGCTTCCGTGATCTGGGCCACCTGGGCCCCCACGCCGGCGACGGCCGCGATTTCGTCGATGCACTCGATGTTGATCAGCGTCGAGTCCATGTCCATCGCCAGGATGCGGCAGTCGGCCAGCGCCAGGCCCGCGGGCACGAAGGCGGCGTCGACGCCGTGCGTTTCGGCCCAATGCCGCACCTGGGCGCGCGTGTCGGCATCCTGCTGTACGTCGAGCAGGCGGGCCGCGGTGGTGCTGATGCGCGTCACGCCGTGGGCCTGGGCCAGCGCCGCCAGCTGTTCGGCGTGTTCGGCCGCCAGGGCGGGAGACTGGATGACGAGGTGATGGATAGTCATGGATCGAGGATTCCGGGCCGCGCCGAGCGCGGCGGTTATTTCAGTGCGCGCAGGACGGCGCGCACTGCGTCGGCGCGGGCGGCGATCTGAGGCGCCTTGATCTCCACCCGCAGTTTGTCCTGGCCGGACAGCTTGATATGGCGCTGGCGCTGCACCAGCTCGATGATGCGCAAGGGGTCGACCGTGGTCTTGGCACCGAACTGCAGCAGGGCCTGCGTTTCGCTGGCGTCGATCTTGACGATGCCCAGCGGTTGCGCGGCCAGGCGCAGGCGGTGCGTGGCCAGCAACGTCTGCGCGGCTTCGGGCAGTTTACCGAAACGGTCGATGAGTTCTTCCTGGATGCGGATCAGGTCGTCTTCGCCGTCGGCATGCGACAGGCGCTTGTAGATGGCCAGGCGGCCATGCACGTCCGGACAGTAGTCCGACGGCAGCAGCGCCGGCGCGTGCAGGTTGACTTCGCAGGCCAGGTTGAAGGGCGCGTCCAGGTCGGGCTCCTCGCCCGCCTTCAGCGCCCGCACCGCTTCGTTGAGCATCTCGTTGTACATCGAGAAGCCCACCTCCTGGATGTTGCCCGATTGCGAGTCGCCCAGGATTTCGCCGGTGCCGCGGATTTCCAGGTCGTGCATGGCCAGGTAGAAGCCCGAACCGAGCTCTTCCATGGCCTGGATGGCCTCCAGGCGCTTCTTGGCGTTGTTCGTGATGGCATCCTCGCCCGGCGTCAGCAGATAGGCGTAGGCCTGGTGGTGCGAGCGTCCGACGCGGCCGCGCAGCTGGTGCAGCTGCGCCAGGCCGAAGCGGTCGGCGCGGTGGATGACGATGGTGTTGGCGGTGGGGATGTCGATGCCGGTTTCGATGATGGTGGTGCACAGCAGCACGTTGTGGCGCTGCTGGTAGAAGCCCTTCATGACCTGTTCCAGCTCGCGTTCGGGCATCTGGCCGTGGGCGACCGCGATGCGCGCCTCGGGCACCAGTTCTTCGAGGCGCGCCCGCCGGTTGTGGATGGTCTCGACCTCGTTGTGCAGGAAATACACCTGGCCGCCGCGCTTGAGCTCGCGCAGCAGCGCTTCGCGTATGGTGCTGCCGTCCTCGCGCCGCACGAAGGTCTTGATGGCCAACCGCTTGTGCGGCGCCGTCGCGATCACGGAGAAGTCGCGGATGCCTTCCAGCGACATGCCCAGCGTGCGCGGGATCGGGGTGGCCGTCAGGGTCAGCACGTCGACCTCGGCGCGCAGCGCCTTGAGGGTTTCCTTCTGGCGCACGCCGAAGCGGTGTTCCTCGTCGATGATGACCAGGCCCAGCCGCTTGAAGCGCACGTCCTTGGACAGGATCTTGTGCGTGCCGATGACGATGTCCACGCGGCCGTCGTTGATGCCTTCGACGGCGGCAGCCACCTCCTTGGCGGAGCGAAACCGCGATAGCTCCACGACGCGCACCGGCCAGTCGGCGAAGCGGTCGGAAAACGTCTGGGCATGCTGCTCGGCCAGCAAGGTGGTGGGGCACAGCAGCGCGACCTGCTTGCCGTTGGCCACGGCCAGGAAGGCGGCGCGCAGCGCGACCTCGGTCTTGCCGAAGCCCACGTCGCCGCATACCAGCCGGTCCATGGGGCGGCCCGAGGTCATGTCCATGATGACGGCCTGGATGGCGGCCGCCTGGTCGGGCGTCTCCTCGAAGCCGAAACCTTCGGCGAAGGCTTCGTAGTCGCTCATGGGCAGCTTGAAGGCATAGCCTTCGCGGGCGGCGCGCTGCGCATACAGGGCCAGCAGTTCGGCCGCGGTGTCGCGCACCTGCCTGGCCGCCTTGCGGCGCGCCTTGTCCCATTGGCCCGAACCGAGCTGGTGCAGGGGGGCGGCGTCCGGGTCGGCGCCGCTGTAGCGGGCGATGACGTGCAGCTGCGACACGGGCACGTACAGCGTGCTGCCGCTGGCGTATTCGAGATGCAGGAACTCCATCTCGCCTTCGCCCATGTCCATGTTGACCAGCCCGTGGTAGCGGCCGATGCCGTGCTGGGCGTGCACCACCGGGTCGCCGGCGCGCAGTTCGGCCAGGTCGCGCACCATGGCTTCGACATTGCTGGTGCGTTCCTGGGTGCGCTTGCCGCGCCGGGTGGCGCCGGCATGGCCGGGGTAGAGGTCGTTCTCGGTCAGGAACAGCAGGGCGCCGCCGGGCGCGCCGAAGCCGGCCGACAGCGGCGCCACGGCCAGGCCGAAGCGCGCGCCGTCGTCCAGGAAGGCCTGGATCGAATCGGCCTGGGCCTCGGGCGCCAGGCCGTGTTCGCCCAGCATTTGCGCCAGCGTCTCGCGCCGGCCGGCCGAATCGGCGCACAGCAGCACGCGGTCGCCGGTCTGCGCCAGCAGCGCGCGCAGGCGCGCCACGGGGTCGTCGGCGCGGCGCGCCACGGCGACATCGGGCGCGGCGGCGAAGTCCGGATGCGACCGCTCCGCCGTCAAGGCCAGGCGCGGGAAGTCCTTCAGGCGCGCGAACAGCGCCTCGTGGTCGAGGAACAGCGTGTCCGGCGGCAGCACCGGCCGTTCGCGGTCGACCTTGAGAAAGTCGTAGCGGCTGCGGGTGTCATGGGCGAAGCGCTGCATGGCGTCGTCGATGTCGCCCACCGTGACGGTGATCGTGTCGGCCGACAGGTAATCGAACAGGGTGGCGGTCTGCTCGAAGAACAGGGGCAGGTAATACTCGATGCCGGCGAACGCGATGCCGTTGCCGATGCCCTTGTACGGCAGGGCGCGGGAGGGGTCGCCTTCGAACACTTCGCGAAACCGCGCCCGGAAGCGGTTGCGCGCCTCTTCGTCCATGGGAAACTCGCGGCCGGGCAGCAACTGCACTTCGCCCACCGGATACAGGCTGCGCTGCGTGTCGACGTCGAAGCTGCGGATCGATTCGATTTCATCGTCGAACAGGTCCAGCCGGTAGGGCACCACCGAACCCATGGGAAACAGGTCGATCAGGCCGCCGCGCAGGCAGAATTCGCCCGGCGCGGTGACCTGGGTGACGTGGCTGTAGTTGGCCAGCGTCAGCTGCGCGCGCAGGGCCGCTTCGTCGAGCCGGTCCTTCTGCTTGAACGAAAACGTATACGCGGCCAGGAAGGCGGGCGGCGCCAGGCGGTACAGGGCGGTGGTGACCGGCACGGTCAGGATGTCCACGCCCTGGTTCATGAGCGCGTGCAGCGTGCGCAGGCGTTGCGAGATCAGGTCCTGGTGGGGCGAGAACGCGTCGTAGGGCAGGGTTTCCCAGTCGGGCAACTGGCGCACGCGCAGTTCGGGCGCGAATTGCGGGATTTCATCGGCCAGCCGCTGGGCCTCCAGCGGGTCGGCCGTCAGCACCACCAGCGGCTTGCTGGCCTGGCGGGCCAGGTCCGCCAGCAGCCATCCGTCGCCGGATCCGGGCGGGCGGGGCTGCGTAAAGCGCGCTCCCGGCTTGAGGGCGGACAGGGTGGTGGCGGTGGCGGGGATGGGCACGGCGGGCGGAGTGAGATCAGGCATCAGGGCAAAGATTATAAAATCACCGCAACATGTCCGAGTCCCTGATCGCTATCGTGCCGGCCGCCGGCATCGGCGCGCGCGCCAGCCTGCCCGGCGAGGCGGCCGTTCCGAAACAATATCGCCCGCTGGCCGGGCAGCCCATGCTGCGCCACGCGGTGCGCGCCCTGCTGGCCGATCCGCGCATCGTCCAGGTGCGCGTGGCGGTCAGCGCCGGCGACGGCTGGGTCGAGCAGGCGCTGGCTGGCCTGCCGCGTACCGTATGGCGCCCATGCGGCGGCCCGAACCGCGTCGACACGGTGGCCGCGGCCCTGGCCGACAGCGGGGCGGACGCCGACGACTGGATACTGGTGCACGACGCCGCCCGGCCGGGCTTGCCGGCCGCGGCGCTGGCGCGCCTGATCGACGCCTGCCTGGACGATGCGGTCGGGGGCCTGCTGGCCCTGCCGGTAGCCGATACCGTCAAGGCGGGCCGGCAGCGCGTATCGCGCACCGTCGATCGCGACGGCCTGTGGCTGGCCCAGACGCCGCAGATGTTTCGCGCCGGCTTGCTGCGCGACGCGCTGGCGCGCGCGCGGGCCGCGGGCCTGGCCGTTACCGACGAGGCGTCGGCGGTGGAGGCGGCCGGCCATGCCCCGCGCCTGGTGGCGGGCGCGTTGCGCAATTTCAAGGTGACCTGGCCCGATGATTTCGAACTGATGGAAAAATGGCTATGAATATCCCGTTTCGCGTAGGGCAGGGCTTCGATGTGCACGCGCTGGTCGAAGGCCGGCCCTTGATCATCGGGGGCGTCACCATCGCCCACACGCACGGCCTGCTGGGGCACTCCGACGCCGATGTCCTGTTGCATGCGGTGACCGACGCCCTGCTGGGCGGGGCCGGCCTGGGCGATATCGGCCGCCATTTTCCCGATACCGACCCGGCCTACCGCGGCGCCGACAGCCGGGTGCTGCTGCGGGCGGCGTTCGACAAGGTTCGCGCGGCGGGCTGGGCGCCGGTCAACGTCGACGCGACCATCCATGCGCAGGCGCCCAAGATCGGCCCGCACGCGGCCGCCATGGTGGCCAATATTGCCGCCGATCTGGCGTTGGACGCCGGCGCGGTCAACATCAAGGCCAAGACCAACGAAGGCCTGGGCTACCTGGGCCGCAAGGAAGGGATTGCCGCCAACGTGGTGGTGCTGCTGGCGCGCGCCGGCTAGGGCCGGCCGCTAGGCGGCCGGGGCGCTTTGCGGCTCGGGCCGCTCGCTGGGCAGCAGCAGCACCATGGTGGCGGTGCAGGCGGCGATGACGGCCATGCCCACGAACAGGCTGCCAAAGCCTGCCTGCTTGACCACCGGCCCCAGCAGCCACACGGCCAGCGAACTGACGCCGAACGACACCGTCAGCCGCATGCCGGCCACGCGCGAGCGGCTGCGGTCGTCTACATAGCGCACGATCATCGCGTCGGTGAACGGGATCGCGCCGAAAATGAACACCATGGTTCCCAGCAGCGCGGCAAACAGGGCCCAGCCCTGCGCCACGGCCGCCCAGGCCAGCAGCGGGATCTGCGCCAGCACCATGCACAGGTAGAGCGGCTTGAGCGCGACCCGGTCGATCAGGCGCCCCACCACCACCTGCGTGAGCGATGCCACCACATAGATGAACGCCAGCATGGCGCCGAGGGCGACCGGGTCTTCGACGATGCCGCGAAAACGCTGGTCCAGCAATTGGGCATTGCCGTTGGTGGTGAAGTTGAACAGCAGGCTGCCGGTGACGGCGGCCGCCGTCATGACCGCGAACGCCCGCGCCAGCTGGCGCGGGTCGAGCAGCACGCTGGCGCGGCTCTTGCGGCGGGCCGGCGGCTCGTCCTCGGCGGGGCATACCCGCATGAACAGCAGGCCGCACGCGATCGACAGCAGTCCGGGCACTGCGAAGGCCGCCCGCCATCCCAGCCATTGGACCAGCACGCCGGTGACCAGCGCCGCCAGGGCCACGCCCAGGTTGCCGGCCAGCCCGTTGACGCCGATGACCGCGCCCGGGTTGGTCGCGTGCTGCACGATCATGGGAATGCCCACCGGATGGTAGATGGCGGCGAATGCGCCGATCAGCGCCATCGCGCCGGCCAGCTGCCAGGCATTGCGGGTCAGTGCGCACAGCAGCGCGGCCGCGCCCAGGCCGAAGAAGAACAGCAGCATCATGCGGCGCCGGCCCTACAGGTCGCCCAGGCGGCCGGTCGGCCACGATGCCAGGCCGAACAGGAAGAAGGCCGCCACGCCGAAGGGCATGAGGTCCTCCCAGCGCGCAAAACCGAAATCGGCCGCGATGGCCGCGACCGCCGTCGCGAAGATCAGCAGGAACATATGGTCCAGCGCGTGCGCGACGTTCAGCAACAGCGTCACGCTGCGCGGGAAGGCGGCGGGAGGGGCGGGCGTGCTTGCTGCGGGAGCGTCCATGGCGAAGGCGTCGTAATGAGGATGCATGCCAGTGTGCGCTGGCTGCGCTATTCTGTCCTTCTTGAATTTGACCAAAACTATCGAGAAATGGACAAACCCGCCGCCGAAGCCATCTCGGTTGCCCATGCACGCGCGCCGGCTGTCGTCACGCGGCGCAACCGCTATCCGGCCGACGCGCACGTCAAGCCGCATTGGCACGATCGCGCGCAGTTCCTGTGCGGCTCGTCGGGGGTGATGCGGGTCGCGACCCGGCGCCGGCTGTGGGTGGTGCCGCCGATGCGCGCGTTATGGATCCCGGCGCGCACGGTGCACGAAATCCGCATGAGCAGCGCGGTCGACATGCGGTCCTTGTACATCGACGCGGCGCTGGTGCGGGGCATGCCCGACGATTGCGCCGTGCTGGACATGACTGCGCTGATGCGCGAGCTGGTGGTGCGCGCCAGCACCGATGCGCCCTCCACCCGCGACGCGCCCCAGCGCCACGAGGCCAGCGACGGCGCGCTGGACGAGGAATATGGCCTGCTCAGCGCCTTGATGGTGGCCGAACTGCGGCGGCTGCCGCGCTGCGGCCTCGATCTGCCGCTGCCCGAGAGCGCGGCGCTGCGTGGCCTGTGCGAGCGGGCGCTGGCCGACCTGTCGGCATTCGACAGCGCCCAGGCGCAGGCGCGCCGGCTGAAGCTCAGCGCGCGCACGCTGTACCGGCGTTTTCTCGACGAAACGGGCCTGAGCTTCGCGCGCTGGATCCAGCAGGCCCGCCTGCTGGACGCCGTGCGGCGGCTGGGCGACGGCCAGGCGGTCACCGACGTGGCGCTGGATCTCGGCTATCAGAGCCCGAGCGCGTTCACGGCCATGTTCAATCGGGCGCTGGGCTGCTCGCCGCGCGAGTGGCGGCGGCTGGGCGAGGGAAAGGAATGAGTGCCGGCCCCGCGCAGGGGCCGGCTGCGGCCGCCGGCGGGGGAGGCCGGCGCACCGCGGGGGGCGCTTACTTGCCCTGCGCGGCCAGCGCCAGGGCGGCTGCGTTGACGACGGCGGCAATACGGCCCGCGTCGCGCAGCTGTTCGACGGTCAGGCCGTCCTTCTTCAGGTTTTCGTAGTGCGACTGCACGCAGAAATGGCACTTGCCGATGATCGAGGCGGCCAGCGCGAACAGCTCGAAGCGCTTCTTGTCCACGCCGCCATGGGTGGCGTAGGCATTCATGCGCAGCTGCGCCGGCAGGCTCTTGAGCTGGGCGTCGCCGGTCATTTCGACGTACGGATACCAGGTGTTGTTCATGCCCATCAGCGCCGAAGCGGTCAGGGCGGCATTGGCGTCGGTCTCCGACAGCGCACCCTTGAAGGCGTCGATCAGCAACTGGCTGCGCGCGGCGAACGCGGCCGACAGCGCGGCGCCCAGGGCGTCTTCCGGCGCCAGGGTGGAGCGTGCGATCACGGCGTCCAGATTCAGGCGGATGTCCTTGGCCCAATCCGGCAGTTGATCCTTAATGGTAGAAAGGAATTCCATAGTTTTTCCCTATAGTCTGGAGCAATGAAAGCCCGGACGAGCCGGGCCGGGGAAATTACAGCGTGGCGCCGCCAACCGAACGGTTGCACGGGCACAGCTCGTCGGTTTGCAGGCCGTCGAGCAGACGCAGCACTTCTTCAGGGTTGCGGCCGACGTTCAGGTTGTTCACCGAAACGTGCTGGATCGTGTTGTCGGGGTCGACGATGAAAGTGGCGCGCAGCGCGACGCCGGCACCCTTTTCACGCACACCCAGCTGATCGATCAGCGCGCCGGTGGTGTCGCCGAACTGGTAGTGACCCAGCTTGTTCAGGTCCGGGTGCTCACGGCGCCAGGCCAGCTTGACGAATTCGTTGTCGGTCGAGCCGCCCAGCAGGACGGCGTCGCGGTCTTCGAAATCCTTGGCCAGCTTGTTGAAGCCGACGATTTCGGTCGGGCACACGAAGGTGAAATCCTTCGGGTAGAAATAGATCACTTTCCACTTGCCGGGGAAGGAGCTTTCGGTGATGTCCTCGAAAGCCGAAACGCCGTTTTCTTCATGCTGGTTGAAGCCGGGCTTGACGCCGGTAACCTTGAAAGGCTCGAGTTTGTCGCCAACAGTTTTCATGTGGTGCTCCCAGTAAGTTGGTGGAATTAAGGCAGGCAAGGCCTCAAGCCCTAAATTCTACGCTATTGGTTTTCGCTGTCTAATTGATAATTTCTAAATTTGGCTTTGGGTAACTCTATCCGCGCGATCAGGCCGCCGCCCTGGCGCGGCAGCATGCGCAGCGAGCCGCCCACGTGCTTGAGCAGGCGTTCGACGATCGCCAGGCCTAGCCCCGCGCCGCTGACGCCGGTGCGGGCCGCTTCTCCACGCGAAAACGGACGCAGCAGGCGGTCGACTTCCTCGGGGGCGATGCCGGGGCCGCGGTCGGCCACTTCGATCGCCAGGATATTGCCTTCCGAATGCACGCTGATGGCCAGGTGGGCCAGTCCGTCGGACGAGCGGCCGTAGCGGCGCGCGTTCTCGATCAGATTGCTGACGATGCGCTTGAGATCCAGCGCCGTGATGCGCGCCCGCAGGCCCGGATCGATCGAGGCTTCCAGCTCGCCGCCCAGCGAGGCGGTATGGCTGCGCTCGCGCTCATACAGCTCGGCCAGCACCGACGAAATGTCGGTGGCGAGCTGGGGCAGGGTTCCGGCCGGGCGCGCGTATTCCATCAGCTGCCCGATGCTGTGGTCGATCTGGCCGAGGTCCTCGTCGATGGCCTGGCGGGCGTCCTCCGAGACGCCGCTCATCTCGATTTCCAGGCGCATGCGCGCCAGCGGCGTGCGCAGGTCGTGTGAAATGCCGGCCAGCATGAGCTCGCGATCGGCCTCGGCCTGCCGCAGGTCCTTGGCCATGCGGTTGAACGAGGCATTCAGGTCGCGGATTTCCAGCGGACCTTGCTCGGGCAGCGGCGCGGGCGTTTCGCCGCGCGAGAGCACCTGGGCGGCGCGCGCCAGCCGCGACAGCGGCCGGTTGACGAACCCCACGCTGACGGCCGCGCCGACCAGCGACAGCAGCAGCGCCGTGGCGCCCCAGCCCAGCCATTCGATGCCGCCGGTCAGGCCGATCTGCTCGCGCTCGAAGACCAGCCAGTACAGGTCCTGGTCGATCTGGAAGCTGACCCAGAAGCCGGGTACCTGGTTGACCCCCCAGGCGATCTGGGTTTCGGGTCCGAAACGCACGCGGATATGCTGCGCGACCCGTTGCCAGTAGTCGTCGTCGGGCAGCGCCTCGGTGAAGTCGGTGAGCTCGCGCGGGTAGACCTGGATGCCTTCGTTGGTGGCCAGGTCCAGCAGCAGCTTGCTGCGCTCGTCCGTATGCGAATAGACCAGGGCCGTACGCGTGATATTGACGGCCGTGATCACCCGCTGCGCCATCTGATTGGCGCGCGGCCCCAGCTCCATGCTGAAGAAGACTTGCAGCCAGGCGCCCAGGCTGACCAGCATCAGTGCCGCGAGCAGCAGAAAGGTGCGTCCGAACAGGCCGAGACGCAACCGCGAGGTCAGGTTTCTGAACAGTCTGCGCATGCGGGGCACGAGACGGCGCTCCTGCCCGGGGCGGGCCATTAGGTCAACTGCCGCCATCCGGAACGAAAACGTATCCCAGGCCCCAGACGGTTTGGATGAAAACGGGTTTGGACGGGTTGGGTTCGATCAATTTGCGCAGACGCGAAATCTGCACATCCAGGCTGCGGTCGAACGCCTCGTATTCGCGTCCGCGGGCCAGTTCCATCAGCTTGTCGCGCGACAGCGGGATCTTGGGATGGCGGGCAAAAACCTTCAGGACCGAGAATTCGCCGGTCGTGATCGGCACCTGCTCGCCATTGCGGGTGAGGGTGCGCGTGGACAGGTTCAGGACGTACGGGCCGAAGGCGATCGACTCGTTTTCCTGGCTGGGCGCGCCCGGGTGCTCTTCGGTGCCGCGGCGGCGCAGGATCGCATTGATGCGGGCCAGCAGTTCGCGCGGGTTGAAGGGCTTGGACAGGTAATCGTCGGCTCCCATTTCCAGGCCGACGATCCGGTCGATTTCCTCGGCCTTGGCGGTCAGCATGATGATGGGAGTATTGTCGTGGCCGCCGCGCAGGCGGCGGCAGATCGACAGGCCATCCTCGCCCGGCAGCATCAGGTCGAGAACCAGCAGGTCAAAGTGTTCGCGTTGCCACAGTTTGCCCATTTCCTTGGCATCTTCGGCCACGAATACATTGAACCCTTGTTCCGACAGATAGCGGCGCAGGAGATCGCGCAGTCGGGGATCATCGTCGACGACCAGGATCTTGCGGGTAGGAGTGGTGTTTTGCGTGTTCATGGCCGGAAATGTAACAGTGACAAGAACCAGCGGCTAGTGGGTGTTCACAAGATATTACACATTGCGCGCTACGGTTGAAATCCCCCTTACATACTAGGTGAAGCGCCCGATTTCGTACAATCCGCCCCTATGGATCTAAACCTGCTTGCCTTCGAAACTTCGTCTTCCCGCTGCGGCGTGGCCTTGCTCACCGAGCACGGGGCCGAACCCGTCGTCGCCGTGCTGGAGCACGAGGGCGCCCAGGAGCATGCCGAACGCTTGTTGCCCATGGCACGGGAATTGCTGGTACGCGCCGGCCTGGCGCCCGAAGCCCTGCAGGCGGTCGCCTTCGGCCAGGGGCCGGGCGGGTTCACCGGCTTGCGGGTGGCGTGCGGCGTGGCGCAGGGCATCGCCCTGGGACTGGGGATCCCGGTCCTGCCGGTCGTGTCGCATGAGGCGGTGGCGGAGGTTTCGGGCGCGGCGGCCGACGACGCGGTCGTGGTGGCGCTGGACGCCCGCATGGAAGAGGTCTACCTGGCCGTCTACCTGCGCGGCGATGACGGGCAGTGGCAGACGCTGCAGGCGCCGCTGCTGATCGCCGCCGGCGAGGTGGTGCCCTGGACCGTGCATCACCTGGACGCTTGGTCGGCCCGCGCCGGCCGCGCGTTGCGCGTGCGGATGGCGGGCGATGCATGGCAGGTCTACGCGGCCAGCATAGCCGCGCCGCCTGGCTGGGTGCGCGTGCAGGCCGAGCGGCCGCAGGCCCAGGCAGTGGCGCGCCTGGCGCGCCGTGCCTGGCGGGATGGCGGCGGCGTGGCCGCCGAACTGGCCGCGCCCCTGTATGTGCGCGACAAGGTGGCCTTCACCACCGCCGAGCGCGAGCGGGGGCAGGGGGGCAACCCGCGCGCGGTCTCGGCCCTGGCCGCCACGCAGATGCTGCCCATGGCGCAGCGCGACCTCGACGAAGTGGCCGAACTCGAGGCGCAGGTCCAATCCTTTCCCTGGACGCGCGGCAATTTCGCCGATGCGCTGCAGGCCGGCTATCCGGCCTGTGTGCTGCGCCAGGACGGCAGGCTGGCGGGCTTTTGTGTGATGATGGCGGCGCCCGACGTGGTGCATCTGCTGGTCATCGCCGTGCCGCGCCATCTGCACCGGCAAGGCCTGGGCGGCCTGATGCTGGGCTGGTGCGAGCGCCAGGCGCGCGCGCGCGGCCTGGCCGGCGTGCTGCTGGAGGTGCGGCCGTCCAATGCCACCGCGGTGCAGTTCTACGAGCGGCACGGCTATCTGCGCATCGGCCGGCGCAAGGATTACTATCCCGCAGGTAAGGGCAAGCGCGAGGATGCTTTGGTAATGCAGAAAACCCTGGGCGAAGCGACGGTGGGCGATGAGCGCGCCTGAGGCCGCCGTGCCGGCCGCGCCGCGTCCGAATCCGCTGCAGCGGATCTGGCTGCGCGAGATCGGCATCGAGAAAACCTGGCTGCCGGCGCCATTGGCGTCCGCGGCCGGGGCTGCCGCGCCCGCCGCGCCTGTCGCCGAGGCCGCCAATGCGGCCGTGGCGACGGCCGAGGCCGTCCGGCCGGCGGCCACGACCCCACGCGCCGATGGCCCGGCGGCCAGTCCGGCCCGCGCGCCGCGCCCGCCGGTGGCCGCGCCGCAGCGCGCCGAGCCGGCCGCCGAGGCCGACGGACAGGCCGCGCGGGCCGCCGTGGCGGCGCGGGCTGCCGGCGCCGACTTGGGGCAATTGCAGCAGCTGGTGCAGGACTGCACCGCCTGCGGCCTGTGCCAGGGGCGGCGCCACGCCGTGTTCGGCATGGGCGCCCAGCCAGCGCGCTGGATGGTGGTGGGCGAGGCGCCCGGCGAGCAGGAAGACCGCCAGGGGCTGCCATTCGTCGGCCGCTCGGGAAAGCTGCTGGATGCGATGCTGCAGTCGGTGGGCATGAGCCGCGAGCGCGACGTGTTCATCGCCAACGTCATCAAGTGCCGCCCGCCCGGCAACCGCAATCCCAAGCCCGAGGAAATCGCCGCCTGCAGTCCCTACCTGCGGCGCCAGATTGCCCTGCTGAACCCGGAGCGCATCCTGGTGCTGGGCCGGTTCGCGGCCCAGACGCTGCTGGGCACCGAGGCCACGATAGGCAATTTGCGCGGCCGCGTGCACAGCCTGCAAACCGACGAGGGGCGCTCGATTCCCGTGGTGGTCAGCTACCACCCGGCCTATCTGTTGCGCAGCCCGGCCGAGAAGGCGCGCGCCTGGCAGGACCTGCTGCTGGCGGCGCGCGGCTGAGGCGGCGGCAAGCGGTCCTCAGTGGGCCGAGTCGAGGGCCTTGCCGTGGCCTTCCTGGCCGATCTGCTCGCGCAGGGCGGGGTCGGCCGACAGGTTGCGGCGGCTCCAGCGGATGAACACCACCATGAGGACGGTGACGATCAGGCCGAATATGACGATGATGATGTTGATGGGCAGTTCCAGCCACAGCAGCACCGTATAGATGGCGACCATCAGCAGGATATTGAGCTGCTCGTTGAAGTTCTGCACCGCGATCGAATGGCCGGCCGACAGCAGCACGTGGCCGCGGTGCTGCAGCAGGGCGTTCATGGGAACGACGAAAAAGCCGGCCAGGCCGCCGGTGACCAGCAGCAGGTAGACGCTCCAGGGCGAATAGACCAGCGGCATCAGCAGCACCACCAGGCCCATGGCTGCGCCGACCGGCAGCACCGACAGCGCCTTGCGCAGCGGAATGCGGCCGGCCAGGATGGAGCCGACCACCGTTCCCACCGCCGCCACGCCCATCAGCACCGAAGCCTGGTCCAGGCGATAGCCCAGATGGCTGCGGCCCCATTCGATCACGATCAATTGCAGCGTGGCGCCGGCGCCCCAGAACAGCGTGGTCACGGCCAGCGAGATCTGGCCCAGCTTGTCGCGCCACAGCACGCACACGTAGCCGCTGAATGCGCGCACCAGCTTGAAGGGGCTGCGCTGCTGCGGGGGGTAGCGCACGTGCGTGGGCGGGATTAGCAGATTGCACAGCGCGGCGATCACGTAGACCAGCGCAATGACCAGGATGGCGGCTTCCGCCGGCGTATGGACCAGCTTGTTCAGCCAGGGGTGGGCGAGCAGCACGCTCGAGACATGGGGGGAAATGAGCACGCCGCCCAGCACCGTGCCGATGATGATGGACAGCACGGTCAGCCCTTCGATCCAGCTGTTTCCCTTTACCAGCAGGTCGGGCGGCAGCATTTCGGTGACGATCCCGTACTTGGCCGGCGAGTAGGCGGCCGCGCCGATGCCGACCAGGCCATAGGCCGCGCAGACCAGGTAGGTCTGGTAGGTGGTCGGCACGCCGATGCTGGCATACGAGAACATCAGCATGCAGCCGGCGACCTTGAGCGCATTGGTGATGAACATCACCCGGCCCTTGGGGAACGAATCGGCGAAGGCGCCCACGAACGCGGCCAGCACCACGTAGGCCAGGGCGAAGGACCACTTCATCATGGGCGCCATCCAGTCGGGCCCGCTCAACTCCAGGATCAAGGCGATCGCCGCGATGAACAGTGCGTTGTCTGCCAGGGATGAGAAGGCCTGCGCGGCCATAACCAGATAAAACCCGCGTTTCAAGAATGTCCCCGCTGCCCGCCCGAACGGCTGGCACTGTCCGATTGACCGTATTGGCGAAAAAAAGTGTCAGCGAGTATAGCGCCCGGTCCGGCCGGCCGGCGCTTCGCGTTTGTCCCAGGCTCACCTTTGCTCACGATGGGCGCTACCCTCCTGGGGTATCATACGGGCCTTGGATCGGCCCTCCTGGGGGGCGCATCGCCTATTGTGTGCGGCAGGTCCGTTCAACGCCCCTCGTTCAACCTACCCCGTCCGTCATCGTACTGTGCGTCTCACCCAGCTAAAACTCGCCGGCTTCAAGTCCTTCGTCGATCCAACCGTGATCCCCGTGCCCAGCCAATTGGTGGGCGTGGTGGGTCCCAACGGCTGCGGCAAGTCCAACATCATCGACGCCGTGCGCTGGGTATTGGGCGAAGCCAAGGCGTCCGAACTGCGCGGCGAGTCGATGCAGGACGTCATCTTCAATGGCTCGGGCAACCGCAAGCCGGCTGCCCGAGCCTCGGTCGAGATGGTATTCGACAATACCGAAGGGCGGGCCGCGGGCCAGTGGAGCGCCTATTCGGAAATCGCCGTGCGCCGCGTGTTGACGCGCGACGGCACCAGCAGCTACTACGTCAACAACCAGCAGGTCCGGCGGCGCGACATCCACGACATCTTCCTGGGCACCGGCCTGGGCGCGCGCGGTTACGCCATCATCGGCCAGGGCATGATCAACCGCCTGATCGAGGCCCGCCCGGAAGAGCTGCGGGTCTTCCTCGAAGAGGCGGCCGGGGTGTCGCGCTACAAAGAGCGCCGCCGCGAGACCGAGAACCGCCTGTCCGATACGCGCGAGAACCTGACCCGGGTCGAGGACATCCTGCGCGAACTGGGCAGCCAGCTCGACAAGCTGGAGGCCCAGGCCGAGGTGGCGCGCAAATACCGCGAGCTGCAGGCCGACGGCGAGAAAAAGCAGTTTGCGCTGTGGCTGCTGAAGGAAACCGGCGCCCGCGATGAGCGCGAGCGCAAGAACCAGGACATGGCGCGGGCCCAGAACGACCTGGAAGCCGCCATCGCCGGCCTGCGGGCTGGCGAGGCCGAGCTGGAATCGCGCCGCCAGGCCCATTACGCCGCCAGCGACGCGGTGCACGCGGCGCAGGGGCAGCTGTACGAGGCCAATGCCCAGGTCAGCCGCCTGGAGGCCGAAATCCGCCATGTGGTCGATTCGCGCAACCGCCTGCAGGCGCGCCGCGAACAGCTGCAGGCCCAGATCGCCGAGTGGAACACCCAGCAGGAGCACTGTACCGAACAGATCGCCCTGGCCGAGGAAGACCTGGCCACCGGCGCGGCGCGCACCGAGGAAGCGCGCGCCGCGGCCGAGGACGCCCAGGCCGGCCTGCCGGCCATCGAAGCCCGGGTGCGCGACGCTGCGGCCGGGCGCGACGACATGCGCGCCGCGCTGGCGCGCGTCGAACAGAACCTGGCCCTGGTGGCCCAGACCCAGCGCGACGCCGACCGCCAGCTGCAAACGCTGGAGCAGCGCCGCGAGCGCCTGCAGCAGGAACTGCGCGAACTGCACACGCCCGACCCCGAGCGGCTGGAACAGCTGGCCGGCGATCGCCTGGCCGGCGAGGACCAGCTCGAGGCGGCGCAAGCCGAACTGGCCACCCTGGAAGGGCGCGTGCCCGAGGCCGACGCCGAGCGCAGCCGCGCCCAGGCCGCCGCCCAGCAGGATGCCCAGGGCCTGGCCCGCCTCGAGGCCCGCCTGGCGGCGCTGGTCAAGTTGCAGGAGGACGTCCAGAAGCAGGGCGCGCTGGAGCCATGGCTGGCCAAGCACGAGCTGGCCGGCCTGGGCCGCCTGTGGCAGAAGCTGCATATCGAGCCGGGCTGGGAAACCGCCCTGGAAGCCGCGCTGCGCGAGCGCATGGCCGCGCTCGAGGTGCGCAGCCTGGACTGGGCGCGCGCCTTCGCCGACGACGCGCCGCCGGCCCGCCTGGCGTTCTACCAGGTGCCGGCTGCCGCGCCCGCGCCGGCCGCCCCGCAGGGCCAGACGCCGCTGGCCAGCCTGCTGCGGGTCACCGACCCCGACCTGCGCACGCTGCTCAACCAGTGGCTGGCCGGCCTGTACACCGCCGCCGACCTGACCCAGGCCCTGGCCGGGCGCGCCAGCCTGCCGGCCGGCGCCGCCTACGTCGTCAAGGCCGGGCACCTGGTCGATGCCCACAGCGTACGTTTCTACGCGCCCGACTCCGAGCAGGCCGGGTTGCTGGCGCGCCAGCAGGAAATCGAAAACCTGCAGCGCGAGATCAAGGCGCAGCAGTTGATCGCCGACCAGGCCCGCGCCGCCGTGGCGCGCGCCGAGGCGGCCTGGCAACAGGTATCGCAGGCCATCGCGCCGGCGCGCCAGCGGGTGGCCGAAGTCACCCGGCGCGTGCACGACATCCAGCTCGAGCATTCGCGCCTGCAGCAGCAGGCCGAACAGTCCGGCGAGCGGGCCGCCCGCCTGCGCCAGGATCTCGAGGAGCTCGCGGCGCACGAGGAAGACCTGCGCGCCACCCGCGAGGAGGCCGAAGTGCGCTTCGAGGCGCTCGACGGCGAGCTGGCAGAGCACCAATCGCGCTTCTCCGACGCCGAGATCGACGGCGAAACCCTGTCCGCCCAGGCCGATGCCGCCCGTACCCGGCTGCGCGAGTTGGAGCGCGCCGCCCAGGAGGCCGAGTTCGCCGAGCGCGGCGTCCAGGTGCGCATCACCGACCTGCAGCGCAACCGGCAACTGGCCGCCGACCAGAGCCAGCGCGCCGGCACCGAGCTGCAGCAGCTCGAAACCGACCTGGTCGACCTGGACGCCTCGGCCTCGCAGGCAGGCCTGCAGGACGCCCTGGAGTTGCGCGCCGAGCGCGAAGAGGCGCTGACGCGCGCGCGCCTGGAACTGGACAACCTGTCGGCCCTGATGCGCGGCGCCGACGAGGAACGCATGCAACAGGAGCGCGGGCTCGAGCCGCTGCGCGCCCGCATCACCGAACTGCAACTGCAGGAGCAGGCCGCCCGCCTGGCCGAGGAACAGTTCACCGAGCAGCTCAACGCCCGCGAGGTCGACCGCGAGACGCTGGCCCGCGAGCTGGCCGAGATGCCCGACGAGTGGCGCAAGGCCAGTTGGCTGCAGTCCGAGGTGGGCCGCATTTCGCGCCAGGTCGACGCGCTGGGGCCGGTCAACCTGGCCGCCCTGGACGAACTGAATACCTCGCGCGAACGCAAGACTTTCCTCGACGCCCAGCAGCAGGACCTCCTGACGGCCATGGAGACCCTCGAGGACGCCATCCGCAAGATCGACCGGGAAACCCGCGAGCTGCTGCAGGAGACCTTCAATACGGTCAACCGCCATTTCGGCGAGTTGTTCCCCAAGCTGTTCGGCGGCGGCGAGGCCAGGCTGACCATGACCGGCGACGAAATCCTCGACGCGGGCGTGCAGGTGATGGCACAGCCGCCGGGCAAGCGCAACAGCACCATCCACCTGCTGTCCGGGGGCGAGAAGGCCTTGACGGCCACGGCCTTGGTGTTCGCGCTGTTCAAGCTGAATCCCGCGCCGTTCTGCCTGCTCGACGAGGTCGACGCGCCGCTGGATGACGCCAATACCGAACGCTATGCCAATCTGGTCAGCAACATGAGCGAACAGACCCAGTTCCTGTTCATCTCGCACAATAAAATCGCCATGCAGATGGCCAAGCAACTGATCGGCGTGACGATGCAGGAGCAGGGCGTATCGCGTATTGTTGCTGTGGATATAGACTCGGCCGTGCAAATGGCCGCCGAAGCCTGAAACCCATATTCGGATTTGCGCTGCCTTAGGCGCGGGATATTCTCATGAGTGATTTGCAGATCGGGCTGATTGCCCTTGGTGTCCTGCTCATATTGCTGGTGCTGGGCTTTAACTGGTGGCAGGACCGCCGGGTGCGCCGCAGGATGCAAGCCCATTTCCCTTCGACCGAGCAGGATCCCCTGCTTGGCGCCGGCGCGCAGGATCGCACGGCGGCGGGCGCGACGCGCCGTGAGCCCGGCATGGGCGGCGCCGCAGCGGGTGCCGCGCCGGCCGCGGCGCCCGCCAACCCGGACACCGACGACCAGGAAGAACCCGATCCCGCTTGCGAGGTCGTGATTGAAATCCATTTCAGCGAGCCCGTGCGCGGCGCCGACCTGCTACCTTATCTGCAGTCGCTGCGGCAGGCCGGCCGCAAGCCCTTGCGCGTGTTCGCCGCCACGGCCGAGCAACGCCATCGCGCCCGCATCCATTCCGAAGAGTCCTATGCCAACATGCAGCTGGCCGTGTTGCTGGCCAACCGCAGCGGCCCGCTGACCGCCATCGAATGGTCGCAGGCCTGGGCCCGCGCGCAAGACCTGGCCGACCGATTCGAGGCCAGCGTCGAGGGCCCCGACCAGCAGGAAGTGCTGGAACAGGCGGCCCGGCTGGACGATACCTGCGCCGCCCTGGACACCCAGGTCGGCCTGACGCTGCTGCTGGGCGTTGCGCAACCGGCCGCCGAGGTGCTGGCGGTGGCGCGCGACCTGGGTTTTGCCGCCGATGGCGCGCGGCTGGCCTGGCTGGCCGACAACGGCGCGGTGCGCTTTACGCTGTCGCGCGCCGATGGCGCGGCGTTCGACGCCGGCATGGGTGGCATCGAACGCCTGTACCTGCTGCTGGACGTGCCGTGCAGCCCGGCGGACCAGCGGGCCTTCGGCCGCATGGTCGACGTGGGCCGCGATCTGGCCGCCCGCCTGCGCGCCGAATTGGTCGATGACCAGGGCCGGCCCCTGCAGGACGGCGCGGACGCGGTCATCGACGAGCGCCTGCAGGTATTGTTCGAGCAGCTTGACCAGGCCGGCCTGCCGGCCGGCAGCGCGCGGGCGCAGCGAGTATTTGCATAATGGCGCAGGCAGGTCCTACGCCGCAGCAAGCGATCGCGCGCCTGCGGGCCGAGATCGAGCAGCACAATATCCGTTATTATGTCCACGACGATCCCAGCGTTCCGGACGCCGAGTACGACGCGCTCATGCGCGACCTGCAAGCGCTGGAGGCCGAACACCCCGAGCTGGTCACGCCCGATTCGCCGACGCAGCGCGTGGGCGCCGCGCCGCTGGCCGAATTCGGCAGCGTGCGCCACGCCGTGCCCATGCTGTCGCTGGGCAATGCTTTCGACGAAGAGGACGTGCGCGCCTTCGACAAGCGCGTGGCCGATACCCTGCGCGGCGCGGGCCTGCTGGGCCTGGATCAGCAGGTTGAATACTTCTGTGAGCTCAAGCTGGACGGCCTGGCGATCAGCCTGTGCTACGAGGAGGGCAGGCTGGCCCAGGCGGCCACGCGCGGCGACGGGCAGACCGGCGAGGACGTCACGGCCAACATCCGCACCATCAAAGGCGTGCCGTTGCGCCTGCACGGCGCGCCGCGGGTACTCGAGGTGCGCGGCGAAGTCCTGATGAACCGTGCCGAGTTCGAACGCCTGAACCGTACGCAGGCAGCGCGCGGCGAGAAAGTGTTCGTCAACCCGCGCAATGCCGCGGCCGGCAGCCTGCGCCAGCTCGATCCGCGCATCACGGCGCAGCGGCCGTTGCGTTTCTTCGCGTATAGCTGGGGCGAAGTCCATGGCCTGCCCGAAGGCATGCCGACGCGCTTTGACGAGCCCGCGCCGGGCGTGCGCGTGGCGTCCACGCTGCCGCGCGACACGCATGGCGGCATGCTGGACTGGCTGGCCGAACTGGGCCTGCCGGTCAATCTGCGGCACAACCACCGAGAGCGCGGCGCCGACGGGCTGCTGGCCTTTTACGAGCGTATCGGCAAGCTGCGCGCCGATCTGCCCTACGACATCGACGGCGTGGTCTACAAGGTCGACGCCTTGCCGTCGCAGCGCGTGCTGGGCTTCGTCGCGCGCGCGCCGCGCTTTGCGCTGGCGCACAAGTTTCCGGCCGAGGAGGCCGTCACGCAACTGCTCGGTATCGAGGTCCAGGTGGGCCGCACGGGCGCGATCACGCCCGTGGCGCGCCTGGCGCCGGTGTTCGTCGGCGGGGTGACGGTCACCAACGCCACCCTGCACAACGAAGACGAGATCCGCCGCAAGGATGTGCGCATCGGCGATACCGTGATCGTGCGGCGTGCCGGCGATGTCATCCCCGAGGTGGTCGGGCCGGTACTGGAAAAGCGGCCGGCCGACGCGCGCGAGTTCGTCATGCTGACCGCCTGCCCCATCTGCGGCTCGGCGATCGAGCGCCCCGAGGGCGAGGCCATCGCCCGCTGCACGGGCGGGCTGTTCTGCGCCGCCCAGCGCAAGCAGACCCTGCTGCATGCCGCCGGCCGCAAGGCGCTGGATATCGAAGGCCTGGGCGAAAAGCTGATCGACCAACTGGTCGACGCCGATCGCGTCAAGTCGCTGGCCGATATCTACAGCCTGACTGCGTTCGAACTGGCGGCGCTCGAACGCATGGGCAAGAAATCGGCGGAAAACCTGGTGGCGGCCATCGACCAGGCGCGCCGTCCGGCTCTGGGCCGCTTGCTGTTCGCGCTGGGCATACGCCATGTGGGCGAGACGACGGCCCGCGACGTGGCACGCCATTTCGGCAGCATGGAACGCATCATGGACGCCAGCGAAGAAGCGCTGCTGGCCGTGCCCGACGTGGGCGGCGTGGTGGCCGGCTCGATCCGGCGCTTCTTCGCCGAGCCGCACAACCGCGAGATCGTCGAGCAGCTCACGCAGCAGGGCGTGCACCCGCAAGCCGAGGCCGAGCCCGAGGGCACCAGCCTGGCCGGCAAGACCTTCGTCCTGACCGGCACCATGCCGAACTGGACCCGCGATGAGGCGACTCGCCGTATCCTGGCCGCCGGCGGGAAGGTCAGCGGTTCGGTCTCCAAGAAGACGGCCTACCTGGTGACGGGCGAGGATGCCGGCAGCAAGCTGACCAAGGCCCAGGAACTCGGCGTTCCGGTGCTGGACGAGGACGGCCTGAAGGCGCTGCTGGGCCTATAGGCGAAGCGGGCGCCGGCGCCCGGCAGCCGAAAAAAAATTGCCCGCGAAAGCGGGCAATTTTGTTGATGGCGATGGCCTGGCGCTTACTGAATCTTGGCCTGTTCGCGCAATTGCTTCTGGTAGTTGGCCAGGGTTTGCTGGCGCAGCATTTCTTCCAGTTGCGGGCGCACCTGGTCCATGGCGGGGAATTCGACCGGACGGGTATCGTCGACCTGGATCACGTGCCAGCCGAACTGGGTCTGCACCGGCTTGTCGACCAGTTGGCCCTTCTTCAGCTTGGTCACGGCCTCGGCAAACGGCTGGACGTAGTTGGTGGCAGGCGCCCAACCCAGGTCGCCGCCGCGCTCGGCGCTGCCGGGGTCCTTGGAGTTCTTCTTGGCCAGATCGTCGAACTTGTTCTTGTTGCTCTTGACCTGGGCCAGCAGGTCGTTGGCCGTCTTTTCGTCCTCGACCAGGATGTGACGGACCTTGTATTCCATCTTGCCGGCCTGTTCTTTCTTGATCTTCTCGTATTCGGCCTTGACCTGGGCGTCGGTGACGGGGTGTTTTTGCAGGTAGTCGGCCATCAGGGCGCGCACCAGGATGCCCTGGCGGGCCAGCTCGATCTCAGTCTGCACGTCGGCCTGCTTGGCGACGCCGTCCTTCTCGGCCGCCTGCACGAACACCTGGCGGTTGATCATTTCCTGCTTGATCTGCTCACGCAGCTGGGGCGAATCGGTAGCGCCCTGGCTGACGACCAGCTTGACGAACTCATCCAGGCTCTTCTGGGTAATGGGCTTGCCGTTCACGGTCGCCACGTTCTGGGCGAAAGCGGGCACGGCAATGACGCAGGCAGCAGCCAGCATGGCGATGCGTTTCATGTATGTCCTTTGACCTTTTGAAGGGTGTTTACTTGGCGTTGTCTGGAGAGGGTGCTTGCGCATCCAGCGCAAGTGCATGAATGGGATATGGGAGCAAATCCTGCAAATGATGATACACCAGCCTATGGCGGGCAACGGGCGTCAGACCTGCGAAACGGGAGGCTACGATGTGCACCCGAAAGTGCCCCGCGCCGCCTTTTGCGCCTTCGTGCCCGGCGTGCAGGTGCGACTCGTCCTGTATCTCCAAGATAATCGGATTTAACGCAGTAAGACGTGCGCGAATAATCTCAATTCGTTCAGAATTTTCAGGCATATATAAGGGATTATTTCTTGGTCAGTCTTCGTTTCGATCTTGATCGGGCGTGTCCGACGCCTGCAGATGCTTGCCCAGCCACAGCGACTGGGCGATGACGAAAGCGACCAGCAGGCCCATCAGGCCGAAGACCTTGAAATTGACCCATTGGGATTCGGTGAAATGGCCGGAGAAGGCCACATACAGGTTGACCGCGCCGGCCGCCACGAAGAACAGCGCCCAGCTCAGGTTGAGGCGCTCCCAGACCGGATCGGGCAACGCGATCTGCTTGCCCAGCAGGCGGCGGACCAGGTTGCGCCCGAACAGGTACCGCGCGCCCAGCAGCGCGCCGCCGAACAGCCAGTACAGCACGGTGGGCTTCCACTTGATGAAGACGTCGCTGTGCAGCCACAGGGTGGCGCCGCCGAAAATCACGATGACCGACAGGTTTATCCAGTGCATGCCCTCGATGGCCTTGCCGGTGAGGCGCAGCCAGAGTATCTGGGCGATGGACGCGGTAATCGCGACGGCCGTGGCCGCATAAATATCGGCGTACCGATAGGCAACGAAAAACAGTATCAGCGGAAACAGGTCAAACAGGAACTTCTTCATTCGTCCTCGAGCGGTTCGAATTTCAGGGACAGCGAATTGATGCAATAGCGCAGCCCGGTCGGCTCGGGGCCGTCCGGGAAAACATGGCCAAGATGCGCGTCGCAGATATTGCACAGCACCTCGGTGCGCACCATGCCATGGCTGGTGTCGAGCTCCTCGCGCACGCGTTCGGGCGCCAGCGGCTCGAAGTAGCTGGGCCAGCCGCAGCCGGCATCGAATTTGGTGTCGGATGCGAACAGCGGCGTGCCACAGCCGATGCAGCGGTATATGCCGGGCGTGGAGGTATCCCAGTATCGGCCGCTGAAGGCGCGCTCGGTGCCTTTCTGCCGCGCGACCGCGTATTCTTCCGGGGTAAGTTGGGTGCGCCATTCGGCGTCGGTTTTGCGAATTTTTTCCATGATCAGCTTGGAGTCCCGCCGTGCGAATTGGTTCGGGCATAATCCCGCTCCATGTTAATCGAGTTTGACCAGACGGTCGTCGCCACGCCCCAGGCACAGGTCCTGCATGGCGTGAGCCTGCGCCTGTCCGAACGCCGCGTGGGGGTGATCGGCCCCAATGGCGCGGGCAAGAGCACGCTGGCGCGGCTGGTCAACGGCCTGGCCCTGCCGTCCTCCGGGCGGGTGCTGGTCGACGGCCTGGATACGCGCAACCAGGCCAAGGACGTGCGTCGCCGGGTCGGTTTCGTATTCCAGAATCCAGAGAACCAGATTGTCTTTCCCATCGTGCGCGAGGACCTGGCATTCGGCCTGAAGAAGCAGGGCCTGGCGCCGGCCGAGCGCGACGCGCGCATCGCCGCCGCGCTCGAACGGCTGGGCGTGGGCCACCTGGCCGAACGCACCAGCCACACCCTGTCCGGCGGCGAGCGCCAATTGGTCGCCATGGCGTCCGTGCTGGTGATGGCGCCGCAACTGGTGGTGTTCGACGAACCCACGACGCAGCTGGACCTGCGCAACCGCAACCGGGTGGCCGAGGCCATCGCCGCGTTGCCGCAGCAGGCCATCGTGGTCAGCCACGACCTCGACCTGCTGGCCGGCTACGACCGGGTGCTGGCGGTGGTCGACGGGCGTATCGCCGCCGACGGCGAGCCGGCGGCGGTGCTGGGCTGGTATCGCGAGCATTGCGCATGATCGAGCCCCTGTACGTCGCCGGCGCCAGTTTCCTGCACCGCCTGCCGGCCGGGCTGAAGCTGGCGGCGTTGGCGCTGGCGGGGGTAGGGTTGTTCCTGCTGTCCGACTGGCGCGCGCTGGCGGCGGTGCTGGCCGGCGCCGCGCTGCTGGTCTGGCGCAGCGGCGTCGGCGCGGCCGCCTGGTGGCGGCAGACCCGCGGCCTGGCGTTGATCGTGCTCGCGGTCGGTCTGTTCACCGGCCTGATGCAGGGCTGGCCGCACGCCGCCGTGGTGGTGCTGCGGGTGGCGGCGCTGATCGGCCTGGCCATGGCCGTGACGCTGACCACGCCGGTGCCGGCCCTCATCGACGCGTGCGAGCGCGCGCTGCGGCCGGCCGAACGGCTGGGCCTGCTCAATGCCGCGCAGGTGGCGCTGGCCCTGGCGCTGGCCTTGCGCTTCATCCCCGAAATCTGGCGCAATTATCAGGAAATCCGGGAGGCCCAGGCCGCGCGCGGCCTGGGCGCCCATCCGCTGGCGTTGCTCGTGCCCTTGGTGGTGCGTACGCTGAAACGTGCCGAGGAAGTGGCACAGGCGATCGACGCGCGCGGTTGAGGGGCCGCGCCGGCGCGCCGCATCTACATGAAGGAGAAGCCCGATGACGACCAAGGATACGGTTCTGGCGGCGCTGTTCGCGGCGCTGATCGTGGTGTTGAGCCTGATGCCGCCGATTCCGCTGCCCGCGATTCCCGTGCCGGTGACGCTGCAGACGCTGGGAGCCATGCTGGCCGGCGCCATGCTGGGCCCGTTGCGCGGCGCGCTGGCTTGCCTGCTGTACCTGGTGCTGGCGGCCATCGGCCTGCCGGTGCTGCCGGGCGGACGCGGCGGCCTGGGCGTGTTCTTCGGTCCGACCGGCGGGTTCCTGGTGGGCATGGTGGCCGGCGCCTGCGTCACCGGCTGGCTGGCGCGCCGCCTGGCCCTGCGCGCGGCCGGTACGTGGCGCGGCCTGGCCGGCTACGTGGCGGCCTGCGTGCTGGGCGGCATCGTGGTGGTCTATGCCGTCGGCGTCCCCTGGCTGGCCGGCGTCACGCAGATGGGCATGGCCAAGGCCTGGGCGGCCGTGGCGGTATTCCTGCCCGGCGACCTGGCCAAGGCGGCGGTGGCGGCCTGGGTGGCGTCGCGGGTCGAGCGCGTATGGCCGGTGCTGGGACGCTGAGGGCGCTTCCCAGGGAATCCCCTTAGAGACACTACGGAGGGCTCGGGTAAAAATTTTCTATTAACAAACGCGTTAGAAAATTTTTGGGCGCCGGATTAGGGTTGATCCCGGTGGGGTCGGGGTGGTTATTTGATACTCTTTTAACCCTATAATTCTTTTTTCTGTATAACTTTAATCAGGCTTGCCGCGCTCCATCCCGGGCGCGCCGGCAGGTTCACACAGGAGACAAAACATGCGCAAGCATTTCGGCTTGTCCGCGGTCGCGGCCGCTGTTGCCCTCAGCCTGCCGCTGATCGCCAGCGCCCAGGTCAAGGTCGGCGTGACGATCGCCGCCACCGGCCCGGCCGCCTCGCTCGGCATCCCCGAGCGCAATACGGTGGCCCTGCTGCCCAAGGAAGTCGACGGTACCAAGATCGAATGGATCGTGCTCGACGACGCCACCGATACGACGCAAGCCGTGAAGAACTCGCGCAAGCTGGCTTCGGAAGACAAGGTCGACGTGCTGGTCGGCACCTCGATCACCCCGGGCTCGCTGGCCATGGTGGACGTGGCCGCCGAAGCCAAGGTGCCGATGATCAGCGTGGCCGCCAGCGCCAAGATCGTCGAGCCGGTGGACGACAAGCGCCGCTGGGTCTTCAAGACGCCGCAGAACGACGCCCTGATGGCCAGCGCCCTGGCCGACGCCATGGTCAAGGCCAAGATCAAGACCCTGGGCTTCATCGGCTTCGCCGACGCCTACGGCGACGGCTGGCTGGCCGTGATGCAGGCCGCGGCCAAGGCCAAGGGCATCGAGATCACCGCCGTCGAGAAGTACGGCCGTACCGATACCAGCGTGACCGGCCAGGTGCTCAAGCTGGTGGGCGCCAAGCCCGACGCGATCCTGATCGCCGGCGCGGGCACGCCGTCGGCCCTGCCCCAGAAGGAGCTGCGCGCGCGCAACTACGGCGGCGTGATCTACCAGACCCACGGCGCCGCCAACAATGACGTGCTGCGCGTGTGCGGCAAGGATTGCGACGGCATGCTGCTGCCGGCCGGCCCGCTGCTGGTCGCCGCGCAACTGCCCGACAGCAACCCGGTCAAGCAATCGGCGCTGGCCTACACCCAGGCCTATGAAAAGACGCATGGCGCCGGCTCGACCAACACCTTCGGCGGCCATATGTGGGATGCCGGCCAGCTGATCGTGGCCGCGCTGCCGACGGCCCTGAAGTCGGGCGCCAAGCCGGGCACGCCGGAGTTCCGCGCGGCCATGCGCGACGCCCTCGAAGGCATCAAGAACCTGCCCGCTTCGCAGGGCGTGTTCAACATGAGCGCCACGGACCACGCCGGCTTCGACGAACGCTCGCGGGTGATGGTCAAGGTCGAAGGCGGCAAGTGGGTTTACCAGCCCGACCTGTAAACCGCTGTCGGCATCAAGGGACGCGCCGCGCGGCGACGCCTGACCGGCGTGGCGGTGCGTTCTCCTGCTTCACCTCGCACCGGCCTGAGGGCCGGTGCGTCGTATGCGCCGTGTCCCGGGTGGGGTCGGGGCACCTGAAATCCCCATAAGGTAGTGGTTCGATGGACTCTTCAATTGCGCTGATCCTGCTGCAAGACGGTGTGGTCAACGGCGCCATTTATGCCCTGCTGGGCATGGCGCTGGTACTGGTCTTCGCCGTCACGCGGGTCATTTTCATTCCGCAGGGCGAGTTCGTCGCCTTCGGCGCCCTGACACTGGCCATGCTGGTCGACGGCCGCGTGCCGGGCACCGCCTACCTGCTGCCCCTGCTGGGCGGCGTGTGCCTGCTGCTGGAGCTGGTGCGCGCGCTGCGCACCGGCGCGTGGGGCGCCATGCCCAAGGTGCTGGCCGGCTGCGTGGCGCTGCCGCTGGCGCTGCTGTGGTTGACCGACAGCTATGCGGCGCAGGGCACCTCGCTGTGGCTGAACATGCTGCTGACCCTGGCCCTGGTGATCCCGATGGGGCCGATGGTCTACCGCATCGTCTACCAGCCGCTGGCCGAGGCCACGGTGCTGGTGCTGCTGATCGTGTCGGTCGCCGTGCACTTCGCGTTGATGGGGCTGGCGCTGGTGTTCTTCGGCGCCGAAGGCTGGCGTACGCCGGCATTCGTCAGCGGGCAGGTCGATCTCGGGTTCTCGACCTGGTCGGCGCAAAGCCTGTTCGTGGTGGCCACCTGCGCGCTGCTGATCGTGGCGCTGTGGCTGTTCTTCGGCAAGACGCTGTACGGCCGCGCGCTGCGGGCCACCGCCGTGAACCGGCGCGGCGCGCGCCTGGTGGGCATCAGCACCACCATGTCGGGCAGCCTGACGTTCACCCTGGCGGTGTCCATCGGCGCCATGTCGGGCATGCTGATCGCGCCCATCACCACCGTGTATTACGACACCGGCTTCCTGATCGGCCTGAAGGGCTTCGTGGGCGCCATCATCGGCGGCCTGGTGAGCTACCCGGTGGCCGCGGCCGGCGCCCTGCTGGTTGGCATCCTGGAGGCCTTCTCGTCGTTCTGGGCCAGCTCGTACAAAGAAGTCATCGTGTTCACCCTGATTATCCCGGTTCTGGTCTGGCGTTCGTTCAGCAGCCGTCATGTGGACGAAGAGGAATAAGCGCCATGAACCGCTTCCTGCTTATCGCATTCATCGTCGTGCTGGCCGGCCTGCCGCTGCTGTCGGCCACGCCCGAATTCTGGATCACGCAACTCAACTACATCGGCCTGGCCGCCATGGTGGCGCTGGGGCTGGTGCTGCTGACCGGCGTGGGCGGCCTGACCTCGTTCGGCCAGGCGGCCTTCGTGGGCCTGGGCGCCTACACCACGGCACTGCTCACCACGCAATACGACATCTCGCCGTGGCTGGCGCTGCCGGTGGGCCTGCTGGTGACGGCCGTGGTGGCGTTCCTGCTGGGGCTGATCACGCTGCGGCTGTCGGGGCATTATCTGCCGCTGGGCACCATCGCCTGGGGGCTCTCGCTGTATTACCTGTTCGGCAACCTGGACTGGCTCGGCAAGCATGACGGCATCGCCGGCATCGAGCCCATCAGCCTGTTCGGCTGGTCGCTGGCCAGCGGACGCCATATTTACTACCTGATCTGGGTGTTCGTGCTGCTGGCGCTGTGGGCGACGCGCAACCTGCTCGATTCGCGTCCGGGCCGCGCCATCCGCGCCCTGAAGAGCGGCGCCGGCATGGCCGAGTCGATGGGGGTCAATACCGGCATCTACAAAATCGTCATCTTCGTGTGGGCGGCGCTGCTGGCCTGCCTGTCGGGCTGGCTGTATGCCCACATGCAGCGCGCGGTCAGCCCCAGTCCGTTCGGCCTGAACTACGGCATCGAATACCTCTTCATGGCCGTGGTCGGCGGCGCCGGCCATGTCTGGGGGGCGCTGCTGGGCTCGGCGGTCATCCTGGGAATCAAGGACCAGCTGCAGAACATCCTGCCCAAGCTGATCGATACCAACGCCAACTTCGAACTGATCTTCTTCGGCGTGCTGATGATCCTGGTGCTGCAGTACGCCAGCAATGGCCTGTGGCCCATTCTGTCGGGCTGGTGGGAGCGCGTCACCGGCGCGGCCGGCTCGCGGCGCAACATGGCGCCGCCGCCGCAAGCGCCGGCGCTGCCGCACCGCGCCCGGCCGCAGGCCGGCGAGCTGGTGCTGGAAGTCGACAGCATCCGCAAGGAGTTCGGCGGCCTGGTGGCGGTCAACGACATTACGTTCAAGGTGCGCGCCGGCGAAATCATGGGCCTGATCGGCCCCAACGGCGCCGGCAAGAGCACGACCTTCAACCTGATCAGCGGCGTGCTGCCGGCCACGCGCGGCCAGGTGCGCTTCCTGGGCGATCGCATCGACGGCCGCTCGGCGCGCGAGATCGCCAAGCGCGGCGTGGGCCGCACCTTCCAGCACGTGCAGCTGCTGCCGACCATGTCGGTGCTGGAAAACGTGGCCCTGGGGGCGCACATGCGTTCGGACGTGGGCGTGCTGTCGGGCGCCTTGCACAGCGAGCGCGCCCGCGAGGCCCAGCTGCTGCACGAAGCCGCGCAGCAGCTGCAGCGCGTCGGGCTGGGCGACTATCTGTACGAGCAGGCGGGCAACCTGGCGCTGGGCCAGCAACGCATCCTGGAAATCGCCCGCGCGCTGGCGTGCGATCCGGTGCTGCTGCTGCTGGACGAGCCGGCCGCCGGCCTGCGCTACAAGGAAAAGCAGGAACTGGCCAAGGTGCTGGAACAGCTGCGCGCCGAGGGGCTGAGCATCCTGCTGGTGGAACACGACATGGACTTTGTGATGCGACTGACCAATCACCTGGTGGTCATGGATTTCGGCACCAAGCTGGCCGAGGGCGTGCCCGCCGATGTGCAGAAGAACCCGGCGGTGCTGGAGGCCTATCTGGGCGGTATCGACGACGATCTTCCCGACGCCGGCCAGGGCGCGCCGGCAGCCGCCGGAGGTGCGCAATGAGCCAGGCGCCCATTCTCGAGGTACGCCAGCTGTCGGCCCGCTATGGCAAGGTCGGCGCGCTGAGCGGGGCCGACCTGCAGGTGCCGGCCGGCAGCATCGTGACGGTGATCGGCGCCAACGGCGCCGGCAAGTCGACCATGCTCAATGCGGTCATGGGCGCGCTGCCGCAGACCGGCCACGCCGCCGGGCAGGTGCAGTACGCCGGCGCCGACGTATCGGGCTGGCAGGTCGAGCGCCGCGTCGCGGCCGGCATGTCGCTGGTGCCCGAGCGGCGCGAGCTGTTCGGCAGCATGTCGGTCGAGGACAATCTGCTGTTGGGCGGTTTCCGGCGCTACCGCGCCCGGGAAAGCGGTTGGCGCGATACGCTGCAGGAAGTGTTCGATCTGTTTCCGCGCTTGCGCGAGCGGCGCTCGCAGCAGGCCGGCACCCTGTCCGGCGGCGAGCGCCAGATGCTGGCCGTGGGCCGGGCCCTGATGGCCAAGCCGCGTCTGTTGATGCTCGACGAGCCCAGCCTCGGGCTGGCGCCGCGCATCGTGCGCGAGATTTTCCATATCATCGCCCGGCTGCGCGAAACCGGCGTGGCGATCCTGCTGGTCGAGCAGAACGCCCGCGCCGCCTTGCAGGTTGCCGATTACGGCTACGTGCTGGAAACCGGTGAAATCGTGCTGCACGGCCCGGCGCGCGAACTGGCCGGCAATCCGCGCGTCATCGAGAGCTACCTGGGCCTGGGCAAGGGCGCCCAGGACTGAACGCTGGCGGCGCGGCCTGGCGCCGCGCCGCCAGCGTGCGCGCGGGTCAGCGCCCGCCCGCCGCGTAGTCCATGTACAGCCGGTAGGCGTGCCGCGCCAGCGGCCCGTACGACAGGCTGCGCGCTTCCACCCGGTTGACGTGCACGACCTTGCCGTAGTTGCCGGTAGAAAACACCTCGTCCGCTTCTTCGACGTCGGCGCGGGTCAGGGCGCGCTCGTCCACGGTCACCCCATCGGCGTGCAGCAGCGCCAGCACGCGCTGGCGCGTAATGCCGTTGAGGAACGTGCCGTTGTCGACCGGCGTGGCGATCCGGCCGTTGCGCGCGATCCACAGGTTGCTGGTGGCGAATTCCGCGACATGGCCCGCGCCGTCGAGCATGATGGCGTTGTCGAAGCCCTTGAGGTTGGCCTCGCGGATGGCGCGCTGGCCATTGGGGTACAGGCACGACGCCTTGGCGTCGGTGGGCGCCATGTTGGGCCAGGAACGCGCGAAGCTGGAGAAGCAGGCCGAGAAGCCTTGTTCGCCGGGCAGGGGCACCTTGAATACGTGCAGCACGAACTGCGTCTGCTCGGCGTCGGGCAGCAGGAAGCCGTCGGCGCAGAAGAACATCGGCTTGATGTAGAGCTCGCTGCCGGCAGGGAACCTGGCCACCGCTTCCAGGCATAGTTCCTGGATGCGTTGCCACGGCAGCGCCGGTTTCATCAGCATCTTCTCAGCCGAGCGCACCACGCGCTGGCAATGCAGGTCGAGGTCGGGCGTCAGGCCGGCGAAGGCGCGCGCGCCGTCGAACACCATGCTGGCCATCCAGAATGCGTGGTCGGACGGGCCGAGCAGCTTGGGATTCTCGGTCAGCCATTGGCCGTCGTACCAGTAAAGGGCTTCCATACCGCGGTCTTCCTTGGTGATCGGGGTGCGCCTACAGCGCCGCCTGGACGCGCTGCGCGACATCGGCGGGCACCCATTTTTTCCAGATCTCGCCGTATTGTCGCAGGAAGTACAGCGCGGCATCGTCGGCTTCGGCCTTCTCGTTTTCCAGCCAGCCCAGCGTGGCGCCGATGGCCTCGTCGGGGACGGTCAAGGCCTCGAAGAAGCGGTGCAGGGCGGGCGCCTGGCGGGCGAAATCGGCGTTCAGGCCGGTGACCACCGGATTGGGCTTGAACTCGGTGGGCACGGGCTTGGCGCACCTGGGATCGGTCATGCAGGTGTAGGCGGCCTGGTCGAACGCCGGCAATTGCAGCTTGACCAGGTCCAGGGCGCCGACCAGCGCCGTGGGCGTCCAGTAGTAGAAGACGATATCGCGCTTGCGCTTGTAGGCCGACATGATGGCGGCCTTCTGCGCGGCGCCCGAGCCCGGCGCGAACAGGTTGTAGTCGTGCTCCAGCTGCAGCGCCTTGAGCAGGTTCTCGTTCAGCGTGCCGCAGGCCCAGCCCGCCGGGCATCCGTAGATGCGGCCCTTGGCGGGATCTTCCGGATCGGTGAAGGTGCTCTTGTAGCGTTGCAGATCGGCGGCCTGCCTGAGGTCGGGGTGGCGTTCGACGGTATAGCGCGGCACGTACCAGCCTTCGCCCGCCGTGAACACATGGCCGACGCCCAGCACCTTGCCCGAAGCCAGGGCTTTTTTCCAGGCGCCTTCGATCTGTCCCGGCCAGACTTCCGGCGTGACGTCGACATCGCCGCGCTGCAGCGCCGCCAGCATGGGCAGGGTTTCGCCGATCTCCATCGCGGTCTTGCAGCCATAGCCCTTTTCGAGGATGAAGCGCTGGATGCCGACCATGACCAGGTTGGACTCCCAGTTCAGGCCGCTGAAGCGCACCGGCCGGTCGATTTCACAAGCGCTGGCCGAAGGGGCGCAGGTCAGGGCGGCGACGCTGGCCAGGGCGGCCAGCGCCACGCGGACAAAACGCGGGGCGTGCATGAGCGGTACCTCGAAGTGGGGACGCGGTCCGTCGGACCGGCGCCAGACCCGTTCGATTCTACGGCGTCACGGGCCGGCCTGCCCAGCAGCCGCGCTCAGGTGCGCGCCTGCCGGCGTTCGCGCAGCGCGACCAGTTCGCCCACGATGCCGCGCCGGAATGCCATCACGCACACCACGAAGATCAGCCCGATGACGATGGTGACCGACTCGCCCAGGCGCAGGAACCAGTCCAGGCCGGTCAGGCGCGTGAGCATCTGGCCGAAGTCCCCGACCTTGTTCTCCAGCAGCACGACGATGAAGGCGCCCAGGATCGGGCCGGTCAGCGTGCCCAGGCCGCCGATCAGGGTCATGAGGATGACCAGCCCGGACATTTGCCAGGTTGCGTCCGACAGCGTGGCCGAGACGAATACCAGCGTCTTGGTGGCGCCGGCCAGGCCGGCGATGGCGGCCGACAGCACGAAGGCGACCAGCTTGAAGCGATCGACGTCATAGCCCAGCGAGATGGCGCGCGGCTCGTTCTCGCGCAGCCCCTTGAGCACCTGGCCGAACGGCGAGTGCACGGTGCGCCAGATCACGAAATAGCCCAGCGCGAAGATGCCCATGACCACGTAGTACAGGTTCAGGTCGTTGCGCAGGTCTATGGTGCCCAGCAGCGTGCCGCGCGGCACGCCCTGCAGGCCATCCTCGCCGCCGGTGAAATGGGCCTGCAGGAAGAAGAACACCATCTGGGCCAGGGTGATCATGGCGAAGTAGATGCCGCTGCGGCGTATGGCCAGCGCGCCCATGGCCAGCCCCAGCAGGGCCGCCACCGCGACTCCGAAGGCCAGGCCCAGCTCGGTCGGCAGGCCCCATACCTTCAGTGCGTAGCCGGCCGCGTAGGCGGCGCTGCCCAGGAAGGCGGCGTGGCCGAACGACAGCAGCCCGGTATAGCCCAGCAGCAGGTTGAAGGCGCAGGCGAACAGCGCGTAGCACATGACCTTCATGGCGAAGATCGGATACACGCCCACGTACGGCAGGATGCCGACGACGATGGCGAACGCGGCGTAGCCCAGGAGTTGTCGATTCATTTCTCTTTCCCGAACAGGCCGGCGGGGCGCAGTAGCAGCACGATGGCCATGATGATGAACACGACGGTGTTGGACGCTTCGGGCCAGAACACCTTGGTCAGGCCCTCGATGACGCCCAGCCCCAGGCCGGTCACGATGGCGCCCATGATCGATCCCATGCCGCCGATCACCACGACGGCGAACACCACGATGATGAGGTTGGAGCCCATCAGCGGGGAAATCTGCAGCACCGGCGCGGCCAGCACGCCGGCGAAGCCGGCCAGCGCGACGCCGAAGCCGTAGGTCAGCGTGATCATGCGCGGCACGTTGACGCCGAAGGCTTCCACCAGCCGCGGATTCTCGGTGCCGGCGCGCAGCAGCGCGCCCAGGCGGGTGCGTTCGATGACGAACCAGGTCGCCAGGCACACCGTGATCGAGGCCACGACGACCCAGGCGCGGTAGTTCGGCAGCACCATGAACCCCAGGTTGGTGGCGCCGCGCAGCGCTTCCGGCGTGGGGTACGGCTGGCCGGATACGCCGTAGAAACTGCGAAACAAGCCTTCGATGAGCAGCGTCAGGCCGAAGGTCAGCAGCAGGCCGTACAGGTGGTCCAGCTTGTACAGGTGCCGCAGCAGCAGTTTTTCGATCAGGATGCCGAACAGGCCGACCACCAGCGGGGCGAGGATCAGCATGATCCAGTAATTGAGCCCCAGATAGGACAGGCCCATCCAGGCCACGAAGGCGCCCAGCATGTACAGGGCGCCGTGGGCGAAGTTGATGACGTTCAACAGACCGAAAATCACGGCTAGCCCCAGCGAGAGCATGGCATAGAACGAGCCGTTGACCAGCCCCAGCAGCAACTGCCCCAACAGTGCCTGAATGGGTATGCCGAATAGATCTGTCATCTGTTATGAATCCTGCGCGTACGGGTAGGCGTGTCCGGTCGCGACACGGCCTCGCCGGATGAGCAAGGCCGTGTCGGCTTCCTTCAGGAGGTTACTTCTTGAGCAACGGGCAGGTCGATTCGGACAGCTTGGTGTAGACCTCGTCGCCCGGCAGCGTGGCCACCACGTTGTAGTAGTCCCACGGGCCCTTGGACTCTTCCTTGGACTTGACCTTCATCAGGTACATGTCGTGGATTATGCGGCCGTCCTCGCGCACGTAGCCGCCCTGGGCGAAGAAGTCGTTGATCTTGTTCGACTTCATCCACTTCATGGTGGCGTCGCCGTCGTCCGAGCCCGTGGCCTTCACGGCGTTCAGGTAGAACATGGCCGCGGAGTAGTCGCCCGCCTGCAGCATCGACGGCTTGCGCCCGATCTTGTCCTCGAACTTCTTGGCCCAGGCGCGCGAGGAGTCGCTCTGGTCCCAGTACCAGCCGTCGGTCAGGTACATGCCCTTGGTGGCGTCCAGGCCCAGCGAGTGGATGTCGTTGATGAAGACCAGCAGGCCGGCCATTTTCATGGTCGCCGTCACGCCGAACTCGTTGGCGGCCTTGATCGAGTTGATGGTGTCGCCGCCGGCGTTGGCCAGGCCCAGGATCTGTGCGCCCGAAGCCTGCGCCTGCAGCAGGAACGACGAGAAATCGGAGGCGCCCAGCGGCGCGCGCACCTGGCCCTTGACCTCGCCGCCGGAGGCCTTGACGACGTTGGCGGTGTCGCGCTCCAGCGCATGGCCGAACGCGTAGTCGGCGGTCAGGAAGAACCAGGTCTTGCCGCCGTCCTTCACCACCGCCGAGCCGGTGCCGCGCGCCAGCGCGACGGTGTCGTAGGCATAGTGGATGGTGTAGGGCGAGCACTGGGCATTGGTCAGATCGGAGGCCCCGGCGCCCACGGCGAGGAACGGCTTCTTCTTCTCGGCCGCCACCTGCGCGATGGCCAGGCTGGTCGACGAGTTGGTGCCGCCGATGATCATGTCGACCTTCTGCTGGTCGATCCATTCGCGCGTGCGGGCCGAGGCGATGTCGGCCTTGTTCTGGTGATCGGCCGACACCAGTTCTATCTTCTTGCCATTGATGGCGCCGCCGGCGTCTTCGATGGCCATGCGGATCGCTTCCACGCCCGCCTTGCCGTCGATGTCCGAGTAGACCCCGGACATGTCGGTAATGAAGCCGATGCGGATGACATCATCGGAGATGCCTTGGGCCTGGGCGGGTAGCCCGGCGAATCCCAGGCCAGCCACGGCCAGTGCAACAGTGATTTTGTGCAGCTTCATGGGATGACTCCTCTTCCTGTGTGGGGTGCCGTGATACGGCGGGTGACAGGCTGGTTTTCTACACGCCCAGCAGTTCGTTGAGCGTGCCCTGTTTCCGTGACAGTTCGGCGGCTTCGAAGTGTTCGACGATCTGGCCGTGCTCCATGACGTAGAAGCGGTCGGCCAGCGGCGCGGCGAAGTGGAAATTCTGTTCCACCATGACGATGGTATAGCCGCGCTCCTTGAGCGCCGTGATCATGCGCGCCAGGGCTTGCACGATCACCGGCGCCAGGCCTTCGGAAATCTCGTCGAGCAGCAGGAGGTTCGCGCCGGTGCGCAGAATGCGCGCCACCGCCAGCATCTGCTGTTCGCCGCCCGACAGGCGGGTGCCGGGAGAGTTGCGGCGTTCATGCAGGTTGGGGAACATGTCGTAGATTTCGGTCAGCGACATGCCGCCGCCCAGCGCGCCGACCGGCGGCGGCAGCAGCAGGTTCTCCTCGCACGAGAGGCTGGCGAAGATGCCCCGTTCCTCCGGGCAATAGCCCACGCCCAGGTGCGCGATCTTGTAGGTGGGCAGCTCGATCGATTCGGTGCCATGGATGCGCACCGATCCCTGGCGCGCCCCGGTCAGCCCGAGGATGGCGCGCAGCGTGGTGGTGCGGCCGGCGCCGTTGCGGCCGAGCAGCGTGACCACTTCGCCCTGGCCGACCTGCATGTCCACGCCGTGCAGGATATGCGATTCCCCGTACCAGGCCTGCAGGCCCGCGATCTCGAGAGCGGGGATACTCATGCGTGCGCTCCTTGCAGTTCGCCGTTGGTGGTGCCCATGTATGCCTGCATCACGGCGGGATGGCGCGAGACCTCGGCGTAGGGGCCTTCGGCCAGCACCGCGCCGCGCGCCAGTACCGTGATCGTGTCGGCGATCGAGGACACCACGTTCATGTTGTGCTCGACCATCAGGATGGTGCGGCCCGCGCTGACACGCTTGATCAATTGCGTCACGCGGGCGACGTCCTCGTGGCCCATGCCCTGGGTGGGTTCGTCCAGCAGCATCAGCTCGGGCTCCATCGCCAGCGTGGTGGCGATCTCCAGCGCGCGCTTGCGGCCGTAAGGCAGGTTGATCGTCAGCTCATGGGCGAAGGAGGCCAGGTCGACCTCCTCGAGCAGGCGCAGCGCGGGCTGGTTCAGCGCCGCCAGCTGCCGCTCGCTGCGCCAGAACTGGAACGACAGCCCGGTCTTGCGCTGCAGGCCCAGGCGCACGTTTTCCAGTACGGTCAGGCGCGGGAACACCGCCGAGATCTGGAACGAACGGATGATGCCGCGCCGTGCGATCTGGGCCGGCCGCTCGCGGGTGATGTCGCGGCCGTTGAAAACGATGGTGCCCGAGGTGGGCGCCAGGAATTTGGTCAGCAGGTTGAAGCAGGTGGTCTTGCCGGCGCCGTTGGGACCGATCAGCGCGTGGATCTGGCCGCGCTTGACACGCAGATCGACCCCATTGACCGCGACAAAGCCGCGGAACTCCTTGGTCAGGCCTTTTGTCTCCAGGATCGTGTCATCCATTGCGCCGCATCCGCTTTGGTTTTTTTTTAAGAGTTGCGGCGAGTATGCGGACCCGGTTATCAAATTGCCATGAGGGTTTTTCATAGGTTTTGCGCTGCCGCATGCCCGATTGTCAAGCAGCCGACAAACAGCAGTAAGAAATCCGTCAAAACGCTTCAGAAACCAGGGTTTCCACGGTGTTTCCCACGATGTCGCAGGGGTTATCCGCGGGCGGCCGGGCGTCGTGCACAGCAGCAAGCGGCGGCCTGGCGCGCGGCGTTCAGGCCTTGGTTTTCAGCTTGTATTCGCACAGGTCCGAGATGCCGCACTGCGGGCATTTGGGCTTGCGCGCCACGCACACGTAGCGGCCATGCAGGATGAGCCAATGGTGGGCATCCAGCAGGTACTCGCGCGGCACCACCTTCTCCAGCTTGCGCTCGACCTCCAGCACGTTCTTGCCGGGGGCGATGCCGGTGCGGTTGGAGACGCGGAAGATGTGCGTGTCGACCGCGATGGTGGCCTCGCCGAAGGCGGTGTTGAGCACCACGTTGGCGGTCTTGCGGCCCACGCCGGGCAGGGCCTCCAGCGCTTCGCGGCTTTGCGGCACTTCGCCGCCGTGGCGCTCGAGCAGGAGACGACAGGTGGCGATGGCGTTCTTGGCCTTGGTGCGGTACAGGCCGATGGTCTTGATGTACTCGGCCAGCCCTTCCTCGCCCAGTTCCAGCATGGCCTGCGGCGTGCCATGGCGCGGGAAGAATTTGCGCGTGGCCAGGTTGACCGACTTGTCGGTCGCCTGGGCCGACAGCAGCACCGCGATCAGCAACTGGAACGGCGTCTCGTATTCGAGCTCGGTGGTGGGTTTGGGATTGGCGGCTTGCAGGCGGGCGAAGATTTCGCGGCGTTTGACGGCGTTCATGGGCGCTGGGCTGAGCGGCGGGCGCGGGCGCGGGCCAGCGCCGCCTCGATGGTGGAACGTTTGCGGGCGGCATCCTCGGCGCTTTCGGTCGCGGCGGGCTGGGGCGCCGGCTCGGCGGTCGCGGCCATCAGCCGTTCGTTGGCGGCCGTTTCGCGCCGCACCCGGGCCTGGCGTTGCTGGTGGCGCTGGCGCGCGGCTTGCGCGTCGGCCTCGGACCACACGCGCGCAGCCGGGCGCATGTCGATGCAGTCGACCGGGCAAGGCGCCACGCACAGGTCGCAACCCGTGCACCAGTCGGCCAGCACCGTATGCATGCGCTTGTTGGCGCCGACGATGGCATCGACCGGGCAGGCCTTCATGCACAGCGTGCAGCCGATGCAATGGGCCTCGTCGATGACTGCCACCAGCAGCGGCCCGGGTTCGCCGCGCGCGCGGTCCAGCGGCAGCGGCGGCGTGTCGAGCAGGGCGGCCAGCGCCGCGACGCCGGACTCGTCGCCGGGCGGGCAGCGGTTGATGGCCGCGGCGCCGTCGGCGATGGCCTGCGCATAGGGCCGGCAACCGTCGTAGCCGCACTTCGTGCACTGCGTCTGCGGCAGCAGGGCGTCGATGCGGTCGACCAGCGAACTACAGGAAGACATGGCGTAAAAAGCAGAAACGGGCCAGGCGGCCCGTTGCAGGGAGCGCGCGCGGCCGCATCAGGATTGGCGGATGAATGCGGCGATTTTAGGACAGATCAGTTCGCGCCAGCGTCGGCCGGAAAAAATGCCGTAATGGCCGCAGCCGACCGCGGTGTAATGGCTCTTGCGCGCGGCGGGGATGCCGCTGCACAGCTTGATGGCCGCGCGCGTCTGGCCCTGGCCGGAAATATCGTCCAGTTCGCCCTCGACGGTCAGCAGCGATGTCTTGCGGATGTCGGCGGGCCGCACGAGCTGCCCGTCGATTTCCCAGGTGCCGCCGGGCAGCCGGAACTCCTGGAACACCGTGCGGATCGTGTCCAGGTAGAACTCGGCCGGCATGTCGAGCACGGCGTTGTACTCGTCGTAGAAGCGGCGGTGCGCCTCGGCGTCGCCGTCATCGCCGCGCAGCAGGTCGAGGTAGAAGTCGTAGTGCGACTTCAGGTGGCGGTCGGGATTCATGGCCATGAACCCGGCATGCTGCAGGAAGCCGGGGTACACGCGCCGGCCCGCGCCGGGATAGGGCGCAGGCACCGCATGGATCAGTTGGCTCTCGAACCAGGCATACGGCTTGGTGGTGGCCAGGCGGTTGACCTGGGTGGGCGACTCGCGCGGATCGATCGGCCCGCCCATCATCACCATGCTGCGCGGCTGGCAAGGGTCGTTGGCCGAGGCCATCAGCGATATCGCGGCCAGTACCGGCACGGTGGGCTGGCAGACCGAGATGACGTGGGTGTCCGGGCCCAGGTGGCGCAGGAATGCCTGGATGTAGCGGACGTAGTCGTCCAGATGGAACGGGCCTGCGTCCTGCGGCACCATGCGCGCATCGACCCAGTCGGTGACGTAGACGTCGTGAGCCGGCAGCAGCGCCCGCACGGTATCGCGCAACAGCGTGGCATGATGGCCCGACAGCGGGGCCACCAGCAGCACGCGTGGATCGGCGCGGCCCGCCGTGCGGCGGACATCGCGCTGGAAGTGCACCAGCCGGCAGAACGGCTTGTCGAGCACGACGGCTTCGATCACGGCGACGCGCTTGCCCTGGATCTCGGTGGTGGGCAGATTCCAGGCCGGTTTCTGGTATTCCTTGCCGATGCGGTGCACCAGCTCGCAGCCGGCGGCGAACTGGCGCGACATGGGCATATAGGCCAGCGGGCTGTACGGATGGGTGAAAAGCTGGGAACTGGCGTCGGTGAACGCCGCCAGGGGGCGCAGGAACGCCCGCTGCATTTCGTGCAATTGATACAGCATCGCGACATGACCTAATAAGACTGACGTCTTATTGTCGCCAGAAATATCAATATTTTGAATCTGTCTGTTCAGATTAAGGCTTTGGCGCGCAAATGTTGCGAAAAAGCGACCCCTCATGGCGGATTCCCCCCGCCATAGGGGGGATTACCAGTAGTTTTCGACCGCCAGATTGCCGGGTACGCCGCGCCGGCCGGGGGCGAAACCGCGTTCGCTCAGCAGCTTGCGGGCGTCGGCCAGCATGGCCGGGTTGCCGCACAGCATGATCTTGGCGCGCTGCGGGTCCAGCGGCTGGCCCGCCAGCTGTTCGAGCCGTCCGTCGGCGATCAGCGTGGTCAGGCGCGCCTGCGGCATGCCGGGCAGGGTCTCGCGCGTGGCGATCGGCAGGTAGATCAGCTTGCGCGGGTCGGCCTCGAAATAGGGGGCGAACGCGGGCTGGCTGCGCCATTGCTCGATTTCGTCGCGATAGGCCAGTTCCTCGGCGCTGCGCACCCCGTGCACGAGGATGATGCGGTCGAAGGCGCGCCAGGTGGCCGGGTCGCGCAATATGGACAGATAGGCCGACAGGCCCGTGCCGGAAGCCAGCAGCCAGAGGTCGCCGCCCGGGGCGAAGCGGTCTATGGTCAGGAAGCCGAACGGCTTCTTTTCCACATAGAGGGCGTCGCCGGGCTGCAGGCGCGCCATGCGCGGGCTGAACTGGCCTTCGGGGACCACGATGGAATAGAACTCCAGCCATGGCTCCTCGGGCGCGGAGACCATGGAGTAGGCGCGCCATACGCTGGGTTCGGCCTGCGGATCGTCGCTGTCGGGCAGGCCGACGCGGGCGAACTGGCCTGCCTGGAAGAGGAAGGCGGGGTCTCGGGTGACGCGCACCGAAAACAGTTTGCCCGGCACCCAGGTCTGGACGGCGGTGATGGTCTGGCGCGTGTACTTGGTATCGGTCATCGGCGTGGCGCGGCCGGGCCGCGCAGCGGCGGACCGGACAGAGGGTTACTTTTCCAGGTATTGCAGCTTGTCCTGCACCCCGTTCCATTGGTCGGCGTCTTCGAGCGGCTTCTTGGCCCGGCTGATGCTGGGAAACTCGGCCGACAGCTCGACGTTGAGCGCAATGAAAGGGACCTGGTCCTGCGGCACGTCTTCTTCCGCGTAAATGGCATTGGCCGGGCATTCCGGGATGCATACCGCACAGTCGATGCATTCGTCGGGGTCGATCACGAGGAAGTTCGGACCCTCTCGAAAACAGTCCACCGGGCACACATCCACGCAATCGGTGTACTTGCATTTGATACAGTTTTCGGTGACTACGTGGGTCATTCAGGAACTCCGGGTGCCGGGCGGCCGTTGCATTATTGAAGCGATTTTACCCAATGCGCGCCGGCGGGGCGACCAAGACCCTGGCGCCGGTAGTGGTGGCCGGCCCGCCGGCGCGCGGTATGCTATGGTGTGCCGAAACGTTTCGCGGCAACAGTTTCGCGCCATCATGATCATCACATCGCTGCTCGACACGGACCTGTACAAATTCAGCATGATGCAGGTCGTGCTGCATCATTTTCCGGCTGCACAGGTCGAGTACCGCTACAAGTGCCGTACTCCGGGCGTCAATCTGCGGCCCTATCTCGACGAAATACGCGCCGAGGTGCACGAGCTGTGCCAGCTGCGCTTCACCAGCGAGGAGCTGGATTATCTGCGCGGCCTGCGCTTCATCAAGAGCGATTTCGTCGACTTCCTGGGCCTGTTCCATTTGCCCGAGCGCTGCATATTCATCGGCGAGGGCGAGCAGCCCGGCGAAATATCCATCACGGTCAAGGGGCCATGGCTGCACACGATATTGTTCGAAATACCGGTGCTGGCCATCGTCAACGAAGTCTATTTTCGTAATACGCGCAGGAATCCCGATTGGGAGGAAGGCCGCAAGCGCCTGCAATCGAAGATGAACCTGGTGCTCGACGACCCCGCGCTGGCCGATTTCCGGGTCGCGGAATACGGCACCCGGCGGCGCTTCTCGAAGGTCTGGCACGAGGAAATCGTCTCGACCATGAAGGCGCGCATGGGGGTGCATTTCGCCGGCACCAGCAACGTGCTGCTGGCCATGCGGCACGGCGTGCTGCCGCTGGGCACCATGGGCCACGAGTATCTGCAGGCCTGCCAGGCGCTGGGGCCGCGGCTGCGCGACTCCCAGGTGTTCGCCCTGGAAGTCTGGGCCAAGGAATACCGCGGCGATCTCGGCATCGCCCTGTCGGACGTCTATGGCATGGATGCCTTCCTGCGCGACTTCGACATGTACTTCTGCAAACTGTTCGACGGCGCGCGCCACGATTCGGGCGATCCGTTCGTGTGGGGCGAGCGGCTGCTCGAGCACTACCGCGCCAATCGCGCGGATCCGCGCGCCAAGACCCTGGTGTTCTCGGATTCGCTGACATTTCCGCGCGCCATCGAGCTGGCGCGCCAGTTCGCCGGCCGCTGCAAGGTGTCGTTCGGCATCGGCACCAACCTGACCAACGACCTGGGCCACGAGCCCCTGCAGATCGTCATGAAGATGGTGCGCTGCAATGGGCAGCCGGTCGCCAAGGTATCGGATGCGCCCGAGAAGACGATGTGCGACGATCCCGCCTATCTGGCCTACCTGCGCCAGGTGTTCCAGCTTCCGCCGGCCTGAAGGCCGGCTTGTTTTCGCCAACCCATCCAATCAATGCATCAGGGGTGATTTATGAGCATTAAGCGCTTCAACGTGGAAAAGCGCCTGTCCGACATGGCTGTCTACAACGGCGTGGCCTACCTGGCTGGCCAGGTACCCGACGACGCCTCGCTGGACATGGCTGGCCAGACCGCACAGGTACTGGCCACCATCGACCGCCTGCTGGCCGAGGCCGGCACCGACAAGACCAAGATCCTCATGGCCCAGATCTTCGTGGCCAACATGAAGGAATTCGACGGCATGAACAAGGCCTGGGACGCGTGGGTCGCGCCGGGCAATTCGCCCCCGCGCGCCACGGTCGAGGCGCGCCTGGCCAATCCCGACTACAAAGTCGAGATCGTGGTCACCGCCGCGATCGGCTGATGGCAGGGGTGCCTGTCCCGCGGGGACAGGCGCAGTCTTGGCAGCCAGCCGTTCATGGCGTAGAGCGCCGTGCCTGTCCCAGTGGGGACAGGCACGCCTCGCCGCGGACGTCAGCCTCCATCCGGGGACGGGCGCTCGCGGAATCGACCGGTGCCGCGACGCCCTCATCTTGCCGGGCGCTTGCCGTCCGGGCCTCAACTACCCATCAGCAGGGTGGCCGCCAGCAGGCCGCCGAGCTCCTCGCAGCGAGCCAGAACGTCGGCGGGCACCTGCTTCGGAGCGGCGATCTGCTCGGGCGTTTGCGCGCCGCTGCGCGCGATCAACGGCGGCGCGGCCGCGCGCAGGCGCCAGCCGGTGCAGATGCGCTCGACCTGCCGGGCCGCGCCTTCGCCGTCGGTGCCGGCGCTGATGGCCACGCCGTAGGGGCGGCCCTGGATGCGGTCGAGCACGCCGTAATAGCAACGGTCGAAACATTCCTTCATGGCGCCGCTCAGGCTGCCCAGGTTCTCGGGCGCGCAGAACAGATAGCCGTCGGCGGCCAGCAGCGCCGCCGCGTCGGTGCGCGAGGCCGCCTGCCGCCGCACGCGCAACTGGCCCGGCTGTTCCAGCGCCAGGGCGGCGGCCAGCGCGCCGCGCTCCAGCGCCTGTGCCATCTGCCGCGCCGCGCCGGTGCGCGAATGCCAGGCGATGAGCAAGGTCTTCATGCCAGCCGGGCCAGGGGATCCTGGCGATAGTAGGCGCGCAGCAGGGCGTACCACTGCGGCAGGGCGTCGGCCAGGGGCTCCGGCTCGACGAAGAAGTGTTCCGAACTCACCGCGAAGAACTCGGCCTCGTCGGTGGCGGCGTAGGGGTCCAGCGGCAGGCGCGCATACCAGGGATCGGCCTGCGGGCTTTCCGGATCGACGTGCGCCGGAATGGCGCGCTCGACGGCTTCGACGGCGGCGGCGAAACGGTCCAGGCTGTCTTCCAGCACGCGGCGCCACTGGCGCGGGTCGATGTCCGGGTGGGCCGCCAGCGCCGGCATCCCGTCGGCCTGGCCGGCCAGCAGGTCCAGCTTGTGCGCGAATTCGTGGATGACCACATTGAAGGCGCCGTCGGAGCCCGCCGCATCGCTCCACGAGAGGATCACCGGCCCGCCCTCCCAGGCCTCGCCGACCGCCTCCTCGATGTATTCGTGCATGACGCCGTCCTCGTCCATGCGCTCGCGCTGGATGGAGAAGCCGGCCGGGTAGATGATGATTTCGTCCCAGCCTTCGTACAGGGTGGGCGACAGGTTCAGTACCGGCAGGGCGGCTTGCGCGGCGACCGACAGGCGCATGAAATCGGTGATTTCCAGCCCGTGCGCGCCGTTGATGTTCTTGCTCGCCAGCAGCCATGCCGCGCGCGCCTGCAGGGCCTGCCGCTCGGCCTCGGACAGGGCCGCCAGGAACGGGTAGGCGTGCAGCGTCCGCCGCCACAGATCGGGCGGGATGCGGGCCTGCATGGCGGCCACTTCGCCCGCCTTGGCGCCCCGGCCGCGTAGCCATCGCAACATGACTTGGAGTTCCTTGGAAATGCCTCTTGGCGTTAGTGTAGAGTGTAGGAAAAATTGACCCGAGTACGCTCGTCCCGTTCGCAATGTCCGCCACGTCCGCTCCAGATACGCCTACGCCGTTCGACGATGCCTGGCGCCAGTTGGCCGCCGCCGGGCTGGACGATGCCGGCCAGCGGCAATTGGCGCACGCGGCGGCCTGGGCCTGGCCGCGCTTCGAGGCGCAGAAGGCGCTGACCGGCGAGCCGCTGGCCAGCCATGCCGCCGGCGCGGTGCGCATCCTGGCCAGCCTGCATACCGACTAGGCCACCCGCGTGGCCGCGGTGCTGGCCTCGCTGCCGGCGGACCTGAACGCCCCCGCGCCGACCCTGCGCAACGACCCGGTGGCCAGCGAGTTCGGCGTCGAGGTGGCGCGGCTGGTGCAGGGCGCGCGCGCCCTGCTGCGGCTGGGCATCGTGGCGCGCCATGCCAGCGACAGCGAGGCCGAAAGCGGTTCCCAGAAGGAGATGCAGCGCAAGATGCTGCTGGCCATGGCGGCCGACCTGCGCATCGTGCTGATGCGGCTGGCGTCGCGGCTGCAGAGCCTGCGCTGGCATGCCGAGACCAGGACGCCGTGCGCGGCCGGTTTCGCGCGCGAGACGCTGGACATGTATACCCCGCTAGCCAACCGCCTGGGCATCTGGCAGCTCAAGTGGGAAATGGAAGACCTGGCGTTCCGCTTCCTCGAGCCCGAGCGCTACAAGCAGATTGCGCACCTGCTGGAGGAAAAGCGGGTCGAGCGCGAAGCCTTCATCGCCGAGGCCATCGCCCGCATGCAGGAGGCGCTGGCGCGGGCCGGCGTGGTCGCCGAGGTAAGCGGGCGGCCCAAGCACATCTACAGCATCTGGAACAAGATGCGCCTGAAAGGGCTGGATTTCAGCCAGATGTACGATCTGCGGGCCCTGCGCATCATCGTCGACGACGTGCGCGCCTGCTATACGGCGCTGGGGCTGGTGCACGAGATGTGGACGCCGCTGCCCGAGGAGTTCGACGACTACATCTCGCGCCCCAAGCCCAATGGCTATCGTTCGCTGCACACGGTGGTGACCGACGCCCAGGGACGCGCTTTCGAGGTGCAGATCCGTACCCGCGAGATGCACCAGTTCGCCGAGTACGGGATGGCGGCGCACTGGCGCTACAAGGAGGCCGGCGCGCGCGGCGGCCAGGTGGCCGCCTCCAGCGAATACGATCGCCAGCTGTCCTGGATGCGCCAGCTGCTGGCCTGGAACAGCGACGTCGAGGACGAGGGCGAGGCCGCGCGCCGCGCCGACCAGCGCATCTATGTGCTCACGCCGCAGGCCCGGGTGATCGAATTGCCGGCCGGCGCCACGCCGGTCGATTTCGCCTACCACCTGCATACCGACCTGGGGCACCGGTGCCGCGGGGCGCGGGTGGACGGCCAGATGGTGCCGCTGAACACCCGCCTGGCCACCGGCCAGACCGTCGAAGTCATCGCGGCCAAGTCGGGCGGCCCGTCGCGCGACTGGCTCAATACCCAGCTGGGCTATCTGGCCAGTCCGCGCGCGCGGGCCAAGGTGCGCATGTGGTTCAACGCCATCGAGCTGCAGCAGCGCATCACCCAGGGGCAGGCGCTGGTCGAGAAGGAGCTGCAGCGGCTGGGCAAGACGGCGGTCAACCTGGAGCAATTGGCCCAGGGACTGGGCTTCGCGCGCGCCGACGACCTGTACGTCGCCGCCGCCAAGGACGAGTTCAGCCTGCGCCAGATCGACGCGGTGTTCCAGCAGCCGGCGCCCGTGGCCGAACCCGAGCCGGCCGCGCTTGCGCACGCGCGCAGCGCCGACAGCGCCGAGAAAAGCGGCAAGAGCGGCGTGCTGGTGGTGGGCGTGGGGTCCTTGCTGACCCAGCTGGTTCGCTGCTGCCGGCCCGCGCCGCCGGACGAGATCGCCGGTTTCGTGACGCGCGGGCGCGGGGTCTCGATCCATCGCGCCGATTGCCCGAGTTACAAGGCGCTGGCCGAGCGCGAGCCGGAGCGGGTCATCGAGGTCGCCTGGGGCAAGACCAGCGATTCGTTCTACCCGGTCGATATCAGCGTGCGCGCCCAGGATCGCCCGGGCCTGCTGCGCGACCTCTCGGAAGTGTTCGCGCGCCAGCGGCTCAACGTGGTCGGCGTGAACACCCAGAGCCGCCAGTCGCTGGCGCACATGGTGTTCACGGTGGAAGTGCGCGGCGGCGAGTCGCTGCACAAGGCGCTCGATGCCCTGGGCGAGGTGGCCGGGGTCACCTCGGCGGCGCGCCGCTGAAAGGCTGCCGCACGACGGCGCGCCGGGGGCGGCCGCGTGCCCTACACTAGGTCTTTTGCACGTTCCGGGGAATTCCATGGACACTCGCACCTGGCTCGAGACGCTGGTGGCTATCGACACCACCAGCCGCAATTCCAACCTGGCGTTGATCGAAACCGTGCGGGACTGGCTCGGCCGGCAGGGCGTGCAGGCCTGGCTGGCGCACAACCCCGAGCGCACCAAGGCCAATCTGTTCGCCACGCTGCCAGCCAGCGATGGCGCAGAGCAGGGCGGCATCGTGCTGTCCGGCCATACCGATGTCGTGCCGGTCGATGGCCAGGACTGGTCCGCCGACCCGTTCGCCTTGCGCGAACAGGAGGGGCGGTTGTACGGGCGAGGCGCGTGCGACATGAAGGGCTTCATCGCCGCGTCGCTGGCCCTGGTGCCGGCGTTCCTGGAGATGCCCCGCAAGAAACCCATCCATCTGGCGTTTTCGTATGACGAGGAGGTCGGCTGTGCCGGCGCGCCCGTCATGCTGGCCGACCTGCGCGAACGCGGCATCCAGCCGGAGGGCTGCGTGGTCGGCGAGCCCACCGGCATGCAGGTGGTGGTGGCGCACAAGGGCATCAACCTGTTTCGCTGCCGGGTCCATGGCAAGGCGGCGCATTCGTCGCTGACGCCGCGCGGCTGCAACGCCATCGAATACGCGGCGCGGCTGATCTGCCGCATTCGCGACCTGGCCGACGCCTACAAGGCCAACGGCCCGTATGACGAGTTCTACGATGTGCCGTTCTCGACCATGACCACCAACCAGATCCACGGCGGGATCGCGGTCAACACCATCCCCGAGCTGTGCGAGTTCTCGTACGAGTTCCGCAACCTGCCGGGCATGCCGGCCGACGCCATCCAGGCCGAGGTCGAGCGCTACGTGCGCGACGAGTTGCTGCCGCGCATGCGCGTCGAATACACGCAAGCCCGCATCGACATCGAAACCGGCGCCGCGGCGCCCGGCCTGGAGGCGTCCGAGCAGGCGGCCATCACGCAACTGGTGCGCTCCCTGACCGCGGACCGGGTCACCCGCAAGGTGGCCTACGGGACCGAGGCCGGCCTGTTCCAGGGCATCGGCATCCCTACCGTGGTGTGCGGGCCGGGCCATATCGAACAGGCCCACAAGCCCGATGAATACGTGGCGCTGGACCAGCTGGCCGCCTGCGAGGCCTTCCTGCGGCGGCTCGGACAGTCGCTCTAGCGACGTCCGGGGAGGCATCCCCGGCCGGGGGCGCGCCTCTCGGGTAAAATGACGGGTTGCGAAACCGGTCCGCCGCGCCTGGCGCGGCGGCACCCCGGGGAGATTCCTGGTGAAACCTTACGACCTTCCGGATGCCCGGGGCCATTTCGGCCCCTATGGCGGTGTGTTTGTGGCGGAAACGCTGATGCACGCCCTAGACGAGCTGCGCGCGGCCTATGACCAGTGCCGCGTCGATCCCAGCTTCATCGACGAGTTCAATTACGAGCTCAAGCATTTCGTCGGCCGGCCCAGCCCGGTCTACCACGCCAGCCGCTGGTCGCAGCGCCTGGGCGGCGCGCAGATCTGGTTCAAGCGCGAAGACCTCAACCATACGGGCGCGCACAAGGTCAACAATTGCATCGGCCAGGCGCTGCTGGCGCGGCGCATGGGCAAGCCGCGCGTCATCGCCGAGACCGGCGCCGGCCAGCACGGCGTGGCCACGGCCACGGTAGCGGCCCGCTATGGCATGGAATGCGTGGTGTTCATGGGCAGCGAGGACGTGCGCCGCCAGGCCTCCAACGTCTATCGCATGAAGCTGCTGGGCGCCACGGTGGTGCCGGTGGACTCGGGCTCGCGCACCCTGAAGGACGCGCTGAACGAAGCCATGCGCGACTGGGTCACCAACATCGAGAATACGTTCTACATCATCGGCACGGTGGCCGGGCCCGACCCCTACCCGCGCATGGTGCGCGACTTCCAGACCGTCATCGGCAAGGAGTGCCTGACCCAGATGCCCGAAGTCATCGGCCGCCAGCCCGACTATGTGGTCGCGGCGGTGGGCGGCGGCTCCAACGCCATGGGCATTTTCCATCCCTATATCCCGTACGAGAACGTGCGCCTGATCGGCGTCGAGGCGGCGGGCGAGGGCATGGAAACCGGCCGCCATGCGGCCTCGCTGGCGGCGGGCCAGATCGGCGTGCTGCACGGCAACCGCACCTATGTCATGCAGAATGCCGACGGCCAGGTGCAGGAAACCCATTCGGTGTCGGCCGGGCTGGATTATCCCGGCGTGGGGCCGGAGCATGCGTGGCTCAAGGACAGCGGCCGCGCCGAGTACGCGGGCATCACCGACGACGAGGCGCTGGCGGCGTTCCACGATTGCTGCCGCATCGAGGGCATCATGCCGGCGCTGGAGTCCGCGCACGCCATTGCGCAGGCCGTGAAAATGGCGCCCGCGCTTTCCAAGGACAAGGTCATCCTGGTCAATCTGTCCGGCCGGGGCGACAAAGACATGCACACCGTGGCCGAGCGCGCGGGCCTTCAGCTCTGACCTATGACTACCACTGACCGAATTGCCGCCGCGTTTGCGCGGGTTTCCGAGGCCGGCCGCGCGGCGGCCCTGATCCCCTACATCGCCGCCGGCGACCCGTCGCCGCAGGCGACGGTACCGCTGATGCACGCGCTGGTGCGCGCCGGCGCCGACCTGGTCGAGCTGGGCGTGCCGTTCTCCGACCCCATGGCCGACGGTCCGGTGGTGCAACGCGCCGCCGAGCGCGCCATCGCCCAGGGCGTCGGGCTGCGCCGCGTGCTGGAGCTGGTGGCCGACTTCCGCCGGGACGACAGCGTCACGCCGGTAGTGCTGATGGGCTATGCCAATCCGATCGAACGCATGGGCCAGCGGGCGTTTGCGCAGGCCGCGCAGGCGGCCGGCGTCGACGGCGTGCTGGTGGTCGACTATCCGCCCGAAGAGGTCGACGAGTTCGCGGCCATGCTGGCCGAAGCCGGCGTGGCGCCGATCTTCCTGCTGGCGCCCACCTCCACCGAGGCCCGCATCGAGGCGATCGGCCGCGTGGCGCGCGGCTACGTCTATTATGTGTCGCTCAAGGGCGTCACGGGCGCGGGCAGCCTGGATACGGACGACGTCGCGCGCAAGCTGGCGCTGATTCGCCGCCACGTGCACATTCCGGTGGGCGTGGGCTTCGGCATCCGCGACGCGGCCAGCGCGCAGCGCATCGCCGCGCACGCCGACGCCGTGGTCATCGGCAGCAAGCTGATCGAGACCATGGAGCAGACCGGCGCCCAGGCCGGCGCGGACCAGAAAAACGAGGCTGCCATCGCGGCGGCGCAGCAATGGCTGCACACCATCCGGCTGGCGCTGGATGACGTCAAACGAGAAAACGCGCCGGCCTGAGCCCGCGCAAGCAAGTCACCTACGGGATACCAACCTATGAGCTGGATCGAGAAACTCCTGCCCCCGCGCATCAACAAGAACAGCGACAGCGGCGCGCGTCGCGTGCCGGAAGGGCTGTGGGTCAAATGTCCCTCGTGCGAATCGGTGCTGTACAGCGAAGACCTCGCCGCCAATCTGCATGTGTGCCCGAAATGCGACCATCACATGCGCATCGGTGCGCGCGCGCGTATCGACTCCCTGCTCGATATCGAGGGCCGGGTCGAGATCGGCCAGACCACCCGCTCGGTCGATACCCTGAAGTTCAAGGACTCGCGCAAGTATCCCGAACGCGTCCAGGAAGCCATGAAGCAGACGGGCGAGACCGATGCGCTGGTCGTCATGAGCGGTTCGATCCGCGGCGTGTCGGCGGTGCTGGCCTGCTTCGAATTCGAGTTCATGGGCGGTTCCATGGGCTCGGTGGTGGGCGAGCGCTTCGTGCGTGGCGTGCAGGCCGCGCTGGAGAACAAGACGCCGTTCATCTGTGTGGCCGCCTCGGGCGGCGCGCGCATGCAGGAAAGCCTGCTGTCGCTGATGCAGATGGCCAAGACCAACGCCATGCTGACGCGCCTGTCGGCCGCGGGGCTGCCGTTCATCAGCGTGCTGACCGATCCCACCATGGGCGGCGTGTCGGCCAGCTTTGCCTTCGTGGGCGATGTGGTGATTGCCGAACCCAAGGCGCTGATCGGTTTCGCCGGCCCGCGGGTGATCGAACAGACCGTGCGCGAGAAGCTGCCCGAAGGCTTCCAGCGCGCCGAGTTCCTGCTGAAGACGGGCGCCATCGACATGGTGGTGGACCGGCGCCAGTTGCGCGAGGAAATCGCCCGCCTGCTGGCCTTGCTTGGCAACGAGTCGGCCGACATCGTGGCTGCCGCCTGAGGCTGCCCGCCGGCAGTGCCTGCGAACGCCCGGCCCAGGCCGGGCGTTGTCATTTTTCCATGCATGCGAGGAATGCGGCGGCACTGTACCGCGCGATGTCGAATTCCGGGACGCAGTGTTGCCAGATTAAGACAGATGTCCGTGCTGGCCGCGGACATTTTCTGCTAAGGTTTAGCGCGTATCGAATTCGCAGATTTTGTGGAGCGTTCATGCAATTTCTCAAGAAAAACAAGCCCCTGTTCGGCATCGTTACACTGGCTCTGGCATGTGCCACCGCCCAGGCGCAGCCCACTCAGGGCGGGGTCAGCCTGCACTACGGTATTGGCGACCACTATCAGCGCGTCACGCTGAACTACGAAACCCCCACGCTCTGGAGCCACCAGTTCGGCGGCAATTGGGGCCGCCTGGACCTGACCCCCGAACTGGGCGCGTCGTACTGGTGGGCCGACGGCTCGCGCTCGCCCGGCCACGTGTGGCAGGCCAGCGCCATTCCGATGTTCCGCTGGTGGACCGGCGAGCGCTTCTACATCGAGGCCGGCATCGGCGCCACGGTTTTCAGCAGCACCAGCTTCGCCGACAAGCGCATCGGTTCGGCCTTCCAGTTTGGCGACCATATCGGGCTGGGCTTCCTGCTGACGCCCAGCAACCGCATCGGCCTGCGCTATTCGCACTTCTCCAACGCCGGCATCAAGGAACCGAACCCCGGCCTCGATATCGTGCAGCTGACCTATACGTACCAGTTCTGAGCAAGGCCGCCGATGGGGCAGCAAATCATTGCAAACCCGCCGGCGCACTGGCGGGTTTTTTTCTGAACCCATCGGGTAGTATCGAGGCGCACGGCGCGGCAGTGCCGGATGCCTGTCCCCATGCGGGGACAGATACCGTTTTGGCAGGCTAGCGTACATGGCGTATGGCGGGGTGCCTGTCCCGGCGGGGACAGGCACCTGAGGAATTGGCGGGTGCCAGTTTTCCTGCGGGGACAGGCACCCGAGGAGAAGTTTCATGATTTTCCGGCGATCCAGGCCTGGCACGATCGGTGCCGCCTTGTTTCTATGCGCCAGCCTGCTGGCTACGCCAGCGGCCTCGGCATGCACGCGCTTTGTCTACCATGGCGCCAACGACGAGGTGATCACCGCCCGTTCGATGGACTGGAAAGTGGATGTCGGGACCAACTTGTGGGTCTTTCCGCGCGGCATGAAGCGCTCGGGGCAGGCCGGACCGAATTCGATCCAGTGGACGTCGAAGCATGGCAGCGTCATCGCATCGGGCTACGATATTTCGACCACCGACGGCATGAACGAGGCCGGGCTGGTCGCCAACGTGCTGTGGCTGGCCGAGTCCTCGTACCCCGAATACGATGGCAAGACACCCGGGCTGACCCTGGCCGCCTGGGCGCAATATGTGCTGGACAACTTCGCGAGCGTGCGCGAAGCCGTCGATACGCTGGCGAGCGAGCCGTTCACCGTCGTCACGGACAATGTGCCCGGCGAGCAGCGGCCGGCCACCTTGCATCTGTCCTTGTCGGACGCCAGCGGCGACAGCGCCATCATCGAATATATCGACGGCAAGCAGGTCATCCACCACAACCGCGCCTACCAGGTGATGACCAACTCGCCGACCTTCGACAAGCAGCTGGCGCTGAACGAATACTGGAAGCAGATCGGCGGCACCGTGATGCTGCCCGGCACGAACCGGGCATCGGACCGTTACGCGCGCGCGTATTTCTACGTGAACGCGATTCCCAAGAGCGAGGATCCGGTCGAGGCGATAGCCAGCGTATTCAGCGTGATCCGCAACGTTTCCGTGCCGTATGGCATTACCACGCCCGACCAGCCCAATATTTCATCGACGCGTTGGCGCACGGTCGCCGACCACAAGCGCAAGCGCTACTTCTTCGAGTCGGCGCTGACCCCCAATATCTTCTGGATCGATCTGGGCGCGCTGGATTTCTCGGCGGAAAGCGGGAAGGTGATGAAGCTGGATCTTGGCCCCGATCAGGCCCATATCTATTCCGGCCAGGCCAACGCGCATTTCGAGCAGGCCGCGCCGTTCAAGTTCCTGGGGCTCTGAGCGCCGCGCATTGCGCGCGGGTGGGGCACAGCAGGAAAAAGCGGGTTGCGGCGCTGCCGCAACCCGCTTTGTGCGTCAGTGACGCGTTTCGACTTGCACCAACGGTTCGTTGGAAACCGAAGCCACCGGCTTGCGCTCGCGGCCCAGGCGCACCGGCGCGGCGGCCGCGGCGATGCGCATCTGGGTTTGCGCGTGACGTTCCGGATCGGTTTCGACCCAGGTCAGGCCGGCGGCGTCGAGGACGTCGTGCAGCGCGCCGGTTGCCGGTGCGGCCGCTTGCGCGGGCACCACGATGGCTTCGGCGGGACGGACGGCGGCGGGCTCGGGCGTCTTTTCGGGCTGAGCGACGGGCGCTTCGGCTTCAACCGGGGCCGCGGCCTGCTCGGCAGGCTCGACCGGGGTGGTTGCCGCCGGAGCCGTTTCGACCGGGGCCGTTTCGACCGGAGCCGTTTCGACCGGAGCCGTTTCCACCGGGGCGGCCGCTGCCGGCTCAGCCGGCTGGGCTTGCGCCTGCGGCGTTTCGACCGGCGTCAGTTCCGCTTGCACGGGCTGGACCGCTTGCGGGGCGGTGTCGGCGGCTGCAACCACGGGTTCGGCCCGGGGCGCCTCGGTAGCTTGCGGCGCGGTAGGCTCGGCGGCGGCGGTCTCGATCGTGGCGGCGGGCTCGTCGGCGGCCACGCTGACTGCCACGGGGGCGGCCACGGTCTCGGACTCGGCCGGCTGGGCAGGCGTCTCGATGTCCGCTACGCCCGCCGGCGCGTCGACCTGCTCGTCGTCGGCGCCTTCGACGCCTTCGGCATTGACCGTGCTGCCGTCTTCCTGGCTGCGGCGGCCACGGCGGCTGCGACGACGGCGACGCTTGCGCTCGGGATCGGTACCCGTTTCGGCGCCGGCGTCGACATTGGCGTCGATACCGTCGATGCCGTCGGCATCCTCGGCCACGGGAGCCAGCTCATTGCTGCTGGCGGCTTCGGCCACCGTCAGGGCCGCGGCAGCGGCGGCCGCCGGCGCGGGCGCCGCCTGGCGCTTTTCGGGCAGGGCGGCAGCCACGGTTTCGGCCAGTGCCGCCACCATGTTTTCCTGCTCGGTCATGGGCGTGTCGGTCTGGCCTTCCTCGCGACGGCCACGTCCGCGGCCGCGACGACCACGGCCACGGCCGCCTTCTTCGCCGGTCTCGGCGGTCGAGGGGCGTTCCTGGCGCGGCTGGCCGGCTGCCTGCTGTTGCTGGGTCTGCTCGCGTTCGGCCCGGGCTTCCTTCTGGCCACGCTCGCCGCGTTCACCGCGCTCTTCCTGGCGTCGTCCGCCGCGCACGTGATGACGCGCGTCGCCGCTCTCGGCGTGGTCGCCGCGGGGCTCATTGCGGCGATGGCGGTTGCGGTCCGAGCCGTGGCGTTCGCCGCGGCGGTCCTGGCCGTCGTGGGCGCGCCGCGCACGGTTCGCGCCGCGCTTTTCGTCTTCGGACTTGGTTTCGGTCTTGGCCGGTTCGGCGCTGCCGCCCAGCCAGGAGGTCAGGCGCTTGAACCAGCCGCCCAGTCCGCCCTGGGTGGCCGCCGCGGCGGCAGGCGCCTTGGCGGGGGCGGGCGTGGACACCGGGGCTGGCTGCGCGGGCGTGATGCCCTTGACCAGCGCTTCGGGGCGCGCCTTGATCTCGTGCTCGCGCGGCTGCCAGGTGAGGTCGGTGGCCGGGGCCTCGGCCAGCTCGAAGCTGGTCTTGCTTTTTTCCAGGCGCGGATCGTCGTGGCGCAGGCGTTCGATATGGTGGTGCGGCGTCTCCAGGTGCTTGTTGGGAATCAGCACCAGGTTGACCTTCAGGCGGGCTTCCATCTTGGTGATGTCGGCGCGCTTTTCGTTCAGCAGGAAGGTGGCCACGTCGACCGGCACCTGGGCGTGCACCGCCGCGGTGTTTTCCTTCATGGCTTCTTCCTGCAGCAGGCGCAGCACGTGCAGGGCGCTGGACTCGGCGTCGCGGATCACGCCGGTGCCGTTGCAGCGCGGGCAGGTGATGTGCGAGCCTTCGTTGAGCGCCGGACGCAGCCGCTGGCGCGACAGCTCCATCAGGCCGAAGCGCGAGATCTTGCCCATCTGGACGCGGGCGCGGTCGAAATGCAGGGCATCGCGCAGGCGCTGTTCGACGGCGCGCTGGTTCTTGCGGTCCTCCATGTCGATGAAGTCGATCACGATCAGGCCGCCGAGGTCGCGCAGGCGCAACTGGCGGGCCACTTCCTCGGCGGCTTCCAGGTTCGTGCGCAGCGCGGTTTCCTCGATGTCCGCGCCGCGCGTGGAGCGGGCCGAGTTCACGTCCACGGCAACCAGGGCTTCAGTGTGGTCGATGACCACCGCGCCGCCCGAGGGCAGCTGCACGGTGCGCGAGTACGCGGTTTCGATCTGGTGTTCGATCTGGAAGCGCGAGAACAGCGGGATGTCGTCGCGGTAGCGTTTGACGCGCTGGACGTTGTCCGGCATGACCACGCTCATGAAGGCGGTGGCCTGGTCGGCGATTTCGTCGGTGTCGATCAGGATTTCGCCGATCTCGGGCGAAAAATAGTCGCGGATCGCGCGGATGACGAGGCTGGACTCGAGGTAGATCAGGATCGGGGCGGCATTGTCGCGCGCCGCGCCGTCGATGGCGGTCCAGAGTTGCAGCAGATAGGACAGGTCCCACTGGAGTTCGTCGACGTTGCGCCCGATGCCGGCGGTGCGCGCGATGATGCTCATGCCCTGGGGGACATCGAGCTGCTCCATGGTGTCGCGCAGTTCCTGGCGGTCCTCGCCTTCGACGCGGCGCGATACGCCGCCGCCGCGCGGGTTGTTCGGCATCAGGACGAGGTAGCGGCCGGCCAGCGAGATGAACGTGGTCAGGGCGGCGCCCTTGTTGCCGCGCTCTTCCTTCTCGACCTGGACGATCAGCTCCTGGCCTTCGCGCAGGGCGTCCTGGATGCGTGCGGTGCGCACGTCCACGCCTTCCTTGAAGAAACTGCGCGCGACTTCCTTGAACGGCAGGAAGCCGTGGCGGTCTTCGCCGTAGTTGACGAAGCAGGCTTCCAGGCCGGGTTCGATGCGGGTGATGACGCCTTTGTAGATGTTGCCTTTGCGTTGTTCGCGACCGGCAGTCTCGATGTCGAGATCGATCAGTTTCTGGCCGTCGACGATTGCAACGCGCAGTTCTTCCTGGTGCGTCGCATTAAACAGCATGCGCTTCATGAGTGGTGTTCTCCGTTGTCATGACGCGCCGATATCGGCGCGTGACCTCGGGTCACTCGGGCTGCGGACTGAAGCGGGCAAGAGAATGCGGACCGTACCTGGGCGGCCGCCCAGGCGTATCCGCCGCGGGTCAGGCGGGCACGTCGTGCCGTAGGGCACGGGGTTCGGGCAGCAGGAGGGTCAGCTTCACTGAGTGGTTGACGGATGAGTGCTGTGAACGTCAGTTGCGGCGGGATTGGGTACCCGTACGCACCTGGTGCTTTATTTAAATCTGCGACGATTTTTGCGTTGCTTCAGAGACGCTTGCGGCTTGCAAGGGGGCTGCCAGGAAGGCGGGCATCGTGCCACACCACCGTCCGACAGGCCGCGCTTGCGCCGGCGACCAAGAGACCCCGGAGCTGAACGAGCAGGCAGTACAATGCGGCCTGCGCGTCCGACGGAGACGCTAACGAATATTGCATCTCAACGCCAGGCGGCTGTTCAGCCCCTTAAGGCTGTCCCGATTATATGTCGCTTTCCGCAATGCGCAAAGAAACTTCCCCTGGCACCACGCCACCCGCTGTCCGCATGCTGGCAATCGGCCCCGAGCACGATGGCCAGCGCATCGATAATTTCCTGCTCAGGCTGTGCAAGGGCGTCCCCAAGAGCCATATCTACAAGGCCATCCGCGGCGGTGAAGTGCGGGTAAACAAGGGACGCATCTCGGCCGAATACCGCCTCGTCGAGGGGGACGTCGTACGGGTACCGCCGCTGCGCCTGCCCGACCCGGGCGCGGCCAGGCCGGTTCCCGGCGCGGAATTTCCCGTCGTGTACGAAGACGATGCGCTGCTGGTCATCGACAAGCCGGCCGGCGTGGCGGTGCATGGCGGCAGCGGCGTGTCCTTCGGCGTCATCGAGCAGTTGCGGGCCGCCCGTCCGCAGGCCCGCTTCCTGGAGCTGGTGCACCGCCTGGACCGCGAGACCTCCGGCCTGCTGATGCTCGCCAAGAAACGCAGCGCCCTGCTGGCGCTGCACGCCATGCTGCGCGAAGGCAAGGGCGACAAGCACTATCTGGCGCTGGTGGAGGGCGACTGGGTCAACGACCGCCAGCACATCCGCCTGGCGCTGACCAAATGGACCACCCAGTCCGGCGAGCGCCGCGTACGGGTCGACCAGGCGGGGCAGGCCGCCCACACCATTGTCACGCTCAGGAAGCGTTTTGGCGGTTACAGTCTGGTCGACGCCGAGCTGCGCACCGGCCGCACCCACCAGATCCGCGTGCATCTGGCGTCCAGCGGCTTTCCCATTGTCGGCGATGATAAATACGGGACGGATGAAACCCGGGCCGCGTTCGCGCGGCGCGGGTTCGGACGCATGTTCCTGCACGCACACCAGCTGACGTTGCCTCACCCCCTCACGGGAGAAACCTTGCGCTTGACGGCGGACCTGCCGCCCGCCTGCCTCAAGCTGTTGAAACAACTGGAGACGGCCTGACCATGGGTTATTCGTTGGTGGTATTCGATTGGGATGGAACCTTGATGGATTCCACTCACAGCATCGTGGCGGCCATACAGGGGGCTTGCCGCGATCTGGATCTGCCTGTGCCGTCGGCGTCGTCGGCCAGCTGGGTGATCGGCCTGTCGCTGGAAAGCGCGCTGCGCCGGGCCGTGCCCGAATTGACGCAGGCCATGGTGCCGCGTTTTCTCGAGCGCTACCGGACCCACTACCTGCTGCGCGACCCGGAGCTGCGCCTGTTCGAAGGCGTGCGCGAACTGCTGGCCGACCTGGCCAGCCAGGACGTCCGCCTGGCGGTCGCCACCGGCAAGAGCCGCGTCGGGCTGAACCGGGCCCTGGCCGCCACCGGGCTCGGGCCGCTGTTCGACGCCACCCGCACGGCCGATGAAACCTTCAGCAAACCCCACCCGGCGATGTTGCAGGAACTCATGCACGAGCTCGGGCACGAGGCCGACGCCGTGGTGATGGTGGGGGATACCTCGCACGACCTGCAGATGGCGGCCAACGCCGGCGTGCACGGCCTGGGTGTCGCCTATGGCGCCCATACCTTGGCGGAGCTGGAGGCCTGTGCCCCGCAGGCGGTGGTCGACAGCGTGGCCGTGTTGCGCGAATGGCTGCTGGCGCGCTCGCCGGGCCGCATCGAGAGCGTGTAGGCGAGCCGGCTGCGGGAACGGCCGGCGCGGTGCGCTGTCTTACCTGGATCGGCGCCATGCGCGCGCTGCCGTCGCCCGGCGACGGAATAGCGCGGCGCACGCCACCGTCTATTTGGGTAAGAGCGGGCGGCATGCCCGCCTACACCGGAGATCTCCATGCTGATACGCAAGCCCTCTGATATCCCGTCGTCGCAGATCACGCCCGAGACGGTCTGGCAGGGACGGCGCGACTGGATTGCGCGCGCCGGCCTGGCCGCCGCGGCGCTGGGCCTGCCCGGCTGGGCGCAGCGCGCGGCCTTCGCACAGGATGCCGCCTTGCCGGGCGCGCCCAATTCCCGCTATGCGGTGGTGGACAAGCCCACGTCCTTCAAGGACGTCACCACCTACAACAATTACTACGAATTCGGCCTCGACAAGGGCGATCCGGCCGCCCACGCGGGCCGGTTGCGTACCCGGCCGTGGGAAATCGCGATCGAAGGCGAGGTCGGCAAGCCCGGCGTCTACGCCATCGACGATCTGCTCAAGCTGGCGCCCATGGAAGAGCGCATCTACCGATTGCGCTGCGTCGAGGGCTGGTCCATGGTGATTCCGTGGGTGGGCTATTCGCTGTCGACGCTGCTGCAGCGGGTCGAACCCACCGGCAACGCCAAGTATGTCGAGTTCGTCACCGCGGTGCAGCGCGACACCATGCCGGGCGTGCGTTCCAGTGTGCTCGACTGGCCGTACGTCGAGGCGCTGCGGCTGGACGAAGCCCTGCACCCGCTCACGATGCTGGTGTTCGGCGTCTACGGCAAGGTCTTGCCCAACCAGAACGGCGCGCCCGTGCGCCTGGCCGTGCCCTGGAAATACGGTTTCAAGTCGGCCAAGTCGCTGGTGGCCATCCGGCTGGTGGAAAAACAGCCGGTCAGCTCCTGGATGAACGCCGCGCCGCAAGAGTACGGCTTCTACGCCAATGTCAATCCGGATGTGCCGCATCCGCGCTGGAGCCAGGCAACCGAGCGGCGCATCGGCGAAGACGGCCTGTTCAGTCCCAAGCGCAAAACCCTGATGTTCAACGGCTACGCCGAGCAGGTCGCCAGCCTCTACCAGGGCCTGGACCTGCGGGCCAACTACTGAGGTCCCCATGGCCGATGACGCGATCAAGGCGAGCGCCGCCGCGCGGGCCGTGCCGGCCGCCCCCCTGACAGCCCGCGCGATCGGGCGCATCAAGCCGCTGCTGTTCGTTGCCGGCCTGCTGCCTTTCGCGCGCTGGTTCTGGCTGGGGGCCAACGACGGCCTGAGCGCCAACCCCGTCGAATTCCTGACCCGGTCCTCCGGCACCTGGACGCTGGTGTGCCTGCTGGTCACCCTGGCGATCACGCCGCTGCGGCGGTTGACCGGCCAGCCCGCGCTGGTGCGGCTGCGTCGCATGTGCGGGTTGTTTGCGTTTTTCTACGGCAGCCTGCATTTCCTGGCCTGGGTATGGTGGGATCGCGGCCTGGATCCGGTGTCCATGCTGCAGGATGTGGGCGAGCGGCCATTCATCACCGTGGGTTTTGCCGCGTTCGTGCTGATGGCGGCGCTGGCGGCCACCTCGACCCAGTGGGCCATGCGCAAGCTGGGCAAGCGCTGGCAGGTCCTGCACCGGGCGGTCTATGCCATCGGCCTGCTGGCCATCCTGCACTTCTGGTGGCACAAGGCCGGCAAGAACGATCTGCAGCAGCCGCTGCTCTATGGCTCGGTGCTGGCCCTGCTGCTGGGATGGCGGGTGGCGGCCTGGTGGCGGCGCCGCGGCGCCGCCCGTTAGCGCAGCGCCAGCATGATGGCGGCGGTCTCGGCGTCGGGCTGGCCGTCGTGGCGCGCTGGCCGATAGTGCATCTGGAACGCGGCCAGCACGTTGCGGGTGGCCGTATCGAGCACGCCGGATTGCGGCGTGGCGTATCCCAGGCGGGCCAATTGGCCCTGGAACCAGGCAATGTCCGGTATGCCCTCGGCCTGCAGGCGGGCCAGGTGGGCGGCCGCGCCGGCCTCGTCGTACCAGCGGCCCAGGCCAGCCTGCGCCAGCCGCTGCCATGGAAACAGGGGGCCGGGGTCGACCTTGCGCTGCGGGGCAATGTCGCTGTGGCCAACGATGTTCTCCGGCGCGATGCCGTGCCGCGCCACGATGTCGCGCAACAGCACGATCAGGGTTTCGATCTGCGCGTCGGAGTAGGGCGCCCAGTGCCGGCTGTCGGTATCGCCATGGCCGCCGCGCGTCCAGTTTCCCTCGCCATTGGTCCAGCCGGGGTTGACCAGCTCGATCCCGATCGACGTGCTGTTCATGGTCGATTGGCCGTACCAGGCGCTGATGCCGGCATGCCAGGCGGCGCGGGTCTCGTCCACCAGGCGGTAGACGCGCGGGCGCGGCGTGTCGGTAATCAGGTAGTGCGCGCTGACCTTGCGCTCGGAGAGGATCTTCAGCGAATTCTCGTTGCCCGTGCTGGTGTAGTGCAGCACGACGGCGCGCACGCGGCTGCTCTGGCTCACAGCCGTGATCGAGGTGTCCAGGTCCAGCCCGGCCGGGCCGCGCGCGGCGCAACCGGCCAGGGCGAGCAGGCAGGCGATCGGCGCGGCGCGGGTGATCCAGGACATGTCAGCGGGCCAGGAACAGGAACAGCGTGGGCTTCTTGTCCAGCTCGGGCGCCGGCTGCCTCTTCCAGTCGGCGATGGTGCGCGTTTGCACCAGTTCGTCCCCGGTAGTGAGCGCGCGCGCGATGCACAGGCGGGTGTCGGGGCGCAGCGCCGCCAGCAGGGTGGCGAACATGGCGCCGTTGCGGTAGGGGGTTTCGATCAGGATCTGGGTCTGGTCGTGGCGGGTGGAGTGCTGCTCCCAGGCGCGCAGTTGCCGGGCGCGCTCGGCCGGGTCGACCGGCGCGTAGCCGTGGAAGGCGAAGCGCTGGCCGTCCAGGCCGCTGGCCATCAGCCCCAGCAGGATGGACGAGGGGCCGACCCAGGGGCGCACGGCCAGGCCCAGGCGATGGGCCGCCGCCACCACCTTCGCGCCGGGGTCGGCCACGGCGGGGCAGCCGGCCTCCGACACCAGGCCGATTTCGGCGCCGCCGCGCAGCGGCGCCAGCCATTGTTCTATCTGGCCGGCCGGCACGGCGTCGGTCAGGGTGTGGATGGTGATTTCCTGCAGCGGCCGCACGGTGCCCAGCAGCTTCAGGAAGGCGCGCGCCGTCTTGGCGTTCTCGGCGATATAGGTGTCGAGCCGGCCCGCCAGCGCGCGCACGTCGGCCGGCAGCCAGCGCTCCGGCGGCGCATCGCCCAGGCCGACCGGGATCAGGTGCAGGGCGCCGCTCATGCCGGATGGCCCGTCAGCGGATCCAGGCCGAAGCGGCCCAGCATGCGCGTCAGCGCGATCAGCGGCAGGCCGATGATGGCGGTGGGGTCGTCGCTCCGGATGCTGTCCATCAGCGCGATGCCCAGGCTTTCGGCCTTGGCGCTGCCTGCGGTATCGTAGGGTTCCTCGGCGCGCAGGTAGGCGTCGATGGCCGCATCGGTCAACGTGCGGAAACGGCACAGCGTGACAATATCCGCCGTTTCCGTGTGCACGCCGTCGGTGACGGCCATGGCGCTGTGGAATTCCACGGCGCGCCCGGACAGCCGGCGCAATTGTTCGCGGGCGCGCTCGAACCCGCCCGGCTTGCCGATGGGGTCGCCGTCGACGGTGGCGACCTGGTCCGAGCCGATCACCACGCTGCCCGGGTGGGTGGCGGCCACGGCCATCGCCTTGGCGACCGACAGGCGCAGCGCCAGGTCGGCGGGCGCTTCGCCAGGCTGTGGCGTTTCGTCCACATCGGGCGAAATGGCGGTAAACGGCAGGCGCAGGCGGGACAGCAACTCGCGGCGATAGCGCGAGCTCGATGCGAGGATCAGCTTTGGAGGGATGGCGGGCATGCGTTATTTGACGATGTTCAGTAAGCCACGGTATTATCCAATGTTTTGCGGCATTTTTGCAGGAAGTTCGATATGAGCACTACGCAGGGCGCGCCTGACGGTGAGGCTATGGGTAGCGGGACGGACGCGCAAAATGCACAAAGCCACATTGATGCGTTCATGTTTGCGCGGCAGGCCAAGCGGCTGGAGGGCTCGGTTCCCCTGGTGCGGCTTACGCGCTTCATGGAGGGGCTGCCCGAGCAGCCTGGCGGCGAGGCGGGCCTGGCGCGCTGGGCGGTCGAGGGCGGGACGGGGCAGGGCAGCAGCCGCACCGGCCACCCGATATCCGGGCAGCCGCTTCTGCGGTTGCGGGTGCGGGCGGCGCCGATGCTGGTGTGCCAGCGTTGCAACCAGCCGTTCGTCTACCCAGTCGACAACACGGTGGCGCTGCAACTGGTCAAGTCCGAGGAAGACCTCGACGAAGACCTGAGCGAGACGCAAGATGAAGATTTCGCGGACGACCTGCCTGAAAAGGTGGTGGGTTCGCACAATTTCGACCTGTTGGCCCAGGTTGAGGACGAGCTGATTCTGAGCGTCCCCTATGTGCCCCGGCATGATGTCTGTCCGGGTGCGCAGGCCGAGTCCGGCGAGGCTTCCCAAGAGCCCGCTGTCAAGCGTCCGTCGCCTTTTGCGGTGCTTGAGCAACTGAAGCACAAGGATTGAGATCAACTCGGGTCGGATCGCGTACAATGCGGCCCGTTTCTAGGAGTCATCATGGCTGTTCAACAAAACAAGAAGTCCCCGTCCAAGCGCGGCATGCACCGCTCGCACGATTTTCTGGTCAACCCGGCAACGGCCATCGAGCCCAACACCGGCGAAACCCACCTGCGCCACCATATCAGCCCCAATGGCTTCTACCGTGGCCGCAAGGTCCTGAAGACCAAGGCTGACGAATAAGGCCGCGGCCGAACTCGCGAACCGGACCTCCTGGGCAGAACGCTGACCTGGCACCCGTGATACGCATCGCTATAGACTGCATGGGTGGTGACTTCGGCCTGCCCGTCACGATTCCGGCCGCGATCGAGTTCGCCCGGCAATTTCCGGATACCCGGCTGTTGCTGGTCGGGCTTCCCGACGCGATCGAGGCGGCCCTGGCCGAGCGGCGCGATGCGCCGCGCGATCGCCTGGACATCGTGCCCGCGACCGAAGTCGTCTCCATGGACGACCCGGTCGAGGTCGCGTTGCGCCGCAAGAAAGACTCGTCCATGCGCCTGGCGGCGCAGGCGGTCAAGGACGGCCGCGCCGACGCCTGCATCTCGGCCGGCAATACCGGCGCCTGGATGGCGATTTCCCGCTACGTGCTCAAGACGCTGGATGGCATCGACCGTCCGGCCATTGCCACGTCCATCCCCAACCAGACCGGCCGCGCCACGACCGTGCTCGACCTGGGCGCCAATGTCGACTGCTCGGCCGAGCACCTGCTGCAGTTCGCCATCATGGGCGCGGCCCTGTCCCAGGCGGTCGATCATCGCGACCGGCCCACGGTGGGGCTGCTCAACATCGGCGAAGAGATCATCAAGGGCAACGAGGTGGTCAAGGAGGCCGCCGAGCTGCTGCGCGCCAGTCCGCTCAACTTCTACGGCAACGTCGAAGGCAACGACATCTTCAAGGGCACGGTCGACGTGGTCGTCTGCGACGGCTTTGTCGGCAATGTCGTGCTGAAGTCCGTCGAAGGGCTGGCCAAGATGCTGTCCAGCGTCATCCGCGAAGAGTTCAAGCGCAATTTCATTACCCTGCTGGCTGGCGCCTTCGCCAAGCCGGTGCTAAACCGCCTGCGCAACCGGGTAGACAACCGCCGCTACAATGGCGCGGCCCTGCTTGGCCTGCGCGGCGTGGTCATCAAGAGCCACGGTTCAGCCGATGCGTACGCGTTCGGTTTCGCGCTGCAGCGCGCACGCGAAGCCGTGGCGAGTAAACTGCTCGAGCGCACGGCGCAGACTGTTGCGCAGATAACCCAGCGCGTGCAATCGGGCGAGGCCGTCGCGCCCGGCGCGGCTGGGGACACCGCTTGATGGAAAAAGCTATGAAATACGCCAAGATCGCCGGTTCGGGCGGCTACCTTCCCGAACGCGTCGTCACCAACGACGATCTGGCCGCCGAGCTGGCGACGCGGCAAATTTCCACGTCCGACGAGTGGATCGTCGAGCGCACCGGCATCCGGCAGCGCCACCTGGCCGAGCGTGGCGTGACCACCAGCCAGCTGGCCACCGAGGCGGCGCGCCGCGCCATGGACGACGCCGGGGTGCAGGCCGACGAGATCGACATGATCATCGTCGCCACGTCGACGCCGGACTACGTCTTCCCCAGCACGGCCTGCCTGGTGCAGGCCAACCTGGGCGCCAAGGGCGGCGCGACCTTTGACGTGCAGGCCGTCTGCAGCGGCTTCGTCTACGCCATGACCACCGCCGACAGCTTCATTCGCGCCGGCCGCGCGCGCTGCGCGCTGGTGATCGGCGCCGAAGTCTTCTCGCGCATTCTCGACTGGAACGACCGCGGCACCTGCGTGCTGTTCGGCGATGGCGCCGGCGCCGTCGTGCTCAAGGCGGCCGACGAGCCGGGCATCCTGGCCGCGCACCTGCATGCCGATGGCAGCCAGACCAAGATTCTCTGCGCCGCGGGCAACGTCGCGTACGGGGACGTCACCGGCGATCCCTTCCTTCGCATGGACGGCCAGGCGGTGTTCAAGCAGGCGGTCACGGTGCTCGACCGTTCGGCGCGCGATGTCTGCGCCGAGGCTGGCGTCGAGGTCGACGATATCGATTGGCTGATCCCGCACCAGGCCAACGTGCGCATCCTGAATTTCCTGGCGCGCAAGCTGCGCGTGCCGACCGAACGGGTCGTCATCACCGTGGACCAGCATGCCAACACCTCGGCGGCCAGCGTGCCGCTGGCGCTGGATGTCGCGCGCCGCGACGGGCGCGTCAAGCCGGGCCAGCTGGTACTCATGCAAGGCGTGGGCGGCGGCTTCACCTGGGGCTCCGTGCTGGCCCGCATGTAGGCGGAAGGGCGCGCTGCGCGCGCCTGTGCGCGACCGCGCACGCCGCCATTCCTCCATACCGAATTCTGTCTAGGGACAATCATGAAGCTGGCGTTTGTCTTTCCCGGTCAAGGCTCCCAATCTGTCGGCATGCTCGATGCATGGGCCGGCAATGCCGCCGTGGCCGACGTCGTGGCGCGTGCCAGCGCCGCGCTGGGCCAGGACCTGGGCGCCCTGATGGCGCAAGGCCCGGCCGAGCAACTCAATCTCACCACCAACACCCAGCCGGCCATGCTGACCGCCGGTGCGGCCTGCTTTGCCGCCTGGCGCGCGGCGGGCGGGCCCATGCCCGAGGTGATGGCCGGCCATAGCCTGGGCGAATACGCCGCGCTGACGGCCGCCGGCGCGCTGGCGCTGGAAGATGCCGTGCGCCTGGTGCGCGTGCGCGCCGACGCCATGCAGGCCGCGGTGCCGGTGGGCGCCGGCGCCATGGCGGCGGTGCTCGGCCTGGACGACGACGCCGTGCGTGCCGCCTGCCAGCAGGCTGCCCAGGGCGAAGTGGTCGAGGTCGTCAATTTCAATGCGCCGGCACAAGTCGTCATCGCGGGCCACAAGGCCGCGGTCGAGCGCGCCTGCGAAGCCGCCAAGGCGGCCGGCGCCAAGCGCGCGCTGTTGCTGCCGGTGTCGGCGCCGTTTCACTCCAGCCTGCTCAAGCCCGCCGCCGAGGTGCTGCAGGGCGCGCTGGCCGGCGTGGCGGTGTCTGCGCCGCAAGTGCCGGTGCTCAACAATGTCGACGTCGCCACGCCTGCCGAACCGGCGGCCATCCGCGACGCGCTGGTGCGCCAGGCATGGCATCCTGTACGCTGGGTCGAGACGCTGCGCGCCATGAAGGAACTTGGCGTCACCCACGTGATCGAATGCGGTCCGGGCAAGGTGCTGACCGGCCTGACCAAACGCATCGATGCCGACCTGACGGGCATCGCCATCACCGACCCGGCCTCGCTGGAAGCGGCGCTGGCGGCTGTAAACGGGAACTGACATGGAAAATACCTCCACGGAACTGCAGGGCAAGATCGCGCTGGTGACCGGCGCGACGCGCGGCATCGGCCGCGCCATAGCCCAGGAACTGGCGGCGCGCGGCGCCACGGTGGTCGGTACGGCCACGTCCGAGGCGGGCGCCCAGGCCATCACCGAGGCGCTGGCCGCCCAGGGCGGGCGGGGCGTGGTGCTGGACGTGACCGATGCCCAGGCCTGCGAGGCGCTGATCGAGCAGCTTGGCAAGGATGGCGGCGGCCCGCACATCCTGGTCAACAACGCCGGCATCACGCGCGACACGCTGGCCATGCGCATGAAGGACGACGACTGGTCGGCCGTCATCGATACCAACCTGGCGGCGGTCTTCCGCCTGTCGCGCGCCGTGCTGCGCGGCATGATGAAGGCGCGTTGGGGCCGGATCATCAATATCACGTCGGTGGTGGGCGCAAGCGGCAACGCTGGCCAGGCCAACTACGCCGCCGCCAAGGCCGGCGTGGCGGGCATGGCGCGGGCGCTGGCGCGCGAGCTCGGCAGCCGCAACATCACCGTCAACTGCGTGGCGCCCGGCTTTATCGATACCGATATGACGCGTATCCTGGGCGAAGACCAGACGGCGGCGCTGCTGCAGCAGATTCCGCTGGGCCGCCTGGGCGCGCCCGCCGACATCGCCCATGCGGTCGCCTTTCTGGCCGGGCCGCAGGCGGGTTACATTACCGGTACCACGCTGCACGTCAACGGCGGCATGTATATGCAATAGTGAGAAGCGCGCGGCGCGGCCCATCCAAGCCCAGCCGCGCGTTTCTGTGGAAACGCCGCGCACCTGGATAGCGGCCCGGTAGGGGCCGGAACGGATGCGGTGTTATTTTTGTCACGGCCTGGCGTTTGCATTCCTCTACGCTTGGCTATAATTCGCGGGATTTTTCCCAATTGGAGATCTGCATGGAAAGCATCGAACAGCGCGTCAAGAAGATCGTCGCTGAACAACTTGGCGTGAACGAAGCCGAGATCAAGAACGAGTCCTCCTTCCTTGACGACCTCGGTGCCGATTCGCTCGACATGGTCGAACTGGTCATGGCGCTCGAAGACGAATTCGAGACCGAGATCCCCGACGAAGAGGCCGAAAAGATCACTACCGTGCAGCAAGCGGTTGACTACATCAATTCGCACGGTAAGCAGTAAGCTAAAGCCTGTATCCTCCCGCGCGCCCGGATCGAACACTTCGGGGCGGCGCCGGGAATCGGGGCGGTTTCAGGAATGCCGTGCGGTCCGCGTGCGGGGAGGAAGTAACGGCCTTCCCGTGGTCTTGCGGTCCGCGCGCGCAGTGCTTCCCGAAAACCGCCTTTATTTTGTCTGTTTGAGGAGTCTTCCGTGAAGCGACGAGTCGTCATCACCGGCCTGGGTATCGTTAGCCCCGTGGGCAACGACATTGCCAGCGCCTGGGACAATATCGTCAACGGACGTTCCGGCATCAGCCGCATCTCCCGTTTCGACCCTACCCCGCTGACGACACACATCGCCGGCGAGGTCAAGGATTTCGACGTCACCCAGTACATGCCCGCCAAAGAAGCCCGCCAGATGGATACCTTCATCCATTATGGCCTGGCCGCCGGCATGCAGGCGTGGCGCGATTGCGGCCTTGAGGTCACCGAAACCAATGCCGAGCGCATTGGCGTGATCGTGGGGTCGGGCATCGGTGGCCTGCCGCGCATCGAAGAAACCCAGACCGAGATGTTGGCCAAGGGACCGCGCCGCATTTCGCCGTTCTTCGTGCCTGCGTCGTTGATCAATCTCATTTCCGGCCAGCTCTCCATCGCCTATGGCATGAAGGGCCCGAGCTACGCGGTCGTGTCCGCGTGCACCACCGGCCTGCATTGCATCGGCGATGCCGCGCGCCTGATCGAATACGGCGATGCCGACGTCATGCTTGCCGGCGGGGCCGAATCGACCGTCTCGCCGCTGGGCATCGGCGGCTTTGCCGCGATGCGCGCGCTGTCGACGCGCAACGACGATCCGACCACCGCCTCGCGTCCCTGGGACCGCGACCGCGATGGTTTCGTGCTGGGCGAAGGCGCCGGCGTGCTGGTGCTCGAAGAGTACGAGCATGCCAAGAAGCGCGGCGCGCGCATCTACGGCGAACTGGCCGGCTACGGCATGAGCTCCGACGCGCACCATATCACCGCCCCCGACAAGGACGGCCCGCGCCGCGGCATTCTCAATGCGCTGCGCAACGGCGGCATCAATGCCGACGAGGTTTCCTATGTCAATGCGCACGGCACGTCCACGCCGCTGGGCGACAAGAACGAAACCGACGCGTTGAAACTGGCTTTCGGCGACCATGCCTCCAAGCTGGTGGTGAATTCGACCAAATCCATGACCGGGCACCTGCTGGGCGCCGCTGGCGGGATCGAAGCCGTATTCACGACCCTGGCCGTCCATAACCAGATTTCGCCGCCGACCATCAACATCTTCAACCAGGATCCGGAGTGCGACCTGGATTACTGCGCCAACGAGGCGCGGCCCATGAAGATCGAGATCGGCCTGTCGAATTCGTTCGGGTTTGGCGGCACCAACGGTTCGATGGCCGTTCGTCGGGTCTGAGTTGAACCCGGACGGCGGTATTTTCGATAACCGTTGGCATCTGCGCTTGCCGGTGAGGGTGCCGGCCCTGGCGGTGGCGCTGGGGTGGCTGGCCGTGCTGGCGGCTGCCGGCAGCGCGGCGGTGGCGCTCGTTCAACTGCAATGGCTGGCGCCGCTGTCCGCGGGCATGCTGGCTGTCGCCGCGGGCGGGCTGGGCGGGCTGCTGTGGCTGCGTGGCAGCCGCGGCGGCGCGCCGGCCCTGTGCGCGGCGCCCGTGCCGGGCGGCTGGCGCGTGCTGGGCGGGCGTGGCTGGGTGCAAGCACGCTTGCTGGCGGTCCGCCAGGGGCCGCTGTGGCTGCGCCTGGAGCTTGGGCTTGACGCCGAGGCGGGGCCTCGGGTTACAAATAGCAAAATCATCTGCACCGTCTGGCGGCCGGCATTGCCGCCCGGGCACTGGCGCCGCCTGCGCCTGCTGGCGACAGCGGCGCAGGGGCAGGCGGCGACGAGTTGGGAGGCGTCATGAGCGAACGCGATGTCGACGCCGAACTTGTCGCGCGCGTACAACGTGGCGACAAGAAAGCCTTCGATCTGCTGGTCCTGAAGTATCAGCGCAAGATCCTCCGCCTGCTGGCGCGCATGATCCGCGATCCGGCCGAAATCGAGGATGTCGCGCAGGAAGCCTTTATCAAGGCGTACCGGGCCCTGCCGCAGTTTCGCGGGGACAGCGCCTTCTATACCTGGTTGTATCGTATCGCCATCAATACGGCCCGCAATTGGCTGGCCTCGTCCGGACGCCGTCCGAGCGCGCCCAACGCAATTGAAACCGAAGATGGTGAAACTTTTAACGAAACCGACAACCTAACCGACATAAGCACGCCGGAATCCATGGCCGCAACCCGCGAGATCGCCGAGACGGTGAACGCGGCCATCGAGGAGTTGCCCGAGGAATTGCGCACCGCCATCGTCCTGCGTGAGATTGAAGGTATGAGTTACGAAGACATCGCCCAGAGCATGGATTGCCCGATTGGCACGGTTCGTTCGCGCATATTCAGAGCGCGCGAGGCCATTGCCAGTCGGTTGCGCCCTTTGCTGGACACCGATGCCGAGCGTCGCTGGTAAGGAGTGGCAGTCATGCAAACCGCAGCCAAGTCCCTGACCGCCGAATCCTCCTGGGAGGAGTCGGTTTCCGCCTGGATGGACGGCGAAGGGTCCGAGGACTTTTTCCCCGAGATGTCGCACCCGCATGGGCGCCAGACTTGGGATACATATCATCTGATTGGCGATGCCCTGCGCAACGCCGATCTCGCAGTCAGTCCCAGCGCCCAGTTCCAGGCCCGCCTGGCCCGCGCGCTGGAGGCCGAGCTGCCCATCGTGGCGGCGCCGCGGCGCCGCTCGCCCTTGCGCCTGGGCCTGTCCGGGCTGGCCGTGGCAGCCGCCGTAGCCACCGTGGCCTGGGTGGCGCAACCCTATCTCACGGGCGCGCCGACGGGTGAAACCCGGGTGCTGGCCGATGCGACGCCGGCGTCCGCGGGCGATGACGCCGGCCTGCGCGATTACCTCGAAGCGCATCGCCAGGTGGCGGGCCCCAGCGCCGTGCGCCAGGTATCCTTCGACGCCGGAGCAGGACGTTGATGACACCGTTGCTTTACATGCGCCGGCCCGCATTGGGGCGCATGACGTGGCGACAGCGACAGACGGCCAGCCTGGCGGCTATGGCGGTGCTGATGGGCCTGATGGCCATTTACGCACGGCCGGTCCGGGCTGCCGCGCCGGCGGTGCCCGAAGACCCCGTATTGCTGCTCTCCAGCATCCAGCAGGCCGCCCGCAAGCAGGACTACGCCGGCGTGTTCATGTACCAGCAGGGCGAGTCGATCCAGTCCTCGCGCCTGGTGCACGTGCTCGACGGCACCGGTGAGCGCGAGCGCCTCGAGATCCTCGACGGCCAGCCGCGCGAATACCTGCGCCACAACGAAGACGTGCAGTGCCTCATCCCCGAGCGCAAGACGGTGTTGCTGGAGCGGCGCCGCGGCGACCGCTTCCCCGGCCTGCTGCTGGGCGATCCGGCCGGCCTGGCCGAGAACTACCACATCCGGGCCGAATCGCAGTTGCACCGCGTCGCGGATCGCCAATGCCGGCTGATCACCGTCGAGCCGCGCGATGCGCTGCGTTACGGTTATCGCCTGTGCGCCGACGTGGCCACCAACCTGCTGCTGAAGGCGCAGACGCTGGACGCCGCGCGCCGGGTGGTCGAGCAGGTGTCGTTCACCTCGATCCGCCTGGGCGGCGACGTGGACCCGGCCATGCTGACTTCGCGCTGGAGCACGCGCGACTGGCGTGTGCTCGAACCCGTCATGAAGCCGGTCGATCTGGCCGCGCAAGGCTGGCGCATCACGGCGCCCAAGGGGTTCTCGGCAGTCCTGCAGGTGGCGCGCTCCATGGGGCCGGCCACTGTCAACCAATTGGTGCTGTCCGATGGCCTGGCCGCCATTTCCGTATTCATCGAACCGTACGATTCGCGCCGGCACGCGCATCCCCCCGAGGGGCTGGCCCGGCGTGGCGCGATCAATATCTACGGTACGCGCATCGCCGATTTCTGGCTGACGGCGCTGGGCGAAGTCCCGGCCGGCACGCTGGAGCAACTGGCCGAAACCACCGAATATGTGCCGGTGGATGCGGCGAAACAACAATAAGCCCGCAAAGGGTACTGGGGTCTTTTCGGAGCTCTCTATGAAAGCAATTACAGTGTCGAACCTTTTTTTCCGGCGCTTCGGCGCGGCCGCGCTGGTCGCGTTCATGGCAGTAACCGCCGCGGGCACGCAAGTCCAGGCGCAGACGCAGGTCGCCCCCCCCGCGGTGGCGTTACCCGATTTCACCGGGATCGTCGAGAAAGTCGAGCCCGCCGTTGTCAACATCCGTACCACGGCCACCGTGCCGGTGCGCGGCGGCCCGGGCGGCGGCAACGATCCGTACGAATTGTTCCGCTGGTTCTTCGGCCCCGATTTCCAGCCGCCCGGCCCGGCGCCCGGCCAGCGCCGCAAGCAGCCGCAGCCCCAGCCTGAAGAGCGCACCATTCCGCGCGGCGTGGGGTCGGGCTTCTTCATCTCGGCCGATGGCTACATCCTGACCAACAACCACGTGATCAGCGATGCCACCGATATCTACGTCACCCTGACCGACGGGCGCGAGTTCAAGGCCAAGGTGATCGGTTCGGACGACCGCACCGACGTGGCCCTGATCAAGATCGACGCCAAGGACATGACGCCGCTGACCATCGGCGATCCCAAGACGCTGAAGAAGGGGCAGTGGGTGCTGGCCATCGGTTCGCCGTTCGGCCTGGACTCCACCGTCACCGCGGGCATCGTCAGCGCCATCGGCCGCGATACCGGCGAATACCTGCCCTTCATCCAGACCGACGTGGCCGTCAACCCGGGCAACTCGGGCGGGCCGCTGCTGAACCTGCAGGGCGAGGCCGTGGGCATCAACTCGCAGATCATTTCGCGCAGCGGCGGCTTCATGGGCATTTCGCTGGCCATTCCCATCGATGAGGCCATGCGCGTGGTCGACCAGTTGCGTGCCACCGGCAAGGTGACGCGCGGCCGTATCGGCGTGCAGATCGGCGAGGTCGGCAAGGACGTGGCCGACGCCATCGGCCTGCCGCGCGCCGAAGGCGCGCTGGTCAGCAGCGTCGAGGCCGAAGGCCCGGCCGAGTCGGCCGGCGTGCAGCCCGGCGACGTGATCCTGAAGTTCAACGGCGAGCCCATCAAGCGCTGGTCCGATCTGCCGCGCATCGTGGGCGAGACCAAGCCGGGCACCAGCGCCAAGATGGACGTCTGGCGCAAGGGCCGCAACGTGACCCTGTCGGTCAAGGTGGCCGAGCTGAAGTCCGATCGCAGCGCCGCGACCGCGGACGAGGGCAAGCAGGCCGAGCCGACGGCCGAGAACCACCTGGGCCTGGGCGTCGTCGACGTGCCGTCCGATACGCAGCGCAAGCTGCGCATCAAGGGCGGGGCGCAGGTGCGCGTGGCCGAGGGCGCGGCCGCGCAGGCAGGCCTGCAGGAAGGCGACATCGTGCTGGCGGTCAACGACACCGACGTCACGGACGCGGCCCAGTTCAACAAGCTGGTGTCGCGCCTGGACAAGAAAAAGGCCGCCGGCCTGCTGGTACGCCGCGGCGACCAGACCCAATGGGTCGCGGTGCAGCCCGCCAGCAAATAGCGCTCAATAACCGGCTAAAATGGCTGGTTGCCGCAACGAGGGGGCGCATGGCGCCCCCTCGTTTTTGGCTCGCCCGCGTAAGGCGCGGTCCGACCGATATGCCGGTTTGCTCTGTCCCTAATTAATCACTATGCAGCATATCCGCAACTTTTCCATCATTGCCCACATCGATCACGGTAAATCGACGCTCGCCGATCGCCTGATCCACCGTTGCGGGGGGCTGGCCGAGCGCGAAATGTCCGCGCAAGTGCTTGATTCCATGGATATCGAGCGCGAACGGGGTATCACGATCAAGGCGCAGACCGCGTCCCTGCAGTACAAGTCGCAGGACGGCACGGTCTACAACCTCAACCTGATCGATACCCCCGGACACGTCGATTTCTCGTACGAAGTCAGTCGTTCGCTGTCGGCCTGCGAAGGCGCCTTGCTGGTGGTCGACGCCTCGCAGGGCGTCGAGGCCCAGACCGTGGCCAACTGCTACACGGCCATCGAGCTGGGCGTGGAAGTGCTGCCGGTGCTCAACAAGATGGACCTGCCGCAGGCCGATCCGGAAGCCGCGCGCCAGGAGGTCGAAGACGTGATCGGCATCGACGCGTCCGAGGCGGTGCTGGCCAGCGCCAAGACCGGCATGGGCATCGACGAAATCCTCGAATCCATCGTGGCGCGCGTGCCGCCGCCCAAGGGCGATCCGTCCGCGCCGCTGCAGGCGCTGATCATCGATTCGTGGTTCGACAACTACGTGGGCGTGGTCATGCTGGTGCGCATCGTCAACGGCGTGCTCAAGCCCAAGGACAAGATCCTGCTGATGGCGTCCCACGCCACGCATCTGTGCGAGCAGATCGGCGTGTTCACGCCCAAATCGCAGCCGCGGCCGGAGTTGTCGGCCGGCGAAGTGGGCTTTGTCATCGCCGGCATCAAGGAACTGGAACACGCCAAGGTGGGCGACACCATCACCCTGGCGGGCAAGCCGGCGGCCGAGCCGCTGCCGGGCTTCAAGGAAGTCAAGCCGCAGGTGTTCGCCGGCCTGTATCCGGTGGAAAGCTCCGAATACGACCAGCTGCGCGATTCGCTGGAAAAGCTGAAGCTCAACGACGCCGCGCTGATGTTCGAACCCGAAGTGTCGCAGGCGCTGGGCTTCGGCTTTCGCTGCGGCTTCCTGGGGCTGCTGCACATGGAAATCGTGCAGGAGCGCCTGGAGCGCGAGTTCGACATGGACATCATCACCACCGCGCCATCGGTGGTCTATGAGGTCGAACAGCGCGACGGCACGGTCGTGACCATCGAAAGCCCGTCGCGCATGCCGGAAATCGCCAAGATCGCCGATATCCGCGAACCCATCGTCAAGGTGACGCTGTTCATGCCCCAGGAATACGTGGGGCCGGTGATGACGCTGTGCAACAACAAGCGCGGCGTCCAGCTCAACATGAGCTATCACGGGCGTCAGGTGCACCTGACCTACGAGATTCCGCTGGCCGAGATCGTGCTCGATTTCTTCGACAAACTGAAATCGGTGTCGCGCGGCTATGCGTCGATGGACTACGAGTTCGTGGAATACCGCTCGGCCGACGTGGTCAAGGTGGATCTGCTGATCAACGGCGACCGCGTCGATGCGCTGGCCATGATCGCGCACCGCAACAATGCGCGCTACCGGGCGCGCGAGGTGGTTTCGCGCATGCGCGGCCTGATCCCGCGCCAGATGTTCGACGTGGCCATCCAGGCGGCAATCGGCGCGGAGGTCATCGCGCGCGAGAACGTCAAGGCGCTGCGCAAGAACGTGCTGGCCAAGTGCTATGGCGGCGATATCTCGCGCAAGAAGAAGTTGCTGGAAAAGCAGAAGGCCGGCAAGAAGCGCATGAAGCAGGTCGGCAGCGTGGAAATCCCGCAAGAGGCGTTCCTCGCCATCCTGCAAGTCGAAGACAAGTAAAACCAGATAGGCGACCTACCCGATGAGTTGGAACTTTGCCCTGATACTTTTTGTACTGCTGGTGATTACCGGCGTTATCTGGGGATTGGATCTGGCGCTGTTTCGCAAGCGACGCGAACGGCGGGCCCAGGCGGCGGCCGCGCAAGTGGATGCCGCCGGCATCACGGATGCCGAGCAGGCCGGCCGCGAGCGGCGCGAGGCCATCGACGCGGCGCGCCGCGCGCCCTGGTGGATCGAGTATGCGGTCAGCTTCTTCCCGGTGATCCTGTTCGTGTTCGTGCTGCGCTCGTTCGTGGTCGAGCCGTTTCGCATTCCGTCGGGGTCCATGCTGCCCACGCTGCAATCGGGCGACCTGATCCTGGTGAACAAGTTCAGCTACGGCATCCGCCTGCCCATCATCGATCGCAAGATCATCGAAACGGGCTCGCTGGAGCGTGGCGACGTGGTGGTGTTCCGCTACCCGGTCGATACGGATGTCGACTACATCAAGCGCATCGTGGGCCTGCCGGGCGACCAGGTGGCCTACCTGGACAAGAAGCTGTACATCAACGGAAAATTGGTGCCGCATGAGCGCGACGGGGATTATTTCGAGCCCGATCGCGTGTCTTATATTGCGCAGTACAAGGAAAAACTCGGCGAAGTGGAGCATAAAATCCTGCTTGATGAGCAGAAAATGCAGGATTTTGGCCCCATCTGGAAATTTCCCAACATCCAGAACTGCCAGTACGCCCGCAACGGCGTGCGCTGTACCGTCCCCCCCGGCCATTATTTCGCCATGGGAGACAACCGTGACAATAGTGCGGACAGCCGCTACTGGGGATTCGTGCCAGACGGTAATATCGTGGGGAAGGCATTTTTTGTCTGGATGAACTTCAGCGATTTGAGCCGCATTGGCCGCTTCCATTGACCGCTATGTCCCTTGCCACGCTGGAAACCCGCCTCGATCACCGCTTCGGTGACAAGGCACTGCTCGAGCAGGCGCTCACGCACCGCAGCCACGGTGCGCGCCATAACGAGCGGCTGGAGTTTCTCGGCGACTCGGTGCTGAACTTCGTCGTCGCGGCGATGCTGTTCGAGCGCTACGGCAAGCTGGACGAAGGCGACCTGTCGCGCCTGCGCGCCAACCTGGTCAAGCAGGCCTCGCTGGCCGACATCGCCCAGCGGCTGGACCTGTCGCAATACCTGCGCCTGGGCGAGGGCGAGCTCAAGAGCGGGGGCTTTCGCCGCCCCTCCATCCTGGCCGATACGGTCGAGGCGCTGTTCGGCGCGGTGTTCCTGGATGCCGGCTTCGAGGCCGCGCGCCGGGTCATCGTGCGCCAGTACCAGCCCGTCATGGCGCATGTCGACCCCAAGACGCTGGGCAAGGATGCCAAGACGCTGCTGCAGGAGTTCCTGCAGGGCCGCAAGCTGGCGCTGCCCCAATACACCGTGGTGGCCACGCATGGCGCCGCGCACAGCCAGCAATTCGAGGTCGAATGCGCCATCCCGGCGCTGGAGATCAAGATCGTGGCGCCGGGCGCCAGCCGCCGCGCCGCCGAACAATCCGCCGCCAAGGTCGCCCTGGAGGCGGCCCAGGCCGTGCTGCCAGCGGCGCGTGCCGCGCGCAAGTCGGGCAAGGCCCGCAAGACCGCGCAATTGTCGCTGCCCGTGGCAGTGGCCCAAGAGGTTAAATGAGCAATCCGCAATTTCGCGCCGGCTTTGTCGCCATCGTCGGCCGCCCCAATGTGGGCAAGTCCACCCTGACCAACGCGCTGATCGGCACCAAGATATCGATCGTGTCGCGCAAGGCCCAGACGACCCGCCATCGCATCCATGGCGTGCTCACGCGCGAGCACGAGCAGTTCGTGTTCGTCGATACGCCGGGTTTCCAGACCCGCCACGGCGGCGCCATGAATCGCATGATGAACCGCGTCGTGACGCAGGCGCTGGCCGACGTCGACGTCGTGGTGCACGTGGTCGAGGCCGGCAAGTGGTCCGAAGGCGACGCCAAGCTGCTGCCCCTGCTGCCCAAGTCGCGCCGCAGCATCCTGGTGGTCAGCAAGATCGACGCCCTGAAGAACCGCGACGAGCTCTTCCCGTTCGTCAGCAAGCTGATGGCGCTGCATGCCTATGACGCGGTCGTGCCGGTGAGCGCGACCAAGGGCCAGCAGCTGGACCAGTTGCTCGACGAGATCGCCGCCGGCTTGCCGCAAGGCGATCCCATGTTCGAGGAAGACACCCTGACCGACCGGCCGGTGCGCTTTATCGCGGCCGAGCTGGTGCGCGAGAAGATCTTCCGCCTGGTCGGCGACGAACTGCCCTATGGCTGTACCGTGGTCATCGAGCAATGGGAAGAAACCGAGAGGGGAGTGCGCATCGCCGCCTGCGTGGTGGTCGAACGCGAAAGCCACCGGCCCATCCTGCTGGGCGCGGGCGGCATGCACATGAAGCGCATCGCCACGGAGGCGCGCCAGGATATCGCCAAGCTGCTGGACATGCCCGTGCACCTGGAAATCTACATCAAGGTGCGCAAGGGCTGGTCCGACCGCGAAGGCGCGCTGCGCGACCTGGGCTATGAGTAGACGCGCGCAGCGCGTTCATGACATTCCCGGCTATATGCTCCACGCCACGGCGTGGCGCGAAACCTCGCTGATCGTCCAGGCGTTCTCGCGCGAGTACGGCTGCATTGCGCTGGTGGCCAAGGGCGCCAAGCGTCCCTATTCGGTGTTGCGCCCGGTGCTGTCGGCATTCCAGCCGCTGCTCCTGTCCTGGAGCGGCGCCGGCGAGGTCAAGACCATGACGCGCGCCGAGATCGCCGGGGTGCGGCCGCTGGGCGGCCCGGCGCTCATGTCGGCCTGGTACATGAACGAACTGCTGCTGCGCCTGTTGCCGCGCGAGGACGCGCATCCGGTGCTGTACGACGCCTACGACACCGCGCTGACGCAATTGTCGGCGGGCTCGCGCGCGGCCGGGGCGTTGCGGCGCTTCGAATGGATCCTGCTGCGCGAGACCGGTTATGGCCTGGACGAGGCCGAGCCCGATTTCAACGATCCCGCCATCGAGCCGGCGCTGCGCCGGGACCTGCGCGAACGCCTGGAGGCCAACCTGGCCGGCCGGCCGCTGTCCACGCGCAAGGTGCTGCTCGAGCTGCAGCGCCTGTAGCGCAGTGCGGAACCACGCCATGACTTTCACGCTGAGGCAGGTCGAGACGTTCCGCACCGTATACGAAACCGAAAGCGTGACCGCGGCCGCGCGCCGGCTCGACGTCTCGCCGGCCACGGTGAGCGCCACGCTGGCGGCGCTGGAGACGGCGATCTCGATGCGGCTGTTCGAGCGCGTGCGGCAGCGCATGGTGCGCACGCCCGAAGCCGATCTGCTGTACGAGGAAATCCGGCGCCAGAGCCTGGGCCTGGAGACGCTCGGGCGCAAGATCCGCGCCATCAAGGGCGCGGGCCAGCCGCGCTTGCGCGTGGGTACCATCCATGCCTACAGCGGCCTGGTGATCGAGCAGGCGCTGGTGCGCTTTCGCGGCCGTTATCCCGATACGCCGCTGTACCTGCAGGTGCGCGATTCCAATACCTTGCGCGACATGGTGGTGGCTGGCGAGCTGGACCTGGCGCTGGTGGCCGACGAGTCCGAGCTGCAAGGCCTGCGCGGCCATTGCCTGGCTCGCCTGGGCGCGGTGGCGGTGTTTCCGCGCGGCCATGCGCTGGCGCGTTTCGCGCAGCTGGAACTGTCGCAGCTGGCCGACGCAGCCCTGGTGCTGCTCAATCGCGAGGACGGCTCGCGCAAGCGGCTAGATGCGGTGTTCGCGCAACGCGGCATCGCGCCGCACGCCGCCATCGAAACGCCGTACTCGTCCACCGTCTGCCAACTGGCGCTGGCCGGCCACGGCGTGGGCATCGCCAACCCGGCCACGGCGATGGGCATGGCACAGGCCGGGCTGGAGTTCCGCCCGCTGGACGCCGACGTGCATTTCGCGTGCTACATGATCCTCCATGGCAGCCGGCCGCTGTCGAACGCCGGCAAGTACTGGGCAACCTGCCAGCGGGCCGCGCTGGCCCTGCTGGTGGAGCAATTCGGCGTCGACGCGCAGGTTTAGTCGCGCCGCCCGTCCGAGGTCAGGATCAGCGCCACGCGCGACCTGGCGTCCAGCGCGCCGGCAGCCTTGAGCGCCGGCACGGCGGCAAGCGCCGCGGCCGACGACAGCTCGGCGGCGATGCCCAGCGCGCCCAGCGCCGCGCGGGCCCGCGCGGCCTGCTCGTCCGCGACATCCACGGCCCGTCCGCCGCTGCGCGCCAGGGCCTGCATCGATTGCAGGGTCACGGTGCCGCCGGCGATGGAATACTGCGCCGTCGGCTGTTCCCACACGCCGCGCGCATCGCCGGCGGCCAGCGCGTGCGCCAGGCGGGGATAGGGTTCCACCGCATGCAGGCGCGGCAGCCGCGCGATCGCGCCGCGCCGCAACAGCGCCTGCCAGCCCAGGCAGATGCCCCACAGCAGATCGCCCCGGGCCGTGGGCACGATGATGTCGGTGGGCAGGTTGTCGCACTGGGCAGCGAGTTCGGCGGCGATCGGCTTGTAGCCCTCCACGCCGTAAGGGTGGGTGCCGACCGGCGGGTTGAGATAGTTGGTGCCGGCGAACGCGCCCTCGTCGCGGCATAGCGTCGCCACGTAGGGCCAGCGCGCCAGGCTGTCGGCGAAGCTGTGCAGGCGCGCGCCGAACTGCTCCATGGCGGCGCGTTGCCGCGGCGGGCAGGTGGGCGCAATGGCGATGTCCACCCGCAGGCCGGCGGCGGCCCCGTAGGCCGCCAGCGCCACGCCGGCGTTGCCGCTGGACGCGGCCGCCAGCCGCTTGGTGCCGGCCAGCACCGCGCGCGACACCAGTTGCGCAGCCATGCGGTCCTTGTGGCTGCCCGTCGGGTTGCCGCTTTCGCATTTCAGCCAGACTTGCGCCACCCCGTGCGCATGCGCCAGCGCCGGCGCGTCGAGGCAGGGCGTGCGGCCTTCGCCCAGCGTGATCGGCGCGAGGACCGGCAGCGGCATCGGCTGCGTATCGGCCGGTTCGTATTCGCATGCGAGCGAGGCCGGGTAGCCGGCCGCCAGGCAGCGCGGGCAGCCTTCCGGGTAGTCGCCCGGCGGCACGGCGTGGGAACAGCGCAGGCAGCGCAGGCGGGACAGCGAGGGGTTCATCAGCATGGATCAGTACAGCGTGGAGAGAGTTTCGAAAGGACGGGCGGGGGCGATCTGCAGCAGGCAGTCGCCGTCGTCGCTGCGCGCCAGCGCACGCAGGCACACCACCGTGCCATCCTGCGGGCTGGCCAGCGCCAACGGCGGCCGATCGGGCCGGGCCGGTTCGCACAGGGTGCCGACTTGCTGGCCGGCGGCGACCTGTTGTCCCAGCGCGACCGACGGGATGAAGACGCCGGGCGCATCGGCCCGCATGCTGGCCCGGGGCGCGTCCACGTCATGGAAGGCCTCCAGCGGGCCAGGCATGGCATGGTGTGCGTCGACCATGTCCAGTCCGGCCAGGCAGGACAGCATGCCGTCGCGGCACAGCCTTACCAGCTCTTGGGACGTCTCGGCGCCGCCGCCGATTTCCGCGCTCAGGCGCGCCACGCCCAGCCGGCTGGCGGCCGCCGGCATGGAGCCGGTTTCGACGCCGCGGAAGAACAGGCAGCGCGCCAGGCCGAAACCGCGCGCCAGCCGCGCCACGCGCTCGTCCCACGGGTCGTCGCCGTAGCGCGTGATCACCGTCGCCGGCAGGTAGCGCAGCGAGGCGCCGCCGCTGTGCACGTCGATCATGTACTGCACCTGCGGCAGGATGCGCGTCTGCAGGGCATGCGCCACGGCTTCGGTATAGCCGCGCGCCGGCGCGCCCAGGAAGGCGCGATTGAGGTTGCCGCCGTCGGCCGGCGACAGCCGCGTGCCGGCCAGGCTGGCCTCGGCGTTGGCCGCCGGCGCCACGTACACCGTGCCGCGCCGCAGCAGGCCGGGCAGGGCGTGCCATAGTTCGAGCAGGGCGGCCTGGCCTTCCCACTCGTCGCCGTGCACGCCGGCCATCAGCAGCACGGCCGGCCCGGCGCCGGCCTCGATGCGCAGCACCGGCACCGTTACCCGCCGGTACGCCGAGCGGTTGGTGGCCGCGGCACATGAAAAATCCGCCCGGCTGGTGCGGGTCATGGGTTGGCCGCCTGGATCACGCTGCGCCATTTGGGCAGTTCCTTGTCGACCTGCGCCTGCACCTGGGCGGGCGGGCCGCCCAGGGGTTCCTGCGAACGGCTGCGCAGTTCCGCGGATACCGCCGGCGCGGCCAGCGCCGCATTGAGGGCCTGGTTGAGCCGCGCCAGCGCCTCGGGCGGCGTGCCGGCCGGGGCGACCAGGGAGCTCCAGGCGCCTTGCTCGTAGTCGGGGTAGCCCTGTTCGGCCACCGTCGGCACGTCCGGGTTGGAGGCCACGCGCTTGCGCGTGGTGACCGCCAGCGCCCGCAAGCGGCCATCCTTGAGATTGCCGATCAGCGGCGGCAGGTTCTCCATCATGGAGTCGACATGCCCGCCCAGCAGGTCGGCCAGTTGCGCTGCGGTTGCCTTGTACGGAATCTGGCGCACCCCCGCGCCCGTCTGCGCGATGAACAGCTTCACGTCCACTTCGCTGGTGGTGCCCGGATCGGCCGAGGTCATGGTGATCCGGTCGGGCTGCGCCTTGCTTGCGCCGATCAGGTCCTGCAGGGTCCGGTAGGGCGAGGCCTGGCTGACCACGATGACGTTGGGCGTTTCCGCCACCAGCCCGATCGGCGCGAGGTCCTTGTCGATGTCGTACATCTGCTCCTTGAACAGGAAGCGGTGCAGGACGAGGGTGCCGACGTGGGCATAGCCGATGGTGTAGCCGTCGGGAGCGGCGCGCACCACGGCCTGGGTGCCGATCCGCCCGCCGGCGCCGACGCGGTTCTCGATGACCACGGGCTGGCCCAGTTGCTTGCTCATTTCCTGCCCGACCAGGCGGGCCGTGATGTCGGCATTGCCGCCCGCCGCGGCGGGAACGATCATCGTGATGGCGCGGGCCGGAAAATCCTCGGCCTGTACGCCGGAACAGGCCAGCGTCAGCGCGCCGGCCAGGGCATAGCGTAGGTACATGGCGATTCCCCTGTCGTAGTGGTGATGGTGCCGCCATTGTGCGAGGGGCAGGGGCGTCTGTTGTTTAGTGCAATCGAATGGTTGTTCGGATAGATCAAGTACTTGGCCCGCCTCGGGCATGCCGGAGGCGAAAAAAAAAGGCTTGCCGTCGGCAAGCCTTTTTCGATGCGCAGCAGGAATGCTTATTCGCGGTCGCCGCCAAAGATTCCCAACAGCATCAGCAGATTGGAGAAGACGTTGTACACGTCCAGATAGATGGCCAGGGTCGCCGACACATAGTTGGTTTCGCCGCCGTTGATCACGCGCTGCAGGTCCACCAGCATGAAGGCCGAGAAAATGACGATGGCCAGCACGGAGATGGTCAGCATCAGCGCCGGCATCTGCAGGAAGATGTTGGCCAGCGCCGCCACCAGGATGACCACCGCGCCGGTGAACAGCCACTTCTGCATGCCCGAGAGGTCACGCTTGATGGTGGTGGCCAGCGTGGCCATGGTCCCGAACACGATGGCGGTGCCGCCGAATGCGGTCATGACCAGCTGGGCGCCATTGCCCATGCCGAGCACGAACCCCAGCAGGCGCGACAGCATCACGCCCATGAAGAACGTGAAGGCCAGCAGCAGGACCACGCCCAGCGAGTTGTTCTTGTTCTTCTCGATGGCGAACATCAGGCCGAAGGCGCCCACCAGGAATACGATGGCGCTCAGGCCGGGGCTGGCGCCCATGACCTGGTTGATGCCGGTGTACAGGCCGACCGCGGCGCCCAGAACCGTTGGCACCAGGGACAGCGCGAGCAGCCAGTACGTATTGCGCAGCACCTTGTTCCGGACGACTTCGCCCGGGGCGCCGGCATACGCGCCGGAGCGGTTAAAGGGGGACGGACGGGTTTCGTTCATTGACGACTCCTATGTGCGGCAAAAAAACTTGCCTCGCGAGCTTAGACGATAAGTCTACCTGACAGTTCCCTGAAAAATCCATCGGAAACCGGGCCCTGTTCAGCCGGGCCGCACGTTGCGCATGACCCGCGCCAGGATGGCGGGCAGTTCGGCATCCAGCCGGGCGCGGATGCCCGCCACGGCCTCGTCGATGGCCGCCGTGAGGGTTTCCTCCAGCTCGGCTTGCAGCACCGCGCGCAGCACGGCGTCGCCGGGCTGGAACGGGGTATCGGGCGCGCTGGCCGCCCCGGACTCGTGGGAGACCGGGGGCGCCGATGCCTGCTCGGACAGGCGCGGTATGGCGGCTGGGGCCTGCGGGCTGCCCAGCCCGGGTTCGACGCGGTCGGTCAGGGTGGGGATGCTGGAGTCGGAGTAGTGGTGGGGCATGGCAGCCTCCCGGAAAGGCGGGCGAGTCCGTCAGGCCTCGCCCGCGCGGCTCAGGTCATGGCTGTGCAGCGCATGGCCGGCATTCTGATAGTCGCGCCAGCGCTGGCGCGCCGCCTGGCGGTCGGCCGGGTCGTCGGAGACGATTTCCAGCAGGCGCTCGTAGCCATCGAAGTTGGGCGGGCAGCCGTCATCCAGGTTCAGCAGCCAGGGGCGGCTGTCGCCGGTGGTGGCCAGCGCCAGGGCAGCGGCGGGGTCGCCCGCGGTCAGTAGGACCGGCGTGTCGGCCGCCAGCGCGTCGTTGGCCAGCACATGCGGCACGAACGAGACGTCCTCCAGGGCCCACAGCATCCGGTCGAAGGCGGCCAGGCGTCCGCCGTCGGCGCAGTAGACCACCAGCCGCTGGCCCGCCTGGAAGCGCTTGCGTGCGGTGCGGCAGGCCGCGCGCAGGCGGTCCGGAGCGCCGAAGGCGAAGTCGATGCGCGTCATGGCGGCCAGCCCCGCGTTCAGCCTGCCTGGTCCAGCAGGTACTGCATCAGCAGCGGCACCGGCCGGCCGGTGGCGCCCTTGTCCTTGCCGCCGCGCCAGGCCGTGCCGGCGATGTCCAGGTGCGCCCACGGATAAGCCTTGGTGAAGCGCGACAGGAAGCAGGCCGCCGTGACCGCGCCGGCCGGGGGGCCGCCGATGTTGGCGATGTCGGCGAAGTTGGACTTGAGCTGGTCCTGGTAGGCATCGTCCAGCGGCAGGCGCCAGGCCGGGTCGAGCGACTGGCGGCTGGCGGCCAGCAGCGCGTCGGCCAGCGCGTCGTCCTTGGAGAACAGGCCGCTATTGACGTTGCCCAGGGCTACCACGCAGGCGCCGGTCAACGTGGCGATGTCGATCACGGCCGCGGGCTTGAAGCGCTCGGCGTAGGTCAGGGCATCGCACAGCACCAGGCGGCCTTCGGCGTCGGTGTTGAGGATCTCGATGGTCTGGCCCGACATGCTGGTGACTACGTCGCCGGGCTTGTTGGCCTTGCCGCTGGGCAGGTTCTCGCACGCCGCGATCAGGCCCACCACATCCAGCGGCAGCTCCAGCTCGGCCAGGGCGCGGAACGTGCCCAGCACGCTGGCCGCGCCGCACATGTCGTACTTCATTTCGTCCATCGTGGCGGCCGGCTTGAGCGAGATGCCGCCGGCATCGAAGGTGATGCCCTTGCCCACCAGGACGACCGGGCCGGCCTTGTCCTTCTTGGCGGGCTTGCCGGCATGGCGCAGCACGATGAACCGCAGCGGCTCTTCCGAGCCGCGCGCGACCGAGAGGAACGAGCCCATGCCCAGCGCCTCGACCTGCTTGCGTTCGAGCACCTCGACCTTGAGGCTCTTGAATTCGCGCGCCAGCTTCTTGGCGGTATTGCCGAGATAGGCCGGCGTGCACACGTTGCCGGGCAGGTTGCCCAGCGTGCGGGTCAGTTCCATGCCGTGGGCGATGGCCGCGCCTTCGCGCAGGCCCAGCTGCGTCTGCGCGGAGGCCGCGCGGTCGACCACCTGGACGATTTTCTTCAACCTGGGGCGGGCGTCGCGATTGGCCTTGCCGAACGTCGCATCGTAATGGTAGGCCGCCGCGCCCGCGGCGATGGCGGCGCTGCGCGCGCGGGCGCGCACCGGCACGCCCTCGATGGCCACGCCGGCCAGGGTCGACACGCCTTCGCCCACCTGGGCCGCGACGCACGCCGCGGCGAACGCCTGTTCGGCGCTGGCGTGCGCGCGGGCGTTGTATTCGGCCTGCTTGCCCAGGCCCACCAGCACCACGCGCTGGGCGCTGACGCCGGCCAGGCTGCGCAGCACCAGCGTGCCGCCGGTGCGGCCGCGGAACTCGCTTTTCACCACGGCGGCCACGGCACCGTGGCTGGCGCGGTCGATGACTTCCGCCGCGGCGCTGAGCACGCCGTCGGCGAAGACGCCGACGGCCAGGGCCGCAGTCTTGATCTGATGCAGGGAGGCAGTGGTCTGTGTGCTAAATTCCATGAGGCTTTTCCGATTGCACGTAAGTTGCGGTCGATTATCCCGCATATTCTCACATGTCTCTATTCAAACGGTCTGTCGTCAGCGAGATCACCAGTCACGCTGGCGTCGTGTTTTCCACGCTGGTGGTGGTCTGGCTGAGCGTCCTGCTGGTGCGCCTGCTGGGCGAAGCCGCCGGCGGCTCGATCGGCGCCGATGTCGTGCTCGGCCTGGCGGCCTTTTCCACCATCACGGCATTGCCGACCATCCTGGCCGTGTCGCTGTTCATCGCCGTACTGACCACGGTAACACGCAACTATCGCGAGTCCGAGATGGTGGTGTGGTTCGCCAGCGGCTTGTCCCTGGCCGACTGGCTGCGCCCGGTGGCGCGGGTGGCCGTGCCGATTGCGATGCTGGTGGCGGCGCTTACGCTGGTCGCGTCGCCCTGGGCCTACCGTCAGATCGGCGAATACCGCGAGCGCTTCGAGCAGCGCTCCGATCTTTCCAAGGTGACGGCGGGGCAGTTCGCCGAATCGGGGCGCGGAGACCGCGTATTCTTCGCCGAGGACCCCGTGCGCCCGGGCGATGAGCTGGGCGCGGTGTTCGCGCGCTCGATCGATCCGGAGTGGCTCAGCGTGCTGACCGCCAGCAATGCGCGCAGCGAAACGCTGCCCAACGGCGACCGTTTCCTGGTCCTGGGCGAAGGGCACCGCTACGATCTCAAGCCGGGCACGCCGGAAATCAGGCTGGTCAATTTCGATCAGTATGGCGTGCGGCTGGAAAGCAAGGCGGGCGAAGATCCCATGGCCGAGGCGCGCGCGGCGGCCGAGCGCTTCAGCAAGGCGCGCTCGACGATGCAACTGGTCCAGGACAACACCGACAGCAGCTGGTCGCAGATCATGTGGCGGGTGGCGATGCCGCTGGCGGCCCTGAACCTGGCGCTGCTGGCGATCCCGCTGGGCGCGGTCAATCCGCGCCTGGGACGCTCCGGCGACCTGCTGATCGCCGGCCTGGTCGGCCTGCTGTACATGAACATGATCAACCTGTCGCGCGCCTGGATCAGCAGCGGCAAGATCAGTTTCAGCATCGGCGTATGGGCCGTGCACGCCGTGGTGGCGCTGCTGGCGGCCTACCTGCTGATGCGCCGCCTGCGGGTGAAGGCGCCGCGCAACGCCGGACGCGGCGCCTAGGGCAGGTATTGCAATGCGGCGCCGCGGCCTTGCAGCAGCGCCGCATTGCGCATGACCGAGCGGCGCATGAACTCCCACAGCGCGCTGACGCGCTTGAGGCGGCGCAGGTCTTCGTGGCAGTACATCCAGAAGCTGCGCATGATGGCGATGTCGTCGGGCAGCACGGGGGTCAGGCGCGGGTCCTGCGCGGCGATGAAGCAGGGCAGGATAGCCAGCGACTGTCCTTGCAGGGCGGCGTGGTACTGGGCGATGACGCTGGTGCTGCGCAGCACCACCTGGCTGTTGGGCAGCACGTCCTCGAGGTAGCGCAGGCGTTCGCTGAACAGCAGTTCGTCCACGTAGCCGATGAAGTTGTGCCCGGCCAGGTCGGCGCGCTCGCGGATCGGCGCGTGGCGCGCCAGGTAAGCGGGCGTGCCATACAGCATCAGCGTGTAGTCGCACAGCTTGGTGCAGACATACGGGCCGCGCTGCGGCCGCTCGATGGTAATGGCCAGGTCCGCCTCGCGTTTGGACAGGCTGACGAAGCGGGGCACCGGCAGGATATCCAGGGTGATGTGCGGGTAGCGGCGCTGGAAGTCCGCCGCCAGCGGGGTCAGCACATAGCTGCCGAATCCCTCGGTGGCGCCGATGCGCACATGCCCGGACAGCGCCTGCCCGATGCCGGAGAGGTTTTCCCGCGCGGTGTGCACGGTGCTTTCCATCTGCTCGGCGAAGACGAACAGGCGTTGCCCGTCCTCGGTCAGCACGTAGCCCGCGCTGCGCGACTTCTCGAACAACAGGCTGTCGAGCTCGGCCTCCAGCGCGCGGACGCGGCGCGCCACGGTCGTGTGTTCCACGCCCAGCTTGCGCGCGGCGGCGCTGACTCGCTGCGTGCGCGCCACTTCCAGGAAGTAGCGCAGGCTGTCCCAATCCAGCATGGCGGCTCTCTTGTGTATTTTTGCACAAGGAATGTGCATTTGTTTCGTTGATTGTGGATTTTCACACATCTACACTAGGACGGGAGGACGCCTTGGGCGCACCCGTGCAGGACCTAGAAAAACCACAGGAGACAGATTCATGAAATCGCGCGCACGCGGGTTTGCCGCAGGCTTGTGCCTGGGCGCCATGTTGGTGGGTCAGGCGATGGCGGCGGACAAGCCGCCGGTGAAGATCGGCATCCTGACCGATATGTCGGGCACCTATGCCGGCATGGGCGGGCCTGGTTCGGTCGCGGCGGCGCAACTGGCGATCGACGATTGCCTGGCCGCCGAATGCAAGGGCATGAAAATCGACCTGGTTTCGGCCGACAACCAGAACAAGACGGACGTCGGGGCGGCCAAGGCGCGCGAGTGGTTCGACCGCGATGGGGTCACTGCCATCTCCGACCTGACCAACTCGGCCGTGGCGCTGGCGGTGCAGGGTATCGCGCGCGAGAAGAACAAGGTCGTGATGTTCTCCGGGCCGGCCGCCACGGCGCTGACCAACCAGGATTGCTCGCCGCTGGGCTTTCACTGGATGTTCGACACCTATTCGCAATCGGCCGGCGGGGCCAAGGCCACGGTGCGGGCGGGCGGCAAGTCCTGGTACTTCATCACCGTCGATTACGCCTTCGGCCACTCGCTGGAGGCCGATACCGCCAAGGCCGTCCAGGCGCTGGGCGGCACGGTGGCAGGCAGCGTGCGCCACCCCTTGAACGCGCCCGATTTCGCCTCGTACCTGCTGCAGGCGCAAAGCTCCAAGGCCCAGGTCGTGGCGCTGGCCAATGGCGGCCAGGATACGGTCAACGCCGTCAAGCAGGCGCGCGAGTTCGGCATCGTCGAAGGCGGCCAGCGGCTCGTTTCGCTGCTGGTATTCCTGTCCGACCTGCGCGCGCTTGGGCTGGACAACGCCCAGGGCCTGTCCTATGTGGACGGCTTCTACTGGGACTATGACGACGCGACGCGCCAGTGGTCGGCGCGCTTCGAGAAGGCGTTTCGCGGCCTGAAGCCCACCATGGTCCAGGCCGGCGTCTATTCGAGCGTGCTGCATTACCTGCGCGCGGTCGCCGCCAGCGGCAGTACCGACGGCAAGGTCGTGGCCGACAAGATGCGCGAATTGCCGGTCAAGGCCCCGATCATGCGCAACGCGAGCATCCGGCCCGACGGCCGGGTGATCCACGACATGTATCTGTACGAAGTCAAAAAGCCTGCCGAGTCCAAGGGCGGCTGGGACTATTCCAAGCTGGTGGCCACCATTCCGGCCGCCGAGGCCTTCCAGCCGCTGGCCGAGTCGACCTGCCCGCTGGTCAAGAAGTAAACCGGTCCGGTGCCGCGCGCCGCGCGAGCGGCGCCGGCAGCGCCTGTCCAACACGGCCCGCCGGGCCGCATTCCAAGCAGTGTGAGGAGCAGAGAAATGAGCGAAGTTCACCGTTTGCCGCTATTGATCGGCGGCAAGCTCGTGCAGTCCAAGACCACCCAATGGCGCGACGTGATCAACCCCGCCACCCAGGAGGTCGTGGCCCAGGTGCCGTTCGCCACCCGCGAAGAACTGGACCTGGCCGTCGCCAACGCCAAGGAAGCCTTCAAGACCTGGCGCAATACCGGGCAGGGCGCGCGCATGCGCGTCATGCTCAAGCTGCAGCAGCTGCTGCGCGACAACACCGGCAAGCTGGCCGAGATGATCACCCGCGAGCATGGCAAGACCCTGCCGGATGCCGAGGGCGAGGTCGGCCGCGGCCTGGAGGTGGTCGAGCATGCCTGCTCGATCGCCAACCTGCAGCTGGGCGAGTACGCCGAGAACGCCGCCGGCGGCATCGACGTCTACACGCTGATCCAGCCGCTGGGCGTGTGCGCCGGCATCACCGCGTTCAACTTCCCGGTCATGCTGCCGTGCTTCATGTTCCCGATCGCGGTGGCCTGCGGCAACACCTTCGTGCTCAAGCCGTCCGAGCAGGATCCCTCGTCGTCGCTGTTCCTGGCCCAGCTGGCGCTGGAAGCCGGCCTGCCGCCGGGCGTGCTCAACGTGGTGCACGGCGGTCCGGACATCGCCAACGGCCTGTGCGAGCACCCGGATATCAAGGCGGTGTCGTTCATCGGTTCGACCCGCGTGGGCACCGAGATCTACAACCGCGCCTCGGCCGCGGGCAAGCGCTGCCAATCGATGATGGGCGCCAAGAACCACTGCGTGATCCTGCCCGACGCCGATCCCGAAGTGGCGCTCAACCAGCTGGTGGGCGCGGCATTCGGCGCCGCCGGCCAGCGCTGCATGGCCACTTCGGTGGCGGTGATGGTGGGCGAGGCGCGCAACTGGCTGCCCGATTTCGTCGAGCGCGCCAGGAAGCTGAAGGTCAACAATGGCGTGGACCGCGAGGCCGATCTCGGCCCGCTGGTATCGCCCGCGGCCAAGCAGCGCGTCGAGGGCCTGATCCAGAAGGGCGTGGACGAGGGCGCCAAGCTGCTGCTGGACGGCCGCAGCCTCAAGGTGGCCGGCTTCGAGCAGGGCAACTTCGTCGGCCCGACCATCTTCGATGGCGTGACCGAGAACATGACCATCTACACCGAGGAAGTGTTCGGGCCGGTGCTGTGCGTGGTGGGCGTGGACACGCTGGAGGACGCGGTCGAATTCATCAATCGCAACCCCAACGGCAACGGCGTGGCGCTGTTCACGCAGGACGGCGGCGCGGCGCGCTACTTCCAGAACAACATCGACGTCGGCCAGGTGGGGATCAACATTCCTATCCCGGTGCCGGTGGCCTGGTTCAGCTTTACCGGCTCGCGCGGGTCCAAGCTGGGCGACCTCGGGCCCAACGGCAAGCAGGCGGTGCAATTCTGGACGCAGACGAAGACGGTGACGGCGCGCTGGTCCGCCCACGGGCGCGGCGTGAACACCACCATCTCGATGAAATGACGGCTCGATGCTGCGGGATCGCGTAAACTTATAGTAAAAAGTAATATAGACTCCTTCCTATATTACTTATAATTGGCTCCGTCTAACAGGGGCCAATTCATGAACCTGCAGCAATTCCGTTTTGTGCGCGAAACCATCCGGCGCGACTTCAACCTTACCGAAGCCGCCCGGATGCTCTATACCTCGCAGCCGGGCGTCTCGAAGGCGATCATCGAATTCGAGGACGAGCTCGGCATCAAGATCTTCGAGCGGCACGGCAAGCGCATCAAGGGGCTGACCAAGCCCGGGCTGGCCGTTTCGCAGGTGATCGACCGCATCATGCGCGAAGTCGACAACCTGAAGAAGGTCAGCGACGAGTTCGCCCGCCGCGACGAGGGCGGGCTGGTGATCGCCTGCACCCATACGCAGGCGCGCTACCTGCTGCCGCGCGTGATTCCGGCCTTTCGCAAGCAGTTTCCCAAGGTGCACCTGTCGTTGGCAGAGGGCAGCCCGTCGCAGCTGGCTGAGATGGTGCTGCACGAGCAGGCCGACCTGGCGCTGGCCACCGAGTCGCTGGCGCTGACGCCCGGCCTGGCGACCCTGCCGGTCTACACCTGGGAGCACACGGTGGTGGTGCGCCCCGACCACCCGCTTACCGAACTGACCTCCAGCCAGGCGCGGCGCCTGACGCTGGCCCAGCTGGCCGAATACCCCATCGTGACGTACGACCGGGCCTTTACCGGCCGCACCACGATCGACGAGATATTCGCCAACCAGGGCATCCACCCGGATATCGTGCTCGAAGCCATCGACGCCGACGTGATCAAGACCTATGTCGACGTGGGGCTGGGCATCGGCATCATCGCCGGCGTCGCGTACGACCCGCGCCGCGATGCCAACCTGGTGGGCCTGCCGGTGGGGCACCTGTTCGGCACGCACACCACGCGGGTAGGAGTGAAATCGGGGGTGTTCCTGCGCGATTACGTGTACACCTTCATGGAAATGATGGCCCCCGGCCTGACGCGCCAGGTGGTCAGCGAAGCGGTGCAGGGCGGGCCGGCCTGAACGGCCAGGCCCATGTCCCGGTGAAAGCGCGCCTGCGGCGCGCTTTTTCTTGCCCGTTCGCCCGGGGGACAGGCCGGCCGTGCGCCCGCGGATGCCGGCTATCCGAACAGGCCGAGCCATTGATAATATTAAATAAGAATCGGTCTCATTTATGTTGACTATACAATGGGAATCATTATCATTACCTACAGTCTCAACGACCGATGAGGTAAATCATGACGGCAGGACTCAGTGCAGTAGTGGTGGGCGCGGACCGGCTGGGCAACATCCCGGACCTGCTCAAAGGGCACAACATTTCGATCACCCATCACATCAGCGGGCGCGATCCATCCCATCAGAAGAAAACCTTGCAGCTACCGTCCGGTACGCAGCTTGTCATCCTTCTTACCGATTTCCTCGGCCACAACGTCATGAAAACGTTTCGCCATGCGGCGCAGCGAGGCGGCATCCGCGTGGTGGCGTGCCGGCGTTCGGTGTGCAGCATGCAGCAGGCATTGCACCAGTGCGGCCTGTGTGCGCGGTCGTGACCGCGCGGTAACGCCGTGCCGCCGTCATAGCCGCCAGGCATGGTCGCCGTAGCCGGCGCGCCAGTTGAGGCCCAAGCAAAAGCGCCCCGTTCGGGGCGCTTTTGCTTGGGCCTTCCGACAGGGAAGGCGGGCGTTCAGTTCGACGCGCGCGCCGAGGCGAGGCGGCTGTCGTCGATGCGGCGCGCGCCGTTGTAGCGCTTGGCCCAGTAGGCCACGGTCATGTTCTCGACACGCACCACGCCGCCGGAGCTGGGCGAGTGGATGAAGCGGTTTTCGCCCATGTAGATGCCGACATGCGAGTAGCGCCGGCCCAGGGCGTTGAAGAACACCAGGTCGCCCGGGCGCAATTCCTTGCGGTCGATATTGGTGCCCCAGCGGGCGATGTCGGCCGAGATGCGCGGCAGTTTCAAGCCCAGCGAGCGCTCGGCGGTATAGGCCACCAGGCCGCTGCAATCGAAGCCGGTATCGGGCGAGATGCCGCCGAACCGGTAACGCACGCCAAGCTGGCCCAGCGCTTCGCTGACCAGCGGGTTCTCGCCGCTGGTCTGCGACTGGCCGGCGCGCCGGTCGCGCTTGAGCTTCTGGGTGACCAGGATGCCTATCGGATCGTCGGCGCTGGCGACCCACTCGGTGTCGTAGGGATCGCTTTCGAAGGTATACGACGTTTTCTTGGCACCGGTGCCGGCGCAACCGGCCAGTCCCACCGCGCACGCTACCACCGCCAGCAAGCGCAGACCGCGGCTCGACAGGCTGATATTGCGTTCAGGTAGCGCGGGGTTGGAGTGTCGATGCATTCGCCGCAATAGGCCGTCCCCGATAAACGGAGCGTCCGTGGTTGTAATGAAATTTTCGGGGATTCTACCAAAGCTGTTGTGACGCTAGGATTTCGCAATACCGTCTGTAAGAAAAAAACTAGGCGAATATCGGGGGAATCCCCAGGATGCGCGGCAAGCCTGATGCAAGGTTTGCCGGCCACAATAGATGGTTGAGGCGCCAAAGAGCTACCGAACCATACCAGGAGACACCAATGAAAAAAACCCGGGATTTCCATTACCGTTCGATACATGATCGCGATGGGTTCTGGCGCGAGGAGGCAGGGCGGATTCATTGGGAGACGCCGTTCGAGCAGGTGATCGATTATTCCCGGCCGCCGTTTGCGCGGTGGTTCGTGGGGGGCAGGACCAACCTCTGTTACAACGCCGTCGACCGCTGGCTGCCGCAGCAGGCCGACCAGCCGGCGCTGATCTGGGTATCGACCGAAGTCGACCAGGAGCGCGTCTACACCCGCCAGCAGTTGCACGACGAGGTCAACGCCGTGGCGGCTATGCTGCGCGAGCAGGGGGTGGAGCGGGGCGACCGGGTGCTGCTGTACATGCCCATGGTGCCCGAGGCGGTGTTCGCCATGCTGGCGTGCGCGCGCATCGGCGCCATCCATTCGGTGGTGTTCGGCGGCTTCGCCTCGGTCAACCTGGCCCAGCGCATCGACGACGCCGCGCCCAAGGTCGTCGTCAGCACCGACGGCGGCTCGCGCGCGGGCAAGGTGGTGGCGTACAAGCCCCTGCTGGACCGCGCGCTGGCGCTGTGCCAGAAGCCGCCCGGCGCGGTGATCATCCTCGACCGGGGGCTCACGCCATGCGAGCGGCAGGCCGGCCGCGACCTGGACTACGCTGAGCTGCGCGCCCGCCACGAGGGCTCGCGCGTGCCGGTGCAATGGCTGGAGTCGTCCGAGCCGAGCTACATCCTCTACACCTCGGGCACCACCGGCCGTCCCAAGGGCGTGCAGCGCGACACCGGCGGCTATGCGGTGGCGCTGGCCTCGTCGATGGAGTACCTGTTCGACGGCAAGCCTGGCGATACCTATTTCTGCACCAGCGACATCGGCTGGGTGGTGGGCCACTCGTACATCGTCTATGGTCCGCTGATCGGCGGCCAGACGACCATCCTGTACGAAGGCACGCCGGTGCGGCCGGACGGCGCCATCCTGTGGCAGCTGGTCGAGCGCTTCGGGGTCAACACCCTGTTTTCCGCGCCGACCGCGGTGCGGGTGCTCAAGCGCCAGGACGCCGCGCTGCTGCGCCGGCACGACCTGTCCACGCTGCGCGCCGTATACCTGGCCGGCGAGCCCCTGGACGAGCCGACCGCGCAGTGGATTTCCCAGGGGCTGGGCAAGCCCATCATCGACAATTACTGGCAGACCGAGTCCGGCTGGCCGATCCTGTCGGCGCAGCCTGGCGTCGAGCGCGTGCCGACCCGCTTCGGCAGCCCCTCGTTTCCGGTCTACGGGTTCGACGCGCGCATCGCCAGCGAAAGCACCGGCGAGGACCTGGGGCCCGACGAGAAAGGCGTGGTGGCCATTGTGCCGCCCCTGCCGCCCGGTGCCATGTCCACCATCTGGGGCGACGACGAACGCTTCGTGCAGACGTACTTCACCTCGATTTCCGGCCGCCAGGTGTATTCCACGTTCGACTGGGGGCTGGTCGACCCGGACGGCTACTGGTTCATCCTGGGGCGCACCGACGATGTCATCAACGTCGCGGGCCACCGGCTGGGCACGCGCGAGATCGAAGAGTCGATCAACAGCCATGCGGGCGTGGCCGAGTGCGCCGTGGTCGGCGTGGCCGATACGTTGAAGGGGCAGGTGGCGATGGCCTTCGCGGTGCTCAAGGATCCGGCCGGCGCGGAAACGCGTGACGGGGCGCTGGCGCTGGAAGGCGATATCATGCGCGTGGTGGAAGACCAGCTGGGCGCGGTGGCGCGGCCGGCGCGCATCCGTTTCGTGGGTGCCTTGCCCAAGACGCGTTCCGGCAAGGTGCTGCGCCGCGCGATCGTGGCCGTCTGCGAGGGCCGCGACCCGGGTGATCTGACCACCATCGAAGATCCTTCCGCCCTAGAACAGATCAAGGAATCCCTGCAATGAAAACCAAACCCGTGCTGGTCGCCGACGATGTGAAGAAAATCCTGGCGGCGGCCGAAGCGCATGCGTTGGCCAACAAGTGGGCGGTCACCATCGCCGTCGTCGATGATGGCGGCCACCTGCTGGGTCAATTGCGGCTCGACGGCGCGGCACCGATTTCCGCGCACATCGCGCCGGCCAAGGCCGGCACGGCCGCGCTGGGCCGCCGTGAATCGCGCGTCTACGAGGAGATCATCAACAACGGCCGCCAGGCTTTCCTGTCGGCGCCGCTGCTCGAAGGGATGCTCGAAGGCGGCGTGCCCGTGACGGTGGACGGCGAAGTCGTGGGCGCGGTGGGCGTGTCGGGCGTGAAGTCCAGCGAGGACGCCGAGATCGCCCGCGCCGGCATCGCCGCGCTGGGCCTGTGACGTATCCGCTGCCGCCCGCCGGCGATCCGCCCGGGGGCGGCGCGGCGGCTGACGCCGGCGCGCTCCCCGCGCTGAACCCCGGCGTGACGCGCCGGGAAGTCTGGGCCTGGGCGATGTACGACTTCGCCAACTCGGGCTACACCACCGTCATCCTGACGACGGTGTTCAGCACCTATTTCGTCAGTGTGGTCGGCGGGCGCGCCCACTGGGCCACGCTGGCCTGGACGGCCGCGCTGTCGCTGTCCTACCTGGCCATCATGCTGACCATGCCGACGCTGGGCGCGCGCGCCGATGCGCGCGCCGGCAAGCGCCGGCTGCTCTACACCAGCACCCTGGGCTGCGTGGCGGCGACGCTGGTGCTGACACAGGCCGGGCCGGGCGACGTCTGGCTGGCGCTGGCCGCCGTGGCCTTGTCCAACTATTGCTATTGCATCGGCGAGTCGGTGGTGGCGGCGTTCCTGCCCGAGCTGGCCCGCCCGCATGCGCTGGGCCGCGTGTCCGGCTGGGGCTGGAGCTTCGGCTATTGCGGCGGCATGCTGGCGCTGGGGCTGTCGCTGGCGGTGGTGACGCTGGGCGAGGCGCGCGGCCTGGATGCGCCCCAATACGTGCCCTGGGTGATCGTCGTGACCAGCGCCATTTTCGCCATTTCCGCGCTGCCGTCGTTCTTCCTGCTGCGCGAGCGCGCCGTGCCGCATGCGGTGGCCCTGCAGGCGCCCGACATGCTGGGCCGGCTGCGGCGCGCCTGGCAGGACACCGGCGCCCACTATCCGGAGTTCCGCCGGCTGCTGATGTGCGGGGCCTGCTACCAGGCGGGCATCGCGGTGGTCATCACGCTGGCCGCGGTGTATGCGGAGCAGGCCATGGGCTTCACCATGCCCCAGATCATGCTGCTGGTGTTCACGGTGAATATCGCGGCGGCGGCCGGCGCTTTCGGATTCGGCTACCTGCAGGACCGCATCGGCCACAAGCGGGCGCTGGCGCTCACGCTGGCCGGCTGGATCGCCATGGTGCTGGTGGCCTACGCGGCGGTGACGGCCCCGGTGTTCTGGGTGGCGGCGGTGCTGGCCGGGCTGTGCATGGGCACCAGCCAGAGCGCCGGACGCGCCATGACCGGAGCCCTCGCGCCGGCCGGGCGGCTGGCGGAATTCTTCGCGCTGTGGACTTTCGCCATCCAGCTCGCGGCGGTGGTGGGGCCGCTGACCTACGGACTGGTGACCTGGCTGACTGTCGGCAATCATCGCCTGGCCATCCTGGTCACCGGGCTGTTCTTCGTGGGCGGGTTGATCCTGCTTACGCGCGTGGACATGGCGCGCGGCATCGCGCGCCGTGCTGCCTAGCCCCCGTGCCGGCTGCTATCCTTATGGTCTGACCACCACGCGGCTTATGGTCCGGCCACGATGGCCGCGCGCCTGCGATGATCGCGGATTGCCTGCCGCGCCTGTCGGCGGCGGCGCTCCGTCACCGTAAGGTGCCCGTAAGAGCGTGGCGATACGGTTGCGTGTCGGCAAGAAAAACGGCAGCACCAGAATCATTCATCGGAGACACACCATGTCGAATGCCATTCAATCCGTCCTGGTCGAGAATCGCGTATTCCCGCCGCCGGCGAGCGCCGTGCAAGGCGCCGCGATTTCGGGCATGGACGCCTATTGGGCCCTGTGCGAGGAAGCGGACAAGGATTTCAACGGGTTCTGGTCGCGCCTGGCGCGCGAGAACCTGCAATGGAGCAAGCCCTTCACCCAGGTCCTGGACGAGTCCGAGGCGCCTTTCTATCGGTGGTTCGGCGATGGCGAACTCAACGTATCGGCCAACTGCCTGGACGTGCACCTGCATAACGGCAACGCCGACAAGACCGCCATCATCTTCGAATCCGACGACGGCAAGGTCGACAAGATCAGCTACCGCGAACTGCTGGCGCGCGTGTGCCGCTTCGCCAATGGCCTGAAGGCCATGGGGTACAAGAAGGGCGACCGCGCCATCATCTACATGCCCATGTCGATCGAGGCGGTGGTGGCCATGCAGGCCTGCGCCCGCCTGGGCGTGACCCACTCGGTGGTGTTCGGCGGCTTCTCGGCCAAGAGCCTGCAGGAGCGTATCGTCGACGTCGGCGCCACGGTGGTGATCACCGCCGACGAGCAGGTGCGCGGCGGCAAGACCATCCCGCTCAAGCCCGCCGTCGAGGAAGCGTTCGCCATGGGCGGTTGCGAGGCCGTTTCCAAGGTGGTGGTGTATCGCCGCACCGGCGGCAAGATCGCCTGGCAGGAAGGGCGCGATGTCTGGATGCACGACGTGGAAGCCGGCCAGGCCGATACCTGCGAGCCGCAGGCGGTCAATGCCGAGCATCCGTTGTTCATCCTGTACACGTCGGGCTCCACCGGCAAGCCCAAGGGCGTGCAGCATGCCTCCGCGGGCTATCTGCTGTGGGCGCTGCTGACCATGAAGTGGACCTTCGACGCCCGCGCCGATGATGTGTACTGGTGCACGGCCGACGTGGGCTGGGTGACCGGCCATACCTATATCACCTACGGCCCGCTGGCCGCCGGCGTGACGCAGGTGGTGTTCGAGGGCGTGCCCACGTTCCCCAATGCCGGACGCTTCTGGGACATGATTGCGCGCCACAAGGTGTCGGTGTTCTATACCGCGCCGACCGCGATCCGCTCGCTCATCAAGGCCGCCGAGGCCAACCAGGAGGTGCACCCGCGCCAATACGACCTGGACAGCCTGCGCATCATCGGTTCGGTGGGCGAGCCCATCAACCCCGAGGCCTGGATCTGGTACCACAAGAACGTCGGCCGCGAGCGCTGCCCGGTCGTCGACACCTGGTGGCAGACCGAGACCGGCGGGCACATGCTCACGCCGCTGCCGGGCGCCACGTCGCTCAAGCCGGGATCGTGCACGCTGCCGCTGCCGGGCATTGTCGCGGCCATCGTCGACGAGACCGGCGGCGATGTCGCGCAGGGCAATGGCGGCTTCCTGGTCATCAAGCGTCCCTGGCCGGCCATGATCCGCAACATCTGGGGCGACCCGGAGCGGTTCAAGAAGAGCTACTTCCCGCCCGAGCTGCGCGGCTACTACCTGGCCGGCGACGGCGCCCAGCGCGACGCCGATGGCTATTTCTGGATCATGGGGCGCATCGACGACGTGCTCAACGTGTCCGGCCACCGCCTCGGCACCATGGAGGTGGAGTCGGCGCTGGTGGCGCACGAAATGGTGGCCGAGGCCGCCGTGGTGGGCCGTCCCGACGACACCACCGGCGAAGCCGTGGTGGCCTTCGTGGTGCTCAAGCGCAGCCGTCCCGAGGGCGACGAAGCCCAGGCCATCGCCAGGCAACTGCGCGACTGGGTGGGCAAGGAAATCGGCCCCATCGCCAAGCCCAAGGACATCCGTTTCGGCGACAACCTGCCCAAGACCCGTTCGGGCAAGATCATGCGCCGCCTGCTGCGCGTGGTCGCCAAGGGCGAGGAAATCACCCAGGACGTGTCCACCCTGGAGAACCCCGCCATCCTCGAGCAACTGGCCAAGCCGTTGTGATCGTGCGGCGTCCGCCCGCCGGACGCCGCACCGGGCGATGCGCCGGCAGGCGCATAATGCCGTCAGCCTGTAGCCAGCCGGGCCGGTCGCATGACCGGCCCGTGCCTTTTCCGGCTTTGCATGGGTTTTCTTGGGAGTACTGGAAGTGAATCGCGCCGCGTTCGATCGGGTGGGCCTGGGCCTGATGCTGCTTACCATCTTCGTGTGGGCGGGCAGCTGGATCGCGATGAAGCTGGTGGTGCCGTACATCGGGCCGTTCGATTTCATCGCGGTGCGCTATCTGTCGGGCGCCGTCGTGCTGTTCAGCATACTGGTGGCGACCGGCCGGCCGCTGGGCATGCCGCCCTGGAAGCTGACCTTGCTTGCCGCCGCGACGCAGATCACCGGATTCCAGGGTTTCGTGCAGACGGCGCTGATCAGCGGCGGCGTGGGCAAGGTGTCGCTGATGGCCTACACCATGCCTTTCTGGGTCGTGCTGTTCGCCTGGGCCTTGCAGGGCGAGCGGCCGACCGCGCGCCATTGGGGCGGCATTGCCCTGGCCGCGGTCGGCCTGGTGTGCTTTCTCGATCCCTGGGCCGGGCTGGGCGATCTGGCGCCGGTCGCGCTGGGCCTGTGCAGCGGCCTGTGCTGGGGCCTGGGCACGGTATTGTCCAAGCGCATGTTCGAGCGCCATGCGCCGGATATCATGACCTTCACCGCCTGGCAGATGCTGCTGGGCGGGGTGGTCATCCTGCCGTTCGCCTGGCTGGTGCCGCAGATTCCCGCCCAATGGGGCGGGTGGCGGCTGTGGCTGGGCATGAGCTATATCGTGCTGGTCGCCACGGCGCTGGGCTGGATCCTGTGGCTGCTGGTGGTGCGCCGGGTGCCGGCCTCGATCGCCGGGCTGTCCAGCCTGGGCGTGCCGGTGGTGGCGGTGCTGCTGGCCTGGGCGATCCTGGGCGAACGGCCCACCCTGACCGAGATGGCCGGCATGGCCCTGATCCTGTTCGGCCTGTGGGTGGTCAGCCGGGCCGTGCGGCCCGCCCCGCGCGCCGTGTCCTGAAACCCCTTACGTGGAGCAACCATGATCGATCTGCGCAGCGATACCGTGACCCGTCCCAGCGCCGCCATGCGGCAGGCCATGGCGGCCGCGCCGGTGGGTGACGATGTGATGGGCGATGACCCCAGCGTACGGCGCCTGCAGGACGAGGTTGCCGCGCGGGCGGGCAAGGAGGCCGGGCTGTTCTTCCCGTCGGGCACGCAGAGCAACCTGGCCGCGCTGATGGCGCATTGCGCCCGCGGCGACGAGTATCTGGTGGGGCAGCAGGCCCATACGTACAAATTCGAGGGAGGCGGCGCTGCGGTGCTGGGCAGCATCCAGCCGCAGCCCGTCGACCATGCCGCCGACGGCAGCCTGCCGCTGGACAGGCTGGCGGCCGCGCTCAAGCCGGGCGGCGATCCGCATTTCGCCCGTACCCGGCTGTTGGCGCTGGAAAACACCTTCCAGGGCCGGGTCATGCCCGCCGGCTATGTCGCGCAGGCCACGGGCTGGGCCCGCGAGCATGGCCTGTCCACCCATCTGGACGGCGCGCGCGTCTTCAATGCGGCCGTGGCCAGCGGCGTGCCGGTGCAACAGCTGTGCGAGCCGTTCGATACGGTTTCGATCTGTTTTTCCAAGGGGCTGGGCGCGCCGGTCGGATCGGTGCTGGTCGGCAGCCGCGCCCTGATCGAGCAGGCGCATCGCTGGCGCAAGATGCTGGGCGGCGGCATGCGGCAGGCCGGCATACTGGCTGCCGCCTGCCTGCACGCGCTGCACCACCACGTCGAGCGCCTGGCGCTAGACCACGACAACGCGGCGCGGCTGGCCGCGGGCCTGGACGGCATCGACGGCGTGCGCGTGCTGGGGCAGCACACCAACATGGTGTTCGCCGAGTTCGATCCGGCCCGGTGCGAATCGCTGACCACGGCGCTGCGCGGGCAGGGAATTCTGATGCGGGCGGTCTATGGCGGGCCGACCCGCCTGGTGACGCACCTGGACGTGGACGCCGACGGCATCGATCGCGTCGTCGACGCGGTACGCGGGCATTGCGCGGCCGCGCGCTGAGCGCGGCGCGTTCTCAGCCGCCCGCCGGGCCGTCGTGCGCCTGGCGGCTGTCGGGCGGCGCCTGGTCGCGCGCCTGCATGCCATAGTCGCGCAATACGTGCGCGACGCGTAGCCGATAGTCCTGGAATACGCCGTTGCGGCCCGCCGATTGGGCTTGCCGGTGCTCGGCCAGCGCGCGCCAGTTGCGCACCGCTTCTTCGTCGCGCCAGAACGACAGCGACAACAGCTTGCCCGGCGTGCTGAGGCTTTCGAAGCGCTCGACCGAAATGAAGCCGTCGATGGCCCGCAGGTGGGGCAGCAGGCCGGCGGCGATATCCAGGTAGGCGGCGCGCCCGCCTTCGGCGGCGGGCTGCACTTCGAAAATGACGGCGATCATGGCGTGTCTCCGGGCGGGAAGTGGAACCGCGGTACGCGGGCATTGGGCAGCGGACGGTAGCGCACGCGCCGCGCCAGCGCCGGCGCGTCCACGCCGTGGCGCAAGGCATGCGCCAGCGCCTGGGCCGCGTGCAGCAGGGCGGGCGTGCGGCCCGGACAGGCATGGCGCTCGGCGCCGAAGGTCCATGGCCAGGCCCCTTCGGCCAGCGCGTGCGCGGCGGCCAGCACCACCAGGATGCCGGCGCCTGCGGGCACGGATTGGCCCAGCAGGGTGGCGGGCGCGGCCAGGAAGCGCCGGGTGTTGTGCAGCGGCGGATCGTGGCGCGCCACGTGGGTGACGATCTCCACGCAGGTATGCAGCAGGTCCGGCGCGGCCGCCGCGGCCGCCGGCGACAGGCGGCCGGCGTGAACCAGCGCATTGCCCAGCAGTCCGGCGCCGGCCTCGCAGGATTGCAGCAGCAGGCCCGCGAGATTGGCCGCCAGCGCATCAGCCTCGACGCCGCCGGCCAGGGCCAGGCGGCGCAGCACGCCCAGCGCCGCGTCGCCGCGGGCGGCGCGCAAATGCGCCAGCATGCGCGCCTGCAGGGCCTGCGCGGCCTGGTCGGCGCGGGCGACGGCCGCCGCGTCGGCGCCGGGCCGACAGGCTGCCATGAACGCCTCGATTTCTCGCGCACAGGATGCCGCGACCTCGTCCGGCAAGCCCATCAGGCAGGCCTGGGCGTGAACCGGCGCCTGGTAGAGATAGCGATCCACCTGGGCCGGATCATTGCCGATCGCCGGCCAGGCGGGCTCGGCCAGGTCCGCCGCGGTGCGTTGGGTCAGATAGGCCGTGAGCATGGGCTTGAGGCGCTCATGGACGGCGCCGTCGTTCATGCGGATGAAGCGGCCGAACATTTGCGCGGCGGGCCCGGCGCCCAGCGCCGCGGGCACGGGTTCCCCGGGCGGGCGCACGCGCGCGGCCGGACAGGTCAGTACCGCACGGATGGCCTGCGGCCCCGCGGCTACCCACAGGCCCAGGCGATCGTCGTGGTAGAACGGCCGTTCGCGCGCCAGGGCGGCATAGTAAGGGTAGGGGTCGGGGTGCGCGACGGCCTCCAGCGGGTCGGCGGGTTGCATGATGTCTCCTCGATGCTGTCTTGCAGTATCGGCGATCACGGGATCGAACGTTTCGTTGTTGTATGAATCGTGGCCTGCAAGGTTGCCTTGCCGTCCAGCAGCGCGGCGTAGCCGGCGCGCGAGTCCGGCCATTGCAGTTGCAGGCCGCTGGCGCGCAGGCGCGCGTTGCACAGCCGCTTGCTGCCGACCTGCGCGGGCGCCGGGCCTTCGCCGGGCGGGGGCGCGCCGGCCAGCGTCGCCAGTGCGGCGTACAGTTCGTGCAGGGGCAGCGGGGTATCGTCGCAGCCCAGGTAGAGCTTCTCGGGGGCGGGCAGGCGCAGCAGGTGCGCGATCGCGGCCGCCGCGTCGTCGATGTGGATGCGGTTGGCCCAATGGGGCGGGTCGACGGGCGCGCGGGCTTGCCCCGCGCGCAGCCGCTCCAGCAGCTGCAGGCGGCCCGGTCCATACAGGCCCGCCAGGCGCAGCACCACGGCCTGGCCGGGCCATGCGTCCAGCGAGCGCTCGGCCTCGAGCAGGCTGCGGCCATTGAAGCCCAGCGGGCCGGGGGGCGTATGTTCGTCCACCCACTGCCCGTCGTGCTCGCCGTAGACGGCCGAGGACGAGACGAACAGCGTGCGGCGCAGGGCCGCCGTGTCCAGCGCGTCGCGCAGGTGGCGCAGACCATCGACGAAAATCTCGCGATAGCGGGCCGGGTCGCGCGCGCCGGGGGCCGGCAGGTAGACGACCTGGGTCAGGCCGTCCGGCAGGCCGGCCAGTGTCGCGGGTTGCGTCAGGTCGGCGGCGATCCAGCGCAGCCCGCCATCCTCGGCCGGCGGCGGCTGGCGCCGCAACGCCCAGACCTGGTCGCCGCGCGCCAGCAGGCGCCGCGCCACGCGCACGCCCAGGTCGCCGCAGCCGGCCAGCAGCACTCGTTCGCTCATGCGAGGCCTCCCCCGTGGTTGACGGGCACACGGTCTGGAAAAAAGGCGCCGCGAGGGCGCCTGGTATCCTGCCGGCGCCCACGTGCGCGCCCGCGCTTACATGCCGCTGTAGACCGGTCCCTCGCCGCCTTGCGGCGCGACCCAGACGATGTTCTGGGTGGGATCCTTGATGTCGCAGGTCTTGCAGTGCACGCAGTTCTGCGCGTTGATCTGCAAGCGGTCGGCGCCGTGGTCGTCCTTGATGAACTCGTACACGCCGGCCGGACAGTAGCGCGACTCGGGGCCGCCATACTTGGCCAGATTGACCGCCACCGGTACGCTGTCGTCCTTCAGCGTCAAGTGCACCGGCTGGTTCTCTTCGTGGTTGGTGTTGGAGATGAACACCGAGCTCAGCTTGTCGAAGGTCAGCTTGCCGTCGGGCTTGGGGTAGTCGATGCGGGCGCACTGCGATGCCGGCTGCAGGCAGGCATGGTCAGGCTTGTTGTGGCGCAGGGTCCAGGGGAACTTGCCCTTGAGCAGCCACTGCTCGATACCGGTCATGAAGGTGCCGACGGTGCGGCCCTTCTTGAACCACTGCTTGAAGTTGCGCGCCTTGTTCAGCTCGGCGTGCAGCCACGAAGACTCGAAGGCGCTGGCGTAGCTGGCCAGCTCGTCGTGGCTGCGATCGCTCGCCACGGCGTCGAAGGCCGCCTCGGCCGCCATCTTGCCGCTCTTGATGGCGGCGTGGCTGCCCTTGATGCGCGATGCATTCAGGAACCCGGCTTCGCAGCCGATCAGCGCGCCGCCCGGGAAGGCCAGCTTGGGCAGCGACAGCAGTCCGCCCGCGGTGATGGCCCGCGCGCCATAGGCGATGCGCTTGCCGCCTTCGAAGGTGCCGCGGATGGCAGGGTGGGTCTTGTAGCGCTGGAATTCCTCGAACGGCGACAGCCACGGATTGGCGTAGTCCAGGCCCACGATCAGGCCGACCACCACCACGTTGTTGTCCAGGTGATAGAGGAACGAGCCGCCGTAGGTGTCGGAGTCCAGCGGCCAGCCGGCGGTATGCACCACCAGGCCCGGACGCGACTGGGCCGGGTCGACCTCCCACATTTCCTTGATGCCGATGCCGTACGATTGCGGGTTGCGGCCCTCGTCCAGCTTGTAGCGGCCGATCAGCTGGCGGCCCAGCTGGCCGCGCGACCCTTCGGCAAATAGCGTGTAGCGCGCCAGCAGTTCCATGCCGGGCTGGTAGTGGTCGGTGTGCGTGCCGTCGCGCGCCACGCCCATGTCGCCGGTGGCTACGCCGCGCACCGCGCTGTTTTCGTCGTACAGCACTTCGGCCGCCGCGAAACCGGGGAAAATGTCCACGCCGAGCGCTTCGGCCTGTTCGCCCAGCCACTTCACCACGTCGCCCAGGCGCACGATGTAGTTGCCTTCGTTGTGGAAACAGGCCGGCAGCAGCCAGTTGGGCGTGGAGCGCGCGCCGGTGGCGCTCAGGAAGAGGAATTTGTCCTGCGTCACGGGCACGTTCAGCGGCGCGCCCTTTTCCTTCCAGTCGGGGATCAGTTCGGTCAGGGCCTGCGGGTCCATGACGGCGCCCGACAGAATATGCGCGCCGAGCTCGGAGCCCTTCTCCAGGACACAGACGCTGACTTCGTGGTTCTTTTCCGCGGCAAGCTGCTTGAGGCGGATGGCCGCGGCCAGCCCAGCCGGCCCGCCACCGACCACAACCACGTCATATTCCATTGACTCACGTTCGGACATTACACAGTTCCCCTCTGTTAACCCTGATATGGCTGGAAGTATTATCGGCGATTGTATTGCAGCCGGCGCCGCGCCGGCTGCGCATGGTCGATTATCAGGAGTACGGTAAGTGAACCGCGACGAGCACGCTGTGCGCACGCTGGAGGTGGGAGACGCCCACCAGGTGGATATTCCGCTGCGCTGGGGCGATTCGGATTGCCTCAATCATGTCAACAACACGATTTATTTCCGGATGATGGAGGAGGCGCGGGTGCGCATCCTGTATGAGGCCGGTTACGAGCTGCCGGGCCAGTTCGGCGTCATCCTGGCCCACGCCTCGTGCGATTTCCTGCGCCCGCTTACCTATCCCGGCGAGGTGCGGGTGACCCATACGGTGGTGCGCATCGGGCGCTCCAGCATGGACCTGGACCTGACCCTGGAGAAGGTGGGCGAGGAGGGCGAGCCCTACGCGCGCAGCCGCAATGTGCTGGTGTGGGTCAACTACCAGACCAATCGCGCCGAACCCTGGCCGGCCGGCCTGCTGGAGCGGATGGCCGCGCAAATGCGGCCGGCGGCCTGAAGCGATCGCTTGCCGGTACAATTTGCGGCAGAGCAAAAAACAGCGCAGGCGCGATCCGCCAGGGCCGGGCCTGTACCAGATCATTTCAATAGGAGCTGGAGCGATGGACAAGGTTTATGCAAGCGCCGCCGAGGCGCTGGCAGGCGTCGTCAAGGACGGCCAGATGATCGCCGTGGGCGGTTTCGGCCTGTGCGGGATTCCCGAGGCGCTGATCGCCGCGCTGCGCGATTCCGGCGTCAAGGGGCTGACCTGCATCAGCAACAACGCCGGGGTCGACGGCTTCGGACTGGGCCAGTTGCTCAACACGCGGCAGATCAGCAAGATGATCGCCTCGTACGTTGGCGAGAACAAGGAATTCGAACGCCAGTTCCTGTCGGGCGAGCTCGAGCTGGAATTCACGCCGCAGGGCACGCTGGCCGAGAAGCTGCGCGCCGGCGGCGCCGGCATTCCGGCCTTCTTCACGCGTACCGGCGTGGGTACGGTGGTGGCCGATGGCAAGGAAATCCGCGAATTCGACGGCCATCAGTATGTGATGGAGCGTGCGCTGGTGCCCGATGTCTCGCTGGTCAAGGCGCATATCGCCGACCGCAGCGGCAACCTGGTTTTCCGCAAGACGGCCCGCAACTTCAATCCGAACGTGGCGATGGCCGGCAAGATGACGGTGGTGGAGGTCGAGGAGATCGTCGAGACCGGCACGCTGGATCCCGATCAGGTCCATCTGCCCGGCATCTATGTGCACCGGATCGTGGTCAACGCCACCCCGGAAAAGCGCATCGAGCAACGCACCACTCGCCCGGCCTAAGGAGAATACGACATGGCATGGTCCCGCGATGAAATGGCGGCGCGCGCGGCGCGCGAACTGCAAGACGGTTTTTATGTGAACCTGGGCATCGGCTTGCCGACCCTGGTCGCCAACCACGTTCCCAAGGGCGTGGAAGTATGGCTGCAATCCGAGAACGGCCTGCTTGGCATCGGCCCGTTTCCCACCGACGACGAGGTCGACGCCGACCTGATCAACGCCGGCAAGCAGACCGTCACCACCTTGCCCGGGTCGTCGATCTTCTCCTCGGCCGATTCGTTCGCCATGATCCGTGGCGGCAAGATCAACCTGGCCATCCTGGGGGCCATGCAGGTCTCCGAGAAGGGCGACCTGGCCAACTGGATGATTCCGGGCAAGATGGTCAAGGGCATGGGCGGCGCCATGGATCTGGTGGCCGGCGTCGGCAAGGTCGTGGTGCTGATGGAGCACGTGGCCAGGAAGAAGGACGGCACCGAAGACATCAAGCTGCTGCCCGAATGCAAGCTGCCGCTGACCGGCGTCGGGGTGGTCGACCTGATCATCACCGACCTGGGCGTCATGAAAGTGACCGAAGACGGCCTGAAGCTGCTGGAGCTGGCGCCGGGTGTGACGGTCGACGAAATCAAGGCAAAGACCCTTGCCAAGCTGGATGTTTCCGCTGTGAAGTAAGGTTGGTTCATTTTTGTATGTAAGGCGCCGGCGTTAGCCGGCGTTTTTTTCGCCCATGGCCATGGCTCGCGCTGGGACGGCGGGCGTGCGGCGTGCCGGAGAAAGGGTATTCCCCGAGTTTGAAAATATTTTTTCTTCCATAAAATAATCACGTAAACAGATTTACATTTTTGCTGGCCCACTCTCCGCAACCCGTTTTGCTTTCTCCGGCGCCGCCGCCTCCATGACCCTCCCCCCTACGTCCATCGCCGACCGCATCGCGCGCGCGCAACCCGCCTTCAGCCGGACCCAGCACCGCATGGCCGAGTACGTGCTGGCGCACCAGTTCCGGGTCGCCACCATGACCATCGACGAGTTCGCGGTCGCGGTCGGGGTGTCGGTGGCCACGGCGAACCGCTTTGCCCGCGTGCTGGAATTGCCCGGCTATCCGCAGTTCCGCGCCGAGCTGGCGCGCGGTTTCGAATCGGCGCTGGAGCCGGTCGAGAAGCTGCGCATCGAGCTGGCGCACTCCGCCAGCGCGGCGCAGGTCTTCGCCGCGACGCTGCAGGAAGACATCCACAACGCGCAGATGACTTTGCAGGCGCTGGATGCCGGCGCGTGCGAGCGGGCGGTCGAGGCGATTCTCAACGCCGAGCGGGTGTTCATCATCGGGTTTGGCGCCAGCGGTTTCCTGGCCGGCCTGCTGCAGCGCGGCCTGTGCATGCACCTGCATGCGGTCGAATCGCTGGCCGGCCCGGGCGGCGTGTCGCATGCGGCGCGCCAGATGTCGCGCATGACTTCGCGCGACCTCGTGATCGCCCTGGCCTTTCCCCGCTATCTGGCCGACACGGTCACGCTGGCCAATGCCGCCAAGCTGGCGGGAGTGCCGGTGCTGGTGCTGACGGACAAGCCGACTTCGCCGCTGGCGCCGTGCGCCACCGTGGCCTTGTATGCCCATATGTCGCGCCAGTTGTCGTCCAACGCGGAAACCGCCGCGCTGGGCCTGATCGAAGCGTTGTCCGCCGCGGTGGCGCATCGCGCCAAGAATTCGATAGCAGCCGCTGCCGGCGTGGCGCAGTCCGTCATGCCCTGGCTGATTCATGGTGAAGCAGGAGCAGGAAAACGATGACGCAGCCCATCATCGCCATTCATGGCGGGGCCGGCGCGATATCGCGCGCGGCCATGCCGGCCGACAAGGAAAAGGAATACCTGGACGCCCTGGCGCGCATCGTCGCCGCCGGCCAGGCGGTGCTGGCCGGCGGCGGCAGCGCCATCGACGCGGTCACCGAGGCCGTGCGCCTGCTGGAAGACTGCCCGCTGTTCAACGCCGGCCACGGCGCGGTGTTCACGAGCGCCGGTACCCATGAGCTGGACGCGGCCATCATGGACGGGGCCACGCTGCGTTCGGGAGCCATTGCCAATGTGGATTGCGTGCGCAACCCCGTGCGGGCCGCGCGCGCGGTCATGGAGCACAGCAAGCATGTGCTCTTCGTCGGCGAGGGGGCGGTCGCCTTCGCGCGCGAGCACGGGCTGGAGCTGGTCGATCCCGGCTATTTCTCCACCGAGGCGCGGCGCGAGCAACTGTTGCGGGTGCAGCGCGAAACGCCCGGGGCGGCTGTGCTGGACCACGACGGCCAGGCCCTGGTGACGCAAGGCCAGCCGGCCCCCGCCGACCCGCTGGATGCCGACAGGAAATTCGGCACGGTGGGCGCGGTGGCGCTGGACGCGCAGGGCAACCTGGCCGCGGCGACCTCCACCGGCGGCATCACCAACAAGCAGGTCGGGCGCGTGGGCGACGCGCCGCTGATCGGCGCGGGCACGTATGCCAGCAACCGGACCTGTGCCGTTTCCACCACGGGAACCGGAGAAATGTTCATTCGCATGGTCGCTGCGTACGACGTGGCGGCCCAGATGGAGTATTGCGGCGCCACGCTGGCGCAGGCGGCCGACCGGGTGGTGCACGACAAGCTGCCCACCATCGAAGGCAAGGGCGGCCTGGTCGCCGTCGACGCCCATGGCAACGTGGCCCTGCCGTTCAATACCGAGGGCATGTACCGCGGCCATGGCCGCGTGGGCGAGCCGCCGGTGGTCGCCATTTACCGATAGGGCGCGCGCAAGCGGCCTGGGTAATACAGTACGGGAATCGAAATATGGTTGATCGCGCAAACAGCCTGGCGATGCCGGAGAACCGCGTGGTTCAGGTCGAGGACCTGACGGTGCGTTTCGTCGGCGCCGAACGCACCGTGGAAGCGGTGCGCAACCTGTCCTTTCACGTCGACCGGGGCGAGACCCTGGCCATCGTGGGCGAATCCGGCTCGGGCAAATCGGTGACCTCGCTGGCGCTGATGCGCCTGGTCGAGCATGGCGGCGGACGCATCGCCCAGGGGCGCATCGCGCTGCGCCGCCGCAACGGCGACATCGTCGACCTGGGCGCGTCGTCGCAGCGGGCCATGCGCAGCGTACGCGGCGCCGACATGGCCATGATTTTCCAGGAGCCGATGACCTCGCTGAACCCGGTGTTCACCGCCGGCGAGCAGATTGCCGAAACCATCCGGCTGCACCAGGGCAAGGACGCCGCGGCCGCGCGCGCCGAGGCGCTGCGCATGCTCGAGCAGGTGCGCATTCCCGAGGCGCGGTCGGTCATGGACCGTCATCCGCACCAGCTTTCCGGCGGCATGCGCCAGCGCGTGATGATCGCCATGGCGCTGGCCTGCAAGCCCGCGCTGCTGATCGCCGACGAGCCGACCACGGCGCTGGATGTCACGATCCAGGCGCAAATCCTGCAGCTGATCCGCCAGCTGCAGGAGGAAATGCGCATGGGCGTCGTGTTCATCACCCACGACATGGGCGTGGTCGCCGAAGTGGCCGACCGCGTGCTGGTGATGTATCGCGGCGACAAGGTGGAGGAGGGGCCTTCCGAACGCATCTTCGCCCAGCCCCGGCACCGCTACACGCAGGCCTTGCTGTCGGCCGTGCCCAAGCTGGGCGCCATGCAGGGCACCGACCACCCGGCGCGTTTTCCGTTGCTGCGCGTCGACGAGTCCGCGGCCGCCGAGCCCGAGCCGCCGGCCACGCCTGCCGGGCCGGCCGCGCCGGCGCCTGCCGAGAGCGGGCCGGCCGGCGAGCGCCAGCCCATCCTCAGCGTGCGCGACCTGATCACCCGTTTCGACCTGCGCGGCGGCATCTTCAGCCGCGTGCAGCGGCGCGTGCACGCGGTCGAGAAAGTCAGCTTCGACCTCTACCCCGGCGAAACCCTGTCGCTGGTGGGCGAGTCGGGCTGCGGCAAGTCCACCACCGGGCGCTCGCTGCTGCGGCTGGTCGACAGCCAGGGCGGCCAGGTCCATTTCGGCGGGCGCGACATCACCAAGCTGAAGACCGCCGAGCTGCAAGCGCTGCGCCGCGATATCCAGTTCGTGTTCCAGGACCCCTTTGCTTCGCTCGATCCGCGCGTCACGGTGGGGTTCTCCATCATGGAGCCCCTGCTGGTGCACGGCGTGGCCAGCGGCAAGCAGGCCGAGCGGCGCGTGGCCGAGCTGCTCGAGCGCGTGGGCATGCCGCCCGAGATGGCGCAGCGCTACCCGCACGAGTTCTCGGGCGGCCAGCGCCAGCGCATCTGCATCGCGCGCGCGCTCGCCCTCGATCCCAAGGTGGTGATCGCCGACGAGTCCGTGTCGGCGCTCGACGTATCGATCCAGGCGCAGATCGTCAATCTGCTGATCGACCTGCAGCGCGACCTGGGCATCGCCTTCCTGTTCATTTCGCACGATATGGCGGTGGTCGAGCGCGTCAGCCACAGGGTGGCCGTGATGTACCTCGGCCAGATCGTCGAGATCGGCCCGCGCCGGGCGATCTTCGAGAATCCTCAGCATCCCTACACCAGGAAGCTGATGGCGGCCGTGCCGATCGCCGATCCCGCGCGGCGGCATATGTCGCGGACGCTGCTGTCGGACGAGATTCCCAGCCCGATCCGCCAGCTCAATGACGAACCCGTCGTGGCGCCGCTGGTGGCGGTCGGCCCGGATCACTTTGTCGCGCGCCACAGTGTCGGCGGCGCGTATTGAACGCGGTGGCTTGGCGCCTGCCGCATTTTCTTCCTCAACTACGCATCTCCCGCAAAACCAGGAGCCTTCCATGATGAAAGTTCTGCATCCGACCAAGCTGGTGGCCGCCGCCACGCTGGCCTTCAGCGTGCTCGCGTCGCCGCTGGCCCATGCCAGCAAGGACGTAACCTTCGCCGTCGCCATTGCGCTGGAAACGCTCGACCCCTACAACACCAACAGCACGCTGAACCAAGCCGCCGGCAAGGCCTACTATGAAGGGCTGTTCGAGTTCGACAAGGACCTGAAAATCCAGAATCTGCTGGCGACCGGCTACGAAGTCAGCCCGGACGGCCTGGTCTACACGATCAAGCTGCGTGACGGCATCAAGTTCCATGACGGCACCGACTTCAATGCCGACGCCGTCAAGGCCAATTTCGACCGTGTCGCCAATCCGGAAAACCGCCTGTCGCGCTATACGCAGTTCAACCGCGTGGCCAAGACCGAAGTGGTCGATCCGCATACCGTGCGCATCACGCTGAAAGAACCGTTCTCGGCCTTCATCAACGCGCTGGCCCACCCGGCCGCCATGATGATCTCGCCGGCCGCGCTGCAGAAGTACGGCAAGGAGATCGGCTTTCATCCGGTGGGTACCGGTCCGTTCAAGTTCGTCGAGTGGAAACCTGCCGAGTACCTGAAGGTCGAGAAATTCGACGGCTACTGGCGCAAGGGCTATCCGAGGGTCGACACCCTGACTTTCCGCACGGTCACCGACAACAATACGCGCGCCGCCGTGGTGCAGACCGGCGAGGCGCAGTTCGCCTTCCCGATTCCCTACGAGCAGGCCGCGGTCCTGACCAAGAACGACAAGCTGGACGTGGTGGACCACAAGAATTCCATCATGGCGCGCTACCTGTCCATGAACACCCGCGTCAAGCCGTTCGACAACGTCAAGGTGCGCCAGGCGATCAACTACGCGATCAACAAGCAGGCGCTGGCCAAGGTGGCGTTCAACGGCTACGCGACCGTGGTCGACGGCGTGGTGCCGCAGGGCGTGGACTTCGCATACAAGATCGGCCAGTGGCCGTACGATCCGGCCAAGGCGCGCGCGTTGCTGAAGGAAGCCGGCTATCCGAACGGTTTCGAGACCTCGCTGTGGTCCGCCTATAACGACGGCACGTCGGTCAAGGTCGTGCAGTTCCTGCAGCAGCAACTGGCCCAGGTCGGCATCAAGGCCTCGGTCGAGGTGCTGGAGTCCGGCCAGCGCGTACAGCGCGTGCAGCAGGTGCAAAAGCCCGAGGACGCCAAGGTGCGCATGTACTACGCGGGCTGGTCGTCGTCGACCGGCGAGGCCGATTGGGGCCTGCGGCCCTTGCTGAGCACCGCCGCGCTCCCGCCGGTGATGAACAACATCTCGTACTACTCGAACCCGAAGGTGGACGACAGCCTGATGAAGGCGCTGGCCACCACCGATCGCAGCGAGAAGGCCGAGCTGTACAAGAACGCGCAGGAAACCATCTGGAACGACGCCCCGTGGGCGTTCCTGGTGACCCAGAACAATGTGTACGTGAAGTCGAAGAATCTGTCCGGCGTCTACGTCGAGCCGGATACCTCGTTCTGGTTCGGCGACATCGACCTGAAGCAGTAACACCTGGCAATGCCACATCCGGCGGGGGCGCGCGACCCCCGCCGGTGTCGCGGGAATTCCAATGCTGACCTATATCGTCAAACGTCTGTTGGGCATGATCCCCACCCTGTTGCTGGTGGCCGTGGTCGTGTTCCTTTTCGTGCACATGCTGCCCGGCGACCCGGCGCGGCTGGCCGCCGGGCAGGAGGCCGACCAGGAAACGGTCGAGCTGGTGCGCCAGGAGCTGGGCCTGGACCTGCCGCTGCCGCAGCAGTTCGTGCGCTACTTCGGCCACATGCTGCAGGGCGATCTCGGGACGTCGCTGCGTACCAAGCGCCCGGTGTCCACCGAAATCGCCGACCGCTTCATGCCCACGTTGTGGCTCACGCTGGCCAGCATGATCTGGTCGGTGGTGTTCGGCATGGCCATCGGCGTGGTCTCGGCGGTCTGGCGCAATCGCTGGCCCGATCGGCTGGGCATGACCCTGGCGGTATCGGGCATTTCGTTCCCGGCGTTTGCGCTAGGCATGATGTTGATGCAGGTGTTCTCGGTGAACCTGGGCTGGCTGCCCACCGTGGGCGCTTCGAGCTGGAAACACTACATTCTGCCGTCGCTGACGCTGGGCGCGGCGGTCGCGGCCGTGATGGCGCGCTTTACGCGCGCCTCGTTCGTCGAGGTGATCCAGGAGGATTTCGTGCGCACGGCGCGCGCCAAGGGCCTGTCCGAGCGCGTGGTGGTGACCAAGCACGCCTTGCGCAATGCGCTCATTCCCGTGGTCACCATGATGGGGCTGCAGTTCGGTTTCCTGCTGGGCGGCTCCATCGTGGTGGAGACCGTGTTCAATTGGCCGGGCCTGGGCAGGCTGCTGGTCGACGCGGTCACGCAGCGCGACTATCCGGTGATCCAGGGCCTGGTGCTGCTGTTCTCGCTGGAATTCATCCTGATCAACCTGATTGTGGACGTGCTGTATGGCGTCATCAATCCCAGCATCCGCTACAAGTGAGGCGGCCATGAGTCACACCAATACCGCCGCCGTGGCCGCGCAGGCCGCCAAGGAGGACGTGCGCACGCCCGCCTCCGAGTTCTGGCGCAAGTTCAAGAAGCAGAAGCTGGCCGTCGGCGCCGGCCTGTTCGTCCTGCTGCTGGCGCTCATCGCCATCCTCGCGCCCTGGATCGTGCCGTTCGATCCGGAGAATTTCTTCGACTACGACGCCCTGAACGCCGGGCCGTCGGCCACTCACTGGCTGGGCGTGGACTCGCTGGGCCGCGACATCTTCAGCCGCATCGTCATGGGCGCGCGAATTTCGCTGGCCGCCGGCTTCCTGTCGGTGGCCATGGGCGCCGTGGTCGGCACGTTCATGGGCCTGATGGCGGGCTACTACCAGGGCTGGTGGGAACGCATCACCATGCGCATTTCCGACGTGCTGCTGGCGTTCCCGGGCATGCTGCTGGCCATCGGCGTGGTGGCGATCCTGGGGTCGAGCATGGTCAACGTCATTGTCGCGGTGGCGGTGTTCAGCGTGCCGGCCTTTGCCCGCCTGGTGCGCGGCAATACGCTGGCGATCAAGCAGATGACCTATGTCGAGGCGGTGCGCAGCGTCGGCGCTTCCGATTGGACTATCATCATGCGGCATATCCTGCCGGGCACGATATCCCCCATCGTCGTGTACGGCACCATGCGCATCGGCACCTCCATCATCACGGCGGCCAGCCTGTCCTTCCTGGGCATGGGGGCGCAGCCGCCCACGCCCGAGTGGGGGGCGATGCTGAGCGAGGCCCGCGCCGACATGGTCATCGCCCCGCATGTGGCGATCTTCCCGGCGCTGGCGATTTTCTTTACCGTGCTGGCGTTCAATCTGCTGGGCGATGGCTTGCGCGACGCGCTGGATCCCCGGATAGACCGCAAGTAGGGCAGGGCGCGCGGCGCATGCAGGCGCCGCGCCGGTCGGGCCGCCCGCGCGGCGGCCCTGTTATCTCCAGGGCCGTGGCGACACGGACGAATGCTATGGAACAATTGGACCTCCCGCGCATCGGCATGCTGCCGGCGGGCGAACTCGATTCGATCGGCGATGTGCCCGGCGTGACCGTCGGGCATTTCACTTTGGCGCAGGGCGCGCGGCAGACCGGCGTCACCGTGGTGCGTCCGCACGAAGGCGATCCGTTTCGCAACAAGGTGCCGGCCGCGGCCACCGTGCTCAATGGTTTCGGCAAGAGCTGTGGCCTGATCCAGGTGGAAGAACTGGGCGTGCTGGAAACGCCTATTGCGCTGACCAATACCTTTGCCGTGGGCGCCGTGGCCAACGCGCAGATCCGCCAGGCCATTGCCGCCAACCCGGAGATCGGGCGCGCCTGGCCGACGGTCAACCCGCTGGTGTTCGAGTGCAACGACGGCTACCTGAATGATATCCAGGCGCAGGCCGTGGCCGAGGTGCACTACGAGCAGGCCTGGCGCGGCGCCGCCAGCGTCTTCGAGCAGGGCTCGGTGGGCGCCGGACGCGGCATGTCCAGTTTCGGGTTCAAGGGCGGCATCGGTTCGGCGTCGCGCCTGGCCGAGGCCTATCCGGGCCAGCGCTATACGGTAGGCGCGCTGGTGCTGTCCAACTTCGGCCAGCGCTCCAGCATGACGATTGCCGGCCGTCCGTTCGGCCGCCGGCTGGCCGCCGCCGCGCGCGACGGCGAACCCGCGGGCCAGCCCGAAAAGGGGTCCATCATCCTGTTGCTGGCGACCGACGCGCCGCTGGATTCGCGCCAATTGCGCCGGCTGTCCCTGCGCGCCGGGGCGGGCCTGGCGCGCACCGGTTCGGTATTCGGCCATGGCAGCGGCGACATCGCCCTGGCGTTTTCCACGGCCTACACGATTCCGCACCTGGCCGAGCGCGGCATGCCGGTGCAGGTGATGCTGCACGAAACCCGTATCGATGCCCTGTTCGAGGCCGCCGCCGAGGCGGTCGAACAGGCCATCGTGGCGGCGCTGTGGCGGGCCGAGACGGTGGCCGGGCGCGACGGCCACGTGCGGCGCGCGATTCGCGAGGCGGCGCCCCAGTGGCGTCAGTGGCTGGCCGAGACGGCCTTCTGACATTCCCCCAATCGAGGCAGTTCTCCATGAAAGTCCTGATTTCGACCGATATCGAAGGCGTGGCCGGCGTGTTCCATGCCGAGCAGGTGCGCCCGGGCAATGGCGAATACGAGCGCGCGCGGGCCTGGATGACCGGCGAGGCCAACGCCGCCATCGCCGGCGCCATCGCGGGCGGAGCCGAGGAAGTGCTGGTCAACGACTCGCACGGCGGCTTTCGCAATCTGCTGCCCGACCAGCTCGACGAGCGGGCCCGCCTGGTGCTGGGCAAGCCGCGCTATCTGGGCATGATGGGCGGGCTCGAGGAGCCCTGCGACGCGGTGTTCATGATCGGCTACCACTCGCGCTCGCAGGGCCGCGGGGTGCTGGCGCACACGATCAACAGCTTCGCGTTCGCGCGCGTCTTCATCAACGGCACGGAGCTGGGCGAGGCCGGCCTGTATGGCGCGCTGGCCGGCGAACTGGGGGTGCCGGTGGCGCTGGCCAGCGGCGACGATGTGTTCATCGCCGAGACCCGCCTACTGTTTCCCGCCGCCCAATGGGTGCAGACCAAGGCCGCGCACGGGCAGGGCAGCGGCGTGACCCTCACGCCGGCCGCCGCGCGGCGGGCCATCGCCCAGGCGGCCGAGACCGCCGTGCGCAATCTGGACGGGCTGGCTCCCCTGCGCATCGCCGCGCCGATAGAATGCCGTTTGCAGACCCAGGGCGCGGCGCTGGCTGACCTGTTCTGCACCTGGCCCACGCTGGAGCGCGTGGACGGCGTCACGCTGCGCTTTACCGTCGACAGCATGCAGGCCGCCATCCGCATGCTCAACAGCCTCGCCGCCATGTCCTTCATGCTGCGTTAAGGAACCTCATGTCTGTCACCGATAACCGTATCGGCGCGCTGCGCCGGGCCATGCGCCAGCACCAGCTGGACGCCTACATCGTGCCGTCGGCCGATCCGCACCTGTCGGAATACCTGCCGGGGCGCTGGCAGGGCCGGCGCTGGCTGTCCGGTTTCACGGGGTCGGTGGGCACATTGGTCGTCACGCGCGATTTCGCCGGGCTGTGGGTCGACAGCCGCTACTGGGTGCAGGCCGAGAACCAGTTGGCCGGCACCGGCGTGACGCTCATGAAGATCGCCCAGGCCAGCACGCCGGGCCACGTGGACTGGCTGGCCGCCCGGTTGCCCGCGGGCAGCAGGGTGGGGGTGGACGGCCAGGTCCTGGGGCTGGCCGCGTTTCGCGCGCTGTCGGCGGCGCTGGCGCCCGCCGGCATCCATCTGGACATCCTGTCCGACCTGCTGCAGGCCATCTGGCCCGACCGGCCGGGCCTGCCGTCGGCGCCCGTCTACGAACTTCCGGCCCCGCACGCCTGCGAGCCGCGCGCCGACAAGCTGGCGCGCGTGCGCGCCGCCATGCGCGCGCAGGGCGCCGATGCGCACTGGCTGTCCACGCTGGACGACATCGCCTGGCTGTTCAACCTGCGCGGCTCGGACGTCGAATACAACCCGGTTTTCCTGGCCCACGCCCTGGTCGGGCCGGATCATGCCACCCTGTTCGTCGCCGATGGCAAGATCGACGCGGCGCTGCGCCAGGCGTTGGCCGCCGATGGGGTCGAGACGGCCGATTATGGGCTGGCCGCCGAAGCGCTGGGTTCGCTGCATACCGACCAGACGCTGCTGATCGATCCGGCGCGCGTCACCTGCGGCGTTTTCCACGCCATGGATCCGGCCGTGCCGCGCATCGAGGCCATCAACCCCTCGACGCTGTACAAGTCGCGCAAGAGCGACGCCGAGCTGGCCAGCGTGCGCGCCGCCATGGAGCAGGACGGCGCGGCGCTGTGCGAGTTCTTCGCCTGGTTCGAGGGCGCGGTGGGCCGCGAGCCGGTCAGCGAATTGACCATCGACGAACGCATCACGGCCGCGCGCAGCCGCCGGCCCGGCTACGTGTGCCCCAGCTTCGCCACCATCGCCGGTTTCAATGCCAACGGCGCCATGCCGCATTACCGGGCCACGCCGCAGGCGCATGCCGCCATCGAGGGCGACGGCCTGCTGTTGATCGATTCCGGCGGCCAGTACCTGGGCGGCACCACCGATATCACGCGGGTGGTCGCCGTCGGCGCGCCCAGCGCCGACCAGAAGGTCGATTTCACGCTGGTGCTCAAGGGCATGATTGCCCTGTCGCGCGCGTCCTTCCCGCGCGGCACGCCTTCGCCCATGCTCGACGCCATCGCCCGGGCTCCCATCTGGGCGGGAGGCGCCGAGTATGGCCACGGCACCGGCCATGGCGTGGGCTATTTCCTCAATGTGCACGAGGGGCCGCAGGTCATCTCGTACCGCGCCGCGCCCGGCCCGCATACCGCCATGGAGCCGGGCATGATCACGTCCAACGAGCCGGGTATCTACCGGCCCGGCCGCTGGGGCGTGCGCATCGAGAACCTGGTGGCCAACCGCACGTGGCTGGAGGGCGAGCTGGGCGAGTTCCTCTGCTTCGAGACCCTGACGCTGTGTCCGATCGACACGCGCTGCATCGACGCCACGCTGCTGCGCGCCGACGAGATCGCCTGGCTGGATGACTACCACCGCACCGTGCGCGAGCGCCTGGCGCCGTGGGTCGAGGGCGCCGCGCTGCAATGGCTGCAGGCGCGCACCCGGCCGCTGGGCGCGGACTGAACGGCCGCCGGACGCAGGTCCGGCGGGCGGGAAATCGGGCACGGGGCTGGCGTGCGGGCGGGCCCCGACCTAACATGGACAGGCGTGCGGACGCCGGCGTGGCGCGCGGCCAACTGTTACCGCCGCCTGCCTAGGGGAAACCCCAACACGTCCGCTTCCCCGGATATAATCCAAATTTCCCGCATGCGTCCGCTCGTCCCGGGCGCTCACTCACGATGACCAAATACGTATTTGTCACCGGCGGTGTGGTGTCTTCCCTGGGCAAAGGGATCGCCGCCGCGTCCCTCGCCGCGATTCTCGAGTCGCGCGGCCTGCAAGTCACCCTGCTCAAGCTGGACCCCTATATCAACGTTGATCCCGGCACCATGAGCCCGTTCCAGCACGGCGAGGTGTTCGTGACCGAGGATGGGGCCGAAACCGACCTGGACCTGGGCCACTACGAGCGCTTCATTTCGGCCCGGATGCGCAAGGTGAACAACTTCACCACCGGCCAGATCTACGAATCCGTCCTGCGCAAGGAACGCCGCGGCGACTACCTCGGCAAGACCGTCCAGGTCATTCCGCACATCACCAACGAAATCCAGGACTTCGTCGCGCGTGGCGCCGAGGCCGCCTGGAATGGCGCCACCGACGTGGCCATCGTCGAGATCGGCGGCACCGTGGGCGACATCGAGTCGCTGCCCTTCCTGGAGGCCGCTCGCCAGATGAGCCTGCGCATGGGGCGCAACAACGCCGCCTTCGTGCACCTGACGCTGGTGCCCTACATCGCGTCGGCCGGCGAGCTCAAGACCAAGCCCACCCAGCATTCGGTACAGAAGCTGCGCGAGATCGGCATCTACCCGAACGTGCTGCTGTGCCGCGCCGATCGCCGCATTCCCGACGACGAGCGCGCCAAGATCTCGATGTTCTCGAACGTACCGCTCGATGCCGTGATTTCGGTCTGGGACGTCGATTCCATCTACAAGATTCCCGCCATGCTGCACAAGCAGGGCGTGGACAACATCGTGTGCGAGGCCCTGGGCCTGACTCCGCCGCCGGCCGACCTGTCCATGTGGGACAACCTGGTCGACGCGCTCGAGCACCCGCAGGATTCCGTCACCATCGGCATGGTCGGCAAGTACGTCGACCTGACCGAGTCGTACAAGTCGCTCAGCGAAGCGTTGGTGCACGCCGGCATCCACACGCGCTCCAAGGTCAATATCGAGTACATCGACTCCGAGGATATCGAGACCCGCGGCACCGACCAGCTCAAGCACCTGGACGCCATCCTGGTGCCCGGCGGCTTCGGCAAGCGCGGCACCGAGGGCAAGATCGCCGCCATCCGCTATGCGCGCGAGAACGGCGTGCCGTACCTGGGCATCTGCCTGGGCATGCAGCTGGCCGTGATCGAGTTCGCGCGCCACGTGGCCGGCCTGGGCGGCGCCAACAGTACCGAGTTCGATCCGGCCGCGCCGCATCCGGTGGTGGCCCTGATCACCGAGTGGATGGACCGCGAAGGCCGCGTCGAGCGCCGCGACAACAGCTCGGATCTCGGCGGCACCATGCGCAAGGGCGCGCAGCGCTGTCCGATCCGCCCGGGCACGCGGGCGCAGTCCATCTACGGCGACGACGTCAACGAGCGCCATCGCCATCGCTACGAAGTCAACAACGTGTATGTCCCCCGGCTCGAAGATGCCGGCATGGTGATCAGCGCGCGCACGCCCACCGAGAACCTGCCCGAGATGATGGAGCTGCCCAGCCATCCGTGGTTCGTGGGCGTGCAGTTCCACCCCGAGTTCACTTCGACGCCGCGCGACGGGCACCCCCTGTTCTCCAGCTATATCCGGGCGGCGCTCGAGCACAAAGCGCAGCGCGCCAAGGAGGCGTGATGAAAGCCTGCGGTTTCGATATCGGCCTGGATCATCCCTTTTTCCTGATCGCCGGCCCGTGCGTCATCGAGTCGCGCGAGCTGGCCTTCGAAACCGCCGGCCGTCTCAAGGAGATCACCGGCAAGCTGGGCGTGCCCTTCATCTACAAGAGCTCGTTCGACAAGGCCAACCGCAGTTCGGGCAAGTCGTTTCGCGGGCCGGGCATGGACGAAGGCCTGAAGATCCTGGCCGACGTGCGCGCCCAGCTGGATGTGCCGGTTCTCACCGACGTCCACGATATCGATCAGGTCGCGCCCGTGGCCGCGGTGGTCGACATGCTGCAGACGCCGGCCTTCCTGTGCCGGCAGACCGACTTCATCCGCGCCTGTGCGGCCACGCTCAAGCCGGTGAACATCAAAAAGGGCCAGTTCCTGGCGCCGCACGACATGCTCCAGGTGGCCCGGAAGGCCCGCGACGCGGCGCTCGAAGCCGGCGGCGACGGCAATAACATCCTGGTTTGCGAGCGTGGCGCTTCTTTCGGATACAACAACTTAGTGTCCGACATGCGTTCGCTCGCTATCATGCGGGAAACCGACTGTCCCGTCGTGTTCGATGCCACGCACTCGGTGCAATTGCCGGGCGGGCAGGGGGCCTCGTCGGGCGGTCAGCGCGAATTCGTGCCGGTGCTGGCGCGTGCCGCCGTTGCGGTCGGCGTGGCCGGGCTGTTCATGGAAACCCATCCCAATCCCGCCTGCGCCATGTCCGACGGCCCCAACGCCGTGCCGCTGGACCGCATGGCGGAGTTGCTTGAATCGCTGGTGGCGCTGGACCGCGTCACCAAACGCAGTGGCTTTCTCGAAAACCAGTTTGTCTGAAGGAATCGCATGAGTGCCTACCTGATCGCCGACGTTTCCGTTACCAAACCCGCGCAGTACGAAGACTATAAGCGCCTGTCCACCCTGGCCATGCGCGCCTACGATGCGAAGGTTCTGGTGCGCGGCGGCGAGTCGCGGCACCTCGAGGGCAGGGAGCCCGGCCGCACGGTCATCATGGAGTTTCCGTCCGTCGACAAGGCGCAGGCCTTCTATGACTCCTATCAGTATCGCCGTGCCCGCAATGCGCGGGAAGGCGCGGCCATCATGAATATGTTTATCGTTCAGGGAATGTAAGAACCATGAGTGCAATCGTCGATATCATCGGCCGCGAAATCCTCGATTCGCGCGGCAACCCTACTGTCGAGTGCGATGTGCTGCTGGAGTCGGGCGCGATGGGTCGCGCCTCCGTGCCTTCGGGCGCCTCCACCGGCTCGCGCGAGGCCATCGAACTGCGCGACGGCGACAAGGGCCGTTATCTGGGCAAGGGCGTGCTGCGGGCGGTGGAGAATCTCAACACCGAGATCTCCGAAGCCCTGATGGGCCTGGATGCGCAGGAGCAGACCTTCGTTGATCGTACCCTGATCGAACTCGACGGCACCGACAGCAAGGAGCGCCTGGGCGCCAATGCCATGCTGGCCGCCAGCATGGCGGTCGCGCGCGCCGCGGCCGACGAGTCGGGCCTGTCGCTGTACCGCTACTTCGGCGGCAGCGGCCCCATGAGCATGCCCGTGCCGATGATGAACGTCATCAACGGCGGCGCGCACGCCAACAATACGCTGGACCTGCAGGAGCTGATGATCCTGCCGGTGGGCGCGGCCAGCTTCCGCGAAGCGCTGCGCTGGGGCGCCGAAGTGTTCCACATGCTCAAGAAGCTGATCCACGACCAGGGCATGTCGACCGCCGTGGGCGACGAGGGCGGTTTCGCGCCCAACGTGGCCAGCCACGAGGCCGCCATCCAGCTGATCCTCAAGGCCATCACCGAAGCCGGCTACGAGCCGGGTACGCAGATCGCCCTGGGCCTGGATTGCGCCAGCTCGGAGTTCTACCGTGACGGCAAGTACACGCTGGCTGGCGAAGGCGGCGTATCGCTGTCCTCGCAGGAGTTTGCCAACCTGCTGGCGACCTGGTGCGACAAGTACCCCATCATCTCGATCGAAGACGGCATGGCCGAAAACGACTGGGACGGCTGGAAGCTGCTGACCGACCAGCTGGGCAAGAAGGTGCAGCTGGTGGGCGACGACCTGTTCGTTACCAATACGCGCATCCTGCGCGAAGGCATCCAGAAGGGCGTGGCCAACTCGATCCTCATCAAGATCAACCAGATCGGCACCCTGACCGAGACCTTCGCCGCCATCGAAATGGCCAAGCGCGCCGGCTACACCGCCGTTGTCTCGCACCGTTCCGGTGAAACCGAAGACTCCACCATTGCCGACATCGCGGTGGCTACCAACGCCATGCAGATCAAGACCGGTTCGCTGTCGCGTTCCGACCGCATGGCGAAGTACAACCAGTTGCTGCGCATCGAGGAAGAACTGGCCGAAGTGGCTTCCTATCCGGGCCTCGAGGCGTTCTACAACCTGCGTTAATGGTCAGTAATCCGGCCAGGCCGCGGCATCGCGGCCCGGCCGGAAACCGCTGTCTACCGCGTTTGCTCAAGGTGCCCGCGTATGCGCCTGCTGTTCCTGGTGCTGCTAGTGCTGCTAGGCTTGATCCAATACCCGCTCTGGCTGGGCAAGGGCGGCTGGTTCAAGGTATGGGATCTGCAGCGGCAGGTGGCCGAACAGCGCGAGACCAACGACGGCTTGCGGGCGCGCAATACGGCGCTGGAAGCGGAAGTGCGCGACCTGGCGACCGGCGTGGGCGCGGTCGAGGAGCGTGCCCGCAGCGAGCTGGGCATGATGCGCGAAGGCGAAGTCTTCGTGCATATCCTGCCGCCCGGCACGCCGCTGCCCTCGGGCAATTCCACGCCACAGGCCTCGGCGCTGTCCAAGCCCAGGCCGCCCGCCACGCCGCCGCGCCGCTGAGCCGCTGAGCCGCTGAGCCGCTGAGCCGCTGAGCCGGACGCGCCAACACTCCCCGCCAGGGGAGTTTTTTTTGCCTTGGGGCGGCCCGGCGCTATTCAGGCAGGCCCGCCAGGCGCAGCCCCTGGGCGAGAATGGCGAGGTTCTCGCCCTTGCGGATCGGCAGCCATTTCGACAGGCCGGCCAGCCGCAAGGCGGGATCGAGCCGGCGCAACTGGTCCATGGCGCGCCGTGCCTGGGCGCCGTGGCCGGCCAGGGCATGGCCGGCCGCGGCAATGGCGACCGCCATCAGGAAGCTGGGCAGCTCGCGCAACGCCTGTTCGGCCCACGCCGTCGCGGCGTCGTGATGCCCCAGGAAGAGATGCGCCACCCCCATGCCGGCCTGCATCCGGTACAGCTCGGGGTCCAGCGGGCTCAGGCGCATGGCGTGGGTGAAGTGCGTGACGGCCTGCGCGGTCTCGCCGTGCCACAGGCGCAGGAACGCGCTCAGGAACCAGGCCGCGGCCAGGTTGGGGTTGAGCACCAGCGCCCGGTCCAGCAAGGCGATGCCGCCTTGCAGATCGCCGGCCAGGTGGCCCAGCGCGTGGCCGCTGCGCGTGAGGGCCACCGCATCGATCCGGTCCAGTTCCACGGCACGGCGGGCCAGGCGGGCGCCCTCGGCCATTTCCCGCGGTTTGTCCTGCATCCAGCCATTGACCTTGCGCCAGCAATGGCACCAGGCGGCCATGGCATAGGCCGGCGCGAATTCGGGATCGCAGGCGATGGCGCGGTGAAATAGCGGCAAGGCCTGCTCGGCGGCCTGCCGGGTGCCCTGGTGCGCGCAGGCCATGCCGCGCAGGTAGTAGTCGTAGGCGTCCAGGCTGTCGGTGGGCTTGCGCCGCGCGCGCTCGATTTCAGCGCGTTCCAGCTGCGGCGCGATCGCGCCGACCACGTTTTCGGTGATCTGGTCCTGCAACGCGAAGATATCGTCCAGCACGCCCTCGTATCGATCCGCCCAGTGGTGCGCGCCGCTCGCGGCGTCGATCAGTTGTCCGGTGATCCGCACACGGTTCCGCTCCTTGCGCCAGCTGCCTTCCAGTACATAGCGCACGCCCAGTTCGCGGCCCACCTGGCGCACGTTCACGGCCCGTCCCTTGTAGGTGAAGCTGGAATTGCGCGCCACCACGAACAGCCAGCGGTATTGCGACAGCGCGGCGATGATGTCCTCCACCACGCCGTCGGCCAGGTAATCCTGCTCGGGGTCCGCGCTCAGGTTCACGAACGGCAGCACGGCGATGGACGGCTTGGCAGGCAGTGCCGGCGCCGTCGCGGGCGGCGCGGGCGTCCTGGCCATCCCGGCCGGGGCCGGCGCGTCGGTTCGTACCTCGGCCACGAAGCGAAAGCCCTTGCGAGGGACGGTGCGGACCACTGCCTGCCGCTGTCCGCTGTCGCCGACCGCCGTGCGCACCGCATTGATATGGCTGGCCAGGGTCGATTCGGAGACGATGCGGCCGTTCCAGACGGCCTGGATCAGTTCGTCGCGGTCGACGGCGCGTTCGCGGTTTGCCAGCAAATAGGCCAGCAGGTCGAAGACTTGCGGCGCAGTCGCGACCGCCCGGGACGCGCGCGTCAGTTCGCGCCGGTCAAGGTCGAGCAGACAGTCGTCAAACGCCAACCGCATTCGCAGCTCCTGGTGCTTGGGGGCGTGCCGTTCGGGTGACCGTGGGGACGGGGCGGCCTGCGCAGGCCGCGCCAAGCGAAAAGCAAGCGAAAAGCAAGGGAAAAACAAGATGCCGGCAAAGTGCTCCGCCAGGGTGCCAAGCATACTGCATGCACAGGTCGCCGCAACGACGACGATCGAACCCCCAAGGAGCAGAGCATGAAGATAGTCGTTATTGGCGGCACCGGCCTGATCGGATCGAACGTGGTCAACCGGCTGCGCCGCGATGGACACGAGACGGTGGCGGCTTCGCCGGGCACCGGCGTCAACACGATCACCGGCGAGGGGCTGGCGCAGGCGCTGGATGGCGCGCAGGTGGTGGTCGACGTGGCCAACTCGCCTTCCTTCGAGGACCAGGCCGTCATGGCATTCTTCGAAACATCGGGCCGCACGCTGCTGGCTGCCGAGGCCGCCGCGGGCGTGACGCATCACCTGGCGCTGTCGGTGGTAGGCACCGACCGACTGGCCGACAGCGGGTACTTCCGCGCCAAGGTGGCCCAGGAGGCGCTCATCAAGGCGTCCAAGGTGCCTTACACCATTCTGCGCGCGACCCAGTTCTTCGAGTTCATCGAGAGCATCGTCAATGCGGGCGCCGATGGCGACACGGTGCGCCTGTCCCCCGCGTTGATCCAGCCCATCGCCGCCGACGATGTCAGCGCCGCGCTGGCCGACCTCGCCGTCGGCATGCCGCTCAACGGCACGGTGGAAGTGGCCGGGCCCGACCGCTTGCCGCTCGACGAGCTGGCTCGCAAGTTCCTCGCCGCGCGCGGCGACCGCCGGCAGGTCGTCGCCGACGTGCACGCACGCTACTTCGGCAGCGAACTGGACGACCGCTCGCTGGTGGCCGGCGATAACCCGCGCGTCGGCTCCACGCGCCTGATGAACTGGCTCAGTCGCTCCCCGGCGCCGCAATGACGCCGCTCTTGCGCCTGATCAGGCCAGACAACCAACCGGAGCATTCCTCATGACCCAACGCCTGGACTACCAACAGCAGTCTCCCGAATTGTTCAAGAAATTCGTTGCCTTCAGCCTGGCCTTGAAACAGTCCAGCATCGAGACGTCGATCCGCGACCTGGTCGACATCCGGGCTTCGCAGATCAACGGCTGCACCTTCTGCCTGGACATGCACGTCAAGGAGGCCACCATGCATGGCGAGCGGCCGCTGCGGCTGCACCACATCGCGGCGTGGCGCGAGTCCACGCTGTTCAGCCCCCGCGAACGCGCCGCCCTGGCTTGGACCGAAGTGTTGACGCGGATACCGGCCGAGGGCATATCGGATGAGATCCATGCGCAAGTGCGCGAGCAGCTGTCGGAGCAGGAACTCTCCGATCTCACGTTCCTGGTGATGTCGATCAATGCCTGGAACCGCGTCAATGTGGCTTTCCGGATCGAGCCCGGCAAATACGACCAGGCCTTCGGCGTGGACAAGTCCGGCCTGTCCTGAGCCCCGGCCCGCAAGGAGCGAATCATGTCCCGTTTTCCAATGCTCTGCCTGACGCTATGCCTGGCCACCGGCACGGCGGCCGCCGGGGAGGGGCCGCCCCAACCCAGCGCGCTGATGACGCAGCCGCTGCAGGACTATCCCGGCGAGGAGGTGGCGGTCATCGTGGTCGACTACCCGCCCGGCGGCGCCGATCCCGTGCATCGCCACAATGCGCACGGATTCGTCTATGTGCTGCAGGGCTCGATCGTGATGGGCGTGCGCGGCGGCCAGCCCGTCACCCTGGGTCCGGGGCAGACCTTCCACGAGGGACCGGACGATGTGCACACCATAGGACGCAATGCCAGCGCCGCCGAGCCGGCCCGGTTCCTGGTTTTTCTATTGAAGAATCGCGGCGAGGCTATCCTGACGCCGCAGCGGTGAGGCCGTCGCAGTCCCGCGCGTCGCCATAGGAGACATCGGGCCGGGCCGGCCAGAGCGCCGGATCGGATTGCATGTCCATTTCCAGTTCGAGCCGTATCGGCAGCAGGCCCTGCCGCCAGGCGGGCCGCGCGCAAGCCTGGGCCAGCGCAGCGGACGCCCTGAGCAGGGCGCCCAGCCAGGGTGAAAGCGGCGCCAGGCGGTAGACCAGCCGCAGCGTGTTGGCCTGGAAAATGTCCAGCCCCGAGCGCGGCCCGGCTCCGCCCGGCCAGCCCTGGGCCAGGCGCTGCGCGTGTTGTTCGGCCTGGTAGTCGTTGCGGATGCGGGGCGGGCGGCGCAGGCCCCGGTTGGCGACGCCATGGTCGGCGAACGCCGTCGGGCCGGGCTGCAGGATAGCGATGCGCCAGGCCGGCAGGCCGGTGCGCGCCTGCTGGCGGTTCCAGGCATGCTGCTGGCGGGTTGCGGCCTGGCCGGGCTGGCCTGCCGCATGGCGCGCTCTCATGGCGCGGGCAAAGGTCCGCGCGATGGTGCCGGGTTCGCCGTGCGAGGTGGCGCCGGCGCGTGCCGCCTCGATCAGCGCCAGATAGGCCAGGTGGCGCATCTGGTGCCAATACATGGTTTCGACGGTGGCGATGGACGCTGCCAGCAAGAGCATGCCGGCCAGCATGAATTCGAGGGCGGCTGTGCCTGCGTGGCGTGGGGGCGGGACGGCGGCGGCGTGTTCCATGGCCGCCCAGTGTGCCGGGCGCCGCCGCGCGCGTCGATTGTGGCTAGTACGCGGGCCGCGGCCGTCACGGGCGCCGTCAGTGCACCGTGGGCGGGTCCTGTTCCGGCATGGGGGAATTGGGCGCGAACAGGCCGGCGCAATCCACCTTGTCGAATTCGTAGGGCTTGCCGCAGAAGTCGCACGACACTTCGACCCGGCCCTGTTCGGCAAGAATCGATTCGACTTCGGCCTGGCCGAGCGAGCGCAGCATGCTCGATACCCGCTCGCTCGTGCAGGGGCAGAACCAGCGCACGGCGTGCGGCTCGAACGCCATCAGGGGCTCTTCCCAGTACAGTCGGTGGATGAGCGTGTCGGTGTCGGTCGCCAGCAGTTCGGCCGGCTGCAGCGTGGCGGCCAGGTGTGTGGCGCGGCTCCAGCTTTCGGCCGCGTCGCCCTGGGTGGTGCCGCCATGGTCGGGCAGGCGCTGGACCAGCAGGCCGGCGGCATGCTGCTCGTCGGCGGCAAGCCACAGCTGCGTGTCCAGTTGCTCGGACGCCTTCATGTAGTGGCCCAGCGCCTCGGCGACGGTTTCGCCTTCCAGCGGCACGATGCCCTGGTAAGCCTGCTGGCCGGGCACCTTGCGTTGCGGATCCAGCACCACCATGAAGCGGCCGTTGCCGTTGGCATTGAGCAGGCTTTGCATCGTCCCGTTATCGGGGATGGATTGCCCTTCGCGGACCTTGACGGTGGCGCGCAGGCTCAGGTCGGAGCGACACTCGACCACCAGCAGGGCCAGCGGGCCATCGCCCTGGATTTGCAGCACCAGCGAGCCGTCGAACTTGATGTTGGCGGCCAGCAGCGTCGAGGCGGCCACCAGCTCGCCCAGCAGGCGGGTGACGGCGGGCGGGTGCTGGTGGTTGACCTGGGCTTGCAGCCAGGTCTCATGCAGCCGAACCGCCTGGATGCGGACGGAGCGGTCTTCGGACAGGTATTTCTTGAGCAGATCGGTCATAGTGGAATCTTAGCCGATTGCCCAGGGGCGCCGGGGCGCCCGCGACCCGTCAGCCGATGCGTTTGAGCGCGGTCTTGTAGTGCTGGCCGCGCTCGACATAGTGGCGATTGTTGGCTTGCATCTCGGCGATTTCCTCGGCGCTGAGTTCGCGCACGATCTTGCCGATACCGATGAGCAGCGAGTTGTCGGGAATGATGCGCCCTTCCGGGATGATGGCGCCGGCGCCGATCAGGCAGTTGCGGCCGATCACGGCGTTGTTCAGGACGATGGCCTGCATGCCCACCAGGGCGCCTTCATGGATGGTACAGCCGTGCAGCATGGCCTGGTGGCCGATGGTGACGTTGGGCCCCACGGTCATCGGGCAGCCGGCGTCCACGTGCAGCACGCTGGCTTCCTGGATGTTGGTGCCGCTGCGCACCAGGATGGGCGCATTGTCGCCGCGGATGGAGACTTGCGACCAGATGCTCACGCCGGCCTCCAGGGTGACGTTGCCGATGATATCGGCGCTGTCGGCCAGATAGGCGCTGGGGTCGATGGCGGGGATCAGGTCGTCGAGCTGGTAAATCGGCATTGCGAAGGTCTTCAGGAGTGAGCGCCGCTGGCGCGTTCGGCCTCGCGGCGGCGCAGTACGGCGCGCTGGATTTTTCCGGTAGTGGTCATGGGCAAGGCATCGACGTATTCGATTTCCTTGGGGTATTCGTAGGGAGCCAGGCGGTCGCGCACGTGCTCCTGCAGCACCTGGGTGATGCTGTCCGGGTCGCGGCCCTGGTACTCGGGCGTCAGCACCACATAGGCCTTGACCAGGGCGCCGCGTTCGGCGTCGGGCTTGGGCACGACCGCCGCATTGGCTACCGCGGGATGGCCCAGCAGGCAGTTCTCGATCTCGCCCGGGCCGATCCGGTAGCCGGCCGACTTGAACACATCGTCGGCCCGTCCGGCATACCAGAGGTAGCCGTCGGCGTCGATGCTGGCCAGGTCGCCGGTGCGGCACCAATCGTCCGTGAACTTCGCGGCGGTCGCAGCCTCGTTGCGCCAGTAGCCCAGGAACAGCACCGGATCGGGGAAGCCGTGGATATCGAACCGGTTGAGCGCCACTTCGCCCGTTTCGCCGGGCTTGACCGGCCGGCCCGCTTCGTCGATGACGGCGACCCGATGGCCCGGATAGGGCCGGCCCATGCTGCCGGGGCGCGCCGGCCAGCGCCGGTTGCTGTTGCCCACCACGTAGTTCAGCTCGGTCTGGCCGAACATCTCGTTGGGCGTGATGCCCAGCGCCTGCTCGCACCACTCGAACACGGTTTCGCCCACGCTTTCGCCGGCGCTCATGATGCTGCGCAGCGCCAGCTGGTAGCGGCCGCGCGGCTCGGGCACCGACTTCATCATCATCTTCAGCGCGGTCGGGAACAGGAAGGTATTGGTGACCTGGTAGCGCTCCATCAGCTCGAAGGCGCGTTCCGGCGTAAAGCGCCCGCGCGTGCCGACGATGGGGTGGCCGAAATACAGGGTCGGCAGCAGGGCGTCCATCATGCCCCCGGTCCAGGCCCAGTCCGCCGGCGACCAGAAGACGTCGCCGGGCCGGGGAAACCAGTCCTGGGACGCGACGAAGCCGGGCAGGTTGCCGATCAGCACGCTGTGCGGCAGCAGCGCGCCCTTGGGGGCGCCGGTGGTGCCGGACGTGTACATCAGGATGGCCGGGTCGGACGCGCGCGTGGCCACCATCTTGAATTCGTTCGGCTGGCGCGCCAGCAGGCTGCGCCAGGGCAGCACCCGCTCGTCGGCGAAGCCGATGCCGATGATCTGGTGCAGGTTGGGGCAGTTGTCGCTGATGGCCAGCAGGTTGGCGCTGGAGGCGTAGTCCACGATGGCCACCCGCGCGTCGGCGTCGCGCAGGCGCGATTCGAGCGCCTCCGGGCCGAACAGGGGCGACAGCGGCAGTACCACGGCGCCGACGCTGTAGATCGCCATGTGGGCGACGACGGTCTCCGGACGTTGTCCCAATACCACACCCACGCGGTCGCCGCGCTCCACGCCCATCTTCACCAGGCCATTGGCCAGCTGGTTGGCGGCTTCGGCCAGGCGCGCGTAGGTCCAGACCTTGCGGTTGCCCGCTTCGTCTTCGTAGTAGATGGCGATACGGCGTGCGTCCGGACTGCTGGCGGCCCAGCGGTGGCAGCAGGCGTCCGCGATATTGAACTGGGTCGGAACCAGCCAGCGGAAGGTTTGGTACAGCGCCTCGTATTGGTCGTTCATGGCCCTATGGTCTGAGCTCGGTGGCAACGATGGAATGGGTGGCGTTGCGAGGAGCCGATTGCCCCAACTGCAAGCATGACTGAGAGGGCCGTGAACTGCAACATCCCCGTATCCCTAACGGGGACGTATAAGGGTTATTACGGGTGGCGGCCCTGGCGGCGCAAGGCCGAGGGCAGGGCGGGCAGGCTCAGCGAGCGCCGCGGCCGGGCCGCCGCGGGGTCGTTGCCGCGTTCGGCCATGCAGGCGGCCCAGTCCAGCAGCTGCAGCTGGCCCTCGTGGGTTTCGCCCAGCGCCGACAGGCTTTCCACCCAGTCGCCGTCGTTGCAGTAGAGGATTCCGTCTACCTGGCGCAACGCCGGCTGGTGGATATGGCCGCATACCACCCCGTCCAGCCCGCGCCGGCGCGCTTCGCCGGCCAGCGCTTCCTCGAAATCGGTGATGAAGGCCACCGCGTTCTTCACCTTGTGCTTGAGGTATTGCGACAGCGACCAGTAGTGCAGGCCCAGCCGGTGGCGCAGCCGGTTGAAGTGGTGGTTCAGCCACAGCGCGGTCTGGTAGAGCGAGTCGCCCAGGTGGGCCAGCCATTTGCTGTGCTGGATGACGCCGTCGAACTGGTCGCCGTGCAGCACCAGCAGCTTGACGCCCTGGGCCGTGACGTGGACGTCCTCGTCCAGGATCTCGATATCGCCGAAAGCGAAGCCCGCGAATTCCCGCGCGAATTCGTCGTGGTTGCCGGGGACGAACACCACCCGGGTGCCGTTGCGCGCCTTGCGCAGGATGCGCTGGACCACGTCATTGTGGGCGCGCGGCCAGTGCCAGTGCTTGCGCAGCTGCCAGCCGTCCACGATGTCGCCCACCAGGTACAGCGTGTCCGAATCGTTATGGTCGAGGAAATCGAGCAGGAATTCGGCCTTGCATCCGGCCGTTCCCAGGTGAATGTCGGAAATCCACAGCGTGCGCCAATGCGTGGGATGGATCTCGGTCACGGTCGCTTCCATTCGGGCTGTCATTGCCCAAGGATGAAACCATCCCGCGATGACGCCTCCGTGAAGGAACCGTGACGGCGTTGTGACGCTTATGTCCCCGCGACGGCGCGGGCGGCGCGCGGGGGGGCATTGCGCAACCGGGTGCCCAGCAGCCGGTCGTGCAGGAACTGGCCGTCCGGATCGACCCAGCTCCACGCGAAAATGGCGAATGGCGCCAGCACGATGAACATATCGACCGAGCGCCAGCCGGTCAGCGACGAGGCCAGCCAGACCAGCGCGGCGGCGCCCAGGGGCAGCGGCCATGCCAGCACGTAGCGCAGGACCAGCCGCGGCGTGGAGGGCGGCTGGCCGTCGCGGTCGACCAGGCGGATGTTCCAGGTCTTCATGGGCAGGGTCTGGCCGCGGCGGCGCCAGCACAGCACGAAGTACAGGCCGATCACCAGGAACAGCCAGACCTGGCGCCCGTCGCGCAGCATCAGGCCGTGCTTGCTCTGGGTCAGGGTATCGAACAGGTAGCTGGCGATGAAGACGACGCCAAACAGCAACACGCCTTCGTACATCATGCAGGCGAAGCGCCGCAGGCGGCTGGGGGTCGACTGGAGGTCATGGGTGGCATTCATGGGCCGGTATTATCCAGCAAGCCAGGATCCCGGCCAAAAAAAAACCCGCTGGTTTAGAGCGGGTCTTAAAAGGGGCTTTGCAGCCCCCAAGGGGAAAACTAAAAATCTTTGCTGTCTTGCGCTCGGGGCCTGCTCAGGCGGCCGAGTGGGCGGCCTTCGAGCCGCTCTTGCCGGCGACCGACTTGATGCCGTCGGCCAGCTTGCGCAGCCCGGCAGCCAGCGCGCGCATCGGGCGCGGGCGGAACTGGTCTTCCATGGCTTGCAGCATCAGTTGGCGTTCGAGTTCGTCGGTCAGGCGGAAGGTATTCGGGTTCATCGCGGTAGGCTCCAGGGCCAGTGCATGTGTTCGTGCTACTAGGGTTAACCCCGATTATAGGGTTAACCCTGAACGCATGCAAGCCCGTGGTGCAAAATGCGCGATGCCTGTGGTGATAATGCCCCAATTCGGCGCCGCAGGGGCCCCAGCCATGACGATAGTGGGGCATTGTTGCGGCGCTTTTACAACGCCGCGTGGCGCGCGCGGGCCGGCGCTTATGCCGGCTTGCGGTAGCTGGCGGGCACCAGCTCGAAGCCGAACAGGCGGCAGTCCAGCGCGCCGTTGTGCAGCGGCACGCGGCGCAGCGGCTTGAGGCGCAGGCGCTGCGGCAGCGTCATGTCGCTGGAGATCACGTGCACCTGCCAGCCGGCGAACTGGCGTTTCAGGCACGCCGCCCAGTCGCGCCACATTTCGGAGTCGTCCTCGGTTTCCATGCGCTCGCCATAGGGCGGATTGGTGACGATCCAGCCGTGGTCGGCCGGCGCCGCCAGGTGGCGCGCGTCGCCCACTTCGAAACGGATGGTATCGGCGGTCAGCCAGGCGCGTTCGGCGTTGGCCTGCGCGTATTGGATGGCGCGCGGATCGAGGTCGTAGCCGAACAGCGGGGTCTCGAGCTGGGTCTGGATGCGCGTGCGGGCGTCGGCCTTCAGGTCCTGCCAGCGGCGCGCGTCGTGATTGCGCAGCCGCTCGAAGCCGAACGGGCGCGAAATGCCGGGCGGCACGCCCAGGGCGATCCAGGCCGCTTCGATGAGGATGGTGCCGCTGCCGCAGAACGGGTCCAGCAAGGGTTCGGCCGGATCCCAGCCGGCCAGCGCCAGCATGCCGGCGGCCAGGTTTTCGCGCAGCGGGGCCTCGCCCTTGTCCAGGCGCCAGCCGCGCTTGAACAGGGACTCGCCCGAGGTGTCCAGGTACAGCGTGGCCGTGGTGCCGGACAGGAACAGGTGTACGCGGGCGTCGGGCCTTACGGTGTCGATGTCGGGCCGCGCGCCTTCGACTTCGCGCAGCCGGTCGCAAATGCCGTCCTTGGCGCGCAGGTTGCAGTACTGCAGGCTCTTGACCGGGCTCTTGATGGCCGAGGTATCGACGCGCAGGGTCTCGTCCGGACCGAACCAGCGCTCCCAGGGCACGCTGCGCGCCAGCTCGAGGATATCGTCCTCGTGGCCGATGTCGGCCTGCGCGACCTGGACCAGGATGCGGGTCGCCAGCCGCGAGTACAGGTTGGCGCGCTGCACGCCGGCCCAGTCGGTGCTGAAGGCGCAGCCGGTGCGGCCTGCACGGGCATCCTCGAAGCCCAGCGCCTGCATTTCGGCGGCCAGGGCTTCCTCGATGCCCTGGGGGCAGGGGGCGTATACGGGGAAGATTTCGGCTTCCCGCGGGGCGCGCGGGCGGCGGCGCGGGGCGTCATCCTGGTGCGCGGCATCCTGGCGCGGCGCTTTCCGGCGCGGCGCGTGCTCGTCCTGCCAGGCGCGCGCCGCGCGGGTTGCGGCGCCTCGGCGGCCGCGTCCCGCGGCTCGGGCGGGCGGCGCGGCGCGTGCTGCTGCTCCTTGGCGCGCTCCATCTGCGCCACCAGGCGCGCGCGGGCGCCGGTGCGCTTGCGCCTGGGCGCCTCGTCGTCGGCCGAGGGGGCGGCTGGCGCGGTTTTCTTGATCGTCAGCGTCTTGCGCGGACGCGCTTTATCATCGGTGGGCATACAGGTTCAGGCCATCGCTGGCGCGGAAATCAAAAGGGTTTGACGACAACCAGCGTGACCACGATCAACAGCAGCACAACGGGGATTTCGTTGAACCAGCGATAGAACTTGTGCGTGCGGGCATTGCGGCCCTGCTCGAACTTGCGCAGCATGACGCCGCAGGCATGGTGGTAGCCGATGATCAGCAGCACGAACAGCAGCTTGGCATGCATCCAGGCATTGCCCGGGCCGGTGCCGATCCGGTAGCCCACGTACAGCCAGAGACCCAGCACGATGGCGGGGATGGCCAGCAGCGTCGTGAAGCGGTAGAGGCGGCGCGCCATGCCGAGCAGACAGGATTGGATCGCCGGATCGGATTGTTGCGCCAGGTTGACGTAGATGCGCGGCAGGTAGAACAGGCCGGCGAACCAGGCGGCAATGAACACGATGTGGAAAGTCTTGACCCAGAGCATGGAGAGCGCGTCCCTTGCGTGAAACGCCACATTGTATTGCAGGCCCATGGCGACGGGCCGGGCGCCCGCTCAGATCACGTAAAGATCCACGTACTCGTTGACGGGCATGGCTTCCAGTTTTTCCTGGTCCAGCGAGGCGGCCAGGATGCGCTCCTGCTGGCGGGCGGGGAAGGCGCGCGCCAGGTTGGTGCGGAATTTCGCTTCCAGCAGCGGGATGCCGTCGGCGCGGCGGCGGCGGTGGCCGATCGGGTACTCGCAGACGATTTCGTCCAGGCGGGACCCATCGTTGAATTCGACCGTCAGCGCGTTGGCGATCGACCGCTTGGCCGGGTCGTGGTAATCCGTCGTGAAGGCCGGGTCCTCCACGCACACGATGCGGGCGCGCAGCGCGTCGATGCGCGGATCGCGGGCGATGCCGTCCTCGTAGTCCGCGGCGGTCAGGCGGCCGTACAGGATGGGCACGGCCACCATGTACTGGATGCAGTGGTCACGGTCGGCGGGGTTGTTCAGCGGGCCCTGCTTGTCGATGATGCGGATGCACGCCTCGTGGGTGCGGATCGTGATGCGCCGGATATCGTCGGCCGACTTGCCGCGCGCCTTGAGCAGCGCATGGATCTCCATGGCGCATTCCACCGCCGTCTGCGCGTGGAATTCGGCCGGGAAGGAGATCTTGAACAGGACGTTCTCCATCACGTAGCTGCCGTAGGGGCGCTGGAACCTGAACGGCTGGCCCTTGAAGAGCACGTCGTAGAAACCCCAGGTCGGCGCCGTGAGCGCCGATGGGTAGCCCATTTCGCCGGTCCGGGCGATGAGCGCCAGGCGCACGGCGCGGCTGGTGGCGTCGCCCGCGGCCCAGCTCTTGCGGCTGCCGGTGTTGGGCGCGTGGCGGTAGGTGCGCAGGCTCTGCCCGTCGACCCAGGCCAGCGACACGGCGTTGAGGATTTCCTCGCGCGACAGGCCCAGCATGTGCGCCACCACGGCCGTCGAGGCAACCTTGACCAGCACCACGTGATCCAGCCCGACCTTGTTGAACGAGTTTTCCAGCGCGATGCAGCCCTGGATCTCGTGCGCCTTGATCATCGCGGTCAGCACGTCGCGCATGGCCAGCGGCGGCCTGCCGTTGGCCACGGCGCTGCGCGACAGCCAGTCGGCGGTGGCCAGTATGCCGCCCAGGTTGTCGGACGGGTGGCCCCATTCGGCGGCCAGCCAGGTGTCGTTGAAATCCAGCCAGCGGATCATGGCGCCGATATTGAAGGCGGCCTGGACCGGGTCGAGCTGGAACTGGGTGCCCGGGACTTTCGCGCCATGCGGCACGACCGTGCCCGGCACGACAGGCCCCAGCAATTTCCGGCAGGCCGGGTACTCCAGGGCTTCCATGCCGCAGCCCAGCGTGTCGATCAGGCAGTTGCGCGCGGTTTCGTAGGCCAGCTTGCCCTGGACCTCGTAGTCCAGCACATAGTCGACGATATCGGCCAGCGCCGAATCCCAGGCGGGGCGCTGGTTGAAGGGGATGGTAGCGTGGCTCATCCTCCTCCTCCCTGTTGTCAGAGCGTTTCGGCGGGTACGCGGATATGGCCTTCCATCAGTACGCGGGCGCTGCGGCTCATGACGGCCTTGGTGACCTTCCACTGGCCGTCCTCCAGGCGAGCCTGGGCGCCTACCCGCAGCGTACCCGAAGGGTGGCCGAAACGCACGGATTCGCGCTCGCCGCCGCCGGCGGCAAGGTTGACCAGCGTGCCGGGCACGGCGGCCGCCGTGCCGATCGCGACCGCGGCGGTGCCCATCATCGCGTGGTGCAGCTTGCCCATGGACAGCGCGCGCACGCGCAGGTCGATGTCGCCGGCCCCGACCTGCTTGCCGCTGGAGGCCGTATACGCGGCCGGCGGCGCCACGAAGGCGACCTTGGGCGTGTGCTGGCGCTTGGCCGCTTCCGCGACATCGGCGATCAGGCCCATGCGCAGTGCGCCATGGGCGCGCAGCGTCTCGAACATGGCCAGGGCCTTGGCGTCGCCGTTGATATCGTCCTGCAATTCGCTGCCGGTATAGCCGACGGCCTGCGCGTCGACGAAGATCGTCGGGATGCCGGCGTTGATCAGCGTCGCCTGCAGCGTGCCGATGCCCGGTACCTCGAGGGTGTCCAGCACGTTGCCGGTGGGAAACATCGCCCCGCCTTCGCCTTCGCCCTCGTCGGCCGGATCGAGGAACTCCAGTTGCACCTCCGCGGCCGGGAAGGTGACGCCGTCGAGCTCGAAGTCGCCGCTTTCCTGCACCTGGCCGTCGACGATGGGAATATGGCCCAGGATGGTCTTGCCGATGTTGGCCTGCCAGATCCGCACCACGGCGGTGCCATTGCGCGGGACGCGGTCCGGATCGACCAGTCCGCTTTCGATGGCGAAGGCGCCCACCGCGGCGCTCAGGTTGCCGCAGTTGCCGCTCCAGTCGACGAAGGCGCTGTCGATGGAGACCTGGCCGAACAGGTAGTCGACGTCGTGGCCGGGGCGCTGGCTGCGGTCCAGGATGACCGTCTTGCTGGTGCTGGAGGTGGCGCCGCCCATGCCGTCGATCTGCTTGCCGTACGGGTCGGGGCTGCCGATCACCCGCAGCAGCAGCGCGTCGCGCGCCGGTCCCGGCACCTGGGCCGCGGGCGGCAGGTCCTGCAGGCGGAAGAACACGCCCTTGCTGGTGCCCCCGCGCATGTAGGTGGCGCGGACCTTGAGTTGGGGAAGGAAAGCCATGTCTTCGATTCCTTGCGGAGCTGGGGCGGCGCCACGCGGGCGCCGCCGTGGGAGGGTCAGGCCGTCTGCGTGGCCTCCAGGAAATCCTGGGCAAATCGCTGCAGCACGCCGCCAGCCTCGTAGATCGAGACTTCCTCGGCGGTGTCCAGGCGACAGATGACCGGCACTTGCACTTGCTCGCCGTCGCGGCGGTGTATGACCAGCGTCAGCGTGGCGCGCGGCACGCGTTCGCCGACGACATCAAAGGTTTCGGTGCCGTCGATGCCCAGCGTCTTGCGATCGACGCCCGCCTGGAACTCCAGCGGCAGCACGCCCATGCCGATCAGGTTGGTGCGGTGGATGCGCTCGAAGCCCTCGGCGACGATGGCCTCCACGCCGGCCAGCCGCACGCCCTTGGCCGCCCAGTCGCGCGACGAGCCCTGGCCGTAATCGGCGCCGGCGATGATGATCAGCGGTTGCTTGCGGTCCATGTAGGTTTCGATGGTTTCCCACATGCGCATGACCTTGCCCTCGGGCTCCAGCCGCGCGAGCGAGCCTTGCTTGACCTGGCCGTCGACCACAGCCATTTCGTTGATCAGCTTCGGATTGGCGAAGGTGGCGCGCTGCGCGGTCAGGTGGTCGCCGCGGTGGGTGGCGTACGAGTTGAAATCCTCTTCCGGCAGGCCCATCTTGGCCAGGTACTCGCCCGCCGCGCTATCGGCCATGATGGCGTTGGATGGCGAGAGGTGGTCGGTGGTGATGTTGTCGCCCAGCACGGCCAGCGGGCGCATGCCCGCGAGCGTGCGCTCCCCGGCCAGCGCGCCTTCCCAATAGGGCGGGCGGCGGATGTAGGTGCTTTGCGGGCGCCAGGCGTAGAGCGGATCGATCTTGCCGGTCTGTTCCTGCGCGAAGCGGAACATCGGCTCGTAGACCTTGCGGAACTGCTCGGGCTTGACGCTGGCCGTCACCACCGCATCGATTTCCGCATCGCTGGGCCAGATGTCCTTGAGCGTCACGGGCTTGCCCGCGGCGTCCACGCCCAGCGCATCTTTCTCGATGTCGAAGCGCACGGTGCCGGCGATGGCGTAGGCGATCACCAGCGGCGGCGATGCCAGGAAGGCCTGCTTGGCGTACGGGTGGATGCGGCCGTCGAAGTTGCGGTTGCCCGACAGCACGGCGGTGGCATAGAGATCGCGCTCGATGATTTCCTGCTGGATCTTCGGGTCGAGCGCGCCGCTCATGCCGTTACAGGTCGTGCAGGCGAAAGCCACGATGCCGAAACCCAGTTTTTCCAGGTCGGGCAGCAGGCCGGCTTCTTCCAGATAAAGCTGGACCGCCTTCGAGCCCGGCGCCAGCGAGCTCTTGACCCACGGCTTGCGCGTCAGGCCGGCGCGGTTGGCGTTGCGCGCCAGCAGCGCGGCGGCGATGACGTTGCGCGGGTTGCTGGTGTTGGTGCAGCTGGTGATGGCGGCGATGATCACCGCGCCGTCGGGCATCTGTCCCGGCGTTTCCTGCCACGGCCCGGCAATGCCGCGTTCGGCCAGTTCGGTGGTGGCCACCCGCTTGTGCGGGTTGGAGGGGCCGGCCATGTTGCGCACGACCGACGACAGGTCGAAGCGCAGCATGCGTTCGTACTGCGCGCCCGCCAGGTCGTCGGCCCACAGTCCGGCCTGCCTGGCATAGGTTTCCACCAGCTTGACCTGGCTGTCTTCGCGGCCGGTCAGGGTGAGGTAGTCGGTGGTCTGGCCGTCGATATAGAACATCGCGGCCGTCGCCCCGAATTCCGGGGTCATGTTGGAAATCGTGGCGCGGTCGCCGATGGTCAGCGCGCTGGCGCCTTCGCCCAGGAATTCGAGGTAGGCGCCCACCACCTTTTCGCGGCGCAGGAATTCGGTCAGCGCCAGCACGATGTCGGTGCAGGTAATGCCGGCTTGCGGCCGGCCGGTCAGCTCCACGCCGACGATGTCCGGCAGGCGCATCCAGGAAGCGCGTCCGAGCATCACGTTTTCGGCCTCCAGGCCGCCCACGCCGATGGCGATCACGCCCAGGGCGTCGACGTGCGGGGTGTGGCTGTCGGTGCCCACGCAGGTGTCCGGAAAGGCCACGCCGTTGCGCACTTGCACCACCGGAGACATCTTCTCCAGGTTGATCTGGTGCATGATGCCGTTGCCCGGCGGGATCACGTCCACGTTGCGGAAGGCCAGCTTGGTCCAGTTGATGAAGTGGAAGCGGTCTTCGTTGCGCCGGTCTTCCACCGCGCGGTTCTTCTCGAAGGCGTCCTTGTCGAAGCCCGGGTACTCGACCGCCAGCGAGTGGTCCACGATGAGTTGCGTGGGCACCACCGGGTTGATCTGCGCCGGGTCGCCGCCGGCGTCGGCAATCGCGTCGCGCAGGCCGGCCAGGTCGACCAGCGCCGTCTGGCCCAGGATGTCGTGGCACACCACGCGAGCGGGGTACCAGGGGAAGTCCATGTCGCGGCGGCGCTCGATCAGCTGCCGCAGCGAGTCGGACAGCGTGGCGGGGTCGCAGCGGCGCACCAGGTTCTCGGCCAGGACGCGCGAGGTATAGGGCAGCGTGGCCCAGGCGCCGGCCTGGAGGTCTTCGACCGCCTGGCGGGCGTCGAAATAGTCCAGCGACGTACCGGGCAGATTCTTGCGGTATTTCGTGTTCATGACAGGCGTGTCTCTATGGGCATGCAGGCAGGCCGGAAAGCGGGGCTGCGGGGGCCGGGCCGGCCGCGCCGGGCCGGCATGGCGGACCCGGCGCGGCACGATGGCCGCGAGCGCTGGTTCAGGCGCGCTTGCTGATGGGGACGTAGGTCTGGTCTTCCGGTCCGACGTAGTTGGCCGTCGGGCGGATGATCTTGTTGTCGATGCGCTGCTCGATGATGTGGGCCGACCAGCCGGCCGTGCGCGCGATGACGAACAGCGGCGTGAACATGGCCGTCGGCACGCCCATCATGTGGTAGCTCACGGCGGAGAACCAGTCCAGGTTGGGGAACATCTTCTTGATGTCCCACATGACCGTTTCCAGGCGCTCGGCGATATCGAACATCTTGGTGCTGCCAGCCTTCCTGGACAGCTTCTTGGCGACGTCCTTGATCACCTTGTTGCGCGGGTCGGAAACCGTGTAGACCGGGTGGCCGAAGCCGATGATGACTTCCTTGTTCTCGACGCGCTGGCGGGTGTCGGCTTCGGCTTCGTCGGGCGTCTCGTAGCGCTTCTGGACTTCGAACGCGACCTCGTTGGCGCCGCCGTGCTTGGGGCCGCGCAGCGCGCCGATGGCGCCGGTGATGGACGAATACATGTCCGAGCCCGTGCCGGCGATGACGCGGCCGGTGAAGGTCGAGGCGTTGAATTCGTGCTCGGCGTACAGGATCAGCGAGGTGTGCATGGCGCGCACCCACTCGTCCGACGGCTTGGCGCCATGCAGCAGGTGCAGGAAGTGGCCGCCGATGCTGTCGTCGTCGGTCTGGACATCGATGACGCGGCCGTTGTGGCTGTAGTGGTACCAGTACAGCAGGGCCGAGCCCAGGTTGGCCATCAGCCGGTCGGCGATGTCGCGCGCGCCCGGGGTGTTGTGGTCGTCCTTCTCGGGCAGCACGCAGCCCAGTACTGAGACGGCGGTGCGCATGACGTCCATGGGGTGGCTGGAGGCCGGCAGGCATTCCAGCACGTTCTGCAATTGCGCCGGCAGGCCGCGCAGCGCGCGCAGCTTTTCCTTGTAGGCCTTCAGTTCGGCCTTGTTCGGCAACTTTCCGTGCACCAGCAGGTGAGCGATTTCCTCGAATTCCGCGCTGCCGGCGAAGTCCAGGATGTCATAGCCGCGGTAGTGCAGGTCGTTGCCGGTACGGCCGACGGTGCACAGCGCGGTGTTGCCGGCGACCACGCCCGACAGCGCAACCGATTTCTTGGGTTTGAACGCAGCCTTCTCCGCGGGCTGGGCGGCGGGTTTCTTCTGTTGGACGGTGGGCTTTTTCTGCGAGGTGCTCATGTCTCTCTTGCTCCTTCCTATGGGATAAACACAGGGGTGGTGCCGGCGGCGGCTCGTGCCGCGCCGCCGCCCATTATTGCGATTTGCCTTGCTGGAACAGCTGGTCCAGCTGCGATTCGAATTCGTGATAGCCGATGCGGTCGTACAGTTCGTCGCGCGTCTGCATCAGGTCCACCACGTTCTTCTGGTGGCCATCGCGGCGGATGGCCTGGTAGACGGTTTCGGCAGCCTTGTTCATGGCGCGGAATGCCGACAGCGGGTACAGCACCATGCCCACGCCCACGCTTTTGAGCTCTTCCACCGAGAACAGCGGCGTCTTGCCGAATTCGGTGATGTTGGCCAGCACCGGCACCTTGACCGCCTTGACGAAGCGATCGTAGGTAGGCAGGTCGTAGGCCGCCTCGGCGAAGATGGCGTCGGCGCCTGCTTCCACGCAGGCAATGGCGCGCTCGATGGCGGCGTCCACGCCGTGCGAGGCGATGGCGTCGGTACGCGCGATCAGGTAGAAATCGGAGTCGGTGCGGGCGTCGGCCGCGGCCTTGACGCGGTCGGCCATCTCCTCGGTGCTGACGATTTCTTTGCCGGGCCGATGGCCGCAGCGCTTGGCGCCGACCTGGTCCTCGATGTGGCAGGCGGCCGCGCCGAACTTGATCAGGCTCTTGACGGTGCGGGCGATGTTGAAGGCGGACGGGCCGAAGCCGGTATCGATGTCCACCATCAGGGGCACGTCGCACACATCGGTGATGCGGCGCACGTCGGTCAGCACGTCGTCCAGCGTGTTGATGCCCAGGTCCGGCAGCCCCAGCGAACCCGCCGCCACGCCGCCGCCCGACAGGTAGATGGCGCGGTAGCCGGCGCGCTTGGCCAGCAGCGCATGATTGGCATTGATGGCGCCGATGATCTGCAGCGGCTGTTCTTCGTTGAGCGCGCGGCGAAAGAGGGCGCCGGGAGATTCGGGTCTGGACATGGGGTGGTCTCCGAAATAATGGAACGCTCGCTGCATGCGCGAGCTTGTTTTTTGCAGGCAAGGTGCGGGCCGGTCGACGGTTGCGGCAAGCGTGCCAGACGCTGCAGCAACGTTGCCAGACCAGACCGCGAGTCCGGAAAATAACTCTGTCCCCTCCGGGGTCGCCCGGAAGGCGCAGACTTATGTTTCGGCGCGCAGGACCGTCGCGGACGGTCCTGCAAAACGGGCCCGTCTGCGCGGGCCCGTGGCGGCAATGCCGGATTACTTCAGCAGATCCTTGACGCCGTCGCGCTCTTCGAGCAGCTCTTTCAGCGTGAAGTCCAGGCGTTCACGCGAGAAGGCGTCGATCTCGAGGTCCTTGATCATCTTGTACTCGCCATTCTCGGTAACCACCGGGAAGCCGTAGATGATGCCTTCGGGAATGCCATACGAGCCGTCCGACGGGATGCCCATCGTCACCCACTTGCCGTTGCTGCCCAGCACCCAGTCGCGCACGTGATCGATGGCGGCGTTGGCGGCCGAGGCGGCCGACGACAGGCCGCGCGCCTCGATGATGGCCGCGCCGCGCTTGCCCACCGTGGGGATGAACGTGTCGCGGTTCCAGGCGTCGTCATTGATCAGCTGGGTCAGGCCCTGGCCGCCGACCGTGGCGAAGCGGAAGTCCGGGTACATGGTGGGCGAGTGGTTGCCCCACACGATCAGCTTCTCGATGTCGGCCACGCGCTTGCCCGACTTGGCGGACAGCTGCGACAGGGCGCGGTTGTGGTCCAGGCGCAGCATGGCGGTGAAGTTCTTGGCGGGCAGGTCCGGCGCCGACTTCATGGCGATGTAGGCATTGGTGTTGGCGGGGTTGCCGACCACCAGCACCTTGACGTTGCGGCTGGCCACGTCGTTCAGGGCACGGCCCTGGGCGGTGAAGATCTGGGCGTTGACGCTGAGCAGGTCCTTGCGCTCCATGCCGGGGCCGCGCGGACGGGCGCCGACCAGCAGGGCCACGTCGGCATCCTTGAAGGCGGTGCGCGGGTCGCTGTGGGCGGTGACTTCGTGCAGCAGGGGGAAGGCGCAATCTTCCAGTTCCATGATGACGCCCTTGAGTGCCTTCTGGGCTTTTTCGTCGGGAATTTCCAGCAGTTGCAGGATTACCGGCTGGTCTTTACCCAGCATTTCGCCAGAGGCGATGCGAAACAGCAGGGCGTAACCGATTTGGCCGGCGGCGCCAGTGACGGCGACACGCAAGGCGGGCTTGGACATGAATGCTCTCCGTAATTAGGTTTTGGCGAGAAAGAATCTCGTCAATCAGTGTAATCGCTGACGGGCTTCAGCCGGCGCGCAAAACGCGCGCGAAGCCGCTGTCTGGTAGCTCGAAATCCTAGAGCCAATTTACGCATACGTCAACATCTCTTATATCTTATATAAGACATAAGACGTTGGACAGACGGAGGGCGTCTGTGCCACAATGGGATGTTTGCCCGGACGGCCATCGCGCCGCCCTTCGCCGCGATGGCGGCCGGGCGGATACCGAACACACACGACTCCGACATGGCAGAAGCACGGCCCGATTCCCTCACGCGTTCGCGTGCCGCAAAACCGGCAGGCGAGGGGGCCGCTTTCAGTCCGCTTTACCGCCAGATCAAGGAACTGCTGGTTCAGAGCCTGGACCGCGGCGAATGGAAACCCGGCGAACTCATTCCCAGTGAGATCGACCTGGCGGCCCGTTTCCAGGTCAGCCAGGGCACCGTGCGCAAGGCAGTCGACGAACTGGCCGCCGAGCATCTGCTGCTGCGCCGCCAGGGCAAAGGCACCTTTGTCGCCACCCATCACGAAGCGCGCGTGCGCTATCGGTTCCTGCGCCTGGCGCCCGACGAAGAGGGCGAGGGCGGGCGGGCCGAAAGCCGCATCCTCGAATGCCGCCGCCTGCGCGCGCCGGCCGAGATCGCCCGCGCCCTCGAGCTGCGGGCCGGCGAGACCGTGGTGACCATACGGCGCCAGCTGTCCATGAACCACATGCCGACGGTCATCGACGATCTCTGGTTGCCCGGCACGCATTTTCGCGGGCTCACCCTCGAACTGCTGACCGCCAGCAAGGCGCCCCTGTATGGATTGTTCGAGTCCGAATTCGGGGTCAGTATGGTCCGAGCCGACGAAAAACTGCGCGCCGTCGCCGCCTCGCCTGAAATCGCTCCGCTCCTGGGTGTCGAGCCCGGCCGGCCCTTGCTGCAGGTCGATCGCATTTCATATACCTATGGCGATCGGCCCATGGAAGTGCGCCGCGGCTTATACCTTACCGATCATTACCACTACCGCAATAGCCTGAATTGATGAGCTTTTCCCCTACGATTTGATACGAACCCCGCTCTAGGCGAAAATAGCGCGTTTGCCCGCGAGGGCTCCACGGCATTTCGCCGTCACGATTCCCCCCCTAGTTCCGAAACACCGAGGCCGTCATGTCCGACTCAGCTGCCAAGCCGCGTCCACAGTTTCGCAATATCAGCGTTCCGCAAATCCTTAGTTACCGATTGCCGCTGGCTGGAAAACTGTCCATCCTGCACCGCATTAGCGGCGCGTTGCTGTTCCTCTGTCTTCCCTTGGTCATCGTGCCGTTGTTCGCGGCCAGCGTGACCTCGCCGGAAAGCTACGCGCAGGTCGCCCAGTACGCGGCCAATCCGCTGGTCAAGCTGGTGCTGCTGGCCCTGATCTGGGGCTATCTGCATCACTTCTGCGCCGGCATCCGCTACCTGGTGCTGGACCTGCATATCGGCCTGGACAAGGTCTCGGCCCAGAAAAGCGCCGGCGTGGCCTTCGGCGTCAGCCTGGCGCTGACCCTGGTGTTCGGTCTCAAACTGTTCGGAGTCCTGTAATGGCCGATACGAAAAACTATGGCCCCAAGCGCCTGGTCGTCGGCGCCCACTACGGGGTTACCGATTTCATCGCCCAGCGCATCACCGCCGTCATCCTGGCCGTGTATACCCTGGTGCTGATCGTCGGCCTGCTGATCATGCCGGCTTTCACGTATGAAAACTGGAAGGCCCTGTTCACCTTCCACGTGTTCGCCCTTCCGGTGGGCCAGATCTTGGCCTCGCTCGCTTTCTTTGCGCTGGCCTGGCATGCCTGGATCGGCGTGCGCGACATCTGGATGGACTATGTCCGCCCGGTAGGCGTGCGCCTGCTGCTGCAGGTGCTGACCATCCTCTGGCTGGTCGGTTCGGTCGTCTACTTCGCGCAAATCCTCTGGAGAATCTAAGCCGTGGTCGCTGTCATGAATTCCTTGCCGCGCCGCCAGTTTGATGTGGTGGTGGTCGGCGCCGGCGGAGCCGGCATGCGCTGTTCGCTGCAACTGGCCCAGGCGGGCCTGTCGGTTGCGGTGCTGTCCAAAGTGTTCCCGACCCGTTCGCACACGGTTGCCGCGCAAGGCGGCGTGAGCGCGTCGCTGGGCAACATGAGCGAAGACAACTGGTACTGGCATATGTACGACACCGTCAAGGGGTCGGACTGGCTGGGCGACCAGGATGCCATCGAGTTCATGTGCCGCGAGGCGCCCAATGCCGTGTATGAGCTCGAGCACTTCGGCATGCCGTTCGACCGCAACGCCGACGGCACCATCTACCAGCGTCCGTTCGGCGGCCATACGGCCAATTTCGGCGAGAAGCCGGTGCAGCGCGCCTGTGCCGCCGCCGACCGTACCGGCCACGCGCTGCTGCACACGCTCTACCAGCGCAACGTCGCCGCCCGTACCCAGTTCTTCGTCGAGTGGATGGCGCTGGACCTGCTGCGCAACGAAGCCGGCGACGTGCTGGGCGTGACCGCGCTCGAAATGGAAACCGGCGAGATCTACGTCCTGGAAGCCAAGACCACGGTGCTGGCCACCGGCGGCGCCGGCCGTATCTGGGCCGCTTCCACGAACGCCTTCATCAACACCGGCGACGGCCTGGGCATGGCGGCGCGCGCGGGCATCCCGCTGCAGGACATGGAGTTCTGGCAGTTCCACCCGACCGGCGTGGCCGGCGCGGGCGTGCTGATCACCGAAGGCGTGCGCGGCGAAGGCGGCATCCTGCTCAACAAGGATGGCGAGCGCTTCATGGAGCGCTACGCGCCCACGCTGAAGGACCTGGCGCCGCGCGACTTCGTGTCGCGCTCGATGGACCAGGAAATCAAGGAAGGCCGCGGCTGCGGTCCCGACGGCAGCTACGTGGTGCTGAAGCTGGATCACCTCGGCGCCGACGTGATCAACAAGCGCCTGCCGTCGATCCGTGAGATCGCCATCAAGTTCGGCAACGTCGACCCGATCAAGGAACCGATCCCCGTCGTGCCGACCATCCACTACCAGATGGGCGGCATTCCCGCCAACTACCACGGCCAGGTGCTCGAGCGCGCCAACGGCGAGAACAAGATCGTCAACGGCCTGTACGCCATCGGCGAATGCGCCGCGGTGTCGGTGCACGGCGCCAACCGCCTGGGCACCAATTCGCTGCTGGACCTGATCGTCTTCGGCCGTGCCACCGGCAACCATATCGTCGACTCGCATCCCGAGCGCCAGCACGCCCACCAGCCGCTGCCCAAGGAAGCCGTCGACCGGTCGCGGGCGCGCGTCGACGAGCTGGAGTCGCGCACTTCGGGCGAGAAGACCCAGGACGTCGCCAACGCCATCCGCATGTCGATGCAGCGCCATTGCGGCGTGTTCCGCACGCTGGAGCTGCTCAACGAGGGCGTGGGCCAGATCGAAGACCTGGCGCAGACGGCCCAGCACATCTACTTCAAGGACAAGTCGAAGGTGTTCAACACCGCGCGCGTCGAGGCGCTGGAACTGGCCAACATGACCGAGGTGGCGCGCGCCACCATCAAGTCGGCCGCCAACCGCACCGAAAGCCGCGGCGCGCATGCGCTGAACGACCATCCCGAGCGCGACGACGTGAACTGGCTCAAGCATACGCTGTGGTATTCGGAAGGCAGCCGCCTCGACTACAAACCCGTTCAGATGAAGCCGCTGACAGTGGAATCCTTCCCGCCCAAGGCTCGTACTTTCTAAGCAGGATCCGGAATGAGCACTAAACGAATCGTTAAGTTCGAAATCTACCGCTACGATCCTGACAAGGACGAGCGTCCGTACATGCAGAAGCTGGAAGTCGAACTCCAGCCGACCGACAAGATGCTTCTCGATGCGTTGGTGCGCATCAAGAACGACGTGGACGACAGCCTGGCGCTGCGCCGGTCGTGCCGCGAGGGCGTGTGCGGTTCGGATGCCATGAACATCAACGGCAAGAACGGCCTGGCTTGCACCACCAACCTGCTGGAGCTGAAGGAACCCATCGTCCTGAAGCCGCTGCCCGGCCTGCCCGTGATCCGCGACCTGATCGTGGACATGACGCACTTCTTCAATCAGTACCACTCGATCCGCCCCTACCTCATCAACGACACGCCGCCGCCCGAGAAAGAGCGCCTGCAGTCGCCCGAGGCGCGCGAGGAACTCGATGGCCTGTACGAGTGCATCCTGTGCGCGTGCTGCTCGACGTCGTGCCCGTCGTTCTGGTGGAACCCGGACAAGTTCGTCGGCCCGGCCGGCCTGCTGCAGGCCTACCGCTTCATCGCCGACAGCCGCGACGAAGCAACCGGTGCCCGCCTGGACAACCTGGAGGATCCGTACCGCCTGTTCCGCTGCCACACCATCATGAACTGTGTCGACGTCTGTCCCAAGGGTCTCAATCCGACCAAGGCGATCGGCAAGATCAAGGAACTGATGGTCCGTCGTACGGTCTAGTGTTTATTGGCATTAAGGTGTTTTCATGAGCAGGCTTACGGAATTGCAGCGGGCTCGTCTGCGTTGGCGAGCACGACGTGGCCTGCTGGAGAACGACCTCATCATCACCCGGTATCTGGATGCCTGCGAAGACCAGCTTACCGACGAAGACGTAACGGCGCTGACGCAGCTCTTCGAGCTTGGAGACAACGATCTGCTTGATCTGCTGCTGGCGCGCAAGGAGCCGGAGGGAGCGCTGGACACTCCCCGGCTGCGCGCCATCATTGACCGGATGCGAGAGCTCTGATTCATTACGAGGAAACTGCGATGAACCTGTCTGACAAAAAAGCCACGCTATCCTTTTCGGACGGCAGCGCTCCTATCGAATTCCCAGTCTACAAGGGTACGGTCGGCCCGGACGTGATCGACATCCGCAAGCTGTATGGCCAGACGGGTATGTTCACGTTCGACCCCGGCTTCATGTCCACCGCCGCCTGCGCCTCGGGCATTACCTACATCGACGGCGACAAGGGCGAACTGCTGTACCGCGGCTATCCCATCGAGCAGCTGGCCGTCAATTGCGACTTCCTCGACATCTGCTACCTGATCCTCAACGGCGAGCTGCCCAACGGCGGCCAGAAGCAGGATTTCGACTCGCAGGTGACCCATCACACGATGGTCAACGAGCAGCTGCATTTCTTCCTGCGCGGCTTCCGCCGCGACGCGCACCCGATGGCGGTGCTGACGGGCCTGGTGGGCGCGCTGTCGGCCTTCTACCACGACTCGACCGACATCACCAACCCGCACCATCGCCACGTCTCGGCCATCCGCCTGATCGCCAAGATGCCGACGCTGGTCGCCATGGCGTACAAGTATTCGCAAGGCCAGCCGTTCATTTATCCGCAGAATGACCTGTCGTACACCGGCAACTTCCTGCGCATGATGTTCGCGACCCCGTGTGAAGAGTACAAGGTCAATGACGTCGTCGAGCGCGCGCTCGATCGCATCTTCATCCTGCATGCGGACCACGAGCAGAACGCTTCGACCTCGACGGTGCGCCTGTGCGGTTCGTCGGGCACCAATCCGTTCGCCGCCATCGCCGCCGGCGTGGCGTGCCTGTGGGGCCCGGCTCACGGCGGCGCCAACGAAGCCTGCCTGCAGATGCTCGAAGAACTGCAGGCCAACGGCGGTGTGGCCAAGGTCGGCGAGTTCATGGAAAAGGTCAAGGACAAGAACTCGGGCGTGCGCCTGATGGGCTTTGGCCACCGCGTCTACAAGAACTACGATCCGCGCGCCAAGCTGATGCAGGAAACGTGCAAGGAAGTCCTGGTGGCGCTGGGCCTGGAGAACGACCCGCTGTTCAAGCTGGCCATGGAACTGGAGCGCATCGCCCTGGAAGACGACTACTTCGTGCAGCGCAAGCTGTACCCGAACGTCGACTTCTACTCGGGTATCGTGCAACGCGCCATCGGCATCCCGACCTCGCTGTTCACGGCCATCTTCGCGCTGGCCCGCACGGTGGGCTGGATCGCCCAGTGGAACGAAATGCTGTCCGACCCCGACTACAAGATCGGCCGTCCGCGCCAGCTGTTCACCGGTTCGGTCACGCGCGACGTGCCCGGCATGGACAAGCGCTGATCCGGCGTACTCGCGTCCACTGAAAGAACCGCCTTCGGGCGGTTTTTTCTTGCCGGCCCATCTGTACGGCCGGCTCCGCTATCATCTGCGCATGATTCCTGTCGCGCTGCCTTCCCTGTCGTTCGTATTGCTGCTGCTGGCTTCGGCGCTGGGCGCATTGGCCCTGCTGGGGTGGAGCGCGGCGCTGGCGTTCAGCGGGCGCGCCCGGCGCGCCTTCGGCAGGCGCCGGCTGGCATGCGGCGGACTCTATGCGGTGTTGCTCGTGCTGGCCGGATATTTCGCCTATTTCCAGGGCGTCGCGGCGTATGTCCGGTACGAGATCGAACGGGAATGGCGGACACGCCACTACACTCTGCCCGAAGCGGCCCGGGTGGGCGGCATCGATATGCCCGCCGGCACCCGGCTCAGCCTCGAGGTGGCGCATTCGCCGGACACGTACAACCGCGCCGAGTTTCCGCACCCGGTATCCGCGCATGGACTGCAGGCGCTGCGCATAGAGCGCTACATCGCGCTGGACCACGAGCCGGATACCTACAAGCTGACCGAGGCCTATCCGCTCACCATGCGCGTGACCGGTCCGGGTACGCAGGCCATACAGGGGTGGCGCTGCGACGCGGCCAGCCCCATGCACTTCAGTACCCGGCGCGATGGCCGCATCGCGGCGTTCGAGGAATGCATGCTGGCCGAGGGCAACCGCGCCGATGGGATGGAGGTGCCGCCAGGCGCCCGCCTGCTGGCCCATGAGGGAACGGTCTACACCGACGGCCACGTCGATCCCGACCGCTGGCAGGTCTGGCTGGAGCCTGACATGGCGGTGCGGATCGGCGGCGTATGGCTGGCTGGGGCAATCATCCGGCTCGATGCCGAGCGGCGCTACGATGCGTTCGAGCGGGCCGAGCTGGCCTGCCCGCTGGCCTTCGGGCCCATGCATTATCCGGCCGGCACGGAGGTCCGCTCGGCGGGGCGTGGATGGCGCGAGCGCCATCCCGGGGCCTGGATTTTCAGCCCGCTGGCCGGCGCGTCCGCCCGGTATGCCGGCCATCCTGACGTGGCAGACGGCCAAGCCGTCGTGCAGGGGCGTGGTGGCGAGGTGCTGGCCGTGGTTCCCAACAATGAGGCAGGGGTGCTGCGCTTTGCCGCCATCGCGGTGGGCGGGAACGACGCGGCGGCGCCGCGGCGGGCCGCCTGCCCGCCGCGCTGAGATGCACTAGATGCGCTAGATGCCGATGCCGCGCGCCATCAGCACGGCGAACAGCGGCAGGAAGATGAACAGGTGCGATTCGATCATCACCCAGCGGCGCGCGCGCCGGATATCGGCATCGGCGGGGGTGAAGCCCGGCTGCGACAGCGACTGCTTCTTCCAGCTCAGGAAGGCCAGGGTGGGCGGGATGGAACAGAGCGCGATCAGCACGAACAGCCCGATCTTGGCGTGGAACCAGGGGTTGGCCATGTAGAAGGCCGCGCCCTTGGCGCCCAGCGTCAGGCGCAGGACGCCGGTGGCCAGCACGGCGAGCGCGCTTGCCAGGTACAGGCGGTCGTAGAGCGCCAGCCGGCCCACGGACCGGGCGGACATGCCGGGCCGCAGCAGCACGGCTTCGGCGGTCATGAGGACGATCAGGACGAAGATGGCCAGATAGTGCAGCCAGGCGAGTAGGGCGTCTTGCAGCATGGGGTCTCCCGGATGGGGGCGGCGGCCGTGACAGCCGCCGCTCAGTCTCGATAGTACGACGGGAGGATCGCGAGAGCCCCCTTGGCCTGTCTGGAGGGCAGGAGTCGGGGTTACGGATAGATCATGGAAAAACCGACGTATGTCGTGAGTTGCCCGGTAGTAATGTTGCCGGATTTCTTCACGTACGATGCCAGGTAGCGCAACGTGACCTTCTTCTTGGCGTTGTCGGCGGTGTCGGTGACGGGGTTGAAGGCCTGGGCGTTCTGGGCGGCGGCGTCCACGCCCATGGGGATCTTGGTGCCGTTCTGGTTGGAGATGCGGATTTGCACGCCCTGCGCTTCGCTTGCAGCGATGATCGCATTTTGGGTGGTGGCGGGGTTGTTGTTGTAGGCGATCGAATACGCCTTCAGGTCGCCGGTAGCGTAGTCGGTGGTCGGCCCAGGCTCGAAGTACGCTTTCACACCATTGTTCAGGGACGAGGGGCAGTTCTTGAGCGTGATCAGGAAGGGCGTACGGCCAGCTTCGTCTCCATCCTTGGCCAGCGCGCTCTTGGATATCTTGGGCAATTGCACCACCTTGGTGTGCGTGGGGCCGGCCGGGTCCTCGATGACGCAGGTGGTGTCGGTGATGGTGCCGGTGATGACGATGGTGCCGTCGTCGGCGTGCGCCGCGGACGCAATGGCCGCCAGAGCGGCCCGCAAGCACAGGCGCCGGGCGCGTTGGAAAGGGAGTTGCATGGGTAACACGGGCGTCTTGGCGCCAGAAGAGTTATGGAGCCACGATCTTAGGTCTTAGGGGGGGGAGGGGGGGGGGGGGGGGCTGATTCCGATGTGGGAAACAGCCCTGTCGCATGCGGCTTTTATCGGGACTGGACCCGTGCATGCAGGGCCCGGCGCCATGGCGGCGCCGGGCCGGCGCATCAGCGTCAGCCTTCGGCGGCTTCCTGCTGCGCGTCCACCACTGCCAATGCCGTCATGTTGACGATGCGGCGCACGGTGGCGCTGGTGGTCAGGATGTGCACCGGGCGGGCCGAACCCAGCAGGATCGGGCCCATCGCAATCCCGTTGCTGCCGGTCATCTTCAGCATGTTGTAGGTGATGTTGCCGGTATCGAGGTTGGGCATGACCAGCAGGTTGGCGCGACCCTTGAGCGTGCTGTCCGGGTAGGCCTGCAGGCGGATCGACTCCGACAGCGCGGCGTCGGCGTGCATCTCGCCATCGACCTCCAGATGCGGCGCGCGCTCGGCCACCAGCTTGCGGGCATGGGCCATCTTGCGCGACGAATCGGTGGGCCGGCTGCCGAAGTTGGAATGCGACAGCAGCGCGATCTTCGGCATGACGCCAAAGCGCAGCATCTCCTCGGCGGCCTGGATCGTGATGTTGGCGATTTCGTCGGCCGACGGGTTCTCGTTGACGTGCGTGTCGGTGACGAACAGGGTCTGGTTCGGCAGCATCAGCACATTCAGCGCGCCGTAGGTCTGGCCGGGCTTGCGGCCGATCACCTCCTCCACGTACTTGAGCTGGTTGTCGTACTTGCTGGTGACGCCGCACAGCAGCGCGTCGGCATCGCCGCGACGCAGCAGCATCGCGCCGATCAGCGTGTTGTGCTTGCGGATCATCGCCTTGGCGATGGCCGGTGTCACGCCTTCGCGGCCGCGCAGCTGATAGTAGCCATTCCAGGTGTCGTTGAAGCGGCTGTCGTCCTCGGGGTCGACGATCTCGACGTTCTGGCCCGGCACCATGCGCAGGCCGAACTTCTTGATGCGCATCTCGATCACCGACGGGCGGCCGACCAGGATGGGCTCGGCCAGCTTCTCGTCGATCACGGTCTGTACCGCGCGCAGCACGCGCTCGTCTTCGCCGTCGGCATACACCACGCGCTTGGGCGCCTGCTTGGCCTGCTGGAACAGCGGACGCATCAACTGGCCGGAGTGATACACGAAGCCCATCAGCTTCTGGCGATAGGCCTCGATGTCCTCGATCGGACGGGTGGCGACGCCGGAGTCCGCGGCGGCTTGGGCCACGGCCGGCGCGATCTGCACGATCAGGCGGGGATCGAACGGCTTGGGAATGATGTAGTCGGGGCCGAAGCTGAGCTCCTGGCCGGCATAGGCGCGCGCTACTTCGTCGTTCTGTTCGGCCTGGGCCAGCTCGGCGATGGCCTTGACGCACGCCAGCTTCATTTCCTCGGTGATGCGCGTGGCGCCGGCATCCAGGGCGCCGCGGAAAATGAAGGGGAAGCAAAGCACGTTGTTGACCTGGTTCGGGTAGTCCGAACGGCCGGTGGCGACGATGCAGTCGGGCCGCGCCGCCTTGGCGAGCTCGGGGCGGATTTCCGGCTCAGGGTTGGCCAGCGCCAGGATCAGCGGCTGCGCCGCCATGGTCTTGACCATTTCCGGCGTCAGCACGCCGGCGGTCGAGCAACCCAGGAACACGTCGGCGCCGTTGACCACGTCGGCCAGCGTACGGGCCTCGGTCTTCTGCGCGTAGCGGCGCTTGTTGGGCTCCATGTTCTCGTCACGGCCTTCCCAGATGACGCCGCGCGAGTCCACCACGTAGATGTGTTCGCGCTTGATGCCCAGGTGCACCAGCAGGTCCAGGCAGGCGATCGCGGCGGCGCCGGCGCCCGAGCAGGCCAGCTTGACCTGGCCGATGTCCTTGCCGACGACTTTCAGGCCATTGAGGATGGCCGCCGACGAAATGATGGCGGTGCCATGCTGGTCATCGTGGAACACCGGGATGTTCATGCGCTCGCGCAGCTTCTTCTCGATATAGAAGCACTCGGGCGCCTTGATGTCCTCGAGGTTCACGCCGCCCAGCGTCGGCTCGAGCGCGGCTATGATGTCGACCAGTTTGTCGGGGTCGTTCTCGGCCAGCTCGATATCGAACACGTCGATGCCGGCGAATTTCTTGAACAGGCAGCCCTTGCCTTCCATGACCGGCTTGGCGGCCAGCGGGCCGATGTTGCCCAGGCCCAGCACGGCCGTCCCGTTGGTGATCACGCCGACCAGGTTGGAGCGCGACGTGTATTTCGATGCTGCGTCATTGCCCTGGTCGAAAATCGCCATGCAGGCCGCGGCCACGCCGGGCGAGTAGGCCAGCGACAGGTCGTCCTGATTGGCCAGCGTCTTGGTCGGGGTAACCGAGATTTTGCCCGGGGTGGGATAAGCGTGGTAATCCAACGCCAGTTTGGTGAGATTTTCGTCCATGGGTGCACAACCTTTGCGGCGCAAACTGAGGGAAATAACGGAAAAGCTGAAATCCGAGGGGAACCCCCTATTTCAACAGAAAGCGCCGTACTGTGCTTGCTGCACCGCAGCGAAGACGGCATCGGCCGGGCCACGTCCCGGCCGATGCGGCCGTCACGACTGCCAGGAGGGGACGTTGCGCGTGGCAACCTGCAATTGCTCGCGCCGGGCCTGCAGCGCAGGCTGCCAGGCGCTGTCCTCGCGCGCCAGCAGGTCCAGCGCGTGCAGGACGATCCAGGGCGCGCCGACCTCGAAGAAGTCGCGCAACCGGGCGCGCGTGTCGCTGCGGCCGAAGTCGTCGGTGCCCAGCACGCGGTACGGGCCGGGGACCCAGGCGCGGATCTGCTCCGGCACGGCGCGGACATAGTCGCTGACGGCAACCACCGGGGTGGCCTGGTCGCCCAGGCATTGCGCCAGCCAGTTGCCGTCGGGGCAGGGCAGTCCCAGCGCCTGGGCGCGCTCGGCGCCGCGCCCGCCGCGCGCCAGCTCCGAAAAGCTGGTCACGCTCCAGACTTCCGCGTCCACGCCGTGCTCATCGCGCAGCAATTGCGCCGCGCGCATGGCCTCGTCGAGCATCGGACCGGCGCCCAGCAGGCGCACCTGCGGGGTGCCGTCGGCGGCCCGCACGCGGTGCATGCCGCGCAGGATGCCCGTGCGCGTTTCCTCGCCCTCGGGCATGTCGGGCTGGGCCAGGTTTTCGTTGGTGACGGTCAGGTAGTAGAACTCATCGCATTGTTCGTCGAGCATGCGCTGCATGCCGTGCTCGACCAGGACGGCCACTTCGTACGCATAGGCGGGATCGTAGGCGCGGCAATTCGGCACCGCCGCCGCGGCCAGGTGGCTGTAGCCGTCCTGGTGCTGCAGGCCTTCGCCGCCCAGCGTCGTGCGCCCGGACGTTGCGCCGATGAGAAAGCCCCGCGTGCGCTGGTCGGCCGCCGCCCAGATCAGGTCGCCGATGCGCTGGAAGCCGAACATCGAGTAATAGATATAGAAAGGCAGCATGGGCAGGCCATTGACCGAATAGCTGGTGCCGGCCGCGGTCCAGGACGAGATCGCGCCGGCTTCGGTAATGCCTTCTTCCAGGATCTGGCCGTCGCGCGCCTCGCGGTACGCCAGCACCGAGCCAATGTCTTCCGGTTCGTACAGTTGTCCCTGCGCCGAGTAGATGCCTACCTGGCGGAACAGGTTGGCCATGCCGAACGTGCGCGCTTCGTCGGCCACGATGGGCACGATGCGCGGCCCCAGTTGCGGGTCCTTCAGCAAGGCGGTGAGCATGCGCACGATGGCCATGGTCGAGGACATTTCCTTGCCCGAGGCCTGCAGCGCGAACCGGGCCCAGTCGGCCACCGGTGGCGGCGCCAGGCGCGGGGCTTCGGTGCGGCGCCGCGGCAGGTAGCCGCCCAGGGCCGCGCGGCGCGACTCCAGGTAGCGCAGCTCGGCGCTGTCCTCGGCCGGCTTGTAGAACTTCAACGCCAGGCAGTCGGCGTCGGAGATGGGCAGCGCGAAACGGTCGCGGAACGCCAGCAGGGCTTCGTCGTCCAGCTTCTTCTGCTGGTGCGTGGTCATCTTGCCCTGTCCGGCGGTGCCCATGCCGAACCCCTTCTTGGTCTGCGCCAGGATGACGGTGGGCTGGCCGCGGTGGTGCGTGGCACGGTGATAGGCGGCGTGGATCTTGACCATGTCGTGGCCGCCGCGGCGCAGGCGGTCGATCGCCTCGTCGGACCAGTCCGCCACCAGCGCGCTCAGCCGCGGATCCTGCCCGAAGAAGTGCTGGCGGTTGTAGGCGCCGTCATTGGCGGCGAAGGTCTGGAACTGCCCGTCCACCGTGTGCGAGAACGTGCCGGCCAGCACGCCATCGGGATCGCGCCGCAGCAGGGCGTCCCAGTCTCCGCCCCAGACCAGCTTGATGACATTCCAGCCGGCGCCGGCGTACAGCGTTTCCAGCTCGTCGATGATGCGGCCATTGCCGCGTACCGGGCCGTCGAGGCGCTGCAGGTTGCAGTTGATCACGAACACCAGGTTGTCCAGGCGCTCGCGCGCGGCCAGCGTCAGCGCGGCGATGGATTCGGGTTCGTCCATTTCCCCGTCGCCGAAAATGCCCCAGACCTTGCGGTCCGAAGGCATGGCCAGCGAACGGTGTTCCAGGTAGCGCATGAAGCGGGCCTGGTAGATGGCATTGATGGGGCCGATGCCCATCGAGCCGGTGGGGAATTGCCAGAAGTCCGGCATCAGCCAGGGGTGCGGATAGGAAGACAGGCCTCGCAGTCCCTGTGCCCCCGCCGTGATTTCCTGGCGGAAATGCGCCAGGTCGACGTCGCTCAGGAAACCTTCCAGATAGGCGCGGGCATAGATGCCCGGCGCCGAGTGCGGCTGCATGTAGACCAGGTCGCCGCCGAAGCCGGGCGCGGGCGCGCGGAAGAAATGGTTGAAACCCACTTCGAACAGGTCGGCCGCCGACGCATAGCTGGCGATGTGGCCGCCCAGTTCGCCATGGGCCTGGTTGGCGCGCACCACCATGGCCAGCGCGTTCCAGCGGTTGATGGAGGCGATGCGCTCTTCCAGCGACAGGTTGCCGGGAAAGGGCGGGTCCTGGTCGGCCGCGATGGTGTTGAGATAGGCCGTACGCGTGATGCCCGGCGCGCGCACCCCCAGCGCGGTGGCCCGCGCCAGCAGTTGCTGCAGCACATAGGCGGCCCGTTCGGGGCCGCCGGCCTGGGTCAGCGAGTCCAGCGCCTCGCGCCATTCGGCGGTTTCGACGGGGTCGGGATCCGGGATCCGTGGCGGCGTGGCGCCGGCCTGGGCGTTGCACATGGCGTTGTCTCCTATTTGCATCCATGCTAGCGCTTTAGTGCTGGCATGAGTCATCGAAAATGCGCCAAAATGCCGATTCATTAGGCATGAAATGCTGTGATTGACATTTTATGGAGCTTAATATGCCGCCACATGCGCTGGATGCCGTTGATCGCCGGATCCTGGACCTGTTGCAGACCGATGCCAGCCTCACCAACGTCGAGCTGGCGCGCCGGGTGCATCTGTCGCCCTCGCCGTGCCTGGCCCGCGTCAAGGCCCTGGAGGCCGCCGGGATCATCCGCGGCTATGTGGCGCTGGCCGATCCGGCGCAACTGGGCCTGAACCTGAATGTGTTCATCCAGGTCAGCCTGGAGAAGCAGGTCGAAAGCGAGCTGGAGCGGTTCCAGGGCGCCATGGCCGACTGTCCCGAAGTGATGGAGTGCTACCTCATGACGGGCGATGCGGACTATCTGCTGCGGGTGGTGGTGGCCGACATGCCGGGACTGGAGCGCTTCATCGTCAATCGCCTGTCGCGCATTCCTGGCGTGAAGAACATCCGCTCCGGGTTCGCGCTCAAGCAAGTCAAGTACCAGACGGCCCTGCCGCTCAGGCAGGGAAGCGGGCCGCAGTAAAATTGCGGGTTTTCCCTTTATGTTCCGGATCGCTCATGGCTGATGCAACCCGCATTCCCGATAGCGTGACCCTGCCCGAGCTGACGCTGCGCGGCGTCTTGCTGGGGGCGCTGATCACCGTCATCTTCACGGCTTCCAACGTCTTTCTGGGCCTGAAGGTCGGCCTGACGTTTTCCTCGGCGATCCCGGCCGCGGTGATCTCCATGTCGGTGCTGCGGATGTTTCGCGACGCCAACATCCTGGAGAACAACATGGTGCAGACGCAGGCCTCGGCCGCCGGCACCTTGTCGGCCATCATCTTCATCCTGCCCGCCCTGGTCATGATGGGGCACTGGCAGGGCTTCCCGTTCTGGCAGACCCTGGCCATCTGCGGCGCCGGCGGCATGCTGGGGGTGATGTTCACGATTCCGCTGCGCCACATCATGGTGGTGCAAAGCGACCTGCCTTACCCCGAAGGCGTGGCGGCGGCCGAAATCCTGCGGGTGGGCAGCGCCGAGGCGCCTGACACGGCACCGGGCCGCCGGGGCGCATCCGGCATGGGCGACATCCTGGCGGGCGGCGGCGTGGCCGCGCTGGTCAGCCTGGCCACCGGCGGCCTGCGGGTGCTGGGCGACAGCTTCAGCTGGTGGGGCCAGCTCGGCGCGTCGGTGTTCCGCCTGCCCATGGGCTTTTCGCTGGCATTGCTGGGCGCTGGCTACCTGATCGGCATCGTCGCCGGCGTGGCCATGCTGGTCGGGCTGCTGATCGCCTGACTGGTCGCGGTGCCCGTGCTGACCGCAACCACGCCCATGCCGGATGGCCAGTCCATCAGCGCCTTCGCCAATAGCCTGTGGGCGTCGCAGGTGCGCTTCATCGGCGCCGGCGTCATCGGCGTGGGGGCCATCTGGACGCTGGCCACGCTGTTCATGCCCATGGTGCGCGGCGTGCGTACGTCGTTCGCGGCCTTTGGCCGCAGCGGGGAGGCGGCCTATGGCAGCGCCCCGCGCACAGAGCGCGATCTGCCCTCGCGCTGGATCTCGCTCATCACCCTGGCGCTGGTCGCCGTGCTGGTAGGCGTGTTCGCCGCTTTCCTGCAGCCGGCCATGCTCTCGCCGGGGGCGCGCTGGGGGCTGGTGGCCTACGCCGTGGTGTTTGCCTTCGTCTTCGGGTTCCTGGTGGTGGCGGCCTGTGGCTACATGGCGGGGCTGATCGGCTCGTCGACCAGCCCGATTTCCGGCGTCGGCATCGTGGCGATCGTGCTGGTGTCGCTGCTCATGCTGGCCATCCAGCGCGGCGATGGCCTGCTGGCCACGCCGCAGGGGCTGCAGATGGGCATCGCCCTGGCGATCTTCACGACCTCGGCCGTGGTGGCGGTGGCCTCCATCTCGAACGACAACCTGCAGGACCTCAAGACCGGCTGGCTGGTGGGGGCGACGCCCTGGCGCCAGCAGGTCGCGCTGCTGATCGGCTGCGTCGTCGGGGCGGCGGTCATCTCGCCCGTGCTGGAGCTGCTGTACAACGCCTATGGCTTCGGCGACGCCTTGCCGCGCCCGGGCATGGATCCGTCGCAGGCGCTGGCGGCGCCCCAGGCGACGCTGATGCTGGCCATCGCGCAAGGCATCTTCACCCATCAGTTGAACTGGACCATGATCCTGATCGGCATGGGCGTGGGCGTGGCGCTGATCGTGATCGACCAGGTGCTGCGGCGCACCTGCCGGGTGGCGCGCCTGCCGGTGCTGGCGGTGGGCATCGGCATTTACTTGCCGCCGTCGGCCAGCGCGCCCATCGTGGTCGGGGCGGTGCTGGCCTGGCTCCTGGAGGGCGCGCTGCGCCGCCGGGCCGCCGCCGCCGGGCAGGACTACGAGCGCTATGCCGAAGGGCCCAATCGCCGCGGCGTGCTGGTGGCGTCCGGCTTGATCGTGGGCGAGAGCCTGGTTGGGGTGCTGCTGGCAGCGGTCATCGGCGCCACCGGCGACGAGGCGCCCCTGGCCGTGGTCGGCGCGGGCTTCGGCCCGACCGCGGAATGGCTGGGCTTCGTGGTTTTCGCGGCCGTGGCCGTATGGATTTATCGCCGGGTAGTGCGGACCCGGCCGGAACAGGCCTAGCCAGGCTGCCTGCCTGGCGTCGTTTTCGCGACACAGGGCGGGATGATCCGGCTTGCGCCGATTGCCGATATTGCCCGGCAATCGGCGCGACATGCGCGGTGTTGCGAGAGGTATTCTGGGCGGGAATGAGGGCATGCCGCAAGCTCGGTCCTGTCATGCCGTTGCAGCAAGACGGCCGCAGACTCAAGGGGTATACTGCGGCTATACGGCTTTCGAGGCTTGTACGTGCCTTCTGCCCCTGCTATCCGCTAAACGGGAAGCCCGTGTCGCGGAAGGTTTTCCTGCATCGTATCGAGTGAAGCACTCGTCAAGGTGAAGCGATTTATGTCTACGGAATCAGAATCCCTATCCACGTCCTATCTGTTCGGGGGTAACGCCCCGTACGTCGAAGAGCTCTACGAATCGTATCTCGACAATCCCGGCTCGGTGCCCGACAACTGGCGTGAATACTTCGACCAGCTGCAGCACTCGCCCGCCACCGATGGCCAGGAAGCCACCCGCGACCAGGCCCACGCTCCCATCGTAGAATCGTTTGCGCAACGCGCCCGCGCCAATGCCTTCGTGCAGCGCGTCGCCGAGCCCGACCTGTCGGTAGCCTCCAAGCAGGTGTCGGTCCAGTCGCTGATCGCCGCCTACCGCTCGCTGGGTTCCCGCTGGGCCGACCTGGATCCGCTCAAGCGCCAGGAGCGTCCCGCCATCCCCGAACTGGACCCGGCGTTCTACGGCCTGACCGAAGCCGACCTGGACCAGGTCTACTCCGCCACCAACACCTACTTCACGACCGCCAGCACCATGACGCTGCGCGACATCCTGAAGGCGCTGCGCGACACGTATTGCCGCTCGGTGGGCGCGGAGTTCATGCATATTTCCGATCCGGCCGCCAAGCGCTGGATCCAGCAGCGCCTCGAGTCGACCTTCAGCGCGCCGGTGTTCTCCACCGAGGAAAAGCGCCACATCCTGCAGCAGCTGACCGAATCCGAAGGCCTCGAGCGCTTCCTGCACACCAAGTACGTGGGCCAGAAGCGTTTCTCGCTGGAAGGCGGCGAGAGCTTCATCGCCTCGATGGACGAGGTGGTCAACCACGCCGGTGAATCGGGCGTGCAGGAAATCGTGGTCGGCATGGCCCACCGCGGCCGCCTGAACCTGCTGGTCAACATCATGGGCAAGATGCCCGGCGACCTGTTTGCCGAGTTCGAAGGCAAGCACGCCGAAGGCCTGACCGACGGCGACGTGAAGTACCACAACGGTTTCTCGAGCGACTTGTCCACCCGTGGCGGTCCGGTGCACCTGTCGCTGGCCTTCAACCCGTCGCACCTGGAAATCGTCAACCCGGTGGTCGAGGGCAGCGTGCGCGCGCGCCAGGAACGCCGCGGCGACGGCGAGGGCAAGCAGGTGCTGCCGGTGCTGGTGCACGGCGACGCCGCCTTCGCCGGCCAGGGCGTGGTGATGGAAACGCTGAACCTGGCGCAGACGCGCGGTTACGGTACGGGCGGCACGCTGCACATCGTCATCAACAACCAGATCGGTTTCACCACCTCGGATCCGCGCGACTCGCGCTCGACGCTGTATTGCACCGACGTGGTCAAGATGATCGAAGCACCGGTGTTCCACGTCAACGGCGACGATCCCGAGGCCGTGGTGTTCGCCACCCGCCTGGCGCTGGACTACCGCATGCAGTTCCGCCACGACGTGGTGCTCGACATCGTCTGCTTCCGCAAGCTGGGCCACAACGAGCAGGACACCCCCTCGCTGACGCAGCCGCTGATGTACAAGCGCATCGGCCACCACCCCGGCACCCGCAAGCTGTACGCCGACAAGCTGACCACGCAGGGCGTGCTGGCCGAGGGCGATGCCGACCAGCTGGTCAAGGATTACCGCCAGCTGATGGAAGACGGCCAGCGCACCATCGAGCCGGTGCTGACCGACTACAAGAGCAAGTACGCCATCGACTGGTCGCCGTTCCTGGGCGCCAAGTGGACCGACCAGGCCGATACCGCCGTGCCGCTGGCCGAGCTCAAGCGCATCGGCGAGCGCATCACCACCACCGTGCCCGAGGGCTTCACGGTGCACCCGCTGGTCGCCAAGCTGCTCAATGACCGCCGCAACATGGCCAAGGGCGAGGTCAACCTCGACTGGGGCATGGGCGAGCACCTGGCCTTCGCCACGCTGGTGGCCTCGGGCTACGCCGTGCGCATCACCGGCCAGGACTCGGGCCGTGGCACGTTCACGCACCGCCACGCCGTGCTGCACGACCAGAACCGCGAGCGCTGGAACGACGGTTTCTACGTGCCGCTGCAGAACGTCTCGGAAGGCCAGGCGCCGTTCACCGTGATCGACTCGGTGCTGTCCGAAGAGGCGGTGCTGGCATTCGAATACGGCTACTCGTCGGTCGAACCCAACACGCTGACCATCTGGGAAGCCCAGTTCGGCGACTTCGTCAACGGCGCGCAGGTCGTCATCGACCAGTTCATCACCGCCGGCGAAGCCAAGTGGGGCCGCCAGTCGGGCCTGACCCTGATGCTGCCGCACGGCTACGAAGGCCAGGGTCCGGAACACTCGTCGGGCCGCATCGAGCGCTTCCTGCAGCTGTGCGCCGACCACAACATCCAGGTGGTGCAGCCGACCTCGGCCGCGCAGATCTTCCACCTGCTGCGTCGCCAGATGATCCGCCCGTTCCGCAAGCCGCTGGTCATCTTCACGCCCAAGTCCCTGCTGCGCAACAAGGATGCCGGCTCGCCCCTGACCGATCTGGCCGGCGGCAGCTTCCGCCCGGTGATCGGCGAGGTCGACGAGTCGATCAAGGCCGCCTCGGTCAAGCGCGTGCTGGCCTGCTCGGGCAAGGTCTACTACGACCTGGTCAATGCCCGCCGCGAGCGTGGCGCCGACCACGTGGCGATCGTCCGCGTCGAGCAGCTGTATCCGTTCGCGCACAAGGCGTTCGAGACCGAGCTGCGCAAGTACCCCAAGGCCACCGAGGTGATCTGGGTGCAGGACGAGCCGCAGAACCAGGGCCCGTGGTTCTATGTGCAGCACCATTTGTACGAAAACATGGCCGACGGCCAGAAGCTGGGCTACGCGGGCCGCGCCGCTTCGGCCTCGCCGGCGGTGGGCTACCTGGCCAAGCACCAGGAGCAGCAGAAGGCGCTCATCGAGCAGGCCTTCGCCGCCAAGTACAAGGGCTTCATGCTGACCAAGTAACAACAGCCGCTGACATAGAACACTAACTTTACGGAATTCATCACTATGGCTATTACCGACGTTCTCGTCCCTCAACTGTCCGAATCGGTTTCGGAAGCCACGCTGCTGACCTGGAAGAAGCAGGCGGGCGCCGCGGTCGAGGCCGACGAAATCCTGATCGAAATCGAGACCGACAAGGTGGTGCTGGAAGTGCCGGCCCCGTCGTCGGGCGTGCTGTCCGAAATCGTCATGGGTGACGGCAGCACCGTGACCTCGGGCGAAGTCATTGCCCGCATCGACACGGCCGCCAAGGCTGCTGCGGCGCCTGCCGCCGCTGCCGAAGCGCCCGCCGCCGCTGCTGCTGCGCCGGCAGCCGCCGCGCCGGCGGCGGCCAGCAGCGCCGCCAGCGGCGTGGCCTCGCCGGCCGCCGCCAAGATCCTCGCCGAGAAGGGCGTGGACGCCGCCAGCGTGGCCGGCACCGGCCGCGACGGCCGCGTCACCAAGGGCGACGCCCTGGCCGCGGGCAACGCGCCCGCCGCCAAGGCCGCCGCGCCGGTGGCGCCGCCCACGCTGTCGCTGGACGGCCGCCCCGAGCAGCGCGTGCCGATGAGCCGCCTGCGCGCCCGCATCGCCGAGCGCCTGCTGCAATCGCAAGCCGAGAACGCCATCCTGACGACGTTCAACGAAGTCAACATGCAGGCCGTGATGGACCTGCGCGCCCGCTACAAGGACAAGTTCGAGAAAGAGCACGGCGTCAAGCTGGGCTTCATGTCGTTCTTCGTCAAGGCCGCCGTCGCCGCGCTGAAGAAGTACCCGGTGCTCAACGCCTCGGTCGACGGCAAGGACATCATCTACCACGGCTACTTCGACATCGGCATCGCCGTCGGCACCCCGCGTGGCCTGGTGGTGCCCATCCTGCGCAACGCCGACCAGCTGACCATCGCCGAAATCGAGAAGACCATCGCCGACTTCGGCAAGCGCGCCGCGGACGGCAAGCTGGGCATCGAGGAAATGACCGGCGGCACGTTCTCGATCTCCAACGGCGGGGTGTTCGGCTCGATGCTGTCCACACCCATCATCAACCCGCCGCAGGCGGCCATCCTGGGCATCCACGCCACCAAGGAGCGCCCGGTGGTCGAGAACGGCCAGATCGTCATCCGGCCGATCAACTACCTGGCCATGTCCTATGACCACCGCATCATCGACGGCCGCGAAGCCGTGCTGGGCCTGGTGGCCATGAAGGAAGCGCTGGAAGACCCGCAACGCCTGTTGCTGGATCTGTAATCGGCGCCAAGGCGAGAGAAGAATGCCTTCTTCTGTCGCTGCCGCCACGGGCTGGGCCGCCATCGCGGCCCGCCCGGCGGCCCTGCCGGTTTCGTCGAATCCGGTTCGATCAGCCTGCCCGTCCGAGCCGCGCCATACGCGCGGCTGTCCGGATCCAACAAACCAGCGGATCTGCGTCCTGGCGGCCGCGCGGTAGGCGGTTTCAAATTTCTCTCATCGCGAGAACACTATGTCCAAACAATTCGACGTCGTCATCATCGGTGCCGGCCCCGGCGGGTACATCGCCGCGATCCGCGCTGCCCAACTCGGTATGTCGGTGGCCTGCATCGACGCCTGGCAGAACGGCCAGGGCGGCCCCGCTCCCGGCGGCACCTGCACCAACGTGGGCTGCATTCCGTCCAAGGCGCTCCTGCAGTCGTCCGAGCACTACGAACAGGCCAACCACCACTTCGCCGAGCACGGCATCGAAGTCAAGGGCGTCAGCCTCAAGCTGGACACGCTGATCGGCCGCAAGAACACGGTGGTCAAGCAGAACAACGACGGCATCCTGTACCTGTTCAAGAAGAACAAGGTCACGTATTTCCACGGCAAGGGCGCGTTCGCCGGCCAGGTCGACGGTGGCTGGTCCATCAAGGTCACCGGCACCACCGACGCCGACCTGGTCGCCAAGCACGTCATCGTGGCCACCGGCTCGTCGGCGCGCGAACTGCCCGGCCTGCCCTTTGACGAAAAGAACATCCTGTCCAACGACGGCGCGCTGAACATCGGCGCCGTGCCCAAGAAGCTGGGCGTGATCGGCGCGGGCGTGATCGGCCTCGAAATGGGCAGCGTGTGGCGCCGCCTGGGCGCCGAAGTCACCATCCTGGAAGCGATGCCCGAGTTCCTCGCCGCTGCCGACCAGCAGGTGGCCAAGGAAGCCCTCAAGTCCTTCGCCAAGCAGGGCCTGGACATCCAGACCGGCGTGAAGATCGGCGAGATCAAGGCCGCGGCCAAGTCGATCACCGTGCCGTACGTCGACGCCAAGGGCGCCGAGCAGAAGCTGGTGGTGGACAAGCTGATCGTCTCCATCGGCCGCGTGCCGTACACCGGCGGCCTCAATGCCGAAGCCGTGGGCCTGAAGCTGGACGAACGCGGCTTCGTCGCCGTCGACGAAGACTGCAAGACCAACCTGCCCAACGTGTGGGCGGTGGGCGACGTGGTGCGCGGCCCGATGCTGGCGCACAAGGCCGAGGAAGAGGGCGTCGCGGTGGCCGAGCGCATTGCCGGCCAGCACGGCCACGTCAACTTCGCCACCGTGCCGTGGGTGATCTACACCTCGCCGGAAATCGCCTGGGTGGGCAAGACCGAGCAGCAGCTCAAGGCCGAAGGCCGCGAGTACAAGGCCGGCTCGTTCCCGTTCATGGCCAACGGCCGCGCGCGCGCGCTGGGCGACACCACCGGTTTCGCCAAGGTGATCGCCGATGCCAAGACCGACGAAGTCCTGGGTGTGCACATCATCGGCCCGATGGCGTCGGAGTTGATCTCCGAAGCCGTGACCATCATGGAGTTCCGCGGCGCCGCCGAGGACATCGCCCGCATCTGCCACGCTCACCCGACCCTGTCGGAAGCGGTGAAGGAAGCCGCGCTGGCTGTCGACAAGCGTACCCTGAACTTCTGATCAGGCGTCCCGGGGCCAGCAGGTCCCGGGGCTTCCCGGCTTGGCCTGGGGCGGGTTGTGCAATCCGCCCCTTTGTTTTGGATTTTCCGGTTGCGACATGAACGTCCGCGAATACTACGAACACGCCCTGGCGGAACGCGGCTATCAGCCCGACGAGGCGCAATTGCAGGCCGTCGAACGCCTGCAGCGCTACTACGCTGAATGGGTCCGCTTCAAGGCCCTGCGTTCCAACGCCCTGAAGAAGCTGCTCAACCGCCCGGACGTGCCGCGCGGCGTGTATCTGTGGGGCGGCGTGGGGCGCGGCAAGAGCTTCCTGATGGATGCCTTCTATGCCACCGTGCCGGTGGTGCGCAAGACGCGCCTGCATTTCCACGAATTCATGCGCGGCGTGCACCGCGAGCTGGAGGAGGTCAAGGGCACGCAGGATCCGCTGGACGAAGTGGCGCGCCGCCTCGCTCGCCGTTACCGCCTGATCTGTTTCGACGAGTTCCACGTCTCGGACGTCGCCGACGCGATGATCCTGTACCGCCTGTTGCTCAAGCTGTTCGAGCACGGCACCTCGTTCGTGATGACCTCCAACTACGAGCCGTCCACGCTGTATCCCGACGGCCTGCATCGCGACCGCATCCTGCCCGCCATTGCGTTGATCCAGGGCCGCATGGACGTGCTGAACGTGGACGCCGGCATCGACTACCGGCGCCGTTCGCTGGAGCAGGTGCAGTGCTATCACACGCCGCTCGACGCCCAGGCCCGCCAGGCGCTGGAACACGCATTCGCGCAGTTGTCCGACACCGCGCCGCAGGATCCGGTGCTGCATATCGAGCATCGCGAAATCCGCGCCCAGGCGCTGGCCGGCTCGGTCGTGTGGTTCGATTTCGCCACGCTGTGCGGCGGCCCGCGCTCCCAGAACGACTACCTGGAGCTGGCCAACCGGTTCCATGCGGTGATCCTCTCGGACGTGCCGCGCATGGGGCCGCGCCAGGCGTCCGAGGCGCGGCGCTTCACGTGGCTGATCGACGTGTTCTACGACCACAAGGTCAAGCTGATCATGTCGGCCGAAGTCGAGCCCGAGCAACTCTATACCGAAGGCGCGCTGGCCAACGAGTTCCATCGCACGGTGTCGCGCATCCTGGAGATGCAATCGCGCGAATACCTCGAGGCCGAGCGCCGTCTTGCCGTGACGCTGTAGCGGCGCGGCGTCCTACAACATGAAGCTGCCGCCATTCACGTCGATGGTGGCGCCCGTGGTGTAGCCCGCGCCATCGGAAGCCAGGAAGGCCACCGTGGCGGCGACTTCCTCCGGCAGGCCCAGGCGGCCCAGCGGCACCGTGGCCGAATGGCTGGCGTTGACCGCGCCGCCGACCTCGGCCGTCATGGCCGACTGGATGCGGCCCGGCGCCACGCAATTGACCGTGATCCCGTGTTCGGCCACCTCTCCGGCCAGCACCCGGGCCAGGCCCGTCATGCCGGATTTGGTCGCCGAGTAGTGGGCGCCCGGCACCGGCGTGCGCGTGCGCGCCGCCTGGCTGGTGATCATGATGATACGGCCCCAGCCGGCGGCGATGAGCGCCGGCAGGCACGTCTGCGTGACCAGGAACGTGCCGGTGAGATTGACATCCAGTACCCGGCGCCATTCGTCCAGCGGCATGTCCGCCACCTTGCGTTTGCGTCCCTCGTGCTTGGGCGAAATCCCGGCATTGTTCACCACGATGGCCAGGTTCTCCCACCACTGGCCGCATCGCCGGGGCAGGTCGCGTACCGCCTGTTCATCCGCGATGTCCAGCCGCATGCCGTGCGCGCGCAGGCCGCGGCCGGCCAACGCGCGCGCGCTGGCTTGCACGTCGGGGCTGGCATCGAGCATGATGACCGGGTGGCCATCCAGCGCCAGGCGGGTGGCGATCGCAAGGCCGATGCCGCGCGCGGCGCCGGTGACCAGGGCTGTTCGGTTGGCAGCCGTCATGGATAACTCCTCTCAGTATGGGTGGGCGGCGCAGGGGCCGCTGTGGTTAAATGCATTGCCCTAGTTCCAGCCGTTCGGTGGCCTGCCATGGAATTGCGCCATTTGCGCTATTTTTTGATGCTCGCGGAGACCCTGCACTTTGGCCGGGCCGCCAGCAGGCTGGGTATCGCGCAACCGCCGTTGTCGCGCCAGATACGCGACCTCGAAGAGCAGGTCGGCGCCACGCTGTTCTACCGCGGCACGCGCGGCGTCTCGCTCACCGATGCGGGCGTGGCGTTCGCCCAGCGCGCCGCGCAGATCGTCGCGGCCGCCGACGAGGCGGTCTTCGAGGCCCGCGAGGCCGGGCAGGGGCGCACGGGCCGTATCGTGATCGGTTTTGTCCATTCGCTGGCCTATTCCCTGCTGCCCAGGGTGCTGCCGGGCTTCAGGCAGAAACACCCGGGCATCGCCGTCTCGCTGCGCGAGGTCACGGTGGCCGACAAGGAAAGCGCGCTGCTTTCCGGCCAGATCGATACCGGCATCTATCGGCCCACCGTGCGGCATCCGGAAATCGCTACGCTGCCCATCTTCGAGGAGGGCTTCGTCCTGGCCCTGCCCAGCGGGCACCCGCTGGCGCGCAAGCGCCGCGTGTCGGTCCACAGCCTGCGCGACCAGCCGCTGATCCTGTTTCGCGCCCTGCGTGGCGACGTGGGCCTGCACGGCACCATCGCCGCGTTCCTGCGCGCGCACGACGTGCCGGTCAAGGCTTGCGAGGAAGTCGGCACGATCCATGTGGGCATGGGCCTGGTGCTGGCCGGGGTGGGGGTATGCATCATTCCGGAAACCTCGCGCATGGTTCATATCGAGGGCGTCGTCACGCGCCCGTTCGCCGAGGCCACCACGCGCGTGAGCTCCACGGTCTGCTGGCGCCACCAGGACTCCAGCCGCAGCCTCGACGCATGGGTGCGGCATGTGCGCGAACTGATCCGCACCGGCGAGAGCGCCGGCTAGCCGCTGTCGCGGCCGGCCGGCCGCGCCTCACGGCTTGACGATATTGGCGGTCTTGACCACCTTGGCCCATTTCGCGGTGTCGTTCTTCATGATGGTCGCGTATTCCTGCGGAGAGTTTGTCTTCGGCGTCGCGCCCAGCTCGCTCAGCCGCTTGCTGACCTGCGGACTGTGCACCACCTCCTGCACGGTCTTGTTCAGCTTCTGCACCACGTCGGCGGGCGTGCCGGCGGGCGCGAACAGGCCGAACCAGGTCACCACGTCGAAGTCGGGATAGCCCGACTCCTTCACGGTGGGGATATCCTTGGCGCTGCTTTCGCGGTCCGGGCCGGTGACGGCCAGGGCGCGCAGCGATCCGTCGCGCACCAGGGCGATGGCCGAAGGCATGTTGTCGAACATGACGACCGGGCCGGTGCCGCCGACCAGGTCTATCAGCGCCGGGCCGCTGCCCTTGTAGGGCACATGTTCCATGTGCAGGCCGGTCGCCATATTGAACAGTTCGCCCGTCAGGTGGGTGGTCGAGCCGACCCCGGAAGAGGCGAAGAACACGGTCTTGGGGTTCTCCTTGGTCCAGGCCACGAACTCCTTCGTGGTCTGGGCGGGAACGGCCTTGTTGACCACCATCAGGTTGGGCAGGGTGGCGATCAGGGAGATCGGCTGGAAGTCCTTGTTCGGGTCGAACGCCATGTCCTTGTAGATGGCCTGGTTCACCGTCATGTTGCCTGCCGTGCCCAGCAGCAGGGTGTATCCGTCCGGCGTCGCGCGCGAGACCTGCTCGGTGCCGATGTTGCCGCCCGCGCCGGCCTTGTTCTCGACGATGACGGGCTGGCCCAGCTTGGTGCCCATGTGCTGGCCCACCAGTCGCGCGATCAGGTCGGTGGTGCCGCCGGCCGCGTACGGCACGATGAGGCGGATGGGCTGCGCGGGGTAGCCGGCGGCCATGGCGCCGCTCGCGCCGGCCAGGGCAAGCAGGGCGGCAAGACAGGCTTGCGCCCGAAGCGTGATGAAGGTCATGACGTGTCTCCTGAGGTGGTTTTGTTATGTCCTGCCTGGCGGACGCCAGGCTCCCTACAGTTTGATCTGGCTGATACTCGCGCCGCCGCAGACGAACAGGGTCTGCCCCGTCGTGTAGGCCGCGTGGGGCGCGAGGAAGTAATCGACGGCGTGGGCGATCTCCTCCGGCGTGCCCAGGCGCGCCACCGGTATGGCCTCCACCAGCGCGCGGCTGCGCGCCAGCTCGGGCGGATTGTTGCGTTGGAACATTTCCGTGGCCACGGGACCTGGCGCCACGCAGTTGACCGTAATGCCGCGCGTGGCCAGCTCGAGCGCCCAGGACCGGGTCAGGCCGACCATGGCGGCCTTGGCGGCCGAGTAGACGCTGCCGCCGGGCCGCGCCAGCAGGGAACGGCTGGCGATGTTGACGATGCGCCCCGCGCCGGCCTCGGTCATGCCGGGCAGCACCGCCTGCGCGGCATCGATGGCAACGGCAATGTTCAGTTCCAGGATCGCCGACGTGGCGGCGTCGGTGATCTCGCCCAGCGGCTGCATTTGATTGAAGCCGGCGTTGTTGACCAGCCGCAGCACGCCATGCGAGGCTGCTTCGCGCAGCACTTCGCGCCGCTGGGCGGCATCGAGCAGGTCGGCCTGCAGCAGCGGGCCGGGAAAGCCGGCGTCGCCGCTGCGCGCAATGCCCATGACCGGCTCGCCGCGGGCCGCCAGCAAGTCGGCGATGGCGCGGCCGATGCCGCGCGTGGCGCCGGTGATCAGTGTGTACCCCTGCGCCCGCGTCATTGCGGACGGCCGCCGGCGATGGTCATGCGATGCATTTCGCGCCGCTTGCCCTGGTAGTCGTTGCAGGCATAGTGCATGGTGCAGCGGTTGTCCCAGAAGGCCAGCGAGCCCTTGCGCCAGCGGAAGCGGCAGGCAAATTCGGGTCGCGCCGCGTGGGCGTACAGCTGATGCAGCAACGGCAGGCTTTCCTCGCGGCTCAATCCTTCGATTTGCCACGTGAAGGGAAAATTGACGTACAGGCACTTGCGGCCGGTTTCCTCGTGCGTGCGCACCATGGGGTGGAGGGCCAGGTTCTCCTTGGCGTCGGCGTCGGCCTTCAGGCGGGTCGAGCGGCCCGCATTGCGTTCGCTGATGCGCGAGGTGAGGTACCGGTCGGAATGGTAGGCCTGGCGGCCGTCGATCATCTGCCTCAAGGCCTCGGGCAGCAGGTCATAGGCCAGGTACATATTGGCAAACAAGGTGTCGCCGCCATACTCGGGGATGTCGCGTCCGTAGAGCACCGAGCCCAGGGGAGGCTCCTGCATATAGGACATGTCGGAGTGCCAGGTATCGCCGATGTTGTAGCGGTCGTTCGGCTCTTTTATGACCGGCATGATGTCCGGATAGCCTTCCACATGGGTGTACACCGGGTTCACGACCACTTCGCCGAACTGGCGGGTGAAGGCGCGATGCTGCTCGGGCGTGAGGGTCTGCTCGCGAAAGAAAATGACGTTGTGGTCCAGCAGCGCCTGGCGTATGGCCTTGACGGTATCGGCGGACAGCGCTTGCGAAAGATCGACGCCGAAGAGTTCGGCGCCGCAGGAGCCGGTCAGGGGCCTGACTTCCAGGGCAGTTTGCGTATTCATGTCTTTGTGGTCTCCTCGATCGAACTTGCGGGGTGCGAGCAAAGATTAGGATCAATTCTCCTGGGCGCCCAATATTAATTATGTGCTTTCTGGATACCTTAAAGGTATTAATGTGGCGCGGCGCGCAACCAGGCGCCGGCACGCCTTGGGCGGTTTGCGGCGGGGCTGGCTGCCAATCGATATTGATAATGCAAGTAGTTATCAATTAATATCCAGCGTTTGATCGTCCATTCATCGCCGCCCCGATGGTATTGCCGTTGTGCCTGCCAGCCTGATCACTTCGCCCTCCGCCCGTCCCGCCGCCGACACTGCCGCGGTGGAGGGCCTGTACCGCCAGCACCGGTCGTGGCTGGCCGGGTGGCTGCGGCGGCGGCTGGGCTGTCCGCACCGCGCCGAGGACCTGACGCAGGATGTGTTCGTGCGCGTGATCCAGGGGCGCAAGGCGGTACGCATGGAGCAGGCGCGCGCCTTGCTGGCCACCATCGCCAAGGGACTGGTCATCGATCACCAGCACCGCGCGGCGCTGGAGCACGCTTATCTGGAATACCTGGCGGCGCAGCCGTCGGGGCACGCGCCTTCGCCGCAACAGCAGGCCGAGCTGCTGCAGGCGCTGGCCGAGCTCGATCGCCTGCTCGAAGGCTTGCCGCCGCGCGCCCGCGCGGTGTTCCTGATGTCGCAGCTCGAAGGGCTGGGCTATGCCGAGATCGCGCAACGCCTGCGCATTTCGCTCAGTTCGGTGCAGCAATACATGCTGCGCGCCATGAGCGCTTGTTACATGGCATTCCATGAGTAGGCCGGCGGCGCCCGACGCGGTCGCCCAGCAGGCCATAGCCTGGTGGGTGCGGCTGCAGTCCGGCTGCGCCGCCGCCGCCGAACACGAGGCCTGTCGCGCCTGGCTGGCGCGCGACAAGGCGCATCAGCGTGCGTGGGACCGCGTCGCGACCCTGGCGGCAGGCATCCGTCGCGCGCCGGCGGCGCCGGCGCTGGCCATCCTGCCCGATCTGGCCAGTCGCGGCCCGTCGCGCCGGCAGGCGTTGCGTCTGCTGGCGGGCCTGGGCGTCGGCGCTGCGGCCGGCGCCGGCGCGTATTCCTGGGCGCCCTGGCAGCGGTTGGTGGCCGATGCCAGTACCGGCGTGGGCGAGCGGCGCCAGATCGTGCCCGGTCCCGGCGTGCGCCTGGTGCTTGCCAGCGACAGCGCGGTCCGCCTGCGTATCGACGCGACGCGGCGCGCCATAGCGCTGTTGCGTGGCGAAATGCTGGTGGATGTGCACAGTGGCGCGGCCCAACCGGCGCTGTAGGTCGATACCGGGTACGGCATGGCATTGGCCGAGCAGGCGCGCATCGGCGTGTATGCGGGCAGCGTGCAGGTAGCCAGTGCGCCGCACGCGCCATGGCACCGCGGCGAGGCGGGCGAGTCGCTGCGCCTCGATGGCGCAGGCGTGCCGCGGCGCGGCCGCGTCGCTGCCGACGAAAGCGCCTGGGAGGATGGCCTGCTGGTGGTGCATGGCTGGCGGCTGGATCGCCTGGCGGCGCAATTGGCGCGCTACCGGCTCGGTGTCATCCGGGTCGACCCGGCGGTGGCCGGGCTGCGCCTGTCGGGCGTGTTTCCGCTCGACGACGCCGAGCGCGCGTTGGCCGCCGTGCGCCAGAGCCTGCCCATCGAGATCCGTCGCCACACCGCTTACTGGCTCAGCGTGACGCCGCGCGCGGCCTGAGCGCGGTTACAAAACAATCGCCGCCGTCCTTGCAGATTCGGCTTTCCCGCGCGGAATAGCTCATGGAAGAAGCTAACGCATAGGAGAGTTCCCGTGTTTTCTCGCAGTCAGAAGCATCCGTCCTGGCGCCTGTCGCCATGCGTACTTGCGGCCGCCTTGTGCGCCGTCGCGGTCGGTAGCGCGGACACCGCCCGCGCGCAGGCGCCCGCCGCCAGCGCCCAGCATTATGAAATCGCGGCCGGACCGCTGGCCGACGCACTGACCCGCTTCGCGCGCCGTGCCGGCGTGGTGCTGTCGTTCGACCCGGCCCTGGTGCAGGGGCGCAGCATGGCGGGCCTGCAGGGCGTGTACGGCGTGCGCGACGGGTTCGCGGCGCTGCTGGCCGGTTCGGGCCTGCAGGCGCGCGCCGGCGGCGGCAACAACTGGTCGCTGGCGGCGCTGCCGCGCGGCGGCGATGCGGAGACGCTGGCGCCGGTGACGGTGCTGGGCCTGGAGGGCGCGCTGGCGCCCACGGTCGGCTATGTCGCCAGTGCCAGCCTGAGCGGCACCAAGACCGATACGCCGCTGATCGAAACGCCGCAATCGATTTCGGTGGTGACTCGCGACCAGATAACCGAGCAGGGCGCCCAGACGCTGAACCAGGTGCTGCGCTATACCGCCGGCGTGGCGACCGAGACGCGCGGCGCGACCGCGACGCGGCTGGACCAGTTCAGCGTGCGCGGTTTCTCCGCCGCCACCTATCTGGACGGCATGCGCGTGTTCGGCGGCCGGGACGCCTTGCCCCAGGTCGACGCCTACCGGCTCGAACGGGTCGATGTGCTCAAGGGGCCGGCTTCCGTGCTGTATGGCCAGGGCGGCCCGGGCGGCGTGGTCAACCAGGTCAGCAAGCGTCCCCTGGACGAGCCTTTGCGCGAGATCGAAGTGCAGGCGGGCAATTTCGATTTCCGGCGGGTCAACATGGATTTTTCCGGTCCGGTGGACGAGGACCGGCGCTTCCTGTACCGGGTAACCGGCGCGGCCTATATGTCCGATGGCCAGGTGGATCACACCAGGGAGCGCCGCTACTTCATCTCGCCGTCGTTCACGTGGCGGCCCAGCGCGGATACCACGCTGACCGTGCTGACCAACTTCCAGCGCGACCCCGACATGGGTTCGTACGGATCGATCTCGGCCATGCGCACGCTGCTGTCGGCGCCCGACGGCAGGCGGCTGGGCCCGAACCACTACGACGGCGACGCCGATTTCGAAAAGAGCGACCGCCGCAGCTATTCGCTGGGCTATCAACTGGAGCATCGCTTCAACGATACCTTCAAGGCCTCGCAGAACCTGCGTTTCCAGCATGCCGAGGGCGTCTATCGCAGCATCTACGGCGCCAGCAACAACAATTACGGCTATCTCGACAAGGACTACCACTACTCGCAGCGCGGCCTGGCCATCAGCGACGTGGACGTGGATGCGTTCACGATCGACAACAACCTGCAGGCGCGCTTCGATACCGGGGCGCTGGCGCATACGGTGCTGGTGGGGTTCGACTACCAGCGCGTGCAGACCGACACCTTGTCGGGCTATGGCAGCGCGCCGCCGCTCGACGTGTTCGATCCGGACTATCACATGGGTATCGAGCGGCCGCCGTTTACGTCCGATCAGACCCAGTACAACTACCAGACCGGCCTCTACCTGCAGGACCAGATCAGGCTGGACCGCCTGTCGTTGCTGCTGGGCGGGCGCTACGACTGGTCGCGCACCCACACCGGCACCGACAACCTGGCCAACGGCTCGCACAGCAGCTCGGCGCTCGCCGCCGAGGCGTTCACCGGCCGGGTCGGGGCGATCTACAACTTCGACAACGGCGTGGCGCCGTACGCCAGCTACTCGGAGTCGTTCGAGCCGCAGACCGGCACGGGCTGGAACAACACGCCGTTCAAGCCGACCGAAGGCAAGCAGTATGAGGTCGGCGTGAAATACCAGCCGCCGGGCTCGGCCACGCTGCTCACGCTGGCGGCCTTCGACATCCGGCGCAAGAACCTGCCCACCACCGACCCGGATCCCACCCATATGTGCGGCGTTTCGCGCTGCTCGATACAGGCCGGCGAAGTGCGCACCCGCGGCATCGAACTGGAGGCCAAGACCGAACCGCTGCGCGGCCTGAGCCTGATCGCCGCCTATTCGTACCTCGACAACGAATACGAGAAGGCCTATCCGAACACGACCGGGTTGGACCTCAAGGGCAAGAAGCCGGTGGCCGTGCCGGCGCACCAGGCGTCGGCCTGGGCCCGCTATCAACTGCAGGAGGGCCCGCTGGCCGGCCTGGGCATGGGCGCGGGGGTGCGCTACATCGGCAGTTCGTACGCCAACGAAACCAACACGCTCAAGGTGCCATCGGTGACGCTGGTGGACATGATGCTCGACTACGACCTGGGCCGGGCCAGCCCCGCGCTCAAGGGCATGCAGGTGGCGTTGAACGTCTCCAACCTGTTCGACAAGGAATACATCGGCTCGTGCCTGTCCGATTCGTGGTGCTGGTATGGCTACCAGCGTTCGATCAAGGCCAGCTTGCGCTATCGCTGGTGATGCATGGCCCGTCATCCGAAGAATGCGATTAAGAATGATTATAATTTCTTAAATTTTCCAATCATCGGCGCGCATCGCGAAGGGCGCGCCACCGCTGGGTCAAGAAGGAGGTTGACATGAAAGCGCCCGCTGCCGGTGCCCACATGCTGCATTACCGGTTCGCCGTGACGTCGCGCGCCCTGGCCGCCATCCTGGGCGGCTACGCCCTATCCAGCGCGGCGGCAGCCTGCCTGGCTGTCTGGCTGCCCATGCGCCGCGTCGACGCGGTCGTGGCCGCGTTGATGCTGTCGTTCGTCGTCTATACGTGCGCCGTGCTGTGGGTGTTCGCCACCCGCAACGCCTGGCGCGCATGGGCCGGAGTGCTGCTGCCCGCGCTGGCGCTGCTGATGCTGTACTGGCTGGGCAAGGCCGCGGGAGGAGCATGAAACCGGCGCGTACCAAGGCGGCGGGCGAAGAGGGGCTGCGCCAGTCCATGTCGTGGCTGCACACCTGGTCGGGGTTGATCTTCGGCTGGGTGCTGTTCGCGATGTTCCTGACCGGCACGCTGGCGTTCTTCCGGCCCGAGATCACGCGCTGGATGCAGCCCGAGATCGATGTCGCTCCGGTGTCGGCCGAGCAGGCCAGCGCGGTGGCGCAGCGCTATCTGCAGGCCCACGCGCCCGATGCGCGGCGCTGGTTCGTGACCCTGCCTACCCAGCGCGCGCCCGCCATCCAGCTGTCGTATCCGGCTGCCAAGCCCAAGCCGGGCGAGCGCGGCTTTACGCGCGTGTCGCTCGACCCCGCCACCGGAGACGCGCTGCATGCGCGCCAGACGCGCGGCGGCGATTTCTTCTACCGCTTCCATTTCGAACTGGAGATGGCCTTCCCCTGGGGGCGCTGGCTGGCCAGCATTGCCGGGATGTTCATGCTGGTGGCCATCATCAGCGGCATCATCACCCACAAGAAGATATTCACCGATTTCTTCACTTTCCGGCCGCGCAAGGGCGGCCAGCGCGCCTGGATGGACGGGCACAATGTGTTGTCGGTGCTGGGGCTGCCGTTCCATCTTATGATCACCTTCAGCGGGTTGGTGATTTTCATGTACATGCTGATGCCGGCCGGCGTCCTGGCCGCCTATGACAACGAGCGCGCCTTCTTCGACGAGATGTTCCCCGCCTTCACCCAGACCGCGCTCCAGGCCAATCCGGCGCCGCTGGCCGGGCTGGCGGCCCGGGCGCGGGCCGAGTGGGATGGCGGCAGGCCCGGCCGCATCGTGGTCAACAATCCGGGCGACGCCTCGGCCACGGTCAGCGTGACGCGCTCGACCAGCGAGCGCATCGCCTATGGGCGCATGGCGCCGACCATCACCTTCGACGGCGTGACCGGGCAACTGCGCAGCCAGGACGCCAAGGAAAGCGCCGTGGCGGCCACCGCCGGCACCATCGTCGGACTGCACCTGGGCCTGTTCGCCGAACCCGTGCTGCGCTGGCTGTATTTCCTGGTGAGCCTGGCGGGAACCGCCATGGTGGGGACCGGCCTGGCGCTGTGGATCGCCAAGCGCCGCCAGAAGGCGGCGGGGCGCGAGTCGTTTGCGCTGCGGCTGGTCGACGCCCTGAACGCCGGCAGCATCGCGGGCCTGTGCGTGGCCGTGGCGGCGTTCTTCTGGGCCAACCGGCTGTTGCCGGCGGCGCTGCCGCAGCATGCGCAATGGGAAGTCCGGATCTTCTTCGGCGCATGGCTGCTGTGCGGCCTGTATGCGGCGGTGGCGCGCCGGCGCAAGTGGCGCGACCTGCTGGCGCTGGCCGCGTTCATGGCCGCCGCGCTGCCGGTCCTGAACCTGTGGACGACCCAGCGCCACCTGGGGGTGTCGCTGCCGGCGGGCGACTGGGTCATGGCGGGCTTCGATCTGACCGCCCTGGCGTGCGCCGCCTTGCTGGGCTGGATGGCGTGGCGGGCGGCACGCAAGGCGGCCGCCGCCGCCGTGCCACCGCGCGCCCGGCCCGCACCCGCATCGCGCCGGGTGCCCGCGCGCGATGCGGCGGCCGCCGCAATTGGCGAGACGAGGTGACCGCATGCTGAACGCCACTGCCTTCTGCCTGGCCTACGCGGGCTTTGCCGCCCTGTCGCTGGGCATGGACCGCCATTACGAAGACGTCTTCGACCGCGCGCTGCCCAGGCGCCGCCGCCTGGCGCTGCGCAGCCTGGGGTGGCTGGGCCTGGCGCTGTCGCTGTGGGCATCGGCGGGCGCTTGGGGATGGAACTACGGCACGGTCGAATGGATCGGCATCCTGAGCCTGGCCGGGTTGCTGCTGATCTGGCTCCTCACGTTCTGGCCGCGCGCGGCCCTGGGCGCAGGCGGCGCCCGTGCTGGCGCTGCTTTGAATGCGGTCGCCGGGGGCACGGTAAACTGTGTCCTTCGATCCACAGCCTAGCAGTCCTCCATGAATACCCGAGTCCTCACCGGCATCACCACCACCGGCACGCCGCACCTGGGCAATTACGCGGGCGCGATCCGCCCCGCCATCCAGGCCAGTACCCAGCCGGGCGTGGACGCGTTTTTCTTCCTGGCCGACTATCACGCGCTGATCAAGTGCGACGATCCGGCGCGGGTGGCGCGTTCGCGGCTGGAGCTCGCCGCCACCTGGCTGGCCGCGGGGCTGGACCCGGAACGCGTCACGTTCTATCGCCAGTCGGACATCCCGGAAATCACCGAGCTGTGCTGGCTGCTGACCTGCGTGACCCCCAAGGGCCTGATGAACCGGGCGCACGCCTACAAGGCGTCGGTGGACCAGAATGCCGCCAAGGGCGTCGAGCCGGATGACGGCGTGACCATGGGACTGTTCTCGTATCCCGTCCTGATGGCCGCCGACATCCTGCTGTTCAACGCCAACCAGGTGCCGGTCGGGCGCGACCAGGTCCAGCACCTGGAAATGGCGCGCGATATCGCGCAGCGTTTCAACCACCTGTATGGCCGCGAATTCTTCGTCCTGCCCGAAGTGGTGATCGCCGAGGAGGTCGCGACCTTGCCGGGCCTGGATGGCCGCAAGATGTCCAAGAGCTACAACAACACCATTCCGCTGTTCGAAGGCGGAGCGGCGGGCCTGCGCAACGCCACGCAGCGCATCGTCACCGATTCGCGCCTGCCGGGCGAGCCCAAGGACGCCGAGGCCTCGCACCTGTACATGCTGTACCGCGCCTTCTCCACGCAGCAGGAATCCATGGCGTTTCGCCGCCAGCTCGAAGAAGGCATGGGCTGGGGCGACGCCAAGCAGGCCTTGTACGAACGGCTGGAGCGCGATCTCGCGCCGATGCGCGAGCGCTATGTCGAACTGATTTCCAACCCCGGCCTGATCGAGGACATCCTGCAGGCCGGCGCCGCCAAGGCGCGCAAGTTGGCGCAACCGCTGGTCCGCACGCTGCGCGATGCGGTGGGCCTGGGCGCCTTGCAGCCGGCTGCGGCCAAGGCCGCCCAGCCGGCCCGCAAGGCCGCCAAGGACGCGCGTTTCGTCAGCTTCCGCGACGAGGATGGCAGTTTCCGTTTCCGGCTGCTTGCCGCCGACGGGGAAGAGTTGCTGTGCTCGGTGCCTTTCGCCAATCCCAAGGAAGCGGGCGCGCTGATGCGCCGCCTGCAGGACGAGGCGCCCGAGCAGGCCTTGCGCGGCCACGATGACGTGTCGTATGCGGCCTGGCTGGATGGCAAGGAAGTGGCGTACGGACCGCAAGCCGCCGATGCCGGCGCGCGCGATGCGCTGCTGGCCAAGGCCCGCGAGGCCCTGGCCCAACTGGCTGCAGCCTAGGCTTCGTCCGCGGCCCGCCCGCGGATCGGGGCAACGACGCAGGCGCCGCACCCGATGACGGGGCGGCGCCTGCGTTGCGATCAGCGCTTGAGTTTGGCGAAGGCGTCGGCCATGGCGCTGTTGGCCGGCGCGCCCTTGCCGTTGTCCGCCTGCGGACGGCGGGCGCCCCGATCGGCGCCGCGCGCGGCCCCGGCTCCCGCGCCATTGCCACGGCGGGCCGGCTCGGCGGTATCGTTCAGGCGCATGGTGAGGGCCACGCGCTTGCGCGCCACGTCGACCTCGAGCACCTTGACGGTCACGGTCTGGCCCACGCGCACGACGTCGCGCGGATCCTTGACGAATTTCTCGGCCAGCGCCGAAATATGGACCAGCCCGTCCTGGTGCACGCCGATGTCCACGAAGGCGCCGAAATTGGCGACGTTGGTCACCACGCCTTCGAGCACCATGCCGGGGAACAGGTCGTTGAGGGTTTCGACGCCTTCCTTGAACTGCGCGGTCTTGAATTCCGGGCGCGGATCGCGGCCGGGCTTTTCCAGCTCGGCGAAGATGTCGCGCACCGTGGGCAGCCCGAAGCGCTCGTCGGTGAAGTCGCTGGGCGACACGCCCTTGAGCGCCTCGCGCTGGCCGATGATGTGCCGTACGTCGGCCTTGATGCGCGCGACGATGCGCTCCACCACGGGATAGGCCTCCGGGTGCACCGCCGAGGCATCGAGCGGATTGTCGCCGTTGGGAATGCGCAGGAAGCCGGCGGCCTGCTCGAAAGCCTTCTCGCCGAAGCGCGGCACCTTGCGCAGCATGTCGCGGGTGGGGAAGGCGCCGTTCTCGTCGCGCCAGGCCACGATGTTCTTGGCCAGCAGCGTGTTCAGCCCCGAGACGCGCGCCAGCAGCGCCGCCGAGGCGGTGTTGACGTCCACGCCCACGGCGTTCACGCAGTCCTCGACCACCGCATCCAGCGAACGGGCCAGCTCGCGCTGGTTGACGTCGTGCTGGTACTGGCCCACGCCGATCGCCTTGGGATCGATCTTGACCAGTTCGGCCAAAGGATCCTGCAGGCGGCGGGCGATCGAGACGGCGCCGCGCAGCGTCACGTCCAGGTCGGGGAATTCGAGCGCGGCCGTTTCCGAGGCCGAGTACACCGAGGCGCCGGCCTCGGAGACCACCACGCGCGTCAACGCGAGGTCGGGAAAGCGGGCCATCATGTCGCCGACCAGCTTTTCGGATTCGCGCGAGGCGGTGCCGTTGCCGATGGCGATGAGCTCGACCTTGTGGCGCGCCGCCAGGGCCGCCAGCGTCTTGATGGTGCCTTCGCGGTCACGGCGCGGCTCGAACGGGTAGACCGTGGCCGTATCGACGACCTTGCCGGTGCGGTCGATGACCGCCACCTTGCACCCGGTGCGGATGCCGGGGTCCAGCCCCAGTACCGTCTTGGGGCCCGCCGGCGCGGCCAGCAGCAAATCCTTCAGGTTGGCGGCGAACACGCGGATGGCCTCGGCTTCGGCGCTTTCGCGCAGGCGGCCGAACAATTCGCTTTCGAATGCCGTCAGCAGCTTGACGCGCCACGTCCAGCGGCATACCTCGCCCAGCCAGCGCGCGCGCGGCGTGGCGTCCAGGGCGAACAGGCCGTTGCCCAGCTTGAGAAACGAGGCGATGCGCGCCACGCAGGGGTGGGGCGTCTCGGCCTCGAGGTCGGCTTCCAGGCCCACGCGCAATTCCAGCACGCCTTGCTGGCGGCCGCGCATCAGCGCCAGGATGCGGTGCGAAGGCAGCGTGCGCAGCGGCTCGTTGAAATCGAACCAGTCGCGGAAGTTCGCGCCGTCGGTTTCCTTGCCCTCGACCATTTTCGAATAGAGCAGGCCGGTGCTCCACAGATGCTCGCGCATGTCGGCCAGCAGGTCGGCGTTCTCGGCATGGCGCTCGGCCAGGATATCGCGCGCGCCGTCGAGGGCCGCCTTGGCGTCGTTGATCGAGGCTTCCGGGTTGAGGTACTGCGCCGCCAGCGCCGCGGGATCGCAGGCCGGATCGGCCAGGATGGCGTCGGCCAGCGGCTCGAGGCCGGCTTCGCGGGCGATCTGGGCGCGCGTGCGGCGCTTGGGCTTGTAGGGCGCGTACAGGTCTTCCAGGCGCTGCTTGGTCTCAGCCGTGGCGATCTCCTGCTGCAGTTCGGGCGTCAGCTTGCCCTGCTGCGTGATGGACTCCAGGATCGCGCCGCGGCGCTCTTCGAGTTCGCGCAGGTAGCCCAGGCGCACCTCCAGGGTGCGCAGGGCGCCGTCGTCCAGCCCGCCGGTGGCTTCCTTGCGGTAGCGGGCAATGAACGGCACGGTGGCGCCGTCGTCCAGCAGTTCCACGGCCGAGGCGACCTGCGAGGCTCGGGCGCCGATTTCGGTGGCCAGTTGGGCAATGATCCGGGCGTGATCGACGCCCGGTGCGGCGTTCGTGGTAGCGGAGGTTTCAGGCATCTCGATACGACGGCAAAGGGAAAACAAGGGGCGGATTGTGCCACAAGCCACTGTTACCAGATATGGCGGGTGGCGCGTTTATGTCACGGCGGCATGCGCCAGCCGGCCGGCTGCGTAGGCCGGAGGCGCTATTATGTCAGCCACTTTAGCGCATGGCTTGATCAATGCTGGACCTCGACATTTCGGAATTCTTCGCGGACGACGGCCCGCTGGCGCGCGCCATGCCGGGCTACCGGCCGCGGCAGTCGCAGGTCGAGCTGGCGCAGGCCATAGACAGCGCCATCGCGGCGCGCGCCACCCTGGTGGCCGAGGCCGGCACCGGCATCGGCAAGACCTGGGCCTATCTGGTGCCCGCCTTCGCGCAAGGCGGCAAGGTGCTGATTTCCACCGGCACGCGCACCCTGCAGGACCAGCTGTTCGCGCGCGACCTGCCGAAGGTGCGGCAGGCGCTGGCCGCGCCGGTGACGGCCGCGCTGCTCAAGGGGCGCGGCAACTATGTCTGCCACTACCACCTCGACCGCCTGCAGGGCGACGACCGCGCCTTGAAGTCGCGCGCCGAGATCGGCCAGCTGCGCCAGATCCAGGTGTTTGCCGGCATCAGCAAGACCGGCGATCGCGCCGAGCTGGCGCAGGTGCCCGAAGACGCCGATATCTGGCAACGCGTGACCTCCACGCGCGAGAACTGCCTGGGCCAGGAGTGCCCGCGCATCCGCGACTGCTTTGTGGTCAAGGCGCGCCGTCAGGCGCAGGAGGCCGACGTGGTGGTCGTGAACCATGCGCTGTTCATGGCCGACCTGGTGCTGCACGAGGAGGGCGTGACAGACTTGCTGCCCGAAGTGGATACGGTGATTTTCGACGAGGCGCACCAGTTGCCCGATACCGCGACCCGGTTCCTGGGCAGCAGTGTGTCGACTCACCAGTTGCTGGACTTCGCCCGCACGCTGGAGGCGGCCGGCCTGGCGTACGCGCGCGAAGCCGCCAAATGGAGCGATGTCGGCCGGCAGGTCGAGACCGCCGCGCGCGAGCTGCGGCTGGCCTGCGCGCCGCTGGAGCGGCTGCCCGGGCGCAAGGCGACCTTCGAGGCCATGCCGGGCCCGGATGAATTCGACGCCGCGCTGGCCAGCCTGCGCGAGGTCCTCGACGCCGCGGTGCGGGCGTTGAGCGGCGTGGCGGAAAAACATCCGGACCTGGCCGCCGCCGCTCGCGCGGGCGCCGAAATTTCGGTGCGCCTGTCCCGTTGGGCCACGCCGCCGCGCCACGCGGCCCAGGCCGCCGAGCACGATGAAGGCTGGGGCCGCGACGACCAGGGCGTGGCGGTGGCCGCGCCGTCCGAGGCGCTGCTGGCCGAGGCGGCGGCCGCCGCCAACTGGAGCGGGCCGGCGGTGCGCTGGGTCGAGCATGGCCAGCATCATGTGCGCCTGCATGCGGCGCCCTTGTCGGTGGCACAGGCATTCTCGCGCTATCGCAAGCCCGGCCAAGCGTGGATTCTGACGTCGGCAACGCTATCTGTTTATGGTGATTTCGGCCATTTCACGCAGCAGCTTGGCTTGGAGGATGCCCGCACCGGACGTTGGGAGTCGCCATTCGACTACCCCGCGCAGGGCTTGCTGTTCGTGCCGCGCGATATGCCCGAGCCGCAGTCGCCCCGCTTCGTCGAGCGCTTCGTCGAGAATCTGCTGCCCTTGCTGGAAGCCAGTCCGGGCGGCGCGCTGGTGCTGTGCACGACGCTGCGCGCGGTCGACAAGGTGGCGCAGTTGCTGACCGACGCCTTCGCGGACGCGGGACACGACTGGCCGCTGTTGCGCCAGGGCGAGGCCACCCGCCGCGATCTGCTGGAACGCTTTTGCAAGCTGGAGCATCCCGTGCTGGTCGGCAGCGCCAGTTTCTGGGAGGGCATCGACCTGCCGGGCGATGTGCTGACGCTGGTGGCGATCGACAAGCTGCCGTTCGCGCCGCCCGACGACCCGGTCATCGAGGCCCGCCTGCGCGCCTGTCGGCTGCGCGGCGGCAATCCGTTTGCCGAGTACCAGTTGCCCGAGGCCGCCATTTCGCTCAAGCAGGGCGCGGGCCGCCTGATCCGCACCGAAACCGATTGGGGCGTGCTCATGGTGGGCGATGCCCGCCTGGTCGAGAAGCCTTATGGCAAGCGCCTGTGGCGCGGCCTGCCGCCGTTTGCCCGCACCCGCGACATGAACGAGGCACTGGCTTTCTACGCCCGCATGGGCGAGGCCGAACCATAACGGCCGCGCAAAAGGAAAACCCGGCCTGGGGCCGGGCTTTCCTTGGACTGCGCGAGTGGCGTCAGCGCCACGAGAACGGGTTCCACCAGCTCTTGTCGGCCGACAGGCCTTGCGTCTTGAATTTGCTGTTGGGATAGTTCTGGTCGAGCACGCGTTCGGCGTCGCCCTTCAGTTCGGTCATTCCCAGCTTGTCGTACGACTCGACCATGATATAGAGCGCTTCTTCCGAGGCGGGGGCCCCCTCGAAATCGGTGATCACGGTCTGCGCCCGGTTGGCGGCCGCCACGTAGGCGCCCCGCTCGTAGTAGTAGCGCGCCACGTGGACTTCGTTCATGGCGATGGCGTTGACCAGCCAGGTCATGCGCTTCTGCGCATCGGGCGTGTACTTGCTGTTGGGGAAGCGCTGGACCAGTTCGTTGAACGCATCGTAGGACGCGCGCAGGCCCTTGGGATCGCGCTCGGCGGGGTCCTGGCCGGTCAGGTTGCTCATGAAGGCGCTGGCCGGCGTGAAGTTGACCAGCCCCTTCAGGTACAGCACGTAGTCCGTGCCCGGGTGGTTGGGATAGAGCTGCTGGAAGCGGTCGATGGCGGCCAGCGCCTGTTCGTTCTCGCCGTCTTTCCAGTTGACGTAGGCCAGTTCGATCAGGGCCTGCTGGGCGTACGTGCCGAACGGGTAGCGGCTTTCGATGGCGGTCAGGCGCTCCCGGGCATCGGTCCAGTTGCCCGCCGCGACTTCCTGCTTGGCGTCGGCGTACAACTGTTCGGCGCTCCAGCCCGCGGTCTTGTCGTATTTGGTGCTTGACGAGCCGCAGCCGGCCACGATCAGAATGGTTGACAGCGCGATCGCCGCGCGCAGGGCCACCCCGCGGCGGGAGGCGGGCTTCGAGAGTGCAGCGGGACGGTGAGTCACGTGAGTCCTATCCTTGGTGTTAGCATGGCAGGCTGATTATATGATTTGTCTTCATGTCTGATACAGCCGCCAGTGTAGACCTGCTTTCCGACGACGAACCGCTGCTGCTCACGGTGCCGCCGGATACCCCGGCAGACCGCCTGGACAAGGTGCTGGCGGGGCTGTTGCCCGGCCATTCGCGCAGCCGGCTGCAGGGCTGGATCGAGGCCGGTTACGTTTTGGTAAACGGCGCCCAGGCCAAGGTGCGCCAGGCGGTCGGCCCCGGCGACGTCCTGTCGGTCTGGGAGCAACCGGCCCCGGAAAGCCGGGCTTTCGCGCCCGAACCGGTGGCTTTCGACGTGGTGGCCGAAAGCCCCGATTGGATCGTGGTGGACAAGCCGGCGGGGCTGGTGACGCATCCCGGGGCGGGCAACTGGAGCGGCACGCTGCTCAACGGCCTGCTGCACCGTTATCCCGAACTGGCGCGCGTGGCGCGTGCCGGCATCGTGCACCGGCTCGACAAGGACACGTCCGGCCTGATGGTGGTGGCGCGCAACGAACTGGCCCAGACCCATCTGGTACGCCAGCTGCAGGCGCGCACCATGGGCCGCCAGTACATCGCGCTGGCGCATGGCTGGCTGGGCGCCGCCGGCACCGTCGACCGTCCCATCGGCCGCGATGCGCGGGTTCCGGTACGGATGAGCGTCGAACGGCCCATCGCGCCCAAGCCGGCGGTCACGCATTTCGACCCGCGGCGGCGCGGCTGCGCCGAAGGCGGCGCCCGGGTGAGCGAGGTGCTGTGCCGGCTGGAAACCGGCCGTACCCACCAGATCCGCGTGCACCTGGCCAGCCTGGGGCATCCCCTGCTTGCCGACACGCTGTACGGCGGCAAGCCGCTGGCCGGCGCCACGCGCCAGATGCTGCACGCGCGGGCCCTGCATTTCGGTGATCCGGGCGGCGCGGGCGAAGTCAGCTTCGAGGCCGGCGTGCCCGCCGATATGTCCGACGTCCAGGAAGCCTTGGCATGGAACGCCTGATACACGATCTGCCCGTCATCACCGGTGCGCAATGGGCGGGAGTGAACTATTTCTGCACCACGCGCGCCGGCGGGGCGGGCGTCGCGCCGCACGATACCCTCAACCTGGGGCTGCGCGCGGGCGATCGTCCCGAAACGGTGGCCGAGAATCGCCGCCGGGTGCGCGCCGCGGTGCCGGCCGAGCCCCTGTGGCTGCGCCAGGTACACGGCCACGAGGTGGTCGACGCCGACGCCGGCCCGCCGCATGAACCCGCCGCCGATGCCAGCGTCACGGCCGCGCCCGGACGCGTGCTGGCCATCATGGTTGCCGATTGCCTGCCCGTGGTCATCGCCGACCAGGACGGCACCGTGCTGGGCGCGGCGCACGCCGGCTGGCGCGGCCTTGCCGGCGGCGTGCTGGAAAACACCTTGCGCGCCATGCAGGCCAAGGCGCCGGACGTGCGCGGCTGGCGCGCCTGGATCGGGCCCGGCATCGGGCCGGCGGCATTCGAGGTGGGAGCCGATGTGCTGCAAGCCTTTGCGGCCGACGGCCCCGAGGCCGCGGCCCTGTTCGCGCCGCGCCCGGGCCTGCCCGGCAAATGGCTGGCCGACCTGCCCGGACTGGCGCTGCTGCGCTTGCGGCGCGCTGGCGTACAGGCGCAATCCTGCGGTTTGTGCACGGTGCAGGATTCGCGATTTTTTTCGTATCGGCGAGATCGGGAAACCGGCCGGATGGCTTTGCTGGCCTGGCTCGACGCCCGGTAATGCGACTTCGGTATGCTTGCCGGATGGCTCCTAGGTATACCCGCATTGACAGTAAAAATGGCGGCATGCACCATCAATTCGCGCAGTTCCGATAACAAGGTGTCGAAGTGAACGCCCATCTTTCCGCTGCATGGCCCGTCCCGGTGAGCGTGGCACCGGACGCTCTGGCAGAAATCCAGGCCGATTTCTCCCGCGAATGGCTGCGCCTGTGTGACGAGGCCAAGCGTGGCGTACTGGGCGCTCCGGCCGACAAGCGCTTTGCCGGCGCAGCCTGGCTGGACGACCGCCAGCGCCTGCTGATGGCGCATGCCTATCTGCTGTCGGCCCGTGCAATGGCGCGCCTGGTCGAGGCGGCGCAGGTCAGCGAACTCATGCGCAACCGTTTGCGCTTCTCGGTCATGCAATGGGTCGATGCCATGTCGCCGGCCAACTTCCTGGCCTTCAATCCGGATGCGCAGCGCGCCATCGTCGAAAGCGCAGGCCGCACCTTGCAGGAAGGCATGGCCAACCTGCTCAACGACATCCAGCGCGGCCGCATCAGCCAAACGGACGAGACACAGTTCGAAATCGGCCGCAACGTGGCCACCACGCCCGGCCATGTGGTGTTCGAGAACAGCCTGATGCAGCTCATCCAGTACGCGCCGCAGACCGCCAAGGTCTGCGAGCGGCCGCTGGTGATCGTGCCGCCGAACATCAACAAGTACTACATCCTCGACCTGCAGCCCGAGAACTCCTTCGTCCGGTATGCGGTGGAGCAGGGCCATACGGTGTTCATCATCTCGTGGCGCAATCCGCTGGCGGCCGATACCGACGGCGTGGACACCGCCACCTGGAGCGAATACCTCGACGACGCGGTGCTCAAGGCGCTGGCGGTGGCCAGCGACATCAGCGGCCAGCCGCAGGTCAACGCGCTGGGCTTCTGCGTCGGCGGCACCATGCTGGCCTCGGCGCTGGCGCTGGCCCAGGCGCGCGGCGAGCGCCCGGTGGCCTCGCTCACGCTGCTGACCTCGCTGCTGGATTTCCACGATACCGGCATCCTGAAGGTGTTCGTCGACGAAGCGCATGCCTTGCTGCGCGACCACCAGTACGGACAGCGCGGCCTGATGCCTGCCCGCGACCTGGCCACCACGTTTTCGTTCCTGCGCCCCAACGAATTGGTCTGGAACTACGTCGTCTCCAATTACCTGAAAGGCAAGACACCGCCTGCGTTCGACCTGCTGTTCTGGAATGCCGACAGCACCAACCTGCCGGGGCCGTTCTTCGCCTGGTATTTCCGCAACACGTATCTCGAAAACAATCTCAAGGTGCCCGGACGGGCGCGTGCCGCGGGCGTGCCGCTGGACCTGACCCGGCTCGACATGCCTGCCTACCTGTACGGGTCGCGCGAGGACCACATCGTGCCCTGGCCGTCGGCCTACGCATCGACGCAATTGCTGCGCGGGCCCATGCGTTTCGTGCTGGGCGCTTCCGGCCATATTGCCGGGGTGATCAATCCGCCGGCCAAGCAGCGGCGCAGCTATTGGGTGAATGAATCGGCCGGCGCGGTGTCCCACGACCTGCCTGGCGATCCCAACGCCTGGCTGGCCGGCGCGGTCGAGCACGCGGGCAGCTGGTGGCCCGACTGGACCGCCTGGCTGGCCGGGCATGGCGGCAAGCAGGTCGCCGCGCCCGCGCAGGCGGGCAACAAACGGTTCCGGCCGATCGAGCCGGCGCCGGGACGTTATGTGAAAGTAAGAGCGGTTTGAGTACGCGCGCGGGCCGCAAGGCCGGCATTCTTGGCGGGCGTTCGCCGTGAAAACAGGAGGAAGTCAAATGAGCGGAAAATTGGCATATGTGACGGGCGGCATGGGCGGTATCGGTACCGCGATCTGCCAGCGGTTGGCCAAGGACGGCTTCCGGGTGGTGGCGGGGTGCGGCCCCAGCCGCAACTATCAGCAGTGGCTCGACGAGCAGGCGGCCCAGGGCTATACGTTCTACGCATCGGTGGGCAACGTGTCCGAATGGGAGTCCACCGTCAAGGCTTTCGAGCGCGTCACGGCCGACCTGGGCCAGGTCGACGTGCTGGTCAACAACGCCGGCATCACGCGTGACAGCCTGTTCCGCAAGATGTCGGTGGACGACTGGCGCGCGGTGATCGACACCAACCTGAACAGCCTGTTCAACGTGACCAAGCAGGTGCTCGACGGGATGGTGGAGCGCCAATGGGGGCGCATCGTCAACATCAGCTCGGTCAACGGCCAGAAAGGGCAGTTCGGCCAGACCAACTACTCGACCGCCAAGGCGGGCATCCATGGTTTCACCATGGCCCTGGCCCAGGAGGTCGCCAGCAAGGGCATTACCGTCAACACCATTTCGCCGGGCTACATCGGGACCGACATGGTGCGGGCCATCCGTCCCGACGTGCTGGAGAAAATCGTCGCGACGATTCCGGTGCGCCGGCTGGGTACGCCCGAGGAAATCGCGTCCATGACGTCCTGGCTGGCGTCGGACGAGTCGGGTTTTGCCACGGGCGCGGATTTCTCGCTCAATGGCGGCCTGCACATGGGTTGAGGCCGCATTCGGAGGGGGCCGGGGTCCGGGGGGAAGCGGACGCCCGGTATTACACGTAAAATGATTGAAAGTTAAAGAGATCTCCCGATCTCGGGGACAGACATGACGCAAGCACAAACTGGCGCCGCCCTGCGCCTGATCAAGAAGTATCCCAACCGCCGGCTGTACGACACGCAAACCAGCACCTACATCACGCTAGCCGATGTCAAGCAGCTGGTTCTGGCCAACGAGAACTTCCAGGTTGTCGATGCCAAGAGCGGAGAGGATCTCACGCGCAGTATCCTGCTGCAGATCATTCTCGAAGAGGAAAGCGGCGGCATGCCCATGTTCTCGTCCAACATGCTGGCGCAGATCATCCGCTTCTACGGCCACGCCATGCAGGGCATCATGGGTTCGTACCTGGAAAAGAACATCCAGGCGTTCATGGAAATCCAGCAGCGCATGGCCGAGCAGTCCAAGGGGCTGTACGGCAGCCAGTTCGGGCCCGAGGCCTGGACGCAGTTCATGAACGTGCAGACGCCGATGCTGCAGAAGATGATGAACAACTACATCGACCAGAGCAAGAACCTGTTCGTCCAGATGCAGGACCAGATGCAGGATCAGACCCGGGCGATGTTCTCGAATTTCCCGTTCACGCCGCCGGGTGGCGACGGCCCGCAAGGCGGGCGCGGCAAGTAGCGCCGCGAAGCTGGCTGAAGGAAAAGGGGCGCCCACGGGCGCCCCTTTTCCGTATGAGTCCTGAAATTGGGGTCGGCTTAAGGGATCTGTAAGCCGAACCGAACTACATTAATGAAAACGGTTCTTGTTTGTGTTTCTTCGGGCCGTTTTTTCAGTTAAGAGGACTCGTACATGATGAAGAAAGCCTTGCTACTTGCGCTTGCCCTGAGCCTGCCTGGCGCCGCGTTCGCGGCCGAGTATCCGATCGGCAAGCCGGCCGAGAAGGGCGGCATGGAAATCGGCGCGGTCTATCTGCAGCCCATCGAGATGGATCCCCCCGGCATGATGCGCGCTGCCAAGGACTCCGACGTCCACCTGGAAGCCGACATCCACGCCACCGCGGGCAACGCCACGGGCTTTCCGGAAGGCGAGTGGGTGCCTTACCTGGTGGTCAAGTACGAAGTCCAGAAGGTCGGCAGCGACAAGGTCCAGAAGGGCACCTTCATGCCCATGGTGGCCAACGACGGCCCGCACTATGGCGACAACGTCAAGCTGGACGGTCCCGGCAAGTACAAGCTGAAGTACACCATCATGCCGCCGACCTCCGACAAGATGAACCACTTCGGCCGCCATATCGACAAGGAAACCGGCGTGGGCCCGTGGTTCGAGCCGTTCGACCTCGAGTATGAATTCGTCTTTGCCGGCACCGGCAAGAAGGGCGGGTACTGATCGTGCGTGCTCCGGCGGCGGCCTTGCTGGCCATGGCATTGGGGCTGGGCGCGCCGCTGGCGGCGCGCGCCGCCGACCTGCCTACGTTCACCCTGACGTTCCAGCCCGACGGCACGTTCGAGCCGGCCCGCCTCGAGGTGCCGGCGGGGCGCTTCAAGATCGAACTGATCAACGCCAGCAACGAACCGGTGGAATTCGAAAGCATCCCGCTGCGCAAGGAGAAGGTGCTGGGCCCGGGCGTGAAGTCGTTCGTCGTCATCACCATCTCGCGCCCGGGCGAGTATCCCTTTTTCGATGACTTCCACCAGGACGTGAAGGGCACGCTGGTCGTCAAGCCCAAGGACTGAGCCACCGGGTCGGATATGGAACAAGTACTTTTCATCGTATGGCGCGAAAGCGTCGAGGCCCTGCTGGTGGTGGGCATTCTCTACGCCTGGCTGCGGGCCACGCCCGCCGGGCGGCGCGGCATGCCCTACCTGTGGGGCGGCGTGGCGGCGGGCCTGGCGTTGGCGCTCCTGCTGGCGCTGGTGCTGCTGGGCGTCTCCTCGTGGCTGAGCGACGAAGGCCAGGAGTGGTTCCAGGCCGGCATGTCGCTGGTGGCCTGCGCGCTGGTGGTCCAGATGGTGATCTGGATGAAGCGCCATGGCCGCACGCTCAAGCGCGAGCTCGAGGGCGGGGCGCGCGCCTCCATCGAGCGCGACAACTGGTGGGGCCTGCTGGTGCTGGTCATGATCGCCGTGGCGCGCGAAGGCAGCGAGACGGTGGTGTTCCTGTACGGCACCGTGGCCGCGGCGGCCGGGCAGGCCGGGGATGCGGCGTTGCTGGTCCTGGCCGGCGCGGCGGGTTTCCTGATCGCACTGCTGACGTTCTGGCTGCTGCAATTGGGTGGCAAGCTGATCACCTGGCGGCGCTTCTTCCGCGTTACCGAAATCCTGCTGCTCCTGCTGGCCGGCGCCTTGCTGGTGGGTGGCCTGGACCATCTGATCTCGCTGGACGTGCTGCCCACGCTCATCGATCCGGTCTGGGACAGCTCATGGCTGCTCGACGACAGCAGCGGGGTGGGCAAGGTCCTGGCCGATTTCGCCGGCTATCGCGCCTATCCGGCCTTGATCTCGGTATTGCTGTGGCTGGCCTATTGGCTGGTGGTATGGCTGCTGCTGCGCCGCGCCGATGGCGCAGCGGCGGTTTCGGCGCGTTCGGCCGCCTGAGGATACCCAGGCGCCGCGCCACGACATGAAGGTTTGACATGGCATCTGTACTCGGGCGGGCAACCGCCCGCTTTGCCGACGTGCTTCGCGACCATGCCCCTTTGCTGCGCAAGCTGCAATGGGGCATCGTCGCTGCGTATGCGTTCCTGTTGATCGTGCCGGTGTTCCTGCCCTTGCCGGACAACGCCGCGTCGGTCTTCGACAACCTGACCGTGCTGGCGCAATTCGCGTTCTGGGGCGTGTGGTGGCCGTTCGTCCTGGTTTCCATGCCGCTGTTGGGGCGCGCCTGGTGCGGCTGGTTCTGTCCCGAGGGCATGCTCACCGAGTGGGCCAGCGAGCGCGGCCAGGGCCGGGCCATTCCGCGCTGGATGCGCTGGGGCGGCTGGCCGTTCGTGGCCTTTGCCCTGACGACGATCTACGGCCAGCTGGTCAGTGTCTATCAGTACCCGCTGGCGGCGCTGGCGGTGCTGGGCGGCTCGACCGTGGCGGCGATGATCGTCGGCTGGCGCTACGGCCGCAGCAAGCGCGTCTGGTGCAAGTACCTGTGTCCGGTCAATGGCGTGTTCAACTTGCTGGCCAAGCTGGCGCCCTGGCATTTCAAGGTGGACGAGGAAAAATGGCGCCATCCGGTCATTCGCGTCGAGGCGATCAATTGCGCGCCGCTGGTGCCGCTGCGCCACATGAAGGGCGCGGGCGACTGCCATGTCTGTGGCCGCTGTAGCGGCTATCGCGGGGCGATTGCCCTGGCGCCGCGCTCGCCCGAAACCGAGATCGTGGAGGTCGCCGACGGCGACGGCTGGCAGACCGCGCTGATCTGTTTCGGGCTGATGGGCGTGGCGGTGGGGGCCTTCCTGTGGAGCGCCAGCCCCTGGTACGTGACGATCAAGCAGTGGGTGGCCACCTGGCTGGTCGAGCATGACATCATCTGGCCGCTGCTGGACAATGCGCCGTGGTTCGTGTTGACGCACTACCCGGACGTCAACGACAGTTTCTCCTGGCTGGACGGCGCGGGCATCCTGCTGTTCGTGGCCGGGGCGACCCTGGCCGTGGGCTTGCCGGCATTCGCCGCATTGTGGCTGGCCGACCGCGTTGCGCCGCTGGCTGCGCGCGCGGGCCGGCTGGCCGGCGTGCACAAGCTGGCGCAGGGGTTGATTCCCTGTGCCGGAATCGGCGTGTTTCTCGGCCTGTCCGCCACCACGCTGATCCTGCTGCGGCACGAAGGGGTAGGTACGGGCTGGGCCAATCCGGTGCGCTTTACCTTGTTGGCGCTCGCCGTGCTGTGGTCGCTGCGCCTGGTGTGGCGTCTGCTGGCGCGTCGTCCGGCCGGTTTTGCGCGGCGCGGGCTGGCCTGGCTGGCGACGGTGGCGGGGCTGGCGCCGTTCTGCCTTTCGTGGGTGCTGTTCTTCGCCATCTGGTAGCGCGGCCACGCGCGGCGCGGTATGGTGGCGGTCCCGCCACCTCTGCCGGGCGCTGTCCGCGCCTGGTTCCGCCCGCCATGACGTCCTACGCTTTCCGCCTGCTCAATGTGTTCGCCGAATCCTGTTTCGGCGGCAACCCGCTGTGCGTGTTCGAGGACGCGCGCGGTTTGCGGGACGAGGAGATGCAGGCGCTGGCCCTGCAGTTCAATCTGTCCGAGACCACATTCATCCTGCCTGGCGGCGAAGGCGCCGATGCGCAGGTGCGCGTTTTCACGCCCGACGCCGAGATGCGTTTTGCCGGCCATCCTGCCCTGGGGACGGCGCGGGTGGTCAGCGAGTTGCTGGGGCTGGGGGCGTCGGTGCGCCTGGGTTTCAAGGCCGGCGTCGTGCCGGTGCGCGAGCACGACGGCGCATGGACTTTCACGGCGCCGTCGTCCGGCATGCCCAGGACGGCGCGTGCGGCTTTGGCCGCGGGCGAGATCGCCGGCCTGCTGGGCCTGGACCCTGCGGATCTGCATGACGAGCCGCTATGGGTGGATACCGGTTCCGACCAGCTGCTGGTGCCGCTCAAGACGCCGGAGGCGGTGATGCGCGCCGCGCCGCACGCCGCATGGCCCGCGCGCTGGCCCGCCAACAGCCTGGGCCGCAAGACCGCCTATGTCTTTGCATTCGGGCCGCAGACCGGCGCAGGCGCGCGGCGCATCGTGCAGTCCCGCTACTTTCATGCGCGCGCAGGCGGCGGCGTGGCCGAAGACCCCGGCACCGGCTCGGCATGCGCCAACCTGGGCGGCTGGCTGCTGGCGCGCGGCGCGCCCTTGCCCGCCCATATCCTGGTCGAACAGGGAGACCTGGTGCGCCGGCCGTGTCGGCTGCGGCTGGACGTGGATGACGCCGGCGCCATCCAGGTGGGCGGCGGCGTGATCGAGATCGGACGCGGCGAGATCCGCCTGCCGCGCTAGGCCGCGGCGGACGCGGCAGGTGCCGGTTCCGTCCCGATGCGCGGGTGCCTGTCCCCGCGGGGACAGGCACAAAAAAAAGGTTCATCGCGCAATAGCGTGGAGGGGTTTGGCAAGTTTTCGTATTCTTGACGGCAGGTATTTGCCATCAGGAGTGCAGGGAGATGCTGGATCGCAAGTTGCTGGAGTCGCTGGGAGGCTGGCAGGGCTATGGCGTCGAACGCGTGGAATGGCCCGAAGACCCAGGGCGCACGCTGTCGATCTATTTGAAGCCAACGGCCAAGGTGATGCTGTGCGAGCAGTGCGGCGCGCGGTGTCGCCAGGTGCATGAGACCACGGTTCGACGGGTGCGAGATCTGCCGTTATTCGAGTATCGGGTCGTTCTGCACGTGCCGCGCCGACGCTTGTGGTGTGAGCAATGCGGCGGCCCGCGCCTGGAGCGGCTTGCCTGGCTGGGGCGATATCAACGGGTGACGGATCGGCTGGCGCAGGCCTGCAGCCAATTGCTGCAATCGAGCAACGTGCAGGCGGTGGCGAGGTTCTTCGAGCTGGGTTGGCATACCGTCAAGACGCTGGACAAGGCTCGGCTGCGTGCGTCGGTGCGCGAACCGGATTGGTCCAAGATCGAGTATTTGGCGATGGACGAGTTTGCCCTGCACAAAGGGCATCGCTACGCGACAGTGGTGGTCGATCCGATCGGCAGGCAGGTGCTGTGGATTGGCCCAGGACGCTCACGCGAGACGGCCCGGGCGTTCTTCGAACAATTGCCGCCTGGGGCCGCCCAACGCATCAAGGCCGTTGCCATCGACATGACCACCGCCTACGAGTTGGAGATCCAGGCCCACAGCCCACAGGCGGAGATCGTCTATGACTTGTTCCATGTCGTGGCCAAGTATGGACGAGAGGTCATTGATCGGGTGCGCGTGGATCAGGCCAATCAACTACGCCAGGATCGTCCCGCACGCAGGATCATCAAATCGAGTCGCTGGCTGCTGCTGCGCAACCGTGACAACCTGGATCGGCAGCAGGCCGTCCGGCTCGACGAATTGCTGCAAGCCAACCAGCCGCTGCTGACGGTCTATGTCCTGCGTGACGAACTCAAACGGCTCTGGTTCTACCAAAGACCTGCCTGGGCAAGACAAGCCTGGAACCACTGGTACGAGCAGGCCGAGCAAAGCGGAATAGCCGCCTTGAACACCTTCGCTCAGCGCTTGAAAGGCTATCTGCACGGCATCCTGGCCAGATGCCGACATCCCCTGAACACCAGCATTGTCGAGGGCATCAACAACACTATCAAGGTCATCAAGCGGCGCGCTTACGGCTACCGCGACCAGGAATACTTCTTCCTCAAAATCCGTGCCGCCTTCCCCGGCAATGCGCGATGAACCAAAAAAAAGCCTTCGGGCGAACCCGAAGGCGGTACACGTACGGCGCGCCGGACCACCCGGCGGCCCCGCGTCATGACTTATTTCGCGGCCTTGGCCGGATCGACCTTGATGTTGTTCATGACCTGCTTGACCCCTTCGACGTCACGCGCCACGGTCGCTGCTTGATCCGCCTCGGTGGCGGTGCCGACCGTACCGGTCAGCGTCACCACGCCATTGTTCGTTTCGACCGCGATGTCCAGCGCGCTCAGGGACTTGTCGGCGACGAAGGCAGCCTTGACCTTGGTGGTGACCGTGGCATCGGAGGCGTACTCGCCCACCGATTGCTTGGGCTTGTCTTCGCCCGCGGCGTGGGCCAGCGAACCGATGGCGGCGGTGGCGCCGATGAGAGTGGCAACGAACAGTTTGCGAACTTGCATGGTTATTCTCCTTTATCGATGAAGCCCAGGATCAGGAGCGGGTACTGGCGCAGCCCGTCATTTCCTGAAGACGCCGCCCAGGATGGACAGCAGCGCCAGCACCAGGAACACGAAGAACAAGATCTTGGCGATGCCGGCCGCGCCGGCGGCGATGCCGCCGAAGCCCAGTACGGCTGCAATGATGGCAATGACGAAAAACACGACCGCGTAGTGCAGCATGATGTTTCTCCTTGAGTCACGAAGCAGTCAGTCAGGGATTGCGGTCGAAGAACTCGCGCACCTCCCGTTGGGCCTGTTCCTTGGTCTTGCCGTAACGCTCCTGGATCAGGCCAGCCAGCCGTTCGGCATTGCCTTCGGTGCGAGTGAGCTCGTCGTCGGTCAGCTCGCCCCAGGCCGCCTTGGCCTTGCCCGTCAATTGCTTCCACTTGCCTGCAACAATATCGTTGTTCATGGTTGTCCTCTTCTAGGTCGTTGCGGCGCGGGATCCGTGCCTGCCGAATGCCTTGCCGCGAGTGAGTGTGGACACTGATCAGCGTACGGTTCTACCGTAAGAGGGGGCGGTGGCGGTGTCAAACCGGCGTGTGGGGAAATGTAAATGGTCCGGCGTGGCTGGCGATGCATTTTGCGCAGGGAAAAAAAGGCCGGCTTGCGCCGGCCTTAGTTACATTTGAGCAAAGAATTGAGCCGCTTTGACGGGCTCAGGTAACCGCGCTTGTCATGGCTGCCCGGCGACGCGGCTGGCGATGTGGGCCAGGGCTTCTTCCACCTGGTCCACCAGGATCAGGCAGAGGTCGCCAGGGGCCAGCCGCTGCAGTGCGGCGTCGATGGCGACGAACTCGCCCTGGATTTCGTCGATGTGGCGCGTGCGCGGCGCCTGTTGCAGGCCCTGGCGCAGCAAGGCCACCACTTCGCCGTCGGCGCGGCCGCGCTGGCATTGGTCCTGGTACAGGATCACGTCGTCGAAGGCGCCGCCCAGAATCTCTGTCTGCTGGCGCAAGTCTTCGTCGCGCCGATCGCCCGCGCCGCTGATGACCACGCTGCGGCGGCGCGCCGGCATGGTGTCGATGGCCCGCACCAGCGCCTGGATGGCGTCGGGGTTGTGGCCATAATCGGCGATCAGGGTCGCGCCGCGGAAATCGAAGACGTTGAAGCGTCCCGGGGCCGTTTGCGCGTCGTTGACGAAGATGGCCAGCGCGTGCCGGATGGTGTCCCAGTCGATGCCCAGCGCCCAGGCCGCCGCCAGCGCCGCCATGGTGTTCTCCACCTGGAAGGCGATCGCGCCGCCGCGCGTCAGCGGAATGTCCGCCAGTGCGAAGGCGACTTCGGCGCCGCCTTGCGCGGCGACGAGACTGTCGCCGTCGCGATAGACCACGCGATGGCCCTGGGCGCGATGGGTGGCCATGACGGGATGGTTGCGGTCTTCGGCGAAATACGTGATCGAGCCAGGGCAGGCGCTGGCCATCTCGGCCACCATGGGATCGGCGGCGTTGAGCACGGCCATGCCGTCAGGCTGCACGTATTGCACGATCACGCGCTTGACGACCGCCAGGTCCTCGACGGTGCTGATATAGCCCAGCCCGAGGTGGTCGCCCATGCCGATGTTGGTGACGATGGCGACGTTGCAGCGATCGAAGGCCAGGCCCTCGCGCAGCACGCCGCCGCGCGCGGTCTCCAGCACCGCGGCATCCACGTCGGGATGCAGCAGCAGGCGGCGGGCGCTGCGCGGGCCGCTGCAGTCGCCGGTGTCGATGCGCTGCTTGCCCACATAGACGCCGTCCGAGTTGGTCATGCCGACGCGGTGGCCCGCGCAGTCCAGGATATGCGCCGTCAGGCGCACCGTGGTGGTCTTGCCATTGGTGCCGGCCACCGCCACGACCGGAATGCGGCCGTCGTCGCGCTCGGCGAACATGTGGGAGATGATGGCTTCGCCCACCGCGCGGCCCTTGCCGAACGAGGGGTTCAGGTGCATGCGCAGGCCGGGCGCCGCGTTGACCTCGACCACGCCGCCGTGCTGGTCCTCCAGCGGCAGGTGCACGGTCTCGGCGACGACGTCGACGCCACAGATATCCAGGCCTATCATGCGCGCGGCCGTGACGGCGCGCGCGGCGAGTTCGGGATGGACTTCGTCGGTGACGTCGGTGGCCGCGCCGCCGGTACTGAGATTGGCGTTGTTGCGCAGCACGACCAGGGCGCCCGCCGCTGCGACGGAGTCGGCCTCGTAGCCCTGCTTGCGCAGGGTGGCGATGGCGATGTCGTCGAAGCGGATCTTGGTCAGCGACGTGGCATGGCCATCGCCGCGCAGCGGGTCCGCATTGACCTGGGCCACCAGCTCGGCGATGGTGTGCGTGCCGTCGCCGGTGACCTGCGGCGGATCGCGGCGCGCCGCCGCCACCAGGGTATTGCCCACCACCAGCAGACGGAAGTCATGGCCGGGAATGTAGCGTTCGACGATGACCTCCGAGCTGATTTCGGCAGCGGCCTCGAAGGCGCTTTCGATACGGTCGCGCGTCTCGATATTGACCGCCACGCCGCGGCCCTGGCTGCCGTCGCGGGGCTTGACCACGACGGGGCCGCTGAGCGCCTGCGCGGCCTGCCAGGCCGCCGCGGCGCTGTCGACCGAGCTGCCCATCGGCACCGGGACGCCCGCGGCGTCCAGCAGCATCTTGGTCAGGTCCTTGTCCTGGGCGATCGACTCCGAGATCGCGCTGGTCATGTCGGTTTCGGCGGCCTGGATGCGGCGCTGTTTGCTGCCCCAGCCGAATTGCACCATGCTGCCCTGGGTCAGCCGGTGGTAGGGGATACTGCGCGCCACGGCGGCGTTGACGATGGAGCCGGTGCTCGGGCCCAGGCGGGTGTCCTCGTCGAGGTCGCGCAGGCGTTGCAGGGCCTGGGGCAGGTCGAAAGGCGTGTCGTCCTGGGCCGAGCGGATGAGGGCTTCGGCCAGTTCGAACGCCAGCCGTCCGACGTCTTCCTCGCTGTACTCGACCACGACCTGGAACACGCCGGGTTCGATGGTGGGGGACGTGCGTCCGAAGGTGACCGGGCAGCCCGCATGCGCCTGCAGGCCGAGCGCGGTCGCCTGCAGCACGTGGGCCATCGAGATGGCGTCGCGCTGGCCTTCCGGCTGCAGCACGCCCAATTGCGGGAACCGGGCGCGCAGGCGCGCCTCGAAGTCCGGCATGCCGTTGATCGCGCATTCGGCATCGGAGCAGGCGGCGATGGCCTCGATGGCGGTGTTGCGGCTCCAGAGATTGGGGCCGCGCAGGGCGCGGATTCGGGAAACTTCCATGGCAGGGATTCCTGTCGTCGAAGAAGCGCCGCCGTTCGGGCGGCGCGGCAAGAGGGGCGCAGTCGCGGGTTCAGCCTTGTTCTATCCAGCGCCGCACCAGGTCTATGGTGGGGCCGGAGAATGCCTCATCGGATTGCAGCAGCGCGAAGTCGCCCTCGCGCAGGTCGTCGAGCACGCGGGCGATGGCGCGCGCGTGGTCGGCCTCGTCGGCAATGGCGGTGGCGCGCGCCGATTGCCGCAACCCCTGCCGCAGCAGGCCGCGCGCCTGCCCGGCGGGACGCTTGCTGGCAACCGTGGCGTCGTCGTAGAGCACGACCTGGTCGAACGCCGTGCCCAGCAGGCGGCCCTGTTCGACCAGGGCATCGTCGTTGCGGTCGGCGCCGGCCGAGTACACGGCGGCGCGCCGCCTGGCGGGGAATTGTTCGATGGCGGCCAGCAGCGCGCGCAGCGCCGAGGGGTTGTGCACGTCGTCGACCACCACGCAGGCGCCGTTGCGCTCGAACAGCGTGAACTGCCACGGCGCGTCGGCCTGGTCGATGTCGAAGGTTTCGATGCCGGCGCGTATCAGCTCGACCGGAATGTCCAGCGCCCAGGCGGCCGCGACCGCGGCCAGCACGTTCTCGATCTGGAACGCGACGCGGCCGCCGTGCGTCAGCGGAACCGCGGCGATGTCGGCCAAGGCTTCTTCGTCGCGGCCACGCGCCAGCACGATGCGTCCGGCGCGCAGGTAGACGGCGCGCCTGCCGTCGGCCAGGTGGGCGGCCAGCGTCGGCAGGGCGGGGTCCAGGCCGAAATACAGCACCTCGCCGTCGCACAGCTCGGCCATGCGGACCACGCGCGGGTCGCGGGCATTGAGCACGGCAGCGCCGCCGGGCAGCACGACGTCGATCTGGGTGCGGAACACGTCGACCAGGCGGTCGGTTTCGTTGATATCGAAATCGCCCAGGTGGTCGCCGTCGTCGATGTTGGTGACCACGCCGACCAGGCAGCGGTCATAGGCCAGCCCCTGGCCCAGGATGACGCCGCTGTCGTTCTCGATCACCGCCGCATCGACCGAGCGGTTCATCAGAACGCGCCGCCCCGCGGCCCAATTGGCGCAGTCGCCTTTCTGCACCAGGCGCTTGTTCAGGTACAGGCCTTCGCTGCAGGCCAGGCCGGTCTGCTTGCCGGACAGGTGCAGCAGGCGCGCCACCAGGCGCGCGACCACGGTCTTGCCGTTGGTGCCGGTCACGCCCACGATGGGGATGCGGCCGTCGTCGTCGGCCGGGAACAGGTGGTCGACGATGGCGCGGCCCACCGGGCGCGGCGGGCCGTCGGCCGGCTTCAGGTGCATGAGCAGCCCCGGCCCGGCGTTGACTTCGACGATGGCGCCGCGCGTTTGGTCCAGCGGACGCGAGATGTCGTCGGTGACGAGGTCGACGCCGGCGACGTCCAGGCCGACCACGCGGGCGGCCAGCGCCACCGTGGCCGCCACGCTGGGATGCACGCGGTCGGTGAGTCGAACGCCACGTTGCCGCTGCGCTGGATCAGCACATTGCGGCCCGCGGCGGGCACGCTGGTGGCCGTCATGCCCTGGCGGGCGATCTCCAGGCGCGCGGCCGAGTCCAGCCGCACCGGATTGAGCGGATGGTTTTCAGTGCGGCCGCGCCGCGGGTCGGTATTGATCTGGCTGCCGATCAGGTCTTCGATGGTGGATACGCCGTCGCCGGTGACCCAGGCGGGTTCGCCCGCCGCCGCCGCCACCATGCGGTCTCCCACCACCAGCAGGCGGTGTTCGTTGCCGGTGATGAAGCGCTCGACGATGACGCCGCTGCCTTCATCCACCGCCACGGCATAGGCCGATTCGATTTCGTCGCGCGTCAGCAGGTTGGTGAAGACGCCGCGTCCATGGTTGCCGTCGTAGGGCTTGACGACCACCGGCAGGCCGATGTCCTGCGCGGCCTCCCAGGCGTCGACCGCGCTTTGCACCAGCCGTCCCTCGGGGACCGGCACGCCGCAGGTCGACAGCAGTTCCTTGGTCAGGTCCTTGTCGCGCGATATGCCTTCGGCGATGGCGCTGGTGCGGTCTGTTTCGGCGGTCCAGATGCGGCGTTGCCGCGATCCGTAGCCGAACTGCACCAGGTTGCCCTCGAACAGCCGGATATAGGGAATGTCGCGGTCGTCGGCCGCGTCCACGATGCAGGCGGTGCTGGGCCCCAGGCACAGCGAGTCGACCAGGGCGCGCAGCCGCGCGACGGCCGCCGGCACGTCGAACGGGCGATCCTCGATGGCCGCCATCACGAGGTCGCGTCCCTCCTGCAAGGCGGCGCGCGTGACCTGTTCGTGCCAGGCGCGCACCACTACCTTGTAGACGCCGCGCCGCGAGGTTTCGCGCGCCTTGCCAAACCCGCCCGGCAGGCCGGCCAGGTTCTGCAGTTCGAGCGTGACGTGCTCGAGGATGTGGCCCGGCCAGGTCCCTTCGCGCAGGCGCTGCAGGAAGCCGCCGCGCACGCCGGGGCTGCAGCGGTGCTCGATCAGCGTGGGCAGCCAGCCGGACAGGCGCTCGTAGAAGCCGGGTATCGTGTTGGAGGGGAAATCCTCCAATTCGCCGATGTCCACCCACGCTTCCAGCACCGGACGGTACGTCCAGATGTTGGGGCCGCGCAAAGTCACGACATCGAGAAATTCAATGTCTTTCTTTTTCATGGTTATGGAGGAGTGATTGCGCATTGGCAGGCCGAAGTCACCCCGTGCAAAGTCGAGGGGCGAAGGGCCGGTTGGGAAGTGCCAACACGTGGATGGGCGGAAGAATTCCTAAGTATGGAAATTGTGAAAATCGGCTGCTACTATACGCCGCCTTTTTGCCCATATAAACTCGCGCTGTTGTAAGGAACGGACAGGCTTCAGGTCCGAGGCCGCAAGCCGGAGAATCGCCTTTTTGGGCCGGGCCGTGGCTCGAAACGCGTTCTAATGAAAAAACCACAAAATCTAGCTGGCGCGGGCCGGCGCGAGGTGCCGGCCGAGTGGAGGGATGCGATTCATTCGCATCTTGACGCAGGCGAAACCGTGCTGGCCTGGCTGGAAACCGATCTCGACGCGCGGCTGCGCTTCGAGACGGGAATGGTGTTGGCAACCGACCGGCGCATCCTGGCCTGCGCGCCGGGCCGCCGCGAGTGGTCCAGCTGGCCGTATTCCCCTGATCTGCGCCTGGCCCTGCACGACCACGCCGGCGCCGCCAGCCTGGAGCTCGATGCCGGCGCGCGGCGCCTGGCAAGCTGGCGGTTCACCCTGGGCCGCAATCCGGCGGCCCTGCGCCTGCTGGAACAGTTCGAGAGTCTCCAGGCCCTGCGCCTGGCCGGCGCGGCCCCGACGGCAGGCGAATCCCCCCGGCCATGCCCGACCTGCCAGGCGCCGATCCCCGCCGACCGGGAAGACTGTCCGGAGTGCAGCCAGGAGCCCGCCGCCCCGCCGGCGACCTGGGCGCTGTTGCGGCTGTGGCGGTTCGCGCGGCCCTATCGCGGCGCGCTGCTGGCCGGATTCCTGCTGACGCTGTTGGGTACCGCCGCCACGCTGGTTCCGCCCTACCTGACCATGCCGCTGATGGACGACGTACTGATTCCGTTCCAGAACGGTGCGCCCATCGACTACGCCAAAGTCAGGCTGTACCTGGCCGGCCTGCTGGCCTCGGCCGTGCTGGCCTGGGGGTTGGGCTGGGCGCGTACCTATATCCTGGCCTGGGTCAGCGAACGCATCGGGGCGGATCTGCGCACCACCACCTACGAACATTTGCAGCAGCTTTCGCTGGAGTACTTCGGCGGCAAGCGGACCGGCGACCTGATGGCGCGCATCGGCAGCGAAACCGATCGCATCTGCGTATTCCTGTCGCTGCATCTGCTGGACTTCGCCACCGACGTGCTGATGATCGCCATGACCGCCGCGATCCTGGTGTCGATCAACCCGTGGCTGGCGTTGGCCACCCTGGTGCCGCTGCCGTTCATCATGTGGATGATCCACGTGGTGCGCGACCGGCTGCGCCACGGTTTCGAGAAGGTCGATCGGATCTGGTCGGAGATCACCAATGTGCTGGCAGACACCATACCGGGCATCCGCGTGGTCAAGGCGTTTGCCCAGGAGCGGCGCGAAGTGCAGCGCTTTCGCGAAGCCAACAACCGCAACCTGGAGGTCAACGACCGCGTCAATACCGTGTGGTCGCTGTTCTCGCCGACGGTGACGCTGCTGACGGAGATCGGCTTGCTCATCGTGTGGATCTTCGGCATCTGGCAGGTGTTGCAGAAGCACATCACGGTTGGCGTGCTGGCGGCGTTCCTGGCGTATATCGGCCGCTTTTACACGCGCCTGGATTCGATGAGCCGCATCGTGTCGGTGACGCAGAAGGCGGCCGCCGGCGCCAAGCGCATTTTCGACATTCTCGACTACGTCTCCAGCGTGCCCGAGCCGCACAAGCCGGTGCACCTGCCGCGCGTGAACGGCCACATCGAGCTGCGCGACGTAGGGTTCCGCTACGGCAACCGTTCGGTGATACGCGGGCTGGACCTGTCGATCGCGCCGGGCGAAATGATAGGCCTGGTCGGGCATAGCGGCTCGGGCAAGAGCACCCTGATCAACCTGATCTGCCGCTTCTACGACGTATCGGAAGGCGCGGTGCTGGTCGACGGCGTGGACATCCGCTCGCTGCGCATCGCCGATTACCGGCGCAACATCGGGCTGGTGCTGCAGGAGCCTTTCCTCTTCTTCGGCACCATCGCCGACAACATCTCGTACGGCAAGCCGGACGCCACGCGCGCGGAGATCATCGCCGCCGCGCGCGCCGCGCATGCCCATGAGTTCATCCTGCGTCTGCCGCATGGCTATGACTCGCTGGTGGGCGAACGCGGCCAGGCGCTGTCCGGCGGAGAGCGCCAACGCATCTCCATTGCCCGGGCGCTGCTGATCGACCCGCGCATTCTCATCATGGACGAGGCGACCTCGTCGGTGGACACCACGACCGAGAAGGAAATCCAGAAGGCGCTCGACAACCTCGTGCGCGGGCGCACCACCATCGCCATCGCGCATCGCCTCAGCACGCTGCGGCGGGCCGACCGGCTGGTCGTGCTGGACCGCGGGCAGATCGTCGAGGAGGGCGCGCACGAGGCCTTGATGGCGCGCGAAGGCGCCTACTATCGGCTGTACCAGGCGCAACAGACGCGCCAGGCCGAAGGCGGCGACGACGGCAGCGACGCCATCGCCGCCATCGCATGAGAGCGCAGCCCGCCATGAACCACTGCGCATTCCAGCTGCATCGCAACCAGGCCGGCCGGCTGGTTTTCACCGGCGCCGACGGCCGGGCACATGAAGGCGTGGTGCCGGTGCGCGCGTTTCCGATCAGCGCTCCGGCCAGCGGCCTGTCTTTGGTCAGCGCCGACGGGCATGAGCTGGCCTGGCTGGACGACGTGGCGCAGTTGCCGCCCGCGCAGCGGCAACTGGTCGAAGCAGAGCTGGCCAGCCGCGAATTCATGCCCGAGATCCGGCGCATTGTCTCGGTGTCCACATTCGCCACGCCATCGTCCTGGCAGGTCGAGACCGACCGCGGCAACGCCACCTTCGTATTGCGCGGCGAAGAAGACATTCGCCGGCTGGCCGGCCATACCCTGCTGATCACCGACATGCACGGAATTTTCTTCCTGATCCGCGATGCGCTGGCGCTGGACCGCCATAGCCGCAAGCTGCTGGATCGGTTCCTGTAGCGCAGGTGCCCAGGTACCCAGGTGCCTGTCCCAGCGGGGACAGGCACCCGGATTCCTGCGGGGACAGGCACCTGGGAAGTTTGCCGGTGCCAGTCCCCATGCGGGGACAGGCACCGGAAGGTTGTGTCAGGTTTTTCGAAACGGGCTGTGGGTGGCCAGTTCGTCGCGATATTCGTCGATGGCGTGGGTTTCGTGGCCGAGGAAATCGTCGATGGCCGCGGCAAAGCGCGTGTCGGCGATCCAGTGGGCCGACCAGGTCGGCGTGGGCAGCAGGCCGCGCGCCATCTTGTGTTCGCCCTGCGTGCCGCCTTCGAAGCTGGCCAGGCCGTGCGCGATGCAGTATTCGATGGACTGCAGGTAGCAGGTTTCGAAATGCAGGCCGGGGATGTAGCGCCGGGCGCCCCAGTAGCGGCCGTACAGCACGCCGTCGGCCTGCAGGTTCAGCGCCGCCGCCACCGGCTGCCCGTCCTGTTCGGCCAGGATCAGCACCAGCGCGTTCGGCATCTCGGCATGCAGCCGCCGGAAGAACTCCAGGTTCAGATAGGGCGGGTTGCCGTGCGCCAGGTAGGTGTGGCGATAGCACTGGTAGAAGAAATCCAGCGCCGCGGCATCGATGTCGGCGCCGCGCAGCCAGCGAAACGAAACGCGGTCGGCGGCGACCTTCTTGCGGTCCTGGCGGATTTTCTTGCGCTTGTCGTGGCTGAACGCGGCCAGGAAGTCGTCGAATCCGGCATAGCCCGCGTTGCGCCAGTGGAATTGCACGCCGGCGCGGATCAGGTAGCCGGCCTCGCGCAGGGCGAGCAGGTCGTCATCGCTCGGGAACAGGACATGCAGCGACGATACCTCGAACTGCCGGGCCAGCTGGATCAGGCCACGCGCCAGCAGCAGCCGGTCGGCATGCGTGTGCGCCAGCAGGCGCGTCCCGCCGACCGGCGTGAACGGCACGGCCGACAGCAGCTTGGGGTAGTAGGGCAGGCCGTTGCGCGCGTAGGCGTCGGCCCAGGCATAGTCGAACACATACTCGCCGCGCGAGTGGCTTTTGGCATAGAGCGGCACCGCGCCGGCCAGCAGGCCCGCGCGGCGCAGGGCCAGGAAGCAGGGCGTCCAGCCGGTGCCTGGACTGGCGCATCCGGTATCGTGCAGCGCCCGCAGGAAGGCATGGCGCACGAACGGCTGCGGGCCGGCCAGCGCATCCCATTGGGCCGCATCGAAGTGGTCCAGGCCGGCTTGCACCGAGAGTTCGACAGAGGAGGGCATGGCCAATGATAAAGTCGCCATGTGGCCATGCCGCGGCGCCACAGGCCCGGCATGCCTTTCGCAACGAGAAGACAATGGAAGCAGCAAGCATAGCAGTGCCTGGCGCCGGAGCCAGTCTGCGCGCCCAGGCGCTGGACGCCCTGATGACGCCTGCCTGGGCCGACAAGCTGGCGGCCGTGGCGGCCATCGACGCTGGCGCGCCGGTGGGCGCGCAACAGGACCTCGCCGAGCCGGCCGGCCTGCTGGGGCGGCCGCCCGCCCCGCAGCTGGTGCCGCCGTCCCAGGTGCGGCAGCGCTCGGTGCAATCGCCCGAAGGGCGCGCCGCCTTGCTGCACGCCCTGGCGCATATCGAGTTCAACGCCATCAACCTGGCGCTGGATGCCGTGTGGCGCTACGGCGGCCTGCCGGACGCCTACTATCTCGACTGGCTGAAGGTGGCGCGCGAGGAGGCCTATCACTTCGACCTGCTCAACCGTCATCTGTCCGGGTTGGGCCATGCCTATGGCGACTTTCCGGCCCACAATGGCCTGTGGGAGATGGCCGAGAAAACGCGCGCCGACCTGCTGGCCCGCCTGGCGCTGGTGCCGCGCACGCTGGAGGCGCGCGGCCTGGATGCCTCGCCGCTGATCCGCGACAAGCTGGCCGCGGCCGGCGACGCCGATGGCGCCGCCATTCTGGAGATCATCCTGCGCGACGAGATCGGCCATGTGGCCATCGGTAACCACTGGTACAAGGCGTTGTGCGCGCAGCGCGGCCTCGATCCGGTGGCGCAGTACGCGCAGCTCGCTTCCCGGTACGGGGCGCCGCGCCTGCGTGGCCCGTTCAACCTCGAGGCCCGCCGCGCGGCCGGTTTCGACGAGGACGAACTGCGGGCCTTGTTGCAGGCGTAACGGCGCGGGCATGTCTGCGGGCGGCCGCCCGAATTAGAATGGTGCACATGAAAAAAGCCTACCTACGCCTGTTGTGCGCCACGGCCTTCGCCGCGGCGGCCACCCCCGCGCTGGCCGCGCCCGCCGCCGCCACCCCCGCCGACCTCGATGCGTATCGCGCCTGCCTGAAGCAGTTGCGCGGCGACGCCATCAAGAGCGGCGTACAGGCAGCCACCTACGACGCGCAGACCGCGTCGCTGGCGCCGGACATGGACGTGCTGGGCTTCCTGGACGCGCAGCCCGAATTCAAGACGCCCATCTGGGACTACATGGCGGGCCTGGTCGACGAGGAACGCATCGAGGACGGCCGCCAGGCCCTGGCCCGGCATGCCGACGTACTGGCGCGGGCGCAGGCCGAATATGGCGTCGACCCCGCGACCGTGGTGGCCGTCTGGGGAGTCGAAAGCAATTTCGGCAAGAACCTGGGCGGACGCCCTTTGCTGACGTCGCTTTCGACGCTGTCGTGCTTCGGGCGCCGGCAAAGCTATTTCCGAGGCGAATTCTTCGCCACCCTCAAGATCATCCAGGACGAGCACATGCAGCCCGAGCGCCTGGCCGGTTCGTGGGCCGGCGCCTTCGGCCAGACGCAGTTCATGCCGTCGACCTACCTGCGCCTGGCGGTCGACTTCGATGGCGACGGGCGGCGCGACCTGGTCGACAGCGTGCCCGACGCCCTGGGCTCCACCGCGAACTTCCTGCGCCGCGCCGGCTGGCAAACCGGGCAGCCCTGGGGCTTCGAGGTCAAGCTGCCGGCCGGCATGGACCTGGCCGGCACCGGACGCCGCAACAAGCAGCCGATGAGCGCCTGGCAGGCGCGCGGCATCAAGCGCGTGGACGGCGGCGCGCTGCCGGCGGGCGATGCGCCCGCGGCGCTGCTGGCGCCGGCCGGGGCGCAAGGTCCGGTGTTCCTGGTGTTGCGCAATTTCGATGCGCTGTATTCGTACAACGCGGCCGAGAGCTACGCGCTGGCCATTGCTCATTTGTCGGACCGCCTGCGCGGCGACTTGCCGTTCGCGCGCGCCTGGCCCACCGACGATCCCGGCCTGTCGCGCGCCGAACGCCGCGAATTGCAGGAGCTGCTGCTTGCCCGCGGATTCGATATCGGCAAGCCGGATGGCGTGATCGGCGCGCGTACGCGCCAGGCGCTGCAGACCGTGCAGGGCCAGCTGGGCCTGCCGGCCGACGGGCGCGCCGGCCAGAAGACGCTCAAGGCCCTGCGCACGCCGTAGCGCCGGCCGGGTTCGGCGCGCCGCCAAGGGTGGCGCGGAAATGGTTGCAATTTCCGCGCCGCGCGGGCACGGCCGCGTAGGACGGATGCGCTAGACTGGCTTCCCCTTCTTTCTCTTGGGAGCCTGTCATGGGTCTTCTCGATTCTCTCACGTCGATCGCCGGCGGCGCCCTGGGTGGCGGCGACGAGCGCTCGGCCAACGGCGGCATGGCAGCGTTGCTGCCCATCCTGGTCGCGCAATTGAACAATTACCCCGGCGGCCTGACGGCCTTGATCCAGCGCTTCCAGCAAGGCGGCCTGGGCGAGGTGATCGCCTCGTGGGTGAGCGCCGGGCCCAACCAGCCCGTGACGCCGGCGCAGCTGGACTCGGTGCTGGAGCCGGGCATGGTCGACCAGATGGCGCAGCAGTCCGGCCAGGACCGCGGCGACGTGCTGGCCAACCTGAGCCGCTTGCTGCCGGGCCTGGTGGATACCGCCACGCCGGGCGGCCAGGCCGAGTCGGGCCAATCCTTCGATGCCGGCAGCCTGCTGGCGTCGCTGTCGGGGCTGCTCGACGGCAAGCGCGGCTGACGCGCCGCCTAGCGCAGGATCAGCACCGCCAGCGAGACCCGGCTCAGGATTTCCGTGGTGGTGCTGCCCAGCACCAGCTGGCGGATGCGCGAATGCCCGTAGGCGCCCATGACCAGCATATCGATGCCGTGCTGCCCGGCGTAGGCCGCCAGCGCATCGGCCGGCCGCTCGGCAGCATGGTGCGTGATGGCGTCGAAACCGCCCTGGGCCAGTTGTTCGCGCGCCCATTGCAGCGCCTGGCGCGCTTCGCCGGCGTCCGATCCGGCGGTCAGGACATGGGCCTGCATGCCTTGCAGCAGCGGGCTGCGGCTGACCATTTCCACGGTCTTGCGGGAGGTGGCGCTGCCATCGAAGGCAACCAGGAAGCGGGTCGGCGTGACGAAACTGGGACCGGCCACCAGGACGGGCCGGTGCAGCGCGCGCACCGCCGCTTCCAGGTGCTGGTCGGGCAGCAGGCGTGACGGCTTGGTGGGCCGGTCGTGCTGGCCCATCACGAACAGGCGCGCGTCGTCTTCGAGCTCCAGCAGCACATCGACCAGGTAGCCCTGGCGGGCCAGCCCGGCCAGCCCTTGTATGCCGGCCTCGCGCGCCCGCTCGGTGGCTGCCTGCAAGAGCTGGCGCCCCTGCTCCTGGGCAAGCTGCTGGCGGCGCTCGTCGAGCTCGGCCAGTTCCTTGAGCAGGGTTTCCTGGGTCCCCATCCAGATCCCGCCGCTGAGGTCCGCGATGGGCACCGCATCCTGTTCGCGCTCGACGACGTGCAGGAGCTCCAGTTCGCTGCCGAGCCGGCGCACGGCCCAGATCGCATAGTCGCAAATGCTCTGCACGCGCCTGGGACTGCTGATGCAGGCTATGACGTTCTTCATGACCATCTCCCGGAGTTTGCCGGTTCGTCGTGCGCGCTGCCCGGCTTACCATACTATCCCGCCTTCGCCTCCAAACTGCAACCGTGACGGGGTCGGATAAGGATAAGATGGCGCTTTTGCCTGTTACGTTCCCCGATGATGCGCCAACTCGATCTGCGCCGCCTGATCCTGGGCCTGAGCATGCTGTCATTGTTGCTGGCCCTGGCCGGGACGCTCTATGCCAGCGCGGTGGTGCAGCGCGACATCCTGCTGTCTTCCACGCTGGAGGACAACCGTGTCTATGCGCGCAAGCTGGCGCTGGCGGCCGATGACCTGCTGGCCAACGCCATGCGCGATCTGGCCTATGGCGCCCAGAAGATCGGCGAACGGCCCGACAGCCGCGTCATCGCCCAGGAGGTCGAGCGCCTGCAGGCGCAGACCAATCGCTTCAATGCCGTTACCTATGTGGATGCCAACGGCGTGTTCCGGGCGGTTGCCCCGCATGCCGGCAATATCGTCGGGCGGCCGGTTGTCTCGGCCGAGATGCGCCAGGCGCTGGAACATCGCGGCGCCCTGATTTCCGACCCGTTCATCGCGCCCACCGGGCGCTGGCTGATCGCCATGTCCCAGCCGGTCTTCGGGTCGGACGGCGCCTTTGCCGGCGTGCTGTCCGGGCTGTTCTACCTGCATGAGGGCAACGCGCTGAAATCGCTGCTGGGCGAGCGCGACCACCGCAACGGCAGCTACCAGTACGCCGTCGACCGCCAGGGCGTGCTGCTGTACCACCCGCAGGCCACCCGCATCGGCGAGAGCCAGACAAGCAACCCGCTGCTTGCCGAAGTGCGTGCCGGCCGCGGCGGCGCCCAGCGCTTCGTCAACACCCTGGGCACCGAAATGCTGGCCGGCTATGCCGTGGTGCCCGCCACCGGCTGGGGCGTGGTGGCCCAGCGGCCGGTAAGCAGCGTGGTGGCCGCCACCCAATTGCTGGTGCGCCGCACGGTCTATGCGCTGGCCATATGGGTGGCCCTGGGCGTGTTGTGCGTGTGGTGGCTGGCCGACCGCATTTCGCGGCCATTGTCGCAGCTGGCGCGGGCGGCCGCCGAGCTGGATAACCCGCGCGCCGCCGATGGCGCGCTCAGTGTGCGCGCCTGGTATCGCGAAGCCTTGCAGATCAAGAACGCGCTCATGGCAGTGCGCCGCAAGATTGGCACCAAGTTCGAGCAATTGCGCCAGGACAGCCTGACCGACCCGCTGACCGGCCTGCTCAACCGCCGGGGCCTGGAGGAGTACCTGCGCAATACCCCATGGCAGGACGGCGCGATGACGGTGCTGGCCCTGGATATCGACCGCTTCAAGATCATCAACGACACCCACGGCCATGCCGCCGGCGACGAGGTGATCCAGTCATTGGCCGGGATCCTGCGCTCCAGCGCGCGTACCAAGGATGTCCTGGCGCGCCTGGGCGGCGAAGAATTCGCCGTGTTGCTGCCGGACGTGGACGTGCCGCAGGCGCCCCAGCTGGCCGAGCGCATACGCCGTTCGATCGAGGCCGCGCCCACCGAGGCCGGCGTGTCCTACACCGTGTCGATCGGCGTGGCCTGTTATCCCGCGCATGGCGCCTCGCTGGAGGCTGTCATGCGCTGCGCCGATGAAGCCCTGTACGCCGCCAAGGCGGGCGGGCGCAACCGTACGCATCTGTATCGCGTCGGCATGCCTCTTCCTGCAAGTTTGACGGACGCCGCTGCCGGCTCGGAACCAAGCCAGGACCTGCGTTCCTGACCGAATGCGCCGCTACTTTGCAGCGCGGACAGCAAGGAGCGTGAGCATGCATCGCCGGACTGGCGCCGACATGCCGCTGCCCGGCGTTGCCCTGATCATGGGCGCGCCGGCCTAGCGGCGCCTCAGCCGCGCCAGGCTGATTACGCCGGCCACTCCCGCGCACGCCGCACCCGCGTACAGGCATTGCACGGCGCCTTGCGGGCCGGCACGGCCCAGCAGATAAGCCACCAGGGCGGCGCCCGCCGCCTGGCCCAGCAGGCGCGCCGTGCCCAGCATGCCGCTGGCCGCGCCGCTGCGCGAAGGCGGGGCCGCGCCCATGATCGCGCGGTTGTTGGCCGGCTGGAACAGGCCGAAGCCGGCGCCGCAGATGGCCATGCGCAGCAGGACGTCGGTGATGGCCGGTTCGCGTGGCAGCGCGGCCAGAAGCAGCAGTCCCGCGGCCAGCAGCGCCATGCCGATCGAGCCCAGTACCGCGGCGCCCCAGCGGTCGGCCAATCTGCCCGAACTGCTCGCGATGGCGGCCAGCGCCAGCGGCCAGGGGGCCAGCAGGATGCCGGTATCGACGGCATTGAAACCCAATACCAGCTGGTAGTAGAACGGCAGTCCGACGTAGGCCAGCGTCTGCGCCGCGAACGAGCAGATCGACGTGCACAGCGAAAGACTGAACGCCGCCTTGCGCAGCAGGTCCAGGGGCAGCAGCGGGGCTTCCACGGCGCGCTGGCGCCGCACCAGGAACCACCCCGTGGCGATCGCCATCCCCAGCAGGCCCAGCACCAGCAAGGCGGGCAGGCGATGGGAGAAGGTGACCACGGCAAGCAGCGCCAGGCCGAACGCCGTGGCGCTCAGGATGGCGCTGCGCCAGTCGTAGCTGCCTTCGCGGCGATGGCTTTCGGGCAGGGATCGCGAACCGGTGAGGATGGCGGCGATGCCCGCCGGCACGCCGATGGCGAACAGCCAGGGCCAACTGCCGATGGACAGCACCACGCTGGCCAGAACCGGGCCGGCCGTCGAAGCGATGGCCGCCACCGTGGCGTTCATGCCGATCGCGCGTCCCAGGCGCTCGCGCGGCACGATATAGCGGATCAACGCCAGATTGACGCTGAGAATGCCGGCGGTGCCCAGGCCCTGCATCACTCGCGCCAGCACCAGCGCGGTCAGGCTGCCGGCCAGCGCGCTCATGAGCGAGGCGCCGGTGAACACGTACAGGCCGACGAGGTAGACGCGCCGGTACCCCAACGACTCGCCCAGCACCGCCAGGGGTAGCAGCGCCATGAACAGGGCGATCTGGTAGGCGTTGACGATCCAGATCGAGGTCGCGGCGGGCGCCGCCAGGTCCTGGGCGATGAGCGGCAGGGCGGTATTGGCGATGACACCGTCCATGACCGCTATCGTGACGCCCAGCGTCACGGTAACGAGGGCCCGCTGCTGGCGCGGGCCGCTCAGGCCGTTTTCTTCCACAGACTGCTGGGCCAAGTTCTTCAAGCTAGGGTGTCCGGCTGTTTTGCTGGAATCATAAAGTAATTCCGATTCCGTTTCGCCCAGCCGGCGGCGCGGGTCATTCCAGCTGGAAGCCGAGATTGCCCAGGGCCTGCCTGAGCCGGTCCCGTCCGGCCAGGCTGCGCGCCCCGGCGACGCGGCGCGCGACCTGCGGCGTCCAGCCCGGCGCGGGCAGCCCCTGGGCGGCCTGGAATGCCGCGAGCCGTTCGTCGTACCGTTCGAGCAGATCGGCTTCCGAACTGGTGGCGTACTGGTCCCGGTGCAGGACAGCCGGCGGCGGCAGGCGGGGTTTGATGGATGCTGGCCGCGACGGATCGGGGTTGCCCACGCACAGGCCGAAGGCGGCAAAGCACTGCGCGGGCAGACCGAGTTCGGCGCTGACCCGTTCCGGCCGATTGCGCAGGCCGCCGATGAACACCGTGCCCAGGCCGAGCGCTTCGGCGGCGACGACCGCGTTCTGCGCCGCCAGCGCCGCGTCGACCAGGGCGAGCGTGTAGAGCTCAAGAAAAGGCAGTGCCGCGGCCGGGGCGTTCCGGCCGGCCGCCACGCGCGCCAGGCGCGACAGGTCGGCGAGCCAGACGAGAAACAGCGGGCATTGGACGACGTGCGGCTGGGACCCCGCCAATTCGGCCAGCCTGGCCTTGCGCGCCGGGTCGGTAACGGCCACCAGGCTCCATGCCTGCAGGTTGGACGACGTGGCGGCGGATTGGGCGGCCGCCGTGAGCGCCGTGAGCACGGCATCGTCCAGCGGTGTGTCGGCGTAGGCGCGCACGCTGCGATGCGGCAACAGCAGGGACAGCATATCCGAGCCCGCCGCATGGGCAAGCGTCAGCGGCGGCGCGGCCGCGCCGCCGTAGCGCCGGTCCAGGTGTTCGTGCAGGCGCCCCGTGGACGGGTGCGGGACGGGCCGCTTCATTTGGCGGAGATCCGTGCCGTGTCCACCACCTGCCGCCACTTGGCCAGTTCCGATTTCATCAGCGCATGCAATTGGTCCGGGGCGCCGCCTTCGATCAGGAAACCCATGCCCTTGAGCGTGTTGACGGCATTGTTGTCCTTCAAGGCGGTGGCCAGCGCGTCGTGCAGCCTGGCCACGGTGGCGGGGGGCGTGCCGGCCCGCACCACGAAAGCGTACCAGGACGTGATCTCATAGCCGGGCAGGCCCGATTCGCTGACGGTGGGAATGTCCGGCAGTTCGGCGATACGCTGTTGGGTGGTGACAGCCAGCGCGCGCAGCTTGCCCGCTTCGATGAAGGGCTTGACCTCGGGCGCGACCGCGACCATGAAGGTCGTCTCGCCGCTTGCCAGGCCCAGCAGGGCGGGGTTGCCTCCCTTGTACGGCACGTGGACGGCGTTCACGTGCGCCATGGTCTTGTACAGCTCCGCGCCCAGATGGGGCGAGCTTCCGTTGCCGGCCGAGGCGTAGTTGGCCTGCTCGCCGTTCTTCTTGAGATAGGCCGTCAGTTCCTGCAAGGTCTTGAACGGCGAGTTGCCGGGCACAACCACGACCAGCGGCATGGTGGCCACCAGCATGACAGGGGTGAAATCCTTGAGCGGGTCGTACTCGATGCGCGACGCATAGAGCACGGGGTAGATGGACAGGGCGGCGATCGTGCCGAGGAACAGATGCTTGCCGTCGGGTTCGGCTCGCTTGATCGCAGCCGCCGCGACCGAGCCGCTGGCGCCTGGCTGGTTGACGACGATGACTTGTTCGTTGAGCGCCTTGGCCAAGCCTTCGCGCAGGATGCGCGCCATGGCGTCGGTCGAGCCCCCTGGCGAAAACGGCACGACGATGCTGATGGGCTTGTTCGTTTCCACCCGGGGCTGCGCCGACGCCGCCGCGCCGATCATGGCGCCGGCGATCGCCAGCGCGGGTAACAGGATCTGCCTTCTCATGCTGCACCTCCTTGGATGTCCGTTGTGTGGCTCGAAATGCAACGCGGCCAGGCGTGTCCGGCCGTTGTGTTCAGGATTGGCGCGCGGTGCCCGGCGCAGCACTGTAGCCCAGCCGGTAGTCGTGATCCGCCAGCGCGGGGTCGCGCTGGCCGGGCGGTCCGAAGCCGCCTCCGCCGGGCGTGCGCATGACCAGTTCGTCGCCCGGGTTGAGGAGGTGCCGCTCGCGGACATCGACCGCCACACCGTTGATCCATACCGCGCCGGGCACGCCGGCCTGGCCGCCGCCGAGGCCCGGCGCCGGCTCGCGTGTGCGCTCGGCGAGAAAGACCACCGACAGGGGCCTGTCGTGACGGCTGACCATGCAGACCTCCTCGCCCAGGCCGCCGCGCCATTGCCCCGGGCCGCCGGAGTCGACGCGCAGGCGCTTGTAGCGGAAAAAGAGCGGTATGTCGCGTTCGGCGACTTCGACCGGCGTGGGCGAGATATTGCTGGGCCACGACATGACCGCCGCGCCGTCCTTGCCGCAGGTCGCGCCCATGCCGCCGTTGAAGAACAGCACCGTCGCCATCGGCAGGCCATCGGCGCCGGTGCCGCTGATGTTGGCGCTCCACAGCGGCGAGCCGGCGCCGGCCATGACCCGCTCGGGCAGGACCGCGTGCATGGCGCCGAAGATCAGTACCGGCAGGTAATGCCCGGTGGATGCCCGGCCGCCGACCGCCGCGGGGCGCGCCGGGTTGAGCAGGGAGTGCTCCGGCGCCTCTACACGGATCGCGCGCAGCATGCCGTCGCTGTTGGGAATGTCCGGGACCAGCAGGCATTTGATGGCGTAGACCGCCATGGCGGTGGTGTATCCGAGCGGACAGTTGATGGCCCGCGGCTGCTGCGGCGATGTGCCGGTGAAGTCGCAGGTGATGGCATCGCCTTCGATACGTACCGTGACGGCCAGGTCCAGCCGCTGTTCGAATCCGTCGGTCTGCATCGCATACCGGTACTGCCCGTCCGGCAACGCCGAGATTGCCTTGCGCAGCGCCCGGTCGCCGCGTTCGAACAGCGCCTCGGCAATATCGTCGACCCCCGGCAGCGCGTACTCCACCAGTACTTCGCCAAGCCGACGCGCCACGAGTTCGACCGCGCTGGCTTGCGACCAGATATCGCCCGCGGTCTGGTCGGGGGTGCGCACGTTGGTTCGTATCATGTCCAGGATCGCCTCATTGGGTGCGCCCTGGTCGAGCAGGCGAATGACGGGTATCTGCAGGCCTTCTTCGAACAATTCGTGGGCATTGACGGAGCGAAAGCGCCCGCCGATGTCCGGCACGTGGCCCGCGGTGGCGGCGAACGCCACCACCTTGCCCAGGTGGAACACCGGCTTGACCAGGCAGACGTCGTTCAGGTGCCCCGTGCCGATCCACGGGTCGTTGGTGATGAACACGTCGCCCGGGCGCAAAGTGTGGTGCGGGTACTTGGCGATCACGGCCTGCACTGTCGCGGGCAGGGTGCCGATGAAGGCCGGGATGCTGCCCGAGTTTTCGGTCAGGCAGCGTCCCGCGGAGTCGGTCACCACCACGGTGAAGTCGTTGGCTTCGGTCGAAAGCGTGGAGAACGAGGTCCGTACGATCAGCTTGGCCGCTTCGTCCGCGATCGAACGCACGCGCGCCCAGAATACTTCCAGGAAGATGGCGTCCTGGCGCCTGTTCATGGCATGGGGCCGGTCTGCGGTTTTCATGATGCTCACTCCTCGATCGTGATGCGGATATTGCCGCTGGCCAGTTGCAGCAAGGCGCCTTTCGGCCCCACCACCAGGGTCGAGCCGGCATCCTCGACCAGCGCCGGTCCGGCGGCGTGAAAGCCTGGCGTGAGCGCCGCGCGGTCATAGACCGGCGTGCGCACGAAGTCGTCGGCCTCCTTGAAGAACACCTGTCGCCATGCTTTGGGTTCGGGGGGCGCGCCGCCAGCCAGCGGCTCGGGCACGAATGCCACGCGCGGCGGCGCTTCGGCCGCCACGCGCAGGTTGACCAGTTCGACCGGCACATTGGGCGGCGTACGTCCGAACTTCTGTTCGTATGCCTGCTTGAAGGCCGCGACCAGTACGGTCCGCGTGGCCGTAGCCTCGCCGCCTTCCTGGTCATAGGGGCCCGCGGGTAGCCGGACCGACAGATTGAAGGCCTGGCCGATGAAGCGGCCGTCGGCGTGGCGCACGATCTCGATGGGGCCGAAGCGGTCCTGTACCAGCTCCAGGGGCTCGCGCGCCTGGGCTTCCAGCGCGGCGAACTCCCGTTCCAGGTCGGCCAGCGACCCGGTTTCGGGCCGGAAGTTGGCGGTGCGCGAGCGATCGGCGCGCGCGGGGGCGATCAGCAAGCCGTAAGCGGAGGCCACGCCGGCGGCCGGCGGGCAGATGATGGACCGCACGCCGATCTTTTGCGCGACGTAATAGGCGTGCAGCGGTCCGCCGCCGCCCGTGCACAACAACACGAAATCGCCGGCGTCGCGGCCGCATTCGGCCAGGTGCACCCGCGCCGCGCCCGCCATGTTCTCGGCCACGATGTCGTGGACGCCCCAGGCAACGTCCACGGTTTCCCGGTCCAGCTGCCGGGCGAGGGTCCGGACGGCCATGTGCGCCCGGTCCCTGTCGATGCGCAGCGAGCCGCCGGCGAAATAGTCGGGGTTGAGGTATCCCAGCAGCAGGTTGGCGTCGGTGACCGTGGGCGCCTCGCCACCCAGCGCATAGCAGGCAGGGCCCGGCTCGGAGCCCGCGCTCAAGGGGCCGACCTTGAGCAGTTGCAGTTCGTCCTGATGCGCGATGCTGCCCCCGCCGGCGCCGATCTCGATCAGGTGAACCGTGGTGATGCCGATGGGCAGGCCGCTGCCTTCGGCGAAACGTTTGCGCCGCGCCGCTTCGAAACTGTGGGCGATGGACGGCGCGCCGCCTTCCACCAGGGTCAGCTTGGCGGTGGTGCCGCCCATGTCGAAGGCCAGCAGGTCCGGCTGCTGGTCGCAGACGCCGTAGTGGGCGGCGGCGATCGCCCCGCCGGCAGGTCCGGATTCCAGCAGTTCGATCGGATTGCGGCGCGCCTGGCGCAGGTGGCCGAGGCCGCCGTTGGACAGCATCATCAGTACGCCGCTGCGCAAGCCCAGCGTGGCCAGCTTGTCTTCCAGCGCGGCGAGATAGCGATCCGCCAGCGGCTTGATGTAAGCGTTGGCGACCGTGGTCGAGCCACGCTCGAATTCGCGGATGACCGGCGCCACCTCGGACGACAGCGTAAGGCTGACATCGGGCAGGGCTTGCCGGATCCAGGCGTGGACCTGTTGTTCGTGCCGCGGCGATGCGTAGGCATGCAACAGGCAGACGGCGATGGAGGTCGCACCGGCGTCGGCCAGGCTGCGCGCCATGGCGACGACCGCCTGGCGATCGAGCGGTTCGAGCTCGTTGCCATGCGCGTCGAGCCGGCCTGGAATTTCGCGGCGCAGGTCCCGGGGCACCAGTGGCGGGGGGCGGTCGATGGCCAGGTCGTACAGGTCGTACTTGCGTTCGTTGCCGATCTCTATCGCGTCCATGAAGCCTTGGTTGCACAGCAGGCCCGTCCTGGCGCCGGCGCGGCTGATCAGGGCATTGGTGAACAGCGTGGTGGCATGCACCACGCGGCCGACCTCGGACGCGGCGATGCCGCACGTGGCCATCAACTGGCGCACGCCTTCCATGACCGCCAGGGATGGATCGTCGTACGTGGTCAGCATCTTGAGGCTATGCAGCTTGCCGCCCGCATAGTCGAGCGCGACCAGATCGGTAAACGTTCCGCCGATATCAATGCCAATGGACCATTCAGCCAAGACAGTTCTCCGTTCGTGCTGGAAATGCCGCGCCTTCAATGCAGCGCGGCGCAGGCGGCCGCGATGCGGCGTTGCGCTTCTTCGATCAGGGTTTCCGACGCGGCGATGGAAAGGCGGAAGAAGCCGGGCATGCCATAGGCGTCTCCCTGGATGACGACCACGCCCTCGGCGTCGAGCAGGTGCAGGGCGAGGTCGGTGTCGTTGTCGATCGTGCGCCCCTGCGGCGTGCGCTTGCCAGCCAGGCCGGCGCAAGAGGCGAAGACATAGAAGGCGCCGTCCGGCGTGTCGCAGTGCAATCCCGGTATGGCGTTGATGCGCCGGACCAGCAGGTCGCGCCGCGCCTGGAACAGCTTTCTGGACGACGCGATGATGTCCTGCGGGCCGGTCAGCGCCTCGATCGCGGCGGCCTGGCTCACGGCGCTCGGGCACGACGTGCTTTGCGACTGCAGCTTGACCATGTTGGCGATCAGGGCCGCCGGTCCGCCGGCATAGCCGATGCGCCAGCCCGTCATCGCGTACGACTTCGAGACGCCGTTGACGGTCAGCACGCGGTCGGCCAGCGCCGGCTCCACGGCGGCGATGGTGGCGAAGCGGCGGCCGTCGTACAGCAAGTGCTCGTAGATGTCGTCCGTGATGACGCAAATGTCCGGGTGCCGCAGCAGCACTTGCGCCAGGGCCTTGAGTTCGGTCTCGTCGTACGCCGCGCCGCTGGGGTTGTTGGGCGAGTTCAGGATGAGGCAGCGCGTGCGTGGCGTGATCGCCCGCTCCAGCTCGTCGGGCTGCAGCTTGAAGCGATGTTGCTGCGCACAGGCCACGGCGACCGGCGTGCCGCCGGCAAAGCGCACCATATCGGGATAGGAAACCCAGTATGGCGCCGGGATGACGACTTCGTCGCCACGCTGCACCAGGCACAGCAGGGCGTTGAAGATCACCTGCTTGGCGCCCGACGACACGATGATCTGGTCCTGGCGGTACGCCAGGCTGTTCTCGCGCCGGAATTTCTCGGCCACGGCGGCCTTGAGCTCCGGTACGCCGCCCACGTCCGTGTATTTCGTCTGGCCGTTGCGCATGGCGCGCAGCGCGGCTTGCTGGATGTTGTCGGGGGTGGCGAAGTCGGGTTCGCCGGCGGTCAGCCCGATCACGTTGCGGCCGGCGGCCCGCAGTTCGCGCATGCGCTGGCCAGCCATGGAGCTGGGGGAGGGCGCGATCCTTGCCATTCTGTCTGCGAAACGCATGATGTGGTTCTCCGGCGCGCCAGGGCTCAGGCCACGCCCAGACCGGCCGAGAAGCCTTGCCGGATCTTGGTGGGGTTGAATTCGCTGAACATCCGCGCCAGCTGCCTGTCGGTGCGGGTGGCGATGAAGCTCGGGCCGTCGCCGCGCAGCGCCTGTTCGACGAGCGCGTCGAAGTGCGCCGGATCGGCCGCCCAGTGGCTGTTGCGCAAGCCGGCCCCGCGCGCCATCGCGACCACGTCGATGGTGTGGGAAGTGAGGGTGCGTTGCCCGCCGGTGATGTTGTAGACGCCGTTGTCGAACACGATGATGGTCAAGTTGGCGGGCCGGCAGGCCGCGACCGTTCCCAATGTGCCGAGCTGCATCAGCAGGGAGCCGTCGCCCTCCAGCGCGATGACCTTGCGCGACGGTTGCGCCAGGGCTACGCCCAGCGCAATGGGCACGGCCAGCCCCATGCTGCCCAGCATGTAGAAATTCTGCGGCCGTTGGCCGCTGGCCCAGAGATCGTGATTGGTCGAGCCGATGCCGCCAATGACGGCTGCGTCGTCCAGGCGCCCGACTAGCCGGGTGGTGAGGTCGTAGCGGCTCATGACCGCGGCGCTGTCGCGGGTGACCGCGGAATTGCTGGCGGGATGCATCGTCGGATCTCCTCAGTCGCTGGATTTCTTGGTCAATTTGGGGGAAAGAATGAGCGCGGCGGGCGAGCGCGTCGCGAAGGCCTGCCTGATGGCTTCCTCGACCACGAACTCGACCTCGTCAGCGTGCGTGAGGGTGTGATGCGGAATGCCCAGGGAGTCGAGGATCGGGCGCATGGTCTGCCATACCCGTACCTGGACCAATTGGCGGTCGCCCAGCGCGCCGCGCTCCGATATCACCATCACCACCGGGATTTCGTAAGGCACGGGCAGCGACGCCAGCACATTGGCCAGGGTGGCAAAGCCGCTGGTCTGGGTCAGGAGGATGCTGCGCATGCCCGCCATCTGCGCGCCGCAGACGATACCCAGGGCCTCTTCTTCGCGAGCGGGACAGACGACCTGGAAATGGTCGTCGGCCTCGACCCGGTCGATCAGCGGCTTGAGCACCTTGTCGGGCACGTAGGTCACCAGCCGGATGTCCTCTTTCTTGAGGATGCGCCAGACGGTTTCGTCCCATGCCGCGGTGGCCGCGGTGTCGCCGGTTTCATGCGCTGCGATTGCCCCCATGCCTGCTCTCCTGTGTGTGGCGCCGCGCGTGCCCGGCAGGGCATGTTGCGGACGTGATCGGTGCTGGAGTGGCCATACTAGGAATGCCGGTTAATTGATACAAACAAATATTTCGAATAGATTATTCGGCACAACCGATAAATCACTCGCCGAGTGCCTGAGGGGAAAGAGGTATGGACCGTCGCGTTTCGCTGCGGCACTTGCGCTGCTTCCTGGCAGTGGTGGAAACCCGTTCGTTCACCCTCGCGGCCTCGCGCATGTTCCTGTCGCAGTCGTCGCTGACCGCCGCGATCCAGCAGTTCGAGGAAGCGGTGGGGCTGAAGCTGTTCGAGCGCACGACGCGGCATGTGGAGCTGACCGACGCCGGCCGCCACTTCAAGGCGGAAGCCGAGCGGGTCGTCCATGGCTTCGACGCCTCCATTCGCGATCTCAAGGCGTTCGGCCAGGGCGGCCGCATGCATGTCCATGTGGCCAGCGCCCCGTCCGTGGTGCAGGCGCTGCTGGTGCCGGCCATCCCGCACCTGAAGGCAAGTTTTCCCCATATCACCTTTACGGTTCGCGATGCCGACGCGACGCGCATCGAACGCATGGTGCTCAATGGGGATCGACTTTGCCCTGACCAGCAGGCATATCGCGTTCGACGAGCTCGAATACGTTCCGCTGCTGCGCGACCAGTACGGCGTGGTGTATCGCTCGTCGGCCTTTCGCCTGGAGGGCGAGGGGCCGGTGCGCTGGAGCAGCCTCGCCGCCGAAGGCTATGTGCAGTTCACGCCGGACACCGCGCTGGGCGCGATGCTGGCGGCCTTGCCCGCCGCCGCGCGCCTGTACGACGAGCAGCGCGACGCGGTATCCAGCAGCACCACGCTCTACGCCATGCTGGAGCTGCCGGGCACGTATTCCATCGTCGGCGCGTTGTCGGCCGGGACCGGCCCGTTTCCCGAGTTCGATTTCCGCGCGCTGGTCGATCCCGTGCTGACGCGCGAGATCTGCCTGGTGACACGGCGCCTGCGCTACATGTCCACGAGCGCGCGGCGCATCCTCTAGGCGCTGCTGGAGGTGTTCGACCGCATCGCCTTGCCGCAAGGGGTGGAGCTGCTGCGGCGCGACGCCCGGAGCGACCCGGGCAGCCAGGCCGCGACAGACGGCGCCGGCCCATCCTCTCCCACTTTGTAACGGCCGCTTGCTGCGCGCTGGAAACTTCGCTAGACTGCTTTCACAAAGGTAGTATCAATTGATACTGCCAAAGGCGGATCGATAACAAGCCAAGGAGACTGACCATGAAGTCACGCATTTGCCGCCGGCTGGCCGGCGCGTTGCTCGGTGTGGTTGCGGCTTGCGCCAGCCAGGCGCAGGACACCATACGCCTGGGGTTGCAGGCGGTCCCCACCGACGAGCTGTACCAGGCCCGGGACTGGGCCCAGCCCTACGGGTTGAAAACGGAAATCTCGACCTACAGTTCGGCCGGCGACTCTCTCAAGGCGTTCCTGGCCGGCCGCGTGGACGTGGTGTCCGGCGGCGCGGCTGGTCACCATGGCGGCCAAGCAGCCCGAGGTGTTCTATATCGTGGCCGCCAACCAGTACGGCGGCGACCGCTACGACATCATCGTCGGGCCGGAGGCCCCGTACAAATCGATCGCCGATCTCAAAGGCAAGAAGATCGGGGTGGTCAGCGGTTCGGGCGCGCATGGCACCTTGATGCTGTACCTCGAGAAGAACCAGCTCAGTCCCAAGGATTTCCGCTTCGTCAACATGAAGGTCGAGGATATCGCGGCGGCGGTGAACCGCGGCGTGGTCGACGCCGGCCTGGCCTGGGAGCCGCACGTCGCCCTGGCGGAAGTCAACGGCGCGGTCAAGCGCATCCAGTCGATGAAGGGCGTCAACGAAAGCCCCAACTTTATCCTCGTCAATCGCGAGTATGCGGGCAAGCACCCCGAAGCGGTCGCCAAGTACATCGCGTCCATGATCGACATGTCGCAGCTGACCACGACCGATCCCAAGAAGGCTGGCGAGATGATCGCGGCCCAGCTGGGCAAGTCCGGCGTCAGCATCCCGCCCAAGGCGATGGAGCTGGCCGTCTCGCGCATCGTGGTGGATCCGCGGATCGAGGATCGCCTGCTCGAAGAGCTGCCCGCCATAGCCGAGCCCATGATCGCCGCCGGACGCATCAATGCCATGCCGGAGTTCGGCAAGCTGGTTCAGAAGTCGTACTACGAGCGGGCTGCCGCGCTTGCCAAGGCCAGGCAGTGAGCCGAATCACGGAGACCCCATGAAGCCGCTTGCCGCAACCACAGCCCACACGGTCATGATCAGGCCTGCCGCGCGGCGTACTCCCGGCGCTTTCGCCGCGTACGCCGAGTTCGGCCGGTTCATGCTGCCCATCGTCACCCTGCTCGTGTTCTGGGAGCTCGCCGTCAGGGCGGGGTGGATCGCCTCGAACATCTTTCCCTCGCCGTCGATGATCTTCGCTCGCGCCAGCGAGCAACTCTTCTCCACCGGGCCGGAGCAGGGCATGCTGTTCAAGCACATCGGCGCCAGCCTGTATCGCGCCATCAGCGCCTTCGCGCTGAGCGTGCTCATCGGGATACCGCTGGGCTTCTGCCTGGGCCTGATGCCGTCGGTCCACAAATGGACCAGCCCGATCCTGAGCGTCATGCTGCCATTGCCCGCCGTCGCGTGGACCCCCATTCTGCTGGTCGCGTTCGGCCAGGGCGACCGGACCATCATCACCGTATGCTTCCTGGGCGCGTTCTTCCCTGTGCTCTACAGCACGATCCAAGGCGTCAAGGCGGTGAGCAAACAGTCGATCTGGGTGGTGCGCAGCATGGGCGGCAAGCGCCGGCACGTACTGCTGAACGTCCTGCTGCCCTCCTGCCTGCCGGCGCTGATATCCGGCCTGAAGCTGGGCATGGCCCACTCGTGGCGCACGCTGGTCGCCGCCGAGATGCTGGCGGCCATCAGCACGGGCCTGGGCTACATGATCTTCGCCGCCCGCAGCTATATGGACGTCTCGACCATGTTCGTGGGCATCGCGCTGCTGGCCTTGATCGGCATGGCGATCGAATACGGGATATTCGGCGTGCTGGAGCAGCGCACCATCAGGAAATGGCATGGCGCCTCGCGCATGGGAGGATCGAAATGAGCAGCGCAATGGCTTCCTCCATGCCTGGCGGCGACGGGGCCAGGATTTTCGACCGGCTTCTGGTGCCCCTGGTCTCGCTGGGCGTGCCGCTGTTGATCTGGGAATTCCTGGCGCGTTCCGGCCTGGTCAGCGACTTCCTGTTTCCCCCGCCCAGCAGTATTTTCTCCACGCTTTGGTCGGACTCCGGAGCCGATGTCCACGGCGGACAGCTATACCGCCATGTGTACTACAGCATGATGCGCCTGCTGGCCGGCCTTGCGCTGGCGGCGGCCGTCGGCACCCTGATCGGCATCCTGATCGGCCTGACCCGCTGGGGGCGGTTCGTCTTCAAGCCCTTGCTGAGCCTGTTCATGCCGGTGCCCACGCTGGCCTGGACGCCGATCCTGCTGTTGCTGATCGGCGTCGACAACAAGACCACGATCCTGATCGTGTTCATCGCGGCCAGCTTCGAGGTGATCCTCAACGTAGTGGCCGGCATCGAGAACATGAACGTCAAGGTGTTCTGGGTCGCGCGCTCGATGGGGGCCAGCCGCCTGCAGATCTTCTTCAAGGTGATCGTTCCCGGCATCCTGCCGTACCTGATCACCGGGGTGCGGCTGGGCAGCGGCTATGCGTGGCGGGCCTTGATCGCCGCGGAAATGCTGGCCGCCAGCTCCTACGGGCTGGGCTTCATGATCTACGAGGCCTCCGAGTTCATGGACATGACCACCATTTACGGCGGGCTGATCATGATTGCGCTGCTCGGCTATCTGATCGAGAACGTGCTGATGGGCGCGTTCGAGGAGCGTACGGTCGGTAAATGGGGCGTCCAGGTCGAACGCTGAAAACAACGAAACGGGAGACGGAGATGGCAAGGGACAAGATCGTGGCCAGGAACGTGAGCATGCGGTTCGGCGACGTACTGGCGATCAAGGATGCGACCTGCAGCATCGGGGAACGGGAGTTTGTCGCAATCATCGGCCCCAGCGGCTGCGGCAAATCCACCTTTCTGTATGTGATCGCAGGTTTCGAAGGGATTTCAGGCGGCGCCGTCGAACTGGACGGCGAACCGATACGCGGCCCGGGTCCGGATCGCGGCATCGTCTTTCAGGAGTTCGTCCTGTACCCCTGGCGCACCGTCATGGAGAACGTCACGCTGGGCCTGGACATCAAGAAGACGCCGCCGCAGGAAGCGCGGCGGCGCGCCCAGAAGTGGATCACCCTGGCGGGGCTGGACGGTTTCGAGGATGCGTATCCGTCCACGCTGTCCGGAGGCATGAAGCAACGGGTGGCGATCGCCCGGGCGCTGACCTACGACCCGGAGGTGATCCTGCTGGACGAACCATTCGGCGCGCTGGATGTGCAGACCAAGAACTACATGATCCATGACCTGCAGAGCCTCTGGACAGAGGCGAACAAGACCATCGTCATGGTGACGCACAGTGTGTCGGAGGCGGTGCTGCTGGCCGACCGCGTGCTGATATTCAGCGCGCGGCCGTCCTCCATCATTGCCGACATCAAGATCGACCTGCCCCATCCCAGGGGCGCCGGCGACGAGGGCGTGAAGGCGTACGAGGACGAGGTGACGCGCATCCTGTCGGCCGAAGTCGACAAATCCATGAGCATGGAGCGGCGCGTGGCGGCGTGACGCGCGGCGGGCCGGCTATGCCGGCCGCATTCCATATTGGCGCGCCCGATTTAAAGTAGTATCATTAGATACTCCCAATTTGCAGTCAACCATACCGAGGTGAGAGAAATGAGCATGAACGAGGAAACCGCCGCCAAACTCCAGGGCCTGACCCGCCGTTTCGCCAAACTGGTGCACGACCTGAAGTTCGAGGACTTGCCCGAGGAGGTGCTGCACAAGGCCAAGCTGATCATTCGCGATGGACTGGGCAACCAGGTCGCGGCTTCGGCCATCAGCGAACCGGCGCGGCGCGTGGTCGAGATCGTGCGCGAATGGGGCGGCAAGCCCGAGGCCACCGTCATCGGCTACGGGTTCAAGGTGCCCGCGCCGCTGGCGGCCATGTGCAATGCCATGCTGGGCCACGGCGTGGAGCTGGATGACGCGCATGGGTCGGGCCTGATCAAGGGCGGTTCGGTCATGATTCCCTCGATCATGGCGCTGGCCGAGGCCAACGGCAAAAGCGGCCGCGACGTCATCACGGCCATCGTCGCCGGCTATGAAGTGGCGGTCCGCATCGCCAAGGCGATCAACCCCGGACATCGCCAGCGCGGCTTTCACACCACCGGCACGGTATCCCTGTTCGGCGCGGCCGCCGGGGGCGCCAAGCTGCTTGGTTGCGACGAAGAAGGCATCGCGGCGGCGATCGGCCTGGCCGCCATGCAGTCGGCGGGCATCCAGTCATACCTGGACGATCCGTGCATGGCCAAGCCGTTCAGTCCCGGCAAATCGGCCTTCAACGGCACCATGGCGGCCGTCATGGCCAGCCGCGGCTTCGCCGGCCCGCGCAAGGCCCTGGAATGCAAGGAGGGCTTCTTCAACGCCTACTGCGAAGATATCCGCGTCGACGACCTGCTCGACGGACTGGGCGAGCGCTTCGTCATCATGGAGGTCGGCTTCAAGCCGCATGCCGCCTGCCGCTATGCGCACGGCCCCATCGATCTGGCCCAGCAGTTCTTCGAGGAGGGGGTGCGCCAGGAGGACGTCGAGAAGATCGACGTGCGCATGTGCGAGTTGTCGATCCGCCAGGCGTCCAAGCCCAAGGCGCCCAACCTGAACGCCGCCATGGGCAGCACCGAGTTCGGTGTCGCGCTGGCATTGGCGGGCGGCCGCAACGGCCTGCGGGAGTACTGGGACGGTTTCAACGACCAGCGCGTCCACGAGGCCGCGGCGGACCGCACGCGTCTCATCATGGAGCCTGCGTACGGCGTCACCGGCCGCCAGGCGGCCATGGCGGTCACGCTGAAGGACGGGCGGGTGCTGCAGCGCGACCAGGCCGAGCCCAAGGGCGAGCCCAGCAATCCGCTGACCGACCAGGAGCTGACCGACAAGTTCACCGGCCTGGTGGACATGGTCGAAACGTCCAGCCAGGTCAGCGGCGAGTTTTCGCAGCGCCTGATGCGCCTGGAGGACGAGAAGGCGATCGCGGACCTGATCGGACCGCTGAAGGCGGCTGGCCAGACTCCCGCGCTGCACGCCGCTTGACGCCGCCGCGCCGGGATGCGCGACAATGAACCGCGGGGGCGCCGGCCGCCCCCGCGGCATCAGGCCCGAGGGCGCGGGCGTTGCGCCCATACGAGGATTAAGCGATGAACGTGACGGACGGGATTGCGCAACGGTTGATGGCTGAGTACACAGGCATCCTGATCGACGGCGTCTGGCAGGCGGGAGAGGGCAGCTTTCCGGTGCTGGACAAATATACCCTGGCGCCCGCCGCCGAGGTCTCCCGCGCCAGCCGCCGGCAGGTCGCACAGGCGGTGTCGCAGTGCAAGGCGGCGGCCGACCGGGGAGCGCCGGCGGCGCGCGAACGCGCGGCCATCCTGCGCCGCGCGGCCGGCCTGCTGGACGCCTATCGTCAGGACTTCGAGGCCGTCATGATGGTGGAGGGCGGCTTTACCGTTCACGACATTTCCGCCGAGTTCACGCGGGCCAAGGTGACGCTGGAACTGTCGGCCGACGAAGCGCTGCGTCTGACCGGCAGCATGGTGCCGTTCCAGGCCAGCCCGGGCGCGGAGCACAAGCTGGGGTTCACGGTGCGTGTCCCGGTGGGCGTGGTGGCGGCGATCACGCCGTTCAACGCGCCCTTGAACACGGTGCTGCACAAGGTTGCGCCGGCCTTCGCGGCGGGCAATTCCGTGGTGCTCAAGCCGTCGGCCTTCACGCCGCTGACCAGCGCGCTGCTGGCGCGGGTGCTGCTCGAGGCCGGCATGCCGCCCGAGTTCCTGGCCGTGGTCCAGGGCGAGGGCGATGACGTCGGTACGTGGCTGCTGGAAGAGCAGGATGTGGCGTTCTATACATTCACGGGCAGTACCCGGGTCGGGCGCATCATCCAGCGTGCCGCCGGGTTGCGGCGCACGCAGATGGAGCTGGGCAGCATCGCCAGCACCATTGTCTGCGCGGATGCCGATCTCGAGGCCGCCGTGCCGCGGATCGCCAACGCGGCGTTCCGCAAGGCCGGCCAGGTGTGCACATCGATTCAACGGCTGTACGTCGAGGACGCGCTCAAGAACGAGCTGATCGAACGCTTGTCCCGCTACCTGGACGACATGCCCGCCGGCGATCCGCGCGCCGTCGCGACGCGGGTGGGCCCCATGATCAGCGAGGCGGCCGCGACGCGGGCGCAAGCCTGGATCGCCGAGGCCGTCGAGGCGGGCGCGCGCCTGGTGCGCGGCGGCGAGCGCCAGGGAGCGGTGGTGCAGCCGGCCGTCCTGGCCGACGTGCCAGAGTCCTGCTCGGCCTGGAGCACCGAGGTGTTCTCGCCCATGGTGTCGGTCAGGGGCTTTGCCCGCTTCGATGACGTCCTGGCCAGCGCGAACGACACGCCCTATGGCCTGGCCGCCGGTATCTTCACCAATGATCACGCCCGTATCATGAGCGCCGTTCGTTCGCTGCGCTTCGGTACGGTGCATATCAACGAGACCTCCAGCGCGCGGTGCGACGTCATGCCGTTCGGCGGCGTCAAGGACAGCGGTTTCGGCAAGGAGGGGCCCGGTTATGCGGCCCGCGAGATGACCGAAGAGCGCCTGATCGTCTTCAACCAGTAGTTCTCGATCCGGTCCGAAAAGCGGCCCGCCGTCAGGCGGGCCGTTGCGTTCAGGCGGCCTGGCGGCGCCCGGCCAGGGCGTGCTGCGCCGCGCCGGCGCCGGCGATCCGGCCGAAGGCGGTGCCGATGGCCATGCCGATGCCCCCGGTGTAGCCCTTGCCGAGGATATTGCCCGCCATCATTTCGCCCGCCACGAACAGGTTCGGACTGGGCCGGTCATTGAAGCGGACCGCGGCCGTGTCGTCGGTCTTCAGGCCCAGGTAGGTGAAGGTGATGCCCGGCTTGAGCGGAAAGCCCTGGAAGGGCGGCTCGACGATGGGGCTGGCCCAGTGGGTCTTGGCCGGAGTCAGCCCCTGCGTGCGGCAGTCGTCCAGCACGGTGTGGTCGAACGTGCCGGATATGCACGCGGCGTTGTATTCGGCGATGGTCCGGCTGGTCTGCTCCACGGGCAGGCCCAGTTTGCGCGCCAACGCCTCGATGCTGTCGGCCTGCGTGCCTGGGAACACGGGCGGCATGAAGCGGCCGATCGATTTGCGGTCGATGATGGACCAGGCGATCTGGCCGGGTTGCTGGGCCACCAGCCGGCCCCATATGGCGTACCGCTTGGGCCAGAAGTCTTCGCCTTCGTCATAGAAGCGCTGGCCGGCGCGGTTGACCACGATGCCCAGCGGTACGCAGTCGATGCGGGTGCAGATGCCGCCGTCGTACAACGGGGAGCGCGCGTCGATGGCCACCATATGGGCCTGGGTGGGGTCGCCGATGGCGTCGGCCCCGCTGTCGAGCATGTGCCGCAACAGCACGCCCCGGTTGTATCGGGTGCCGCGGATGAGGAATTGCAGCGCGGGCCTTTCGCCGTTCTCGTTGGTGCCCCAGGCCTGGTCGAGCCACTCCAGGTTGGACTCGAAGCCGCCGGCCGCCAGTACGCAGCTGCCGGCCTCGATGCGGGCGCCGTCTTCCAGGACGGCGGCCACGAAGCGTTCGCCGTCGCGCTCGATGGCCGCCACCGGCGTGTCGTAGCGCACCTGTATCCCGAGGGCGGCGGCGCTGCGATAGTACGCGTTGACCAGGGCCTTGCCGCCGCCCATGAAGAATGCGTTGGTACGGGCCAGGTGCAAGGTTCCGGACAGCGAGTTCTGAAACCGTACGCCATGGCTGCGCATCCACGGCCGGCAATTGGAGGAGCGGCGGATGACGAGCCTGGCCAGGTGCTCGTTGGTGATGCCGCCGGTGACCTTCAACAGGTCCTGCCAGTATTCTTCTTCCGGGTAGCTCTCCACCAGCACGTCCTGCGGTGCGTCGTGCATGCAGCGCAGATTGCGCGTGTGCTGCGAGTTTCCGCCGCGCCATTCGCGCGGCGCGGCTTCGAGCAGCAGAACGCTCGCGCCCGCTTCGCGCGCCGACAGGGCGGCGCACAGCGCGGCGTTGCCGCCACCAATCACCAGTACGTCTATCATCCGTTCCTCCAGGGGTTGGTTCAGTCAGCGCCTACATTGAGCGTGCCGGGCGTGCGTTTCTCGACGGCGTTCTTGAGCAGTGCGGCGCTGCGATAAATGCCGTGGGCGAACTTGCCATACGGCATGGTGAGGAAAAAGGCCATGACGAAGCCCAGGTGTACCGCCAGCAGCACCGCCATCCATGACGTGTCGCGCAGCGCCAGCAACAGCAGGCCGGTCAGGCTCACGAAGAACAGCAGGGCCATGAATCCGCGGTCCATCGCATGCTGGGCGGGGTCGCCATGGTCGGCGTGGCGCTTGCGGTTGAGCAGGTAGAGTCCGGCGGGCCCGATCAGCAGGCCGATGCCGCCGGCCGTGCCCAGCAGTACGGGCAGGCTGAGTACGGGGTAGGGCGCCTGCCAGCCCAGCGCGTAGTGATAGACCGTGGCTACGCCGGTGGCCGCGAAGCACAGCATGAAGCCGTAGAACGTCATGTGATGAAAGCGGCGCCGCCACAGGGTGAAGCGCGCGCTTTCTTCGTTGCAGCCTTCTCCGTGTCCGCCACCCAGGTAGCGCAGCGTCAGGACGTCGAACGAAGCCTCCGCGGCCGCGCCGCTGGCCGAGGACGGCGGCGCGGCGTCCTTACGGGTGCCGCGCCAGAAGCGGGTTGCGCCGATTCCCAGCGCCAGTGCCGCATACAGGAAGACCAGGCCGAACATGGCCACCAGCAGGTTGTGCGGGAATATGGCGTAGAAATTGCCCTGCAACGGGGCGTGCCACAGGGCGCCTTTGAGCCAGACCAGCAGCGCCAGAAAGAGCGAGAGCCCCACGGCCGTCGCCAGCGACAGCGTCAGGCCGTTACGGTCGTAGAGCTGCCCCAGCGCCCTCGGCCACGCATACTCGGAATAGGTTTTCAGGCGCACCTTGGCCAAGGTGCGAGGGATGTTGACGTCGAATTCGTGCGGCGCCGCGTACTGACAGGCATGCAGGCAGGCTCCGCAGTTATGGCAAAGATTGGCGAGATAGTGCACATCCTCTTTCACGAAGTCGAGGCGCCGCGTCATCGCCGGGAACACCGCGCAGAATCCCTCGCAGTACCGGCACGCATTGCAGATCGTCAGGATGCGCCGCGCCTGCGCTTCGTCGTGCTCGATGCCGGTGTCTTCCACCGCGATCGGTATCGTTGCGCGGGCCATGACCTGGCTTTCGGTATAGGGTGTGCTCATCTGTCTCCTCTCCTTCGCTGAATGTCCGCGCACGGCGCGGCCTTACCGCATCCGTTGCATGAGTTGGCGGATCTTCTCTCGCGCGATGAACAGCTGGCCCGCCATGATGAGGCGCGCCGTGCGGTTCAGGGCGGCCTTGCGGACCCGCGGCCCGGCTGGTGTCTGGTCCACTTGCGAATCGACCGAAAGCGCGCCGGATGGATGGCCAAGCCGGATCTCGCTGCCGGTATCGCCGCGCAATTGCTCCTGCACCACCGAACCTGGGATGCGGCAGGCGATGGCGGTGCACACCGCGCCAGTCACCGCCAGGGCCTTGTGCGGTTTCTGCATCGCCAGCTGGCGCACGCACAGGTTGATGTCGGCGGCCTTGATGGGCGTGTCGCCCGCCACGTAGTCGCGCGGCGCCGATATCATCATCACGCGCGGCACGTTGGGACTGGTCTCGCGCGCCTTGCGGGCGTCGTCGACCAGGCCGAGCGTCACGGCGGCCCAGCCGCGCGCCTGCTCCAGGCGGTCCATGAGCGCACTGTCGTTCTGGATGTCCTGCGGGGTGGTGGTGGCGTCGCCGCCTATGTCCTCGGCCACCACGTAGACGAACGGCGTGGCCGCATCGACCAGCGAGACGCGGACGGGGCGCCCGTCGATCTCGATGGCGTCGGCGGCCCGGCCGGTGGGCAGCAAGGTTCCGGACACGGAACCCGCGCAGTCGCCGAAGTCGATGGCCACCGTCGCGCCGCTGCCTGGCACCCCGGGCACCACCGTGGGCCCCTCGACGCACGGCACGCCGGCCCGCACCGCGAAGCTGGCCTCCACCACCTGCTTGGTGTTGGTGGTGTAGATGCGCACGCGATTCTGTCCCTCCCGGGCCGGTATCAGGCCGCGCAGGACCGCGTAGGGGCCGACCGCGGCAAGCATGTTGCCGCAGTTGCCGCCGGTCGAGACCTGGGCGCGCGTGAGGTCGACCTGGCAGAAGGTGTACTCGACGTCCGCGTCGGGGCGCCCGGATCGCGCGACGATGGCCGCCTTGCTGGTCAGGGGATCGGCGCCGCCGATGCCATCGATCTGCCGGGCATCCGGCGAGCCGTACGCCGCCAGCAGCGTCGCGTCCCGCTCCAAGGGGTCGGCCGGAAGGTCGGCCGCGAGAAAAAAGCCGCCCTTGCTGGAGCCGCCCCGCATGTACAGGCAAGGCAGGCTGAGTTGTTCCGGATCGGCCGTCACGCAAAGCGGTGAGGGAGGGGCCTGCGTGCGCGGCGGTTCTTGGGCGGGTGCATCCATGGGCGGTCTCCTTGCGGATCCTGGCGGGACGGCGGCCGGTGCCTGCGTCTTTACAGGATATTGGAAGTAGTGAATAATACGACTACCGTCAAAACCGTTGTCAAGGCTCGATCATGGACAAGCCGCGTACCGCACCTGTTGCCTCGTTGTCGCCGTTGAGTTTCGATCACGACCACCGTTCGAAGAAGCCGCGGGCCGTCGGGCTCACGTCGGTCATCGATTTCGGTCCGGACGGTTTCGGCTGGACGGGGCCCGCCAGCCTGCGCGATTACCTGCGTTGCGTGGCCGACTACATCGATTACGCCAAGATCTACGCCATGAACGCCCTGATCCTGCCCGAAGAGATCGTGCGCGAGACCGTGCGGATCTACCGGGATGCGGACATTAAGCCATACGCCGGCGGCATACTGTTCGAGTATGCGTACCTGAAGAACGAGCTGGACGGCTACATTCGGCACCTGAAGAAACTGGGCATGCCCAGGATCGAGGTCTCGGAGAATTATCTCGACTTCGGCGATGACGAACGCATGCGTCATATAGAGACGATGCAAAAGCATGGCTTCGAGGTGATATACGAGTTCGGCAGGAAGAACCCGACCGAGCCGTTCAGCCTGGCGCAACTCGAGCGTGTCATCCGCAGCAATGTGGCCATGGGCGTGCATCACACCATCATCGAGCAGTCCGAGATCGACTGCGTCAGCGCCAGCAATCCGGCTATACTCAAGGACATTGCCGCCCGGGACTGGTTTCGCAATATATTCATCGAGGCGGACCCGTACGCCTTCCCGAAGGGCCACGCGACGCTGCTCGAGAAATTCGGCGATGGCGTCAATCTCGCCAACATTACCGCGGACCAGGTGCTGCGCCTGCAAGGATTCCGCTACGGCGTGGGCCGTGCGGTCAACTACTCCATCTTGTCCCGCATCTGAGGCAGGCCCCGGCACGGTCACGACAGCAAGGCAGTTTCCAGATGAACAATACGAGATCGGCGTACGAGAAGATAATCAAGGACCTGCAGGGCGTGGGCTTCAGCGATTACGAAGCCAAGACCTATATCGCGCTTCTGCTCACGCCCAACGCAACCGCCTACGAAATCAGCAAGGAAGCCGGCATTCCCAAGGCCAACTGCTACTCCGTGCTCGAGGCGCTGCGCAAGAATGGCGCCGTGCAGGCGGTTTCGGAGAATCCGGTCAAGTATGTCGCCGTCGATCCCAACCGCTATTTCAACCAGATGGTCGAGCTCACCCAGCTGCGCTGCGAAGACCTGAAGGAAAGCCTGAAGAACATCGGCCACCTGCCGCAGGAAGACCTGGTCTGGTCGCTCAACGATGCGGCGGCGGTCGGCCTGCATATCGAGAAGATGATCGGCTCGGCGCGCGACACGATTCGCATCAAGGCCGCGGACACCACGCTGGAGCCGCATTTGCCCAGCCTGAAGAAGGCCGCCCGGCGCGGCGTCAAGGTGTTGATCATCCTGTTCGGCGAGGATGTCCGGCCGTTCGAGCTGGGCAAGAACTGCAAAGTCTATCTGCACGAAGGCAACGGCATACGCGTCGGCATCTCGCACAAGCTGATCACGGTCACGCGCGACTACAAAGAGGCCCTGGTCGCCGAGGTCGGCCGGGATGCCTACGGTTCCTATACGGAAAACAAGCCCATCGTCACCCTGGCCGACTCGCTGCTGCGCCATGAGATCTACTTTGCCGAGATCTTCAGCTGCTTCGGCGACGAGATCCAGGAGAAGTTCGGACCGGCGCTGGTCAAGTTGCGCGAGAGCTACCTGCCCGCGGATCAGGCGGATGCATTGAAGGTATTCCTGGAAACGGCCGACCCTGCCCGGCTGGCCGGCAAGGCCACGGCGGCCTGAGCCGGCGGGCCCAAACGGGCAAGGCGTGCCCTGCCCTGCCCGGGCCGCGCGCCGCATCAGGGCTCGGCCAGGACGGGGTTGCACAGGCGGCCGACGCGCTCGATCTCCACTTCGACCGTGTCTTGCGGCTTGAGCCAGAGCGGGGGAGTCCGCGCCATGCCGACGCCGGCGGGCGTTCCCATTACCAGGACGTCGCCGGGTTCCAGGGTCATGCATTCGGTAACGATGCCGATCGCCTCCGCGACGTCGAAAATCATGTCGTCCGTGTTGGCTTCCTGCACCGTCTGTCCATTCACCCGGCATGCGATGCCAAGGCCGCGCCCGCCCGGCGGAAGGTCGCCGGCCAGGACGAGCGCCGGGCCGAAGCCGCCGGTACGGTCGAAATTCTTGCCCACGGTCCATTGCGGTGTTTTCTTCTGGTAGTCGCGAACGGACATGTCGTTGAAGCAGGCGTAGCCCAGCACCATGTCCAGGGCCTGTTCCGGCATGACGTGCCTGGCGCGCTTGCCGATGACGACGGCCAGCTCCGCCTCGTAATCGAAATGACCCGAGACCCGGGGCAGCCATGCGGCTTGCCCGTGGGCCACCAGCGAGCTGGGGGCGCGCAGGAAGAACCATGGATACGTCGGCTTGTCGCGGCCGCCCTCCTTGGCGTGATCGTAGTAGTTCAGGCCCAGGCAGATGATCTTGCCGGGCCGGGTCAGCAGGGGGGCGAGCACGGCGGCCGAGCCGGCGACAAGCGGCGTGCCGGCGGCGAGCGCCTGCGCGCCGAGCGCGGGCAGGTCTTCTTCCCGGCGTATGCGCTCGCCCAGTTCGGGCGAGTCGCCGTTTTCCGGGCCGGGCAGCAGGACATAGCCATGGGGGTGCGCCACGGCGGCCATCGCGCGCCCGGCGTGGTCTAGGTTCACGAATTGCATGTTTTCTCGACGGTGGTGTGGGCAGAGCGTGCGTGCTCCGCGGTTCGGTGGAGCGGACGGGGCTTGGACCCGCGCCCCTATTGGGGCACGAGGGGCGCGTTGGGCTTGACGCCGGGTACCTCGATGCCATTGGGCCGGCCGTTGCTGGCCAGGCCATTGCGCCGCAGCAGCGGTTCCGGGATCGGCGGGCCGCCTTCGCAGGCCAGCCACAGGCGCAGCAGATGCCGGCGCCGCTCGGTTTCGGGCCAGTCTTCATACGCCGTGCGAGAGTGGAAGATGGTGAAGTTGGACAGGAGCTGCACGTCGCCGGGCTTGAAGTCCATGTCGAGGTAGAGCGCCGGATCGCATGTCAGTGCGTCCAGGCAGTCGAGCGCCTCGTTCTGTTGGGCGCTCAGGCGTGGCACGGACGGCAGCGCCTGCGCCTTGCGGATGGCGCTGCGCACGTAGTTGGCGTACATGCGCCCCTGGTAGGGCGCGAAGACGGGGCTCGACGAGTAGGGCTTCTGTCCTTCCGGGATCTCGCCCCAGCGCGTGCGATGAAAACTGTCCAGCAGCGTGCGCGCGTGTTCAGGGTGACGGGCGGCCAGTTCGTTCCAGACGGTCGTGGAGCTGACGACCGAGGACAGTCCGCCGGCCTTCGCCGGCCTGACGCACAGCAGGCCCACGATGTCCGATGAATCCGTGTGATACGGAAGCCGGTTGGAGGTCTGGTAGCCGCGCACGGCGGCGTCCGCATAATCCAGCCCCAGGTTGGCGACATGGCCCAGTACGTGCCCCTTGCCATTTTGCGAGACGGGCAGGCCGAGGTTCGTTCCGAGCGCCCAGAACGCAATGGCGGACTGCCGCATGGTGTACTGTTCGACCGGCACGCCGCGGATCAGGTACAGGCCGCGCCCGTGCAGCACTTCATGCTTGACCTGTTGCAGGCGCTGGCCGAGTTCGCCCAGTTCGAAGTCGTCCTGGCTCAATTCCGTGATGTCCTTGCCGCCGGCGTCGGCGTGCCGCACCGCCCGGTCCAGTTGCTCCAGCTCGGGGCCGGTCAGGTGATGCACCCAGTATTCCGGGTGTTTATCCAGCTGCGGCCCGTACCAGGCCTGTGCGTTCCGGTATGAGTCCAGCGACGCGGCGGTCGGCGTGCATGCTTCGTTCATGGCATTCTCCCTGCGGGATGGCCCGCCGGCTGCGAAACCGGCGGACGAGTTTGCCCCTGCCACGCGTGCGTGGCGGGATTGCGGTTCGGAAAGGGTGCTGCGTCCAGGCCGGCGCTGCGGCCGTGTCAGATGGGCTGCAGATTCAGGCGGTCGATCAGGTCGCCCCACTTGGCCATTTCCGACTGGAGCGACGCGGATGCCTCGGCGGGCGTATTGCCGATCGGGACCGCGCCTTCCTCGGCCAGCTTGCGGATGAAGTCCGCGTCCTGCATCGCCGACTTCAGATCGTGGTTGATCTTGTCGACGATGCGATCGGGGGTGTTCTTCGGCACCATGACGGTGAACCAGGCGCCGCTCTCGAATCCGGTGACGCCCGCCTCGGACACGGTTGGCACGTCGGGCAGGACCTGAGTGCGGGTCGTGCCGGAGACGGCCAGCGCGCGCAGCTTGCCGGCCTGGATCTGCGGCAGTACGAGCGGAATCGGCGCGAAGGCGAAGTCGATGCGGCCGGCCACCACGTTGTTGAGGGCGGGCCCCATGCCCTTGTAGGCGACGTGCGTGAACTTGACGCGCTTCATCAGGGCCAGCAACTCGCCGGAAAGATGATTGGCCGATCCGATGCCGGCCGAGCCGAAGGTGATCTGCTCGGGCCGCTGGCCGGCGTCCGCGACCAGGCTGGCGACATCCTGGTACCTGGATTGCTCGGCCGTGACCAGGACAAAGGGCGGGGTGGCGACCACCGAAACGGCTTTCAGGTCCTCGACGGGGTCGTACGGCAGGCCCTTGATCAGCTTGTTCGCGACGACCAGGTTGCCCGCCGCGCCCAGGACCAGGGTGTGTCCGTCCGGTTCGGCCTTGGCGACGGTGTTGACCGCGATGGTCCCGGACGCGCCGGGCTTGTTCTCGACCACGACCGGCTTGTCCCAATACTGGGTCAGCTTGAGCGACAACAGCCGCACGAGCATATCGGCATTGCCGCCGGGGGTATAGGGCACCAGAAAACGGACCGTTCGCTCCGGATAGGCCGGGGCAGGGGTCTGCGCGCAGGCGGCTGCATGCGTCGAGGCGGCCAGCAATACTGCGAAAAGCCGTTGCAACATCATTCTGTCTCCAGGGTTTCGGTCGACCGGTGTGCCCCGGCGCAAGTGGTGACGTATTCCGTTTGGTGGAAAGCAGTCTATCCGGGCCAGTGATAAATTAATAATAGGAGTAACTTATCAAGTGATCGGAAAAACAAAATGCAGAAATCGGCGGCCAGGGGGCTGGGGCATATCCGGATCAAGCACTTGCGCTTGCTCGAACTGGTGGTGCAGTACGGATCCCTGCGCAAGGCGGCCGAGGGCCTGCACCTGAGCGAGCCGGCCGCCAGCCAGATGCTGCGCGAAGTCGAGTCCACGTTCGGGGTGACGCTGTTCGAGCGAGGCAGGCGGGGCATGCGGCCGAATCCGTTTGCCGATGTGCTGGTGGGCCGCGTGCGGGTCATCCTGCGCGAGCTGCACGAGATGCAGGCCGACGTGGCTGAGCTGGAGCATCGCCAGGGTGTGTCGATCGACCTCGGCGCGCTGCCGCGTTGCCTGCATACCCTTGTGCCCACGACGCTGGTGCGCTTGTTCGGCGCCGGCTTCAGGTCGCGCGTACGGATTGCCGAGGGCACGTCGCGGCAGCTGCTCGACGCGCTGGACCAGGGCGCCATCGATATCGCGGTCACCCGTTTGCTGGAAAGCCACGCGGGCCTGGCCGGCGCGCGCAATTTCGACAGCGCGGTCCTCTATGAGGAAGCCATTGCCATCGTATGCAGCACGGACCATCCGCTGAGCGCGGTGGACACGGTCACCCTGGACATGCTGACGCAGTACGACTGGGTGCTGCCGCCGTCGACCTCCATCACCGGCAAATTGATCGAAGAGGAGTTCGTCAGCGCAGGGCTGCGGCCGCCCGTGCCGAAAGTGGAATGGCTTACCTCGGCCTCGCGCCTGACCCTGGTGCAGAAAAGCAATTTCCTCGGCATATGTCCTGCCTCGGTGGCGGCCGAATTGCAGCAGGGCGGCCGCCTGCATGTGCTGCCCGTCAACCCGCGGGTTCCGCTACCGCCGATTTCGGTGGTGTGGCGCCGCACCAAGGGCGACATCGCGGAAATCATGGACATGAAGAACGCGCTGATCGAGTGCGCGGCCGCCATGCCGGGCGCAATGGAAACCGGGGCGGCCGCCCGCGCCGGCGAATTCTGACCCGGCCCGCGTTCGGGCGGCGCGCTATGTCGACAGCTGCGGCAACAGGCGCGTCAGTTCGGCCTCGGCCATGAACTGGATCTGGTTGGCCTTCGCGTACGCCAGCGCCGGCGCGCTGATCTCGCCGATGGTGACGTAGATGGCGTCGTGCGCGCCGTGGGTCTCGCGGACGGCGTTCAGCTCCTGCAGCGCCTGCACGCCGACGCGCGAGGCTTTCCAGCGTTTTGCGCCGACCACGGCCAGCCGGTTCTTGCGTCGCAACACATAGTCGGCCGGCCCGCCCTGCAGCACGGTGACCTCGCAGCCGTCCTGGCGCAAGCCTTCCTGCAGCACTTTCGAGAATGTTTCCCAGGGCATGGCGCGCGCCGCGTTCGTGGCGCGTTCGACGCGGGCGGCCGAAGGGACGTTGCGTTGCTTCCAGGCCGCCATGGCCGCAATGACGAGAAAGGGCAGGGCGGCGAAGAACAGGACCGCGGTGAACGTCGGCCGTGTGGATGCCAGCGCGCTGGCGATCAGGACGAGCGCGATGGCGGCGCTGATCCACCACGAAGAGCGCAGGAGGATGGCGAATATCGAGTTGGGGGCTGGCTTGAGTTTCACGCCGGAGCTGTCGGGTCTGGTAGGCAGGCGCCAGTATAGGGCAGGCGGGCCGGCCCCCGCCCGGCCCGTCCGGCGGATTCCGGCCTCCCGTCTTACGGTCCGGGCCGCGCGCCCGGCGTGCCTTCGCGGTCCCATAGCCGTGAGCGATCCGCCTGCGCGCGCTCCTTTATCTTGTATTTTTCTATCTTGTTGGTGGGCGTCAGCGGCATCGCGTCCACGAATTCGACGAAGCGCGGCACCATGTGCGCCGCCATCTGCTGCTGGCAGAAGGCGACCAGTTCGTCCGGATCCAGGGCCTGGCCGTCCTTGAGCATGACCGTGACGGCCACTTCGTCCTCGCTGTGCTCCGACTGCAGCGGATAGACCGCCACCTGCAGCACGGCGGGATGCAGGGCGATCACGGATTCGACTTCGTACGACGAGATGTTCTCACCGCGGCGGCGGATCATGTCCTTCTTGCGATCGGTCAGGTAGAGATAGCCGTCGGCGTCGAAGTAGCCGCGGTCCCCGGTATGGAACCAGAGGTTGCGCCAGGCCGCCAGCGTGGCTTCCGGCATCTTGTAGTAGCCCAGCGGCGCGGCGCCTGGCTGTTCGATGCGCATCACGATCTCGCCGACCTGGCCTGCCGGCAGGGTCAGGTCGTCCTCGTCGACCACGCGTATCGCGACGTCTTCGCAGGTCCTGCCCAGGCTGAGCGACTTCTCGGGCGGCGCATCGGGCGAGAGCGACGCGCCGAAACCGTAGTCGCTCAGGGCGTAGCCCGCGATCACGCGCAGGCCGAAGCGGCGCTCGAAATCGTGCACGAAGGGCGGCGGGGGCGCCAGCGAGCAAATACGCACCTTGTGCTCGAGATCGACTGGCGAGGCCGGCTGCGACCAGAGGAAATTGCCGATGGCGCCGATGGCGTTGAAGCGTGTCACGCCGAAGGCGCGTACGCGCTCCCAGAAGCGCGAGGCGGAGAAGCGTTCGTCCAGCACCACCGAGGTGCCGGCCACGATCGCGGTCGTGCAGCTGAGCAGCAGCGCATTGGCGTGGAACAGCGGCATGCAGACGTAGTCGACGTCTTCGGGCAGGAAGTAGCGGTAGTGCACGCTGTGCTTGCCCCAGTGCCAGGCCGCCCCGTGCGGAATCATGATGGCCTTCGACGGCCCCGTGGTGCCCGAGGTGAACATGAGATAGGCCAGGTCGGTGAAGCGCACGTCATTGCTCACCGCCTCGTCGCTCGCGGCGTCCGCGGGAAAGGGCTCGACCGCCAGCGGCAGGCCCTCGAGCATCCGGCGGGCGTTCGCGGCATCGCCGATGACCAGCACTCGCCGCAGTTGCGCCAGGCGCGGGGCCACCGCCGCAAACGCTTCCATGCAGGCGTCGGCCACGATCGCGGTCACGCAATCCGCATGCGTGAGGTAGTACTCCAGCAGCGACGCCTTGGCATTGGTGTTGATCGGTATCGATACGGCGCCCATCTTGCCGAGCGCCAGATTGCCGAGCAGGCATTCCGGGCAGTTCGGCGACAGCATGGCGACGTGCTCGCCCTGGGCGATGCCGTAGCCGATCATCGCCTGGGCGATACCGTTGGTGCGGCGGTGCAGGTCCGCGAAGGTATAGCTGCGGCCGTCCGGCGCAAAGCGCAGGAAAACCCGGTCCGGGCAGCGCTCGGCGCGGCGCGCCAGTACCGCGCCGGTCGTCCACTGCCGGATGTCACCGATTTCGGCTTCGGCGTCGATGGCCGGTCAGATGTTTGCTGCTTGCATGGATGCCGTTCTCACTTTGCCGCCAGCAGGCCGCTTTGGCGCAGCAGCCCGTTCAAATAGCTACGTTCGGCCGGCAAGGTCTTGAGCCACGCCTGGCCGTCCTCGAATGCCGGCTCCAGGCCCTGGGCGCGGCAGAATTCGATGAAGTCCGGACTCAGCGTCGCCTTGTGGATGGCCTGGGCAATGGCATCCACGGCCGCGTCCGGGGTGCCGGTGCGCACGAATGCGCCGTTCCACGAGACCACCGAGAAATCCTTTGCGCCGGCCTCCATGGCGGTGGGAACCTCGGGCGCGATGATCGATCGCTGCGGCCCGCTGATCGCCAGGGCCTTCAGCGAGCCGTTGTGCGTCAGCGTGTTCAGCGACCCCAGCGCGGACAGGACCATGGGAACGTGCCCGGCGATGCTGTCGCTGATCAATTGCGCCGTGGTCTTGTAGTTGATGATGTTGATGTCGACACCGGCCGCCCTGGCCATCCCCGCGGCCGTGGCGGTGCCGTGCGCGCCGACAGTGCCGACATCCAGCTGGCCGCCGGTGCGCTTTGCCGTTTCCACCATCTCCCGGAAGGTGCTGTAGGGCGCGCTCTTGGTCGCCGCCAGCATGTAGACCGGCGCGGTCACGCGTGCGACCGGCCGAAAATCCTTCAGCGGGTCGTAGTCTGCCTGCGAGTTGAGATCCGGCACGAAGAGAAAGGGCGGGCCGGTGTACAGGATGGTGTGGCCATCGGCGGGCGCCATCCTGGCGGCCACCGTGCCGATCAGCCCATCGGCGCCCACGCGGTTTTCCACGTAGACCGACTGGTTCCACTGCTGCGTGAGCCGGGTCGCCAGGAAACGGGCCACGACGTCGACGGCCGTTCCGGCCGGGAAGGGCACGATCATCGCGACAGGGCGCTGCGGGAACGCGGCCGCCTGGGCGGCGCCCGCGAGGGCCAGGCCCAGGGCCCCCGCGGCCAGCATGAAACTGCGACGGGTGATGCGATTTCCGGAATGCATGTCTCTAGTCCTTGTCGTGATCGTGCGCCGGGGCGAACACCGGCAGCAGCCGGCCTTGCTGCGTCGGGCGGAAGCGGGCGCTGACGCGCTGGCCGATGCGCACGCCGTCGGGCGGGGTCGCAGTCGACGATATTGGTCAGCATCAACGGGCCCTCGGCCAGCCTGACGTAGGCCACGACGTAGGGTGTCGCGGTACGCGCCACGCTGAAGCTGAAGATCTCGCCCTGGCCGCTCGATGCGGTCCAGCGAGGGTCCGGGGCCTTGCAGAAAGGGCAGAACGCGCGGGGGTGCCAATGGAAGCATTCGCACCGGACGCACTGGGGCAACAGCAGCGTGCCGGTTTCGGCCGCCTGCCAGAACGGCGCCGATTCCGGATATGCAAGGGCGTAGGGGTCGGCCTGCCAGCCGCACGCCTGTTCGCTGATATGCATCTGTCAATCCTCCCGCTCGAAAATGACGGTGGTGTGCGAATGGCCGATGCCATAGACCCCGCCGGGACCGGCCGCCAGGGCCAGGTCGCAGTTCTTCACCTGTACGGCCGGATGCGCCTCGCCGCGCAGCTGGCGCACGGCCTCGATCGCCTTGGTCATGCCGCCCCGATTGGCCGGATGGTTGTTGCACAGTCCGCCGCCGTCGGTATTGAAAGGCAGCCGTCCCACGCCGGATATCAGGTTGCCGTCGGCCACGAAGCGTCCCCCTTCGCCTTTGGGGCAGAAGCCGAGGTCTTCCAGTTGCATGATGACCATGATGGTGAAGTTGTCGTAGATGGACGCATATTTGATATCCGCCGGTGTCACGCCAGCCTGGGCGAACGCCGCGGGCGCCGAGCGGGCGGCGCCCGTCACCAGCAGGTCTTCATGGTGGCCGCCGTTGTTGGTGCGGATGGTCTCGCCGTGGCCCACCACCTTGATGCGCGGCCGATTCAGGCTGCGCGCCACTTCGGGCGCCACGATCACCAATGCGCCGCCGCCGTCGGTGATGACGCAGCAGTCCAGCCGGTGCAGCGGGTCGGCCACCATCGGCGAGCCCAGCACGTCGTCCACCGTATAGACCTTGCGCAGCAGCGCGTTGGGGTTGTGCTGCGCATGATGCGAGGCGGCGACCTTGACCCATGCCAGTTGCTCGCTGGTCGTGCCGTATTCGTGCATGTGGCGGCGCGCGAAATTCCCGTAGATGGTGCCTATCGTCCAGCGGTATGCCGAGTCCCATGGCGCCGAGGGCCGGTCCGGGCCCGGGATGCGCGGCTCGGTACCCGTGGCCTGGCCCTCGCTGCGCGGGCGTCCGGCGAGGGTGATCAGGGCCACCGAGCACTTGCCAGCGGCGATGGCATGGGCGGCGTGGCCGATCTGCGCAAGATAGGAGCCGCCCCCGATCTCGGTGCCGTCCACATGCCGCGGCGTCAGGTTCAGGTAGTCCACCATATAGGCGGGCCCCAGGCCGGCGTCGCCGGCGCAGAAATACCCGTCCACGTCGGCGAAACTCAGGCCGGCGTCGTCCAGCGCGCCGCGCGCGCTCTCCGCATGCAATTGCGCCACGGACTTGTCCGGCGCATGGCGCAGGGGATGTTCATAGGCGCCCGCCACATAGGCCAGAGCGTGTCTCGTCATGTCTGTCTCCATCCTCCGGCAGGTCCCCGCGCCGCGCGATGCGGGTCGGGGCTGGGCCGGAACCTGTTATTTCGGCTGCTGTCCGTGCGGCCTCGCCTGCACCTTGGGCGTCACGGCCTTGTAGGCGTAGGCAATCCGATGTTCCGCGATAGAGGGGGACATGGGCATCAACGGGGTATTGACGCGGCTGATCAGGGTGTCGAATGTGTGGCGCAAGTCATCGGTCTCGATGTCGAACACCGTCATGAAGCGCCATGGATGCGGGCCGGCCTTCAGCTGTTCCTGCTCCAGCTCGAAGCGCTGCCCCGCCTTGAACCCCGGCACGGCCAGCACGTCGGGAAGATGCTGGTTCACATACCATTCATCGAACTGATCTTCCATGCCCTCGGTCGGGTTGGTAAACACCACCAATCGATATTCCTGCATGCTGTTGCCCCTCCTGTTGTATATGGTCCCGCCGCTAGATCCGGATGCCGGAGCGCCGCACCACCTCTCCCCACCGGCGGTACTCGGCCGCGAGAAAGTCTTTCGCTTCCTGCGGACTCGTCGGCATGGCGTCGATGGCGAAATTGGCCAGCGCCTTGCGCACCTCGTCCGTGGCGAGGGAGGCGTGCAGCGCGGCGGCCAGCCTGTCGATGACGTCTGCCGGCGTTCCCGCCGGGGCGTAGGCAGCCATCCACCCGAGAACCTCGAATCCCGGCAGCGTTTCGGCTATGGCCGGAACGTCGGGCAGCGCCGGCGAGCGCTTGCGGCTCGTGACGGCCAGCGCGCGCAGGTCGCCGTTCCTGATCAGCGGCAGGGACGGCCCGATGTTGTTGCAAAGGAACTCGAACTGCCCGCCCTTGGCATCGGTGAACAACTGCTGCGTTCCCTTGTATGGAACGTCCACGGTGTCGATGCCGGCTTCCTGCTTCAGCGCCTCGAGCACCAGGTGCGGAGAGGTGCCGATGCCCGTATGGCCGAATGCGGGCTTGCGTCCCTTCCCGCGGCCGGCTTCGAGCAGTTGCGCCAGTGTCCGGGCGTCCGACGCGTGCGTTGCCATCACCACCGAGGCGACCCCGCCCAGCATGGAAATGGGCTCGAAGTCCGTCAGGGGTTGATAGGGAATGTCGGCGATCAGATGCGGGTTGACCGCCAGCGCGCCCGACGTGGCGAGCAGGATGGTGTATCCGTCCGGGGCCGCCTTGGCGACGTAATTCGTCGCGATGGTCTGGTTGCCGCCCGTGCGGTTTTCGATCACCACCGGCTGGCCCAGGATCTTGCTCATTTCCTGGCCCAGCAGGCGCGGCAGGAAGTCCGTCACGCCGCCGGGCGGGCTGGGCGAAATGAACCGGATGGGCTTTTGCGGAAACTCGCCAGCCATGGCGCTCATCGGCCAGCCCAGCGCGGGCAGGGCTGCCGCGCCCAGGACCTTCAGTGCATGTCTACGATTCATGTCTCCCCCTGTCGTTATCGATATCGGATCCGGAGCGGGCCGGTTCGGTGGATCAACGAGAGCTTAGATACGCAGCCATAATGAGTAAAATACTATTTTTAGTTAATTTGATAATAAAAACGATATGGCTGATTTCGTGGCAAGCATGAACCTGAAGAGCCTGCGCCACTTCTGCGTTGTCGCCACCGAACTGAACCTGCGCCGCGCCGCCGAACAGCTTCATATCGCGCAGCCGGCGCTGTCGGTCTCCATCGCGCAGCTGGAGTCGAGACTGGGCGCCAGGCTGTTCGTGCGCGGACGGCGAGGTGTCACGCTCACCGAGGCCGGCGCGCTGCTGCCCGAAGCCATGCAGATCCTGCGGCACGCCGAAAGGCTGCCGTTCCTCGCCCCGGGACGCCGCGAGCGGCGACGTCGGCACCCTGCGGCTGGCCTTCGTCGGCAGCGCCCCCTATCGCCTGCTGCCGCAGGCACTGCCGCAACTGCAGCGCGCCCACCCGGGCGTCCACGTCGAACTGTACGAGGCCACCACCGATCGCATTGTCGAAGGCCTGCACAATCGGACGTTCGACCTGGGCATCGTGCGCTATCCGCTGGACGCGTTTCCGGGCCTGGAGCTCGAGCTGGTGGACGAGGACGGTTTCTGCGTGGCGCTGCCGCACGACCATGCGTTGGTCGCGGCCGGGGAAATCTCGCTGCGCGACCTGGCCGACGAGCCGCTGTTGCTGCCGCCGCGCGAACATTCGCCGCCCTTGCGCGCGCTCATGCTCGAGGGCTTCCAGGCCCAGGGCATCATGCCTCGCATCGCCAATCACATGGCCACGCAGACCGCCACCGTGCTGGCGCTGGTGGAAATGGGCGCCGGCATCGCGCTGGTTCCGCAATCCATCGTGGGCCGTGTCGGCTACCGCGTGGCGTTCCGTCCGCTTGCCCCAGGCTCGCGATTCCGTACGGGCCTGGCGCTGCTGAGCAGTCCGGACCACCACACTACGCTGGCAGACCACTTCCGGCGCGCGATCCGCCAGCGCATGGGCTAGGGCAGGAGCCGCGGATGGCCGCTCGCCGGTTCGCGGCGCAGGAACTCGTCCAGGCCGGGGGCGGGCGCTGTCCGGAAAGAAAAGTAGCCGTGCGAAGTGAAACTCATGCCACGTACGTCGAGTTTTGATAGTGGTACAGGCATGTGGATGCCAGGCCGCCAGACTCGCAAGGTAAGCAGCATTGACTTTGTGCTACCCACGCAAACGATAGCCCCGATACGGATTGTCCAGTCGGGGCTTTCCGCTGGGTGCGTCGGATGCAATATGCGTCATCAGGCAGTCATGGCGAGATGTGCGATGTAGCTGCTCCGGCTTTCGCCGGCGGCGCGGGCGCGATCATCCAGGCGCTTGAGAATTCGGCGCGGGATTGTGATGTTCACGCGCTCGACAGTTTCATCCAAGACTGCAGGATCGACATCAGCAATCGCCCAAATCCAGTTGGCGAACTCAGGATTGGCCTGATGATTGGCTATGTTGGTTGCCGCAGGAATGGGGGCGCCGGAGTCGATGGCCGTTTCAATCCACAACTCAATGGCTTCCTTGGCGTTCTCGATTGCTTGATCAATCCCTTCGTCCGCTGCGGAAAAGCAGCCGGGCAGATCAGGAACAACGACTCCCCAGGCGCGCGTGTCGCTGCCGGGTTCAATGGCAATGGGATATTTCACTTTTCTGTGCTCCTTGTGTGGCATGGACCAACAGGCCCCGGATTGCTCCGAGGCTTGTGTCTCACTTCAAACCAGCTGCTTTGAGGATGCTGTTTAGTAGTCCGATGCCGAGATCCTTTTTAGGGTGAGGGACGCTGATATGTCCGGGGCGGTCTGGGTGGGCGAAAACGTGGTGGGAGCCCTTAACGCTCCGCAGTGTCCACCCGGACCGCTCAAGCTGCTTGATCAGTTCTTTGCCGTCCATGTGTGTACTATACACACTTTCAATGTGTATAGTACACATCGGAAAACTATTTTGCCCCGCGCGAGGTGTTGCGCGGGGCTTTTCATTTCCCCGCCCGCTACCGAGGGGCCGCGCACTGGGCAGCGCGCGGGGTTGGGGTCGTCGTCGCCGGGCGGCGTGCAATAGGTAGCACCCGGCAAGTTCAAGAGTGCGACGAAAAGAAATGCGACTTTCAGCGATGCGCGGCGATGCCGGCTACCGGTCGTATCGTAGGCTCCCGCGCGGCGTTATTCCGCACGTTTTCATCGAAGGCGTCTACGTGACGGACTGCGTTACTGCCGATACGCGCCGTGGTTTCGTTCTCGTCCCCGTGCGCGACGGACAGGGGCGCATGGTCATCAATGCTCGGCACTCGGCCGTAGTTCTCCAGTGCATCTACGGGCGGGTAGCGATCGAGCTGCGGCGAGTCGACCGGCGTACAGATGGTGCGGTACTGCCTCGTCGCCCGAGTCCCACTTGCGGGCTGGGAAAAGCTGACCAAGCAACCCAAAACAGCCCAAAAAAAAGGTTCATCGCGCATTGCCGGGGAAGGCGGCACGGATTTTGAGGAAGAAGTATTCCTGGTCGCGGTAGCCGTAAGCGCGCCGCTTGATGACCTTGATAGTGTTGTTGATGCCCTCGACAATGCTGGTGTTCAGGGGATGTCGGCATCTGGCCAGGATGCCGTGCAGATAGCCTTTCAAGCGCTGAGCGAAGGTGTTCAAGGCGGCTATTCCGCTTTGCTCGGCCTGCTTGTACCAGTGGTTCCAGGCTTGTCTTGCCCAGGCAGGTCTTTGGTAGAACCAGAGCCGTTTGAGTTCGTCACGCAGGACATAGACCGTCAGCAGCGGCTGGTTGGCTTGCAGCAATTCGTCGAGCCGGACGGCCTGCTGCCGATCCAGGTTGTCACGGTTGCGCAGCAGCAGCCAGCGACTCGATTTGATGATCCTGCGTGCGGGACGATCCTGGCGTAGTTGATTGGCCTGATCCACGCGCACCCGATCAATGACCTCTCGTCCATACTTGGCCACGACATGGAACAAGTCATAGACGATCTCCGCCTGTGGGCTGTGGGCCTGGATCTCCAACTCGTAGGCGGTGGTCATGTCGATGGCAACGGCCTTGATGCGTTGGGCGGCCCCAGGCGGCAATTGTTCGAAGAACGCCCGGGCCGTCTCGCGTGAGCGTCCTGGGCCAATCCACAGCACCTGCCTGCCGATCGGATCGACCACCACTGTCGCGTAGCGATGCCCTTTGTGCAGGGCAAACTCGTCCATCGCCAAATACTCGATCTTGGACCAATCCGGTTCGCGCACCGACGCACGCAGCCGAGCCTTGTCCAGCGTCTTGACGGTATGCCAACCCAGCTCGAAGAACCTCGCCACCGCCTGCACGTTGCTCGATTGCAGCAATTGGCTGCAGGCCTGCGCCAGCCGATCCGTCACCCGTTGATATCGCCCCAGCCAGGCAAGCCGCTCCAGGCGCGGGCCGCCGCATTGCTCACACCACAAGCGTCGGCGCGGCACGTGCAGAACGACCCGATACTCGAATAACGGCAGATCTCGCACCCGTCGAACCGTGGTCTCATGCACCTGGCGACACCGCGCGCCGCACTGCTCGCACAGCATCACCTTGGCCGTTGGCTTCAAATAGATCGACAGCGTGCGCCCTGGGTCTTCGGGCCATTCCACGCGTTCGACGCCATAGCCCTGCCAGCCTCCCAGCGACTCCAGCAACTTGCGATCCAGCATCTCCCTGCACTCCTGATGGCAAATACCTGCCGTCAAGAATACGAAAACTTGCCAAACCCCTCCACGCTATTGCGCGATGAACCAAAAAAAATAGCCAACTTTTGAAGTTGGCTATTAGGTAAATACTTGATACTTAACGGAAATTTGGTGGAGCCGGGGGGAATTGAACCCCCGTCCGCAAGCCCTCCGCAACCAGTTCTACATGCTTAGTCGATCTATTTGGATTTAACCCTGGACTTAGCCGATCGACGGGCCGGACCAGGGCGATTCACGTAATTTAAACCAACGCCGTGTGACCCCAGCGGTGGCCGATTCCTTGTGAATGTCGCTGCTGCGGTTCGGGGTTGCCCCCTGGGAAGTTGCCTTCCCCCGCCTGACCCAAGGACAGATCAGTGCAGCGGCTCACCGCTTAAGCGGCGAGAGCGAAACGCTCGTCGTTGGCGTTTGTAGTGTTCCAGTGGATTAACGAGCTTACTGGTGCTCGGCATGCCCTGAGCTGTTTCATGACCCACGTCGAATCCGGATCGGCCCCAAGGTTGACAGCCATTGTACCGTTAATTCGGCCCGCGCGTCTTCATGGTTCGACGCCCGGCGCGGGCGCCGCCGGGTGGGGCGTGGACGGGCGCCGCGACAGCACCAGCGCGATGGCCAGGCCCACCGCCGCGAGGACGATGACGGCGGCGACCGTGCCCAGGGACGCCAGGCCGCGGCTGTCGATGAAGTGGCCGCCCACGGCTGCGCCCAGGCCGATGCCGATGTTGGCGCCCGAGATGTTCAACGACGCGGCGAAGGCCGGCGCCTGCGGGGCGGCCTTGATGACGCGCACGTGGCAGACCGTCAGCAGCGCGGCCTGGGCGACGCTCCACAGCGCCAGCGCGAGCGCCAGCCAGTACGGCGCCTGCATGGCCTGGGCGACGAACAGCAGGCCGGCGGTCATGATCAGGCTGAACAGGATGGTGGCGCCCAGCGGGCTGCGGTCGACCAGGCGCCCGCCGAGCCAGTTGCCCAATATGCCGGCGCCGCCGAAGGCCATCATGGTCCAGCCCACGACCTTGCCGTCGAAGCCGGCCAGGCGCTCGAGCATGTCGGCCAGGTAGGTGTAGGCGGTGAACATGCCGGTGAAGACAAGCAGGGACAGCATCACATGGCCCAGCAGCCTGGGGTCGCGCAGGATGCGCAGCTGGGTGCTCAGGCGCTGGTTCTGGCGCCCCGTCCTGGGTTTGGGAAAGTAGGCCAGCAGCAGCAGCAGGGCCTTGGCCCAGGCCACGGCGGTCAGCACCGCGAAGGCGGCGCGCCAGCCGAAGGCGTCGGAAATCAGCACGCCGATGGGAATGCCCAGGACGGTGGCGGCGACGATGCCGAAGCCGATGATGGATATGGCGCGCCCCGCATAGGCGGGGCCGACCAGCTCGACGGCGGTGGCGCTGGCCAGCGACCAGAACACGGGCAGCGCCAGGGCGGGCACGAAGCGGGCGAACGCCATGACCCAGATGTTGGGCGAGACGGCGGCCAGGGCATTGGCCAGGCCGAACAGCACCAGCACCCAGACGAACAGGCGCTTGCGCTCGAGATTGGCCAGCAGGGCGGTCAGCACCGGGCCGGCGGCGGCCACCGTGAAGGCGAACAGCGATACCAGCAGGCCGGCCTGCGACACGGTGACCTGCAGGTCGCGCGCCAGGGGCGGCAGCAGGCCGACGATCAGGAATTCCGTGGTCAGAATGGTAAAGCCTGCCGCGGACAGCAGAATGATGGGCAACAACATAGGATTCTCCGCGCACCGGCGAGGCGGGCGCGTTGGGGGGGGAACGGTTGGACGCGCCGGCGGCTGGGCGGCGCCGGCGCAGGAACGTTACGCTAGAGGAATGCGGTGACGGGATAAAGGCGGGAATCTCGGCATGACTGTTCGCGTGGATGGAACAATCAGTGGCCGGGTGTGGCGCCGGCACGGGCATGAGGCCCGCGCCGGCCGTCGCCGAAGGTCAGGCCGTGGCGCGCGTGGGCAGCAAGGGTTCGATGGCGGACCACAGTTCGCGCGGCGAAGCGGCGCACGCCTCGGCCTGCCAGGTCGTGACGTCCTCTTCCATGTCAACGTAGCCGTAGGCCGCCGCCACCGCCGGCATGCCGGCCGCATGGGCCGCCTGGATGTCGCGCAGGTCGTCGCCCACGTAGACGCATCGCCCGGCCTCGACGCCGGCCTGCTCGGCCGCGTGCAGCAGGGGCAGGGGATGCGGCTTGGCGTGGGCGGTGGTGTCGCCGCAGACCAGCACCGCGCTGTCGCGCGTCAGGCCCAGGTGTTCGACGATGGGCAGCGTCAGGTAGGTGACCTTGTTGGTGACGATGCCCCAGGACAGGCCGCGCTGGGCGATATCCTCGAGCAGGTCGGCGATGCCCGGGAACAGGCGGCTGTGCACGGTGGATTCGGCCGCATAGTCTTCCAGGAACTGCAGCCGCGTCGGCTCGTAGTCGGGATGGTCGGGCAACAGGCCCAGCGCGGCGCGCAGCAGGCCGCGCGCGCCCTGGGAAGCCATCGGCCGCAGCGCTTCGTAGGGCATGGGCTCCAGGCCCTTGCGAGTGCGTTGCCGGTTGGCGGCGGCGGCCAGGTCGGGGGCCGTATCGGCCAGGGTGCCGTCGAAATCGAACAGGATGAGGGCGCTCATTTGCGGGTGGACATCAGGTAGTTGACCGAGGTGTTGGCCGACAGCGAATAGACCTGGGTAATGGGGTTGTACTCCATGCCGCGCATGCCCGTGGGTTCCAGGCCGGCCTGGCGCGCGCTGGCGGCCAGTTCGCTGGGCTTGATGAAGCTGTCGTAGCTGTGGGTGCCGCGCGGCAGCAGGCGCAGAACGTATTCGGCGCCGACGATGGCGAACAGGAATGACTTGGGGTTGCGGTTCAGGGTGGAGAAGAACACCCATCTGCCGGGCTTGGCCAGCGCGGCGCAGGCCCGCACGACGGAGGCCGGATCCGGCACGTGCTCGAGCATTTCCATGCAGGTCACCACGTCGTACTGGCCCGGCTGCTCGGCGGCCAGTTCCTCGACGGGCACGGCGCGGTAATCGACCTTCACGCCGGACTCCAGCCCGTGCAGGCGGGCGATCTTGAGCGATTTCTCGGCCAGGTCGATGCCGGTGACCTGCGCGCCGGCCACGGCCATGCTCTCGGACAGGATGCCGCCGCCGCAGCCCACGTCCAGCACGCGCTTGCCGCTCAGGCTGCCGGCGGTCTCCTGGATCCAGCCCAGGCGCAGCGGGTTGATGGCATGCAGCGGCTTGAATTCGCTTTCCGGGTCCCACCAGCGGGCGGCCAGCGCGCTGAATTTCTCGACCTCGGCTTGGTCGACGTTGACGCCGGGGGCGCTGGATTGGGTGGCTGTCGTCATGGGCGCGGGGGTCGGCGGGCCGACCGGCTCTATGTAAGGGTACGGCATGCCGCGCCGGGAGGGCGCGGCAAGAAAAAAGGGCCTCGCTATGCGAGGCCCCCCTCATTGTAGCGGCTAGCGCTGCAATTAGTTCTTGCGGCTACCGACGATCTCGATTTCCACGCGACGGTTCTGGGCACGGCCTTCACGCGTCTTGTTCGAAGCGATCGGTTGCAGTTCGCCCTTGCCTTCCGTGTAGATACGGTTGGGGTCGATACCCTTGCTGACCAGGTAGGTCTTGACCGCAGCGGCACGGCGCTCGGACAGCTTCTGGTTGTAGGCTTCGGTGCCGATCGAGTCCGTGTGGCCAACGGCGATGATCGTTTCCAGATCGATCGTGCCGGCTTGCTGGGCGACTTGATCCAGCAGCTGGCGGCCTTCCGGCTTCAGCGTCGACTTGTCGAAGTCGAAGAAGGTGTCAGCATTGAACACGACCTTGGCGGCCATGGGAGCGGGCTTTTCCTTCTGAGCGACCGGAACGCCGTCGCAACCGGGGATGCCGGTAGCCGGGGTCCAGAACGCATCGCGCCAGCACAGTTCATTGGTGCCGTTCTTCCAAACGTCGCCAAACGGATTGCGCCAGTTGTCCACGGTTTGCGCGGAAGCTGCACCAGAGGCCGTAACAGCGGCGAAGGCGAGCGCCAGAGCGAATTTGGAGGGTTTGTTCATGTTTCTCCTCGTTGAGCTTGAAGCTGGATAAGTGACTCGCAGCGAACCCCCGCCGCATATCAGGAAAACGGGGCCAGTATAGCAACGCCAAGAACAGGTTCAAAGGATCGCTACTGGGTCTCCTGCGTGCTGGAAACAATCTTAAGGCATTTGGGTGGCTTTGGCTGCCCTAGACCGTTGCATTGACCGTGGATATTGAGCATTTCAGGGCTCGCCGCCTTGATCATGTTGGTTTTTGGCAACAAGGCGGGGAAGCGCGCAAGCAAGCCCGCCGGGGCGGCCCCAAAGGAGGCAAAAAGGATCGAATGATAGAATTTCCTGTTTACCCGGCTCGGGTTCATCCTTACATACGATTCTGTCGCCTATATATATGGATTCCTTCGCCAAGGAGACGCTTCCGGTATCGCTGGAAGAAGAGATGCGCCGTAGCTATCTTGATTACGCGATGAGCGTGATCGTGGGGCGCGCGCTGCCAGACGTGCGTGACGGTCTCAAGCCTGTGCATCGCCGCGTGCTGTACGCGATGCACGAACTGAACAACGATTGGAACCGTGCCTATAAGAAGTCCGCGCGTATCGTCGGGGACGTCATCGGTAAGTACCACCCGCACGGCGACCAGTCGGTATACGACACCATCGTCCGCATGGCGCAGGACTTCTCCATGCGCTACATGCTGGTCGACGGCCAGGGCAACTTCGGCTCCATCGACGGCGACAACGCCGCGGCGATGCGCTACACCGAAATCCGCCTGGCCAAGATCGCGCACGAGTTGCTGGCCGATATCGACCAGGAAACGGTCGACTTCGGGCCCAACTACGACGGCAGCGAACAGGAGCCCCTGCTGCTGCCTTCGCGCCTGCCCAACCTGCTGGTCAACGGCAGCTCGGGTATCGCCGTGGGCATGGCCACCAACATTCCCCCGCACAACCTGCAGGAAGTGGTCGACGGCTGCCTGTATTGCCTGCGCAATCCGGAATGCTCGATCGACGAGCTGATCGAACTGATCCCGGCGCCGGACTTTCCCACGGGCGGGGTGATCTACGGCATCACGGGCGTTCGCGAGGGGTACCGCACCGGGCGCGGCCGCGTCATCATGCGCGCCAAGACCCACTTCGAGGACATGGAGAAGGGCAACCGCCAGGCCATCGTGGTCGACGCGATTCCCTACCAGGTCAACAAGAAGACCCTGCAGGAGCGCATCGCCGAGCTGGTCAACGACAAGAAGATCGAGGGCATTTCGGACATCCGCGACGAGTCGGACAAGGACGGCATGCGCCTGGTCATCGAGCTCAAGCGCGGCGAAGTGCCCGAGGTGGTGCTGAACAACCTGTACAAGAATACGCAGCTGCAGGACACCTTCGGCATGAACCTGGTGGCGCTGGTCGACGGCCAGCCGCGCCTGCTGAACCTCAAGCAGCTGATCGAGTACTTCCTGCAGCATCGCCGCGAAGTGGTGACGCGCCGCACCGTGTTCCAGCTGCGCAAGGCGCGCGAACGCGGCCACGTGCTGGAAGGCCTGGCGGTGGCGCTGGCCAACATCGACGACTTCATCGCCATCATCAAGGCGGCGCCCACCCCGCCGGTGGCGCGCCAGGAATTGATGGCGCGTTCCTGGGATTCGTCGCTGGTGCGTGAAATGCTGGCCCGCGTCGACGGCGACGCCGCCGGCGGCGTCGCGGCATTCCGCCCCGACGACCTGGCGCCCGAGTACGGGCTGCAGGGCGATGGCAACTACCGGCTGAGCGAGACCCAGGCGCAGGAAATCCTCAACATGCGCCTGCAACGCCTGACCGGCCTGGAGCAGGACAAGATCATCGGCGAGTACAAGGACGTGATGGCCACCATCGCCGACCTGCTCGACATCCTGGCCCGCCCGGAGCGCATCACCACGATCATCAGCGAAGAGCTGCAGGCCATCAAGGCCGAGTTCTCGACCTCGGCCAAGGATACGCGCCGCGCCGAAATCGAAGTCAACGCCACCGAGCTCGATACCGAAGACCTGATCACGCCGATGGACATGGTGGTCACCCTGTCGCATGGCGGATACATCAAGAGCCAGCCGCTGTCCGAGTACCGTTCGCAAAAGCGCGGCGGACGCGGCAAGCAGGCTACGGCCATGAAGGAGAACGACTGGGTCGACCAGCTGTTCATCGCCAATACGCACGACTACCTGCTGTGCTTCTCCAACCGGGGCCGGGTGTACTGGCTGAAGGTGTGGGAGGTGCCGCAGGGCACGCGCAACTCGCGCGGCAAGCCCATCGTCAACATGTTCCCGCTGGCCGACGGCGAGAAGGTGACCGTGGTGCTGCCGGTCAAGGAATTCAGCGAAGACCACTACGTCTTCATGGCGACGTCGCGCGGCACGGTCAAGAAGACCCCGCTGTCCGACTTCTCGAACCCGCGCAAGGCCGGCATCATCGCCGTCGACCTGGATGACGGCGATTACCTGATCGGCGCCGACCTGACCGACGGCAAGCACGATGTGATGCTGTTCTCCGACGCCGGCAAGGCGGTGCGCTTCGACGAGAACGACGTGCGTCCGATGGGCCGCAATGCGCGCGGCGTGCGCGGCATGATGCTCGAAGAGGGCCAGACCGTCATCGCGCTGCTGGTGGCCGGCGACGAGACCCAGAGCGTGCTGACCGCCACCGAGAACGGCTACGGCAAGCGCACCCCGATCACCGAGTACACCCGCCATGGCCGCGGCACCAAGGGCATGATCGCCATCCAGACCAGCTCGCGCAACGGCCGCGTGGTCGGCGCCGTGCTGGTGATGCCGTCCGACGAGATCATGCTGATCACCACCGGCGGCGTGCTGGTGCGCACCCGCGTGGCCGAGATTCGCGAGATGGGCCGCGCCACGCAGGGCGTCACGCTGATCAGCGTCGATGACGGCAGCAGCCTGTCCGGCGTGCGGCGCGTGGTCGAAAGCGATGCCGACGCCGATGACGAGGATGGCGGCGAAGATCTCGGCGAAGAGGGCGGCGACCAAGGCGGCGACGATACCGGCGCCCAGGGCAAGGATTCTGAACCGACTGAACCTACGGAGTAATGATGGCTCGCCCCTGGAATTTCTCGGCAGGCCCCTCGGCCTTGCCCGAGGCGGTGCTGCAGCAAGCCGCCGCCGAAATGCTGGACTGGCACGGCAGCGGCATGTCCGTGATGGAAATGAGCCACCGCGGCAAGCACTTCGTGCAGATCTGCGACGAGGCCGAGGCCGACCTGCGCGAACTGCTGGGACTTCCGGCCGACTACGCCGTGATGTTCATGCAGGGCGGCGGGCTGGGCGAAAACGCCATCGTGCCCATGAACCTGATGGGCCGGCGCAGCACGCCGGCGGCCGATTTCGTGGTGACCGGCCACTGGTCGACCCGTTCGCACAAGGAGGCGGGCCGCTACGGCGACGCGCAGATCGCGGCCAGCGCCGCCGAGGCCACCGAGATCGACGGCCAGGCCCAGTCCTCCTGGACCTGGCTGCCGCCGGTCGATACCTGGCGCGTGCGCAAGGATTCGGCCTATCTGCACCTGTGCAGCAACGAAACCATAGGCGGCGTCGAGTTCACCGAATGGCCCGATCCGGCCAGCCTGGGCGCGCCCGACGTGCCGCTGGTGGTCGACGTGTCCTCGCATTTCCTGTCGCGTCCGCTGGACATCGCGCGCGCGGGGCTGGTGTTTGCCGGCGCCCAGAAGAACGCCGGCCCGGCCGGCGTGACCGTGGTCATCGCGCGCCGCGACCTGCTGGGCCATGCGCTGCCGATCTGCCCGTCGGCGTTCGACTATGCCAACGTGGCGGCCGATCACTCGCGCTACAACACACCGCCCACTTTCGCCATCTACGTGATGGGCCTGGTGTTCAAGTGGATCAAGGCGCACGGGGGCGTGCGCGGCATGGAAGAGGCCAACCGCGCCAAGGCCGAGTTGCTGTATGGCTACCTGGACGGCTCCGCGTTCTACCGCAACCCGGTGCAGCCAGCGGTGCGCTCGCGCATGAACGTGCCGTTCGTGCTGCGCGACGAATCCCTCAACGATGCCTTCCTGCAAGGCGCGGAAGCGGCCGGCCTGATGCAGCTCAAGGGCCACAAGAGCGTCGGCGGCATGCGGGCCTCGATTTACAACGCCATGCCGCTGGCCGGCGTGCAGGCCCTGATCGATTACCTCAAGGAGTTCGAGCGCCGCCATGGATGATTCCCTGCAGGACAAGCTGCGGCCGCTGCGCGACCGCATCGACGCCATCGACGCCCAGATCCTCGACCTGCTGTCGCAGCGCGCGCGCACCGCGCAGGAAGTGGGCTCGGTCAAGCACGCCGCGCACGCGGATGGCCCGGTGCTGCGCCCCGAGCGCGAAGCCGAAGTGATCCGCCGCTTGCAGCACAGCAACCCGGGGCCGTTCCCCAAGGCCGCCGTGGCAGCCGTCTGGACCGAGATCATGTCCGCCTGCCGCGGCCTGGAGCGCGGCATGACCGTGGCCTATCTCGGGCCGCAGGGCTCGTTCTCCGAACAGGCCGCGCTCGAGCATTTCGGCCATTCGGTGCAGCAGCTGCCGTGCCCCTCGTTCGATGAGGTGTTCCGTGCCGTCGAGGCCGGGCAGGCCGACGTCGGCATGGTGCCGGTGGAAAACTCCACCGAGGGCGCGGTCAACCGCAGTCTGGACCTGCTGCTGAACACGCCGCTGACCATCCTGGGCGAGCGCTCGCTGGTGATCCGCCACTGCCTGATGAGCCAGTCCGGCACGATGGACGGCATCAAGACGATCTCGGCGCATCCCCAGGCGCTGGCACAGTGCCAGGGATGGCTGACGCGCCATTACCCGGACCTCAATCGCGTGGCGGCGGCCAGCAATTCCGAGGCTGCCCGCGTGGCCGCCGAGGACCCGACGGTCGCGGCCATCGCTGGCGAAGTCGCCGCGCCGGCCTGGAACCTGCGCGTCGTGGCCGCCGGCATCCAGGACGATCCGCAGAACCGCACGCGCTTCCTGGCTGTCGGCCATATCGAGCCATTGAGCAGCGGCAAGGACAAGACCAGCCTGATCCTGGCCGTGCCCAACCGCGCCGGCGCCGTCTATGACATGCTGGCGCCGATGGCGGCCAACGGCGTTTCCATGACGCGCTTCGAATCGCGCCCGGCGCGCACGGGCCAGTGGGAATACTATTTCTACGTCGACGTGCTGGGCCATCGCGATGACGCGAACGTGGCCCGCGCACTGGCGGCATTGCAGGCGCAGGTGGCCTTCTTCAAGGTGCTGGGTTCGTATCCGGCGCAATAGGGCCACGGCGTGGTTGACGCACACCAGGCGGCCGGCGTGACGGAGCGTGTGTCCGTCCGGCGCTGCCATATTGTTTTTCTGCAGGTATGAGCGCGAACAATTCGGCAAACGGGCAGGGGCCCCTGGTCCCCGTGCTGGCTGTGGCCGGCGTAGGCTTGATCGGTGGCTCGTTCGCCGCCGCGTTGCGCCACGCCGGGCAGGTCGGCACCATTCTCGGCGTGGGCCGCAACCCGGCGTCGCTGGCGCGTGCGCGCGAGCTGGGCCTGATCGACGAGGCCGTCTCGCCCGAGGAAGCGGCGGCGCGCGCAGACCTGGTGCTGCTGTCCACCCCGGTGGGCGGGCTGGGCGCGATGCTGGCGCGCATGCGCGACCATCTGCGGCCGGGCTGCCTGCTGACCGATGCCGGCAGCACCAAATCGCAGGTCGTCATGGCGGCGCGTCAGGCGCTGGGCGAGCAGGTTTCCTGTTTCGTGCCGGGGCATCCGATCGCCGGAGGCGAGCGCACCGGGCCCGAGGCGGCCGACGCGGGGCTGTACGTACGGCGTGCGGTAGTGCTTACGCCCCTGCCGGAGAACGCGGCCGCATCGGTGGCGCGCGTGCGCGCCTGCTGGCACGCATGCGGGGCGCACGTGGTCGAGATGGACGACGTGGCGCACGACCGGCTGCTGGCTTCGGTCAGCCACATGCCGCACTTCCTGGCCGCCGTCTACATGGCCCAGGTGGCCGGCTCCGATGACGCCCAGGCGCGCATGGATCTGGCCGGTAGCGGTTTTCGGGATTTCACGCGCATCGCGGCCGGTTCGCCGGAAATGTGGCGCGATATCTTTTTGTCCAACCAGGCCGCCATGCAGTCCGAGCTGGCGGCCCTGCGACGGGTGCTCGACGAGGCCGAGCAGGCATTGGGCGCCGGCGACGGCGCGGGCCTGCAGGCCTTGCTGGAGCGCGCGGCGCACGCGCGGCGCAATTGGCGCAAGGATTCCAAATGAGCGGATTGGCATATCTCGACCTGCCCGCGGCGCGCCTGGCGCGCGGCGAGGTGGCCCTGCCGGGTTCCAAGAGCATCTCCAACAGGGTATTGCTGCTGGCCGCGCTGGCCGAAGGCAGCACCGAAATCACGGGCCTGCTCGATTCCGATGACACCCGCGTCATGCTGGCCGCGTTGCGCCAGCTGGGCGTATCGGTGGGCGAGGTGGCCGATGGCTGCGTGACCATCGAAGGCGTGGCGCGCTTTCCGATCGAACAGGCCGAGCTGTTCCTGGGCAACGCCGGCACCGCGTTCCGGCCGCTGACCGCGGCGCTGGCGTTGATGGGCGGCGATTACCGCCTGTCCGGCGTGCCGCGCATGCACGAGCGACCCATCGGCGACCTGGTCGACGCCTTGCGCCAGTTCGGCGCCGGGATCGAATATCTAGGGCAGGCGGGGTATCCGCCGCTGCGCATCGGCGGCGGCAGCATTCGCGTCGACGGGCCGGTGCGGGTGGAGGGCTCGGTGTCCAGCCAGTTCCTGACCGCCTTGCTGATGGCCGCCCCCGTGCTGGCTCGGCGCAGCGGCCAGGACATCACCATCGAGGTGGTGGGCGAGCTGATTTCCAAACCCTATATCGAGATCACGCTCAATCTGATGGCGCGTTTTGGCGTGTCGGTGCGGCGCGACGGCTGGCGCGCCTTCACGATCGCGCGCGATGCGGCCTACCGCGGCCCGGGCCGCATGGCGATCGAGGGCGATGCCTCGACGGCGTCGTACTTCCTGGCCCTGGGCGCCATCGGCGGCGGGCCGGTGCGCGTCACCGGCGTGGGCGAGGACAGCATCCAGGGCGACGTGGCGTTCGCCGCGACGCTGGCGGCGATGGGCGCCGACGTGCGCTATGGCCCGGGCTGGATCGAGACGCGCGGCGTGCGGGTGGCCGAGGGCGGACGCCTGAAGGCGTTCGACGCCGACTTCAACCTGATTCCCGACGCCGCCATGACGGCCGCGACGCTGGCGCTGTACGCCGACGGCCCATGCCGCCTGCGCAACATCGGCAGCTGGCGCGTCAAGGAGACCGACCGCATCCACGCCATGCACACCGAGCTGGAGAAGCTGGGGGCGGGCGTGCAAAGCGGGGCGGACTGGCTGGAGGTGGCGCCGCCGGCGCCCGGCGGCTGGCGCGACGCCCACATCGGCACCTGGGACGACCACCGCATGGCCATGTGCTTCTCGCTGGCCGCGTTCGGTCCGGCTGCGGTGCGCATCCTGGATCCGGGCTGCGTCAGCAAGACTTTCCCCGATTATTTCGACGTGTACGCGGGCCTGCTGGCCGCGCGGGACTGAACGGCGCCTGCCCCATGGCTATTTCCGCATCCGCCGGCGCCGCGCCGGTCATCACCATCGACGGCCCCACGGCTTCCGGCAAGGGCACCATCGCGCACCGGGTGGCCAAGCAGCTGGGCTGGGACGTGCTCGACAGCGGCGCCCTGTACCGGCTGACCGCCCTGGCCGCGTTGCGGCGCGGCCTGCCGGCCACCGACGAACCGGCGGTGGCCGCCGTGGCCCAGGCGCTGGACGTACGGTTCGACGGGCCGCATGTCTACCTGGAAGGGCGGGATGCCGGGCACGAAATCCGCCAGGAAGAGGTCGGAAACTACGCTTCGTGCATCGCCGCCTACCCGGGCGTTCGTCAGGCCTTGCTGGAGCGCCAGCGGGCTTTCCGGCAGCCGCCGGGCCTGGTCGCCGACGGCCGCGACATGGGGACGGTCGTGTTTCCTGATGCGTCCCTGAAAATATTTCTGGTGGCCGATGTCGAGGCGCGCGCGCAAAGACGCTGTAAGCAGTTGATCAAAAAGGGAATTTCTGCTAATCTAGATGACCTGCTACGCGATATGCGTGAACGCGATGCGCGCGACACGCAGCGTGCGGTGGCACCGCTTGCCCCGGCTGCCGATGCGCATGTGCTGGATTCTTCCGGCCTGACCATCGAACAGACCGTACAGGCCGTGCTGGATTTCTGGCGCGCCTAGCCACGGCGCGTGTTGTTTGGGCAGTACCTCAGTACCTGTTTGAGGCCCTGACGGCCAATCTCCAGCCCCCACGGGACACCCCGCAAGGGCCGGCGAAGCCGGCAGGTTTTACCACTCCACTGCTGCGGGCAATCCGTTGCGGTGTGTTTTGAACGGCCAATCCCGGCCAAATGGATTCCAACCTAATGTCTTCCGTTTCCACCTCCGCCATCGTTGGCGGCGAAAACTTCGCCGACCTGTTCGCAGAAAGCCTCAAGAGCCAGGACATGAAGTCCGGCGAGGTCATCAGTGCCGAAGTCGTGCGCGTCGATCACAATTTCGTGGTCGTCAACGCCGGCCTGAAGTCCGAAGCGCTGATTCCCCTGGAAGAGTTCCTCAATGACCAGGGCGAACTCGAAGTTCAACCCGGCGACTTCGTCTCGGTGGCGATCGATTCGCTGGAGAACGGCTACGGCGACACCATCCTGTCGCGCGACCGCGCCAAGCGTCTGTCGGCCTGGCTGCAACTGGAGCAGGCCCTCGAGAACGGCGAGCTGGTCACCGGCACGATCACCGGCAAGGTCAAGGGCGGCCTGACCGTCATGACCAACGGCATCCGCGCGTTCCTGCCCGGTTCGCTGGTCGACCTGCGCCCGGTCAAGGACACCACGCCGTACGAAGGCAAGACCCTCGAATTCAAGGTCATCAAGCTGGACCGCAAGCGCAACAACGTCGTGCTGTCGCGCCGCCAGGTGCTGGAAGCCAGCATGGGCGAAGAGCGCCAGAAGCTGCTCGAGACGCTGCACGAAGGCGCGGTGGTCAAGGGCGTGGTCAAGAACATCACCGACTACGGCGCGTTCGTCGACCTGGGCGGCATCGATGGCCTGCTGCACATCACCGACATGGCCTGGCGCCGCGTGCGTCACCCGTCCGAAGTCCTGCAAGTGGGTCAGGAAGTCGAAGCCAAGGTGCTCAAGTTCGACCAGGAAAAGAGCCGCGTCTCCCTGGGCGTCAAGCAGCTGGGCGAAGATCCGTGGGTGGGCCTGGCTCGCCGCTATCCGCAGGGCACCCGCCTGTTCGGCAAGGTCACCAACCTGACCGACTACGGCGCGTTCGTCGAAGTCGAAGCCGGCATCGAAGGCCTGGTGCACGTGTCCGAAATGGACTGGACCAACAAGAACGTCGATCCGCGCAAGGTCGTGACCCTGGGCGAAGAAGTCGAAGTCATGGTCCTGGAAATCGACGAAGACCGTCGCCGCATTTCGCTGGGCATGAAGCAGTGCCGCCAGAACCCGTGGGAAGAGTTCGCCACCAACTTCAAGCGTGGTGACAAGGTCCGCGGCGCCATCAAGTCGATCACCGACTTCGGCGTGTTCGTCGGCCTGCCCGGCGGCATCGACGGCCTGGTCCACCTGTCCGACCTGTCGTGGACGGAATCGGGCGAGGAAGCCGTGCGCAACTTCAAGAAGGGCGACGAGCTGGAAGCCGTGGTGCTGGGCATCGATACCGACAAAGAGCGCATCTCGCTGGGTATCAAGCAGCTCGAAGGCGACCCGTTCAACAACTTCGTTGCCACGCACGACAAGGGCGCCGTTGTTCCGGGCACCATCAAGTCGGTCGAGCCCAAGGGCGCCGTGATCACCCTGTCGGTGGACGTGGAAGGCTACCTGCGCGCTTCCGAGATCTCCTCGGGCCGCGTCGAGGACGCCACCACCGTGCTGAAGGCTGGCGAGAACATCGAAGCCATGATCGTCAACATCGACCGCAAGGCGCGTTCGATCCAGCTGTCGATCAAGGCCCGCGATAACGCCGAGACGGCCGAAACCATCCAGCGCATGTCCGAGGCGAGCGCTTCGTCGGGTACGACGAACCTGGGCGCGCTGCTCAAGGCCAAGCTGGACCAACAGCGCAACGACGGTTGACGTGACCAAGTCGGAGCTGATCGCCGCGTTGGCGGCCCGCTATCCTCAGCTGGCCGCCCGCGACACCGATTACGCTGTCAAGACCATGCTCGATGCAATGACCCAGGCCCTGGCCTCGGGTCAGCGCATCGAAATCCGCGGGTTTGGCAGCTTCTCGCTGTCGCAGCGCTCCCCCCGTATTGGGCGCAATCCGAAGTCGGGCGAACAAGTGCTGGTACCTGGCAAGCAGGTGCCGCACTTCAAGGCCGGCAAGGAGCTGCGCGAGCGGGTCGATCTGGTTGGCAACGATCAGGGCGACGACTCGTCCAACGGGTCGTCCGACCCGCTGCAATCGGTCATGGATATGCATGCCATGCACTGATGTGCCGCGCAGGGCGTCCCGCGTGGTTGGCGTTGTACCGGCAAAGCCCCTTGCTTGTTCAAGGGGCTTTGTTTTTTCGGGCCGGCGGCGCGGCGCGGTGAAAAAGACGGCCCGCGCATGTGCCGCCGGGCGCGGCAAGGGCGCCGCTTCCGCTTACAATTACTCGTCTTGAATTCTTTGGAGCATGCGTCATGCGCTACCTGGTCTGGGCCCTGCGATTGCTCGTGTTTGTGGCGGTTCTGATGTTCGCGCTCAAGAACACCAATCCCGTCGCCGTGACTTTCTACGCCGATTACGTGGTGCACGACGTGCCGCTGATCGTCGTCATGCTGGTCGTGTTCGTCGTCGGGGCCCTGTTCGGCCTGCTGCTGACCGTGCCGGCCGCCATGCGCCGCCGCCGCGAGGCCCTGCGCCTGCGCCGCGAGGTCGAGCGCCTGCAGGCGGCCGCCAGCGGTACGCCGCCGGTCGTCACGCCGGAGGCCGTCGCGCCGATGTCGCCGCTGTAACCCGGGGCGCCGTGTCCCTTTTTCCTACCGAGAGCCCGCGCTGTGGATTTTGAACCCTGGTGGCTGATATTCGTGCCGGTGCTGTTCGCGCTGGGCTGGCTGGCGGCGCGCTTTGACTTCCGGCAGATGCTGCGCGAGACGCGCACGCTGCCCGATTCGTACTTCCGCGGCCTGAACTTCCTGCTCAATGAGCAGCCCGACCGGGCGATCGACGCGTTCGTCGAGGTCGCCAAGCTGGATCCCGAAACCACCGAGCTGCACTTCGCCCTGGGCAGCCTGTTTCGCCGGCGCGGCGAAATGGAGCGCGCCATCCGCGTGCACCAGAGCCTGCTGAGCCGCTCCGATCTGCCGGTGGCCGAGCGCGAACACGCGCAGCACGAGCTGGCGCAGGATTTCCTGAAGGCCGGCATGCTGGACCGAGCCGAAGGGGCGTTCGAGCAGCTCAAGGACACCCGCTACGCGCTGCCCGCGCTGCGTTCGCTGATCCGTATCTACGAATCCGAGCACGACTGGCCGCGCGCCATCGAGGCGGTCAAGACCTTGCACGGGCTGGTCGACGAGCCCGTGCCGCAGATCGTGCACTACTACTGCGAGCAGGCGCAGGCCGCGCTGACGGCCAAGCCGGTGGATTTCGACGCCGCCCATGCCGCGCTGGACGCGGCCGACCACGCCGCCGGCATGGTCGAGCGCGGCAACGCGGCGCCAGCCAAGGCGTCGCTGGTGCGCACCGCCATGCTGCGCGCACGCCTGGCCGCCCTCGAGAGCGATCCCAAGCGCGAGCGCCTGTATCTCGAATCCATTCTCACCCAGGCGCCCGAATTCGCCGGGCTGGTGGCCGAGGCGCTGCTGACGAACTACCGGCAGGCCGACCAGGCCGCCGCCGGGTTGGCGATGCTGCAGCAGCAGTACCAGCGGCACGCCTCGCTGGACCTCTTCAACGTGGTGTTCCGCGAGCTGCGCGTGCAGCAGGGCTCGGCGCCCGCGTGGGCGTTCGCGCGCGAGGCGCTGCGCCATCATCCGTCCCTGCTGGGCCTGGACCGCCTGCTCGAGGCCGAATTGGCCTCGCCCGGCGCGCCCGCCGACGCCGGGCCCGTGACCGGGGCCGACCTGACCCTGCTGCGCAGCCTCATCCATAAACATACCCAGCGCCTGGACCGCTATGCCTGCCGCAGTTGCGGCTTCCAGGCGCGCCGCTTTTACTGGCAGTGCCCCGGCTGCAATTCCTGGGAAACCTACGCGCCGCGCCGCCTGGAAGAACTCGAATGAATCAATACCCCGCTGAACGCATCGCCCGCGCCCGCGTGCTGGTCGTGGGCGACGTCATGCTCGACCGCTACTGGTTCGGCGAAGTCGACCGGATTTCACCGGAAGCTCCGGTGCCCGTGGTGCGGGTGGCGCGCCGCGAAGACCGCCTGGGCGGCGCCGCCAACGTGGCGCGCAACGTGGCCGCGCTGGGCGCCCAGGTGACGCTGATCGGGGTGGTCGGCGCCGATGAGGTCGGCCACCGCATCGAGCGCATGGCCGCCGAAGAGGGCGTGCGCACCGATCTGGTATCCGACACCGAGCACCCGACCACGCTGAAGATGCGCGTGCTCGGCCGCCAGCAGCAGCTGCTGCGGGTGGATTTCGAGCAGCATCCCGAGCCGGCCGCGCTCGACGGCATCAGCGCCGCCGTGGCGCGGCAGCTGGCGCAGCACGATATCGTGGTGCTGTCCGATTACGCCAAGGGCGTGCTGGACCGGGTCGAATCCATCATCGCCGCCGCCGTCGGCCACAGCCTGCCGGTGCTGGTCGACCCCAAGGGCGACCACTACGAGCGCTATCGCGGCGCCACGCTGGTCACGCCCAACCGGGCCGAAATGCGCGAGGCGGTCGGGCGCTGGAAAACCGAGGACGAACTGGCCGAGCGCGCCCAGCGGCTGCGCCTCGACCTGGACCTGGAGGCCTTGCTCGTGACGCGGTCCGAGCAGGGCATGACCCTCTTTACCGACGCGGGGCGCGACCATGCCGACGCCGCCGCGCACGAAGTCTATGATGTATCGGGCGCCGGCGATACCGTGCTGGCGACCCTGGCCGTCATGCGCGCGGTGGGACTGTCCTGGGGCGACGCGATGCGCTGGGCCAACCGGGCCGGCGGCATCGTGGTCGGCAAGCTGGGCACGTCGGTGGTGACCGCCGCAGAACTTGCAGGAGAATCAACATGATCGTGGTGACCGGCGCGGCCGGCTTTATCGGCAGCAACCTGGTGCGCGGCCTGAACCGGCGCGGCATCCAGGACATCATCGCCGTCGACGACCTGACCGACGGCGACAAATTCCGCAACCTCGTCGATTGCAGCATCGCCGACTATCTCGACAAGGACGAGTTCCGCGAACGCGTGCGCGGCGGCAACCTGCCGGCCTTGCGTGCCGTGCTGCACCAGGGCGCCTGCTCGGACACCACCGAGCGCAACGGCCGCTACATGCTGGACAACAACTACCGCGTCACGCTGGAACTGTTCGAGTACTGCCAGGCCGAGCGCGTGCCGTTCCTGTACGCCTCGTCGGCCGCGGTCTACGGCGGTTCGTCGGTCTATGTGGAAGACCCGGCCAACGAGCATCCGCTCAATGTCTACGGCTATTCCAAGCTGCTGTTCGACCAGGTGCTGCGCACGCGCATGGACAGCCTGACCGCCCAGGTGGTGGGGCTGCGCTATTTCAACGTGTACGGGCCGCACGAGCAGCACAAGGGCCGCATGGCTTCGGTGGCCTTCCACAACATGAACCAGTTCCTGGCCGAAGGCCATGTGCGCCTGTTCGCCGGCTGGGATGGCTACGAGGACGGCGGGCAGAGCCGCGATTTCATTTCGGTCGAGGACGTGGTGGCGGTCAATCTGCATTTCCTCGACAACCCTGGCCAGTCGGGCGTTTTCAACTGTGGCACCGGGCGCGCCCAGCCGTTCAACGACGTGGCCGCGGCGGTGGTCAATACCCTGCGCGCCGAACGTGGCGAGGCGGCGCTGCCGCTGGCCGAACTGGTCAAGAAAGGCCTGCTGCGCTATATCCCGTTCCCGGATGATCTGAAAGGGCGCTACCAGAGCTACACCCAGGCCGACGTCGGCCGGCTGCGGGCGGCCGGCTTCAGCGCGCCGATGCGCGATGTACAGACTGGCGTATCGGAATACGTGCGCTATTGGCGCGCCCTGAAGTAGCGGATTTGCCCCGGGTAGTTGCCCGGGTGGATGTTTGCGTGCACCGTCCGCCGCGGCGAACGCCGGGGCGGGCAAGATGGCTGCGGGGCGGATCGACCGGTTCGTCCGACACGCATCCAAGGAGCACAGCATGAATCCGTTTTTGCACGATCCCGTGGCGCGTTGCGCAAGCGCTCCCGCTTGGCCGCTGGTGGGCCGCGGCCGGCTGTGGCGGCCGCGGCCGCCCGGCGCCGCGGCGCGCGCGCCGGCGGGCAAGGCGCCGGCCGGGCGCAAGCCGGCAAGCGAGCCGCTGGCGCGCTGGCTGGTGATGGCCGGTTGCGCGCTGGCCGCCGCGCCGGCCCACGCGCTGGACGTCAACACCGCCACCGTCGACTAGCTCGAAACCGTGCGCGGCGTGGGGCCGCGCACGGCCCGCGTCATCATCGAAGAGCGCCAGCGGGGAGGCCGCTTCCTGTCGCTCGAAGACCTGTCCGAGCGGGTCAGCGGCATCGGCCTCAAGAAAATGCAATCCTTGCAGGCCGCCGGCCTGACGGCCGGCCCGGCTGCGCCGGCCGCGGGCGCCAGGCCCGAGGCCAGGCCGGCGGGAGGGCCGCGCGCCAAGGCGGCTGCCGGCCGCTAGCCTGGCCGGCGGCGCGGGAGTCCCTGGCGCCAGCGCGGCTAAACCGCCTCGGCCGATCCGGGGCGGTTATTATCGGCGGCATGAGCACTCCTACCTACCCCACTATCGAGCAAACCGTCGGCAATACGCCGCTCGTGCGCCTGCAGCGCATTCCTGGCGCGGCCGGGCAGGCGCGCGGCAACGTGATCCTGGCCAAGCTGGAGGGCAACAACCCTGCCGGCTCGGTCAAGGACCGTCCTGCCCTGTCCATGATCCTGCGCGCCGAAGAGCGCGGCGAAATCCATCCGGGCGATACCCTGATCGAGGCCACCAGCGGCAATACCGGCATCGCGCTGGCCATGACGGCGGCCATGCGCGGGTACCGGATGGTCCTCATCATGCCCGACAACCTGTCGCTCGAGCGGCGGGCCGCCATGACCGCCTATGGCGCCGAACTGATCCTCACGCCTGCCGCCAAGGGCGGCATGGAATACGCCCGCGACCTGGCCACGGCCATGCAGGCCGAAGGCAAGGGCAAGGTGCTGGACCAATTCGGCAACCCGGACAACCCGCGCGCCCATATCGAGGGCACCGGCCCGGAAATCTGGAACCAGACGGATGGCCGCGTCACGCATTTCGTCAGCGCGATGGGCACCACCGGCACCATCATGGGCGTGTCCACCTACCTGAAGTCGCGCAACGCGGCGGTGCAGGTGGTTGGCGCGCAGCCGGCCGAAGGCTCGCAGATCCCGGGCATCCGCAAGTGGCCCGAGGCCTACATGCCGAAGATCTTCGACCGTTCGCTGGTCGACGCCTATGAGTCCATCGCGCAGGCCGAGGCGGAGACCATGGCGCGCCGGCTGGCCGCCGAAGAAGGCATATTCGCCGGCATTTCGTCGGCGGGCGCCCTGGTGGCGGCGTTGCGCGTGGCCGAGCGGGTCGAGAACGCCACCATTGTATTCATCGTGTGCGACCGCGGCGACCGCTACCTGTCGACCGGCGTCTTCAACTGACGCAGGGCCGGGCGCGGCGTCCGCCCGCGTGGCGGGCCGCGCCGCGGCACGGGGCATCAATAGCCCGTGCGGGCCTGCAGTTCGGCCGCCAGGTCGGCCACCGCCGTGGCATAGAAGTAGCTGCGGTTGTATTGCGTCAGGGCAAAGAAATTGGGCGTGGCGGTACGGTATTGCACGGTGCCGCGCGCTTCCTCGACCAGGTCCACGATGCCCATGGGGTGCTCCTGCCAGGCGCCGCGTCCGGCGCCCGCCGCCGGGCGCGCGCCGGCGGCCTGCAGACCGTTCCAGTCCAGCGTCGGCGTAAGGCCGCCGGCCACCAGCGGCGCCGGATCGGCCGGCAGCGCGACCGGCGCGAACACCGGCAGGCCGCGCTGCCAGCCATGTTCGACCAGGAAGTTGCCCACCGACATGACCGCGTCCGCGACGCTGTTGGTCAGGTCGATGTGGCCGTCGTCATCGCCATCGACCGCATAGCGCATGATGCTGCCGGGCATGAATTGCGGCATGCCGATGGCGCCGGCGTACGAGCCGCGCGTCTCGGGGTCCAGCTTGTCCTGCAGCGCCAGGGTGATGAAGTCGCCGAGCTGGCCGCGGAACATGTCGGCGCGCTCGGGCTTGGCGGGATCGGGGTAGTCGAACGCCAGCGTCGCCAGGGCATCGACCACGCGGAAGTTGCCCACGTTGCGGCCGTACAGGGTTTCCACGCCGATGATGGAGGCGATGATCGAGGCCGGCACGCCGTAGCGCTGGGCGGCGCGGTTGAGCAGGTCCTGGTTGGCGGTCCAGAATTCCACGCCCCAGGCGATGCGCTTGGGTTCGACGAAACGCCCGCGATAGGTCAGCCAGCTGCGCCAGATCTTCTTGCCCGACGCGCCGGACGGGGCGATGAGGCGGGCGACGGTCGCGTTGTAGCGCGTGCTTTCCAGGCTGGCCAGCACTTGCGGCAGGGGCAGCTCGCGCTGTGCCGCCAGCTGTTCGGCGAAGGCGCGGACGTCGGGCCGCAGTTCGCCGGTCGGCGTCAGCGTGGCGGGGCCTTCGTCGCTCGATACGGGTTTGTCCGGGCCGATGCGGACGCGGTCGGCCTGGCCTGTGGCGGCCTGCGCGGGAAGATGCTGGGCTTGGGGTGTTTGGCTGGAGGTGGCACAGCCGGCCAGCAGGGCCGACAGCGTGCCGATTTGCAGGAATCGCCGACAGTTGAACATAATCTTCCTTATGGAGACTATGTATCTTACCCACCCGTCATGCCGCTTGCATGAAATGGGCGACTGGCATCCCGAGAGCCCGCAGAGGCTCGATGCCATTTCCGATCAATTGCTGGCCAGCGGCCTGCTGCCCTACCTGCAGGAGCGGCAGGCTCCGGAAGCCTCGCGCGCCGACATCCTGAGGGTGCATACGCCGGCCTACCTGGACAGCCTGCGCGCGCACCAGCCCGAGCATGGCTATTACGCGATAGACGCCGACACGTCGATGAACCGCCACACCTACGAGGCGGCGCTGCGCGCCGCCGGCGCCGGGGTGGCGGCGGTCGACGCGGTGCTGGGCGGCGAGGCCATTACGGCATTCTGCTCGGTGCGTCCGCCCGGCCACCATGCCGAGCGCGACCACGCCATGGGATTCTGCTTCCTGAACAATGTCGCGATCGCGGCCCGCCATGCGCTGGACTTCCATGGCTTGCAGCGGGTGGCGCTGGTGGATTTCGACGTCCACCATGGCAATGGCACCGAACATGCCTTCGCGGGCGATCCGCAGGTGCTGATGTGCAGCTTCTTCCAGCATCCGTTCTTCCCCAGCAGCGGCGCCGACGATCCGGCGCCCAATATGCTGAATGTGCCGGTGGCGGCCTACACCGGCGGCGCGTCGATACGGACGATCGTGCGTGAGCAGTGGCTGCCGCGGCTGCACGAGCATCGCCCCGAACTGATCCTGATCTCGGCCGGTTTCGACGCCCATCGCGAGGACGATATGGCCCAGATGGGCCTGGTCGAGGCCGATTACGCCTGGATCACCGACCGCCTGGTCGAGGTTGCCGACCAGCACTGCCAGGGCCGTATCGTCAGCACCCTGGAGGGTGGTTACAACTTGTCAGCCTTGGGCCGCAGCGTGGTCGCGCATATACGATCCCTGTCGAAGCTGTAGAATCGAGAAAAAATTGTGCAATGCGGTCCCGGGTTTCGCCGGGTAATTATTGTTATTTTGGAGACTGCTGGATGAAGGTTCTGGTACCAGTCAAGCGCGTGGTCGACTACAACGTCAAGGTGCGCGTCAAATCGGATCAAACGGGGGTAGACATCGCCAACGTGAAGATGTCCATGAACCCGTTCGACGAGATAGCGGTCGAGGAGGCCACGCGGCTCAAGGAGAAGGGCGCGGTGGCGGAGGTGGTGGCGGTTTCTTGCGGCGCCGCACAATGCCAGGAGACGCTGCGCACGGCGATGGCGATCGGGGCAGACCGCGCGGTGCTGGTGCAGACCGACGCGGAGCTGCAGCCGCTGGCGGTGGCCAAGCTGCTCAAGGCGCTGGTGGACAAGGAGCAGCCGCAGCTGGTGATTCTGGGCAAGCAGGCGATCGACGATGACGCCAACCAGACGGGGCAGATGCTGGCGGCGCTGCTGGATTGGCCGCAGGCGACGTTTGCGAGCAAGGTGGAGCTGGGCGATGGTCAGGTGACGGTGACGCGCGAGGTCGATGGGGGGCTGGAGACGCTGTCGCTGAATCTGCCGGCGATCGTGACCACGGACCTGCGGCTGAACGAGCCGCGCTACGTGACGCTGCCCAACATCATGAAGGCCAAGAAGAAGCCGCTGGAGACGGTGAGCCCGCAGGATCTGGGGGTGGATCCGGCGCCGCGCCTGAAGACGCTGAAGGTGAGCGAGCCGCCGGCGCGCCAGGCCGGCATCAAGGTGCCTGATGTGGCCACGCTGGTGGACAAACTGAAGAACGAAGCGAAGGTGGTGTGATGACGACGCTGGTAATAGCCGAACACGATAACGCGCAGCTGAAGGGCGCGACGCTGAACACGATCGCCGCGGCGTCCAGGCTGGGCGGCGAGGTGCATGTGCTGGTGGCGGGCTCGGGCGCGCAGGCGGTGGCCGAGCAGGCCGCGCAGGCGGCCGGGGTGTCCAAGGTGCTGCTGGCCGATGCGCCGCAGCTGGCCGAGGGGCTGGCCGAGAACCTGGCCGCGCAGGTGCTGGCGGTGGCCGGCGGGTACAGCCACATTCTGTTCGCGGCCACGGCCTCGGGCAAGAACGTGGCGCCGCGGGTGGCGGCCAAGCTGGATGTGGCGCAGATCTCGGACATCATCGGAGTGGAGTCGGCCGATACGTTCCAGCGGCCGATCTACGCGGGCAACGCGATCGCCACGGTGCAGTCGGGCGATGCGGTCAAGGTGATCACGGTGCGCACGACCGGTTTTGACGCGGTGGCCGCGCAGGGCGGGTCGGCGGCGGTCGAGGCGCTCGATGCGGTGGCCGATTCGGGGCTGTCGCGCTTCGTGGGCCGGGAGGTGGCCAAGAGCGACCGTCCGGAGCTCGCCGGCGCGCGGGTGGTGGTCTCGGGCGGGCGCGGGCTGGGCAGCGCGGAGAACTTCAAGATCCTGGACCCGCTGGCCGACAAGCTGGGCGCGGCGCTGGGGGCCTCGCGCGCGGCGGTGGACGCGGGCTACGCGCCCAACGACTGGCAGGTGGGGCAGACGGGCAAGATCGTGGCGCCGCAGCTGTACGTGGCGGTGGGCATCTCCGGGGCGATCCAGCACCTGGCGGGCATGAAGGACTCCAAGGTCATCGTGGCCATCAACAAGGATCCGGAAGCGCCGATCTTCGGCGTGGCCGACTACGGCCTGGTGGGCGACCTGTTCCAGGTCGTGCCCGAACTGACCGGCGCGCTCTGAGCGGCGCGCCGCACGCAGAGAGAAAGCCGCGGGCTGTCGCCCGCGGTTTTTTTTTCGGCCATGCACGGCATGGGGCCGTCGGCGAGGGCGCTCGCGTGGTTACATCTGCCGCCCGGAATGAGGTTGCCCTGCGTGGCGAGGCCGATTATCGTCGCTTGGCATACTCTACGAAATCCGCCGGCGCGCCGCGCCGGCACGCACCCTGCAAATGCCCGGCCGACCTGACCGCCAGCCCGCATCAAGACTACGGAGACAAAATGACTTACGCCACACCGTTGCAGGATTTCCGCTTCGCGCTCAATGAGCTGGCCGGGCTGGAGGAAATCCTGAAACTGCCCGGGTTCGAAGAAGTGACCCCGGACCTGGTGGACGCCATCCTCGAAGAAAACGCGCGCTTCGTGCAGCAGGCCATCGCGCCGCTGAACGTGGCCGGCGATACCAAGCCGCCGGTCTGGAACGACGGCCAGGTGACCACCACGCCGGGTTTCAGCCAGGGTTTCGCGGACTATACGGCGGGGGGCTGGCAAGGCCTGCAGCATCCGCAGAAGTGGGGCGGGCAGGGCCTGCCCAAGGTCGTGGCGGCGCCGGCGGGAGAAAACATCCAGGCGGCCAGCCTGGCGTTTTCGCTGTGCCCCATGCTGACCGATGGCGTGATCGAGGCGCTGCTGACGGTGGGTTCCGAGGCGCAACGGCAGACCTACGTGCCCAAGCTGATCGGCGGCCAGTGGACCGGCACCATGAACCTGACCGAGCCGCAGGCCGGCTCGGACCTGGCCCAGGTGGCCACGCGCGCGGTGCGGCAGGACGACGGCAGCTACCGCCTGAGCGGCCAGAAGATCTTCATCACCTACGGCGAGCACGACCTGGCCGAGAACATCATCCACCTGGTGCTGGCGCGCACGCCCGATGCGCCGGCCGGGGTCAAGGGGATTTCGCTGTTCATCGTGCCCAAGTACCTGGTCAACGAGGACGGCTCGCGCGGCAAGCGCAACGATGTGTGGTGCGCCTCGCTGGAGCACAAGCTGGGCATCCACGGCAGTCCGACCGCGGTGCTGCTGTACGGCGCGGGCAAGGGCGAGGTGGGCGAGGGCGCGGTGGGCTATCTGGTGGGCGAGGCCAACCGCGGCCTGGAATACATGTTCATCATGATGAATGCCGCGCGCTATTCGGTCGGCCAGCAGGGTATCGGCGTGTCGGAGCGTGCCTATCAGCATGCGCAGGCTTACGCGCGCGAACGCGTGCAGGGGCGCGCCATCGAGGGATCGGCCGCGCCGGTGACGATTGCGCACCACCCCGATGTCCAGCGCATGCTGCTGACCATGCGGGCGCTGACCGAAGGGGCCCGCGCCGTTTCCTACGTGGCGGCCGCTGCGCACGACAAGGGCACGCATCATCCCGACGCCGAGGTGCGCGCCCGCAACCGCGCCTTCTATGAATACCTGGTGCCGATCGTCAAGGGTTTCTCGACCGAGTCGGCCGTGGAAGTGGCGTCGCTGGGCATCCAGGTGCATGGCGGCATGGGTTTCATCGAAGAGACCGGCGCCGCGCAGCATTATCGCGATGCGCGCATCCTGCCCATCTACGAGGGAACGACCGCCATCCAGGCCAACGACCTGGTGGGGCGCAAGACGCTGCGCGACGGCGGGGCCACGGCCCATGCCTCGATCGCGGCAATGCGCGACACCCTCAAGGCGGTGGCGGCCGAGGCGCAGCGCGCCGATACGGCCGACCATACCGCCTTGCGCGTGCTGCGCGACAATTTCGACCAGGCCATCCAGTCCTATGAGGGCGCGGTCGAATTCATTCTGGCGCACGCCGCGTCCAATGTGCGCGCGGTGTATTCGAGCAGCGTGCCTTACCTGATGCTGGCCGGCGTGGTGCACGGCGGCTGGCAGATGGCGCGCGCGGCATTGGCGTGTCGCCGCCATCTGGCGGCCGGCTCCGGCGATGCGTTCCATCACCATAAATTGGGCACGGCATTGTTCTACGGCGCGCACATCCTGCCGCGCGCCTTGGCCCTGGCGGCGGCGGTGCGCGCCGGCGATGTGGCTGATTCGTGCGGCAGCATGGCTGATATCGCATAAAGTTATATGCCTTACGTATTTCCCCCCAAATAAGTTTGATGCAAGAATCAGAGCGCCACTCAACCTGAAGCAGGAGACGTCAATGGGTCAACTCCGTCTGGGCGATACCGCCCCCGATTTCGAACAAAAATCTTCCATCGGTCCCCTCCGTCTGTACGACTATCTGGGCGACAGCTGGGGCGTGCTGTTTTCGCATCCGGCCGATTTCACGCCGGTCTGCACCACCGAGCTGGGCTACACCGCCAAGCTGGCCGGCGAGTTCGCCAAGCGCAACGTCAAGGTGCTGGCCTTGTCGGTGGATCCGGTCGATTCGCACACCAAGTGGATCGACGACATCAACGACACGCAGTCGACCACGGTCAATTTCCCCATCCTGGCCGACGACGACCGCAAGGTGTCCGAGCTGTACGACATGATCCATCCCAATGCCAACGCCACCCTGACGGTGCGCTCGGTGTTCGTGATCGATCCGGCCAAGAAGGTGCGCCTGACCATCACCTATCCGGCCAGCACCGGCCGCAACTTCGACGAGATCCTGCGCGTGATCGACTCGCTGCAGCTTACCGACAGCCACAGCGTGGCCACGCCGGTCAACTGGAAGGACGGCGAGGACGTGATCATCGTGCCGTCGCTGAAGGACGAAGCCGTCATCAAGGAGAAGTTCCCCAAGGGCTACAAGGCGCTGCGTCCGTATCTGCGCATCACCCCGCAGCCGAACAAGTAAACCGGCCGCTTCGGCGAGAACGCCCCGCAAGGGGCGTTTTTTTTGGTTCATCGCGCATTGCCGGGGAAGGCGGCACGGATTTTGAGGAAGAAGTATTCCTGGTCGCGGTAGCCGTAAGCGTGCCGCTTGATGACCTTGATAGTGTTGTTGATGCCCTCGACAATGCTGGTGTTCAGGGGATGTCGGCATCTGGCCAGGATGCCGTGCAGATAGCCTTTCAAGCGCTGAGCGAAGGTGTTCAAGGCGGCTATTCCGCTTTGCTCGGCCTGCTCGTACCAGTGGTTCCAGGCTTGTCTTGCCCAGGCAGGTCTTTGGTAGAACCAGAGCCGTTTGAGTTCGTCACGCAGGACATAGACCGTCAGCAGCGGCTGGTTGGCTTGCAGCAATTCGTCGAGCCGGACGGCCTGCTGCCGATCCAGGTTGTCACGGTTGCGCAGCAGCAGCCAGCGACTCGATTTGATGATCCTGCGTGCGGGACGATCCTGGCGTAGTTGATTGGCCTGATCCACGCGCACCCGATCAATGACCTCTCGTCCATACTTGGCCACGACATGGAACAAGTCATAGACGATCTCCGCCTGTGGGCTGTGGGCCTGGATCTCCAACTCGTAGGCGGTGGTCATGTCGATGGCAACGGCCTTGATGCGTTGGGCGGCCCCAGGCGGCAATTGTTCGAAGAACGCCCGGGCCGTCTCGCGTGAGCGTCCTGGGCCAATCCACAGCACCTGCCTGCCGATCGGATCGACCACCACTGTCGCGTAGCGATGCCCTTTGTGCAGGGCAAACTCGTCCATCGCCAAATACTCGATCTTGGACCAATCCGGTTCGCGCACCGACGCACGCAGCCGAGCCTTGTCCAGCGTCTTGACGGTATGCCAACCCAGCTCGAAGAACCTCGCCACCGCCTGCACGTTGCTCGATTGCAGCAATTGGCTGCAGGCCTGCGCCAGCCGATCCGTCACCCGTTGATATCGCCCCAGCCAGGCAAGCCGCTCCAGGCGCGGGCCGCCGCATTGCTCACACCACAAGCGTCGGCGCGGCACGTGCAGAACGACCCGATACTCGAATAACGGCAGATCTCGCACCCGTCGAACCGTGGTCTCATGCACCTGGCGACACCGCGCGCCGCACTGCTCGCACAGCATCACCTTGGCCGTTGGCTTCAAATAGATCGACAGCGTGCGCCCTGGGTCTTCGGGCCATTCCACGCGTTCGACGCCATAGCCCTGCCAGCCTCCCAGCGACTCCAGCAACTTGCGATCCAGCATCTCCCTGCACTCCTGATGGCAAATACCTGCCGTCAAGAATACGAAAACTTGCCAAACCCCTCCACGCTATTGCGCGATGAACCCTATTTTACCGGGCGGCGGCCCGGGCGTTTGCCGCCTTCGGCAACAGGCGTAGACTGGCGCCCTATGCTGCATGTATTGGGTTCCCTCTATCTGGACGAACGCGAGCTGGATTTCGACATGATCCGGGCGCAGGGCGCGGGCGGACAGAACGTCAACAAGGTGTCCAGCGCCATTCATCTGCGCTTCGATGTGCGTGCTTCGTCGCTGCCCGACAGCGTCAAGGAAACGGTGCTGGCATTGGCGGACCGGCGCATTTCCAGCGATGGCGTCATCGTCATCAAGGCGCAGACGCATCGCAGCCAGGAGAAGAATCGCGCCGATGCCGTCGAGCGCCTGCTGGCGCTGCTGCGCGAGGCCCTGCGGCCGGTGCGGCCGCGCCGCGCCACCCGGCCGACCCTGGGCTCGCAGCGCCGGCGCGTGCAGCGCAAGGTCCAGCACGGCGAAACCAAGCGCCTGCGCGGCAGGGTGCGCGATGACTGAAGCGCGCGCCGGGCTGTTTGCCCGCCGGCGCTATCTGCCGGCGCTGGCCGTGCTGTACGCGGCGCTGTAGCTGGCGCTGGCCATCGAGCCCCATGACCGCTCCGACTGGCTGCTCGAGAACGCCCTGGTGCTGGGGTTCGGCGTCGCGCTGTATGCGACGCGGCGCTGGTTCGTGTTCTCGCGCGTGTCCTACACCTTGATCTTCCTGTACCTGTGCCTGCACGCCGTGGGCGCGCACTACACCTATTCGCTGGTGCCCTACGATGCCTGGTGGCAACGCCTGACCGGCCACAGCCTGGACCAGCTGCTGGGCTGGGAGCGCAACCAGTTCGACCGGCTGGTGCACTTTTCGTATGGCCTGCTGCTGGCCTACCCGATCCGGGAGATCTTCCTGCGGGTGGTGGAGGTGCGCGGCTTCTGGGGCTATCTGCTGCCGCTGGACGTGGCCTTGTCGACCTCGGCCCTGTACGAGCTGATCGAATGGGGCGCGGCCGAATTCTTCGGCGGCGAACTGGGTGTGGCATACCTGGGCACGCAGGGCGATATCTGGGACGCGCAGAAGGACATGGCGCTGGCCGGGCTGGGGGCGCTGATCGCCATGCTCCTGACGGCGCTGTTCAATCGCGGCGCGCGGCGCGATCCGGCGCGCGATTGGGTCGACCGCATGAAGCCGGGGCATACGTAGCGGGACGCCGCCATTGACGCGCCATGGCCGGCGGCGGCAAGATCGAAGCCTTTGGGCTTCGGCCCTGGACCCACCAGGCGCGCGCATGGCGCCGCAAAGGACTTCCATGAACGCAACCGCAGCATTCCTGCTCGCGGCGGCCTTGTTGCCGCTGGTTCCCGCGATCGCGGCCAAGGCCGGCGGCCGCCGCTACGACAACAATGATCCGCGCCCCTGGCTGGCCGGCCAGGCAGGCTGGCGGGCGCGCGCCAATTCGGCCCAGGCCAATACCTTCGAGGCCTTGCCGTTTTTCTTTGCGGCGGTGCTCTACGCGCTGCATAGCCAGGCGCCCGCCGCCACGCTGCATGTGCTGATGGGGGCATGGCTGGTGGCGCGCCTGGTCTACGTGGCGCTGTACATCGGCGGCCGGGGCAATCTGCGTTCGCTGATATGGCTGGCCGCGCTGCTGGTCAACGTGGCGATACTGCTGGCCGGGTCTTGAGCGCGGCGCCTGCCCGCGCAGTGCGCCTGTCCCCGCATGGAGACCGGCGCCTGCGGCATGGTGTGCCTGTCCCCGCCGGGACAGGCACACCGCTCTACGCCATGAACGGTTGACTGCCAAGACGGTATCTGTCTCCGCCGGGACAGGCACACTGCACGGGCAGGCGCCGCGGCATCCGCTCAGCCGCCGTAGCCGGGCCGGCTCGACGGGCCCTGCAGTTTCCGGTGTATCTCATGCATTTCCGCGCGCAGCGCACGCGCGATGCCGGGCCATCTGTCGGCGGGCATTCTGTGGCTCACGGCGGACACGCTGAGCGATCCGATCGGCCGTCCGTCCTCGATGCAGATCGGCACGGCAACCGCCGTCACGCCCAGCGTCACCCAGTTGCCGCACACCGCGTAGCCGCGCTCGCGCGTTTCCTGCAGCAGCATGCGCATGATGTCGGTGCTCATGCGGTTGTACCGGTCCAGCTTGGATTCGCTGGCCTGGATGACGGTTTCCGCTTCTTCCTCGGGCAGGCAGTCCAGTATGGCCAGCCCCGCGGCGCCCACGCCCAGCGGGCGGCGGCTGCCGATGTCCAGCGTCAGCACGCGTATGGGCGATGCGCCCTCGCGCCGGTCGATGCACACGGCATCGAATCCGCTGCGCATGGTCAGGTAGCAGGTGTCCTGCGTTTCGGCCTGCAACCGGTCCAGCGAATCGCCGCACAGGCCCCGGATGTCGCAATGTTCGGCCGCCGCCAGGCCCAGCTCGAAGGTCAGCGTGCCCAGCCGGTATATCTTGGTCGCGGGATCCCACGCGACCATGCCCAGGCCGGTCAGGTGGCGCAGCAGCCGCAAGACGGTAGGGTGCGGCAGGCCGGTCATTCTCGATAGTTCACTAAGTGAAAATCCTCGCTTCATTGGTGCGGACAAGGCCTTCAGGATTTCGATCGATCTGCGCAGGGATTGCGCGGTATCGCGTGGGGCGGATGCGGGGATGTTTTTCATGTTTACTTAGTGGACAATTTAATTGAGGCTGCCTGGTGATTTTCCTATAGTCCGCCTGCGTTTTGTGTATTGTTTTCGGAAACTCAGGAGCATTCATGGCAGCAAGATTTCCCGGTTACGTACCCGCGGGCGTGATCCCCGCGGCGCTGATGCCGTTCAACGAAGACCTTTCCATCGACGAGAAGTCCCTGCGCGCGCATATCCGCGACCTGGCGTCGGTCCGCGGCATTTCCGCGCTGTGCGTCAACGGCGTCTCGCAGGAGATCCCGGGGCTCACGCTCGACGAGCAGCGCCGCGCATTGGACGTGATGGCCGACGAGGTCGGCGACCAGGTCCCGCTGATGCACGGCGTGTATGCGCACGGTCCGCTGGACGCCGCGCGGATCGCGCGGCAAGCCGAGGCCGGCGGCGCTTCCTGCCTGCTGGTGTTTCCGCCGGCCGTGTTCGCGCGCGGGGCGGCCATGTTGCCCGAGATGACGCTGGGCCACTACAAGGCCATCGCCGACGCCACCGATCTGCCGCTGATCGTTTTCCAGTACGAGACCTCGACCGGCATGGCGCATCCGCTGGACACCCTGGTCAAGCTGGCCGAGGCAGTGCCTTCGGTGATGGCCATCAAGGACCGCAGCAACAATCCCATCGAGCACGAACGCAATATCCGCGTGCTGCAATCGCTGGCGCGCCCGGTCAACGTGCTGACGACGCACAGCGCATGGCTCATGCCCTCGCTGGTGCTGGGCTGCAACGGCATCCTGTCGGGCTCCGGCAGCGTGCACGCGGACTTGCATGTCGCGCTCTGGGAGGCGGTGCAGGCCAACGACCTGGCGGCCGCGCGCGCCATCAACGACCAGATCTATCCCATGGCCAGCTGCTTCTACAGCGCGCCGACGCTCGACATGCACACGCGCATGAAAGAGGCCCTGGTCATGCTGGGCCGCCTGCCCAGCGGCCGCGTACGCCTGCCGTGGGTCGACCTGAGCGACGCGGAGCGCGCGCGCGTGCGGGCCGCGCTGGTCCAGGCGGGCAGGCTGCCGGCCTGAGCGACGGCCGATCCACGAAACCATACAAGGAGAAAAGGGTGAGAGTGATGCAGAAAGGCCTGATGGCCGCGCTGCTGCTGGGCAGCGCCTTGGCGAGCGCGGCAGCGGCGGATTCGTTTCCGCAACGGCCCGTGACCATCGTGGTGCCGTTCACGCCGGGCGGCGCCGTCGACATCGTTGCCCGCACGGTGGCGGCGGGCTTGTCCGAGCAGTGGTCGCAATCGGTCGTGGTCGAGAACAAGGCCGGCGCCGGCGGCGCCATCGGCATCCAGTCGGTGGCCCGCGCCAAGCCTGACGGGTACACGCTGCTGCTGGGCTCGGTCGGGCCGGTCACGGTCAACCCCAGCCTGGGGCCGGTCGGCTACGACGTGGCCAAGGAGCTGGCGCCGGTGGTGCTGCTGGCGAAGACGCCGGCGGTCCTGGTGACGCTGCCCTCGGCGCCCGTCGACGATGTCGCGTAATTCGTGAAGCAGGCCAAGGCGCAGCCGGGCGGCCTGAACTATGGCTCGGCGGGAACCGGCAACATCACCCACCTGGTCAGCGAGTACTTCCTGAGCAGCGCCGGGCTGGCCGCCAACCACATCCCCTACAAGGGCAGCGCGCCGGCCATCACGGACATGCTGGGCGGCCGGCTCGACTTCATGTTCGATGTCGTGCCCACCGCCCAGCCGCTGATCAAGTCGGGCAAGTACAAGGCGCTGGCCGTCACCACCATCAAGCGCTCCGATGTGCTGCCGGACGTTCCCACCCTGGACGAGCTGGGATACAAGGGGTTCGACGTCAGTTCCTGGTTCTCGCTGATGGCTCCGGCCGGCACGCCGGACGCGGTCACCGGCCAGATCAATGCGGCCGTCAACGAGGTGCTGCGCTCGGATGCGTCGCGCGAACGCCTGGCCGCCATCGGGGCCTACAGCGCCGGCGGCACGCCCGAGCAACTGGGTGAGTTCGTGCGGTCCGAAACCGCACGCTGGAAAAAGCTGATCGACGAGCGCGGGATCCGCGCGAATTGACGGCTGCGGCCTGGTGTCGGGGCCGTGGGCGCCTGTCCCAACCAGGGGGCTGGCGCCCGTGGCCCGCCGCGCTTCAGCGCCGGTACGGCCTCAGTCTTTCCATTCGAACACCGCGCGTGCGGTGCTGCCCGGACGCACGCTGACCTGGCGGGTCTGTTCGACGCCGCCCGAGGTGGCCTTGACGCGGTAGGTGCCGGCCGGCAGCTTGGCCAGCAGGTAGGGGCCGTCGGCCTTCGCATCGAGCACGGGTTTGCCGGTCCGGTCGAGGATCTGCACCGCGACGTCGGCCAGGTACAGGCCGGCGCGGCCATTGCCGCGCGCCGCGAAGGTCAGGGCCAGCGGATAGTCCTTGCTGGCGGCTTTCATGGCCTCGGATTCGTCCAGGCCGACGCCGCCGGTAACGAATTGGACACTGCCTTGTTGTTGCACCGCGGGCAGCGCGCCCTGCGCCTGCACGGCGCCGCCCAGCGCAATGCTGCCGGCGGCCAGCGCCGCCGCCATTCATGCGCGTTCATGACGTTTGTTCATGGAAAGTTCTCCTGTAAGGCGGGCGCGCGCGCCAGTCGGAACTGCTTAGACACAGGAGGCGCGGTGAAGTTCGGCGCGCGCGGCGCGCCACGGGAAGTCCAGGTCGGCCTGTCCGGCGATGGCGCCGTCGGGACGGAAGCGCCGCTCGTGCAATTCGCCCCGGCCATCGTCATGCAGCGCCAGGATGCAGGCGCTGCGGGTGCCATAGTCGGGGCTGACGATGAAGGGGCTGCTGAGCAGCCGTTCGCGCTCCAGGGCGAGGCCGGTGGCCGGCAATTCGTGGTCGGCCGCGGGCGTGGGGTCGGCCAGGGCCGCATACAGCGCGGCCAGGTCGGGTTGCGGCGTGGCGGCGATGATGCGTTCGAAGGCGGCCTTGGTGCGCGCCAGCTTGGGCCAGGGCGTGTCGAGCAAATGGTTCGACAGGGCGTAGACGCCCGCGGCCAGGCGCCGCGGCGCGCCGTCGCGGTTGCTGCAGTACCAGGCGCCGCCGGCGTCGCCGACGATCAGGTTGAAACCGTTGTAGCGCGCGCCACGGGCATGTACGTCGCGCAGGTACTCCTGCGCGCTGGCCGCGCCGCGCAGGAAGGCTTCCACCAGGGCGCCGCGCGAGGGGGCGTCGGGCTGGATGTTGCGGGGATCGCGGAAATTGGTGACCACCGCATAGCGGCCCTGGTCGCTGACGCCCATCCAGGTGCCGCCGGCCTGCAGGTCGCGGCCGGCGTATATGGCGGGGCTGCCGGGCCAGCGCGTGGCCTCGGCAGTGGGGCGGGCATGGAATTCGTCGCGGTTGGCGGCGATCAGTACCGGCAGGCCGGGAATGGCGTGCAGGGCCAGGACGGCAAGACACATGGCGGATTTCCGGGAAGCGAGCAGGCTCGATAGGGCGATGATACGCCGCAGGCGTAAGAATTCTTGTGTCTTTCCCATGGCGTCGCCGGCCGATGGTGTAATGGGCGGGTCATGGCCGGCCGCCCACGCCGCGGACCGCCTCTTCCCCAGGAGCGACGCATGAAAATACTGATGGTGCTGACTTCGCATGACCAGCTGGGCGACACCGGCCGCAAGACGGGGTTCTGGCTCGAGGAGTTCGCCGCGCCTTATTACGTATTCGTCGACACCGGCGCCCATGTCACGCTGGCCTCGCCGGCCGGCGGCCAGCCGCCGCTGGATCCCAAGAGCGACGAGCCCGACGCCCAGACCGAGGCGACCCGCCGCTTCGCGGCCGACCCCCAGGCGCAGCAAGCGCTGGCGCACACGGCGAAGCTGGCCGATATGCGCGCGGCCGATTTCGACGCGCTGTTCTACCCGGGCGGACATGGCCCGCTGTGGGACCTGGCCGAAAGCGCGCATTCGACCGCATTGATCGAGACCTTCCTGGCCGGCGGCAAGCCGGTGGCGGCCGTGTGCCATGCGCCTGGCGTGCTGCGGCACGCCCGCGCCGCCGACGGCGCGCCGCTGGTGGCCGGCCGGCAGGTGACCGGCTTCAGCAACACCGAGGAAGCGGCCGTGCAATTGACCGAGGTGGTGCCGTTCCTGGTGGAAGACGAATTGGTCGGCCTGGGCGCGCGCTACAGCAAGGCCGAGGATTGGCACGCCTACGTGGTCAACGACGGACTGCTCATCACCGGCCAGAACCCGGCCTCGTCCGAGCGCGCCGCCCGCGCCATGCTGACGGCCCTGGACAACGGCCGCGGGGGCTGACGCCCCGACGTGGCGACACGCGCCCGCAAGGGGCGCGTGCGCTGCGCGCGCTTTCTTTTTCACTCGCCATTCGTTGACGTGTCATTTTTGCCGCCCTATAATTTGTCCAATAAATAGACATAGCGTCTAAATAATGGACATTCAAGGCGCGGACCAGCCCGGCCAGGGCCGGCCGCCATCCAGGGAGGGGCACATGGCGTCGAGTCATCGAGCGGTGCGGCCGGGCAATCCGGCCGGGGAGAGCGTGCAATGATTGTCGATCTGCGGTTGCGCCCGCCTATACCGGGCTTTGCGCGTTCCACGCTGTACCAGGCCGGCCCCAAGACCAGCCATCCCGACTTTCCGGTCGAGCCGTCTGTCGGGCAGTGCTCGCTGCCCCTGCTGATCTCCGAAATGGACGCGGCCGGCGTGGCGGTCGGCGTGGTTCCCGGCCGGTATTCGATGGAGCCCTTCGGCATCGTCTCCAACGATGAGCTGGCAACCCTGTTTGCCGATTATCCGGGCCGGTTCGTCGGCTTCATGGGCCTGGATCTGGGCTGGCCCATGCAGCGCATGCTCGACGAGATCGATGCCCGCGTGGGCACGCCGGGTTTTCGCGGCGTCGCGCTGGAGCCGACGATTTCCGCCGATGCCAGTTTCTGCGGCATGAACGACAAAAGGCTCTATCCCATTTACGAAGCATGCGTAAAGCATGGCGTGCCGGTCAGCGTGACGCTGTCCGCGGTGCTGCAGGCATTCACGAAGCGGCCTTATGAACACAGCAACCCGGTGCAGGCCTATCAGGTGGCGATCGATTTCCCCAGCCTGGATATCGTGATCGCCCACGCGGCCTACCCTTGGGTGATGGAGATGATCGGCGTCTGCCTGACCTGTCCCAATGTCTGGCTGTCGCCCGACCTTTACCTGACGAACGTGTTTCCCGGCGCGCAGGAGTACGCCAAGGCGGCCGCGACGTATCTGCCTCGGCGTACGCTGTTCGGCACGGGTTATCCAGCCAAGCCCTTCAAGCCCATGATCGATGCCTATGCCGCCTGGGGGTGGCCGCAGGATGTCGTCGCGGCGATCCTGGGCGGCAATGCCGCGCGCCTGCTCCGGCTGGCAGACCAATGAGCACGCGAACCACTTGATCAAGGAGGCGGGAAATGAGTGCCCAGGAAGTGAAGGAAGTGGATGTCGTCGTCGTCGGAGGCGGGCTGGCCGGGCATAGTGCGGCGATCGAGGTGTCGAAGGCGGGAAAGAGCGTGGCGGTGCTGGAAAAAATGCCCGACATCGGCGGAAGCACCGTGCTGAGCGGCGGGTCGTTCGCCTTTGCCGGGACGCCGGAGCAGGCCGGGCAGGGCATCGACGACAGCCCCGAGCGGCTGCGGCGCGACCTGCTCGCCTGCGCGGCGCGCGAGCAGGCGCGCGAGCTCATCGACGTTTACGTGGCGCACCAGCTCGACGCCTATCGGCTGCTGCGCCACCTGGGCGTGGTGTTCGACCCGATCCAGTTTTCGTCCAACCAGTCGGTGCCCCGCAGCCATCCGACTTCGCCGGCGCGGGTCATGGCGTTAATGAACGAGCATTTGCGCCAGCAATACGGCGTCGCCGTGCAGACCTCGGCGCCGGTCTCGGCCTTGTACCGCGACCCGGCCAGCCGGCGCATCGTCGCGGTGACGGCGCGGCATGCGGGCCGCGCCGTCGAATACCGCGCGCGGCAGGGCGTCATCCTGGCCAGCGGTGGCTTCTCGCAAAGCCCCGAGCTGATGTCGATGCTGGCGCCGCACCTGGAGAACGTGCTGCTGACAGGCGGGGCGGGCAACCAGGGCGACGGCTTGAAAATGGCCTGGGCGCACGGCGCGGCGATCGCGGACATCGACGCGCTGGTGCCCACGTTCGGGGCCTTGCAGGAGGCCGTGCCGAGCGAGCCCAACACGATTCTGCTTGCGTACTATCGCGGCGGAATCGTCGTCAACAGCGCGGGCGAGCGCTTCGTCGACGAATCGAAATCGTACAAGGCGATAGGCAAGGCAAGCATGGACCAGGCCGGCGCGCGCGGCTTCCAGATCTTCGACCAGAAGGTGATGGACCTTTCCGTACGATCGCCCAAGACGCTGGACTTCCAGCGGGCTTTCGACCTGGGGCGGGTGACGGCGGCGGACACCATCGTCGAGCTGGCCGAGCGGATCGGCATCGATCCGCAGGCGCTGGCGCGCACCGTGTCCGAATACAACGACGGGATACGCCAGCAGCGCGACAGGTTCGGCCGCAGGCATTTGTCCAACCAGGTCGGCGAGGCGTTCCCCCTCGAACATCCCCGTTACTACGCCTACGCCACGGTTCCCTATATGGCAACCACGTATGCCGGCATCAAGGTCGACCGACGGATGCGGGTGGTCGACGTATGGGGCAAGCCCATCGACGGCCTGTACGCCGCCGGCGAGATCATCGGCGGCGCCCACGGGCGTGGCTATATGACCGGCGCGTCGCTGGGCAAGGCCCTGATATTCGGCCGCGTGGCGGCATGGTCGGCGATATCGGGTTGAGCGGCGCCGCGCCGACAACCCGCGAGGAGACAGGAAAAATGAAGACATCCATGCATTTCGTGCGTACCTGGTGCGGCGCCCTCTGCGCACTCGTCGTTCTGGCTGGCGCTTCGCTGCCCGCCAGGGCGGAGTACCCGACCCGCAGCGTCACGCTGATCGTGCCGTTTCCCGCCGGCGGCTCCGTGGACATGTTGGCCCGGCTGTTTGCCGCGCACGTCGGCGAGCCATTCAAGGACAAGGTGGTCGTCATCAACCGCCCCGGCGCCAGCGGCGTGGTCGGCGAGACGGCCATGGCGCGCGCCGAACCCGACGGCTACACCATCATGTTCCAGGGGGCGCCGGCCGCCATCAATGCGGAGATCTACAAGCAGCCGCTCTACGACGCGAAGGACCTGCAACCCGTGGGGCTGATCATGACCGCGCCCTTCGTGGTCGCGACCTATCCGGAAAGCGAAATCAAGACACTGGCCGATATCAAGACGGTGGCGGCCGGCATGCCCAATGGCCTGACGACCGCCGAGGCGGGGATATCGACCCGGCTGGTCGCGGAAATGTACCGCCTGATCACGAAGGACAAGCTGTACCTGGTGCCCTACAACGGCGGGCCGGCGGCAGCCATGTCGTTGGTGCGGCATGAGACCGGCCTGTATTTTTCCGACCTGACCTCGGTCACGCCGTATATCCTCTCGGGCCAGTTCCGTCCGCTGGCCGTGACTTCCGCCAAGCGCGTCAAGGACCATCCCACGATTCCGACCACCGCCGAAGCTGGCGTTCCCGAGTTCACGCCGCAGACGTGGTTCGGTGTATTCACCCGCACGGGCACGCCGCCGGAGATCGTGCAGGCACTGAACCAGGCGGTCGACGGTTTTCTCAGGAATCCTGCGGTCATCCAGAAGATCGAACAGGTCGGCGGTACGCCCACGCACATGTCGGTTGCGCAGTTCGAGGATTACTACGGCCGCCAGCGCCTGTTGTGGCGGGATGTGATCAAGCGGGCCGAGATTCCGCTGCAATGATGGCCACGCCAGCGGGCACGGAGGATGAGGCTGGGCAGCGCGCGCGCCGCACCTACGTGGTCAGCGGCAGCGCGTGGGGCATCGGCGCGGCGACGCGGCGCGCGCTCGAGGCGGCGGGCGCGACGGTGATCGGGATCGATCTGCGCAATGCGGAAATCGAGATCGACTTGTCCGATGCCGGGCAGGTCGGCCTGGTCGGGGCGCGCCTGGCCGCGCAGGGTGTCTCGGTGGTCGATGGCGTGCTCACGTGCGCGGGCGTGAGCGGAAAAACCGGCAGCCCGGAAGCGATCGTGGCGGTCAACTACTTCGGCACCACAGGCGTGCTCGAACAATTGCACCCGTTCCTGCGCCGTTCTGGTCACGGGCGCGCTGTGGCCCTGTCGTCCATCGCCATGCTGCGCCAGGCCCACGCCGGCCTTTATGCCGCATGCCTGGATGGTCGTCGCGCCGACGCGCTGGATCTGGCCCGGGCCGGCGGCCTGCACCCGCGCACGGCGTACGAAACGACCAAGCGCGCTGTCTCGGCCTGGATACGGCATCAGGCCCTGCAGGACAGATGGGTCCGGCATGGCGTCCTGCTCAATGCCGTGGCGCCCGGGATAATCGATACGCCGCTGACGCGGCACATCGTGCAGGATCGCCAGGCGCTCGACATGGCGCTGGCGCGCGCGCCGCAGGCCTTGGGCGTGGGCAGGCCGGAGCACGTGGCCGCGCTGGCCGCGTTCCTGGCCGGTCCGGCCAATGGATTCATCACGGGGCAGACGATATTCGTCGACGGCGGCCATGAGGCGCAGGTCGGGGCCGGCCTGCCGGCACTGTCGGCGCAGGCCCAGGCGGATTACGACGCCTTGGCCTCGCGCGCTTGAGCGCGCGTTAGCCGCCAATACGGCGCGACAGCTCGCGGGCGGCCTCGACCAGGACCGGCGCGTAGCCGTCCAGCTTTTTCAGCGTCACCCGGGTATCGGGGCCGGTGACCGAGATCGCGCCGAGCGCTTCGCCGCCCGGTGCGGTGATCGGCACGCCCAGCGAATTCACGCCCTCGCGCCATTCGGACGTATTGATGGCATAGCCCCGCTCGCGGGCGATGGCCAGTTCGGCGATGAGCGCGTCGCGCGTGGTGATGGTCTTGGCGGTGTAGCGTTCGAATTTCTCGGGCAGGGCCAGCAGCTCGCTGTGCGAGCAACGCGACAGGATGGCCTTGCCCGGGGCGGTGCAATGCACCGGCGCCCGCGCGCCCAGCAGCACGAACGTCCCGACGGGCTTTTCGGTCTGGATCTTGTCCAGGAAGCAGACTTCGAGCCGCTGGCGCACCGCCAGCAGGATGGTTTCGCCGGTATGCGCGGCGAGCGCCTGCATGGTGGGATAGGCCTGCTTGCGGATGTCGAAGCGCTGCACGACGACGTTGCCCAGCTCCCAGAGCCGCAAGGTGGGGCGGTACTTCGCCGAGTCGGCGATGGCCTCCACGTAGCCTGCATGCGCCAGGGTCTGCAGGGTGCGATGCACGTTGCTGCGCACTAGGCCCAGCTCCTGGGCGAGTTCGCCGGCCGACCGGCTTTCGCCCGAGCGCACCAGCGCCTCGAGGACAGTCAGGCCTTTCAGCGTTGTCGTATCCATGCTTGCGTCCTACCTCGTACCGGGACCGGGCCTGCGCCCCAGCGCTGCAGGGCGCTGCGAAATCGTCGGGGCTAACTATATCAGGCCAGCCGGTAGTGCGCGGCCACGGCCTCGAACTCGGCCAGCGTGGCGCGGCTCCAGGCTTCGTCGTGGCCGAGTTCCTGCGCCAGGATGCGGGCCACTTCGGGCGCGGCCAGCAGGGCGGCCTCGGCGTCCAGGAACAGGGCGCGATTGCGGCGGGCCAGCACGTCCTCCACGGTGCGCGCGAGTTCGTGGCGGGCGGCATAGCGCACGTGCGCCTCGGTCAGGGCGCTGGCCTTGACCAGCATGCGGTCGGCGCCAGGCAGCGCGCGCAGCGTCGCCAGGTCGGTGCCGTAGTAGCTGTCGGGCGTGCCGTGGGGCGCGCCGCTGGGCTGCCCGTCGGTCGGCGCGCCATGCAGCGGCAGCTCGGACGTGCGGCATGGCGCCGCGGCCAGCAGCTTGTGCTGGATGGCGGTGTCGACCACATCCTGGGCCATCTTGCGGTAGGTGGTCCATTTGCCGCCGGTGACCGTGACCAGCCCGCCCTTGGAGACCACGATGGTGTGTTCGCGCGACAGCGACTTGGTCGAGGCTTCGCCGGTGGCCTTGACCAGCGGGCGCAGGCCGGCCCACACGCTGGTCACGTCGGCGCGGGTGGGCTTGCGGCTCAGGTAGCGCGCCGCGGTGGCAAGGATGAAGTCGATTTCGTTCTGGCCGGCCTGCGGATCGAGCGGCAGGTCGGTGCGTGGCGTGTCGGTGGTGCCGACGATGGTGTGGCCGTTCCAGGGCACCACGAACAGCACTCGGCCGTCGTCGGTCTTGGGTATGAGAATGGCGTCTTCGCCGGGCAGGAAGTCGCGCGGCAGCGTCAGGTGCACGCCCTGGCTGGGCGCCACCATGGTCTGCGCGGCGGGGTCGTCCATGCGGCGCACCGCGTCGACCCACACGCCGGTGGCGTTGACCACGCATTTGGCGCGCAGCGTCACGCGCAGCTCGCCCAGCGCGTCGGCCACCGTCACGCCGTCGACGCGGCCGTCCGTGCGCGTCAGGCCGACCGCGCGCGCATAGTTCAGCGCCACGCCGCCCAGGTCGTACAGGGTGCGCATCAGGGCGATGGCCAGGCGCGCGTCGTCGAACTGGCCGTCGTAGTACAGGATGCCGCCGCGCAAGGCTCGTCCATTGACGCGCTCGGCCACGGTGGCGGCGTGGCGCAGCGTTTCGCCGCGCGACAGCCAGCGGCTGGGCGCCAGGTTCAGCTTGCCGGCCAGCATGTCGTACATCTTCAGGCCGACGCCGTAGAACGGCTGGTCCAGCAGGCTGTAGGCCGGCACGACGAAGCCCAGCGGCCACACCAGGTGCGGCGCGTTGCGGTTGAGCAGGCCGCGTTCGTGCAGGGCCTCGCGCACCAGGCTGATATTGCCCTGCGCCAGGTAGCGCACGCCGCCGTGCACCAGCTTGGTGGCCTTGCTGGAGGTGCCCTTGGCGAAGTCGGCGGCCTCGACCAGCAGGGTGCGGTAGCCGCGCGCGGCGGCATCGACGGCGGTGCCCAGGCCGGTGGCGCCGCCGCCGATGACGATGACATCCCAATCGGGGGCGCCTTGCAGGTCGGCAAGCAGTTGCGCGCGCGCGGGCGGGTCGATGGGAGCGAGGGTAGGGGCGGTCATGGATTCTGTTCGGGGCGGGAAAAGGGGCTGGGCAGGCGCTCAGGCCGTGGCGGCGCCTGCCGACTGCGCGGCGACGTCGCAGCGCACGCCGGCGTCCTGCAGCACCTGGGCCAGCGACTCTTGCGGCTGGGCGTCGGTGAAGAAGCGGTGGATGCGCGAGACATGCGCCAGCTCGACCATGGCCTGGCGCTGGAACTTGCTGCTATCGGCGGCCAGCCAGACCTCGCGCGATTGTTCGATGATGGCGCGCGCCACGCGCACCTCGCGAAAGTCGTAGTCGCGCAAGGTACCGTCGGCCTCGATGCCGGATATGCCGATCAGGCCGATGTCGACCTTGAACTGGCGGATGAAGTCCAGCGTGGCCTCGCCGACGATGCCGCGGTCGCGCGAACGCACCACGCCCCCGGCCACGATGACTTCGCAATCCGGGTTGTCGGACAGGATGTCGGCCACGTGCAGGTTGTTGGTGATGACGCGCAGGCCGCGATGGCGCAGCAGGGCGCGCGCGATGGCTTCGGTGGTCGTGCCGATGTTGATCAGCAGCGAACAGCCGTCGGGCACCGCGCGGGCCACCGCCTCGGCGATGCGGCGCTTGCCCTCGGCGTGCAGCCCCTGGCGCTTGCGGTAGGCGATGTTCTCGATGGTCGACGACTCGATCCGCACGCCGCCATGAAAGCGCGACAGCATGCCTGCTTCGGAAAGCAGGTTGACGTCGCGCCGCACGGTCTGCAGGGTAACGTCGAAATGGCGCGCCAGCGCTTCGATGGTGGCCGAGCCCTGGGTGCGAACCAGTTCGACCAGGGCGCTTTGTCTGGGATTGAGGGTCATGTTCGCATCATAAAACAACAAAACCGAAAAATAATGACGCGGTGCAAGATTGTTTTTCTTTCGCTTGTTCGTTAAAACGCAAAGAAAGCAACGAAAGCAATCGTACCGCGTTTGCCGGAGGAGAGATGCAGCTGGTTCTGGACGGAATTCAACTGCGCGCGGGGTCACAGGTACACCTGTACCCGCTCAGCTTGCAGCCCGCGCCGGGCGCCATGACCGTGCTGCTGGGGGCGACCCTGGCCGGCAAGACCTCGGTGATGCGCATCATGGCCGGGCTGGACCGCCCCACCGAGGGCAAGGCGCTGGTCGACGGGGCCGATGTCACCGGCGTGCCGGTGCGCCAGCGCAACGTCGCCATGGTGTACCAGCAGTTCATCAACTACCCGTCGATGCGGGTGGCCGACAACATCGCCTCGCCGCTGCGCCTGCGCGGCGCCGCCGATATCCCGGCGCGCGTGCGGGCCATGGCCGAACGCCTGCATATCGAGCACCTGCTGGAGCGCTATCCGTCCGAACTGTCCGGCGGCCAGCAGCAGCGCGTGGCGCTGGCGCGCGCGCTGGTCAAGGATGCGCCGCTGGTGCTGCTGGACGAACCGCTGGTCAATCTGGACTACAAGCTGCGCGAAGCCTTGCGCGAAGAGCTGGCCGGCCTGTTCGCCCAGGGGCGCTCGACCGTGGTCTATGCCACCACCGAGCCCGCCGAGGCCCTGCTGCTGGGCGGCCATACCGCGGTGCTCGACGCCGGCCGGCTGCTGCAATACGGTCCGACCGCCGAGGTCTTCCATCGCCCCAATTCCATCCGGGTGGCGCGGGCCTTCAGCGATCCCCCCATGAACCTGTTCCCGGCGCGACGCGCCAACGGCGGTTTCATGCTGGCCTCGGGCGTGATGGTGCCGTGCGCGCTGCCGCCGCCGGAGACCGGCGACGATGCGCTGACGGCGGGACTGCGCGCCGGGGTGTTCCGCACCGAGGCGCGCGCCGCCGACGTGGCCTTGCCGGGCGTGGTGGAGCTGGCCGAGATTTCCGGATCGGATTCGTTCGTGCATGTGCGCACGCCCGCCGGCCCGGTCGTGGCGCAATTGACCGGCGTGCACCGCTATCCGCTGGATTCGCGCCTGACGCTGCATTTCGATCCGGCCGACAGCTACGCCTTCGGGCCGGACGGCGCGCTGCTGGCGGCGCCGCGCCGCGCCGGGGAGGAGCGCTGATGGCCAGCATCGAGCTTGACCTGGCGCACGCCTATGGCTCCGATCCGCGCGGCGAGGACGACTACGCGCTGCTGCCGCTGCGCTTCACCTTCGAGGACGGCGGGGCCTACGCCTTGCTGGGGCCGTCGGGCTGCGGCAAGACCACCTTGCTCAATTGCGTGTCCGGCCTGCTGCGGCCTTCGCAGGGCCGGGTGCTGTTCGACGGCCAGGATGTGACCGGCCGCACGCCGCAGCAACGCAACATCGCCCAGGTCTTCCAGTTTCCGGTGGTCTACGACACGATGACGGTGGCCGACAACCTGGCCTTTCCGCTGCGCAACCGCGGCGTGCCGCAGGCGCATATCCGCGAGCGGGTCGGCCGCATCGCCGAAATGCTGGAGCTGTCGGCGGTGCTGGAGCGCCGCGCCAGCGGCCTGACGGCGGACGCCAAGCAGAAGATCTCGCTGGGGCGCGGCCTGGTGCGCAGCGATGTGTCGGCCATCCTGTTCGACGAGCCGCTGACGGTCATCGACCCGCACCTGAAGTGGGAGTTGCGGCGCAAGCTGAAGGAAATCCACCACGAGTTCAAGCTGACCCTGATCTATGTCACGCACGACCAGACCGAGGCCCTGACGTTCGCCGAGCGGGTGATGGTGATGTCGCGCGGACGCGCGGTGCAGGTGGGCACGCCCGACGACCTGTTCGAGCGGCCCGCGCATACGTTCGTGGGTCATTTCATCGGTTCGCCCGGCATGAATTTCCTGCCGGCCGAGTGGCGCGACGGCGCCCTGCGCATAGGTTCGCAACGCCTGGAGGGGCTGACGGCCGGCCAGGCAGAAGCGCTGGCGCAGGGTGGGCCGGTAAAGCTGGGCGTGCGGCCCGAGTACCTGCGCCTGGTCGCCCCGCACACGCCTGGCGCGCTGCCGGTGCGGGTGGTGCGGGTGCAGGACGTCGGTACCTATGCCTTGCTGGGCGCCGAGTTCGAATCCAACGCGCTGCGGGCGCGTCTGCCGCTGGATGCGGCGCTGCCCGGCGCCGGCGACACCGTCTGGCTGGCGGTGCTCAATCGCCATACCTGCTTTTACCGCGACGAGGAGCTGATCCGATGAAACCGATCGATCACCGGGCCTGGCTGCTGGTGCTGCCCGTGGTGCTGTGCGTGGCGTTCTCGGCCATCCTGCCGCTGATGACCATCGTCAACTACTCGGTGCAGGACATCATCGCGCCCGACCGGCGCGTCTTCGTGGGCACCGAATGGTTCGCCGCGGTATTGCAGGACGAAGAGCTGCATGGCGCGCTGTGGCGCCAGATCGGCTTTTCGCTGGCGGTGCTGCTGATCGAGATCCCGCTGGGCATCCTGCTGGCGCTGGCCATGCCGGCCAGCGGCTGGCGGGCTTCGGCCGTGCTGGTCGTCATCGCGCTGTCGCTGCTGATTCCCTGGAACGTGGTGGGCACCATCTGGCAGGTGTTCGGGCGCACCGACATCGGCCTGCTGGGCGCGGCCCTGGCGGCGCTGGGGCTGGACTACAACTACACCGGCGACGCGCTGGACGCGTGGCTGACCGTCCTGGTCATGGACGTATGGCACTGGACCCCGCTGGTGGCGCTGCTGTGCTACGCCGGCCTGCGCGCGATTCCGGACGCCTATTACCAGGCCGCGCGCATCGACGGCGCGTCGGCCTTCGCGGTGTTCCGCTATATCCAGCTGCCCAAGCTGCGCGGCGTGCTGATGATCGCCGTGCTGCTGCGCTTCATGGACAGCTTCATGATCTACACCGAGCCTTTCGTGCTGACCGGCGGCGGGCCGGGCAACGCCACCACCTTCCTGTCGCAGTACCTGACCCAGAAGGCGGTGGGGCAGTTCGACCTGGGCCCGGCGGCGGCGTTTTCGATCGTCTACTTCCTGATCATCCTGCTGCTGTGCTTCGTGCTTTACAACTGGATGCAGCGCGCCGGCACCGCCGGCGGGCTGGACGAGGAGAGCCGCCATGGCTGAGCGCCGTTCGTCCTGGCGCGGGATCTTTCTCGCGCTGTACCTGCTGTTCGCCGTGCTGCCGCTGTACTGGATGGTCAACATGTCGTTCAAGACCAATACCGAGATCCTCGGCAGCCTGACGCTGTGGCCCAGCGACTTCACGGTCGAGCACTATCGCACCATCTTCACCGATCCGGCCTGGTATTCGGGCTACATCAATTCGCTGATCTACGTGCTGATCAACACGGTGATCTCGCTGGCGGTGGCGCTGCCGGCCGCCTATGCGTTCTCGCGGTATCGCTTCATCGGCGACAAGCACGTGTTCTTCTGGCTGCTGACCAACCGCATGACGCCGCCGGCGGTGTTCCTGTTGCCTTTCTTCCAGCTGTACACCTCGCTGGGACTGATGGATACCCACCTGGCGGTGGCGCTGGCGCACCTGGTGTTCAACGTGCCGCTGGCGGTGTGGATCCTGGAGGGGTTCATGTCGGGCGTGCCGCGCGAGATCGACGAGACGGCCTATGTGGACGGCTACAGCTTCCCGCGTTTTTTCCTCACCATTTTCCTGCCGCTGATCAAGGCCGGGGTGGGGGTGGCGGCGTTCTTCTGCTTCATGTTCAGCTGGGTGGAACTGCTGCTGGCGCGCACGCTGACCTCGGTCAACGCCAAGCCCATCGTGGCCACCATGACGCGCACCGTGTCGGCCTCGGGCATGGACTGGGGCGTGCTGGCCGCCGCGGGCGTGCTGACCATCGTGCCGGGCGCCATCGTGATCTGGTTCGTGCGGCACTACATCGCGAAGGGCTTCGCGATGGGCCGGGTCTGAGGGGAGGGCGCCATGTTCGGCTGGATGGTATGGACGACGCCGGTGGCGGTGTTCTTCGCCTGCATCGCGCTGATGCTGGCGGGCATGACGATCTGGGAGCTGCGCTCGCCCACGCGCCTGCGCAAGGGGTTCCTGCCCATTGCCACCACGCGCGGCGACCGCCTGTTCATCGGCCTGATGATCGCGGCCTGGATCAATCTCGCCTACGTGGGGCTGGGCAGCAAGGCGATGGAGTGGTTCGCGCTGGACCAGCCGCCCACGGTCTGGATCGGTTTTGTGCTGTCGATGGTGGTGCTGGCGCTGGTGATGCGCAAAGGGTAGCGGCACGCATCCGCTGCCCCGGAAAATCGTTGGGGGTCTTACCAGGACAACGGCCCAGCCTTCCCCGGCCCGGCGTCCCGCAGCAAAGACAGGGGAGGCGCATCGAGGAGACAAGTCATGAAAATGCGCATGCATGCCATGGCGGCCGCCATCGCCCTGATCGGGACGCAGGCGGCCTGGGCTGGCGAGCCGGAGGCGAGGAAATGGGTGGACAGCGAGTTCCAGCCCTCGTCGCTGTCCAAGGACCAGCAGATGGCGGAAATGAAGTGGTTCATCGACGCGGCCGAGAAGCTGAAGGCCAAGGGAGTGAGCGAGATCAACGTGGTGTCCGAGACCATCACGACGCACGAGTACGAAGCCAAGACACTGGCGCGCGCCTTCACCGAGATCACCGGCATCAAGGTCAACCACGACCTGATCCAGGAAGGCGACGTGGTCGAGAAGCTGCAGACGTCCATGCAGTCGGGCAAGTCCATCTACGACGGCTGGATCTCCGATTCGGACCTGATCGGCACGCACTACCGGTATGGCGCCATCCTGCCGCTGTCGGACTACATATCGGGCGCGGGCAAGGAGTACACCAATCCCGGACTGGACCTGAAGGACTTCATCGGCACCAAGTTCACCACGGCGCCCGACGGCAAGCTGTACCAGTTGCCCGACCAGCAGTTCGCCAACGTATATTGGTTCCGGGCCGACTGGTTCGCGCGCAAGGACCTGCAGGACAAGTTCAAGGCCAAGTACGGCTACGAACTCGGCGTGCCGACCAACTGGTCGGCCTACGAGGACATCGCCGAGTTCTTCTCCAACGACGTCAAGGAGCTCGATGGCAAGCGGGTCTATGGCCACATGGACTACGGCAAGAAGGATCCCTCGCTGGGGTGGCGCTTCACCGACGCCTGGCTGTCGATGGCCGGCGCGGCCGACAAGGGCCTGCCCAACGGCATGCCGGTCGACGAATGGGGCATCCGCGTGGCCGACGACAAGTGCACGCCGGTGGGCGCCTCGGTGGCGCGCGGCGGGGCCACTAACAGCCCGGCCGCGGTCTATGCGCTGACCAAGTACGTGGACTGGATGAAGAAGTACGCGCCGCAGCAGGCCACCGGCATGACCTTCTCCGAATCCGGCCCGGTGCCGGCGCAGGGGCAGATTGCCCAGCAGATCTTCTGGTACACCGCCTTTACCGCCGACATGACCAAGAAGGGGCTGCCGGTGGTCAACGAAGACGGTACGCCGAAGTGGCGCATGGCGCCGTCGCCCTATGGACCGTACTGGAAGGATGGCATGCAGAACGGTTACCAGGACGTCGGTTCGTGGACATTCTTCAAGTCCACCGACGCCAACCGCCTGGCCGGCGCGTGGCTCTACGCGCAGTTCGTGACGTCCAAGACGGTGTCGCTGAAGAAGTCCATCACCGGCCTGACCTTCATCCGCGACAGCGACATCAACAGCGAGTTCTTCACCAAGAACGCGGCCAACTACGGCGGCCTGGTCGAGTTCTACCGCAGCCCGGCGCGCGTGGCGTGGACGCCCACCGGCAACAACGTGCCCGACTATCCCAAGCTGGCGCAGCTGTGGTGGAAGAACGTGGCCACCGCGGTCACGGGCGAGAAGACGCCGCAGCAGGCCATGGACACGCTGGCCAACGAAATGGATCAGGTGCTGGCGCGGCTGGAGCGCGCCGGCATGGCGCAGTGCGCGCCCAAGCTGAACCCCAAGAGCGATCCGGCCAAGTGGCTGTCGGACCAGCACGCGCCATGGAAGAAGCTGGCCAACGAAAAGCCCCAGGGCCAGACCATCGCGTATGAAAAGCTGCTGCAGGCCTGGAAGGAGGGCAAGGTGCGCTGAGTCAGGCGGGCCGGGGGAAGTCGGGCAGCACGATGTCGGTATGCCCCGGCCCGACCCAGCGCGCGCATTCGCGCGTGGCATCGATGCAGCCGCCCTCGGCGTAGATGCCCTGCGGATCGCGGATGCGCACCATGCGTTCGAGCACGCGCGCGGTGGCCTGCGGGTCGGCCATGGTCGCGTGCACGCGCGCCTCGACAATGGACTCGTCGATGATCAGCTTGCCGGCCTCGTTGCGGCGCGCGCCGTGGCGCCAGTGGTAGATCTCCACGCATTTGCCGGCCAGCGTGTACGGCTGGTCGCGCTTCCAGAAATTGTTGAACAGTCCCGAGCCCAGGTAGAACACCCACGACCCTTCGTAGCCTTCGACGTTGGACGAATGCTCGTCCGGGTTGCGGAACCACAGGCGGTCGCCCGGCACGTAGTAGCGCGGCGGCAGCGGGTCCTGCAGCGAGCCGTATTCGCGCAGGAACGTGTCGTGGAACAGCCCGGACATCACCGCGCGGGTTTCCCACTGGCGCTGCAGGCGCGCGGCCAGTTCGGGGTTGCAGGCCTGCAGCTCCTGGGCGATCCCCAGCACGGTCACGTATTCGGTGGCGCGGTAACAGGAGAACGAATACAGCCGGCCCGACTCGTCGGGCTGGGTGGCCTTGCGCAGCGCCTCGACCAGCGGGCGGCCCGGCAGCACGGTGAAACCGCGCTGCTCGTCGTAGACCCAGTCGTCCTGCGGCCGCTCGGCCTGCTCGGTATCGAACGCCAGCGCGGTGCGTCGCGCCGCCTGCACGATGTGGCGGCGGATGCGCACCGCCGAGGCCAGCTCGGCAGCGTCGGGCAGGGGAAAGGCCACCGGGCTGGCGAGGATGGCAAGCAGGATCTCGCGCTCGAGGTCGCCGCTGTCGTGCTCGGGACGCAAGCCCAGCGAGGCGGCGATACCGGTCGTGTCGTGGCCGGGCGCATGGCGCGCCTGGAACGCGGGCGCCAGGGTCATCGACAGGGCCGCGGTCTCGCCGCGCCGGATGCAGGACAGCGTGACCGCGTCGGCCAGGCCCAGGCCCTGGACATATTGCAACAGTGCTTGCTGGCTGGCGTCGGCCGCGGCGGCGGCGCATGCGATCAGAATGCCGCCCGGGACGGGCGCTGCGGTGGACATGGATAGGCTCCCTGAGCCGTCGTGGCGCCGGAGGGGCCCGGCGCGGGAGGCAATCATTGCCAATCGGCGCGAAATCCGCAAGAGGCGGCGCGCCGATCCGCCCCGCCGGCGCGCGGGCCTGGGGCGGATCAGGCCTGCGGGCCGCCCGCCGCCGGCGGGGCGGGGGGCGCGGGCGGCGCCGGCGGCGCGGCCACCGTGCCGCTGGCCGCGCCGTTCTCGGCGCGCGCCATCCAGGCGATCAGGGACGAGCGCATGGCTTCCTCCACCGACATCTGGATCGGATGCACCCACTCGGTGGGCACGAATACGGTGTAGCCGCCGATCATGTAGCCCATGGGCAGGTAGACGGCCACGCGGTCACCCTGCGTGAACCCGTCCGGCAGGCCCTCCAGCGTGCGGCGGGTGACCAGGCCCACCAGTTCCAGCGGATTGCCCGGCATGCGCAGGATCACGACCTGCTGCGAGCTGGTCTTGGCGCTGGGCGAAAAATAATCGGCGAAGCTCTTGAGCGACGAATAGATGCTCTTGACCACCGGCAGGTTGGTAAACGGCATTTCCAGCAGCAGCAGCCAGCGCTGCACGCGCTGTTTCGACACCAGGTAGCCGATGGCCAGGATGCCGAGGATGCCCAGCGCCAGGCCCATGCCCGGGATATAGAAACTGCCGATGAACGGGCGCAGCAGGGTGAGCGCCAGCGCTTCGGTCCAGGCCAGGAAAATGAACAGCAGATACAGCGTCAGCGCGATGGGCAGGACGGTGATCAGGCCGCGGAAGAAATATCGGTACAAACGGCTCATGGATGAGGCTCCTGCGCCGCGCCGGCGGGCGCGGACGGCGGGCATGAAATGAAATACGGCTCAGAATGGTACAGAAAAAAGATGAAGCGTCCCCGATTCATGGCGGGCGGCGGGATTCAGCGGTCCACCGGCAGGTAGAGGGTTTCCTTGATTTCTTCCATGACCACGTAGCTGTGCGATTCCGCCGAAGCGGGCAGGCGCTTGAGAATCTCGCCCAGCAAGCGGCGGTATTCATTCATTTCCGATAGCCGCGCCTTGACCAGATAATCGAAATCGCCCGAGACCAGATGGCATTCCATGACCTCGGGCACGTACAGAAGTTCCTGCTTGACCTTGTCGAACACATCGCCGGACTTGGCCGAAAGGCGGATTTCCAGGAATACCAGCAGCGTCTTGCCCAGCGCCGCCGGATTGATGCGCGCATGGTAGCCGGTAATCACGCCCTCGCGTTCCAGGCGCCGGACGCGCTCGGAACAGGGCGTGGCCGACAGGCTGATTTTCTCCGCCAGTTCGGTAATGGATATACGCCCTTCACGTTGCAGAATATCGAGGATTTTGCGATCGATGCGGTCCAGTTCGCGCATTTCACTTCCAAAGGTAAGAAAACCCGCGGCGGCCAGTGGAAAGGCCGGCGTTCCGGAATGATTTTAGTGATTATCACTGCCTGGGGCCTCCTAGACTACAGGAATTCACGTATGTAAAAGAGTGTGGGAGATTCTATGCACGTCATCGTCCTGGGCAGCGGCGTCATCGGCACGACGACCGCCTATTATCTGGCGCGCCAGGGCGCGCAGGTCACGGTGCTGGAGCGCCGCGCCGGGCCGGCCGACGAAACCAGCTACGGCAATGCCGGCCAGGTGTCGCCGGGCTACTCCACGCCGTGGGCGGCGCCCGGCATCCCGCTCAAGGCGCTGAAGTGGATGTTCCAGAAGCATGCGCCGCTGGCCATCCGCGCCGACGGCAGTTTCTACCAGTGGCGGTGGCTGGCGGCGATGCTGGCCAATTGCTCGGCCGGCCGCTACAGCGTCAACAAGGAACGCATGCTGCGCCTGGCCGAATACAGCCGCGACTGCCTGCGCACCTTGCGCGCCGATACCGGCATCCAGTACGAGCAGCGCACCCAGGGCACGCTGCAGCTGTTTCGCACCGCCGCGCAGATGGAAGCCGCGCGGCGCGACATTGCCGTGCTCGAAGAGTGCGGCGTGCCGTACGAATTGCTCGACCGCAACCGCCTGCCCACCGCCGAGCCGGCGCTGGCGCGCGCGCTGGACAAGCTGGCCGGCGGCCTGCGCCTGCCCAACGACGAAACCGGCGATTGCCGGCGCTTCACCCTGCAGCTGGCCGACAAGGCCAAGGCGCTGGGCGTGCAATTCCGCTTCAACCAGCAGGTCGAGGGGCTGGACGTGCGCGGCGGGCAGGTGGCTGGCGTGCGCGTGGGCGGCGAGCAACTGGCGGCCGACTGCTACGTCGCGGCGTTCGGCAGCTATACGCGTGGCTTTCTGCGTCCGCTGGGCCTGGATCTGCCGGTCTACCCGGTCAAGGGCTATTCGCTCACCATCCCCATGACCGACGAGTCCGCCGCGCCGGTTTCCACCATCCTGGATGAAACCTACAAGGTCGCGGTCACGCGCTTCGACCAGCGCATCCGCGTCGGCGGCATGGCCGAGCTGGCGGGCTTCGACCTGCGGCTGAAGGAGGCGCGCCGCAAGACCCTGGAGCTGGTGGTCAACGATTTGTCCCCCGGCAGCGGCGCGGTCGAGCAGGCCGAGTTCTGGACCGGCCTGCGGCCGATGACGCCGGACAGCACGCCCATCATCGGCGCTACCAAGTATGGCAACCTGTTCCTGAACACCGGCCACGGCACCCTGGGCTGGACCATGGCCTGCGGGTCGGGCCAGTTGGTGGCCGACCAGGTGTGCGGGCGCCAGCCGGCCATCCGCGCCGACGACCTCGCGCTGTCGCGCTACGGCGCGGGCGGGCAGGCGGGCGGCGGCGTGGCGCGCGCGCAGCACAACGCGGCCTGAGCCGTCGGCGCGCGCCGGCGCCTGTGCCACAATCCGGGCATGACGACAGGCGCGGCGCGCGCCCGACCGGAGCTTCGTGACCCGATTCATTCATACCGCGGATTGGCAGATCGGCCGCCAATACGGCCAGTTCGACAGCGATGACGCGGCCGTGCTGGCCGAGGCGCGGCTGGAGGCCGTGGCCCGCATCGCCGCCCAGGCCAGCGAACTGGCCGTCGACGCCGTGCTGGTGGCCGGCGACGTCTTCGATACGCAAAGCGTTTCCGATCGCACGATCCGGCGCCTGTTCGGCGCCATGCAGGCCTACGAGGGCCCGTGGGTGCTGATCGCCGGCAACCACGATGCGGCGCTGGCCGACAGCGTCTGGTCGCGCGCGCGCCGGCTCGAGTGCATCGGCACCAACGTCCACGTTCCCCAGGGCACGGCCGCGGTCGAGCTGCCGCAGGCGGGGCTGGCCGTGCTGGCCGCGCCGCTGACCCAGCGCCATACCTATGACGATGTGACCGCCGCGTTCGACACCATGGACAGCGCCGCGGGCCTGGTGCGCGTGGGGCTGGCGCACGGCAGCGTGGCCGACCGGCTGCCCGAGCAGGCCGATGCAGCCAACCCGATCGCGCCGGACCGCGCGCAGCGCGCCCGGCTGGACTATCTGGCGCTGGGCGACTGGCATGGCTGCCTGCGCATCGACGAACGCACCTGGTATGCCGGCACGCCCGAGCCCGACCGCTTTCGCGGCAATACCCCGGGATATGCGCTGCTCGTGGAGGTGGCCTCGCCAGGCGCGCCGCCGCAGGTGCGCCAGCTGGAGGTCGGCAAATATCGCTGGTCGCACTGGGTCGAGCGGCTGGACCTGGCTTCCGATGCCGAGGATCTGGGCCACCGGTTGGCAGGCCTGCAGGCCGGCGACGTGCTGCGCCTGGAACTGCACGGCGCGCTGTCGCTGGCGCGCTGGGACGCATTGCGCCGCGATGTCGAGCGCGCCGCGGCGCGCGTGCGCGCGCTGGTCGCCGACAGCGCCGGACTGGTGCTGGAGCCGGATGCGGCCGACCTGGCCGCGCTTTCGGTCGATGGCTACGTGGGCGCGGCCGCCGCGCGCCTGCAGGCCATGCAGGGCGACGGCGCGCAGGCCTCCGCAGCGCGCGTCGCGCTGCGGCTGCTGCTGCAATACCAGCGCGAACTGGCGGAGGGCGCTTCGTGAAGCTGCGCCGCATCGCCCTGGAGGCGTTTCGCAAATTCCGCCAGCCTGTCGCGCTGGAAGACCTGGACGGCGGCCTGAACATCATCGTGGGCCCCAACGAGGCGGGCAAGAGCACCTTCGTCGCGGCCCTGCGCGCCGCGTTCCTGGAGCGCTACGCCACCAACAAGCCGCTGGCCGACCTGGCGCCCTGGGACATGCCGGACGCGCGCCCCTCGGTGACGGTGGATTTCACGCACGACGGCCACGCGTATTCGCTGCGCAAGCAGTTTCTGCACCGCGCGCGCTGCGAGTTGCTGATCGACGGCGGCGCGCAACGCCATGAAGGCGAGGAAGCCGAGAACCTGTTGGCGCGGCTGCTGGGCTACGAGTTCGCGGGCCGCGGCCTGAGCCGGCCCGAGCACGCGGGGGTGCCGGGTCTGTTGTGGATCCAGCAGGGCGAAGGGCAGACCCTGCTGGCGCCGGCCGGGCATGCCGGCATGCACGTGCGCGCGGCGCTGACCGAGGTGTCGGGCGAGCTGGCCGCCACCGACGGCGATCGCCTGTTCGAGCGCGTGGCGGCCGAGCGCGCCGCCTTGCTGGATGCGCGCGGCGGCAGGCCCAAGGGGGCCTACAAGGAAGCCGAGGAAGCCTGGGCGCGGGCCCGCGAGCAATGCGAGACGCTGGCCGCCGCCAAGCGCCAGGTCGACGACGACGTCGACCGGCTGGCGCGGCTGCGCGCCGAGTATGAGCGGGCCCAGCGCGAACAGCCCTGGCAGGCAATGGCCGAGCGGGCCGCGCAGGCGCGCCAGCGCCTGGAAGGCATCGCGCGCGAACGCCAGGCCCTGGAGCAGTTGCAGCGCGAACTGGCGCAGGCCGGCGAGACCCTGGCGCTGCTTGCCGAGCAGGTCGGGCGCGACCAGCATGACGCCGAGGCGCTGGCCCAGTTGCGCAACGACGCGCAGGCCGCGCAGCAGGCCATGGAGCCGGCCCGGGCCGCGCTCGAGCGCGTGCAGGCCGGGCAGGGCGAGCTGGCTGCCCAGGTGGCGCACTGGCGCGAACGCCTGGCCGGCGCGCAGGCCGGCGCCGAACGCGGCGATCTGGCCGAGCAACTGGCTCGCCTGCAGGCCGATGCGCAGCGCCAGCAGCAGGCCTTGCAGCAGGCTGCCGAACTGGCGGCGGCGGTCGCCGGGCATCAGGCGCAATTGGCGGAGTCGGCCATCGATGCCGATACCGTCGCGCGCCTGCGCGAGCAGGAGCGCCTGCTCAACGAATTACGCGCGCAGCAGCGCGCAATGGCCACGCGCCTGCACCACCGGTTGTTGCCGGGCAAGCAGGTCGAACTCGACGGCGTGGCGCTGGCCGGCGACGCGCAGGTGCTGATCACCAGCGCGGCGCGCGTGCGCATCGACGGGGTCGGCGAACTGGAAATCCTGCCCGGCGGACGCGACCTGCCGGCCCTGCTCGACGAGCTGCGCGCGCGCGGCGCCGAACGCGATGCGCTGCTCGGCAAACTGGGCGTGCCCGACCTGGCCGGCGCCGAGGCGCGCCTGGCGGCCAGCGAGCAGGCCCGGCGCGACCTGGACATGGCGCGCAAGGCCTTGCGCATCCACGCTCCCGACGGTGTGCCGGCCCTGCAGGCCGAGCAGGCCGCCACGGCCCGGCGCCGCGACCAACAGCAGGCGCGCCTGCAGGCCTTGCCGCCGGCGGCGGCGGGGGACATGCCGCCGCTGGCCGAAATCCAGCAGGCGCTGCGGGCGGCCGAACAGGCTGCCGAGCATGGCGCTCGGGCAACGGTGGCGGCACGCACCGAACTGGATGCCCAGGCCGCCCGCGCACAATTGCTGCAGGCCCAATGGCAGGCGCGCCAGCAGGATTACGCGGGCGAGCAGCGCAGCGCGCAGCGCGCCCAGCGGGGCTTGCGGCTGGTCGAGGCGCGCGCCTTGCGCGACAGCCTGGCCCGCCGCGCCAAGGAGGCCGGCGCGGCGCTGGCGGCGCACCAGCCCGAACTGGTCGAACAGGATCTGCAGCGCTACGAGCGTTCGGCCGCGCTGGAGCGCGAGGCCCAGCATCGCCGCCATGGCGAGTTGCTGCAATTGCAGGGCCGCCTGGAGCAGGCCGGCGCCCAGGGACTGGGCGAGCAGTTGCTGCTGGCCGAGGCCGACTTGCAGCGGCTGGCCCGGCGGCGCGCCGAATACATGGAACGCGCCGAGGCGCTGGACTTGCTGTGGCGCCTGCTCGACGAACACCGCACCGCCGCCACCCAGCGCCTGCTCGAACCCCTGGCCCGCCGCCTGCAGCACTACCTGGCGCTGCTGTTCCCGGGCGCGCAATGGCGCCTGGACGAGACGCTGATGCCGGTGGCGCTGCGGCGCGACGGCCTGGAAGATGGCCTGGAGGCGCTCAGTTTCGGCACGCGCGAGCAACTGGGCGTGCTGGCGCGCCTGGCCTACGCGGATCTGCTGGCGCAAGCCGGCCGGCCCGCGCTGCTGGTGCTGGACGATGCGCTGGTCCATGCCGACGACGCGCGGCGCGACCTGATCAAGCGCGCCCTGTTCGACGCCGCCTCGCGGCACCAGGTGCTGCTGTTTACCTGCCACGCCGAAGCCTGGCGCGACATGGGCGTTCCATTGCGGGAACTGCCGTCGGGCGGGTGAGGCAAGCATCCAGCAGGTGCCTGTCCCCGCGGGGACAGGCACCCCAGTCAGTTGAGCTGGATTTTCTGTTCGGTGGCGATGCGTTTGCGCAGTTCCAGTTCGCGCTTGATGAGGCTGGCGTATTCGGTGGGGGTGCTGCCTTCCACGATGGAGCCGCCGTCTTCCAGGCGCTTGCGGATCTTCGGGTCCTGCAGGGCCTTGACGGCCGCGTCGTGGACGCGCTTGACGACTTCGGGCGGTACGCCGGCCGGCGCGACCAGGCCGTACCAGGCCATGTTGTCCATGGCGGGGTAGCCGGCTTCACCGAAGGTCGGCACGTCGGGCAGGGCGCTGACGCGCTTGGGCGCGGCCACGGCCAGGGCGCGCAGCTTGCCGGCCTGGATGTGCGGGATGGACGACGGCAGATTGTCGAACTGCGCGTTGACCTGCCCGGCGATGGTGTCGTTGAGCGCCGGCCCCGAGCCGCGGTAGGGCACGTGGACCATGTCGGTGCCGGTCAGCGATTTGAACAGCTCGCCGTCCAGGTGCGAGATGCTGCCGGTGCCCGACGAGGCATAGCTGTACTTGTCCGGGTTGGCCTTGACCAGGGCGATGAATTCCTTGAGCGTCTGGGCCGCGATCTTGGGGTTGACGGTCATGACGTTGGGCACGCTGACCAGGTTGGTGATGGGCGTGAAGTCCTTCAGCGGGTCGTACGGGGTCTGGGGGTTGGTGGCCGGGTTGGTCGCCATCGTGCTGACCGTGGCCACGCCCAGCGTATAGCCGTCCGGGGTGGCCTTGGCCAGCGCGTCGGCGCCGATCGCGCCGCCGCCGCCGCCGCCGCGGTTTTCCACCACGACCGGCTGCCCCAGCTCGCGTCCCAGCCCCTCGGCCACGATGCGGGCCACGATGTCCGTGGTGCCGCCGGCGGCAAACGGCACGATCAGGCGCACCGCATGGTTGGGGTAGGGCTGGGCCTGGGCAGCGGCGCCTGTGACACAGGCGCCGGCCACCAGCGCGCCGAGCAGGATCTTGATGGAAGCGGGTTTGCGCAAGGTTGTCTCCTGGTTGTTCCAGAGGGGCTGCATGGGCGGCCGTTCGTGACGGCCGCGTCCTGGGGTGCGCCATTGCACCGAAAATGCAGACAGGCGGAAATGCGGATCAACCCCAACATGCGATAACCTGCTTTCAGCTGGTAGACAGCTACGGGAAAACTGCCGCAAACAGCCCGCTTTTGCATAGATCCGTGCGTAACTTACAAGAATCTGATATTTTTCGGGTGAGATTCTTGGCCGGTCTTACCAGAACGCTACCCGATATTTCGATTGACAGCGCTTGTTCTCCGGGCGATCTTGCCTTCGAGACGCGTGGGTGTGAGTTGTTGCGACGTGCTGGGCCAGGGTTCCGCCGATAGCCCCCCGGCCACGCTCGCCTTTCGCCGCCGCGAGAGAGAGGGCCGGACCCTTCCCGGAGCGCCATGTCGCTATTACTAGTACTCGCCCTGCCGTTTCTCGGCAGTCTGTGTGCCGCTTTGCTGCCGGCCAATGCCCGCAATGCGGAAGCCTGGCTGGCCGGCCTGATCGCCCTGGCCTGCACCTTGCTGGTGGCCAGCCTCTATCCCCAGATCGCCGCCGGCGGCGTGATCCGGGCCGACCTGTCGTGGGCGCCGGCGCTGGGGCTGCAGTTCACCCTGCGCATGGACGGCTATGCCTGGCTGTTCGCCCTGATCATCTCGGGCATGGGTGCGCTGGTCGTGCTGTACGCGCGCTACTACATGTCGCCGGAAGACCCGGTGCCGCGCTTTTTCTCGTTCTTCCAGGCGTTCATGGCCGCCATGCTGGGCGTGGTGATGTCCGGCAACCTGATCCAGCTGGTCATGTTCTGGGAAATGACCAGCCTGGCCTCGTTCATGCTGATCGCCTATTGGCACCACCGGCTCGATGCCCGGCGCGGCGCGCGCATGGCCCTGACGGTCACTGGCGCCGGCGGCCTGAGCCTGCTGGCCGGCGTGCTGATGCTCGGCCACATCGTCGGCAGCTACGACATGGACCAGGTGCTGGCCGCGGGCGATATCGTGCGCGCCGATCCCTGGTATCCGGCGGTGCTGGTCCTGATCGCGCTGGGCGCGCTGACCAAGAGCGCCCAGTTCCCGTTCCAGTTCTGGCTGCCCAACGCCATGGCCGCGCCCACGCCCGTGTCGGCCTATCTGCACTCGGCCACCATGGTCAAGGCGGGCGTTTTCCTGCTGGCGCGCTTCTGGCCCGTGCTGGCGGGTACCGACGAATGGTTCTGGATCATCGGCGGCGCCGGCCTGTGCTCGCTGGTGCTGGGCGCCTACGCGGCGATTTTCCAGCAGGACATGAAAGGGGTGCTGGCCTATTCGACCATCAGCCACCTGGGGCTGATCACGCTCATGCTGGGCTTGAACAGCTCGCTCGGCCTGGTGGCGGCGATCTTCCACATGGTCAACCACGCCACCTTCAAGGCCTCGCTCTTCATGGCCGCGGGCATCGTCGACCATGAAACCGGTACGCGCGACGTCGGGCGCCTGAGCGGCCTGTACGGGGCCATGCCCATCACGGCCACGCTGGCCATGGTGGCGGCCGCCTCGATGGCCGGGGTGCCGCTGCTCAATGGCTTCATCTCCAAGGAAATGTTCTTCGCCGAGACCACCTTCGTCAGCGGCGACGTGCTGGTGCGGTGGGGCCTGCCGCTGATGGCGACGCTGGCCGGCGCGTTCAGCGTGACCTATTCGCTGCGCTTCATCCTGCAGGTGTTCTTCGGCCCGCCGGCCGAAGACCTGCCGCGCGCGCCGCACGAGCCGCCGCGCTGGATGCTGCTGCCCAGCGCCTTGCTGGTCATGGTGTGCCTGGTGGTGGGCGTGCTGCCCGGCGTGACGCTGGGGCCGATCCTGCACCTGGCCGCCAGCAGCATCCTGGGCGAGCACATGCCGCAGTACAGCCTGTCGGTGTGGCATGGCTTCAACCTGCCGCTGGCCATGAGCTTCGTCGCGCTGACCGCCGGCGTGCTGCTGTACCTGGCGCTGCGGGCGCGCCAGCGCGCCCATCCGGGGCTGGTGCCGTTCATCTATCGCTTCGACGGCCGGCGCACCTTCGAGTACCTGCTCGATGCCTCCAGCGTGGCGGCCGCCTGGCTGCTGCGCTACCTGGCGTCCTCGCGCATGCAGGTGCAGATGCTGGTCATCGTGCTGGGCACCCTGTGGGTGGCCTGGCTGCCGCTGCGCGCGGGCGGCTGGCTGTCGGGCCAGGCGCGCCTGACGCCGGCCGACCCCGCGTTCGCGATCCTGTGGGTGGTCGGGGCGGCCTGCGCGCTGGGCGCGGCCTACCAGGCCAAGTATCACCGCCTCGCATCGCTGACGCTGTCCGGCGGCGCGGGGCTGATCACCTGCCTGACCTTCGTCTGGTTCTCGGCGCCCGACCTGGCGCTGACCCAGCTGGCCGTGGAGGTGGTGACGGTGGTGCTGCTGCTGCTGGGCCTGCGCTGGCTGCCGCGGCGCATCCAGACCGGCGGCGACGAAGAGCGTCCCGACCTGCGCGCGCGGGTGCGCCGCCTGCGCGACCTGGGGCTGGCGGGCGTGGCCGGCGCCTGCATGGCCGCGCTGGCCTACGCGGTGCTGACGCGTCCGGTGGGCGACACGATCTCCAGCTTCTTTACCGAGCGCGCGCTGCCCGATGGGGGCGGGACCAACGTGGTCAACGTGATCCTGGTCGATTTCCGCGGCTTCGATACCCTGGGCGAAATCACCGTGCTCGGCATCGTGGCATTGACGGTCTACGCGCTGCTGCGCCGCTTCCGGCCGGCGCCCGAAAGCGTCGAGCTGCCGCATCAGCAGCGCGAGCAGGACGGCATGCCGACGGTCGACGAGACCGGCGAGCGGCCGGCGCCGGACACCAAGTCGCCGTTGCCGGCCGGGCCGATGATGATTCCGGCCGTGCTGGTGCGGCTGCTGCTGCCGGTGGCGGTGCTGGTGTCGGTTTACCTGCTGCTGCGCGGCCACAACCTGCCCGGCGGCGGCTTTGTCGGCGGCCTGGTCATGGCCACCGCGATCATCCTGCAGTACATGGTCGGCGGCGTGTACTGGGTCGAGTCGCGCAGCCGCTTCAATCCGCAGCACTGGGTCGGCCTGGGCCTGCTGGCCGCCGGCGGCGCCGCGGTCTCGGCCTGGCTGGCGCTGCGGCCGTTCCTGTCGGCGCTGGCCTGGGACGTGGCGCTGCCCGTCGTCGGCCATGTGCACCTGTCCAGCGTGCTGTTGTTCGACCTCGGCGTCTACATGCTGGTGGTCGGCGCCACGGTGCTGGTGCTGGTGGCGCTGGCCCACCAATCGTTGCGCGCGCAACGCCAGGCGGCCGTCGAGGCCCAGGCGGTCGCGCAAACCGGGAGTCCTGCCTGATGGAAGTCGTTTATGCCCTGGCCATAGGGGTGTTGGCCGGTTCGGGAGTGTGGCTGCTGCTGCGGCCACGCACCTTCCAGGTCATCATGGGCCTGTCGCTGCTGTCGTACGCGGTGAACCTGTTCATTTTCGGCATGGGGCGCCTGACGGTGGGCAGGCCGCCCGTGGTCAGCGCCTCGGCGCCGGTCGACGCCGCGGCTTATGCCGACCCCTTGCCGCAAGCCCTGGTGCTGACCGCGATCGTGATCGGTTTCGCCACCACGGCGCTTTTTCTCGTGGTGCTGTTGGCCTCGCGCGGGCTGACCGGCACCGACCACGTCGACGGCCGGGAGCCTGAATCTTGATCGACTGGCTGCAACACCTGCCTATCTACCCCATTACGGTGCCCCTTATCGCGGGCGCGCTCATGCTGTTGCTGCCCGATACGCAGCGCAAGACCCGCGCGGGTATCGGTTTGCTGTCCTCGCTGCTGCAGCTGGTCAGCGCCATCGCCTTGCTGAGCCTGGCCGCCGGTGCCGGCGGCCTCTGGCCCGACGGCATCGGCGTGTACCTGCCGGGCGATTGGCCGGCGCCGTTCGGCATCGTGCTGGTGGTCGACCGCCTGGCCGCCGTCATGCTGGCGCTGACCGCCGTGCTGGGCCTGGCCGCGCTGATCTACTCGCTGGCCCGCTGGGACCGCGCCGGGGTGCATTTCCATTCGCTGTACCAGTTCCTGCTGATGGGGCTGAACGGCGCCTTCCTGACCGGAGACCTGTTCAACCTGTTCGTGTTCTTCGAGGTGCTGCTGGCGGCGTCCTATGGGTTGATGCTGCACGGCTCGGGCATCGCGCGCGTCACGGCCGGCCTGCAATACATCGCGGTCAACCTGGTGGCTTCGTTCCTGCTGCTGATCAGCATCGCGCTGATCTACGGCGTGACCGGCACGCTCAACCTGGCCGACCTGGCCTTGCGCGCCGGCACGCTGACGGGCGGCGAGCGCAGCCTGTTCGAGGCCGGCGCGGCCATCCTGGGGGTGGCCTTCCTGGTCAAGGCCGGCGCCTGGCCGCTCAACTTCTGGCTGGTCAAGGGGTACGGCTCGGCGGCCGCGCCGGTGGCGGCGCTGTTTTCCATCATGACCAAGGTCGGCATCTACGCCTTGCTGCGCATCGGCTCGCTGCTGCTGCCCACCGGCGCGCCGGCGGCTTTCAGCCTGGACTGGATGTTCGCGGCGGGACTGGCCACGCTGGTGTTCGGGGGACTGGGCCTGCTGGCCAACCAGCAGCTCGAAAAGCTGACCGGCTATTGCGTCATCGTCTCGGCCGGCACGCTGCTGACGGCCTTGGGCATGCCCGGCGTGACCTTGACCGGGCCGGCGCTGTTCTACCTGATCAGCTCGGTACTGGCCACCGGGGCGCTGTTCATGCTGGTCGAACTGATCGAGCGCACCCGCAGCTTCGGGGCCAACGTGCTGGCCGTCACCATGGACCTGTTCGACCTGGACGACCCGTCCACGCCCAACCGGTCCGACGACGTCGTGGGCGTGGCGATTCCGGCCGCAATGGCCTTTCTCGGCCTGGCCTTCGTGTCCTGCGCCTTGCTGGTGACGGGGCTGCCGCCGCTGTCGGGCTTCGTGGCCAAGTTCTCGCTGCTGTCGGCGGCGGTGACGGCGGCCAATACGCCGTCCGTGGCGCTCGATGCCTGGGTGTTGGTGGCGCTGGTGCTGTTGTCGGGCCTGGCCGGGCTGATCGCGCTGGGCCGCGTCGGCATACGGATATTCTGGAGCTCCGATGACCGGGTCACGCCTCGCCTGCGGCTGATGGAGGCCGGGCCGGTCGCGGTACTGCTGCTGCTGTGCGTGGTGCTGGCCGCGGGCGCCGGGCCGGTATCGGCCTACCTGGACGCTGCCGCCCAGTCGCTGGACCGGCCCGCTACCTACGTGAACGCGGTGCTCGCCAAGCAGCCGGCGCGCGCGCTGTCGGAGGGCCTGTGATGCGGCGCTACTACCTTGCCTTGCTGCCGCTGGCCATGCTGGCGCTGTGGCTGATGCTCAACCAATCCGCCTCGGTCGGCCAGCTGGCGCTGGGCGCGGCGCTGGCGCTGTGGCTGGGCTGGGCGTCCAGCCGGTTGCGGCCGCTGCGCGGCAAGCCGCGCCGCCTGTGGCTGCTGCCCGGGCTGGCCGCGCGCGTGTTCGCCGACATCGTCCGCTCCAACGTCGCGGTGGCGCGGCTGGTGTGGCAGCGGCGCCCGGATTTCTCGCCCGGCTTCATCGCCATTCCGCTCGACCTGCACGACCCGCACGGCCTGGCCATCCTGGCCTGCATCGTGACCTACACGCCGGGTACGGTGTGGGTCGACATCATTGACGGCAAGCTGGTCCTGCACGTGCTGGACCTGCAGAATGAAGAGGCGTGGATCGCGCTGGTCAAGCAGCGCTACGAACGCACCCTGATAGAGGTATTCGAATGATGAACATCGTCCTGTACTGGTCGGCGTCGTTCGCCTTGCTGTGCTTTGCGCTGGCGATGGCCTGCGCGGCGATCCGGCTGCTGCGCGGGCCGACCGCGCAAGACCGCGTGCTGGCGCTGGACTCCCTGTACGTCAGCGGCATGCTGACCATGCTGGTGTTCGGCATCCGCGCCGGCACGCCGGTGTATTTCGATATCGCGCTGCTGATCGCGCTGTTCGGCTTCGTCGGCTCGACCGCGATGGCGAAGTTCCTGCTGCGCGGCGAGGTGATCGAGCCATGATCGACGTCGACATTCCGCTGTGGGCCGGCATCCCGGCCGCCATCCTGCTGGTGCTGGGCGGGCTGCTGACCCTGACCGGCGCGCTGGGCATGCTGCGTTTCGGCCATTTCTACGCCCGCATCCATGCGCCCACGCTGGGCAACACCATGGGGGCGTGCAGCGTGCTGACCGCCTCGATCCTGGTGTTCTCCAGCCTGTCCATGCGGCCGGTGGTGCACGAATTCGTGATCGGCATGCTGCTGGTGCTGACTTCCCCTGTCACCGGCATGCTGCTGATGCGCGCGGCCGTGTACCGCGCGCGGCGCGCCGACGACAGCGCCTGAGGGTAGGGCGGCGCCGGTTTACGTGTGCCAGGGTCTTGTAACATTTTCGTAGCCCAGGCGACCGGGTAATCCCTTATGGTAGAAAGGTCAGCGGCAGGCCATGACGGCCGCCGCCTACTTCAAGGAGCGAAACATGTCGAAGATTCGTATCCAACGATGGTGCGGGGCCCTGGCGCTGGGCGCGGGCAGTCTGATGGCCTTCGGCGCGCATGCGGCCGGCACGGGTTCCGGCCAGAGCCAGTACCAGATGGACGTGCAGCGCTGCAATAGCGGCGACACCAGCCAGGACCGCGCCACCTGCCTGCGCGAGGCCGGCGCCGCGCGCCAGGAAAGCCAGCGCAACCGGCTGGACGACAAGCAGGAAGGGCGCTACCAGGACAACGCCATGATGCGTTGCAAGAACCTGCCCGCCTCGCAGCAACAGGATTGCATCACGCAGATGACCTCCGGCAACACCACCACGCGCGGCAGCGTCGGCGGCGGGGGCGTGCTGCGTGAAACCGTCATTCAGGTGCCGGCCGGCACGCCGGGCTCGACGCCGGGCACGCCGATGCCCGGTGGCCAGATGCCCAGCGGCCAGATGCCTGGCGCCGCTCCGGGCGGGCTGCAGCCGCCGCCCGCCGGTACGGTGGCGCCGCCGCCGGTCATGCGCTGAACGGACACGCCCGGATGCGCGAGCGGGCCCGGCCAGTGCCGGGCCCGCTCGCATTCAGGCAAAATGTCGGCTGTCCGACCCTTTAAGTCCTTTATCCATGTCCGACGTCATCGCCCTGGTTTTCGATTTCGACGACACGCTGGCCTCCGACAGCACCACCGGCTTTCTCGAGAGCATCGGCGTCGATACGGCGTCGTTCTGGAAAGACCAGGTCGATCCGCTGCTTTCGCAGCAGGACTGGGATCCGGTGCCGGCCTACCTGTACCAGATGATCCAGCTGTCCAGGCAGGGCAGCCACGGCCTGATCACCCGCGAGCGCCTGCGCGAATGGGGCGCCCGGCTGGCGTTGCACGACGGCGTGCAGACGCTGTTCGGCCGCCTGCGCGCCGCGGTGCGCGCCGAGCACCCGAAGGTCCAGCTGGAGTTCTACCTGATTTCCAGCGGCATCGGCGACGTGGTGCGCGCCACGCCGATCGCCCACGAATTCACGGAAACCTGGGCTTCCGAGTTCGTCTACGGCGAAGACGGCGGCATCAGCTTCCCGCGCCGCATCGTCAGCTTCACCGACAAGACGCGCTACCTGTTCCATATCCAGAAGGGCCTGATCGGCCGCGAATATCGCAACAAGCCGTTCGAGGTCAACCGCAAGGTGCCCGAAGACCGTCTGCGCGTGCCATTCGACCAGATGGTGTTCGTGGGCGACGGCTACACCGACATCCCGTGTTTTTCGCTGATCCGCAGCGCCGGCGGCTTTGCCTTCGGCGTCTGGGATCCCAAGCACCGCGACAAGCGCAGCCGGGCCTGGGGCTTCATCGAGGAAGGGCGCGTGTCCAACCTCAACCAGGCCCGCTACGACGAGCAGGCCGAGCTGTACCAGTGGCTGGAAGAGGCCGTCACCAGCCTGGCCGGGCGCATCGCGCTGAAGTCGCGGGTCTATCGTGGCTGATGCGCTCGTGAGCGAAACCGATCCCTGCGTCGCCGACGACGCGCGCCTGATGGCGCTGGCGCTGGAGCAGGCGCAAGAGGCCGCGCGCCTGGGCGAAGTGCCGGTCGGCGCCGTGGTGGTCGATGCCCAGGGCGAGGTGCTGGGCGCGGGCTACAACCGCACCATCATCGACCGCGACCCCACCGCGCATGCCGAGATCGTGGCGCTGCGCGCCGCGGCGCGTCGGCTGGACAATTACCGGTTGCCAGGCGTGTCGCTGTACGTCACGCTGGAGCCCTGCGTGATGTGCATCGGCGCCATGCTGCACGCGCGCCTGGCGCGGGTCGTCTACGGCGCCCGCGATCCCAAGACGGGCGCCTGCGGCAGCGTGCTCGACGTGGGGGCCGTCGGCCAACTGAACCATCACACGACCATTACCGGCGGCGTGCTCGCCGAGCCCTGCGGCGAATTGCTGCGAGGTTTTTTCCGTGCCCGCCGCGCCAAGGAATCCCCAGTATGACCAAGAAGAAAAACCCGCCGGCCTCCCACGGGCACGACCACCACGAGCATCACGGCCACGAACCTGGCCATGTCTGCGACGCGGGCTGCGTCCACGCGCCGGCGCAGGCCAGCGGCATTTACCTGGTATCGCCGTCGTCGGCGGTGCGCGACGCGGCCGAGCTGGAACTGGCCTGCCAGCGGCTGGCCGCCGAGGGGTTCCAGGCCAAGGTCGACCGCGCCGCGCTGGCGGTGCACCAGCGCTTCGCCGGCACCGACAAGCAGCGCGCGGCCGGCCTGCAGCGGGCGATCAAGCAAAAGCATCCCATCGTGATGGCCACCCGCGGCGGCTACGGCCTGATCCGCCTGCTGCCCATGATCGACTGGCGCGCCATGGCCGACAGCGGCAAGCGTTTCGTCGGCATGAGCGATTTCACCGCCTTTAACCTGGCCTTGCTGGCCCAGACCGGCGCGGTCAGCTACAGCGGCGCGACCGCCGTGCGCGACTTCGGGCTGGCGAAAACCGATGAACTGACCGTGGCGCTGTTTGGCGAGATCATGCGCGGCGAGCTGGAGATCCTCAGCTTCGAGACGCGCGACGCCGATGCCTTCGACGGCCGCGGCGTGCTGTGGGGCGGCAACCTGGCCACGCTGGTGTCGCTGCTGGGCACGCCGTACATGCCCAAGGTGCGCGGCGGCATCCTGTTCCTCGAAGACGTGGCCGAGCATCCGTACCGGGTCGAGCGCATGCTGGCCCAGCTATGGCAGGCTGGCGTGCTGGAGCGGCAGAAGGCGATCGTGCTGGGCAGCTTCTCCGACTACCGGCTGGCCGCCCACGACAATGGCTACGACATGCATGCGGTGGTGGGCTGGCTGCGCAAGACGGTGAAGGTGCCGGTCGTGACGGGCCTGCCGTACGGCCATACCGATACCAAGGCCACGCTGCCCATCGGCAAGAAGGTGGGCCTGGCCACCGAACGCGGCATGGCCCACCTCGTCATCGACGAGCACACCCACTGAACGCAGGCCCCGCTACTGGTCCTGCTGGGGCACCCAGGCGGGCTGGCGTTTTTCCAGGAAAGAGGCCAGGCCCTCGCGGCCGTCGGCGCTGGCGCGCTGCTCGGCGATGCGGGCGGCGGTTTCTTCCAGCAGGGCGGCGTCGATCGGCGCGCCCGCCACGTCGCGGATCAGCCGCTTGGCCTGCGCCACCGCGTGGGGCGAGGTCAGCATGAAGCTGCCCAGCAATTCGTTGATCTGGCCGTCGAGCCGGTCCGCCTCGCACAGTTCGTGCACCAGCCCGATGCGCCAGGCCTCGGTCGCCTCGAAGGCCTCGGCGCTCAGGAACCAGCGGCTGGCGGTGCGGGCGCCCATGGCGCGCAGCACGTAGGGCGAGATCACCGAGGCGATCAGCCCCAGGCGCGTTTCGGTCAGGGCGAAGCGCGCCTCGTGCGAGGCCACGGCAATGTCGCAGGCCGCGGCCAGACCCATGCCGCCCGCCATGCACGGGCCGTGGATGCGCGCGATGGTGGGCTTGGGGCAGGTGTAGATCGTGTGCAGCATGGTCGCCAGCGTCTGCGCGTCGGCGCGGTTCTCGGCGTCGCCGGCCTGCGCGCTGCGCCGCATCCAGTTGAGGTCCGCGCCGGCGCAGAACGCCTTGCCGCGCCCGGCCAGGACGATGGCGCGCACCTCGTTGTCGGCCCCCAGCGCCATGAAGGTCTCGGTCAGCTCGGCGATCATCCGAGGGTCCAGCGCATTGCGCACATCGGGCCGGTTCAACCAGACCACTGCGGTCTGCGGCCCGTAGGCAACTTCCAACGTTTGCAGCATATGACGGCGACTCCATGAAACGGGGACCGGCCACGCGGGGCAGGGGTTCTAGCGGTACAGGACCGTGGGCAGCCACAGGCCGATGCCAGGGAACATGTACAGCAGGAAGATGGCCAGCAACTGAATGCCCATGAACGGTATCATACCCAGGAAAATCTGGTTCAGCGTCACGTGCGGCGGCGCCACGCCCTTCAGGTAGAAGGCCGACATGGCCACCGGCGGCGACAGGAACGCCGTCTGCAGGTTCAGCGCCACCAGCAGGCCGAAGAACAGCGGGTCGATGCCGAAGGCCTTGAGCAGCGGCACGAAGATCGGCATGAAGATCACGATGATCTCCGTCCACTCCAGCGGCCAGCCCAGCAGGAAGATGATGATCTGCGCCAGCAGCATGAACTGGATCGGCGTCAGTCCCAGCGACAGCACCCATTGCTCCACGAGGCCCTGGCCGCCCAGCAGCGCGAAGGCCGCCGAGAAAATCGACGAGCCGACGAACAGCCAGCACACCATGGCGCTGGTCTTGGCCGTCAGGTATACCGACTCCCTGAGCACCGGCATGGTCAGGCGCCGGTAGGCCAGCGCGAGCAGGGCGCCGCCCAGCGCGCCCATGGCGGCCGCCTCGCTGGGCGTGGCCAGGCCGAACACGATCGAGCCCAGCACCGCCACGATCATCAGGGCCAGCGGGAAGAACGAGCTCATCAGCAGCCGGACCACTTCCAGGCGGGTCCAGTTCAGCAGGGCATAGAAAACTGCCAGCAGCGCCACGCAGACCGCGAAGAAGACCCAGAATCCGTAAGGCGCCGGCAAGCGTTCGGCGGTGGCGTCCTCGGCGTCCTCGGCGGCCTCGGCCGCCTCGGCCTGCGCGGCCGCGGCCTCGGGGGCGGCGGCCGCGCCGGGCGGCTCGGCCAATCCGCCGTCCTCGCTGGGCGGCTCGGCCAGTCCGCTGTCGAAGCTGTCGCCGCTGCCCAGCCGCAGTTCGTCCGGGATCTCGTAGACGACAGGCGGTTCGGTCACCGTGCTGTAGGTGGCGCCGGTGATCAGCACGAAGGCCGCCAGCGGCGCGGCCACCAGCATCAGGTTGCGCGCCAGGAAGCTGCCGGTGATTTGCGGGTCGCGGCGCTTGAACAGCCCCGCCAGCAGCCCCGGCACGGCGTGGCGATAGCCTTGGCGCCGCAGCGCCTCGGCGCCCGGCTGCAGCGGGATATGGCGTTCCTCCTTGGACAGCGGCGGCGCCATGTCCGGGCGCAGCTTGGCCACGATCATGACGTACAGCACATACAGGCCCGCCAGCATGATGCCCGGGAAGAACGCGCCGGCGTACAGCTGCACCACCGACACGCCGGTGGTCGCGCCGTAGACGATCAGCATGACCGAAGGCGGGATCAGAATGCCCAGGCAGCCGCCGGCCGTGATCGAGCCCGCGGTCAGGCGCACGCTGTAGCCGGCCTTGAGCATGGCCGGCATGGCCAGCAGGCCCATCAGCGTGACCACCGCGCCGACGATGCCGGTGGCGGTGGCGAAGATGGCGCAGGTGATCAGGGTGGCCACGCCCAGCGCGCCGGGCAGGCGCGCCAGCGCCAGGTGCATGGAGCGGAACAGCCGTTCGATCAGGTTGGCCCGTTCCACCAGATAGCCCATGAACACGAACAGCGGCACCGAGATCAGCGAGTCGTTGGTCATGGTGGCGTACGTGCGCTGCACCATCAGGTCCAGCGTCTGGCGGACCGCGCGCGCGCCGTCCTCGTGCTGCATGAAATAGGCCAGGAAGGTGAACAGCACGCCCATGCCCATGAGCGTGAAGGCGGTCGGAAAGCCCAGCATGATGGCGACGACGATCAGGGCCAGCATCAGCAGCCCGATGTGCCCCGTGGTGAGGTGATCCCACGGGGTCAGGAAAGCGATCATCAACAACACCAGCCCGATGCACGACAAACCGAACCACAGTGCTTTGTGGATTTTCATCGGGTCTGCTCTCCCTTTTCAACGTATTGGTCCAGCTCGGCGATGTCTTCGTCCTTGACGTGCACCATTTCCTTGAGCTTGTCGACGTCGACCTCTTCCACGTCCTCGGCGCGCGACGGCCACTGGCCCTTGCGCAGGCACAGCAGGCAGCGCGCGATCTCGGCCAGGCCCTGCAGCAGCAGGAACGCGCCGGCGATCGGGATGAAGGCCTTGAACGGATAGATGGGCGGCCCGTTGGCCATCAGCGACGAGTGTTCGCGGATGGCGATCGACTCGCCGGCGTAGTACCAGCCGGCCCACACCATGGCGACGACGCCGGGAATGAAAAACAGGATGTACAGCAGCAGGTCCAGTCCGGCCTGCACGCGCGGCGGCAGAAAACCGTAGAGGATGTCACCGCGTACGTGGCCGTTCTTGGCCAGCGTATAGGCGCCCGCCATCATGAACAGGATGCCGTAGTACATCAGTTGCAGGTCGAAGGCCCAGGCGCTGGGCGTGTTGAGGATGTAGCGCGCCGAGACTTCCCAGCATATGTGCAGGGTAAGGACGACAATGAGCCAGGCAAAGGCCTGGCCCACGAAAGTGGACAGCCTGTCTACCAAACGTATCAATCGCAGCATGAGCGCGGGCCCCGTTCATGGGATGGGAGGAGTAACGCGCTGCGCGGGCGCGTCGCGACGCGGCACGGCTTGCGCCGGCGCTGCGCGCCGTGGGACGGCGGGCAGCGCCGGCGCAAGGCGGTCCGGTCAAGCGGGTTGCTTGCGGGCGAAGTAGTGATTGAACGCCATGCGGAAATTGACGTTGGTATCGTTGCTCCAACGACCGGCGCGTTCGGCGAACTGGCGTTGCGAATCCAGCACTTTCTTGAACAACGGATTCTCGGCCGAGCGCTTGGCGATCATCTCGTCCCAGATCTTGAGCTGCTGCTGCAGTATCGCGTCGGGCGTCTTGTAGAACTTGACGTTGTGGTCCTTCTGCAGCTTGATGTAGTCCTTGGAGTAGCGGTCCGCGGCCTTCCACGACATGTCGGCGCTGGCCGCCTGCGCGGCGTACGCCAGGATGTGCTTGAGATGCTTGGGCAGGGCGTCGTACTTGTTCTTGTTGAACAGGATCTCGAACTGTTCCGCGCTCTGGTGGAAGCTCTGCAGCATGCAGATCTTGGAGACGTCCTGGAAACCCAGCGCCAGGTCGGACGAGGCGTTGTTGAATTCGGCGCCGTCGAGCAGGCCGCGGTCCAGGGCGGGCACGATTTCACCGCCGGGCAAGGCGTTGACCGCCGCGCCCATGGCGCTGTACATGTCGATGGCCAGGCCCACGGTGCGGAATTTCGCGCCCTTGACGTCGTCGGCCTTGGTGATGGGTTTCTTGAACCAGCCGAACGGCTGGGTCGGCATGGGGCCGTACATCAGCGAGGTCACGTTCACGCCCATGGCCTTCTGGATTTCAGTCAGCAGTTCCTTGCCGCCGCCATATTCGTGCCAGGCCAGCAGCATGTTGGCGTCCATGCCGAACGAGGGGCCCGAACCCCACAGCGCCACCGCCGTATTCTTGCCATACCAGTACGCCACCACGCCGTGGCCGCCGTCCAGCGTACCGGCCGATACCGCGTCGAGCAGGTCGAAAGCCTTGACCACCGCGCCGGCCGGCAGCACCTCGATCTTGAGCTGGCCTTCGGCCATGTCGTTGACCTTGCGGGCGTAATCCTGGGCGAACTCGTGGAAAATATCGTTGGCGGGCCAGGTGCTCTGGAACCGCAGGCTCACCGGGGAGCCCTGGGCGCGCGTGACGGCGGGAAATCCCAGCACGGCGGTCCCCGCGACCGCTCCGGCACCGGAAATGAATTTGCGACGGGACTGCGTAACGTGTTGCATGGCGTGTTGTCTCCTGAATGGACTACAAGGACCAGCTTTTTGTTACTGCGGTAAGTCTGCGCGAGGGATCGCGCCGCTGCGCGAGCCGATTGGTATTGAATACTGAAGGGCACTGGCAGCGCCGGACGGGGTATGCAAACATTTGCATACAAAACCGTGTTTCTTTCAGTAACCTTTCATTATCAATCGGCCCTGGGGGATTAAACCTTGCATGGCGCTGCCTGACAATCAGCCTAACGTCGGGAATAACCCTAGCACCTGCACAGATATCTCCGCGGCGGCAGCGGCGGCGCGTTGGCGAGGCGAGCGGCGCAACTTGGTACACTACCGGGTTTATCTCCATTGCGCCCTTGCGGCGCGTCAGGCTCGCACATACACCGTGATTTCCACTGCCAATCTCACTATCCAGTTCGGCCCCAAGCCGCTTTTCGAAAACGTCAGCGTCAAGTTCGGGGAAGGCAACCGGTATGGTCTGATCGGGGCCAACGGTTCCGGCAAGTCGACCTTCATGAAAATCATCGGCGGCGACCTCGAGCCCTCGGCGGGCAACGTGTCGCTCGAACCCGGCGTGCGGCTGGGCAAGCTGCGCCAGGACCAGTTCGCCTTCGAGGAGGTACGGGTGCTGGACGTGGTCATGATGGGCCACACCGAGATGTGGGCGGCCATGTCCGAGCGCGACGCGATCTACGCCAACCCCGAGGCCACCGAAGACGACTATATGCGCGCGGCCGACCTGGAAGCCAAGTTCGCCGAATACGACGGCTACACGGCCGAAGCGCGCGCCGGCGAACTCCTGCTGGGCCTGGAGATCGCCGTGGACCAGCACAACCTGCTCATGCGCGAAATCGCGCCCGGCTGGAAGCTGCGCGTGCTGCTGGCGCAGGTGCTGTTCTCCAACCCCGACGTGCTGCTGCTGGACGAGCCCACCAACAACCTGGACATCAATACGATCCGCTGGCTGGAGAACGTGCTCAACGGCTACCAGAGCACGATGATCATCATCAGCCACGACCGGCACTTCCTGAACCAGGTCTGCACCCACATGGCCGACGTGGACTATGGCGAGATCCGCGTCTACCCCGGCAACTACGATGACTACATGCTGGCCTCCACCCAGGCCCGCGAGCGCCTGACGGCCAACAACGCCAAGGCCAAGGAGCGCATCGTCGAACTGCAGGACTTCGTGCGCCGGTTCGCGGCCAACAAGTCCAAGTCGCGCCAGGCCACGTCGCGCCTGAAGCAGATCGACCGCATCAAGGCCGATCAGGTCGAGGTCAAGCCCTCGTCGCGCCAGAACCCGTACATCCGCTTCGAGCAGAACAAGGTCATGCACCGCCTGGCGGTCACGATCGAGAAGCTATCCAAGTCGTACGACCAGCCGGTCATCCGCGATTTCTCGGCCATGGTCGACGCCGGCGAGAAAGTCGCCATCATCGGCGCCAACGGGGTGGGCAAGACCACGCTGCTGCGCATGCTGGCGACCGACCTGGCGCCGGATTCGGGCACCGTCAAGTGGTCCGAGAACGCCGACATCGGCTACATGGCCCAGGACGTGTCCGACCAGTTCCAGCAGGGCGACATCAACCTGTTCGACTGGATGGCCGAGCATCGCCAGCCGGGCGACGACGACCAGTCGATCCGGTCCGCGCTGGGCCGGCTGCTGTTCTCCGGCGACGATCTGCCCAAGGCGCCCAAGGTGCTGTCCGGCGGCGAGAAGAACCGCATGACCTTCGGCCGCCTGATGTTGGGCCGGCACAACGTCATGCTGCTCGACGAGCCCACCAACCACCTGGACATGGAATCCATCGAATCGCTGCAGTTCGCGCTGGAAAAGTACGAAGGCACGCTGATTTTCGTGTCGCACGACCGCGAGTTCGTCTCGGGGCTGGCCACGCGCATCATCGAGATCCTGCCCGACGGCGAGCTGGTCGACTACCGCGGCGGCTACGAGGATTACCTGGCTTCGCGCGGCATCGAGGCGTAAGCGGGGCGCCCGCGCGCGGCCTGGCCGGCCGCCCGCGGCGTGCTTATAACGACAGGTAGTTAAAACATTCTATAAATATAGTTTGTGTTCATATAACCGATTGTTAGATTAGGGCCTGTCCTTTCGTTTGGCGCCGCGGCGCCCGAGCAAGCCCATGAATCTGACTTTCGATCACGTCCACAAGAGCTTCGGCTCGCTCAACGTCGTGGACGGCTTTTCCAGCGAATTCAAGACCGGCGAGCTGGTTGCGCTGGTCGGTCCCTCGGGCTGCGGCAAATCGACCCTGCTGCATCTGGCGGCCGGCCTGGAGCAGGCCTCGCAGGGCCGTGTGCTGGCCGACGGCAAGCCGGTGCAGGGGCCGCACCCCAGCCGCACCCTGGTGTTCCAGGAGCACGCCCTCTATCCGTGGCTGACGCTGCGCGACAACGTGGCGCTGGCGCTGGAATTCCAGAACGCGCCCAAGGCGCAGGCGCGCCAGCAGGCCGTGCACTGGCTCGAGCGCGTCGGCCTGGGCGGTTTCGACGCCTACTATCCCCATCAGGTTTCCGGCGGCATGCGCCAGCGCGCCGCCTTGGCGCGCGCCTTCATCGCCCAGCCGCAGACGCTGCTGATGGACGAGCCTTTCGGCGCGCTGGATGCCCTGACCCGGCTGAGCCTGCAGGACGTGCTGCGCCAGCTGATCGAGCAGGAGAAGCCGTCGGTGGTGCTGGTCACCCACGACGTCGACGAAGCCCTGTTCCTGGCCGACCGCATCGTCGTGTTCAGCCAGCGCCCGGCCCGCGTGCTGCGCGAATTCAACCTGGCCCACCGCGCCAGGAGCCACGACCTGTCCGACCTGGCCAGCGAGAAGCGGGAAATCCTGCGTCTGCTTGGCATCGAAGTCGACAGCCATGGCCACGGCCATGGCCCCAAGGTGGCTCTGGCCGCCTGAGGCAGGCCTCGTTCCGTCATACCGATACCGTGTCGCGGGCCCGCCGGCCCGCGGCCTATTTGCCGATCCCTGGAGACTCGCATCATGAAACTGAAGCAATGGCTGTCCCTGCCGCTGGCCGCGGCGCTGCTGGCCGCCGCCCCGGCGATGGCCGCCGAGAAATTCCGCGTGGGCTATCTGCGCGTGATGGACGATGCGCAGGCCATCGTCGCGCAAGAGGGCGGCTACTACAAGAAGGCCGGGCTGGACTCGGAGCTGATCGAATTCAAGTCGGGCACCGACCTGATCAAGGCCATCGTGGGCGGCCAGCTCGACATCGGCGTGCTGGGTTTCACCAACGCCGTGGCCTGGGCCTCGAAGGGCGCCGACCTGAAGGTGGTGGGCGGCGCGCAGCAGGGCTACCATTCGCTGCTGGTGCGCGACGATTCCGGCATCAAGGATATCGCCGGCCTGAAGGGCAAGACCCTGGCCTCGCAGGCCGAAGGCAGCACCGCCGACGTGGTGCTCAAGGGCGTGGTGCTCAAGGAAGGCAAGCTGGGCGCCGACGACGTCAATGTCATGGGGGTCAGCCCCGCCGTCGCGGTGCAGTCGCTGGTCGGCAAGCGCGTGGACGCCGCGTTCCTGTTCGAGCCGTACGACCGCATCGCCCAGCTGGTGGCGCCGGTCAAGCAGATCTACGAAGTGGGGCAGGCCTGGCCGTTCCCCTGCATGGTGGTGATCACTTCCGGCGATGTGCTGGCCAAGCGCAAGGATGACGTCTGGAAGGCGCTCGACGCGCAGAAGGAAGCCATCGAGCTGCTGCAGAACAAGCCGGCCGGCGCGTCGCGCCTGATCGCTTCCTATTTCATCGCCGAACCCACTCTCAAGACCCTGACCCGTGGCGAGCTGCCGCGCGAGACGGTGATCTCCGAGGCCATCAGCACGCAGGTGTTCACGCCCAAGCTGACCGACAAGGACACCAACCGCATGCAGGAGATCGCCGATATCCTGCAGGCCCAGGGCTCGCTCAAGACGCGCGACGGCAAGCCGTACGACGTCTCGAGCATCGTCGACCTGTCCTGGCAAGAGGCGCGTAAGCTTTGAGCTCCTCCACCCGTGTAACCGGCGCACGCAAGCACCTCGCCGGGGTGCTGGGCGTGCTGTTCATCCTGGCGCTGTGGCAGGCGGCGGCCTGGGTCCTGCCTGATTTCGTGATGCCGGGTGTGCCCACCGTGGCGCAGCGCCTGGTCGAGGACCTGGGCCAGGCTTCGTTCCACCAGAGCCTGCTGGGCACGCTGGGACGCCTGGGCGCGGGCTACGGCCTGGCGCTGGCCGCCGGTATCGGCTTCGGCCTGGTCGCCGCGGTGCTGTTCTTCTTCCGCGAAGTGCTGCGCAGCGCCATCGTCATCCTGCAGTCGATCCCGTCGATCGCCTGGGTGCCGCTGTTCCTCATCGTGATGGGCTTCGGCAACACGCCCATCATCGTGGTGGTGGCGCTGTCGGCGTTCTTTCCGGCCGCGCTCAGCGTCATGAACGCGACCGAGTCCGTGCAGCGCGTGCACGTCTCGGCCGCCCGCGTGATGGGGGCGACGCGCTGGGGGCTGGTCAAGCGCGTCTACCTGCCGGCGGTCATGCCCGAGCTGATCACCGGCGCGCAACTGGCCTTCGGCAATGCCTGGCGCGCGCTCATCTCGGCCGAGATGCTGATCGGCTTCGGCAAGGGGCTGGGCCGTTCGCTGGCCTACTCGGGCGAGATCGCCGACATGACCGGCGTGATGACCAACATCCTGGTCATTGCCGTGCTGGCCGCGTTGATCGACCAGTTCGTGCTGGAAAACCTCAAGCATCGCCTGTTGCGCTACCAATACGTCTGAACCACGCGCGGGCCTGGCGCCCGCGCCTTGATCGCCATGACCGCGCCGTCTACCTCCCATCTTTCCCGCCTGTGCCTGGCCGCGCTGCTGGCCATGGCGCTGCCCGCGCTGCCCGGCGCCGCGGCCGACCCGCTGGCGGCGGCACGCGCGCGCGGGGTGCTGGTCGTCGGCGTGCCGTTCCTGGCGGATGCGCCGCTGGCCGGCGCGAAGGTGCGTACGCCCGAACGCCTGGACGGCGTAGCGGCCGAACGGCTGGCCCGGCAACTGGGCCTGCCGCTGCAGTTGCGCCGCCTGGCGGCCGGCGACGCCGCCGCGCAGTTGGCGTCGGGCGCGGTCGACCTGGTGCTGGCCGATCGGCGCGATGGCGCGCCGCTGGCCGCGCAGGCGCCCGGCATGGCGGTGGTGGGAACGGGATATGCGACCGCGCCCAAGGCGGTCATCCGCGGCGATACCGCATTGCGGCGCTGGCAGGACGTGGCCGGGCACAGCGTATGCATGGCCGATGCCGCGCAGGGCGCGCAGGCGCTGGCGCAACGCCATGGCGCGACCGTGCGCACCTATCGCGCGCCGTCCGATGCGTTGGTGGCGGTGCGCGAAGGCGCCTGCGACCTGGCGCTGATCGACGACGCGGTATGGGCGCCGCTGATGAAGTTTCCCGAGTGGAAGAAATTCTCGGCCACGTTGGCGCCGCAGGGGCCGCGCGCCGAACTGGTATGGGTGGCCGCGCCCGCCGACGCGGCCTGGCTGGCCGCGCAGATGCAGGCCTGGCGCCGCGAGGGCGCCTGGACGGCCATGACGGCCAAATGGGCGCGCGACGTGGCCTTCGACGTGTACCTGGACCAGGAAGTGCCCGACTGCCACGGCTAGGGGGTATCCGGCGCGCCGCCACGTACAATGGCGCCGTATGATGCACACGCTTGCCGCCGCCTGCCGCCACCAGGAAGAAATCAAGAAAAGCCGCTTTGCCGCCTATGCCGCGCCCGTGGGCACGATCGCCGAGGCCATGGCGCATTTCGCTGCGCACAGCGACCCGGCGGCCACGCATAATTGCTGGGCCTACCGCATCGGCAACGAATACCGCTTCAATGACGACGGCGAGCCGGGCGGCACGGCCGGGCGGCCCATCCTGCAGGCCATAGACGGGCAGGGGCTGGACCGCGTGGCGGTGCTGGTGGTGCGCTGGTTCGGCGGCATCAAGCTGGGCGCAGGCGGCCTGGTGCGCGCCTATGGCGGCTGCGCCGCCAACTGCCTGCGCGCCGGCGAGCGCTTGCCGGTCATCGCGCTGGCGACGGTGCGCTGCCGCTGCGGCTTCGCCGAGCTGCCGCTGCTGCAGGCGCGGCTGGCGCAGGCGGGCGCCAGCGTGCGCAGCGAAACCTTCGACGCCGACGGCGCGCAACTGGAGCTGGACGTGCCGTGCGCCGCGCTCGAAGAGCTGGCGCGCACGTTCGCCAACATCACCCGCGGGCGCGGCGGCTGGGACGTGCAGGCCTGAGCCAGGCCCGCCGCGGCCTCAGGCCTGTTCGCCTTCGCCGTTTTCGCGCGCCTGCGCGATATCGCGGTGCACCTCGGCCATGTCGACTTCCTTGACCTTGGTCAGCAGCTCGCCGAGCTGGCCGGCCGACAGGGCGCCGGGTTGCGAGAACAGCAGGACCTTCTCGCGAAACACCATCAAGGTCGGGATCGAGCGGATGCCCAGCGCAACGGCCAGCTCCTGTTCGACGTCGGTATTGACCTTGGCGAAGGTCACGTCGGGGTGTTGCTCGGCCGCCTGCTCGAACACGGGGGCGAAGCCGCGGCACGGGCCACACCAGGGGGCCCAGAAGTCGATGATCAGGGTGCCGTCGGGCGTGATGGCGTCCTGGAAGGTGTCCTTGGTCAGTTCAACGATGCTCATGCGTGTCGTCCTTGCCGCCCGCGTAGGGTGGCGTCTGGGGCCCGTGGGCCCGGTTGGCGCGGCCGGGGCCGCGCAGTGGATGTTCCGTCCGTGGTCGGTGGGCGAAACGCGTGGCGCGATCGCGCGCCGTGCCGGTCAGGCGTTCGCGGTGCGGGTCGATACGCCTGCGTCCTGCTTGAGCGAGGCGACGATCTCGTACGAACGCAGCCGATCGGAAAAGTCGTAAAAATCGGAAACGATCATCACCTCGTCGGCCTGGGTCTGCGCGACCAGGCTCTCCAGTTCGCGCTTGACCGTATCGGGGCCGCCAACGATGGCCGCGCCCAGTCTCTGTTGGACCGCGGAGCGCTCCCACTCGTTCCATATGCCGTCCATGCTTTCCACGGGCGGCTGCAGCGGCAGGCGGTTGCCGCGGATCAGCGACAGGAATTTCAGTTGCTGGGTGGTGGACAGGAAATGCGCCTGCTCGTCGGTGTCGGCCGCCACCACCGGCACGCCTATCATGGCATGGGCGCGCGCCAGCGTCTGCGACGGCTTGAACAGTTGCCGATACAGGCGCATGGCGGCCATGCCTTCGGGCGAGAAGTGGCCCGCGAACGAGAAGGGCAGGCCCAGCTCGGCGGCCAGCCGCGCGCTGAAATCGCTCGAGCCCAGCAGCCAGATGGGCACGTCGGTGCCGGCGCCGGGAATCGCGCGCACCGGCTGGCCCGGCCGCGCCGGCGCGAGGTACGCGCGCAGCTCGTGCAGCAGTTCGGGAAAGTCCAGGCCGCTGCGCGGCCCGCGCCGCAGCGCCTGCTGGGTGGCCCCGTCGCTGCCGGGCGCGCGGCCCAGGCCCAGGTCGATGCGGCCGGGAAACAGGCTCTCCAGGGTGCCGAACTGCTCGGCGATGATGAGCGGCGCGTGGTTGGGCAGCATCACGCCGCCCGAGCCCACCCGCAGCGTGCTGGTATGCGCGGCGACGTGGCCGATCAGTACCGCCGTGGCGCTGCTGGCCACGCCGGTGATGTTGTGGTGTTCGGCCAGCCAGAAGCGGCGATAGCCCCAGCCTTCGACGTGGCGCGCCAGGTCGACGGTGTTGCGAAACGCCTGCGCGGCCGTGCCGCCCTGCACGATGGGGGCAAGGTCGAGGACCGAGAACGGCACGCTGGCCAATACACTCATGCGGGTGCTCCGGTTGTGTCGCGGCGCGGCGCGCCCGACGGGTCAGGAATATATGGAGAGTGTATCGGCGATTTCAACCGCGCACCCGAACAACCTTGGGCGCCATCGGGTCGATAGTCTCGCTGTATCGCGGCGATTGAAGGCCTCGAAAGCAGGCAGGCCGCGCGAGGCGGCCTGCTTGCGGGGCGAGGCGCGCGGCCCGGCCTTATTCGGGGAAGAAGGCGTAGCGGACGATGAACAGGATCGCCACCAGCCAGGTGGCCGGGTGCACCTCGCGGATGCGGCCGGTGCAGGTCTTGAGCACCACGTAGCTGATGAAGCCGAAGGCCAGGCCGTTGGCGATGGAGTACGTGAACGGCATGACCAGGGCGGTCAGCGCGGCCGGCGTGGCCTCGGACACGTCGTTCCAGTCGATGTCGATCAGCTCGCGCATCATCAGCCCGGCGACATACAGCAGCGCGGGCGCGGTGGCGTAGGCGGGCACCGAGCCGGCCAGCGGCGCGATGAACAGCGCGGCCAGGAACAGCAGCGCCACGACCAGCGCCGTCAGGCCGGTGCGTCCGCCCGCCTGTACGCCCGAGGCGCTTTCCACATAGGCGGTGGTGCTGCTGGTGCCCAGCATCGAGCCGGCCACGATGGCGGTGCTGTCGGCAAACAGCGCGCGTCCCAGGCGGTTGGGGCGGTCTTCCGGCACCAGGCCGGCGCGCTTGGCGATGCCCATCAGCGTGCCGGTGGCGTCGAACACCTCGACCAGCACGAACACCAGGATCACGTGCACGAAGCCGGTGTGCAGGGCGCCCAGGATGTCCAGTTGCATGAACGTCGGGGCCAGGCTGGGCGGCGAGGAGAAGATGCCGTTGAACTGGTTGTAGCCCAGCAGCATGGACAGCACGGTCACCGACAGGATGCCGATCAGGATCGCGCCGCGCACGTGCAGCGCACCCAGCGCCGCGATGATGAAAAAGCCCAGGATGGCGAACAGCGGGCCGGGCTCGCGCAGGTCGCCCAGCGTCACCTTGGTGGCGGGGTGCGCGACGACGATGTTGGCGTTGGACAGCGCGATGATGGCCAGGAACAGCCCGATCCCGGCGGCGATGGCGCTGCGCAGCGAGTGCGGGATGCCGCGGATGAGCCAGGCGCGGATGCCCGAGATGGTCAGGAACAGGAAGATGACGCCCGAGATGAACACGGCGCCCAGCGCCTGCTCCCAGGTGTAGCCCATGGTCTTGACCACGGTGAACGCGAAGAACGCGTTCAGGCCCATGCCCGGCGCCATGCCGATCGGCCAGTTGGCCACCAGCGCCATGATCAGCGAACCCAGGGCGGCGGCCAGGCAGGTCGCCACGAACACGGCATTGCGATCCATGCCGGTGCTCGACAGGATGTCGGGGTTCAGGAAGATGATGTACGACATGGTGAGGAATGTCGTCAGCCCAGCCACGATCTCCGTGCGTACGGTCGTGGCGTGGTCACGCAGTTGGAATAGCTTCTCCAGCATGGAAGTCCCCGGGGGTTTGAGAGCGGTTGTTGTGTGCTTGCGCCGGCGCCGCCTGCCGCGCTGGCGATAATGTAAGCGCAAAACCCGTATTTTTGCACCAGGGCCCGCGGACCCTGGTTGTAAACTCTGCGCCCATGATCATTCTCGGCTTTGAAAGCTCGTGCGACGAAACCGGCGTGGCCGCCGTCTGCACCGAGCGCGGCCTGCTTGCGCACGCCCTGCATACCCAGATCGCCATGCACCAGGAATATGGTGGCGTGGTGCCCGAACTCGCCTCGCGCGACCATATCCGGCGCGTGGTGCCGCTGACCCGCCAGGTGCTGGCCGAGGCCGGCCTGACGCTGGCCGACGTGGGCGCGGTGGCCTACACCGCCGGGCCGGGCCTGGCCGGCGCCTTGCTGGTGGGCGCCAGCGTGGCCCAGGCGCTGGCCTGGTCGCGCGCGCTGCCGGCCATCGGCATCCATCACCTGGAAGGACATCTGCTGTCGCCGCTGCTGGCCGAGCCGCGTCCCGAGTTTCCGTTCGTGGCCTTGCTGGTCTCGGGCGGGCATACCCAGCTGATGCGGGTCGACGGCGTGGGCCGCTACGAACTGCTGGGCGAGACGCTGGACGACGCCGCCGGCGAGGCCTTCGACAAATCGGCCAAACTGATGGGCCTGGGCTATCCGGGCGGCTCCGCGCTGGCGCGCCTGGCCGAGCAGGGCGACGCCAGCCGCTACGACCTGCCGCGTCCCATGCTGCACAGCGGCGACCTGGATTTCAGCTTCAGCGGATTGAAGACCGCGGTCCTGACCCGTGTGAAAGCGGCCACGCGCGATGGCGGCGAACTGGGCGAACAGGACCGCGCCGACCTGGCGGCGGCAACGCAGGCCGCCATCGTCGAGGTGCTGGCGGCCAAGGCGATCCGCGCCTTGAAGCAGACGGGCCTGCGCCGCCTGGTGGTGGCCGGCGGGGTGGGCGCCAACGCGCTGCTGCGCGCGCATCTGGCGCGCGCGCTCAAGCCCTTGCGGGCCGAAGCCTATTTTCCGCCGCTGTCGCTGTGCACCGACAATGGCGCCATGATCGCGTTCGCGGCGGCCGAGCGGGTCAAGGCCGGACTGGCCGACCTGCGCGAGGGCGACCACGCCTTCACGGTGCGGCCGCGCTGGGACCTGGCGGATATCCAGGCCGGGTAGGCTGACGGGGGGCCTGTCCCCGCGGGGGCAGGCTCCTGAGTGGGTTACTTCTTCTTCCCGATGCGGCTTTCGGTGCCCTTGAGCAGCCGCGCGATGTTGGCGCGGTGGCGGTAGAACAGCAGGGCGCTGATGACGGCGATGGCCAGGCCGACTTCCAGCCGCGCATGCCAGGCTGCGCCCGAGCCGAATACGTAGTAGACGGGCGCGAAAAATGCGGCGACCAGGGCCGCCAGGGACGAATAGCGCGAGAACACGGCCACGATCAGCCAGGTTGCGATGGTGGCCACGGCCAGCCATGGCTCGATGGCCATCAGTACGCCCAGCGCCGTGGCGACGCCCTTGCCGCCCTTGAAGCGCAGGAACAGGGGGTAGAGGTGGCCGAGGAACACCGCCAGCGCCACCAGCGCGTAGGCGCCCCAGGAGAGTTCGGGGACCAGCGCGCGGGCCAGCCACAGCGCGAACCAGCCCTTGGCCGCGTCGCCCAGCAGGGTCAGCGCGGCGGCGGTCTTGTTGCCGGTGCGCAGCACATTGGTGGCGCCCGGATTGCCGGAGCCGTAACTGCGCGGATCCTGCAGCCCCATCAGCTTGCTGACCACGACGGCAAAGGGGATGGAGCCGATCAGATAGGCCAGGACAATCAGTGCCGAACTGGACAGGAGCGAAGGGGCGGTCAGGACCATGGTGGCAGGCATTCCGTTACGGTTGCGTCGTTTGGCTGCGGATTCTACCTCGGGCGGCGATTCTGACGCGATGATGCCGCTTCATGACGGTACAATCGGTCGCGGTTTGTGGCGATCCCCACGATTCAGGAAGATTGATGCGTATTCTGGTTTCAAACGACGATGGTTACAACGCCCCCGGGCTGGAAGCGCTGGTCGAGGCGCTGTCCGGGCTGGGCGAACTGACCGTGGTCGCGCCGGAGACGAATCACAGCGGCGCCTCGAATTCCCTGACCCTGAACCGGCCGCTGACGGTGCGCACCGCTTCCAACGGCTTCATCTACGTCAACGGCACGCCGTCCGATTGCGTGCACGTCGCCCTGACCGGCCTGATGGATGCGCGCCCCGACCTGGTGGTGTCCGGCATCAACAATGGCGCCAACATGGGCGACGACACGCTTTATTCCGGCACGGTGGCCGCGGCCAGCGAGGGCTACCTGTTCGGCATTCCCTCGATCGCCTTCTCGCTGATCGAAAAAGGCTGGCAGCACATCGAATCGGCCGCGCGCGCCGCCCGCCAGGTGGTCGAGCGCCAGATCGCGCAGCCGCTGGCCGCGCCGGTCCTGCTCAACGTCAATATCCCCAATCGCCGCTACGAAGACATGAAAGGCTACGCCGTCACGCGGTTGGGCAAGCGCCATCCGTCCGAGCCGGTGGTGCGTACCACCACGCCTTATGGCGACACGGTGTACTGGATCGGCCCGGTCGGCCTGGCCGCCGACGCCACGCCGGGGACGGACTTTCACGCCACGGCGCAGGGGCAGGTCTCGGTGACGCCGCTGCGCCTGGACCTGACCCAGCACAGCCAGCTTGACGATGTGCGCAACTGGGCGGAGCCGCTATGCGTAAACGCGTAGACCCGCCGGCCGGCGGCCGCCTCGCGCCCGGCATCACGCCGGCCAACAGCAACACCCGCATTTCGGCCGGCGCCTTGCCGCGCGCGCCTGCGCAGCCCGCGCCGCTGGCCAGCGGCAACCTGGGCCTGAACTCCGACCGGCTGCGCCAGGCGATGGTGCAGCGGCTGCGCACGCAGGGCATCGTCGACGAACGGGTGCTCAACGCCATGGCGGCGGTGCCGCGCCATCTGTTCGTCGATGAAGCGCTGGCCAGCCGTGCCTACGAAGACGCGGCGCTGCCCATCGGGCACTCGCAGACCATTTCGCAGCCGTGGGTGGTGGCCCGCATGATCGCCGCCGTCTGCGAGGACCGTGCCCCGGCCCGGGTGCTCGAGGTTGGCGCCGGCTGCGGCTACCAGGCGGCGGTACTGGCCCAGATCGTGCGCGAGGTGCATGCCATCGAGCGCATCCGCGGCCTGTACGAGCTGGCGCGCGGCCATCTGCGGGCGCTGCGCCTGGCCACCCGGGTGCGCCTGATCCATGGCGACGGCATGCTGGGCGTGCCCGGCGTGGCGCCGTTCGATGCTATTGTTGTGGCTGCGGCGGGCCTGGCCATTCCGCAGGCCTTGCTGGATCAGCTTGCGCCGGGCGGGCGGCTGATCGCGCCCGAAGGGTCCACCCACCAGCGGCTGGTGCTGATCGAACGCACCGGGGCCACCGCCTGGAGCCGAAAAGAACTCGAAGCTGTACGTTTTGTGCCCCTCAGGGCCGGAATACAATCTTGAGCAAACAGGAGAATCGTATGCTCAACGGGCAGTTGCAACTGACCGAATCCCAATCCGTGGCTGGCGCATCCGCCGCCGCCGCTTCCCGACCCGTTCTCTGGGCGGGCGTGCTGGCCATCGCCTTGCTGGCCGGCTGCGCCTCGAAGGGCCCGCGCGCGCCCGTGGTCGACCTCACCGGACAGCCCGGCGCCTCCGGCCCGACCGACGGCAGCTATGTCGTCAAGCCTGGCGATACGCTCTACAAGATCGCGCGCGCCAACAATGTCGATATCGAAAACCTCAAGCGCTGGAACAACCTCACCGATCCCAACCAGATCAGTGTCGGCCAGGTGCTGCGCCTGTCGAGCTCGGGCGCCGGCGGCGCGCAGACCACGCCGGTGACCTCCTCCAAGCCGCAACCCAAGCCGCTGGACCAGGGAAGCGCCGAAACGCCGGCCGGCGGCATGGAAGCCGGCGCCGGCGGCGAAACCGGCGGGGCCACCACCCCGCCCGCGGCAACGCTGCCCGATCCCAAGCCCGCGCGCGCGGCCGATGCCGCCGTCATCAACTGGGGCTGGCCGGCCAATGGCGCCATCCTGCAGACCTTCAACAGCAACACCAAGGGCATCGACCTGGCCGGCTCGCTGGGCGATCCGGTGATCGCGGCGGCCGATGGCAAGGTGATGTACAGCGGCAATGGCGTGCGCGGCCTGGGCAACCTGATCATCATCAATCACCAGAACGGCTTCATCACGGCCTATGCGCACAACCGCGCGCTGCTGGTCAAGACCGGCCAGAACGTCAAGCGCGGGGCCAAGATCGCCGAGATCGGCGAGACCGACACCACGTCGCCGCGCCTGCATTTCGAGATCCGCCGCCAGGGCACGCCGGTCGACCCGATGCAGTATCTGCCGCCGCGATGACGCCCACGCTCGTTTTCGATCTGGAGACCATCCCCGACGTGGCCGGCCTGCGCCGGCTCAACGACTGGGGCGGCGAGGTGTCCGACCTGGAAGTGGTCGAGCGCGCTTTCGCCGCGCGCCGCGAAGCGGTGGGGCACGACTTCCTGCCCCTGCACCTGCACCAGGTCGCGGTGGTCGGATGCGTGTTTCGCGACGACCAGGGTTTCCGCGTCAAGACGCTGGGCCAGCCCGACGATCCCGAGGCGGCGCTGCTGTCGGGTTTTTTCAAGACCATCGAGCGCTACACGCCGCGGCTGGTCAGCTGGAACGGGTCCGGTTTCGACCTGCCGGTGCTGCACTACCGCAGCCTGATCCACGGCGTGCCGGCGCCGCGCTATTGGGATACGGGCGACGAAGACCGCGATTTCAAGTTCAACAACTACATCAGCCGCTACCACAACCGCCACATCGACCTGATGGACTTGCTGGCCAAGTACAACGGCCGCGCCAATGCGCCGCTGGACGAACTGGCCAAGCTGTGCGGCTTTCCAGGCAAGCTGGGCATGGACGGCAGCAAGGTCTGGGAAGCCTGGAACCAGGGCAAGGCCGACGAGGTGCGCGCGTACTGCGAGACCGACGTGGTCAATACCTGGCTGGTGTACTGCCGCTTCCGCTTCCTGCGCGGCGAACTCGACCGCGTCGCCTACGACGCCGAGATCGCCCTGGTGCGCGACACGCTGGCGGCCAGCGACGCGCCGCACTGGAAGGAATACCTGGCGGCCTGGGACGCGGCATAAGGCGCGTCGGCAATCGACTGAAACAGATGGGCCGGGTGCGAAACCCGGCTGAAACCGCGCCGCCCGCACAATGGCAGCGCGTTTCAACCTTTCAGGAGATCACCATGTCCCGACACGCTATCCGTTCCACTCTGGCAGGCCTGACCCTGGCGCTTTCGGCGGGCGTCGTGGCGGCTCCCGCCCTCGCGGCCACCCAGGAAGGCCCGGCGGCCGGCCATATGAAAGAGCAGGGCCGTCACCACCACAAGAAGATGATGCGCGACGGCGTCTGGTTGCCGGGCGTCGGCCCGCTGTCCAAGGCGCAGATCGAGTCGCTCAAGCTGGACGCCAAGCAGCAGGGGCTGGTCGACCAGGCTCGCCAGGCGCAGCGCGATGTGCACAAGAGCCGCCGCGACGCGGGCGCCACGGGCCGCGACGCGCTGAAAGCGCAACTCGACAGCGGCAAGCTGGATCCGCGCGCGCTGTTGGCCGAATCGGACAAGCGGCACGAGCAGTTCCGCGCCCAGGCTACCCAGGTACGCGACAAATGGCTGGCGGTCTGGGATAGCCTGAACGAGGTCCAGCGCGGCCAGGTCACCGAGATCGCCAAGGCCAACCAGGCACGCATGAGCGAACGCCACGCCCGCATGCAGGAGCGCATGCAGGAGCGCATGCAGAAGCGGCACGCCGAAGGCGGCCAGTCCGCCGCGCCGGCCGGCGCCGCCACGGCGAACTGATCCACGCCGATCCGCAGGAATGACGCCCCGGGGCTGCAACGCCCCGGGGCGTTTGCGTTGGCGCGCGAGCCAGCCTGGCGCGCCATGCGCCGAAACAAGGCGGAGCAGGGCCGGGGTGCACCGCTGCGGTGCGCCGCGGCGCCGTGCGCGCGCGCCATGCCGGCGCGGGCGGGCTGGCATGGAATGTGCTTTTCATGGGGTAAGCCGTCAGGGGAGGGGACTTGCCCCGCGGCTGGGAGGACGGCTGCATGCCGCGTCCTTATTCCAATCGATCAGGAACCGCACATCATGAAAAAGCCCTTGTTCGCCTTGCCCCTGGTACTGGCCGTCTGCGCCGCCGGCGCGCGCGCCGAGCCGACCGACCTGGGGGCGGGATTTTCGCTGAGCGGCAACGCCGCCATGGTCAGCGACTACCGTTTCCGGGGTTACTCGCAGACCGATTTCCGGCCTGCCATCCAGCTGGGGTTCGACCTCACCCACACTTCCGGCCTCTACCTGGGCAACTGGAATTCGAACGTCTCCGACTTCGTCTTCACCGACGGCAATCTCGAAATGGACTTCTATGGCGGCTGGAAGGGCGAGGCGGGCGGCGGCGTCGGCCTGGACGTGGGCGTGCTGCACTACTACTACCCGGGCTCCAGCTCGCCCAAGGGCGGCAACTACAACAACACCGACCTGTACCTGGGCGTGAGCTATGCGAACTACTCGCTGAAGTACTCGTACACGCCCGGCGATTTCTTCAGCACGCCCGATACCAAGGGCACCTGGTACCTGGACGGCACGGCGACGTTCGACCTGGGCGATGGCTGGGGGCTGGTCGGCCACCTGGGCTACCAGAAGCTGAAGAAGGCGCAGGACATGGACGGCGACGCGCTGGGCCACTACGTGGACTACAAGCTGGGCGTGACCAAGGACCTGAGCGGCTGGGTGCTGGGCCTGGCCGCAGTGGGCGCGACCCGCGACAATTGGCTGCCTACCAAGAACGGGCATCCCTCGGGCAGGCTGGGAGCGGTGTTTTCGGTGGCGCGGACCTTCTGAGGCGCTGCCGGGGACGTCCCGTCCGGTGGGGGACGGGGCGTCCGCTCGGACAGCCGTTTCCGGCATGGCCCGAGCTCTTTTACAATGCCGGCCTGCCTGTGTATCTGGACTGTGCGAGATGGTCGACGTTTTGAATATTGAGTCCCTGGACCTCGAGGCCCGGGGGATAGCCCACCGTGACGGCAAAGTGCTGTTCGTGGAAGGCGCCTTGCCCGGCGAGCGGGTCACGGTGCAGACGGTGCGCCGCAAGCCGTCCTACGAGATTGCCAAGGTCGAGGAGATCCTGCGCCCGTCCTCGCAGCGCGTGGCGCCGCGCTGCCCGCATTTCGGCGTTTGCGGCGGCTGTGCCATGCAGCACCTGGCGCCCGCGGCCCAGGTCGCCATCAAGCAGCGCGCGCTCGAAGACACTTTCTGGCACGTGGGCAAGCTCAAGCCGGCGCGCATCCTGCCGCCGCTCTATGGCCCGACCTGGGGCTACCGCTATCGCGCCCGCCTGTCGGTGCGCGTCGTGCCCAAGAAGGGCGGGGTGCTGGTGGGCTTTCATGAACGCAAGAGCAGCTACGTGGCCGACATGCGCGAATGCCATGTGCTGCCGCCGGCGGTCAGCCGCCTGCTGCTGCCCCTGCGCGCCATGATAGCGGCCATGTCGGCGCCGGACCGCATGCCCCAGATCGAGGTCGCGCTGGGCGATGAGGCGATCGTGCTGGTGTTGCGCCACCTGTTGCCGCTGACCGACGGCGATATCGCCGTGCTGCGCGCGTTTGCCGCCGAGCACGGGGTGCAGTGGTGGCTGCAGTCCAAGGGCCCGGATACCGTGCATCCGCTGGAGCGCGAGCATGCCGACGCGCTGGCCTATACCCTGCCGGAGTTCGGGCTGCGCATGCCTTACCGGCCGACGGATTTCACCCAGGTCAACCACGCCATCAACCGCGCCATGGTGTCGCGCGCCCTGAAGCTGCTGGATGTGCAGCCGCAGGACCGCGTGGCGGACCTGTTCTGCGGCCTGGGCAATTTCACGTTGCCGCTGGCCACCCAGGGGCGCGAGGCGGTGGGGGTGGAGGGCAGCAAGGCGCTGACCGACCGCGCGCACGAGGCGGCGGCGCGTCATGGGCTGGGCGAGCGCACCCGTTTCGCCACGCTCAACCTGTTCGAGGTCGATGTGCAATGGCTGCGCGGGCTGGGCTACTTCGACCGCATGCTGATCGACCCGCCGCGGGAAGGCGCGCAGGCTGTCGTGCAGGCGCTGTCGCTGCTGGCCCCCGGCGAGCGGCCGCGCCGCATCGTGTACGTCTCCTGTAATCCGGGCACCCTGGCGCGCGACGCCGCCATCATGGTGCACGAAGGCGGCTATGCGCTGCGCAGCGCTGGCGTCATCAACATGTTCCCGCATACCGGCCATGTCGAATCGATCGCAGTGTTCGAGTCGCTCGACGAGGCGACGGTGCTGCAAGCGCAGGCACAGGCGCGGCAGAAGGCGCGCGAGGAGGCCGAGCGCCTTGCCGAGGCGGCCGCTGCCTGAGGCGGCCGGCCGGGCGGCGGCGTTCAGCGCTGCCCGGTGTTGCTCAGTTCTTCGATGATCGGGCAGTCGGGCCGGGTGTCGCCATGGCAATGGTGCGCCAGGTGCTTCAGCGTGTCGGCCATCTGGCGCAATTCGTCCGCTTTGCGCTCCAGTGTGGCGACATGCTCGAGCGCAATGCGCTTGACGTCGGCGCTGGTGCGGCTGCGGTCGCGCCACAGCGCCAGCAGTTCGTTCATCTGTTCGACCGAGAAACCGAGATCGCGGGCGCGCCGCACGAAACGCAGCGTATGCAGTTCCGCATCGCCATAGACGCGATAGCCGGATTCGGTGCGCGCGGCAGGGCCGATCAGTCCGATGCTTTCGTAGTAGCGGATCATCTTGGCCGAAATGCCCGAGGCCTGGGCGGCGTCTCCGATATTCATGGGCAGTGTCCCTGGCCCGCCGACGGCGGGCCGGTTGCGCGCCTTCCGGCATGGAAGGCGTCGCTTCCATTCTACGCTTGACCTTCACATCATGGGAAGGTTTAAGCTCTCTCCAACGTTCGAAAACCGGACGCTGTCCGCCGGCGCAAGGCCGGCCCTCATCCAGGAGAAAACCATGACTATCGCCTTTCACGTTCCCGACATGACCTGCGGCCACTGCGTCAAGAGCATCACGCAGGCGGTGCAGCAGGCCGTGCCCCAGGCGCTGGTCCAGATCGACCTGGCGGCGCGCCGCGTGACGGTGGAAGGCGCGGCAGCGGCCGAGCCGGTCGCCCAGGCGATCCGCGCCGCCGGCTATGCCGTGCAAGCAGCTTAATCAATATTGAGCAGTCGATTGTTTATGGCTATCAATTGATTGGATTTATTAAATTTGATTAATTGATAGCCAACGATTATCATCTCTTCATGGTGGTTGTTCCACAGAATGTCGCAAAGCTAATCCAAGGAGATATGAATGCTGCAGAATCGCGAAGGTCAACGTGTACCGAGCGTGACGTTTCCCGTCCGTGAAAACAATGCCTGGAAGCAGGTGACGACCGACGACGTCTTCAAGAACAAGACCGTCGTGGTGTTCTCGCTGCCCGGCGCCTTCACGCCGACCTGCTCGTCCACGCACCTGCCGCGCTACAACGAGCTGGCTCCCGCCTTCTTCGCCGCCGGCGTCGACAGCATTGTCTGCGTTTCCGTCAACGACACCTTCGTCATGAACGAGTGGGCGAAAGACCAGGAATCCGCCAATGTGACGCTGTTGCCCGACGGCAACGGCGAGTTCACCGATGGCATGGGCATGCTGGTCGACAAGAAGGACCTGGGCTTCGGCAAGCGCAGCTGGCGCTATGCCATGCTGGTCAAGGATGGCGTGGTCGAGAAGATGTTCATTGAGCCCGAGAAGGAAGGCGATCCGTTCGAGGTCTCGGATGCCGATACGATGCTCGCCTACGTCGCGCCCCAGGCCAGGAAGCCCGACCGGGTCGTGGTGTTCTCGAAGCCGGGCTGCCCGTTCTGCGTCGACGCCAAGGCCCTGCTCAAGGGCAAGGGCTTCGATCCGATCGAGATCCCGCTCGACAACAAGGTGCGCGGCCGTGTGATCGGCGCCGTCTCGGGTGGCGATACCGCGCCCCAGGTGTTCATCAACGGCAAGCTGATCGGCGGTTTCGACGCCCTCAAGGCCTACCTGGCCTGATGCCTGGCCGGCGGCGCTGCCGCCGCCGGCTTTCCCCTCCCTTCGTGCCGACGCTGGCCGCTTCGCGGCGGCCAGCGCGTCTGCCTGTCCGCGCGCCGCCTGGGCGGCGCGCCCGCACTCATGAGGATAATCGATGAAAACCTTGCACACTGACGTGGCCATCATAGGCGCCGGCACGGCCGGCCTGGCGGCCTATCGCGCCGCGCGCGCCGCCGGCAAGCGCGCCTTGCTGATCGAAGGCGGCCAGTACGGCACGACTTGCGCGCGCGTGGGTTGCATGCCGTCCAAGCTGTTGATCGCGGCCGCCGAGGCGGCCCATGCGGCGGCGCACGGCGGGCCCTTCGGCGTGCATATCGATGGCGCGGTGCGGATCGACGGAGCGCAGGTCATGGCGCGCGTCAAGAGCGAGCGCGACCGCTTCGTCGGCTTCGTGCTCGAGGGCGTGGAGAACATCCCGGCCGAGGACAAGCTGCGCGGCATGGCGCGCTTTGTCGAAGACACGGTGCTGCGCGTGGATGGGCACACCGAGGTGCGCGCCGGCAGCGTGGTCATCGCCAGCGGCTCGCGGCCCGCGGTGCCCCCGCCGTTCCTGGCGCTGGGCGACCGCCTGGTGGTCAACGACGACGTCTTTGCCTGGGACACGCTGCCGGCGCGCGTCGCGGTGTTCGGGCCCGGCGTGATCGGGCTGGAACTGGGCCAGGCGCTGGCGCGCCTGGGCGTGCAGGTGCGCGTTTTCGGCGTGAGCGGCAGCCTGGGCGGCATCACCGACCCGCGCGTGCGCCAGAGCGCCCGCAAGGCCTTCCAGCAGGAGTTCTACCTGGATCCGGACGCGCGCGTGCTGGAAACCAAGCGCGTCGGCGACGAGGTCGAAGTGCGCTACGTGGCGCTGGACAATACCGAGTGCACCGAGCGCTTCGACTACGCCCTGGTCGCGACCGGCCGGCGACCCAATGTCGATGGCCTCGATCTGCACAACACCAGCCTGGCGCTCGATGCGCGCGGCGTGCCGCATTTCGACCGCCATACCATGCAGGCGGGCCAGGCGCCGGTGTTCATCGCCGGCGACGCCAACGCCGACGCGCCGCTGCTGCATGAAGCGGCCGACGAAGGGCGCATCGCCGGCGAGAACGCCGCGCGCTATCCGGACGTCGCGCCGGGCCTGCGCCGGGCGGCGCTGGGCGTGGTGTTCTCCGATCCGCAGATCGCGCTGGTGGGCACGCCGTTCGCGCGGCTGGAAAGCGGCACCTTCGTGGCCGGCGAAGTCGATTTCGGCGACCAGGGCCGTTCGCGCGTCATGCTGCGCAATCGCGGCATGCTGCGCGTCTATGCCGACATCGAGTCGGGGCGTTTCGTGGGCGCGGAAATGGTCGGTCCCAGCGCCGAGCACATCGGCCACCTGCTGGCCTGGGCGGCGCAACAGTCGCTGACGGTGGCGCAGATGCTGGAAATGCCGTTCTACCACCCCGTGGTGGAAGAGGGGTTGCGCACCGCCTTGCGCGACGCCGCGGCGCGCCTGGCGCAGGCCCGCCCGCAGCGCCTGGCGGCCTGAGCCTCAGGGGTTCTCGCGGTACTGCAGCGTGAAACCGGCCCGGTCGTCCTGGGTCAGTTCGCGCGCCAGCAGCGGCATGGCCGGCTTGAGCGCGTCGTGCAGAGTCCAGGGCGGGTTGACCAGGAACATGCCGCTGCCGTGCAGCCCGAAGCCGTCGGCGGCGGGTTTGCGTACGGTCAGCGTGGCGTGCAGCCAGCTCTTGACCGGCAGCCGCTCCAGCTGGCGCGCCATCTCCGATGCCTCGCGGCGCTGCACCAGCGGGTACCAGACGACAAAGGTGCCGGTGGCAAAGCGCTTGACGCCTTCACGCACGGCAGTCAGCGTGCGCCGGTAGTCCTGCTTGTCCTCGTAGGAAGGATCGATGAGCACCAGGCCGCGGCGCGTCGGCGGCGGCAGCAGCGCCTTGACGCCCTCGAAGCCATCCGCGGCGAAGACCGTGGTCTGGCGCAGGGCGGTGCGCTCGTTGCGCCGTTCCAGGTTCCTGACCAGCACGTCCGACTCGCTCGGGTGCATCTCGAACAGGCGCAGGCGGTCGCGTTCGCGCAGCACGTCCAGGGTCAGCCAGGGCGAGCCCGGGTAATGGCGCAGGACGCCGTCCGTGTTGTAGTCGCGGATGCGGGCGACATAGTCGGCCAGCAGCGCAGGCAGGCCGGAGAGCTCCCACAGGCGCGCCACGCCGTCGGCATGCTCGGCGTTCTTGCTGGCCCAGTCGCTGCCGAGCGCGTACAGGCCGGCGCCGGCGTGCGTGTCCACCACCCAATAGGGCGCTTCCTTGCGATTCATGTAGTCCAGCACGTGGACCAGAATGGCGTGCTTGAGGACGTCGGCGTGGTTGCCGGCGTGAAAGGCGTGTCGGTAACTGAACAAGGCGGCTCCGCGTCAGACGGCGGGCCGGATGGTGGCCAGCTCGTCGGTGAAAATGGCGTCCATGCCCCAATCCAGCAGCAGCCGGGCGCGGGCCGGGTCGTTGACGGTCCAGGCGGCGATGCGGTAGCCGGCCTGGTGCACGGCGTCGACCAACTCGCGGCTGGCGTCGCGCTGGTTGATGTTCAGCGCGATGCAATCGTATTTGCGCAGCCGTTCGAGCCAGTCGGCCGGCACGCGTTCCACCAGCAGCGCGCGGGGCAGCTGCGGGGCGGCGCCGCGGGCCGCGTGCAGCGCGGGCTCGGCAAACGAGGACAGCAGCGGGGCGGGCTGGGCATCCTGCCACAGCGCGGCGGCCGCGCGCGCCACGGCCGCGCCGGTCTCGGCCTTGCGGCCCGGGCAGGGTTTGATCTCGACATTGCAGGCGATGCCGTTGGCCAGCGCATAGCGCGCCACCGCCGAAAAAGTGGGGACGGGCTCACCCGCGTACTGCGGCGCATACCAGCTGCCGGCGTCCAGCTGGGCCAGCTCGGCGTACGTCTTGGACGCCGCCGGGCCGTGGCCATTGCTGGTGCGGTCCACGTCGCCATCGTGCAGCAACACCTCGACATTGTCGCGGCTGAGCTTGACGTCGAATTCGAACATGGTGAACCCATGGGCCGCGCCGACGCGCATGGCGGCCAGGGTGTTTTCGGGCGCCAGGCGGCCGCCGCCGCGGTGCGCGATATAGGGAGAATAGGGCCAGGCGGGAAGGGGTGCGGTCATGATGCTCGGTTTCGGGAAATGGGGCTGCGCACAGCCGCGCTCAAGCCTGCAAGCATACCCTGAACGCCGCCTTCTTCCGTGCACGGCGGGGGTGGTTCGCCGGCCTGTTGGTGGTAAACTCCGGCGGCTGATCCGGTACAGTTTCCGGCACGGAGTAAGGCGAATCGGGTTCGCCTTTTTTTATGCGTTTTCTTGCGGCTTGGCGCGGCGAAGGTTCGCGCAAGCGCGGCAACAGGGGTTCCATGTTTGAAATAATTCGCACCCATCGACGCTGGATGCAACTCATCCTGCTGCTATTGATCGTGCCGTCGTTCATGCTGGTCGGCGTCCAAGGTTACGACAGTTTCATCAATCGTGAACCCGAACTGGCCACCGTGGCCGGGCAGCCCGTCACCCGCTCCGAGTTCGACCAGGCCCACCGCAACCAGCTCGAGCAGCTGCGCCAGCGGCTGGGCTCGCAGTTCGACCCGGCCATGATCGATACCCCGGCGATGCGCGAGCAGTTGCTCAACCAGCTGATCGACCAGCGCCTGCTGGCCGTGGTCGCCGCCGACAATGGCTTCTCGGTGTCGGACGGCACGCTGCGCAACACGATCGCCGCCATCCCGCAGGTCCAGGACAACGGCCGCTTCTCGCCCGAGCGCTACCGCCAGGTGCTGGCCGCGCAAGGCATGTCCCCGACCTCGTTCGAAGCCGGGCTGCGGCGCGACCTGGCGGTGGCGCGCGTGCTCGATCCGATCAGCCAGTCGGCCAGCGTGCCGGCCGAAGTGGCCAGGTCGGTCGAAGCCGCCCTGACGCAGCGGCGCACGGTGCAGCTGCGCCAGTTCGCCGCCTCCGACTTCCGCGCCAAGGTCACCGTGTCCCCGCAGGACATCCAGGCCTGGTACGACGCCAACCAGGAGCAGTTGCGCGTGCCCGAGCAGGTCCAGGCCCAGTACCTGGTGCTCGACGAGGCGGCCGCGACCGAAGGCGTGCAGGTCAAGGACGAGGACATCGCCAGCTATTACGAGCAGAACAAGTCGCGCTTCGGCCAGCCCGAGCGGCGGCGCGTCAGCCACATCATGATTTCCATCCCGCCCGGCGCCTCGGAGGAGGCGCGCAAGGCCGCCGCGGCCAAGGCGCAGGAAATCGCTGCCCAGGCGGCCGCCGATCCGGCCGGGTTCGCCGAGCTGGCGCGCAAGAACTCGCAGGATACGGGTTCGGCCGCGCAGGGCGGCGACCTGGGCTGGGCGCCCCTGCCGGCGCCGCTGCAGCAGGCCGCGCAGGCCCTCGCCAAGGACCAGGTCTCGGGCGTGGTGGACACCCCCACCGCCTTCCACATCCTCAAGGTCACCGACTTCCAGCCGGGCTCGGTCAAGCCCCTGTCCGAGGTCAAGGACGAGGTCGTGAGCGAGATCCGCAAGCAATTGGCCTCGGCCCGCTTCGCCGACATGGCCACGGACATGACCAGGCTGGTCTATGACCAGCGCGACAGCCTGCAGCCCACCGCCGACAAGCTGGGCCTGAAGCTGCGTACCGCCGGCGGCATCACCCGCACCGGCCTGCTGCCGGCCGAGCAGGCCGGCGCCGGTTCCGCCGCCGGTGGCGACGATGCGCAACTGCTGGACAACCCGCGCGTGCGCCAGGTGCTGTTCTCGCCCGATGTGCTGCGCGAGAAACTCAATTCCGGCGTGATCGAGCTGACGCCCGATACCATGCTGGCCGTACGCGTGGCGGCGGTCGAGCCCTCGCACATTCCGCCGCTGGAGCAGGTCCGCGCCAGCATCGAAGACCGCCTGCTCGGAGAGCGCGCCGCCCAGGCTGCGCGCCAGGCCGGCGAGGCCGCGCTCAAGAGCGTGCAGGCCGACGCTTCGGCAACGCCGGAGGGGTTCGCGCCGGCCATCGTGGTCTCGCGCCAGGATGCGCAGAACCTGCCGCGCCGCGTGCTCGACGCCGTCATGCGCCAGGCGCCGTCGCCGCTGCCCGCCTACACCGGGGTGGAACTGGGCGCCGACTACGTCGTGGCGCGCATCGAGAAGGTCGAGGCGGGCCAGAGCACCGAGCAGGACCTCGACCTGCTCAAGACGCAGCTCTCGGGCGCCTGGGGCCAGGCCGAGGACGCGGCGGTGCTCAGGCAGCTGCGCGACCAGTACAAGGTGCAGATCCTGCCGGAGGCCGCCGAAGCCATCAAGGGCGACGCTCAGTCGGCCGCGGGCTGAGCCAGCATCGGCTCGAGCACGGGCCAGACATTGTCAAGCAGCGCCGGCTGGGCGTCCTCGTTGGGATGGATGCCGTCGGCCTGGAACATGGCCCGGTTGGTGGCGATTCCTTCCATGAGGAACGGCACCAGCCGGGCTTTTTCCTGTTCGGCCACGGCTGGAAAGACCTGCGCGAAGCGCTGTGTGTAGTCGCGGCCGTAGTTCGGCGGGATCTGCATGCCGACCACCAGCACCGATGCGCCGGCCTGGCGCGACGCCTGCGCCATGGCGCGCAGATTGCGCTCGGTCATGTCCAGCGCCAGGCCGCGCAGGGCATCGTTGGACCCCAGTTCCAGCACGACGACGGCCGGCGCGTGCTGGCGCAGCAGCGCCGGCAGGCGCGCCAGCCCGCCGCTGGTCGTATCGCCGCTGATGCTGGCATTGACGACGCGGTAGTTGGGGTATTGTTGCGAAACCCGCTGGGCCAGCATCGGCACCCAGCCGGACCCGCGCCGCAGGCCATATTCGGCCGACAGGCTGTCGCCGACCACCAGGACGGCGTGCGGTGCGGAACCTGTGGGCGCGGCCGCGGTCTGAGCCTGGGCCGGCAAGGTGGCGGCGAGCGCGATGGCGGCAAGGCAAGGTGAGAGCAAACGGAAAACAATGCGCATGGATAACGGCAACTCGATTGAAGTGAAAGGGCTGGGCAAGCGTGTGGCCGACGCCGGCGGTGAACTGTCGATCCTCGATGGCATCGATTTTACGGTCCGGGCCGGCAGCGCCGTGGCCATCACCGGCAGTTCCGGCTCGGGCAAGTCCACCTTGCTCGGACTGCTGGCGGGCCTGGACGTTCCCTCGTCAGGCAGCGTGCACCTGGCCGGCCAGGATCTTTTCGCCCTCGACGAGGATGGCCGGGCGCGCCTGCGCGCCAGCCATGTGGGCTTCGTATTCCAGTCTTTCCAGCTGCTGCCCAACCTCACGGCGCTGGAAAACGTCATGCTGCCGCTGGAGCTGGCCGGCCAGCCGGCGCGCGAGGCGGCGCAGGCGATGCTGCGGCGGGTAGGCCTGGGCGAGCGGCTGCACCACTACCCGCGTACGTTGTCCGGGGGCGAGCAGCAGCGGGTGTCGCTGGCGCGCGCCTTCGTGGTCCAGCCCGATCTGCTGTTCGCCGACGAGCCCACCGGCAGCCTCGATGCGGCCACCGGCGAAACCGTCATCGACCTGATGTTCGATCTGCACCGCGAGCACGGCACGACGCTGGTGCTGGTCACCCACGACCCCGAACTGGCCGCGCGCTGCGGCCGGCAACTGGTGCTGGCCGCGGGCCGCCTGCAGGACTGAGCCTCAGGTGGCCGCGGGCGCCAGGCGGCGCCCGCGGCGCCATTCCAGCACGCCGATGACGCTGCCGCTGGCGCAGATGATGGCGATGCCCAGCCAGGTGATCGCGTCGGGGAAATGCCCCCAGAAGAGCCAGCCTATGGTGGTTGCGCTGACGATCTGCAGGTACACGAAGGGGGCCAGCGTGGAAGCGGCCGCATTGCGGTAGGCGCCGATCTGCAGCAGGTGGCCCAGCGCCCCGGACACGCCGGTCGACAGCAGCAGCCAGTTCCCCAGGCTCAGTTCGCGCAGCACCGGCATGGCCGGCGGCAGGATGAAGGGCAGGGCCGCGGTCAGGCACAGCGCGCCGACCGCGCCGCTCCAGATGAGCGAGGTATAGGGATCGTCGCCGGCCACCTTGCGGGTGGCGATGTACTGCGCGGCAAAGCAGCAGGCCGTCAGCAGGCCGAACATCACGCCCAGCGGATGCAGGCCGCCGTCGGGCCGGATGACGATCAGTACGCCCAGGAACGCCACGCCGGCCGCCACCCAGCGCGACAGGCGCGGCGGCTCTTTGAGCACCCAGGGCGCGATCGACAGCACGATCAGCGGCGCCAGGAAATTGATGGCGGTGGCCTCGGCCTGCGGCAGGTAGCTCAGGGTCGTGAAAAAAAGCAGGGTGGCGCAGAACATGGCCGCCCCGCGCACGATCTGTTCGCGCGGACGGGTGGCGCGCAGGATGCGCAGGCCGCGGGCGGGCAGCACCAGCGTCAGCACCAGCACCAGGTGCACCAGGTAGCGCACCCAGCACAGCACCAGCAGCGGCACGCCGGCGGCCATGACCCACTTGCCGCTCGCGTCCAGCCCCGACAGCGTCCACATGGATAGGATCAACAGCGCCACCCCGATCAGCGGGCGCGCGGTGAAGGGCGTCGGGGTGGTCGAGGCCGGCGGGCGCGCGGCCAGGCCGGACTGGCGCCGGTGCATGGTGGTCTCCTGTTTCGATCGCGGTTGCGCGGCGGCCGCCGCCGGTGGGCGGCCAATCCGGCACGGCGGTCATGATACGCTCATCCGGCTATAGGAACGGCACATGATAGACCTCAAACACATCGAGACCTTCTTCTGGGTGTCCACGCTGGGCAGTTTCCGCGCCGCGGCCGAGAAACTGAACACCACGCAGCCTGCGATTTCGCAGCGCATCGCCTCGCTGGAAGCCGACCTCGGTGTGCGCCTGTTCGAGCGCGACGCCCGCGGGGTCTCGCTGACCGGCAAGGGCCAGGAGCTGCTTTCGCATGCCGAGCGCACGCTGCAGATGCGCCACGACCTGATGCAGGCCGCGCGCGAGCAGAATGTCATGAGCGGCACGGTGCGCATCGGCGTGGCCGAAACCATCGTCCAGACCTGGCTGCCGGCGCTGATCGAACATGTGCACGCCGCCTATCCGGCCCTGGTGCTGCAGATCGAGGTCGACACCACGCATGTGCTGCGCGGGCAACTGATGGCGCGCCAGATCGACGTCGCCTTCCTGATGGGCCCCATCCTGGAGGCGCGCATGGAAAACATTCCCTTGTGCGCCTATCCGCTGGCCTGGGTGGCCAGCCCCTTGCTGGAGCTCGGCCCCGAGCCGCTGACGCTCGAGCGCATCGGCACCTTGCCCGTCATTACCTATCCGTCCAGCAGCGAGCCGTACCGCCAGGTGCGCGACATGCTCACGCGCGCCGGCGTGGCGGCGCCGCGCATGTACGGCAGCGCATCGCTGGCCATGGTGGTGCGCATGACCAAGGATGGCATCGGCACCAGCGTGATCGCGCCGGTGTTCCTCGACGAGGAACTGGCCCGCGGCGAGCTGCGCCTGCTCAACGTGCAGGCCGACCCGCTGCCCGACCTGAGTTTCACCGCCAGCTGGGTGCAGGGACCGGACAGCCACGCCGCGCGCGCCATCGCGCTGCTGGCGCAGCGCACCGCGGCCGAGCACGGCGGCGCCATCGGCGCCGGCTAGCCCCAAGGGCCTGCGTTCGCCGCTTCGGGCGCCGCAAGCGCCTAGGGGATTTCCCTGACGAAACGCCTGCGCCCGGCTGCGGGCGCGGCGTCGGCGCGTCCATGGCGCGGCTGGCCCGTCACCCCGCAAGCCACGTGGATACTGGCTTTGCGCGACACGCCCGGGCGCGGCGCCGCGAGGGTTAAGAAAAATTTATACCCCCTCATCCCAACTAACGATTGGACGCTGCCGTTGGCGTGCAGTGCAATGGCGCCGATTGACAAGGCCGATGGCATACGCGCGCCGCCAGGGTAACGGGGCCCCGGCGCGTATCCGATATCCCGCCTGCAAGGAGAGTTGCCCATGAAGAAGCCTTTTGTTTTCGCCGCCGCCTTCGCCGTGGCCGCGTTGACCGGCGCCGTGCACGCGCAGGACCTGCCCAAGACCAAGGTCAAGGTGGTCGGCGGGCTGAGCAACCTGACTGCCTACAACGATTACGAAAAGCCGTTCTGGACCAAGACCGTGCCCGAACTGTCCAAGGGGCAGGTCACCGCCGACATCAAGGGTTTCAACGAGATGGGCCTGAAGGGGCCCGAGATCCTGCGCCTCATGTCGCAGGGCGTGATCGAGTTCGGCACCGCGACGCTGGCCTATTTCGCCTCCGACAACCCCATCAACGAAGCGATCGACCTGGCCGGCCTGGCGCCCGACGTCAAGACGGCGCGCCAGGTGACCGACGCGTTCGAGCCGGTGTATGCCAAGCTGTACGGCGAAGGCGCCAACGTCAAGCTGCTGGGCATCTCCACCTATCCGGCGCAGGTGCTGTTCTGCAATGCCGAGATCACGGGCCTGGCCGACATCAAGGGCAAGAAGGTGCGCACCAGCAGCCGCACCACTGCCGAGTTTGTCGAGGCGCTGGGCGGCTCCAGTGTCACCATGGCGTTCGGCGAAGTCGTTCCGGCCCTGCAGAACAAGGTAGTCGATTGCGCCATCACCGGCTCGCTGTCCGGCTACTCGGCCAAGTGGTACGAAGTGTCGACGCACCTGTATGCCTTGCCGATCAACTGGAACCAGCAGATCCACGCCGTCAACCAGAAGGCGTGGGACAAGCTGGACCCCAAGGTGCGCACGTTCCTGCAGGACAACATCAAGAACCTGGTCGACCAGATCTGGGATGCCGCCGCGCGCCAGACGCAGGAAGGCTATGACTGCAACACCGGCGCGGCCGCGTGTGCCCGTATCCGGTCAAGGGCAAGATGGTGCTGGTGCAGCCTACCGACGCCGACCGGGCGTTGCTGAAGAAAGTGACCGAAGAGGCGGTGCTGCCCAAGTGGGCCGCCCGGTGCTCGGCGCAGTGCGTCAGCGACTTCAACGCCACCATCGGCAAGACGCTGGGTCTGGTCGCCAAGAAGTAAGTCCGGACGCGGGCCGGCCGGCCCGCCCCAATGCTGCAACGCGCGCCGCGGCCCGGTCGCGGCGCGCCTGGTTTTTCGCCACCGCGGGCATGCCCGCAGAGGTTCATTCATGACCCGATCCGAACATTTTCGCGCCCTGGGTGGGCCGCTGCGGCGCGCCGAGTCGCTGTCGCGCCTGGCCGTATGGGTCGGCGGCGCGTTGACCATCGCCAGCGTGCTGCTGATTTCCTTCGACGTGCTGGCGCGCAAATTCTTTGGTTTTACTACCGGAGGCGCCGACGAGCTGTCGAGCTACGCCTTTGCGATAAGCACCTCGTGGGCGCTGGCCTTCGCCACCTTGCAGCGCGCCAACGTGCGCGTCGACGTCGTCTATCAATACCTGCCCGTACGCGTATCGGCCGTGCTCGACTGGATCGCCCTGGTCGCGTTGGGCGTCTTCATGGTTTTCATGACGTATTACGCCTATGAGGTCGTGCAGACCTCCTGGGCGCAGAAATCGGCCGCCAACACGCCGTTGGCCACGCCGCTGTGGATTCCGCAAGGCCTGTGGGCGCTGGGGCTGGCGTGGATGTGCGTGACAGTGGCATTGATGCTGGTGCGTGCCTCGGCCGCGTTGGTCACTGGCGACCTCGACCTGGTCAAGGAAATCTGCGGCGTGCGCTCGGCGCAGGAAGAAGCCGAAGAGGAAGCCGCCGCCGGCGAACGCATGGTCAAGGGAGCCTCCGCATGATCGCCACCGCCCTGATCCTGCTGCTGGTCCTGATCGGCATTTCCATTCCGGTGGGCGCCGCGCTAGGCGTGCTGGGCCTGATCCTCGATCCGCTTTACTCGATGCTGCCGCTGACGCGCGCCATCGGCGAGGTGACCTGGAGCGCCAACAACGAATTCCTGCTGGTCGCCATCCCGCTGTTCATCATGCTGGGCGAGGTGCTGCTGCGCGCCGGTTTTGCCGAACGCATGTATGCCGCCATGAGCCTGTGGCTGTCCTGGCTGCCGGGCGGGCTGATGCACGCCAACATCGGCGCCTCCACGCTGTTCTCCGCCACATCCGGCTCCAGCGTGGCCACCGCCGCCACGGTGGGCACGGTAGCGATCCCGCAGATCAAGAAGTACGGCTATAACGAGCCGCTGTTCCTGGGCAGCCTGGCCGCCGGCGGCACGCTGGGCATCCTCATCCCGCCGTCCATCAACCTGGTGATCTACGGCGTGCTGACCAACTCGTCGGTACCCAAGCTGTACCTGGCCGGCATCATCCCCGGGTTCGCCATGGCGGCCTTGTTCATGATGACGGTCGTGGTGGCCTGCGTCGCCAAGCCGTCATGGGGCGGACACCGCATCTAGGCCTCCTGGGCCCAGCGCATCGCCAGCCTGGTGCACCTCGGGCCGCCCATGGCGATCTTCTTCCTGGTGGTCGGGTCGATCTACGCCGGCCTGGCCACGCCGACCGAAGCTGCCGCGCTCGGCGTGCTGGGCGCGCTGATCCTGGCAGCCTGGTTCCGCCGCCTGACCTGGACCATGCTGCGCGAGGCGATCGAAGGCACCATGCGCTCGACCGCCATGATCATGCTGATCGTGCTGGCGGCCAGCTTCCTGAACTTCGTCATGTCGGCCACCGGCCTGACCGATGCGCTGGTGCAGTCCATCACGGGGCTGGGGCTGTCGCCGGGCTGGATGCTGCTGATCGTGGTGATTTTCTATCTGGTGCTGGGCTGCTTCATGGAAACGCTGTCCATGATGATCACCACGATCCCGATCGTGGCGCCCATCATGATCGCGCTGGGCTATGACCCGATCTGGCTGGGCATCCTGATCATCGTGCTGGTCGAGGCCGCCCTCATCACGCCGCCCGTTGGCCTGAACCTGTTCGTGGTGCAAAGCCTGCGCAAGAGCGGTTCGATGACGGCCGTCATCAACGGCGCGCTGCCATTCGTGCTGGCCATGTTCGTCATGCTGGCGCTGCTGGCCTTCTTCCCCGACCTGGCGCTGTGGCTGCCGCGCGTGTTCGGGTAATCGTCCAGGGACAGGCGCGGCCATGGCGGCCGCGCGTTTTACTGCAAGGTATCAAATGAAAATCGCATTCCAAGTCCAGGCCGATGGCGCCACCCGCACTGTCGAGACCGAAATCCGCAACCTGGTCGTGGCCGGGTGGGCCGGACGCGACCGCGCCGCCATCGAACACCACATCGAGGAGCTCGCGGAACTGGGCGTACCGCGCCCGAGCAGCGTGCCGCTGTATTACCGCATCGCCGAGAACCAGTTGAGCCAGGCCGGCCGCGTGCAGGCCGTCGGCCCCGATTCGTCGGGCGAGGCCGAAACCTTCGTCTTCAGCGTCGGCGGCGAACTGTACGTCAGCCTGGCCTCCGACCATACGGAGCGCAAGCTGGAGGCCCATAGCGTCGCCCTGTCCAAGCAGGTCTGCGTCAAGCCGGTGGCCAGCGACGCATGGCGCCATGCCGACGTGGCCGAGTACTGGGACGAACTGGTGCTGCGCTCGTATATCGTCGAGAACGGCGCCGAGGTGCTGTACTAGGAAGGGACGCTGGCCTCGCTGCGTACGCCGCAGGACCTGATCGCCGGCTACACGCAGGGCCAGGCATCGCTGCCCGAGGGCACGGGCATGACCTGCGGCACGGTGGCCGCCATCGGCGGCATCCGCGCCTCGACCACGTTCATCATGGAGCTGCACGACCCGCGCCGCCAGCGCACCCTGCGGCACCGCTATGATGTGGAAGTATTGCCGGAAATCGCCTGAGCGGCCGGCGGGCCTTTCCTCAACCCCCAACCGCCGCGGCGCGGCACACGGATTGTTCCCATGCTACCGACGTTGACACAACAAAGCCTGGCCTTGCAGGAAGGCCGCGACACTTCCAGCGGGCTGACGCAAGCCGCCCTGGCGCGCGCCGCCGATCCGGCCGGGGAGGGCGCGCGCGTCTTTACGCGCGTGTACGCCGAGCAGGCCCGCGCCGAGGCCCGCGCGGCCGATGCGCTGCGCGGCGCCGGCGTCACGCGCTCGGCCATCGACGGCCTGCCCATCTCGATCAAGGATCTGTTCGACGTCGCGGGCGAAACCACCATGGCCGGTTCGGTCGCGCGCCAGGGCGAGCCCGCCGCGGTCCGCGACGCGGTGGTGGTGCGCCGCCTGCGCGCCGCCGGCGCGGTCATCGTCGGACGCACCAACATGACCGAGTTCGCCTATTCGGGCCTGGGCCTGAACCCGCACTACGGCACGCCCCGCAACCCCTGGGACCGCGCCACCGGGCGCATTCCCGGCGGCTCCTCTTCGGGCGCGGCCGTCTCGGTGACCGACGGCATGGCCAGCGGGGCCATCGGTTCGGACACCGGCGGATCGGTGCGCATTCCGGCCGCGCTGTGCGGCCTCGCCGGTTTCAAGCCCAGCGCGCAGCGTGTGTCCATGCAGGGCGTGTTGCCGCTGTCGGCCAACCTCGATTCGATTGGCCCGCTGGCGCCCTCGGTGCGGTGCTGCGCCACGCTCGACGCCATCCTGGCCGGCGGCGACGACGCGGACATACCAGCGCCGGCCGCGTTGCGCGGCCTGCGCCTGGCAGTACCGACCACGCTGGCGCTCGACGGCCTGGATGCGCATGTGTCGGCCACTTTTGCCGCGACGCTGGCGAAACTGGCCGAGGCGGGAGCGTGTATCGACGAAATCGCCGTGCCCGAGTTCGCGCAACTGGCCGACATCAACAGCAAGGGCGGCTTTACCGCGGCCGAGGCCTGGGCCTGGCACCGCGACTTGATCGAACGCGCCGCCGATCGCTACGACCCGCGCGTCGTGGCGCGTATCCGCCGCGGCGCCGACATGTCCGCGGCCGACTACATCGATCTGCTGGCGGCCCGGCAAGCCTGGCGGGCCCGGGTCGAGGCGCGCATCGCCGGCTACGATGCCCTGGTCCTGCCGACCGTGCCGGTCGTCGCGCCCGCCATCGCCGACCTGGAAGCCTCCGATGCCTTGTTCGGCTCCACCAACCTGCTGATCCTGCGCAATCCCACGCTGATCAACTTCCTCGACGGCAGCGCGCTCAGCCTGCCTTGCCACGAGGCCGGCACCGCCCCGGTCGGGCTGATGGTCGCCGCGGCCAATGGCTCGGACCGGCACGTGCTCGCCATCGGCATGGCCATCGAAGACCTGCTGGGCGGGTAACCATCCGGCGGGCCGGCGGTGCGCCGGCCCGTCCCTTACCATCGAGTTGCTGCCATCATGACGATTCTTTCCCTGGCCGGCGCGGGCCATCAGGCGCGCCTGGACGCGCGCGGCGGGATGCTGACCGGGCCCACGGCCAACCTCGCGCCCGGCCATGTACAGGCCAACCTGGCCATCCTGCCGCAGGCCGTGGCGGGCGACTTCCTGCGCTTCTGCCAGCGCAATCCCAAGCCATGCCCCTTGCTGGCGGTCTCCGAACCCGGCGACCCGTCCTTGCCCGAGCTCGGCCTAGATATCGACATCCGTACCGATGTGCCGCGCTACCGCGTCTGGCGCGACGGCAAGCTGGTGGACGAGCCGCTCGACGTGCGCGGCCTGTGGCGCGACGATCTGGTGGCCTTCCTCATCGGCTGCTCCTTCTCGTTCGAGGAGGCCATGCTCGAGAATGGCCTGCCGGTCCGCCACATCGAGCAGGGCTGCAACGTGCCCATGTACCGTACCAACATCGCCACGCATCCAGCCGGCCCGTTCTCGGGGCCGCTGGTGGTTTCGATGCGGCCGCTGAAGGCGGCGGACGCAATCCGCGCCATCCAGGTCACGTCGCGCTTTCCGTCCGTGCATGGCGCGCCCGTCCATCTGGGCGACCCCGCATTGATCGGCATCGCCGACCTCGGCCGCCCGGACTACGGCGACGCGGTCGAAATCCGCGCCGGCGAGATACCGGTTTTCTGGGCCTGCGGCGTTACCCCGCAATCGGTTGTCGCGGCCGTGCGTCCGGAATTCTGCATCACCCATGCGCCCGGCCACATGCTGGTCACCGATCTGCTCAACAGCCGGCTGGCCGCCTTCTGAGAGATGGGCGAACGCGCCCACGCAGTACGATTGGGAAAAGTACGGCGGACATGTGAGTTGTGTCCTATGGCTTGGATGGCATCGGTCCATTCCAATATGATGTTGTTCATTTCGCCAACGTCAGTACTGCTCCATGATCCACTGGACCAACAGCGCTCGCAGCAGCTTCGAGGCTTCCCTCAGTCCGTCCCGGCGCACCCTGCGCGCCCGGCTGGCGCCCGTCGAAGGGCCCACCGTCGCAGAACTGCGCGCCGCGCTCAAGCGCGATGAATTCATTCCCGCATTCCAGCCCGTGGTCGATGCCGGCACGGGCAGCCTGTTCGGCGTGGCCACGACGATACAGTGGGCGCACCGGCATTGGGGGCTGGTGCCCGAGCACTGCTACATGGCCGCCTTGGTGCGCGACAACCTGCATATCGCGCTGGCGCAACAGCTGCTGGCGCAGGTTTTCGACCTGGCCGCGGCCATGCGCCGCGGCAACCGCCATGTGGGGCTGTTCATCCAGCCAGAGCCCATATGCCTCATGAGCCGCAGCTACAGCGACGACGTCCTGCGCAATCTGGACCACCGCGGCCTGCCCCCGTTTGCGCTGACGCTGGCCGTTTCGCCCAGCCTGCTTCAGTCGCCCTATGGCCAGCAAAGCCTGCATAGCCTGCGGCGGCTGCACCGGGCCGGATGCAACCTGGTGCTTACCGTCAGTACGTTCGATGCCGAGTCGCCGCCGCACCTGGACGCGCTGGAAATCTGCGGCATCGCCCTGATGCCAGAACTCATGTATGCCCTGCGCCAAGGCGGCAGGGCCGGCGAGGCGTGCCGTGCCATCGCACAGCAGGCCTCGGCGCAGCGGATTCCCGTCATGGCCACCGGCGTGGTCGACGAGGCCATGGCCCAGGCCGCCGATCTGCTGCCATGCCGGTATCTGCTGGGCGACCATGTGGCCCCGCCCATGACGGGCCAGCGCTTCCTGTATTGGTACTACCGCCGCGAGATGCCGCCCAATTATCCGTAAGGTCCGCGCAAGCAGGGATGCCTGTTCGGGCGGGTGCGTCGTGGCTTCAGGGCTGGCCTTGATGCGGCCGTTGCTCCAGCCAGGCGCGTAGTTGCGTCTCCAGCGCGGCGGACTGCGCCGCAAGCGTACGTACCAGGCCGTCGATTTCGGGCGAGGGGCCAGCCTGGCCTTGCGCTTTTTTCTCCAGCGCCAGCGCAGTGTCTATCATGGCCTTGGCATCGACCACGCGCGCGCCGCCGGCCAGCCTGTGCGCCATGTCCGAGACCTTCGGCCAATCGGCCTGCTGGTGCAGCTTCTGCAATTGATCGACGTCCGCCCGGTTGGTGCGAATCACTTCTTCGAGCAATTGCCGGATCAGCGCCTCGTCGTTCTGCGTCAGGGCAAGAATCGACTCGGCCGAGAACGCCGCCGGGGTGGCGTCGTGCGTGGCCGGCGCGGCAGCCTGGGGCGAGGGGGGCGTGGGGAGCGCGGCCCGTGCCGCGGCTTCGTTCAAGCGTTGCCGCAAGGCGTCCACGCCGATCGGCTTGAACAGGCAGTCGTCCATGCCGGCGGCGCGGCAGCGCTGCGCTTCGTCCATCTGCGCCGAAGCCGTGAAGCCGAACAGAATGCACCGCGTACGTCCGTAACCGGGCGCGGCCTCGGCGGCGCGTATGCGGCGCGCCAATTCGTAGCCGTTGATACCGGGCATGTTGCAATCGGTGATCACGACGTCGAACGCATGCTCGTGCCACAGGGCCAGGGCGGCTTCGCCGGAGTCGGCGGCGACGACACGCTGGCCCAGGTAGTCCAGCTGCTGGCGCAGCAGCATCAGGTTGGGCTTGTGGTCATCGACGACCAGCACGCGCAGCGATACCTGCGGCTTGGACGGCGTGGCCTGAGCGGCCGCAGCGGGCGGCGTGGCCTGCGCGGATTTTTCGATCATGGTCAGCCTCAGGTCCACCGAAACCGTTGTGCCCACGCCTGGCGCGCTGCGCATGACCAGCGTTCCCCCCATCAATTCGACGAGGCGGCGGCTGATGGACAGGCCCAGGCCAGTGCCCGGCGCCGGCCCGGCCTCGGCGCTGCCACCCACCTGCGAGAACGGTTTGAACAGCTGCCGTTGGTCGGCCTCGCTGATGCCGCAGCCGGTGTCGCTCACGCTGAACTGCACGTGCGCGGCCTCGCCGTCGGGGCGCGCGGTTACGGTAAGGACAACCTGGCCTTCGGTGGTGAACTTGATGGCGTTGCCCACCAGGTTCGAGAGCACTTGCTTCATGCGCAAGGGGTCTATCAATACATCGTCCACGCCCACGATGTCGGTCTTCAATACCAGCTCTATGCCTTTCTGGCGCGCCAATCCATCGAAGAGGCGGATCGCCCCTTCGGGCAGGGCGCGCAGCGCCGTGCGCACCGGCGCCAGGTCGAATTTTCCCGCCTCGATCTTCGCAATGTCCAGGATGTCGCCTATCAGCTCCAGCAGGCTGCGGGCCGAGTCGTACGCGACCTGGATGGACTGGCGGTCCGGCTCCTGGTCGGCCGGACGGAGCAGCGCCAGCTCCAGCATGCCGATGATCGCGTTCATCGGCGTGCGGATCTCGTGGCTCATCGTTGCCAGGAACGTGGTCTTGGCCCGGTTGGCGGCGTCGGCGCTTTCCTTGGCGTCGTGCAGCTCGCGCAGCAGCTCGGCGCGTTCGGTAATGTCGATCCAGCCGCCGATGATGCCCTTGAGTTCGCCCAGCGAGTCGCCGTACGGAACCGTCCACTGGTAGACATGGCGGGTGCGGCCGTGCAGCGTGACATCGCGGTCCTCGAAGCGCGGCTCGCGCTCGGCGGCCATGCGCGTGAGCAGGAACTCGTGCATCTCGCGAGCCAGCGCCGGGTCGCCCACCACGTTGGCCTCCGGGATGGTCTTGCCCAGTACCGCATCGGCAGTCACGCCAAAGGTGTCGAGGTAGGCGTCATTGCACAACAGCATGCGGCCTTCCTTATCGCGCACATAGATGGGGTTGGGCGTGCCGTCGATGAGCACGCGCATGAATTCCAGCTGGTCGTTCAGCGCCCGCTCGGCCCGCTTGCGCTGGCGGATCTGGCGCCGCAGGTAGACGATCCAGCTCAGGAACAGCAGGGCCGACAACAGGCCCAGCCCGATCAGCAGGTAGATCTCGTTGCGGTAGGCGTACCAGGTGCGCGGATCGCCGTCGCTGCCGCGCCAGCGGCTGACGATGGAGGCGAGTTCGTCGTTCGAAATGCTGTAGAGCGCCTTGTTCAGGATGGATATCAGCTCGGTCTGGCCGCGCGCCGTCGCCAGCGCGATCTCGGCCGGCGGCAGGTCCAGCGCCGAGGCAATGCGCAGTTTTCCGGCGAAGTAGCGGTTGACGTAGTAGCTGGCGCTGATCTGCGTCTGCACGACGGCGTCGGCCTGGCCATCGGCCACCAGCAGCATGGCTTCGGTCGGGTTGTCGGCGGTCACGACCTTCGCCTGGGGATAGCGCTGCTGCAGGAGCGGGATGGCGGCGCTGTTGCGCACCATCGCAATCGTGCGGCCGTCGAGGTGATCGGCGTCGGCGGGCGCGGCGGGGTCCTGGCGCGTGACGATCACCATGCCATTGCGCACATACGGCCGGCTGAAGCTGAGGACGGATTCCCGCGCGGCATTGACGAACAGGGCGCCGGCCATGTCGGCTTCGCCCGAGCGCAGCTTGGCGATCAGCTCCTCGACCGTGTCGACGCCGATGATCTGGAAATCCAGGCCGGTGCGCAACTGCAGCAGTTGCAGCACGGCGGCACTGATGCCGCCGAACTGTTCATCGGTGCGAAACAGGGTGAAGGGCGCGAACAGGTTCAGGACCGCCACCTTGACGACCGGATGGTTTGCCATCCACTGCTGCTCGCGCGCTGAATAGGCGGGGCGCGCGAAATCGAGCGAAATGCTGCTGCCCAGGCCCCAGCGGTAGATCAGGCTGCGGCGCTCGGAGGCCGGAATGGCTTCGAGCACGGCATTGACCACCCGCAGCAGGCGGGTATTGTCGGCGCGCACGCCGAAGGATTCCCCGCCCGTCACGATCTGGGCCGGGGCGACGACGCGAACGTCGTTGAAGTAGCTTTGCGAAACGAGGTGCGAGGTGGTCAGCGCATCGCCGATGAACACGTCGGCTTGTCCATAGGCCACCGCGGCCAGCGCCTGCTCGGACGATGGGAAGTAATGCAGCGTTGCCTGGGGATAGGCCTGCTGCAGCGTTTCCCTGGGCAAGTAGTTGGCGTCAACCGCCAACCGCTGGCCTGCCAGGTCCGCGGGCGGAGCGCGGCGCGCGCCGATGGGCATGACCAGCACCGGGTGGTCGGCCGCGTAGGGAACACTCAGGCGCAGGCTCTGCAGCCGGCCCTCGATGCCATTGACGGTGCCGATGAGGTCGATCTGTCCGCTTTCCAGTGCGCCGACGGCTTGCTCGCGCGTGGGGTAGCGCAGCACTTTTGCCTGGACGCCCAGGTTGTGCGCGATGATCGCCATATAGTCGGCCGTCAGGCCTTCGTAGCGCTCGTCATAGGTGACGTCGAACGGGGGAATGTCCGGCGCGTACACGCCCAGCGTCAGCACCCGCTTGCGCGCCAGCCAGCGCCAGTCGTCGCCGTCGAGCGCGATCTCGACGTCGGGAACGGCAGCCTTGCCGACCAGGGTCAGCTCCTGGCTTGCCTGCGCGGGCGCCCATGCCAGCAAAGCCCATACCAATAGCGCCTGAGCCAGGCAGATCAGACTGCGGGGGTACAGGCGGTGCGGGGCGGGCATGCGCGGCGCTAGGCGAGATTGTTGCGTTTGGCGAGGTCTATCAGTTCCACCAGCGACGTGGCGTTCAGCTTCTGCAGCAGGCGCGTCTTGTAGGTGCTGACGGTCTTGTTGCTGAGGAACATGCTGTCGGCGATGTCCTTGTTGGACATGCCTTGCGCCAGCAGTTGTAGGACGGTCAGTTCGCGGTTGGACAACACGCTGATGAGCGTACTGTCGCTCTTGGCGTTGTCGCCCATGCGCATCTCGCTGAGCGTGGTGCTGGGGAAGTAGGTGTAGCCGGCCATCACCGCCTTGGCGGCATTGATGACCTCGTGCAGGTTCTCGTGTTTGCACACGAAGCCTGCGGCGCCGGAGTTCAGGCAGCGGCGGGCGAACAGCGAAGGCGGCTGGCCGGTCAGCACCAGAACGCGCAGCGGCAACCCCAGCGATTGCAGCCGGGCGATGACTTCCAGCCCGTCCAGCTTGGGAATGCCGATGTCGAGTACGACGAGGTTGGGAATTTTCTCGCGGGCGATCTTGAGCCCGTCGATACCGTTATCGGTTTCGCCGATGACTTCGAATCCTTCCTTTTCCATCAGGACCCGGACGGCGAATCTCAGTACAGGGTGATCGTCAATGATGAGGACTTTGTTGTACATGATAAGAAGAATATGCTTTAAGTTTCGTGGCGAGAAAAAAATCCTGCAACGCATAATGCATTGATGCGTCAAAGGAATGGCTGCGAAATTTCATATTCTCCTATACGTCAGCAAGCGACGATACGGGCATGAGTGCTGCTAAACGGTATCCTACGCCAAAATAGGAAAATTCTGAATTCCCGCGCTGGCGCCCGCGGCGAGCCAGGGGAGTGGGTTGTCGGCGCGCGCCCATGTGTGCCGCACGGGTTTGATGGTTGGTATAGGAATTTTCCTACAAGTCATGCAGAAATATCCGCTGATGGATGGGCGCATTACTGACTGACGAAGTGCTGAGGTTTATCCAGACTACTACGCTGGATTTCAAAACCTAAAACGAGCAGGCCGATAACGGATTCTGCCGATTGCTTCACTTCGCTGGTCGGAATATGAACACGAACCTGTATAGGCTGGTCTTCAGCCATGTTCGCGGCATGCCTGTTCCCGTGAGCGAGCATTGCACCGTCGGAAACACCTCCTGCGGGCGCACGCGTGGTCAAGCGCGAAGCGGGGCCCGCGCCACGAGCCTGTCCGTAGCGCCCAACGCGCTGGCCTGGGCCCTGATGTTGGCGTGTGCGGGCCTTCCGTTAGGAACGCACGCCCAGGGCTTGGTTCCTCAGGGGCAGACACAGGTGCTGCAGGGCGGCAACAAGGTTCCCGTTGTCAATATCGCCAACCCAAATTCCGGCGGCGTCTCGCACAACAAGTTCCAGCAGTTCAACGTCGCCAACCCTGGCGTGGTCTTCAACAACGGCCTGACCGACGGCGTATCCAGGATCGGCGGGGCGCTGACCAAGAACCCCAACCTGACTCGCCAGGCCTCGGCCATTCTTGCCGAAGTCACGGGCACTTCGCCCAGCCGCCTGGCCGGTACGCTCGAAGTCTATGGCAAGGGCGCCGACCTCATCATCGCCAACCCCAACGGCATCAGCGTCAACGGCCTGAGCACGCTCAACGCCAGCAACCTGACGCTCACGACGGGTCGTCCCAGCGTCAACGGCGGCCGCATCGGCCTTGATGTCCAACAGGGCACCGTCACGATCGAACGAGGCGGCGTCAATGCTACCGGCCTGGGCTATTTCGACGTGGTGGCGCGCCTGGTCAAGCTGCAGGGCGCCGTGTCGACCGAGCAGGGCAAGCCCCTGGCCGATATCGCGGTGGTCGCCGGCGCCAACCGGTACGACCACGCAACCCGCCGCGCCACGCCGATCGCCGCAGGCGCGCGCGGCGCCGCCGCTGGCGCCTACGCGATCGACGGCACGGCGGCGGGCGCCATGTACGGCAAGCACATCACGCTGGTGTCCAGCGATTCAGGCCTGGGCGTGCGCCAGCTCGGCAGCCTGTCCTCGTCATCGGCCATCACCGTGTCGTCGCAGGGCGAAATCGCGCTGGGCGATGCCACGGTCCAGCGCGGCCCGCTCAGCCTCAAGGGCGCGGGGGCCGTGTCGGCCGGCAAACTGGCTTCCGGTGGCGCGGTGAGCGTCGCGGGCGGCGGGGCGGTGACGGTCGCGTCGGCCAGCAGCGTTGGAAACCTCGCGGTGCAAGGCGGCGGCAAGGTGCAGGCCACGCTGTTGAATGCCGGGGGGACGTTGCAGGTGTCGGGCCGCCAGGCCGTCCAGCTTGGTACGGCGAGCAGCCGCCAGGTGCTGTCCGTGAACGCGGGCGGCGCCCTCAAGGCGGACCAGCTGTCGGCGACGCGGCGGCTCGACGTGGACGGCAAGCAGGCCGTCACGCTGGGTTCGGCCGCCAGCCGCAATGCGCTGTCGGTGCGTGCCGGCGGCGCCCTCAAGGCGGACCAGCTGTCGGCGACGCGGCGGCTCGACGTGGACGGCAAGCAGGCCGTCACGCTGGGTTCGGTTGCGAGCGACGGTGCGCTGTTGGTAAGCGCTGGCGGGAACCTGCAGGCGAAACAATTGGTCTCCAATGCCGGACTGGACGTGCGCGGCCAGCGGGAGGTTTCGCTGGAAGCGGCGTCCAGCGTGCGCGGCATGACCGTGGCTGCCGCAGGAACATTGGCGGCCCGCAATCTGCAGTCCAAGGGCGCCATCCGCATACAGGGCGGACAGGCGGTCAGCGTGGCCAACGCGAACAGCGACGCGGAACTGCACGTGTCCGGGCGCGGCCAGGTGGATCTGGGCGATCTGAGCGCAGCGCGCGGCGCGGATATCACCGGCGAGCAACGCGTCAGCATCGGCCGTGCGCACAGCGATGGCGATGTGAATGTCGCCGCGCGCGGCGCCTTGTCGATCGATAGCATGACGGCCCTCGGTGCGATCGGCGTCCAGGCAGGCGACAGCGTGTCGGCCAAGGATATGCGCAGCCGTGGTGCCGTCACAGTCAGCGGCGGCGGCTCCGTCAACCTGGGCGATGTCCAGTCGGATGGGCAGGTCCGCGCCACCAGCGCGGGCGCCATGACGGTGCGAGACGCCGCGGCTGCCGCCGACCTTGCGCTGCAGGCCGGCGGCGCATTGCAGGCCGGATTCCTGAAATCGGCCGGCGCCATGACCGTGAACGGCCGCGATGCGGTGCGACTGGATGGCGCGCAGGCGGGCGGGCAACTGCGGGTTTCCAGCGACGGGCAGGCTGCGTTGGGCAGTCTCGCGGCCAAGGGCGCGCTGACGGTATCGGCCGCGCGCGCGGCGACCGTGGCCGAGTTGAAGTCGCTGGACAGCATCTCCGTGACGGGCGGCGAACGCGTATCGGTTCAGAGCGTCAACAGCGCGTCCAGGGTTGCCATTTCGGCGCATGGCGCGCTGGAGGTAGGCAAGGTTTCCGCCAAGAGCGGTATCGGGATCGAAGGCTGGGGCGCGGTCGCAGCGGACTCCCTCGGTTCCGACGGCGCGATCAGCGTGTCCGGGCGCGATGCGGTCAGGGTCGATCACGCCCGCAGTCTTGCCGACATTTCGCTGGGGGCGGAAGGCGGCGCCACGCTGGGCGCGGTGGAGGCCGCCGGTTCGATCGACGTGCGCGGCGGATCCACGGTGGCGGCGAACTCGCTGCGCGCCAATCGCGACGTTCGGGTCAGCGGCAAGGACGCGGTGCGCGTAACGGCCGCCACCAGCGGGGGCGGTCTGCATGTGTCGAGCGGCCGCCAGCTCGATCTGGGCGCCGTGCAGGCGCGCGGCGCGCTGGCCCTGGACGGCGGCGCCGGCGTGGCGCTGCAATCGGCCAAGGCTGGCGGCACGTTGCATGTGCAGGGTGGCGAGCACCTGGATCTGGGCACGTTGGCTGCTGTAGGGGCCGTGGACGTCAATGGCACGGGAGACGTGCGCGTTGCGAAGCTGGTGAGCGATGCAGGCGCCGATCTGCAAGCGGGGCGCTCCATGACGCTGGGTACCGTCGACACGACCGGCGATCTGCAGGCACGCGCGCAGCAGGCGCTGGAGCTCGGGTCGGTCAAGACCGAGGGCGGCCTTCAGGCCGCCGCCGGCGGGGCCCTCAGCCTGGCGGCGGCGGAAGTCGCAGGGGCGCTGGAGCTCTCGGGCCACGGCGTCACCGTGGACCGGGCCAGCGCCAGCCGGGCACGCATCGACAGCACCGGTTCGGTCGGCATCGGCGCGCTGAAGGCAGGCGCTGTCGAGGCCGCTTCGCCACGGCGGGCGCGCCGCGCGCTGCGGCAGGATTTCTTCACGCCCGGCAGCCTGGTGGTCCGCGCCCAGGGCAATGTCACGGTCGGGCGCGGCGATCCGCATCAGGGCGTGCTGGCCCAGGGCGACATCGTCATGGATGCGAAGGGCGGCACCTTGCTGCTGCGCAACGACGTCTTGACCGAGAACGGGACGGTCACCATATCGGCCGATTCGGCCGTGCTCGAGCATTCCACCATCGAGAGCAAGATCAGCCAGAGCGCGCTGGCTGCCAAGGGGGACAAGGGCAAGCCGGCGGTGTCGGTGAAGGTCGCGAAGAAGCTGTTTCTCAATGGTACGTTGCGGGCCGTCAACGACAACGAGGAAACCATACCCGGGCGCCAGATCGACGTCGTGGACGGACGTCCGCAGATCACCGACGCGGTCACGGGCGAAGAGCGTAAGGACGAATCGGTTGTGTCCGACGCCGCGCTCGTGGCCGATGGCGGTCCGATCGTGGTCGAGGCCGGCGAGCTGGTCAGCCATGCCGGCGGTATCGGCAACGGCCGCAACAAGGGGAATGGCGCCAGCGTCACCGTGCGCACGACTGGCAACCTGGTCAACAAGGGCTACATCTCGGCCGGCAAGCAGGGTGTGCTCGAGGTGGGCGGCGCCTTGACGAACGAGTTCCTGGTCGGCTCGGACGGCACCCAGCGCATCGAGGCGCAGCGCATCGAGAACAGGGGCACCTTCCAGAGCCAGGCTCCGTCCGGCACGGCCGGCGCCCTGGTGGTCAAGGCTGCCGAGGCCATCGTGCACGACGGTGTCATGGCTACCGAAGGCGAGATGCAGATCGCCGGCAAGGGCGGCGGGTCTCCGGCCGTCACCGCCGGCGCAAAGGCGACGACCAGCGCGAACAAGCTGAGCGTCGACGTGGCGAGCTGGGACAACGCGGGACGCCTGGATATCAAGAAGGGCGGCGCGCAGGTCACGGTGGCCGGGCGTTATGCCGAGCACGGCAAGGTTTCGATACAGGGCGATTACACGGTCTCGGCCGACGCCATCGCGCTGGCGGCGCAGATCACCCAGCGTGGCGGCGCCGCGAACCTGACCTCGCGGCACGATACCCGTTTCTCCAACAACATTCGCCTGATGGGGCCGTTGCAGGTCAACGCTGGCGGCGCGGTGTCCAATACCGACAGTCTGAAAGTGCGCGAGGGCGTGAGCGTGACGGCGGCGTCGTTCGACAACGAGGCCGGGGCCGAGGTCATGGCCAAGAGCGCCGCGCTAACGACTTCCGGGGCCGTGCGCAACGCGGGCAAGATGCAAGTCAAGGAGGCCGCCACGATCGTTGCCGCCAGTGTTTCCAATCCCGGCACATTCACGGCCGGCAAGGATCTCACTGTTACCTCGCGTGGAGGATTCGACAACGACGGCAAGATGGAGTCCAACAAGGACATCGTCATCAAGGCGGAACAGTTCGGCAATGCCGGGGTTCTCGATGCCAAGCATGATCTGACGGTCACGGCGAGCGGGCAGGCGGACAACCGGGGCAGCCTGAAGGCCGGCCACGATTTCACGGTGCAGGCCCAGCGTATCGACAACAGCGGAACCATGGCCGCCGGCCACGACGCCACGCTGAAGGCGCCGCACCTGCGCAATACGGGGCAGATCGTGGCGGGACACGACATCCATATCATCAACAGCGCCAAGCTGGAGAACACTGGGCGCGTGGATGCGCGCAACGACATCGCTCTGGATGTGGCGGATTTCACCAACACGGGATCCCTCTACGCCGAGCATGACGCGACGCTGAGGCTTGCGCAAGGCACGCAGCGCGATCTGGTGGTGGACCAGGATCATATCCTGCCGGTGGCGGAGGGGACGTTACGCGTCAAGGCCAAGTCGCTGGCCACCGAAATCGAGACCGGAAATCCCGGCAGCCTGATCGCCGAGGTGCAGGAAAATATCGACAACAAGCAGGCCATCGTCGTCGGTAAGGACCTGACGCTGAGTTCGGCGCACGGCAACGTGGCCAACGAAGCGAACGCGCTGCTGTGGGCCGCCGGGGACCTGACCGTCAAGGCGCAGAACATCACCAATGAACGGGCCGCGCTGATCGAGGCGGGCGGCAACGCCAGGCTGACGGCGGCCGTTGCCTTGCTCAACAAGCTGGGCCGCATTCGCGCGGGCGAGGACATGCATCTGGATGCGCCGCGCATCGAGAACACCGCGAAACTGAGCGGCGAGGTGCAACGCAAAGGCGTGCAGGACGTCGGGGGAGGCGAGTACGGCCGCTGGAGCGGTATCGGCTATGTCAACTACTGGTTGCGCGCCGGCAATGGGAGGAAGAAGGCGGGAACCATCGCCGCGCCGTGGTATGGCGGTGATCTGACGGCGGAACAGTCGCTCATCGAGGTCGGCAAGGATCTCTATCTGAATGCCGGGGCGCGCAAGGACGAGCATCGCCATCTGCTCAATGAAGGCGTGATCCAGGCGGGCGGCCATGGCCACATCGGCGGCGACGTGGACAACCGGTCGGTGGTGCGCACCGTGTCCGCCATGGAGTATTTCAAGACGCCTCTCCCGGTGAGCCTGACTGCCCTGGACAATCGTGCCGGCTTGTCTCCGGCGACCTGGAACTTCAACTCCACGTATGAACTCCTGGATTATCTGCTGGACCAGAATCGCCACGAGTACATTTGGGGGGTGTATCCGACCTACACCGAATGGTCGGTCAATACGCTGAAGAACCTCAACCTGGGCTACCAGGCCAAGCCGGCTCCCACCGCGCCGCCGATGCCCAAGATGCCCACGCTCGATCTGCGCGGGCACACGCTGGAGTCGGCCGAAGGCCGGAAGATCTTTGCCGAGTATAAGAAGCAGCAAGGCGAGTACGAGAAGGCGAAGGCGGCCGTCCAGGCCGTGGAGGCTTACGGCGAGGCCACTCGGCGCGTCCATGATCAGCTGGGCCAACGTTATGGTAAGGCCCTGGGCGGAATGGACGCCGAGACCAAGGAGGTCGACGGCATCATCCAGGCGTTTGCCGCGGATCTGCGAACGGTCTATGCGAAGCAGGCCGGCCAGGCGAGCATCGATGCAGAGACGGATAAGGTCGCCCAGCGCTACAAGTCGCAGATCGACGCGGTGCGGCTGGAGGCGATCCAGCCTGGCCGGGTCATGCTGGCCAAGGCGCTGTCGGCGGCGCTGGGAGCCGACTGGCGTGCGCTGGGCCACGCCGAATTGATGCAGCGCTGGAAGGATTTCAAGGCGGGCAAGCGCGGCGCGAACATCGCGTTCTATCCCAAGGAACAGACCGTGCTGGCCGCCGGCGCCGGGCTGACCCTGTCCAACGGGGCGGTCCACAACGGCGAGAACGCCGCGCAGAATCGCGGCCGGCCGGAAAACCTGAAAATCGGCGCACATTCGGCGACTTCGGTGGGTGGCTCGTTCGACGCCTTGCGCGACGTGGGGCTGGAAAAGCGGCTGGATATCGACGATGCGGTGGCTGCCGTGCTCGTGAATCCGCATATTTTCACGCGGATCGGGGGGGCGGCCCAGGGGGCACTTGCCGACGCCGCCGCAGGGCCGGCGCTGGCGCGCCAGGTCAGGCAAGCGCCGGGGACCGACGGCATGGTGGATACGCGAGGGCTGGGCAGCGCCGACGCGCTCGCTTCCCTGGCCAGCCTGGACGCGGCGCAAGGGCTGGAGGTATCCGGCAGGCGCAATGCGCAGGTGGCCGACGCCCGGCTTGCCGGGCCGAGCGCCGTCGCGGCGTCGGCCGTCGGGGCGGCCGATGTCGGCGTGGAGCCTGTCGCGGGGGACCAGGTCGACCAGCCTGTCGTGGCGGTCGGGCTCGAGCAGCCTGCCGCGGCGGTCCGGGTCGCGCCGCCAGCCGTCGCGTTGCCGCGGCCGCTGTTCGAAACCCGCATCAAGTTTATCGACCAGAGCAAATTCTACGGCTCGCGTTATTTCTTCGAACAGATCGGCTACCAGCCCGATCGCGCCGCGCGGGTGGCGGGCGACAACTATTTCGATACCACGCTGGTGCGCGAGCAGGTGCGGCGCGCCCTGGGTGGCTACGAAAGCCGCTTGCCCGTGCGCGGTGTCGCGTTGGTGGCCAAGCTGATGGATTCGGCCGGGACGGTCGGCAAGGCGCTGGGCCTGAAGGTGGGTGTCGCGCCGACCGCGCAGCAGCTCAAGCAGGCGGACCGCGATTTCGTCTGGTACGTGGATACCGTGATCGACGGCCAGAAGGTCCTCGCTCCCCGGCTGTACCTGACCGAGGCGACGCGCCAGGGCATCACGGATCAGTACGCCGGCGGCGGGGCGCTGATTGCCTCCGGTGGCGACGTGAACGTCGACACGAACGGCCATGACGTCAGTTCGCTCAACGGGCTGATCCAGGGCAAGCGCGTCAAGGTGGATGCCGGCAAGGGCCGTGTCCTGGTGGCCGACAGCAAGGGGATGGGCAGCGGCATCGAGGCCGACGAAGAAGTCGACGTCTCAGGCCGGGATATCGACATCGAGGGCGGCAAGCTGCGCGGCAAGGATGTCAGGCTCAAGGCCGACACGGTCAAGGTCGCGACCTCGATGCGTTACGACGGCAAGGGCAGGCTGGCGGCGCGCGGCGACGGCGCCCTGGATGCCCAAGGCGGCCAGCTGCATATCGAGGCCAAGCGCCTGGAGACGGCCGGCGCGACGCTCAAGGGCAGCAAGGTGAAGCTGGATGTCGATGACGTCAAGCTGGGCGGCGTGTACGAGGCGGGGTCCAGCTACGAGAACAAGAGCTCGACGCCGCTGGGCAGCCTGTTCGCCATCCTGTCGTCGACGACGGAAACCAACCAGTCGGCACGCGCGAACCATTACGGTACGCGCATCGAAGCCGGCACGCTGGAAGGAAAGATGCAGAACCTGGAGATCGAGGGCGGTTCGGTCGAGGCCGCGCATACGGACCTGTCCGTGGCGCGCGACGCGAGGTTCAAGGCCGCCGCGGATTTCGCGCACGCCGAGCACGAGAAGGATGTGCGCCAACTGTCCCTCGATGCCAAGGTGGGGGCCGGCGGCTACGAGGCGGGTTTCAGCCTGGGCAGCGAAAGCGGTCTGGAAGCGCACGCCGGCCGCGGTATGACCGCGGGCGCTGAAGTCAAGGTAGGTTATCAGGCATCGCACGAACAGTCCTCGGAAACCGAAAAGTCCTATCGCAACGCGAACCTCAATTTCGGTGGAGGCTCTGTCGAGGCTGGCAACGTCCTGGATATCGGCGGCGCCGACATCAACCGGAACCGGTACGGCGGCGCCGCGAAGGGGAAAGCAGGGGCCGAGGAGGCCCTGCGCATGCGCGCGAAGAAGGTCGAGTCCACCAAGTACGTCAGCGAGCAGACGAGCCAAAGCTCCGGCTGGAGCGTGGAGGTGGCAGCGACGGCCAGTGCCCGTTCCAGCGTGCTGACGGCCGCCACGCGCCTGGGCGACAGCGTGGCGCAGAATGTCGAGGACGGCCGCGAGATCCGCGGCGAGCTGATGGCTGCGCAAGCCGCCGCGGAGGCCACGCAACTGGTAACTGCCGACACGGCGGCGGTGGCACTGAGTGCCGGAATCAGCGCCGACTTCGACAGCAGCCACAGCCGCTCCACCTCGCAGAATACCCAATATCTGGGCGGAAACTTGTCCATCGAGGCCACCGAGGGCGATGCGACGCTGGTGGGCGCGAAGTTCGGTGGTGGCGACCAGGTCAGCTTGAAGGCAGCGAAGAACGTGAACCTCATGGCGGCCGAATCGACCTTCGAATCGCACTCGGAGAGCCACAACTTCCACGCCTCCGCCGACGCGAACCTTGGCGCCAACGCCGTGCAGGGCGCCGTTGGCCTGGGGTTGACTGCGGGCATGGGTACGTCGCATCAGATTACCAACGAAACCGGCAAGACCTATGCCGGAACCTCGGTGGATGCGGCGAACGTGTCGATCGATGCAGGCAAGGATCTGAACCTTTCCGGGTCCCGCGTGCGGGGTAAGCACGTTGTCCTGGATGTCGAGGGCGATATCAATGCGACCAGCAAGCAGGATGAGCGCAACTACAACTCCAGCGGTGGCGGCTGGGATGCCTCGGCAGGCGTGGCGATTCAGAACCGCACGTTGATTGCGCCCGTGGGGTCTGCCGGCTTCAATTTCAATACGGAACACGACAATTCGCGCCTGACCAATGACGGGGCGGCCGGTGTCGTTGCCAGCGACGGGTTGACGGGCCATGTGAAAGGCGACGCCAACCTGACCGGCGCGACCATTGCCGATTTGTCAGACAAGGGCAATCTCAAGGTCGACGGCGCGGTCAACGCGCAGAACCTGAAAGACTACCGCGACAAGGACGGCGGCAGCGGCGGCCTGAACGTGGGCATCTCGTCGACCACGCTGGCGCCCACCGTGGGCGTGGCGTTCGGCAGGGTGGCCGGAGAGGATTATCAGGCCGAGCAGCGCGCCACGATCGACGTCGGTCAAACCAAGGATCCCTCGCGCCTGCAGGTCGGCGGCGGCGTCAAGGGGACCCTCAATCAGGATGCCGCGAAGGCCACGGTCGTTCAGCGCAACAAGCACTGGGCCGGAGGCGGGTCGGAATTCTCGGTGGCAGGCAAGTCACTGAAGAAGAAGAACCAGGTCCGCCCGGTGGAGACGCCGACGCCGGACGCCGTGGATGGACCGCCTAGCCGTCCCACCACGCCGCCTGCGTCGCCGCAGCCGATCCGCGCGACGGTCGAGGTCAGTTCGCCGCCGCCGGTGTCCGTGGCCACGGTGGAAGTCGTGCCGCGGCCGAAGGTCGAAACGGCCCAGCCGCTTCCGCCCCGACCGGTGCCGGCCAAGGCGGTGCCGGTGGCGCCTCCCAAGGTGGAGGTCGCCAAGGTGGAGGTCGTGCCGCGGCCGAAGGTCGAAACGGCTCAGCCGCTTCCGCCGCGGCCGGTGGTGGCCGAGAAGGTGACGACGCCGGCGGTCCAGCCCCAGCTTGCCAAGGTGGAGACGGTGCAGCCGGTGAAGCCCGAAACCGCCAAGCCGTTGCCCAAGCCGCTGCCGGTGGCGAAGGTGACGGAAGCGCCGCCGCCGGTTATGGAGACCGCCCAGCCGCTGCCGCCGGTCAAGCCACAGAAGGCGACCCCTGGCCCCGTGGCTGAGGTTGGCAAGGCTACGGTCACGACGGTGCAGGTGCAGAGTGCGCCGCCCAAGCCGGCCCCGGTGGCCAAGCAGCCCGCGCCTGCACCGAAGCCCAAGCCCAAGCCCAAGCCCAAGGCCGAGCGTCCGAAGCCGGGCAAAACGACGCCCTTGAGCGGGCGCCACGTGGTGCAACAGCAGGTGCAGGTCTTGCAGCGGCAAGCGAGTGACATCAACAACACCAAGAGCCTGCCTGGCGGGAAGCTGCCCAAGCCGGTCACCGTGAAGCTGACAGACGAGAACGGCAAGCCGCAGACGTACACGATCAACCGGCGCGAGGATCTGATGAAGCTCAACGGCAAGGTGCTGTCTACCAAGACGACACTGGGCCTGGAGCAGACCTTCCGCCTGCGGGTCGAGGATATCGGCGGCAAGAACTACCGGGTCTTCTATGAAACCAACAAATAGGTAGTCGCTGCCCGCCGCCGGCCCGGCGCATGGGGATTCGCAGGGTTCTCATGCGCCGGTCAATGCCGGCCAACGGCGCCGCCTTTCCACCCTATTGCAGCCCATCCTTTCGGATGGGCTTTTGTTGAAATTTCCTATAAGATCAATTGAATTAAACTACGCGTAATTGCGCGTAGGACTGCAGGAAAGCTGGATGAGAATTTTTAGAATTCTTCTCGTTGTTGATTTGTTTCCTTCATCTCTAAATGAATATTCTTAGGCATCGGGCTCCATTCCTGGATTCGTTTTTCACGGAGCGCCGATCGCCTGGTTTTCGGATTAACAGGGGTCGATCATGAATCTCAAATTTGCAGGAATCGCACTGGGGCCTGACCGCCTGTGCATTGACATACCAGCATCAGGTTTTCGCGGCGGACGGCACGCTCGTGATTACCGGCGCCATCACCGATACGACGTGCAAGATCAATGGCGCGGAGCCTCCCACCAACATAGCGGTGCAATTGCCGACCATTTCGCGCACCGCGCTCAAGGACGTAGGGTCGACGGCAGGCGGGACAGTTTTTGACGTGAAACTGACCGAGTGTCCGCAGGCATTGAATGGTCAGCAAGTGGGATTGTTCTTCGAACCTGGCGGCACGGTTGACTATACGTCGGGAAATCTGTTTGCGTACCGGGCCGATAGTCAGGGCGTAGAACAGGTGCCGCAGACGAAAGCCGACAACGTGCAATTCCAGCTTGCCAATCTGGATGGTTCCGCCATTCATTTGGGTCGCAACGAGGGTGCGCAGGCTGCTCAGACGTTTCTGGTATCGCAGACGGCAGGGTCGTCGACGTACGGGACGACCCTGCGCTATCTGGCACGCTACATCCGTTCGGGCGCTGGCTCCATCGTTGCGGGGAATCTCCGCAGTCAGGTGGGGTTCTCCGTGATGTATCCGTAGCCCGTGAAAGAGGGGCCACCCATTGCGGGGGGGCCCGGTACGGGATGGTCGGCTTGTCACGAGATTCTTGTTTTCCATTTCTTTCTTTTCACGCGGTCGCAGCGCCAGCTTGATGCATGCAAAGCATCGATAGCTACGAACGGCCGCGATTCTTGAATCATGAATACATACGCTTGTGACGGGGCGCTCGCGCAGAGCCGGCCCCAGGGATGGTTTACGCCTGCATTTACGGTAAAGCGGCAAGGCAGCATGGCGCGCTGGCGCCGGCGGCTGGGCGTCGCGGCGCTGGGCGCCGCCATGCTGGCGAGCCTGGCGCCGGCCGCCCGGGCCAGCCTCGTCATCACGGGTACGCGCGTGATCTACAACGCGGGCTCGCCCGAGACCACGGTGAAGATGAGCAACGAGGGGCAGGCCCCCGCGCTGATGCAGGCATGGATCGATGACGGCAATGCCGAGGCGAAGCCGGACGAAGTCCAGGTGCCGTTCTTCCTGACGCCTCCGCTGGCGCGGGTGGACCCTGGCAAGGGGCAGACCTTGCGCATTTTCTTCAATGGCTACCCGGATGGCAAGACGCTGCCGTCCGACCGCGAATCGGTCTTCTGGCTGAACGTTCTCGAAGTGCCGCCCAAGGCGACGCCCGAGGAAGGCCACGGGGTCCTGCAGCTGACCATCCGCTCGCGCCTGAAGCTGTTCTATCGGCCCAAGGGCCTGCCCGGCAACCCGCTGACGGCCGCCGCCGACCTGACCTTCAAGCGCAAGGCCAACGGCGTGCTGGAGGTGCACAACCCGACGCCGTACTACGTGAACCTGCAAAAGCTGGAGGTGGGCGAGAACGGCGCGCACGGCAGCAAGACGCCGTGGATGCTGGCGCCGCTTTCCTCGGATGAGCTGCGGCTGAAAGGGACGGGGGCCAAGTCGGTGCAGTACTGGGCCATCGACGACTTCGGCGGCGTGACGCCATATCAGGCGGCCATAGCGGACTGACAAGACGGGGGCATCGGGACTGGCGCGCGTCTTGGGGACGTTGCCGAAACCCACGCTGAATCATGAAACAGATACCACTGATTCTCGCGATGAGCCTTGCCTTCGCCGCCGCGGCGAAGGGCGAATCCGCGCCGGATATGCAGGCGGCGGTCAACTTCGACTCGGCCATGCTGTGGGGCGGCGCCAATGGCGCGGATCTGAGCCGATTCAACTACAGCAACGCGCTGCGGCCGGGCAACTACATCGTCGACATTTACGCCAACAACTATCCGCTGATCCGGCAGCAGGTTCGATTCGTCGCGGCGCAGACGTCCGGGCAGGGCTTGAAGACGGCGCCGGCGGTGGCGTGTTTCACCTATGGCCAGCTGGAAGCGATGCAGGTCCGGCTGCGCGCGCTCGATCCGGCCTTGGTCGCCGACCTCAAATCCAGCGGGCGCTGCGAGGTGCTGGGCAAGCTGTTCCCGGATAGCCGCGAGTCGTTCGATTTCGGCGAGAACCGCCTGGAAGTCAGCATTCCGCAGGCCTATACGATCAACCGCTTCCGGCGCGACATCTCGCCCGATGAGTGGGATAGCGGCATTACCGCGTTCCGCCTGGGATACCAGTACAACTATGCCGATTACATCGGCGGCTTGCGCGCGGGGCGGCGGCTGGACCTGAACCTCTACAGCGGGTTCAACTTCAAGGGCTGGTATCTGCGCAACAGCTCGACGCTGGGATGGGGCCAGGGCCGCTTCACGCGCCGCAGCCAGCGCACCAGCCTGCAGACGGATATCCCGTCCTGGCGGGCGCGCCTGGTGTTCGGCGACGTGTTCTCCAGCGGCGAGTACTTCGCGCCGTACTCGATGCGCGGCATGCTGGTCGGCAGCGATACCGCCATGCTGCCGTACTCGGAGCGGCTGTACCGGCCGACCATACGCGGCGTTGCGCGCACCCGGGCCAACGTCAAGGTGTATCAGGCCGGCGTGCTGGTTTTCCAGGACGCCGTGCCTCCCGGGCCGTTCGCGATCGACGATTACAGTCCGGCCTCGTATGGCGGCGACCTGCGGGTGGTGGTGACCGAGGCGAATGGCGCGGTCCAGACGTTCACCGTGCCGTACGCCAGCGCGGTGCGCCTGATCCTGCCGGGCCAGACGCAGTGGTCGTTCAGCGCCGGGCGCTATCGCAACTATCGCAACGATGGGCAGGACCGTCCCTGGGTGACCCAGCTGACGGGCCGCCATGGCGTGGCCGACGGCGTCAACCTGTACGGCGGCCTGCTGATCGCCCAGGCGTACCAGGCCGGCCTGGCCGGCCTGAGCTGGAACACGCCCTGGGGGGCAATGGCGGCGGACGCCACGTTGTCGCGCAGCCAGTTGTCCACCACGGGCAATGCCAACGGGTCGAGCCTGAGGTTCTCCTACAGCAAGACCTTGTCCGGCACCAACACGGCGATCCGGCTGGCCACGTTGCGCTACTCGTCGAGCGGGTTCTGGAATTTCGCCGATGCGGTCAATGCCGGTCCGGCCGAGACGAACGGGCGCAACGGGCGGTTCGGACTTTATTCGCTGCTGGGCCGCGAGCGGCCGCGCGGCGATTTCAGCGTCACGCTGAGCCAACCGCTGGGTGGATACGGCAGCCTGTACGTGTCGGCGCTGCGGCGGACCTACTGGGGTTCGTCGCGGGTCGACCAGCAGACCCAGCTGGGCTATTCGACCCAGGTCGGCCGCGTAGGCGTGAACCTGGATGTCTCGCGTACGGAGAACCGTCGCAGCACCGAGCATCAGGTCATGCTGAATCTTTCCATTCCGCTTTATGGCGCGACCTCCAGCGGCGTGGTGACGGGATCGCTGGCGCGTACCGGTTCGGCGCCCGTACAGCAAAGCGTCAACTACAGCGGCATGTCGGGCGAGCGCGACCAGTACACCTATGGCCTGGGCGTGCAGCGCGCCGGCACGAGCGCGCAGTACGCGTTGAACGGCTCCTGGTCAGGCACGTACGGGGAGGTAAGCGGACAACTCACCCATGGGCGCAGCTACAGCCAGTACCAGATCAATGGCAGCGGCGGCTTGGTGGCGCACGCGGGCGGCGTGACCTTCGGCCAGTACCAGGCGGGCACCATCGGCCTGATCCAGGCCGAGGCGGCGGCAGGCGCAAAGGTCGTCAATACGCGCAACGCCGCCGTGGACCGCAGCGGCTATGGGCTGGTGTCGCTGACGCCGTATTCCCTCAACGAGGTCGAACTGTCTCCGCAGGACCTGCCCCTGGACGTCCAGCTGGAGTCCACGGTGGAGCAAGTCATCCCGCGGGCGGGCGCCGTCGTGGCGTTGCGCTTTCCGACGCGTCACGACGTCGCCGCCATGCTGGTTGCCGAACCCGGCAGCGAAGGCGCGCTGGCATTCGGCACCGAAGTGCGCGACGGCGCCGGCAAGGTGGTGGGCGTGGCCGGCCAGGGCGCAAGCGCGCTCGTCAGAGGCGTGTCGGCATCGGGCACGCTGGAGGTGACGCGCGCAGACGGGTCGATATGTCGCGCCACGTACGACTTGAAATCGGCCGGGCAGGCCGTGCACGGCCTGCCGCGCATTGCGCTGGCGTGCGCGCCGCAAGGCGGCGGCGAACGTGGTGCGCGGGCGGCGGTCCAGGCCGTGGCGCAGCCGGCACCTATCTCCATTTCGGGCAAAGATCATGGGCCAGATATTCGCTGACCGCCGGGCCGCCGTGCCCGCGCGCGTAATTTCCTTCTGCGGGGCCGCGCTTGCCGTCTGGGCAGGCCTGGCCGTGCAGCCCGCCATGGCCGTCGATCCGCCGGTGGACTGCGGCCGGGCGATAGGCTTGCATTTCTGGTCGAGCACCTCGCTCATCTCCGACCAGACACCCGATGGGACGCTGATCGGCAAGCCCGTGGTCGGGCGGTCTCTGCTGTCCAGGAGCTGCGAGGTGCCGGACGACATCAAGGACGAACTCAGCGACAAGCATGACGGCGAACCGGTCGACATCGTGCTGGAACTGGGCAGTAGCTACAAGATACGGCCGCAGTCCTATGGCCATCCGGGCATCGTGGTCGACTTGCCGTCCGGCTCCACGGAGGAGACCGGCATCGCCATCTATATCGATTTCGGCAGTTCGCCGATGCAGAAGGTCGGCGAACGGCAGTGGCTGTATCCCCAGAAAGGCGAAGTGCTTTTCGACGCGCTCGCCATCAACGGCGACAACGCGGAGGTTCGCTATCAGGCGATCAAGGTGGGGCCACTCAAGCGGCCGCGCAAGCTGGTGCTGTCGCAGTTTCCGAATCTGTTCACCTACAAGTGGGTATTCATGCGCGGGACCAGCCAGGAGCGCGTGCTGGCGACGGGGACCATAAGCACCGACGTCGCCACCAGCACCATCGACCTGAAAACCTGCCGCTATACCTCGCAGACGGTCAGCCTGCCCACCATCCAGCGTTCCGCGCTGACCGGCGTCGGTACGACCCTGGGCACGACCGATTTCCAAATGCCGTTCTGGTGCTATGGCCGGCCAAGGGTATCGGTGTACATGAGCGCGGCGAATACGCAGACCGGCGTCGACGGCGTGGCGTTGCCGGCGACCGGCCAGGCGGCCGGCATGGCCAGCGGCGTAGGCGTCCAGTTGATCAATGGCAAGACGCAGCAGCCGGTCAAGCTGGGCCTGCAGGGCAAGATCGCCTTGCCCGAGGCGCAGCAGACTGAGTCGGCGACGTTCTCGCTGCCCATGAAGGCGCAGTACTACCAGACCTCCACTTCAACCTCGGCGGGCAAGCTGTCCGTCACCTACGCCGTGACCTTGAACTATGACTGACGCAACGAACCGTTACCGGCCGGGCCTGGTTGTTCGGGCGCTGGTCCGGGCAGGCCTGCTGTTCGCCGTGGCCGCCTGTGCGCAGGCGCAGCTGCTGCCCGGCGCGCGCGACCTCAACCGTATCGACGATCGCCAGCGCAAGGAGCAGCTGCAGCGCGATATCGAGCGCGCCTTGACGCGGCCTCCGGTGGAATTGAATCCACAGTCCGAGGCCGCTTCGCCGGCGCGCAAGCCGGACGCCACGTCCGGCCACACCGTGACGGTACAGGCCGTGGACCTGGACTTCGGCGTCGAGGGCCGGCTGTTCGACCCCGCGCCGTTGGTTCAGGACTACCTGAACCGCCCGCTGGACAACGAGCAGCTGTTCCTGCTGGTCAAGGCATTGAGCGCGGCCCTGTACGACCGCGGCTACGCGACCAGCATCGTGACTTTCGTGCCGCCGGGCGTGGTGGACGGCGTGCTCAAGCTGAAGGTGGAATGGGGCCGCATCAAGGGATGGCTGATCGACGGCAAGCCGCTGGAGGGGACACGCGACCGCATGATGGTGTTCTCGGCCATGCCAGGCTGGCAGGACAAGGTGCTGAACGTATTCGATATCGACCAGGCGATCTATAACATCAACAATGGCGGCAAGACCGGCAACATCACCATCGTTCCCGCGGACGAATACGGCTATTCCTATCTCGATCTGCAATTGCAGCGGCGCGCGCTGCCCCGCGTCTCGCTGGGCATGGATAACTCCGGCCCCGGCACGCCCGAGAACGGCCGCTACAAGTACAACGCCTCGGTGACGGCCAACGACCTGCTGGGCCTCAACGACACGCTGGGCCTGTATATCGGCAACCGCTACTATCGCGACGCCGGCCATGACGCCGAGCGCAATTACGATTTGATGTACAGCGTGCCGCTGGGGCGTACTCGCCTGGATCTTCAGACCGGCTACAGTACCTATCGCAACCTGCTCAAGACCCGCTACGGGCAATACCAGTCCGCCGGAAATTCGCGCAGTTTCGGACTGAAGGCCACCCGCCTGCTTTACCGCGATACGCGGTCGCAGTTCAGCGTGTATGGCGGTCTCAAGCTGCGCCAGAACAAGAACTATCTGGCCGGCACGCGCCTGGACGTCAGCAGCAAGCACTACAGCGACGTCACGGTGGGGATGCAATACTCCACCCAGCGAGGCGCCAACGCCTATTTCGGCGACCTGTCGTTCACGCGCGGGGTGGGCATCAACAACGGCAAGTATGCCGCCTACGACGAGCGCGGCCCGCAGGGCAATGTGTCGCGGCTCAACGGCAGCCTGGCCTGGACGCGCTACATGGCGCTGGCCGATCAGCCGTTGCAGTGGACGTCGCAGCTGGGTTTCCAGTACTCGCGCCAGCAGCTGCTCAACAGCTACCAGATCACCGTGGGAGACGAGTACACGGTGCGCGGCTACAACCTCAGGACGTCGCAAAGCGGTGACAGCGGCGTGTACCTGAGCAATACGCTGACGGTGCCGGTGCAGTTCAGCCTGTTCGGCAAGCAGGCGTCGATGGCGCCGTTCGCGGGCGTGGATGTGGGGGCGCTCAAGAGCAATCACCCCGACGCGCGCACGATACGCATGGCGGGCCTGGCGGCCGGCGTGCGGTTCGACCTGCCGTATGCGCGGTTGTCGTTCACGTATTCGAAGCCCGTGGGCGCGCAGCCCGGCGGCGCGCCGCGCGCGCCGGTCTGGTACATCAACGCCGGCCTCAGTTTCTGAGCCCGGCGAGAACACGGCCGCGACGCTACAGCGTCATGTGTTGCGGCAGCCAGGTGGCGATGCCGGGCAGGTAGTACAGCAGCAGCACGGCCACGATCATCAGGAAGAACATCGGCAGCGAGGCGCGGGCGATGTAGGGCAGCTCGCGTCCGCTCATGCCGGCAAGCACGAACAGGTTGAAGCCGACAGGCGGGGTGATCTGCGCCATCTCGACCACGAACACGATGAAGATGCCGAACCAGATCAGGTCGATGCCGGCGGCCTGCACGGTGGGCAGCAGCACGCCCATGGTCAGGACGACGATGGAGATGCCGTCCAGGAAGCAGCCCAGCACGACGAAGAACACCATCAAGGCCATGATCAGGCCGAACTGGGACAGGCCCAGCCCGCCGATCCACTCGGCCAGCGCGCGGGGCAGGCCGATGTAGCCCATGGCCAGGGTGAGGAACTGGGCGCCGGCCAGGATGAGGGCGATCATGCAGTACAGGCGCGTGGCGCCCAGCAGCGAGGTCATGAAGCTGGTGCGTGTGAGCGAGCCCTGCAGGGCCGACAGGATCAGCGCGCCGACCACGCCCACGGCCGCCGCCTCGGTGGCGGTGGCGATGCCGGTGTAGATGGAGCCGAGCACCGCGCCGATGAGCAGCAGCACCGGGATCAGGTGGCGGGACTGCTTCAGCTTCTGCATGAACGAGATGCCCGGATCGGCGGCAGGCACGGCGCCGGGGTGCCGGATGGCCCACCAGGCGATATAGCCCATGAACAGCAGCGCCAGCAGGAGACCGGGGAAAATGCCGGCGATGAACAGCTTGGCGATGGAGACGTCGGCCGCCACGCCGTAGACGATCATGATGATGGACGGAGGAATCAGCAGGCCCAGGGTGCCGGCGCCGGACAGCGTGCCGAGGATCTTGTCCTCCGGATAGCCGCGCCGCGTCAGTTCGGGGATGGTCATCTTGCCCACCGTGGTGCAGGTGGCGGCCGACGAGCCGGAAACCGCGGCGAAGATGGCGCAGCCGATGACGTTGGTGTGCAGCAGCCGGCCGGGCAGCCGGTTCAGCCACGGCGCGAGGCCCTTGAACAGGTCCTCGGACAGCCGGGTGCGGAACAGGATCTCGCCCATCCACAGGAAGAGCGGCAGGGCGGTCAGCGTCCAGCTCGACGAGGCGCCCCAGATCGTGACGGCCATGGCGTCGCCGGCCGGCTGGAGAGGACTTCCATGCCGATCCAGGCCGTGCCGGCCAGGGTGAGGCCAATCCAGACTCCGCAACCCAGCAGCGCGAAGATCGAGACGACCAGCAGGGTGACGATCAGGATTTCATTCATGGATTTGCTGCGATTTTGCGAAGCCCTGCCCACGGACGCGCCGCACGAGTTCATCGAGCAGGGCGATGAAGAACAGGATGGTGCCGGCGGCCATGGTCAGCTGGGGAATCCATAGCGGCGTGGCGTCGTTGGCGGTGGAGATGTCGTTGAACAGCCAGGAATCGTGGGCCAGCTTTACGCTGAACCAGGCGAAGGCCGCAGCCAGGATGGCACCGACGCAAAGCGCGAAGATGTCGAGCCGGCGATGGCCGGGCGCCGAGAGCGCGTTGAGCAGCAGGGTGACGCGGATGTGTTCGCCATGCTTGAAGGTGCTGGCCAGGGCCAGGAAGCCGGCGGCTGCCATGAAATACCCGGCATAAGCGTCGGTGCCGGGTATGTTCAGGCCCACTTGGCGGGCGATGATGGCCGCCAGCACGGAAACCAGCACGCCGATGGTGCACAGGCCGGCCAGCAGGCCGGCCGCGCCGTACAAGCGATCCAGGAAACGGCGCATCGTGCTTTATTGCTTCCGATAGGCGTCGATCATGGCCTGTCCGTCGGCGCCGGCTTTCTTGAGCCAGTCGTCGAGCATGCGCTTGCCGACCTCGGTCAGGCCGCTCTTGAGTTCGGCGGTGGGCGCGATGATGGCCATGCCGTTCTTGGCCAGTTGCTCCTTGTACCAGCTGTTCTTCTCCTGCGACAGTTTCCAGCCGCGCTCTTCGGCCTGCGCGCCGGCCTTCTTGAGGGCTTGCTGGGTGGCGGGGTCGAGCGCGTCGAAGGCCTTCTTGTTGACCAGCACCGCGTTCTTGGGCAGCCAGGTCTCGGTGTCGTAGAACTTCTTGATGTACTCGTAGGTCTTGGTGTCGAAACCGGTCGAGCCGGACGACATGTACGAGTCGATCACGCCGGTGGCCATCGCCTGCGCCAATTCGGCCTGCTGCACCGTTACCGGTTGCGCGCCGACCAGTTCGGCGATCTTGGCCGTCACCGGGCTGTAGGCGCGCCACTTGAGGCCCTTCATGTCGGACACTTGCTTGATGTCGCGGTTGGCGAAAATGCCCTGGGGCGGCCAGGCGACCGAGTAGAGCAGCATCATGCCCTGCGAGGCCAGTTTCTTCTCGAGGAAGGGCTTCTGGGCCTGGTACAGCTTGAACGAGGCATCGTAGCCGGTGGCCAGGAACGGCAGGCCATCCAGTTCGTAGACCGGGTCTTCGTTGGCGAAGTTGGTGAGAAGGATTTCGCCGATCTGGGCCTGGTTGCCCTGGACCGCGCGCTTGATTTCGGGCGCCTTGTAGAGCGACGCATTGTTGTGCAGCGTGATTTTCAGCTTGCCGCCCGACAGGCTGTCGACGTCCTTGACGAACTGGGTCAGGTTCTCGACATGCAGGTTGCTGGCGGGATAGGCGGTCGGCAGATCCCATTTGGTCTGGGCTTGCGCGCCCGCGCCGAAGGCGAGAACAATGGTGCCGGCCAGCAAGGAGAGCTTCTTGTACATGGAGACGTCCTTCGTAATGGAATTTTCGAATTGCGGCATACCGCGGAGCACACCGCAAGGCATGGGCAACCACGGGCGGGCGATGGCAGCCGCGCCCTTGAAACGCTGCAATTCTAAGTCCCCGTGCGCGCCGCTACACGGTCCCGCGCGGGCTTTAGGGGTAATTCCTAGGTAAGTCGGCCCATCGGCAGAATTGTTTTAGGCTTGAATCGTCCTGGCGGCCCGGCGGCGCCTTGCCCTGGGGCAGGCGCCGCCGTTCGCGGCTACCGCATCGCCAGCGGCAGCGCGGTCACGATCGCCGGAAATATCGTGATGATCGCCGTGGCCAGCACCAGCAGCAGGAAGAACGGAAAGGCCATGCGCACCAGCTCGAACAGGTTGCGTCCGGTAATGCCCTGGATCACGAACAGGTTGAAGCCCACCGGCGGGGTGATCTGCGCCATCTCGACCACCAGGATCAGGTAGATGCCGAACCAGATCGAGTCGATGTCCGCCGCCTGGATGGCCGGCATGAGCACGGCGGTGGTCAGCACGACGATGGATATGCCATCGAGGAAGGCGCCCATCAGGATGAAGAAGACGGTCAGCACCGCGATCAGTCCATACTGGCTCAGGCCCAGCGACGAGATCCACTCGGCCAGGTTGGCCGGCAGGCCGGTGAAGCTCATCGCGCTGGTGAGATAGGCCGCGCCCAGCAGGATGAACGAGATCATGCACGAAGTGCGGGTCGCGCCCATCAGGCTGTCGATGAACGATCTGCGGTTGAGCGACTTGCCCCAGGCGGCGATCGCCAGGGCGCCGATGACGCCGATCGTGGCCGCCTCGGTGGCGGTCGCGATGCTGGCGTAGATCGAACCGATGACCCCGGCGATCAACGCCACCACCGGCAGCAGCAGGCGCAGGCGGGCCAGCATGGTGAGCCAGGGCACCGCGGGCTCGCGCGGCGGGACCCGCGCGGGATTGCGCAGCGACCATACGCCGATGTAGCCGGAGAACAGCGCCATCAGCAGCAGGCCGGGCAGGATGCCGGCGATGAACAGCTTGATGAGCGAGACCTGGGCCGCCACGCCGTAGACGATCATGACGATGGACGGGGGGATCAGCAGGCCCAGCGTGCCGGCGCCGGCCAGCGATCCGATGGCCAGGCCGTCGTCATAGCCGCGAGCCTTGAGCTCCGGCAGCGAGATGCGGCCGATGGTCGCGGCGGTGGCGGCGGACGAGCCGCTGACCGCGGCGAAAATCCCGCAGCCCAGCACGTTGACATGCACCAGGCGGCCCGGCAGGCGACGCCCCCAGGGGCCCAGTCCGCTGAACATGTCCTCGGCCAGGCGGGTGCGGTAGAGGATTTCGCCCATCCAGATGAACAGCGGCAGCGCGGTCAGGGCCCAGTTGGCCGAGGCGTCCCAGCTCTTGGTGGCGAAGATGATGCCGGCTGGTGCGTCGGTGAACAGCAGCAAGGCCACCAGGCCGCTGGCCACCAGCGCCAGCGATACCCATACGCCGGCGGCCAGCAACAGCAGGAGGCTGGCGATGAGCACCAGGCTTTGCGCGAGCTCACCCATGAGCGGTCTCCTCGGGTTGCCGGCCGCGCGCCACCATGGCCAGGCGCCGCGCCAGCATCAGTGTCAGCAGGGCCAGGCCGATGGGCATGCAGATCTGCGGAATCCACAGCGGCACGCGCAGCATGCCCTGGGCCACCTCGTCGTAGGCGAACGATTCGTGGACGAAGCCGGCCGCCTGCCACGCGGCCCAGGCCGACAGCGCCAGGCCCAGGGCCGTGGCCGCCAGTTCGTAGGGACGGTGAGCGGTCTTGGGCAGGAACTGCAGCAACAGGGTCACGCGGATATGGTCGCCGCGCAGCATGGCGTAGGGCAGGGCCAGGAACACCGAGGCCGCCATCGACCAGGCGGCGAAGTCGTCGGCCGCGGGGATCTGCATGCCGAGCAGGCGGCTGGCGATCTGCGCGGCGACGATGGCGCCGATCAGCGCCAGGAACAGCGCGGCCACGGCGCCGCTGGCGACGGCGATGCGATCGAATATGGGCATGGCGTCGTCCGGCTCACTTGCGGTAGGCATCGAGCAGCTGCTGGCCGTCGGCGCCGGCTTTCTTGCTCCAGTCCGAGACCATGGTGGCGCCGATGGCCTGCAACTCCTTGGCCAGCTGCGCAGGCAACGGCTCGACGCTCATGCCGTTGCGCGCCAGGGTGTCGGTGAGTTCGCGAGTCTTGGCGCGCGCGGTCTGCCAGCCCCGGATTTCGGCCTTGGCGCCGGCATCCAGCACCGCCTGCCGCACTTCGGCGGGCAGGCGCTGGAAGGCCCGTTTGTTGGCGATGACGAAGCTCTGGGGGATGAACGCCTGGGCATCGTAGTAGTACTTGACGTAGTCCCAGGCCTGGCCGTCCACGCCGGTGGCGGGCGAGGTGAGCATGGCGTCGATCACGCCGGTCGAAAAGGCCTGCGGGACCTCGGGCGTCTGCACGGTGGTGGGCACCGCGCCCATCAGGGCGGCCATGTGGCTGGTCGATGCGCTGTAGGCGCGGAAACGCGTGCCCTTCAGGTCGGCCAGCGCGGCGACCGGCTTCTTGGTGTAGATGCCCTGCGGGGGCCAGGGCGACCCGTACACCAGCACGATGCCTTGCTTGTCCAGGCGCTGGGTCAGCAGGGGGCGCGTGGCTTTCCACAGTTTTTCCGACTCGTCGAACGAGGAGGCCAGGAACGGGACGCTGTCGATTTCGAACAAGGGGTCTTCGTTGCCCAGCGCCGAGACCAGCACCTCGCCGATCTGCACCACGCCCTGCTGCACGCCGCGCTTGACTTCGGGACGCTTGAGCAGGGTGCTGTTGGACTGCACCTTGATCTCCAGCGCGCCGGCGGTGGCGGCCTTGACCTCGTCGGCGAACTGGCGTGCGTTCTGGGGCAGGTAGTTGGCGTCGGGCTGCTCCGCCGTCATGGTCCAGCTGGTGGCGGCCTGCGCGCCGGCCGAGAAGGCGAGGGCGGCGGCAAGTACGGCGAAGGTCGTTTTCATGTCGGTCTCCTGGGGCAGGTTCAAGGGGCGGCGCGCAGATCGTCGGCGCGCAGGTCCCACAGCAAGTGGAAGGTCTGGATGCCGTCGGTGGGCAGTTCCAGCTGTTCGGCCAGCGAGCGGGCGGCGGCGGCGGCGGCCGGCTCGGTGGTCGCGTCGATGATCAGGACGGGGTCGAGCACGCGTGCGGCGGGGTCTTCGGAAGGCAGCGGGGTGGACAGCTGCGGATCGGGGGTCAGCACGCGCAGCGCCAGGACGCCTTCGATCTCCTGTGCGCTGGCGGCCAGCGCGGCGGCGCGGGCGGCGAGTTCGACGCTGCCCAGGCGCAGCAGGCCCAGCGCCGCGCCGGTGCCGACGCCTGCCAGCGGCGAAACCACCATGACGCGCCGATTGGTGTCGCGCATGCGCGCGAAATTGGCCAGCGGCCACGGCGTCTGGCGTTCGAACGCCTGCCGGTACGCGGCGCTGCCGAATACATGCAGGTCCTCGGTGCGGTACAACGCCAGGTAGCGCCGCCGGCCGTGCTGCGAGCGATAGCGGCGGGCCCAGCGAAAGCCCGCGATGCCGGCGCGCTCGGCCATGTGTTCGCGGTCGTACCACTGGTTGAAGTCTTCTTCGTGCGCGGGGTCGATGTCCGTCCAGATGAACAGTTCGCCCATGGCGTCGCGTTCGTGCCGGATTGGTGCTGCCACGTGTTTCTCCATCGCGCGGCCTGGATGGGCCGTCATGGAGGCTGATTCTCGGCACCGGCGCCGGCAGCGGCAAACGGTTTATTCCGGTGCGGCGGGTTAAGAAAAAGTTATCGCGCGCGCGGCCCGCGCGGCGCCGCCGCCGGCGTGGCGGCAAGCCTGGGCGCGCTGGGGAAAACCCCGAAGGCGGCGCGCTCCGGCGTCACAGCGCCAGCACGCCGCTGTCGAGCGGCGGCAGCGCGTCGTCGTTGTGCTGCGCGTACAGGCGCATCTCGTCCAGGGCCAGCCGTACCACCGCCTCGGCCAGGCCGGCCACGCGGTCCGGCCGCCAGCTGGCCACCAGCCGCAGATGCGGCAGGTCGGGCGTGCAGCACACTTGCCGGTAGCGTCCGGCCGCCAGGCCGGGACGCACCGCCGCCAGCGGCAGCGTGGCCGCGCCCAGGCCTGCCTCGATGAATTGCGTGCACGCGGCGATGGACGAAACGAAATGGATGCGCCCGGCCTGCACGCCCGCCGCGTCCAGCACGTCGAGCAGCTGCAGGTGCGGCTGGGAATGGCGCGGAAAGGTGACCAGGGGATGGGTGGCCAGTTCGGCGACGCTGGCCTGCGCGGGAATTCCCGCCGCGGGGCTGCAGATCCAGCCCATTTTCAGCATGCCCATGTCGCGGTTGCGCACATCGTCGCCCACGATGGGGTCGGTCTGCAGGGCGACGTCGATGCTGCCGTGCTTGAGCAGGTCCTGCAGCCGCCGGGTCGATTCGGCGGTCAGCTCGATCTCCAGCTCCGGGTGCGTTTGCGACAGGCGGCGGATGAATGGCGTGAACCAGGTATGGACGATGGATTCGACCACGCCCAGGCGCACGCGGCCGCGCAAGGTTCCGCTGCCGCGCAGGGCCTGGCGCATGGCGTGGTCGGTATCGAGCATGCGCTGGGCGTAGTCGAGCAGCGTGCGCCCGGCCGGCGTCAGCCGCGTGTCGCGGCTGCCCCGCTCGAACAGCAGTTCGCCCAGGTCGTTCTCGAGCGCGGCAATGCGCCCCGAGATGGCGGCCTGGGTCAGGTGCAGTTTGCCCGCGGCGGCCTTGAAGCTGCGCAGCTGGGCGACCCAGATAAAGGTTTCGAGAAAGCGGATATTCATGGCGTTCCCCGTGCGCGAGTCGCGGCGGCCGGGTTGCGCGGGTAATCCCCAGTGCGCCGGCCGGGCGTTGCTGTGTGTTTTTTTTTGATGAAATATAGATAAATTATTAGTATTTCGTCTACAAGAACTTTCGGCCACCCGTCATGAGCAGCACGCCCCTGATCGCTTCTTCCGCCCATCTGGCCAGCGGCCGCGCGCCCGATCTGTCCGAGGTCGAGTTCGGCCTGATGATCGCCAGCCATGCCTTCAACCGCTGGACGGTGCGCTGCATGGCGGCGGCCGGCCTGCCGGACCTGACCGCCAACGACGTCATGGTGATGCACCACGTGTACCACCGCCAGCGTCCCAAGAAACTGGCCGACATCTGCTTCACGCTGAACGTCGAGGATACGCACATCGTCAGCTATTCGCTCAAGAAGCTGGAGCGCCACGACGTGGTGCGCGGCGATCGCAGCGGCAAGGAGGTGTTCTACAGCGTTACGCCGAAAGGAGCCGAAATCATCAAGCGCTATGCCGAGGTGCGCGAGCAATGCCTGCTCGATGGGCTGGAGGCGGGCGCAGCCGGCGGGCTGGAGTTCACGCGCCAGCTGGCGCATACCCTGCGCTCGCTGTCGGGGCTGTACGACCAGGCCGCGCGGGCGGCCACCTCGCTGTAAATCCATCATGCATCGGCGCGCGCCCGCCGGGCGGGGCGCGGCCTTTCCCCCTGTTACGCCTGCTAATCCGAGGACGCTATGAAGTGGCAATTCTGGGTTGACCGTGGAGGCACGTTCACCGATATCGTGGCGCGCCGGCCAGACGGCGCCACCGTGACCGCCAAGATGCTGTCGGAGAATCCCGAGCAGTACCGCGACGCGGCGGTGGCCGGCATCCGCAAGCTGCTGGGCATCGCGCCGGGCCAGCCGGTGCCGGCCGACCAGGTCGAGTGCGTCAAGATGGGCACCACGGTGGCGACCAATGCCTTGCTCGAACGCAAGGGCGAGCGCACCCTGCTGGTGACCACGCGGGGATTCCGCGACGCGCTGCGCATTGCCTACCAGAGCCGGCCGCGCCTGTTCGACCGCAACGTGCAGCTGTCCGAGATGCTGTACGAGGCGGTGGTCGAGGCCGACGAACGGCTCGATGCCGACGGCACGGTGGTGCGCGCGCTGGCGGAGGACGGCCTGCGCGCCGACCTGCGGCGCGTGTTCGACGATGGCATCCGCGCCGTCGCCATCGTGTTCATGCACGCCTGGAAGGAGGGCGTGCATGAGCGGCGCGCCGCCGCCATCGCGCGCGAGATCGGCTTTACGCAGGTGTCGACCTCGCACGAGGCCAGTCCGCTGATCAAGTTTGTCTCGCGCGGCGACACCACGGTGGTCGATGCCTATCTGTCGCCCATTCTCATGCGCTATGTCGAGCAGGTGGGCAGCGAGTTGCCTGGCGTGCGCCTGATGTTCATGCAATCCAGCGGCGGCCTGACCGACGCGCACCGTTTCCGCGGCAAGGACGCCATCCTGTCCGGCCCGGCCGGCGGTATCGTCGGCATGGTCCGCACCAGCGAGCTGGCGGGCTTTGACCGCGTGATCGGCTTCGACATGGGCGGCACGTCCACCGACGTGTCGCACTACGCCGGCGAGTTCGAGCGCGAGTTCGAGACGCTGGTGGCCGGCGTGCGCATGCGCGCGCCGATGATGAGCATCCATACCGTGGCGGCCGGCGGGGGATCCATCCTGCATTTCGATGGCGCCCGGCTGCGCGTCGGCCCCGATTCGGCCGGCGCCAATCCGGGGCCCGCGTGCTACCGGCGCGGCGGCCCGTTGGCGGTGACCGACTGCAACGTTCTGCTGGGCAAGATCCAGCCCGACTTCTTCCCCAGCGTGTTCGGCCCCGATGCCGACCAGCCGCTGGATGTGGCGGCGGTGCGCGCGCGCTTCGCGGCCATGGCCGAGGAGGTGCGGACGGCCACGGGGCGCGAGATGAGCGCCGAGCAGCTGGCCGAAGGTTTCCTGGAGATCGCCGTGGGCAACATGGCCGAGGCGATCAAGCGCATCTCGGTGCAGCGCGGCCACGACGTGACCGAGTATGCGTTGACCACTTTCGGCGGCGCTGGCGGCCAGCATGCCTGCCTGGTGGCCGACGCGCTGGGCATGACGACGGTGTTCGCCCACCCGCTGGGCGGCGTGCTGTCAGCCTATGGCATGGGGCTGGCCGATCAGACGGAAATGCGCCAGAAGACGGTGGAGCAGGTGCTCGACGCCGCGCTGATGGCGCAACTGGAGGCCGGCCTGGACGAGCTCGCCGGACAGGCCAGCGCGGAGCTGCTGCGCCAGCACGTGCCGGCCGACAAGGTGGCGGTGCAGCGGCGCCTGCACCTGAAGTACCGCGGCACCGATACCGCGCTGGAGGTCGCGTTCGGCCCGCTGGAGCAGGTGCGCGCCGCGTTCGAGGCGGGCTACCGCCAGCGCTACTCGTTCCTGATGCCCGGCCGCGAACTGGTGGTCGAGACCATTTCGGTCGAGGCCACGGGCGGCGGCGAGGCCGCCACCGAGGCACCGGTGACGCGCACGCGTGCCGCGCCGCTGGCGGCGCGCCGCACGATACGCATGTTCAGCGCCGGACAATGGCGCGAGACGCCCCTGTACGTGCGCGAAGACCTGGCGCCCGGCGACATGATGGCCGGACCGGCCATCATCTCCGAGCCGAACCAGACGACGGTGATCGAGCCGGGCTGGCAAGCCGAGGTCACGCCGCGCGACCACCTGGTGCTTCGGCGCGTGCAGGCGCGCGCGCAGCGCCGCGCCATCGGCACGCAGGCCGACCCGGTCATGCTCGAGGTTTTCAACAATCTGTTCATGTCGATCGCCGAGCAGATGGGATACCGGCTGCAGAACACCGCCTACTCGGTCAACATCAAGGAACGCCTGGACTTCTCGTGCGCCATCTTCGACGCCGCGGGCAACCTGATCGCCAACGCGCCGCACATGCCGGTGCACCTGGGCTCGATGGGCGAATCGATCAAGACGGTGATGCGCGCCAATGCGTCGCGCATGCGGCCGGGCGACGCCTATGTGGTCAACGATCCGTACCACGGCGGCACGCACCTGCCCGATGTGACCGTCATCACGCCGGTGTTCGACCGCGCCGGCCGGGACATCCTGTTCTTTGTCGGCTCGCGCGGGCACCATGCCGACATAGGCGGAACGACGCCGGGCTCGATGCCGCCGGACTCCCGGACGGTGGAAGACGAAGGCGTGCTGTTCACCAATTTCCAGCTGGTGGGCAACGGCGAGTTCCGCGACCGCGAGGCGCGCGAGATCCTGGCCTCGGGGCGCTGGCCGGCGCGCAATCCGGACCAGAACATCGCCGACCTGCATGCGCAGATCGCCGCCAACGAGAAGGGCGTGCAGGAGCTGCTGCGCATGTGCGACCACTTCGGCCTGGACGTGGTGCGGGCCTACATGGGGCACGTGCAGGACAACGCCGAGGAGGCGGTGCGGCGCGTGATTTCGGTGCTGAAGGACGGGCGCTATACCTATCGGCTGGACAACGGCGCGGTCATCGAGGTGGCCGTGCGCGTCGACCGCCAGGCGCGCAGCGCGGTCGTCGATTTCACCGGCACCTCGGGCCAGCTGGAGAACAACTTCAATGCGCCGGGCGCGATCGCGGTGGCGGCGGTGCTGTACGTGTTCCGGACCCTGGTCGATGACGAGATCCCGCTGAACGCAGGCTGCCTCAAGCCGCTGGAGATCATCATCCCGGAGGGGTCGATGCTGCGCCCGAACCCGCCCGCGTCGGTGGTGGCGGGCAACGTCGAGACCTCGATGTGCATCGTCAATGCGCTGTATGGCGCGCTGGGCGTGCTGGCGGCCAGCCAGGGCACCATGAACAACTTCACGTTCGGCAATGCGCGCTACCAGTACTACGAGACCATCTCGGGCGGCACGGGCGCCGGGCCGCTACGCATCGACGCGGCGGGCCCCGCGGATGCCGGTTTTGCCGGCACGTCGGTGGTGCAGGCGCACATGACCAATTCGCGCCTGACCGATCCCGAAGTGCTGGAGCTGCGCTTTCCGGTGCGGCTGGAGTCGTACGAGATCCGCCATGGGTCGGGCGGAGCCGGCCGCTATCGCGGGGGCGACGGGGGCGTGCGCCGAGTGCGCTTCCTGGAGCCCATGACGGCCGCCATCCTGTCGAACAACCGCCGCCATGTGCCGTTCGGCCTGGCGGGCGGCGGGGCAGGGGCGATGGGACGCAACTACGTGGAGCGCGCCGACGGCCGCGTCGAGCCCCTGGGTCCGCAGGACAGCGCAGAACTGGCCGCCGGCGACGTGTTCGTCGTCGAGACGCCCGGCGGAGGAGACTACGGCCCGGCCTGAGCGGGCGCCGGCCTCACGCGGCCGGGCACACCGTCACGCGCAAGGCGGGCTGGTCGCGCCGGTCATGCACCTGCAGGGTCAGCCCGCCATCGCGCATTTCGAACAAGGCGGTGGCCAGCGTGTTTTCCTCGTCAGGGTCGTCGGCGCCGCAGCGCAGGATGGGCAGCTCGCCTTCGCGATCCAGCAGCGTGGCCACCAGGCGCGCGCCATCGACGGGCGGCTGCCAGTGGTCCATCAGGTTCTCGATGTGGCGCTGGCGGCTGCGCGACGAATCGGTCACGATCTGGCCGATGGCCTCGCTGCTAGGATGCACCAGGTGGTTGGCGTGCCCGTTGCCGCGCGCGACCTCGCCGATCGAGCAGGCCGCCGGGGAGGCCTCGACGCTGTAGAGGCGCGGCTCGCCGGCCGCGCCCAGCGTGTGGTGAAAACCGCCGGCGCGCGGATGATCGCGCAGCACCGCCAGCGCGTCGTCCAGCGTGGCGCAGTCGAGCACCGCGCGCGCCAGCAGCATGCGCGGCACCCCGGCGTGCCGCTGGCGGATGCGCACATTGTTGATCGTCTGCACCAGCCCGGCGCGGTTGGCGCCAAAGGTGTGGCCGGGCAGCGAGCCGGGATAGTAGAAGCTGATGTAGCCGGGGGCGTCGTCGGTCCGCACGTCCACCATGTGGCAGCGGCCGTACAGGAACGGATCGCCGTCTTCGTTGTGCGCGATCCAGCGCGCGTCTTCGTCGCCGCGCCATGCGATCGACGTGCAGCCGTCCGAGGTCTTGTGCAGCAGGTCGCCGCGGCAGTTCCACAGCAGTATGTCCACCAGCGGCATGCGCAGGCCTTCGGCCAGCCCTTCGAGCTCGTCCCAGATTTCCGGCAAGGCCTGGCTGGCTTCGTGCGCCAGGGCCTCCAGGTAGGCGTGGCCGCGCCAGGGACGCAACGCAGCCCAGACGGTGCTCTGCTCCCCAGGTAGGTGGCCATGAGCGGGCGCGCCAGCTTGCCCAGGGCCTGGCCGGTCTGGCGCCGCGTACCGGTGATGCTGACGGGTTTGAAAGCCATGGCAGGCTCCTGTCGTGGGTCGCTTCTGGTTTGATTGTAATGACCCGCGGGGGGATGGCGGCGGGGGACGTATGCGTTAAGATGATCCGCAGGTCCGCGCCGGATTACCCATGCGGCACGGACTCGGAGATGGTAGCCCCTTACAACAAATGGCTGGGGCCTGAGCAGACCCCAAGAGGAGAGTTCCATGATCAAAGCGAAAGTTGCGGCCGTACTGATCGGCGCGTCGGCGGCCCTGCTGGGCGCCGTGTCCACGGCGTCGGCCCAGGACAAGGAACTGGTGGTCGCCACCGACACCGCGTTCGTGCCGTTCGAGTTCAAGCAGGGCAACACCTATACCGGCTTCGACATTGATCTGTGGGCGGCCATCGCCAAGGAGCTGAACCTGAAGTACAAGCTGCAGCCCATGGATTTCAACGGCATCATCCCCGGCCTGCAGACCAAGAACATCGATGCGGCGCTTGCCGGCATCACGATCCGGGACGACCGCAAGAAGGTCATCGACTTCTCCGATCCCTACTATGAGAGCGGCCTGGCCATCCTGGTCAGCGAGAAGAACGACAGCATCAAGGAGGCCAAGGATCTCTCCGGCAAGAGCGTGGCCGTCAAGACCGGCACCGCCACGGTCGACTTCATGAAGTCGCAGGTGCCCGACGCCAAGCTGAAACTGTTCCCCAATATCGACAACGCCTATCTCGAACTGGCCACCGGCCGCGTCGACGCGGCGGTGCATGACACGCCCAACGTGCAGTACTACGCCAACACGGCGGGCAAGGGCCGCGTGAAGGTGGTCGGCACGGTCAAGAGCGGCGACTTCTACGGCATCGCCTTCCCCAAGGGCAGCGAACTGGTGCCGCAGGTGAACAAGGCGCTGGCCACGCTGAAAGCCAACGGCCAGTACGACGCCATCTACACCAAGTGGTTCGGCAAGCAGCCCTGAGCCGGCTGGCATCCGCGGGCCGGCGCATGGCGCCGGCCTGACCCGCATCCGCTGGCAGGGGGAAGACTGTGGATTTCGATTGGTCGGTAATCGGGACGGCATTGCCCAATCTGCTTGACGGCACGTTGATGACCGTCAAGATCACTTTCTGGGGGCTGGTGGGCGGCTTCGTGGTGGGCGCCCTGATCGGCGTGGCCCGGGCCTACGGGCCGCTGTGGCTGGCGGGGCTGGCGCAGGTGTACGTGGCCGTGATCCGCGGCACCCCCATCGTGGTGCAGGTGATGTTCATCTATTTCGCCTTGCCGCTGATGATCGAAGGCATGCGCGTCGACGTCGTGGCGGCGGCAATCGCCACGCTGATCATCAACTCCGGGGCGTACATCGCCGAGATCGTGCGCGGCTCGCTGCTGTCGGTGCACAAGGGCCTGAAGGAGGCCGGGCAGGCGATGGGCCTGCCGTTCTACAAGATCCTGCTGTACATCATCGGTCCGGTCGCTTTCCGACGCATGATTCCCCCGCTGGGCAACCAGTGCATCATCAGCCTGAAGGACTCGTCCCTGTTCATCGTGATCGGCGTGGCCGAACTGACGCGCCAGGGCCAGGAAATCATGGCCAGCAATTTCCGCGCGGTCGAGATCTGGTCGGCCGTGGCCATCGTGTACCTGATTCTTACCGGGACGATGGCCCTGGGCCTGCGGATGCTGGAAAAAAGGATGCGCATACTATGAGCATGGTCGAATTCCACAATGTCACCAAGAAATTCGGCGATTCGACGGTGCTCGACGGCATCACGCTGGATATCGACGCGGGCGAAGTGGTGGTGGTGGTCGGGCCGTCCGGATCGGGCAAGTCCACTTTCCTGCGCTGCATCAACGTGCTGGAGACCATCAACGACGGCGACCTGCTGGTCGGCGGGCAAAGCGTCAAGGGCGATGCCGCCCAGGTGCGCGAGATCCGCCGCGAAGCGGGCATGGTGTTCCAGCAGTTCAACCTGTTTCCGCAGATGACGGCGCTGGAGAACGTCATGTTCGGCCCGGTGCATACGCGCGGCGCCGCGCGTGCCGAGGCGCGCCGGCAGGCCGAGGAGCTGCTGGGCAAGGTGGGGCTGGCCGAACGCATGAACCACTATCCGTCCGAGTTGTCGGGGGGCCAGCAACAGCGCGTGGCCATCGCCCGCGCGCTGGCCATCAAGCCCAAGCTGATGCTGTTCGACGAGCCGACTTCGGCGCTCGATCCGGAGTTGCGCCACGAAGTATTGAAGGTGATGCGCGACCTGGCCGAGGAGGGCATGACCATGATCGTGGTCACGCACGAAATGGAGTTCGCGCGCAAGGTGGGCAGCCGCCTGATCTTCATCGATTGCGGCAAGATCGCGCACGACGGACCGCCGGCCGAACTGCTATCCAATCCGCCCAGCCAGCGGCTGAAGGACTTCCTGCAGCACGTATCCTGAGCGGCGCGCCGCTCAGCCCTTGACGCGCACGATCTTCTGGACTTGCGGCACGTGCCGGATGGCGCGGATGACCTGCGCCAGGTGCTTGCGGCTGTCCACCTGCACCGTCAGGTGCAGCGAGACCGTGGAAACCGCGTCGTCGTGCATCGTGACATGCACGATATTGGCGTCGGCCGCCGTGACTTCGGCCGCCAGCCGGCCCAGCACGCCGCGCTCGTTGCGCGTGACGATGTCCAGGCGCGTGGGCAGGTGCTTGGCGGTCTGGGCGTCCCAGGCCACGTTGATCCAGCGCTCGGGCTCGCGCGCGCGGGCGCGCAGCGCGACCGGGCAATCGGAGGTATGCACGACCAGGCCGTGGCCCAGCCGCATGCCGGCGATGATGGGGTCGCCGGGCAGCGGGCCGCAGCATGGCGCCAGCTGGACCGCCTGGCCTTCGCTGCCCTGGATCAGGATGGGCGCGGCGCGCGCCGAGGTGATCTGGTCCACGGCGGCGGCAGTGGTGGCGATGAGATCGTGTTCGGGCGCGAAGCGCCGCGCCACCACTGCGGCCAGGCGCTTGCCCAGGCCGATATCGGCCAGGATTTCATCGCGCGAGCTGGCACCCGAGCTGCGCGCCAGCTTGTCCCATTGCGGATCGTCGGTGCTGGGCACGGGCAGGTGCAGCTCGATCATCGCCTGTTCGAGCAGGCGCTCGCCGAAGGCCACGGACTCCTCGTACTTGACGGTCCGAAGGTAATGGCGGATTTCGGAACGGGCGCGGCCGGTGCGCACGTAATTGAGCCATTGCGCGTTCGGGCGCGAGGCCGGCGAAGTGATGATTTCGACCGTGTCGCCGCTGCTGAGCTCGGTGCGCAGCGGGACGAATTCGCCATTGACCTTGGCGGCGACCGCCTGGTTGCCGATGTCGGTATGGATGGCGTAGGCGAAATCGACCGGCGTGGCGCCGCGCGGCAGGGAAATGATCTTGCCGCGCGGGGTGAAGACATAGACCGCGTCGGGGAACAGGTCGACCTTGACGTGTTCGAGGAACTCGCCCGAATCGCCGGTCTGGCTCTGGATGTCGAGCAGCGACTGCAGCCACTGGTGGGTGCGCTTCTGCAGCTCGTTGAGCGTCAGGTCGGCATCCTTGTAGAGCCAGTGCGAGGCCACGCCTTCCTCGGCGATGTGGTGCATGTCGCGCGTGCGGAACTGAAACTCCACCGGCGTGCCATACGGACCCACCAGCGTGGTGTGCAAGGACTGGTAGCCGTTGACCTTGGGAATGGCGATGTAGTCCTTGAACTTGCCGGGCACGGGCCGATACAGCTGGTGCAGCGTGCCCAGCGCCAGGTAGCACTCGGGCAGGGTATGGACGATGACGCGGAAACCGTAGATATCCAGGACTTCGGAAAACGATTTCTTCTGTTCGGTCATCTTGCGGTAGACGCCGTACAGCGTCTTCTCGCGGCCGGTCACCTCGGCCTCGATGCCGGCTGCCGGCAGCGCCGCGCGCACGGCGTCCTCGATCTTGCTGATGACTTCGCGCCGGTTGCCGCGGGCCGCCAGCACGGCGCGGTACAGTACCTGGTAGCGGTTGGGGTACATCGCCGCGAAGCACAGGTCCTGCAGTTCGCGAAACAACAGGTTCAGGCCCAGCCGGTGCGCGATCGGCGCGTAGATTTCCAGGGTTTCGCGGGCGATGCGGCGGCGCTTCTCGGGGTTGACCGCGTCCAGCGTGCGCATGTTGTGCAGGCGGTCGGCCAGCTTGATCAGGATGACGCGCACGTCGCGCGCCATGGCCAGCAGCATCTTGCGAAAGCTCTCGGCCTGCTGTTCGGCCTTGGTCGCGAAGTCCAGCCGGTCCAGCTTGGACAGGCCGTCGACCAGTTCGGCGACTTCGGGGCTGAACTTCTCGGCCAGCTCATGCTTGCCCACGCCCTGGTCTTCCATCACGTCGTGCAGCAGGGCGGCCGACAGCGCATTGGCGTCCAGCTTCCAGCCGGCGCAGATCTCGGTAACGGCGATGGGGTGGGAAATGTACGGCGCGCCGCTGGCGCGGAACTGGCCCAGGTGGGCCTGGTCGGCGAAACGGTAGGCTTCGCGCACGCGTTCGACCTCTTTGGGGTCGAGGTAGGTGCTGATGATCTCGGTCAGCGGCGCCAGCGAGGCGACCGGCGAGGCGGCCGCGTCGACAGCTTCCTGGGCGCCGGGAGACGGAGAGGGAGGCGTGCGGCCTTTCTTACCGGTGCGCCGTCCCAGGCGCAACGCGGCAAGCAATCCTGAAGAGGCGTACTTCAGCCCGGGAAAAGCCATTGCCACCGCCTCCCTGGGTAGGTATCAGGTCGGGACTTTGCGCAGCATTTCCAGGCCGGTGAGACCGGAGGCGATTTCCCGAAGCGCGGTGACCGTGGGCTTGTCCTTGCTGTCCAGGCGCGGCGCGTGGCCCTGGGCCAGCTCGCGGGCGCGATAGGTCGCCGCCAGCGTGAGCTTGAAGCGGTTGGGAATCTGGTTCAGACAGTCTTCGACAGTGATACGGGCCATGGAAAATACCTGGAGCTGACGGAAAGTGAAGGGAGTTCGCCTCAGTGCGCGGCGGGTATGCCCAGTTGCGAGAACAACTGCGCATTGCGCACGGCCTGGGACGAAAAACGCAGCCGCGCGGCACTGATGATTTGCACCAGTTCCGTCAGGGCTACGCTAAATTCTTGATTAATAATAACATATTCGCATTCAGGCGCGTGCGCGATCTCGCCGCCGGCAGCCAGCAGGCGGCGCGCGATGACCTGGGGCGCGTCCTGGCCGCGGGCCTTCAGGCGGCTTTCCAGCTCGTCGATGGAAGGCGGCAGGACGAATATGCCGATGGCCTCGGGGTAGCGCTGCTTGACCTGCCGCGCGCCCTGCCAGTCGATTTCCAGCAGGACGTCATGGCCGGCGCGGGTGGCCTCGTCGATGCGGTCGCGCGGGGTGCCATAGAAATTCCCGTGCACCTCGGCCCATTCGAGCAGCTGTTGCGCATCGCGCAGGCGGGCGAATTCGGCCTGGTCGACGAAGCGGTACTCGCGGCCGTCTTGCTCGCCGGGGCGCGGCGCGCGCGTGGTGCACGAAATGGACAGCACGAGAGAGGGATCGCGGTCGAGCAGGGCGCGAACCAGGCTGGACTTGCCGGCGCCGCTGGGAGCGACGACCATGAATACATTGCCGGAGGGTGCGGACATGGACAAAAACGACACAAGGGGCAGAACCGAAGAATAGCAAATCGGCCGGCGCGCCGGGAGCGGCCGGCCTTTTTTTCGCCTTGGGGGCGGCCCGAGGGCGGAAAAGCCCCCGGGGCCAGCAAGCCCTCGCGCCGCCTACTTGCCGGCCGCCCGCAGCTTGCCGCCGGACGGCGGCGCTGCGCTGCCCAGCAGATGGCCGTTGACTTCCATCCCGTACAGGGAGTCGTCCGAATCGTGGTACTTGGCGCGCGTCTGTGCCACCGAGCCCTGGTAGCGGGGGGCCTGCGGGCGTTCGTGGGCGTTCGTGAAGTACGCCACGTCCCAGGCTTCCTGGTCGCTCAGCAGGCCGGCCTGGCCCAGCGGCATATTGGCCTTGATGAAGCCGGCCGCGTTGCCGATCTGGTGCATGCCCGCGCCCCAGTTGAACGAGTGCTCGCCCCACAACGCGGGGAAGATCCAGTGCCGGCCGTTTTTCTGCCCCTGGCCTTCGGCGCCGTGGCAGACGGCGCAATATTGCGCGTAGGCGGTCTTGCCGCGCAGGTAGTCGGGTTTTTGCGGCGGCGCCGGCAGCTTGCGATAGCCCTGGCCCGCCAGCTTGACGCCGGTCGGGGCCTTGCTCGCCAGCCAGTACATGTACGACTGCAGGGCGACCAGCGTGGGGTCGTCGGCCGGCGGGGATTCGCCATTCATGCTGTAGCGAAAACAGCCCTGCAGGCGCTCGGCCAGCGTGTTGACGTGCTCGTTCTTGGCCCGGTAGGCCGGATACAGCACGTAGGCCGCCCACATGGGCGCGGAATCGGCGCGCCGGCCCGCGTCCAGGTGGCAGCTGGCGCAGGTCAGGTCGTTGCCGACGAACTTGGCGGCGCGCTGCGGGGTATGCAGGAAGATCTGCTCTCCCTCGCGCACCACTTTGCCGAACTCGTTATCGGGAATGGCGTCGGCCGCGGGCGGCGTGAACGCGGGCGGGGCGTCGGCGGCCAGGGCTGGCGCGGCCGGCAAGGCGGCGGCCAGCAGCGAGGCCAGCGCAAGGCGGTGGATCAGTGCGTGCTTCATTTGGAGGCCTCCGGTCGCGGCGCGGCGGCCTGCTTGGGAAGGTTGGCGTAATAGGCCGAGACCGCGTCGATCTCGGCATCGCTCAGGCGGGTGGCGACGGCGGGCATCAAGGCCAGCGGGCCGGGCGGTCGCTGGCCCTGGCGCCATGCGCGCAACTGGCCGGCGATGTAGGCGGCCGGCTGGCCGGCCAGCGCCGGGAAGGCCGTGCCTACCCCGATGCTGCCGGGTCCGTGGCACTGGTTGCAGGCGGGTATGTTCCTGTCCCAGGCGCCGCGCACCGCCAGCCAGGCGCCGGTATCGGCCTTGGCGGGCTCGCCCAGGTGGGTGGCGGCCAGTCGGTCGGCTTCGAAGGGGGCGGGCAGGCCGGCGTAGTACTCGGCCAGGGCCTGGCGCTGCGCGTCGCTCAGCCCTTTCGCAATGGGCGCCATGACCGGGTTGGCGCGCGAGCCGTTGGCCAGGGCGGTGAGCTGCTCGTACAGATAGCCCGAACCCAGGCCCGCCAGATGCGGAAAACCGGCAGCCGGGTTGCCTTCGCCCTTGGCGCCATGACAGGTGACACAGGCGGCCACGCCGTCGGCCCCCTGGCTGGCGATGCGGGCGGCGTCGGCGGGGGCGGGGGCCTGCGCGTGCGCCGCCGGGCTACAGAGGGCCGCGACGGCCAGCGCCGACAGGACGGGCCAGCGGCAACGGACAAGCCGGTGTGGGTACATGGGTGACTGCTCCTTGGTAAGCGCATCTGGCGCTGCCGGTATCCGGGGCCAATCCGCTTGGGGTAATAAGTAAATACCCAAAAATTATATAAGGCGTTGGCTGACCAGTCCCTAACAGGGGCAATGTCGTTCATCCTGGTCGAACGGACTCGTCCGAAAAAGTCACGGGCACTTGCAGCAGCTGTCCGACGATTGGGTTAGGATGCGCCGAACACGTGACACAAAGAGGAGAGGGGCATGCAAGCCAACGCTAATTCGGGCGTCAAGGTCGCATTGGTGACGGGGGCGGGCACGGGTATCGGCCGTGCCGTGGCGCTGGAATTCCTGGCGCAGGGGTATCGCGTGGTGCTGGCAGGCCGGCGCCGCGAGCCGCTGGAGCAGACCCGCATCGCCGCCGGCGAGGATGGCGTGCGCGCGCTGGTGGTGCCGACCGACGTGGCCCGCGAGGAATCGGTGCGCGAGCTGTTCGACGAGACGCAGCGCGCCTATGGCCGGCTGGATGTGCTGTTCAACAATGCCGGGCGCGGCGCGCCGGCCGTGCCCATCGAGGAGTTGCCGGTCGAGACCTGGCGCGACGTGGTGGATACCAACCTGACCGGGATGTTCCTGTGCGCGCAGGCGGCGATCCGCCTGATGAAGGCGCAGCAGCCGCAGGGCGGGCGCATCATCAACAACGGTTCGATTTCCGCGCATGCGCCGCGGCCGTTCTCGATCGCCTACACCGCGACCAAGCATGCGGTCACGGGCCTGACCAAGTCGATTTCGCTGGATTGCCGGCCCTACGGCATCGCCTGCGGGCAGATCGATATCGGCAACGCCGCCACCGAGATGACCGAGCGCATGGCCGCCGGTATCCTGCAGGCCGATGGCAGCACCCGCCAGGAGCCGCGCATGGACGTGGCGCATGTCGCGCACGCCGTGGCCGAAATGGCCCGCCTGCCGCTGGACACGAACGTGCAGTTCATGACCATCATGGCCACCAACATGCCGTTCGTGGGACGCGGCTGAGGTTTCAGTTCTCGCTGGCGGCCAGCAGGGTGCCGCCGGCGGCGGGCGTGTCGAGATAGCGGCGCGCGCCGACGAAGCGCTTGTTCCAGTAGCGGTTGTCCATGCTGTCGACGCGGACCTTGGAGCCGCGCGTGGGGGCGTGCACGAACTGGTCCTGGCCGATATAGATGCCTACATGCGAGGTCACGCCGCGGCCGCGGGTGGCAAAGAACACCAGGTCGCCCGGCCGCAGGTTCTTGCGGGCCACGGTGTGCCCGGCGCCGCGCTGCGCGCGCGCGGTGCGCGGCAACTCCAGCCCGGCGGTGTGGCGGTACACGAACAGCACCAGGCCGCTGCAATCGAAGCCATCGGCGGGGTCGTCGCCACCCCAGCTGTAGGGTGTGCCGATGGCGTCCAGGCCGGCCTGGACGACGCGGTCGCGCAGCGTGGGAACGGTGGGTTCGCCGGCCAGGCGCAGGCCCTGCAGCGAAGGGCGGGCCTTGGGCGAGAGCGCGGCTTGCGCGGTATCGGGGGAGAGCGACAGGCCCAGCGCGAGCAGCGGGGCGGTCAGGAAGGCGGGCAGGGACAGCGACAGGAGTCGGGCTTTTCGCGTAGGGGGAGTCATTACGGCACTTCGGGAAAGACAGTGGACGGCATGGCTGGACAAGGCGCGCGCCGGCGGCGAAGACGGTCCGCGAGGGAACGCCTGCGCTGCATTGTAATGGAATAATATTCCATTACATTTGCAAAGGCTTGCAGCATCGAGGCAAGCGCATGTAGCCGCGCCGGTGTCCGGCCGGCGACACGCTGGTGGGGCATAATCGACGCAACAGACAAGCTGTCGTGTCACTACGGAATCCGTCCCGCCCATGCCCTCCGACTATTCGATCGCTCAACTGCATTGCCCGGACCCGGTGCCCTTCGAGGCCTTCGACAGCGCGGTCGCCGCCACCGACCGCCTGATCGAGCTGTACCGCCGCAATACCGGGTTCGTGCGCGAGCTGTTCCACGAGGTGGTGGGCGGGCGTGAGTTGTCCGGACGGGTGCGCGCCTACTACCCGGCCATCCGCATCGGCGTGCAGACCTACGATCCGATCGATTCGCGCCTGTCGTACGGGCACGTGGCCGAGCCGGGCGAGTACCAGACCACCATCACGCAGCCGCATCTGTTCCGCGACTATCTCATCGAGCAGATCGGCCTGCTGCTGCAGAACCACCGCGTGCCGGTGGAGGTGGGCGAATCCGATATGCCGATTCCGCTGCATTTCGCCTTTCCGGACGGCACCTACGTGGAAGGCGAGCATATCGAGAACCTGCGGCGGCCGCTGCGCGATCTGTTCGACGTGCCCGACCTGGCGGTCACCGACGACGCCATCGTCAATGGCTCGTGGCGCGGCCAGCCCGGCGAGCCCCGGCCGCTGGCGCCGTTTACGGCCACGCGGGTGGATTATTCGCTGCATCGCCTGCAGCACTACACGGCCACCGCGCCCACGCACTTCCAGAATTTCGTGCTGTTCACGAACTACCAGTTCTATGTGGACGAATTCTGCGTGTGGGCGCGCGGGCTGATGGCCAGCGGCGGCGGCGACTACGACGCGCTGATCGAGCCGGGCAACCGCATCACGCGGCGCGGCGACCAGGCGCCGGTGGAGGCGGCGGCGGTGCGCCTGCCGCAGATGCCGGCGTACCACCTGGTGCGCCCCAATCATTCGGGCATCACGCTGGTCAATATCGGCGTGGGGCCGTCCAACGCCAAGACCATTACCGACCACATCGCCGTGCTGCGCCCGCATGCCTGGCTGATGCTGGGCCATTGCGCCGGCCTGCGCGATTCGCAGCGCCTGGGCGATTACGTGCTGGCGCACGGCTACGTGCGCGAGGACCACGTGCTGGACGCCGACCTGCCTACCTGGGTGCCGGTGCCGCCGCTGGCCGAGGTGCAGGTGGCGCTGGAGCAGGCAGTCGAGGAAGTGGCGGGCCTGTCCGGCTGGGAGCTCAAGCGCATCATGCGCACCGGCACGGTGGCCACCATCGACAATCGCAACTGGGAGCTGCGCGACCAGGGCGAACTGGTGCAGCGGTTCGCGCAATCGCGCGCCATCGCGCTGGACATGGAATCGGCCACCATCGCGGCCAACGGCTTCCGTTTCCGGGTGCCGTACGGCACGCTGCTGTGCGTGTCCGACAAGCCGTTGCACGGCGAGCTCAAATTGCCCGGCATGGCCAGCGCCTTCTACCGGCGCCAGGTCAACCAGCACCTGGAGATCGGCATCCGGGCGCTGGAGCGCCTGCGCGAAATGCCGCCTGAGCGGCTGCAGTCGCGCAAGCTGCGCACCTTCATGGAAACGGCGTTCCAGTAGGCGCGGCCGGCGGGCGCTGCGATAAAGCCGGCGGTTCCTCGCACGCCAACGGTGACAGTCAGGCCAGCGCTTCGATCACCGCCTGGGGATTCCGGTCGATCACGTTGAGCAGAACCAGCGCGGCCCCCCGGGGAGTGCGGTCGCCACGTTCCCAGTGCCGCAGGGTTGCGGGCGAGAAACCGAACTGGGCGGCGAACTGTTCCTGGGTCATGCCCACTTTGGCACGCACGGCCTTGACATCGACCTGGCGGGGGCGATGCACGCGCACGCCATGAACATTGCCCTTGGCGTGAGCGATCGCTTCCGACAGGCCCTGCCTAATATTGTTGAATGCAGTGCTCAAGATTTCGCTCGTCCTTTCCAGATGTTCACCAACACATCGACCAGGCCGGCCAGCTCATTACGCTCGGCTTTGGTCAGATTGGCTTTGTCGCCCTTGGCAAAGAGCGCCAGCAGATACAGTGGCATGAGGTCATCGTGCTAGTAGTAGATGACGCGCACGCCGCCCGTGTCTTCCATGATGTCTCCGGCTTCAGGATGTGCGGCCAGATAGCCGATCAGGTCTTGGCGCTCTTGCGGGCCCAAGAGCTTGTCGGCCAAGCGAATGTAGGTGGGCAGTTCGGCAATGCCGTGCATGATTTCGTAGATGTTCTATTCTAATCCAATGGATTAGTTGAAACAACAACGACTGAAAAGGATTTCAGGGGCACCGGTCTATGCCGGGGGCGATGCTGTCGGCTGCATTGTATTGAGACCTACCCGGCTGATTGAGAAGCCCGAGACGAATTTGTCACCCATTTCTGGGTTGATTGGGCAATGTCTCTTGCGGCAATCAGGCGGCGCTTCGGAGTCTGTGGCGGCGGATGCGGCAGCGGCAGGGGGGAAGGCCAGGGCCCTCCCGTCGCCTCACTCCAGGTTCTGCGCCTGTTCGCGCATCTGCTCGATCAGCAGCTTGAGATCCATCGCCGCGCGCGTGACTTCCAGGCTGCCGGCCTTTGGAACCCAGGGTGTTGGCCTCGCGGTTCATTTCCTGGAACAGGAAGTCCAGGCGCTTGCCGGCGCTACCGCCGCGCTTGGCGTCGGATTTGGCGGGGCCGTCGCCCAGCAGGTGGCGCAATTCTTCGAGGTGCGAGCGCAGGCGCGAGAGTTCTTCGGCGACGTCGATGCGCAACGCGAAAAGGGTGGCTTCCTGAGTCAGGCGCTCGGACAGCTCCGGTCCGGTGATGTGGGCGAAGCCGCCGGGGAAGGCCGATTCGACCGCTTCGCGCAGCTTGAGCGCCAGCTTCTCGCGGTGATCGGCCAGCAGCTGGGGCAGGTGGGTTTCGACGCCGTCAACAATGCGGCCCACGCCGTCGGCGCATTCGCGCATCATCGCGGCCAGGCGCTCGCCTTCGCGGGCGCGGCCTTCCTGCATCTGCGCCAGCGCTTGCTGGGCGGCCTGCATGCAGGCCGCGCCCCAGGCCTGCGGATCGAGCGCGTCGTTGCCGCGCTGGCCGGGCCAGTTGAACAGTTCGACCAGGCGCGGCGCGGCGACTTCGGGCAGGACGGCGCGCGCGTTGTCCAGTTGCGCGGCCAGCGAGCGCAGCCATTGCGGGTCCAGCGTGGAGAGTTCGGTGGAGGCGGCGCGGGTATACGACACGCGCACTTCGACCTTGCCGCGCGCCAGCTTGGCGGTCAGCAATTCGCGCAGCGGCGTCTCGACGTGGCGCAGCTCGTCGGGCAGGCGGAAATACAGGTCGAGATAACGGCTGTTGACGCTGCGCAGTTCGAGCGCGAGCGAGTCCTGCTCGAGGTCGGCGCGGGCGTTGCCGAAGGCAGTCATGCTGCGGATCATGGGGAGGATTCCAGGTGATTCGATGAAAGGCCCGCCGCGCGCAGGCCGGCGGCAGGATGCTTGCAGGATAACCGATGCGCGCGCGCCGCCGGCACGTACAATCCCGCTATTGTCAGATTTCCAGGAGCCGATAACCGTGAGCACTTCCGCCGCCGATACTCTTTCCCGTCCGTCCGTCCGTCCGGCCGGCCGCGCCGTCGACGCCTTGCGGCCGTTCAGCCTGGAGCGCGGCTTCACGCGTTATGCCGAAGGCTCGGTGCTAGTGCGCGCGGGCAATACGCATGTGCTGTGCACGGCCAGCGTGCTCGAGAAGGTGCCGCCGTTTCTGAAGGGACGCGGCGAAGGCTGGGTGACCGCCGAGTACGGCATGCTGCCGCGCGCCACGCATACGCGCGGCGACCGCGAGGCCGCGCGCGGCAAGCAAAGCGGCCGCACCCAGGAAATCCAGCGCCTGATCGGCCGCAGCCTGCGCGCGGTGTTCGACCTGCGCCTGCTGGGCGAACGCACCCTGCACCTGGATTGCGACGTGCTGCAGGCCGACGGCGGTACGCGTTGCGCCAGCATCACGGGCGCCTGGGTGGCCGCCGCCGACGCCGTGGCGCTGCTGATGCAGCGCGGCGACCTGGCGCACAACCCGATCCGCGACGCGGTCGCCGCCGTGTCGGTCGGCCTGGTGGATGGACGCGCGGTGCTGGACCTGGATTACCAGGAAGATTCGGCCTGCGCGGCCGACGTCAATGTGGTGATGACCGGCAGCGGCGCATTCGTCGAAGTGCAGGGCACCGGCGAGGGCGCCACCTTCACGCGCGGCGAACTCGACACGATGCTGGGGCTGGCCGAAGGCGGCATCGCCCAGCTCGTGCGGGCGCAGCGCGAGGCATTGCAGTAAACCCGCGTGCCTGTCCCCGCAGGGGGACTGGCACGCGCTGAATCCGGGGTGCCTGTCCTCCCCGCTGATCTGGTGTGCCATGCGCACTCGACCGCCGGGACAGGCACCCCGTGGTCCGTCCTGGCCACTGCCTTACTCGCTCAACAGCTTGCCCACGCGCTCCTGCTCGGCGATGCGCCATACCCGGTCGATCAGGGCGCGGACTTCGCTTTCGGTAGCGTGTCCGCCGTAGCGCGCCAGCCGCGCGACCTTGTCTTCGATTTCGGGGCGCGAGAGGGTGTTGCCGGGGTCGCCCTTGGGCTCGTCGACGCGGCCGTGGAGGCGGCGGCCGTCGGTGGTGGTGACGTTGACCTTGCCGATCCAGCGCCTGGGGTAGGCGCGGTTCACCTCGTCGTCCAGCGTCATGCGCACCTTGTCGCGCAGCGCCGCCACCTCGGCGTCGCCCGGGGCGGCGTCGAATTCGGTGAGGCCGGCGTGGCCGCGCAGCGCGATCAGCGCCAGCACGGTGCCCATCGAGAACTTCGATTGATGGACGGTGGCGGGGGCGGTGACCGGGCCCAGCACGTCGATGGCGCCCTGGTGCACCAGGGTTTCGACCGCCGCCAGGTCGGCGGCGCGCAGGCCATGTTCGCGCATCACGTGCTGCAAGGCATCGGCCGCCGGGTGGGTGTGGCGGCACGAGGCGTGGTATTTGAACGAGGTCTCGGCCAGGGCCCAGCGCTGGCCCAGGCCGTCGAGCAGCCGGCTGGGGTCGGCGTCGCTGGACATGCCGGCGGCCAGGCCCTGCGCGCCCTCGAGGATGCGCTGCGCGCCGGTGAAGCCGTCCTGCGCCAGGTAGGCCGCCGTGATGCCCGCGGCGGCGGCGTGCGCGGTGTGCAGTTGCTTGGAGTCCGCGGCATCGCGCAGGAACTCCCACAGGCCGGCCGATTGCGTGCCCGCCGAGCCCAGGGCATGCAGCATCTGCGCGGCGTCGAGCCGCAGCAGATGGCCGACCGTGACGGCGGCGGCCAGGGGGCCGACCGTGGCGGTGGTATGGAAGATCCTGTAGTGCGAACGGCCGAGGAATTCGCCGATGCGGATGCCGGCCTCATAGCCGGCCACCGCCGCGGTCAGCAGCTCGCGGCCGCTGCGGCCAAGCGCTTGTGCGACCGCCAGCGCCGGCGGGAATACCACCGCCGCGGGGTGGAACACCGCGCCGTTGTGCACGTCGTCCTGTTCGACCACGTGGCAGGCGGCGGCGTTGACCATGGCGGCGAACAGCGGCGTGGTGCCGGTGCGCGTGACCAGGTTCTGGGAGGGACCGTCGGCCGGGCCCATGGCGGCGGCATAGCGCGCGATGGCCTGCACTGGTGGCGCGCCGGCGCCGGCCAGGATCGAAGCCAGGCTGTCGAGGAACAGGTCTTCGGCGCGCCGGAGCACGGGAGGCGGGATGTCCTCGTAGCGCAGGCCAGCGGTGAATTCGGCCAGCCGGGCGCTGGGGTGATCGGATGGGGAAGGGATCATGGTCATGGTCGGAAGGAGCGACGCATGCCCAGCACGTGCCCGGCGACGTAGGGCAGGACCAGGGGCTGCGTCTTCTTTTATGATGGGGTTTGCGGAAACGTAATCGAGCACTGTGCCCCAAGCCCGGCGCCCTGCCAATTTACGATTGCCGAACACTGGGTTATGGATTACCGAAGGAGGGGGGGCGCATGGCCGCGCATTTCGATTTGACCGACCTGCAGCTGCTGGTGCATATCGGCGATTGGCACAGCCTGACGCGCGGCGCCGAGAAGTCGCACCTGTCGCTGCCGGCGGCCAGCACGCGGGTCAAGAACCTCGAAGAGCATTTCGGCACCCAGTTGCTGTACCGCACCAGCCAGGGCGTGACCCTGACGCCCTCGGGCGAGGCCATGCTGCGCCATGCCCGCACGGTCATGCAGCAGGTCGAGCAGATGCGCGGCGACATGCAGGAGTTCGCGCGCGGCGTCAAAGGACATGTGCGCGTGCTGGCCAACACGACGGCGATGACCGAGTTCATGCCCGCCGTGCTGGCGCGCTACCTGGCGGCGCACCCGGACGTCAACGTCGAGCTGCGCGAACGGCTGAGCTACCTGGTGGTGCGGGCGGTGGCCGATGGCTCGGCCGATATCGGCGTGGTCGCCGGCTGCGCCCCGGACCAGAAACTGCAGTTCATCCCGTACCGCAAGGACAGGCTGGTGGTCGTGACGCCGGCCGGCCACCGGCTGGCTGCCGAGGAGTCGGTGGCGTTCGCCGATACGCTGGCCGACGATTATGTCGGCTTGTCCGAGTGGAGCGCCATCCATCCGTTCCTGGTGCAGGCGGCCGCCAGCCTGGGGCGCACCTTCAAGTTCCGCGTCGAGGTGGGCAATTTCGAAGCGGTCTGCCGCATGATCGAAAGCGGCGTGGGCATCGGCGTGATCCCGGAGTCGGCCGCGCTGCGCTACGCGCGCAACCTCGATATCGCGCTGGTCGGGCTGACCGACGAGTGGGCCGTGCGCGAGCTGCAGATCTGCGTGAAGAACCTGGACAGCCTGCCGGTTTTCGCGCGCGAGCTGGTGGAAACCTTGGTGGCCGACGGGGACGCGGCCGGCTGAGCGTGTCAACAATCTGCAAGACTGCCTGCCCATAATGGCGGCGACGCCGCCATGCGCGGCTTAGCCTCACTTGCGGATCCCGATGCGAAAGAAACTCAAACTTGCGGCCGCGCTGTCGGCCACGCTGGCATTTTTCGTGCTGTTGTTCGCCGCGGCGGCCGGCGCGGGCGTGGCGGTGCTGCGCGACAACCAGGCTGCCATCGAAGCCCTGGGCCGCGGCAATATCGAACGCGCCAGCGACCTGGGCGATACGACCAGCTGGCTGTTTCAGGCCCGCGCCGTGCTGGCCGACGCCAAGACGTATATGGAAGGCGGGCTGGAGGAGCAGCGCGACGCGGCCCTGGCGCAGGCGGCCACGCTGCTGGAGCAGGCCCGCGCCAGCCAGGAGCGCCTGCGCGCCAACCCCGAGATGGCCGCGCAGGGCGCGTCCTTGTATGACGAGGTGCTGGCCGGCTACGACGCGCTGGCGGTCCAGGCGCTGGCGCCGCTGCATGCCGCGCTCAAGGGCTGGAACGGCATCGAGGCCAACCGGCTGGCCGAACGCGCGCTGCCGCAGGCGGCCGAGCGCTACATCGAGGCGGTCGATGCCTTCCAGGGCTATGCGCGGGAGCAGGGGCGCGCCGCCGTGGCCGATGCCGCGCGCGTGCTCGAACGCATGGTGCTGGGCGCGGCGGCCTTGCTGGCGCTGGTGGCCGTCCTGGCCGTCGTGATCCGGCTGGGCTTTCGCCGCGCGATGCTGCGGCCCTTGACCGAGGCCGGCCGCCATTTCGACCGCATCGCCGATGGCGACCTGACCGCCGCGATCGCGGCGCGCGGCGACAACGAGATCGGCGTGCTGTATTCGGCGATGCGACGCATGCAGGGCGGGCTGACCCGCGCGGTCGAATCGGTACGCCATGGCGTGGAGGAGATCCACACCGGTTCGGGCGAGATCGCCGCCGGCGGCGTGGAGATGTCCGGCCGCACGGCGCGCCAGGCGGGCGCGCTGCAGGAGGCCGCCGCCAGCATGGCGGAGCTGGCCGGCACGGTACGCGCCACCGCCGAGCACGCCGACCAGGCCAGCCGGCAGGCGGCCGGCGCCACCGAGCTGGCGCGCCAGGGCGGAACGGCGGTCGCGCAGGTGGTCGCCAGCATGCGCGACATCGCAAGCGGCGCGCAGCGTATCGCCGAGATCGTGGGGCTGGTCGACAGCCTGGCGTTCCAGACCAATGTGCTGGCCTTGAACGCGGCGGTGGAGGCGGCGCGGGCCGGGCCGCAGGGCAGGGGTTTCGCCGTCGTGGCCGGGGAAGTCCGGTCGCTGGCCCAGCGCAGCGCCCAGGCGGCGCGCGAGATCAAGGGCTTGATCGACGATTCGTCGGCGCGCGTGGCCAGCGGGGTGCAGCAGGTCAACCTGGCGGGCGCCACCATGGGCGAGATCGTGCAATCGATCGACCGTGTGACGCAACTGGTGGCCGGTATTTCGGAGGCCAGCGCCACGCAGGCCGCGGGCATTGCCTCGGTCAACCTGGCCGTGGCGGACGCCGAGCGCGCCACGCAGCAGAATGCCGCCATGGCCGAGCAGACCGCGGCGGCGGCGGCCTCGCTGGAAGCGCAGGCGCAGGCCTTGCGCCAGGCGGTGGCGGTGTTCCGGTTGGCCGGCGTGGCGCCGCGTTCAGGCGGCGCGGGCGGGCAGTTGGTAGCGCTGGACCAGCAGCGCCAGGTTGCCGTGCTTGACCTGCTGCTTGACGCGGGCGGCGGCCGAGGCGAGGTCCTCCGGGCGAACGTGGCTGCCTAGTTCGACCGGGCTGACCTCCAGCGCGCCGATGCCCAGGGTGACGCAGGGGAAAAAGCGCAGCACGCCGTAGCGGTCTTCGGCGCGGATGCCGCCGTCGTGGCGGCCCTGGTCGTCGTACAGGTCGAGGGCGCGCAGGTTGAACTCGGCGATGATGCGCTCGATCCGCAGGCGCCAGTCGGTGCTGCGCAGCATGACGACGAAGTCATCGCCGCCGACGTGGCCGACGAAGTCGCGGCGCGCGTCGCAGTGGCGCTTGATGCTGTCGGCGCACAGGCGGATCATGTCGTCGCCGCGCCAGTAGCCGTAGACATCGTTGAACGGCTTGAAATTGTCCAGGTCGGCGTAGCAGACGACGAAGTCGAGCGCATGGTCGAGCAGGTGGGCGATGTGCTGGCTGATGGGGATGTTGCCCGGCAGCGAGGTCAGCGGGTTGGCGTAGCGCGCGGCTTCGAGGCGCATTTCGGTGACCGAGCGCACCAGCGCTTCGCCGGTGCCCAGGCTGTCGTAGCGGCCGCCGCGCGTGATGACGAAGCCATCGGCCAGATAGCGCTGGTCGTCGGACAGCAGCACGTGGCTGAGCTGGTCGATCGACGTATGCACGTCCACCAGCACAGGGTCGGGGTTCATGAACGTCGAGCATGGATTGCGCCCGAACAGGTCGCGGGTATAGCGCTGGGCGTAGTGCTCGGAGAAGTCGCGCCGGTTGATGATGCCTACCGGCCGGCTGTCGGTGTCCAGCACCGCCACGGCATGCAGGTGGCGATGCTCCTGGAACAGCCGCTGCACGTCGTCGTTGGTGTGGCGCGCCAGCATGACCGGCGGCGCCTCGACCCGCAGCGCCAGCGCCGTGTGGCCCGGGATGCGCGTGGGTTGCGTCGCACAGGCTGGCTGCAGCGAGGCGCGCGCCGCCGTGGGCAGGTCGGTGCGCGGCTCGTTCTCGGGACGGCCCAGGAACCAGCCTTGCGCGTAGCGTATGCCCAGCTCGTAGACCGTGCGCAGGTCGTCGGCATTCTCGATGCCCTCCGCCACCAGGGTGGAGTTGAGCTGGCGCGCCGTCGACACCATGGAGCGCACCAGTTGCAGGCGGCGCTCGTCGCGGCTGATGCCATTGAAGAAGTAGCGGTCGATCTTGACCAGGTCGGGGGCCAGTTCGGCCCATAGCTGCAGGCTGGCGTTGCCGACGCCGTAGTCATCCAGCGCCACCCGCATGCCGCTGGCGCGCAGGCAGGCCAGGGCCTGGTTCAGGGCCGGCAGGTCGCCGCCCACCGGATCGTATTCGGTGATCTCGATGACCACGCGGTCGGCCGCCAGGCCGCTGTCGGCCAGCAGCATGACCGGCAGCCCGCTGCCGTAGTGGCGCCAGCACGCCACCAGGACGGCGCCGGAGAGATTCAGGAACAGGTTGCCGGGCGAATCCAGCTCGATGAAGCGGCGCGCGCCGGCCTGCAGGCTGGCCAGTTCGAGTTCGGCGTGCAGGCCGTCGCGGCGCGCCGCGGCGAACAGGGCGTCGGGCATGTGCAGCACGCTTTGGTGCGGCCCTCGGATCAGGCTTTCATGGCCGAAAATACGATCCTGCGCCAGGTCGGCCACCGGCTGGTAGCAGGGATTGAGCAGGCCGCCCTGGAGAATGGCGGCCAGGCCGGCGTCGGCATGGAGGTCTGCTGCGGAAGACGAGATCATGCTGGGCGTATGCGCAAAGGGCCAGGCAGGCCGGGGTCAATATCATGACGAGTCATTATTGCCGCGATGTTGCGTAGGTTCGCCAGTCGCGCCGAGGCGGCCGCATCCCGTTCTACAATGTTGCCCATGTCCGCAGAAATACTCAATCCAAACTTGCGTCGCGTGGTACTTGCATCCAACAATGCCGGCAAATTGCGCGAATTCTCGGCCCTGTTCGCCCCGCTTGGGATAGAACTGGTGCCGCAAAGCGAATTGGGCGTCTCGGAGGCCGCGGAGCCTCACGCCACCTTTGTCGAGAACGCGCTGGCCAAGGCCCGCCACGCCAGCCGGCATACCGGCCTGCCGGCCCTGGCCGACGATTCGGGCCTGTGCGTGGTGGCGCTGGGCGGGGCGCCGGGCGTGCATTCGGCCCGCTACGCCCAGCAGCCCGGCGGCGCCCGCAGCGACGCGGCCAACAACGCCTTGCTGGTGCGCGAGCTGGCCGCGGCCGGCGACCGGCGCGCCTGGTATGTGGCGCTGCTGGCGCTGGTGCGCACCGAGAACGATCCCTGTCCGCTCATTGGCGAAGGGCTCTGGCACGGCGAGATCGTCGATGCGCCGGCCGGCGAGCATGGCTTCGGCTACGACCCGCATTTCTATCTGCCGCAGCAGGGCTGCACCGCCGCCCAACTGGCGCCGGAGCACAAGAACCGCATCAGCCACCGGGCGCAGGCCCTGGCGCAGCTGCTGGACAAGCTGCGCGCAACCGGGCCGGTGGACCGGCCCTAGCCGGTCGAGGCGACTACGCGCATGGCCATCACGATTCCCATCCGCAACCTGGGCGGGCCGGCCGCCGGCGCGCGCGTCCTCGCGCCGGCCGGCGCCACGCTGACCAGCCTGCCGCCGCTGTCGGTCTATGTGCACGTGCCCTGGTGCGTGCGCAAGTGTCCCTATTGCGACTTCAATTCGCATGCCGCGCCGGGCGAGATTCCCGAACGCGCCTACCTGGACGCGCTGCGCGCCGACCTGGAGCAGGCCGTGCCCGAGGTATGGGGGCGCCAGGTCATTTCCGTCTTCATCGGCGGCGGCACGCCCAGCCTGCTGTCGGCGGCGGGGCTGGACGAGCTGCTGGCGATGCTGCGCGCCTGCCTGAACCTGCTGCCGGACGCCGAAATCACCATGGAGGCCAACCCGGGCACTGCCGAGGCCGGACGCTTCCGCGATTACGCGGCCAGCGGCGTGACGCGGCTGTCGCTGGGCATCCAGAGCTTTGACGATGCCCAGCTGTCCAGGCTGGGCCGCATCCATGACGCGGCCCAGGCGCGCGCGGCCATCGCCATGGCGCAGCAGGCGGTCGAGCGCGTCAACCTGGACCTGATGTTCGCCTTGCCGGGCCAGGAGCTCGAGCAGTGCCGCGCGGACTTGCGCCAGGCGCTTGCCTTCGGCACGGAACACCTGTCGCTGTATCACCTGACGCTGGAGCCCAATACGGTTTTCGCCAAATACCCGCCGGAATTGCCGGACGACGATGCCAGCGCCGCCATGCAGGACATGGTCGAGGAGACCCTGGCCCAGGCCGGGCTGGCGCGTTATGAGGTCTCGGCCTATGCCCGCCGGGGCGCGCGTTGCCGGCACAATCTCAATTACTGGGAGTTCGGCGACTACCTGGGCCTGGGGCCCGGCGCCCATGGCAAGCTGTCGTTTCACGACCGCATCGAACGCCAGGCGCGCCTGCGCAATCCGGATTCCTGGATGCAGCGCGCCATGGCGCGCGATGGCAGCCATGTGGCCGAAAGCCGGGTCGTCGGGGCGGGCGAACTGCCGTTCGAGTTCATGCTCAATGCGCTGCGCCTGAAAGAAGGCGTGGCCGCGTCCTCGTTTGGCGAGCGCACTGGCCTGTCGCTGGCGGCCATCGCGCACCAATTGGAAGCAGCGACCCGGCGCGGCCTGCTCGACGCCGATCCGACCCGCCTGCGCGCCACCGCACTGGGCTGGCGCTTCCTGAACGATCTGCAGGAAATGTTCCTGTAATCGCTGCGCACCAAAGTAGGGCAACCAGCGCCCCGTGTTTTGCACCATAATGGTGCTGAATTCCTGTTTTCGCATTCCGCGGCCGCCTCCTTCCAGGAGTGCGGGACCTGGCGCGCATTTTGCTTGCCTGTTTATTGCCAGTCGGGCAACCAAGGCCCTCGACGCTTTTATCTTATGGAGATGACATGGCAAGCCCCAAAGACGTTCTCAAGCAGATCGCCGACAACGAAGTCAAGTTCGTGGATTTCCGCTTCACCGATACGCTCGGGCGCGAGCACCACGTTTCCGTTCCCACCTCGGCTGTCGACGAGGACAAGCTGGAGAGCGGGCAGGCGTTCGACGGGTCGTCGATCCCGGGCTGGAAGGGCATCGAAGCCTCCGACATGCTGTTGATTCCCGACCTGGACACGGCCAACCTGGACCCGTTCCGCGAAGAGCCGACCTTGATCCTGAGCTGCGACGTGGTCGAGCCGTCGGACCTGAAGGGCTATGACCGCGACCCGCGTTCGCTGGCCAAGCGCGCCGAAGCCTACCTGAAGTCCTCCGGCCTGGGCGATACCGCCTACTTCGGTCCGGAACCCGAGTTCTTCGTGTTCGACGGCGTGACCTGGAACACCGACATGTCGGGCACCTTCGTCAAGATCAAGTCGGAAGAGGCGCCGTGGTCCAGCGGCCTGGAATTCGAAGGCGGCAACATGGGCCATCGTCCGGGCCCCAAGGGCGGCTACTTCCCCGTGCCGCCGGTCGATTCGTTCCAGGACATGCGTTCCGAAATGTGCCTGCTGCTCGAGCAGATGGGCGTGCCGGTCGAAGTGCACCACCATGAAGTGGCCGCGCCCGGCCAGCTGGAAATCGGCACCAAGTTCAGCACGCTGGTGCAACGCGCGGACTGGAACCAGGTCATGAAGTACGTGATCCACAACGTGGCGCACGTATACGGCAAGACCGCGACGTTCATGCCCAAGCCCATCGTCGGCGACAACGGCTCGGGCATGCACGTGCACCAATCGATCTGGAAGGACGGCCAGAACCTGTTCGCGGGCAACGGCTACGCCGGCCTGTCGGAGTTCGCGCTGTACTACATCGGCGGCATCATCAAGCACGCCCGCGCGCTCAATGCCATCACCAATCCGGGTACCAACTCGTACAAGCGCCTGGTGCCGCACTTCGAGGCGCCGGTGAAGCTGGCCTATTCGGCCCGCAACCGCTCGGCCTCGATCCGCATCCCGTACGTCGGCAACCCCAAGGCGCGCCGCATCGAGACGCGCTTCCCGGATCCGTTGGCCAACCCGTACCTGGCGTTCTCGGCCCTGATGATGGCCGGCCTGGACGGCGTGCAGAACAAGATCCACCCGGGCGACCCGGCCGACAAGAACCTGTACGACCTGCCGCCGGAAGAAGACGCCAAGATCCCGACCGTCTGCGCGTCGCTGGAAGAGGCCCTGGCCGCGCTGGACAAGGATCGCGAGTTCCTGACCCGTGGCGGCGTGTTCAGCAACGACATGCTCGACGCCTACATCGAACTGAAGATGGGCGAAGTCACGCGTCTGCGCATGACCACGCATCCGGTCGAATTCGACATGTACTACAGCCTGTAATCCGGGAGGCTGTGCGGCGGCGGGCCTCGCGGCCCGCCCGCCGCGCCGTCCCGGTTGCCTCCTATGACGAATGTCGATGCTTTTGATCTGCTGGCCACATCGGTCTTCCTGCTGAACGAGCGCGGGCATATCGAATACGCCAATGCCGCCGCCGAGGACCTGTTCGGCCGTTCCCGCAAGCAGTTGCGAGGCCTGTCGGCCGCGACGCTGTTCGACAATCCCGAAGACCTGCAATCGGCCATCGACAGCGCGGCCGCCGGCAAGTTTGCCGACGTGCGCCAGCTGGCCTCGCTGCGGCGGGTGGTCGAGTCGGTGGAGGTCACCGTCACGACGGTGTCGCTGTCCGGCCAGGCCTGGCCGGTATTGATCGAGACGCGCGAGATCGAGCAGCGCGTGCTGGCCGATCGCAACCAGCGGCTGGTCGACGAAATCGAATCGCATCGCGAATTGCTGCGCAATCTCGCGCACGAGGTCAAGAACCCCCTGGGCGGCCTGCGCGGCGCGGCCCAGCTGCTGGAAGCCGAGCTGCCCAGCGCGGCCCTGGCCGAATATACCCAGGTCATCATCACCGAGGCCGACCGGCTGCAGGCGCTGGTCGACAGGCTGAGCGGTCCGCAGCGCGTGCCGCTGGCCGCGCGGCCGGTGAACATCCATGAAATCTGCGAGCGCGTCTGCGCGCTGATCCAGGCCGAGTTCCGCGACGCGGTCGAACTGGTGCGCGACTATGACGCGTCGGTGCCCGAGCTGCGCGGCGACGCGGCCAGGCTGATGCAGGCGGTGCTGAATGTGGCGCGCAACGCGGCGCAGGAGCTGGTGCAGCAGAAGCCGGGCGCCGACGTGCCCGCGCCGCGCGTCGTGCTACGCACGCGGGTGGCGCGCCAGGTCATGCTGGCGCACCGGCAGCACCGGCTGGCGCTGGTCGTGTCGGTGCTGGACAACGGGCCGGGCGTGCCCGAGCACATCCGCGAGCGCATTTTCCATCCGCTGGTGACCGCGCGCGCCGGCGGCACCGGGCTGGGCCTGAGCCTGGCCCAGGATTTCGTGCAGCAGCACGGAGGCATCATCGAATTCGAGTCCCGTGCGCGGCACACCGAATTCCGGCTGGTATTACCGATGGAGCCCCCACTTTGATGAAACCCGTTTGGATTGTTGACGACGACCAGGCTATCCGCTGGGTGCTCGAGAAGGCCCTGGCGCGGGCCGGCATCGCCACCCGCAGCTTCTCCCGGGCCGCCGATGTCCTGCAGGCGTTGGCGGCCGACGTGCCGTCGGTGCTGGTGTCGGACATCCGCATGCCGGGCGGCGATGGGCTTGAACTGCTGCGCCAGATCAAGGAGCGCAATCCCGGGCTGCCGGTGATCGTCATGACCGCCTTCGCCGACCTGGACAGCACGGTGTCGGCGTTCCAGGGCGGCGCGTTCGATTACCTGGCCAAGCCATTCGACGTCAACGAGGCGGTGGCGCTGATCCAGCGCGCCATGCAGGAGGGCGAGCCGGCGGCCGACGCGGGCGCGGCGGGCGAGCCGGCGCAGAACGGCGAGCGCTGGGTGATGACGCAGTCCTCGTCCACCGCGATGCAGGAAGTGTTTCGCGCCATAGGCCGGCTGGCCCAGTCCAAGGTGACGGTGCTGATCACCGGCGAGTCCGGCACCGGCAAGGAGCTGGTGGCGCGGGCCCTGCATGGGCACGGCGCGCGCGCCGGCGGGCCGTTCGTGGCGCTGAACGCCGCGGCGATTCCGCGCGACCTGCTGGAGGCCGAGTTGTTTGGGCACGAGCGTGGGGCCTTCACCGGAGCCAATACGCTGCGGCGCGGACGCTTCGAGGAGGCGCATGGCGGCACGCTGTTCCTCGACGAGATCGGCGATATGCCGATCGAGTTGCAGACCCGCCTGCTGCGCGTGCTGGCCGAGGGCAGTTTCTACCGCGTGGGCGGGGCGCAACCGGTGCGCGTGGATGTGCGCATCGTCGCGGCCACCCACCAGCCGCTCGAACAGCGCGTCGAGCAGGGCCTGTTCCGGGAGGACCTGTTCCATCGTCTCAATGTGATCCGCCTGCGCCTGCCGCCGCTGCGCGAACGGGTCGAGGATATTCCGGCGCTGGCCCAGCACTTCCTGGCCACCAGCGCCCGGGCGCTGGGCGTGCCGGTCAAGCGCTTGACGCCCGACGCGCTGGCCGTGCTGGCGCGTTTCGATTTTCCCGGCAATGTGCGCCAGCTGGAGAACTTCTGCCATTGGCTGACGGTCATGGCTCCGGGGCAGACGATCGATCGCAACGACCTGCCGCCCGAAATCCGGGCGGTCGAACACCAGCAGGCGGCGGCCCGGCAGGCCGAACCGGCTGCCGCGGCGGCCGCGGCCGGGACGGCGCCGGCCCCGGCCGAGGCGCCGGATGCCGCGCCGCGCAACTGGCACGCAGCCTTGCTGCGCGATGCGCAGTTCCGCCTCGAGCGCGGCGAGCCGGCGGTCATGGCGACGCTGACGCGCCAGTTCGAGAAGATCCTGCTGCAAAGCGCCCTGGATGCGAGCCGGGGGCGGCGGGTGGAGGCTGCATCGCGGCTGGGCATCGGCCGCAATACCATCACGCGCAAGCTGCGCGAGCTGGGTATCGACGACGAATAGCGCCAACCTTCACGACACGCCCAGCAGGCTTTCGCACAGCCGGGGCGAGCGCAGCCGCTCCAGCCACCACTGCAAGGCCCGCCCGGGGTTGGGATCGCGCCAGGCGTAGACCACCTGCTCGGTGAGCGGCACGACGTCGTCGGTGGGGCAGGTCGCCAGCAGGCCCTGGGCGAGGTAGGGCGCGGCCAGGGTCAGGGGCAGGTGCCCCACGCCGATGCCGCGCACCTGGGCGTCGATCTTCGCCTGCATGGTGGGCATGACGATCACGGGCTGTTCGCGCAGCAGGCCGCGCGTGCGGGGCGGCAGGTCGCGCGACGTGTCGGCCACCACGATGGCGCAATAGGCCGCGATGTCGCGCGCGCTCAGGGGGCGCCCCAACGCGGCCAGCGGATGATGCGGCGCCACGCAGAAGGCGAACTGGGTCTGCCCCATGGCCTGGGTGCGGTAGGCGCCCGACGGCGCGCCCGCCGCGTCGGCGCCGATCAGCAGGTCGGCGCGGCCGGAGGCCAGCGCATCCCAGTTGCCGCTGAGCACTTCGGCGGAAAAGCGCAAGGTGGTGGCGCCGGCCAGGGCGCGAAAATCCTCGATCAGATCGTACAGCGGCGTCCAGGGCAGCACGGCGCTGACGGCGATGCGCAATTCGCCTTCCCAGCCGGTAGCGACGCGCTTGACGCGGCTGGCCAGCGCGTCGAGCGATTGCAGCACGTGGCGGCCTTCGGCCAGCAGGGCCTGGCCGGCGGGCGTGAGGGCGGCCCGATGGCCGCTGCGGTCGAACAGCAGCACGTCCAGTCCGTCTTCCAGCTTGCGGATGGCGTAAGTGACGGCCGAAGGCACCTTGCCCAGTTCGCGCGCCGCTTTGGCGAAGCTGCCATGGCGGGCGATGGCGTCGACCATGACGAGCAGGTCGGGCGTGATGGGCTGGCCGGGGGGCGGGGCGGCGCGTGGACGGGGCATGGCGACTTCCACTTATTCAAATTAATTGAATGATGTCATCAAATCCATCCCTCATCAAGGCGCCGGGGGAGGGGCACAATGGACCCATGTTGTGAATGCCTGCACTCGGCATCCGGCCGATGCACGGAACATTCATATTATTGAAATAAGGAGTTCGCCATGCTTACCCTGCGTCGCAGCGCCGAACGCGGCCATGCCAACCACGGCTGGCTCGATACGCACCATACGTTTTCCTTCGCCAATTACTATGATCCGGCCCATATGGGCTTCGGGCCGCTGCGTGTGATCAACGATGACCGCATCGCCGCCGGCCGGGGCTTCGGTACGCACGGCCACCGGGACATGGAAATCATCACCTATGTGCTGGACGGCGCGATCGCGCACAAGGACAGCATGGGCAGCGGCTCGACCATCCGCCCCGGCGATGTGCAGCGCATGAGCGCCGGCCGCGGCGTGATGCATTCGGAGTTCAACCCGCAGCCGGATGCCGCGACCCATATGCTGCAGATCTGGATCGAGCCCGATGTGGCGGGCATTGCGCCCGAGTACGAAGAGAAGCGTTTTCCCGAGGCTGACAAGCGCGGCCGGCTGCGCCAGCTGGTTTCCCCCGACGGCGCCGACGGATCGCTGCGCATCCACCAGGATGCGCGCCTGTACGCGGGCCTGTTCGACGGCACGGAAAGCGCCGAGCTGCCGTTGGCGGCCGGACGCCGCTCGTGGGTGCACGTGGCGCGCGGCAGCCTGGTCGTCAATGGCCAGAGGCTGGGCGCGGGCGATGGCCTGGCGCTGCAGGACGAGGCCGCGGTGCGGCTGGGCGACGGCGAAGGCGCCGAAGTCCTGGTATTCGATTTGCCGTAAAGTGAGACGGGCGCCGCCAGCCGGCGCCCATTTTTCCACGGCGCGGCCGCGCGGCCAGCCGGTACAGGAGGAGAGCCATGTCGATTTTGAACAATGCGCCGCAGTCGGCGGTACAGACCATCGTGGTGCCGCGCACCAGCGACCTGGGCGGATTCGAAGTGCGCCGCGCCTTGCCGTCGGCGCAGCAGCGCTCGGTGGGGCCGTTCGTGTTCCTCGACGAGATGGGCCCGGTGCAGTTTCCCGCCGGCGTGGGCATGGACGTGCGGCCCCACCCGCATATCGGGCTGGCCACGGTGACCTATCTCTACGAGGGCTCGCTGGTGCACCGGGACGGGGCCGGCAATGTCCAGACCATCCTGCCCGGCGAGGTCAACTGGATGACAGCCGGCCGCGGCATCGTGCATTCTGAGCGCACCGCGCCGGAAAGCCGGCTGGCCCCGCTGCGCATGTATGGCCTGCAGATGTGGGTGGGCCTGCCCAAGGAGCAGGAGGAAACCGACCCGGGTTTCGTGCACTATGGCACGCAGGCGCAACCGGTGGTCGAAGGCGAGGGCGTGCGCGCCCAGGTGATCGCCGGCTCGCTGTTTGGCCAGACCTCCGGCGTGCGCACGCTGTCGCCGCTGTTCTACGGCGACGTGCAGCTGCAGGCCGGGGCCACGGTGGTGGTGCCGCCCGAGCACGAAGAGCGCGCCGCCTACCTGGTCGAGGGGACGGTGGACATCGAGGGGCAGGCGTACGAACCCGGCCGCCTGATCGTGTTCGCGCCGGGCGTGGCGGTGACGATCCGCGCGCAGACGGCGGCGCGCATGGCGCTGGTGGACGGCGAGCCCCTGGACGGCCCGCGCTTCATCTGGTGGAACTTCGTCTCCAGCAGCAAGGACCGCATCGAACAGGCCAAGGAAGACTGGACCAGGAACCGCTTCGGCCAGGTCGTGCCGGGCGACGAAACCGAGTTCATCCCCTTGCCGCCGCCGCGCTCCTGAGCGGTCCGCCGCGTCCCTGCTAGCGCCCGCGGTCGAACGCCTGCAGGCGCTGTTCCACCAGGGCTTCGCGGCGGATGAAATCGCGCACGAACGGACTGGCCGGGTGCTGGTGCAGGTTGTACGGGGTGTCCCACTGCTCGATATGGCCGCGCGCCATGACGCCGATGCGGTCGGCGATGGCGAAGGCCTCGGCCTGGTTGTGCGTGACCAGGATGGCGGTGTGGCCGGTGCGCTTGAGGATCTCGCGCACCTCGAAGGCCAGGCGTTCGCGCGTATCCACGTCGAGATTGGAAAACGGCTCGTCGAGCAGGAGCAGGTCGGGCGAGGGCGCCATGGCCCGCGCCAGCGCCACGCGCTGCTGCTGGCCGCCGGAGATCTCGTGCGGATAGCTGTCGGCCGATTGCGCCAGGCCGACCAGTTCCAGCATTTCGGCCACGCGCTGCGCGCGCGCCGGGCGCGACAGCCGGCGCAGGCCGAAGGCCACGTTCTGGCTGACGCTCAGGTGCGGGAAGAGGGCGTAGTCCTGGAACATCATGCCGACGCGGCGCAGCTCGGGCGCCACCTGCACGTCGGGCGACGAAATGACGGCGCCGTCCAGCGCGATGTGCCCGGCCAGCACCGGCTCGAAGCCGGCGATGGCGCGCAGCACGGTGGTCTTGCCGCAGCCGGATTCGCCCAGCAGGCAGCCGATGTGGCCGGCGGGCAGGCTCAGCGACAGATCGTCGATGATGGTCTTCAGGCCCTGGGGCGTGTCGTAGCCCAGCCGGATGTGATCGAGTTCTAGCAGGTCGGCCAAGGTATCAGTGTCCCATCTTCAGATTGGTGCGCGCCAGCAGGATGACCGGGATCAGGCCGGCCGCGACGATGGCCAGCGCGGCGACCGCTCCTTCTTCGTAGGTGCCGCGCGCCGCCTCCGCGTACAGCCAGGTGGCCAGCGTCTCGAAATTGAGCGGGCGCAGCAGCAGCGTGGCGGGCAGTTCCTTCATGGTGTCCACGAACACCAGCAGCGCGCTGGCCGCCAGGGCGGGGCGCTGCAACGGCAGGTGGACGCGGCGCAGCGTGCCGGCGGAGGTCTCGCCCAGCAGCCGCGAAGCCTGTTCCAGCGAGGCGGGAATGCGCGCCAGGCCGGCTTCGATGCCGCCGGTAGAGATCGCCAGGAACCGGATGGTGTAGGCGCATACCAGCGCGCCCGTGGTGCCCATCAGCAGCAGGCCGTTCCAGCCGAACAGCGTGGACATGGTGTGGTCGAGCCAGGCGAAGGGCGCCAGCAGGCCGATGGCCAGCACCGTGCCGGGCACGGCATAGCCCAGGCTGGCGATGCGCCCGCAGGTGCGGCCGGGGTTGAACGAGGCGCTCTCGCGCAGGCTGCGGCCGGCCCAGGCCACGACCAGGCCGCACAGCAGCGTGACGACGGTGGCCAGGGTGGCCACCATCAGCGTATTGCGCAGCCCGGCCCAGAGCTGGTCCGAGACGCCGCCCACCGGATGCAGGCGCTTGTAGGTTTCGACGATCAGGTACAGGGCAGGCGCCACGAAGCCCAGCACCACGGGAATCCAGCCCAGCACGGCGGCCAGCGCGGCGGCCGGACCATGGAGCCGGCGCGGCTGCATGGCGCGCATGCGCTGCGTGTTGGCGTAGCGCTGCCGCTTGCGGCCGTGGCGTTCGAGCAGGATGAGGGCGATGACGAACACCAGCATGGTCAGCGCGATCTGCGCCGCGCTGGCCAGGTCGGAGCGGGTGATCCAGGTGGTGTAGACGGATACGGTCAGTGTCTGCACGCCCAGGAATTCGGAGGCGCCGATGTCGTTGAGCGTCTCGAGCAACGCCAGGCTGACGCCGACCGCGATGGCCGGCCGCGCCATGGGCAGGGCCACGCGCAGGAACACGCCGACGCGGCCGGCTCCCAGTGTGCGGGCGGCTTCCAGCAGGCTGGCGGCCTGGGTCATGAACATCACGCGCGTGCTCAGGTACACGTAGGGGTACAGCACGAAGCCCAGCACGAAGATGGCGCCGTAGATCGAGCGCAGGTCGGGCAGGCGGAACTGGCGCGGGCTGTCGTATCCCAGCACGGCGCGGATGGCGCCCTGCACCGGCCCGATCGGATGCAGCAGGTCGAGATAGGCGAAGGCGATGATGTAGGTGGGCACGGCCAGCGGCAGCAGCAGGGCCCAGGTCAGGGTGCGGCGGGTCGGGAACTCGTAGGCGGTGACCAGCCAGGCCGCGCCGGTGCCCAGCATCGTGACCAGCACGCCTACGCCGGCCAGCAGGATCATGGTGTTGGCCATGGCCTGCGGGAGCACGTAGCGGGTCAGGTGGGTCCAGTGCGACAGGTCGGCGTGCAGGGCCCACCATGCCAGCGTCGCCACCGGCGCCAGCACCGCCAGCGCGATGAGGGACGCGCCGGCCAGCCAGCCGGCGCCGCGTTCGCTGAAGCGGGTCCGCGCGCTGCGCGGCAAGAAAGTGGTGTGCATGCTACGGGGAAAAATGCAAAGCGGCCGGATGGCCGCTTTGCCGACAAACAAGGCAGTTCATGCCGTGCGCCAGGCAACGCCCGCGCCGCCGCAATGGCGTGGCGGGCGTGAGTGTAGCGCGGCTCAGTTGTCGAAGCCCACCTTGTCGACCAGTTCGCTGGCCTGCTTGCGGTACTTGGCGATCTCGGCCACGGGCAGGGTATCGACCTTCAGCGGGCCGAAGCTGGCCACCACCGCGTCCAGCTTGACGCCGGCGCGCACCGGGTACTCGTAGTTGGCCTGGGCGTACAGCGTCTGGGCAGGCTCGGAGACCAGGTACTCCAGCAGCTTGACGGCGTTGGCCTTGTTGGGCGCGTGCGCCGCGACCGCGGCGCCGCTGATGTTGACGTGGGTGCCGCCATCCTTGGCGGTGGCGAAGGTCGGGCGCACTACCTTGATGGCGTCGCCCCACTTGCGGGCGTCGGTGCCCGGCTCGGCGTTCTTCATGTGGCCCACGTAGTAGGCGTTGGCCAGGCCGATGTCGCAGATGCCGCCGAGGATGTCGCGCGCCACGTCGCGGTCGCCGCCGGCCGCCTTGCGGGCCAGGTTGGCCTTCACGCCGCGCAGCCATTTCTCGGTGGCCTCGGCGCCGTCATGGGCGATCATGGCCGCCACCAGCGCGGTGTTGTAGGGGTGCTGGCCCGAGCGGATGCACACCTTGCCCTTCCATTTGGGGTCGGCCAGGTCTTCGTAGCGGAAGCTGTCCAGCTTGAGGTCTTTCTCGACGTAGAGCACCCGGTCGCGCAGCGACAGGGCGTACCAGCTGCCTTCGGCGCCGCGCAGGTTGGCGGGCACCACGCTGTCGAGCGTCTGCGACTGGATTTTCTGGGTGACGCCGCCATTGACCAGGTCGATCAGGTTGCCGATGTCGACCGTCATCAGCACGTCGGCCGGCGACTTGTCGCCCTCGGCCCTGACGCGTTCGAGCAGGCCGTCCTTGACGAAGACGGTATTGACCTTGATGCCGCTGTCCTTGGCGAAGGCGTCGAGCAGAGGCTGGATCAGCTTGGGTTCGCGCGTGGTGTAGAGGCTGACCTCATCGGCGGCCAGCGCCTGGGCGGAGAACGTGGCAACGCCCGCGAGCGCCAGGGCGCGCAGCAGCGGGATCAGGGAGGAACGCTTGGTCGACGGCATGGAATGACTCCGGCAGGACAGGAACGCACGCCGATGCGGATTGCAGTTGCGTGCGCTAACGAAAATGATTATCAACTGAGACGGGCACAATAACAGGAAGCGGACCGCTGTTCAACTTCTTGAAAGGTCAGTTTGCGGGCGCGGCGGGGTGGGGATTGACCCCGATCAAACGGCATATGGGTATTACGATTAATAAGAGCAGTTCTCAGCTACTTGCGTTAAAATCAGGATTAACCCTAGGTTCGCCCATGCGTTGCGCGCGGCGAGGCCTCTTCCCGTTTCTTCCTTTGTGCGCTGGAAGGCGCCGTAATTTACAACGACATGGCAGCTTTCAATACCGAGCGCGTGCTCAGCGTGCGCCACTGGAACGACACCCTTTTCTCCTTCACCACCACCCGCGATGCGGCGCTGCGCTTTCACAATGGCCATTTCGTCATGATCGGCCTGGAAATCGAAGGCAAGCCGTTGATGCGCGCCTACAGCATCGCCAGCGCCAATTACGAGGAAAACCTCGAGTTCCTCAGCATCAAGGTGCAGGACGGGCCGCTGACCTCGCGGCTGCAGCACCTCAAGGAAGGCGACACCATCCTGGTCAGCCGCAAGCCGGTGGGCACGCTGGTGGTCGACGATCTCAAGCCGGGCAAGCACCTGTATCTGTTCGGCACCGGCACGGGCCTGGCCCCGTTCATGAGCATCATCAAGGATCCCGAGGTCTACGAGCGGTTCGAGAAAGTGGTGCTGGTGCACGGGGTGCGCTGGGCCAGCGAGCTGGCCTATGCCGATTTCATCGAGAAGGAACTGCCCGGCAACGAGTTCTTCGGCGACATCGTGCGCGACAAGCTGGTCTATTACCCCACCGTGACGCGCGAACCGTTCCGCAACCAGGGCCGCATCACGCAGCTGGTCGACTCGGGCAAGCTGTGCGCCGACATCGGCCTGCCGCAGCTGGACCCGGCGGTCGACCGCGCCATGATCTGCGGCAGCCCGCACATGCTGGCCGATATCCGCGCCATGCTGGACAAGCGCGGGTTCGAGGTTTCGCCGGGCGTGGGCGAGCCGGGCGACTACGTGTTCGAGCGCGCGTTCGTGGACAAATAAGGCCGTGCGCCGCCAGGAAAAGCCGCCTTCGGGCGGTTTTTCTTTGGCCGCGCGCCGGCGCCGTTCATGCGTCGAACGGCCGGGCGCCCAGCGTCTCGATCACGTGGTCCACGAAGCAGGTGATGCGCGCGGCCAGCGCGGTGTTGCGGTAGTAGACCGCGTTGACCGGCTGGCGCACGTCCAGAGTCTGCCTGGCGAACAGTTGCACCAGTGCGCCGGCGCGGCGGTCCTCGCCGGTCATGAAGTCCGACAGGCAGACGATGCCCAGGCCCGCCAGGGCCATGTGGCGCAGCGTTTCACCGCTGGACGAGGCGATGGTCGGCCGGATGCGCAGGACGGTGCCGTCCGCATCGCGCAAGGGCCAGTCGTTCAGCGTCTCGGGCTGGGTGAAGCCAAGCAGGGCATGTTGCGCGAGTTGCGCGGTGCGGGTGGGCGCGCCGCGACGCTCGAGGTAGGCGGGACTGGCGAGCACCCGCAGGCGGCTGGTGCCGACGGCGCGGGCGTGCAGGGTGGAGTCTTTCAGCACGCCGATGCGAAACGCCACGTCGGTGCGCTTTTCGATCAGATCGACGATGCCTTCGTTGGAATTGAGCTCCAGCTCCACCTCGGGGTAGCGGGCATGAAAGCCTGCTATCAGCGGTACCAGCACATGCAGCATGAACGGAGTGGCCGCGTCGACCCGCAGCCGTCCGGCCGGGCGCATGCGGCGGGCCGCCATCTGTTCCTCGGCCTCGTCGACCGAGGCCAGGATGGCGCGCGCATGCTGCAGGAAAGCGGCCCCTTCCTCGGTCAGCTCGAGCCGGCGGGTCGTGCGGCGCACCAGGGTGGTCTGCAGCTTTTCCTCCAGCCGGCCCAGCGTGCGGCTGGCGGCCGAGACCGTCAGCCCGAGCTGTTCCGCGGCCGCGGTGATCGAACCCGTGTCCACGACGGCCACGAAGGCCTGCAATTCGTCCAGGGTGGTTTTCATTGTTGAATTCAAATCAAAAGAATTTGGTTCATACAGAGCTTAATCCGCAAATATAAACCCGGCACACTGTCGCCATTGGACTTTTTCAAGGAGAAGCGGCGATGAAATCCTCGGCCGCATTGTTTGCCCTGGCCACCGGCGCATTCGCCATCGGCACCACGGAGTTCACGCCGATGGGGCTGCTGCCCGTCATCGCCGACGGTGTGCAGGTAAGCATTCCCAGCGCGGGCATGCTGATCTCGGCCTACGCGGTGGGCGTGATGCTCGGAGCGCCGGTCATGACCCTGCTGTTTGCCCGTTTCGGCAAGCGCGCGGCCCTGATGCCGCTGATGCTGATCTTCACCGTCGGCAACCTGCTCTCGGCGTTCGCGCCGAGCTACTCGACCCTGCTGCTGTCGCGCCTGATCACCAGCCTCAACCATGGCGCCTTCTTCGGCATCGGGGCCGTGGTGGCGGCCAGCCTGGTGCCGCGCGAAAAGCAGGCCAGCGCCATCGCGGCCATGTTCATGGGCCTGACCCTGGCCAATATCGGCGGCGTGCCGGTGGCGACCTGGATCGGGCAGCAGGTGGGCTGGCGGCTTGCCTTCGGCGGGACGGCGGCCCTGGGCCTGGTCACCATCGCCGCGCTGTGGCTGGCGCTGCCCAAGGGCGAGCCCGGCAAGCGTCCGGACGTGCGCCGCGAGCTGGGGGTGCTCACGCGCCCCGAGGTCCTGCTGGCCATGGGCACCACGGTGCTGGGCGCGGGCGCCATGTTCGCGCTCTACACCTATGTGGCGCCGGTCCTGGCCGACCTGACCCACGCCAGCCCCAACTTCGTGGCCTTCGCCCTGGTGTTGATCGGCATCGGCTTCACGCTGGGCAATACGCTGGGCGGCCGCCTGGCCGACTGGTCGCTCGACGGCGCCACCAAGCTGATCCTGGGGCTGCTCGCGGTCATCATGGCCGTGCTGCCGCTGCTGCTGACCACCCATGCGGGCGCGGCCATCGGGCTGGTGGTGTGGGCGGCCGCGGCCTTCGGCATCGTTCCGCCGGTGCAGATGCGGGTCATGCAGGCGGCGGCCCAGGCGCCGGGCCTGGCCTCGTCGGTCAACGTCGGCGCGTTCAACCTGGGCAACGCGCTGGGCGCGGCGCTGGGCGGCGCGGCCATCGGCCAGGGCCTGGGCTATGCATCCGTGCCCCTGGTCGGCGCGGCGCTGGCCGCCGGCGGCCTGGGCCTGGTTTGGCTGGGCAATGCCGGCCGCCGCCGGGTGGCGCAGGGCGCCTGAGCGGGCCGGCGCCGCCGGCAGGCCGTCGACAACCTTCATATTCATCCGTCTTGCATTCAAGGAGTCTTCGCATGACCATCCCTTCCTTTGGCGTGGGTACCTTCCGCCTGACCGGCCAGACCGTGATCGACTCGGTCCGCAACGCCATCGACCTGGGCTATCGCGCCGTCGACACGGCGCAGATCTACGGCAATGAAACCGAGGTCGGCCAGGCTATCGCCGAAAGCGGCGTGGCGCGTTCCGAACTGTTCGTGACCACCAAGATCTGGACCGACAACTACGCCCGGGCTAAGCTGCTGCCCAGCCTGCGCGCCAGCCTGGAAAAACTGCGCACCGACTACGTGGACCTGACGCTGATCCACTGGCCCGCGCCGGGCAACGGCGTGGCCTTGCCCGAATACATGGAGGCGCTGGCCGAGGCCAAGGCGCTGGGCCTGACGCGCCGGATCGGTATTTCCAATTTCAACATCGCGCTGACCAGGCAGGCCATCGCGGCGGTGGGACAGGGCGAGATCGCCACCAACCAGATCGAACTCAGCCCCTATCTGCAGAGCGCCAGGCTGACGGCTTTCCTCAGGGAGCAGGGTATTGCCGTGACTTCCTATATGACCCTGGCCTACGGCAAGGTACTGAAGGATCCGGTGCTGGCGCGGATCGCGGACAAGCATCGGTCGACCGTGGCGCAGGTGGCGCTGGCCTGGGCCCTGCAACAGGGCTATGCGGTGATTCCGTCCTCGACCAAGCGCGAGAACCTGGCGAGCAATCTGCTGGCCCGCGGCCTGGCGTTGGACGCCGACGACATGGCGCGGATTGCCGCGCTGGAGCGTAACGGTCGCGAAGTCGATCCCGAGGGCCTGGCTCCGGCGTGGGACTGAACGATCGGAGTGCTGGGAAATGTTCCAGGGTTGCTGGCAAGACAGGCGAGACGTTGGGGCTTTTCGCCAGATGCCACGGTAAGAGCTGATAGGCCTGTATATGGACGGTCGGCAGACTGCGCGGATTGCTGCATGAGGGATGCAGCGTTCGCAAGAGGATGCCATGCTCAGGTCTGTTTCACCGTTGTTTTCCTTGCCTGTTTCCGGGCGCCGCCAACCGGTCCGAATGGTCGCAAGCGCAGCGCGGCCGGTGCTTGCCGTGGCGCTGGGCGGCGCGATGATCGGGGCGCCGCTGGCCCGTGCGGAGCATTGGTCCGGCGCCACGATCAAGAAGACCGGCCAGGGCGAGATCGGCATCGAGGTTCCGGACAAGACCGCGGCCTTGCATACCGGGCCCTGGGGCGCGCGCAAGATGACGGTGGAAACCACCGGCGCGCGAGGGGTGGGCGTATTGCTGGACAAGACCGGCGTTTCGCTGACGCTGGAGGAGGCCGCGATCACTTCCAGCGGCGACCTCGGCCTGGATAGCAGTTATCAGCCGCGCGGCACGGTGATGGTGCGGGCCGGCGCGCTGACCGCGCGCGGCACGACCATCCGCAACCGGTACGGTTCGAGTGCCGGCGACTGGAGCCGTCGGCCACTGGCCTTGCGTGTCGCCGGCCCGGATGCGTCGCTGATCCTGTCCGACAGCACGGTCGAAGGGGAGCAGGGCATGCAGCTGGTCAGCAGGGCCCGGGCGGATATTGTGCGCAGTACCGTGCGTGGCCTGCATGCCACGGGCTTGTCGATCAAGTACGCCGCCAAGGCCAGTCTGGCTGACAGTGAGGTGCTGGGCGAGCGGGCGGCCAGGGTGGATGGCGATGGCGAGCTGGCGGCGCGCAACACCCGGTTCAGCGGCCGCTCGGGCCTGCTTCTGAGTAGCGGTGGGCGGGCCGACCTGAGTGGCGGGTCGCTGGCGGCGAGCAACGGATCCGCCCTTGATCTGTACGGTGGCGTCGAGGGGCAATTGCGTGATGTGGAAGTGAGCGCGCAAGGGGCGCCCGCCATCGATCTGGTTTCGACCCTGGCCGGCGATTCCGCGGGCGATTCGCCTGCGCGCCGGGATCCTGTGCTGCGTGTGGTGGGTGGTTCGATTTCGGTCGCCGGCGCGCACGCGCCGGCACTGTCACTCGGTGGCGGGCAGGCAAGGCTGGACACGGTGGATGTTCGTACGGCCGGCTCGCCGGCCGTCGAGCTGGTCGCGGGAGCGCTCGGCGTCGCGGGTGGAACGGTAAACGCGGGCCAGGCGCCGGTATTCGTCACGGGCGCCTACGATGCGGTGCTGGCGGCGGCGAATGTTTTTCTGCGGCCAGCGAAGGCCGCGCCGCAGGACGGCATGCCTGCGGTTACCGTCACCTTGTCGGGGGCCAAGGTCGGCGGCGCGCAGCTGTTGCGCCAGACCACGCCGGTGCCGGTGCGGCTCGTCCTGCGCGGCGCGGCGGTCGCGCAGGGCGATGTCGTGCGCGCGCCCGAGACGGCGCCGGAGAAGGATGGGTTCGGCACGCCCGTGCGGCCGGGCTTGCGCGTCGGGCTGGACCAGGCGCCGCTCGAGCTCGATGTGGCCGACGGCGCGCAGTGGCATGGCGCGACTCAGTCGCTTGACAGGCTGGCCCTGGGCGCGGGCGGCCAATGGCGCATGAGCGCGGCATCCAGCGTGGGCGAACTGAGCATGGAGCCTGGCGCGGCCGTCGTGTTCGGCGATGCGGCCGGACCGGGTTTTCAAACGCTGACGGTGCGCACCCTGGCGGGCGCCGGTTCGTTCGAGATGCGTGCGGACGCCGCGCTGGAGCATGCCGATCAACTGGTGGTGACCGACCAGGCCGAAGGGCGGCATCGCGTGTGGTTGCGCGCGCCGGCCGGCGCCGAGCCGTCGAAGGCACAGGCCGTGCTGGTGCGCGCGCCCGCAGACGGCAAGGCCAGTTTCGAACTCGACGGCAGCGACGGCAGGGCCGACTTCGGCACCTATCGCTACGGGCTGGCGCAGCAGCCGGGCGGCGCCTGGGGCCTGGTCAGGACGGGGTATTCGTCCACCGCCGCCGCGGCGCTGGATACCGGCGGACTGGGCGCGGTGCAGGGGTTGTGGTATGCCGAATCCAACGCGTTGGGCAAGCGCATGGGCGAATTGCGCCTGAACCCGGACGCCGGCGGCGCCTGGGGCCGGGCGTTCAGCCAGCGCCAGCGCATCAGTCCGCGCGCGGGCCGGCATTTCCAGCAAGGCGTCAGCGGCATCGAGCTGGGCGCCGACCGGGCCTGGCCCGTGGCCGGCGGCCGTTGGCATGCGGGCGGGTTGCTGGGCTACACGCGCGCGTCACGCGGGTTTTCCGGCCAGGGAAAGGGGCACACCGACAGCGTGCACGTGGGCGGCTATGCCACCTATATCGGCGCCAATGGCGTGTACGCCGATGCCACGCTGCGCGCCAGCCGCTTCGAGAATTCGTTCGACGTACCTGGCTGGGCGGGGCGCACCGTGTCCGGCAGCTACCGCGCCAATGGCGTGGGCGTGACGCTGGAGGCCGGCCGGCGTCTGGCGCTGGACCGGCACTGGTTCGTCGAGCCGCAGGCCGAACTGGCGTGGTTTCGTGCCGGCGGCGGTACGTACACGGCCAGCAATGGCCTGCGTATCGAGGATGACGGCGGCACGTCGCTGCAGGCGCGGGTAGGCGCGCAAGCCGGCCGCCGCTTCGACTTGCGCGGCGGCGCGGTGGTGCAGCCCTACGCGCAGCTGAGTTGGGTGCAGGAACTCAAGGGCGTGAGCACGGTGCGCACCAACGGCATCGCGCACCGTACCGACCTGGGCGCGGGCCGCGTCGAACTGGGACTGGGCGTGGCGGCCGCGCTGGGCAAGGGCCACAATCTGTACGCGTCGTACGAGTACGCGCACGGGCCCAGGCTCAGCCTGCCGTGGACCGTGCAGCTGGGTTACCGCTACGCTTGGTAAACCGGTCCGCAATGGCGGTCGCGCATTGCCGGCGGCTGCCCGGCCTCTGTACCATCCGCTCATGGCGCAATGGCACGCGAGGCTCGTCCAAATGGTTGAGGGCGGGCCACTTTCGCAAATGCCTATTGCTGATTAAACTCCGATAGTCGATGTTCCCTATCACGAGGACTGTCCCCATGAGCAAGCAGATCATTCATACCGACGCCGCGCCCGCCGCGGTCGGCCCGTACTCCCAGACGGTCGCCGCCACCGGCGCCAAGACGGTCTACCTGTCGGGCCAGATCGGCCTGGAGCCGGGCACCGGCGACCTGGTGTCCGAGAATTTCGACGCCCAGGTGCGCCAGGCGTTCGCCAACATGCAGGCGGTCATCAAGGAAGCGGGCGGCACGCTGGACGACATCGTCAAGCTGACGCTGTTCCTGACGGACCTGAACAAGTTCGCCGCCGCCAACGCCATCATGGCCGAGCTGATCCCGCAGCCGTTCCCGGCCCGCTCGACGGTAGGCGTGGCCAGCCTGCCCAAGGGCGCCCAGTTCGAAGTGGAAGCGGTGCTGGTGCTGTAACGCCGGGAGCCGCCCATCAGCAGTAACGACGCGCCTGCCGCGCCCAAGCCGGCCGCCAAGGCCAGCGGCGCGGCCCGACCCACAGATACCGAGCGCAAGCTCCATAATCTGGGCTTGGTCGTGCCCGAGGATTTCGTGCTGCATCTGCCGTTGCGCTACGAGGACGAGACCCGCGTGACGCCGGTATCGTCCTTGCGGCCGGGGTTCGCCGCGCAGGTCGAAGGCGAGATCCTGCGCTCCGAGGTGCTGTACCGGCCGCGCCGGCAACTGACTGCCGTACTGGCCGACGACTCGGGCGAGTTGCAGTTGCGCTGGCTGAACTTCTATCCCAGCCAGCAGAAGCAGCTGACGGTGGGGCGGCGCCTGCGGGCGCGCGGTGAAGTGCGCGGCGGATTGTTCGGCCGCGAGATGGTGCACCCGCGCATGAGCAGCGCCGACCAGCCATTGCCGGCGTCGCTGACGCCGGTCTATCCCAGCACCGACGGCCTGCCGCAGCCCACGCTGCGCAAGGCCATCGGCCAGGCGCTGGCGCGGGCCGATCTCTCCGATACCCTGCCCGAGGAGGCGCGCCGGCGCTATGGCCTGGCCGAATTCGCGCCCGCCGTGCGCCTGCTGCACGCGCCGCCGCCGGATGCGGCCGAGCACGAGCTGATGGAGCGCATCCATCCCGCCTGGCGCCGCATCAAGTTCGACGAGCTGCTGGCGCAGCAACTGTCGCTGGCGGCCGCGCGCGCGGCGCGCCGGGTCAAGCGCGCCGAGCCCTTGCCGGCCAGCCAGGACGAGGACGGGCTGGTGGCGCGCCTGTACGAGGCCTTGCCGTTTGCGCTGACCGGGGCGCAGCAGCGCGTGGTGGCCGAGATCGCCGCCGATCTGGCGCAGCCTTATCCGATGCACCGCCTGCTGCAGGGCGACGTGGGCAGCGGCAAGACCGTGGTGGCGGCCATCGCCGCCGCGCAGGCCATTGCCTGCGAGGCCCAGGTGGCGTTGATGGCGCCCACCGAAATCCTGGCCGAACAGCATTTCCGCAAGCTGGTGGGCTGGCTGGAGCCGCTGGGCGTAGCCGTGGCCTGGCTGAGCGGCAGCCTGAGCGCCAAGGCGCGCCGCGAGGCTGCCGCCGCCGTGGCCGATGGCAGCGTGCAGCTGGTGGTCGGCACGCAGGCGCTGATCCAGGATCACGTCATGTTCCAGCGGCTGGGCCTGTCCATCGTCGACGAACAGCACCGCTTCGGCGTGGGCCAGCGGCTGGCCCTGAGCCGCAAGGGGGAGACCGGGCGCGGGGTGATCGTGCCGCACCAGCTCAACATGAGCGCCACGCCCATCCCGCGCACGCTGGCGATGACCTTCTTCGCCGATCTGGACGTCTCGGTGATCGACGAATTGCCGCCCGGCCGCACGCCGGTGGTCACCAAGCTGGTGGCCGATGCCCGGCGCGAAGAGGTCATCGGCCATATCGCCCATGCGGCGCGCCAGGGACGGCAGGCGTACTGGGTCTGTCCCCTGGTGGAAGAGAGCGAGGCGCTGGAGCTGCAGACGGCGGTCGATACCCACGAGGCGATGCGCGCCGCCTTGCCCGACCTGCGCATCGGGCTGGTCCACGGACGCCTGCCGCAGGCCGAGAAGGCCGAGGTCATGCGCGCGTTTCGCGAGGGCGAGATCGACCTGCTGGTCGCCACCACGGTCATCGAAGTCGGAGTCGACGTGCCGAACGCGTCGCTGATGGTCATCGAGCATGCCGAGCGCTTCGGGCTGGCGCAGCTGCACCAGCTGCGCGGCCGGGTCGGGCGCGGCACCGCCGAGTCGATCTGCGTGCTGCTGTACCAGGCGCCGTTGTCGCAGGTGGCGCGCCAGCGGCTGCGCGCCATGTTCGAGACCAGCGACGGATTCGAAATCGCGCGGCGCGATCTGGAGCAGCGCGGGCCGGGCGAATTCCTCGGCACGCGCCAGTCCGGGTTGGCCTTGCTGCGCTTTGCCGACCTGGAGGCCGACGTGGCCATCGCCGAGCAGGCGCGCGAGGCGGCGGTGTGGCTGCGCGCCAAGCATCCCGAGGCGGTGGCCGCCCACCTGGCGCGCTGGATGCGGGGGCGCGAGGATTTTCTACGTACTTGAAGGGCCGGCGCCGACACGGGGCGGCGCGGCATACCTGGAGCGAGTGGCGCTATGACACTGACCGAACTCAAATACATCGTCGCGGTGGCGCGCGAACGGCATTTCGGCCGTGCGGCCGAGGCCTGTTTCGTCAGCCAGCCGACCCTGTCGGTGGCGATCCGCAAGCTGGAGGACGAGCTGGGCGTGACCCTGTTCGAGCGCGGCGGCACCGAGGTGGGCGTGACGCCCATCGGCCAGCGCATCGTGGCGCAGGCGCAGAAAGTGCTGGAGGAAAGCGCCAGCATCAAGGAGATCGCCCGCCAGGGCCACGATCCGCTGGCCGGGCCGCTGCGGGTGGGCGTGATCCACACCATCGGCCCGTACCTGCTGCCGCGCCTGGTGCCCGAGCAGATCGCGCGCACACCGCAGATGCCCTTGCTGCTGCAGGAGAACTTCACGGTGCGGCTGGTCGAGCTGCTGCGCCAGGGCGAGATCGATTGCGCCATCATGGCCTTGCCGCTGCCAGAAGCCGGCCTGGTCATGCAGCCGCTGTACGACGAACCGTTCGTGGTGGCCGTGCCGCATGACCACGAATGGGCGCAGCGCAAGGCCATCGACGCGCAGGATCTCAAGCAGCAGACCATGCTGCTGCTGGGCAGCGGCCACTGTTTCCGCGACCAGGTGCTGGAAGTGTGTCCGGAGCTGTCGCGCTTTTCCGCTTCCAGCGACGGCATCCAGCGCACCTTCGAAGGCTCCTCGCTGGAGACCATCCGCCACATGGTGGCGGCCGGGATCGGGGTGACGGTGCTGCCGTTCACCGCGGTGCCGAATCCGCCGCAGCCCAAGAGCCTGTTGCGCTACCTGCCGTTCGATGGCGAGACGCCCGAGCGCCGCGTGGTGCTGGCGTGGCGGCGCAGTTTTCCGCGCCTGGCGGCCATCGAGGCGCTGGCCCAGGCGGTGTATGCGTGTGGCCTGCCGGGCGTGCGCATGCTCGACGAAGAGGCCGCCAGCGCGCAGGTGGATTGAGGGCAGCGGCCTGGTCAGGCCGGCGTGGCGAAGCCCGGCCGGAAATGCTCGGCCAGGGCTTGCTCGACCACGCGGTGCGCCTTGGTGGGCGTGGCCGAGAACGGCTTGAGCAGGTAAAGCGAGCGCCCGAATCCCGCATAGCAGTCCCACTGCGGCAGGACCGGCTCCAGGTCCGCGCAATCGCCCAGGCTGAAGTCCGGCACCATGGCGATGCCCAGGCCGTGGGCCGCGCTCTCGCGCAGCAGCTCGCTGTTGTTGACGCTGAGGCAGTCCACCGGTTTGACGTGCACGGCCGCGCCGCGCCCCTGCCTGGGGGCGAACGACCACTGCGGGCTGCGCTCGTCGCCGCGGTACAGCAGGCAGCGATGGCGGGCCAGTTCCGATGGGTGCGCAGGACGGCCATGGCGGGCCAGATAAGCGGGGCTGGCCACCAGGTGGGCACGGGTGGCGCACAGGCGCTTGCTCACGTAGGCATCGGAGACCTGGTCGGCGTGCCTCAAGGCGAAGTCGTACCCTTCCTGGCGCAGGTTGACGAAGCGGTCCGATAAATAGACTTCCAGCGCGATGTCCGGGAAATGTTGGCCCAGGCGCGCCAGCCAGATGCCCAGGTGCTGGCGGCCCAATGCCACGGGGGCGGTCAGGCGCAGGCGGCCGCGCGGTGCGCGGGCGAGATTGCGCACTTCGCCCAGGCTGTCCTCGAGCGTGTCCAGCGCCGGGCGGGCCCGCTCGACCAGCAGGGCTCCGGCTTCGGTCGGACGCACCGAGCGGGTCGTGCGCAGCAGCAGGCTGACCCCCAGCTCCTGCTCCAGGGCCTTCATGCGCAGGCTGATCAGGGACTTGGAGACGCCCAAGCGCTGGGCGGCCGCGGTAAAGCTGCGCGTGTCGGCCAATACCGCCAGCATTTTCAGGTCGGCCAGCCGGTCGAAAGCAGGGGTGCTCATTATTGTTTAACCAGATAAACAGTCTTTCCAACTATAAGGGATTACTGCGGCGGCGTGTCTTGCCTAGACTGAGGCTTCTTTCTCAGTGGGAGCGAAGCATGGCGAATCAGACCGCGCAGGTGGCGCATTGGATCGGCGGACAAGCCGCGTATGGCGCCGAACATGGCCTGCAGGACATTCATGATCCGGCCACCGGCGAGGTGGCGGCGCAGGTGGGGCTGGGCGGCGGCGACACGGTGGCGCAAGCCGTCGCGGCGGCCCGTGCCGCGCAGCCGGCCTGGGCGGCCAAGAGCCCGCTGCATCGGGCGCGGGTGCTCAACCGCTTCCTGGCCTTGCTGGAAGACAACAAGGAGACGCTGGCGCGCATGATTTTGCGCGAGCACGGCAAGGTGATCTCGGATGCGCGCGGCGAAGTCATGCGCGGGATCGAAGTGGTCGAATTCGCCTGCGGCGCGCCCGAACTCATGAAAGGGGCGATGTCCATCAACGTGGGCGGGGGGATCGATAACTGGGTGCAGCGCGAACCGCTCGGCGTGGTGGCCGGCATCACGCCGTTCAATTTCCCGGTGATGGTTCCTTTGTGGATGATGCCGATGGCGCTGGCCACCGGCAACGCGTTCGTGCTCAAGCCCAGCCCGCTGGACGCATCGCCGTCGCTGGCGCTGGCCGAGATGCTGGGCCAGGCGGGCCTGCCGGCGGGCGTGGCGAGCGTGGTGCAGGGCGGCGTGCAGGCGGTCAATGCCTTGATCGACCACCCCGATGTCAAGGCGGTCTCGTTTGTCGGATCGACCGCGGTGGCGCGTCAGATCTATGAGCGCAGCGCCCGCGAGGGCAAGCGCGTGCAAGCCCTGGGCGGGGCCAAGAACCATCTGGTGGTGATGCCGGACGCCGATCCGGAGGGCGCCGCCGACGCGCTGGTGGGCGCGGCGTTCGGCAGCGCGGGCGAGCGCTGCATGGCGATCTCGGTCGCGGTATTCGTGGGCGGCGCGGCCGAGGCGGTCATGCCGCATATCCTGCGCAAGGCGCGCGCGCTGAAGGTCCGGCGCGGCATGCAGGAAGACGCCGAGATGGGCGCCATCGTGAGCGCGGCGGCGCGCGACCGTATCGCCGCGTATATCGCCTCGGGTGTCGATGAGGGCGCCAGCCTGTTGCTCGACGGCCGCGAGATCGCCGCGGCCGACTGCGGCGAGGGCTGCGGCAACGGCTATTGGCTGGGTCCCACGGTGTTCGACCGGGTCCAGCCCTCGATGCGCATCTATCGCGAGGAAATCTTCGGCCCGGTGCTGGCGTGCGTGCACGTGGAGACGCTGGAGCAGGCCATCGACCTGATCAACGGCCATGATTTCGCCAACGGCGTCAGCCTGTACACCGATAGCGGCACGGCCGCGCGCGCCTTCGTGCAGGGCATAGAGGTGGGCATGGTGGGCGTGAACGTGCCCATCCCGGTGCCGGCGGCCTGGCAGGGCTTCGGCGGCTGGAAGCAGTCGCTGTTCGGCGATCTGCACGTGTACGGCGAAGAGGGCGTGCGCTTCTACACGCGCCAGAAGAGCGTGATGCAGCGCTGGGCCGCCAAGGCCGCCGGGATGTCGTTCGCCATGCCCCGTTCGGGCTGAGTGCGCGCCGGCGCGGCCGGGCGCCGCGCCGGGCTGCCTTGTTGCGTTCCTCGGTGGTATTCTTGACATGTTTCCATCCCCTGGACAAGGAGCACTACATGGCAAAACCGACCAAGAACAGCAGCGCCGCGCCGCGTATCAATATCGGCATTTCCGACAAGGACCGCGCTGCCATCACCGGCGAACTGTCCAAGCTGCTGGCCGACTCGTACACCCTGTACCTGATGACGCACAACTTCCATTGGAACGTGACCGGGCCGCTGTTCAATACGCTGCATAACATGTTCATGGCGCAGTACACCGAAGAATGGAACGCGCTGGACAGCATCGCCGAGCGTATCCGCGCGCTGGGCCATTACGCGCCCGGCACGTATCGGGAGTACGCCAAGCTGTCGTCGATCGCCGAGCCCGATTCCGTGCCCGACGCGCTGGAGATGGTGCGCATGCTGGTCAAGGGCAACGAAGCCGTGGCCAAGACGGCGCGGGCGGCCTTCGACAAGGCCGACGCGGCCAACGACCAGCCCACTGCCGATCTGCTCACGCAGCGGCTGGACGTGCACGAGAAGAACGCCTGGATGCTGCGCAGCCTGCTGCAGTAACGCGCGGCGCGCAGAAGAAAAGCCGGCATCGAGAGATGCCGGTTTTTTTCTTGCCGGGTGCCTGTCCCCGCATGGGGACTGGCACCCGCAAACTTCACGCCTGCCCCCGCATGGGGGACGAACGCGCCGAGCCAGGACTCAGGCGGGCGCGCTTTGCAGGAAGCGCTCCAGGATGCGGCGGCTTTCGCTCAAATTGCCGGTGCGCAGGTTCTGCACTGCAAGCTCGATGTTGGCGTCGCGGTCCAGCGGGCTGGCCTCGATGATGCGCTGGGCGCTGGCCATGAGGTCTGCCGGGGTGGCCTCCTGCGCCCGCTGCGAACGGAATTCGCGCTTGTGGGCTTCGGACAGCGAGCGTTGCAGCGAGGTCAGGCCGGCGTAGCCGGGGTCGATTTCGCGGATCGACGCCAAGGCCTGCTCGGCGTCGCGCAGGCGTTCCTCGGTGATGCATGCCCGCACGCTGCGGGCCAGGGCGCGCAGGCATTTGTCGATGTACTCCTGGGCCGTGGCCGTGTCCATGGCGCCGCTGTTGGCCAGGCGGCGGTACACGGAGGCGGCGGTGCGGTGCGCCTCGAGTTGCGACAGCTTGCTGGCGGCCAGGGCCACGGTATCGCGGCCGGCCGGCAGCTCGGCGCCGGCGAGGTGCTCCCAGCACTTGGCGGCGGCCTGCTTGCGGCGGTGCGCGTGCAGCATCTTGGCGGCGCGCTGGATGTAGCGCGGATCGACCTCCGGCAGCGCCGCCAGGTCGGCAAGCAGCGCGATGGCTTCGTCGCTGTTCTGGTACTCGGGCGTGTCCTCGTAGGCCCGCAGCAGGCGGCGGTAGGCCTGGTTGATCAGGTCGGCGTCGTGCGCGGCGCCATGTTCCGAGGGCAGGGTGCGCACGGCGTAGAAGGCGCCCAGCGAGGGCAGCAGGGCGCCGGCGCGTCCGGCGTGCCGGACTTCGCGCGTGGCGCGCTTGAGCACCGTCTGGCGCACGCCGTCGACGCTGCCGGGATCGGCCGCCGGCGTGGTGGTCAGGGCATTGACCATGCTGGCGGCGTCGGCCAGCGGGGTATGGGCGCGCGCGGCGAAGCGCAGGCTGCGGGCCGGATCGCTGGCGGCGCAGCGGCGGAACACCTGTTCGGCCTGCGTGTTCATGCCCAGGCGGGTATAGATGCGGCCCAGCAGCAGGGCGGTCTTGTCGTCGTCCTCTTTCTGCAGCGAGGCTTCGGCCCATTCGCGGGCGCGCTCATGGTCGCGCATCTAGAACGCGGCCTCGGCGGCCTGGCGCAGCACGTACGGGGTGCGGTTGCTGTCGGTGGCCAGGGCCAACGACCAGGCTTCGAGCATGTCCTCGGTCTGGTCCAGCGCCGTGACGGCGCGCGCGCGCAGCACGTAGGCCGAGCCGCTGCCGGGCTTGAGCTCGATGGCGCGGTTGGCGAAGAGCAGCGCGAGGTCCCATTCGTGCGCCTGGGCCGACTGCTTGGAGCGCTCCATGCACGCGCGGAAGTCCAGGTTGTGCAGGCTGTCGGCGGCATCGTCGGTGATGGCGGGGCCGAGCAGCTTGTCGCTGATTTCCTTGCCCACCAGCTTGGCGAAGGCCGGTGTGTAGTGGGCGGTGTCCAGGCCTTCGTCGGGCATGCCGCGTTCCTGGCCGAAGCCGGCCAGCAGCGCGCCCGGGTCGACCGAGACCAGGCCCAGGCGGGCGGCGGCCTGGGCCACGCGGGCCACCATCTTGGCGCGTTCGGCGATCAGTTCGCCGGTGGCGTTCTTGGCATTGCAATGCGTCACCAGCACCAGCTTCGGCCCCAGCAGCTGGGCGATGGCGTGCAGGTCTTCCTCGATCTCGGCGGCGGCCTGGCTGCGCACGACGGTGTGCGTCAGGGCATGCTGGATGTGGGTGGCCAGGCGGGCGAACGAGGGCGTGGCCTGCAGCAGCTGCAGGCGCTGGCCGCGCTGATCGGCGCCAGGGTGGTCGAAGAAGATCTTGCGCAGGTTCGGGCAGACGCTGAGCGCTTCCTTGAAGCGCACCAGCTGCAGGTACAGGCCGTCGAGCTCGAGCACCTTCACGGAGCTGATCTCGACCACGTAATGGGCGCCCTGGGGGGGCGGGGTGCTGTTGCCGTTGCGAAACGGCTGGTCAGAAATGAAGGGCCACAGGCTTTCGGGCAAGCGCAGCTCGCCGCGCATGAAGCGGATGGCCTGGATGGTTTCCTTGGTGTTGTGGGTGAATCCGTACAACAGCCGGTTATCCAGTACGAAACTACGCTGCGCCTGGAGCTTGGTCACGGGGCCGGCCACGCGGCACGAACCTATTGTTGAAATAATCACGGGTCAATACTCCTTCTTAACAGCAGGGAAAAAGAGGCCCCGCGCCGTGCCCGCCGCGCGGGCGCCGTCGTGCTGGACGGGCTTTTGCCTTGGGCCGGTCCGGCGCGACGCATGGCGGGGCTCGGGGCTGGCATGGCTTACGACACCTTCAGGTGCAGCAATTGCGGTTCGGCGCGCCGGCCGGGTATGTGCGGCTGCGGCGTGGCGGCCTGCAGCAGCAGGGCGCCGATGGCCTCGTCGTAGTCGTGCCAGGGCAGATCGCGCTGCACGCTTTCGCGCGCGCGCTTGCCCAGCTCGCCGGCCTCGCCCAGCACCTGCTGCAGGTGCGCGGCGGTTTCGGCGGCGGGCGCGTTCAGGTCGATCGGCACGCCGTTGCGGCCAGCCTCCACATGGGCGGCGTAGGCGGGCGCCGGGCCGACGGCGGGGCACACGCCCAGCGCCATGCATTCGAGCAGGGCCGCGGCCGACGGCACCAGGCTGACTTCGGCGCGGTTGTCGACGTAGGGGAACAGGGCGATCTCGACGCGCCGCAGCAGTTGCTCGCGCGAGATGGCGTCGCTGGCCGGCGGAGCGAATACCACCTGGCCTTCCTGCAGGCCGATCGCCACGGCATGGTGGCGCATCGCGGCGGCAGCCTTGCCGTTGGACATGACCAGCAAGACGGCATCGGGCTGCACGAACGAGATTTCCGCATACAGATCGATCAGCGCGCGCGCCGTCGCCACGGCCGGCTCGTCCTCGGTCACGGCGAACACCCGCTTGCCCTCCAGGCGGCGCAGCGTGGCGGCCAGGTCCGGGGGAGCTTCCTTGCGGTGATTCATCGGCGGCAGGGGCAGCGGCGGCACCAGCGCGACCGGGCGCGAGCCGTCCAGCAGGTTCTCCAGCGCGCCTTGCAGCGCCGGGGAGCCCAAGGCCAGCAGATCCGCCTGGCGCGCCGCCAGGGTCAACAGATTGAGGTCGACGCGCGCGCGCTCGGACAGCAGATGGTTGGCCGCCGTCTTCTGGAAGAAGTCCAGGCTTTGCAGCACCAGTCCATAGGGCACGCGCAGGGTCTGGGCCGCCGCGCTGGCCCCCAGCGCGCAATAGGCGTCGTCCCAGGCCAGCACCGCGCGCGGCTGCTGGCGCACCGTGGCGGCCAGCACCGTCTCGGCCATGGCCGCGCACACGTCCTGGAACGACGGCGTCTGGCGCGATATGGCCGGCGCATGGCGGTACGCGACGCCATCGACGACCAGCCCGGTGCGCGCATGCAGCGCGGCGTCGGCCTGCTGGCCGGGCGCGGCGTCGGCGGATTCGGCGTGCTGAGCGGCCAGGCTGATGACCATGGTGTCGCCGTAGCGGGCCTGCATGCTCAGCGCGAAGCGGTGCAGCGCGTTGCTGGCGGCGTTGCGGCCTTGCAGGATGGAGACGGGCGAGAGGATGACGATGGGACCCTGCGCGTCGAAATCGAAGGTGTAGTCGCCGCGCGCGGCGGGTTCGATGGATTGGGCCAGGATGCCTTGCGCATGTTCGATGCGCTCGGCGCGCAGGCGCTCGGCCGTGCTGAAGGTGGCCCCGGCGGTGCGGGCGGCGCGCAGCAGCTGGGCCGACGCGTCGACGATGCCGGCGTCATAGAGGCTGAATGCGAGCTGGCGCACGTGCGGCGCGGCGGGGTCGAGCCCCAGCAGTTGCTGGACGATTTGCTCGGCGATCTGCGGATAGCTGGTGCGGGCCCATTTGGCCACTTCGCAGAAGACCTTGGCGCGTACTTCGGCCGGCCACGGCTGGCGTCCGATCCACAGGATGACCTCGGGGCTGCGCACCCGCTTGACGTACTCCAGCGCCTCCTTGATGGCGCTGGCGGTTTCGGCGGGCAGTGCGGCCGAGGCGTGCTTGCGCACCACGGGCGCGTGGCGGCTCTGGCGGCGATGGTCTTCGGACAGCTTGATCAGGCGGTAGGGCAGCAGCACGTAATCCTTCAGCGTGCGCGCGCGCGTGACCGCCTCGCCGAACTGCCAGGTCAGCGTGCGGCGCTGCTTGGCGAGCTGCTGGTTGGTTTCGCGCAGCAGCGCCTTGACGCCGGCGAGGTCTTTCTCGGCCTGCACGCGCGCGGCGCGCTCCTGTTCCAGGCGGGAGTAGGCCAGCTCGTTCTCCTGGGTCAGCTGGCGCAGGCGGTCCGGCGCGGCTGCCCGGCGAGCGGCCGGGGCGGACATGTGGCGTACGGTATTGTTGTCGTGTTCCATGGGCGCAAAGAAAGTGGTGCGTGGCGTCAGGGCGTGCGTAGCGGCGCCAGGCTGGCGTGGCGCCGCATCCAGGTCTCGCGGTAGGCGATCCGCCGCTGTCTGCCCTGGTCGGAGCCCAGGCCGGTCGCGCCGTGCTGGGTCAGCGACTGCGGCCGGTGCAAGGCCACGGTCTGGACCGCGCGGCTGCGGGCGATGCTGTGGAAACCCAAAAGAACCTGCATGCGATGCTCGTACTCCTCATCGGCGCCGAAGCGCATTTCCTCGAACTGCCCGATGACGGCCAGCGCGTCGCGCCGGATCATCAGCGAGCAGGGGTTGTGCCGGACGAAGGGAAACACGCGCGGGGCGGCCAGTTGTCCGTCGGCCGTCAGGCGCAGCAGGCGGCTGACGGCGGCGCAGGCGCCGCTTGCCTGCAGCAGGGCCGCCTGATCCTGCAGGCGGGTGGCCAGCATTATGTTGTCGGCATCGAGAAAGGTAATGAATTCGCCTTTTGCCCGCTGCAGGGCCATATTGCGAGCCGCATATACGCCGTGGTTTTTCGTCCTGGCGATATTTATACGCGGATTTTGAGCGGCGGCGGCGCTCAGATGTTGAAATGTGTTATCGGTCGAGCCGTCATCTATCGCAATGATTTCAATATTAGGATAGGTTTGCGCCTGTATGGATTGCAGCGCATTGTTGATATAAGGCGCGGCGTCACGGGCGCAGATTATGACGCTTATCAGCGGGGCGCCGGCGGCGACGGGCCGGGGGGAAATCGGCGCCAGGCCAATGAAATCGGCGGGCCGCAGCGGCGTGTCGCCGGGCGGCACGTAAATGCGCGAATCTGTCAGTAGCTGCGATAAATTATTTCTGGCCGCAGAGAAATCCCCCAGGCAGGTGTGCGCTGCAGCAAGAATTTCATGCAAATTCTTTGATTTACTAATATTGCTCGCAGATTTCCTTGCCTTGTGTAAGGCCAGGTCAGCGCGGCCGGCAGCCAGGTCCAGGGCGAGATCGAGTTCCCAGTCGGTTGGCGCCAGCCATTGGCGCGCGCTTTCGGGGTCGTGACGCGCCAGCGTCAGGGCGTATTGGCGCCGCGCATGGTCGGAGACGCGGGCGCGCAGCCGCGCGGGATCGGGGCGGCGGGCCGCGTGGCTGCATTCCAGCGCGGCCCGCGCCCGGCACAGTCCCTGTTCGGCGCCGCGCGCCGGGACGGCCGCGGCGCTCTGGAACAGACCCAGCCGATTGAGCAGGGCGGGATTATCGGCGGCGCGCGCCAGCAACTGCGCCAGCGGCAGGCGGCTGGTAAGCGCTTGTACTCTTTTCTGATAAATATTAAGCAGTGCGGTGCGCAGCATGGCGGCCTTGCAAGTGTGCCGCCCGGCCGTCGACGGATGCGCGGCATTGGTTTGCCGGGAAAATCCCGGTTGTGATGCACCTGGATTATAGGCTGCCAATACACCATTTTTGTGAAGCGATTGATCGCCGCATGGATGGTGTTGATTTGATATATCTTGAAATCAACGGCCGGTGCCCCGAAATTATCATTCTCCCGTTCCGACTGCCGTCCGACATTTTGGGCGGTTTTGTTTTTGTTTATATGGAAGTGGCGCGCCGATAATCCATCGGGTTATTAAGCGCGCCGCAAGGGAGCGAAGGATGCAGGTATCGGGAGCCCAGGTTTGAGCTCGGCGCTGACGGTACAGGCGCGGGTGATCGGGTCTTTGATATTTCGCGAAACACGGGTGCGCTTCGGCGGCACGCGCCTGGGTTATCTGTGGGCGCTGATCGAGCCGATCCTGCACGTGGCGGTGCTGTCCACCATCTACGTGGTGTGGGGCCGGCAGGCGCCGGTCGGCAACCTGCAGATGTTCTTCATCACCGGCATCATGCCGTTCTTCCTGTTCAGCCACACGTCGTCGCGGCTGGCACGGTCGATTTCGTCGAATGCGTCGCTGCTGCGGCTGCCGCCGATCACCAACATGGACATCGTGTTCGCCAAGGCCTTGCTGCAGGCGCTGACCTGGGTGGCGGTGTTCGCCATCCTGCTGTTCCTGGTGATGCTGGGCGGCAAGCTGATCCTGCCGCAGCGCCTGGAAGAGTGCGCCGCCGCCGCGCTGTTCACATTCCTGCTGGGCTTCGGCGTGGGCCTGATCAACGCGGTGCTGAACATGCTGTTCAAGTCGTGGGAGCACCTTTATTCGGCGCTGACCCGCCCGCTGTACCTGCTGTCGGGCGTCTTCTACCTGGTGGATGCGTTGCCGGAGCAGGCGCGCCGCGTGCTGGTCTGGAATCCGCTGGTGCATGCCATCGAGTGGTTCCGCGCCGGGTATTTCACCCATTTCAGCTCGCTGACGCTGGACCGCGGCTATCTGATCAAGTGGGCCGTGGGCAGCGTCGTGCTGGGGCTGTGCCTGGAGCGCGCCATGCGCCGCCGGCTGCACACCCGTTGATGGAGACGGCCATGGACCAGGACACCATCATTTCGCTGCGCAATGTCTGCAAGGGCTATCGCTCCAAGAAAGGCATCAGGCGCATTCTCGATGACGTGTCGTTCGATTTCCGCGGCGGCGAGAACCTGGCCATCCTGGGCGGCAACGGCTCGGGAAAATCGGTGCTGCTGCGCATGATCTGCGGCATGGAGCTGCCCGACTCGGGCACGGTGCAGCGGGCGGTCAGCATTTCGTATCCGCTGGGGTTCGCCGGCGGCATCAGCTCGAACATGACCGGCCGCGACAACGTGCGCTTCATCGCGCGCATCTACGGCTGCGATGTCCCGGACGTGGAGCGCTTCGTCTACGACTTCTCTGAACTGGGGCGGTCGTTCGACCTGCCTGTGGTCACCTACGCCAACAGCATGCGCGCGCGGCTGTCCTACGGCATATCGATGGCGCTGCGCTGCGATGTGTACGTGGTCGACGAGATGGCCGCGGTCGGCGACGTGAACTTCAAGCGCAAATGTCTCGAGGTGTTCGCCGAGCGCTCGCGCGGCGCCACCATCATCATGGCGGCCAACGCGCCCACCACGGTGCGGCGCTTCTGCAGCCACGGCGTGATCATGCAGCACGGCACCATGGCGCACTACGGCCCCTTGGACGAAACCATCGCGCGCTACACGCAGAGCGCGCCCGCGCCGGCGGCCGAGGCCGAGCCGGTCGTCGACACGGTCGACGCTGAGCAATCCTGAGCCCGATTCGATCGGCAATTCACCTGAATCCAGAAGCGACTATGACTAGTACGGAGAAAACCTATACAGGGCCGCGCCTGCCCGGCATGACGCCGGGCAAGCCCGCCAATTACCTGCGCTGGTCCGCCATCGCGCTGATCGGCATTCCCGGCGTGCTGCTGGCCTTGTACCTGTTCTTCATTGCGTCCGACCAGTATGTCTCGGAGGCGCGCTTCGGGCTGCGCGCGGGCTCGCAGATGCAGCAGGCCAGCGCCAACCGCGACGGGCATTCGTCGATGGGCAGCGGCGCGATGGCGACCGAGCTGTTCGTCGATTCGTTCGCCGTGGTCGATTATGTGAAATCGCGCCAGATCGTACAGGAGCTGGACAAGGAACTGAACCTGCGCGAGATGTGGTCCAAGCCGATGATCGATTTCTGGTACGGCATGAACCAGGACGAGACCGAGGAAGGCCTGTGGCGGCAATGGAATCGCATGGTGGACATCGAATTCGACATGTCCACCGGCGCGATCATCCTGCGGGTGCGGGCCTTCTCGCCGGAGGAATCGCTGCAACTGGCCCAGGCGATCCTGCAGGCCAGCGAGAAGCTGGTCAACCAGATGTCGGCCAAGTCGCGCGAGGACAGCGTGGACTTCGCCCGCGTCGAGGTCGGCATCGCCGAAAAGCGCCTGGCGCAGGCACGGGTGCAGGTCCAGGACCTGCGGGCCCGCACGGGCGTGCTGGACCCCGTCAAGGAGGCGGAGGCCAATCTGCAGCTGGCGGCCAAGGTGCGCGGCGACGTGGCCACCGCGGCCGCGGAACTGGACGCGATGGGGCGTGGCGGGCTGCGCAGCGGCCCGGCCTACGAGCGCGTCAAGGCGCGCCACGAAGCGCTGATGCGCCAGCTCAAGGACCTCAATGACCATCAGATCAGCGGTGGGCGCAGCGAGAACGGCAACACGCTGTCCAAGCTGCTGCGCGAGTACGAGTCGGCCGAGACCGAGCGGCAATTCGCCGAGGCGTACTACACCGGCGCCCTGAAAACCCTCGAGGACGCCCGCGGCCTGGCGGCGCGCCAGGTGCTGTACACGGTGATCGCCTCGCAGCCGCAGCTGGCCGACGAGTCGCTGTACCCGCGCCGCTTCACCGATACCGCGCTGGGCCTGCTGGGTCTTTTCATTCTGTGGATCGTGGCGGTGCTGGTGGTTTACGCCGTCAAGGACCACGCCTGAGCCATCGTTCAACCGTCAACGAGATCACGCCATGTTTTCGTTTCTGTCCCGCATCCGCAAGCCGCGCCGCGCCGATACCGCGGCCGGCCCGACCGGCGGCCCGGCGTCCGGGCCGACGATTCTCGACCTGCTCGAGGCCGCGCTGGCCGAGCCGGGCGAGTCGGAAGAAGCCGGCCGCGAGCTGTTGCAGCAGGCGCGCCAGGTGCTGGAGCGCCATGCGGCGGTCCACAAGCCGGCGGCCGCCTTGCCCGAACTGCTGGATTACGTCCGGCGTTATCCGCATACCGAGCTGTTCCAGGTGCTGGTGGCGCGGGCGCTGGAGGCGGCCCACCGCAGCGATGAAGGCCTGGCGGTATGGCGCGGCATCCATCAGCGCTTTCCCGACTCTTCCGAGGCTTTCATCCTCATGCTGCGCGGCGTCAAGCGCCAGCAGGGCATCGAAGCCGGGCGCGCCGAGATCGAACTGTACTTCTCCGGCGGCAGCAGCAGCGCACGGGAGATCCTGCTGGAAGCCAAGAGCTGGGACGAAATCGGGCAGAGCGAGCAGGCCGACGCCTGCTTCGAGCGGCTGTCCCGGCAACACCCCGAGTTCGAGAACGGCTATGTCGGCTGGGCGCAGTCGCTGACGCGCCGCGGCGCGCTGTGGCGCGCCCGCGATGTGCTGCAGGCGGGGCTGGACGCCATCGGCGACGGCGCGCGCAAGCTGACGCGGCGGCTGGTGGACCTGAATGCCGACCTGGCCGCGTTGCGGCGCCTGGGCGTGGAGGGCGATGGGCGCGATGTGCCGGTCAGCATCCTGGTGCTGGAGAAAATGCTGCAGGAGATCGGCCGGCGCCGCAATGCGGAATACGATGCCGGGCCGGAATCGTTCGTCGGTCCGGTGCTGATGATCAATGGCTCGCTGGGCGCCGGCGGCGCCGAGCGTCAATTCGTCAACACCGCCGTGGCCCTGCAAAGCGCCATCCAGCAGGGGCAATCGATTGCCGGCTACGGCGTGCTGGGTCCGGTGCAGGTCGTGTGCCGCTCGCTGCGCAGCCGCGAAGGCGCCGATTTCTTCGCCGCCACGCTGCGCGACGCCGGCATCCCGGTTTCCGTCTATTCGGACATGCAGGCATGGGGCGGCTGCGAGTTCTCGTCGCTGCTGGCGCCGTACCGCGAGTACCTGCGCTTCCTGCCCAAGCAGATCATCGAGGGAACGACCAAGCTGACCGACGTGATGCGGTCGTCGGTGCCCAGCGTGGTGCATATCTGGCAGGACGGTTCGATCTTCGCCTGCGCGCTGGCGGCGCTGCTGGCCGGCGTGCCGCGCATCGTGCTGTCGGTGCGCACCATGCCGCCGGTGGACCGGCCGGACCGCTATCGCGTCGAGTACGACATCATTTATTCGGAACTGCTGAAGATGCGCGGCGTGGCGCTGAGTTCCAATTCGCAATTCGCCGCGCATCGCTATGCCGACTGGCTGGGCGTGGACGAGCGGCGCATTCCGGTGGTCTACAACGGGCTGGCGCCGCTGAAGTCGGTGCAGGACGACGCCTGCACCGCCATGATGGCGCAGTTCGACGCCCGCACTTCGGACGCGCGCTTTACCGTCGGCACGGTCATGCGGGTCGACGACAACAAGCGCCCGTTCCTGTGGGTGGAGGCGGCGCAGCGCTTTGCCGCCAGCCACCCGAATGTCCGCTTCATCATGGTGGGCGGTGGGCCGCTGCTGGAGTCGGTGCGGGAGTTCGCGCAGCGGCTGGGCATGGGCGAGCGCATCCTGTTTACCGGCCTGTCCAGGCGGGTGGGCTACTGGCTGACGCAGTTCAACGCGTTCCTGCTGCTGTCGCGCTTCGAAGGGCTGCCCAATGTGCTGATCGAGGCGCAGTTCTCGGGCGTGCCGGTGGTGACGACGCTGGCCGGCGGCGCCGGCGAGGCGGTGCAGGAAGGCGTGACGGGGCTTACCCTGCCGGCCGACACGGTGACCGCGCCGGACGTGGCCGAGGCGCTGGCGCGCATCCACGACATGTGCGCGGCCGACCCGGGGATCGCGCGCAAGGCGGCCGACTGGGCCTCGGCGCGTTTTTCGCTCAACCAGATGATTGCATCGACGGTCCGGTGCTACCAGATGCCATGACCATGCCGCCCAAACTCTTCGTGCTGGGCAGTTGCCGTGTGCACCGGCCGGCGCGCCTGCTGCACGACGGCGGCCTGGTGCAGCCGCTGACGGCCGGGATAAGCGGCTACATCCACAGTACGCGCGAGGCGGTGCAGCGCGTGCAATGGCTGGCCGACCGGACGCGTCCCGACTCCCAGCTGCTGCCGTTCATGTTTCCGGCCGGCCGCACGCCCGTGGTGACGCCGGCGCGCGCCGACGAACTGGCGCAGGCCGACGCGGTGCTGGTCGAGGCGGCTTCGGAGCGCAGCGTGAGCGTCAATGGCGTGTTCCTGCAGAAGAACCTGGTGGTCAAGCACCTGGTGCGCGAGCTGGGCGACGAAGGCCGCAACTGGTGGCGCTCGCTGGTGCGCGCCGGCGAAGTGGCGCCCGAAGCCTACGAGGCCGTGGCCGGCCTGTACCGAGACCAGGCCGAGGAGACGGTGCTGGCGGGCGGCTTGCGCGTGCTGCGCGAGGCGCGCTGCGCCGAGGACAGCGAGGCCGTGGTGCGCGCCGACCTGATGTACCTGGCGCTGCGCCTGGGCAAGCCCGTGCTGGTGGTGACCCACGTCGACGCCGAGCGCGCCGACGGGCGCCGCATCGCCGCGCGGGTCCGCCACGTGGCGCGCATCAAGGCCGCCGCGCGCGGACTGCACCAGGTGCACGTGATCGACCCGCTGGATGCCGCGCCCGATTGGCCTTCAGCGCGCCTGCTGGCCAGCGACGGCGCCGACATGAACCATTATTCGCCGGAGTTCGAGCCGGTGCTGGCCGGGTACATGCATACGCGCATCCGGGCCGCGCTGGCCGCTTCGAGCGGCGCGCTGGCGCCTTCCCAGTTTCTACCGGAGTACCAAGACGGACCATGAACCATAGACTCATACGTTGCCTGAGCATCGCGCTGCTGGCCCTGCTGTCGGGCTGCAGCATTCTCTCCGGGTCGGGCCCGACGCGATCGGCCATCATGGACGGTGGGTCGACCGACGCGACCGGCGCCAAGCCCGGCTCCTACGACCTGGTGGACCTGCGCGCCGACACCATTGCGCCCTATGTGCTGGTCAAGGCGGTGTCCAAGGATGGCGCCACCTCGGACGGCTACGTGGGCAATATGCGCGTGATGCCGGGCGATGTGCTGCGCATCCTGGTAGCCGACAGCATGGAGACCGGACTGTTCGCGCCGCTGGCCGCCGGCGGCACGGTGTTCGAAGCCGTGCGGGTCGCGGCCGACGGCAGCATCTCGCTGCCCTATGCGGGCCGCCTGAAAGTGCAGGGCAAGTCGCTGGCGCAGATCGAGCAGCTCGTCAAGGGCAGCCTGCGCAATACCGCGGCGGTGCAGCCGCAGGTCATGGTGGATCTGGCCGACGACCGCTCCAATTCGGTGCTGGTGGCCGGGGCGGTGCCGCGCCCGGGACGCTTCGGCGGCAACAAGGGCCCGCTGACGGCGCTGGATGCGATCACGCAGGCGGGCGGCTCGACCCTGCCGGCCTACCAGGCCGACGTGGTGATCCGGACTGGCAGCAAGGTGCAGCGCATTCCTTACCAGCAATTGCTCAACGGCCGCAACGTGGCGGTGGAGCCGCGCTCCGAACTGGTGGTCGAACCGAACCTGAAGCGTTTTGTGGCGATGGGGGCCCTCACCAAGCCGGGCCTGCACGAACTGCCGTCGAACCAGACCAATCTGCTCGACGCCCTGGGCGTGGCCGGAGGCCTGAACGACCGCGCGGCCGACGCCACCGGGGTATTCGTTTTTCGCCTGGACGGCCGCAACGCCGATGGCCGCCCGCGGCCCACGGTGTTCAGGCTGAACATGCGCAATCCGGAGTCCATGTTCCTGGCCAAGCAATTCGAGCTGCTGCCGGAGGACGTGGTGTATGTCAGTAATGCGCCCATGTACGAATGGGAAAAGATCATTACGCCTATCGTGCAGGTCCTGATCGTGGGCCAACGCGTGGGTACTTACTAATTTTCACTGGAAGGTAGCACCAATGCCGAAGAAGTTTTCCAATCCTGCAGATGTTCATCTCGCCGTCGTCGGCCTGGGGTATGTCGGGCTGCCGCTGGCCGTGGAGTTCGGCAAGAAGCGCCCGGTGATTGGCTTCGATATCAACGAGCGCCGCATCGCCGCGCTCAAGGCCGGCCACGATCACACCCTGGAAGTCGAGGACGACGAACTGGCCCAGGCCGGGCAGCTCAGCTACACCGCCGAGCGCGAGGAACTGGGCAAGGCCAATGTGTTCATCGTCACCGTGCCCACGCCGATCGACGAGTACAAGCAGCCCGACCTCACGCCGCTGGTCAAGGCCAGCGAGACCATCGGCGCGGTGCTCAAGCGCGGCGACATCGTGATCTACGAATCGACCGTGTACCCGGGCGCCACCGAGGAAGACTGCGTGCCGGTGCTCGAGCGCGTGTCGGGCCTGAAGTTCAACCAGGACTTCTACGCCGGCTACAGCCCCGAGCGCATCAACCCGGGCGACAAGGCGCACCGCGTCAACACCATCAAGAAGGTGACCTCGGGCTCGACGCCGGAAGTCGCCGAGCTGGTCGACCAGCTGTACAACGAGATCATCACGGCCGGCACCCACAAAGCCTCGAGCATCCGCGTGGCCGAGGCCGCCAAGGTGATCGAGAACACGCAGCGCGACGTCAACATCGCGCTGATCAACGAGCTGGCGCTGATCTTCAACAAGATGGGCATCGACACCGAGGCCGTGCTGCAGGCCGCCGGCACCAAGTGGAACTTCCTGCCGTTCCGTCCGGGCCTGGTGGGCGGGCACTGCATCGGCGTGGATCCGTACTACCTGACGCACAAGGCGCAGTCGATCGGCTACCACCCCGAGATCATCCTGGCGGGCCGCCGCCTGAACGACTCGATGGGCGGCTACGTGGTCTCGCAGCTGGTCAAGGCCATGGCCAAGCGCCGCATCCACGTCGAGGGCGCGCGCGTGCTGCTGATGGGCCTGACGTTCAAGGAAAACTGCCCCGACCTGCGCAACACGCGCGTGGTGGACATCGTGCGCGAGCTGGGCGAGTACCACGTCGACGTGGACGTGTACGACCCGTGGGTGGACCCGGCCGAGGCCGAGCACGAGTACGGCATCACGCCGGTGGCCAAGCCGGCCGCCGGGGCGTACGACGCGGTCATCCTGGCGGTGTCGCACCACCAGTTCGTCGAGATGGGCGCCGAGGCGATCCGCAAGTTCGGCAAGGCCGAGCACATCCTGTACGACCTGAAGTATGTGCTGGCCCCCGACCAGGCTGACCTGAGGCTGTAAGAAGGAACTCCATGACGAATCGCTTTGAGACCACGTGCGCGCAGTTGCGGGCCCAACCCCAGAAATGGCTGGTGACCGGCTGCGCCGGCTTCATCGGCTCGAACCTGCTCGAGACGCTGCTCGGGCTGGACCAGGCGGTGGTGGGGCTGGACAACTTCGCCACGGGGCACCAGCACAACCTGGACGAGGTGCGCGCGGCGGTGACGCCCGAGCAATGGGCGCGCTTCACCTTCATCGAAGGCGACATCCGCGACCTGGCGGCCTGCCAGCGCGCCGTGCAGGGCGTGGACCGGGTGCTGCACCAGGCCGCGCTGGGTTCGGTGCCGCGTTCGCTGAAAGACCCGATCACGACCAACGAGGTCAACATCGGCGGTTTCCTGAACATGCTGGTGGCCGCGCGCGACGCGCAGGTCCAGGCGTTCGTCTATGCGGCCTCGAGCTCGACCTACGGCGACCATCCCGACCTGCCCAAGGTCGAGGAGCGCATCGGCAATCCGCTCTCGCCGTACGCGGTGACCAAGTACGTCAACGAGCTGTACGCCGACGTGTTCGCGCGCTCGTACGGGTTTTCCAGCGTGGGGCTGCGCTACTTCAACGTGTTCGGCAAGCGCCAGGACCCGGACGGCGCGTACGCGGCGGTGATTCCGAAGTGGACGGCGGCGATGATCAAGGGCGAGGACGTCGTGATCAACGGCGACGGCCAGACCAGCCGCGACTTCTGCTTCGTGGAGAACGCGGTGCAGGCCAACCTGCTGGCGGCGATGGCCGCACCGGAAGGCGCGAACCAGGTCTACAACGTGGCGTACAACGCGCGCACGACGCTGACCGAGCTGTTCGAGCACCTGCGGCGCGCGCTGGCCGGGCAGGGCGTGTCGTACGAGAAGGCGCCGGTGTACGCGGAATTCCGCGCCGGCGACGTGCGCCACTCGCAGGCCGACATCGGCAAGGCCGGCAAGCTGCTGGGCTACGAGCCGGCCTACGACATCCTGCGCGGGCTGGAAGCCGCCATGCCCTGGTACAAGCAGTTCCTGCGATGATCGAGCTTCATTCGTCAGGCATCGCGCGTATTCCGTACCTGACGGAGCTGCTGGGCGCGCCGGTCACCCGCTACCGGCGCTTCTGGCCGCCGGGCGGCGCGGCGCCGCGCCCGTTCGCTGGGCGTGCCCTACATTGCGCTGGAAGACGGTTTCCTGCGCTCGTTCGGCACCGGGCGCCATTTTCCGCCTCTGTCGCTGGTGGTCGATCGCCTGGGCATCTACTACGACGCGACGCGCGAATCCGAGCTGGAGTGCCTGCTGGCGTCGTCGCGCACGCTGCTCGACGGCATCGAGGACGCCGTGCCCGAAGCCATGGAGCTGGTGCGCGAACGCCGCCTGTCGAAGTACAACCATGGCGGCTTCCTGGCCACCGGCGTGCCGGCCGACGGCCGGCGCCGGGTGCTGGTGGTGGACCAGACCGAAGGCGACATGAGCGTGACCCTGGGTTGCGCCGAGGCGGCCACCTTCGAGGCCATGCTGGCGGCGGCGCGGGCGGAGAACCCTGGCGCGCTGATCTGCGTCAAGACGCATCCCGAGGTGGCGGCCGGCGACAAGTCGGGCTATCTGTCGCGGGTTACCGACGACGCCGATACGTTGGCGCTGCGCCACGACATGAATCCCCTGGCCTTGCTGGAACAGATGGACCGGGTCTATGTGGTCAGTTCGCAGATGGGGTTCGAAGCCTTGATGCTGGACAAGCCCGTGATCTGCTTCGGCATGCCCTGGTATGCCGGCTGGGGCGTGACCGACGATCGCCAGCGCTGCGAGCGGCGCGGCCGCGCGCGCAGCGTCGAGGAGCTGTTCGCCGGCGCGTATTTCCACTACACCCGCTACCTGGATCCGGTGCTGCATCGCCGCGGCACGATCTTCGACGTGATCGACTGGCTGACGCGCCAGCGCGACATGGCGCAACGCCTGCCGTCGCGCGTGATCGGCGTGGGCATGCGCCGCTGGAAGGCGGCCGCGCTGGCGCCCATGCTGGCGTTAAAGCCCGGCCAGGCGGTGTTCGCCGCCGACGCCGCCCGCGCGCGGGACCTGCGGCCGGCCGCGGGCGACGCCCTGGTGCATTGGGGCGCCCGGGCGCCCGCCGGCGTGGCCGAGCTGGCCGAACAGAGCGGTTGCGCGGTGCTGGCCGTGGAGGATGGCTTCCTGCGGTCGGTCGGCCTGGGGTCGGACCTGATCCGGCCGCTGAGCCTGGCGCTGGACGGGCGGGGCATCTACTTCGACCCCCGCCAGCCCAGCGATCTGGAGCATGAATTGAACCGGGGCGGGTTCAGCCTGGGAGAGCTGGCCAGCGCGGCGCGCATCCGCGCGCTGGTGGTCGCCCACGGCATCACCAAGTACAACGTGGCGCAGCCCCAGCCGGCCGACTGGCCGGCGCGCGGGCGCGAGATCGTGCTGGTGCCCGGCCAGGTCGAGGACGATGCGTCGGTGCGGCTGGGCTGCGACGAAGTCCGCACCAACCTGGACCTGCTGGCGGCCGCGCGCGCCGCGCATCCCGACGCCTACATCGTCTACAAGCCGCATCCGGACGTGGTCAGCCGCAACCGCCGCGGCCGCGTGGCGCTGCGCGAGGCGCGCCGCCATGCCGATCATGTCGAGTCCGCGCTGTCGGTGGTCAGCTGCATCCAGGCGTGCGACGTGGTGCACACCATGACCTCGCTGACGGGCTTCGACGCCTTGCTGCGCGACAAGCGCGTGGTGACGTACGGCAAGCCGTTCTATGCCGGCTGGGGCCTGACCGAGGACCGCGCCGCCGATTGGCCGCGCGACCGGCGCACCCGCCGGCTGAGCCTGGACGAGCTGGTCGCCGGCACGCTGCTGCGCTATCCGCTGTACTGGGATTGGGAACTGCGCGGATACACCACGTGCGAGGCGGTGCTGACGCATATTTTCGAGACGCGCGAACGCCTGCAGCGCGAAGGCCGCCTGCAAGGGCTGCGCGCCGGCTATGCGCGCCGCCAGGTGCGCAAGCTGCAGACATTGTGGCTGGCCCGATGAGCCGGAGCATGGCATGAGCGCCTCGTTCCTGTTCCTGCAGGGCGTCTGTTCGCCGTTCTTCGATCGCCTGGGGCGGGCGCTGCGCGAACGCGGCCATGCGGTGCGCCGCGTCAACTACACGGTGGGCGACGCGGCGTACTGGCGCGGCGGCCAGGCGTACGCTTATCGCGGCGCGGCGCAGGCCTGCGGCGATTTCTACGCCGAATTGCTGGAGCGCCACGCCGTCAGCGACATCGTGCTGTTCGGCGACCGCCGGCCGGTGCATCGGCCGGCGGTCGCGCTGGCCCGCGCGCGCGGCGTGCGCGTGCATGTGTTCGAAGAGGGTTATTTCCGGCCGCACTGGGTGACGCTGGAGCGCGGCGGCGTGAACGCGCATTCGTCGCTGCCGCGCGATCCGGCGTGGTATCGCGCCAGCGCCGCGCGCGTGCCGCAGGCCAGCCCGCGCGCGTTCAGGTCGCCGTTCTGGCTGCGCGCCTGGCACGACGTGGCCTACCACGCATGCAACGCCTGGAACCCGCTGCTGTTTCCGCGCTATCGCACGCACGCGCCGCATGGCGCGGCGCGCGAGTACGCCGCCTATGTGCGGCGGGCCCTGCGCTTGCGCGCCCGGCGCGCCGAGGACGCCCGCGCCATGGCCGACCTGGCGGCGCGGCGCGCGCGCTTCTTCCTGCTGCCGCTGCAGCTGGACAGCGACGCGCAGATCCGCGACCACTCTCCCTACGGCGATATGCGCGAGGTCCAGGATGCGGTGATGGCCTCGTTCGCGCGCCACGCGCCGCCGGACTGCCTGCTGGTGGTCAAGAACCACCCGCTCGATCCGGGCTTCGTCGACCAGCGCCGGGTTACCGCGGAAACCGCCCGGCGCCACGGCCTGCAGCGGCGCGTGCGCTACCTGGAGACCGGGCATCTGCCCGGCTTGCTGGCGCACGCCGCCGGCGTGGTGACGGTCAACAGCACCGTGGGCAGCGCGGCGCTGGCGGCCGGCTGCGCCACGCTGGCGCTGAGCCAGCCCATCTACGCCATGCCGGGACTTACCTGCCAGCACACGCTGGACGATTTCTGGCGCGACCCCACGCCGCCACAGGCGGCCCTGTTCGCCGCGTTCCAGGCCGTGGTGATCCATGCCACCCAGGTCAACGGCGGCTTTTATTGCGCGCCGGGCATCGACCTGGCGGTGGCCAATGCGGTGGGACGCCTGACGGCGCCGCGCTCGGCCCTGGAGGAATTGCTATGAGATCGAACTGGCCGGCATGCGTGCTGCTGACCGGCGCCAGCGGCGAGATCGGCCGGGCGCTGGCGCTGGAGTACGCCGCGCCCGGCGTGCGGCTGATCCTGCAAGGCCGGCGCCTGGGGCGGCTCGACGAGCTGGCCGGGCTGTGCCGCGAGCGCGGCGCCACCCTCAGCGTGGCGGCTTTCGACATCCGCGCCACCGAGCGCCTGCTGGCGTGGCTGGAGGAGGTGAACGCTACGCACCCGCCCGACCTGGCCATCATCAACGCGGGCGTCAATATCGACATCGGGCCCGATCGCGCCGGCGAGCGCTGGGAAGACGTGTGCATGGTGATGGACACCAATCTGCGCGCGGCCCAGGCGACGGTGCATGGCCTGCTGCCGGCCATGCGCGCGCGCGGCCAGGGGCAGATCGCGCTGATGAGCTCGCTGGCCGCCTGGCGCGGCCTGCCCGACACGCCCAGCTACAGCGCCAGCAAGGCCGCGGTCAAGGCGTATGGCGAGGCGTTGCGCGACTGGCTGGCGCCGCAGGGCGTGCGGGTGAATGTCATCATGCCGGGCTACGTGGCCTCGCCGATGTGCGCGGCCATGCCAGGGCCCAAGCCATTCCTGTGGCCGCCCGGGAAAGCGGCCCGCGCGATACGGCGCGGGCTGGCGGCCAACCGCGCGCGCATCAGCTTTCCGTTTCCGCTCAACCTGGGCTGCTGGTTCCTGGGGCTCGCGCACCCGGCGGTCTCCAGCCGCCTGCTGCGCTGGCTGGGCTACGGTGGCTGAGACGTTCTGGCTGGCATTGGCGCCCGCCTGGGCCGGCGGACTGGTGCTGTCGTGGGCGCTGGAGGCATTGCTGCGTCCGCCGGTGCAGCCGCCATGGCGGCGGCCGGCCTGGACGCTGCTGCTGCATGCCGGCGTCTGGACCCTGCTGTTCGCGCTCGAGCTGGCCCTGTTTCGCCGGCCGTACTTCGGCGCGATCAACGTATTGGCCATCGAGGCGGTGCTGGTGCTGGTCAGCGCCGCCAAGGCGCGCGTGCTGCGCGAGCCGTTCGTCTACAGCGATTTCGAATACTTCACCGATGCGCTGCGCCATCCGCGCCTGTACCTGCCGTTCCTGGGATGGCCGGCGGCGCTGCTGCTGGCGTGCGGGTACGGCCTGGCGTTGTGGGCCGGACTGGCGCTGGAGCCCTCGGCTACCGGGGCGCGCACGGCGGCCTGGGCCGCCCATGCTGCGCCGGCCCCGTTCTGGGGCGCCACGCTGGCGCTGGCGGCTGCCGGCGCGGCGCTGGCTGTGCTGGCCGGCCACCGCGACGCCGGGCTGACCTACGAGGCGGATCAGGACTTGCGGCGCCTGGGTCTGGTGGCCACCCTGTGGCTGTACGGAAGGGCCGAGCGCCAGCCTTGGACGCCCGCCATGCGATCCGGTCCGTTCGGCGCGGCGCCCGCGGCGGCAGGCGCCGGCCCGCTGCCGCACCTGGTCAGCGTGCAGAGCGAGTCATTCTTCGACGCGCGGCGCGTGTTCGGGACGCTCAAGCCCGAGGTGCTGGCCGGCCTGGATGCGCTGCGCGCCGAGGCCCTGGAGCACGGCCAGCTCGAGGTGGCGGCCTGGGGCGCCAATACGGTGCGCACCGAATTCGCCTTCCTGACCGGGCTGGCCGCGTCGGCGCTGGGCGTGCACCGCTACAACCCGTACCGGCGCCTGCGCCAGCCGCAGCCCAGCCTGGCCAGCCATCTGCGCCAGCGCGGCTACCGCACGGTGTGCGTGCATCCCTTCCACGCCAGCTTCTACGGCCGTGACCGGGTCATGCCCTGGCTGGGCTTCGACGAGTTCGTGCACCTGGACGCCTTCGCCGACGCGCCGCGCGCCGGGCCCTATGTGGCCGACGCGGCGCTGGCGCGCTACGTGGCCGAGCGGCTGGCCGGGCAGGGCAGCCAGCCGTTGTACGTGCATGTCATCACCATGGAGAACCATGGTCCGCTGCATTGGGAAAGCGTCGACGCGGCCGACGCCGCGGCGGTGCTGGACGGGCCGCTTGCGCCTGGCTGCGCCGACCTGGTGGCGTATGCGCGGCATCTGCGCAATGCCGACGCCATGTTCACCGGCCTGGCGGCGGCCATGCGCGGCCTGTCGCGCCCGGCAGGCCTGTGCGTGTATGGCGACCATGTGCCCATCATGGCCGAGGTGTACCGGCGCCTGGGCGAGCCGGACGGCCGTACCGATTACCTGATCTGGCAGGCCGGCGGCCAGGGCGGCGCCGCACCCGGCCTGCGCCGCGTCGACGAGCTGGCGCAGGTGTTCCTGCGGCACATGGGGTTGGCCCCGCCCGGCTAGGCGCGGTCGATTTGGAGTTGCCGACGATGGCGGGTATGACGGCCAGGCCGCTGCTGCTGCCGGTGTCGATGCCGCGCGCGCGCGCCTGCCGCAGGAAGTCGCGGCCGCGCGCCTGCAGGGTGGCGACCCGTTCGGGCATTTCGCGCATGCGCGCCAGGGCCGCCAGGGCCGCCAGGGCCGCCGCGGCGACCGCCGGCGGCATGCCCACGCTGTACAGAAAGCCGGGCGCGAGGAACTTCAGGTGCTCGACCAGGGCGTGTTCGCCAGCGATGTAGCCGCCGCAGCCGGCCAGCGTCTTGCTCAGCGTGCCCATCCAGATATCCACGTCGTTGCCGGCCAGGTCGAAGTGCTCGCGGATGCCGCGTCCGCGTGCGCCCATCACGCCCAGCGAATGCGCCTCGTCCACCATGAGGAAGGCGCGATGGCGGCGCTTGACCTCGATGAAGCGGGGCAGGTCCGGATAGTCGCCGTCCATGCTGTAGATGCCTTCGAGCACGATGAGCACCCGTTCGAAATGGCCGCGCTGTTCGTTCAGCAAGGCGTCCAGCGCGGCCCAATCGTTATGGGGAAAGGACAGGCGCCGCGCGCCGGCCAGCTGGATGCCTTGCAGCACGCTGTTGTGGATGTATTCGTCGTGCAGCACCAGGTCGTTGGCGCCGAACAGATGGCCGATGGTCGATACGTTGGTGGCGTGGCCGCTGACGAAAACGACCGCGTCATCGACTTCGTAAAGCCGCGCCAGTTCGCGCTCCAGCTCGCGATGCACGGGCCGCTCGCCCGATACCACGCGGCTGGCCGAGACCGACGTGCCGTAGCGGTCGATGGCCTGCTTGGCGGCGTCGTTGACGCGCGCGTCGCCGGACAGGCCGAGGTAGTTGTAGCTGGCGAAGTTCAGGTAGGGCTGGCCGTCGATGCGGGTGGCCGCGCCGGCGCTGCCTTCGTGCAGCTTGAAGAACGGACTGTCGATGCCCAGCTGCGCGGCGCCGTCATTGATGATGCGCAACTGCTGGTAGGCCGGATGCTGGTCGAAGCGGCAATGGGCGTCGCCCACGGCGACGCGCGCACCGGCCGCCAACGGCGAGGCCGTGGCCGGCGCCGCGTTGCGCAGCTTGCGCTGCAGCGCTTGCTGGATCAGCTTCTGTTTGATGCCGGCCGCCAGGCCGGGCAGGGTCTTGCTGTGCGTCATGGGATTCAATGGATCATTTTCTGGCGAGGCGCCGTGGCGTCGAGATCGGCGGCGAACTCCGCCAGGGAGTCTGCCGGCACGTCGGCCGCGTGTTGCGCCGCCACTTGCCGCACCTGCGCGGCAGTCGCGTCGGCCGGCATGTCGGATTCGCCGCGCAGCAGCGCGACCAGGCGTTCGGCCAGCTGTTCGATGGTGGGACTTTCGCTCAACGCCATCACCGGCAATTTCAGCCCGCAACGGTTCTCCAGCGCCACCATCAGTTCGACCCCCATCAGCGAGTCCAGGCCCATGTCGTACACGGAACGGCTCGCGTCGAGGCGGTCCATCGGCACGCGCAGGATTTCGCCCACTTCCGCTTTCAGGATCTCGACCAGGCGGGCCTGCAGCGCGGCGTCGTCCAGCGTGGCGGCCAGGTGGCGGATGTCCTCGTCGTTCAGGTCGGGGCCGCCGGCCTGGGCGCGGCGGCGCGCCACATCGCCGAACTTGGGACTGGCCGCGCTGGGCAGGAAGCGCGCCAGCGCGTTCCAGTCCAGCTCCAGCACGCCCAGGTCGCTGCGATCGGCCAACAGGATGTCCTCCAGCGCCTGCAGGGCCACGTCCGAGCGCAAGGCCTGGCCGCCCATGCGTCCGGCCAGCGCGTCCTTGACCTTGACGTTGCGGGCCAGATAGCCCACATCGTCGAGCGCGCCCCAGGCTACGCAGGTGGCCGGCAGGCCGCGCTCGCGCCGGGCGCGGCAGAATGCTTCGAGCCAGGCGTTGGCGGCGACATAGTTGCTCTGGCCGGGATTGCCGAACAGCGTCGTGGCCGAGGAGAAGCAGACGAAGAAGTCCAGCGCCAGCCCGGCCGTCAGCGCGTCCAGGTGTTGCGCGCCCAGCAGTTTCGGCGCCAGCACGCGTTCGATGCGCGCCGCGTCGGTATTGCGCACCAGGGCGTCGTCGATCACCATGGCTGCGTGCACGATGCCGCGCAGCGGCGTCTCGGCCGCAATGCCGGCCAGCAGCGCCGCCAGGGCGGCGCGGTCGGTGACGTCGCAGGCGACGGCGTGCACGGCCACGCCCTGGCGGCGCAGGGCGGCCAGCGCCGCCAGCGTATCGGGTTCGGTGGCGCCACGCCGGCTTGCCAGCACCAGATGGCGCGCACCCTTGTCGGCCAGCCACTGCGCCGTGCGCAGGCCGAACCCGCCCAGCCCGCCGGTCACCAGGTAGCTGGCGCGCGGATCGAGGGCGAGCGCGGCGTCCGGCCGCGCCGCCGTGGCAGGCGCGGGGCGGACCTCGTCCATGCCGGCGACCACGATCTTGCCGATCTGGCGGGCCTGCTGCATGTGGCGGAAGGCATCGACCACCTGGTCGGCATGAAACACCGTGTACGGCAGCGGATGCAGCGCGCCGGCCTCGAACAGCGCCATCATGTCGGCGAACAGCCGCTGGGTCAGGGCGGGACGGCGCGCCATCAGCTGGTCGGCGTCTATGCCGAAGTAGCTGATGTTGTTGCGGAACGGCCGCAGGCCGATGCGCGTGTTCTCGTAGAAGTCGCGCTTGCCCAGTTCCAGGAAGCGGCCAAAGGGCTTGAGCACCACCAGGTTGCGATGGATCGCTTCGCTGGCCAGCGAGTTGAGCACCACGTCGACGCCGGCGCCGCCGGTGTTGGCCAGCACCTCGTCGGCGTAGGACAGGGTGCGCGAATCGTAGACATGCTGCACGCCGAGCAGGCGCAGGAAGTCGCGTTTGTCGGGCGTGCCGGCGCTGGCGTGGATTTCGGCGCCGCGCCATTGCGCATACTGGATCGCCGCGATGCCCACGCCGCCCGCGGCGCCGTGGATCAGCACTTTCTCGCCAGGTTCGAGCTGCGCCAGATGATGCAGCGCGTAGTAGGCGGTGAAGAACGTGCTCGGTATCGTGGCGGCCGCCTCCAGCGACATGCCGGCCGGCACGCGGGCCACGGCGGCGGGCGTGGTCAGCACGCGGTCGCCGAAGCTGGCCGGTCCGAACCCGACCACCGCGTCGCCCGCCGCGTAGCCCTGGACCTGGGCGCCCGCGCGCGTGACCGTGCCGGCGAACTCCAGGCCCAGCGTGGGGCCGGCAAAGCCGTTTTCGATCGCTACGTCGGACAGCATGCCCAGTGCGTACATCACGTCGCGGAAGTTCAGGCCGGTGGCGGCCACGGCCACTTCCAGCTGGCCCCCGGCCGGCGCCGGCAGCGGCGCGTGGCGCCAGGCCAGGGCGCGCAGCTGCCCGGGCAGCTCGAAGCCCAGCTGCACCGCCGCGGCGTCCTGCGGCGCTTCGGCCGGGCAGTCGGCGCGCGGCGCGGGCGGCTGCGCCAGGCGCAGGCGCGGCGCGTGGCGGCTGCCGCCGGCGGCCAGGACGAGCTCCTGCTCGGTGTCGGGCCACAGCAGTTCGCGCGTCAGCGCATCCAGGGGCAAGTCGGCCATGTTGCGCGGCAGATCCAGCATGCGCACAGCGTTCGACTCGTTCATCAGCGTGCGGCCGTAGCCCCACAGCGCGCTGTCGGCGGCGGGGGCGACGGCGTCGTCGCCGGCCAGGTGCTGGGCGGCGCCGCGCGTCAGCAGCCACAGCGGCGCGTCGGCAAGCGGCGGCCCGGCCTGCAGCGTGGCGGCGGCCAGGGCACAGCGGCGCACCTGGTGGCGCAGCATGGCGGCGGCGTCGATGTGGGCGGTGGCGGCCAGTCCCGCGGCGTGGATCACGCCATCGACCGGACCGCTCTTGGCGGCCTCCTGCAGCCAGAGGGCCAGACCGGCGTCGTCCTCGGGGGCATCGCCGGCCGTGATCACTTGCTGGCCAGCGGCGCGCAGTTGGGCCGCCAACGGCCTGGCCACGGCGGCGTCGGCCGCGTCGGCCAGCAGCAGCCAGCGGCGTGCGGGCGGCGCGTCTACCGTATCGCCGCTGTCGCCGTCGGCCACCGTGGCCACGGTGGCCGCCAGCAGGTAGGGGCCGCTGCGGGTGTCCGGCAGGAAGTCGGCCGCCGGCTCGCAGGCGCAGCCCAGGGCCTGCAGTTCGCGGCGCCAGAAGGCGGCCGGCTGCAGCGCGGGCGTGGCGTCGCCCGCGACCGAGTCGCTCCACCACTGGCCACGCGCGCCGAAGATGAAGTCCAGCCACGCGGTGGGCTGGTTGGCCAGCAACAACAGCACGCCGCCGGGCGCCAGGCAGTGGCGTACGTGGCCCAGGGCCTGGCGCGCCTCGTCCAGCGTCGGCCAGTTGGCATGCAGGATGGCCAGGTCGAAGCGACCTGCCGGCGGTTCGGTATGGTCGATGGCCTGCACGCTCAGATCGGGGCAGCGCTCGCGCAGCCGTTCGGCCTCGTCGATGGCCGCGCTGCGCGAGCTGCGGTAGACGCAGTCGATGCGGTCGTCGTCGAGGGCCTGGTAGTAGTCCAGGCCGAAGGCGGGGCCGTCGGCGCCGCATTCGAGCACCCGCAGGCGCGCGTCGCCGCGCAACTGCGCCACGGCCGTCGCCAGCCAGCCGGCGATGTGCTGGCCGAGGCGGCGCTGTTGTCCCGCAGGCAACAGTTGCGCGGTCAGCGAGCCCGGCGTAAGCGCAGGCGGATGGACTTCGTCCAGGGTGCGTTCGCCGCGCAGCAGCGCAGGCAGGCTGAGGCCCACCCGGCCCACCGCCTGGGCGACGCGGAAGTGCTCGGGGTACTCGCGCACCAGCGCGTTCCAGATATCGGTGGCGCGCGGCTCCTGCGGGTCGGCGGCGCGCAGCCGCCAGCCGGACGGCGTGGCGTCGAGCTGTCCGTCCTCCTGGGCCTGGCGCAGCAATTGCTCGAGCAGCGGGGCGCCGCCATCGGCGGCGTCGCGGCAACGCGTCACGGTCGCCGCGGACAGCAAGCCGTCGTCGTCGGCCAGCGCGTGCAGGGCTTCGCAGGTGAACTGCCGGCACAGGCTGTCGAGCAGCGGATCGACCTCGTACGCATAGCGTTTGAGGGAGTCGGCATCGATGGCCTGCAGGATCGCGCGTTCGCCGTCGGCCACCTGCAGCGGCGGCGGCGCGTCGGTGTGTGGGTGCGGCCGCGGCACGCCGACGTAATGCAGGAAATCGAGCGCCTCGCCGGCGCCCTTGCGCAGGCGGATGCTGCGGAACTGCGCTTCGCGCGCGTGGGCGATCTGCTTGCCGCGGGCGTCGAACAGCGCGAATTCGGCCATCAGGGAATGCGGGTTGCGGCGCAGCAACCGCACGCGCGCCGAATGCACCGGGCCGGCGGCGCGCCGCCATGCCAGGCGGCCGATGCGGGCCGGCACGTAGGTCAGCCCGCTGTCGCGTTGCGCGTCGTCGCGGAACCAGTGGATGATGAGCTGCAGCACGCTGTCGAAAACCGCCGGGTGCAGATGGTGCGCGGCCAGTTCCGTGGCGATGGGCTCGGGCATGCGCAGCTGCGCGACGATGTCGCCGTCGTCCTGCAGCCAGCCGCGCTCCACGGCGCGAAACGCCGGGCCATAGCTCAGGCCCACGCTTTCGGTCAGCGCCAGATGGCTGGCGGCGTCGAAATCGGCGGGGCGTTCGGGCAAGGCGGGCGCACGCTCGCCCAGCAAGGCGGCGCCGGGCTCGCTGAGGATGCGCGCGGTGGCATGCGTGGTCCAGGCGCCGTCGCTGCCCTGGTCGCGCGCGCGCACGTGCCAGCGGCCGTCCTGGGGGTCGACGGCGCAGCGCGTCACCTTGGCAGCGCCTGCGGCCAGCAGCAGCGGCGCGTGGATTTCCAGGTCTTCGAGTTCGACGTACTCCCCATCCTCGTGCCGGGCCTGCGCTGCCGCCAGCGCCATCTCGGCGAATCCGGCGCCCGGGAACACCACGGCCTGGCCCACGACGTGATCGGCCAGCGCCGGATGGGTGCTGCAATCGAGCTGGTTTTCCCAGGTCGATTCATGCTGGCGCAGCGGGTAGCCCAGCAGGGGATGCACGCGGCGGCGCTCCAGCAGTCCGATGCCGGACGGCGTGAGCGGATGCCAATGGCGTTCGCGCTGCCAGGCGTAGGCCGGCAGCCCGACATGCCGGCCCGGCCACGGGAACAGCGTTTGCCACTGGGGCGCGGCGCCGCTGGCCACCACCTGGCCGGCGGCGTCGTGCACGCGCTGCGGGTCGTCTTCGCCGCGCGTCGCGGTGACGATGACGCGGCCTTCGACGTTGGCCTGCTTGAGCGCATCGTTGATGTAGCCGCGCACCACCGGGTGCGGTCCGATCTCGACGAAGATGTTCTCGCCCTGTTCGATGAGCGCGGCCATGGCCTGGTCGAAACGCACTGGCTGGCGCACGTTGCGCCACCAGTAGTTGGCGTCCAGCGCGGCGCCGGCCATGCATGCGCCGGCGACGGTGGAATAGAACGGGATTTCCGCCTCGCCGGGCGTCAGGCCGGCCAGCGCTTCGTGCAGCGCGCCGCTGATGCCGTCCATGGCGGGGCTGTGGAAGGCATAGTCCAGGTCGAGCCGGCGCTGGAAGGCGCGCCGCTCGCGCAGGGCATTTTCCAGCACCGCCAGCGCATCGGGGTTGCCGGCGATGGTGGCGCCGCGGCTGCTGTTGTGGCCGGCCACGCTCAGCACGCGCGACAGGCCCAGTTCGGCGATCAGCGCCAACGCGGCGCCGCCGTCCACGCCCACCGCGGTCATGGCGCCGCGCCCGCGCGTCAACCCTTGCAGGCGGCTGCGATGGAAGATCACTTGCACGGCGTCGGCCAGCGTCAGCGCGCCGCTGGCCCAGGCGGCCGCGACTTCGCCGACGCTGTGGCCGGCGACCGCGCGCGCGACGATGCCGCGTTGGTTCAGCATGCGGGTCATGCCCACCTGCATGGCGAACAGCGCGGGTTGCGCATATTCGGTGCTGTCGTAGCGGCAATCGCCCGGGGCGGCGCGCAGCGCATCGCCCAGCAGGTAGCCGGCCAGCGGATGGAAGTAGGCGTCGATCTCGTGCACCGCTTCGGCGAACACCGGGTTGTGCATCAGGCGCTCGCCCATGCCGGCCCACTGCGAGCCATTGCCCGAGTAGACGAACACCGGTCCCTGGGCGGCGGGCACGGCGCGGCCGCTGGCGACCAGCCGGCGCGGCCCGCTTTCGTCGGCCAAGGCGGTCAGCGCCTGGGCGATGGCTTCGGAAGTGGCGCCATACACGACGGCCCGCTCTTCGTGCCAGTCGCGGCGCAGCGCGGCCTGGTAGGCGATATCGTAGAGGGCGCGCGACGGCTGGCTGCGCAGGTGCCGCGCCATGTCGCGCGCGGCCGCCTTGAGCGCGGCGGGCTGCTTGCCGCTGATGACCAGCGGGATGGCCGAGGTGGTGGCCAGTGTGGCAAGCGGCGCATGCGGCTCGTCCGGCGGCGTCTGCAGGATGACGTGGGCATTGGCGCCGCCGAAGCCGAACGAGTTCACGCCCACGGTCAGCGTGCCGCGTTCGGGCAGGGCGCGCCGCTGGCGCACGATGTCGATGTTCCAGGCGGCGCAATCGATGTTGGGGTTGATCTCGTCCACGCCGATGGTGGCGGGCACTTTCCGGTGGCGCAGGCAGTACAGCGCCTTGACCAGGCCGGCGACCCCGGAGGCCGCTTCCAGGTGGCCCTGGTTGCTCTTGACCGAACCGATGGGCAAAGGCGCGTGGGCCGCCCGCTGCCGGCCCAGCGCCATGCCGATGGCGCGGGTTTCGATGGGGTCGCCCACCGGCGTGCCGGTGCCGTGCGCTTCCAGGTAATCGATCTGGCGCGGGTCGATGCCGGCCTGCGCATAGGCCTGGCTCAGCAGCCTGGCCTGCGCGTCGGCGCTGGGCACGGTCAGGCCGGACTTCCTGCCGTCGGTGTTGACGGCGGTGCCCGCCACCACGGCCAGGATGGGGTCGCCGTCGGCCAGGGCGGCGTCATAGTCTTTGAGGATGAACAGGCCGCCGCCTTCGGCGCGCACATAGCCATCGGCGCTGGCGTCGAACACGCGGCAACGGCCGCGCGGCGACAGCATGGAAGCCTTGGAGAAGGTCACGAACCCGTACGGGTGCAGGTGCAGGCTGACGCCGCCGGCCACAGCCATGGTGGCGTCGCCGGCGGCGATGGCGCGGCATGCCTGGTGAAAGGCCAGCAGCGACGACGAGCACGCGGTGTCGACGGCCATGCTGGGGCCGCGCAGGTCGAACACGTAGGACAGCCGGTTGGCGGCGATGCTGCTGGTATTGCCGGTGGCGATGGAGGCATCGACCACCTCCAGATCGTCGGCCAGCCGGTAGGCATAATCCGCGCTGGCGATGCCGATATATACGCCGCAATCGCTGCCGCGTACCCGGGACGGCCGCAGGCCGGCATTTTCGAAGCCTTCCCAGCACAGTTCCAGCAGCAGGCGCTGCTGTGGATCCATCAAGGCTGCTTCGCGTGGCGAGATACCGAAGAAATCCGCATCGAAGCCGGAAATGTCGCCGAGCGAGCCCGCGCTGCGGGTATATGCGGTGCCCGGATGATCGCGCTGCGGGTGGAAATAGGCATCGCTGGACCAGCGCGATTCGTCGACCTGGGAGACCAGATCCTTGCCCTGGAGCAGGTCGCGCCAGTAATCGGCGGTATTGGTGCGGGGGAATCGGAACGACAATCCGATGACGGCAATACGCTTTGCCATTGAACATCCTTCTAGCATGCTGTCTGACAGCGGGCCATTAATGGGCGCGCTCCGCCGCGGTGCGGCAGAGCGTAGGAATTGCGCACTGCACAACGATAAATCCAGGCCGCGCGGCGGGTTATGGCCGATCAGGCAGCCGTTATCGGGCAGGGCCTGGCGCCGATGCCGTTGAAACGGCGCGCCATCCCGCCCGGAAGCGGAGAGCTGCGGAGGATTCTAGAGGGCGGCCTGTCGACAAATATTTCAAGCCCCGACATTCTCAATGCCAATGTTGCGTCGCCTGATTAGCCTGGAGCGTGTGCCGTAGTCACGCGGCGCATATGAGGTTGCAGTGCGGTACAGCTGCTTACATGGTTATCCTTGCGCTTACACGTTGCCCGCCGCGGAAATAATGCTGTAGCGCGGCCGTGTTTGCGGCGCCGCGTCGCGGATCGCCGGATTTATTAATTCCCGGATTATCGATTCTGCTTGCCAGGCTATTTTTTCCGTGCGCAAAAATATTAACGGACGCCAGGCGTCCGTTAATATCGGCAGGCCGCGCGCGTGCGCTAGCCGTAGCGCGGCGGCGCCATGATGCCGGCGGGCACTGGCGGGATTTTCTCGGCTGGCGGGCTGATGCGCCAGCAGGCGCGCCGGCGCAGCGCGGCCAGTTGTTTCAAGCCCTGCGGCCATGCGCCCAATTGGCTGTCGGCGTTGATATGGCCGGCGCCCTGCAGCACCACCAGCCGACTGCCCCAGTCCTGGGCGAACTGGCGCGCGCGCTCCAGCCGGCAGTAGGGATCGTCGTCGCTGGCGATCACCACGCTTTGGTACGGCAGCGATTGCCGCGGCACCGGGCCGAAGGCGGCGATGGCGGCGGGCGCGCCGGGCCGCTCGACATCGGCCGGCGCCACCAGCAGGGCGCCCGCCACCTTGGCGCGCAGCGCGATCGGCAGCGCCGCGCTGACCAGGCAGCCCAGGCTATGGGCGACCAGCAGCACCGGCGTAGGCGCGGCGTCGACGGCGGCGGCCAGGGCCGCGACCCATTCGGCGCGCTGCGGCTGGTGCCAGTCGCGTTGCTGCAGCCGCACGGCATGCGGCAGCGTGCGGCTCCAGTGCGTCTGCCAGTGTCCGGGGCCGGAACCTTGCCATCCGGGGACGATGATGGGTTGGAGTCTCATGGGCGTGATGATGCCGTCGCCGCTTATGAACGCAAACGAAGAAATGCTCCATTGCATATACGCGCGCGGGTATAACGAACGGCTGCGCGAGGCTTCCGGGACGCGCCGCAACATGCCCGGAAACAGGGCCTTTCAGTGTATGCTTGCCCTGCTATAGGCCGGGCGCGGGCGGGCATTGCCGGTCCACGCGCCAGGCCGGTCGATATCAATGATTAAAAGCCAAGGAGCAGGCATATGAACAAGGCATTTCGTTTCACGCCGGTGATCGCGGCGCTGGGCATGGCGGCAGGTATCGCCATGTCGGCCGGCGCCCACGCGCAGACGATCAAGATCGCCGTGGTCGGCCCCACCACCGGCCAGGTCACCCAGTATGGGGACATGGTGCGCGAGGGCGTGGATACGGCGATCGAGCGTATCAACGCCACCGGCGGCGTCAACGGCAAGAAGCTGGAGGCCGTGGTCATCGATGACGGCTGCGAACCGAAGCAGGGCCCGGTGGCCGCCAACCGCGTGGTCAACGACAAGATCGGCTTCGTGGTGGGCCACGTATGCTCGGGCGCGACCATCGCCGCCACCGAGATCTACAACAATGAAGGCGTGGTCATGGTGACGCCTTCGGCCACCTCGCCGGCGGTCACCGACGGCAAGAACTACGAGTTCATCTTCCGTACCATCGGCCGCGACGACCAGCAGGGCCCGGCGGCGGCCAAGTTCATCCTGGAGAAGATCAAGCCCAAGACGGTGGCCGTGATCCACGACAAGCAGTCGTACGGCCAGGGCATCGCCACCGCCGTCAAGGACACGCTGGAGAAGAACGGCACCAAGGTCGTCATCTTCGAAGGCATCAACGCCGGCGACAGCGATTATTCGGCGGTGATCACCAAGCTGAAGGCCGCCAAGGTCGACTTCGTGTACTACGGCGGCTATCACCCCGAGATGGGCCTGCTGCTGCGCCAGGGCGCCGAGCAGGGCCTGGATGCCAAGTTCATGGGGCCGGAAGGCGTGGGCAACCCGGACATCAACGCCATCGCCGGTCCCGCCGTCGAAGGCATGCTGCTGACCTTGCCGGCCGACTTCACGCTCAACCCGGCCAACGCCGAGATCGTCAAGGCGTTCAAGGACAAGAAGCGCGACGCCAGCGGCGCGTTCCAGCTGACCGCCTACGCGGCCACGCAGGTGATCGCCGACGGCATCAAGGGCGCCGGCAGCGAGGATCCCACCAAGGTGGCCCAGTACCTGCACGCCAACAGTTTCCAGACGCCGATCGGCAAGACCTCGTGGAACAAGCAGGGCGACTTGAACGCGTTCGAGTTCGAGGTGTTCACCTGGCACAAGGACGGCAGCAAGACGTCGTACAAGTAAGGCGCATGCGCGCGGCTCGCCGCGCACGGGCGCCTGTCCCCGCTGCGGCAAGGGTGCCTGTCCCCGCGGGGACAGGCACCGAATACGTCAGAGCCCTTCGACGCGGCGGCCGGTATCGGCCTCGAACCAGTGCAGGGGGTGGCGGCCGTCGGGGCCGATGGTCAGCGTGTCGCCGACCCGGGCGGGCGTCTCGGAAAACTGGCGGGTGCTGCAGCGCACCACCACCATGTGCTTGCCGCAGCGGCCATGGACGAGTTGCTCGGAGCCCAGTGTCTCGATCATTTCGATTTCGGCGGCCAGGCCCTGCGCGTTGAGCAGCATGTGCTCGGGACGCAGGCCCATGACGACCTTGCGGCCGCGCACCTGTTGCGGCACGGCCAGCGGCGAAATGTCGAGCGCGATGCCATCGCTGGTATGCACGATGCCGTCGCCGCCCACGGCGACTTCCAGCAGATTCATGGGCGGCGAGCCGATGAAGCCCGCCACGAAGGTCGAGGCCGGCTTCTCGAACACCTCCATCGGTGTGCCGATCTGCTCGGGCACGCCCTGGTACATCACCACCATGCGGTGCGCCAGCGTCATGGCCTCGACCTGGTCGTGCGTGACGTACAGGCTGGTGGTGTTCAGGCGGCGATGCAGCTTGAGGATTTCCAGCCGCATCGCCACGCGCAGCTTGGCGTCCAGGTTGGACAGCGGCTCGTCGAACAGGAATACCTTGGGTTCGCGCACGATGGCGCGGCCCATGGCCACGCGCTGGCGCTGGCCGCCGGACAGGGCGCGCGGGCGCCGGTCCAGCAGCTTGCCCAGCTCGAGGATCTGCGCGGCGGCCTCGACGCGCTTGCGGATCTCGTCCTTGGGCAGCCTGCGGATCTTCAGGCCGTAGGCCATGTTGTCGAACACGCTCATGTGCGGGTAGAGCGCATAGTTCTGGAACACCATGGCGATATCGCGCTCGGCCGGCTCCAGCGTGTTGACGACCTTGTCGTCGATGAGGATCTCGCCCTCGGTGACGGTTTCCAGGCCGGCCACCATGCGCATCAGGGTGGATTTGCCGCAGCCCGACGGGCCGACGATGACGATGAACTCGCCATCGGCGACGTCCATGTCGCTGCCGTGGATCACCGGCACGTTGCCGGCATAGGTTTTCTTGACGTTGCGAAAGCTGAGAGTAGCCATACGGATGTAATCGTCTGCGTGATTCTGGGGCGGAAGGCGGGCGGCGGCTTACTTCTCGGTGTCGACCAGACCCTTGACGAACCATTTCTGCATCAGGATGACCACCAGCGCGGGCGGGATCATGGCCAAGATCGCGGTGGCCATGGTGATATTCCATTCGGTGACGCTGTCGCCCCCGCTGATCATGCGCTTGATGCCGATGACCACGGGATACATGTCTTCCTGGGTGGTGATCAGCAGCGGCCACAGGTACTGGTTCCAGCCATAGATGAACTGGATCACGAACAGGGCCGCGATGCTGGTGCGCGACAGCGGCAGCAGCACGTCGCGGAAGAACCGCATCGGGCCGGCGCCGTCGATGCGCGCGGCCTCGACCAGTTCGTCGGGCACGGTCAGGAAGAACTGGCGGAACAGGAAGGTGGCCGTGGCCGAGGCGATCAGCGGCAGCGTCAGGCCGGCGTAGCTGTTGAGCAGGCCCAGGTCGGCCACCACCTTGTAGGTGGGCGCGATGCGCACCTCCACGGGCAGCATCAGCGTGACGAAGATCATCCAGAAGAAGAACATGCGGCCGGGGAAGCGGAAATACACCACCGCGAACGCCGACAGCAGCGAGATGGCGATCTTGCCCAGCGAGATCGCCAGCGCCATGATCAGGCTTACATACATCATGCGGCCCACCGGCGCGCCGTACGAGCCGCCGCCCGAACCGGCGAACAGCGCCTGCATGTAGTTGTCGACGAAATGCTTGCCGGGAATCAGCGACATGGGCGCCGAGGCGACTTCCTGCGCCGTCTGCGTGGAAGCCACGAAGGTGACGTATATCGGGAAGGCCACCAGCGCCACCCCGCACAGCAGGATGAAGTGGGCCAGGATGTCCAGCCAGGGACGACGTTCTACCATGGTTGTTGACCTTCTGCTTTCAATACTGGACCTTGCGGTCGATGTAGCGGAACTGCAGCACGGTGAGCGCCACCACGATGGCCATCAGCACGACGGACTGCGCCGCCGAGGAGCCCAGGTCCAGCCCGCGGAAGCCGTCGCTGTAGACCTTGTAGACCAGGATGGAAGTGGCCGTGCCGGGGCCGCCTTGCGTGGTCGTGTCGATGACCGCGAACGTATCGAAGAACGCGTAGATGATATTGACCACCAGCAGGAAGAAGGTGGTGGGCGAGAGCAGGGGAAACACGATGGTCCAGAAGCGGCGCGCGGGCGAGGCGCCGTCGATGGCGGCCGCTTCGATCAGCGAGCGCGGGATCGATTGCAGCCCGGCCAGGAAGAACAGGAAATTGTACGAGATCTGCTTCCACACCGCGGCGATCAGCACCAGGATGAGGGCCTGGTCGCCATCGAGGCGGGGGTTCCAGTTCACGCCCATGCCGTTGAGCGCCACGGCCAGGATGCCGACCGAAGGCGAGAACAGGAACAGCCACAGCACGCCCACTACCGCCGGCGCTACGGCGTAGGGCCAGATGAGCAGGGTCTTGTACAGGCCGGCGCCGCGCAGCACGCGGTCGGCCATCACGGCCAGCAGCAGCGAGACCGCCAGCCCGACGAAGGCCACCAGCGCCGAGAACACGGCGGTGACGCGGAAGGAGTCCAGATAGCTTTGCTGCGAGAACAGGTCGGCGAAGTTGGCCAGCCCGACGAACTCCGACGACAGTCCGAAGGCATCTTCCAGGCGCAGGGATTGCCACATGGCCTGGCCCGCCGGCAGGAAGAAGAAGACGATGGTGATGATGATCTGCGGCGCCAGCAGCAGGTAGGGCAGTGTCTTGTGGCCGAATACGACGCGTTTTTCCATGGAGCGGAAGTCCAGGTGAGAATACAGGCGGCCGGCCGGTAATGCCGGCCGGCCGCTACAGGCACAGGCCAAACGCACGAGGCTCCGAACCCGCTCATGCCGCGAAGTCAGGGCCCGTTTGCGGCGGCGCATGACGCATCATGCGCCAGGCCGCCTGGCGCCGGGCGAAAAGCCCGCTACTTTACACTTTTCTCGAACTTCTCCAGCAGCTCGTTGCCGCGCTTGACGATGCTCTGCAGGCCGTCCTTGGCCGGCACCTTGCCCGCGACGATGCGCTCGATCTCGGCGTCCTCGATCTCGCGGATCTGCGGCAGGTAGCCCAGGCGCAGGCCGCGCGACTGCGCGGTGGTTTCCACGTTCAGCTGCTTGACGCCGACGTCGGTGCCGGGATTCTTGTCGTAGAAGCCCTGCTTCTGCGTCAGTTCGTAGGCGGCCTTGGTCACCGGCACGTAGCCGGTCTGCTGGTGCCAGCGGGCGGCGATCTCGGGGCTGGCCAGGAACTTGAAGAACTTGGTCACGCCCTTGTAGGTCTCGGGTTTCTTGTTGGCGAAGACCCACAGCGAGGCGCCGCCGATGATGGTGTTCTGCGGCGCGCCCTGCACGTCGCTGTAGTAGGGCAGGGTCGAGGTGCCGAACTCGAACTTGGCGTTCTTGGCGATGTTGGCGCGCAGGCCGCTCGAGCCGGTGATCATGGCGCACTTGCCGCTGATGAACAGCGAGTTGGGCTCGTCGCCGCGCCCGCCGTACATGAAGATGCCTTCCTTGGCCAGCTTGGCGAGGTTGTCGAGATGGCGCACGTGCAGGGGCGTGTCGACCGCCAGGCGGGCGTCCAGGCCGGCGAAGCCGTTGTCCTTGGTGGCATAGGGCACGTTGTGCCAGGCTGAGAAGGTCTCCAGCTGCACCCAGGACGGCCAGGAGGTGGTGTAGCCGCATTCCTGGCCGGCTGCCTTCAGCTTCTGGCCGGCGGCGGCCAGCTCTTCCCAGGTCTTGGGCGGCTTGTCGGCGTCCAGGCCGGCCTTCTTGAAGGCGTCCTTGTTGTAGTAGAACACCACGGTGGAGCTGTTGAAGGGCATGGATACCAGCTTGCCCTCGGGCGACGAGTAGTACCCCGCGACCGCGCCGATGAATTGCTTGGGATCGATGGGGGCGCCCACTTCCTCGGACATCTGCTGCACCGGCTTGATGGCGCCCTTGGCGTACATCATGGTGGCGGTGCCGACTTCGAACACTTGCAGGATGTCCGGCGCGTTGCCGGCGCGAAAGGCCGCGATGCCGGCGTTCATCGATTCGCCGTAGTTGCCCTTGTAGACCGCCTTGATCTGGTAGTCGGCGTTCTGCTTGTTGAACTCCTCGACCAGGCCGTTGACGCGATCGCCGAGCGCGCCTTCCATCGAGTGCCAGAACTGGATTTCAGTGGCGGCGTGCGCCGAGGCACCGGCGAACGCGGCCATGACGGCGGCGAAAGTGAGCGCTAGACGTTGGGATCTCATGAAGGGGTTCCTCCGGTTGTAGACCATCGCATCGGCGGTTCGCGCAATGCGAAAGTGTGACACCTTATGAATTGTTTGTGACAAAGGCGTGACTTTTACACCACAGCCCGGTGCTGTCAAACGCCGGGCCGCGCCCGGCCTGCCTTCCAGGGCCGATCGCCCGGTGAGGCCATTCTGCATCCTGGGGCGGCGGTTTACAATCACGGCACTATGAAAAACGATCTCTCCATCGCGTTCATCGGCGGCGGCAACATGGCCGCCGCCCTGGCCAGCGGCCTGGCCGGCAAGGTCTGCCCGGCAGCCAATATCCATGTCGTCGACATCAATGCGGACTCGCACGCCGGCTGGCGCGCCCGCGGCATGAGCGCCGCGGCGGCGCCGGACGCCACCCTGGCAGGCTGCCGGGTGTGGGTCTATGCGGTCAAGCCGCAGCATATGCGCGAGGCCGTGGCCGGCACGCGCCCGTGGCTGCGCCCGGACACGCTGATCGTCAGCGTGGCGGCGGGCATCCACGCCGATACGCTGGCCGGCTGGCTGGGCGAACCGGGCCAGCCATGGCAGCGCCTGGTGCGCTGCATGCCCAATACGCCGGCGCTGGTGGGGGCGGGGATGACCGGCCTGGCCGCCTTGCCGGGCGTGACCCCGCAGGACCGCGAACTGGCCGGCCAGCTGCTCACTTCGGTGGGCGAGGTGGTCTGGGTCGACGGCGACGCCGGGCTGGACGCCGTGACCGCGCTGTCGGGCAGCGGCCCGGCCTATGTGTTCCTGTTCATCGAGGCGCTGATCGCCGGCGGCCGCGCCGTCGGGCTGACCGACGAGCAGGCGCGCCAGCTGGCGCTGGGCACGCTGGCCGGCGCCACGCGGCTGGCAGCGCAATCGGATGAACCGCCGGCCGTGCTGCGCGAGCGGGTCACCTCCAAGGGAGGCACCACCGCCACCGCGCTGGACGTGTACGCCCAGGGCGACTTCGCCGGCCTGGTCGAGCGCGCCATGCAGGCCGCCGCGCGCCGGTCGCGCGAGCTGGCCGAGGAGTTCGGCCGATGAGTTCGGCGTCGCGCCGCTACGAGCCGCTGCGCAGCGGCCCGTTCCTGCTGGCGGTGTTTTGCATGGGCCTGGTGGTGGTGGGGTCCAATATCCTGGTGCAGGTGCCCCTGAACGACTGGCTGACCTGGGGCGGCCTGTCCTATCCGGTGGCATTCCTGGTCACCGACGTGCTGAACCGGCGCTACGGGCCGGACGCGGCGCGCCGGGTGGCCTGGTTCGGCTTCGCCGCGGCGCTGGCGGTGTCGGTCTGGGTGGCCTCGCCGCGTATCGCGCTGGCTTCGGGCCTGGCCTACCTGTGCGCGCAGTTGATCGACATCCGGGTGTTCGACCGGCTGCGCGACCAGCGCTGGTGGCGCGCCCCGCTGATCTCCGGCGTGATCGGGGCGGTGGCGGACACGGCGGTGTTCTTCAGCGCGGCGTTCGCCGGCTCCGATACGCCCTGGGTCACCTGGATGCTGGGCGACCTGGCGATCAAGCTGGCCGTCAATATCAGCATGCTGGCGCCGTTCCGGGCGCTGATGTGGAACCTGGCGCGGCCGGCCGAGGCGCGGCCCGCTCAGGCCTCGACGGGGCGTTGAACCGGGTCTGGGACGACGCGGCGTAAGTTTCGTGAAAGCCGCGTCGTATAAGGCTCGCGCGGCAATTCACGGCGTCATGTGTCACGCATTTCGACGGGGTCCCAAACATTGGGGATTACACGCAGTGACACGCTTCTTCCTAGCTCGCAGAATACCGGCCACATTGCTTTTTTGCCCAAGAAGCCGGCAATGCCCGTTGCGATGCGCAGCCCACCCTGTTGCGCAGTCCGATGCAAAGCCGCTCAAAACCTCTAGCCGGGAGAATTCCGCATGAAGTTTTCGCAACGCTTTACCCCGCTTGCCGTTGCACTCGGCGCACTCGCCTTTGCGGGCGCCGTGCATGCCGCCGACACGATCAAGATCGGCATTCCCCAGCCCATGACCGGTCCCAATACCCAATACGGCGACCAGATCCAGGCCGGCGCGCTCACCGCGATCGAAACCATCAACGCCAAGGGCGGCGTGAAGGGCAAGAAGCTGGAGCCCATCCTGATCGACGACGGCTGCGAACCGAAGCAGGCCGTGCCGGCGGCCAACCGCGTGGTCAACTCGGGCGCCAAGTTCGCCGTGGCGCATGCATGCTCGGGCGTGACGGTGGCCGCGGTCAACGTCTACGAACAGGAAGGCATCGTCGCCATCACCCCGGGCGCCACCTCGCCGCTGGTGACCGACACCATCAAGCCGCATTTCTTCTTCCGCACCATCGGCCGCGACGACCAGCAAGGCCCGTTCGCCGCCCGCTACATCGCCAACACGATCAAGCCCAAGAAGGTGGCCGTGCTGCACGACAAGCAGACCTACGGCTCGGGCGTGGCGACCCAGGTCAAGGACACGCTGGAGCGCAACAAGGTCAACGTGGCGCTGTTCGAGGGCATCAACGTCGGCGACAGCGACTACTCGGCCATCATCACCAAGCTGAAGTCGGCCGGCGTGGACTTCGTCTACTTCGGCGGCTACCACCCCGAGCTGGGCCTGCTGCTGCGCCAGGCGCGCGAACAGGGCCTGAACGTGCAGTTCATGGGACCGGAAGGCACCGCCAACCAGGACCTGGTGGCCATCGCCGGCCCGGCCATCGACGGGCTGCTGGTGACGCTGCCGTCGGACTTCACCAAGCTGCCTGGCAATGAAGGGGTGGTCAAGGCGTTCCAGGACGCCAAGCGCGACCCCGACGGCGCGTTCCAGATGCCGGCCTATGCCGCGGTGCAACTGCTGGCCGAAAGCATCAACGCGGTGGGCGAAGACCCCGCCAAGGTGGCCGACCACCTGCACAAGAACACCTTCAACACCGCCATCGGCAAGGTCGAGTACGACGCCAAGGGCGACCTGAAGGACTTCGAGTTCGCCGTCTTCAAGTGGGACAAGAACGGCAAGAAGACCCAGCTGTAAACACGCGACGGGCCGGCTATCCGCCGGCGCCTCAACGTACGCCCAGGTTTCCGGCTCCGGGTCGCACTACCGGAGCCGGAGCCATTTGGAGCACGAGTAAACATGTCAGACCTCATCCCACAACTTACCCAGCAGTTCTTCAACGGACTGTCCCTGGGGGCGATCTACGCGTTGATTGCCATTGGCTACACAATGGTCTACGGCATCATCGGTATGATCAACTTCGCCCACGGCGAGATCTACATGATCGGCGCCTACGTCGGCCTGGTCACGCTGACGGCCATCGGCACCAACAGCGGCCTGCCGCTGCCTTTCATCATCGCCGCCATGCTGGTGGTCGCCATCTTCGTGACCGGCGTCTACGGCTATAGCGTCGAACGCGTGGCGTACCGGCCCGTGCGCGGCAGCCCCCGCCTGGTGGCGCTGATCTCGGCCATCGGCATGTCGATCTTCCTGCAGAACTGGGTCGCTCTCGGGCAGGGCGCGCGCGACATGGCCGTGCCGGCGCTGGTCTCGGGCGCGGTGCAGTTCCACATGGGTTCCAGCTTCGACGTCACCGTACCGTATTCGCGCATCATGATCATCGTGGTGACCGTGGTGCTGATGGTGGCGCTCACGCTGTTCATCAAGTATTCGCGCATGGGGCGCGCCTCGCGCGCCTGCTCGCAGGACATGCACATGGCCAACCTGCTGGGCATCGACACCAACCGGGTGATTTCCTTCACCTTCGTGCTGGGCGCCATGCTGGCCGCGGTGGGAGGCGTGCTGATCGCCATCACCATCGGCAAGCTGAATCCGTTCATCGGCTTCCTGGCGGGCATCAAGGCGTTCACCGCCGCGGTGCTGGGCGGCATCGGCAGCATTCCCGGCGCGATGCTGGGCGGCGTGCTGCTGGGCCTGGCCGAAACCTTCGCGGCCGCCTACATCTCATCGCAATACAAGGACATCGTGGCTTTTGCGCTGCTGGTGCTGATCCTGCTGTTCCGTCCCACCGGGCTGCTCGGCAAACCTGAGGTGGAAAAAGTCTGATGACCCAACAAAGTCCTCTCAAGAATGCCACGATCGCCGCGGTCATGACCGCCGTCATCGTGACGCCGATCTTCGGCCTGCAGCTGGTGCGCCAGGGCGCGCGCACCCTGATGGAGCCGCGCTGGGACCTGGTCGCGCTGGCCTGCGCGCTGGTTTTTGCGTTCCAACTGTTGCGCCCATGGATTTCCAAGCCCTTCAAGGCGCTGAAAACAGGCCTGCCGACGCTGCCGTCGGCGCCGGCGCGCGGCCACAAATGGCTGGTCGTGCTGCTGATCGCCGTCGCGGTGATCTGGCCGTTCTTCAGCGGGCGCAGCTCGGTGGACATCGCCACGCTGGTGCTGATCTACGTCATGCTGGGCCTGGGGCTGAACATCGTGGTCGGCTTCGCCGGCCTGCTCGACCTGGGCTTCGTGGGCTTTTACGCGGTCGGGGCCTATACCTACGCCTTGCTTTACCACTGGGGCGGCTGGAGCTTCTGGGAAGCGCTGCCGTTCTCGGGCGCGGTCGCGGCGCTGTTCGGCTTCGTGCTGGGCTTTCCGGTGCTGCGCCTGCGCGGCGACTACCTGGCCATCGTCACGCTGGGCTTTGGCGAAATCATCCGCCTGCTGCTCATCAACCTGAACATGCTGACCGGCGGCCCGGACGGCATATCCGGCCTGCCCAAGCCCAGCGTGCTGGGCATGGAAATGGCGCGCCGCGCCAGCACGGAAGGCGGCCAGACCTTCCATGAGATCATGGGCTGGACCTTCCAGAACCAGCACATGGTGATCTACCTGTACCTGATGGCGCTGGCGTTGGCGCTGGCGACGCTGTTCGTCTCCACGCGGCTGATCCGCATGCCGGTGGGGCGCGCCTGGGAGGCGCTGCGCGAAGACGAGATCGCCTGCCGCTCGCTGGGCCTGAACCCCACGCGCATCAAGCTGTCGGCCTTCACGCTGGGCGCCATGTTCGCCGGTTTCGGCGGCGCCTTCTTCGCGGCCCGCCAGGGCATGGTCAACCCCGAGTCGTTCACCTTCATCGAATCGGCGCTGATCCTGGCCATCGTGGTGCTGGGCGGGATGGGCTCGCAGATCGGGGTGATCCTGGCGGCGATCCTGCTGACGGTGCTGCCGGAGCTGGCGCGCGAGTTCGCCGAATACCGCATGCTGATGTTCGGCCTGGTGATGGTATTGATGATGATGTGGCGTCCGCAGGGATTGCTGCCCATGAAGCGTCCGCATGTGGAGCTGCGCAAATGAGCGAAACCCTGTTGAAAGTATCCGGACTGACCATGCGCTTCGGCGGCCTGCTGGCCGTCGACAGCGTGGCCTTCGAGGTCAGGCGCGACGAAGTGTTCGCCATCATCGGCCCCAACGGCGCCGGCAAGACCACGGTGTTCAACTGCGTGGGTGGCTTCTACAAGCCGACCGCCGGCGAGATCGTGATGGACGGCAAGCCGATTACCGGCATGCCCAGCCACAAGGTGGCGCGCCATGGCCTGGTGCGCACGTTCCAGAACGTGCGGCTGTTCAAGCAGCTGACGGTGCTGGAGAACCTGCTGGTGGCGCAGCACACCCAGGTCGAGGCGCGCCTGCTGCCGGGCCTGCTCAAGCTGAAATCCTACCGGCAGGCCGAAGCCGAGGCGCTGACGCGAGCGGCCCAATGGCTGGACTTCATGGGCTTGCGCGAATTCGCCAACCGCGAGGCGGGCAACCTGGCGTACGGCCACCAGCGCCGCCTGGAGATCGCGCGCTGCATGATCACCAAGCCGTGCCTGCTGATGCTCGACGAGCCGGCCGCCGGCCTGAACTCGCAGGAAAAGCGCGACCTGCAGTCGCTGATCGATCAGTTGCGGCGCGAGTTCGGCGTCGCGGTGCTGCTGATCGAGCACGACATGAGCCTGATCATGGGAATATCCGACCGCATCCTTGTCATGGAACACGGCAAGCCCATCACGACCGGCATCCCCGATGAGGTGCGCAACGACCCGCGCGTCATCAAGGCGTACCTGGGGGAAGAATAAATGCTGAAGCTGGAAAACATCCACACCTACTACGGGGCCATCCAGGCGCTCAACGGCGTATCGGTGGAGGTCAAGCAGGGCGAGATCGTCACCCTGATCGGCGCCAACGGCGCGGGCAAGACCACCTTGCTCATGACGGTATGCGGCAACCCGCGCGCGCGCGAAGGCGTCATCACCTTCGAGGGCAAGGACATCACGCATGCCGAGACGCACCACATCATGCGCAGCGGCATCGCCATCTCGCCCGAGGGGCGGCGGGTCTTCAAGGACCTGACCGTGGCCGAGAACCTGATGATGGGCGGCTTTTTCTCCAGGCGCGAGGAAGTCGACGCCGGCCTGGAGCACGTCTACACGCTGTTTCCGCGCCTGAAGGAGCGCGCCGGCCAGCGCGCCGGCACCATGTCGGGCGGCGAGCAGCAGATGCTGGCCATCGGCCGCGCCTTGATGACGCAGCCTCGGCTGCTGCTGCTGGACGAACCCACGCTGGGCCTGGCGCCGTTGATCATCGCGCAGATCTTCGACATCATCCGCACCATCCGCGAGCAGGGCGTCACGGTGTTCCTGGTCGAGCAGAACGCCAACAAGGCTCTGCAAGTGGCCGACCGCGGCTACGTGCTGGAGAACGGCCGGGTGGTGCTGCACGACACGGGCGCCAACCTGCTGGTCAACGACCAGGTGCGCAAGGCCTATCTGGGCGGGTAGGCCGAGGTGCCTGTCCCCGCATGGGGGACTGGCGCCTGCAGGATTTCATGGCGTCTGCCCGCGTGTGCCTGTCCCCGCTGGGACCGGCACACTGCCGTGCGCCATCGAAGACGGTATCTGTCCCCGCCGGGACAGGCACCCGCGCGCAGCGTTACGCGACCAGCTTCTGCGCCTGCTGGTCGGCCTCGTAGTGTTCGATGGCGGCCAGGGCAAGCGCGTCGATGGAGTCGGTCAGCCTGATTCCCAGGCCCGGCCGCAGGGCGTGCGGGACGGCCAGGGGCAGCTCGGTGCAGCCCAGCACCACGGCATCGGCGCCGCGCGCTTTCAGGCGGGCGATGCATTCGGCGGCCGGCTCGTAGGCGAGGTCCAGGCGGTTGGCCTTGACGGCGCGGATCGAACCCATGCAGTAGCGCTCGACTTCGTCGGGCTCGGGAATGATGCAGCTGTAGCCCTGGCGCTGCAGCGTCTGCTGGTACAGCCCCAGCGCCAGCGTGGCCGAGGTGCCCATCAGGCCGATGCGTCCGCCGTGCAGGCCCTGGCGGCGCAGGTCCTGCGCCACGGCTTCGATGATGTGCAGCACGGTGCAGCCGGCCACCGCGGCCAGCGGCTCGTACCAGAGATGGGCCGTGTTGCACGGGATCGCGATCAGGCGCGCGCCGGCTTCGCGCAGGAAACGCATGCCCGCGATCATGGCGGGCAGGGGATCTTCGCCGCCCTGCGTGCGGGCATTGCTGCGGTCGGGAATGCGAGGGTCATTGAGCAGCAGCGTGGGAATGTGCTGCTGGTCGGACTGGGCAGGGGTCAGGGCCGCCAGCCGCAGCGCGAATGCCGCGCCGGCCATGGGTCCCATGCCGCCGAGTACGCCCAGGTAACAACTTTGCGTGGGGGCTGTCATCTGTACTTCCGCAGGGCGCCGCAATCGCGGCGACGCCCACCGGCGCGCGCCGTGCGCGCCAGGGTGGTCGATCTGTGAATCGGAGCCCGCATCATACCCCGCGGGCGCCAGGCGTATTACGAAAGCCCTTCGGCCTTCAGCGCGGCTTGCACCGCCGGGTCGGCCTGCATGCGCTCGAAGAACGCCGCCAGGTTGTCCTGGCCGGAAAGGTCGATCTGCTTGCCGTGGGCCCAGCGCAGGACCACGTATAGGTAGGCGTCGGCGATGGAAGGGCGGGCGCCCGCAAGGAAAGAGCGGCCCTGCAGATGGGTGTCGAGCTGGCCGAACAGGCCGCGCAGCATGGCGGCGGCCGAGGCGCGCACTTCCTCCTGCGCCGCGGCGTCGGCCACGAAGCGCTGCGGGCCGAACACCGCCGAGAAGGTCTTGTGCACGTCGGAGTTGATGAAACCCAGCCAGCGGCGCACCTCGGCGCGCGAGCGCGCCGAGCCGTCGCCCAGCAGATTCAGCTGGGGCGCCTGTTCGGCCAGGTATTCGAGGATGGCGGCGTTCTGCGTCAGGGCCCAATCGCCTTCGGTCAGCGCGGGCACCGCGCCCAGCGGATTGATCTTGAGGAACGCCGGCTCCTTGAGCGCTTCGCGCGACAGCGCATGCGTCTCGTAGGGCTTGCCGATCCATTCCAGCACGATATGGGCCGCCAGCGAGCAGGCGCCGGCCATGTAGTACAGTTTCATCGTAGAGGGTCTCCGTAGCGGGGCGCGCGCCGCGCCCCGGCCCGGGTATGGTACGCCAGTTCGATGGCGCCCCCGGCGGGCCCGCCTGTCGCATACACCAACCACCTGTCGCGGGGAGGCTTCGATGTTGCGCGTACTTGCTGCCACGATCATGCGCCATGGCGTCCTGCCGGCACTGCTGGCCGCCCTGGCCGCGCCGGCCACGGCGGCGCAGGTCGCGTCCGAGCCGACGCGGGCCGATGCCCGCGTCACCGAGGTGGCCGACGGGCTCGAGCATCCCTGGTCCCTGGCCTTCCTGCCCGATGGCGGCATGCTGATCACCGAGCGGCCCGGGCGCCTGCGCCACCTGGCGCCCGGCGGCGCGCTGTCGGCGCCGCTGCAGGGCGTGCCCAAGGTCGCGGCCCAGGGGCAGGGCGGCCTGCTCGATGTGGCGCTGTCGCCGGATTTCGCGCGTGACCGCCTGGTCTACCTGTCGTACGCCGAGGCCGGCGAGGACCGCAGCGGCACGGCGGTCGGGCGTGGCAGGCTGTCGGCCGACCTGACGCGGCTGGACGACTTCACCGTGATCTTCCGCCAGCAGCCCAAGCTGTCGCGCGGCCAGCACTACGGCGCGCGCCTGGTGTTCGACCGCCAGGGGTTCCTGTTCGTCGCGCTGGGCGAGAACAATGACCGGCCCACGGCGCAGGACCTGGACAAGCTGCAGGGCAAGGTGGTGCGCCTGCATGCCGACGGATCGGTCCCGGCCGACAATCCCTTCGTGGGCCACGCCGGGGCGCGCCCGGAAATCTGGTCGTACGGCCATCGCAATCCGCAGGGCATGGCGCTCAATCCCTGGAACGGCCAGCTGTGGGAGCACGAGCATGGTCCGCGCGGCGGCGACGAAATCAACGTGGTGGTGCGCGGCGCTAATTACGGCTGGCCGCTGGCCACGCACGGCATCAATTACTCGGGCCTGCCGATTCCGGAGGCCAAGGGGGACACGCTGCCCGGCGGACAGGAGCCGCGGTACTGGTGGCGGCGCTCGCCGGCCATCAGCGGCATGGCGTTCTACACCTCGGACCGGTATCCGCAATGGCGCGGTTCGCTGTTCATCGGCGCATTGGGCAGCGAAGAACTGATCCGGCTGCAGCTCGACGGCGAGCGAGTCGTGGCCGAGGAGCGCCTGCTGGGCGAGCGCAAGGCGCGCATCCGCGATGTGCGCCAGGGGCCCGACGGCGGGATCTATGTGTTGACCGATGCGGCCAAGGGCGCGCTATGGCGCGTCGCGCCGGCCGCGGTTTCAGGAGGCGGATCATGAGCACGTACGAACTGATCGGCTCGCGCGGGTGCGGGTCGGCCATCGTCGAGATGGCCCTGGCGCTGGCCAATGTGCCCTATACCCTGACGGACTTGCCCTATCTGAAGCCGGGGCCGGGCCGCGACCGGCTGTTGAGCCTGAACGTGACCGGCCAGGTGCCGACGCTGGTGCTGCCCGATGGCGAAGTCATGACCGAAAGCGCGGCCATCGTCATGCACCTGCACGATGTGGCGCCGGCTGCCGGCCTGGCGCCGCCGCCCGGCAGCGCCGAACGGGCGCGCTTCTGGAACACGCTGGTGCGCCTGGTGGCGGGCGTGTATGCCACCTTCACCTACGGCGACGATCCGGCCAAGTGGACCTTGCCGGGCGATGCGGCCGAACTGCTGCGCACGCGCGTGCACGACCGGCGCGCGCAGCTGTGGCAGGAGATCGAACGCGGGGCTGGCGCGCCGCACGTGCTGGGCCGCCGTTTCAGCACGCTGGACCTGTATGTCGTGGTCATGACGCGCTGGCGGCCGGGGCCGCCATGGTTTCAGAGCGTCTGTCCCAGGCTGGCGGCGGCGGCCCGCCGCGCGGCCGAGGAGCCCAACGTGGCGCAGGTGCTGCGGCGCCATTTCGACCCGCCGCTGGAATAGCCGGTCCGGCGCCTAGCTGCGGCGCCGGCTGGTGGCGCGCCAGGCGATGTACAGGCCGCTGCCGGCAATGAATGCCGCGCCCACGCAGTCGAGCAGGTCCGGCGTTTCGTGCCAGAACAGCCAGCCCAGCAGCGTGGCCCACAGCAGTCCGGTGTAGTCGAACGGCGCGACCACCGAAGCCGGCCCGATGCGAAAGCCCTGGGTGATCAGCGTCAGGCCGAGCGTGCTGAACAGCGCCACGCCGGCGAAAAAGGGCAGGTCGGCCCAGACCGGCGTGGTCCAGAACCAGGCCACGGCCACGGCGCTGCACACCAGTTGGCCTGCCACGATGTAGAACATCGTGGTCAGCATGCTTTCGCCGCGGCCGATGGCGCGCGCGGTCAGCATCATCACGGCGTACAGCAGCGCCGTGGCCAGCGGCCACAGCGCTGCGGCCTGGAAGCTGGCCGAGCCGGGGCGCACGATGACCAGCACGCCGGCAAAGCCTGCCGCCACCGCCAGCCAGCGCGCCGCGTCCACGCGCTCCTTCAGGACCAGCACCGACAGCGCGGTGACGAACAGCGGCGCCGCGAACGCGATGGCGGCGTTCTCGGCCAGCGGCAGCGCCTGCAGGCCCAGGTAGAAAAAAGGTTCATCGCGCATTGCCGGGGAAGGCGGCACGGATTTTGAGGAAGAAGTATTCCTGGTCGCGGTAGCCGTAAGCGCGCCGCTTGATGACCTTGATAGTGTTGTTGATGCCCTCGACAATGCTGGTGTTCAGGGGATGTCGGCATCTGGCCAGGATGCCGTGCAGATAGCCTTTCAAGCGCTGAGCGAAGGTGTTCAAGGCGGCTATTCCGCTTTGCTCGGCCTGCTCGTACCAGTGGTTCCAGGCTTGTCTTGCCCAGGCAGGTCTTTGGTAGAACCAGAGCCGTTTGAGTTCGTCACGCAGGACATAGACCGTCAGCAGCGGCTGGTTGGCTTGCAGCAATTCGTCGAGCCGGACGGCCTGCTGCCGATCCAGGTTGTCACGGTTGCGCAGCAGCAGCCAGCGACTCGATTTGATGATCCTGCGTGCGGGACGATCCTGGCGTAGTTGATTGGCCTGATCCACGCGCACCCGATCAATGACCTCTCGTCCATACTTGGCCACGACATGGAACAAGTCATAGACGATCTCCGCCTGTGGGCTGTGGGCCTGGATCTCCAACTCGTAGGCGGTGGTCATGTCGATGGCAACGGCCTTGATGCGTTGGGCGGCCCCAGGCGGCAATTGTTCGAAGAACGCCCGGGCCGTCTCGCGTGAGCGTCCTGGGCCAATCCACAGCACCTGCCTGCCGATCGGATCGACCACCACTGTCGCGTAGCGATGCCCTTTGTGCAGGGCAAACTCGTCCATCGCCAAATACTCGATCTTGGACCAATCCGGTTCGCGCACCGACGCACGCAGCCGAGCCTTGTCCAGCGTCTTGACGGTATGCCAACCCAGTTCGAAGAACCTCGCCACCGCCTGCACGTTGCTCGATTGCAGCAATTGGCTGCAGGCCTGCGCCAGCCGATCCGTCACCCGTTGATATCGCCCCAGCCAGGCAAGCCGCTCCAGGCGCGGGCCGCCGCATTGCTCACACCACAAGCGTCGGCGCGGCACGTGCAGAACGACCCGATACTCGAATAACGGCAGATCTCGCACCCGTCGAACCGTGGTCTCATGCACCTGGCGACACCGCGCGCCGCACTGCTCGCACAGCATCACCTTGGCCGTTGGCTTCAAATAGATCGACAGCGTGCGCCCTGGGTCTTCGGGCCATTCCACGCGTTCGACGCCATAGCCCTGCCAGCCTCCCAGCGACTCCAGCAACTTGCGATCCAGCATCTCCCTGCACTCCTGATGGCAAATACCTGCCGTCAAGAATACGAAAACTTGCCAAACCCCTCCACGCTATTGCGCGATGAACCAGAAAAAAGTGGCCGAGATGACGTTGATGGCGCCACGCACCAGGTGCACCAGCGGATACTGCGTGCGCAGGGCGCGCCGCCCGCCCAGCGACGCGGTCAGCGCCAGCACGACGGGCATGGCGATCAGGGCGCGCAGGAACAGGATCTGCACCGGGCTGTAGCGCTCGCCCAGCCACTTGGCCTGGGCGTCGCTCAGGGTAAGACAGAAGATGCCCACCGCGACGCAGGCGATGCCGACCAGCGGCGAGGCGGCGCGCGTGTTCGCGGTTGCGATCATGCGGGCGCGCGCCAGGCCGCCCAGGCGACCATCGCCCATGCCGCCAGGAACGCCACGCCGCCCAGCGGGGTGACGGCGCCCAGCCAGCGGGTGCCGGTCAGCACCAGCACGTACAGGCTGCCGCAGAACAGCAGGATGCCGATGAACATGACCAGGCCGGCCATCGACAGCAGCGGCGAGCCGAAGCGCGCGCCCAGCAGGGCGACGACGAACAGGCCGAGCGCGTGGATGAGGTGATAGAGCACGCCGGTGTGCCAGATGGCCAGCAGGGTGGGGTCGACCACGCGCCTGAGGCCGTGTGCGCCGAACGCGCCGGCGCCTACGGCGACCATGATATTGAGCGCCGCCAGCACGATGAGTTGCCGATCCGTCATGAGGTTTCCTTGCATTGCGGGATACGAAAGATGCCTATGATAAGGGGCCGGCGCTCCCGCGCGCGGCGCGCCCGGTCTTGCGATGGGGTTTCATATGGAATATAATATGTTCTAAATGGAATTAACTGTCCTGTGCAGGAGGCTCGCCATGAGCATTGCCATCGCCGAGAAAAGCCCCGCCCGGGGCGCGCCCAAGCGGCGCGCGCCGGCGGCGCGCAAGCGCGCCCTCGAGGAAGAGGCGCGCGTCGATTCCTTCGCCGACCTGGTCGACAGTCCCTTGATCGCCATGGCGCACGGCGTGCAGCGCGGGCTGTCGCCGCGCCTGCTCGACGACGCGGCCGATTACCTGCAAGTGCCCAAGTCCGAGATCATGGCCATCACCGAGGTGAAGGCCGCCTCGCTGTCGCGCTGGATGCGCGACGGGCAGGCGCTGCCCCTGGGCGAGTCGGACCGCCTGGCGCGGGTGGCGCGCGTGACCAAGGTGGCGCGCCAGGTGCTGGGCGGCGACGCCGAAGCGGTGCAATGGCTCAATACGCCGGTGCCCGCCCTGGGCAACGTCAAGCCGCTGTCGCTGCTGACCTCGGACGCCAGCAGCCGCATCGTCGAGGATACCCTGGCCCGCGCCGCCGCCGGGGTCTACGCTTGAGCCATGTATCGCTGTGGCGCATCGCCACCACGGCGGGCAAGTACCGCGCCGACGACCTGAGCGGCGCCGGCGCGGCGGCGGTGGGCGGGCGCTACAACAGTCCGGGCACCGCCGTGGTGTACACCTCGTCCTGCGTGGCGCTGGCGGTGCTGGAGACCGTGGTGCATTTCGCCGCGCCGGCCACCGCGCAGGCCAACCGTTACCTGATCGAGATCGTGGTGCCGCGCGCGGTGTACGAGGCGCGCCAGGTCCTGGAGGTCGACGCGCTGCACAAGCGCCATCCCTTCTGGGACGCGGTGCCGTTTGCCGAAGTGTCGCAGCGCATCGGCGACGCCTGGGTGCGCGACAACGGCTCGGCCCTGCTGCAGCTGCCCAGCGCCATCGTGCCGTGCCGCGGGGTGCCGGACTGCAATCTGCTGATCAATCCGCAGCATCCCGATGCCGCGAGCGTGCGGGTGGCGCGGCGCGAGAAGTTCATCTACGATCCGCGCCTGGCGCCCGGCGGGCCGCGCCAGTGAGGGCCATGCCCCGCGGCGCCACGTCCTGTACCCGTCCCGCGGCAGCCTGATCCCCTTGCCGGGCGCAGGGCTACCGGCCCGGCCGCGCGGCCCGTGCGGCACAATGGGATTTTTGGCGCAAGGCGAGGCGGCAATGCGGATTCGAAGCGGCTGGATGCAATGGTTGGGCGCGCTGGCGCTGTGGTGCGCGGCGGCCGGCGCGGGCGCGGCCCAGCAGGCGCCGCTGCGCATAGGCGTGATTGCCAGCGTGGCCAACGAGGCCACCGAGATCGCCATCGCGCAGGCGCGGGCGCAGGGGCTGGAGGTCAAGCTGATCGAGTTCAACGACTGGGTCATGCCCAACATCGCCGCGGCCGAAGGCTCGATCGACGCCAATTTCTTCCAGCACGAGCCTTTCCTGCAATTGTTCAACCGCAGCCGGGGCACGCACCTCACGCCGATCGCGTACGGTTATTCCACCACCATCGGCCTGTTCTCGAAGAAACTGAAGAAAGGCGATGCCATCCCGCAGGGCGCGACCATCGCCGTGCCCAACGACCCGGTCAATACCGGGCGCGCGCTGCAGCTGCTGGCCTCGATCGGGCTGATCGGGCTCAAGCCCGGCGCCGGGCACCAGGCCACGCTGCAGGATGTCACCGACAATCCGCGGCGCATCAAGCTGGTGCAGCTGGAAGGCTCGCAGTCGGCGCGCACCTTCGACGACGTGACGGCCTCGGTCACCTACACCACCTTCGCCAAGCACGCGGGTATCGACGAAAAGGACGGGCTGGCATTCGACAACACCGACCCCGAAACGGTGCGCCGCTACGCCATCCGCTGGGTCGCCACGCCCGAGCGGGCGCAGGATCCGCGCTTGCTGGCCTTCATCCGCATCTACCAGTCCTCGCCCGAGGTCAAGGCGACCCTGCGCCGCCTGTATGGCGAACTGATCGACTTCCCCTGGGAGTGAGGGGACCGCGCCTTACAGACGGCGCAGCAGCCCGGGCGCCATGGCGGTGCAGCGCGTCACGCCCAGCATGGCCATGTTGCGGTCGATCTCCTCGCGCAGCAGGCCGATGGCGTGCGCCACGCCGGCTTCGCCGCCCACCGCGGCGGCATAGTTGAAGGGCCGGCCCAGGAACACGAAGCGCGCCCCCAGCGCCAGCGCCTTGAGCACGTCGCCGCCGCGCCGGATGCCGCTGTCCATCATGACGGCCATGGCGCCGGCCGCCTCGGCGATGTCGGGCAGCACGCGCAGGGGCGCGCAGGCGCCATCGAGCTGGCGCCCGCCGTGGTTCGAGACGATGATGCCGTCGGCCCCATGGGCGCGCGCCAGGGCGGCGTCGCGCGGATGCATGATGCCCTTGATGACCAGCTCGCCGCGCCAGGACCGGCGGATGCGCTGCACATGGCTCCAGTCCAGGTGGTCGCGCGCCGAGAAATCGCGCAGCACGTTGGCCGACAGGATGGGCGCGCCGCGCGTGGCGAACGAGTTCTCGAAATGCGGCATCCCGTGCGCCAGCAGGGTGCGCAGGAAGGTGCCGGTCAGCCAGCGCGGGCGGCTCAGGCCGTCCCAAGCCAGCCGCAGGCCAGGCTTGAGCGGGGTGGAGAAGCCCGTGCGCACATTGTTCTCGCGGTTGGCCGAGACTGGAATATCCACGGTCAGCACCAGCGTCCGGTAGCCGGCGCGCGCCACGCGCTCGACCAGCGCGTCGATGCGCGCGGGGTCGCCGGGCAGGTAGGCCTGGAACCAGGTGCCCGGCGCCTGGCGCGCCACTTCCTCGAGCGGGATGAGCGACGATCCGCTCATGATGGCGGGGATGCCCGCCGCGCGCGCCGCGCGGGCCAGCACGATGTCGCCGCGGTAGGCCGACAGGGCGCTGATGCCCATGGGGGCGACGCCAAAGGGCGCGGCCCATTCCTGGCCGAAGAGCTCGGTGCGCGTATGGCGCGCCGAGACGTCCACCAGCACGCGCGGCAGGAATCCGTATTCGGCGAAGGCGCGCCGGTTGTCGTCGAGTGCCTGGTTGTCCTCGGCCGCGCCCGCCACGTAGCCGAAAATCGGCCGCGGCAGGCGGCGCCGCGCCGCCGCTTCGAAGTCATTGAGCGACAGCAGCTTGCGCAGCGAGGCGGGAACGGCGGCGGCGCGGGCGGCGGAGGCGGCGGACAGGGGCAGTGCGGAAGACGACATGAGAGCTCCAGAAACGGCGGCGATGGCCAGGCCGCAATCTAGCAAGCCCTCATGTATCGATAAAGCGAATTTATTATGAGATGTTTATTCGCTTTCTGGAAATGAAATGGCGGTGCTGGCGGGCAATGCCAGGGTTTCGCCCATCCGTACCGGCCCGCGTACCGAGGGCAGGTCCAGCCAGCGCAAGCGCTTGGGGCCGAACAGCACGATGACGGTGGAGCCCAGCTTGAAGCGGCCCATTTCGGCGCCCTTGTCCAGATGGATGGGCGCACGGGCGGCGGCGTCGTAGCGGACGCTGCGCACCTGGCGCTTGTGCGGCGTCACCAGGCCGGCCCAGACGGTTTCGATGGACGCGACGATCATGGCGCCGACCAGCACCAGCGCCATGGGGCCATGCTCGGTGTCGAACAGGCAGGCCACGCGTTCGTTGCGCGCGAACAGTTCCGGCACGCTGCGCGCGGTCAGCGGGTTCACGGAAAACAGGCGGCCGGGCACGTGCACCATTTCGCGCAGCGTGCCGGCCAGGGGCATGTGCACGCGGTGGTAGTCGCGCGGCGACAGGTAGATGGTGGCGAACTGGCCGCCGGCAAACGGCGCGGCGCGCTCGGCGTCGCCGCCCAGCAGGTCGGTCAGCCCGAAGCTGTGGCCCTTGGCCTGGAAGATGCGGCCGTTGTCGATGGCGCCGATCTGGCTGATGGCGCCGTCGGCCGGGCACAGCGCCGCGCCGGGCTCGTCGTCCAGCGGGCGGGCGTCCGGCTTGAGCGCGCGCGTGAAGAAGTCGTTGAAGCTGGCGTAGGCCAGCGGGTCCTCGACCAGGGCTTCGCTCATGTCGACGTTGTAGCGGCGTACGAAGCGCGCAATCATGCGGTTCTTGATTTCGGGGGCGCGGCAATCCGCCACGCGGCCCATCAGGCGCGAGACCAGGTGATGCGGAGCGAGATACTGGCTGGCGAGAAAAAGCTGGTCTTTGAAAGGCATGTATGGGTTCGGCGAACGGCGCCGGGCAGGCGCCGCACTGGTGGGAACGGATACAGACGGGCCGCGCGCGGCGTCCGTGGCGACAGGCGGCAATTGTAACGTGGAATGGGCGCGCGCCCGCGTTGGTCAGGGCTGGGGCAGGCGCTCGACCGGCACGTCGGCCGGTACGCGCGTCAGGCGCTCGCGGTCGATGCGGCGGCTGACGAAGCTGGTGCTGCGCGCGGCGGCGTTGCGCAACAGCACCGACAGCACGGCGCCCTTGTCCTGGATCCAGCGCGGCTTGGCGCGCAGCAACTTCATGGCGCTGTCGGGGTTGCCCATCCGGTAGTTCATGCCGTTGATGGCGGTGGTGCGCTTGCCGTCGAAATGGGTCTCGTCGAGCTCGGTGATGGCGGCCGCGTCCAGGTTGTTGCAATCGTGTTCGACGCGATAGACGAACTTGATGCCGCTGTGCGGATCCTTGATGACCACCAGCTTGTCGGCGCCCGAGATATCCGAAAGCATGCCCACGACGATGGACTCGACCCATTGGTTGCCGCGCTGCTCCTCGGTGTACAGCAGGATGGTGGCGGGCGTGGGACGGGCGGATTCGGTCATGGGCGGTGCGGTCGTAGAGGGGCGCTCGCTGCGCGGCAGCCGCATGATAGGCGCGGCCGGCGCGCGGCAAAGGCGCGAACAACGGGCCTTGCGCCGCGTTGTTCGGCGGCGCCCGCCGCCGGCACTCAGCCCGCCGGGATGAACTCGGGGCGCAGAACGCCGCGCAGGCGCTCGTAGGGAATGAGGATTTCCGGCTGTCCGTGCGAATACGGCGCGATGGTATAGGCGTCGTACTTGACCACCAGCCCCTGGCGGGTGAGGGCGAAATTGGTGGTTTCCTGGAACGGCCACATGCGGTCGTAGGCGGCGCGGTCGCGCTGCGCGTCTTCGTTGGCGGCCAGCCATCGCTGGTGTGCCTCGCGCATGGCGACGACATACTCGGCCTTGCGGCTGGGGATCAGGACCTCGTCCAGCGTCAGCGGGCGGCCCTGGCCGCGTTGCCAGTTCAGGTAATGCGTGGCGGGGATGCCGTGCGCCGCGCCGGTCAGGAACTGGGTGGTGCCCAGCTCGACGGCGACGATGTCGCCCACCACGTCCTTGACGCTGGCCTTGAAGTAGGTGGCGTCGCGCGCCTGGGCGGTTTTCCAGAAGTACTGCGTGTATTCGGACAGCGTCTGGTAGCGGCCGCGCAGGTTCTGGTCCACGCCGGTCATGGCGGCCAGCTGGCGGTCGACCAGCTCGCTCAGGGCCAGGATGCCGGGGAAGGACACGCTGTCGATCTCGACGCGCGGGCATTCGCCGGTGCAGCCCGGCTTGGCGCTGGCCCATTGGATGCGCTCGGTGCGCACGTCGCCGATGGTGGCCGGCTCGGCGCCGGCCGCGGCGGGAGCGGCGCCGGCCAGCGTGATGTCGGCCGGCGGCGCGCTGCCGCAGGCGGCCAGCAAGGCCAGCGCGCCGGCGGCGCAAAGCAGTTTCAGGCGGGGCGGGGGCAGCGCGGTCGCGCGGTACTTCATGGGCGTTGCTCCAAGAGGGCGGAAGGCATCAGGGAACGAGGGCAGTCCACTCGGGGCTGGAGAATTTTTCCTCGGCCTGGCGTTGCGCCGCCTGCAGGGTGGCCGCGCCGATCTCGGCGGGCGTCAGGCGGCACATGCCGGCAAAGGTCTGCAGCATGCGTTCGATAATGGTATCGCGAGCCAGGCCGGTCTGGCTGCGCAGCGGGTCCACGCGCTTCCTGGCGCTGGTCGTGCCCTTGTCGGACAGCTTCTCGCGGCCGATGCGCAGCACCTCGACCATCTTGTCGGCGTCGATGTCGTACGACATGGTGACGTGATGCAGCACCGCGCCGGCGCGGCGCGCCTGGGCGGCGCCGCCGATCTTGCCCGCGTCCGAGGCGATGTCGTTGAGCGGCTGGTACCAGGCCTTGATGCCCAGCTCGTGGAGGGCGCGGATGACCCAGGCATCCAGGAAGGCATACGATTCCTGGAAGCTCATGCCGGCCACCAGCGCCTGCGGCACGCTCAGCGAATAGGTGATGGTGTTGCCCGGCTCGACGAACATCGCGCCGCCGCCGCTGACGCGGCGCACCACGGTCACGCCGTGGCGGCGCGCGCCGTCGGGGTCCACCTCGTTCCTGAGCGACTGGAAGCGCCCGATGATGACGGCCGGCTGCGACCATTCCCAGATGCGCAGCGTGGGCGGACGCTGGCCCGCGCCGACCTCGTCGGTGATGGCGGCGTCCAGCGCCATGTGCAGCGCCGGCGGCAGCGGGCCCGGGTGGATCAGTTGCCAGTCGTAGTCGGTCCAGGCGGTGCGGTTCATGACAGCGCCCTCTGCACGACCACGGCCACCGCCTCGGGGCTGAAGCCGAACAGCTCGGCCTCGGCCGGCAATGCAGCGCGCACGGCCTGCGCGATGCCTTCGGCGCCGGCGTCGGCCGGCAGCCCGTCCAGGCCGCGGTTGATGGCCTCCAGCGCCTCGGGCGGCTCGAGGAAGAAGTCGCCCGACAGGCGCACCTGGCGCAGGCGGCCCTGCGCGACCTCCAGGTCTATGACGACCAGCTTGCCGCCGGGAACTTTGTATTCGCCATGCATGGCCGGGATTCCTTTCATGCCAGGTCCAGTTTCATGCCCTCGTGCGTGGCCTTGAAACCCAGGGATTCATAGAAGCGCCGGGCGTCGGCGCGCTGCTTGTCGGTGGTCAGCTGCACCAGGCCGCAGCCCTTGTCGCGGCACTGGGCGATGGCCCACTCGAACAGCGCGCGGCCGGTGCCCGCGCCGCGCTCGCTGGCCGCCACCCGCACGCTTTCGATCTGCCCGCGCCACAGGCCGCGGCGCGACAGCCCGGGAATGAAGCTGAGCTGCAGGCAGCCGATGATCTGGCCGGCGCGCTCGACCACCGCCAGGAACTGGTTGGGATCGCGGTCGATGGCGCCGAAGGCCGCCAGATAGGCCGGCTGCGGCGGCATGGTCGGGTCTTCGCGCTGCTGGCCGAGGGCGTCGTCGGCCAGCAGCGCGATGATGGCCGGCAGGTCGGTCGCGGCGGCGCGGCGGAAGCTGAGCGTGGCGGTCATGGCGGCCTCGCTCAGCGGCGCACGTTGGCGGCGGTCTGGCCGAACAGCACGCGGCGGGACTCCTCGGTGTCGACCGACGGCTTGGTGTTGATCCGGTCGGCCAGCGCGTAGGCGCGCTGCGTGGCCGGGCGGGCGCCGATGGCCTCGAACCAGCGCTTGAGGTTCGGAAACTCGTTCAGGTCCTGGCCCTGGCGCTCGTGCGGCACGATCCAGGGATAGGCCGCCATGTCGGCGATCGAGTAGTCGCCGGCGACGAACTCGCGCTGCGCCAGCTGGCGGTCGAGCACGCCATACAGGCGGTTGGTTTCCTTGACGTAGCGCTCGATGGCGTAGGGGATGCGCTCGGGCGCATAGGCCGAGAAGTGGTGGTTCTGGCCGGCCATGGGGCCCAGTCCGCCCATCTGCCAGAACAGCCACTGCAGCACGTCGGCGCGCCCGCGCAGGTCGGCGGGGATGAATTGGCCGGTCTTCTCGGCCAGGTACAGCAGGATGGCGCCGGACTCGAACAGCGGGATCGGCGCGCCGCCATCGGCCGGCGCCTGGTCGACGATGGCCGGGATGCGGTTGTTGGGCGCGATGGCCAGGAATTCCGGCTGGAACTGCTCGCCCTTGCTGATGTTGACGGGGTGTATGCGGTAAGGCAGGCCGGTCTCTTCGAGAAAGAGCGTGATCTTGTGGCCGTTGGGAGTCGTCCAGTAGTAGAGATCGATCATGGCGCGTCCTGAGCGAATGCCGGGCGGAGCCGGCGGGCAGCCGTCATGATAGCGGGTCGCGCCGCGCGGGCGCGCCATGTCCACGTCAGCGGGTCGGGCAGGGGCGCCGCTAGGGCGTCGGGCCGGGCGCGGCGCAGGCGCGCGCGATGTCGTGGCGCAGCGATTCGGGCGTGTGGGCGGGCGCGTAGCGCCGCAGCGGCAGGCCGTCGCGCCCGACCAGGAATTTGGTGAAATTCCATTTGATGGCGCGGGTGCCCAGCAGGCCGGGCTTGTGTGCCTTCAGCCAGCGGTACAGCGGGTGGGCGTGGGCGCCGTTGACGTCGATCTTGGCGAACAGCGGGAAGCTGATGGCGTACTGGGTTTCGCAGAACTGCGCAATGGCGGCCTCGTCGCCCGGCTCCTGGCGCCCGAACTGGTTGCACGGAAATCCCAGGACGACAAAGCCTTCGTTGCGGTACGAGCGGTACAGTTCTTCCAGGCCCGAGTACTGGGGCGTGAACCCGCAGCGCGAGGCGACATTGACCACCAGCGCCACCTGGCCGCGAAAATCGGCCAGCGCGCGTTCCGCGCCCGTTATGGTGGGGGCGCTGAAGTCGTACATGGTGTTCATGCAGGCTCTCCAGGGGGACGGTTCAGGCCGCAGCGGCCTGCGTGGCCAGTGTAGCGCCAGCGCGCCGTCAGTGGCGTGCGCGTCAGACCAGCTTGAGGTCGAGCGGACGCGCGCCCGGAAACACGGCCTGCAGGCGTTGCGCGTCGAGGCCATACAGGCGGCCGAACAGGCCCGCGAACAGCGCGCGGTAGTCGGTCAGCACGGGGTAGTCGCGATCCTGGAACAAGGTGTCGCGCTTGACCGCCACCTGCTCGCCGGCGATGCGTCCGCCGCGCACCCCGCCGCCCAGCACCCAGTACACGCTGCCATGGCCGTGGTCGGTGCCCTTGTTGCCGTTCTCGCGCAGGGTGCGGCCGAATTCGCTGATGACGACCACGGTGGTATGGCGCCAGGCCGGGCCCATCGCCTGCGCGTAGGCGGCCAGCGCGCGTCCCAGCTGGCCCAGCTTGGTGGCCAGCACGCCGTTGGCCGCGCCCTGGCCGACGTGGGTATCCCACCCGCCCACGTCCACGAAGCCGAGGTTGTAGCGCTCGGCCATGAAAGTGCCGATGCGGCGCGCCTCCTGCTCCAGTTTCTCGGTGCTGCCGGCACCGCCGTTGGCCTCGCGCATTTCGGCCTCCAGCGCGGCGCGCGCCTGGCCCATGGCGGCCAGGCCTTCGTTGACCGAGGCATCCAGGCCGGTGCCCTGGTACATCTGGGCGATGGCGCTGCTGCTGTCGGCCGTCAGGCGCGACTTGCGCTTGGCCCCGCCCAGGTCGATATTGGGCACGCGCGCCTGGCCGCGGAAGATCTGCGGCACGTCCTCGGTGAAGGCCGCCGGCCTGCCGGCCTTGCCGTCGAACTGGGCGGCCAGCCGGTTGAGAAAGCCGGAGGCGGGCGCGGCGCCGCTGCCGCCGGCGCGGCCCAGTTCGATGCGGTTCTGGGTCTCGAAGTGGCTGCGGCTGGCGTCGTCGGTGCCGGCGAAAGGAACGAAGGCCAGCTCGCCGCGCTGGTAGAACGGCAGCAGGCTGTCCTTGACGGCCGGGTGCAGGGCCCAGCCGTCGGACAGCGCGGCGGCGGCGTCGCGGGCAATGGCGATGTGCGGACGGGACTCGTAATAGAACTCGCTGGTCGTGGGCACGAGCAGGCTGGTGGCGTCGTAGGCGCCGCGCATGAACACCACCAGCAGGCGGGTGTCGGGCGGGCCGGCGGCCAGCAGGCGGGTGCCGTACAGGGTGAGCGGGGCGGCGGCGGCCAGTTTGAGCAGTTGGCGTCGGTGCATGGCGATTCCTGGAATGCGGGCGTTCAGCGGCGCATGAATTCCGGCGAGGCCAGCAGGTAGGTATTGGCGTCGCGGACGTTGGGGGCCGATTCGATGGCGCGGCGCGTGGCCGGCGACAGCGCCGAGAACGGCCCCGCGCCGGCGCCATAGGCCTGGACCAGGGGCGGCAGGGGCGGCACGCGCGGCCTGTCGTCGCGGTCGGCGCGGTAGAAGGTCGCGGGCGCGGCGGCAATGGCGCGCGCCGCCTCGAAGCGCGTGGTCATCTGTCCGGAACCGGCCCAATCGGATTCGTTCATGGGATAGCCGTCCGGCGTCAGCCGCTGGTAGAGCGGCTGGCCCATGCGCTTGAGCCAGTCCAGCGCGGCGTCGGGATTGCGCAGCGGTTCCCTGCCGTCGTAGGCCAGGCGCAGGGCCGAGTACAGGTAGTGGGCCGGGTCCTTGAATTTTCCGCGCGCCAGCGAAGCCTCGAATTCGGGCGACTCGAACATGGCGGCCAGCGTGGCGGCGATGTCGCCGTCGCTGCCCCGGAACGCGCGCGCCATCCGCTGCACCAGCGCATCGGGCGGCTGGTCGGCCACGAAGTACTGCGCCAGCTTGCGGCTGACGTGGCGGGCCGTGGCGGGATGGCGCGCCAGCAGGTCGAGCGCCTCGTCCAGTTCGGCCAGGCCGCGCCCGCCGCGTATGGTGTGGCCCAGCACGGTCTTGTCGCCGTGGTCATGGCGCCCCGGATCGAACAGGAACAGGCCGTCTTCGACCAGCTGCTCGCGCTGCGCGGGCTTGACGCGCGGCGCCTCGCCGGTCTGGTTCAGGCCCACGCCCGTGAGCACGCGCGCCAGTTCCTGCACGTCGCGCTGGCTGTAGCCGCCTTGCACGCCCAGGGTGTGCAGCTCCAGCAGTTCGCGCGCGTAGTTCTCGTTGATGTGGCCGGCGCTGTTGCGGATGTTGTCCAGGTAGATCAGCATGGCGGGCGAACGGGCGGTGGCGGCCAGCAGGTCGCGGAACTTGCCCAGCGCATGCGGCCGTATGGCCTGGTCTTCGTAGGCGTCGAGCACCGTGCCGACGTTGGCCTTGCCGGCGTAGATGCTGAAGTGGTTCATCCAGAACCAGGTCATCTGCTCCTGCAACTGGTTGGGGGAATAAAGCGCCAGCCAGACGGCGCGCTGCATGGTTTCGTTGGCGCGCTGGCGCGACACCATGCGGTTCTCGCGCGAGGCCGCCAGCTTGCGGGCGGGGTCTTCGATCTGGCGGATTTTCGCGGTCCGCGCGCGTTGCGCCAGCAGCGCGTCGCGCGCCGGCACGCGCGTGATCGACAGCGCGTCGATCCGGGCCTGCACCGCCGGCGGCAGCGCGGCCGGCCGCGGCCGCAACTGCTCCTGCAGATAGACGGTCCAGCTCAGCCGCTGCGCGCGGGCCAGTTCGGTGGGGGTGACGCCCCAGCTGACGCGGTCGACCTGGGCGGCCAGGCGTTGCGGGCCGGCCGGGGCGGCTTGCGCGGCGGCCGGCGCGGCCGGCGCGCTGGCGGCGGCGCCGGCCAGCAGGGCGGCGCAGGCCAGCCGGCGCCAGACTTTCATCCACGATGGAAACAGCACGATCGATGGCACAGTGGGTTCCTGCATTGTTCAGGTATCGGATCGCACTATGGCGGAATAATTCGCCCTGCACATCGATTTGATACGCACCGACACAGACGGTTTTCCCCTGTCGGAACGCGGACATGCGGGCGTCGCGGCGGGAGCTGGCCTATCATGAACGAACGCGGCGCCCTGGGGCGCCTTTGCCGGAGAGGGCCTTATGCAAGCCATGACCGAGCGCCTGGAAGCCATGCTGGCGCAGGGTACCGACAACATGTTGTTGCGTTTCACGCTGGGCAAGACCTACGCCGAACACGAACAATTCGACGCGGCCTTGCCGCACCTGCGCGCGGCGCTCGATTTCGATCCCACGTACTCGGTCGCCTGGAAGTGGCTGGGCAAGACGCTGCAGGGACAGGGCGACCGCGCCGGCGCGCGCCAGGCCTGGGAAAGCGGACTGGCGGCCGCGCAGTCGCGCGGCGACCAGCAAGTGGTCAAGGAATTGCAGGTTTTCCTGCGGCGATTGGCGCGCGAAGACGCGTAGCACGGCGGCTAGGGCGCGGCGACCGCGCTACACCCTATGTAAAATTTACAAACAGATGTGACGCCGGCGCCATGGACGCGGCCAGTGGCGCCCGCCGGCGCGGTCAATTCGTGAAACACCGTCGCGGCGCCCGCATCTTGACGCAACCCAGGGCTGGACATGTAATCGCCTCATCAGCTCGTGAGCACCGAAGACTGCAATGGGAAACCTGAAGGATCTCCACCCGCCCGTGGCGCGAGGGCAAGCACATACCGCCAAGGGGGCCCGGGTAGCCCTGCAGAACCTGTGGGGCGCCGCAGGCCTGCCCGACGAGGCGCTCGACCACGTCGAGCTGCATGGCGCCGAGCCGGTGCTGCCCTCGTCGTTCGCCGTCGGCACGGCCGCCCAGGCCAGCATCGCGGCCGCCGCGCTGGCCGCGGCCGAGATCTGGCATCTGCGCGGCGGGCAGCGCCAACGCGTGGCGGTGGACATGCGCCACGCGGCGCAGGAGTGCCGCAGCTACTTCAAGATCAACGGCGTGACGCCCAATATCTGGGACAAGATCACCGGCGTCTACCCATGCGGCGACGGCGGCTGGGTGCGCATCCATGCCAATTTCCCGCACCATCGCGACGGCGCGCTGGCGCGCGGGCGATTTCGAGCAAGTCGCCGCCGATGCCGGCATGGTGGTCGCCGCCATGCGCAGCTTCGATCAATGGGACCGCCATCCGCAAGGCCTGGCGACCGCTTCGCAGCCGGTGGTGCGCATCGAACGCATCGACAACGCCGATCCGCGGCCTCTGCCCAAGTACGGGCACGAGGCCACGCCGCTGCAGGACATCCGCGTGCTCGATCTCACGCGCATCATCGCCGGCCCGGTATGCGGACGCGCGCTGGCCGCCTACGGCGCCGACGTGATGCTGATCAATTCGCCGCATCTGCCCAATATCGACAACATCATCGACACCAGCCGCGGCAAGCTGTCGGTGCACGCCGACCTCGAGACCGCCGACGGCCGCATTGCGCTGGGCAATCTGTTGCGCAGCGCGCATGTGTTCGTGCAGGGCTACCGGCCCGGCGGCCTGCAGGCGCTGGGTTTCGGCCCGGAGGACGCCGCGCGCATCCGTCCCGGCATCGTGTACGTGTCGCTGTCGGCCTACGGCGATAGCGGTCCGTGGGCCGGCCGGCGCGGCTTCGACTCGCTGGTGCAGACGGCCACCGGCTTCAACCATGCCGAGGCCCAGGCGGCCGGGCAGGAAGCCCCCAAGGCCATGCCTGTGCAGATCCTCGATCATGCCAGCGGCTACCTGATGGCCTTCGGCGCGCTGGCCGCGCTGGCGCGCTAGCGTATCGAGGGCGGCAGCTGGCACGTGCGCGTGTCGCTGGCCAGCACGGCGCGCTGGCTGCGCGAGCTGGGACGCGTGCCCGACGGGCTCGCCTGTCCGATGCCGCCGATCGAGGAGCTGCTGTACGCCGAGGAGTCGGGGTTCGGCGAGCTGACCGCCGTGCGCCACGCGGCGCAGTTCTCGTTGACGCCGGCGCGCTGGACGCGGCCGGCCATGCCACCGGGTTCGCACCCGACCGTGTGGCCGTTTCGCTGAATGCAGGCGGCCGCGGGTAGACTATAGGGTGGCCTGATGTTCCACCGAGGAGTCTGCATGTCTGCCACCATCTACCACAACCCGCGTTGCAGCACGTCGCGCAACGTGCTGCAAATGCTGCGCGACGCGGGCATCGAGCCCACCATCATCGAATACCTGAAGACGCCGCCGTCGCGCCAGACGCTGGCCGGCCTGATCCAGCAGTCCGGGCTGAGCGTGCGCGAGGCGGTGCGCGCCAAGGAGCCGATCTACCAGGAACTGGGCCTGGACGGCGTGGACGACGAGGGCCTGCTCGATGCCATGGTCGACAACCCCATCCTGATCAACCGGCCTTTCGTCGTCACCGAGCGGGGCGCGCGCCTGTGCCGCCCGGCCGAGAGCGTGCGCGAAATCCTGCCGTAGGCGGCGGCTTCAGAACCTGCGCGCCCGATTGAGGGCGAGTGATTGCGGCCTGGCGCGGCAAGACGCGCCAGGCCGCTTTCGTTGACGGCCGGATGCGCGCGGGCGTCTATTTCTTCCTGGCCTGCCAGTCGCGCAAGGCCTGCAGGGTGTTGGCGACGTGGCGGTCCGGGCTCATGTCCGTGAACTCGTAGACGATGCGGCCCTGCGGCGATATCACGTATGAAATGCGCTGGGCGTATTCGGGCCGCCTGTCGTGCACGGCATCGTAGGCCTTCATGATGGCGCCGTCTGCATCGGCGGCCACCGGAAATTTGCCGCGGCATTCGCCGACCGAGAATTTGCGCAGGGTTTCGATGTCGTCGCCGGAGACGCCGATGACGGTGGCGCCCAGCGCCCGATACTGGTCGATGGCCTCGGCGAAATTGCGGGCCTCGATGGTGCAGCCCTGGGTGAAGGCCGCCGGATAGAAGTACAGCACCACCGGCCCCTGGCGCAGCGCCTGCGCCAGTTCGAAGGTGAAGGTGTTGCCGCCTTGCGAAGCCTGCGCGCTGAAATCGGGCGCGGGCGCGCCCACCGGCAGGGCGGCGTGCGCGGCGGGCGCCGCGATGGACAGGAGGGCGGCCAACAGCAGTGCGGGGCGTGACATGATGAACTCCGGATGGGCAGGGCCCGGCGAGGCGGGCCGATGCCCTTACTGTAGCGGCCTCGCGGCGGATCGGTCCAGCAGGACGGAAGGACCTAGCCGTCGCGCCCGCGTCCGCCGCCGTTGCCGCGCTCGCCCGGGCCGCGTTCGGCCTTGCCCCGCCGTCCTGGCGGCCAGGCGCGCGCGGCTGCGAGGCGGCGCGCTCTGCCTGGGGGCGCGATTCGGCGCGCGGCGCCGGCGCGGGGCGCGATGACCGCTCGGGAGGGCTGCCGGCGTCGCGCCGCGGTTCGGCCGGCCGCGCGCGCTCGGGGCGCGGCGCGTTGTGCTGGCGCGGGGCGCTTTCCTGGCGCGGCGTGCTTTGGTTGCGGCGGACGTTTTCCTGGCGGGTATTTTCCTGGCGCGCGCCGGCCTGGCGCGGGACGCTGTCCGGGCTGGGGCGCGCGTCCCGGCGCGGCGCGGAAACATCGTCGGCGCGCGGGCCGCCTTGTCCGGCCGCGCGGTCCTGGCCGGGACGGCCTTGTCCGGCCGGCCCCCGCGCACCGGGCGCAGGCGCGGCCTGGTCGCGGCGCGCGCCGCCGTCGAATTGGGCGCGGTCACGGCCGGCCTGGCGGGCGTGGTCGCGTTGCATGTCGGTGGGCGGCGTGTGGCGCTCGCGCGCGGCGGCCATCTCGCGCGGGTCGGCGCGCCGCTGGATGCCGCGCGGTCCGCCGTGGTAGCCGACGCGGCTCCTGTCGATGTGCTGGACGACCACCCTGCGTTCGTAGACGTGGGTGACGCGCGTGATGTTCACATTGGTGACGGCGCGGTTGTAATAGAAGCGGTCGCGGTTCCAGTAGCCGCCTACGTAGCCGAAGCCGATGTAGCCATAGCCGTAGTTGATGCCGCCGTAAAAGCCGATGTGCGGACCCCAATAGCCGCGCCGCCACCGGTAGTAGCCGGCATCGTAGGCCCAGTAGCCCGGCGTCCACAACGCGCCCGGGTAGGGCGCCAGCATCCAGACGCCGGGCACCCAGTAGAACCCCAGGGCGTTGAGCGCCCAATAGCCCGGCACCCAGATGTAGCCGTCGCCCGGCACGGGCGGTTGCTGGTAGACCGGCAGGGGCGGCGGGGCCTCGCGGGCCACTTCGACGGGGGCCAGGTTGGCGGCGGCGGGGTCGGCGCCGGCGGGCTCGTCGTAGGCCGGTTCAGGGTCGTAGCCGACCTGTGCCAGGGCAGGTGGCGTACTCACGCCCAGGGCCAGGGCCAGGGCCAGGGCCAGGGCGGCGAGAGGGGCTTTGGCAGTATGCATGGCAATCCGCCGCGAGCGGCGTCCATAAATCCCGATGTCAGGATTAGGCCGTCGTTTCGGCCTTGGGGTTCGCCAGCGTAACGGGTTGGAAACACAACAAGCGTGACAGTTGATTACCAAGCGTCCAAAAAAACAGGGCCGCCCGAGGCGGCCCTGCGATCGCGGCGCGGCGCTCAGTTCCAGCGACCGCCCGACCCGGCCAGGCTGAAGCGGCCCGCGCCCATGAAGGCCAGGGCGAGCGCGCCGAACAGGAACATGCCTTGCAGCTCCAGGGCCCAGCCGCCGGTGTTGCTGATGGAGAACAGTTGGCCCATGTGGGCCAGCAGAATGGCCACCACCATGTTGAGCACGACCAGCAGGGCGCCCAGGCGGCAATAGATGCCCAGGATGATCAGCAGGGGGCCGACGATTTCGCCGACGTAGGCGAAGTAGGCGAGGAAACCGGGCAAGCCATGCGAAGACAGCATGCCGGCGATGCCGCCCACGCCGCTGCTCAGTTTGGCCAGACCGTGCATGATGACCAGAATGCCCAGCGCAAGGCGAAGAATCAGCTTGCCGGCGTCGTCAGATTTAATCATGGGGATCTCTATGTTCCAGAAGTTGATCGGCGTACAGGAGCGTAAGGGGCAAGAAAAAGAGTTAGGAAAACTTCCTTACAAGCGCGCTAATTATTGCAAATTCCGCGCAGAATACAAGAGTGAATAGGTAGGATAAAGTTGCTGGAATGGGACGCGCGCCCGTGGCGAGAATCGGGCGCCCCGCAGCCTGGCAGGAGGAATGCGATGAAGCGACCTACCTCGAAAGCCGCGCGCCCGAGCGTGGTGCCGCCTTACTTGCTGGACCGGCTGGCGCAGGCGGCCGACGCGCGGCTGAGCGCGCGCGCCGTCAACACCTTGCGCATCGACACCAGCCAGCGCGCCGTGCGGCTTGCCGCGCCGCCGGCGCCCGCGTCCGCGCGCCCGCCCGGGCAGGTCGACAGGCAGGTGCACGATGCCGGCGGCGGCCTGCAATTGCCGGGCGCGCTGGTGCGGTCCGAAGGGCAGCCCGCGCATGCCGACGTGGCGGTCAACGAGGCTTACGATCATCTGGGCGCGACCTATGCGCTGTTCTGGCAGGCCTACGGCCGCCATTCGCTCGATGGCGCGGGGCGGGCGCTGGTGGCCAGCGTGCACTATGGCGAGGAATACGACAACGCGTTCTGGAACGGCGCGCAGATGGTGTTCGGCGACGGCGACGGCGACGTGTTCAACCGCTTCACCATCGCGGTCGATATCGTCGCCCACGAACTGACGCACGGGGTGATCGACCACGAAGGCGGCCTGCGCTACGAAGGCCAGTCGGGCGCGTTGAACGAATCCCTGTGCGATGTGTTCGGTTCGCTGGCCAAGCAGCATGTGGCGGGCCAGCGCGCCGACCAGGCGGACTGGCTGATCGGGGCGGGGCTGTTCACCGCCAAGGTGCGGGCGCGCGCGCTGCGCTCGATGGCGCAGCCCGGCAGCGCCTACGACGATCCCCTGCTGGGCCGCGACCCGCAGCCGGGACACATGCGGGACTTCGTGCAGACCGGCGAGGACAATGGCGGCGTGCATATCAATTCCGGCATTCCCAACCGTGCATTCCATCTGGCCGCCACCGCGCTGGGCGGCCATGCCTGGGAGGTGGCCGGCCGGATCTGGTACGACACCTTGCGCCTGCCGGCGCTGACGCCGCAGGCCGATTTCGCCCTGTTCGCGCGCCTGTCGGTGGAACAGGCCGGCCGCCATGGCGCGGCCCAGGCGGCGGTGCGGCAGGCCTGGACCGATGTAGGGGTACTGACATGATTGCGCTGCCATCGCTGGAGCAGGCCGCGGAAGTGCGCGTGTCGCGCCAAGGCGGCGTGGCGTTCGTGCCGGCCCTGGTCCGCACCCGGCGCTTCGAGCTGGGGGCGTGCTCGGCAACCCTGCGCGCGCAGATCGATGCCGCCCTGTACAGCGCGGCCGGACAGGCGCGCGATGCATGCGGGCAAGGAGACCAGCGCTATTTTCGCGTCGAGGTGCATTTTGGCGCCGGGTCGCGCGCCGAACCCTTGCGTTTCGACGTGCCCGAAGAGCTGGCGCCGCACGACCTGGTATGGCTGTGGCGCAGCGCGCCGGCGCGCTGAGCCTAGGCTTTGTCGTTCCAGAATGACAGCGGCGGTGGCGCCGCCATGCCGGCGGCCAGGTTGTCGCGCATGTGGGCGGCCCGGCCGGTGCCGGGTATCGCGCAGGTGACCGCGGGATGGCTGAGCACGAACTTCAGCAACACTTGCGCCCAGCTGGTTGCGCCGATGTCGGCCGCCCAGGACGGCAGGGGCCGGCCGGCCAGGCGGCGCAGCAGGCCGCCGCCGCCAAACGGCCGGTTGACCAGCACCGCCACGCCACGGTCGGCGGCCAGCGGCAACAGGCGCTGCGCGGCCTGGCGGTCGTCCAGCGCATAGTTGATCTGCAGGAAGTCCAGCCGCTCGGCGCGCAGCACCGCCTCGACTTCGTCATACGCGCTCGCCGTGTAATGGCTGATGCCGACGTAGCGGATGCGGCCGGCGGCCTGCCATTCGCGCAGCACCGGCAGGTGGGTGCGCCAGTCGAGCAGGTTGTGGATCTGCATGAGGTCGATGCGCTCGCCGCCCAGCTGGCGCAGCGACGCCTGCATTTGCGCCAGGCCGGCGGCGCGGCCGCTGGTCCACACCTTGGTGGCGACAAAGGCGCGCTGGCGCAGGCCGGCTTCGGCCAGCAGCCGGCCGGTGACGGCCTCGGCGCGTCCGTACATCGGGGAGCTGTCCAATACCGTGCCGCCGGCGGCGAACAAGGTCCGCACGACCTCGCCGAGGGCGTCGTACTCGGCCGAGGGCCGGGCGACGTCGAAACCGATGTAGGTTCCGCAGCCGATCACGGGCAGCGGGGAGCCGTCGGCCGGGACCGGCCGCGTCAGCAGACTGGGCGCGGCCGGGACGCGCGGGGCGGCCAGGCCGAGGGCAGCCGCGCCGGCCAGGCGCAGGAAGCGCGCCCGGCTCATGGGCAGGTACTCGGCCGGGCGGGGCGCGGGACCTACTTCACCAGCGTGATCGGCACGTCGGCCAGGTGGATCACCTTGCGCGCCACCGATCCCAGCAGCAGGCCGCCGACCGCGCCCAGGCCCCGGGTGCCCATGACGATACGGTCGCACTGTTTCTCCTTGGCGTAGTTGGCGATGGTCTCGCCGTACTGCCCGGTGCGCATTTCGGATTCGAACGGGATGCCGGACTCGGCGACGACGGGCAGGACGGTGGCCAGGGCGGCTTCGCCTTCGGCCTGGTAGTAGCTTTGCAGCTCGTTGTGGCGCAGGAACATCTTGGCGTGGCCGGAGATGAGCGGCAGCTGCACGTTGAGCAGATGCAGCTGGGCGCCCTTGCTGTCGTTGGCGACCTTGATGGCTTCACGCACGGCGCGCACGGCGCATTCGGAACCGTCCACGGGAACCAGGATTTTCAGCATATCAGCCTCTGTGTTGAGAGTTGTCCATGGTTCAGCATAGGTTATCGCCTTTTTCAGCGCATTGACAGGAATCAATCCTGGTCGCGGCGCCTGCGTTGCCTGGCGCCCAGCAAGGCGCCCAGGCTCATGCCCACCAGCGCCAGGGCGTAATCGGCCAGCGCGACGCGCAGGTGGGTGGCTTGCGCTTCGGGGGGCAGACAGGCGTAGGACAGTCCGTGGCGGTCGAACCAGACTCCCGGCGCGAGCTCGGCCGGCCGGCCATCGGGCGGCAGGTGGGCGCGGGCGCGGTTGTACAGGCCGAGGTTGCAGCCCAGCGGCGTGGCGGCATCGATGGCGGCGAGCTGGGCCGGCGTGCATTGCTGCAGCCAGGTCGTGGCGGCGGCCAGCAGCAGGAATGCCAGTGCGGCCACGGCCAGGGCCGCCACCCGCGCGCGCGGGGCCAGGCGCGCCAGCACGGCGCCGGCGGCCAGGGCGCTGAGCAGGGCGAGAAAGAATGTGAGGCTCACCCGGCCGATGGGCAGCCGCTGCTGCACGGCCGGCGCAAGGTGGTTGGCCAGGATGGCATGGAGCGCGGCGCCCACCACGCCGGCCAGGCCGATGCGGGAGAACTTCGACATGGCGCGCACTATATTATGAGGGCCCGATCGCGAATCGCTGGAACAGCAGGCTAAATCGGCCGTTGCGCCGGGTCATCGGGGGGCGGCGACAAGGGGGCGATGGCCGCCGGGTGCAGGCAGGCATCCACCGAGCACGGGCCCGGGCCGTGGCACCACAGCAGCGCCAGGCAGGCCAGCCACAGGGCCGAGGGCAGGGGTATCCAGAGGCCATGGGCCGGCAAGGCCAGTGCGACGCCGGCGATATGGGCGGCGGTCATGCCGGCGGCGGCGATGCGGGTGGAGGCGCCGGCCATCAGCAGCACCGCGCAGCCCGCTTCGAATGCGGCGTAGAGCGCCAGCGGCGTGGCGCCGGCGGCCACGCCATCGAACAGCGGGCGAACCGGCCGCAAGTCGACCAGGTAGCGCCAGGCGCAGAACAGTCCGCTTATGCCCATGCCCACTCGCAGCGACAGGACCGTGGCCGCCCAGGCCAGGGACAGGAGCCGGTGCGGGCGGGGGGCGAGAGAAGAGAGGCTGGTGCGCGACATCTGAGGGCGTTCGGAAAATAACCGCCCCATTATGGGAAGTCGCCTGGTTGATGTGGTCAGGACTTTATTTACAGAAGCGTAGGATATTTCTTAAGTCCGTCCAGCGCGTCCAGGCACAGCCGCAGGTCGCGCGCCAGGCGGCGCGCCGTGGCGTGCTCCAGCGTGGCGATGGTGATGCGCAGGCCATGGACGTCCTCGCGTACGCCGAAGGACCTGCCGTTGCGCAAGCGCCAGCCGCGATGCGCGAGCTCCAGCAGCAGCGCGGGGCTGTCCTGGGCCAGCGGCACCCACAGGTTCAGGCCGTCGGCCGGCCACTGCGCGGCGATCCCTTCGGCGCGCAGCGCGTCGGCCAGCCAGGTGCGCCGTTGGGCGTAGGCCCTGCGCGCCTGGGCCATCCGCGCTTGCACCGGCGCGGATGCCAGGCAGCCCGCCACGACGTCCTGCAGCAGGTGGCTGACCCAGGTCGTGCCGCTGGCCAGCCGCAGGCGCAGGCGCCGCGAGGTGTCGGGATCGCTGGCGACGAAGGCCAGCCGCAGGTCGGGCCCGAGCGCCTTGGAAACCGAGCGCACCAGGGCCCAGCGCAGGGCGGCGGCGGGAATGGGGCTGTGATAGGGCGAGGCCGACAGGTGGGCGAAGTGGTCGTCGGCGATGACCATGACATGCGGGTAGCGTTGCAGCACCTGGCGCAGCGCCCGCGCGCGGGCGCGGGTGAGGCTGGCGCCGGTCGGGTTCTGTGCGCGGGGTGTCAGCAGCACGGCCTGCGCGCCGTCGGCCAGCGCGCGCTCGAGGGCGTCGGGCAGCATGCCGGCGGCGTCCAGCGCCACGCCCTCGGCGTGCAGGCCCAGCGCGCGGAGCGCATTGATGCTGCCGAGAAAACCCGGAGCCTCGACCGCCACCGTGTCGCCCGCGGCGAGGTTGGCGCCCAGCAGGCGCTCGATGGCGTCGATGGCGCCGTGGGTGAGATCGACCTCGAAGGCGGCCGGGCAGTCGCCGGCATACCACTGGCTTGCATAGGCCTGCAGGCGCGGGTCGACCGTGGCTTCGCCGTACAGGCGCGGCGGGCTGGCGCGTCCGGCCATGATGGCCAGCGGATCGGGCAGGCGGGCGGGGTCGGGGTTGCCGCTGGCCAGGTCGATCAGGGGCGAACCGGGATGCGCGCCGTCCTGCTCGCCCGGCTCGGACGGGCCGCGGATGATGGTGCCGCGCCGGCCCTGGCTGAGCGCCAGGCCGGCGCCGACCAGCCGCTTGTAGGCGGCGGCCACGGTATTGCGATTGACCCCCAGCGTCTGCGCTAGCTCGCGCACCGGGGGCAGCGCCTGGCCGGGCAGCAGGCGGCGCGCCTGCGCCAGCTGGCGCACGCTGTCGAAGATCTCGGCCGCGCTGGCGCCGGTGATGCTCATCTGGCCTGGGTCGTTATATACTTTGTCATAGGACAAATTCTATAGGATTCGAAACAGCCATGCACGCCGATACTGCCCAGGATGCGCCCGACGCGGCGGCGCGTTACCCCCGCGCCGACAGCGTGGCCGATTTCGAGCACAACCTGGCGGCGGTGCGGGCCCGCATGGCGGCGGCCTGCCAGCGGGCCGGGCGCGACCCGGCCGGCGTGCGGCTGTTGCCGGTCAGCAAGACGGTGGACGAGGCCCGCATCCGCATGTCGTATGCCGCCGGCTGCCGCGAGCTGGGCGAGAACAAGGTCCAGGAGGCCTACCGGAAATGGGAGGCCATGGCCGACCTGGCCGACTTGCGCTGGTCGGTGATCGGCCATCTGCAGACCAACAAGGCCAAGCTGGTGGCGCGCTTCGCGGCCGAGTTCCAGGCGCTCGACAGCGTGCGCCTGGCCGAGGCGCTGGAGCGCCGCCTGCAGGCCGAGGGGCGCGCGCTGGATGTGTACGTGCAGGTCAATACTTCGGGCGAGGCCAGCAAGTACGGCCTGCATCCGGACGAGGCGGCGGCCTTCATCCGCCAACTGCCGAGCTACGGCGCGCTGCGTGTGCGCGGGCTGATGACGCTGGCGGTGCTGTCGGCCGACGCCGCGCGCGTACGGCAGCTGCGTACCTTGCGCGACCGCCTGCGGCAGGAAGCGCCGGCCGGCGTGAGCCTGGACGAGCTGTCCATGGGCATGTCGGGCGACTACGAGATCGCCATCGAGGAAGGCGCCACCGTGGTGCGGGTCGGCCAGGCGATCTATGGCGCGCGCGCCTTGCCCAACGATTATTACTGGCCCGACAGCGGCGCGGCGGACCGGGCGGAGGACGAATGATGAAGCTGGCGGCCCCCAATCCGCAGGCGCTTGCGCCGCTGCCCATCGACGTGGTGTCGATCCAGTCGCAAGTGGTGTACGGCCAGGTCGGCAACAGCGTGGCCGTGCCGGTGTTCAATGGCTTCGGCCTGCGGGTGGCGGCGGTGCCCACGGTGGTGCTGAGCAATACGCCGCACTATCCGAGCATGCATGGCGGCGCCGTGCCGCTGGATTGGTTCGAGGGTTATCTGGCTGACCTGGGCGCGCGCGGCGCGCTGGCGGGGGTGCGGGTGGTGCAGCTGGGCTACCTGGGCGGGCCCGCGCAGGCCGAGGCGCTGGGCCGCTGGATCGCGGGCCTGGTGGCGGTGCGTCCCGACCTGCGCGTGCACATCGATCCGGTGATCGGCGACCACGACAGCGGCGTGTACGTGGCGCCCGGCATGGTCGCGGCGTACCGCGATCATCTGCTGCCGCTGGCGCAGGGCTTGACGCCCAACGGCTTCGAACTGGAATGCCTGACCGGGCTGCCCACCGGCACCATGGAGCAGACCATCGCCGCAGCCCGCACCCTGCTGGGCGGGCGCGCCCGCTGGGTGATCGTGACCAGCGCGGCGCCGGCCACCTGGCCGCCGGGCCGGGTGCGCGTGGCGGTGGTCACGCACGACGACGCGCAGGTGCTGGAGCATGCCCATGTCGACACGGCGCCCAAGGGAACCGGCGATATGTTCGGTGCTGCGCTTACCGGCCACCTGCTGGCCGGCCAGCCGGTGGCCGAGGCCGCGCGCCGCGCCGCCCTGCAGGTCATCGAGGCGCTGGAACGCACGCGCGAGGCGGGCTGCGGGGAGCTGCTGCTGGCGGGGCCGCTCAGGTAGCGTCGTGTTACCTCGCGTAGTGGTATGACCGGCGCGGCCTGCAATACAGTGGTTCATTGGGCCGGCGGCAGCCGGCCATGGCCGCCACACGAGGACCGCGATGCTGCGCAAGGGAGACCGGGTTTCCAGCCCGTGGACGAATACGCTGGCGCGTCTGGAGGACGAGCGGGTGATGCTGCAGCGCATCGCCGCAGGCGTGCCCTTGACCGACGTGCTGCTGCACGTGATGCAGGCGGTCGAGGCGCAGTCCAGCGTGGAGCTGCTCACCTCGATCGCGTTCGTGGATGACTCGGGCATGCGCCTGCGCCATGTGGCGACGCCCAGCCTGCCGGCGGCCTATGTGCAGGCCACCGATGGCGCGGCGATCGGCCCGGGCGTGGCGTCGTGGGGCGCGGCGGCGTTCCTGGGCACGCCGGTCTATGTCGAGGACCTGACCGTGCATCCCAATTGGCCGCCCTGGCGCGAGGCGGCGACGCAGCACGGCTTGCGCGCCTGCTGGTCCACGCCGATCAAGGCGACCGACGGGCGCACCCTGGGCGTGTTCTCCAACTACTATCGCCAGCCGCGCCTGCCCACGCGCGAGGACATCGAGGCGATCGCGCTGGTGACGCGCACCGCGGCGCTGGCCATCGAGCGCCACCTGACCGAACAGGCGCTGCGCAACAGCAGCGTGCGCTGGCGCGGCATGTTCGAGCGCATGCAGGAGGGTTTCTTCCTGGCCGAGGCGCAGCGCGACAGCACGGGCAGCGTGGACGATTTCACGCTGCTGGAGATCAACCCGGCATTCGAGACGCAGAGCGGGCTGGCCGTCGGCCAGACGCTGGGCCCCATGCTGCGCGTCATGAGTCCGGCCGCGGCCGACAGCATCATGCGGATCTTCGTGGGCGTGATCGAGAGCGGCGAGCCGGCGCAGTTCGAAGTGGAAGCGCCCGGGCCGCCGCAGGCCTGCTACGAATGCCGCGCCGGCAAGGAAGGGCATGATCGGGTGGCGGCCTTGTTTCTCAATGTGACGGCGCGCAAGCTGGCCGAGAGCGAGCTGTGGGAGCGGCAGTACCGCAAGAATTTCCTGCTGACCCTGGGCGATCGCATGCGCGAAATCCACCAGCAGGACCAGATCGAGCAGATGGTGTGCGAGGAGTTGGGCCGGCACCTGGAACTGGGCGCGGTGGCGGTAATGGAATCCGTGCCGCAGCGTGGCGACCGCATCGCCGCAAGCTGGGGGCCGCGGCCGCCCTACGATGGACGGTCGATGCTGGAGTCCGCGCCGCTCACGCCCGATTACTACGAGGCGGTGCGCAAGGGGCGCACGGCCTATCTGTCGCCGTATCTGGCCGGCCCGGCGGGCAACCAGCAGCCTTCGGCCATCGTGGTCCCGCTGCGCCGCTGGGGCCGCGCCGACGGCACCTTGCTGGTGCGGCCCGATCCGACCCATCCGCTCAAGGGCACGGACATCGCTTTTATCGAAGAAGCGGCCGAGCGTATGTGCGAAGCGATCGAACGTTCGCAGTACGCGCGCGTGCTGGAACAACGCGTCGAGCACGCCATCGCCGAGCGCGACCGCATCTGGCGCCTGTCGCCCGAACTGCTGGCGGTGGCCGACCATGGCGGACGGCTGGTATCGGTGAACCCGGCAGTGCGCGCCATATTGGGCTGGTCGCCCGAACAGTTCCTGGCGATGGGGCTGGACGAGGGCGTGCATCCCGAGGACCTGGCGTCGATGCAGGCCACGCTGGAGGCCGAGCCCGCCGAGGGCATGCAGCCGGTGCGGCACCTGGAAAGCCGCCTGCTGCACAAGGACGGTAGCTATCACTGGATTACCTGGAGCCTGTCGCGCGCCGAGGGTAATGTGTACCTGGCCGGGCGCGACGACACCGACCTGAAGGCGCAGGCCGAAGTGCTGCGCCAGACGGAGGACGCCCTGCGGCAGTCGCAGAAGCTGGAGGCGGTGGGCCGGCTGACGGGTGGGATCGCGCACGACTTCAACAATATGCTGCAGGGCATCTCCGGCGCGCTGTACCTGATAGACCGCAAGCTGCGCCGCAGCAAGCCGGAGGAGGTCGGCAAGTATGTGCGCACCGCCCAGGAATCGACCGACCGCGCCGCGCGGCTGACCCAACGGCTGCTGACTTTCTCGCGCCAGCAGGCCATCGATCCGCAGGTGTTCGATCCGGGCGATATCCTGCGTTCCATGGATGAGCTGTTTCGCCGCTATACGGGCGAGCAGGTGCGCCTGACGCTGAAGCTGCCGGCGCAGTCGTGGCGGGTGCGCTGCGACATGAACCAGTTCGAGAACGCGGTGCTGAACCTGGTGATCAACGCCTGCGACGCCATGCCGGCCGGCGGCGATCTGGAGATCGAGGTCGCCCACCGCGAACTGGACGCGGCGGCGGTGCAGACCAATCCCTGCGCCGAGGCGGGCGAGTTCGTCGAGGTCTGTGTCTCGGACATGGGATGCGGCATGGCGCCGGACGTGCTGGCGCGCGTGTTCGAGCCGTTCTTCACCACCAAGCCGATGGGGCAGGGAACCGGCCTGGGGTTGTCGATGATTTATGGTTTCGCCCAGCAGGCGGGCGGCATGGTGACGATAGCCAGCGTGCAGGCCGAAGGCACCGCGGTGCGGCTGTTCCTGCCGCGCCATGTGGGCGAGCCCGTGGCCCTGCCGGCGCCCGAGTCGTCCGAGCCGCCCGCCGCGCCCGCGCATGCGGCGGTGGTGGCGCTGGTGGAGGACGATGAGCATGTACGCGACATGGTGCGCGCGGCGCTGGAGGAGCTGAACCTGACCGTGCTGACGGCGGCCGACGGCGACGCCGGCCATCGCCTGCTGCAAAGCGACGCCAGGATAGACCTGTTGTTGAGCGATGTAGGGCTGCCCGGCATGAACGGCCACGCGCTGGCGCAGGCCGCGCGGGCGCTGCGGCCGGCCCTGCGCATCATTCTGATGACGGGCTACGCCGATGAACGCGAGAATGGCTGGGCCCGGCAGGAGCGCGACGTCAGCCTGATACGCAAGCCGTTCTCGCCCGGGGAGCTGACCGCCCGCGTGTGCCGCTTGCTGGCTGCCAGTCAGGACTGAACGCGGCACAGCGCCACCGGCCAGCGCGCGAGCAGTTCGCTCAGCGCCAGGGCGCGGCCCTGGTGGCCGGCGTGGGTAAGGATGTCGCGCCAGGGCGGGGCGTCGGCCGGCAGGTGTACGCAGGTGTCGCGCCAATGCGCGGCGGCGTCCCGGTCCGGTCCGGTCTGCCCGGCCAGCGCCAGGGCGCTGGCGCGCGGCACGACGATCAGGGCCTGTTGCGGCCCGCGGGTGCGCAGGCAGGCCAGCACATGCCGGGCGCGCGCGCCGCTGACGCGCAGCCAGCGGCAAGCGCCGTGTTCGAACAGCGCGGGTTGCTCGCGGCGCCATTGCAGGGCGCGGGCCACCAGGGCCTGCTTGGCGCGGCCGTCGCGCCACAGCTCGGGCAGCGCCAGCGCGCCGTTGCCGAGACTGGCCAGCGCGCCGCGCCGCGCGGCGTAGTCCACGGCGCGGCGGTTGTCCGGGTCCACCAGGCTGAGGTCCCACGTTTCACAGCCTTGGTATAGATCCGGCACGCCGGGCAGGCCCAGCCGCAGCGCGGTCTGGGCCAGGCTGTTGACCAGTCCGGCCGGCGCCAGCCGGCGCGCCAGGGCGGCGACGGCGGGCAGCGCCGCGCCATCGTCGGCCAGGGCGCGCAGATAGCGCGCGCACAAGGTTTCGTGGGCCAGGTCGGGACAGGTCCAGCTGCTGCGCTGCCTGGCTTCGCGCAGGGCCTTGGCCTGCCAGGCGGCCACGCGCCGCAACAGCGCGGCCATGCCGGCCTGGTCGTCGGGCGCGAGGTCGGCGGGCCAGGCGCCCACCAGGGTCTGCAGCAGCATGTAGCGGTCGGCCCAGGCGGGCGGGGCGGCGCTGCCGCCGGCGTCGGCTAGCCATTGCCGGGCCCAGTCGCACCATTGTTGCGGCATTTCGCTCAGCACCGCCAGGCGCGCGCGCACGTCCTCGCCGCGCTTGTGGTCGTGGCTGGCGGTGGCCAGCAAGGCTTGCGGATGGCGGCGCGCGCGCGGCCACACTGCGGCGCAGCGCGCCGCCGCCCAGCGCGAACTGGGCCGGCGCGGCGCCGACTTCGTTGCGCGAGAGCAGGGTGCCGTCGCGGTAGAACCAGGTATCTTCGAGGGCCTTGGCCGCCAGGGGCGGGGTGAGTTGCTGCAGGCGCCGCAGCGCCAGACGGTGCGGCGCGTCCGCCATGCGTCCGTCGAGAGCCAGGCAGAGCGCGGCCAGCAGCGCCTGCTGGGCAGGGTCGAGGTGGGCGTTGGCGCGGGTCTGCGCCGTCTGGCGCCAGGCCTGGTCGGCGGCCTGGCCGGCGCCGCCTTCGGCATAGGTGCGGTAGACGGGAAAGCAGGCCAGCCATTGCGTGAGCACAGGGTCGATGGCGGCCGCCGAGGCGCGCAGTTCGGGCAAGTCGGCCAGGCTGCGCGCCAGCGCGCGCCGCTCGGCGCCGAAGTGGCGCCGCAACAACCATAGACGTATCCGCCGCAATTGTTCGCGCCAGTGTGGCCAGGTGCCGGCATTGTCGCGCCAGAACGCGGCCAGCGGCGTGGCGCCGCGCGCGTCGTGCAGCCAGGCCGAGGCTTCGTTCATGAAGTCGTAGCCGGTGGTGCCCTGGACCGGCCAGTCGGCGCGCAGCGTCTCCTTGTCGCCGAGGATCTTCTCCACCACCACATAGGGTTCGGCGCTCAGGCCGCGCGCGGCGCGCGCCTGGCCGGCCTGCGCGAGCTCGGCGCGCAGGCGGCGGCAATAGGCGCCGGGCTCGGCCAGGCCATCGACATGATCGATGCGCAGCCCATCGATCAGGCCCGCGCGGTACAGTGCCAAGGGCAGTGCATGCACGGCGTCGAATACCTCGGGCCGTTCGACCCGCACGCCCACCAGATCGCCGATCTCGAAGAAGCGCCGCCAGTTGATGGCCTGCGCCGCGCTGCGCCACCATGCCAGGCGGTAGGCCTGCGCCCGCAGCAAGGCATGCCATTGGGCGGGCGTTCCGCCATGGTGCAGCAGCAGCGCGGCCATGGGCAGGCTCGCCGGCGCCAACGGCAGGTCCAGCCCGTTGGCATGCAGCGCCGGCGTGCCGTCGGAGCCGGCGCGCAGCCCGATCTCGCCGCTGGCCAGCGCGGCGCGCGCGCCGCAGGTGAGCACGGGCAGCAGCACCCGGCCGCGCAAGGTCCGGCCGGGGGGGCGCCAGTCGATGTCGAACCAGTCGGCATAGGCGCTGGCCGGACCGTCGCGCAGCACCTCGCGCCACCAGCGATTGTCCGGATGGGCGGCCATGTGGTTGGGCACGATGTCGAGGATCAGGCCCATGCCGCGCGCACGCGCCGCGCCGGCCAGGCGCCGCAGCGCCGCCAGCCCGCCCAGTTCGGGGTTGACCTGGGCGTGGTCGATCACGTCGTAGCCATGGGTGGAGCCGCGCCGCGCGCGGGCGACCGGCGACAGGTACAGATGGCTGATGCCCAGCGCGTCGTAGTAGTCCAGCTGGGCGCCGGCGGCGTCGAGCGTGAAGCCGGCATGCAACTGCAGGCGGACGGTGGCGCGGATCATGGCCGTCCCCGGTGCGCGGCGATCGCCGCCAGCGCCAGGCGCGCGGCCGGCTGCACCAGCATCGCCGCGGCGGTTGCGGGCATGCGCCGGCGCCAATTGGGATGGTCCGGGCAGCCCGGCACGTTGGGCTGTTCGGCCAGCCCCGCCAGATCCTCGAGCGGCACCAGCATCAGCGGCGCACGGCTGCGCGCCACATGGGACAGCAGGGCGGCGCAGGGCGGCTCGGCGGGCGGCGCCGTAGCGGCCAGGCCGGGCGGGGCCGCCTGGCGCCACAGGGCGCGCCGGTCCTGGTCGCGCTGCCGGCGCTGCGCGTCGGCCTCGTGCGCAGGCACGCACCAGTCCAGATCGCGCGCCTGCCACCAGCCTCGCAGGGTAGGCAAGTCGTGCGTGCTGGTCATGGCGACGGCGCTGGCGGGCCAGCGGCCCGGCGGGCGAAAGCGTCCCGCGCCGCCTGGCCCGGTCTCGCGCTGCAGCCACAGTACGTCCATCCCGAGCACGCCGTGCGCGCGCAGGCGCGCGTTGAAGTCCCGCGGCACCGTGCCGAGGTTCTCGCCGATGAGCACGGCGCGGTGGCGCCACGCTTCCAGGGCCGCCAGGCGCAGCAGGTCTTCGACCGGAAAGGCCAGGTACGCGCCCTGGTCGGGCGGCGCGCCCTCGGGGATGACCCAAAGGCGCGCCAGGCCGAGTACGTGGTCGATGCGCACGCCGCCGGCGCTGGCCAGCGCGCGACGCAGCATGTCGATGTAGGCCGCGTAGCCTTGCGTGGCGAGCGTGGCGGGCGAGCAGGCGGTCAGGCGCCAGTCCTGCCCGCCGGGGTGGCGCAGGTCGGGCGCCGCGCCCACGTTCAGCCCGCCGAGCATGGCGTCGGGCTGGGCCCAGGTCTGGCTGCCGGCCGGGTCCACCCCGACGGCGAGGTCCGCGATCAGCCCCACGCCCATGCCCGCCGCGCGCGCGGCGGCCTGGGCGTGCGCCAGGCTGCGCCGCGCCAGCCACTGGGCAAAGACGTGGAAATCCATCTCGCGCGCATGTTCGCGCGCGCAGCCGGCGGCCAGCGCCGCGGCGGGGCGGCGCCACGCCGCCGGCCAGCCGCGCCAGTCGGTGGCGCCATTGGCCGCGTGCAAGGCCTCGAACAGGGCGTGGTCGCGCAGCGCCTGGCCGCCTTCGGCGCGAAAGCGCGCCAGTTCGGCGGCGCGCGGGTCGTCGGCGGCCAGGCCGCGGTGCAGGCGCCGCAACATGGCCAGCCGCGCGCCCGCGGCCTGCGGCCAGTCGATCAGGGGGGCGTCGGCGCCGGACGAGGGCCGGCGCGCGGCGGCGCATTCGGCGTCGCTGAAGGTGTCGAGCGGGTCCGCGTACAGGATGTTGAGGAACAGCCGCGTGGAGGGCGAGTACGGGCTGCAGCGCCGCGGAGCGGCGGCAAACAGCGCGTGTGCGGGGCTGAGCGCCACCGCGTCGGCGCCGTGGCCCGCCGCGGCGACCGCCAGTTCGGCCAGCGCGCCGAAATCGCCATGGCCGCCATCGGGGTCGGCCGTGCCGCGCAAGCTGTAGATCTGCGCGGCCACGCCCCAGCGGCGCGGCCGTGGACTGGCGAGCAGGCGCGCCAGCGTGGGCGCGCGCGGCGGCGCGACCGCCAAGGCGATGGACGCGCTGCCCAGCCGCAACGTGTGGTAGCCGGGTTGCCTGGGTGCGCGCAGCGCCAGGCCGCCGGCGCCATCGGGCTCGGCCAGGCCGTGCGCCACCTGGCCGTTGTCCAGTTCGATGGCGTAGGGCGCGGCCGCGTCGCCGGGCACGCGCAGCATCCCGCCGGCGCGCGCGGTCAGCATGGCCGGACGCCGGGCGCGCCAGCGCGCCAGGGTGTCGGCGGCCTGGGCCGGCGTAGCCGCGGGCAGGTCGAGCGCGGCCAGTACCGCGCGCAAGACCGGCGGGGCGACGGCACGCGTGCGGCCCCATACATCGGTCCAGCGCGGCGAGACGCCCGCCAGCGCGCACAGCCGGGCGAGGGCCTGGTTCTCGCTCATGGCGCGGGCTCCCACAGCGCCAGCGCGCAGCCGCCGCGCAGCACGCCGGCGGCCAGGTCCTGGCCCGCGCCGGCCAGTCTGGCATAGGCCAGCTGGCCCGCCGGCGGCGCGGGCACGATGACGCTGCCGGGCAGCAGGTTGGCGTACAGCGTGAGCCGGGCGCCATCGCCCAGCCGCCACGCGGCGCGCACCGCCGCCGGGCCCAACGCCGCGGCGCCGTCTGCGCGCGCGCCAGTCAGGCGCCCGCCCAGCAGGCGCGCGCGCAGGCGCAGCAGTTCGCGGTAGTACTCGAACCAGGCCTGGCGTTCGGCGCCGGGCGGCGGCCAGGGGCACGAGCGGCGGTAAGTGTCCGGATCGTTCGGATCGGGCGGGGGATCGCAATCATGCATCGACGCCGCGAACTCGCGCGCCCGGCCCGCGCGCACCGCGGCGGCCAGCTCGGGACCGTGGCTGGTGAAGTAGAAGAAGGGCGCGGTCGAGCCGTACTCTTCGCCCATGAAGAGCAGGGGAATGTGCGGCGCCAGCAACTGCAACGCGATGGCCGCGCGCAGGGCCGGCGAGCCGGGAGCGAGCAGCGAGGTCAGCCGCAGGCCGTCGGCGCGGTTGCCGACCTGGTCATGATTGTGCAGGAACAGCACGAAGGCCCACGGCGGCAGGTGCGCGCTGGGCTCGCCGCGCGCGCGCCCGCCGCGCGTGGGCGCGGCCTGGCCCTGGTACACGTAGCCTTCGCCGAGCGCGCGCGCCAGCAGCGCGGCGGGCGCCTGCGCGTAGTCGGCGTAATAGCCCTGCCGCTCACCGGTCAGCAGATGGTGCAGGACATGGTGGGCGTCGTCGTTCCATTGGGCATCGAACCCCTGTTCCAGCAGGCTGGCCTGGTTGGCGTCGTTTTCCACCACGAGGTGGACGCGGCGGTCCGGACAGGCCGCGCGCGCCTCGCGGGCCAGCCCAGCCAGCCAGTCGGTGCGGCCCATGGCGTGCACGGCGTCGAGCCGCAGGCCGTCGAAACGATATTCCCGCAGCCAGTACAGCGCGTTGTCGATGAAGTAGCGCTGCACGGCCTGCTGCCGCGGCCGTGCGCGAAACCCGCGCCCGGGTGCAGCGCGCCCTGCTGGCCACCGTCATGCTGGCCGACGGCACGCCCATGCTGCTGGCCGGCGACGAGTTCGGCAACAGCCAGGGCGGCAACAACAACGCCTACTGCCAGGACGGCCCGATGGGCTGGCTGGACTGGGCCGTCGCCCAGAGCACGCCGGGCCGCGCCCTGACCGCCTACGCCGTGCGGCTGGCAGCGCTGCGCCGCGCCCACCCGAGCCTGCGCGCGACGCGCTACGGCGACCCCGCGCACCAATGGCAGGAAGGCCTGGGCGCCATCGACTGGTTCAATGCGCGCGGCGCGCCCATGACGTCCGCGGACTGGGACGCGCCCGAAGGCCGTCTGCTGGTCCTGCGCCGCGCCCTGCCGGACCCGGCCCAGCCTGGCCGCGTCGACGTCACCCTGCTGCTGTGCAACGCCGCGGCCGAGCCGCGGCCCTGCGTCCTGCCGGCGCCGACGCTGGCCTGGACCCTGGCGCTCGACAGCGCCTCGCCCGAGGCGCCGGCCGCGCCTTGCGGCGGGCCCGAAGCGATCGTGGGCGCGCGCGCCGTGCTGCTGTTGACGGCGTCGGTCGACGGCGCGCACACGCCATGAACCGGCCGGCCGCCATGGGCGCAACGGTCTGCGCGCCCGGCAAGATCCGCTTCCGGCTCTGGGCCCCCAGCGCGCCGCCCGCGCTCGCCCTGGAGATCGAAGGCCGCGCGCCCATCGCCCTGCGGCCCGGCCCCGACGGCTACGCCCAGGCCATCGTGGACGGCGCGCCCGGCCTGCGCTATCGCTATCGGCTCGCCGTGGATTGCGCCGTACCGGACCCCGCCTCGCGGCTGCAGGACGGCGACGTGCACGGCCACAGCGTGGTGGTCGGACCCGACCGCTATCCGTGGCGCCACACCGGGTGGCGCGGCCGTCCCTGGCAGGACAGCGTCATCTACGAAGCGCATGCCGGCCTGTGCGGCGGCTACGCCGGCCTGCGCCGCCGCCTGCCCGAGGTGGCGCGCCTGGGCGTCACGCTGCTCGAACTCATGCCCATCGCGGATTTTCCCGGCCCGCGCAACTGGGGCTACGACGGCGTGCTGCCGTACGCGCCGGACACCGCCTACGGCACGCCCGATGAACTGAAGGCCCTCATCGACGCGGCGCACGGCCTGCAGATGGGCGTCATGCTGGACGTGGTCTACAACCACTTCGGGCCCGACGGCAATTACCTCCATCGCTACGCCGCCGACTTCTTTGACGCGCGCGCCGACACGCCGTGGGGCGCGGCCATCGACTCGCGCTGCTGGCGGCTCCCTCGACGCCCCAGTTGCTGCTGTAGTTCTCGCCGTGGCCGTCGGCGCCGTCCTCGCCGTTGGCCTCGTTGTGGCGCTCGGCGAAGCTGACCACGTCCTGCAGCGTGAAGCCGTCATGGGCGGCGGCGAAATTGATGCTGCTCCAGGGCCGCCGGTGGCGGTGGTCGAACACGTCGCGCGAGGCGGTCAGGCGCGTCGCCAGCGCGCCGGCCATGCCCGGGTCGCCGCGCCAGAAGCGCCGCGCGGTGTCGCGGAACTGGTCGTTCCACTCGGCCATGCCGGGCGGGTGGCGGCCCAGCTGGTAGCCGTCGGGGCCGACGTCCCAGGGTTCGGAAATCAGCTTGACGCGCGCCAGCACCGGATCCTGCAGCAAGGCGTCGAAAAAGCCGCTGCCGGCATCGAAGCCGGTACCCTCGCGGCCCAGGGTCACGCCCAGGTCGAAGCGAAAGCCGTCGACGCGGTAGTGGACGGCCCAATAGCGCAGCGAGTCCATGACCATCTGCAGCACGCGCGGATGCGACAGGTTGAGGGTGTTGCCGGTGCCCGTGTCGTCGATGTAGCGGCGCTCGTCGCCGGGCACCAGCCGGTAATAGCTGGCGTTGTCGAGCCCGCGCCACGATAGCGTGGGACCGAGTTCGTTGCCTTCGCAGGTGTGGTTGTAGACCACGTCCAGGATGACTTCGATGCCGGCCGCGTGCAGGCGGCGGATGGCGCGCCGCAGGTCGTGGGGCTGGCCGTCGGCCAGATAGGCCGGCTCGGGCGCGAAGTACGCCAGGGTGTTGTAGCCCCAGTAGTTGCGCAGCCCGCGTTCGACCAGGGTGCGGTCCTGCAGGAAGGCATGCACCGGCATCAGTTCCAGCGCGGTGACGCCCAGCCGGTGGAGATGGTCGATGAAGCGGGGGTCGGCCAGGGCGGCGCAGGTGCCGCGGATGGGTTCGCGCAGGTCGCTGCGCAGCATGGACACGCCGCGCACGTGCGCTTCGTAGATGACCGTGTGCGCCCACGCCGCGGCGGGGCGCCGCGTTGCGCCCCAGTGGAACGCCGGCTCGGTCACCACGGCTTTGGGCACGCCGGCGGCGCTGTCGCGCCGGTCCATGCTGAGGTCGGCGCGCGGGTGCTGCATGCGGTAGCCGAACAGCGCGTCCGACCAGCGCAGCGCGCCGGTCAGGGCGGTGGCGTACGGGTCGAGCAGCAGCTTGTGCGGATTGAAGCGATGGCCGGCGCGCGGGTTGTACGGTCCGTGGGCGCGATAGCCGTAGACCAGGCCCGGCTGCGCGTCGGGCAGGTAGCCGTGCCACACCTCGTCGGTGCATTCGGGCATGGGCAGGCGCGCCAGCTCCTTGCGGCCGCGCGCGTCGAACAGGCAAAGCTCGATGCGCGCGGCGTTGGCCGAGAACACGGCGAAATTCACGCCCAGGCCGTCGCTGGTGGCGCCCAGCGGGGCGGGCAGGCCGGGCAGCAGTCGGTCGGGCAGCGACGGATACATGGCTTTACTCCGAGTGGCGCAGGTACAGCGCGGTGAAGCCGGGCAGGTCCAGGACCAGCGATTGCGGGTGCCCATGGGCCGGGATGGGTTCGCTGCGCAGGCAGATGGGCGGACCGCCGCCGGCGCCGCCGTAGCGCGTCGCCCCGGTGTCCACGCGTACGCGCCAGTCGCCCGCGTGGGGTACGCCGAAGCGATAGCCCGGTCGCGGCACCGGCGTGAAGTTGCACACGGCCACCAGGCAATGGCTGGCGTCCACGCGGGCGAAGGCGAGCACGCTGTTGTCCGCGTCGTCGCCGACGATCCAGGCGAAGCCGCTCGGGTCGGCGTCGCGGCAATGCAGTTCGGGCAGGGTGGCGTAGACGTGGTTGAGATCCGCGACCAGGCGCTGCAGCCCGCGATGGGCCGGATCGTCCAGCAACGACCACTGCAGCATGGCGTCGTGGTTCCACTCGCCTTGCTGGCCGAACTCGCCGCCCATGAACAGCAGCTTCTTGCCGGGATGGGCCCACATGAAGGCGTAGTACAGCCGCAACTGGGCCAGCTGGGCGGCCCGCTCGCCCGGCATCTTGCCCAGCAGCGAGCCCTTGCCGTGCACCACTTCGTCATGCGAGAGCGGCAGCACGAAGCGTTCGGCATAGGCATAGACCATGCCGAAGCTGAGATCGTGGTGGTGATGGCGGCGATGGATCGGATCGCGCCGCATGTAGCGCAGCGTGTCGTGCATCCAGCCCATGTTCCACTTGTAGTCGAAGCCCAGACCGCCGTTGGCCACTGGCGCGGTCACGCCGGGCCAGGCGGTGGACTCCTCGGCCACGGTGATGGCGCCGGGGCACTGGACGCCCACGGCGGCGTTGAGTTCGCGCAGGAAGTCGATGGCTTCGAGATTCTCGCGCCCGCCGTGGCGGTTGGGGATCCACTGGCCGGCCGGGCGGCTGTAGTCGCGATACAGCATGGACGCGACCGCGTCCACGCGCAGCCCGTCTACATGGTAATGGCGCAGCCAGTGGATGGCGCTGGCGATGAGAAAGGCCCGCACCTCGCGGCGGCCGTAGTTGTAGATCAGCGTGTTCCAGTCGGGATGGCGGCCTTCGTGCGGGTCGGCGTGCTCGTAGAGCGGCGTGCCGTCCAGGCGCGCCAGCCCGTGCGCGTCGTCGGGGAAGTGGGCCGGAACCCAGTCCAGGATGACGCCCAGCCCGGCCTCGTGGCAACGGTCGACGAAATGCGCGAAGTCGGCCGGCGCGCCGTGCGCGGCCGCCGGCGCGAACAGTCCGAGCGGCTGGTAGCCCCACGAACCGCCGAAGGGATGCGCCATCACGGGCAGCAGCTCGATATGGGTGAAGCCCAGCGAGCGCGCGTATTCGGGCAGGCGGGCGGCCAGGCTTTGCCAGCGCGGCGCGCCGGCGTCGTCGAACCAGGAGCCGGCATGCACTTCGTAGATGGAGATCGGCGCGTCGCAACGCTGGCGCGCCGCGCGTTGTTCCATCCAGGCCTCGTCGGTCCACGCGAAGGGGCGTTCGTCGGGGACGATGGACGCGGTGGCAGGCGGCGCCTCGGCCTGGCGCGCCAGCGGGTCGGCCTTGAGCACGGTATGGCCGTCGGCGCCCAGCACCTGGAATTTGTAGCGCGCGCCCGGCCCCACGTCGGGCAGGAACAGCTCCCAGACGCCCGCCGGATAGCGCAGGCGCATGGCGTGGCGCCGGCCATCCCAGCCGTTGAAATCGCCCACCACCGCCACGCGCCGAGCATTGGGCGCCCATAGCGCGAAGCGGGTGCCCGCGCAGCCGTCCACGCTGGCGGCGTGCGCGCCCAGCAGGCCGGCCAGGTAGCGCCAGCCGCCGGCCGCGCAATGGTCGAGCTGGGCGGTGTCGAGCACCGGCCCGAATGCGTAGGGGTCGGCGGTGTGCTGGATGCCTCCCTCCCATTCGATGCACAGTCGGTAGGCTGCCGGCGCGCCCGGCTGCAGGCCCGGCACGGTGTTTTCGAACAGGCCGGGCTGCATGGGCAGCAAGGGTGTGCGCTGGCCGCCGGGCAGCACGGCCATCACGGTGCGCGCGCCGGGCGCCAGCACGCGCACCACGGTATGCGCGCCGGCCTGGTGCGGCCCCAGCACGGAAAACGGATCGGCATGGCGGCCGGCCAGCAGCGCGTGCTGGGTGGCCGCGTCCAGCGTGCCCTGGATGGAAGGCGAATCTCGCATCATGGCGCCGGTCCTTCATCGTGGTCGACGGCGGCCGCCAGCAGCGCGGCGCGGGCGGTTTCGGCCAGGCCATGGATGGGCACCGGCAGGCGCTCGGGCCGGTAGGCCGACTCGTAGCAGATTTCGTAGGCGGCCTTCTCCAGCAGGTACAGGCAGGTAAGCGCCTGGGCACGCTCGGGCGGCAAGGCCAGCACGGGGTCGATGGCATTACCATAGCTGGCCAGCAGGGCCGCGCCGGCGCGCTGCCGGAAGCGCGCCAGCAGCGCCTCGCGCGTTTCCCGGGGCGCGCTGGCCGGGTCGGCCGGCTCGGCCACGCCGGTGTTGAAGTCGCGCGGCGCGCCGCCCAGCGGATCGTCGCGGCTGAGTTCGGCCACCGCATAGTCGAACGAGCGCAGGATGCCGGCAACGTCCTTGAACGGGCTGCTCAGTTGCCGGCGCTCGGCCATGGGCCGGGCCGGCTCGCCCTCGAAATCGATCAGGTAGGCGTCGGTCTGCGCGACCAGGATCTGGCCGAGATGGAAGTCGCCGTGCACGCGGATGCGCAGCGCGCCGGTTTCGGCCTGCGCCAGTGTCATGATGTGGGCCGCCAGCCGGTCGCGATGCTCGAACAGCCATTGCGCGCAGGCGTGCGATGCAGGGGCGAGCCCGCTCTCGCACGCCCGCAAGGCCTGCAGCGCGCGGTCTAGCTGCGCCACCGCGTGCTCGCCCGCCAGGGCGGCGTCGCGCTCGCTGGCCGGCCGCGGCGCGAAGCCCGGCAGTTCGCCGGCACGCGCCAGCACCGAGTGCATCTGAGCCAGGCGTTGCCCGATGGTGCCGGCCAGCACTTCGTAGCCGGCCAGTTCCTGCTGGTAGTCGTCGGCGCTGGCGCCGGTCAGCATGGCGGCGTCGACCGTGCGCTTCAGGTAGGCCACGGTCCAGTTCCACGCATCGCCTTCGTTGACGACGTAGGCGTGGGCCAGCGCCAGCGTATGGGGCGCCTGGTCGCCCTGCACGCGCACGACCTCGCCCAGCAGCGCCGGCGTATGCGCGTAGCCGGCCTGGGTGAGGTAGCGCGTCATCTCGGCTTCGGGGTGCGGGCCGGCATGCAGCTCGCGCAGCAGCTTGAACACGACGCGCTCGCCGACCAGCAGCGAACTGTTGGACTGGTCGGCGCTGAGCGCGCGCACCTTGCTGTCATCGCGCAGCGCCAGGTCGGCCAGGCCCGGCTCGGGCAGGAAGCGCAGCCGCACGGCGGGCTCGCCGCCGGCCTGGATATCGCGGCCGGCCGTCAGGGCCGCCAGCAGCACGCGCGCATAGCCGGGCTGCAGCGAGGCGTCGGTGAGCGTGCCCAGCTGCGCGCCGCGCCGCACGCGCGCCAGCGGATACTGGGCGGCGGTATCGTCCTGCCAGGCCAGCGCCACCGGCGTATGGAAGCGGCGCGGCGGTCCGTCGTCGCTGACTTCGATCTCGGCTTCGTAATAGCTTTCCACGTCGTCGTTCAGCGGCACGCTGTAGGCCAGCCGCATGACGCCGGGTTTGCGGCGCGCGGCCTACCAGCGCTGCCGCTGCAGGTAGGCCGGCAGCACGTCCGCTTCCAGCTGGCGGCGCGATGCCTCGGTCAGGCGCAGCGCCGCGCCCGCGCCGCGCGACACCAGGGTGATCGATTCCGGCATTTGCGGCGGCAGCTCGCTGTGCCACGCGGGCGGCGCGGCGCCGGCGCTCAGGTCCAGCCAGTAGAAGCCGAAAGGCGGCAGCGTCAGCAGATAGGGCAGCTCGCCGATCTGCGGAAAGGCGGTGCCGCCCAGCATTTCCACCGGTACGCGGCCGGCGTACTCGGACAGGTGCAGTTCGACCGGCTGGGCCGCCTGCGAAAGGTTGGCCACGCACAGCACCACCGTGTCTTCCCAGGTGCGCAGATAGGCCAGGATCTTGCGGTTGCCCGGATACAGGAACGACAGTTCGCCACGGCCGAACACATGGCTCTGGCGGCGCTTGGCCAGCATGCGGCGGGTCCAGTTCAGCAGCGAATGCGGGTCGCGCTGCTGCGCCTCCACGTTGACCGCCTCGTAGCCGTACAGCGGCCCCATCAGCAGCGGCAGCGGCAGGCGCTCGGGGTCGGCGCGCGAGAAGCCGCCGTTGCGGTCGGGCGACCATTGCATGGGCGTGCGCACGCCGTCGCGGTCGCCCAGGTGGATGTTGTCGCCCATGCCCAGCTCGTCGCCGTAGTACAGCACGGGCGTGCCCGGCATGGACAGCAGCAGGCTGTTCATCAGTTCGATGCGGCGCCGGTCGCGCTCGAGCAGCGGCGCCAGGCGGCGCCGGATGCCCAGGTTGATGCGCGCGCGCGGCTCGGCCGCGTAGACGTTCCACAGGTAGTCGCGTTCGCGGCTGGTCACCATCTCCAGGGTCAGCTCGTCGTGGTTGCGCAGGAAAATGGCCCATTGGCATTGCGGCGCGATGGACGGCGTCTGGCGGATGATGTCGGTGACGGGCAGGCGGTCCTCCTGCGCGATGGCCATGTACATGCGCGGCATCAGGGGAAAGTGGAACGCCATGTGGCATTCGTCGCCGGCGCCGAAGTACTCTTGCGCGTCCTCGGGCCACTGGTTGGCCTCGGCCAGCAGCATCCTGCCGGGATACTCGCTGTCGATGACGCGGCGGATGCGCCGCAGGATGGCGTGGGTTTCCGGCAGGTTCTCGTTGTTGGTGCCTTCCCGCTCGACCAGGTAGGGCACCGCGTCCAGGCGCAGGCCGTCCACGCCCATGTCCAGCCAGTAGCGCATCGCGCCCAGCACTTCGCGCAGCACCTGCGGATTGTCGTAGTTCAGGTCGGGCTGGTGCGAATAGAAGCGGTGCCAGAAATAGGCGCCGGCCACCGGGTCCCAGGTCCAGTTGGACTTTTCCGTGTCGCAGAAGATGATGCGCGTGCCGGCATAGGCCTTGTCGTCGTCCGACCAGACGTAATAGGCGCGGTGCGCCGAACCCGGCCGCGCGGCGCGGGCGCGCTGGAACCAAGGGTGCTGGTCGGAGGTGTGGTTGATGACCAGCTCGGTGATGACGCGCAGGCCGCGCGCGTGGGCCGCCCGCACCAGCCGCCGGGCGTCGGCCAGCGAGCCATAGTCGGGGTGCACCCCGCGATAGTCGGCGATGTCGTAGCCGTCGTCGCGGCGCGGCGACGGATAGAACGGCAGCAGCCAGATGGAATTGACGCCCAGCTCGACGATGTAGTCCAGCTTGGCCAGCAGGCCGGCGAAGTCGCCCACGCCGTCGTCGTTGGCGTCGAAGAAGGACTTGACGTGCAACTGGTAGATGACGGCGTCCTTGTACCAGAGCGGGTCGGGAGCGGGATGGGTGGCAGGCATGATCGGTACGCTCAGGATGACAGGGGTCGGGACCACAGGCGCCACAGCCGGTATGGACGTTGCGGCGTCAATTCCAGGTCCAGCGCGACCTCGCGCCAGCTTGCGCGCGCGCCGTCGAGCAGGTCCTCGCCGTGCAGGTCGGCGCTGTCGTCCAGGCCGAACAGCCAGCGCGGCAGGGCCACCCGGACCGATTGCGGCGCCCAGGGGTCCAGGCTGACTGCCGCCAGCACCACGCTGGCCCGGTTCGGAGTGGCCTTGCAGAACGTCAGCACCTGCTCGTTGGCGCACTGCAGCGGCACGTAGCCCAGGTGGCTGTGCAGCGCCGGGTTGGCGCGGCGGATGCGATTGAGCGCCGCGATCTCGGCGGTCACGTTGCCGGGGGCATGCCAGTCGCGCTGGCGCAACTGGTACTTCTCGGAGTCCAGGTATTCCTCCTTGCCGGGCACCGGCTGGGCCTCGCACAGTTCGAAGCCGCTGTACATGCCCCACAGTCCGCTGCCGGCGGTGGCCAGCGCGGCGCGGATGAGAAAGCCGGCCCGGCCCGAGGCCTGCAGGAAATACGGATTGATGTCGGGCGTGTTGACGAAGAAGTTGGGCCGGAACCACTCGCAGACCGGCGGGCGCGACAGTTCGCGCAGATAGCTGTCCAGCTCATGGCGGGTATTGCGCCAGGTGAAATAGGTATACGACTGGGTGAAGCCCAGCTTGGCCAGGCGGTACATCATGCGCGGGCGCGTGAAGGCTTCGGAAAGAAACACCACGTCGGGGTGGCGGGCGTGGACGTCGGCGATCAGCCACTGCCAGAACGGCAGCGGCTTGGTATGCGGATTGTCGACGCGGAAAATGCGCACGCCGGCGTCGATCCAGTACAGCAGCACATCGCGCAGCGCGCGCCACAGCGCCCGGCGCGGGCGGCCGCTGGCCTGGTCGTAGAAGCTGACATTGACGATGTCTTCATAGCGCTTGGGCGGGTTCTCGGCGTGCCGGATCGAGCCATCGGCGCGGTGCTCGAACCAGTCGGGGTGGCGTTGCAGCCAGGGATGGTCCGGCGAACACTGGATCGCGAAGTCCAGCGCGACTTCCATGCCATGCGCCGCGGCGGCTTGCACCAGCCGCGCGAAGTCGGCCCGGGTGCCCAGCTGCGGGTGGATGGCGTCGTGGCCGCCGTCGGGCGAACCAATCGCGTAGGGGCTGCCGGGGTCGTCGGCGGCGGCCTGCAGCGCGTTGTTGCGGCCCTTGCGCTGCGACTGGCCGATGGGGTGAATGGGCGGCAGGTACAGGACGTCGAAACCCATGGCGCGCAGCGCGGGCAGGCGCGCGATCACGTCGTCGAAGGTGCCGTGCGCGCCGGCGGGCACGGCCTGCGACCGCGGGAACAGTTCGTACCAGCTGCCGTGGCCGGCGGCCGCGCGGTCGACCCAGAGCGGTCGGCTTGCGCTGGTGTGCATGAAGGGCCGCGCGGCCAGCGCGCGCATGGCCTGGGCCAGTCCGTCGCGCAGCAGGGCGGCCACGGCGTCGGCCGGCGCCGGCCCGCCATTCAGCATGGACAGGGCCGCTTCGATGGGCGCGCGGCGCGCGTCGCCGCGCGCCTGGCGCCGCGCCAGGGCTGTCCGCAGGTGCGCGGCGCCCTCGGCGAGGTCCAGCGCGATGTCCTGGTCGGCCTCGTGCTTGAGGCGCAGCTCGCGGCAGAAAGTCAGCCAGGTGTCGCGCCAGGCGCACACGCGGAACTCATGCAGGCCGATCCGGCGCGGCGCGAAGCGCGCGTGCCAGCGGTCGTTGTCGCCCGGCGCCAGCGGCACGCCGTGCCAGCCGGCCTGGTCGACGGCCCGCCATTGCAGCTCGCCGGCCAGCTGTTCGTGTCCGTCCGAGATCAGGTCGACGCCGACTTCGACCGGCACATGGGCCAGGGCCTTGGCGGCCAGGCTGCCGTGCGCCACCGAAGGCGCGACGTGCTCGAAGACGACGCGGGCGTCGCGGTCGCACGCCGAGGGCGGGCCGGGCAACAGCGCGCCCGCCGTGGCGCGCACCGGACGCTCGGCGGCAACGCGGTACAGCGCGCAGTGTTCGACCGGGTCGGCCAGGTGCCTAGGCACGCCGGCCGGCAGCAACGCGGCGCCGGCGCTCCAGTCGACCCGCGGCTCATGCGCGGCCTGCGGATCCAGCGCCAGCACATGGCTCGTGCCGGGCGGGCCCGGGCGGATGATCAGCGTGGCCCAGCCGTCGCGCCCGCACAGCAAGACCGGCCGGCCGCGCGGCGCGGCCTGGCGGCGCCAGCGCAGCGCGCGCGCCACGGCGGGCATCATGCGCTGCAGTTCGCTGCCCACCAGCAGCCCGTCGCCCCACAGCGCGGCCACCCAGAGGGCGCGCAGCGCGGCGTGCGCGGCCGCGCTGGCGGGCGCCAGCGGCGCGCCGCCGGCCGGGGCGAGCGGGGCGGCGAGCAGCGGCGCTATCTCGCGCAGGCGCTGCGATTCGGCGTCCAGCCACGTGGCGTCGGGCGACCACCAGGGGATCGAGCCGAATACGCCGTCGAACCCCACGCCGGCCAGGGCGGCCGATTGCGCCGGCGTCAGGCCCGCGGTCCAGGCCAGCAGCCGCAGCGCCGGCCGGCTGGCCCGCAAGGGTTCGAACAGGGCGCGCCAGTCGGAAGGATCGAGACGCTGCGGCGCGGTGCAGCGAAAGCCGGCCACGCCGGCGTCCAGCCATCCGGCCAGGCGGGACTGCCAGGCCTGCAGGAAGGCGGCCGGCGCCGGGCGGCCGCGCACATAGCGCACGCCGTGCCGCGCAGCGGGCTGGCGCGGGTCGCCGGCCGGCTCGTCGGCCGGGCTCTCCAGCCATTGCGCCTGCGCGGTGCGCGGCGCGGCGTCGCGCGCCACCCGGTCGGGCTCCAGGTCCAGCAGCAGTGTCAGGCCTTGCGCGGCGGCCTCGCGCGCCAGGCGCGCCAGGGTGGCGTCCATGGCGCCGCCGCCCCAGCGCGCGTCGGCATGGTCCACGTCGGCCGGCGCGCCCTGGATGTCATCGGGGCACTGCCATGGCGGCGTCAGGCACACCGCGTTGAAACCGCAGCGGCGCAGCCGTACGCACAAGGTCTGCCACGCCGCGAACGAACCGGCGGGCGTATCGCGCGCCAGGGCGATCGCGGCGGCGTGAAAGGCCAGCAGGTGGGCGTCGCGATCGAGTCGGGCGGCGGCGCGGCGAACCATGGCGCCGTGCCTCAGGCCGCGTTGGCCAGCAGCGGCAGCGTGGGCGCGGGCACCCGGCCGCGCTGCGGCGCGCTGGCCAGGCTGGCGTACAGGCCCGCATAGGCCTGCGCCGAAGCGCGCCAGCTGAAATCGGCCTGCATGGCGTTGCGGCGCATGGCGTCGCACACCGCCGGCTTGGCCAGCGCGCGCAGCGCGCGCGCCACGGCCAGCTGCATATCGGCGGGCTCGCTGCCATCGAACAGGAAGCCCGTACCCTGGCCGGCGCAGGATTCCTCGACCGCCGGGCCGGGATCGCGGATGGTATCGACCATGCCGCCCACCCGCGAGGCCACCGGCAGGGTGCCGTAGCGCATGGCGTACAACGGGGTCAGGCCGAAAGGCTCGAAGCGGCTGCCGTGCAGCAGCAGGTCGGCACCCGCGTGCAAACGGTGGGCGAGCGGCTCGTCGTAGCCGATGTGGACCGCGCAACGGCCCGGGTAGCGCGCCGCCAGGGCGCGCAGTGCCGTCTCCAGGGCCGGCTCGCCGCGGCCGATCAGCGCGAACTGCAAGTGTTCGTGCGCCTCCAGCAGGGCGGGCAGGGCGGCGATGGCCACGTCGGCCATCTTCTGGCCGGTCAGGCGGCTGCCCATGGCCAGCACGGTCGCGTCCGCGCGCGGCTGCAGGCCCAGCTCGGCCTGCAGCGCGGCCTTGCAACAGGCCTTGTTGCGCATATCCAGCGCGTCGAAGCGCAGGCCGCCCAGATGCGGGTCGGCGGCCGGATTCCACAGCGCGGTGTCGATGCCATTGGGCACCGGGCTCAGGTCGGCGCCGCGCGCGCGCAGCAAACCGTGCAATCCGCAGCCGAACGCCGGCGTGAGAATCTCGCGCGCATAGGCGCGGCTGACGGTGGTGACGCGGGTCGCATAACGGATGCCGGCCTTGAGGAAATTCACGCTGTCATCGGACAGCGCGCCGTCGTCGTGCCGGCACGCCAGCGGGATGCCCAGCGCGCTAGCCAGCTCGGCCGGAAACGTACCCTGGAACGCCAGGTTGTGAATGGTGAGCAGCGTCTTGACGTAGTGCAGTCCGGCCGCGTGGATGAGCAGCGGCGCGAGCGCGGCATGCCAGTCGTGCGCGTGCACCACGTGCGGCGGCCGCAGCCCGGGCAGGCCCTGCGCCAGCCGGGCGGCCGCGTGGGCCAGGGCCGCATAGCGGCGGGCATTGTCCGGGTAGCCCTGGCCGCTGTCGTCCACGTAAATGCCGGGCCGGTCGTACAGCGCGTCGTTGCGCAGCAGCAGCACCGACAATCCCGAGCCCGGGCAATGGCCGCGCACCAGGCTGGCCGGGCCGCCGGGCAGTCCGCCCAGCCGCGCGACCGTGCGCGGCCGATACACCATATCCAGCGTGCCGCGATAGGCAGGCATCAGCAACTCGCACTGCACGTCCACACCGCCCGGCCGGTGGCCCAGCGCCTGCACCATGCCCGACACGGCGTCGCCCAGGCCGCCCGTCTTGGCCAGCGGAAACGCCTCCGCGGCCACCACCAAGGTACGTATGGTCGTCATGCAAGCTCCCTGAGAGGATGCCCGCGCCGCAAACAGGGACGTGATCGGGCCGATGCGCTGGTTCCGCAAGCGCCGTGCCCGGGTTGTTCGCCAGCCGTATCCGGTCGTCGGCGGCCGTTGCGAGCCCGCGTATCGGCGGGGCGCGCGCTGCCGGCGCTGCGCCGTTGTTGCATGCGCCGGTAATTCCGCCTCGTCGGTCGGCGCGCAATATTTGCCGCCGCCAGCAGTGATGCGCTGCAACGCAGGCGACGGGCCGCGTGGCCGACAGGCACGCCGCTTGCGAAATGGAGGGGCCTTACCTGGAGGACATCGATATGAAGCAACGAAGCCTGATTTACCTGGTTGCCGGCGCCATGGCCGCGCTGCTGGCGCATGGCGGCGCCCTGGCGCAAAGCGGCACCGCGCCGACCACGCCTTCGACCACGCCCAACGATTCGACGGCCGTGCCGCCGAACCGGCCGGTGCCGCCGGGCCAGGTGCCGCCCGCGCCCGGCACCACCACCCACGACGGGATGCCCAAGACGCCGCAGCAGCACATGAACGAGCATCGCGGCAACGACACGCGCGGCGACATGCCGCGGCGCCAGCCCGACATCAACGACAACCCGCCGGCCACGCCGGCGCAGGGCGCTTCGCCGCCGCCGGGATACCCCAACACGGGCGGATCGAAGTAGCGGCGGGACCGGTCCGCGCCGGCGCGCGTCAGTAGTACTGGCGGCGCGTGTCGGCGGCGGGCAGGCGCAGCTGCAGCCGGTACTTGGACACCGTGCGGCGCGCCACCACGATGCCGTCGCCGGCCAGCCGTTTGGCCAGGGTCACATCCGACAAGGGCATGCGCGGGTCTTCCGCGTCGATGTATTCGCGGATCAGCGCGCGCACGGCCGCGGCCGAACACGTGCCGCCCGATTCGGTGCTCAGTTCGCGCGAGAAAAAATGGCGGAACTCGAACACCCCGCGCGGCGTCGACATGTACTTGTTGGCGGTGGCGCGCGAGACCGTGGACTCGTGCATCTCCAGCTCGTCGGCCACCTCGCGCAGCATCAGCGGCCGCAGCGCGATCTGGCCGAACTCGAAGAACATCTGCTGGCGCTGCACGATGGCCTCGGCCACGCGCCGGATGGTGGCGTAGCGTTGCTCGACATTGCGCACCAGCCAACGGGCTTCCTGCAGCTCCTGCGCCATCGGGCTGCGCTCGTCCATGCGGGCGCGCCGGAACAGGTCGGCATAGGCCTGGTGCAGCCGGGCATGCGGCATGGCGCCCCGATTCGGCACCACCAGCCATTGCTGGCGCTGTTTGCTGACCACCACATCCGGCACGACGTAGCTGGGCGGTTCGTGCGCATAGCGGCGGCCGGGCTTGGGGTCGAGGCCGCGGATCACCCCGCACGCCTGGCGCAACACCGGTTCGCTGCAGCGCAGCGCGCGCCGCATGCCGGGGTAATCGCTGCGCGCCAGGCGCGGCAGGTGGGCGGCGACGATGGCCAGGGCGGCGTCGCGCACGGCCGGATCGAGCCGGCTACAGGCGCGGATCTGCAGGGCCAGGCATTCGGGCAGGTCGCGCGCGGCCAGGCCCGGCGCATCGAGTTGCTGGACCAGGTGCAGCGCCGCCTGCCATTCGCTGGCGTCGGGCGGCGGGTCGAAATCGGCGACGCCGGCCAATTGGGCCAATTCCTGCCGCAGGTAGCCGTCGTCATCCAGTCCATCCACGATGAACTCGGCCAGCGCACGGTCGCGTTCGCTCAGCACATAGGCGCCCAGCGCCTGCGACAGGCGTTCGTGCAGGCTCAGGGTGGCCGGCACCCAGGCCGCCGCGTCGCTGGCCACGCCAGGCTGGGCGGCGGCGCTGCGCGTGGGATAGTCGCCGGCATAGGAGGGCGGCTCGGGCGGCGGCTCGGATGTCGCGGGCGGCTCGGACGCCGCGGGCGGCGCCGGCGCGTCGTCCTGCGCTTCGGTCTCGTCGGCGTCCTCCAGGAACGGATTGGTCGCCAGGGCCTGCTGCACCGTCGTGGTGAACTCCAGCGCCGACATTTGCAGCAGATGAATGGACTGCTGCAGGCGTGGCGCCAGCGTGGTTTGCTGGCGCAGCCGCAGATCCTGCAGGACGTGGCTCAAGTTTTCCTCCGACAGGGACGCGCCTGGGCGCGGGAACATACCAGAGGAGTACGCAAGATCGGTGCCAGCCTGCGCTCCTCTCGGGGCGCGGCGTTACGGCAGCGCGCGGCGGAGCCAGGAGTTACAACGTCGCCGTATTTTTTGGTTCATCGCGCAATAGCGTGGAGGGGTTTGGCAAGTTTTCGTATTCTTGACGGCAGGTATTTGCCATCAGGAGTGCAGGGAGATGCTGGATCGCAAGTTGCTGGAGTCGCTGGGAGGCTGGCAGGGCTATGGCGTCGAACGCGTGGAATGGCCCGAAGACCCAGGGCGCACGCTGTCGATCTATTTGAAGCCAACGGCCAAGGTGATGCTGTGCGAGCAGTGCGGCGCGCGGTGTCGCCAGGTGCATGAGACCACGGTTCGACGGGTGCGAGATCTGCCGTTATTCGAGTATCGGGTCGTTCTGCACGTGCCGCGCCGACGCTTGTGGTGTGAGCAATGCGGCGGCCCGCGCCTGGAGCGGCTTGCCTGGCTGGGGCGATATCAACGGGTGACGGATCGGCTGGCGCAGGCCTGCAGCCAATTGCTGCAATCGAGCAACGTGCAGGCGGTGGCGAGGTTCTTCGAGCTGGGTTGGCATACCGTCAAGACGCTGGACAAGGCTCGGCTGCGTGCGTCGGTGCGCGAACCGGATTGGTCCAAGATCGAGTATTTGGCGATGGACGAGTTTGCCCTGCACAAAGGGCATCGCTACGCGACAGTGGTGGTCGATCCGATCAGCAGGCAGGTGCTGTGGATTGGCCCAGGACGCTCACGCGAGACGGCCCGGGCGTTCTTCGAACAATTGCCGCCTGGGGCCGCCCAACGCATCAAGGCCGTTGCCATCGACATGACCACCGCCTACGAGTTGGAGATCCAGGCCCACAGCCCACAGGCGGAGATCGTCTATGACTTGTTCCATGTCGTGGCCAAGTATGGACGAGAGGTCATTGATCGGGTGCGCGTGGATCAGGCCAATCAACTACGCCAGGATCGTCCCGCACGCAGGATCATCAAATCGAGTCGCTGGCTGCTGCTGCGCAACCGTGACAACCTGGATCGGCAGCAGGCCGTCCGGCTCGACGAATTGCTGCAAGCCAACCAGCCGCTGCTGACGGTCTATGTCCTGCGTGACGAACTCAAACGGCTCTGGTTCTACCAAAGACCTGCCTGGGCAAGACAAGCCTGGAACCACTGGTACGAGCAGGCCGAGCAAAGCGGAATAGCCGCCTTGAACACCTTCGCTCAGCGCTTGAAAGGCTATCTGCACGGCATCCTGGCCAGATGCCGACATCCCCTGAACACCAGCATTGTCGAGGGCATCAACAACACTATCAAGGTCATCAAGCGGCGCGCTTACGGCTACCGCGACCAGGAATACTTCTTCCTCAAAATCCGTGCCGCCTTCCCCGGCAATGCGCGATGAACCTTTTTTTGGGCGTGCGACGCGGTGCCTGTGCCCGCAGGGGGAGCGACACCTGCGGCCAGGGTGCCTGTCCCCGCCGGGACAGGCACGCCGTCATGCGCCAGCGGCATGGGGACTGACATCTGCGGCTGGGTGCCTGTCCCCGCCGGGACAGGCACACTTGCCGTATGCCATCGACGCCCGCCTGCCGGGGGGGCGGCATCTGCCCCTACGCGGACCGGCGCGCGGCGATCAGCGGCCTTTTTCCGTCCGGCGTCGCCGCGGCTTGGCGGCCGCAGGCGTGCCCAGTTTCGCGACCACCAGGTCGTACAGCGCCTGCGCGGCGATCGACAGCCTTTCCTCCTGCCGGCGGACGATGTAGATCTGGCGCGTCAGGCCCGGCAGCGAGATGGGGCGGATGAGCAGGCCGGGTCGTTCGAACTGGTACAGCGTGAAGGTCGGCACGACGCTGATGCCCAGCCCGGCTTCGATCATGCCCGCCACGGTCGCGAGCTGCGCGACTTCCAGTATCGTTTTCGCGACCTGCGGGCGCAGCGCCGCTTCCACCGTCTGGCGCACGCTGCTGTTGCGCGTGAGATGGATGAAAGGCCACGGCGCCAGGTGCTTGAGGGTAAGGCGCGGCTCGCGCGCCAGCGGATGGTCCTTGCGGCAGATCAGGTGGAACGTGTCGCTGCACAGCTCACGCGCATGCAGGACCGCGGGGTCCGAGGCGCGGATGCCGCGCGAGGCAAGCGCGAAATCGGCCTGGCCGCTGCGCACCAGTTCGATGCACTCGTCGGACAGGACATCCGAGAGCATGAGTTCGATGTCGGGGTGCTCGGCGTGGAACTCATGCAGGACTTTCGGCAGCCATCCCGCCGCCAGGGAGGGAAGGGCGGCGACATGGACGCGCCCGCGCCGCAACTCGACGAAGCTGGCGATGTGCGTCATGGCGTGGCCAAGGTCGGCCAGCAGCCGGCGCGCCAGGGGCTCGAACAGCTCGCCTTCCTGCGTCAGCACCACCCGCCGCGTACTGCGATCGAACAGCTGCATGGCCAGCGTCGCCTCCAGGGACTGGATCAGTGCGCTGAACGCGGGCTGGGACAAATGGCATGCCTGCGCGGCCTTGGTGAAGTGGCGCAGGTCGGCAAGCATGACGAAGGCGCGCAATTGGCGGGTGGACAGATCGGCCTGTGGTCTCATTGATTTGAAGTATCTATTAATCAATCCAAAAAATCGATTTTTCTTATCGTACTGCCGATTCTAAACTGGCTGCCATTGTCACTTCGTGATTCCGCAATGCGTTCACTCCCTTCCCTGTTGATCGGCTGCGCCGCAGGCTTCTCGGGCGACCGTGTCGACGCCGCCGGCCCGGTGGTGGATACGCTGATCGCCCGCCTGGGCGGCGTTCCCGCCAACGGCCGAGCCTTCCTGATTTTCGAGACCCTGGCCGAACGCACCCTGGCGCTTGCGCAGCTGCGCAAGCGCGCCGATGCCCAGGCCGGGTACGAGCCGCTGCTCGAGGACATGCTCGGACCGGTGCTGGCGCGCTGCCTGGCGCACGGCATACGCATCGTCAGCAACTTCGGGGCCGCCAATCCGGAAGGCGCGGCGCGCCATATCCTGCGCATGGCCGCGCGGCTGGGCTTGCGCAAGCCGCGCATCGCGGTGGTCAAGGGCGACGATGTTTCCGGCGCGCAGCATGCCGGCATGCTGGCCGAGTACCTGGGCGAGCAATACGATCCCTCCAGCATCGTCAGCGCCAATGCCTATCTGGGAAGCGAACAGATTCGCGACGCGCTGGACCATGGCGCGGAAATCGTGGTGTGCGGCCGCGTGGCGGACCCGTCGCTGACGGTGGGCCCCGCGATGTCCTATTTCGGCTGGCAAGCCGACGACTGGGACCGCATCGGACGCGCCACCATGGCCGGGCATCTGCTCGAATGCGGCGCGCAGGTTTGCGGCGGCTATTACGCCGACCCCGGCTACAAGGACGTGCCCGGGCTGGAGCAGGTCGGCTTTCCGGTCGCCGAGATCGACGAGGACGGCCATTGCATCATCGGCAAATCCGATGGCACGGGCGGCCTGGTCGACGAGGCCACCGTCATCGAGCAGTTGCTCTACGAGGTCCATGATCCTGCCGGCTATCTGACGCCCGACGTGGTTGCCGACATTTCGCAGGCCGAGGTCCGGCGCGTGGCGGACAACCAGGTCCGGCTCACCGGCGTGCGCGGCCACCCCCGGCCGGCGGCGTACAAGGTCAACGTGTGCCTGGAAGGCGGCTGGCTGGCCGAGGGCGAGATTTCATACGCGGGCCCGCGCGCCGAGGCGCGCGCGCGCCTGGCCGCCGAGGTCGTGTGCAAGCGGCTGGCCGACCTGCGCATCCGCACCGACCTGATCGGCCACGTGAGCATTTTCGGCGACGACGCCGGACGCCTGCTGGCCGGCGCGCCGGCGGGCGATGGCTAGGACGTGCGCTTGCGCCTGGCGGCGCACGCCGTCACGCGCCAGGACGCCATGCGCCTGACGCGCGAAGTGACCGCGCTTTACTGTTGCGGCCCGGCCGGCGGCGGCGGTGTGCGCACCACGCTGACGCCGCGGCTGGACATGGTTTCATGCCTGCTGCCGCGCGACCTGGTGCGCGCCGGATTCGAAATGGTGGATGCCGATGTCTGATGTGCTTGTTCCCCTGTTTCGCGTCGCGCACGCGCGCACCGGCGACAAAGGCGACCGCTCGAACATCAGCGTGATCGCCTGGGATCGCGCCTTGTATCCCTTGCTGGTCGAACAGCTGACGCCCGAGGTGGTGCTGGCGCAATTCGCGCATCGACGGCCGGCCGGGGCGCAGCGCTACCTGCTGCCCAAGCTGGGCGCCATGAACTTCGTGCTGGACGCCGTGCTCGACGGCGGCGTCAATGGCGCGCTTAACCTCGACGCGCATGGCAAGGCGCTGTCCTATTTGATCCTGAAGACGGAAATCGCCGTTCCGTCCGACCTGGTCTGCCGCCTGGCCGGTTCGCCCGGCTGAGGACGGTCAGTCCGCTTATAACAACTCAACTGATAAGGGGCCCCCTGATGCGATACCTGAAAAGTACCTATGCAGCCGTCCTGCTGGCTATCGGCACGGCCGTGCCGCACGCGACCACCCTGGCACAGGAAGTCAAGGTTGCGGCCGAGGCGCCATTGAGGCTGCTGGACCCGGTGGGCACGACTGCGTATATCACGCGCAACCACGCCTACATGGTCTATGACACGCTGTTTGCGCTGGATGCGCAGCTCAAGCCGCAGCCACAGATGGTAAGCACCTGGAGCGTGAGCCCCGACAAGCTGGTCTACCGCTTCACCTTGCGCGACGGGCTGAAGTTCCATGACGGCAGCCCGGTTACCGCGGCCGACTGCGTCGCGTCGATCAAGCGCTGGGCGCAACGCGACCTGACCGGCTTGCGCATGATGGCCGCCGCCAAGGAAATCACCGCCAAGGACGACAAGACGTTCGAGATCGTGCTGGAGCAACCCTTCGGCGCCGTCATCGAAGGCCTGAGCAAGGCCAGTTCGCTGCCGGCCTTCATCATGCCCAAGCGCATCGCCGATGCGCCGGCCAGCCAGGCGATCACCGAGGTGATCGGGTCCGGGCCGTTTCGCTTCGTGGCGTCGGAGTACCGCCCCGGCCTGCAGGTCGTCTATGAGCGCAACACCGACTATGTTCCGCGCAGCGAGCCCCCCAGCGGCCTGGCCGGCGGCAAGGTCGTGAACGTGGACCGCGTCGTCTGGCTGTCGCTGCCCGACATCCAGACCGAGGCCAATGCGCTGGCCAAGGGCGAGGTGGACTATGTGCAGACCGTGTATCCCGACGTGGTGCAGACGCTTCAGGCCAGCAAGGACGTCGTCATCCAGAAACTGGCCAGCACGACCACGCCGACCCTGCGCCTGAACTGGCTGCAGCCGCCGTTCAACAACCAGAAGGTGAGGCAGGCGCTGCTGCATGCGGTGAGCCAGCGCGACTACATGGATGCGCAGGTCGGCGACCCCAAGGCCTATCGCGTGTGCTGGGCCATGTTCGGCTGCGACTCGCCGCTGGCCAGCACGGCGGGCGTGGTGTCCCAGGACGACGAGGCCGATCTCAACGCCGCCAAGGCCTTGCTCAAGGAAAGCGGCTACAAGAACGAGAAGGCGGTCGTGCTGCACGCCACCGACTATCCGCCCACCTCGGCCATCGCGCCTTTCACGGCGCAGATCCTGCGCTCCATCGGCATGAAGGCGGAAGTCCAGTCCATGGATTGGGCGACCTTCCTTACCCGGCGCGGCAAGCAGGACCCGGTGGAGAAGGGCGGCTGGAGCGTGGCCTACGGCAGCTGGAACACCCTGGACCTGATGTCGCCCATCGCCAACCTCAACCTCGATGGCCGCGGCAAGGAGGGATACGCGGGCTGGACCGAGAGCGCCGAGATGGAGTCGCTGCGCACGCAGTACGCGCAGGCCACCGAGCCCGCCAGCCGGCAGCAGATCGCCGCGAAGATACAGCAGCTGGCCTATGACCAGGTCTTCTATATTCCGCTGGGTACCTACAGCAATTACGCCGCCCGCCGCAGCAACGTGACGCCGCTGCTGGACGCGCCCGTGACGGTATTCTGGGGAATATCCAAGAACTGAGTCGCCGCGCGGCGCCGCCATGGCGCCGCGCAGCACGTAGGAGATCGTTTTCGTGCAAATTCTGAGGTTGCTGTTCCTGCGCCTGGCCAGCGCCATTCCCGTGGTGCTCGTGGTGGTGACGGTGGTGTTCCTGCTGGTCAGGCTGACCGGCGATCCCGCCACGATTCTCGCCGGCGACATGGCCAGCCCCGAGGTGGTCGCCAGCGTGCGCGCCGACCTGGGGCTGGACCGCCCCTTGCTGGGCCAGTATGCCCAATGGCTGTGGGATCTGTTGCAGGGCAACCTCGGCACATCCATCGTCACCAAGCAGCCCGTGGCGACGCTGATCGGCGAGCGCCTCGAATCGACCCTGGTGCTGTCGCTCAGCGCGCTGGTGGTCACGGTGCTGCTGGCGGTGCCGCTGGGCGTGCTGGCGGCCTGGCGCCACAACACGCTGGTCGACCGGGTCGTGATGATCTACGCGGTCATCGGCTTCTCGCTGCCCAGCTTCGTGGTGGGGTACCTGTTGATACTCATGTTCTCGGTCTGGCTGGGCTGGCTGCCGGTGCAGGGATACGTCAGCATCACCGACGATATCTGGCTGGCCGCGCAACACCTGGTATTGCCCACCCTGGCGCTGGCGATCTTCTACATGTCGCTGATTTCGCGGGTGACGCGCGCCAGCGTGCTGGAAGCCCTGAACGAGGATTTCGTGCGCACCGCCAAGGCCAAGGGGGTGCCGTCGCTGCGCATCCTGTCGCAGCACGTGCTGCGCAACGCCGCGATTCCCATCGTCACCGTCATCGGCATCGGGCTGGCCTTCCTGATCAGCGGGGTGGTGATCACCGAGAGCGTGTTCAACCTGCCCGGCCTGGGCCGCCTGACCATCGACGCCGTGCTGTCGCGGGACTACCCCGTGGTCCAGGGCGTCATCCTCTTTTTCGCCTGCGTCTACATCCTGGTGAACCTGTTGATCGACATGCTGTACGTGGTCATCGATCCACGGATCCGCTACTGACGATCCGGAGACGAGACATGACATCCATTCTTCGCCACAACAGACTGGCGCTGCTGGGAGGCGGCGTGCTGCTGCTGATGGTCGCCATCAGCGTCGCGGCTTCCTGGATCGCCAGCATGGACCCCGCGATGATGCAGCCGCGCATGCGCCTGACGCCGCCGGGAGAGGCCTTCCTGCTGGGCACCGATGCGCTCGGGCGCGACGTGTACTCCCGCGTCGTGCATGGCAGCCGCATGTCCCTGGCCATCGGCGCGCTGGTGGTCGTCATCACGATTGCGATCGGCACCCTCATCGGCCTGGTGGCCGGGGCCTCGCGCATCATGGACCGCGTCCTCATGCGGATCATGGACGGCGTCATGGCCATTCCCGGCATCCTGCTGGCGGTGGCTCTGGTATCGCTGTTCGGCGCCAGCCTGGCCTCGGTCGTGATCGCGATCGCCGTGCCCGAGATTCCGCGCGTGGTGCGCCTGGTGCGCAGCGTGGTGCTCTCGGTGCGCGAAGAGCCCTACGTCGAGGCCGCGGTCGGGCTCGGGGTGCCGTATCCCAAGGTCGTCTGGCGGCACATCCTGCCCAATTGCTTCGCGCCGCTGATCGTGCAGGCCAGCTACGTGTTCGCCGCGGCGATCCTGCTCGAGGCCGTGCTGGGCTTTCTGGGCGTGGGGTTCCCGCCCGAGATCCCCACCTTCGGCAACATCCTGGCCGAGGCGCGGCCGGTCTTCCAGCGCGCGCCGTGGGCCACCGTGGCGCCCGGCCTGCTGCTGGCCGTCACCGTGCTGGCGGTGAACCTGCTGGGCGATGGACTGCGCGACAGCCTGGACCCGAAACTCGCGAGGCGCGCAAATGATTGAGAACACACCGAAGCAACGGGTGCTGGAGGTGTCCGGCCTGGCCATCCGCGCCGGCGCGCGGACACTGGTGCAGGACGTCACGCTGAGCCTGGCCCAGGGAGAAATCCTGTGCCTGGTGGGCGAATCGGGGTCGGGCAAGTCGCTGACGGCGTCGGCCGTCATGGGGCTGCTGCCGGGCAACCTGGGCGTGAGCGCCGGCAGCATCCGGCTCGATGGCGAAGACCTGACCGCGGCGTCGCCGGCGCGCATGCAGGCGCTGCGCGGCGACCGCATGGCCATGGTGTTTCAGGAACCCATGACCTCGCTCAATCCGCTGATGCGCGTGGGACGCCAGATCGCGGAGGTGTTGCAGGTGCACCGGCCGGACCTGGGCGCCGGGCAAGTGCGGGCGCGGGTGCTGGAGCTGATGGGCGATGTGCGCCTGCCCACCCCCGAGGCGCTCATGGACGCCTTCCCGCATCAATTGTCGGGCGGGCAGCGCCAGCGCATCATGATCGCGATGGCGCTGGCGCTGGAGCCCGCGCTGATCATCGCCGACGAACCCACCACGGCGCTCGACGTCACGACCCAGGCGCAGGTGCTCAAGCTGTTTCGCCAGTTGCTGGCCAAGCATTCGAGCGCGGTGCTGTTCATCACGCATGACTTCGATGTGGTGCGCGATATCGCCGACCACGTGGCCGTGATGCAGCTGGGCCGCATCGTCGAACAGGGGCCGGCCGGGCAGGTGCTGGACGCGCCTCGCCACGACTACACCCGCAAGCTGCTGGCCGCGGTGCCGAGCGGCGTGCCCAAGACGCAGCAGAACGCGTCGTCCGATGAACTTCTGTCGGTTAGCGGCCTGAACCTGGTTTATGAGTCGCGCGGCCTGCTGGGCCCGGCGCGGCGCACGCATGCCGTCGCCGATGTCGGCTTCACGCTGAAAAAGGGCGAGACCCTGGGCGTTGTCGGCGAGTCGGGCTCGGGCAAGTCGACCCTGGGGCGCTGCATCACGCGGGCGCACGCCCCCACGTCGGGCCGGATCGTCTTCGACGGCGTGGACATCGCGGGGCTGTCGGGCAAGGCGCTGCGGGCGGTGCGCCGCCGCGTGCAGATGGTGTTCCAGGATCCCTACCGGTCGCTGAACCCGCGCCGCAGGATTCTGCATGCCTTGATCGAAGGCCCGATCGAAAGCGGGGTGGACCGCAAGGCGGCCTGCGCGCGCGCGGCCGAATTGATGGCCCTGGTGGGCTTGCCGGCCGACGGCCTGCAGCGTTATCCGCACCAGTTCTCGGGCGGGCAGCGGCAACGCATCTGCATTGCGCGCGCCCTGGCGATGGAGCCCGACCTGATCGTCGCGGACGAGGCCGTGTCGGCGCTGGACGTGTCGGTGCAGGCGCAGGTGCTGGAGCTGTTCGAAGATCTCCAGAAGCGGCTGGGATTCGCCATGATCTTCATTACCCACGACTTGCGCGTGGCCGCGCAGGTCTGCGACCGCATCGGCGTGATGCAGAAAGGGCGCCTGCTCGAGCTGGGCCCGGTGCGGCAAGTCATCCATGCGCCCCAGCACCCCTATACCCGCCACTTGTTCGATTCGCTGCCCGGCCGCGTGGGCCAGGCGGCGGAACCCGCCATGGAGCTACAGGCATGACCAGTACTGACCAGCATATTGCCCGGGCCGGCGTCGCCGAGCTCGCCAGGGGGATCGCCCGGGGCGCGTTCACGCCCGCCGAGGTGACCGACGTCTTCCTGCGCCGCATCCAGGACCTGAATCCCGCGATCGGGGCGTTCGTGGCCGTCTACGAGGACGAGGCCCGGCACGCGGCCCGCCAGGCCACGCAGGCGCTGGCGCAAGGGCAGCGCCTGAGCCCCTTGCATGGCATTCCGTTCGCCGTGAAGGATATCGTCGACGTGGCCGGCAGATTCACGACCTATGGCTCGCGCACCGGCGCGGGGCGGCAGGCCGGCGCCACCGCCGAGTACGTGCGTGCGCTGCTCGATGCCGGGATGATCCTGCTGGGCAAGACGCACACCGTGGAATTCGCGTTCGGCGGCTGGGGCACCAACCAGCGCATGGGAACGCCGCGCAATCCGCTGCGCGCGGACGTGCCCTGCGCGACGGGCGGATCGAGCAGCGGATCGGGGGCCGCCGTCGGCGCGCAGATGGTGCCCTTCGCGGTAGGCACGGACACCGGCGGCTCGATCCGCATTCCTTCGGCGTTCTGCGGGCTGACCGGCATGCGGCCCAGCATGGGGCGCCACAGCGGCGCGGGCGTCATGTCGCTCAGCCACACCCTGGACACCATCGGACCGTTGGCGCGCACCGTCGAAGACGTGCAGATGCTCGACGACCTGTTGACCGGCAAGACCGCCACGGACACCGCGCAGCCGGGTTCGCAGGCCGTGGCGCGCGTGCGCGACGCGCGTATCGGCGTGCTCGGCGCGCAATGGCTGGGCGCCATCGAGCCCGAGGTGGCGCACGCCTATGCGCAAAGCCTGCGGGCCTTCGAGGCGATGGGTGCGACGCTGGTCGAGCTGGCGCTGCCGTTCGACCGGGAAGCGTTCGCCCAGTTGACCTCCACGCTGATCGCCTGCGAAGGCCTGCAATTCGCCGGGAAGTACGTCCACGACCCACTGTCCGGCATGGACGAGGACGTGCGCGCGCGCTTCCTGGTGGGCGACCGGTACGATGCCGCCGCCTATGCCGAATTGCTGGGGCGCCGCAGCGCGATGATCGATACGTTCACGCAGGCGATGGCCGGCGTCAAGGCCTTGCTGATGCCTACGACGCCGTGCGTGGCGCAGCCGCTTGCGGGGCTGGAGCAGTCGCCGTACAACCCGGCGGTGTACACGCGCATGCCGGCGTGGCTCGGCTGCTGCGCGCTGGCGGTGCCCAACGGCTCGGGGGCGCACGGCTTGCCGACCTCCCTGCAGATCGTCGGCCTGCCCGAATCGGACCGGCTGGTGATGTCGCTGGGGCGCGCCTACCAGGAATATGCGTAGGGCGCGACGCGCTGCGGGCCGGCCGCTGGCCGGCCTTTTTTATGGCCATGCAGATCGCCTGGCAAGGCATGGTGCCCGATTGATCCATGCGTACATGTCGGTCTAGGCGCGCCCCGCCGGCTGCGTCACCATGCCTGGCATCCCGCGGCCGTCGCGCCGCCTTGCCAGGAAAGTCGCATGGTTCGATCGCTGTCCATAGTGTGCCTGCTGGCCGTCTTGCAGGCCTGCGCGGGCCCGCGCCCGGCCGCCGTCGCGGCCGCCTGGGACGAGGCGCCGGCCGGCCAGTACCGCTTCGACTGGCAACTGTCGGGCGACCCGGCGGTGGCGCCGCTGCAGGTGTTCGACGATGCGCGGCGCATTTGGCTGCAGTTCGCGCCGGGCCAGCCGATACCGGCCATCTTCGCGCACGGCGCCGGCGGCGAACGTCCGGTGCCGTACCTGCGCCGCGACCCCTACATCGTCGTGGACGGCGCCTGGCCCGCGCTCAGCCTGCGCGGCGGCCGCTATGTCGCGCGCATACAGCGCAGCGGCGCGCCGATTCCGGCGGGCGCGCCGGTTGTCCGCGCCGAGGGGCCGGCCCCGGTCCCGGCCACGCCATCCGCCGTCGCGCCCGCCGAGGCCGCCGAGGCCGCGCCGCCGGCGCCGCGCTTTCGGGCCGCGCCGCCCGACCTGACCTTGCGGGCCGTGCTGGCGCGCTGGGCGCGCGCCGCGGGCTGGACGTTCGAGGCCGAACACTGGGCCCTCGACGTCGATATTCCGCTGGCGGGCAAGGCCGAACTTCCGGGTGATTTCAAGACCGCCGTGCGCGCGCTGCTGGCGGCCACCGAATTGTCCGAGCCGCCGGCGCAGCCGTGCTTCTACGCCAATCGCGTACTGCGCGTCGTGCCGCTGGCGCAAGCCTGCGACCGCACGCGCGCCGCCGCGCCGGGGCTGACATGAAGGCGCGGCGCCTGGCCATGGCGGGCCTGTCGCTGGCGCTCGGCGGATGCTCGCTGTCGCAGCAGATGCAGGCCATGCGCGACGCCGCGACGTCCCTGCGCGCACGCCTGCTCGAAGGGCAGCAGGCCGTGGGCCGGGCCGGCGAGCGGCCGGCGCGCGAAGCCGCCCAGGACGTCGCGCGGCCCTGGCTGGCCGGTCGCGCCCAGCCACTGGCACGCGAGGTGCTGCTGCCGCCGGCGCTGCGCGCCGATGTCGATACGACCCTGCTGTTCGCGGGCAAGGCCACGCTGCTCGTGCTGGCCGAGCGCCTGCATCGCGCCACCGGCATCGCCGTGCGCGTGCATCCCGACGCGCTGCTGCCGCGCGCCGCCTTCCTGCCGCGCCTGGCGGGGCCGGCCGAGCTGGCGGCCGAGCCTCCCGCCCAGGCCGAACTGCGCGCCGGGCCGCGTCCGCTGGCCGACACGCTCGACGCGCTGGCCGCGCAGCTGTACGTGCACTGGCGCTACCATCGCGGCGCCATCGAGTTCTACCGCACCGAAACGCGGGTCTTCGATGTGCGCACGCTGGCGCTGGCAGCCAGCGCGCAGGCTCGGCTGGGCCGCGCCGGCAGCGGCGAGACGGGCAGTTTCGGCCATGCCTCGAGCACGGTGCTCAGCGCCGACGCCGGCAAGGCGCTGCAGGCCGTGCGAGACCGCGTCGCCGCTTTCCTGACGCGCGCCGGCGTCATCGCCGAGATCGAGGCGGGCGGAAGCACGCTCGCGGTCACGGATACGCCGGAGGCGCTCGCGCGCATCGAGAAATACCTGCAAGGCGAGAACCGCGCCCTGACGCGCCGGGTACGCCTGGTGTTCGAAGAACTCACGGTGCGCACCACGGCCGCCGCCGAAGGCGGCATCGATTGGCAGGCGGTCTACGCCAGCGCGCGCGCCGCGGCGTCGTACGTCATGCCCGGCGGGGCAGGCGCGGCAGGCGCGCTCGGGGCCCGCGTGCTGGCCGGGCCCTGGCGCGACGCGCGCGCCCTGATCGCCGCGTTGAGCACCATGGGAGCGGTACTGCGCCATCGCAGCATACCCATGCTGACGCTGAACCGGCGCGCCGTCACCCACGCCGTGCGCACCACATTTTCCTACGTGGACCAGGTGCAGCGCCTGAGCCCGACCGCGGCGGCGCCCGGTGGGCGCGATGCCGTGCCCGGCTTGGCGGTGCAGCAGAAGCGCGAGACGGTGGGCACGTTCCTCACGCTGTTGCCCAAGGCGCGCGATGACGGCCGCATCCTGCTCTCCATTTCCTATGACAACACCATCGCCCAGCCGCTGCGCACCCTGACCTTCGGCGAGGGCGGCCAGCAAGTGTCGCTGCAGCAGATCGCCATCGACGGCAGCGGCATCGTGCAGCAGGTCGAGCTGCTGCCCGGCCAGCCCGTCATCCTGTCGGGCTTCGACCACAGCGAAGACCAATACGAACGCCACCGCCTGTTTCCCGATGCGCCGCTCGCGGCCGGCGGGCACGACCGCACGGCGCGCGAGCGGGTCACGACCGTGGTCATGGTCACCGCGCAGATCGACGAGGGTTGAGCCATGCGCGCCGCCACGCATCCGCCGCTGGTGCTGCAGCAGACGCAGGGCGGGCCCATGCTGGCCTTCGGGCTGACATGGTTCGCCGTGCTGGGCAGTCACGCCGCGCTGCAGGGGCGGGCCCGCGCCCGCGCCTTGCGCGCCACACATTACCTGGTGGGCGGCCGGCACGCGGTTGCCGCGGGTTGCGCGCGCCTGCCTCGCCGCTATGGCGCGCTGGCGCTCCACAGCGCGGCGCAGGCGTACGCCAGTCTGCACCCGGATGGCGCGCAGGCCGGCGTGGCCAGCCTGCCGGACGGGCAGGGCTGGCTGATCGCCGTGCAGGACGGCGCCGTGCTTGCCAGCGCCGACCGGCTCTTTGCGGATGTCGCGCAGGCGCAGGCCTGCCTGCGCACGCTGTTGGCGCAGCGTCCCGACCTGCGCGAGGTGCCGGCGCAGGCCGCGCTGGATACCTTGCTGGCCAGGCCGGATCCCTCCGCGCGCCTGGCGCCGCTGGCCTCGCGCTGGTCGCGTGCGCCGGTAGCGGCGCGAGCGGTCGTGCTGGCGCTGGCCGTGGCCGGCGGCGCCTCGTTGTGGCGCGGCCTGCGCCAGGGGCCGCCGCCCGCCGCGCCCGATCCGCGGGCCGTCTGGCGCGCCGCCCAAGCGGAGTTCCTGCGCGGCTGGCCGGTGCATACCAGCAGCGAGCTGGCGCGGGTGCTCGATACCTTGCAGGCCTTGCCGCTGCGGGTCGCCGGCTGGGCGCTGCGGCAGGCGCAATGCGTGCCGGGCCCGGCGTGGCACTGCGACGCCGACTACCACCGCGTCGATGCGGCGGCCACCAGCCTGGCGTTTGCCGCCGCGGTTCCGCCCGGCTGGCAGATGCGGCTGCATACGCTGGAGCATACGCGCGTGGCCTGGACGCTGGCCGGCGACCAGCACGGGCTGGATCGCACCGCGCCGGCCTCGCCGGCCGACACGCTGGCGCTGGCCGCCACGCTGCAGCGTGCCAGCGCCGCCTTCACGCATGTCTCGGTGGGCGCCGCGCAGGCGCTGGCCGGCCCGGCCTGGGATGGCCCGCCCGAGCTCGCGCCGCCTGCCGCGCCCGAGCTCCGCCGGCGCGAGGTCGTGCTCGACGGGCCTCTGCGTTCGCTGGCGCTGGTGTGGCCGCTGCCGGCGCCCATCGGATGGGCCACGGTGTCCCTGCGCGTGGTCCCGGACGCGATCGCGACGCTGCGCGCCAGCGTGCTGTCGCTGCATCTTCAAGGATCCCTCTATGAGCAGACGACTTCACGTTCCTAGCGGGGCCTTCCTGCCGGCGCTGGTATCGGCCCTGACGGTTCATGCCGCGCAGGCCCAGCCGGCCGCGCCGCCCGCACCCTGGCCGCACGCCGATACCGTGCGCGAGCTGCTGCGGCGCGAAACCCTGGCGGCCGCACAGCCGCCGCGACCGGCAGCCCCGGCGCCGTGGAGCGACGCGCCAGCCGCGCGCAAGGCAGCGCCGGCGGCGCCGGGCCCGCGCGCCGACCGCATCGTATTGCTGGCCATCTACGGCGTCGGCGCTGCGCTGCGCGCGGAGGTCTCCATCAACCGGCGCCATTGGCGCTACCTGGCGGGCCAGCGCAGGCCGTCCGGCCAGGCGCCCGAGGCCCGCTACCAGCTCGAAGCCATAGCCGTGCCATGCGTGCACTTGCGCAGCGGCGCGGTCCGCCGTACCGCCTGCCTGGCTGCGGCCGCGAGCCTGGACAACGGCGCGGCGTCTGCCGCAGGGGCCGCGCCATGAGAATCCGATCCCACAGGCCGGTCTTGCACAGCCCGTGCACCACGCTTGCTCCCTTCGTGGCCGACCACGAGGCGCTGGGCCGCCTGCGTCCCGCGTTCGTGCGTGCGCTGGCGCGGGAGTTCGACCTCGGCGCCCTGGCGGGACGCCTGTGCCCGGTGCTGCTCGAAGGCAGCTACGCCGCCCTGTTCGCGCTGGCCGACTACGTACATGGCGACCAGGCCGACGAACTCGAGCGCCTCATGCGCAAGCGCGGCTACCGGCTGGCGGCGCCGGCGCGCTATGTGTTGCCGTCGCCCTTGCTGCTGGCCGTGGCGCGCGAGGCGGCTGGCGCCCCGGGCCTGCATGCGGCCGACCATCCCGCGCAACGGCGCACGGCGCTGCAGGCGCTGTTCTTCGACATGGTGCGCTGGGGCGTGCGCCACGGCGCCAGCGATCTGCACCTGCACGCCGACCGACGCGCCGCCACCGCGCAGGTTCGCTATACCGTGGGTGGCGCCTATGTGGCCGCGCCATGCTTCAATGGCCTGTCGCATGCCTGCCTGCTCGAAATCCTCGCGGTGGCCTGGATGGACGTGCGCGCGGGCAACGGCGCGGTGTTCGATCCGCGTGCCGAACAGCAGGGACGCATCGCGCTGCAGGTCGACGAGGTGCCGGTCGTGCTGCGCTGGGCCTCCCTGGCCACGGATCACGGTCCGTCCGTATGCCTGCGCATCCTGCGCCAGGACCCGCCGCAAGGCGGGGCCAGCCTGGCGGAACTGGGCTATCTGCCGGCGCAGGCCGCCACGCTCGAGCGCGCCTGCCAGCGCGCTGGCGGGGCGGTGGTGTTGGCGGGCACGGTGGGGGCCGGCAAGTCCACCACCATCGCCACCATGCTGCGCGGCCTGCCGGCCGAGCGCAAGCTGGTCACCCTGGAAGACTCGGCCGAGTACGCCATCGCCAACGCCCTGCAGAACAGCGTGAGCCGCTCGCTGGAAGGAGAGGCCGGCGCGCCGTTCGATGCCAAGCTGCTGACCATCAAGCGCTCGGCCATGCACGACCTGTACCTGGGCGAGGTCCGGGATCGCCAGACCGGACGCGTCTTCACCGACCTGGCCGGCTCCGGGGTCAGCCTCTACACCACGACGCACGCCGGCTCCGCCTTGCTGATTCCGGAACGCCTGGCATCCGACTTCATCGGTGTGTCGCGCGACTTCCTGGCCACGCCCGGCGTGCTCAAGCTGCTGGTCTACCAGACCTTGCTGCCGCGCCTGTGTCCGGCATGCGCCTTGCCCCTGGCCATGCTGTGGCACCGCGGCGCCGGCCGGTCCCACGCGCAGCGCCTGGCGTGGCGTTGCTGGGCCGCGCGCCTGCGCCGCGCCGGCGTGGCGCTGGCGCAGGCGCGCGTGCGCAATCCCGCCGGTTGCGCGGCCTGCGCAGGCGCCGGTCTGCCGGCCCTGCGCGGCTACGCGGGGCGCACCGTGGTCGCCGAACTGCTCGAGCCGGAAACCGACGCCGTCCTGCTCGATCTCATCCGTCGGCGCGACAATCCGGCGCTGCGCCGCTTGCTGGGGCGGCGCGCACGCCGGCAGCCGCCCGACGCGCCGCTGCGGGCAGTCGATTGCGCCTGGCGCAAGGTCGAAGCAGGCGTGGTGGATCCGCGCCTGGTCGAACGCTGTTTCGCGCTGTCACCCGCCTTGCGCACGCCGGTGGGCGCCGAGGACGGCCATGGCTGAGCACGCGGCGCTGGCGTTGGCGTGGCGCGCGGCCGGCGCGCTGGGCCAGCGGCTCGACGCATGGCGCTTCGGCGCCGAGCGGGGCGACTACTACGAATACCTGGCCGACATGCTGGAAGGCCTGCAGGGGCGCCAGACCCTGCGCGACATCTTCGAGACCGACGCGGCGCGCCATGGCGAGGCGAGCGTGCGCGGCCGCCTGGCGCGCCGCTGGCTGCAGCGCTACCAGGATTGCGGCGGCGACCTGCGCGCCACCTGGGCCCGTTGCCTGCCCGAAGGCGATTGCACGCTGCTGGCGCTGGCGCAGTCGGCGGGCGGCGGCGCGCTGGGCATCGTGTTGCGCGACCTGGCGCACCTGACCCGCCTGACGCAGGGAATGCGGCGCGAGTTCTGCGTGACGATCGCCGCCGGCTTGGTTGCCATGACGGTGGCCTGCGCCTTGCTGGCGGCCGTGCCGGCCTTCAGCGCGCCGCGCCTGCGCCTGGTATTCCAGGCCGTGCCGCCGGATTACCACGGCGCCTGGTCGGCCGGCCTGTTCGCGCTGGCCAGGTACGTCGAAGCGGCCTGGCCAGCGGCGGTGGCGGCATTGACGGCGGCGGTGGCGCTGGTGTGCTGGTCGCTGCCCCGCTACGCCGGGCGCGCGCGCGTGTTCCTGGACCGCTGGCAGCCATGGCGCCTGTACCGCGATATGCAGGCGATCCGCTTCCTGGCGCTGGCCACCGTGCTGTTGCGCCAGCGGGGCAACATCGACACGCGCCTGCGCACCGCGCTGCTCGTCCAGGGGGCCGACGCGCCGCCGTGGCTGGCCTGGCACCTCGAGCGCATGCTGCTGCGGGTCGACGCCGGGGTGGTCGATGCCAGCGTGTTCGATACCGGGCTGTTCGAACCCGCGCACGCCTGGTTCATGGCCGACATGGTCGCCGCGCATGGCCTGGCCGACGGCTTGGCGCGGGCGCGCACGCGGGTCGAGGCGCACATGCTGCCGCGCCTGCGGCGCCAGGCGCAGGGCCTGCGCTGGGTACTGCTGCTGGGCGCGGTCGGGGCGGTGCTGGCCCTGGCGTTTTGGCATTACGCCGCCATCGACGATCTACGGCGCGCATTGGTCAGTTTCTACGCCAGCCAATAAGCCTCGGCAGGCGTTTCTTCACGCAGGAGGATTCTTCATGTCACACACGATTCTGTCCGGCCGCCAAGCCGGCTTCTCCCTGGTCGAGGTGTCCATCGTCACGGCCATCGTCTTGCTGGTGGCCATCATCGGCATTCCCGCCATCGGCTCGTATGTCATCGAAAGCAAAGTGCCCCGGGTCGGAGAGGAACTGCAGCGTTTCGTGGCGCGGACCAAGGCCAATGCGCAAGGCGATGGCGCGGCGCCCTACACGGGCATCGGCACGGCGTCGCTGGCGCATGCGCTGCGCGATTCCAGCGTGGTGTCGGTGCGCGGCGAGGGCGCGTCGGCGACGGTCGCGCACGGCCTGGGCGGGCAGGGGGCTGGCGCCCATGGCGTCATCAGCGTGGCGCCGGCCGCGCCGGGCGGCGCGCCGCCCGGTTCGGCGTTCACGCTGACGCTGACCAATGTCAACGGCGCGGCCTGCCCGGCGTTGGCCTCTGTCATGCAGCGCGTATCCGACATCATCGCCGTGCAGGGCAAGGCGGGGCCGGTGGTGGTCAAGAATGCGCTGGCCGTCCCGGCGTTGCCGTACCGCGCGCAGGCCGCCCAGGCGCAGTGCGTGGCGGGCGATCGCAACACCTTCGCGTTCACGGCGCGATGAGATCCGCGCACACCCAGGGCGGCCTGGCCTTGCTGGAACTGGCCGTGGCCGCCGCGCTCGCGGCCATGGCGGCGGTGTGGGCCGCCAACCGGCTGGTGCAGGATGCGCAGGACGCGGCCGCACGCGGTGCCGGCGTCTGGCTGGGCGAAATCCAGCGCGGCCTCGACCAACTGCTGCAGCGGTATTTCGACACGCTGGCCGATGGGCTGGCGCCGCGCGATGAGCGCGGGCGCGCGCTGTTTCGCGATGCCTGGCGTCCGACGCTGCCCGAGCTGCAGGCCGCCGGCCTGCTGGCGCGTTCCCTGCCGAGGCGCTCGCCCCTGGGCACGGGGGTGATCATGCTGGTCCGGCGCGATCCGCATTGCCCGCGGGCGGGCTGCCGGCTGGACGCGCTGGCCTGGCTGGACCGCCCCTTGCTGGATGGCCACGGCCAGGTCGACCTGATGCGCATGGCGCCCCTGGTGGCCGCCACCGCCGGCCGTGGCGGCTTCGCCGTGGCCGGCGGGGTGCGCGGCGCGGCGTTTCGCTTCGCCAATCCGCCCTGGCCGGACGTGGCGCGGCTGCCCGCCGGCACGCCGCTGGCCTGGGCCGGCCTGGCGGCGGGCAAGGCATCGCCGGCGTTCGGCGGCGCCTATTCGGTGAATTCCCACGTGGGCTGCCGCTCGTACAGCGGTCATACCAGCCGCAACCCGCTTACCGGACAGTGTTCGTGCCCACCGGGCTACGCGTCGGTCATCATGGCGCAGGCCACCGACCGCGTGGACGGCGCGCCGGGGTTCACCAGCTTCGTCTGCGTGCGTCCGGGCAAGGAGTAGGGCGGCGGCGCTGGCATCGGCCTGCCGACCCTCTATAATCAAAAATTCGCCAAAATCCCGATTCATCCACGATGAAATCCTCTGAGATTCGCCAGAAGTTCCTGCAATTCTTCCAGTCCAAGGGCCACACGATCGTTCCGTCGTCGTCCCTGGTGCCGGCCAACGACCCCACGCTGCTCTTTACCAACTCGGGTATGGTGCAGTTCAAGGACGTATTCACCGGCAAGGAAGCGCGCGCCTACAAGCGCGCCACGTCGTCGCAGCGCAGCGTGCGCGCCGGCGGCAAGCACAACGACCTCGAGAACGTGGGCTACACCGCCCGCCACCATACGTTCTTCGAGATGCTGGGCAACTTCAGCTTCGGCGACTACTTCAAGCGCGAGGCCATCCAGTACGCCTGGGAGCTGCTGACCCAGGTCTACAGGCTGCCGGCCGAGAAGCTGTGGGTCACGGTCTACCAGGAAGACGACGAGGCCTACGACATCTGGGCCAAGGAAGTCGGCGTGCCCGCCGAGCGCATCATCCGGATCGGCGACAACAAGGGCGCCCGCTATGCGTCCGACAACTTCTGGCAAATGGCGGACACCGGCCCTTGCGGCCCGTGTTCGGAAATCTTCTACGACCATGGTCCGGAAATCTGGGGCGGCCCTCCGGGCTCGCTCGAGGAAGACGGCGATCGCTACATCGAGATCTGGAACCTGGTGTTCATGCAGTTCGAGCGCGACGCCGCCGGCAACATGGAACGCCTGCCCAAGCCCTGCGTGGACACCGGCATGGGCCTGGAGCGCATCGCGGCGGTGCTGCAGCACGTGCATTCCAACTACGAGATCGACCTGTTCCAGAAGCTGATCGCCGCCGCCGCGCGCGAGACCGGCGTGAAGGATCTGGCCGATAACTCCCTGAAGGTCATCGCCGATCACATCCGCGCCTGCGCCTTTCTCATCGTCGACGGCATCATTCCCAGCAACGAAGGCCGCGGCTACGTGCTGCGCCGCATTGTGCGCCGCGCCCTGCGCCATGGCTACAAGCTGGGCCAGACCAAGCCGTTCTTCCATCGCCTGGTGCCGGACCTGGTGGCCGAGATGGGCGAAGCCTATCCCGAGCTGGCCCAGGTGGCCGAGCGCGTGGCGCAGGTGCTGCGCCAGGAAGAAAAACGCTTCGGCGAAACGCTCGAACACGGCATGAAGATCCTGGACGGCGCGCTGGCCAAGGTCGCCAAGGGCGACCCGCTCGACGGCACCACATTGTTCACGCTGTACGACACCTACGGCTTTCCGGTCGATCTCACCGCCGACATCTGTCGCGAGCGCGGGGTCGAGGTGGACATGGCCGGCTTCGAGGCGGCGATGCAGCGCCAGCGCGAGCAGGCGCGCGCCGCGGGCAAGTTCAAGATGGCCGAGGGCCTGAGCTACGAAGGCGCCGAGACGCGCTTCGAAGGCTACGAGAGCCTCGAATTGAGCGGCGTCAAGGTGACGGCGCTGTATGTCGAGGGTACCCAGGTCGAGCAGGTGTCGGCGGGCCAGGACGCGGTCGTGGTGCTCGATGCCACCCCGTTCTATGCCGAGTCCGGCGGCCAGGTGGGCGACACCGGCCTGCTGGAGGCTGGCGGCGTGCGGTTCGCGGTGGCCGACACCCTCAAGATCCAGCCCGGCGTGTTCGGCCATCACGGCACGCTCGAGGCCGGCGCGCTGAAGGTCGGCGATACCTTGCTGGCGCGCGTGGATGCGGTGCGTCGCGCCCGCACGGTGCGCAACCACTCGGCCACGCACCTGATGCACAAGGCCTTGCGTGAAGTGCTGGGCGCCCACGTGCAGCAGCGCGGCTCGCTGGTCGATCCCGACAAGACCCGCTTCGACTTCGCGCACGACGCGCCCATGACGGCCGAGCAGATCGCCCGCGTGGAAGCCATCGTCAATGCCGAGGTACTGGCCAACCAGGCCACAGAGGCCAAGGTCATGGCCTACGACGACGCCGTCAAGGGCGGCGCGATGGCGCTGTTCGGCGAGAAGTACGGCGATACCGTGCGCGTGCTCGACATCGGTTTTTCGCGCGAACTGTGCGGCGGCACGCACGTGCGGCGCACCGGCGACATCGGCCTGTTCAAGGTGGTGTCCGAAGGCGGCGTGGCGGCGGGCGTGCGTCGCATCGAAGCGATTACCGGCGACAACGCGCTGGCCTGGGTGCAGGACCAGAACGTGCTGCTGCAGCGCGCCGCCGGCGTGCTGCGCGCCCCGGCGCACGAGCTTCCCGAGCGCATCGCCCAGGTGCAGGAACAGCTCAAGGCGCTCGAGAAAGAGCTCGAGCAGGCGCGCACCAAGCTGGCCGCCAGCGCCGGCAACGACCTGGCCGCCACGGCCACGGTCGAGGTCAAGGGCATCAAGGTGCTGGCCGCCAGCATCGGCGATGTGGATCCCAAGGCCTTGCGCGGCATGGTCGACAACCTGAAAGACCGCCTCAAGCCCGCCGTGGTCCTGCTGGCCGCCGGCTCGGCCGATGGCAAGATCAGCCTGGTGGGCGGCGTGACGGCCGATCTCACCGGCCGCATCAAGGCCGGCGATCTGGTTGGCTTCGTGGCCGGCCAGGTGGGCGGCAAGGGCGGGGGCCGTCCCGACATGGCGATGGGCGGCGGCACCGATCTGGCGGCTCTGCCGGCTGCCGTGGCCAGCGTACAGAAGTGGGTCGATGAGCGCCTCTGATACCGGCGGCCTGCCGTCCTACCAGCACGAAGTCGATGCCAGCGGGCTGACCTGTCCGCTGCCCATCCTGCGCGCCAAGAAGGCGCTGGCGCAAATGGAAAGCGGCCAGGTGCTGCGGGTGGTCACCACCGATCCCAACGCCATCCGCGATTTCCAGGCCTTCGCGCGCCAGACCGGCAACACCTTGCTGGCGCAACGCGAGGCCGAGGGCCGCGGCGAGCACTTCCTGCAGCGGCGCTGAGCGCCTGCCGGCAAGCAAACGGCCCGCGCAAGCGGGCCGTTTGTCTTGGCGCGCGAGCGTGCGGGGGGCTAGCGGCTGCGCACGGCGGCGGCCAGCGCCCGCGTCACCGTGAAGTCGACCAGGTCGCCTTCCTTGAGGGTACGCAGTTTTTCCTGCGCCGCGGCGCTGCGCAAATGGAAGGTCTCGCGGCCGCCCTGCGGGCCTTGCAGGATGACCGTGCGGCCGTCCTTGGCGATGTGCCAGATTTCGGCCGTGATGGTCGTGCTGCGGCCCACCGCGCCTTGCGGCAGGGCGCCTTCCTTGGCGCGGGTGGCGACGGTCTCGCTGCGGACTTCCGGTACACCGCTGCCCTTGGCGCGCGTGGCGATCGACACGGACTCGTAGTAGTCCACACGCATGGTGTCGCCCACCTTGATGCGGTCGAAATTGCGCACGTCGGGGCCGGCCTACAGGGGAACTTCGTTGCCTTGCGGGCCGCGCACCGTTACCGTGCGCGTGGCGGGGTCCACCGCGGTGATCTGGCCTGTGACCGAAACCAGGGCGGCGTCGCCGACCCGGGCGGCCGCCGGCAGGGGCGCCGCCAGGACGGCGGCCAGGGCGCCGCAGGCGGCCAGGCGGGTAAGCGGGGCAAGAATCGAACAATGCTTCATGATGGAAAGCTCCTGTCGATGCGATGAAACAGCGGGCGGTGTATGCTTGCATACCTGCCGGGCCGGCTGCCTTTGCAGGCAGGCCGGCGCGCCGCTTGCGAGGGGCCTTCGGGCCGCCCGCGTGGCCGCCCCCCGGTTGCGTCACGCAAGCATACGCCTGTGGCGCGGGCGGCGTTCAGCGTAGTTGGGCATTCGTCCCATTTTTTTGTCTGTCCATAGGGGAAAAACGCAACTTCAGTTGCCACCAGGCAACTTTAAGTGCTAGAATTTCCCGTTTTTCACAACCAATTCAAGGGATTACCTATGCTGGTGATTCGTCTGGCCCGCGGTGGCTCGAAGAAGCGTCCGTTTTACAACCTGGTAGCTACCGATTCGCGCAATCGTCGCGATGGCCGTTTCGTCGAGCGCGTTGGCTTTTACAACCCGGTTGCCGCTGAGGGCACCGAGAATCTGCGCATCGCCCTGGGCCGCGTGCAATACTGGACCGGCAACGGCGCGCTGCTGTCGCCCGCCGTCGAGCGCCTGGTCAAGGAATACTCGGCCAAGGTTTCGGCTGCTGCCTGAGCCCGCTGCCGGGTGCGGCGGGTGCGGGCGCGCGTAAGCGTACCCCCGGCCGTGCCCCCGTGCGCGTCTGGCCGGGGCTTTGCCATGCCCGCCAGCGCCTGCATTTCTTGAAAGCGCTGCCTATGCCAGCGCTTTCTTTGTCCGCAACTTTGCTACACACGACACATGTCTGAAGCCGCACATTCCGGCGCGGCGCCCGCGGATCTGGTCGAGCTGGGCCGCATTGCATCGGCCTACGGTGTCAAAGGCTGGGTAAAGGTGCAGCCCCACTCGGCGCAGGCCGAAGTGTTGCGCACTGTCTCTCACTGGTGGCTGACTCGCCCCGCGCCGCAAGCGGCCCGGGGCGTTGTCGCGTCCGTGCCGCGCGCCTATCAGGTGCTGCAGGCGCGCGTCCATGGCGGCGCGGTGGTGGCCCAGCTGGCAGGCATCGACGACCGCGATCAGGCCGAGGCCTTGCGCGGTTGCCTCGTCCAGGCGGCGCGCAGCGCCTTTCCGGCGCCCGCCGACGACGAATACTATTGGGTCGACCTGATCGGCTGCGCGCTCTACAGCGATGCGGACGGCGAGTCCCGCTTGCTGGGCGTGGTCGACGAGGTGTTCGACAACGGCGCGCACGCGGTCCTCAAGGTCTTGCGCCAGCAGCTCCAGCCCGGCCAGCCCGGGCCGGTGCCGCTGGTCGACCCCAAGGGCCGGCCGCTCGAAGAGCTGGTGCCGTTCGTGCGCGCCCATATCCGGCATGTCGACCTGGCCGCGCGCCGCATCGACAGCGACTGGCCTCTGGACTACTGATGCGCTTCGACGTCGTCACGCTGTTTCCCGACATGTTCGGCCTGGTGCGCGACCAGGGCGTGACGGGGCGCGCCCATGCGCAGGGCCTGTGGGCGCTGCACGCCTGGAACCCGCGCGATTTCACCCAGGACGTGCATCGCACGGTTGACGACCGCCCCTACGGCGGCGGCCCAGGCATGGTGATGATGGCCGCGCCGCTGGAAGCCGCGGTGGCGGCCGCGCAGGCCGCCCGCGCCGCGCAGGGCCTGCAGGCCGCGCCGGTGATCCTGCTGTCTCCGGCGGGCCGGCGCTACGACCAGGCCGAAGCCACCACGCTGGCGGCGGGCACGGGCGCGATTTTCATCTGCGGACGCTACGAAGGCGTGGACCAGCGCTTCATCGAGCGCTGTGTCACGCATGAGCTGTCATTGGGCGATTTCGTGCTGTCGGGCGGCGAACTGGCCGCCCTGGCCATGATGGACGCCGCGGTGCGCTTGCTGCCCGGCGTGCTCAACGATGGCGACTCCGCGCTGCAGGACTCCTTCAACGCGGCGCTCGACGGCCTGCTCGACAGCCCGCATTACACCCGTCCGGAAGTCTACGAAGGCGTGCCGGTGCCGCAGCCGTTGCTCAGCGGTCATCATGCCAACATCGCGCGCTGGCGCCGCGAGCAGTCCCTGCGGCTGACCGCCAGCCGCCGCCCCGAGCTGATCGAGCGCGCGCGCGGCGAGGGCCGGCTCAGCAAGGCCGACGAACGCTTCCTGGCCGGCCTGGCGGGCGAGCGCAAAAGCTAGGGCGTGCGGCGCGCCAGCGCGGCCAGCGCGTCGAGCAGCGCATCGATCTCGGCCTCGGTGGTCAGGTAGCTGACCGAAGCGCGGGCGATCTGCCGCAGCCCGCGCGCCTGCATGTCCAGGGGCGTATAGGCCACCCCGTTGCAGCCCAGCGCGATTCCCTGGCGCGCCAGCTCGCGTTGCACCGCGTCGGCCTGCCAGCCTGCCACATCGAAGGCAATCAGCCCGGATCGCACCCGTCCCTGGTCCAGCAGCGTGATGCCGTCGAGCGCGGCCAGGCGCGTGCGCAGACGCGTGGCCACGGCGTCGATGCGCGCGCGGATCGACGCGATGTCCAGCTCCAGCGCTTCGTGCAGCGCGTGGGCCAGCCCGCAGCGCAGCGCCACGCTGTTTTCGGCCGACTCGAAACGGGCGGCGTCGCCGCGCACGATGGGGCAGCCATCCTCGCCCAGCGGCGCCGACCAGGTATCGACCCAGGCCGGCGCCAGCCGCTCCAGGAAGGCCTGGCGCACATACAGCAGCCCGGTGCCGCGCGGCCCGCGCAAGGCCTTGCGGCCCGTGCCGCTCAGGACGTCGCATCCTACCTCGGCGACATCGATGGGCAATTGCCCGACGGCCTGCGCGGCATCGACGAAATAGGCGATACCGTGGCGCCGCGCAATGCGCCCGACGGCGGCAGCCGGATTGACCAATCCGCCATTGGCCGGCAGCCATGTCAGCGCAATCAGGCGCACCCGCTCGTCCAGCATGGCCTGCAAGGCGCCGGGGTCCACCGCGCCGCTCTCGTCCGAGGCAATGGTTTCTATCGTCGCGCCGGCGCGCTGCGCGGCCAGGCGCATGGCCGCCAGGTTGCCGCTCCATTCGTGGCGGGCGACCAGGATGCGGTCGCCGGCCCGCCAGGGTCCGAGCGCGGCGAAGGCCGCGCCCCAGCCCGCCGAATTGCCCGTGGTCAGCGCAACCTCGGCTGGCTGGGCGTTGAGCAGGCGCGCGGCCAGCAGGCGTGCGCGCTCGGCCTGTTCGCGCGCCCGTACGCCGGCCTCCATGGGCCCCTGCGTGGCCTCGAGGCGCAGATGCGCCTCGATGGCCTGCAAGGTGCCGGCCGAGGGCAGCGAAGCGCCCGCGTGGTTGAAGTGGATGAATGCGCCTTGCGCGCCCGGTGTGCGGGCACGCAGGACGGCGACGAGCTCATCGGTCAGCGTGGCGGGCATGGTGCGATCCTGGCGTCGGGGCGGCTCAGGCCTGCGCCAGCGCGACCACGGCCTCGACTTCGACGGCGACGCCGTTGGGCAGCGAGGCCACGCCCACCGCGCTGCGCGCATGGCGGCCCGCTTCGCCGAACACATTGACCATCAGGTCCGATGCGCCGTTCGCGATGGCGCTGTGGCGATTGAAGTCCGGCGCGGCGGCCACGAATACGCCCAGGCGCACGACGCGCGCCACGCCCTGCAGGCGGTCGCCGGTGGCGGCGGCCAGTTGCGCCAGCACGCCCAGCGCGGCCTGGCGCGCGGCCTGCACGCCTTCTTCGTCGCTCACGCTGTCGCCAAGGCGGCCCAGGTGGACGGGCTTGCCGTCCACGCGCGGCACCTGCCCCGAGATGTACAGGAGGTTGCCGTCGCGCACGAACGGCACGTAATTGGCCGCCGGGGCGTTGGCCGGCTCGAGAGTCAGGCCGAGTTCGGCGACGCGGGCGGAGATCGAAGCAGTCATTGTCGTACACCTGTTCAGAGAGTGGAGCCCCACATCCTAGCGGTTGCGGCGCATGCTGGCCAATTCCTCATGCGCTAGCTGCGCGGCGCGAAGCCCACGGCGATGCCGAAGCCGCGGCCGTCCAGGCCGGCGCCGCAGTCGATCCGGGCACGATGCAGGCGGGCGATCTGGGCCACCAGCGACAGGCCGATGCCGCCGCCGCGCTGCGCCTGGCCCGGCTGGCGATAGAAACGCTCGAAGATGCGCTCGTGCCGGTCGGCGGGCACGCCCGGCCCGTTGTCCAGCACGCGCAGGCCGACCGCGCCGTTCTCCAGCGGGCCGCAGTACACGACGACCCGGCCGCCCTCGGGCGTATAGCGCAGTGCATTGTCGACCAGGTTGCTCACCAGGATGCCGAGCGAATCCAGGTCGCCGCTCACGAAGGCGGGCCGGACGTCGAGCTGGATGCGTTGATGGCGCGCCTGCGCGCGTGCCTGGTGGTCGGCGATGATCATGGCGGTCAGCGTGGCCAGATCCACTTCGCCGCCAGGCACGCTGGCTTCCATGGCGTCCAGGCGCGCCTGGTCGAGCAACTGCTCGGACAGGCGGGCGGCGCGCCGCGCCGCGTCCAGCAGTTTGCACAGCGCGCTGTGCCGTTCGTCGGCGTGGCGCGCGCCAAGCGCGACTTCCGCCTGCATCTTCAGCGCGGCCAGGGGCGTGCGCAGTTCGTGGGCCGCGTCGGCGATCAGGCGCCGTTCGCGCGCCAGCGCCGTGTGCACACGCCCGAACTGCCGGTTGATCGCCGTGATCAGCGGCCGCAGTTCCGCCGGCACGTCGCCGTCGGGCAGGGGGGCGAGATCCAGCGGATCGCGTTGCTGGACGGCGCGGCCGACACGGTCCAGGCGCCGCATGGCGCGGTCGATCGCCAGCAGGATGCTCAGGGCCAGGAACAGGAACAGCAGGGCCGAGGCCTTCAGGCTGGCGCCCAGCCATTGCAGGATGTCGCCGCGGCGCGCGGCCAGCGAATGGCCGGCCTGCGCCTGTATCCGGCCCTCGGCGTCGGTCACGCTGTAGACGCGCCACGGCTCTCCATCCAGCTCGACGTCGGCATAGCCGTCGGCGAAGGCCGGGTTGAGCGGGCCGGGCGGCGCGTTCACGCTGTGCACGATCTGGCGGCGCGACGCCATGCTCCAGATCTGGAAGCTCATGCGCAGCTCGCTGGTCTGCACCGGCTCGGGCAGGCGAAAGCCGGTCGGCTCCGAACGCTCCATGATGTCCAGCGGCATGGACAGCACGGCCTGGCTGGCGACATCGCGCAGCCGGGCGTCCCAGGTGCCGGTTTCGCGCCGGCCCATTTCGAAGGTCTGCCAGCCCAGCCAGACTCCCCAGTTCAGCAGCAGCGCGGCCAGTACCGCGGTCAGAATGCGTCGCTTGAGCGATTTCATGCGCCTTCCTGGCCGATGCGATAGCCGTAGCCGTGCACCGTCTCGATCAGGTCGTCGCCCAGCTTGCGCCGCAACTGGTGCACGTACACGGCGACCGTGTTGCTTTCCAGCGCCACGCTGGCGCCGTAGACATCGTGCTCCAGCTGCTCGCGCGAGACCGTGCGGCCGCGCCGCTGCATCAGCGCCAGTAGCGTGCGGTATTCGCTCTGGCTGAGCGCGACGGGCCGGCCCGCGCGCGACACCTGGCGCGCCGCCGGGTCCACCAGCAGCTCGCCATGCCGCATGAGCGGCGCCACCTGGTTGTGGCTGCGGCGCAGCACGGCGCGCAGGCGCGCCAGCAGTTCGTCCAGTTCGAACGGCTTGACGATGTAGTCGTCGGCGCCGCCGTCCAGGCCGCGGATGCGGTCGCTGAGCTGGTCGCGCGCGGTCACCAGCAGCACCGGGGTGGTGTCGTAGCCCTCGCGCAGCGCGCGCAGCAGCGCCAAGCCGGACTGGCCGGGCAGGCCTATGTCCAGCAGGATCAGCTGGTAGGCGTGGTCGACCAGCGCAAGCTGCGCCTGCGCGCCGTCGCGCACCCAATCGACCCGGGCGCCGAGTTCGCGCTGCAGCGCGGTCTGCAGCGCGTCGCCCAGCATCGGGTCGTCTTCCACCAATAGCAAATGAGTCATGTCGTGTCGCCGGGCTATCCGCGTCCAGTGTCGCAGCCGCCGATTAAAAAGAATTTAAAACGCGGCGCGCACAATCGCGCCGTTGGGGCAGGCCGCCTGCGCGGCGCCCCGGTTTCCCAAGGAATGACAATGAAGCACGCATGGTGGCGCGCGACCGTCGTGTGCCTGGCCGGCACGCTGGGCACGGCGGCGCAGGCCCAGAACTACATCGGCATATCGGCGGCGGTGGCGCCGCGCTACGAGGGCGCCAAGGACTACCGCTTCCTGCCGGTGCCGCTCATCCATTACGAGAACGGGCCTTTCTTCATTTCGCCGCGCGCCGGGCTGCCCAGCGCCGGCCTGAAGTGGCAGCTCGGCGAGCATGTGCATGCCGGCGTGTTCGTCGGCGCGCACCTGGGGCGTGACGCCGACGATTCGGACATTCTCCATGGCCTGGACGACATCGATATGCACGCGACCTACGGCGCCTACATCGAATGGCAGTATGGCGCGCTGGGCCTGGGCGCCGCATACCGCCAGGCCGCGCGCAGCGGCTACGGCGGAGTGGGGGAGCTGCGCGCCACCTACCGCGTCTGGCAGACCGGGCGCGACAGCGTCTCGGTGGGCGCGCGCACCGAGTGGGCCAGCGACGACTACATGCGCACCTGGTACGGCATCAGCGCCTCCCAGGCCGCCCGCAGCGAGGCCGGGTTGCGCCGCTACTCGGCCTCGTCGGGATTCAAGTCCGGCGGGATCTTCGCGTCCTGGACGCACCGCCTGGACCAGCGCTGGGCCGTCAACGCCACGGCGGGGGTCAATACCCTGTTCGGCGATGCGCGCGACAGCCCCGTGAGCGAGCGCTCGACCAACTACTTCGGCGGCGTGGGCCTGACCTACGCGTTCTGAACCGTGCCGGCGCCGCCTGTGCGCTCGCGCCGCTGTGTCCATTGCGCTTGCCATGGGCAGGAACCCCCGGCCGCGCCGGGGGTTCCTTGCGTTCAGGCGCCCAGCTTGACGCGCTGGCCGCGTACTTTCTTTAACGTTTCGCTGAACTGCGCCAGGCGCGCCTTCTCCTGTTCGACCACGGCCGCCGGCGCGCGCTCGACGAAGCTGGCGTTGCCCAGCTTGCCGTTCGCCTTGGCGATTTCGCCCTCCAGGCGCGCGATCTCCTTGTCCAGGCGCGCGCATTCGGCCGCCACGTCGATTTCGACATGCAGCATCAGGCGCGCGTCGCCCACCACCTGCACCGGCGCGCCGGCGTCGGGCAGGGCGGCCACCACCTCGACCTCGCTCAGCTTGGCCAGCGCCGCCAGGTAAGGGGCATTGCGCGACAGGACGTCGGTGGGGCCTTCGGCGACCAGCGGGACACGCTGGGCTGGCGACAGGTTCATTTCGCCGCGCAGCGCGCGCACGGCCTCGACCTGGGATTTCAGTTCGGCCACCGCGGCTTCCGCCTCGGCGTCGACGGCCTGCGGATTGGCGCGCGGGTAGGGCTGCACGCTGACGCTGGCCACGGCGCCGGCGGTCCGCTTGCCGGCGACCAGCGCGACCTTCTGCCACAGTTCTTCCGTGATGAACGGGATGACCGGATGGGCCAGGCGCAGCACCGCCTCCAGTACGCGGATCAGCGTACGGCGGGTGCCCAGCTGCTGGGCCGGTGTGCCCTGCTGGATCTGCACCTTGGCCAGCTCCAGGTACCAGTCGCAGTATTCGTCCCACACGTAGCGGTACAGCGCGTTGGCCACGTTGTCGAACCGGTAGTCGGCGAAGCCGCGCTCGACCTCGGCTTCCAGCGCCTGCAGCTGGCTGACGATCCAGCGGTCGGCAAACGAGAGTTCGCCGCCGTCGCCGTCCAGCGCGTGTCCTTCGGTGTTCATCAGCACGAAGCGGGTGGCGTTCCACAGCTTGTTGCAGAAGTTGCGGTAGCCTTCACAGCGCTTCAGGTCGAAGTTGATGTTGCGTCCCAGGGTGGCATAGGCCGCCATGGTGAAGCGCAGCGCGTCGGTGCCGAACGCGGGAATGCCGTCCGGGTACTGGCGGCGCGTGGCCTTCTCGATGGCGCCGGCCTGCTTGGGGTTCATGAGGCCGAAGGTGCGCTTGCGCACCAGGCCTTCCAGGTCGATGCCGTCGATGAGATCGACCGGGTCGAGCGTATTGCCCTTGGACTTGCTCATCTTCTGGCCGTCGGCGTCGCGGATCAGCCCGTGCACGTACACATGCTTGAACGGCACGCTGCCGGTCATGTGCATGGTCAGCATGACCATGCGCGCGACCCAGAAGAAGATGATGTCGAAGCCGGTGACCAGCACGCTGGAGGGCAGGTAGCGGCGCAGGTCGGGCGTGTCCTCGGGCCAGCCGAAGGTGGTGAAGGGCACCAGGGCCGACGAGAACCACGTATCGAGGACGTCCGGGTCGCGCGTCAGCGGGCCGGCCACGCCGGCGGCGCGCGCCTGCTCCTGCGCCTCCTGCTCGGAGCGAGCCACGAACACCTGGCCGTCCTCGCTGTACCAGGCCGGGATCTGGTGGCCCCACCACAGCTGGCGCGAGATGCACCAGTCCTGGATGTTGTTGAGCCACTGGTTGTAGATCGTGGCCCAGTTCTCGGGGTAGAAGGCGATGCGGCCGTCGGCCACCGCCTCCAGCGCCACTTCGGTGATGCTCTTGCCGGGGTTGAGCGTGCTGGCCGGGGCGGGCTTGCTCATGGCGACGAACCACTGGTCGGTCAGCATGGGTTCGAGCACGACGCCCGTGCGATCGCCCTTGGGCTGCATCATCTTGTGCGGCTCGACCTTCACCAGGTACTGCTGCGCCTGCAGCTCGGCCACCACGGCCTGGCGCGCTTCGTAGCGCTCCAGTCCCTGGAACTGCTTGGGGCCGTTCTCGTTGATGTGGGCGTCGAGCGTGAAGATGACGATGAGCGGAATGTCGTGGCGCAGCGCGCAGGCGTAGTCGTTGAAGTCGTGCGCGCCGGTGATCTTGACACAGCCGGTTCCGAAATCGGGGTCGACGAAATCGTCCGCGATGATGGGAATGTTGCGGTCGCACAGGGGCAGCTCGACCAGCTTGCCGAGCAGGTGCTTGTAGCGCGGATCGTCGGGGTGCACGCACAGCGCGCCGTCGGCCAGCATGGTTTCCGGGCGCGTGGTGGCGATGGTCATGCCGCGCAGTGTGACGGTGTTGCCGTCCTGGTCGGTGATGGTCTGCGGGCCGTCGACGAAGGGGTAGAGGATGTGCCACATGTGGCCATCCACCTCCTCGGACTGTACTTCAAGGTCCGACACGGCCGTCAGCAGCTTGGGATCCCAGTTGACCAGGCGCTTGCCGCGGTAGATCAGCCCTTGCTGATACAGGCGCACGAACGTCTCGGCCACGCCGCGCGACATGCGCGCGTCCATCGTGAAGTACTCACGCGGCCAGTCGGCCGACGCGCCGAGGCGGCGCACCTGGCCGGTAATCGTGCTGCCGGACTGTTCTTTCCACTCCCAGACCTTTTCCACGAACTTCTCGCGGCCGAGGTCATGGCGCGAAACCTTCTGGGCATCGAGCTGGCGCTCGACCACGATCTGGGTGGCGATGCCGGCGTGGTCGGTGCCGGGCACGAATACGGTGTCGTCGCCCAGCATGCGGTGGTAGCGCACCAGGCCATCCATGATGGTCTGGTTGAAGGCATGGCCCATGTGCAGGGTGCCCGTGACGTTGGGGGGCGGGAACTGGATGACGTAGGGCTGGGGGTCGGTCCCCGTTTCTACGTGCCGGCCGGCGTCGAAGTAGCCGCGCTTGGCCCACTCGTCGTACCAGCGGGTTTCGATTTCGGCGGGTTCAAAGCTCTTGGACAGTTTCTGGGATTCGTTCACGGGTTGATTGGGTGCGGCGTCAGTCATTGCGGGTTCCGGCGGTCAGCCTGGGAAGAATAGGGGGCAAGCAAACGATCGATTTTAAGATGTAATACGTTCTTGCCGGCGTGTTAGAATACCCGGTTACTGTAAACCTTTTAGAAGTGCCTGTTTTTATTGGGAAAATCTGATCGGTATGCAGTCGCGAATCCTTGCTTTGACGTTCGGCCCGAGCCTTTCGGGCGTTTCGCGCGCCCATGGCGCAGGCCGCCCGCGGCGGCGCCCCCGGGTGCCCGGGCAGCAGGCTGCGCGGATTTGAGCGTCATAGCCCCTCGGAAATATATTCTTTAGTCAGATCCTGGAGTTTTCATGTCCATCGAACGCACCCTTTCGATCATCAAGCCCGATGCCGTCGCCAAGAACGTCGTCGGCCAGATCGTCGCCCGCTTCGAGCAGGCCGGCCTGAAAGTGATTGCCGCCCGCATGCAGCAACTGTCGCGCACCGACGCCGAGCGTTTCTACGCCGTGCACAAAGAGCGCCCCTTCTTCAAGGACCTGGTCGACTTCATGGTCTCGGGCCCGGTCTTCGTGCAAGTGCTCGAAGGCGAAAGCGCCATTCAGAAGAACCGCGACCTGATGGGCGCCACCGATCCCAAGAAGGCCGCGCCGGGCACCATCCGCGCCGACTTCGCCGACAGCATCGATGCCAATGCCGTGCACGGCTCGGACGCGCCCGAGACGGCCGCCGTCGAAGTGGCTTTCTTCTTTCCCGAAATCAACATCCACAGCCGTTGATTCCCGGATATAACGCCTGAACCGATCATGGAATCCGTCGAACGCGTCAATTTGCTGGGCCTGGATGGCGCCGCATTGTCCGAGCTGGTGGGGCAGTGGGGCGGCAAGCCGTTTCGCGCCCGGCAATTGCAGCGCTGGGTGCACCAGCGCGGCGCCGATTCGTTCGACGCCATGACCGACCTGGCGCGCGATTTCCGCGCGCAACTGGCGCGGGACTGCGTGATCGAGGCGCTGCCGGTCAATACCGAGCAGCGTTCGTCCGACGGCACGCGCAAGTGGCTGTTCGATGTCGGCCAGGGCAATGCCATCGAAACCGTTTTCATCCCCGAAGACGACCGCGGCACCCTGTGCATTTCCAGCCAGGCCGGCTGTGTGGTGAACTGCCGCTTTTGCTCCACGGGCCACCAGGGCTTCAACCGCAACCTGCGCGCCAGCGAGATCATCGGCCAGCTGTGGTGGGCCAAGCGCGTGCTCGAGGCGGCGGCGGATACCGCCCGGCTGCCCGGCGGCAAGGCCGGCGAGGACACGCGCGTCATCAGCAACGTGGTCATGATGGGCATGGGCGAACCCCTGCTCAACTACGACCAGGTCCTGCCCGCGTTGCGCCTGATGCTCGACGACAACGCCTATGGCCTGTCGCGGCGGCGCGTCACTGTCTCGACCTCGGGCGTGGTGCCCATGATGGACCGCCTGTCCCAGGATTGCCCGCTGGCGCTGGCCGTGTCCCTGCACGCGCCCAACGATGCGCTGCGCGACGAGCTGGTCCCGCTCAACAGGAAATATCCCTTGAACGCGCTGCTGGCTGCTTGCGAGCGCTATCTCGCCCATGCGCCGCGCGACTTCATCACCTTCGAATACTGCATGCTGGACGGCATCAACGATACCGACCAGCACGCCCGGGAACTGATCCAGCTGGCGCGCCAGGTGCGCTGCAAGCTGAACCTGATTCCCTTCAATCCTTTCCCGGCCTCCGGCCTGAAGCGCTCGCCGTCGGCGCGCGTCAGGGTATTCGCCCAGCGCCTCATGGATGCCGGCATCGTCACCACGGTGCGCAAGACGCGCGGCGACGATATCGACGCGGCCTGTGGCCAGCTGGCCGGCGAAGTGCGCGATCGCACGCGCATCACTGAACGCAACGCCACCCGAACCATTCCCATTCAACAGGTGCACGCATGACGCAGGATCCCGCTTCGGCCGCTTCGCCCGCCGCAATCGCTCCCGGTGCTGCGGCGCCTACGGTGGGTTCGGCGCTGCGGGCGCTGCGCCAGGCCAAGGGGTGGTCGCTCGAAGAGGTCTCAAGCCGCATCAAGTTCTCGACGCGCATGATCCAGGCGCTCGAAGAAGAGCGCTGGGAATCCCTGCCCAAGGGCGTGTCGCTGCGCGGCCTGGTGCGCAACTACGCCCGCATGCTGGGCGCCGACGCCCAGGCCGTGGTCGATTCGCTCGATCTCGAGGCGGCACGCACGCCCGCGCCGGCCCGGCCGGCGCCGCGCGGCGGACAGGGCCTGCGTCCGGCTGGCGTCAATATCTCCGTCGATGACGAGCGCTCCTCCGGCTCCTAGGGATGGCTGCTCGCCATCCTCGTGGTGGTCGCCGCCGCAGTGGCCTATGCTTTTTGGCAAGGCTGGCTGCCGCAGGAGTGGCTGCCGGCGCAATGGTTTTCTCCGGTGACCCAGTAACAACGGGTGCGATACATGCAAGATAGCTCTATGCCCTGCCAGGACGCGTCGCCGCCGGACGTCGGCGCGGCGCCGCGCCGCGCCACGCGCGCCGTGCGGGTGCAGTGGGGCGGGCGCACGGTCACCGTGGGCGGCAATGCCAGCGTGGTCGTGCAGTCCATGACCAATACCGACACCGCCGATGCGGTGGCCACCGCCATCCAGGTCAAGGAACTGGCCCAGGCCGGCTCCGAGATCGTGCGCATTACCGTCAACACCCCCGAGGCCGCGCGCGAAGTCGCCGCCATCCGCGAACAGCTCGATCGCATGGGCGTCGAGGTGCCGCTGGTGGGCGATTTCCACTACAACGGCCACAAGCTGCTGACGCAGTTTCCCGAGTGCGCGCAGGCGCTGTCCAAGTACCGCATCAACCCGGGCAACATGGGCGGCGGCAAGCGGCGCGACGACAATTTCGCCCAGATGATCGAAGTGGCGTGCCGCCACGACAAGCCCGTGCGCATCGGCGTGAACTGGGGCAGCCTCGATCACGAGCTGATGGCGCGCAAGATGGACGAGAACAGCCGGCGCGCGCAGCCCTGGGAAGCCCAGGCCGTCATGCGCGACGCCCTGGTGGTGTCGGCCATCAGCAATGCGCGCCGCGCCGAGGAGCTCGGCCTGCGCTCCGACGCCATCGTGCTGTCGTGCAAGGTCAGCCATGTGCAGGACCTGATCGCCGTCTACCGCGACCTGTCCGCGCGCTGCGACTATCCGCTGCACCTGGGCCTGACCGAAGCCGGCATGGGCAGCAAGGGCATCGTCGCTTCCACGGCGGCGCTGGCGGTGCTGCTGCAAGAGGGCATCGGCGATACCATCCGCATCTCGCTCACGCCCGAACCGGGCGGAGACCGGACCCGCGAAGTCATCGTGGCGCAGGAAATCCTGCAGACCATGGGCTTGCGCGCGTTCACGCCCATGGTGGTGGCGTGTCCGGGCTGCGGGCGCACCAGCAGCACCTTCTTCCAGGAACTGGCCGACAGCATCCAGTCGTTCCTGCGCCGGCAGATGCCCTTGTGGCGCACGCGCTACCCCGGCGTCGAGAGCATGAATGTCGCGGTGATGGGCTGTGTGGTCAACGGGCCGGGCGAAAGCCGGCACGCCGACATCGGCATCAGCCTGCCCGGCACGGGCGAGGTGCCCGCCGCGCCGGTTTTCATCGACGGCGAGCGCACGGTCACGCTCAAGGGCGACCATATCGCCGAAGAATTCCAGGCCATCGTCGAAGACTACGTCGCGCGCCGCTACGGCGCCGGCATCACTCATCAGGAATAAGGGACCAAGCCGCCAGGCCCTCTTCGATGCGGGTGTGGTGGGCATGACGAAGATGACGCAAGTTTTCCAGAAAGTCTCCGCCATCCGGGGCATGAACGACGTGCTGCCCGGGCCCAGCGCCCGCTGGGAAAAATTCGAAGAAATCGTGCGTGGCTGGCTGCGCAGCTACGGTTATCGCAATGTGCGCACGCCGGTGCTCGAGCACACCAGGCTGTTTGCCCGGGGCATCGGCGAAGTCACGGACATCGTCGAAAAAGAGATGTACACCTTCACGGACGCGCTCAACGGCGACTCGCTGACGATGCGTCCCGAGATGACCGCCGGCATCGTGCGCGCCAGCATCGAACACAACATGCTGTACGACCGGCCGCACCGGGTCTACGCGATCGGCCCCGTGTTCCGCCACGAGCGTCCGCAGCGGGGGCGCTACCGCCAGTTCCACCAGATCGACGTCGAGGCGCTGGGCTTTGCCGGCCCCGATGTCGATGCCGAAATGATCGTCATGCTGGCCCGGCTCTGGAAGCTGCTGGGCCTGCAGGACGTGCGCCTGGAGCTGAACTCGCTGGGCCAGCCGGCCGAGCGCGCCGCCCACCGCGCCGCACTGATCGAGCATCTGGAGCGCCACCAGGACATCCTCGACGAGGACGGCCGGCGCCGCATGTACAGCAACCCCTTGCGGGTGCTGGACACCAAGAACCCTGCCATGCAGGAAATGGCTGATAGCGCCCCGCGCTTGTTCGATTTCCTCGGAGAGGAATCGCGCAGCCATTTCGACGGCCTGTGCCAGCGCCTGGCCGACGCGGGTATCGAATACCGCCTCAATCCGCGCCTGGTGCGCGGGCTGGATTACTACAACCTGACCGTGTTCGAGTGGGTGACCGATCGCCTGGGCGCGCAAGGCACGGTCTGCGGGGGCGGGCGCTATGACGGCCTGGTCGAGCTGCTGGGCGGCAAGCCGGCGCCGGCGGTGGGCTTCGCCATCGGCATGGAGCGCCTGCTCGACCTCTGGGAGCAAAGCGTCGAGATCGAACAGCCGGCCGAGTGCGAGGTCTACATCGTGCACCAGGGCGAGGAAGGCCAGCGGCTGGCGGCCCGGGTGGGCGAACAGCTGCGCGACGCCGGCCTGGATGTCATCGTGCACGCGGGCGCGGCCGGCTTCAAGGCGCAATTCAAGCGCGCCGACGCCAGCGGCGCGCGTATTGCGGTTATTCTTGGCGGCGACGAAGTGGCCAGCCGCACCGCCAGCATCAAGCACTTGCGCGGGCCGGTCGGCGCCGACGCGGCGCAGCAGCAGGTGCCGCTGGCGCAGTTGGCCGATGTTTTGAAATCCAAGGGTTAGCATGGCATACGATCTCGAAGAACAGGAAAAACTCGACGCAATCCGGGCCTGGTGGGCGCGTTACGGCACGCTGATCCTGACGCTGGCCACGCTGGTGGTGCTGGCATGGGGCGGCTGGTCGGGCTGGAAGGCCTACCAGAACTACCGCGCCAACCAGGCCATGGGCTATTTCGAGGCGCTCGAGGACGCCGCCCGCCTGGGCGGCGCCGATGCCGCCACGCGCATCAAGGCCGCGGCCGCCACGCTGCGCACCGACTATCCGGCCACCGGCTACGCCGGCCGCGGCGCGTTGATCGCGGCCCAGGCGCTGCAGAGCCAGCAGGACGTCGACGGCGCGCGCGAGCAGCTCGAATGGCTGGCCGCGCAGGCCAAGCAGCCGGCCCTGCAGCCGGTGGCCCGCTTGCGCCTGGCCGGCATCCTGCTGGACCAGAAGCAATACGACGCTGCGCTTGCGCAGCTGAACAACCCGCCGGCTTCCTTCGCGGCCTTGTTCGCCGACCGGCGCGGCGACGTGCTGGCCGCGCAAGGCAAGCGCGATGACGCGCGCGCGGCGTGGCAGAGCGCGATCGACGGGCTGGGAACCAGCAACCCGTTGACGCAGGTCGTGCAACTGAAACTCGATGCCTTGAGCGGAGCCTGATCTTGATGCGTAATTCCCGCCCCGGCCGCGCATGGCGCGGCGCCGTCGTGCTGACGGGCCTGCTGGCCCTGAGCGGCTGCTCGATGTTCTCCAGCGACGACGATCGCTACAAACCGGCCGAGCTCACGCAATATGCGCCCGGCATGTCGGTGCGCACCGCCTGGACGGCCTCGGTCGGCAGCGGCTCGGGCCTGGGCTTCGCGCCCACGGTGCTGGGCGAGTCGATCTACGCCGCCACGCCCGACGGGTCGGTCGGCAAGTTCGACCTGCTCAGCGGCCGGGCCATCTGGAAGTCCTCGGCCGACGCCAAGCTGTCGGCGGGCGCCGGCAGCGACGGCCAGACCACCGCGGTGGCCACGCCCGACGGCGAGGTCATTGCCTTCGACGATACGGGCAAGATCAAATGGCGCGCCCGCGCCACCAGCGACGTCGCCATCCCGCCGGTGGTCGGCTATGGAGTGGTCGTGGTGCGCAGCGGCGATTACCGCATCCAGGCCTTCAACGCCGAGAACGGCGAGCGCATGTGGAGCATGCAGCGGCCGGGTCCGGCGCTGGCGCTGCGCAGCGCCGCGCAGATGGTGCTGGCCGAAGGCCTGGTCATCAGCGGCCTGCCGGGCGGCAAGCTGCTGGCCATCAACAGCGCCACCGGCAACGTCCAATGGGAAGGCACGGTGGCCACGCCGCGCGGCGCCAGCGACCTGGAGCGCCTGACCGACGTGGTGGGCGCGCCGCGCATCGCCGGCCGCCTGATGTGCGCGGTCGCCTACCAGGGCCGTATCGTGTGCTTCGACGTATCGGCGGGCGGACGCCCCATCTGGGCCAAGGATTTCTCCAGCGCCAGCGGCATGGTCATCGACGACCGCTTCGCCTACGCGCCCGACCAGGGCAGCGTGGTCAGCGCCTTCGCGCTGGACAGCGGCAACAATGTCTGGAAACAGGCCGAGTTGAAGAATCGCCTGCTGACCGCGCCGGCCTTGCTCGGCGAGGCCGTGGCGGTGGGCGATTTCGAAGGCTATGTCCATTTCCTGTCGCGTAGCGACGGCCGCCTGCTGGCGCGGCTGTCGGTGGGTGGGGGCGCCATCGTCTCGCCGCCGCAGACCACCTCCCAGGGCGTGCTGGTGCAAACCGGCAATGGCAGCCTGGTGATGGTTCGCGCCAACTGAACTTTTCCTATAGCAAGCCTCATACCGTGTCTTTCAAGCCTGTCGTTGCCCTGGTCGGCCGTCCCAATGTGGGCAAGTCGACCCTCTTCAACCGCCTGACGCGCTCTCGCGCGGCGCTGGTGGCCGATTTCTCCGGCCTGACCCGCGACCGCCACTACGGCGAGGGCAGGGTGGGCGACACGCCCTTCCTGGTGATCGACACGGGCGGCTTCGAACCGGTCGCCAAGGACGGCATCCTGGCCGAGATGGCGCGCCAGACGCGCCAGGCCATCGCCGAAGCCGATGTGGTGGTGTTCCTGGTCGATGCGCGGGCGGGCGTCAATGCGCACGACCACGAGATCGCGCGCCTGCTGCGCAAATCCGGCCAGCAGCGCGTGCTGCTGGCGGTCAACAAGGCCGAAGGCATGGGCGTGGGCAATGCCACCGGCGATTTCCACGAGCTGGGCCTGGGCGAGCCGCATCCGATTTCGGCCGCGCACGGCGACGGCATCGTCGACCTGATCGAGATCGCCTTGAGCGGCCTGGTCGCGCCGCCGGCCGACACCGGCGAGCAGCTCGAGCAGGATGTCGTCGACCACCGCATCAAGCTGGCCATCGTCGGCCGGCCCAACGTGGGCAAGTCCACCCTGATCAATACGCTGCTGGGCGAAGAGCGCGTGATCGCCTTCGACATGCCCGGCACCACGCGCGACGCGATCGAGATCGACTTCGAGCGCGACGGCAGGAAGTACACCCTGATCGACACCGCCGGCCTGCGCAAGCGCGGCAAGGTGTTCGAGGCGATCGAGAAGTTCTCGGTCATCAAGACGCTGCAGGCCATCGAGGCCAGCAACGTGGTGCTGCTGATGATCGACGCGCAGGCCGAAGTGTCCGAGCAGGACGCCCACATCGCCGGCTTCGTGCTGGAGACCGGCCGCGCCGTGGTGGTGGCCATCAACAAATGGGACGGCCTGGACAGTGACCAGCGCGAGCGCATCGAGCGGGAGTTCCAGCGCAAGCTGCGCTTCCTCGGCTTTGCGCGCATGCACACCATTTCGGCGCTCAAGGGGCAGGGCGTCAAGCCCTTGCTGAAGTCCGTCAACGCCGCGCACGCGGCGGCTTTCGCCAAACTGTCCACGCCGCGGCTGACGCGCGAATTGCAGGCCGCCGTCGAGCAGCAGCCGCCGCCGCGCAAGGGTATTTTCCGGCCCAAGATGCGCTACGCGCACCAGGGCGGACAGAACCCGCCCCTGATCGTGATCCATGGCAACGCGCTGGACGCGGTGCCCGATTCGTACCGCCGCTATCTGGAGACGCGCTTTCGCAATGCCTTCGACCTGGCCGGTACGCCGCTGCGCATCGAGTTCAAGTCGTCGCGCAACCCCTACGTCCAGGAAAACTGATCCATGAGCCGCTACTGGAGTCCCGTGGTCGGGACGCTCAGTCCCTATGTTCCAGGCGAGCAGCCCAAGCTGCCGGACCTGATCAAGCTGAATACCAACGAGAACCCGTACGGGCCGTCGCCCAAGGCGCTGCAGGCCATTGCCGCGGCGGCCGGCGACACGCTCAGGCTGTATCCGGATCCGGCCTCGGACGACCTGCGCGGCGCGATTGCCGCGGCCGTCGGGGTGCAGGCCGACCAGGTATTCGTGGGCAATGGTTCGGACGAGGTGCTGGCGCACGTCTTCATGGCGCTGTTCAGGCACGGCCGGCCGGTGCGTTTCCCGGATATCAGCTACAGCTTTTATCCCGTCTACTGCGGCCTGTACGAGATTCCCTATCAGGTCGTGCCGCTGACCGATGACTTCCGCATCGATCCGGCCGACTACCAGCCCGGTGGCCAGGCCGCGGGCGGGATCATCTTTCCCAATCCCAATGCCCCGACCGGCCGCGCCCTGGCGCGCGACGAGGTCGAGCGCATCGTGACCGCCAACCCCGATACCGTCGTGGTGGTGGACGAGGCCTATGTCGACTTCGGCGCCGAGTCGGTCGCGCCGCTGGTCGATCGCCACGACAACCTGCTGGTGGTCCAGACCTTGTCCAAGTCGCGCTCGCTTGCCGGCCTGCGAGTCGGTTTCGCGCTGGGCAGCCGGGCGCTTATCGACGGCCTGGAGCGGGTCAAGAACAGCTTCAATTCCTACCCCATAGACCGGCTGGCGTCGGCGGGCGCGCAGGCCGCCATGCAGGACCAGGCGTATTTCGACCGGACGCGCCAGGCCGTGATGGCCACGCGCGAGCGCATGAGCGCCGATCTGCGGGCGCTGGGTTTCGACGTGCTGCCTTCGGCGGCCAATTTCGTGTTCGCGCGGCACCCGGAGCATGATGCGGCGCAGCTGGCCGCCCGGCTGCGCGAGCGCAGCATCCTGGTGCGCCACTTCCGGCAGGCCCGTATCGATCAATTCCTGCGTATCACGGTGGGTACGGACGCCCAATGCGAGGCATTGATCGGCGCGCTGAAGAAAATTTTTTCGTCGTGACGCGCACTGGGGAATTTCCTGAAAACTCTGGTGTCATATTTGCGTATATCGCAAGTGGCACCGCCCGGGAAAACCCTGTAAGTACTGATTTCGGCGCACTGTGCCGTCACTTAAAACAAACAAATGGAGCCTGGCCAATGAGCAATAAAGGGCAAACTTTGCAAGATCCGTTTCTGAACACGCTGCGCAAGGAACACGTGCCCGTGTCCATCTACCTGGTAAACGGCATCAAGCTTCAGGGGCAGATCGAATCGTTCGACCAGTATGTCGTGCTGCTGCGCAATACCGTGACCCAGATGGTGTACAAGCATGCCATCTCCACCGTGGTGCCGGCGCGCGCCGTCAATTTCCAGGTGGAAGTTCCCGCTGAATAATCGCCTCGCTCCAGCATTACCCTTGATTGCCCGCCGCGCGGCCAGCGCCGGCGGGCATTTTCGCTTTGGCTCCAAAATGGTGCATGTATGCGCGCACTGATCATCAGCGTCGATCTCGGCAATCCTGACTACCCGGCCCACGCCGAGGAGTTCGCCATGCTGGCCAAGGGCGCCGGCGCCGAGATCGTCGGCACGCTGACGGCGCGGCGCGACCGGCCCGACGCCAAGTTCTTCATCGGTTCAGGCAAGGTCGAGGAGGGCGTGGCGATGGCCGGCGCGCTGCTGGCCGACATCATCCTGTTCGACCAGCCGCTGTCGCCGGCGCAGCAGCGCAACCTCGAGCGCGAATTCAACCTGCGCGTGGTCGATCGCGTGGCATTGATCCTGGATATCTTCGCGCTGCGCGCCAAGAGCCACGAAGGCAAGCTGCAGGTCGAGCTGGCCCAGCTGCAGCACCTGGCCACGCGCCTGACGCGCATGTGGAGCCACCTGGAGCGGCAGCGCGGCGGTATCGGCATGCGCGGCCCGGGCGAGGCGCAGCTCGAAATGGACCGCCGCATGATCGGCGCCAAGGTCAAGGTGCTGCGCGAGCGCCTGGATCGGGTCGAGCGCCAGCGGGTCACGCAGCGCCGGGCGCGGGCGCGCGGCGGCGCGCTGTCGGTCTCGCTGGTGGGCTATACCAACGCCGGCAAGTCCACGCTGTTCAACGCCATGACGCGCGCCGGCGCCTATGCCGCAGACCAGCTGTTCGCCACCCTCGATACCACCACGCGGCGCATCTGGATCGACGGCGCCGGGTCGGTGGTGCTGTCGGACACGGTCGGGTTCATCCGCGACCTGCCTCACAACCTGATCGCGGCATTCCGTGCCACGCTCGAGGAAACCGTGCATGCCGACCTGTTGCTGCACGTGGTCGACGCGGCCAGCGCGCAGCGCGACGAGCAGATCGCCGAGGTCGACAAAGTGCTGGCCGAGATCGGCGCGGCGCAGATTCCGACCATTCTGGTATACAACAAGATCGACCGCGCGGGCCTGGAGCCACGGGTCGACCGCGACGCCCATGGTACGATTGCGCGAGTATTCGTAAGCGCTACCGAGCGCGCCGGTCTGGATGCGTTGCGCGGGGCAATTGCAGAGATCGGCCAGATTGTGGGAAACAATGTCTCGAATCACCAAACTCTTCAATCTGAATGACCCCGGCTGGGGCCGTGGCAACAATAACGGCAACGGCTCCGAGCCGCCGCGACGTCCACAGGGCGGCGGCGACGGTCCGCCCGATCTCGACGAGGTCTGGCGCGACTTCAACAATCGCATAGGCGCATTGTTCGGCCGCAAGGGCGGAGGGGGCAACAATCGCCCCAACAACCGCGGCGGCATGACGCCGCCTTCGCCGCGCGGCGCCCGCATCGGCCTGGGCATCATCGCCCTGGTGCTGGTGCTGCTGTGGCTGGCCAGCGGATTCTTCATCGTCCAGGAAGGCCAGGTCGCGGTCGTCACCCAGTTCGGCAAGTACAAGAGCACCGCGCCGGCGGGCTTCCAGTGGCGCATGCCTTACCCGATCCAGAACCACGAAATGGTCAACGTGTCGCAGCTGCGCACGTTCGAGGTGGGCTTTCGCGGCGGTTCGCGCAACAAGGTGCTGCCCGAGGCCTTGATGCTGACCACCGACGAGAACATCGTCGACATGCAATTCGTGGTGCAGTACCGCCTGCGCGCCGACGGCGCGCCCGACTACCTGTTCAAGATGCGCGACCCGGACGAATCCGTGCGCCAGGCGGCGGAGACCGCCATGCGCGAAATCGTCGGCAAGAAGCCGATGGACTTCGTGCTCTATGAAGGCCGTACCGAAGTCGCCGCCGAAGTGCAGAATCTCATGCAGCAGATCCTGGACCGCTACAGCGCCGGCATCCAGATCAGCACGGTCGCCATCCAGAACGTCCAGCCGCCCGAACAGGTGCAGGCCGCGTTCGACGACGCCGTCAAGGCGGGCCAGGACCGCGAGCGCCAGATCAACGAAGGCCAGGCGTACGCCAACCAGGTCGTGCCGCTGGCCAGCGGCCAGGCCTCGCGCATGATCGAGCAGGCCGAGGGCTACAAGGCCAAGGTGATCGGCGATGCGCAGGGTAATGCCTCGCGCTTCTCGTCCATCCTCAACGAGTACGAGAAGGCGCCCCAGGTCATGCGTGAACGCCTGTACCTGGAAACCATGCAGGAAGTCTTCACGCGCGCCAGCAAGGTCATGGTCGATACCAAGGGCGGCAACAACATGTTGTACCTGCCGCTGGACAAGATCATGCAGCAGGCCGCGCAAGACGCCGGCAAGCCGACCTCCTCCAGCCTGGGCCTGCCCGGCGCGAACCAGCCGGCGATTCCGCAGGCGCCGGCGCGCGGTTCGGCCAGCGGCCAGTCTTCATCCGGCAGCAGCACCAGCAACACGCTGCCTCGCGACCGCATGTCGCGCTAACCCGGAGGAGTCCCCAACATGCAACGTCTCATGCCCATCCTGGTCGGACTGCTCGTCGTCCTGGCCGTCCTGTCTTCATGCGTCTTCGTGGTCCGCGAGCGCGACTACGCCCTGGTGTTCTCGTTGGGCGAGGTGCGCCAGGTCATCAGCGAGCCGGGCCTGTATTTCAAGGCGCCGCCGCCGTTCCAGAACGTCGTCACGCTGGACAAGCGCATCCTCACCATCGAGTCCAGCGATGCCGAGCGCATCCAGACCTCCGAGAAGAAGAACCTGCTGATCGACTCGTACGTCAAGTGGCGCATCGCCGATCCGCGCCTGTACTACGTGACCTTCGGCGGCAACGAGCGCGCCGCCCAGGAGCGCCTGCAGGCGCAGATCCGCGACGCGCTGAACGCGGCGGTCAACGTGCGCACGGTCAAGGACGTGGTGTCGGCCGAGCGTGACAAGGTCATGGCCGAAATCCTCACCAACGTCGCCAAGCGCGCCGAGCCGCTGGGCGTGCAGGTGGTCGACGTGCGCCTGCGCCGCATCGAGTTCGCGCCCGAGATTTCCGAGTCGGTCTATCGCCGCATGGAAGCCGAGCGCACCCGCGTGGCCAACGAGCTGCGTTCGATCGGCGCGGCCGAAAGCGAGAAGATCCGCGCCGAGGCCGACCGCCAGCGCGAGGTCATCGTGGCCCAGGCCTATGCGCGCGCCCAGGGCATCATGGGCGAGGGCGACGCCCAGGCCGGCAGCATCTACGCCCAGGCGTTCGGCCGCAATACCGAGTTCTACACCTATTACAAGAGCCTGGAAGCCTATCGCGCCGCGTTCGGCAAAACCGGTGACGTATTGGTGGTCGATCCGACGTCGGAGTTCTTCCAGTTCTTCAAGAACCCTGGCAAGGGCGCGGCGGGCGCCCCGGCACCGGCGAATTGACGCCGGCGCGGTAAAGTAGGGCGGTTCGGGACAACCTCTAGGAACAGGGTGCCGATCCATGTACAATACCGCGTAAGCTAGAAAACATTCCGCATACGGCTGAGCGGGCTTACGCCCTCTCAGCCGTTTTTCGTTTGGGCAACGCCCGCGCATGTTCCGGGCGTGATTCAGGTATAGAAATCCATGGGTAACTGGTTGCTGCCCGAAGGCCTTGCCGATGTTCTACCGGCCGAGGCCCGGCGCATCGAGGAACTGCGTCGCGAATTGCTCGATCTCTACCGTACCTACGGTTTCGAGCTGGTCGCGCCGCCGCTGGTCGAATACATCGATTCGCTGCTGTCGAGTACCGGCAGCGATCTGAATCTGCGCACCTGCAAGCTGGTCGACCAGCTGTCCGGTCGCACCCTGGGCGTACGCGCGGATATGACCTCGCAGGTCACGCGCATCGACGCCCATCTGCTCAACCGTGCCGGCGTGACGCGCCTGTGCTACTGCGGCAGCGTCCTGCACGCGCGTCCGGCCGACCTGCTGTCGAGCCGCGAATTGCTGCAGATCGGCGCCGAAATCTACGGCCATGCCGGCTTCGAGGCCGACCTGGAAATCATCCAGCTGGTCATGGACACGCTGGCCACCGCCGGCGTGCGCAATGCCCGCCTGGACCTGTGCCATTCGGGCGTGATGCGCGCCATTTTCGACGCCGACCCGCAGGCCTCGCGCCATGCCGGCGACCTGTGCACGCTGCTGCGCGAGAAGGACGTGCCGGGGCTGGCCGAACTGGCGAGCCGTGTCGACGGGCTGGGCGAGGATACCGTGCGCGCGCTGCAGGCGCTGGCCACGCTGTATGGCGGGCCCGAGATCATCGCCCGGGCGCGGCGCGAGCTGCCGGCGGTGCCCGGCATGGCGCAGGCGCTGGACGCCCTGCAGGCCCTGGTCGATGCCATGCCTGGCGTCACGCTCAGCGTGGACCTGGCCGACGTCGGCGGATATGGCTATCACTCCGGCGTGACCTTCGCGGTGTACGGCGAAGACTGGCACGACGCGCTGGTGCGCGGCGGCCGCTACGACGATGTCAGCCGCGCTTTCGGCCGGGCCCGTCCGGCCACCGGTTTCAGTCTCGACCTGCGCAAGCTGGCGGCGGGCCTGACGCCTGCCGAGCCGGCGCGCGCCGTGCGCGCCCCTTGGGGACAAGACCCCGCCCTGACCGACGCGGTGCGTCGTTTGCGCCGGTCGGGCGAAATCGTCGTTCAGGTACTGCCCGGTCACGAGCAGGGCCTGGACGAATTCGTTTGCGATCGCGAGCTGGCGCTGCAGGATGGCGCCTGGACGGTCAGAACGCTGTGACTAACTCCCTCCCGGCAACGGGAGGGCCGCGGGGAGATTTCCGGATTTCCCGAGAAACTCGATATTGATTCGTAAAATGAGCAAGAACGTAGTTGTGATCGGCACCCAGTGGGGTGACGAGGGCAAAGGCAAGATCGTCGACTGGCTGGCCGAGTCCGTGCAGGGCGTGGTGCGCTTCCAGGGCGGCCACAATGCCGGCCACACGCTGTGGATCAACGGCAAGAAGACCATTCTTCGCCTGATCCCGTCGGGCATCATGCATGACGGCGTCACGTGCTTCATCGGCAATGGCGTGGTGCTGTCGCCCGAAGCGCTGCTCAGGGAAATCGAAGAGCTCGAGGCGGCCGGCCTGGACGTCCGTTCGCGCCTGCAGGTCTCCGAGATCTGCACGCTGATCCTGCCGTACCACGTGGCCGTCGACAAGGCGCGCGAGGCGCGCAAGGGCGAGGGCAAGATCGGCACCACCGGCCGCGGCATCGGCCCGGCCTACGAAGACAAGGTCGCGCGCCGCGCCCTGCGGGTGCAGGACCTCTTTAACCCGGCGCTGTTCGACGAGAAGCTGGCCGAGGTGCTCGATTACCACAACTTCGTGCTGACCCAGTACCTGGGCGCCGAGCCCGTGTCGGCCAACGAAGTGCGCGATCAGGCCATGGCCCTGGCGCCGGCCCTCGCGCCCATGGTGCGCGATGTCTCGAGCAACCTGTTCGTGCTCCAGCAGGAAGGCAAGAACCTGCTGTTCGAAGGCGCGCAGGGCGCGCTGCTCGACGTCGACCACGGCACCTACCCGTTCGTCACCAGCAGCAACTGTGTGGCGGGCGCGGCGTCGGCCGGCGCCGGCGTCGGTCCGCAAGCGTTGCAGTACGTGCTGGGCATCACCAAGGCCTACACGACCCGCGTCGGATCGGGGCCGTTCCCCACGGAGCTGGTCGACGAGATCGGCACGCGCCTGGCCACCATCGGCAAGGAGTTCGGTTCGGTCACCGGCCGTCCGCGCCGTTGCGGCTGGTTCGACGGCGCCGCGCTGAAGCGCTCGGTGCGCCTGAACGGCATTTCCGGCCTGTGCATCACCAAGCTGGACGTGCTCGACGGCCTGGAAACCATCCAGCTGGGCGTGGGTTATCGCGTCAACGGCGAATTCCGCGACGTGCTGCCGTACGGCGCGCACGCCGTGGCGCAGGCGCAGGCGGTGCTCGAAGAACTGCCGGGCTGGACCGAGTCCACCGTCGGCATCACCGAGTACAGCAAGCTGCCGGTCAACGCGCGCCGCTATCTCGAGCGCGTGGCCGAAGTGTGTGGCGTGCCGATCGACCTGGTGTCGACCGGGCCCGACCGCAACGAAACCATCGTGCTGCGCCACCCCTTCAAGGGGTAGGGCGCCGCGGGCCGCGCCCCGTTGTGGCGCGGCCTCGGTTATTATTCGCCAGGCCGCCGCGGGTCGTTCCGCAGGCGGCCTTGTCATTTTCTTTTGCAGGGAGATATCCGCCTATGAGCTCGCCGAGCAGTGACGATAGCCATTTGTGGGTGACCTGGGATGATTACCACCGCCTGATCGAGCGTCTGGCGCTGCAGGTGTACCAGTCCGGCTGGCAATTCGACCAGATCCTGTGCCTGGCGCGCGGCGGCGTGCGGGTCGGCGATGTGATGTCCCGGATTTTCGACGTGCCGCTGGGCATTCTGGCCACCAGCAGCTATCGCGAGGCGGCCGGCACCAAGCAGGGCGACCTGGATATCGCCCAGTTCATCACCATCACGCGCGGCACCTTGTCCGGGCGGGTGTTGCTGGTGGACGACATGGTCGATACCGGCCATACCTTCAACAAAGTGCATACCCATCTGAGCGAGCAGTTCCCCGCCATTTCCGAGTTGCGCAGCGCCGTGCTGTGGTGGAAGGGGCATTCGCAGGCCACGCCCGACTACTTTGTCGACAAATTGCCCACCAACCCGTGGATCTACCAGCCATTCGAGGACTACGACAGCCTGCGTCCGCACCAGCTTGAAGCCTGGATCCGGAAAGGCTACAAATAGAAGGCGGCCCGGCCGGGGCGCCCAGCCAGGGCCCCTCAGGGGCTGCCCCTGGGCAGAATGGCGTCAATCGTGCTAGAATCACTGGTTATCGCTAAACCGAACCTGGCGTCTTGTTTCCTGGTAATACACCAGGGGTGGCGGAAAACGCTGGTTGGGCTGTGCTACTGATGCGGCAAGTTGTCTTAGCTTGTCGCCATGGGCGCATAGCCGCGGCAGCCAAGCCAGGTTAGTGGTCAACCCGTTACCCACTTATTGCTATCCATAAAGGCCAACCACTTTATGCCTATCGTTCGACTGAAGGAAAACGAACCGTTTGAAGCCGCGCTGCGTCGCTTCAAGCGCACCATCGAGAAAACCGGCTTGCTCACCGAACTGCGTTCGCGCGAGTTCTACGAGAAGCCCACGGCCGAGCGCAAGCGCAAGCACGCCGCCGCGGTGAAGCGCCACTACAAGCGGATTCGTAGCCAGCAACTGCCCCCGCGCCTGTATTGATGCCTGATTCCCGAATCTATTGATTCCAGAATCATTCATCCAGGATTTGCTCGCCCGGGTCGACGTCGTTGACGTCGTCGGGCGATATGTGCAGCTGCGCAAGGGTGGGGCCAACCTGCTTGGCCTTTGCCCGTTTCACAACGAAAAAAGCCCGTCGTTTACTGTCAGTCCGACCAAGCAGTTCTATCACTGTTTCGGTTGCGGCGCCCACGGCAGTGCCATCACCTTCCTGATGGAGCATACGGGCGCGAGTTTCCCCGAGGCCGTACGCACGTTGGCGGCCGCCGTGGGGCTCACGGTTCCCGAAGAAAACCGCAGTCCTCGTCAGCAGGCCGAATCGGCCCGCCGCAAGGCCGAGGTGTCGCGCCATACGCAGGTGCTCGACGCCGCGCAGGCGCACTACCTGCGCCAGTTGCGCGGCTCGCCGCAAGCCATTGCCTACCTCAAGCAGCGCGGGCTGACCGGCGAGATCGCCGCCCATTTCGGGCTGGGCTGGTCGGGCACCGACCGCCATGGCCTGTCCCATGTGTTCGACAACTACGAGGATCCCGTGCTGGTGGAAGCCGGCCTGGTGATCGAGTCGGAGGACGGGCGGCGCTACGACCGCTTCCGCGAACGCGTGATGTTTCCCATCCGCAATGCGCGCGGCAGCCTGATCGGCTTTGGCGGGCGCATCATCGGCAAGGGCGAGCCCAAATACCTCAACTCGCCCGAGACCCCGCTGTTTTCCAAGGGCCATGAACTCTATGGCCTGTGGGAGGCTCGCCTGGCCATACGCCAGGAGGGCCAGGTCGTGGTGGTCGAGGGCTACATGGACGTCGTGGGGCTGGCGCAGCAGGGCATCGCCAACGCGGTGGCCACGCTGGGCACGTCGACCACGCCCGACCATGTGAAGAAGCTGCTGCGCGCCAGCGACAAGGTGATTTTCAGCTTCGACGGCGACGCCGCCGGCCGGCGTGCCGCCTGGCGGGCCCTGCAGGCCTGCCTGCCGGTGCTGCGCGACGATATCGCCATCCGCTTCCTGTTCCTGCCTGCCGAGCACGATCCGGACTCGTATGTGCGAGAGCTGGGCGCCGAAGCGTTTCGTACCCGCCTGGGCGAAGCCGTGGCGCTGTCGCGCTTTCTGCTCGACGAGCTGGCCTCGCGCCATACCATGGGCGAGGCCGAGGGGCGGGCCAGTTGCCTGCACGAGGCCAAGCCGCTGCTGGCCGCCATCCCCGAGTGCGCGCTGCGCGTGCAGATCGAACGCGAGCTGGCGCGCCTGGTGCAGCTCACGCCCGAGGAAATGGCCCAGGTGCTGGCCCAGCAACCCGCCCGGCCGCTCGCTTCGGCCGCCGCGCCGGCCCAGGCGTCCGCGCCGGCTGCTGGCCGCGAGGGCGGGCCGGGGCATGCCGACGAGGCGCCGCCGGACTGGGCGTTCGAGCCGGTGCACGACTTCGAACCCGATGCCTATTCCGTTGGCGCCGTCGACGGGGAGCCGGGCATGCCGGCCGCGGGCGGCTGGCAGGAGCGCAAGGGCAGGCAGGGCGGCGACTGGAAGGGCAAGAAGGGCGACTGGAAAGGCAAGAAGGGCGACTGGAAAGGCAAGAAGGGCGACTGGAAGGGGCGCCGCGACAATGATACGGGTGGTTACGAAGGCCGCCGTACCATGCCGTCGCTGGCCAGGCGGCTGCTGTGCCTGCTGCTGGCCCACCCCGAGCTGGTCGATACCATGGGTGACCAGCAGCTTGAAGTTATCGACCATGGCCCCCATTTAGGACTGGTAAGGGACCTGATCCTGCTGGCGCAGACCAGTGGCGCGCGCCATGTGGGCGCGCTGATGGAGGCTGCCGACCCGGATTCCGATCTCTACGTGGTGCTCAAGGGCCTGCGCGCCGATGTCCTGGCCCAGGAAGACCTGCCGCACCCGCAGACCGAATGGGACGACGCGCTGCGGCGCATGGAGTTCGACGCGGCTCGCGCCGAAATGGCGAAACTGGCCGAAAGCGGCCTGGCGACCGACGAGGCGCGCCGGCGCTACCTGGAACTGTCGAGCAGAATCATGGTCTTAAAGAATGCCGGGGCACATTAATTGCGGTAAGATCGAGGGTTTTCGCTTAAAGGCGAAATTGCGGTTTTGAGTGTTGCCCTTCGGGTGCCGCGCCGGGTGTTTTTCTGACCCGCGGAATGCGGACGGAAGTGGCGGCATCGAATTGAATATGGCACTGGCGAGCGGGCGCTTGGCGTTTGCCGCGGGTGTGCAGGGATGGACGAGTACCGGCTGACGCGCGGTGCGCAGGGTCATGGCGGGTGGCGGCATTCATGTGCCGGGCCGGCGCATGGCCTTTTGCGGTTTGCGGCGCGGCAGCCCTGAGGTCCGTCCCTGATATGTTACAAACGTATTAGCAGGAGGCAGGTTCAGCAGTCTGGCGTGGACATTGTCCCGCGGCATTGCAGTCGGGTGTTGTGTTTGGAGAGCAGCGAAGGGCAGTGCCCATTGAGCTGACCAGGCCTGTAACAGGCGAGACAACCCCGCGCGTTGCCCGGCATGCCCGCCAGGTGGCATGGCGTACCGGCGCGTCTTTGGGCCCAAGGGCCAGAAAGGACGCGCCACGGCCCGCAGGCGGGCCGGGCTGCGACACCAGCGCAGCGCGTCGTGCCGGCGAACCGGCCTTGTTTTACTCGATGTCAACGTGTTTCGTGCGATGCTCGAAAACGCGTTCATGCGGTGCAATGACCCCAATGGGTTGCGACGACCACGGAAGCGACTATGACCAAATCCACAGGCAAATCCCCCTCTGCAATCGATGCGGCAACTGCCCAATCCACGACGGCCAAGCGTGCTGCAAGCATGGCGGCGGAAAAGGCCCCTGCCAAGACTGCGGTGAAGGTCGCCAAGCCCGCTGCCAAGACGGCCGCCAAGAAGACGGCCACCAAGACGGTCGCGGCCAAGACGGCTGCCGCCGACAAGCCGGCCAAGACCACCAAGGCGCGCGCCAAGAAGGCCGAAGACAAGCTGGCCGACCTGGTCGGCGCCGCGCGTCCGGCGCCCAGCGGCCGCCGTCCCGGCCGCCCCGCGAAGAACGCCAACAACGATAGCGATGCTTTCGACGACTCCATGGACGGCGAAGGCGAAGTGCTGCCCGACCTGAAGCCGCCCAAGCGCGGCGGCAAGCGCGGCAAGGCCGATCCCAAGGATCTGATCGTCCGTGGCCCCGTCTCGCCCGAAGAATACGAAGCGCGCCGCAATCGCCTCAAGCAGCTGATCAAGCTGGGCAAGGACCGCGGCTACCTGACCTACGGCGAAATCAACGACCACCTGCCCGACGACCTGGTCGACGCCGAAGCGATCGACGGCATCATCAGCACCTTCAGCGACATGGGGATCGCGGTCTATGACCAGGCCCCCGACGCCGAAACCCTGCTGATGAGCGAGAACGCGCCGGTTGCCTCCAACGACGACGATGTCGAGGACGAGGCCGAGGCCGCCCTCACCACCGTGGACTCCGACTTCGGCCGGACCACCGACCCCGTGCGCATGTACATGCGCGAAATGGGCTCGGTCGAGCTGCTCACGCGCGAAGGCGAAATCGAAATCGCCAAGCGGATCGAGGACGGCCTCAAGCACATGGTGATGGCCATCTCGGCTTGTCCTACCACCATCAACGAAATCCTCGCCCACATCACGCGCGTGCGTGAAGGCCAGGCCCAGATCGACGAAGTGGTCGATGGCCTGGTCGACCCCGAAGACGGCGAGGAATACGCCGGCGCCGGCGTGACCGCCGACGAGGACGAAGCCGATGACGGCCCGGCCGGCGGCATGTCCAGCAAGCAGCTGGAAGACCTGCGCGTCAAGGCCCTGGCCAAGTTCGACGAGGTGAGCAAGCAGTTCGAGAAGATGCGCCAGTCCTATGAGAAGGAAGGCTATAAGTCGGACGCCTATCTCAAGGCCCAGGACATCATCCAGACCGAACTCATGGGCATCCGCTTCACGGCCAAGATGGTCGAGAAGCTGGCCGATACCCTGCGCGCCCAGGTCGAGGAAGTACGCCAGCTCGAACGCGCGGTGCTGCATACCTGCGTCGACCGCGCCGGCATGCCCCGCTCGCACTTCCTCAAGGCCTTTCCCGGCAACGAGACCAACCTGCAGTGGGTGCTGGACGAAGTCGCCGCCGCCCATGCCTACAGCGAAACCCTCGAACGCCAGATCCCGGCTGTACAGGAACTGCAGCAAAAGCTGATCGACCTGCAGACGCGCGTCGTGCTGCCGCTGAAGGACCTCAAGGACGTCAACAAGCGCATGGCCACCGGCGAAGCCAAGGCCCGCAAGGCCAAGCGCGAAATGACCGAGGCCAACCTGCGCCTGGTGATCTCCATCGCCAAGAAGTACACCAACCGTGGCCTGCAGTTCCTGGACCTGATCCAGGAAGGCAACATCGGCCTGATGAAGGCGGTGGACAAGTTCGAATACCGGCGCGGCTACAAGTTCTCGACCTACGCCACGTGGTGGATCCGCCAGGCCATTACGCGCTCCATCGCCGACCAGGCGCGCACCATCCGGATTCCGGTCCACATGATCGAAACGATCAACAAGATGAACCGGATCAGCCGTCAGATCCTGCAGGAAACCGGCGCCGAGCCGGATCCCGCGACCCTGGCGCAGAAGATGGACATGCCCGAGGACAAGATCCGCAAGATCCTGAAGATCGCCAAGGAGCCGATCTCCATGGAAACGCCCATCGGTGACGACGACGACTCGCACCTGGGCGATTTCATCGAAGACACCGCCACCCTGGCGCCTTCCGACGCGGCGCTGCACGGCTCGATGCGCGATGTGGTCAAAGAAGTGTTAGACTCGCTCACCCCGCGCGAGGCCAAGGTGCTGCGCATGCGTTTCGGCATCGAAATGAGCACCGACCAGACGCTGGAAGAGGTGGGCAAGCAGTTTGACGTCACGCGCGAGCGCATCCGTCAAATAGAGGCCAAAGCGCTGCGCAAGCTGCGCCACCCCAGCCGCGCCGACAAGCTGAAGAGCTTCCTCGAAGGGCAGTAAACATTTCCTGGGCCTCTAGCTCATGCCTGGTTAGAGCAGCGGACTCATAATCCGTTGGTGCCGAGTTCGACTCTCGGGGGGCCTACCAAAGAAATCCTGAGAAATCAGGTACCTACAGCCGCCAGCAATGGCGGCTGTTTTCTTTTTCGCGTCCGTCCGGCTCGGTCCCTGGACGCCGGAAACCGGAAGTGGCTTGCGATAGTCCCAAATTGGGACTATGAATTCAATTCATGCGAGTCATAGCCCTTAGCACCCTCCGCCAGTTCTGGGAAAAGCACCCGGCGGCTGAGCAGCCCCTCAAGGCTTGGGTGGACGAGGCGAGCAGGGCCCGATGGGCCCCGCCCGCGGACCTCAAGGCCCAATACCGGAGCGCCAGCGTTCTCAAGAACCGGCGCGTGGTATTCAAGATCAAGGGCAATGACTACCGTCTGATTGTCGCTGTCGCCTTCAAGCTGGGCATCGTCTACGTGAAATTCGTCGGCACCCATGTGGAGTACGACAGGGTCGATGCCGAGACAGTCGAAATGGAGTGAACATGGAAATCCGCCCCGTACGCACCGAGGCCGATTACAAGTCGGCTTTGAAGGAAATTTCTCGGCTCATGGAGTCGGACCCTGAGCTGGGTACGCCCGATGGCGATCGGCTGGACGTGCTGGCCACGCTGGTGCAGGCCTATGAGGCGCGGCATTACCCGATCGACCTGCCGGATCCGGTCGAGGCGATCAAGTTCCGCATGGAGCAAGGTGGCCTGACTCCCAAGGACCTGGAGCCCATGATCGGGAAGCGCAACCGGGTCTACGAGGTCTTGAACCGCAAGCGCGGTCTTACCCTGCCCATGATCTGGCGCTTGCACACCGAACTGGGCATCCCGGCTGAAAGTTTGATCCGGCCGCCGGCGCACGCCTAGTCAGGCTCGCGTGGTGCCCTGGATTCTGCCGCAGGTGCAAGTCCTTCCGCAGCCGCCAGCAATGGCGGCTGTTTTCTTTTCCGGCGCCTGCGCGGCCCGAGAGTCTTGATTCTTGCTGATTGCCGCCCGCGGTTCTGATGGAACGCGAGCGTTGCCTGTTCCACTAATCGGGCGCGGATGACGGCACGGGCCATCGGGCACGCGCCGCCGTCCGGGTAGCCCGGCATCCCGCCGGTATCCAGAACGGTTCGAGGGCATATCGATGCCAGCGTTGATGTTTTTGCATGGCTGTGCCCTACGGCATGGCCCAGGCGTGCCGCAAGGAGGGCGTTGACCATGGGGTTTCAGCTTTCCGCGCGCGATCGCCAGCGCCTGGCCGGGGTGTACCCGGACCTGGCGGCCGTGGTGGAGGCGGCGGCCGGTGCATACAACGGGCGGTTCACCGTCCTGGAGGGCGCGCGCTCGGCGCAGCGTCAGTCCAGGCTGCTTGCTCAAGGCGTCAGCCAGACGCTGCGCAGTCTGTACATACCCCAGCCGGACGGTTGGGCCCATGCCGTGGATCTGGCGCCGCTGGTGGAGGGAACGATTTCCTGGGAGGACTGGGCGTCGTTCAAGCGGTTAGCGGAGGTGATGAAGGAGAGCGCGGCCAGGCTGGAGATACCGCTGGGATGGGGCGGCGACTGGACGACGCTCAAGGATGGGCCGCATTTCCAGCTGCCGCGCGGTTGGCGCGGGAAAGCGTGAGCGCGTTGTTCAGGTTGGTCGCGCCGTATCTGATCGGCGCTGGCGCACGCCGCGGCCTGGACCGTGCCCGGTCAATTGCCATTTGTTCCGTCCGTGGTATCGGGGTAGCCGCCATGTGGCGGCGGATTTGCAAGGACTCTTGTAGCGGGTCGGTCTGGATACTGCTTTCGGCGGAGTTACCGTTTGTGCCGTTCTTGCTAGTCTGCTCCTTCGCACGACCAAGGAGGGTGGCAATGAAAACATTCCGGTATGCAGTCGGCCTGGCGGGCCTGCTGGTCGCCAGCCACGCGATGGCTCAGTATGGCGTCTGGACGAAGAAAAGCGCCAACGGATCATGGGTGGCACCGCGGACGGGCTTTACTTCGCTCGTCCTGTCTCAAGCCGAAATCAATGCGTTTCGCGAGTGCGTGCTGCCTGGCAGGTCGGGGGGCGATAACAGCGCGACCAAGATCGTGGAAACCGCCACGGGCAAGGAAGTGAAGCTGCTCGATTGCGAAGCGATGCGCGCCGAGCGCAAGGCCGAGCAGGACAGGTTGAATGCAAAGAAGTAGCTCAGTCCAGCATGGCTTCGGCCTCGATCTCGATCAGTCATTCGGGTAGCGACAGGCCGCTGACGATGATCCAGGAGGAGGGCGGCGGGTTGTCCGGAAAGCGGCGGCGCAGCGCGTCGGCGACGACTTCCTGATCGCCGCGCGCGTCTTCGCAGATGTAGATGCGCAGCATGATGATGTGCCGCATCGCGGCGCCGGCGGCCGCCAGCACGCGTTCGATGTTGTCCAGCGCGGCGTCGGTCTGCTCGTTCAGGCCGGGGCCCACGGTGCGTTCCTGGGCGTCGACGCCGACCTGGCCGGACAGCATGATGCGGCGCTGCCCTGTGACGATCAGCCCCTGGCTGAAGCCGTATTGCAGGGAGTCGAAGACGGTGTCGGGGTTGAGGGCGGTTCTGGGCATGCCGGCTCCTGTCTGTGCCTAGGGATGTGAGGGCATTCTATTGCGTCCCGGCGTAGCGGCCGGGCGGGCGACGCAACGCGGATATTGCAATCCGGCATGGCGTTCTTATAATAATCAGATTGGTCGATTAATTAATTACGGGAAACGCTATGGCCATGGACAGTATCGCAATCATTGGCGCCGGACAGGCGGGCGCGGCGTTGGCGGCCCGCCTGCGCCAGGCCGGTTTCCAGGGCGGAATCGACGTTTTTGGCGCCGAGAGCGCGCCGCCTTACCAGCGGCCGCCCCTGTCCAAGAAATACCTGGCGGGCGACTGGGAGCAGGAGCGTTTGTGGCTGCGTCCGGCGCAGTTCTGGCGCGAGCAGGGCATTGCGCTGCACCTGGGCGGCACGGTCGAGGCGCTGGACCTGGCGTCGCGCACGCTGCGCTGCGGCGGCCGGCGCCATGGCTGGCGCAAGCTGGCGTTGACCACGGGCGCCGCGCCGCGCCCTTTGCCGGCGGCGTTCGCGGGCCGCAGCAATGTGTTCGAGCTGCGCAATCTGGCCGACGTGCAGCGCTTGCAGCCGGCGTTCCTGGCCGGGCGCAGGCTGCTGGTGCTGGGGGGCGGCTATATCGGGCTGGAAACGGCCGCGGTCGCCGCGCAGGCGGGGTTGTCGGTGCAGGTGGTGGAGCGCGCGTCCCGGGTTCTGGAGCGGGTGGCGTGCCCGGCCACGGCCGCGGCCATCCGCGCCCTGCACCAGCGCCACGGGGTGCTCATCCATGAGGGGCGCACGGTGGCGGGTACCGAAGGCGACGAGGCTCTAACCGGCGTGGAGCTGGACAATGGGCTGCGTATTGCCTGCGACCTGGTGGTGGCCGGGGTGGGGGTGGCGCCGCAAACGGCGCTGGCCGAGGCGGCCGGGATCGATTGCGACGACGGGATCCTGGTCGATGCGTACGGACGTACCTCGGCGCCGGATGTCTGGGCGGCGGGGGATTGCGCGCGGTTCGTGCTGGGCGGCGAGCCGGCGCGGCTCGAGAGCGTGCAGAACGCCATCGACCAGGCCGAGGCGGTGGCCGACGATATGCTGGGGCAGGGGCGGCCGTATCAGCCCGTCCCGTGGTTCTGGTCGGATCAATACGACATGAAGCTGCAGATCGTCGGGCTGAACCGCGGCTACGACGCGGTGGTCAGCCATGCGTCGGCCAAGGGCGAGTCGCATTGGTACTTCCGCGCCGACCGCTTGATTTCGGTCGATGCGCTCAATGACGGGCGGGCGTATATGGTCGGCAAGAAGCTGCTGGAAGCCGGGCGCGCGGTCGGCCGTGGCGAGGTCGAGCGGCCCGGCTTCGAGCCGATGCAGTTGCTGCGCGATCAGGCCGAGAGCAGGTTGAGGTAGCCGTCCAGGAACAGTTGCACGGTGCGCTCGGCGAGCGCATCGGGCGAGACGCTGCCATCGGCCTTGTACCAGGTGTAGGTCCAGTTGATCATGCCGAAGAACAGCATGGTGTCGACGTGGGCCAGGGTGCGGTTGGCGGCCATGTCGGGGCGCAGTTGCAGAAGCGCGTCGCGCACATAGGCGATCAGTTCGCGCTGCTTGGCGATCAGCGCCTTGCGCTGGTCTTCGGGCAGGGCGTCCAGGCAGGTCAGCATCACGACGTGCCGGTCGCGCGAGGTGGCGTAGATCTCGAGAAACAGCTTTACGATCTGGAGAAAGCGCGTCTTCGGTTCGTTCGAGCCGTACAGGACCTGGCGGCAGCGTTCCAGCAGGGAGTCGACGTGCGTGGTGAGCATGTCGCGCAATACCGCTTCCTTGCTGTCGAAGTAATGGTACAGGCGCGATTTCGAGCACTCGCAGGCCCGGGCGATATCGCCAATGGATGTTTCCGAGTAGCCTTGGCGCGCAAACATTGCCGCCGCGCGCTCGATGATGGTGTCGCGGATATTCTCGTAATCCGCAGATCTCGTACGGGCCAAAACACCTCCGATGACGCGAGTGCCGCGATGGCTGTTCGTCGTGCCGCTGTTCGTCGTACACTCGCCGCCTGCAGTGGGCGGTGCCTGGCATAGGCAGGACGCGCCCGCTTAAGACGCTGCCCGATGCCAAGCAACGACAGCGCGTGAACTCATGACTGAGGCAACCTCTAATTGTAGGGCCACATGGCCTCGGGGGCAATGCGCGGGCCGGCCCGCGCCGCAGGGTTCACCGCATGGTTCATATCCCCAGGTAGGCGGCGCGTATGCGCGGGTCGGCGATCAAGGCGCTGGCCGCGCCTTGCATGGTGATGTTGCCGGTTTCCATGACGTAGCCTCGGTCGGCGATCTGCAGCGCGCCGTAGGCATTCTGTTCGATCAGCAGCACGGTGACGCCGAGCGCCTTCAGTCCGCGGATGACGTCGAAGATCTGCTGCACGATGATCGGCGCCAGGCCCATCGAGGGCTCGTCCAGCAGCAGGCAGGACGGCCTGCCCATCAGGGCGCGCGCCATCGCCAGCATCTGCTGCTGCCCGCTCGACAGGCCGCCTGCGGCCAGATGGCGTTTTTCGCGCAGGATGGGGAACATCTGGAAGGCGTCGTCCATGTCGCGTTCGACCCGGTCGTCGGCGTACAGGTAGGCGCCCAGCCGCAGGTTTTCCTCGACGCTGAGGTTGGTGAAGATCTGCCGGCCTTCGGGCGAGTGCGCCAGCCCGCGCGCCAGGCGGCGATGGGCGGGCACGGCGGCCAGGGCCTCGCCGCGAAAGGTAATGGCGCCGGCCGAGACGGGCTGCACGCCGGACAGGCAGCGCAGCAAGGTGGTCTTGCCCGCGCCATTGGCGCCGACGACGGTGACGATCTCGCCGCTGTCGACCTGCAGGTCGATGCCGTGCAGCACTTCGATGCGCCCGTAGCACGAGCGTAGTCCTTGCACGGTCAGCATGGGCGGTCTCCCGGCTGGCTGTCGGTGCCCAGGTAGGCGGCGATGACCGCCGGGTCGCGGCTGATGGCGTCCGGCGGGCCTTCGGCGATTTTCTCGCCGTGATCGAGCACGACGATGTGGCTGGAAATGCGCATGACCATTTTCATATCGTGTTCGACCAGCAGGATGGCGACGCCCGTGGCGGCGACCTCGGCGATCAGGTGGTCGATTTCCTCGGTTTCGACCGCATTGCAGCCGGCGGCCGGTTCGTCCAGCAGCAGCACCTTGGGCTGCAGGGCCAGCGCGCGGGCGATCTCCAGCCGCTTGAGCGAGCCGTAGGAGAGGCTGGCGGCCTCGCGTTCGGCCGCGCGTTCCAGGCCCACGCGCTGCAGGAGCGCGCGGGCGCCTTCTTCGGCGCGCCGGGCGCGGGCCTGCGAGGCGCGCAGGTTGAAGAGGTCGGACAGCAGCGCGCCTTGCTCCTGCAGGTGAAAGCCCGCGATGGCGTTCTCCAGCACGGTCATGTTCTGGAAGATCTGCAGGTTCTGGAAGGTGCGCGACATGCCGCGCCGCGCCAGGCGGAACGGCGCCATGCCGGTGACGTCGTCGCGGTCCAGCACGACGCGGCCGGCGCCGGGCCGGTAGATGCCCGAGATCATGTTGAACAGGGTGGTCTTGCCCGCGCCGTTGGGCCCGATGACGGACACGATCTCGCCCGGCTCGACGCTGAACGCGACGTCGTGCACGGCGCGCAGGCCGCCAAAGGTAATGCCCAGGCCGTGGATTTCCAGCAGGCTCATTTTTTCCTTCCTCGTATCGTGCGCATGATGGACGGAACCAGGCCTTCGGGCAGGAAGATCATGACCAGCATCATGGTCAGGCCCAGGATGAGGGGTTCGTAGTCGGCGAACACCGTCAGCACCTGCGGAAGCAGGGTCAGCAGGCTCGCGCCGAAGATTGCGCCGGCGACCGAGCCGACGCCGCCCAGCACCGCCATGGTCACCATTTCGATCGAGTGCATGAAGCCCGCGATGTCCGGCGTGATGAAGCGGTTCTGCAGCGCTAGCAGCGAGCCCGAGACCGAGGCGTACACGGCCGAGACGACAAACGCCTTGAGCTTGGCGCCCGCCACGTCGATGCCGACGGTGCCGGCGGCGATCTCCGAACCGTGCAGCGCGCGCAGCGCCCGCCCTGTCGGGCTGTGGTAGAGGTTGAGCGCGAGCCAGGCGCCGATCACCAGCGCGATGCCCGTCATGGCGTACCAGAACTGGCCATTGGACAGGTCCAGGCTCCAGCCCTTCAACAGGCTGCGCAGACCGGGGTCGGGCACGGCGATGCCGTCCGGCCCTTTGGTGAGCTGGCGTTCATTGTTCAGCACCATGGCCACCAGGATGCCGAAGCCCAGCGAGGCCACGCCCAGGTAGTAGCCCTTCAGGCGCAGGATGGGGCGGCCGACCAGCCACGCCAGCGCGCCCGAGACGGCCGCGCCCAGCACGACCGACAGCGCCGAGGGCAGCCCGAGGTGCACGGGCGCCAGCGCGCAGGCATAGCCGCCGATGCCGGCGAATCCCGCGTGTCCCAGGCTGATCTGGCCGGCGTAGCCGGTCAGGATGACGATGCCGGTGACCGCCAGCGCGTTGACGAAAATTGTCGAGCCCACGCGGAAGTAATAGCCGGAGGGGAAGAACAGCGGGGCGATGGCGATCAGCGCGGCCAGGACGATCAGCGTCCAGTGTTTCGATGATATCCGCATGGCTTATACGCGATCCGTGGACTTGTGTCCGAACAGTCCCTGCGGCATGAAGAACAGCACCGCGAGAATGGTGAGGAAGGCCGCCGCGTCCTTGTACTGCGACGACAGGTAGCCGGCGGTCAGGGATTCCAGCAGGCCGAGCAGAATGCCGCCGGCCAGCGCGCCCTTGGGGCTGCCCATGCCGCCCAGCATGGCGGCGGCAAAGCCCTTGAGCGCCAGGGTCAGGCCCACGTCGTACGAAGTCAGCGTGATCGGCGTGATCAGCACGCCGGCCAGGGCGCCGATGGCCGCCGACAGCGCGAACGACAGGGTCATGATGAATCGGGTGTTGATCCCGACCAGGCGGGCCGCCAGGCGGTTGTTCGAGGTGGCCAGCACCGCGCGGCCTATCAGTGTCCTGGTGAAGAACAGCCACAGGACGATGAATACCGCCACCGCGCCGCCGATCATCCACAGGCTTTGCGACAGGATGGTGGCGCCCAGCACGTGTATCGGGTCGTCGCCCGAGAACGCGGGCAGGCTGTGGATCTGCTTGCCGAACAGGCTTTGCACCGCGCCCCGGATGAAGATCGAGGCGCCGATGGTGATGATGATGAGCGAGACGACGGGGGCGCCGCGCGCCGGCTCGATCGCCAGGCGGTTCAGCGCCACGCCTGTCGCGGCGGTCACGGCGATGGCGAGCAGCGCGGCCAGCGGCAGCGCCAGGCCCGCGCCGTGCGCGAAGACAGTGATCATGCCGCCCAGCATGACGAACTCGCCCTGGGCAAAGTTCACCACGCCGGTCGCGTTGAAGATGATCGCGAACCCGAGGGCGACGAGCGCGTAGACCGCGCCCACTGTCACTCCCGAGAAAATGAACTGCATGAATTCCGACATGGGCACTCCGGCGTTTGTCTGGACTGGGATGGCGGGCCCGTGCTCGGTGCGCCGGCGACGGGCCGCCGTTCAGGCGCTCAGTCGACGACTTTCCACTTGCCGCCGCGGATCTCGAGCACGCGGAAGGCCGAGAGGTCCAGGCCCAGGTGATCGGTCGGCGAGAAGGTGTAGACGCCGGTGGTGCCGGCCAGCTTGCTGGTTTTCTCGATCGCGTCGCGGATCGCGGTGGGCTTGGTCGAGTCGGCGCGGTTCAGCGCATCGACCAGGATCAGGAAGGCGTCGTGCGCATAGCCGCCGAACGTGCCCACGGGGGCGCCGGTCTTGGCTTCGAAGGCCTTCTTGTAGGCGATGGACGGCGCGGCCTGGGGATCGCTGGCGGGCAGCAGGTCCGCCACCAGCAGCGCGGTTCCCGGCAGGCGGAAGCCTTCGACGACGTCGGCGCCGGCCAGGTCGATATAGCCCTGCGATGCGACGCCGTGCGAGGCGTAGAACGGCAGGCTCATGCCGAGCTGGCGGTAGTTGCGCGCCAGCACCGCCGCGCTTTGGCCGAACCCCGGGTTCAGGACTGCCTGCACGCCGGGGATGCCCCGGATCTTGGTCAGCTGCGCCGTCATGTCGGCGTCCTTGGGCTCGTAGGTTTCGCTGTCCACCAGTTCGATGCCGTACTGGCCGGCCACGGCCTTGCACTGCGCCTGCATGGAAGCGCCGAAGCCGTCCGTGGAGCCGATCAGCGCCACCTTGGTCCAGCCGTTCTTGCGCATGTCGGCAAACACCTTCTGGCATGCCATGCGGTCGGTATGCGGCGTCTTGAAGGTATAGGGCTTGACCGGGTCGATGATGTCGATGGCGCCGGCCAGCGAGATGAACGGCACCTTGGCGTCTTCGGCGACCGACAGGATGGACATCGAGGTGCCGGTGGTGGTGCCGCCGATGATGGCCTGCACTTCGTCGTCCTCGACCAGCCGGGTGGCGAAGGTGCGCGCCTTGTTGGCGTCGCCGCCGTCGTCGTACAGCACCAGCTTGATCTGCTCGCCCTTGATGCCGCCGCGCGCGTTCAGTTCCTGCACGAGCAGTTCCAGGGTGCGGGCTTCGGGGTCGCCCAGGATGCCGGCCGGGCCGGTGGCCGAGACCGAGGCGCCGAGCCGGATCTCGGCCGCGGCGGGCAGGGCGCAGCCCAGTGCGAGCAAGCCCGCGACGATTGCCTTGCTTGTGTTCATGACTCCTCCTGTATGGCGGCTCGATATGTGGTGTGAGCCTATTATTGAACAACCGTTCGTGTAATTTATCAGGGCTTGAGAGGCTTGGCTATAGTCGGTTCCGCGCTTTTCCGACATGTTGCGGGTAGTCTGGTGTTTTGTAAAAACACTTATAAATCAAATATATATGTTTTCTTTTAAGGTGTTTTTAAGAAATCTCCCTAATGGTTTCCCCTGATTCGATTCCCGGAAGTTGTTGTAAAAACCGAATGGTCGATTGGTTATAAAAATCTGTACTTGACATGCCATCGCCTCCTCATTTATAAATCGAACGACCATTCGGATTATTAAATAATTCACAAACCATCGGAGGTGAGGGCGATGTCTTCCATCAGGAACGAGATCGACTACCGGGCGCTGATCGAGCCCACGCGGATCAATAGCCGCCTGTACGTCGATCCGGAGATCTTCCAGGAGGAGCTGGACAAGATCTGGCACAGGACCTGGGTATACGTGGGTCACGTCAGCGAAGTGCCCAACAAGAACGACTACGTGACCAAGAGCATCGGCACGACGCCGGTGCTGTTGCTGCGGGACCGCGACGGCGAGATCCGCCTGTTGCTGAACAAGTGTCCGCACCGGGGCAACCAGCTGTGCGCCTACAAGGAAGGCAACCGCAGCACCTTCACGTGCCCGTACCACTCGTGGACCTTCTCGAACACCGGCGACCTGATGGGGTACGCGCTGGCCGACGGCTACGAGGGCGCCTCCAAGGCTGGCGTCGGGCTCGGCAAGGTGGCGAGGATAGGCATCTATCGCGGCTTCGTGTTCGGATCGTTCGCCGAAACCGGTCCGAGCCTGGACGAGCACCTGGGCGGGGCCAAGGCCGCCATCGACCAGTTGTGCGACAACTCGCCCAACGGCGAGCTGGACCTGCGCGCCGGGTTCCTGCAGCACCGGGCCAAGGCCAACTGGAAGTTCATGCTGGAGAACGAGACCGACGGCTACCACCCCGGCTTCGTGCATGGTTCCATCTTCCAGGTCACCAACAGTCCGATCGCCAATCTCTACGGCAAGGATTCGACCGCGCTGACGCGCGACTACGGCAACGGCCATACCGAGTTCGATCTGCGGCCGGAGTGGCGGCGCATCGACAAGCCGCTGTACTGGTTCGGCTCGTCGGTCGAGCGGATGGCGGACTACGCCGTCGCGATGGACCAGGCCTACGGCGCCGAGCGGGCGCGCCAGATCATGATCGACGGCTCGCCGCACACGATGATCTTCCCCAATCTGTTCATCGCGGAGATCCAGATCTTCGTGCTGCAGCCGGTATCGGTGGAGGAAACCATCCAGCACGTGACGGCGGTGCAGTTCAAGGACGCGCCCGACATCAACCGCCGGCTGCGCCAGCAGACCATGGGTTCGGTCGGGCCGGCCGGCCTGCTGCTGGCCGACGATACGGAGATGTACGAGCGCAACCACCGCGGCGCGAAGATCCGCGACCCCGAATGGCTGATGCTGACCCGCGGCCTGCATCGCGAGCGCAAGGACGAGAACGGCTACACCGTCGGGCATTCGACCGACGAGGTCCCGCAGCGCGGGATCTGGCGCCACTATTTCAAGCTGATGCAGGAGTAATCCGGATGACCGCACGCCCCGAAACCCGTCCGGCCGCTGACGATCTGCAGGCGCTGGACGAACTGACGCTGCACCATCGGGTGTCGCAGTTTCTCTATCACGAGGCCCGGCTGCAGGACACGCACGACTACCAGGGCTGGGAGTCGCTCTGGGAGGATGACGCCATCTACTGGATTCCGGCCAATGGCGACGATATCGATCCCGAGCAGAAGATGTCGGTGATCTACGACAACCGGTCGCGCATCCGTGTCCGCATCGAACAGTTGCTGACCGGCCGCCGCCATACGCAGACGCCGCGCTCGGCGCTGGCGCGCCTGATTTCCAACATCGAGATCGTCGATGTCGCGGGGCAGGAAGTGACGGCGCTGGCCAATGTGCTGATCTACGAGGACAACCTGCGCGGCGAAACGCATTGGGCCGCCCGCAACGAGTACCGGCTCCGGCTGGTCGATGGCGCCTTCCGCCTGGTGCGCAAGAAGATTGCCCTGGTCAATGGCGCCAAACCGATTTTCACCCTGTCCTTCCTGGTATGAGGAGATGACGATGACGACTGCAAACCCCGAGACCTGGATTGGCGAGGGTCCTGTGCTGCTGGACTATGCGGACCATGTGGCCCGCATCACGTTGAACCGGCCCGATGCGGCCAACGGCATGAATATCGAATTCATGAAGGCGTTGCACGAAGCGGTGATGCGCTGCCACCGCGAGCCCGATGTGCGCGTGGTGCTGTTGCGCGGCGCGGGCAAGCATTTCTGCGCCGGCGGCGATGTGCGCGAGTTCGCCAGCAAGGGCGAGGGCCTGGGCGACTTCCTGCGCGAAGTGACCGCCTGGCTGCAAATGGCCATCGGCGCGCTGATCAGGCTGGACGCCGTCGTGGTGGCGCAGGTGCAGGGCTACGCGGCCGGCGGCGGCCTGGGCCTGGTATGCGCGGCCGACATCGTCGTCGCCGCGCAGGGCGCCAGGTTCCTGGCCGGCGCCACGCGCGTGGGCATGGCGCCGGACGCGGGCAGCTCGGTCATCCTGCCGCATCTGATCGGTTTTCGCCGCGCCATGGAAATGATGCTGTCGAACCGCACGGTGGGCGCCGACGAGGCGCTCGAGATGGGCCTGGTCAACCAGGTGGTCGCCGACGCCGAGCTGGACGAGAGCGCGGCCCGCCTGGCCGCGACCTACGCCGCCGGAGCGCCGCTGGCGCAGGCGGCGACCAAGCGCCTGTTGTGGAACACGCTGCAGGTCGAACGGGCGCTGCCCGAGGAGGCCCGTACCGTATCGACCCTGTCGGCCACGGCCGACAGCCGGGAAGGGCTGGCGGCGGTGATCGGGAAGCGCCAGCCGGTTTTCCGGAGGCACTGATGCCGCGGCACGCGCTCGTTACCGGCGGCGCCAACGGCATCGGCGCGGCCACCGTCGCGCAGCTATGCCGCGACGGCCTGCGCGTCACGTTCTGCGACCGCGACGCGCAGGCGGGCGCCAGCGTGGCCCAGGCCACCGGCGCCCGCTTTGTCGCGCTCGACGCCACGGACGCCGAGGCGGTGGCCGGATTCTGCGCCGGCGCCGCGCCGTTCGACATCCTGGTCAACAACGTCGGCGCCGACCAGCACGCGTTCTTTTCCCGGACGACCCCGCAGGACTGGCGCGCGCTGCTGGCCGTCAACCTGGAGAGCGCGTTCGCCTTCACGCTGGGCGTGTTGCCCGGCATGCAGGCGGCGCGCTTCGGCCGCATCGTCAATGTGTCGTCCGAGGCGGGCCGCCTGGGTTCGCGCGGCGGGGCGGTCTACGCCGCCGCCAAGGCGGGCCTGCTCGGATTCACCCGCTCGATTGCGCGCGAGAACGCGCGCTACGGCGTAACCGCCAATGCCGTGCTGCCCGGGCCGGTCGACACGCCGATGCTGGCGCGCGCCGTCGACGTCGCGGGCGCGCAGATGCGCGTCGACCTGGAGGCGTTGACGCTGCTGCGCCGCCTGGGCCGGCCCGAGGAAGTCGCCGCGGCGATTGCGTTTTTATGCTCCGAAGCCGCCGGCTTCATCACCGGCGAGGCGCTGGGCGTCTCCGGCGGGATGGGCTGCGGCGCTTGATACACGACGGGAACGCCTCGTATGACAACGATTATTTTCATCGCCTCCAATGAGGCTCGCCACGTCGTCCAGGCGGACGACGGATTGAGCCTGATGGAGTGCGCCCGGCGCGCCAATGTGCCGGGCATCGCGGCCGAGTGCGGCGGCGCGTGCACCTGCGCCACCTGCCATGTGCATGTGGGACAGGAGTGGATGCAGGCCGTGGGCGAACCCGGCGACATGGAGCGCGACATGCTGGACTTCGCCAACGATGTCCGCGCCGAGTCGCGTCTTTCCTGCCAGATTACGGTCGCGCCGGCGCTGGAAGGGCTGACCGTCAGGGTCGCGCCGCAGTGATGGCGCAAGGAGAGGGCATGGCGCCTGCCTTGCAGGGTTTGCGCATCATCGAAATGGTGGGACTGGGGCCGGCGCCGTTCGCGGCCATGATGCTGGCCGATCACGGGGCCGACGTGGTGCGCGTCCATGCGGCGCACAGGAAGGGGGACTTCCCCTTGCTGGACAGCCGCTTCGACGTGCTGGCGCGCGGCCGCCGCTCGCTGGCGCTGGATCTGCGCGCGCCCGGCGCCAGCGATCTGCTGCTGGAACTGGTCGGCGCCGCCGATGGGCTGATCGAAGGTTTCCGGCCCGGCGTGATGGAGCGCATGGGCCTGGCGCCCGAGGCATGCCTGCGGCGCCAGCCGCGGCTGGTGTACGGGCGCATGACGGGCTGGGGCCAGCAGGGACCGCTGGCCCGCCAGGCCGGACATGATCTGAACTACCTGGGCCTGACCGGGGCGCTGCACGCCATCGGGCCGTCCGACCGTCCGCCGCCGGTGCCGCTGAACTACGTGGCGGATTTCGGCGGCGGCGGCATGCTGCTGGCGTTCGGCATGCTGGCCGCCTTGCTGGCGGTGCGTGGCGGGGCGCCGGGCCAGGTCGTCGACGCCGCCATGGTGGATGGGGCGGGCCTGCTGGCTTCGATGTTCTGGGGCTTTCGCGCCGGCGGCGGCTGGTCCGACCGGCGCGAGGGCAACCTGCTGGACGGCGGCGCCTATTTCTACGCCACCTATGCCTGCGCCGACGGGCGCTTTCTGGCCGTGGCCTGCGTCGAACGGCGCTTTCATGATCTGCTGGTCGAACGGCTGGGCCTGGACCCGGCCGTGTATACCCACGATCGCGACCCTGCCCAATGGCCGGCCTTGCGCGCGCGGCTGGCGGCGCTGTTCGCCACCCGGCCGCGCGACCATTGGGCGGCGCTGTTCGAGGACAGCGACGCCTGCGTGACGCCCGTCCTGGATTGGCGCGAAGCCGCCCATCATCCGCATGCGGCGGCCCGCGCGGGCTATATCGACGTCGAGGGGGTGACGCAGCCGGCGCCGGCGCCGCGCCTGAGCGCCACGCCGGCGCGCCAGCCCGCCGCCGCGCCCGCAGTGGGCGCGCATTCGGTCGAGGTGCTGCACGAATGGGGCCTGGCGCCCGAGCGCGTGGCCAGCGCGCTGGACAGCGGGCTGATCGTCCAGGCATGAGGGGCGGCGCGCCTTGCGCGCCGCCTGGCGCTAGTCTTGCCGCAGATGGCGGCCCAGCGCGTCGATCGACTCCCGCGCTTCGGCCAGCGCTTCGTAGATCTGGAAGTGATGGCACATGCCGGGAAAGACCTGCAGTTGCACCTGCCCGCCGGCGGCGCGCACGCGTGCGGCCAGCGTATGCGAGTCGTCCAGCGTGATGTCGTGCGCGCCGGCGTGCACGACGATGGGCGGCAAGCCTGACAGATCGTCCCAGAGCGGCGAGGCCGGCGGCGCATCCGGCGGCGGGCCGAGGCGTCCCAGATAGCTGCGCGCCATCGCGCGCAGCTGTGCCGGCTTGGAGAAAATGTCCTGTTCGGCCAGCTCCACGTAGCTGCGGCCTTGCATGGACAGATCGAGCCAGGGGGAGAGCAGCACGAGGGAGCGCGGCAGCGGCAGGCCGGCATCGCGCGCGCTGCGCGGTCTGCAACGCCAGGGCGCCGCCCGCGGAGTCGCCGATGATGGCCGCTGGCGCGCCGCCGTTGGCCAGCAGCCACTGGTAGGCCGCGAAGGCGTCGTCGATCGCCGCCGGATAGCGATGTTCGGGCGCGAGCCGGTACTCGACGGCCAGGATGCGGGCCTGGCCGGCCTCGGTCAGCCGGGCGATCAGGCTGGCGTGCGAGGCGATGCCGCCAATCTGGAAACCGCCGCCATGGCAGTACAGCGCGCGCCGCGCACCCTGGCCGATCCAGGCGCCGGCCAGCGCCGGCGCCAGGGGTTGGGGCCGGGGGCGGGCCATCGCCGCGCCGCGCGGCCCCACCTCGGCCAGGCGGGCGCGGATGGCGGCCAGCGGATCGCGCGCGGTCATGCTTCGGGACGATGCAGTACGCGCACGGCCTTGGCTTCGTAGCGCGGCAGCGTGCCTTCGGGATGGCATTCGACGCAGACCTTCATGCCCAGGCGCGCGTGGATTTCCCGGCCCACTTCATGGCTGAGCTGTTCGGCCGGACGGCCGGCCTGGGCGGACGCCTCGATCGCCACGGTCATGGTGCCGATGGTCATGCATTCCTTGTCGATATAGATCTGCCAGGCTTCCTTGACCACGCCGGCGACGCCGGTGATGACGTCCTCGATCTGCGACGGGAAAACGATCACGCCCTTGAACTTGATCATGTCGTCGGAGCGCCCGATGATGCGTCCGATCTTGCGCATGCCGCGCCGTCCCGACGGGCAGTCGTAGGGGTGCGACGACAGCCTGACCAGGTCATGCGTGCGCCAGCGGATCACGGGCGAGGCTTCCTTGGTCAGGGTGGTGATGACGATCTCGCCCACTTCCCCTTCTGAGACCGGCTTGAGCGTGACCGGATCCAGGATCTCGGTCAGCACCGTGTCTTCATTGATGAGATGCAGTTCGTCGTCGGCGTGCGTGTACGGCGTCGAGATGGCCAGGATCGGGCCGCCCGCCTCGGTGGTGCCGTAGATGTTGTGCGACACGAATCCTTCGGGCATTTCCGCTTCCAGCTGGGCGCGGAATTCGGCCGAGACCGACTGGCCGCCCAGGATGGCTGTGCGCAGCGCCCAGTCGGTCTTGGGGTTGATGCCCTGGGCGCGCGCGGCCTGCGCCAGGCTCATCAGCCACAGCGGCGACATCGAGGCCACTTCGTAGGCATGGTCGCGCATCCAGCGCGCCGCCAGGTCGCCGCGGCCCGGGCCCAGCGGGAAGTTGACGCAGTCCATTTCCTTGAAGCCCTGGTCCAGCGCCAGACCGCCGATCCACAGGCCGTAGCCGTAGCCCTGGTAGGCGCGCGCGCCGCGGCGCACGCCCGCCGCGGCCAGCAGGCGCGCGGTCTGGCTGGGCAGTAGCTCGTGCAGGTCGCGCCGCGTCAGGCCGAACATCACCGGCAGGCCGGTGGTGCCCGAGGTGGCGACGAACCGCTCCACGTCTTCGAGGGGAACGGTCAGGAACGGGTAGGGATACTGCTGGCGCAGGTCGGCCTTCTGCAGGAAGGGCAGGTGTTCGAAGGCGTCCGGCGAGGCAAGGTCGCCGGGCGTCATGCCGACGCTGGCGAAATGCTCGCGCCATTGCGGGCTGTGCTGCAGGCGCTGGCCCAATCGCGCCAGCCGCTCGCGCTGGATCTTGAGGATGCCGTCTCGGTCCAGCAGTTCTATCTCAGGGTGAAGCATCTCAGTCTCCTCCTGTGGGCAGGATGGTGTTGATAATTGTGCGCGGCCCCCGCGGGCCGGCGCGGCCCGGTGTCAGGCCGCGCCGAGTATTGTGATCGAACACACGTTCTGCGCGGGCGCGCCGCCCAGATTGTGGGTCAGGGCCAGCGAGGGCGCGGGCAGCTGGCGCGCGCCGGCGCGGCCGCTCAGTTGCAGCCAGGCCTCGTAGAGCATGCGCAGCCCCGAGGCCCCCACGGGATGGCCGAAGCATTTCAGGCCGCCGTCTATCTGGCAGGGCAGCGCCCCGTCGGCGTCGAAGCGGCCGTCGAGCATGCCGCGCCAGGCCGTGCCGGGCTCGGCCAGGCCAATGTCTTCCAGCGTCACCAGTTCGGTGATCGAGAAGCAGTCGTGCAATTCGGTCAGGCTGAGCTGCGCGCGCGGATCGTCGATGCCCGCTTCGGCGTACGCCTTGCGCGCCGCCACGCGGGTGGTGTGCACGTACGAGCCGTCCCAGTCCGATTGCTGCAGCTCCCAGCCGTTGGACGTGGCCAGCTGGATGGCCTTGACCAGGACCAGCGGGCCGCGGTTCAGGCTGCGGGCGATCTCGGGGGTGGTGACGATGGCGCAGGCGGCGCCGTCCGACACCGGACAGCAATCGAACAGTCCGATGGGGTCGGCCACCAGCGGCGCGCCGGCGGCCTGTTCGCGGCTGATGGCCTTGCGCAGGTGCGCCTTGGGATTGTGCAAGGCGTTGGCATGGCTTTTCACCGAGGTATGGGCCATGGCCGCCTTGAGGTCTTCGCGGGAGACGCCGTGGCGGGCCTGGTAGGCGCGCGCCAGCTGCGCGAAGTTGCCCGGGTTGCTGTGCGTGGGCAGGTACATGGGCGCCAGCGTGCCGCGCGAGGCCAGCGGCAGGCCGGCGAAGCCGGTGTCTTTCAGCTTTTCCACCCCGAGCGCCAGCGCGATGTCCGCGGCGCCGGAGGCGACCGCGTAGACGGCGCCGCGAAATGCCTCGGTGCCGCCGGCGCAGAAGTTCTCCACGCGCGTCACGCCGATGTCGGGCAGGCGCAGGGCCATGGCCATGGGCGTGCCGGCCTTGCCCGCGCCGATGTCGTCATAATGCGACGAGTACCAGGCCGCCTCGATGGCGCGCGGCTCGATGCCGACGCTGGCGAGCGCCTCGGCGTAGGCCTCGACCATCAATTCTTCCTGGCCCACGTCCCAGCGTTCGCCGAAACGGGAACAGCCCATCGCCAGAATGGCGACGCGATCCTTGATTCCTGTAGCCATCAGTCTGTCCTCAATCGGCCGTCGGCGCGGCCAGCGCTTTCCAGAAATAGCGGCGGTAGCCGGTTTGCGGGTCGAGATCCTTGATGCGCAAGGCGAACGCCACGGCCGCGCCGGCCTCGAGCTGGCTGGCTTGCGGGTCGGTGAACTCCATCAGCACCCGCCCGCCGCCATCGATGTCGACCAGCCCGTAGCAATTCGGCGGGCATGGCGAAAATGCCAGCAGGTCGGCGGTGAAGGTGGCGATGCGTCCGCCCCGGTCCGCCAGCGGCCAGGGTTCCTGGGTATCGAGATGGAAGCCGCCCGTGGCGGCCAGGCGCGTGGGCGGGAACTGGACCTGGCCCGTTTCGCGGCAGCGTCCCGCTACGAAGCCGAGCAAGGCATCGGCGTTGCGCCAGGCCGTGCTCAAGGCTTCGTTGACCAGGAAACGGCCGCGCAGGCCGCGGTCCCAGGCGATGCGGCCGCGAAAGGCCAGCAGCTTCATGTAGTTGTCCTCGGCCAGCCCGCCCTGCAGGGCGGGCGAGACCGGCGCGGCCAGGCCGGCCACGGCCTCGTCGGCCTCGAACAGCAGCGCGGTCGCGCCCTGGCCGAACTGGGCGACCAGCACCTTCTGGCCGGGGGCGGCATCTTCGAGCGCGCGGCCCAGCATGACGAAGGCATGCGCCGCGCCGGTGTCGCCGCAGTTCTCGGCCAGGGCGCTGGCCAGGCGCGCCTGGCCCAGGCCGGCCTTGGCGGCGACGGCCGCCGCCACGCCGGGCACCGGGCACGGCAGTACGAAATGGTCGACCTGTTCGGGCCGCAGCGACGCCGCCTGCAGCGCACGGCCGATGGCGTCATGGACCAGCTCCAGGTAGCCGGCTTCGCGCAGCCAGCGCTCCTCCCATTCCTGCGGGTAGTCGTGGCCGGCGGCGCGGTAGCGGTCGGTGAACGGCGCGCTCAGGCTGGCGCCGCCCAGGTAGCGCAACAGCCCCGGTTCGTCGCCGGTCAGCACCGCGGCGCCGCCATCGCCGGCGCGCGCCTCGGCCGTGCTGCCCGGCAGCGCCGTGGGCAGGTCCGCCGCCGCGACCAGGGTCCGCGTGCCGCTCTCCAGGGCCATGTGCAAGGCAAGCAGGCCGGCGCGCGGCGTGCCGTGGACATCCTGGGTCAGGGTGGTCGCCGGCAGGCGCAAGGCGGCGCGCACGAAGGCCGCGTTCTGCGGTTCGGCGAACGGCGGCGTGGTGCTGGCGAACTGCAAGGCGTCGATGGCGGGGGCGGCCTGGCGGGCCAGGGCATGGCGCGCCGCGGCCACGGCCATGGTGACGCTGTCTTCGTCCCAGTAGGCCAGGGTGCGGCTGCCCTTGCCGGCGCCGGCGCCGCCGCTCAGCCAGCCCAGCGCGTTTGCCATGGCCCTGCGGGACAGGCGCAGCCGCGGGAGATGGACCCCGATAGCCAGAATGTTGGACACGCGATTGTCTCCTGCGTCGGCGCAGCCGGGCGCGAGGGCGGCCTGGCAGCACATCTATTTAAATAATAGTCAGAATGACCGGTCAATTAATAATACAGGAAACGGAATCGGGAAGAAAGAAATTTGAATGAGGGGTGTCGGGCCCGGATCCGGCGCGTGCGGCGGCCGGCGGGCGCGCCGATGGCCGCCTGGAAATCCCGTGCCGGCCAGGCGCGGAAACGATGCCGTGGCGCCGCGCCGGTCGGCGCGGATGCGCGGCAATGCCGCGGCCGCCGGGGCGGCGGCCGGGCGGGGCGGCGTTACGCCTTTCGTTCTATATAGATCGGGCTGGAGTAGATGAAGAACCCGTCCTCCGTCGTGGCGCGCAGGTACAGGGCGTTGTCCTGTTCCGTATGCAAGGGGACCTGCACGCGCGCCTTCAGGTGGCAGGCGGGGTTCTCGTCCGGCAGGCGGAACACTTGCAGGCGCCGGCGTATGCCGCCGTTCTCGAAGACCAGCGGCTCCAGGCCGATGTCGGCCACCGGGATGCGCGCCTGGATCAGGTCGGTGTCGATGCACAGCGTGCCGCGCCCGGCGTCTTCGAGCATCACGTCCACGCCGCTGAAGCCGCCCGTGGTCAGCGACTGCCAGCACAGGTGGTTGGGCTGCGGCTGTTGCAGCGTCTTGTCGAGGTTCCAGAAATTGATGGGCTTGGGGTCGACAAAGGCGTTGTCTTGCAGCGTGGCGCTGCCGTCCCATACGGTCTGCCGGCCGCGGCCGCGGTACTCCGAGCCTTCCCAGACGATGCGGATGCGGCGGCCCAGGTCGGCTGGCTTGAAGGGACGCAGGGTCTGGACCACGTCCATGCGGTTGCGCACTTCCACCGATTCGATCGGCGCCTCGGTGGCGAGGTCGAATTCGAACTCGACCATGTCGGTGTCGCAGGCGAGGATGGCGCCCATGTCCGCGCTGCGCACCTGCGTGCTCGCGGCATCGGGGGCGAGCCTGGGATCTTCGGCGTAGCGGCGCGCCGGCGCATCGAAGTGCGCCGCCACGTCCAGGTAGGCGCGGCAGCCGGTGGTGGCGTAGTGGCGGCGCTGGCGCAGGCACTCGGCCAGCGATTGGCGGCTCAGCGTGTCGGCGATCAGGCAGCTCAGTCCGCCGTAGGCGCCGAACAGCGAGGCGCCGGGATGGCTGGCGCCGTGGCGTCCCTTGTGGCCGTCGCTGTTGGCGAGGATGCCGACACGGTAGCCCTGCTTGAAGGCGTCCTCGAGCAGCCATTCGAACGTGCCCCAGTCGGAGTGGATTTCGATGGAACGTTCGATGCGCGGGTCGTGCGACAGCGTGATGTCGGCGTAGCGGCCGCCGATGTGCGCGAAGACGACGGCGTCCTCGTCCTTGATGGCCTGGAACAGCGCATCGGCGCTGTTGGCGTCGGAGTCCAGGTCGGACAGGTCGTCCACCAGGGCGTGGGACGAACGGTGCAGCGGACGGCCTTCGTGCAGGTACAGCACGTTGCGGTCACCGCCCAGGCCGGTATTGCCCGACCATTCGTAGCCGGGGAAGATCACGAAGCGGCTGGGCTCGTCGTAGCGGGCGGTCAGGGTGTTCAGGTGCTCCCAGAATTCCTGGGTGATCTGGAAATCGTTGCCCTGGTGGCTCATCGCGTCCAGGAAGGCGCGGTCGCGCGCGAACAGGATGAGCTCCTCGGCGGAGTTGGTGCCGATGGTCTCTTCCGACTGGCCGTGCAGGTCGGCCCAGTAGTGGTTGCGCGCCGCCTGCGCGGCGACGCGGCACGGGTTGCTGCGCGCCACGACCCGGTCGCCGTGCAGGACTTCCAGGCGCAGGTCGCCGGTCTCGGCGGCGACGATGCCTTCGATCGCGTGGGCATAGGCGCCGGCGGCCATCTCGAAGGACTCGGGCATCCGCGCCATGCGCAGGTTGCTGCGCAGGGTGTAGCGGCCCTGCGCCTGGTCGGAAGGGTTGCCCCATTTGTCCTCGCCCTTGAAGCCCAGGCGCAGCGGCTGGCCGGCCAGCGACAGGCTGGGCAGCACGGCCTTGTACCGGACAGGGGGGCCGGCCACCACGGAGATCGTCGGCGAGGCCTCGATCTCGACATAGTTGTACGTGGCGAAAGCGTCCACCAGCACCTTGAATTCGAAGGTCGGCTCGTGGAAGGTCTGCACGCGCATGCCGGGCGAGCCTTGGCGGGTGTCGCCGAAGCGCACGATGATCTGTTCGCCTTCCTCGAGATAGCCGCGCACGACGCGGATGAACAGGGTCTTGTCCCACGGGCGGATATTGCGCTTGCCGTCGTACTCGACGTGCAGCACCGCGCCATTGCCGGCTTCGACGGTGGTGTAGTTCCAGCCCTGCGGATCGGTGAACTGCGGCTTGCCCATGTCGCTGGCGAAGCGGTGCACGATCTTGATCGAGCCGGTGTCGTCGATGCCGAAGTAGCCGGCGGTGTAGGTGAGGGTGAAGCTGGCGAAGCTGCCCGCCTCGAAGGCGCCGGTGGGATCTATGGTGGCGGAGTCCATGAGGTGGCGGGCGTAGTCGGAGTGCGGCATGGCGGTCTCGGTGTGCAGGAGGGGTTTTTGCCATGCTATGGAGGCCACGCCCATATTGCTATAGTATTCGAGCTATTCCTGCATGATGCGACGTTATGATGGATGCTATCGAATCGGTTTCCCTGCGTCAGTTGCGCGCCCTGGTCTCCATCGGGGATACGGCCAGCTTCACCGGCGCGGCCGAGCAGCTCGGCATGTCGCAGCCGTCCGTCAGCCATCTCATCCGGCGCCTCGAGGCCGAGGTGGGGCAAACGCTGGTGGTGCGCGGCCGCGAGGTGACGCTGACGCGCCAGGGCCAGGCATTGGCCGACATCGCGCGCCGGGCGATCCTCTCCATCGACGGCGCGGTGCGCGAATCGCGCGACCAGTCGGCGCTCAAGTCCGGCTCGGTCAGCGTCGCCGTCGGCCACGTCAGCGCCGCCACCCTGCTGCCGCGCATCCTGGTGGCCTTCAATCAGCGGCACCCCAATATCGAATTGATCGTGGTCGATTGCGTGGTCGAACAGATCCGCAACAAGCTGCTGTCCCACGAGGCCGACGTCGGCCTGGGCGCCGTGGTCGGCAGCGACGATTCGCGCCTGTCGACCGAGCTGCTGTGGGACGGCGGGGTGTCGCTGTTCATGCGCGACGACCATTATCTGGCTGACCGCGAAGCGATCGACGCGGCGATACTGGCCGAGCTGCCCTGCATCCAGCTCAACCCCAACGCGCCGCCCTGGCTGGTGATCAGCCGCCTGCTGGTGGCCAACGGCATCCACCCGCGCGTGGACCAGCGCGTCGTGCTGGTGTCGACCGCGGTGGGCATGATCCAGGCGGGCATGGGCGTGGCCATGTTGCCGCATGCGGCGGCGGCGCAGGCGCCGCGCGGCGTGCGGGCAGTGCCGATCCGCAATCCGTTCCTGAGTTGGCCGATTTCGCTGGTGCGGCTGTCGAACCATCCGCTTTCCCCGGCGGCGCAGGCCTTTGCCGCGATCGCGCGTGACGTGCTGCGCCGGTTTTGACGCAGCCGGGCCATTACATGACGACATGACGCTATAGCGCTTCACGCCTATTTCACGCACAGACCTTCGGATAACCTGCCTTGCAGGCGTGCCACCCGACACGGCGATGGCGCCCGACGACAAACAAGGGGAAGTGCATGAAGAACGTGTTATGGATGGCGCTGCTGGCCAGCGTCCTGTCTGAAGGCGCGCTGGCCGCGGAGTTTCCCACCCACCCGGTGACGCTGGTCGTGCCGCTGGCGGCGGGCAGTACGGCCGATATCCTGGCGCGGGCCATACAGCCGGGCCTGAGCAAGGCGCTGGGCCAGACCGTGGTGGTGGAAAACCGTCCGGGCGCGGGCGGCCAGCTCGCCATGAGCTATGTCGCCAAGCAGGCCGCCGATGGCTATACCATCGTCATGGGGTCCAATGGCACATGGGCGATCAACCTGGGCCTGTACGAGAAGCTGCCTTATCGGCCGGTCGAGGATTTCGCCCCGGTCGCGTATCTGGCGGGCGGCTCGAACATCCTGATCGTCAAGCCGAGCAGCCCGTACACCTCGGTCGCCGCGCTGATTGCCGCGATGAAGGCGGCGCCCGGGAAACTGACGTATTCCTCGGGCGGCAACGGCACCACCCATCACCTGTCCTCGGAATTGCTGAAGTCCCTGACGAATACGCAGGCCATGCACATCCCGTATGGCGGCGCGCCCCAGGGGGTCAGCGCGGTCATGGCGGGCGAAACCGACTTCGGGTTCTACAACACGCCCAGCGTGTCCAGCCTGGTCAAGGAGCGCAAGCTGCGCGCGCTGGCGGCGACCGGAACGATACGCACGCCGATGCTGCCGGAGGTCCCGACCATGATGGAGGCGGGGGTGGCCGGCTATGTGATGTCGGTGGATTTCGGCCTGCTGGCGCCAGCGGGCACGCCGGATGACGTCGTTCTCAAGCTGAACCGGGCCGCCAACGCCGCCATGGCGCAGCCGAAGCTGCAAGAGACCCTGAAGAACTATGGATTCGAGGTCTTCGAACAGGGCACGCCCGGCGATATGGCAAAGCGGGTCAACGCGGATATCGACAAATGGGTGCCCATCGTCAGGCAGGCGAAAGCCAAGGTCGACTAGCCGCCCGGCGCGGCTTTCCTTTCCCGGCGGGCGGCTGATCCGTCCGCCCGCGCAGGCGTAGCAGGGCGATACCGCTTCGCACGCGCATCCCGACGCCCGGCCGAGAGCCGGGCGCGCCTATTGCGGCGCCTTGCCGCCCCGGCATCCCATCCCGCGCGGCCCCATCCACCTTTTCGATACGTTCCGGCAAGCACCGATGCGCCGGGATTGTCGTGCGTCTGCCTTCCTAAAAATTCTTGTGAAGGAATAAATATTCAATGGCAGGAATTATTCATGGTATAGTTTTTCGACCCCGCGCCCAGGCGCCATAGAGCGGCCGCGCGGGCTGCGGTACGGCGCACGACACATTCAGGAGACAACATGAAGATCCGGTTCAAGACGCTGGTGGCGGCAGGTTGGCTGGGCGCGCTCGCGTTCGGCACGGCGGTGGCGCAGGGCGGCTATCCCAACCAGCCGATACGGTTGATGGTGGGTTATTCGCCCGGCGGTTCGGTGGATATTGTGGCGCGCGAGTACGCGCAGCACCTGGGACGCCTGCTCGACCAGTCCGTGGTGGTGGAAAACCGCGGGGGCGCCAGCGGCACGATCGCGGCGCAGGCCGTGGCCAGGGCGCCGGCCGATGGGTACACGCTGTTCTTCACGGCCAGCCCGACCGTCACCATTACCCCGGCCCTGCAGAAGACGCCGTTCGACCCGGTGAAGGACTTCCAGCCGGTGGCCTCCGTGGTGAGCTACACCAATGTGCTGCTGGTCAACGCGCAGGCGCCGTATCAGGACATCCAGGCCCTGGTGGCAGCGGCCAAGGCCGACCCCGGCAAGCTGACCTACGGATCGGCGGGCGTGGGCGCGTCGAACCACCTGTCCGGCAAGCTGTTCGAGGACAACGCGAACATCAAGCTCAGCCATGTTCCGTACAAGGGCAATGCGCCGGCCCAGAGCGACCTGATCGCCGACCGGATCACCATGCTGTTCGACCTGAACACCACGGCCAAGTCGCTGGTCGAAAGCGGGCGGGTCAAGGCGCTGGCGGTGACCTCCGGCCAGCGCAACCCGATGTTCAAGGACGTGCCGACGATGGCCGAGGCCGGCTATCCGAACTTCATTTTCGACGGATGGCTGGGCATCCTGGCGCCGGCGGGTACGCCCGAGGCCGTCGTCAAGACGCTGGCCGACGCGACCCGGAAGATACTGGCCGACAAGGCGTTCAGCGAGCGGATGCAGGCGTCGGGCTACACGATCACGGCCAGCTCACCGCAGGAACTGGGCGCAATCGTGGCGCGCGAGGGCAAGCAGTTCCAGGACCTGGCCGAGCGCGCCAATCTTCGCCAATTCTGAGGGAGCAGTTTGATGTCGAAATACCTGACAGGGCATCTGGTCGCGGACTCTTGCCCATAACGGGGTGGAGACCGTTTTCGGCATTATTTCCGTCCACAACATCCCCATGATGGACGGCATCACGCTGAACAAGCGTATCCGCATGGTGATGACGCGTGGCGAGACCGGGGCCGCGCACATGGCCGACGGGCTGGCGCGCGCCACCGGCGCGATGGGCGTGGTGATCAGCAGCACCGGGCCGGGCGCCTCCAATACCGTGCCGGGCCTGGTCGAGGCGCGCTTTGCCGGCACGCCCTTGCTGCACATCACCGGACAGAGCGCCACGGCCCATCTCGGCCGCGATACCGGGGCGGTGCATGACGTGCCGGACCAGCTCGGCATGCTCAGCGCCGTCAGCAAGCAGGCGTACCGGGTGCGGTCGGCCGAGGAGACGCTGGATGTCCTGAAGCAGGCCTGGACGCAGGCCATGAGCGCGCCGGCCGGCCCGGTCAGCGTCGAGATCCCCATCGACATCCAACGCACGCCGGTGGCCCGGCCGGCCGACAGCCAGGCGTATCGGGTGGCCGCGCCGCGGGCGCTGGCGCCGTCGCCGGCGGCGCTGGACCAGCTGGCGCAAAAGGTGCGGGCCGCCAGGCGGCCGCTCGTCTGGGCGGGCGGCGGCGCGCGGGCCGCCGGCAAGGAACTTGCCGCCCTGGTGGAGCTGGGCTTCGGCATGGTGACCAGCTGGAACGGGCACGGGGTGGTCAGCGACGATCATCCTGCCAATCTGGGGGCGCTCAACGGGCCGGGCAGTCCGGCGGTCCAGGCCCTGTACGAACAGGCGGATCTGTTGCTGGTGGTCGGTTCGCGCCTGCGCGGACACGAGACGCTGGACCACAAGCTGGCGTTGCCGCAGAACCTGGTGAGGATCGATGTCGATCCCGCCGCGCAGGCGCGCGGCTATGCCAGCACGCTGCTGGTCTGCGGCGACGCGGCCGTCACGTTGCAAGGGCTGCTGGAGCGCTTGCGCGAGCAGGGGCCGGACATCGACGCGGCCTTCAAGCAGGCGGTGCGCGAGGCCAAGCCCAAGGCCGCCGAGCACTTCCGGCAAACGCTGGGCCCCTACAAGGATTTCGCGTCGCAGCTGCGCGCGGTGATGCCCGCCAGCGCCGTGTTCGCGCGCGACATCACCCTGAGCAACAGCCCCTGGGGCCATCGCCTGTTCCCGCTGCACGCGCAAAGCCAGAACATCTATCCGGTGGGCGCGGGGATAGGGCAGGGGCTGCAACTGGGGATCGGCGCGGCGATAGGCAGCAAGGACCGCAAGGTGGTGCTGCTGACGGGCGACGGTGGCTTCTTCTTCAACATGACCGAGATGTGGACGGCCGTGCAGGAAGCCGCGGATATCGTGATGATCGTCATGAACGACGGCGGCTATGGCGTCATCAAGCACATGCAGGACGCGATGTGCGAAGGACGCTATGCGCACAGCAGCCTGCTGGCGCCGGACTTGCTGAAGCTGGCCGAGCTGGCGGGCATTCCTGCATGGCGGGTCGAGCGCGCCGCCGATTTCGGCGCGACGGTGGCCCAGGCCCTGGCCACGCGGGGCCCGACGCTGGTCGAGGTGGACATGAACGCCATCGGGCCGTTCCCGCCGTACTACCCCTATTCGGCCATGATCAGCGCCGCGCGCGAGCAGGCCGGCGCGCGTTGAAGGAGACGAGATGCGAACCATCACCAGCCTGATCGACGGCCAATGGGCGGGCGGCGCCGGCGACAGCGAGAACATCAATCCGTCCGACCTGTCGGCGCCGGTATGCCTGGTGGCCCAGGCCAGCGCGCAGCAGGCGGCGCAGGCCGTCGAGGCGGCGCGGCGGGCCCAGCCGGGCTGGGCCGCCACGGGCCTGGCGGCGCGGGCGCAGATCCTCAAGGACATCGGCCGCGGCATCGTGGCCAACAGCCAGCAGCTTGCGCATATCCTGGCCAGCGAGCAGGGCAAGACCCTGCCCGAGGCGCGCGGCGAGGTGCAGCGCGCCGCGGACATCTTCGACTACTACGCCGGCGAGGTGTTCCGGCTGGGCGGCGAGATGTTCCCGTCGATACGCGCCGGCGTCGAGGTGGAGATCTCGCGTGAGCCGCTGGGCGTCGTGGCCCTGATCACGCCGTGGAACTTCCCCATCGCCATTCCCGCCTGGAAGACGGCGCCGGCCTTGGCCTGCGGCAATGCGGTCGTGCTCAAGCCGTCGGAGTTCACGCCCGCCACGGCGGTCATGTTGGCCGAGATCATCCGGGCCGCCGGCGTGCCGGACGGCGTGTTCAACCTGGTCCTGGGTACGGGGGCGGACGTCGGGCAGGTATTGACCGGCCATCCGGCGGTCGCGGGCGTCAGTTTCACCGGGTCGAGCGCCACCGGGCGCAAGATCGCCGCATCGGCGGTTGCCGGGCACAAGAAACTGCAGATGGAAATGGGGGGGAAGAACCCGCTGGTGGTGTTGGACGATGCGGACCTCGAGATCGCGCTGGCCTGCGCGCTCGACGGCGCCTTCCATGCCACGGGCCAGCGCTGCACCGCCTCCAGCCGGCTCATCGTCACGCCGGGCATCCATGACCGTTTCGTGCAGGAGCTGGCGCAACGGGTCATGGCCCTGAACGTGGGCCATGCGCTGGACGAGCGGAGCCAGATCGGTCCGGTGTCCAACGGCGCCCAGTTCGACAAGGATCTGTCTTACATCGCGCTGGCGCGCGACGAGGCGCAGCGCGTTATCGGCGGCGCAGCCTTGCAGCGGGCGCAGCGCGGCTATTACCTGCAGCCCTGCCTGGCCCTGGATGTGAGCCTGGACGCGCGGATCGCCCGCGAGGAGGTTTTCGGCCCGCTGGCCTGCGTGCTGCGCGCGCAGGACTACGAGCACGCGCTGGCCATCGCCAACGACACGGAGTACGGCTTGTCGGCCGGCATCTGCACGCAGTCGCTCAAGCATGCCACGCATTTCCGGCGCCACGTCCAAAGCGGCCTGGCCATGGTGAACATGCCGACCTCGGGCGTCGATTTCCACGTTCCGTTCGGCGGGCGCGGGGCGTCCAGCTACGGCAGCAGCGAGCAGGGCCATTATGCGCGCGAGTTCTTCACCAGCCTCAAGACCTCGTACATCCGCCCATGAGAAACGCCGCAGACACGCTCGCGGCCATGGCGGCGGGCAGCGCATTGGACGGCATACGCGTCGTGGACCTGTCGCGGGTGCTGAGCGGGCCTTATTGCACCCAGATACTGGCCGACCACGGCGCGGACGTGGTCAAGATCGAACCGCCGGGCGGCGACGAGACGCGCGCCTGGGGGCCGCCGTTCGCCGGCGAGGTTGCCGCCTATTACCAGGGCATCAATCGCAACAAGCGCGGCGCCTGGCTGGATCTGTCGTCCGAGGCCGGGCGCGCCGCGCTGCTGGCGCAGCTCGACGGCGCCGATGTGCTGGTGGAGAACTTCAAGTGCGGCACCATGGAGCGCTGGGGGTTGGGCTTCGAGGTGTTGAGCGGGCGGTTTCCGCGCCTGATCCATTGCCGGGTATCGGGCTTCGGCGCCGACGGCCCCATGGGGGGCATGCCCGGCTACGACGCGGCGATCCAGGCCATGTCCGGCATCATGAGCGTCAACGGCGATCCCGGCGGCGAGCCTACCCGCGTGGGGGTGCCCATCGTGGACATGGTGACCGGCATGAACGCGGCCATCGGGGTGCTGCTGGCGTTGCAGGAGCGCCAGCGCAGCGGCCGCGGGCAGTTCGTCGATATCGCGCTGTTCGATTGCGCGCTATCCATCCTGCATCCGCATACGGCCAGCCATTTTGCCGCCGGCGTCACGCCCGGCCGCACCGGCAATGCCCATCCCAACATCACCCCTTACGACATTTTCCCCACGGCGACCGATCCGCTGTTCCTGGCGGTCGGCAATGACCGGCAATTCCGGATCCTGTGCGAGGCGCTGGGCGCGGCGGCGCTGGCCGACGATCCGCGCTACGCCTCCAACGGCCAGCGTTGCGCCAACCGGCAGGCGCTGACCCGGTCATTGGCCGCGCTGCTGAGCCGGCACGCGGCGCAGGGACTGGCCGAGCGCCTCATCCGCGCAGGCGTGCCTTGCTCCAGCGTCCTGGACATTCCCCAGGCGTTGCGGCATCCGCAGGCCGTGCATCGGGAAATGGTCGTGCAACGCGACGGCTATGCCGGCGTGGCTTCGCCCGTCAAGCTGGGCCGCACGCCGGCGCGCTACCGCATGCCGCCGCCGCGCTTCGGCCAGCACCAGCTCGAGCTCGACTTCCCCGCCGCCTCGGGCCGCTGAACCGCGTTTTCGACCTTCAACCTGGCAGGACAAGACATGGACTTCCGTCTGAGCGACGAACAAGAGCAAATCAAATCGGCGATCGAACGCTTGTGCGAGCCGTTCGACGACGAGTACTGGTTCAACCGGGACCGGGAAGGGGGCTTCCCGCACGAATTCCACCAGGCGCTGGCGCAGGCCGGCTGGCTGGGCATCGCCATGCCGCAAGCCTACGGCGGCGCGGGGCTGGGAATCAGCGACGCGGCGCTGATGATGCACACGATCGCGGCGACCGGCGCGGGACTGTCGGGCGCCTCGGCCGTGCACATGAACATCTTCGGCCTGCATCCGGTCGTCGTGTTCGGCACGGCGCAGCAGAAGCAGCGCTGGCTGCCGCCGCTGATCGCCGGGCAGGACAAGGCCTGCTTCGGCGTGACCGAGCCCAACACCGGGCTGAATACGCTGAAACTGAAAACCCGCGCCGTGCGCCAGGGCGACCACTACGTGGTGACCGGCCAGAAAGTGTGGATTTCCACCGCGCAGGTGGCCAACAAGATCCTGCTGCTGGCGCGCACCACCCCGATCGAAGCGTGCACGGGCAGCGAAGGCCTCAGCCTGTTCTATACGGACCTGGACCGCGCCGCCATCGAAGTGCACGAAATCGAGAAGATGGGCCGCAAGTGCGTGGACTCGAACCAGCTGTTCATCGATAACCTGCGCATCCCGGTCGAAGACCGGATCGGGGAGGAGGGCAAGGGGTTCAGCTATATCCAGCATGGTCTCAATCCGGAGCGGATCCTGATCGCCGCGGAGGCTGTCGGCCTGGGGCGGGCCGCGCTGCGCAAGGCCGCCGGCTACGCCAGGGAGCGCGAGGTCTTTGATCGGCCTATCGGCAAGAACCAGGGCGTCCAGCATCCGCTGGCGCGTTCCTGGATGGAACTGGAGGCCGCGCACCTGATGGTGCAGAAGGCGGCCTGGCTCTACGACCAGCAGCAGCCGTGCGGCGCGGAAGCCAACAGCGCCAAGTTCCTGGGGGCCGAAGCCTGCTATGCGGCGTGCGAGAACGCCATCTTCACCCACGGCGGGATGGGGTACGCGAAGGAGTACCACGTGGAGCGCTATCTGCGCGAGGCGTGGATACCGCGCCTGGCGCCCGTGAGTCCGCAGATGATCCTCAGCTTCATCGCCGAGAAGGTGCTCGGGCTGCCCAAGTCCTATTGAGGCTCGGCGCGGGCGCCAGCCCGTACGCCTGTACGTTCGCGGCGGTTCAGTTGCCGGCGCTGCGCCGCAGCCGCGCCATTTCGGCCTGGTTCAGGCGCCTGGCCTCGGCATAGTCGCGTTCGTCCGCCTCGTACGAGCCCTCGTAGATACAGCCGCTGCGGTTCCACCTGCACTCGTCGCTGACGCGGCTGGCTGTGGATTTGCGATCCGAATCCCCCAGCCCGACCCAGGAACACCCGGAAACCAGCGCCACGAGGGACAGCGAAGCGGCCCAGCGACTCCATATTTGAACGTACATCTCTTCCAGCCCGGCAAAGACAACACAGCCCCGTTTATAACAAGCCCGCAGGGGCGTTCCAAGTGGCGTGGCCCTTCAGCGCCGGGAAATGGGCCCGCGGGGCTTGCCCGCGGCGTCACGAGCCGCGGGCAAGCAGCCACTCCACCAGCTCGACGGTGCAGACCATGATCACCAGCGCGATGCCGGCGACATGCAGGTAAGAGCTCCAGCTGACGCGTTCGTCGGCGTCCTCCTTTCTTCTTCTTTTCACGATTCTCTCCAGGTGCGTACGGTTCCAAGGCAACCATAGAGAAAGCGCGGGCGCGGTTGTATCGGCCGGTGTCAGTAGGCCTTTCGCGCGAACGGGTGTGTCATGCGTTTGGTCGAAGCAGGGAGGCTGGCGCGCCTGCCATGAGCCGGAAAACCGCCGTCGCGCCGCCGGGCTGGCGAATATCGGCAAAAGGTCGAATGCTGCAAAATTTTGACATTTGGCGCAATTCTTGGATGCGTTTTGTCAAACAAACTGCTAGCATCCGATCCAGCGGCGTAGGACGCCGTTGATTCGAGTGCGATGTTGCCAGATCCGCATTGCGCGCAGGATGGGCCTGGTAGTGAGTGGCCGGCGATCCCGGCCGGTTGTCTGACGCCCCGCCGGCAGGCGAAATGGGCATGACGCAGGGCCACGTCATGTCCGGGCGGGAAGCCAACAACATGACGATCAGATATCTTCCGGTCCGGCACAGACTGCTTTTCTTCGTTGTGCCTGTTCTGGCCTGCGGGCTGGTGGCGGCAGCGATCGGCTATGCCTGGAAAGGCATGCACGCGACCAGCATGGTCGAGCACGACAACGCCCATTTCCTGGCGCGCTCGCTGGATATCGCGCGCGAGCAGCTCGATATCGTGCTCGAGGCGCGCGTGGCCCCCGCGGCCTGTTCGGAGGGGGATCTCGCCGCCTTGCGGCAACGGGTCTTTCGTTCGAAGTACGTCGCCGACATCGCGCGCATTGACAATGGCGCCTTGCGCTGCTCCGCCGTATGGGGCGTATGGCGCCATCCGCACGTGCTGCCGCGCGGGGGCAGGACGGTGCGTGACGGGGTCTTCCTGTGGCAGAACATGGAGAACCCCATCCAGCCGGAGCTGTCGGGCGACGTGCTGGCCAGCGAGCGGCTGGCGGTTTTCACGATTCCGGGCATCTTCGACGACATCGTGCGCCGCGCGGGCGGGCAGAAGACCACGCTGTATTCGCGCAAGCAAGGCCATGTGTACAAGGTGTTCGGCGCGTCCGCGGCCGAGGACTGGCAGGGATGGGGCGCTGGGTTTCAGCTCGTGCGCACGGCCGCGGCCTGCGCGCCAGTGGGGGGGCCGGATATCTGTGTCGAAACCACGGCGCGCGTGGACGCGCGCGGCGCGGTGGCCGTTGCCGGTCTGGGCGGCATGGCGCTGGGCGCCGGGGTCGGGCTTATCGTATTCCTCTGGTGGCGCAGGTCGTTCGGGCTGCGCGCCAGCCTGGTCGACGCGCTGCGCAAGGGCAAGATACAGGTGGCTTATCAACCGCTGCGCGTGCTGGATTCGGGGCGCATGGCGGGCGTGGAGGCGCTGGCGCGCTGGACGTATGACGAGGTCGGGCCGATCTCCCCGGTCACGTTCCTCGGGTGGGTGGAGGCGATGGGCCTGCGCCAGCCTTTCACGCGCTACATCGTCCAGGCCGCGCTGGACGGCATGAAGACGCGGATGGCGGGCGACGCGCCGTTCTACCTGAGCATCAACGTCTTTCCGGAAGATCTCGAGGACGAGTCGTTCCTGGATTTCCTTACGCAAAGCGTGCGCGAGCGCGAGCTGAGCCCGGGCAGTGTCGTGCTGGAGGTCACCGAATCCGCGGTGTTTTCGACCGCCTCGCCGTCGGTGCTGTTTCGCCGTTTCCGGGCCGCGGGCTTTCGGATCTTCCTGGACGATTTCGGCGTGGGCTATTCGAACCTGGGGAACATCATCCGCTGGGAGGTCGATGGCATCAAGCTGGACCGGATCTTCATGCAATCCCTCGGCGATTTCGACAGCGCGGCGCCGGTGCTGGACCAGGTCATAGAAATGGCCCGCCAGCTCGACCTGCACCTGGTCATCGAAGGGATAGAAGTGCGCAGCCAGGCCGACTACATCTTCAAGCGGGCGCCGCACGCCGTCGGCCAGGGCTGGCTGTTCGGACGCCCCGGGCCGGCCTGCGCGCTGCCGGCGGCCTGAGGGCGGGCCTGCGCCGCGTCACCGGCTCGCCAGTTTGAGGGCAATGCCGATCGCGATGCCGATGCCTATGCCGGCGGCAATGTTGCCCATCGCCACGCCGATGGCCACACCGATCGCCACGCCGATTGCCAGCCATGCGCCCGAGTTCATCGGGCCACGATAGCACGGCGGGCCAGGCGGGCGCCGGCTCAGGCGCCGGGCGGATGGCGGATCAGCTCGAACACGCCGTCGATGATGAATTGCACGCCCATGCAGATGAGCAGAAAGCCCATGACGCGCGAGATGGCGTCGATGCCGGACTGGCCCAGCATGCGCATGACCCGCTCGGCGCTGCGCAGGCAGGCCCAGAACAGCAGCGCCAGCAGGAGCGTGACGGTGATGACGGCGAAATGGTGGATGAGGGTGATGCCGCCATGGCTGTGCAGGGTCGAGGCGGAGCTGATGATCAGGGCGATCGTGCCGGGGCCGGCGGTGCCCGGCAGCGCCAGCGGCACGAACGAGATGTCGCGCGGGCGCGGGCCGGTGTGCGCGGCGCCCGGGACCTGGATGTGCGGGTCGTCCGGCGCCATCTCGACTTGCGCCTGCGCCTCGTTCTGCGAGGTGGCCGGGAACAGCATGGTGAAGCCGATGTAGGCGACGATCAGTCCGCCGGCGATGCGCAGGCCGGGAATGGAAATGCCGAAGCTGCTGATGATGGCGTTGCCGGCATAGAACGAGGCCAGGATGATGGCGGCCACATATACGGTGGCGCGGCCGATCTGGCGGTTGCGCTCGTCGCGCGTGAAGCCGCTGCCCAGCGCCAGCAGCAGCGTGGTGCTGGTCAGCGGGTTGGCCACGGGCAGCATGGTGACCAGGCCGAGGCCGACCAGTTGCAGGTATTCGATGATCACGCGCGTGTCTCCTGCCGATGCGGTGGCGCGCCGCCATGGCCCGCCGGGTTGGAAGGCCGGCCGGCGGCGATGCGCCGTACCGGCCCGGGTCCGACCCTGGCAGTGTACAGGCAGGGGGGCGGCTCAAGTCGCGCGCGCGCCATCGTCGGCGGCGTCGATCTGCCTGAGCCAGCGCCACAGCGTCGAGCGGCTCACGCCCAGCTGCGCGGCGGCCTGTGCGCGATTGCCATCGGCCTGGCGCAGGGCCTGCGCGATGCGCTCCGGACGCGGCGCGTCCATGGCGGCGGGGTGCTCGAACAGCTCGGGGCATTCGTGGCGCAAGGCGTCATGGCGGATCGCCTCGGCGTCGTCGAACTGCAGCAGGAACACCGCGATCCGCTCGCACAGGTTCTCCAGCTCGCGCACGTTGCCCGGCCAGGGATAGGCGGCCAGCCGCGGCAGCAGGGCGGCGAGCGCGGCCTCGGCGTCCAGGGGCGAGCCCAGCCGGTCCAGGCAGCGCGCAACCAGGCGGGTCGCCAGCAAGGCGATGTCGGCGCCGCGCTCGCGCAAGGGCGGCAGCGGCAGCCGCAGGGCGTTGATGCGGTAGTACAGATCCTGGCGGAAGCGTCGCTGGGCCACCAGCTCCTGCAGCGGCTGATGGGTGGCGGCCAGCACGCGCACGTCCACCGGCACCGGCGTGGTGGCGCCCAGGCGCGTGATTTCGCCTTCCTGCAGCACGCGCAGCAGGCGCGTCTGCAGCGACAGCGGCATGTCGCCGATCTCATCGAGAAACAGCGTGCCCGTATGCGCGGCCTCGATCAGGCCGCGCTTGCCGTCGCGGCGCGACCCGGTGAAGGCGCCGTCCTCGTAGCCGAACAGTTCGCTCTCGAGCAGGGTTTCGGGCAGCGACGCGCAATTGATGGCGACGAAGGGGCGGTGGGCGCGCGCGCTGGCGTTGTGGATCGACTGGGCGAACAGCTCCTTGCCGACGCCGCTTTCGCCCTGGATCAGCACGCGCAGGTCGGTGCCGGCGTAGCGGCGCGCGGTGTCGACGGCGCGCATGAACGCGGGGCTTTGCCCGAGCAGGGTGTCGAAGCGGTGGCGGGCCGCGCTCTGGCGACGGCGTTGCTGCATGCGCAAGCTGCTGTCGGCCTCCTGGATGCGGTGCGCGTCATACAGGGTCAGGGCGGCGCCGACCAGCTTGCCGTACTCGAGAATGGGCGTGCGATTGGCGATCCAGTCGCGCCTGGCGTAGCGCTGCACGGCGGCGCGCTCGGCCCGGCCCGAGTCCAGCGTGGGCTGCAGCGACAGCTCGGGTTCGACGGCATCCAGGCGCTGCCCCAGCAGCGTGCGGTTGGGCATGTCCAGCAGCTCGCGCATGGGCGGATTGACGGCGATGATGCGGTGGTCGCGGTCGACCGCCAGCACCGCCTCCTGCAGGTTGTGCAGCACGCCATTGAGCTGCTCGTAGCGGCCGGCCTCCAGGCGCGCCACGCGCGCCAGCTCGATGGCGTCCTCGAACCCCTGGCGTATGCTCGCCAGCGAATAGGCGAGGATGCCGCGCAGGCCCGCTTCCTCGGCCAGCTCGACCACCAGGCTGGAGCCCACGATCACCTGGAAGCCGTCGCGCCGCAGCTGTTCGAAGCCCTGGCGGGCGTGATACGGCGTCTGGTAGGCGTACTGGGTGATCTCGATATTGAGCAGCTCCTTGACGGCATCGAGCTCGGGCAGCGTCTGGCCGTACATGACCACCCCGACCCGGCTGGCGATGCGCCGCGCCCGGATGAGGGCCTGCAGCAGATCGAAGCCGCCCAGCTGGATGGTGGCCACCGGGGCCTGCAGGTTGGCGCGCAGGATGCTGGCGTTGGCGCCCGCGCTGATGAAGGCGTCGACCGCATTGCGCTCGATGCGGTCGCGCGCGACCGCCAGGGCATCGGCGAAGGTGCCGTCCACTACGTCGATGGCGGCCCGGTTGCGGTATTCGGCGATCACCGGGGCGGCGAATTCGCGGATCTGGCGGTAGCTGACGAAGCACAGGCGCGGCAGGGGCTGCGCGGCGGAAAGCGCGGGCATGGCGTGTTTCACCGGAACAGATAAAGGTTTCACGAGTGTTGCATGAAACGTCTCGATGCGTGCGGCATGGCAGTAAGCGCATAGGAATCAATGACTTGCCGTCGTGGCGCAAGCTGGCACGGCATTTGCGTATGGGTAGGTATCGCATTGCACATGATGGAGACTGAAACCTTGGCGCTGCAACACATTACCGTGCTGGACCTGACCCACATGCTTTCCGGCCCCTACGGCACGATGCTGCTTGCCGACCTGGGCGCGCGCACCATCAAGGTGGAGCCGCCCGGCGCCGGCGAGGGCACCCGCCGCCTGCTCGAGCACGATCCCGATTATTCGCGCGACGGCATGGGCGCCTACTACCTGACGCTGAACCGCAACAAGCAAAGCGTCTGCGTGGACCTCAAGAGCGAGGCCGGCAAGGCGGTCTTCCTGGACCTGGTGCGCCAGGCCGACGTGGTGTTCGACAACTTCGGCGTGGGCGTGACGCAGCGCCTGGGCATCGATCATGCGTCGCTGGCGCGGGTCAACCCGCGCATCATCACCTGTTCGGTGACCGGCTTCGGGCAGACCGGACCGCAGACGCAGCGTCCCGCGTTCGACCAGGTGGTCCAGGGCATGGGCGGCGGCATGTCCATTACCGGAACGCCCGAGACGGGACCGATGCGCAGCGGCATCCCCATCGGCGACCTGGGCGGCGGCCTGTTCGGCGCCATGGGCGTGCTGGCGGTGCTGGCCGAGCGCGAGCGCACCGGGCGCGGACAGCATGTGGATGTCTCGATGCTGGACGCGCAGATCTCGATGCTCAACTACATGGCGACCATGTACCTCATGTCGGGACAGGTGCCGGCGGGCATCGGCAACGGCCACTTCGTGCACGTGCCGTACAACACCTATCCCACCTCCGATGGGCACATCATCATCGCCTGCATCGGCGACGCCTTCTTCGAGCGCTTCGTCGAGTGCATCGACCTGCCCGAACTGCGCGATCCCGCCTACCGCCAGCAGCCGGCGCGCTTCGCGGCCAAGGCGCGGATCGACGCCATCGTCGGCGCGGCGCTGCAGGCCAGGCCGACGGCGTACTGGCTGGAGCGGCTGGGCGCGGCGCGCATTCCGTGCGGCCCGGTCAACGATTTTGCGCAGGCGCTCAACGACGCGCAGGTGCGCGCGCGCGACATGGTGGTCGAGGTGCCGCTCAAGAGCGGCGAGCGGCTCGGCATGCCGGGCAACCCGGTCAAGCTGTCGGCGGCCGCGCCGCGCGCCTTTACCTGCCCGCTCGCGCTGGGCGAGCATACCGAAGCCGTGCTGGCCGAGCTGGCCGGCTATGGTCCTGCGCAACTGGAGCGCCTGCGTGCCGCCGGTGCGATCGGGTGGGGCCATGCAGGAGCGCATCCACATCACCGACGTCTCGCCTCGCGACGGGCTGCAGAATCAACCGGCACAGGTGCCCACGCAGGAGAAACTGCGCCTGATCCGTCTGCTGGCCGAGGCGGGCGTGCGCAGCGTCGAGGCAACCAGTTTCGTGTCGCCGCGCGCCGTGCCGCAAATGGCCGATGCGGCCGAACTGGTGGCACAGGTCCACGCGGCGCTGCCGGACCTGCGCACCTCGGTGCTGGTGCCCAATCTCAAGGGCCTGGAGCGTGCGCTGGCCGCCGGGGCGCGCGAGATCGCCGTGGTGCTGTCGGCCACCGAAACCATGAATCGCAAGAACATCAACATGGGCCTGGCGCAGGCCGTCAGCGTGAGCGAGCAGACGCTGGCCGCGGCGCGCGGCGCCGGCTTGCGCACGCGCGCCTATGTGGCGGTGGCGTTCGACTGCCCGTTCGAGGGCGCGACGCCGCTGGCCGATGTGCTGCGCCTGGCCGCCGCCATGTACGCGGCCGGCGCCGACGAGATCGTGATCGCCGACACCATCGGGTCGGCTGCGCCGGGCGAGGTCAAGACGCGCCTGCGCGCCCTGCGCGACGTGGCGCCGCTGGAGCGGCTGGCGGTGCATTTTCACGACACCCGCGGCATGGGCGTGGCCAATGCGTGGGCGGCCCTGGAGGCGGGCGTACGCCGTTTCGACGCCAGCGTGGGCGGTATCGGCGGCTGCCCGTTCGCGCCGGGCGCGGCGGGCAACCTGGCCACCGAGGATCTGGTGCTGATGGCCGAGCGCAGCGGCTTTGCGTCGGGGATTTCGCTCGACGGCCTGCTGCGCGCGGTCGATGCCGCACAGGCGCAATTGCAGCGTCCGCTGGGCGGGCGCTCGATGGCGTGGCTGCGGCGCCAGGCAGGCAGTGCGGTTCGAGTCCAACAACCATAAAGGGAGACATCGATGCTAGGGAAATCTGCAGGCAGGTGGAGCTTGGGGCGCGTAGCCGGCGCGGCAATGCTGTGCGCGGCATGGGGCTGGAGCGCCGCGGCCGGCGCCGAAGCCTATCCGGACAAGCCGATCAGGCTCATCGTGCCGTTCGCGCCCGGCGGGGTCACGGACACCGGCGCGCGCGTGGTGGCCGACAAGCTGGGCCAGCGCCTGGGACAACAGGTGGTGGTGGACAACCGGCCGGGCGCATCGGGCAACATCGGCACGCAGATGGCGGCGCGCGCCGCGCCCGACGGCTATACGCTGGTGGTCGGGTTCGACGGCACGCTGGTCATCAATCCGCACATCTACCGCGACCTGCCGTTCGACCCGGTGCAGGACTTCGCGCCGGTCAGCAAGATCGGCGACGCCGTGCTCATCATCGTCACCAACCCCAAGGTGCCGGCGAAGAACCTGCAGGACCTGCTGGCCTATTCCAAGTCGCTGCCGGCCGGCGTGTCGTACGGCAGCGCCGGCATCGGCAGCACGCCGCACCTGGCCGGCGAGCTGCTGAAGATGCGCACCGGCGCCAATTTCGTCCACGTGCCCTACAAGGGCGGCGGGCAGGCCATGGCCGACCTGGTCGGCGGCACGCTGCCCATGCTGTACACGGCCGTGGCCGGGGCGTACCCGTTCATCCAGAAAGGCCAGGTCCAGGCCATCACGGTATCGAGCCGGCAGCGCCTGGCCTCGCTGCCCGACGTGCCGACCGTGGCCGAGTCAGTCCAGTTCCTGGATCGGCATCCTGGCGCCCAAGGGTACGCCGCAGCCCATCGTCGACAAGCTGCAGCGCGAACTGCACGCGGTGGTCAGCGAGCCGCAGACGCGCGAGCGCCTCGCCGCGCTGGGCATTTCCGCCTCGGGCAACACGCCGGCCGAGTTCGGGCAGGAAATCCAGGCCGATCTGCAACGCTATGGCGAGATCGTGCGGGCGGCGCAGATACGGGTGGACTAGCCAATGGGGCGGGCGCAGCGTCTAGGGGCGCATGCGCTTGAGGGCCTGGACCAGGCGCGTGCCCCACCACGCCAGGTCGTCGAACAGTAGCGCCAGGCACAGGACGATGCCGCCCACCATCGCGCCGTAGAGCAGGGCGTGGCCCCAGGACGGGGCCGCCTGGCGCAGCCAGCCCGCCACCAGCGCGGAGGCGAGGAAGGCAAGGACGAAGGCGCAACGCCAGAATGTCGATCGGAACCGGCTCATGCGCCTAGCATAGCCGCAAACGGGGCCCGCGACGGCGGGCCGCCTGCTCACCGCGACACGCAATGAAAGATCGTGTGACAAGTGCGGGTCAGGCCCCCGGGTAGAATCAGTCGCGTCCACAGCCCGTGTGCCACGGGCTGTCCCCATGTTCACGATCCGGAAGCCATGAAGCGTATTCTTGCCCTATCCGCGTTGGCAGTGCTGCTGCAAGCCTGCTCGTCGTCCCCAACCGCATCCGGAGATCCAGCCACGATGCCTGCCCGCTCATCCACGGCGGCCGCCCAGCCGGCCACGCTGACCACGCACACCTGGCGGCTGGCCGCGGCGGTCGACCGGCAGGGCCAGCCCATCGCGCCGCTGCAGATCGGCCTGGAGCGGCCGCTGCGCCTGGCCTTCTCCGAGCGCGCCATCAACATCAGCGGTGGCTGCAACGCGCAGTTCGGCGGCTACACGTACGGCAAGGGCCGGCTCGAGATCGCCAACCTGGCCGCCACGATGAAGGCATGCGAAGCCGGCTTGATGGCGCTCGATGCCGCGGTTGGCGAACGCCTGAAGGGCAGCCTGCGCGCGACCCTGGGCGAGCAGGCCGGGCAGCCCCGGCTGGTGCTGGTGGCGGACAACGGCGATACGCTCAGCTTCGACGGCGAGCCCACGCCCGAGACCCTGTACGGCAGCAAGGGCGAGACCGTGTTCCTGGAGGTGGCCGCGCAGCGCGTGCAGTGCAGCCATCCCATGATCCCCCAGCATCGCTGCCTGCAGGTGCGCGAGCGCCGCTACGATGCGGCAGGCCTGCAACTGCCCGCGCAGGACGACTGGCGTCCGCTGTACCAGTCGGTGCAGGGCTACGAGCACCGCGACGGGGTGCGCACGGTGCTGCGCACCAAGCGCTACGAATGGAAGAACCCGCCCGCCGACGCGCCGTCCACGGTGTATGTGCTGGACATGGTGGTCGAGCAGGAGATGGCGCCTGGCGGCAAGCGCTAGCGCCAGGCCGGCGCGGGCCCGCCGGGCGGCCCGCGCGGCCTAGCGGCGGGGCTCGGCGCAGTCGCCGCTGAGCATGGCGTTCAACTCGCGGTTGCGCATGCGCAGGTCGGGGAACTGCATGTCGCGGTAGCGCACGAAGCGCGAGCCGCGCACCAGGCGATAGCCCGCCCAGATCGCCAGGAACAGCGGAATGCCGACATAGGTGGCGGCCGCGCCGGTCCAGTCGATGCGGTCCTGCAGGAAGGCGTGGTAGTTCTGGCCCAGCGTGATGACCAGGCACAGGACGAACGCGAACAGCGGGCCGAACGGGAAGAAGGGCGAGACATACGGCAGGTCGGCCAGGTTGTTGCCCTGGGCGACATAGCCGCGGCGAAACCGGTAGTGGCTGATGGCGATGCCCAGCCAGGCGATGAATCCGGTCATGCCCGAGGTGTTCAGCAGCCAGATGTACACCGCCTTGGGGCTGAACAGGAACGACAGAAAACACAGCGCGGCGACCGCGGTGGTGGCCAGCAGCGCCCACAGGGGCACGCCGCTGCGCGACAGGCGGCCGAAGCGCGCCGGCGCCTTGCCGTCGCGGGCCAGGCTGTACAGCATGCGGGTGGCGGCGTACATGCCGGAATTGCCTGCCGACAGCACCGACGTCAGCACCACCGCATTCATGATGGAGGCGGCCGCCAGCAGGCCGGCGCGCTCGAAGATCAGCGCAAACGGGCTGACGCTGACGTCGGACACCTCGTTGCGCAGCAATTGCGGATCGGTATAGGGAATCAGCAGGCCGATGACGGCGATGGCCAGCACGTAGAAGAGCAGGATGCGCCAGAACACCTGGCGCACGGCGCGCGGCAGGTTGCGGGCCGGGTCCTTGGATTCGCCGGCGGCGATGCCGATCAGCTCGGTGCCCTGGAACGAAAAGCCCACTACCATGGCCACGCCGATCAGCGCGGCGAATCCGCCGGCGAATGGCGCGTCGTCCAGGGTCCAGTAGGCCAGGCCGCCGTGCTCGCCGCCGCGGATGATGCCCAGCAGCATCAGCACGCCCATGGCAATGAACGCCAGCACCGCGATCACCTTGATCAGCGCGAACCAGAACTCGGCCTCGCCGAAGCCGCGCGCCGACAGGGCGTTCAGCCCGACGATCAGCGCCAGGAAGGCGGCGCTCCAGAGCACGCCGGGCATTTCGGGAAACCAATAGGCCATGACCAGCTGCGCGGCAACCAGGTCCACCGCGACGGTCACGGCCCAGTTGTACCAATAGTTCCAGCCCAGCGCGAAGCCGAAGCCTTCGTCGACATACTTGGCGCCGTAGGTGGAGAACGAGCCCGCCACCGGCATGCTGGCCGCCAGTTCGTCCAGGCTGGTCATCAGGAAGTACACCATGATGCCGACCAGCAAGTAGGCCAGCAGGGCGCCGCCCGGGCCGGCCTGGGCGATGGTGGCGCCCGAGGCGACGAACAGGCCGGTGCCGATCGAGCCGCCGACCGCGATCATGGTCAGGTGGCGCGCCGACAGGGTGCGGCGCAGGCTCGTCGGTTCGGGCAGGCGCGTGGCGGGCCGGGCGTCATGGCGGTGGCCGTTCGCCGGGCTGGGGACGACGTGGCCCGGTGGAGCCATTGTGTTTCCTTTGCGTCATGGGCGCGCGCCTGGCTTGTGGCCCGGGCGCCCTTCGAGAATTCCAGGCAGCCGGCGAGCATAACGCAAAGCGGCCCCTCTTCGCGAACCGAAAAGGGGCCAGATGAGGGCGCGTGGCCCGGGCGCGTCGCGCCGTGTCAGCGCGACAGCCAGCGCAAGGCGGCAGGCAGGCGCGGCAGCAGCAGGCGGTCGAGCGACCAGCGGCCGCCTCCCGACAGCACGAAGGACAGGCAGATGAAGGCCCACATGGCGGGGAACTCCCAGCCGCCGCCGGGGTTGGCCCAGGTGAAGCCGAGGTGCTGGTGGTTGCCGATGAACAGCGCGATCACCAGGTACGCCGCCGTGCCGGCCGCCGCGACCCGGGTGAACAGGCCGAATGTGAAACCGATGAAGGCGGCGAACTCGCACAGGCCGGCAAGCAGCAGCATGGACTGCGGGTTGGCGGTGACGGTAGAGAAATAGTGCAGGACGTCGGCGTATGCCTGCGCGCCAAGCAAGCCGAACTTCTCGGCGAAGTGATGGGTGAAGTCCAGTCCGATATAGACACGTATCAGTGTGAGCTGGATTTCTCTGGCCGGCATCAGGTGCTCCTCCCGGGCCGGAACGCCATCCGGCCGCGTATGGTTTTCAGGAGGCGCCATTATCGGCATCGCGCGGCGGGTGTATACGGGCTTGCCGGGGTATCGGAAAGAACCTTCGTAACCAAAGCGCCGCCTGACTCGTGGGTTCCTCATGGCGACGGCATGGGCGAGGGGGCGCAACGTGGCGGCGCAGGCGCATGCCCCGGGGGCCTGTCCGGCCGCGCCGGCGCCGGATCAGTCCTCGGCGGGCGGGATGGGCGCGGGCCGTGGCACGGCCACGCGTTGCCGGCTTTCCTGGATGCGCGCGGCCAGATGCGCCAGCAGGGCGGCGGACGTAGGCGGCCTGGCGGCCTGGGCCTCGTACCAGGCGGCCGCGAGGGCCGCGCACGTGGCTTCCTTGTTGCCGGTACGGATTGCCCACCGCCGTGCGATGGCGCAGGCCTGTTCGATGCTGCCGATGATTCTTTCCATGTGTGCCACCGCCTTGCTGGTCGAGCGCGCCGCGCAGCACACTTATATTCTCATCGCGGCCGCACGGGGATAGGGCGCAGGCGTAGTTGCGCAGGCACGACAGGGCGCGCGGACACGGCGGCGCTATGCGCCGGCCGCGCACGCGCGCGGGCGCGCGCTGGCGGGCTGGTCGTCATTCCGATGGACGAGGGGGGCGTGCTTATGGACGATGGCGCGGCAGCCGGAACCGTCGCGCGCGGCGGCCTAGATGTCGATTCTCAATAGGTTATTCACATCTGGGATACGCGTGATGGGTGGCTGATGTCCGAGAGCGGAGTGTGGCCGACACCAGTTGTAGCGGTCAATGAAGGGCTGCAAGGCAGCCTGTCGTTCGGCTGAGCTCGTGTAGGGCCTGGCGTATGCCCACTCCCGTAAGCAGGTCTGCACGAGGCGCTCGGCCTTGCCGTTGGTCTTGGGGGTGTAGGGGCGGGTGCGGATGTGACGGATTCCCAGCTCCACGCACACCGCCCGAAAGGTCCTGGAGACGTAGCCGCTGCCGTTGTCGGTCATCACGCGGTCGATGCGCACGCCCAGACTGGCGTAGTAGGCGGTGGCTTGGTGCAGGAACTCAGCGCACTGATCGCCGCCCTCATCGTCGAGGATGCGAGCAAAGGACACGCGCGAGAAGTCATCGATGGCCAGGTGCACAGCGTCCCAGCCAATGCCGCGGTTGCGGTTCTGGGCCCGATCGCCGGTGATGCGATGGCCCACGCCCCGGATGCGGCCCAGCCGCTTGGTGTCGATGTGCAGCAGCTCGCCTGGGCTGGCGCGTTCATAGCGGCGCACCGGCGCCGGCGGCTCCAGCGAGGCGAGTCGACTCAGGCCGATGCGTTCCATATACCGCGCCACGGTGGCCAGGCTGCGGCCGGCTTCACGCGCGATGCGCCACAGCGGCAGACGCTGGCGGCGCTGCTGGGCGAAGTGCTCAACCTGCTCGGGCGCACAGGCCTTCGGGCTGCGGTGCGGGCGAGAACTGCGGTCAAGCAGGCCGTCCAGACCTTCGCTTCGGAAGCGGGCAAGCCACTTGTAACCGGTGCGCAGGCTCACCCCTGCCGCCTGGCTGGCCTGCCTCATCGTCCAGTTCTGTTGCATCACCCTGTTAACAAGAAGGGCTCGACCTAGGCGGGTCAATCGCGCATGCTTATGGTTGTTCATCCAGTGTCCTGCCCTGAGTTGCGATGGCGTGGTAACCACAGCATCCCAGGTCCGGCCTGGATGAACAACCTATTGAGACATCACAGCTAGGCGCGGCGGCGCGGGGCGGGCGGGCGCTTCAGGCGCGGATCGCGCCGCGCTGGCGCAGCGCGTCCAGGCGCGTGGCGTCCAGGCCCAGTTCGTCGCGCAGCACCGCCAGGGTGTCGGCGCCGGCGTCCTTGCCCAGGCTGCGCACGGCGCCGGGGGTTTCGGACAGGCGCGGCACCACGTTGGGTACCGTGACTTCGCCCAGCTGCGGATGCGGCAGGCGCGCCAGCGCGCCGCGCGCCTGGAAGTGCGGATCGGCGAACACGTCGTCCACGCCGTAGATCTTGGCGTGCGGAATCTCGGCCTGCGTCAGGCGCGCCAGCACCGTGGGGCAGTCGTGGCGGCTGAACCAGTCCTGGATGGCCGCGTCCAGTTCGGCGTCATGCCTGGCGCGCTGGCCGGGCTCGGCAAAGCGCGGATCGTCGGCCAGCTCCGGCGCATCCAGGGCGGCGGCCAGGCGCCGGAACAAGGCATTGGTCAGCGTCGTGACGTGCACATAGGCGCCGTCGGCGCAGCGGTACAGGTTGTTGGGCGCCGACCCGGGCAGGCGCGAACCGGCGCGGTTGGCCACTTCGCGCAACTGGTCGTACGCCATGACGTGCGGCTCCATGAAGCTGAAGGCGCATTCGGCCAGCGCCGTGTCCACCACCTGGCCGCGCCCGGTGCGGCGGCGCGATTCGAGGGCCAGCAGCGCGCCGAACGCGCCATACAGGCCGGTGATGTAGTCGGACAGCGAGGTCGCCACGCGCGAGGGCGGCCGGTCGGGGTCGCCGGTGACCGAGCGCAGGCCGCTGTGGGCCTCGCCGATCACGCCATAGCCGGGCCGCCCGCTGTAGGGGCCGTCCTGGCCGTAGCCGCTGATGCGCACCATCACCAGGCCGGGGTTGGCGCGGCTCAGCACGTCGTAGCCGAGATTCCATTTCTCCAGCGCGCCGGGGCGGAAGTTCTCGATCAGGATGTCGGCGCGGGCGGCCAGTTCGCGCACCAGTTCCTGGCCGTCGGGCTGGCGCAGGTCGATGCTGACCAGTTCCTTGTTGCGCAGCAGGGACAGCGCATAGAGCGAATGGCCGCCCTTGTGGCGCCCCATGGAGCGCAGCGCGTCGCCCTCGGTCGCCTCGACCTTGATGACGCGCGCGCCGAAATCGGCCAGCAAGCGGCCGCAGAACGGGCCGGCGATGGTGGAGCCGAGCTCCAGCACGGTGTAGCCGGCCAACGGTCCGGCGCCGGCTGCGGGTTGGGTCATGAGTGGTGTCTCCTTGCCAGGTATCGGGGGCGGTGCGGCGCGCGGGCTACTGCACTTCGAGCATCGCCACCACGTCGCCTTCGCCTATGGCGTCGCCTTTCTGCACGGTGATTTCCACCAGGCGGCCGGCGGCCGGCGCGTCCACGGGGATTTCCATCTTCATGGACTCCACCACGATGAGCGTTTCGCCTTCCTCGACCCGGTTATCGCCGGCCTTGAGGACTTCCCAGACGTTGCCGGTGACTTCGGATTTCACGGGGATTTTCTTCATGTCTATTCCTGAGAGGGTTATCAAGCAGTGAGCGCGGCCGGCGCGGGCTCGGCCAGGGTCCGGGCCACGATGCCGGTGTGCAGGCGGCCCTGGCGCCAGGGTTCGAAGGCCAGCGCGCGCGCCAGGAAGGGCAGGTTGGTCTTGACGCCGGCGATCTCGGTGTCGGCCAGGGCCTGCTCGGCGCGCGCGATGGCCTGGGCGCGATCGGCGCCGTGCACGATGATCTTGGCGATCATGGGGTCGTAGTGCGGGCTTACCGCGTTGCCGGCGTGGTAGCCGGTCTCGGTGCGCACCCCGGGCCCTTGCGGCAGCTCGAACACGGCCAGCGTGCCCGGCGACGGGATGAAGCGCACCGGGTCTTCGGCGTACACGCGCAGCTCGATGGCGTGGCCCGAGGGCTGCAGGTCTGCCGGCACCACGCGGTCCAGCCGCTCGCCGGCGGCCAGGCGGATCTGCGCCTGCACCAGGTCCAGGCCGTATCTGTCGATCAGGTCGAACACCGTGTCGGCGGCAGTGCCCACCATGTGCAGCAGCGGCTCGCCGCGTTCGCGGCCATGGCGCGCCAGGATCTCGTCCGGATCGTGCTTGATGCCCGGGATGACCTGGCCGCCGTTGCGCCCGGAAGCGCCCCAGCCGGGGTCGCGCGCCTCCAGCACGCAGGCGCGCAGGCCGCGTTCGGCCAGGTGCAGGGCGGCCGACAGGCCGGTGATGCCCGCGCCGACGATGGCCACGTCGCAGTCGGCGTGGCCGGCCAGCGGCGCTGTGGCCATCGCGGGCGCGGCAGTGTCCGTCCACACGGAGCGCATGGCGTCGTACGGCAGGGGCGGGGGCATGGCGGGATCAGGCCTGTGGCGTCGTGGGGAAGTCGAAAGGCGTGTCGTGCGCGAAGCGGCTCAGCACATTGGCGGTGATGCGCGAGACGTTGTTGTCGTAGCCGTTCCAGGCCAGCGAGGCGCCCCAGGTGATCGAGCCGGTGGAGAACACCGCGCCGCCGTTCAGGCATTCGTAGAACAGCAGGTCGGCGTAGCAGTACTTGGCTTCCTCGCCGTTGATGGTGGGGTGGTGGTAGGTGGTCTCCTCGGGCACCACGTTGTAGTAGCGCGTGTGCTTCTCCGAGCGCGCCACGATGAGCGCGTGCGGCGGCGTGCCCAGGCGGAAATCGGCGCGGTCGATTTCGTCGCCGGCGGCGCCGCCGCCGCTGCTGCCGAAGTCGCCGATGATCTCCTCGCTCACGCCGTCGAACATGAAGGCGACCCGCGGGTCATGGCTTTCCGGGCGGCGGCGGTAATATGACGAGGCGTCGAAGCCGGTGGCGGTGGTGCCGATGCCCACCAGCGTCTGCGGCGCGATGCCGATGCGCCGCCAGGTGCCGCCGTATTCGCCGTTATAGCTGTGGTAGCTTTCGCCGGCCGGGGTCTCGCTGTAGCGCGCGCCCGTTTCGGTGCGGCGCAGCTCCATCAGCCAGGGCTTTTCGGGGTGGTAGGCGCAGCGCCAGTAAAAGCCGTTGCCGCCCATGTACATCAGGCGCCCGCCCTGCGCCTGGTAGGCAACCATGGCCTGCCACATGCGCGTGCTCCAGTACTCGGGGTGGGCGCCGGTCATGACGGCGCGGTAGCCCTGCAGCGCGGCCAGGCCCTCGGCGTGCAGCATGTCGTCGGTGATGACGTCGTACTCGAAACCCTTTTCGTCGAGCCAGTCCAGGAAGTGGGTGTCGCCGTTGAGCGACCAGGTGCGGCACTGCAGGTGCATGCTGAACACCGGCCGGCGGCGTGTGGCGTAGTACACGCCATAGCCGTCGGAGTGGGTGTCGTACATGGACAGGCCAAGCTCGCGGTGTTCGCCCAGGTAGGTCTCCCAGGGATAGAGCACCATGAAGTTGCCCGATTTCATTTCCATGCCTTCCTCGTCCAGGCGGTAGTGCGAGTTCGAGTAGGCCGTGTAGGTGGCGGTCGAGGCGAGAAAGGCGATGCGCTTGCGCGGCGCGCCGGCGCGCGGGCGCACCACGAAGGTGATGCGCTCCTGTTCGCCTTGGGCGCCGGTCAGCCGCGCGGCATACAGGCCGCTGGGCAGGTTGGCGGGAATCTCGAGGCTGAAATCGGTGTCCCAGTTGGCGTCTTCCAGCGTGTCGTCATGGAAGTGCAGCGCGCCGTAGTGGTCGGGGCCGTCCTGCCAGCGCATGATGCTGGCGTCCCAGCGCAGGCCGGGTACGGCGCGCGCGGGCAGGTTCTCGATGCGGCCCTCGGCCCAGGAGATGGCGGTGTTGACGATCACGTCGCTGTCGATGCGCAGGCCGAAGTCCCAGGCGGCCAGCGGCGCCGCGCCGCTTCCACCCGCAACTGGGCCAGGTCGGCGTCGCCGGCGCGGCACGGCAGCAAGGTGGGCGAATCGATGCGGCCGTTGTAGTGGTGCAGGTAGGCCGGCGCGCGGCCGCCGCTGGGACGGGCGCCGAACACCACGGGCAGCGCGTCGGTGGCGCCAGCGGGCAACGGGCTTCAGCGGACGCTGGCCTGGTCGTGGCTGTTGGCCGCCAGCAGCGGGTTGGCCGGCACTTGGCGCAGCGTCACCTCGCCGCTGTCGGCGTCGATGCCGACGGCCACCAGATACCATTGGCGGGCCACCACGGCGCGCGCCAGCGTCAGGCGGCGAGCCTTGCCCGCCTGCGCCTGCTCCCAGAACAGGCAGCCGGCCTTGTCCAGGCCCAGGGCGTAGCCGGTGCCGGCGGCGCCGTCGTGGCGCGCCAGGATGATCTGCTCATGGCCGCTTTGCGGCAGCGTGGGCATGATGGCCAGCACCCAGCTCCTGGCGCCGCGCGCCGGTTCGGCAAAGGGCGGCGCGACCGCGCGCGAGCCGGTCTCGGTGTGTTGCGGGCGGCCTTGCACGCCGCGCGCGATGCCGGCCAGTGCGACGGTCTCCTTCAGGCCGGGCGCGCCCGGCGAGACATCGCCGCTGCGGATGCGAACCAGGTCGGCGTCGTAGCGCAGCGCGCGGGCGCAGCTGGCCTTGAATTCGATGGTTTCCCCGGGAGCGACGGTCCAGGTGCTGGGGTAGCCAAGTATCTCGTACATAGGGGTTCCGGAAGAGGCGTTGGATTCGATGGCGCAGCGGCGGCGGCGGGCCGGGACTAGTCCAGGCCCACCACCGGCCAGGGATAGGGCGAGTGGATGGCCCAGCGGATCTTGAGAATGGCCCACTGGGCCTCGGCCAGCGTGGCGTAGCGTTCGGCGTGCAGCGCCACGGGGTCGCCGCGCCGCTCGCCCAGGGTGCCGATGGCGTACTCGCTGTAGGGCCGGGTGCACACGATGACCTGCTTGCCCGCCATGGGCTCCATGCGCAGGCGGTTGAGCAGCCGGTTCAGCTTGAGCGGCCGCGTCTTGGTCGTGGTGGTGCGGAAGTGCCTGAGCAGTTCGGCATCCTCGGGCTGGATCTCATACATGGACGGTCTCCGGTAGGGGGGCGATGTCAGCGCTCGCGCTGCGGGGCGGCGAACAGCTCCAGCCCCACGGTGCGCTCGAGCAGCAGCACCAGCGAAAGCGTGAACAGGATCAGGAAGGTGGCGATGACGGCGATGACCGGGCTGGCGCTTTCCTGGATCTGCGTCAGGATGCGCACCGGCAGGGTGTTGACGTCGGGGGCGATGAGGAAGATCGTCACCGTGGCTTCGTCGAACGACACGATGAAGCAGAACAGGAAGGCCGTGATCAGCCCGGGCCGCAGCATGGGCAGCGTGACGGTGCGCAGCACCTGCAGCGGCGTGGCGCTCAGGCTCATGCTGGCTTCCTCCAGCGCCGGGTCCAGCTTGCGCAGCGCGTTCAGGATGGGCCGGTAGGCAAACGGCAGGGTGATGATGCAATGCGCCAGCACGATACCCAGGTAGGTGCCGCCGATGCCCAGCAGGCCCAGCACGCCGAGAAAGGCCACGCCCAGCGCGGCGTTGGGAAACACCAGCGGCAGCATGATCAGGGTTTCGAGCAGCCCGCTGCCGGCGAAGCGGCGCCGCGCCAGCACCAGCGCGGCCAGCAGGGCCGCCGTGGTGCTGATCAGCGCCACCCCCAGCGCCACCGCGGCGCTGACCAGCAGCAGCAGCGAGATCCATTGCCAGTCGGTGAAGAACTCGACATACCAGCGCAGCGACAGCGCATCCAGCGGCACCGAGAAATAGCCGCTCTGGGTGAACGACGAGATGGCGACGATGACGATGGACAGCGGCAGGAAACCGAACAGCAGGCACAGCAGCAGCAGGCGGGCGGTCTTCATCTCAGGCGCCCCTTCCCGATACGCGGGCGGCCACGCGCCGTTCCAGCCATTGCAGCGGAATGACCAGCGTGAACGCGGTCAGCAGCAGCACCACGGCCATGCTGGCGGCCTTGGGGTAATCGAACACCTGCAGCACATCCTGGTAGATCTGCGTGGCCAGCATGCCGTCGCGCACGCCGCCCAGCAGCAGGGGCGTGACGATGGCGCCGGTCGACAGCAGGTAGACCAGCATGGCGCCGGTGATGACCCCGGGCATGCTCAAGGGCAGCGTGACGTGCCAGAAGGTCTTGAAGGGGCCGGCCGACAAGGTCTGCGAGGCCTCGTCCAGCGAGCGGTCCAGGTACAGCAGCACCGCCAGCACCGACACGATGAAGAACGGACAGAACACGTGCACCAGGCCGATGACCACGCCGGTCATGTTGAAGATCAGGCGCAGCGGCGTATCGATGACGCCGGCCGACAGCAGCATGGAGTTGAGCGTGCCGCGCGGGCCGAGGATGACCATCCAGCCATACGTGCGCACCACCACGCTGACCAGCCAGGGCATGATGACCAGCATCATCAGGAAATTGCGGTTGCCGCGGTAGCGCGCGATGGCGTAGGCGATCGGATAGCCGACCAGGGCCGCGCACGCCGTCACCGCCACGGCGATGACGATGGTGCGCACCAGCACCGCCACATAGTCGGGGCGCTCGAAAAAGCGCACGAAGTTGTCCAGCCCCCAGCCCGCGCCGGTGTGCAGCGATTCGACCACCAGGTAGCCGACGCCGACCACGAACAGCGCCACCAGCAGGGCCGGCGGCGCCAGCAGCAGCAGGGGAGGCCGGATCGCCCGCATCATGGCCCGCGCCTCAGCGCGCCGCGCCGGCCATGGCGCGCTCGACCGCTTCGATGCGGGTCTTGCGCGTCTTGGCGATCAGGTTCCAGTCGGGCTGGTACAGCTGGTCGCGCAGCTTGTCCAGCGGCTGGCCGAGTTCCTTCTCGGCCGCGGGCGACAGCCTGGCCTGGCTGTTGAGCGGCATGTAGCCGGCGATCTCGGCGATGCGTTGCTGGCCCTCGGGCTGGCCGACGTATTCCAGCCACTTCATGTAGTGCTCGCGGCCTTGCGCGCCCTTGGGCACCACGACCAGGTACGGCAGCATGAGCGCGCCTTCCTTGGGCACCACCAGTTCGACATTGCGCTGCCCGTCGCGCTGCATCTGCCAGATGCGGGTGGAGTAATAGGGCGCCGCGGCCACCTCGCCGCGCTGCAGCAGCTGGTTCATCTGCGCCATCGAGCTGTACATGGTCAGCGCGTTCTTGCCCAGCGCGGTCAGCAGTTCGAGGCCCTTGGCGGTGTCGCGCTCGCTGCCGCCCTCGGCCACCGACATGATGGTCAGGTCGTAGGCGGAGCTGTACACCGGGCGCGTGACCGACAGCTTGCCGGCCCACTTGGGATCGGCGAGGTTCTTCCACGAGGCGAAGTCGGCCGGCTTGGCCAGGTCGGTGTTGACGGCAATGCCGTAGTAGGCGAAGTAGGTGCTGACGCCGATCAGGCGGCCATTGGGCGCCTTGAGCAGGTACTTGTCCGGCATGTTCTTGAGCGCCGGGAAATCGGCCATGTCGAAATCCTCGAGCAGGCCGTCCTCGTACATCTGGGCGGCCTCGAACAGCGAGGACAGCACCGCGTTGAACTTGGGCGCGCCTTTCTGGGCCCGCACCTGCGCCTCGGGCGTGGGCACCTCGACGATCTTCACCTCCAGCTTGCTGGCCTTCATGAAGGGCTCGGCGTACGCCTCGCGCCAGGCCTTGCCGACCCCGCCGCCCCAGGTCGCCATGGTGATGTCCTGCGCGGGCACGGCGGCCGAGGCCCCCAGCATCGAGGCGGCCAGCGCCCACTTGGCAAATCGCTGCGTGATGTTCATGTTGGCTCCTGGAGAGTGCTGCGAGTCAAAGGGAAACGACACAGACGCGCCGGTCGTCCCAGGTCAGGCCGACGGTGGCGCCCGGCTCGGGCGGCGCGCCGTCCTCGGCGCCGTGCCAGTCGGCCAGCAGCTTGCGCTGGCCCACGGCCAGCCACAGGCGTGTGTTCTGCCCGGCATAGACGCGGCGCAGCACGGTGGCGCGCAGGCGGCCTTGCTCGAGCGCGGCGATGCGCAAGTGTTGCGGGCGCAGCGAGACGCCGACCCGCGCGCCCTCGGCCCACTGCGCGGCGGGCGGCTGCAGGCTGCAATCCCAGTCGGCCAGCCGCACGCGCGGCGCGCCGCCGGCCTGGCGGTCGACGGTGCCTTCGAGAAAATTGGTGTCGCCGACGAACTCGGCCACGAAGCGGGTAGCCGGACGTTCGTAGACGGCGGCCGGCGTGTCGACCTGCTCGATCGCGCCGTTGCGGAACACCGCGATGCGGTCGGACATGGTCAGGGCTTCCTCCTGGTCGTGCGTGACGAAGATGAAGGTCGTGCCCAGCGACTCCTGGATCTGCTTGAGTTCGGTCTGCATCTGGCGCCGGATCTTCATGTCCAGCGCGCCCAGCGGCTCGTCGAGCAGCAGCACGCGCGGCTCGGTCACGATGGCGCGGGTCAGCGCCACGCGCTGCTTCTGGCCGCCGGATATCTGGCCGATGTAGCGCTCGCCGTAGCCGGCCAGGCCCACCATCTCCAGCGCCTGCGCCACCTTGGCCTGGCGCCGGGCCGGCGGCACGCGGCGGATCTTCAGGCCATAGCCGATGTTCTCGGCCACGTTGAGATGGGGAAACAGCGCCAGGCTCTGGAACACCATGCCCAGCGGCCGTCGATGCGCACGTCGCCGGCGGTGGGCGTCTCGAAGCCGGCGATGATGCGGATCAGCGTGGTCTTGCCGCAGCCGCTGGGGCCCAGCAAGGTGAGGAATTCGCCTTCGCGCACGTCCAGGTCTATGCCGGCCAGGGCCGTGGTCGGACCGAACGTTTTGGTGACGCCGGATATCTCGAGGATCCGGGAGTCGCGCTGCGGGGAGTGACCTTCCATGCTCGAACAGCCTCGGGTTTGCGGGTAGGCGATGTCGGCAGGATAGGGGAACGGATATGCGCTGACAATAATGTTTACCCGTAAAACGGTTTAGAATTACCGTATAGCGATAATAATCACCCGAAATTCGGGTAAACGAGGAGTGCGTATGCTTGATTACGACGAGGAGCTGGCCAGCAATGCCATGTTCAACCAGTCGTTCGCCAAGGGCCTGAAAGCGCTGTTCGCCTTCCAGGGCCACCAGAGCGCCATGTCGCTGTCCGAACTGGCCGCGCGGCTCGACGCCAGCATCAGCTCGGTGCAGCGCACCGTCTTCACGCTGGAGCGCCTGGGCCTGATCAGCAAGTCGCCCAAGACCCGCAAGTATTCGCTGACGCTGCGCGTGCTGGAGCTGGGCTGCAACTACATCACGGCCGATGCGCTGGTGGAGGCGGCCAATCCGTTCCTGGCCGAGCTGTCGAACATCACCGGCGAGACGGTCAACCTGACCGAGCCGCTGGAGCGCGAGATGGTCTACGTCTCGCGCGTGGTGGCGGCCAAGTTCATTCCCATCCACATGCCCATCGGCAGCCGCATTCCCATGTATTGCACGGCGTCGGGCCGCGCCTACCTCAGCGCGCTGGACGACGCCCGCGTGCAGGCCATCCTCGACGGCTCCACGCTCAAGCGCCACACGCCCTGGACCGAGACCGATCCGGCGCGCCTGCGCGCCCTGATCGAGCAGGCGCGCGTGAGCGGCGTGGCGCACAACAAGGAAGAGCTGTTCCTGGGCGACATGACGCTGGCCGCGCCCATCGTGGGCGGGCGCGGCGCGCCGGTGGCCTGCGTGCACATCGTCGCGCCCACCAGCCGCTGGACCCAGGAAGAGGCCTTCGCGCGGCTGGCGCCGCCGTTGCGCGATTGCGCGCGCGGCATCGCCAACGCGGTGCGCGCCTTCACCTGAGCGGGCGCGTTCAGTTGGCCACGTAGCCGCCGTCGACCGGCAGCGTCACGCCCGTGATGTAGGCGGCCCAGTCGCTGGCCAGGAAGCAGATGGCGTTGACCACGTCGTCGACCGAACCGGGGCGCGCCAGCGGCACGCGGGCCAGGAAGCGGGTAAGCCCCTCGGGGTCGGCCACCGTGGCGCGCGTCATGTCGGTGACGGTCAGCCCGGGCGCCACGGCGTTGACGCGGATGCCGTCGGCGCCCAGTTCCAGCGCCAGCGCCTGCGTCATCTGCTTGATGCCGCCCTTGGACGCCGTGTAGGCGGCCGAATTCTTCACCGCCACGAACGAATGGATGGAGGCGATGTTGACGATGCAGCCGCGCGTGGCGCGCAGCTGCGGATAGAAGGCCTGCGCGGCCAGGTACGGGCCGTTCAGGTTGACGTCCAGCGTGGCGGCCCAGAAGTCGCGCGCCCGCGGGTCGTCGAAGGCGCTGCGCAGCAGCACCCCCGCATTGTTGACCAGCACGCCGCACGGCCCCAGCCGCTCCTGCGCGTCGCGCGCGGCGGCCAGCAGGGCGTCCTGGTCGGTGACGCTGATCGCGTAGGCGGCGGCCGCGCCGCCCAGCGCGGCGATGCGCGCGCAGGTGTCGTGCGCCGCTTCGCCGTTGATGTCGATCACCGCCACGGCGGCGCCGGCCTGGGCCAGCCGCAGCGCGGCGGCCCGGCCGATGCCGGCGCCGGCGCCCGTGACGACCGCGCTGCGGCCGGACAGGTCGAGGACCGGCGCGATGGACGGTACTGCCGTCATGGCGCGCAGCGTCAGGCGAGGTGGCGCTGCATGAACGCCACCGAGCGTTCCTCGGCCAGCGCGGCGGCCGCGGCGTCCCAGTGCTCGCCGCCGGGGCGGGCGAACGCGTGGTCGCAGCCTTCATAGACGTGCGCCTCGCATTGCGGCAGCTTGCCGGCCGCCTCCAGGATGACGGCGCGCGCCTCGGGCGGCACGAAGCGGTCCTGCTCGGCCACGTGCAGCAGCGTGGGCGCGGCCTGCGCGTCCACGGTGGGCAGCAGCTGGTCCAGCATCACGCCGTAGTAGCTGACCGCGCATTGCACCGGCGTGTCCATGGCCAGGCGCACGGCCAGGCGTCCGCCCAGGCAATAGCCCAGGCCGGCGACCTTGCCGCCGCTGCGTTCGGCCAGCCAGGCGCGGGCGGTGTCCAGGTCGGCGATGGCCTGGTTCTCGTCCATGGCCTGCATCAGGCGCACGGCCTGGCCGAAATCGGCCTCGGAGGTCGGGTCCAGCTGCACGCCCGGCTCCTGGCGCCAGAACAGGTCGGGGCACAGCACGTCGAAGCCCAGCCGGGCCCATTGGTCGGCGGCGGCGCGCATGGCGGGGTTAATGCCGAAGATCTCCTGGATCAGCACCAGGCCCGGCGCGCCGGCCGTGGGCGCCGGGGCGTGATAGGCCTCGAAGGTCTGGCCATCGCGGGTCTTGAGCGTGATCATGGTCATGTCGGATAGTCCTTTGCGTTGCGGTGGAACAGGCAACGCCCGCGCGGCGGGCGTCACGAAGATTGGGCGGCCGAGAAATCGATGCTGACTTTCTCGGGATGATGCAGCGAGCGCACGTATTCGACCAGCGCGCCGTCGGCCTCGTGCAGCCAGGCGCTGACCTGCAGCACCGGCGCGCCGGCCGGCAGGCCCAGCGCGCCGCTGGCGTAGCCGGGCAGGGCCACGGCGGTGACGCGGTGGCGCAGCCGAGCCACCTTCAGACTGTACACGCGCTCGATGACCGCATAGACGGAATCCAACTCGCCATGCAGCAGCGGCGCGATGCCCTGGTAGCGGCCGGGCACGAACACGCGCGTCCAGGTCGAGGGCGCGTCGTCGTCGACCAGGCGCCGGGTGCCGGTGACGCGCAGCCATTGGCCGGTGGCGTTGGGCAGCGCGGCCAGGCCCGGTTCGCCGCCCGAGCCCTCGACGATGGCGGTGTCGTCGATGCGCATGAGCGACTGGCCGGCGAACTCCAGCGCGTGCGCCAGGCCGTCCATGTGCTGCACGTAGCGGTGGCCGGGGGTATTGCGCAGGATGCGCGTACCCAGGCGCTTGACGCGTTCGACCATGCGATGCTCGACCAGGATCTCCATCGCATCGCGTATCGTGGCGCGGCTCACGCCCAGGCGCGCGGCCAGCTCGACCTCGGTGGGCAGGATGCTGCCCACCGGCATGGTGGCGATGTCGCCCATCAGGTCCTGGGCCACGCGGCGGTACAGCGGCGTTTTCTTGTCGGAATCGGTCATGGCGGGCAAGGATCTCAGTTGCGCAGCGTGCCGGGCAGCCACAGGACGATCTCGGGCCACACGGCCAGGGCCATGGCCCACGCCAGCAGCAGCAAAAAGAACGGCAGCGTGGCGCGCGCCACGAAACTGAGCGAACGCCCCGTGATCGATTGGATCACGAACAGGTTGAAGCCGACCGGCGGCGTGATCTGCGCCATCTCGACCACCACCACCAGGAAGATGCCGAACCAGATCGCATCGTAGCCCGCCGCCACCACCAGCGGCAGGGCGATGGGCAGGGTCAGCACGATGATGGAGGTGCCGTCCAGGAACATGCCCAGCACCACGTAGAACAGCAGCAGCAGCGCGATCAGCAGCAGCGGCGACAGGCCCAGTTCGCCGATGCGCGCGGCCACATACTTGGGCAGGCCGAGGTAGCTCATGGCCACCGAGATCAGCGCCGCGCCGGCCAGGATCAGCCCTATCATCGAGCAGGTGCGCACCGCGCTGCGGCCGACGGCCACCAGGCTGGCGCGCGTCAGCGAACGCTGCAGCAGCCCGATCGCCAGCGCGCCCAGCACGCCCACGGCGGCGACCTCGGACGGGCCGGCGATGCCCAGGTAGAGCGCGCCCATGATGGCGGCGATCAGCCCGATCACCGGCAGGATCTGCGCCAGCGCGGCGATGCGCTCGCGCAGCGTGTAGCCCGGCCCGGCGTCGTCGGGGCGCTGTGCGCGCAGCGCGATGTAGGCCATGTAGACGGCCGCCAGGCCCAGGCCGGGTAGCACGCCGGCGATGAACAGCTCGACGATGGACTGCTCGGCCAGCACGCCATAGACGATCATGATGAGACTGGGCGGGATCAGGAACCCCAGCGTGCCGGCGCCCGCCAGCGAGCCGATCGACAGGCGCGCGTCATAGCCGCGCTGCTGCAGCTCGGGCAGGGTGACGCGGCCGACGATCTGGGTGGTGGCCACCGAAGAGCCGCAGATGGCGGCGAACAGGGTGCAGCCCAGCACGTTGACGTGCGTCAGGCCGCCGGGCAGGCGTCCCACCCAGGGCGCCAGTCCGGCGAACAGCGAGCGGCCCACGCTGGTCTTGGCCAGGACCTCGCCCATCAGCACGAACAGCGGCAGCGACAGCAGTTCCTGGCTGGTCGACGCGGTCCAGACGATCTGGCCGGCCAGCACGTCCAGGGGCAGGTTGGGCTTGAACAGCAGCAACAGGAAGTAGGCCGCGCCGAACAGGCTCAGGCTGACCCATATCGAGGCGCCCAGGAACAGCAGCAGCAAGGCGGCGGTGACGACGGTGATGGCGATCATGATGGCGGGGCGGCGCGGGTCAATGGCCGGCGGCGCGGCCGCCGTCGGTTTCGGCCGGGCGGCCGGTCAGCTGGCGCGCGACGAAGGCCAGCGCCAGCAGCGCGGCGCCGGCCAGCACCACGGCCTGCGGGATGGCCAGCGGGGTCTGCATCACGGTGTTCGACACCAGGCCGCGCGCGATCGACTTGCCGGTCAGGCGCGCCAGTGCGACGACGATGACCGCCGACAGCGCCAGGCCGGCGCAACTGGCCGCGATATCCAGCAGCCGGGCCGGCCGCGCGGGCAGCGCATCGCGCAGGAACAGGACGCGGATGTGGGCGCCATGGCGCAGCGTGGCTCCCATGCCGAGGAAGAACGCGGCGGCCATGCCGTAGGCGCAGTACTCCCACGAGAACGGGATGCTGCGCCCCATGGCGCGCGCGCCCACTTCGGCCAGCATCAGCGCGGCGATGCCGTACAGCAAGGCGATGGCAAGGTGCTCGGCGCCGGCGCACAGCGCGTCGATCAGGCGTAGCAGGCGGTCCATGGCGGCTCGCTCAGGGCTGCTTGCGGTCTTGCAGATAGGCGTCGAGCAGCTGGCGCGCCTGCGGGCCCCGCCTGGCGCGCGAAAGCGTCCCACATCGGGCGGCCCACGGCGGCCACGCGCGCGCCGAGCGCTTCCGAGGGCGTGGCGATGGCGACCTTGTGCTCGCGCAGGATGGCCAGGTCTTTCTCGTCCTGCGCCGCGCTGATCTGCCAGAAGCGCGGCTCGAGCTCGGCGGCCGCGGCCTGCACGGCCTGTTGCTGCGCGGCGCTCAGCTTGTCCCAGGCGTCCAGGTTGACGGTGACCAGGCTGAGCGAGGTGGCCCAGTTCAGGGGCAGGAAATGCGGGGTGAATTCCCAGAACTTGCCGTCCACGCCGGAGGACGCGGAGGTGCCCACGCCATCGATGGTGCCCGCGGCCAGCGCCGGCACCACTTCGCCCCACGGCATCTGGGTGGGCGCCGCGCCCAGCTGGGCCATGAATTCGTAGGCGGCCTTGTCGTGCGCGCGCAGCTTCTGCCCCTTCATGTCCTCAGGAGTGGACAGGGCCTTGCGGCTGAACAGCCCGGGCGAGGGCCACGGCACGGCGTACAGGATGCGCTGGTTGTGGGCCGCGGCGATGCGGTCGTAGACCGGCCGGGCGTGGCGCAGGAAGGTTTTCATGTCGTCCTGGCCGGCGATCAGCCCGGGCAGGGCGTCCATGCCCAGGAGCGGCTCGACGCCGGCCTGTTGCGACACCAGCATGTCGGCCACCTGCACGATGCCGGACTCCACCGCCATCAGCGTGTCGGGCCCCTTGACGTTGAGTTCGCCGCCGGCGTGCACCGTGATCAGCACCTGGCCGCCAGTGGCCTCGCGCACCTTGGCGGCGAACGCCTCGGCGTTGCGGCTGTGGAAGTTGCCCGCCGGCCAGGCCAGCGACATGTCCCAGCGCTGCTGGGCATGGGCGGTCGCGGCGGCGGTCAGGGCGCACGCGCCCAGCGCGGCGCGAAGCAGGAAACGGACGGCGGCGGACATAGGTTTTCCCTTGGCTAATAAGTTCGTACTTATTCGATAAGTCCGAATCTTATTGGCGAACGGCGCCGCCGGGCACTAGGGAAAACACGGGCCGCGCGGGCGGCCCCGCGCTCAGCGCGCGTACATGGCGGCGAAGTCGGGCGCCGGGTCGGGATGGTCCAGCCCCAGGCGCTTGCACAGCAGCACCAGGCCTTCGACCATCAGCGCGGCCGCCAGCGATGCCGTGGTCCCATTGACGTCGTGCGGCGGGCTGACCGTATTGACGTCGATGGCGACGATGTTCAGGCCGGCCAGCCCGCGCAGGAACGCGATCGCCTCGCGCGCGCTCAGGCCGCCCCAGCTGGGCGCGCATACCCCGGGCGCGCAGGACGGATCCAGCACGTCCATGTCCAGGCACAGGTAGACCGGCCGTTCGCCCAGGCGCGCGCGCAGGTCCTGCAGCACTTCGGCCATGCCGCGCGCCAGCAGCTCGTTGAGCGGGATGATCTGGTAGCCGAAGTGGCGCGCATGGCGGAACACATGCTGGGTGAAGGTGGTGCCGCGCGTGCCGATATGAAACGCCAGCGAGGTGTCCACGCGGCCTTCCAGGGCGGCGTGCGTGAACTGCGTGCCGGCGTTGTATTCCTTGCCCTTGACGAAGGTGTTGGTGTCGGTGTGCGAGTCGAGGTGGATGACGGCCAGGCCCGGATGGCGTTTGCCGACCGCGCGCAGTTGCGGCAGCGACACGCTGCCGTCGCCGCCCATGGTGACCGGCACCGCACCGCCATCGACGATGGCGCCGACCGCCTGCTCGATGCGCTCGAAGGCATCGAGAATGTCGCTGGGCACCACGCGCACGTTGCCGCAGTCGATCACCCCGAGCCGCTGCAGCGGGTTGTAGTCGGCCAGTTCGGGGTTGAAGGTGCGCATCAGGCGCGACTGTTCGCGGATCGACTGCGGACCCTGGCGCGCGCCGATGCGAAACGCGTGCGTGCCGCAATCGAAGGGGATGCCGAGGATGGCCGCCCTGGCGCCGTCGATGGCATGGCGATGGGGCACGCCCATGAAGGTAGGTGGCGTGTCGCACAGGTCATGCAGCGCGCTGGGGGATGGCATGGCGGAGGTCTCCTGGCGGCGTGGCGCCGCCCGTGGTGGTTCGGGGAAGCGGCGGCGGCGCGCCGTTATTGCATGCTGACGCCGGCGGCGCGGGCGATGTCGCGCCAGCGCTGCAGGTCGCGCTGCAGCGTCTGGGCGAACGCCTGGGGTTCGCCGGCCTGCGCGACCACGCTCAGGCGCACGAACTGCTCGCCGATGGCCGGGTCCTTCATGACCTGGGCCAGCGCCTGCTGCAGCTTGTCCACGATGGGCTGCGGCAGTCCGTCCGGACCGAGGATGCCCCACCAGGTCAGGAAGGTCAGTCCGGGCATGCCGGCCTCGGCGAAGGTGGGCACGCCGGGAAAGGCCGGCAGCCGCTGCGGCGCGGTCATGGCCAACACTTGCAGCTTGCCCGAGGCGACGAAAGGCTGCGCCGAGGCATAGGTCGAGAACGAACCGTCCACGATGCCGGCCACGGTGTCGGTCAAGGCCGGCGCCGAGCCGCGGTACGGAATGTGGTTCAGCGAGATGCCCGCTTCGTGCTGCATGAGTTCGAGCAGCAGGTGGGTCGAGGTGCCGGCGCCGGCGCTGGCGGCCTTCAGCCTGCCCGGGTGCGCCTTGGCCTGGGCGATGAAATCGTCGAGGTCCTTGACCCGCCCGGCCGGCGCGTAGAGGAACGAGGGCGAGGTGCCGATGATGCCGACCGGGGCGAAGTCCTTGACGGGGTCATAGGTCACGGCCGGGTTGACCGCCGCGTTGACCACCAGCGGGCTGTCGGCCAGCAGCAGCGTATAGCCGTCGGGCGCGGCGCGGGCCACGAACGTGGTGCCGATCGCGGTGGCCGCGCCGGACTTGTTCAGGACCACCACGGGCTGGCCGAGGATCTCGCCCAGCGGCTTGGCCAGCAGGCGACCCAGCACGTCCGAGCTGCCGCCGGCCGGGTAGGGCACCACCAGTTCGATCGGGCGGGTGGGCCAGTCGGTCGCCGGCTGGGCGCAGGCCGCGGCCGCGGCCAGCAGGCCGGTGATGGCCAGCGTGGATTGGACGAACAGGCGCCGGGCGGCGGGCATAGTACGGAGCATGACGGTTTTCCCCTTGGTTCGAATCATCAGCCGGTAGTACCCTTTGCGCAGTCTCCGGCCGTGGCACCGAGTGTAGGAGGGTGTGCGGCGCGCCGGTTATAAGCATTCAAGGGGCATGCAGGCGGTTTGCTTATACGCGCGCCGCCCGCCGCGCCGCACCATGCCAGGGGAACGCATGCGCTTGCGCCATATCGAGGTTTTCCACGCCGTGATGGTCGGCGGGTCGCTGAGCGCGGCGGCCCGGCTGCTCAACATGACCCAGCCGGCCGTCTCGCAGACCATGAACAGTCTTGAACTGCAGCTGGGCTTCGCGCTGTTCCAGCGCGTCAAGGGCCGGCTTGCGCCCACGCCCGAGGCGCACGCGCTGCACGCCGAAGTGGAAAAGCTCAACAGCCAGCTCGATGCGGTCAAGCTGATGGCCGTCAACCTGCGCCAGGACGGGCCGGCGCGCCTGCGCATCCTGGCCGCGCCGGCGCTGGCGATGGAAGTGGTGCCGGACGCGCTGGCCGCCTTCATGGCGGACAGCCCCAATGCGCGCATGACGGTCAAGACCGGCTACTCGGGCGACATCCTGGCCGCCTTGCTGCTGCGCGATGCCGATATCGGCCTGGTCTACCGCTGCGCGCCGCAGGCGCTGATCCGCCAGGAAACGGTGGGCCGCGGCATGCTGGTCTGCGTGGCGCCGGCCGACCGCTACGCCGGGCGCGACCACGTCACGCTGGCCGACCTGCGCGACAGCGCTGTGTTCGTGCCGGAGCGGCGCCATCCCATGGGCCGCCGGCTGGCCGAGCTGTGCGCCGGCCAGGCGCTGGACGCGGACAACCACGTCGAGATCGAGCAGTTCCATGTGGCCCTCAAGCTGGCTACCGCCGGCCTGGGCGTGGCCCTGGTGGATTCGCTCACCGCGCTGGGCGCCGACTTGCGCCGGGTGCGCATCCTGGCGCTGCGGCCGGAGGTGGGGTTCGAGGTCTGCGTCGCCTATCCGGAGTTCGACGCGCATCCGCACCTGTCGCACCGCTTCGCGCGCTGCGTGCGGGAGGTGGTGGCCGCACGCCAGGCGCGCATGGCGCCGGGCTAGCCTGCACTTAGCGCGCCGCGTCGCAGGCAGCCATGGCGGCCACCCGCAGTTGCGGATCCTGCGCGACGAGGGCGCGCTGCAGGCAGGCGTCGTAGCCGCCGGCCGCTTGCGCCGGCGGGCCGCTGACCTGTTGCGCCAGCGACGCATCGAACTTGCGCAGCGCGCGCATCAGGACTTCGTTCTCGCGGCGATAGCCTTCGGCGATGGCGGTGGCGCCGCCGGTGCGCGCCCACATGTTGAAATGCTGCGCGTCTTCGCCGCTGGCGTCGGCAATGTGCCGCAGCTCCCGGTCGAAGAAGGCGACCTTGATGCGGGCGACCGAATCGTCCGCCGGATACGCATAGACATCGACGATCGCCAGCACGTCGCCGCTGGCCTGCGGCAGTTGGGCCAGGCTTACCTGTTCGACGCTGCCGAAATAGCGCTTCAGGGATGCCGCGACCCAGGCCAGCGGGTAATCGGGGTCGAACAGTTCAGCCCCGGCGCTGGCGATCGTGGCGTCGCCGAAGCGTTTGCCCTGCGCCATGGCGCGCGCGTTATCGTGGATTTTCCGTTTCCAGGCCGCGTTGGCCAGGGTGTTTTCGCTCAGTACCGCCACCGCCTTGACGTCGGGTCCGGCCGGCACCTTGGCCAGCGGCGACTTGGGGCGCTCGCCGGGGAAGATGCCGGCGGCGGCGTCCTTTTGCGGCGGAATGGGCGGCGCCCCGGCGCAGGCTGCCAGCAGCAGGGCGCACGAGAGAGCGCATAGCCGCATCAGGGCGCCGGGCAGGCGGCGCATGCGATCGGCGGTCACTTTGGCGCTCCCAGCGGATCGTAGGTGCCGAGGTGGTAGGGGCAGCCGGGCGCGGACGGGTCCGGGCAGCGCCCGCCGCCCTGAGGACCGGCCGAGCGCAGGTCGTACTGGGGCGAGTAGCCCGATCTCGACGGCGTGGCGGGCGGCTGTTGCGCGCCAGCCTGCCGCGCCTGCGCGGCGGCGGAGGTGATCGCCGCTGCGGCACCCAGGCCCGAGATGATGCTGTTGAAGGAGGCGTCGCGCGCCCTGCCACCGGACACTGCCGCATCGAAGCCGGCCTGCTTCGATGCGGGGTCGAAGCCGCCGGGTGCCAGGCCGGCGGAGAACGCCCGGGACGCGCCGCTATCGTCGGGCGCCGGGGCGGACTCGTTGGCCGCGAAGGCGCTCTTGCGGGCGCAGATGGCGCAGCCTTGCACCTTGACGTTGGCCGCCTTGATGGGCGAGGTGCCGGAGGTCGATTCGGTGTCCTGGTTGCGCCGTGTCAGCACCGTGGTGTAGGGCGTCTGGTCGATCAGGTACGACACGCGCGAGCAGGCGGGGGCGGAGCTTTGCACCAGCAGCTCGGCCGAGTAGGATGGCGCGCTGCCCCCCGTTTTCAGGATCCTGACCGTGGCGCTGCAGGTGCCGACCTGCTGCGCGCAATCGCATTCGAAGGCGTCGAAGGCCTGCGCTGGCGCGGCCAGCCAGAACCCGAGCAGTAGCGCAGGCAGCCTGTTGCGCAGCAAGGTCCACATGTTCGTCTCCCGTATGTGCGCCCGGCGCGACGCTTTCGGGAACGATTGTGAGGCCGCGCCGGCGCGCGCGCGCCCCCCATTTGGGGGGCCGGGCGCATCCGCTATCTGGCGGTCTCGATGCTCCAGCCCTGCGGCGGATAGTCGTAGAACGCGTACGGGTGGGTGTCGACGTTGGATTTGTCCACCACGGTGATGGGGACGTTGAAGTGCGGGTAGGGCACGCTGCGGGTCGGCTTGTCCAGCGGCGGCATGGGCAGTCCTTCGTGTTCGCGGATGGCGTACTGGACAATGAGGCGCCCCATGATGACGCCCGGCTCGGAGGCGACCGCGAGCAGGCGGCCCTCGCGGATCATGGCTTCGTTCTCCTTGACCATGGCCGAGGTCAGCACCTTGACGGGGCGGTTGGCCTGGCGGGCCGCGCGCACCGCGCCTATGCCCAGGAAGGTGACCGGGGTGAACACGTATTCGGCGTCCGGGGTGCGCATCAGCAGGTCCTGCGTCTGCGCCATGCCGTCGGCCAGGCTCATTTCGCCGCGGAAGGCCGCCGGCGTCAGCTTGGCGCCGCAGGCGGAGGCCACTTCCTTGAAGCCTTCGTAGCGCAGCCGCGGCCATTCCAGCCCGGCGGCTCCGGGCACGACGATGACCTGCTTGCCCTGCGCGCCGTCGTCGCACAGCGCCTTGCCCAGCACCTTGCCGATCAGGGTGTCGTCCTGCAGCACGCCGAAGGCGATCTTGTCGCTGTTGACCGGGATGCCGGCGGAAATGGTCTTGATGCCGGACCTGGCCAGGTCGGCGACCACCGGGTCGTAGCCCGAATAGGCCGCCGGCGACAGCACGGCGTAGTCCACGCCCAGGGTCTTGAACGACTGCAGTTGCGCGAACTGCTGCTGCACGTTGCCGTAGGCGCCGGCCACCGCCACCTGCACCACTTCCACGTTGCTGCGCCGCGCTTCGTCGACGATGCCGTAGGCGATGCCCTTGTAGAAATTGTCCAGCAGGTGCACCACGGTCACGCCCAGCTTGAGAGGCTGCCTGGCGACGATGGGTTCGACGATGCCCTGCAGGCGGTCGCCGTCGGATTCCTTGGCCTGCGCCGGCAGGCTGGCCAGGGCGCACGCCGCCAGGGCCAGGCCGGCAGCCTGGCGCGGCAGGCCCGGCCTGCGCGAGGTCTTGCCGAAGAGTGTCATGGTTGTATTCCCCTTGTGGTGTGACGGGCGCGGGCCCGGTTCAGCTTCGACGAAAGCGGTCCAGGATGACCGCGATGATGATGACCACGCCGACGACCAGCGTCTGGAAGTACGCCGATACGCCGGTGATGTTCATGGCATTGGAGAGCACGGACAGCACCAGCACGCCCAGAAAGACCTGCACGATGCTGCCGCTGCCGCCGGTCAGCGCGACGCCGCCCAGCACGACGGCGGCGATCGATTGCAGCGTCAGGCCGGGCACGGCTACCGGCTGGGCCGAACTGGTCCAGGCGGTCAGCACCACGGCGCCCACCGCGGCGCACAGGCCGCTGGCGGCATACACCATCACCGTGTAGCGCTGCACGTTCACGCCGGCCTTGGACGCTGCCGACTCGCTCGAACCCAGCGCGTAGACGTAGCGGCCGAACACGGTGCGCTTGAGCGCGAAGGCGGCGGCCAGCGTCACGGCGGCGGCGATCCAGACCATGTTGGGCAGGCCCAGGGTCCTGCCGAAGCCCACCGCGTTCACATAGGGCGCCGGCACGTCGTAGATGGGAACGCCGCCGGACAGGATCAGCGCGATGGCCTGGGTCACCGACAGCATGCCCAGGGTGACCACCAGCGGGGTGGTGCGAAAGCGCGCGATGATGAAGCCCGAGACGACGCCGGCGGCCAGCCCCACGGCCAGCATCACCGCCAGCCCCGCCGCGACGCCCCAGGCGGGCATGGCCAGCACGCCGGCCACGCCCGCCAGCGACAGCACGGACGACATGGACAGGTCCAGGCCGCCGCGCAGGATGGCGAACGCCTGCCCGACCGACAGGATCAGCAGCGGCACCAGCTGACAGGCCAGGTTGGTCAGGTTGTCCAGCGAGGCGAAACGCGGTTCGATCAGGCTGGCGACCAGCGCGATCAACGCGATGATCAGCGGCAGGATGGCGTCGGCCAGGCGCGCGGCCGGCGCGGGGCGCGCGGCGCGGGATACGGCCAGGGTCTTAGTGAGCATGCTGGGACTCCCGTTGGCCGAGGACATCGGCGAGGATGTGGGGTTGGCAATCCGGGCCGGGCTGCGCGTAGCGCGCGACGGCCGCGCCGTGGAAGAAGGTGTAGACGGTGTCGCACAGGGCGATCACCTCGGGCAGGTCGCTGGACAGCACCACGACGGTCAACCCTTGCGCGGCCGCCGCGCGCACCAGTTCGTGGATGTGCTGCTTGGCCAGGATGTCCACGCCGGCCGTGGGTTCGTGCAGCAGCAACAGCCGGCGCGCCGCGCCCAGGGCGCGGGCCAGCAAGGCCTTTTGCTGGTTGCCGCCGCTCAGGCTTTCGATCGGGTCGGCGGGGTCGCCGTGCTTGACGCCGGCGCGTTCGAGCTGTTCGCGCGCCCAGGCGGCCTCGCGGGCCGGATCGATGCATTGCCAGCGGCTGACGCGGTCGAGCTGGGTCAGCATCAGGTTCTCGCGGATCGAGCGGCCGGTCAGCACGCCGTGGCTCTGGCGGCCGGCCGGCAGCAGCCCCACGCCCTGGCGCAAGGCCGCGGCCGGATTGCGCGGCCGATAAGGGGCGTCGTCCAGGTAGTAGTCGGCGCGCGGCGGTCCGTCCAGGCCCACCAGGCCGTACATCAGTTCGCCCGCGCCGCAGCCCAGCACGCCATAGAAGCCCACCACCTCGCCGGCGCGCGCTTCGATGCCGGCCAGCCCGCCGCCGGCCGGCAGCGCGATGCGCAGCCGGGTGGCGCCGAGCCGGCGCGGCGCCTCGGCGGCGGCCGCCAGCACTTCGCGGCGTCCGGTCAGTTTCTCCAGCACCGCGTCGCTGGTGATGCCGGCGTGCAGGTCGAACGAGTCGACGCGCCGGCCATTGCGCATGATGGTGACGCAATCGCCCACCGCTTCGACGTCGTCCATGTGGTGGGTGACCAGGATGCAGGCGATGCCGTCGGCGCGCAGGCCGCGCACCACCTCGAAGAAGCGCTGCTTCTCGGCCGCGCCCAGCATGGCGGTCGGCTCGTCGAAGATCACGATGCGCGGGCTGCTCATCAGCGATTTGGCGATCTCCACCAGCTGCTGCACGCCGGCGGGCAGCTGGCGCACCGGCGCTTCCATGTCCAGGTCCAGCCCCAGCCGCGCCAGCACGGCGCCGACTTGCGCGGTCTCGGCGCCGCGCCGCAAGGGCGACCAGGGCCGGCGCCCGGCCTCGGCGCCCAGGCACAGGTTGGCGCGCACCGACAGGTCCGGCGCCAGCGACAGCTCCTGGTACACGACGGCGATGCCGCGCCGGCGCGCCTCGCTGGCGTCGGCCAGGCGCACTTCGTGGCCGTCGAGCAGCAGCGCGCCGCTGTCCGGCGCAAACAGCCCGGCGACGATCTTGCCTATGGTCGATTTGCCCGCGCCGTTCTCGCCCAGCAGGCAGTGCACCTTGCCGGCCTCGAACGATACGGACACATCGTCCAGCGCCTGGGTGGCGCCGAAGCGCTTGCTGATCTGCCGCAAGCGCAACAGCGGCGGCGGCTGGGGGGAGGGCGCCGCGCTGGCGGCGCCTTCGGAATGCATCATGGCGGCAACTCCCGAATGGCCGTCAGGGGCGGCGCAGGGTCAGATGACAGGGTTTTCCAGCACGCCGATCGGTTCGGCGCGCACGCGCACCACGTCGCCGCGGCGCAGGTACTTGGGCGGGGTGAAGCCGATGCCCACGCCCACGGGCGTGCCGGTGGCGATCACGTCGCCGGGCTGCAGCGTGATGGATGCGCCGATGGCGCGCACCAGGGTGGGAATGTCGAAGATCAGGTCCGACAGGCGGGCGGACTGGCGCAGTTCGCCATTGACCTCGCAGGTGATTTCCAGGGCGCCGATGTCGCCGATCTCGTCGGCGCTGACCAGGGCGGGGCCCATCGGGCAGTACCCGTCGATGCCCTTGCCCAGCAGCCATTGGCTATGGCGTTTCTGCAGGCCGCGCGAGGTCACGTCGTTGACCAGCGTGTAGCCGAACACGAAAGACCACGGGTCGTCGTCCGGGGCGACGCGCCCGGCCTTGCCGATCACCACGGCCAGCTCGGCTTCGTAATCGACCGAATCGCACGGATCGAGCGCGGTGTCGATGGCGTCGCCCGGCCCGCTGACCGACGAGGGCGGCTTGCTGAAGATGATGGGCGCGGCGGGAACGGCGCCGGCCGCCGCGCTGGAGTCGAAGCCGCTGCGGGCGAACTCGCGGGCATGCTCGTGGTAGTTCTTGCCCACGCAGAACACATTGCGCGGCGGATTGGGCAGCGGCGCCAGCACGCGCACCGCGTCCAGCGCCACCGTATGGCGCGCCTGCGCGGCCAGCCGGGCGACGTCGCCGGCCAGTTGCCCGTGCCGTTGCAGCAAGGTCAGCAGGTCGGGCAGGTCCATGGCGTCGGTGAGGTCGACGAGGGTGTCCGGGCCGGTCATGACGCCGGCATGGCGGCGGCCGTCGGGCAGTTCGAAGCTGATGTATTTCACGTTGGATTCCGTTGCGGGTGGGGATCAGTCGCGCGCGCGCACGACCGCCTCGACTTCGATGAGAAACTCTTCCTTGACCAGCCGGTCCACGATGAGCAGGGTGCTGGGCGCATAGGCCTTGCCGGCGAACAGCGTGGGGAACAGTTCGGCGCGCTTGCGCATGAAGCGCGGGATGTCCTGCGAGTGCACCAGGTAGGTCGTGAACTTGGCCACGTCGTTGAAATCGACGCCCAGGCCGGCCAGCACATCGCGCAGGTTGCCGAACACCTGGTCGAATTGCGCCTCGAAATCGCCGACGCCGGCCACGGCGCCGTCGCGGCCCACCGCCAGTTGCCCGGCGACGAAGTACAGGTCGCCCGCGCGCACGCGCGTGGCGTGCGAGTACAGGCCCTGCGCCGGCGCGGCGCCTTCGGGGTTGAGATACTGCACGGCTGCTTGACTCATGTTCATGTCCTTGGGGGAAGGCGCCGCGCGGCGCCCGGTTGGGAAGAATCGGAAGGTCACTGCACCAGGCGCCCGCAGGCGTTCTCCTGGTCGTACTCATAGACGCCGGCCAGGAAGATCTTGGTGCGTTCGTACCACTTGCGCACGCGCGGCGCCGGCGCGGTGCGGTCCACCGGCGTGCCGCCCTTGAAGATGTAGTCGAAGCGGCTGGGCCGCTGCAACAAGGTGATGTCCTCGAGCGGATTGCCCGGCAGCACCAGCACGTCGGCCAGGCGGCTGGCCTCCAGCTTGCCGACCTCGTGGCCGTGGCGCGCCAGCAGGCGTGTGCAGGCCAGCGTATTGGCGTGGATGGCCTGCAGCGGCGTCAGGCCCAGCAGCTTGACGAAGATCTCCATCTCGCGCGCGTGCCAGTGGCCGTACGGCACCGGCGACCAGCCGCTCTCGCTGCCGGCCAGCAGGGGCACGCCCGCGTCGTAGGCGCGCCGCAGATTCACGCTGGCCGCCTCGATCTCTTGGCGGAAGGCCTGGGCGCTGGACGCCCCCGCGTGCGATTGCTTGGCTTCGACAAGGTTGACCAGCAGGGTCAGCGTCGGCGTGATCACGCACCCGTTCTTCAGGCATGCCTCGATGCCTTCGTCGTCGATGTACGAAGCGTGGAACAGATTGTCGAAGCCGGCCTGCGCGGCATACAGCGCCGCGTCGCGCGAGCGGGCGTGCACGCTGCACAGGCGCCCCAGGCGATGGGTCTCGTCGGCGATGATCTTGAATTCTTCGTAGGTGAACGCCGACGACCCCAGCGCATCGGGCGTGATCAGGTTGTCGTTCGACCCCGATACCTTGATGGCGTCGACCTCGTCCTTGACCTGGTAGTGGATCGCCTCGACCAGGTCCTCGCGCGTCTTGACCAGCACCGCGCTTTGCCCGGGCGGAAACGCCATTTCGTTGGGGAACGAATCCTCCAGCCCATGGTGATTGGTCAGCTGCTTGCCCGAGACCGTGAAGCGCGGACCCTCGAACATGCCGGTGTCGATGGCGTCGCGCACCGCCTGGGCGATGTTGTAGCTGGTGGCCGCGTCGAAGGCGCTGGTCACGCCGGCCTGCAGCACCTTGCGGGCATACCACAGCGCCTTGGCGGTGCGGAACTCGACCGGCGTATAAAGCGCATTCTCTTCCTCCGAGCGGGACTCGCCGAAGGAGATATGGGTATGGGCGTCGATCAGGCCGGGCATGATGGTGCGCCCGGGCAGATCCACCACCGTATGGCGGTCGCCGGCGTATTGCGCGGGCAAGCCCGATTGCGGGCCGACCCAGGCGATGCGCTCGCCCTCGGTGACGACGGCGCCTTGCTCCAGCGCCGGACCGAGCGTGCCGTCGATGACCCTGCCTTTGAGTACGTAGCCTGTTTTCATGGGGATATTCAGAGAAAGTAGGGAAGTGCGCCAAACCGCTGGTGCACCATGGCGAGGAAAACGTCCGGCCGCTCGAAGGCCACCGAATGGGAGCAACCGGCCAGCAGCACCAGGTCGGCATCGGCCAGCTGTTCTGCGATCCGTTGCGAGGCGGCGGGCGGGAAGGCGGCGTCGTCGCGCCCGTGCAGCAGCGTCACCGGACAGCGGATGCCGCGCAGCGTCCGTTCCGACAGCGTGGCCGCGGCGATATAGGTTGCGGGCGCGGCGTCGAACATGGCGTCGAAGTAATCGGCATAGCCCGGCGCGAAGATGACCGGCTCGCGCACGGCGAGATAGGCCTCGTCGATGACCGAATGGTCGTGGATCAACCCCTGCAGCGCCCGCACCAGTTCCGGGCGGCTGCGCGGGCACTTCCAGGTGCGGCGCGTCGCGTCGTTCGGCGCGAAGGGGATGCCCATGGTGCCGGTGGCCACCACGCCGCGCACCGCCGGATTGCCGCTGGCCACCGTCAGCGCCAGGGCGCCGGCCAGCGAGTGGCCGACCAGCCCGATCGGCCCCTCGCCCAGGTGGGACATCATGGCGCGTACCTGGCGAACCCACATGTCGAAATCGAAATACGGCGCGGCGGGCTTGCGGCCGCTCTGCCCGAAACCGACCAGGTCCATGGCGACCACGTCGAAGCGGCGCACCAGCGCCGGCAGCACCGCGCGCCAATTGCCCAGGCTGGACGCGCCCGGACCGGAGCCATGCACCAGCAGCAGCGTCGGCCCGCTGCCGCCGCGCAGGTAGGCGCATTGCGTGCCTTCGAAGGGGAGATGCGAGAGGGTGTATCCGTCGGGTAGGGACATGGCATGGCAATGGTTGTTTCGAATTAAAATGGATTCTATGTATTCAAATCGATCAAAACAACACCGCGTAAACCCGTACAGTAGAATCCATACTTGCATTGAAAATCAGTTATGGGTGCCGCGTGTGCTACCATTGCCGCACTATTGGTCAGCCACATCATGAAAAACGCGAAGAACGGGCGCACACTCAATGCCGAGGTCTACGCGCAATTGCGCGCGCAGATCCTTACCGGACAATTCATGCCGCGCCAGCGGCTCAAGGTTTCCCAGCTATCCGAGCAGCACGGCGTCAGCCTGAATGTCGTGCGCGAGGCCCTCAATCGCCTGGCCGGCGAGCAACTGGTCGAGCTGCAGCCCCAATTCGGGTTCGCGGTGCGCGGGCTGTCGGCCGAGGATCTGGTGGATCTGTTCGAGCAGCGCGGCGTGGTCGAGAGCCTGGCGCTGCGCCAGTCGATCGCGCGCGGCGACCTCAACTGGCAGTCGGACGTGGTGGCCGCGCACCATCGTCTGGGCGGCACCGCCGTGGTCTCGCCCGACGACCCGCAGAAGCTGAACCCGGAATGGCTGGCGCGCCACGAGGAGTTCAACCTCGTCATGATGCGCGCCTGCGGCAGCCCCCGGCTGCTGCAGATCGTGCGCCAGCTGGCCGAGGCCTCGGCCATCTACCAGCGCGCGCTGTTGCCCCTGGCGGCCGTGGCGGCGGAGCTCGAGACCGAGCACGACGACCTGCTGCAGCGCATCCTGGACGGCGACGCCGATGGCGCGGTGCGCGTGCTGCTCAAGCACATGGAACAGACCCGCGACGCCATGCTGCCTTTCCTGGTCCAGCAGGAAGTCGCCGAGCAGGCCTGAGGAAGCGGCCTGGCGGGCATTCCATGCATTGAACCCGCAACGCCGCTCAGGATGGCGGCCGCGCCGGCTGGCGGCGCCTGCGTGGCGCCAGCAGCGGCGACTCGCCGATGCGTTGCGCGGCAAAGTGCGCGGCGGGAGCGGGCCGTGGCAGCCCCTCGTCGCGCGCCGTTGCGACCCAGTCGGGAACGGCGATCTGCCGGCGTTCGCTCAGCCGCTTCATACCCTCGTTCCATTCCCACAGCATGCGCAAGCCGACCGGCTCGAAACCCGGCGTATGGCGGATGTGCGCCTTGAGTTGCGGCACGGTGTCGGCGATCGCCGAACACACCCGGTCGACCAGCTCGCGCTGCGCAGCGGGTGCGAAACCGAGGTGCTGCTGCAGGTAACGCCACAAGGCCTTGGACATGGTCCATGACTTGCGGCCATCGAGGGCCATGCCGGGCGGATTGGCCGCATAGCGGTCGTAGGCAAGAATCGTCAACATGTCATAGACCGGTGCGATGCGCACGTCGTCGATCGTGTCATAGACGAGGGCAAGATTCTTGGCGTGGCAATCCGCGTTGCCCAATGCGAAACTCAGCAGCAGCGTGATCGCCAATTGGGTGCGGGCTTGCAGCCGTCCTTCCGGCCGCACGTAATCGCTGGCCACGCGGGCCACGCGCTCCCAGGTGCTGTCGTATTTTTCGTCGGCCGACAGGCCCAGCAGGCTGCAGAAGTCCTCGAAGCCCAGGCGGCGGCCGGTAGCCGGATCGATGTCGAATCGCTCGACCACCAGCACTTGTCCGTCGTCGGACACTCTGGTGCGTGCCACCGGGATGCCGGTGCCTTGCGCGGCCGTCATGCAAAGATGCTCGTTGAGGGCCACGAAGGGTTGATGCTCGGAGCTGCCCTTGACAATATGCCGCTCGGTGGCGATGGTGCCCTTGCGAAAGAGCGCCTGGGTTGCCGGCGTGAGGAATTTGGGGACCACGCCCGAGACGCCGGAGGCGGCGTATTGGGCCATCAGTTCCAGAAAGACCTGTTGCGATGCCGGCCCGTGCAGCAGCGGATCCAGGCTCTCGAGTGCCATCGCGGGCTCGAGCGTCGCGCCCGCGCTGACCTGGACGCGGCCGATCATGTTCGGGCCGACGACTGCCAGGAGATCCAGCTGCCTGGCGCCCAGTTGGGGACCGAGCTGCTCCTTGAGCAGCATGAGAAGAAATCCCTCGGGCAGGCTTACCTGGAAGAAGGGATGCAGCGTTGGCCAGCGCCAGGGCTCGGCGCGCACCGGCATCGTCAGCGATGCGAATCTGGCCGGGTCCGTTTCGGGCAGGTAGGCCAGCCGATGCTGGAAGCCATCGGGGCTGTCGAGGAGGGCGACTCGGGTCCCGTGGACGAAGACGTTCAGCTTCAAGACGGGTCCTTGGCGTCGTCCAGGCGGCCGCGTCGCTCGGCCAGCAGATCGTCGAGATCGGGGCGGCGCACGGCCGGCTTGAAGTCGAATTCCAGGTCCAGGGCCTGCAGCAGCGTCAGCAGCTTGTTCAGGGAAAAGTCGCTCGCCGAACCGGCCTCGAAGCGGGAGATGGCTTCCTGACGCATGCCCGTCGCGGCGGCCAGCTCGCGCTGGGTTTTGCGGGCCTGTTTGCGCAAGGTTCTGAAGCGCGCGCCCACGTCCGGCAAGGTCTTCATCGAAATATATGCGGCAAGAGGCATAAAATACACCCGACCAAGAAAAAAATGCTGTGAAACGCATAAATCGAAGAGCAGCGATCTGATGAGCACGTCTTAATTTATGCGATCGGTAGCATATTTTAGCAGTTAATCTGAAAATTATGCGTTCATCAGCATAATTCTCCTTGCGCGCTCCCATGGGCTGCGGCGCAAAGCGCCGCAACCCGGCTCGTCCGGGCTACCATTTGTTTAGAAGTCACTTTAAATAATCAAGATTAAAAAATATACTTAACTTGTTGATATTAAATATATTAAATAAAACACGGAAGTGATTTCCGCAGCCCATGAGCGCGCACGCACGCCGGGCTGGTGGTACGCTGGATGGCATTCCTCCAACCATCCCTGTTTATGAACGATTCCATTCCCGACGGTTTCGCGCCCTGGCGGCCGGGCAGCCCCTTCATGGCCCATCTGGCCGATCTAGGCACCTTCTACGTGCGCGAGGCCGACGACGCGCTGGCCGTGCGCGTGGGACCGCCGCATACCAACATGCACGGCATCGCGCACGGCGGGCTGCTGGCCACGCTGGCCGACAGCGCGCTGGGCTACTGTATCTCGCGGCGGGCACAGGCGTCGGTGGTGACGGTGCAGATGTCGGTCGAATACCTGAGCGCGGTCAAGCCGGGCGACTGGCTGCAGGCGCAGGTGCGCATCGACAAGCAGGGGCGCCGGCTCATCTACGCCACTTGCCTGCTGCAGGTCGAAGACAGGCTGATGCTCAAGGCCAACGCGGTGTTCGCCGTGCGGGCGGCGCCGGCGCCGGTTTCGGACGGCTAGCCGCCCGGCGTGGTGGAGGCCGATTCGTCGTGGGTCGGCCGGGCATGGCGGCGGCGGGCCGCCAGCCACTTGCCGGCCGCCACCACCACCAGCGCCCCGGCGGCTTCCACGGCCAGCTTCAGCATGGGCGCGGGCTCGCCCCAGCGCTCGACCACGTAGATGTCGGTGATGAGCATGCCGCCGGCGATCCAGCCCAGCAGGCCGGCACCCAGGGTGACGACCAGCGGGAAGCGGTCGATCAGCTTGAGCACCAGCGTGCTGCCCCAGACGATGATGGGCACGCTCACGCACAGCCCGAAGATCACGTAGTACAGCTGGTGGTCGGCCTGCGCGTTCTGGGCCGCGCCGGCGATGGCGATGACGTTGTCCAGGCTCATGGCGAAATCGGCCAGGATGATGGTGCGGATCGCGGCCAGCACCGAGGTGCCGCCGGTGATGTTGCCGTGCGCGTCCTCATGCGGGGCCAGCAGCTTGACGCCTATCCAGACCAGCAGCAGGCAGCCCAGGGCCTTGAGAAACGGAATGTCGAGCAGGACCAGCGCGAAGGCGATCAGCAGCACGCGCAGCAGCACCGCGCCGGCCGTGCCCCACAGGATGCCCTTGATGCGTTGCCGGCGCGGCAGGTTGCGACAGGCCAGCGCGATCACGACGGCGTTATCGCCGCCGAGCAGGATGTCGATCAGAACGATCTGGAATATGGCGCCCCAATGGAACGTCTCGATGGCCTCGACCATAAGTAGTCCGCCGAAAGGACGATGGAGCGCCGCATCGACGCGGCCCGCAGGCCGCTCCCTTGAAAGACACGCTCCTGCCGATTCTAGGCAGGGCGGCGGGCGGATCGGCCAGTACCGGTGACGCGCTCAGGGTTACTGGGCCGGGGCGCGGCGCGCGCCGGTCGTCGAGGCGCGGCCGTTGCGCGGTTCTTACGCGGCCGCGGCGCGCCCGCCGTCGATCTGGAAGATCGAGCCGGTCACGTGGCGCGATTCCTCGCTGGCCAGGAACACCGCCATCGCGGCGATTTCGTCCGGTTCGGGCAGGCCCAGCAGGTGGCGCGACACCGCCGCGGCCACGCGCGGATCCTCATCGATGAAGCGCGCCATGCGCTCGGACAGCACGGCGCCGGGCGCGATGGCGTTGCAGCGCACGCGCTGCTCGGCGAACTCCACCGCCATCGAGCGCGTGAGCGCATGCACGCCGCCCTTGGCGGCCGTGTAGGCGTCGCGCCCTTTCAGGCCGCGCAGGGCCGCGATCGACCCCATGTTGACGACCGCGCCGCCGCCGGCCGCGGCGATGCGCGGGATGGCATGGCGGCAGCACAGCACGGTGCCCAGCAGGTCGATGTTGATGGCGCGCCAGAATTCCTCCAGCGCGAATTCCACCACCGAGCGGTCGTTCAGGCTGGAGCCGCCGGCGTTGTTGACCAGGATGTGCAGCGGCCCATGCTCGGCCTCGGCCAGCTCCAACGCTTGCCGCACGCTGTCTTCGTCGGTCACGTCCAGGCGCGCGAAACGCGCGCGCGCGCCGGTTGCGGCCAGCTCCGCGGCCAGCGCCTGGCCGCGCTCGGCATCGATATCGCCCAGCAGCACGCTCGCGCCCTCGGCGCAGAAGCGGCGCGCCATGGCCGCGCCGATACCGACGGCCGCGCCGGTGATGAGGGCGTTGCGCCCCGAAAGTCGTCCCATAGTGTGTCCTGGTGAGGGCCGGGCCGCTTCGGCCCGGCCCGATGGTTCATTCGAGTCGGGTGCCCGAGCGCTTGACGATCTCGTCCCAGCGGGCGATCTCGTCCTGGATGAACTGGCCGAAGGCCGGGCCATCGAGCGTCTTGATGTCCATGCCCAGCGCTTCCAGGCGCTCGCGGATGGCCGGCTGCTGCACGGCGGCGATCATATCAGCCGACAGTTTCTCGGCGATCGGCGCGGGCGTGCCCGCCGGAGCCAGCACGCCGAACCAGGCGCGCACGTTGAAGCCTTCCAGCCCTTGCTCGGCCACCGTGGGCAGATCGGGGAAGGCCGACGAGCGATGCGCGGCGGTGACCGCGATCGGGCGCACCTTGCCGCTCTTGATGAAGGGCAGCGCCGCGGGCACGTCGACGAACATCAGCTGCACCTGGCCCGACACCAGGTCGGTCAGCGCCGGCACGCTGCCGCGATACGGCACGTGCAGCAGCTCGACGCCGGCGGCCAGCTTGAACAGCTGGCCCGACAGGTGCTGCGAGCTGCCGTTGCCGGCCGACCCATAGGCGACCTTGCCGGGGTTGGCGCGCAGGTATTCGATCAATGTCGGAATCGAGGTTACCGGCAGGTCGTTGTTGACCAGCACGATATTGGTCTGCTCGGCCAGCAGGGCCAGCGGGGTGAAACCCTTGACCGGATCGTAGGGCAGGCGCTCGCCATAGAGCGCGGGGTTGATGCCGTGGGTGGCGATGGTGCCCATGCCGATGGTGTAGCCATCGGGCTTGGCGCGCGCCAGCAGGTCGGTGCCGATATTGCCGCTGGCGCCGGTGCGGTTTTCCACCACGATCGACTGGCCGTAGCGGGTGGACAGTTCGCTGGCCATGGTGCGCGCCAGCGTGTCCAGCACGCCGCCGGTGGAGAACGCCACCAGCAGGTGAATCGGCTTGTCGGGGTAGGTACCGGTACTGGCGGCCGCCGGGGCGGCCAGGAATCCAGCCGAGCCCACCACGGCCAAGGCATGGGCAAATCGGCGAATCAATCGCATGCGAGTCTCCATCTTGTTGTCGTGACTGAAGGCAGGCGACGATCTCGCCCGCGCCAGGCGCACATTAAGGCAGACCCGGGCGGGCAGGCAAAACCAAATCTTTTTATGGATTCAGCAGAATATTTTATGAATGCGCGCGGCCGCGCGGCGCGGCCTGGAAAGTCCGCGAGATCCCGGCGGGTCAGAAGATCAGCGCGACGGTGCCCAGCACGGTGCTGTCGCTGTCGAGCCGGCGCGTGCTGCTGATGGTGGGGGTCCAGCGCAGGCTGAACGACAGCGAACGCTGGTCCGCCAGCTTGCGGTCATAGGTGAGGATGGGGCCGAGCGCCCAGTCGCGGCCCTCGAAGCCGTTGAGGCGGTCGGCCGTCGGGCCCTTGTCCGGCCCCAGCTGCTGCTGGGTGCCGACGATGAGCCCGGCGCCCACGCCGTTGCCGAACAGCTTGCGGCCCATCAGCTCCAGGCCGAAGATCGGCGCGTTGCGGTAGTCGGTGGCCGTATTGCGGGTATAGAACTGCACGTTGGCCACGGCGTCGAGCTGCAGGCCGTGTTCGGGGAACATGCCGGTATAGGCGACCTGCGGAATGAAGGTCCAGTTGTTCAGGCTGGGGTTGGCCAGCGCGTCGGCGTCGTACTTGCCGGTGGGCGCCCAGATGCTCAGGCTCAGGGCCAGGTGCTGGGTCTCGGAGAAGTGGTAGCCGGCGATCAGGGGCGTGAAGTTCAGGTCGAACAGATTGGACGCGATGTCGCTTTCGCGGGCCGCGCGTCCGCGCTCGCCGGCCAGCGTGGCGGTGATCTTGAGCCACAGGTAGGGGACGGTCAGGCTGGAGGCGAAGTTCCAGCGTCCGGGGCCGGTGTCCCAGGTCTTCATGAGCGTAGCCAGGGTCAGGGCCATTTCGGCGTCCAGGCCCAGCGAGGTCTTGCCCGCCACGGGCACTTCGCGGCTGCCGCCTATCCTGCCGTCGAGATAGAGCTGGCCCAGGCTCAGCACCGTAATGGGTTGCGGCGACACCACACCGGCATTGGGCTGCACCGTCGTGCCCGTGACCAGCCTGCCCAGCGCGCCTTCGGTGGCGCGTGCCGCGCCGGGCAGGGCGGCCAGCGCCAGACCGGCGTTGCAAAAGCGCCATGCAAACCTGCTGCGCATATTGTCTCCACGATCGCTGCGTAGGAAGCCGGACGGACGAGCAGCCAGGCGGCGGATGGCATCCGGAACATGGGGGGCTGGTCGGTGGATGCGCGCTGGCTCGCTGCCTGCCCGGCGAGTTTCTGCCGATTCCCCAGGGTCGTCAAGCCGGTGCGCAAGGTTACCGATTGCCCCAAAGTTGATGACAACTGAAAACAAAACTGGGTATCCTGCCAGGGTCGAATGTCTCCCTGGGCGCGGATCGGGGGACATTCAGCTGGATCTGGCAAGCCTTGGCGGTACCGTGTTGGCGATGGCGCCTCTGTGGGGCGCTCCGTTCTCAGACGCGTGACGGAGAAGGGCCGTGAAGCAGCAGCTGAAGATCGCATTGGCCATGGCGACCATCGTGGGCGCCGCGGGCGCGCTGGGCGCCTATGTGGCGAGCACGTCCGATGCGCCGCAGGCGCCCGCCGTCAGGCTGGGCGACGGCAAGGCGGGGCCGGCCGGCATGGCCTGGATTCCCGGCCACCAGTTCCTCATGGGCAATGACCACAAGCTGTCGCAGCCCAACGAGCGCCCCGCGCACCAGGTGCGGGTCAGCGGGTTCTGGATGGACGTGCACGACGTCACCAACGCACAGTTCCGCCGCTTCGTGCAAGCCACCGGCTACCTGACGACCGCCGAACGCAAGCCGCGCTGGGAAGACCTGCGGCCGCAGCTGCCGCCCGGCACGCCGCGTCCGGACGACAGCCAGCTGGCGCCCGGCGCCATGGTATTCGTGGGCACCCGGAGCGAAGTCTCGCTGCGCGACTATTCGCGCTGGTGGCGCTTCGTGCCGGGCGCCAGCTGGCGCCATCCGCAAGGGCCGGGCAGCGGCATCGACGGCAAGGACGACCACCCGGTCGTGCAGGTGTCGTACGAAGACGCGCAAGCCTATGCCCGCTGGGCCGGCAAGCGCCTGCCCACCGAGGCCGAATGGGAATTCGCCGCGCGCGGCGGGCTGGAGCAGGCCACCTACACCTGGGGCGACGAGCTGCTGCCGCAGGGCCAGGCCATGGCCAACATCTGGGATACCCGCCAGCAGCAGCCGTTTCCGGTCGTCAAGGACGAGAAAGTGCAGGTCGGCACGACGCCGGTGGGCAGCTTCGCGCCCAATGGCTATGGCCTTTACGACATGGCCGGCAATGTGTGGCAATGGACGGCCGACTGGTACCGGGCCGACGCGTTCCGGATCCAGGCCCAGTACCGCGAACCCCCGCTCGATCCGGCCGGCCCCGCCGACAGTTTCGACCCGGACGACGGCAATGTGCCGGCCGCGGCGCCCAAGCGCGTGACGCGCGGCGGTTCCTTCCTGTGCAGCGACACCTATTGCATCAGCTACCGCGCCAGCGCGCGGCGGGGCACCGATCCGCTCAATCCCATGTCGCACCTGGGCTTTCGAACGGTGATGACGCCGGAGCAATGGAAGCTGGCCCAGGCCCGCCAGGGCCGCCTCGCCAGCCGCTGAGCCGGCGCGCGCCGGCGGCCCGCGCACGTGGGCGCGGACACACACAGGAGCATGCATAGCCAATCGTGATGGCATTCTGGCGTTGGAACAGGCGGTGTCGGCGGCGGTGCTGGGGCAGGCGGCGGTGATCCGCCACGTGCTGGTCGCCTTGCTGGCCGATGGCCACGTGTTGCTCGAAAGCCTGCCGGGCCTGGCCAAGACGCGCACGGTCAAGGCGCTGGCGGCGCACCTGGACGCGACCATGCGGCGCATCCAGTTCACGCCCGACCTGCTGCCTTCGGACATCACCGGCGCCGACGTGCTGCAGCAGGACGCCGAAGGCCGCCAGCGCATCGAGTTCCAGCAGGGGCCGCTGTTCGGCAACCGCTGGCCGACGAGATCAACCGCGCGCCGGCCAAGGTGCAATCGGCCCTGCTGGAGGCGATGGAGGAGCGGCAGATCACGGTGGGCGGGGTGACGCGGCCGATGGCGCCGCTGTTCATGGTGCTGGCCACCCAGAACCCCATCGAGCAGGAGGGCACGTATCCGCTGCCGGAAGCGCAGATGGACCGTTTCCTGATGAAGATCCGGCTGGACTATCCGGCCGCCGACGACGAGAGCGCGATGCTGGCCTTGCTGCGCGCCGCGCCCCAGCCCGGCGCGGCCGCCGCGACGCGGCTTGCGCAGGAGGAGTTGTTTGCCTGCCGGGACGCGGCGGCCGCCCTGTATGTGGCGCCGGCGGTCGACCGCTACATCGTGGATCTGGTCAACGCGACGCGGCGGCCGGCCGACTACGACGCCGAGCTGGGCCGCTGGATACAGATCGGCGCCAGCCCGCGCGGCGCCATCGCGCTGGACCGCGCGGCGCGCGCGCATGGCTGGCTGGCCGGCGCCGACTTCAGTTCGCCCGACGATGTGCGCGCCGTGGCGCATCCCGTGCTGCGCCATCGCCTGCACCTGTCGTACGACGCGGTGGCCGACGGCGTCACGGCCGAACAGGTCATCGACCGGCTGCTGGACACCGTGGCCGTGCCCGCCTAGGAACGCCGATGCCGCGCGCCGCCCATCCCGTCCACCCGCCGTTGCCCGAACTGATGGCGCTGGAAGCGGCCGTGGGCGGCCTGTCGTTCGTGGCCGGCCAGCCGCTGGGCAGCGTGCTGGCCGGCCTGCATGGCTCGCGGCTGCGCGGCCGCGGGCTGGACTTCGCCGAACTGCGGCGCTATGTGCCGGGCGACGACCTGCGCCAGCTCGACCCGCGCGCGTCGCTGCGCTACGGCAAGCCGTACGTGCGCGCCTATACCGAGGAGCGCGACCGGCCCGCGATGATCGTGGCGGACCAGCGCATGAGCATGTATTTCGGGTCGGTGCGCGCCTTCAAGTGCGCGGTGGCGGCCCGTCTGGCGGCGCTGGCGGCCTGGACCGCCTATCGCGGCGGCGACCGCGTCGGCGGCCTGGTGTTCGACGACGACGGCGTGCGGGCGTTCAAGCCGCTGCGCAGCCGCGACCGGGTGCAGGCGCTGCTGGCGGAAGTGGCGCGCGCCAACGCCGGGCTGTCCGCGGCGCGGCCCGAGCGGCCGGCGGGCGCCGGACTGAACGCGGCGCTGCGCGGCGCGCTGGCGCATGCGCCGCACGATTGCCTGGTGTGCATCGTGAGCGACTTCGCCGGCGCCGACGCCGAGACCTTGCGCACGCTGCGCCTGCTGGCGCGGCACAACGACGTGGTGGCGATGCTGGTGTTCGATCCCATGGCGCAGGATCTGCCGCGCCGCGGCCGGCTGGTGGTGACGCAGGGCGAATTGCAGCTGGAGATTGCCGTGGGCCGGCAGCGCGAGCGCCAGCCGCTGGCCGACTTCTTCAGCGGCCGCCTGCGCGAAGTGGCCGACCTGCTGCGGCGCAGCCGTGTGCCGCTGCTGTCGATCGACACGGCCGAGGACGAAGTGGTGCAGCTGCGCCGCGCGCTGGGGCGCCTGCAGACGGGAGCACGGCGATGAGCGACGCGCTGCCCGGCCTGGACCAGTTGCAGGAGCTGCCGCTGCCGGCGGCGGTGCCGTATTGGCCGCAGACCTGGGGCTGGGCGGTGCTGGCGGCGCTTGTGCTGGCCGGCGCGGCATGGGCCGGCTACGCGGGCTGGCGGCGCCGGCGCCGCAACCGGTACCGGCGCCAGGCGCTGGCCGAGCTGCAGCGGCTGGCGCGCGCCGCGGCCGCCGATCCGCTGGCCGCGCGCGCCTTGCCGGGCCTGCTCAAGCGGACCGCGCTGGCGGCCGGCCAGCCCGCCGTGGCGCCGCTGGGCGGCCAGGCGTGGCTGGCGCGCCTCGCGCAGGATGCCGCAGGCGCCGCGTTCCCGGACGACAGCGCGCGCATGCTGGCGCTGCTGGCCTATGCGCCCGACGGCGCCGTGCGGGCGCTGGACGCGCCGGCGCTGGCGCGCCTGTTCGCGGCCAGCCGCCGCTGGGTGGAGAGCCATCATGTGGCGGCTTGAGTATCCCTGGCTGCTCGCCGCCGCGCCGCTGGCGCTGGCGGCCTATCGCTGGCTGCCGGCCTACGTGCAGGGCCGGCAGGCGCTGCGCCTGCCTTTTTTCGACGCCATGGCCACGCTGACCGGCAAGTCGCCCACGCGCCCGGGCGTGCAGCGCGGCCGGGCCCAGTTGTGGGTGAACGTCGCCGTGTGGCTGCTGCTGGCGCTGGCGCGTCCGCAATGGGTCGAGCCGCCGCTCACGCACGTAGAGCCCATGCGCGACATCCTGCTGGCCGTGGATATCTCGCAGTCCATGGACAGCGAGGATTTCCGCGATGTGCAGGGCCGGCCGGCGTCGCGCTGGCAGGCGGTCCAGGCGGTAGTGGGCGACTTCATCGACAAACGGCCGGACGACCGGCTGGGGCTGATCGTGTTCGGCGCCGGCGCCTACCCGCAGGCGCCGCTGACGCGCGACCACGCCGCGCTGCGCCTGCTGCTGCAGCGCACGGCGGTGGGCATGGCCGGACCCAACACCGCGCTGGGCGACGCCATCGGCCTGGGCATCCGCATGCTGGACCACGCCCGGGAGCGCGACAAGATACTGATCCTGCTGACCGACGGCAATGACACGGCCAGCGCCGTGCCGCCGGCGCGCGCGGCCGAGCTGGCCGCGCAGCATCGGGTCGTGGTGCACACCATCGGCATCGGCGACCCCGCCGCCAGCGGCGAGGACCGGGTGGATTTCGACGCCTTGCGCGACATCGCGCGCATCGCCGGCGGGCGTTTCTTCCGCGCCCGCGACCAGGCGTCGCTGCAGGAGGTGTACGCCACGCTGGACCGCATCACGCCGCACGAAGTGCGCACGCTGCGCCACCAGCCCAAGCGCGAGGATTTCTGGATGCCGCTGGGCGCGGCGCTGGCGTTGCTGGCGCTGTGGCATGGCGGGGCGGGGCCCTGGCCGCCTGGCGCTCGGCGCGCCCGGACCGGCAGGCGCGCCGGGAGGACGCATGGACATAGACCTGAGCGCCTTCCATTTCCTGCGCCCATGGTGGCTGCTGGCCGTGCCGCTGACCGCGCTGCTGTGGTGGGCGCGCCGCGGCGAGCGCGGCGCGCCCGGGCGCGACCTGCGCATCGCGCCGGCGCTGCTGCCGTACCTGGTGCTGCGCACGCCGGGCAGCCGCGGGCCGCGTCCCATCGATGCGCTGGCGCTGTTCCTGGCGCTAGGCGGCGTCGCCGCGGCGGGGCCCGCCTGGCAGCGCGACGAGCCGGCCTATCTGGACAACGTGGCGCCGCTCATCGTGGCGCTGGATCTGTCCGCTTCCATGGACGGCGCGGACGTGCCGCCCACGCGGCTGGAAGCGGCCAGGCGCGTGCTGCGCGACCTGGCGGCGCGGCGCGCGGCCGCCCGAACCGGGTTGATCGCCTATGCGGGCAGCAGTCATCTGGTGCTGCCGCCCACCGACGACGCGGGCTTGCTGGACCTGTTTGCGCAGGCCCTGGCCACCGGCCTGATCGAGCGCCCGGGCCGCGACGCCGACGGCGCGATTGCGCTGGCCGCACAGGCCCTGGCGGCCGAGCGCGCCGGCGGCACCTTGCTGATCCTGACCGACGGCGCCGACCGTGCGCGCATGGACGCCGTGCGCCGGCAGGCCCAGGCCGCGCGCGACATGCAGGTGCTGGTCATGGCGGTGGGCGTGAACGGCATCGATACGCAGGCCCTGCAGGAGCTGGCGCGCGCCGCCGGCGCGGCGCTGGGCAGCCTGACGGGCGGGCCGGACGACCAGGACTGGATCGCGCTGCATGCGCAGGCGCATTTCCGTGCGGTGCAGGATGCGCAGTCCGGGCCGGTGCATTGGAAGGACGCGGGATACTGGCTGTGCTGGCCATTGGCCTTGCTGGCGGTGCGCCGCGGCTGGAGCGTGGCCTGGAGCGCCGGCGTGCTGGTCGTGGCCATGGCCGGCATGCCGCAGCCGGCGCGCGCCGATGCGCTGGCCGATGCCTTCCTGACCGCCGACCAGCAGGGCCGCCGGGCCTTCGAGCACGGGCGCTACGACGAAGCGGCGCGGCATTTCCATGATCCGTACTGGAAAGGCCGGGCGGCCTACGAAGCCGGCGATTACAAGGCCGCGCTGGCGGCATTCTCGACCCTGCCCAGCGCCGAGGGCTATTTCTATGTCGGCAATACCCAGACTCGCCTGCATCGGTACGACGCCGCGCTGGCGGCCTACGACCGGGCGCTGGCGCTGAAGCCGGGCTGGCAGCCGGCCGTGGTGAACCGCGGCATCGTCGCGCGCCTGCTGGCCGCCATGGCGCAGACGCAGCAGGACCAGCCGGCCGAGCCGCCCGACCAGACGATTGCCGACCGGACCGCGCAGGCGGGCAAGATGAGCCAGGCGCCGGTGGCGCAGGCCGGCTCGGAAGAGGCCTGGCTGCGCAATCTGACGCTGTCGCCGGCGCGCTTCCTGCGCAGCAAGTTCGCCGCCGAGGACGCGGCGGCCGGAGCGCGGCCATGAGGCGCTGGCTGCCGCTCGCCTGCGCGGCCTTGCTGGCATTGGGGCTGGCCGGCGCGCCGCGCGCCCAGGACGCGCCACCGCTGCGCGTGACAGCGCGCCTGCCCGCAGGCGCGCCGGCGCAGGCTGGCGCCACGCTGCGCCTGGAGCTGGACGTGATGACCACCACCTGGTTCACACAGCCGCCGCGGCTGCCCGCGCTGACGCTGCCGGGCGTGATGGTGACGCCGCCGTCGGGCGAAGGCGAGCTGGTGCGCGCCGAACACAATGGCGTGGCGTACAGCGGGCTGCGCTACACCTATCTGCTCAGTCCCACCGCCGCGGGCCAGGTGCAGGTGCCGGCGCTGGCGGTCAGCGCCGAGGTGGGGCCGGGCAAGACGCCGGCCAGCGCCAGCAGCGCGCCGCTGTCGTTCACCGTCGGCGGCGCGGCGGGCGGGCAGCCGGCCCCGCACGGCGCGCTGACGGTGTCGCAGGACTTCGCGCTGGCGCCGGACCCGCTGGTGGCAGGCGGCCGGGTGACGCGCAGCATTACGCAGCGCGCCGAAGGGGTGCAGGCCATGCTGCTGCCGCCGGCGCCGTTGGCCGATGTGCCCGGTTTCAAGCGCTATGCGCGCGAACCGGAGGTGACCACGCTGACCGATGGCCGTGGCGGTTTCGTGGGCGGGCAACGTATCGATCGCGCCGATTACGTGGCCGAGCAGGCCGGCGAGCTGAGCCTGCCGGCAGTGACGCTGGCCTGGCGCGACGGCGCCGGCGGGCAGCCGCGCCAGCAGGCGCTGCCCGGCCGCACCTTCGCGGTGGCGGCCGCGCCGGCCGTCGCGCCGCCGTTCTCGCTGACCGACGATCTGGCCCGGCTGCGCCACGGCTTGCGCTGGGTGCTGCCGGCGGCCTGGCTGGCCTGGGCCGCCGGCGGTGCGCTGGCCTTGCTGGCGCTCTGGCTGGGTTGGCCCTGGTGGCGCCAGGGCCTGTGCCGGCTGCGCGCGCGGCGGCGGGCCGGCGAGCCCTGGCACTGGCGCGCCTGGCGCCGCGAGGCGCGGCGCGACAGCGGCACGCTGAGCGCGTTCTACCGCTGGCTGGCGCTGGCCGCCGGCGCGCCCGATATGCGCGGCGCCACGGCGACGCTGGACGAGGCGGCGCAAGGCGCGGCGGCAGCCGCGCTGCGCGACGCCTATGGCCGCGCCCCGGCCCGGGCCGGCTGGCGAGCCCGCCTGGGCATGGCGTCACGGCAATGGCGCGGCAATTGGCGGGCGCGCCGCGCCGCCGCGCCGGCGCATGGCCTGCCTGAGGTTCTCAACCCCGCGCGCGCCGCGCGTCAAGGAGCTGACGATGAACAGACATACGACCGAGAGTTGGCGCCGCTGGGCGGCGCGCCTGGGCGCGGCCGCCATGGCCTTGCTGCTGGCCGCCTGCGCGGCGCCGCGCCAGCAGGCCGCGTCCGTCGACGAGCTGCCGTCCTGGAACGACGGACCGTCGCGCACGGCCATCGTCGAGTTCGTGCGCGCGGTCACGCGCTCCGGCGGGCCGGATTTCGTCGCCGCCGACGAACGCATCGCCGTGTTCGACAACGATGGCACGCTGTGGAGCGAGCAGCCCATGTACTTCCAGATGCTGTTCGCGCTGGACCGCGTCAAGAGCATGGCCCCGCGCCATCCCGACTGGGCGCGCCGCCAGCCGTTCAAGGCCGCGCTCCAGGACGACCACGCGGCGCTGGCCAAGGGCGGCGACGCGGCGTTGATGAAAATCGTCGGCGCCACGCACACCGACATGAGCACCGACACTTTTACCCGCAGCGTCAGGTACTGGGCCTCGACCGCCCGCCATCCGCGCTTCGACCGGCTCTATACGGAACTGACTTTCGCGCCCATGCGCGAACTGCTGGACTATCTGCGCGCCCACGGCTTCAAGACCTATATCGTCTCGGGCGGCGAAACCGAGTTCATGCGGCCCTGGACGCAGCAGGCCTATGGCATTCCGCCGGAGCAGGTCATCGGCTCCAGCTTCGTCACGACCTACGGCGTGCGCGATGGCGAGCCCACGCTGTGGCGCCACGGCAAGCTGGAATTCAACGACGACGGACCGGGCAAGCCGGTGGCCATCCAGCGCTACATCGGCCGGCGCCCGATCCTGGCGTTCGGTAATTCGGACGGCGACCTGCAGATGCTGCAATGGACCGCGGCGGGCGATGGCAAGCGTTTCGCCGGCCTGGTGCATCACACCGATGCGCAGCGCGAATGGGCCTATGACCGCGATTCCCGGATCGGCAGGCTCGATCGCGCGCTGGACGAAGCGCGGCGGCAGGACTGGACCGTGGTGGACATGAAGACCGAGTGGAAGCGCGTATACGCATTCGAACAACCCTGAAGTTTGTTGACTTGGCGGCACAAGGCCCTGTCGGGCGAGGAGAGCAGTCATGAATGCAAGACGATGGTTGACGGCGGCGCTGGTGGCCGCCGGGGGGCTGGCGGTGGCGGCCGGCGCGCATGCGCAGGCCCAGGGCGATGCGGCCAAGCCGCAAGCCTCCGGCAAGCCGCCCAATATCCTGGTGATCTTCGGCGACGATATCGGACAGGCCAACATCAGCGCGTATACGCGCGGCGTGGTCGGCTACACCACGCCCAATATCGACCGAATCGCCAAGGAGGGCATCATCTTCACGGACTACTACGCCGAGAACAGTTGCACGGCGGGCCGGTCCTCGTTCATCACCGGCCAGTCGCCGCGGCGCACCGGCCTGTCCAAGGTCGGCGTGCCCGGCGTCGACGTCGGCCTGCAGGACCGCGACGTCACCATCGCGCAGGCGCTCAAGGCGCACGGCTACGTGACCGCGCAATTCGGCAAGAACCACCTGGGCGACCGCGACGAATATCTGCCCACCAAGCACGGCTTCGACGAATTCTTCGGCAACCTCTATCACCTCAATGCCGAGGAAGAACCCGAGCGGCCGTACTGGCCCAAGGATCCCAAGGATCCGGTGGTCAAGGCGTACAAGCCGCGAGGCGTCATCAAGGCCAGCGCCGACGGCAAGATCGAGGACACCGGCGCGCTGACCTCCAAGCGCATGGAGACCATCGACGACGAAACCGTGGGCGCCGCGCTGGACTACATCGACAAGCACGGCAAGGGCGACAAGCCGTTCTTCGTGTGGATGAACACCACGCGCATGCATATCTATACGCATATCCGGCCCGAGCACCAGGGCAAGAGCGGCATGCCCGGCAACGACTACGCCGACGGCATGTGGGAGCACGACCAGGATGTCGGCAAGCTGCTCAAGAAGCTGGACGACCTGGGCATCGCCGACAACACCATCGTGGTCTACACGACAGACAACGGGCCCAACCAGTTCAGCTGGCCGGACGCCGCCACCACGCCGTTTCGCAACGAGAAGGACTCGAACTGGGAAGGCGCGTTCCGGGTGCCCGCCATGGTGCGCTGGCCCGGCCACATCCCGGCGGGCGTGACCAGGAACGGCATGGTGTCCGGGCTGGACTGGTTCCCGACGCTGCTGGCCGCGGCGGGCGAGGGCGACATCAAGGAAAAGCTGCTCAAGGGCTGGGCCGCGGGCAACGGCGGCAAGAACTACAAAGTGCACCTGGACGGCTACAACCAGCTCGAGTACCTGACCGGCAAGAGCGACAAGAGCGCGCGCAACGAATTCTATTACTTCAACGACGACGGCCTGCTGGTCGCCATGCGGATGGAGAACTGGAAAATCGTGTTCTGCGAACAGCGCGCGCCCGGCGGCTTCGACGTGTGGAAGGATCCCTTCGTGTGCCTGCGGGTGCCCAAGGTGTTCAACCTGAGGATGGACCCCTACGAGCGCGCCGATATCGTGTCCGACCAGTACTACGACTGGCTGTCCAAGAACGCCTACCTGGCTTTCATCGGCTCGGCCAAGGCCTCGGAGTTCCTGGAGACCTTCGTCGAGTGGCCGCCCAGCCAGCGTCCTGCCAGCTTCAGCGTGGACCAGGTGCAGGAAGAGGTGGATCGCAAGATCATGCAGTACTTCGAAGAGCAGAAGAAGAAGCAGGGCAAGTAGGCGCGGGCGGGCGCGGGCAGGCCCCGCGCCCGCTTGCGTCGCGCACGCCATGGGCATGTCTTTTACGGATCACTCGACATGAGCAGCACACCCTTGCGGGCCGGGCGCGCGGCGGCGCCGCCGCGCGCCGAAGCTCGGCCGCTGGCCGGACTGTGGGCGCCGGCCCTCTTGCTGGCGCTGTCCGGCACTGCGGCGCTGATATTCCAGATCCTGTGGATCAAGCAGTTGTCGCTGATCGTCGGCGTGGAAGTGCACGCCATCGCGCTGGCGCTCAGCGCCTTCTTCCTGGGCCTGGCGGCCGGCGGCTGGTGGCTGGGGCGCCGGGCCGACCGCAGCCTGCGCCCGCTGCGCCTGTACGCGGCCATCGAGGCCGGCGTGGCGGTCCTGGCGCTGGCGGTCACGCTGGCGCTGGCGCGCGCCGCGCCGCTCTTCGTGCAGGGCGAGCAGTACAGCCCCTGGCTGGCCTGGCTGGCGGTGCTGCTGCTGGTGGGCGCGGCGCCGTTTCTCATGGGCGGCACCTTGCCGGTGCTGCTGCGCGCGGCCGGCGCGGGCCGGGTGGGGCGCTCCGGGGCCACGCTGTACGCGGCCAATACCGGCGGGGCCATCGCCGGCGCGCTCTTGCCGGCCTTCCTGCTGATTCCCGCGCTGGGCGTGCAGGGCAGCGCCTGGGCGGCCGCGGGCCTGAACCTGCTGGCCGCGCTGGGCGCCTGCTGGCTGGACCATCGGCGCGGCGCGGTCGCCGGACTCGCCGAGCAGCCCGTGGCGACGCCCGCGGCTGGCGAATGGTCGCCGGGAGCCCGCCTGGCCATCGGCCTGTACAGCGTGGCCGGCGCCATCGCCATGGGCTACGAAGTGCTGTGGTCGCAGATGATCGTGCCCTTCATGAGCACGCGCGCGTTCGCGTTTTCCATCGTGCTGGCGGTGTACCTGGCGGGGCTGGCCGGCGGCGCGGCCTGGTATGCCCGCTGGGAGAGCCGGCTGGGCGATCCGTGGCGGGTGTTCGGCCTGCTGATCGCCGGCGCCGGGGTGGCCGCGCTGGTCGAGGCGGCCTTGCTGGGCCGCTGGCTGGTGGCCGCGCAAAGCGTGGCCGAGGCCGCCGTGGTGGACTGGACCGCCAGCGGCCTGGCCGGCATGAGCGCGCGCTTCGCCGTGGCCGCGGCGGCGGTGGTGCTGGTGCCCACGCTCTTGCTGGGCGCGGCGTTTCCGGCCGTGCTGCGCATTGCCGTGCCGCCCGGGCGGCGCGGCCAGGGCGCCGGCGCGGTGCTGGCCGGCAATACGCTGGGCGGTATCGCCGGCACCGCGCTGACGGCCTTCGTGCTGCTGCCGTACCTGGGCACGGTGCGGGCCCTGGCGCTGCTGGCGCTGGCGGCATGCTGCGTGGGCGCGCTGGCGGCGTGGCGCGCGCCGGCCCCGGCCGCGATGGCGCGGGCGTTGGTGGCGGCGCTGACCGGCGCGGCGCTGATCCTGGCCTGGGCCTTGCCCGCCTCGCACCTGGCGCGGCTGCTGCCGGGCGCCCAGGGCGGCAGGCTGCTGTTCTACGAAGAGAATCATGGCGGCACCGTGGCGGTGGTGGAAAGCGGGCAGGGCGAGCAGCGCTTCCATCGTCTCTACATCCAGGGCGTCTCCAACTCGGGCGACGCCATGCCTTCGCTGCGCTACATGCGGCTGCAGGCCTTGCTGCCGCTCATCGTGCATGCCGGCGAACCGCGCTCGGCGCTGGTGATCGGCTATGGCACCGGCATCACGGCCGGCGCGCTGTCGCGCTATCCGGGGCTGCGCCAGCGCGTGGTGGCCGAACTGCTGCCCGACGTGCTGCACGCCGCGCCGCTGTTCCAGGGCGCCTACGGCGCGGCCGGCGACCCCGGCCTGCAAGTGCGGCTGCGCGACGGGCGGCGCGAGCTGCTGGCCAGCCCCGAACGCTACGACCTCATCACCCTGGAGCCGCCGCCGCCGTCGGCCGCCGGCGTGGTCAACCTGTATTCGCGCGACTTCTACGCGCTGGCCGCCCGGCGGCTGAACATGTACGGCATCGCCGCGCAATGGCTGCCGCTGCCCACGCAGAACCTGGACGATACGCGCGCGCTGGTGGCCAGCTTCATCGAGGTGTTCCCGCACGCCACGCTGTGGACCACGGAGTTCCACGAAATGCTGCTGGTCGGCTCGCTGGCGCCCCTGCCGCTGGACGCCGCCCGCATCGCCGCGCGCTACGCCCAGCCCGGCGTGCGCGAAGCGCTGTCGGAAGTGGGGGTGGATTCGCCGGCGGCGCTGCTGGCGACCTGGGTCACCGACCGCGCGGGGCTGGCGCGCTTTGCCGGCCAGACGCCCGCGGTGACCGACGACCGGCCCGCCATCGAGTATGCCGGCTGGGTGCGGCCGCGCGAAGTGGCGCGCACGCTGCCGGCGCTGATGGCGCTGCGCGGCGCGCCGCCCCTGCAGGGCGACGGCGTCATCGCCGCCGCCGAGATCGCCCGCGCGCGCGCCGAGCTGGACGTGCTTGTACCGCAGCGCCCTGGCCGCCTACCAGGGCGACCGGCAGGCATGGGCCAGCCATGCGCCGGCGCTGGCGCGCGCCAGCCGCGACAATCCGTATCTGCGCTGGTTCGTGGGCGGGGCCGGGGAGCGCTAGGCATGCGGCCGGCGGCCAGGCGGCTGGGCTCGTGGCTGATGGCGCTTGCGGCCTGCGCCGCGGCATCCGCCGCATGGGGCCAGCAAGGCTTGCGCCTGAGCAAGGACGACCTGCAAAAGCGCGCCAATGGCGTGCTGGCGCTGATGTCGTTTTCCATCGTTCCCGACATCACCACCAGCGCCTTGAACATCGCCGGCGGCGGGGGCTCGACCAGCGGGTCGACCGAGTTCTACATGACGCAGCTGGGCGGCGGCGACACCATCTCGAAATCGGTGCCCCTCTACCTGGAAGGCGTGCTGGCGGCCAGCCGCTACGACCCCACCTTCATCGCCACCCAAGGCGTCGAATCGCGCCGCATCCCCGCCAAGTGGAACAGCGTCTCGGCCACCGGCGGCATAGGCTGGGATTTCCCGCTGACCGACGAGCTGAAGCTGCGGCCCATCTTCAACGTGGCGCTGGGCAACGTGACCAGCGACCTGCGCGCGGCCAGCTGGTACGTGGGGCGGCAGACCGGGCAGGACATCGACTTCCTGGACCGCGGCTCGCTCAACGCCTACGGGCTGGGCGGGTCGCTGATGCTGGACTATGAGCATTACCGGCCGGGCTACGAGGTGGACGTGGAATTGCGCTACTCGGAGATCCGGCTGCGCAGTTTCGACAGCTCGGCGGCGGTGCGCGGCCAGGCCACGGCGCAATCGGCCAATCTGTGGGCGCGCTATCGGGCGCCCACCGGCGCGACGCTGCTGCAGCGGCCGCTGCGCTACGTGCTGGAGCTGACGCATTCGGAATTCCTGGGCGATCAGCGCGGCATCCTGGGTTTCGATCGCCTGACCTCGGTGGGCGCGGGCCTGGAGCTCGATTCCAGCGCCTACGACGTATTCATCACCCGCACGCGGCTGGTCGGCCGCTATGTGTTCGGCAACAACGTATCGGGGTTTTCGGTCGGCCTGGCAGTCAGCTTCTGAGCGGGCCCGCGCGGCACATGCAGTTCAAAATGGCTGCCGCGCGCCACCACGCGCCAGAGAAGGCGCGCCTCGATGGCGCGCGCGCGCCTGCATGCCGGTCAGGCCGCGCCCGGGCCTGGATGCGGCCGGCGCCTGGCGCGGACCGCAAAACCCCGCGCCGTCGTCGATGATGGTGATGACCGCGTGCGCAGGCTCGAGCCGGGTGCTCACGGTCAGGCGGCGCGCGCGCGCATGCTTGAGGATATTGGTGAACACCTCCTGCAGGATGCGCAGCACGTGCAGGGCGGCCGGCGGCGTCAGCCAGGAGACCGGCGGCAGCGGGCCGACCCGCCAGTCGATCGCCAGCCCGGCGGCCTGCAGGCGCGGTCCGAGCCGAAAGCGCAGCGTGGCCAGCAGCAGGGCCAGGTCGGTCTGGGCGGGTTCGAGCGAATCGATGGTCAGCCTGAGATCATCCAGGCATTCCTGCAACACCTGAGCGACCGCGCCCTCCGAACTGTTGCCGTGCTGGACCATGCGCAGCGCCGACACCAGCGAGGAACCCAGGCCGTCGTGCATGTCCTGCATCAGGCGTTCGCGCTCGCCGGCCAGGATGCGGATGCGCTCGACGTCGCGCAGGCGGCGGTGGCTGTGCTCCAGCTCCCGTTCGCGCTCGGCCAGGCGGCGCTGCAGCGTGGCCTGCGCGCCGGCGGCCCCGGCCAGCGCGTTGAGGTAGCGGCGGTAGGCCACATACAGGAAGATGACGAACATGCCGATGCCGGTATAGGGCAGCAGGTAGACGTGTTCCATGCTGAGCCTGTAGTTCTGCAGGAGCATGTCGTGCACCGCCACCGGGATGGCCGCCAGGTTCCAGCAGGCCAGCGCCAGGCCGTCGCGCGAACCGGCCCGCCACGCGCCCCAGACCGCCAGCAGGCAGGCGAACAGGCTGACCGCCGTAATGCCCAGGTAGGCCAGCGGCGCCAGCAGCACCAGATGCGGATGGATCTGCCACACCGGCAGCATGGCGGCCGTCAGCGCGCCCATGCCGGCCAGCATGGCGCGCTCGCTGCGCGGATAGGTGCGGCCGTGCAGGCGGAACGCGAAGAAATAGGACGCAATCGCCAGCCAGCCGACCGAGGTGATGGTCAGCCAGCTGAACCATTCGTCGTCGAGCAGCAACTGGAACGGCCCGGCGTGGTAATGCAGGCAACGCAGGTAGAACACCACGGAAGCCGCGAAGAACAGGCCGTAGATGGACTCCTTGCGGCGCACCGCCCACACGCCCAGCGCGAACAGCCCGATCGCCAGGAACACCGCGCTGGCCAGGTACGGCAGGTCCTGCTGCAGCCAGCGGCGCAGCTCGTAGCGCCAACGCAGTTCGCCGGCGGCGCCGACCCAGGCGGTCGACAGCCCCGCGCCCGCGCCGTCCAGGCTGCTGATGCGCAGCAGCAGCGTCGCGGGCGGCGGGCCGCCGGCAGCCAGGGGCAGCCACACCGGCCGGTTGAAGCCGCTCCATTGCGCGCTGCCGCCCGAGCGATACAGCAACTTGCCGTCGCCGTAGACGGCCAGGCGGCCGACGGTCTGCCAGCGCGGCAGATACAGCACGGGGTCGTCGACACCGCTGGCGTCGAGGTCCAGCCGGTACCAGGCCAGCGCCGCGTCGCCGGCCTGCGGATCGGGCACCACGCGGCGCTGCAGGCCGGCATGGGGCAGCGCCACGCTTTGCCAGTCGCCGGGCGGGCCCAACGCCGGCACGCGATCCGGCGCAGCGGCCGCTGCCTCGTCCTGCAGCAGGAACTGCGCGGCCGTGAAATGCCGCGGCTCGGCCAGCACGGCCGCGGGCAGCGCCAGCCACAGCCAGGCCAGCAGCGCCCAGGCCCGCCGCGCCAGGCGCCGGCGCTCAGCCATCCGGGCACAGGCCGCGCGCGGCATTGATGGCGTCGACCTTGGAGTGGACCTGCAGTTTGCGGTAGATGCGCCGCACGAAGGTCTGCACCGTGTGGCGCGAAACCTCGAGGTCGCGGGCGATTTCGTCGTAGGTGTAGCCCAGCGTGATCCGTTCGAGCACCTGATGCTCGCGTGGCGACAGCGCCATCGCGGCGGGCGGCGCGGCGGCAGGCAGGCCCTGGCGCAGCCGGTCGAGCAACTGGCGCGCGATCAGCGGGTTGATCGGGCTGCCGCCGTCGCGCAGGGCGCGGATGTCGCGCACGATGCCGGCCGGTTCGCTGTCCTTGAGCAGGTAGCCGCAGGCGCCGGCCTCGATGGAGCGCATCACGTGCGCCTCGTCGCCGAACATGGTGTTGACCATGATGTCGCAATCGTCCCAGAGCCGCCGCGCCTGCCGGATGACGTCGATGCCCGATCCGTCGGGCAGCCCCAGGTCGACCAGCAGCACGTCGGCCGGCGGGCCTTGCAGCATGGCCCGCGCCTGGGCGCAGGTCTGCGCCTGGGCCAGCACGGACATGCCGGGCTCGTGCGCGATCACCGCGACCACGGCGTGGCGAAACGCCGGGTCGTCCTCCACGATGGCGATACGCAGCGATCCGGCCGGCCGCGTCGGCGTACAGGTTTGCATGGCGTGCGTCTCCGTGCGGCCCCGGCTGTCCCCCGTTCGGGGGACAGACACAGAGCGAAAGTAATCGTAACTTTTGCTGCACTGTAGCGCGGCCCCAGGGTCGCGACAACCCGGACTCGATGCTCGTTCATGAAACCGATTTTTCGAATCGAACACCCATTTGGATCGTTGCCCGCGCGGGCCGCGCGCGGCGGACTGCTGCTGGCCGGCGCGCTGGCCTGTTGCGCTGCCGCGCATGCCGAGCTGCTGGGCGTGGACGGCGGCGGGCCGTCCGGCGGCGCGGGCGCCAGCGGCCCGGGGCTGGCGGGACAGCCGGGCAGCGGACCCGCGCCGGGCCTGGGCGGCGACAGGACGACGCCCGTACCCGGCGGTAACGGCGGCGCCGGCGGCGGTGCCGGCGCCGCGGGCGGCAGCAGCGAATCGACTCACTATGGCGGGGGCGGCGGCGGCAGTGACAGTGGCGGAGGCGGCGGCGCATTGGTCTACGAGATGGCGGGGGGGGGGGGCGGCGGGCGGCAACGGCGGCGGCGTGGCCCAGGCGCTCAGCGTCGGCGCGGATCTGCAGTCCAGTCGCGGCGGCGCGGGCGACGACGGCGGCGCCACGTGGCCGGTTACCCACAGGGCGGGCGCGGGCGGCGCCGGCGGGGCCGGCCTGTTCGTGTCGGCGTCGCGGTGGCAGGTGGAAACCGCAGGCCTGATCCAGGGCGGTAACGGGGCCCGGGGCGAGGCCAGCCGGGAACTCGACGGCGGCGATGGCGGCGCGGGCGGCGCCGGCGTGCGGATCGCCGGCAACGGCAATCGCCTGGTCAACGCCGGCCGCATCGCCGGCGGCCTGTCCGCGGACGGCCAGCAGGCCGACGCGGTGCGTATCGATGGCGCGGGCAACACCTTCGAGCTGCGCGCGGGGTCCGTCCTGCAAGGCAATGCCGTCGCCACGGGCGGCGCCAACGTGCTGGCCCTGGGGGGCGCGCAGCCGGGCGTCTTCGACGTGTCGGCGCTGGTGGCCGGCGCGCCGGCCGCGTGGAGCGGCGTGGCCCGGTATGGCGGCTTCACGGCGTACGAGAAGACCGGCACGGGCTCCTGGCGCCTGACCGGCGGCAACGCGGCGGCCCTGTCCTGGACCGTACGCGCCGGACGCCTGGCCGTGGATGCCGAGATGGCGGGCTCGGCCATGACGGTGGCCGCCGGCGGCACGCTGGGCGGCACCGGCACGGTGGGCGACACCACCGTCCGGGCCGGCGGCGCGCTGGCGCCGGGCAATTCCATCGGCACATTGCGCGTGGCGGGCGACCTGGTGTTCGAGCCGGGTTCGCGCTTCGAGGTCGAAGCCGACCCGGCCGGCACGGCCAGCGATCGCGTGACGGTCAGCGGCACGGCCGACATCCGCGGCGGCACGGTCCTGCATGTCGGGCCGGAAGGCGGGTTCGAGGCGCGCCAGCGCTACGTGATCCTCACCGCGGGCCGGCGGCTCGGCCAGTTCGATGCCGTCGGTTCGGACTACGCCTATCTCGCGCCGGCGCTGTCGTATGACGCGACCAGCGTGGCGCTGACCCTGCAGCGCCGCGGCGCGCCAGGCAGCGGCGAACTGGCTTTCGCCGACCTGGCCGATACGGCCAACCAGCGCGCCACCGCCCGCGCCGCCGAGACGCTGCCGGCTGCCCACCCGGTCTACCGCGCGATAGAGACGCTGCCCGAAGGCGCGCCGCCGGCGGCCTTCGATGCCTTGTCGGGCGAGGTGCACGCCAGCACGCGCAGCGCGCTGCTGACGAGCGCGCGCCAGGCGCAGCAGGTCAACCTGGGGCGTTTGCGCGACCACCTGGGCCTGGCCTGGCAGGCTGGCGCGCCGATGGCGGCCAGCGGCAGCGCGCCCGGCGCGGCGGCGCTGCCGGGCGCGCCGTCGCCGGCCTGGGCCGAGGTGGTCGGCGCCTGGCAACGCCTGGACGGCGACGGCAACGCGGCGCAGGTGCGCCAGCATGTCGGCGGGCTGTTCGTCGGCGCCGACACCGCGCTGGCCAACGGCTGGCGCGTGGGCGGCTCGCTGGGCTTTACCGATGGCCGGATCGAGGTCGACGCACGCGCCTCGCAAACCGACGTCGCCAGCTACACCGCCGCGCTCTATGGCGGCCGCGCCTGGGATACGGGCGCCGGACGCCTGAACCTGCTGGCTGGCGCCGCCTATACCTGGCACGACATCGCCAGCGAGCGCCGCGTCGACGTGGGCGACCTGCGGCAGGAACTGACGGCGGACTACGGCGCCAGCACCACGCAGCTGTTCACCGAACTGAGCTACGCCATGCCGCTGGGCATGACAGCCGAACTGGAGCCATTCGCGGGACTGGCCTGGAACCAGTTGCGCGTGCGCGGCTTCACCGAGACGGGCGGCAGCGCCGCGTTGAGCGGCGCAAGCAGCCGCGACGACATGGCCACCACGACCCTCGGGGCGCGCGTGGCGGTGCCGCTCGGCGCCGGCGCCACGCTGCGGGCGATGGCCGGCTGGCGGCATGCCTTCGGCGATCGCACGCCGCAAAGCACGCTGGCCTTCGGCCAGGGCAGCGCCTTCGAGGTGGCCGGCGCGCCGATCGCGCGCGATGCGGCCTTGCTGGGCGTGGGCGCCGGGATCGAGGTGGCGCGCAATGCCTTCCTGGACGTGGCGTACGCGGGGGAATTCGGCGGCGGCAACCGCCAGCACACCGCCAACGCGGTGCTGCGCTGGCGGTTCTGAATGGCGGCTTGCCTTACGCGGTCCGCAGCGCTCGCACGGCAATGTCCGGGGCGCTTGCCACGATTTTCAGAAGCGCCACGGCAGGGCCCGTCGGATTGCGGTGACCTTGCTCCCAGTTCTGCAGCGTACGGACACTGACGTGGATGGCTTTGGCGAATTCCGTTTGAGACATGTGCGTTTTTTCGCGCGTTGCCTTCACATCCACAGTCTCAACCTTGAATACACGCGATGGCGGCATCTTGCCTTGGCGAATGGCCACGGCTTGCTTCAGGCTGGCTTGCAGGTCGTTGAACACAGTGTTGTCTTTTTTCATCGTTACAGTTCCTTGACCAGTTCGCGCAGCGCCGCGATTTCGTCCGGGGTCAGGTTGATCTTCTTCGACTTTGCATAAGCCGCAAGCATGTAGATCTGACAATCCTGGCTGATCCAGTAATAAATGACCCGGATGCCACCTCGCTTGCCCGTGCCTTGCCGGCCGTAACGCATCTTTCGTATACCGCCGCCCCCACGCAGCAGATCGCCCCTTTCGGGGTTGTCGATCAGCAGCTGTTGCAGCCTGGAATATTCCTCATCCGACAGCAACGCGGTGATCAATTGCGTGAAAATTGGGGTTTCGATGAACTCCATTCATGGAAGGATATACGTCATTGACGTATATTTCAACCTCCAGCACACCGCCAGCGCGGTGCTGCGCTGGCGGTTCCGAACGGGACCCAGTGCTGCCTGCGGCGACGCGCCGCTCAGCCGTTCATCTCGGCCAGCGCGCGCTGCACGGCCGGCCGCGCGCCGACGCGCGCCAGGTAGTCGGCCAGCTTGGGAAAGCGCGTCATGTCGACGCTGTCGCCTTCCATCCAGCTGCCGACGGTGTACAGATAGCCGTCGACCACGCTGAAGCGCTCGCCCAGTGCCCAGGGACCGACGATCTGCGATTCCAGGTAGCCGGCGATGGCCGTCATGTTCTCGGGGATCTTGGCGCGCATGGCCTCGTGCGCGGCCGGGTCGTCGGCCCAGCGCGCGCCGCGCCGTTTGTGCGCGTGCGCGACGTGCGCGGTGGAGGCCAGGTAGTTGGCCAGTTCCTGCATGCGCGCGAACGCGAACGGATCGCCCAGCGGCGCCAGCTGCGCCTGCGGAAAGCTCTGCGCGATGAAAGCGAGCAGGGCGGGATTCTCGGTCAGCACGCCATGTTCGGTGGCCAGCGCCGGCACGCGGCCCTTGGGGTTGACGCGCAGGTAGTCGGGGCTTTGCTGCTGCGTGGCGCCGAAATCCAGCTTGACCAGATCGAAATCGGCGCCGGCTTCGTGCAGCGCGATGTGCGTCGCCAGCGCACAGGTGCCAGGGGCGGTATAGAAAGTCCAGCGGGACATCGTCATCCTCGTCGTGTGTCGTTTGCCAGCGGTATCGCCGCGTTGCCGCGGCGGACTGCGTACAGAGTAGCCGGCGTGGACCGCCAAGCAAAGCCCCGCCCATGCCCGGCGCCGCCGCTCAGGCGTCCGGAAACCGCATGGGCATGGCCTCGAAGACCGAGCGAAAGCGCACGATCTGCGGATGGGTCTCGGCGCTTTTGCGCAGGATCAGGCAGACCTGCATCGGCGCCACCCCCAGCGCGATGTCCAGTACCTTCACGCGGCCGCTGCGCGCGTGCGCCATGGCGGTGTGGCGGGGCGCCGCGGTCAGCAGGCGGGTGGCGGCGACGATGTCCAGCGCCTGGGTGTAGGTGGGGGTTTCCACCACGGGGTGGGGCAGCAGCAGCCCTTGGCGCAGGAAGGCCTCGGTCAGCGCCTGGCGCACGCTCGAGCTGATCCGCTGCAGCACCCAGTCGCACTGCGCCAGCCGGGCGTAGCCCGGTTTCTTCAGGCGCGCCGCCGGATGGTCGGGCCCGCACACCACGCACACGTCATCCTCGTACAGGTTGACGAAGGTCAGCGAGGCGATGTCGCGGCCCAGCTTGGCCACGTCCGGCGGCAGGCGCCCCAGCACGCAGTCCTGTTCGCCGGCCAGCAGCTGCGCCAGCAAGTCTTGCGCGCTGCCTTCCACCGTATGCAGATGACAGCCGCCGGCCTGGCGAAAGCCCTCGATGGCGCGCGGCAGCAGGACGGTGAACGCCTGCGGCACCACGCCGACCCGCAGCACCTCGTGCTCGCCGGTGTCCAGCCGGTCCAGCATGGCGCCCAGTTCGTCGAAGTCGTTCATGAGGATGCACAGCCGCGGCGCCAGCGCCAGCGTTTGCGCCGTGGGCGCCACGCCCTGGCGGCTGCGCGTGAACAGCTGCACGCCGAGCAGGTTCTCGATGTCGCTGAGCATGGCGGTGGCGGCCGGCTGGCTGATGCTCAGCCGCCGCGCCGCCTTGCGCAGCGTGCCTTCCTGCAGCAGGTACTGGATGAGGGCGATGTGGCGGAACTTCAGGTGCGAGAGCGCCGCGCGCGAACGTTGGACCATGGCGGAGGGGGAGTGAAAGGTATTGGTTATCACATAAGAGGATTTTTTGAATATTAACTTTGCAGCCCAATCCCTACACTCAGGTCTTTCGCTATGCAGACGAAAAGGGGAAGCGCATGAAAACAGTCTTACGTATCCTGCTGCTTGGCGCCGGCCTGCTGGGCGCCGCGGCGGCCAGCGCCGAGTGGCCGGCGGACCAGCCCATCAAGATCATCGTGCCGCAGGCGGCCGGCGGCACCAACGATACGGTTGCGCGCCTGATGGGCGTGGAGCTGGGCAAGGCCCTGGGCCAGACCGTGGTGGTGGAGAACCGGCCCGGCGCCTCCGGCGCCATCGGCATGCAGCTGGCGTCGCGCTCGCCCGCCGACGGCTACACCCTGGCCATTGCGTCCGACACGGCTTCCATCCTCAGCGCCACCCGCAAGATGGACTGGCGGCTCGACCATGACATGGCTGGCGTGGCGATGGTGGGCGACCAGCCCATCGGCGTAGCCGTCTCGATGCGCGCGCCGTACGCCAGCCTGGACGAGCTGCTGGCCGCGGCCCGCAAGGAACCGGGAACCATTGCTTTCGGCACCTCCGGCCTGGGCACGTCGCAGCATATCGTCGGCGAGTGGCTGACCCACCTGGCCGGCGTGCAGATGATCCACGTGCCCTACAAGGGCGGGGGCCAGGCGGTCACCGACCTGGTGTCGGGCACCACCCCGGCGGCGGTGCTGGGCTTCGCGCCCCTGCTGGGGCAGGCGCGCAGCGGCGGGATACGCATCGTTGCCGTCACCACTGCCGAACGCAACCCCGCCATGCCGGAGGTGCCGACGCTGACCGAACTGGGCTACTCGCAGATCACGCGCTCGCAATGGGTGGGCGTGGTGGCGCCGCGCGACACGCCGCCGGCGATCGTCAAGCGCCTGTCCGACGCCATGGCCGCCATCGGCGCGCAGCCGGCGATACAGGACAAGCTGCGCGAGATCGGCCTGACGCCCAAGTCGATGGATGCCGCGCAGTTCGACGCCTTCATCCACAAGGACGTGGCCGACTGGGGCCGCCTGGTCACGGAACTGAACATCAAGCTGGACTGATTCGGAGGTATTTCATGTCGCAAGTGACGCAACATCCCAACGTGGTACTGATCCTGGCCGACAACCTTGGCTGGGGCGAGCTGGGGTGCTATGGCGGCGGCGCCATCCGCGGGGCGCCCACGCCGCGTATCGATGCGCTGGCCGCGCAGGGCACGCAGTTTCTCAACTTCAACGTGGAAAGCGATTGCGTGCCCACGCGTTCGGCGCTCATGACCGGGCGCCACCCGGTGCGCACCGGCGCCATGCAGTCGGTGCCGGCCGGCCTGCCGCAGGGCCTTGTTCCCTGGGAGCGCACCTTGGCGCAGGCCTTCTCCGAGCAAGGCTACGCCACCGCCATGTACGGCAAATGGCACCTGGGCGACAAGGAGGGCCGTTACCCCAAGGACCGCGGCTTCGACGAGTGGTACGGGATCCCGCGCACCACCAACGAAAGCATGTTCATGGAGGCGGTGGGCTTCGACCCCGACGTGGTGGAAGTGCCGTACGTCATGGAGGGCCGCAAGGGCAGTCCGGCCGAAAGGCGCGAACGCTACGACCTGGAAATGCGCCGCCGCATCGACGAGGTGCTCACGCAGCGCAGCTGCGAGTTCATCGGTCGCCACGCGGGCAAGGCCCCGTTCTTCCTCTACGTGCCGCTGACGCAGCTGCATTTCCCCACCATTCCGCACCGCGAATTCGAAGGCCGCACCGGCAAGGGCGATTTTGCCGACTCCCTGGTGGAGATGGACGCGCGCATCGGGCAGATCCTGGATGCGGTCGACCAGCACGGCATCGCCGACGATACCGTCTTCATCTTCGCCAGCGACAACGGACCGGAGTACCGCCGGCCCTGGCGCGGCAGCGCCGGCATGTGGACCGGCACCTATCACACGGCGATGGAAGGGGCGCTGCGGGTCCCGCTCATCGTGCGCTGGCCTGGCAAGGTGCCGGCCGGCCGGCAGACCAACGAGATCGTGCACGTGGTGGACCTGTTCCCCACGCTGGCCGGCATCGCCGGCCTGCAGGTGCCGCAAGACCGGCCCATCGACGGCGTCGACCAGTCCGCGTTCCTGCTGGGCCGCGAGGAGAAATCGGCGCGCGAGGGCTTTGTCTACTACATCAAGAACGAGCTGCGCGCGGCCAAATGGCGCGACTGGAAAATGCACTTCGTCTGGGAGGTGGAGCCCAATGCCGGGCCCAACCACCTGGAGACGCCTTATGTGTTCAACCTGATGCAGGACCCCAAGGAAGAAACCGACGTCAACACCATGCAAGGCTGGGTGCGCGGACCCATACGCCGCATGGTCAATGCGTTCCAGGCCTCGCTCAAGTCCTATCCGCCGATCCCGCCCGGCGCGCCGGACGATTATGCGCCGTCCTACGACATGACGCCGCCGGCCGCCAAGGACGGCGGCCAGGAGGCGCCGTGAGCGACGCCCAGGCCGAATGGGCCGCGCATATCTGCCCGGACGCCGGCGCTGCATTGGCGGCGCTGCCGCCGGCATGCCGCATCGTCTACCTGGCCGACGGCCAGGCGCCGGCCCTGGGCCGCGCCGTGCGGGCGCTTGCCGCCGATCTCGTCGTGGGCCTGAGCCTGGACTATCCGCCCGGGCTGGACCCGCGCGAGCGCGGCGCGGCGGCGCCGGACACCGAGCTGGAAGACGCCTTGCTGGCGCGGCTGGCCGGCTTCGCGGCCATCGCGCGGCGCTGGGACCGCCCGCTGCGCACGGTAGGCTGCCACGGCGCCCTGGCACTGGACGTGGCCGACGACGAACGCACCACGCAGGTCGTGGCGCGCATGCTGCAACGCTACGATCCGGCGCTGTCGATGGCGGTGCCGGCCGGGCGGCGCGGCATCGCGGTGGCGCATCATTGCGGCATCGCCGTGGTGCGGGAAGCCTGGGCGCGCGCGCCTTCGTCCGGCGCCGCCGATATGTCCAGTGTGCGTGTCGACCGGTACCGGCTATGCCTGGACGCCGGCGCGCCGGGCCTGAGCCCGCTGCCTGCTCAGGCCCGGCGCGCCGCGGCGGCCGGTTTCCGGGGTTTTGCCTCCGACGGCGCCACGTAGCCCAGGCTGTGGCTCAGCCGTGCCGCATGCTCGATCAGCGCCTGGGTGTATTCGGCTTCCCGCCTGGCGTTGAAGCGTCCCTGGGGAATGGTCAGGCACAAGGATCCGAGCACGTTGCCGTCGACGCCGAAAAACGGCGCGCCCAGGCCGATGGAGCCGGCGATGCGTTGCCCCTTGGTCACGGCATAGCCGCGCTTGCGGATCTGGGCCAGGTCCTTGTGCACCGTTTTATCGGCCACGTCGGCTCCGGTGACCGACGGGCCGGCCTCGGCGAGGATGCGGTCGATATCGTCCTGGGGCAGAAAGGCAAGAATACTGCGCGCCGTGGCGCCCCATGCCATCTGCAGCGGCGTGTTCTCCTTGACGTCGTAGCGCAGGAGTTCCGTTCCGTGGTGGACGCTGACGATGGTGTAGCGGCGCTGCTGGGCCAGGTACAGGCACAGCAGGGTGGTTTCGTTGAACCGTTCCACCAGGGATTGCAGCAGGGGCGCGGCGAGGTCCTTGATCTGCGACGAATCCACCACCAGCGAGGCGATGCGCACGAATTCGACATCGCAGTAATACATCTTCGTGACGGGATCCCTGGCCACCAATCCTTCGTCCTTGAGCAGCGCCAGCAGGCGATGGATGGTGGAAGGCGCCAGCGCCAGTTCCGCCGCCAGGTCGCTCAGGGTGACCCGGTTGCTGCGTTCGGCCAGGATGCGCAGCAATGCGACCACGCGCGCGACGGTGCCCAACGTATTGTCTGTCTTTGCCATAGTTCCCATGTCGGTAGCGACGAGCGCGGCCGCCGGCCTGCCAGGCCGGCCGGCGCGCCGCCGTCCTGGCCGCGCAGGAAAGGCCTGCGCCGGCCCTGATGGCCGACATTGTAGCGGGGCGCCATGGCGCGGACAGCCACGGGATGGCGCCGGCCGGGAACTACATGACGACTTTCCTGGCCTGCATGGCCTGGATCTCCTGTTCGCTCCAGCCGAGCCATTGCGCCAGGATCGCCGGCGCGTCCTCGCCCAGGCGCGGCGGGTAGCGGGCCGGCGGCTCGGCTTCGCCCAGGAACTTGATCGGGTTGCCGACCACTTCGATCTCCGGTCCGCCTGGCCGCCGCAGGGGCATGACCATGCCGCGTCCGCTGGCGCGCGCTTCGCTCAGCGCCTCGGGCACGGTCTTGATCAAGGCCACCGGCACGCCGTTGGCCGCCAGCGGTTCGATCCATTCGGCGGCGGGACGGGCGAGGAAGGCCGCCTCGAGCAAATCCCACAATGGCTCGCGGTTCTGCAGGCGCATCTCCGCGTCGCAGAACCGGGCATCCTGGGCCAGCTCGCGCAACCCCAATGCCTCGCACAGGCCCTTCCACATGCGCTCGGTGTTGGCGGTGACCACCAGTTCGCGGCCGTCGCCGGCGAGGAACGACCGATAGGTGGGGATGGAGTCGTGCCGGGCCGCCTGGCGTTGCGGCGTCACGCCGGCCACCAGCGCGTAGGTGCTTTGGTACGAGAGCATGGCCAGTTGGCAATCGAGCATGGAAATGTCGATGTGGCGTCCCCGTCCGCCGCGCGCGGCGTCGGCCAGCGCGGCATTGACGGCGATGGCGGCGTACATGCCGGCCGCCAGGTCGCCGGCGGGAATGCCCAGGCGCACGGCAGGGCGGCCGGCTTCGCCCGTCAGGCTCATGACGCCCGACATGGCCTGCACGATCATGTCGTAGGCGGGACGGTCGCGCAGCGGGCCGACCTGGCCGAAACCGCTGATCGACGCCCAGACCAGGCTCGGGTGCTGCGCCATCAGGGCGGCAATATCCAGGCCGATCCGCGCCGCCACCCCTGGCCGGTAGTTCTCGACCACCACGTGGCTGCGGACGATCAGCGACTTGACCAGGGCCAGCCCCTCGGGCTGCTTCATGTCGACGGCCAGGCTCTTCTTGTCCCGGTTGATCCCGAGGTAGTAGGCGCTGTCGCCGTCCACGAAGTGCGGCGGAATGTGCCGGCTGGAGTCGCCGTCCGGCGCCTCCACCTTGATGACCTCGGCGCCGAGGTCGGCGAGGATCTGCGTGCAGAAGGGGCCTGACAGAAAGGTCGTCAGGTCCAGCACGCGATAGCCGGCCAAGGGCTTGGCGGCCGGCGCGGGGGACTGCTGTTGAACTTCATGCATGTTGCTGCTGTTCCAGGCTTGTTCTTGTCGCGGCGTCTCAGACGGCTTCGTACAGATGCACGGTGCATGCGCCATGGTCCAGGCCGGCGATGCCGCCGCCGGTCACGTGGCTGAGCGCGCGCCTGGCGCCGGGCACCTGGCGCTCGCCGGCCTGGCCCGTCAGGTGCCAATAGACCTCGACGGCCTGCGCCACGCCGCTGGCGCCCACCGGGTGCCCCTTGGAGAGCAGGCCGCCGCTGGGGTTGACCACGACCTGGCCGCCGTAGGTGGACTGGCCGCAGCGCAGGAACGCGGCGGATTCGCCGCGCGGGCACAGGCCGAGGGCCTCGTAATAGACCAGTTCGGCAATCGAGAATGCGTCGTGCAGTTCGACCACGTCCAGGTCTTGCGGGCCGAAACCGGCCGCTTCATAGGCGTCGCGCGCCGAGTCGGTGCTGATCTCGGGGTTGAGCATGTCGCGATATCCCGCGGTGACCTGGCCGCTATGGACGACCGAGGCGGCCACGCGCACGGCCGGGGCGGCGAGTTTGCGCCGGCCCGCTTCGGAGACCATGATCACCGCCGCGGCGCCGTCGCCGGTCGGGCAGCACTGCAGCAGCGTCAGCGGGTCGCAGATCGGCCGCGAGTCCAGCACTTCGTCGACCGTCACTTCGGAGCGAAACTGCGCATAGGGATTGCGGGCGCCATGCCGGCGGGCCTTGACGCTGACCTGCGCGAGATCCGCCACGGTGGCGTCGCGTTCGTACAGGTAGCGTTGCGCGCGCATGGCGTAGACGGCCGGCATCACGATGCCTAGCCGGACTTCGGGATCCTCGGCGACCAGCGGCAGCGTCCCGCCGCCGAACTGGGTCAGTTTGTCCACGCCGATGACCAGCACGATGTCGCGTATGCCGGCCTGGATATCCTTGTAGGCGAGGTGCAGCGCCGAGGCGCCGCCGGAACACGCGTTATCGACATTGAAGACGGGGACCGCGCCGATTCCCATTTCCTTGACGATGCGCTGGCCGGTCAGCATGCCGCCGAAGGCATGGCCGCAGACCACGGCTTCGACATCTCGCGGCGCGATGCCGGCCGAGCGCAGCGCGTTGAGCACGGCGGGGACGGCGAGGCCCGAGTAGCTGGACTGGCGGTGCTTGCCCATGGGGATCATGGCCGCGCCGGCGATGTAGACTTTGCTCATTGATATCTCCTGGTCCGGGTCAGGCGGGCGTGACGAACCAGCGCTCGCCATCGGCGCGCAGCCGGACGGATTGGCCGCAATGCAGGGGCTGGGCGGGGTCGGCCAGTACGTGCGCGAGCACGCGCACCCCGTTCGGAAAATCCACATAGCCGAGCGTGTAGGGCACGGGCCGCGCGGACGAAACGTGGACGGTGGTGTACGAATACAGCGTTGCGTCGGGGCCGAACAGGAACGGCTCCATGTCGCGCGCGCCGGTCTGCAGGCATACCTCCCGTTCGGGAAACGCCATGCTGCCCGAGGACCGGCTACGGCTGCCGCGCAGGTACACCACGGTGTCCTTGACCTCGAACGGCGGTAGCGGGGCTTCTTTCAAGTCCTCGATGGGGAGGGCGTCGTCGGCATACTGCTGGCCGCCGGTTGCCGGTGATGTTTCCTGCATTTTCCTTGCTCCTGTCGCTGTGTCTGGGGCGGCGGGGCGCTCGCCGTCCGGATGGTGTCGCCGTGCGGGCCGATGGCGCTCAGCTCGGATTGATGCCGGCATCCTTGACCAGCGTGATCCAGCGCGCGGTATCTTCCGCAATGACCTGCTCGAATTCCTTGCCGCCGCGGGTGTCGACCTGCATGCCCATGGACTGGTACGCGGTGCGTACTTCGTCCGTGCGCGTGGCCTTCTCGATGGCGGCGTGCAGTTTCCGGCGGACGGGCTCGGGTACGCCGGCTGGCGCGGAGATGCCGTACCAGATGGTCATCTCGAACGGCACGCCAAGTTCGCGCAGCGTCGGCACGCCGGGCCAGGCCGGGTCGCGCTCGCGGGACGTCACCGCCACGCCGCGCACGTTGCCGCCGCGGACCTGGGCCGATGCCGAGCCCGACGTATCGATGGCGAACTGCACGTTTCCGGCGATCAGGTCCACCATCATGGGCCCGGTCCCCTTGTAGGGCACATGGATCGCGCTGAGTCCCGCCGCGCTCAGGAACGAGGCCGTCGCCATGTGCAGCGCCGCGCCCACCCCGGAAGAGCCGTAGTACAGCTTGCCGTCGTTGGCGCGCAGATAGTCCAGGAACGCCTTGCCGTCCTTGACGGGCAGGTCCTTGTTGATCTCCAGGACGCAGGGCACCTGGCCGAGCAGGGAGATCGCCGACATGTCCTTGCTGAAGTCGTAGGACATGTTCTTGTACAGGGCCGGGGCCGAGGTCAGGGTGACGTTCGAGAGCAGCAGGGTGTAGCCGTCGGCGGCCGCGCGCGCGACATAGGCCGCGCCTATCGTGCCGCCGGCCCCGCCTTTGTTCTCGACGATGACCGATTGCCCCAGTTCGGCCGCCAGGGCCTTGGCGACGACGCGCGCCAGCATGTCGGTGGATCCGCCCGCGGCGAAGGGAGCGACCAGGGTGATGGGCTTGGCGGGAAAGGCGTCCGCGGCGTGCGCCGGCGATAGCGCGGCCAGCGGGGCCAACGTGAGCGAGCACGCCGCCGCGAGGGTTTTCAGTGCGCGGCGGCGCGGGGCGGCAACATCTTCGGGGTGGTGGTCCGGCATGGAAAGTCTCCTGTCTTTTCTCGGCCCGGGGCCGGGCGCTGGCGCGCGATAGTTGGTGTTAATTCCGTTGAACGGAAATGACTTCCGTTAAACAAAATTCTAAGCGCGCGACAAAAGACAGGGATAGCTAGGGTTTTCCCGTGCCTAGGGCCCGAGGCGCGCCAGGGCTCCGCCGTCCACGGGCAATTGCACGCCGGTAATGAAACCCGCCTGGTCGGACGCCAGGAACACCGCGGCGTGGGCGACGTCCCAGCTCGTGCCCATGCGCCCGCGCAACGGCACCATCGCATTGCGTTCGGCGACGATCTGTTCGCGCGGCTTGCCGGTCAACCTGACGCGAGCCTCGATGACCATCGGCGTATCGATCAACCCTGGCAGGATGGCGTTGGCGCGCACCCCGTGCTCGGCGTAGGTCATCGCGATGTGCTGCGTCAGGCCGAGCACGCCCATCTTCGTGGCCTTGTAGGCAACGTTGGGATACAGCGCGTAGGCCGCCGTCGATGCGACGTTGAGCACGCAGCCGCTGCGCTGCGCGCGCATGGCTGGCAGCACGTGCTTGCATGTCAGCATCATGCCTTTCAAGTTGAGATTGGCGAGCAAGTCGAACGCTTCGGCGGAGATATCCTCGACCGGCGCATCGCCGCCCGCGCCCGCGATGCCGACATTGTTGTGAAGAATGTCGATGCGACCGTGCGTTTCCATGACTTGCCGCACCATGGCCACGATGGCGGCTTCGCTGGTGATGTCGGCTTGTACCGCCATGGCCTGGCCGCCTTCGGCCAGGATCAGTCCGGCCGTCTCGCCGGCGCTGGCCATATCGCGGTCGACCGCCACGACGCTTGCGCCTGCGCGCGCGAATGCAATCGCGGTGGCGCGGCCGTTGCCCATGGTGCTGCCGGGCGTCTGCCCGGCTCCGACGACGATGGCGATCTTGTTTTCAAGAACATTGGACGGCATAGTTTTCCTTTTTCCGATGGAGCCCGCGGGCCCGCGCTGCAAATACAGGGGTTCCCCATATTTCCGTTTAACAGAAATTAATTCGTCACAGCGGAAATTAGTGTATTCGATCGGACGAGGAAGCACGGCCGCGCACGAGCGCGGCGCGGCGTGCGGCCGTCGACATGTGCGAGTCCGGCGCGCCGCCGGTCGTGCGGGCGCGCGCGTCGCCTGGGCCTAGGGCAGGCTGTCGAAATCGCGTAGCGGCTCCAGGCCGCCGATCAATCGCTCGACCAGCCCGTTCGCGGTGCTCTCGCGCCAGATCAGGCTGAGCTCCAGATAGTGCGGCGTGCCGGTCAGCGGCAGGAAGACCGCGCTGCCCTTGTAGATGCGCTGCAGGGAGCGCGGCACGATGGTGACGCCCAGTCCCATGGCCACCATCTGCAGCATGGTCGACTGGTGGCGGGCGGTATGGTGGATCTTGGGGCTGAAGCCGGCGTTCATGCACAGCGACACCATTTTGTCGAACAGCCCCGAGGCCAGCGTGCGCGGAAAGAACACGAATTCCTCGCTGGCCAGCTCCGCCACCGGCACGGCCTCGCGGCTTGCCAAGGGGTGCTGGCTGGGCACGGCGGCGTAGAACGGTTCGCGCAGGATCTGGCGTGTCCGCAGATCGGCCGTATCGATGGGGGTGTGGACCAGTCCGATGTCCAGTTCATCGCGCAGGACGGCGAGGGTCTGTTCGCGTGAACTCATTTCCGTCAGTTCGACCTTGCTGCCAGGCATGGATCGCTTCACCTGGGTCAGGATGTACGGGACCAGATGCGCCAGCGCCGAGCTGACCGTGCCCATGCGCACGGTGCCCAGCATGCCGGCGGCGATCTGGGTGGTTTCCTGCGCCGCCAGCCGCACATTGGCCAGGATGGCTCTGCTGGACTTGAGCAGGGCGGCGCCGGCGGCCGTGAGCGAGATGCCGCGCGGCAGGCGGTGAAAGAGCGGCGCGTTCAGTTCCTCTTCCAGCGCCTTGATCTGTTGCGACAGCGGCGGCTGCGAAATGTGCAGGCGCTCGGCGGCGCGGCTGAAACTGCGCTCTTCGGCCACCGCCACGAAATACCGCATCTGCTTCAGATCCATGGTCCTGTTCTTCGATTCGATGTTGGTAGTCGATTTTCATATGGGAAGGATATAAATTCAATATTTGTTCATATGGCACTGCGTTGGCTACGCTTCTCCCCGTCGCAACAAGAACCCGCAATCGGCGGGACAACGGGAGACAGGAAATGAACCGACGTGATGCGCTGGGCGCGCTCGCCGCGCTGGCAAGCACGACCTGGCTGGGCCGCGCCGCGGCCGCCAAGCCTTACCCGCAGCGTCCCGTGACGCTGATCGTGCCGTATTCGCCGGGCGGAGCCACCGACAACGTAGCCCGGGTCATCGCCGAACACCTGCAGGCCCGGCTGGGCCAGCCGGTGATCATCGACAACCGCGCCGGCGCCAACGGGCGGATCGGCACGCTGGCGGTGGCGCGCGCCGCCCCGGACGGCTATGTCCTGCTGCTGGGCGGTATAGGCCCGATCACGATCGCGCCGCACCTCGAGAAGGTTCCCTACGATCCGTTCAAGGACTTCGCGCCCGTCAGCCTGCTGGTCAAGAACGACGTCGTGCTGCTGGTCAATCCGGCGGTGCCGGCGCGCAAGCCGGAGGAACTGATCGCGCTCCTGAAAGCCGAGCCGGGCAAGTTCAACTATGCATCCTCGGGCACGGGCGGCCCGTTCCACCTGTCCGGCGAGCTGTTCAAGAGCATGGCTGGCGTGGAAATGACGCACGTGCCGTACAAGGGCGACGGACCCGCCCTGGTGGACCTGATGGCCGGCAATGTGCAGGTCATGTTCACGACGATTTCCGCGTCGGCGGCGCATATCCAGGCGGGCAAGGCCATTGCCCTGGCCAGCGCGGGCGAGGTGCGCTCCAGCCAGATGCCCGACCTGCCCACGCTGGCGGAGTCGGCGCTGCCCGGCTTTGCGTCGGAGACGTGGCAGGTGCTGTTCGCGCCGGGCGGCACGCCCGCGCCGACCATCGACGCCCTGCAGGCCGGACTGGCCGGCGCCATGCGCGATGCGCGCTTGCGCCAGGCCCTGCAGGCGCAGGGCAACAGCGTCGTGGCCAGCGACGTGCCGGCATGCGCGCAGTTCGTGCGCGATGAATACGAGAAATGGGGCAACGTCGTGCGCAAGTCCGGCTTGGCCGCGTGACCCAAGAAGGAGCGAAGATGAGTGGTGGCGGTGCAAGCAAGCCCATGCCGATGGACGGCATCCGGGTGCTGGATTTGTCGCGCGTGCTGGCGGGCCCGTGGTGCACGCAGATGCTGGCCGATTTCGGCGCCGATGTGATCAAGATCGAGCGGCCAGGGCAGGGCGACGACAGCCGGGCCTGGGGGCCGCCGTTCTACGAGTCGGCCGACGGCCATGAACGGGTGTCGGCGTACTTCTGCGCCGCCAACCGGGGCAAGCGCTCCGTGTGCCTGGACCTGGAGTCCGAGGCGGACCGCCAGGCGCTGCGCGAACTGGCGCTGCGCAGCGACGTCCTGGTCGAGAATTTCAAGGCCGGCTCGCTGGCGCGGCATGGGCTGGATTACGCCACGCTGTCGGCGCTGAATCCGCGCCTGGTGTACTGCTCGATCACGGGCTATGGGCAGACCGGCCCGTATGCGGCCAGGCCGGGCTACGACTCGATCATCCAGGCCGTGGGCGGAATGATGAGCGTGACGGGCCTGCCCGATGACGCCGCTGGCGGCGGTCCGCAGAAAACCGGGATTCCCATCATCGACCTGATGACCGGGGTCTACGCCTGCTGCGGCGTGCTGATGGCCTTGCGCGAGCGCGAGGCCAGAGGGCAGGGCCAGCACCTGGATCTCTCGCTGATGGACGTGCAGGTATCGGCGCTGTCCACCCTGGCCGCCAACTTCCTGGCGTGCGGCCAGGCGCCGCAACGCAACGGCAACGAACATCCGACCGTCGTGCCGGGCGACGCCGTCCAGTGCCTGGACGGCCCGCTCATGCTGATGGTGGGCAACGACCGGCAGTTCCAGCGCCTTTGCCGCCATCTGGACCGCGAGTCGCTGGCGCGCGATCCTCGCTATGCGACCAACGAGCTGCGCGTCCAGGGCAAGAATGCATTGATGGCGCAACTGCGCGAGGCCTTCCGCGGCCAGACACGCCAGTACTGGCTGGAACGCCTGCTGGCCGAAGGCATTCCCTGCGGGCCGATCCAGACCGTGGCGGAGGTGCTGGCCGATCCGCACGTGCGCCACCGGGCGCTCGTGGCCGCAGCGCCGGACCCGGTGTTCGGCGAAATCCGCGCGATGGGCAGCGCGTTGCGCATGTCGCGCACGCCGGCCCGCCACGGGCGGGCGCCAACCGTGCTGGGCGAGCACACCGAAGCGGTGCTGTCGTCGCTGGCCTCGTCCCGTCTTCAATCCAACCCGCAAACCAAATGAACACATCCCCGACCGTAAGATTCGAAACGCGCGAACAGATCGCGATCATCACGCTGAACCGGCCCGACAAACGCAACGCCATCAACCTGGAGATGCGGCAGGCGCTGATTGCCGCCTGGGAGCGGTTCGAGAACGATGCGGCGCTGCGGGTCGCGATCCTCACCGGCGCGGGCGAACGCAGCTTCAGCGCCGGACGCGACCTGTCCGAGAACACGGACCTCAGCCAGAAGACGTTCCTGCCCATACTCGGCGACAACGTCCAGGCAAGCAAGCCTGTCATCGCGGCGGTCAATGGCGCCGCACTGGGCGGCGGCTGGTTCTTCACGCAAATGTGCGACCTGGTGGTGGCCGCGGACCATGCCGTGTTCGGCATGCCGGAATCCAAGGTCGGCCGGGCGCCGGCCTGGGCGGTCTGGTTGCAGGGGGTGATCCCGCAGAAGCTGGTGCTGGAGCTGCTGCTGACCGGCAATCCCATCAGCGCGCAGCGGGCCGCCGAGATCGGCTTCGTCAATCATGTGGTGCCCGCCGCGCAGCTGATGGACAAGGCCATGGAGCTGGCGCGCGCCATCGTGGCCACGGCGCCGCTGAGCGCGGCGGCCTGCAAGGAGATGGTCTATGCCGCGGCCGAGATGGAGCGGGGCGCGGCCCTGCGGACGGCTTTCCATATCCTGGAGCCGCTATACCGCTCGGAAGACGCGCGGGAAGGCGCGCTGGCGTTTCGCGAGAAGCGCGCGCCGCGCTGGAGCGGACGATGAAGATTGCTCAACGAGGAGAAAGAACGGAATGACCCGGTTTCTAGAAGTGGAGCGGCGTGGCCGCGTTTGTATCGTCAGGATGAATCGGCCCGAGGCGCGCAATGCGCTGACCGATGCCGAGCAGTTCCAGGAGTTCGAGGACCTGGTGCGCGAGCTCAACGCGGACCTGGATGTGCGGGCGGCCATCCTGACCGGCAACGGCCCGTCGTTTTGCGCGGGCGGCAATGTCAAGAAGATGCTGGCGGACTACGGCCCGGACAGCGGACCGGCGGCGCGCATTCCCGCGAAGTACAGCACGGGCATCCAGCGCATTCCCATGGCCCTGGCGCAGCTTGACGTGCCGCTGATCGCGGCGGTCAACGGCGCGGCCATCGGCGCGGGCTGCGACCTGGCCTGCATGTGCGATATCCGCATCGCCGCCGACGATGCGCGATTCGCCGAGAGTTTCGTCAAGCTGGGCATCATCCCCGGCGATGGCGGGTCGTGGTTCCTGCCGCGCATCATCGGGCTGGCGCGCACCTACGAGATGGCGTTTACCGGCGATACGCTGGACGCGGCCACCGCGTTGCAATGGAACCTGGTGTCCAGCGTCGTGCCGGCGGCGCAGCTCATGGACGCCGCCTGCCAGCTGGCCGAGCGGATCGCCGTCAATCCGCCGCAGCAGGTGCGCTTCGCCAAGCGGCTGATCCGCGAAGGCCTGCACCAGCGGCTGGAGGCCATGCTGGAGTTCTCCAGGCTGTATCAAACCCTGTCGCACCGCACCGCGGACCACCAGGAGGGCATTGCGGCCTTGCTGGAAAAGCGCCCGCCTGTCTTTCACGGACGCTGAAGCCGTCCCGTTCTTGCACGAGAGGAGACCATGAGAAAAAAACACTTTGTTCTGTCGTTCCTGCTGGGCGCGGCGTCGCTGGCCGCGAGCGGCGCGGCCCTGGCGCAACAGGCGTTTCCCACGCACCCGATCCGGCTCATCGTGCCGTTCGCGCCCGGCAGCGGCACGGACAACACGGCGCGCCATCTGGCGCGCGAGATGGAAGCCGAGTTCGGTTCGCCGGTGGTGGTCGAGAACCACCCTGGCGCCAACAGTTTCATCGCCGCCAAGATGGTGGCCGCCGCGGCGCCCGACGGCTATACGCTGCTGATCTCCGGATCGTCGGCCATGACGGTCAACGCGGCCATCTTCAAGGCGCTGCCGTATGACCCCCTGAAGGATTTCGCGCCGGTGGCGCGCCTGGCGAAAGGCGCGATGGGCCTGGCCGTGAACGCGCAGTCTCCCTATCGTTCGGTGGACGACCTGGTCCAGGCCATGCGGCAACAGCCGGGCACGCTGAACTATGGCTCGGGCAGCGCGGCCTACCAGATCACGACCGAGCTGTTCCTGTCGATGGCCCAGGCCAAGGCCAGCCATATTCCCTACAAGGGCGCGGCCCAGGCATTGACCGACCTGGCCGGCCGGCAGGTCGACTTCGCGTTCGCCGACTATGCGGCGCTGGTGCCGTTCCTGCGCTCGGGCAAGCTGCGCCTGCTGGCCGTCAGCAGCGCCGAGCGGCTGGAAAGCGAGCCCGCGACGCCGACGGTGGCGCAGGCCGGCTATCCGGGGTTCGACATGGTGAACTGGACCTCCGCATTCGCGCCGGCGGGCACGCCCGCGCCTATCGTCGACACGCTGAGCAAGGCCATCGTCGCCATCTACGAACGCGAGCAGACGCGGGCGTTCCTGGCCGGCACCAACTGGGAGAGTTTCCCGGTAGGGCCCGCCGAACTGCGGCGCTACCAGGTCGACGAGATCGCCAAATGGAGCCGCGCGGCCGAGATCGCCGGCATCGAGAAACAGTAGGAGCCTGGATATGTCGGTAGCGATCGCGATGCGGGGCGACATAGGAGTCGTGACCCTGGACAGCCCGCCGGTGAATGCATTGGGGCGGACGTTGCGGCACGGCCTGGCGCAATGCCTGGAGCAGGCGTACGCCAGGCCGGATGTGAGGGCGCTGCTGCTGGTCAGCGCCCGTCCGGGCATTTTCTCGGCTGGCGCGGATATCAAGGAGTTCGACCAGGCAGGGTCGGACCAGGATGCCGGGCTGGCCGAACTGATAGACCGCATCGAGAACGCGCCGGTGCCCGTGGTGGCGCTGCTCGATGGCGCGGCGCTGGGCGGCGCGCTGGAGCTTGCGCTGGGGTGCCACTATCGGCTGGCGTCGCCGCGCGCCTCGCTGGGGTTGCCGGAGATCAAGCTGGGGTTGCTGCCTGGCGCCGGCGGCACGCAGCGCTTGCCGCGCCTGGTCGGCGCGCGCCATGCCGTCGAGATGGTGCTGGGCGGCGAACCCGTGGGCGGCGAAACCGCGCTGCGGTGCAAACTGGCCGATGCGCTGTTGTCTGCCGACGATACGCTGGAGCAGGCGCTGGCGTGGATGCGCAACGCGCCGGGCGGGCTGGCGCGGCGCCGCGTTGCCAGTTTGCCTGCGTTGGCGCCGGCATCGATCGCCGAGGCGGCGCGCGCGGCCGCCATCCGGCCGGTGGGCAGCGCGGCGGCGCGCGAGGCGGCGCTGGCATGCCTTGCCGCCGCACAGGGGCCGTTCGACGCCGGGCGGGCACTGGAGCGCGAGTCGTTCGCGCGCCTGCGCGACGGGGCCGAGGCGCGGGCCTTGCGCTATGCCTTTTTTGCCGAGCGGCCGCGCCCGCCGGCCGGCGATGTGTCGGCCCGGCGCATCGAGCAGGTCGCGGTCGTGGGGGCCGGCACGATGGGCACCGGCATTGTCATCTGCCTGGCCGACGCCGGCCTGCCGGTGATCTGGCACGACGTGGACGCCGACCGGCTGGCGCAGGGGCGCGCGCAGGTATGCCAGCATTTCGAGCGCCTGGCCGCGCGCAAGCGGCTTACGTCCAGGCAGGCCGAGCAGCGTGTCGCCGCCGTCGCGACAACCGGCGAGATGGCCGGCATCGCGCGGGCCGATCTCGCCATCGAGGCGGTGTTCGAGGACATGGCGGTGAAATGCGCGGTTTTCCGCGAGCTGGACCGGGTCCTCAAGCCCGGCGCCATCCTGGGCACCAACACGTCGACGCTGGATGTCGACCGGATCGCGCACAGCACGCGGCGCCCGCAGGACGTGGTGGGGCTGCATTTCTTCAGCCCCGCGCCGGCGATGCCCTTGCTCGAGATCGTGCGCGGCGCGGCCACCCACGCCGATGTGGTGGCCGCCGCGCAAGGGCTGGCGCGGCGCTTGCGCAAGACCGCCGTGGTGGCCGGCGTGTGCGACGGCTTCATCGGTAACCGCATGTGGCATCAGTATCTGCGGCAGGCGGCCTTGATGGTGCACGAGGGCGCCATGCCCATGGAGGTCGACGCGGCGCTGCGCGACTGGGGCTTCGCCATGGGCCCGTTCCAGGTCGCCGACCTGGCGGGCCTGGACGTGGGCGACAGCATCCGCCTGCGGCAGCGCAGCGAGATGCCGCACAGGCCCTGGCCCGACTGGCTGGACCGGGTCAGCGCGGCGGGCCGCCTCGGCCTGAAAGGAGGCAGCGGGATCCATGCCTATCCGGACGGCGGCCGGCAGCCCCGGCGCGATGCCGAGGTGGAGGCCATGATTGCGGCCGCTTCGCGCGAGGCCGGAGTATCCCGCCGGGCCATTGCGGCCGACGAGATCGTCGAGCGTTGCCTGCACGCGCTCGTCGTCGAGGCCGCGCGCCTGCTGGAGGAGGGCATCGCGGCCAGCGCGACGGACGTGGACGCGGTGTTCCTGGCCGGCTATGGCTTTCCGCGCTGGCGCGGCGGCCCTTGCCACAGCGCCGACGCCATGGGCCTGCCGGCGGTGGTGGCCGGCTTGCGGCGGCGCGCCGCCACGGCGGAACCGGAATTCTGGCAACCGCCCGGCCTGCTGGCCCGCCTGGCGGCGCACGGCGGCCGGCTGCAGGATCACGGCCAGGAGGGCGCATGAGCGACGATATCGTCATCGTATCGACCGCACGCACGCCCATCGGCAAGGCCTATCGGGGCGCCTTCAACAATACCCATGGCGCCACCCTGGGCGGGCACGCCGTCGAGCACGCGGTGCGGCGCGCCGGGATCGAGCCGGCCGAGGTCGATGACCTCATCATGGGGTGCGGCCGCCCGGAAGGAACGGCGGGCGAGAACATCGCGCGCCAGGCTGCCTTGCGCGCCGGCCTGCCGGTCGAGGTGCCCGGCGTCACGGTGAACCGGCTTTGCTCGTCCGGGCTGCAGGCCATCGCCATGGGCGCCCAGTCCATCCTGTGCGGCGGCGCCGATATCGGTGGCGGGCGGGTTGGATTCGATTTCATGCGTGCAGAACGAACACATGAATCACCACATGGAACAGGACCCCTGGCTGGCGCGGCACCTGCCGGAGATTTTCCTGCCCATGATCGATACCGCCGAAGTGGTCGCCCGGCGCTACGGCATTTCGCGCCAGCGCCAGGACGAGTACGCGGCGCGCAGCCAGCAGCGCGCCGCGCAGGCGCGCGCGGCCGGCCGCATGCGCGAGGAAATCGCGCCCATGCGTGTAAGCCACCTGGCGGCCGACCCGCACGGCGCGCCGCCCGTTGAAACCGAAATGCTGGTGGCCGAGGACGAAGGCGTGCGCCCCGGGACGACTTCCGAAAAACTGGCCGCGCTCAAGAGCGTGCGCGAGGGCGGCTGCATTACGGCGGGCAATGCCAGCCAGCTTTCGGACGGCGCCTCGGCCTGCGTGCTGATGCGCGCGACCGCCGCGCGGGCGCGTGGCCTGCGGCCCCTGGGCCGCTTCCGCGGCTTCGCGGTGGCGGGCTGCCGTCCCGATGAAATGGGCATCGGCCCGGTGCAGGCCGTGCCCCGCCTGCTGGCGCGCGCCGGCCTGGCGATCGGCGACATCGGCCTGTGGGAGTTGAACGAGGCGTTCGCCGTGCAGGTAATCTATTGCCGTGACCGCCTGGGCCTGCCCGATGAACGCCTGAACGTGAACGGCGGCGCCATCGCGCTGGGCCATCCCTATGGCATGTCCGGCGCGAGGCTGGTGGGGCATGCGCTGCTGGAAGGGCGCGCCCGGGGCGTGCGTTATGTGGTGGTGACCATGTGCGTGGGCGGCGGCATGGGCGCCGCGGGACTATTCGAGGTGCTATGAACGGATTCGAGTTTCGGACACATGCCCGCACGCTGGCGGGCGAGGGGACCTCGCAACGGTTGGGCGAGGCGGTCGCGGCGCAATGGGGGCCGTGCCGCATCCTGGTCGTCACGGACGAGCAGCTGGTGCGGCTGGGTCTGGTCGCGGCCCTGGCGCAAAGCCTGCGCGACGCCGGTCACACGGTCCAGGTCTACGACGGCGTGCTGGCCGATCCGCCCGAAGCGGTGGTGAGCCAGGCGATCGCGCGGGGCCGGGAAACGGACGTGCAATGCGTGATCGGCTTCGGCGGCGGCTCGTCGATGGATATCGCGAAACTGGTGGCGGCGTTCGCCGGCTCCGCGGCCGACTTTCGCGACAGCTACGGCATCGACCGCGTCGCCACGGCGCGCCTGCCGCTGGTGCAGGTGCCGACCACGGCCGGCACCGGCTCGGAAGCCACGCCCATCGCCATCGTGACCCGCGAGGACGCCTCCAAGGCGGGCATTGTCTCCCCCGTCCTGTACTGCGACATCGCCGTACTGGATGCCGCGTTGACCCGGGGCCTGCCGCCGGCCGTGACCGCCGCCACCGGCATCGACGCCATCGTGCACGCCGTCGAGGCCTATACCAGCCGGCTGCGCAAGAACCCGATCTCCGATGGCCTGGCGCGCCAGGCGTTGCGCCTGCTGTGCCGTTCCATCGGCCCCGCATGCCGCGACGGCGCCGACATGGCGGCCCGCCATGACATGTTGCTGGGCGCGATGCTGGCGGGGCAGGCGTTCGCCAATGCGCCGGTGGCGGCCGTGCATGCGCTGGCCTATCCGCTGGGCGGCGTTTTCCACGTGCCGCACGGCCTGTCCAATGCATTGATGTTCGGCGCGGTGCTGCGTTTCAACCTGCCGCAGGCCGGCGCCGCCTATGCCCAGCTTGCGCAGATCGCTTGTCCGCAGGTGGACGGCCCGCAGCAGGCGCGCGCCGAAGGATTCGTGCAGGAAATGGCCAGCCTGGGGCCGCGTCTGGGGCTGCCGCGGCGCCTGGCCGAAGTCGGGGTGGCCGAACGCGATCTGCCCATGCTCGCGCAACAGGCCATGCAGCAACAGCGTTTGCTGGTCAACAACCCCAGGGAGCTCGGCTACGACGACGCCTTGCGCCTTTACCGGGAGGCGCTGTGAACGATAGCGCGGGGCAGGCCCCGCGTCCGCAACGGTGGCAGCGGGCCGGCTTCAGCCATTTCGAGGCCATGCCGGTACGCTGGATGGATTGCGACATGTACGGGCATGTCAACAACGTCGTGTATTACGCCTACTTCGATACGGCGGTGAATCGCTACCTGGCGTCGGCCGGCCAGCTCGACCCGCAGGCGGGCGCCGTGATCGGCCTGGTCGTGGAAACGCACTGCAATTTCCACGCGCCGGCCGAGTTCCCGGAAACATTGCAGATCGGCCTGCGCGTGGCCCACGTGGGGCGCAGCAGCGTGCGCTACGAGCTGGGCGTGTTCCGCCCCGGCGACGAACTGTGCGCGGCCCAGGGCCACTTCGTGCATGTCTACGTCGAGCGCGCCAGCCGCCGCCCCGTGGCGCTGCCAGCCGGCCTGCGGGCCTGCCTGGGCCGGCTGGCGGCGGCCGGGCGCGCTTGAGGCGCGCGCCGCTGGCCGCCTGCCTGCCGTCTACGTGCCGGCGCCGGCCGTCACCGCTTCGGCCACCAGCTGGGCGGTCGCGGCCGACAGCGTCCATCCGAGGTGGCCATGGCCGGTGTTGTAGAACACGCCCGGCCGCTTGCCGGGCCCGACGCGCGGCAGCATGCTGGGCAGCATGGGCCGCAGGCCCGCCCAGGGCACGACGCGGCTGGTCGAGACCTGCGGAAAATACCGGCGCACCCATGCGACCAGCGGTTCGACGCGGTCGGCGCGGATATCGCGATTGAAGCCGTTGAATTCGGCGGTGCCGGCCACCCGGAACCGGCCGGCGCCGAGCCGGCTGGTCACGATCTTGGCGCGGTCGTCCAGCAGGCTGGTCCAGGGCGCGCCGGCCTGGCTGGCCTCGTCGTCCAGGCTCACCGTGATCGAATATCCCTTGACCGGATAGATGTTGACGCGGTCGCCCACCATGCTGGCGAAGCGGCGGCTGCCCACGCCCGCGCAGATCACCACCTTGTCGTAGCGTTCGACGGCTTCGGCGGTCGTGATGGCGATGGCGCCGCCGCGATGGTCGATGCCGCTGACTGGCGTTTCGTAGCGGAACAGGGCGCCGTGCCGCGCGGCGGCCCGGGCCAGGCCAGTGGTGAACTTGTGGATGTCGCCGGTGGAGTCCGACTCGGTAAAGAAGCCGCCGTAGAAGTCGCCCTGCAGGGCCGGTTCGATGGCGCGCATTTCCTCGGGCGATACGGGCCGCCGCTCCAGCCCGCCGGCGCGCAGCAGGGCGTTGACCCGCAAGGCGCTGTCGTACTCCCGCCTGCTGGCATAGAAGTGCAGGATGCCGCGCCGCTCATGATCGAAATCGATCCGTTCGCGGGCCGCGATGTCGAACAGATGCTGGCGCGCGGCGATGGCCAGCCGCACGGTTTCTATGGTGTTGGCTTCGTAGCGGGGGATCTGGCGCAGGAACTCTCCCAGCCACGAGTACTTGTGCCAGCTGGGCCGGGGATTGAGCAGCAGCGGGGCGTCGCGCCGCAGCATCCAGCGCAGGCCCTTGAAGAGCGTGGAGCGGCTGTTCCAGACCTCGGCGTTGCTGGCCGAGAGCTGCCCGCCGTTGGCGAACGAGGTTTCCATCGCGCTATAGCGGTGGCGGTCGAACACCGTGACCTGGTGATCGCGCAAGGCGAGCGCATAGGCGGTGGTGACGCCGGTGATGCCGGCGCCGATGACGGCGATTCGAGACATGGTCGTGGTCCCAGAGGAGGTTGGCGTCTGCCGGCCATCGGAATGGCCCGGCCGCAACCCCATCTGTCCATTTACCTGAGAGCTTCACCCGTGCGCCGCTGCAAACGCGCCAGGGATCCCCTTCGGTGGGCGCCGTACCGCGCGCCACTCTCCAGATGTTCCAGCAGGTCGGTCCTTTTGCCTGAGAGTTTCCGGGGTGGTTGCTCCGTCGGCGCCGTCCGCTGGACGGTCTCTCCCGAACTGCACGTTGGTGGAACCGGCACAAGTTACAGCGATTGCGCCGGCAGGACAAGACGCGGGCGCGCATCCAAGGGGAAACCCTGGCCACGCGCGGGCGGCGCCCTCAGACCGGTTCGGCGTCCACGTCGTACGTGAAGAGCCACTCGTATCTTTCGCGTACCCGGGCCTCGCTCCATTGCTGTTCGACATAGGCGGCCGCGCCGGCCGCGTGCGCCAGCTCCGGGTTGTGGAAGCGCTTGGCGTTCTCGGCTGAGCCGCGCACCACGCGCGCCGTGCGCTCGACGCGCAGATCCTGGTAGCGGACCAGCGCCTGCCGCGCATCGGCGCGCATGCCGTCGAGGCAGTGCGCCAGCACGTAGCCGTCCTCGATGGCCATGGCCGCGCCCGAGGCCAGCATCGGCAGGGTCGGGTGGCAGGCGTCGCCCAGCAGGGTGATGCGCCCGCTGGTCCAGCGCGCCAGGGGCTCGCGCAGCATCATCGCCCACTTGAAGGGCGTATCCAGCGCATGGATCAGCGTCTGCACGTCCTCGTGCCAGCCGGCGAAATCCCGCGCGCATTCCGCGATCGTGCCCTGCTGTGTCCAGGACTCGACCTGCCAGTCGTCGCGCTCCAGGATGCCGACGAAGTTCACCAGTTCGCCGCGGCGCAGCGGGTAGTGGATGACATGGGCGCCGGGGCCGACCCAGTTGACGGCATACGGCTCGCGCAAATGCGGCGGCAGCTTGTGCGCCGGGATGACGCCGCGCCAGGCCAGCGCGCCGGAGAAGCGCGCCTGGTCCTGGCCATGCAGGGCGGCGCGCACGCGCGAGTGCACGCCATCGGCGCCCACCAGGATGTCGGCCTGGCGCGTGCTGCCGTCGGCCAGCGTGACGCTGGCCGCGGCATCGTCCTGCGCGACGCTCTCGACCCGGGCGCCCAGTTCGATGGCCTGCGGATCGCGCGCCAGCACGGCTTCGGCCAGCACGCGGTGCAGGTCGGCGCGGTAGATGGTCAGGTACGGGTAGCCATAGCGTTCGACGGACTGCGCGCCCAGGTCGAACAGCGGCCAGGTCTGGCCGGTGTTCCACAGGCGGATGCGCTTGCCGGGCGCCGGGCTGGCCACCTGTTCCAGGGCCGCGCCCAGGCCCAGCTGGTACAGCACGCGGTTGGCGTTGGCGCTGAGCTGGATGCCCGCGCCCAGTTCGCGCAGCTGCGCGGCCTGTTCCAGCACGCGGACCTGGAAACCGCGCGCCTGCAGGGCCAGCGCGGCGGTCAGGCCGCCCAGGCCGGCGCCGGCGATCAGGATCCGGGGGGAGGAGGTGTCGGGCATCGTGGGTTGTCCTTCTGTGTCGCGTATGCGTAGGCGCGGTTACTGGGGCTTGACGCCCGCGCTGCGGACCACGCCGGTCCATTTGTCGAGGTCGGCGCGGATCGCCTGGGCGAACTCCTGCGGGGTGTCGCCGACCGGCTCCAGGCCCAGCGCGCTGAGCTGCTTGATGACCTCGGGATCCTTGGCGGCGGCGGCCAGCGCGTCGGTCAGGGCCTGCACCGCCGGCGCGGGGGTGCCGGCCGGCGCCAGCAGGCCGAACCAGGAGTAGGCCTCGAAGGGCTTGCCGATCGTCTCCGCGACGGTGGGCACCTCGGGCAGGCCGCTGTAGCGCTGGCTGCCGGTGACGGCGTAGGCGCGCAGCTTGCCGGCGCGGATCTGCGGCGTCAGCAGCGTGACCGTATCGAAGAACAGGTCGACCTGGCCGCCCATGACGTCGGTCAGGGCCGGCGCGCCGCCGCGGTAGGGCACGTGCAGCATGCGGGCGCCGGCCTCGCTCTTGAACATCTCGGCGGTCAGGTGGCCGATGGAGCCGGTGCCGGCCGAGGCCACGCTCAGGTCATGGTTCTTGGCGTAGTCGCGCAGCTGGCCGATGTCCTTGGGGCCGAGGTCGGGGCGGCTGACCAGGATCAGCGGGCCGCGCACGGCCATGCCGATGGGCGTGAAGGACTTGATCGGGTCGTACTGCAGGTTGGTGTAGAGGGCCGGCGCGACCACGATGCTGCTGGTGCCGCCCCACAGCAGGGTGTAGCCGTCGGGCTTGGAGCGGGTGACCACGGTGGTGCCGACACTGCCGCCGGCGCCGGCGCGGTTCTCGACGATGACGGGCTGGCCCAGCTTGTCGGCCATGACGGCGCCGAACAGGCGCGCGCTGGTGTCGGTCGGGCCGCCGGGCGGGAAGGGCACGACCAGGGTCACGGGCTTGGCGGGGAACGTCTCGGCGGCCGCCGGCGCGGCCGGGCCCAGGGCCAGGCTGGCGGTGGCGGCCAGCGCCAGCACGGCGCGCAGCGTCATGGTCAAAGCGGGCGAACTCGTCATGTTTCGTCTCCTGTGTCTCTTGTGGCAATGAGGCCTCGCATGGGCCGATGGGCTTATTTCACCGCATCGGATTAAATAAGTAAAAGAACAATATTGGATAAATTGACAAGCATTGCTTGTTAATATGAATGCCTGTTTCCCCCCCGGCCGGCCGACCATGAACTTCTCCTTTCGCCAGATGCGCGCCTTTCTCGCGGTGGCGCGCCATGCCAGTTTCACCAAGGCGGCCGAACAGCTGCACATCTCGCAGGCCGGGCTGAGCGCCATGGTGCGCGACCTGGAAACGCAGCTGGGCAGCCGGCTGTTCGAGCGCACCACGCGCGCGACCGGCATACGGCGGCAAACCGTTTTCCCGGCCCGGCTGGCGCTGGCCGTGCCGCGCGTGGAGGGCGAGCGGCGCCGGTCGGTGCGCTGGCCCCAGATCGACCGCGACGGGCTGATCGCCTTGCCCGACGAGAATCCGATCCAGCGCCTGGTCAACCGGCACCTGGGCGTGCAGGGCGATGCGCCGGCGCGCGTGGTCACGCACCTGGAAACGGTATTGGCCATGGTCGAGGCGGGGCTGGGCCAGGCCGTGGTGCCGTCGTTCGCCGCGGTGGCGCGCCGGCGCTGGCGCGTCAGCCTGGTGCCGGTGGCGCCGCGCGTGGCGGTCGATTACTACTGCATCATGCGGGCCGGGCAGGGGGATGGCGAGCGCATCGACGCCTTCGCGCAATGCTTCGGCTCGGTGGCGGCCGAACACATGGGCGCCACGGCCGCGCGCTAGATGCGGGCTTGCGCCGTGCGCCGCGACAGCGCCTCGGCGGCTTCCTTGCGCTCGCTGTAGCGATCGACCAGGTACGGCGACGCGTCGCGCGTGAGCAAGGTGAACTTCATCAGTTCCTCGGCCACGTCGACCACCCGGTCATAGTAAGGCGAAGGCTGCATGCGTCCCGCCTCGTCGAACTCCTGGTAGGCCTTGGCCACCGACGATTGGTTCGGGATGGTCAGCATGCGCATCCAGCGGCCCAGCACCCGCATCTGGTTCACGGCGTTGAATGACTGGGATCCCCCCGATACCTGCATGACCGCCAGCGTCTTGCCCTGGGTCGGGCGCACCGCGCCCATCGACAGCGGGATCCAGTCGATCTGCGTCTTCATCAGGCCGCTCATGGCGCCGTGCCGCTCCGGCGAACTCCAGATCATGCCTTCGGCCCACCGGACCAGCTCATGCAGCTCACGGACCTTGGGATGGTCCTCGCTGGCGTCGTCGACCAGCGGCAGCCCGGACGGGTTGAACAGCCGGGTCTCGCCGCCCAGCGCCCGGAGCAGCCGCGCGGCTTCCTCCGCGACCAGGCGGCTGTAGGAGCGCTCGCGCAACGACCCATACAGCAGCAGGAAGCGCGGGGCATGCGTGGCGCGCCCGGGCGGGAACAGCTCGGCCGCGTTCGGCTGCTTGAACCGTGACGGATCGATATTGGGCAGATCGGCGAGAACCTCAGACACGGTTGCCGTCCGCATCGATGACAGGCTGCCCGTCCTCCTTGTCGAAGGCGCCGCGCTGGGGCCGGGACAGGAGATCCAGAACGGTTTCCGACGGCCGGCACAGACGCGTTCCCAGTGGGGTTGTCACGATGGGGCGATTGATCAGGATCGGGTACTGGAGCATGAGATCGATCAGCTGCTCGTCTGTCCATTTCGGATCCGACAAACCGAGCTCGTCGTAAGGCGTGCCCTTTTGCCTGAGCAGGTCGCGCACCGGCATCCCCATGGCGACGATCAACGACCGCAGCGTTGCGGCGTCGGGCGGCGTCTTCAGATATTCGATGATGGCCGGCTCCTCGCCGCTGTTGCGAATCAGCCCGAGCACATTGCGCGATGTCGCGCAGGCCGGGTTGTGATAGATCGTGATGGAAGTCATGACACACCTCTGTTGATGCAAGACTAGGGCTTGATTGGGTCGGGCCGCGCGCGCAGCACGAGCAGCGCGGCGCAGGCCGCCAGGCCTATGCCCCCGGATAGCCACAAAGCGTTGGCGCGCCAGGCGTCCAGCGCCAGGCCGAAGAGAAACGGCGCCAGCGCCTGCGCGACCCGCGCCGGCATCATCAGCCAGCCTTGGCACGCGCCATAGCCCTGGGGGCCGAACAGCGCCAGCGGCAACGTGCCTTTGGCGATGGTCAGGATGCCGTTGCCCGCCCCATGCAGGATGGCGAGCAGCGGGGCCAGCGCCGGGCCGGCGGCCAACAGCACGGCAACGCCGGCCGGATGCGCCAGGGCCGCCAGGCGCGCCGACAGCAAAGGATGAACATGCCGCAGCAAGCCGAACTCGAGCAGGCGGCCGGCCACTTGCGCGGGACCGATGAGCGCGCCCACGGCCACGGCGGCCGCGAGCGTGGCGCCCGTGGCTTGCAGCATGCGCGGCAAGTGGGTGGCCATCGCGGTGCTGATGAACCACGTCGCCGCGAACACGAAGGCGAGCAGGGCGGTGGCCAGCCCCTGCGGTCCCGGCCGCGCAGCAGGGAGGGTCCCCTCCTGCGCGGCCGGGGCATCCGGGCTTGGCGTCTCGGCGGCAACGGCTTTGGGAAGCCAGGCATTCAACGGCAGGCCGATCATCAAATGCAAGGCCGCCCAGCCCAGGCATGCGCCGCGCCAGCCGAACAGCGTCTCCATCCAGGCGGAAAGCGGCCAGCCAACGGTGCTGGCGAAACCGGCGATCAGCGTGATTCCGGTGATGGCCCCGCGGGCGTGATGGCCATAAAGGCGTACCAGGCTGGAGAAGGCGGCCTCGTAGAGGCCGGCGCCCATCGCCACGCCCATGACGAGCGAGGCGGCAACCATCGTCCACAGGCCCTGGGCGGCGTCGAGCATGCCCAGCCCGAGGGCAAACAACAGACTGGTGCCGGCCAGGACCATACGGCCGCCGTGGCGGTCGATCGCCAGTCCCGTCCATGGCCCGATCAACGCCGATGCGACCAGGGCGGCGGAGAACGCCGCATAGACCGTCGGCGTGGACACGCCCACGTCACGAGCCATCGGATCCGCCAGCATCGCCGGCAGATAGTACGAGGAGGCCCAGGCCAGCGTCTGGGCGGTTCCCAGGATCCCGACGACGCGAACCGGTGCGCCTGGCATGGATCAGGCCCGCCTGGCGCCGGCGTCGCAACCGGCTGTGTTCTTTCGGGAATCGGACACCTCGCAGGTCGCGCCCTGGCAGCAGTGTTCGGTGAGATAGCCGAGCAATGCATTCATCCGGAAGAAATCGGCGCGGTAGATCAGATTGCGGCCGTGTTGCTCGACGCTGACCAGGCCGGCGTGCGCCAGCTCCTTCAGGTGAAAGGACAGCGCATTGCGGGCGATGCCGAGCCCGTCGGCCATGACGCTGGGCGTGAGCCCCGCCGGGCCCGCGACGACAAGGGCGCGAAACACGCTCAGGCGTTGCGCATGGGCCAGGGCGCCGAGGGAGGAAACGGCTTGTTCTGCATTCATGCCGAAATAATACAATGATTCTTGAATCATTGAATAGTCATGATGGGCTGCGCCGAATTGCCGGCCCGGGCGGGGCAGGTGGGCGGGCGAACGGCCTGGCGGCCGCGCCGTGGATCGGGAATCCTTGTCGCAGCATAAGAAATCCTTGCTTGTCGCTCGCGGGGTTCGCCGGTGTAATTCGTCGGGGCAGGCATTGCCGAATCCGGCCCCAACGCAGACGCGCACAGGGCAGCTCAATCGAGGAAGAAATGCACGACGAACAGGCACTTGATCTTGTCATCCGCGGCGGATTGCTCATGGACGGGCATGGCGGCGCGCCCCGGGTCGCCGACATCGGGGTGCGCGGCGCCCTGATCGCCGAGATCGGCGACATCGCGCCGGGCGCGGCCGCCGAGATCGACGCGCGCGGCAAGATCGTCACGCCAGGCTTCGTCGACATCCATACGCACTACGACGGGCAGATCATCTGGAATTCCCGCCTGGCTCCATCCAGCTGGCACGGCGTGACCACGGTGGTGATGGGCAACTGCGGGGTCGGGTTCGCGCCGGTGCGCGCGGCCGATCGCGGCAATCTGATCGAGCTGATGGAAGGCGTGGAAGACATCCCCGGCATCGCGCTGCACGAAGGGCTGGACTGGGCCTGGGAGACGTTTCCCGACTTCCTGCGCGCGACCGAACGGATCGAGCACGACATCGATTTCTGCGCGCAACTGCCGCACGCGGCGCTGCGCGTGTACGTCATGGGCGAGCGCGCGCTGCGGCTCGAGATGGCCACGCCCGAGGACATCGCGCGGATGCGCAGCCTGGCGGCCGAGGCCATGCGCCATGGCGCGATCGGCTTCTCGACTTCGCGCTCGATCAATCACCGCTCGGTCACCGGCGACCCGATGCCGTTGCTGCGCGCGGCCGAGGAAGAGCTGACCGGCATCGCCATGGGGCTGGCCGATGCCGGCGGCGGCGTGCTGGAGATCATCATCGACTTCGACGATCCGGACATGCTGGAGGCCGAGTTCGGCATGATGCGCCGCCTGGTGGAGAAATCCGGCCGGCCGCTGTCGTTCTCGCTGATGCAGAAGCACGGCAACAAGGACGGGTGGCGCCGGCTGCTGGCCCTGACGGCGCAGGCGGCGGCCGACGGCCTGCCCATCCGCGCGCAGGTCGCGCCGCGCGGGGTAGGCGTGCTGCTGGGGCTGCAGGGCAGCCGCAATGTCTTCTCTGACTGCGCCAGCTACAAGGCCATCGCCCAGCTTGCGCTGGATGAGCGGGTGCGCCGCATGCGGGACCCGGCCTTGCGCGCGCAGCTACTGCGCGAGAGCCAGGATACGCCGCTGGGCAAGCGCCTGAACGAGTTCGACAACATCTTTCCGCTGGGCAACCCGCCGTGCTACGACCCGGGCCCGGAACGCTCGATCGCGGCGCTGGCCCGGCGCGCCGACGCCGATCCGGCCGAGCTGGCCTACGACTGCCTGCTCGAGGAAGACGGCAAGGCGCTGCTGTTCTCGCCATTCGCGAACTATGCCGACCAGAACCTGGACGCCTGCGCGCAAATGCTTGCCGACCCGAACACGGTCATCGGCCTGGGCGACGGCGGCGCGCACGTGGCGCTGATCTCCGACGCCAGCTTCCCGACCTTCCTGCTCAAGCATTGGGGCGGGGGAGCAGGGCGGCCGGCCTTCGATCTGCCGTGGCTGGTCAAGCGCCAGACGGCGGACACCGCGCGGGCCGTGGGCCTGCATGACCGCGGCGTGCTGGAGGTCGGCAAGAAGGCGGACATCAACGTCATCGACCCCGCGACGATAGATCCCGGCGTGCCCGTCATGAACATGGACCTGCCGGCCGGCAAGGGCCGCTACCTGCAAAAGCCCAGCGGCTATGTGGCGACCATCGTGTCCGGCGTGGTGGTCTACCGCGACGCCGCGGCCACCGGCGCGCTGCCGGGCAGGCTGGTGCGCATGGCGGCCGAGTCCGCGGCCGCCTGATCGCGCCGTCACAGCGCGGCCGGCGACGGCCCACGAACAATAAACAAGGAGGAGAAGACCATGATGAAAGGCATCTGTGCAGCGTTTGCGTTCGCCGCGCTTGCGGCTTCCTGGCAGGGCCCGGCCCAGGCCGCGTTTCCCGACCAGCCCATCAAGCTGGTGGTGCCCTTCGCGCCGGGCGCCACGATCGGCCCGCTCGCGCAGCTGGTGTCCGAGCAACTGTCCAGCGACCTGGGCACGCCGGTGTACACCGAGTTCAAGACCGGCGCCGGCGGCAACATCGGCGCCGATATCGTGGCCAAATCGCCGGGCGACGGCTATACGCTGCTGCTGGGCACGATCAGCATCCTGACCATCAACCCGTCGCTGTACCCGGACTTGCCGTTCGATCCGGTCAAGGACTTCAAGCCGGTGTCGATGCTGGTCACCACGCAGAACATCCTGGTCGTCAACCCCGAGAGCAAGATCCAATCGGTGGCGGATCTGGCCGACTATGCCAGGCAACATCCTGGCCAGGCCACCTTCGGCTCGTCCGGCACCGGCAGCACCATGCACCTGGCGGGCGAACTGTTCAGCACCACGGCGCAGGTCAAGATGACGCACGTCCCGTACCGCGGCGGCGGACCGGCCAGGTCGGACCTGCTGGGCGGGCGGCTGACGCTGATGTTCAGCGACCTGAGCGCGGTCCCCATGGTGCAGGCCGGCAAGCTGCGCGCGCTGGCCGTGACCGGGTCGCAGCGCGACGGCCGCATCCCCGATATCCCGACCATGCAGGAAAGCGGCATGAAAGGCTTCGATGTCGAACCCTGGTATGGCCTGGTGGCGCCCGCGGGCACGCCCGACGCGGTCATCGCCAGGCTCAACGCCAGCGTGCGCAAGGTGTTCGACAAGCAGCAGGTGCGCGACGCGCTGCAGAACATCGGCCTGCGGCCGGCCAGCGACCTGTCGGTGGCGTACATGGCCGGCAAGATCGACAGCGACCTGGGCAAGTGGGCACCCATCGTCAAATCGGTCGACATGAAAACCAACTGATGAGCGGCCCGGCATGAAGACGCAAGCAACAGCCGGCGATGGCGCGGCGGTGGTGGCCATCGCGGGCGGAATGGGCGCGCTGGGCAGGGCGCTGGCGCAGCGGTTCAAGCAGCGCGGCGACCAGGTCGTCGTGCTGGACCAGGCCACCGGCGCCGCCGGCCTGCCGCAGGCGGGCGCCGACCTGGCCTTGCTCGACGTCGATCTCAACGACGTCGCCAGCACGCGCCATGCCTTCGACACGATCGCGCGCCGGTTCGGCCGGCTCGACGCCCTGGTCAGCGTGGCCGGCGGTTTCCATCACGAAACGCTGGCCGAGGGCAAGGTCGAGGCCTGGGACCGCATGTACGCGCTCAATCTGCGCACCGCCGTGGTGGCCTGCCAGGCCGCGCTGCCGCTGATGCTGGCGCGCGGCGCCGGGCATGTCGTGTGCATCGGCTCGGACGCCATCGGGCGCGCGCACGCCGGGCTCGGGGCGTATGCCGCGTCCAAGGCGGGCGTGGCCGAACTGGTCAGGACCCTGGCCGCCGAAACCCGCGACCAGGGCATCGCGGCCAACGCGGTGCTGCCCGGCACCCTGGATACCCCGGGCAATCGGCGCGCCATGCCCGATGCCGATTTTTCCCGCTGGGTGTCGCTCGACGCGGCGGCGGCGCTGATCCTGTTCCTGGCCTCGCCGCTGGCCGCCCAGATCAACGGCGCCTGCATTCCGATCGTGAACCGCTGCTAGAGCGCTATGCGGCGGCGCTGCAGTGGGCCGCCAGCAGCCTGGAGAATACGTGGATGGACGAGGAGGCCGGATTGGACGCGTCGCTCGTGCAATAGAAATCGACCGCCGGCGCGCCCTGCGGCAGCGCAATCTGGCCGATCGTGTCGCGATCGTAGAAATCCGCCAGGAAAGTGGGCACGAAACCCATCCCCATGCCGGCGCTGATCAAGGACGCCACCGTGGCCACGTGGCAGACCTCCTGGCGGCGCAGGGCATGCGCGCCGACCTCCAGCAGGTACCGGTCGACGACCTGCTGGACCGCGTTGGAGTCCGGCAGCGCCCACAGTACGATATCGTGCTGGCGCGCCCAGTCTTCCACCCCCGCGATCTCCAGGCCCGGCGGGATCAGCCTGCCGGGACCGGCCAGCCGCAGCGCCATGCCGAAGATGTACTCGCTCTTGAGCCGCGAGGCGCGGCGCATATAGGTGCCGTAGGTCGCGTCGAGCCTGCCGGTCTCCACCATGTCGTGCAGCACTTCCAGTTCGGCGTCCACGACCTCGCACGAACGGCCCGTGCATTGCTGGAACTCGCGCATCACGGCCGGCAACACCGTGCTGGCGATCAAGGGCGACACCCCGACGCGGATCCCGCCTTGCTGGCGGCGGTTCAGCGCGGACAGCTCCAGCATGCCCTTGTTGAGGCTTTCGACGGCCTGGCGGGCATAGGGCAGGAACTGCGTGCCGGCCTGGGTGAGGGCGGTCGCGCGGTTCGAACGCTCGAACAGCCGGATTCCGACCTGCGTCTCCAGTTCGTTGATCATGGAGCTCAGGCCCGCCTGGGTGACGTGCAGGGTTTCGGCCGCGCGCGTGAAGCTGCGGACCTCGGCGACCAGCAGGAAGGCTTGGAGCTGGCGGGTGGATACTCTCATGTCGGTTGGGCCCATGCTTGTCGGCCCCGTCTTTTATCATGGCGTCGATGCCGCCGGCCAGCCAAGCCTGGGAAGGACGCGGTGTCGGTCGGATTCAACATTCCAACAGGAGCAGTCCGCCTTGTCTCTCTATTACCGGATCAGTTTCGTCCTGAGCGTGCTGGCGCTCGCGGCCTGGGCGATCGCCGTCACGCTCTACAAGGCCCCGCGTCACGGCGACGGCTACGGGCCGGACCCGCTCGGGGTCTTGCTTTTCCTGGCGCTGTGGCCGGTGGGCCTGCTGCTGGCGCATTCCGGTCTGCTGGCGTGCCTGGTGCGCGGCCAGCGGCCCGCGTCGATCCTGCAAGGCCGGCACGGGGTCGCCATCCATCTCGCGCTGGGCGCGGGTTTCCTGGCTTACGCGCTGTACAGGGTCTAGCCGGGCCTGATGGGCTGGCCAGGGCGGGCAGCGAAGCGGCATGCATGCGGGCAACAGTCGATCCGCCGGCGCGCCCATCTCGTACTTTACATAATATACATTATGCGAATTATCGAAAGGCTAGTCCGGGCGCGCAAGCGCCCTGGACCCGGCCTGCGCGCTCAGGTTTCCAGCCGCACATGCTCGATGCGGTGCCGTCCGTTCTTCTTGGCCGCATAGAGCTGCTGATCCACGGCCTTGATGAAGCCGGCCGGCGCCGTCTGCCCGCCGGGCACCACCGTGCCGGCTCCGATGCTGACCGTGACGCGCCGACCGTGCGGCGACAGCGCGTGCACGATGGACTTCTTCTCGATCAATCGCTGGCAGCGCTCGGCGACCTTGCGGGCCACCTCGGCGTCGGCTTCGGGCAGCAGCACGACAAACTCCTCGCCGCCGTAGCGCGCCACGAGATCGCGCGGACCGTCCAGCGCCAGGCTCAGCGTCTGGGCGATCTCCACCAGGCATTCGTCGCCCTGGGTGTGGCCATACAAGTCCGTTGTATTGCTTGAAATAATCGACGTCGAACAACAGCATGGACAGCGGCTGGCGTTCGTGGCGCGCCCGCTCCCACTCCAGGTCGAAACTGCTGTCGAAGCGGCGCCGGTTGGCGATGTTCGTCAAGCCATCCTTGAAGGACAGCACTTCCAGCTCCTTTTGCAGCAGCAGCTTTTCTTCCGTCTTCTTGCGTTCGGTGATGTCGAACATGAAGCCGATCAGCGCCTCTGCCTCGCCCTTGTCGTTGCGCACCACGTGCACCACGTCGCGTATCCACACATAGCCGTTGTCCTTGGTCAGCGCCCGGTAGTCCGCTTCATGGTCCTGGCCGGCCTGGGATTGGGATACGCAGTAATTCACCACGTATTCGCGGTCCTCGGGATGCATGCGCATGGCCCAGTCCTCGACGCTTACCCAGCTGTCGGCGCTCCAGCCCAGCAAGGCCTCGATCTGGGGGCCGATATAGGTGAATTTCATCGTGGCCCAGTCGATCTTCCAGGGAATCGCCTTGGTCGACTCGAGCAAGGTTCGGTACACCGCGCTGTCGTTGAACAGCGTGCTTGCGTCAGGCATATCCAGCCCTTTTCGATACATATTGATACGCTACTGTAGCCCGAAGACGGCGGTTGCGAAAGAGAATTGAACGATCGGTTAGCATGCTGACGTGATGGTTGAATTCATGCATAATCGGTGCGCGTTCCCTGCGAGTCTTTCGTGCCGCCATGGATCGGATGGCGCCCTGGAATGCATCACGACCTGCCTGCATGGGCTGAAAATGCTGTTCGACGGACTGCGCCAGACCCGGCGCGCGCCCGACGACCTGGATGCGCGGCTGCAGAGCCAGCTGGGCGTCTGGCTGGCCTCCACCGGCCTGGGCCGGATCGAATGGGGCGCCAGCCACGGCATCGGCCACCAGCTTGGCGCGGTGGCCGCGGTGCCCCATGGGCATACCTCGTGCGTCATGCTGCACAACGTGATGCGCCATAACCTGTCGCATACCGCCGAGCGGCAGGCGCTGATTTCCGCCACGCTGGGCCAGCCCGGCGTGCCGGCCGCCGACCTGATCGAGGCGCTGGCGCGCGAGCTGGGCATGCCGACGCGGCTGCGCGAAGTGGGGGTCGAGCGGGCGCATTTCGAGGCCATCGCCGCCGGCGGCATGCAGAACATGATGGTCCGCAGCAATCCGCGCCCTATCGCCTCGCCGGCCGATATCGTGGCGATCCTCGAACAGGCGTATTGAGGCGGCGGCGCCGGCTCCCGGCCGGCGCGCGCGGGCACGGGCCTTGCTGACCGGCGGGCGTGAAACGGAACTACGCCCGCAAAAGGAGTACGCTGGACCCAACGAGGCGGGCTCGCCGCCCGCCGTCGTCCGCCCACCGCGATTTGGGGGATACGAGCATGCATGCCCGCGTCCCGAGGCTGGTCGCCGATTTATTGCACCTATTGCGCCTGTTGGGCTGCCTGGCCGCCCTGCTGCTGCCGGCCGCCTGGGACGGCGCGCGCGCGGCCGACAGTGCCGCCCCGGCGCCGCGCACGGCCGTGGTGCTGTCGCTGGACGGGATCGTCGGGCCGGCCAGCGCCGACTACGTGTCGCGCGGTCTGGCCGGCGCCGCCGCGCAGCATGCGCTGGTCGTGCTGCGCATCGACACCCCGGGCGGACTGGAGATGCGTCGATGCGCGAGATCATCCGCGCCATCCTGGCCTCGCCCGTGCCGGTGCTGGCCTATGTGGCGCCGGGCGGCGCCCGGGCGGCCAGCGCGGGGACCTACATCCTGTACGCAAGCCATGTGGCGGCCATGGCGCCGGCCACCAACCTGGGCGCGGCCACCCCGGTGTCGCTGGGCGGCGGCTTCACGCCGTCGGACGACAAGACAGAGCCCGACAAGACGGACGCCAAGGCGCCGGCCGATGGCGGCAAGCCGGCCACGCCGCGCAATGCCGCCGAATACAAGGCCATCAACGACGCGGTGGCCTATATCCGCGCGCTGGCCGATCTGCGCGGCCGCAACGCCGACTGAGCCGAGCAGGCGGTGCGCGAGGCGGCGTCTCTGTCGGCCAGCCAGGCGCTGGCGCGAAATGTGATCGATATCGTGGCCGAGGACACCCCCGCCCTCCTCGCCCAGGCCGACGGCCGCACGGTGCGCGTGGGCGCGGCCAATGTCGTGCTGCACACCAGCGGCCTGGCGCTGGTCGAGCGCGGGCCCGACTGGCGTACGCGCCTGCTGGGCGTGATCACCAATCCCAATCTGGCGCTGATCCTGCTGATGGTGGGCGTGTACGGGCTGATCTTCGAATTCATGAGCCCCGGCGCGCTGTTTCCGGGCGTGCTCGGCGCCATCTGCCTGTTGCTGGGCCTGTATGCCTTGTCGGTGCTGCCGCTGAGCTACGCCGGCGCGGGCCTGGTCGCGCTGGGCGCGGCGTTGATGGTGGCGGAGATCTTCACACCCTCGCTGGGCGCGCTGGGCGTGGGCGGCGCGCTGTCGTTCGTGCTGGGCGCGACCATGCTGGTCGACGCGGATACGCCCGCCTACGCGGTGTCGCTGCCGCTGGTGGGCGGCGTGGCGGTGGCCAGCCTGGGGCTGACTTTCCTGATCGCGCGGCTGGCGCTGCGCTCGCGGCGCGCGCCGCAGGTCAGCGGCGCGCAGGGCCTGGTCGGCCGGCGCGGCCGCGTCCTGAGCTGGGAGTACGATCAGGGTTACGTCGCGGCCGACGGCGAACGCTGGCGCGCGCGCGGCCCGGCCGGCCTGGCCGCCGGCGACGCCGTGACGATCCACGCCGTGCAGGGCGTGACGCTGCATGTGGCGCCGGAGCCGCCGGCGCCGCAAGCGCCCTCCCGCCCGTGACCCGCGGGCGGCCCCCGACTACCCTTTCCTTCCGGAGTGCGCCATGTTCATGAACCTCGCTTTCTACCTCCCCATCCTCGTGCTGTTGCTGGCCCTGATCGCACTGGCCGTGCGCATCCTGCGCGAGTACGAGCGCGGCGTGATCTTCACGCTGGGGCGCTTCACGGGCGTCAAGGGGCCCGGCCTGATCCTGATCATCCCCGTGGTGCAGCAGATGGTGCGGGTCGACCAGCGCACGTCCGTCTTCGACGTTCCCAGCCAGGACGTGATCTCGCGCGACAACGTGTCGGTCAAGGTCAACGCGGTGATCTATTTCCGGGTGATCGATCCGGAGCGCTCGGTGATCCAGGTGGAGAACTTCCGCCAGGCCACCAGCGAGCTGGCCCAGACCACGCTGCGCTCGGTGCTGGGCAAGCACGACCTGGACGAAATGCTGTCCGAGCGCGACAAGCTGAATATCGACATCCAGGAGATCCTCGACGCGCAGACCGATGCCTGGGGCATCAAGGTCGCCAATGTGGAAATCAAGCATATCGACCTGAACGAAAGCATGGTGCGCGTGATCGCGCGCCAGGCCGAGGCCGAACGCGAGCGGCGCGCCAAGGTCATCAACGCCGAGGGCGAGGAGCAGGCCGCGCAGAAGCTGCTGGATGCCGCGCGCACGCTGGCGCAGCAGCCCGAGGCGATGCAGTTGCGCTATCTGAGCACGCTGGCCGTGATCGGCGCGCAGAACAATTCCACCGTGGTGTTCCCCTTCCCCACCGACCTGGCCGGCGCGCTGGGGCGCTGGGCGCAGAAGCAGTAAGGCCCGCCGGCGCTGGCCGTGCGCCGGGCCTACAGCATGTGGGCGAGGAATTCGCGCGTGCGGGGATGCTGCGGCGCGTCGAAGAAGCGGTCGGACGCGGCTTCCTCGAGGATGCGGCCTTCGTCCATGAAGACGACGCGGTGCGCGGCCTTGCGGGCGAAGCCCATCTCGTGGGTGACGACCAGCATGGTCATGTGCTCGTCGGCCAGCTGGCGCATGGTGCGCAGCACTTCGCCCGTGAGCTCGGGGTCGAGCGCCGAGGTGGGCTCGTCGAACAGCATGATGTCCGGCTCCATGGCCAGCGCGCGGGCGATGGCCACGCGCTGCTTCTGGCCGCCCGAGAGCCGGCCGGGGTAGTTGTCGCGCTTGGCCAGCAGGCCGACCTTGCGCAGCAGCTCTTCGGCCTTGGGGATCACGGCGTCGCGGCGCAGGCCCTTGACCGTGACCGGCGCCTCGATCACGTTCTGCAGCACCGTCATGTGCGGAAACAGGTTGAACGACTGGAACACCATGCCCATCTTGCGGCAGAGGCGGCGCACGTCGGCATCGGCGGCGTACTGGCTCTTGCCGCCGGGCACGGCGCGGAAATCCATGCGGTGTCCGATACCGGCAAGCTGGTCGTCACGCTCGAAGCCCACAGCACAGGCGAAATGCTGGAGCGCATCGCCGCCGTGCAGGGCCAGGACGGCGTGCTCGCTTCGGCGATGGTCTATCAACATATCGATACTTTGGACTCGATGAACGAGGAGATTGACGATGTCAATGGCTCGTAGGGATTTCATCAAGCAGACCGCCGCCGCGGCCGCCGCCACCGTGGCCGGGGTGCCGTTGACGGGGTATACCCAGAACATCGTGACCGAGTCCGAGGCCGCCAAGCTCAAGTGGTCCAAGGCGCCCTGTAGATTCTGCGGCACCGGCTGCGGCGTGAACGTGGCCGTCAAGGACAACCAGGTAGTGGCCACGCACGGCGACTTCAACGCCGAGGTCAACAAGGGCCTGAACTGCGTCAAGGGTTATTTCCTGTCCAAGATCATGTACGGCAGCGATCGCCTGACGCAGCCGCTGTTGCGCATTAAGGACGGCAAGTACGCCAAGGACGGCGAGTTCGCGCCCGTGTCCTGGGACCAGGCCTTCGACGTGATGGCCGAGCAGTTCAAGCGGGTGCTCAAGGACAAGGGGCCGGAAGCGGTCGGGATGTTCGGCTCGGGCCAGTGGACCGTGTGGGAAGGCTACGCCGCGCTCAAGCTGATGAAGGCGGGCTTTCGCACCAACAACCTCGACCCCAACGCGCGCCACTGCATGGCCTCGGCCGCGGTGGGTTTCATGCGCACCTTCGGCGCCGACGAGCCGATGGGCTGTTACGACGATATCGAAAACGCCGACGCGTTCGTGCTGTGGGGCTCGAACATGGCGGAGATGCACCCCATCCTGTGGACGCGCGTCACCGACCGGCGCCTGAGCGCGCCGGCCACCAAGGTGGCGGTGCTGTCGACCTTCGAGCACCGCTCGTACGAGCTGGCCGACCTGACGCTGACGTTCGAGCCGCAAAGCGACCTGGCGATCCTCAACTACATCGCCAACCACATCATCCGGACCAAGCGCGTCAACCGCGACTTCGTCGACAAGCACACGGTGTTCCGCGAGGGCAACGCCGATATCGGCTATGGCCTGCGCCCCGAGCACCCGCTGCAGCAGGCGGCCAGGAACGCCGGCGACGCGGGCGGCTCCAAGCCGATCACCTTCGACGACTTCGCGCGCTTCGTCTCCAAGTACGACCTGGAATACACCGCCAAGCTGAGCGGCGTGCCCAAGAACCGCCTGGAGGAGCTGGCCGAGCTGTACGCCGACCCGAAGGTGCGCGTCACCTCGTTCTGGACCATGGGTTTCAACCAGCACACGCGCGGCGTGTGGTGCAACAACATGGTCTACAACATCCATTTGCTGACCGGCAAGATCTCCACCCCGGGCAACAGCCCGTTCTCGCTGACCGGCCAGCCCTCGGCCTGCGGCACCGCGCGCGAGGTGGGCACCTTCTCGCACCGCCTGCCGGCCGACCTGGTGGTCACCAACCCCGAGCACCGCCGCCACGCCGAGGAGATCTGGAAGCTGCCCGACGGCACGATTCCGTCCAAGGTGGGCGCGCACGCCGTGCTGCAGAACCGCATGCTCAAGGACGGCAAGATCAACGCCTACTGGGTGATGGTCAACAACAATATGCAGGCCGCCGCCAACCTGATGAACGAGGGCCTGCCCGGCTACCGCAACCCCGAGAACTTCATCGTGGTGTCCGACGCCTACCCGACGGTCACCACCCTGTCGGCCGACCTGATCCTGCCGGCGGCCATGTGGGTGGAGAAGGAAGGCGCCTACGGCAACGCCGAAAGGCGCACCCAGTTCTGGCACCAGCTGGTCGACGCCCCGGGCCAGGCGCGCTCGGACCTGTGGCAGCTGGTGGAATTCTCCAAGCGCTTCAAGGTCGAGGAAGTCTGGCCGGCCGACCTGCTAGCCAAGAAGCCCGAGTATCGCGGCAAGACGCTCTACGACGTGCTGTTCGCCAACGGCAAGGTCAACCAGTTCCCCAACACCGAGCTGGACCCGGAGTACGCCAACCAGGAGGCGCAGGCCTTCGGCTTCTACCTGCAGAAGGGCCTGTTCGAGGAATACGCCGAGTTCGGCCGCGGCCATGGCCACGACCTGGCGCCGTTCGACGTCTACCACAAGGCGCGCGGCCTGCGCTGGCCGGTGGTCGACGGCAAGGAAACCCTGTGGCGCTACCGCGAAGGGTCCGATCCCTACGTCAAGCCGGGCACGGGTTTCCAGTTCTACGGCAACCCCGACGGCAAGGCGGTGATCTTCGCCCTGCCCTACGAGCCGCCGCCCGAGGCGCCGGACAAGGAGTACCCCTTCTGGCTGTCGACCGGCCGCGTGCTGGAGCACTGGCACTCGGGCTCGATGACGCGGCGCGTGCCCGAGCTGTACAAGGCCTTTCCGGAGGCGGTCTGTTTCATGCACCCCGACGACGCCCAGGCGCTGGGCGTGCGGCGCGGCGTCGAGGTCGAGGTGGTGTCGCGGCGCGGCAAGATGCGCACCCGCGTGGAGACGCGCGGACGCGACAAGCCGCCGCGCGGCCTGGTGTTCGTGCCATGGTTCGACGCCGGCCAGCTGATCAACAAGGTCACGCTGGACGCCACCGACCCGATCTCGTTCCAGACCGACTTCAAGAAATGCGCGGTCAAGATCGTGAAGGTCTGACCAGGACAGGGAGACAGCCATGAGCTTACGCACCGCCGCCATCGTCCTGTCCGTCGCGCTGGGCGCTGCCGCCTGGGCCGCGCCGCCCCTGCCGCTGCAGGACCCCATGCGCGGGCCCACGCCGGTGGCCGACGAGACCAATCCGCCGCTGATGAGCCCGGTCGAGAACAAGGATATCCGCCGCGTGCGGACCTACTCCATGCAGCCGCCGACCATTCCGCACAAGATCGACGGCTACCAGATCGACAAGAATTTCAACCGCTGCCTGGCCTGCCATGCGCGCGTGAACACCGAGGAGACGCAGGCGCCGCCGCTGAGCGTGACCCACTACATGGACCGCGACAGCAACGTGCTGGCCGAGGTGTCGCCGCGCCGCTATTTCTGTGTGCAATGCCACGTGCCGCAGGCCGAAGCGCGCCCGTTGGTGTCCAATACCTTCCAGGATATCGACGTGATCCTCAAGCGCCTGACGGCGCCGAAACCGGACCAGAAATGACGGGCGGGTGCCAGCCATGAGAGAACTCATCAAGCGCTATTGGGACATCATCCGCCGCCCCAGCGTGCATTTCAGCCTGGGCTTTCTGACCGTCGGCGGCTTCGTCGGCGGCATCCTGTTCTGGGGCGCCTTCAACACCGCCATGGAGCTGACCAACACCGAGCAGTTCTGTACCGGCTGCCACGAGATGCGCGACAACGTGTATGCCGAGCTCAAGGGCACCATCCACTACACCAACCGCTCGGGCGTGCGCGCCATCTGCTCGGACTGCCACGTGCCGCACAACTGGACCGACAAGATCGCCCGCAAGACGCAGGCCTCCAAGGAAGTCTGGGGCAAGATCTTCGGCACCATCAATACGCGCGAGAAGTTCGTCGAGAAGCGGCTGGAGCTGGCCCAGCACGAATGGGCGCGCCTGAAGGCCAACGACTCGCTCGAGTGCCGCAACTGCCACAACTACGAATCGATGGACTTCACGCGCCAGAGCATGCGCGCGCAGAACATGCACTCGACCTATCTGGCGGACAAGAGCAAGACCTGCATCGATTGCCACAAGGGCATCGCCCACACGCTGCCGAGGATGCCGCCGGACCAGACCTCGCTGGCGCCGCCCGCGGCAGGCCCGGCGCGCGCGGATACCGGCCATGCAGAACGCTGAGGCCGCGCCCGCCCTGCTGGCCGCGCACGGCCTGGTGGGACGGCGCGGCGGCCGCCGGCCGCTGGACCTGAACCTGCGCCCGGGGCAGCTGGTGCATGTGCGCGGCGCCAACGGCAGCGGCAAGACCAGCCTGCTGCGCACGCTGGCCGGACTGCTGCGGCCGCGGCGCGGCGAGGTGCGCTGGAACGGCGCCGACATCCATGCCGACCTGCCCGGCTACTACCTGCACATGGCGCACCTGGGCCACGACAATGGCTGCAGCGATGCGTTGACCGCGCGCGAGAACCTGCGCTACGCGCTGCACGTGGCCGGCGCCCCGCGCGCCGAGCCGGAACTGGAGCGGGCCTTGCGGGACTGGGGCCTGGCCGCCGGCGCCGACGCGCCGGCCGCGCGCCTGTCGCAGGGCCAGGGCCGCCGGCTGGCGCTGGCGCGCGTGATGCTGTCGCGCAAACGGCTGTGGCTGCTCGACGAGCCCGACGCCGGCCTGGACGCCGCCAGCCTGCAGCGGCTGCACGGCATGCTGGACGCACACCTGGCCGGCGGCGGCGCGGCCGTGCTGGCTTCGCATCGCGGCGGCGGCGCCTGGGCCGGTTGTACGCAAACCCTGGAACTGGACGAATACGCGCATGCTGAAGTCGTTGGCGCAGATTGCCTGGCGTGAGCTCCGGCTGGCCTGGCGCAGGCCGGCCGATACGCTGGGCGCCACGCTGTTTTTCGTGGTGGCGGGCACGCTGTTTCCCTTGGCGCTGGGTCCGGATCCGCAGCTGCTGGCCGCCATCGGCCCGGGCGTGCTGTGGGTGTCGGCCCTGCTAGCGATCCTGCTTTCGCTGCAGCAGCCCTTCGTCCACGACCACGGCAGCGGCGCCCTGGAGCAATTGCTGGTCTCGCCCCATCCCCTGCCGGTGCTGGTCGGCCTGAAGCTGGCGGCGCACTGGCTGGCCACCTGCGCCCCGCTGATCCTGGCCAGCCCTTTCCTGGCGCTGCAGTTCGGGTTGTCGGCCCAGGCGGTCGGCGTGCTGGCGCTGTCGCTGCTGCTGGGTACGCCCACGCTGGCCTTGATAGGCGGGCTGGGCGCGGCCCTGACGCTGGGCCTGCGCGGCGGCGCCCTGCTGCCGCTGGTGGTGCTGCCGCTGTACGTGCCGGTGCTGATCTTCGGCAGCGGCGCCGTGGCCGCCACCGCGTCCGGCCTGGGCGCCTGGCCGCAATTGTCCCTGCTGGGCGCATGCCTGTGCCTGGCGATCCTGTTGTGCCCGTGGAGCGCCTCGGCGGCGCTGCGCGTGGCGTTGGAGTAAGCCCGCCATGTCGAAATCATCGGCCGCCCTGCCCGTGCGCGACCGCCCCGCCGGCGGTCGCGGCTGGCTGCGCTATGCCTCGCCCGCCGTCTTCTACCCCATGGCCGGCCGCTGGGCGCCGCGCCTGGGCGCGCTGGCCGCGCTGCTGGCGGCCGCCGGACTCTACCTGGGGCTGGCGGTGGCGCCGGTCGACAGCCAGCAAGGCGAGGTCTACCGCATCCTGTTCGTGCACGTGGCAGCGGCCTGGATGTCGATGTTCCTGTACCTGGTCATGGCCGGCTATGCCGCGCTGGGGCTGGTCTACAACACGCGGCTGTCGTTCATGATGATGCGGGCGCTGGCGCCCACCGGCGCGCTCTTCACCGCCGCAACCTTGTGGACCGGGGCCTTGTGGGGCAAGCCGACCTGGGGCGCCTGGTGGGTCTGGGACGCGCGCCTGACCTCCGAGCTGATCCTGCTGTTTCTCTACCTGGGCTTCATGGCGCTGCAGGCGGCCGCCGGCGACACGCGGCGCGCCGACCGAGGCGGCGCCATCCTGCTGCTGGTGGGCGTGATCAACATACCCATCATCTATTTCTCTGTGACCTGGTGGAACACCCTGCACCAGGGCGCCTCGATTTCGCTGACCGCCGCGCCCAGCATGGCGCGCATCATGGTGGCGGCCACCCTGTTGATGGTGGCGGCGTTCTGGGCCTACAGCGCCGCCGTGGCGCTGGCGCGCGTGCGCGTCGTCATCGCCGGCCGCGAACCGGCCGCGGCGGCCGGCGGCCCCTTGTCGCGGGAGGGCTCATGAGCTGGGACGCGCTGTTTTCCCTGCAGGGGCACAGCCCCTATATCCTGGCCGCCTATGGCGGCGCCGCGCTGTTGATCGCGGTCGAACTGGCCGTGCTGTGGCGCGCCGCGCGGCGCCCGCCCACCGGAGGCGACGATGACGACGCGTAGAGGCCGCCGCGCGCTGCTGATCGCCGGCGGCGTGGGCCTGCTGGCGCTGGCCGCCGCGCTGGTGCTCAATGCGCTGCGTTCGAACCTGGTGTTCTTTTTCAGTCCCACGCAGGTGCACGCGCACGAGGCGCCGTCCAGCGGCAGCTTCCGCGTCGGCGGCCTGGTGCGCGCCGGCTCGGTCGAACGCGCCGCCGACGGCCTGACCCTGCGTTTCGTCGTCACCGATACGGTGCGCGAGGTGCCGGTGGCCTATACCGGGCTGCTGCCGGCGCTGTTTCGCGAAGGCAAGGGCGTGGTGGTGGCGGGCACCATGGGCGCCGACGGCGTGTTCCGCGCCACCGAGGTGCTGGCCAAGCACAACGAGAACTACATGCCGCCGCAGGCCGCCGACGCACTCAGGCAGGCGGGCGCCCTGCCGAGCGCCACCTTGCAGACGGAGGCGCGATGATCCCGGAAATCGGCCTGTTCAGCCTCATCCTGGCGTTGCTGGTTGCCATCGTGCAGGGCGTGCTGCCGCTGGTGGGCGCATCGACCGGCTGGCAGGCCGGCCTGCGGGTGGCGCGGCCGGCCGCCGTCACCCAATTCTGCCTGGTCACCGTGGCCATGGGCTGCCTGGCGTGGTCGTTCCTGGACAACGATTTCTCGGTGCTGTATGTGGCGGGCAACTCGCACGCCGACCTGCCCGCCGCCTACCGCTTCGCGGCGCTATGGGGCGGCCACGAGGGATCGCTGCTGCTGTGGCTGTACCTGCTGACCGCCTGGACGCTGGCGGTGGCGCTGCACAGCCGCGCGCTGCCGCCGGCCTTCGCGGCGCGCGTGCTGGCCGTCATGGCCTGGATCAGCATCGGCTTCCTGCTGTTCCTGCTGTTCCTGTCCAATCCGTTCGAGCGCCTGATGCCGCCGGCGCAGGCCGGACGCGACTTGAACCCCTTGCTGCAGGATCCGGGCATGATCGTGCATCCGCCCATGCTGTACATGGGCTATGTGGGCTTTTCGGTGGCGTTCGCCTTCGCCATCGCCGCGCTGCTGTCGGGCGAGCTGGACGCCATCTGGGCGCGCTGGGTGCGGCCCTGGACCTTGCTGGCCTGGATGTTCCTGACCATCGGCATCCTGCTGGGCAGCGCCTGGGCCTACTACGTCCTGGGCTGGGGCGGCTGGTGGTTCTGGGATCCGGTCGAGAACGCCTCGTTCATGCCGTGGCTGGCCGGCACGGCGCTGATCCATTCCCTGATCGTCACGGAGCGGCGCGGCGCCTTCCGCAGCTGGACGGTGCTGCTGGCCATCGCGGCGTTCTCGCTGAGCATACTGGGTACTTTCCTGGTGCGCTCCGGCGTGCTGACCTCGGTGCACGCCTTCGCGGTCGATCCCGGCCGCGGGCTGTACATCCTGGGCTTCATGACGCTGATCGTGGGCGGCTCGCTGGCCCTGTACGCCTGGCGCGCGCCCACCGTAGGCCTTGGCGGGGGCTTCGCCCTGCTGTCGCGCGAATCGCTGCTGCTCAGCAACAACGTGGTGCTGGCCGCGGCTACCGGCGCGGTGCTGCTGGGCACGCTGTACCCGGTGGCGCTGGACGTGCTGGACTGGGGCAAGATCTCGATCGGCCCGCCCTACTTCGAGGCGGTGTTCGTGCCGCTGATGACGCCGGCGATCTTCCTGATGGGCGTGGGACCGATGGCGCGCTGGAAGCACAGCGCCGTGCCGGACCTGGCGCAGCGCCTGCGCATTGCCTTCGGCGTGAGCCTGGCCACCGCGCTGACGGTGCCGCTGGCCTGGCCCGGCGCGCGCGCCTGGCCAGGCTCGCCGCTGATCGTATTGGGCCTGTGGCTGGCGGCCTGGTCGGTCGCCAGCGCCGCCGCGCATGCCTGGCAGCGCCTGGCCGACGGCGAAGGCTCGTGGGCGCGGCGCCTGCGCCGCCAGCCGCGCGCCTGGTACGGCATGCTGCTGGCGCACGCCGGCGTGGGCGTGTTCATCGCCGGCGTGACGCTGGCCAATGGCTATGAGGACAAGCAGGAATTGCGCATGGACATCGGCGCCACGCAGGCCGCCGGCGGCTACCAGTTCACCTTCGCCGGTATCGCGCCGGCCGCCGGCCCCAACTACCAGGCCGAACGCGCCCGCTTCGTGGTCACGCGCGACGGCCGGCCGGTGGTCACGCTGCATCCCGAGAAACGCCACTACACGGTGCAGGGCATGCCGCTCAGCCATGCCGCCATCGACACCCGCTTTACCCGTGACCTGTTCGTGGCGCTGGGCGAGCCGGTCGGCCAGCGGGCCTGGACGGTGCGGCTGCAGGTCAAGCCCTTCATGGCCTGGATCTGGTCGGGTTGCGTGCTGATGGCGCTGGGCGGCCTGATGGCGGCAACCGACCGGCGCTACCGCCAGTGGCGCGCCGCCGAAGCGCGCCAAGCGGTGACGGCGGTGGCGCGGGAGGCCGGCTGATGCTGCGCTACCTGTTGCCGCTGGCGGCCTTTCTGGCCATGGCCGCGTTCCTGGCGCTGGGCCTGGGGCGCGACCCGCGCGCCCTGCCCTCGGCCATGCTGGACAAGCCGGCCCCGCCCATCGGCCTGCCGCTGCTGCAAGGCGACGGGCGGCGGCTGGAAGTCGCCCAGCTGCGCGGGCGCGTCTGGGTGCTCAACGTCTGGGCTTCCTGGTGCGCGCCCTGCCGCGAAGAGCTGCCCTTGCTGCAGGAAGTCGGACCGCGCGACGCGGTGCCCATCTACGGGCTCAACTACAAGGACAAGCCCGAGGACGCGCGCGCCTGGCTGGCCCGCCACGGCAATCCGTACGTGGCCTCGGCCAGCGACGTGGACGGCCGCGTCGGCATCGAGTACGGCGTCTATGGCGTGCCGGAAACCTTTGTCATCGACGGGGCCGGCCGCATCCGCTACCGCCAGCTCGGCGTGTTGACGCCGCAGATCTGGCGCGAGCGCCTGCTGCCCGTCATCGAGGGCCTGCGATGAGGCGCGCGGCCCTGCTGCTGGGGTTGTGGCTGCTGCTGGGCGCCCCGGCGGCGGCCGATATCGCGCAGCGCGAGCTGCGCCTGGCGCACTCGCTGCGCTGCCTGGTCTGCCAGAACCAGACCCTGGCCGAATCCAACGCGCCGCTGGCGCACGATATGCGCGCCCTGATCCGCCAGCAGCTGGCCGATGGCCGCAGCGACGAGGAAGTGATGCAGTTCTTCGAGGACCGCTACGGCGATTTCGTGCGCTACGAGCCGCCCTTCAAGCCGGCGACCTGGCTGCTGTGGCTGGGGCCGTTCGCCCTGCTGCTGGCCGGCTTCGTGGTCCTGTGGCGCGCGCTGGCGCGCCGCCCCGGCGCGGCGCCGCTGACCGACGCGCAGCGCGCCCGCGCCGAACGCTTTCTGGACGAGGAATCATGACCGCGCTGTGGCTGATCGTGCTGCTGTTGCTGCTGGCCACGCTGGCGGCGCTGATCCTGCCCATGCTGCGCCGCGAGCGCGCGGCCGGCCCGGCCGACGCGGCGGCCACGGTGCGCGCCTTCTACCAGGCGCAGCGCGCGCAGCTGCAGCGCGAACTGCGCGAGGGCGCCTTGACCGCCCAGGCCCATGCGCGCGCCGAGGAAGAACTGCAGCGCGAATTGCTGCAGGCCCTGGACGCGCGCCGCGACACCGCGCCCGCGCCGGCGCGGCGCGCCAGCCTGGCGGCGGCCTGCGCGCTGAGCGTGGCCGTGCCGGTCGCGGCCATGCTGCTGTACCAGCATCTGGGCGACCCGCGCGCGGCCGCCTCGATGATGCTGGCCGCGCCGCAGGACGCCCACGCCGAGGATGCCGCGCAGGACATGACCCAGGCCATCGGCGCGCTGGCCGAGCGCCTGCGCCGCCAGCCCGACGACGCCGAGGGCTGGTACATGCTGGCGCGCTCGTACGAGACGCTGGGGCGCTATGACGACGCGGTCGCCGCCTATATGGAAACCGTGCGCCTGGTGCCGGACCAGCCGGCGCTGCTGGCCGACCTGGCCGACGCCTTGCTGTCGGCCAATGGCGGCGCGCCCGACGCCAAGTCCGAGCGCGTCATCGCCCAGGCGCTGGCCTTGCAGCCCGACCAGCCCAAGGCGCTGGCGTTGGCAGGCATGGCGGCCTTGCGGCGCGGCGACGCGGCGCAGGCCCTGGCGCACTGGCAGCGCCTCAAGACGCTGCTGCCGCCCGATTCGCCGGCCGCCGCGCAGATCGACAACAACATCGCGCAGGCGCGCGCCATGGCCACGGGCGCGCCGCCCGCGCCCGCGCCGCAGGCGGCGGCGCCGGACAGCCTGGCCGGCCATGCGTCGATCGCCGCGGCGCTGCGCGCGCAGGTGGCCGATACCGATACCGTGTTCATCCTGGCGCGCCCGGCCGACGGCGGGCGCATGCCGCTGGCCATCCTGCGCAAGCAGGTACGCGAGCTGCCGCTGGACTTCACCCTCGACCGCGCCCAGGCCATGTCGCCGGCGGCCACGCTGGCCCAGGCGAGCACGGTGGACGTGGAAATCCGCGTGAGCCGCGCCGGCGCCGCCGAGGCCCGGCCTGGCGACCTGGTCGGCGTGCTGCGCGGCGTGGCGGTGGGCAGCCGCGGCCTGCGATTGGTGGCCGACACGGTGGTGCGCTGACGCGCGCTTGCGCCATTGCCGCCCAGCCCATACAGTGGCGGGGCCGGCGCCTGCCGCCCTGTCCGAGGAATAGCCGCCATGCCGTCTTGCCGTCCACGCCTTGCCCTGGCCTGCCTGGCCGTCCTGCTGGCCGTTCCTGCCGCGCCTGTGCTGGCCGCGCCATCGGGCGCCGCGCCCTGCCCGCCCGCCGCACAGGCCGTCAGCGCGCCGCTGTCGAGCGGCGGCGCGGTCGTCGTCAGCAACGGCGCCTGCGAGCCGGCTTCGATCGGCTCGTACGTCGTCAACCGCTACGACGACCTGGACGCCGGCGCCTTTCGCGCCGGGCTGGCCATCGCGCGCGACGGCGTGCTGGTGGAATGGGCGCTGGACGAACGCCAGGGCAAGCGCGTGCTGCGACTGGTCAGCGAAACCGCCGGTTCGGGCGCGTACCGCAACACGCAATACATCGAACTGACCGGCGACGGCGGGCTGCGCCTGCTCGACAGGCCGTAAGGCAAAGCATTGCGCCGCCCGGGCGCTGAACGGCGCGTCGGCTTGCCCTGCCGCGCCATCGCCCCGAGAATGGCTGCTTCGGACTTTTTCATGCTTTGCAGAAGGAAACCCACATGTCTGCCATCACCCGCATTGCCAGCCCCCTGCCCCTGCCCTTTTCGCGCGCGACCATCGCCGGCGGCTTCCTGTTCCTGTCCGGCCAGATTCCGATGGACGCCAACGGCCAGGTGGTGCGCGGCGATATCCGCGCCCAGACCGACGCCGCCATCGCCCGCATACGCGAAACGCTGGCGCTGGCCGGCGCCGGTCTGCAGGACGTGGTGAAGGTGACGGTGTGGCTGTCCGATCTGGCGCTGTTCGCCGATTTCAACGACGCCTACAAACAGCACTTCCAGGACGGCTTCCCGTGCCGCAGCACCGTCGAAGCCAAGCTGGCCATGGAAGTGGACGTGGAGATCGAGGTCCAGGCCTGGATCGGCGACAAGACGCCGCGCGGCGGCGCGAGCTACACGCCGGGGCCCGTGTCGGAAGCCTAAGCCTGCTTCCCGCGTGCCTGTCCCCGCATGGGGACTGGCTCGCGCTGAATCCGGGGTGCCTGTCCCCGCGGGGACAGGCACACTGCCGTACGCCATGAACGCTAGCCTGCCAAGACGGTATCTGTCCCCGCAGGGACAGGCAGCGCGGGCGACGGGCTACTTCCACGCCTCCTCGCGCTGCTTGACCAGCGCGGTAAGGGTCTGGTTGACCGGGGCCTGGATGCCGGCGCGGGCCGCCTGCCTGGGGATGGCGCCGTTGATGTAGTCGATTTCGCTGACGCGCCGCTGTTCGTGGTCCAGCATGACCGACGGCTTGGCGCCGCGGATGCGTTCGCCGAATGCGCGCACATGCGCCACCGGGTCTTCCACGGCGACCGGCACGCCCAGCGCGCGCGCGACGTTCCAGGCTTCGGTGGCGGCGGCCTGGCTGACCGCGCTGGCATGCGGAGCATCCAGCACTTCGCCGATGGTCAGGCCGGTCAGCGTGCACGGCGCGCTGTAGGCGACGTTGCAGATCAGCTTTTCCCATTGCATGGCCGGCAGGTTGTCGACCGCCTGCGCGTTGTGAAGCCCGCGCCGCGCCACACTTCGGCGATGCCATCCAGCTTCTCGGCGCCGAGGCCGGCGTAGGCGCCCATGCGCACCGCCGACATGCCGTTGTGGTGGACATGGCCCGGACCGCTCAGCGAGGCGCCGAAGGCCGCCGCGATGCCCACGGCCAGGCGCTCGGCGCCGATGGCCTCGGCCACGCTGTCGGCGCTGCCCAGGCCGTTCTGGATGGTCAGCACCAGGGTGTCGGGACCGAGCATGGCGCGCGCCTGCGCCGCGGCGCTGCCGGCCTGGGCCGCCTTGACCGCGATGATGATCAGGTCCACGGGTTCGGCCGGGGCCTCCCGGTAGGCCCGCAGGCGCGCCACGCGGTCGCCGCTGGCGCCTTCGACGCGCAGGCCCTGTTCGGACATGGCCTGGACGTGTTCGGCCCAGCGGTCGACGACGATGACCTCATGGCCGTTGGCCGCCAGCAGGCCGGCGTACACCGAGCCCATCGCACCGCATCCCATAATTGCAATCTTCATGATTTCTTCCTTACGCCTTGCCGTGCGCCAGTACGGAGATGTACGGCGCCAATTCTTGTTTCTGTTCCAGCCCGAAGCCCGGCGCGTCGGTCGGCCGCACCTGGCCTGCGCCCAATGCGCACGCCGCGGGGTAGCCGCCGAAGGGCTGGAATACGCCCGGATAGGCCTCGCAGCCGCCCAGCCCCAATCCGGCGGCGATGTGCAGGTTGATCAGGTGGCCGCCATGCGGGTGCAGGCAGGAGCGCCCGAAGCCGGCCGCCTCGACCGCCGCCATCATGCGCAGGTACTCGGTCAAGCCGTACGACAGCCCCGGGTCCATCTGCAGGATATCGCGGCCGGGCCGCACGCCGGCGAAATGCAGCAGGTTCCTGACGTCGGGCAGCGAGAACAGGTTCTCGCCGGTGGCGATGGTGCCCGCGTAGGCCTGCGCCACCAGGCTGTTCAGGTGGTAATCGAGCGGGTCGCCGATTTCCTCGTACCAGCGCAAGCCATAGGGCTCGAGCGCGCGCGCATAGGCCAGCGCGGTATCCAGGTCGAAGCGTCCGTTGGCGTCGACCGCCAGGTTGGCGCCCTCGCCCGCCACGCCGAGCGCGGCCTCGATGCGGGCCAGGTCGTCGGCCAGCGAGGCGCCGCCGATCTTCATCTTGAACTTGACGAAGCCCTGGTCGAGATAGCCGCGGAACTCGTCGCGCAGCCGCTGCAGCGGATCGCCGCTGTCGTAGTAGTAGCCGCCGGCCGCATAGACCTGGGTGGCGCCGGCTTGCGCCGGCCGTCCGACGTGGCGCGCGATGGTGCAATAGGCGGGCTCGTCGCGCAGCTTGGCGTTCAGGTCCCAGAACGCCAGTTCCAGCGCGCCCACGGCCGCCGCCCGGTCGCCGTGCCCGCCCGGTTTCTCGTTGCGCAGCATGATGGCGCTGGCGCGCGCCGGGTCGAACGCCTGCCCGCCGTCATCGAGCAGCTCGTGCGGCGCGGCCTGCAGCAGGCGCGGGATGAAGCGCTCGCGCATCAGCCCGGGCTGGGCGTAGCGGCCGATCGAATCGAAGGCGTAGCCGATGAGCGGCCGGCCGTCGCGCACGACGTCGCTGACCAGGGCGACCAGCGAGACCGTGTGCTCGGCGAAACTGACCAGCGAGTTGGAGATGTTGCCCTGCAGGGGAACGGCGATTTCTCGTATGGCGGTGATGCGCATGGATACTGGATAGGAAGGGTTACTGGACGGTGATGCCGGCGGCTTGGATGATCTGCGACCAGCGCTGCGTATCGGCCTTGATGAGTTCGGCGAACGCCGCCTGGGTATCGACCACGGGCCAAGCGCCCAGCTCCACCATGCGTTTCTTCATGTCTTCGGTCTGCAAGGCGCTGGCCAGGGCGGCGTGGATCTTCTCCAGCACGGGCGCGGGCGTGCCGGCCGGCGCCAGCAGGCCATACCAGCTGGGCGAATCGAAGTCCTTCACGCCGCCTTCGGCGATGGTGGGCACCTTGGGCGCGCCGGGAAAACGCTGTCCCGAGGTCACCGCGATGGCTTTCAGCTTGCCGTCGCGCAGGAACGGCTCGGCCACCGCCAGGCCGGTGATCAGCAGCGGGATCTGGCCGGACACCACATCGGAGATGGCCTGGGCGCCGCTCTTGTAGGGAATGTGCGTCATGCTCATGCCAGTGGCGCGGTTCAGGCGCTCGCCCACCAGGTGGCCCATGCTGCCCGCGCCGGCGCTGCCGAAGTCCAGGCGCGCGTCGGGCTTGCCGCCCAGCTTCACCAGTTCGGGCAGCGTGTCGGCCTTGACCGCGGGGTTGGCGACCAGCACCAGGGGCACGACCGCGATGCGCGAGATGGGCGCGAAGTCGCTTTCGGGCTTGAATGGCAACTGGCTGTACAGCGTGGGGTTGATGACCAGGGTGGCGTCGGCGGCGAACAGCAGCGTATAGCCGTCGGGCGCGGCCTTGGCCACGGCGTCGCTGCCGATGTTGCCGTTGGCGCCGGGGCGGTTCTCCACGATGACGGTCTGCTTGAGGGCCTCGCCCAGTTGCTGGCCCAGCACGCGGCCGAGGATGTCGGTGGTGCCGCCCGCGCCGAACGGCACGATGAGCCGGATCGGGCGCTCGGGATACGGGGTCGCCGCGCCTGCCGCGGGCACGGCCGCGGCCCACAGGCCCAGCGCCGCGAACAAGGCGGCGGTCTTGCCGCGTACTCGCTTGATGCTATTCATGGTTGTCTCCTCGCTGTGTCGGCGCTACGATGTTTTTCTTAGTGCACACGTTTGCACTAATCGAACTACAATTAGCCAGAGTTAGGGCGTCAATACAACAGAACATACTGGTTTACCCGATACATACTGCCACGATGAAAATTTCATACGTGTGCACCAAGGAGGCAGAATGACCCCGTCCACCCCGTCCGGCGCCGCCAGTGCGCCGCCGCGCACCCTGTTCGACCGCCTGTGGGACAGCCACCACGTGGCCGACCTGCCCGACGGCCGCAGCCTGATCCACATCGACCGGCACCTGCTGCACGATCTTTCCAACCCGCAGGCCTTCTCCGCGCTGCGCGCGCAGGGCCGCACCGTGCACAGTCCGGCGCGCAACGTGGCGATCGCCGACCACATCGTCTCCACCGCGCCCGGGCGGCGCGGCGAACACGTGGACGGCAGCCAGGCGATGATCGATGCGCTGGCCGCCAACGCCGCGCGCACCGGCATCCGCCACTACGGCCCGGACGACCCCGACCAGGGCATCGTGCACGTGATCGCGCCCGAACTGGGCCTGGTGCTGCCGGGCATGACGGTGGCCTGTGGCGACAGCCACACCTCGACGCTGGGGGCGCTGGGCGCCTGGGCCTGGGGCATCGGCACCTCGGAGGCCGAGCATGTGCTGGCGACCCAGACCCTGGCCATGCGCCGCCCGCGCGCGATGCGCCTGACGCTGCAAGGCGCCCTGCCCGCCGGCCTGAGCGCCAAGGACCTGACCCTGCATGTCCTGCGCCAGCTCGGCGTGCGCGGCGCGGCCGTGGGGTTCCTGGAGCTGGCCGGCGAGCCGGTGGCGGCGCTCTCGATGGAAGAACGCCTGACCTTGTGCAACATGGCCATCGAGGCCGGCGCGCGCGCCGCGCTGATCGCGCCCGACGACGTGACCCTGGACTACCTGCGCCGCCATGCCCCCGCGGTGCGTGGCGACGAGGCGGCGCTGGCGGCGTTTCGCGCGCTGCGCAGCGACGCCGGCGCGCGCTAAGAGTCCGAGCGCGCGATCACCCTGGGACTGCAGGCGCCGCAGATGACCTGGGGCGTGAACCCGGCCCAGGTCGTGGACGTGCACGAACCGCTGCCTGATCCGGCCGCCGCCGACGCCGGCGAGCGCGCCGCCATGCAGCAGGCCTATGACTACATGGGCCTGCGGGCGGGCCGTCCGCTGGCGGGCGTGCCGGTGCAGTGGGCGTTCATCGGTTCATGCACCAACGGCAGGCTGTCCGACCTGCAAGCCGCCGCGGCGGTGGCGCGCGGCCGGCGCGTGGCCGCCGGCGTGCGCGCGCTGGTGGTGCCGGGCTCGCAGCGGGTCAAGCGCGCCGCCGAAGCGCTGGGGCTGGACCGCGTGTTCCTCGACGCCGGCTTCGAATGGCGCGAACCGGGCTGCTCGATGTGCGTGGGCATGAACGCCGACAAGGTGCCGGCCGGCCAGCGCTGCGTCTCCACCTCCAACCGCAACTTCGAAGGCCGCCAGGGGCCGGGCGCGCGCACTCACCTGGCCAGCCCGGCCAGCGCCGCGGCCGCCGCCATCGCGGGCGCCATCGTCGATCACAGGGATCTGGTCTAATATGCAAGCCTTCATTCGAGCCCACGGCATCATCCTGCCCATGAACCAGGACCACGTCGACACCGACGCGATCATCCCGCAGCGCTGGCTGGTAACCGTCGAACGCGACGGGCTGGCCGACGGCTTCATGGGCGCCTGGCGCTATGACGAACATGGCCAGCCCCGCCCCGAGTGCGTGCTCAACCAGCCCGCCTACCAGGGCGCGGCCATCGTGCTGGCGCGCGAGAACTACGGTTGCGGCTCGTCGCGCGAACACGCGGTCTGGGCGCACCAGGGATACGGCATACGCGCCATCGTCGCGGCCAGCTATGGCCCCATCTTCCACGAGAACTGCCTCAAGAACGGCCTGCTGCCGATCACCCTGCCCGCGGCCGACGTCGCGACGCTGATGGCCCAGGCGCTGGCCGACCCGGGCTGCGCCTGCGAGGTGGACCTGGTCAGCCAGCGCGTCATCGGCCCGGACGGCCGCGCCTATCCGTTCGAGATCGACGCGGGCCGGCGCCAGTTGCTGCTCGAAGGCGTCGACGACATCGACCTGGCGCTGGCGCGCGCGGCCGACATCGCGGCGTTCCAGCGGCGCCAGCAACAGGATCAGCCATGGCTGGCATAGCGGCGCGCACCAACGTCACCATCAAGGACATCGCGACCCGCCTGAAGCTGTCGCATGCCACGGTGTCGCGCGCGCTGGCCGACCATCCCAAGATCAGCGCCGCCACCAAGGCCAGCGTGCGCGAGGCGGCGCAGGCCATGGGCTACGTGCCCAACGGCACGGCGCAGAACATGCGCACGGCGCACAGCCCGGTGATCGGGCTGATCGTGCCCGACATCCAGAACGATTTCTACGCGGCCGTGGCCAAGATCGTGGCCGACGCGGCGGTGGCGCGCGGCTTCCAGCTGGCGCTGAGCATCACCGAGGACAACCCCGAGCGCGAGTTCAACGACTTGCGCGCGTTCGTGGTGTCGCGCGCGGCCGGCGTGATCATCACGCCCACCATCAAGCCCAAGCCCGAGACCATCGCCCTGCTCAAGGGCGTGCGCGCCATCCAGCTGATCCGCCAGCACGCGGCGGTGGCCGCCGAAGCGGTGGTGATCGACGAACGGGCCGCCACGCGCGCCGCCGCCGAGCACCTGATCCACTACGGCCACCGGCGCATCGCCTATGTCGGCACCACCACGGACCTGAGCCTGGGCGAAGACCGCCTGTCCGGTTTCAGCAGCGCCATGAGCAAGGCCGGGCTGGACGCCAGCCTGACCGCCGTCGGCCCGCCGCGGGTCGAGTTCGCCCATCGCGCCGTGCACGGCCTGATGAGCGGCCCCAAGCCGCCCACCGCGCTGATCATCGGCAGCTCGCGCCTGACCGTCGGCGCGCTCAAGGCGCTGCGCGGCCTGGGCCTGTCTTGCCCGGCCGATGTGTCGGTGGTCGGCTATGGCGACCCCGACTGGTTCGAACTGGTGGGCGATGGCCTGACCACGGTGTCGCCGCCGGTCTATCCCCTGGGCGCCTACGCCATCAATCTGCTGCTGGCGCGCATCCAGGGCGAGGCCGTGCCGGCCGCCGCCGACCCGGCGCACGCGACCGCCTCGCGCTTTCCCGCCACGCTGGCCATCCGCGGTTCGACGCGCCCGCTGGCGCGCTGAGCCGCCCCGCCCCTTCCCTACTGCGCGCGGATGCCCGCCGCGCCTATCTGGTCGAGCGCATGCCGCCGGATATCTTCCGGCCCTGAACGCGCGAGGGACTCAGTCCGCGGCGATGGCCTGGGCCAGCGCCAGCACGCGCTGCGCGTCCTCGACGTGCAGCGCTTCCACCAGCATGCCGTCGACCACGGTCACGCCCGCGCCGCGCGCCTGCGCGTCCTGCCAGGCCGCCATGATGGCGTGCGCGCGCACGACCTCGGCTTCCGACGGTCCGAAGGCGGCGTTGGCGCTGTCGATCTGGCGCGGATGGATCAGCGTCTTGCCGTCGAAGCCCAGGTCGCGGCCCTGCCGGCAGGCGTGGCGCAGGCCTTCGGCGTCGGCCAGGTCCAGGTGCACGCCGTCCAGCGCCAGCAGTCCATGCGCGCGCGCGGCCAGCACCGTCATCGACAGCGCCGCCTGGACTTCGGCGCGCCCCGGCGTGTGGCGCGCATGCAGCGCCTTGACCAGGTCCGACGTGCCCGCCACCAGGGCCCGCAGCGGCGATGGCGCCGATATTGAGGATGGCCAGCGGCGTTTCGATCATGGCCCACCATGCCAGGCCCGGCGCGCCGGCCTCGGCCGCCAGCGCGGCGGCGCGCGCCAGCTGCGCGGGATGTTCGACCTTGGGCAGCAGCATCGCATGCGGACCCAGCGGCGCCAGCGCCCGCACATCGTCCTCGCCCCAGGGCGTGTCCAGGCCATTGACGCGCACGATGACGCTGCGCCGTCCGAAGCCGCCCTCGCGCAAGGCGTGCGTCACCTGGACGCGCGCCTCTTCCTTGGCCGACACCGCGACCGCGTCTTCCAGGTCGAGGATCAGCGCATCGGCGTCGAGTTCGCGGGCGCGCGCCAGCGCGCGCGCGTTGGCGCCGGGGGTGTACAGCACCGAGCGGAAGGGGCGCATGGGGTTCGTGGTTTGCGTAGGGTTCATGGAGGGGGCCGTGGCGGGGTCCGGAATCATGGCGTGGAGGCCGGTTCGCGCAACACCTGCAAGGCGTCGCTGAACCGGCGCAGTTCGGTCAGCAGGCCCTGGGCCATGCTGTCGTGGATGGGTTGGGGCTGGAAGCGGCCGGCCGCGTCCAGGCGCTCGGCCACCATCGGGATGGCCACGTATTCGAAGATGGGCACCATGCGCAAGGTCGTCAGGGTCTGCTTCTCGGCCTGCACGGCGCGCATGCCGCCGGAGACGCCGCCATAGCTGACGAACGCCGCCGGCTTGTAGTTCCACTCTTTGTAGACATAGTTCAGGGCATTGACCAGCGCCGGCGGCGGCCCGTAGTTGTATTCCGGCGTGACGAACACGAACGCGTCGGCGCTGGCCACGCTGCGGCTCCAGGCGCGCGTGTGCGCATGTTCGTATTGCTGCAGCATGGGGTGGCGCGGCTCGTCGTAGAGCGGCAGCCCGACCTGCGCCAGATCTACCAGCGCCACCTCGAAGCCGCCATGCGCCAGGGCCTGGGCGTGGAACCAGTCGGCCACGGCCGGCCCGACCCGCCCGGGCCGCGTGCTGCAGATGATGATGTGGAGTCTGGCCATGTTCGAATCCTCGCGTGTCGCTGCCCCGCCAGGCAGCATAGCAGCAGGCACTCGCCAGCATGCTGCCGAAGCGAAAATGCGGGTAGACTGCGATTCCGGGCCGCGCTGTCCTATTTTCAGAACTATCGAGGGGCGTCCATGCAGGATCTCAACGACCTCTATTATTTCGTACAGACGGTCGATCACCGAGGCTTCGCGCCGGCCGGCCGCGCCCTGGGGATGCCGAAATCCAAGCTGAGCCGGCGCATCGCCGTGCTCGAAGAGCGCCTGGGCGTGCGCCTGATCCAGCGCTCGACGCGCCACTTCTCCGTCACCGACATCGGCCAGACCTATTACGAACACTGCAAGGCCATGCTGGTGGAGGCCGAGGCCGCCCAGGAGGCGATCGACGCGGCCCAGGTCGAGCCGCGCGGCGTGGTGCGGCTGTCCTGTCCCGTGGCCCTGCTGCACACCCATGTCGGCGCCATGCTGGGCGAATTCATGCTGCGCTATCCGCGCGTCACCCTGCACCTGGACGCCAGCAACCGCCGCGTCGACGTGCTGGGCGAAGGCGTGGACGTGGCGATCCGTGTGCGTCCGCCGCCGCTGGAGAACAGCGACCTGGTCATGCGCCCGTTCGCCGACCGCGGCCAATGCCTGGTGGCCAGTCCCGCCCTGCTCGCGCGCCATGGCGCGCCCGCCCTGCCCGCGGACCTGGCCGCCTGGCCCAGCCTGGCGCTGGGCCAGCCGAACCAGCCGCACAGCTGGCTGCTGACCGGCCCGCAAGACGCGCAAGCCACGGTGCCCCTGGCCCCGCGCATGGTCACCACCGACATGCTGGCGCTGCGCAGCGCGGCGGTGGCCGGCGTGGGCGTGGTGCAGCTGCCCTCGATGATGGTGCGCGGCCAGCTGGCCGACGGCACCCTGGTGCGCCTGTTGCCCGAATGGGCGCCGTGCCGCGAATTGATCCACGCGGTATTTCCGTCGCGGCGCGGCCTGCTGTCGTCGGTGCGCACCCTGGTCGATTTCCTGGCCGAGCGCTTCGCGGCCCTGCAGGAAGACTGAACCCGCCATGCAGCAGCTCGGCGCAACGCGGCGCTACGCCGCCTCGGACCTGGTGGGTTTCCTGGCCTGCGAACACCTCACCCAGCTGGACCTGCGCGCGCTCAACGCGGGCCAGGCGCCGGCGGCGGCCGCCGACGAACAGATGGCGCTGGTGCAGGCCAAGGGCCAGGCGCACGAGCAGGCCTGGCTGGAGCGCCTGCGCGCCCGCCACCCCGACCTGGCCGACGTCACGCGCGCCGGCCCGGACCTGGCGGCGCGGCTGGCCGCCACGCGCGCGGCGATGGCCGCGGGCGCCCCGGTCATCTACCAGGCCGCGCTCTGTCACGGCCCCTACGTGGGGCATGCCGATTTCCTGTTGCGCACCGAGTGCCCATCGGCGCTGGGCGACTACGGCTACGAGGCGCTGGACACGAAGCTGGCGCGCAGCCCGCGCGCCAGCTTCGTGCTGCAGCTGTCGTTCTACGCCTGGTTGCTGGAGCATGCGCAAGGCGTCGCGCCGCGCAGCATGCATGTGGTGCTGGGCAGCGGCCGCGAGCTGGCGCTGCGCGTGGCCGACTACGCCCATTACCTGCGGCAGGTCCTGCGGCGCTTCGAGGCCGCGATCGCCGCCGAGCCGGCGCCACCGACCTATCCCGAGCCCTGCGAGCATTGCCCGCAGTGCCGCTGGCGCGTGGGCTGCGAAGCGCGCCGCGTCGCCGACGACCATCTTTCGCTGGTGGCCGGCATGTCGCGCCAGCAGGCCCGGCGCCTGAACGCCCAGGGCGTGGCCACGCTGGCGCAGCTCGGCGCCCTGCCCGAGCACGCGCAGGTGGCCGGCATCGAGGCCGGCACGCTGCAGCGGCTGCGCGCGCAGGCCGCCCTGCAATGGCGTGCCCGCGTCGATGGCGCGCGCCACTACGAGCTGCTGGCGGCGCAGGACGAGGGACCGCGCGGCCTGGCGCGCCTGCCCCGCCCGGACCCCGGCGACATGTTCTTCGACATGGAGGGCGATCCGCTCGAGGACGGCGGCCTCGAGTACCTGTTCGGCCTGTATGTCGTCGACGACGGTGCCGAACGCTTCGTGCCGTTCTGGGCCCACGACCGGCGCCAGGAAAGGCAGGCGTTCGAAGCCTTCATGGATTTCGTGGCCGAACGGCTGCGGCGCCACCCCGATGCGCACATCTATCACTATGCGCCGTACGAGGCCACGGCCTTGAAGAAGCTGATGTCGCTGCACGGCACCCGGGAAGCGGAGGTCGACCACCTGCTGCGCGCCGGCAAGCTGGTGGACCTGTACCGTGTCGTGCGCGAAGGGCTGCGCATCTCCGAGCCCAGCTATTCGATCAAGTACGTCGAGCGCTTCTACCTGCCGCGGCGCGCGGGCGAGGTCACCAATGCCGGCGCCAGCATCGTGTACTACGAGCGCTGGAAAGCCGCCGGCGAGCCGCGCCTGCTGCAGGACATCGCCGACTACAACCGCGACGACGTGGTCTCCACCTGGCGCCTGCGGGACTGGCTGTGCGGCATCCGCCCCGCCGGCCTGCCGTGGCACAACGAGGCCGACCAGCAGGACCTCGATGCCGCGCGGGCGGTCATCGGCGAGATGACCGAGGCCGAGCGCCGCCTGCTGCCCTACCGGGCCGCGCTGGCCGACGATCTGCCGGCCGACGAAGCCGCCTGGTCGCCGCGCGACGCGTTCCGGGCGTTGGCGTGGCACCTGCTGGACTTCCACCGGCGCGAACAGAAGCCCGCCTGGTGGGCCTGGTTCGCCCGCGGCGAAGCCACCGACGGCGAGCTGATCGAGGACGCCGAATGCCTGGGCGGGCTGGTGCGCGACGACGCGGCGCCGCCCGTGCGGCAGGCGCAGTCGTTGCGCTATACCTACCGCTATCCCGCGCAGGAAACCAAGCTGCGCACCGGCGCGCGCTGCACCGACGTGCGCACCGGCGCCAGCCTGGCCAACCTGGTGGTCGACCCGCACGCGCGCCTGGCCAGCTTCACCTGCAGCGCGCGCAAACCCGCGCCGCCGCCGCGCATGGCGCTGGGGCCCGCGGCGCCGGTCAACAGCAAGGAGCTGGTCAACGCGGTGTTCCGCTACGGCGACGCGGTGTGCCGGGCGCCGGACGGCATGTCCACGCCGATGCGCGCCGTGGACGCGCTGCTGCGCCGCGAGCCCCCGCGCATCCGCGGTCTGGCGCGCGGCGCGCCGCTGGTTGCGCCGCACGCCGAGCTGTTGCCCCAGGTGCTGGATGTCGTGGCGCGCATGGACGAAACCACCTTGTTCCTGCAAGGGCCGCCCGGCGCCGGCAAGACCTACACCGGTTCGCGGGTGCTGCTGCAGCTGCTGCGCGCCGGCCGGCGCGTGGCCGTGTCGTCCAACAGCCACCACGCCATCAACAATCTGCTGCGCGGCCTGGAGCGGCTGGCCGAGCGGGAAGGCTTTGCCTTGCGCGGCGCCAAGAAGTCCGCCAGCGCCGGCGACGACAGCTGCCTGGGCGGCAGGCAGATCGAGGATGTGTTCGACAACAAGGACGTCGATCCGGCGCGCCACCAACTGGTGGCCGGCACCGCGTGGCTGTTCGCCCGCCCCGAGTTCGAGCAGGCGTTCGACTATCTGTTCGTCGACGAAGCGGGCCAGGTCAGCCTGGCCAACCTCGTCGCCATGGGCCAGTGCGCGCGCAACATCGTGCTGCTGGGCGACCAGATGCAGCTCGGCCAGCCCAGCCAGGGCACGCATCCGGGCCGTTCGGGCGAATCGGCGCTGGAGTACCTGCTCGACGGCCAGGCCACCATCGCGGCGTCGCAGGGCGTCTTCCTGGACACCTCGTACCGCATGCATCCGGAGATCTGCGGTTTCATTTCCGAAGCCATCTACGACGGCAGGCTGCGCGCGGCGCCGGCCACCGCGGCCCACCGCCTGCTGCTCGACGAGGCGGCCGGCCGCGAACTGCCCGCGCACGGCATCCGCTACGTGCCCGTGCCGCACGACGGCAATACGCAATCCAGCCGCGAGGAAGCCGCGCGCGTGGCCGAACTGTGCGCGCTCCTGCTGCGCCAGCGCTATGTGGGCGAAGCCGGCGCGCCCGCGCCGCTGAGGCTGGACGACATCCTGTTCGTCGCGCCGTACAACGTACAGGTCAATACCCTGCGCGCCGCCCTGCCCGACGGCGCGCGCGTGGGCACGGTCGACAAGTTCCAGGGCCAGGAGGCCCAGGTCGTGATCGTGTCCATGGCGACCTCCAGCGGCGATTACCTGCCGCGCGACCTGGAGTTCCTGTTTAGCCGCAATCGCCTCAATGTGGCGATATCGCGCGCGCGCACGCTGGCCATTCTGGTCGCCAGCCCGGCGCTGACGGCGGTGCGCTGCCGCAGCGCCGAGCAGATGGCCCTGGTCAACACCTTGTGCTGGGTGGCCGAGACGGGCAGCGCGTCGCCCTACCAGGTGTAGCGCATGCCCAGTTGCGCGGAAGCGCCGCGCAGATACTGGCTGTCGATGCTGGTGGCGTAGGCCAGCCTGCCGTAGAGGGCCAGGCTGCGGGCCAGCGTCACGCTGGCGCCGGCCGCCAGTTCGAGCGAGGTCGCGCCGCGCCGCGTATCGACGCTGTCTTCGCCCAGCACGACGGTGTTCTCGCCGCTGAAGGTGCGCCAGAAATTCAGCGCCGCGTAGGGGCGCCACACCTGCGCGGCGGCCGCGTACTCGCCCTGCAGCCGGGCGCCCAGGCGGGCGGTCAGCGCGTTGTCGTCGCGGATGCGCACCTCGGACACGGCGTCCGAGAAGTCGTCGACGCGCGTGCGCTGGTAGATGAGCTGCGCCTGCGGCTCCAGCGTCCAGCGCTCGGACAGCGCCAGCGGGTAGCCGCTTTCCAGCGAAGCCGTGAACGCCTAGCCGCGCGTATCGGCGTCGCGCCCGGCCTTGGAGTCGGTGTCGATGTCCATCCAGGTGTTGGCCAGCACGGTATCCACGTACCACCCGCGCGGGCCGACATAGGTCCAGTAGCCGCCGACGCTGTAGCCGTCGATGGTCAGCCGGCCGGTCGCGGCGTCGCGCTCGCCGCCGGCCGAGCCGTGGGTGTCGCCGCGCGCGTGGCCATAGCCGCCGAACAGCCCGAAGCGGTGCTGTCCGCCGTCCGGGCGCACGCTGCTGTAGAGGTCCTGCCCCAATTGCACGCCGGCCAGGCGGGCGTCGATGCCGGGTTGCGCATCGCCGTCGAGCGCCTGCTTGCTGTTGCCGCCATAGGCGCGCGCCCAGGCCGCGACGCGTTCGCCGTCGCGCGCCAGCAGCGCCTGGTTGCCCTGCCGCTCGTGGAAGGTGCCCAGCTGGGCCAGGCCCATGCGCCGCGCCAGCATGGGAATGCTGCTGTACAGCGCCACCTCGGGCCGGTACAGCGGCGTGTCCTCGATGCTCGGCCGCTCGCCGGTGCGCCGGCCGATGTCGTCGGCGATCGCCTCGGCTTCGGCAAGGCTGCCGGCCAGTTGGTCCTCGACCAGATAGGCGCGCGAGCGCAGGTACCAGCTGTCCGGCGCGGCGCCCGTGGCGTCGCCGCGGTACAGCCTGTACTCGTATGCGCCGGCGTTGAGGGGCGCGGCCAGCGAGAAGGCGCCGGCGTCCGAGCTTGCGCCATTGATGGCCTGGACCACCAGGATGCCGTCGGCCGCGGTCAGCGCGCCCTGCCCGCCCCGGTTGACCACCGTGACCGGGGTGCTGCCGCCGGCGTGCCCGCCATCGATGACCAGCCTGTCCGAGGCGGCCCCGTCGCCGGCCAGCACCGTGTTGACGCGCAGCGCGCCGCCCGCGCCGGTGTAATCGCCGCGCACCGTCAGCGCGCCGTAGCCGCTGCCGTCGTTCGGGCCGGGCCGGATCTCGCCGGCGTTGCGCAATGCGCCGGCCAGCGTGCCGGTGCCGGCCAGCACCGCGCCGGCGGCCAGGCTGTTGGCCGGGCTGGCCAGCGTGCCGGCAAGAAAGAACATCCCGGTGCGCAGGTCCACGCTTTCGGTGAACGCGGCGTCCGAGGTCCAGCGCCAGTCGGCGCCGCGCATGGTCAGGGTGCGGAAGTTGGCGAACCGGTTGTCCACCGTGCCGCTGCCCTCCAGATAGGCATGGCTGGCCGCCCCGCCGCCGTCGGCCAGGCCGGCGATGGCCGAGCCGGTGCGCAGGATCAGCGTGCCCGTGCCCTGGGGGCCCATGTAGACGGCCGTGTCGCGGCCGGCCCCGCCGTGCCCTTGCAGGTAGCCGGCGTTGATGAAGGTATCGTTGCCGTTCTGCCCGCGCAGCGCATACGAGTGATCGCTGAGGATGCGCCCGCCGGGCAGGTTCTCGACGCGGGCATGAAAGCCGTTGGCGTTGGTGGTGTTCACATGCACGCCGTCCGGGCCGAATACGCCGTTGCTGCTGGCGCCGCGCGCATGGATGGTGCCGCTGTTGACCAGTACGTTGGCCGCGGGGCTGCCGCCTTGCAGGTACACGCCCTTGGCGTCGGTGCCGTTGACGGTGATGGCGCCGCTGTTTTCGACGCGGTTGCCCGGGCCGTTGATGGCGATGCCGTGCGCGCTGGCGCCCTGGGTGCGGATGCTGCCGCTGTTGTCGACCAGCGTCCCGGTACTGCCGACGTTGGGCACCGAGATGCCGCGCACGCCGCTGCCCGAGGTCGTGATCGATCCGCGGTTGATCAACTGGTTGTTGTCGCCGAAACCCACCATGGCGCCGCGCGAGGCGCCGGCGCCGCCGGCCATCTGGATCGTGCCCTCGTTGACGATACGGCTGCGGTCATCGACCGACAGCGCCCGCGTGGCGTTGATCGAGAACAGCGCGCCGGGCGCCACCGTGATGGTTACGTCCTGGCTGCCGGCCGCCGCCTCGACCGACTGGTTGACCACGGCGCCGTCGCATTGCACGCTCTGCCCGCTGGCTGGCGCCAGCGTGGGCGCGCAGGCCGCGGCCGCGGGCGTCGCGCCCAAGGATTGCAGCAGGCCGGCGGCGGCCAGCATGGCCGGCAACGGGGCAAGTCGTGCTGGGGTACGGCGTCGGGCGGTACGCATCGGGGCTCCAGTTCGCAACATCTTGCATGGTTTGTGCGAGAGTAGCGGCCGGATACGCGAGAAATGTGTGCAATTTGTAAAAATTACGCCATTTTCTGTCGATTTTGCAGGGGCGCGGGCCCGGCGCTCCGTTGCATCGATGTCACAAGGCCGGCGCCGGTTCAATCATGCGTTTCGTGCACGGCCGCCTCGCCGCGCTTCCAGTAGCTGGCGGCGCGGATGCGGCTTTTGTCCAGCCCGTGCGTGTCGACCAGCGCCTGCCGCACGGCGCGCGCAACGGCCGACTCGGCCGCGGCCCAGGCGTAGCCTTCGCCCGGCGGCAGGCGCAGCGCGCGCACGGCCTCGGGCAGACGGCTGCCGGCCGGCTCGCGCAGCAGCCATTGCACGCTGGCCTGCGCGCGGGTCGACAGCGCCAGCCGGGCCGCGGGGTCGGCGACCTCGATCAGGGCGATGACGGGCTTGCCGGGCGGCAATTCCTCGAGGCGGCGCGCGATCGCCGGCAAGGCGCTTTCGTCGCCCACCAGCAAATGCCAGTCGTATTCGAGCGGGACCACGAACGAGCCGCGCGGCCCGGCCACGCCCAGCTGCTGCCCGGGCTGCGCCCGGGCCGCCCAGCTGGCGGCCGGCCCTTCGCCATGCAGCACGAACTCCAGGTCGAGCTCGCCGGCGCGCGCGTCGTGGCGGCGCGGCGTGTAATCGCGCATGGGCGGGCGGGGTTCGCCCTCGGCGAACACCAGGCCGTCCGGCCCCAGTTCGGGCAGGACCGGCCGCGCCGCGCCAGGCGGCGGGAAGAACACCTTGACGTGGTCGTCGAACGATGCCGAGACGAAGTCGCGCAGAGCGTCGCCGGCCAGGGTGATGCGCGCCAGATGCGGCGTGGGCCGCGTCACGCGCTTGACTTCGAGCAGGCGCATTTTCAGCGGATGGCGTACCCGCTGCACGTTCAGTTCGGTTGGGAGCATTGCAGGTCTTCCAGGGAAATTTGTGTCAGGACGACAGGTCGTCCAGTTCGGCGGCCGCGCGCGCCAGGATGGCGGCCAATTGCCGCTGCCGCGCGGGCGTGGCGTCGGCGTGGCGCGCCAGCGCCTGTTTCAGCGCCATGCGCGCCTGCACGTACTCGGGCAGCCAGCCGGTGGCCAGGTCCTCGCCTTCGGAACCGGTTTCGATGGGCTGCCCGGCCCAGGCGCGCCGCATCCACTCCATCTTGCGCCCGACATGGGCCAGTTGCGCCATCAGCAGCGTGACGCGCTCGCGGTTGGCCTGCAGATGCGCGCGGCCCGGTTCGGCCAGGTGGTAGTGCTTGCGCGCGCCGTCCTGGCTGACCGTGGCGTGGCCGGCCTCTTCCAGCCAGGTCAGGGTCGGATAGACCATGCCCGGGCTGGGCGTATAGAAGCCGCGGCTGCGCGCGCCCAGCGCCTTGATGAGCTCGTAGCCATGGCTGGGGCCTTCTTCGAGCAGCGCCAGGATCATCAACTGCAGGTCGTCGGCCGAAAACTTGCGGCCGCGCCGCCAGTCGGGGCCGTCGCCGCCGGCGCCGTGGCCGCCGCCGTGCCGTCCCCCGGCATGGCCGCCGCCGCGGCCGCCGTGCGCGGACATGGCAAAGACGTGAAATGGATGCATAGGGTCACCTATATCGTAAGATATATGTCTTACGATATATCGACCGCCGCGGCAAGCCGCGCGCAGGCGCCGTCAGGAGAGCAGGAAGCGAACCGAGGCCGCCAGGCGCCTGGCGGGATCGCCCGGCGCGTCGGGCGGCGGCAGGTCGATATCGGGATCGTCGGTATCCGGGTCGACCGGCAGGTCCCCGGGCGGCGAATCGGGCGGGATGGGATCGGGTTTGGGGGGTACGTGACAGCACAGCGTGGCGGACATCGTCGTCTCCTTGGGGCGGGCGCGAACCATCGGGAACCAGCGTAGCGCAAGCGTCGTGCCCGCGCCATCGTGTGGCGGGCACGCGGTTTGCTGGGCTGCGGCATCTCGCCGTCCGGAGCGCCCATGCCGCCAGAACCGATCCGGCTCAGGATCCTGACCGTCAATGCACACAAAGGCTTCACCAGCTTCAACCGCCGTTTCATCCTGCACGAACTGCGCGAGGCCCTGCGCGAGGCACGGCCGGATCTCGTGCTCCTGCAGGAAGTGCTGGGCGAACACCAGCGGCACGCGGCGCGCCACGCGCGCTGGCCGGCGGTCTCGCAATACGAGTTCCTGGCCGACACCCTGTGGAGCGCCTATGCCTATGGCCGCAACGCCGTCTACCCCGATGGCCACCATGGCAACGCCGTATTGTCCAAGTATCCGATCGTCTCGCACCGCAACGAGGACCTAAGCGTGGGCGCGGCGCACGAGCCGCGCGGCATGCTGCACTGCGTGCTGGACGTGCGCGACGCGCCCGCGCCCCTGCATGCGCTGTGCGTGCACCTGGGCCTGCGCGAGGCGCATCGCCAGGAGCAGCTGCGGCGCCTGTGCCAGTACCTGCGCCAGCACGTGCCGGCGCAGGCCGCGGCCCTGCTGGCGGGGGACTTCAACGACTGGCGCCAGCGGGCCGACGCAACGCTGGCGCGCTGCGGGCTGGCCGACGTCCACCGGCTGGCGCTGGGGCACGCGGCGCGTACCTTTCCGGCCGCCTGCCCGCTGCTGCGGCTGGACCGCATCTACGTGCGCAACGTCGCCGGATCCGAGCCGCGCCGCCTGAGCCGGCGTCCATGGTCGCGGCTGTCCGACCATGTGCCGCTGGCCGCCGAGGTGACGTTGTGAGCACGCCCTGGCGCGACGGCAACCGCTTCGCCATTCTCGAGAATGGCGCCAGCTATTTCCCGCGGGTCTACACAGCCATCGGCAAGGCCCGCGAGGAAATCCTCATCGAGACCTTCATCCTGTTCGACGACGCGGTCGGGCGCGAACTGCGCGAGGCGCTGATGGCGGCGGCGCGGCGTGCGCATCGACGTCACGGTCGACGGCTATGGCTCGGACAGCCTGCCGCCGGACTTCATCGCCGGCCTGGTCGAACTGGGCGTGGGGTTCCATGTATTCGATCCGCGCCCGCGCCTGCTGGGCATGCGCACCAATCTGTTTCGCCGCCTGCACCGCAAGATCGTCGCCATCGATGGCACGCTGGCCTACGTCGGCGGCCTGAATTTCTCGGCCGATCATCTCGACGACTACGGCCCCCAGTCCAAGCAGGACTACGCCATCGAAATCGCCGGCCCGCTGGCGGCCGACATCCGCGATTTCGCGCGCGCCGCGCTGGCCGCCGTGCCGCGGCGGCGCTGGCGCCGCGCGCGCCTGGTGGTGCGCGACAACGACCAGCACACCAACGATATCGAGCAAAGCTACCGCGTGGCGATCCGGGCCGCGCGCCGCGACATCGTGATCGCCAACGCGTATTTCTTTCCCGGCTACCGCTTGCTGCGCGACCTGCGCGCGGCGGCCGCGCGCGGGGTGCGCGTGCGCCTGATCCTGCAGGGCGAGCCCGACATGCCCATCGCGCAGCTGGGCGCGCGCCTGCTGTACGACGCCCTGGCCGAGGCCGGCGTGGAAATCCTCGAATACTGCGAGCGTCCGTTGCACGGCAAGGTCGCCAGCATCGACGACGAGTGGGCCACGGTCGGGTCGAGCAACCTCGATCCGTTCAGCCTGGCGCTGAACCTGGAGGCCAATGTCGAGGTGCGCGACAGCGCCTTCGCCAGCGGCCTGCGAGAGCGGCTGGAACGGTTGGCGATCGACCATTGCCGCCCGGCGCCGCAAAGCGATGGCGCAGGGCGCCAGCTGCGGCGGCTGTTCGCCGGCGCGCTGGTCTACCACTTCCTGCGGCGCTTTCCCGCCTGGGCCGGCAGCCTGCCCGCCCACAAGCCCCGCATCCAGACCCTGCGGCCCGATGGCCAGGGCCAACCGGACGAGGCGACATGAGGCACGCGCACCATCATGGACACCGCCGGCGCCGCCTGGGCGCCTGGCTGGCCGGCATCGTCGGCCTGGCCGTCGTCGGGGTATTGCTGTACCAGGCGCGCCGCATCGACTGGCACGCGGTGGCGCGCGCCGCCCACGATATCCCCGGCCCGGCCGTGGCGCTGGCCGCCGCGCTGGCGCTGGCCGGCTACCTGGCCTACGCCGGCTTCGACATCCTGGCGCGCCGCTATGCCGGCCACCGCCTGCCCGCCTGGCAGGTGGCGGCCATCGCCATGACCAGCTATGCGCTCAACCTGAACCTGGGCGTCCTGCTGGGCGGGGTCGCCGTGCGCCTGCGGCTGTACGGGCGCCACGGCTTGCGCACCGCCTGCGGACTGCGCGTGGTGGCGTTCGCCACCGCCACCAATTGGGTGGGCTACGCCTGGCTGGCCGGCGCCCTTCTACTGGCCGGCCAGATGCCCACGCCCGCCGGCTGGCACCTGGGCGCCGGCCTGCTGCGCACCGTGGGCGCGGCGCTGCTGGCCGGCGCGCTGGCCTACCTGTACCTGTGCCGGTACGCGCGGCGGCGCGCCTATACCTTGCGCGGCCACCGCTGGGTGCTGCCCGACCTGCCGACCGCGCTGCGGCAGATGGGCCTGGCCGGCGTGTCGTGGGCCATCATGGGCGGCATCATCTACGTCCTGCTGCAGGGCCGCGCGCCGTATCCGGAAGTCCTGGCCATCCTGTTGTTCAGCAGCATCGCCGCGCTGCTGGCCCACATTCCGGGCGGGCTGGGCGTGATCGAGGCCCTGCTCGCCGCCGCGTTGGCCACCCGCATGCCGGCCAGCGAAAGCCTGGGCGCGGTGCTGATGTACCGCTTGCTGTATGCGTGGATACCGCTGTGCGTGGCGCTGCCGGCCTACCTGGGCGCCGAATGGCGCCACCGGCGCGCGGCGGCCGGTTGAGCCCGGGCACGGCGCTTGCTGCTGCGGCGCTGTTCCCGCTTCCGGATCCGCCCATGAACCCTGCCGCCGCCGTACCGCGCCGTCCCGTCGATCTGGTGGTCGCCCATCCCGGCCGGCGCGACGCGCCGCGCCACGAGCGCGCCAGCCTGCGCGCGCTGGGCCGGGACATCGCCGAGCTGCTGGGCTGCGAGTACGCCGACGCGCTGCCTGCGGCGGCGCGCGACCCGCGCTTGCGCGTGTATTACGTACCTGCGCGCACCCTGCTGGACGGCCGCGCGCTGGCCTTGGGCATCCAGGGCCCGGACGACCTGTTCGGCGGCGTCGCGCCGCATGGCTTCGTCGCCACCAAGGCGATCACCCATGCGTTGCCGCATGACGGCTGCGCCGCCCCTGCGGCCTGGTCGCGCGAACTGGGCGCGCGGCTGTCCGACTGCGTGCTGCCCGGCTGCACGGTCTTCGCGCTGGACGAGGCGCGCCAGGCCGGCGCGCGGATGCTGCGCACCGGTGCGCTGCGCGTCAAGCCGGTGCGCGCCACCGCCGGCCGCGGCCAGCGCAAGGTCGCCGACGCGGCGGCGCTGGACCAGGCGCTGGCCGAACAGGATGCCGGCGAGGTGCGCCGCTATGGCCTGGTGCTGGAGGAACACCTGGAAGACATCTCGACCTACAGCGTCGGCGTGGCGCAGGTGGGCGTCCATCTGGCCAGCTATATCGGCACGCAGTCGCTGACGCTGGACCACGCGGGCCTGGAAGTCTACGGCGGCTCGGACCTGTGGTTCGTGCCGGGTCCCCTGCCCGCCCTGCTGCAGCTGGAACTGGACGCGCCGCGGCGCGCCGCGCTGGAGCATGCCATGCGTTACGACGAACAGGCGTTCGCCTGCTATCCGCGCCTGTACGCGTCGCGCCGCAACTATGACGTGGCGCGCGGCCGCGATGCGCAGGGCCGCTGGCGCACCGGCGTGCTGGAACAATCGTGGCGGGCCGGCGGGGCCAGCCTGACCGAGATCGCCGCGCTGCGCGCGTTCGCGCAGGATGGCGGCCTGCGGCGCGCGCACGCCGCCACCAGCGAACACTACGGTCCGGACCCGGCGCACCCGCCCGGCACGCGCATCGTATTCCACGCCCACGACGCCGAGGTCGGCTTCATTTCCAAGGCCGGCGGCATGACGCAAGACAACGGCACGGACGATGACGACACATAGCGAAACCATCACGATCCCCGTGTTCGACACGCAGGTGGCCGGCACCCTGCTCACGCCGCGCGCCAAGCTGCCCGGCGTGCTGTTCGTCCATGGCTGGGGCGGCAGCCAGCGCTTCGACCTGAGCCGCGCGCGCGACATCGCCGGGCTGGGCTGCATCTGCCTGACCTTCGACCTGCGCGGCCACGCCGCCACCGAGGCGCAGCGGCGCCAGGTCACGCGCGAGGACAGCCTGCGCGACATCATGGCCGCCTATGACGCGCTGATCGCCCACCCAGCCGTCGATACGTCCGCCATCGCGGTGGTGGGCAGCAGCTATGGCGGCTATCTGGCCGCCATCCTGACCACGCTGCGCGCGGTGCGCTGGCTGGCGCTGCACGTGCCGGCGCTGTACCGCGACGACGAATGGGCCCAGCCCAAGCTGCAGCTCGACCGCGCCGCCATCTCCGCCTACCGGCACGCCACCGTGGCGCCGGAGGGCAACCGCGCCTTGAGCGCCTGCTCGTCGTTTCGCGGCGACGTGCTGATCGTGGAGGCCGAGCACGACGACTACATTCCGCACTCGACCATCATGAGCTACCGCGGCGCGTTCCTGCATTCCCACTCGCTGACCCATCGCATCGTCGACGGCGCCGACCACGCGCTGAGCGACAAGCGCTGCCAGCAGGCCTATTCGTCCATCCTGCTGAACTGGGCCACCGAAATGGTGGTGGGCGCGCGGGTGGGCGCGGGCCGGCCCGCCTGAGCGCGCGGGCACGCCGCTTGCCGCCAACTGTCCAGGGAGACGCCATGAACGCCTTGCAACGCACCGCCCTTTACATGCAGGAACAGCGGCTGACGCTGGTTACCGCGGAATCCTGCACGGCCGGCCTGATTGCCTCCTTGCTGGCCGAGGAACCCGGCGCCGGGGCCTTGCTCGACTGCGCCTATGTGGTCTATTCGCCGCGGGCCAAGACCCGCTGCCTGGGCGTGGCGCCCGACATACTGCGCCGCCACAACCTCACCAGCGAAGCCGTGGCGCGCGCCATGGCCCTGGGCGCGGCGCGCCACAGCGACGCCAATGTGGCAATCGCCAACACTGGTGTTGCCGACGAGCCCGCCGATGGCACCCCGGCGGGCACCCAGTGCTATGCGTGGCTGTTCAAGGCCGGCCCGGCCGACGCCCAGCCCACGATCTATACCGAAACGGCGCGGTTCGACGGCGCGCGCAACACCATACGCCGCGACAGCGCCCGCTATGCCTTGCAACGCCTGCCGCATTACCACGCCCTGTGGCGCGTGGCGGGCAACCCGGAGCCCTCGACTATGAAACCTACCCCTACCTCCCACGACCGCAAGCAGGATGACGACACCGAGCGCGAAGCCCAACGCAGCCATGGCAGCCAGCAGTCGCGCACCAAGAAGGACGGCCATGTATCGCAGATAGGCAGCAACCAGGATCAGTCCAGCCAACGCAACCGGGGCCAGGGCGCGCGCCGCTCGTGAGCCCCGCCGCGCCCGCCGCGCTGCGCTATGTGGACGACAGCCGTCCCGGCCTGGCGCGCCGCCGGCTGCCCGGCGGAAAGTTCGCCTACTACGACGCGGACGGCCGCCGGGTGCGCGATCCTGCCACGTTGGCGCGCATCGCGGCGCTGGCCATCCCCCCCGCCTACCGCGAAGTGTGGATCTGCGCGCGGGCCGACGGCCATCTGCAGGCCACCGGACGCGACGCCCGCGGCCGCAAGCAATACCGCTACCACCCCGACTGGCGGGCCTGGCGCGACGCGGCCAAGTACGGCCAGCTGCGCGAGTTCGGCCGCGCCCTGCCGCGCATCCGGCGCCGCGTGGCGCGCGACCTGTCCAGCCGCGGCCTGGCTCCGGACAAGGTCGCCGCCACGGTGGTGCGCCTGCTCGAAACCACGCTGGCGCGGGTCGGCAGCCGCGCCTATGCGCGCGAGAACGGTTCGTTCGGCCTGACCACCGTCACGCGCCGCCATGCCTGGCTGCAGGGCAGCCGGCTGCGCCTGCGCTTCACCGGCAAGAGCGGCGTGGCGCACGATGTCACCGTACGCGACCGCCGCATCGCGCGCGTGGTCAAGCGCTGCCTGGACCTGCCCGGGCAACAGCTGTTCCATTACCTGGACGAGGACGGCGAGCCGCGCCCGGTGGACTCGGAACTGATCAACGCCTATTTGCGCGAGGCCGGCGGCGGCGATTTCACCGCCAAGCACTACCGGACCTGGGCCGCCTCGGCGCTGGCGCTTTCGCTGCTGCTGCGCTGCCCGGCCGAGGGTGCCGCGGCGCGCCGCGCGGCCGTGGTCGAGGTCGTCAAGCTGGTGGCCGCCCGCCTGGCCAACACGCCGGCGGTGTGCCGAGCCTGCTACATCCATCCTGGCATTGTCCAGGCCTACCTGGACGGCGCCTTGCCGGCAGGCGGCGCCGCGCCGGCCGGGCCGCGCGGCCTGGCGGCCGACGAACGCCGCCTGCTGGCCTTCGTGGCGGCCTGGCCGCACTCAGAAAATCGATGAACGCGCGTTCCTGGCGCGTGGCTGCGGCGCCGCACCATCGGCCCAGTTGGACTCGGTCTGGTTGTCCACCGCCGGCCCGTGCTTGTCCGCCTGCGCGCGCGCCGGCGGCTTGGGCGGCAGGTTGGGCACCAGCACCGGGCTACGCGGCGGCAGCACCTTGGCTTGATCGAGTGACGGATCATCGTGCGCGTCGGCGCCGCGCGCGGGTTCGGGCTTGGACATCTTGCACCTCGCGCAAGAGATTGCGTACAGTGCATGGTAGTGGACGGCGCGGCGCGCCGTCATCACGGCTGGTCTCCATTTGCAAGCAAGTCTGAGCGCGGCGTGCCAGGCTCGCCGCTTGCGGCATGCGTGGTTTGCCCCCAGGAGATGGTCATGCTCAATACTCACGTTGTCGAATGCCTGCAGGCCTGCGGCCGTTGCGCCGCCGCGTGCGACTACTGCGCCAGCAGCTGCCTGCGCGAAGGCCACGGCGCCGATATGGCCCGCTGCATCGCGCTGGACCTGGACTGCGCCGCCGCCTGTCGCCTGTGTGCCGCCATGATGGCGCGCGAAAGCGAATTTTCTACACATATGTGCACCTTGTGCGCGCGCATCTGCGAAGTGTGCGGCGACGAGTGCGCCCGCCACGAGCCGCGCCACTGCCAGGAATGCGCCACGGCCTGCCATGCCTGCGCCAGCGCCTGCCGCGCCATGGCCCGGCCCTGAGGCCACGCCCCACCGGCTTCGTCCCGCCCCAACCCCTTCCCCCAACCGGAGCAGCCCGCCATGCCTACTTCCAAGCGCCCCGCCAACTTCCCCGCCGACCCGACCGCGCCCATGTCTGCCGGCGCGCGCCAGCGCTGGCTCGATGAAATCCACGCCACGCTGGACGATCCCCAATACGCCGATATCGAAGAACTGAAGGCCCGCCTGCGGCAACAGCTGGACGCGGCGCGCGAAGCCTGGTCCCAGCTTGCCGATACCACCAGCAGCCTGGCCAGCGAAGCGGCCGACTGCGCCGACGAGTTCGTCCATGCGCGGCCCTGGCAGGCGGTTGGCGTCGCGGCTGGCGTGGGCATGCTGGTGGGCGCCCTGCTGTGCCGACGCTGACCTGGCACGGGCACGCCGTTTGCTGAGCCTGCCGTCCCGACAAGGAGGCATGATGGCCAGAATCGTCTGGAAAGGCGCGATCGCGTTCGGGCTGGTGCACGTACCCATCGTGGTCCATGCGGCAAGCCGCCCCAGCCGGCTCGATTTCGACTGGATCGACCGGCGCGACAATGCGCCGGTGGGCTACCAGCGCATCAACAAGCGCACCGGCCGCGCGATCGACAGCGAGCATATCGTCAAGGGCTACGAATACGAGAAAGGCGAATACGTCTACATGAACGACGAGGATTTCGCCCGTGCCAACGTCGCCGCCACGCAGACCGTGGAGATCCTCGACTTCGTCAAGGCCGAGGAAGTGCCGCTGTATTACTTCGACACGCCATACTACCTGGCGCCCGACCGGCGCGGCGGGCCGGGCTACGCGCTGCTGCACCGCGCCCTGCGCGACAGCGGCCGCATCGGCATTGCCCAGGTCGTGCTGCACACGCGCCAGCACCTGGCGGCCGTGATGCCGGTGGGCGAGGTGCTGATGCTGGTCACCATGCGCTACGCCGACGAGATCGTGCCGGCCGAGGAATTCGGCCTGGATGACGCGGCCACGCACGACAGGCCCGGCGCGCGCGAACTGCGCATGGCCATGCGCCTGCTCGACGACATGACGCGCAAGTGGGACCCCGCGCAATACCGCGACGCCTATCGCGACGACCTGCTGGCCGCCATCGACAGGAAAGTGCGCGCCGGCAAGACGCATGAGCTGGCCGAGCCGGGCGAAGCCGCGCCGCGCGCCAGCGCCAAGGTCATCGACCTGGCGGCCATGCTGCAGCAGAGCCTGGAGCGCGGCAAGCGGCGCGCCGGCGCGCCCGCGGCCCCGGCGAAAAGGGCCGCGTCGGCCCGGAAAGCCACGGCCAAGGGGGCCGCCGCCAAGCGGGCGCGCAAGACGCCCGCGCGGCGCGCCCCGGCCCGCAAGGCGGCCTGACAGGAGAGCACCGCGCCCATGACACAGCCACTGCGGCAGTACCGCGAGAAGCGCGATTTCCGCGCCACCGCCGAACCGGCCGGCGCCGCTCGGCGCCCGCGCGCGGCCGCCCGCGCAAGCGAAGGCCTGTCCTTCGTCATCCAGCGCCATCAGGCGCGCCGCCTGCATTACGATTTCCGGCTCGAAATCGACGGCGTGCTGGTGAGCTGGGCGGTGCCCAAGGGCCCGTCGCGCGATCCTTCCGTCAAGCGCCTGGCCGTGCATGTGGAAGACCATCCGCTCGAGTATGGCGGATTCTCCGGCGACATTCCCAAGGGCCAGTACGGCGCCGGACATGTCGACATCTGGGACAGCGGCGTCTGGATCCCGCGCGGCGATCCGCGCCAGGGCTTGCGGCGCGGCAAGCTGCATTTCGCGTTGCGCGGCCGGCGTCTTGCCGGCGACTGGGTCCTGGTGCGCATGAGCGGCGGGCAGGACCAATGGCTGCTGCGCAAGGAAGACGACGAGGCGGCGGTGCCGGGCGATGACGCCGAACGCGCGCCGGCCACCCCGCCGCCCGCCCCGGCGGCCACGCCGCGCGGGCGCCGCGCCGCGATGCCGCGCACGTTGGCGCCCCAGCTGGCCACGCTGGTGGACAGCCCGCCGCATGGGCCGGGCTGGTCGTACGAGGTCAAGTACGACGGCTACCGCATCCTGGCGGCCTGCTCGGCCGGCGGCGTGCGCCTCGTCAGCCGCGGCAACGAGGATTGGCAGGCTCGCATGGCGCCGCTGGCGCGCGCGCTGGGCGCGCTGAAGCTGGGGCGCGGCTGGCTCGACGGCGAGGTCGTCGTGCTCGACGAACGCGGCGTGGCCGATTTCCAGCTGTTGCAGAATGCGCTGGACGGCCAGGCCGAAGGGCTGGTGTTCGTCGCGTTCGACCTTCCCTTCTGGAATGGCGAGGACCTGCGCGCCCTGCCCCTGCAAGCCAGGCAAGAGCGGCTCGAGGACCTGCTGCGGGAGGTGCCCGAGGACGCGCCGCTGATGCTCACGCAACGGCTGCCGGTGGCCGACGACACCGAAGGCAAGGCGGCCTGGAACGAAGCCTGCCGGCTGAGCCTGGAAGGCCTGATCTGCAAGCGCCTGGACGCGCCTTACCGGTCCGGCCGCTCGCAGAGCTGGCTGAAGCTGAAGTGCCGCCCGCGCCAGGAATTCGTCATCGGCGGCTATACCGAACCGGCCGGCGCGCGCCGCCACCTGGGCGCCTTGCTGGTGGGCCTGCGCGAAGGCCGCCAATTGCGCTATGCGGGCCGCGTGGGTACGGGCTTCGGCGCGGCCACGCTGCGCACGCTGGGCCAGCGGCTGGCGGCGCTGCGCCAGGATGCCAAGCCGTTTTCGGGCGACGTGCCGCGCGGCCGCGGCGACGCCGCCATACATTGGGTCAGCCCCGAGCTGGTGGCCGAAGTGAATTATGCGGGCATCACGCGCGACGGCGCTGCTGCGCCAGGCTTCGTTTGCCGGCCTGCGCGCCGACAAGCCCGCCAGCGAAGTGCGCGGCGAGGTGGCCGGCGGCCAGGGCGGCCACGCCGTCGCGCCGCGCCGGCGATGGCCGCGCCGAGGTGGCCGGCGTGCGCATCTCGCACCCGGACCGGCTGGCCTATCGCGAGCCCGACTACACCAAGCTGCAGCTGGCCGAGTACTACGCGGCCATCGGACCGAATATCCTGCCGCACCTGCGCCAGCGCCGCGTGGCCCTGTTGCGCTGTCCCGACGGCGCCGGCACGACCTGCTTCTTCCAGAAGCACCTGAGCCAGGCGCTGCCTGCCGGCGTGCGGCGCGACGGCGGGCATCTGGTGATCGAATCGCTGCCCGGCCTGATCGCGCTGGTGCAGTATGGCGCCATCGAGTTCCATACCTGGGGCGCCGATACCCGCCATCCCGACACGCCCGACCGGATCACCCTGGACCTGGACCCCGGCCCCGGCGTGGCGTGGCCGGCCATTGTCGAAGGCGCGCAGATGGCCCGCCTGCTGATGCAGGAAGTCGGGCTGGAGCCGTTTCTCAAGACGACCGGCGGCAAGGGCCTGCACCTGGTGGCGCCGCTGCGGCCCACGCAGCCCTGGGACACGGTCAAGGATTTCGCGCGCGCGCTGGCGCGCCAGCTGGCCGTGGCCCTGCCGGACCGGTTCACCGCCAACATGGCCAAGGCCCGGCGCGAGCGGCGCATCTTCGTTGACTACCTGCGCAACGGCAACGGCGCCACCGCGGTGGCCGCCTTCTCGGCGCGGGCGCGCGACGGCGCGCCCGTTTCCATGCCGCTGTCCTGGGACGCGCTGGACGCCGGCGACGATTTGCGCCGCGCGCGCTGGAACATCGCCAATGCGCTGGAGCAGGCCCGGCGCAAACCCGACCCCTGGGCCGACTACGCCGCCAGCCGGCGCACGCTGGGTCCGCGCATGCAGGCGCGGCTGCCGCGCGATTGACCGCAGGCATGCGCGTTGCTGATCGGCGGTGCCGCGCCTCGCGGCGTCGTCACGCATCAGGAGCCCCGCCATGCCCAAGACCCCATCCGACGCGTCCCCCAAGACCCGGCAGGCCGCCGACCGGACCGCCGAGCGCCAGCGCGAGATCCAGCGCGAGCAGGACCAGCGCGACCAGCGCAAGCCCGCGGCAGGCCGGCCAGGCGAGGCGCCGCGCACCGGCGCGCGCGACCATCCCGAGCCGCCCATGCCGCGCCAGCATCTGGCCAAACCCGGCAACGAAGCCGACATGGCGCTGCAGCCGCAGTTCCTGGCGCCGGCCTACCGCGGCAGCGGCAAGCTGGAAGGCCTGGCCGCGCTGGTCACCGGCGGCGACTCCGGTATCGGACGCGCGGTCGCGGTGCTGTATGCGCGCGAAGGCGCCGATGTCGCGATCGTGTACCTGCAGGAGCACGAGGACGCCCGGGAAACCGCCCGCCACGTCGAGGCCGAAGGCCGGCGCAGCCTGCTGATCGCCGGCGACGTGCGCGACCCGGTCTTCTGCGAGGAGGCCGTCGCGCGCACGCTGCGCGAGTTCGGCAAGCTGGACATCCTGGTCAACAACGCCGCCTACCAGGAGCACGCTTCGTCGCTGCAGGACATTACCGACGAGCGCCTGGACGAAACCTTCCGCACCAATATCTACGGCTACTTCCACATGGCGCGCGCCGCGCTGCCCCACTTGAAAGAAGGCGCCAGCATCGTCAACACCGGCTCGGTCACCGGCCTGCGCGGCCATCCCAAGCTGCTGGACTACTCCAGCACCAAGGGCGCCATTCACGCCTTCACCTGGTCGCTGGCGGCCAATGTGGCCGAGCGCGGCATCCGCGTCAACGCCGTGGCGCCCGGACCGGTCTGGACGCCGCTCAATCCCGCCGACCAGGCGCCCGAGCAGATCAAGGACTTCGGCGCCAAGACCGCGCTCAAGCGCGCCGCCCAGCCCGAGGAACTGTCGCCCGCCTATGTGTTCCTGGCCAGCCCGGCCTGCGCCAGCTACATCACGGGCATCGTACTGCCCGTGACGGGCACCCCGGGCGAGTAAGGCCCTAGCGGCCCGGGCGCGTGGCGTCGATGGACGGCGGCGCGCTCGGCGAAGCCGGCGAAGGCGGCGCGGGCTCGCCCGGGCCGCCGGGCGGCAGCTTGCGCGGTTCGGCCTGCGGCGGCGGCCGGGCCAGCCGCCGGGCGTCCTGCAGCAGGTTCTGCAGCATGGGCAGCGTATGCACGGCGAACTCCCGCACCGGCGCCGCTTGCGCCTCCTCGGCCGCCTGCTGGTAGTGCCGCAGCGTTTCCTCGCCCAGGGCCACGCCGGCCCAATGCAGGTACATCCGGTCGAAGGCGGCCTCGCGCTGCTGCGCCAGTTCCTGCAAATGGGTGCGTTGCGTCACGTCGGGGCCGGCCGGCAGCGTCACCGCCTGCGCGTGCGCCACGTCGGCCAGTCCGCGGCCCAGGTCTTGCAGCCGGGCGGCCGCCTGGCGCGCATAGGCCTGGACGTCGCCGCTGGCCCCGTGCTGCCGCGCCAACGCGGCGGCTTGCGCCGAGGTCTGCGCCAGTTGCGCGGCGCGCCGCAGCCATGCTTCGTCGGCCGCCGGGCTGGCCTGCGCCGCCCATATCCCCAGGCACAGCAGGCCGGCCAGCCAACGGGCGGCCAGGGCTAGCCGCCGGCCGCCAGTTGCGGCGGTTGCAAGGGATCGAAGTCTTCCCATTTGCCGTCCACCCAGCGCCCTTGGGCGCGTTCGAGATCCTGGCCGCCGGCATCGCGCAGAAGGGCCAGCGTCCGTTCGGCCTGCACACCGTCCACATGCAAGGCCAGCATCACGCCGGCATGACGCACCGGCGCGTGTTCGTCGGCGCCCGGCGGGCTGGCCGTCGGACTGGCCGTGGCCGGCCGCAACGGCCGGCGGCCGCGCCCGGCCACCCACAGCGCGCCGAACAGCGCGCCCACATAGGCGCCCACGCCCACCGCCGCGACCAGCGCCAGCGCCGTAGCCGCCAGGGCGCTGGCCACCACGCCCGCGATCGCGCCCAGCGCCAGCCCGCCCACCGCGGCGCCAGTGATGGCGCCGTACTGGGCCGGCCCGGCATCGGGGTCGGCGCGCCGGTCCCCGCCCAATGGGTAGCGATCGTGCGCGCCGGCGCTGTTGACGTAGAACGTATGGATATCTTCCTGCGAAACGCCCGCCGCCTGCAAGCGCCCGGCGGCGGCCGCGGCGGCATCGAAAGTCATGAAACGAGCGGCGACGATCATCGACATAGTCCGTCCTCCTGTATCCAGGGCTGCCAGGCCCGCAAGCGGCATGCCTGCAGTGTTCATCCGGCGTCCGGCCGGGGCCAGGTCAGGCGCCAGTAGCGCTCCGGGGCCGCGTCGTCGCCATGCCCAGGCACCAGTCCCAAGGGTTCGAGCTGGCTGTGGTAGGCGGCCACCGCCCGCGTCTTGCTGGCGCCGCGGGCATCGCCCGGCAGGGCCACCGGCGTGGCATACACCTTGCGCCCGTGCAACTGGGTCAGGCGTGCCTGCACCGCGCCGCGGCGGCGCCGGTACAGGACCTCCTCGTAGGCCAGCCAGTCGCAGCCATCGAACAACCCGCGCACCGCCAGCGCGGCGTCGGCCACCCGCACGTGGTCTTCATCGAACAGGCCCAGGGGAATCAGCAAGGCGCCGGGCCTGATCGACTGGACGGCCGCCGCCAGGACTGTGGGCAGCCGCGCCAGCATCGCTTCGCTGCCCGGATACTGGCTGTCGAGCAGGTCCAGGCCCAGGCCTGACGCACCCAGTTCGGCCAGCGCGTTGCGATCCTCCGCCTGGCGCGCCTGCATGGCCTGGTCGGCGCGTTCGAAACCGCAGCGCCGGTCCCAGTCCGGCAAGGCGGCGGCGACGCTGGGCACGCCGGAAAACACCGTCAGCACCGTGGCGCCGGGCGTGGCCGCCAGCAGGCCGCCGCAACTGAATACGGCATCGTCGAAGTGCGGGGACACCACCAGCAGGCGTTGCGCCATGGCCGTGCCCGGGTCAGGGCCGACAAGCCGGCGCCATCCCGCTCCATGGTCCATCGACGGCGCGCTCACAGGTCGCGCCGCTGGCCCGTGGAACGGGGCGTACTGCCCATCGGGCGGAGTGAGAGTATTGCTCGAACATGAGCGCGGCTCCTGAACGAGTGCGCAGGCCGCAAACGCCGTGCCCGTGGCGCCCGCGCGAGCCGGCAGGCGCCGCCGCGCCGCAGGCACGCCGCTTGCAGGGCATGAGGCATCCCCCACTCCGGAGAGCCATCGTGCCCAAGCGTTCACTCTGGCCCGTTTCCCCTCCCGATGCCGAGCCCCGCCCCGGCCTGGGCCCCAGCGACTCATCGGACTCCGCCAGCGACCTGCCCGACGCGGCGGCCGAGACCGACAGCGATACCGGCGGCACCGGCGAGCGCCCCGACGTCGAGTATGACCGGCAACCGCCCGACGGCGCCGATATCGCGCCCGACACGCAGACCGACGCCGGGCATGCCGGGGTTTCCCGCCATCGCCCCGACCCCGTGCGCAACGGCGGGCCGCCGGACCAGTCTTGACCCGGCGTGTAAAAAATCCACTTCGGCCCCAGGCCTGCACAGGAGCGCATCATGGACGTGGACTGGAACGGCATGTTCGCGTTGACCGTACCGCCTCTGGAGCTGTTCCTGCGCGGAACGCTGATCTACTGGTTCCTGCTGGCGCTGTTGCGGCTGGCGGGACGACGCGACATCGGCTCCCTGGGCGTGGCCGACATGCTGGTGCTGGTGCTGATCGCCGACGCGGCGCAAAACGCCATGGCGGGCGAATACAAGTCCGTCACCGACGGCGCCATCCTGCTGCTGACCATCGTGGGCTGGACCGTGGCCATCGACCGCGCCAGTTATTTCCTGCCCGCGGTGGGCCGCGTGCTGGCGCCCTCCACGGTCTGCCTGGTGCGCGACGGCGAGTTGCAGCGGCGCAATATGCGGCGCGAATACATCACCGAAGCTGAACTGATGAGCGAGCTGCGCCTGAAGGGATACGACAGCCTGGACGACGTACACCGCGCCTATATGGAACCCGACGGCAACATCAGCGCGTTGCGTCGGCACGGTTGAGCAGGCCGGCGCCGGGCGCGGCCGTCCCGGTGTCGGCCTGCAGGACCGGCCTACCAGTACGGCTGGCTGGTCGTAATAATCGTAGAGTTCCTCGGCCCAACGCTTGTCCGCCATGCTCGGCCAGTCGTTCTTGTCGAAGCCGCCGGCCTGCCTGAGGCGTTCCTTGGCGATGTCGAGCACGAAGCATTTATGGTCGGTATCCAGCACCAGCGCGCTCCAGGGCAGCGCGAACAGCTTGTCGCCCATGCCCAGCACGCCGCCGAACGACAGCACCGCGTAGGCGACGCGGCCTTGCGGCACATCGATCATGATGTGCTGCACCGAACCGAGATGCTCGCCCTGGGGGTTCAGCACGCGGTTGCCCTCCAGCGTGTCGGCGGCCATGATCTGCGGACCGGGGCCGACGGCGCTGAACTTTGCGCGGCCGACGATGCGCGTCGGCCCGCTGGCTGCGGCGGCCGCGGCCAGCGGCGCCTGTCGGGAAGAGATGTCCATGTCCGGCTCCTTGTTCATGGCGCGGCCGTGGGCGCGACGACGCGAATGCGGTTGTCGATGTCGGCCACGCCCAGGCAGTCGTCCGCGCAGTTCTCGATGGCGTACTTGTCGCGCCGGCGGGCTACCGTCCCGCTCAATTCGACCTGCCCGTCGGTCACCGAGACTGATACATCGCTGACATCCAGGCCGCTGTGCGCCAGGCGTTCGCAGACATCCTCGCGCAAGCGCTCGTCCGAGCGGGTGTAGCCCTTGGGCAGGATGCGGCGGCTGCCTGCGCGGTGCCCGGCGCCGGCCAGGCCGGCCCATTCGCCGCCGTCGCCGTGGTAGCCGCCGTAGTCGCCGGCCAGCGGGCCGTCATGGAATTGCTGCCGCTGCCAGCGCGGGTCCTCGTCGCGGAACCCGCCGTAGCTGCTCTGGCCCGGATCGGCGCTGCGGCTCGTGATAGGTTCGTTCCATTGCGCGCGGCGCGTGCCGGGATAAGGCCCGCCCTGTTCGTATTGCGGGCCGCGGCGGTTCGGCTGGCCGCCCGTTGCGCGATTGGGGCGTTCGCCGTAGGGACGGCCGTAGTCCGGTTCTTCGGCCCCCCAGCGGCCGCTGCCGCGACTGTACTCCTGCGCCTCGGGACGGTCGTTGCCATGCCACGAAGGCCTGCCTTGCCGGACATCGCGGCCGCCCAGCCGGAAGTCGCGCTCGAATTCGTCATGGGGGCCGAAATCGTCATCGCCATACGGCGGCTGGCGTCGGTTGTCGTTACGCATCGCGTTCTCCTGCGTGGTGGGTTGCGGATCGGGCCGGCGGCGCGCGGCCGCCGGGCTTCGTATCCGCTGCGGTGCGCAAGTGCTGTGCCGGCCTTGCCCGCCCTGGCGCGAGAGCGGGCACGGCGCTTGCCGCTCACGCCGGCCGCGGCGGCCATCCCGGCAGCCCACCCAGATCACAGGAGCCCGCATGACGACCGCTTCCCTTCCCTGCGCGCTGCGCAGCGCCCTGCTTGCCCTGCTGCTGGCGGCCTGTTCCGGCCCGGCCAGCGGCAACGACATGGCCCTTGCCGCCCAGATCCGCCAGGCGCTGGTCGAAACGCCCGGCCTGCGTTCCGAAACGGTGCAGGTGCAAAGCCGCAATGGCGCGGTGCGCCTGTCCGGCACGGCCGACACTGACGAGGCCGCTGCGCAAGCGCTGTCGGCGGCCCGCTCGGTGCCCGGCGTGCGCGAAGTACGCAACGAGATCCGCGTACGCGATCCGCTGTAGCCGGGCGCTGTCCGGAACGCTAGCGTCTGCGCCCGCGGTCGGACATGGCGCAGGCGCCCAGCAGCGCGCCCAGCACGATGGCCACCCCGATCAGCTTCCAGCTGTTCTCGTGCACGTACCCGTCGGCGACGCGCGAGGCGCGCTGGTAGCGCTCGACGGCGCTGCGTTCCCAGCCGCCGGCCTGGTCGCGCGCCGCTTCCAGTTGGTGCTTGAGCCGGTCGCGCACCGACTCGAGTTCGGAGCCGCCGTACGACGCGGTCGAACGCAGCAGCGCCTCGGCGCCGGCGATCAATTCATGCAGGCCGGATTTGACCTGCTGTTTCGATTCGCGCATGCGGGCGCGGTCTTCGGTATGTGCATGCATGACGTCTCCTTGCAGAAAATGCCGGCGCCGCCGAGGTGGCGAACGCTCGCCGGCCGCAGTGCGCAAGTCGCGTGCCGCCCCGCGGCACGGCCGTTGCGGTCTCTGTCACAGCTCCCGCGTAGCGCGCCGCCAGACCGCCTCGAAGTCGTTCTCCGACCAGCGGTCTATGCCCGGCGTGCGTTGCGGGCTCAGCCCGGGCATGGGGTTGGAGATGGCGCCCGCTTCGCCCGGGCTGCCGTCGGCCTGCTCTTCGCCCGGCCGCGGCTTTCTTGCCGCGGGCGCCTCGTCGCGGCGTGGCGCGGACGGTTTGGACGATGGAGTATCGTTCGATGCTTTCATGATGCGGCTCCTGCTGATGGCGGAAAGAAAGCGGCATGTCGGCCGGCCTCAGCCGGCCCACCATTGTTTGAGGGTGGCGCGCAGCGCCGCGCCACCGGCCGGGTCCGCCCGCAGCGCCTGTACGTAGGCGCGCACCTGGCGCGCCCGGATGTGCGGCGGCAGCGGCGGCATCTCGGGGTCGGTGAGGACTTCCAGCACCGCCGGGCGTCCGGCGGTCAGCGCCTCGCCCCAGGCCGCGCCGAGATCCTGCGCGCGCTCCACGCGCAAGCCATGCAGGCCCAGCATGCGGGTGTAATCGGCATAGGCGAACGGCGGCAGGCGTTGCGAATCCTCGAAGCGCGGATCGCCGCCCATCACGCGCTGCTCCCAGGTGACGAGGTTGAGATCGCCGTTGTTCAGCACCAGGACCACCAGCGTGGGGTCGGCCCAGGCGCGCCAGCGGTCGGCGATGGTGATCAGCTCGTTGATGCCGTTCATCTGCATCGCGCCGTCGCCCGCCAGCGCCACCACCGGTCGCTCGGGATAGGCCAGCTTGGCCGCCAGCGCGTAAGGCACGGCGCAGCCCATCGTGGCCAGCCCGCCCGACAGCGACGCCATCATGCCCTCGCGCAGCTTCACGTCGCGCGCATACCAATTGGCCGCCGACCCCGAGTCGGCCGTCACGATGCTGCGGTCCGGCAGGCGCTGCGAGAGTTCCCAGAACACGCGTTGCGGGTTGACCGGCGAGGCGTCCACCATGGCGCGCGCCTCGACGGTACGCCACCAGCGCGCCACCGACGCTTCGATGCGTTCGCGCCAGCGCACCTGCGGCTTGGGCTCGAGCAGCGGCAACAATGCCTGCAGGGTCTGGCGGCTGTCGCCAGCCAGGCCTACTTCCACCGGATAGCGCAGGTTCAGGTTGCGGCCGTCGCGGTCGATCTGCACCGCGCGCGCCTGGCCTTCGCTCGGCAGGAATTCGCTGTACGGAAAGGCCGTGCCGACCATCAGCAAGGTGTCGCACTCGTTCATCATCTCCCAGCTGGGCTGCGTGCCCAGCAGGCCGATGGCGCCGGTTACGTAGGGCAAGGCGTCGGGCAAGGCGGCCTTGCCCAGCAAGGCCTTGGCGACCCCGGCGCCCAGCCGCTCGGCGACCGCCTGCAGGGGCTCGGCCGCTTCCAGCGCGCCCGCGCCCGCCAGGATGGCGATCCGCTCGCCGCGGTTGAGAATGTCGGCGGCATTGCGCAGCGCCGTATCCGGCGGCACCGCCGCATGCGAGGTGACGCCGATGCCGGTCGGCACGCTGCCATGTTCGCGCGGCAGTTCACGCACTGCCGGCAGATCCTGCACGTCATTGGGCAGGATGACGCAGGTCACGCAGCGCCGTTCCAGCGCGATGCGCAGCGCGCGGTCGATCAGGTGCCGCGCCTGCTCGGCGCTGGCGGCCTGCTGTACGAAGTCGTGCGCGACATCCTTGAACAGCGATACCAGGTCGACTTCCTGCTGGAAGTCGCCGCCCAGCGCGCGGCGCGCCTGCTGGCCCACCAGCGCCAGCACGGGCTGGTGGTCCAGCTTGGCGTCATACAGGCCGTTGAGCAGATGGATCGCGCCCGGCCCGGAGGTCGCCATGCAGACGCCGACCTGGCCGGTGAACTTCGCATGCGCGCAGGCCATGAAGGCGGCCATCTCCTCGTGGCGGGCCTGCACGAACTCCAGCGGCTGGCGCGTGCGCCCGAATGCGCCCATCAGGCCGTTGATGCCGTCGCCAGGATAGCCAAAGATGCGCCGGATGCCCCATTGCGCGAGACGTTCCAGTACGAAGTCCGATACGGTTTCCATGCCTGCCCCCGAAAAGTGCCGGCGCCCCTGGGGCGCCTGGCTGGCGGGTCAGCATGCGCCATGCCCGTCCGGGTTTCAGTGCTGCGCGCGCGAGGCGGCCCCCTCTGCGCCGGGCGCCGCGTCCGGCGGACCTGCCTCGCCATACTCTTCCAGCCGGTTGTAGAGCGTCTTGGCGCTGATGCCCAGCATCGCGGCGGTCTGTTTCTTGACGCCGCCGCAACGCTGCAAGGTGGCCAGGATCAGACGCCGGTCCGCCTCGGCCAGCGTCGAGCCCACCGGCACGATCACCTGCCCGCCGCCAGCCGCGTCGCTGGGCGAGATCTGCGGCGTGAGCGCGCTGGCGTCCAGCGTGTCGGATTCGGCCAGGATGAACGCGCGCCGCACGAAGTTCTTCAGTTCCCGCACATTGCCGGGCCAGGCGTACTCCGCCATGGTCTGCAGCGCCTGCGGCGCGAAGCGCTTGTCCTTGCCGTACTCGCGATTCAGTCCGTCGAGGAAACGCCCGGCCAGCATGGCGAGGTCGTCGCCGCGCTCGCGCAGCGGCGGCAGCTCGATGGGAAACACGCTCAGGCGGTAATAGAGGTCCTCGCGCAGCCTGCCGTCGCGCACCGCCTGCTCGGGGCTGCGGTTGGTGGCGGCCACCACGCGCACGCTGCAGGAAATCTCGCGGTTGGTGCCCACCCGCATGAAGGCGCCGGTCTCCAGCACGCGCAGCAGCTTGACCTGCAAGTCCAGCGGCATTTCGGTCACTTCGTCCAGGAACAGCGTGCCGTTGTCGGCGCGTTCGAAATAGCCCTTGTGCTGGCGCTCGGCGCCGGTAAAGCTGCCGCGTTCGTGCCCGAACAGTTCACTCTCGATCAGGTTGGGCGAGATCGCGCCGCAGTTGACCGCCACGAAGGGGCCGGCGCGCCGCGCGCTGAGCTCGTGCACCGCATGCGCGGCCAGTTCCTTGCCGGTGCCGCTCTCGCCGATCAGCAGCGTCGTGACCTCGGTAGGCGCCACGCGCGAGATCTGGCGATACAGCGCCTGCATGGGCGCCGACGCCCCTACCAGGCGTCCGAAGCGGTCTTCCTGCTGGAACGGCTGGGAGGGATCCCAGTCGCCGTCCTGCCCCGCCGACGCCACGCGCGCAAGAATCTGTTCGAGGCGTTCCATGCAGATGGGCTTGACCAGGTAATCGGTGGCGCCGGCGCGCAGCGCTTCGATGGCGTTTTCCATGCTGCCGTAGCCGGTGATCACCACCACCTCGACCCCGGCATGCGAAATGCGGGAGAACAGGTCCATGCCGGTGGCGCCGGGCAGGCGCACATCGGTCAGCACCAGGTCCGGCAGTTGCCGTTCCACCTGGATCAGCGCATCGCGCACCGTGCCGGCCTGCGCCACGGTGTAGCCGTGCTCGCGGCCGATTTCCACCAGGTTGTCGCGTACCGCATCGTCATCGTCAACGATCAGCAAGTGAGGCATCGTTCCCCCGCAATGCAAGAATTGCGCATGGCGGCGCCAGCCGCCCTGCCGTGCAGTCAGTGTGCATGAGTGAAGTACCCGTGCTGCCTTGATAGCGTAGCGTGGCGGGGTCGATATGGCAGTAACAACACCCTACGGCGCAACATTTTTTTCCAACCTTTGCATCTGGTCTCACCCCTTGCACGGTCGGCGCATGACAATGGACCCGTCGCCTGGTTTCTTGCCGCGAGGCTGTATCGTGCCCAACCAAACCGCAACTACGCCTGCAACGACTTCCGACCCGCTCGAACGCCTTGCGGCGCTGGGCCCCAGCGCATGCATGCGCAAGCTGGCCGCCAGCATCGAGCGCGCCGCCGACAGCGACGCCACCGTACTGCTGGTGGGTGAAAGCGGCACCGGCAAGGATGTGCTGGCCCGCGCCATCCACGACCTGGGCGGGCGCCGCGACGCGCCGTTCATGGCCATCAATTGCGGGGCAATCAGCCCGACGCTGGCGCATGCCCAGCTGTTCGGCCACGAGAAGGGCAGCTTCACCGGCGCCTTGTCGCACAACGCCGGCTATTTCGAGAACGCCAGCGGCGGCACGCTGTTCCTGGACGAGATCACCGAGATGCCGCCCGACATGCAAGTGCATTTCCTGCGGGTGCTGGAAACCGGCGCGTACCGCCGGGTCGGCGGGGTGGAATTGCTGCATGCCAACGTGCGCATCATCGGCGCCACCAACCGCGACCCGCACGCCGCGGTGGCCGAGGGCCGGCTGCGCGAAGACCTGCTGCATCGCCTGCTGGTGCTGCCCCTGCGGGTGCCGCCGCTGCGCGAACGGCCGGAAAACGTCCGCTTCCTGGCCCAGCGGTTTCTCGACGAACTCAATGCGCGCCACGGCACCGCCAAGCGCTTTTCCGGCGCCATGCTCGACGCGCTGGCCGCCCACGACTGGCCCGGCAACGCACGCGAGCTGCGCAACGCGGTGCAGCGCGCCTATATCCTGCAAGACGGCCCGATCGGTCCGCAGGCGCTGGCCGATACGGTGTTGCGCCGCCCGGCCCGGCAGGATGCCGATACGTTGGCCTTTCCGGTGGGAACTCCCCTCGAATGCGTCCAGCGCGAGCTCATCCTCGCCACGCTGGCGCGCGCAGGCGGCGACAAGCGGCGCGCCGCCCGCACCCTCGCGATCAGCCTCAAGACGCTCTACAACCGCCTCAACGCCTATGGCGTGGGCGCCGGCGCGGACCCGGAAAAAAATAGGTTCATCGCGCATTGCCGGGGAAGGCGGCACGGATTTTGAGGAAGAAGTATTCCTGGTCGCGGTAGCCGTAAGCGCGCCGCTTGATGACCTTGATAGTGTTGTTGATGCCCTCGACAATGCTGGTGTTCAGGGGATGTCGGCATCTGGCCAGGATGCCGTGCAGATAGCCTTTCAAGCGCTGAGCGAAGGTGTTCAAGGCGGCTATTCCGCTTTGCTCGGCCTGCTCGTACCAGTGGTTCCAGGCTTGTCTTGCCCAGGCAGGTCTTTGGTAGAACCAGAGCCGTTTGAGTTCGTCACGCAGGACATAGACCGTCAGCAGCGGCTGGTTGGCTTGCAGCAATTCGTCGAGCCGGACGGCCTGCTGCCGATCCAGGTTGTCACGGTTGCGCAGCAGCAGCCAGCGACTCGATTTGATGATCCTGCGTGCGGGACGATCCTGGCGTAGTTGATTGGCCTGATCCACGCGCACCCGATCAATGACCTCTCGTCCATACTTGGCCACGACATGGAACAAGTCATAGACGATCTCCGCCTGTGGGCTGTGGGCCTGGATCTCCAACTCGTAGGCGGTGGTCATGTCGATGGCAACGGCCTTGATGCGTTGGGCGGCCCCAGGCGGCAATTGTTCGAAGAACGCCCGGGCCGTCTCGCGTGAGCGTCCTGGGCCAATCCACAGCACCTGCCTGCCGATCGGATCGACCACCACTGTCGCGTAGCGATGCCCTTTGTGCAGGGCAAACTCGTCCATCGCCAAATACTCGATCTTGGACCAATCCGGTTCGCGCACCGACGCACGCAGCCGAGCCTTGTCCAGCGTCTTGACGGTATGCCAACCCAGTTCGAAGAACCTCGCCACCGCCTGCACGTTGCTCGATTGCAGCAATTGGCTGCAGGCCTGCGCCAGCCGATCCGTCACCCGTTGATATCGCCCCAGCCAGGCAAGCCGCTCCAGGCGCGGGCCGCCGCATTGCTCACACCACAAGCGTCGGCGCGGCACGTGCAGAACGACCCGATACTCGAATAACGGCAGATCTCGCACCCGTCGAACCGTGGTCTCATGCACCTGGCGACACCGCGCGCCGCACTGCTCGCACAGCATCACCTTGGCCGTTGGCTTCAAATAGATCGACAGCGTGCGCCCTGGGTCTTCGGGCCATTCCACGCGTTCGACGCCATAGCCCTGCCAGCCTCCCAGCGACTCCAGCAACTTGCGATCCAGCATCTCCCTGCACTCCTGATGGCAAATACCTGCCGTCAAGAATACGAAAACTTGCCAAACCCCTCCACGCTATTGCGCGATGAACCAAAAAAAACCCCCGGAGCAACCGGGGGCTTGCATCATGCCGGCGCGGGCCGGCTACTTCTCGGCAGCGTGGGTAATGGCACTGCCCGCATCGGACATATCCTTGCCCATTCCTGCAACGGTGTTGCAGCCCTGCAGGACGAATCCAAACACCACGAAAGCCGTCAGCACTATCTTGCTGCGCATATGAGATCTCCGCCGTTACGCTCTGTTCAGGCGATGCGTACGCGCAGCTCGCCCAGGCCCTCGACGCCACCGACGATGACGTCTCCCTTGACCACCGCGCCCACGCCTTCCGGCGTGCCGGTGAAAATGATGTCGCCCGGTTGCAGCTCGAACAGGCCCGACAGATAGGCGATGCTTTCCGGGATGTTCCAGATCATCTGCGAAATGTCGCTGGATTGCTTGCGCTCGCCATTGACGTCCAGCCAGATGGCGCCTTTGTCCAGCGTGCCGACGGCACTGCGCGGATGGATGGGGCCGAGCGGCGCCGAGAGATCGAAAGCCTTGCCCACTTCCCAGGGACGGCCCTGCTTCTTGGCCTCGCCCTGCAGGTCGCGGCGCGTCATGTCCAGGCCCAGGGCGTAGCCCCATACGCATTCGTCGGCCTGCTCGACGGTCAGGTCGCGCCCGCCCTTGCCCAGCACGACGACCAGCTCCATTTCGTAGTGCAGGTTGGCCGTTTTGGGCGGGTACGGCATTTCGCCCGTGGCGCCATCGGCCACCGACAGGATGGCGTCGACAGGCTTGCAGAAGAAGAACGGATCTTCGCGGCCGGTGAAGCCCATTTCCTTGGCATGCTCGGCGTAGTTGCGGCCCACGCAATAGACGCGGCGCACCGGAAAGCGGGCGTTGCCGCCTGCCACCGGCACGGCCGCCGGCGGCGAAGGGGGAAATACGTAATCCATGTGATTTGACCTCGTAGCACACAAGGCCGGACAACGCCGGCGAGAATATTCAATGCGCGAGTTTATACGCTTCGGGCCAGGCCGCGCGCGGCGCGCCCGGCGCATGACGCAAAACGGCGCGGATGCGAGCGGCTGCCTGCCGTCGCTTCCGCGCCGCCGGCCGCCCCAGGCGGCCAATCTATCTCAGGCCTGGCCCTTGGCGTAGCGCTCGGCGCTGCGCACGATTTCCTCGTGCGCGGCGTCCACGCCCTTCCAACCCTTGACCTTGACCCACTTGCCCTTTTCCAGATCCTTGTAGTGCTCGAAGAAATGCTGGATGCGGCTGACGTCTTCGGCCGGCAGGTCCTCGTACGACTTGATGTTGCGGTACGGGGGGTACAGCTTCTCGATGGGCACCGCCAGCAGCTTGGCATCGCCGCCGGACTCGTCGTCCATCTCCAGCACGCCAATGGCGCGGCAGCGCACCACGGCGCCAATCTGGATCGGGAACGGCGTGAGAACCAGCACGTCGGCGGGATCGCCATCTTCCGACAGCGTCTGCGGGATGTAGCCGTAGTTGCACGGATAGTGCATGGCCGTCAGCATGAAGCGGTCGACGAAAATCGCGCCGGACTCCTTGTCGACCTCGTACTTCACCGGGTCGGCGTTCATGGGGATTTCGATGATGACGTTGAAATCGTCCGGCAGCTTCTTGCCAGGAGCGACACGATCTAGACTCATGATTGACCTTGTCTTGATGAAAATGAAATCAGGCTTTGTCGCCGGACGCCGGGCCGGCGGATGATACGGCGCCGCCGGGCTTGGCCGGTTGCTCGTCGTCCCCGCCGGCGCGATAGCTCGAGACCGGCGCTTCGATGGCGGCCGCCGGAATGGGCGCGCTGTCGAAGTAGTCTTCGATATCGATGGCGGTGCGCGGCGGCACGCTGACGGGTTCGGGCGCGACGGCGGACGCGGGCTCGTGTTCGCCCGCTGCGCGCGCATCCGGATCGAGCACATAGTCGACAGCGCCCGGCTCGACCTCGGGCGGCGCGTCGGCGATGACGGGCGCGGTGTATTCCGACATATTGGGCACGTACTCGCGCTCGGCGTCCAGCCACGCGGGGTCGGCCTTGGTGTCGGCCGCCGGCAACGCGATGTCCGCCGCCAGCACCGGCAGCGCCACGCGCGCCGCGGTGGCCTGGCGCCAGTGGCGCGCCGCGTCGGCGGGCCGGTCCAGCCTGTCGTACAGGCTGCCCAGCAAGGCATGCGCCTGCGGATCGTTGCGCCGGCTGACGCTGCGTTGCAGATAGCGCTCTGCCTGCCCCCACAGCTGTCCGTTCAGGCACAGCAGGCCCAGCGCCGTCAGCAGGTCGGTATCGGCCGGACGCTGCTGCAGCCAGGTCTCGGCCTTGGCAAGGCGGTGCGGCACCTGGGCGGCATCGCAGCGCGCATAGGCGGCCACCAGCGCGGGGTTGAACTTGACCGCTACCGCGGCCTCGAGAATGCGCGCGGCCTCGCTGGCCTCGCCCGCGTCCTCGAAGGCGGCGGCGCCGGCCAGCGCGATGTTCGGCAACAGCCGCTCATCGCTCTTGAGGTCTTTCCAGATGGGGCGCCATTGGTCCACGGCCATGCCTGCGCGCAGGCGCGCGGCGCCCGCGCTGTCGATCAGCTGCTCGGCCTCGGCCTTGCCGATGGCATTGCGGCGCAACAGGCCGCGCGCCAGCATGAAGACGCGCTCGTGATGCTGCAAGGCCGTCTCGGCGCGCAGCAGCAGGCGCATGGTGTGCAGATGGCGCGCGCCGCCGTCCTGCAGCGGCTCCAGCAGGTCCAGCGCCTGCTGGGCGCGCCCCTGGTCCAGCAGCATGTCGGCCGATACCGTGGCGGTGGCTTCCTGCAACCCGGCATCCTCGCCTGCCTGTTCGCGAGCGGATTCCAGCATGCGGTCCCGGCGCTCGTACTCGCCCAGGTTATGCGCCGCGCGCGCGCCCGACAGCGCCGCCAGGACGCGGCGGCTGCGCACCTTGGTCTGGTCGAACAGCTTCGACAGGTCTTTCTCGGCCTGCGCGAAACGCCCTTCCAGCAGGCCGATCCAGCCGCGTTCGAGCAGCTCGTGGTCGCGTTCCTGGGCACGGCGGCCGCGCCAGGCGCGCAAGCGATCGGGAATGGCCACCAGCCAGGCCAGCAGGCGCAGGCCGATGTACAGCGTGACGAAGGCGGCCACCAACAGCAATACCGTCAGCGTCAGCGACAACTCGATGCGCCACGGCCAGACCAGCAGCAAGACGTTGCCCGCGTGGGCGCGCAGCACGACGGCCAGCGCCACCGCGACAACGGCCAACAATAGAGTCCAGAACCAGGTACGCATGCGTCAGTCCTGTTGCCCGTCGGCGTTGAAGCCGGCCGCGCGCAGGGCCGCAATGCCGTTGAGGCTGTCGGCCACATCGGGGACGCGCACGGCGATCTCGACCTGTCCCAGTTCGCGGGCCAGCGCCAGCGCGGCGACGGTATCAGGCGCCTTGCCGTCGAAATACTGGGCCAGGGTCGCGGCCACCGCGTCCAGTTCGCTCTTCCAGACGGCGGGCTGGCGCATCAGCATCGACAACTGCGCCGTGAGCAGGCGCTGGCGCAGCGTGGAACGCAGCTGGCCGGCCTGCTCGGGCGAAAGCAGCAGCGCCGTGGGCTGATCGACACGCTGCACGCGGATCAGGTCGCCCAGCTCATGGGCCAGCGCACTGCCGGCGCGGCCTGGCCAGGAGGCGATCTCGGCCTGCCAGCGCTGCCACCAGGCGGCGTCGGCCGGCAGGTCGGCGCCCGGATCGACGCTGGCCGGCACGGCCTCGTTCGCCTGGGGCACGGCGGTCACGCCAGGCGCGGCCGCGTCGGGCACCAGCAGCGGCGCCCGGCCCACCAGGGCCACCAGGCGATCGATGCGGGCCGATTGAGCCGCGATGTCGACCACGCCGACCGCGCGCAGGCGGTCCAGGTCGCCGTTGATGCTTTGCTGCAGGCTGGCAAAGCGCGGCCGGTCGGCGCGCGCCAGGCGAGCCTGGGCCGTTTCCAGGGCCACGATGGCATTGCTGACATTGCCGGCCAGGCGCAGTTGCTGGCTGGCGATGGTGATCAGGCGCTCGATGTCGTTGGCCAGCATTTCGTCGCTGGCGCCGTCGTTGAGGTTCTGCAGCGCCTGCTGCAGCGCGCTGTACTGGCTTTGCGCTTCGCGCACCTTGCCTTCGAGCTCGGCCACCTTGCCGGACTGCGCCTGCGCCAGCGCCAGCGCCTCGCGCATGTCGTTGCGCGACTGCGTCAGCTCGGCGCCCAGCGTATTGAGACGGGCGGCCACTTCCTGGCCGGCGCTGACGAATTGCTTGCGCTGCAGCCACGCGGCCCACCCCAGGCCGACGGCCAGCAGGATGACGATGATAAGCGCGGTAACGAGCGTACTGTTTACGCCCTTGCCCTTGCGCGACTGGCTCGCGACGGCCTCGTCGGCGGCGGCCGTGCCCGGCGTACCCGGTACGGTGCCGGGCGAAGTAGCGGAGGTGTTGTCTGTCATGACGCGATTGTATTCGGTGATGGCATGTAACGACGATTCAAGCCGCAACAAAAGTCGCGAAGATCGCCTCATCGGCAGGCATGCAGTTTTTTACCATTGGCGCATCGGCCCCGCCACCGGCCAGCGCCCGCAGCCGCTCGGCCAGCACGGGGTGCGTGACGACGAAACGGCCTTGCAGCCACCAGTCCAGCAATTGCTCCTCGCGCAGGCCCTGAACCAGCGCGTCGATGCCCTCGCCGCTGGTGAGCAGCCAGGTCGGGCGCTCGCCCGCCCGGGCCCAGTCGCGCAGGCGCTGGCGCCCCTCCTGCGCCCAGGGCGCGGGCCGCCGGCGGTAGACCGCGTGGCGGCTGACCTCCACGCCAGCCGCGGCCAGGCGATCGGCCAGCCAGTCGCGCCCTTGGGTGCCGCGCACCAGCAGCGCGCGGCGCGGCAATGCCGGGCGCGCCCGCAACAAGGCCCACAAGGCTTCCGAATCGTGGGTGAGCGCGGTTTCCGCAGGGTGCAAAACTGTTGTATCGGCGCCAAACTGGCCCGAATCCAGCAGGGCGCGGGCGCTGGCCGGGCCCACGGTGGCGGCGACCGCGCCTGCCGGCCATGGCAATTGCCCCCGCTCCCCCAGCTGCTCCAGGTACAGGCGCGCCGCGTTGCCGCTGACAAACACCACCAGGTCGTAGTCGCGCGGCAGCGGCACCGCGCCATTTTCGGGCGGCAACGGCTCGATGCGCAAGGCCGGCAGGCAAAGGGTCTGCCAGCCGGCCTCGTGCAGGCGTTGCGCAAGCGCGCCATTGCGGCCTTGCGGCCGTGTCAGGATGGCAATCTGCGACATAGGCAAGCCCCCGCGAGGGCCCGACCGCCCTGTCAAGGCGCGGGCGAGGTTGGCAGCAATTCGGCCAGTATTGCGTCGGCGCCGTCGGCCAGCAAGTCGCGCGCGGCCGACTCGCCGATGGCCTGGGCCTGGTCGCGCGGACCGCGGCGCTCGGCCCGCACGATGCGGCGGCCGTCGGGCGCGGCGACCAGCGCGCGCAAGGCGAGCTCATCGCCATCGATACGGGCATAGGCCGCCAGCGGCACCTGGCACGATCCGCCCAGCATGCGCGAGACCGCGCGCTCGGCGGTCACGCAGGCCAGGGTGGCGGCGTCGCCCAGCGGCGCCAGCATGGCGCGCACATCGGCGCGGCCCTGCAGGATCTCGATGCCCAGCGCGCCCTGCCCGGCCGCGGGCAGGCTGTCGGCCGGTTCCAGCAGCGCACGGATGCGGGCGGCCAGGCCCAGGCGCTCCAGGCCCGCCGCGGCCAGCACGATGGCGGCGTAATCGCCGTTGTCCAGCTTGCCCAGGCGCGTATCGAGATTGCCCCGCAGCGGCTTGACGACCAGGTGCGGATAGCGGGCGCGGATCTGCGACTCGCGCCGCAGGCTGGACGTGCCGACCGCCGCCCCGGGCGGCAGGTCGGCCAGGCTGCCGTAATCGTTGGAGACGAACGCATCGCGCGGATCGGCGCGCTCGAGCACGCAGCTCAGCTCGAACGGCGCGTGCAGGTCCACCGGCACGTCCTTGAGCGAATGCACCGCGAGATCGGCGCGGCCATCGAGCAAGGCGGTTTCGAGTTCCTTGACGAACAAGCCCTTGCCGCCCACCTTGGACAGGGTGCGGTCCAGGATCTGGTCGCCGCGCGTGGTCAGCGTCAGCAACTCGACGCTGCACGCCGGGTAGCGCGCGCGCAGCAGATCGCGCACATGCTCGGCTTGCCACAAGGCAAGCCGGCTGGCGCGCGTGGCGATGGTCAGGCGTTCTACAGCGGCCACGTCAGGGCGTCAGAGAAAGCTGGAGACGATGACCGAAGCCACCACCCCCAGGATGGCCAGCACGAACAGGCCTTGCAGCAGGCTCAGGCCCGATTCGTTTTGCTGGGGGTTGGAAGTCTTACGCAGACTCATTGACGGATTCCTTGGAAGCGGTTTTACGGCTTGCCAGCCACCGCCCGAGGAGAACGACGAGCAGCGCACCGGCAATTTCAACGCCGATTTTAACCGCGCTGGGCTGTTCGCCGAATTGACGCACGACAAACACGTCGGTAATCAGCATGCCGCCGGCGATCCAGCCCAGCAGCGCCGCGCCGAAGGTGACGACCATCGGGAAGCGGTCGATCAGCTTGAGCACCAGCGTGCTGCCCCAGATGATGATGGGCACGCTGACCACCAGGCCGAAGACCACCAGGCCGATCTGGTGGTCGGCATGGGCGTTCTGCGCCGCGCCGGCAATGGCGATGACGTTGTCCAGGCTCATCACGAAGTCGGCGATGATGATGGTCTTGACCGCGGCGACGATGGACGTGCCGCCCTTGATGCTGTCATGCCCTTCGTCCTCGGGCACCAGCAGCTTGACGCCGATCCAGACCAGCAACAGGCCGCCCACGACCTTCAGGAACGGGATGTTCAGCAGCGTGAGGGCGAAGGCAATCAGCACCACGCGCAGGATGATGGCGCCGGCCGTCCCCCACAGGATGCCTTGCATGCGCTGCTTGGGCGCGAGATTTCGACACGCCAGCGCGATCACGACCGCGTTGTCGCCACCCAGCAGGATGTCGATGAGGATGATCTGGAAGACTGCCGCCCAACTCAGCGTCTGGAAAAACTCAAGCACTTGGAACCCCCAACAGGCGTTATTTGTAAAAACCGGAGAAATACCGGGAAGACCGCCGTCAGCCTCGCCGTGGCAAAACGCGGCCAAAAGAAAACGGGCTGGTCAGCCCCGCCTGAAGGCGGGGCCCGAACAGCCCGCTATTGTAGTTCAGCTTTGCGTCAGGCCCGTTGCCTGGCCTGGAAAATTTTGCCCAGCGCCAGCACCAGGATTGCACCAATTGCGCCTACCATCAGCGCGAAATCGTGTTGCGTGACACCCAGCATGGTGTCGATCCGCGCCACCGATTCTTCCAGTGCAGGATCGCCCACCAGCAGTTCGCCGGCGATGAAACCCAGCAGCGCCGCCCCCACCCAGACGATGATGGGAAAACGCTCGATCACCTTGAGCAACAGTGCGCTACCGAATATGACCAGCGGGATGCTGATGGCCAGGCCCAGCACCAGCAGCGTGGTGTCGCCCATGGCCGCGGCGGCGACAGCCACCACGTTGTCCAGGCTCATGACCAGGTCGGCGATCATGATGGTCCGGATCGCGACAAGCAGCGAGCCATGGCCCTTTTCCGCGCCATCGTCCTCGCCCTCGGGCAGCAGCAGCGACACGCCGATATAGACCAGCAGCGCGGCCCCGATCAGCTTCAGCCAGGGCAACAGCAGCAACTTGGCGGCCACCAGCGTCAGCACGATACGCATCACGATTGCCGCGGCCGACCCGACCACGATGGCCTTCTTCTGCTGATCCGGGGGTAGCGAGCGCGCGGCCAGCGCGATCACCACGGCGTTGTCTCCCGATAGCAGTATGTTTACCCAAATAATCTGGAGCAAGGCGATCCAGAACGCCGCAGAACTAAGTTCCATTCCTCTCTTTCCTAGTGATGATCCCCTAGGATTGAACAAACACAAGACACGCGTGGCCGCCTTCGACCAGGCGAGCCCTGGCGGCATTCTTGGTGCGTGGGTGGACAGGCAAATCGAAAAGCCCCTCGCTTTTGATTATAGGTTCGCGCGAATTCCTCTCTTTTCAATTCACTTTCAATATTCTTTCAGTCCGCTTTCAGCCGGCCGCGGCATGCGAAAAAAAACGGCCCGCGATCGCGGGCCGTCCTGGGACAGGCGGGCTGTCCGGCGCGTGATTACAGCACGGACTTGAGCAGCTTGCCCATTTCCGACGGGTTGCGCGTGGTACGGATACCGCACGCTTCCATCACTTCCAGCTTGGCATCGGCCGTGTCGGCGCCGCCCGAGATCAGGGCGCCAGCATGGCCCATGCGCTTGCCGGCCGGCGCGGTGACACCGGCGATGAAGCCGACCACGGGCTTCTTCATGTTGTCCTTGGCCCACTGCGCGGCATTGACTTCGTCCGGACCGCCGATCTCGCCGATCATGATGACGGCGTCGGTGTCGGGATCGTCATTGAACAGCTTGAGCACGTCGACGTGCTTCAGGCCGTTGATGGGATCGCCGCCGATGCCCACGGCGCTGGACTGGCCCAGGCCGAGCTCGGTGACTTGCGCCACGGCTTCGTAGGTCAGCGTACCGGAGCGGCTGACGATGCCGATGCGGCCCTTGCGGTGGATGTGGCCGGGCATGATCCCGATCTTGATTTCGTCGGGCGTGATCAGGCCGGGGCAGTTCGGGCCCAGCAGCAGCGTCTTGCTGTTCATGGCCTGCATGCGGTTCTTCACTTCCAGCATGTCGCGCACGGGAATGCCTTCGGTAATGCAGATCACCAGGTCCAGTTCGGCCTCGACGGCCTCCCAGATCGCGGCCGCGGCGCCCGCCGGCGGCACGTAGATCACCGACACGGTAGCGCCGGTATCCGCCTTGGCGTCCTTGACGTTGGCGTAGATGGGCACGCCTTCGAAATCCTCACCGGCCTTCTTGGGGTTCACGCCGGCCACGAAGGCGGCCTTGCCGTTGGCGTACTCGCGGCACATGCGGGTATGGAACTGACCCGTCTTGCCCGTGATGCCCTGGGTGATGACTTTGGTGTCCTTGTTGATCAGAATCGACATTTGTGAATCCTTGGCAATTTTATTTGACGGCGGCAACGACTTTGGTGGCCGCTTCGGCCATCGTGTCGGCGCTGATGATCGGCAGGCCCGATTCGGCCAGCATTTTCTTGCCGAGCTCTTCGTTGGTGCCCTTCATGCGCACGACCAGCGGCACATTCAGGTTGACCGCCTTGCACGCCGTGATCACGCCTTCGGCGATCACGTCGCAGCGCATGATGCCGCCGAAGATGTTGACCAGAATCGCCTTCACGCTCTTGTTCTTGAGCATGATCTTGAATGCTTCGGTGACCTTCTCGGCCGTGGCGCCACCGCCGACGTCCAGGAAGTTGGCCGGCTCTCCGCCGAACAGCTTGATGGTATCCATGGTGGCCATGGCCAGGCCGGCGCCGTTGACCAGGCAACCGATGTTGCCGTCGAGCTGGATATAGGCCAGGTCGAACTTGCTGGCTTCGATTTCGGCCGGGTCTTCCTCGTCCAGATCACGGTAGGCCACGATCTCGGGGTGGCGGAACAGCGCGTTCGAATCGAAGTTGAACTTGGCGTCCAGCGCGATGATGTCGCCGCTGCCGGTCAGGATCAGGGGGTTGATTTCAGCCAGCGAGGCGTCGGTGTCCCAGTACGCCTTGTACAGCTTCTGGAATTCGGCGGCAGCCTTGCCCACGGAGGCTTCGGGCACGCCGATGCCGCGCGCCAGTTCGGCGGCCTCGGCGTCGGTCAGGCCGGCGGCCGGATCAACGAAGACCTTCAGGATCTTCTCCGGGCTGTGCGCGGCCACTTCCTCGATGTCCATGCCGCCTTCGCTGGAAGCCATGACACACACGCGCTGCGTGCCACGGTCGGTCACGATGCCAACGTAGTATTCCTTCTTGATGTCCGCGCCCTCTTCGATCAGCAGGCGGCGCACTTTCTGGCCTTGCGGGCCGGTCTGGTGCGTGACCAGCTGCATGCCGAGGATCTCCGACGACAGCTGGCGCACTTCGTCGATCGAACGCCCCAGTTTGACGCCACCGCCCTTGCCACGGCCACCCGCGTGGATCTGCGCCTTGACGACCCAGACCGGCCCACCCAGCTTTTCAGCGGCAGCCACGGCCTCGTCTACGGAAAAAGCGGGGATCCCGCGCGGCACGGTCACGCCAAACTGCTTCAGCAGTTCCTTGCCTTGATACTCGTGGATTTTCATGTGATACCTGTCAGGACGTATGAGAGAGAGGGTGAATCGGAAGACGTATCGGCCGACGACCCGGCGTTGGCGCCCGTATACCATTTGGGGTAGTGCTCCTGCACGACCGGACCGTCGGTGCGCAAGGCATGGCAACCGCCAAGCTGGAACGGGCGCTTGTCTGGGTTGCTGTTCTGACGGCGCCGGCCGGCCATGGACTGGACGGCGGCTGTCGGCAGCACCTGCGAAAGCTCGGTCATGTGCGTACAGCCCGCGACATGACCGAAGCGCTCCTTGACCTGGCGACGAAACCCCTTGAGCAGGTTCATGCCGACCAGGTCGCGATAGGCTTGTTCGATGTTCGTGCACACGCCGTCGTACGGGGCGGCATCATAGACGGCCTGTGCCGCAATGATGGTATACGCCTCGTCGATCGTAATGCGCAAGTGCATGTGATGGATGAATTCGCCGACCTTGAAAAGCTGGCCGTCGCGCTTGGGAAAATCGTAACCCTTGTAATCGATCAGCTCGGCTTCGAGATCCCACAGGCCATCCTCGCGCCCATAAGACTGCACGCGTATCGAACGCGTGTGCAGGGGCTGGCGAGGGGTATCCGGCGGTGGCAAGGGCATGGTCGAACCTGCTGGGCGCGATTTTGACGCAAGGCAGCAAATCCTGGGGAGTATAACGCAGCCGATTGCCGGCGACGCGGCCCGGGCCGACCCTCCCCCGGAGCACGCGCCGCACAAATTTCAGGCGCGGCGCCGGGGGCCCGCCCCGGCCGGGACAGCCTCCCCCCGCGCCGCCGCAAGGGGACGGATACGGATTACCCGCCGTCAGGCGGCGCGCAGCGTGCGGGCCGCCTGCACCATGCCGATCAGGGCGGCTTCGGTTTCGGGCCAGGCGCGCGTCTTCAGGCCGCAGTCCGGATTGACCCACAGGCGCTCCTTGGGCAGGCGCGCGGCAGCCTTGCGCATCAGTTCCACCATCCAGTCCACCTCCGGCACGTTGGGGGAATGGATGTCATACACGCCAGGCCCGATGTCATTGGGATAGTGGAAATCCTCGAACGCCTTGAGCAGCTCCATGTTGGAACGCGATGTCTCGATAGTGATCACATCGGCGTCCATGGCCGCGATCGACTCGATGATGTCGTTGAACTCGGAGTAGCACATATGGGTATGGATCTGCGTCGCCTCGCCCACGCCGGCGGTCGACAGACGGAAGCAGTCGACCGCCCAGTCCAGATAGGCGCGCCAGTCGGCCCGGCGCAGCGGCAGCCCTTCGCGGATGGCCGGCTCGTCGATCTGGATCACGCGGATTCCGGCAGCCTCCAGGTCCACCACTTCGTCGCGCAGGGCCAGCGCCAATTGGCGGCAAGTGGCTTCGCGCGGCTGGTCGTCGCGCACGAACGACCACTGCAGGATCGTCACCGGCCCGGTCAGCATGCCCTTGACCGGCTTGTCGGTCAGCGATTGGGCGTAGGCGGACCAGCCCACCGTCATGGGCGCGGGCCGGGCGACGTCGCCGAAAATGATGGGCGGCTTGACGCAGCGCGAGCCGTAGCTCTGCACCCAGCCGTTCTTGGTGAAGGCAAATCCGGCCAGCAACTCGCCGAAGTACTCGACCATGTCGTTGCGCTCGGGTTCGCCATGCACCAGCACGTCCAGGCCCACCTTCTCCTGGAAGCGGATGACTTCCTCGATTTCCTTGCGAATGGCGTTCTCGTACGCCGAATCGGTCAGCGCGCCGGACTTCCAGTCGCGCCGCAGGGCACGGATTTCTGCGGTCTGCGGAAAGGAACCGATCGTGGTGGTGGGAAAGGCCGGCAGCCGCAACTCGCTTTGCTGGCGCGCGATCCGCTGGCCGAACGGCGCGCGTTCGCGCGACACCCCGGCCTGCCCGGCCATGCGTTGCGCCACGGCCGGATTGTGGATGCGAGGCGATTGGCGACGCGCCTGCAGGGCGGCACGCTGGGCGGCCAGTCCTTGCTGCACCGCCGGGTCGGCATCGCCGCCCAGCGCCTTGCCCAGCAGGCACAGCTCGTCCAGCTTCTGGACGGCGAACGACAGCCAGCCGAGCAACTCGGCATCAAGCTCGGTTTCTCCGGCAAGGTCCACCGGTACGTGCAGCAGCGAGCATGACGGCGCCAGCCACAGGCGTTCCTGCAATTGCTCGCGCACCGGCGCCAGCATCGCGAGCGCCGCATCGAGGTCGGTGCGCCAGATGTTGCGGCCGTTGATCACGCCTGCCGACAGCACCTGGCCGGGGCGCAGCCCGCTTGCCACGTCGCTCAGCTGGTCGGGCGCGCGCACCAGGTCCACGTGCAAGCCGGCCACCGGCAGGGCCAGGGCGGTGGCCAGATTGTCCTTCAGGCCATCGAAATAGGTGGCCAGCAACAGCTTGACCGGGCTGGCCGCCAGCTTGGCGTAGACAGCCTGATAGGCATCCCGCCAAGCCTGCGGCAAGTCCAGCACCAGCGCCGGCTCGTCGATCTGCACCCATTCGACGCCCAGCCCCGCCAGGCGCTCGAGCACTTCGCCATAGACCGGCAGCAAGGCGTCAAGCAACTGCAGCTTGCCGATGTCGCCGGCCCCCTGGGCAAAGGCATCGCCCTTGCCCAGCCACAGCCACGTCAGCGGCCCCGGGATGACCGGCTTGACGCGGTGCCCCAGGGCCTGGGCCTCCTTGACCTGCTCGAACAGGTCTTCGCGGGCGACGCGGAAGGTCTGTCCGGGCGTCAGTTCCGGGACGATGTAGTGGTAGTTGGTATCGAACCACTTGGTCATTTCGCAGGCAGCGGCCGGCTTGCCGCTGGGCGCGCGGCCACGGCCCATGCGAAACAGGGTGTCCAGGTCCACCGGCTTGCCTTCGGGATGGCCAAAGCGGGCCGGCACGGCGCCAAGCAGCGTGGTCCACTCCAGGATGTGGTCATACCATGCAAAATCGCCCACCGGCACGAACGCCACGCCGGCGTCGGCCTGGCGCTGCCAATGGGCCGCGCGCAAGGCACGGCCGGTCTCATGCAGCGCCTCGGCGGTCTGGCGGCCCGCCCAATAGGCTTCGACGGCGCGCTTGAGTTCGCGCTGGGCGCCGATGCGCGGAAAACCCAGATTATGAATAATAGTCATGACAATACCGGCCTTTCGCAAAAGTTATTCAAGTCAGGCCGCTATTGTGCGATCATCAACACATGAATCAAAATCAAAATCTACATTCATAAGTTGAGTATTATTCATATAAAACCAAAGGCGACGATTCATGCCCGCTCGCCGCGACCTCTATTGCCGCCATGCTCGAAATCCGCCATCTCGAAACCCTGGCCGCCATCCGCGATGGCGGCAGCCTGCAGGAAGCCGCCGAGCGCCTGCACCTGACCCAGTCCGCGCTCTCGCATCAGCTGCGCGACCTGGAAACCCGCCTGGGCACGCCGCTGCTCAACCGCCGCACGCGGCCGGCCCGCCTGACCACGGCGGGACTGCGCGTGCTCGCGCTGGCCGACGACGTGCTGCCCCGGCTGCGCGCCACCGAACGCGAGCTGCAACGCCTGGCTGCCGGGCGAACCGGACGGCTGCACCTGGCGATCGAATGCCACTCGTGCTTTCAGTGGTTGATGCCCGCACTGGACGCCTTTCGCGGGCAATGGCCGGATGTGGCGCTGGACCTGTCGGCCGCCTTCTCGTTCGCGCCCCTGCCCGCGCTGGTGCGCGGCGACCTGGACCTCGTCATCACGTCCGATCCGCAAGCGCTGGAAGCCGTCACCTATCTGCCGCTGTTCAAGTACGAGCTGGTATTGGCGGTCGCCGAATCCAATCCGCTGGCCGCCAACCGCCACGTGATGCCGGAACAACTGGCCGACCAGACGCTGATCACTTATCCGGTGGACCGCCAGCGCCTGGATATTTTCACGGGCTTTCTCGATCCGGCCGATATCGAACCCGCCGCGATCCGGCGCGCCGAACTCACGCCCATCATTGCGCAACTGGTTGCCAGCAATCGGGGCGTCGCCGCCCTGCCCAACTGGGCGTTGACCGAGTATCTGGGCCAGGGCTGGCTGCGTGTTTGCCACCTCGGGCCGCAAGGCGTCTGGCCCACGCTCTACGCCGCGGTGCGCACGGAAGACAGCGACAGTTCCTATATCGACGAGTTTTTGACGATTGCCCGTGACGTCTGCTTCAAGACGCTTAGCGGCATCAAGGCGGCCAAGGGCCTGCCGGCCTGATCGAACGGGCCGCAAGCAAGCCCCAGGCAGGCGGGCCCGCATCGCGCGCCGCCGCCCGCACGAAGCGGCATCGTTCAGTCGAGTTCGTCGTCGCCACCGCCCAGAATGCGGCGGATAACATCATGGGCGAAGCCACGGCCCGCCAGGAAGCGGGCCTGCCGCGCGTACGCGGCGCGGTCGGCGGGCTTTTCGCCAAAGCGCTTCTGCCAGACGGCCAGCGCGCGTGCGTATTCGGTGACGCGCAGTTGTTCGCGCAACTCGGCCACCTGGTCGTCGGCCACGCCCTGTTGCTTCAACTCCTGGACGATGCGCGAAGCGCCCTGGCGTGGCGCGCGCCGATGCGCCAGGCTTTGGGCAAAACGCGCATTCGACAACCACCCTTCGCGCTGCAGATCATCGAGCACCGCCTCGATGTCATCGCCCTCTTCGGCGTAAGGCTGCAGCTTGCGCGCCAGTTCAAGGCGCGAGTATTCACGCCGCGACAGATAGCCGACCGCGCGCGCCTTCAGAGTCCGGCCCGGGCGCGACGGTGCCGCCGCGTCGTCCCGGGATTGGGCCAGTGTCTCGAACTCATCGTCGGGATTTGCGGTCCGCCGCCCGGCTCGGGCGGCGGATGGCGGACGGCGGTTGAAAGTCGCCATGCCGGAGTGGGTGTGGATGCAGGCCTGACGGCTTATTCGCCGTCTTCGGCTTCGCTGGCCGGAAAGGTGGCGGCGCGGCTGACTATGCCCTGGTTCTCGCGCACCTTGTTTTCGATCTCGATGGCCATTTCCTTGTGCTCTTTCAGGTACTCGCGCACATTGTCCTTGCCCTGGCCGATGCGGTTGCCGCTGTAGCTGTACCAGGCGCCGGACTTGTCGACCACATTGGCTTGCACGCCCAGGTCGATGATTTCGCCTTCGCGCGAGATGCCGCTGCCATACATGATGTCGAACTCGGCCTGCTTGAACGGCGGCGCCACCTTGTTCTTGACCACCTTGACGCGGGTTTCGTTGCCGACCACCTCGTCGCCCTTCTTGATGGCGCCGATGCGGCGGATGTCCAGGCGCACCGAGGAATAGAACTTGAGCGCGTTGCCGCCGGTGGTGGTTTCGGGGTTGCCGAACATCACGCCGATCTTCATGCGGATCTGGTTGATGAAGATGACCATGCAGTTGGTGCGCTTGATGGTGGCCGTCAGCTTGCGCAGCGCCTGGCTCATCAGGCGGGCCTGCAGGCCCGGCAGGGAGTCGCCCATCTCGCCTTCGATTTCGGCCTTGGGCACCAGCGCCGCGACCGAGTCGATGACGATCAGGTCGACCGAGCCCGAGCGCACCAGCGCGTCGGTGATCTCGAGGGCCTGCTCGCCCGTGTCCGGCTGGGAGATCAGCAGGTCGGTCAGGTTGACGCCCAGCTTGGAGGCGTATTGCACGTCCAGCGCGTGTTCGGCGTCGACGAAGGCGCAGGTGCCGCCCAGTTTCTGCATTTCGGCGATGACCTGCAGCGTGAGCGTGGTCTTGCCGGACGACTCGGGGCCGTAGACCTCGATCACGCGGCCGCGCGGCAGGCCGCCGACGCCCAGCGCGATGTCCAGCCCCAGCGAACCGGTGGACACGACCTGGATGTCGTGTTCGACCTCGTTGTCGCCATAGCGCATGATCGAGCCCTTGCCGAACTGCTTTTCGATCTGCGACAGCGCGGCGGCCAGCGCCTTGGCTTTCTCGGCCGCGGCGGCCTTGCTGGTTTTGTCGTCCATGTAAAGTCCTGTATTGAAGCGGCGCCTGCAGGGGTGCGAAGCAGGCAGCCGTTGTCTAGCCGGAGAAAAAGAGCCTGGAGAAAACTCGAACCTTGGCGATTATGGCATTGGATTGTACTGGATAAAAATCCAGTATGCCATATATTTCCACGTATACCCTGAGTGGGCAAGCTCCATCCCCTGTGCCAGAATGGCCGGCGTAGCCAGCGCCCGCTGGCGGTTCCGCCGATGTTGCACGCATGCGTATCCTGATAGCTGAAGACGACAGCATCCTGACCGACGGCCTGTCCCGCTCGCTGCGGCACAACGGCTATGCGGTCGACGCCGTGCGCGACGGACTGGCCGCCGATTCGGCGCTGGCCGTCCAACCCTTCGACCTGCTGATCCTCGATCTCGGCCTGCCCCACCTGCCCGGGCTGGAGGTGCTGCGCAGGCTGCGCGCCCGCAACTCCGTGCTGCCGGTGCTGATCCTCACCGCCGCCGACAGCATCGAACAGCGCGTCAAGGGCCTGGATCTCGGCGCCGACGACTACATGGCCAAGCCTTTCGCGCTGTCCGAGCTCGAGGCCCGCGTGCGCGCCCTGACGCGGCGCGGCGCCGGCGGCGGCGCGACGATCGTGCGGCACGGCCGCCTGGTGTTCGACCAGACGGGCCGCATCGCCACGGTCGACGACCAGACCCTGGACCTGTCCGCGCGCGAGGTCAGCCTGCTGGAGATCCTGCTGGCGCGCAGCGGCCGCATGGTCAGCAAGACGCAACTGGTCGACCACCTTTGCGAATGGGGCGAGGCAGTCAGCACCAACGCCATCGAAGTCTATGTGCACCGCCTGCGCAAGAAACTCGAGCCCAGCGGCGTGAAAATCATCACCGTGCGCGGTCTGGGCTATTGCCTCGAGCGGGACCAGGGTGCCTCGTATCTCGCCAGCTGAAACGGCTTCGCGCGAACCGCTGAACCAAGAAGCCCTGGATGCGCTGCGCGGCGGGCCGCGCGGGCCGAGTTTCGCGCCGCCGCAGCGCTCGCTGCTGGGCGAGATCCTCGACTGGATGCTGGCGCCACTGTTTCTCCTGTGGCCCATGAGCGTGGCCATCACCTACGTGGTGGCGCAGAACATCGCCAACGTGCCGTACGACCGCGCGCTGGCCAACAACCTGAACGTGCTCAGCCACCAGGTGCACGCCGTGGACGGACGCGCCGCGCTGCGCATGACCGACGCGGCCCGCGACGTGCTGCGCGTGGACGAGACGGAAAGCGTGTTCTGGCTGGCCCTGGGCAGCCGCGGCGAATACCTGGGCGGCGATCGCGCCCTGCCGCTGCCGCCCAACGTCGGCCAGCCCCGGCCGGGCGAGATCCTGTACGCCGACGACACCTTGCGCGGCTTCGGCGTGCGGCTGGCCTACACCTGGATCGACCTCGGCCTGCCGGATACCCAGCCGGCCCTGGTGATGGTGGCCGAAACCGTGGAAAAGCGCGCCCAGCTGGCCAACGACATCATCAAGGGAGTCATCATCCCGCAGTTCGTGGTGCTGCCGATCGCGGTGCTGCTGGTGTGGTTCGGCCTGTCGCGCGGCGTGGCGCCGCTCAACGCGCTGCAGCAGCGCCTGCGCGCGCGCCGCCCCGACGACCTCTCGCCCATCGACGAACAGGCCGCCCCCTCCGAGATCGCGCCGCTGGTCGGCGCCATGAACGACCTGCTCGACCGCCTGTCGGCCAACATCGAAACGCAGCGCCGCTTCGTGGCCGATGCCGCGCACCAGCTCAAGACGCCCCTGGCCGGCCTGCGCACCCAGGCCGAGCTGGCGCTGCGCGACGCCAGCCCCGAGGAAATGCAGTCCAGCCTGCGCCAGCTGGTCACCGGCTCCGAACGGGCCACCCGGCTGGTCAACCAGTTGCTGCTGCTGGCGCGGGCGGAAAACCCGGACTCGCCCGGCCAGGCGCTGACCGACCTCAACGCCATCGCCTACGAACAGACGATGCAATGGGTGCCGCAGGCGCTCGCCCTGTCGACCGACCTCGGCTTCGAGGGCGCCGACCGACCGGTCGGCATCAGCGGCAACGCCATCCTGCTGGCCGAGCTGCTGAACAACCTGATCGACAATGCCCTGCGCTATACCCCGCGCGGCGGCCACATCACGGTACGGGTGAGCGCACAGGGCGATCACGCCGTCCTCGACGTCGAGGACTCCGGGCCGGGTATCGCCCCGGAAGAACGCGAGCGGGTCTTCGACCGCTTCTACCGCGTCCTGGGCACGGCGTCCGACGGCAGCGGCCTGGGGCTGGCCATCGTGCGGGAGATCGCCCAGAAGCACCAGGCGGAAGTCGTGATCGACGAACACCCCACTCCCTACTCGGACCTGCCCGGCACCCGCATCCAGGTGCGCTTCCCCCTGCCCGGCACGCTGTAGCCGCCAGCCGGCGCGTCGATCCGGGCTGGTCCGCGCAACAGTTACTTATTGTTTCAAATTTAAGATTCAGGTAAGGGTTACGTCAGAACCTCGTCAGCCTGGAGCCCTACCTTGTTCGGTAGCTTGATGTCGGCGCGGCCGGCGGAGGGTGCAGAGCACGGTGGCACACCACTGGCCTAACACGAGGAGACAACATGAGCACAGCAACCCTATCGGGCCAAAGCCCGTCGGCGCAACGGCGCCCCATGACCCGCGAGGAGCGGCGCGTGATCTTCGCGTCGTCGCTCGGCACGGTTTTCGAGTGGTACGACTTCTACCTCTACGGTTCGCTCGCAGCCATCATCGCGCAGCACTTCTTCTCCGGGGTCAATCCCACCGCGGCCTTCATCTTCGCGCTGCTGGCCTTCGCGGCGGGCTTCGCGGTGCGCCCGTTCGGCGCCCTGGTGTTCGGCCGCCTGGGCGACCTGGTGGGCCGCAAGTACACCTTCCTGATCACCATCGTCATCATGGGCCTGTCGACCTTCCTGGTCGGCGTGTTGCCCAGCTACGCCAGCATCGGCATCGCCGCGCCCGCCATCCTCATCATCCTGCGCCTGCTGCAGGGGCTGGCGCTCGGCGGTGAATACGGCGGCGCCGCCACCTACGTGGCCGAGCACGCCCCGCATGGCCGCCGCGGCTTCTACACCAGCTGGATCCAGACCACCGCGACGCTGGGCCTGTTCCTGTCGCTGCTGGTGATCCTGGGCGTGCGCACCTTCATGGGCGAAGAAGCCTTCAAGGACTGGGGCTGGCGCATTCCGTTCCTGATCTCGGTGGTGCTGCTCGGCATCTCGGTGTGGATCCGTCTGCAGCTCAATGAGTCGCCGACCTTCAAGCGCATGAAGGAAGAAGGCAAGGGCTCAAAGGCCCCCATCGCGGAATCGTTCGGCCAATGGCGCAACCTGAAGGTGGTGATCCTGGCGCTGCTGGGCCTGACCGCCGGCCAGGCCGTGGTGTGGTACACCGGCCAGTTCTACGCGCTCTTCTTCCTGACGCAGTCGCTGAAGATCGATTCCAACACCGCCAACATCATGATCGCGATTGCCTTGCTGGTGGGCACGCCGTTCTTCGTGCTGTTCGGCGCGCTGTCCGACAGGATCGGCCGCAAGCCCATCATCATGGCGGGCTGCCTGATCGCCGCGCTGACCTACTTCCCCATCTTCAAGGGCCTGACGCACTACGCCAACCCGGCGCTGGAAAAGGCCCAGGCCACCGCGCCGGTCACCGTGATCGCCGACCCCGCCACCTGCTCGTTCCAGTTCAACCCGGTGGGCACGGCCTCGTTCACCAGCTCCTGCGACGTGGTCAAGTCGTTCATGGCGCGCAACTCGGTGAACTACGAGAACCAGTCCGCCGCGGCCGGCTCGGTCGCCAAGGTCATGATCGGCAACGACGAGTTCGCATCGTTCGACGGCAAGGGCCTGGCGCCTGCCGAGTTCAAGACCAAGGCCACCGAGCTGGACAAGGCGCTGACCGCGGCGATCCGCAGCCATGGCTATCCGGCCAAGGCCGATCCGGCCCAAACCAACTACTTCATGGTGGTCGTGCTGCTGACGCTGCTGGTGATCTACGTCACCATGGTGTACGGCCCGATCGCGGCCATGCTGGTGGAGATGTTCCCCACCCGGATCCGCTACACCTCGATGAGCCTGCCCTATCACATCGGCAACGGCTGGTTCGGCGGCTTCCTGCCTCCGGTGGCCTTCGCGGTGGTGGCGGCGACAGGCAACATCTACGACGGCCTGTGGTACCCGATCATCATCGCTGTCATGACCCTGGTCATCGGTACGCTGTTCGTACGCGAAACCAAGGACAACGACATCAACGCCTGACAACCATCCCCCGCCGGGTTGGACCGCTGCGCCAATCCGGCTTTTTCAAGCTCCCACAGGGAGCTTTTTTTTGGTTAATCGCGCAATAGCGTACAGCGGTGTGCCTGTCCCGGCGGGGACAGGCACCTGCGGCCGGCGCAGCATGCGGGGTTGCCGCGATGCCTGCGCTTACGCGCCGATCCAGGCCGGCGCGCGCTTTTCCATGAAGGCACGCACGCCCTCCTGGAAATCGGCGGACATATAGCAGGCGGACAGGATGTCGTCGTCCGCAATGCCATCCACGGCCTTGTCGCGCAGGCGCAGCAGCGACGTCCTGGTGGCCCAGAGTGTCAGCGGGGCCAGCGCCATGACCTGGGCGGCGATGGCCTGGGCCCGGCCATGCAGCGCGTCCTCCGGAACGATCTCCCTGATGGTGCCCGCGTGCAGCAAGGCATCGGCCGAAAGCAAGGACGCGGAAAACACCATGTCCCGTACTCGTTGCGCCCCCAGATTCTCCGCCAGGCGGGCGTAGTTCTTCACGCTCAGGCAGTTGCCCACCGTGCGGGCAATCGGGAAGCCGAACTTCAGCGACGGCGTGGCGATACGGATATCGCAGCACAGCGCCAGCAAGGCCCCGCCTCCGACGCATGCGCCCGCCATGGCGGCGATGGTCGGCACTCGCATGCCTTCGATGGCCTCGAGCAAGGCCTCGCTGCTGCGCTCCAGCGCAACGAACTCTTCGGCCGTCGTGGCCGTTTCCAGCGCGCCGAAGTCGGCGCCGGCCATGAAGGCAGGCTTGCTGGCAGGCGCGCCGCTGAACACGACCGCCTTGATTTCCGGGCGATGGGCGACCGACTCGCACAGGGCCAGGATGGCGTGTTCCATCTCGGCCGTCATGGCGTTTCGTGCCGCCGGCCGGTCAAACAATATCCACAGCGCGCCCTCCCGGATTTCGCTGTGGACCATGGACGTATGACTGCTCAAGACTGACTCCTAGGAAGTGGTGACGCTCAGGATCTGGCAATGCTCGATGGGCAGATGAACCTCGACACGCTGGCCCGGCTCCAGCGTCGAGGACGGGTCGACGTAGGCGCGCACGAATTGCCCCGCCGCCAGCTCGACCTGGACGTCACGGTACTCGCCCAGGTACGCGACCCGTGTCACGGTGCCGCTCAGCGTATTGGCGCCGGGCGCGGCGCCCAGCTTGACGGCCGAAGGCCGAATGCACAGGCAGGCCGCGCCGCCGGCACCGGCCTGCCTGCGGTCGTCGCCATGCAGAACCCTGTCCCCGACCCGCAAGGCCCCCGGTTCGGCAAGCTGGCCATGCAGCTCGTTGTTGGTGCCGATGAACGAGGCGACAAACGTGTTGGCCGGCCGCGAGAACACATTGACGGGGCTGTCGAACTGCTGCACCTGCCCGGACTGCATGACGGCGATCTTGTCGGCGGTGACCAGCGCTTCGCCCTGGTCGTGCGTGACATAGACCGTGGTCAGGCCCAGAAGATCGTGCACCTGGCGGATCTCGTAGCGCATCTCCTCGCGCAGATGCGCATCGAGATTGGACAAGGGTTCGTCCAGCAGGAGGATGTCGGGCTCGACCACCAGCGCCCGCGCCAGCGCAACCCGCTGCTGCTGTCCGCCGGAGAGCTCCGACGGATAGCGTTGCGCGAGCGCCGTGAGGCGGACCGTGTCGAGCGCGCGCTTGACCCGCTGCGCGAGCTCCGTGCGGGCCACCTTGCGTACCTGCAGGCCATAGGCGACGTTCTCGAAGACCGTCATGTGCGGCCATACGGCGTAGTTCTGGAACACCAGCGAGATATTGCGCCGCTCGGGCGGCACCATGACGCCCGCGCCCGAAACCTGGCGATCGCCGATCCATATCTGGCCGTCGGTCGGCTGGTCGAAGCCTGCAAGCATTTGCAGGGTGGTCGACTTGCCGCAGCCCGAGGGGCCGAGCAAGGCCAGCAGCTCGCCTTGGGCCAGCTCCAGATCGATGCCGCGCAGAACCTGGTGTGCGCCATAGTGCTTGGTAAGACCTTGGATGCGAATTGCCTTCACGACGTAACTCCGGCGGTAACGGGCGCCGCGCCGCGGCGACGGGCAAGGCCCGTCAGCAGGCGGCCCAGCATGACAATCAGGATGGTGCCCAGCAACAGCACGTTGCTGGTAGCGCAGACGGCTTCGTAGTTGCCGCCGTCCTTGTAGTTGTAGATAAGCGTCGTCATGACATTGGTCTGCGGGGTGATCAGGAATACCGCCACCGACAGCTCGCGCATCACCGGGATGAACACCAGCATCCACCCCGACACCAGGCCGGGCTTCATGAGCGGCAGCGTGATGCGGCCGAACGTGCCGACCTGCCCCGCGCCCAGGATGCGCGACGCCCGCTCCAGATCGGGGCTGATGGTCTTGATGATGGCGCCGCCGTGCGAATAGGCGATCGGCAGGAACGTCGCCACGAAGGCCAGCACCAGCAACGCGCCCGTTCCATAGAGGCCATAGAACGGCTGGGTGAAGGCCGAGAAGAACCCCACCGACAGCACGATGCCCGGGATGATGATGGGCACGGACGCCGTCGCGCCCAGGGCCCAAGCGCCACGGAACAACTTGCGCTCGACCATATAGGCCACCACCACGCCCAGCAGGAGGCAAACCGTCGCCGCCATCGTGGCATAGAGCAGGGAATTGACGATGGCCGACTGGGTTTGCGGGTTGTCCAGCACGGCCCAGCGATACCAATGCAGCGTCAGGTTGTCCCACGAGGGCCCCTGACCCCAGGCCTTGCTGAGCGACACCAGCGTCAGCGAGGCATACGGCAGGAACACGGTCACCGCGGGCACCAGCAGCGCGCCCAGCAGGGCCGGCCAGCGCCAGCGGCCCAGCCCGACCAGCCGCGATCCGCGCGCCTTGCCGCCTATCATGACGTACTGCCGGCGGCCGAGAATGCGCCTGCGCAGGAAGAACAGGCCGCCGGTCATCAGCAGCAACGGCATGCAGTAGGCCGCCGCCAGATTGAGCTCCGGCGGGAACATCTGATAGAACTCGGCCAGCTTGGTCGTGACCACCGGGACACGCGCCGGCGTCAGCAGGAACGCGGGAACGCCGAAGAGCGTCATGCCCTGGATGAACGACAGGATGAAACCGGCCACGATGGCAGGCATGACCAACGGCAAGGTGACGCTGCGCATGGTCCGCAGGATGCCTCCTCCCAGCATGGCCGAGGCATCCTCCAGCTCCACGGCCATCTCATCGAGCGCGGTGGCGACAATGGTGAACGTGAACGGCACGGTATAGACGGCGCACACGAAGACCGCCCCCCACATCGAGTAGATATTCAAGGGGGAATCCCCGCCCAGCCATTGCCTGAGCCAGACGTTGAGCCAACCCGAGTTGGGCGCCGCCAACAGTATCCACCCCAGCGCGCCGATAAAAGACGGCGTGATGAACGCCGCCAGCACCAGTACCCGGACCAGGCCGCGCCCGGGCATATCCGTGCGCGACACCAACCACGCCATGGGCACGCCAAGGGCAGTGGCGATCACCGCCGTGCTGCCGGCCAGCACCAGCGAATTGAGCATGGGCTCGATCAGGTTGGGCGTGGTGAATATGCGCAGGTAATTCACCAGCGACCATTGCCCGGTCAGGTCGTCGCGCCAGCTGTTGAGCGCGATGATGCCGACGGGCTACAGGACCAGCAATGCCAGCGCTGCCGCCACCAGCACGGTGACGGCGATGGCTGGCAGCGCATGACGCCCGGCACGCGGCTCCCGCGCTACGGCGGGTTTTTCAGTCATTGCGACAGACATGGAATCCCCTGTTTCTTCCCCTGCGGACTCAACCGACCGTCGAGCGCCACAGGGCAATCGTGTCATTGATCTGCTTGGTCAGGTCATCGGTCGGATTGCGGAACCACTTCAAGGACTCGAGGCTGCGGCCTTCGGCCCAGGGCACGTCCGTGCGCAGCGTGGGCCAGTAGTTGCGCGCCAGGATCTGCGACACCTCGGTCGAATACAGGAAATCCGTGAACAGCTTGGCCGCGTTGGGGTGCGGGGCCTTGGCGGGAATCGCGGTCAGCCCGAGGTTGAGGATGGCATCATCGGTGGGCACCTTGACGTCCACCGGCTGGCCGGCCGCCTTCTGCGTCAGCGAATAGCTGAACGGCGCGGCGGCACCCACCACGCGCTCGCCTGCCAGGATATCGGTAACGGTATCGACGTTGGACTGGCCGACCTTCGGCTTCTGGGCGGCGAATTTCTTGAAGAAGCCATCGCCGTACTTCAGGCGCATGGCCAGCGCCCAATGCGCGACGTCGCCCGACGACGCCGGGCTCCCGACCGTGATCTTGCCGGCCCAGGCGGGATCCAGCAACGCCTGCCAGCTCTCGGGCGGATTGGGCACCTTCTGCGACTAGAAGTTGATCGACGTAATGCTGATTGCGCCGACATGGAAAGTGTTGTCCGGGTCCAGGCCGCGAAAGGCCTCCGGCAAATGCTCGGCCCCCGTCGGGCGGTACGCCATCAAGGCATTGATCTTCTTCAGTTCGGTGTAGTGCAGCAGATTGGTGGTGCCCAGCGAATCGCAGTTGGCGGCGTTGTTCTGCAGCTCCAGGCGCAGCCGGGTATAGACCGTTTGCGAACCCTGGCGCAGCAGATTGACCTGGATGCCGGGGTATTTCTTGACGAAAGCGTCACGAATGTCCTCGATGGACTTCTGTTCGTAGGACCCCCAATACAGGTTGAGGGCCCCTTCCTTGCGCGCCGCCTCGTAGAGCGGATTGTCCTGCGCGCGCACCGGCAGGAAGACGCTGCCTGCCAACGCTGCCGAGGCGGACACGCCCAGACGCAACATGTCCCGACGAGAATACTGATTCATGATGGTTCCCCTTTTCCTATGCGATGTAATGTGGCGCTCAGTAGTCGCCCGTGGTTGCCCCGCCGTCGACGACGAGGGTCTGCCCGGTCATATAGCTCGCATCGTCAGAGGCGAGAAAGGCAATGACAGCGGCGATTTCTTCAGGCCGCGCCGTACGCTTGAGCGGCATCCGGGCCAGCCAGCCTTCGCGGACCTGGTCGGGGACATCGGCCAGGATCGCGGTTTCGACGATACCTGGCGCCACGGCGTTGACCAGGATGCCGCGCTTGGCCCCTTCCAGCGCCGCGGTTCGCGTCAACCCCACGATGCCGGCCTTGGCGGCGGAATAATTGGCCTGGCCATAGGCGCCGAAAATGGCGGTGGACGCCACATTGATGATGCGCCCCCAGCCGCGTTCGCCGATCCACGCAAAGGCGCTCTGGCAGCCCAGCCAGGTACCGCGCAGATTCACGTCGATGACGGCGCTCCATTCGGCGTCCGACATCTTGGCCAGCGAACGATCGCGCACGATGCCGGCCACATTGACCACAATGTCCACCTGCCAGCCCTGCGCATCCACCGCCCGCTTGGCGGCGGCCCAACTCTGACGGTCCGCCACGTCCAGGAATACGCCAAGCGCCCCCTCGCCCAGCGACGCCGCCGCGGCAAGCACGCGCTCCTCGCCAATGTCGCCCACCACGATGCGCGCGCCTTCGGCCTGCAAGCGTCGACACACCGCCAGGCCTATGCCACCCGCGCCGCCCGTGACCAGCGCCACCCGCCCCTGCAATCGTTCGTTCTTCATTTACGCTACTCCACCGCGCATGGCGACCGCGAACACGTCTTCGCCGTCCTGCACTGTCACGCCATCCTGATTGCGCAGCTGCATGGATACCTTGACCACGCCGAAAGGCTTGGACCGGCTGGGCCGCAGCTCCAGCACCTCGGCCTCGTACCGTACCGAATCGCCGGCCAGGATGGGCGCGACAAAACGGCGCCGGGTTTCCAGGAAGGCCACGATGTCCCAATCGTCGATGCCCGAGCGCAGGCCGGTGCTCACGGCATGCCCCAGCATCCCATGCGCGATGCGCTGGCCGTAGCCGTTTTCGCGTGCCGCCACCTCGTCCATGTGCAGCGGGTTGAAATCGCCGGTCAGGCCGGCAAACGTGACGATATGGCTTTCGGTGATCTTGATGCGCGACGAGACATGGCGCTCGCCCAACTGTATCCGCTCGAATTCGACAGGCATTCAGGACTCCATGGGAACAAATACGGGCAAGGTCAGCGTATCGCCGATCTTCTCGAAGGCCACGCGCATCGGCATGTCGACCTGCAGCGGCCGCTCGCTCGGGCAGCGGGTCAGCATCAAGGGCCCTTCCTCCAGCTCGACCAGCACGCAGGTGTAAGGCGCCTTCTGCACACCGCCCTTGTGAATAACGGTGTAGGAAAACAAACGAGCGCGCCCGCTGGCCTGCACCCAGCGCGGCGCCGCGCCGGGGTCGGCCAGCGAATGGGCGCGCGGATACCACTGATGGCGGCCGGTCGTCGGGCATTGCTGGACCAGCAGGCGCTGTTGGCAGGCCGCCTCCCAGAAAGGCTGGCTGCAGACGTCCTGCACAGGGGGCATCGTTACGTCGAACATGGCGTCCTCACACGGTAAGAATGGCAGTGGCCGCGGCGCAAAAAGTGCCGCCCAGGCCGTGGACCAGGGCCCGCCCGGCATCGGGCACCTGCACGCCCGGCCCCTGGCCGCGCAATTGCCGCGCGCCCTCGATCAGGGCGAAAATGCCGCGCTTCCCAGGATGGTTGGAGGAAAGGCCGCCACCGTCCGTATTGCAGGGCAGCGCGCCACCCAGCGTCAGTTGGCCGTCGGCGGCGAAAGCGCCGCTTTCGCCGCGCTTGCAGAACCCCAGGTCTTCCAGCGCCAGCAGCGGCGTAATGGTGAAAGCGTCATAGAGCTGCGCGACATCGATGTCGGCCGGCGACAGGCCCGCCATCGCGAAGGCCCGCGGCCCCGACAGCGTCGCCAGTGTCGAGAGGTCCGGCGCGATCTGCGAGAGCTGCGTGCGCGCCGTCGCCGCGCCGAAACCGGACAGCAGCACCGGCTTGTGGCGCAAGTCCCGCGCGCGCTCGGCGCTGGTCATCACCACGGCGCCGCCGCCGTCGGTCACGACGCAGCAATCCAGCTTGTGCAGCGGCGAGGCGATCATGGGCGAAGCCAGCACGTCGTCCACCGTGATCGGCGTGCGCAGCCTGGCATGAGGATTGGCGGCCGCATGGGTCCGGAAGGTCACCGCCACGCTGGCCAGTTGCTCGGCCGTCGTGCCGTATCGCGCCATGTGGCGCTGCGCATACAGCCCGTAGGCCGAGATCAGGGTCGGGCCATAGGGAAGCTCGTACTGCCCCGGGCCGGCGGGGAAGACAAAGGGGTCGAAGGACGGCGTGCTCAGCGGCCACCAACGCGGCGTGGCCGCATAACTGATCACGACGACCTCGGCCAGGCCCGCCGCGATGGCCGCGGCGGCGTGGCCCGCGTGCACGATGTAGGAGCAACCCCCCACGTCCGTGCTGTTGAACCAGGTGGGACGCAGGCCGGCATATTCGGCAAACTCCGTCACGCTGTTGACCCCGCCCCCCTCGGCCCAGTCGCCGGCCGCCACGCACAGCCCATCCACGTCCGCCAGGCTCAGCCCGGCGTCGACCAGGGCGCCCTGCACGCACTCCATCTGGATCTGGTACGGATGCACCTCGGGCGCATGGCGGCGCGGCGATTCGCACAGGCCGACGATGGCCGCGCGATTGGAAATACTCATGACTTCCCCTTGTTCTGACCAGGCGCGGCATGGCCGCGCTGCTGAGGCAGAGAATGTCCGAATCCCCCAGGGCCAACAAGCAGTTTGCGAGACGTCTATCGGCAGCTTTTACGCACCTATTGCGCCGTACGCACCCAGACTCGGGATTACACCTATTGCGGCAACTCCTCCAAAAATGGCGCTATATCTGGTTTTCGAGGCAACCTTCAATCATCGTGATCTATCGCCGCCTTCCCCCCTTGATTGCCGTCCGTGCATTTGATGCGTTCAGCCGCAGCGGCAGCATCCGCGCCGCGGCCGACCTGCTGGCGATTTCCCATACCGTCGTATCGCGCCATATCCAGAACCTGGAAGATGCCGTCGGCACGCGATTGGTGAAAAAGGACGGCCGAGGCCTGGCCCTTACGCGCGAAGGCCAGCGCTTCGCCGCCAAGACGCGGCGCGCGCTGGACCTCATCGCGGACGCTTGCGGTGAACTCGTCCATGGCCGGGGCGACGCCATCCATGTCTGCTGCATGGCTGGCCTCGCCTCTCGCCGGCTGTTGATGCGCCTGCCCGAGCTGGAGAGCCGGCTCGACGGCAAGGAGCTGATCCTCCAACCCACCACTGCCCGGCCCGACTTCAACAAGGATGAGGCCGACGCCGAAATCATCTACCTGACCCAGCCGTTCATCGGCGACGGCCTGCGCGCGGAGATGTTCTCGCGCCCGCGCATCCTGGCCGTGTGCAGCCCGGCATTCCGGGAGCGCTTTCCCGACATCGGCGAACCCGAACACCTGGTTCACTTGCCGCTATTGCACGAGCAGTCCACGGATCAGTGGGAGCAATGGCTGGGCTCCGTGGGCGTGGCGCAGCTGCCCATCCTGCGCGGCCCGCGCTTGTGGCACGGGCACTTGACGATGGAGGCCGCGCAACTGGGCCAGGGCATCGCGCTGGTCAGCGAGCTCCTGGCCAACGACCGGATCGCGCGTGGCGATCTCGTGGAGGTGCTGCCCAACGTCTCCGTACAGATGGGCGGCTACTACTTCGTCGCCCCCGAGCACAAATGGAACGACCCGGCCATTGCGACCGTCCGCCAATGGCTGACCGAAGCCCTCTCCTAGGCCCGCGCCGGGCCTGATTGCACAAGCAGTGCATCAAATGCACGGATGCGCGACAAACTAAGCGATTGTGCTGGAGCGAAGCAGGCTGCAACATCGTTGCATCTCAGCCCTCATGGCGCCCTGTCGCCCATCTCTCCATGCTTGCACAATCTGCACCGGCCAAGCCTCTGGCTGGCCTCAAAGTCCTCGACATCACCCATATGCTCGCCGGCCCCTACTGCACGTGGCTGCTGTGGCTGCTCGGCGCCGAGGTCATCAAGGTCGAGCGGCCGGGCGAAGGTGACTTCGCCCGCGCCATCGCGCCCTTTCACGGCGGTGAAAGCCTGTATTTCATGAGCGTCAACCGCAACAAGCGCAGCATCGCGGTCAATCTGAAAACCGAGGAAGGCAAGCAGATCCTGCGCGACCTGATCGCTCGCAGCGACATCCTGGTCGAGAACAACCGGGCCGGCGTCATGGACCGGCTGGGCCTGGGGTATGACGATGCCAAGGCACTGAACCCGGGCCTGGTCTACGCCTCGATCTCCGGCTATGGCCAAACCGGCCCTTATCGCCACAAACCCGCCTTCGACGTGATTGCCCAGGCCATATCCGGCATGATGAGCATCACCGGCCAGGAAGGCGGCCCGCCGGCCCGCGTGGGCGTCTCGATCGGCGACATCGCTTCCGGCCTGTTCGCCACGGTGGCGATCCTGGCGGCGATCGAAGGCAGGCACGGCAGCGGCGAAGGCGCCTTCATCGACGTCTCGATGATGGATTGCCAGATGGCGCTGATGGAAAACGCGATTTCGCGCTACCTGAACGCGGGCGACGTTCCCGAGCGCCTGGGCAGCCGGCACCCTCTGATTGCCCCGTTCCAGTCTTTCGAGACCAAGGACTTCCCGATCGCGGTATGCGTCGATACCGAACCGCAATGGCAGCGCTTCTGCGCGGCGCTGGACCTGGAGCCCCTGCTGCACGACCCGCGGTTCCAGGACGGCCCGATGCGCGCGCTCAATCACAGCCAGCTCGAGCCGCTGCTCAATGCCGTGTTCGCCAGCGGCCGCCGCGATGACTTCATCGCGCGCCTGGAGGCGGCCGATGTGCCATGCAGCCCGATCAACAGCATTCCCGAAGTGGCCCGGGACCCGCAGGTGGCGCACCGCCGGATCCTGGTCGATAACGAGGGCGTCAAGTATGTGGGCGCGCCCTTTCACTACAACCGCGCGCCGGTGGGCGGCGAGACCAGCCCGCCCGCCCTGGGCGCCGACAGCGTGTCGATCCTGCGCGAACTGGGCCGCAGCGAAGCGCAGATCGCCGATCTGCAGCGCACCGGCGTACTGTAAGCCGGCCCGCGCTGCAGGCCCGACACCAAGGCCTGGAGACGCCGTCCGATTCAGGACGCTGTCAGACCTCCAGGATTAGACTGATCGCTCAGATCACGGCCTTGCGCCAATCCATGGACAAACGATCCCCTGTCCGCGGATTGCAGGGCCAGTACTCTGACACCAATGCCGTGTTCCCCGCGAGCCTTATTGACGCGGCATTGCGTGCCCCGTACGGGCCCGGCACGATGTGTCGGGCCTTTTTTTGCCTCGCGGCGCCGCCTCAGCGGCGCATGCCCACCCCGATGATGAGCACGCCGACCACGATCGCGGCGATCCCGGCCCAGCTCGGTATGGCGACGTCTTTCTCCGTCTGCGCGGTGGCCTTGACGGACCCGACTTGCAGCACGGTCTCCTCCGACGTGTACGAGAACCCCTTGTAGACCAGGGCGGCAGCGCCCAACACGATCAGAACGGCGCCTACGATGGTGGCTGGCTTCATCTTCTCTCCCCTTGCGGCAAGTGGTAGATGCGCCGGACGATACCCGAACGCCTGCACACTGTCAGTGACAGAAGGTGTCGTGTCAATGCCTGCGACGGCGCGGGTGCATGAGTGGGCCCCGGTCGTATAGAATCAATCCTTTTGCCCGACGCCATGTGGTTCAAGAATCTCAAGATTTACCGGCTTTCCGCGCCCTGGGCCTTGAATGGCGACCAGCTGGAAGAATGCCTTGCCCGCTTTGCCTACCAGGGCGGCAATAACCTCGAAATGCAGAGCCTGGGGTGGATATCCCCGCGCGAGAACGGCCTGCTTGCGCATACGCTCAACGGCCAGATCCTGCTGACGCTGCGCGCCGAGAAGAAGCTGCTGCCGACCACGGTCGTCAATCAGGTCGCCAAGGCCCGCGCGCAGGAAATCGAAGAGCAGCAAGGCTACAAGCCTGGCCGCAAGCAGATGAAGGAAATCAAGGAGCGCGTCACCGACGAGCTGCTGCCCAAGGCCTTCAGCATCTACCGCGACACGCGCGTCTGGATCGATACCGTCAACCACTGGCTGGTGATCGATGCGGCCGCGTCCGCGAAGGCCGACGAGGTCATCGGCCTGCTGGCCAAGACGATCGACCCGCTGCCGCTGGACAATCTCTATGTCGAGCAATCGCCCGCCGCGGCGATGACGGGGTGGCTGGCGGCCGACGAAGCGCCCGCCAACTTCTCGATCGACCAGGATACGGAGCTGCGCGCCTCCGGCGAAAGCCGCGCCGCGATCCGCTACGTCAAGCACTCGATCGACGTCGACGATGTGCGGCGCCATATCCAGTCCGGCAAGCAATGCACGCGCCTGGCCATGACCTGGGCCGATCGGGTGTCGTTCGTGCTGACCGAATCGCTGGACGTCAAGCGCGTCGCGCCGCTGGACGTGCTCAAGGAGAACCCGGACGCGGCCACCCAGAACGACGACGAGAAGTTCGATTCGGACATGACGCTCATGACCGGCGAAGTGGCCAAGCTGCTGGCCGAGCTGGTCGACTCGCTGGGCGGGGAAAAGCGCGTCTGAGGCGGAAATGCGTGGCGTCGACGCGCCACGCGGCACGGCCTAGTCCAGGCCGTGGAATACCGAGTCGTCGGGGCCGATGTGCGACGGATGCTGCCACGTCACGTCGCGCATCGAATGCTGCACCAGCCCTTCCACGCCCAGCAGCACCGCGAAGATCGCCATCCGGATCGGAATGCCATTGTCGGTCTGGCGGAAAATCGCCAGGCGCGGGTCGTGGTTCAGATCCGTGCTCAGATCGTTGGACCCCGGCCGGCTGTCGCGCGGCAAGGGGTGCATGACGATGGTATCCGGACCGCAGTAGGCGTCGATGATGGCGCGGCTGACCTGGAAGTCCGCCGTATAGCCTTCGCCCGCCTCTTCGTTGGCGAAGCGCTCTTTCTGCACACGCGTGGCGTAAATGACGTCCGCGCCCGCCAGGCCCTCGGCCAGCGTGCTTTTCTGCTCGATCACATTGCCGTTGCGGCTGGCCTGCTCGACGATGTAGTCGGGCATCTCCAGCCCCTGCGGCGAGATCAGCGTGAACTTCACGCCCTTGTACAACGCCAGCAGCTTGATCAGCGAGTGCACCGTGCGGCCGTACTTCAGGTCGCCGACCATGGCGATGTGCGCGCCGTCGAGCAGCTTGCCCAGGCGCGAGAACTCGGTAAGGATGGTGTACAGATCCAGCAGGGCCTGGCTGGGATGCTCGCCCGGGCCGTCGCCGCCATTGACCACCGGGATATTGGTCGCCTGGGCGAACTCCGCCACCGACCCCTGCTCGGGATGGCGGATGACCATGGCGTCCACGTAGCCGCTCATCACGCGGCTCGTATCGTAGATGGACTCGCCCTTGGCCATGGACGAGAACGTGAAGCCCGTGGTGTCGCAGACCGAGCCGCCCAGGCGGCAGAACGCCGCGCCGAAGCTGACGCGAGTCCGCGTGCTGGCCTCGAAGAACAGGTTGCCCAGCACCGCGCCTTCCAGCACCCGCGACACCTTCTGGCGGCGCGCAATGGGTTGCATCATGTCCGCCACGCGGAACAGGTCTTCCACCGATTCGCGGGTGAACTGGTCGACCGACAGCAGCTGATGACGCCCTTCGACGGCAATGCGGTCGCGCAAGGGGCCCACCTGCCCGCTCTGCGTATATTTCTCCAGCAAGTCGCGGTTCTGCACGATTTCGCTGACAAAGCGCTCCACCACTTCGGGCATCGCGCGAAATTCCTGCGACCCTTCGGGCAACAGCCACGTATCCAGCGCGCGGCGTTTGACGCCGATGCGGCCGGCGAACACGTCGCGCGTCAGGTTGAGGCGACGCATCGCGTCGCGCAGAAAGGCTTGTTGGGAAATGGACATGGGCGGCCCCAGGAAGGAATGCAAATATACGCAATGCGCATATTATTCGACCAAAAAACCGACGTCCATGATTTTTTGCGTATATAACCGGCACTGTGGCGCGGGTCAGACGCGGGTTGCGTATACCGTGGGTAGCTGGTCGTAGTCGGTATCGGCCGGGGCGACCGCCAGCCAGCAGCCCGCGCCAAAGGCCGCGACGCTGGCGAGATACAGGGCAATCGCCAGCACCACGGCGGGGAGATGGCCGCGACCGCGCACGCCGGCGGCCTTGCGGCGCCGCAGATAGCGGGCGGCCGTGCCGAACAACATCGCGGCCATCGCGGCGGCCAGCCCTGCCAGAAACAGGGCCAGAGGCGCCTGCAAGGCGGGCGGCACCACCTCGCCGCCGACGATGCCCAGAGAAAACGCGACCAGCATCAACGCCGCCAGGCCGTTCAGGCCGGCCAGCAGACGCAAGGGGCCGGCGAGCAAGCCCTGCCCGCTGTCGCCCGTACGCTCGTCCGCGCCGTGCTCCATCTCAGCCGACGTCCTGTCTACACACCGGCGTGGCCGACTGGATCGAGGCCTTGGCCGCGGCAATCTCCGCCGCATCCCACTTGCCATCGCCCAGCACCCTGACCGTCACCCGGGCCGTCGATGGCGTCTCGGTCTGCGACTGGATGATTTCGAGGATCTTGGTGGGCTCTTCCCGCTTGAACACATGCACCTCGTTGGGCGCGCCACGGTCGCCCAGGCGCCGCGACGACTGGTACACCACGCCGTACGGATGCGGTCGCTGCTCGTGGCAGACGCGCACGTATTCGCCGGCGCGGCGATACGCCGCCTGGAAATCGGCCGTGACGATGAAACTTTCGGACAGTCCGGGCGTATCGCCCGACAGCAGGCCCTGGCTGGCGCACCCGCTCAACACACCGGCGGCCAGCAGCGCTCCGATCAACCCTACCCTGCGCATATCGACTCCTGCTCCAAGTAATGCAACGGACGGATTATGCATCAACGCGCCCAATGAAAAAGCCGCCTTGGCGCCCTATCGCGGCAGGCGGCTGCGCATGGCGCGGCTAGCTACGCCGCCTTGCGCTACTTCTGGGCCGCACCCTGGATTTTTTCGCCACCTCGCTCGATATCCTTGCCCGCGCCGGCAACCGTATTGCAACCCGCGGACAGCGCGGCCATGGCAAGCAGCACAACAATGAGAGCTTTGTTCTTCATGACATCTCCTGGACTGGGAAGCGTCGAACGAGCGACGGGAAAGCCGGCGGGTCCGAGCCGGACCGGCTCAGGATAACGCAGCGGCGTGCTTTCTGCAGCAAGCACTCGCAATCAGTTGCATGCGCGCGCCATCCTGTGACGCATGGCGTAGGCAATCCACCTACAATGCTGCGCCATGAAATATGCTGTTGTATTGGCTGCGCTGCTCAGCCTGCCGCTGGCCGCCCAGGCCGAGCTGGTCACCCGTCCGAACGCCGTCGGACACCGCGACTTCCGGCACGCCAAGAAAGTGCTGCCACGCGTCTACCAGAGCCTGGAGCGCGACTTCTACTGCGGCTGCCCGTACCAGGGCAAGCGCATCGACCTGCAAGCCTGTGGCTACGCGCCGCGCAAGCAGCCCCGGCGTGCGCAGCAACTGGAATGGGAGCATGTGGTGCCGGCCTGGACGCTGGGCCACCAGCGCCAGTGCTGGCAACAGCGCGTCAACGGCAAGCCGGGCGGACGCAAGCATTGCGGCCGGACCGACCCCGTGTTCGCGCGCGCCGAAGGCGACCTGGTGAACCTGGTGCCGTCGGTCGGCGAGGTCAACGGCGACCGGCAGAACTTCCGCTACGCCGTCTGGGCCGATCGGCCCGCCCCCATGTACGGCCAGTGCGAAACCATCGTGGACTTCAAGACCCGCCGCATACAGCCGCGCAAGTACGTGCGCGGCCGTATCGCGCGCATCCAGTTCTACATGGTCGAGCGCTACAGGCTGAAGCTGTCGCGCGAGGACCGGCGCGTGCTGTGCGTATGGGCGCACGCCTACCCGGTGGACGACTGGGAACGTGCGCGCGACCAGCGCATCCGGACGCTGCAAGGCAACGGCAATCACTACGTGACCGATCCCGCCGCGATCCAGCGCCAGTGCGGCTGAGCATGCCGGCGGGCGCCTGCCGGCCGCCTTGCTCAGCCCCTTTCTTGAGCACGTTGCGCAAGTCCTTGTTTTGACGCGGGATTAGGCAGATGTGCGCACCCTATCCCAAGGGTTGTCCACATCGCCTGTGGGTAACCGCGCTCAGGCGGGTTGCGCCGCCGCCAACGGGCCGTTCCAGGGCTGGGCGTCCAGGCGCAGCCGGACCTCCTGGAAATCGCCTTCGCTCGCGGCCAGCAGGCCTTCGGCCAGCGCCTGCCCGAAAGCGCGCCGGCACAATGTTTCCATGTCGTCGGGCATGGACTGGAATACGCCGTCGGGAATGCGCAGCCGCAGGCGCGCATCGTCCTGGCTGCCGGCGCGGCCGATATGGACGTGGGCGGGATAACCGTGCGGGCACCAGACACCGACGTGATACGTACCGGCGGCGCCGGCGTCGGCCAGATAACCGGGATGATCGTACTTGGCAGTTCCCATGTCCCCTCCTTGGATGCGACAAGGTCGCTCGGGTGGCCCATGGTAGCGCATGAGCAGGGCTGGCAAGAAGCCCCGCCGCGCCAAGCGCGCAAAGCTGCGACTGCGACTGCGAAAACAAAAAAGGCCTGGCGATGAATCGCCAAGCCTTTTTGATCTGGTTGCGGGGGCAGGATTTGAACCTACGACCTTCGGGTTATGAGCCCGACGAGCTGCCAGACTGCTCCACCCCGCGTCTGATGAACGTAATCATAACCCATTTTGAAAATCCTTGCAGCGCGACAGCCAGCATCGCGCGCAACCGCGACGCCGGCTCTACCCACACGACCAGCGCCGCCGCCTGTGCGCGCACCGTCACGGCGCCACCGAATTCCACGCGGTGCGCCTGCCCCGCCACCAGCGGAACGTCGACCGGCACGCCCGCGCCGTCCTGGCCCGCGCAATGCTCCACCACCCGCACCCGCCCTTCCAGGCAGATCAATTGAGCGCCGCCTCGCGCATGGCGGCACAGCCCCGCCCCGGCAGCCAGTTGCAGGCGCGTGGCATGCGCAACAGCGCGGTCCGCGGGTTCCGTGGAATACAGCGAGCGATCCATGACAGCCTCGTATGACATCGGTAGACAGGTCTTCAGGCTACCGGTCCGCGCCGCGCCGCAACAGGCACAGCAACAGGCTGTCTGTATCGATACAGATCTGGAAATCGAACTCTGTTATGGTTGTTTTTCACCACAACTGTGCCTGTTGCGGCCAGCCCTGCCGATGCACCATCGCGCCATGAACACGCAGCCGCTGTATCTGCGCCTAGCAGACCACTATCGCCGCGCCATCCAGACGGGCGTACTGGCCCCGGCGCAACGCATGCCTTCGGTACGCAATCTGGTGCGCGCCCATCACGTCAGCCTGTCCACTGCCCTGCAGGCATGCCGCCAGCTCGAGGACGACGGCCTGATCGAGGCCCGCCCGCGCTCGGGCTATTTTGTCCTGCGCCCGCGGCGTCCGGCTCTTGCGCCGGTGCCCGAGCCCGATATCAAGGGCGCGCTCGATCCCGCGCAATACGTCGGCATCCACGACCGGGTCTCGGATTTCATTGCGTCGTGCCAGCAGCATCCGCTGAGCGCCGACTTCGCGCTGGCCGCCGCCCCGCCGCAGGCCTATCCGATGCGAGCGCTGCAGCTGGCGCTCACGCGCGCGGCGCGGCACACGCCGGAACTGCTGACAGCGCCCGTGCCGCCCTACGGCCATCCGGAGTTCCGCGCCGTGCTGGCGCGCCGTGCGATGGAATGCGGCATCAGTGCGGCCCCGGACGAAGTGCTGGTCACGCACGGCTGCATCGAAGCCCTCAACCTGGCCCTGCGCGCGGTGGCGCGGCCAGGCGATACGATCGCGGTCGAATCGCCGACCTACTTCGGCCTGCTGCAAATCCTCGAAAGCCTGGGCCTGCGCGCGCTGGAAATACCCACCAGCCCGCAGCGCGGCATTTCGATCGAAGCGCTGGAGCTGGCGCTGCAGACGCACGCGAACGTTCGCGCCGTCGTCGTCGTGCCCAACTTCCAGAACCCGCTGAGTTGCGTCATGGACGATAGCGACAAAGCCCGGCTGGTCACGCTGTGCGAACGCACCGGTATCGCCCTCATCGAGGACGACACCTATGGCGCGCTGGGCGACCATGGCACGCCGCTGGCGCTCAAATCATGGGACGACAGCGGCAACGTGATCTATTGCGCATCGCTGCACAAGACGCTGGCTCCCGGCATGCGGCTGGGATGGATGCTGGGCGGACGCTGGAGCCGGCGCATCGGCATGCTGAAATTCGCCCAAAGCCGGCCCAACCCGCCGCTGCCCCAGGCCGCGGCCGCCGACTATATGGGCACCAAGGCCTACGACCGCCACCTGGCGCGCCTGCGCCAGACGCTGCGCGTGCAGCGTGAAGCCATGGCGGCCGCCGTCGCGCGCCACTTTCCGGACGGCACGCGGCTGAGCGTGCCCACGGGCGGGATGCTGCTCTGGGTGGAATTGCCCGCGTGCATGCCCGCCATGCGCGTGTTCGAGCAGGCGCTGCGGGCCGGCATCCGCATCACGCCGGGCCCGATGTTCTCGAACTCGAACCGCTACGATCATTTCCTGCGGATCAGCTGCGGCGTCCCCTATACCGCCGATATTGCCGCGGCCATGAAGCGCCTGGCGGATATCGTCGCCGCCGGCCTGTAGCCCGCCGCCCGCTCCCGGATTGCCCGCCCCGGACAAGTCCTTGTTCCAGCGAGGAATTTTCGATCTACGCGCAGGCTATCCCAAGGCTTGTCCACAGAAGATGTGGGCAACTTGCTACTTGAGCGCGGCCACCACGGTATCGCGCACGCTCTCGAAGCCGGCCACGTACTGCGGGTTCTCCGAGCGTGCCAGCAGGTTGGCGTAGCTTTGCTCCAGGTGCGCCTCGATCGCCTCGCGCAATCCAGGCGACCCCTTGACCAGGTGCAACACCGACGCCAGCGTCGAATGAAGCGCATCGATACGCCCACCTTGATGCGACACCGTATGCACAATCACTGCAATCTGTTCTTGAATATCCATATCACCCTCTATGTCGCAGAATTTTCTGGGTCGCATGCTAGCACGCAGCCCGTTACCGCTATGCAGGCCGCGATGGCGGCGCTAGCATGGATCGACGGCCAGGCAAGCCGGCCAGGCCGGGTGGAAGCGGAGGCCAACCATGAAGACGATACGCAACTATGCGCCGCCCAGTCCGGCCGCGCTGCGTCGACTGCAGGAAACCCTGCACTACAGTACCGCACAGATGAACCAGCTGGCAGGCCTCGACGACCAGACGCCCTGGCCGCGCTATGTCGACGGAGCCGAACCGCATGCGCTGGGCCGCCAGCGCCTGCTTTACATGGCCGCCCGGCTGGCCTTGCCGGAAGCCCAATGGCGGCTGGTCCTGGAACGCATGCGCAATATCGGCGCGCGGTTCGACTACGACGATGGCGAGCCATTGCCCGCACCGGGCGCCGTGGCGCCGGAGCCGGTGACCGAAGTCAAATTCGGCATCACCCTGAGCAGCCTGTCCGGCGCCTTCCACGAGATGGAGCAATTGCGCGAGTTCGCCCACTTCGCGCATGAGGCCGGCGTCGACACCCTGGTGGCCCGCGCCTGGTTCGGGCGCGACGACGATATATGCCGCTTCGAGCCACGGCACGCCACGCCCGCCGTGGACGGCCAGCAAGACCGTCTTTTCGAGGCCGCTGCGCGCGCGATCGGCCACTTCGAGTTCGGCGGCAGGATCTACCAGGGCGGGCTGCCCACCGAACCCGATTGAGGCGGCGCGGTTGACGCCACCGCCGGCCGCCCTGTACCGTGCGCCAGACCGCAACCGCCCTGCGCCCGCCATGGATCCAAGACTCGACGCCATCGACCGGCAATTGCTCAGCCTGCTGCAGGCCAACGCGCGCGAACCCGCCGCCATCCTGGCGCGCAAGCTGCATCTTGCGCGCAGCACTGTCGTCGCACGCATTGCACGTCTGGAGCGCGACGGCGTGATCGCCGGCTACGGGGTGCGCTGCGAAACCCATGAGCAGCTCGACGACCTGCTCGACCACATCGGCCTGATCGACGGCGTGAAACAGACGCAGACATCCATCGTGCTCAGCCGCAGGCTGGACCGCCGCAGCGCCATCGCGCCGGGCTGACGCGACAAGGCTACACTGTGGGAACCGCCACCAACCCCCAGTCCCCGGCCCGTCCGGATGCACCTATGCCGCTACGTCTGCTCGCCCCCATGCTCGTCCTGTTTCTGGCCGCCTGCTCCAGCATGAGCGAGGTCACGCCGGTCGCCAAGAATCAGTACACGGTCAGCTACAACGCGGGCATGAAGGCGGCGACCTGGGTCGAGATCAAGAACCAGGCGCGCGAACGCGCGCGCCAGTACTGCGAAGCCCAGGGGCGCAAGTTCGCGCGTCCGGAAATCACGTCCAACCACGCGACCGGACTGATGCCCAAGAAGGCCGTGGTCACCTTCTATTGCGACGAAAAGCCGCAGCCGCCCGCCGAGAAGAACTGAACGGCGCCCCGAGGCTAGCTGCCAAGCCGCCACGCCGCCACCGCATGGGCGGCGATGCGACCCACTTCTGCCAGCACAGCATTCTGCGCCTCGCGCGAGGCGCTGGACTGGGTGAGATAGGCCGAGATCAGCACCGGCGCGCCATCGCGCGGCCAGATGACGCCGATATCGTTGTTGGTGCCATGGCCGCCCGCGCCCGTCTTGTCGCCGATACGCCAACCCGCGGGCAGGCCGGCGCGCAGGCGCGTATCGCCGGTCTGGCTGGCCAGCAACCAATCGGCCAGCCGCTGGCGCGAAGCCGACTGCAAGGCATCGCCCAGCAACAGGCGCTGCAGGTTGCCGGCCATGGCGGCCGGCGTGGTGGTATCGCGCGGATCGCCGGGCCTGGCCTCGTTGAGCGCGGTCTCGATGCGATCGAGCCGCGTCATCCGGTCGCCCAGGCCGCGCGCGTAGGCGGTCAACCCGGGCGGGCCGCCCAGCGTCGACAGCAGCAGGTTGCCCGCGGTGTTGTCGCTGCGCGTGACGGCCGCCTCGCACAATTGCTCCAGCGTCATGCCCTCGGCCTGGCGCGGTCCGGTGACCGGCGAATACGCCACGATGTCCGCCGCGCCGTAGCGGATCAGGCGCCGCAGGCTATCGTCGCCGCGGTCTGCGCGCGCCAATACGGCGCCGGCGGCCAGCAGCTTGAAGGTACTGCACATCGGAAAGCGTTCGTCGGCCCGATGGCTGAACGCGCGATCGCTGTCGCGATCGTGCACCTGGACGCCCAGGCGCACGCCATGCCGCTGCTCCAGCAGCGCAAGCTGGCGCTGCGCTTGCGCCGCCGCATCGGCCGGCCGCGCCGCGCGCCGCATGCCGGCGCGCGCCCATGGCGGCATGCACGCCGCCCCCAGGGCCGCCAGCATGCCGGCCCCGAATCCACGTCGATTCATGATGGTTCACCTCACGCAGGGAAAACGCCGCGATGCCGGATTGCGGGCGCCGCGATCCACCCATGTGCCGGCAATGTCTGCGTCAGCGTATGATCAAGCCTTTGCGACCGCGACGAGGTAGCTTATGTCACGACTAGTCTGGGCAGCAACCATCCTGGCATGCGACCAGGCCCTGGCGCAGCCCCCCGCGCCCTTGACCGGCTGCGCGGCCAAGCAGGACCGCATCGAGACCGAGCTGGCGCAGGCGCGCGCCCATGGCAACACCGGCCGCATCAAGGGCCTCGAAGAGGCGCTGGCGGGCGCCCGGCATTGCGACGACGCAAGCCTGCGGGCCGACCGCGAGCGCGATGTGCGCGACGCCACCGACAAGGTGGCCGAACGCCAGCGTGAACTGGACGAAGAGCGGCAGGAAGGCGACGCCGACGACATCGCCAAGGCCGAGCGCAAGCTGCGCGAGGCCCAGCAGGACCTGGACAACGCGCGCGCCGAACTGACCCGCTGACCATGGCGCCCCGCGACCTGCTGATCCGCCCCGTACGGCCGGGCGACGAACCGCGCTGGCGCGAACTCTGGGACGGCTATACGCGCTTCTACGAACGCGAACCCGTCGAGGCCGTGACCCGCCATACCTGGCGCCGCATCATGGACCCGGCCCAGGCCGTCTACGCCATCGTGGCCGAAAGCGCCACGCACGGCGTGCTCGGCATCGCCAACTACCTGCTGCACGAGAACACCTCGACCCTGGCGCCGGTGTGCTACCTGCAGGATCTGTATGTCGATCCGCAGGCGCGCGCCCAGGGCGCAGGGCGGCGCATGCTGGACTGGCTGGTGGACGAGGCCCGGACACGCGGCTGGTCGCGCCTGTACTGGAACACCCGGGAAAACAACTATCGCGCCCGGGCGCTGTACGACCAATACACACCGCATAGCGGGTTCGTTCGCTACGTGGTGCACACCAGCCCGCATAAACCCGCCTAGGTTATTGCCCGGATCGGGAAAATTCGGTGCCGCATCGCCGTGCATCGGTTCTTGCATGCCACGCAATCGGCACGCTATTGTTAAGGCGTTTGTCAGTTGTCCATTCACCTAACGGAGCGCCGATGGCCCCGTCTTCCCATGAGTGGACCGACACGCTGAAAGATGTCTATACAGCGCGCGCGGCCAACGCCGACCTGAATGCGCGCTACATCCCTCTGCTGCCGGTCAATCAACGTATTCAACACGAGCGCGATCGCGCGCTGGCCTACATGCTGCGGCAGCACCTGTCGGTGCCGCCCGCGCAGGCTCGCGTGCTGGAGGTCGGCTGCGGCTCGGGCAGCAATCTGCTCGACCTGATTCGCCTGGGCTTCGATCCCGCCAACCTGATGGGCAATGACCTCATGGACAGCCGCGTCGAACAGGCGCGCCACCGCCTGCCGCAGGCCGTCCCCATCCTGGCGGGCAATGCCCTGGACCTGGACCTGGAGCGCGAAGGCTTCGACGTGCTTTATCAATCGACCGTGTTCACGTCCATACTGGATGCCCAGGCGCGGCGCGATCTGGCGCAACGGATGTGGCACTGGACCAAACCAGGCGGCGGCGTGCTGTGGTACGACTTCGCCTATAACAACCCGCGCAACCCGAATGTGCGCGGCGTACCGCTGCGCGAAGTACGCGCGCTGTTCCCCCACGCCCGCATCCACACCGCCAGGATCACGCTGGCCCCGCCCTTGGCGCGTCGCCTGCCCGCCACACTGTACGCACCTGTCAACAGCCTGTGCCCGTTCCTGCGCACCCATTTGCTGTGCTGGATCGGCAAACCCGCCGCGCCCTGACCACGGCGCGCCGCACAATCGTCGCCGGGCCTGCCCCGGCAACACTTTTTTCCCTCCTCCCATCATCCGTTGCTGCAGCGCGGCGCAAGAGCGCGCCTGCCATGCCTTGCTGCTGCGCGCCGGCGCCTGCCCATCCGCCCCTGGAAAACCCTCAGACACTTCCTACACATTGAGGCGCACAATGGGGACACAAGAACAGCAAGCCGTAAACAACGGGACGTCCTACGCCAAGCTGGCATGGACGCTAGGAGGCAACATGGAATACGTGGCAGTTTTTTCGTCGTTGGCGATACTGAGTATTCTGGCGCTGCTTGCCAAGACGATTCAGTCCGCCGGTAGTGAAACGCTGGTCAAGATTTCTGCAACGGTCATCAGTTCGACCTTCGCCTTCCTGCTCATCATCCCCATCGCGTTCGCGATGTTCATGTCCCTGGAATGACCGCCCCCCTGGGGGCGCAAAACCAGGCGCCCGCGCGCCTGTCCACGCGCGCACGGGCCGAGGAAGCGTGCCGGACTGCCCACGGGCAGCCCGGCGCGGACTACAGATCCAGTTTGTTGATCTTGGCGCCTTCGATCGACACGCCCGCCATCAGGCCCGCGTTGTTGAGTACGAAGCCCACGATCGGCTGCTTGGCCGTGTTGGTATCGATACGGCCATTGGCCCCTATGGTGGCGACCGCCACCGACGCATCGGCGCCCGCCGTCCAACCGCTGCTCTGGCGGAATTGCGCCAGCGCCTCATCGGTCATGAACAACAGCACGTAGGCGCGCGACTGTGCCCCCGCCTGCAGTCCCACCGAACCGCTGGTGGTGCTGTAGTAGCCCGCATTCTTGCCGCCCGTGCGCAGCACGCCCTTGCCGTGCTCGCCGCCGACGATGAAGCTGGCGCCCATCACCGACGGGAACACCAGCACGCCACGCGCGCGCTGCACCAGATCCTTGGCCTGCGGCGAAGCGGTGTAGAGTTTCGACAGCGTCGCGTCGGCGCCGGCGTTGATCTCGTTGCGCTGGTCGGCCGCCGCCTGGTTGTTGGGCGTAGTCGTCGTGCATCCGGTAAACGCCAGGCCGGCGACGGCAATCGCCGCAGCCGCCCATCCGGCGCGACGCATTCTGGGGAGGTTTTCGATCATCATCAAACTCTCCTTCGGGTTGTGGGGGATTCTCCACTGTAGTCCCGTCCGCGCGGCCGCGCTTGACTAAACGTGTAATGGCTTAACCACAAGCCACTACCGCCCCCCTTCGTTGCGCTCGTGCCCGCTCTTGCACCGGGCAAACTGAAGCCGCAAAAGAGAAAAGCCAAAAGAGAAAGGCCGTCAGTGATGTGATCACTGACGGCCTTGGAACTACTGGTCGGGACGGCGGGATTCGAACTCGCGACCCCTTGCACCCCATGCAAGTGCGCTACCAGGCTGCGCTACGCCCCGAAAGAACGAAAGTATATCAGAACTGAAAAATGCGTGCACGCACTGCATCGCAAATTTTGCCGGCACGCCGTGCCTGGACGGCCGCGTTTGCGAGCGCCCAAGGAAAACGCCGCCGGTTCGCGAAGAACCAGGCGGCGTCGCGGCCTGCCGTACCTGAGCGGCCGGGCTTTGCTCAGGCGTTGGCCGCGTTCTCGGACTGGCCGCCCAGCGCCTCGCCCAGCATCGAGGAGATGTCGCCGAGCTCGTTGCGCAGGGCCTGCAGCTCGCCCGCGCTCAGCCGCACCGCGGCTTCTGCATCGTGCGCGGCGTCGCGCGCATCGCCCAGGCGGTTGCGCGCGCCACTGATGGTGAAGCCCTGTTCGTACAGCAGCGAACGGATGCGGCGGATCAGCAGCACTTCGTGATGCTGATAGTAGCGGCGATTGCCGCGCCGCTTGACGGGCTTGAGTTGCGTGAATTCCTGCTCCCAGTACCGCAGCACGTGGGGTTTTACGCCGCAGAGATCGCTGACCTCACCGATGGTGAAATAGCGTTTGGCGGGAATGGGCGGTAGCGTGGTTACAGTGGGTTCGGTACGTGTCATAAGGGGATTTTATGCCGCGAGGCCTGAATGAGCCGATGACAATTGCCGACAAAGCGTATCACTCCGCAGAGGCGGGGTCCGGCGGCGAGCTGGGCTGTTCGACCACGCTCTTGAGTTTCTGGCTGGCGTGGAAGGTGACCACGCGCCGCGCCGCGATGGGGATGGTCTCGCCCGTCTTGGGATTGCGGCCGGGCCTGGGCGGCTTGTCCCGCACCTGGAAATTGCCGAACCCCGACAATTTCACCGAGTCACCGCGCGCAAGCGCGTCGCGGATCTCTTCGAAAAAGGTGTCCACGATGTCCTTGGCTTCGCGCTTGTTCAGGCCGACCCGCTCGAAGAGCAGTTCGGCCAGCTCGGCCTTGGTCAACGTACGCGGCTCGGCAAGCATAGTGGTCCCCATGATGATCAGGCCCGTTGGCGCGCGTTGTGCGCGGCAACCAGCGCATCCTTGATGCGGGCAATGCAATCGGCAACGCGGGCTTCGTCCAGCGTGACCTCAGTGTCCTGTAGCCAGAATCGGAAAGCAAGGCTTTTCTCGGTAACAGTTTGCCCGGCCACCGGCTTTTCGCGCCAGACGTCGAACACCTGCGCATCCTGCACCACCGACAGTTGCGGATCGCGCGCGATGGCCGCGGCCACCGTATCGAGCATGGCCTGGGCCGGCAATTTCGCATCGACCCACAAGGCCAGATCGCGCACGACCGCAGGCTGGCGCGACAGCTCGCGCACCGCCGGCAGGCGCCGCTCGGCCAGCGCCTCGAAGTCCAGCTCGAAGACGACCGGTGCATGGTGCAGGTCGGCTTGCTGCGTCCATTGCGGATGCAGTTCGCCCAGCCAGCCGATGGGCTGGCCGTCCAGCTCGATGCGGGCGCTGCGTCCGGGATGTAGGGCGGGATAGCGGTCGGCGACGAAGCGCAACGCGTCGGCGCGCGCGCCGAACAGGGCCTCGACGTCCTGCTTGACGTCGTAGAAGTCGACCTGGCGGTGCGGCACGCCCCACTGCTCTTCGACCGCCCCGCCCCAGGCCACGCCCGCCAGCATGAGCGGCTGGCGCACGCCCGCCACTTCCAGCGGGCCGTCGGCCAGTTGCGGATCGCGATGGAACACGCGGCCCAGTTCGAACAGGCGCACGCGGCTTTGCTTGCGATTGGCGTTGTGGCGCACGATGGCGACCAGCCCCGCGATGAGGCTGGAGCGCATCACCGACAAATGGCTCGCGATGGGGTTGACCAGGCGCACCAGGTTGTCGTTGCCGGCGTAGTCACGTTCCCACGCGGCTTCGACGAAGCTGTAATTGACCACTTCCTGATAGTCGCGCGCGGCCACCAGGCGGCGCACGGCGTGCGCGCCGCGGCGCGCTTCGGGCTGCGCGTGCATCTTGGCGCGCGCCACCGGCGGCACGTCGGGAATCCGCTCGAAGCCGTAGACGCGTGCGACTTCCTCGATCAGGTCTTCCTCGATCTCGATGTCGAAGCGGTACGACGGCGGCGTCACGACGAAGTCGTCGCCCTGCTCCTGGAACGGCAGGCCCAGGCGGGTGAAGATCTGCGCCACTTCGGCACGCTCCACCGCCACGCCCAGCACACGGTGGCAGCGCGCCAGCCGCATGCGCACGGGCTCGCGTACGGGCAGGTTGACGCACTGGTCGTCGACCGGGCCGGCCTGTCCGCCGCAGATGTCGAGAATGAGCCGGGTGATCAGTTCGATGTGCTCGGGGATCGAGGCGTAGTCCACGCCGCGCTCGAAGCGGTGGCTGGCTTCGGAGCTGAACTTGTAGCGGCGCGCGCGGCCGGCGATCGCGCCGGGCCACCAGAATGCCGCCTCGAGATAGATGTTGCGCGTATCCAGCGTCACCGAGGTCGCTTCGCCGCCCATGATGCCGGCCAGGCTCTCTACCTGTTCGCCGGCCACCACCACGCCCACCTTGGGGTCCAGCGCAACGGCCTGGCCGTTGAGCAATTCGAGCGTTTCGCCTTCGCGCGCCCAGCGCACGGAGAGATCGCCGCCGATCTTGTCGAGATCGAACACATGCGAGGGACGCCCCACCTCGAGCATGACGTAGTTGGAAATATCGACCAGGGCCGACACCGAACGCTGGCCGGCGCGCTCCAGGCGCGTCTTCATCCATTCGGGCGTCGCGGCGCGCGCGTTGACGCCCTGGATCACGCGCCCGGCAAAGCGGCCGCACAGATCCGGGGCCTGGATGGCGACCGGCAGGCGATGGTCGATCGTGACCGGCACGGGCTCGGCCGCCGGCGCCGTAAGCGGCGTGCCGGTCAGCGCGGCGACTTCGCGGGCCACACCGAAGATGGACAGACAGTCGGCGCGATTGGGCGTCAGCTTGAGCGTGAACAAGGTGTCATCCAGGTCCAGCGCGGCGCGGATATCGGTGCCCGGGCGCAACGCGGCCGGCAGTTCGAGCAGGCCTGCGTGATCCTGCGACAGGCCCAGCTCGCGCGCCGAGCACAGCATGCCCGAGGATTGCACGCCGCGCATCTTGGCCACGCCGATCTTCATGCCGCCGGGCAGTTCGGCGCCCACGCGCGCCAGCGGCACGGTCAGGCCCGCGGCCGCATTGGGCGCGCCGCACACGATCTGCAGCAAGGCGCCCGAACCGTCGTCGACCTGGCACACGCGCAGCTTGTCGGCGTCGGGATGGGGCGCGATGTCGACGATGCGCGCCACCACCACGCCGGTAAACGGCGGGGCGGCCGGCTCGGTTTCTTCGACTTCCAGGCCGGCCATGGTCAGCCGGTGCGCGAGCTCATCGGTGCCGATCGAAGGGTTGACCAGCGAACGTAGCCAGGATTCAGGAAATTGCATGATTGCCCGTATTTATTCGTTGAACTGGCGCAGGAAGCGCAAATCGCCTTCGTAGAACTGGCGCAGGTCGTTGACGCCGTAACGCAGCATGGTCAGGCGCTCCAGCCCGGAGCCGAAGGCAAAGCCGATGTAGCGCTCGGGGTCGAGCCCGAAGTTGCGCACGACCTGCGGATGCACCTGGCCCGAACCCGAGATTTCCAGCCAGCGGCCGCGATTGGGTCCGGAGGTGAACATCATGTCGATCTCGGCCGACGGTTCGGTGAACGGGAAGAAGGACGGCCGGAAGCGCACGACCAGATCGTCGCTTTCGAAGAAGCAGCGCAGGAAGTCGGTGTACACGCCCTTGAGGTCGGCAAACGAAATGTCCTCGGCGATCCACAGCCCCTCGACCTGGTGGAACATGGGCGAGTGGGTGGCGCCGCTGTCGACGCGATAGGTGCGCCCCGGCGCGATGACCTTGATGGGCGGCTTGTGCATGCGCGCATAGCGCACCTGCATCGGGCTGGTGTGCGTGCGCAGCAGCAGCGGCAGGCCGTCGGCATCGTGCATGTCGACGTAGAAGGTGTCCTGCATCGACCGCGCCGGGTGGTCCAGCGGGTTGTTCAGGGCAGTGAAATTGGTCCAGTCGTTTTCCACCTCGGGACCGTCGGCCACGTCGAAGCCGATGGAGCGGAAGATTTCTTCGACGCGTTCCCAGGTACGGATGACCGGGTGGATCCCGCCGGCGGCCTTGCCGCGGCCAGGCAGGGTGACATCGATGGTTTCGGAGGCCAGGCGGGCATCCAGCTCGGCCTGCGCCAGCGCGGCGCGGCGGGCGTTGAGCAGCGCTTCGATCTGCTGCTTGGCCTGATTGATGCGGGCGCCCATCTCGCGCTTCTGCTCGGGGTCCAGCTTGCCCAGTGCCTTGAGCAGGACCGTCAGCGCGCCTTCCTTGCCCAGAAAGCGCGCCTTGGCGTTTTCGAGCGCGGCGGCGTCGGAGGCAGCGGCGAATCGTTCTTGAGCCTGAGAAACCAGGTCGTCGACCAGTAATGTCATGGAATTTGAGCCTTCAAAACGCAAACGGGGCCATTACAGCCCCGTTTGCAGCGATCCGCGATGTATGTACGCGATCAGGCAGCCAAGGCAGCCTTGGCTTGCTGCACGATGGCCGCGAAACCGGCCTTGTCGCGCACGGCCAGATCGGCCAGCACCTTGCGATCGAGTTCGATCGCAGCCTTCTTCAGGCCGGCGATGAACACGCTGTAGCTCATGCCCTGCTCACGCACGGCGGCGTTGATACGGGTGATCCACAGGGCACGGAACGTGCGCTTCTTGTTGCGGCGGTCGCGGTAGGCGTATTGGCCGGCGCGCATGACCGCTTGCTTGGCGATGCGGAATACGTTGCCACGACGGCCACGGTAACCCTTGGCGGCGGCAATGACTTTCTTGTGACGGGCGCGGGCGGTAACGCCGCGTTTAACGCGAGGCATAGTAGATCTCCCTTATCAAGCGAAAGGCATCATCGCTTTCACGGAAGCGACGTTGGTTTCGTGGACCGCAGCCGAACCGCGCAGCTGGCGCTTGTTCTTGGTGGTCTTCTTGGTCAGGATGTGACGCTTGAACGCCTGACCACGCTTGATGGATCCGCTGCCGCGAACCTTAAAGCGCTTGGCGGCGCTTTTCTTGGTTTTCATCTTGGGCATGATGATTCCTAGAGGATGTTGATGTACATGGCTACAGGTGCTTGGCGCCGGCTACTGCAAGTTGCCAACCGGGCGACAAAACTTGGTCGAACCTGTGTCCACTTATTGGTGCTGCTCATGGGTACTGCTTCGGGCGCGATTCCTGAGGCCTTGCCTGGCGGCAATCCCCTCATTAATGCCCCGCTCTCCCGGCCCCTGCGGCAAAAAAGGTCGCACAAGCGCCGGAAAGCCTTTAATTATATGGCGATTTCGCCCCGTTTGTCGAGCGGCCTGCGCAGCGCCCTTGTCTGCCCCGCGCTGTTCCGCCCCCGATTGCGGCCGGCTACGTGGGACGGCGGTACTGTACCGCTTCGGCGATATGGGCGGCGCCGATCTCCGGCTCGTGCGCGAGGTCGGCCAGGGTGCGCGCCACCCTGAGCGCGCGATGGGCGGCGCGCGCCGAGCCGCCCAGGCGCCGCATGGCCTGCTGCAGCAGCGTGCGGGCCGCGGCGCCCAGGGCGCAATGCGCATCGAGCGCCGGGCCGGACAGCTTGGCGTTCAGGCAGCCCTGGCGGGCCAACTGCCGCTGGCGGCAGCGCGCCACGCGCTCGCGCACCGGAAGGGAGGGCTCGCCCGGCGGTTCGGCCAGCCACTGCGGCTCGGTGGCGGGCAGCTCGATCCACAGGTCTATGCGATCGACCAGCGGCCCGGACACGCGCGCCGCATAGCGGCGCACCTGGTCCGGCGTGCAGCGGCAGGCCTTCGACGCATGCCCGCGCCAGCCGCAGGGGCACGGATTCATGGCCGCCACCAGCTGGAATACGGCGGGATACTCGACGCTGTGCAGCGCCTGGGAGATGACGACCTTGCCGGTCTCCAGCGGCTCGCGCAGAGACTCCAGGGCGCGACGCTCGAACTCGGGCAGTTCGTCCAGGAACAGCACGCCATGGTGCGCCAGGCTGATCTCGCCCGGGCGAGGCCTGGCGCCGCCGCCCACCAGGGCGGCGGCCGAGGCGGAGTGATGGGGGGCCCGAAACGGCGGCTGGCCGCGCAGGACCTCGGGCGCTCCGCCGGCGCCCGCGATGGCCGCCACTTCCAGCGCCTGGCGCTGCTCCAGCGGCGGCAGCAGGCCCGGCAGGCGTTGCGCCAGCATGCTTTTGCCCGCCCCGGGCGGCCCGCACATCAAGAGGCTGTGGCCGCCGGCGGCCGCCACTTCCAAGGCGCGCCGGGCAGCCGGCTGGCCCCGCACGTCGGACAGGCACGGACCGGGCTCGACCTCGGGCCAGCTGCGGCGCTCGGCTGGCGCCAGCTCGGCGTGCCCGGCCAGGTACGCCGCCGCCTCGCCCAGCGTATGGGCAGCCAGCACCCGGATGCCCGGCACCCATGCGGCCACGGCGGCGCTGCCAGCCGGCAGCACCAGCGTCGCACCCGGCTGCTCGCGTGCCACGGCCAGCGCCAGGGCCAAGGGCGCGGCCAGCGGCACCAGGGCGCCCGACAGCGACAGTTCGGCCGCCCACACGCAATCGGGCAGCGCCGCCGTTTGCGCGGCGCTGGCGGCCACCTGGCCGCTGGCCAGCAGGATACCCAGCGCAATGGGCAAATCGAAGCGCGCCGAGGCCTTGGGCAGGTCAGCGGGCGACAGGTTGACGGTAATGCGGCCGGGCGGGAAATCGAAGCCGCTGTTCTGGATTGCCGCCCTCACCCGTTCGCGGCTTTCGCGGACCTCGACGTCGGGCAGCCCGACGATGGCAAAAGCGGGCAGGCCGCTGCCCAGATGGGTCTCGACGCGCACGGCGGGCGCCTGCCAGCCGGCGATCGCCCGGCTGGCCAATACGGCCAGGGTCATGGCCAACTCCCCTGCGATGACGATGCGCCAGTATGGCCAAGACGGAGCTGGCGTGGGGGCGCGCCGTGCCGGAAACGTCACGCCGCGGGAGCGGCCGGAGGGTTGCCTATGCTTGCGGCTTGCCGGCTTCGAGCGTGGCCAGGCGGGCTTCCAGCTGCTGCACCTGCGCCGACAATTGATCGACCCGCGTACGCGCCCGGGCAAGCAGGTCCACCTGCACCTCGAATTCTTCGCGGGTGATCAGGTCCAGCCGGGCGAACGTCTGCGTCATCATCGCGCGCACATTGCGCTCCACATCCGCCGCGGGGCTGCGGGCGATCAGATCGGAAATGTTCTTCTGCAGGTCTTCCATCCATTGCTGTGTGCGGTTCATGGCTTCCTCGCCTTCGTGTCGGTTGTTGCTTGACCTCACAGTGTAGAGCCTCGCGCAGCGCCGACGCCAAGCGAAAAAAAAGCGGCCCGCAAGCGGCGCCGCCTTTCAAAGCACAGGAGAAAAACTAAATCGCCAGCCGGCGATCCCGAGAAGCAGCCGTCAGCTACGCCCCGTGGCCCAACGGAACGGGGTCGATTGCCGCGACACCGTTCCAGGCCTGCATGGATAGCGGCAACGCCGCCACCCATGCAGGCCATTCTTCCCGAGGGGCACGGCAACGCCAAGCGCTTACGTGTAAACCCGCGTATCAAGGCATGGATACATTTATGACAAGCAAATGCGCGCGGCAGGCGCCCCGGCCGGCTTGCCGGCATGACGGAAAGCCGCACGGGCATTGGGTCCGCGATCGACATCAGCGCGCCACGGGCAGCGCGAAACAACCCCTGCCCGTCCTGCAGCAATCTGCAATTTCCACGCAATTAGCTACAAAGCAGCCCGAAAAAACACAATTAGTTTCAATATTAAGCGGCTTTGGGCGCGTCATGCACCAGCGTGGCGCATACGCCACCCGGTGTGCCCTGTTGTGGCGCATGCACGCACGTCCAGGATGCCCGCCGCCCTGCGGGGCCGGGGTCGCAGGTACGAAAAAATATGGCATGGAATTTGCATAGGTCTTGATGCCTACGCGTAACCATGAGAGGAACCGCCATGAAACTCGTCATCGCCATCATCAAGCCCTTCAAGCTGGACGAAGTGCGGATGGCCCTGTCCGATATCGGCGTCCAGGGCCTGACCGTCACTGAGGTGAAGGGCTTCGGACGCCAGAAAGGCCACACCGAGCTTTACCGCGGCGCCGAATACGCCGTCGACTTCCTGCCCAAGCTGCGGGTCGAGGCGGCCGTGCCGGATCATCTGGTCGACCAGGTGATCGAAGCGATCGAACAGTCGGCCCGCACCGGCAAGATCGGGGACGGCAAGATATTCACCGCCCCGCTCGAGGAAGTCATCCGCATCCGCACCGGCGAGTCCGGTGAGGCCGCCCTGTAAACACGACTCCCTGGAGCCCATAAAAATGGATAAAGCCGATATCTCCTGGCTGCTGGTTTCGACACTGCTGGTACTGATGATGGCGGTGCCCGGCCTGGCCCTGTTCTACGGCGGCCTGGTGCGCAGCAAAAACGTACTGTCGGTGCTGCTGCAAGTGCTGTGCACCTTCGCCCTCGGGCTGCTGCTGTGGTTCGCCTACGGCTACTCGCTGGCCTTCACCGAAGGCAACGCCTTCTTCGGCGGCCTGTCGCGCACGTTCTTCTCCGGCATGTTCACGCCGGCCGATGGCACGTACACGCTGTCGGGCACGCTCACCGAGCTCTTGTTCGCCTCGTTCCAGGCGACCTTCGCGGGCATCACCTGCGCCCTGATAGTGGGCAGCTTCGCCGAGCGCGCGCGTTTTTCGGCCGTGCTGGTGTTCACGGCGATCTGGTTCACCTTTGCCTATATCCCGATCGCGCACATGGTCTGGTTCGCCTCCGAAACCGCGCCGGGCCTGCTCAATGCCCGCGGCGCGCTGGATTTCGCCGGCGGCACCGTGGTGCACATCAATGCGGGGGTGGCCGGACTGGTCGGCGCGTACGTGGTGGGCCGACGCATCGGCTATGGCCGCGAAGCGATGCAGCCGCACAACCTGCCGATGACCTTCATCGGCGCGGCGCTGCTGTGGGTCGGCTGGTTCGGCTTCAACGCCGGCTCGTCGCTGGCGGCCAGCGACGGCGCCACCCTGGCGTTCTTCAACACCATGACCGCCACCGCGGGCGCAGTGCTGGGCTGGCTGTTCACGGAATGGGCCGTCAAGGGCAAACCCTCGATGCTGGGTGCGGCCTCAGGCGCCGTGGCGGGCCTGGTCGGCATCACGCCCGCCGCCGGCCTGGTCGGCCCGGTCGGCGCCCTGGTCATCGGCGTGACCGCCGGCGTGGTCTGCGTCTGGGGAGTAAACGGCCTGAAGCGTCTGCTGCGCGCCGATGACGCCCTCGATGTGTTCGGCGTGCATGGCGTGGGCGGCATCGTCGGCGCCCTGCTGACCGGGGTGTTCAATGCCAAGGTGCTCGGCGGCCCGGGCCTGGACAGCGCCAGCGCGATTGCCGGCCAGGTGTGGGTGCAATTCGAAGGCGTGCTGCTGACGATCGTGTGGTCCGCCGTGGTGGCCTGGATCGCCTACAAGATCGCGGACAAGCTGTGCGGACTGCGCGTACCGGAAGATCAGGAGCGTGAAGGACTGGATGTGACCAGCCACGGAGAATCGGCTTATCACAGCTGAGCGACAAGGCGACAACGGGGGCATTGCGCCCCCGTTGTCGCGCCATACGCTTCCTACCAGGTGTAGCGGTAACCCAGATGGAGCGTCCAAGGCAGGGTCAGTTTGCTGCCCTTGGCGTATTCGTACGAGGTGTACAAGCTGTGGCCACGCCCCAGCGCGGCGGCCAGGCCCAATGCCAGCTCTGCGCGGCCGCCCCCCAGGTCGGTGCGCAGCCCGTACCCGTTGGTGCGGACGGTCGTGACGCCTTTGAATTCCTGCAGCCAGCTCAGGGTGGCATAGGGCTGGATCACGCGATCTTTGCCCAGGTCGATGCGCCGCCCGGTCGCCAAGCCCAGGCGCAGCACGGCGGAGGTGCCGCCTTCGTCCTTGACCGACAGATTGTTCGCGGCACGGTAGGTTCCGCCGCTGGCATGGAACAGCGACACCTCGGACTGAGGTTCGACGAACCAGCCGTCGTGCAACGTGAAACGTTTGCCGGCCTCCAACGTGGCGCCAACCCCATTGGCCCGGTACTTGCCCCGTATGGAGACGGCGTCGGTGGCCGTTACCGTGAAGTCGTTCTCGAAGCGGCTGGCGCGCAGGGTCGAATCGAAATAGAAGCCGTTGTCCGCCACGTACGCCGCGTAGGCCCCGATATGCGCGCTGTCGGTATGCCCGGCGCCGTCATCGACGAAGCTGCGCCTTGCGCGGGTATAGCCCAGCAGGCCGCCCACGTGCCACCGCCCTTGCTGTCCTGCGATGGCATGGTCGGCCCCCAGCTCGAAACCGTACACCTTCTGGTCGAAGCGTCGGCCAGCCTTGTTGTCGAGCTGCTGCTTCTGGGCGAACGTGCGCCCCCAGAAGCCGCCCGCGCCGGGATCGAGCCGCAACTCGCCCAGGCGCTTGGAGAGCGCATTGCCTTTCGCATACCAGATGCTGCTGGCTGCGCCCACGCCACCGGTATTCAAGGCCGCGTTGGCGACGGCCGAAAGTTGGCTGGTCCGTTCCAGGCCCCAGACACCGTTGTCCGGCGTCAGGCGATAGCGGAACGCGCCGGCGTCGACCACCCCGCCCCGGTTGGCAAGCGTGAACCCCGCCTGGCTGCCCTTGGGCAGCTCGACCAGCGTCAGGCTTTCTACACCGGTGGGTTCCGTGCCGGCTCCTCGCACCAGCACCTTGTGCTGCCCGCTGGCCTCGTCGGACACGACCAGCAAATCGCCATCGCTCAGGTCGGCGCTGGCGTTCATCTCGAACAGGCCGCTTCCCGACAGGGTCTTGACCCGCAGGTGTTTGAATTTTCCGTTGGTTTCGGCAGGCGTTGCGTACGCCACCTTGCCAGCCTGCAGGTGCAGGCTGTTCACCGCGGACGACCCGGTGACGGTCCAGGTGCCGTCCTCGATGCGCAACGCATTGACGGTCTTGGTGATGCCCCGCCATTGGGCGCCACTGTCGATGAACACGTCGATCGGGGCATCGGGATGCGAAGAGGCCGGGATCGGTACGGCAACAGGTTCCCCGCCATCTACCTGCGCCATGACCCGCGCTTTCGCCTTGGCGTCCGACTGCGCCGCGGCGTCCGGTTTCGGCTCGGCATCCGGTTGCTCCGCGAAATCGGGTGGCGCGGAAGGCGGCAGCGTGACGATGTCGCCGCGGGCGTCGGCCCCGCTGCTCAAGCGCAGCGTCATCGGCAACAGCCCGCCATGCGCGATCAACGTTTCTCCGCTGGCGCGCGCGCCGTCGGACAGCGTGACGTGAACCGGCGTCAACGGCGCATCAGCGGCCGGACGCTCCATGGAGAGGGAGTAGTCGTAGTAATACTCGACTTCATCGGGCGCCAGGGTGGTAAGCACGGCGCCCCCCTCCTCCGCGCTCAGACTACCACCCGAGATGTCCGCCTCGCCATTGAAGCCCAGCGCAATGGCGGCGACCTCTCCGTGGACGTCGGTGTTGCGCAGGCTGGCTCGCGGGCTGGTGTCCTTGCCGCCCAGCAACCATAGGCCAGCCGCCTCCTGGCCGGTCGCACGGACCTTGACGCCCTCCAGGTTGACTTGGCTGCCGTCGGTCAGGACCACGCCGCCATAGGGACCATCGGCGTAATCCTGGCTTGCGACGACATTGGTGTTGTGCGCCAGAATGCGCCCGCCCTTCATATCGACCCCGACGCCGAACGTGGCGTACACGCCGCTGGCTCCGAGCAGTTCCGCATTCTCGATCGCGACCTTTCCGGCCCCCGCCACCGCCACGGCGACGTTATTCGCGCCCACGCCACCCTGAACGACCCCGCCTTTGATGCGAATCGAAGGCGAGGTGCCGTCATCGTCTCTGCAGGTATCGCACATTTCAGCGTACAGCCCGAAGGTCGAACCACGCACGATCGAATTGGTGAATGTCGCCTCGCCCCCCCAGCCGACGACCGCGCCCCTCGTACCCGATACCTCGCTGTCGGTAACGTTGAGTATGGCCTTCTCGCCGAGCGCTGTTACTCCGACTCCTACCGCGTCTTCGAACGGCTGGGCCGCATAGTTATGGCGAACCGTGGAATTCTCGATATTCAGCGTGCCGGCATAGACAGCCGCGGCACCGTAATAATTGGGAGACTCGATGGAAGGCGGCTTGCCGTACGCGTCTATCCTGCTGTCACGCACGGTGAGCGAACGGTGCTCTGAGTCGACATACACGCCGAGGGTTTCGTTGCCGCGCACGTCCACCCGTATCCGCTCGGCTACGACATCATTACCCAATGAAACATAGGGCGCGGGTTTGAAGGGGGAGGGGGGCTTCGGGACCGCCTTCGGCGGGCTTGTAACTGATGTAGTCCTTGTTATCGGGAGCCATCACGATGCCATGCTCGTAGTCGCTGTAGATATCCGTATCCGACAAGGCCTCGATCTTGGCGGCCGCGGCGGCGGCCGGCGCGGCCTGTGCATCGACATCCGACGAAGGCAACGCGCCCGCCGCCACACCCGCTACCGCGGCAACGCCGAAACGCAAATATCTCGCCACTGGCGACACGCTGTTGGATTTTCTGTCATTCATATCAAATAGGAGGCCAACAAACGACCGTGAAAAAATTGCTGCGAACAGGTGCGTGGCACCCAGCGAAAAAGCCGCTCCAGTTTCAAATAAGCCCATATATCGCGGTACCAGCAATCAGCACCCGAATACGTACGAAAATGGCGGACTTACGCGCAGCACATCGCCCTCCCCCCCCAAAAAAAAGGTTCATCGCGCAATAGCGTGGAGGGGTTTGGCAAGTTTTCGTATTCTTGACGGCAGGTATTTGCCATCAGGAGTGCAGGGAGATGCTGGATCGCAAGTTGCTGGAGTCGCTGGGAGGCTGGCAGGGCTATGGCGTCGAACGCGTGGAATGGCCCGAAGACCCAGGGCGCACGCTGTCGATCTATTTGAAGCCAACGGCCAAGGTGATGCTGTGCGAGCAGTGCGGCGCGCGGTGTCGCCAGGTGCATGAGACCACGGTTCGACGGGTGCGAGATCTGCCGTTATTCGAGTATCGGGTCGTTCTGCACGTGCCGCGCCGACGCTTGTGGTGTGAGCAATGCGGCGGCCCGCGCCTGGAGCGGCTTGCCTGGCTGGGGCGATATCAACGGGTGACGGATCGGCTGGCGCAGGCCTGCAGCCAATTGCTGCAATCGAGCAACGTGCAGGCGGTGGCGAGGTTCTTCGAGCTGGGTTGGCATACCGTCAAGACGCTGGACAAGGCTCGGCTGCGTGCGTCGGTGCGCGAACCGGATTGGTCCAAGATCGAGTATTTGGCGATGGACGAGTTTGCCCTGCACAAAGGGCATCGCTACGCGACAGTGGTGGTCGATCCGATCGGCAGGCAGGTGCTGTGGATTGGCCCAGGACGCTCACGCGAGACGGCCCGGGCGTTCTTCGAACAATTGCCGCCTGGGGCCGCCCAACGCATCAAGGCCGTTGCCATCGACATGACCACCGCCTACGAGTTGGAGATCCAGGCCCACAGCCCACAGGCGGAGATCGTCTATGACTTGTTCCATGTCGTGGCCAAGTATGGACGAGAGGTCATTGATCGGGTGCGCGTGGATCAGGCCAATCAACTACGCCAGGATCGTCCCGCACGCAGGATCATCAAATCGAGTCGCTGGCTGCTGCTGCGCAACCGTGACAACCTGGATCGGCAGCAGGCCGTCCGGCTCGACGAATTGCTGCAAGCCAACCAGCCGCTGCTGACGGTCTATGTCCTGCGTGACGAACTCAAACGGCTCTGGTTCTACCAAAGACCTGCCTGGGCAAGACAAGCCTGGAACCACTGGTACGAGCAGGCCGAGCAAAGCGGAATAGCCGCCTTGAACACCTTCGCTCAGCGCTTGAAAGGCTATCTGCACGGCATCCTGGCCAGATGCCGACATCCCCTGAACACCAGCATTGTCGAGGGCATCAACAACACTATCAAGGTCATCAAGCGGCGCGCTTACGGCTACCGCGACCAGGAATACTTCTTCCTCAAAATCCGTGCCGCCTTCCCCGGCAATGCGCGATGAACCAAAAAAAAACCGCCTCGAGAGGCGGTTTGGAAATCGAACGAATACGAAACGGGGTGACTACAGGCTGGCTTCGATTAATCTGTCGGCCAGCAAGGCGACATGGCGCGCCGGCCCATCGCCGTGGAACAACTGGCCGGAGATGAAAGCGCCCTCGATGAGCAGCATCAGGCCGTCACCGAGGATCTCGGGCTCGCGCGCGCCCATGCGGCGCGCCATCTCGACGAGACGCTTGCGCAGTTCGCGCTTGTGCGTCTCGGCCACCAGGCGCGCGGGATGGTCCGGGTCGGGATATTCCACGGCCGCGTTGCTCAGTCCGCAACCGCGGTACGGCCCCGCCGCCACGGCGCGCCTGGCCAGGCTTTCCAGATACAGCCGCAGCTGCGCGCGCGGATCGTCGGGATAGCGTTGCGCGCCGGCATCGAAGCGGCTCCAGAACTCCGCCTCGTAGTCGCGCAGGTACGACGCGGCCAGTTCGTCCTTGGACGAGAAGCTGCGGTACAGGCTGGGCTTGGTGACGCCAGCGGCCGATACGATGGCGTCGACCCCCACCGCGCGGATGCCTTCGCGGTAGAACAGTTCGCGCGCGGTGGCGCGGATACGGTCGGCGGCCAGCTTGGGCGCCGGCGCGGCGGTGGACGACGGAGCGGATTTACGGGACATGCGGGCTCCTGGAAATCGGGGTCGCCAAAAACTGCTTGACGATGTTACTGACCGGTACGTACGATGCGAGCTCCACACTACGTACCGGTCAGTAACATGAGTATAACGCGTCTGCCACCGCCGTTTCGCCACCTGGGACAAAAGTACGCCTTCGTCGTGGTGGCCGTAATTTTCTTCTCGCTGCTGGTGTCGGCCGGCCTGCGCTCCACGCCCAGCGTGCTGATCGTGCCGCTGGAGCAGGCCTTCGGATGGAGCCGCAGCACGATCTCCCTGGCGGCGGCGATCGGTATTTTCCTGTATGGCCTGGCGGGTCCGTTCGCCGCCGCCGCCATGGAACACTTCGGCCTGCGCCGCGTGTTGATCGGCGCCCTGCTGCTGATGGCCGCCTCCAGCGCGGCCAGCGCTTTCATGACCGAATCGTGGCACCTGCTGCTGACCTGGGGCGTGTTCTCCGGGATAGGCTCGGGAGCGGTCGCGGTGGTCCTGGGCGCGACCATCGTCAATCGCTGGTTCACCACGCGCCGCGGACTGATGATGGGCTTGCTGACGGCCAGCACGGCCACCGGCAATCTGCTGTTCCTGCCCGTGCTGGCGGCCCTGGCGGCTTCCGGCGACTGGACCCGCGTGGTCTGGGCGGTAGCTGCCGGCGCCGCGCTGATGGCGCCCCTTGCCTGGTTGTAATAGACGAACAGCAGCCTGCGCGGGTCGTAGCGGTCGGTCAGCCAGCCCGAGGCCGTCGTGCCCACCAGGTCGAAGATGCCCATCAGCGCCAGCAGGCCGGCCGCCTGCACTTCGGCGATTCCGTGGTCGCCGCACAGGGCGATCAGGTGCGTGCCCACCAGGCCATTGGTGGTAAAGCCGCACACGAAGAAGGTCGCGAACAGATACCAGAACGTGCGGGTGCGCGCTGCGCGCCGCAAGGCGCCGAAGGTGGCGGCCAGCAGGCCGGTACGCGGCGCGACCGACGGCTCGGGCGTGTCCGGTGCGCTGCCATAGGAGCGCAGGCCGACATCGGCGGGCCGGTCGGGCACCTACAGCCTGCGCGGCCTGTCGCTGATGTACCTGCCCTACTCGGACTTCTCGTTCTACAGCCTGTCGCTGTTCGCGATTTTCTTCGGGCTGGACTGGATCGCCACCGTGCCGCCGACACTGCGCCTGACCACCGAAGCCTTTGGCGATCGCGACGCCCCCATCGTCTTCGGCTGGATCGTCGCCGGCCACCAGTTGGGCGCGGCCAGCGCCGCCTGGATGGGCGGCGTGGTACGCGAAACCACGGGCAGCTACCTGATGGCTTTCGTACTGGCCGGCAGCACCGGCCTGATCGCCGCGGTCATTGCCCTGATGATCAATCGCAAGCCGCGCCCGACAGCGCTGGCCGAAGCCTGAACGCGGCACGGGCGCCGGTTCCGCAAGAAGAACCGGCGCCCGTGCGTGCGGACAGGCTCAGGCCTCGACTTCGCCCAGATAGGCCGCGCGCACCTTGGGATCGTGCAACATCTCGCGGGCCGGCCCGGACAGCGTGATCTCGCCCGATTCCATCACATAGCCGCGGTCGGCATGTTCGAGCGCCAGGCGGGCATTCTGCTCGATCAGCAATATGGTCACGCCCTCGGCCGCGATGGTGCGCACCACTTCGAACACCTTGTCGACCATCAGCGGCGCCAGGCCCATCGACGGCTCGTCCAGCAGCAGCAGGCGCGGCCGCGCAATCATGGCGCGCCCCATCGCGACCATCTGCTGCTCGCCGCCGGACAGCGTGCCGGCAGCCTGGCGGCGCCGCTCGGCCAAACGCGGAAACAGCGTGAACACCCGCTGGGTGTCCTGGCGCACCTGCGCGGCATCGCGCCGCACGTGGGCCCCCATGGCGAGGTTTTCCTCGATGGTGAGCTGGCCGAAGATGCCGCGGCCTTCCGGCACCATCACCAGGCCCTTGCGCACCAGGGCGAATGACGGCTGGCCGCCGATGGAGTGGCCGTCGTACAGCACCTGCCCGCCGGCCAGCGGCACCAGGCCGCAGATGGCGCGCAAGGTCGTGCTCTTGCCCGCGCCATTGGCGCCGATCAGGCAGACCAGTTCGCCGGGATCGACGCGCAGGTCGATGCCGCGCACGGCCCGGATGCCACCATAGGCCACTTGCAGGCCACGCAATTCGAGTAGCGCTTGCGATGCCGTCATGGTGCTTGCTCCGTCGTATGCAGTTCGGGATCGTGCGCCGCGCCGGCCCCCAGGTAGGCTTCGATGACCTTGGGATCGCGCTGCACCTCGGCCGGCCGGCCCATCGACAGCACCTTGCCGTATTCCAGCACCAGCACCCGGTCGCACAGGCCCATGACCAGCTTCATGTCGTGCTCGATCAGCAGCACCGTCACGCCATCGGTGCGGATCTTCTCGATCAGCTGGCGCAACACCACGGTTTCCGAGGCGTTCATGCCGGCGGCGGGCTCGTCCAGCGCCAGCAGCCGAGGATCGGTCGCCAGCGCGCGGGCGATCTCGAGCCGCCGCTGGTCGCCGTAGGGCAGCGAACGCGCCACGTCGTTGGCGCGGTGCCCGATGCCGACGTATTCCAGCAGCTCCTGCGCGCGCCGTTCGATGGCGGCCTCCTCGGCCCGCTCGGCGCGAGTGCGCAGCACGGCGCCGAGCACGCCCGCGTGCGTGCGCACATGGCGGCCGATCATGACGTTCTCGATCGCGCTCAGGTTGGCGAACAGGCGGATGTTCTGGAAGGTGCGCGCCAGGCCGGCGGCGGCCACCTCGTGCGGCTTCTTGCCGATCAGCGACATGCCGTTGAACTCGCACTGTCCCTCTTCGGGGACGTACAGCCCGGTCAGCACGTTGAACAGCGTGGTCTTGCCGGCGCCGTTCGGGCCGATCAGCCCGTAGATCTCGCCGGCCTCGATATCGAAGCTGATCTCCGACAGCGCGCGCAGCCCGCCAAAGCGCTTGCCCAGTCCCTGGGCGTGCAGGATGCGGCTCATGCGGCACCTCCCTGGCGCGTGCTGCTCAGTTCGCGCTTGCGCACCGCCGAGGGCCACAGGCCGGCCGGCCGGAACAGCATGACGCACACCATCGCCAGGCCGAACAGCAGCATGCGGATGCCTTCGGGATCGAGCACCACGGCGCCGAACAGCAGGTGCTGCGCGGGCTCGACCACCGCGCGCAGAAACTCGGGCAGGACGGCCAGGATCACCGCGCCGAGGATCACGCCGGGAATATGGCCCATGCCGCCCAGCACCACCATGCACAGCACCGATATCGACTCCGTCAGGCTGAAGCTCTCGGGGCTGACGAAACCTTGCATGGCGGCGAACAGCGCGCCGGCCACGCCGCCGAACGAGGCGCCCATGGCGAAGGCCAGCAGCTTGATGTTGCGGCTGTTGATGCCCATGGCCTTGGCCGCGATCTCGTCTTCGCGTATGGCTTCCCAGGCGCGACCGATGCGCGAATTCTGCAGGCGCACGCACACCACGATGATCAGCAGCGTCAGCAGCACCAACAGGTAGTAGTACTTCTCGGGCCCCGTGAAGCGGATGCCCAGGATGGTCTCGGTGCGTCCGAAGGCGAAGTCTCCGACCTTGAAGGCGTCGATGCGGTTGATGCCCTGCGGCCCGTTGGTGATGTTGACCGGCGCATTCAGGTTGTTGAGGAAAATGCGGATGATCTCGCCGAATCCCAGCGTGACGATGGCCAGGTAGTCGCCGCGCAGCTTCAGGGTGGGTGCGCCCAGCAGCACGCCGAATACGCAGGCCACGCCCAATGCCATCGGCAGAATGGCCCAGAACGGCAGGTGCAGGCCGAAATGCGGCGAGGCCAGCAAGGCCCAGGTGTACGCGCCCACGGCATAGAAGGCGATATAGCCGAGGTCGAGCAGACCGGCAAAGCCCACCACGATATTCAGGCCCAGCGCCAGCATGACGTACAGGAGCGCGAAGTTGAGGATGCGCACCCAGCTCTGCCCGGCCATGCCGAGCACGAAGGGCAGCACGGCCAGCACGATGCCGATGAGCGCGATGCCGACCAGGTTGCGCGCCGACAGCCCGGACGTGTTCGGTTGTCGTGTCATGCCCGGTCTCCCACGCGCTCGCCCAGCAAGCCCGAAGGCCGGAAGATCAGCACCATCACCAGCACCACGAAGGCGAAGACATCCTGGTAGTGGCTGCCGAGGAAGCCGCCGGTCAGGTCGCCGATATAGCCCGAGCCCAGCGATTCGATGATGCCCAGCAGCAGGCCGCCGGCCATGGCCCCGACCAGGTTGCCGATGCCGCCCAGCACCGCCGCGGTGAACGCCTTCAGGCCCAGCATGAAGCCCATGGTGTACTGCGACACGCCGTAATAGGTGGTGACCATCATGCCGGCGATGGCCGCCAGCGCGGAACCGATCAGGAAGGCCGCCGAGATCACAGTGTTGATGTTCACGCCCATCAGGCCGGCCACTTCGCGGTTCTGCGCGGTGGCCCGCATGGCGGTACCCAGCCGCGTCTTGTGCACGACCAGCAGCAGCGCGCCCATGATCAGCGCGGCGATGACCACGATGGCGATCTGCAGCATGCTCATGCGCGCCCCGCCGATCTCGAACACGGCGGGCGTGAGCACCTGGGGAAAGTTGAGGTAATTGCGGCCCCACACCATCATCGCCACGTTCTGCAGGATGATGGATACGCCGATGGCGGTGATCAGCGCGGCCAGCCGCGGCGCGCGGCGCAAGGGCCGGTACGCCACGCGTTCGGCGGTCCAGCCCACGGCCATGCACAGGGGCACCGAGACCAGCAGGCCGGCGCCGAGGACGGCGAAGGCCGACGTGGACGGATCGCCGCCCACCAGGGCGGCGGCGACCATGGTCGCCGCCATCGCGCCGATCATGACCACGTCGCCATGCGCGAAGTTGATCAGGCCGATGATGCCGTACACCATCGTATAGCCCAGCGCGACCAGCGCGTACACGCTGCCCAGCGTCAGGCCATTGATTATCTGTTGAGTGAAAATATCCATACGAGCGTTCGTTCCAGCCGAGGGAGACGAAGCGACGCAGCGATCGGAAACGCGACGCCACTGGCAGCGCGCGGCGCCCGGCGGCGGCGCAGCTGCGGCAAATGGCGGCGCGGCGCCCCCGGGGGGGCCGCGCCGCCGGCACAGGCCGATCAGTTGGCCTGGCTCACCATGGTTTCAACCATTTCCCACTTGCCATTCTTGACTTCGTAGATGGTGACCGCAACTTCCTTGAGGTCGCCCTTGGCGTCGTAGGCAATGTGTTCGCTGGTGGCGCCCTTGCGCGACAGCTTGGCCAGTTCCGGCAGGTACTTGGACGGATCGGCCGAACCCGCCTTCTCGATGGCGGTGATCATGTTCCAGGCGCCGTCATAGGCGTAGGGAGCGTAGACGCCGGGCGCCTTCTTGAAGCGCTCTTCATAGCGCTTGGCGAACTCCTTGCCGGCGGCCATTTTCTCCAGCGGCACGCCGGCCAGCGAGGCGTAGGTGCCGTCGGCCGCATCGCCGGCCAGCTTGATGAAGGTGTCGCTGCGCGTCATCTCGCCGGACACCAGCGGCGCCTTCAGGCCCAGCATGGCCAGCTGGCGCTTCATGGGGCCGGACTGCGCGTCCAGCCCGCCATAGAAGATGGCATCGGGCGCCACGCCCTTGATGTTGGTCAGGATGGACGTGAAATCGTTGGCCTTGTCGGTGGTGTACTCGCGCCGCACCACCTGCCCGCCGGCCGCCTTGACGGCCTTCTCGACCTCGTCGGCCAGCCCCTGGCCGTAGGCCGTGCGGTCGTCGATGATGGCGACCTTCTTGGCGTTCAGCTTCTCGACCATGAACTTGCCGACCGCGGCGCCCTGCTGGGTGTCGCTGGTCATCATGCGGAAGGTCGTCTCGTACTGCTGGTTGGTATATTCGGGCGAGGTCGCCATGGCGATCTGCGGCAGGCCCGCGTCATGGTAGACGCGCGACGCCGGGATGGTGGTGCCCGAGTTGAAGTGGCCGAGGATGCCGTTGACCTCCTGGTCCACCAGCTGCTGGGCCACCTGCACGGCAACGCGCGGATCGGCCTGGTCGTCGCGCGAGACCAGCACGAACTTGGCGGGCTTGCCGCCCACGGTCACGCCCTTCTGATTTGCTTCTTCCAGCGCCAGCGTCAGACCGTTCTGCATGTCTTCGCCGTAATGGGACTGCGGGCCGGTCAGGGGCGCCGCGAAGCCGAACTTGATATCGGCCGCTTGGGCCACACCAGCCAGGCAGGCGGCGGCAATGCCCGCTGCCAGCATTTTGATGGGGGTGCGCAAGGTCATGGTTTCCTCCGATGTGTCGCACTAGATATCTGTTATGCCAGGCTTGTGGCCCGGTTTGCCGGATACTGGCCGCGCCGTGGGCGTGGCTATAAACACTAGGGCCTGGGCGGGAGTTCGTCCAGTGCTTGCAGGCCCCGTGTCGGATTACAGTGACAGCGCGTCCGCTCCGGGTGGGACCGGATTGTCGAACGAGTACAACCAACTTCGATATTGGAGATAACCCGCAAGCAGGCGCGGGTTAAGCCATGCAACTCAACCTATCGTCATCAGGCTGGCGTTGCCGCCAGCGGCCGCCGTATTGACGCTGATCGAACGCTCGGCCAGCAGGCGGTCGGGCGCGTAGCTGGCCCCGGCGGCCAGGGCATCGGCGCTCAGGCCATGCACGGACACCAGGGGGCCGGGACGTTGGGCGATGCGCATGTTCAGCGCGCGCAAGGCGTCGCCGTCCCCCTCGAACAGCACCGCCTGGAAATCGGCCTCATCAAGTTCGGAATCTTCCAGCAAGGCAGCCTGCTCGCGCAGCCTGGCGTCCAGGCCGTCGATCCAGGCGCGCGCCGCCGGCGTATCGGCGAACCAGGCATGGTTGCCGGTCTGGCTCACGACGGCCCATTGCGCCCGGGCGCCGGCCTCGGTGGCGGCCACGCAATAGACCGCGCCGCGCGGCTCGACCCGGTAGGTATTGGTCTCGCCGGTCGGGCCCGGCAAGGCAAGCGCCTGCGGCATCGGCGCCGCCGGGTCGAGGGCGGGCGGCAGGCCGGCCGGGCGCGTGGCCAGCAGCCGGTACATGTACAGCGGCCCCCCCGCCTTCGGGCCGGTGCCCGAGAGGCCTTCGCCTCCGAAGGGTTGCACCCCGACCACGGCGCCCACGATGTTGCGGTTGACATACAGGTTGCCGGCGTGCACCTGTTCGGTGACGCGGGCAATGGTTTCGTCGATGCGGGTATGCACGCCGAAGGTCAGCCCATAACCGGTGGCGTTGATCTGCTCGATCAGCCCGTCCAGGTCGTCGCGCCGGTAGCGCAATACGTGCAGTACCGGGCCGAACACTTCGCGCGTGAGCTCGCCGATATGGTCGATCTCGATCAACGTCGGCGGCACGAACGTGCCGTAGCGGCACTCGCCCGCCAGCTCGACCTGGTCGACCGGGCGTCCGGACGAGCGCATGGCCTCGATATGGCCCTGAATGCCGTTGCGCGCCTCGGCGTCGATCACGGGTCCCACGTCGACCGACAGGCGGTCGGGATTGCCCACGCGCAGCTCGCGCATCGCGCCGCGCAGCATGGCCAGCACGTGATCCGCACTGTCCTCCTGCAGGCACAGCACGCGCAGCGCGGAGCAGCGCTGGCCGGCGGAGTCGAACGCCGAGGTCAGCACATCGAACACGACCTGCTCGGCCAGCGCCGACGAATCGATCACCATGGCGTTCTGGCCGCCGGTCTCGGCGATCAGCGGAATGGTGTGGCCCTGATCGTCCAGGCGTTCGGCCAGCGCGCCGGCGATGATGCGCGCCACCTCGGTCGAGCCGGTGAACATCACGCCGCGCACCTGCGGACTGGCCACCAGTTGGGCCCCCACGGTTTCGCCACGGCCCGGCAGCAGTTGCACCGCGCCGGCGGGCACGCCCGCGGCGCGCAGGATGGCCACCGCCTGGCCGGCGATCAGCGACGTCTGCTCGGCCGGCTTGGCCAGCACGGTGTTGCCGGCGGCCAGCGCGGCGGCGACCTGGCCGGTGAAAATGGCCAGCGGGAAGTTCCATGGACTGATGCACAGTACCTGGCCCAGCGGACGATGGGTATCGTTGTCGAACTCGCGCTCGGCCTGGTCGGCGTAATAGCGCAGGAAGTCCACCGCTTCGCGCACCTCGGCGATGGCGTTGGGCAGCGACTTGCCGGCCTCGCGCACGATCAGGCCAAGCAGCGTCTGCATCTGCTCTTCCAGCAGCTGGGCCGCCCGCCGCAGGCACTGCGCGCGCTCGGGCACCGGCGTGGACTGCCAGATGGGCGCCGCGTTGGCGGCGTCGCGCAGGGCCTGTTCCACATGTTGCGGCGTGGCCTGCATGACGTGGCCGACGATGTCGCGCAGGTTGGCCGGGTTGGCCACTTCGACCGCGCCGGCCGGATCCCAGCCGGGATCTCCCTCGCCCAGCATGGGCCAGGCGCGCCAGTCGATCGCGGCGCTGGCCAGCAGGGCCGCCGACAGCGAGCCCAGGCGATGCTCGTTGGTCAGGTCCAGGCCGGCCGAGTTGGCCCGCGCGCCCTGCTGCACGCTGCCGTACAGCTCGCGCGGCAGGGGGATTTTCTCGTGCGGCGCGCCCAGCGGCACGATGCGGGACGCCGCCTCGATCGGATCGGCCACCAGTTGCTCGACCGTGATGCTGTCGTCGCCGATCAGGTTGACGAAGGAAGTGTTGGCGCCATTTTCCAGCAGGCGGCGCACCAGGTACGCCAGCAGGGTTTCGTGCGTGCCCACCGGGGCATAGATGCGGCAAGGGCGGTTCAGCTTGCCTTGCGCCAGCGGCCCGACCACCTCCTCGTACAGCGGTTCGCCCATGCCGTGCAGGCACTGGAACTCGTACTGCCCCGGGTAGTAGTTCTGTCCCGCCATCTGGTAGATGGCCGACAGGGTATAGGCGTTATGGGTGGCGAACTGCGGGTATGTGGCCTCGGGCGCCGCCAGCAGCCTGCGCGCGCAGGCCAGGTAGGCGACGTCGGTGTACACCTTGCGCGTGTAGACGGGATACCCCTCCAGGCCGTCGACCTGGGCGCGCTTGATCTCCGTGTCCCAATACGCCCCCTTGACCAGGCGCACCATCAGGCGGTGACGGCTGCGCTTGGCCAGGTCGATCACGTAATCGATCACGAACGGCGCGCGCTTCTGATAGGCCTGGATGACGAAGCCGATGCCATTCCAGCCGTCCAGCTCGGGGACGAAACACAAGGCTTCCAGCAGGTCCAGCGAAATCTCGAGCCGGTCGGCTTCCTCGGCGTCTATGTTCAGGCCGATATCGTATTGGCGCGCCAGCAGCGTCAGCGCCTTGACGCGCGGCAGCAGCTCGGCCATGACCCGGTCGCGCTGGGCGCGCGCATAACGCGGATGCAGCGCCGACAGCTTGATCGAGATGCCCGGGCCTTCGTAGATGCCGCGTCCGGCGGCCGCCTTGCCGATGGCATGGATGGCCTGCTCGTACGCCGCGTAATAGCGTTCGGCGTCGGCGGCCGTGGTGGCGGCCTCGCCCAGCATGTCGTACGAGTAGCGAAAGCCCCGCGCCTCCATCTTGCGGTTGTTGGCCAGGGCTTCGGAGATCGTCTGGCCCGAGACGAACTGCTCGCCCATCATGCGCATGGCCATGTTCACGCCCTTGCGCACCAGCGGCTCGCCGCCCTTGCCGATCAGGCGCGTCAGCGCCTTGGACAGCGACTGCTCGCTGCTGACGGCGACCAGCTTGCCGGTGATCATCAGGCCCCAGGTCGCGGCGTTGACAAACAGCGACTGCGATCCGCCCATGTGAGAGCGCCAGTCGCCGTGCGCGATCTTGTCGCGGATCAGGGCATCGCGGGTGGCGCGGTCGGGAATGCGCAACAGCGCCTCGGCCAGGCACATCAGCGCCACGCCTTCCTGGCTGGACAGCGAGAACTCCTGGATCAGTCCTTCGACGCCGCCGCCGCTGCGCTTGGCCCGCAGCGCGTGGACCAGCTTGCTGGCCATGGCGTGCACCTTCTCGGGGCCGGCCACGCGGGCCTGCCCCAGCAGCAACGGCACGCATTCCGGCTCGGGCCGGCGATAGGCGGCGGTGATGGCGGCGCGCAGCACGGATTGCGGCTGCACGTCCTGGCCGAACTCGAAGAAAGGCGGCATGGCATCGGCCGACGCGCCTGCGTCCTCGTCCTCGCCGCGCTCGTCGCTCCCCAGATGGGCCATCTCCGCCGGCAGATGGCCGCGTTCGATTCTGTCGAGATAGGAAAGAATGGCCTGCTTGTGCAGCCAGTGCGGGGTGCAGTTCAGTTTCTGCGCGGCGGCTTTGAGGCGATCGCGCAATGCGTCGTCGACCTTGACGCCCAGAGTCGTGCTAGCCATGGGATGCGTGCTTCCAGAGATACGGTGGCCGGCGTGATGCCTGCCATCAGGACTGCGATCCAGTGCCCGCGATCACGGCGGGCACTGGCGGTGGAACCGTATCCTAAAGAGGTTGCAACGCGTACGGTATTAAGGTTAACCCGTATACGAAAAAGGTTAACCCGCTGTTTTCGCGTCGTTGCGGCTGCAACCCAGCACCTGCACTTCGGGCCCGCCGGCCTCGGCCGACTGGCCCTGGCTGCGGATCGCCGAGGCAATGGTGCGCGCCAGCAAGGCCGTACCGCGCTGCTGGGCCTGGACCAGCGCCGCCGTGTCGCGCTCGCCGCCGGCCGGCACATCCACCCGCGTGCGGCACACCAGCGCGGGCGCGGCCAGGTTGACCGGCCGCACCCGCCAGGTGGCGTCGAGCAGGGACGGCCCGCCCGCCACCAGATCGAAGCGCTGCACGTCCACCTGGACGCGCCACACCGGCGTACCCGAGGCGGGCTTGATCACCTGCACGTCAGGCGCGCCCAATTCGCGCGTCAAGGTATCGGACAAGGCGGCGCGGAACTCGTCGGGCAGCGGCGCGCTCCAGCGCTCGGAGTACAGCGGCGCCACCGTGCCGTCGCCGGTACGCACCATCAATTGCGGCTGGTCGGCCTGCGCCGGCACGTTGACCGGCAGGATCTCGATCATGAACTGGGCGGGGGCCACGCCTGCCTGAACGGCCTGCGTGGCGCCCGGCGGCTGCAGCGTGTAGTAGCGGGCGGGCGGCGAGGCGCCGCAACCGGCCAGGATCGTGGCGATCAAGAGGGGCGCGCACCGGGCAACAGTGGATTTCATGGGCTCAGTTCCTGACGGGGCCGGCGCCGGGGATCGGGTCGGCGCCCCGCCCTTTCAACAACGCCTCCGGGTTGGTCTGCAGATAATCGGCCAGGTTGCGCAGCGAGCGCGCGGCGCGCGACATTTCCTGCATGGCGCGCTCGGTATTGGCCGGCAGGCCCGAATCGGGGGCCAGCATGTTGTTGATGTCGACCAGCGATTGGCGAGCCTGGCGCAGCACCGCGCGGGCCTCGGGCGCCAGATCCTTGTCGAGCCGGTTCATCAGCTTGGCGGTCGACGCCAGCGTGGCGCGCAGGTCGGTGCCGATCTGATCGAACGGGATCTTCTCGATCTTGGTCACGATGCTGCTGATCTGGGCCTGCAGCTGGTCCAGCTGCCCCGGGATCGTCGGAATGATGACCGGATCGTCGCCGGGCACGAACGCCACCGGCGGCGCCTCCGGGAAGGTGTCGAGCACGATGTAGAGCTGGCCGGTAAGCAGGTTGGCCGTGCGCAATTGCGCCCGCAGGCCATACTTGATCATGATCGACAGCAGCTGGCCGGCGGCGTGCGATCCGCTGCTGGCTTCGGTGCGCGCGCGGATCTCGTCGAACACCCGGCCGATGCGCTCGGGGTACACGGTGGCGTCGACCACCGCGAAGAAGCGCTTCTTGGCGTTGTCGAAATCGATGGCGATGCGCGTGACTTCGCCCAGCGTAATGCCCTGGAAATCGATGGGCGAACCGACCGTCAGGCCGCGGATCGACTGGTCGAAGCGCATGCGGATCGGGAATGGCTGGCCATCGGGGTTGGCCTTGGCCGCCGTCTCGCTCTCATACAGCTCAAAGCGCGTGTCAGCCTTGACCGGTTCGCCCTGGCGCGCCGACACGGATTCGAACGCCACGCCGCCCACCGCCAGCGACACCAGCGATTGGGTGCGCACCTTCAGGCCGCTGGCATTGACGGCCACGTCCACCCCGCTGGCATTCCAGAACCGCGTGGAGTCGGTGACGAAACGATCGTTGGGCGCATCGACGAAGACCTCGACATTGACCACCCGCCCGCTGTCGTCCAGCTTGTAGCCGATGACCCGGCCGACGGGAATGCGGCGGAAATACACGGGTGAACCGATGTCCAGCGAGCCCAGGTCGGTGGCGCTCAGCATGAAGCGCTTGCCGGCCCGGTCGTGCGTGACGGCGGGCGGCACTTCCAGGCCGACGAATTCGAACTTGGGCGCGCGGTCGGTGCCGCCCTCCTTGTCCGGCGGCGCATCGACGCCGATATAGGCGCCCGACAACAGCGTGCCCAGGCCGGATACGCCGCTGATGCCCAGGCGCGGGCGCACCACCCAGAACTGGGTGCCGTCGCGCGCCAGGTTGGAGACCTCCTTGGCAAGCTCCGCCTCGACCACGACCTTGCTGCGGTCCTTGTTGAAGTGGATGCCCTGCACCACGCCGATGTTGACATCCTTGTAGCGCACCTGCGTCTTGCCCACTTCCAGGCCCTCGGCGGTGTCGAACAGGATGGTGATCTCGGGCCCGGCCTGCATGATGGTGCGCACCACCAGCGACAGGCCGGCCAATGCCGCCACGATCGGCACCAGCCAGATCCAGGAAATGCGCGATTTCTGCTTGCGGGCGATCTGGGGGGCCGCTATCGGCGTGCCCGGTTCCTGCGGTGGAGGCGTCGACTCGGCCATGTCCGGGTTCCTTTGCTTCTAGGTAGACGGTTGGTCGCTGGCGGCTGCGCCATGCGCGGAAGAATGGGCGTGCAGGGCATCGTGGACGTGCGGCGCGGACGCGGATTCCAGGTCCCAGCTGCGCCGCGGATCGAAACTCATGGCGGCCATCATGGTCAGGATGACCACCATGCCGAACGACGCCGCGCCGCTGCCCGCGCTGATTTCCATCAGCCCCTGGAAATTGGCCAGCGCCGCCAGCACGATGACCACGAAAACATCAAGCATCGACCATTGTCCGATGAACTCGACCATTTGATAGAGGCGCGTGCGCTGGCGCAGGTTGGCCGTGCTGCCGCGCTGCAGCGTCAGCGCCAGCAGGGACAGCGCCAGCAGCTTGGTCAGCGGCACCATGATACTGGCGACGAACACGATCAGTGCGATATCCCACGACCCCATCTCCCAGAGTTCGACCACCCCGCCCAGGATGGTATGGGCGCTGTCGCCCACGACCGACGACACGCTCATGACGGGCAGGATGTTTGCGGGAATATAGAACACGACGGCGGCCAGCAACAGGGCCCAGGTGCGCGCCAGATGGTCGGGCTTGCGCAGATGCAGCTGGGCCGCGCAGCGCCGGCAGTGGTGCAGCGCCTCGTCGTCATGCCCGGCCGGCAGGGCCTGGACCTGGCCGCACACGTGGCAGCCGGTGAGCACCATGCCGGGGCCCGAGCGCGGCACGTGCACGTCGACCAGGCCGGCGCGCTCGGCGTAGCGCCACAGCACATGCGGGGACAGGCGCCCCAGTATGGTGAGCAACACCGTCAGGGCGGCAAACCCCGCCAGGCCGACGGCGGGCTTGACCGCCGCCATGCCCTGCAGCTTGACCACCGAAACCACCACGCCCAACAGGAACACCTGCACCATGCTCCAGGGCCGCAACAGCCCCAGGAAACGCATCGCGCCGCGAAACCCGACCGGCAGGCGCCCGGCCGCCAGGGGCCCCAGCACCCACAACAGCACCATGAGCTGGACCAGCGGCATGCCGAAGCCGGCCAGCCCCGTCATGATGGCCACCACCCAGTGCTGCTGCTGCCAGGTCACGCGGATGGCGTCGAGCAGCGAGGCCCGCTGCACCATGCCCTGCACTTCCAGGCTGGCCACGGGATAGGCGTTGGCCAGCACGAAGACGATCAGCGCCGCCAGGGCCAATGCCAGCCAGTTGGACAGCGTCAACCCGCTGTAGCGCCAGAGCGTGGTGCCACAGCGGGCGCAGGCCGCGGTTTCGCCAGGTTCGAGATCAGGTTGCCGGCAAATACTGGCGCAGTTCTCGCAGGCGATCAGAGAGCGTGGATCCACACGGTCAGTCGATCAGTTCCACTTCCTGTTTGTCGGCGGCGTTGGACGACGGCTTGCCGGGGGCCTCGAAACCGAGAACCACCTTGCCCGCGTCGTCCAGGTCCACCGTGACGTTGCCGCCGTCGACCAGCTTGCCGAACAGCAGCTCGTCGGCCAGCGCGCGGCGTATCGTGTCCTGGATCAGGCGCTGCATGGGACGCGCGCCCATGAGCGGATCGAAGCCTTCCTTGGCCAGGTGGTCGCGCAGCTTCTCGGTGAATACCGCGGCCACGCGACGCTCGTGCAGCTGGTCCTCGAGCTGCATGAGGAACTTGTCGACGACCCGCAGGATGATCTCCCGCGACAGCGCCGAGAACGGAATGATGGCGTCGAGCCGGTTGCGGAACTCGGGCGTGAACATCCGGCGGATCTCCGCCATTTCGTCGCCCGCGACGCGCTCATTGGCAAAACCGATGGCGGGACGGTTCAGGGTTTCGGCCCCCGCGTTGGTCGTCATGATGAGAATGACGTTGCGGAAGTCGGCCTTGCGCCCGTTGTTGTCGGTCAGCGTGCCGTGGTCCATGACCTGCAGCAGGATATTGAAGATATCCGGATGCGCCTTTTCGATCTCGTCGAGCAGCAGCACGCAGTGCGGCTGCTTGGTGATGGCCTCGGTCAGCAGGCCGCCCTGGTCGAACCCCACGTATCCCGGCGGCGCGCCGATCAGGCGCGAGACGGCATGGCGTTCCATGTACTCGGACATATCGAAGCGCAGCAGCTCGATGCCCATGGTGAACGCGAGCTGCCGCGCCACTTCGGTCTTGCCCACCCCGGTGGGGCCGGAGAACAGGAAGGCGCCGATGGGCTTGTCGGGCTTGCCCAACCCCGAGCGCGCCATCTTGATGGCGGCGGTCAGCGCGCTGATGGCCTCGTCCTGGCCGAACACCACGGTCTTGAGATCGCGGTCCAGCGTAGCCAGCTTGCTGCGGTCGTCGTTGGACACCGACTGCGGCGGGATGCGCGCGATCTTGGAAACGATGTGCTCGATCTCGCCCTTGCCGATGACCTTCTTCTGCCGCGAGCGCGGCAGCAGGCGCTGCGCCGCGCCGGCCTCGTCGATGACGTCGATGGCCTTGTCGGGCAGGTGGCGGTCGTTGATGTAGCGGGCCGACAGCTCGGCGGCGGCGCTCAGCGCGGCGGCCGAGTAGCGCACGTTGTGGTGCTCTTCGAACCGGCTCTTCAGGCCGCGCAGGATCTGCACGGTCTGCTCGACGCTGGGCTCGGGCACGTCGATTTTCTGGAACCGGCGCGACAGCGCGTGGTCCTTCTCGAACACCCCGCGGAATTCGGTATAGGTGGTGGCGCCGATGCACTTGAGCTGCCCCGACGACAATGCCGGCTTGAGCAGGTTGGATGCATCCAGCGTGCCGCCCGAAGCCGAACCGGCCCCGATCAGGGTGTGGATTTCATCGATGAACAGGATCGCGTCGGGATTGCCGCGGATCTGCTTGAGCACGCCTTTGAGGCGCTGCTCGAAATCGCCCCGGTACTTGGTCCCGGCCAGCAAGGCGCCCATGTCCAGCGCAAAGACCTGCGCGGTCTGCAGCACCTCGGGCACCTCGCCGCGCGTGATGCGCCAGGCCAGGCCCTCGGCGATGGCGGTCTTGCCCACGCCGGCCTCGCCGACCAGCAGCGGATTGTTCTTGCGCCGGCGACACAATACCTGGATGACCCGTTCGACCTCGTGCTCGCGGCCGATCAGGGGATCGATGCGGCCGGCCAGCGCCGCGGCGTTCAGGTCGTTGGCGTACTGGTCCAGCGGCGACTGGCGCGACTCTGCGCCCGGCTCCTCGCCGCTTGCCTGCTGCTCCTTGGGCAGCGCCGAGGATTCCTCCTGCGGCTGCTTGGTGATGCCATGTGACAGGAAATTGACGACATCCAGCCGCGTGACGCCCTGCTGTTGCAGGTAGTACACGGCGTGCGAGTCCTTCTCGCCGAATATGGCGACCAGCACGTTGGCGCCGGTAACCGGCTTCTTGCCGGTGCCGCCGGCCGACACGTGCATGATGGCGCGCTGTATGACACGCTGGAAACCCAGCGTGGGCTGGGTGTCGACTTCGGCCCCGCTGGGAATGACCGGGGTGTTCTCGGTCACGAACTGACGCAGATTACGGCGCAAGTCATCCAGATTGGCGGCGCAGGCACGCAGCACTTCGACTGCCGAAGCGTTGTCCAGCAACGACAGCAACAGGTGCTCTACGGTAATGAATTCATGCCGGGCCGAGCGGGTCTCGACAAAAGCCATATGCAGGCTGACTTCAAGCTCTTGGGAAATCACGCTTCCTCCGTAACGCATCGAAGCGGTCAAATACACGATTCATATTCTATGCCGATCATGGCGTAACGCCAGAGATTTCAAATTCCAGACCAGCATACCTGCCCTGGCCGTCCATCACTGTCAACGCGCACCGCCCATTGCGCGACAACGTCAGTGTCTGCGCCTGTCCAGCCGCGCCACTACGGTACACCTTACCGTCCAGCATCCACCATACCTCACCACTGGCGCCCTGCGCGCCGACTTCCAGCGTGACTGCCCGCCTTCCGGGCACCGGACGCAGAATGGTGCCATCGGCCACGCCCTCGATGCGCAAAGGCCCTGTCGCCGTATCGGCATAGCCGACGAACGACGGCGGCACCGTATCGTCCAGCGCCCAGGCCATGCGGCGCTCCGGACAAATGCCCGCTGGCGCGCTGCCCAGCCGCCAGCCCAGCGGCCAGCACGTCACCACGGCCTGCACCTGCGGCGGACGGGTGCGCGGCACGGGCGCGCCCGCCGGCAACGCGGCCACGATGTCCTGCAGCAGCGGCGCCGCCACGTTGGCCCCGAAAAATCCCGGGTTGGGCGTGCCGTCGGGCCGGCCCACCCACGCACCGATGGTATAGCGGTCGGTCACGCCCACCGCCCAGGCATCGCGAAAGCCGAAACTGGTCCCAGTTTTCCAGGCCAGCTGGCGGCCCGCGGCGCCGCCCTGAAACAGGGGACGATCCGGATGGCCGCCCGACTCGAGGATATCGCGCACGATCCAGGCCGCCCCGGGGCTCATCAGGCGAGCCTCGATGCGCGGCTGGCTGGCGCGCAGCCGGGGCCGGCCCGACAGGCCGCCGCGAGCCAGCGCGCGGTAAGCGCCGACCAGTTCTTCCAATGTGGTGCCGCCCCCGCCCAAAATCAAGCTGAGGTTCGGCACCGCGCCGGCCGGCATGCGCAAATGCACGCCCCCCGCCAGCATAACCGATGCGAATCTGGCCGGACCGACCCGGTCCAGCAGGTCCACCGCCGGCACGTTCAGCGACCGCTGCAGCGCCTGGGCCACGCTGACCGGCCCGGCGAACGCCGCCTGAAAATTGCCCGGCGCGTAGCCGCCGAACGACAGCGGCGCGTCCAGCAGCAGGCTTTCCGAATGGATCAGTCCCTCGTCCAGCGCCAGCGCATACAGGAACGGCTTGAGCGTCGAGCCCGGCGAGCGCACGCCGCGCACCATGTCCACGTGCGCGTAGCGGCTGTCGTCGGTGAAATCCGCGGAGCCGGCGTACGCCTTGACCTCCAGGCTGTCGTTGTCCATGACCAGCACGGCCATGGATACTTTGGGCGGCAAGGCGTCGACGCGGTCCAGCAGCATGGCTTCCACCGTGGACTGGATATCGGGATCCAGGGTGGATCGGACCACGCCGGCGGCCGGCCCCGCTTCGCCCAGCAGCCGCTGGGCGGCCAGCGGCGCCAGCCAGCGCGCGCGCAACGGCGGGGCGACCACGTTCTCGATACGCGCGTCGGCCACCAGCGCCGCGTCCCACACGCCGCGCTGCGCCATGCGCTGCAACACCTTGTCCCGGGCCAGCTGCGCGGCCTGCGGATGGCGGTCGGGGCGCAGGCGCGATGGCGCCTGCGGCAAGGCGGTCAGCAGCGCCGCCTCGGCGTGGCTCAGGTCGGCGGCCGATTTGCCCAGCCACATGCGCGCTCCCATTTCCACGCCCTCGACGATGCCGCCCATCGGCGCGTGGCTGAGGTACAGCCCCAGGATCTCGTCCTTGCTGTAGTGCATTTCCAGCTGGATGGCGCGCCAGGCCTGGCGCAACTTGGCCGACAGGGTCTTGGACGGCTGGCCGGCCAGCTCGGGATCGAGCAGGCGCGCCACCTGCATGGTCAGCGTCGAGCCGCCGGAGACGATGCGGCCGTGCGCAGCCCATTGCCAGCCCGCCCGCGCCAGGGCGAAGGGATTGACGCCGGGGTGCCAATAGAACCAGCGGTCCTCGTACGTGAGCAGGGTTTCGAGATAGTGCGGCGATACCTGGCCGGGCCCGACCGGGTAGCGCCAGACCCCATCGCGGCTGGGATAGGTGCGCAGCGGCGTGCCGTCGGCCGCCACGACGACCTGGGCGCCGTCGGAGCCGAAGCGCGGCAGCGGGAACAGGCGGTCCAGCGCCAGCAAGGCCATGACGACGCCGCCGGCCAGCACCGCCGCGGCCAGCGCCGGCCGGCGCCAGCCGGCCAGGCGCCGGAAGGTCATGGACGACGCGGCGCGCGGTCGCGGATCTCTATGCTGCTCCATGAGTCGCCCACTGCGCGCAATTCAGGCCGGTACATATCCTCGGCCTCGGTCGCGGGCACGCTGTAGCGCCCCGGCGTCACCACGCGCGCCAGGTAGAAGATATCCACCTTGCCCCGGCCCAGCATCGTCGCCGCGACGTAGCGGTCGTCGCGGAATTCGCGGTGCTTGATATTGGGGTCGGCCATGGACTCGGCCACGCGGCGTCCGCCGATCGTCCAGTCCTGCATGTCCGGACTTTGCGACAGGTTCAGGTTCTCGATCTCGAAGCCGGCCGGCACGCGGTCCACCACCAGGGCGTCCGGAATCAGCCGGCTGGCTTCTGCCTGCACCCACACCACCAGCATGTCGCCGGTCTGCAAGGTGCCGCCGTTCCAGGCGGTGCCATCCGGACGGTACCAGACGCGCTTGAGGCGGATCACGTCCGAGCGCGGCGCCGGGGCTGCCATGGTGGTGCCCTGGACGTCGAACTCGGCGAACATCGACTGGCTGCCGGTATTGCGCAACTGCAGGCCGGCCAGGTCGCCCGCGCTCAACGCGAGGGTATGGTCGTCGCGCCCCTGCAGCGTCTTGAGCTCGCCCGTGCCGATCTGCAGCGCGGCCTGCCAGGGCGTACGGCTCTCGGCGCCGGTGGCGCCCGCCGCCAGCAGCAAAGCCATCTGCTCCTGGGTGGACAGGTACGAACGCACCCCCAGGTACCCGCCGACCTGGTCGAGCAGCGCCTCGGTACGGTCGTGCTTGAGCCCGTACTGATTGACCAGGGCATACGACAGCGCGTAGTCGCGCACGGCGCTGCCGTAGTCGCCCAGCCATTCGTCCAGGTAGTTTGAGCCGGCGCGGCGATTGATGCCGTACGAGCGCGTCATCGCCTCGTCCAGCGCCGTCTTCATGCGGCCCTCGTCGCCCATCAGCTTGAAGGCGGCCGCCAGCTGCATCAACGGCAGGGGCGAGCGCGCGCGCTCCTGATAGTTGTCGTAGAGCTGGCGCACGGTCGACAACGGCGCCTTGCCGTCACGCGCCAGCACCAGCGCCGCAGCGGCCAGGCCGGCGAAGCGGCGGTGGTCCTCCCTCAGGATGGCGGCGTCGTTCTCGTCGAAGCGCCCGCTCGCCAGGGTGCGGCGCAGGTTCGGCGACCAGGTGCCGAAGCCGCCCGAAGCCTGCTGCAGCTGCTCGAGCAGCCACTGGCGCGGCCGTTCGAGCAGGGCCGGGGCAAGGTTGAACTCATGGTCGCGCACGTCCTGCATGAAGCCCACGGTGTAAGCCGTCAGCCAGACGTCGCGCGAGCTGCTGTCGCCCCACAGCGAATACGAGCCGTTGGCCGCGCGCATGCCGGCCAGCCGTCCCAGGGCCGACGCGACGCGGCTCTCGCGGTCGGCGCGCGAATACACCTTCAGGCCGAACCGCTCGGCCGCCGCCTCGTCGATCAGCACCCATGGGATCGCCGCGCTGATGGTCTGCTCGGTGCAGCCGTAGGGATAGGTCAGCAGGCCATCGACCAAACGGCTTACGTTGATCGGCGGACGGTTGGACAGCGTCATGCTGACCGACACCGAGTCCGGGAAATAGGCCGACGTCCAATCGCCCGGCGCCGGCAGCGCCTCGCCCGGGTTCAGCCGGACGCGGCGCACGCGGCGCTCCGGCGCATGGGCGGGCTGCACCTGCAGCACCGACTCGCGCACGATGCGCACCGGTTCGGCGGCGCCTTCGCCGTCGACCGACAGGCGCATCAGGCCCAGGCCGTACGAGCCGGTCGTGGTGGCCACGAAACGCAGCGTGCTGCGCTGCTTGTCCTTGAGGGTCAGGGTGCGCGTGCCGTCGGCGATGGCCAGCGGGTCCAGCGCCTGCAGGCGCACCGTGATCTTCTGGGTGGCGCCGCTGAGGTTGGTGACGTCCAGCGCAATGGCCGCCTGGTCGCCCGGCGTGATGAAGCGCGGCGTGTTCAATTCGGCCACGATGGGCGCGGCCACCGTCATTTCCTTGTCGGCGCTGCCGAACTGGTCGGCGGTGAACGCGACCGCCATCAGGCGCAGCGTGCCGTTGAAGTCCGGCAGATCGAGCGCGATGTCGGCCTCGCCCTTGTCGTCCAGCTTCACCGGCCCGGAGAACAGGTCGACCAGCTTGACCTTCTTGGGCAGGCTGCGGCTGTCGCCGCGCATGGCCGCGTCGCCGCCCCATTTGAGGCGGCCCTGCGTGCCATCCATCTTCTCGATCAGCTTGCCGTACATATCCAGCAGTTCCGGCGCGTAGCGATGCTTGCCGAAGAAGAAATCGAGCGGATCGGGCGTGGCGTACTGGTTGATGTTGAGTATGCCCACATCGACGGCCGACAAGGTCACCCTCGCCGCCTTGCCCGCCGCGCCCTCGACCTTCACGCGCACGGTGGCGCGCGTCTCGGGACGGGTCTTGGCCGGCGCCGACAACGACACCTGCAAGCGGCGCTCGTCACTGGCGATCGGCAGGAACGCCAGGCCCAGCGCGCGCGCCGGCGTCACCCGGTCGCCCTGGCTGCCGGGGCGAAAGACAGTGGCCGAGACATACAGATCGTGGCGCTTCCACGCCTTGTCGACGGGAATCTCGACCTGGGTGCCCGAGGCCTGGACCGGCACCCACTTGGACCACAGCATGCGGTCGCCCTCGACCGTGACCAGGGCCTGGCCGTCGTGCGGCGGCGTGATCGTCATGGCAACCGTGTCGCCCGGGCGCGCCGGCACGCCTTCCAGCTTGAGCTGCACCCGGTCGGGCCGATTGCCCACGGCATCGGCGTCCTGCGCGTTCCAGCCAGCATAGAAGCGGTACCGCAGGGTTTCGCCGGTCTGCGGATCGGCAATCTCCAGGCGATAGCGCCCCCAGCCCACGTTCAGGGTCAGCGGCGTGCGCTCGCCCACGTCGACGACGCGCGAATCGGTCAGTTCCTCGTTCTCGGTGTAGCCGCTGTGCCAGCCGCGCTGGTCGTCGAAGCGCCAGTAATACTGCCGCTCTTCATGGTACAGGCGAACCTGGGCCTGCTGGACGGGCACCACCTTGCCGCTGGCGTCCACCCGGGTGATTTCGAACGCCGCCGGCGCGCCTTCGCGCGCCACGTCGCGGTCGAACAGCGGCCGCACCGCGATCAACTGCGGCGCGGGCCACACGGTGCGCTCCAGCGAACGCACCACCGGACGCCCGCCCGACTCCAGCAGGCTGGCCGATACGCGCACGCTCATCGGCGAATGCGTGCCGTCGGTGTGCGGGTCGATCTCCAGCTGCCCGGCGCCGGCGTCGTCCAGCTCGCTTTCGGGCAGCTCCTCGTAGTGGCGGCGCGTATCGTCGGCCACGTCGCCGAAGATGAAGCCCGGCCACTGTTGCGGCAGCGCGTAGCGGTTGCGCTTGACCTGGAAGCTGGACAGCAGGCGGTTGCCGGCGGCCGGCGCGCCGTACAGATAATCGCCCTGCACGTCCACGCGCCACGGCTGGCCCGGCTGCAGCACGGTCTGCGCGGAGTCCAGCTGCAACTTCATGCGCTCGGGCAGGAATTCCTCGACCTGGAACTTCCAGGCGGCATCCGGCAGCCGCGCGGCCGGGTCGATGCGCAACTCCAGCATCCATGCGCCGGTCTGGGCATCGACCGGCAACTCGATGGCCTGCTCGATATAGCCGGGCTGGTCCTTGGCCGGATGCCACAGCGCCGTGCGCACCACGCGGCCATCGGGACGCTTGAGGGTGGCCGACACGGGCGCGGCGGTCAGCGGCCGGCCGTCGGGGTCGCGCGGCAGCACCGATACATGGAAGGTTTCGCCCGGCCGGTACAGATTGCGGCCGGCGTAGACAAAGAGATTGTTGCTGCGTCCCGGATGGCCACCTACGTCGAATTCGGACAGGTCCAGCGCAGGCTCGCCCAGCGCCAACACCGTCATTTCCTTGCCGCGCGAAGCGCGCAGCACCTTCGACTTGGCGAAGTCGCCGTCGATGCGCACATGGCCCTGGGCATCCGAGTTGGCCTTGGCCAGCACCTTGCCGGCGCCGTCGAGCACCTCGACCAGCGCGCCCGGAATGGCCACGCCGTCCTTCAGCGATACGGTATAGGCCTCGATGCGCTCGGCGTAGCGGCGCGTGTGCAGGCCGATATCGCTGACATAGAAATAGGTCACCTGGTATTCATAGCGGAACCGGCCCGGCTGGCTCATGACCGCGACATAAATACCCGGCTCCTGCAGCTCCTTGACGCCTTCGATCGGCAGGAAGGTCACATGGCGGCGGTTGGGCTTGTCGTCGGTCAGGAAACGTCCCTGGTAGACGCTGGTGGTCAGGCCGTGCAGGCGGTCCAGATCCCAGTTGCTGACCGATCCCTTCAGGCTGCGGTTATCGGCGTAGCGCCAATCGTCGGCATCATCGCGGTCGTCCGCGCCGGCGTCGTTGCCGATACCCAGCACCGAACCGAAGAACTCGGGCACGCGGTCGGGCTCGACCCGCAGGAACTGCACATCGACCTCGGCCAGGTTGACCGTGGCCACCGGCAGGCCGCCATTCTGGCCGGCCGGCAGCACGACGCCGCGGCTGGCGAAATAGAACGAGGGCGGCATGGCCTGGGTGTTGACGACGCAGTAGCCAACGGCGCCCAGGGTGCTCTTGCCGTCACCTGCCGGCACATCGCCCTGCCATTGCACGGCATAGGAGCGCTGCGGCCGCACATACGGGAAATACACGACGCGCGGATTGTCGCCGACCACCCAGGCGCCATCGACCTGCTTGCCCTTGGCGCCCGCCGCGCCGGCCCGGGCCGGCGCCGGCCGTTCAATGGCGGCATTCTCGTCGTCGGATTGCGCCAGCGGACCGGTGTCGACCACCTTGATCAGGCCCGACAGGTCGATCCTGCGGTCGACCGGCTGGGTAAAGGTGAGCGCCAGCGACAGGGTGTCGTTGTACTGGCGCGGCTGGCAGTTCAGCGCGGCAAAGGGGTCGGCGCTGCCGACCACCGCCTGGCCCGTGGCCGGTTGCGCGGCCTGCGGCGCGGGCTGCGCCGCCTGGCCCGCCGCCGGCGCCGTAACGGCGGCAGGCGTGGCGGCCGGTTGCCCGCCGCCCTTGCCCATCCACCAGCCTGTCCCCACGGCCGCCGCCACGACGACCGCCCCGCCCAGGGCCAGCCAGGCCCCTTTCTTCATTCCGCTCACAGACCACCCCTACTTTTTATTGAGGCCGATTTCTTATTGCGCCCGCGCAAGGCCAGGCAAAACGACGCGGCGACCGCGCCCGATGCGGATCAGGCCGGTTCCATAATGCACTGCAGCGGATGCTGGCGCGCCCGCGCATACTGCGAGACCTGCGCGATGCGCGTGGCCGCCAGATCGCGTGGATATACGCCACAGACGGCGCGGCCTTCGTGGTGCACCTGCAGCATGATGCGCGTGGCGTCTTCGCTGTTCTTGCCGAAGAATTTCTGCAGCACCTTGACCACGAACTCCATTGGCGTGTAGTCGTCATTAAGCAGCACGACCTGGTACATCGGCGGCGGCGCCGTGCGCGCCGGCTGCTTCTCGACGACCACGTCGTGCTGCGTATCCAAGGTAGAACTCATAGGGCGGCTATTTTATTTAAACGTACTGAAAGCAATGTGTTACTTACGTAGATTTACAACCAGAAATGCGTAGTTTCCATACTTGACATCAGAAAGAAAACCAGCGCATTATCCACGCATTCGGGGGGCTCTCGGCTGTTACGAGCCTCATCCGGACACCCGGGAGGGGTAAAAAGCAGACGCTGCCGCACCCTTCTGACAACATACGATTCAATGAGGCAGTCCGCATGTCTGATACGACCGCAACCGCTGTCCAAGGGGACAATCCTAAAGCCACGGGTACCGTTAAATGGTTCAACGATGCGAAGGGGTTCGGATTCATCACGCCCGATGACGGCGGTGAAGATCTGTTCGCGCATTTCTCGTCCATCCAGATGAACGGTTTCAAAACCCTAAAAGAAGGCCAGAAGGTCTCGTTCGAGATCATTCAGGGTCCCAAGGGCAAACAGGCACTCAATATTACGTCTGCCTGAGCACCATTGCTTATCGCGTCGCCACTGCGCCGATACCATTTGGCGCCGGGCGTCGTTATTATTTGAGGCGGGGCTGCATGCCCCGCCTTTTATTATTTTGCATTGTCCGCCAACTCCAGCCCCCATGTCGATTGCCGCCGTCCTGCCTGTCCTGCGCCGCATTGCCCGCAGCCGCTTCTGCGCCGCCGTGCTGGCGCTCTCCGTCCTTTCCTTCGGCGCCGCGGCGCAGCATAACAGCAGCGGCAAGCCGCAGCCCCGCCTGCCCACCACGCCGCTGTCGGCCGGCATCCATATCATCCACGCGGAGGTGGCGGACAACGACGACACCCGCCGCCAAGGTCTGATGTACCGCACCGAACTGCCCGGCAACGACGGCATGCTGTTCGTCTTCGAGGCTCCCGACCAGCAGTGCTTCTGGATGCGCAACACCCCGCTGCCGCTGTCGATCGCCTTCATCGCCGACGACGGCACCATCGTCAACATCGAAGACATGGCGCCGCGCACCGACGATACGCATTGCTCGCGCAAGTCGGTGCGCTATGCGCTGGAAATGGCCCAGGGCTGGTTCGCGCGGCACGGCATCAAGGCCGGCGCCCGGATCAACGGCCTGCCCTGAACCCGGCGCCGTCGGGCCGCGCCCGCCCCCGCGGCAGGCGCCGGAACGCAAAAAAGGAGCCTTACGGCTCCTTTTTGCCATGCCCGGGACTCGCCAGGCTCAGACGCGCTCGATGATCAGCGCGATGCCCTGCCCCACGCCGATGCACATCGTGCACAGCGCGTAGCGGCCGCCGCCGCGCTGCAGCTGGTTGATGGCGGTCGTCACCAGGCGCGCGCCGGAGGCGCCCAGCGGATGGCCCAGCGCGATGGCGCCGCCGTTGATGTTGACCCGGGCGTCGTCATCGGCGATGCCGAGGTCGCGCATCACGGCCAGGCCCTGCGCCGCGAAGGCTTCGTTCAGCTCGATGACGTCCATCTGCGCCAGCGACAGGCCGGTCTGCGCCAGCACCTTGCGCGTGGCGGGCGCCGGGCCCATGCCCATGATGCGCGGCGCCACGCCGGCAGTGGCCATGCCGACCACGCGAGCGCGCGGCGTCAGCCCATGGCTGGCGGCCGCCTTCTCGTCGGCCAGCAACAGCGCGGCCGCGCCATCGTTGACGCCCGAAGCGTTGCCGGCGGTCACCGAACCGCCCTCGCGCACCACGCCCCTGAGCTTGGCCAGCGCTTCCAGGCTGGTATCGCGCGGGTGCTCGTCCTTGGACACCACCACGGGATCGCCCTTCTTCTGAGCGATGGACACCGGCGTGATCTCGGCGTCGAAAAAGCCCGACTGCTGCGCGCGCAGCGCCTTCTGCTGGCTGGCCAGCGCGAATTTGTCCTGGTCGGCGCGGCTGATCTTGAAATCATCGGCCACGTTCTCGGCCGTCTCCGGCATGGAATCCACGCCGTACTGGGCCTTCATCAGTTTGTTGACGAAGCGCCAGCCGATGGTGGTGTCGTAGATGGCGGCGTTGCGCGAAAAGGCGCTGTCGGCCTTGCCCATCACGAACGGGGCGCGGCTCATGCTCTCCACCCCGCCCGCCAGCATCAGGCTGGCCTGGCCGGCGGCGATCGCGCGCGCGGCCGAGCCGACGGCGTCCAGCCCCGAACCGCACAGGCGGTTGATGGTCGCGCCCGGCACCTCGATCGGCAGTCCGGCCAGCAAGGCCGCCATGCGGGCGACGTTGCGGTTGTCCTCGCCCGCCTGGTTGGCGCAGCCGTACAGCACATCGTCCAGTTCTTCCCAACGTACGCCGGGGTTGCGCGCCATCAGGGCCTTGATCGGCACGGCGGCCAGATCGTCGGCCCGCACGGAAGACAGCGCACCGCCGTAGCGGCCGAAAGGGGTGCGAATCGCATCACAGATAAAGGCTTGCACAGTCATGGGAAGCTCGAAAGGGCGAAGGAAACTGCGGATCGGCTGATGTTACCGCAGTGCGTCATAAGCAGGCCGCACCCCGGCGCAGATGTCCAACAGACGGACGCCAAACGTGGTCCGTCTATTCCGTGGACGCCTTGCGCCCTGCTTCCACCACGGCCGTGCGACGAAACCGGCCAGCCGCCAAGTGATAGAACGGCCGCGGGCAGAACTGGCGCGACACGACCGAGGCCCCCAGCGCGCCGACCAGCAGCCAGAACAGCATGGGCTGGCTGCCCGTCATTTCCATGACGACCACGCTGGCGGTCAGCGGCGCCTGGGTCGCGGCGGCCAGGAAGGCCGCCATGGAAACCAGCACCAGCACGCGCGTATCCACGCCCGGGCCGGCCCAATGACTGATCTGCTCGCCGATGCCGGCGCCGGTGGTCAACGCCGGCGTGAAAATGCCGCCCGGAATGTCGGCCCAGTACGAGGCCACGGTGGCGGCCAGCTTGGCCAGCCCGAAGCCGTCCGGCACGCCGTCGTGGCCGGACAGCAGGGCCGCCGCCTGGCCGTAGCCGGTGCCGTAGACCGCGCCGCCGGTCAACAGGCCCAGGCAGGCCAGCGCCAGCCCCAGCCCGAACGCCGTCGCCACCGGATGGCGGCGCACGCGTTCGCGCCAGCGTTGCGGCGCCGCGCCGGCCGCGCCCTTGCCCAGCAGCCGGGCGAACACGCCGCCCAGGATGCCGTTGACCACGCAGCACACCAGCGTCCACCACAGCATGTTGTGCGCCAGCGCCTGGCCCGCGAAGGTACCGAGGTACGGGTTGTTGCCGGCGATGGCCGCCACCAGGAAACCGGCGGCCAGTACGCCGATCAGCACCAGGCGCTGCCAGCGCAGCACCGTGCCGCGGCCCAGCTCCTCGATGGCGAAGATCACGCCGGCCAGCGGCGCATTGAAGGCTGCCGCCAGCCCGCCGGCCGCGCCCGCGGCTATCAGCTCCTGGCTGTGAAAGCCGCGCAGCGGCACGCCGAGGCGGCGCCAGAGCTGGCCCCACGCCAGCATCAGCGCGGCGCCCACCTGCACCGAGGGGCCCTCGCGGCCGACCGATGCGCCAGCCAGCATGGCCAGGAAGGTAAGCGGAATCTTCCACAGGGCCTGGACCAGCGAGACCAGGCGCTGCTGCGCCCCGCCAGGCGGCAAGGACAGGCCGGCGATCACCTGCGGAATGCCGCTGCCCGATGCATAGGGCGCCAGGCGCAGCGTCAGCCAGCACAGGACGGCCAGCGCGCACGGCGTCACGATCAGGGCCAGCCAGCCGTGGGCGGCGGTCCATTGCCGGTTCCAGTGCAGCGCCAGGTCGGCCAATTGCGTAAAGCCCAACGACACCAGCGCAACCAGCGCCGCGCCGCCCAGCAGCAGGGACACGCTCAGCGTCCGATGCGAGACGCGCCGCATCTGGCGCAGCTTGCGGCGCGCCAGCCGGCGCAGATGAACGAGATAGCGGTGCGGACGAACGGCCAGTTCCGGATTCGGCATGGGCGCGCAGGGCAAGGAAGGAGGGTCGCAGGCCGTACCTTACCATCGCGCACGCGGCGTGGCTGCAATGCAAACGGCCCGGCAGGGCCGGGCCGTCTCGATCGCACGTGCGGCGATTAGGCGAAATTCTTCGCGGCGAATTCCCAGTTCACCAGCGCCCAGAAATTTTCCAGGTACTTGGGACGGGCATTGCGGTAATCGATGTAGTACGCGTGCTCCCACACGTCACAGGTCAGCAGCGCCTTGTCGGCGGTCGTCAGCGGCGTGGCGGCGTTGCTGGTGTTGACGATGTCCAGCGTACCGTCGGCCTTCTTGACCAGCCAGGTCCAGCCCGAGCCGAAGTTGCCGGCGGCCGACTTGTTGAAGGCTTCCTTGAAGGCGTCCACGCTGCCCCACTTGGCCTTGATGGCATCGGCCAGCGCGCCGGTGGGCTCGCCGCCGCCGTTGGGCGACAGGCTGTTCCAGTAGAACGTGTGGTTCCAGACTTGGGCGGCATTGTTGAAAACGCCACCCGAGGACTTCTTGACGATCTCTTCCAGCGACAGGTTCTCGAACTCCGTGCCGGGGATCAGGTTGTTCAGGTTGGTGACGTACGTCTGGTGGTGCTTGCCGTAGTGAAACTCGAGCGTTTCCTTGGAAATGCGCGGAGCCAGCGCATCCAGAGCGTAAGGCAGGGGGGGAAGAGTGTGTGCCATGAGTCGATTCCTTCTTTGTTGAATGCACGATCAAGCCTTCTCATTGTATCGGCTCTTGTGCGGGCTATCGCCTTAACCCCGCCGCAACGCAGGGTTACCGTCGGTGCCATCGGGTGTCCCGATGTCCGTGACGTCGGCGCCGATCCGGCCGCGCGCCACGGCGATCTCGATCCGGTCGCGCGCGGCCAGGCGCGTGGCGTCGGTAACGATGGCCCCGGCGGCGTCGCGCACGATGGCATAGCCACGCGCCAGCGTATGCTGCGGATCGAGCGCGCGCAGTTGCGCGGCCAGCGTGTCCAGCCTGGCCTGGCGGGCGGCCGCCAGGCGCGCCTGCGCACGCCCCAGTTGCGCCAGCAGCGCGGCGCTGCGTTCGGCTGCGCGCCCGGTATCGGGCCGCCGATGCGCCAGCCGCTGGGCCAGCATGTCCAGCCGCGCCACCCGGCGCCCCTGCGGCCCGCGCCATGCGGAGGCCAGGCGATGGCGCAGCGTGTTCAGGCGTTCTTGCTGGTGCGCCAGTCGTTGCGCCGGCGAAGTCAGCATGGCGGCGGCCCGGTCCAGGCGCTGGGCGGCCTGGTCGAGCCGGCGCTGCTGGGCCCGCGCCAGCCGCTCGGCGGTGTGGCGCAGCGCGGCCAGCAAATCGCCGCGCGGCACGCAGGCCAGCTCGGCGGCGGCGGTGGGCGTGGGCGCGCGCAGGTCGGCCACGAAGTCGACGATGGTGAAGTCGGTCTCGTGCCCCACCCCGCTGATCACCGGGATGTCGCTGGCGGCCACCTCGCGCGCCAGCGCCTCGTCGTTGAAACTCCACAGGTCCTCGATGCTGCCGCCGCCACGCACCAGCAGCAGCGTATCGACCTCGGCGCGCTGGTTGGCCTGCGCGACGCGCGCCGCCAGCCGGGCGGCCGCGTCGGCGCCCTGCACCGGCGCCGGGTAGATGATCACGGGCACCTGCGGCGCGCGGCGCGCCAGCGCCGACAGCACATCGCGCAAGGCGGCCGCGTGCAGCGAGGTCACCACCCCGATGGCGCGCGGCAGCCGCGCCGGCTGGCGCTTGCGCTGCGGATCGAACAGCCCTTCGTCCTGCAGTTGCGCCTTCAGGCGCAGGAAAGCCTCGTACAGGTTGCCCACGCCGGCGCGGCGCATACCGTCGGCCTGCAACTGGTAGTCGCCGCGGGGTTCGTACAGGGAAACGCGCGCGCGCACCTCGACCTGGTCGCCCGGGCGCGGCACGAACCCCACCTGGGCGGCGCGGCTGCGGAACATGACGGTGCGCACCGCGGCACGGCTGTCCTTGAGCGTGAAATACCAGTGGCCCGAGGCCGCCTGGGTGAAATTGGAAATCTCGCCGCGCACCCACAGCGACGGGATGCTGCGCTCCAGCAATTGGCCCACAGCCTGGTTCAACTGGGCAACTGTCAGGATATCCCGCGCGAATACGTCGTTTGTGACCGACAATCCAATTGTCATAAGGGTTTCCGAGCCGATATATGTCCACAGGCCTTATGCGGCGGGCCCGCATCATAACCGAACCGCCGCGCCGCCCCCCGGCTGCCCGCAACGCCAGCAAATTCCGTGCAAGTCTTTGTTTTTACACTGAAAATAGTGTCACGCATGCTGCATACATTGCGAGCAGCCTAGCGCAAACGCAATGCGGGACTGCGTTCGAGGCAAGTTTTGCACAGAATTATCCACAATTTCTGTGGATAGTTTTGCCGCCCGGGCGGCCTTGCCACCGCCCCCTTGTGGCCGTTACAGTGCGGCCTTGCACCGTCGCCGCGCTATCGCGGCGGCCGGCCCCCGCCCTGGAGTCTCCGTTTTGCTCAACCTGCTACGCGAAGCCGGCTGGCCGATCTGGCCCCTGCTCGCCACTTCCATTCTTGGCCTGGCGCTGATCGTCGAACGCCTGCTGGCGCTGCGCCGCAGCCGGATCCTGCCGCGCGGGCTGAACGAACAGGTCCTGGAGATGCTGCGCAACCAGCAGGACACCCCCGAAGCCCTGGCAAGGCTGGAGCGCAACTCGCCCTTGGGCCGGGTGCTGGCCGAAGTGCTGCGCCAGCGCCACCTGCCGCGCGAGGAACTGCGGACCGCCGTCGAGGACGCCGGCCGTGGCGCGGCCTACGAGCTGGGCCGCTACGTTTCGGCCATCGGCACCATTGCCGTGGTGGCGCCGCTGATGGGCCTGTTCGGCACCGTGGTCGGCATGATCGAGATTTTCGGCTCGTACGCACCGGGTGCCAGCGACCCCGCGCAACTGGCGCGCGGCATCTCGATCGCCCTGTACAACACCGGCTTCGGCATCCTGATCGCCATTCCCGCCATGATCGTGCACCGCTACCTGCGCGCGCGCATCGACGGCTACCTGCATGCCATGGAACAGTCGGCCGGGCGGCTGGCCCGCTACGTGGCGCCGGCCCGCTCGCGCGAGGCGCGGCCATGAACTTCCGCGGCGGCCGCGCCAGCCAGGATGAGCTCGAGATCAACCTGATCCCCCTCATCGATGTCCTGCTGGTGATCCTGATCTTCCTGGCCGCCACCACGTCGTTCGCGCGCTTCACGCAGCTGAAGGTCGTGCTGCCGGAGGCCGCGGCCGAACAGGAAGCCCCGCCGGCGCTGGAAATCGCCATCAGCCAGGACGGCCACTACGCCCTCAACGGCAACCTGCTCGACGCCGCCAACCCCACCGACATCGCCCATGCGCTGAACCTGGCCACCGCCGGCAAGGCCGACCCCATCGTGGTCATCAACGCCGACGCCCAGGCCACGCACCAGGCGGTGGTCAATGTCATGGAAGCGGCCCGCCTGGCCGGCATCGGCCGGGTCAACTTCGCCGCCCAGACCGCCCGGTGAACGCGCCGCGCTGCCTGCGCCGCCTGCTCGAGCGCCAATGGCGCCAGGGCGGCTGGCTGTCCACCCTGCTGCGGCCGCTGGCCGCGCTGACCGGCCTGGTCGTGGCCCGCAAGCGCAACGCCTATCTGACCGGCGCGCGTGCCGCCTGGCGGGCGCCCGTGCCGGTCGTGGTGGTCGGCAACATCTACGTGGGCGGCACCGGCAAGACCCCGGTCGTGATCGAAGTGGTCCGGCAACTGCAGGCGCGCGGCTGGACGCCGGGCGTGGTCAGCCGCGGCTACGGCGTGGACGTGGGCGCCGCCCCGCGCGTCGGCCAGGGGCAACTCGCTGCCGCCGACTACGGCGACGAGCCCGCCTTGATCGCGCGCGCCACCGGGGCGGCCATCGCCGTGCATCCGCATCGCCCCCGGGCCGTGCAGGCGCTGCTGCGCGCGCACCCCGGCGTCGACGTGGTGGTCAGCGACGACGGCCTGCAGCACCTGGCCCTGGCGCGCGACGTGGAAATCGTGGTGCAGGACGAACGGGGCGTGGGCAACGGGCGCCTGTTGCCGGCCGGCCCGCTGCGCGAGCCGGCGCAGCGGCTGGCCGATGTCGATGCCATCGTCACCAATGCGGGCCGCCCGCGCGCCGCGGCGGCGCCGGCGGCCGGGGCGCCGCGCCAGCTGGCCATGTGGCTGGAGCCCACCCACGCACAGCGCGTGACCGACGGCGCCACGCGGACGCTGGCCGACCTGGCCGCATTGCCGCCGGCGCGCCTGGCCGCCGCGGCCGGCATCGGCAATCCGGCGCGTTTTTTCCAGACGCTCGAGCAAGCCGGCATCCGTCCCGCGCACACGCTGGCGCTGCCCGACCACTACGCCTATGCGCAGTCGCCCTTTACCGCGCTGGATGCCGACCTCATCCTGGTTACCGCCAAGGACGCGATCAAATGCGCCGCGCTGGACGACCCGCGCCTGTGGGCGGTGCAGGTCGGCACGCGCCTGTCCGACCCGGATTTCGGCGACTGGCTGTCGGCCACCCTGCGCGCCCGCCAACCCTGACCCGGCCGCGCCGGCGCCGCCCCGCGCAGCCGGCGTTCTGCTTTAGAATCGCGACATGGAATCCCGTTTGCTCGACATCCTCGTCTGCCCGGTGTGCAAGGGCCGCCTCGAATTTCAGCGCGCGCAGGCCGAACTGGTCTGCAACGCCGACCGCCTCGCCTTTCCGGTGCGCGACGGCGTGCCCATCATGCTGGAGGCCGAGGCGCGCTCGCTCGACGCCGAGGCGCCCGCCCAACCCTCCTGAGTCCGGCCAGTGAGCTTTACCGTCCTGATCCCGGCGCGCCTGGCGTCCACCCGCCTGCCCGACAAGCCGCTGGCCGACATCGCCGGCAAGCCCATGGTGGTGCGCGTGGCCGAACGCGCCGCGCTGTCGGGCGCCGAGCGCGTCATGATCGCCACCGACGATGCGCGCGTCCAGCAAGCGGCCGCCGACCATGGCCATGCCGCCATCCTGACCCGTCCCGACCACCCCACCGGCACCGACCGCCTGTCCGAGGCCGTCGACGCGCTGGGGCTGCCCGATGACGCCATCGTCGTCAACGTACAGGGCGACGAGCCGCTGATCGAACCGGCCCTGATCGACGCGGTCGCCGCCCAGCTGGTGGCCGCCCCGCATGCCGATATCGCCACCTGTGCCTGTCCGCTGGCCGACGCCGAGGCGCTGTTCAACCCCAATGTCGTGAAAGTGGTGTGCGCGGCCGACCGGCGCGCCCTGTACTTCTCGCGCGCCCCCATCCCGTGGGCGCGCGACGCCCTGGCCGGCGGCGCACGGGTTCTTGCCCCCGGCCTGCCCGCCTGGCATCACATCGGCATCTATGCCTATCGCGTGGCCTTCCTGCGCCGTTTCCCGGCCCTGTCGCAGGGACAGCTGGAACGCTACGAATCGCTGGAACAGCTGCGCGCGATGGAGCACGGCCACGTTATCGTGGTGCACCATACCGACAGCGCGCCCGCCGCCGGCGTGGACACGCCAGCCGACCTGGAGCGTGCCCGGGCCGCATACACGAATCGGTTATAAGGGTTATTTCCCATGGCGCGGCCCCACATCCGGTGCTGCATTGCGGCATAATCGCCCCGATCACAAAAAACAAACCCATCAGGAGCCCCCATGCGTCTCATTCTGCTCGGACCGCCCGGAGCCGGCAAAGGCACCCAAGCCGCCTTTCTCACCCAACACTACGGCATCCCGCAGATATCCACCGGTAACATGCTGCGCGCCGCCGTCAAGGCCGGCACGCCGCTGGGCCTGGAAGCCAAGAAGGTCATGGACGCGGGCGGCCTGGTCTCGGACGACCTGATCATCGGCCTGGTGCGCGATCGCCTGACCCAGCCCGATTGCGCCAACGGCTACCTGTTCGACGGTTTCCCGCGCACCATCCCGCAGGCCGACGCGCTCAAGAGCGCCGGCATCGCGCTGGATTACGTGGTCGAGATCGAAGTGCCGGAAAGCGACATCATCGAACGCATGAGCGGACGCCGCGTGCACCCGGCCAGCGGCCGCAGCTACCACGTACGCTTCAATCCGCCCAAGGCCGAAGGCGTGGACGACGTCACGGGCGAACCGCTGGTGCAGCGCGACGACGACCGCGAGGAAACCGTGCGCCATCGTCTCAACGTCTACCAGAACCAGACCCGCCCGCTGGTCGACTACTACTCGTCCTGGGCCCAGTCCGATGCCGCCGCGGCGCCCAAGTACCGCAAGATCTCCGGCGTCGGCTCGGTCGACGAAATCAAGAGCCGCCTGTCCCAGGCTCTGCAGAGCTAAACCGCGCCGCGAGGCCGCCGCGCCGCCCGCGCAGGGGTGCGCGGCCGCGCGCGCCCTGCCCGCCTTCATTGCTAGCCAAGTAGGATCTGACATGGAAATCGCGAACAAGGTATTCATCGTTACCGGCGGCGCATCCGGCCTGGGCGCCGGCACCGTGCGCATGCTGGTGGCCAACGGCGCCAAGGTCGTCATCGCCGACGTGCAGGACGAACCCGGCCAGGCGCTGGCCAAGGAGCTGAACCAGCGCTACGTGCACTGCGACGTGACGCAGGAAGCCGATGGCAAGCAGGCGGTGGCCGCCGCGGTCGAGCTGGGCCCCCTGTTCGGACTGGTCAACTGCGCCGGCGTCGCGCCGGCCGCCAAGATCGTCGGCAAGAACGGCGCCCACCCGCTGGACCTGTTCCAGAAAGTGGTCTCCATCAATCTGATCGGCAGCTTCAACATGATGCGCCTGGCCGCCGAGGCCATGAGCGCCAACACGCCCGAGTCCACCGGCGAGCGCGGCGTGCTGATCAACACCGCCTCGGTCGCGGCCTTCGACGGCCAGATCGGGCAGGCGGCCTACGCGGCCTCCAAGGCCGGCGTGGCCGGCATGACGCTGCCGATCGCGCGCGACCTGTCCAAGACCGGGATCCGCTGCATGACCATCGCCCCGGGCATCTTCGGCACGCCCATGATCTTCGGCATGCCGCAGGAAGTCCAAGACTCGCTGGCCGCCAGCATCCCCTTCCCCGCGCGCCTGGGCCGCCCGGAAGACTACGCCAAGCTGGTGCACAGCATCATCACCAACGATATGCTCAACGGCGAAACGATCCGCCTCGACGGCGCGATCCGGATGCCGCCCAAGTAATCCCTCCCCCCGACGTGCCGGCTCGATGCCGGCACGTTGCTTTGGTACCCTGGCTTTTATGGCATTGCTACGCTCGGCGGCTACCGTCAGCAGTTTCACCCTGCTGTCGCGCATCACCGGCCTGGTGCGCGACATCCTGGTGGCGCGCGCGTTCGGCGCGGGCCCCCTGACCGATGCGTTCTGGGTCGCCTTCCGTATTCCCAACCTGCTGCGCCGCCTGTTTGCCGAAGGCGCGTTCGCGCAGGCCTTCGTGCCCATCCTGGGCGCGGCCCGCACCGAACGCAGCGACGCGGAGGTACGCACGCTGCTCGACCGGGTGGCCGTGCTGCTGACCGCCGCGCTGATGCTGGTCACCCTGGCCGGCGTCGTGGCGGCGCCCTGGGTGGTGACCTCCATGGCCAGCGGTCTGCGCAGCGCCGAACGCGGCGCCGAGTTCGGCGCCGAGTTCGGCGCCGCGGTATGGATGACGCGGGTGATGTTCCCGTACATCCTGTGCATGTCCCTCATCGCCTTCGCATCCGGCGTGCTCAACACGTGGCGCCGCTTTGCCGTGCCGGCGTTCACGCCCGTGCTGCTCAACCTTGCCATGATCGCGGCCTGCCTGTGGCTGGCGCCGCGCATGGACGTGCCGATCTACGCCCTGGCCCTGGGCGTGATGGCCGGCGGCGTCGCGCAACTGGCCGTGCAATGGCTGGCGCTGGCCCGCCTGGGCCTGACGCCGCGCTGGTCGCTCGATTTGCGGCAGGCCTGGCGCGACCCGACGGTGCAGCGGATACTGAAACAGATGGCGCCCGCCACGCTCGGGGTATCGGTGGCGCAGATTTCCCTGCTGATCAACACCAATATCGCCACCTGGCTGCAGCCGGGCAGCGTGACCTGGCTGTCGTTTGCCGACCGGCTGATGGAGTTTCCCACCGCCCTGCTGGGCGTGGCGCTGGGCACGGTGCTGCTGCCCAGCCTGTCGGCGGCGCACGCGCGCGCCGACCAGGACGGCTACAGCGGCCTGCTGGACTGGGGGCTGCGCCTGGTACTGATGCTGGGCCTGCCGGCCGCCCTGGGCCTGGCGCTGCTGTCGGACGGGCTGGTGGCGACCCTGTTCCACTACGGCGCGTTCCAGGCGCAGGACGTGCAGCAGACGCGGCTGGCCGTCATCGCCTATTCGGTCGGCCTGATCGGCCTGCTGGCGATCAAGATCCTGGCGCCGGGCTTCTACGCCAAGCAGGACATCCGCACCCCGGTCAAGATCGCCATCATGGTGCTGGTGCTGACCCAGCTGCTCAACGCCATCCTGGTTCCGTGGCTGGCGCATGCCGGACTGGCGCTGGCCATCGGCCTGGGCGCCTGCATCAACGCCCTCGCGCTGCTGACCGGGCTGCGCCGGCGCGGCGTCTACCGGCCCGGCGCCGGTTGGGGGCGTTTCATGCTGCGGCTGGTCCCGGCGCTGGCGGCCCTGGCGGCCGTATTGCTGGCCGCCGACCGCCATATCGACTGGATCGCGCTGCAGCCGTGGCCGGGGCTGCGCGCCCTGTGGCTGGGCGGCGTGCTGCTGGCCTGCATGCTGGCCTACTTCGGGCTGCTGCTGGCCGCCGGCATGCGGCCACGCGATTTCACCCGCCGCGGCGCCCGTTGACGCATGTAACATTTCCATTGATACACACGTTGAAATAGTGAAAATCACAACAAAGACCGGCCCTTACGGCCGGTCTTTGCATTTATTGGATCGACATTTGTAACCATATAAGGTAAATTTTCGTAAAAAAGCATACTGTTTAATCTGGCATTGATACTGTCCAACTTGCCATCGCCGGACGAGCCGTAAGGCTCAATGCGGATCGAACCTTGAACACTGCCGCCAATACGCCGCCGCTTTCCGACCAGGTCGTCGACTGGTTGCTGCTGCTGCTGCGCTCGGGCCAGGCCACGCGTACCGACTACGCCCGGTTCCTGGCGTGGCGCAACGAAAACCCGATGAACGAGAACGCCTGGCAGCAACTCACGGGTACCCTGGCCGGCGCCAATACCGGCCGGCTGGGCGACGCCTATCCGACCGGCTACGACGGCGCCGACCAGGCACCGCCCGCCGAGCTGCCCGCCGAGACGCTGGCCATGCCGGCGCGGCGCCATTTCCTCAGCAGCGTCGGCGCCCTGGCGCTGGGCGGCGCCGGCCTGGCCGCCGCGGCCTACGTCGGCAACAGCTTCTATCCGCTCAACGCGCTGGCCGCCGACGCGGCCACCAACACCGGCGAGCGGCGCCGCTACATGCTGTCGGACGGCAGCGAACTTGCTGGACGCCCGCAGCCGGGTCAACCTGGAATTCACGGCCACCTACCGGCGCCTGCATCTGCTCGAAGGCGCCGTCTCGGTCACGGTGCGCGCCGATCCGTACCGCCCGTTCTCGGTCCAGACCGCCGAAGGCGTGGTGCGCTCGCTGGGCACCCGCTACATGGTGCGGCAGCAGGTCCGCCGCACGCTGGTGGTCGTGCACGAGAATGACGTGGAGATCGAAACCGTGGCCAACGCGCGTGGCATCGTGCGCGCCGGCACCGGCGCCCGCTTCGACGCCACGCGCGTGGACACGCCGCGTGCCGGGCTGGCGGCCCACGCGGCCTGGGAAAACGGCTGGATCGAGGCGCATGGCCGCCCCCTGGCCGACGTCGTGGCGGCCATGCGCCCCTACCGGCGCGGCACGCTGCGAGTCAGCATGGCGGCGGGCGGCCTGCCGGCCTCGGGAACCTTCCCTCTGGACGACAGTGATGCTACGCTTGTGGCCTTGCAAGCCAGCGTGCCCATTCGGGTCACCCGCCTGACGCCCTGGTTCGTGTCGATCGGCGTCGCAACCGCCTGACACCCTGCCCCCGCCGCCCTTTTTGTTGGCGCTGGGCTTGCAATCCCCGTCGGACTTGATACAATGTCTGACTTTGCCGAATTCATACTAGCTAAGCAACATGGCCAATACCGCCCAAGCCCGCAAGCGCGCTCGCCAATCGGTCCAGCGCAACAAGCACAACTCCAGCCTGCGCTCGATGCTGCGCACCGCCATCAAGCGCGTTCGCCAATCCATCGCCACTGGCGATAAGGCTGCTGCTGGCGAAACGCTGCGTAAAGCCACGAGCGTGATTGACAGCGTGGCTGACAAGAACATCATCCACAAGAACAAGGCTGCTCGCCACAAGAGCCGCCTGGCTGCCGCCGTCAAGGCGCTGGCCTAAAGCCAGTATTGCCCTTCGGGGCAGCGAATACGGCGAGCAGAAAGGATGCCCGCGGGCATCCTTTTTGTTTTGGCGCACGCCTGTTTTGGCGCACGCCGGGCGCGGCCGCCGCCCGCCTCAGGCCGGAAATGCCGCGCGCAGGGCGAACGTGGCCTGCTTGAAGACGCCCAGGTCCGAACCGACCGCCACGAAGTGCGCCCCCATGTCCAGGTAGCGCCTCGCATCGGCCTGCACCGGCGCGAGTATCCCTACCGCCTTGCCTTGCGCGGCCACCCTGTCGTGCAGATGGCGGATGGCTTCCTGCACCTCAGGATGCCCGGGGTTGCCAAGATGGCCCAGGGCAGCGGCCAGATCGGACGGGCCGATGAAGACGCCGTCGACCCCGTCGACCGCGGCGATCTCGTCGACCGCCTCGACACCCGGGCGGCTTTCGATTTGCAGCAGCACGCAGATGTTGTCGTTGATGGTCCGCAGGTAGTCGGTCACCGTCCCGTAGCGGTTGCTGCGCTGCGCCACCGACACGCCGCGCATGCCCTGCGGCGGATAGCGCGTGGCCGCCACCGCCCGGCGCGCATCGTCGGCCGACTCGATGAACGGAATCAGCAGGTTGTAGAAGCCGATATCGAGCATGCGCTTGATCTCGACCGGATCGTTCCAGGAAGGCCGCCCCACGGCGGCGCAGGCGCTGCCCTGCAGCGCCTGCAACTGCTGCAGCAACAGCGGCACATCGTTGGGCGAGTGCTCGGCATCGAGCAGCAGCCAGTCGAAATCGGCCATTCCGGCCACTTCGGCGGTAATGTGGCTGGCCAGGCTCAGCCAGTAGCCGATCAGTTGCTCGCGCGCCAGGATGCGCTGGCGAAACCGGTTGGGCAGCGGTGAATTCATCGTCGTCATTCCCAGAGGTGGATGAGGGCCGGCGCCTGGCGCCGGCCGTGGTTGCCGGGTCAATCCATGCGGGCGCCGGAGGCCTGGGCCGCCTTGCCCCATTTGTCGATTTCGGCGGCGACAAAGGCGTCGAACGCCTTGGGGTCATTGCCCACGACCACGAACCCCACCGCCTGCAGCTTGTCGCGCAATTGCGGCGCGGCCAGCGCGCGCACGGTGGCCTGGCTCAGCCGATCGATGACCGGGGCGGGCGTGCCGGCAGGCGCCGACAGGCCGAACCACGATTCGGCGGCGAAACCCGGATAGCCCGACTCGGCAATGGTGGGCGTATCCGGGTAGGCCGGGTTGCGCTTGACGCTGGCCACCGCCAGCGCCCGCACCTTGCCGCCCTGCACCTGCGGCAGCAGGTTGTCCTGGTTCAGGAACAGCACCGACACGCGCCCGCCTATCGTATCGGTAATGGCGGCGGCCCCGCCCTTGTACGGGACGTGCACCAGCTCGATGCCCGCGGCCTGCTTGAGCATCTCCATCGCCAGATGCCCCGACGAACCGTTGCCCGAGCTCGCATGCGTGTACTTGCCCGGATTCTCCTTGGCCAGCTTGATGAAATCGGCGAAGTTGCGCGCCGGGAAATCGGGGTTGGCGACCAGCACGTTGGGACCGGTGGCCAGCAGGGATATATGGGCGAAATCGCTGTTGCGATAAGGCATGCTCTGGTAGAGCGCGTAGTTGATGGCGTTCGAACCCACGCCCGACAACAGCAGCGTATAGCCGTCCGGAGCCGCCTTGGCCACCATGTCCGAGCCGATATTGCCGTTGGCGCCGCCCTTGTTCTCCACGATGACCGACTGGCCCAGGTCCTTGGCCAGCTCGGCCGCCAGCAGGCGCCCCACCGAGTCCGTGCTGCCGCCCGGCGGAAACGGCACGACCAGATGCACCGGCCGCGAGGGCCAATCCGCCTGCGCGTGGGCCGCGCCGGCCAACAACAGTCCCGCCAGGGCCGCGGTCCAGCGCCGCGCTCCCGCCAACCTGAAGCCGATCTTCGTCATGCCTGTCTCCTTTGTCGTCGTGATCGGGCCGCGCCCGCGCGCCCCTCAGTGGATCTCCGGCTCTCCTTCGGCGGCCTGCTGCGGCCGCGTCTGCAGGAAGTCGAAATCGCAGCCGCTGTCGGCCTGTCCGATGTGCTTGAGGTACAGCACGCCGAAGCCCCGCTCGAACTTGGGCGGCGGCGCCTGCCAGGCCGCCTTGCGCGCGGCCAGCTCTTCGTCGGAGATCAGCACGTCGATGCGCCGCCCGGGCACATCCAGCGCGATCCGGTCGCCGCTGCGCACCAGCGCCAGCGGGCCGCCGACGTAGGCCTCCGGCGCCACATGCAGCACACAGGCGCCATAGCTGGCGCCGCTCATGCGGGCGTCCGAGATGCGCACCATGTCGCGCACGCCCTGCTTGAGCAGCTTCTGCGGAATGGGCAGCTGGCCCCACTCCGGCATGCCCGGCGCGCCCTGCGGACCGGCGTTCTGCAGCACGATGACGGAATCGGCGTCGATGTCCAGGTCGGGCGCGTCGATGCGCTCGGCCATGTCGTTGTAATCCTTGAACACCACAGCGCGGCCGGTGTGGCGCTGCAGGCGCGCCTCCATGGCGGCCGGCTTGATGACCGCGCCATCGGGCGCCAGGTTGCCGCGCAGGACGGCCAGGCCGTCGCGTTCGATCAGCGCGCGCTCGCGCGAGCGGATCACCTCTTCGTTGAACACGCGCGCGCCGGCGATGTTCTCGCCCAGCGTGCGCCCGTCCACCGTCATCTGGCGGGTGTCGAGCAGGTCGCCCAGTTGCGCCAGCAGTGCGCGCAGGCCGCCGGCGTAGTAGAAGTCTTCCATCAGGTACTGGCCGGCCGGCCGCAGGTTGGCCAGCACCGGCGTGCTGCGCGCCAGATGATCGAAGCGCTCGAGATCCAGCCCGAAGCCGGCACGGCGCGCCAGCGCGATCAGGTGCACGACTGCGTTGGTCGAGCCCGACAGGGCCAGCACGGTGCGCACGGCGTTATCGAACGACGCCGCCGTCAGGATGTCGGCAGGCTTCAGGTCTTCCCACACCATCTCGACGATGCGCTTGCCCGTCAGGCTGGCCATCTGCGCATGGCGGGAGTCGGGCGCCGGGATCGACGAATAACCCGACAGGCACAGGCCCAGCGCCTCGACCGCGGCCGTCATGGTGGAGGCCGTGCCCATGGTCATGCAGTGGCCGGGCGAGCGCGCGATACCGTCTTCCACGCCCTGCCAGTCCTCTTCGGTGATGTTGCCGGCGCGCAGCTCGGCCCAGTACTTCCAGGTATCCGAGCCCGAACCCAGCGTATTGCCGTTCCAGTTGCCGCGCAGCATGGGGCCGGCCGGCACGAACACGGTCGGCAGGCCCATCGACACCGCCCCCATCAGCAGCGCTGGCGTCGTCTTGTCGCAACCGCCCATCAGCACGCAGCCATCGGCCGGATACGAGCGCAGCAACTCTTCGGTCTCCATCGCCAGCAGATTGCGGTACAGCATGGTGGTGGGTTTCTGGAACGGCTCGGACAGGCTCATGGCCGGCATTTCCACCGGGAAGCCGCCCGCCTGCCAGATGCCGCGCTTGACCTCTTCGACACGCTGCTTGAAATGGCTGTGACAGGGATTGATGTCGCTCCAGGTGTTGATGATGGCAATCACCGGCTTGCCCGCGTAATCGGAGCGGTGATAGCCCATCTGCGCCGTGCGCGAGCGGTGCCCGAAGGCACGCAGGTCTTTGACCCCGTACCAGCGGTGGCTGCGCAGATCTTCGGGACGTTTGCGTTTGGGAGCCTGGCTCATGATGTCTCGTCTTCCTCGGGGATATGAATGCTCTTGTGCGCCGCCGGCTCAACCGGCATCCAGCACATACTCGGCGCCGCTGCGTTCGCAGATCCGCCGCAGCCGTTCGCGCAGCGCCGCCGCCAGCGGCACGCCATCGCGCAAGCGCCGCGCGCGCTCGGCCGCCTCCGGATCGCCGGGCACCAGCACCGGCTGGGCCGGGTCGGCCGCGGGCGTATCGTGCAGCGTGTCGATGAGGTCATCCATCTCGGACTCGAACGAGCCGCCGGCGCGAAAAGCGTCCGGATCGAGCGCCAGGAAGAAATGACCGACATCATCGGGATCGTCCGGCCTGCGCCGGGCCGCATGGCGCGCCGCCATCAGGCTGCCGCCCAGCGTGCCGCCCAGCACCTGGGCCATGATGGCCAGGCCGTAGCCCTTGTGGCTGCTCATCTCGGCGGTGCCGCCCAGCGGCGTGAGGCCGCCTTCGGGGCGCTGGAAGATGAATTGCATGGCGGCGGCCGAATCGGTCACGCCGGCGCCCGCCCCGTCCACCGCCCAGCCGGGCGGCAAGGGCTTGCCGTAGTAGTCGTACACCTTGACCTTGTTGGCGGCCACGGTGGTGGTAGCCATGTCGAGCAGCAACGCGTCGTTGTGGGCGGCGGGCGCGCCGAATGCGATCGGGTTGGTGCCCAGCATGGGGCGGGCGCCATGGGTAGGCACCATGATGAGCGTGGTGGCGCTGCTGGTCACCAGCGCCACGGCGCCGCGCTGCACCGCTAGGCGCGCGTAGACGCCGGCCGCGCCGAAATGATGCGAATTGCGCACCGACACCGCGCCCACGCCATGCTCGAACGCCTTGTCGACCGCCATCCGCATGGCCTGCGCCGCCACCGGGTGGCCCAGGCCGCCCATGCCGTCGAGCAAGGCGCTGGCCGTGCCCTCGCGCACCAGCCGCGGCTGCGCATCGATGCGCAGCGTGCCGGCGCGCAGCTTGTCCTCGTAGGAGGACAGCATGGAAATGCCATGCGAGTCGATGCCCAGCAAATCGGTCTCGGCCATCAGGTCGGCCGTCACGCCGGCCGGCGCTTCGGGCATGCCCCACGCCCGCAGGACGCGATCGATCTGCTCCCGCACCCGGCCTATCGCAACCATGTCCGCTTCCATACCGCTCTCGGGCACCGCACCTCTCCTCGCTGTGATTTCGCAGGCCGGCCGATGCGCCGGGACCTGCCGGCCTAGTCCTTGTCGCGATCCACCAGCCGGTGGCGTGCCTGGCCCAGGTGAAACTGCATGGCAATGCGCGCGCGCTCGGCGTCCTGCTCGCGGATGGCGCCCAGGATGGCCGCGTGCTCGTCGGCCACGCGCTGCGCGCGCTGGCGCGAACCGGTGCGCGTCAGGCTCAGGGTCAGGCGCATGAAGCCGCTGATCGACTCGTGTATGGTTTCCAGCACGCCGAGGTAGAAATCGTTGCCGCTGGCCTCGGCGATGCTGGCGTGGAAAGCCAGGTCGGCCTCTGGCGAGACGCGGCCATGCTCCAGTTCCTCGACGAAGGCGGCATGCGCCTCGCCGATCTTGTGCAATTGCTCGTCGGTGCGCCGCAGGGCCGCCAGGCGGGCCGCATCGCCCTCCAGCGCCACGCGCACTTCCTGGGCGCGCAGGTAGGCCCCGACGTTCTGCACGTCGCTGAACGTCTTCAGGCGCGGCGCGGGCTGGTGGCTGACGAATGTGCCCAGCCCCTGGTGCGCCGTCACCAGTCCGTCGGCGCGCAGGCGCAGCAGGGCTTCGCGCACCACCGGCCGCGACACGCCGAATTTCTCGCAGATTTCGTGCTCGGAAGGCAATTTGTCGCCCACGTTCAGGCGCCCCGAGGCGATCTGGTCGAAGATCTGCCCGTACAGCTGGTCGGCCAACCGCACGCGCTGGCCCCGCTCCAGGTGCAGGGCGACGCCGCCGTCGGCGTCGACGGCGGCGGACTTGGCGGACTCTTGCTTGCGGGCCACGGGCACTCCTGACTGATCACTGCGGTTGCGCCATCGTACGTCATCGCGCGGCGCGCCGCGCGCCAGGATTACTGGCGATCGCCCGCCAGCAACGCACGCGCCACCGGCGCCACGCGCTCGCGGTCGGCCGGATCCAGCCCGCTCAACAGCGGCAGCATGGGCCCCATGTCGGCCACGCCGGCCAGCGTCACGGCGTCGTGCAGCACGCGGATCGGGCTGATCCCGTCGCGGCAATCCTCCAGCGGGATATAGGCGGCGCGCACCTGTTCGGCCGCCTCAAAATCGCCTTGGTGCAGCAGATGCAGCAGGCGCATCGAGCCGCGCGGCGCCACGCAGACCGACCCGGAGGTGAAGCTGCGCAGCCCGAACTGGCGGAAGTGCACGATGGCCGGCCGCTCGCCGATGCCGCTGACGATCCAGCGCGGGTCGACTTCCTTGAGCAGTGCATCCAGATAAGGATCGCGCGCGGGATCCTCGCGCACCACCGCGTATTTCAGGGCTGCGATGCGGCCTTCGCCGATCAGGCGCGCCACCGTGGCCGGCGCCAGGTAGTCGGACGACTTGATGTAGACGACCGCCGGACGGTCCATCGCGTCGCTGAACCGGCGGATGCCGTCGGCCAGCCCGGCGTCCGTATACGGAAACGACATGGGCAGCAGCATGGCGGTGGGAAAGTCGCGCGTGCGCAGGATGGCAGCCTGGTCCATCAGCTTGCCGTAGTCGGGGCCGGCCGACGGCAGCACCCAGGTATCGGGGCCGGCGGACTCGGCCAGGAAGTCCAGCAACTGCGCGTACTCGCTGACCTGCACGTGGTAGAAGTTGGCATTGCCGCCGTACATCACGCTGCGCACTCCGCCTGCTTCCAGATGACGCAGCACCGCCTGGTTGGCGGCCGGATTGAGCGTCAGATCGGCATGGCGCGCCAGCGGCGGCACGGCAATGACGGAGCGCTGCAGGTCATCAGGGGTAACCGGGGTGGTTTTCATGAGCACGGCTCCTGCAAAATCTACGGTTGTATATGTGTTGGCGTGAAATTTTTTAAAAGTATACTTGGTTGACAAGTTAAATACTAATAAATATATTTGTCTAACAAGTAGCGCAGCATGGCGGCACATCGTCGCGCCCTCCGCGGCGACGTGCTCCGGCCGCCGCACCACACCACGCGCACCCGACGCGCACGAGGAGACACACGACATGTTTGCCATCCCCACCAACAGGGTGCGCGGCGTACTGGCCGCGTTGCGCCAGGGCAGCGTGCGCGCGCGCCTGCAGGAACAGGGCGCGCGGCCGTCGGGCAATACCCTCGAACCGTTCAAGGCTTTCATGGCCGACGAAGCCCGCAAGCGGGCCCAGGTCGTCCGGCAATCTGGCGCCACGGTGGACTGACACCTGCCCAGGCAAACCGCGGCGGCCGATAGCGCGTGGCCGGCCGCCGCGCCATAAAACAACACGTGCGCTGGAGACATCGTGAACAAACTGAAATCGCTGCTGGCCGCCGCCGGCATGGCCGCGTGCGCGGTGGGCACCGCGCACGCGGCCTCATACCCCGACAAGCCGATCACCATGATCGTGCCCTTCGTGCCGGGCGGCTCGTCCGACATCACGGCACGCGCCGTCACGCCCGGCATGACCAAGATCCTGGGCCAGAGCTTCGTGGTCGAGAACAAGCCGGGCGCCAACAGCGCGATCGGCGCGCAGGCGCTGGCCCGCTCCACGCCCGATGGCTACACCATGATGGTGGGCTCGATCGGCACCTTCGCCATCAATGAAGCGCTGTACAAGAAGCTGGCCTACAACCCCAGCAAGGACTTCTCGTACCTGACCCAGGCCGTGCGCAATCCCAACGTGCTGGTGGCCCCGCCCTCGTTCCCGGCCAATACCGTGGCCGAGCTGATCGACTACGCCAGGAAGAATCCGGGCAAGGTCTCCTATGCATCCTCGGGGACCGGGTCGTCCGACCACCTGTCGGCCATCCTGTTTCGCCAGCGCACCGACACCACCGGCGTGGACGTGCCGTACAAGGGCGGCGGCGCGGCCATCGCCGACCTGCTGGGCGCGCAGGTCAACGTGTCGTTCCAGAACCTCGGCGCGGTGCAGACGCACATCAAGGGCGGCAAGCTGAAGGCGCTGGCCATCACCGGCGACAAGCGCGTCGGCGAGCTGCCCGACGTGCCCACGCTGGCCGAAGCCGGCGTCAAGGACATGGTGGTCTATTCCTGGCAGGGCTTCGCCGTGCCCAAGGACACGCCGCCGGCCATCGTCAAGCAGCTGGCCGAGGCCTTGCGCACCACGCTGCGCGATCCGCAGGTCGAAAAAACCCTGCAGGGGCTGGGCTTCGAAGTGGTCGCCAATACGCCGGCCGAATTCAGCCGCTTCCAGCAGGACGAAGTCAAGCGCTGGCGCGAGGTTATCGAAAAGGGCGGCATCCAGCTCGAATAGGCGCGCCCGCCCCGGCCTGCGGCGCGCTTTGGCGCACCGCAGCGCCCAGCCGAGGCAGAATCAAGTAGCATTTTCGCTTTGCCACCCTAAGAATCAGACGACATGACCACCAAGCACCGCATCATCCAGGTAGGCTCCCTGGCCGGATCGCCGACGGCCAATCGGCGACTCGCCGACGAATACGATGTGCTCGAACTGTGGCAGCAGGCCGACCGTGCGGCCGCGCTGGCCCGGCATGGCAAGGGCGTCACCGCGCTGGTCACCTCGGCCAATTTCGGCGCGGATGCCGCGCTGATCGACGCGCTGCCCGATCTCAAGGCGATCTGCAGCTGGGGCGTGGGTTACGAAACCATCGACGTCGATGCCGCCCGCAAGCGTGGCGTGCTGGTCAGCAACACCCCCGATGTGCTCACCGATTGCGTGGCCGACCTGGCCTGGGGCCTGCTGATTTCGGGCGCCCGCCGCATGGCGCAGGGCGACCGCTTCGTGCGCGCCGGCCAATGGGGCCAGGTGCATGGCAGCATTCCGCTGGGCACGCGGGTCAGCGGCAAGAACCTCGGCATCATCGGCCTGGGCCGCATCGGCGAAGCCATCGCCCGGCGCGGCGACGGCTTCGACATGCAGGTGCGCTACCACAACCGCCGCCGGCGCGACGACGTCAGCTACGGCTACGAAAGCTCGCTGGCCGACCTGGCGCGCTGGGCCGATTTCCTGGTGGTCGCCACGGTGGGCGACCCGAGCACCCGCCACCTGGTCAACCAGGAAGTGCTGGAAGCGCTGGGCCCCAAGGGCCTCATCATCAACATCGCCCGCGGCCCGGTCATCGACGAAGCCGCGCTGGTGGCCGCGCTGCAGGCCGGCAAACTGGGCGGCGCGGCGCTGGACGTGTTCGAACACGAACCCTCGGTGCCCGACGCGCTGAAAGCCAGCGACGAAACCGTGCTGCTGCCGCACATCGGCAGCGCCACCTTCGAGACCCGCATGGCGATGGAAAACCTGATGCTGGACAACCTGGCCTCGTTCTTCAAGACCGGCGGCGTCATCACCCCCGTATAGGGCGCCTGCCCATTGCGCGCCAATCCCGCCCAATCAAGCGGAAATTGGCGCGTTTTCCTGGACAATCCATCCCGGCCCGGCCGGTTTATCGGCCGCGGCGCCGCGCCTAAGCTGGACGTTCCCCCGATTTCACACGGAGACGTCCCATGGCTGACCATTCCATCCAAGGCAAAGTCGCGCTCATCGCCGGCGGCGCCAAGAACCTCGGCGGCCTGATCGCCCGCGACCTGGCCGCGCACGGCGCCCGCGCCATCGCCATCCACTACAACAGTCCGGCGTCCAAGGCCGACGCCGACGCCACGGTCGCGGCGCTGCAGGCCGCCGGCGCCCAGGCGGTGGCGCTGCAGGGCGACCTCACCACCGCGGCCGCGGTGGAAAAACTCTATGCCGACGCGCTGGCCGCTGTCGGCCGGCCCGACATCGCCATCAACACCGTGGGCAAGGTGCTGAAGAAGCCATTCTCCGAGATCAGCGAGGCCGAGTACGACGAGATGGCCGCCGTCAACGCCAAATCCGCGTTCTTCTTCCTCAAGGAAGCCGGCCGCCACGTCAACGACCACGGCAAGATCGTGACGCTGGTCACCTCGCTGCTGGGCGCGTTCACGCCGTTCTATTCGGCCTACGCGGGCACCAAGGCGCCGGTGGAGCATTACACCCGGGCCGCGGCCAAGGAGTTCGGCGCACGCGGCATCTCGGTCACGGCGGTGGGCCCGGGCCCGATGGACACGCCCTTCTTCTACGGCCAGGAAAGCCCCGAAGCGGTGGCCTATCACCAGAGCGCCGCCGCGCTCTCGCCCCACTCGCCCACCGGCCTGACCCACATCGAGGACGTCGTGCCTTTCATCCGCCACCTGGTCAGCGACGGCTGGTGGATCACCGGCCAGACCTTGCTGATCAACGGCGGCTACACCACCAAGTAAGGCGGCCGGGGCAGGAACGGCTATGCTTTCGGCTGCGCCTGGCGCATTCCGAAAGCGAGCCTCATGGACAGATTCGACCAATACCGTGTCTTCGCCCAAGTCGCGGAGATGGGCAGCTTCATCAAGGCGGCCCACGCGCTGGAGCTGCCGCGCGCCTCCGTATCCGCCGCGGTCCAGCAGCTGGAGGGCCAGGTCGGCGCCCGGCTGCTGCATCGGACCACGCGCCAGGTACGCCTGACCGCCGACGGTACGCAACTGCTGGAGCGGATCCGCCCCCTGCTGGCCGAGGTCGAGGACATCGACCAGTTGTTCCAGGCCTGCCAGCGCCAGGCGGCCGGCAGGCTCAACATCGACGTGCCCAGCCGCATCGCGCGGCGCCTGCTCGCGCCCGCCCTGCCCGCCCTGCTGCGCCGCCATCCGCGCCTGCAGCTGGCGCTGGGCTCGGGCGACCGCGCCATCGACCTGGTACGCGAGGGCGTGGACTGCGCGGTGCGCATCGGCGTGCTGCACAGCAGCAGCCTGGTGGTGCGGCCGCTGGGCAGCCTGGCCTTGATCAACTGCGCCAGCCCGGCCTATCTGCGCGAACACGGCGCACCCGGGCACCCTGACGAATTGGCGGCGGGCCACTGGACGGTGGGCTACGCCAGCCCGCAGACCGGCCGCGCGCTGCCCTGGGAATACGCCACGCCGCGCGGCGGGACGAGTCTCGTCGAGGCGGCCAGCCGGGTGGTCGTCAACAACGCCGAGAGCTATATCGCCTGTTGCCTGGCCGGGCTGGGACTGATCCAGATTCCCCGCTACGACGTGCAGCACCTGCTCGACGGCGGACAACTGGTGGAGGTCATGCCGGACCAGCGCGCGGCCTCCATGCCGGTGGCACTGCTCTATCCGCACCGGCGCCAGCGCTCGCGGCGGCTGGCCGTCTTCCTGGAATGGTTCGAGGCGCTCATGCAGCCGCACCTCGAAGCCTGAACCATCAGGCTTCGCGCTCTTCCGTCTTGAGGTGGTTGTCGTGGGCGAAGTCGACCACGAACTTGTACGCCAGCGGTTCGAGCTCGCGCAGGCGCTGGTCGACCACGACGCTGCGCACGCCGTCGATGACGACCGGCAGCACGTAGGGCGAGTAGGTAAGGTGGTTGCCGGCGCTGCCGGGCGGGCGGAACTGGGCCATGACGCCGGCCAGGCGCTCCGCCCAGTCGCTCGGGCGAAAACGGACACCGCTTTCGGTGACGCCGTGGATAACGAATTGTTTGACGCGAGTTGCCATGTGACCTTCACTGCGGGCTTCGCGCGCGGACGCCGGGATCGGCCGCGTCTCAAACATGCGACCCGCGCCGCGAATTGTATATGATTGATCTTTTGGCCCGCGCCCGCCCTCGGGCAGGCGTCGGCCCACGACCGGCTTTCCGGCCGGCGCACGCCGCCGGCGCGCGCCGGCCCTCCGGTTCCGCCCCCTTTTTCGTGGAGAACCCCGCGATGTCCTCTGCCCTGGCCAACATCTACGCCCGCCTGCCGGTGTCCTTCACCCACGGCCGCGGGGTCTGGCTCTGGGACACCGGCGAGCGGCGCTATCTCGACGCCCTGGCCGGCATCGGCGTCTCGTGCCTGGGACACGGCCATCCGGGGCTGGTGGCGGCCATCTCCGAACAGGCCGCGCGGCTCATCCACACGTCCAATATCTACGAGGTGCCGCAACAGGCGGCCCTGGCGCGCCGCCTGGCCGAGCTGTCCGGCATGAGCGAGGTGCTCTTCAGCAACAGCGGCTCGGAAGCCAACGAGGCGGCCATCAAGCTGGCGCGCTACTACGGCTACAAGCAAGGCAATACGCACGCCCACATCATCACCATGGATTCGTCCTGGCATGGCCGCACCCTGGCCACGCTGGCCGCCACGGGCAGCGACAAGGCCCGCCAGGGCTTCGGGCCCATGCCGTCGGGGTTCATCCAGGTGCCCTATAACGACCTGCCGGCCATCCGCGCCGCGGGCGAGGCCGAGCCGCGCGTCACCGCCGTGCTGCTGGAAGTCCTGCAGGGCGAAGGCGGCATCCGCCCCTCCGACATGGCGTTCCTGCGGGGAGTGCGGCAGTTGTGCACCGAACGCGGCTGGCTGCTCATGATCGACGAGGTGCAATCCGGGATCGGGCGCACCGGCAAGTGGTTCGCCCACCAATGGGCCGATATCCGCCCCGACGTCATGACCCTGGCCAAGGGCCTGGCCGGCGGCGTGCCCATCGGCGCGATGCTGGCCGCCGGCCCCGCCGCCGGCGTGTTCGCGCCCGGCAGCCACGGCACCACCTTCGGCGGCGGTCCGCTGGCGTGCGCCGCCGGACTGGCGGTCATCGATGCGATCGAGCAGGAAGGCCTGCTCGCCAATGCCCACGAGGTGGGCGCCCACCTGCATGCCGCGCTGGCCAGCGAACTGGCCGGCGTGCCCGGCATCATCGAGGTCCGCGGCCACGGCCTGATGCTGGGCATCGAGCTGGACCGGCCTTGCGGCATCCTGGCCACCCGCGCCATGGAAGCCGGCCTGCTCATCAACGTGACGCGCGAACGCGTCGTCCGCCTGCTGCCTCCCCTGATACTCTCCGGGGAGGAAGCCGACCAGATCGTCCGGATCCTGGTGCCGCTGATCAAACAGTTCCTCGCTCAACAGCAATAACCAACAGCGCGCCGCGGCCATGAGCCCAGGCGCAAGACCTGCGACATCATCATGACTCCTCCCACGACCCAGAACGGCCCCTTGCGGCACTTCCTGCAATTCAAAGACTTCTCGCCCGCCGAGATCGCCTACGTGCTCGAACGCACCCGCATCATCAAGGACAAGTTCAAGCGCTACGAACCGCACATGCCGCTGCACGACCGCACGCTGGCCATGGTGTTCGAGAAAGCCAGCACGCGCACCCGCGTCTCCTTCGAGGCCGGCATGTACCAGATGGGCGGCTCGGTCATCAACCTGACGTCCAACGACTCGCAGCTGGGCCGCTCCGAGCCCATCGAAGACACCGCGCGCGTGATTTCGCGCATGGTCGACATCGTCATGATCCGCACCTTCGAGCAGACCCGCATCGAGCGGTTCGCCTCGCATTCGCGCGTGCCGGTCATCAATGGCCTGACCAACGAATACCACCCGTGCCAGATCCTGGCCGACATCTTCACCTACATCGAACACCGCGGCCCCATCGCCGGCAAGACCGTGGCCTGGATCGGCGACGCCAACAACATGTCGTATACCTGGCTGCAGGCAGCCGAAATGCTGGGCTTCACGCTGCATGTGTCGACGCCCGCCGGCTACGAACTGGACCCGGCCCGCATCGGCGCGCCGGCCGCCGGCGTGCTCAAGCAGTTCAAGGACCCGATGCAGGCCTGCCAGGGCGCGCACCTGGTGACCACCGACGTCTGGACCAGCATGGGCTACGAAGCCGAGAACGAGGAGCGCCGCGCCGCCTTCGCCGACTGGTGCGTGGACGCCGAGATGATGGCCGCCGCCGACCCGCAGGCCGTGTTCATGCACTGCCTGCCGGCGCACCGCGGCGAGGAAGTCACCGGCGAAGTCATCGACGGCGCCCAAAGCGTGGTCTGGGACGAGGCCGAGAACCGCCTGCACGTGCAGAAGGCGCTGATGGAATTCCTGCTGCTGGGCCAGCTCGCCTGAACCGGCGCGGCCCGCGCGGCCACGGGCGGCCGGGCGCAGCGCCCCGGCGCCGTCCGGCCGCCTGCGCCCAAAAGCGCTAAAATGCCCCGTTAGACTTCTTGTTTGACGGCCCGTTGCTGTCAAAGTCCTGTTGGCGTTTCACCTCAAACAATGACTACTATTCTCCCGAACCTTCCTACCGGCCAGAAGGTCGGCATCGCCTTTTCCGGCGGCCTCGATACCAGCGCCGCGCTGCTGTGGATGCGCCAGAAAGGCGCCGTGCCCTACGCGTACACCGCCAACCTGGGCCAGCCCGACGAGCCGGACTACGATGAAATCCCCCGCCGCGCCATGCAATACGGCGCCGAAGCCGCCCGCCTGGTCGACTGTCGCGCGCAACTGGTCGCCGAAGGGATCGCCGCGCTGCAGGCCGGCGCCTTCCATATCTCGACCGCTGGCCTGACCTACTTCAACACCACGCCTATCGGGCGCGCCGTCACCGGCACCATGCTGGTGGCCGCCATGAAGGAAGACGGCGTCAACATCTGGGGCGACGGCAGCACGTTCAAGGGCAACGACATCGAGCGCTTCTACCGCTACGGCCTGCTGACCAACCCGGACCTGAAGATCTACAAGCCCTGGCTGGACCAGACCTTCATCGACGAGCTGGGCGGCCGCGCGGAAATGTCCGAGTACATGCGCCAGGCCGGTTTCGACTACAAGATGTCGGCCGAGAAAGCCTACTCGACCGACTCCAACATGCTCGGCGCCACCCACGAGGCCAAGGACCTGGAGCTCCTGAACTCCGGCATCCGTATCGTGCAGCCCATCATGGGCGTGGCCTTCTGGCAGGACAGCGTGCAGATCAAGGCCGAGGAAGTGACGGTGCGCTTCGAGGAAGGCCAGCCGGTCGCCCTCAACGGCGTCGAGTACGCCGACCCGGTCGAACTGCTGCTGGAAGCCAACCGCATCGGCGGCCGCCACGGCCTGGGCATGAGCGACCAGATCGAGAACCGCATCATCGAAGCCAAGAGCCGCGGCATCTACGAAGCCCCGGGCCTGGCGCTGCTGTTCATCGCCTACGAGCGCCTGGTCACCGGCATCCATAACGAAGACACCATCGAGCAGTACCGCGAGAACGGCCGCAAGCTGGGCCGCCTGCTGTACCAGGGCCGCTGGTTCGACCCGCAGGCCATCATGCTGCGCGAAACCGCACAGCGCTGGGTCGCGCGCGCCATCACCGGCGAAGTCACGCTCGAACTGCGCCGCGGCAACGACTACTCGCTGCTGAACACCGAATCGGCCAACCTGACGTACGCGCCCGAGCGGCTGTCCATGGAGAAGGTGGAAAACGCCCCCTTCACGCCGGCCGACCGCATCGGCCAACTCACCATGCGCAACCTCGACATCGTCGATACCCGCGAAAAGCTGTTCACCTACGTCAAGACCGGCTTGCTGGCCCCGTCGGCCGGCTCGGCGCTGCCGCAGATCAAGGACGGCAAGAAATAGGCGGCAACCGCCGCGGGGGTGCCTGTCCCTGCCGGGACAGGCACCCTTTTGCTGCAGGTGTCGCCCCCCATGCCGGAACAGGCGCCTACAGTTCCACCTGCATGCCCATTTCCACCACGCGGTTGGGCGGAATCTTGAAAAATCGGGTGCTGCGGGTCGAGTTGCGCGCCATGAAAGCGAACAGGGCGCGACGCCAGCGCGCCATGGCCGGCCGCCGGGCCGCGACCACGGTCTGGCGCGACAGATAGAACGAGGTCCGCATGGGTTCGAGGTCGATCTCGGGATAGGCCTCGGCCACCTGGCGCAAGGCGTCGGGCACGTCCGGATCTTCCTTGAAGCCGTAGTTGATGCTTGCTTGCCAGCTCGACGCGCTGATCTTGTGCATCTCGAAGCGCTCGTCCTCCGAGACGTAGGGCACATCGGCCACCCGGATCGACAGGAACAGCACGTGGTCGTGCAGGACCTTGTTGTGCTTGAGATTGTGCAGCAACGCCGGCGGCACGTTGCCGGCGTTCATGGTCATGAAGATCGCCGTGCCCTGCACCCGCGCCGGCGGGAACGCCTCGAGCTGCGTCATGAACTCCCGCAAAGGCTGCCGGTCGCGCGCCTGCATGTCGGCCAGCAGGCGGCGACCGCGCCGCCACGTCATCATGAGCGTGAACACCACCACCCCGACCAGCAAGGGCAGCCAGCCACCCTCGTGGATCTTGAAGATATTGGCGCCGAACAGCAGGATGTCGATCACGAGCAGCGCGCCCAGCAGCACCATCCACAGCACCCGCTTGCCGCCGGTGGAATCGCGCGGCAACACCGCGAACGCCAGCACCGAGGTCGTCAGCATGGTCCCGGTCACGGCAAAACCGTAGGCGGCGGCCAGGTTCTCGGAATTGCGAAACAGCAGCACCAGCACCAGCACGGCGCACAGCAGCAAGGCATTGACCTGCGGCAGGTAGATCTGCCCCTTCTCGACCGCCGAGGTGTGCAGGATCTGCATGCGCGGCCAGAAACCCAGCTGCACGGCCTGCCGCGTCACCGAAAAGGCGCCGGAGATCACCGCCTGGGACGCCACCACGGTGGCCACCGTGGCCAGCCCGACCAGCGCCGCCAGCCCCCATTCGGGCGCCATCAGGAAAAACGGGTTGCGGATCGCCGCCGGGTCGCGCAGCAGCAACGCGCCCTGGCCGAAATAGCACAGCGTCAGCGCCGGCAACACCATGGCGAACCAGGCGCGCCGGATCGCCGGCCGCCCGAAATGCCCCATGTCCGCATACAGGGCTTCGGCGCCGGTCAGCGCCAGCACCACCGCGCCCAGCAACAGGAAACTCATCACCGGGAACTCGGCGATGAAGCGCAGCGCCCACACTGGATTGAGCGCGGCCAGCACCTCCGGTGTCAGCCAGATTTGATAGCCGCCCAATACCGCCAGCGTCGCGAACCACAGCGCCATGATGGGACCAAACAGCTTGCCCACCGCGCCGGTGCCGTGCGACTGGATGGCGAACAGCGCAACCAGCACCACCAGCGCCACGGGCACCACCCAGGGTTCGAGCGTGTGCGACACGATGCTGATGCCTTCGAGCGCCGACAGGACGGAAATCGCCGGCGTGATCATGCTGTCGCCATAGAACAGCGCCGCGCCGAAGATGCCCAGCACGATCAGCAGCCAGCGCGCCCTGCCCTCGCGGCCGCGCACGGCCAGCTCCAGCAGCGCCAGCGTGCCGCCCTCGCCCCGATTGTCGGCGCGCAGCACCAGCGTCACATACTTGAGCGACACCACGATCATGAGCAGCCAGAACAGGATGGAAAGCACCCCCAGCACGTGGGCAGGCTGCAGGTCGTCGATGGTGTTCAGACAGGCGCGCAAGGTATACAGCGGGCTGGTGCCGATATCGCCGTACACCACGCCCAACGCCCCCAGCATCAATGCCATGCGCGACGACGGCGCGTGGATGGCGGTCTTGGCGTCGCGGGGCGCGCCGGCGGCGGTGTGGGTCATGATGCTCGTTCTTGTCGGGTGAGTTGCGTACCGATGCGCGGGCCGGGAAACACCACCGACAGCCGCGTGCCCGCATACTCGGGCCGGCTGGACAGCTTCCACCACGCGCCATGGGCGTGCGCGATCTCGCGCACGATCGCCAGCCCCAGGCCCGAGCCGCCAGCCTTGGCATCGGGCGCGCGGTAGAAGGCCTCGAACACGCTGTCGCGCTCCTGGGGGCTGATGCCCGGGCCGTCGTCCTCGATGATCAGCGCCGGCGGATTGACGTCTATGGTCAGGCAAATGCGGCCGCGCGGCTTGCCGTAGCGCAGCGCGTTATCGATCAGGTTGCCCAGCATTTCGTCGAGCAGCAGCGGGTCGCCATCGATCCAGACCGGCTGTTCGGGCGCCACCAGGTCGATCTCGGCCTGCGCGGCGCGCACGCGCGGAATCCACTCGGCGCCGCTGGCGCGGACCCATTCGCACAGGTCCAGCCGAATGAAGCGGTCCTGCGGCCGCGCGTCGGGATCGGCGCGCGCCATCACCAGCAATTGCTGGCCCAGCCGGATCATGCGGTCGCTGACCGCCTTGATGCGCTCGGCGCGCATCCGCACGTCCTCGGGCAGGGGCCGCGCCAGCATCAGCTCGGACTCCAGGCGCAGCCCGCTCAGCGGGGTGCGCAGCTGGTGCGCCGCGTGGCCGATGAAGCGGCGCTGGGCCGCCAGCGACGCGTCCAGGCGGCCCAGCAGGTCATTGATATGCGTGACCAGCGGCGCAATCTCGGCCGGCAGGCCCGCCACTTCCATGGGCTGCATGTCGTCGATCGAGCGCTGGCGGATTTCCTCGGCCAGATGATTGACCGAACGCAGGCCCGAACGCACGCCGCGGATGATGACGCCGGTGAACAGGGCGATCAGGACGATCTGGCCCACCACCATCAGCCAGAAGAAGTCTTCCAGCATCCAGATCGACATGTCGATCTTGTGCGTGATCACCCAGGTCGCGGCCAGATCCAGCAGCACCAGCAGCAACAGCGGCGGCATCAGGCGCAGCACGAGGTGGCGCGCCAGCGAGCCGCGCGGCAGCTTCCAGCCTACGGGATCGGGCGGCGGCGGTGTGGGAGGAAGGAAATTCATGGTCGGAAGGCTGGCGGGGCCGGCATGCCCCGGGCCTGGGTCCGCCGGCCCGGGCTCATCACGCCGCTTCCACGTCCAGCATGTAGCCGAAGCCGCGCACCGTCTGGATGCTGGCGCCGGATCCCTCGAGCCGCTTGCGCAGGCGGTAGACATACACCTCGACGGCATTCTCGCTGAAATCGGCATCCCAGGCAGACAGGGAATTGACGATCTGGCGTTTGGTCACGACCCGGCCGGAACGCGCCATCAGCATTTCCAGCACGGACAGTTCGCGCACCGACAACGCCAGGCGCGTGCCGTTGGCGCGCACCTCGCGCCCGACGGTGTCGAACACCAGCGGGCCGACCTCGATCTGGGGCTGCGCCTGCCCGGACCGGCGGCGTCCCAGGGCGCGCACGCGCGCCGCCAGTTCGGGCAGGTCGAAAGGCTTGGTGACATAGTCGTCGGCGCCGGCATCCAGACCCGCCACGCGGTCGTCCAGGCCGTCGCGCGCGGTGAGGATCAGTACCGGCACCTGGTTGCCGTCCTGGCGCAATTGGCGCAGTACGTCGAGGCCGCTCATGCCGGGCAGGTTGAGGTCCAGCAGGAGGAGATCGTAGGGCTGGCCCGCCAGGGCTCCCAGGACCTTGTCGCCCTCGGTCAGCCAATCGACCGCATACCCCTGGTCGGCCAGGAACTCCTGGAGCGCGTGGCCCAGGGTGGTGTCATCTTCGATTACGAGTACTCGCATTCCGCGATTCTAGCGCGATCCGGGCCGACGGCAAGGCCCGCGCCCGCGGCGCGGACACCCCGGGAGCGGGAGCCGTGGCCGGTCAGGGCGCAGCGGGTGCGGCCGATGCGCCGGCCTCGCCGGGCGCGCCCTGGGGCGCGGGGCTGGTGATGAAGCCGATGCGGGTCATGCCCGAACGACGCGCCGACGCCATGACCTGGGCCAGCGTCTCGTAGCGGGTTGCCTGGTCGGCGCGGATGCGGATCTCGGCCTGCGGCTTGTCGCCGGCGATCGCCTTGAAGCGGTTGGGCAGGTCGTCGATGCTGACCGGCTTCTCGTCCCAGAACAACGCGCCGTTGGCGTCGATGGCCAGGTCGATCGTCTTGGGCTCTTCCTCGATCTGCTCGGCGCTGACCTGCGGAATGTTGATGCGGATCGAATGGGCCAGCAGCGGCGCCGTGATGATGAAAATCACCAGCAGCGCCAGCATGACGTCGATCAGCGGCACCATGTTGATCTCCGACACGGTGTGGCTGCCCGAGCCCTTGTTGTCGAAGCTGCCGAAAGCCATTATTCGCTCCCCCGGCCATGCTGGCGGCGCAGGGCACGCACCTTGCCGTCGGACACCGCCACCTGCTGGCCGGTGGTCAGGAAGGCGAACAGGTCATGCGCGAACGCATCCAGGCGCGACAGGAACACCCGGTTGTTGCGCACGAAGGCGTTGTACGCCAGCACCGCCGGGATGGCCACCGCCAGGCCCAGGCCGGTCATGATCAGGGCCTCGCCCACCGGGCCGGCGATGCGGTTGATGGTCACGCCATCGGACAGGCCGATACCGACCAGCGCGTGATACACGCCCCACACCGTGCCGAACAGCCCCACGAATGGCGCGGTCGAACCCACCGAAGCCAGCACCGTCAGGCCGTTCTCCAGCTTGGCGGTTTCCTCGTCGATGACCTTGCGCATGGTGCGCGACACGAACTCGCCATTCGAACCGCTTTCCTCCAGCTTGGTGGCGCCGAACTTGGCATGGTGCTGCTGCGCGTGCATGGCGTGGCTGGCCAGGTGCGAGAACGGGTCGCGCGCACCGTGCGTGACGATTTCGTTCTCGACCTGTTCGAGCGAGCTGGCATTCCAGAACTTGTTGAGGAAGTGCGCGGCGCGCTTGCGCATGCCCATGTTGCCCACCGCCTTGACCACGATCAGGTACCAGGTGACCAGCGACATGACGATCAGGATGATGAACAGCGTCTTGCCCACGAAGTCGCTTTGCGCGACGAAGTGTAGGAATCCCATGTCCGGCGTGGCCAGCGGCGCGGGCGGCACGGCGGGCGCCGCCGCACTCAGGGCCTGGGCGGCCTGGTTGACCGCCTCGGTACCTGCCTGGGCAGCCTGGTTGAGCGCTTCGGCGCCGGTCTGGGCGGCGGCGCCTGCGGCCTCGCCGGCCTGCTGGGCCAGCGGCGCGGCAGCGGGCGCGTCCGGCGTGGCCGCCGCCGAGGGCGTGGCCGCTTGCGCCACCAGCGTGGCGGTGTTGATAGCGTTGGACATCTCAGTTCCTCATCACGAAATCGAACGGTAATTTGGCCTTGGCCGGATACGCCACGCCATTACGGGTAAGGGGTTTGAAGCGGGCCTTGCGCGCGGCAGCCAAGGCCGACTCGTCCAGGCGCGAAAAGCCGGACGAGGTATCGATGCTGGCGCGATCGACCAGGCCCTGGGTGCTGATTTCCACCAGCACCACCACCCGCCCTTCCTCGCGCAGGCGCTTGGACGCCATGGGATAGACGGGCATGGGGCGCGCGCCCTGGTATTCGACGCTGGAGACCATGATGGGCTCGTCCGGCGGCGGCGCCTGGCGCGGCGCCTGCGTCACCTGCTGGGCCCCCTGAGGCGCGCCGGCAGGCGGCGTCTCGATCTTCTTGGGCTCCGGGGGGACCTCGGGTTTGGGTTGCGGCTTGGGCTTGGGTTTCGGTTTGGGTTTCGGCTTGGGCTTGGGCGCCGGTTCGGGCGGCTTCTCGACCACCGGCTCGGGTTCGGGCTCGGGCTCGACCACCGGCTCGGGTTCGGGCTCGGGCTCGACCACCGGCTCGGGTTCCGGCTCCGGCTCGGGCTCGATCACCGGCTCGGGCTCGGGCTCGGGCGGCGTCTCCTCGACCGGCGTGGGCGGCTCGGGCGTGGGCTCGGCCTGCGCCAGCTGCGGCAGGGGCGCCTCGATGATGCTGACCATCACCGCCTCGGGCTCCAGCAATTCGGGGCGCTCCGTCTTGGACAGAAACACCGCGCCTATGACTGCGGCATGCAGGGCAAGAACGGTAAATCCGGCGCCCGCGCGCAGGGCAAGCGACGTATGCGATGAAAAAGACCGACCAGATTGGGGGCTAGGCATGAATCAGCCAGGTACATTGACAATTCAGCCGGATGGCATGCACGACGAAGCGGCATTCCTATCCGGCTATTCCGAATTCGCCACGATATATTAAATGCGAATGATTCGCAAGCTCTATTCGGTCGCCAAATACAAGAAATTCAACCCGCCGCGACGATGCCGCAAACAGGCTGCCGCGCGCGCTCGGCACGCGCCGAGCGCGCAACAAAAAACCCCGTGCGGTGCGCCGATGCGCCCTCGCCGGGGTTATTGCGCCTGCTTGCGCAGGATTGTTACCTTGATTTTGCTGCCTTGATTCTTGGTGGGTGCTACAGGGGTCGAACCTGTGACCTACGCCTTGTAAGGGCGCCGCTCTACCAGCTGAGCTAAGCACCCCTTGCACCGCATTGCTGCCTCGGGGCCACTCAAGTAAATCGCGGGGCGCAGTATAGCGGACCCGGTTTTGTTAGGCAAATCGGCAGCGCCGATTTGCCTTTGCGTCCATCAGTTGACGGCGTCTTTCAGCGCCTTGCCCGGACGGAACTTCGGCACCTTGGCCTTTTTGATCTTGATCGTTTCGCCGGTGCGCGGATTGCGGCCGGTGCGTGCGGCGCGCGCGGACACGGCGAAAGTGCCGAAGCCCACCAGCGTGACCGTGCCGCCCTTCTTCAGGGTGGTCTTTACGGCACCGATCAGGGCGTCAAGCGAACGGCCGGCGGCGGCTTTCGAGATATCGGCCTTGCTGGCGATGTGATCGATGAGTTCGGTTTTGTTCATTCAGGTTTACCCCTCACAAGGTATTGGGTTTTCCAGACGCGCAGAGCAAGTAGACAAACAGGCGCCGGCAAACAGAGAACGGACGAGTGAAAAAATTTTTCTTGCGCTGCAAAGCACAACTTTTTAAAGGCTGCGTCGCAGGTACTTCCAGGCATATGAAGCCAGGGAAGGAGCTGCGACGCAGAGCAGTATTAGGCCTTGGCCGGGCGCGGCTGTCAAGAGAAAACAGCGCCCTGAGCCGCGCCAATACTAGCTTTTAGCGCTTTTCGCAATAAACAAAAACGCTACGTGCAAACCTTTGCGCGCCCGCCTGCGCCGCGTCAAACGTCGGTCCAGCGGCGCAGCAGGTTGTGATAGACGCCGGTCAGCTGCACGATCGAAGCGTGGCCCGGCGTATCCTGGTTCAGGCGCTGGATCGCCACATCCATCTCCAGCAGCAGGCTGCGCTGGCTGTCTTCGCGTACCAGGCTTTGCAGCCAGAAAAAGGCGCTGATGCGCGCGCCCCGCGTCACCGGCGTGACCTTGTGCAGGCTCGTGCCCGGATACAGCACCATGTGTCCGGCGGGCAGCTTGACCGTGCGCGGCCCGTAGGTGTCGTCGACGACCAGCTCGCCGCCGTCGTAGCTGTCCGGCTCGGAAAAGAACAGGGTCGCCGACAGGTCGGTGCGCACGCGCTCTGCCGTGCCCGGCACGGGGCGCAGCGCATTGTCGACGTGGTAGCCGAAGGCCTCGCCGCCTTCGTAGCGGTTGAACAGCGGCGGAAAGATCTTGCGCGGCAAGGCCGCCGACATGAACAGGTTGTTGGCGGCCAGGCGCTGCAGGATGAGGCCGCCGAGCTCCTGCGCCAGCGGGTGCTGCTCGGACAACTGGCGGTTGTGCTTGACCTGCGCCGACTGGTAGCCGGCCGTGACCTTGCCGTCGACCCAATCGGCCGCCTCCAGGCGCGCGCGGATCTGGGCGGCTTCGGCGGGGGTGAAGAGATCGGCGATCTGAATCAGCATGGTGGGACTCCGTGACGTGGGCGAGCTGCGCGGACAGGCATCAAGATTGCAAACAGCCGCGCAATGCCTGGTCAAAGTCGAACAGCAGGTCGGCCTCGTCCTCGATGCCTACCGATACACGGATCAGGCTGTCGGCGATGCCCATCTGCGCACGCTTTTCCGCCCCCATCTCGTAATAAATCGTATGCGCCGCCGGCAAGGCCAGGCTGCGCGTATCGCCCAGGTGCGTGGCCATCAGCACGATGCGCAGGCGGTTGAGGAAATCGAAACAATCGATGCCCTCGGCCAGCTCCACGCCCAGCAGGCCGCCATAGCGGCCGTCGAACAGCTCGCTGGCGCGCTGGTGTTGCGCATGGCTGGACAGGCCCGGATAGTGCACCCGCGCCACGCCCGGATGGCCTTGCAGGAAAGTGGCCAGGGCCAGGGCGTTGGAGCAATGCCGCGCCATGCGCAGCGCCAGCGTTTCGGTGCCGATGGCGATACGGTGCGCCGGCTCGGCCGCCAGCGTGCCGCCCATGTCGCGCAGCCCTTTCTTCTTGATCTGGGTCAGCCCCCAACCGGTGGGCGCTCCCTTGCGATACGACTCGTAGATATTGGCATACCCGCTCCAGTCATACAGGCCGGTATCGGTCACCGCGCCACCCAGCGCATGGCCGTGGCCCGCAATGTACTTGGACAGCGAATTCATCACCAGCGAAGCGCCCACCTCGACCGGGCGGAACATCCACGGCGAGGTCAGCGTGTTGTCCACCACATAGACCAGGCCGCGCTCGCGGCACAACGCGCCCATGCCGGCCAGGTCGGCGATCTGGGTGCCGGGGTTGGCGATGGTCTCGGTGAACACCATGCGGGTATTCGGCCGCAGCGCGTCGCGCACCTGCCGGACGTCGGTGGCGTCGACCATGGTGACTTCCACGCCCAGTTCCATCAGCGTATTGAGCAGGCTGTTGGTGTTGCCGAAGACGTACTGGCTGGACACCAGGTGGTCGCCGCGCCGCAGCAGCGTGGTGAAGATGGCCGCCAGCGCCGCCATGCCGGTGGCGAAGCTGACCGTGCTCTTGCCGGCTTCCATGCGCGTGATGCGCGCTTCCAGCGCCGTGGTGGTGGGCGTGCCCTGCCGCGCGTAGGTGAACCCGGCCTTGCCCTGGAACACCGCCGCCAGCTCGCGCGCATCTTCGTAGACATACTCGGACGAAGGATGCATGGGTTTGTGCACGGCGCCGTGCTCGGCGGATTGGTCGCGGTCGGAGTGAACGATGGTGGTGGTAAAGCCGTTCTGGTGCATGATGTCGGACGTTCGAAGAGGCGCGCGGCGCGACGGCGCGCCGCTGCAAGAGTTTACCCCTGGCGCTGGCGCACCGATTCGTAGAGGCAGACGGCGCTGGCCACGCTGACGTTCAGGCTCTCGACCGAACCGAGCATGGGAATGCGCACGAGCTGATCGCAGGTCTCGCGCGTCAGGCGGCGCATGCCCTCGCCCTCGGCGCCCATGACCCACGCCATCGAACGGCGCGCATCCACCTGGTGCATGCTCTCACCGGCCTGGTCGTCGGTGCCGACCAGCCAGACATCGCGTTCTTTCAGCTCGCGCATGGTGCGCGCGAGGTTGGTTACGGTCAGGTAGGGAACGGTGTCGGCGGCGCCGCAAGCCACGCGCTGCACGGTGGCGTTCAGGCCCACGGCGCGGTCGCGCGGCGCAATGACCGCATGCACGCCGGCGGCATCCGCCGTGCGCAGGCAGGCGCCCAGATTGTGCGGGTCCGTCACGCCGTCCAGGATCAGCAGCAGCGCCGGCCCCTCGATCACGTCGAGCACCTCGTCGATGCCCACCGCCAGGCTGCGCTCCTCGGCCACCGCCACCACGCCCTGGTGCCGGGTGCCGCGCGCCAGGCCGTCGAGCCGCTCGGCCGCCACCGGATGCACGCGGCGGCCGGCCCGTTCGGCCTGCTCCAGGAACGTCTGCATGCGCTTGTCGCGCCGCGACGCCTCGACATAGATTTCCTTGATCGACTCGGGCGCGTGGCGCAAGCGCGCAACGACCGCGTGAAACCCCGCCAGAACTTGGGTCGACGCCATGAATGAATACCTTCGTGATTGAAACGTGGAACGCCGCCGGAAAACGGCGGCGGGCCGGTCTACGGTGCAATGTTACCGCCTGCGGCCCCGGACGGGGCCGCCTGGCCGGTTCAATGGCGTGCGCGCGCCGGCTTTTTCTGCGCTGACGCGCCGGCGCTCTTGGCCGCCTTGGGCGTATTGGCCGGCTTGCTGGCCTGCTTGGCCTCGGCGCGCCGCTGCTTGGCGGTCTGCCCCTTCAGGGCCGCCGGCTTGGGAGCCGCCGCCTTCTTGACCCTGCGCCCCTCGTCGGGACCGCGCGCGGCGGCCTTGCGCAGCGCGTCGAAGCTGGTGCCCTTGACCAGGCGGAACTCGATGCGGCGCACTTCCAGGTCCACGCGCGACACCTGCACCTGCACCTTGTCCGTCAGGCGGTAACGCATGCCGGTGCGCTCGCCGCGCAGTTCGTGCAAGGCATCGTTGAACTGGAAATACTCCCCGCCCAGTTCCGAGACGTGCACCAGCCCCTCGACGTGCAAGGTATCCAGGGTCACGAAAATGCCGAAGCTGGCCACGCCCGTCACCGTCCCGCTGAAATCCTCGCCGACGCGCTCCTTGACGAACCAGCACTTCAGCCAGGCTTCGACATCGCGCGAAGCCTCGTCGGCGCGCCGTTCGCTGCCCGACAGGATCAGCCCCAGCTTCTCCCATACGGCGTGTTCGTGCTCGCGCTGCGAGCGCCCGATGACGATGGGCTGGTCTTCCAGCTCCGGCATGTAGCGCTGGCCTTCGAGCAGCGCCTTGATCACGCGGTGGGTCAGCAGGTCGGGATAACGGCGGATCGGCGAAGTGAAATGGGTATAGGCGGGATACGCCAGCCCGAAGTGGCCGAGATTGTCCGGGCTGTAGATCGCCTGCTGCATGGAGCGCAGGCACATGGTCTGCAGCAGCGGGTAGTCGGGGCGCCCGCGCACCGAATCGAGGAACTCGCCGTAGTCCTTGGCGGTGGGCTCGTCGCCGCCGCCCAGCGACAGGCCCATGGTGCGCAGGAAATCACGCAGGGACTGCAGGCGCTCGGGCGTGGGGCCTTCATGGATGCGGTACAGGCCGGGGTGCTTGCTGCGCGACATGAAATCGGCAGCGCACGTGTTGGCCGCCAGCATGCATTCTTCGATCAGCTTGTGGGCATCGTTGCGCACCATGGGCACGATCTGTTCGATACGGCCCAGTTCGTTGCAGACGATGCGCGTCTCGACCGTGTCGAAATCGATGGCGCCGCGCTTGCGCCGCTGCTGCGACAGCAGCTGGTACAGCTCGTGCAGGTGGCGCACATGCGGCATGATGGCGCCCAGCGCCGCGGCAGCCGGGCCGCCCGGCTGCTGCAGCGCCTCCCAGATACTGGTGTACGTGGTGCGCGCATGCGAATGCATCACCGCGTTGTAGAACTGGTAGGCCGTCACCGTTCCGGCCTTGGCGCCGGTCGCCGGGATCACCATGTCGCACACCAGCACCAGGCGGTCGACATTGGGGTTGAGCGAGCACAGCCCGTTGGACAGCACCTCGGGCAGCATCGGAATCACGCGGCGCGGAAAATACACGCTGGTGCCGCGCTCGTAGGCATCGTCATCGAGCGCGTCGTTGGGCCGCACATAGTTGCTGACGTCGGCGATGGCCACCAGCAGGCGCCAGGCCGGCCGCTTGCGCTGGCCGGTGCCCAGTTCGACCGGCTCGCAGTACACCGCGTCGTCGAAATCGCGCGCGTCCTCGCCGTCGATGGTGATCAGCGGCACGTCGCGCAGATCGACGCGTTGCTTCAGATCGGTCTTGCGTACCGAGTCCGGCAGCCGCGCGGCCTGCTTGTTCGCGGGCTCCGAAAAATCGACCGGCACGTCGAACTTGCGCACCGCGATCTCGATTTCCATGCCGGGATCGTCGATCTCGCCCAGCACCTCATACACGCGGCCCAGCGGCTGCGTATGGCGGGTGGGCTGCTCCATGATCTGCACCGACACCACTTGCCCGTGCTGGGCGCCGTTGGTGTCGCTGGGCGGAATGAGAATGTCGTGCTTGATGCGCTGGTCCTCGGGCACGACGATGGACAACCTATGTTCGTGCAGGAAACGGCCCACCAGTTTGTTGGTGCGCCGCTCGATGACCTCGACGATGGCGCCTTCCGGCTTGCCGCGGTACTCGCCCGACGGCTTGACCAGGACGCGGTCGCCGTGCAGCACTTTGAGCATCTCGCGCGGCGACAGGAAAATATCGGGCCCGCCGTCATCCCGCACCAGGAAGCCGAAGCCATCGCGGTGGCCCTGTACGCGGCCGGCCACGAAATCCAGCTTGGTGGCCAGCAGCAGCACGCCCTTGCGGTTGGGAAGCAATTGACCGTCGCGCTCCATCGCCCCGAGCCGGCGCTCGAAGCCGACCAGCGTCGCGGGCCGTTCCACGCCCATGCGTTCGGCCAGTTCGGCCGGCGACAACGGCGCCCCGGCCGACCGCAACGCCGTCAGAATGGCTTCGCGTGAAGGGACATCGGGGTCGAAGTCGGCAGGCACATCGGGCAAGACGGGCGTAGATCTGTTGTTATTGGATTCGTTTTTCGATCGTTTTGCCAAAGCTGAAAGTTCCGTATATAATGCGCAGCTTCTGTGGTTAGCCCAGCGGCAACACTGCAGCAGAAAGTGATACTCGATTCAGTATTATCACAGCATTATCGGCCTGTTTGTCAGGCAGGTGATCAGACTGAATCCGGTATTTGGTGATTTTGAAGTAGTTTTGTTTCAACGTCGAATCGACGTCCCGGCGAAACACCTGACAGAAAATCCGGATACGCAAGTCTACGGATTAAACACTGCAAGGTAAACCGCAAGGACGCTGTTTCCGGCAACGTGACAGGCACCTCGAAAGCAGCAAGCCGGCAGGGTATCACAAGCTCTGAGACAGTGCCCAGGTGGCGGAATTGGTAGACGCGCATGGTTCAGGTCCATGTGCCGCAAGGTGTGGAGGTTCGAGTCCTCTCCTGGGCACCACGGAATTCGCAAGGCAGGCATGGCCTGCCTTCATGAAAGCCCCGGTCAATCGCATGATTGCCGGGGCTTTCTCTTTGCCGCGCCGTCTCAGCCGCTTTTGCCGCGACGGCCTGCGCGCCGCACGTGGTGGCGCTGATAGACCTCATCGCCCATCGCCCTCACCTGCCCCTGCACCAGCGCATGAAAGGGCGCCAGCAAGGCATCGAAACGCGCCGGCGCTTCCAGCGCGTTGAGCACCTGCACGACAGCCTCGATGGTCGACAGTGCGCCCGGCAGATCGGCGTGGCGCACCCGATAAGCGGAAACGCCATCGGCCGGCAGCGCCAGGCGCGGCAGGCTGGCCAGATCGGGATTGCCCGCCACCAGTCCGCGCGCCTGCCGCCACGAACCATCGGGAACCACCAGCAGCAGCGGCCCGCCCTCGCCCACCGGCCCCGGCTCGCGCGCCGCCTCGCCCGGAAACAGCAGCCAGCTGCGCATGCCGGGCCGCCGCCACAACGCGGGATCGAAGCGCTCGCCCACGTGCAACTCGGCCTGGCGCAACCCGAGTGCGGCCAGGCGGGCGGTGTTGAGCGCATGGCGCGCTTCCGCCGGATGTTGCAAAAACAACTCGCGGGTACGGCACGAGAGCGCGGGTATCAGCGCGCACAGGCAATGGGATCGGGGCCGCGCGCAGCGCGCGCATACGGGACGGGACATGGAAAACGCATCGCGGCGAAGACGAGCCGCCTGGTGGGCGCAGTGTGCCACAGGACCGCAGGCCGCGATTTTTTCAGGCCGACTTGCACCACCGCGAAAAAATGTGCATAATTCGCCTCCTTGCTTGATCTGACGCAGCGACAGCGGCGGCAGGCAGCAAAGCCCAGGTGGCGGAATTGGTAGACGCGCATGGTTCAGGTCCATGTGCCGCAAGGTGTGGAGGTTCGAGTCCTCTCCTGGGCACCAATACATACTTCACGATACCTGTCGTGATGTGCCAAAAAACCCCGGTCGCGCAAGCGCCGGGTTTTTTTCTTTGCGCCTGCTGCGGCAAGCGCTTTAGCGCGCCAGTTCGCGCGTCATCGCGACATGCGCGATGCCCGCCTCGACGAACTCGTCGCCTTCGGCCTGGAAACCGTGCGCTTCGTAAAAGCCGCGCGCGTGCGATTGCGCGTGCAGCACCAGCATGCGATGCCCATCGCCGTGGCCCTGCTCGATCAGCGCATCCAGTATCCGCCCGCCCACGCCCAGCCCCCGGGCGCGCTTGCGCACCGCCATGCGCCCGATGTGGCCATCGGGCAACAGCCTGCCGGTACCCAGCGGCGCGCCGTCGGCGCCATAGGCGACCGCGTGGACCGACAGCGGGTCGAAATCGTCCAATTCGATATCCTCGGGCACGCGCTGTTCGGCGACGAACACCTCGAAGCGCACGGTGGTGGCGTCTTCGCGCAGACGGTCCCAGGTTCCCAATACGATGCGTAACGGCGCGGCGGTTTGCGGCATGGCGATTCCCCTTCTATGCTTGCGGCGGCGCGCCTGTGCGCCGCCCGCTCTCATTGTCGCAGGGCCGGCGGCGGCCTTGAACCCCGCGGCAGTAGAATGTGGCCTCCTTGTAACAACCTCGCCCATGCAAGCCGTCCTGACCGCCGCGCTACCGGTATTCGCCCTTATCCTGACAGGCTGGCTTGCCGCCCGTTGGCGCGTGCTGGGCCCCAGCGCCACCGACGCGCTCAACCGCTACGTGGTGTACCTGTCGCTGCCGGCGCTCCTGTTTCGCGCCATGGCCCAGGCCGACTTGCGCCAGCTGGCCGACTACTGGGGCTTCACGGCCGCGGTGGCCGGCGGCATCGCCCTGACATTCGGAGCCGCCATCCTGGCCTGCCGCCGCGACGGCGCGCGGCTGACGGACCTGAGCCTGGAAGGCCTGGCCACCTCGTACGGCAACGCCGGCTACATGGGCATCCCGCTGTGCCTGGCGCTGCTGGGCCCGGCCAGCCTGGCGCCCGCCATCATCACCACCTTGCTGACGGCCTGCGTCCTGTTTGGCGTGGCCATCGCGCTGATCGAGTTCGACCAGCACCGCGACCGCCACTGGAGCGCCACCCTGCTCAAAGTGGCGCGGGCGCTGCTGCGCAACCCCTTGCTGGCCGCGCCCCTGCTGGGGCTGGCCTGTGCGGCCGCCGGCATCACGCTGCCAGCCGGGCTGGACAACTATGCGGCGCTGCTGGGCGCCTCGGCCAGCCCTTGCGCGCTGGTGACCATCGGCCTGTTCCTGGCGCAATCGCAGCCCGGCGGCGACCGCGGCACGGTGGGGCTCATGGTGGACGGCAAGCTGCTGCTGCACCCCGCCGTCACGGCGGTGCTGGCATTCGCGGTGTTCGACATGCCGCCCTTGTGGGCCTGGTGCGCGGTGCTGATGGCCGCCCTGCCCATAGGCACCGGCCCCTTCATGCTGGCCCAGCTCTACGGACGCGACGCGCGCCCTTCGTCGCGCGCCATCCTGCTGTCGACGGTGCTGTCGGTGCCCACCATCACGGCGCTGGTGGCATGGATAGGCCGCCAGCCCCTGGGCTGAGCCCTCTCCGACAAATAACCAAAAGAAATTAAGAAATCAACAATAACTAGTTCGGGAAATTTGCCGCCCGTCCTATATTGCAATGACCCAGGGCGCGCCAGCGCCCTGTCCCTTTTCTTACACCCCCTCCGGGATGTCATCATGAGTATCAATACCTCCACCCTCGACCTGCCGTCGGCGCTGCCGCCGATCCGCATCAACCACAAGCCGCTGTGGGCGGCGCTGTTGCTGGTGCTGGCCGGCGCGGCCTATCTGCTGCAAAGCGTCGGGTGGCGCCAGAGCGCGCTATGGGTGGTGGGCGCCCTGCTGGGCGTAACGCTCTACCATGCGTCGTTCGGCTTCACCCAGGCCTGGCGCGTCTTCGTGTCCGACCGGCGCGGCGCCGGCCTGCGCGCCCAGATGGTCATGCTGGCCGTCGGCGTGCTGCTGTTCTTCCCCTTCCTCGCGCAAGGCACCCTGTGGGGCCAGCCCGTCAGCGGCTTTGTCTCGCCGCCGGGCGTGTCGGTCGTGCTGGGCGCCTTCCTGTTCGGCATCGGCATGCAGCTGGGCGGCGGCTGCGCCTCGGGCACCCTGTTCGCCGTCGGCGGCGGCAATACCCGCATGCTGGTCACCCTGCTGTTCTTCATCGTCGGCTCGGTCATCGCGACGGCCAACTTCGGCTGGTGGTCGGCCCTGCCCGCGCTGCCGCCCACCTCGCTGATCAAGAGCTGGGGGCTGCCGGGCGCGCTGCTGGCCAACCTGGCCGTATTCGCCCTGATCGCCTGGACGACCACCGTGCTGGAAAAGCGCCGCCATGGCCAGCTCATTTCGCACGCCGCGCGTACCAGCCGCACGCCGTCGCTGCTGCAAGGCCCGTGGCCCATGGTCTGGGGCGGCATTGCCCTGGTGGTGCTAAACTTCGCCACGCTGGCCCTGGCCGGCCGGCCCTGGGGCATCACCTCGGCCTTTGCGCTGTGGGGCGCCAAGGCGCTGGACGCGCTGGGCGGAGATGTGGCGAGCGGGGCCTATTGGTCCAGGCAGCAGGCCGCGCTGGCCGCGCCGGTGCGCCAGGACATCACCTCGGTCATGGACATCGGCCTGATGCTGGGCGCGCTGGCAGCCGCCTCGGCCGCCGGCAAGTTCGCCCCGGTGTGGAAAGTGCCGGCCCGCTCGCTGCTGGCCGCCGTGGTGGGCGGCCTGCTGCTGGGCTACGGCGCGCGGCTGGCCTTCGGCTGCAATATCGGCGCCTATTTCAGCGGCATCCTGTCCGGCAGCCTGCACGCCTGGCTGTGGCTGCCGGCGGCCTTCCTGGGCAGCGCGCTGGGCGTGCGGCTGCGCCCCTGGTTCGGGTTGGCGGTGGAAAAGACGCCCGCGGCCTCCAGCTGCTGAGCCCCGGCGCGGCCAGCCAGCCGTAAACCGGCATCTGGTATGGTTGCCTCCATTACGCCCCCCGGAGATGGAGCATGAACTGGATTGCTGGCCGCTATACGACATTCGCGCTGATGCTGATCGGCGCCGCCCTGACCTCGGCGCTGGCGGTCCATTCGTCGCGCGCCTGGCTGTGGGCAGCCGTCCCCTTCGTGCTGCTGTCCCTGCTCGGCGTATACGACCTGCTGCAGACCCGCCACGCCATCCGGCGCAACTACCCGGTCCTGGGCAACCTGCGCTTCCTGTTCGAATTCATCCGGCCCGAGATCCGCCAGTACTTCCTCGAAGACGATACCCACGCCTCGCCGTTCTCGCGCGCGCAGCGCTCCATCGTCTACCAGCGCGCCAAGCAGGACATCGACAAGCGGCCCTTCGGCACGCAGGAAGATGTCTATGGCGACCGCTACGAGTGGATCAATCACTCCATGACGCCGGCGCACGTGGCCGATGCCGACTTCCGCGTCACGGTGGGCGGCCCCGAGTGCCGCCAGCCGTATTCCATGTCGGCCTTCAACATCTCGGCCATGAGCTTCGGCGCGCTCTCGGCCAACGCCGTGCTGGCCCTCAACGAAGGCGCGCGCATCGGCGACTTCGCGCATGACACCGGCGAAGGCGGGATCAGCCGCTACCACCGTGAGCGCGGCGGATCGCTGGTCTGGAATATCGGCTCGGGTTATTTCGGCTGCCGCGACGCCCACGGCGCCTTTTCCGAGGAAGCCTTCGTCAAGAACGCCTGTACGCCGCAGGTGAAGATGATAGAAATCAAGCTGTCGCAAGGCGCCAAGCCGGGCCACGGCGGCATCCTGCCCGCCGGCAAGGTCACCCCGGAAATCGCCGAGGCGCGCGGCGTGCCGGCCTGGCAGGACTGCAACTCGCCCTCCAGCCACAGCGCCTTCGACTCGCCGGTCGGCCTGCTGCATTTCGTGGCGCGGCTGCGCGAGCTGTCCGGCGGCAAGCCGGTCAGCTTCAAGTTCTGCGTCGGCCACCCGTGGGAATGGTTCGCCATCGTCAAGGCCATGCTGCAAACCAATATCACGCCGGACTTCATCGTGGTCGACGGCGCCGAAGGCGGCACCGGCGCCGCCCCGGTGGAATTCGTCGACCACGTCGGCACGCCGCTGCGCGAGGCGCTGCGGCTGGTGCACAACACCCTGATCGGCGTGAACCTGCGCGACCGCATCAAGCTGGGCGCGTCGGGCAAGATCATCACCGCCTTCGACATGGCGCGCGCCATGGCCATGGGAGCTGACTGGTGCAACGCCGCGCGCGGCTTCATGTTCGCCATCGGCTGCATCCAGGCGCAGGCCTGCCATACCGGCAAATGCCCCACCGGCGTCACGACCCAGGACCCGCTGCGCCAACGCGCGCTGGTCGTGCCGGACAAGGCGCAGCGCGTGGCCAACTTTCACGGCAATACGCTGCACGCCCTGGCCGAGCTGCTGGGCGCCGCCGGCCTGACCCACCCGGGGCAGCTGCGTCCGCACCATATCGCGCGGCGCATCTCGTCGAGCGAAGTACGCCTGCTGTCGGCGCTGTTTCCCGAACTGGCGCCGGGCGAGCTGCTGCGCGGCGAATTCCGCCATCATGTGTTCCAGGTGGGCTGGGGCATGGCGCAGGCCGACTCGTTCCAGCCCGCCATGGACATCAGCGCGGCGCTGGCCGCGCTGCGCCCGGCCGGCGCGCCTGCGCACGCCTAGCAAGGCCGGCTACAGCCAGCGCTCGAACAGGCGCGAAAACGCCTCCATGAAGCGATCGTCGGCGCCGCGATCGGCCCAGTTGCGCGGGTCGATCGGCACGGCGGCGGCGCGGTCGCGTTCGAACAGCGCCTCCATCTCGGCGCCGAAGCGGGCCCCGACGATGACCGCGTTGAGCTCGTAGTTCAATGCAAAACTGCGCCAATCCATGTTGCTCGACCCGACCGTGGACCACACGCCGTCGACCACCGCCGTCTTGGCGTGCAACAGCGCATCGCGCCGCTCGTACAGCTTGACGCCGGCATCGAGCAGGGCCTGGTAATGCGAGCGTCCCGCGTACCAGACCAGCGATGAATCGCTGAATCCCGGCAGGACCAGCGCCACATCGACCCCGCGCCGCGCGGCATCGGCCAGCACGCGCACGAAGGCCGGATCGGGCACGAAATAGGCCATGGTGATGTGAATCGACTGCCGCGCGCTTTCGAACGCCGACATCAGCGTCAGGTAAACGGTATAGCCGTCGCGCTCGTTGGGCTCGTTGGCCAGGATGCGCACATGCAGATCGCCCGGCGCGGGCACGCTCAGCCGCACCGCGCCGCCGCCCAGCGGCGCGCCGGTCTGCCGCAGCCAGCCGTCCTGGATGACGCGCTCGATCTCCGCCACCGCCGGTCCGCGCACCGCGATATGGGTATCGCGCCACGGCGCGGTATCGGCACGGGACGCGGCCGGCCCGGGCGCCTGCGCCGCACGCCCCGAACCCGAGCCAGAGCGCGATCCGGACGAATAGACGCTGCTGATATTCAGCCCGCCCAGGAAGCCCACCTGACCGTCGACCACCAGCAGCTTGCGGTGGTTGCGCTGGTTGGGCGCCCAGCCCAGGCCGGCGCGCGCCGGGTTGACCGGATTGAACACCGCCACCTTGATTCCGCCCTGCTTGAGACGCTCGAACCACTGCCGCGGCGTATTCAGCGTGCCCACCGCATCGACCATCACCGCCACCTCGACGCCGCGCTGGCGCGCCGCCATCAGGGCGTCGGCGAAACGCTGGCCGGCCTCGTCATCTTCGAAGATGTAGGTTTCCATGTGGATATAGCGGCGGGCCTGCGCGATGGCGTCGAGCATGCTGCGGTAGGTCGCCGGCCCGTCGGCCAGCAGGCGGACCTGGTTGCCCGCCACCAAGGGGGCGCCGCTGATGGCCGCCTCGACGGCCAGGTGGCGCGCCATGGCATCGTCCCCGTCCCCGCCGGTCGCGTCCGTCACGATCGTGTGGCTGCGCTGCAGGCTTTGCCAGCCGTAGTCGGTGGACAGCCCGGCCTGGGCGCGCCGCTCGCGCAGCCCCTGCATGCCCGGCACCGTGGCGCATGCGCCCAACGCCGCCAACATGAACATGACGGCCACTTGGCGCGCCAGGCGGCACGCGAAGCCGCGCCTCAGGGTTGCCATTGCGTGCGCTGCGCCGGCGGGCGCGGGGCACGCGTGCGCCAGCCTGTGGGCGTGGACTGGCCACGTGCGCCCGGCCACCAGCGGCTGCGCGCCTTCTCTACCTGCAGGCCGCCGGCGTCGCGCAGCAGCGCGGCCGCGGCCTCTTCGTCGTCGGGATGCACCTGCACGGCAAGCAGCACCACCCGATCGCGCGCCAGCTGGCCGGCGTAGGCCGCTTCGGCGCGCGCGCGGCGCAGGCCGCTGGCCATCCAACAGGCGCCCGCCAGGGCGCCCGCATAGGCGCCCAATGCCGCGCCCACCACCATGCCCACGCGGCCGTAGCCGGTCAGCACGGGTACGATCACGCCGCCCAGGGTACCGATGGTCGCCAGCGCCGCGGCGCTGACAATGGCGCGCCAGCGCGCGGCGCGGGTGCGCAGGTCCGGCCCGAAACGCCAGGCCGGCCGGCCCATCCGCCGGCCCGTACGATCCGGGTCGCCGTACAGGATACTGATTGCCTCTTCGCGAAAGCCGTCGCCGACCAACGCGTGCGCAGCGCTTCTCGCCGAAGGGACGCTATCGAACCGTGCCACCACGATCGACGACATAGCGAATCTCCCACTTGGCCTTATGACACGCCCGTATTCTGACCGGGGCCCGCGCCGCACGCCTCTGGTTTGGCAACCAGCGGTAAAGCAGTATTTCCGCCGCCCGGAGCAGGCCGGCGCACGCCGGCGCGGGCGTGTCAATTGGCAACCGAATGCGAATCCGGCGCCTCCCTCTCGCGGCTGCCCGGGAACGGCGTTTGCGGCGCATCGCCGCCCCGCGCTTTTTTCTTTTCGTAAAAGTCCATTGCAGCCGGGACGTTAGCGCTTGACACCGACACGGCGCCGCCGCTCACAATAGATCCCTTCCATCCCATCTGGAAGGAACCCCGTCATGGCCCACACGCCCACGATGCTTGCCGCCGCCGCGCCTTTCATGCCCGAGGCCACCGGCGTCGACCCGGCCCTGGACGCCCTGCTGGCCGGCCTGCAGGCGCATCCCGCCCGCATCGACCCCAAATACCTGTACGACGCGCTCGGCTCCAGCCTGTTCGCCGCGATCACGCAGTTGCCCGAGTATTACCCCACACGCTGCGAAGCGGAAATCTTCGCCACCCACCTCGAGGCCATCGCCCGCCACACCGGGCCGGTTCGCACCCTGATAGACCTCGGCGCGGGCGACTGCGCCAAGGCCGAGCGCCTGTTGCCCTGTCTGCGGCCGCAGCGCTACGTGCCCATCGACATTTCCACCGATTTCCTCGGACAGGCCGTGGCGCGCGTGCGGCGCGCCCACCCATGGCTGGACGTGCTGCCGCTGGGCCGCGACCTCAATGCGGGACTGGATCTGCCCGAGGCCATCGACGCCCAGGGCCGGCTGTTCTTCTATCCAGGCTCCAGCATCGGCAACCTCGACCCCGACGCCGCATTGGCACTGCTGGCCAGCCTGCGTGCGCAGGCGGGCGTCAGCGGCGGGCTGCTGATCGGCGTCGACCGCGTCAAGGCGCGCGCCATCGTCGAACCCGCCTACGACGATGCCCTGCACCTGACCGGCGCCTTCAACCTGAACCTGTTGCGGCACGTCAACTCCGTACTCGGCAGCGATTTCGACGTACGCGACTGGACCCACGTCGCCCTCTACAACGAGCCGCGCAGCCGCATGGAAATGCACCTGCAGGCACGCAGCGACATACGCGTGCGCTGGCCCGGCGGCCAGCGGCGCTTCCAGGCCGACGAACGCATCCACACGGAAAACTCCTATAAATACACCATCGAACGCTTCGTCGACCTGCTGCGCCGCGCCGGCTACGGCGACATCCGGCACTGGTCGGACGCGCGCGACTGGTTTTCCGTATTCAGCGCCCGGGCCTGAACCCAGGCCCGCCCCACCGCCATGCGCCAAGGAGCTTCCATGGAGTCGTCAGCCTGCCTGCTCACTCGCCCCGGCCCGCCCGAACCGGCGCCGCACCCCACCGGACGCTACGCCCGCATCCGCGCGCAAAGCGCGGCGCTGGCCGAGCCCTTGTCGCCGGAAGACTGCCAGGCGCAATCCATGCCGGACTGCAGCCCCGTCAAATGGTACCTGGCCCACACGACCTGGTTCTTCGAAACCTTCGTGATCGGCCGCTTCGAGCCTGGCCGCCGGCCGTTCGACCCGTAGTACCGCATGCTGTTCAACTCCTACTACAACGCGGTCGGCGCCCGCCACCCGCGTCCGCAGCGCGGCCTGCTTACCCGCCCGTCGCTGCACGAGGTGCTGCGCTACCGCGCGCATGTGGACCAGGCCATGGAAACGCTGTGCGCGCGCCTGGCGGGCGTGGACAGCGACTTCGACGCGCTGGTGGAACTGGGGCTCAACCACGAGCAGCAGCACCAGGAGCTGATCCTCACCGACCTCAAGCACCTGTTCAGCTGCAACCCGCTGCGGCCGGCCTACGCGCCGCCCGGCATACCGGCGCTGCCGGCCGGCACGCCGGCGGGCTGGACCCGCTATGACGGCGGCATCGTGGGCATCGGCCACGCCGGTGAAGGCTTTGCCTTCGACAACGAAACCCCGGCGCACGAGGTACTGCTCAGACCGTTTCACCTGGCCGACCGCCCCGTCACCCAGGGGGAATACCTGGCCTTCATCCAGGACGGCGGCTATCGCCGCCCCGAGCTCTGGCTGTCGCTCGGCTGGGACCAGGCCTGCCAGCAGAACTGGCGCGCGCCACTGTACTGGGAAGGCCAGAAAGACGAGTGACGCGTCTTCACCCTGCACGGCCTGCATGCGCTGGAGCCGCATGCGCCGGTCACCCACGTCAGCTATTACGAGGCCGACGCGTACGCGCGCTGGGCACGCGTGCGCCTGCCGCGCGAAGCAGAATGGGAACTCGCCGCCCGCGCCCCTGGGGCCAGCGCGGACGCGCCGGCCAACCTGCTCGAAAGCGGCCACCTCGATCCGCGGCCCGCGCCGCGCCGCGCGGCCGCCGGCGTGCCGGTGCAGTTGTACGGCGACGTCTGGGAATGGACCTGCAGCGCGTACGATGCCTACCCGGGCTTCACGCCTCCAGCCGGCGCCGTCGGCGAATACAACGGCAAGTTCATGTGCAACCAATACGTGCTGCGCGGCGGCTCGTGCGCGACCCCGCGCGAACACATCCGCGCCACCTACCGCAACTTCTTCCCGCCCGAGGCGCGCTGGCAATTCTCCGGCATCCGCCTTGCCCGCGACGCTTGAAAGGCCGGCATGTTGCACATACAAAATCTTTCATGCTAGAATTTCGTTCTTCGTTTGGCAGCTGACTCTTGTTTGCGCCAGACCAGGGATGGCGCATTAGCTCAGCCGGTTAGAGCGACGGAATCATAATCCGCAGGTCCCCTGTTCGAATCAGGGATGCGCCACTAGAGAATTCAAAACAAAATGCCCGCAATCGCTTGCGGGCATTTTGTTTTGTGCGCGATGAAGGACAAGCGTGCGTGGACGGCCGCTACGTGCCTTGCGCTTGCTCCTACTCATCCCATACCGCGCTGGCTGGCAAAACGCCGAGCGCGGCATGGCAGTCTTCGGACGCGCAGGCAACGATGGCGATCGGCTTATCCGCGTTCACCACCGCGTCGTCATGCAGCACGATAAATCCCTGGTGGCCGCATTTCGGACATGCGGGCCGGATGCCTGCCGGAAAGAACCTGTCCAGAAAGCCGCGTTTCTGTTCCGTCTTCATCAATCCGCACCTCCTTTCGGCATCGATCTTACCGCGCCCCGGCACGCGCCCGCCATGCGCATTACCCCAGTTTCTGCATGTACAGATGCTGCGCGCCCTCCAGCGAGGCGCGCATGCCGTAGATGGTGCCGGCATCGCCGCGGCTGAACCACAGCTCGTACTGGTAGCTTCCGTCCAGCCAGACCCGGCAGATCGTCCAGCCAGGCGGGCCGACCCAGCAATAATCGTCCACACGCCGCCACGCGATCGCCGGCTCGCTCATCGTTTCCGCCTCCCGGCCCCGGGATTCCGAGGCCATATAGCGCGGATTCTAGGCCTATGAATACTGTATGTCCATACAGCAATCCGAATTCATTCCGCCCGGCCGGCGCGGCCTCTTTTGACATCGCTCAAGTCCAACACGCGCACCGGCGCGCGCGGGCGCATGGTCCGCCCGAAAACCGCGATTCGCTACGCTACAATTTGCAAAAAATAGCCAGACCGCTGGGCAGCCGGACAAGCCGCGCTGCTCCCGAGGTCCGTGTGACGCTGCCGATACCGGCAACCCGAGCCGGGTCCAGGCCCTGGTATTTGGCAACAAGTCTTGCGCGGAATACGGCTGGCGCAACCCGATATGGACGTCCTTCGATGGAAAACCAGGAAATCATGGTGGCTTTCGCACAAGCCATCCAGCAGGTCACTGCCAAGGTCAGCGCACTGGAGACGACCGTCCAGTGCCTGATCGCCGCCCAGCCCGCCGAACAGCGGGAGCAATTCGGCGCAGCCTTGCGCCAGGCTGCCAGCGGCCTGCTGGCCGAATCCGACCAGCGTCCGCTGACGGGCAGCGCCCTGTCCCACCTCAAGCTGGCAATCGACGCCTATCTCGAGGCGGCCGGCCAGCAACCCCTGCAATAGGGCCAAACGCCTCGCCGTCGCTCACTGCGCGCCCGTATCGCGGCACACCGCGGCAATGACACGCCGTTGCTCGGCGGCCAGTGTCTCGATCTTCGCGCGCCTGAGCGCCATCTCGCCCGTATCGCCCGCCTGCTTGGCGACGCGATAGGCGTGGTAGTTGGCGAAGATCTCCTCCATGAGGCCCAGGGCTGCTAGCGAATTGATGTTGACGTCGGTCTGCATGTTCAGAACTGCCCGGCCAGGGCAGCGCCATGAATGGAATTCCAGGAGGCTGCGCCAGTCTACCGCCGCGGCCGGCGCGCCATTCGTGGGGACTGAGGCGGCTTTGGCCGTCAATTTGGCCATTGCGGCAAGCACCACTTCGATCAGAAACACGAGTCATGCAAACTGAATCATTGCCGCGCTCCGAAGCCGATACGCGCGCCTGCCGCGCCCTGGCTGCCGCGCTGCGCGCACGCGACCCCAGCACTGCCATACACAGCGGACGCGTCGCGGCGCTGGCCGGGGAACTGGGCCGGGCATACGGGCTGGATGGCATGGCGATACGCCGCCTGGAACTGGGCGCGAGCCTGCACGACATCGGCAAGCTGGGCGTGGCCGATCGCGTCCTGCATCATCCGGGCCGCCTGCTGGGCGAAGACTGGACCCACATGCAGGAACACAGCGTGCTGGGCGAGCGCATCATCGCGGCAACCGGGCTGGACGACGGCGCGGCGATCGGCCGCATCGTCAGGCACCATCACGAGCACTACGACGGATCGGGCTATCCCGACGGGCTGGCCGGCGAGGCCATACCGCTCGAGGCGCGCCTGATCGCGCTGGTCGACGCCTATGACGCGATTACCGCGCACCGCCCCTACCGCTCCCCGGTTCCGCATGACCGCACCATGGCCATGCTGGAAGCCGAGCAAGGCGCGCGCACCGATCCGCAAGCGTTCACCATCTTTGCGCGCATGATCGAGCGCAGCCAGTGGCGCGCGGGCTGAGCGCCCGCCAAGACCCCGAAACCGCCGAAGTATTACCCAGTCTTGCCTATTGATGCCCTGCGCGCCCTATCGTGGACATATTCGGCGCCAGGGCCGCGCAGGGCGACTTTTAACCGTAACGGCGGACTACAATCTACTGTGGACCACCCCCCTGCTGGATACAACTTGAAGCCTTCGCCTGAAATCCTGGCCCTGCGCTGGAAAGACACTTGCGCGCATTATTCGCCCCATGAATGGGTTGCCGCCCGGAACGTCGTCACGGCGAACAAAGCGGCGCTGGCCGATTATTTCTACGAGTGCATGCTGGCCGATCCCAACGCGGCCTTCTTCCTGTCCGACCAGTTGGTCAAGACCAAGCTGCATGCCTCCATGCAGGATTGGCTGGAGTCGGTGTACGCCGCCGCCCCCACCGAGGAATACGAGCGGACCGTGGCTTTCCAGCGCAAGGTCGGCGAAGTGCACGCGCGCATCGACATCCCGGTCCACCTGGTGATGCGCGGCGCGTGCGCGCTGATCCGCAGGATCTGCGAACTGCTGGATCGCGATGCCAGCCTGTCGGCCGCGCAGGCGGCCGCGACATGCCGCTACGTCGCGGATGTCACCATGACCGCGGTCGAGATGATGTGCCATGCCTACTCGGTGTCGCACGACCGCAATGCGCGCGCCGAGGAAGGCTACCGGCTGCTGGCCTTGTCGCAGAACGTCGGGGCCGAGCGGGAGCGCCAGCGCGCCGCCCTGCTCGACTGGGAGAACCAGTTGATGTTCGGCCTGTCGGTCGGCAAGCCATGGGACGAGCTGCCCCCCATACGCAAATCCGAATTCGGCCTGTGGTTCATCCACAAGGCGGCGCACGCCTTCGAAGGCGCGGCCGAAAGCCGCAGCGTGTCGAGCCAGCTCCAGCACATCGACCAGTTGCTGGCCGATGCGCAGCAGACCCAACCGCCGCCCGACCAGCGCCTGGCCATCCTGCACAGCGTGCGCGATGCCACCAAGGCCATCGGCTTTCTGATCGACGGCCTGTTCGAACAGGCGGGCAACCTGGAGTCGGGCCGCGATACGCTGACCCGGCTGCTCAATCGCAAGTACCTGCACGTGGTGCTGAGCAAGGAAGTGGCGTATGCGCGCAAGACCGGCGTACCCCTGTCGGTGCTGGTGGCCGACATCGATTACTTCAAGTCGATCAATGACGCCCACGGACACGACGCGGGCGACTTCGTGCTGCAGCAAGTGGCATCCCTGATTGCCTCGTACAGCCGCGGCGGCGATTACACCTTCCGTCTCGGCGGCGAGGAGTTCCTGGTGGTACTGGTCGATGCGGACGGCACGCAGGCGCTGAACGTGGCCGAGGCCTTGCGCCGCCGCATCCAGGAAAAGGCGACCGTGCTGCCCGATGGCGGCGAAGTGCGGCTGACGCTGAGCATCGGGGTGGCGGCCCACGACAGGCATCCCGACTACCAGCGGCTGCTCAAGCGCGCCGACCAGGCCCTGTACGCGGCCAAGCCCGGCGGCCGCAACCGCTGCGTGCTGGCCAATGCCGGGCCGGCCGAACCGTCGCAACGCCCGGACGCCGTGTCGCAGTCCGGCCAGCACTAGCGCGGCGCGCTTCGTCAGCGGCCGGCGCGCACCAGCACGCCGGCATGCGGCACGGTGCGCACCCCGGCCTGGCTCAGCTCCCGCCTGGCCTGTTCGCACGTCGCGGCGGCAATGCCGCGGCACGCCGCCAGATTGACCACGACCTCCAGCCCGGCGCGACGCAGCTGCAGGGCCGTCACCTTGACGCAGTAATCCAGCGCCAGGCCGCCCACCAGCACGCAGCGCACGTCGCGCGCGCGCAGGAACTCGATGACGCCGGTCGGCTGCCGCTCGGCCAGGTCGTGGTAACAAGACCCGTACGGATGCATGTCGGGCTCCACGCCTTTCCAGACGAAGAAATCGTAGGCGGCCGGCGCCGGCAAGCCGTCGAGCAACTCGAAGCCGCGCGTGCCCGGCACGCAGTGCATGTTCCAGCGCACGTCGACGTTGGCGCCCGCCACCGGGCTGAACATGGGTTGATCGGCCGTCGCCCGCCAGATGGCGTGAGGGCTGTGCGCATCTTTCGATCCCAGTCGCAGATCCGCGTGCGCCGCCTGGGCGTTGAGTTCAGGGACGATCGCGTGCCCGTCGGGCACCGGCAGTTCATCCGGGCAAAGCGGCGTGAAACTCTTTTGTGCATCCACGTCGAACGACGCGATCAGCCCGTCGACAGGCAGCTTCATGGCAAGTGCGGCGCGTGGCGCCGCCCCATTGCTGGACACAGGGCAATTTTCGCACCCGCCCGGCGGCGCGGGCAAGCCCGGCTAGGGCCGCGCGGCGCCATCTCCGGCCGTGTCGTCGGGCGGCGAGAACAGGTCCCAGCAAGCCACGAACAGCGCCGCGATCAGCGGCCCGATCACGAAGCCGTTCAGGCCGAACAGCGCCATGCCGCCCAGCGTCGAGATCAGCACGACGTAATCGGGCAGCTTGGTGTCCTTGCCGACCAGCAAGGGACGCAGGACGTTGTCGACCATGCCGATCACCAGCACGCCGAACAGGATCAACACCACGCCCTGCCAGATCGCGCCCGTCAGCAGGAAATACACCGCCACCGGCGCCCAGATCAGGCCGGCGCCGATAGCCGGCAACAAGGACAGAAAGGCCATGATCACGCCCCACAGCAGCGCGCCCTGTATGCCCAGCACCGAGAACATCACGCCACCCAGCGCGCCCTGCGCGGCCGCCACGACGATATTGCCCTTGACCGTGGCGCGGATCACCGTGGTGAACTTGCGAAACAGGTGCTGCTTGTGATGCTCGTCCAGCGGGACCGCGCGGCGCAGCCGGCGCGACAGCTGCGAACCATCGCGCAACAGGAAGAACAGCAGGTACAGCATGACGCCGAAGCCGATCAGGAACTGGAAGGTATCCTGCCCGATGTTGAACGCCTGGGTGGCGATGAACTGGCTGGCCTGCATCATGCCGGCCGTCAGTTTTTCCTGGATGCTGCCCAGGTCGGCGAGGTCGAAGCGCGCCAGCACGTCGTGCACCGTGGGCGGCAGGGCATCGATGGCCTGCTGCAGGTAGGCGCCGAAATTCAGGTTGCCGCTCTTGAGCCGCTGATACAGATTGGCGCCTTCCTGGACCAGCGAACCGGTGATGAAGATCAGCGGGATGATGACCACCAGCAGGACCATCAACAGCGTGAGCAAGGCGGCCAGATTGCGCCGCGGCGCCAGGCGCACGGCGATACGGCGGTGGACCGGCGCGAAGATGATGGCCAGGATGGCGCCCCAGAACACGGCGCCGTAGAAAGGCCACAGCAACCAGGCGAAGGCGATCGTCACCACGATGAGCAGCCCGACGAACGCCCTGCTGTTGAAAAGACTCGATTGGCTCATGTTCCATCCCGGAAGCGGCCTGGCCGCACGAGGCGCTATTGTACTCAGGGCGCCTGGCGAGCCGGTCCCGCCAGGCCATTGAGCAAGGCCTGCGCCTGCGAAACCTGGTCGGAGCGGCCATCGAGCGCCTGCAGCAGTACATTGAGCTCGCTGCGCACCGAGGGATCGCGCACCTGGGTCAGCGGACCATCGGTATCGACCTGATCGCGATGGCGCGCAACGAACCCGGCCACGCGCCGCGCATCCTCCACGGCGGGTTCGAGCAGGCCGGATATCCGCGCCAAGGCCTGTGCCGGCGCCGTGACGCTGTGTTCATAGGCGCGCGCGTAGGCGTTGCGCAGGTCGGGAGGCTGCTCCATCCCGGCGCGCGCGGCGTCGGCGGCGGCGCGCGCCTGTTCGAGCCCGGTGCGCGCGGCCGCCAAGCGCTCGGCCAGCCTGTCCCAGCCGTCCTGGCGTGCGACGATCTCGTCGACCGAATGCAGCCGCAGCGCCTGCAGCGCCGCCTGCTGCGCCGCCAACGCTTCGCGCACGGCGGCGTGCGCCGCTTCCATCGGCTCGTACTGCGCCTCGTAGTCGCCCAGGGCCTTGCGCGTGGGCGGGTCGGGCGGCGCGGCCACGACGCCCGCCTGCGGCGCGGCCACTTGTTCCAGATACGCGATGAAGGCCGCGCGCTCCTCTGGCTCGCGATTCACGCATCCGGCCAGCGCAAGCACGACGGCCAGCGCCGGCAATCCCCATCCAAACCGCATAAACCTCCCTTCCAGCACCCATGCGGCGCCACTGCGCATTGCCGGCATTATCGGGCTGGCATCCGGAAAACTCCCCTGGAGCAGGCACTTTGTTGCCATCGAAGCGATCTGTGACAGGCGCCTGCGACAGGTTCTTGACAAACAAAATTCCATGCACTAGAATACTTAGTTATTCATGCTTGCCCATAACGCCGTATATCATCATATGGCAGCAACATGGCCGATCCGGTCATGTGCGCACAGGCAAGCCGTCGGCCCCCTCATATCAGAACACGCCTGGCGTGGCCGACCCGAAACCGCAAGCCCGCGCTTTACGCCTTACGGCTTGCTACAAACCCATCGCTGCCCTGCCCTGAACGCAGGGAACCCTGGCACCACCCTTGGTGTCCAACGCTGTGTGTGTCATCCGGCAACGCCATTGGCCTGCCCACGGCACGCACTTCGAGCATCGGGATACAGCCGGTCCCCGCCGGCCTCTCCGGGTCCTTGCGATCCGCCGCCCCATGCTCCCGGCGCCACGCATGCCGCGCATGCATGTTCGCCGTACCAGGCAAGACCGCTCTTGCGGCCTTGCGCACATTCCATAACTAGAACTCGAAAGAGGAAAAACATGAACCAACTGTTTGACACCAACCACCTGATCCGCCGTCCCACGCAAACCAAGCTGGACGACACTCCCATCCACGTCGGCGACGTCGTGCATCTGCAACTGGCCGACGGCCCGGTCATCCGGGCGCGCGTGATCTACAACGCGCCGATCAACGGCACCACGACGTACACGACCGAACTGATCCGCTGCGCCGGCGACGACAAGGCCAGCCACGGCCAACGCATCCGTTTCCGCCACGAGCACGTGCATCGCATCGAGTCGGTGCGCGGCCTGACCCACTGAAGCGGCGCGGCCGGCGCGCCGTGCTAAAGTTGGCTGCGTCCGTGCCCTACGCCGTCTTGCCATGCAGCCAACCGCAACCTCCGTTCGCATCTGGGACTTGCCCACGCGACTGTTCCATTGGGCCTTTGCGGCCGCCGTCATCGGCGCGCTGGTCACCGTCAAGCTGGGCGGGCTGTACATGGACTGGCACGTCCGGTTCGGCCTGACCGCGCTGGGCCTGGTCCTGTTTCGCCTGATCTGGGGCTTCGTCGGCCCGCGCCACGCGCGCTTTGCCACGTTCGTGCGCGGTCCCGGCGCGATGCTTGCCTACCTGCGCGGCCGCGCCGCCGACCATGCCGGCCACAATCCGCTCGGCGCCCTGTCGGTGCTGGCCATGCTGGCCGTCATCGGAGTCCAGGCCGCGACCGGCCTGTTCGCCAGCGACGACATCATGATCCAGGGCCCGCTGTACGGCCACGTCAGCGAGGCAACCGCCAACACCCTTACCGGCCTGCACCAGGCCAACGAATGGATCATCTTTGGCCTGCTGGGCGCGCATCTGCTGGCCATCGCGTGGTACTCGGCGGTGCGCCGCCGGGCGCTGGTGCGCGCCATGATCACCGGCAACGCGCCGGCTGCCCAGCTGCCGCCCGCCACGCCAGCCTCGCAGGACGGCCCGGCCATCTGGCTGCGCGCCGCCGTGGTGGGCGCCTGTTGCGCGGCGCTCGTGCTGTGGATACAGGCGCAGGCCGTCGCCGTCGACATGTCGTTCTCCTAGCGCGGGCAAGCGCCGGAACGAACGAAAAAAAACCGGTCGCGCGACCGGTTTTTTTTTGGTTCATCGCGCAATAGCGTGGAGGGGTTTGGCAAGTTTTCGTATTCTTGACGGCAGGTATTTGCCATCAGGAGTGCAGGGAGATGCTGGATCGCAAGTTGCTGGAGTCGCTGGGAGGCTGGCAGGGCTATGGCGTCGAACGCGTGGAATGGCCCGAAGACCCAGGGCGCACGCTGTCGATCTATTTGAAGCCAACGGCCAAGGTGATGCTGTGCGAGCAGTGCGGCGCGCGGTGTCGCCAGGTGCATGAGACCACGGTTCGACGGGTGCGAGATCTGCCGTTATTCGAGTATCGGGTCGTTCTGCACGTGCCGCGCCGACGCTTGTGGTGTGAGCAATGCGGCGGCCCGCGCCTGGAGCGGCTTGCCTGGCTGGGGCGATATCAACGGGTGACGGATCGGCTGGCGCAGGCCTGCAGCCAATTGCTGCAATCGAGCAACGTGCAGGCGGTGGCGAGGTTCTTCGAGCTGGGTTGGCATACCGTCAAGACGCTGGACAAGGCTCGGCTGCGTGCGTCGGTGCGCGAACCGGATTGGTCCAAGATCGAGTATTTGGCGATGGACGAGTTTGCCCTGCACAAAGGGCATCGCTACGCGACAGTGGTGGTCGATCCGATCGGCAGGCAGGTGCTGTGGATTGGCCCAGGACGCTCACGCGAGACGGCCCGGGCGTTCTTCGAACAATTGCCGCCTGGGGCCGCCCAACGCATCAAGGCCGTTGCCATCGACATGACCACCGCCTACGAGTTGGAGATCCAGGCCCACAGCCCACAGGCGGAGATCGTCTATGACTTGTTCCATGTCGTGGCCAAGTATGGACGAGAGGTCATTGATCGGGTGCGCGTGGATCAGGCCAATCAACTACGCCAGGATCGTCCCGCACGCAGGATCATCAAATCGAGTCGCTGGCTGCTGCTGCGCAACCGTGACAACCTGGATCGGCAGCAGGCCGTCCGGCTCGACGAATTGCTGCAAGCCAACCAGCCGCTGCTGACGGTCTATGTCCTGCGTGACGAACTCAAACGGCTCTGGTTCTACCAAAGACCTGCCTGGGCAAGACAAGCCTGGAACCACTGGTACGAGCAGGCCGAGCAAAGCGGAATAGCCGCCTTGAACACCTTCGCTCAGCGCTTGAAAGGCTATCTGCACGGCATCCTGGCCAGATGCCGACATCCCCTGAACACCAGCATTGTCGAGGGCATCAACAACACTATCAAGGTCATCAAGCGGCGCGCTTACGGCTACCGCGACCAGGAATACTTCTTCCTCAAAATCCGTGCCGCCTTCCCCGGCAATGCGCGATGAACCTTTTTTTGCCTTGCGGGCGCGGGCGGCGCGCCGCCTTACTTCTTCTTGCGGAACGAATCGTGGCAAGCCTTGCAGCTGGCGCCCACGTCGCCGAACGCCGCCCGCACCTTGTCGTAATCGCCCGCATCGGCCGCGGCCGACAGCTTGGCCACATTGTCGGCCAGGCGCTGCTGTTTCTGCTTGAAGTCCTCGGCGTCGCTCCAGACCGCCGGCAAGGCATCGCCGCCCTCGGTGCCCGGGCCGAACGCCGCCCACGGCAGCGTCGACAGCGTCTTGAAGATATCCACGTTGGCCTTGATCTGCGCCGCATCGTAGGGTGCCTGGCCGCGCATGACCGGCTGCATGCGGCCAAAGTGCGATGCCATCAGCGTGAGGGCCGATTGGCGGTATTTGATCGCGTCCTGGGGCTTGGCGAACTGGGCCGCGGCCGGCGACGACCAGAGCGGCGCCAGCATCGTACAGACCACCGCGGCAACAATGGACAGTTTTTTCATCGGGCAAACTCCTTGTGGATGGGCAACGGCCGGCCGCCTCGCGCGCCGGCCGGATAGCCGGACTATACCGCCCGCGCCAGTTGCGCGGCCAGGCCGATATACGAGCGCGGCGTCATCGCCAGCAGGCGGGCCTTGGGCTCGTCGGGCAGCGCCAGGCCGCCGATGAATTCGCGCAAGGCCTCTTCGGTAATGCCCTTGCCGCGCGTGAGCGCCTTGAGCTGCTCGTACGGCTGCGGCAGGCCGTAGCGGCGCATGACCGTCTGCACCGGCTCGGCCAGCACTTCCCAGCACGCATCGATGTCGGCGTCGATCGCCGCGGCGTTGACTTCCAGCTTGTTCAGCCCGCGCAGGCAGGCATCCCAGGCGACCAGCGCATAGCCCAGGCCCACGCCCAGGTTGCGCAACACCGTCGAATCGGTCAGGTCGCGCTGCCAGCGCGAAACCGGCAGCTTCTCGGACAGATGGCGCAGCACGGCATTGGCCAGACCCAGGTTGCCCTCGGAGTTCTCGAAATCGATCGGGTTGACCTTGTGCGGCATGGTCGAGGAGCCGACCTCGCCCTCCTTCAGGCGCTGCTTGAAGTAGCCCAGGGCCACGTAGCCCCAGATGTCGCGGTCCAGGTCCAGCACGATGACGTTGGCGCGCGCCACGGCGTCGGACAGCGCCGCCATCCAGTCGTGCGGTTCGATCTGGATGGTATGGCGGTTCTGGGTCAGGCCCAGGCCGGCCAGCACATTGCGGCTGAAGGCGGGCCAGTCGATTTCCGGGTACGCCGACAGATGCGCGTTGTAGTTGCCCGTGGCGCCATTGAGCTTGGCCAGCGGCTCGACCGCCTCGATGGCGGCCACGGCGCGCTGCAGGCGCGCCGCCACGTTGGCGAACTCCTTGCCCAGCGTGGTCGGACTGGCGGGCTGGCCGTGCGTGCGCGACAGCATGGGCTGGTCGGCATGCGTCCGGGCCAGTTCGTTCAGCTTGGCCAGCACCTGGTTGAGCTGCGGCACGACGACTTCGGCGCGCGCACGCGTGAGCATGAGCGCATGCGAAGTATTGTTGATGTCTTCGGAGGTGCACGCGAAATGGATGAACTCGGCGGCACGCGCCAATTCGGCATCGTCGGCCACCTGTTCTTTCAGCCAGTACTCGACCGCCTTGACATCGTGATTGGTCACGCGCTCGATGTCCTTGATGCGGGCGGCGTCGGCCTCGGAAAAATTGCGCACCAGCGCGGCCAGGCGCTCGCGCGCGGCGGCCGGGAACGCCGGCAGCTCGGGCAGGCCCGCATCGGACAACGCAACGAGCCAGGCCACCTCGACCTCGACGCGATGCGCCATGAACCCGGCCTCGGACAGCAGCCCCCGCAGCGCCCCGGCGCGCGACGCATAGCGTCCATCCAGTGGCGAAAGAGCATTAAGTTGGGTAAGCTGGTCGGCAATCTGCATGTCGGTGTAAGAAGGAAGCGGTTGTAAGCCGGGCGATTTTACCATTCGCCCTCTCTGTAACATATGTGGCAAATGCGCTGCGATCCGGCGCGCGCACGCCGATTCGAGAGCGGGCGCCCTGCTATACTTCGCCCGCTTCGACTACGCCTTTGTGACTCCATGAAACTGATCGGCTCACTTACCAGTCCTTACGTCCGCAAAGTGCGGGTCGTTATGGCAGAAAAGAAGCTGGACTACCAGCTCGAGCTGGAGAACGTCTGGTCGCCTGATTCGCAGGTACAGAAGTACAACCCGCTGGGCAAGGTACCCTGCCTCGTCATGGAAGACGGCGGCGCGCTGTTCGATTCGCGCGTGATCGTCGAATACCTCGATACCCTGTCTCCGGTGGCGCGGCTGATTCCGCAGCCGCGCCGCGAACGCGCGGCCGTCAAGTGCTGGGAAGCCATCGCCGACGGCCTGCTCGACGCCTGCGTCACCGTCGTGCGCGAACGCCTGCGCCCGGCCGCGCAGCAAAGCCCCGAATGGATCGAGCGCCAGTACGGCAAGGTGCGCGCCAGCCTGGACGCCATGGACCACAGCCTGGGCGAAAACGCCCACTGCATGGGCGTGAACTACAGCCTGGCCGACATCGCCGTGGGCTGCGCGCTGGGCTATCTGGACTTGCGCTTTGCGGACCTGGACTGGCGCGCCGATCACGCCAACCTGGCCCGCCTGTATGAAAAGCTGTCGGCACGCCCATCCTTCGTCGACAGCATGCCGCCGACCGCCTGACCGGACCGGCGCGCAATGAAAAAGGCGGCTCGCATGAGCCGCCTTTTTCATTGCCGGCCACCCTGGCCGCCGACCGGCGCCAGGATGCCATGGGCCGTCAAACCATGAACGCCTGCCATGCCTTGGTCAGCATGTAGGCCGCCAGGGCGAACAGCAGCGTGGCGAACACCCGCTTCAGCGTGCCCACCGGCAGGCGATGCGCCATGCGCGCGCCCAGGGGCGCGGTCAGCACGCTGGTGGCCACCAGCGCCAGCAGGGCCGGCCAGTAGATGTATCCCAGCATGCCGGGCCGCGTCACGCTTTCGTTCAGGCCCGAGATGACATAGCCCACGCTGTTGGCCAGCGCGATGGGAAAGCCGAGCGCGGCCGAGGTCGACACCGCCGTGTGCAGCGCCACGTTGCACCAGACCATGAACGGCACCGACAGGAAGCCCCCGCCCGCCCCGACGAGACCCGACAGAAAGCCGATACCGGCGCCGGCGGCGCTGGTGCCGACGATGCCCGGCATCTGGCGGCTTGCCTTGGGTTTCTTGCTGCGCAGCATGTTCCAGCCCGAATAACCCACGAACAGGGCGAAGAACAACGACAGCCAGGCGGTGCTCAGCGCCGCGAACACCGCGCCGCCCGACAGCAGGCCGCCGATGATGATGCCCGGCGCCATGGCCCACACAATGCTCCACTGGATCGTGCCGCGCTTCTGGTGGGCCCGCACGCTGGACACCGAGGTGAACAGGATGGAGGTCATCGACGTGGCGATGGCCGCATGCACCACCAGGTCGCCCGGCATGCCTTGCCAGGCGAACAACATCGTCAGGAACGGCACCAGCAACATGCCCCCGCCTATGCCCAGCAGCCCGGCGGCAAAGCCGACCACGGCGCCGAGCGCCAGCAGGCAAATCAACATCACTACATCCACGACAGACTCCTCTTTCCCAGGTTTATGAAACCGCTGTGGCGGCCGCGGCCGCGGCCACCGCGAGACCGGCGCGCCTCCCCTGGCGCGCCGGCCCGTATGTTCAGATGATGATGCCGCCCCCGAGGCAGACCTCGCCGTCGTACAGCACGGCCGACTGCCCCGGCGTGACCGCCCATTGGGCCTGCTCGAATGCCAGCGCGAAGCGCTCGCCGCCCGCCTGGTCCAGCCGGCATGCCGCATCGACCTGGCGATAGCGCGTCTTGGCGCCGTAGGCGCCGGCCGCGGGCGGCTCACCGGCGATCCAGCTCGCGTCCTGCGCCTGCAGCTGCGCCGACAGCAGCCATGGATGGTCGTGCCCCTGCACGACGTACAGCACGTTGCGCGCCAGGTCCTTGCGCGCCGCGTACCAGGCCTCGGCCGTGCCGTCGTCGCGCTGGCGCCCCTTGACCCCGCCCACGCCCAGTCCCTTGCGCTGGCCCAGCGTATAGAACGACAACCCATGGTGGGTGCCGACCCGCTGGCCCTCGGGCGTCAGGATGGGCCCGGGTTCGCTCGGCAGGTAGCGATTGAGGAACTCGCGGAACGGCCGCTCGCCGATGAAGCAGATGCCGGTCGAGTCCTTCTTGGCCGCGTTGTGCAGCCCGATCTCGTGGGCGATGCGCCGCACCTCGGTCTTGCGCAGTTCACCCAGCGGAAACAGGGTGCGCGCCAGCTGCGCCTGGTTGAGGCGATGCAGGAAATAGCTCTGGTCCTTGGTGTCGTCCAGGGCCTTGAGCAACTGGTGGCGCGGCCCGGCCGGCGTCTCGACGGTGCGCACCCGGGCATAGTGCCCGGTGGCGATATGCTCGGCGCCCAGCGCCATGGCGTGGTCCAGGAAGGCCTTGAACTTGATCTCGGCGTTGCACAGCACGTCGGGATTGGGCGTGCGGCCGGCCGAGTACTCGCGCAGGAACTCGGCGAACACCCGGTCCTTGTATTCGGCGGCAAAATTGACGTATTCGAACTCGACGCCGACCAGGTCGGCGACGCTAGCCGCGTCCAGCAGGTCCTGGCGCGTCGAGCAGTATTCGGAATCGTCGTCGTCTTCCCAGTTCTTCATGAACAGGCCGACGACCTCATAGCCCTGCTGCTTGAGCAGCCAGGCGGTCACCGATGAGTCGACGCCGCCCGACATGCCGACGACAACGCGGCCTTTGCGGGTAGGATTGGATGGCATGATGCGGCTATTTTAGACGGCCGCGGCCAACTGGTCCGGCCGCGGCTCGGCCTCGCTCGATACCTCCATCAGCCAACCCCGGAACGCCTGCAAGGTCGGCGAGCTGGCCTTCTGCTCCGGATAGCACAGGTAGTACCCCTGGCGGGCGCGGATCGGCAGCTGGATCGGCACGTGCAGCTTGCCGTCGCGCAGCTCGTCCTCGATCAGGCAGCGCGGTATCAGCGCCACGCCGAAACCGGCTGCGGCGGCCTGCGACAGCAGCGAATATTGGTCGAAGCGCGCGCCTTCCAGGCTGCGCCGCGTATCGCAGCCGGCTTGCTCGAACCATTCGCGCCACCCCTCCATCGCCGAGGTGTGGTGCAGCAAGGGATACGCCAGCAGGTCGGCCGCGTCCTGGCAGCCGCCGGGCACCAGGCGCTCGCTGCACACGGGCACGACGTCGCGCCCCACGATGTAGTCGGCGCCGCTGCCGGGCCAGATGCCTTCGCCAAAGCGCACCGCCGCATCCAGTTCCGGCGTGGAAAAATCGTAGCCCTGGCGATGCGGCAGGAATTCGACATGAATGTCCGGCCGCAGGCGGCGAAACGCCGCCAGGCGAGGGATCAGCCAGCGGGCCCCGAAGGTGAGCATCGCGGTCAGGTGCAGCGTGCCGCCGCGCCCCTGGTGGGCAATCAGCTCCAGCGTGGCCGCTTCGATCTGCCCCAGGCCGGCGCGGATCTTCTTCAGATAACTGCGGCCGGCCTCGGTCAGCACCAGGCCTTGCCTGATCCGCAGGAATAGTTCGACGCCGACAAACTCCTCAAGATGTTTCACCTGTTTGCTCACGGCGCCCTGGGTCACGCACAATTCCTGTGCGGCGCGAGTGAAACTGTTGTGCCTTGCGGCGACTTCAAAAGCCTGCAGATCGGTCAGGGACGGGCAAAAACGGCGCATGAAAAAAGGGGCCGATTCAGGTTTTATGACAAACCAGCCATGAGTAAAAGGAATAGCTTACGGAGAATCTTTCGTTTGCGCAAACCAGATACCCCTTACAGAATGACGCAGTCTGCGCCAAGAACCACAAAGTTCGCGCACTGATCTAAACATCTTCCTACAGGGGAAACCATGCAACGTCGTAATGTCATCCTGGGCCTGTCCCTCGCCGCGATCCTGGCCGCCCCGCTGGCCGCCGGCGTCGCGCACGCCCAAGACGCCTATCCCAACAAGCCGATCCGCCTGATCGTTCCCTTCCCGCCCGGCGGCACCACCGACATCGTGGGCCGCCTGTTCGCCGACAAGCTGAGCAAGGAACTGGGCCAGACCGTCGTGGTGGAAAACCGCGGCGGCGCCGGCGGCTCGATCGGCAGCGCCTTCGTGGCCAGCAGCGTCCCCGACGGCTACGTGCTGGGCATCGCGACGGTGAGCACGCACGGCATCAACCCGGCCATCTACACCAACCTGCCGTTCGACGCCGAGAAGGATTTCACGCCGATCTCCAATCTGGCGGCCGTGCCCAACATCATGGTGGTCAACCCCAAGGTGCCGGCCAAGAACATCGAAGACTTCATCAAGCTGGCCAAGAGCCAGCCCGGCAAGCTGACCTATGCGTCGGCCGGCAACGGTTCGGTCTCGCACATGATGGGCGAAATGTTCAAGATGGCCTCGGGCACCGACCTGATGCACGTGCCCTACCGCGGCGTGGGCCCGGCGCTGAACGACACCCTGGCCGGCCAGGTCGACGTGCTGTATGACAACCTGCCGTCGTCGCTGCCGCACGTGCAGTCGGGCGCCCTGGTGCCGCTGGCCGTGGCCGCGCCGCAGCGCGTCGCGGCCCTGCCCAACGTGCCGACCTTCGCCGAGGCCGGCCTGCAACCCGTCAACGACTCGTCGTGGTTCGGCCTGGTCGCGCCGGCCAAGGTGCCGCAGCCTGTCATCGACAAGCTGTACGCCGCTGTCGTGAAGGTCAGCGCAGAGGACGACGTCAAGAAGCGCCTGGAAGGCCTGGGTGCCGCGCCCGTGGCCAACACGCCCGCCGAATACGCCAAGCAGATTTCCGAGGAAATCGCCAAGAACAAGCGTATCGCCAAAGAAGCCAACGTGAAGATCGACTAAGCGCGCTCACCCCCCCGCCCGCGCGGCGGGGGGCCGATTCCAGCACCTGCACTCATATATGTTTATTACCCAGCCTCTGTCCTACCGACTCGACCTGCCGACCGAATATCCCCACGCGCAATCGTCCGCTCCCCTGGTGCTGGATTCCCCGCACAGCGGCGCGGCCTACCCGCCGGATTTCGCGCCGTCGGTGTCGGCCGGCGCGCTGCGCACGGCGGAGGACACCTGGGTCGACGATCTGTGGGGCGATGCGGTCGGGCTGGGCGTGCCGCTGATCGCCGCCAGCTTCCCGCGCAGCTACATCGACGCCAACCGCGCCGTCGATGAAATCGATCCGCTGCTGCTTGCGCAGCCGTGGCCCGAGGCCATCAACGAGTCGCCCAAGGTGAAACTGGGCAAGGGCCTGGTGTGGCGCATGCTGGACGACGGCACGCCGCTGTACGACCGCAAGCTGTCGGTCGACGAGGTGCGCCATCGCATCGAGGCCTGCTGGAAGCCGTATCATCGCGCCCTGGGCGCAGTCCTGGACCAGGCACATGCCCGCTTTGGCAAGGTCTGGCACATCAATTGCCATTCGATGCCCAGCGTGGCGGGCGCCTTCGCGACCGACCAGCCGGGTCTGGTGCACCCCGACTTCGTGCTCGGCGACCGCGACGGCTCGACCAGCGACTCCGCCTTCCGCGAGTTCGTCGCCGCGTGGCTGCGCGAGCGCGGCTACGACGTATCGGTCAACGACCCGTACAAGGGCGTGGAACTGGTGCGCGCCTTCGGCCGCCCGGCCGATGGCCGCCACAGCCTGCAGATCGAGATCAACCGCAAGCTGTACATGGACGAAGTCTCGCTGCGGCCCAACGACAACTATCCGCGCCTGAAGGCGCACCTGCGCGAGCTGACCGCCGCGCTGGTTGACTGGACGCGCGCGCAGGCGGCCTGACGCCGGACGTCTGCGCACTCGTGCATGGCGGGCTTGCGCCCGCCATGCAGCCGCCCCGTTGGACGACCACGCCAGCGGGGCTTTTTTTCGCCGGCCGCGCGGCTGGACGGCGCGGGAGCACGCCTCGCGGCGCGTGGCGCTTTTCCTCTTCCCCTGCCATCAACGCGTCGCAAGGACGCCACCGGCTGCCCCGATACCGGCGCCCTGTGAGGATTCGTGTATAACTACGGCGAACCTTCGGAGGAGAAGCGTCAATGCAAATCGGGGTACCTAAAGAAACCCGGGATGGGGAAACCCGCGTCGCGGCAACGCCAGAGACCGTCAAGAAGTACATAGGCGGCAAACACAGCGTGATCGTCGAACGCGGAGCAGGCGTGGCCGCGCATTACCCGGACAGCGCCTATGAGGAGGCCGGCGCCACGCTGGGCACGGCCGAAACCGCACTGGGTTGCGAGCTGGTGCTGAAAGTCCGCGCGCCGGCCGACAACGAACTGCCGCACATGAAACGCGGTGCGGTGCTCGCCGGCATGCTCGATCCGTTCGATGCCGACGGCCTGCAACGCCTGGCCGCCGCGGGGCTGACCGCCTTCGCGCTGGAAGCGGCGCCGCGCATCACCCGCGCGCAAAGCCTGGACGTGCTGTCATCGCAGGCCAACCTGGCCGGCTACAAGGCGGTACTGCTGGCGGCCAACTACTACGGCAGGCTGCTGCCCATGATGATGACCGCCGCCGGCACGCTGAAGGCGGCCCGCGTGGTCGTGCTGGGCGCCGGGGTGGCGGGCCTGCAGGCCATCGCCACCGCGCGCCGCCTGGGCGCCGTGGTCGAGGCCTCGGACGTGCGTCCGGCCGCCAAGGAGCAGATCGAGTCGCTGGGCGCCAAGTTCATCGACGTTCCGTTCGAGACCGATGAAGAGCGCGAAATCGCGCAGGGTGTCGGCGGCTACGCCCGTCCCATGCCCCCGGCATGGATGGCCCGGCAGGCCGAACTGGTCGCCCAGCGCTGCAAGCAGGCCGATATCGTCATCACCACCGCGCTGATCCCCGGCCGCCCGGCGCCCACGCTGCTGACGGCCGAAACCGTGCAGGCCATGAAGCCCGGATCGGTCGTGGTCGACCTGGCGGTCGAGCGCGGCGGCAACTGCCCGCTGACGCAAAAAGGCCTGGTGGCCGACCACCACGGCGTTACCCTGGTCGGCCTGACCAATCTGCCCGGAATGTTGCCCACCGACGCATCGGCGCTGTATGCGCGCAACCTGCTGGATTTCCTCAAACTCATCGTCGATGCCGAAGGCGCGCTGGCCATACGGCGCGATGACGAAATCGTCACGGCCTGCCTGATGTGCGAAGGCGGCCAGGTTACCCGGAGGTCATAAGATGGAAAGCATCAGCCCTACCCTGATCAATCTGATCATCTTCGTGCTGGCCATCTATGTCGGCTACCACGTGGTCTGGAATGTCACCCCCGCGCTGCATACGCCGCTGATGGCGGTCACCAACGCGATCTCGGCCATCATCATCGTCGGCGCCATGCTGGCCGCCGCGCTCACCGAGGGCGGACTGGCGCGCACCATGGGCGTCGTCGCCGTCGCCCTGGCGGCGGTCAATGTATTTGGCGGCTTCCTGGTCACCCGGCGCATGCTGGAGATGTTCAAGAAGAAGGAACGCAAGCCCGGCGCGGAGGGTGCGCAATGATTTCGTTGAACCTGGTTACGCTGTTCTACCTGATCGCCTCGGTCTGCTTCATCCAGGCGCTCAAGGGCCTGTCACACCCCACCACGTCGAGGCTGGGCAATACCTTCGGCATGGTCGGCATGGCCATCGCGGTCCTGACCACGGCGGCGCTCATCATCGCGCTGGCGCGCGACGGCGCCGGCCCCGGCCTGGGCTGGGTGCTGCTGGGCCTGCTGATCGGCGGCAGCGCCGGCACCCTGATGGCCAAGCGCGTCGAAATGACCAAGATGCCCGAGCTGGTGGCCTTCATGCACAGCATGATCGGCCTGGCCGCCGTGGCCATCGCGGTCGCGGTGGTGGCCGAGCCGCATGCCTTCGGCATCGCCACGGCCGGCGGGCTGATACCCACCGGCAACCGCCTGGAGCTGTTCATCGGCACCTTCGTGGGCGCCATCACTTTCTCCGGGTCGGTCATTGCGTTCGGCAAGCTGTCGGGCAAGTACAAGTTCCGGTTGTTCCAGGGAGCGCCGGTCGTGTTTCCCGGCCAGCACCTGCTCAACCTGGCGCTGGCCTTGCTGATGCTGGGCTGCGGCCTGTGGTTCATGGCCACCCAGGCCTGGCCGCCTTTCGTCATCATGACGGTACTGGCGTTCGCGCTGGGCGTGTTGATCATCATCCCCATCGGCGGCGCCGACATGCCCGTCGTGGTATCGATGCTCAACAGCTATTCGGGATGGGCGGCCGCCGGCATCGGGTTCTCGCTGAACAACCCCATGCTGATCATCGCCGGCTCGCTGGTGGGCTCTTCGGGCGCGATTCTCTCGTACATCATGTGCAAGGCGATGAACCGCTCGTTCTTCAACGTGCTGCTGGGCGGGTTCGGCGGCCAGGCGGGCACGGCCGCCGCGGCCGGTGACGGCCAGCAGCGCAGCGTGAAGTCGGGCAGCGCCGACGACGCGTCGTTCCTGATGGCCAACGCCGAAAGCGTGGTCATCGTGCCGGGCTACGGCCTGGCCGTGGCGCGCGCCCAGCACGCGCTCAAGGAACTGGCCACCAAGCTGGGCGAAAAAGGCGTGCAGGTGAAATACGCCATCCATCCGGTGGCCGGCCGCATGCCTGGCCACATGAACGTGCTGCTGGCCGAGGCCGAGGTGCCCTACGACCAGGTGTTCGAGATGGACGACATCAACGGCGAATTCGGCCAGACCGACGTCGTGCTGGTGCTCGGCGCCAACGACGTGGTCAACCCGGCGGCCAAGAACGACCCTGCCTCGCCGATTGCCGGCATGCCCATCCTCGAGGCCTACAAGGCCCGCACCGTCATCGTCAACAAGCGTTCGATGGCCGCGGGTTACGCCGGCCTGGACAACGAGCTGTTCTACATGGACCGCACGATGATGGTGTTCGGCGACGCCAAGAAGGTGCTGGAAGACATGGTCAAGGCCGTGGAATAAGGCACGGGGCCGGTGCGGCGCATGGCGCCGCGCCGGGGCCCGCCTAACCGCGCGCGCGCAATTGCCCTGGCGTCACGCCAAAGGCGCGCCGGAAGGCCGTGGCGAAATTGGCCGCACTGGTATAGCCGGCCAGGCAGGCGGCCTGGGCCACGCTCAGGCCGTCGCGCTCCAGCCCCAGCCGCGCACGCGTCAGGCGCGCGCCGCGCAGGCACTCGAACACCGTCATGCCCCATGCGGCGCGAAAATGACGCTGCAGCGTATTGACGCTCAGGCAGGCATGGCGGGCGATTTCTTCCAGGCTCCAGGCATCGGCCTCGCCGCTTTCCAGCAGTTCCCGTATCCGCGCCATGCGCAGGAAATCGCGCCGGGCCAGTCCGCCGCGCCCGGCCTGCGGCGCCGCGCCGGCCCCGGCCTCCAGGCCGTCGAAGCCCTCGACCAGCAGATCCAGCGCACGCGACTCCAGGTATAGGCGCCACAGCGCCGGCGCCAGCGCCGGCGGGCGCAGCATCTGCTCGGCCAGCGTGATCGCCTGGGCCGATGCCGGCCAGCAATGCATGGCCAGATGGCGCTGGGCAAACGCCGCCAATGCCGCGCCGTCGGCGCCCAGGCGCCGCGCCAGCCAGTCGTGGCTGAATGCAAGGCTGACCGTGCGCTCGATGTCGCCGCGGCGCGACTGGCGCGCGAACGTCGCCGGCGCGGCGACCGCCACCAGGGCGCCCTGCACCCCGTCGCCGCCCTGCGGGCCGCGCGGCAGGCGGCAATGGCCGATGGAGACGTCGGCGCTCCCGCCTATGGTCAGCGCCAGGCGCAGGCCGGGCTTGAGTTCGGCGCGCACGGCGGCGCCCTGCAGATCGCGGATATCGACCCGGTGCACCACCACGCCGGGCGCCACCTCGCTGGTATCGAACACGCCCTGGAAAACCGGCCGCTCCTTGCCGGGCACCGACAGGTAGTAGCGCGCGGCGCTGTGGCGCGACAGATCGATCAGCGTCTGGCCCGCCACCAGGGCGGCGCCGGCGCCGGCGCCGCCGCGCGGTGCGCGTGGAGGAGTCTGGGTCATGAATGAATGGCGATAGTGCAAAGGCTTATGGCGCGTGCCGAAACCTTTGCCGGGATCTTCTCTGACAGAATCATGAACGCCAAATCTTATTAGAAATCATTCCCAATCGCAAACAGGCCCGATACATGGCTGGCCGCCATGCGGACGGGCCCGCGCACGCACACGGAGAAGCCGCATGTCCACCCCCCGATTCGCGCTGCATTACGCCAGCGCGTCAGTCCTGCTGGCCGCATCCGGCCTGGCCATGGCGCAGACGGCCACCCAGATCCACGATCCGTCGCAGGTGCAGCAGATGGCGACGGTGCAGGTGCTGGGCACGGCCGAAGAGGAAATCAAGGAGTCGCTGGGCGTCTCGGTCATCACCGCCGAGGAGATCGCCCGCCGCCCGCCCACCAATGACCTGTCCGACCTGATCCGCCGCGAACCCGGCGTCAACCTGACCGGCAACAGCGCCAGCGGCGCGCGGGGCAACAGCCGCCAGGTCGACATCCGCGGCATGGGCCCCGAGAACACCCTCATCCTGATCGACGGCAAGCCCGTCACCTCGCGCAATGCGGTGCGCTATGGCTGGAACGGCGACCGGGACACGCGCGGCGACACCAACTGGGTGCCCGCCGAGGAAGTCGAGCGCATCGAAGTGATCCGCGGCCCGGCCGCCGCCCGCTACGGTTCCGGGGCGATGGGCGGCGTGGTCAACATCATCACCAAGCGCCCCGCCGATCGCGCCACCGGCTCCATCACCTACTACACGAACCAGCCGGAAGACAGCCGCGAGGGCAACACCAACCGCGTCAATGCGCGCATCAGCGCGCCGATCAGCGACACGCTGAGCATGCGGCTGTACGGCAACTACAACAAGACCAATCCGGATGCCCGCGACATCAACGCCGGCCACGCGAACACCAGCGACAACGGCAACCCCTCGACCGCCGGACGCGAGGGCGTCATCAACCAGGACCTGAGCGCGCTGTTCTCGTGGAAAGCCGACAGCCGCAACACCGTGGACCTGGACATGGGCTTCAGCCGGCAGGGCAACCTGTTCGCCGGCGACACCATGAACAACGCCAACAGCGACTTCTCGGACAGCCTGTACGGCAAGGAAACCAATGCGATGTACCGCGAGAACTATGCGCTGACGCACCGCGGCGTCTACGACTGGGGCACCTCGCGCGCCAGCGTCGGCTATGACTACACGCGCAACGCGCGCCAGCGCGAAGGCCTGGCCGGCGGCCCCGAGGGCGCGCCCACCGCGGGCGGCTACGACACCGCGCGCCTGAAGAACTGGCGCGCCGCGGCCGAGGCCAGCGTGCCGTTCCATCTCGGTTTCGAGCAGGTCGCCACGGTCGGCGTGGAATGGCTGCGCGAATCGCTGGAAGACCCCGCCGGCACGCGCCAGACCTATACCGGCGGCGCCATCGGCGGCACGGCCCCGGCCGACCGCGACCCGAAATCGCGCCAGACCAGCTCTGCGCTGTTCGCCGAGGACAACATCGAGATCGACGAGCGCACCATGCTCACGCCCGGCGTGCGCCTGGACCACAACAGCGAATTCGGCAGCAACTGGAGTCCCAGCCTGAACGCCTCGTACGCCGTCACCGACGCGCTCAAGCTCAAGGGTGGCATCGCGCGCGCCTACAAGGCGCCCAACCTCTACCAATCCAACCCCAACTACCTGCTGTACAGCCGCGGCAATGGCTGCCTGGCCTCGCAGGCCAACACCAACGGCTGCTATCTGGTCGGCAACGAGGACCTCTCGCCGGAAACCAGCGTCAACAAGGAAATCGGCTTCGAGTACGACCCGGGCACGTGGCGCACCAGCATGGCCTATTTCCGCAACGACTACCGCAACAAGATCGTCGCCGGCACCGACGTCCAGTACCGCCTGGCCAATGGCGCCCGGGTGCTGCAATGGACCAACAGCGGCAAGGCCGTGGTCGAAGGGCTGGAAGGCAACCTGTTCATTCCGCTGGCCAGCAATCTCGACTGGAACACCAACTTCACCTACATGATCCAGTCCAAGGAAAAGGCTACCGGCGAACCCTTGAGCGTGATTCCCGAATACACCATCAACAGCACGCTGGACTGGTTCTACACGCCGCAGCTGTCGTTCCAGGCCAATCTCACCTATTACGGCAAGCAGGAAGGCCCGTCCACCAATGTACGCACCGGCGTCGAACTGAACGGCGACGGCCGCCAGACCATCAGTCCGTATGCCCTGGCGGGCCTGAGCATGGGCTACGAAGTCAACCGGAACCTGAAGTTCCGCGTCGGCGTGAGCAACCTGTTCGACAAGCAGCTGTACCGCGAAGGCAATGCCAGCAGCGCGGGCGCGGCCACCTACAACGAACCGGGGCGCGCCTATTACGCCACGGCGACGGTGTCGTTCTGACCATGGCGACGGCTCTCCTGCCGCGTCGCGCCGCCCCCTGGCTGCTGGCCGCCGCCCTGCTGCCGGCCGCATCGCGGGCCCAGCCGGCGGCCGTGCCGAGCGAACCGCCCGAGCGCGCGCGGGCGCGCCTGGGCGTGCTGGGGCTGGTCCAGCAGACCGTGCTGGCGCGCGGCGGGGGCTTGCGCAACGTGCGCCTCACCGTGGCCGTGCCGGCGGGCCAGCCGCCGGCCGCCGGCTGGCCGGTCATCTATATGCTCGACGGCGACGCCGCCCTGCAGGCGCTGGCACAGGCCAACCGCGCCGACCTGGCCCGGCAGGCCGTGCTGGTGGGCATAGGCTACGACAGCCCGGGCCGCATCGATGGCCAGGCACGCGCCTGGGACTACACCCCTGCCCTGCCCGGTACCGGCGTCCATGGCACGCCGGACCCGCGCAGCCCGCAACGGCGCAATGGCGGAGCCGAGGCCTGGCTGGAATTCATCGAAACGCGCGTCAAGCCCTGGGTGGCGGGCACGACGCGCGTCGATACCGGCCGCCAGACCCTCTACGGCCACTCGTACGGCGGCCTGTTCGTCCTGCACACGCTACTGGCCCGTCCGCAAACTTTCCAGCGCTATGTCGCGGCCAGTCCATCCTTGTGGTGGCATGCGCCTTACATGATGCGGCGCGCGTCCGACGCGGGGGATTTCAGCCACGGCGCGCCAACCCTGCACCTGATGGCCGGCGGCGCCGAAATGCTGCGCCGCCCCGGCGCGGCGCCCTTGGCCACGGCGGGCGCGACCACCCGGCTGGCCGCGATCCTGGCCGCCAAGCCAGGCCTGTCGGTCACGCTGCGCGAGTTTCCCGGGCTGTCGCATGGCGCCATGCTGCCCGCCTCGGCGCAGGCGGCCGCCGAGCTGGCCGCTCAGCCCTGAGTGGCCAGGCGCTGGTCGACCACTTCGATCCAATGCCTGACGGGCGTATCCGTGCCGCTTTGCAGGTGGCCGATGCAACCGATGTTGGACGACATGATGACGGTCGGCGCCGCGGCGGCGATCTCGCCCAGCTTGCGGTCGCGCAGGGTGAGCGCGATGTCCGGATTCAGGACGGAATAGGCGCCAGCCGAGCCGCAACACAGATGCGACTCGCCGAACGGCGCCAGCTCGAACCCCAGCTCGACCAGCAGACGCTCGGCCAGCGGCCGCAGGCCTTGCCAATGCTGCAGCGTGCAGGGCGGATGGAAGGCCGCGCGCGGACCCGGCGCCAGCCGCTCGCGCAGCGCCGCCGCGTGCGGCGCCACCACTTCGGCGACATCCTTGACCAGCGCCACGATCCTGGCGGCGCGCTCGGCGTAGTCCGGGTCTCGGCGCAAATGGTGCGCATACTCCTTCACCATGGCGCCGCAACCCGAGGCGTTCATGACGATGGCCTCGATCTCGCCGCGCTCGACCCAGGGCCACCAGGCGTCGACGTTGGCGCGCATCTGCGCCAAGGCCTCGCCTTGCGCATCCAGGTGGAAGTTGACGGCGCCGCAACAGCCCGCGCCCGGCGCCAGGCGCGCGCCGATGCCAATGGCGTCGAGCACGCGCAGGGTGGCGGCGTCGATGGTGGGCATCATGGACGGCTGCACGCAGCCGGTCAGCATCAGCACCTGGCGCTCATGGCGCGACGGATCGGGCAACAGGCCGGGCGGCCGCGCCGCCGGCACCTTGCGCCGCAACGCCTGCGGCAGCATGGCGCGCACCATCTGGCCCAGCCGCATGGCCGGGCCGAACCAGGCCGAATTCATGCCTCTGCGCAGCGCTTCGCGGCGCAGCCTGTCGCCCAGCCGGCGCGGTACGCGCTCGTGGACCAGTTGGCGGCCGATATCGACCAGCCGCCCATACTCCACCCCCGATGGACAGGTCGTTTCGCAATTGCGGCAGGTCAGGCAGCGGTCCAGGTGCTGCTGGGTGGCCTGGGTCGGCTCGCTGCCTTCGAGCAGCTGCTTGATCAGGTAGATGCGGCCGCGCGGACTGTCCAGCTCGTCGCCCAGCACCTGGTAGGTCGGACACGTAGCGGTACAGAAACCGCAATGCACGCAACGGCGCAGGATGGCATCGGCCTCCTCGCCGAAATCGGTATCGCGTGCCCAAGAAGCAAGATTTGTTTGCATGGCGCCAGGGTATCTTCCAGTATTTGCAGGCCCTAGAGTTCGGGCACCAGACGCCCGGGGTTGAACAGGCCGGCCGGATCCAGCTCCTGCTTGAGGCGGCGCGTGATGGCCGCCACGCCGTCCGAAAGGGGATGGAACACGCCGTCGGCCGGCGCCGCGCGGCCGGCGGCACGAAACAGCGTGGCATGCCCACCCGCCTGGGCGGCCGCCGCGCGCACCGCCTGCGCATCGTAGTGGCCGCTGAGCCAGCGCTGTCCGCCGCCCCATTCGATCAGGGTGGGGCCCAGCGCCAGCGCGGGCGCGGTGGGCGGCACCGCCAGCCGCCACAGGGGCATGCCGCGATCGAAGAAGACATGGCTCTGCTCGCGCAAGGACTCCCACCAGTCGTGGGCCTGCGCCGCATCCAGCAGTTCTCCGCCCAGGACTTCGCGGGCCGCCTGCACCGCCGGCGGCGCGCCGGCCAGCCGCAGCACCACCGCGCCCCCGCCGTCGGCCGCGCCATCGGCCGTCCAGCAACTGGCCGAGATCGGCAGCGGCCGCCCGCGCCATTGTCCGAACCAGCGCAGAGCCTCGTCCTGCGTGGCGGGCAACCGCAACGACTCCACCACGGCCGGCCGGGGCACGACTTTCAGCGAGACTTCCAGCAAGGCGCCGAAAATCCCTTGCGCGCCGGCCTGCAGCCGCGAGACGTCATAGCCGGCCACGTTCTTCATGACTTCCCCGCCAAACGCCAGGATATGGCCCTGCGAATCCAGCAGGCGCGCGCCCAGCACGAAATCGCGCACGGCGCCGGCGGCCATGCGGCGCGGCCCGGACAGGCCGGCGGCCACGCAACCGCCCAGCGTCGCGCCAGGCCCGAAATGCGGCGGCTCGAAAGCCAGCATCTGGCCGTGCTCGGCCAGCGCCGCCTCGAGCTCGGCCAGCGGCGTACCCGCGCGCGCCGTCACCACCAGTTCCGAAGGCTGGTAGCTGACGATGCCGCGATAAGGGGTCATGTCCAGCAGGCAGTGGCCATCCTGCGGCGTCACGGCACGATGATTGCCGTAAAACCCTTTGGTGCCGCCACCGACGATGAACAGAGGCTTGTGACCGGCGCGCCGTCATCACCTGATCGCACAACTCCGACAGGACGAAATCCATGACCGCACGCCCTAGAAGCGCGCCAGATCGGGAAATCTCATTTCGCCGGCATGCACGTGCATCTTGCCGTATTCGGCGCAGCGTGCCAGCGTGGGTATGACCTTTTCAGGGTTGAGCAGGCCGGGCGGGTCGAACGCCCGCTTGACCGCCAGGAAGGCATCGAGTTCGTCACGCGAGAATTGCACGCACATTTGATTTATTTTCTCCATACCCACACCGTGCTCTCCGGTCACGGTGCCTCCAACCTGCACGCACAGCTCGAGAATGGCGGCGCCGAACTTCTCGGCGCACTCGACCTCATCGGGCTTGTTCGAATCAAACAGTATCAGGGGATGCAGATTGCCATCGCCGGCATGGAACACGTTGGCGCAGCGCAGGCCGAAATCGTCTTCCATCTGCTCGATGGCGCCAAGCACGCGCGCCAGGTGGCGCCGGGGAATCGTGCCGTCCATGCAATAGTAGTCGGGCGACACGCGGCCGGCGGCGGGAAAGGCATTCTTGCGGCCGGCCCAGAAGCGCAGGCGCTCGGCTTCCGAGCCCGATACCTGCAGGCGCGTCGCGCCGGCCCGCTTGAATACCGCCTCCATCATGGCGACCTCGTGGGCCACCTCCTGCGGCGTGCCGTCGGCCTCGCACAGCAGGATGGCCTGCGCCTGGAGGTCGTAGCCCGCCTGCACGAAGGGCTCGACCATGTGGACCGCCTGGCGGTCCATCATCTCCAGCCCGGCCGGGATCAGGCCTGCGGCAATGATCTGCGTGACCGCGTTGCCCACCGCTTCGACGCTGGCGAAGCTGGCCATGACCACTTGCGCGCAGGCCGGCGAGGGAATCAGCTTGACCGTGATTTCGGTCACCACGCCCAGCATGCCTTCGGAGCCGACGAACACCGACAGCAGGTCCAGGCCGGGCGCATCGGGCGCTTCCGAGCCGAGCTCGACGATCTCCCCGTCGATGGTCACCACACGCACGCGCAGCACGTTGTGTACCGTCAGCCCGTACTTGAGGCAATGTACGCCGCCGGAGTTCTCGGCCACGTTGCCGCCGATCGAACAGGCGATCTGGCTGGATGGGTCCGGGGCGTAGTAAAGCCCGTAAGGCGCGGCGGCTTCGGAAATGGCCAGGTTGCGCACGCCCGGCTCGACCACGGCCGTGCCGCCGGCGGGGTCTATGCGCTTGATACGGTTGAGCTTGGACAGCCCCAGCAGCACGCCCTGCGCGTGCGGCATGGCCCCGCCCGACAGACCGGTCCCCGCGCCGCGCGCCACGATCGGCACGTTCATGCGTTTGCACAGCTGCATGATGGCGCGCACCTGCGCCTCGTCTTCCGGCAGGGCCACCACCGCCGGCAGCGCCCGGTACAGCGACAGGCCGTCGCACTCGTACGGGCGTGTGTCCTCTTCGCGATGCAGCACGCAATGCGCGGGCAGTATCGACAGCAAGGCCTCGATCAGCGGCTGGGGCGCAAAGCCTTCCCGCCTGGGCGAAAAACCGGCATCCACCAAGGTGTTCATGACCGGAACAATAGCGCGAGCCCCCCTCGGTGCACACTACCGGATTTACCCGCACAACCTCGCCCGGCGGGCATGAAAAAGCCCACGCGACCTTCGCGTGGGCTTGCCGGGCACCGCGCGCCGCGGCGCCGGCGCTACCAGGCGATGATCTTGCCCGGGTTGAGGATGTTGTTCGGATCGAAGGCATGCTTGAGGCTGCGCATGAGCGCCAGCGCCTCCTCGCCGTGCTCCTCGGCCATGAACTGCATCTTGTGCAGGCCGACCCCATGCTCGCCGGTGCAGGTGCCGTCGGCGGCAATCGCGCGACGGACCAAATTGTGATTAATGGTTTCAGACTTCTGCCACTCCTGCGGGCTGTCGGCGTCGAGCAGCATCAGGACGTGGAAGTTGCCATCACCCACATGGCCCACGATGGTGTACGGGAAACTGGCGCGCTCGAGTTCGTCGACGGTCTCGCGCACGCAATCGGCCAGGCGCGAAATCGGCACGCACACGTCGGTGGTGCTGGCGCGGCAGCCCGGCCGCAATTGCAGGCCGGCGAAATAGGCATTGTGCCGCGCGGTCCACAGCCGGCTGCGGTCTTCCGGGCGCTCGGCCCACTCGAAGTCCATGCCGCCGTGCTCGGCGGTGATCGCCTGCACGGTCTCGGCCTGCTCCTGGACGCCGGCCGGGCTGCCGTGGAATTCGAACAGCAGCAGCGGCGTCTCGCGCAGCGTCAGCTTGCTGTGCATGTTGACGGCGCGCACGGACGCCTCGTCCATGAACTCCACGCGGGCCACCGGCACCCCCATCTGGATGATCTCGATGACGCTTTGCACCGCCGCATCCAGGTTCGGGAAATTGCAGATGGCCGCCGACACGGCCTCGGGCTGCGGATACAGGCGGACCGTCACCTCGGTAATGATGCCCAGCGTGCCCTCGCTGCCCACGAAAATGCGCGTCAGGTCGTAACCGGCGGACGATTTGCGGGCGCGGCCCGCCGTGCGCAGCACGCGCCCGTCAGCGGTCACCACGGTCAACGCCATGACGTTCTCGCGCATGGTGCCATAGCGCACCGCGTTGGTGCCCGAGGCGCGCGTGGCGGCCATGCCGCCCAGGCTGGCATCGGCGCCGGGATCGATCGGAAAGAACAACCCCGTATCGCGGATCTCCTCGTTGAGCTGCTTGCGCGTGACGCCGGCCTGCACCGTGACCGTCAGGTCTTCCGCGTTGACGGCCAGCACCTGGTTCATCTGCGACAGGTCCAGGCTGATGCCGCCCTGGATGGCCAGCAGGTGCCCTTCCAGCGACGAGCCGGCGCCATAGGGAATCAAGGGGACGCGGTGCTCGTTGCACAAGCGGGCCACCTCGGCCACGTCCTCGGTGGAATGCGCGAACACGACCGCATCCGGCAGCATCGGAGGGTACGGCGATTCGTCGCGGCCGTGGTGCTCGCGCACCGCGTGCGCCATCGACAGGCGATCGCCGAAGCGCGCCTTCAAGGCGTCGAGACAGGCGGGCGGCACCGGACGGCGCAACGCTTCGGCAGGCTGGGGAGCGTTCATGGCATCTACACAATTGAGGAAGCAAGTGCCGCCATTTTACGCCCACCTTCCTACTGAGCCCACGACACTCGCTGCGGACATGCCCCGGCCGTCAGGGCAGGATCCTATGCACCGCCAGCATGGATTCCTATGTTCGCCAGCCGCCCCGGACCACTATCGTATGTGGAGCTTCTGTATTCGCCTTCCGGCTGTATGAACAAGCATTGCTTCAAACTGGTCCATTCCCCAGCCCTCGGCATGCTGGTCCCCGTCCACGAACACCGTACCGGCCGCCCGCTGCGCGGCGCGCGGCGGGCAATGGCCGTGACGCTGGCCGTGCTCGCGCCGGCCGGCGCGGCGGCGGCGGCGGGCGGCATCGCCCCGCAAGGCGCAACGCAGGTTGCCCCGGCCCGCAATGGCGTACCGGTGATCCGGATCGCCGCTCCGGATGCGACGGGCATTTCGCATAATCGCTACACCGAATTCAACGTACGGCAGCCGGGCGTGGTCTTGAACAACAGCACGGCCGAAGGCGTCTCCGCCCTCGCCGGCCGGATCAGCGGCAATCCCGGCCTGCGCGGGCCCGCGCGCGCCATCCTCAACGAGGTGACCGGCGTCTCGCCCACCACGCTCGAGGGCGCCCTGGAGGTATTCGGCCCGGCCGCCGACGTGCTCGTCGCCAACCCCAATGGCCTGACCGCCAATGGTCTGAGCACCATCAATATCCGGGGCCTGACCCTGTCGACCGGACGCCCGGGCGCCGGCGGCGTGCTGGACGTCGCGCGCGGCAGGCTGGAAATCGGCCCGCACGGCGTCAATACCACCGGCCTGTCCTATTTCGACCTGGTCGCCCGCACCGTGGCGCTGCACGGGCCGGTCGGCGCCGGCGACGGCCAGCCGCCCGCCGACATCAATGTCGTGGCCGGCGCCAACCGCTACGACTACGGACGCCGGACCCGTCTGCAGCCGACCGGGCGGCCCGCCGCGGCGCCGGACGCCAGCGCCGGCCACGCCATCGACGGATCGGCCGCGGGCGCCATGTACGGACGACACATCACGCTGGTTTCCAGCGACGCCGGCCTGGGCGTGCGCCACCGCGGCCTGGTTTCGGCGGCCGGCCATATCGCCATCGACGCGGCGGGCGGCGTTTCGGTGCAGGCGCTGGCGGCGCACGCCGCCTCGGACGGCACGGCCGGTTCCGCCACGATTCGTGCCGGCGGCGACGCGCTGATCGGCAGCGTAATCGCGTTCGGCGGCGATATCGAGGTGCGCGCCGCCGCGGGCCGGATCGCGACGCACGGCGCGCTGAACGCGCCGCGTGGCCGCGTGCGGCTGCAGGCCGGCGACGCGCTGGCCGTGCACGGCCCGGTGCAGGCCGCCCGCGTTGCGCTGGCGACACGGGGCGATGCATCGATCGCCGCCGACCTGCACGCCACGCGCGATGGCGTCAGCCTGGCGGCGCGCAACGCCACGCTGGCGCATGCCCGCGTCATCGCCACGCCGCCCGCGGCGCAGGCGCGACCCTCCACGCCCGCCATCGATATCGCCCTGAGCGGCACCCTGACCCTGCGCGGTACGCTCCACGGCGCCGACGGCGACGGCCGGCGCATCGAGGGCACGAGCGTCGCGCTGGCCGATGGCATGCCCGTCATCGTCGACACGCGGCAGCCGCAGCGCGCCGTCCCGAACGCCTTGCTGGCCTCGGACGCCGGGCTGTACGCGGCCGGCCAACCCATATCGATCCGGGCCGCCGGGCTGCGCAACGAGGGCGGCGCCATAGACAGCACCGGCACGGGGCAAGGCCATATCGGCCTGCGTATCGGTGGCCCAGCGGTCAACCTGGGCTACATCGCCACGCACGGCACACTGGAGGCGACGGTCGACGGCACGCTGGAAAACCGGATGCTGCTGAGCGCAGCCGCGCTGCGCGTGGCCACGCATGATCTGTCCAACCACGCAGCGATGACGGCCAGCGGTCCGGACACCGGAACGCCCGCGCTCGACCTCTCGGTCCAACACCGGGTGGACAACGCCGGCTCGCTGCTGGCCGCGCGTGGCGCGCTGCGCCTGCGCGGCGGCGCCGAGCTGTCGATCGTCAACCAGCCGGCCGGCTTCATGCTCGCCCACGGCCAGGACATCGCCGCCGCCCGCCTCGCCAATGCCGGCACGCTGTCGAGCACCGCGGCCGGCACGCTGACGCTGGCGGGCGACCTGGAAAACAGCGGCATGCTGCAAAGTGCCCATGCCCTGCGCGTGCAGGCGCGGCGCATCGCCTCGCGCGGCCGTCTCGCCACCGCGACCGACGGCGCCGGCCTGACGCTGGCCGCCGACAAAAACCTGACCCTGGCGGGCCGCACCTCCAGCGCCGGCGCGCTGCTGGCCCGGGCCGGCGCCGCGCTTGTCAATGAAGGCATCGTCACCGCCCGGCAGGACTTGAGCTGGCGCGCCCGCGACATCGTCAACGACGCGGCCGGCGACGTCGTGGCGCGATCGGTCGACATGCGCGCCGGCCAAGGATTCGACCACCGCGGCGCGATCGGCAGCGTGACGGACCTGGTTCTGAAGGCGGCGCGCATCGACAGCGCCGGCGTGCTGCGGGCCAATCAGGACATCGACATGCATGCCGACGACGCCATGCGGCTGACGGCCGGCGCCCGCACGCTGGCCGGCCGCGACCTTGCCCTGGCCGCCGACCAGCTGGAGCAATCCGGCATGGCGCAGGCGGGACGCACCCTTACGGCCACCGCCGGCGCGCTCGAGAACGACGGTTTGCTCGACGCGGCCGACGCGAAGCTGCGAACCACGCGCGCCTTCGTCAACCGCGGCCAGATCCAGGCGGATATGCTGCAGGCGCAAGGGCCACAAATCCGCAATGCCGGCGTGTTGCGCACCGGCGCGCTGCTGGCGCTGCAGGCCGCCGGCCGGCTCGAGAATACCGGCGGCATGGCGGCCAGCGGTTCGCTGTCCATCGCGGCGGCCGGGCCCTTCGCCAATTCCGGAACGATGGGCGCGAACGGCGACGCCTCGTTCGCGCTGAGCAGCTTTGCGAACACCGGCAGCATCAGCGTCGGCGGCGACCTGGCGCTTCGCCTGCCGGACGTCGAGCTGACGCTCGATGCCGATCACCGCCTGCCCGTGTCGCAGGGAACGACGCTGCTGCAGGTCGCCAGCCTGGACAACCGCGCGCGCAGCGAGACACCGGGCCGGCTGTCCGTCCAGGCGCGCGGCGCGATCCGCAACCAGGATACGCTGGCCGCCGGCCAGGGCCTGTGGCTGGAATCCGCCGCGAACGACATCGAGAACGGCGCCGGCGCGCTGCTGTGGTCCGGCGCGGACCTGCGGCTGCGGGGCACCCGGATCATCAACCGCGAGGCGGCCATCATCGAAAGCGCCGCCGGCATGGTGCTTGACGCCCGCGCCGAGATCGACAACGGCCTGGGCATCATCCGCGCCGGCGGCGACCTGTGGGCCGATGCCCCGCTGCTGCGCAACTCGGGATGCCTTGGCGGCCGTATCGTCCCGGCAGGCGACGCGGCAATAGGCGGGGGCACTTACGACCACTACCATTCGGCGGCCGTCGTCTGGCACGAACTGTTCACCGCCGGCGCGGCGGGCATACGCGTGCCACGCTACGACGGCAAGGACGTGCGGGTCGCTCAATCCGTGGTGCAGGCCGGCGGCAATCTCCACCTCAACCAGGGCGAGCAGAAAGGCAGACAGGCCCGGGTCTCCAACCAGGGGCGCATCGAGGCAGCCGGCATGGCGCTGGTCGACGGCAACGTCGACAACGCATCGCTGCACCTGAGCCTGTCCGTGGACGAGTACCTGCGCCGGCCGCTGGCCGCCCCCATCGTGCTGCGGGCTACCGACAGCCGTGCGCAGCACGTCATCCCGGCGTTCTGGAAATTCCATACGCTGTACGAATTCCTGGACTTCCTGCTGTCGAACAACGAGCCCAGATACATCTGGGGCTACTACCGCACCTGGCCGGAATGGGCATTCCAGACGTTGCGCAATCTCGACCTGGGCTATGCCGGCGCGCCCGACCCGACGGCGCCGCCGGTGCCCCGCCCGCCCGTACTCGACCCGCAGGCCAAGGCGAGCACCACCCCGGCCGCCCAGGCGCTCGTCGCGCAATACCACAAGGACCTGGCCGAATACGCCACGGCGCTCGAGGCCGCGCAGCGAGCCGAGGCGATACGAACCGCGCGGCAGCGCGTGAACGGGGCGCTGCGAGCCCGCTACGGCGAGAAGCTGGCGCAGCTGGAGACCCGCACCCCCGAGGTGGATGCGGCGGTCGCCGCACTGGCGCAGACGATTTTCGACGCACGCGCCAAGCCCGCCGCCGAGGTCGAGAAACTGATCGCCGCCGCCCTTTGCTCCCCCCGGGCGCAGGCCTGCGCCGCCGGCACCGCGCGTATCGCGCAACTGCTCGACCAGGCCTCCCTGCCGCCCAGGCGGCCTGCCGTGGCGCTGTTCGCCCAGGCCATGGCGGCGGTGCTCGGGCCGGACTGGCGCGGCCCGGTCGGGCACGCCACCCTGATGGCGCGCTACGCCGACTTCAAGCGCCGCGTCGCCACCCAGGGACGCGCAGCCGGCGGCGAACTGGCCTTCTATCCGGCGCAACAGACCGTGCTGGCCGGCGGGGCCGGCCTGGTACTGTCGGGCGGGCGCGTCACCAATGGCGAGAACGTCGCCGGCCTGCTGGCCCGGAACATGACGGTGCACATCGGCGAACAACGGATCGAGACGCCGCGCGGCTCCATCGACGCGATCCGCCATCCCGACGCCGGGCCTGCGGTGACAGTCAAGGACAGCATCCACGCCCTGCTGGAAAACCGGCGCCTGTTCGCGCGCACCGCGCCGGCGCGCGCCGCCGCCGGGCCAGGCGGGCCCGACGTGCCGGCCACGCCGCCCGGCCTGCCCCAACCCCTGTACGAAACGCGCCTGAGCTATCTCGACCAAAGCCACTATTACGGCTCCCAGTATTTCTTCGACCTGATCCGCTACCGGCCGGACCGGCCACTGCGGACCATCGGCGACAATTATTTCGAGACCCGGCTGATCCGCGAACAGATCGCGCGCGCCATGGGCGGCCACGAATACCGCAACGCCGTGCGCGGCCTGGCGCTGGTGCAGTCGCTGATGGATGCGGCGCCGCTGGCGGCCGCCGAGCTGGGGCTGCGCGTGGGCCAGGCGCCGACCGCCGAACAGTTGGCGCGCGCCACCCGCGACTTCGTGTGGTACGTACGGGAAACGGTCGACGGCCAGGAGGTGCTTGTGCCGCGGGTATACCTGACTCGCGCGACGCGGACGGCCGCGAGCGCCACGCGCGAGGCCGGCGGCGCGCTCATGGCGTCGGCGGGCACGGTGCTCGCCGACACCGGCGGCGCGACGATCGAATCCGGCAATGCGGCATTCCTCGGCAAGGACGTCATCCTGGATGCTGCGGGCGGCGCTGTCCGCCTGATCAACGACAAAGGTATCGCCGGCGGCGCGCGCGCGCTGGGCACGCTGGCCATACGTGGCGGCGACATCGCGATACAGGGCGGCCTGCTGGACGCCGCGCAGGCCTACCTCACGGGCGAGCGGGTCAGCCTGGCCGCCAGCGCGCGCTACGATGCGCACGGCCGGCTGGTATCGCGCCACGACGCGCGCCTGAACGGCCGCGCCGATGCCGCGGGCCTGTTGTACATTGCCGCCAAACGGCTGGACAGCGCCGGCGCGACGCTGTCGGGCGACCATGTCCGCCTGGAGGCGGACAAGGTCCGGCTGGGCGGCCTGTATGACGTCGACAGCAGCTACTCGCAAACCAGCAGGTACGGCCTGGGCAAGGCTTGGTGGCTTCTGTCCTCGCAGACGGAAACCGCCACGGCCAGCCACGCGCGCTTCCAGGGCACGACGCTGGAGGGCGCGATATTGAGCGGGCGCGCCACGGACATGGATATCGAGGGCGGCAGCGCCCGCTTCCAGCAGACCGACCTGCAGGTCGCGCACGATTTCAAGGCTCGCGCCGCCGCCGATTACGCGTACGCCGAGCGCGCAAAGCGGGTCGATCAACTGTTCCTCAGATTGTCCGCCGGCGCCGGCGGCTACGAGGCCGACATCGACCTGAGCGCGCAAGGCGGCCTGCAAGCGCACGCCGGGCGGGGCCAGACCGCCGGCGCCCATACCTCGGCCGGGTTCGAATCGACGCGCGAATACGAAAGGTCGCGCATGACCCACTATCGCAATGCCGATCTCAATTTCGGCGCGGGCTTGCTGGCGGTGGGCAACACGGCCGATCTGGGCGGCGCCGACATCAACCGCGACCGCTACGGCCAGGGCGCGAGCACGGCGTCGGATGCCATCCCCGGCGATTTGCTGCGCATCCGCGCCGCGCGCGTGGCCGCCACCAAGTATCTCGACGTCACCGACAGTCTCACGGCCAGCAGTTACCTGCGCGCCAGCATCGATGGCGCGCTGACCTCGAGCGTGGCGACCGCCGCCACCCGCCTGGGCGATACGCTGGCCGAGGCCCGGCAGGAAAACAGCCAGGTGCACGCCGGCCAGATGGCCCTGCAAATGGCGGGCGAAGCGACACAGCTCGCGACCGCCGACACCGCGGCGCTCAGCATCAGCGCAACCTTCGCGGCGGGTTACGCCGACTCGCACAGGAATACGCAGACCGAGAACACGAACTACTTCGGCGGCAACCTCGACATCCGGGCCACCGAACAGGACATCGACCTGGCCGGAACGAAGTTCAGCGGCGCCGACTGGCTGGCGCTGTCGGCCCGGCGCGACATCAACGCCCGCGCTGCCGCCAGCCGCTACCAGGAATCGAGCGAACAGCACGACCTCCAACTGCACCAGACCATCAACGCCGGCGCGAACGCCATGCAGGCCGCGGCAGGCGTCGGCGTAACCGCGGGCCTGAGCGGCTCGCACATGGTCCGCCACGGTGCCGGACAGACTTACGAAGGCTCGGCGCTGCGCGCCATGCAGCTGCACCTACAGGCGCGCGACCTCAATCTCGACGCGTCGATGGCCCAGGCGACCCGCATGGACCTGCATGTGGCGCGCGACCTGAATGCCATCTCGCGGCAGGACGAGCAGCGATTCGCGCAGACCGGCGGCAACTGGGAGGTCTCGCTGGGCGCGGCGATCCAGAACCGGACGCTCGTGGCGCCGGTCGGTACGATCGGGGCGGGCGTGCGGCACGAGCACGACTACCAGGCCTTGACGCAAAACGGCCAGGCGGGCCTGCTGGCCTCCCAGGGCCTGCGCGCGACGGTGGGGCGAGACGCCCGGCTGCGCGGCGCTATCATCGCCGATGCGTCCAACCAGGGCGGCATGGACATCGCCGGCCGGATTCACGCCGAGGCCCTGCATGACTATCGCGACAAGGATGGATTCGAGACCGGCGCGAGCGTCGGCATATCGTCGACCACGCTCAACCCCACCCTCTCATTGACGCTGGGCCGCCCGGCCGTCGAACAATACCGGGCCCTGCGGCAGGCCACCATCGCCATGGGCGCCGCGCCGGGCGCGCCACGCTATACCGCGCGGGGCGGCGTGTCGGGCCGGTTGAATACCGACTCCGGCCAGGCCGTCGTCGTGCAGCGCGCCGAGCGCTGGGCATCTGCGCGCACCGAGTTCTCGTTCGACCAGCCATCGCGCCGCGACAAGGCCGACAGCGGCTCCCCTGGCGCGCGACCTGCCCACCCGGGCGCTGCAAAAGCGCCCGCGCTGCCGCTCGCGCGCCCATTGACAAGCGTCCTGGCAGGCCCATCGTCGACAAGCCCGACGGCCAACCCGGCGGCGGCGCCCGGCATCGCCGCGCAACCGGCCCCCGCTTCGCCAGGCCGCGACGCCCCCAAGCCGGACCCCTACGCCAACCGGGTCATCGTCCAGCTGGCGCAGGACGACGTCGCCACCCAGGCCGCGCAGGCGCTGTTTCACAAGCATGCGGAGCAATCCGACTGGTACCGGCAGGCGGACGACGGCAGCCTGCACCCCGTGCATCCGTTGCGCGCGGCCGCGGCCGGCCCTACCAAGATCCAGCTCGTCGGCCACGGCTCGGCGGACCGGCAAGCCTTGAGCGGGCACGACGGCCATGCCGTCGCCGGCATCGTCCAGCAACTGCGGGAGCGCCTGCCGCCCGCTGCGGCGCTGGCAAAGGTGGCGCTGGTGGGCTGCGACACGGACTGCGCCAGCGGCGCCAGCCTGCGCGGCGATGTCGCGCAACGCCTGGCGGCCGACGGGGCGCAACCGGCGCCTGCCGTAAGCGGCTACATCGGCCGCCTCGAGGTTGACGCCGCGGGCCGCAAGCACGCCGTGGCGCAGGGCGGCCTGGGCGACGTGGATCCCGAGGCGCGCGCGCAAGGCACGCAGCCCGTGCCACGGGTGTTTTCCCACGGCCCCGTCAACATCGCGCAAAGCGGGCAGGCCCGGCAATTGGTCATCGATGGCCACGGCAGCTGGGTGCGGCCCGACCGCGCCGTCGCGCCCAGCTACAGCGGCACGGTGCGCCTGCCCGCCGGCACACGCATGCATTTCTACTCGGACGACGGACAGATGGTCAGCGCGATTCCATTGCGCAATATCCCCGACAATCCGGAGCGGGCCTGGCGCGCGCAGCCGTTCAGCGAGCGGATTTCCGCCGAGCGCATACGGCGCGTGGCCAACGCGGCCAAGGTGCCGTTCGACGTCGCGCGCCAGGGGTTCGAAACCTCGACCCAGGTACGGGAAATCGCCGCGCCGGGCACCGCGGTCAAGAACTACCTGCTCACGCCGATCGATCCGCAGCGCGATGCCGCCCTGGCGTTCCACCAGTCGCGCAGCCAGGCCGACGTGGATCTCGCGTCAGCGGCGCCCGGCAAGGGCGCATTGTTGTCGGACCTGCTGCTTGCCGTCGCGGCCTCCGGATATTCGTACCCCCTGATCCATTACACCTGCTGCCGGGAAGAGTTCCAGCGGCCCGGATCGGATACCCCGAGTCCGCAACTGCCGCCGCACGAATTGCTGATCCGATCCTGGCTGGCCAGCTCGGCGCCCGTGCACGCCCTGCCCCTGCCGCCCTCGTCGCGCGGGACACTGCCCGGCGCCGACCCCTACGCGCTGCGCAGCATCGTGCAGCTCGGCACGGACGCGGCGACGGCACGAGCGGCCGCGGCGCTGCATGGAAAGCACCCCGCCAACAGCAACTGGTATCTCCAGACCAGGGATGGCGGGCTCGAGCCCGTACGCCAGGCTGCCGGCCCGGCCGCCGGCCCGCACAAGGTCCAGTTCGTCGGCCACGGCGACGTCTACCATGGCGTGCCGCTATTGGGCGGCAACGCCGCGGCAACGCTGGCGGACCTGCTGAACCAGGTGGAACAGCACAGCCCGGCCGGCGCCCGGTTGGACAAAATCGCGCTGGTGGGCTGCGACACCGACTGCACAGGCCGCCCCAGCCTGCGCGAACCCTTCCGGCAGTCGCTAGCCGCCCGCCCCGACGCGCCCGCCCTGACCGTCACGGGCTACATCGGACGCATCGATGTCGACAGCGCGGGGCGCAAGCGCCGCGTCGCCACGGGCGGCCTTGGCGATCGGCCGCCCGCCGACGAGCCTGCCTCGCCGCGTCCGCCCGCGCAGCCCGCGGCGCCCGGCCCTGGCGCGGCCACGCCCTCCTCCGCCCCGTCCGCGCCCGTGGCGGCGCGGCTGTTCACGCATGGCCCCATCACACTGTCGCAAAGCGAAAACGCCCGCCAACTGCTCATCCAGGGCCACTCCGGCTGGACCCGTCCGCCGGCCGGAACGTCCGGCGCCGGCGAGATCCCGGCGGGCTGGCTGCGGCTGCCGTCCGGCACCCGCATGCACTTCTACAGCGTGGACAACCAGCAGACATCGGGCGTGCCGGTACAGGCGATTCCACGCAATCCCGAACTGGCCTGGCTAGGCCGGCCGTTCGTCAGGGAATTCCCCGCCTCGGTCATCCGCCAATTCGCCCATGCGCGGCAGGCGCCGTTCGACGTGGCCCGCGCGGCGCTGGTCGAAAGCACGCGCGTGCAGGAAGTGGCCGCCGCCGGCGCGCTGGTCAAGAACTACAGGCTCGCCCCCGCGATCGACCCGCTGGTCACCGGCGTCGAGCAATTCCACGCGCAACGGCGCCAGGGCGATGTGGACATGGCCGTCGCGCGCGAGCGCGCCAGTTTGTCCGACGTACTGGCCGCCGTCGAGGCGTCCGGCCATCATTATCCGCTGCTGCATTTCACCTGCTGCCGCGGCGAGACCGCCCCGCCCGGCGCGCCGCCCGATGCCGTCGCGCCTCCCTTGGCGCCGGTTTCGGCGCGCTATCTGCAGCAATGGCGCGAGCGCTCCGGCGTGGCGCAGCCGCGTCCGCCCACGCCCCTCGGCGCGGAGCCGCCCGTGCATGGGCCGGACCGCTATGGCCACCGGACCATCGTCCAGCTGGGCAGCGACGCACTGACCGAAACGGCCGCGCGCCGCCTGTTCCGCAAGCATGCCGGCAATGCCAGCTGGTACAGCCAGGACGCGAGCGGCCAGCTGACACAAGTGCGGGCCCCCGCCGCGCCCGCCATCGGCCCGCAGAAAATCCAGTTCGTCGGCCACGGCAGCATACTGGAAGGCATGCCGCTGCTGGGCGGCAACAATGCCGCGCAACTGGCGCGGATGCTGCCGGCCATCCGGCAGGGGCTACCCGCCACGGCCCGGGTGGAGAAAATCACCCTGGTCGGCTGCAACACCGGCTGCGCGTCGCGCGCCAGCCTGCGCAACCTGCTGAACCATTACCTGATCACCACGGCCGGGCTGAGCGCGGAGGTCAAGGGCTACGCCGGCCGGGTCGACGTGGACGCTGCCGGCCACAAGCAGATCGTGGAACAGGGCGGCCTGGGCAATACGCCGCCGCCCGAAGCCGCGCCCGCGCCGCGTGTATTCCGGCACGGCAACGTCACCCTGTCGCAAAGCGGCGAAGCGCGGCAATTGACGATCGTCGGACACGGGTTCTGGCCCCGCCCCGGGCCCGCGGATCAGCCTGACGGCGCGTCCCCGCCCGGCTGGGTACGCCTGCCCGCGAACACGTCCATGTATTTCTACTCGAGGGAAAACCAGCTGGTCGGCGGCCTGCCCAGCCAGGCCGCGCTGCGCGCGCCCATGCTGGCCGCACAGGGCCAGGGCGCCGCGGAGCTGTTCTCGCGTGCCGTGATCCGCGGGTTCGCGCACCGGCATCAGCTGCCCTTCGACGTCGCCCGCCACACCCTCGTGGGCGCGACCCGCCCTCAGGATATCGGCGAACCCGGCGCGCTGATCAAGGACTACGTGGTCAGCCCCGCGCCCGAGACCGGACTCGGCGTCATCGAGGATTTCCATGCCGCCCGCCAGCAGCCGGACATGGATCTCGCACAGGCTGCGCCAGGCTCCGAAATCAGGCTGTCTGAAATATTGCAGGCCGTGGCCCAGTCCGGCGTCCGATACGACCTCATCCACTATGCATGCTGCCGCGCGGAAATCCCGGCTACCGATACGCCGACGCAGCAGGTCGCCACGCCGGTGCCGGCGCCGGACAAGCTGGTCATGCAGCAGTGGCATTCCGGCGCCGGCGCGGCACGCCCGCCTTCGCCGCAAGCGCAGGCGCAGGCGCCATACGGGCCCGACCGCTACGCCCATCGCGTCATCGTGCAACTGGGCTCCGACACGGTCACCGAATCCGCCGCGCGCAGGCTGTTTCGCAAACACGCGGCGACCTCGCTCTGGTACGGCCAGACCCTGGAAGGCACCCTGATGTTGAAACAGGGAGACGACACGCCGGCGGCCGGCCCGCTGAAGATCCAGTTCGTGGGCCACGGCGGCCCGCGCTACAGCATGCCGTTACTGGGCGGCAATACGCCCGCCGAACTGGCGCAGATGGCCAGCACGATCCAGCATGCCGGACCGCCCTCGCAGCTGGAAAAAGTAACGCTGGTCGGCTGCCAGACCGATTGCGTCGCGCGTCCCAGCCTGCGCAAGCTGTTCTCCACTGCCCTGGCCACGGAACACGGCCTGACGCCGGCGGTCACGGGCTACGCCGGCAGGGTCGACGTGGATGCGGCCGGCCGCAAGCGCATCGTGGAGCAAGGCGGATTGAACGAGCCGCGGGCGCAGGCGGGTGCATCGACGGCGGCGCCGAACCGGATCGTGCAGTCGGTGGCGCACGGCGTCGCGTTGTCGCAAAGCGGCCAGGCGCGCCAATTGGTGGTATTGGCGCATGGCGGCTGGAAGGACAAGACGACGTCGCGGTATCTCAGGCGCGTCCGGGGCGACGGCTATACCGAGCTGCCGGCGAACACGCGCATCGACTACTACACCGAAGACGGCATGCCGACCAAGGGATTCGCGGTATGCCAGGAAGTCACCGCGCGCGCGAACGACGCCTACACAGGACTGCAACCGGCCCTGGCCATATCGCCGACGGATCTCGAAGCACTGGCGCGCATGCGCAATACAAGCCCGCAGGCCTTGACCGATGCCATGCTCGCCAGCGCCGTCGGCAGGCGCGAATCCCTCATCGGGGCAGCCACGATGAAGGATTACGCCTTGTACTACCACGAGCAGTTCGCCCTGGACTTCCTGCGCCGGCACAACGCCGACGGCAGCAGCGCGGATGTGGACCTGGCCATCATCACCGAGCCGACGCACAAGCGCCATCTGTCGGATGTGCTGAAAGCGGCGAAAGAAAGCGGCGCGCACTACGACGTCGTGCATTTCGGCGCGTGCCGGGTGGGCCGCTGCCGCAACGCCGCGGCCGAGATGGGCGCGAGCGCTACCTCGCACCCGTCGCCATGACGAGATCGTGGCGCCGCGGGCCTACTTGCCGGCGCTCAGCGACGCGCGCCGGCGTTCGCGCACCGCATGGGCCAGGCGCTCCAGCACCTGCACCGAAGCATCCCAGTCGATGCAACCGTCGGTGATGCTCTGCCCGTACGTCAAGGCCTGGCCGGGCACCAGGTCCTGGCGGCCGCCCAGCAGATGGCTTTCTATCATCAGGCCCACGATGCGGGCATCGCCCTGCTCGATCTGGTTGGCCACATCATCGACCACCAGCGGCTGATTCTCGGGTTTCTTGCTGCTGTTGGCGTGGCTGGCGTCGATCATGATGCGCTGGGCCAGGCCGGCCTTGGCCATGTCCTGGCAGGCCGCTTCGATGCTGGCGGCATCGTAGTTGGGCGCCTTGCCGCCGCGCAGAATGACGTGGCAGTCCTCGTTGCCCGCGGTCGAGACGATGGCCGAATGCCCGCCCTTGGTCACCGAGAGGAAATGGTGCGGTTGCGAGGCGGCCTTGATGGCGTCGACGGCGATCTTCACATTGCCGTCGGTGCCGTTCTTGAAACCGACAGGACACGACAGGCCGGAAGCCAGCTCGCGGTGAACCTGGCTTTCGGTCGTCCGCGCCCCGATCGCCCCCCACGACACCAGGTCGGCGATGTACTGCGGGGTAATCATGTCGAGGAACTCGCAACCCGCCGGCAGGCCGCGGCTGTTGATGTCCAGCAGCAGTTCGCGCGCCACGCGCACGCCCTTGTTGATATCGAAGCTGCCATCCAGGTCGGGGTCGTTGATCAGGCCCTTCCAGCCCACGGTGGTGCGCGGCTTTTCGAAGTAGACGCGCATCACCACCTCGAGATCGGCGGCCAGGCGGTCGCGCACCGGCTTGAGGCGATCCGCGTATTCGAGCGCCGCCTTGGTATCGTGGATCGAGCAAGGGCCGATCACGACGATCAGGCGGTCATCCATGCCATGCAGGATGCGATGCATGCCCTGGCGGGCGGCGTAGACGATTTCAGAAACATCCTTCGAGCACGGAAACTCGCGCATGACATGCGCAGGAGGATTCAGCTCTTTGATTTCACGGATACGAAAGTCATCGGTATTGTGCGACACGGCACGGCTCCTGGGGTTGCCCGCCAGCCTGACGGCAAGAAAAAAGCCGCCAGCTATGCTGGCGGCTTTTTCGGGGATTCTTTACCAAACTTCAGTTAACACGCGTCCCTTCCTCCGCCAGCGGCTTCAGAAACCAAAAATAAAAGTAAAAAGCGGGGGACGCAAATTTCATAGCGGTAGACTCTAGCACAAAAAAAACCGCGCGGCACTACGCGATTTTTCCAGGCCAGGGACGGCGATACGTCCCTGGCATCCTTCAGGCGGTACCGCCCACGGTCAGGCCTTCCATGCGCAGAGTCGGCATGCCGACCCCTACCGGCACGCTCTGGCCGTCCTTGCCACAAGTGCCGACACCCGAATCCAGGCGCATGTCGTTGCCGATCAGGCTGACCCGATTCATGGCGTCCGGCCCATTGCCGATCAGGGTGGCGCCCTTGACCGGGTAGGTGACCTTGCCGTTTTCGATCATGTAGGCCTCGGAGGCCGAGAACACGAACTTGCCGTTGGTGATGTCGACCTGGCCGCCGCCGAAGTTCACGGCATACAGGCCGCGCTTGACCGAAGCGATGATTTCCTCGGGCGGCGTGGCGCCGCCCAGCATGTAGGTATTGGTCATGCGCGGCATCGGCAGGTGCGCGAACGATTCGCGCCGGCCGTTGCCCGTTGCGGCGGTCTTCATCAGCCGGGCATTGAGCGTGTCCTGCATGTACCCGCGCAGGATGCCATCTTCGATCAGTACGTTGCGCTGGGTGGCGTTGCCTTCGTCGTCGATGTTCAGCGACCCGCGCCGGTCGGGCAAGGTGCCGTCGTCGATCACGGTCACGCCGGACGAGGCCACGCGCTCGCCGATGCGGTCGGAAAACACGCTGGAGCCCTTGCGGTTGAAATCGCCTTCCAGGCCATGGCCGACCGCCTCGTGCAACAGGATGCCGGGCCAGCCCGAGCCGAGCACCACGGTCATCTCCCCGGCCGGCGCCGCACGCGCCTCCAGGTTGACCAAGGCCTCGTGCACCGCGCGCTCGACGTAGTCGCGCAGGATGTCGTCGGTGAAATAGGCCAGCCCCGTGCGGCCGCCGCCGCCCGCATGCCCCATTTCGCGACGGCCGTTGCGCTCGGCGATCACGGTCAGCGACAGGCGCACCAGCGGCCGCACGTCGGCGGCCAGGCGGCCGTCGCTGCCGGCCACCAGCACGACGTCGTATTCGGCGCCCAGCCCCGCCATCACCTGGATGACGTGCGGGTCGCGCGCGCGCGCCATGCGCTCGATGCGTTCGAGCAGGGCGACCTTGTCGGCCGCCGTCAAGGTGACCAGCGGATCGATGTCGGCATAAAGGCTGCGGCCGTCGACCGGCGGCACCTGCGCCGCCACCTTGACCTTGCCCGCACCCTGGCGGGCAATGCCGCGCACCGTGCGCGCCGACGACAGCAGCGCGTCGGCCGACAGGCTATCGGAATAGGCAAACGCGGTTTTCTCGCCGCTGACGGCGCGCACGCCCACGCCCTGGCCGATGGAGAAGCTGCCTGTCTTGACGATGCCCTCTTCCAGACTCCAGCCTTCGCTGCGGGTGTACTGGAAATACAGATCGGCGTAATCGACCTTGTGCGTGAATATCTCGCCCAGGGCGCGCGCCAGATCCGCTTCGGTCAACCCCCAGGGGTCGAGCAGCAGAGTCTTGGCGGTGGCCAGGGCGGAAATGGCGGGATCTATCAATTTCATGGAATTCCGTCTATAGAACGCGATGACGCAGGGCAGGCAGGCTGGCGCGTACCTCAGCCAGGCGCGCAGCCTCTATGGTACCGCCGATGACGCCCGGCCCCTCGGGTAAAACGTCCAGCACCTGCCCCCAGGGGTCGACCAGCATGGAATGGCCCCAGGTGCGCCGTCCGGTCGGATGCCGCCCGCCTTGCGCCGGCGCCAGCACATAACACTGGTTTTCGATGGCGCGGGCACGCAGCAGGAGCTCCCAGTGAGCCTGGCCCGTGGTGTAGGTGAAGGCGGCCGGCACCAGGATCAGGTCGACCGTACCCATGGCACGGTACAGCTCGGGAAAGCGCAGGTCGTAGCACACCGACAATCCGACCCGCCCGCACGGGCCATCGAATACCTGCACCTCTTTGCCGGGCCGGATGGCAATTGCCTCGTCATACGATTCGGCGCCGCGCTGGAAATTGAATAAATGGATTTTGTCGTAGCGCGCCGCCGGCTGGCCGCCGGGTCCGTATACAAAAGTTGTATTGAATACGCGCTGCGGGTCCGGGCTGGTTAATGGCAAGGTACCGCCCGCCACCCATATTCCATATTGGGATGAAATATTTGAAAGAAAGCTCTGAATTTTGCCATAACCACTCTCTTCCTTGATGGCAAGTTTGTCGGTATCGGTATGCCCCATAAAACAGAAATATTCGGGCAACGCAACCAGCCGCGCACCGTCTTGCGCGGCTTTCCCAATCAATTCAGCAGCTTGCGCCAGGTTTTCATCAACGTCAGGGCCGGAGACCATCTGTATGGCCGCCACGCGGCAGGACGGGGTTGTGTCGGTTCGAGGGTCGCCTGTCATATGAAACAAAAAATTCCTGAGTTGGAAGCACACCGTGCCGGGCAATTTCTGTATTATTGGAAAACAACAATCATATATACCCTTCAGCCGGCGACCGAGTCATTTGAAATAGTTAGGAATAACCATGCCCCGTGAAAACTATGCTGTACTGCAGGCCAAGATAGAGAAAGAAATCACCAAACTCAAGCGCAAGGCGGAAGCCCTGCATACACGGCGCCGCAAGCCCGTGATCGCGTCGATCGTCAAGTCGATGCGTGAATACAATATCACCCCCGAGGAAATCGCCGCCGCCTTCGGTTCGGCCAAATCGGTGCGCGCGCCCAGCACTCCGGTACGCCGCAAGGCTGGCGCGCCGGTCGCCAAGCGCGCGGTAGCGCCCAAGTACCGCCACCCGCAAACGGGCGAAACCTGGAGCGGCCGCGGCAAGGCGCCGCGCTGGCTGGCTGCCGAAGAAGCCGCCGGCGCCAAGCGTGACAGTTTCCTCATCCGCGACTGAACCGCCCGTTCGTCCCGGAATGCCGGCGCGCCTCAAGGCGCGCCGTTTTTATTGCGCCGCCGCCATCGCCACTGCGGTGCGCCGCGACCGCGCATTCGCTAGCGAGCCAGCGGATACTCGATCTCGCGTTCCGAGCCATTATTGCCCGGGAAATTGTCGAATATTGCCTGCACCAGATACGGCATGGCGCCCAGCAGGTCGTCGCGCCCGCTGGTAATGTACGCGGTCGAACGATAGACTTCGGCGCCGCCGCGCGCGGTATCGCGGATTTCCAGGCTCAGGCTATTGCGATACGCAACGGTGGGCACGTCGACCCATTCCGGCCCCCAATACCCGACGCCACCGCCCCACCAGCGCGACCCGTAATAACCGCCATAACCGCCGTAGAAATAGGGATCATAGGCGCGCCGCACCATAACCTGGGTCTGCGCGGAGCCATACCGGAAGGACACCGTAAACCGCGCTTTCCGGCCCTCGCGCGCCTCGACCAGGCCGGTGGCACCGATACCGGCGCGCACCATGTCCTGATAGGACTGATATTCGAGATTGTTGAGTTGCCCGGTTTCAGGCGCGAACTGGTAGGTCTGTCCGGCAACGCCGTCCGGCCATTGCTGGAATGAGGTGACGCGCGCCGACACGCTGGGCGCGGCGCACCCGGCCACCAGCGCCGCGCCCGCCAGCAGGGCCGCCAGCCCGGCCAGCCGCGCCAGGCGCGAATACGCATGAATACTGAACATGACTGCGGCCCTCCAGGCCGGACGCAAACCGGATATTCCTTCGACCGCTGCGCCCGGCGAAGGTTTCATTTGGGTACCTGAGCAATGCGGGGGCATGCGGCGCTGCATCTACAATACCCGCATTGTCCATCATCTGTTTCGTAGGCCATGCGCACAGACACGCCCGTCACCGTATACCGCAAGGATTATCAGCCCTATCCGTATACCATCGCCGACGTGGCGCTGGAATTCGACCTGGATCCCGCCTCGACCACCGTGCGCTGCCTCATGCAGGTGGCGCGCAAGGCCGATGCCCGGGACGACGCGCCGCTGGTGCTGGACGGCGAAGCGCTCGAGCTGGTTTCCATTCGTGTCGACGGCCGCGACTGGGCGCGTGACGGCTATGTCCTGGACGACGCCACCCTGACCTTGCGCGGCCTGCCGCCCAGCGCGGCGGTCGAAATCGTCAGCCGTTGCAGGCCCGCCGCCAATTCCACCCTGATGGGGCTGTATGTCTCCGGCGGCAATTTCTTCACCCAGTGCGAGGCCGAGGGCTTTCGCCGCATTGCCTGGTTCGCCGACCGGCCCGACGTCATGTCGCGTTATCGCGTGACGCTGCGCGCGGCGCCCGATTATCCGGTGCTGTTGTCCAATGGCAATCTGCTGGCCACCGCCACCCTGCCCGATGGCCGCCTGCAGGCGGAATGGGAAGATCCGTTTCCCAAGCCCAGCTATCTGTTCGCGCTGGTGGCTGGCCGCCTGACGCATCGCGAAGAGCGCGTGCGCACCCAATCGGGCCGCGATGTGCTGCTGCAGGTCTACAGCGATCCCGGTTCGGAGAACCGCACCGAATGGGCGCTGGAATCCTTGCGCCACGCGCTGCGCTGGGACGAGTCGCGCTTCGGCCTGGAGCTGGACCTGGACCGCTTCATGGTGGTCGCGGTACGCGACTTCAACATGGGCGCGATGGAAAACAAGGGCTTGAACATCTTCAACGCGGCCTATGTGCTGGCCGACCCGGCCACCGCCACCGACGCCAACTACGAAGGCATCGAATCCGTCATCGGCCACGAATACTTCCACAACTGGACCGGCAACCGCGTCACCTGCCGCGACTGGTTTCAATTGAGCCTCAAGGAAGGCCTGACGGTATTCCGCGACCAGGAATTCAGCGCCGACATGATGGCGCGCGGCCTGGACGAGCAAGCCGCCGCGAGCGCGCGCGCGGTCAAGCGCATCGACGATGTCGTCACGCTGCGCGCGGCCCAGTTCCCCGAGGATGCCGGCCCGATGGCCCACCCCATCCGGCCCGACAGCTACCAGGAGATCGGCAACTTCTATACCGCCACCGTGTACGAGAAAGGCGCCGAAGTGATCCGCATGCAGCACACCCTGCTGGGCGAGCCGGGATTCCGCGCCGGCATGGACGAGTACTTCCGGCGCCACGACGGACAGGCCGTGACCTGCGACGATTTCGTCGCCGCCATGGAATCGGTCTACGCCGCGCGCAATCCGGGCCGCGACCTGTCGGTGTTTCGCCGCTGGTACAGCCAGGCGGGCACGCCGCGCGTCAGCGTCAAGCTGGATCACGACGCGCAAAGCGGCCGTTGCACCGTCACGCTGACCCAGCGCTGCGCCCCGGTCGGCGTGGAGAAACGCGCCGGAGGCGACTTCGCCAAACAGGCATTCCACATTCCTTTCGCGATCGGCCTGCTCGACGCGCAGGGCCGCGCGCTGCCGCTGCACCTGGACGGCCAGCCGGCGCGCGACACCGTGCTGCTCGAACTGACCGAGGCGCGCGCCAGCTGGACGTTCGAGCAGGTGCCGGACATGCCGGTGCCGTCGCTGCTGCGCGGCTTCTCGGCGCCGGTCATCGTCGAATACGACTGGAGCGACGCCGACCTGGCGCTGCTGTCGGCGCACGACACGGATCCATTCGCCCGCTGGGAAGCAGGCCAGGAACTGGCCACGCGCGAGATCCTCGCGCTGACGGCCAGCCATCAGGCCGGCCAGCCGCTGGCCGTGCGCCCGGCCTTCATCGCGGCCTGGCGCGCCCTGCTGACCGACCCGACGCTGGACGCGGCCTATCGGGCCCGCGCCCTGGCGTTGCCCTCGGAAAAAACCCTGGCCGAGCGCATGGAGCAGATCGACCCGCCCGCCCTGGCCGTGGCGCGCGATTTCCTGCGCGCCGAGGTGGGCCGCCAACTGGCCGCCCCCTGGCGCGCGGCGTTCGACGCCAACCAGACGCCGGGCGCCTACAGCCCGGCGGCCGGCCCGGCCGGCCGGCGCGCGCTGAAGAACCAGGCGCTGAGCCATCTGATGGCCGCCGAAAGCGCGGACGCGCAAGCCCTGGCGCAGGCCCAGTACGACCAGGCCGACAACATGACCGACAGCATGGCGGCCCTGTCGGCGCTGGTGAATTTCGGCGCTCCGGACAGCGCCGCGGCGGCGCTGGCGGCGTTCTACGAACGCTGGCGCGACGACCCGCTGGTCGTCGACAAATGGTTCACGCTGCAGGCCACCGCGCGCTCGACCGACATCGACGCGGTACGCGCCCTCATGGCGCACCCGGCCTTTACGCTGCGCAATCCCAACCGCGCCCGCGCGCTGGTGTTCCAGTTCTGCCTGAACAACGCCCGCGGCATGCATCGCGCAGACGGCCGCGGCTATGACTTCTGGGCCGAGCAGGTGCTCGCCCTGGACGCGCTCAATCCGGAGATCGCCGCCCGCCTGGCGCGCGGCCTGGATAATTGGGCGCGCTTTGCCGAGCCGCTGCGCGGCGCCATGCAGGCCGCGCTGGCGCATGTGCGCGCGCATGCCGGGCTGTCGCGCAACGTACAGGAAATCGTATCGAAAGCCTTGGATCTGGCTGCTTAGGAGCTACTCTTGAAACGTAAAACCCTTACCCAATATCTGGTCGAGCAGCAGCGCTCGGCCCAGGCGCTCGGCCCGGAAGTGCGCCTGCTGATCGAAGTGGTGGCGCGCGCCTGCAAGGCCATCAGCCACGCTGTCAGCAAAGGCGCGCTGGGCGGCGTGCTCGGCAGCCTGGAAAGCGAGAACGTGCAGGGCGAAGTGCAGAAGAAGCTGGACGTGCTGTCCAACGAAATCCTGCTCGAAGCCAACGAGTGGGGCGGCCACCTGGCCGCGATGGCGTCCGAGGAAATGGAAACCATCCATCTGATCCCCAACCGTTATCCCAAGGGCGAGTACCTGCTGCTGTTCGATCCGCTGGACGGCTCGTCCAACATCGACGTCAACGTGTCGATCGGCACCATTTTCTCGGTGCTGCGCGCGCCGCACAGGGTGGCCGGCGCCGACGTCTGCGAGCAGGACTTCCTGCAGCCGGGCAGCCAGCAGGTGGCGGCCGGCTACGCCGTCTACGGTCCGCAGACCATGCTGGTGCTGACCATCGGCAATGGCGTGGTGGGATTCACGCTGGATCGCGAGATGGGTTCGTGGGTGCTGACGCACGAATCGATGCGCATCCCCGAGGACACCAAGGAATTCGCCATCAACATGTCCAACATGCGCCACTGGGCCCCGCCGGTCAAGCGCTACATCGATGAATGCCTGGCCGGCAAGACGGGCCCGCTGGGCAAGGACTACAACATGCGCTGGATCGCCTCCATGGTGGCCGACGTGCATCGCATCCTGACCCGCGGCGGCATTTTCATGTATCCCTGGGATGCCCGCGAGCCGGGCAAGGCCGGCAAGCTGCGCCTGATGTACGAAGCCAACCCGATGGGCCTGATCGTCGAGCAGGCCGGCGGCGCGGCCATCGACGGCACGGGGCGCATCCTGGATATCCAGCCCGACAAGCTGCACCAGCGCGTGTCCGTGATCCTGGGTTCGAAGAACGAGGTGGAGCGCGTGGGCCGCTACCACGCCGAAGCGCACGCCAGCTAGGGCCGCTTGCGCGAGAAAAGCCCGCCGCGGCGGCGGGGAGAGCCTCGCCGAGCCTGGACCGCGAACCCTCGCCTACTTGACCTCCTCGATCGTCTTGACGTCGTCCTTGTTCATCTGGACCTTGTGGCCGTCCTTCTCGTACTCGTAGAAGCCGGTGTCCTCGTTGTACTTCGGCTCGTCGGGCGTCACGACCTGACTGCCATCGCGCTGCTGTACCACCGAGGGCGATGAGCATCCCGCCAACACGCCAAGGCCGGTTACGGCAAAAGCCAGCGTCATGGTTTTCAGGGTCATGGGCAATCTCCAAAGTGACAATGTCGTTTCACTGTAGTGCGCCAGCCCGTCCCGCGCGGTGACCGGATGTGGTCAAAATGCATGGGACTGTAATCGCTGCGTCCCCGTCGCGCCTGCCCTGTTTCTCCCCTGTATGGACGGCCATGAAAAGGCAACCCCCGGGCGCCTTGCGGCGGCCGGGGGTTGCCCTTGCAAACAGCCTGCAAGGCGTCTTTACACTTTGGCGTGGGCCTCGATGAAGGCCCGCACCGCCTGCGCGTCGCAGTCCATGAGCGTCACGCGCTGGGGCAGCGATTCGAGGTCGGCCAGGTCAGCCGGCGGCGGCACGGTGCGCCCGAGCGCCGCCTCGATGGTTTCCGCGAACTTGGCCGGCAGGGCCGTCTCGAGCACCAGCATGGGCACGCCCGGCTCGACGAACTGGCGCGCCACCTTGATGCCATCGGCCGTGTGCGGGTCGACCAGCACGCCGGTTTCGTCGAAGGTATTGCGTATGGTCTGCAGGCGGTCGGCGTGCGAGCTGGCGCCGGCCACGAACCCGTAGCGGGTTTCGAACTGCGGCTTGAGCGCCGACAGGTCGAAGCTGCCGTCGCGCGCCAGGTCGGCCCACAGCGACGCCACGCGGCCGGGGTCGCGCCCGACCAGGTCGAACACGAAGCGCTCGAAGTTCGAGGCGCGCGAGATGTCCATCGACGGGCTGGAGGTGGCGTAGGTGCGCTCGGGACCGCGCGGGCGGTAAACGCCGGTGCGGAAGAACTCCTCGAGAACGTTGTTCTCGTTGGTGGCCAGCACCAGGCGGCGGATCGGCACGCCCATGCCGCGCGCGATGTGCCCGGACAGGATGTTGCCGAAGTTGCCCGAAGGCACCGCGAACGACACCTCGCCACCCTTGGGCGCGGCACGCAGCCAGCCGTGGAAGTAGTACACCACCTGGGCGGCGATGCGCGCCCAGTTGATCGAGTTGACCGCGCCCAGGCGATAGCGCGTCTTGAACGCCAGGTCGCCGGCCAGCTGCTTGACGATGTCCTGCGCCTGGTCGAACACGCCCCGCACCGCGATATTGTGGATGTTCTCATCCTGCAACGAGTACATCTGGGCGCGCTGGAATGCGCTCATGCGGCCGTGCGGCGACAGCATGAACACGGCCACGCCCTGCTTGCCGCGCAGCGCGTACTCGGCCGCCGACCCGGTATCGCCGGAGGTGGCGCCGACGATGTTCAGCGTGGTGCCGCGCCGCGTCAGGACGTACTCGAAGACCTGGCCGAGAAACTGCATCGCCATGTCCTTGAAGGCCAGCGTGGGCCCCTCGGACAGGCCCAGCAGCTGCAACCCCTGCCCCAGCTCGCGCACCGGGACGATGTCTTCGCTCTTGAACACGCCCTGCCGGTAGGCTGCGCGCGTCAGCCCGCGCAGGTCCTCGGCCGGGATGTCGGTGGCGAACAGCGACAGCACTTCGAAGGCCAGGTCGGCGTACGAGAGCCCGCGCCAGGACTCCAGCGTGGCCGCGTCGACTTGCGGCAGCTGCTCGGGGATGGCCAGCCCGCCGTCGGGCGCCAGGCCTTCGAGCAGGATATCGGAGAAACTCTGCGGGGCCATGCCGCCGCGGGTCGAGATGTACTTCATGTGAGGTTTTCCATGCGCAGGCGCGTCACCTTCGAACGCACGAACGGCAGCGCTTCGATGTGCTCGATGGCCTGGTTCACATTGCCTTCGACGGCTTCGTGCGTCAGGAAGATGATGTCGGCGCCGCCGATGCGCGCGGGCTGCTGGATCATCGAACCGATGGAAATCGAGCGGTCGGCCAGGATGCGCGCGATGTCGGCCAGCACGCCGGGCTGGTCGTCGACCCGCATGCGCAGGTAATAGGAGGCGCTGACTTCCTCGATCGACAGGATCTGCAGGTCGTACAGCGCATCGGGCTGGAAGGCCAGGTGCGGCACGCGGTGGCCGGGGTCGGCCGTGTGCAGGCGGGTCACGTCGACCAGGTCGGCCACCACCGCCGACGCGGTGGGCTCTTCGCCGGCGCCCTGGCCATAGTACAGCGTGGGCCCCACGGCATCGCCGCGCACCAGCACGGCGTTCATGGCGCCCTCGACATTGGCCAGCAAGCGCTCGGCCGGCACCAGCGTCGGATGCACGCGCAGCTCGATGCCATCGACGCGCCGCTTGGTGACGCCCAGCAGCTTGATGCGATAGCCCAGGCGCTCGGCGTGGGCGATGTCCTCCTGGGCCAGTTGCGTGATGCCCTCGACATAGGCCTTGTCGAACTGGACCGGCACGCCGAAGGCCAGCGAGGCCAGCAGGGTCAGCTTGTGCGCGGCGTCCACGCCTTCGATGTCGAAGGTGGGGTCGGCCTCGGCGTAGCCCAGGCGCTGCGCCTCGGCCAGCACGTCGGCGAACGGCAGCCCGCGGGCGCGCATTTCGGACAGGATGAAATTGGTGGTGCCGTTGATGATGCCGGCCACCCATTCGATGCGGTTGGCGGTCAGGCCTTCGCGGATCGCCTTGATGATGGGCACCCCGCCGGCCACCGCGGCCTCGAACGCCACCATGACGCCGCGGGCCGAAGCGGCGGCGAAGATCTCGTTGCCGTGCTTGGCCAGCAGCGCCTTGTTGGCGGTGACGACATGCTTGCCCTGGGCAATGGCTTCGAGCACCAGCTCGCGCGCCAGCGTATCGCCGCCGATCAATTCGACCACGATGTCGACCGCCGGATCGCGCACCAGGGCAAAGCCGTCGGTCGAAATCTCGACGCCATCCCCGACGCGGCTGCGCGCCTTGGCCACGTCGCGCACGGCGATGCGGTTGACTTCGATGCGCCGTCCGGCGCGCCGTGCGATTTCTTCGGCATTACGCGCCAGCACCGCCCAGGTGCCGCCGCCCACCACGCCCAGGCCCAACAGGCCCACCTTCATCGGATTCATTTAAGCAAACCGTCCTTGCGGAACATATCCTTGATGCCGCGCACCGCCTGCCGGGTGCGCTGCTCGTTTTCGATAAGAGCGAAGCGTACGTACTCGTCGCCATACTCGCCGAAGCCGATCCCGGGGGACACGGCCACCTTCGCATCCGACAGGACACGCTTGGTGAACTCCAAAGAACCCATCGCCCTGTAGGGCTCGGGGATCTGCGCCCAGATATACATGGACGCCTTCGGGATCTCCACATTCCAACCTGCCTCGTGCAGGCCGCGCGCCAGCACGTCGCGGCGGCGCTGGTATTGCGCCACGATCTCGTTGACGCAATCCTGCGGGCCGTCCAGCGCCGCGATCGAGGCCACCTGGATCGGCGTGAACGTGCCGTAGTCATGGTAGCTCTTGATGCGCGCCAGCGCGCCGACCAGCTCGCGGTTGCCGACCATGTAGCCGATGCGCCAGCCGGCCATGTTGTAGCTCTTGCTCATGGTGAAGAACTCGACCGCCACGTCGCGCGCGCCGGGCACCTGCATGATGGACGGCGCGACATAGCCGTCGAAACAGACGTCGGCGTAGGCCAGGTCGTGCACCACCAGGATGTCGTGCTCCTTGGCCAGCGCGACCACGCGCTCGAAGAACGACAGGTCGACGCACTGCGCGGTCGGGTTGCTGGGAAAGCCCAGGATCATCATCTTGGGCTTGGGAATCGACTCGCGCACGGCGCGTTCGAGTTCCTCGAAGAAGTCGATGCCGGGCGTCATGCGCACCGAACGGATGTTGGCGCCCGCGATCACCGCCCCGTAGATGTGGATCGGGTAGCTCGGGTTGGGCACCAGCACCGTATCGCCGCGATCCAGCGTCGCCAGCATCAGGTGCGCCAGGCCCTCCTTCGAGCCGATGGTGACGATGGCTTCCGAATCCGGGTCGAACTCCACCGCGTAGCGGCGCATGTACCAGTCGCAAATCGCCTTGCGCAGGCGCGGGATGCCCTTGGAGACCGAATAGCCGTGCGTATCGGGCCGGGTCGAGGCCTCGACCAGCTTGTCGACGATGTGCTGCGGCGTCGCGCCATCGGGGTTGCCCATCGACATGTCGATGATGTCCTCGCCGCGCCGTCGTGCCGCCATCTTGAGCTCGCCGGTAATATTGAACACGTACGGCGGCAAACGCTCGATGCGGGAGAACTTCCTCATGATGGGAATCCTAAAGGGCGACAGAAAGAGGGGCGGGAAAAGGCCGCGCGCGGCCGGCGCGCCGCAAGATTGCAGCGCAACAAAACCCTGTAATCTAGCGCAAGCCCGCCCGCCCGGCAAATGGACATTGATCCGTCCCCGCCGGCCCCGTGGATACCCTGCAACATGCTGTCATGCCGATGCGCTATTATCGGAACCACATAGTCGGAGTTTTTATTGAAGCTGCATACCGATCCTGCGACGGCGCTGAATACCGTCACCGCCTATGGTGACGGCTACATCGAAGTCAACCAGGTCCGCTTTTCCCACGCCATCGCCTTCGCGCCCGAAGGCCCGGTCGCAAGCTGGCCGGTCCAGCGTCCGGCCGACATTACCGCCTCCCTCCTGCAACAAGCCGCCGGTCTGGCCGAGGTCGTCCGCGATCCGCTGGCATTCCTGGACGAGCCCGAGGCAGGCGCCGGCGCGCGCCCGGCCAACGCCCCCGAAGTGCTGCTGGTAGGCACCGGCAGGCGCCAGCACCTGCTCGGCCCCGAGCAGGTGCGCCCGCTGCTGGCAATGGGCGTGGGCGTCGAGGCGATGGACACCCAGGCCGCCGCCCGTACCTACAACATTCTGATGGCCGAGGGCCGACGCGTCGTCGTCGCCCTCCTTCCCGACGGAGACTCCTAGCGATGACCCCGCTGATAGGCAAACCCGCCCCGCTGTTCACAGCGGAAAGCACCATCGGCCCCGTGAGCCTGGACCAGTGCCAGGGCCGCGCGGTCGTGCTGTATTTCTATCCCAAGGACAACACGCCCGGCTGCACCACCGAAAGCCAGGACTTTCGCGACCTGTACGAGGACTTCCTGGCCGCCAGCACCATCGTGCTGGGGGTATCGCGCGACTCGCTCAAATCGCACGAGAATTTCAAGACCAAGTACGAGCTGCCCTTCCCGCTGATCTCCGACGCCGACGAAACCGTGTGCAATCTGTACGGCGTCATCAAGCAGAAGAACATGTACGGAAAACAGGTGCGCGGCATCGAACGCAGCACCTTTCTGATCGACGCCTATGGCGTGCTGGTGCAGGAGTGGCGCGGGGTGAAAGTACCCGGCCACGCCAAGGAAGTCCTGCAAGCCGCCAAGAGCATCGGCTAAGCCTATATTGCCCATTGTCAGGCGCCCCAAGCCGGCTCACACAGGAGAGTGACACCTATGCCGCTTCCGAAGTTGCCCAATCGTCCCGCAGCCATCCTGACCTTCCCTTCGGGCGATACCGCCCGCGCCAAGGCAGCACGTACCAACAGCAAACCCGCGGTCGCCGGCAACACTGACGAGCCATTGTTGCAGCCCGAACTCGCCGGCCTGGCGCCGGCGCGCCCGGTGGCAGCGCCGGCGCCCGCCCCGGCCCCCGCGCCGGCGGCCAATCGCCCCGCCGCCAGGCCGGCGCCCGCGCGCAAGCCCCGTGCACGGACCGACAGCGCGGCGCGCAAGCTGTTCGTGCTGGACACCAATGTGTTGCTGCACGACCCCTCGTCGCTGTTCCGCTTCGAGGAACACGACATCTTCCTGCCCATGATGACGCTGGAAGAACTGGACCACCAGAAGAAGGGCATGTCGGAAGTGGCGCGCAACGCGCGCCAGGTCAGCCGCTCGCTCGATTCGCTGGTGCAGGATGCCGACAACCTGGATGACGGCCTGGCGCTCAATGCCCTGGGCAACAAGGACGCCACGGGGCGCCTGATGTTCCAGACCACCGCCATCCACAGCACGCTGCCGTCCGACCTGCCCATGGGCAAGGCCGACAACCAGATCCTGGGCGTGGTGCGCGCGCTGCAGGAACGCCACCCGCAGCGCGAGGTCGTGCTGGTGTCCAAGGACATCAACATGCGCCTGAAGGCCCGCGCGCTGGGCATGGCCGCCGAGGACTACTACAACGACCACGTCCTGGAAGACACCGACCTGATGTATTCCGGCGTGACGCAGCTGCCGGAAGACTTCTGGAACAAGCACGGCAAGGACGTGGAATCCTGGCAACAGGGCGGCACGACCTTCTACCGCATCCGCGGGCCGCTGTGCGCGCAGTTCCTGGTCAACCAGTTCGTGTATTTCGAAGGCCAGATGCCCCTGTACGCACAGGTGCGCGAAGTCAGCGGCAAGACGGCGGTGCTGGCCACGCTGCGCGACTACACCCACGGCAAGAACAACGTCTGGGGCATCACGGCGCGCAACCGCGAGCAGAACTTCGCCCTGAACCTGCTCATGAACCCGGAATGCGATTTCGTGTCGCTGCTGGGCCAGGCAGGCACCGGCAAGACGCTGCTGGCGCTGGCCGCCGGCATCACGCAGGTACTGGAGACCAAGCGCTACACCGAGATCATCATGACGCGCGTCACGGTGCCGGTGGGCGAAGACATCGGCTTCCTGCCGGGCACCGAGGAAGAGAAGATGCTGCCCTGGATGGGCGCGCTGGAAGACAACCTGGACGTGCTGAACATGGGCGAAGGCGAAGGCGGCGATTGGGGCCGCGCCGCCACCATGGACCTGATCCGCTCGCGCATCAAGGTCAAGTCGCTGAACTTCATGCGCGGCCGCACCTTCCTGAACAAGTACCTCATCATCGACGAGGCGCAGAACCTCACGCCCAAGCAGATGAAGACGCTCATCACCCGTGCCGGCCCCGGCACCAAGGTAGTCTGCCTGGGCAACGTGGCGCAGATCGACACGCCCTACCTGACCGAAGGCAGTTCCGGCCTGACCTTCGTGGTGGACCGCTTCAAGGGTTGGCCGCATTCCGGCCACGTCACCTTGCAGCGCGGCGAACGCTCCCGCCTGGCCGACTACGCCGGCGACGTGCTCTAGCATCCACCCATGCCGGAAGAAGGCCCTGCGGGGCCTTCTTTTTTTGCCCGGCGTGCCCGGCGGTGTAGCATGGTCGCATTCCCGACTTCCGCACCACTGCAACCATGACCGCCCCCCTTCCCGTCGGCATCACCATGGGCGACGCCGCCGGCATCGGCCCGGAAATCATCGCCAAGGCCTGCGCCCAGGGCCTGGGCGCGCCCGCCGTCGTCTACGGCGACCCGGCCATCATGCGGCGCGCCACCGAACTGCTGGGCGCACGGCTGCGCGTGCTCGAACTGGCCGCCATCGACCAGGCCAGCGGCCAACCCGGCTGTATCGAAGTCATCGCCCGCGGCACGCCGCTGCCGCCCGACCTGCCCGTCGGACGCGTCAGCGCGGCGGCCGGCCAGGGCGCCTACGACTACCTGTGCGCCGCGATCGACGATGCGCGAGCGGGACGCATACGCGCCATCGTCACCGCGCCGCTGAACAAGAAATCCATGCAACTGGCCGGCATCGATCAGCCGGGCCACACCGAGATCCTGGCCGAACGCACCGGCACCCGCGACTTCGCCATGATGCTGGCCAACGACGAATTGCGCGTGCTGCTGGTCACCATACACATTCCGCTGGCGGCGGTGGTGGCGCAGATCACGCCACAGGCCGAGCTGCGCGCGATCCGGCTGGCCGACCGCGCCTGCCGCCAGATGGGCGTGACGCGGCCACGCGTGGCGGTGGCGGGCCTGAACCCGCACGCCGGCGAAGACGGCAAATTCGGCCGCGAGGACATCGACATCATCGCCCCCGCGGTGGCCCAGGCGCGCGCCGAAGGCATCGATGCCTCGGGCCCGTGGCCGGGCGACACCGTCTTCATGCGAGCCCGCCGCGGCGAGTTCGACATCGTCGTGGCGCAATACCACGACCAGGGCCTGATACCCGTGAAGTACCTGGGGCTGGACCAGGGCGTCAATGTCACCGTCGGCCTGCCGTTCGTGCGCACCAGCGTCGATCATGGCACCGCGTTCGACATCGCCTGGCAGGGCATCGCCGACCACGCGTCGCTGGTCGCGGCCTTCGACCTCGCGCTGGCGATGACCTGACCGCCAGCTGACGATGGCCTGATCCCGCGCACCCTACAATAGCGGCGACCCAAACACTCTCAGCGCCTCCTCCAATCCGATGCAACGCATTGCCCGCTTTCTGCCCGATCGTTTCACGCTCCTGCTCGTCGCCACCGTCATCATCGCCAGCCTGGCGCCCGCCTACGGGCAAGGCATCGTCGCGTTCGGCTGGATCACCAACCTGGCCGTGGCGCTGCTGTTCTTCCTGCACGGCGCGCGCCTGTCGCGCGACGCCATCGTGGCGGGAGTCACGCACTGGCGCCTGCACCTGACGATCTTCTCGGCCACGTTCCTGATGTTTCCGCTGCTGGGGGTCGCCCTCAAGCCGGTGCTCGAGCCGCTGGTCACGCCCGAACTGTACCTGGGCGTGCTGTTCCTGTGCTGCCTGCCGGCCACGGTACAGTCGGCCATCGCCTTCACGTCGATCGCGCGCGGCAACGTGCCGGCCGCCGTCTGCAGCGCATCGGCCTCCAGCCTGCTGGGCATCTTCATCACTCCCCTGCTGGTGGGCACCGTCGTGGCCAGCGCCGCGGCCGCGCCGATTTCGTTCGACGCGGTCGGCAAGATCATGCTGCAACTGCTGCTGCCCTTCGTGCTGGGGCAATTGCTGCGGCCCTGGATCGGCGCCTGGGTGCATCGCCGCAAGGCGCTGCTCAAGTGGGTCGACCAGGGATCCATCCTGCTGGTGGTCTACACCGCCTTCTCGGAAGCGGTCAACGAAGGCCTGTGGAGCAATACGCCGATCCCGGCGCTGCTGGGGTTGCTGGCCGTGTGCTGCATCATCCTGGTCCTGGCGATGGCGGGCTCGCTGCTGCTGGAGCGGCTGTTCAAATTCGATGTGGCCGACCGCATCACGCTGCTGTTCTGCGGCTCGAAAAAGAGCCTGGCCAGCGGTATCCCGATGGCCCAGGTGATCTTTGCCGGACAGGCCGTGGGCGCCATCGTGCTGCCGCTGATGCTGTTTCACCAGATCCAGCTGATGGTGTGCGCCGTGCTGGCCACGCGCTACGGCAAGCGCCCGGACTGATCCGGGCGCGGCGGCCGGGCTCAGTACTGGGTGCCGGGCGCGAAATTGAGAAAGCGCGTGCTCGACCCCTGGAAGGTCAGGCGCACGGTGCCGATCGGACCGTTACGCTGCTTGCCGATGATGATCTCGGCCGAGCCCTTGTCGGGCGAGTCCGGGTTGTAGACCTCGTCGCGATAGATGAACAGGATCACGTCGGCGTCCTGCTCGATGGCGCCGGATTCGCGCAGGTCGCTCATTACCGGCCGCTTGTTGGGGCGCTGCTCCAGGCTGCGGTTGAGCTGCGACAGCGCGATCAGCGGACAGTTGAGCTCCTTGGCCAGGCCCTTGAGCGAGCGGCTGATTTCCGAGATTTCGGTCGCGCGGTTTTCGCCCGCGCTGTTGGCCGACATCAGCTGCAGGTAGTCGATGATGATCAGGCCCAGCTGCCCGCACTGGCGCGCCAGGCGCCGCGCGCGGGCGCGCACTTCCATCGAGCTGAGCGCGGGCGTTTCGTCGATGTAGACCTGCGCGTCCTGCATCAGTTGCACCGCGTGGGTGACGCGCGGCCAATCGTCGGCGACCAGCTTGCCGGTACGCATGCGATGCTGGTCGAGCATGCCCACCGAGCCCAGCATACGCATGGCCAGCTGCACCGCGCCCATTTCCATCGAGAAGACCGCCACCGGCAGCCCCTGCTCGATGGCGACGTGCTCGCCGATGTTCATCGAGAACGAGGTCTTGCCCATGGACGGACGGCCGGCCACGATGACCAGGTCGCCGGCCTGCAGCCCGGAAGTCATCTTGTCCAGATCAGCGAAGCCGGTCGGCACGCCGGTGACATCGGACTCGCTTTCGCGGTGATACAGCTCGTCGATCCGTTCTACCACCTGGGTCAGCAGCGGCTGGATTTCCTGGAAACCCGCCGAGCCGCGTTCGCCTTCCTGGGCGATCTTGAACACCTTGGATTCGGCCTCGTCCAGCAACTGGCGGGCCTCCTTGCCTTGCGGATTGAGCGCGGCCGCCGAGATCTCGTCGGCGATCGACACCAGCTTGCGCAGCATGGCGCGCTCGCGCACGATCTCGGCATAGCGGCGGATGTTGGCCGCCGACGGGGTGTTGTGCGCCAGCGCGTTGAGATAGGCCAGCCCGCCCACCTCCTCGGACTTGCCGGCGCTGGCCAGCGATTCATTGACGGTGATGACGTCGGCCGGGCGGGCCAGGCCGATCAGCCGGGCGATATGGTGCCAGATGAGGCGGTGGTCGTGGCGATAGAAGTCTTCCTCGACCAGGACGTCGGCGATGCGGTCCCAGGCGGCGTTGTCCAGCAACAGGCCGCCCAGCACCGACTGCTCGGCCTCGATCGAGTGCGGCGGCACGCGCAGGTATTCGAGCTGGGGATCGGCAGGGGTATTCATGGATGCAATAGTAACCTCAGGGTTTCGGCCACCCAGAAAAACGCCCGTACGTCGCGCCATGGCAGGCGGCCGCCCAGCGGCCGCAGCAAGCGGGCGGCGCCGCAGATCAGGCGCGCGATGCGCCGCATGCGCGCGCGCACTTCGGAATCGGGATGGGCCGCGAAATAGGTGTCCAGGACGAGTTTACCCAGATGGGACGCCTGCTCGGGCGGCAATTTGCGCAGGCTCACCAGCGACGCCAGCGTCTGGTAGAGATCATAGGCCTGCGCCAGGGGCAGCGACAGCGCGCCGCCGATGTTTTCCTCGAAATCGATGCGCCACAGCCTGCCATCGCGCAGCGTGACGTTGCGCACCTGGGCGCCCCCGTGCCACATGCCGCGGCCGTGGAATTCCGCCAGGTCGCGCGCCAGGGCCTGGGCCAGCGCAATCCGCCCCGCCTCGTCGACCTGGCGCAGACGAAACGGCAGATCGTCGCCCACGTGCTCGAGCACCAGCAGGCCGGGCTCCTGCCACCAGACCTCGGGCACCCGGCAGCCGGCCTGCAGCAGGCGGCGCAGGCGTTCGGCCTCGTAGTCCAGGCCGTTGCGCAGCAGCACCGAGGGACGCGGGAATTCGCCCAGCAGGATGCGGCACAGCAAGGCCAGGAAAAAGGCGCGCAGGTAGCGCAGCACATAGCTGATGCCGCGGCGCACGCCCGGGCGCCGGCGCTTCACCACGCACGGCACGCCATCGACCGTCACCTCCTTGACCGAACGGATGGCCGCGGCCTGTTCGCCATCGAGCCATGCCCGCAGGCCGGGCGGCGCGTTGTGGTGTAGTGGCGGCTCGTTCAAACCGGCATCCCCTGAGCAGAAACAATGGCGCTGATGGTAGCGCGCCTCCCGCGGCCCGCGCCGCCCTCGAAAAAAAAGGTTCATCGCGCATTGCCGGGGAAGGCGGCACGGATTTTGAGGAAGAAGTATTCCTGGTCGCGGTAGCCGTAAGCGCGCCGCTTGATGACCTTGATAGTGTTGTTGATGCCCTCGACAATGCTGGTGTTCAGGGGATGTCGGCATCTGGCCAGGATGCCGTGCAGATAGCCTTTCAAGCGCTGAGCGAAGGTGTTCAAGGCGGCTATTCCGCTTTGCTCGGCCTGCTTGTACCAGTGGTTCCAGGCTTGTCTTGCCCAGGCAGGTCTTTGGTAGAACCAGAGCCGTTTGAGTTCGTCACGCAGGACATAGACCGTCAGCAGCGGCTGGTTGGCTTGCAGCAATTCGTCGAGCCGGACGGCCTGCTGCCGATCCAGGTTGTCACGGTTGCGCAGCAGCAGCCAGCGACTCGATTTGATGATCCTGCGTGCGGGACGATCCTGGCGTAGTTGATTGGCCTGATCCACGCGCACCCGATCAATGACCTCTCGTCCATACTTGGCCACGACATGGAACAAGTCATAGACGATCTCCGCCTGTGGGCTGTGGGCCTGGATCTCCAACTCGTAGGCGGTGGTCATGTCGATGGCAACGGCCTTGATGCGTTGGGCGGCCCCAGGCGGCAATTGTTCGAAGAACGCCCGGGCCGTCTCGCGTGAGCGTCCTGGGCCAATCCACAGCACCTGCCTGCTGATCGGATCGACCACCACTGTCGCGTAGCGATGCCCTTTGTGCAGGGCAAACTCGTCCATCGCCAAATACTCGATCTTGGACCAATCCGGTTCGCGCACCGACGCACGCAGCCGAGCCTTGTCCAGCGTCTTGACGGTATGCCAACCCAGTTCGAAGAACCTCGCCACCGCCTGCACGTTGCTCGATTGCAGCAATTGGCTGCAGGCCTGCGCCAGCCGATCCGTCACCCGTTGATATCGCCCCAGCCAGGCAAGCCGCTCCAGGCGCGGGCCGCCGCATTGCTCACACCACAAGCGTCGGCGCGGCACGTGCAGAACGACCCGATACTCGAATAACGGCAGATCTCGCACCCGTCGAACCGTGGTCTCATGCACCTGGCGACACCGCGCGCCGCACTGCTCGCACAGCATCACCTTGGCCGTTGGCTTCAAATAGATCGACAGCGTGCGCCCTGGGTCTTCGGGCCATTCCACGCGTTCGACGCCATAGCCCTGCCAGCCTCCCAGCGACTCCAGCAACTTGCGATCCAGCATCTCCCTGCACTCCTGATGGCAAATACCTGCCGTCAAGAATACGAAAACTTGCCAAACCCCTCCACGCTATTGCGCGATGAACCAAAAAAAAACCGGTCGCGCGACCGGTTTTTTTCAGGCATGCCGGACAATCAGGCCATTTCGCCTTCGACCAGCACCACCACGTCGGCAACGACGTCGGCGTGCAGCACCGCTTGCACAGGGTACTCGCCCACGGCCTTGATCTGGCCATTGGGCATGCGCACCTGCGACTTCTCGACGGCTTCGAAGCCGGCCTTGCGCAGGCCTTCGGCGACGTCGGCGTTGGTGACCGAGCCGAACAGACGGCCGTCCACGCCAGCCTTCTGCGAGATCTTCAGCTGGAAGCCGTTCAGACGCTCGGCCAGGGCCTGGGCGGCGGCCAGCTTCTCGGCCTGGACCTTTTCGAGCTCGGCGCGGCGGGCTTCGAATTCCTTCAGGGCGGCGTCGGTCGCGCGACGGGCCTTCTTCTGGGGAATCAGGAAGTTGCGAGCATAGCCGTCGCGCACGCGCACGACTTCGCCCAGATTGCCCAGGTTGGCGACTTTTTCGAGCAGGATGATTTGCATGTCAGTGCCCCTGGATTATTTGTGGTTGTCGGTGTACGGCAGCAGGGCCAGGAAGCGCGCGCGCTTGATGGCGGTGTCCAGCTGGCGTTGATAGATCGCACGGGTGCCGGTCAGGCGGGCCGGGATGATCTTGCCGTTTTCTTGCACGAAGTCACGCAGCGTGTCGAGATCCTTGTAGTCGATCTCTTCAACGCCAGCAGCGGTGAAGCGGCAGAACTTGCGGCGCTTGAACAGCGGGTTCTGCTGCGTGAATTTGCGTTTTTCCTTGCGTTTTCCGAAGAAAGCCATGATATGTGCCTCTTTGTTTGGTTTGGGCCGGCCCGGCGCCTTGCGCCTGTTGCCGGTTCGCCCGTTATCTGTCCGTCAAAGCCTGACTGGCATCAACCCACCAGCGGATCGCGTCCCATGCTGCCGGCGATTCTGCGTGCCTGCTGCAAATGCAGCTTGACCTTTACCGAGTCCTTGCGGGCAGGTGCCAGAAAACCTTGCACCTGCATCTCGGTCCCCAACGGGGTATCGGCCAACAGCAACGCCAGATCGCCCAGGGCCACGGCGGAGATCGTGAGTTCGACGCGGCGCGGATGCCCCGCTTCGACGACCTCGGACTCGTGGACCAACAGCAATTCCAACGCAGGCAATCCGGCGGGAGTGTGGCGCATGGCACCGCATTCGAGAACGCGGGCGCTGAGCTCCAGAGTGTTCATCCTGCCGTCGCCGCTGGGTCTGCCAACCAGGCTCTGTCTGAGCCCTGTTACTCGGCCGCGGTCGCGGTCGCGGCGGCTTCAGCTGACGCCTTGCGGGCTTCTTCGCGCTCGACCGACTTCATCATGATCGAAGGAGCGGCGGGCGCCTTCTTGGTCTTGATGACGAGGTGGCGCAGCACCGCATCGTTGTAGCGGAACGAATGCTCGAGCTCATCCAGCGTGGCCTGGCCGCACTCGATGTTCATGCAGACATAGTGGGCCTTGACCAGCTTCTGGATGGGATAGGCCAGTTGACGGCGACCCCAGTCTTCCAGGCGATGCACCGTGCCGCTCTGGCCGGTGACAAGCGCTTGATAGCGCTCGACCATGGCGGGCACCTGCTCGCTTTGGTCGGGGTGAACGATGAACACTACTTCGTAGTGACGCATGTATGGACTCCTTGAGGATGTCTCGCCGGCAAGCCATGCAATGCTGGCCCCGGCAAGGGATAGCCCGCCGCCCAAAACCAGGCAGTCGAGCAAGAAAGCTCTCGATTATCGCCGATTGCGCTTCCCGATGCAAGATCGAGCGGAATCGGGCATTTGAGGGACGCATTGCCCCTCCAGGCCCCGGGCCACGGCCGCCGCGGCCGGACCGGCAGGCGCCACTCAGCCTTCCACGACGGCGTAGGCGGAGTGGTTGTGGATGGATTCGAAGTTCTCGGCCTCGACGCGGAAGCGGCCGATGCCCGGGTGCGCCTTCAGGCGGGCGGCGACGTCGCGCACCAGGTCCTCGACGAACTTGGGGTTGTCATAGGCGCGCTCGGTGACGTACTTCTCGTCAGGCCGCTTGAGCAGGCCCCACAACTCACACGACGCCTCGTCCTCGACCAGGCGGATCAGCTCGTCCATGCGGAAGTCGCCATCCACGATCGCCGACACCGTCACGTGCGAACGCTGGTTGTGCGCCCCGTATTCGGAGATGGCCTTCGAACACGGGCACAGGCTGGTGACCGGCACCTGCGCCACCAGCTCGAACTCGACCTGCTCGCCCACCGCGCGCGCGATCCACTGCATTTCGTAGTCGAGCAGGCTCTGCACGCCGGAGACCGGGGCCGACTTGTTGATGAAGTACGGGAACGAGGCCGTGATGTCGCCGCGCTCGGCATGCAGCAGCGGCAGCATCTCGCGCGCCATGGCGGCAAACAGCGCCGGCGTCATGGGGGTGGCGCGGTACTTTTCCAGCAGCGCCACGAAGCGGGACATGTGCGTGCCCTTCTCTTCCGCCGGCAGCGCTACCGTCAGCGTCCAATTGGCCACCGTCGGCTGGGCCGCGCCATCGCCGGCCAGCACCAGCATGGGGTGGCGCACGCCACGGATGCCGACCCGCTGGATCGGGATGTGCCGCGTATCCGTCGAGCTTTGCACATCGGGCATCACGATCGCGGGATCAATAGGAGAATTCATTTCGCCTTACCTGTCACGGGCCCGCCTGTCGCGCGTAACCCAGAAATTTTGAAGCGGAGGGCGCCCATTATCGCGCAAAGTCACCGAGCACGCAGGGAAAACCCTTCCATCTGTAGGATGCCGGGATGGAACAGTCCGTTCCCGCCGCGCCCGGCCTCAAGCCAGCAATGCGCCGAAACGCGCCCGGATCGCGCGCTCGATGCCCGCGGCGTCCAGCCCCAGGCCGGCCAGCAACGCGGCCTGGTCGCCATGATCGATGAACGCGTCGGGAAGCCCCAACTGCAGCACCGGCAGGGTCACGCCGGCCTCGGCCAGCGTCTCCAGCACGGCGCTGCCCGCCCCGCCCATGATTGCCGCCTCTTCGACGGTGACCAGCGCGTCGTGGCGCGCGGCCAGCTCCAGCACGAGTTCGCGGTCCAGCGGCTTGACAAAGCGCATGTCGGCCACCGTGGCGTCGATCTGGCCGGCCGCGCCCAGCGCCGCCTGCACCAGGGTACCAAAACCCAGGATGGCGATCCGGCGGCCTTCGCGGCGGACCAGCCCCTTGCCCAGCGGCACCGTGGCGAGGCCTTCGCCGACCGCGGCGCCGCATCCCGCGCCGCGCGGGTAGCGCACCGAAGCGGGCCCCGGATGCTCGTAGCACGTCGACAGCAGCAGGCGCGCCTCGCTCTCGTCCGACGGCGCGGCCACCACCATGTTGGGCACGCAGCGCAGGAAGGCGATGTCGTAGTTGCCGGCATGGGTCGCGCCGTCGGCGCCCACCAGGCCGGCGCGGTCCAGCGCGAAGGTGACATCCAGGTTCTGCAGCGCCACGTCGTGCACCAGCTGATCGTAGCCGCGCTGCAGGAAGGTGGAATAGATGGCCACCACGGGCTTTTGCCCCTCACAGGCCAGCCCGGCGGCGAACGTCACGGCGTGCTGCTCGGCGATGCCCACGTCGAAATAGCGTTGCGGGAAGCGCTGCTCGAACTCGACCAGCCCGCTGCCCTCGCGCATGGCCGGCGTGATGCCCACCAGCCGCTCGTCGCGCTCGGCCATGTCGCACAGCCACTGGCCGAACACTTGCGTGAAGGTCTTGCGGGCAGGCGCCTTGGCCTGCTGGATACCGACGGCGGGGTCGAACTTGCCCGGGCCGTGGTAGAGCACGGGATCGGCCTCGGCCAGCTTGTAGCCCTGACCTTTGCGGGTGACCACGTGCAGGAATTGCAAGCCCGGCAGCGCCCGCAGGTTCTGCAGGGTGGGCACCAGGGCGTCGAGGTCGTGGCCGTCGATCGGGCCGACGTAGTTGAATCCGAACTCCTCGAACAGCGTCGCCGGCGTCACCATGCCCTTGGCGTGCTCTTCGAGCCGGCGCGCCAGCTCCAGCACCGGCGGCACATGCTGCAGCACCGCCCGCCCGACATTCTTGGCCGCGGCGTAGAACTGCCCGGACATCAACCGCGCCAGATAGCGATTGAGCGCGCCCACCGGCGGCGAAATCGACATGTCGTTGTCGTTCAGCACGACCAGCAGGTTGATGTTGGGCGTGACCCCCGCGTTGTTCATGGCCTCGAAGGCCATGCCCGCGGACATGGCGCCGTCGCCGATGACGGCGATGTGCTGGCGCTGCACGCCGGCGTTGCGCGAGGCCACGGCCATGCCCAGCGCCGCGGAAATCGAGGTGGACGAATGCGCGGTGCCGAAGGCGTCGTACTCGGACTCGCTGCGCTTGGGAAAGCCCGAGATGCCGCCCTGCTGGCGCAGGTGCGCCATGCCTTCGCGGCGGCCGGTCAGGATCTTGTGCGGATACGACTGATGGCCCACGTCCCAGACGATGCGGTCATGCGGCGTGTCGAAGACATAATGCAGCGCCAGCGACAGCTCGACCGTGCCCAGGTTCGACGACAGGTGGCCGCCCGTGCGCGACACCGACTCGAGCACGAAGCCGCGCAACTCGTCGGCCAGCCGCTTGAGTTCGCGGCGGTCCAGTTGCCGGAGGTCGGCCGGGGATAGGATACGGTCCAGTAGTTCTGTCGTCATGCTCGGTAGATGGTCTTGGTGTCCGGCGCGCGGCGCCGGCCGCCCGGGTTCAGCGGTCTCTGAGTACGATGAAATCTGCCAGTTGGCCCAGCCGCGCGCCGGACTCGCCCAGCGGCGCCAGGGCCTGGTGGGCCGCCTGGCGCAACTCCTGCGCCAGCGCGCGGGCCTGGTCCAGGCCCAGCAAGGATACATAGGTCGGCTTGTTGTCGGCCGCATCCTTGCCGGCCGTCTTGCCCAGGCTGGCGGTGTCGGCCGTCACATCGAGGATATCGTCGACGACCTGGAACGCCAGGCCGATCGCCTGCGCGTAGCTGTCGAGCGCCTGGCGCGCGGTCGAGCTGGCGCCGGCCACGATGCCCCCCAGCGTCACGCTGCACGCCAGCATGGCGCCGGTCTTCATGCTGTGCATGGTCTGCAGTTCGTCGCGCGTGAGCATGCGGCCCACGCTGTGCAGGTCGATGGCCTGCCCGCCGGCCATGCCCTGGCTGCCGGCGGCGCGCGCCAGGACCTGGGCGGCCTGCACCACCAGCGCGGGCGCGATCGGCATGCCGGCCAGCAGTTCGAAGGCCAGCGGCTGCAGGGCATCGCCGGCCAGCATGGCCGTGGCCTCGTCGAATTGCACATGCACCGTGGGCCGGCCGCGGCGCAGCGTGTCGTCGTCCATGCACGGCAGGTCGTCGTGCACCAGCGAATAGGCGTGGATCAGTTCGACGGCCGCGGCGGCGCGGTCCATCGACGCCCCGACGGCCAGCGTGCTGCCGTTGACGGGGCAGGCCTGCCCGGCCGCGTAGACCAGGACCGCGCGCACCCGCTTGCCGCCGCCCAGCACCGCATAGCGCATGGCTTCGTGCAGCCGCGTGGGAGCGATATCGGCGCCAGGCAGCAATTCGTCGAGCACGTGCTCGACATGCTGCGCGCGTTCCCGCAGCCAGTCGGCGCAGGCGAGATGACTTTGCTTCATGCGTTTATTCGTCGTCCAGCGCCGCGGGATCGAGCGGGCGCAGCAAATCGCCCTCCAGGACTTTCACCTGCTGCTCGGCCTGCGCAAGGCGGTCCTGGCAGACGCGCGCGAGCTCGACGCCGCGCCGGTAGGCGGACAGCGACTGCTCCAGCGGCAGCGTCCCGTTCTCCATGGCGGACACCAGCGACTCGAGTTCGGCGAGCGCGGTTTCGAAATCCTGCGGCAGGGGACGGGCGTCGGTCTGTGGATCGGCTTGCTTGGATGAGGCCACGCGGGTCTCCGGTAAGGCGCGAAGTGGGGTTGATCGGAATCAATAACCGAATTGTACGAGATAGCCCCGTTCGCGCGCCGCGCCGCTCAACCGGCCCCGCCCGCAAGGCGCGCCGCCGCCTGGCGCAGCGCCGGCGCCACCTGCTCGCGCAAGGTGCGCTCGGGCAGCAGCCCGAGCGGCCCGCCGCAGCTCATGACGAACACGCCCTCTCCGGTGACCGAGGCGAACGGCACCGCCACGGCGTTGATGCCCGACTGCCACTCGCCCAGGGCATAGCAGCACCCTTCGGCGCTCAGCTCCTCGACCGCCCGCGCCACCATGGCGGGCGGCGGCGCGGCCTGGCCCAGGCGCCCAAGCAGGGCCTGGCGCGCGGCCTCGGGCAACGCGGCCAGGTAGGCCCGGCCCATGGCCGTGTCCAGGCTGGCCCGGTAACCGACCGGCAGGCGCAGGTACAGCGCCGGCGAGCCATGCATGGCCTCGACGTACACCATTGCATCGTTGTCGAAGGCGCCCAGCGCCACCGCGCCGCCCGTCTGCACGGCCAGCTCGGACATGCCGGCCTTGGCCAATTCGCGCACCTCCAGGCTGGCGAGCACGCCGAACCCCAGCGCCAGCACCGCGTAGCCGGGCGAATACTTGCCCGTGTCGGCGTGGTAGCGCAGATAGCCCAGCTCGGTCAGCGTGTAAGTAATGCGGCTGATGGTGGGCTTGGGCAGACCGGTCAGGCGCGCCAGGTCCAGATTGCCCAGGGCGCGCACGCCGGGCCGGAAACAGCGCAACACGTCCAGCCCGCGCGCCAGCGCGGTAATGAAATCGGGCGAGGCCGCGCCGGCGGCGCTGGCGGCGCGCTTGCGCCGCGCCGGCTGGCTGGCTAGCAGGCCGTCCGGATCGGGGGGCCGCGTCGAAAAAGGTTGCATTGGGATGGCGTCGTTTTTATAGTTGATTTCGGATAGCAAAATAAAATTCCGATACACGGAATTTAAGCACGCATCCTGCGGCTTGGAAAGCGAATTTGCGGGCCATCGCGGCCCGCCTGCCTCCCCGCTTCGACTCACACCTGCATCCCAACCCATACGCACAAGGGGAAGTTCATGCTACGCAAAGGTTTGCAACTGCTCGCCGCCCTGAGCCTGTCGCTGGCCGCAGCCAGTGTCTCGGCCCAGTCCTTTCCGGCCCGGCCGATCAAGGTCGTCTCGCCCTTCCCGGCCGGCGGCGCCACCGATGTCCTGACCCGCCTGCTGACCGAACGCATGGCCAAGGACCTGGGCCAACCCATGATCGTCGAGAACAAGGCCGGCGCCGGCACCTCGATCGGCGCGGCGTACGTGGCGCGCGAGAATCCCGACGGCTACACCCTGCTCATGGCGACCAACTCCACGCTGGTGACCAACCGCTACCTCTACAAGGAGCTGCCCTATGACCCGGACAGCTTCGTTCCCATCGGCATGGTCGGCATCGGCCCGCTGGTGCTGCTGGCCAGCCCAAAGCACGGCTTCAAGAGCACCCAGGACATCGTGGCCTACGCCAAGCAGCATCCGGGCAAGCTGACCTTCGCCACCTTCGGCGCCGGCACGTCCTCGCACCTGGCCGCCGAGCTGTTCAAGAAGCAGGCCGGCATCGACATCCTGCACGTGCCGTTCAAGGGCGCCACGCAGGCGCTGCCGGCGCTGATCAGCGGCGACGTGGACCTGTTCTTCGACATGGTCGCCACCGGCATGCCGCAGGCCGAGGCCGGCAAGATCGACGTGTTCGCCATCACCAGCCCCACCCGCCTGGCCACGCTGCCCAAACTGGCTACCCTGACCGAACAGGGCTATCCCAACGAGATGACGGCCTGGTTCACGTTCGTCGCGCCCCACGGCACGCCGGAAGCGGTACGGGCGCGACTGGAGCAGGCGCTGCAGGCCACGCTGAAGGACGAGACCGTGCGCGCCAAGATGCTGGCCATGGGCATCGACCCGCGCTCCGGCACCGCGCAGGAACTCACCACGCAGATGAAAAACGAGCAGCCCGTGGTGAGCCAGCTCATCAAGCAGGCCAACATCGTTCTGCAATAAGCCGCGCGGCGGCGCCGCCCGGCACGACACTCGCTCGAGATGTTGCCGGGCGGCCGCCCTTGCCCGGGCCCGGCGCTGCCATCGGCCACGCTTGCTAACGCCTCGATACAGCCCTGCCGCCGCCGGCGCTGCTACGGTATAGGCTAGTAATCCGACCGCGCAGGAGCGCCATGCCGACGATCGAAGATCGATACGCCCGGCTGGACGCGGCCCGCTGGCTGGCCGCGCTTGCCGTGGTATTGCTGCACAGCGCCGCCCAGACCGTATCCGACCCCGCCGCCTACGGCAGCCACGCCTGGCTGGCGGCCAACCTCTACGACTCCGCGGCGCACTGGTGCGTGCCCGTGTTCGTGATGGTCAGCGGCGCGCTGCTGCTGGACCCGGACCAGCCGCACGACGCGCGGCGCTTCTACAGTCGCCGCATGGCCCGCGTGTGCGCGCCGCTGCTGTTCTGGACCCTCTTCTACCTGGCCTGGCGCACCGCGCTGGACTGGTGGGACGACGGCCGCCTGGATTTCTCGTTCTGGCCCCGCAAGGTGGCCGAAGGCGCGCCCTACTACCACCTGTGGTACCTGTACATGATCGTGGGCCTGTACCTGTTCGCGCCGCTGGTGCGGCTGCTGTACGCCCGCAGCCAGCCGCGCGCCCGCGCGCTGTGGGTGGTGGGGATCCTGGGCGTGGCGGTGCTCGATGCGCTGTACCGGCGCGCGCTGGGCGGCGGCAATGGGCTGTTCCTGACCTGGTTCCTGCCCTACCTGGGTTATTTCGTGGCCGGCCGGCTGATCTTCGATGGCGAGTTGCGCATGCCACGCCCCGGCCTGGTGCTGGCCGCCAGCGTGGCCGCCACGGCCTGGGGAGTCAGCGCCCTGTCCGATTCGCGCGCGCTGGATCTGTACTTCTATGATTACTTCAGCGTCACCGTGCCCTTGATGTCGCTGGCGGCGTTCCAGCTGATCGTCGGCTCGCCCAGGCTGCCCGCCCTGCCCGCCCTGCCCGCCCTGGCGCCGCTCACGTTCGGCATCTACCTGATCCATCCGCTGTTCCTGGACCTGGCCCACCGCATCGGCGCGGCGCGCGCCTGGCGGCCGGACGCCTGGGGCGTGCCGGCAATCACGGCCGCCGTGTTCGCGCTGTCGGCGCTCGCCAGCTGGATGTTGCGCCGGCATCGGCTGACCCGCCGGCTGGTCTAAAGCGTATTGAGAATTACCCCCCCGGTTAACCCGGATGGGGTACAATTCCCGATTTGGGATCGGCCAGACCGATTTTTCTTCGCGCCAGAACGGCATGAGCGACACGACCTCAGCCGTCCTGGCTTTTTCATCCGTGCGGAGGGAATCATGACCGACATTGGTCGGATGGCACACGTGGTGCCAGCTCGCACCCAGCTTCCCGTCAGCGCCTATTTTGACGAAGCCCGCTTTGCGCGCGAGCAAGAACTCATTTTCAAGCAATCCTCGCTTTACGTCGGCCACCAGAAACTGGTGCCCGAGCTGGGGGATTGGCGTACCCTGGTCCAGGAGGACGGCGGCCGCGCGCTGGTGCGCAACCAGCAGGGCGTGGAGCTGGTCTCCAATGTGTGCCGCCACCGCCAGGCCCTGATGCTGGGAGGCGAGGCCGGCAACGTCAGCGGCAACGCCAATACGCGCGGCAGCCTGAAGGACACCGGCGGCAATATCGTTTGCCCGTTGCATCGCTGGACGTACAACGACCGCGGCGAACTGCTGGGCGCGCCCCAGTTCGACGCCACGCCCTGCATGAACCTGCAGCGCTTCCGGCTGCGCGACTGTCACGGCCTGCTGTTCGAAGGCCCGCGCGACCCGGCCGCCGACATGGCGCCGCTGTTCGCGCGTCCGGAGTTCGATTTCGGCGACTATGTGCTCGACCACGTCGAGGTCCACCAGTGCAACTACAACTGGAAGACCTTCATCGAGGTCTATCTCGAGGACTACCACGTCGGCCCCTTCCACCCGGGGCTGGGGCGCTTCGTCACCTGCGACGACCTGGCCTGGGAATTCAACGACTGGTACAGCCTGCAGCGCGTGGGCGTGCACCAGGCGCTGGCCCAGCCCGGATCGGCCGTGTACAAGCAGTGGCACGACCGCCTGCTGGACTTCCGCGCCGGCCAGGCGCCCGATTTCGGCGCGATGTGGGTGACCTACTTCCCCACCCACATGATCGAGCTCTATCCGCACGTGCTGGTGCTTTCCACGCTCTACCCCAAGAGCCCGCAGGAAACGCTCAACGTGGTGGAGTTCTACTACCCCGAGGAAATCGTCGCCTTCGAGCGCGAGTTCGTCGAGGCGCAGCGGGCCGCCTACATGGAAACGGCCATCGAGGACGACGAGATCGCCGAGCGCATGGATGCCGGCCGCAAGGCCTTGATGCTGCGCGGCGCCAACGAGACCGGTCCGTACCAGTCGCCCATGGAAGACGGCATGCAGCACTTCCACGAGTGGTATCGCCGCGTGATGGGCGAGACCGAGGACTAGCCCTCGCCTCGCCGCGTCCGGCCGGGCTGCCGGGGCCGCTGCCGTGCGGCCCCGCCTGGCCGGATCAGAACCACGCCTGCAGCCCCACGCGCAGCGTACGCCCCGGCGCGGGCATGTAGCTCTGTGCCAGCGGGTCCAGATAATAGCGATCGGTCAGGTTCTGGAGCGAAATGTTCAGCGCCACGCGCTTGTGCACGCGATACGCGAGGAACAGGTCGTAGACCGTGAGCGGATGGTAGAGCAATTGCGCCGTCGTCGCGCCCTGCTGCCACGGACGATCGGCCCTCGCGGTGGGCCCCGAGGTGTGCGTCATGCGCGCGCCCAGCGTCAGGGCCTGGCTGAGCAATCGCAGCCCGGCCGTCACGTTGACGGCCAGCCTGGGGGGGTTCTGCGTATTGGCATATGACCCCATGAAACTGCCTGGCGTGCAGTCCGGCGTGTCCTGCGTGGAACGGCCCCTGCCGGCGCTCGCGCGCAACTGCGCGGCGAAGGCGGGGTCGCAGGTTCCGGTTTTCAGGTAGTACGTCGCGGACAGGTCGGCGAAGTAGCGGCCGACATCGTAGCGGGTCTGCAATTCGAGGCCATGGACGCGATAGCGCTCGGCATTGCTGAACGTCATGAGGCCATTGGCGCCGGGGCGGTAATAGCGGGTGATGTAGTTGCGGATGTCGTTGCGGAAGTACGCCAGCTTGTAGGCGGCCGAATCTCCGGCCTGCAGCAGATCGTCCCGCATCGCTCCGATGCCCGCCTCCCAACTGTGCGCGCGCTCAGGCCTCAGGCCGGCGCCAGGCGTGGTCTGCAATACGCCCAGGCTGGTCTCGAACAGCGACGGCATGCGCAGCCCCTGGGTATACGAAGCATAGACGTGCATGTCAGGCGCGATTTCGTAATCGACACCAAGCGCGGGCGCCAGGCCCTGGTCGCGGTTGATCCGTGGCGGGGAAAAATCGTAGCCGATCACCGTGTCCCGGACCGAGGCATCGGTCACGCGGACGTTGGTCCGGGCATTGACGAGAAAGTCGTCGAAGGCAATTCCTTCGGACGGCAGCTCCGCGTCCCTGTATACGGTGCCGTTGTGCAGGCGGGGATCCGTGGCGTCCGTGAACTGCCCGTTTGCGTCGGGAAACCAGTCCATGTAGCCATAGGACATGATGCCATCGTCATCGGGATTGGTGATGACGATGCGGCGCATCAAGCGTTGCGCCTGGCGCGGCGTGGCATGGGAATTGTGGTCGCGGTGACGCATCCGCGCGTAGCGGACGCCCGCCCATGCAGTGAACCGCTCGGTCGGCTGGTAGGTCAGCTTTGCGTTGAGACCGAGCTCGCGGCGCGCGGCATCGCGCAGGTAGCGATTGCCGTTGCGGTCATGCTGCGTGATCCGCACGCCGCGTTGAGGCCCGATGTCCTCGTACTGGAATGCGCCGCCCAGCTCCAACCGGAATTCGCCATACGCGCTCGACAGGCGAGCCGTATTGCCGAAATCGCCGCCGATGCGCCGGTTGGCGACCCTGACCCAATTCCGGTCATCGCGATAGAACTCCGAGGCCGGCGCGATCACGGTATTGAGCTGGCGGGTCTTCGCATAGGTCGTCCACAGATTCACGGTAGCGTCGACCAGGTCCGTGCCGGACGGGGTATAGCGATAGCGCGCCGTCGTGGTGTCGACCAGGACCGTGCCCAGCGGATATTGCCAGATGCCGGCGGTCCCGTAGCGGAATATGTCGGAGGGCATGATTTCACCGTATCTGCCGTCCAGGCGGCGATAGCCCAACTCGACGGAGTGGCCGTCGGCCGGGCGCAAGGCGCCCTTGAGCAGCACGCTTTCGGTCCGCGCGGAAGCATTCAGCACTTCCTCGCCCGGCCGGTATGCGGTGGCGACGCTGGCGCGTTCGGCATTGCCCTCGAAGACACGATAGCGATCATGCCCGTGCCGTCCGGTGAAATAGTTGCCCTGGGAGCGGCGCGCATAGGCGGCGACGACATCGAACGTCGCATCGCTGTAGGCGAACGCGACGCTGCCGGCCTGGGCGTCGGAGCCGAACAGATTGCCGCGCTGGGTGCGCGGCGGCGCCGCGAGCTCGGCGTCCTCGGGCGGGTGGCGCGGGTGAGGATCGCGGCTTGCGGGCGATACGCCGTTGTTCCACAGGCTGCCCGTCACGCGCAGGCCCACGCTCTGGCCATCGCGCAGGATGTCCTGCACGCCAATGGTCCGCATCCGTACCGTGCCGCCAATCGCGCCCGCCGCGGCGGGCGCGAGGCTCGGCCCCTTGTCGATCACGATATCGCTGACAAGATCCGGATCGATGTAGCTGCGCTGCTGGGTGCCGGCATAGCCGCGATAGACGTCCAGCGCCTGCTCCGCCCCATCGACCTTGACCGCGACCCGGCTTTGCCCTTGTATGCCGCGGATGTTGACGTCCAGGCCGCCGCCATTGCGGCTATCGCCCGTTTGCACGCCCGGAAGGCCCTTGAGCAGATCGGCCGGCGACACCACGCCGAAGCGAGCGATGTCGACCGCCGACACATAGACGGACGAGCGCGGCGCCAGGTAGACATCTCGGACAGGGTCCGATAGGACACGAACCGGCGATAACTCGAACGTGGGCAATGTCGGATCGCGGCGCAGGACAAGGCTGCCATCATCGTGGACCACTGCCTGAAGGTGACTGCTGGCCAGTAAACGCCGCAAGCCGGTGCGTGCCGTATGGCGGCCGCGCAGCGCGGGCGCGCTCAAGCCGCGGGTGAGCGTGGCGTCGATCGCCAGGCGCAAACCGGACTGGCTGGCGAAGGCCGCAAGCGCCTGATCCAACGGCCCGGCGGCGATGTCGAAATCGTGCACGCTGTCTGCGCCGGCGGTTCGAGCGCGGCTTGCGGCGAGCGCGACATCCGCGCGGCTCGTGGCGGCTTGCGCGCCGACGGCCACGCCTGCGAGCAGGCACAGCGCGGCGAGCGTCGTCCGGCTGGACGGAACGACAAGGGATGCGAGGCGGAAATGGTTGGGGGCCATGACTGATGCTCCTGATTGCGTTGCGATGAGGCATGGGCCGCTTGCGGACCTGTCTCGGACTTTCTGTCGCACGAGATCGCAAAAGGGATATGGCGCCCTGTGCGCCGCGATTGCGGGCCGGGATGAATTAATAAATAATGCGTCGCATTTTCATTTATATGAGCCGGCAAGGAGCGGTGACGCGCCTGCCGTGCCTGTCCCCTCCCCCATGAAGGCTTGCTCTCCGTCGTCCGGCATGTGCGGGCGCGACAAGGTCGCGGCGCTGTACCAGGAACATCACGCCTGGTTGCGTAGCTGGCTCGGGTATCGCCTGCATTCCTGGGGACGCTGCGTGGCGGAGGATCTGGCGCACGACATATTCGTGCGCATGCTGGCGGCGCACCGCCTGGACCAGATGATCGAGCGGCCGCGCGCCTATCTGGCCGTGGCGGCCAAGGGCGTGCTGGTCAGTTGGCTGCGGCGGCAATCGCTGGAACGCGCCTGGCTGGAAACCTTGCAAGCCTTGCCGCCGGCCATGCATCCCTCGCCCGAGCGCCAGGCGCTCGCGCTCGAAACCCTGCACGGGATCGATGCCGCGCTCGATACGCTGCGGCCGTGCATCAAGCGGGTTTTCCTGATGGCGGTACTGGGCGGGATGAAGCAGCGCGACATCGCCCACGCCATGGACATCGCCATTCCCACGGTCAAGCGTTACATGCGGCAGGCCTATGTGGCGTGCCTGCACCTGATGCCCGATGACTGACGGCGCCATCGATCCATCCATTCTGCGCGAAGCGGCCGCCTGGCTCGCGCGGGCGCAGGACGGCCCGCTCGACAGCAGGCAGCAGGCCGCACTCGAGGCCTGGCGCGCGCGCAGCGCCATGCATCAACGCGCCTGGCGACGCGCCGAACGCCTGGCCGGCCAGTTGGAATCGCTACGCCCCGGCCCTGGAGCGACGGACGCCCGGGGCCGATAGGCGGCTCAGCCCAGGCGGGCCTGCACCGTGTTCTCGCCCACCGCCAGGCCCACGGTCATGCCCACGCCCGAGTGCATCACGGCCACCGTGGTCTGGTCGTCGACCGGCAGCACCGAGAACGGCGCCGGGCCATGGGCCCCGTACACGCCCTGCCAGCGCTCGATCACGCGCAGGCGGCAACCCAGGGCCTGCTGCGCCAGGTCCAGCATGGCGCAGTCGACCTGCTCGTCGTTGAACGGCAGGGCATCGACCCCATAGCGGTGCGAATCGCCGATGATCAGCTCGCCATGGGGGGTGGGGCTGACCAGCAGGTGAATGCCGTTGTCCAGCAGGTCAGGCTCGTGCCGCTGCAGGCTCTCGCGCAGCGTCCGGGCCGTCGGCAGGTCGGAGAAGGCGCCGTAGTACACGCAGGACAGCCCCGTGAGCAACGGCCGGTCCAGCGCGAACGGGCGCGTCTCGAAAGCGACCCGCAGCATCTGCAGGCAGCTGACTTGCAGGCCGAGCGGCGCGAACAGTTCCGGCGCCAGCGTCAGGTAATCGTGCCCCGGACAAACGAATGCGTGGCGGCCGCGCAGCGCGCCGGCCGAGGTCTGGACCACGCCCTCGCGCACCGCGCTTGCCAGGGTCGCGGTCAGGAATTCGACCCCGAACCGGTCCGCCAGGTAGGCCGTGATGGCGGGCAAGGCCTCGCGCGAGTAGATCTGCAGGTCGTCATGGCCGCGCAATGCCGCGCAATGATGGCCCAGGCGGCCATCGAACAGCCGCGCCAGCTCGCGGCCCGACAACAGTTCGGCGCGGTACCCTTCGGCCTGCAGGCGCGCGGCGGCGAACTCCTCCAGCACGTCCTGTTCCAGGGCGCTGCGCGCCAGCACCAGGCTGCCGTTGGCGCGCACATGGAACCCGGCGCCGGCCGCCAGCTCCAGCCACAGCTCGCGGGACTGGCGGGCGTGGCGGGCCATCACGCCCGGGGCCTGGCCGGTGACCAGCACCTGGCCGAAATTGCGGATGGTGGCGCCGTGCGCGCGCTGGCTGCGCTCGACCACCGCCACCGACAGGCCGCGCCGGGCGGCCGCCCAGGCGTGGGCGATGCCCAGCATGCCGGCGCCCACGACGACCACGTCATACGTCTTCATGATTTTGCTGCTTCCGGGAAAATGGACGGGCCGCCGCCGTGCGGAGCCCGCCGCCGATGCGGGATTACTTCTTCTTCGGCTCGGACTTGCCGTCGTAGCGCCTGGACCATTCGGCGATGATGCGATCGCGGTTGGTCGCGGCCCACACGAAGTCGTTCTTGATCATGCGCTCGGACAGATTGGCCGGCAGATGGGGGTTGACCGTGGCCACCGACGGGATCGCCAGCACGGCGAAGTTGCTCTTGTACAGCTCGTTGGCTTGCCGGCTGGCCGAGAAGTCGGCCAGCTTGCGGGCCGCCTCGAGATGCTTGGTGCCCTTGACGATGGCGGTGGCTTCCACTTCCCAGCCCAGTCCTTCGGACGGGAACACGGCTTCGACCGGCGCGCCGTCGGCCTTCAGCTTGGCGGCGCGGTAGTCGAACGAGATGCCGATCGGATATTCGCCGGCGGCGGCCATGTTGCAGGGCTTGGAGCCCGAGTGCGTGTACGGCCCCATGTTCTTGTGCAAGGCGTCCATGAACGCCCAGCCCTTTTCCTCGCCGAACATCTGCAGCCAGGCGCTCACGTCCAGGAAGCCCGTGCCCGAGGATGCCGGATTGGGCATCACGATCTTGCCGGCATATTCCGGCTTGGTGAGGTCCTGCCACGAGGTGGGCATGGGCAGGTTCTGCTTGCTGGCCTCGATGGTGTTGACGCACACCGCGGCGGCGTAGGCGTCCATGCCGACCCAGGCCGGCACGTCCTTGCCGTCGCGCATGTTGGCCGCGATCTGGTCCAGGCCCTTGGGCGCGTACGGCAGCAGCATGCCTTCCTTGTCCATCAGGCCCAGCGCCGTGCCGGCCAGGCCCCAGATCACATCGGCCTTGGGGTTGTTCTTCTCGGCCAGCAGCTTGGCGGCCACGATGCCGGTCGAATCGCGAACCCATTGGATCCTGATGTCGGGATGGGCTTTTTCGAAGGCGGCCTGGTAGGCCTTGATCTGGTCGGCCTCCAGGGCGGTGTAGACCGTCAGCGTGGTGTCGGCGGCGGCGACGCCGGCCGCGGCGGCCAGGACGGCGGCCAACAGGATCGAGGGAATGCGCTTCATGCGGAAACTCCGGTTGGGAAAGCTGGGTTCAGGGACGCTGGCCGGCGGCCAGGCGCGTTTCGATATCGGCCAATACCGGCGGCAGGTCCGCCACGGTATCGATGAGGTAATGGGGAGCGCCGGCCTGCAGTTCGGCGCGGGCGCGATCGCGCGCGGCCTCGCGGCCGGCCTCGTCCAGGCTGAGGAACTGTTCCAGGGACAGGCCGGCGGCGTTGCCCGACAGCAGCAGCCCGACCGTCCACATGCCGGCGCGGCGGCCCTCTTCCACGCCGGGCGCGGTGTCGTCGACCTTGACGCAGCCCGCCACGTCGGCGATGCCCAGCTCGACCACGTTGCGCAATGCCATGGCCGGCGCCGGCCGCGAACGCGGCACATCGTCGCTGGCGACCACGTAGTCCAGCGCCAGCCCTTCGCGCTCGGCGCGTTCGAGCACGCGCTGCATGACGGCGGCCGGGTAGCCGGAGCACGAGCCCAGCTTCAGGCCGCGCTGGCGCAGGCCGTGCAGCAGTTCAATGGCGCCGGGTATGGGCTGCGAATATTCGGCCACCTTCTCCAGCTGCATGGGCAGGAAGCGTTCGTAGATGGCGGTGACGTCCTCGTCGGTGGGCAGCCGGCCGAACTGTTCCTGGTACTGCCGCGCGATCGCCGCGTCATTGCACAGCGCACGGATGTGATCCCACTTGCCCATGCCCATGGGGCCGCGCGCCTGTTCCAGCGAGATCTGCACGCCGAAGCGGGCGAAGGCATCGACGAAGACCTTGGTCGGCGCGAAGGAGCCGAAATCGACCAGCGTGCCGGCCCAGTCGAAGACCAGCGCCTCCAGGCGCACGGGGAGTGTTGCAAGCGTCATGGCATTCATTCCTGTGGAGAGTCGGTCAGGCCGCCGGCGCGCGGCGCCACGCCTGGGTGCGCGCCACCAGCGCGCGGCTGGCCAGGTGAAGTAGCAGCGAGGCAAGCGCCGAGGTCGCCATGATTGCGGTGCACATGGCGGCCGCCGGGCCGATGAAGCCGGCGTCGTCCATGTTCAGCACCGCCACGGCAGCCAGCACGGTCTGCGGGCTGTAGAGAAACACCACGGCGGAGACGGTCGTCATCGCCGAGACAAACAGGTAGCGCGCGGTATCCAGCACCGCCGGCAGGCACATCGGCAGCGTGACGCGCAGGAAGGTCAGCGCGGCCGGCACCTTGAGCGAGGCCGAGGCCGCCTCGAACTCCGTGTCGAGCGCGCCCAGCGCCGTGACCGCGGTCAGGTGCGCGCTGGTGTAGAAGTGCACCACGGTGCACACCACCAGCAGCGTCATGGTGCCGTACAGGGCGCCCAGCGGGTTGCCGGGGCTGTTGAAGAAGAAGATGTACCCCAGCCCCAGCACCAGCCCGGGCACGGCCATGGGCGTGAGCGCCAGCATCCGCGCGGTGCCGCGCAGCGCCGCCGCCGGCACGCCGCGCGTCGGCAGTTTTTCCATCATCCAGGCGCCGCCATACACCAGCGCGGTGCCGGCCAGGGCCGTCCACGCGGCCAGCTGGATGCTGTTGCGCCACGCCAGCCAGCCGCCGCCGTCCATGTTGTCGAAGTCGTACGAACGCAGCGACAGCGACAGGTTGTACGGCCACATCTTGACGAACGACGCCCACACCGCCACGCCGACGATTGTCAGCAGCGCCAGGCCGATCAGCGCGGCGATGGCCAGGAAGCAGGCGTCGCGCAACCGGTGCGTGCCCGGCGCGTAGACCTGCGCGCGCCCGCTCAGGCCGGCGCCATGGCGCGCCCGCAGGTGCCGGTCGAGCAGGAAGGTCAGCATGGCCGGCACCAGCAGCAGGCCGATGGCCGCGCCCTTGGAGAAATTCTGCTGCCCCACCACGGCCTTGTACGCCTCCATGGCCAGCACGTTGTAGTCGCCGCCCACGACCTTGGGCACGCCGAAATCGGTGACCGTCAACGTGAACACCAGGCAGCAGGCCGAGAACACGGCATAGCGGGTGCCCGGCAGCGTCACGGTGGCGAAGGTGCGCCAGGGGCCGGCTCCCATGGCGCGCGCCGCGTCGTACAGGCGGCCGTCGGCCAGCGCCAGGCCGGTCAGCAGGATCATCAGCGCGTGCGGGAAGGTGTAGAAGGCTTCGCCGATCACGATGCCCCAGAAGCCATAGATGGTGGCGCCGCCGGCCAGCGCCTTGAGCAGGCCCTGGTTGCCCAGCAGGTAGATCAGCGCGATGCCCGGCAACAGCGAGGGCGCCAGCAGCGGCAGCAAGGCCACCAGCCGCAGCACGCCCTTGCCCGGCGCGCGGGTGCGGGTCAGGCAATATGCGTAGGCATAGGCGCAGGGCACCACCAGCGCCACCGTGGCCGCCCCCACCGCCAGGCTGCGCCATACCAGCCCCAGGAACGCGCTGTCGGCGACGATGGCGGCCAGCACGCCCACGCCGGCGGCGCCATCGGCGCCCGGCGCCACCGCCTTGAGCAGGATGGCCAGCAGCGGCAATGCCAGGAACAGCACCAGCGCGGCGACGAACAGGCCCTGCCCGCCCCAGCGGCCCAGGGTTCCGGTCCAGGCCGGCAGCGCCCGGCGCACGGGCGCGGCAGCGGCGGCCGGCCGCGCGATGGCGGCGCGCCGCGGCGCCTTGGCGACGGCGGATTCAAGCGTAGGCACGTAGCGCATGACGCGGCAGCTCCACCCAGCAACGGCCGGCAGCATGGGCGCCCAGCAGGGCATCACCGGTTTCAGCGGAAACCACGGACTGCACGGTGGCGCCCGGTATTCCTTCCAGCCGCAGCGAGATACGATAGCCGCGCCCCAGGAAAACGCCATCGAGCACATCGGCCAGCACGGTGTTGGCCGAGGCCGGCGTACCCGATGCGCTCAGCCGCACCGCCTCCGGCCGCACGAACAGGCGGCCGCTGTCGGCCTGCAGCGGCTGCTCGACGTCCAGTTCGAGCTGGCCGACGCGCGCGCGGTGGGCGTCGATGCGCTGGTACTGCAGCCAGTTGGCCTCGCCCACGAAGTCGGCGATGAATGCCGAACGGGGATCGCGATAGAGTTCGCGTGGCGTGCCGTACTGCTCGATGACGCCGCCGTTCATCACCGCGATCCGGTCGGCCATGACCATGGCCTCTTCCTGGTCGTGGGTCACCATCAGCGTGGTGATGGAAAGGCGCCGCTGCAAGGCGCGCAGTTCGCCGCGCAGGCGGTCGCGCACGCGCGCATCCAGCGCCGACATGGGCTCGTCGAGCAGCAGCAGCGACGGCGCCGGCGCCAGGGCGCGCGCCAGCGCCACGCGCTGCTGCTGGCCGCCGGAAATCTGCCCCGGATACTTGCGGGCCGCGCCGCTCAGCCCGACCAGGGCCAGCATTTCATCGACGCGGGCGGCCACGCGCTCGCGGTCGCCGCGCCGGCCGCTCAGCCCATAGGCCACGTTCTGCGCCACCGTCAGGTTGGGAAACAGCGCATACGACTGGAACAGGATGCCGTAGTCGCGCGCCTGCGGCGGCTCGTTCGAGATATCGCGGCCGCCCAGCACGATGGCGCCGCCATCCTGGCGCTCCAGGCCGGCGATGGCGCGCAGCAGGGTGGTCTTGCCGCAGCCCGAGGGGCCGAGCAGACACACCAGCTCGCCCGCACCGATGTCCAGCGACACGTCGGCCAGCGCCCGATGGACGCCATAGTGCTTGACCAGATTGCGTATCGACAGGAATGCGTCGCTGCCCCGGGACATATGCCCTCCAGAATGACTCGGTAACCAATGTCCGGGGAGTATGGGCAGGGCTTATTGTGCGTTTATGACAGTTCGCGCAAATGCAGTAATAAAAACATCAAATAATTTTGGTGTACTGGCGATCCTGCTCTATCTGGCACGCCGCGCGCGTGATTTCCTGTGCTGGTCGCCGAACTCAAATCTTTCCACGCCGTGGCGCGCTGCGGCACCGTCACCAAGGCGGCCGCCCAGCTGGGGGTCAGCCAGCCCACGGTAACGGGCCAGCTGCGCCAGCTCGAATCGCGCTACGGCGTGGAACTGTTCCATCGCCAGGGACGCGGCCTGCGGCTATCGGACGCCGGCCACCGCCTGATGCCGCTGGTCGAGAAACTGGTGCAGCAGGAATCCGAGATCGAATTCCGCCTGCGCGACGCCAGCGACCTGCGCGAGGGCTGCCTGCGCGTCGGCGCCACCGGCCCCTTCTACATCATGGACACGGTGCGGCGCTACAACCAACGCTACCCGGCCATCGAGCTCAGCGTCGCCATCGGCAACTCGCAGAGCATGCTGCAGGCCCTGCACGACTACCGGATCGACGTGGCGACGTCCTCGGTGGCGATGAACAACCCGAACCTGTACCGGCGCGCCATCGCCGCCGACCCGCTGCGCATCGTGGTCCACCGCGGCCACCCGCTGGCCGCGCGCGCCTCGGCCGGCCTGGCCGATCTGGCGCCGTACGCGCTGCTGCTGCGCGAGCCCGGTTCGATGACACGCCAGCTGACCGAAGAGGCGCTGCAGAAGGCCGGCGTGGCGCCGGCCCGGGTGCTGGAGATCGGCAGCCGCGAATCGATCCGCCAGGCGATCCTGTGCAACCTGGGAGTCAGCCTGATCCCGTCGCGCGAAGTGCCCGCCCATGCCGAACTGGCCACGGTGGCGATCGCCGATACCGAGGTCCTGATGCATGAGCACCTGTACTGCCTGCGAGAGCGGCAGCCCGTGCAGCTGATTGCACGATTTCTGGAACTGGCGCCGAGCGCGGCATGAGCGCGCCGCCGGCGATGCCGGGAGACAACCATGGCCCTGACCCTGCAAGACATCGAACAGATATTCCTCGAGCGCGGCCACCGCGCCTATGACGGCGAGCCCGTCAGCCACCTCAAGCACGCCCTGCAGACCGCGACGCTGGCCGAACAGGGCGGCGCCGGCCCGCACCTGATTACCGCCAGCCTGCTGCACGACCTGGGCCACCTGATCGCCGCGCACCCGGGCACCCCCAGCCTGCGCGGCCTGGACGACAAGCACCAGTACTTCGTGCTGCCCTTCCTGCGCGGCTTGTTCGGCAATGCCGTGCTGGACCCGATCCGCCTGCACGTCGAGGCCAAGCGCTACCTGTGCTTCGTCGAACCTGCCTACGCGACGCGCCTGTCGGCCGACTCGCGCCGCAGCCTGACGCTGCAAGGCGGCAGCTTCGATACCGGCCAGGCGGTGGATTTCGCCAGCATGCCGGGCGCGCCGGACGCGATCCGGCTGCGTCGCTGGGACGACCAGGCCAAGCAGCCCGGCATGCAGACCGGCTCGCTGACGCACTTCCTGGAGATCGCCGAGGGCGTGGCCGGCCGCGCCAAGGTGGCCGCCATCTGGTGACGGCGGCCGGATCGGCTCAGGCGCCCTTGGCGACCGGCCGCGCCGCGTCGCTGCACCATTCGCTCCACGAGCCGGGGTACAGGCGCGAACCGGCCAGGCCGGCGATCTCCATGGCCAGCAGGTTGTGGCAGGCGGTGATGCCCGAGCCGCATTGGTGCACGATGCCGTCGGCCGCGCGCCCGCCCAGCAGGGCCTCGAACTCCTGGCGCAGCTGGGCCGGCGCCTTGAAGCGCCCATCGGCCTGCAGGTTCTCGGTATTGGGCCGGTTCAGCGCGCCCGGGATGTGGCCGGCCACCGGGTCCATGGGCTCGACTTCGCCGCGGTAGCGATTGGCCGCGCGGGCATCGATCACGGTAAAGGCAGGCTGGCCGATGTTGGCCAGCACCGCGGCGGCATCGACGGTGCCGGCCAGGCTCTGGCCGGCCCGCGCCCCGGGCTGCGCCGAGACGGCCGGCGTGGCGCCGGCCTCGGTCGGCAGGCCGGCGGCGGTCCAGGCCTGCCAGCCGCCGTCGAGCACCGCGACCCGCTCGTGCCCCATCCAGCGCAGCATCCACCACAGGTGCGCGGCGAACATGCCGCCGCTGGCGTCATAGGCCACCACCAGCGTCTCGGGCGTCACGCCGTGCGCGGCCATCAGGCCGGCGAAGGCATCGCGCTCGGGCAGGGGGTGGCGGCCGTTGCTGCCGGAACGCGGCGCGGCCAGTTCGGCCTCGTGGTCCAGGTAGCGCGCGCCCGCGATATGGCCCTGCTCGTAGGCGCGGCGGCCGGCCGCATGGTCGGCCAGGTCGTGGCGCACGTCGAACACCCGCACGCCGCCGGCATCGAGTCGGGCGGCCAGGTCGGCGGCGGAAATCAGCGTCATGGTCATCGGTTTGCTCCCCTGTAGGCGCCCGCGGCCGCAGCCGGCCGGACGCGGATGATCAGGCGCCGCCAGGCCGGCGCATGGTGCGCCAGACCGACAGCAATCCCGCGAAAATGATCAGGCCCATGCCCATCCAGGCCAGGTTGTCCAGGGCGTCGCCCCAGAGCCCCATGCCTATGAAGGCGGCAAAAATGATGGTCGTGTACTGCAGCGCCGCGGTCAACAGGGCCGAGCCGTGTCCGAAGGCGCGCGTCATGGTCAGCTGCCCCACCAGGCCCGAGGTGCCCACGCCGAACAGCGCCAGATAGCCGTACAGGTCCGCCCGCCCCCACCCTCCCAGCAGCAGGCCGACCCCGCTGCTGGCGCATACCGCCACCGAGAAGAACAGCACCGTGCGCCACTCGGGCTCACCGACGCGGCCCAGCTGGCGGATCTGCAGCATGGCGATGGCCGACATGGCGCCGGCGGTCAGGCCCAGCAGCGCGGCCAGCCACTGGTCGTCGTTGACGCTGGGGCGCAACACCGCGATCACGCCCAGAAAGCCCAGCGCCACGGCGGCGATGCGCACCGGGTCGCGCTGCGCGCCGCCCCACCCCAGCATCCAGCAGGCGATGAACAGCGGCGCGGTGTAGTTCAGGCTGGTGGCGGTGGCCAGCGGCAGGTGCGCCAGGGCGAAAAAGCCCAGCCACATCGAGGTCACGCCGGACAGGTTGCGCCAGACATGCAGGCGCCAGCTGGTCGGGATGATGGACTGGCGCCCGGCGCGGGCCCAGATCAGCAGCAGCACCACCGAGGGCAGGCCGCGGAAAAGCACCACCTGCGGCAGCGAAGCCCCGTGCTCGCTCGCCAGCTTCACGAACGCCCCCATGATGGCGAACATGGCTGACGCCAACAACATCCAAAGAGCCTGCATGGGGCTTACCGCTACGAAAAAAGGGCCGGGGGGAATCAGGGAAAGCGATACTATACTCCCCATCGCTGCCGGCCCCGCCGGCGCCGGGAACCCGCGCCCCGCCCGCCAGTCCAAGCGGGGTACGACTTTCGCTCGCAAAGGACCATAACAAGCATGAAACGCATTTTCCTGTTCCTGATCACCAACCTGGCCGTCATGGTTGTGCTGTCGGCCACGATGCGCATCCTCGGCGTGGACCGCTTCCTGACCGCGCAGGGGCTGAACCTCACCGGCCTGCTGATCTTCTCGGCCGTGATCGGCTTCACCGGCGCGATCATTTCGCTGCTGATGAGCAAGCCCATGGCCAAATGGAGCACCGGCGCGCGCGTCATCGACCCCAACGCGCCGGCCAACCAGCGCGAAGCCTGGCTGCTCGACACCGTGCACCAGCTGGCCGACCGCGCCGGCATCGGCCGGCCCGAGGTGGCCATCTACCAGGGCGAACCCAACGCATTCGCCACCGGCGCGTTCCGCAACGACTCGCTGGTGGCGGTCTCGACCGGCCTGCTCGACAGCATGACCGAAGAAGAAGTGGCCGCCGTGCTGGGCCACGAGGTGGCGCACGTGGCCAACGGCGACATGGTCACCCTCACCCTGATCCAGGGCGTGGTCAACACCTTCGTCGTGTTCCTGGCGCGGGTGGTCGGCTATTTCGTCGACCGCGCCATTCTCAAGAACGAACGCGGCGTGGGCCTGGGCTACTACGCCACCGTGATCGTCTGTGAGATCGTCTTCGGGATCCTGGCCTCCATCATCGTGGCCTGGTTCTCGCGCCAGCGCGAATACCGCGCCGACGCGGGCTCGGCCCACCTGATGGGCTCGCGCGAGCCCATGATCCGCGCCCTGGCGCGGCTGGGCGGCCTGGAGCCGGGCGAACTGCCCAAGTCGTTCGAAGCCTCGGGCATCTCGGGCAAGAACGGCATCTCGGCCATGTTCGCCTCGCACCCCCCGATCCAGGCCCGCATCGCGGCCCTGCAGCACGCCCGCCTGGGCTGACCGGCTGTTCCGGTCCGCCAGCGAAAACGCGCCCCGCAAGGGGCGCGTTTTGCATGGGCCAACCCGCGCGGCGGATCAGTCCAGGGTCAGGACGGTCGCGCCGGTGGTCTTGCGGCCGGCCAGCGCCGTCTGCGCGTCGCCGGCCTGGGCCAGGCTGTAGCGCTGGTCGATGCGTACCTTGATCTTCTTCTTCAGCACCAGGCCGAACAGTTCGTCGGCGGCGGCAGCCAGCTTCTCGTGGGTATTGACGTGCACGCCCAGCGACGGCCGCGTCACGTACAGGCTGCCCTTCTGGTTCAGGATGCCCAGGTTGACGCCGGCCACCGGCCCCGAGGCGTTGCCGAAGCTGACCATCAGGCCGCGCGGCTCGATGCAGTCCAGCGAGGTTTCCCAGGTGTCCTTGCCCACGCCGTCATAGACCACCGGCACCTTCTTGCCGCCGGTCAGCTCCAGCAGGCGCTCGACCACGTTCTCGCGCGAGTAGTCGATGGTGGCCCAGGCGCCATGGGCGCGGGCCAGCTCGGCCTTCTCGGGGCTGGAGACCGTGCCGATCAGCTTGACGCCCAGCGCCTTGGCCCATTGGCAGGCGATCAGCCCCACGCCGCCGGCGGCGGCATGGAACAGGATGGTCTCGTTGCCCTGCAGGCGATAGGTCTGGCGGAACAGGTATTGCACCGTCAGCCCCTTGAGCATCAGCGCGGCGGCCTCGTCGAAGCCGATGCCCTTGGGCAGCTTGACGACCTGCGCGGCCGGCACGTTGCGCGCCTGGGCGTACGCGCCCAGCGGGCTCTGGCCATAGGCGACGCGGTCGCCCTTCTTGAGGTGGCGCACGTCGGCACCCACGGCCTCGACCACCCCGGCGCCTTCGAAACCCAGGCCATGCGGCAGCGGATGCGGATACAGGCCGGTGCGGAAGTAGATGTCGATGAAGTTCAGGCCGGCGGCATGCTGGCGGATGGTGACTTCATTGGCCGCCGGCGGCGGCACCTCGACGTCGACGACTTGCAGGACTTCCGGGCCGCCGTGCTGTTCGATGCGGACTGCCTTGACGATGTTGCTGGCCATGCGGGCCTCCTTGAGAGCGAATCAGGTAATGAGGGATCATGCGAATCGGATCGCGGCCGGCGCTATGGCCTGGCCGGGCGGCGGCGCCCGGCCAGAACGAACACGCCCGCCAGCACCAGCGCGGTACCGGCCAGCTGCCACACCGTAATGGGCTCGTCGAGGAACCACGCCGCCAGGAACAGGACCGACACCGGCCCCACCATGCCCAGCAGCGACGCGGTGGGCGCGCCGACCAGGGCAACCGCCCACATCAGCATGAACACCGGCAGCACCGTGTTGACGGTGGCGTGGATCACCGAATAGCCATAGACGGCGGCGGGCTGGACCAGCACCGATGCCGGGTGGATCAGGAAGAACTGGATCAGGCTGGCCACGCACGAGACCAGCATGGCATAGGCCACCAGCCGGGTTGCCCCGACCCGCTCGACCAGCTCTCCCGAACAGATCAGGTACACAGAATAGCTGAGCGCGGAGCAAAAAACGAAGAAAGACCCTGTCAGCACGTCGGCGCCCGCGCCGCTCTGGCTCAGGTCGTGCGACAGGACCAGCGCCACGCCCACGTAGGACAGCAGCATGGCGCCCCACTGGCGGCGCGTCACCGGCCGCTTCAGCCACCACGCCGACAGCAGCACCACCAGCGACGGCGACAGGAACAGGATCAGGCGCTCCAGCCCGGCCGTGATGTGGCGCAGCCCGAGGAAATCCAGGAAGCTGGACAGGTAATATCCCAGCAGGCCCAGCGCGCACAGCTGGCCGCGCTCGCGCCAGCTCAGCACCGGCAATTCGCCGCGCGCCGCGCGGCGCGCCTGCCACCAGGCCACCGCGGCAAAGAACGGCATGGCGAACAGCATGCGAAACGCGATCAGCGTCACCGCGTCGATGCCGTAGCGGTAGGTGAACTTGACCACGATGGCCTTGCCGGAAAACAACACCGCCCCCAGCGTGGCCATAAAAAAGCCCGCTGCCATGCCGGAAAAGCGGGAGGGGTCGGAAAGCTGCCTGTTGCGATTCATGCGATCATTTTAGTTTCGTCGCGCGGCCACCGCGCACCCGCCCCTTTCCGCAGTCCGCATTCATGACACGCCAACGCGCCCTCGTCTATATCCATATCGCCGCCGTCCTGTTCGGCCTGACCGGGGTCTTCGGCGAACTGATCCAGGCCGGGGCGGCCGTGATCACCCTGGGACGGGCGCTGTTCGCCGTCGGCGCGCTGGCCGTGTTCGCGCGCATGCAGCGCCGCTCGCTGCTGGGGGTGCTGACGCCGGCCCAGCTGTTCGTGCTGGTCATCGCCGGCTGCCTGCTGGCCGCGCACTGGGTGACCTTCTTCATCTCGGTCAAGGTGGGCGGCATCGCCATCGCCACCCTGGGCTTTGCCAGCTTTCCCGCCTTCATCACCTTGTTCGAGGGCCTGGTGTTCCGCGAGCGGGTGCGCCTGGCCGAGTGGCTGCTGCTGGGCCTGGTTACCGCGGGGCTGGTGCTGGTGACGCCGTCGTTCGACCTGGCCGACCAGGGCACCGTGGGGCTGGTCTGGGGGCTGGTATCCGGCTTTTCCTTCGCCATGCTGGCGCTGACCAACCGGCGCGCCGCGGCGGGCATGGACCCCATGCAGGTCGCCTGCTGGCAAAACGCCGTGGTGGCGCTGGTCATGCTGCCCTTCGCGGTGGTCCACCTGCCTGCCCTGCACGCGCTGGACTGGCTCTGGGTGGCGCTGCTGGGCATCTTCTGCACCGGGCTGTCGCACTACCTGTTCGTCTCCAGCCTGACCCGCCTGAACGCGCGCAGCGCCGGCCTGGTCATCGCGCTGGAACCCGTCTACGCCATCGGTTTTGCCTGGATCCTGTTCACCCAGGTGCCGACCCTGCGCATGCTGGCCGGCGCGGCGCTGATCGTCGCCGCCATCGTCTGGTCGGGGCTGCGCAAGAGCACGCACTGACCACCCTGCCCGGCCATGAACTGCCTTGACAATAGTTGCCTAGGCAGTAAATTCCGGCATGAATCCGCCCCGCTCCGCCTCGTCCGAACCGTTTGCGCACTACCGCGCCGACAGCATCTGTACCCGCGACGACAACGCCGGCTTTCTCATCAAGCTGGTGTCCAATTCGCTCAACCGGATGCTGGATCTGGAAATGGCGCCGCTGGGCTTGACCGCCATGCAATGGCGCCCGCTGGCCATGATCGCCAGCGGACGGGCCGACACCCCGGCCGAGCTGGCCCGCCTGATCAACGTCGACACCGGCGCCATGACGCGCACGCTGGACCGCCTGGAGGCCAAGGGCCTGCTGCGCCGCGTGCGCAGCCAGGAAGACCGGCGCGTCATCAAGATCGAACTGACGCCCGAGGGCCAGACCAAGGCGCGCGAAATACCGGCCTATATCGCCAAGGTGCTCAACCACCACCTGCGTGGATTCTCCACCGAGGAAGTGGCGCAGCTGCAGCACATGCTGCGCCGGATGATCGCCAACGGCTCGGTCGGCGGCTAGCCGCCAGGCCCCCGAAAACCCGCTCCCAGTCAGTCATCTTGCCATGGCATATGTACGAAATTGCGTCATAATAGCTGCCTAGTCAGATACAGATTAATCAATGACTTTAAGCGAACAGTCAGGATGAAACGGTTCCGCCTCCTTTCCGCAGCCCTGGCGCTGGCCCTGGGCGGTTGCGCCCTGATGGATCCGGCGCCGCCGCCGGTGGCCGAACTGGACGCCGCCCGCCTGGGCCTGAGCGCCGCGGGCGTGCAATGGCCGGCCCGGCAATGGTGGCAACGCTATGCCGATCCGCAGCTCGACGCCCTGGTGTCCGAGGCGCTGGCCAGCCATCCGTCGCTGGCCGCCGCGCGGGCCCGGCTGGCGCAAGCCAACGCCGCCGTCGCCGGCGCGCGCGCGCCGCTGCTGCCGCGCGTAGACGCCAACTACACGCTCACCCGCGAATACCTGCCGAAGAACTACATCTATCCCCCGCCCACCGGCGGCTCGGTGGTCAGCGACAACCGGCTGGCGCTGGACTTCAGCTACGAGCTGGACTTCTGGGGCAAGAACCGCGCCCGCCTGCAGGCCGCCGTTTCGCAGCGCGACGCGGCCGACGCCGACGCGCAGGCCGCCCGCAACCTGCTGGCGCGCGCCATCGTGCGCAGCTACCTCAACCTGCAGAACGCCTTCGCGCAGCGCGAGGTGCTGCAGCGCGTGCTGAGCCAGCGCGCCGAAGTGGTGGACCTGACGCGCGGCCGCAAGGCCGCCGGGCTGGACACCGAGGTGGAGGTCAAGCAGGCCGAATCGTCGCTGGCGGCCGGCCGGGTCGAGCTGACCCAGAACGAAACCACCATCGCCCAGCTGCGCAACCAAGTGGCGGCCCTGGCCGGCGCCGGCCCCGTGCGCGGCCAGGCGCTGGCCCCGGTCGCGCTGACCGCCCCCGGCGGGGTGATTCCGGCCAACGTACCGCTCGAGTTGCTGGGCCATCGGCCCGACGTCACGGCGGCGCGCTGGCGGGCCATCGCCGCGCGCCACGGCATCGAGGCCGCCAAGGCCGAGTTCTATCCCAACATCAACCTGGTGGCCTTCGCCGGCTTCGAGGCGCTGGGCACCGGCCGGCTGCTCGACGCCGGCAGCCGCGCCGCCGGCATCGGCCCGGCCATCACGCTGCCCATCTTCCATGGCGGCGAACTCAACGCCAACCTGGCGGGCCGCCGCGCCGACGCCGACCTGGCGGTCTCGGACTACAACCAGACGGTGCTCGACGCCGTGCAGCAGACCGCCGACGCCATCGATGCGCTGCGCCTGCTCGGCCGCGAGCAGGCCGAACAGCGCCAGGCCCGCGAAGCCATCGACGCGGCCTATGACCTGGCGGTCAAGCGCTATCGGGCAGGGCTGGGCAACTATCTGTCGGTGCTGATCGCACAGACGGGCGTGCTGACCCAGGCGCGGCTGGATACCGATCTGCGCATCCGCGCCTACCAGCTCGACGCCGACCTGGCCTACGCCCTGGGCGGCGGCTATGCGCCCCCGGCCACCACGGCGGCCTCCCCCTCTCATTGAATGAACCGGATTCACACCTCATGAGCCCCTCCCCGACCACCCACCCCGCCCGCAAACGCCTGCTGTGGCTGGCAACCGGTGTGTTCGCCGTGCTGGCCATCGCCTATGCCATCTGGTGGGCGCTGTTCGGCTCGCACTTCGAGAGCACCGACGACGCCTATGTCCACGGCAACCTGGTGCAGATCACGCCGCAGGTGCCCGGCACCGTCGTCGCCATCGAGGCCGACGACACGGAGGCCGTGACGGCGGGCCAGGCGCTGGTGCGGCTGGATCCGGCCGACACCGACGTGGCGCTGCAGCAGGCCGAGGCGCGCCTGGCCCAGACGGTGCGCCAGGTCCGCACGCTCTACGTCCAGAACGACGCCCTGGCCGCCGACATCGACGTACGGCAGGCAGAGATCGCGCGCGCCCAGGCCGACCTGAAGCGCGCCCAGAGCGACCTGCAGCGGCGCCAGACGCTGGCCAAGTCGGGCGGCGTCAGCGGCGAGGAAATCCTGCACGCCGAGACCGCGCTCAAGTCCGCCCAGTCGGCCCTGGCGCAGGCGCGCGCCAACCTGGCCGCCGCCCAGGCCAAGCTGGCGACCAACCAGGCGCTGACCGAGGGCACGACGGTGGCCGAGCATCCGGACGTGCGCAATGCCGCCGCCCAGGTGCGCAATGCCTGGCTGAACCGTTCGCGCACCGTGCTGCCGGCGCCGGTCGACGGCATCGTGGCGTGACGCGCCGCGCCGCGCAGGTCGGCCAGCGCGTCGCCCCCGGCGCCATGCTGATGAACGTGGTGCCGCTGGACCAGATCTGGGTCGAGGCCAATTTCAAGGAAGGGCAGCTGCGCCACATGCGCATCGGCCAGCCCGCCAGGATCACGGCCGACCTGTACGGCGGCTCGGTGGTCTACGACGGCAAGGTCATCGGCCTGGACGCCGGCACCGGCAGCGCCTTCGCGCTGCTGCCGGCGCAGAACGCCTCGGGCAACTGGATCAAGGTGGTGCAGCGGGTGCCGGTGCGCATCGCGCTGGACCCGGAGCAGCTCAAGACCCATCCGCTGCGCGTGGGCCTGTCCATGGACGTCGAGGTCGATGTCGGCGCCGAGCAAGGCCAGCCCGTGACCGCCGCGCCGCGCGCCGAACCGGCCCTCTCGACCCAGGTGTTCGAGCCGGCGCACGATGAGGCCGACGCGCTGATCGCGCGCATCATCCAGGCCAATCTCGCATCATGAGCGACAAGCCCAAGTCGTCCGCCGGCGGCGCGCCCTATCCGCCGCTGGAGGGCGCGACCCGCATCATCGGCTCGATCGCGCTGTCGACCGCGGTGTTCATGAACGTGCTGGACACCTCGATCGCCAACGTGTCGATCCCGACCATCTCGGGCGACCTGGGCGTGAGCACCAGCCAGGGCACCTGGGTCATCACCTCGTTCGCGGTGGCCAATGCCATCACGGTGCCGCTGACCGGCTGGCTGACGCAGCGCTTCGGCCAGGTCCGGCTGTTCCTCACCTCCACCCTGCTGTTCGTGCTGGCCTCGTGGCTATGCGGCTTCTCGCCCACGCTGGAAGCCCTGATCGGCTTTCGCGTGCTGCAGGGCGCCGTGGCGGGCCCGATGATTCCGCTGTCGCAGGCGCTGATGCTGGCCAGCTTTCCCAAGCACAAGGCCGGCATGGCGCTGGCGGTCTGGTCGATGACCACGCTGGTCGCGCCGGTGGCCGGGCCGCTGCTGGGCGGCTGGATCTCGGACAACTACACCTGGCCGTGGATCTTCTACATCAACGTGCCGGTGGGCCTGCTGGCGGCCTGGATCAGCTGGCGCGTCTACCGCGACCGCGAATCGCAGACCCGCAAGCTGCCCATCGACAAGGTAGGCCTGCTGTTGCTGGTGGTGTGGGTGGGCGCGCTGCAGATCATGCTGGACAAGGGCAAGGAGCTGGACTGGTTCGCCAGCCCCGTGATCATCGCGCTGGCCGCCACCGCCTTCGTGGCCTTCGTGTTCTTCCTGATCTGGGAGCTCACCGACGCCCATCCCGTGGTCGACCTGCGCCTGTTCAAGGAGCGCAATTTCACGGTGGGCGCGCTGACGCTGGCCGTGGCCTACGGCGTCTTCTTCGGCAACGTGGTGCTGCTGCCACTGTGGCTGCAGAGCAATATGGGCTACACCGCGACCTACGCCGGCATGGTGACCGCGCCGGTCGGGCTGCTGGCCATCCTGCTCACCCCCATCGTGGGCAAGATGCTCGCCACCCGCGACCCGCGCCAGATCGTCACCGTGGCCTTCATGGTGTTCGCGCTGGTGTGCTTCATGCGCGCGGGCTTCAACACGCAGACCGACGTGCGCACGCTGATGGTCCCGACCATCATCCAGGGCGCCGCCATGGCGATGTTCTTCGTGCCGTTGACGTCGATCACGCTGTCCAGTCTCGACGCCTCGCGCATTCCGGCGGCCTCGGGCCTGTCGAACTTCGCGCGCCTGACCGCGGGCGCGTTCGGCACCTCCATCGCCACCACCATGTGAGACAACCGCGCCAACCTGCACCACGCCCAGCTGACCGAGATCGCCACGCCGGGCCAGCAGGCCTTCGACCACACGCTGGGCACGTTGCAGAACGGCGCCGGCATGTCGCACCAGCAGGCGCTGACCGTGATCAACGGCATGATCGACACGCAGGCCTACACGCTGTCGGCGCTGGACGTCTTTTATGCGTCGGCGGCGATCTTCCTGCTGCTGACCGGCCTGGTATGGCTGGCCCGGCCCAAGTCCGCCAAGAGCGCGGGCGGCGGCGCGGCCGAGGCGGCGGCCGGCGCGCACTGAGCGCCAGGCCGCGCGGCCTCAGCCGGCGGCCACCAGCGCGGCGATGGCCGAACCCACTTCGGCCGTGGTGGCCTTGCCCTGCATGTCCGGCGTGCGCGGCCCGTCGACCAGCACCTGCTCGATGGCCGCGACCACCGCCGCCGCGGCTTGCGGATAGCCGAGGAAATCCAGCATCAGCGCGCCGCTCCAGATCTGCCCGATCGGGTTGGCGATGCCCTTGCCGTAGATGTCGGGCGCCGAGCCGTGCACCGGCTCGAACAGCGAGGGAAACTTGCGTTCCGGGTTGAGGTTGGCCGACGGCGCAATGCCGATGGTGCCGGTGCAGGCCGGCCCCAGGTCGGAAAGAATGTCGCCGAACAGGTTGGACGCCACCACCACATCGAACCAGTCCGGGTGCTGCACGAAGTGCGCGCACAGGATGTCGATGTGGTATTTGTCCCAGCGCACGTCCGGATAGGACGCGGCCATCTCGGCCACCCGTTCGTCCCACCACGGCATGGAGATCGAAATACCGTTGGACTTGGTGGCGGCGGTCAGGTGCTTGCCGCGCTTGCGCGCCAGTTCGAACGCGAACTTCAGCACGCGGTCGGCGCCCACGCGCGTGAACACGCTTTCCTGGATCACGACTTCGCGCTCGGTGCCGGCGAACAGCCGCCCCCCGCTGTTGGAATACTCGCCCTCGGTATTCTCGCGCACGATGAAGAAATCGATGTCGCCCGGCTTGCGGTTGGCCAGCGGCGTGGGCACGCCCGGCATCAGCCTGACCGGACGCAGGTTGATGTACTGGTCGAAATCGCGGCGAAAGCGAAACAGCGACCCCCACAGCGCCTCGTGGTCGGGCACGGCGTCGGGCCAGCCGATAGCGCCGAAGAAGATCGCCTCGTGGCCGCCGATCTGCGCGGCCCAGTCATCGGGCATCATCTTGCCATGGCGCGCGTAGTAATCGCAGCTCCAGTCGAAATGGTCCCACTGGAAATCGATGCCGAAACGCGTGGCGGCCGCCTCCAGCACGCGCAGCCCCTCGGGCATGACTTCCTTGCCGATGCCGTCGCCGGCGATGACGGCGATCCTGTGTTTTGCTGCCACCTCAGTCTCCTTGTATGCGATCGTGCGCGCGCCGCGCCGGCGCGAAGCCGGCCCGCATTATCGATCCAAACGGCGCGCGCGGCCAAGCGCGGGCCTAGCCGGCGTCAGGCGCCGCTCCAGGCCTCGGCGTTCAGTTTGTCGCTGTAGACCGGCCGGCGCTGCTGGCGCTCGACGTGCTCCAGCGCCGGCGTAATGACCTGCACCAGGCGCTCGAAGGCCGGTTCGATCTCTTTCTCGGGCACGCAGGCATAGCCGAGCAGCAGCCCGGGACGGGCGTCCTGCTCGCTGGCGTAGTAGCGCGACAGCGGCCGCGCGTGCAGCCCCAGCGTGCGCGCGGCGATGGAAATGCCCAGGTCGTCGGTGCCGTCGGGCAGGTGCATCACCAGGTGCAGGCCCGCCTCGTGGGTGGAAATCGGCCAGTCGGCGCCGAAGGCCCGCGTGACCGCCTCGCGCAACAGCGCCTGGCGTGCCGCATAGCGTTGCTTGACGCGGCGGATATGGGTGGCGTAATGGCCGCCTTCGATGAAGTTGGCCAGCACGGCCTGGTCCATCAGGCGCCCTTCGCGATACAGCTCCGACAGCCCGGTCGCGACGTGGCCGGCCAGCGGCTTGGGCAGCACCATGTAGGCCAGGCGGATGCCGGGAAACAGCGTCTTGGAGAAGGTGCCCAGGTACAGCACCCGGTCGTGCTGGTCCAGCCCCTGCAGCGAAGCGATGGGGCGTCCGTCGAAGCGGAACTCGCTGTCGTAGTCGTCCTCGACGATCCAGGCGCCGCGCTTGTGCGCGTAATCCAGCAGCATGCGGCGCCGCGCCAGGCTCATCACCATGCCCAGCGGATACTGGTGCGACGGCGTCACGAAGATGAAGCGCGGCGGATCCTGCAATTGCTGCGCGCTGGGCGCCATGCCCTCGTCGTCCACCGCGACCGCCACCGGCGTGATGCCGCAGGCCATCAGCGTCGAACGCGCGCCCCAATAGCCGGGGTTCTCCATCCAGGCGGTGTTGCCGTTGTCGCCCAGCAGGCGCGCCAGCACGCTGACGGCCTGGTGGATGCCGCTGGCCACGACGATCTGGTCGGCATCGCACTTGACCGAGCGCGACAGGCGCAGATGCTCGGCCAGCGCGCGGCGCAGGGGCATATAGCCGGCCCCGTACGCATAGGTCAGCAGTTCGGGCGGGGCCTGGCGCCAGCGCCGGCTCTGCAGGCGCTGCCACACCGCGCGCGGAAACAGCGAAACGTCGGGCACGCCGGCCACGAAGGCGCCCCATTGCCGATCGGACGCCGAGGCTTCGCGCACCAGCTTGGTGCCGCGGCGCGACAGCGCGAAGTGCTGCGCCGCGGCCTCGACCTCGGGCGGCGCCGGCGGCTCCGGCGTGGCCGGCACGGTATCGGAGACGAAGGTACCACTTCCGAAGGCCGACACGAGGTACCCCTCGGCCAGCAACTGGTCGTAGGCGTGCAGCACGGTATTGCGGGATAACCCTGTGTCGACCGCCAGCGCCCGGGTCGCGGGCAGCTTGGTGCCGGCGGGCAGGTCGCCGGCCAGGATCAGATCGCGCAGCAAATCGTAGATCTGCCTGGACAGCGGCGTGGCGCCGCGGCGTTCCAGCCGCTGCAGCAGGCACTCCGACAGAATGAGCTCTTTCAAAGTGGCACCACAAACAAAAAACGATTTGGACCTATTGAGAGTACCAAATATTCGATACGCTGCCTTTCACGTACTCAAGCTGGTCCAACAGAATGCAAAGGGGAAAATCTTGCAATCGGACACTGACTGCGTTGTTCCCGCCATCACGGCACCCGCCACGGCCCGCGCCGTGACCGGCCGCGCGGCCCCCGGCCGCCGCTTCCCCCCATCCCCCCGATTCGACGCTGTCGTCGTCAAGGCTCCCGGCTGAGGCCGGCGCAGTACGCCGCGCCCCGGCGCGGCAAGCGGTGTTCGCACCGCGCAGCAGCACGTTTGTTTCATCACCTTGCGGTAACCCGAACGTACCAGGCGGCAGGCGATCGACTTTGGCACAGGAGCCGATCCCCGCCGCCGTTCTTGAACTAGCCCGGAGGCCAGCAGTGAAACTCACACAACTCTTCAAACTGTCCGCAGCCGCCTTTACCCTGGCGGCGGCCCTTCCGCTGACGAACGCGCATGCCCAGACCCGGGGCGGCACGCTCAACCTGATCGTGCAGCCCGAGCCGCCGATCCTGATCCCCGCGCTCAACCAGCAAGGGCCGACCCAGTTCATCACCGGCAAGATCTATGAAAGCCTGCTGACCTATTCGTTCGATCTCAAGCCGCAACCCGGCCTGGCCAAGTCCTGGGAAGCCGCGCCCGACGGCCTGAGCTACACCTTCCATCTGCAGGAAGGCGTCAAGTGGCACGATGGCAAGCCGTTCACGGCCGACGACGTCGTCTTCTCGCTGTCCGACCTGCTGCCCAAGACCCACGCCCGGGCGCGCGTGATCCTGGGCAAATTCCTCGACAAGGTCGAAAAGGTCGACGACCACACGGTCGTGGTGCGCCTGAAGTCGGCCTTTCCCGCCTTCATGCTGATGTTCGAACCGGGCTTCGCGCCCATGATGCCCAAGCACATCTACGCGGGCACCGACTACGCCACCAACCCGGCCAACCAGAAGCCCATCGGCACCGGCCCCTTCAAGTTCAAGGAATGGAAGCGCGGCGAATACGTCAAGCTGGAGCGCAATCCCGACTACTGGAAAGAAGGCAAGCCCTACCTGGACGAGCTGGTCTTCAACGTGATCCCGGATTCGGCCTCGCGCGCGGTGGCGTTCGAACGCGGCAGCATCGACGCCCTGCGCGGCGGCGACGTGGACAACGTCGACGTCAAGCGCCTGCGCGGGCTGCCCGACGTGCAATACACCACCCAGGGCTGGGAGATGTTCTCGCCGCAGGCCTACCTCATCTTCAACATGCGCAAGCCGCCCTTCGACAACATCAAGGTGCGGCAGGCGGTGATGCACGCGTTCAACCGCAAGCTGGTGGTCGACAACATCTTCTTCGGCCTGGGCAAGATCTCGACCAGCCCGTTCGTGCCCACCGAGATGTTCTTCGACAAGGACATCCCGGCCATCCCGTTCGACATGAAGAAGGCGCGCGCGCTGATCAAGGAGTCCGGAATCAACCCGGGCGACTACACCATCCGCCAACTCAGCTTCCCCTACGGCGCGACCTGGGACCGCCTGGGCGAATACACCAAGCAGGCGCTCGAACAGCTGGGCTTCAAGGTCAATGTCGAATCGACCGACGCCGGCGGCTGGGCCAGCCGCACCGGCAACTGGGACTTCGACCTGACCACCACCTACAGCTACCAGTACGGCGATCCGGCGCTGGGCGTGCAGCGTCTGTACGTGACGTCCAACATCGTCAAGGGCTCGCCCTTCGCCAACATGCAGGGCTACAGCAACCCCGAGTCCGACAAGCTGTGGGAACAGGCCGCGGCCGAGGTCGATCCGGCCAAGCGGCAGGAACTCTACAACAAGATCCAGGCCCTCCTGGTTGCCGAGGTGGCCAACGGCTTCCTGGTCGACATGGAGTTCCCGACGCTGTATCGCGGCAAGGTCAAGAATATGGTCAAGACCGCCATCGGCATGAACGAGACCTTCGACGACGTGTACATCGAGAAGTGACGCGGCATGCGGCGGGCCGAGGAACGGCCCGCCGCCCGGCCCGCGCGGCCGCCCGCCGCCACGGGCGGTGAACTAGCAGGAGCGGCGCGCACCGCGCCCTCCGGGGGATGCATCGCATGAAATTCCTGTCTTTCTTCGCCTCGCGCCTGGGCAAGGCCCTGGTGGTCGTGCTGGGCGTGGTGATCATCAACTTCTTCCTCATCCGCATAGCGCCGGGCGACCCCGCCGCCGTGCTGGCCGGCCAGGCCGGCGCCGGCGACGCGGCCTATGTCGAGCAACTGCGCACCCAGTTCGGCCTGGACAAGCCCGTGCTGACGCAGCTGGGCATATACCTGAAAGGCGTGCTGCAGTTCGACCTGGGGTTTTCCTACCGCAATCACGTGCCGGTGCTGGACCTGATCGTCGAGCGCCTGCCCGCCACCTTCCTGCTGATGTCCGCGGCGTTCCTGTTCTCGGTCATCCTGGGCGTGCTGCTGGGCGTGGTCGCCGCGCGCGCGCTACGCCAACAAGCGCCGCTGGATCGACAGCAGCGTCATGACCGGCGCGCTGCTGCTGTACGCCACGCCGCTGTTCTGACTGTCGCTGATGGGCATCCTGCTGTTTTCCGTGATGCTGGGCTGGCTGCCGGCCTTCGGCATGGAGACCGTGGGCAGCAACCTGACCGGCTGGGCCCGCGTGCAGGACATCGCCTTGCACCTGATCCTGCCCACCGTGACGCTGGGCTGCTTCTTCATGGCGGTCTACGTGCGCCTGACGCGCGCCTCGATGCTGGAAGTGATCGGCATGGACTTCGTCAAGACCGCGCGCGCCAAGGGCGTCAGCGCCAACCGCGTCATCCGCGCCCACGTGCTGCGCAACGCCCTGCTGCCGGTCATCACCTTCGCCGGCATCCAGCTCGGCCAGATGGCCGGCGGCGCAGTCCTGACCGAGACCGTGTTCGCCTGGCCCGGAATCGGCCGGCTCATGTTCGACGCGCTCCTGCAGCGCGACTACCAGCTGCTGCTGGGCATCTTCCTGGTGACCTCCATCATGGTCGTGGTTTTCAACCTGATCACCGACGTGATCTACCGCCTGATCGATCCGCGCATCGCCGCCGGCGGCACGCAAGGAGCCGCCGCATGAATGGATTCATGAAACGCTATATGCGCAACTACGGCGCGGTCGCCGGGCTGGTGATCGTGGCGCTGGTGGTGCTGGTGGCCCTGTGCGCGCCCCTGCTGTATGAAGAGTCGCCGTGGATGATGGTGGCCAGCCCGCTGATCCCGCCCTTCACCGACTCGGCCTACCCGTTCGGCACCGACATGCTCGGCCGCGACATCACCGCAGGCCTGGTATGGGGCGCGCGCGTCTCGCTCATGGTGGGACTGCTGTCGGCGGGCGTGGCGCTGCTGTTCGGCATCGCCATCGGCGCCATCGCCGGCTATTGCGGCGGGCGCATCGACGATGCCCTGATGCGCTTTACCGAGTTCTTCCAGACCATTCCGCAACTGGCCATGGCGGTCGTGCTGGTGGCCGTGGTGGGCCCGTCGGTGTATTCGATCATGGGCGCCATCGCCCTGGTGTCGTGGCCGCCGGCCGCGCGCCTGGTCCGCTCCGAGTTCATGACGCTCAAGCAGCGCGAGTTCGTGCAGGCCGCCATCGTGATCGGGCAGACGCCCGGGCGCATCGTCTGCACCCAGATCCTGCCCAACGCCATGTCGCCCATCATCGTGTCGGCCTCGTTCATGGTCGCCACCGCGATCCTGACCGAATCGTCGCTGTCGTTCCTGGGCCTGGGCGACCGCAACCTGATGAGCTGGGGCTTCATGATCGGCGCGGCGCGCACCATGATCCGCGAGGCCTGGTGGATGAGCGTGTGGCCCGGTGTGGCCATCCTGCTGACCGTGCTGGCCATCAACCTGATCGGCGAAGGCCTGAACGACGCCCTCAATCCTCAACTGCGCAAGCGCGGCGAATAGGGGAATGACCATGAACGACCATGAAACCCTGCTTTCGGTACGCGACCTGACCATTGCGCTGCCGCGCGGCGGCGACCGCGAATACGCCGTGCGCGATGTGTCCTACGACATCCGCGCCGGGGAGATCCTGTGCATCGTCGGCGAGTCCGGCTCGGGCAAGTCGATGAGCGCCAACGCCATCATGGGCCTGCTGCCCGACTACCTCCAGCCGCAGGGCGGCCAGATCCTGTTCCGCGGCAAGGACCTGCTGCGGCAGGACGAGGCCACCCTGCTGTCGATGCGCGGCAAGGACATGGCCATGATCTTCCAGGAGCCGCTGTCGGCCCTCAATCCGCTGATGACCGTGGGCGAGCAGATCGGCGAAGTCATGCGCGTACACGACGCCTACCCCGGTCCGCAACGCCAGCGCCGCGTGCTCGAGCTGCTGGCGTTCGTCGGCCTGCCCGACCCGGCCGTCCTGTGCGACGTGTACCCATTCCGCCTGTCCGGCGGCCAGCGCCAGCGCGTGATGATCGCCATGGCCCTGGCGCTCGAGCCGGCCCTGCTCATCGCCGATGAGCCCACCACCGCCCTGGATGTCACCACCCAGGCGCAGATCCTCGCCCTGATCGCCCGGATCCAGAAGGAAAAGGGCATGGGCGTGATGTTCGTCACGCATGACTTCGGCGTGGTGGCCGAGATCGCCCATCGGGTAGCGGTGATGGAACAAGGCATCCTGGTCGAGCAAGGTCCGGCCGAGGAAGTCCTCAACCGCCCGCAACACCCGTATACGCGCCGCCTGATCGCCGCCGTCCCGCACCGGCGCGCCGACGCTCGCCCCCCGGTGGCGCAGGACGCGCCGGTGCTGGCGGTCGACAAGCTGTGCAAGACCTATGTCACCGGCCATGGCTGGTTCGGCAAGAAGCGGGTGGTGCGCGCGGTCGACGAGGTCAGCTTCGAGGTGCGCCGCGGCGAAACGCTGGGCATCGTCGGCGAATCCGGTTCGGGCAAGTCCACCATCGGCAAATGCCTGCTCAAGCTGATCGGCATCGACGGCGGCAAGCTGGTGTTCAACGGGCGCGATATCGCCGGATTGTCCGAAAGCCAGTTCCGGCCGTTGCGCAAGGACATCCAGATGATTTTCCAGGATCCGTTCGCCTCGCTCAACCCGCGCCAGACCGTGGGCCGCATCATCAGCGACGGCCCGGTCGCCAACGGCAAGACGCGCGCCCAGGCCGAAGCCCGCGCGCGCGAACTGCTGACCCTGGTGGGACTCGACCCCTCGGCCTTCGACCGCTATCCCAACCAGTTCTCCGGCGGCCAGCGCCAGCGCATCGGCATCGCGCGCGCCCTGGCGCTGGAGCCGCAGGTGCTGGTGGCCGACGAGTCGGTTTCGGCGCTGGACGTGTCGGTGCAGGCGCAGGTGCTTCAGCTGCTGCACGAATTGCAGCAGCGCCTGCGCATCGCGCTGATCTTCATCACCCACGATCTGCGCGTGGCGGCGCAGATCTGCAATGCCGTGCTGGTCATGCACCGCGGCAAGGTGGTGGAGTACGGCACCCCCGCGCAGATTTTCGACCAGCCGCAGAACCCTTATACGCAGCAGTTGATCGCCGCCGTTCCCGGCCAGCACTGGGACCCGACCAAGGCGCAGACCGCCTAGGGCCGCAACGCCCTCGATCGCGCCGCACAGGAGAGCCGACATGGACAACGCAGAACTGACCCGCCGCAAGGAGGCCGCCACGCCGCGCGGCGTGGGCGTGATGTGCAACTTCTACGCGGACCGCGCCGAGAACGCCGAACTGTGGGATACCGAAGGCCGCCGCTACATCGACTTCGCCGGCGGCATCGCCGTGCTCAACACCGGCCATCGCCATCCGCAGCTGATGCAGGCGCTGCAGGCGCAGATGAGCCGCTTCACCCACACGGCCTACCAGATCGTCCCGTACGCCAGCTATATCCAGCTGGCCGAACGGATCAACCAGCTGGCGCCGGGCGATTTCGCCAAGAAGACCGCCCTCTTCACCACGGGAGCCGAGGCGGTCGAGAACGCCGTCAAGATCGCTCGCGCGGCCACCGGCCGGCCCGCCGTCGTCGCCTTCGGCGCGGCGTTCCACGGCCGCACGCTGCTGGGCATGGCCCTGACCGGCAAGGTCGTGCCGTACAAAGTGGGCTTCGGTCCGTTTCCGGCCGACATCTACCATGTGCCGTATCCGAACGCGCTGCACGGGGTATCCACCGATGACGCGCTGGCGGCCCTGGGGACCCTATTCAAGACCGACGTGGACCCGCGCCGCGTGGCGGCCATCATCATCGAACCGGTACAGGGCGAGGGCGGTTTCAATATCTGCCCGCCGGCCTTCATGCAGGCGCTGCGCGCCCTGTGCGACGACCACGGCATCCTGCTGATCGCCGACGAAGTCCAGACCGGCTTCGGCCGCACCGGCAAGCTGTTCGCGATGGAACACTACGGCGTGGCGGCCGACCTGACCGCCATGGCCAAGAGCCTGGCCGGCGGCATGCCGCTGTCGGCGGTGTGCGGCCGCGCCGAGGTCATGGACGCGCCGCCGCCGGGCGGCCTGGGCGGCACCTATGCCGGCAATCCGCTGGCGGTCGCCGCCGCGCTGGAGGTGATCCGCATCATCGAGGCCGAGGACCTGCTGGCGCGCGGCACGCGCCTGGGCCACCAGTTGCGCGACCACCTGGAGGCGCAGCGCCACGACGTCCCCGAGATCGCCGAGGTGCGGGCGCTGGGCGCCATGGTGGCGGTGGAATTCCGCCAGCCCGGCAGCGATGCGCCCAGCCCCGAATTCGCGCGCCAGGTCCAGGCCCGCGCGCTCGAACAGGGGTTGCTGCTCCTGACCTGCGGCAGCGACGGCAACGTCATCCGCTTTCTTTTCCCGCTGACGATCCCGGAGGCGGTCATGCGCGAAGCGCTGGACATCCTGGCCCGGACGTTGCGCGGCCAGAACGCTTGAATGCCCACACACGACCAAGGAGATTGACCATGAAACGCCCAGGCGCCATCCCCACGGTGCAGATCGACAACGAGCGGGTCAAGGTGACCGAGTGGCGCTTTCCGCCCGGCGGCGAAACCGGCTGGCATCGCCATGGCATGGACTATGTCGTCGTGCCCATGACCACCGGCCCGCTGCTGCTGGAAACCCCCGAAGGGTCGGTCACCAGCCAGCTCACCCGCGGCGTTTCCTATACCCGCCCGGAGGGCGTGGAGCACAACGTGATCAACCCCAGCGACACGGAATTCGTCTTCGTGGAAATCGAGATCAAAGCAGCGTAGCCCCCAATCAGCGAGGACAGCCATGAAGGCGTTTTTTTCCGAAGAACAGCTGTTGCATGTGCCCGAGCAATTCATGCGGCTGGGCCGCATCAGCGCGCCCACCGACGTGCCGACCCGCGCCGAGACGCTGCGCGCCATGCTGGCCTCGCGCGGCGTGACGGTGGACAGCCCGCCCGACTACGGCCGCGAGCCGCTCGAGGGCATACACAGCCACGAGTACCTCGACTATCTCGAACACGCGTACACCCGCTGGCAGGCGATGCGCGCCAACGGCGCCGACCCGGGCCCCGAAGTGCTGCCCAACCTGTCGCCCTACTACAACGGCCGGGTCGAGCATGCCGCCCGCGGCCCGTGCCCCTCCACTTCCATCGTGGCCGAAACCGGCTACTACCTGAGCGACCTGTCGTGCCCGGTCGGACCGCATACCTGGCGCTCGGCCCTGCGCTCGACCCATTGCGGCGTGGCCGCCGCCGACTGGGCGCTGCAGAACCAGGCCCTCGCCTACGCGCTGTGCCGGCCTTCCGGACACCATGCGCACCGCGACCGCGCCGGCGGCTTCTGCTACCTCAACAGCAGCGCGGCGGCCGCGCAGCGCCTGGCGCAACGCTGCGAGCGCGTCGTGGTGCTGGACGTCGACGCGCATCATGGCGATGGCACGCAGAACATCTTCTACCAGCGTTCGGACGTGATGACTATCTCGCTGCACGCCGACCCGTCCGGGTACTACCCGTTCTACACTGGCTATGCACACGAGCGCGGCTACGGCAGCGGCCACGGCTACAACCTGAACTTCCCCCTGCCGCACGGCGCGCGCAACGCCATTTTCCTGGAAACCCTGGACAGCGCCCTGACCGCGCTGCGCGACTACCGGCCGCGCGCGCTGGTGCTGGCGCTGGGCTTCGACACCTACAAGGACGACCCCATCAGCGTGCTCAAGCTGGACATGGACGCCTACCGCCAGATCGGCGAACGCATCAACGGCCTGGGCCTGCCCACCGTGGTCGTCCAGGAAGGCGGCTATATGGTGCCGGCCATCGGCCCGGCGCTGGAAGCCTTCCTGCAGGGCATGGCGCCCGCCACAGTCTGACCCGCAACGGAGCCTCATCATGACTACTGCCACCGCACTTTCGATCAACGGCCAACGCCTGTGGGACTCGCTCATGGAGCTGGCGAAAATCGGCGCCACGCCCAAGGGCGGCAATTGCCGCCTGGCGCTGACCGAACTGGACGGCCAGGGCCGCGACCTGCTGGTGCGCTGGATGCGCGAAGCGGGCCTGGAAATCACCGTCGACCAGGTCGGCAACATCTTCGGCCGCCGGCCCGGCGCGCGCCCGGAACTGCCCAGCGTGGCCACCGGCAGCCACATCGACACCCAGCCCACCGGCGGCAAGTTCGACGGATGCTTCGGCGTCCTGGCCGGACTGGAGGTCATGCGCACGCTGCAGGACCACGACGTGCGCACCGAGGCGCCGCTGGAACTGGCGATCTGGACCAACGAGGAAGGCACGCGCTTCGTGCCCGTCATGATGGGCTCCGGCGTCTTCTGCAACATCTTTCCGCTCGAGACGGCCCTGTCGGCCACCGACGTGGACGGCAAATCGGTGCGCGACGAGCTGGCGCGCATCGGCTACGCCGGCGACGCGCCGGTGGGCCAGCGCAAGCTGGGCAAGTACTTCGAGGCGCATATCGAGCAAGGCCCCATCCTGGAAGCCGAGGACAAGGTCATCGGCGTGGTCACCGGCTCGCTCGGCCTGCGCTGGTACGACGTCACCGTGACCGGCATGGAGGCGCACGCCGGCCCCACGCCCATGCCCATGCGCCGCGACGCCCTGTACGCCGCCACGCACCTGATGCAGGAAGTCGTGCGCATCGCGCTGGACTACGCCCCCCAGGGCCGCGGCACCGTGGGCGTGGCCAACGTCTATCCGTCCTCGCGTAACGTCATTCCCGGCAAGGTGTCGTTCACGGTCGACCTGCGCCACCCGGACGCCGTGCGCCTGGCCGAGATGGACGCCCGCCTGCGCCAGGCCTGCCAGGCGCTGGGCGCGGGCGACACCACCGGCTATCCGGTCGACGTCGATCTGCGCGACGTCCAGCACTTTCCCCTCACGCCCTTCGAGCCCGCCCTGATCGGCGCGGTGCGCCAGCAGGCCGAGGCGCGTGGCTACAGCCATATGGACATCGTCACCGGCGCCGGCCACGACGCCGTCTACGTGGCTACCGTCAGCCCGACGGCGATGATCTTCGTGCCCTGCAAGGACGGCATCAGCCACAACGAAGTGGAAGACGCCGACCCGGCCCACCTGGAGGCCGGCGCCAACGTCCTGCTGGGCGCCATGCTGCAGCACGCGGGCATGGTGGAGCGCTGAACATGGCCCCCGCCCCGGCGCCGGCCGCCGCCCGCCAGCGGCGCCTCGGCATCGCGCTGTTCTTCGGCGCGCTGGTGGCCTTTGCCACCTTCGACGCGGCCTGCAAGTACATGCTGCAGTTCTATCCGGCGCCGTTCCTGAATGTGATGCGCTACACGGCGGTGGCCACCATCGCCGCGTTCATGCTGCTGCGCCACGGCCTGCCGCGCCTGTCGGCCACGCCGCGCCGCGGCCTGCTGGTGGTGCGCGGCCTGATGCTGGGCACGGTGGGCACCTGCTTCATGACGGCGCTGATCTGGATGCCGCTGTCCGAGGCCACCGCCATCTACTTCACCTCGCCGATGATCATGGTGGCCTTGTCGCCCTGGCTGCTGGGCGAATCGGTCGGACGCGCCCAGTGGCTGGCGGTGGCGGTCGGGTTCGGCGGCATGCTGCTGATCGTGCGGCCGGGCGCCGACCTGCCCGCGCTGGGCACCGTGCTGATGGCGGTGGCCGCCGTGAGCTACGCCATTTTCCAGCTGCTCACGCGCAAGCTGGCCGGCCAGGTGCCGGGCCACGTGCAGTACGCCTACACCGCCTTCATCTGCCTGCTGATGACGGCGCTGCCGGCGCCGTTTTTCCTGCCGCAGCCCTGGCCGGGCCTGGCCGACAGCCTGGTGATCATCGCCCTGGGCCTGTGCAACGGCCTGGCGCAGATCCTGTTGATCGGCGCCTTCCAGCGCGTCGAAGCCTCGACGCTGGCGCCGCTGAACTACTGCCATCTGCTGATGGCCGTCGCCTTCAGCACCTTCTGGTTCGGCATGCCACCCGACGCGCCGGCCACAGCCGGCATGGCGCTGATCGTGGCCGCCGGCATTTTCCTCGTCACGCGGCGCGCCCCCGGCACGCCGCGCCTGCCCGTTCGCGACAAGGAGTCCGCCGCATGAGCACCCTGCCCCCGCTGTCCCATTGGGAATCCCTCGCCGCCGGCCTGACGCTGCGCAACCAGGCCTTCATCGACGGCCGCTGGCACGATGGCCGGGCCGGACCGCTGGCCGCCATCAACCCGGCCACCGGCCAGTTGCTCGCCGAAGTGACGGCCTGCTCGCAAGCCGATATCGACCAGGCCGTCGCGGCTGCGCGGCGCGCCTTCGAGTCCGGCGTGTGGTCGCGCATGCCGCGCCGCGAGCGCAAGCAGTGCATGCTGCGCCTGGCCGCGCTGATCCGCGAGCACGCCGAAGAACTGGCCCTGATCGAAACGCTGGACATGGGCAAGCCGATCGGCGACACCATGGCCTTCGACATCCCAGAAACCGCGCATACCTACGCGTGGTATGCCGAGACCATCGACAAGCAGTACGACGAAATCGCCCCCACCGACGCCGACGCGCTGGCCACCATCACGCGCGAACCGCTGGGCGTGGTGGCCGCCGTGGTGCCATGGAACTACCCGCTGCTGATGGCCTCGTGGAAGGTGGCGCCGGCGCTGGCCGCCGGCAACAGCGTGATCCTCAAGCCGGCCGAGCAGTCCTCGCTGTCGGCCCTGCGGCTGGCCGAACTGGCGCTCCAGGCCGGCATCCCCGCCGGCGTGCTCAACGTGGTGCCGGGCGCCGGCCCGGTGGCCGGGCGCGCGCTGGGACTGCACATGGACGTGGATTGCCTGGCGTTCACCGGCTCGACCGCCACCGGCAAGCGCTTCATGGAGTATTCCGGGCAATCCAACCTCAAGCAGATCTGGCTGGAATGCGGCGGCAAGTCGCCGCACATCATTTTCGACGACTGCCCCGACCTGGACCGCGCCGCCCTGGCGGCGGCCATCGGCATCTTCAACAACCAGGGCGAGGTCTGCATCGCCGGCTCGCGCCTGTACGTGCAAGCCGGCATCTACGACACCTTCGTCAGCAAGGTGGAGGCGTGCGCGCGCGCGATGCAGCCGGGCAATCCGCTCGACCCGGCCTCGCCGATGGGCGCCATGGTCGATGAAAGGCAGATGGCGCGCGTGCTGGAATATGTCGAAAGCGGCCGGCGCGAAGGCGCGCGGCTGCGCATGGGCGGCGAGCGCGTGCGCGCCGACAGCGGCGGCTACTACATAGAACCCACCATCTTCGAATGCGCGCGGCCCGACCTGACCATCGTGCGCGAGGAGATCTTCGGCCCCGTGCTGGCGGTCACCCGGTTCGACGGCGAAGACGAGGTGGTGGCGCAGGCCAATGCCTCCGCCTATGGCCTGGGGTCGGGCCTGTGGACGGCCGACCTGTCGCGCGCCCACCGCGTCTCGCGCAGGCTGCGCGCCGGCCTGGTATGGGTGAACTGCTACTTCGACGGCGACGTGACGGTGCCGTTCGGCGGCGTCAAGCAATCCGGCTTCGGGCGCGACAAGTCGCTGCACGCGCTGGACAAGTACACCTCGCTGAAGACGACCTGGATCCGCCTGTAGCCGGGGCCGCTCAGTAGCCGCGGCGGCGCGTGACCATGCCGGTGACCGGCTCGCCGCGCAGGAAGGCGCGGATCTTGGCCGCCAGCTGCGCCACCGTTTCACGGCGCAGGCTGATGGCCGCGATGTGCGGGGTGATCGCCACGCGCGGATGCGACCAGAACGGGTGGCCGGCCGGCAGGGGCTCTTCGCGAAACACGTCGAGCGCCGCGCCTGCCATATGCCCGCTGTCGAGCAGCGCCAGCAGGTCCTCTTCCACCAGGTGCTCGCCGCGCCCCATGTTGATCAGGTGGGCGCCCGGCAGCAATTGCGACAGGGTATCGCGGCGCAACAGGTCGCGCGTCTCGTCGGTCAGCGGCAGCGTGTTGACCAGCACCCGGGTGCGCGCCAGGAAGGCCGGCAGCGCATCGGCGCCGCCAAAGGCCTGCACGCCCTGCGGCGCATTGCCGCTGCGCGACCAGCCCGCCACCGGATAATCCATGCCGGCCAGGGTCTGCGCCACGCGCGTACCCATCACGCCCATGCCCAGCACGCCCACCGGCCATTGCGTGCGATCGAGCTCGGGCAGCGGATGCCATTGCCCGGCGCGCTGCTGCGCGTCATACGCGTCGAACTGGCGGCTGGCGCGCACCAGCGCATGCGCCGCGTACTCGGCCATCTGCACCGCCATGCCCGCGTCCTCCAGTCGCACCACGGGAAAATCCGGCGGCAGCGTCTCCAGCCTGAACAGCGCGTCCACGCCGGCGCCCAGGTTGAACGCCGCGCGCAGGCCAAGCTCGCGCTCGAACAATTCGGCCGGCGGGTTCCAGACCACCGCCAGTTCGGCATGCTGGACCGGCTGGCCCGCCTGCCATGCGACCACCTCGGCCTCGGGCAAGGCCGCCTGCAAGGGCTCCGTCCATTCGCGCGGATCGATGGCATTGCAGGAGGCGTAGATGATTTTCACGGCGGTTCCATGGCGGCAGGCAGGCGGTAGGGACCATAGCCGGCGCCACGCCTGCGCGGCGCCGTCTTGGCGGATAATGGCGATGATATAACAGCCTCGTCCAGGAATCCGGCATCACCGCAACGGAAACGCAACCATGACCACTCTCAGCTCCGCCCAGCAGCAGGACATCCAGTACCAGCTGCACTCCTACACCAACGCGGTCAAGCACCGCGACGTGGGCCCGCGCATCATCACCCACGGTGAAGGCGTATACGTGTTCGACGACCAGGGCAACCGCTACCTCGAAGGAATGGCCGGCCTGTGGAGCGTCGCGGTGGGTTTCGGCGAGCAGCGCCTGGTCGAGGCCGCGGCGCGCCAGTTCCAGGAACTGCCCTACTACCATACGTTCACGCACAAGTCGCACCCCAGCGTCATCGCGCTGGCCGAGCGCCTGATCGGCTACACCGACGGGCGCATGGCCCAGGCGTTCTTCACCAACTCCGGCTCCGAGGCCAACGACACGGTCGTCAAGCTGGTGTGGTACTACAACAATGCGCTGGGCCGCCGAGACAAGAAGAAGATCATCGCGCGCCAGCGCGGCTACCACGGCGTCACGGTCGCCTCGACCAGCCTCACCGGCCTGCCCGGCAACCACAAGGACTTCGACCTGCCGCTGCCGCAGATCCGCCACACCGCCTGCCCGCACTACTACCGCTACGGCCTGCCGGGCGAAACCGAGGAAGATTTCGCCACCCGCATGGCCGGCGAACTCGAGGCCATGATCCTGCGAGAAGGCCCAGACACGGTGGCCGCCTTCATCGGCGAACCTGTCATGGGCGCCGGCGGCGTCATCGTGCCCCCGCGCACCTACTGGCAGAAAATCCAGGCGGTGTGCCGCAAGTACGACATCCTGGTCATCGCCGACGAAGTCATCACCGGCTTCGGGCGCCTGGGCCAGCGCTTCGGCTCGCAGGTCTTCGACATCGAGCCGGACATCATGGTGCTGTCCAAGCAGATCACCTCCTCGTACCAGCCGCTGGGCGCGGTGCTGCTCAATGCCCGCGTGGCCGACGTGGTGGCCGAACACAGCGGCCGCCTGGGCACTTTCGGGCATGGCTATACGGCCAGCGGCCACCCGGTCGCCACCGCGGTGGCGCTGGAGAACCTGCGCCTGATCGACGAACGCGGCCTGATCGAGCACGCCGCCGAAATGGGCGCGCTGCTGCACCTGGAGCTGCAGGCCCTGTCCAGCCATCCGCTGGTGGGCGAGGTGCGCGGCGTCGGCCTGATCGCCGGCGTGGAGCTGGTGGCCGACAAGGCCACGCGCCAGCCCTTCGACCCGCTCGGCAAGGCCGGCGGCTACGCCTACGAGCGCGCGCACGACCATGGCCTGATCGTGCGCGGCATCCAGGACACCGTGGCCTTCTGCCCGCCCCTGATCATCACCGCCGAACAGGTGCGCGACATGGTCGCGCGCTTTGCCCGCACCCTGGACGACGTCGCCGCCCACGTCGCGCAGGGCTGATCGGCGGGCGCGCGCGCATGCCGGCGCCGCGGCCTCGGCCGCGGCAACAGCGCGCGCGCCAGCTGACCCTCAGCGCCGCCGCGATCCCAGCAGGGATCCCAGCACGCCCCGCACCAGTTCGCGCGCCATCTGGCGCGCCGTGCTCTTGGCCACGCTCTGGACCACGCCGTCGCGCTTGCCGCCGCGCGGGCCGGTCGAACCGAACAGCACCTCGTTGATGCCTTGCATCAGCCCGCCCTCCTCGGCGGGCGCGGCCGGCGCGCCATTCTTGCCCGCGGGCGCGCGGGCGCCGTCCGTGGCCGGCGCATCGGCCGCGGCGCGCGCGGTCAGCACCTCGTAGGCCGACTCGCGGTCGACGGTCTGCTCGTACTTGGGCGCCAGCGGCATGGCCTGCCTCAAGGCCTGGCGCTCGGCATCGGTGGCCGGGCCGATGCGGCTACCCGGCGGCAGGATCCAGGCGCGTTCGGTCGGGGTCGGCCGTCCCTTGGCATCCAGCAGCGAGACCAGGGCCTCGCCCACGCCGAGCTCCGTGATGGCGGCCTCGATATCCAGCCCCGGATTCGGGCGCATCGTCTGCGCCGCCGTCTTGACCGCCTTCTGGTCGCGCGGCGTGAAGGCGCGCAAGGCGTGCTGGATGCGGTTGCCCAGCTGGCCCAGCACGGTGTCCGGGATGTCCAGCGGATTCTGCGTCACGAAATACACCCCCACGCCCTTGGAGCGCACCAGCCGCACCACCTGCTCGATCTTGTCCAGCAGCGCCGATGGCGCATCATTGAACAGCAGGTGCGCCTCGTCGAAGAAGAACACCAGCCCGGGTTGCTCTGGGTCGCCGATCTCGGGCAGCTTCTCGTACAGGTCGGCCAGCAGCCAGAGCAGGAACACCCCGTACAGGCGCGGCGCCTGCATCAGCTTGTCGGCCGCCAGGATATTGACCATGCCGCGCCCCTGCGCATCGGTGCGCAGCAGATCGTGCACATCCAGCATGGGCTCGCCGAAGAATTGCTCGGCGCCCTGCGACTCCAGCCGCAGCAGGCCGCGCTGGATGGCGCTCACCGTGGCGGCCGACACATTGCCATAGCGCGTCTTCAGCTCGGCCGAGCGGTCCGCCACGTTCTGCAGCATGGCGCGCAAGTCCTTCAGGTCCAGCAGCAACTGCCCCTCGTCGTCGGCCACGCGGAACACCAGCGTCAGCACCCCTTCCTGGGTATCGTTGAGCTCCAGCATGCGCGACAGCAGCAAGGGCCCCATGTCCGACACCGTGGCGCGGATCGGCACGCCCTGTTCGCCGAACACATCCCACAGCGATACCGGGCTGGCGCCCCAGGCTGGCTCGGGCAGGCCCAGGTTCTTCAGACGCTCCTGCAACTTCGGCGATGGCGTACCCGCCTGCGATACCCCGGTCAGATCCCCCTTTACATCAGCCATGAAAACCGGCGTGCCAATACGGGAAAACGCCTCGGCGAGCACCTGAAGCGTCACCGTTTTGCCCGTGCCGGTGGCGCCGGTAATGCAGCCGTGCCGATTGGCCAGCGCGGGCAGCAGCGCCAGCTCGGTCTGGACATTCTTGGCGATAACAATGGGATCAGGCATAACCGCTGTCCGGAAGGGGGCAAAATCGGACGCCCAAGTGTAGAGCCTGGGCCGCCGCTTGTGGGCCGTGGCATGCACGACACACGCCTGCGGGGCGGCAGGGCCCCAGGCAGGCTAAAATAGGCATCTTTGCCGACAAATTCTTCGAGAAGCCATGGCCGGACACAGTAAATGGGCCAACATCCAGCACCGCAAGGGCCGCCAGGACGCCAAGCGGGGCAAGCTCTGGACCAAGATCATTCGTGAAATCACCGTCGCCGCGCGTGCCGGCGGCGCCGACCCGGACAGCAACCCGCGCCTGCGCATGGCCTGGGACAAGGCGACCGACGCCAACATGCCCAAGGACAACATCCAGCGGGCCATCCAGCGCGGCGCCGGCGGCGCCGACGGCGAAAGCTACGAGGAAGTCCGCTACGAAGGCTACGGCATCGGCGGCGCGGCGGTCATCGTCGACTGCATGACCGACAATCGCACCCGCACCGTCGCCGAAGTGCGCCACGCCTTCGCCAAGCATGGCGGCAACCTGGGCCAGGAAGGCTCGGTGGCCTTCATGTTCAAGCACTGCGGCCAGTTCGTGTTCGCGCCCGGCACCTCCGAGGAAGCCGTCATGGAAGCCGCCCTGGAGGCCGGCGCCGAGGACATCGCCACCGACGAGGAAGGCGTCATCGAAGTCGTCTGTGCGCCGGCCGATTTCACCGCCGTACGCCAGGCCTTCGAGGCCGCCGGCCTGAAGGCGGAAGTCGACGGCGTGGTCATGAAGGCGCTCAATGAAACCGAGCTCACCGGCGAAGACGCCGTCAAGATGCAGAAGCTGCTCGACGTCCTGGAAAGCCTGGACGACGTGCAGGAGGTCTACACCAACGTCGTGTTCGACGAAGCGCAATAACCGTCCGGGCGGCCGTGCCGCCCGTTTCCCGGCCTTGCCGTGCAAGCGCCGCGCCTTCTCCACGGGCATGAGTGGCAACCTTCAGAAACCCCGCAACATGAAACTCCTGGTAATCGGCTCGGGCGGCCGCGAACACGCCCTCGCATGGCGTCTGGCCCGCTCCCCGCGCGTCCACAAGGTCTACGTGGCGCCCGGCAACGGCGGCACCGCGCAGGGCGAGCAGCTCGAGAACGTACCGCTGAGCAGCGCCGAGGAACTGGCCGACTTCGTCCAGCGCGAGGGCGTATCGCTGACCGTGGTCGGCCCCGAGGCGCCCCTGGCCGCCGGCGTGGTCGACGTGTTCCGCGCCCGCGGCCTGAAGATCTTCGGTCCGACCAAGGCGGCCGCGCAGCTGGAAAGCTCGAAGGATTACGCCAAGGCCTTCATGGTCCGCCATGCCATCCCCACGGCGCGCTACGAAACCTTCACCGATCCGGCCCAGGCGCACGCCTATGTCGACCAGCACGGCGCGCCCATCGTGATCAAGGCCGACGGCCTGGCCGCCGGCAAGGGCGTGGTGGTCGCCATGACGCTGGACGAGGCGCATGGCGCGATCGACGCCATGCTGGGCGACGGCTCGCTGGGCGAGGCCGGCGCGCGCGTGGTGATCGAAGAATTCCTCACCGGCGAAGAAGCCAGCTTCATCGTCATGTGCGACGGCCGCCATGTGCTCGCCCTGGCCACCAGCCAGGACCACAAGCGCCTGAAGGACGGCGACGCCGGCCCCAACACCGGCGGCATGGGCGCCTATTCGCCCGCCCCGGTCGTCACACCCGAGCTGCACCACCGCATCATGCGCGAAATCATCCTGCCGACCGTGCAGGGCATGGCGCGCGACGGCATCCCCTACACCGGCTTCCTGTATGCCGGCCTGATGATCGCGGCCGGCGATGATCCCGACCGGCCCATCAAGACGCTGGAGTACAACTGCCGCATGGGCGACCCGGAAACCCAGCCCATCATGATGCGCGTCAAGAGCGACCTGCTCGATGCGTTCGAGCATGCCGTCGACGGCACGCTCGACCAGGCCGACATCGTCTGGGACCGCCGCACCGCCCTGGGCGTGGTGCTGGCCGCCCACAACTACCCTGCCACGCCGCGCACCGGGGACGTGATCGCCGGCCTGCCCGCCGCAACGGAAGACTGCGTGGTATTCCACGCGGCAACCGCCCTGGACGGCGATGCCACCAAGACCACCGGAGGGCGCGTGCTGTGCGTCACCGCCCTGGGCGACTCCGTGCGCATCGCGCGCGACCGCGCCTACGAGGCCGTGGACGCCATCCACTTCGACGGCCGCCAGTACCGCACCGACATCGGCTGGCGCGCGCTCAAGCCCTCGCAGCAGAAAGCCCCCAAACCCACCGCCTGATCGCCGTTTAGCGCCATGACCGCCGTAGCCATTCCCGCCGTACGCGACTACCTCACCGACCTGCAAGGCCGCATCGTCGCCGCGCTCGAGCAGGCCGGCGGCGAGGCGTTTCGCACCGATGCCTGGCAACGCGCCGAGGGCGGCGGCGGCGTGTCGCGCCTGCTCGAGGGCGGCCAACTGTTCGAACGCGCCGGCGTGCTGTTCAGCCATGTCAAGGGCACGCGCCTGCCGCCATCGGCCAGCGCCCACCGCCCCGAGCTGGCCGGCCGCGGCTGGGAAGCCATGGGCGTCTCCATGGTCCTGCACCCGCGCAACCCCTATGTGCCCACCACGCACATGAACGTGCGCATGTTCGTGGCCGCCGCGCGCCCCGGGCATGCCGAATCCGACGTCTTCTGGTTCGGCGGCGGGCTCGACCTCACCCCGTACTACCCGTTCGAGGACGACGCGCGCCATTTCCACCGCGCCTGCCGCGACGCGCTGGACCCGCACGGCGCCGATTACTACCCGCGCTACAAGCAGTGGTGCGACGAATACTTCTTCCTCAAGCACCGCAACGAAACCCGCGGCATCGGCGGCATCTTCTTCGACGACCTGAACGACCCCGGTTTCGACGCCTCGTTCGCGCTCACGCGCTCGGTCGGCGACAGCTTCCTGCCCGCCTACCTGCCCATCGTCCAGGCCCGCCGCGACATGCCCTACGGCGAACGCGAGCGCGACTTCCAGGCCTACCGGCGCGGCCGCTACGTCGAATTCAATCTGGTGTTCGACCGCGGCACCCTGTTCGGCCTGCAATCGGGCGGCCGCACCGAATCCATCCTGCTGTCCATGCCGCCGCTGGCGCAATGGCGCTACGACTGGCAGCCGCAGGCCGGCACGCCCGAAGCCGCCCTGGCCGAGTTCCTGCGGCCCCGGGAATGGGTGTGACACGCATCGGCCTGCTCGGCGGCAGCTTCGACCCGGTGCACGTCGCGCATATCGCGCTGGCCGACACCGCCAGGCAGTTCCTCGGGCTGGACCAGGTACAACTGATACCGGCCGCCAACCCCTGGCAACGCCAACCCCTGAAGGCCTCGGCGCCACACCGCCTGCGCATGCTGGAACTGGCCATCGCCGGCCACCCCGCCCTGGCCATCAACCCGGTCGAAATCGAGCGCGGCGGCGCCACCTACACCGCCGACACCGTGCGCGCCCTGCCCGGGGGCCCGCAGTACTTCTGGCTGCTGGGCACCGACCAGCTGCAGAATTTCTGCACCTGGCGCGACTGGCAGGACATCGCCGCCCGCATCGAGCTGGCCGTGGCCACCCGGCCCGGCGCCTCGATCGCCCCGCCGGCCGAGCTGGCCACGTGGCTGGCCGCGCACCGGCGCCAGCTGCACGAACTGCCCTTCGCACCCATGGCCGTATCGGCCTCCGACATCCGCCAGCGCCTGGCCGCCGACGCCGCCACCGACGGCCTGCTGCCCGAGCCGGTCGCGGCTTATATCGCCACGCATCACCTGTACCGCTGAACCCGTCCAAACGGGCCCAGTCCGCCACATCTACACCCGCGCCGCGGGTTATATTTATCGTTATGGATATACAAAAACTGCAACGCGCCATCATCGACGCCCTCGAGGATGTCAAGGCGCAAGACATCAAGGTGTTCAACACCAGCGAGCTGACCAGTCTGTTCGACCGCGTCATCATCGCCAGCGCCACCTCCAACCGCCAGACACGGGCGCTGACCTCCAGCGTGGCCGATCGCGGCCGTGCGCTCAAACTGACCGGCATCACCGTCGAAGGCGAGGACACCGGCGAATGGGTCGTGGTCGACCTGGGCTACATCGTCGTGCACGTCATGCAGCCCGCCATCCGCCAGTACTACAACCTCGAAGAGATCTGGGGCGGCAAGCCGGTACGCGTCAAACTGCTGCCCGAATCGACGCGCCCCGCCATGCCCGGCGCCGGCGCGCTGTAACCGGCGGGGCGATGAAACTCATCGTCGCCGCGGTCGGCACCCGCATGCCCGGCTGGGTCGAAACCGCCTGGGATGACTACGCCAAACGCCTGCCCGCCGACTGCGCGCTCGAACTGCGCGAGATCAAGCCCGAACCGCGCACCAGCGGCAAGACGCCGGCGCAAATGATGGCCGCCGAAGCGCGCCGCATCGAAACGGCGCAGCCGCCCGGCGTGCTGCGCATCGCGCTCGATGAGCGCGGCCGCGACCTCACCACCGTGGCGCTGTCGCAGCAGCTCGAAAAATGGCGCGCCGGCGGGCGCGACGTCGCCTTCCTGGTGGGTGGCCCCGACGGCCTGGACGCCGCCCTCAAGGCCTCCTGCGAAGGCCTGTTGCGCCTGTCCTCGCTGACGCTGCCGCACCCCATGGTGCGTGTGCTGCTGGCCGAACAGCTCTACCGTGCCTGGGCCATCATGACCAACCACCCCTATCACCGCGCCTGAACGGCCCGCCGATGTCCGACGCCACCCTTGCCGCCGATCCGCCCCGCCTCTACCTGGCCTCGGCCAGCCCGCGACGCCGCGAACTGCTGCTGCAGATCGGCCTGACACACACCGTACTGCGCGTCCCGGCGCCGCCCGGCGAAGACGAACCGCAACATCCCGGCGAAGCCGCGTGCGACTACGTCCGGCGCACTGCCCGCGACAAGGCCGAGCGCGGCCAGGCGTGGCTGCACAGCCAGCAACTACCCGACCTGCCGCTGCTGGCCGCCGACACCACCGTCATTGTCGACGGCATCGTGCTGGGCAAACCAGCCGACCGCGCCGACGCGCTGCGCATGCTCGCGGCCCTGTCCGGCCGCGAACACGAAGTCCACACCGCCGTCGCCCTCTGCCACCAAGGCAGGCTGCGCGAAGACGTCTCCATCACGCGCGTGCGCATGCGCGCGCTCGAACAAGCCGAACTGCAACGCTACTGCGACAGCGGCGAACCCTACGGCAAGGCCGGCGCCTACGGCATACAGGGGCTGGCCGGCGCCTTCGTCTCGCATATCGCGGGCAGCTACACCGGCGTCATGGGCCTGCCCCTCTACGAAACCGCCGCCCTGCTGCGCAGCGCCGGCATCGCCGTGCCCTGAGCGACGCCGGCGGCGCGGTCACCAGCTGTAGCGATACCCCAGCTGCAAGGTCCAGGGCGCCTCGAACCGCGCGCCCTTGGCGTACTCGTAGTCGGCGTACAAGGCATGCCGCTTGCCCAGCAAGGCGCCCACCCCCACGCGGGCCTCGGCGAATCCGCCGCGCGAACGCGTGACATGCCTGATGCCATTGGTGTAGACCGCGTTATCGGCCCCCAGCTCCTGGGCCCAGCCCAAGCGCGCATAGGGTTCAACGATATTGCCATTGGCCAGCCTCATCTGCCGGCCCGCCTCCGCCCCGGCGCGCAACACCCATGAATGCGCGCTGTCGGCGCGCACGCGCAGGCCATTGCTGGCCTCGTAGCGGCTGCCGTCGGCATGGAACCACGCCACCGAAGCCTGCGGCTCGACATACCAGCCGCCATCGATATCGATACGGCGCCCGCCGCGCAGCAACGCGCCCAGGCCGTGGCTGCGGTGCTTGGCATCGACCCGCTTCAGGTCGGTCGTGCGGACATCGAAACCATGCCGAAAACGGTTGTACTTGACCACGCCATCCACATAGGAGCCCGAATCATTCAGGTAGGAGACATACGCGCCGACGTGCGCGCTGTGCACATGCCCGGCGCGGTATGCGCCGCCATCGCGCCGGGTCTCGCTGTAGCCGGCCAGCATGCCGACGGACCACGCCGTCGTTGCGCCGCCGGCCACCCGCCTGTCGATGCCCAGCTCTATTCCGCTGACGGTCTGCTTCTGCCAGGGTCCGTAACCGGTATCGAGCCTCTGGCGCTGGCTCAGGCCGCGCGCCCAGAATCCGCCCGGCGACCCGCTCGAATGCAGGCCGCTCATATGGCGCAGCAACACGTCCATTTCGGCCTGCCAGATGCGCTGCGACGCCGCGATCGCCATCGCATTCACGGCGGCGGTCGCCGTGGTGGACAACTCGTTGGTCGGCGTCAGCTGCCAGGTGCGGGCCTTGTCGGCCTGCGCCTCGCTCGCCGTCAATTCGTACTGGCGCGCACCCGCGTCCACCCGTCCCCCCATGTTGCCCAGCGTAAACGCCGTATGGCCTTGTTCGTCTTCGATCAGCGGCACCTTGCTCGCGCCGCTCTCGGTGCCATCATCCGTGTTGTTGACCACCAGCACCTGCCGGTCGCCGAATCCCTGGGGCGCCAGCAGCACATCGGCCGTGCCGCTGGGCAAATGCGCATTCATGACTATCGTGCCCGTACCGGAAATGCCCTGCGTCGCGACCAGTGTCTTGAAAGCGCCCTTGGGCTGCGCCGGTGCCGCAAACGCCAGCGTGCCGCCCTCCAGCTTGACCTCGGCCACCCGGGAATCGCCCGTCACGGTCCAGACGCCACGATCGAGCAAGCGAACCGTATGGACCGCGCCGTCCGTGCGGCCCGCCCACGTCCCCCCGTCGGCGAGCGCCACACGAACCCTGGCCTGCTCGGGCGAACCGTCCGGCTGCTGCGGCTCTGCCGCAATGTCGCCCAATAGCTGCGCCCGGTCCTTGATGTCGAGGTTCAGGACCGACCGAGGGTCGATCAGCCTGATCGCCGCCGGCTGGTCCGACGACAGGCGTGCGCCGTTGAGCAGGGACACATTGCTCTCGCCGTCGACCTCCAACCCGGCCGCGCCGTGGCCATGGACTACGCTGCCGTCCACCGTAAGATGCCCGCTTTCCAGCAGCGCTGCGGCGCCGTCTCCGGTGCTCTCCACCAGTGAACCCGCCCGCACCATCGCGCTGCTTCGCGTCACCACCAGGCCATGAGCCCCTTGGCCGCCGGCCCGCACCTGCGCATGCGCCAGTTCGACCTCGCTGTGCGCCGCGACGTCCACGCCATGCGAGGCCTCGCCGACGGTACTCAATACCGTATCGCGGAACTGCGCGGAACCGCCGGCCAGCAGCCATGCAGCGGGCGAATTCGCGCCGGAGGTCGACAACGCGCCGCCGTTCATGCTGACGTGCGTACCCGCGTCCTCCACCTGCAAGGCGGGCGCGGTATCGCCCTGCGTCGTGACCCGCGTACCCGTCAACGTCCCCTGCATGCCTTCCTGCACATAGATCCCGGCGACTTCCTGGCCCCGGGCGGTAATATCCGAACCCGACAACGTGAAGCTGCCGGCATCCTGCGCATGTATCGCGGAAACGCCTGCCCCGTCGACCTGAACCACCAGCCCCTGTGCGTTCAACTGTGCGCCTTGCCACAGCACCACCGCGGGCGCCTGCTGGCCGGCCGTCTCCAGCGCCACGCCATGCAACGTGGCGCTGGCAGGCCCTGAAAGCTGCAGGGCGAAACTGTCATCGCCGCGCGTGCGCACCGTCGTCCCGGACATGGACAAGCGTGTACCGCCGCCTCCCTGCGGCTCATGGACAGAGACGCCCAGGGCCCCGGTCCCGGCAGTCTCGATGATCAGGTTCTGCAAAGAGACCGACGCGCCCAGCGCGGTGTTGTCCTGCGCATTTTCGGTGCCGACCCGCACGCCCTGGGCCTGGTTGCCGCTCGTCCGTATGGCGCCGCCCGTCACCCGAACCTCTGCCTGCCGGCCGGTCACGTTGATGCCGTGCTCGGACGCCTTGGTCGTCGCTATGGCGACATCGCCCAGAAACGCGGCGCCGCCATCGATTCGCTGCGCTGCCGTGACTGCGGCGGCGCCGGCGGCGTCCAGCAGGCCCAGCATCAACGCAGCGCCCGCTGAAATTTGGAAATGGATTGGATGGCGTCCGCCTGCGCCGTACCATCTCCTCGCTTGTCCTGCCATCTCAACACCTCTTGGCTAAAAAGGAATTGAGTAACCAGGCACAAGGAGATGATTGACAGAAAGCGCCTTGGCCGCCTCGATATCAATCGATGCAACACGGCGGCAATGGAGCACTCAAATCTGAAAAATCCCCAAGCGCGATTCCACAGTGTGTGTCTGGCCCCACACGGGGACTGACACGCGCTGCAGGCAGCACGGTCAGAAGCAGGGGATGTCTGCAGGTGCCAGTCCCCCTGCGGGGACAGGCACCCGGCGAGGTGCGGCGGATGCGGGCGCCTGGGCGCCTGCTTGTCACTACGATAGGCGGATGTGCTGCCGAGGCAGGATTCCACGGCGGGTGTCTGTCCCCGCACGGGGACTGACACACGCTGCAGGCAGCACGGTCAGAAGCTGGGATGTCTGCAGGTGCCCGTCCCCCTGCGGGGACAGGCACCCGGCGAGGTGCGGGCGCCTGGGCGTCCCCCCAAAAACAAAACCCCGCGAGCCATGAGGCTGCGGGGTTTTGAGCAATAAAAGCCTGACGATGACCTACTTTCACAGATGTACATCCACTATCATCGGCGCGAAGGCGTTTCACTGTCCTGTTCGGGATGGGAAGGAGTGGGACCACCTTGCTATGGTCGTCAGGCGTAACCGGCTAAGCGGTTGACGCATGGTCAACGGCTTGAATCTGGAAGAAGCACAGCGTGCGCCTGGCAGTCGGTTGGGACTGGCAGCGACGCGGGTTGCGTGTGTATGTTGTGTTGGTATGAACGGCGCTGGCGCTTACTGTCCAGCGGTAATAATTAAGACTTGAGAGTTATAGGATCAAGCCTCACGGGCAATTAGTATCGGTTAGCTTAACGCATTACTGCGCTTCCACACCCGACCTATCAACGTCCTGGTCTCGAACGACCCTTCAGGGGGATCTAGTCCCCGGGATACCTAATCTTCAGACGAGTTTCCCGCTTAGATGCCTTCAGCGGTTATCTCTTCCGTACTTAGCTACCCGGCAATGCCATTGGCATGACAACCGGTACACCAGAGGTACGTCCACTCCGGTCCTCTCGTACTAGGAGCAGGCTCCGTCAAGTATCCAACGCCCACGGCAGATAGGGACCAAACTGTCTCACGACGTTTTAAACCCAGCTCACGTACCTCTTTAAATGGCGAACAGCCATACCCTTGGGACCGGCTACAGCCCCAGGATGAGATGAGCCGACATCGAGGTGCCAAACACCGCCGTCGATATGAACTCTTGGGCGGTATCAGCCTGTTATCCCCAGAGTACCTTTTATCCGTTGAGCGATGGCCCTTCCATTCAGAACCACCGGATCACTATGTCCTGCTTTCGCACCTGTTCGACTTGTCAGTCTCACAGTCAAGCACGCTTATGCCATTGCACTATCAGCACGATTTCCGACCGTACCTAGCGTACCTTCGAACTCCTCCGTTACGCTTTGGGAGGAGACCGCCCCAGTCAAACTGCCTACCATGCACTGTCCCCGATCCGGATAACGGACCAAGGTTAGAACCGCAAACAAACCAGGGTGGTATTTCAAGGATGGCTCCCTCGAATCTGGCGACTCGAGTTCTGCGCCTCCCACCTATCCTACACAGGCCGGTTCACAGTCCAATGCAAAGCTACAGTAAAGGTTCATGGGGTCTTTCCGTCTAGCCGCGGGTAGATTGCATCATCACAAACACTTCAACTTCGCTGAGTCTCAGGAGGAGACAGTGTGGCCATCGTTACGCCATTCGTGCAGGTCGGAACTTACCCGACAAGGAATTTCGCTACCTTAGGACCGTTATAGTTACGGCCGCCGTTTACCGGGGCTTCGATCAAGAGCTTGCACCCCATCACTTAACCTTCCGGCACCGGGCAGGCGTCACACCCTATACGTCGACTTTCGTCTTTGCAGAGTGCTGTGTTTTTAATAAACAGTCGCAGCCACCGATTCTCTGCGACCCCTTCATGCTCAGCGCGCAGGCGCTTCACACTACCAGGGTATACCTTCTCCCGAAGTTACGGTATCAATTTGCCGAGTTCCTTCTCCTGAGTTCTCTCAAGCGCCTTGGAATATTCATCCCGTCCACCTGTGTCGGTTTGCGGTACGGTCTCGTACAGCTGAAGCTTAGAGGCTTTTCTTGGAACCACTTCCAATCACTTCGCGAGACTTGCTCGCTCGTGCCACACCCTTGATTCTCGCGCCCGGATTTGCCTAAGCGCCATCTTCAATGCAGCAACAGGGACGTCCAACACCCTGATGACCTTCCGCGATCCGTCCCCCCATCGCACTGTACGACGGTGCTGGAATATTAACCAGCTTCCCATCAGCTACGCATCTCTGCCTCGCCTTAGGGGCCGACTCACCCTGCGCCGATGAACGTTGCGCAGGAAACCTTGGACTTACGGCGAGGGGGCTTTTCACCCCCTTTATCGCTACTCATGTCAGCATTCGCACTTCTGATACCTCCAGCAGCCTTTACAAGCCACCTTCGCAGGCTTACAGAACGCTCTCCTACCGCGTGCACTAAAAGTGCACACCCGCAGCTTCGGTTTATCGCTTAGCCCCGTTACATCTTCCGCGCAGGACGACTCGATCAGTGAGCTATTACGCTTTCTTTAAAGGGTGGCTGCTTCTAAGCCAACCTCCTGACTGTCTATGCCTTCCCACTTCGTTTCCCACTTAGCGATAATTCGGGACCTTAGCTGGCGGTCTGGGTTGTTTCCCTCTTGAGTCCGGACGTTAGCACCCGGTGCTCTGTCTCCCAAGCTGTACTTGCAGGTATTCGGAGTTTGCCATGGTTTGGTAAGTCGCCATGACCCCCTAGCCATAACAGTGCTCTACCCCCTGCAGTAATACTTGAGGCACTACCTAAATAGTTTTCGGAGAGAACCAGCTATTTCCAGATTTGTTTAGCCTTTCACCCCTATCCACAGCTCATCCCCTAGTTTTTCAACACTAGTGGGTTCGGTCCTCCAGCACGTGTTACCGTGCCTTCAACCTGGCCATGGGTAGATCATCTGGTTTCGGGTCTACACCCAGCGACTGGACGCCCTATTCGGACTCGCTTTCGCTACGCCTTCCCTATTCGGTTAAGCTCGCCACTGAATGTAAGTCGCTGACCCATTATACAAAAGGTACGCCGTCACCCCATAAAGAGGCTCCGACTGTTTGTATGCATACGGTTTCAGGATCTATTTCACTCCCCTTCCGGGGTTCTTTTCGCCTTTCCCTCACGGTACTGGTTCACTATCGGTCGATCACGAGTATTTAGCCTTGGAGGATGGTCCCCCCATCTTCAGACAGGATTTCACGTGTCCCGCCCTACTTCTCTTACGCCTAGTTCCACACTCTGCATTTCGTCTACAGGGCTATCACCTGCTACGGCCGGACTTTCCATTCCGTTCGACTATGCAAAATGCTAAATCGTAAAGGCTCTTCCGATTTCGCTCGCCACTACTTTCGGAATCTCGGTTGATTTCTTTTCCTCGAGCTACTGAGATGTTTCAGTTCACCCGGTTCGCCTCCACTGGCCTATGTATTCAGCCAGGGATACCGCTTGCGCGGTGGGTTTCCCCATTCGGATATCTGCGGATCAATGCTTGTTTGCCAGCTCCCCGCAGCTTTTCGCAGGCTACTACGTCCTTCATCGCCTGTGATCGCCAAGGCATCCACCATATGCACTTAGTCGCTTGATCCTATAACACTAAAGTCTTATAGGTGCTGTTCATTCGCGCTTGTGCCGTTCATAAGTTCAAAGCACCTGACCAAACGCTTGCGCGCCCAGCCAGTTCTTGAGACTTGGAACAAAATCATGCAATCACAACCCGTATCCGTCTTCATCGACTCGCGTCGACTACTAAACGAACACTTTACGTTGTGCTTCTTCCAAATTGTTAAAGAACATATATAGCTGTCGGGCCAAAACCCAACGCTTAACACTGACTCGCAGCACTAAGCGTTGCTCTCTCGCCTTCCTGGTCTCGCCTGCCAACCCGCTCCCATCTTCAAGACGGGTTCTGGTGGAGGTGAACGGGATCGAACCGATGACATCCTGCTTGCAAAGCAGGCGCTCTCCCAGCTGAGCTACACCCCCATTTCCCTCTCAGGAAACCTTGGTGGGTCTGGTTGGATTCGAACCAACGACCCCCGCCTTATCAAGACGGTGCTCTAACCGACTGAGCTACAGACCCGCGAAACCTTTCTCTCTCGGATCAGCAGCCACCGATCCAGCAGCTATATAACAACAACCGATAAGCGTGGACACTTGACACGAGCACTCAAGCTCTTAAAGGAGGTGATCCAGCCGCACCTTCCGATACGGCTACCTTGTTACGACTTCACCCCAGTCATGAATCCTACCGTGGTAATCGCCCCCCTTGCGGTTAGGCTAACTACTTCTGGTAAAACCCACTCCCATGGTGTGACGGGCGGTGTGTACAAGACCCGGGAACGTATTCACCGCGACATGCTGATCCGCGATTACTAGCGATTCCGACTTCACGCAGTCGAGTTGCAGACTGCGATCCGGACTACGATCGGGTTTCTGGGATTGGCTCCCCCTCGCGGGTTGGCGACCCTCTGTCCCGACCATTGTATGACGTGTGAAGCCCTACCCATAAGGGCCATGAGGACTTGACGTCATCCCCACCTTCCTCCGGTTTGTCACCGGCAGTCTCATTAGAGTGCCCTTTCGTAGCAACTAATGACAAGGGTTGCGCTCGTTGCGGGACTTAACCCAACATCTCACGACACGAGCTGACGACAGCCATGCAGCACCTGTGTTCCGGTTCTCTTGCGAGCACTCCCAAATCTCTTCGGGATTCCAGACATGTCAAGGGTAGGTAAGGTTTTTCGCGTTGCATCGAATTAATCCACATCATCCACCGCTTGTGCGGGTCCCCGTCAATTCCTTTGAGTTTTAATCTTGCGACCGTACTCCCCAGGCGGTCAACTTCACGCGTTAGCTGCGCTACCAAGGCCCGAAGGCCCCAACAGCTAGTTGACATCGTTTAGGGCGTGGACTACCAGGGTATCTAATCCTGTTTGCTCCCCACGCTTTCGTGCATGAGCGTCAGTGTTATCCCAGGAGGCTGCCTTCGCCATCGGTGTTCCTCCGCATATCTACGCATTTCACTGCTACACGCGGAATTCCACCTCCCTCTGACACACTCTAGCCCGGTAGTTAAAAATGCAGTTCCAAGGTTAAGCCCTGGGATTTCACATCTTTCTTTCCGAACCGCCTGCGCACGCTTTACGCCCAGTAATTCCGATTAACGCTTGCACCCTACGTATTACCGCGGCTGCTGGCACGTAGTTAGCCGGTGCTTATTCTGCAGGTACCGTCAGTTGCACAGGATATTAGCCCGTGCCGTTTCTTTCCTGCCAAAAGTGCTTTACAACCCGAAGGCCTTCATCGCACACGCGGGATGGCTGGATCAGGGTTGCCCCCATTGTCCAAAATTCCCCACTGCTGCCTCCCGTAGGAGTCTGGGCCGTGTCTCAGTCCCAGTGTGGCTGGTCGTCCTCTCAAACCAGCTACGGATCGTCGCCTTGGTAGGCCGTTACCCCACCAACTAGCTAATCCGATATCGGCCGCTCCAATAGTGCGAGGCCCGAAGGTCCCCCGCTTTCCCCCGTAGGGCGTATGCGGTATTAGCCACGCTTTCGCGTAGTTATCCCCCGCTACTGGGCACGTTCCGATACATTACTCACCCGTTCGCCACTCGCCACCAGGCCGAAGCCCGTGCTGCCGTCCGACTTGCATGTGTAAAGCATCCCGCCAGCGTTCAATCTGAGCCAGGATCAAACTCTTCAGTTCAATCTCTGTGTGTGGACCCTGATCGAAACCAGGATCCGTATCGCTTGCTCAAAGGAAGTGAGGTTTAAAAAACCTTACTTCATTCAGTGAGCACTTGATAATGCTTTGCTTTCGATGACGACCGTAGCCGCCACCGTGCGCTCGCACCAAGTGCCCACACTTATCGGTTGTTAAATTGTTAAAGAGCGGCCCTGCCATCCGGCCTTCCGACCGGCGCTGCGTTTTCAGCAGCAGAGAGACGAGATTATGAAGAAGTTTTTTCAGCTTGTCAAGTCGGCCTCGCCTGCTCCGCACCTGACTCACCCCCTTCCTCAAGGCCTGCGCCTCTCACCTGGCACTTCTCGAAACCCCAGCACCCGCGCCGATCGGCATCAGGGTTAACCCTTGGATTTCGGCAACTGTCAAGCCCGAAACTATAACACGACTTTTGCAGAATTTGCAACCCGAAGGCAGCGATTCGTTAACCGTCGTGCAACAACACCTGCCAGAACCCCGGGAACCGCCACATCGGCATAATCCCGCTCGCCCTGCCCCGGTGCTGCCCGCGCCCCCTGCCCTGGCTTGCCGGCTCCCGCACCTGGGCGGAGAACCTGCAAACCGCATGATTCGCGGTTCCGGCTTCGCATCCGGGACAACCCGAACTGCGAAGGGGGCGAACTATAGCACGTTTGCACGGGCTGTCAAAACGCCGCAACAAAACCCTGGTTGGCGGCGGCTGCCCCGCCTTGCGCGGGGGGCCGCCGCGCGTGGACAGGGCCGCGCGCGCCTTGCGCACGGCCCCGGAGGACGCCCTTCTTTCTTATATATAGGCATGCGAACCACGGCTTGCATGGAGCCGGCCCGGCCCATGGCGGCGGGCTTGCGTCCCGGCGGCGGCCGGACCGTGGCCGCCATGTCCGCGCCTTACCAGGAACGCGACGGGCCGCATCGTTGGCGCGCCTGCCGCGCGGCGGCCTCGACCTTGACCCATGGCGGCGCGCCGATATCGCTGAGCATGTGTTCGTCCATTTTCATGACCTCGGCCAGAATGCGCGCCTGGCGGCGGCGTGCGATCCAGGCCCGCAGGCGAGCTCGCCACCCGGACGCGGGCTCGGCGCCGGCGCACAGCGTGCAGGGTGACAGGATGACGGGGGAGCAGGTGGTCTCAGCCATAGGAATCTCCGTGTACAGGTCTAGATGTTCAGGATATGCGTCCAAAGACCCATTGAAAATCGAATTGTTCCGCCCATGATGGTCAGTTATGCTTACCAGCATGAGCCGCCTGCCCCTGAATGTCCTGCCCGTGTTCCGCGTCGTCGCCGACCTGCAGAACCTGCGCGCGGCGGCGCTGCAGCTGCATTTGACGCACAGCGCCGTCAGCCAGCAGATCCGCACGCTGGAAACCCAGCTGGGCTTCGCCCTGTTCGATCGCCGTGCGCGCCGCCTGGTGCTCAATCCCGCCGGGCAGGCGCTGCTGCGCGCCACCGAGCCCGCCCTGGCGCTGCTGGACGAAGGCGTCCAGGCCGCCGCCGCAGCAGCGGCCGGCTCCGGACTGCGCCTGCGCATTTCGGTCCTGCCTTCGCTGGCACAGCTGTGGCTGCTGCCACGCATGGCGCGCTGGCATGCGCACCACCCGGACATCGCCCTGGAGATCGAAACCTCGCAGCAGGTCGTGGACCTGCACCGCGAGGGCTTTCACGCCGCCCTGCGCTTCGGGCGCGGGCCCTGGGCCGGCCAGCAGTCCGAGCCGCTGTTCGATACGCCCACGCGCATGATCCTGGTGGCGGCTCCGGCCACAGCGCGGCGCCTGGCGGGCGCGGACCCGCAGCGGCTGGCCCACGAGCCGCTGCTGGGAGAACAGGGGTTGTGGCAGGCGTGGTTCCAGGCGGCCGGCGTGCGCGCCACGATCAAGCCGGTCGCGCTGTTCAACGACGCCGGCATGCTGGCCCAGGCGGCCGAACAGAACCTGGGGCTGGCGCTGGTGCGCGAACTGCTGGCCGCCGATGCGCTGGCCGCGGGCCGCCTGGTGCGCCTGTCGCCGCTGGCCATCGCCGCCGAGCAGCGCCAAACCTTCCACCTGGTCTACCGGCCCGAACTGAGCGGCTGGCCGCCGCTGCAGGCCTTGCGCCAATGGCTGCACGACGAGCTGGCGCTGGCGCGCGCCACGCTGGCGCACGAGGCCGGCACGCCGCCACGGCGCCGGCGCGCCAGGCCAGCGGCGTAGAATCCTGCCCCTGACGGCCAGGCTGCCCGCGTACACGGCGGGCAGCCGCGCATGCGCCCACCCTCGCGCACGCGTACGCCCCCGGCCACCCGCCGACGCGCGTACGCCCGCCGCATTCGCCATGTTTTTCACCGGCCCGCCGCCCGCGCGGCAATGCCGCCGCGCACCCGCGCCGGCGGGCCATGCTTCAAGGAATCACCACGCCATGCAGGCCATCGCCCGCCTGAGCCGCTTCGTCGGCAATACCTTCGCCATCTGGGTGCTGCTGTTCGCAGCGCTTGCCTATTACTCGCCCGAGCACTTCAAGTGGCTGGGGCAATACATCGTTCCCCTGCTGGGCCTGATCATGTTCGGCATGGGCCTGACCCTGTCGAAAGACGACTTCCGCGAGGTGCTGCATCGCCCGCGCGACGTGCTGATCGGCGTGCTCGGCCAGTTCATCATCATGCCCTCGCTGGCCTGGCTGCTGACCGCCGTGCTGGATCTCCCGCCCGAAGTGGCGGTCGGCGTCATCCTGGTGGGCTGCTGCCCGGGCGGCACGGCTTCCAATGTCATGACGTTCCTGGCCCGCGGCGACGTCGCGTTGTCGGTGGCCATCACTTCGGTGACGACGCTGCTCGCGCCCATCGTCACGCCGGCCCTGATCTACCTGCTGGCCAGCCAATGGATCGAGGTCAGCGCCGCGGCCATGTTCTGGTCCATCGTGCAGGTGGTCATCCTGCCCATCGTGCTGGGAGTGCTGGCGCAGTACCTGCTGCGCGAGAAGGTCAAGGTGTGCGTGGACGCGCTGCCGCTGGTGTCGGTGGCCGCCATCGTGGCCATCGTGGCGGCGGTCGTGGCCGGCAACCAGGCCCGTATCGCCACCAGCGGATTGATGATTTTCGCCGTGGTCGTGCTGCACAACGGCCTGGGCCTGCTGATCGGCTATCTGCTGGGCAGGGCCTGCGGGCTGGGCGTGGCCAAGCGCAAGACGCTGTCGATCGAGGTGGGCATGCAGAACTCGGGACTGGGGGTGGCGCTGGCCACCGCGCACTTCTCGCCGCTGGCCGCCGTGCCCAGCGCGATCTTCAGCGTCTGGCACAACATTTCCGGCCCGCTGGCCGCGACGCTGCTGCGCCGCTTCAAGGACGACGAGGCGGACGCGCCGGCGCCGGCCACGTCGGCCGCGGCCGCGCGCTGACCCAGCCGGCTTGCCTGCGCGGGCCCCCTCATGGGGGCCCGCCGCACATTCAGGCCACGCGCCGGGCCGCCGGCGCCGCCAGCCGCATCGTGTCGGTTTCGTTGTAGCGCTGGTGCCAGGAGAAGGCCTCCTCCAGCAGATGGGGCGTTTGCCCGCCGCGCCTGCAGGCGCGCTCGAAGTAATCGCGCAGCGCATCGCGGTACGAGGGATGCACGCAATGGGCGATGATGGCGCGAGCGCGCTCGCGCGGCGCCAGGCCGCGCAGGTCCGCCAGCCCGCACTCGGTCACCAGGATATCGACGTCGTGCTCGTTGTGGTCCACATGCGAGACCATGGGCACCACGCTGGAAATATCGCCGTTCCTGGCCATGGACTTGGTCACGAATATGGACAGGTGCGCGTTGCGCGCAAAGTCCCCCGAACCGCCGATGCCGTTCATCATATGGGTGCCGCCCACATGGGTGGAGTTGACGTTGCCGTAGATGTCGAACTCCAGCGCCGTGTTGATGGCGATCACGCCCAGGCGGCGCACCAGCTCGGGCGCGTTGCTGATTTCCTGCGGGCGCAGCACGATGCGCTGGCGGTAGTGCTCGAGGTTGCCCAGGATGCGTTCGTACACCGGCAGCGAGACCGTGATGGACGAGGCCGAGGCGAAACTCAGCTTGCCCTGGTCCAGGAGTTCGATCGCGCTGTCCTGCAGCACTTCCGAGTACATGGTGAGCCCCTCGAATTCCGACTCGCCGAACCCGTGCAGCACGGCATTGGCGATCGTGCCGATGCCGGCCTGCAGGGGCAGCAGCGAGCGGCTCAGGCGCCCCTGGTTCACTTCCTGGCGCAGGAAGCCGACGATGTGGCCGGCGATGGCGCCGGTCTCCTCGTCGGGCGGCAAGGCGTTTGAGGGACTGTCCGGTTCGTTGGTGACGACGATGGTGGCGATCTTGTCGGGGTCCACCGCGATGCAGGGCGCGCCGATGCGCTGGTCGACCGACACCAGCGGCAGGGGCTGGCGGCCGGGCCGCGCGCCCGGGATCACGATGTCGTGCAGGCCTTCGATGGCCGCGGGCACGCCGAGATTGAGCTCGACGATGACCAGGCGGGCCTGCTCGACGAACGAGGCCGAGTTGCCGACCGACATGGTCGGCACGATGCCGCCGTCTTCGGTGATGGCAGCCGCCTCGACGATGGCGATGTCGATGGGGCCGATATGGCCGGCGCGCAACTGCTCGACGGTTTCGGACAAGTGCTGGTCGACAAAGGCGATCTCGCCCTGGTTGATCTTGCGCCGCAGCGTGGTGTCGACCTGGAACGGCATGCGGCGCGCCAGAACGCCGGCCTGCGCCAGCAGCTTGTCGGTGTCATGCCCCAGCGAGGCGCCGGTCAGCAGCGTGATGCGCAGCGGCTCGGCGGCGGCTCTTTCGGCCAGCGCCGCCGGCACCGATTTGCAGTCGCCCGCGCGCGTGAACCCGCTCATGCCGACGGTCATGCCGTCGTGGACCAGCCGGGCCGCTTCCTGGGGGGAAGCCAACCGGGCGCGCAGGCCGGGATGGCGAATACGTTCGAGATGCATGCTGTCTCCAGACATCAATGGTGGCCACGGCGCGCAGTCCGGGTGGGATTGCGTCGCGCCTCCTGTGCCCGGGCGCCGTCTGCCGCGGCGTTTTCCGTCAAAACGTCCACCGGATGGCCGGTGCGACCAAATTTTTCCGCAGTATAGGCAGCCCGCGGCAAATCTCGTAATGACTTAAAATCATCCAATCGATTCGTTTTTTTCATCGTTTGCGAGTTTCCGCCCATGGACGTGCGCGCCTTGCGCTACTTCGTCGAGACGGTGCGCACGGCCAGCTTCACGCAGGCAGCGCGCGCGCTGTTCGTGACCCAGTCGACAGTCAGCAAGATGATCTGCCAGCTGGAGGATGAAGTCGGCACGCCGCTGCTGATCCGCGACGGGCACACGGCCCGCCCCACCGATACCGGCCGCATCGTCTACGAACGCGGCCTGCACATCCTGGGCGCCATGCGCCAGCTGGACGCGGAGGTGCGCGAAGCGGTCGACCTGCAGCGCGGCGAGCTGGAGGTCGGCATCCCGCCGATGATCAACCTGCTGTTCACGCCGGTCGTCAAGCGCTTTCGCGAACGCCATCCGCATATTCGCCTGAGCCTGCGCGAGGACACCGGCCAGGCGGTCGAGCGGCTGGTGGCCGCCGGCGAACTGGAGGTAGGCGCCACCGTCCTGCCGATACAGGACCCCGGCCCGCTGCAGGCCACCCGGTTCGGCAGCTATGCGCTATGGGTGATCGGCCCGCCGGCGGCCGCCTGGGCAGGCAAGACCGCCCTGCCGCTGACGGCGCTGCGCGACCTGCCGCTGCTGCTGCCCACCGACGATTTCGCGCTGACCCGCCGCCTGCGCCAGGCCTGCGCACAGGCCGGCTTTGCGCCGCGCATCGCGGCGCAGAGCGCGCACTGGGACTTCCTGGCCGCGATGGCCTCGGCCGACCTGGGCGTGGCGCTGCTGCCCGAACCGCTGGTACAGCGCCTGAAGACGCGCGGGCTGAGCACGGCTCGCCTGGCCAAGGCCGGCCTGCAATGGGAAATCGGCCATATCCGCGTGCGCGACCGCTATCTGTCCCACACAGCGCGCGCCTGGCTGGAAGTGGCCACCGAGGTACTGGGAAACGGCCAGCCCGCCCGCAAGCCGTCCCGCTGATACGCCGCGCAACCAGCGCTTGCGAGCGGTCGCAGCCGCCGGCCGCCAAGCGCGTAAACTGCCCTTCTCCGGTGATCCTGGAAAACCCTCGTTTCACCTGCCGCCGGCGGGGACGATGCGTCCCCAACGACGGCAGTAACGGCCATGACCATGAATCCGTCATTTCCCTCGCGCCGCCTGGCGCCGCGCACCTTGCTGGCCATGCTGCTGCTGGCCCTGGCGACGCTGTTTGCCGCGATGCCGGCCGGCGCCCAACCCCCTAGCCCGGCCGACGCCGACGCCATCCTCACCCAGGCGCGCAAGCAGGTCGATGACATCCGCAAGCAGCTCGACGACAAGGCCGACGATCCCCAACTGGTCAAGAACCGCTCGGACGTGCTGGACATCCAGGCCAAGGCGGACGCGCTGGCCGAAACGCTGAGCCCGCAACTGGCCAGCGTTTCGGCCCGGCTGAGCGAGCTGGGGGCCGTGGCCGAAGGCGCCAAGGAAGCCCTCGACGTGGCCCAGCAACGGACCCAATTGGAAAAGTCGCACCGCAACCTGGACGCGCAGATCAAGCTGGCGCGCCTGCTGTCGGTCGAAGCCGGCCAGACGGCCGAGCAGATTTCGGCGCTGCGGCGCAATCAATTCCAGGTGCGGCTGGGCGAACGGCGCGACTCGGTCGTCTCGAGCGATTTCTGGACCGAATGGCGCGCCGAGATCCCGCGCGACCTGACGCGCCTGGCGGCGCTGCGCGACGAACTGGCCGAAGCGGCCGTGCAGACGCCGGCCTGGATCTGGGACGTACTGCTGGTCGGCATGGCCGCGGTGGTGGCGCTGCGCGCCTGGATCGGCCGGGTCATCCTGCAGCTGACCGCCACCAAGTTGCCGCCGGGCCGTCTGCGCCGCTCTTTCCTGGCCCTGACCATCGTCCTGATGTGGGTGGCCACGCCCGGGCTCATCGCGCAATTGCTGCGCATGGGCGTTTCATGGAACGCCAGCCTGTCGGACAGTACCGAGACCTTGCTGTCTAACCTGGTCGCCACCGTATGCTTCGGCGGCTACGTGGGCGGGCTGGGCCAGGCGCTGCTGTCGACGGTGCGCCCGACCTGGCGGCTGCCGCCGATTCCCGACCAGGTTGCGCGCGCCCTGGGCTGGGTGCCGCCGACGCTGGGCCTGCTGGTGGTGGCGATCTGGCTGGCCGAGCGCCTGCCGGTGCTGCTGAACTCCAGCCTGACCAGCACGATCACGCTGGGCGTGGTGATGGCCGCCGTGCTGGGACTGGTGCTGCTGGCGGCGCTAGCCCGCGCCGAGCGCGTGCGCCGCCAGCTTGCGCTGGAGAGCGAGGACAATCGCGCCCCGCCGCGGCCATTCTGGCTGGCGGTGCTCAACACCACGCTGTGGTCGGTGCTCTGTACCGGCCTGCTCACGCTGGTCATCGGCTATGCCGCATTCGGCACATTCCTCATCAAGCAGGCCATGTGGACGCTGGTCGTGCTGTGCTCGACCTATCTGCTGGTCGTGCTGATCGACGACGGTTTCAGCACCCTGCTGGGCTCGAACCGCGACAGCGATGCCGGCGCCCAGTTGCGCCTGCGCACGCAGGCGGCGGTGCTGCTGTCGGGGGCTTGCCGCGTGGCGGTCATGCTGGCCGCGGTGGTGCTGCTGCTGTCGCCCTTCGGCGAGGGCCCGATGGACCTGGTGCACCGTCTGGACCAGGTGCACAAGGGGCTGCAGATCGGCGAGGTGCAGATCCGGCCCGCCGCGCTGCTGCAGGCCCTGCTGGTCCTGGCGCTCAGCCTGCTGATCGTGCGGCTGCTCAAGCGCTGGCTGACCACCCGCTACCTGCCGACCACCGAACTCGATCCGGGCATGCAGATTTCCGCGGCCACGCTGTTCGGCTATGCCGGCGTGGTGACCGCCGCCGCGCTGGGCCTGTCCGCGCTCGGCCTGGGGCTGGAACGCGTGGCGTGGATCGCCAGCGCGCTGTCGGTGGGCATCGGTTTCGGCCTGCAGGCGGTGGTGCAGAATTTCGTTTCGGGCCTGATCCTGCTGGCGGAGCGGCCGGTGAAAGTGGGCGACTGGGTCTCGCTGGACGGCGTCGAGGGCGACATCCTGCGCATCAACGTACGCGCCACCGAAATCCAGATGGGAGACCGCTCCACGGTCATCGTGCCCAATTCGGAGTTCATCACCAAGACGGTGCGCAACGTCACGCATGCCAATCCGCTGGGGCTGGTTCAGATCAGGCTGCCGATGCCGCTGTCGGTCGACGCCGAACAGGTGCGCACCCTGATGCTGGAGATTTTCGAGGCGCACGGCGATATCCTCGACAATCCCGCCGCCGCGGTCTACCTGGACGGCATCGAGGCCGGCCACCTGATCTTCAACGCCAAGGGCTATGTGAGCTCGCCGCGCTCGGCCTATACCGTGCGCAGCGATCTGTGGTTCCGCGTCCTGAAGCAACTGGCCGAGGCCGGCCTGGACATGGCGCCGCCCAGCACGATGCTGTTGCGCGAGCCCCAGGCGCCGCTGGCGCCGGACGCGCCGGCCGCCATGGCCAGCGCGCCGCCGCAGCCGCGCTGAAACGGGCGGGCGATCAGCCCGGCGTATACAGATCGTCGATGCGGGCGCGCGCCGCGGCCGCGTTGACCGGCACCTGGCGGCGCACCGACGGCACGACGGCCACCGGCGTGAGATCCGAACACAGCCCCTGCGCCGACAGCGCGGCGCGGGTGGCATCGTCGGTCTGGCACAGCATGTCTATCGCGGCGGTCTCCAGCTTGCGCGCCTTCGAGTCATCCTTGGTCGAGGCGGCCGCTTGCATGGTGCGTTCGAAGTTGCGCCGCAGACTGCAATTCTGGTCTTCCACCGGCACCGCGAAATTCATGCCGAACCCCAGCACCGCGCCTCCGGCCCCGCCCGACACCATGCAACTGTCGGTCGAGAACGAACCGTAGAAGGCTGCCGCACCCACCGCGGGCACCGTCTTCAGGGAACTGGAGCCGCTGTTGTCCGAGTTGAATGTCACACCCTGGCTATTGCCCGCGGCGTTCACGCCCGCCGAAGCGCTGGTCGACGACGTGGCGTTGCTGGTGCTGGTCTGCGCGGCGGCGCCGAACGAGGCCAGCGACAGCGAAAGTACGACTAGCATGGTCTTCATGATGCCCCCTTGTACCGGACGGCCGGAACCGTCCGGCGTTCTGGGTTGACGTGTTTCAGCGATGCCCGTAGCCGCCGATCCGGCCGATCTGGAACATCTGGAACTTGCCCTTGGCGATCGCTTCGGTATTGCTCTCGGCGAAGGCGCCGGCGCCGTTGACGATGACGTCGCCGATCTGCGCGGGCGCATTGCCGCCGGTCATGCCAAAACCGTTGGTCTTCGAGTATTGCGACGTATCGGTCCATACCTCGACCCCGTCGCGATGGATGGCGCCGCCCATGCTGGCGTAGCCGCTGGTTTCGCCGCTGGCGAATTGCTTGGAAAAGCCGGTGCCCATGACCTGGCTGGCGGCCGCCGCGCTGCCGTTGGAGATCGATTCCACCGATCCCTTGACCGAGCCGCCATAGGCGCCGACGCCGCTGCTGCTGTGACTGCCGCCGGCCAGGGCCGGACCAACCAGCGCGGCGGATGCCGCCAACGCCGCCAAAGTTGCGATCTTCTTCATTTCAGGGTTCCTCCGATTCCGTAAAGCGACGGAACACGCTCGCCGATTTCCGACCGGCAGGCGGACCGCCGCCTGGCTCCCCTTTGTTTTGTGCAACAGAACTCAAGCGCCGGTGAGGCAATGATTGCCGCGCGCCCAGCCTGCCGGAATCCGGCAAAAGACCGATCGGGGCGTTTGCATGAGTTTTGGCGGAGCGGCCCTGCCCCGTGCGAACTAAGCCGCAAGCGGACACGACGGTGCCCCCGCGCCGTTTGCACGATCGCAGGCGCATGAGCACCGCCGTGCGGCTTCATGCTTATGGCGTGGAACGCTGCGCGGCTCCAGCCGTTTTGCGCTCATGCCTAAGCGCGATCATCCCAACGGCCCGACTTTCGCAGTGCTGCGATCAATGCCACATGGTCCACAGCGCGCCGCTGGCCGGCACCAGCAGGCCCAGCCCGGCGGCCACCAGCAACACGAAGACCAGGCGCTTGACCGTGTGGATGGAGCGCGCCGATGCGTAGCGGCGCACCAGCCAGGTGAGCGCGACCACGACCGGGAATGCCTCCAGGCTGAGCCAGAAGGTGATGGTGTGCAGACTGCCCTGCGCGCCGACCAGGGCCAGCCGCGTCATGGCATTGCACGAGAACAGGATCAGCAGGCTGTTGCGTATGGTGGCCAGCGGCAACGGCTGGCGGTACAGGTGATACACCATCGGAGGGCCGGCGCTGGAGAACAGCCCGCCCAGCACGCCCGACACCACGCCGAAGCCCACGAAGCTGCGCCGCGACGAGACGCGCGCCAGCGGCCGCGCGCGCGCCACCAGCTGGATCGCGCACGCCAGGATGGTCAGCCCCAGCAGCCACTGCAGCAGCACGGCGGCGCTGCCGGAGATCCAGTCGAGCATGAAGACGCCGAGCGCGACGCCGGCCAGGCTGCTGACCAGGGCCGGCCGCACCAGCGTCCAGTCGACCTGCGGCCGCGCGCGGCCGATGACCACCAGCGCGTTGACCAGGGTAAGAATGCTCACCGTATTGGCCATGTCCGGCAAGGGCGCGACGGCCAGCAGGCCGGTCAGCCCCAGCAGCACCAGCCCGAAGGCAAAGCCCGTCATGGTTTGCGCGTAAGTGGCCAGCGCGACGCAGGCCAGGAACAACACGTGCTGCAGGATGCTCATGATTCAGCGGCCGGCCCGCGCCATGCGCGCGGCGGCGTCCAGCCGCCCCGCATAAAGGTTGAGGGCCAGCCCGCCCAGCACCAGCGCGGCCGCGGACAGCTTCCAGCCGGGCAGGCTTTCATCCAGCAGCAGCGTCGAGGCCAGCATGCCGAACACCGGCACCAGCAGCGCCATGGGCGCGACGGTCGTGGCGGGATGGCGGGCAAGCAGCCAGTTCCAGGCGCCGAAGCCGAATACGGTATTGCCCACGGCCTGCCACAGCACCGCCGTCCAGGCCGCCGGCGAGGCATGGGTCACGGCCTGGGCGATGGCAGCAGGCCCCTCGGCCAAAAGGCTGATGAGCAGGATGGGGGGCACGGCGAACAGGCTGCTCCAGGCGATGAACCCCACCATGTTGACCCGCCCCGCCGTGCGCGCCACCATGTTGGCGCAGGCCCAGCTCAATCCGGCGAGCAGCACCAGGCCCACGCCCAGCAAGGTGATGGCCGCGCCGGGATCGGCAACGCTGTACCATGCCACCACCGCATAGCCGGCCACCGCCAGCGCCAGGGCCAGCGCCTGCCACAGGCGCATGCGCTCGCCCGTGAATGCCATGGACATCAGGATGGTGAAGAAGACCTGGGACTGGACCAGCAGGGAGGCCATCCCCGGCGTGATGTCGCGCTGCATCGCCCAGTACAGGACGCCGAACTGCCCCACGCCCAGCAGGACGCCGAAGGCAGCCAGCCGGCTCCAGGGCACCGCGGGGCGGCGAAACAGCAGGACCCAGGGCAGCACCGACAGCAGAAAGCGCAGGGCCGCGAACAGGAACGGCGGAAAATCCGCCAGCGCCCACTTGATGACGACGAAGTTCGTGCCCCAGATGAAAACCACCGATAACGCCAACAACAAATGGGACAGAGGCATGATGCGCGGTCAGGGGCGCGGCGCGCCCGCACTGGACTGGATGCAGGGAATAGGGAGGATGGGAAGAATCAGTCGGGCACCGGCTGGCTGGCCTGTTCGCCCACCACCGTGGTCCATGGACGCACGCGCCAATGGGTTACCAGTCCTTCGCGCACGTACGGGTCGGCGGCCGCGAACGCTTCGGCGGCGGCCGGCGTATCGCCGGTGAACAACAGCACGGCGCCGTCGATGGGGTCGGCCAGCGCGCCGGCCAGCACCAGTTCGCCACGTTGCGCCGCGGCGCGGGCCAGCGCCAGGTGCTCGGCCCGGTACTGCGCGCGGCGCGCCGGGTAGTCCGGGATCACATCGTAGAAAAGCAGGTAATGCATGACGCGCCTCCTTGGGCTCGCGGTCGAACCTGCATCATACGCCCAGCCTCCCGCGCGGGCGCCGGCGCAGGCACTTTTGCGTCATACTGCCGCGATGCCGCCAGGCCGGCGGCCCAACCAAGGGGAGACGCTTCAATGATTCAGGAAATTGCCAGCATCCTGGTGCAACCCGGCCGCGAGGCCGATTTCGAAGCAGGCGTGGCGCAGGCCAGGCCGCTGTTCATGCGCGCGCGTGGCTGCCACGGCGTGGCGCTGCACCGCTCGATCGAGGCGCCGCAGCGCTACACCCTGGTGGTGGACTGGGAGACGGTGGACAACCATATGGTGGATTTCCGCCAATCGGCCGATTCCCAGGAATGGCGCAAGCTGGTGGGCGAGTGCTTTGCCGAGCCGCCCCAGGTCCACCACGAGCAGAAGGTGCTGTAGGCCCGCTCAGCGCCCGCTTTCGTCGTTGTACTTGCGGGCGCTGCCGCGAAAGCGCTCGGCCGGATACTTGAGCGCGTTCTTGCGCATCTTGGCGGCCACGGCGGCGGGGATGTCCAGCCCAAGCTGATCGGCCAGCGCAACCAGGTACAGCTGCACGTCGGCGATTTCGTCGGCGGCCGCCTGGCGCTGCGACGGCGTCAGCTCGCGCGAGCCGGCCTCGGTCAGCCACTGGAAGACGGCGACCAGCTCGCCGGCCTCGCCGGCCAGCGCCATGGCCAGGTTCTTGGGCGAATGGAACGGCTCCCACTGGCGCTCGGCGGCAAAGCCGCGCACGGCGTCGCGAATGGCGTCGAACTCGCCCGCCGAAGCGCCCGGGGTATCGCTTGCCGCCATGGCGCCCGCCCCTCAGCCCTGCGCCGCCAGCCGCGCACGCGCAGCCAACGCCACGGCCACGGTGGTGCGCACGTCGGCCAGGGCCCGGTGGGTCGGCTCGGACGCGCCGAGATGGCGGGCCAGCACGTTCAGCTTGTGCGACGGCAGCTCGGGCCAGGCCTGGCGCGCCAGCATCAGCGTGCAATGGGTCTGCGCCTCGAACGGCAGGCCGGTGCGATCGGCCGCGGCCTGCAGGAAGCGGCGATCGAACGAAGCGTTATGGAAAAACAGCGGCCCGCCCTCGATGAAGTCGAGGAAGTCGCCGAACGCCTGCCGCACCGGCACGCCATCGCGCTCGACTTCGGCCTGGGTGATGCCGGTCAGGCGCGAAATGAACGGCGGCACCCTGCCGTCGGTGCGCACCACCTGGGTGAACTCGCGCTCGATCTGCCCGCATGCGCTGACGCGCACGGCGGCGAATTCGAGGATTTCGCACGTGGCAACGGACAGCCCGGTGGTTTCCAGGTCGGCCACCACGAACGGCCCATCCAGCGCCCGCAAGCCGTCGCGCGCGGCGCTGGCGCGGCCGGCCGCGGCGCCAGCGCGCAGGGTCTGCCCATAGGGATGGGGCGTGGTGTAGCGACGGAAATAGGCCATATTGATACCAAAACAACAATAAAAACAACGCCCTGCGGGTCCAACGGGCATTCTACGCCGGGATAGGCCCCGATGTGCTGCCAGGCAAGTCTTATATAAGATATAAGACATTTGCGGCATTGCCCCTATCCCTCTACAATCCCGGCTACAACCCTTGTTCCAACCCGACTATTACGCAGGCCATCCATGCTGGAAACGTACCGTCAACACGTCGCCGACCGTGCAGCCCTGGGCATTCCGCCGCTGCCGCTGTCCGCGCAACAAACCGCTGACCTGATCGAGCTGCTGAAAAACCCGCCGGATGGCGAGGCGCAGAATCTGCTGGAGCTGCTGACCTACCGCGTGCCCGCCGGCGTGGACGACGCCGCCAAGGTCAAGGCCTCGTACCTGGCCGCCGTGGCCTTCGGCACCGAATCGTGTGCCCTGATCGACCGCGCCAAGGCGACCGAACTGCTGGGCACGATGCTCGGCGGCTACAACATCGGCCCGCTGGTGCAACTGCTGGACGACGCCGAGGTCGGCACCATCGCCGCAGACGCGCTGAAGAAGACCCTGCTGATGTTCGACGCCTTCCACGACGTCAAGGAGAAGGCGGACAAGGGCAACGCCAACGCCAAGTCGGTGCTGCAGAGCTGGGCCGATGCCGAATGGTTCACCAGCCGTCCGGAAGTGCCGCAAAGCCTGACCGTCACGGTCTTCAAGGTACCCGGCGAAACCAACACGGACGACCTGTCGCCCGCCCCCGACGCCACCACGCGCCCCGATATCCCGATGCACGCCCTGGCGATGCTGAAGAACAAGCGCGACGGCGCGGCGTTCGAGCCCGAGGAAGACGGCAAGCGCGGTCCCGTGCAGTTCATCGAATCGCTGAAGGAAAAAGGCCACCTGGTCGCCTACGTCGGCGACGTGGTCGGCACCGGCTCATCGCGCAAATCGGCCACCAACTCGGTGCTCTGGTTCACCGGCGAAGATATCCCGTTCGTGCCCAACAAGCGCTTCGGCGGCGTCTGCCTGGGTAGCAAGATCGCGCCCATCTTCTACAACACGATGGAAGACGCCGGCGCCCTGCCGATCGAGCTGGACGTCTCGAAAATGGAAATGGGCGACGTGGTGGAACTGCGCCCGTACGACGGCAAGGCCATCAAGAATGGCGAGACCATCGCCGAGTTCACGGTCAAGTCGGACGTGCTGTTCGACGAAGTGCGCGCCGGTGGCCGCATTCCGCTGATCATCGGCCGCGGCCTGACCGCCAAGGCGCGGGAGGCCCTGGGCCTGCCGCCCTCCACCCTGTTCCGCCTGCCCAACAACCCGGCCGACACCGGCAAGGGCTACACGCTGGCCCAGAAGATGGTCGGCCGCGCCTGCGGCCTGCCGGAAGGCCAGGGCATCCGCCCGGGCACCTATTGCGAGCCGAAGATGACCTCGGTGGGCAGCCAGGACACCACCGGCCCGATGACCCGCGACGAGCTGAAGGACCTGGCCTGCCTGGGCTTCTCGGCCGACCTGGTGATGCAGTCGTTCTGCCATACCGCCGCCTATCCCAAGCCGGTGGACGTCAAGACGCACCACACCCTGCCGCAGTTCATCAGCACGCGCGGCGGCATTTCGCTGCGCCCCGGCGACGGCGTCATCCACTCGTGGCTGAACCGCATGCTGCTGCCCGACACGGTCGGCACCGGCGGCGACTCGCACACGCGCTTCCCGATCGGCATTTCGTTCCCCGCCGGCTCGGGCCTGGTGGCCTTCGCCGCGGCGACCGGCGTGATGCCGCTGGACATGCCGGAATCGGTGCTGGTGCGCTTCAAGGGCAAGATGCAACCCGGCGTCACGCTGCGCGACCTGGTCAATGCGATCCCGCTGTATGCCATCAAGCAAGGCCTGCTGACCGTGGCCAAGCAAGGCAAGAAGAACATCTTCTCGGGCCGCATCCTGGAAATCGAAGGCCTGCCCGACCTGAAGGTCGAGCAAGCCTTCGAGCTGTCCGACGCCTCGGCCGAACGCTCGGCCGCCGGCTGCTCGGTGCGCCTGCACAAAGAGCCGATCATCGAGTACATCAACAGCAACATCGTGATGCTGAAGTGGATGATCGCCAACGGCTATGAAGACGAACGCTCGCTGGGCCGCCGCATCAAGGCCATGGAAGCCTGGCTGGCCGATCCCAAGCTGCTGGAGCCGGACGCCGACGCCGACTACGCCGCCGTGATCGAGATCGACCTGGCCGACATCCACGAGCCCATCGTGGCCTGCCCGAACGACCCCGACGACGTCAAGACGCTGTCGGATGTCGCCGGCGCCAAGATCGACGAAGTGTTCATCGGCAGCTGCATGACCAACATCGGCCATTTCCGCGCGGCGTCCAAGCTGCTGGAAGGCAAGCGCGACATTCCGGTCAAGCTGTGGGTGGCGCCGCCGACCAAGATGGACGCGCAGCAGCTCACCGAGGAAGGCCACTACGGCGTCTTCGGCACGGCCGGCGCGCGCACCGAAATGCCGGGCTGCTCGCTGTGCATGGGCAACCAGGCGCAAGTGCGCGAGGGCGCGACGGTCATGTCCACCAGCACGCGCAACTTCCCCAACCGCCTGGGCAAGAACACCAACGTGTACCTGGGCTCGGCGGAACTGGCGGCGATCTGCTCGCGCCTGGGCCGTATCCCGACCCGCGAGGAGTACATGGCCGATATGGGCGTCATCAACAAGAGCGGCGACCAGATCTACCAGTACCTGAACTTCGACCGCATCCCCGACTACAAGGATGTGGCCGACGTGATCGAGGTCTGAGCCGGTCTTCGGCCATGACAAAGGGCCCGCCGCAAGGCGGGCCTTTCTTTTTGCTGTACGCGCTTGCAGCCCTGAAGACCCAGGCCCCCTTGGGGGCTGCATGCCCGCGTTTTCGTGCAGACCGCGCATGAAACATTTCAAAAAGATTGCAACCGACGCCCAATAAACAGAATCATATTCTTGCAGGCAAGACGGGTTTGGAGGGTTACACCATTGCCTTGGCAAATCCTCTTCCGGTTTCTCGACAGCAAAGGAATTTATTGTGGCTTCGACCAGCAAGACCACCATGGCCTGCGTTCTTGGATTCTGCATGGCATTGGCGAGCGCCGCTCAAGCCGAGCCCTCCACCCCTCTGGCCACTGGCCTGACCAACTCCGGCAGCGCCGAAGGACAAGTGATCAACGCCGTGCGCAGTGGCGAGATCCTGTCCATCAAGATCCGGTTCAAGCCCGTTGTCATGGGCAAGACGGAGACGATCTACTCGCAGATCAGCAAAAGCGACTACGAGAACAGCTTTTACGTGATCGCAGGCAATAAGAAACACCTGCTATTGAAAGATAGCAACGATGTACCGCTGACGAATCCCAAGGTACTGATACGGACGTCAAGCGATGCGCCCATCGCGGGCAGCTGGCAGGGCAAGTTTCCCGCCCCGCCCAAGGAAATCAAAGAGGTTTCGCTGACGATCCCGGGTGTCGAGACTTTCGACGCCATCCAGATCACCGACCGCTGAGATGGCGACCCATCCTGCCGGGCCAACGTTGCTGGCGGCGCTGGCGCTGCTTGCCGCCTCCAGCGGTTCCATGGCGCAAGAGCCGCCCTATAAGAGCACGATACTGGGCTTGCAGGCGACCATCCTGGACCTGAAGGGCTTGCCGTCCGACACCGACGGCGACATATCGGACCTGAGCGCCCAAGTGGGTGCGCTGGCCGCGCGCCATGAAGGCGTGTCGGTACGGCAGGGCAAGGATGCCGTCACCATCGCCATGATGGGCGACGTACTCTTCGATTTCGACAAGGCCGACATACTCGCCGCGGCCGAACCCACTCTGCAGGACATCGCGAAGCTGATCAAATCCCCCGCCACCGGCATCGTCGCCATTGAAGGTCACACGGACTCCAAGGGCTCGGACTCCTATAACAAGGGCCTGTCATTGCGACGGGCCCAGGCCGTTGCGCAGTGGCTGGGCGCTCACGGGGTAGACGCGGCGAAACTGTCGGTCAGGGGCCTGGGGGCTGCCAGGCCCGTACAGCCAAACCAGCTCGCCAACGGGGCGGACAATCCGCAAGGACGCGCCCAGAACCGCCGGGTGGAGTTTGTGCTGCCCCACCGCTGACACGATCAGGCGGCCTTGGCCAGCAACTGCGCCAACTCGGTCAGGCTGCCAGCCTGGTAGTCCCAATTTTCAGGCGCCCCCCGATAACCTGCCTTCGACGGATCCGCTGCGCGCTGGCGCTAGACATAGGCTGTTTTCAGCCCGCATGAGCGAGCCGCATCCAGATCGTAGCCATGCGCGGCGACCAGCATGGCGCGTTGCGGGGGCACGTCCAACAATGCACAGGCATGCAGATAGGCTTGGGGGGCAGGCTTATAGGATCGGGAAGCGTCCGCACCGAAAACCATGTCCCACGACAGGCCAGCGTGCCTGGCCATGTCGACCAGCAACCTGGTATGCCCATCGGACAAAGGCGCAACGATAAAGCGCTGCTTCAGCTGAGCGATACCTGCTACCGAATCGGGCCAAGGCCGCAGCTTGTGCCATGCATGGTTCAGGGTTTCCAGTTCGCTGCGAGCGAACCGCGATGGCGTCAGATCGAACTGCGCCAGGCAAGCCTGCAGATTCTCCATGTTGATGATATCGAGAGGGGCAAAGGCTCGCTGTCCGGCGCGGATCGGCTCGATGGCGGCATCATATTGCCCGACCCAGGCATCCGCGAATTGATGGGCATCGACATGAGGCAGCGCATGGCGCTTGAGGAATGCGGCGACCTCGTCCGCGATGCTGCCGCGCCAATCGACGACGGTTCCCAGCACGTCAAAGAACAAGACCTCGATATCCGTCGCACGAGCGGGTTCCATCGCATCCCTCCGCATTGAGTTTCAACCTATGCAGGACGTCAGCCTCGGTCCTGCGGCCAGGCAGGCAGCCGCATCGATGCTCCTGCCGGGTTCTCTGCGGAGGCTCCTGCATGGCGCCTAGCTTACGCCAGGCGTCATTCCGTTGCACGCCGCCCGCGGCGTCAGAACTCCATCGAAGCCGACAGCGTGAAGGTGCGCGGACCGCCCAGCACCAGGTAGCCATTGCCGGGGTAGCCGCCCACGGAGGACCAGTAGTCGCGGTTGGCGATGTTCTCGACGCGGGCGCGCCAGGTCACCAGATGGCCGCCGATATCGGTCATGTAGCGCAGGCCGGCGTCCAGGCGCGTCCAGCCCGGCACCTCCAGGGTGTTGGCCGCATCCGCATAGGACGAGCCCGTATAGACCACGCGTCCGTCCACGGTCAGGCCCTGCACGCCGGGGATGTCCCACTCCACGCCGAGGTTGGCCTGGAAGCGCGGCACGCCGATGACGCGCTTGCCGTCGGTGGCGGCGTTGCCGGTACTGAGCTGCTTGGCGTCCAGCCAGGTCAGCCCGCCCAGCACGCGCACGCTGCGCGTGAGCTCGCCGTAAGTCGTCAGTTCGACCCCGCGGTGGCGGTCCTTGCCCGAAGCGCGGAAGACCTGGTCATCGCCCACGAACCCGCGCGGCTTGTCGGTGGAAAAGAGCGCCAGGCCGCCGCCCAGGCCGTCGTGCTCGAACTTGACGCCCACTTCCTTCTGCTTGGACACATAGGGCGCCAGCGATTCGCCGTGGTTGACCACCGGCAGGCCGTTGGCGGTCTGCGGCGCGGTGTCGCCCGCCGACAGGGCCTCGATGTAGTTGGCGTACAGCGACACCTGGGGCGTCACGCGCACCACCAGGCCGGCGGCGGGCGAGTTGTGGCTTTGCTCGTAGGGCGTGCCGCCGATGCCCGTGTCGTAGCTGTAGTCGCGCTGGTAGAGGCGCTGGTGGCGGATGCCGGCGGTCAGCAGCACCTTGTCGTCGAAGAACGACATGGTGTCGCCCAGCGCATAGCTGGCCAGCCGGATGACGCCCTGCTTGGCGGGATCGTCCATGTCGTTGCCGCGAAACGCGGTGCTGCTGATGGCCGGCTTGGCGTAGCTGACGGGGTCGTAGATGCTGGTGTCGAACTGGTTGAAGAAGTCCATGACATAGGCGTTCTTCTTCTCGAGGTCGAAATAGGACGCCGAGGCGACCAGTTCGTGTCCCACCGGGCCGGTGCGCGCCTTGGCGCGCAGGCCGATCTCGCCCGTGTTGACGGTATCCTCGCGGGCGTTGTCGAAGCGGTAGAACTTGCCCTGCCCCGCGCCGTTGACGCCGTTCAGGTTGGCCAGCGAGTTCTCCTCCTTGCTCTGGCGCATGCCATAGGCGGCCCAGCCCGTTATGCGGTCGTTGAAGTCATATTCGCCGCGCAACGTGCCGAACACGTCGCGCTCGTTGGAGTACGACCAGGGCTGGGCATAGTTGGAGCCGGCGTCGGGCGCGCCCGGCACCTTGGCGGCATCGCCAGCCAGCGTGACATTGGGGCGCGCCCGCTTCAGGCGGTTGTCCTGGTAGCCGATATCGGCCGACAGGCGCGCGCGCTCGCCGCGCCAGTCCAGGCCCAGCGCGAACACCGTGGTGCGGGTGCGCTCGCCGTCGATGGCGGTCTCGCCGCCGCGCTGGGCGGCGTTGATGCGGATCCCGACGCTGTCGTCCGGGCCGAAGCGCCGGCCGATGTCGGCCGAGGCCTCGAGCATGCTGTCGCTGCCGTAGCCGGCCGAAAAGCGCGTCAGCGGCTCGTTGGGCGCGCGCTTGGGAACCAGGTTGATCACCCCGCCGATCCCGCCGCCGGACGGCGGCGCGCCGGTAAGAAACGCCGAGGCGCCGCGCAGCACCTCGACGCGCTCGAACAGCTGGGTCGAGATGTACTGGCGCGGCAACAGGCCGTAGAGGCCGTTGTACGCGATGTCGTCCGAGCTGAGGATGAAGCCGCGGATGAAATACGACTCCTGGAAGTTGCCGAACCCGCGCGCCACCCGCACGCCGGGGTCGTTCTGCAGGACGTCGCCCACCCCCTTGGCCTGGCGGTCCTGGATCAGTTCGTTGGTGTAGGCGGTGATGGAGAACGGGGTTTCCAGGTTGTCGCGCGTGCCGAGGATGCCGACCTTCGCGCCCGTGGCGACCTGGCCTCCCGCGAACGCCGGCGCCAGGCCGCCGGCGGAGGCGTCGGCGCTGGCCTCGACCCTGACGGCGTCCAGGGTGATCGAGGCATCGCCGCCGGCGGCGGGCGCGGCTTGCGCCTGGATGACGCCTGCGTACCAGGGCAGCAGCACGGCGAGATAAGCGAGCGGTAATGGCTTCATGGTGGTTGTCCGTAGGGGGATGTGCGGCCACGCAAGCGGCCTGCCGTGCGCGGGCCGGCCATGGCCACCGCCCACCGGCTTGCGTGCATGAGAGCCTGCCATCTTAACTAATAAATCAAATCGTTCTCATTCAAAATAAAAAATCCGTCGCGCGGCGGCAACGCCGGGACATGCAAAGACCTTTCGCACAAAAGACGGGAAATCGGCCCTGTTCTTGGACGGGACATGGCCCGGAGAACACTTAGAATGCCGCAGTGACTGGAGAGACGAGACGCAATGTTCGGACGCTGGATCCTGCTGCCCACCCTTCTTGCCCTGGCGGGCTGCGCCAGCACGCGCCCTCCGGCCGACCCCGAGAACATCTGCGCCATCTTCCGCGAGAAGCCCTCCTGGCACGATGCCGCCCTCGATGTGCAGAAGAAATGGGGCGCGCCGGTCAATGTGCCGATCGCGATGATGTACCAGGAATCCAGCTTTCGGCACGACGCCCTGCCGCCGCGCTACTACTTCCTCGGGTTCATTCCCTGGGGCCGGGTCAGCTCGGCCTATGGCTATGCGCAGGCCAAGGACGAAACCTGGGCCGACTACAAGCGCGAGGCCGGCGGCTGGCTGGCCAGCCGCGACAACTTTTCCGACGCGCTGGACTTCATGGGCTGGTACATGAGCAAGACCCAGCGCATCAACGGCGTCTCGAAATGGGACGCCTACGGCCAATACCTGAACTACCATGAGGGCTGGACCGGCTATCGCAACCGCAGCTACGACCGCAAGGCCTGGCTCAAGCGGGTGGCGCAGCAGGTGCAGGCGCGCGCCGAACGCTTCGGCGCCCAGTACAAGGGCTGCGAGCGCGAGCTGAACCGCGGCGGCTGGCTGTTCTGAGTCGGCGACCGGCCCGCTGCTTGCGCGCTGTCATGCCGCCGATAGCCGGATCTTGGTAAAACCATGGGAGCACGTCGGCCCGGCTCCCGCCTCGCGCGGGAACTTTTGACGCATCGATCAAGTCTTATATAAGACACAAGACATCAACCCAACCCCCGCTTTGTCCCGCATTGCATGACAAGCGCGTCAAAACGCCTGAAAATGGCGGCTTTACGCGGTCACATCACGGAGTCCATCATGCCGCACAATACGTTCGACACTCTCAAGACTTTCAAGATCGGCAAGAAAACCTGTCAGCTCTATTCGCTGCCGGCCCTGGGCAAGGCCCTGGGCGTGGATGTACAGCGCTTGCCGGTGTCCATCCGCATCGTGCTCGAATCGGTGCTGCGCAACTGTGACGGCGCCAAGGTCACGCAAGAGCACGTGCGCCAATTGGCCAACTGGCAGGCCAACGCCAAGCGCGAGGACGAGATCCCCTTCGTGGTGGCGCGGGTGGTGCTGCAGGACTTCACCGGCGTGCCGCTGCTGGCCGATATCGCCGCCATGCGTTCGGTGGCTGCCAAGATGGGCAAGGACCCCAAGCGCATCGAGCCGCTGGTGCCGGTGGACCTGGTGGTGGACCACTCGGTCATGATCGATTACTTCGGCACCAAGAACGCGCTCGACCTGAACATGAAGCTGGAGTTCCAGCGCAACCGCGAGCGCTACCAGTTCATGAAGTGGGGCATGCAGGCCTTCGACACCTTCGGCGTGGTGCCCCCGGGCTTCGGCATCGTGCACCAGGTCAACCTCGAGTACCTGGCGCGCGGCGTGCACCGTGACAAGAACAACGACGTCTACTACCCCGACTCGCTGGTGGGCACCGACAGCCACACCACCATGATCAACGGCATCGGCGTGGTCGGCTGGGGCGTGGGCGGCATCGAGGCCGAGGCCGGCATGCTGGGCCAGCCGGTCTATTTCCTGACGCCGGACGTGGTCGGCGTGGAGCTCAAGGGCAAGCTGCGCGGCGGCGTGACCGCCACCGACCTGGTGCTGACCATCACCGAGATGCTGCGCCGCGAGAAGGTGGTGGGCAAGTTCGTCGAATTCTGCGGCGAAGGCACCGCCAGCCTGTCGGTCACCGACCGGGCCACCATCGGCAACATGGCGCCCGAGTACGGCGCGACCATGGGCTTTTTCCCGGTCGACGAACGCACCATCGATTACTTCGAAGGCACCGGCCGCACGGCCGAGGAAATCGCCGCCCTCGAGGCCTATTTCAAGGCGCAGAAGATGTTCGGCGTGCCCAAGGCCAAGGACATCAACTACACCAAGCTGCTGACGCTGGACCTGGGCACCGTGGCGCCGTCGCTGGCCGGCCCCAAGCGCCCGCAGGACCGCATCGAGATCGGCAACGTCAAGAACACCTTCACCGAGCTGTTCTCCAAGCCCATCGCCGAAAACGGCTTCAACCAGCCGGCCGACAAGCTGCACCAGACCTACACGACCAGCGCCGGCACCAAGGTCAAGAACGGCGACATCCTGATCGCCGCCATCACGTCGTGCACCAACACGTCGAACCCCAGCGTGCTGCTGGCCGCCGGCCTGCTGGCCAAGAAGGCGGTCGAGGCCGGCCTGAAGGTGCCCAAGCACATCAAGACCTCGCTGGCGCCCGGATCGCGCGTGGTCACGGAATATCTGACCAAGACCGGCCTGCTGCCCTATCTCGAGAAGCTGGGCTTCGACGTGGCGGCCTACGGCTGCACCACCTGCATCGGCAACGCGGGCGACCTGACCGCCGACCTGAACGAAGCCATCCTGGGCAACGACCTGGTGTGCTCGGCCGTGCTGTCGGGCAACCGCAACTTCGAGGCCCGCATCCACCCGAACATCAAGGCCAACTTCCTGGCCTCGCCGCCGCTGGTGGTGGCGTACGCGCTGGCCGGCACGGTCACGCGCGACCTGATGACCGAACCGGTGGGCCGCGGCAAGAACGGCGACGTGTGGCTGGGCGACATCTGGCCGAGCAGCGAGGAGATCCAGGCGCTGCTCAAGTTCGCCATGAATCCGACCGCCTTCAAGGAAAACTATAGCCAGGTCAAGAGCAACCCCGGCAAGCTGTGGGAGAACATCAAGGGCGTGACGGGCGAGACCTATAACTGGCCCGAATCGACCTACATCGCCGAGCCGCCGTTCTTCGAAGGCTTTGGAATGACGCCCGCCGCAATGCCGGCGGTCAAGGGCGCGCGCGCGCTGGGCATCTTCGGCGACTCGGTGACCACCGACCACATCTCGCCGGCCGGCTCCATCAAGGAGACCTCGCCGGCCGGCAAGTGGCTCAAGGAGAACGGCGTGATGAAGGCCGACTTCAACAGCTACGGTTCGCGGCGCGGCAACCACGAGATCATGATGCGCGGCACGTTCGCCAACGTGCGCATCAAGAACCTCATGATCCCGGCCCGTCCGGACGGCAGCCGCTTCGAAGGCGGCGAGACGCTGTTCCAGCCCACCGGCGAGCAGATGTCGATCTACGACGCCGCCATGAAGTACGTGGCGCAAGGCACGTCCTCGGTCGTGTTCGGCGGCGAGGAGTACGGCACCGGGTCGTCGCGCGACTGGGCCGCCAAGGGAACGCAGCTGCTGGGCGTGAAGGCCGTGATCGCGCGCAGCTTCGAGCGCATCCACCGCAGCAACCTGGTGGGCATGGGCGTGCTGCCGCTGCAGTTCAAGGGCGGCGACAGCGCGCAGTCGCTGGGCATCGTGGGCAACGAGACGTTCGACGTCACGGGCCTGGAAGGCGGCATCAAGCCGATGCAGGACGTCACCCTGACGATCCACCGCGCCGATGGCTCGCGCCAGGACGTGACGGTGCTGCTGCGCATCGACACGCCCATCGAGGTCGATTACTACCAGCACGGCGGCATCCTGCCGTTCGTACTGCGTCAGTTGCTGGCCGCCTAACGGCGGCCCGCCTCAAGACCTGCGCGACCCGAACCCTCCGGCCTGCTGGCCGGAGGGTTTTTTCGTTGGACGGGATCACACGGCGCGGATCATGCGGCCGGTCGCGGCTCAGGCGCCGAACTGGTAGGCGTCCATGGCCAGCGCGCCGTATGCGACCTCGTCGTTGAGGCGGCGCGCGGGCATGCCGCCCGCCCCCAGCGCCACGTACAGCGGCATCAGGTGGTCGTCGTGCGGATGAGCGCGGGCAGCGCCCGGCGCGCGCGCCTGCCAGTCCAGCAGCGCCTCGACGTCGCCCGCGGCCAGATGCTCGGCATACCATTGCTGAAACGGCGCCACGTAATCCTCGGGCGGCGCTGCGTGCGGCATGCGCACGTCGCGCAGATTGTGCGTCAGCGAACCCGATCCGATCACCAGCACGCCGTCATCGCGCAGCGGCGCCAGCGCCTGGCCCAGCGCATACTGGCCGCGCGCGTCGCGCTCCATGTCCAGCGACAGCTGCACGACCGGCAGGTCGGCGTGCGGACACAGGTAGCGCAACGGCACCCAGGCGCCATGGTCGAGCGGACGCCGCGCATCGTTGCCGGCCTGGATGCCGGCGTGCGCGAGCACGTCCACCACCTGTTGCGCCAACCGGGGCGAGCCCTCGGCCGGGTACTGCAGCTGGTACAGGTCGGCGGGAAAGCCGCCGAAATCGTGCCAGGCGACCTGGCGGTCGCGGGTCGAGACCGCCAGGCCCTGCCCCATCCAGTGCGGCGAAACCACCAGCACCGCGCGCGGGCGCTCGGGCAGCCCGTCGCTCCAGGCAGCCAGCGCGGGGCCGGTGCGGCCTGGCTCGACCGCGAGCATGGGGGAACCATGGGAAACGAACAAGGTGGGCAGGCGCATGGCGACCTCCGGCAAATAGGGATGGCTTATTGTCGGAATTTTCAGCCCAGCAATAAATCCCATGACTATCCATAGACTATTGCCAATATAGCAACAACACAGCACGGCCCCGGCGGCCCGGACAGGTACACTATGAGGTTCGCCACTTTATTTCGTCTGATCTCACCTCATGGCCCGTACCCGCAGTCAATCCTCTCCCCGGCTGAACCGCGACGCTTCGCGCCTGGTGGCGCTGGCCCACGCGCTCGACCGCTCAGGCAGCAAGGTCGAAGACCTGTACTGGGAGGCACAGTTGGCGGAGGCCATCACCAAGCTGCTGCGCAGCGGCCATGACGCGCCGCTGGAAAGCGCGCTGGACAATCTCGCGCAAACCGATCCCGGCGCCTACGAAGTGCTGATCGAGCAGTCCGAGACACTGTCCGAATCGATGCAGATCGAAAAGAACGGCACCCGCCATGACGTAGTGCTGCTGGTGGCGCCCGTCGTGGCGTGGACGCGCTACACGATTCCCACCGGGCCGATTCCGGCGCCGGCCCAGCAGGCGCTGCTGGCGCAGCTGCATGGCCACATCCTGGCCGACGGCGTGCGCGTGGCCCTGATGCCGCACCTGGTCAGCATCGACCAGATGCCGCGCACCTTCGCCGAGACCTGGCAATGGCTGCACCGCCTGGGCACGCAGGCGCTGGGCGCGGAAACCGCCAAGCCCGCCTTGAACGACGACGTGGAAACCGCCAACATGCTGGCCGACACGCGCTACGTGGTGGCGGCCGTGGCCGTGCCCGAGCGCGCGCCGGTGTTCCGCTGGCAGGAGCGCTGGGACGACCCGCAGGCCAGCCGCGACGCCTGCCTGGCGCAATGGGTGGAACAGGCCCAGCCCACGCTGGCCGCGCTGCTGCCGGGCTGCGGCATCGAATGCCTGCTGCCCGACGCCTATTACGTGAGCAACCGCGAAGCCGACCGCCGGGTGCGGCCGCTGTCCCTGCGCGCCGCCATCGCCTGGCTGGAAAGCGCGGTCAGCCTCGAGCCCTCGCAGATGCGCGCGGTGGTGGCGGGCTGCGGCGAAGCCCGCATCGACGAATACCGTATCGGCTTTACCGCGCGCAACAGCAACGACGTCTATTACGGCTGTGTGTGGCCGCTGTACGGGCGCGAGGACGACATCCCGGCCGACGAGGGCCAGCCCGACGCGGTCGACGAGATCGCGGCCCTGCTCAAGGAATACGGCGTGAGCGACGTGCGCCGCATCCCGGGCGTACTGCCGCCCGAGTATTGCGAGGACTGCGGCGCGCCGCACTTTCCCAATCCGCTGGGCGAACTGGTGCACGCGGAACTGCCGGAAGACGCCGAAGCGGTGCCGGCCAAGTTCCACTGACCGGATCGCGCCGCCATGCGCGCCGATATTTTCTGCCGCCTCATCGACAACCTGGGCGATATCGGCGTGTGCTGGCGCCTGGCGCGCCGCCTGGCGCACGGGCGACGCTGGCAGGTGCGCCTGTGGGTGGATGACCTGGCGGCGTTCGCGCGCATCCAGCCCGGCATCGTGCCGGACCGCGACCAGCAGGTATGCGACACGATAGAAATCCTGCGCTGGGACGACCGTGCCGAATGGCCGCAAACGCCCGGCGACGTGGTGATCGAGGCCTTCGCCTGCGATCCGCCGCCCGCGTACGTCGCGGCCATGCGGCAGGTCCAGCCGGTGTGGATCAACCTGGAATATCTCAGCGCCGAAGCCTGGGTGGAAACCTGCCACGGCCTGCCCTCGCAGCGCGCCGACGGCCTGGTCAAGCATTTCTTCTTTCCCGGCTTCAGCGCCGCCACCGGCGGCCTGATCCGCGAGCCGGGGCTGAGCCGCGACCGCGACGCCCTGCAGACCTCGCGCGCGCAACAACGGACGCTGCTGCGCGCGCTGGGCCTGGACGAGGCGGCCCTGGCCCGCCGGGACGACGGCGCGCGGCTGGTGAACCTGTTCTGCTACCCGGACGCTCCCTACCAGGCGCTGGCGCACGCGCTGATGCAGGACGCGCGCCCCACGCTGCTGTTGGTGCCGCAAGGCGTGGCGCCCGGACTGCCCGAACCCGGGCAGCACGGCCAGCTGACGCTCGCGCGGGTGCCCTATGTCAGCCAGCCGGACTTCGACCGCCTGCTGTGGTGCGCCGACCTGAATTGCGTGCGCGGCGAGGACTCGTTCGTGCGCGCCGCCTGGGCCGCCCGCCCGCTGCTGTGGCAGATCTACGCGCAAGCCGAGAACGCCCACCTCGAGAAGCTGCAGGCGTGGCTGGCGCGCTACCCGGCGCCGGCGGCCGCCCATGCGCTGATGCGCGCCTGGAACCAGGCGCCCGGCGCGCCGGCGCCGCAACAGGCCCTGGCCGGCGCGCTGGCCGAACCCGCCTGGGGAGAGTGGAACCAGGCGGCGCGCGCCTGGGACGCCGCCCAGGCGGCGCGCCCCGATTTGGGGGACGCTCTCGCGGATTTCTGCGCGGAACTGGCCAAGACAAGCTAGAATAGAGAGTTATCTGAGTTGCTTTGCCCGGATCGGCCGGTGCTCAAGGCCTCACTTTGACAGCCTCCCGGGGCGCAGCGGTTGCCTGAAAGCACAGCGCGCAAGCACGGCGAGTGCGCAAATCACCCCGGAGTTTTAATCGATGAAAACCGCTCAGGAATTGCGAGTCGGCAACGTGATCATGGTCGGCAAGGACCCGCTCGTCGTCCAGAAGACCGAATACAACAAGTCCGGCCGCAATGCCGCCGTCGTCAAGCTGAAGTTCAAGAACCTGCTGACCGGCTCGGGCAGCGAGTCGGTCTACAAGGCCGACGAGAAGTTCGACGTCGTGGTGCTGGAACGCAAGGAATGCACGTACTCGTACTTCGGCGATCCGATGTACGTCTTCATGGACGAAGAGTACAACCAGTACGAAATCGAAGCCGACAGCATGGGCGACGCGCTGAACTACCTGGAAGAAGCCATGCCCGTCGAGGTGGTCTTCTACGACGGCCGCGCCATCTCGGTCGAGCTGCCCACCATCCTGGTGCGCGAGATCACCTACACCGAACCCGCCGTGCGCGGCGACACCTCGGGCAAGGTGCTCAAGCCCGCCAAGATCAACACCGGCTTCGAACTGAGCGTGCCGCTGTTCTGCGCGATCGGCGACAAGATCGAAATCGATACCCGCACCAACGAGTACCGCAGCCGCGTCAACTGATGCGCGCGCCGCTCGCAGGCGCAACCGAAACGGGCCGCATGCGCGGCCCGTTTTTTTTGCGCCGGGCGGGGTACCTGTCCCGCATGGGGATTGGCGCCTGCCCGTGCAGTGTGCCTGTCCCCGCCGGGACAGGCACACCACGCTCCCGGCGGGACAGGCACCGAATCTAATGCGGCGTGGCCACGCCCGCGCACGCCGGCGAGGCGGCGGCCGCGCGCAAGTAGGCGATGAGGTCGGCGCGCTCGCCCGCATCCGGCACGCCCGCGTAAGTCATGGCGGTGCCTGGCACCGTCTTCAAGGGATCGGCCAGGAAGCGGTCGAGCGTGGTGGCGTCCCAGGTCAGGCCGGAGTCTTCCATGGCTTGCGTATAGGCGAAGCCGGGCACGCTGCCGGCCTTGCGCCCGAGCAGGCCGCAGTGGCGCGGCCCCACCCGGTCGTAGGCCAGCGCGTGGCAGGCCAGGCAGCGCGCGTAGACCTGCTCGCCGCGCACCGGGTCGGGCGCTGCGGCCCGCGCGGCCGCCGACGCAGCCAGGGCCAGGCACAGCGCGCCGGCCCGCCAGGCCAGGCCCGCGTTCATGATACGAAGGCCGAAGGGACCGGGGGCTCGCCCAGCGCCTGGCGCAACACGGCCCAGTGTATCGCTTCGTCGCCCAGTATGCTGGCCGCGGCCTTGGACAGGTCGCGATTGGCGAACAGCGGCACGGCGCCCAGGTAGGCGCTGACGGCGCCCTGCTCCAGCTTCGCGGCGAAACGCAATACGTCGGCCTGCGACTTCAACTGGCTGGTCGGGAACGCATAGTTGCGCTTGGCCGCCACCGGCTGGCCGCCCAGTTTTTCCACGGTCTTGCCCAGCACGTCGGCATGCTCCTTGTGATGGCCCTGGAAGGTCAGCGCCAGCGCGAGCACGGGCTTGTCCAGCAGCTTGCTCTCGGCGCCCAGCTGGTAGGCGGCGATGGCCTCGAGCTCGGCCGCCAGCGCGGTATTGAGGATCTGTACATCCTGGCTGGAGCCCGACCCGGCTTGCGCGGCCCGCGCATCCTTGCCGGCCAGCAGCGCGACCGCGGCGGCCGAAAGAACCAGGCCACCATGGCCGAGGAAGCGGCGGCGCGCCGCACAGGGGCTGGATATCTGCAGGAACGACATGGCTGTCTCCGTGGCGATGGACGGCCGGGCTGGACGGAAATGCCGGCCCGCGGCCGCGGCGCCGGCGAACCGGCGCCGGACCATCCGCTTTGGCGAACAGTCCTGCCTGTTGGATGAGGCGGCCGCCCCTGCCGTTCCTGCGCCGGTCAGGCGCCGGCGCGCTCGCCCCGCCGCGCCAGCACGGCGGCCACGATACGGTCGCAGCGCTGCCCGTCGAACGAGAACGCGTCGCCGATCGCCATGTCGACGTCGCGCGACAGGCCTTCGCGCAGCAGGCCGCGGGCGCGGAAAAAGCGTGTGCGCACGGTCGCCTCGGGAATATCGAGCGCCTGCGCGACCTCTTCCACGCTCAGCTCCTCGACGGCGCGCAGCACGAACACGCTGCGGAACGCGTCGGGCAGGAGATCGATGCGCGCTTCCATCAGGCGGCGGATCTCGGCGCGCATGGCCTGGCGATCCGGCTGCTGATCGATGGCGTCGTGCAGCCACTCCTGGTTCTGCGGATCGGTCGATTCCATGGCGGCATCCAGGGGAATGACCTGCGCCTGCCCGCGCCGCAGCCGGCCCAGCGATTCGTTGATGACGATGCGCACCAGCCAGGTGGACAGCCGGGCGTCGGCGCGAAAGCTGCCCAGCGCGCGCCAGGCGCGCAGATAGGCCTCCTGCAGCGCGTCCTCGGCTTCGGCGTCGCTGTGCAGGATGCTGCGGGCGGTGCGAAACAGCAGGCGGTTGTGGCGCCGCATGATGGTTTCGAACGCGCTGTCCTCGCCAGCGGCCGCGCGCGCGGCCAGTTGGGCGTCCGCGGCCAGCTCGGGAGCCGGCGCCTGGGATTGCAGTGGTGACGGGTGCATGGTGGTGGCCTCCACGCATTGGATGGCGCGGGCCGCGCCCGCGTTCCCGGCCGGCGCTTATTGCATGCGCTCGTCGTCGAGAAAAGCCGGCAGGCTGACGACGTCGATGCCGTCGTCGGCCAGCTCGGCGCGCTCCTGGGGCGTGGCGGTGCCGCAGATCGGCCGCTCGTCGGCCTCGCCTTCGTGAATGCGGCGCGCCTCTTGGGCAAAGCGCGCGCCGACGTTCTCGGTGTTGCGCACCAGCTCGCGCACCTGGCGCAGCACCGCCGCCTGCAGGCGCGCCATGCGCGCGGCCTCGGACTGCGGGGCGGGCGCCGGCGCCGCAGCGGGCTGATGCAGGTGCGCCACGTTCAGGCGCGGCGCGGACAAGCGCTTGGTGATGCGGGACGACTCGCAGACCGGGCACGCGATCTGGCCGCGCGCCTGCTGGGCGTCGTAGTCTTCGTGCGAGCCGAACCAGCCTTCGAACACGTGGCCTTGCTCACACTGCAGATCGAATACTTTGAGTGCCATGGCGTCTATATGAGGGCGAACCGGCAATAATACAAGCGTAGCCGCCTATGCCCCGCCCCGCCATACGGCGCGGCGGGCTGCCGCGCCGTCCGGCCTGTCTTACTTGCCGCGCCTGGCCGGCGCCGCGACGCGTGCCTGCTCGGCCTGCAAGGCGTCGATCTGGCGCTGCATGGCGCGCAGCTGGCTGCGCACTTCTTGGCGCTGTTCGGACAGCGAATCCGCTTCCTGGCGCGACTGGGCCTGCCGCACCGCGACCTGCTGCTCCTGCTGCTGGCGCAGCGCCTGGTCGGCCTGCAGCGCCGTCAGTTCGGCGTTGCGCGCGCCGAGCTGCTTCTCCGCATGCGCGTACTCGGCCTGCAGGCGGATACGCTGGATATCGACCTCGGCCAGTTCCGCCGTCTTGCTGGCGAACGCGCGGTAGGTGGACTCGGCCTGGTTCACCGACTTGGTCTTGAGTACGCGCCAGAAATCCTTTTGTTGGAAAAGCGCGACATAATAGGTGAGCTCGTCCGGCTTGTAGAGCAGGCTGGCGCCATAACTGCCGTTGTAGGTCGTACGCAATTCCGACACCTGGCGCGCCTGGATCAGGCCTTGCAGCTCGCTGACCGTGGAGGCGGGACGCGCGGCGGGCGCGGGGGCCGGCGGCTCGACCGGCGCGGCGGCAGCCTGTTTTTCCTCGACCTGCTGCACCACCGGCCGGCTTTCCGATTGCGCGCTGGCGCAGGCGGCCAGGCTGGACAGGGCCAGGCCGGCGACGGTCAGTCGCGCGCCGGCGCCCAGATAGCGGATTTTCATTCCTTCCCCTCAGCAATAATCTTTCAACTATAGCAACTTATCGTGCGGTTTCGTAAGACCCGTGGCCCAACCCGGTCGGTTACGGATCGGCCACGCCATCGGCCGTTTCGGCCTGCGCTTCGCCCAGCCGCAGCTTGCGCATTTTCTCCCACAGCACTTTGCGGCTGATCCCCAGGTGGTGCGCGGTGTCCTGGCGGCGCCAGCCATTGGCCTCCAGGGCGGCCAGCACGCGCTCGCGCTCGGCGCGCTCGGCCGCGTTGAAGGCCGGCGCGTCGGCATCGCCGGGGGTGGCGGGCGCCAGCGGGGTGGCCTGGGCGTGGCGCTCGAACACCTGCTCGATGCGCGGCTGGTCCCAGGCGCGCAATTGGCGCCGCAGTATGGCGACGCGTTCGGCCAGGTTCGACAGCTCGCGCACGTTGCCCGGATAGCGCGCGGCGGCCACGCGCTGCAACAGCCAGGCCGGCGGCTCGTCCTCGATGCCCTGCTGCCTGAGCAAGGCGGCGAAGATCGCCGTTTTTTCGGCGCCGCCGCGCGCTTCGAGATTGGGAATGTGCAGCTCGATGACGGCCAGGCGATAGTACAGGTCGGCGCGGAACTCGCCCTGCGCCACCAGGGCGCGCAAGTCCTTGTTGGTCGCCGCGACCAGCCGGAACTCGACCGGGATCGCCACGGTGGAGCCGAGCCGCGTCACCGAGCTTTGCTCGAGCACGCGCAGCAGCTTGACCTGCTGGTACGAAGGCAGGTCGCCGATTTCGTCCAGGAACAGCGTGCCGCCGCTGGCCTGCTCGAAGTAGCCTTTGTGCGCGCCGACGGCGCCGGTGAACGCGCCCTTGGCGTGGCCGAAGAAATGGGCCTCGAACAGGCCTTCCGGAATGGCGCCGCAGTTCACCGCCACGAACGGTCCGCCGGCCCAGGACGACTGGTCGTGCAGCAGGCGCGCGATGCGCTCCTTGCCGACGCCGGTCTCGCCGTGGACCAGCACGTTGGCGCGCGCGTCGGCGAACATCTCGGCCTCGGCCAGCAGGCCGCGCATGGCGGGCGAAACCGCGATCATCGCAGGCGCCGGGCGCGGTTCGTCGACGGCCGCCGCGCGCGCCACGCCGGCCAGCCGGAACAGCAGGCGGCGCAGCTCGGCGCCGGTGAAGGCCAAGGGCAAGGTGTACGAGTACGCCGGCGCGTAGTAGCGCGGATCGTGGTTGCGTTCCTCGCCGGCCACCCAGATCACCGGGATGCCCTGGGTGGCCAGCCAGTCGAATCCAGCAAAGCGCGCATCGCCCATGACGCTGACCGACACCAGCCCCACGGCCGGACGCGCCGCGTCGCGCGACGGCGGCAGGGCGACCGAATTGTCGACGTGGATGACCGTCGCCTCATAACCGGCCAGGGCGCGCTCGGCGCGAAAGGCGATGTCCGAAGTGCCTTCCCAGACATACACATCGACAGCGTCGCAAGCCGGTGCCTGGTCGCTCATGTGTGCCTCCGGAAAGTCGAATCAATAAACAAGCTGTACTCCTTTGCCATCGCAATCGATCGACATCATGTGCACATCGGTCACGCCCAGGCGCAGGCCCAGCACGTTTTCGATGAGGGGCCGCAGCAGGTCGGCGCCGATCATGTTGAGGATGTCGGCCAGCGGCTTGAGCAGATAGCCCAGCAGCACGACGATCGCGTTGGGGGGATTGCCGCCGGAAGGCGGCGTGCTGTTGGCCAGGGCCTTGCCCAACTCGTTGACGCAGCCCGCCTCGCTGCCCTGGTAGCCGCCCAGCAGCGACCAGGTCGCGCACTGGTTGGTGGGAAACAGCACGCCCAGGATGCCGCCCAGGATGTCGCCCAGCAGATCGACCAGGTTGCCGACCAGGCCGACCACGTTGCCCAGCAATCCCACCACGTCCAGCGTCACCAGGTTGCCCAGCAGGCCCAGCGTGTTGGCGCTCAGCCCGCCCAGGAAACCGGTCAGGCCGTTCGAATAGTTCTCGATGTTCTCGATGCCGCGCGACCAGCGGGCGCGCCGGCAGTCGTAGCCGGCCTTGCCAGACGCCCCGGGCGTACAGGCGGCCACCTCGGCGGCGGTGTCGGCCCAGATCTTGCCGGCCAGGTCCTTGCGCAATTCGCCCTGGTCGCCGCCGCCCAGGCCCGCGCCGCCCTGCAGGGAGTTGCCGATCAGCGCGGCCAGCAAGGCATCGACCAAGTCCTTCACCGTATCGCCCAGCGCCAGTTCGTTGCCCAGCGAACGGCGCTGGCCCGCGTAGTAGTCGTCTTCGCTGGTGGTCTGCAGCGCCGGGACGACCAGCGGCGGGTCGGGGTTGAGCGAGGCGAGGTTGACGCGCTTGCCCAGCAGGTTCAGCTCCAGCCCCAGCAGGCGCTTGCGCGTCAGGTTCTCGTCGCAGCTGGCCGTGGTGGAGAATGGCCAGTTGGCCAGTTCAGGGCCCGTCAGCCCGGCCGGCGGGCCGCCCAGGCAGATCTTGAGCAGCGACGAGCGGGTGCTGACGACGGCCAGGTCGCGGCCGGCGGCGTCGCGCGCGTGGCACAGCGCCTCGATGGTGCCATGGCCATTGACCACGTCGACGGTAAGCGGAATGTCGAGGTCCAGCCGCACCAGCCCGCCCAGCAGCGAGCCGGTGTCCAGCCTGAGCGGCGCATGCACGCGGATCTGCGAGGTATAGGCGGTGGCGCCCACGCCGCCGATGGCGATGGACGGCGGCTCGACCACGCTGCAGCGCGCCGGCCCGCTCATCAGCAGGGGCACGGCCACGCCGCAGGCGATGGCATGGCCCGAGGTGCCCACGCCGATGGCGGTGGCCAGCACCTCCAGCGCGTCGAGTTCGACATTGAGCGCCGAGGCGGCGTCGGGAGCCTGGATGTTGGCGAACAGGCCGCTGGCGCGCTCGGCCGTCTCCGAGCCCAGCCGTACCGCCAGGTCCTTGACGCCCACCGCCGTCTCGATGGCCTGCACCAGACCTACGTTGGCGTCGAGCAGGCTGTCGCGGCTGGCGGCGCGCACCACGGCGTCGAGCACGCCGTCGAGCGCGCTGACATTGGCCGAGAGCAGTTGATTGAAGTCGGCCACCGAAATGTCGGCCGGCACCGTGATGCCCAATTCCTTGAGCAGGCCGGCCGGGGTGATCTTCACGCCCGCCAGGCCGCTGTCATAGCCCAGCACGGCGGTGCCGCCGATGTCCAGCCCGACCTGCTTGAGCAGCCGGGTCAGTTCGCCCGACCCCGTGGCCAGCAGGCCCGTGCCGACCGAGAAGGCCGCGATGGGATCGGCCGGGCGCGCGGCAATGGCCTCGACTTCCAGGGTGCGGCCGCCCAGGAACGGAAACAATGCCCGCACCGGCATGCCGAGCACCACCGCCACGGCGTTGTAGCGTTCGCTGGCGTCGGCCGGCTCGCGCACATAGCGCGGCGCCAGTTCGGCTTCGTCGCGGGCCCAGCGCCAGCAGGTGGGCTCGATGCTGAGCCCCTCGTCGGCGCGGCTGCCCAGATTGGCGCGCACGCTGGCCCGCACGGCCTGGCCGGCGGCGGCGCAGGCGGCCTCGTCGCCGGGGCTGAGCACCTGCACCCCGGTCAGCGCGGCCAGATCGGCGGTCTTCTGCAGCTCGCGCTTCATATAGAAGAAGTAGCCCAGCTGCGCCGCGCCCAGCAGCGCCACGCCGATCAGGATGGCCAGCGCCGCCGGGATCAGGATGGAGCCGCGCTGGCGGCGCCGCGCGCGCAGCGGGCGGGGGACGTTCATGGACACAGGCGCCTCAGCCCCCGCCGCCGCCCGAGCCACCGACGTTGTCCTCGATGCGCTCGCCGAACCACTGGGGAACGGGCTGGCTGAAACTCTCCAGGTAGCGCTGCCACGCGGCGCTGGCCACCGGCCCCTGCAGGGGCAGGCCCGGCCCGGCGCGCCGGCCGTCGGCCTGCGCGGCCAGCAGGCCGCGCGTGACCGCGCCGACCGCGCCGTCATCGGGCGCCGGGGCCGCGGCGGCGGGCGCGGCCGGCGCGGCGACCTGCCGCACCACCGGCCGCTCGGCGGCCGGCGCCGGGCTGGCCGAAGCCGGGGCCGGGGCCGCGGGCGCCGCGGTCAAGGGAGGATGGGTCTGCGCCGCGGCGCCGGCGGCCAGGCCGGCCAGCGCCGCGCACAGCAGGAAACGGGGAAGATCATGGGTGGTCATGCGAATCTCCTGTCGGGGTCATTGCAGCAGCGGCGGATTGCCGAAGCGGTCCATGACCGGGCGCTGCAGCACCGGCATCACCATGGCCTCGCGGCCGGCGGCCTGCGCCACCGGCACCGCGGCGGCCGCGGACACGCCGGCGTGGCGCGTCTGGCTGGCCAGTTCCTGCACGCGCTGGCGCGCCTGTGGACTCAACGCCGCGCGGTCCATGACCTGGCGCGCGCCGGCATAGTCGCCCTCGACCAGCAGCAGCAAGACCAGGTTGCCCAGCACCTTGGCGTTGGCGGGCGCCAGCTCGGCCGCCTGCCCCAGCGGCAGGCGCGCGCCGCGCGGATCGCCGGCCCGCAGCAGCGCATAGCCCAGATCGTTGAGCATGTTGGCGTCGGTGGGCCGCAGCCGCGTCGCGCGTGCCAGGTAGTCGGCCGCCTGGTCGAAGTCGCCGCGACCGCCCGCCAGCAGGCCCAGGCCATGCCAGGCGACGGCGGCGGCCTGGTCGGTGCCGGTCAGTGCGCGGTAGGCGCTTTCGCTTTGCGCGATCTGGCCCGTCATGCGCAAGGCGTCGGCGCGCATGACCGCCACCTGGGGCGAGTCGCCGAAATTCTGGCGGTAGGCATCGAGGTAGGCCAGCGAGGCGAAGTAGCGCCCTTCCCGCTGCGCCTCGCGGATCAGCGACAGCGCCAGCTCCGGTTTGGCGGCCAGGCGCTTGCGCTCGTCGGCGTCCTCGCGCTGCTGCGCCAGCGCCTGTTCCTGCTGCTGTTGCTGCATCAGCTGCATGGCCGTATCGACGTTGCTGGTCTGGCAGCCGCCCAGCAGCAGCGGCGCGGCCGCCGCCAGCGCGAGGCCGAGACGGTGTGATCGTTTCATTACCCTTCCCCCATGACTTGCGACATGCCGCGCAGCAAGGCGACAAAGCCCGAGCCGCCGGTGATGATCAGCAGCGCGGGCAGCAGCGTCACGACCATGACGCCGGTCATCTTGACCGTCAGCCGCGCCACCCGCGCCTTCAATTCGAGCCGGCGCCGCTCGCGCACGCGCTCGGCGAAGCGCGCCAGCGGATCCTGCACGGCGCCGCCGTGGCGATCCACCTGCACGATGAGCCGGCAGATGGCGCTCAGGTCGTCGTTGTCGAACCCCTGCGCCAGGCGGCTGAGCGACTGTTCGCGCGTACGCCCGCGGGCATACTGTTCTGCGGCGATCTTCAACTCGCCGCCGAGCACCGGCATGACGGAGCGGAAATCCTGGATCAGCACATGCATGCTCTGGTCCACCGACAGGCCCACGCCCTGCAGCAGGCGCAGCAGGTCGATGAACAGCGGCAGCTCCGCCTCGGCGCATTCGCGGCGCCTGGCGATGCGCCGCAGCAGCATCCATTTGGGCACCATCCAGCCCAGCCCGAAGCCCAGGAAGACGGCGCACGCGACATAGGCCAGCGGCATCTCGGCATGGCGCGCGCGCAAGACCAGCCACGCCGCCAGGGGCGCCAGGCCGGCCAGCAGCAGGCGCGCCAGCATGAACCAGGCGCGGGCGCGCGCCGGATTGCGGAACCCGCAGGCGTCGATCAGCTTGCGGTCGTCGATGGCCAGCAGCGAGTCGCCCAGCTTGCCGTGCTCCAGTTTCGCGCCGGCGTGCTCGGCCGCGCTGGCCACCGCGGCCATGCGGCCGGCCGGCGGCGGCTCGGCGACGTGGCCGTCGCGCGCAGCCAGGGCGCGATCGACGACCGCGCGGCTGCGTTGCTGGCGGCCGGCGCGCGCCACCAGGGCCACGCCCACCACCGCGCAGACCACCATCAGCACCGGCAGCGCGGCCACCAGCAGCATGCGGGTCTGGGAATCGGCGAGCAGTCTGTCCATGGCGGGTCCTACACCGAGCGGGCCATGCGATACAGCCAGTACGAACCCCCGGCCTGCAGCAGCATGGCGAACACCAGCAGTCGAAAGCCCATGGGGTCGTGCCACATGCCCATGAACAGCTGGTTGTTGAAGATGATGATGAACAGCGCCAGCCCGATGGGCAGCAAGGCCAGGATCCAGGCCGACAGGCGCACCTCGGCCGACAGGGCGGTCAATTCGTCGCGCGCTTGCTCCAGGTCGCGCATGAACGCGGCCATGCGCTCGAGCACCTGGTCGCTGCGGCCGCCGAAGCGCAAGGCCAGCGCGATGACGGCCGACACCAGGAACAACTCGCGCAGCTGGTACTGGCGCGACACCTGGTGCAAGGCGGCGTCCAGGTCCTTGCCCGAGCGCACCTGGCTGTCGGCGCGCTGCAGGACCTCCAGCAGCGGCTGCTCGACGCTGCCCAGCGCATTCTGGAACGCCGCATTGACGCTGTTGCCGATGGTGATCAGGCGCACCAGCGCGTCCAGGAATGTCGGCAACTGATGCACCATGCGCCGGCGGTCGGCCTTGAGCCAGAGGTGGAAGTACCACAGCAGCGCGACCAGCAACAAGGCGGCCGCCGCCGATATCCAGCCGCCGAACAGCCAGGCCAGCGCGGGCACGCCCACGTGCGCGCCGACCGAGGCGGCGAGAAAGCGCGGCGTGGGTTCGACGCCGGCGCGCAGCAGCAGCTGCCGCCAGGCCCCGTTCGAGATCGGCAGGCGGCGCCGCGCGGCGGGCGCCTGCGAGGCCTCGGGCTGGCCCGGCCGCAGTTCGAGCTGGCGCTCCAGGAAGGCCTCGCTGGCCTGGCGGCGCGCGCCGTCGCGCGCCTGCCGCAGCAGCAATGCCGCCGCCGCCAGCAGCGCCAGCGCCAGCGCGCCCAGGAGCCAGGCCATGAGGCTCATCGCCTGCGCCCCCAGAATCCGCCGCCGCCCTCGGGCTCGCTGTCGGGCGCCGCGCCGCGCAATTCGTTGCGCATGCGCGCCAGCTTGGGCGTGTGGGGCAGGATGCCCAGGCTCACCCAGTTGTCCTTCTCCTCGCCGTCGGGCGTCGCATAGGCTTCGTAGCGGTACAGCTCCTGCGTGGCGATCACCGCGTCGCCCATGCCGGTCACTTCGGTAATGGAAATGACGCGCCGCTTGCCGTTGGGCAGGCGCCCGATCTGCACGATGAAGTCCAGCGCGCTGGCGATCTGCCGGCGCAGGCTGTCCTCGCTGCCCTGGAAGCCGGCGAATCCCGCCAGCATTTCGATCCGGTAAAGGCATTCGCGCGGCGAGTTGGCGTGGATCGTGGCCATGGACCCTTCGTGCCCGGTGTTCATGGCCTGCAGCATGTCCATCACTTCGGCGCCACGCACCTCGCCCACCACCACGCGGTCGGGCCGCATGCGCAGGCTGTTGCGGATCAGGTCGCGGATGCTGACCGCGCCGGCGCCGTCGAAGCCGCCCTGGCGCGCCTCCAGGCGCACCACATGCGGGTGGTTCAACGACAGCTCGGCCGTGTCCTCCACCGTGACGACGCGTTCGGTTTCGGGAATGAAGAATGCCAGCGCGTTCAGCAGCGAGGTCTTGCCCGAGCTGGTGCCGCCCGACACCAGGATGTTGCAGCGGCCTTTCACCGCCGCATTGAGCAGGCGGAAGATGTCCTCGTTGAACGAGCCCAGGGTAAGCAGGTCATTGGGCTTGAGCGGGTCCTGGCGGAACTTGCGGATCGACACCATGGGCCCGTCGACGGACAGCGGCTCGATCACCACGTTCAGGCGTCCGCCGTCGGGCAGGCGCGCGTCGACCATGGGGCTGGATTCGTCCAGCCGGCGACCCAGCGGGGCCAGGATGCGGCGCACGATGCGCAACACATGCTGGTTGTCGGAGAAGCGCACGGTCTCGCGGGCCAGCACGCCGCGGCGCGACACGAACACGTTGTCGCTGCCGTTGATGAGGATGTCCTCGACGTCGTGGTCGCTCAGCAGGTCCTCCAGCGGCCCCAGGCCGGCCAGCTCCTTGGTCAGCGCCGCGGCCACCTGGCCCAGCTCGCCCTCATTGATGGCCACCCGGCGCAGTCGCACGAAGCTGGCCACCTCGATATCCACGAATTCCTGGATGGCGGCGCGGGTCCAGCGGCCGAACTCGGCGCCGAGTTCCTCGATGCGCGACAACAAGTGTTCGTAGGCCTGGTTCTTGACGTCCTGGAAGCGTTCGGACGCGATGAATTCGCCGCCGCCCGCGGCGCCGAATTCCATGGATGGCGGCATGATCATGATGTATGTCAGCTCTCAACGACATTGGTTAAGCGATGCACGCCAGGCAGCCAGTTGGCCAGCCAGCTGTTGTGCCGCGCGCGCGGCGCCTCGCTGCCGGCCAGCAGCCGGTCGACCAGCGTCTGCACGGCCCGCACGTAGATATCCCGTTCGGCCTGCTCGTGCAGCAAGCGCCCCTGGTTGGTGCAGACCATCAGCGGCAGCGTGCGGTCGGGCAGCGTGCCGGCCAGTTCCAGCCCGAAGCGTTCGGCGATCTGCGCCGCGCTCATGCCATAGCGTTCGTCGTAGCGGTTGACCACCAGCCGCAGGGCCGACTTCTCGACGTGGAACTGCTCGAGCTCCTGCACGGCGCCGGCCAGCGATACCAGGGCGCTGACGCTCTGGTCGGTAACCAGCCAGGTTTCGTGCGAGGCGCGCGCCAGCTTGGCGACGAATTCCGGATTGGCCAGGCCGCCGGCGTCGGTGACCAGCGTGCCGTAGTGCTGGCGCAGGCGCTCGAACAACAGCAGCGAGTCGTTGGGCGACAGCGCGCGCACCTGCTCGACCTCGCGCGGCAGCGCCAGCGCGCTGACGCCCGACGCGGTGTGCGCCATGGCCGAATTGAGCAGGGTGCCGTCCAGACGGCTCAGGTTGCGGGCGGCTTCGGCGAAATCGAAGTCGCTGCTGATGTTCAGGTAAAGCAGGCAATCGCCGATCGGCCAGCCCAGGTCCAGCACGCCGACGCGGTCGGACAGCGGCAATTGCGCGGCCATGACCTCGGCCGAGCGGGCCGGCTTGCCGGCCACCGCGCCCTGGCGCGCCAGGGCCGCCTGCGCCATGCGCTCCTGCGTCAGGCCCGCCATGTGCACGGCCAGCGTGCTCGCGCCCACGCCGGGGCGCGCGCCGAGGATCAGCACGCTGCGGTGTTCGCCGCCCGAACCGCCGCTAACGCGGCGGTTGGAGACCAGGCGCTGCACCACGCCGTGCACCTCGTCGGGCGAGACCGACGGATCGACGAAGTCGCTCACCCCGGCGCGCAGGGCGGCAATGGCGCCGTCCGGCTGGGCCAGATAACCGACCGCCACGCGCGGCACGGCCGGCGCCACCCGCGCCAGCACGCGCGCCAGGTCGGCGGCCAGCAGCAACTTGCCCGGATCGGCCTGTCCGCCGGTGAAGTCGAGGAACACCACCTGCGGGTCGATGTCCGCGAGACGGCGCGCCAGCTGTTCGGGCTCGGGCAGTTCCTGCATCAGCAGGCCCAGGTCGCCGATGGCATGGCCCAGCTGCTGCGCCACGTCGTTATCGCCGGAACAGAAGAGAAAGCAGGCGCTCTTGTCCAGAGCCGCCCATTCGCGAGCGTGTGTCTTCATGTTCGTCACTGTGAAAAGCCCGGCATCTGCTGGCCGCTCATCGGACCCAGCAGGTAATAGCCCCAGGCGTTGAAGCCAGCGTCGCTGACCTCCTGGCGCGCGCCCGGCAAGGGCAGCGTGACACCGCGCGCGATGGGGCGAACCAGGCGCGGCGTGACCACGATCACCAATTCGCGATCCTCCTGGGAATACTGCACGTTGCGGAAGAACGCCCCGATGATGGGCAGGTCGCCCAACAGCGGCACCTTGTTGACGCTGGCCTTGGTCTGGCGCGAAACCAGGCCGCTGATGACGAATGTCTCGCCATCGCCCAGCTCCACCATGGTGTCGGCCTTGCGGGTTCGCAACGCCGGGATCACCGTGATGCGATTGTTGCTGTCGATGCTGGAAATGCCGTTGGCGTAGTCCAGTTCGCTGGCTTCGGGCGCCACCTTCAGCGCGATGCGCTCGCGCGAGATGACCGTGGGCGTGACCGTCAGGCCGATGCCGAAGGGCTTGAACTGCACCGAGGTCGTGCCCAGGCCGGCCGATACCGGAATCGGAATCTCGCCGCCGGCCAGGAAGCTGGCGCTCTGGCCCGACATGGCCAGCAGCGTCGGCTCGGCCAGGACGCGTGCCATGCCGTTGTTTTGCAGCAGCGCCAGCGACGCGCTGAAATCGCGGCTGGTATAGGACAGCATGCCGAACATGCCGCCGCTGGCCAGGTCCGGCAGCAGCGACACGCCGCCCGACCACGGGCCGCTGTCGGCCCTGAAATTGATCCCGACATCCTTCATGACCGAGCGCGCCAGCTCGACCACTTTCACTTCCACCTGCACCACGCCGCTGGTGTTGATCTGCGACATGTCGACCACTTTGTCGTTGCCGCCCGCGGCGGCCGCGGCAGCCTCGGCCGCGCCGCGATGCGCCTCGGCCGAGGGCGCCATGCCGGTGACCACGCCGCTGTCGCCAGCCATGTCGACCTGCGCGCCGCCGCCGACGCCGCGCCGCGCCAGCGCGGCCTGCACTTGCGGCAGCACGCGCACGGTCCAGACCTGCGGGTCGCGCGAGCCGCGGCTCCAGACCCGCAGCTCGGTGGTGCCGGCCTGCCGGCCGATCAGCAGCACCTCGCCCGGGCGGCCCACGCCGGGCGCCAGCACCTTGACGTCGGCGACCTGCGGATCGGCGATCGCCACGCGCGACGGCGCGGCGTCCAGGCGCAACGGCTGCTGGCCCTTGACCTCCAGCAGCAGTTCGCGCGCCTGCGCGGCCCCGGCCGCCGCCGGCTGCGCCGCTAGCGGCGCGGCCGCGCCCAGGCACGCCAGCGCCATCGCCCATCCTGCCCAGTGCCTGCCGACCTTATGCTGTTTCATTCGCCCTGCTTCCTGTCTGCGTCATGCCGCGCCGGCCGGCGCGGCAAGCTGTTCGTCAATAGCGCACTGCCTGCACGTCGCCGCCGCGCACCACCTCGATACTGCGTCCGCCCCCGCCGCCCGCCGCGCGCGGCTTGGGCACGGGCGCGGCGGTAGGCCCGGCCAGTTGCGGCAGTATTTCTCCCGCATAGGCCTGGTTCATGCCATCCTTGCCATCGCGCTGCTGCTCCGCCGTCAGGCCCGCGCGCAGCGCCAGTACCGGCGCGCGCTCGGGAAACAGCGCCAGGTCCGGCACGTCGACATCCTCGGGCGAGCGCAGCACCAGCTGCAGGCGCCCTGCCTTGGCCGCCAGCAGCAATTCGTTCACGCGTTCGACCGGCACCGCCAGCATGGCGTTGCGCGGCGCCGCGGGCGGCTGGCCGCGTTGCGCGACAGACGGCTTTTCCTCGCCCTGCGGCGGCCCGTCGACCGAACGCTGGCCATAGGCCAGCACCTTGATGCGCGATTGCAGCAGGCGGGTCTGCGTGCCAGGCACCTCGATGCCGCGGTCCATGACCACGAACACATCGACCAGGTCGCCGGGCAGGATGCGGTTCTGGGCGCCGCTCAGTTCGTCCACCGCGATGGTGACGGCGCGCTCGCCGGGCGCGAGGTGGCGGGCCAGGCCGCGCGCCAGCATCGGCGCGGTCACGGGCTCGCCCGCGGGGATGTCCTGGCGCACCATTTGCCCCAGCAACGCCTCGGATTCGGCGTATCCATTGGCCGGCTGCACCGGCCAGCGCTCGATCTTCAACAGTTCGGCGGCCAGGCGGTCGCCCGCGGCGATGGGCTTGCCGGCCACCACCACCGGGTAGGTCGGCAGCGCCGCGCTGGCGCGCTGCGCCACCGGCTTGGGCGGCGGCGGCGCCGGACGGGTAGCCAGCATGAAGGCGGCATAACCCAGCCCCAGCGCCACCAGCGCCAGGACGGCGGCGGCAATTTTCGCGACGGTACTCATGTCGTAGGCTCCTGCGCGATCTGCACGATGGCTTGCGCACCCAATACATCGGGAAACCAGGCGCGCGCGCCGGGGACGGCGCCGGCCGCGCCCCGCAGCGTGGCCAACAGCGGCCAGCCTGCCAGTTCATAGCGGACCCGCACCTGCGCGCACGCCGCCGGCCCGCCGTCGCTGGCCGTCCAGGCGCAGTCCAGCGTCTCGCTGACGCACTCGATGGCCAGCCAGCCCGCCTCCTGGCGCGCCGCCTCGCAGCCGGCCACGCCGCTGGCGGCCGCGCCGCGCAGGTTGGCCTGCAGCAGCGCCTGCGCGCCCTCGCCGGCCGCCTTGCTCAGTTTCTGCTGGGCCCAGAACAGGGCGCCATAGCCCAGCACTCCCAGCATCAGCGCCAGCATCAGCAGGATCACCAGCGCAAACTCCACGGCTGCCGCACCGCGCTGGGCGCGCCGCCGGGACGGAAAGGAAATGGCGCGCATCTCAGGCCCCCTCGCCCGCCGCGGTCACCGGCCCGCCCACGCGCACCGAAGCGCGTGCGCTGAGCGTGCCGGGCACCGCCACGCCCATGCCGGGCAACAGCGGCACCAGCGGCGCCTGCGCGTAGGGATAGCGCACCAGCACTTCGATCTGGTCGGCCGCCAGCGCGATGCCGCTGCACGGGCCGCCCGCCAGCCCGCCGATCGGCCCGCCGCTGCCGCACACCGTAACGGTGGCCGGCGCGCCGCCCATGCGGCGCCCCCAGTCGGCGTACTGTCCGGCCAATTGGCCTGCGCGCGCCGCGCGCGGCTCGAGCGCGGTGCTGCCGGGCCACTGCAGCGCGGCGCGCGCGCCTTCCTCGGCCGCGTGGTTGAGCGACTGTTGCGCCGCGAAAATGAAGGCCCAGGTCAAACCGCCGTAAAGAACCACGAAGAACACCACGAACACCAGGGCGAACTCGACGGCATAAGCCCCAGACTGATGGCGGCCAGCGCCAGATAGGCGGCGTACGGGATGCCGCGCCGCGGCTTGCGCGGGTCGCGCACCACCTGGAAACCCTGCGCCAGCGCATGCGCAAGGCTGGGCAGCCCGGCCAGCACCAGCACCAGCACCAGCAGCCAGGGGCAGGCGCCAATCGCCAGCCCCAGCACCGCCAGATATTTGACGTCGCCCGCGCCCATCAGGCGCATGCGCCACACCAGTACGAAGGCCATACCCAGCACGAAACCCAGCCCGGCATCGGACCAGCCGCGCGCGCCGGCCGCCGGCGTGGCCTGCACGCCCCATGCGTGCCAGGCCAGCCAGGCGCACTGCGCCAGCGCCGCCGCGATCAGCAGCCGATTCGGCACCCGGCGCACGCGCAGATCGTAAAAGACGACCAGCAAGTTGAAGGCGACATAAACAGCCCACCACACGTGCTCCCTCAACAAATTTTCCACTCCTGCTTCCGTGCCGACGCCGTCGGCGCCCTCGGGCGGGCACCCGACCAGCGTCTGCCAGGCCCCCTACTACGGCGCTTCCGCGCTCAGTTCCGTCTGAATGGTGTCGAAGAAGCCCTTGAGCGTCTCGCCCAGCAGCGACACCGAGCCAATGATGACAACCGCGATCAGGCCCACGATGAGGCCATACTCGATGGCGGTGGCGCCTTCCTCGTCGTGCCAGAAGTTCTTCAATTGGGTAAGCATGCTGTGCCTCCAGATAAGGTTGTTACGACTTCACTCATCAACGGCGTCCAACCGCGACGCCACGCTTGCATCCCGCCGCCGCGGCGGCGGGATTCCTTCATCTGCCCGGATGGCCACTCGCGGGCCGCCCGGTTGTCGTCTCGCGCAGCAAGGCATCGATGCGGCGGGCCGTGCGGTCCTGGTGGCCGCGGTAGCTGCGATGCAGTTGCCAGCGCATGGCCAGCAAAACCGCCAGCGCGCCGGCGAACGCCACATAGGGCAAGGCCACGCCGCCCACCTGCACATCGGCGAATGTCTGCGCCGTCGTACAGACCACCACGCCGGCCGCGGCCCCCGTGTAATGCATGCCGCACACCGCCAGCCCCATCACCGCCGCGGCGGCCACGCGCTGCCATTCGCGCTGGACGTTGAACGCCAGCCACAGCGCCACGATCGCGCTGGCCATCGCCACCGCCACGGACAGCGCCACCAGCTCCACGTTCCACAGGAACACCGCCGGCATGCGCATGGCGCCAATGCCGATGTAGTGCATCGCCGCCACGCCCAGTCCGGCCAGCCTCCCGGCCACCACGCAACGCCCCAGGCCGAACGCCTGGCGCCCGACATACCAGAAGGCCATGCCCGAGAACGCCACCGCCACCGCGGCGCTGAGCAAGGTGAGCCACAGGGCATAACCGACTTCGAACGGCATCCGCTGCGCCTGCATGCCGATGAAGTGCATTCCCCATATGCCGATCCCGCCCATGGACACGGCGGCGATCAGCACGAAGCCGCGCACGTTCACGCCATCCTGGGCGCTGGTGCGGATCCGCGCCGCGGCCACCAATGCGACATACGAACCGAAAAACGCGATCAGGAACGACAACGCAACCACGCCGGGCTGCAGCGCAAGCGGCACGATGTCGCCCGGACTCATGACCGCCCCCTCGCCAGATTCAACGTTCGCGTCCCGCCAGTCGATTTCATGTGCCGCCTCGAATACCCGCGCTGATTTATGGACAACAACCTCAAAATCCGCAATCTTTTGTTTTGAAATGTTTATCTAGTCTTATCTATTAACTTTTCATTGCCATCAGGGTTTACCCCGACATTCGTATTATTGAGACATATTTTGTGCAACGGATATTCTTCGAATTGGCAGTAACTCGCTTTTTTAGGCGCTTAGATGGCAGAATTTCTCATTAATGGATCAAAAACAGGAAAAGTTTGATTCGCCATGAAATGATTGTCATGAGTTTTGCAGCATTCATGGCGCATTCCCTGGTATCACGAATAGAAAATAATGCAAATAATTGCAATATTCGGAGACGATATACATTGCTCCGCGTACTGACAGATTTCCGATTAATTCCAAGCTGCAGACACAAAATCAATGAAACGCACAATCGCCACGGATCTGTTTTGCTGTTCCCTTGTCGCCGGCCTGGCGGCGTTGCCGGCCGCCAGCCGCGCCGACGGCCCGTTGCGCGGCAATCCGGTCGACGCGCTGCCGCAGCTCGAACGACCGACCGCGCCCGCCGCGCCAGCGCCTGCCCTGCAGGCGCCCACGCCTGAACAGCGCGCCGTGCAGGCGCGCCTGGCGCAGCGCATCGTGCCGCGCAATTTCGACGTGGCCGGCGTGCATGCCTTGCCATTCGACCAGGTGGCGGCGTTCCTGACGCCGCTGGCCGGCAAGGAAATCACCGTGGCGCAACTGGTGCAGCAGGTGGACAGGATCACCGAGCTGTACCGTTCGAGCGGCTATCCGCTGTCGTTCGCGCTGGTGCAGAACCAGGACTTCGCCAACGGCCTGGTGGTGGTCACCGTGGTGGAAGGCCATATCGGCAATGTGCGCATCGATGGGGACATCGGCAACGCCAAGGGCAGGCTGGAAACCCTGGCCGGCCCGCTGCTGGCGGAAAAGCCGCTGACCCAGGCCACGCTGGAGCGCCAGCTCAACCTGATGCGCATCGTGCCGGGCGTGAAAATCACGCCGTCGCTGGATCTGCCGCGCCGGGCCGACGGCGCCACCGAACTGGTGATCGCGGCCACCCACGGCAAGTTCACCGCCAACGGCGGCGTGGCCGACCTGGGCACCGGCATGCAGCCGCTGGTCGACCTGGGCGCGCACAGCCTCACGCCGCTGGGCGAACAACTCAAACTGACCACCAGCATCCCGCTCAACAGCGACGACGTGAAATATGTTGCCGGCGAAGCGCGCCTGCCCATCGGCGCCGACGGCTTCTCGATCAAGGTCGACGGCTACCACTACCAGGCCAAACCGCAGGACGACGCCATCGAATACCTGGGCTTTGACCGCAAGGTCACCAATGACCGCATCGGCGTGGGCGTGAGCTATCCGTTCCTCTTGAACAATCAGCGCTCGCTGACCGGTACGCTGGGCATGTATGCCGTCAACGCCAAGGACCGCTACACCCACCGCGACAGCGACCGGTGGCTGCAACAGGACACCCGCGTGCGCGCAGCCACGGCCGAATTGCGCTACATCGACATCCTGCCGCAACGCTCCACCGACCTGACCGTGTCGGTGTCCAAGGGCTTCGACGCCATGGGCGCGAAAAAGTCGATCGATACCAACTACGGCTATTCGGCGATTCCCGACGTCGATCTCGACTTCACCCGCTTCAACCTGAACGTGCGCCAGGCCTTTACCCTGCCGGCGCAATTCGGCCTGGTCCTGTCCGGCGCCGGCCAATACAGCAGCGACATCCTGCCCAGTTCGGAACAGGTGTCGTTCGGCAGTTGGCGCTTCGCCATGGGCTACCCGCAGGGCGAGCAAAGCGGCGACAAGGGCGTGGGCGTGTCGGCCGAAATCAACCGCCGCTTCGGGCTGGGCTGGCGCTACCTGAGCGCGGTGCAGCCCTACGCCATGGCCGACTATGCGCGCACCTGGTACAACAACAAGGGCCTGCAGGAACTCAACGAACGCCACCTCTCGTCGCTCTCGCTGGGCGTGCGCTTTACCGACGACAAGTTCTACCTGTTCGACTTCAATGTCGCCAAGCCGGTCGGCTCCAGCACGGTCAACGGCGATCGCGACGTGCGCTTCAACGCCAACTACTCGCTGTTCTACGACGCGCTCTGAAACACGGGCAACACGGCGGAACGTTACGTAACGTCGCCGTAACGCAAGCCGTAACATCGGGCCGATATTCGCGAAAAAACAACATTCGCAGACGGCCTGATGTCCTGAGCATGCGGTTTCCAAGCGCTTGCGAATATGCAAGAAACGCTCGCAACTTACTGAAAACAATGAATTTATTTTTCCAGACCGCAAAGCCGCGGAGGGATTTTCCGGCGTTTTGAAAAAAGCTGGCACGGTTTGTGCTTGGTATGGGGCATCGGGCCAATGAGGGGGCCTGAACTTCCAACCCTGAGGAGCACGGATCATGTACGCCAAGACCAAGACCCACCACCGCCCGACCCGTTTCGCGGTTCCCCTGTTGACGGCCATCATGGTGGCCGCGCTGGCCGGTTGCGGCGGCGGCGGCAACAGCAGCAGCAAGCGCGCGTCCGCCCCCGTCATTCCCACCAACCCGGGCGGCCCGGGCAACCCCGGCGGCCCTGGCGGCCCCGGCACCCCCGGCAATCCGGATCCGACCACGCCGGTGGACCCGGTCCGCGCGGGCCTGCTGGAAACCACGCTGGGCAACACCGGCGGCGCGACCGACAGCCTGCTGCCGCTGGGCGCCGACAACGCGCTGGGCGCGGTGGGCAAGGCCCTGGATCCGACGCTCAAGCCGGTGGTCGACACGACCGTCGGCCTGACGCAGCAGATCGGCGCCACCACCGGACTGGGCGCGCCGGTCGACGGCGTGCTGACGCAAGTCGGCGGGACGGTCAGCGGCCTGGGCGACACGGTAGCCGGCACGGGCCTGCCCGGCGGGCTGAGCACCGGCCTGGGCGGCCTGGTCGATGGCCTGGGCAAGACCGTGGCCAGCACCGGCGGCCTGCTCCATGCCGACGCCAACAATCCCGAGCCGCTGACCGCCGTGCTGGGCAACGCCACCGGCGCCGTGGGCGCGCTGACCAGCGCGCTGGGCGGCCAGGGCGGCCTGCTCAATCCCGTCAACCAACTGGTGGGCGGCATTGCCGGCGGCGTCCTCGACGGCCCGACCCAACCCATCCTGCAGCCCGCGCTGACCAACACCGGCACCGCCGTGGACAACGTGGCGTCGCTGGGCCTGGGCGAGGCGCTGGGCGGCATCGGCGCCGGCCTCGATCCGGCCATCAGCCCGGTCGCGGGCGCCGTCACCAATCTCACGCAAACGGTGGGCGCCACCACCAACCTGGGCGCGCCGGTGGCCGGCCTGCTGACCAGCGTGGGCGGCACGCTCGCCGGCGCGGGCGGCCAGCTGCCCGGCGGCCTGCCGGTGGGTGGCCTGGACGGCGTGCTCGGCGGCCTGGGCGGCGCGGTAGCCAGCGCCGGCGGCCTGCTGCACGCCACGCCGGGCAACACCAACCCCCTGGGCAACACCCTGGCCCATGCCACCAGCGCGGTCTCCTCGCTGACCGGCGGCCTGGGACTGGGCGGCCAGGGCGGCCTGCTCAGCCCGATCACCGGCAGCCTGGGCGGCATCACCGGCGGCGGCGCCAACGGTGGCCTGCTGGCTCCCGTCACCGGCCTGCTGGCCGGCGTGACCGGTAACCTGGGCGGCGGCGCCGCCCCCAACGGCGGTCTGCTGGGTGGTCTGCTGGGTGGCGTTACCGGCGGCGGCTCGGGCGGCTCGGGCGGCTCGGGCGGCTCGGGCGGCTCGGGCGGCGCACCGGGCGCGGCCAACGGAGGCCTGCTGGGCGGCCTGCTGGGCGGCGTCACCGGCGCGGTCGGTAGCGGCGCCGCGGGCGGCGGCCTGCTGGGCGGCGTGACCGGCGCGGTCGGCGGCGGCTCGGCCGCTGGCGGCAATACCGGCGGCGCGGCCAATGGCGGCTTGCTAGGCGGCATCCTGAGCGGCGTGACCGGCACCGTGGCTGGCGTGACGGGCGGTGTGACCGGTGGCGCCACGGGTGGTGCCGGCGGCGCCGGCGGCGGCCTGCTGGGCGGCATCCTCGGCGGCGTGACCAGCGCCCTGAAGTAACCGACCTTGAGCCCGAACAAGCGGAGCGCCGCCATGCTGGATATAGACCGTATCTCACAGCAAGACCAACGAGTCTCCTCGGGCGACCCCCTAGGCCATGACCGCCGGCCGGACAGCGTGGAGGAAATCGCGCAAGTCCTGGCCCGGCAACTGACCGGTCTACATGGCGGCCAGCCAGGCCGCCATGGCCGAAAGGCTGGGGGTGTCGTTGACCGAACTGAAGGCCCTGGACCTGGTGCTGGAGTTCGATGCCCTGCCGACCGGACAACTGGGCCAGTTGCTCGGCATCAGTTGGGGGGGCGCCACCGCGCTGATCAATCGCCTGGAAGCCGCAGGCTATGTTCAGCGCGGCCGGCACCCGCTGGACCGGCGGGTCATCGTGATCCGGCCCGTCGCCGAGCGCTGCCGCGCGCTGGCCGAGGAGCGCCGCGCCGCGGCCGAGGAAGTCACTTTCCTCAGCCGCCAGTACGACGCCCACCAGCTGGCCACCGTGCATGCCTTCCTGACGCAGTACGCCCGCTCGCTGCGCCACGAAACGCTCATGTGGCTGCAGTCGCGCCACGGCCGGGACTTCGTCAACGATTGACGGTTGGCACGGTGCCTGTCCCCACGGGGACAGGCACCGCATCCCTCTCTACGCGTTCTCCGCCCCGAACCGCAGGCGCGGCACGGCGGCCAGCAGGCGCTGCGTCATCTCGTGGCGCGGCGCGTGCAGCACGGTGTCGGCGGGCCCCATCTCGACGATGCGTCCGCCGTGCATGACCGCGATGCGGTCGGCCAGGTATTCGACCACGCCGAAGTTGTGCATGATGAACAGGTAGGCGATGCCCAGCTCGGCCTGGAGGTCGCGCAGCAGATCGAGGATCTGCGCCTGCACCGACACGTCCAGCGCCGAAGTGGGTTCGTCGCAGATCAGCACCTTCGGTTCGACCGCCAGCGCCCGCGCGATGGCGATGCGCTGGCGCTGGCCGCCCGAGAATTCGTGCGGATAGCGCGTGGGCGTGTCGGCCGGCAGCCCCACCCGCTCCAGCAGGCCCACGGCCCGCGCCCTGCGCGCCGAAGCGGCCAGTTCGGGGCGCAGCGAGGCAATGCCCTCTTCGAGGATATCGCCGACCCGCATGCGCGGGTCGAGCGACGCGAAGGGATCCTGGAACACGATCTGGATGTCCTGCCGCAACCGCCGCAGCTCGCGCCGCGACGCGCCCAGCAGATCGTGCCCATCGAGCATGGCGCGCCCCTGCACGCGCGCACCTTCGACCAGACGCAGCAAGGCCTTGCCGGTGGTGGTCTTGCCGCAACCCGATTCGCCCAGCAGCGCCAGGGTCTCGCCGGCGCGCAGGGTGAAGGTGACGCCGTTGACGGCCTCGACCCACGAGGCCACGCGGCGCAGCACGCCCTTGCGCACCGGATAGTGCACCAGCAGGTCCTGCACATCCAGGACCACCGCGCCGGCCTCGGGCGCGGCCTTGCCCTGCCCCGCCGCGCGGCCCTGGGCCGAGAGCGGCCGGCCGCGCTTGGCGAAGGTGGGAATGGCCTCGAACAGTTCGCGCGCATAGGGATGGCGCGGCCGCTCGAAGAACGTGCGCGCGTCGGCGCTTTCGACGATCTCGCCGCCGCGCATCAGGGCCACGTGATGCGCCACGTTGCGCACCACCGCCAGGTCGTGCGTGATCAGCAGCACCGCCATGCCCATCTCGCGCTGGATGCCGGCCAGCAGCTCCAGCACCTGGGCCTGCACGGTGACGTCGAGCGCCGTGGTGGGCTCGTCGGCGATCAGCAGCTTGGGCTCGGCCGCCAGCGCGATGGCGATCATCAGGCGCTGCTTCTGGCCGCCCGAGAACTGGAACGGATAGTCATCGATGCGCCGCTCGGGCTCGGGGATGCCGACGCGCCGCAGCCAGTCGATGGCCCGCTCGCGCGCCGCCGCGCCGCGCAAGGGCGTATGGGCGGCCAGGGTCTCTACGATCTGGTCGCCCACCCGCATCACGGGATTCAGGCTGGTGGCGGGCTCCTGGAAGATGATGCCGATGCGTCCGCCGCGCACGCCGCGCATGGCGCGCTCGGACAGGTCGTTGAGGTCGGTGCCGCCCAGTTCGATCTGGCCGCCGACGATGCGCCCGGCATCGGGCAGCAGCCGCAGCAGGGCCAGCGCGGTCATGCTCTTGCCGCTGCCCGACTCGCCGACCAGGGCGAAGGTCTCGCCCTGCGCCACGGCCAGCTGCAGCCGCTTGACGGCATGCGTGACGCCGGACTCGCCGGCCACGTCGACATCCAGCCCTTCGATGCGCAGCAAAGGCGCGGACGCGGTCATGGCAGGGCTCCCGCCGCGGCCGCGCGCGCCGGCCTGAACCGCCGCGTGCGCGGATCGAAGGCGTCGCGCACGGCGTCGGCAAACAGGTTGGCAGCCAGCACCAGCGCCAGCATGAAGCCGAACGCGGCCAGCAGGTTCCACCAGATCATGGGGTCGCGCGACATTTCCAGGCGCGCGCTGTCGATCATCGAGCCGAAGGAGTTCATGCTGGGATCCACGCCTATGCCCAGGTACGACAGCACCGCCTCGTAGAGCACCAACCCGGAGAACTCCAGCACCACGGTGATCAGCACGATGTGCATGACGTTGGGCAGCAGGTGGCGCGTCATGATGCGCCAGTGCGACACGCCGAAGGCGCGCGCCGCCTGCACGTACTCGAGCTCGCGCAGCTTGAGGGTCTCGGCGCGCAGCAGCCGGCACAGGCCGGCCCAGCCCGTCAGGCCGAGAATCATGCACAGCAGGAACAGCCGCAGGTCGGCGCGCGCCGCCGAGGTGTCGAACAGCTGGGCATGGTTGTCGATGTAGACCTGCATCATCAGCGCGCAGGCGGCCACCAGCAGCACGCTGGGAATGGAGGTGAGCGTGGTGTACAGGTACTGGATGGCGTCGTCGGCCTTGCCCTTGAAATAGCCCGCCGCGATGCCGAACGCCAGCGCCGGCGGCAGCATGGCCAGCGTGGTCAGGCTGCCGATGATGAGCGCGGTGCGCACGCTCTTGAGCGCCTGCCACAGCACGTCGTTACCGGTGCGGTCGGTGCCCAGCACGTGGTAGCCGCCGGCCAGCATCGAGACGGTGAGCGCCAGCAGGCAGATGATGGCGTAGGTGATCCACATGGCGCGCCACGGCAGCTCGGTGCGGTTGGCCGCCAGGTCGGCCAGGGCCGCGCGCAGCGACGCCCGGCGCCGCGCCAGCGCCAGCGCCAGCGCCAGCAACAGGCCGCCGGCCAGCGCGGCGGCCGCCCCCAGCCCCAGGCCGGTCCAGAAGCGTTGCCGCAGGTCGGGCCAGCGCTGGGCGTCGGGGTCCTGCAGGTGCGCCCCGCCGCTGCGCAGCAGCGGGAAGTCGCGTTGCGGCTTGCCGTCGATCAGCAGGGTTTCCTTGGTGAACTGGCGCACCGCCAGCGGCTCGGAATAGGTCTTCTCGGGGCGGGCCAGCACCGTGGCGGCGAGCAGGCCGTCGAGCGCCGAGCGCACCACCGGGGCATAGGCCGGCGGCGCATCGGCCGCCACGCCGGGCGCGGGCGCCAGCCGCGCGCGGTAGTGGACGGAGTCGAGCAGGCCGACCACCACGAAGCACATCAGCACCACCGCCGAGCACATGGCCGGGGCGTCGCGCGCCACCCTGCCCCAGGTGGCCCGCAGCGTCGGGGAACGCCTCACGCGCCACGCGTACGCCAGCACGGCGGCCACCAGCAGGTAGAGGGCGATGTCGGTCCAGAGAAAGACGAAGAGCGGCATGGCGATTACTCGAAACGCACGCGGGGGTCGGCCAGCGTGTACGAAATATCGGCGAGGATCAGGCCCACGATATAGAGCGCGGATCCCAGGAACACCATGGCGCGGACGATGGAGAAGTCCTGCGCGTTGATGGCGTCGATGGTGTAGCTGCCCAGGCCGGGAATGCCGAAGAAGGACTCGGCGATCAGGCTGCCCATGAACAGCAGCGGAATGGCCGATACCGTGCCCGTGAGGATGGGCAGCATGGCGTTGCGCAGCACATGGCGAAACAGCACGACCGACTCGCTCAGGCCCTTGGCGCGGGCGGTGCGTACATAGTCCTTGCCGATTTCCTCGAGAAACAGCGTGCGGTAGAAGCGCGCCTCGGGCCCCAGCCGGGCGATGATCGCCACCACCACGGGCACCGCCAGGAACTTGACCATGTCCAGCCCGTCGGCGAAGCCGGAATACGGCGCCAGGCGCAGCAGCTTGGAGAACAGCCACTGGCCGGCGATGATGTAGAACAGGCTGGATATGGACAGCAGCACCACGCACAGCACCACGCCCCAGAAGTCCAGCCGCGTGGCGCGGAAATACACCAGGGTCAGCGAGAACACCACGCTGGCGAACAGGCCCAGCACGAAGGTGGGCAGGGCCAGCGCCAGGCTGGGGCCCATGCGCGTGCGGATTTCGCGGCCGATGTCGCGCCCGCCGTCCGAAGCGCCGAAGTCCATCGCCAGCAAGGGCACCGAGCGCTGGTAGAACACCGTGTCGGTATAGCGCGCCGCGCCCTCGGCCCGGGTGTTGAGAAACAGCGGCTTGTCGTAGCCGCGTTCGGTCTTCCATTTCTCGATGGCGTCCTGGCTGACCCGCTGCCCGCCGATGGCCAGGCGCGCCATGTCGTCGGGCGTGTTGACCGCGAAGAACAGCACGAAGGTGAACAGGTTGACGCCGATCAGGATCAGCACGCCGTACAGCAGGCGGCGAATGACATAGCCGGTCATGGTCGTTGCTCCGGGGTGGGGGCGGCTGCGCGCGCGCCGTAGACGGTCTGGCGCTCGCGGCGCTTGAGCGCCCGGTAGGACGGCCAGATCACCAGCGCCAGCAGCAGCACCAGCACTCCCAATGGCCACCACAGCGGCCGGTTCCATTCGTCGATGCGCGCCACCCGGGTGGCCGGGTCTATCTTCATGAATTGCAGCGTATTGCGCACCATCTGGGTGGGCTTGGCGTTGCCCACCCATTGCTGGTAGGCGCCGCCCGACATGGGAAAATAGCCGAACATCCAGGGCGCGTCGCGCTGCACGATGGCCGTCATGCGGGCGATCAAGGCCTCTTTCTCGGGGCCGTCGTCAAGCAGCTTCATCTGCTCGAACAGGTGGTCGAACTCGGCGTTCGCGTAATTGGCCGCGTTCTCGCCACCCGAGGAGGCCTTGGCATTGGGCCCGTAGAGCAGGAACAGGAAGTTCTCGGCGTCGGGATAGTCGGCGTTCCAGCCCCACAGGAACAGCTGCGCCGTGCCGCGCCGCATCTTGTCCTGGAAGCGGTTGTAGTCGGTGGAGCGCACGTCCATCTGGATGCCCAGCTTGGCCAACTGGCGGCGCATCCAGTCGAACATGGGACTGGCGCCCGCGCCCGTCATGGCGTCGTAATACAGCACCAGCGGCGCGCCGGTCTGCGCGTTGCGCCCGTCGGGGTAGCCGGCCTCGGCCAGCAGGCGGCGCGCGGTATCGAGCGGCTTGCGCACCGGCTTGCCGTCGGCCAGGTCGTAGACGACGGGGTTGTAGCCCTCGGGCGGGGGCTTGTAGCCCAGCACGCCCGGCGGCACCGGTCCGTAGGCGACCTGGGCCTGGCTGTTCTCGAACACCGCCACGTATTCTTCCCAGTCGAAGGCGATGCTGATGGCCTGGCGCAGCTTGCGGTTGCGCTCCTGCTGCGCCGGCGTGTCGCCCTGTCCGACCACCGGGTCGAGCCAGTTGAAACCCATGTACCAGTTGGAGGTTTCCACCGTGGTGGGCAGGCGTATGCCATGGTCGCGGTACAGGGCCGCCTTGTCGGGCGAGTCGCCGGCGGCCACCAGCATGGACACGCCGTACTCGCCGCGCTCGACCTGCGGCACGTCGTAGTAGCCCTGCATGAACTTGCCGGTCAGCGGCACCGCCTCTTTCTCGACGCTGAATACCACCCGGTCGATGAACGGCGTGGGCTTGCCGCAATCGGCCAGCAGGCCGTCGGCGCGGTCCTGCGGCTCGCCTTCGCACGGATAGGGTTCGCCGCGGAAGTTGGGGTTGCGCGCCAGCACATGGCGCCAGTTCTGGCGCGACTCGACCAGCATGTAGGGGCCGGTGCCCACCGGCCAGGTATTGAGCGACAGGTCGTGCTCGGCCATGCCGGGCTGGCTGTAGAAGCGGTCGGCCTCCCAGGGCACGGGCGCGGTGAAGGTCATGGCCAGCCAGTACTTGAACTGCGGGTACTTGCCGATCACGCGGATGCGCAGGGTATGGGCGTCGAGCGCCTGCACGCCGGCAAAGCCGTCGGCCTCGCGCAGGTCCAGCCAGGGCAGCGTGCGCGCGCCGCCGGGCAGGTCGCGGCGCAGCGCCTGGTCGCGCGCCCGCAGGCGGTCGCCGTAGTCCTTCATGCCGACGATATGGTCGGCCATCAGGGAGTAGATGGGCGACACCACGCGCGGGCTGGCCAGCCGGCGCAGCGCGTAGACGTAGTCGTCGGCGACCAGCTCGCGGCTGCCGGTGGCGGGAAAGTCGGGAATGTAGAACTTGTCGGCCAGCTCGCCCTCGGCCAGCGGGAAATACTGGTAGCCGCCATCGGCGCGACGGGCAAAGGCCGGATGGGGCTGGAACCGGATGCCGGGCCGCAGCCGGATGTCGTAGACGCTTTCGGCGATTTGCGCGCCCGGCGCGTCGGCCGGCAGCTCGCGGCCCTGCGCATCGAGGTAGCGCGGCGCATCGATGGCGGCCGCGGCGCGCGGCACCAGCTCGTACGGGCGCTTCAGGTAATGGTAGCCGTACAGCGGTTCGTAGATGTTGTAGGTGTACGGCGTCTCGTCGGTCGAGTAGGAGCTGGCCGGATCCAGGTATTTGGGCGAACGCTTGACGAACGCGGTGTAGAGCGCATTGTCGGCCATCGCGCCGGCGGGGTACGGGCTGTTGATGAGGCTTTCGCGGGAGCAGCCCGCCATCGCGCCCAGCAACAGGAGCGCCGCGATACGCAGCAGCCTGGACATGCCTGTCATGTAACCATCCTATCTCGAATGCTCGCGCAAGGATAGCAAAGGCCGGCGAGCCGCCATACCCCGGGATGCCCGTATCGGAAGACGGATCGCGCCGGCTCAGCAGCGCCGCTGGCGCCAGCAGTCATAGCGCCACTTCCAGGGCTCGATGGCGCCGGACTGCGCCCACAGGCCGCGGCCGGCCTCGCGGGCCTGGCGCTGCAGGCCGGGCATGGCCGGATCGCGCAGGTAGTCGCCGCGCCGCGCCGTATAGGCCCAGGCGTAGCCGGCCTCGACCTGGGCCCGGTTGGCCGACCGGCCGTCGGGCAGGATCAGGGCGCACACGTCGCGGTCGAACTGGTCGCGCTCGTAGCATTGCGCGGTCAGGGTCTTGCCGGCGACCAGGCCGGCCAGGTGCTGGCGCGAGGCCTGCGCGAACGGCTGGCCCGGCTGCTCGTTGCCGTGCCCTTCCTCGGGCGCGTCGATGCTGTCCATGCGGATGCGGCGCTGGCCGCCCGGCGCGCGCAGGGTCACGGTATCGCCATCGGCCACGTTGACGATGGGACCGGTCAGGGTATAGCTGCCGGCGGGCACGCCGCCCGCGCTGGCCGCGGGCGCCTGGCGTGCCGGCGGCGCCTGGGGATGATCCTGCGGCCAGAGCCAGTTGATCAGCGCGGCCAGGGCCGCCAGCAGCAGGGCCGAAAGCAGTCCGGCCAGGCCGCGGCGCCCGCCTCGCGGTTGGAGTTTGTTGCGCAGCATCGGTTCGTCGTCGTCGGAAGGTGACCGCAGTGTGCCACAGCGCGCGCGCGTGCGGGCCGGCGCTACAGCCAGCCCGACTTGCGAAAGCGCCAGTAGAGAATGGAACACACGGTGCCGATGGCCAGCAGCGTGACCGGGTAGCCCCAGGGCGCCTTCAGTTCGGGCATGTATTCGAAGTTCATGCCGTAAATGCCGGCCACGGCGGTGGGCACGGCCAGGATGGCGGCCCAGGACGCCAGCCGGCGCGTGGTGTCGTTCTGCTGGGCCTGCGCGATCATCTGGCTGGCCTCGAAGGCGAACGCCAGGGCCTCGCGCAGCGCATTGAGCAGCTCGTCGACCCGCAGCACGCGGTCGGCCACCTCGCCGAAATACGGCCGCGCATGCTCATCGATCTGCGACATCTCCACGCGCGCCAGGCGGCGGCAGATCTCGGCCAGGGGAGCGATGGCGGTATGGATGCGCAGCAGGTCGCGGCGCTGGCGGTACAGCTTGCGGATGTCGGCGTCCTTGGCGCCGCGGATCAGCAGCTTCTGCTCGGCGCTCTCGACCACGCTTTCGAGACGCGCCGCCGCCGCCACGTAGCGGTCGACCAGCAGGTCCAGCAATTCCGAGGTCACGTAGTCGCTGCCGCGCTTGAGCAGGTCGGGCGTGGCCTCCAGCCGTTCGCGCAGGGTGCTGTGGGTGGCCGTGGCGCCGCGCCGCACCGTCACCAGCACGCCGTCGCCGACCAGGAACTGGGTTTCGCCGAACACCGGCCGGTCGCCCTCGATCTCGACGGTGATGGCGACGATGAGCACCATATTGCCGTAGTCGATGATCTTGGCGCGCCGGTGCGGCTCGACCATTTCCTCCTGGTTCTTGTCGCAGGCGCCCAGGTCCTCGGTCACGCGCCGCAACAACCCGGGGTCGGGGTCGTGCAGGCCGATCCACAGCAGGCCGTGTTCGGGACGCTCGTAGCCGGCGATATCGTCGATGGGCACGTCGCGCGCGCGGCGGCCATTCAGGTAGGCGACCGAAGCCACCACGCCGCCATGCGGCGCGCCCGCGGCCTGAACGTTCTGGGTCATTGCACTGTCTCCCTGTGCGCATCCCGGGCCGGGATGCGCCTGGGCACCTATGATACCGTCGCGCGCCCGGCGCGGCCGCTACGAGAACAGCCCGCGCACCCGGCTGGCCACGTCGATGCGCGGCGCGGCCGGCTCGATGGCGCGGGCGCGGTCGAACGGCAGCTCGGGCGGCTTGGGCAGGTGCTCGAACAGCGGCAGCATGGCCTCGGAAATGAAGCGGGTGCGCGAGCCGTAGACGTGGCGGTCGCCCAGCCCGGTCTGCTGGTGCACGTAGAAGCGCTGCGGCACCACCACCTGCAGCCGCTCGCGCGCGCGTCATCGCCACGTACAGCAGGCGCCGCTCTTCCTCGATCTCCTCGGCCGTGCCGGTGGCCATGTCCGAGGGCATGCAGCCGTCGACCGCGTTCAGGATGTAGACCGACTTCCACTCCTGGCCCTTGGCCGAGTGAATGGTGGACAGGATCATATAGTCTTCGTCGCGCAGCGGCGGACCGGACTCGTCGCAGGTCGCGTCGGGCGGGTCCAGCGTCAGCTCGGTGAGGAAGCGTTCGCGCGTCGGATAGCCGCCGGCCAGCCGGGCCAGCTGCTCCAGGTCGGCGCGGCGCACGCGCGCGTCGTCGAAGATGCGCTCCAGTTGCGGCCCGTACCATTGCAGCGCGGCATCCACGTCGGCGGGCCAGGGCCGGCGCGCCTCGCGCAGCGTCGCGTAGGTGGCGACGAATTCGCTCCACTGCTGGCGCGCCGCCGCGCCCGGCTGGAACTCGCGCATGGCCGCCAGCGGATCGGCCGCCTGCGCCATGGCGTCCATCAGCTTGCCGGCGGTGGCCGGGCCGATGCCGGGCACCAGCTGCGCCACCCGGAAACCGGCCAGCCGCGAGCGCGGGTTCTCGGCCCAGCGCAGCACGGACAGCATGTCCTTGAGATGGGCGGCCTCGAGAAAGCGCAGGCCGCCGAATTTCACGAACGGGATGTTGCGCCGGGTCAGTTCGAGCTCCAGCGCGGCGCTGTGGCTGGAGGCGCGAAACAGCGCCGCCTGCGACTTGAGCGTGGCCCCGCCCTCGCGCTGCGCCAGCACCTGGTCGGCCACCCAGCGCGCCTGGCCGGCTTCGTCGCTGACGCTCACCAGCTCGGGGCGCTGCGACGAGGCGCGATCGGTCCACAGCGCTTTGGCGTAGCGTTCGGCGGCCAGCCCGATGACCGCGTTGGACGCATCCAGGATGGGCTGGGTGGAGCGGTAATTGCGCTCCAGCGTGACCACCTTGGCGCCGCCGGGAAACTGCTGCGGGAAATCGAGGATGTTGCGCACGCTCGCGGCGCGGAACGAATAGATCGACTGCGCGTCGTCGCCCACCACGGTCAGGCCGCCGCCGTCGGGCTTCATGGCCAGCAGGATGGCGGCCTGCAGGCGGTTGGTGTCCTGGTACTCGTCGACCAGGATATGGTCGAAGCGCGCGCCGACATCGGCGGCCAGCCCCGCGTCGCGCATCATCTCGGCCCAGTACAGCAGCAGGTCGTCGTAATCGAGCACGTTCTGCTCCTGCTTGGCCAGCACATAGGCCTGGAACAGGCGCTTGAGCTCGGCCTCCCAGGCTTCGCACCACGGGAACGCCTGGCGCAGCACCTCGGCCAGCGGCGCCTGGCTGTTGACCACGCGCGAATAAATGGCCAGGCAGGTGCCCTTGAGCGGGAAGCGGTTGTGGGTGGCCGACAGCCCCAGCTCGTGGCGCACGATGCCCATCAACTCCTCGGCGTCGCCGCGATCGTGCACGGTAAAGGCCTCCGACAGGCCGATGCGCGGCGCGCAATCGCGCAGCAACCGCGCGCCCACGCTGTGGAACGTGCCGGCCCACGGCAACGCAGGCGCCGCGTGCCCGGCGCGCAGGCCCATCACGCGCTGCAGCACGCCGCCCACGCGCCGTTCCATTTCCTGCGCGGCGCGAGAACGTCAACAGCAGCATGCGCTGCGGATCGGCGCCATGCAGGATCAGGTGCGCCACGCGGTGCGCCAGCGTATTGGTCTTGCCCGACCCGGCCCCGGCGATCACCAGCAGCGCCTGGCTGGCCGGCGCATCGACCCCGTACGCGGCGGCCTCGCGCTGCGCGGGGTTCAGTTCGGCCAGGGGATCATCGGCGGGCGCCGGGGCGCGGGAAGCAGGTTCGGACATGGAAACGGGCGAATTGGACGACACTGTATATTTATACAGAATTTCCGGCATTTCGTTCGAACGGCCGCTGCGCCCAGGCATGAACATCCTCATCGGCACCGCCTCCTGGACCGACCCCACCCTGCTGGCGTGCGGCCGGTTCTACCCCGCGGCCGCGCGCACGCCGCAAGCGCGCCTGCAGTACTACGCCACCCGATTCGGCATGGCCGAGATCGACGCCAGCTTCTACGCCCTTCCCGACCCGCACACGGCTTACCTGTGGGCGCAGCGCACGCCGCCGGGCTTTGTCTTCAATATCAAGGCGTTTCGCCTCTTCACGGGCCACCAGACGCCGCGCGCGGCGCTGCCGGCCGACCTGCGGCGCGAAGTGCCCGGCGCGGGCGATGCGGTGTTCGACGACCAGGTGCCGGGCGCGGTACGCGACGAACTGTGGCGCCGCTACGTGCTGGCGCTGGAGCCGCTGCGCCAGGCCGGCAAGCTGGGCGCGGTGCATTGCCAGTTTGCGCCCTGGGTGCGGCGCGAGGCGCGCGGCGTGGCCCGCGTGCGCGACTGCGCGGCCCGCCTGCGCGATGCCGGCGGACTCGTCATGGCCGCGGAAATGCGCCACGCCAGCTGGTTCGACAGCGCGGCCGCCAGCAACTGGACCCTGGCGCTGGAACGCGAGCTGGAGCTGGTGCACACGGTGGTCGACAGCCCGCAAGGCTTTGCCAACAGCGTGCCGCCGGTCTGGGCGCGCACCCACCCCGAGCTGGCGCTGGTGCGCCTGCACGGCCGCAACGCCGGCGCCTGGAACAGCCGCGCGGCGGCCTCGTCGAGCCGCTTCCAGTATGAATACTCGCCGCAGGAGCTCGCCGAGCTGGCCGAGCGCGTCAGGCGCCTGGCCGAGCGCGCGCGGCAGACGCACGCGGTGTTCAACACCAACTACGAGGACCAGGGCATGCGCAACGCGGCCGGGCTGGCGGCAGCGCTGGCGCCCTAGCTAGGCGCGGCTGCGCTGCGCCACTTCGGCCAGGCTGTCGAGCACCAGCTCGAACTTGCGCGCGATGTCGTTCTCCGGCACGCAGGCGTAGCCCAGCAGCAGGCCCTGGCGCGGCGTGGTGCCTTCGGCGTAGTAGCGCGACAGCGCGCGCGTGAGCACGCCGCGCGCATGGGCGGCCTGCATCACCTGCTTGTCGTCCAGCCCCGACGGGAAGTCCAGCACCAGGTGCAGGCCCGCGTCGCTCGAATCCGGATGCAGCCACTGGGCGCCCAGGCGCCGCTCGATCAGGTTGACCAGGATGGCGCGGCGCCGGCCGTACAGCATGCGCATGCGGCGGATATGAGCGGCGTAATGGCCCTCGGCGATGAAGCTGGCCAGCACCGCGTGCGTGACCAGGTGGCCTTCGCGGTACAGCTCGGCGTGCGCGGCCTGGAATGCGCCGGCCAGCGCCTTGGGCAGCACCAGGTAGCCCACCCGCAGGCCCGGGTACAGCGTCTTGCTGAACGTACCCAGGTAGATCACCGGCGCGTCCGGCTCCAGTCCTTGCAGCGAGGAAATCGGCCGGCCCGAGAAGCGGAACTCGCTGTCGTAGTCGTCCTCGATGATCCAGCTGCCCCAGCTGCGCGCCAGCGCCAGCAGTTGCCGGCGCCGCGCCAGCGACATCACCGAGCCCAGCGGGTACTGGTGCGACGGCGTCACGAAAATGAAACGCGGCGGCTGCGCCACCGGCTCGGCCGGCAGTTGCATGCCCTCTTCGTCGACCGGCAGCGGCTCGATGCGGATGCCATTGGCGATCAGCACGCTGCGCGCGCCCCAGTAGCCCGGGTTCTCGATCCAGGCCAGGTCGCCATGGCCGCCCAGGATGCGGGTGGCCAGGTCGATGGCCTGGTGCGAGCCCTCGGTGATGATGATCTGCTCGGGATCGCAGTCGATCGAGCGGGTCAGGGCCAGGTGCTGGGCCAGCGCCTCGCGCAGCGCCGGCAGGCCGCCGCCGTAGGCATAGGTCAGCATCTCCGGGTGGGGATTGCGCCACAGCGTGCTGAACAGGCGGCCGAACTTCTGGTGCGGGAACTCGGTAAGATCGGGCACGCCCGGCATGAAGGCGCCCCACTGGTACGGCGAGGCCGACACCTGGTCGACGATGCGCGCGCCGCGCTCGGACAGCGTGGGGCGAACCGCCGCGATGGCCGGGCGGCGCGCGTGGCGGCCGCTGGCCAGGTAGGCGTCAGGCAGCGATGCGGTGACGAAAGTGCCGTTGCCCTGGCGGCTGTGCGTGTAGCCCTCGGCCTGCAGCTGGCTGTAGACGTGCACCACGGTGTTGCGCGCGATGCCCAGCTCGGCCGCCAGGTCGCGCGTGGCGGGCAGGCGCGTGTCGGCCGCGATGGCGCCATCGAGGATGGCCTCGCGGATGGCGCGGTAGAGACGCTGGTTCATCGGGCCCTCGGCCACGTCCCCCAGGCGCAGGAGCAACAAATCGCCGACAATGGACCTCAATTGGTTCTACCTGTTTTGTAAAAGTGGTTCCCCTGAATGGGGCCATCTTAGCATTAAATAGAAGCTGGACGGCGTCCCATGGCGGCCGCCACATTGCGCCGTGCATACGGCATTCCATTTGCCTAACGAGCCTGAGATGAAAAACCGAGATCTGAATACGCGTCGTACGCTGGCCACCCCGCGCGGCGTCGGCGTGATGTGTGACTTTTACGCCGTGCGGGCGGAAAACTCGACCCTGTGGGATGCCGAGGGCAAGGAGTACATCGACTTCGCCGGCGGCATCGCGGTGCTGAACACCGGCCATCGCCATCCCAAGGTCAAGGCCGCCATCGCCGCCCAGCTGGACAACTTCACCCACACCGCCTACCAGATCGTGCCGTACGAAGGCTACGTATCGCTGGCCGAGCGCATCAACGCCGTGGCCCCGATCGAAGGCCTGAAGAAGACCGCCTTCTTCACCACCGGCGTCGAGGCGGTGGAAAACGCCGTCAAGATCGCCCGCGCCTACACCGGCCGCTCGGGCGTGGTGGCGTTCTCGGGCGCGTTCCATGGCCGCACCATGATGGGCATGGCCCTGACCGGCAAGGTCGCGCCCTACAAGCTGGCGTTCGGCCCGATGCCGGGCGACGTGTTCCACGTACCGTTCCCCAACGCCACGCAGGCCATCAGCGTGGCCGACTCGCTCAAGGCCCTGGACCTGCTGTTCAAGGTCGACATCGATCCCAAGCGCGTGGCCGCCATCATCATCGAGCCGGTGCAAGGCGAAGGCGGCTTCAACGTCACGCCGCCCGAACTGATGCAGGCGCTGCGCAAGGTGTGCGACGAGCACGGCATCCTGCTGATCGCCGACGAAGTGCAGACCGGCTTCGCGCGCACCGGCAAGCTGTTCGCCATGCAGCACCATTCGGTACAGGCCGACCTGATCACCATGGCCAAGAGCCTGGGCGGCGGCATGCCGATCTCGGGCGTGGTGGGCCGCGCCGAAGTCATGGACGGCCCGGCCGCCGGCGGCCTGGGCGGCACCTACGCCGGCAACCCGCTGGCCGTGGCCGCCGCGCACGCGGTGCTGGACGTGATCGCCGAGGAAAAACTGTGCGAGCGCGCCGCCGAACTGGGCAAGCGCCTGATGGACCGCCTGGAAGGCCTGCGCGCCAAGTGCCCGGCCATCGCCGACGTGCGCGGCCTGGGTTCGATGGTCGCGCTGGAGCTGAACGACCCGGCCACCGGCAAGCCCGACGCCGAGGCGGTCAAGCGCATCCAGCAGCAAGCCATCGAGCGCGGCCTGATTTTGCTAAGCTGCGGTGTGTACGGAAACGTTCTGCGTTTCCTGTATCCCCTGACCATCCCCGATGACCAGTTCGCTCGCGCGCTGGACATCCTGGCCGAAACCATCGCCGCCTGATTGTTTGGATCGTTCGACGCGGGATGGGGGCGCCCCCATGGGCGCCACCATCCCGCGTCTGTATTGAGGAGGATTTTTCATGACGCAGTTGACCCAACCCCTGAGCCGCGCCGAACTGCTGCGCGACGCCTGCTACATCGACGGCAAGTGGGTAGGCGCCGGCAACGGCCCGTCCATCCCGGTCGATAACCCGTCCACCGGCAAGACCATCATCTCGGTGCCCAAGCTGGGCCGCAAGGAAGCCGAGCAGGCCATCGACGCCGCCGAGGCCGCCCTGCCCGCCTGGAGCGCCAGGACCGGCAAGGAGCGCGCCGCGATCCTGCTGAAGTGGGCCCAGCTGACGATGGAAAACCAGCAGGACCTGGCCGTCATCATGACGTCCGAGCAAGGCAAGCCCGTAGCCGAGGCCGCCGGCGAGATCGCCTACGCCGCGTCCTTCCTGGAGTGGTTCGCCGAAGAAGCCAAGCGCATCGACGGCGACATCCTGCAAAGCCCCAAGGGCGGCCAGCGCCTGATGGTGCTCAAGCAGCCCATCGGCGTGACCGCCGCCATCACGCCGTGGAACTTCCCGGCCGCCATGATCACCCGCAAGGTCGGCCCGGCCCTGGCCGCCGGCTGCACCATGGTGGTCAAGCCGGCCCAGCAGACGCCGCTGACCGCGCTGGCGCTGGCCGTGCTGGCTGAGCAGGCCGGCGTGCCGGCCGGCGTGTTCCAGGTCGTGACCGGCAGCTCGCGTGAAATCGGCGCGGCCCTGTGCGAAAGCGAAGTGGTACGCAAGCTGAGCTTCACCGGCTCGACCGAAGTCGGCCGCACGCTCATGGAGCAATGCGCGCCCACCATCAAGAAACTGTCGCTGGAACTGGGCGGCAACGCGCCGTTCATCGTGTTCGACGACGCCGACCTGGATCGCGCCATCGACGGCATCCTGGCCTCCAAGTACCGCAACGCCGGCCAGACCTGCGTATGCGCCAACCGCATCTACGTGCAGGCCGGCGTCTACGAGGAAGTGGCCAAGCGCCTGGTCGAGAAGGTCAACGCCATGAAGGTGGGCGACGGCTTCGAACAGGGCGTCACCCAGGGCCCGCTGATCGACACCGCCGCCGTGGCCAAGGTGCAGGAACACATCGCCGACGCCACCGCGCACGGCGCCAAGGTCATCGCCGGCGGCCAGCCGCATGCGCTGGGCGGCAGCTTCTTCCAGCCCACGGTGGTGCGCGACGTCACGCAGTCGATGCGCTTTGCCGTCGAGGAAACCTTCGGCCCGGTCGCCCCGCTGTTCAAGTTCGAAAGCGAAGACGAAGTCATCGGCATGGCCAACAACACCATCTTCGGCCTGGCCGCCTACTTCTACACGCGCGACTACGCCCGGATCTGGCGCGTCTCCGAAGCGCTGGAATACGGCATCGTCGGCATCAACACCGGCATCATCTCCAATGAAGTCGGCCCGTTCGGCGGCGTCAAGCAATCCGGCCTGGGCCGCGAAGGCTCGAAGTACGGGATCGAGGACTACCTCGAGCTGAAATACCTCTGCGTGGACCTGGGCGCCTGAGTCCAGCCCGCGGGCAAGCAAGGCCGGCGCCTTCGGGCGCCGGCCTTTTTTCGCCTTGCCGCGCCCGCCCTCATCCAAACGCCGCACACCCAGGCGCCAAGCCCCGGCCATTTTTGTCATAGGCCGGCGCGCCGGCCCATGCTAGATTTGCGGGTCGTACATTGTTCCCCCATTCCATGAACCGGACATTCTCGCGCGACGAAACGCGCCGCATCGCCGCCCTGCTTGCCGAAGCCGCCCGTTCCGAGGTCCTGCCGCGCTTTCGCCACCTGACCGAGGACGCGGTGCGCGGCAAGAGTTCGCCGCGCGATCTGGTCACCATCGCCGACGAAGAGGCCGAGCGCCACATCGCCGCGCGCCTGGGCAAGCTGTATCCGGGCGCGGTGCTGATCGGCGAGGAAGCCTCGGCGCGCAACCCGGCGCTGCTCAACATGCTGGTCGATGCCGACCTGGCCTTTCTCATCGACCCCATCGACGGCACCCGCAACTACGTGGCCGGCCTGCCCTTGTTCGGCATGATGGTCGCCGTGTGCCATCGCGGCGACGTGCTGGCCGGCGTGATCTACGACCCCATCGGCCACGACGCGGCGCTGGCCGTGCGCGGCGAAGGCGCCTGGATCGACTACGAGGACGGCACGCAGCAGGCGCTGCACATGGCCGGCGCGGCCCCGGCCAATGAGATGGACGGCATGATCTCCACCTCCAACCTGCCCGACGGCCTGCGCGAGCAGGTCACCGCCAACCAGGCGCGCCTGGGCTCGACCGCGTCGCTGCGCTGCGCCGCGCACGAGTACCGCCTGGCCGCCTCGGGCCATTGCCATGTGCTGCTCTACAACAAGCTGACGCCCTGGGACCACGCCGCGGGCTGGCTGCTGCACCGCGAAGCCGGCGGCTACAGCGCGCACTTCGACGGCTCGCCGTACAAGCCCACCCACCGCTCCGGCGGCCTGCTGTACGCGCCCGACGGCGGCACCTGGCACACCGCCCACCAGGCGCTGCTGGGCGACGCGGTGCCGCTGGCGGTGTAACCCGCCGCCAAGGCGCCCGGGGGGAGCGACACCTGTGGCAAGGGTGCCTGTCCCCCTGCGGGGACAGGCACCCACTGACGGTGCACGCAGACTCCAGGTACCTGTCCCCGCAGGGACAGGCACCCTAGGACACGACCTCGGCCAGCACCTCGTCGCAGGGCCGGCTGACTTTCAGGGCGAGCATGTCATCGGCGCGGGTGCGGCCCAGGTTGATCGCGGCAATGGGCAGGCCGGCGCGGGCGGCGGCCTGCACGAAGCGATAGCCGGAATACAGCATCAGGGACGAGCCGACCACCAGCACGGCGTCGGCATGCTCCAGCGCGGCGTAGGCGCGCTGCACCCGCTCGCGCGGCACGGTCTCGCCGAAGAACACCACATCGGGCTTGACGATGCCGCCGCACCGCGGACAGGACGGCACGACGAACCGGGAAAAGTCCTACCCCTCCAGGTCGGCGTCGCCATCGGGCGCCGCGCCGGCCTGCAGCGCCGCCCATTGCGGGTTGGCCAGTTCCAGCGTGTGCTGCCATGGCCCGCGCGGCCCGCGCCAGTCGCACTGCATGCAACGCACTTCGTCCAGCCTGCCATGCAGGTCCAGCACTTCGCGGCCGCCGGCGGCCTGGTGCAGCCGGCCCACGTTCTGCGTGACCAGCAGGTCGACCTGGCCGCGCTGCGCCAGGCGCGCCAGCGCATGGTGCGCGGCATTGGGGCGGGCCTGGCCGAAATGGCGCCAGCCCACCATGCTGCGCGCCCAATAGCGCGCCCGCGCGGGCTGCCCGCCCATGAACGCCTGGAAGTCGATCGGCGGTTTGCGCTTCCACTGCCCCTGCCCGTCGCGGTAGTCGGGAATGCCGGAGGCAGTGCTGCAGCCGGCGCCGGTCAGGACGAACAGGCGTTCGCTGCCACCCAGGAACCCCCGCAGCGCCTGCAGGTCGGACATGCGGCTATCCACGCGCGCGCCCCGTCACGGCGCCGCGGCCGCGAGCCGGCGCGCCGGCTCGCGCACCGGCAGGTGCATGGCGGCCGAGAACAGGCCGATGGCGATGGACAGCAGCCACACCGCATCGTACGAGCCCGACAGGTCGAAGATCACGCCGCCCAGCCACACGCCCAGGAAACTGCCGACCTGGTGCCCGAGGAACACCACGCCGAACAGCGTGGAAAGCGCGCCCAGGCCGAACAGCTGCGCCACCAGGCCGGTCGTCACCGGCGCGGTGCCCAGAGCCACAGGAAACCCATCGCGCTGGCGAACAGCAAGGTGGAGAACTGGCTGACCGGCGCCAGGAAATACACCGTGATCACCGCGGTGCGCACCAGGTAGAGAAACGCCAGCACGTATTTCTTGGGATAGCGCTCGCCCATCAGGCCGAAGAAGAACGTACCGGCGATATTGAACAGGCCGACCAGCCCCAGCGCCAGCGCCGCCGTGCCGCCGCCTATGCCCTTGTCGGCCAGATAGGCGGGCAGATGGGTGGCGATGAATGCCAGGTGGAACCCGCAGGCCATGAAACCCAGCCACAGCAGCCAGAGGTCGCGGTTGCCCAGGGCGGCGCGCACGCCGCCGCCGGACTGGGTGGCCGGCGCGGCCGGCGCGGCCGAGGGCTGGCGCGGCGCCTCGCGCAACAGCCAGGCCAGCGGCGCCATGCAGGCCAGCACCGCCGCGCACAGCCCCAGCGCCCCTTGCCAGCCGAAGGCGCCGATCAGGTACATGCCCAGGGGCAGCATCACGAACTGCCCTAGCTGTGATGTCTCAATAGGTTGTTCATCCAGGCCGGACCTGGGATGCTGTGGTTACCACGCCATCGCAACTCAGGGCAGGACACTGGATGAACAACCATAAGCATGCGCGATTGACCCGCCTAGGTCGAGCCCTTCTTGTTAACAGGGTGATGCAACAGAACTGGACGATGAGGCAGGCCAGCCAGGCGGCAGGGGTGAGCCTGCGCACCGGTTACAAGTGGCTTGCCCGCTTCCGAAGCGAAGGTCTGGACGGCCTGCTTGACCGCAGTTCTCGCCCGCACCGCAGCCCGAAGGCCTGTGCGCCCGAGCAGGTTGAGCACTTCGCCCAGCAGCGCCGCCAGCGTCTGCCGCTGTGGCGCATCGCGCGTGAAGCCGGCCGCAGCCTGGCCACCGTGGCGCGGTATATGGAACGCATCGGCCTGAGTCGACTCGCCTCGCTGGAGCCGCCGGCGCCGGTGCGCCGCTATGAACGCGCCAGCCCAGGCGAGCTGCTGCACATCGACACCAAGCGGCTGGGCCGCATCCGGGGCGTGGGCCATCGCATCACCGGCGATCGGGCCCAGAACCGCAACCGCGGCATTGGCTGGGACGCTGTGCACCTGGCCATCGATGACTTCTCGCGCGTGTCCTTTGCTCGCATCCTCGACGATGAGGGCGGCGATCAGTGCGCTGAGTTCCTGCGCCAAGCCACCGCCTACTACGCCAGTCTGGGCGTGCGCATCGACCGCGTGATGACCGACAACGGCAGCGGCTACGTCTCCAGGACCTTTCGGGCGGTGTGCGTGGAGCTGGGAATCCGTCACATCCGCACCCGCCCCTACACCCCCAAGACCAACGGCAAGGCCGAGCGCCTCGTGCAGACCTGCTTACGGGAGTGGGCATACGCCAGGCCCTACACGAGCTCAGCCGAACGACAGGCTGCCTTGCAGCCCTTCATTGACCGCTACAACTGGTGTCGGCCACACTCCGCTCTCGGACATCAGCCACCCATCACGCGTATCCCAGATGTGAATAACCTATTGAGAATCGACACCTAGCGCGCCCATGGCCGAGACCGCGCCCAGCGCCGCCGAGCGGCGCGCGGCCGGCGCCCTGCGGCCCACCACGCCGTTGACCGTCCAGGCCGTGCCCGCCAGCCCCAGCCCGACCAGCACGCCGGCCGACAGGGTCAGGCTGAGCCGTCCGTCCGACACCGTGGTCAGCAGCAAGCCCGCCACGTACAGCAAGGCGCCGCCGGCCACCACGCGGGCCGTGCCGTAGCGGTCGGCCAGGTAGCCGGAGAACGGCTGCGCCAGGCCCCAGACGATGTTCTGGATGGCGATGGCGAACGAGAAGGTTTCGCGCGTCAGCCCGAACGACTGCACCAGCGGCAGCTGGTACAGGCCGACACTGTGCCGCTGGCCCAGCGGCAGCCCGAGCACGATGCCGGCGGCCAGGATGATGGGCCACAGCGGCGGCGCCGGATTGACGGCGGGAGAATCCGATTTCATTGCGCCTGCTCCGGAAAGCGCGCCCGGCCGCCGGGGCCGGGCAAGCGGGATGGTTGCGTCCTCAGCCGCCCAGGCCGCAATCGGGCATGTCGTTGATCGCGCCGGCCTGCGTCACGGTGCTGTTCGGCGGCACGCTGTGCGTGAGCCAGACATTGCCGCCGATGGTCGAACCCTGGCCGATGGTGATGCGGCCCAGGATGGTCGCGCCGGCGTAGATGACCACGTCGTCCTCGATGATGGGATGGCGCGGCAGGCCTTTCTTGAGTTCGCCGTTCTCGCCCGGCGGAAAGCGCTTGGCGCCCAGCGTGACCATCTGGTAGAGCCGCACGCGCTCGCCGATGATGGCCGTTTCGCCGATCACCACGCCCGTGCCGTGGTCGATGAAGAAGCTGCGCCCGATGGTCGCGCCCGGATGAATGTCGATGCCGGTGTCGGAATGGGCGATCTCGGCGACGATGCGCGCCAGCATGGGCGCGCCCAGCCGATACAGCACATTGGCCAGGCGGTGGTGGATCATGGCGGTCACGCCCGGATAGCACAGCAGCACCTCGTCGACGCTGCGCGCGGCCGGGTCGCCCTGGTAGGCGGCCGTGACGTCCAGGTCCAGCGCCTTGCGCACCGCCGGCAACTCGGCGCCGAAGCGGCGCACGATGTCGACCGCGCGCTCGAGCACCTGTCCGTAGGGTTGCGGATCGTCGCGTCCGAGGTGCTGCAGCTCCAGGCAGACCTGGTGCAGCAGCGCGTCCAGCGCGGCGCCGATGGTGTGGCCGACGTAGAAATCCTCGACCTCTTCGCGCAGGTCGATGGGGCCCAGGCGCATGGGAAACAGCGCGCCGACCAGTTGCCGCATGATGTCGCGCAGGCTTTCCTGGGAAGGAAACTCGCGCACGCCCGACTCGGACTCCTCGCGCAGGCGGCCGCGCGGGCCGCGCCACTCCTGGCGCGCGCCGCGCAAGCCGGAGACGATGCCGTCGAGGTTCCAGTTGGCGACGGGATAATGGGAAGAACCGCTCATGCGCGCGACTCCGGCGTGGCGGTGAGGACGGCCGCCGGGGCCGTCACACAGAACAGATGAAACATGGCGTAGCCTCGTTGATGATGCCGCGCGGCGCCGCCCGGCGCCGCCGTTGCATCAACTGTAACCGCTCGCCGTCGTTTGCGCGCGGCGGCCGATACGCCAACAGGGTTTAGGGCCGGCTATGCCGTGCGGCCGGCCGCCGCGCCCGCGCCGCCCTGCTCGCGATAGCGGTCGATCCAGAACGCCGTGGACGAATCATGGCCCCAGTCGACCGGCCCGGCCGCCGGCGGCACCGCCAATTGGCGCGCGATGTCCTGCGCCAGCCGCTGACAGGCCTGGGCCTGGTCGGCGCCGCCCAGGGCGGCGCCCCACAGCGCCGCCTGCACGAACGCCTTGTGCTCGTACAGCGCCAGCAAGGCCCCGACGGCGCGCGGGTCGACCTGCCTGAGCACGACCAGCGTCGAAGGCCGGCCGCCGCCGGCAGCCGGCTGGCCCGGCCCGGCGGGCAGGCCGCGCAGCAGCGCCTCGCGCTGCGCCAGGCAATTGGCCAGCAGGGCGCGGTGGGCCGGCGGGCTGGCCGGGTATTCGTCCAGGCCGGCGATGAAATCCACCGGAGCGCCGGCCGGCGCCCGATGCAGCCACTCGAAGAATGCGCCCGGTCCGGGCGCGCCGGCCGGGCTCCAGACCACGGAATAGGCGGGCAGGCTGGCCGGCGCGCGGCCCGCCAAGGTCATTTCCAGCTGCTGCACGCAAGCCGGCAGCGCCGCCAGGCGGGCGCTGTACACCGCCAGCGCGTGGGTCGGCCAGTGCATGGCGCTGGTATTGGCCACCGCGGCCAGCGCCATCTGCATCGGCGCGTTGACCGCCGGCGCGGCCTGCAGGAAATGCTGGTCCATGGCGGCGGCGCCGCTGCGCAGCGCCTTGAGCATGTCGACGCTGAGCGCCAGCGCCACCGGCAGCGCGCCCACCGACCAGAGCTCGTGGCGCGGCTGCAGCCAGGACGGCAGGCGGAAGACCCGCGCGGCCGCCACGCCCAGCGCGCGCGCCGCCGACTCGTTGCCGGTGACGGTCACCAGGTGCGCCGAGACATCGTCGATACCGGCGCGGCGCAGCCAGTCTATGGCGGCGCGCGCGTTGTCCAGCGTCTCGGACGGTTCGAAACCGCGGCTGGCCGCCACCACCAGGGTACGGCGCGGGCCCAGCCCCGCCAGCGCCTCGTGCAGCGCCGCTGCGTCGCCGCCGCTCACAAAGCGCAGCTGGCGGCGCTGCGCCGGCCCGCCGAAGGCCTGCAGCGCCAGCCGCAAGGCCCATTGCCCCGCCCCCCCGCCGAGATACAGCACCGCTGGGCAGGCGCCGCCGCGATCGAGTTCGCGCACGAACTCCAGCATGCGCGCGTATTCGATCTCGACCTCGATGTCGCACTGCTCTTCCGGATGGGCGCCGTAGCCCGCGCGCAGCACCGGATAGCGGCCATGCGCGGCATCCGGCGCGCCCGGCGCGAACAACGCGGCGCGCGCGCCCAGCACGTCGCGCGCCTGCAGCAGCGCCAGGCCGGCCTGGGCCAGCGCGCTGCTGTGGCGTTGCATGCTCAGGTCCACATAAATGCCCGCCGCCTCGATGACGCGCAGCGGGCGCGCCACCAGCGACGCGCCGGCCGCCGCCGCGGCGAACACGCGCCACTGCGGGCTTTGCGCCGAAAGCTGGAGGTCCGCGGCGGGGATGACCGCATGGGGCTGGGCGTTTTCCGGCATGCGAGCCTCTCAGAAGGTAATGGACAGATGCGGCGCGATGCGCGCCAGTTCGCGCCGGAACTCGGCCTGGATGCGCGCCAGCGCGGCGGCCGTGTCGCCTTCGAAGCGCAGCGCCAGGACCGCGGCGCCGCATGCCTGGCGGACCAGGCCGAAGCCGTCGTCGTAGTCCACGCGCACGCCGTCCAGGTACGTGATGCGCCGCGCGCCAGGGAAGCCGCCGCGCACCTGCATGGCCGCCAGGATGGCCTGCAGGTCCGCCTCGGGCAGCGCCACCCGCGTCTCGGGCGCCGTGAACGACGCCGGCGCCTGCGTCAGCAACGCCGTCGCATCGGCCACGCCCGAGAGCAGCTCCAGCACGCGCGCGGCCGCATAGATCGCATCGTCGAAACCGTACCAGCGGTCCTTGAAATACAGGCGCCCGCTCATTTCGCCGGCCAGCAGCGCGCCGGTCTCCTGCATGCGCGCCTTGATCTGCCCCGGCCCGGATTTCCAGATCAGCGGCTCGCCGCCCGCCTGCTCGATGCCACGCGGGGCCAGGCGGCCGCACTTGACGTCGTAGATCACCGATGCGCCCGGGCGCCGCGCCAGCACGTCGCGCGCCAGCAGCACCAGCAGCCGATCGGCCCAGATGATTTCGCCGCTCTTGGACACCACCGCCAGGCGGTCGCCGTCGCCGTCGAACGCCAGCCCCACTTCGCAGTCCGAATAGCGCAGGCAATAGATCAGGTCCTGCAGGTTGCGCGGGTCGCCCGGGTTGGCGGGATGGTCGGCCGGCCCCGGGTCGCCGTCGGCGAACAGCGCCGTCACCTCGCAGCCCAGCTCGCGCAGCAGGTCCGGCGCATACAGGCTGGTGACGCCGTGGCCGCAGTCCAGCGCCACCTTGAGCGGGCGGCGCAGCCGGATGTCGGACAACAACCGCGCCTGATAGCAGGGCAGCACGGCCAGCTGCCGGCGCGCGCCCGGCGACTCGGCCGCGTCGGCGGCGCCGTCGGCCTCGATCATGGCCTCGCGCAACTCGCCCAGCCCGGCGCCGTACAGCGCGGCGCCATGCATCATGATCTTGAAACTGCTGTGGGCCTGCCCGTCGCGCCGGCCTGTCACGGCCACGCCCGCGCCGGTCTCGGTCAGGCGGGTGGCGTAGTACATCATGGGCGTGGTGACCCGCCCGATGTCGATGACGTGCGTGCCGGCGGCGCGTATACCCGCCTGCAGCGCCGCCGCCAGCGCGACGCTGCTCAAGGTGGCGTCGCGCCCGACCACCACCGCGCCCGCATGCGTGGCCACGGCGCGCCGTCCGAGCGTCAGGCCGAGCGCGTGGGCGAATCCGGCATCGATCTCCTCGCCTGTGCGGCCGCGGATATCGTAGGGCCCGAAGACCCCGGCGCCGGTTCGCGAGCCGTCCCAGTCGAAAGATCCGTGCATGGTGGGCGTATCCATAAAGATTTCGCGCGAATAATGGCCGTCGCCGGTTCAGGCACGCCAGCGGCGGTAGCCGCATTGCACCGTGTTTTGCCGTCCTCGCCTCTCCGGCAGACGGACTACGCCGGCGGGTCCGCCGGGCCGGTATCCTTGTCCTCGCGCAGGCCTGGCACCAGCCCCAGGCTGACGGCGGCATAGGCGGCCGCGGCCTGGTTGCGCGCGTTCAGCTTCCAGTACAGCGTGCGCGCATGGCTCTTGACGGTGGCCACGGACGTGCCGACCTCGCGGCTGATCTCGCGCATGGTCTTGCCTTGCACCATCAGGCGCAGTATCTGTTCCTGCCGCTGGGTCAGCTGCATGGCGCCGCGCACCGGCGTCGCGCTGGCCTGCACCGGCAGCGGGTAGCATTGGCCGCCGGCCATCACCAGGCTGATCGCCGCGCCCAGCGCGTCGGGGCTGAGCGACTTGGCCACATAGCCCGCCACGCCGGCGCGCGCGGCCGCCGTGAGCACCGCCAGATCGAGCTCGGGATACAGCAGCAGCATGTTGCGCGGCGCCAGCGTCGCGATAACGCGCGTGAGCATCAGCTGGTCGTGCTCGCTCACGCCCGAACAGCCCAGGATCGCCAGTTCCGGCGGCCGGTCCACGCTGCTCGCCACGGCCTCCAGTTCGGCGGAAGCGAGCGCCCGTACCTGTCCGGCGCCGCGCCCATGCTCCAGCACGTGCTGGATGGCGATTCGCAACAACGCATAGTCTTCGATGAGAACGGTCGTCATGCGCACGGGCCTTTAGCGGCGAGTCCGGGTCGGACCCGCGCATGCCCATGCGCACCTGCGATACGACGTATGCATGGTCGAGGCCGACGGCCTGCGGGCGCTTGCGCGGGAATCTCCATCTGTCACCCGCGCCACGCGTGGCGCCCCGCTGCCGGGGCCACGCAGGCGTGTGTATGCAGATGAGATTCATGCTATCAGCGGCAACCATGCATGCCTCTCCTTCAGGAGAATGAATGAGCCCTATCTTTTGGCCGGGAGGATGGCTACCGGTCGACAGCCACTCGCGTGACGGCGGCCGGCAAGCCTGCCCTAGCGGCAGACATAGGTCGGTCGCTCGGCTTCGCGCGCGCCGGCCTCGGCCCACTCCAGCGTCGCCCCGCGCTGCAACGCCGTATAGACCGCCTCGCCCTTGTTCTTCACATGCAGGCGCTGATACAGCGTGCATGCATGGGTCTTGGCGGTCGCCACGGAAATATTGAGCATGCGGCTGACTGTCTTGATCGGGTAGCCTCGCGCCAGCAGCACCAGCACCTCGTACTGGCGCGGCGTGATCTGCAGCAACTGGGCGCCGGTCGAGATCGGCATGGTGGGTTTGACGCCGTCATTGGTGACGCGCATGGCCGAGGGATAGCCCGCCGCGATGGCAGGCTGCAGGGCCTGCTCGCCGGGGAAGCACTGGCCGCCCGCCATCACCAGGCGGATGGCCGCTTCAAGCACCTCCACCGGCGCGGTCTTGGGCAGGCAGCCGCAGACCGCATTGACCGGCAGCGCCTGCATTGGAATCGGCAAAGGCATGATGTCGCTCAGCAACAGGATCCGCTTGGGCGACAACACACTCTGGATTTCACTCAGCGCACCCACTGCCAGGTCCGGGTCGGTTGGCAGGCCGTATATCAGCAAGTCGGCCTCCGACTGCGTGGCGTCCGCCTTGGACAGATCCGCCACCCCCATTCCCTGTATTTCCCAAATGTCGTCGAGCTCGCTCAGGATTTGCCAGAGACCGAGTCGCAACAGTGGGTGCGCTTCAATGAGTACCATTTTGGCCATGGTTTCCTCACTCTTGTTCTTCCACATGAACGGAACCTTCGCTGCACTGAAGGCTGCCCTGCCATCTGCCGCCGACCCCGAATATTGCATCGCACCAATGATGCACACTCTCTACTTCAACCGGCTTACTTCCGCCAGCCATTCGGCAAATGGCATGAAATCATAATATTTGTCGGATTTGGTAAAAGCAAGCAGGCTTACGCCGAATTAATCCCAGAAAAACCATGTCGTCCGGAAGAACTAAACACTAGGGTCGACCCTGATCGCAGCCCTCATCCCACCTTTTCCACATCTCGAAGAAACCCTCCACACCGCCTGGAAAGCCGCATGGAGCAACGATTCTATTCTCTTTATGGGTCATGGACCCGCGCACGGCCCGTCTTGGCGGGAGAGAAACAGCGCAATCCGCAGAAATAATAAGAAATATATTTCCGTACTCGCCAAAAGATATCATGCGCTTATTCAAGCCAGATCAGGCAAATAACTTTGTTATAAAAAAACCGTAGCCCTCCAGGCAGTATTCCAGGCATTACGCCGGCCGGCCGGCACGGCCCGCCCCCTGCTGGCGAGGAAATCCCCTTGGTGAACTCGGCGCCCGCGGCCGCCGGCCGGCGTGGTCCGGACACACCTCGTGTGCCGAATTTACCGGCCGTTTCTCCTGTCGCCACGGCCTTCCGATTTACCGGAAATGCGCGCCATGATTATTGCTTCGGATATAAAAATGACTTCCCGGTTGCAGAAAATAAATCCGTTCTTTTTCGTCGCGCGGAGTACCGCCTTGGTACACAACCGGTGTCCTTCCTGGCCAGGCCGGCGCATCGGTCCCAGGCGCAGCCTGGCTTTCCGGGGTGGCGCGGCGCGCTGGACGAGATAATAAAAGGGTGTACGCCGGCCAGGTCGACGATTTGGGTTTCCGATCTTTGTATACAAAATAATTACAAAACAATTCCGCGCCACGAGAGACAGGGGTCTCATAAATAGAGGGTTGAAACAGTATTTGCCTCATACCGATGCTGCGTTGCAAAAATATTATTCCCGGCTACTGCCGCCGGCATCAGCCGCGCCCGCCCCTTCCCTCATCCATGGCCATTCCTAGGGTCTACCCTATCCGGGATAGCCTCTAGGCCTTTTGCCGCGTTCCGCTCCCTATAATTAATTCAAACGAACGTATGAATCAGGGCGCCATGAACGAACTGAAATCCACTTCGACGCGCGAGATCATTCTCGAAACCGCCGAGCAGCTGTTCGCGCAACAAGGCCACGACGGCACCTCGATGCGGCAGATCACCAGCGCGGCGGGCGTCAACCTGGCGGCGGTCAATTACCACTTCGGCTCCAAGGAGGCGCTGGTCCAGGCCTGCTCAAGCGCAGGCTGGAGGAGGTCAACCGCGAGCGCCTGCGCCTGCTCGATGAACTCGAGGCCGCCGCCGGCGGCACCCCGCTCAAGCCGTCGCAGATCGTCGATGCCTTCTTCGGCACCCTGCTGCGCCTGGCCGCCAGCCCCGACCACGCGGGCAAGTCCTTCCTGCCCCTGCTCGAACGCACCATGACCGACCCCAGCGGCTTCATCCGGACGCTGTTCGCCGAGGAGTACGCCGACGTCATGGAGCGCTACAAGAACGCGCTGTTCGCGGCGCTGCCGGGCGTGCCGCGCGCCGAAATCATGTGGCGCTTCCAGTTCATGCTGGGCACCACGTCGTACGCCATCATGGGCACCGACACCCTGCGTTTCGTGACCAGCTGGACATTCGACCAGGCCGAACCGCCCGACAACCCGCATTGGCTGCTGCCCCGCCTGCTCAGCTTCCTGCTGGGCGGGCTGCGGGCGCCCCTGCCCGAACTGCCTTAGGCCCATTTCTTGCGGAGGCTGGAGCATGAACGCTGTACTGGTCGTGTTGTCGGGCGCGGCGCTGCTGGGCATCGGGCCGCTGCGGCGCGCCCTGCTGAGCCGCCCCATCCTGGCGGCCTACCGCAAGGTGCTGCCTGCCATGTCCGACACGGAACGCGAGGCCCTGGAGGCCGGCACCGTGTGGTGGGAAGGCGAGTTGTTCGGCGGCCGCCCGGATTGGCGCAAGCTGCTGGACTATCCGCGTCCGGTCCTGAGCGCGGCCGAACAGCGCTTTCTCGACCACGAGACCGAACAGGCGTGCCGCCTGGTCGATGACTGGCACATTACCCACGAGCGTTTCGATCTGCCGCCGCAGGTATGGGCCTACATCAGGGAACAGGGTTTCCTGGGCATGATCATTCCGAAGGAATACGACGGCCTGGGCTTCTGCGCCCATGCGCATTCGGCGATCGTCACCAAGCTGTCGACGCGCTCGTCGGCGCTGGCGGTGTCGGTCATGGTGCCCAACTCGCTGGGGCCGGCCGAACTGTTGCTGCACTACGGCACCGAGGCGCAGAAGCGCCACTACCTGCCGCGCCTGGCCCGCGGCGAGGAAATACCGGCCTTCGCACTCACCAGCCCGTGGGCCGGCTCGGACGCGGCCGCCATTCCCGACCACGGCACGGTCTGCAAGGGCCAGTGGCAAGGCCAGGAAGTCCTGGGCATGCGCGTCACCTGGGACAAGCGCTACATCACGCTGGCGCCCGTCTGCACGCTGCTGGGGCTGGCGTTTCGCCTGTACGACCCGGACGGCCTGCTGGGCGGGCGCAAGGATCTCGGCATCACCTGCGCACTGGTGCCGCACGATCATCCCGGCGTCGACACCGGCCGGCGCCATTTTCCGCTCAACGCGATGTTCATGAACGGCCCCACCCGCGGCACGGACGTATTCATGCCGCTGGAGTTCATCATCGACGGGCCCGCCATGGCCGGCCAGGGCTGGCGCATGCTGATGGAATGCCTGGCGGCGGGCCGCTCGATCTCGCTGCCGTCGTCCAACGCAGACATGGCCCAGCTGACCGCGCGCGCCGTGGGCGCCTATGCGCGGGTGCGCAGCCAGTTCCGCATGCCGGTGGGCAAATTCGAAGGCGTGGAGGAGGCGCTGGCGCGCATCGGCGGCCACACCTACCTGATGGACGCGGCGCGCGTCATGACGGCCGGCGCCGTGGACCTGGGCGAAAAGCCCGCCGTGGCATCGGCCATCGTCAAATACCACGTCACCGAACGCGCCCGCCAGGTGGTCAACGACGGCATGGACATCAGCGGCGGCAAGGGCATCTGCCTGGGTCCGTCGAACTTCCTGGGCCGCGCCTACCAGCAACTGCCGATCGGCATCACGGTGGAAGGCGCCAACATTCTCACGCGCAGCCTGATCATCTTCGGCCAGGGCGCGATCCGCTGCCATCCCTACGTGCTGGCCGAAATGCGCGCGGCGCAGGACCCCGACGCCGCGCGCGGCCTGCGCGAGTTCGACCGCGCGCTGTGGGGCCATGCCCGCCACGTGGCCGGCAACGCGCTGCGGGCGCTGGGCGGCGCGCTGAGCGGCGCGCGGCTGGGCCGCGCCCCGCGCGCGGCGGCGCCTTCGATGCACGCCTACTATCGCGCGCTGTCGCGCTACAGCAGCGCCTTCGCGCTGCTGGCCGACGCCTGCATGCTGGCGCTGGGCGGCAGCCTGAAGCGGCGCGAGCGACTGTCGGCGCGGCTGGGCGACATCCTGGCGCAGATGTACCTGGCCAGCGCGGTGCTCAAGCGTTTCGAGGACGACGGCCGCCAGGCCGAGGACGAGCCCCTGGCGCATTGGGCCGTGCGCGACGCGCTGTACCGGCTGCAGCAGGCCTTCGAAGGCGTGCTGGACAATCTGCCCAACCGGTTGGTGGCCTGGACGATGCGATGTATCATCTTCCCATGGGGACATCCCCAGGCCGAGCCGGACGACAGGCTGGGCCAGGCGGTGGCGCAGTTGCTGATCGCCCCCGGCGCGGCGCGCGACCGCCTGACCGCCAGCTGCTTCATCCCCGCCAATGAGGACGAGCCGGTGGGCGCGCTGGAACAGGCCCTGGCGGCGGCGATCGCGGCCGAACCCCTCGAGGCGCGCATCCGCGCCGCCGAGAAATCCGGCGACCTCGAAGGCGATCCGCGCGCCAATGTGCGCGACATCGCCCAGGCCGCCCACGCCGCCGGCGTGCTCGACGAGGACGATTACCGCCTCGTCGAACGACGCAACCGCTTGCGCGACCGCGTCATCGGCGTGGACGATTTTCCCTTCGATTACGGCATTACCGGCGCACTCAGGCCGGCGGCGCGACGCCAGGCGGCATAAGGAGCGACAGGCATGCGTTTTCAACCGGTATACATCGTCGACGGCACGCGCAGCCCCTTCCTGAAGGCGCGCAACGGCCCCGGACCGTTCTCGGCCGCCGACCTGGCCGTGCAGGCCGGCCGCGCGCTGCTGCTGCGCCAGCCTTTCGCCCCCACCGACCTGGACGAAGTCATCGTCGGCTGCGCGGCGCCCTCGCCCGACGAAGTCAATATCGGCCGCGTCATCGCCCTGCGGCTGGGCTGCGGCAACCGCGTGCCCGGGTGGACGGTGATGCGCAATTGCGCCTCCGGCATGCAGGCCCTCGATTCGGCCATCGCCAATCTGCAGCTGGGCCGCAGCAGCCTGGTGCTGGCCGGCGGCACCGACGCGCTGTCGCGCGCGCCGCTGCTGTTCTCCGACGACATGGTCAAGTGGCTGGCGCGCTGGTATGGCACGCGCGGCCTGGGCGCCCGGCTGCGCGCGCTGGGCGCGCTGCGCCTGCGCTACCTGGCGCCGGTCATCGGCCTGCTCAAGGGCCTGACCGATCCGGTGGTGGGCCTGTCGATGGGACAGACGGCCGAGAACCTGGCCACCCGCTTCGGCATCGACCGCGCCGCCATGGACGCCTACGCGGCGCGCAGCCACCTGCGCGTGCTGGCCGCGCGCGAAGCCGGCCGGCTGGGCGAGATCGTGCCGATGGCCGATACGCGCGGCACCGTCTACCCCGACGACGATGGCGTGCGCGACGACTCCACCCCGCAACGCCTGGCGCGCCTGCGCCCGGCGTTCGACAAGCCGTGGGGCAACATCACGGCCGGCAACAGCTCGCAGGTCACCGACGGCGCGGCCATGCTGCTGCTGGCTTCGGAGGCCGCGGTCCGCAAATGGGGGCTGCGCCCGCTGGGGCGCATCCTCGACAGCCAGTGGGCCGGCCTGGATCCGGCCCAGATGGGCCTGGGGCCGGTGCACGCGGCCACGCCCATCATGCAGCGGCATGGACTGGGCCTGCACGACCTGGACCTGTGGGAAATCAACGAAGCCTTCGCCGCGCAGGTGCTGGCCTGCCTGGCGGCCTGGAACGACGAGGCCTATTGCCGCGAACACTTCGGCACCGGGGCCTGGGGCCGCCTGGACCAGGACCGCCTGAACGTGGACGGCGGCGCCATCGCGCTGGGCCATCCGGTGGGCGCCTCGGGCGCGCGCATCGTGCTGCACCTGCTGCAGGCCCTGAAGGCGCGCGGCATGCGCCACGGCATGGCCGCCATCTGCATCGGCGGCGGCCAGGGCGGGGCCATGCTGGTCGAAAACCTCGAGGAGCGCGCATGAACACGCCCGACCTGGCCTACACCCACTGGCGCCTGCACCGTGAAGCCGACGGCCTGGCATGGCTGGCGCTGGCGCGCGCCGACGCCGCCGCGAACTCGCTGTCGGCCGAGGTCATGGCCGAACTCGCCGCGGTGCTCGACGCCCTGCAGGCCCAGCCGCCCAAGGAACTGGTCATTCTGTCGGGCAAGGAGAACGGCTTCATCGTCGGCGCCGACATCAACGAATTCGGCGCGCTGCAGACGCCGCAGCAGGCGCGCGAACTGGTCGCGCGCGGCTGGCAGCTGTTCAACCGGCTGGCGGCGACGCCGTACCCCACGCTGGCGCTGATACGCGGCCACTGCCTGGGCGGCGGCCTGGAACTGGCGCTGGCCTGCCGCTACCGCATCGCCGCCGACGACGCCGACACCGCGCTGGGGCTGCCGGAAGCCATGCTGGGCATTTTCCCCGGCTGGGGCGGCATGCGGCGCCTGCCGGCGCTGATCGGCGCGCCGGCCGCGCTGGACATGATGCTGACCGGACGCCGGGTCGACGCGCGCCGCGCCGCGGCGCTGGGCCTGGTCGACGCGCGCGTGCCGCCGCGGCTGCTGCAGGCCGCCGCCCGCGCCACCGTGCTGTCGGGCCGAGCGCCGCGCCGCGCGCGCGGCCTGCCGGCCTGGCTGAACCGCTGGCCGCTCAAGGCGCTGGCGGCGCGCCGCGCGCGCCAGAGCGTGGCCGCCAAGGATCCGCAGGGCCACTACCCCGCCCCGCGCGCCATCATCGACATCTGGGCGCGCCACGGCGGCAACGCCCTGCATGCGCCCGACCTGATAGACGGCATCCTGGCTTCGGACACGGCGCGCCAGCTGCTGCGCGTGTTCCGCCTGCAGGAACGGCTCAAGGGCTACGGCAAGGCCGCCGTCGACGCGCCCGTGCGGCGCGTGCACGTGGTGGGCGCCGGCGTCATGGGCGGCGATATCGCCGCCTGGTGCGCCTACCGCGGGTTGACCGTCACGCTGCAGGACCAGGACATGGCGCGCATCGCGCCGGCGCTGGCGCGCGCCGGCGCCTTCTTCGCCCGCAAGCTGAAGGACCGGCGCGCCGCGCGCGCCGCCTTCGACCGCCTGGTTCCCGACCCCCAGGGCGATGGCGTGGCGCAAGCCGACCTGGTCATCGAGGCCATCAGCGAGAGCGCCCAGGCCAAGCAGGCCCTCTACCGCCAGCTCGAACCGCGCCTGAAACCGGGCGCCCTGCTGGCCACCAATACCTCCAGCCTGTCGCTGGCCGGGCTGGCCCAGGTCCTCGACCAGCCGCAGCGGCTGGTCGGCATCCATTTCTTCAACCCGGTGGCGCGCATGCCGCTGGTCGAAGTCGTGCTCGCCGCCGACAGCGATCCGCGCGCGCTGGCGCGGGCCTGCGCCTTCGTCGGCCGCATCGGCAAGCTGCCGCTGCCCGTGCGCGACGCGCCGGGTTTCCTGGTCAATGCGGTGCTGGCGCCCTACATGCTGGAAGCGATGCGCTGCGTCGACGAGGGCATGGCGCCGGCGGCCATCGACGCCGCCATGGCCGCCTTCGGCATGCCGATGGAGCCGCTCGAGCTGGCCGACACCGTCGGGCTGGACATCGCGGCGGCCGCCGGCGCCCAGCTCACCGGCGAGCACGCGCCGCCGCGCTGCCTGGCCGAACGCCTGGCGCGCAAGGAACTGGGCCGCAAGAGCGGCCGCGGCTTTTATGCCTGGCGCGACGGCAAGGCGGTCAAGCCGGCCGCGCGCGGCGTGCCGCCAGGGCTGGTCGACCGCCTGCTCCAGCCCCTGATCGACAGCGCCCGCGAGCGCGTGGCCGCCGGCGTGGTGGCCGATGCGGACCTGGCCGACGCGGGCGCGATTTTCGGCACGGGCTTTGCCCCCTACACGGGCGGCCCGCTGCAATACGCAAGTCAACGAGAAGCCGTCCAGCGGCCTTAGCACGGCGAACCAAGAGCGGAAAGCCGTCCCCAAGCAAGGCAGTCACGTCACAACGCGAGGAGACAGAACCCATGAATGGACGATCGGTGACCTTGAAAACACTGGTTGCGGCGCTGGCCGGCCTGGCGGCCGGCGCCGCGCACTCGGCCGGCTTCCAGTTGCTCGAACAGAACGCCAGCGGGCTGGGCAACGCCTACGCCGGCTCGGCGGCAAACCCGGAAAACGCCAGCATCATCTACTTCAATCCAGCCGGCATGACCTATCTGCCCGGCGTGAACGTGTCGGGCGGTGTCAACGCCATCTGGCCTTCGTTCAAATTCTCGGACAACGGCGACAGCCGCGACCCCACGCTGCTGGGCGGCGGCAGGCCCGCCGGCGGCAACGGCGGCGATGCCGGCAGCCTGGGCGTCGTGCCCAACGCCTACGTCTCATGGCAGGTGGCCGACCAGTGGTGGCTGGGCCTGGGCATGGGCGCGCCGTTCGGCCTGATGACCAAGTACGACAGCGGCTGGGCGGGCCAGTACCACTCCAACAAGTTCGACATCAAGACCATCAACATCAACCCGTCGATCGCGTACAAGGTCAACGACCGCTTCTCGATGGGCTTTGGCATCAACTGGCAGCGCATCGACGCCACCTACAAGAAGAAGACCGTGGTGCAGCCCGTGCCCGGGCTGCCCATGTTCACCAACGGCGACGCCACGCTGGACATGGACGGCGACGCCTGGGGCTGGAACGTGGGTTTCATGCTGCAGCCCACCGACGCCACCCGCGTCGGCCTGTCCTACCGTTCGCGCATCAAGCACACCGCCAGCGGCAACACGGACGTGGACAACATCGCCCTGCCGGGCGGGCGCAGCGCCTCGGCCTCGTACGACGCCAAGGCGTCGGTGGACCTGCCGGACTCGCTCATCCTGAGCGTGTCGCACCAGCTCAACGACCGCTGGGAGCTGCTGGGCGACATCTCCTGGACCGGCTGGAGCAGCATCCCCGAGCTGAAGATCAAGAACAAGAACGGCCCGACCGACGAGCTGCCGCTCAAGTTCCGCGACAGCTGGCGCGTGGCGCTGGGCGCCAACTACCAGTTCGCGGCACAATGGAAGTGGAAGTTCGGCGTCGCCTTCGACCAGTCGCCGGTGCACGACGAGGCCGACCGACCTCGCTGCCCGACACCGACCGCTGGTGGTTCTCGACCGGCGTGCAGTACGCGCCGACCGACAACGTGACGGTCGATCTGGGCTATACCTATCTGTACCTGCGCGACACCGACATCGACACGACCTCGGGCAACCCGCTGACCAAGGGCCGTGTCGCCGGCACGTACAACAGCAAGGGCAATATCGTGGGCCTGCAGGTTTCGGCCCGCTTCTAGCAAGGGCCCGGCCCGCAAGACCACACCCCGGGGGCTCGGGCGCCCGGGGCCGCAACGACTGGAGGTTTCCTTGAGCAAGTTCGTCGTCAAACAAGCCGCCGTCCTGGGCGCCGGCGTCATGGGCGCGCAGATCGCGGCCCATCTTGCCAATGCCGGCGTGCCGGTCATGCTGTACGACCTGACCGCGCCGCAGGGCGAGCGCAACGCCGTGGTCCACAAGGCGCTGGCCGGCCTGCGCAAACTCGAGCCGGCCCCGCTGGCGCGCCCGGACCGCCTGGCGCTGATCACGCCCGCCCACTACGACGATGACCTGGAGCGGCTGGGCGGCTGCGACCTGGTCATCGAGGCCATCGCCGAGCGGCTGGACTGGAAGACCGATCTCTACCACCGCATCGCCGCGCACGTGGCGCCGCACGCCATCGTCGCCTCCAATACCTCGGGCCTGTCGATCGAAACCCTGGCCGGCGCCCTGCCCGAGGCGCTGCGGCCGCGCTTTTGCGGCATCCACTTCTTCAACCCGCCGCGCTACATGCGGCTGGTGGAAATCATCGCCACCCGCCATACGCGGCCCGAGGTCGTCGACCAGCTGGAGGGCTGGCTGACCTCGCGCCTGGGCAAGGGCGTCATCCGCGCCCTGGATACGCCCAACTTCGTGGCCAACCGCATCGGCGTGTTCTCCATCCTCGCGGCCATGCGCCACACCCAGCGCCTGGGCCTGGGGTTCGACGAGGTCGACGCGCTGACCGGACCGAAGATCGGCCGTCCCAAGAGCGCCACCTACCGCACCGCAGACGTGGTGGGCCTCGACACGCTGGCGCACGTGGTCGCCACCATGCGCGACAACCTGCCCGACGATCCGTGGCATGCGTACTTCGAACTGCCCGCCTGGCTGCAGGCCCTGATCGACCAGGGCGCGCTGGGCCAGAAAAGCGGCGCGGGCGTCTACCGCAAGGCCGGCAAGGAGATCCAGGTGGTGGACCCGGCCAGCGGCCAGTACCGGCCCTCGGCCGGCGCGCTGGCCGACGAGACCGCCGCCATCCTCAAGGAGCGCGATCCGGCCAGGCGCCTGGCGCAACTGCGCGCCAGCACGCACCCGCAGGCGCAGTTCGTGTGGAGCCTGTTGCGCGACATTTTCCATTACAGCGCCTGCCAGCTCGCCGGCGTGGCCGACAACGCGCGCGACCTGGACCTGGCGATGCGCTGGGGGTTCGGCTGGGCCCAGGGCCCCTTCGAGACCTGGCAGGCGGCCGGCTGGCAGGACACCGCGCGCGCCATAGCCGAGGACATCGCCGCGGGCCGCGCCATGAGCGCCGCGCCCCTGCCGGACTGGGCCCTGGACAGCGGCCGCACCGGCGTGCACACGCCGCAGGGTTCGTACTCGGCGCGCGACGGCCAGCTGCGCCCGCGCTCGGCGCTGCCGGTGTACCGACGCCAGCTGTTTCCCGAGAAGCTGGTCGGCGAGTCGCCCGCACCGCGCGGCGAAACCGTCTGGGAAGCGCCCGGCGTGCGCCTGTGGCGCCTGCCCGAGCAGGACGGCGGCATCGCCATCCTGTCGGTCACCTCGAAGATGCACACGATCGGCGAGGAAGTGCTCGACGGCATCCAGCAGGCCATCGCCCGCGCGGAGCGCGAATTCGACGCCCTGGTGATGTGGCACGACGCGCCGTTCGCCGTGGGCGCCAACCTGGAACAGGTCTACCAGGTCTGCGCGGCGGGCGAGTTCGAGCGCCTGGAAGCCACGGTCGAACAGTTCCAGCGCACCTCGCTGGCGCTGGCCCGCGCGCAGATCCCCACGGTGGTCGCGGTACAGGGCATGGCGCTGGGCGGCGGCTGCGAGTTCATCATGCATGCCAGCCACCGCGTGCTCGCGCTGGAAAGCTACATCGGCCTGGTCGAGGCCGGCGTGGGCCTGATCCCCGCCGGCGGCGGCAGCAAGGCCCTGGCGGTGCGCGCCGCGCGCCTGGCCGCGGCCACCGCCACGCCGGCCGAGGTGTTTCCCTATCTGCAGCCCGTGTTCCAGAACATCGCCACCGCCCAGGTCGCCAAGAGCGCCCTGCAGGCCATGGACATGGGCTACGCGCACAACGGCGACACGGTGGTGTTCCATCCGGACGAGCTGCTGTGGGTGGCGCTGCGCCAGGCGCGCGCCGCGGCCGACAGCGGCCACGCGCCGGCGCCCGCGCCGCGCGACATCCCGGTGGCCGGCCGCACCGGCATCGCCAACTTCGAGATGGTGCTGGTCAACATGCGCGAAGGCGGCATGATCAGCGCCCATGATTACCGCGTGGCACGCAGCGCCGCCGTGGCCCTGTGCGGCGGCGAGGCCGAGGCCGGCACCCGCGTCGACGAGCAGTGGCTGCTGGCCGTGGAACGGCGCGAGTTCATGGCGCTGCTGCGCACGCCCGAAACGCAGGCGCGCATCCGCCACACCCTGGACACCGGCAAACCGCTGCGCAACTGAGGATTCATCATGAGCAAACAGATTCAGGACGCCTACATCGTCGCCGCGACCCGCCTGCCGGTGGGCAAGCGCAATGGCGCCTACGCCACCACGCGCCCCGACGACATGCTGGCCGCGGTGCTGCGGGCCGTGCTGGCGCAGGTGCCCGCGCTGCTGCCCGAGCGCATCAACGACGTGATCACCGGCTGCGCCATGCCGGAGGCCGAACAGGGCATGAACGTCTCGCGCATCGGCCTGCTGCTTGCCGGCCTGCCGCAAAGCGTGGCCGGCGTCACCGTCAACCGCTTCTGCGCCTCGGGCCTGCAGGCGGTGGCCGATGCCGCCAACCGCATCCGGCTGGGCATGGCCGACGTGATGATAGGCGCCGGCACCGAATCGATGAGCGCCATGCCGCAGATCATGGGCAACAAGGTGGCGATGAACCCCGCCGTCTTCGCGCACGAGGAAAACCTCGGCATGGCGTTCGGCATGGGGCTGACCGGCGAAAAAGTCGCCGAGCAATGGAAAGTCTCGCGCGAGGACCAGGATGCCTTTTCGCTGTCCTCGCACCAGAAGGCCTGCGCCGCCATCGCCGCCGGCCACTTCAAGGCCGAGATCACGCCCTACCAGGTGCGCACGCACCTGGCCGGCGGACGCGACGGCGCCGTGCGCGTGGCCGAACGCTGGATCGAACAGGACGAAGGCCCGCGCCCCGACAGCACCGCCGAGGCGCTGGCCAGGCTGCGGCCGGTATTCGCCGCGCGCGGCAGCGTCACCGCCGGCAACAGCTCGCAGATGTCCGATGGCGCGGCCGCCGTCGTGCTGGTCTCCGAGCGCGTCCTGCGCGAGTACGGCCTGCAGCCGCTGGCGCGCTTCGTCGATTTCGCGGTGGCCGGCGTGCCGCCGGAGATCATGGGCATCGGCCCCAGGATGGCCATTCCCAAGGTGCTGGCGCGCAGCGGCATCGCCCAGCAGGACCTGGACTGGATCGAACTGAACGAAGCCTTCGCCGCGCAGTCGCTGGCGGTCATGCGCGACCTCGAACTCGATCCGGCCAAGGTCAACCCGCTGGGCGGGGCGATCGCGCTGGGCCACCCGCTGGGCGCGACCGGCGCCATCCGCACCGCCACCATCGTGCACGGCCTGCGCCGCACCGGCGGCAAGTACGGCATGGTCACCATGTGCATCGGCACCGGCATGGGCGCGGCCGGCATCTTCGAGGCGCTGTGAAGCTGCAGTGGATCGAACGCGTGCCGCCGCGCTGGCGGGCGCGCCTGTTGCGCGTGGGGTTCAACCTGCACCCCGCCTTCCGCGCCACCGGCGGGCGGGTGGTGGAGATCGCGGCCGACTTCCTGCACATCCGCATCAGGCTGCCGCTGGGCCGGCGCACCCGCAACATCGTCGGCTCGATGTATGGCGGATCGCTGTTCTCGGTGACCGACGGCGCGCACCCCACCATGCTGATGATGGCGCTGGGGCCCGGCGTCATCGTCTGGGACAAGGCCGCCACCATCCGCTACCGCAAGCCGGCCTACGCCACGCTGTATGCGGATTTCCGCATCGGCCGCGATGAAATCGCCGCGATTCGCGCCGAGCTGGCGCGCGATCACGAAACCACGCGCACCTACAGCGTGGCGCTGAGCGACCGCCATGGCGAGGTCTACGCGGTGGTGGAGCGCACGGTCTATATCGCCGACAAGACCTTCTACAAGCGCAAGACGCAGGCCGGCGCGCCGGCGCGCACGCCGCTCGAGCCGGCCCCGCCCGGCAACTAGGACCGCCCATGGAAAAAATCTGGCTGGCCAGCTATCCGGCGGGCGTGGCGCCCGAGATCGACAGCGGCGCGCATGCCTCGCTGGCCGAGGTGATCGAAGACAGCTGCCGGACCTTTGCCGGCAAGACCGCCTATATCAGCCTGGGCCGCACGCTGAGCTACGCCGGACTGGACCGCCGCTCGCGCGCCTTCGCCGCCTGGCTGCAGGCGCGCGGCCTGGGCAGGGGCGAGCGGGTCGCGCTGATGATGCCCAACCTGCTGCAATACCCCATCTGCCTGTTCGGCGCCTGGCGCGCCGGCTGCACGGTGGTCAGCTGCAATCCGCTCTACACGCCGCGCGAACTGGCGCACCAGCTGGCCGACTCCGGCGCGCGCGCCATCGTGGTGGCCGACAACTTCGCCGCCACGCTGCAACAGGCGCTGCCGCAGACCGCCCTCGAACACGTGGTCGTGACCTCCATCGGCGAACAGCTGGGCTGGCCGCGCGGCCCCGTGGTCGACTTCGTGGTGCGCCGGGTCAAGCGCATGGTGCCGGCCTGGTCGCTGCCGGGCGCGCGGCGCCTGCGCGACGTGCTGGCCGAAGGCGAGCGCCTGCCCCACGCGGCGCCGGCGCTGGGCCACGCCGACCTCGCCTGCCTGCAATACACCGGCGGCACCACCGGCGTGGCCAAGGGCGCCATGCTCACCCACGGCAACCTGATCGCCAATCTGTGCCAGGCGTACGCCTGGGTCAGGCCGCTGGTCAAGGAAGGCCGGGAATGCGTGGTGACGGCCCTGCCGCTCTACCATATCTTCGCCCTGACGGCGAACTGCCTGACCTTCCTGAAGATCGGCGCGAGCAACCTGCTGATCGTCAATCCGCGCGATATCCCGGCCTTCGTGCGCGAGCTGCGCAAGACGCCATTTAGCTGCATCACCGGCGTCAACACCCTGTTCAACGCCCTGCTCGACCACCCCGGTTTCGCCCGGCTCGACTTCTCGCGCCTGCGGCTGACCCTGGGCGGCGGCATGGCGGTGCAGCGCTCGGTCGCCGAACGCTGGCGCGCCGTCACCGGCAAGCCGCTGGCGCAGGCCTATGGCCTGACCGAGACCTCGCCGGCGGTCACCATCAATCCGCTCGATGCCCCGGATTTCACCGGCTCCATCGGGCTGCCCGTGCCCTCGACCGAGCTGTCGATCCGCGACGAACACGGCGAGGAGCTGCCCCTGGGCGCGACGGGCGAAATCTGCGTGCGCGGTCCGCAGGTCACGCCGGGCTATTGGCGGCGGCCCGACGAAACCGCGCTCAGCTTCCATGCCGACGGTTTCCTGCGCACCGGCGACATGGGCTACGTCGACCCGCGGGGTTATGTCTTCCTGGTCGACCGCAAGAAGGACATGATCCTGGTCTCGGGGTTCAACGTCTATCCGAACGAAATCGAGGACGTGGTGGCGCTGCACCCCGGGGTGCGCGAGGTGGCCGCCGTGGGCGTGCCCGACGCGCGCTCGGGCGAGGCGGTCAAGCTGTTCGTGATCCGCAAGGACCCGGACCTGGACGCCGCCGCGCTGATCGCCTACTGCCGCGCCAACCTGACCGGCTACAAGGTGCCGCGTTCGGTGGAATTCCGCACCGAGCTGCCGCGCACCAACGTGGGCAAGATCCTGCGCCGCCAGTTGCGCGACGAGGCCGGACGGCCCGCCTAGCGGCGCCGTCCGGCGCCGGCCCTACCACTGGCCGAAGTGGATGCCCGCGCGCTTGTGCGCGTTGGTGCTGCGCTCGACGGCGGAATCGGCGATCGTGACGCGGGTCTTGCGCCCCAGCGACCATTCCAGCAGGCGCGCGCGCATCTCGGCGCGCACCGCCTCGTGAGCCGGGCAGCGGCCCAGGTCCTGCAGCTCGCCCGGATCGTTGGCCAGGTCGTACAGCTGCTCGGACTCGTCCTGCCAGTACACATAGCGCCAGCGGTCGGTGCGCGCCGACCAGGCGCGCGCCTGCTGCGGCGTCTTGCCGCGCAGCAGGCGCGCCTGGCGAAAGCTGTAGTCCAGCTCGGAGAACACGCAATCGCGCCATGGCGCCTGCGTCGCGCCGTGCAGCAGCGGCTGCAGCGCCCGCCCTTCGATGCGATGCGTGGGCAACGGCACCTCCAGCGCCTGCAGGATGGTCGGGACGATGTCCACCCCCTCGACCAGCTTTCCGCTGACCGTGCCGCGCACGGCGTCGCCGGTCGGGCTCGGGTCCATGACGATGAGCGGCACGCGCTGCACCGTGTCGTAGAACAGCTCTTTCTCGCCCAGCCAGTGATCGCCCAGGAAGTCGCCGTGGTCGGAGGTGAAAATGACCAGCGTGTTGCGCATCAGCCCCGCGCCTTCCATGTAGTCGAACAGCCGGCCGAGATGGTCGTCGAGCTGCTGGATCAGCCCCTGGTAGGCGGGCCGGACGATGCGCACGCAATCCTCGCGCGCGAAGCTGAGGCTTTCCTCGTGCTGGCGATAGGCCTGCACCACCGGATGGGCGTCCTCGCGCTCGGCCGCCGTGCGCAGCACCGGCAGGCATTGTTCGGGCCGGTACATGCTGTGGTAGGGCGCCGGCGCCATGTAGGGCCAGTGCGGCTTGACGTAGCTCAGGTGCAGCACCCAGGGCTGGCCGCCGCGCTGCCGCATGAAATCCAGCGCCTGGCCGGTCATGTAGGCCGTCTCGGAATGCGCCTCGCGCACCCGCGACGGCAGATAGGTATTGCGCATGTGCCAGCCGCTGACCACCTGCCCGCCGGCGTCGATGGCCGAGATGACGTAGTCGCTCCAGGGGTCGGGCGAGTCATAGCCGTGGCGGCGCAGGAAAGCGGGATAGCCGCTTTCGGCGCCGGGCTCATGGTGGCCGTCGTAGCGGCCCAGCTCGCGAAAGCCGCCCCGGCTCAGCAGCAGGCCCAGCTCCGAACCGCCATCCAGGGCCAGCCGCTGCATGCCCGCCGCGTCGGGCAGCACATGGGTCTTGCCGGCCAGCGCCAGGTCCAGGCCATGGCCGGCCAGGTATTCGCCCAGCGTCACCTCCCCCACCGACAAGGGCACGCGGTTCCAGGTGGCGCCGTGGCTGGAGGGATAGCGGCCGGTGTAGTAGCTCATGCGCGACGGTCCGCACACGCCCGAGTTGACGAAGGCCCGCTCGAACCGCACCCCGCGGCGCGCCAGCGCGTCCAGGCTGGCGGTGCGCAGGTAGGGGTGGCCGTAGCAGCCCAGGTGGTCGGCCCGCAGCTGGTCGGCCATGATGAACAGCACGTTCTGCACTTGTGTCATGACGGATTCCGGCCGCTTACTGGGTGGCGATGAAGCCGGACTGGCGCACCACCGGCTCCCATTGGTCGCGATAGGCCTGCAAGGAGGCGGCGGTCTGCGCCGCGTCCTGCGCGACCGGCTCCAGGTTGACCGCGCGCACGGCCTGCTGCATGGCGGGCTCGCTCATGACGGCGGCGATATCGCGGCCCAGCCGCTCGACCTTGTCCGCCGGCATGGCCGCCGGGGCGAAGAAGGCGTTCCAGCCGTCGGCGGCCAGGTCCACGCCCGCTTCGCGAAAGGTCGGCACGTCGGGCAGTTGCGCGTCGCGCGTCTGGCCCGAGGTGGCCAGGATGCGCAGCTTGCCCGCCTGGTGCTGCGGCAGCAGCGTATCGAGCGTGTCGATCCCCTGGCCGAGGATGCCGCCGATCAGCTCGGTGATCAGCGGGCCCGATCCGCGGTACCCCACCACCTCGACGTCTTCGCCCACTTCGCGGCCCAGCATGAGGGCAAAGAAGTGCGGCAGGCTGCCGGTGGCCGGCACCCCCACCGTCAATTGCTTCGGATGCGCGGCGATCCATTGGCGCAGGTCGGCCAGCGTGCGCAGCGGCGAACCGGCCGGCACCGCCAGCGCGAACTTGTAGCGGCTGGCCAGCGACAGCGGCTGGAAATCGCGCTGCGCGTCGTAGCCGGGCTGGGCGTAGACCAGCGGCGCCACCACCATGACCGCCGGGTTGGCCAGCATCAGCACATTCTGCTGCGCCGAGGCCTGCCGCAAGGCCTGCGCCGCGATGCGCCCGCCCGCGCCGGTCTTGTTCTCGACGATGACCGGCACGCCTACCCGGTCTTTCAGGCGCTCGGCCACCAGCCGGGCGATACGGTCGGAACTGCCGCCGGGCGCATAGCCCACCACAATGGTCAGCGGGCCGTCCAGCGGCGCGGCCGCCTGCGCCGCCGGCCCCGACATTCCCAGCGCCAGGACGGCCGCCAGCATCGACTTGAACATCGCTTGTCTCCTTTCATTGTTGTGCCGACAATCTAACAAGCCGATACTCGATGGATCTAATCCAATAAGCCCCGCAAGGTCTCCAACGCCGCCATGTCCCGCCCTGCCGCCTGTCTCCAGGATATGCTGATGTACCGGCTGTACCAGGCCTGGTCGCAGTCCAACCCGGTGTTCGTCCGCCTGTGCGAAGGCCGCTATGGCATCACCCGGCGCGAATGGCGCATCCTGGCCGCGGCGGTCGAGCACGGCCGCATGACGTCGGCGGCGCTGGCCGCCGCGGCCAGCCTGGACCTGGTGCGCACGTCGCGCACCGTCGGGGCGCTGTGCCGCAAGGGCTGGCTGCAGCGCGAACACGGCCTGTCGGACCGCCGCGTGGTGCACATCGAGGCCACCGAGGCCGGCCTGGCGCACTACCAGGCGGTGCTGCCCGCGGTGGCCCAGCTCAACGACCTGCTGGCCGAATCGCTGGATCCGGCCGAAATCGACCAGTTGCGCGACCTCCTGGCGCGCATCGAGGCGCGCGGCCGCGCCATGGCCGCCGGCAACCTGATCGCCGAGAAGGCCGACCGCCGCGCCGGCGGAACCCGGCGCCCGCGCGAGACCGGCCCCCACCCCCGCTGACGCGCCGCGCTGCAAGGCCGGCTGTGTTTCATCGCCGAAACAGTTTGCGCAAAATACTTAATGTGAATCATTCTGATTGACGATAGAATTTGCAGTCTTAAACATACAAAGGAAAGAGGACTCCCCTTGGACAACCGCACGCCACAGCGGCGCCGCCCGGCCGCGCCGCGCCTGCTGCATCTGTCGCTGGCCGCCTCGCTGGCGGCCGGCGCCGCCCAGGCGCAGACCGCCACCGAAGCCACCACCCTGCCCGCCGTGCAGGTCACCGGCAGGGGCAAGACCGCCACCGGCCCGGTCGACGGCTATGCCGCCACGCGCAGTGCCACCGCCACCAAGACCGATACCCCTCTGTCGGAAACCCCGCAGGCCGTCACGGTGATCCCGCGCGAGCAGATCATCGACCAGGGCGCGCAGAACGTGCAGGACACCATGAACTACGCCGCGGGGGTGCGCCCCAACGCCTATGGCGTGGACAACCGCGGCGACTACGTGCGGGTGCGCGGGGTGGAACCGGTCCAGTATCTCGACGGCCTGAAGCAGTTCTTCAACTACAACAATCCGCGCACCGAGGTCTACGGGCTCGAGCGCGTCGAAGTCCTGCGCGGCCCGGCCTCGATGCTGTACGGCCAGGGCAGCACCGGCGGCGTGGTCAACCTCGTCAGCAAGCAGCCGCAGCCCGAGGCCATGCGCGAGATCGGCGTGACCGTGGGCAACCACAACCGCAAGGAGATCCAGGCCGATCTCACCGGCCCGCTGACCGAGGACGGCACCTGGCTGTACCGGGTGGTGGCCCTCGGACGCGACAGCGACACGCAGGTCCAGTACACCAAGGACGACCGCATGATGGTCGCGCCGTCGCTGACCTGGCAGCCCAGCGCCGCCACCTCGCTGACGCTGCAGGCCTATTGGCAGAAGGACAAGTCGGGCACGACCCAGGCCTTCCTGCCCTGGAGCGGCACGGTCAGCGGCAACCCCAACGGCCGCATCCCCACCCGCCGCTTCACCAGCGAACCCGGCTTCGACCGCTACGACACCGAGCAATTCAGCGTGGGCTGGCAGTTCGAGCACAAGTTCAACGACAACTGGAAAGTGCGCCAGAACCTGCGCCACACTTCCAGCAAGGTCGACTACAGCACGCTGTATCCGGCGGTCTACGGCAACCCCGACAATCCCTTCATCGACGCCGACCAGCGCGTGGTCAATCGCTACCTGTACATCAAGAACCCGCGCATGCGTTCCTTGCTGGCCGACCAGAACCTCGAAGGCAAGGTGAACTGGGGCCGCGCCGAACATACCCTGCTGATGGGCGTGGACTACAGCCGCTATCGCGAGACCGGCGAGACCGGCAGCGGATTCGGCGCGCCGCTGGACCTGTACCAGCCGGTCTACGGCACCCTGCCCGACTATGCCATGTCGGACGTGCCCAAGAACAAGCAGCAGCAGATCGGCGTCTACCTGCAGGACCAGATCAAGTTCGACCGCAACTGGATCGTGGTGGCGGGCCTGCGCCACGACCGCGTCGCCAACAGCGTCGAGGGCGCCGACAAGGAAACCGACAACGCCACCACCAAGCGGCTGGGCCTGATGTACGCCGCCGACAACGGCTGGTCGCCCTACCTCAGCTACAGCGAGTCGTTCACCCCCATCGCCGGCACCGACAACAGCGGCAACCGCTGGGTACCGATGCGCGGCAAGCAATGGGAAGCAGGCCTGAAGTACATGCCGCAGGACACCGGCTATGAGGCCACCCTGGCGGCCTACGACCTGCGCGAGCGCAACCGCCAGACCAACGACCCGTCCGATCCCACCAACCAGGTGCAGACCGGCAAGACCAGGACGCGCGGCATCGAACTGGAATTCCGCGGCCGCGTCACGCCGCAGATGGATGTGATCGCCAACTACAACTACACCGACATCGACCCGCAGCTCGAAGGCCTGCCCAAGCACACGTTCTCGCTGTGGAGCAAATACCGGTTCAGCGTGGGCGATGTGCATGGCTTTGCCGCCGGCGCCGGCGTGCGCTACCTGAACGCGTTTCGCGACGGGTCCGCGCCCGAGACCGGCTCGGTGGCCCTGTTCGACGCCATGCTCAGCTACGACACCGGTTCGTGGCGCTATGCGCTGAACGTCGCCAACATCGCCGACAAGACCCACGAGGTGGTGTGCCTGCGGCGCGGCGATTGCTTCTACGGCCAGCGCCGCACGGTCACCCTGAGCGCCATGTACCGCTTCTAGCGGTACGCCGTCAGCGCATCTCGAACAGCTCCTGGTGAAAGCATGCCGGCGGCATGCCGCGGGCAGCCAGGCCTTCGCGCAGGGCCTGGCCGAACCCGGCCGGCCCGCAGAACCACACTTCCGATTGCACGGCCCGCGGCAGCATGTCGACCAGGCGCTCGGCGCTCAGCTTGCCGTCGCGCTGCGTCACCAGCACGTGCAGGCCGACCCGGGCGCGCTCGGCCAGGGCGCGCAGCTCGCCGATGAAATCCGGGTCCGGCGCGTTGGTGGAATACACCAGGTCCACCTCGTGCGCCGGCGCGCCATCGGAGCGCGCCGCGGCCATGTCCTGGAGCCGCGCCAGGAACGGCGTGATACCGATGCCGCCCGCCACCAGGATCTGCGGCCTGCCGTTCGCGCAGAAATCGAAGCGCCCATAGGGCCCCTCCACCGTCACGCCGTCGCCCACCCGCAAGCGCGCCGGCAGGCTGCGGGTGTAGTCGCCCAGACCCTTGATGCTGAAGCGCAGCAAGCCGTCGTCGCGCCAGGCCGACGAAATGGTGAACGGGTGCGCGCCCTCGGCGCGGTCGAAGGTCACGAACGCGAACTGGCCCGCCCTGTGCCCGGGCCAGCGCGTTTCCAGCTGCACGTCGACCTGCATCACCGCGTTGTCGGCGAATCGCTCCAGCCGCGCAATGCGGCCGGCGGCCTGGCGCGGACGGCCGATCAGGCCCAGCAGCGACAACAGCGCGCCCGCGCCGCCGGCGGCCATGACCACGGCCATCACCGGCCCGATGGGCCCGCGCCAGTAGGCCGGCGCCATCAGCACCACGGCATGGAACACGAACACCAGGTACAGCGCGGGCATCAGCCGGTGCGTGCGGAAGAAGTGCCGGTACGGAAAGCGCTTGTACAGGGCCAGCGCGGCCAGCAGCAGCAAGGCGTACAGCCCCCACTCGCCCAGGCTCTTGGCCACCCCGTGCCAGGCCTGGAACGGGTCGTACAGGGCCGCCTGCCCGGCCGGCGCGGGCACGCGCGGCGGCCGCACGGTCCAGCCCTGCCCGGCCATCCAGGGCGGCACGATCTTCAGCAGCCAGTGCGTCAGCGCCAGCGCCACGCCGCCCAGGCCCAGCCACTTGTGCAGCCGGTAGAACTTGTCCAGGCCTCCCAGGGCGCCTTCGAAGCGGGCCGGCCGCGCCGCCAGGATCACGCCCAGCGACATCATGCCCAGGGCCAGGATGCCGGTGTAGTAGATCAGGGGCTTGCGCATGACCCAGAAGCCCTCGCCCCATGCGCCGGGTGGGTTCTGGCTCAGCCACAGGACGGACAGGGCCGCAACCAGCGGAATGAATATTGTTCTCAGGCGTCGCATCGCATCTCCGGAACGAGCGCGATAGCGTTTGCGGAAAATCCCAGTCGCGCCAGGCCCATTATGCATCGGGCGCTCGCCGCCGGCCTTGATCTGGCGCAACGCGGCCGCGCCCGCAGTCAGCCCGCCAGCGCCGCGCGCACCCGCTCGGGCGTAAACGGCGGCTCGCGAAAGCGCCGGCCGGTGGCGTCGAACAGGGCGTTGGCCAGCGCGGCGGCGCCCGGCACCGAGGCCGATTCTCCCGCGCCCATGGGCGGCTGGTCCTGGCGCGGCATCAGCACGACCTCGATCGGCGGCACCTCGGTGAAACCGAGGATGGGGTAGGCGCCCCACTCCATGCTGCTGACGCCGGCCTGGTTGAACGACACCTGCTCCTTCAAGGCGCGGCTGAGCGACTGGATCACATTGCCGTGCAACTGGTGGCGCACGCCATCGGGGTTGACGGTCATGCCGGTATCCTGGCCCACCACCACCCGTTCGACCGTGATGGCGCCGCTGCGCGCGTCGACGGCCAGGTCCACCACCCAGGCCGCCCAGGCCGCGCCGAAACCCGGAAACTTGCTGTGCACGTAGCGCGCGTAGGCCAGGCCCCGGCCGCGCAGCCGATGCCGTGCGTCCGCCTGGCCGCGGCTGCCGCGCCGCCCTTCCCGCCAGCCGGCGCGGCTTGCCACTTCGCGCAGCAGGTCGATGGCGCGCGGATCGTCCAGGTGGCGCAGGCGAAACGCCAGCGGATCGGCCTGGGCGCGTTCGGCCAGTTCGTCGATGAAGCAGTCGTGCGCGAACGAATTGGGCAGGGCCGACACGCCGCGCAGCCAGGCCGCGCGCATGATGGCGGCGGTATCGTGGCACACCACGCGCAGCCTGTCGTAGCGATACGGCGGCACGGCCGTACGGTCGCCCATCTGCAGCGTACGCGGCCCGGCGGCGAGCGTCCCGGTCAGCAGCAGGGCCAGCAAGGGCGCGTCATTGGACGGATAGCGGGTGGCGAAGTCGTAGGCGGCCAGGCCGCCTTGCGCGTCGACCGCGCCACGGACTTCCATCAGCTGCGCCGCGCCCTTGGGCTCCCAGGCGTGCTCCTGCTCACGGCTGAGCTGCACCCGCACCGGCCGTCCCACCGCGCGCGACAGCAGCGCGGCGTCGGCGCAGACATCGTCGGCGCAATTGCGGCCATAGCAGCCGGCCGCCTCCATGCGGACGATCTCGATGCGCGACTCGCCCAGGCCGAGCAGGCGGTCCAGGTCGATGCGCAGCATATGGGGATTCTGCGTGCCCGACCAGACCGTCAGGCCATCGGGGCGGTAGTCGGCCAGCCCGCAGGACGGGCCGATCGATCCGTGCATCTGGTACGGCCATACGTAGGTGCAGCGCAGCGCGTCCGGGTGCGCCAGCGCCGCGTCCACATCGCCTTGCGGCACCAGTTCGCGCGGCGTGGCCGGCTGGTCGCGCAACGCGCGCGCCAGGTCGCTCAGGTCGGGCGCGGGCGGCGGCGCGGCCCAATGCACTTTCAACTGGCGCGCCGCCTTGATGGCCTGCTCCTCGCGCTCGGCCACCACGCCGACGAAATCGCCCAGCACCACCACATCGACGATGCCGGGCAGGTGCGCGATCGAGGCGCGGTCCACGTCGCGCAGGCTGTGGCCCACAAAGCCGCCGACATCCCGTCCCGGATAGGGCGGACGCACGACCCGGCCGTGCAGCATGCCCGGCAGCCGCATATCGTGCACATAGGTGAGCTGGCCGGTGGCCTTGGCCGGAATGTCCACGCGCGGCACCGCCCGGCCCACGACGCGATATTGCGCGCTGGGCTTGAGCGCCACCGCGTCGGCCAAGGCCAGCGTGGCGCCGCCGCCGGCCAGCAATGTCCAGTAATCGGTGGCGCGGCCGTTCCCGGCGCGCACGACGCCATCGTCCACGCGCAACATGTCGGCGGGCATCCCCAAGGCGTCGGCGGCGCGCGCCAGCAGCCAGGCGCGCGCCTGCGCGGCCGCCTTGCGCAGCGGCACGGCGGTGATCTGGATCGTGGCGCTGGCGATCGTCGGCCCCTGGTTCGGCGCGGCCTCGGTATGCCCCAGCACCATCTCCACCCGCTCGAACGCCACGTCGAGCTCCTCGGCCACGATCTGCGCCAGCGCCGTGCGCACGCCCGTGCCCAGGTCCACGTGCCCGTTGAACGCCTGCACCCGGCCGTCGGCGCGCACCGCGATGAACACGTCCGGCGTGGCCGGCACATAATCGGACGCCGCGCCCGGCTGCCCCGGCGCGGGCCGCGCCCCCGCCGTCGGCGCGCGCGTGACCAGCAAGGCGTCCGCGGCGCGCAGCAAGGCCTCTCGTTGCGATCTGGGTGTTTGCATGACCGTCCTCATACTCGGCGCGTCTGTGCCCGCAGGGAGCAAGATTCGGCAGGTGCCTGTCCCCACGGGAAGGACAGGCTCCCAGGATTCGGCAGGTGTCTGTCCCCACGGGAAGGGCAGGCACCCAGGATTCGGCAGGTGCCTGTCCCCCGTGCGGGGACAGGCACCTGGGTGTGTCACTTTGTCTTTGCCAGCGCCTCGTCATGCGTCATCACGGCGGCGTATTTCTGGCGCATGTCGAACAGGTTGGCCTCGTGCGGGCCCAGCGCGCGATCGCCCACGCAATCGGACAGCACCAGCGGCCGAAAACCCGCCGACATCGCGTCGACCACGCTGGCGCGCACGCACCCGCTGGTGGTCGCCCCGGCCACCAGCAGCGTCTGCACCCCGCGCTGCGCCAGCCACGCCGCCAGCATCGTCCCGTAGAACGCCGACGGCGTGCTCTTGCGCACCACGTACTCGCCGGCCTGCGGCGCGAGCTGCGGCACGATCGCGCTGGCCGGCGCGTGCTCCTTGAGCGTGAGCATCCCCGGCACCTTGATGCTGAAAATGTTGCCGTCGGCGTCGTCATCGGCATACACGATGCGGCTGTGCGCCACCGCCCAGCCCCGCTCGCGCGCGGCCGCCAGCACCGTGCGCGTGGTCTCGATCGCCGCCGCGATGTTGCCCCCGCCAAACTGCGCCGGGTCCGCGAACCCGTTGACGAAGTCCACGATCAGCAGCCCGTACGGCGCCTTCAACAGCAGCGCCGCCCCGAACCCCTGGCGCTCGTAGCTGCCCAGATCATTGCCCATGTCCCTGCCCCTTCCTCAGTCCAGTACCTTGCCCTCGCGCACCACTTCGCGCCCGTCCAGGCGCACCGTGCAGCGGCGCAGCGGAATGTCGATATGGCAGGCCGTCGTGCGGCTGCCCCCCGCCTCGTTGTTCGGCCCCAGCGAGAACAGGAAATTGCCCTCGTAGGCCCGCGCATCCATGCCGATGGTCGCCTCCCGGTCGTACAGCCCCAGCGTGGTCCAGCTCGCCCGCGGCTGCAGGCCCCAGCCGATGTGCGAGATCGCGTACGCCTGCGGGTCCTTGAACGTGGCCACGTACTCGCGCAGCAGCTCCGCATCCAGCCCCCCTTCGATGCGCGTCGCGTAGCCGTTTTCCACCGTCAGCACGATGGGCTCGCTCACGTACGACTTCTGCGGCAGCAAAATGTCGCCCCGGTCGATCACGATCGTGCCGTTGGCCGAGCCCTCGTCGGGCCAGGTCAGCGCAAACCCGCTGGGCCAGTGGTCCCACCGCCCCGGCTCGTCCACGTAGCCGTACTCGCTGATCGCCGGAAACTCCCCCAGCCCGCAGCGCAGCCGCGTGCCCGCCTCCGACTCCACCGTCATCTCGCGCGCCCCCGCGATCCGCTCCGCCGCCGCCTTGACCCGCTGCCGGTCCCCCTCGGTGGGCACCAGCCGCGCCAGCACCTCCGGCGGCTCGACCGCCAGCAAAATCTTCGTGCCCCCCTGCAGGATCTCGTGCTGCTCGGGCGAGAACAGCAGCGTCATCAGGTCCAGCACCAGGTCGCTGGCCTTGAGCATCGCGATCGCCGCCTTGTTGCCCGTCAGCGGCGTGGTCCCCAGGTACGCCAGCGCGTCGCGGCTGAGCGCCTTCTCCCCATTGACCGGCGGCAGGTCCAGCCGATTGACCACCGCCCCCAGCGACTGCGCCGCCACCAGCGCCGTGCCCAGCGTCTGCGGGTGCGTGGCCGCGCTGGTCAGCACCGTCACCGTCTGCCCCGCCTGCAGCCTGGACAGGCTCAGCACCTGCGTCCAGGCCCGGATCATCTCGTAATCGCTCACCGGCATCGCCACTCTCCTTGTGTCATCGCGGCCTCAGCCCGCCCGCAGGCGCGCGCCCAGAAAATCCCCGAACGCCGCGTAAAAACCTTCCTCGTTGTCCCACGGAATCATGTGCCCCGCGCCCGCCACCCGCACGTGCGCCGTGCCCGGCGCCAGCGCCTCGATCTCGGCCACGTCCGCATCGAGCACCACCTCGCCGCGCTCGGCCGTCATCAGCAGCCGCGCCGCCCGCACCCGCGGCAGGTCCGCGTGCACGTCGTCCTCGTGAAACCCCTCGAAGCTGGCGATCACCGCCCGCTCCTCGCACGTGTGCAGCCACTCGGCGCGCAGCTGCAGCTGCTCGGCCGTCCAGCTCGGGCAGTACGCCTTCATCTGCTCGCCCGTCATCCCCTGGCGCGCCTGCGCCATCGAGTCCACGTACCACGGCAGCTTCGACGGATACGCCCGCCGGCCCGGCCCCGACACCGGCGGATCCACCATCGCCAACCGCGCCAGCCCCGCCTCGCCCGTGCGCGCCGCACGGATCCCGATGCGCGCGCCCATCGAATGGCCCACCACGCTGTAGCGCGACAGCCCCAGCGCGCGCGCAAACGCCAGCAGGTCCTCGGCCTGCGCATCCAGGCCATAGTCCAGCTGCGGCCCCGACTGCGACAGCCCCCGCCCGCGCACATCCAGGATGTAGGTGTCGAACTGCTCGCCAAAACGCTCGCCCACGAACCCCCAGGTCACCGCCGGGCTGGTGATCCCCGGCACGATGATCACCGGATCGCGACCGGCCCGCTCGCCCCCATAGCGCAGGTAGTGCTGCCGGATCCCGTTGGCCTGCACGTTGCCGCCATACCGAAAATTGCTCATCGCTCGCTCCTCCCCCGGCTCAGTACGCGCCCGACAGCAGCGCGCCCGCACCGGGCACCACCGCCTCCAGACCCAGCGCCTTGAGCATCGCGTACGTCGTGGCCACCGCCGCCGTCACCACCGGCTTGCCCGTCTGCGCCTCCACCTTCGCAATCGCCCCCAGCGACGGCATCTGCACGCACGCCGACAGCACGATCACGTCCGCCTCGCGGTAATCCAGCCCCGCCACGATCTCCGGCAGCCGCCCCGCATCATGGCGTCCCACCTCCAGGTTGTCCGCAATCTCCAGCGCCCGGTAATCCACCACCTCGTAGCCCTCGTTCCCGATGTAGTCCACCACCAGCTCGGTCAGCGGCTTCATGTACGGCGCCACCACCGCGATCTTCTTCGCCCCCATCACCTTCAACCCATCGACCAGCGCCCCCGCGCTGGTGATCACCGGCGCCTCGCCCCCATTGGCCGCCGTGTGCGCCGTCAGCCGCGCCTGCGACTGGCGGTGATACCCCCGGCCCATCGCCATGATCGCCACCAGGCACGCATAGCCCAGCACGTCCACCCGCGCATCGCTCAGCTCCACCGCGCACCGATCCGACTCCGCGTCCATCGCCGCCAGCTCCTCCTTGACCACCTTCTTCATCCGCATCCGGCTCGAATGAAAGGTGAAACGCTCACCACGAATCTACTGGCGCGCCAGCAGCATCGCCGGAATCTCCGTCTCCATCGTCGTATTCGAACTCGGCACGATCTGGCCAATGCGGTAGGTCTTCTGCACGCCCTGCTCCCGGTAACCGGACGCCGAAAGACGCCCTTAATAAGATGTGTACGCTTTATTTTCACAGCTATGCCACGGCATGGCAATAGATCGGATCACACCTTTCCGGATCATCCGTCTAAGGGAAAACCCGCATAAAAGCTCCATATAGACAACAGCTTGCTGCAAACCATCGCCATACCGGACAGCCTCGAACGAACCGCCTGGCGATTCCCTGTTTACTTGCCATTTTTAAGTGTGTACACTTTATTTTCATGAGCACCGCAGGTCCGCTCCACGCCTCACTCCAGGAGAAACACCGTGCAAGGCAAACCCAGAATCGCTGTCATCGGCGCCGGTCTCGGCGGTACCGCGGGCGCGGCGCTCATGGCGCGCGCCGGCTTCAATGTACGCCTGTACGAGCAGGCGCCGGCCTTCTCCCGCCTGGGGGCAGGCATCCATCTCGGCCCCAACGTGATGAAGATCATACGGCGCATCGGCATCGAGGACGAGCTCAACCGCCAGGGCTCGCATCCGGACTACTGGTACAGCCGCGACTGGCAGAGCGGCGCGGAGCTGGCCCGCATTCCGCTGGGCGACTACGCGGTCTCGCATTACGGCGCCACGTACCTGACGGTGCACCGCGGCGACTTCCATGCCCTGATGACCGCCGCCCTGCCGGCGGGCCTGCTGCAGTTCAACAAGCGCCTGACGCGCGTGGACGAGGACGACGACGTGGTGCGCCTGCATTTCGCCGACGGCTCGGTCGAGGAAGCCGAGATCGTGATCGGCGCCGACGGCGTCAATTCCCGGCTGCGCGAACACCTGCTGGGCGCCGAGCTGCCCAAGTACACCGGCTACGTGGCGCACCGCGCGGTATTCCCCACGCCGCTGGACAGCGGCTCGCTGCCCTTCGACATGTGCGTCAAGTGGTGGTCGGACGATCGCCATATGATGGTTTACTTCGTCACCGGCAAGCGCGATGAGATCTATTACGTGACCGGCGTGCCCGAGCAGCAATGGGACATGGGCAAGAGCTGGGTGCCCAGCAGCAAGGCGGAAATGCGCGCAGCCTTCGCCGGCTGGCATCCGACCGTGCAGGCGCTCATCGAGGCCACGCCCGAGGTTTCCAAATGGCCCCTGCTCGAACGCGATCCGCTGCCGCTGTGGAGCCGCGGCCGCATCGTGCTGCTGGGCGACGCCTGCCACCCGATGAAGCCGCACATGGCGCAAGGCGCGGCCATGGCGATCGAGGACGCCGCCATGCTGACGCGCATCTTCGAGCAGACCGGGCTGCAGGACCATGCCGCCGCCTTCCGCCTGTACGAGGACAACCGCGCCGAACGCGCCAGCCGCGTGCAGCGGGTATCGCACGACAATACATGGCTGCGCACCAACGAAAACCCGGACTGGTGCTTCGGCTACGACGTGTACGCCGAGCCGCTGGTCGAAGGCCGGCGCGCGGCGGCCTGAGGCCGCCGGCCGCCGGCGCGCCACCAGGGGTTATCCCCCTGGCCGCGCGGCGCCCAGTCCGGATAACCTGCGCAGCTTGCCGCGCCGCATCGAGGTTTGCCGTATCGCCATGCTTGCAGCCACTCGCGACTTCACGCTCGAGGTCAACGCCAGCCGCCACACGGTGACGGCGGACCCCGACACCCCGCTGCTTTACATCCTGCGCAACGACCTGTGCCTGAACGGGCCCAAGTTCGGCTGCGGACTGGGCGAATGCGGCGCGTGCGCCGTCCTGATCGACGGCGTGGCCGCGCGCGCCTGCACGATACCCGTGCGCGGCGCGGCCGGGCACGCCATCACCACCCTCGAAGGGCTGGGCACGCCGCAGGCGCCCGGCCCGGTGCAGCAGGCCTTCATCGACGAGCAGGCCGCGCAATGCGGGTACTGCCTCAACGGCATGATCATCGCCACCCAGGCGCTGCTGCTGCGCAATGCCGCGCCGACCGACGAGGACATCCGCCGCGAGCTGCAGTACCACCTGTGCCGCTGCGGCACCCATATCGAAATCATGGCGGCGGTGCGCCGCGCGGCGCGCCTGTGGGCCGCGCGGCAGGCATGAGCCGCGCCGCCCCCCCCGGACACCGCCCCCATGGCCGCCATGCCGGCCGGCAGCGCCGACCTGGCGCCGCCGGCCGCCGGCGTGCTGGCCGGCCTGGTGCTGCGCCCCCCGCGCGCCAGCTGGAATGGCGAACGCTATACCGGCCCGCGCGCCGCCCACGTCGACGACAACGCCCTGCAAGGCTTGCCCGGCATCGTGCGCGTGCTCGTGGCGCGCGACTTCGTCGGCATCGTCGCCACCCGGCCGGAGCTGGCGCAGCAGGCCGCCGCGCGGCTGCCGGTACAGTGGCGCGCCGCCCCGCCGGGCGCCGACGCCCACCCGCTATGGCAACACGGCCCCGCCGACGCCGACGCGCCGATGGCGCTCGAACAGCGCTACCGCTGGCCGGCGGCGGACAGCCACGGCATGTCGACCTGGGCGCTGGCCTGGTGGCGCGAGGGCGCGCTGACCGTGTGGACGGCGGCCGCCGCGCCGGCGCTGCGGCGCGAACTGGCCGCCTTGCTGGACCTGCCGCCGGATGCGGTGCGCGTGCTGGCCTATGGCGTCCCGCCCGGGCAGGCCGCCGACCTCGCGGCCCTCGACACGGCCGCCGACGCGGCGCTGCTGTCGCGCGGTGGGCCAGCCGGTGCGCGTGGCCGGCAGTCCGATAGCATGGCCCGCGCCGGCCAGCGGCGCGATCCGGCTGGGTGCGGACTTCGACGCGCAAGGCGGCGTTGCCGCGCTGCGCATCCGCCACGACGGCGCCGGCCTGGCCCGCCCCAGCCTGGCCCGCCTGCTGGCCGGCGGCGCGGGCGCCGCGCCCGCCGATGCCCCGCCCTACCGCTTTGGCGCCGTCCGGCTGGCCGCCGACAGCCAGGGCACCTTGCCGCCCGGCGCGGCCCGCCTGCCCGGGCAGCGCGCGGCCCAGGTGTTCGCGCTGGAGTCGTTTCTCGACGAGGCCGCGATCCGCGCCGGCGTCGATCCGGTCGAGTACCGGCTGCGCCACCTGGACGATGCGCGCGGCGCGGCGCTGATCCGGCAAGTCGCGCAGCAGGCCGGCTGGCAGGCATCCGGGCGCGGCGGACGCGGCTTCGCCTATGCCAGCGTCATCGACGACAGCGTCGACCCGCCGCTGCGCAGCTGGTCGGCCTGGGTGGCCGACGTATCGGTCGACCCCGACAGCGGCAGCGTCGCGCTGACCCGCGTGGTGGTCGGCCACGACCTCGAAGCGGCGGCCGCGCCCGGCCAGGACGCGCCGCGCATCGAACAGCATCTGCGCGATACCGCGGGCCGCCTGCTCGGCCCGCCGGCCGCCTACGACGACTGGAGCATCCCCGCCGCGCCGATCGCCGGCCAGCTGCCGACACCGGAAGTCGTGCGTCCGGCCCGCGCGCTGGCCACGCCGGCCGCGCTGGCCTGGTCCGACACCGCATCGCTGCCTGCCGCGGCCGCGGTGGCCAATGCGATTTTCGACGCCACCGGCATCCGCCTGCGCGAGCCGCCCTTCAACGGCGCGCAGGCGCGCCGCGCCCTGTCCGCCGCCGCGCCGGCGCGCCGCGGCAATCGTGGCGCCTACGCCTGGCTGGGCGGCATTGCCGCCGCGGCGGCCGGGCTGGTGGTCGCCGCCTGGCCGTGGCGTCCGGCCATCGCGCCCATCGCCGGGCCCGAACCCGGCCTGTATTCGGCCGCGGCGATCGAACGCGGCCGGCTGGTGGCCGCCGCCGGCGACTGCGTGGTGTGCCACACCGCGCCGGGCGGCGCGCCCAATGCCGGCGGGCTGGCGCTGGACACCCCGTTCGGCGCCATCTACACCACCAACATCACGCCCGACGTCGCGACCGGCATCGGGCAATGGTCGTATGCGGCGTTCGAGCGCGCCATGCGCCAAGGCATCCACCGCGATGGCCGCCAGCTGTACCCCGCCTTCCCCTACACCTCGTTCGCCAAGCTGAGCGAGGCCGACATGCAGGCGCTGTACGCCTATCTGATGGCGCAGCCGCCGGTGGCGGCCACGCCGCCGCCGACGCGCCTGCCCTTCCCCTACAACCTGCGCCCGCTGATGGCCGGCTGGAATGCGCTGTTCCACGATGCGCGCCCCTACCAGCCCGACCCCGAACGCTCGACGCTGTGGAACCGCGGCGCCTATCTGGTGCAGGGCGCCGGGCACTGCGGCGCCTGCCACACCCCGCGCAACAGCCTGGGCGCCGAACGCGGCGGCGAACGGCACTTCCTGGGCGGCGGCGTGGCCGAAGGCTGGGACGCTCCCGCCCTGAACGCCTTGTCGCGCGCGCCGGTGCCGTGGACCGAACAAGATCTCTACGCCTATCTGCGCACCGGCTTCTCGGCGCGCCACGGCGTGGCCGCCGGCCCGATGGCGCCGGTCGTGCAAAGCATGGCCCAGCTGCCCGATGCGGACGTGCGCGCCATGGCGCACTACCTGTCGTCGCTGGGCCCGGCCGCCGACAGCGCCGGCGTCGAAGCCACGGTGCAGGCGCTGGAGCGCGCCAGCGAACCCGGCGCGCGCCTGCTGCCGCCAAACGGCGAGCGCCTGTTCCAGGGCGCGTGCGCCGTCTGCCACGAAACGCGCCATACCGCGCCGCAATTCGGCGTGCGGCCGTCGCTGGCGCTCAACACCAATCTGCACAGCGCGCGCCCCGACAACCTGATCCAGGTCATCCTGCACGGCATCGTCGAGCCCGCCAACGGCCAGCTGGGCTACATGCCCGCCTTCGGCGACAGCCTGGACGCCGGACAGATCGCCGAACTGGTGCAATACATGCGCGCCCGCTTCGCGCCGGGCGAGCCGGCCTGGCAGGACGTCGCGCAACGGGTGCGGAAGCTGTCGCGGCAGGAATGAACAGAGCCGCCCGCAACAGGTGCCTGTCCCAACCGGGACAGACACCGTCTTGGCGGTCAAGCGTCGATGGTGTACGGCAGTGTGCCTGTCCCGGCGGGGACAGGCACACCCTGTATGTCGGGACAGGCACCTGTTGCCGGCGCCAGGCAGCGCTCACACCGTCAGGTAGGCGCGGCGCACTTCCTCGTTGTCGGCCAGTTCGGCCATCGACCCGCTGTAGCGGATCTGGCCCTTCTCCAGCACATAGACGCGATCGGAAACCAGTTCGGCGAAATGCACGTTCTGCTCCGACAGCAGGATGCTGGCGCCCTGCGCCTTCAGCGCCAGGATCATGCCGGCCATCTGCTCGACGATGACGGGCGCCACCCCCTCGGAGGGCTCGTCCAGCAACACCAGGAAAGGGTTGCCCATCAGCGTGCGGGCCACCGTCAGCATCTGCTGCTCGCCGCCGCTCATCTGCCCGCCCGGACGGTCCTGCATGGCGCCCAGGTTGGGAAACAGCTCATACAGCGCGCCCGGCTGCCAGTTCGGCGCGGCGCTGCCGTCCGGCCAGCGCCGCGCCGGCTGGCGGCCCACCTCCAGGTTCTCGGTGACCGTGAGGTCGGTGAACACGCGCCGGTCCTCGGGCACGAAACCCAGGCCCAGCCGCGCGATCTCGAACGGCTGCAGGCCGGCGATATCGCGGCCCATGAACTCCACCGCGCCGCGCCGCTTGGCCAGCAGGCCCATGACGGCCTTGAACGTGGTGGACTTGCCCGCGCCGTTGCGCCCCATCAGCGCCACCACTTCGCCGCGCCGCACCTCCAGGTCCACGTCGAACAGGATATGGACGGCGCCATACCAGGCATTCAGCCCCGCCACGCGCAGCAGCGCGGGCGCCTGCGTGGCGGCGGCGGCGCGGGTAGGCTCGGCGACTGTGCTCATGCTGCGGCTCCGGCGGAATGTTTCTCGAAGGTCTTGCCGGTGCCGAAATACACTTCCTGCACCTTGGGATGGTTGCGGATCTCCTGCGCGCGCCCCTCGGCGATGAGGCGGCCGCGCGCCAGCACGATCATGCGGTCCGCGTACGCGAACACCACGTCCATGCTGTGCTCGGTGAACAGCACCGCCATGCCCCGATCGACCACCAGCCGCTTGGTCAGAGCCATCAGCGCATTGCGCTCCTGCGGCGCCATGCCGGCGGTGGGCTCGTCCATCAGCAGCAGCTTGGGATCATTGGCCAGCCCCATGGCCAGCTCGACCCGCTTGACGTCGCCATAGGCCAGCTCGCTGCAGGGCCGCTCGGCCTGGTCGCGCATGCCCACCTGTTCGAGCAGCGCCAGCGCCGGCTCGCGGTACTGGCGCGCCGCCAGCGAGCCGAACGAAAAGATGCGCCGATGGTGCGACAGCAGCGCCATCTGCACGTTCTCGACCACCGTCAGCGACGCGAAGGTCGCCGCGATCTGGAAGGTGCGGCCCACGCCCAGTCGCCAGATGTCGCGCGGCCGCATGCCCACCAGTTCGTGGCCGTCCAGCCTGACCGAGCCCGTGGTGGCCGGCAGCTGCCCGCCCACCATGTTGAAGGTGGTGGACTTGCCCGCGCCGTTGGGGCCGATCAATGCCAGCAGTTCGCCGGCCGCCAGATCGAAGCTGATGTCATCGACGGCCCGCACGCCGCCGAACGCCTTGCTGAGATTCCTGACCTGCAACAGACTCATGCCTGCTTCTCCCGCGGTCCGCCGATGAAGGCGCCGCCCTTGCGCGGCGGCCGGTCCTTGCCGGCGCGCGCGCTCCACCATTGCCCCGCCTGCCGGCAGAATCCCGCGATCCCTTGCGGGAACACCAGCACCAGCAGGAGGATGACGCCGCCGAACAGCGCGCGCCAGTACTCGGTGGCGCGCATGATGTAATCCTGCAGCACGTTGAACGCCGTCGCGCCCACCACCGGGCCGATCAGGGTCTGGATGCCGCCCAGCAGCACCATCACCAGGCCGTCGACCGACTTGCTCACCGCCATGGTGTCGGGCGAAATGCTGCCCTTGGAAAACGCATACAGCGCTCCGGCCAGCCCGCCGAACGCGCCGGCCACCACGAAAGCCGCCCACTGCACCCGCTTGACGTCGATGCCGATGGCGTCGGCGCGCAGGCTGGAATCGCGCCCGGCGCGCATTGCGTAGCCGAATGGCGAGAACAGCACGCGCCGCAGGCCCAGCACGGCGGCCGCGACCACCGCCAGCGCCAGATAGTAGTAGGCGGTGCCGGACAGCCACTCGGCCGGCCAGACGCCGATCATGCCGTTGGAGCCGCCGGTGAAGTCGTCCCACTGGAACACCACCGACCAGACGATCTGCGAGAACGCCAGGGTCAGCATGGCCAGATAGACGCCCGACAGGCGCACGCAGAACCAGCCGAAGATCAGCGCGCCCAGGGCGGCCACCAGCGGCGCGAAGGCCAGCGCGGCCTCCATGGGCAGCGAGGCGGCCTTCAGCAGCAAGGCCGCGCCGTACGCGCCCAGCCCGAAGTACGCCGCGTGGCCGAACGAATGCATGCCGCCCGGCCCCATCATGAAATGCAGGCTGACGGCGAACAGCGCGGCGATCAGGATGTCCTGCGTCAGCACCACCGCGTACGGCAGCCACTGCGCCAGCAGCGGCAGCGTCGCCAGGGCGGCCAGCAGGACGCCCCACAGGATGCGCAGGCGCGGCGCGGCCGGCCGCAGCGGCGCCTCGATGGGCGCCGAGTTGCGGCTGGCGCCCTGCGGGCGTCCGAACAGGCCCCAGGGGCGGAACACCAGCACCAGCGCCATGAAGGCGAACTCCACCACCAGCGTCAGCTTGGAGAACGACACGCTGAAGCCCAGCAGGGTCACGGTGCCCAGGCCGATGCACAGCGCCTTGATTTCGGCGATGATGAGCGCGGCCACATAGGCGCCCGGGATCGACCCCATGCCGCCCACCACCACGATGACGAACGCGTCGCCGATGGTGCGCAGGTCCAGGCTCAGGCTGGCTGGCTCGCGCGGCAATTGCAGCGCGCCGCCCAGCCCGGCCAGCATGGCGCCCAGCGCGAACACGCCGGTGAACAGCCAGGCCTGGTTCACGCCCAGCGCGCCGAGCATCTCGCGGTCCTGCGTGGCCGCGCGCACCAGGGTGCCCCAGCGCGTGCGCATCAGCAGCAGCCAGAGCAGCCCCAGCACCACCGGCCCGATCACGATCAGCACCAGGTTGTAGACCGGGTACTGGCGGCCCAGCAGGTCGACCGCGCCGGTCAGCCCCGGCGCGCGCCGCCCCAGCAGGTCTTCGGCGCCCCAGATCCACAGCGCGGCATCGTTGATGACCAGCACCAGGGCGAAGGTCGCCAGCAGCTGGAACAGCTCCGGCGCGCGATAGATGCGGCGCAACAGCACGACCTCGATAGCCGCGCCCACCACGCCGACGGCCAGCGACGCGGCCACCAGGCCGAACCAGAAGCCCAGCGCGGTGCCGCCCACGCGCTCGACGATCGAATACGCCACGTACACGCCCAGCATGTAGAGCGAGCCGTGCGCGAAATTGACGATGCGCGTCACTCCGAAAATCAGCGAAAGCCCCGCCGCCACCAGGAACAGCGACGATGCCTCGGCCAGCCCGTTGAGCAGCTGGGCCAGAAAACCTGTCAGATCCATAACCGCGATACCTCTAGGAAATCACGCATCGCCGCGGCGATGCATCCCGCCCGCGACGGCGCGTCCGCGACACGGACGCGCCGCGCGTGGATCAATCGGCCTTGCGCAGCTTGCGCACTTCCTCGTCCGAAGGCTGGGCGGCGGCGCCGTCGACATAACGGAAATCGACCATCACGCCCTTGCCGTCCCTGGACGCCAGCTTGCCCACGTAGGCCCCCATGGTGGACTGGTTGTCCAGCGTGCGGTATTCGATCGGACCGAACGGGATGGTCAGCTTCAGGCCCGCGAACGCCTTGATCATGGACTCGGTGTCGGTCTTGCCGCCGGCGCGCTTGATGCCCTCGGCCAGCGATTTGATGGCGCTGTAGCCCACCACCGAACCCAGGCGCGGATAGTCCTTGAACTTGGCCTGGTAGGCCTTCAGGAAGGCCTGGTGCTCGGGGGTTTCGATGAACTGCCACGGATAGCCGGTGACGATCCAGCCGGCCGGCGTCTCGTCGCGGAAGGTATCGAGATACTCCGGCTCGCCGGTCAGCACGCTGACCACCGGCCGCTCCTTGAACAGGCCGCGCGTGGTGCCCTCGCGCACGAACTTGGTCACGTCGGCGGCGAACAGCACGTTGAAGATCGCGTCGGGCTTGGAGTCGGCCAGCGCCTGCACCACGCTGCCGGCATCGACCTTGCCCAGCGGCGCGGCCTGTTCCGAGACGAATTCGATGTCGGGCTGGCCGGCCTTCATCAGGGTCTTGAAGGTCGCCACGGCCGATTGGCCGTATTCGTAGTTCGGATAGACGATGGCCCAGCGCTTTTTCTTCAGCTTCAGCGCCTCGGGCACCAGCATGGCCACCTGCATGTAGGTCGAGGTGCGCAGGCGGTAGGTATAGCGGTTGCCGTCCTGCCAGACGATCTTGTCGGTCAGCGGCTCGCTGGCCAGGAAGAACACCTTCTTCTGCTTGGCGAAGTCGGTCAACGCCAGGCCGATGTGCGACAGGAACGAGCCGGTCAGCATGTCCACGCGCTCGCGCGAGATCAGCTCCTCGGCGGCGCGCACCGCCTCGCCCGGGTTGGCGTTGTCATCGCGGATCACCAGCTCCAGCTTCTTGCCCGCGATGCCGCCCGCGTCGTTGACCTCGTCCAGCGCCAGTTGCATGCCCTTCTTGTAGGGTTCGAGAAACGCGGGCTGCGACTTGTAGCTGTTGATCTCGCCGATCTTGATGGTGTCCTGTGCCCAGGCCGATGCGCCCAGCAGCGTCAGGCAGGTTGCGCCCAGCAATCGGGCGTAGCGGTTGCGACCGTTCATGATTTTCCCCTTGAGTTGACGACGGTATCACTGCGTGTGGACGCGGCTAGCCTGCAAGCCTGGACGCGCGGGATATGATAAAGCGTACACACTTGAATTCTGCATGTAAACACCGGACCGGCACCCTATAACCACATCACGATAAAGGCTATTCGGATTTCTACGGGAATACCCGAATATTCACACAAAATCATTGAATTACAAATCAATAAATCCAGGGACAACGCCTTTTCCTGCTTGTGGCGACGCCTCGACAGATTGACGGCCAAGCCGAAAATTAGAGCGTTGACACTTTAATTTGCCTAGTATTTTCCCTAGGAATCGGACTGCCGTCCGACAAGATCGTCGGCGTCGCTCATCTTGCGCAACAGGTAGACGATGGCCACCCGCTCGGCGGGATTGAGCCCGCCGAAGGTGCTTTGCGTGATCTGCTCGGCAAACGGCACCATTTCCTCGACCAGCGCACGCCCGTCGGGCGTGAGCGTCACCAGCACCTTGCGGCGGTCGGCCGGGTCGTGCGAGACGGCCAGCAGCTTGCGCGCCTTCAGGCGCTCGATGACCCCGCGCACGGTGGCCTGGTCGATGGCCGTCGCCTTGACCACGTCGACCAGCGAGCACGCGCCCTGGTCGCGCAACGCGCACAGCACCACGAACTGCGCCGCGGTCAGCTTGGAATCGGGAATGGTCTGCTGGAAGATCGCCACGTGGCGCTGGTAGGCGCGCCGCAACAAATAGCCGACCTGTTCGGAAAAATGATAAGGACCGGGCGGCACATCGAGTTTGTCCTGGGATGCGGGCATAGGCTCCTGCGGCGCGCCGCCGCCCCGCGCCCCACTCGCCGGCAAGGCACGCCACGGCAGTCCGCCTTCACCTCGAAAAGTCAAAGTGGCTGCGAAAAGTACGGCAAGTGTAAGGGCATACGGCCGGCCCTCAAACCCGTGGCAGGGCAAGCGCCGCAAGCGCGCGCGCCGCCCAAAGCAAAAAGCCGCCATGCACAAGGCATGGCGGCTTTTCATATTGGCGCGCCCGGCAGGATTCGAACCCACGACCCCTTGGTTCGTAGCCAAGTACTCTATCCAACTGAGCTACGGGCGCTGTAAAGAGGCGAAATTATACCGCGTTTTTTCAAACTGTCCAGCCGGCTTTTCAAACCGCCCGGCGGCGGGTGCGGCGATACAGGACCAGGCTGTCGCCCCAGCCGATCAGGGCCATCAACCCGGCGGCCCAGTTCAGCAGGTAGGCATGCCCGGCCATGGCATGCAGCAACGGCGCGTCGGAGACCCGCGCCGCTTCCGGCACCACGCCGTGGCCCACCAGCAACACCAGCAGGGCCGCCAGCGTCCAGGTGGCCGCAGGGCCCCACCATTTGGCCGCGCTTCTCATAGATTTGCTCATTACACAATACGTCAGTGGATTTTTTTACAGCATACAAAAGATTGCCCTCATCCAAAAGTGCCATCTGAAGGATGGTGCAGGGGCGGTACGCCAAATGGCGCCCTATTCAAACCGTGGCGTCATTTCTAAGATGGCCTCCCCCCCATCAATCGGCCACGTCCCGCGCGGATCTGGCGTTTTCGTAGAACGCTGTCCTATGAACAACGATCAAACCAGGCGTACCCGGCCCGCATCCGTGCGTGGCCTGCGGCGGACTCGGCTGCTGGTGGCGGGGCTGGCGTTCGTGGGCGCGGCAGCGGCCGCCGCCCCGTCGGTGCGGGACCAGGTGCAGGAGGCCAGCCGCAGCGGCGCGGCCAATCTGGCGCTGGACCTGGCCACCGAACACCGGGCGCTGTTCACGCCGCTGGAATATGCGCAGTTGCAGCATGCCGCGATCGCCCAGCGCCTGCGCTGGTCGCGCGCCGAAACCTGGAACCTGACCGGACCCGAGCGTTTCGCGACGCTGGACGCGGCGCTGGCCGATGGCTGGCAACTGCTCGACAGCCTGCCGCTGGCGCCCGAGTATGGGTCGCTGCGCACGGCGGTGATCAGCGACATGATCTACGGCCTGGGCCTGCGCGGCCGCTACGCGGACGCCATCAAGCTGTACGAAGGGCTGCGCGCCACCAACACGCCGGTGCATCCCTACGTGCTGGTTTCGGCCGGCAACGCCTACGCGTACGAGGAACGCTACGACGAGGCGATCGCCTGCTACGAAGAGGCGCTGGCCAAGGCCGGCCCGGGCGACATCGACCGCGTCCCGACCCAGGAGTCGCTGTTCTTCGCCTACATGGACCGCGGCCGCTACGAGGATGCCGAGCAGCTCTTGCAGCGCATCGAGAAAACCTCGCCGCAATACGTGGAGAACGCGCCGGTCGCCGAACGGCCCAATGAAGACTACGCCACGGCGCAGCGCCTGCGCGCGCAGTACCTGATGTATTCCGGCGAGACCGAGGCCGGCACGCTGGCCATCGACGCCCTGCAGCACGATGCGCCGTTCAGCTCGGGCCTGCGCAACGCGGCGGCCAGCGCCCGGCTGGGCGACGCCCGCCCGCGCGAGGCCAAGGCGGCGTTCACCACCGCGCTGGCCGAGCGGCCGGATGATATCCAGGCCATGACCGGCCTGGCGCGCGCCTCGATGGCGCTGCGCGAATATCCCGAAGCCGAGGCCATCGTCACCACGCTGTCCGAGCGCTTTCCCGAAAGCAGCAGCGTGCGCAATCTCCAGCGCGACTACGAGATGTACCAGTCGCCGCTGCTGACCATGGATTTCGGCGGAGACATCGGCCACGGCGGCGACAACAGCAGCAACGACAACTCCACCATCGCCAACCGCGAGTGGTCGCTCAACACCATGCTGTACACCAGCCCGATCTCGCACAACTACCGCCTGTTCTTCCACCAGTTCACCGGCTATGCGGACCTGGGCGACGGCCACAAGTCGCGGGTGCGCAACGGCGCCGGCCTGGAGTACCGCCGCGGCAGCATCGAGGCCTCGACCGAGCTGCACCAGTCCACCGGCCCGTCGGGCCGGTTCGGCGCCTCGGCCAATGTGGCCTGGCTGCCGTCGGACGGCTGGCGCCTGGCCGCCAACTTCGACAGCGACAGCAACGACCTGCCCTGGAAAGCGTACCGCGCCGGCATCCATGGCTGGAGCAGCGGCGTATCGGCGCGCTACCAGCCGACCGAGCGCACCTATTACGACGTGGCCTACCAGCTGCAGCGCTACAGCGACTCGAACACCCGCCAGACCATCGGCGCCACCTGGTTCCAGAACCTGTGGACCGTGCCGCGCCACAGCGTCAGCACCTGGACCAGCGTGGCGTACTCGAACAACAGCAAGACCGACACCGAATACTTCAGCCCCGACCACGACCTGACCGCGCAGGTCACCGCCATGTACGAATGGCGCCCGTGGCGCGACGGCCAGTACGCGTTCCGCCAGCGCGTCTACGCCACCGGCGGGGTCTACAACCAGGCCGAACATGGCAACAGCGCCCTGTGGCAGCTGCGCCTGGAACAGGTCTGGGACCTGCCGCGCCAGACCAGCATCACCTATGGCGTGGGCTACGGCCGCCACAGCTATGACGGCGACCCGGAGAACCGCACCTTGTTCTATCTGACCCTGAACATTCCCTTCTGAGCACCATGACCGCCATGCATCGGACCCTGCTGAAATGGTTTGCCTGCTGCGCGCTGGGCCTGCTGATGCTGCCCGCGCGCGCTTACAAGGTGGACATGCTCCCGCCCCCCGATCCCGACGACGGCCTGACATTCCGGGTGCTGTGCATGCACGACGTGCGCGACAACCTGCGCGCCTCGTTTGCCGACATGCCCGATCAGTTCGCCATCGAGACGCGCACGCTGACCGATCTGTTCGAGTGGATACGCGTGAAGGGATTCAACCCCATCAGCATGCAACAGATCATCGATTCGCGCGCCGGCGTGCGCCCGCTGCCGCCGCGCCCCATCCTGCTGACCTTCGACGACGGCTACGCCAGCACCTACACCAAGGTGTTTCCCTTGCTGAAGAAATTCAACTATCCCGCGGTGGTCGCCGTCGTCACCAGCTGGACCGACGCGCCGGCCGGCACCAAGATCCGCCTCAGCCCCAAGATCGAAGTGCCGCACGACTTCTTCATGACCTGGGCGCAGTTGCGCGAAATGGCGCAGTCCGGCCTGGTCGAGCTGGCCTCCCACTCGCACAACCTGCACCGCGGCGTGCTGGCCAACCCGCAGGGCAACGAACAGCCCGCGGCGTCCTCGCGCCAGTACCTGCCGGCCAGCGGGCGCTACGAGAACGACGCCGAATACCGCGCCCGCGTGCGCCAGGACCTCAAGACCAGCGCCGACCTGATCCGCGAACACACCGGCGTGACCATCCGCTCCATCGTCTGGCCCTACGGCGCGCACAATCGCGACACCGACCAGGTGGCCGCCGAGGTGGGCCTGAACATCGGCCTGACGCTGCAGCCCGGCCCCAACACCCCCGACGTCGCGCTGACGCAGATCCGCCGCAGCCTGGTGGACTACGAGGTCAACGTCGCCACGGTCGCCCGCGCCATGCGCGAGCCGGTCAGCTACCACGGCCAGGTCCGCCCGATCGAGCGCATCGTGCAGGTCGACCTGGACTACATCTACGACCCCGACCCCGAACAGCAGAACCGCAACCTCGGCCAGCTGATCGACCGCATGAAGGACCTGGCGCCCAGCGCCGTCTACCTGCAGGCCTTCGCCGATCCCAAGGGCGACGGCGACATTACCGAGGTGTACTTCCCCAACCGCCACCTGCCGATGCGCGCCGATCTGTTCAACCGCGTGGCCTGGCAGCTGAAGACCCGCGCCGGCGTAATGGTGTACGCCTGGCTGCCCGTGCTGACCTTCTCGGTGCCGCCCGGCAACCCGGCCTATGGCAAGGTGGTGCAGTCGACGACCCGCAAGCCCGGCGAGCGCGGCCTGGGCAGTCCGACCCGGCTCAGCCCTTTCCATCCCGACGCCCACCGCGTCATCAGCGAGATCTACGAAGACCTGGCCAAGGCGGCCCACTTCGACGGCCTGCTGTTCCACGACGACGCCGTGCTCGACAACACCGAGGACAGCAGCCCCGAGGCGCTGGCCACCTACCAGGGCTGGGGCCTGCCGCCTGATATCGCGGCGATACGCGCCGACCCCAAGCTGGCCCAGCAATGGTCCAAGGGCAAGATCCGCTACCTGATCGACTTCACGATGCACCTGCGCCATATCGTGTCCGGCTACCAGAACGACCGCGACATGGTGGTGGCGCGCAATCTCTACGCCCAGCCGGTGCTCGATCCCGTGTCGGAGGCCTGGTACGGCCAGAGCCTGCCGGAATTCCTCAAGAGCTACGATTTCGTGGCGCTGATGGCCATGCCCAACATGGAGGGCGCCGCGCGGCCCGAGCAATGGATGCGCCAGCTGGTGGCCGCCGTGGCGCGCCAAAAGGGCCTGGACCGCACCATCTTCGAGCTGCAGGCGCGCGACTGGCGCGTGGGCAAGCCGATCGACACCGAGATACTGCGCAGGCAGATGGTGCAATTGCGCAGCCTGGGCGCCATCAACTATGGCTACTACCCGGACGATTTCATCGCCAACCACCCTGACGCCGAAGCGCTGCGCGACGTGATGTCGCTGAAGTCGACGCTGGAAAAGCGCCGCCTGACCAAGGCCCAGGAACTATCGCGCCAGACCACGCTGTACGGCAGTGCGTCGCAGGCCGAGCCGACGCAGAGGTAGCCCATGAACGACTCCGTCAAGAGCGTGCTGTCCAGTTTCGTTTTCTATTACCCGTTCTTCATGTCGTATTTCTGGATCGTGGGCGGGCTGCTGCATTTCTTCCTGTTCGAGCAGGGACGCAAGCACCGCGCCACGCTGCTGCCGCGGGTGCCGCGCGTGGCCATCGTGGTGCCCTGCTACAACGAGGGCGAGAATGTGGCTGAGGTGATCGCGCACCTGGACCGCATGCACTATCCGAACTATCGCATCATCGCCGTCAACGACGGCAGCCGCGACAATACCGGCGCGCTGCTCAACGAGCTGGCCGAGCAGTATCCGCGCCTGCTGGTGGTGCACCAGAGCCGAAACGAGGGCAAGGCCATCGGCCTGAACACGGCCGCGCAGCTCAGCGACGCCGAGTTCCTGCTGTGCATCGACGGGGACTCGCTGCCGCACCCCGACTCGATCACCTACATGCTGACGCATTTCCTGCACGCCGGGCACGTCGGCGCGGTCACCGGCAACCCGCGCATCCGCAACCGCTCGACGGTGCTGGGCCGCATGCAGGTGGGCGAATTCTCGTCCATCGTGGGGCTGATCAAGCGCACCCAGCAGCTCTACGGCAAGCTGATGACCGTCTCCGGCGTCATAACCATGTTCCGCAAGCAGGCGCTGCACCAGGTCGGCTACTGGAGCCCCGACATGCAGACCGAGGACATCGATATCAGCTGGAAGCTGCAGCTGGCCGGCTGGACCCTGCGCTACGAACCGCGCGCGCTGACCTGGATCCTGATGCCCGAGACGTTCCGCGGGCTGTTCAAGCAGCGCTACCGCTGGGCGCGCGGCGGCATCGAGACCGCGCTGAAATACGCCCCGCGCATGCTCAACCCGCGCCAGATCCTGATGTGGCCGATCTTCCTGGAGTTCAGCCTGAGCGTGCTATGGGCCTACGCCATGCTGTTCCTGATCTGCATGGCCGTGCTGGGCCAGTTCGTGGCGCTGCAGCCCGCCTGGCAGTTCGAGATATTCCCGCGCTGGCACGGCACGCTGCTGTTCCTGACCTGCCTGGCGCAGCTGTTCGCCGGCTGCATCGTCGACCGCGCCTACGATTACCGCATCTTCCGCTACTTCGCCGATGCCGTCTGGTATCCGATCGCGTTCTGGATCATCGGCATGATCACCACCGTCTTCGCGCTGCCGCGCGTCCTGTTTCGCCGAGCCCAAAGCCGGGCGCGGTGGGTAAGCCCCGACCGAGGAATCAAACATGAAAGCGTTGATCATTGATATAAGCGCGTCGCCGCTGCGCGAGTATGTGCACCAGCACGGGGTGGCCGATGGCTTGCTGTACGGCTGCTGGTACCGCATCGTGCGACCCTTGCTGGTCATCCTGACCTGGGTCGCGTTCAGCCTGTACATCCATCACTCGCTGGTCACGGTGGGCGGCACCGCCGCGCAGATCGCCGAGCTGCTGGTCTATATCACGGTGGTCGCGACCATGGCGGCGGCGCTCACGGCCTGGATGATCGTCTGCCGCTTCCATGGCTGGATCCGCGCGCGCGACAACGAAGAGGTCGGCGTGGGGCTGGACCCGGAATACGCGCTGCCGCCGCGCTGGCCGCTGCCGGAAGGCGCCAACCGGCTGCTGGTCGACCATGACGAAGCCGGCGCCATCGTGCAGGTCAGCGCCTGGTACGTGCCGGCGGCGATCGAGCCGGTCGTGGCCGCCGCCATGGCGCCCGTGGTGGCGCCCGCGGTCATGCCGGATGCGGCGCCGCTATCGGAGCCGGCGCCGCTCGCCGCCGCGCTGCCCGACGAAGCGGACGAACCGGCCGCCTGGAGCGGGCCGCCCATGCAGCGGCAACCCGACGGACGCATCGAGCCCTCGCTGCACGACGGCCGCGCCTTGACCCTGTGAGCGCTCAGGCCAGCGCGGGGTAGTCCGTATAGCCGCGCTCGCCGCCGCCATAGAACGTATCGCGGTCGCCCTCGTTCAGCGCAGCGCCCTGGCGCAAGCGCGCCACCAGGTCGGGGTTGGCGATGAACGGCTTGCCGAACGCCACCAGGTCGGCCTGCCCGCTGGACAGTTTCTGTTCGGCTAGGCTGGCGTCGTAGCCGTTGTTCACCATCCAGGCGCCGGCGCCGCCGGCGGCGCGGTAGGCCGCCTTGAGCGCCGCGTAGTCGAACGGGGCCGGCCCCTGCTGGTAGGCGCGGTCGCCGCCGGTCGCCCCCTCGATCACGTGCACGTACGCCAGGCCGCGCCGCGCCAGCTCGCGCAGCACGTATTCGAACAAGGGCTGCGGCTGGTCGTCGTGCGCATCGTTGGCCGGCGTGACCGGCGAGAGCCGGATGCCGACGCGATCGGCGCCGACCTCGGCGCAGACCGCATCGAGCGCCTGCAGCAGCAGCCGCGCCCGGTTCTCGATCGAGCCGCCGTACGCGTCGTCGCGATGGTTGCTGCCCGAGCGCAGGAACTGGTCCAGCAGGTAGCCATTGGCGGCATGCAGCTCTACCCCGTCGAAACCATGGTCGATCGCGGCCCGCGCGGCGCGCCGGTAATCCTCCACGATGCCCGGCAGCTCGTCCAGCGCCAGCGCGCGGGGCTCCGAGGTATCGGCGAACTGCCCCTTGCCCTGCGCATCGACCAGGTACGTGCGGGCCTGGGCGCGGATCGCCGAGGGCGCGACCGGCGCGCCCTGTCCCGGCTGCAGGGTGGTGTGCGAAATGCGCCCCACATGCCACAGCTGCACCACGATCGTGCCGCCGGCCGCGTGCACCGCGTCCGTCACGCGCCGCCAGCCGGCCAGCTGTTCGGGCGCGTACAGCCCCGGCACGTCCGCGTAGCCCTGGCCCTGGTGGGAAATGGCGGTGGCTTCGGTGATGATCAGGCCGGCGCTGGCGCGCTGCGCGTAGTAGGTGGCCGTCAGGGGCGGCGGCACGGCATTGGGCGAACGGTTGCGCGTCAACGGCGCCATCACGATGCGGTTGGCGAGCCGCAATTTGCCGGCGTTCAGCGGTTGGAACAACGTGGACATGGATTACCTCTCGGATAAGCGGACGAATGGGGCGGACGGCTTTACAGCTCGGCCTGCATGGTCTGGAGGAACTCGGCGATGCAGGCCTCATTGCGCTGGTAGAACACCCATTGGCCGACCCGGCGGCTCTGGATGAGACCGGCGCGCTGCAGGATGGCCAGATGCGTGGACACGGTGGATTGCGACAGGCCGCAGCGCTCGAACTGGCCGGCGCACACGCCCAGCTCCAGCGGGTGCTCCTGCTGCGGAAAATGCCGCTGCGGCTCCTTGAGCCAGGCCAGGATATTGCGCCGCGCCGGATGCGCCAGCGCCTTGAGAATGTCTTCGGTATTGATGGCCATGCGAGTGCCTCTTCATGAACCCGCATTATATATCGAAAAATCTAGATATACAGATATATCGATATAACAGCAGGGTTTTACGCCGGCGCGACGCAGCCGGGGCGGCCCGCGCCGCCCGCGTGCGCTTAGCGCACAGATTGCCGATGTACGGGCAGGATCGGCGCACCGCTCCTACGATGGCCACTCCCGCAACCGAACGAGACTGCCATGACCCGACCCAGCGACATCAAGCCCCGCGAAGGGGACACGCCAGGCACCCCCTATGCCGCCTTCGTCGAAGGCGCCGCGCTGGGCCCCGTGTCCTTCGACATCACCCCGGCCATCGTCCAGGAGTATTTCGAGGCGTCCCAGGCCGATCCCGCCCTGTACCGGGTGGACGGCCGCCAGGCCGCCGCGCCCAACGTCATCCTGCCTTACATGACCGTGCCGGTGTACCAGACCTACCCGCCGATCCAGGGCATCGTGATGGCCGAACTCGAAATGTCCTGGCACCGCCCGATCTGGGCCGACGAAACCACGCGCGTGACCGCCACCGGCACGATCCTGCGCAAGTTCGAGAAGCGCGGCCGCCGTTATGTGCAATGGGAAGGCCGTTTCCGCGGCGCGGACGGCCAGCCCATCGCCACCTTGCTCAACACCTTCCACGTCCCGGAGTAAGCCCGCATGCAACGCACACTCGACATCACCCAGGCCATGATCGACGGCTACGGCCGCATCAACGGCGACAACGACATCATCCACTACGACCACGACTACGCGGTGCAGCGCGGCTTTCGCGGCACCCTGCTGCACGGCCCGCACATGACCGCGCTGGCCGCCGACCTGGGCGCGCGCCGCTATGCGAGCGACTGGCTGTACCGCGGCAAGCTGCACACGAAATGGATCGGCCCGGTCTGCCCCGGCGACACCTTCGTCGCCACGCTGAACGAACAGGGCGAGATCGAGGCCGTGTCCGGCGGCAAGACCGTGATGGTCGGCAGCGCCTCGCTGGCCGACTGAAGGAGAGGCGCCCGTGCAACCGCCCTCTCATGCGCCCCGGCAGCTCGCGGCCGCCGACCTCGCCGTCGGCCAGGTCGTCGCGCAACGGGAAATCCGCCTGGACGCCCAGGCCTTTGCGCAATTCGCCGCGCTCACGGGCGACGCCCATCCGATTCACTACGATGCCGGCTACGTGCAACGCCAGGGGCTGCGCGCGCCGATCGCGCACGGCCTGCTGCTGGTGGCCATCAGCGCGCTCGGCGCCACGCCGCTGTCGGCGCAGTTGCACGACGCCATGGTCGCGATGGTGGGCGTCGAGGCCGTGTTCATGCGTCCGGTGTACGTGGACGAAACGGTGCAGTGCGTCTACCGGGTCGCGCAGATCGAGCACGTCGCCAAGGGCCGCTCGAAGACCACGATAGCAGTCTCCATCCACACGACGGACGCCCCTCCCGACGCGGCGCGCCAGGCGCACTGCGTGGTCCACCTGACGTTCCTGTTGAAAACCCACCTCCAGGGGTAACCCATGCATTCCAGTCTGCAGGCCGTGCTGCCGCCCGGCGCCAATCCGAACTCGACCTTCTCGCCCGCGGTCCGGGCGGGCGGATTCCTCTATATCTCGGGCATGACGGCGCTCAACGAACAGCGCGAGATCGTCGGCGTGGGCGATATCGCCGCGCAGGCACGCTACATCTACCAGAAGATCGCCGCCGTCCTCGCCCAGGCCGGCGGGAACCTGAGCCAGGTCGTCGAAACCGTCGACTACGTCACGACCTTCGACGGCTACGGCCAGACCGCCGACGTGCGCCGCGAAGTCTTCGGCGCGGGTCCGTTTCCGGCCGCCACCGGCGTGCTGGTCAGCGGCCTGGTGCGTCCGGCGGCGCTGATCGAGATCCGCGCCGTCGCCTATCTGGGCTGATGTCGCGCCGCAGGTCCCGCGGCATGTCCGCCTGTCATACCGAAGCAGTTCAACAAAGGAGAAACACCATGAAGTGGATAGCCTCCATGGCGCTGGCGTTGTGCGCCGGCGGCGCGTTTGCCGCCGATTACCCGACTCGCCCCATCACGCTGATCGTTCCGTATGGCCCGGGCGGCACCAACGATATCCTGGCGCGCGCCATCGCCAACAAGATATCGCCCACGCTGGGCCAGACGGTCGTGGTCAACGACCGTCCGGGCGCCGGCGGCAACATCGGCGCCCAGCAGGTCGCCACCGCCGAACCCGACGGCTATACCCTGCTGCTGGCCTCCTCCGGGGTCTTCGCGGTCAACAAGTGGCTCTACCGCAGCCTGCGCTACGACCCCGCCCAGGCCTTCGCGCCGGTCATCCTGGCCGGCAGCGTGCCCAATGTGCTGATCGTCGACACGGAAGTCCCCGCCAAGACCCTGCCGGAACTGGTCAAGTACGCCAAGTCCGCGCAGCCCAGCCTGAACTACGCGTCGATGGGCACGGGCACCAGCGGACACCTGTGCGCCGAGCTGTTCAAGGCGCAAGCCGACATCGAGGCCGAACATATCGCCTATCCGGGCAGCGCCGCCGCGCTGACCGCCCTGCTGGGGCACCAGGTGCAGCTGATGTGCGACAACCTGCCCACGGCCTTGCCGCAGATCAAGGCCGGCCGGGCCCGCGCCCTGGCCGTCAGCAGCGCCGAGCGGGCGCCCCTGCTGCCCGATACGCCGACCGTGGCCGAATCCGGCTTCCCCGGCTTCGACGCCACCGCCTGGTTCGGCATCGCCGCGCCGGCCGGCACGCCCGCGCCCATCGTCGAACGCCTGAACAAGGAAATCAACGCCGCCCTGCAGGCGCCGGATGTCGCGCGCATTCTCGGCGAGCAGGGCGTCAGCTTCCGCCCGAACACGCCGGCGCAGTTCAGCCAGTTCATCAGCGCCGAGTCCGCCAAATGGCGCGACGTGATCGAGCGCACGGGTTCGAGGGCCGACTGAATGAGCACACTCGCGGACAATGCCCCCCGCATGGCCGGCGCCGGCGACTGGATCGACGCCGCGCTGGCGCCGCGCTCGGTCGCCATCGTGGGCGCCTCCGACAACCCCGAGAAAATCGGCGGCCGGCCGATCAAGTACATGCTGCAGCACGGCTACCAGGGCCGCATCCTGCCGATCAACCCCGGCCGCGACCGGGTCCAGGGCATCGCCGCCTGGCACAGCCTGGACGCGGTGGACGTCCCGATCGACATGCTGCTCGTCTGCGTGGCCGGCGAAGCCGCGGTGCAGGCCGTGCGGGACGGCGCGCGGCTGGGCGTGCGCGTATGCGTCGTCATCTCGTCCGGGTTCGCGGAAACCGGCGAACCCGGACGGCAGGCGCAGGAGCACATGAAGGCGGCCGCCGCGGCGGCCGGCATGCGCCTGCTGGGGCCGAACACCCAGGGCCTGGCCAATTTCAGCAACGGCGCCCTGGCGACCTTCGCCACCCTGCTGGGCGAGGTTGCGCCCGCCGACGGGCCGGTGGCCGTCATCAGCCAGAGCGGCGCGATGAGCATGGTCCCGTACGCGCACCTGCGCGCCGAAGGCATCGGCGTGCGCTACTCGGTCGCCACCGGCAACGAATGCGACCTCAACGTCGCGGACTTCACCGAGGCGGTGCTGCGCGACCCCGAAGTCAAGCTGATCCTGCTTTACATGGAAAGCCTGCCCGCGCCCGCCACCCTGGCGCGCGCGGCCGCGCTGGCGCGTTCGCGCCAGGCGCCCGTGCTGGCCCTGAAGGCCGGCGTTTCGCCGCAAGGCCTGCAGGCCGCGCAATCGCACACCGGCGCCATCGCCACCGAGGACAAGGCGCTGGACGCGTGGTTCCGCCAGCATGGCATCCTGCGCGTGGCCGACGCGCGCAGCCTGGTCATGGGCGCGCAATTGCTGCTGCGCTGCGGCCATCTGCCCGGCAACCGCCTGGCCATCCTCAGCAACTCGGGCGCGGCCTGCGTCACCGGCGCCGATGCCGCCGAGCGGCATGGACTGCAGGTCCCGCCCCTGCCGGCCGAGACGCGCGCCCGGATCGACGCCGTGCTACCCGGCTTCGCCAGCAGCCTGAACCCCATCGACCTCACGGCGGCCCTGCTGAGCAACAACCACCTGTTCGGCCAGGTGCTGCCCATCCTGGCCTCGGCGCGCGCCTGCGACGCGCTGTTCATCACCCTGCCCATGTCCGGCAAGGGATACGACACGGATCAATTCGCCCGCGACGCGGCCGCCTTCACCGCCGAGACGGGCCTGCCGGTGGTGGTCAGCTGCCCGCTGGCCGCCAGCCGCCGGATTTTCGCGCAGGCCGGCCAGGCCACCTTCGAGCACGACGAAGACGCGCTGGCCGCCCTGGGCCAGCTGGCGCGCCTGTCCGGCCTGCGCGAAACCGCGCTGCGGCTGGCGCGGCCAGCGCCGCACGCGCCCGCCGCGCCGGTGCCGCGCACGGCGGGCCTGCTGTCCGAGGCCGACAGCCTGGAACAGATCGAAGCCATCGGCATCCGTACCGCGCCGTGGCGCCTGTGCCTGGACGCCGACAGCATGGGCTCGGCGCTCGGCAGCCTGCCCGGCCCCTGGGCGGTCAAGGCCTGCTCGGCGCAGATTCCGCACAAATCGGAATACGGGCTGGTACACCTGGGCATCGCCGACGAACAGCGCGCGCGGGCGCTGTTTCCCATGTTGCGGCAGGAAGTGCTGGGCATGGGCAAATCGTTCGACGGCGTGATCGTCGCGTCCATGGTCAAGCCCCGGCGCGAATTCATGATCGGGGCGCGCTGGGACAGCCAGTTTGGCTGTATCGTCATCGTTGGCGACGGCGGCAAGTATGTCGAGGCCATGCCCGATGTCGCCACGCTGGTGTATCCGTTCGACCAGGCCCATGCCGAGCAATGCCTGCGCAAGCTGCGCGTGGCCGCGCTCTTTGACGGCGTGCGCGGCGAGAATCCGCTGCCCGTGCAGGAGCTCGCCCATGCCGCCACCCGCCTGGGAGCCTGGCTGCATGCGCAACAGGGCGCCGTGGCCTCGGTAGACATCAACCCACTCATCGCCGGCCCGGATGGCAGGCTGTATGCCGCCGACGCGCTGGTCGAGATCTAGGCGACGCCATGGCTGAATCCAGGCAGGAAGACTATTTCATCAATGGCCTGGCCAAGGGGCTGGCCATTATCCAGGCGTTCAACAACGAGGCGCGCGCCCTGACCCTGGCCGAGGCGGCCTATCGCACCGGGCTGAGCCGGGCCGCCGCCCGGCGCGTGCTGCTGACCCTGGTCGAGCTGGGCTTCGCGGCGCGCTGCGGCGATCGCCACTTCGCGCTCACGCCACGCGTACTGTCGCTGGGCTATGCCTACCTGTCGTCCATGCCACTGTGGCGCTTCGCCGAACCCGTGCTGGAAGCGCTGGTGGAAGAACTGCGCCAGACCTGCAGCATCGCCGCGCTGGACGGCACCGAGCTGGTCTACGTCGCCCGCATCCCGCTGCACCGCACCCTCAACCAGGGCCTGTCGATCGGCTCGCGCATTCCCCTGTATTGCCATTCGGCCGGGCGGGTCCTGCTGTCCGGCTTCACCCCGGAACAATTGGAGAGCTATCTGCAGACCGCCGAACTGCGGCCGCTGACCGCCCGCACGGTGACCGAGCGCACCGCCCTGCGCGACATCATCCAGGAGGTCCGGCGGCGCGGCTATGCATGGAGCTGCGGCGAGGTCGAGGACCATACCACCGGACTGTCCGTGCCGATCTTCCAGCACGGCCGCCTGATCGCCGCGCTGAACGTCAGCCGCATGCACTCGGCCGACGACGAAAGCCTGTGGTGCGGCAGCTACCTGCAATCGCTGCGCCGCGCCGCGGGCCGCCTGACCGCGGCGCTGTCGGTGGACCACAACCCGCGCATCGTCCGCATGGAGCGCAGCCCGGACTGCCCCGCCACCCTTCCCGCCACCGGCGGGGAACCCTGTCTGCCCGCCAAGCCATGAACCTGCTCTCGCCCATCGACATCGCCGGCATCGCGCTGCGCAACCGCATCGCCGTCGCCCCCATGTCACGCACGCAAGCCGACGTGCATGGCCATCCCGCCGCCGAAACGGCCGCCTACTATGCCCGTTACGCGCGCCATGGCGCCGGACTGGTCATCACCGAAGCGCTGTACACCGCCGGCCCCGCCGCGCGTGCCTACTTCAACCAGCCCGGGCTGGCCAGCGAGGCGCAGGCCGAGCATTGGCGCGCCACGGTGCGCGCCGTCCACCAGGAAGGCGGCCGCGTCATCGCCCAGTTGCAGCATGCCGGCAAGCTGGCCGAGCCGGGCCTGCACGCCCGCCCGCTGGGCCCGGTCGACGGCGCGGCGCAGGGCCTGTCGTGGCAGACCCAACAGCCCAATGCGCCCGCCCACGCCGCCACCGCCGAAGAGATCGAGCGCATCATCGAGGGCTTCGCGCTGTCGGCGCGCCTGGCGCACTACGCCGGATTCGACGGCGTGGAAATCCACGGCGCCCGCGGCTACCTGGTCAACGATTTCCTCAGCGCCTACAACGTGCGCGACGACGAATGGGGCGCCGACCGCGCCCGCATCGCCGAGGCCGTGCTGCGCGCGGTGCGGCAATCCTGCCCGCTGCCCATCGGATTCAATTACTCCATCTACAAGATGGACGAATACCGCTACCAGCCGCCCGGCAGCGGCGCCGAGATCGCGGCGCTGCTGGCCCGCCTGTGCCAGGCTGGCGCCGACATCCTGCACATCAGCAGCCGCCGCGTCCTCAAGCCCGAACCGTGGGGCGGACTGCTGGCGCAGCTGGCGCGCGCGGCCGCTCCGAAAGCGCTGATGGTCAACGGCGGCCTGGCCACGCTGCAGGATTGCGAAACCGCGCTCGCGGCCACCCAGGCGGACCTGGTCTCGCTGGCCCGCCCGTTCCTGGCCAACCCCGACTGGCTGGCGCGCAGCCTGGCGGGCGAACCCCTGCGCGCCTACGAACCCGGCATGGAACAGCGCCCCTTGCTCGATTGAAGCGGGCGGCTGGCCCACCGCCAGGCGCGAGGTGCCTGTCCCCACACGGGAAGCGACACCTGCGGCAGGGGTGCCTGTCCCCGCCGGGACAGGCACCCGCCGCCAAAGCGGCCTCTGCCCCGCACGGGACAGGCGCAAAAAAGCGGCTTGAGAATGTCTTCTCAAGCCGCTTCGGTACTGCTTGCCGGCTGCAGGAGCGCAAAAAGCGAAACGGCAACCGTAAATGTGGCGCGCCCGGCAGGATTCGAACCCACGACCCCTTGGTTCGTAGCCAAGTACTCTATCCAACTGAGCTACGGGCGCTGTAAAGAGAAAAGATTATAGCAGGCTTTCTGCAAGGTTGTAAAACAGGCGCTGCCCGCCTGCAAGGGACGGATCAGTCGGCGGCCTCCAGCAGGCTGACCGCCGCCGCGTCCAGGCCCACCGATACGAGGTCGTCCTGCCGCAGGGCCGCGCCGGCGCCGGCCACGGCCTCGGCGAACAGCGCCGTGCCGCGCGGCGTGCGCAGCAGATAGTTCATCAGGTTGCCCGCATAGCTGATGGCTTCCACCTTGGCGGCCAGCCCCTGGCGCCCGGCGGCGTCCAGGCGCATCTGGTGCGGCCGCACCACCAGGCTGACGGCCTCGCCCGGCGCATACTGGCGCCGCGGCTTAGGCACCTCCAGCACGCCGCCCTCGTACTCGACCGCCACGCCGTCGGCGCCGGCCTGGCGCACCTTGCCGGCTAGCACATTGCTGCGTCCCAGGAAGCCGGCGACGAACAGATTGGCCGGCCGCTCGTAGAGCTCGGTGGGCGAGCCGATCTGGGCAATGCCGCCTTCGTTGAAGATGGCGATGCGGTCGGACATGGACAGCGCCTCTTCCTGGTCGTGCGTCACGTACAGGAACGAGGCGCCGGACTCCTTGTTCAGCTTGCGCAGTTCCCATTGCAGATCGGCGCGCAGCTTCTTGTCCAGCGCCGACAGCGGCTCGTCCAGCAACAGGATGCGCGGGTCGTAGACCAGCGCGCGGGCCAGCGCCACGCGCTGCTGCTGGCCGCCCGACAACTGGCGCGGATAGCGCGCGCCGTAGCTGCCCAGCTGCACCTGCTCGAGCGCCTGCTGGGCGCGCCGGCGCGCCTGCTCGCGGCCGACGCCGCGTATCGCCAGCGGAAAGCGCACGTTCTGCTCCACCGTCATGTGGGGAAACAGCGCATAGCCCTGGAACACCATGCCAAAGCCGCGCGCCTCGGGCGCCTGTCCGGTGATCGAGGCGCCCTGGTAGAGAATGTCGCCCGAGGTCGGCGCGACGAACCCGGCGATCGACATCAGGGTGGTCGTCTTGCCCGACCCGGACGGACCGAGCAGGGTCAGGAACTCGCCCGCGCCCAGCTCGAAATCGACGCCGCGCAGCGCCTGGAATGCGCCAAAGCGCTTGTTCAGCGCGCGCACGCGCAGCAAAGGCGTCGGCGTAGTGGCCGCAGCGTTCATGACAGCTCCTGTTTTTGTCGATGGTGGACCAGCAGCCGTTCGGCGCACAGGCAGATGAAGGTAATGACGATCATCAGCGTCGCCACCGCCGCGATCGTGGGGTCGACGTTCTCGTTGATGCCGTCCCACATGACGCGCGGCAGCAGATAGACGTTGCGGGTCGTCACGAACAGCAGCACCACCAGCTCGTCCCACGACACGATGAAGGCGAAGATGGCGCCGGAGACAAGTCCGCTGCGCACGCCCGGCAGGGTGATGCGCCACAGCACCTGCCAGGGCCGCGCGCCCATCGAGCGCGCGGCCTGCTCCAGGCGCGGATCGAAGTTGGCCAGCGCCGAACCGACCGAGACGAATACGAAAGGCATGGCGGCCACGACGTGGGCGATGACCACTCCGGTGAAGGTGTCGAGCAGGCCCAGGTCGATGTACAAGCGGTAATACGCCAACGCGCCCACGATGGTCGGCACGATCAGCGGCAGCAGCGCCAGCAGGCGCACCAGCGCCCCCAGGCGCGCGCCCAGCCGCCATGCGCCGATGGCCGCGGCCGCGCCCAGCAGGGTGGCCGCCAGCGTGGACACCGCCGACACCGCCACGCTTTGCAGCAGGCTGCCGCGCCACACCGGACTGTCCACCAGTTGGCGGTAGTGCTGCCACGACCATGACTCGGCCGGGAACGACAGATAGGAGCGGTCGGTGAACGACACCGGGATCACCACCAGCGCCGGCAGGAACAGAAAGGCCAGCACCAGCGCCGCCACCACCGCCGCCGCGGCGAACCACCAAGAGGGGCGCACGCTCATGGCGCACCGAACAGCGACGGCACGCGCACCACGCGCGACACCAGCACCAGGCTCATGATCACCGCCACCAGCAGCGTGGCCGCGAAGGCGGTCGAGATGCCCCAGTTCATGGTCTCGCTGATACCGAATTCTATGTATTGCGCCACCATCACGGTCTTGCCTCCTCCAAGCAGCGCGGGCGTAATGAAGAACCCGAGCGAAAAGATGAACACCAGCACGCCGGCGGCCAGCACGCCCGGCAGCGACAGCGGCAGGTAGACGCGCAGGAAGGTCGCGACCGGCCCCGCGCCCAGCGCCCGCGCAGCCGCCATCAGCGAGCGGTCGATACCCAGCATGTTGGTCAGCATCGGCAGCACGGCATAGGGAATCATGTAATGGACCATGCCAATCAGCACGCCGGTTTCGTTGCGCAGCAGCGCCAGCGGACTGTCGATCACGCCCAGCGCCATCAGCGTGGCGTTGACCGGTCCTTCCCTGGCCAGCAGCAGCACCCAGGCGAAGGCGCGCACCAGCACCGACAGCCAGAACGGCACCAGCAGGCCGATGATCATCCAGCTGCGCATGCGCGGCGACGAATTGGCCATCACATAGGCCAGCACATAGCCCAGGCCCAGGGCGATCAGCGTGGTCCAGGCGCAGATGCGCGCCGTGGTCGCCATGATCTTCAGGTACAGCGGCTCGGTGAACAGCGCCGCGTAATTGCCCAGGCCGGCATGCGGCTCGGTGAAGCTGATGGCCAGGATGCGCAGCACCGGCAGCAGGAACATCCCGCCTATCAGTACCGCGGCCGGCAACACCAGCAAGGCTGGCAGCGATCGTCGCATGGTTACTCCCGCATGGGCAGCTCGTCCGCCCAGGATGGCGCGCCCGCGGCGCGATAAGTGGCCTGGCCGCCCACCAGGGTGGCCAGCACCTGCGTGCGGCGGATCTCGTCCGGGTCGACGGCGCACGGATCGCGGTCCAGCACGATCAGGTCGGCCAGCTTGCCGGGACTGAGCGTGCCCTTGCGCGCGGCCTGCCCCTCGGCGCGCGCCGGATTGGCGGTATAGCAGCGCATCGCCTCCAGCGGCGTAATGGCCTGCCCGGCGCCCAGGCTGGCGCCCGACGCGGTCTTGCGCGTCACCATGGACCACATGCCCAGGAACGGATTGCGCTCGCACACCGGCGCGTCGGAGTGCGCGCAGACCAGCACCCCGCGGTCCAGCATGTCGCGGTGCGGCCACATCCAGGCCATTTCCGCGCTCGGGCGATTGCGCAGATAGGCATCGCCCAGGTTGTAGGCAAAGCCCGCCGCCGACGAGTCGATCACGCCCAGCGCCGCCATGCGCTGCTGGATGGCCGGCGGCGCGCAGCAGCAATGCTCGATGCGTGGCGGCACTGCGCCGGGGTGGGCGCGCAGGCCCTGCTCGAAGGCATCCAGCGCGAAGTCGATGCCGCGGTCGCCGTTGCCGGTGGCGGCCGCCTGCAGGCCCGCCGCCATCACGCGCCCGACCTTGGCGGCCAGGTCCTCGGCGGAGAAATTCACGTCGCCACGGTTGGCGGGCCGGCCATCGCCCCCTCCTCGCCCACGTAAGGCTGGTAATAGGCCGCCGTGCGGCCGCTGGTGCTGCCGTCCGAGCCATACTCCACGCCCAGCAGGTACAGCCGGTCATCGCCCGCGCCAAAGCGCAGCCCGGCCGCCAGCGTCTCGTCCACCAGCCGCTGGTCGCGGCCGTTGAGCATCATGCCCACGCGCACCGGCAGGCGGCCCGCGCCGTGCAGCGCGCGGTAGGCCTGCACCGCCAGCGCGCTGGTCAGGGCGTTGTGGACGCTGGTGATGCCCATGCGCCCCATTTCCGCGAACAGCGTCGGGAAGCCCTCCAGGTAATCGTCCAGGCTGTCGGCGGCGGCGATATGGGTCGTGAAGGCGAACACGCCGCGCCCGCGCGCCAGGCCGGTGGCGGCGTCCAGGCAATGCGGCGGCACCTGCGTCGCCAGGCCGCTGGCCAGCAACGCGGCCAGGGCCGGCGCGCTGGCCAGTCCGACCTGCGCATCGCGGCGCAACAGGAACACCGGCCGGCCAGGCGCCGCCTGTTCGAGCGCCTGGCGCGCGGGATAGCCGCCGCTGTGCGTATCGTCGAAGCGAAACCCCAGGTACCAGGCGCCGGCCGGCATGCGCCGGTGAAAATCGGCGATGCGCGCCAAGAGCGCCTGCTGCGTCGCCACCTGCGAGACGTCGTCCCAGCGCCCGGCCTTGACCGCCTGCCCGTCGGGGTGGCAATGGCTGTCGTTGATGCCCGGCATCACGCACGCGCCGCCCAGCCCGATGCGGCGCGTGCCCGGCCCGGCCAGCGCCAGGCAATGCGCATCCGAGCCCACCGCGATGATGCGGCCGGCGGCGATCGCCACCGCCTGGGCCTGCTCCAGCTTGTCGTCCAGCGTGGCGATGCTGCCGCCATGCAATACCAAATCCGCGTACATCGTCATGGTGCGTTGCTCAGCCCGTGATCACCTTGACGTACTCGTTGTAGATGCGGTCCTGGTTATCGCCATGCCAGGTGTAGTTGGCCACCACCTGCTGGCGGAAGTTCTCTTCGTCGGTCGGGTTGTCCTGGCGCAGCTCGGGCGGCACCAGGGCGTTGGCCGCCGGGTTGGCCGGGCCGTTGCCCATCAGGCGCAGCAGTTCGATCTGGCTTTCAGGCGATTGCGTCGACGCGATGAAATCGAACACCTTGCGGCCGGCCGGGTTGCCCTTGGGCACCAGCCACCCCGCCGGGATCAGGATGCCCTGGTTCCAGGTGAAATCGATGGTCGACCCCGGTTCGCAGCGCATCACGGTGGCGCGCGTATGCCAGACCAGGCCCATGGTGGCCTCGCCCTGGCGCAGCAGCTGCTGGCTCTCGGCGCCTGTCTTCCAGAAAATGGTCTTGTCCTTGATGGCGGCGATCTTGTCCAGCGCGCGCCGCTCGTCGATGGGGTACAGCTGGGACGCATCGGCCGGCACGCCGTCGGCCATCAGGGCCGCCTCCAGCGTGGCCAGCACCCGGTCGGGCAGGATGCGCGTGCCGGGGAAGTCCTTGGTGTTCCAGAAGTCGGCCCAGGTGCGCGGCGGCCGGTCGCCAAAGGCCTTCTTGTCGTAGGTCAGCACGAAGCTGTAAATGAAATGCGAGACGCCGAATTCGCTGCTGAAGCCCGGGCGCACCTTGTTGCGATCGACCACGCCGTAGTCGATGGGCTCCAGGTAGCCGCGCTTGCCCAGCGAGTGGCCCGCGGCCAGGTTGGCGTCGCACACGTCCCACGCCACGTTCCTGGACTCGACCATGGTGCGGATCTTGCCGAACGACGGCCCCGTGCCGTCGAATTCGACCTTGGTGCCGGTGGCCTTCTCGTATGGCTTGCCCCACACCAGCGGCTGGTTCTTGATGGCGTCGCCGCCCCAGTTGCACACGACGATGCGGTCGGCGGCGGCCGCGGCGGGCCGCATGGGCGCCAGCGACGCCAGGCCTGCCGCGCCCAGCATGCCCAGCAGCTGGCGTCGGCGCGCCGACGTCAGTCCGGGAGATTGCAGCGCCAGTTCGGCGGCGTCGGCCAGCCAGCCATCCTGCGGTACAGACATCTTCATGGTATGCGTCCTCGCATGGGAACTTGGGGAAAAACCATAGTGATCACCGGGCCGGGTTCATGCAATATATGAGTTTTGCACCTGTCCGTACTATCCCTAGGTCTTCCCCTGATGCCACCCTTACCCGTCGGCCTGGCCAAGCCCAAGGCGCTGCACGAGCCCAGCTTTGCGCAACTGGGCGTATTCCATGCGATCATGATCACCGGCTCGGTGTCGCGCGCGGCCCGGCTGATGGGCATGACGCAATCGGCCGCCAGCAAGATGCTGCGCCAGCTCGAGGACGACACCGGGCTGCGCCTGTTCGAGCGCCAGCACCAGCGGCTGGTGCCCACGCCGCACGCGCAAGGCCTGCAGGACAGCGTCGAGCAGCTCTACGGCGCCTACGGGGTGGTGCAGCGCCAGATCGACAGCCTGGCCGACCCGGACACGGGCCATGTCAACGTGGCCGCCATCCCGACGCAGGCCACGACCTTCCTGCCGCAGGCCATCAAGCGGCTGCGCGAGCGCTACCAGGGCATCACGGTCACGGTCGAGATCCTGGCCAACCAGCCCATCGTCGACCGCGTGCAGAGCGGCCAGGCCGATTTCGGCCTGGTGCACGACATCACCCCGTCGGTGTCCACGCTCAATGAAGACCTGGGCCTGCAGCATGTGGTGTGCGTGGCGCCGGCCGGCCACCGCTATGCCGGCCTGCCACACGTCGCCGCGCACGACCTGAGGAACGAGACCTTTCTTTCGTACGGGCCGCAGACCAACTTCGGCGCCATGCTGGAGACGGCCTTCGCCTCGGCCGGCGTGCGCATGCCGGTGGCGGTGGAAGTCACCTCGTCGGCGGCCCTGCTAGCCCTGATCCGCGCCGGCGTGGGCGTGGGGCTGGTCGAGCCGGCCGCCATCGCGCCCTTTGGCGCCACCGGCTTCGTCATCAAGCCCTTCCTGCCGGCGCTGCCGGTGCGCTCGCGCATCGTGCGCTCGCGCCTGCGCCCGCTCACGCGCCATGCCGAACTGCTGCTCGAAGCCTACCGCGCGGTCGTGCTGCAGGCGCGGCCCGACAGCTTCCAGGCCTAGGCGCTCAAGGCGCCGGCCTGTGCCCCGCCATCCCGTAGGCGTCGTGGATCAGCCGGTCGACGGCCTGGTACATCTGGCGCAAACGGTCGAAACGGCCCGCGTCGCGGGTGATCGGATCGGCGCTGTTGGCCATCTCGATGATGGGCAGGGCCACCATTTCCACCGGGGTATCGGGCCGCAACTCGCCCTTTTCGACCGCGCGGCGCACCCCCGCCACCACGCTGCGCTGCAGCTCGTGCGAATAGCGCGCCAGCGCCTCGCGCGCCGCCGGCGTGATCAGCGCGCTTTCCAGGCGCATGCGGGCGATCAGGCTCCAGGGATGGCTGGTGTCGCCCTGCGGGTTGCGCTTGAGATAGCGCATCTCGTTGAACTGCATGCTGAGCTGGATCTTCTGCGATAGCGTGGAGTCCGACAGCCAGATCTGGTCGAAATGGCCGATCGTACGCTGGCAATACTCGATCGTGACGTCTTCCACCAACTCGTGCTTGTGCCGGTAGTGATAGTGGATATTGCCGCGCGTGCAGTCGAGCGCCTGGGCGATCTGCTGAAACCGAAAGCCCGAGCTGCCGTGCGCGATCAGCATATCGGTGGCGACTTCCTTGATGCGCTCTTTCATGGGAACCTGAGCCGGGGTTGCCTTCACCGTGTCCTTGCCTCCTCCGATGTCATGCCGGGCGGCCCGCCGCGCCACGGCAAACAGTGCATTCTAGGGCCTGTTGCGCGCGCTCGGCTACGCCGCCGTCAGGCCGCCGTCGAGCACCAGCGTGCTGCCGGTGGCGAACGAGGCGTCGTCGCTGGCCAGGAAAACGATGGCGTGCGCCACTTCCTCGGGCTGGCCGAGGCGGTTCATGGGCTGGCGCGCCGCCAGGCTGGCGCGCAAGGCTTCGGGATCGTCACTGCGCGCGTAGATCTCGCGGAAGTACGGCGACTCGATCGTGCCCGGCGCCACGCAGTTGATGCGAATCCCCTCGGTGGCGTGGTCCAGCGCCATGGCGCGCGTCAGCGCCGCCACCGCGCCCTTGGAGGCGCAATACGCGGCGCGCTGGCGCAAGCCCACCAGCGCGCCCGCCGACGCCGTATTGACGATCACGCCGGCCCCCTGGCGCTGCATGATCGGGATGACGTACTTGCAGCCCAGGAACACGCCGTCGACGTTGACGCGCATCAGCGCCGACCAGTCGGCCTCGTCGGTATCGACCACGGTGGCGGCGATACCGTAGCCGGCATTGTTGACCAGCACGTCGATGCGCTCCCAGCGCGCCGCCACGGCGTCGACCAGGGCGCGCACCGATTGCGCCTCGCCCACGTCGGCCTGGCGCGCCTCGGCGCGTCCGCCCTCGGCCACGATGGCCTGCGCGACGCGCTCGGCCGCCTCGATGGCCTTGTCGGCCACCACCACGACCGCGCCCTCGCGCGCCATCAGGCGGGCCGTGGCCTCGCCGATTCCCGAGCCCGCGCCGGTCACGATGGCGATCCTGCCGGATAAGCGTTGCGTCATGTCCTGCTCCCGGCTCAGCCGATGGTAAAGCGCGCCAGATGGCGGCGGATCGTGGCCAGCACGCTTTGCGCCACCAGCCATGAAGTCTTGGGATTGGCCGGCGACGGCGCGTTGACCAGCTCGATCTGCATCTCGCCCAACGGGCTGCGCACCTGGATGCGGTGCTGGTTGCCGCGCGCCCGCGGATCGACCACCACCTCCACGCGCGTGCGCGTCATGCCGATGCCGGCCAGCGCCAGCGTGGCCGCCACGTTCAGATTCTTGGGAAAGCGCAGCGCCGCCTCGCGCGCCGGTCCGCTGAACAGCGTGCGGCTTTCGGCCAGCGTATCCGGGTCTATCCCCATGCCGGGCAGTTCGGCGCGCCAGGCCGCCACGGGTTTACGCGATTCGTACACCACTTCGGCGTCGTCGCGGCCCGCCACGGCCTGCAGGTAGTCCAGACCGGCGATCGCCCCGGCCGGCACGCGGATCCGGGCGCCGCCGGCCTCGGCCGCGGCGATGAGGCGTGCGCGCAAGGCGTCATCGGCCAGCGCGCCGGCCGAGCAGATGATCATGTCCAGGCCGGCCTTCAGGCAGCCCTCGGCGTGCTCGGCAATCGCCTGCTGGCCGGCCGCCTCGACCACCAGGTCGGGACGCCAGGCCAGCAGGCCGGGCAAGCCGTCGAGCAAGGCGACGCGCCCGGCCAGCGCGGGCGGCAGGTCCGCCGCGTTGCGCGTCAGCGCGGCCAGCTGGCACGGCTGCGCGGCGTCGGCCAGCAGGCCGGCGGCCACGTCCGAGGCGATGGCGCCCAGGCCGATGAATGCAATGCGATGCGTCATAAGGAATGATGTCCAAACCAATCGAGCAGCGCGGCGACGTAATCGGCGCCGCGCACAATGGGAAAGAAATGGCCGCCATGCTCCAGCGGGCGCAATTGCGCCCCCGGCAGCACGCGCGCCAGCTGCTGCTGCAGCGCGAACGGCACGATCTGGTCGTCGCGCGCGCCCAGCACCAGCGCGGGCGCGTCCAGCCCCGGCAGATCGTCCAGGCGATCGTACGCCAGCAAGGCGGCGATGCGCTCGCGCACCACGGCGACCCGCTGCGCCGGCCACGGCGCTGCCGCCGCCGGCACGGCTTCGGGATGCGCCAGCAACCAGGCGGCCGGATACGACAGATAGGCGCCCGCCTGCTCGTACAGCGCCGGCGACGCCGCCAGCAGCGCGGCCCGCATGGCGAACAGCGACTGCATATAGGCGTTGCGCCCGCCCCAGGTGCCGCCCAGCACCAGGCTGGCCGCCCGCGCGGGCGCCGACAGGGCCATCTCCTGCACGATGCAGCCGCCGGTCGAATGCCCCACCAGATGGGCGCGTTCGATGCCGCGCGCATCCAGCACGGCCCAGGCGTCGGCGGCCAGCCGGGCGATGTCCACCGCGGCATCGCCGCGCGTGGAGCCGGCCACGCCGCGCTGGTCGAACACCACGCAGCGCCGCCCTTGCAGGCCGGCCGCCACGGGCGTCCAGAAGGCGCCCGTGCCGCCCAGCCCGCTGACCAGCAGCACGGCCTCGCCCGCGCCCGTCTCGCGCGCCGCCAGGCGCGCGCCGTCGGGCAGGATCACGGTCAAATCCGTCATGCGCTGCCGGATCACTTGGCCGCGCGGGCCGCTTCGATCTCTACCAGGAACTGCTCGCCGCCCGGCGCCGCCTTGGCGATCTGATCCCACGCGCCACGGGCCGCCTCGCGCAGCGGCGCCTGGTCGGGATACTGCACCTGCACGCCGCGCTGCTTGAGCACGTCGAACGCCTCGGCCAGCTTCTGGTCCTGGAACTTCACCGCCACCTGCATGGATTCGCGGCCCGCTTCCTCGACAGCCTTACGCACGTCCTCGGGCAGGCGGTCGAACTTGGCCTTGGAGATGATGAACAGGCTGGGCAGCTGGTGGGCGGCGGTCACCGAGTAATACTTGATCACTTCGGCAAAGCCATCGGCCACGGTCTGGTCGGGGCTCAGCTCGGCGGCGTCGACCACGCCGTTCTGCAGGCTGAGGAACAGTTCGGCGTAGGCGGTCGGCGTGGGCTGCGAACCGAGGGCGCGATAGGCCTCGACGAAGCCCGGCGACTGGATGACCCGCACCTTCAGGCCCTTCATCGCCGCCAGGTCGGGAACCGGCTTCATCGACGCCAGGCTGCGCGCATACACCGCGCCCCAGCCCAGCCCGACCATGTTGTACTTGGGCAGCACGTCCAGCAGGCGATCGCCAACCGGGCCCTGCATGATGCGGTTGGCCTCTTCGTAGTCGGTGAACAGGTACGGCAGCGACAGGACGCGGTATTCGCGCACCGTGTTCTCCAGCGAGGCCTGGGCGATGATCATCGCATCGACCACGCCGGTGCGCGCGCCCTGCACCAGCTTGAGCTCGCCGCCCAGTCCGCCGGACGGATACAGGGTGACCTTGACCTTGTCGCCCACCTTCTGCTTCATCAGCTCGGCGAAATGCAGGCCGGCCACCTGGTACGAGCTGGTGTCGCCCAGCGCGTGGCCGATATTGATCTGGATGGGCTCGGCGCTGGCGCCGAACGAGGCGCCGGCCAGTGCGAGCGCGGCAAACAGGGATTTCACGACGTTCATGTTGCGCTTCCTTGGGAAGTGACAGGGTTCAGAAAAAGCGGGCGTACAGCACCGGCCCGTAGGTAATGATGATCAGGTCCAGCAGCAGCACGCCCAGGAATACCGACAGCGGGCGCATCAGGCGCTCCATCGACACGCGGGCGATGCCGCATACCAGGAACAGGTTCACCCCGACCGGCGGCGTGACCATGCCCACCGCCAGGTTGACGATCACGATCAGCCCGAAATGCACCGGGTCGATGCCCAGGCTGACGGCCACCGGCGCCAGCACCGGGGCCAGGATCAGGATCGCCGCGAAGGTCTCCATGAACAGGCCCACCACCAGCAGCGCGATGTTGACCAACAGCAGGAACACCAGCGGGTTGTCGGACACGCCCAGCAACAGCGCAGCCACCTGCTGCGGCGCCTGGTAGAGCGACAGCACATAGGCGAACACCGACGCGAAGCCCACGATCAACAGGACGATGCCGGAGGTCACCGCCGACGACCAGAAGATCTCGGGCAGGTCTTTCCACTTGATTTCGCGGTAAATGAACACGCTGACCACGAAGGTATAGGCCACCGCCACGACCGCGGCCTCGGTGGCGGTGAACAGCCCGCCGTAGATGCCGCCCAGGATGATCACCGGCATCAGCAGCGACAGGCTGGCCCGGCGCAGCGCGCGCCAGACGTTGAGCGCCCATTCGCCCACGCTTACGCGCTGCGAACCGCCGTAATCGCCCAGGCGCGACATGATGAGAATGGTGATGATCAGCGACAGGCCGATCAGCAGGCCGGGCAGGATGCCGGCCACGAACATCTGCGCCACCGACGTGCCGGTCAGCATGGCGTAGATGATTATCGGCACCGACGGCGGCAGGATCACGCCCAGCTCGCCGCTGGAGGCCACCACCGACGCGGCGAACGGACGCGGATAGCCGCGCCGCTCCATCTCGGGAATCATCACCGAGCCGATGGCCGCGGTGGTGGCCGAGGACGAGCCGCAGATGGTCGAGAAGAACATGGTGGTCAGCACCGCGGCGCCGCCCAGGCCGCCCTTGACCCAGCCGATCAGCGCCAGGCCCAGGTCCATCAGCCGCCCGGCGATGCCGCCGGTCTGCATCAGGCGCCCGGCCAGCACGAAGAACGGCACGGCCATCAGCGCGAACGAGTCCATCGACTCGAACATGGTCTGGGGCACGGCCAGCAACGGCACGTCCCGCGCCAGCAGCGCCGGCAGCGGCGCGATGCCCAGGCTCAGGGCCACGGGGATGCTGGCGGCGAACAGCAGCAACAGCAGAACAACGGCTGAAAGCATGATTACTCCTGGGCTTCTTGCTGGCTGGCGTGGCGGATGTCGATGCCTTGCAGCAGGCATTCGGCGATCAGCGTCGCGGTGTTGAGGAACATCAGTCCGAAACCCACCGGCATGGCCAGGTAGATCCAGGTCTTGGGCATGGACAGCACCGGACTGGTCTCGATCGCGCCGAACTCCATGAACTCCAGGCCCAGGTAGATCATCAGCGTGAAGAACACCAGGCAGCCCAACAGCGCGGCAAAGCGCAGCGCGCGCCCCAGCGGCGCGGGCAGCAGCGTCACCACCAGCTCCAGCGCGATCAGCTGCGCCTTGCGGCAGGCCACGCCGGCGCCGAGAAAGATGATCCAGATCATCAGGTAGCGCGATACCTCTTCGCTCCACGGCGCGGCCACGTTCCAGCCCAGCCCGGTAAGCAGGAAGCGCACCGACACCTGCCACAGCGTGCACAATGTCATGCCCAGCATCAGTCCGGCCATCAGCCAGCACGCCAGGCGATTCAGGCCATCGACGGCCCTGATCAATTTCATGGTTTTTCCCCTGTGTAATCGTGTAGCGCCACCCGTACGCCGGCGATGGCGCGATCGCGCCAGCCGCGCTTGGCCTCCAGGCGCTCCAGCGGCAGCGCGGCGCGCATCGCGCCATCCAGCGCGCTGATCAGCTCGGCATCGACCGGCGCGGGCAAGCCCTGGCCGGCCGCCATGTCATTGAAGATGTGGCCGTAGCGCTGCAGATAGTCGGCAATCCCGCCCGGCGCATTCAGGTCCACACCCTCCAGCGGCCCCAGCGTGGCCCAGCGCAGGCCCAGCCCCTGGCTGATCAGGGCATCGGCGTCCGCCGGCGAAATCACGTCGTCGGCGATCACGCGGAACATTTCCATCAGCAAGGCGCCTTGCAGCCGGTTGAGCACGAAGCCCGGAATCTCCTTCCTGATGCGCACTGGATGCTGCCCCAGCGAGCGCATGAACGCCTCGGCGCCGGCCAGGACCTGCGGGTCGGTCCAGGCCGACGCCGCCATCTCCACCACCGGCGACAGATGCGGCGGCGTCATGGGATGCGCGACCAGGCAGCGCGCGCGCCCGGCCAGCGCCTCGGTGAACTGGCTGGCGCCATAGGTCGAGGTGGAGCTGGCCAGCAGCGCATGGGCCGGCGCCAGCGCGTCCAGTTCGGCGAACAGCGTACGCTTGAGCGCCAGGTTCTCCGAAACCGCTTCCTGCACATAATCCGCGCGGCCCACCGCGGCCGCCAGCGCGTCGGTCGCGCCGATGCGCGCCGCCACGTCGCCGGGCTGCTCGCCCGCCCCCAGCAGGGACGCGCTGCGCTCGATCATGCCGGCCAGCCGCGCGGGCAGCCCCGCCAGGCACGCCGCGTCGCGCTCGACGATGGTCACTTCCAACCCGCGGCGCGCGAACACAACGGCCCAGGAGGCGCCGATGATGCCGCCCCCGATTACTGCTACGTGATTCATGATGGCTTGCTACTGGATGGGCGAGAACGAAACCGGCTTGAGAATGCGGGTCTGCTGCAGGTCGATCAGGTCGGTCACCCGCTCCAGGTACGCCTGCCACTGGGGATCGGCCAGCATGCGCGAGCGGGCCGCGTCGCGTTCATCCAGGCTGTCGTAGGCCCACCAGGCCACCACGTGGTTGAGTTCGCCGATCTCGGACATGAAATAGCCCAGGAAGCGGCCCAGGTACTTCTTCTGCAGCGCCAGGCCGTGCGCTTCGTAGGTGGCCACGAAAAGGCCGGCCTTGCCCGGCTTGATGCGGTAATCGCGTTCTTCGATAAACACTGGAACTTCCGTACGGGTAGAGGTGAAACGGGGCGAGCGGCTCAGGACTTGGCGGTCCAGCCGAATACCGTATTGGCTTCGATGCGGTCGATGTCGGCCGGGCGCGCGAACGGCTGCGGCGCCGGTTCGCCCGGCTGGCGCGCGCGGCCGATCTGGCGAAAGAAATCGTCCAGCCCGCCCGGCATGAGGATCCAGAAGAACGACAGGGGCTCGGGCCCGGCATTGAGAAAGCTGTGCTTGCGCGACTTGCCCAGGAACAGACAGGCGCCCGGGGCCAGCGGATGCTCGACGCCATCGATGAGCGCCGTGCCGGTCCCTTCGGTGATGAAGATCACTTCCTCGCGGTCGTCATGGAAGTGCTCGCGCACGTGGCAGCCCGGCGCGACCGTCTGGGTGCCGGCGCTGAAATCGACCGAGGCGCCGGTGTTCGCGCGGTTGAGCAAGGTGCGCACGAAGCCGTTGGCCGGCACCGGCTGCCAGAAGCTGTCGCCCTCGTCCGGCCCGACCACCACGGCGATGCCGGACTCATGCTGCTGTTTCATATTGCGCTCGTTTTACTGACATGACAGTCAGTATATGGACGAGCAAACGCGGACAGTACTAGGGAATTCCCGGAAAACTGACAATTATGTCAGGACAGGCCTGTTATTCGTAGCGTGCGCGCAACTCGAACTCCATGCGTCCGACGTGGCTCGGTTGCAGGTGCCTGTCCCCGCGGGGACAGGCACCGGGAACGGTGTGGCTCGATCGGGGGTGCCTGTCCCCGCAGGGGCGGGCACCGGGCGTGGCCGGCCGATGGGAGGCCGGGTGACGTGGCTCGGTTGCAGGTGCCTGTCCCCGCGGGGACAGGCACCGCCGCGCCGCAAAAGAAAAAGGCCCTTGATTGCTCAAGGGCCTTTTTGATCTTTGGCGGAGATGGTGGGATTCGAACCCACGATGCAGTTTTTAGCCACATACTCCCTTAGCAGGGGAGCCCCTTCAGCCTCTCGGGCACATCTCCAAAAGAGTCGAGGATTCTAGCACGATTTCCACTGCGTCTGCAGGCGCCCTGCCCCGAACAGCGAAAAATCGTGCCGATCTTTTCCTAGACCTGATCGCCCGGGACCTGGTCCAGGCCGAATGCCTTGTGCAGCGAACGCACGGCCAGTTCCATGTACTTGTCGTCGATGATCACCGAGGTCTTGATCTCGCTGGTGCTGATCATCTGGATGTTGATGCCTTCCTGCGACAGCGTCTGGAACATCAGGCTGGCCACGCCCACGTGCGAACGCATGCCGATGCCGACGATCGACACCTTGGCGACCTTCTCGTCGGTGACCAGTTCGCGCGCGCTCACCGCGGGGATGACCTCGCGCTTGAGCAGGTCCAGGGTGCGCTGGTATTCGTTGCGATTGACGGTGAACGAGAAGTCGGTCGTACCGGCCACCGACTGGTTCTGCACGATCATGTCGACATCGATATTGGCCGCAGCCACCGGGCCCAGGATCGAATAGGCGATGCCCGGCTTGTCCGGCACGGCCAGCAGGGTGATTTTGGCTTCGTCGCGGCTGAAGGCGATGCCGGAGACAACGGCGGCTTCCATTTTTTCGTCTTCCTCAAAAGTAATCAGCGTGCCCGAACGCATTTCTTCTTCGAGCGGGATAAGCGGGTCGGTCAGCGAGGACAGCACGCGGGTCGGAACATGGTACTTGCCGGCGAACTCGACCGAGCGGATCTGCAGCACCTTGGAGCCGAGCGAGGCCATTTCGAGCATTTCCTCGAACGACACCACCGCCATGCGGCGCGCTTCCGGCACCACGCGCGGATCGGTGGTGTACACGCCGTCGACGTCGGTGAAGATCAGGCATTCGTCGGCCTTGATGGCGGCCGCCACGGCCACCGCCGAGGTATCCGAACCGCCGCGGCCCAGCGTGGTGATGTGCCCGTCGTCGTCCACGCCCTGGAACCCCGTCACGATGACCACGCGGCCGGCGTCCAGATCGGCCAGCACGCGCTTGTCGTCGATCGACTTGATGCGGGCCTTGGTATAGGACGAGTCGGTGCGCACCGGCACCTGCCAGCCCGCGTAGCTGCGTGCGGGCACGCCCTCGGCCTGCAGGGCGATGGCGAGCATGCCGCTGCTGGCCTGCTCGCCGGTGGCGGCGATCATGTCGAGCTCGCGGCCGTCGGGCTGCGGGCTGATTTCGCGCGCCAGGCTCAGCAGGCGATTGGTCTCGCCCGCCATGGCCGACGGCACCACCACGACCTTGTGGCCGGCAGCATGCCACTTCGCGACGCGGCGCGCCACGTTCTTGATGCGCTCGACCGAGCCCATCGAAGTACCGCCATACTTTTGAACGATCAGGGACATCTCGTACTCTGGCTGACAAGCCCGCATAGGGTCTGGGCGGGCAAAGCTGAGTATTTTAACGCGACGGTAAAAATTTGCGCAGCGCCGGCGCGCCAGGCCCTAATCGTCGATCCAGACGCGGCCGCGCTCGCAGCGCACGACGCGCCCGGCGTGTTGCCAGCGCAAGTGGCGGTCGTGGCCCAGCGCGTGCAATTGGCGCAACTGGCGCTGCAGTTCCGCCAGCCGCGCCTCGGTCGGCATCGGCGCGTCCTGGCTGGCCAGCCAGTGCCGCAACGCCTGCGCCTGGCGCGCCGCCGACAGGCCGCGCCAGGCCGCCAGCGAAAAACTGCGGCCGGCATCGGCCGGCTCCAGCGTATCGAAATCGGCCCGCGCCACCTCGGCCACGATCTCGGCCGCCTCGGCCATTTGGCGCGCATGGCGCGCCACGATGGCCTGCCAGCCGGGCCAGCGCGCGTCCAGCGCCGGGGCGAGCTGCGTGCGCACGGCGGCGCGCGCATAGCGCGGGTCGGTATTGGTGGGATCCTGCACCGCCTGCCAGCCGCACTGCGCGCGCACCGCGCCGGCCAGCGCCAGGATGGCTGCGCGGTCGACGTCCAGCCAGGGCCGCAGGTAGGCCACGCCGTCGCGCTCGCTGAGCGGCGCCATGGCCGCCATGCCCTGCAGGCCGGTGCCGCGCAGCAGGCGCAGCAGGACGGTCTCCGCCTGGTCGTTGCGGTGATGCGCCAGCAGGATATGCCGCACGCCATGCTGGCGGGCCAGCCCGGCCAGGGCCTGGTAGCGCGCCAGGCGGGCGGCGGCCTCCATGCCCAGCCCCTGGCCCGGCGGCACGGTGACGCGCGCCTCGTCCACCGGCACGCCCAGCAGCGCGCCCAGGCCGCGCACCTGCGCAGCCCATTGGTCGGCCGCCGCCTGCAGCCCATGGTGGACATGGAACAGGCGCAGCGTGCAGCCGGGCGGCAAGACCGCGGCCGCCGCCACGGCCAGCATGGCCGAATCGGCGCCGCCGCTGACGGCCACCGCCAGCCGCGCCGGCGCGGGATCCAGGGCGCGCAGGGCGGCCGCCACCGGCCGGCGCAAGGCCGCGGGGCATAGATCGGAAAGAGAGGGAGCCGGCGCTGCGGTGGAGGTGGACATGGTGGCTGTCGGCGCCGGCGTGACGCGCTGGCGGGCTGGCGTGGCCAGCCCGCGCGGCCGCTAGGCGCGGACTTCCTGGAAGCGCCCGTACGACATCAGGCGCTGCAGGCGCTGGTCGACCAATTGCTCGGGCCCCAGGCCCTGCAGCTGGCGCAGGGCGTCGCCCAGGGCCCGGCGCAGCAGGCGCGCCATCACGCGCGGGTCGCGGTGGGCGCCGCCGACCGGCTCGTTGACCACGCGGTCGACCAGGCCCAGGTCCTTCAGGCGCGGCGCGGTGATGGCCAGCGCCTCGGCCGCCTCGGGCGCCTTGTCGGCGCTGCGCCACAGGATGGACGCGCAGCCTTCGGGCGAAATCACCGAATAGGTTGCGTACTGCAGCATCAGCACGGCGTTGCCGACCGCGATGGCCAGCGCGCCGCCCGAACCGCCCTCGCCGATCACGGTGCAGATGACCGGCACCTTCAGCTCGGCCATGGCGTACAGGTTGCGGCCAATCGCCTCGGACTGGCCGCGCTCTTCGGCGCCGATGCCGGGATAGGCGCCCGGCGTGTCGATGAAGGTGAAGATGGGCAGGCGGAACTTCTCGGCCAGGCGCATCAGGCGCAGCGCCTTGCGGTAGCCCTCGGGGCGCGGCATGCCGAAGTTGCGCGCGGCGCGCTCCTTGGTGTCGCGGCCCTTCTGGTGGCCGATGACCATGCAGGCCGAGCCGTTGAAGCGGGCCAGCCCGCCGACGATGGACTGGTCGTCGGCGTACATGCGGTCGCCGTGCAGCTCATGGAAGTCGGTGAAGATTTCGCGCACGTAGTCCAGCGTGTACGGGCGCTGCGGATGGCGCGCCACCAGCGCGGTCTGCCATGGCGTCAGCTTGCCGTAGATTTCCTTGGCCAGGTTCTGGCTCTTTTGCTGCAGGCGGCCGATTTCGTCGGAGATGTCCACCGCGGAGTCGGCCTGCACGTAGCGCAGCTGCTCGATCTTGTTCTCAAGCTCGGCGAGCGGTTGTTCGAATTCCAGGAAAGTATTGCGCATGTATGTGAGGTTCCGTTGATGGGCGGCCTGGCCGGTTCAGTACTGGACCGCTGCCGGTTCCAGACTGCGCCACAAATACCAGGTCGCCACGGTACGCCAGGGCTGCCATGCCAGCGAGACCTCACGGGCCTCGAAGCGCGAAACGGGCTCGCCGCTGAAATAGTGTAACGAGATTGCCTTCAGCAGCCCAAGATCATCCAGCGGCAGGACGTCGGGGCGCTGCAGATTGAAAATCAAAAACATCTCCGCCGTCCAGCGGCCGATGCCGCGGATCGCGACCAGCTCGGCGATGACGGCCTCGTCGTCCATGGCGGCCCATTTCTCCGGATGCACCAGGCGTTGCCCGAAATGGGTGGCCAGGTCCACCAGGTACTCGGCCTTGCGCTGCGACAGGCCGGCCGCGCGCAGCGCCGGCAGCCCGGCGCGCAGCACGGTGGCCGGCGTGGGGCGCTTGCCCACGGTCTCCAGGAAGCGCTGCCACAGCGCGTCGGCGGCCTTGACCGAGATCTGCTGGCCGATGATGGCGCGCGCCAGCGTCACGAACGGCGAGCCGCGCGAGGTCAGCCAGGTTTCACCGTGCTGGGGGATGATGCGTTTGAGAATGCGGTCGCGGCGCATCAGGTGCGCAACCGCGTCGTCCCAGTAATCGGGCTTGACGATGACGATATCGGCGCTGGACATGGAGCTGCGTTTCCCGGGGCTCAGGCGCGACGCCACTGCGTCAGGCCGCCGGGCTTGTCGTCGAGCTCGACGCCGGCCGCGCGCAGCTCGGCGCGGATCGCGTCGGCGCGGGCGAAGTCGCGCGCCGCCTTGGCGGCCGCGCGCTCGGCGATGCGCGCCTCGATGGCGGCGGCGTCCAGCGCCGCGGCGGGCGCGCCCTGCTCGCGGGCGGCGGCCGAATAGCGCGTGGGCGACTGGAAATAGGCCGGCGGGTCCTGCTGCAGCAGGCCCAGCACCGCCCCCAGCGCCTTGAGCTGGCCGGCGGCGCGCGCGCTGCCGGTGCGGTTGGCCTCGGAGGCCAGCTCGAACAGGGCGGCGACCGCCCCGGAGCTGTTGAAATCGTCGTCCATGGCGGCCTTGAAGGCCTGCGCCTGCGGCTCGCTCCAGTCCACGCCCTGGCCGTCGGCCGCGGTGTTCTGCAGCGCCTGATACAGCCGGTCGAGCGCGTTCTGCGCGTCGACCAGGTTGTCCGGCGCATAGTTCTGCGGGCTGCGATAGTGGTTGCGCACGATGAAAAAGCGCAGCATTTCGGCCTCGCGCGGATTGACCGCGTATTCGGCCTGCGTGTCCGACAGCGCGCCCTGCGCGATGGTCTGGCGGATGGTGCGGAAGTTGCCCAGCGACTTCGACATCTTGTCGGCGTCGACCATCAGCGGACCGCAATGCATCCAGACATTGGCCAGCGCGCCGCCGAACGCCCCCTCGGTCTGGGCGATCTCGTTCTCGTGGTGGGGAAACTTCAGGTCCGGACCGCCGCCGTGGATATCCAGCGGCAGGCCGAGCAGGGTCTTGCTCATGGCCGAGCATTCGATATGCCAGCCCGGGCGGCCCAGCCCATAGGGCGACTCCCATTTGGTGTCGTCCGGCTCCTGCGGCTTGGCCGACTTCCACAGCACGAAATCCAGCGGATCCCGCTTGGCCGAGCCCACCGCGACGCGCTCGCCGGCGCGCAGGTCGTCGAGCGACTTGCCCGACAGCTTGCCGTAGTCGGCGAACCCGCGCACCGCGTAATTGACATCGCCGTCCTCGGCCCGGTAGGCCAGGCCCTTGCTCTCCAGGCGGCCGATGATGTCCAGCATCTCGCCCACGTACTGCGTGGCGCGCGGCTCGCGGTCGGGCGGCTGCACGCCCAGGGCGCGTTCGTCCGCGTGCATGGCGGCGATGTAGTATTCGGTGACCTCGCCGATGCGCCGGCCGGTCTCGACCGCGCGGCGGATGATCTTGTCGTCGATGTCGGTGATGTTGCGCACGTAGTCGACCGCCAGCCCGCTGGCGCGCAGCCAGCGCTGCACCACGTCGAAGGCCACCAGCATGCGGGCGTGCCCGAGGTGGCAATAGTCGTAGACGGTCATGCCACACACGTACATGCGCACCTGGCCGGCATGGGCCGGCTTGAACGGTTCTTTGGTACGCGACAACGTGTTGTAGATGTGCAGCATGGCGCTCTGGAATTGTTGGAAAGGTTGCGCGGGCAAGGCAGCACCGCCGCCGCACCCAGGCTGCCCCGGGGCGCCGCGGCGGGCCCGCCGGCAGGCACATGGCGCCGGCCCGGACAGCCTGCACGGCCGCGCTCGAGCCTGAAACGCAACCAGGGCTAAAATGGCGATCGTCAAGTATAGCAAGCGGCCTGACTGCACGCGCAGCGCGCGGTTCCCCGGGCCTTACTACGGATGCCATCGTGACCACCAAGCCGCGCCTTTGCACTGTCCTCCTGACCCTGGCCATCGCCATATCGGCCAGCGCCCCCGTGCTGGCGCAGTCGATGGCCGGCGGCTCGGCCAAGAACCGCTACGCCAACCAGACCAAGCTGGACCCCTACCCGCCCGAAGGCGGCTGGCAGGGGCTGGCCAACCTGCTGGAGGCCGCCAAGCCCGGCGTAGACACGCGCCTGGACCCCACGCCCTCGCAGATCACCGACCGCATCGAGGAGCTGCTCAACCGCGGCGCCAACGAAGAGGCCCTCAGCCTGATCGAGCGGCGCGAGGCCGCCATCAAGGGCCAGCGCGGCGCCGACGTGCAGCTGATGTTCCAGCACGCCCGCGCGCTGGCCGCGCTGGGTCGCGCCGACGAGGCCATTGCGGTATACAGTGACATGACGAACCAATTCCCGGAGCTGCCCGAACCCTGGAACAACCTGGCCGCCATCTATGCGTCGCGCGGTGAACTCGAACGCGCCCAGGACAGTCTACAGATGGCCCTGCGCGCGAATCCCGACTACGCCGCCGCGCGCGCCAACCTCGGCGACATCCAGCTGATGATGGCCCTGCGCACCTACCGCCAGGAGGCGGCTCGCGGCGTGCCGGGCATGAAGGCCCGCGTCGAGGAAATCGAATCCCTGTTGAAGGATAAACAGCCCAAATGATGTTCCGCCATTTTCCGCTTAAGATGCTGCGCCTGACGGCGTGCACGATCGCGCTGGCAGCCCTGCTGCCCGCAGGCGCGGGCGCCCAGCCCGCCAACTCCACCCCTACTTCAAAAGGCACCTCATCCATGAGCACGAATCCCCGCGTCAAGCTGCACACCAACCAGGGCGACATCATCATCACCCTGAATGCCGAAAAGGCGCCCAAGAGCGTGGAAAACTTCGTCGCCTATACCAAGGACGGCTTCTATGACGGCACGGTGTTCCACCGCGTCATCGACGGCTTCATGATCCAGGGCGGCGGCTTCGAGCCCGGCATGAAGCAAAAGCCCACCAAGGCGCCCATCGAGAACGAGGCCAACAACGGCCTGAAGAACGACAAATACACGCTCGCCATGGCCCGCACCAGCGATCCGCACTCGGCCACCGCGCAGTTCTTCATCAACGTGTCCGACAACGACTTCCTCAACTTCACCGCGCCCACGCCCAACGGCTGGGGCTACGCCGTGTTCGGCGTGGTCACCGAGGGCACCGAGGTGGTCGACAAGATCAAGAACGTCAAGACCGGCAACCGTGGCTTCCACCAGAACGTGCCGGCCGAGGACGTGATCATCGAAAAAGCCGAAGTCCTTGAATAAGCTGGCGCTGCAGGGGCCGTTGTGGCTGGCTTCCGACCTGCACCTGGGGCCGGCCACGCCGGCCACCGCCGAAGCATTCCTGGGACTGCTGCAGGCCGCCGCCGACGAGGCGTCGGCCCTGCTTCTTCCGGGCGACATCTTTGACGCCTGGATCGGGGACGACGTCATCCGGGCCGCGCCGCCCTGGCTGGCGGCGGTGCTGCAAGGCATCCGCGCGGCCGCCGGGCGCATTCCGGTCTACCTGGGCCGCGGCAACCGCGACTTCCTGATCGGCCAGGAGCTGGCCGACGCGCTCGGCGCGCATCTGCTGCCCGAGCCGGTGCTGCTCGAAACCGACTACGGCCGCATCCTGCTCACGCACGGCGACGAGTACTGTACCGACGACAGCGCCTACCAGCAGTTCCGCGCCATGGTGCGCAACCCGCAATGGCAGGCGCAGTTCCTGGCCATGAGCATCCCCGAACGGCTGGCCATGGCCGAGCAGGCCCGCGGCGAAAGCCAGGCGGCCAACCAGGCCAAGTCGATGGAAATCATGGACGTCAATCCCGCGTCCGTCGAGGCCGCCCTGCGCGAGGCCGACGTCGATGTGCTGGTGCATGGCCACACCCACCGGCCGGCGCGCCATGTGCTGTCGGTCGACGGCCGCAAGCGCGAACGCTGGGTGCTGCCGGACTGGGACTGCGACCACGCCGACCCGCCGCGCGGCGGCTGGCTGGTCATCGACCGCGATGGCCTGCAGTGCTTCGACCTGGTCGAAGACGAAGATTGAAGACCCCGCCATGAGGCCCCTGTCCTCGCAGGAATCCTGGTGCCTGTCCCCGCGGGGACAGGCACCCCGTCATGCGCCATGAACGCTTGACGGCCGGGACGGTATCTATCCGCGCCGGGAAAAAGAGCCTGTCCCCGTCGGGACAGGCTCTTTTTCATTTGGCGTAGATCCAGGCGGCCACCACCAGGCCCAGGGCGATGCGGTACCACGCGAACACGCGGTAGGTATGGTTGGCCACGAAGCGCAGCACCGCGCGCACTACCACCAGCGCACTGAGAAAGGCCGCCACGAAACCCACGGCGATGGCCGACATGTCGTGCTGGCTGAGCAGGCCGATATTGCGGTACAGGTCGTAGACCGCCGCGCCCAGCATGGTCGGCATGGCCAGGAAGAACGAGAACTCGGTGGCGGTCTTGCGCTGGATGCCGGCGATCATGCCGCCGATGATGGTGGCGCCCGAGCGCGAAACACCCGGGATCATGGCCACGCACTGCGCCACGCCCACGCCCAGCGCCTGCTTGGCGCTGATCTGCTCCAGCGTATGGGCGGTGGCGCGCTCGTCCGAGGCGGTATCGTCGGCCGCGCCGGGCGCATCGCCCGGCGTGTGCGGCGCGCGCCGCTCGACCCACAGCATGATGAACCCGCCCACCACCAGCGTCACCGCCACCACCCCGGGGTGGTAGAAGACCTGCTTGATGGACTTGATGAAGATGGCGCCGATGACCGCCGCCGGCAGGAACGCCAGCAGCAGGTTGCGCGTGAAATTGACCTCCTGGCGCACCCCGGTCAGGGTGCCGCGGATCAATTGCCACAGGCGGGCCCGGAATATCCACATCACGGCCAGGATGGAGCCGAACTGGATGACCACCTCGAACACCTTGCCCGAACTGGACGCGAAGTTGATCCAGTCGCCGATGACGATCAGGTGCCCGGTGCTGGACACCGGGATGAACTCGGTCAGGCCTTCGACGATGCCGAGAAAGAATGCCTTGAGCAGGTGGAGCGTGCTATCAGTCACTAATCAGTATCCGGGTAAGAACGGTTAATCGGCGTCGGCCGCCTCGCTTTCGTCGACGGTGTCGTAGGGCAGGCGCTCGACCCGCACCAGCGCCACGCGCCGCCCATCCATCTGCAGCACTTCGAAGCGCACGCGCCGATGATGGGATCCTTCGAATTCGCAGGTATCGCCGGGCTTGGGCAGATGGCCGAAACGGGCCAGCAGATAGCCTGCCAGGGTGGAGTAGTCCTCGGACTCGTCGATCAGCCCCTCGATCTCCAGCACCTGCTCCAGGTGGTGCAGGTCGGCGGCGCCGTCTACCTTCCAGACATTTTCGCTTTCGGCGACGATGTCGGGCAGTTCATCCTCGTCGGGGAACTCGCCGGCGATGGCCTCGAATACGTCGATGGGCGTCACCAGCCCTTCGATGGCGCCGAACTCGTCGGCCACCAGCACCAGCTGGCCGCGCGAACGCTTGAGGGTGTCCATCAGGCGCAGGATGCCGATCGACTCGTGCACGATGATGGGGTCGCGCAGGCGATTGCGGCGCACCCGCCCTTCCGTGATCAGGTCGGCCACCAGGTCCTTGGCGCGGCCGATGCCCACCACTTCGTCCAGCGAGCCCCGGCACACCGGGAAGAAACTGTGCGGCGCGGCGGTCAGCTGCTGGCGGATGGTGGCGGCGTCATCATCGATATTGACCCACGACACATCGGTGCGCGGCGTCATGATGGAGCGGATGGAACGTTCGGCCAGCGTCAGCACGCCGCTGACCATGTTGCGCTCTTCCACGCCGAACGCCGGCACGGCGGGCATGGCGCTGGGCAGGTCGGACTCGTCGCTGGCGGGCGGGCGCTTGCCCAGCATGCGCAGCACCGCCGTGGCGGTGCGCTCGCGCATCGGACGGCGCGCGTCCAGCTTGAGCAGGTTGCGGCGCGCCACCTGGTTGAGCGCCTCGATGGCCACGGAAAAGCCGATGGCGGCATACAGGTAGCCCTTGGGCACCTTGAAGCCGAAGCTCTCGGCCAGCAGCGAAAAGCCGATCATCAGCAGAAAGCCCAGGCACAGCACCACCACCGTGGGGTGCGCGTTGACGAAGCGCGTCAACGGCTTGGACGCCAGCAGCATGATGCCGATGGCGATGATGACGGCGATCATCATGATCGCCAGGTGGTCCACCATGCCCACCGCGGTGATGACCGAATCCAGCGAGAACACCGCGTCCAGCACCACGATCTGGGTCACGATGACCCAGAAGCTGGCATAGACGCGCGGACCGCCCGTGTCCAGGCTCTGGCCGCCTTCGATGCGTTCGTGCAGCTCCATGGTGCCCTTGAAGAGCAGGAACAGGCCGCCCAGCATGAGAATCAGGTCCCGGCCGGAAAACGACATCGGTCCCACGGAGAACCACGGCGTGGTCAGCGTGACCAGCCAGGACATCACTGACAGCAGGCCCAGGCGCATGAGCAGCGCCAGGCTCAGCCCGACGATGCGCGCGCGGTCGCGCTGCGCGGGGGGCAGCTTGTCCGCCAGGATGGCTATGAAGATAAGGTTGTCGATCCCCAGTACGATTTCGAGGACGACCAAGGTAAGCAGGCCGACCCACGCGGCGGGGTCCTGCAGCCACTCCATCAGGAGCTCCGGAAGTTTTGGAACCGGTAATCGTACATGGAAATGCCATGACACGCCGGTGACGGCGCGCGGCCGCGCCTGCGCCGGCGCGGCCCGGCGACCGCGCATCCAGCGTGGGCGCGGCCTGCCGGCCGATCAGCCGGCGTATGGCGCATCAAGCCGTACGGGGCTGCAGCGCGGTGAGCATGTGGGTGAAGACCTTGGGCGTGCCCGCCAGCACGTTGCCGGTGTCCAGCCAGCCCTGCTCGCCGTCGAAGTCGGCAAGCAGGCCGCCGGCTTCCAGCACCAGCAGGCTGCCGGCGGCCACGTCCCAGGGCTTGAGGCCCACGCCGCAAAAGCCGTCGAGGCGGCCGCAGGCCACGTAGGCCAGGTCCAGCACGGTCGATCCCAGCCGGCGCACGCCGGCGCTGCCCTCGGCCATGGCGCGGAAACGGCCCGAGCCCTGGTCGGGGTCGGTCGAGTGCGGCCAGTGCGCGCCCAGCAGCGCGTCGTGGTAGCGGATGCGGCCCGACACGCGCACCCGGCGATCGTTCAGGAACGTGCCGCTGCCGCGGCTGGCCGTGAACAGCTCGTTGCGCGACGGATCGTAGACCACCGCCTGCGTCACCTGGCGGCGATGCAGCAAGGCGATCGAGACCGCGTAATTGGGCAGGCCATGGATATAGTTGGTGGTGCCGTCCAGCGGATCGATGATCCACTGGAACTCGGCCTGCTCGGGCCCCTGCAGGCCGAACTCCTCGCCCAGCACCGCATGGTCGGGATAGGCCGTGCGCAGGACTTCGACGATCGCCTCCTCGGAGGCGCGGTCGACTTCCGTGACATAATCGCGCGGCCCCTTGCGGGCCACGGTAAGGCGCTCCAGGTCGAGACTGGCGCGGTTGATGATGGTGCCGGCACGCCGGGCCGCCTTGATGGCGGTATTGAGCATCGGATGCATAGAATTCCGTACAAACGCAGTGAGGGCGGCCGCCTTGCAAGCCGGAAAAACACGCGGCCAATACAATCGGAAACCAGGAAGGCGCTAAGCCAAGCATGGCATTTTAAATGACTCAAGCATTTTCACGCGTTCGGTTCATCATGACCCAGTCCAGCCACCCTGGCAACGTGGGTTCGGCGGCCCGCGCGATCAAGACCACGGGCTTTGGCGAATTGGTCCTGGTCGCCCCCCGTTTTCCCGACATGACCGCCCAGCCGGAGGCCGTGACGCTGGCCAGCGGGGCGCTCGACGTGCTGGAGCGCGCCGCCGTCCACGACACGCTGGAAGAAGCGCTGGCCCCGGTCACCCTGGCCTTCGCCCTGACCGCGCGGGTGCGCGACCTGGGCCCGCCCCCCTGCGACATCCGCGAAGCGGCCGGCCTGGCCCGGCGCCACCTGGACGACACCGAGGCGGGCGTGGTGGCGATCGTTCTGGGCACCGAGCGCGCCGGGCTGACCAATGCCCAGATCGAGCTCTGTCACCGTATTTGCCATATCCCGGCCAACCCGCAATACAGCTCGCTGAACGTCGCCCAGGCCCTGCAACTGGCCGCCTGGGAGCTGCGCTATGCCCTGCTGGCCGGCACCGGCCAGTCGCTGCTGCCGGCCTCGTCGGCCCAGCAGGCCAACCCGGGCGCCGCCCCGGCCGACGGCGCGGCCGTCCAGGCCCTGCTGGCGCACTGGGAGCAGGCGCTGGTCGCCGTGGGCTTTCTCGACCCCGCGCATCCCAAGAAACTGATGCCGCGCATGAAGCACCTGCTCACGCGCAGCGCGCTCAGCCGCGACGAAGTGGACATGCTGCGCGGCGTGTGCACTGCCATGATCGCCCCGAACCGCCCGAAATAACCCCCTTCCCGGCGCGCCGGTGGGGTGCCTGTCCCCACACGGGGAGCGACTCCAGCGGCAAGGGTGCCTGTCCCCGCCGGGACAGGCATCCGCACGGCTCCAAAAGCAAAGACGCCCTCGCGGGCGTCTTCTTCACGCTCGAGACGGACCGGCCGTCAGTCCACCGTGGCGCCCGAGGCCTTGACCACCGGGGCCCAGCCTTCCACTTCGGACTTGATGAAGGCGCCGAACTCGGCCGGCGTGGTCTTCTGCGCCACCGCGCCCAGCTTCTCGTACGACTGCAGGACCTCCGGCTTGTCCAGCGCCTTGACCATGGCCGCGTTCAGCGTGTTCACGACTTCGGGCGGGGTGCCGGCCGGGGCGATCAGGCTGAACCACGACGACACGTCGAAGTTCTCGAAACCCGATTCCTTCATGGTCGGCAGGTCGGGCGCGCTGGCCGAGCGCTCGGTGGTGGTCACCGCCAGCGCGCGCAGCTTGCCGGCCTGCACGTGCGGCCACGACGACGGCATGTTGTCGAACATGAACTGCACCTGGCCGCCGATCAGATCGGTGACCGCCGGGGCGCTGCCCTTGTACGGCACGTGCAGCACGTCGATGCCGGCGCGCTGCTTGAACAGCTCGCCGGCCATGTGGATCGAGGTGCCGCTGCCCGACGAGGCGAAAGCCAGCTTGCCCGGGCTGGCCTTGGCATAGGCCACCAGCTCCTGCACCGACTTGACCGGCACCGAGGGGTTGAGCACCAGGATGTTGGGCACCTTGGCGCCCAGCGCGACCGGCGCGAAATCCTTGGTCAGGTCGAAGTTGACGTTCTTGTAGAGCGTCTGGTTGATGGCGCTGGTCACCGCCACGAACAGCAAGGTGTAGCCATCCGGCGTGGCGCGCGCCACATAGTCGGTGGCGATGTTGCTGCCGCCGCCCGGCTTGTTCTCCACCACGAACGACTGGCCCAGCGCCTCGGTCAGTTCCTTGGCCATGATGCGTGCGATCACGTCGGTGGTGCCGCCGGCGGAAAAGCCGACCACGATGCGCACCGGCTTGTCGGGATAGGCGGCATGGGCCGTCGCGCTGATGGCGGCGGCGCCCAGGATGCCGGCAAACAGGCGCACGGCAAAACGCCCGAGACGAGGCAGCTGACTTTTGGTCATCGGAAGGTCTCCTGAAAAATGTCCATGTAATGGACGTATAAGAATTGTTTAGCCGGTGATTTTGCTCTATACACAGGCGCCAGGGCAAGGTAGAGTCCACTGTGCGGACGATGGTTTTCCCTGGTTCCGCCCCTGCATACCCGATCCGATATCCAAGCACCATGCAAGAGACTGATTCCGGTGCCGGCCCGCGCACCCTGCGGCGCGGCCTGATGGTACTGGCCGCCCTGCGCGACCAGGGCCCGCGCGGCCTGAGCGTCACCGACATCGCGCGCCAGACCGGCATCCAGCGCCCCACCATCTACCGCCTGCTGGCCGCCTTGCTGGACGCCGGGCTGGTGGTCCCGCTGCAGGGCACCAAGAAATACCGCACCCAGCTGGCGGCCGACGCCGACCTGGCGGCGCCCGACCCGCGCGTGCGCCAGATGCTGCCGGTGCTGCGCCGGCTGGCCGACCGCACCGGCGACGCGGTGTTCCTGGTCGTAAGGGACGGCGACGACTCGGTCAGCCTGCACCGGGAAATCGGCAGCTACCCCGTGCAGATCCTGGCCACTTACGCCGGCAAGCGCCAGCCGCTGGGCGTGGGCTCGGGCGGCATGGCGCTGCTGGCCGCCCTGCCCGACGAGATAGCGCACGCCATCGTCCAGCGCAACTCGGGCCGGCTGGACGAATATGGCGGCATGACGCCGCAAGAGATGCACCGTCTGATCGAAAACACGCGCGCGCGCGGCTACTCGGTGGTGGGCAACCACGCGGTGCGCGGCGCGCTGGGCGTGGGGTGCGCGCTGCTCGACGCGCAGGGCGCGCCCGTGCTGGCCGTCAGCGTCACCGCCATCATCGACCGCATGCCGGCGCAACGCCAGCGCGAGATCGCCGGCTGGATCGGCGCCGAACTGGCCCGCCTGGCGCCCAAGGCGTAGCGGGCCTCAGGCGGCCGCGTCCTTGCCGCCGCCCTGGATCTCGCGCACCGGGATGGGCGCGCGGAACCCCGCCTCGCCCAGGGCGCGCCGGATCTGGTGGAACAGGTCCCAGCGCAGGTCCCAGTATTGCGCGGCCTGGGTCCAGACGCGCACATTGACCACCGTGCCGTTGTCGCGGTATTCGCTGGCCTTGACGATGGGCGCGGGATCCTGCAGCACCATCTCGTGGCCGCGCACCAGCGCCTCCAGCCTGGCGATGGCCTCGCCCAGGTCGTCGCCATAATGCACCGTCACCGGGATATCCAGGCGCCGGTTGGCGTTGCGGCTGTAATTGATGATGGTGGCGTTCCAGACCGTGCTGTTGGGCAGGGTGATGTGGATGCCATCGACCTGGACCAGGCGCGTCAGGAACAGCCCCACCTCCTCCACGGTGCCGTCCGAGCCCGAACTCAGGGCCACGTACTCGCCGGCGCGGATCGGGCGCAGGATCAGCAGCATGATGCCCGCCGCGATGTTCTGCAGCGTGCCCTGCAGGGCCAGGCCCACGGCCAGGCCGGCGGCGCCCAGCACCGCGATCAGGCTGGCGGTCTGCACGCCGAAACGGGCCAGCACCGCGATCAGCGTGAAAATGCGCATCGTCCAGATCACCGTGCTCTGGAACATCGGCACGATGGTGGGATCGATGCGCGGCGAGCGCTGCGCGGCGCGCCGCACCCAGCCGCCCAAGAGCGACGAGGCCCACCAGCCCAGGATGAGGATCAGCAATGCCACGCCCAGGTTGACTCCCAGGTCGACGAGCTGCGGCATCAGGGTGGAGATTTCGTTCAGGGTTTCTTTCATGCGGGCTCCTGTCAAGATTCGCGCGCGCGGCGGCGCGGCGCCAATAGCGCAGACTCTATCAGACGCGGCCCGGCGCGCCCATGACGCACGCGCCGGGCCGCAGGACTAGGCCGCGTAGCGGCGCAGATGATTGTCCCAGGAAACCTGGCCGCCGGCCTCCAGCATGGCCTGCGCGCCGCCATCCGGCCCGCCGTGCACCATTGCGCCCAGCCCGCTGGAAATCAGGAAGCCGCCCGTCTCCAGCGGCGCCACCCCGCAGCCGTCGGCCAGCGCCGTCACGCCCAGGCAGCGCCCCGTGGCGCTGTCCCAGTACGCCACCTGCCCGCCCACCGGGCTGGAAGTCGCGATGACCCGGCCGCCATCGCCCGCCGCCACCGAGCCGATGTAATTGCGAAAGCCGCGCAGCGTCTCGGCCGGTCCGGCGTACAGCTCGATGGCGCGGCCGCGCCGGTGGCGCCCCACCAGGGCCGGCCGCTCCGACTGCGGCCCCATGTGCTGGCAGCCGAACCAGACCGCGCCATCGGCGGCCACCGCCAGATGGCGGATCGACAGCCGATGCAGCGCCGGATCGAGTTCCACTTTCTCGAGCAATCGGCCGTCGCTCGCGTCCAGGTAGGCCAGCGACGCGCGCATGCTGTCCAGGTTCAGTTCCAGCTTGCCGTAGTCGGGGTGCGTCAGGATCCCCCCGTTGGCCACGCACACGGTCTTGCCGTCGGGCAGCAACAGCGCCTCGTGCGGGCCGATGCCGGCGGTGTCGAACTCGCCCAGGCGCCGGTAGCCTCCGCCCGCCGAGGCGTCGTAGACGCCCAGCACGCCGCGGCCGGCCTCGTAGTCGTTCTCGGTCGCCAGCATGCGCTGCCCATCGGGCAGGAACAGCCCATGGCCGAAGAAGTGGCGTTGCGGCGCGGCGGCCAGGGCCAGCGGCGGTCGGGCGCCATCCACGCTGAACGCCACCGCGAAGAACCCCGGCTGGCGGCCGAACACCACGGCGCGGCGGCGCGGCGCGTCCAGCGCGAAGCTATGCCCGCGCGCCGGCATCGGTACGGCGAGGCGGTCGCGGCCATCGGGGCCGAGCACGACCGCCTCGTACCGTTCGCCGCGCCGGCGCGCGGCAAGGTACAGCGGATCGGCCTGGGTGGTTGCCCACAGGGCGCGCGGTGCGGCGCCGCCGGCCAGCGCCAGCGCCAGGAAGGCGCGACGGTCAATCTCCATCGAGGGCATTGAATCCTATGGTCACGCCGACGGCGGGCGCCAGGTTCTGGTCCACCACGTCCTTGGCGTTCTTGATCACCAGGGCGGCCAGCGCCAGCGCATCGCGCGGCTCGCCGTCCTCGGCCAGCGCCTCGGCCGGCCCTTGGGCCCGCTCGGCGGCGCCGGCCGCCTGGTCCAGCTCGCTCTTCACCGTGGCGTCGATCCAGCCAGCGTCGCCCAGCGGATACCCGCCGGCCTCGTAGAACGCGCGCATGCCGCGCAATCCGGCCGCCAGCGTGGCGGCCGTCTGGCCGCTGCGCCAGAACGCCGCGCGCTTGGGCCGCGCCGCCGCCGCGCTCTGGCCCAGCACCGGCAGCAACTTGACGTCGCGCGCGAACTGCAGGCCGGTCGACAAGGCCTTGACGGCCTCGGCCGCCACTTCCTGCGGGCTGCGATACAGATCATTGGCCGGCGCCGGATGGGTGAACTGGCGGCCGAACTCGCCCTGCGCGCTCCACGCCTGCGCCAGCTCGCCGGCCAGCCCGGCCGCGTTGCGCGCCATCGCATGCGCCAATTGGCAGCCATAGGCAAAGCCGGGCGCATCGGGCTGCTGCAGCAGGCCGGCTTCGCCATACAGCACGAACTCCAACGCCGGCAGGCCCTGCAAGGCCACGCTGCGGCCGGCCAGCGCGCCGGGCTCCAGCAGCGCCGGATCCGCTGCGGCCAGCGCGGCCTGCACCTGGCGCGCCATCACGTTGCGGGTATCGGGCCAGAACGCCAGCCGCTCGTAGCGATTGCCCTGCACCAGCGGTCCGAAACGCAGGAATTCCACGCCGGCCCAGGCGCGCGCCACCTGCGCGAAACCCGTGCGGACCTGCGCGGCCCCGGCCGCGTCGGGCCGCGCGCACCATTTGCCCAGGTCCTCGTTCAGGGAGTGCGTAGCCTGGGCGAACCGGCCGAAAGCCGGCCGCGCATAGCCATCGGCCAGGCGCGTGCCCAGGTCGGCCGGCAAGCCGGCCTGCGCGCCGCCGGCGGCAGCGGCCAGCGCCAGCGCGGCGCCCGCTCGGCGCCAGCGATGCGGTATCAATCCATGCAGCATGGCCAAACACTCCAAACGTTGCGCCGCGCTCACAGCGACTCCAGAAAGCGGATCAGGTCGGCGCGCTCGCCGGGCGACATCGCCACCACGCGATCGCGCGCCGCCTGCGCCTCGCCGCCGTGCCACAGCACGGCCTCCAGCAGCGTGCGGGCGCGGCCATCGTGCAGCCAGGTCGCCGACGGGTTGACCAGCCGGGTCAGGCCGATCCCCCACAGCGGCGGCGTGCGCCATTCGCGCCCGTTGGCCTGCTCCTCGGACACGCCGTCGGCCAGCCCGTCGCCCATGTCGTGCAGCAGCATGTCGGTGTACGGCCAGATCAGCTGGAAGCGGTGCTCGGGCTGCGCCGCGTCGCGCCGCGTCACGTACTTGGGCACGTGGCAGGCCACGCAGTTGGCCTGGTAGAACAGCTTCTTGCCCGCCAGCACGCGCTCGTCGTCGGCGTCGCGCCGCTGCGGCACGGCAAGGTTGGTCGAATAGGTGGTCACGAAATCCATCAAATGCCCCGGCACCTCGTGCTCGCCCAGATGGGGCTGCGCGCCATGCGGCATCTTGAAGCACTCGGCCTGCGCCGGCGTGCAATCGCCGAAATGACTGGGAAACAGCGGCGTGGACAGGCCCATGTCATTGGAGAACGCGGCCGCGCTCTGCTGCTCGACGGTAGGCTGGCCGGCCTTCCAGTTGAAACGGCCCAGCACCTTCTGGCCGGTGCGCACGTCGCGCACCCAGTTCGGCTTGCCGCTGACGCCATCGCCATGATCGGCAGCCGCGTTGGCCAGGATATCGGCTTCGTAGATGGCCTCCAGCAGGCCCAGCCCTATCATGGGCGGCGCCAGGCGCGGCGACAAGTGCAGATCCGGGCGCAGCGGCCCGTAACCCGGATCCTCGATCCGGTAGGCGGGTTTCATCAGGGTGGCGGTCTCGCCGCCATTGAGCGCCACGCTCACCGGCTCGTATTCGATCTCCAGGCGGCCTTCGGCCGGCAGGCCCGCCACCGCGAAGTTCTGCAACTGCGACCCGTAGGTCGGATCGGGCAGGAACGGCACCTTGCCCTCGGCCAGCAGGCGCCGCTCGGCCTCGCTGGATGGCTCCACCGCAAGCCGCAGCAACAGCGCCACGGCGTCGCTGCGCTCGAGCGGATCGGGGTCGAAGCCCGGCACCGTGCCGCGCCCATCCTTCACATGGCAAGCCTGACAGGAGCGCGCGTTGAACAGCGGCCCCAGGCCGTCCGAGGCCTGCGTGGACGCCGGCGCCGACACCCACAGCTTGCGAAACAGCCCGTTACCGACCTGAAAGCGCTGGCGGCCCTCGAACGTCATGTTGGCCGAGGGGTGCGAAAAGATATCGGCGTTGAGCAGCTTCTTGACCGTCGCGGCGCCGGCCTGCATGGTCTCGAACGACTCCGCCGCCGAAAAATCGGCGGTGGGCGCCGTGATGGCCTGCACTCGCGCCAGGTCCTCGGCCGACAGATCGGTGCGGCCTGGCGCAGCGACGCCGGCGCCATGCGCCAGCGCCGCCAGTACAACGACTAGCGCGGATTTCACTTGAATACGGCGTCCGGTTTGTCCAGGCTGTCCGAGCCCTCGAGCTCGATGTCGCCCAGCTCCAGCGCCGCGATCACCCGCTCCAGGCTGCGGGTCTGGTCGACCAGGCGGTCGATGGCGGCCTGCACCACCGCGTTGCCCTCCTTATTGCCCTGGGCGATCATCTGGTCGTAGGTTTCCACCGTCTCGGCGCGCTGCTTCATCGCTTCCATGGCCTGGACCGTGGCATCCAGCTTGGCCCTTACCTCGGCATCCAGCTTGGCATCCTTGGCCTTGACCAGATCCGACAGGCTTGCCCCCGACACCGTCTTGCCATCGATGCGGGCATAGTTGCCCAGGTATACGTTGCGGATGCCGATCTGGTTGTAGTAGTGCGAATTGTGCGTGTTGTCGGAGAAGCAATCGTGCTCTTCCTCGGGATCGTGCAGCATCAGCCCCAGCTTCATGCGCTCGCCCGCCAGTTCGCCATACGACAGGCTGCCCAGCCCCGTCATCATGGCGATCAGGCCCGCCTTGGGATCCTCCTCGACCACCTTGCGCGCGGCGCCGCCGGCCTTCCAGTTATCGACCATTTCCTGCAGATCGTCGACCAGCAGATCGGTCACGGCCTTCAGGTATTGCACCCGGCGCTCGCAATTGCCGCCGGTGCACTGCCGGGGATCGAAATCGGTATGGGGCCGATCGCCGGCGTGGCGTTCCTGCGGCGTGCCGGTGCGGTCCTTGGGCGCCGGGCCCGTGCCGTTGAGGTCCTGGCCCCACAGCAGGAACTCGATGGCGTGATAGCCAGTGGCCACGTTGGCCTCGTTGCCGTCGGCCTCGTGCAGCACCTCGGACAGCAGCTGCGGCGTGATCTTGCTGGCGTCGATGGTCTTGCCGCCCACCGAGATCCTGGCGTTGGCGATCACGTTGACCGTATAGAACGCATTGGCGTCGCTCTCGGTGCCGTAGGCGGCATCGACATAGTCGATCAGGCCCTCGTCCAGCGGCCAGGCGTTGACGCGCCCTTCCCAGTCGTCGACCACCGGGTTGCCGAAGCGGAACGCTTCGGTCTGCTGGTACGGCACGCGGGCGGCCAGCCACGCCTGGCGCGCCGCCTGCAGCGTCTGGGCGCTGGGCGCGGCGATCAGCGCGTCGATGGCGGTGCGCAATGCCTGCGCCGAGGCCAGCGCATCCTGGTAGCCCGCCAGCGCAATATCCGAATAGGTCTGCACGACCGCCTTGGGCTGGGCGGCCGCCACGGCCAAGGGCGTCGTCATGCCAAGCGCCAACGCCAGCACGGTCTTCCGCAACAATTTACGCATCCACACTCTCCCTTATCAGCCGGCCGCCCCGCTGGCCGGCCGCACGGTTCCATTTGCGGATGCAAGTGTAAACAATTTTCGTTTGGGATTCAGAAAAACGTCAGTTTGCGCTCAATCGGCCGCGCCGACGGCGCGCGGATGCAGCCAGCCGCGCAGCACGCGGGTGACCAGCGGAATACAAAGGAACGACAGCACCGGCGTCATGCACAGGGTCGTGGCCAGCACGCGCCAGAACAGCGGCAGCGCGCTCAGTTGCGCGTCGAGCGCCGTACTGAACAGCAGCAGCATGGGGAAATACACCAGCCAGATGCTGACCGCCTGCTTCCAGCGCGGCGGCGCGCCGGCTGGCGCGCCGAACCAGCTGTCCATGCCGGTGACGCGGCGCGCATGGCTGGCGCGCACCAGCGCCGCGCCGCGCTCCAGCCACATGCGGCGCGGCAGCGATTGCTCCCAGCGGGCCAGGCTGGCCTCGCTGTCAAAGCGCAGCACGATCTGGTATTGGTCGCCGCCTTCGGGCGGCTGCAGCACGCCCGAGCCCAGGAACCCCGGAAACCCGGCCGCCAGGATTTCTCCCTGGCGCATCCACGCCAGGAAATCCCCGTAGCGGTCAGGCGAGATATGGCGGGTCACCAGCATCTTGACGGGAAGGGAAACGGGCACGGCGGACATCATGGCACTCCTGGCTGCGGCGGCCCGGCCCAACGCCTCGGCCGCCCTCCTCCCCCTCCTTGCAAACGGCGTGCCAGCTCTTCCTCCCACGGAGCGCGCCAACATCCCGGCAGGCGCCGGCCCCCATGCACCGCCTGGCCCCCCATCCTGGTGAAAACCCTCACCCCGGCCCCATCGTGGTGCAGCGCGCGAGCCCGCCCGGCCTGCCGTTGAGCGGTCACATCGACAGGTCTACACTGGCGATTCCCCACCCCTGGAGTCCGTGTGCCATGAGTACCTACAAAATTGCTGTCTTCGTCGGCAGCCTGCGTGCCGCATCGTTCAACCTGCGCCTGGCGCGCGCGCTGGAGAAACTGGCCCCCGCCAACTTCGAGTTCGAGCATGTCAGCCTGGGCGACGTCCCGCTCTACAACCAGGACCATGAAAACGACATGGCGGCCCCGGCGGCCAAGCTGAAGCAGCAGATCGCCGATGCCCACGGCATCCTGTTCGTCACGCCCGAGCACAACCGCTCCATTCCCGCCGCCCTCAAGAACGCCATCGACTGGGGCTCGCGCCCGTGGGGCCACAACAGCTGGATCGGCAAGACGGCCGGCATCGTCGGCACCTCGCCCAGCGCCGCCGGCACCGCCATGGCGCAGCAGCACCTGCGCAATATCCTGGCGGCCGAAGGCGTGAACGTGCTCACCACTCCGGAAGTGTTCCTGCAATTCAAGGAAGGGCTGATCGACGAGCAGTTCAACATCACCAACGAGGACACGCGCAAGTTCCTGCAGGGATGGCTCGATCGCTATGTGGCCTGGGTCACCCGGCTGGCGGGCTGAGGCCCCCGCGCGCGGCGAGTTACCCACACACCCGCCGCTTATCCCCGTCCAATGTGGAAAACACTGAGGACAGCCTTGGGGCAGCCTGGAAATCACCAATCGAATCATCGACATGCAAACGGTGATCAAAAATGGCCCAGCCTGCCCCGCGCCGCATCATAGTTGTCCCCGCCAACTGTGGATAAGCGTGAGGACAGCTTGCGGGCAGATCCGAAAACGCCTTGCCGATCAAGGCCTTGCCCATGCAGGGCAAGAATCGCGCAGGCATGCTGCGCCGCGCGGCCATCCGGCGGGGCTGCAAGGCGCCGCCGGGCACCGCCCGATGTTATCCCCGGCAAATGTGGACAAACCTCTTGACAGTGTTCTGACAAGAAGAAAAAAGCCTTACCCGCCATAGGGTTAGGCTGCGTGTGCAACAACTGCGCAACGCGCGCCGCGCGCCGCGCAGGCCGGCATCAGTCGTCGGCCTCGAGCCGCATGCCGATCTTCAGGCTCACCTGCCAGTGCGCGACCTTGCCGTCCTTGATGTGGCCGCGCGTCTCGGTCACCTCGAACCAATCCAGGTGCCGCAGCGTATCGGAAGCACGCGCGATGGCCTGGGCGATCGCATCATCGGACGACACGGTGGACGACCCCACCAACTCAATCTGCTTGTAGACGTGGCTCGACATGGCGTTGCTCCTTGTACGGTTGCTGGCCGCCGACCGGACGCGCCTCGTGCGCGCACTGCGCCGCCGGCTGATTCATTTGAGCACAGGGAAGAAACGGCGCACAGCACCGGATGTTGCGCAATGCGTCATCGCGCGACACCATGGTGGCCCGGCGCCTGCCGCATGGCGGACAGCGCGGGCGGCCCGATACAATCCTGCCTATGTCTTCCACACCAAAGCAAACGACCGGCGACGCCCTGGCCGGCCATACTCCTATGATGCAGCAATACCTGCGCCTCAAAGCCGAGGCCGGACCGCTGCTGTTGTTCTACCGCATGGGCGACTTCTACGAGATGTTCTATGAAGACGCCGAACGCGCCGCGCGCCTGCTCAACCTCACGCTGACCAAGCGCGGCAACTCGAACGGCACGCCGATCCCGATGGCGGGCATTCCCGTGCACGCCATGGAGCAATACCTGGCGCGCCTGGTCGCGCTGGGCGAATCGGTCGCCATCTGCGAACAGATCGGCGATCCCGCCGCCGCCAAGGGGCCGGTCGAGCGCCGCATCGTGCGCATCGTCACGCCCGGCACCCTGACCGACGAAGCCTTGCTGCCGGCCAAGGCCGACCGCGCGCTGGCGGCGGTCTGCGTCACGGGCAAGCGCGAACCGCGCGCCGGCCTGGCCTGGCTCAACCTGGCCAGCGGCGCCTTCCATGTCACCGAGTGCGCGCCCGGCCAGCTCGAGTCCGAACTGCATCGCATCGCACCGGCCGAACTGATCCAGGCCGAAAGCGCCGAGCTGCACATGGCCTTCGAAGGCGCGCGCACGCGCGTGCCCGATTGGCATTTCGAAGCCGACGGCGCGCGCGCCCAGTTGCTGGCGCACTTCAAGACCGACAGCCTGGGCGGCTTCGACGTCGAGGACATGCCGGCCGCCGTGTGCGCGGCAGGCGCCCTGCTGCGCTACGCCGCGCGCACCCAGTCGCAGGCGCTGGCGCACGTGCAGACCATCGCGGCCGAACGCCCGGGACAATATGTGCTGCTCGATCCGGTCACGCGCCGCAACCTCGAACTGACCCAGACCCTGAGCGGCGAGGAATCGCCCACGCTGTTCTCCCTGCTCGATGGCTGCCGCACGCCCATGGGCAGCCGGCTGCTGCGCCGCTGGCTGCACCACCCCCTGCGCGAGAACGAACCGGTGCTGGCCCGCCAACACGCCATCGCCACCATGCTGACCGTGCGCCAGGAAGGCGAACAGGCCTTTGCTGCGGCGGGCTTGCTCGAGACGCTGCGCGATGCGCTCAACGCCTTTCCCGACATCGAGCGCATCGCCGCCCGCGTGGCGCTGCGCTCGGTGCGCCCGCGCGAGCTGGCCAGCCTGCGCGACGCCCTGGTCGCCCTGCCTGCCCTGCACGCCAGCCTGGCGCCCCTGTCCGGCTCGCCGCGCGCCCGCGAGCTGGCCGCGCAGCTGGCCATGCCGCCGGACATCGGCGAGCTGCTGGCACGCGCGGTCGCCAGCGAGCCGGCGGTGGCCATCCGTGACGGCGGCGTCATCGCCGCCGGCTTCGACAGCGAACTGGACGAACTGCGCGCGCTGGCCACCGACGGCGGCGATTTCCTCGTGCAACTGGAAGCGCGGGAACGCGAACGCACCGGCATCGGCAACCTGCGCGTCGAATTCAACCGCGTGCACGGCTTCTACATCGAAGTCTCCAAGGGCCAGACCGACAAGGTGCCCGAGGACTACCGGCGCCGCCAGACCCTCAAGAACGCCGAGCGCTACATCACGCCTGAACTCAAGACCTGGGAAGACCGCGTCCTGTCGGCACAGGACCGTTCGCTGGCCCGCGAAAAATGGCTGTACGAGCAATTGCTCGACGCGCTGGCGCAGTATGTGCGCCCCCTGTCCCAGTGCGCGAGCGCCCTGGCCGAACTGGACACGCTGGCCGCGCTGGCCGAACATGCCCGGCGTCACGACTGGGTCGCCCCCGAGCTGATCGACGGCGCCGAGATCGACATCGAGGCAGGCCGCCATCCCGTGGTCGAGCGCGCCATCGAACGCTTCACGCCCAACGGCTGTCGCCTGGACCAGACCCGCCGCATGCTGTTGATCACCGGCCCCAACATGGGCGGTAAATCGACCTATATGCGCCAGGTGGCCCTGATCGCCCTGCTGGCGCGCACCGGCAGCTTCGTGCCGGCCACCCGCGCGCGCGTCGGCCGGCTCGACCGCATCTTCACCCGCATCGGCGCGGCCGACGACCTGGCCGGCGGGCGCTCCACCTTCATGATGGAGATGACCGAGGCGGCCGCCATCCTGGCGGCCAGCACGCCGGCCAGCCTGGTGCTGATGGACGAAATCGGCCGCGGCACGTCCACCTACGACGGCCTGGCGCTGGCCTGGGCCATCGCGTACCGCCTCCTGACGCACAACCGCGCGCTCACGCTGTTCGCCACCCACTACTTCGAGTTGACCCGCCTGCCCGCCGAACAGCCCACCGCGGCCAACGTGCACCTGGCCGCGGCCGAGTCGGCCGGCGGCATCGTGTTCCTGCACGAAGTGCGCGAAGGCCCGGCCAGCCGCAGCTACGGGATCCAGGTCGCCCAGCGCGCCGGCGTACCCGCCGCGGTCATCCGCCAGGCCTCGCGCGAACTCGAACGCCTTGAAGCCCAGGGCGCGCCCACCCCGCAGCTGGGCTTGTTCGCCGCGGCGCTCGACGCGGACGTGCAAAGCCAGGCCATGACCGAGCAGGCCGAGGATGCCGCCGCGCTGGCGCAACTGCGCGACCAGCTTGCGGCCATCGACCCCGACAGCCTGACCCCGCGCGAAGCCCTCGACGCGCTATACCGCCTCAAACAGCATCTGACATGAACCCTGCCACCGCGCTCGCCCTGCTGGGCGGGCTTGCCCCCGCCGACTTCATGCGCCGCTACTGGCAGCGCAAGCCCTTGCTGATCCGCCAGGCCATCCCCGGCTTCAAGCCGCCGGTCAGCATCGCCGCCCTGCGCCAGATGGCGCGCCGCGACGACGTCGAAGCGCGACTGATCTGGCGCGAACAAGGCCAATGGAACATGGAGAACGGCCCGTTCGCCCGCCTGCCCAAGGCGGGCGAACCGGACTGGACCTTGCTGGTGCAGAGCGTGGACCTGCATCACGACGCCGTCAGCGCCCTGCTGCAGCAGTTCCGCTTCATTCCGGACGCGCGCCTGGACGACATCATGATCAGCGTGGCCGGCGATGGCGGCGGCGTGGGGCCGCACTTCGACAGCTATGACGTCTTCCTGCTGCAGGCCAGCGGGCGCCGCCGCTGGCGCTACGGCCGGCAGAAAGACCTGTCGCTGCAGCCGGACCTGCCGCTGAAGATCCTCAGCCGGTTCGAGCCCGAGGAAGAACATGTGCTCGAACCGGGCGACATGCTTTACCTGCCGCCACAGGCCGCGCACGACGGCGTGGCCGAAGGCGGCGACTGCATGACGATCTCGATCGGGTTTCGCGCACCGTCGCAGGCCATGCTGGCACGCGGCCTGCTCGAAGCGGCGGCCGACCAGGTCATGGCGCGCGTCGGCCTGCTGGGCGGCCCGTATGGCGAGCCGCCCCTGCCGGGCGCGCGCCTGGACGGGCTGTACCGCGACCCGGGCCAGCCCGCCGTCGCGCATCCCGCGGCCGTACCGGACGGTCTGGTCGAGGCCACGCTGGCGACGCTGGACCGCCTGCGCTTCGACGAGGCGCTGGCGGCGCGCTTCCTGGGCTGCTGGCTGACCGAGCCCAGCCAGCTCAGTGTGTTCGACACAGGCGGCGATCAAGTCGACCTGGAAGACAGTTGGCCCGCGAGCGGCGCGCTCGTGCTGGATAGGCGCAGCCGCATGCTTTACCGCGGCCGCCAGTTGTTCATCAATGGCGAGGCCGCCAGCGTCGCGGCCGAACCCGCGCTGCGCCACCTGGCGGATGCCCGCGCGCTGGCCTGCGACGACCCGCGTTGCGCCAGGCTGAGCGACGAAGCGCGCAGCTGCCTGGCCGACTGGCTGGACGCCGGCTGGCTGCGCTATCAGCCCTGAACGCGGGCGCGAGTGTTGCGCAGGCGCGCCAGTCAGGGCGCCTCTCGGTACGATCCGGACACCTAAATGCGTCTATTCGATACATAACGCTCCCAACCCTGTAGCCGCGGAAACAACTTGATAGATCACACACACGCTCGCAAGGGTTGTTTCATTTGGGATGCGACCGCTTTAATTTCCAAACGCCAGCCGTTGAATGATTCCTGTAGCCTGACTACTGGTTTCCCCTAATGGGGCCACGAAATCGTCATCAACAGGAGTGTCGACCATGATGAGCAAAACCTTGATTCTGGCTTCGGTGATGGCAGTCGCCCTCACGGCCTGCAACAAGAACGAAGACGCGGCCGCCCCCGCTGGCGACGGCGCCCCGGCCACGACGGCCCCGGCTCCTTCGGCCCCCGCGCCCGCGCCTGCGCCGGCTCCCTCGCCCGCCGAACCGGCGCCGGGCAGCTCCGGCGGCGCCACGACGCCGTCGTCCTGATTCGCGGCCCCGCCGGCCAGCCCCCGTGCCGGCCGGCACGCCGTCGGGATGCTCGCCCGCGGGCAGGCATGCTCATGGCCTCCGGTAACGGAGGCCATTTTCATTGCGCGAAGCCGCCCGCCGATCTGGCGCGATTACCGGCAAATTCCCACACAACCATCAGCCCCCCCCTCCCGGACCTAATATTCTGATGCCGACGCCAAGCACATGACGGCACCCCTCAGTCTCAGAATCACCATGTCCAAGTTTTCATGCCCCGCCTTGCGCACCGCGCTTATCCTTGCCGCCTCGCCCGTGCTGCCGGCGCTGGCCAACGACGGCACCATCGTCATCACCGGCAGCATCTCCGACCAGACCTGCGTCATCGAAGAGCCCAGCGCCCCCAACCATATCAAGGTCGTGCAACTGCCCAAGATTTCCAAGAACGCGCTCAGGAACGACGGCGACACCGCCGGCGCCACGCCCTTCGACATCAGGCTGAAGGAATGCCCCCAGGCGCTGAGCGCGCTCAAGCTGTATTTCGAGCCCGGCATCACCACCAACTACGACACCGGCGATCTGATCGCCTACAAGCAGGCCTACAACGCATCCGGCAACGGCAACCTGAGCACCGTGTCGTCCGCCACCAAGGCCAAGGGCGTGGAATTCCGCCTGGCCAACCTCAACGGCCAGCACATCCGCATGGGCACCGACGAAACCACGCAAGCCGCGCAAACCTTCACGGGCACTGATGTCACCAACGGCGGCAACACCACCAAAAGCTATACCCTGCGCTATCTCGCCTCGTACGTGAAGAAACCCAACGAAAATGTCGACGCGGCGCAGATCACCAGCTACGTCGGCTTTTCCGTCGTCTATCCCTGAGTTCTCGCGCCAGCCAAAAAAAACCGGCAAGCCTTGCGGCTTGCCGGTTTTTTTGTGCCGCTACGCGGCGTCAGGAGACGAAGGGACTCAGACCATCTTGTCCTTCAGCACGCTCAGCATGCGCTGGGCGGTTGCGCTGCTGTCGCGCTGCCCGTTGGCGTCGAGCACCGTGACCTGCGTCTGCGTGCCGGAGCCCGTCAGGCGGATGCGGTACTGCGGCGCCTGGGCCTTCTTGTCGCTGGAGAACAGGCGGCTGAAGAAGCCCGGCTGCTCGTTCTGCGCGCCCGTGTCGGTATCCACGTAGCGCACGAAGTACTCGCCGGCGCTGCGGTCGCGATCGTCGACCGCGAAGCCGCCCGAATCCAGGGCCACGCCCACGCGCCGCCAGGCGCGATCGAACGACTCGTCGACTACCAGCATCGCGCCTTCGGCGCGCACGCTCTGCACCTTGGGCGCCTGCGGGGCCGCTTCGGCCTGCGCCACCAGCTTGCGCGCCGCATCCACGTCGGTGCCCAGGTACACCATCAGGCGCGCCAGCATGGCCGCGTTCAGGCCCGGGTCTTCCTTGCCGTGGGTCCATTGCACCTGGCCGCCATCCGAGCCGACACGCTTTTCCAGCATCTGGTTGTGCGTGATGTAGATCTCGGTGTGCCCATTGACGCGCTCGACCCGCGTGCGGAACTTCTCGCGCTCGCCGCTATCCCACGCGGTCTCCAGCACCGACCCCAGCACCTGGCGCAGCCAGCTTTCCGGAATCTTGGCGCGGTTCTCGGCCCAGTCGGTCTCGATGATGCCAGCCTGCGGATTGTTGACCGAGACCGTGAAGCCCGTGTCGGTCCAGAAATCGACCACCTTGGGAAACAGCTGCTCGGGCGGCCGCTCGATCACCAGCCAGCGCAGGTCGCCGTCGCGCTCGACACGCATGTCCGCGCGCTCCGGCAGCACGTTGGTATTCTGGCCGGCGCTGGCCTGCTGCTGCAGGCCCTGCTGCTGGAATTGCGAGTAGGTCGCGGTTCCGGAGGCAGGCGCCTTGTAGCGCGGATCGTTGTTGGCCTGGGTCAGGTCGGGTGGAATGCTGAGCGGGTCGCCGCGCCGCGTGCTTTTGTAATCCACCGACTCTTCATTGCCCAGCAACTGGTTGACATCGCTGCAGCCCGCCAGCAATGCCAGGGCCATCAATGCCGACGCTCCGGCATGACGTTTGTTCATACGCATCCTCACGATATTTAGAGCAGACCCACTTCCTGCAGGGCGGTACGTACCAGCGAGTGGTACTGCTCGCTCAGCTCGACCATCGGCAGACGATAACCAAGCGCTGTGTGGCCCATCTGGGCCAGCGCCCATTTGACAGGGATAGGGTTGGCCTCGATGAACAAGGCCTTGTTGAGACGGGCTAACCGTGCATTGAGTTCACGCGTGCGCGGCACGTCACCGCCGCGCGCCGCCGTACAGAGTTCATGCATCAGGCGCGGCGCCACGTTGGCCGTCACCGAAATATTACCGCGCGCGCCCAGCAGGATCAGGGCCGCGGCGGTCGGATCGTCGCCGCTGAACACCTGGAAGCCGGCGGGCGCCTCGCGCAGCAGCAAGGCGCCCCGGGCGATGTCGCCAGTGGCTTCCTTGATGCCGATGATGCCCGGCACTTCGGCCAGGCGCAGCACCGTGTCGTTGGACATGTCGGCCACCGTGCGGCCCGGCACGTTGTACAGCACCGTCGGCAGATCGACCGCCTCGGCCACCGCGCGGAAATGGCGGTAGATGCCTTCCTGGTTGGGTTTGTTGTAGTACGGCACGACCGACAGGCCGGCCTGCGCGCCGACCGCCTTGGCGTGGCGGGCCAGATGGATGGCTTCGTCGGTGGAGTTGGCGCCCACGCCGGCGATGACCGGAATGCGGCCGGCGGCGTGCTCGACCGCCACGCGGATGAGCTCGGCGTGCTCTTCCATCGAAACGGAAGGAGATTCTCCGGTGGTGCCGACCACCACCAGGCCATCGGTGCCTTCGGCCACGTGCCAGTCGATCAAGGACCGGTATGCGTCGTAGTCGAGGCTGCCATCGGGCTGCATCGGGGTGACCAGGGCCACCAAACTGCCTTGGAACTGCACGGTTGCGGCAGGTGCTGAGGATGCCATGTTTATCGGGCTCCGCGGCCCGGCGCCTGTCTGGCCGGACCTCAATCAATCAAACCAACGAGTTTACCGGATATTGGCCGGAATCTTATAAAAACCAGCTGACGATTTCGGCCCCCAGACCTAATACGGGACGCATCAGCACCCATAGCGCATCCGTCACCAGCAACAGCAGCACGATCACCAGTCCGTAAGGCTCGATCCGTGCGTACTGGAACGCCAGGCGCTGCGGCAGCAGGCTGAACACCACCCGTCCGCCGTCCAGCGGCAAAATGGGCAGCAGGTTCAGCGCCATCAGCACCAGATTGACGTTGACGCCCGCGCGGGCCATCTCGAACCAATAGCCCTCCTGGACGCCCGCCTCGAAATACAGGCGGATCGCCAGCGCCCACAGGATGGCCATCAGCAGGTTGGCCGCGGGGCCCGCCAGCGCCACCCACAGCATGTCCTTCTTGGGACGGCGCAGGCGCCCGAAATCCACCGGCACCGGCTTGGCCCAGCCGAACAGCAGGCCGGCGCCGCCCATCAGCTTGGAGGCAAGCAGGATGGCGGCGGGAACCAGCAGCGTGCCGACCGGATCGATGTGGCGCATGGGATTGAGGCTGATGCGGCCGGCCTGGTAGGCCGTCGGGTCGCCGAACATGCGCGCCACGTAGCCGTGCGCGGCCTCGTGCAGCGTGATCGCGAAGATCACGGGAATCGCGTAGATCGCGATGAGCTGGATGATTTCATTCATAGCGACGCATTGTAGTGCGCGCAACGCCAGGCCGGACGGCGGCCTGCCGTCCCGGGCTAGTCCAGCCCGAGCGCCGCCGGATCGCCGCCGCCGCGCCGCAGCACCGCCGGCTCGGCGCCGGTCAGGTCGACCACCGTGGTGGGCGTCTGCGGGCAGGCCCCGGCATCGATCACCGCCGCCAGTTCGTGCTGGTAGCGCTCCTGGATGGCCTCGGGATCATTGAGCGCGTCTTCCTCGTCCCTGGGAATCAGGGTGGTCGACAGCAGCGGCGCGCCCACCTGCTCCAGCAGCGCCAGCGCCACCGCGTGCGCCGGCACCCGGATGCCGATGGTCTTGCGCGACGGATGCGAGACGCGGCGCGGCACTTCGCGGGTGGCTTCCAGGATGAACGTCCACGGCCCCGGCGTGGCGGCCTTGAGCAGGCGGTACTGCTTGTTGTCGACCCGCGCGACCTGGCCGATCTCGGCCAGGTCGCGGCACAGCAGGGTCAGATGGTGGCGCTCGTCCAGGCCGCGCAGGCGCCGCAGCGCATCGGCGGCCGCCTTGTCGTCCAGCGGCGCCACCACGGCGTAGCTGGAGTCGGTCGGCACGGCCACCAGCCCGCCGTCGGACAGCCATTGCGCAGCCTGTTTGATCAAGCGTGGCTGCGGATTCGCGGGATGTAGTGTCAGAAGCAGGGCCATGGGTTTATCCTAACACTCTTGATCGAGTATGCGCGCACGTGCGCGCGGCAGGAGACACCCCATGCGCATGGACGACTCGCGCGAAAGCCAGAACATCGAAGATCGGCGCGCCGCGGGGCCCCGGCTGGGCGGCAAGGGCCGCATCGGCATCGGCACCATCGTGCTTGCGCTGGTGGCCATGTATTTCGGCATCGACCCTTCCGTGGTGCTGCAGATGGCCGAAGGCCCCGCCACCTACGAGCAGGCGCCCGCCGGCGCGCCGCCGGCCAACGACCCGCAGGCGCGCTTCGTGGCCAAGGTCCTGGGCGAAACCGAAGACACCTGGGGCGCCATCTTCACGCAAAGCCTCAACCGCAATTACGTGCCGCCCAAGCTGGTGCTGTTTCGCGGCGCCACGCCCACGGCCTGCGGCACCGGCCAGGCCGCCATGGGCCCGTTCTACTGTCCCGGCGACAGCAAGGTGTACATCGACCTCGGCTTCTTCGACGAAATGGAGCGCCGCCTGAACGCCCCGGGCGACTTCGCCCAGGCCTATGTCATCGCCCATGAGGTGGGGCACCACGTGCAGCACCTGTTGGGCGTGTCCGAACAGGTCGACCGCCTGCGCCAGCGCAATCCGGCCCAGGCCAACGCCCTGTCGGTGCGCATGGAACTGCAGGCCGACTGCTTCGCCGGCCTGTGGGCGCGACGCGCCGACCAGGCGCGCAACATCCTCGAATCGGGCGACATCGAGGAAGGCCTGAATGCCGCCAGCGCCATCGGCGACGACACCCTGCAAAAGAAGAGCCAGGGCTATGTCGTGCCCGACGCCTTCACGCACGGCTCGTCGGCCCAGCGCGTGCGCTGGTTCAAGCGCGGCCTGGAAAGCGGCGACCTGCGCCAGTGCGACACCTTCGGCGCGGCGCAACTCTAGCGCGCACGGCTTCGCCCCCAGGCGCGCGAATGGCTGTATGCCCATACAGCCATTCGATCTTACCCGCCTCTGTCTTGTAAGATTACGCCCCCTCGCAACCGCATATGCCGTTGCTTGCGCGCGCCATACATGGGCGCCGCCGCATTTTCGAATTCAATAGAGTGCCCATGGCCAACAACGTCGAACCCTTGATCACGCCGGACGAGGTGCAGGAAATCCTCGCGGAACCCAAGGAGACCACCAAGCCCATCAGCTGGGCCCACAAGCCGGCCGCCAGCAACTCGCAATGGCAGGAATTCAGCTGCGCGTGCCGGCTCAAGGGCGATGTGCGCGAAGACATCCTCTTTCGCATCACCTACCGCGGCGCGCGTACCGCCGTGTTCGGCCAGGCCACCATCTTCCTGCCCGAAGCCTTCGGAGCCAGCCTGTTCGTCGGCCCGCACCGCGTGTTCGGCGTCGATACCGATGACTCGTTCCACACCAGCATGGTGGGCGAGAACCTGCCGCAGTTCCGCAAGGCGCTGGCCGATCGCAGCCACCAGCACATCTGGGTCGAGGCCGGCGAAGGCTACGCGGAACCGGTCGTGCCCGCGCTGGAGAGCATCGGCGCGCTGGTCGACTATTTCCTGCCGCGCGCAAACCTGACGCTGACCGGCGGCTTCGCCCATCCGCTGAAGGGCCGCCAAATCGAACTGATCCTATGAGCAACTTCCTGGAAGCGTCGGGCTGGAGCGTCCAGCCCGCGGGCGAACACGCGATTCGCGCCATCTCTCCCATGACGCTGGGCCTGGATGGCCAGCATGCCGCATTTTTCATCGTCCATCCCGACGCCCACACGTTCTATCTCACCGATGCCTGTGAAACCGCCTTGCACGCGGCCACCTTCGGCATCGAACTGGTGGCCAAGCGGCTGGAAGTCCTGAACCAGACTCCCGGCGTCAGCCTGGCCCGCTTCGACAAGGCCGGCGCCATCGTGGCGCAAGGCCCCAACGAGCAGCTGCAGGACGCCTTGTGGGACGCCGTCAAGCTGGCCATGGCGCTGTCGTTCCAGTGCGCGAAATGGATGCCCAAATTCAGCCGGCTGCGCTTTCGCGCCCAGGTCGGACGCACCCTGGCCGAAGCCGTCGGCGCGAACCGCATGGTCAAGGGCGCCAAGGCGCAGGGAAGCAGCGGGCACACCGCCGACTTCGCCTTCGCGGTGCGCTCGGCAACCTCGACTTCCATGACCTACATCGAACCCATCGCGCTGAAGGCCGGCCGCAAAGTCGATTGGACGCAGGTCTACCAGACCCACGGCAAGATGTCGGATGTGAAGATGGCCGATGCGCGCAACGCCCGCCTGGTCATACTGGAGGACGGCGCCACGGCCGAGGAATTCAAGAAAGCGGTCGCCATCCTGGAGCAATCGGCGGCCGTGCGCACGCTGGCCAAGACCCGCGATTGGCAGGAAGTCTTCGCGACCTGAACGGCCGGCCGACGCGCGGACCGCACGGATGCGGCCATGACGACGCGGCAGGGATGGCCTCGGGGAGCGCTAGGCTGGCAGCCCGATCAGCGCGTCGACGATTTCGCGGCCATGGCTGATTGCCTGGTGCACCGCTTCGCGCGGGCTGTATACGAAACCGCCGTCGGCAAAATACGGTACGGGGTACTCGTCACCCGTATCCTGGATGGAATCGGCCTGAACCACCGAAACGGTTGCCTGGAATAAGGGGCCGCTCGGCGCGGCTTCGTTAACCTCGACAGTGTGTCTGGCTACTTTGGCGGTCAAGCGGTATCCCTTGTAGATCAAATTGTTCTGATACACGCGGATGCCCTCTCTTCATTGAGCATACCCCGCATCCGGGCGCAGTGGTCTTTATATTTTGTAACTATGGCAGAGAAAAGATACACATCTCCGCCGAACCCCCCGTAATTTCCCTGACAGCGGACAGCCTTCGCCTCAGGCGTGCCGGCTTGCGCCCGCATACCGGTCCCGGGCCAAAGCGCGCAGATCCCGGCCGTTACCCGGCAAAAGCATGCGCGCAGGCCGCGCCCCCCATACCGGCGCAAGCGGCTTGCCGAATCTAGAACATCATCCTGAACCCCGCGGTCGCGGTGAGGATGTAGCTGCCGGCGAAATCTGCATCGGCGTCCACCTGGCCGTAAATGGCATAGCGTTCTCCCCAACCGTAATCGGCCCCCACTCCCACGCTGCCCCAGGTGCGCGCCATGCGGCTGCTTACCGGCACCCCGGCAACGCGCACGCGCGTGCCATCCAGGAACTCATGCTTCACATTGACGATGCCGAAGACGCTCGACTCCCGGTTCGCGCCGCTCGCTTGCCAGCTGCTCTTGTAGTCCAGCGCGATGCCGAGACGGCCCTGCAAGCTGTCGCCCTTATCGTCTTCAACGCGGGCGCCGAATCTGTCGTTGAAGCTGTCGAAGCGGGTCGATGCGTACGACAATTGCGCCTGCGGGATCAGGGCCAGCCCTTCGCTCAGCGCAAAGGCCTTGCCTCCTTCAATGCCCAGCCCATAGCTGCGCGCTTTCCGGCCATCCTTGAGCTTGCCGGCCAATCGTGAATGCAGGTCGCTGTCGAACCAGGTCGCCTGGGCCTGTGCATCGACATAGACGCCGTTCCTGCCGTACCACGTCAGCGTCGGGGTCAGGCCATAGGCGGTGGTATCGATCGTGCCGTTGCCATACATCGACGCGACACGCGTGTCGGCCTTGCCGTAGTGCAGGGCCAGGCCTCCAACCAGGCGCGCGCCCTCCTGCTCGCCGGCCAGTACGCGATCGACGCCGAACTGCGCCTTCCAACTATCGATATCCTGGTGCTGGCCGGTGGTGGACACGGAAGGATCGAGGCGGCCCGTGGCGCCCTCCACCCGGCTCCATACGCCGTTGCGGCCGGTATCGGCCGGATCATAGAGCCGATTGCCGACCCGCTGGCGCAAGGTGGAAAGCCGGCTCAGTTGAAGCAGCGTGTTGGCGTAGGCTTCATATACCGGCACGCCGGGTTGATAAAGTATGGGCTGTCCCGCGGCCGGCGAACTGCCGCCCTGGGGCGTGCCGGGGTCGGCCAGCGACGATCGCAAATACCAGCTGCCGTCGCCGGAGTCCTGCTGCAGGACGTAGCCATAGGCGCCGGCCACCAGCGCCGGACGGCCATTGATGACGTAATCGCCATTGGCCAGGTTGAACCGGCCCGCCGACACGCCGTCCACCTGCACGACCCGTATGCCCTGTTGGGTCGCCGCGCCGGCGCCGCCCATATTCGTCACCGTGACCGGCGTCACGCCCGAACTGGTGCCCGTGATCACCAGCTTGTCGGTGGGAGAGTCATCGGCGCCCAGCTGCGTGCGGATCTCCAGGTTGCCGCCCTGGCCCGCATAGTCGCCGGCGACGGTCAGCGTGCCGAAGCCGCTGCGCGGGCCCGGCGCGATGGTGCCGTGGTTGGCCGTCGCACCGACGCGTCCCGTGCCGGTTAGCCGCGCTCCCGCAAGCACATTCACCGGCCCGCCCAGCGTACCGTCAACCTGCAGCGTACCTGCCCGGACTTCGGTGTCTCCTGTGAACGCGGCGCTGTCGCCCGACAGGGTCAGCGTGCCCGCGCCCAGCTTGTTGAAGCTGGACGTACCGGAGAATGCGGTAGGCAGGCCCACGTCATAAGTGTTCGTGTCGAACCACGCGCCGCCGGCCCCCACGGCCTGCGTGGAGAAGCCATTGAGAAAATCGTTCTTGTCGCGGATGGCGCGCAGAATGCCGCCATCCAGATTGAGGGTAACGTTGCCAGCACCCTTGATGACGGAGCCGGTTTCCAGCACGCCGCGGCCGCTGGCATCGCCGGTCAGGTTCAGCGTACCGGTGGAAGTGCCGGAAACGGCAATCCACGTATCGCTGGCGGCCGACGCCTTCCCCCCTTTTTCGGGTTCATCGCGCATTGCCGGGGAAGGCGGCACGGATTTTGAGGAAGAAGTATTCCTGGTCGCGGTAGCCGTAAGCGCGCCGCTTGATGACCTTGATAGTGTTGTTGATGCCCTCGACAATGCTGGTGTTCAGGGGATGTCGGCATCTGGCCAGGATGCCGTGCAGATAGCCTTTCAAGCGCTGAGCGAAGGTGTTCAAGGCGGCTATTCCGCTTTGCTCGGCCTGCTCGTACCAGTGGTTCCAGGCTTGTCTTGCCCAGGCAGGTCTTTGGTAGAACCAGAGCCGTTTGAGTTCGTCACGCAGGACATAGACCGTCAGCAGCGGCTGGTTGGCTTGCAGCAATTCGTCGAGCCGGACGGCCTGCTGCCGATCCAGGTTGTCACGGTTGCGCAGCAGCAGCCAGCGACTCGATTTGATGATCCTGCGTGCGGGACGATCCTGGCGTAGTTGATTGGCCTGATCCACGCGCACCCGATCAATGACCTCTCGTCCATACTTGGCCACGACATGGAACAAGTCATAGACGATCTCCGCCTGTGGGCTGTGGGCCTGGATCTCCAACTCGTAGGCGGTGGTCATGTCGATGGCAACGGCCTTGATGCGTTGGGCGGCCCCAGGCGGCAATTGTTCGAAGAACGCCCGGGCCGTCTCGCGTGAGCGTCCTGGGCCAATCCACAGCACCTGCCTGCTGATCGGATCGACCACCACTGTCGCGTAGCGATGCCCTTTGTGCAGGGCAAACTCGTCCATCGCCAAATACTCGATCTTGGACCAATCCGGTTCGCGCACCGACGCACGCAGCCGAGCCTTCTCCAGCGTCTTGACGGTATGCCAACCCAGCTCGAAGAACCTCGCCACCGCCTGCACGTTGCTCGATTGCAGCAATTGGCTGCAGGCCTGCGCCAGCCGATCCGTCACCCGTTGATATCGCCCCAGCCAGGCAAGCCGCTCCAGGCGCGGGCCGCCGCATTGCTCACACCACAAGCGTCGGCGCGGCACGTGCAGAACGACCCGATACTCGAATAACGGCAGATCTCGCACCCGTCGAACCGTGGTCTCATGCACCTGGCGACACCGCGCGCCGCACTGCTCGCACAGCATCACCTTGGCCGTTGGCTTCAAATAGATCGACAGCGTGCGCCCTGGGTCTTCGGGCCATTCCACGCGTTCGACGCCATAGCCCTGCCAGCCTCCCAGCGACTCCAGCAACTTGCGATCCAGCATCTCCCTGCACTCCTGATGGCAAATACCTGCCGTCAAGAATACGAAAACTTGCCAAACCCCTCCACGCTATTGCGCGATGAACCCTTTTTCGATGGTCAGGGTACCCGTGCCTGCCGAGCCGACTTCGATGCGGTCGGTCGTCGAGAGCGTCGAGATGTCGGCCGTTGCGCTCGATACGGTCACCGTGCCGACGCCGCCCGTGCCCATGCCGATGTAAACCGTCGCCGCGGCACCTGGCGCGGTCGATCCGACGGTGCTGACAATGGCGCCGTCCAGGACGCGCAAGTCGCCAAGCCCATCGAAACCGACGAAGATGTTGTTCAACGGATCCCAGACCGCCGACGGACCGGAGACCGTAACGCCCCCATCGCCGCCGGCGCCGCGGCCGATCATCCCCTGGCCGCTATGCACCGCGCCATTGTCGATGAGCAGCCTTCCCCTGCCGCCGCCGCCCACTTCAAACGCGTAGACCGTGGACAGGCTCCAGGTCGACTCGGCCCCGGAAACGGTAACGGTGCCGCTGCTGCCATTCTCCAAGCCGATGCTGGCCGATTCGCTTCGCGCCGCGCCGCCGTTCAGGATCTCCAGTATGCCGACACTGCCGGACTCCGCCCCGACGACCACCCGGCCAAGGCTGGTCCAAGAGGATGCGCTGCCGCCGCCGTCACGGCCCGACACCGACAGGGTACCCAAACCACCGTTGAAGCTCCCGATCTCGGCCCAATCGTTGACGACCGATCCGCCATCGGTGATGGTCAGTGTCCCGGCAAGGGTCTCACCGACAATCAGGCCATCACCCACAACCCAATGCGGCGTCGAAGCCGGCCCCGGCAACACCTCGCCGACAGCGGAGACCGATTGGGCACTCGCTGATGGAGTAAGGCTCGTCGCGCACAGGATGACCAGACTTGTCCATGCCGCTCCCCGTTTGCGCTCGCAATTCTTGCCGCCCATAGCCGCCCCATCTGCAAAATGCGTAACCATATGGGCGAAACGGCTCACCGTGAGATTTTTTTTATAGGTATTTACCCTTGAAAGGCTGGGCATTCGCCCGCGGGCGTTGCATCGAACTCGGGGGGACGAAAACCGCAGCCCAACGAGAAGCGCCGGCCGCGCTGCAAATCCGGCCATCGCCGGGCGCGCTCATGGCCGCCGCGTGGTGAAAATAAAAGGCGGCGCCCGATCCATGCCGCCAATTGGTGTGATCTTGCCACCGTTCGCCCAAGAAAAAAGGCACCTCGGCTTGCGCCTAAGTGCCTGTTTTCCAACGAATTCGAGTGGGGTGGCTGATGGGACTCGAACCCACGACAACCGGAATCACAATCCGGGACTCTACCAACTGAGCTACAGCCACCGCAGCAAAGAAACGAGATTCTAGCACAAAATAAATGACGCATCAGCCCCGGCGCTTCCGGCGGGCAAATCTTGTTGCTATCCTTGCGCATCCGTACCCACATACCGGACCCGCCGCTGGCGGCCCCGGCTGCCACGCAAGCCTTTCTCCCGGACGCCATGGACCCATTGGAACAATTGCTGCGCGACTATTGGCCGCATATCGTCTTTGCGATCAGCGTGGTCGCCGGCACCGGCGCCGCCGTGCATGCCGCCATGACCAAACAGGATGTGCGCGCCGCCATCGCCTGGGTCGGGGTCGCCCTGTTCTCGCCGCTCTTTGGCGCCCTGCTCTATTTCGTCGCCGGCATCAACCGCATCCGCCGCTCGCTGGTGTCGCAGCAGCACGACGACGCCATGCTGGCCTACACGGGCCATCCCGACGCCCAGGTCGAGGACGTGGTCCCCTGCAGCGGTCCGCAATTCGCCTCGCTGCGCGTGCTGGGCGACCAGGTCAGCCGCTTCCGCCTGCTGGGCGGCAACCAGGTGCGGCCGCTGGCCGGCGGCGACGAGGCCTATCCCGCCATGATGCAGGCGATACGCGAGGCGCGCGTCTCGATCGCCATGCAAAGCTATATCTTCGACTGCGATCCGATCGGCCGCGAAATGGCGCAGGCCCTGGTCGAGGCGCAGCAGCGCGGCGTGCAGGTGCGCGTGCTCATCGATGCCATCGGCAGCAAGTACTCCCGTCCGCCGATCATTCGTACGCTGGTGCGCGGCGGCGTGCGCACCGCGCGCTTCATGACCAACCCGCTGGGCGTCATGCGCATGCCCTACGCGAACCTGCGCAGCCACCGCAAGATCCTGGTGGTCGACGGACATGTCGGCTTCACCGGGGGCATGAACATCCGCGCCGCCTTCGTGACGGCCCTGGCCGGCAAGGCCGCCAACGGAGATACCCACTTCCGCCTGGAAGGCCCGGTGGTGGCGCAACTGATGGCGGTTTTCGCGCACGACTGGAATTTCACGACCCGCGAATCCCTGGAAGGCCCGACCTGGTTCCCGCCGGCTCCCGAACGCGCGCCGGGCTCGGTGCCGATGCGCTGCGTGGCCTCGGGGCCGGACAGCGCCCTGGGCAGCACGCACAAGATGCTGCTGGGCGCGCTGGCGGTGGCGCAGCGCCATGTGCGGATCCAATCCCCCTATTTCCTGCCTGACCAGACGCTGATCGGCGCACTGGGGACCGCCGCACGCCGCGGCATCAGGGTCGATATCGTGATTCCGGGCTCGAACAACCTGCGCCTGGTCAACTACGCCATGAGCGCACAACTGGACCAGGTCATCCGCACGGGGTGCCGCGTATGGCGCTCGGCCGGCGCCTTCGACCACTCGAAGCTGCTGACGGTGGACGATGCCTGGTCCTATGTGGGCTCGTCCAACATGGACCCGCGCAGCCTGCGCCTGAACTTCGAGTTGGACACCGAAATCTACGATCGTGAACTGGCCGGCTGGATCGGGCAGCGCATCGACGCGCAGATCCGCCACGCGCGGCAGGAAACACTGCAGGCCCTGAACGCGCAGCCGTTCATCAAGCGCCTGCGCAACAAGGTGATCTGGCTGGCCACGCCATATCTCTAGCGGGGCAAGGCCGTCTTGAAGGCGGCGGCAGCGGCCTCTCGCGAATTCGCCACCGGGAATATGGTAAGAAAACCGCTGATCTCGAATACTTCTCGCACGTGCGGCTTCAGTTCGCACAGCACCAGTTCGCCCTGGACCTGCCGCAGTTGCTTGGCCACCAGCAACACCACGCGCAGCCCTGCGCTGGAAATGTAGTCAAGCCGCCCCAGATCCAGCACCACACGGCACTCGCCCTTGTCGACCTGCGCCGCCAGCTCGGCTTCGATCTGTTCCGCGTTCGCGCTGTTCACCACGCCTTGCAGGCACGCAATCAACATGCCGTCCATCTTGTCCATCGTCAACTTCATGCGCTGACCTCGCTCGCTGACGCACCTTCGTCTGCGCGAATAATACGGGACAGCGTTAGTGCGCGAAATATCCGACGCTGTACGAATCCTCTGCGTTCTCATGACTCGGGCATACTTGCCGGCATTGCGTTGCGCGATACGTCATGTCAAGCAAAACCGATACGCTGGAGCTGTCCGTCACCGCCACTACGGCAACCGACGCGCTGTACTGGCTGGAACACATCGCCCTGCGCGACCGCTGGTCCGCCCGCCTGCGCTTCACACTGACGCTGTGCGCCGACGAGGCGCTGAACAACATCGTGTCCCATGCGTTCACGCCCGGCCACCCGGCCGCGATACACCTGACGCTACGTCAGACACGACGGGAAGTCAGCCTGCACATTGCCGACAACGGCGCCGCCTACGACCCCACGCAGGCCCTTCCCCCCCCCCCTGGCCCGCAGCCTGGACGACGCGCAGCCGGGCGGGCACGGCCTGCGGCTGATGCGCCACTTCATGCACGCGCTCAGCTACCAGCGCCGCGACGGATGGAACCATCTCACCCTGACATCACACTCAGCGCCTGAATCCTGATCGCCGCGCCATGCGCCGCCCGCTGCGCATGCCATGTCCGGCGTGACAGTCCTGCACCCATCGACATCGACGAGGCCACAGCCATGCCCCTCGCGTCCGATCCCTTCGACGCTCCGATTCCCGGCCTCCATGCCTGCATCGACCCGATTGCGGTGGCCCACAACCTGGAAGTCCTGCGCCAACGGCTGGGCGTGGGCGTCGATGGTCCGCGCATATGGGCCACCGTCAAGGCCGATGCCTATGGGCACGGACTGCACAATGTTCTGCCGGGCCTGCGCGCCGCCGACGGCATCGCCGTCCGGCATCTGCACGAAGCCCACCAGTGCCGCCGTGTCGGCTGGCGTGGTCCCATCATGGTCTATGCCGGGCTGACCCACGAACGCGAGGCCGCGCTCCTGACGCTGCAACAGCTGCACCTGGTCATCACCGACATGACGCAACTCGAATGGCTGCCAGGCAAGCCCTTGTATGCGTGCGCGCCCTGGGTATGGCTGCGCTACATCGGCGCCACGCGGCTGGGCGGGCTGGACGCCGGCGAGTATCGGCGCGCCTATGCGCGCTGCCGTGAGCTGCAGCAGCATGGCGCGCTGCGTGGCGTGGGCCATCTGAACCACTACGCGAACGCCGCCAGCGTCGGCGATCTCGAACGCGAGCACGCCGATTTCGAGGCCTGCATCCGGGGCCTGCCGGGGCCGGTTTCCACCTGCAATTCGGCCGCCTCCTGTGTCATGCCGACGATGGCGGCGCGAACCGACTGGGTCCGCCCCGGTCTGGCACTGTATGGCGTAAGCCCCATTCCGGGCCGCGTCGGGCGCGATCTGGGCCTGCGCCCCGCCATGACCTTGCGCAGCACATTGTGCGCGACGCAGAACCTGCCTGCCGGCGCCTCGGTCGGCTACGGTTGCGCGTTCGTGGCCGACCAGCCGATGGCGCTGGGGTTGGTGCGTTGCGGGTACGGCGACGGCTACCCGCACAATCCACGAGCCAGCTTCCCTGTCCAGGTAGACGGCGTGCTGACACGGACGGTGGGCAGGATTTCGATGGACCTGATGGCTGTCGATCTGCGGCCGATCCCCGCCGCGGCCCGGGGCGCGCCCGTCGTACTGTGGGGCTCGCCGCAGCTGCCGGTCGAACACATCGCGCACGCGGCGGGCACCATCGCCGCCGAGTTGCTCACCGGGCTGACGGCGCGCGTCCCCCTGATGCGAGCCGACCACGCGGCGCTGCTGCGCGGCCCCCTTGCCTAGCCGCCGCCCTGCCGCCAAGGGCGCGCCAGCACGAACCACAGCGTGGCGCCCAGGTACATCATCCCCAGCGCCGCCATGGCGGCGCCCATTCCGAGCGGACCCGACAGCGCCCCGATCAGCAAGGGCCCCAGCATCTGCCCCAGCTTGTCGGCCGCGCGCATCACGCTGGCCGCGCCCGCGGCGCCATGCTCGCGAACAGCGCGCAACTCCAGCATATAGGGCATTTGCGAGGCGCCCGCGAAACAGCCGGCCAAGGCAAGCAGCGAGAGCGCCACGCCAGCGGCGAGCAATCCGTCAGGCAGCAGCCGGAACACCAGCAAGCCGGCGGTCCCGAGCGCTCCCGCCAACACGATCCACGGCCAGCGCACGCCGGACCAGTCGACCCACCTGGCCACAAGCGGCCCCAGGTAGACCACGCAAACCCCATAGATCATGAATATGCGCCCGATGCTCGCCGGCGCCGCCCCTGCGGCTTCCAGGTACAGGGGCAAGGCGAACGACATCACGCCCACCTGGGCTATCGAAAATGGAATCACGCTCGTCAGCAGCAACATGCCGAAGCCGCGCCCGCGCAGCAGGGGCCCCAAGGGCGCGCGCCTGCCCTGCGGGGCGGAGGTCGAGGCGGCCATTGCGGGAGGGAGCGCGCAGGCCCGCAACAGCGAGGCAACGCCGGCCAAGGGCAGCAAGAGCAAGACCGCCCCGATCGCGAAGACGGCGCGGAAACCGAGCTGCTCCATCAGCATTGCGCCCACGGCGACGCCCGAGAGCTGCCCGGCGAACAGGCCCGCGACCACACCGGCCATGCTGCGGCCGCGATGCGTCGGCGGACTGCGGCTGACAACCAATGCCTGCAGGCCCATCCACGTCAAGCCGTATCCCAGGCCGACGACGCCACGCGCCGACACGAACCATGCCAGATTGGGCGCCAACGCACTGGCCACGAATCCGATACATGAAAGCAGCAAGCCCTGCAGCACGGCATGGCGCCAACCCTTGCGCTCGCTCAATCTGCCCGCCATCAAGGCCGCGAGCAACCCGCACCCCATCTCCAGGGAGATCGGCAAGGCTATCAGAAGGCCAGGCGGCAAGGGGAGGTTCGCGGCGGGCAGGCTGCGGGCGAACAGCGGCAAGAAACTGGCCGGCATGGCGCAGGCGAACAGATAGCCGAACATCACGGGGCGCGTCAATCCGCCCACGTCCGTACCGTCAGCAGACGGTTGCCGGCCTTGTCCGTTCGGCAACGCCCGGTTCATGACCACCGCCAACAGCAGCAACAACTCGACCGCCACCACCAGCGCCACGACCGCCACCGTCGCCGCGTCCAGGGCGCGATCACGCAAGGCCGCCGCGACCGCGCCGCCGTCCAGCCGCAGGGCCAGCGCGCCACGGCTGGCGTCGGGGCCGCCCAGCGGCAGCGACACCGTGTAGCCCGGGTCGTCCGCAAATCGCCGCTGCGCGTCGCCGGTGACGCTACCGCGCGCGTCCACTTCCTGCAGCACCCTGCCATCGCTTGCCACCAGCGCGATCGAGCCGATCAATGGATAGGCATGTATGGTGCGGGAAAACAGCCGGTCCACGCCGCGCAACTGGTGCAGTTCCAGGCCGTAGCCCAATACGCGATCCAGGCCGCGCTGCAAACCCGTGGCCAGCACGACGGCATTGTGGCGGACAACATCCAGCCACACGTCCCGGAACATGTCTATCGTGTAGCCCGCGTACACGCCTTGCGCCAGCAACAGCGCGGCCAGGGGCAGCACGAAACGGGCCCGGGTGCCGCCGCGCTCCCGCCTGCGCCGTTCGCCGCGGCGCAGGACCAACGCCAGCGCCAGCGCCAGGGCCAGCGCAACGGCCGCCGTGACCAAGGCCAGGACCTGCAGGTTGCGCCACATCAGCGCATGCATGAAGGCGGGATCGCGCGGCCAGCCCAGCACCAGCGCGGCTCGCACGATGCCGTCGCTTCCGGCCAACGGAATACCCAGCGAAACCGCTTCGTCGCCGACCAGGCGTACGCTGCCCGACGGCTGGCGCTGCACGTCCGGCTCATCATCGGGAAAGGCCAAAGCGCGCGCCAACCGCGCCGCATGCGGAACCAACACTCCGGCCGACGCCACTAATCGGCCGTCTTTCAGCACAACCGCTACTCCGGTGACACCATGGGACTCCTCCAGCAACCCGTCCAGCAGGTCGCGCAGGCCGAAGTACTGCTCCAGCGGCTTGCCCAGGCGCACGCCGTTCTCGATGACTATCGCCGATTGCCGCGCGCTCGCCTCGACCCGCGCGGCGGTCGCGTCCACGATCTGCCGCTGCAGGGCGCTCAGCGTCAACAATCCGGTCAGGCCCTGCGCCAGCCACAGCAACGCCACGAATGCCAGCGTCACGCCCAGCAATGGGCGCGCGTTCAGCTTGCGCAGCGCCCCTTTTCCGCGATCGAACCACGTACTCATGGCTGAATCCAACCATGCGGCAGCCCGTGACGGCATGTCACGCAATCCAACGCGCGCTGCCCGCACGTAGTACGAAACCCTTTCATGTTCATGCGCCGTACTCCCCGGCTAGAGCTGCCGCTTTCATTGCGTGGGAAGTTCCTCCTGCTCATTGCATCCACGCTGCTACTCGTAGGCATCGTCGTGATGCTCGTGACCCAGCGCGATGTCACGAACAACATCATCAAGAACGAACTGCATGCCGTCAGTAACATCATGGACTTGGTAGTTCGTGACACCGACACGCGCTGGTCCACGCTGCTCGACGACAAGATCCGCACCATCCGGGAAAGCCGCAGGCAACTGATCCAGCTCAGCGCGGTCGTGATATCGGTGCTGAACGCCTATGCCGCGCAGGCCGAGCGCGGACACGTCACGACCGGCGCCGCCAAGGGCATGGCGCGTGTCTGGCTGAACCATCTCGACCTGGGGCCACGCCGCGTCGCCTTCGCCTATGACGCGGAAGGCACCGTGCTGGCCAGCACCAACCCCCGGATGATCGACCGGGACCTCTCCGGGATCCGCGATTTCAAGGGCCGGCCGCTCGCCGCCGCCATGTACGAGGAAAGCCGCAACGGCGGTCGCGGCTTCGCCATCTATCCGTCTCCCCTGGACGAGTCCGCCCAGATGCGGCACGCCTATTTCGTGTACTTCCCCGCGTGGAAGTGGGTTCTCGCCATCTCCGATAGCTCACAAGCCATCATCGACAAGGTTGCCGCCCAGAAAGCCAACATGATTGCCGCGATAGACCGGAACCTGTCGGAGCTGCGGCTCAGCCGCCATGGTTTCGTGTTCGTGGTTGCGGACGATGGCACGGTGATCGTGCCGCCGCCCCCATCGGCCGCCCGGCTGCTGGATTCGACAGACGTCGAATCGGGACGGGTATTGCATACGATGCTTGCCGAAATCTCGTCTACCCGCGGCCTGACGTTGCGCTTTACCAACGGCGAAAGCGCCTGGCAGATCGACGCCCTGCGATACAAGCCGCTGCATTGGACCATCATCGGTGTCGTTCCCGAGCCGGACCTGACCGACCCGGCACAGAACCTGGCGCGCCGGCAGGCACTGATCTTCGCCGCCACCTTGCTGGCCGGGCTGATGCTGGCATGGGTGGTGGCGGTGCGCATCGCCCGGCCGTTGGCGCAACTGAGCAACTACGCTCGCCAGCTTCCCAACCAGGACCTCACCGAGCCGATCCGGGTTCCGCCGTCGGTGGCATGCCTGCCGCGCCGGCGGCGCGACGAAGTCGGACAACTCGCCGAATCGTTCCTGTTCATGAACGAACAGCTGCACCACAATGTGCGGGCCCTGATGGCGCAGATATCGAACCGCGAACGCCTCGAAAGCGAATTGAGCATTGCCCGCTCCATCCAGCTTGGCCTGCTTCCCCAGCCGTTGTCCGATGCGGCCACGCGCGGCAGCCAGTTGCGTGCCGTCATGTACCCGGCCCGGGAGGTCGGTGGGGATTTCTACGACTACTTCGTGCTGGCAGACGGGCGTCTGTGCTTTGCCATCGGCGACGTATCCGGAAAAGGCGTGCCCGCGGCCCTGTTCATGGCCATCGTCAGGACCTTGATACGCAGCGTGGCCGAAGAAGAGCACGACCCGGGCGCCATCGCCACCAAGGTGAACCACCGTCTGGTCGAGAACAATCCCAAGCTGATGTTCGTCACCTTGCTGATAGGCGTCTTCACCCCGGAAACAGGCGCCCTGACCTGGGTCAACGCCGGCCACCCGCCGCCGTTGCTCATCGACGAACGAGGCGAGGTTCGCCTGCTTCAAGGAAGCAGCGGCGCGGCCTGCGGCGTGCTGGACAACGAAGCGTATTCCACCCTGAGCACCACCTTGCCGAACGGCACCTCGCTGGTCGCGTTTACCGACGGCGTCACCGAAGCCATCCACGGCGGCTGCGCCCAGTATGGGCTGCCGCGGCTGGTCGCCCTGATGCAGGGCGCGCCGCGCGCAGCGGCCGAACTCATCGAGCACATTCTGCACGACCTACGCGAATTCGCCGCCGATTCCGAACAATCCGACGATCTCACCATCATCGCCATTCATCGCCCATGACCCTTCGCCCCGGAATACTCGCCCCGCTCGCCCCGCTCGCCCCGCTCGCCCCGCTCGCCCCGCTCGCCCTGCTCGCCCTGCTTCTTGGCCTCGCGTGGCCCATCGCGGCGGCATCCAGCCCTCCTCCTGTCGCGGCCCTGAGCTCCGACGTCGCCCTTACCTCGCCCCGCCTTCCGCCTCCCTCCCATACCTCCGGCCAGAAATGGCGCATCGGTTATGTGGGTAGCGGCGAGTACGAAGAGTATCTGCGCACGCTCTACGCGATCGCGCGCGCATTGCAACAACTCGGATGGCTGCATATCGACGACATGCCTGAGATAACCGATATGCGAAAGGCCTGGCTTTACCTGGCCACGCATGCCCGCAGCAACTACATCGAGTTCGTGCCCGATGCGTGGTGGCAGCCCGGCAACTTCGACACCGCCTTGCGGCCCGCCGTGCGCGAAGCCGTTGCGGCACGCCTGCGTGGCGCCAAGGACATCGACCTGATCATCGCCATGGGCACCTGGGCCGGACAGGACATGGTCGAACTGGGCACGCCGGTACCCACCGTGGTCGTCTCGTCGACCGACCCGATAAGCGCCCGGATCATACCCAGTGCGGCCGACAGCGGCCAGGACAACCTGCATGCCCGGGTACAGCCCGACCACTACCAGCGGCAGATCCAGCTGCTCCATGACATCGTGCCGTTCAAGACGCTTGGACTGGTCTACGAAGACACCGAAGCAGGCCGCACTTACGCAGCCATCGATAAGGTCGCTGCACTAATGCCGACATTGGATTTCTCCGTCAAGCGTTGCGACGCACGCGCGACCGGCATCCCCATCGCCACAGCAACCCAGAACGTTCTGAATTGCTACCAGAAGCTGTCGAGCGAAGTCGACGCCTTTTACGTCACCGAGCACCGGAGCATCACCTCGACGTCCGTCAAGCAGCTCGCCGCGCTGCTGCGCGCCGCCCGCGTACCCAGTTTCTCGATGCAAGGCTCCGACGAGGTCAAGGCCGGCCTGTTGATGAGCCTGGCCAAGGCGGACTACTCCAGCGTAGGCATGTTCCACGCCCAGACCATTGCCCGCATTTTCAATGGGGAAAAGCCGCGCAGCATCAGCCAGGTCTGGAATGCCCCCGCCAAGATAGCCATCAATCTGGAAACGGCGCGGCGCATCGGCTTCGACCCACCGGTGGATATTCTGCTGGCGGCCGACGAGGTGTACGAAGCGGAGCGCTGACGGGCCTGGCCAACGAGACCTGGAAAAGAATGTGCCGGCCCCTAGGACAGCACCGCGCGCTGCCGGCATACCTGTGCGCGGCGCATCTCAGACGTGCCGCGCGCCTGGCGCCACAAGCGCAGCATGCGGTCCGCGGCGGTCTCGCCGGTTTCCACCACGTAACGCACATAATCGAGCCATTGCTGTTCGTCGCCGGCCAGTCCGCCTTCGGCTACCGCCACGACCTGTTGGCAAAGGCAGCGCACCTGCGCATCGTCCAACGCCAAAGCGATGGCCCGATCGCGCAACGCGCGCAAGCGCAGCCAGCCCCATCGCCTCACCAGGGCCTCGGCGTCGTGCAGATTGCGCAACAGCCCCAATTGCAGCGCCGACGCCGCCATCGGCGCGCTGGCCGCGACGGCATCGCCGGCTGAGCGCAGCAAGTCGGCATCGGCAAATACCGCACCCGGCGCGCGCCCCTCGATGTAACCTTGCGCGCCGGCCTGCTCGAACAGCGCTTCCAGGCCGCCCTGCCTGTCCCAGGCTCGCAACAGCGCCGGCAAGGCGGGGACAATCGGCATCCTGTAGCGCCAACGCGCGTCCAGGAACTGCGCGAACTGCGAATAGACGAAATGTTCGCTGCGCGCGGCCAGACGCACGGAACCGCCATCATTCAGGTTTCGCGCGGGCCACGCGCCTGCATACAGGAACTCTGCCAGCGAAGGGGCTCCCACCAGGCAGGCCACATCGGCGTTCTTGTAGTCGCAAGCATCGCCCGGCGGTAGCGCCCGGCTGGAGGTCAATCCGCCGAACATCCAGCGGAAATAATCGCCGAGATCGCGAAACGGCCTTGCAGGCAGGCGATGCAGCAGGTCGTCGCCCAGGTAGCGCGCGCCTCGGAACATGCGCGGCCACAGGGTCAGGCGGTTTTCCTTGAGACCGGTAACCCGCCCTGCCTCCAGCGGGCTGTTGGCGAACATGGCGATCTGCGCGGGAGCCAGCGCCAGCACGACGTTCAGGCAGCGCGCGGCAATGGCCACGGGAACCGACGTGCAGGGGCTGTTCTGTGCCTTGGCGTCTATCCCGATCCGGTGCAGCCAGCCTCGCTGGCCGACGAGCTCCTCGTAGATGGGCCGCGGCACCCGCACTCGCCGGTACCAGTCGGCATCCAGGCTGGCGGCGGGGTGCTCGGCCGCGTTGATCAGCATCGCCCCCTCCGCGGCCAAGGCGAGCTGCGTGTCGCGCAGCTCGCGGCGCACCGCTTCGGCCAATCGGCGCAGCCCTCCAGCGCCGCCGTTCACAGGCGCGAATGCGGTTTCGAGCAGGTTATAGCCGTTATCAAGCCCGCTCAGGCCATGGGGACCGCCCACCCCGCACAGGCGCGCGCCCAGCCGGCACTCCTGCACGGACTCTCCGCGTTGACGGCGCAAGTTGCGCAGCGATTCGAAATGACGCGCCACCGGATGGCTGGCCCCGGTCGCACGACAGGCCACCACCATTTCCAGCTCGAGGCCCAGCGTATGGCCGACACTTTGCGCAGCGTTCAAGGCGAGCCTCGATGGCCGGACGGGAGCGAGGCATGCATGCCGTCGGGTTTGTCATGCCGGCATGGAACCGAAGAGCCGAAAGCGTCACACAGTGCATATTCCATGTTCCCGCTCCGTAGAACGCGATACACCCAAGGATTCGAGACAACGGCCCACCGCATGAACTTCCAGATCCCACCCGCTTTACCTGCTTTGGAGCTTGATGTCTTTGCGCGCGCCGCCAGCCAAGGAGAGACCCTTTATGTCACCAAAGCAGGCGAGCAGTTCCAGGTCATCGCATCCGGCACGACGCCATCAGGGCGCAACGTATCCTGGGTCGCCACCGACGAGGACACGCTTGTCATGTTTTCCAGCGCGCTGGCGCTGGCCTACGGCACGGGAATCGCCCGCGCCGTCGCCAAGGAGCTCGATCTGCACGCGGCCCCGACGACATCGCTGTCGGCGCGTGTCGTCACGCGAGCCGTCGACATGGCGGAAACCTCACGCCACGCCCTGCAGGGCGTGGATTTCCTTACCTTCCTGTCCTGGTCGGCGCGCGCCGACACCGCCGGCTTCCGACAAGTCTGTCACGACACCGGTGTCTCTCCCGATCAGATATCCGGAACGTTGCGTGCCACGATCGACGAAAGCATGCAGCAGCGCTTCGCATCCGCCGCACAATCAGGTAAGGCGCCGGTATCCGCCCATACGGCGCAAGAATGGTTGCGCGAGGTCCTTGCGCACCACCTGATGTAGTCCTCATACGTCGCATCGTAAGTTTTACGGAAGGCATTCAGCGCGTTGTATCTGAATGCTCCGGTAGCGACCGCGATCCGACATTAGTTTCGGAAGTTAACAACTGCCGGATAAAACCGGCAGTCAGTATCTTGGTGACGTGAATTATCACCCTTTCACTTGGTATCGCTTTGCATGGTTTCTCCCCCGTCATCCGGTCTTCCCGCTTCTCTCGAAAAACCGGACAACGCATATCCCGATATCGCCACCGAGCGATCGGACCAGCAGTTGCTGAGCAGCCTGGTAGCCGAACATGCCGGCCGATTGCAGAGATTCATCGCCAAGCACATCGGCCACAGCAGCGACGTCGAGGACCTTGCGCAACAGGCTTTCGCCGAAGCGGCCCGCGCGTATCAATCGTTTCGTGGCGACTCCCAGCTTTCCACCTGGCTGTACGGCATCGCGCTCAATCTGGTCCGCAATCACTTGTCGCGTGCGCCAGAGCGCCGTTATGAATTCACCTCCGACGCCAGCCTGGGTGTCATGCCATGCAGTGCGCCCAACCCCGAAGCCGTGACCGAGCAGCGTCAACGCATGCGCTTGCTACGCGAAGCGCTGGAGCAGCTCCCCGAAAGCATGCGCGACGTGATCCTCATGGTCGGCGTGGAAGAACTCTCCTATGAAGAGGCTGCCGCACTGCTTTCGGTTCCTGTAGGAACCATTCGCAGCCGACTTTCCCGCGCCCGCTGTGCCTTGCGCGAAGCGCTGCGCGAACGAGGCTACGACAGCGTGCCGTATAGCCCCCCCCTGCCCGGGCCACGCTCAGGGCGACGCCTCCCCCGCCTCGCCATACTCCACATGCAATGCATCCGGCACCAGCCGGACCCGCCTGCCCGCGCGGGCATCATGACGCACTTGTGTATGCCCGTCCTCGCCGGGTGCAATGCTCAGGCTGCTGCCATGCCCGCCCCAGCCCGTGCTCATGAACACCTGCGACGTGCCCGCAACGGGGCTGAAGACCGGCTTGCCCTCGATGGCCACGACACGCGGCCGGATCAGGAACAGCCGCTCACGGCGCTGTACCGCCCGGGACTTGCTCGAGAACAAGAACCCCAGGCCTGGGATATCTCCCAGCAGCGGCACTTTCTCGACCTGCTCTTCGTCACGGCGATTGTTGTAGCCGCCGATCAGCAGCGTCTGCTCGTCCCCCACCACCGCCAGCGTGCTGATGCTGCTTTTCCGGACCCGGGGCAGACCATCGATGGGATACTCCTGCAAGACCCTTCCGTCCTCGATATCGATCGCCAATTCCACCTGGCGTCCTCCCTTGGCGGCGATATAGCGCGGCGTCACACGCAACGACGTACCCACCGTGACAGGCGTGACCGTCGCTACGCGCTCGCCCAGGGTGCGAATGTAGAAGGTATCCGACAGGTCTATCATGGCGCCAAGGTTGTCGGCGGTCAGGATGGACGGCTGAGACAGGATATTGGCCTGCCCGTCCGACTCCAACGCACGCAAGCGCGCCGCCAGCCGGGTACTGACACTGATCCCCAAGGTTCCGGGCGCCAGCTCGGCCGCCGCGCCGTCCACGGGCAGACCGTTGCCGGGACGCAGCCCCAGATCGCCATACCCCAGGCTGGTGGTTCCGATCTGCGCCCCCCAGGTAACACCCAGTTCGTTGACCAGATCGGTATTGACGTCCACGATCATGGCCTCTATTTCGATCAGGGTGCTGGGCACATCCAACTGCTCGATCAGGGCACGGTAGATCGGCATCCGTTCGGGAATATCCTGCACGATCAAGGCATTGAGGCGCGTGTCGGCCTGCACGCTGGGCTCGCTCAGGCGCCGGCCAGCTGCCTGGGCCGCGCCAGCGAGCGGCGCTTTCCCGTCAGCGGCCGCATCGCCGAACACCGGCGGATTTTCCCGCAGCGGCGCCGCCACCGCGGCCAACGCCGCGTCGTTGCCCGGCCCCGCCCCCAGGATCAATTGGCGCAGCATGGTGGCCATCCCCGGCGTAACGACCTGCTGGTCTCGATAACGGATCACCCGGTCGCTCACGGAAGCATGCTTGAGGCGAAACACCGCCACCTGCTGATTGCCGGCCCCCTTGGGCAACGCCGCTACCGCCTGTTCGACCAGCGCGACATAGGCCGGCGGCCCTGACACCATGGCCACGCCTTGCGCCGGCAGCTCTCCCCACCCGAAACGTTCGTCCAGGATGCCCAGTTGCAGCAAGGCCTGGCGCAACGCCGACGGCGAAGCTCCGGCTGCATCCACCGCGCGGGTAACCACGTCGCTGGTGCGGCTGACATACAGCGTGCCGGCATGCACGAACCAGTTGAACCCATAGATGCCGCTGAGACGCTCGATGAACTCCGTGGGTGTGCGCGCATTGAAACGCCCATTGACCACGCCTTGCACCCCTTTGCCCTGTTGCAACGCCAGGCTGAAGCCTGCGGCGAACTCGCGCAGCACATCGGACAGGCTCTGCTGCTGCGCGTAATAGCTATACGGCGCCAAAGGCCAGTTCGGCGCCGCCCACGCGCTACCGGCCGCCAACAGCATGACACCCCCGGCCCATGCGCCGCGGACAAGATACCCAAGCCGACCTATTGCCATTGCGCCATCGCCCTTTTCCAAGTGGCCAAGGCATTGACGAACTCGCCCACCGCCTCGTCCACCGCCAGCGCACTGCCGGCCGGTGCGACGCGCTGGTGCAGGTACAACGCGGTTTCGCCCTGGTCTATGCCGCAGTACGCATCCGTCGCAGGGGCCATGGCGCTGGCCAGCAGGCCCGCCTGGCGCAACTGCGCCGAGCGCGCCTGCCACCCATCGGGCAGCTCGGCCAGCCGCGCCCGCAACATCAGCATGCCGTCCTCGGCGGGGATCAACCTGACGCGATGCCGTCCGTCGATCCGGACGGCAAGCCCGCCATCGGCGTCGACCGACGGATCGAGGCCATGGCGTCGCGCATAATCGGCAATATCGGGATGAATGGTTGCTGTCATGTCTGCTCCTTGAGTGCCTGGCGCACCGCCCGCAACACCGCGGCCACCGGCTCCACCAACTCGCCGGGAATGTATTGGTCCACCTCCGCCTGGTCGTGCAAGGCGCGGGCCAGCGCGACGTTCTGCATGACCGGCACGCCGGCATCGCGCGCGGCCTCGACCATGAGAGCGGCCACGGCTCCCTGCCCCATGGCCAGCACGCGCGGCAAGGGCGTCTCGCCCGCCGCGTAGTACAGGGCCACGGCCAGGTGCGTCGGATTGGTCACCAGCACCGTCGCCCGGCGAACCTGGGCCGCCGCGCCATGCATGATCAGCTCCTGGTGCAGGTGCTTGCGTTGCTGCTTGATATGGGGATCGCCTTCCATCTCCTTGTACTCCTGCTTCACTTCGTCCTTGCTCATCCGCAAGCCTTTGCGATACTGGTAACGCTGCCAAGCCAGGTCCGCCAGCGAAATCGCCCCGTACGCCAGTCCGATGTTCCAGACCATGACCTGCAGAATGCGGCCTACGCCCGTTCGCAACCCGTCCAGCCCGCTATGGGGAACGGCCATCAGCGGCTGCAAGGAATCCCGTATCACCAACGTGACCAGCACCGCCAGAAACAGGATCTTGCATACCGACTTGATGAACTCCATCAGGTTGCGCGCCGAGAAGATATTCTTCAGATTGCCGGCGGGATTCAGTTTCTCCGCCGAAGGCTTGAGCTTTCGAAACGCCAGCACGACGCCTACCTGCAGGAATTCGGCGAACATCCCCACCCCAAGCACGATGAGAATCAGCGGAGCGAGCACGCGGACGGCCTGATCGAGGATTTCCGTCAGCACGGGCCCCAATGCGACGGCGAACGCCTGGTCGGCAAAGGCCGCCGGCGCCAGTATCAGCGCTCGCAGCGATGCGAGAATGGACGGGGCATTGATCAGAAAGTGCCCGAACAAGGCGCATATCAGCGCCGTCTGGGTAAAGTCCCGGCTGTGTGCGACCTCGCCTTTCTCGCGGGAATCGCGCAGGCGCTTCGGGGTGGGTTGCTCGGTTTTCTCGCCGCTCATGAGCCGGGCCACGCTGAATGCAGGAACGGCACGATCCGGCCCACAGAACCCAGGATTTCGCCTGCATACTGGAACAACGTTGCCATGTACAGCACCAGCACAAGCAGCACCAGCGCGCTCTTTACCGGCAGAGCCAGGAAGAACACCTGCAGTTGAGGCGCGAAGCGGCTGATCAGGGCCAGGCCCAGCTCGGCCAGGAACATGGCCACGATGGCCGGCGAGGCCAGCAGCAGGACACGCGCGGCAAAGCCACTGAACTGGTCCAGCATCCGCACGGCGCCTTGCGCGGGCATGGATGGCCACCACGCCCAGATGTTCCACAACCCGAAACTGTCATACAGCATCGTGGCGAACAACCCGAATCCGCCCGCCGTCAGGAAGAACACCATGAATCCCAGATTGAAGAGAATGCCCAGGGGCGACGAATCGTTGCCCGTGGCGGGGTTGGGGATAGCGCCCAGGCTGGCGCCCCGTTGGTTGTCTATGACGAAGCCGATGGCCTCGAAGATCCAGAATGGCAAGGCAGCCAGCCAACCCAGGAACATGCCCACCATCGCCTCCTTGGCCAGCAGCGCCAGCAGCCGGGGCCAGCCGATATCCAGCGCGGCATACTGCGGCGCCAGCTGGGGAACCACGATCAGCCCGAGACAGGCGCCGACGGCGTAACGTAGCGGACCAGGCAGAAACTGACGGTTGAACATCGGCAGAAAGAGCATGGCCGCGAGTATCCGCGGTTGCGTCATGGCAAGCGTTCCCAGGAAAACCTTCGCCTCGACGAAATTGAACTCCGTGTGCATCGACTGGCCGCTCAGTGGATCCGATGAAAGGCATCGAACACCGCAATCGTGAAGTTATAGATTTCCGCGCTTATCCACCGGGCCGCCAGCATCAGCGTGGCGAACACGGCTATCAGCTTCACGGCGAAGGACAGGGTCTGCTCCTGCACCTGCGTCAAGGCCTGCAACAGGGAAAACAGCGTTCCCACGATCGCCGCCACGGCGATGGGCGGCAACGACAGCCAGAGCACCAGGTACAACGCCTGTGTCATGAACGAAACCAGGTCTTGGGTTTGCATGCTGGTCACCGATAGGAAAGCACCAGGCCCTGGATCAGGCGCGTCCAGCCGTCCACCATGACGAACAGGAACAGCTTCAACGGCATGGAGATCGTCACGGGAGAAACCATCATCATTCCCATGGCAAGAAGAATGTTCGATACGATGAGGTCGATGATGATGAACGGCAGGTACAGCAGAAAGCCAAGCTGGAATGCGGCGGTCAGCTCCGAAACCAGAAATGCGGGCGTCAGTACCAGCAAGTTGTCTTCCGACAGGTCCCGCGATGCCTCCTCGCCCCACAGATGACGCGCTGTGCGCAGGAAGAAATCACGCTGGGCCGGCTGGCTGTTGCGCAGCATGAAGGCCCGCAGCGGCGCCACTCCTCGCTCGACCACGCCAAGCACGGCGTCCAGCGCCATCGGCGCGGCGGTGCCGGACTCCCCGGCTTGCGCGGTCAAGGCCTGGACCTCGGTGCCTATCCTGTGAACGACCGGCGCCATCACATACGCGGAAAGAATAAGCGCCAGGCCGTACAGGGCCATGTTGGGCGGTACCTGTTGCACTCCCAGGGCGTTGCGCACCAAGGCAAGCACGACGGCGATCTTCAGGAACGACGTGGTCATGACGACGATGAGCGGTACCAGCGCCAGCAGCGCCAGAAAAAGGGCCAGGCTGAAGGGGTCGGTATCGCTCATGCGAGTCCAGGCCTGACCGACTGCAATACCACGCCGATGCGGCCGTCGATGTCGACCAGCCGGCCGCTGCCCAGCAACAGGCCATTGGCCCGCACCATGACCGGCCCGTCGGCGATGGGCCGCTCGAGGTCGAACGTGCAACCCGGATGCAGGCTGCGCAGTTGCGCAAGCGTGAACTCGCGCTCGCCCAGGTCGAACGTCAGGCGCACGGGTATCTGATCGGTGTCGAGCGTCGCCTCGGCCTGTGCCGGGGTTTCGCCAGGGTCAGGTGTCGCGGGTTCCGTCATGATGGGAGTCCAACCTTGAGTTACACGAAAAGACGCGTGCTCGGCCCGTACCCGGATCGCGCTGGGTCCGGCCGACAACCATAGTTCTCCGGCATCGTTCACCCGGTACTGCGCGAGCAGCACGACGTCGCCCGCTCGCAGCGTCCGCAGCTGGCCTGCGGCCACGGACGCCGCGCCGACATCGGCACGCAACCTGACCGGCACGCGCTCCGGATTGACCGGACCATCGGCAAGCGCAACGGAATCCAACGCCGCCGCGACCGCTTGCAAGGCCCATGCGTCGCATGCCAGTACCGCGCGCCAGACGCTACCGTCAGGCGCCCGTACCGTCAGGGTCCAGCGATGCGGCTGAACCGGTGGCTTCCCGCCTTGCCGCGCCACGCGGACCGGGCCTTGCTGGTCGAGTCCGGCCATGCCTCGACAGACCTCCTCCAGCATTGCCTCCAGGGCCGCCGCCGCAATGGGTTCCGGCAACTCCACGCCGGAAAACCGGGGCAGGCGCGCCGCCAGCCATCCCGCCGCGGCCGCGCGCGGAACCGTCAGGCCGATGTACGTCCCGGCCCATTGCAGTTGCAGGCTTTCCATCTCGCCATCGGCAAGGTCGCCATGCACGCAAGGCGTCAGGGCGCAGTGCCAGCACACGGCCGGCTCGCCAAGCCGAACGTCGAATCGCGCGCCATGGCATGCAATCCTCGACAGGGCATGGGCCTCGCCGGCGCTCAACCGCGGAACCGCGAGATCCACCATGCCAGCGGCCTGCGCCGCCGCCCCGCCGGCCACTCGATTCATCGCCACGGCCGCTGCGCGCGCGCCACCCGCTCGTGCGGCTCGCCGTCGCATGCCACCGTAACCTCGACATCGCGCGCCAGCTCCAGCGCGAGCTCCATGGCCAACCGGTCGGCGCACGCGTGCAGGCGCTCGCAAGCGTCCCGCTGCCGGCACGCGAAAGCGACCACGATCCAGCCGCCGTCCTCCCGTACCGACAAGGTGGTGTCGGGTAGCAGCGTATCGTCCACAACGATACGGGCTTCGCGATGCCCCTCCAGCACGTCGCCTACCGCCAGCCCCGCAGCCACGCTTGCCAGCGCTTGGGCCAGACTGGCCGGCGGACGGCCGGCCGCAGGTTCCACCGACGCCAGCCAGCCGACGCAGGCCGGCCCCGGCGCCAGGCGTTGCGACCCGGACAGTTCTTCCTTCGCTTTCTCCTGTTCCATTTCCCGCTCGAAGGCACGCTGCGCATCCCGATCCGGCTGACGCGCATACGGCGTGCGCGCCACGCCCATGCGCTGCCCGCCGCCGGCCATGGGCGAACCCAGCCCGTCTGGCTGGTTCATAGCCGCGCCAGGCCGTCACCGGCTCGCGATGCATCGTCGCGCCCACGCGCCGACAATTCGATGGCTTCCTGAATTTCGCGATCCTCCAGGCTCTCGCGCAAGGCCGCCGCCTCGACCTGCTGCAGGCGCACCAACTCGGCGATCCGTTGCTGCGCCTGGAAGCACTCCCGGTGCTGCTCGCGCTGCTGCGCGAGCAGCTGGATTTCATGCTCGTGGCGGCGCACGGCGTCGTCGAGCTGCAGCGCCAGGCTGGCCTGGCGGTCGCGGGCGTGGCCCACTCGTTGCAGCACCTCGTCGATGTCGCGTGTCTTGACGATGCGCCGGCACAGCTCGGCATAAAGACGGTTTTCGAGCTGCCCGGCCCACAGGCGACAATCGTCGAGGCGGCCTTGCGCCTGGCGCTGCGCCGCGGCAGCAACCGCGCAGGCCTGCTGTTGGCGTTTCAGCGCAAGCTGGGCTTGGTCGGCGCGAAAATGCTTGATGGCAAGCAGGCTTTCCAGGTCCATTAGGATTCGGGTCCGATGATTTCAGCCATGCGCAGTACGGTATCCTCGAATGCTTCGCGTTCGTCGGTTAGTTGTCTGAGAAACGCATTGATCTGTCCGATCTTCTGTATCGCCTCATCGGTCGACGCATCGGCGCCCTGCTTGTGCTCGCCGATTTTCACCAACAGCTCGACGTCCTGGTACTTGGCCATCAGTTCGCGCATACGTCCGGCCAGGTACTTGTGACGTGGCGACACCACGGCATTCATGACCCGGCTGGCTGAGGCCAGCACGTCGACGGCAGGATAGTGATTCGCCGCTCCCAGCTTGCGCGAGAGCACGATGTGGCCGTCCAGTATCGAACGCGTCTCGTCGGCCACCGGTTCGTTCATGTCGTCCCCCTCGACCAGCACCGTATACAGCGCCGTGATCGAACCCGTCTGGTTCATGCCGGCGCGCTCCATCAGTTTTGGCAGGGTGGCGAACACCGACGGCGGATAGCCGCGCCGCGTCGGCGGCTCGCCTGCCGCCAAGCCGATTTCACGCTGGGCTCGCGCAAAGCGGGTGACCGAGTCCATCAGAAAAAGTACACGCTGCCCTTGATCGCGGAAGTATTCGGCGATGGCGGTTGCGACGTATGCCGCCTTGGCACGCTCCATCGAGGACTTGTCGCTGGTCGCGCAGACGATCACGCTCTTGCGTCTGCCCTCCGGACCGAGTTCGTGCTCAAGGAACTCGCGAACTTCCCGCCCACGCTCGCCGATCAGCGCCACCACCGTCACGTCGACCGCGGCGCCCTTGACCAGCATGCCCAGCAAGGTCGACTTGCCGCCGCCGGCTGCTGCGAAAATTCCCAGACGCTGGCCTTCCCCGCATGTAAGCAAACCGTCCAGTACGCGCACCCCCAGCTCCAGCGGAGCATGGATGATGCGACGCGTCAGCGGATCCGGCGCATCGGCGAAGACCGGATAGAACTTGTGGGCATGCAGCGGCCCTGACTCGGCGACGTCCAGCGGACGTCCCAGCCCGTCCAGCACGCGTCCCAGCAAGCCCGGACCGACGGGCACCATATGCGTGCGTCCGGTCGGTATCACCTCGGTCGCCGAGGAAATCCCGTACATGTCGCCGATGGGCGTGAGCAAGGCGGCGTCGCGAACAAAGCCCACCACTTCGCCGTGCATCTCGAAGTCCTCGCCAGGATTGCGCAGCAGGCACACTTCGCCGATCTTGACCATCGGAACGACGGCCTTGATGATCGTTCCCACCACTTGCACCACTCGGCCCTTTATCCGCAACGTGGACAGATCCTGCAGGGCCACCCGCATCATCTCCGTGATGTAGTGGTACTGACGCATGCCCCTATCCGCGCCGGCCGAATGTACGTTCGAAGGCCGCCCGCAAGGCGCACAGCTGGTCCTCGAGGCTGGCCTCGACCATGCCTATCTCGCTCTCCAGTATGCAGGCTCCCGGCGTCAGCCTGGCGTCGGGCAGCAGGTCCAGGTAGCCCACGCCCGGATAGGCCGCCAGCAGCTGGTTCATGCCTTCCCGGAGCACATCCACCTCGTCGGGGTGCAGGCGCAAGGTCATCTGGCGCTGATTGCGCACGACCGCCAATGCGTTGCGCACGGCGATCACGGTGCGCTCGCGGTCGTCGTAACCGTCGACGATCTTGCGGACCGCGCTCATGACCAGTTCGATCATCTCGTTCTCGATACCCGCGAAGTAGTCGATCGTGCGGCTTACCGTTTCTATCATCTTCTCCGCCTGATCCGTAAGCGCTTCGCGGCGCCCCTCCTCATAGCCTCGCCTGCGCTCGCGCTCGAACTCCTCTCGCGCCTCGGCCACGATTTCGTCGGCCCGCCGATGTGCCTGGGCAACGATCTGCGCGGCGCTGAGCAGCTCGGCGTAGTCTTCGGCGCGCAAGACGTCGGTCGCGGGATCCGCACGGCAGGGCCGTACCGCCTGGATCAGGCTTGGGCGGGGAACGAGGAAAGCCATTCGGCATCCAGGATTTCGAGCATGGACAGCACCAGCGCAAGCGCCGCCTCGGGCGGCAGGACGGGCGCGGGATCAAGGTCGCGCGGCAACTTCAGCGCGCAACGCAGCGCTATCTCGTCGGCGGCGCCCTGCACGGCGTCGCGCAGCAGGGCCCAGCCCAGTTTCTGCGCCGCCTGGACCGTGGCGGCCAGGGTCCAGTCCGAACTGGCGGCGATCCCGTCATGCAGGGCCCGCGCCGCGGAAGACACGGCGAAATTCATCACATCGCGCCCGAGCGCGGCATGCAAGGTACGGACCTCGGCGCCGTCTATCGCGCGTCGCAGGCGCGGCGCGCACAGCAGCGCTCCCGCATGGGCGGCGCAGGTGCGCAAGGCGTCCGTGGACAATAGCGCGACCTTCAACTGCGGCGGATCGAGGCTCAGGACCGGCTGGTTCAGCAGGCCCAGCTCGCACAAGATCCAGCGCGACCAATGGCGATGCCATGCGTTGGCCAACGCCGCGTCGGCATTGCACAACGCGCGCACCCAATCGGCTGGAAACGTCTCGTCGTGGCGACTGGCATGCAGGGTCAGGCTGGGCAGGAGATTGAATATCATGAGCCGCTCGGAAAGCAGCACGCTCTTCTCAGTCATGCCCGGCTCCTTCCGTGGCGCCGGCGCCAGCGCCGCCGCGCCCTTCGCCGCGGGACCAGCGCGTGCGCCAGGCGTAGAGCGCGGCCCCCGCCACTATCAGGCACAGCACCGGCAACAACAGCAGCAACAGCGAAAATCTCAGGACCGATCCGTCCGCGACTTGTACGCCAAGCACGCGGCGCCACGCGACCGGCACGGGTGCGGCCTGAACGGGCTGGGCCACCACCAGGGCAACCGATACACGGTCCTCGGCCAGGCCCGGGATAGCATGCGTGACCAGCTTGCGGATCTCGGGCACGAGCGCGTCGAGGCTCTGTCCGTCGCGGTACTTGAGAAACACCCCTGCCGTCGAAGGGGTGGCCGGCTCGCCGACCGCGCCGCGCTCGGGAAGCACCACGTGCACGCGGGCGCTGAGCACGCCGTCGATCTGCGACAGAGTGTCGGCCAATTCCTGAGATAGCGCATAAATGTAGCGGGCGCGCTCTTCGAGCGGCGATGAAACCAGGCCTTCCTTGCGGAATATGCGCCCCATTCCGTCGAACTGCTCGCGGGGCAGGCCGCTTGCGCGCAGGATCTCCAGCGACCGGGCCACCGCCTCGGCCGGCACCGAAACCGCGTAGCCGGCCTTGCCGGACTGCTTCTGCGCAGCGATGCCTGCCTCGAGCAGCGCCGCCAATACTTCGTTGGCTTCGTTCTCGGGCGCCGCGCCCAACAGCTCGACGCGGGCGCCGCAGCCGGCCAGCAGCGCCAGGGCGAGCGCCAGGGCCGCCCATCCCGCGCCGCGCCGATACCGTTGGATCGCCCCGATGGCGTTCATGACATTCTCGCCAGCGTGTCGACGTTCTGGGTGGCGCGCCCTATTGCCTTGCCCACCAACTCGTACTCCACGGATGCCTGTAGCAACCTGGCCTGCAGATCGAGCATACCCACCACGGTAGGCGCCTGGCTCACCTCGGCCAAGCCCGTCTGCACCGCCCGCCATTTTCCTGCCACATCGGCCAGGCCGCCGCGCAACTGTCCAAGAATGCGACGGCCCAGCGGCTCGCCGAGCGCGACCGGCGCCGCCGGGCCTTCGGCCGGTGCCGGGGCGATCGCCCCGTTCGGGGCCGATGCGCCGGGCATCTCGCCCAGCGCCAACTCAAAGCGCGCCTGATCCGCCATCGCGGGAGACCGCGGCATGTCGAACGATCGAGCGAGCAGCCGTTCCTGCACGGCGTTGATCGCCGTCAGATCCAAATTCATCCAGGAGCTCCAGGTAATGGCTCGGACTGCAACGGCGCGGGCCGCATCATGGCGGGTCCGCTGTCCAACACGACCTGCGCCAGCCTTGCCGCCTCGCCACCCGCATCGATGGCTCGCTGCAGCATGCGGCGCGCCTCGTCCGAGCGGCCGGCCAGCAACAGGGCGAACCCGCACCAGGCGTCCAGTTCCGAGCGGTCCTCCGCCTGTGCCGGCTGGAAATTCGCCAGGACCTCGGCGGCTTCGTCGGGCAGCCCGGCGTTCATGCGGGCGACCGCCAGGCCGATGCAGGGATACGTCCGGCCCGGCCGTACACGTTGCAATGCATTGAAAATGGCGTCCGCGCGCGTCAGATCGCTGACGGCCGCCGCCAGAAAGCCCACTTCGGTAAGCAGGCGGGCGTCGGCCTCCTCGAGCACATGCTCCATCGGCTGTATCGGTTCCGATGGATGTATCGACGAGGCCATGGGTGAACCTGAGCCTGAGCCTGAGCCTGAGCCTGAATCTGAACCTGAGTCTGAATGCATGGAGTTACTCCGGATGTGAAACTGAAATAAGATCGAGCAAAGCGCGCGCACGGTGCGAGACCGGACCTGGCTGCCCACTTTCTGCATCGATGGCAATTGCGCCGAACAGGGCCGCCTGTGCCCGTTCGTTCTCACCCAACGCCAGCTCGCATTCGGCCGTGCGCAACACGGCGTCCGCGGAATCGGGATAGAGCGTGAGGATCAACGCATAGATATTGCGCGCCTCGTCGGGACGGTCGGTCTTCTGCAGGCATAGCGCCAGCCCGGCCCAGTAATGCTTGCGCGTGGGACCATACTGCGCGAGGAAGGCGAAGATGGGCAGCGCCTTGCCGTACTCGCACCTGGCGACGTGCGCATACGCCATCGCGTAAATCACTTCCAATTGCTCGGCCGTCAGGCGCCGGCTGCCCGGCAGCGCATCCAGCCGGGCGCGCAGCGCCGCGGCCGCGTCGTCGTGAACAGTCATGAAAATTCCTTGAGCGCCCGGCGCTACACCGCCTGGCGCCGCCCGAGGTTGGCGCTGACCTGGCTGTGCGTACTCGCCATATCGCTGATCATCTTCGCGATCATGTGATAGGCCTCGTCGAATTGAGCCAGGATCTTCTTGATATCGTCCGCCTCACGCTCCATGGCCGCCCGCAGTTTTGTCAGGCTCGCCGCCAGATCCGCCTTGTCGGCGACCAGGAGATCGGCCTGTTTGCGATCGACTGCCATCGACACGCCGACGCCGCCTTGCGCCACTGCCGTACCCCCTTGAAGGACCTGGGTGGCTACCGCGGCGGCCCGATCCCAGGCCCCCTTGATCGCCGAAGCGCTACCCGCGCCGGCTGTACCGGCGGCATTGATCGCGGCGACCGCGATCGCCGCCACGATGGACATCGCCATGGCTATGTACCCCGCGGTGGCATCGCTGGCGCCAGCCAGCCTGGCCACGCCTTGCGCCATTTCGCCCAGCATCTGGGGTTCGATCAGCAAGACGACGGGCACGGCCAGGCCGGCGACGATCTTGGCAATTTGGTCGGCCTGCGACTGATCCACCCCCAACGCTGTCAGCAGACGTCCGGCCAGCCCGGAGAGAAACCCGCCCAGGCTGATAGGCGGGCCTCCCGCCTCTTGCGATATCTGGTCGGCCAGCGATGTCACGGCGCTGACCAGTGCCATGCCGCTGAGCAGCAGCATGGGTGTGGCCGCCGCGCCGGTGGCCACACTGGCGACGGCGGCAAAGCCCACCGCCAGGGCCGATGCCACGACCGCCAGCACCTTGCCGATCCAGCCGAACACCTTGCTCAGCCATCCCTTGCTCTCGGCCTCTTCGGCCTTCCGAAACCATGCGTCCAGCTTGTCGAGCTGGGCCTGGGTGTTCTGCTTCGCCTTGACTTGCGCGTCCTGCAGGTTCTCGCGCGCCGTGGCCAACTGCCCGTCCACCGCCCTGGATCGCAAGACGCGCAGCAGGTCGGCCAAGTCGGCGGGGCTGAGATCGCGCACTGGCGGATCCAGGACGGGCGCGGTGCGCAGCGACGGTGACGCTGGAAAAGCCGGCCGGCCCGCCGCCAGAGCCAGCGTCGTCACCGGCGCCAGGATGCCGGCGCCTTCGCCGGCACTCCCGGGCTCCGGTGCCCGCATATCTATGCGAGACGGCGCAAGCGCGGCGCCGCTCGGGGCTGTGGATATGGTCGTACTCATGACGGTCATCCTCAAGATTGAAGGTTGGAGCCGGACACTCAGATATTGCGGGCCACGCTACGGGCGGTCTCGCTGCGGGACTGCTCCATTCCGGCCAGCTTTTCCCTGATGCCGCGGATGATGTCGAGCATCTGCTGCATGGCTTCGTCGGCCCGCCGCGAGGCCGTTTCATGCACCTTCGCTTCGACGTCCAGCTCCGCGCGCCTGGCCTCGTGCTCGGCGGCGCGGCGTTCCTGGGCAGCGCTGGTCAGGCTGCCGATACCGCCGGCCGTCGCGGCGCCGGCCTGGGCAACGCTCGATACGCGCTGCGACTTTGCCGACGAACGAGCCGCGTCAGCACCAAACGAGGCCGCTTGCGCTTCGAGCTGGGTTGCGCGGGCCTGCACCGTTGCCTGCAGCTCGGGGGCATCGTGCAAGCCGGCCGCCACCTTGCGGCTTGTCGAGGCCTGCTCGGAAAATGCGGCGCCCTTGGCTTGCGCAGCTGCGCCACCCATGGCCTGCAAACCCGCTGCCAGGCCCGCCCCCAGCTGCACGAAACCACCCGCTATCTGCATGGCGCCCGCCACGATCGCTCCGGCCATGCGCTCGTTGGCCGCCTGGCGCATCTGGCTGGCCGCATCGCCGAGAGCCTGCGTTTGCCGCGTGGCCTCGGCATCACGAGCGATACGGGCGGCCTCCCGCATCTGTTGACTGGCCTGTTGCAACACCGCCATCAAGGTGTAGATGTCTTCACCGAGCCGTGCTGCGTCCAGATCGTCGAGCGCCGCGCGGGTGCGGCTGACGGCGCCCCCCGCGAGCAAATCGGGCGCGGGCAGCATGCCCAGCGTGGGATCTCCCGGCTCGACGCCGCGCCGATCGACGGGCGGCGGCACAGGCGCCGCACCGCCACGACGCTGCGCCGACGGGGCCGGGGCCTGCAATTCGGAGTCAAAGACAGGGCCGGCCCCGAAAGAGCCGGGCGAAGTCGGAGAAACAGACATATCTAACCTCCTCGAATTGAAATCTTGACGGCGGACATGGCGCCGTTTCAGTCGGCACGTGCATAGCTCCTGCGCAGCGACTCGGCCCGTTCGCGCAGGGCCGCATGCTCCGGCGACCCGCACAACTCAAGCACCATGTCGAGCGTATCCAGGGCGTCGCGGCGACGACCCAACGCATACAGGCACTCGGCGCCATGCAACAGGGGCCTGGGGGAGTCCAACTGCAAAGCCGCCGCGGCCGCGTATTGCTGCAAGGCATGCTCGTACAGCCCCAGCTCCTGGGCCGCGGCGGCCAGGGCCAGCAGATAACGGGCTTCCAGCGGATCGCACGCGACCAGCAGGCAGAACATTTTCAACGCGTCGGCATAGCGGCCCTGTTCGTAGGCGCCATGAGCGATCGCGTACAACGCCTGCTGTTGCGCCTCGTCCAACCCCTGCAAGCTGCCCATCGAAGCGCCTGCGTCGAGAATATGGCGCAACGCCTCATGCGAAGCTGACGCCGGGGAGCCGCCCTGCTCGGCTGACTTTGGCATGGAAGGCCTCCGCGCTCAGACGTGGTTGTGAAGCACCCTGCGGGCCTGCGGCGCATCGGTGCTGGCCGCCTTGACGCGCGCCGCCTCGCGCTCGATGTCCGCGAGGTCATCACGGAACGCCGCCTGGGCCTCGGCCTCTATCCTTGCCTGCTCGACCGCCAGGTTGCGCAGGCGGGCGGGGTCGACGCCAACGTGGGCGTAGATCTCGTCGACGCTGCACAACGCCTTGCGGGTCTGCTCGACCAGCTCTTCCGCGGCACGCATGATGGATTGGATGTCTTGCTCCTGCATGGAATACCCCTTTGTGCAGCGCTTAGCACATGTTGTTGGTGATGGAACTGTTCAGGTCGCTGCGCCGCTTCTCGGTGTTGGTCATGACCTCGAAAGCCTCGTTGCGCTTGTTGCTGGCGGCCTGCAGCCTGATCATGTCCATCTGTTGCGTATTGGACGCCGTATCCAGCATCCCCTTTACGGTGGTGTAGGCACTTTCGAGTTCCTTATAGGTCATGGAACCGGCCATGACGCCCGTGCCGTTCACGACCTGCGTACCCCGGCCGCCGGGGGCGGTCACTTGGCCATCGCGCGCTTCGAACATGCCCGTCAGGCCGGCAGCGCGCAGCGCATCATTGAGAGGAACCTCGATCCGGCTGACCTTCTGGTTGTCCCAGCCCGGGATGGTGTCGCCCGGCTTCGGATTGGGCGGAAACTCGGCCTTGGCCCGGGACAGCGCGGACAGGACCTCGTTGAGCTGCGCCATGCGTTCATTGGCCTTCTGCACCACTTCGGCCTGGGTCTGCATTTGAGCCGTGAGGAGTTCGGCGCGACGACCCTGCACATACACCATGAGAGTCTGGATATCCATGCTCTTGAGGTCGATGCCTTGCAGGCCGCCGGCCTGCGACGTGAGTGAAACTCCGAGATCAATGGTCATGAGGGCTCCTTCGAGTTGAAAGACGCATGCTGAGTAACCCTGCGCCCGCGGCAAGTTCCAGGCTGCGAATTGCCCAATATCGCGCCCGTTTCCGGGAACCATGGCCGCGCGCGCGACACTCACTGCACCAGTAGGCAAATGGTTCCTTCTCCGAGGACTCCCCATGACTCGTATCGATGCCGCCCCCAATCCCTTCCACGCCGCCATGCAGGGGCGCCACGACGCCTCGGCCAACACCTCCTCCGGCTGGCTGCAAGGCCAGCGCATCGCACCGGCGCCCACCGGCATATCGCTGGCGGACGCGGCCGAGGAGCTCAGCCTGCACATGGCGCAGGCTGCCGAGGAAAAGCATCACTCCGAACGCAAGGTCACGGCCGAACGTCCGATGCTCTGGCTGGACGCGGCGCAGCTTGCGGAACTGTTTTCCCACACCCACGACCCCGACGCGCAGGCAAAACTGGAAGCCCTGACCGCCGAGCTGCTGCGCGGCCGGGGCGCCCCCATGCAACTGGCCGCGCAAGCGTTTACCGGTGTCACGCAGCAATACCTCGCGCTGCAGCACGCGCTGCAGCGCGGCGAGCACGAGGACGCCGCGCCGCACGCGCTCGAAGCCCTGCGCGATGCATTGGCCGACCTGGAGCTCGCCCATGGCCCCGAAATCCGCGCCGGCATCAACACCCTGCCCACGGCCAGCGCGTTCGCGCGTTCCGCTGACGAGCTGGCCGGCTTCCAGCACGCGTACCGCGACATCGCCCTGGGCCAGCTGTCGTTGGCGCGCACGCTGGACCTGGTGCTGGAACGCTATGGGAACGACGACATCCACGGCGCGCTGGGCGCGCTGATTCAGGCGCTGGGACACGACCTGGCCGCGGCGACACCGTCGACGGACGGCGTCAGGCTGCAAGTGTTGGCGAGCGATCTCTATCAAGTCGAGGTGGCCGCCACGGTACTGGAGGAATGCAATGCCCTGAAACAACGGCTGGGCAACGCAGGCTCGCAGGAGTGTGCGGACGCCCAGGGCCTGATGCGCGATCTTGTGGGAATCAGCGAGGACAAATGGATTGCGCCCGCGCGCTTCGAGAAGCTGGCAGAGCGCCACGGCGCGAATGCCCTCTCCGAGCGCATCGCATTCCTCGGCGGCGTACGCCAGATTCTCAAAGACCTGCCCACGCAGATCTACGCCGACATGGACGTGCGCGCCACCGTCCTGGCGGCTGCGCAGGATGCGCTGGACAACGCGATAGCAATGGAGAACGCATGAATACTGCCGATAAGGCGCTGCATCAGTTCGGCCAGGATATCGGCATCGAGGGCCTGGCATTCGGGCCGTCCCGATCGGCGTCGCTGGCGCTGTCCAACGGGCGCCGCCTGGGCGTCGAATGCGTCGCCGGCGCGGCCCTGGTCCACCTGGCCCAGCGGGCGGAGCGCGACGCCGCCTCCGTGTTGCTGGCGGCATGGAAACGGGCCCATGGACAGCGCGGCGGCGCCGCATCCATCCAGACGTCACTCTGGTCGGAGGACAGCGAGGACTGGATCGTCGCGCAGACACGACTGCCCGAACGCTCGCTCGACGCAGCGGCGTTGCGCCTGGCGGTGCTGGGCCTGACGAACTGGCTCGACCGCCTGGAGGCGTGACGCCATGTCCAGCGCCGTACCCGGCATGCATGCCATGCACCTTGGCCTGGAGCGCGGCGTCGACCACATCGTTCCCGGCCCCCGCTGCGAGCCCGCCCCCACCCTGCCACCCGAGCGCTGGCTCGAGCCGCCCGCCACCGGCGCGGTCGATCATCTGAAAGCCCTGCTCGTACGTCCGGACCTGAGCGCGATGCTCGACGAGTCGGCGCGGCCCCGCCTGACGGATGGCGCATTGCTCCAGCCCGCGCAGTTCGAGCGCGCCCTGGCGCGGGCGCGCGACGAACTGTCCCGGGCCATGGAACTGCACGCCGGCAACACCGCGCCGGCCTTGAGCCGCGCCTTGCACGTCCTCAACGAGGCCGGAAAGCTGCGTGACCTGGCTGCCATGTATCGCAGCGCGCTCTACCAGGGATGATGCCGCATACCCTACCCTCCCCCAGCCTTCAGGTACGCGAACTTCTGCAATTGCTTGCGCACCACTACCAGTTGCAGCGCCAATGGAGCAAGACGGTTGCCCTGCTGGCGGCCCTGGATGCCCTGGACGCGATCGACAGCCAGTCCCTGCTGGCCCTGGCGCTGGGCTATCTGCACCAGGACGAACCGCGCATGGCCTTGGTCACGCTGGACAAGCGCGCGCTGCGCGCCACACCCGATGCCGCCGGCCATCTGGTCCGGGCGCAGGCCATGCAGGCGCTGAACCGACCCGACGACGCCCGCCAGGCCATGCGTGACTATATGGCGCTACGGGCGGCGTCTTGCGCGAGCGCGCCCCCGCCATGACGAGCAAGAAATCCATTCTCCGCCTGCAACGCGCGGTGGCGCTGGCCACCAGCCGCAACGACATCGTACTGGCCGTGCTCATCGTGGCGATCGTCTTCATGATGATCCTGCCGTTGCCCACGACGCTGGTCGACGTGCTGATCGGTGCGAACATGACGCTGTCCGCAGTCCTGCTGATGGTCGCGATGTACCTGCCTTCGCCCCTGGCGTTTTCCTCGTTCCCTTCGGTCCTGCTGGTCACCACGCTGTTCCGGCTGGGCATCTCCATCGCGACCACGCGGCTGATCCTGCTGCAAGGCGATGCCGGCCACATCATCGAGACCTTCGGCAACTTCGTGGTGGGCGGCAACCTGATCGTCGGCCTGGTGGTTTTCCTCATCCTCACGATCGTGCAGTTCGTGGTCATCACCAAAGGCGCGGAGCGGGTGGCCGAAGTCGCCGCGCGCTTCTCGCTGGACGCCATGCCCGGCAAGCAGATGTCCATCGACGCGGACTTGCGCGCGGGCACCATAGACATGGACGAAGCCCGCCGCCGACGCCGTACGGTCGAGAAGGAAAGCCAACTGTATGGCGCCATGGACGGCGCGATGAAGTTCGTCAAGGGCGATGCCATCGCCGGCCTGATCATCGTTGCCGTCAACCTGCTTGGCGGCATGCTGGTCGGCGTGCTGCAGCGCGGCCTGAGCGCCGGCGAGGCCGTGCAGACATATGCCATCCTGACCATAGGCGACGGGCTCATCGCGCAGATCCCGGCGCTGTTCATCGCCATCTGCGCGGGAATCATCGTGACGCGGGTGCAGACCGGGGATGGCCCCTCCAACGTAGGCACCGACATCGGCGCACAAGTGCTGGCGCAGCCTCGCGCCCTGGTCATTGCCGGCGCGATCTCGGCAGGCCTGGGCCTCATTCCCGGCATGCCCACGCTGGTCTTCTTCGCCCTGGCCGCCGTGGTGGGCACCATCGGTTTCGTACTGCTGCGCGCATCCCAGCGTCCGCCCGAAGGCGCCGGGCCCGCGCTCGCCGGCATGGCTGCCGACGGCCAGCCCCGCACCCGCGCGCCGGCGGATGGACAGGCGGAATTCGCTCCCACCGTCCCGCTGATCATCGACGTGGCCGCGCGGCTGCAGCCCCGGTTCGAGCCGGCCACCCTCACCGACGATCTGCTGCAGATCCGGCGGGCGCTCTATTTCGACTTGGGCGTGCCATTTCCCGGCATCCAGTTGCGCTTCACCGAAGCGCTGGCCGCCAATACCTACACCATCGTGCTGTCGGAGATCCCGGTGGCGCAGGGGATGTTGCGCGACGATGCCGTGCTGGTGCGGGACACCGAGCAGAACCTGCAGGCCCTGCGGATCGCATACGAAACGGGCGCGGCCTTTCTGCCTGATACGCCCACGATCTGGGTTGCAGCCAGTCTGACCGGCGCCTTGCGCGATGCAGGTATTCCTTACCTGGGTATCAGCCAGATCCTGACTTGGCACTTGGCATATGTACTGAAAAAATATTCAGCCGATTTCATCGGCATCCAGGAAACCCGGTTTCTGCTTTCGGCCATGGAAGAACGATTTCCCGATCTGGTCAAGGAGTGCCTGCGCGTCATGCCGGTGCAGAAGATTGCCGAAATCCTGCAGCGCCTTGTTTCCGAGGAAGTGTCGATACGCAACCTGCGCGCTGTCCTGGAAGCGCTGGTCGAATGGGGCCAGAAGGAAAAGGATACCGTCCTGCTTACGGAGTATGTCCGAATCGCACTCAAGCGCTATATCAGCTACAAGTACACCAGCGGCCACAATATCCTGCCCGCCTACCTGCTGGCCCCCAAGGTCGAGGAAACCGTGCGCGCCGCCATCCGGCAGACCGCCGCCGGCAGTTATCTCGCCCTCGATCCGGACACGACACGCCGGCTGGTCGAGTACATACGCCAATGTGTCGGCGATCTGGCCGCCGGCGCGAGCCGTCCCGTCTTGCTGACGTCGATGGACATCCGGCGCTACACGCGCAAGATGATCGAAGCCGATCTCTACGCCCTGCCGGTGCTGTCCTACAGGAACTGACGCCGGAGATCAATGTACAGCCCCTGGGCAGGGTGGATCTATGACGGCGGCGCTGGAATTCCGCGTGCTTTCAGGCGCACAGTGCAGGGCGCGCTGCCCGGCCGTGCATGGCGCGCGCGTGGGCGCCAATCCGCATTGCGATATCGTCCTGACCGGCGAGGACATGCCCGAAGTGGCGGGATGGCTGGAGATCGACCAGTCCGGCTGGCGGTTGGCCGGCGCCATGACGCCCGGCCTGGACGCCCAGGCGCCGTGCCCGCCCGCGGCCTTCAACGAACCCGTACAGCTGGGAGCGACCTGGATCACCGTGGCCGCCCCTTCCGCGCCGTGGCCCGCGCCGCCAGAGCCGCGCGGCCCCGACGGCAGCGCCACAGCCTTGCACGACGCCCCTAGCTCGACAAGCCCGCCGTCCGTCGACGCCCTCATGCCGCGCCGACGTGCAGGACGGCCCTGGCTGGCGCTGGGCGCGGCCGCGGCCGTCCTGCTGGTCGGCCTGGCCACGGCGCTGGTTTCCGTGACCACACCCGCCGCGCCGCCGGCCGCGCCGCCCCCAACGTCCGCCGCGCCGCTGATCCGCGCCGCGGCGCTCATCGACAGCCTGGGCCTTGCTGAGCAATTACAAGCGGCCTACGGCCGTGGCGGCGTGCTCACCGTGACCGGATGGGTGCACGACGAGACGGAATTCGCTCGGGTCGCCCGGGCCTTGGCGCAACTTGCGCCACGGCCTGCCATGCAGGTAAGCAGGCAGGACGAGGCCAGGGCCCTGGCCTGCGATGTCCTGGCGACATTCGGAGTGCGCTACATGGCGCGCCCGTACGGCAATGGCCGCCTGGCGATCTCGGGCATCGCCAGCGATGCGCACGAACGCGCCGCGGCGCTGCACGCGGTGCGCATGCGCCTGCCGGGCATGACGATCCTCGGTCGCGATGTGCGCCTGGCCGACGAGGTCTCGGCCCAGTTCGCGGCCCAGCTGGCCGACGAACGCCTCGACGGCGTCAAGCTCAGCTGGCACGCCGACCGCCTCGACGCAGATCCCGGCCTGGCACGCCGACCGCCTCGACGCAGATCCCGGCGGATTGGCGGCAGGCCGCATGGCGCGCCTGCGCGAGCTGGTGGCCGCGTTCAACCAGCGCAACTACGACGTCGTCCGGCTGCCGGCCACCGCCGCGCGCGCGACGCGGGATCACGTGCCGTTCGAGATACGCAGTGTCGTGAGCGGCCCGCAACCGTACCTGATGCTGGCCGATGGCAGCCGCCTCCTGGTGGGCGGACTGCGGGACCAGTATCGCCTTACCGCCATCGAATCCGGCCGCCTGGTCTTCGATGGTCCCGAACCGGTCATCGTGACGCGATGAAATCGCCTCGGTAGCCGTCAACCCTCGCCTGCAACATCATATGAATACATCTGTTCTAGCCCTGACCGAACTGGAAGTGCGCCTGGCATCGCCGGGCGGTTCCGCCTTGCGCGACACCTTGCTGTCGCAGCTCGGCGAACTGGAGACACGTTTGCGCGTCCGCCTGCACGATGGCGTGGGGCGCGACACCTATCCCGTATGGCGCGACGCGCTGGCGGCCGCCACCGCGGCCCGGCAGGTATTGCTGCAGCGCCCGACCGGGCCGGACAACCCTCCGGCGTCAGTCTTGACGCGCCTGAGCAATGAACAATGCGCCGAAGGAGACAAGCATGGCCATTAACCTGGGCGGCGATGCAGACCGAGTGACCATGCAGAGCGTCAACCAGGCGGTCAATACGCGGCTGAACGCTCACGAACGCGACCTGCGCAGTCGCCTGGAGGCGCTCAGCGCGCGCGGAGACGGCGCGGTAAGCACGTCCGACCTGCTGATCGTGCAACAGGAAATGCAATCGTGGGTCGTCATGATCGATCTACAGAGCACGGTGGTCAAGCAGGTCGCGGATTCGCTCAAGGGCGTCATACAGAAGGCGAGTTGAGCCTGCCGCAGCGGCGCCCGGCAAGTCGCCGCCGACCTAGACGCCGCGCGTCAGCGCGGCGATATTCGGGGCCGAGCTGGCGCAGCCGTCGTGGTCGCCGACGCGCCAGCGCGAGGCTTCCTGCAGCAGACGCTCACAGTGATCGAGCAGGATCGCGGGCGTGGCGCGCGACAGGGGTATGGCCTGCTGCAGATAGGACAACCCATCGCCACCGATGCAGGCCACGACGCCGCTGCCGGCCTGCATGAAGTTGGCTCGGGCCATGCTTGCCGGGTTGACCGTGTCCGCCGTGCCCAGCACGCAGGAAATCATGATTTCCGCCCGGGCGTGCACCGGTGCGATGAAGACCGGTGCGCACGGTTCGAAAATCAACTGACACACGGGGTTGAGCGAGTCGATGCCGATGAGGCGGCCGAAATCGGCGATGAGTTGGTGGTATGCCGTGTCGGTCATGGCGAGGCGAGCCTGCGTCGGGCGCAAGGGAATCCATACGCTCGAAATGCGTGGCAAAAGAGGGCAATGGTATGCGCACAGTCTGGAAGGCGCCAGCCGATTGCTTCTCGGAATATCCCGGTTTTCGGACGTCCGGCCGCAGGACCCCGCCAAGGGCATGCGGATCCGGCGCGCGCCACGGCGAATATCCGGACGCCACGCATTACCTGTTATTCGACAACAGGGAACCGGTGACGGCCGACCTGCTGGTCTTTCCGCGCCACGCGCGCTAGGCTGCGGCCCTGCCGGTCAGGGTGCGCGCGGGGAACGCCGCGCAGAGGTATTCCACGAATGCCGCCACCTTGGTGCTGACCAGGCGGCGCGAGTTGTGCAGGACCCACAGTTCGACGGGCCGGTCGGGGATGCGCCCCCACACCGCCAGGCTGGCGTGCGCCCCGCCCTGCGCCAGCAGCGAACGCGGGATAAGCGCCGCGCCGGCGCCGGCCTGCACGGCATCGCGGATCATGAGGAGCGAAGACAGGCGCAGGCGCACATCGGGCATGACGGTGTTCAACGTATCGCCGTCCTGGTAGTGCCAGGCGCCGCTGTCGAACACATTGGCCAGGGCGACCGCGGGCACCGTGGGCGCCTGCCCATCGGCGGCGGCCGCCGGCCGCGCCAGCGCAGGCGGCGCCACCAGCAGCATGTCGTCGCGGGCGAAGCAGCGCCCCACCAGCGCGGCGTCCGGACGGGGATTGACGCGAATGGCCACGTCGTAGCCGTCGTCGACCAGATCGATGTTGCGGTCTTCGGCCACGACGTCCAGGCGCACCTCGGGGTAGGCCTGCGCGAAACCGGCCGCGATCCGGCCCAGCAAGGTGCTGGAGAACAGCACCGGCGCGCTGACGCGCAGCCGCCCTCGCGGGGCGGACAGGCCGGCCGCCACCGACTCGCCGGCTTCGATGATTTCACCCAGCGGGCCGCAGGTGCGCTCGTGCAGCGCCTGGCCCTCTTCGGTCAGCCGCAGCGAACGGGCGCCGCGCTCGAGCAGGCGCACCCCCAGGCTTTGCTCCAAGTCCATGACCCGCCGCGACAGCGTGGCCTTGGGCCTGCCGCTGCTGCGGCTGGCCTTGCCGAAGCCGCCATGGGCGGCAACCAGGTTGAAGTCGGCAAGCGCGGACAAATCCATGTTTGATCCATTTTTGAGACAAACCATACAAACAATACAGTCTTCCGACAATTATTGGAACGAACTACCTTACCGATCACGCACTCGACGTGCAGCCCCTTCACCTCAAATCGGTAGGAATACGCCATGACCTCTCTCTGGGATCCGATCCAGATCGGCCGCATGAATCTCGCTCATCGCCTGGCGATGTCTCCCCTGACCCGCAGCCGCGCGCAAGACGACGGCACGCCCGGCGAGCTGGCGGCCGAGTACTACGCGCAGCGCGCATCGCTGGGCTTGCTGATCTCGGAGGGCACCCAGCCTTCGGCCGACGGCCAGGGCTTTCTCAATTCGCCGGGCATCTACAGCGAGGCCCACGTCGCCGGCTGGCGCAAAGTGGCCGATGCGGTGCACGCCGCAGGCGGCCACCTGTATATCCAGGTCATGCACGCCGGCCGCATGTCCCACCCGGCCAATACGCCGCATGGACGGCAGGCCGTCGCCCCCTCGGCCATCGCGCCCGAGGCCCAGATCCACACGCCCACGGGCATGCAGCAGGTGCCCGCGCCGCGCGCGCTGTCGCCGGACGAGATCCAGGCCACGGTGCGCGACTACCGGCATGCCGCCGCGCGCCATCGAGGCCGGCGCCGACGGCGTGGAGATACACGGCGCCAACGGCTACCTGATCCAGCAGTTCCTCTCTGCCAACGCCAACCATCGCGACGATGCCTATGGCGGGCCCGTCGCGCACCGCACGCGCTTCGCGCTGGAGGTCGCGGCCGCCGTAGCCGAGGAAATCGGCGCCGACCGCACCGGCATCCGGCTTTCGCCCGGCTCGCGCCTGGGGGGGGCATCGACGAGGGCCCGCACTACGGCGACATGTATCGCCACCTGGTGGCGGGCCTGGCGCAGTTGAAGCTGTCGTACCTGCACATCGCGCACAACGGCGACGAGGCTTTGCTCAAGGATCTCCGGCAGCTGTGGCGCGGCCCCCTGCTGGTCAACCGCGTCAACCGGCCGATCGAGCTGATCGGCCAGGACGTCGAGACGGGCCTGGCCGACATCGCGCCGGTCGGCCGCTGGGCGCTGGCCAACCCGGATTTCGTGGCGCGCCTGCGCGCCGGCCAGCCGCTGAACCCGCCCGACCAGGCCACGTTCTACGGCGGCGGCGCGCGCGGCTACACCGACTACCCGCGCCTGGCGATGCGGTGATGCCGCGCCGGCCCCTGCCGCCACGCGCTGACTACCCGCTTGCCCAAAACTGGATTTTCAAGGAACCGTTATGACCACCATGATGAATCGCCGCCGCTTTATCCAGGGCGCCGCCGTCGGCATGACGCTGGCCGCGCCGCTCGGCCTGGCCGCGCAGGCCGCCGGCCAGGCCGCCGCGCGCGGCACGCTGACGCCCCAGGGCTTCTGGCCCGGCGGCGTGGAAAAGCCGCTGATGCCGTATACGCCCGCGATCAAGGCGGCGGGCTGGCTGTTCATCGCCGGCCAGCTGGCCAGCGACTTCGAGACTGGCGTGGCGCCGCAAGCCCGCAGCGACGGCACGTTCGCCGAGCAGTTGACGCTGCAGTCGCGCTTCGTGATGTCCAACGTGGCCCGCACCGTGGCGGCCGCCGGCCTGGACCTGGGCCGCGATACCGCCCGCCTGTGGCAGTGGCTGACCTCGCCGCACCCGACCATGGACGAGTTCGCGCGCGGCAACAACTGGCCGCGCATTCCCGTCCAGGCCCATTTCGCCGAGCGCGACGCCTTCCTGGCGGCGCCCGGCCCGGCCTCGACCGCCATGGGCGTGAAGGCGTTGATGGTCAAGGACACGCTGCTTGAAATCGACCTGCTGTGCGTGGACGATGGCGGGCGCAATGTCGGCGTCGAGCAGCCCGCGCGCCAGCCCGGCCAGGCTGGCGCGGTGCGGCGCGGCGATTGGGTCTTCCTGTCGAGCGAATCCTGGCAACGCATGCCGGCCGGCGCTGGCACGCAACAGCAGACCGACCAGGTCCTGCGCCATCTGGCCAGGCTGGCGCAGGCCGCCGGCTCGTCGCTGCGGCGCGCCGTCAAGGCCGAGGTGTACATCGGCCATCCGTCCGAGTACGCGGCCATGGAGGCCGCCTGGAAGCGCTGGTTCCCCGACAATCCGCCGGCGCGCGTGGTCATGCCTTACATGGGCCTGGCCGGCGGCCAGGGACGCCGCGTCGAAATCGCGCTGACGCTGCTGGTCGAGGACAGTCGCAAGACGATCGAGACCGTCTACACCAGCAAGGCGCCCAAGCCATTCAGCCACGAGCCTCAGGCCGTCAAGGCCGGCAACCTGCTGTTCTTCAGCCAGCAGATGCCCGCCGATGCCAGCGGCGCCCTGGCCGAAGGCATGGCCCGCCATCCCAATTTCCCGTACTACGGCCTGCCCGCGCGCCAGCAAATGGCGTACATGCTCAAGAACGTGGCGGCCATCTGCGAGGAAGCGGGAACGACGCTGGACAATGTGGTGCGGCGCGTGTGCTTCCATGACCAGGGCGAGCACTTCGCCGAGGCGATGGATGAATGGGCCGCGCACTTTCCCGGCCTGAAACCGGTGTCGACCACGCTGGTGCTGGGCGGACCGCTGGCGGTGCGCGGCGCGCATACGCTGTTGGATATCACGGCCTACGCGCCGTGATGCGCCAAGCGCCTGCCGGGCGGCAGGCGCCCAGTTTGTTTCAAGATTTGGCCCAGCGGTCCGCCACGCCTGCCTCCGACACGCTTGGACACATCCCGCCGGCGCCGCGCGCGGGCGCGCCGCCTACCATGTGGGGCTTGAAGCGCGCCGCCGCGGCGCGCCAGGAGGCCGGATGCGCGTACTGCACTCGCTCAAAGCCCGTGTCGTGACCGGCGTGGCCGGCATCGGCTCGCTGGCTGCCGCCGCCAGCGTCGCCCTGTATGGCGCGTACGACGGCACCCGGGCGGCGGCCGAACCCGTGTTCGGCGCCGGTTCGACGGTGCAGACCGGCCAGTGGCGCCTGGTGCCGCACGCCGCCTGGCTGGCATCGGGCAAGGTGTACGAGGTGTGGGTCAAGCCCGGGCACTCGGCCCTGGTGGTCGAGGCGGAACTGACCAACCGCACCGCCGAATCCTCCCACGACTACCTGGACCTGCTGCAATGGCGGGCGCCGCCGGGCGTCACGCCCGCCCAGCCCGCCGTGGTGTCGGTGCGCGACCCGCAGCAGGGCCCCGCCCTGCACCCCGGACTGCCCGAACGCGTGGCCTTCGTCTGGCCCCTGCCGGCCGGCGTGGCGCCGCCGCCGCAAGCCGCCTTCGCGGTGGAAAGCAAGACCTACAAGCCGGTGGACAATCTGTACGGCACGCCCGGCTGGTACAACCCGGTGCTGATCGGCCGCGTCGAGCTGCCGGTGCGCGCGCACGCGCCGCAGGATCCGCGATGAGCGCGCGCCTGGGCACGCTGGCCCTGCTGCTGCTGGCCGCGCTGGCGCTGTACGGCATGCAGCGCAGCACGCCGCGCTACCTGGACCTGACCGGCCCCATCGTCGAACGCGGCGCCATGGGCGAGGCAGTGCGCACGCGCCAGTTCGACGCGACGGTGCAGCGCGTGCAGTTCGCGCGCCAGCTGCGCTATCGCAGCCTGGGGCGCGAGCGCGTGCGCGAGACCGCCGGCGTGTGGGCCGTCGTGTGGGTGCGGCTGGCCGCGCTGGACGCCTCCACCCAGGTGGGCGAGGCGGCCTGGCTGGGCCCGGACGCGCTGACCTATCGGCACACCGACCGCCTCGGCCTGGCGCCCGGCGTGCCGCCCTACATGCTGGACCCCGGCCTGCCGCGCACGGTGCGGCTGGTGTTCGAAATCCGCCCCGACCAGGCGCGCGGCGCCACGCTGCTGCTGTCGGAGCGCTACTCGCCCCGGCTCGATTCGCAGGCGCGCATCGCGCTGGACGACGTGCCGGTAGGGGCCGACGGGCGGCCCGAAACCGTAGCCAGCCACGACCTGGACCAGGACGCCATCCCATGAACGCTCCCGGCACGGCCGAACGCACGTGGCGCCGCCGCAGCCTGTGGCTACTGCCGGCGGTGCTGGCGCTGTCGCTGGCCTGGCGCAACGACGACAACGTGCCCCAATGGCTGGTCAACCGCGAGCTGCGGCCGCGCGATGTGCCCGCGCAGGCGCAGGGCGCGCTGGGCGGGGCGCAGTGGAAGCTGCTCGAATTCGGCATCATCGACGCGCCGGCCCGGCGCGGCTGGCTGCCGGGGTCGCGCGCATCCTATGCGGCCTTCGAAGTGCAGGTCCAGGCCAACGACTTGCCCAGGCGCTGGCAGGCCTGCCGCATCGCGCTGCACGACGCGCGCGGCCGCGTGTGGCGGCCCGCCACCGAACCGGTCTTGCGCATGGCGCCCCACATGGCGCGCGGCTGCCTGGCGGCGGCCCATCGCGGCGTGCCGCCTGGCTCGAAGCTGACCATCATGGAAGTGTTCATGCTGCCGCCGGACGTGGCCAGGCCGCTGACGCTGTCGGTCTCGGTCGGCAGCGAACGGCCCGCCTACCTGCGCTTCGCGGTTCCCGCGGCCGATTGACTCAGGCCGCCAGCGCGGGGCTGGCGGCGCGGCGCGCCTGCCAGGGCGAGAAAGCGCACTCCAGCACGGCCGCCAGGAAGCAGATGCGCAAGGGCTCGATCAACAGGCCGGTGGACGAGTCCCGGAACGGGCTGCCGAACAGGACCGACAGTGCGTCGCCCAGGATCTGCCAGGAGTCGAGCGGGTGCGGCCCGATCAGGCGCGCGGCGCCGTACCATAGCCACGCCGCGCCCCAGTCGATGAGCCGGTAGCCGACGATCAGCGTGACCAGCAACACGGCGCCGCTGTGAAAAGCCAGGCGCACGCCATTGGCCAGCGGCAGATAGCGCTTGCGGTAGCCGCCGATGAAATGCTCGACGAAATCGCGCAGAAAACGCGGCACGGACTGGTAGCGCTGGCCCAGCCGCTCGAGCCGGCGCACGCGCCGCAACTCGGCATCCTCGCGCACGTCGTAGCCGTAGATCAGCGCCACCATGACCAGCCAGACGACGGGCAGCAAGGCGTAGAAGAACAGGTTGACCAGCGTGGCGCCCCAACCGACGGCCTCGGCCTCGGCCGGCACCATGCCCGCCGACCAGGCATTGGCCAGCGGCGTGAGCAGGCGCTGCCAGAAATCCAGCACCGCGCTCCAGTCGCGCTGCGCCAGCAGCCATTGCCAGGCCTGGTCCTTCCAGCGGCTGATCACGTACAGGCCGACCAGGATCCAATTGGTCTCGCACAGCACGACCAGCAGTTGCCAGCCGGGCTGCCGGGTGCGGTCGCGGGCGCGCAGGGCGATCCTGCGCACCAGCCAGGACACGGCCACCGAGACCAGCAGCCAGCGCGAGTCCAGCGCGTCCAGCACGTTGCCATGCGTGCCCAGCGGATCCAGGTGGATGGCCAGGCGGGAGTACTGTCGCACGGTGTTGCCCAGGAACCCCCAGGCCGCGTAATAGGCGAAGAACGGCAGCAGCGCCACCGTGATGATGCGGGCCAGGCGGGCCATGCCCGGACGCGCGCTGTCCTCGCCGGCGCGGGCGGCCTGCTGCGCGGCCCGCAGCGCCGGCAGGCCGGGCAGGACCACCAGGAACATGGCCACGGTGACCACCAGCTGGCTCAGCGCCACCAGCGTCAGCACGGCCAGGCCGGCCAGATGGTTGGCGAAGCCCGTGTGCACGGCCAGCCACATCAGCAGGCCGTGCGCCAGCACGCCGGCCGCCACCAGCGCCATCAATTGCGGCCAGAACCTCAGCCACAAGCGGCCGGTCAATGCCCACGGCGCGAGGACGGAATCGAGCATGCTTGCCTCCGGCGTTGCGCAACGCAAGCGCCCGATCTTAGCGCCGGCGCGCGCGCCAGACTGTTACCGCTGGGGACAACCCGGCACAGGGTGTCAGCGCGATCCGCGCATGCAGTCAGCCCGCCTGGGCGAGGAAATCCTGCAGCACCGGCACGGTATTGAGCACGTGCTGGCGCGCGGCGGCTTCGGCGCGGGCCGCGTCGCGGGTCTTGAGCGCGTCGATCAGTTCCTGGTGGGATTCGCGCGCGCGCAGGCTGCGGCCGGGCTGCGCGGCCCACAGCCGCATGTAGGGTTCGACGACCGAGTGCAGCTCGGAGATCTGGCGCAGCAGGCGCGGCTGGCGGCAGAAGCTGCACAGGTATTCGTGGAATTCGCGGTGGGCGGTGGTCCAGTCCAGGTAGTCGCCCGAGCCGGCCTCCATCTGGTCCAGCATGCTGGAGAGCCGCCGGATGTGCTCGTCGCCCAGGTTGGCCAGGGCGTTGCGCACGGCCAGGCCTTCAAGGACCGAGCGCATCTCGAAGACTTCCAGCATTTCCTGGCGATTCAGGCCGCGCACCACGGCGCCGCGGTTGGCGCGGATTTCGACCAGGCCTTCGGAGGCCAGGCGGCGCAGCGCGCCGCGCACCGGCATGCGGCTGGTGCCGATCTCGCCGGCGATGGCTTCGGGCACCAGGCGTTGGCCGGGCGCGTAGCGGCCCAGGCGGATTTCCTGCTGCAGGTACTGGTAGGCCTCTTCCTCGGCGCTGACTGCTGTCTTCTGGGATTGCAGCATCGGGATCTCGGACGGTTAAACCGCAATGATAGTTAGCGGCGACCATAACATGAATTGGATCCAATAATCCATTGATACAATACCTAATGTCGTGCCAGGTCCGCGTCCCGTCTAATCCGGGCAGCACTTGCCACGCGGGCGGCCCGGCCGCCCGCGCGACACGCCGCATCCACTTCCAGGGGAAACCATGAAATTCCGTCTTTTGCAGGCGCTGGCCGCCGTTTCGATCGCATTTGCCGGCCAGGCCGGCGCCAGCGGCACCGACTGGCCGCAGCACCCGGTCAAGATCGTCGTACCGTTCCAGGCCGGCTCGGCCACCGACCTCATCTCGCGCCAGCTGGGCGCGGCGCTGGCCAAGGAGCTGGGCCAGCCCTTCGTCATCGAGGCCCGCCCGGGCGCGGCGGCGGCCATCGGCAGCGCCGCGGTGGCGCGCGCCGAGCCCGACGGCTACACCCTGCTGATGGGGGGCCCCGCGGCCATCGTGACCAACCGCTATCTGCAAAAGCGCCTGTCCTATGACCCGGACAGCTTCGAGCTGGTGTCGATGGTGGCCTATACGCCCAATATCCTGCTGGCCAACCCGTCGCAGCCGTTCAAGACCCTGCCGGAGATGGTGGCTTACGCCAAGGCCAACCCGGGCAAGCTGACCTATGCCTCGTTCGGCACCGGCACCACCTCGCACATGGCCGGCGAGATGCTCAAGTCGGTGGCCGGCATCGACATCCTGCACGTGCCCTACAAGGGGGCCGGCGAAGCCATTCCGGCGCTGCTCAGCGGCCAGGTCTCGATGTACTTCGACACCATCATGACCGGCCTGCCCCAGGTCAACAGCGGCGCGCTGGTGGCGCTGGGCATGTCCAACGCCCAGCGTTCGGCCATGGCGCCGCAGATCCCGACCATCGCCGAGCAAGGCTACAGCGGCTACGATATCGCGCCGTGGTACGGTCTGGTCGCCCCCCACGGCACGCCCGCGCCGGTCCTCGACAAGCTGAACCAGGCGGTCAACAAGGTGCTGGCCGACCCGGCCTTGCGCAACAAGCTGGCCGAAACCGGCGCCGAGCCGCAAGGCGGCAGCCGCGAGCAGTTCGCCGCGTTCATCAAGGCCGAACTGCCGCGCACCCGCAAGCTGGTCGAGCAGGCCGGCATCACGCCCCAGTAATCTCCAACCTACGGCAGCAGCCATGTCACTTCCTTTCGATTGGTCCTTCCCCTACGCCAGCCGCAAAATGCCCGTGCTGGCATCCAATGCGGTAGCCACCAGCCAGCCTCTGGCGGCGCAGGCCGGCCTGCGCATGCTGCTGGCCGGCGGCAACGCGGTGGACAGCGCCATCGCCACGGCCATTGCGCTGACCGTGGTCGAGCCGGTCATGAACGGCATCGGCGGCGATCTGTTCGCGCTGGTCTGGCATGGCGGCCGCCTGCACGGCCTGAACTCCAGCGGCTGCGCGCCGGCCGCCTGGACGCCGGAGTATTTCGCCGGCCGCGAGACCATGCCGCCCACCGGCTGGGGCGCGGTCACCGTGCCGGGCCAGGTGGCGGGCTGGAAGGCCCTGTCGGAGCGCTTCGGCAAGCTGCCGTTCGCCGCCTTGTTCGAGCCGGCCATCGCCTATGCCGAGCAGGGTTTCCCGGTCTCGCCCACCATCGCGCGCCAGTGGGCCACGCAGGCCCCCAAGCTGGCCGGCGAGCCGGGCTTCGCCGACGCCTTCCTGCCGCAAGGGCAGGCGCCGCAGGCCGGCCAGTGGTGGCGCTTCCCGGCCCAGGCGCGCACCTTGCGCGAGATCGCCGAGACGGGCGGCGCCAGCTTCTACCAGGGCGAACTGGCCCGCCGCATCGCCGACTTCGCGCGCCAGACCGGCGGCGCGCTGCGCGAGCAGGACCTGGCCGAGCACCGCCCGGAATGGGTCGAGCCGATTTCGCAGTCGTTCCGCGACTACGAACTGCACGAGATCCCGTCCAACGGCCAGGGCATCGCGGCCCTGATGGCGCTGGGCATGCTGGAGCAGTTCGACCTGGAAGCCATGGGCCACGACAGCGCGGACTATTACCACGTCAGCATCGAGGCCATGAAGCTGGCCTTCGCCGACCTGCACCAGCATGTGACCGACCCGCGCCACATGCGCGTGAACGCCGCCGCCCTGCTCGACCCCGCCTACCTGGCCGAGCGCGCGCGCCTGATCTCGATGGACCGCAGCAGCGTCCCGGCCGCCGGGGCGCCGGCCACGGGCGGCACGGTCTACCTGACCGCGGCCGACGCCGACGGCACCATGGTGTCGTTCATCCAGTCCAACTACCACGGCTTCGGCTCCGGCGTGGTGGTGCCCGACACCGGCATCAGCCTGCACAACCGCGGCATGAACTTCGTGCTCACGCCGGGCCACGTCAACCAGGTGGCGCCGCGCAAGAAGCCCATGCACACCATCATTCCCGCCTTCATGACGCGCAAGGGCCAGCCGGCCATGTCGTTCGGCGTGATGGGCGGATCGATGCAGGCGCAGGGCCACCTGCAGATGGCGACCCGCCTGGCCGCCTTCGGCCAGAACCCGCAGGCCATGAGCGACGCGCCGCGCTTCCGGGTCGAGAACGGGCCGGTGGTCAACGTCGAGGCACACCTGCCCGCCGACGTGGTGCAGACGCTGCGCGACCGCGGCCACAATGTGGCGGTGGCGCCGGCCGACAGCCTGGAGTTCGGTTCGGCCCAGCTGATCTGCCGCCTGCCCGAAGGCGGCTACCTGGCCGCCTCCGACTCGCGCCGCGACGGCCAGGCGGTCGGCTTCTAAGGCCGTGCCGCACGGGGCGACGCCACGCGCCGCCCCTAGAAGCCGCCGCGCGCGTCCAGCAGACAGCCGGTAACGTACGAGGCCTGCTCGCCGGCCAGCCAGACGACGGCCTGGGCGATTTCCCCGGCCGTGCCCATGCGGCCCAATGGAATGGCGCCGACCATGCGCCGCAATTGTTCGGGCGTGCGCTGGGCATGCACCTCGGTATCGATGACGCCGGGCCGCACCGCGTTGACGCGTATGCCCTCGCCGGCCACCTCGCGCGCCAGGCCCACGGTCATCGTATCCAGCGCGCCCTTGGTGGCCCCGTAGTGCACCCAGCTGCCGGCCGAACCCAATTGCGCGGCGCCGGAAGACACGTTGACGATGGCGCCGCCCGCCCCGCCACGGCGCCTCGACATGCGGCGCACCGCCTCGCGCGCGGCCAGGAAGGCGCCCAGCACATTGACCCGCCACACTTCTTCCAGGGTGCCGCGCGCCACGTCCTCGACCCGCGCCACGCCACCGGTGACGCCGGCGTTGTTGACCAGCACCGCGATGCGGCCCAGCCGGTCCAGCCGCGCGAACGCGTCCATCAGCGAGGCTTCGTCGCCGACGTCGGCCTGCAGCGCCACGGCGCGGCCACCCTGCGCGGCGATATCGCCGACGACCGCTTCGGCCGCGGCCGCGTCGGCGCGATACAGGATGGCGACCGGATAGTCGCGCGCGGCCAGCCTGGCGATGGCCGCGCCGATGCCACGGCTGCCGCCGGTGACCACGAACAGCCCGCGCTGGTCCATGGCGCCCCCTAGACGCTGAGGTGGGTGCTGAGCACCGACTCGTTGCCGCGCAACGCGGCGCTGTCGCCCGTGAAGCACACCTCCCCCTTGGACAGCACGTAATGCGTGTCGCCCAGGTCCAGCGCGACGCTCAGGTTCTGTTCGATCAGCAGGACCGCCATGCCTTCGGATTTCAGCTTGCGCAGGATCTCGACGATCTCGTCGACAATCAGGGGCGCCAGGCCTTCGGAAGGTTCGTCGAACAGGATGACGGACGGATTGAGCATCAGGGCGCGCGCGATGGACACCATTTGCTGCTCGCCGCCCGAGAGCTGGAAGCCGCGGTTGGCGCGGCGCTCCTTCAGGCGCGGAAACAGCGCGTAGATGCGCTCCAGGGTCCAGCGTCCGTCGCGCCCGGGCCGCGCCGCCACGGTCAGGTTTTCCTCGACGGTGAGACTGTCGAAGATGCCGCGTTCCTGCGGCACGAAGCCCAGGCCCAGGCGCGAGATGCGGTGCGAGGGCGCGCCGCCTATATCGCGGCCGCGATAGGCGATGCGGCCGCTGCGCGGCTTCAGGTAGCCCATGATGGACAGCACGGTGGTGGTCTTGCCGGCGCCGTTGCGTCCCAGGATGGAGGTGACCTCGCCGTCGCGCACCTGCAGCGACACGTCGCGCAGCACGTGGCTGGCGCCGTAGTAGGTGTTGATACCGCTGACTTCCAGCATCAGTGCTTCCCTCCCAGGTAGACGTCCCGCACCCGCTGGTTGCCCTGGATGTCGCAGGGCGCGCCGCTTGCCAGGACTTCGCCGTAATACAGCACGGTGATGGTGTCGGCCAGCGAGAACACCACTTTCATGTCGTGCTCGATCATCAGCACCGCCAGCGACGGCGGCAGGCTGCGCACCAGGTCTATCATGCGGTCGGTCTCGGCCGGCGACATGCCCGAGGTGGGCTCGTCGAGCAGCAGCAGTTCGGGCTCGGCCGCCATGGCGATGGCCACCTCCAGCTGACGCTGCTCGCCGTACGACAGCTCCCCGACGCGCTGGCGGGCGCCGCTGGCCAGCCGCACCTGTTCGAGCAGCTGGTCGGCGCGCTCCCATTGCGCATGGCGGGTCTCGATGCCGCGCAGCGCCTCGTACCAGCCGCCCTGCTTGGCCTGCACGGCCAGGCGCACGTTCTCGCGCACGCTCAGGTTCATGAACAGGTTGTTCTTCTGGAAGGTGCGGCCCACCCCCATCTGGCAGATGGCGTCCGGCGCCGCGCCGGTGATGTCGCGCCCCTTGAACAGGATGCGCCCCGACGAGGGCTTCAACTGGCCGGTCAGCTGGTGCACGAGGCTGGTCTTGCCGGCGCCGTTGGGGCCGATGATGATATGGCGCTCGCCGGCCCGCATGCTGAGGCTGACGTTGCGGGTCACCACGACGCTGCCGAAGGCCTTGCACAGGTTCTCGGTCTGGAGCATGGTCATTTGGCCTCCCGCAGCACGGCCTTGGCCACCGGCGGTTCGGGCGGCGCCTGCGGCGGCGCGCTGCGGTGCGCCGCGCGCCAGCGCGCGACCGCGTAGCCCCATACGCCCTCGCGCATGAACATGACGCAGAAGATGAACACCGCGCCGACCCAGAACGACCAGTAGTCGTTGTACGAGCCGATGAAGTTCTTCAGCAGCAGGAACAGCGCCGCGCCGATCGCCGGTCCCAGCACCGTGCCGCTGCCGCCCAGGATCATCATGATCATGACGTCGCCCGAGAGGTGCCAATGCAGGATGTCGGTGGAGACATAGGCGTTGAACAGCGCGTACAGCGCCCCGGCAACGCCGGCCAGGAAGCCGGCGATGATGAATGACAGCAGCTTGAAGCGCTGCACCGGATAGCCGATGGCCCGCATCCGCTGTTCGTTGTCGCGGATGCCGATGAAGATGCTGCCCAGCGGCGAGCGCACCAGGCACCACAGGAACACCAGCACCAGCGCGAAACCGACCGCGACCACGGCGTAGCGCGCCACCGCGCTCTCGGACAGGCTGACGCCGAACAGCGCCGGCCGCACGAAGCCGACCAGGCCGTCGGAGCCGCCGCTGAGCGAACGCCATTTCAGCGAGGCGGCGTACAGCAGCTGCGAGAACGCCATGGTGAGCATGAGAAAGGGGATGCCGCTGACGCGGATGCAGAACACCCCGATCACCGCCGCCAGCGCGGTGGCCATGGCCACGCCGGCCAGGATGCCCCACCAGCCCGATATGCCCAGGTGCACGCCCAGGGCGATCACGGTATAGGTGGACATGCCGAAGAACGCGGCGTGCCCGAGCGACATCAGGCCGGTGTATCCCACCAGCAGGTTCAGGCTCATCGCGAAGATGGCGAAGATCAGGATCTCCGAGATCAGCCCGAGCGTATAGTCGCTGGCCAGCGGCGCGGCCGCCAGCGCGGCGCACAGCAGGGCGAACAGCATAGGTCTGGATGCGGTCTTCATGGTCAGGCTCTCGCAATGCCGAACAAACCCTGCGGTCGGGTGAGCAGCACCACCACCATGAGCAGGTAAACGAGGAACAGCGCGTAGTCGGGGAAATACGCCTTGCCGAAGGTGTCGATGGCGCCGACCAGCATGGCGGCCACCAGCGCGCCGCGCAGGCTGCCCATGCCGCCGACCACCGTCACGATGAAGGCGGGGATGAGGATCTCCACATCCATGCCCAGGTATACCCCCAGGATGGGGCTGGCGACGATGCCGCCGATGGCCGCCAGCGCCGCGCCCAGCGCGAAGATGCAACCGAACAGCAGGGGCACGTTGATGCCGATGCCCGCCGCCGTCGCGGCGTCGTCGACGCCGGCCCGCACCATGGCGCCGATGCGGCTGCGCTCCAGGAACCACCACAGGGCGACGGCCACCACGCCGCCGAAGCACACCAGGAACAGGCGGTACTTGGGAACGATGGCGCCGGCCAGCTCCAGGCTGCCCTCCAGCATTTCCGGAGGCGCGACGTTGCGGATATCGGCGCCCCACAGGTATTTGCAGATATCGCCGAAGACGAAAATGAACCCGAAGGTCAACAGTACCTGGTCGAGGTGGCCGCGCTTGTACAGCGGACGGATGAACACCCGTTCCATCAGCACCGCCGCCGCCACCGCCGGGATCCAGCCCACGCCCAGCGCGAACCAGAAGTTGCCCGAGAACTGCGCCAGCGTGTAGGCCGTGAACGCGCCGATCATGAAGAACGAGCCGTGCGCGATGTTGACGACGTTCATCAGGCCGAAGATCAGCGACAGGCCGGCGGACATCATGAACAGCAACACGCCCAGGACCAGGCTGTTGAGCAATTGTGTAATGACGAAATCCATAGCGCCTTCGTAGTCGATGCAAGCACGCCGGCGCCCCGCCCGCAGCGGGCCGCCGGCACGGATCCGCTCAGCCGGCGCGGCGGCTCGATCGCGTCGGGGATGGTGTGGATCACCTTGTTGGTGAGCCGCCCGTCGACCTCGGCCACCTCGCGGATGTACACGTTATGGATCGGGCTTTGCGTTTCCTCGTTGAAGCGGAAGGGCCCGCGCGGCGCGTCCAGCTTGATGGCGCGCATGGCCGCGCGCAGCTTGTCCTTGTCCTCGCTGTTGCCGTCGACGGCTTCCAGCGCCAGATGGATGATGCGTGCGGCCACGTAGCCGTACTCGCTGTAGACGCTGGGATAATCCTTGAAGCGCGCCCGGTAATCGGCCACGAACTTCAGGTTGGCCGGGTTGTCCAGCGTATCGGCGTAATGCAGCGAATTGAGCGCGCCCAGGGCGGCGCGTCCCTGCGCCGGAATGGTGTCGCTGTCGAGCATGAAGCCCGACCCGGTCAGCCGCGACTTGGCCTTCAGGCCGTACTCGTCGTACTGCTTGACGAAGCGCACCGCGTCGGTGCCGGCGTAGAAGCTGAACGTGGCCTGCGGGCTCATGCTGCGGATGTCGGCCAGATAGGGGCTGAAATCGTTGTTGCCCAGCGGCGGATAGATCTCCTTGATGATCCGGCCGCCCTTGCGGGAGAAGCCGGCCTTAAACTCTTCCAGGGTGTTGCGCCCGCCGGCGAAATCCGAGGCCATGAGCAAGGCTTCCTTGGCCACGTTGTCATAGAACCATTCGCCCATGGTGGCATGGATGGGCACCGTCGAAATCGAGCAGCGGAAGAAGTACGGCATGCCGGTATACGACAGCTGCGCCACGCCGGCGCCCGAGCACAGCATGAAGGCCTTGCTCTGGCGCAGGTACTCGACCGCCGCCATGGCCACGTTGCTGGCCTGGATGCCGGTGACGATGTCGCAGCGGTCGCTCTCGACCAGCTTCTTCAGCTTCTGCAGCCCGACCTGGGGGTTGATCTCGTCGTCTTCGCGGATCACTTCGACCTTGCGTCCGGCAATGGTGTTGCCGATCTGGTCGAAGTACATGTTCATGCCATTCAGGTTGGCATTGCCCAGCGCGGCGAACACCTTCGAGTACGAATTGAGCGCGCCGATGCGCAGCGGCTGGCGCGATTGCGCCAGCACGGCCGGGGCGGCGCCGCCGAACAGCGCGGCCGCCCCAAACGCCCCGGCCCCCTTGATGAAGCGCCGGCGCGACGGCGCGGCGTTTTGCCCTTGGATCTTGTTCATGTCTCCTCCTGTCCTTGTCGTACCGGCGTATCCTCGCCGGGAACCTTGCTGCCGGTTTGAAAACCAGGCCCCGCGTACAGGCCCATGACCTCGCGATAGTGCTTGTAGAAGGCGCGGATCAATACCTCGGTCACCATGTGATCCTGCCGCTCCACGTCCCGTCCGCCCATTTCCACCACGGCGCTGCGATGGCCGTAGTGGTGCGCGCCCAGCTGCGATTCCCGCCGGGCCGTACAGGTTGGCGTGGCGCACGCGCAGGCGCTGCATCTCGTCGTCGTCATCGGCATAGCCGAAGAACGTCCACGCCAGCTCGAACGAATCCACGCCCTTGGGAATGACGTGGCGCACGCCGAAGGTGTTGGCCTGCTGATGGATGATCACGCTGGGGAACAGGCAGATGGCGACCACCTTGCCGTCCTCGAACTCGGTGCGCGGCGTGACCGTGTCCAGGTCGTTGAGCTCCAGCGCGTCCTTGAACCGCGTGATCTCGGCGGTCGCGTCCGACTTTTTCTTGCCGACGTTGCGCGACACCATCATGCTGTGCCCGTCGTCGAGCGGGATGCTCTCCGATTGGGTATCGGCGCGCCACAGCCCGAAGGTGATGAGAAAGGAATGCAGCAGCGTGGCGTGGTAGGGATCCTTCAGGTTCTCGAAGTACAGCTTCCAGTTGCCGGGAATGAGCTGGCGGCTGTAGCCCAGCAGCCGCAGCGGCCTGCCGTCGAACTGGCGGTGCAGGCCGGCCATCACCTCCGCGCCGCAGTACTGCTCGAACGGCGGCGCCTCGTCGCTGAAGCTGGCCCATATCGAACCGCGCTCGACATGCACGCGGCAAGGATTTGAGCGCGTGCGCGGAGGTATCGAAATCGGCCGGCATGCCGCCTTTCTTCAGCACGCCGTGCTTGAGCGGCACGCCCTGCAGCTGGCCGGCCAGGTTGAAGTTCCACTGATGGTAAGGGCAGGTGAACGAGGTCTCCTGGCCCTTGTTCTTCCAGCACAGCCTCGCGCCCCGGTGCGCGCAGCGGTTTTCCCAGACGTGGACCTGCCCGCCCTCGCCACGCACCACCACGACCTGGCGTTCGCCGATCCAGGCGCGCTTGTACGAGCCCTGCTCGGGAATCTCGCACTCCAGCGCCACGAAGTTCCAGGTCGGGCCGTAGTAGAAGGCTTCCAGCTCGCGCTCGTAGACCTGCGCGTCGGTATAGACCCAGAACGGCACGCGGGTCCACCCCTCGGCCGGCCATTGCCGGCCGGCCTCGGCCGCCGGATTGACTCGTTGATCCATCGGATGCTCCTTCCCTCAGACCGGCACGATCAGGGAGCGCCTGACGTGGTGATTGTCGAAAACGGCCAGGTGCTGCCAGAACTTCAGCTCGTCGCCGTCGCGCACCAGCACGTCCAGGTACTGGCCGACCAGGAAAATGGTCGGATCGGCATCCGACATCGCCTCGGTGATCAGGAAATTGGCGCGTGCGTGGATATCCTCGCCATCGATGGCGGTGATGCGCACGCCGCTGATGAAGTGACGCCAGATGCGCGGCACGTAGACCTGCGTCTCGCGCAAGGCGGTGACGCGGTCGCGCACCATGCCCAGCCCGTCGCAATAGATGTTGGCCTGGGGCAGGCCCTCGGCGTAGTTCTCGCGCGAGACGACCTGGTACAGGCAGTCCTCGACGAAATAATCGGGGAAGCGCTCGACCAGGTCCTGGTCGAGCATGTCGGCGATCTCGTCGTATAGCCGGCGTACCGATGCCTCGAGCGCAAAGAGCGCCGGGTCGCGCGGCACGGGCGCCACCATGGGAACGATTCGGTCTCTCATGGCGGGCCTACGCGGCGACGCGCGAGAGGTTGGTCTGGATCCCCTGCTCCGAGCCCAGCTTCAGGATCGGCGACTTCAGGGTTTCCTGCCACAGCAGCGACTCCATGGCGATATGCAGCGGATGATCCTGGATGGTGAGCGCCACGAAGCCCTGGTCGCGCGAGGCGTGGTTGTGCACCGACCAGCCCGGCGCCGAGAAATGCAGGTCGCCCTCCTGCCACTGGATTTTCTCGCCGTTGACCACGCTCTTGCCGTTGCCCCACATGATGTAGTTGATGGCGGCCGAGGTGTGGCGGTGCGGCTGGTCGACCTTGCCGGGCGTCAGCTTGGCGATGGTGGCGAAGAAACTGTGCGAGGTGCCGATGCGCCGCTCGGTGGCCGGGTTGTACAGCACGTACAGATGGCGTCCCGTGTACGCGAGGTCCATGCCGTAGACCGTTTCCAGATGCGGCGAAACATCCTTCCAGGGCCAGTGCAGCATGCGCGAATCGACGGTATCGATGTCCACCAGCCACTCGTAGCCCAGCATCTGGGCGCCGTCCTCGCCGATCGGTATCGGGGTGGCGGCGTCGCGCGCGCGCCGCTGGCTGGCCGCCAGCGCGGCATCCTGGGAGCCCGGGCGCGTGGCGTTGGCCACCTGGCCCACATAGTGCACGTCCAGGCGCTCGAGCAGCGGCGCGTTGCTGTAGCACAGCCGCACGAACAGGTCGGAACCGTCGTTGCGGTAGACCACCGGCATCATCGACGGCGTGTTCCACACATCGAACCGTTCGGCCTGGAAGGTTTTCGCGCCTGTCGTGACCTGGCCCTTGCCGCGGATGCACATATCGACACAGCTCGAATTGCGCAGCATCGGCTCGGTCTGCTCGCCCGGCTTGAGCACGACGATCTGCACGTCGATGCCGGGCGCGTAGGCCGGGATCGGGCCGGTATTGGACGGATGATCCACCGAGGCGGCGCGCAGGCCGTCGGCCGGCGCGGGGATGGACGCCAGGCGTTCGATCTCCGATTCGATGGCTGCCCTGGGCAGCACCACGGTGGGCCAGAACGTCTGTTCGCGGGCCGGCCGGCCGCTGACGTCCACCAGTTTGATCTTGTTGTCCAATGTTGTCTCCTTGTGTTCCATACCGGTCCGCCCCCCGATCCGACCCCGTCAGACGGGCAGCCGGATCGGAGCGTTGGCCATCAGTGAAATGGATTGCCCGATCTGCGCATCTTTTGCGCGCTGATACGCTAGCACGGCGACCGACAGATCAGATATGCCCATGCCCATGGCCTTGAACAGGCTGATGTCGCAATCGGGCGCCGGCGTCTCGCCGCCGGCGATGACTTCGCCCAGCGGGCGCACCCTGCTCCAGTCGCCCTTGCCGGGGCCCTTCTCGAAATAGTCGATGAACTCGCGCGAGGCCTTCTGGGCCCCGGCCACATCGTCGACCGCGATGAAGCCCACGCGCGCGAACACGTCCTGGCTGAACTCCGCGCTGTGCGGCAGGATGGCGCCCACCGCGTTCAGGTGCACGCCGCGCCCCAGCACGCCGGCATCGAGGAACGGCTCGCGGGCGCGCGTGACGGTGGTGACGATGGTGGCCCCATCGCAGGCCTGCGCCAGCGAATCGGCGACCACCACCTCGGTATCGAATTGCGCGCGCAAGGTCTCGAAAAACGCCTGGCGGTTCTCGGCCGTGGGGCTCCAGACGCGGATGCGCGCCAGCGGCCACACCGCATGCACGGCCGCCACCTGCGCCAGGGCCTGGCGCCCCGTGCCGATGATGGCCATGTCGTCGGCGCCGGGACGCGCCACCCACTTGGTGCCCAGCCCGGTCATGGCCGAGGTGCGCATCTGCCCCAGGGCGTTGGCCTCCATGATGGCCAGCAGGCGGCCTTCGTGCGCATCGAACAGGACATAGACCGCCTTGGCGCCGCGCGGCGTATTGATCCAGTTCTTGTAGCCGCAGAAGCCCGCTTCGGGCAGCGCCGACCCCAGCGAGTGCATCGAGGATGCGTCGCCATAGGCGCCCAGCGCCTTGGGAATGTTGAAACCCTCGCCGGTGCCCAGGGCGCGCACCCCGGTCTCCAGCACGCCTATCGCCTCCTTGAGGGAAACCAGTGCCGTAATGTTCTCTTCGCTGAGCCAGATTGCCGATGACAGCATGGGTGGTCCCTTTATCTAGAATCGTCGTCGACCGGGTTGCGCAATACGCCCACCCCGGAAATGTCCACCTCGAACACATCCCCCGGCCGCAGGTAGCGCGGCGGTTTGCGCGACATGCCCACGCCGGCCGGCGTGCCGGTGGCAATGACATCGCCGGGCAGCAGCTCGGCGAATGTCGAGAGATAGCTGACCAGCTGCGCCACCGTGAAGATCATGTTGGCGACGCTGTCGTGTTGTACGGTTTCGCCATTGAGCCTGCCGATCACCGTCATGGCCTCGGGCGCGCCGGCCTCGTCGGCCGTCACCAGCCACGGTCCGAAGGCACCGGAGCGCACGAAGTTCTTGCCCGGCGTGGCCTGGGTGGAGTGGCGCTGCCAGTCGCGCACCGAGTTCTCGGCCAGGCAGGCGTAGCCGGCCACGTGCTCCATGGCCCGCGCCTGGCTGACGCGGCGGGCCGGCTTGCCGATGATGACCGCCAGCTCGGCCTCGTAGTCGAACTGGTCCGACTCCGCCGGGCGCAGCACCGGCTGCCCCTGCGCGGCCAGCGAACCGACAAAGCGCACGAAGGTCGACGGCCTGGCCGGAATGGCCATGCCGGCCTCCTCGGCGTGCAGGCGGTAGTTCAGGCCGATGCACAGGATCTTGTCGGGGTCGGTAATGGGCGCCAGCAGGGTCGCGTCGGCCAGCGCCAGGCCGGCGGCACCGTCCGCCTGGCGCAGCCGCGCCGCCAGGCCGTCGACGCCGTCGCGGGCCAGCGCGGCGCGCAGCGTCGGCGCCTGCGGCGTGGCCAGGTCGATGATGCGTTCGCCCACCACCGCCCCATACGAGGGCTGGGGGTCGCGCTGCGTGCGATCGAGGTAACTGACTAGTTTCATCCGGATCTCCGTGCCCGGGCGCGGCCGCCCAGAACATACATGTGTGCGATGCGGGAAAGTGTGCGATGCGGCGTCCGGCGGGACAATGGCACGCCCGGAACAGCAGCTATTCCCGCCAAGATCAATCCGCGCCCGCCACCCGTACCAGCACCCGGCCACCTTCGACGCGGCTAGGGTAAGTCCGGATGTCGCGGGTCAGCGGCGCGCACAGCGCGCGACCGTCCCGGATGTCGAAGCGCCCCTGGTGCAGCGGGCACTCGATCTCGTGCCCTTCCTGGAAGCCGTCGCACAGCCGGGCGTTGCCATGGGTGCACAGGTTGTCGGTCGCATAGACCTCGCCGTGCGCCAGATACAGCGCGATCTCCCGGTCGGCCACCCTGACCGCCACTGGCTCCTCTTCGGTGAGCATGTCTTCCCCGCCGACATCGGTCCACTGTTCGCTCATTGCCTGCATGCCTCCTTGCCTGGTTGTTCGCGGGCGGCAGCGCCGTCCGGCCGCCCATCGTGCACCGGGGCGGGCCCGGCCAACAAGGCGCGCGCCGGAACAACTGCTGTTCCCGGCGCGACAGCCGGGCCCGGCCACGCGATGCCATAATCCATCACGCCATGCGGGCGCCCGGAGACAGAAAATGGGGATATCGAACTGGCAGCCGACCATGCGCGCGGCATGCTGGATGAGCGGAGCGCTGGTTTCCTTGCTGGCCATGGCGGTCGCCACGCGCGAGCTGTCGGCCCACGTCTCGGTATTCCAGATCCTGTTCTTCCGCAGCGCCTGCGGGCTGCTGATCATCGTGCCGCTGGTCTGGCGCGCGGGCTGGCGGAAGGTCGCCACGGCGCGCCCCGGCCTGCACGTCCTGCGCAACGCCACCCATTTCCTGGCCCAGTACGGCTGGGTCTACGGCATCGCCTTCATCCCGATGGCGGAGGTGTTCGCGATCGAATTCACCGTGCCGGTCTGGACCGCCCTGCTGGCCGCCGTGCTGCTGGGCGAGCGCCTGACGGCGGCGCGCCTGCTGGCGGTGGCGCTGGGGCTGGCGGGCGTGTTCGTCATCGTGCGGCCGGGCAGCGGCATGATCCACCCCGCGGCGCTGGCGGTCCTGCTGGGCGCGGTCGCCTTCGCGCTGGCCTACATCATGACCAAGATGCTGGCGCGCACCGAGACGCCGCTGTGCATCCTGTTCTACATGACGCTGGTGCAATTGCCGCTGGGCCTGGCGCCGGCGCTGGCCAACTGGAGTTCACCGCCGCCGCACGTGTGGCCGTGGATACTGGTGGTGGGCACCATGGGGCTGGCCACGCACTACTGCCTGGCGCGGGCCATGGCGCTGGCCGACGCCACCGTCGTGGTGCCGCTGGATTTCCTGCGCCTGCCGCTCATCGCCGTGGTGGGCGCCGTGTTCTACGGCGAGGCCATCGAGCCGCTGCTGTTCCTGGGCGCCGGCATGATACTGGCCGGCAATCTGTACAGCATCCTGGCCGAGCGGCGGCGCCCGGCCATGCCGCGCGCCGCGCGCGACGGCTCGCATTAGTTCATCGAGGCAAAGCAGCGCTTGAGGAAATCGATCGCGATCTGCAGCTTGGCCGAAAAGCCGGTGCGCTGCAGCAGCAAAGCATAGACCGAGCGGTTGTCCGGCACGTAGTCCGCCAGCACCTCCACCAGGCGCCCGGCGCGGATGTCCTCGTCGAGCAGCCAGCGCGGCGCCATCATCACGCCCAGGCCGGCCAGGCAGGCGAGCCGCGCGGCATGGCCGTTGTCGGTCACCAGGTTGCCCTTGACCGGCACGTTGCCGATCTCCCCGTCCAGGCGCACCGGCCAGCGGGTGTTGAGCACCGAGCCGCGCGTGATCAAACAATTGTGGTCCATGAGATCGGCCGGCAGCTCGGGCGTGCCCTTGGCCTCGATGTATTGCGGCGCAACGCAGAAGACCCGCCGGTAAGGCGCCAGCTTGATGGCCACCAGGCCGGGATCGACCGAATCGGCGATCCGCACCGCCACGTCGATGCGGGCCTTGAACAGGTCGACCTTCTCGAGCGAGAAATTGATGTCCAGCGACAGCAGCGGGTTCTGCTGCAGGAACTGCGGCAGCTGCGGCGCGATCACCGCCTCGCCGAGCATGGCCGGCGCCGTCATGCGCAAGAGCCCGCTGGCCTTGTCCTGCATGTTCGACATTTCCTCGGCGGCCTGGTCCAGCTCGATCAGCGCGCGCATGCAATGGTCGTAGAGACGCTGCCCGGCCTCGGTCACCATGAGCCGGCGCGTATTGCGGTTGAGCAGGCGCTGCCCGATCTTGTGCTCCAGGTTGGCGATGCGCTTGCTGACCATCGCCGGGTTGGCGCCGATGCGGCGCGCCACCTCGGAGAAATTGCCGATCTCCACCGTGCGCACGAAGATGCGCAGCGTGGTCAAGTCTTCGAATGCCAATGCCGACGGCTGCCGCAGCCCGATGAACTCCGTCGAGGCGCCTCCCATGCCTGTCTCCTGTACGTGTCCCGGCCGCCCACGCGCCGGGTGCGCGCCAGCGGCGCGCGCCTGCATCTCAAGCGCGATGGGGTCGGCTGCGATGGAATGCGCCGCGCCGGTCTGGACACAGTCTAGCCCAAGCGCGCAACGCTCGGCCGCGCCTCATGGTTTCCCCTGATCGGCGCTTGCCGTCAGGCGAAATGGCAGCTGACCGTGCCCAGCGGCCCGTAATCGGCCGACAGGGTATCGCCGCTGGCCGCGTGCACCGGCCGGGTGAACGAGCCGGTCATGATGACCTGGTCCTTTTCCAGCGCGATGCCATGCGCCGACAGTTTCCTGGCCAGCCACGCCACGCCGTTGGCGGGATGGTTGAGCACGCCGGCGGCCAGCCCGGTTTCCTCGACCACGGCGTTGCGCATGAGGATCGCGCCGACGCGGCGCAGGTCGACCTCGTCCACGCGCACCGGACGCCCGCCCAGGACCACGCCGGCATTGGCCGCGTTGTCGGAGATGGTGTCGGTCACCTTGCGGGTGGCGCGCGTCTGCGGGTCCACCATCTGCACGCGCGCGTCGAGGATTTCCAGGGCCGGCGTGACATAGCGCGCTGCCTCCAGCACGTCGAACAGCGTGACGTCGGGCCCCTCCAGCCGCCTGCCCATGATGAAGGCCAGCTCCACCTCGACCCGCGGCGCGATGAAACGGCCGGCCGGGATGGTCGCCCCGTCGGCGAAGAACATGTCGTCCAGCAAGGCGCCGTAGTCCGGCTCGTCGATGCCGATCGCCGCCTGCATGGCACGCGAGGTCAGGCCGATCTTGTGGCCCTTGAGCGGGTTGCCCGCGGCGATCTTCAGCGCCACCCACTTGCGCTGGATCGCGTAGGCATCCTCGATCGTCAGCGCCGGGTGGCGCAGCGACAGCTGGCGGATCGGGGTGCGCGTCTGCTCGGCTTCGTACAGTTCGCGCGCAAGCGTGTCCAGCAGGGCGTCGTCAAGCACGGCCATGTCTCCGGTGCGGGGTTGTTCGGGATTCATTCCGCCGGCAGCAGGCGGCGGCTCTGCTTGCGCGCGATGCGCCAGGCGCCGCCGACGCGCGCCAGCTCGTCGACGCAGTCGCGCACGCCCAGCATGCGCGGCTCGCCGACCACCCCGTCGGGCGAGGTGAGGGTTTCGTAGGCCGTCATGTAGAAGCGCACGCGCGCGCTGTCCGGCGTGGCCTGCTCGATCCACAGGTTCGAGACGATATGGGCGGTCTGGCGGCGCGGGTCGCGCTGCGCCAGGGCCGCGCGCACCGCGTCGGGGCCGACCAGTTCCGTCCCCTGGCGGTTCCACACGCCGTCATCGGCCATCAGGCCGGCCACCGCCTCGTTGTCGCGCCGGTCCAGGCCGCTGAAAAATCGGTAGACCACGGCAACCAGCGCTTGGGTCTCGTCCATGTTCATTGCGCGTCTCCCCAGGGATGTCTGGCAAGGGATGTTGCGGCAGCGGCCGCCCGGCGGCAAGCATCGCCATGGAGCAGGTGTTATTCCCGCCGGCGGTGCTATGCGGCAGCCTCGCCCAGCACGGCGCCGGCCAGCGGCGAGCGCGGGTCGGCCAGGCGCCGCGCATCCAGGCGCGCGCCTTCGGCGATGTATTTGCGCAGCTGGCGGAACTCGCGCGCTGCATTGACGCCCAGCACGGCCGCCGCCCTGCCATCGGCGCGCATCTCCACGCAGAGCAGCTGCGCCGGCCCGCCCTGGCGCAGCACCAGCGCGGCGCCCGGTTCGCTGGCGCCGGCCATCTGCACCAAGGTGTCGTACTGCTGCGACCAGAAAAACGGCAGCGGCGCGTAGCGCACCGCCTGGCCCAGCGCGGCGCGGGCCGCCGCGATGCCCTGGTCCTGCGCGTTCTGCCAGGATTCCAGGCCCGCCAGCTTCCCATCCGGCCGCGCCATCACCGCGACGTCGCCCGCGGCGTAGATATCCGGGTCCGACGTGCGGCAGGCGCCGTCGACGATCACCCCGTGATCGCAGGCCAGCCCGGCCTGTCTTGCCAGCTCGTCGTTGCGCACCAGCCCCACGCCCGCGACCACGATGTCGGCCTCGATCCCCTGGCCATCGGCCAGCGCCAGCCGGCAGCCGCGCCCATGCGCGTCTATGCGCTGGACCCGGGCGTTCAGGCGCAGGTCCACCCCCTGGCCGGCATGCAGCCGCGCCAGCGTCTCGGACAGCAGCCCCGGACCGCTGCGGGCGCACAGGCGGTCGGCGGCTTCGAGCAGCACCACCGCGCCCCCCCGCTGGCGCGCCGCGGCCGCCACTTCCAGCCCTATCCACCCTCCGCCCAGCACCGCGACGCGTGGCGTGCCGTCGAAGGCCGCGCGCAGACGGGCGGCATCGTCGATGGTGCGCAAGGTATGGACGCAGGGCAGGTCCGCGCCGGGCAGCGGCGGCAGCCTGGGCCGCCCGCCTGTGCACAGGATCAGCGCGTCGTAGCGCAACGCCTGCCCGTCGCCCAGCAGCACCCGGCGGCCGGCGCGGTCGATCCGCGTGGCGGCCGCGCCGCCGAGCCAGTCGATATGCAGCTCGGCCAGCTGCGCCGCGTCCATCAGGCTGGGCAAGGCCGGCGCCTGCGCCGCCAGTTGCTCCTTGGACAAGGGCGGCCGCTCGTAGGGCGGCGCGGTTTCGTCGCCGCACAGCAGCACGCGGCCGGCATAGCCCTCGGCGCGCAGCGTCCGCGCGGCCCAGCCGCCGGCCTGCCCGGCGCCGATGATGACGATGGTGTGCTGCTGCTCCATGGCTGGCCTCCCGTGCCTGTCGTGCGACGTGGAAGCGATCGTGCCGCGCGCGCCGCCTGCGGCGCAAGCCCGCCGCGGGAATAGCTGTTGTTCCCGCGGCCTAGCGTTGCGCGGGCAGCGCCAGCCGCTTCGCGCCGCCGTGCCCGGCAATGCGGGACTTGCACGCCAGCACGATGCCCAGCGCCAGCATGCTCAGCAGCAAGGCGGCAAAGAAAGCCAGGTCGAAACGGCCGCCGCGCAGATCGAACAGCGTGCCCACCAGCCAGGTCCCGAAGCCGGCCGCGATGAAGCTGGCCAGATACAGCTCGGTCAGGCGCCGGCCGACCTGCTCCTTGGGATAATGGCCCTGCATCAGCGCGCCGTAGGCCGGGTAGTAGCCGCCGAAGCCGATGCCGATGGCGGCCGCGCCGGCCACCACCATGGCGATGGAGTCGGTGAACTGCAGCAGCAGCGCGCCCACGATCTGGATGGCGGTGGTCGCCAGCAGCACGGCGTACTTGTCCAGGCGGTCGAGCGAATAGCCGATCGCCAGCCGGGCGACCAGCACGAGCCCATAGTGCGCCGACATCAGGGCGCCCGCGCGCACCGGCGACAGGCCGGCCTGCGCGCCGTACGAAACCAGGTGCGAGGCCACGCCCGCCGCGGCCGAATTGGCCAGGAGCAGCGCCAGCGCCAGCCACACGATCAGCCGGCCGCCATCCGGCGCGGCCGCGCCGGCAGGCGGGCCGGCCAGGGACCGGGGCCTGCCCAGGCCGACCGGCGGGCGCGGCATGTACAGCGCCATGGCGGCCAGCATCGCGACCACCGCGACGGCCGCGTAGGCCAGCAGCGCGTCGCGCCAGCCGTGCCCGCCGCTGACGGCGCGCAGCAGCGGCGGCACCAGCAGGCCGCCCACGCCCTGTCCGCACAGGGCAATGGCCACCGCCAGCGACCGGCTGCGCAGGAACCATTGCGACACCGCCGCGGCGACGGTGCTGAGAAACGCCCCCTGGCCCAGCCCGCCTATCAGCACCGCGTAGATCAGGTAGAACTGCCAGCGCGCCGTCGCCACGCTGGCCAGCGCCATCCCGCCGCACATCGCCAGCGTCGCCACCACGCCGATCGGAAAGAAACCGATGCGATCGAGCAGCCGCCCCATCAGCAGGGACGACACCGCCGCGCCGGCCATGGTGGCGCCATACAGCGAGGCCACGCTGCTGCCGTCCCAGCCGAACTCGGCCGAAAGCTCGGGAAACAGCATGGGCAGCGAGTTGGCGGCGCCGAAGCTGAGCGAGGCCAGCACCAGCGTGGCCGCCGCCACCGCCCAGCTGTACGGGCTGTCCGGATCAGCCGCGCGCATGGCCGCGGCGCCCTACCACGGAATGCCCATGGCGCGCGGCAGGCCGATCGAGATGACCGGAAAGGCCATGATCACCGCCAGGCCGGCCAGAAGCAGCAGCAGGAAGGGAATCAGCGGCCGGATGATGGCCTGCATGCTGACCCGCCCCACGCTGCATGCCACCAGCACCGCCAGCCCGGTGGGCGGCACGAACAGCCCGATGCCCGAGGCCAGCACCACGACGGTCAGCCAATGCACCACGTCGATGCCCAGCTCGCGCACCACGGGCAGCAGGATGGGCACGAAGATCAGCACGGCGGGCGCGCCCTCGAGCACCGCGCCGATGAACACGAAGATCAGCGCCGTGATCAGCATGACGCCCCAGGGGCTGATGTGGTTGTCGCGTATCCATTGCGCCACCGCGCCCGGCACCCCTTCGGTCGCCAGCAGGTAGCCGAAGATCATGGCGAACCCCATCAGCAGGCAGATCACGCCGGTCGCCACGCAGGTGTCGACCAGCGCCTGGTAGATGCCGCGCCAGCTCAGCCGGCGGTAGACCAGCCCGCCCACCAGCAGCGAGTACACCACGGCGAAGGCCGCCATCTCGGTGACGGTGGCCACGCCCATGCGTATGCCGCCGAAGATGAGGATGGGCACGCCCAGCGCGAACAGCGCGTCCTTCAGGCCCTTGAGGATGGCCACGAACGAGTAGGCTTCGCCGCGCGGCATGTTCTGCAGGCGTGCCTGGATGTGGATGAAGGCGAAGAACATCAGGCCGATGACGACGGCCGGCACCACGCCCGCGGCGAACACGGCGACCACCGAGGTATTGGCCACGGCCGCCACGACCACCATCAGGATGCAGGGCGGGATGAGGATGGAGAACGCGCACGATGCGCCGATCACCGACAGGCTGTACGGGCGTGGATAGCCTTCGTTCTCCAGCGGCTTGAGGGTCATCGCCGACATCGCGGAAACGTCCGCGACGGTCGAGCCCGAAATGCCGGACTGCAGCATGGTGGACCCCACCACCACCATGGGCAGGCCGCCGCGAAAGCGGCCGAGCAAGGTATAGGCGAAACGGACCAGCCGCTCGGAGATGCCGCCCTGCTCCATGATGGAGCCGGCGAAGATGAACAGCGGAATGGCCAGCAGGACGAACGAATCGATACCCATCACGGTGCGGTGCACCAGCAGGTTGATGGGCAGGTCGCTCTGGTAGAGCATCGCCAGCAGCGACGAAATGCCCATGGCGAAACTGATCGGCATGCCGACCAGTACCAGCAGTACGAAGGAGAACGAGAGAATGGCGATAGTCATAGGATGTCCTCCGGGGATCAGAGATCTCCGCCGGCCTCGTAATGGGGCGGCTGGCGCTGGCCCCGCAGCGTCTGGATGAGCATCAGGGTGGCGTAGACCACCATCAGCACCCCGGCGGCCACGCAGCTGCTGTACAGCCAGCCTATCGTGATGCCCAGGCCGGGCAGCGTCTGGATGCTTGCGAATTGCACGGTCTGGTAGGCGGCGTAGGTGAACACCACCGAAAACACCAGGATCAGTGCGTCCTGCAGGATGTAGAGGGCGCGTTTCATGCGCGGCCCGGCCTGTTCGACCAGGATGTCGACGGCCACGTTGGCGCGCTGCTGCACGGCGACGGCAAAGCCCACCATCACGATCCAGGCAAACAGGATGCGGGCGAACTCATCGGACCAGGGCGTGCCCAGTTGCATGAAATAGCGGCTGATGACGGACATCACCAGGAAAATGATCAGCAGTGCCAGCAGGCCCGCCAGCACCATCCTGGGAAATCCGACCAGCACCCTGGTGGTCAGCGCGGCGGCGCCCTGTTTGCGGTTCATGGTTTGGTACTCCCGTCGTTCGGACAGTTCAGCCATGGTTTTGTCTCCTCGTCAGCGGTCTGGGCCGGCCGCGGCATGCCGGATCGCATGCCACGGCGCCCTGGCGGGATGCCTGTGCAAGGCCTGGCGGGCCAGGCGCTACTTCTGCGCATCCAGGACTTGCTGGAACAGCGTCTTGTCCAGCTGGCCCTCGAACTGCTTCCAGATCTGCTGGCCGGTCGTGCGCCACTGCGTCATTTCCTCGGCGCTCGGATGGTAGACCTTCACCCCCTGGCTTTCCGCATAGGCCAGGGCCTTGGCCGCCATGTCATGGTCGATCCGGTTGCCGTATGCCTCGGCCTCGCGGGACGCCTCCAGGATGGCCTTCTGGCTTTCGGCCGGCAGCTTGGCGAACCTGTCCTTGCGCATCACCAGGGTCTGCACGCCGATCACCGCGTCGTTGGCGGTGGCGTACTTGAGCACTTCGTAGTGCTTGGCCGTCGCCAGCCAGGTCGGCATCACGAACTCGCCGTCCACCACCCCGGAGCTCAGGGCGTTGTAGACCTCGGCCCAGTCCACCGATGTGGGAATGGCGCCCCAGTTCTTGAACATGGCGATTTCGACCGGGGACGCCGTGGTGCGGATCTTCAGGCCCGCCAGGTCGCCCGGCACCTTGAGCTGCTTCTTGGTATTGACGACATGGCGAAAGCCGCCGTTGTTCAGCAGCATCAGCAGCTTGAAGCCGTCGCGCTCGAAGCGCTGGCGGATTTCCTCGCCGACCTGGCCCGCCATGGCCTTCTCGAACGCCGCCTCGTCCTTGAACACGTACGGCAGGTCCATGAAGATCAGCGTGCGGGTAAACGCCCCCCAGTTGGCGTTCGAGCCGCCGCCCAGGTCCACCGCGCCATTGAGCACCGCCTCGATGGAGGTGCGCTCGTTGTACAGCGAGCCGGCCAGGTGGGTCTCGATGGCCAGCGTGCCGCCGGACTTCTCCTTGACCAGCTCGGCGAACTTGAGGAAGGCCATGCCCACCGCCTGGTTCTCCGTGGCGCCGTGCGCCAGCTTGAGCACCTTGGCGGGCTTGCCCTGGGCATGGACGGCCGAGGCCGGCGTAAGCAACGACACCGCCGCCGCGGCGCAGGCCGCGGCCAACATCTTGAGCTTCATGTTTGTCTCCTAGGTTTTTATGTATTGGGTCCGTTTGGTCAGGACGCCTGACTGGCAGACTCCGGCGCGGACCGCGACCGTCCATCCACGGGGATCGACGGTTGCGCACGCCGGCAACGCACGGCCTCGATGACGCGCAGGCAGGCCAGGGCCTTGGCTGCCTCGGCAATCTCGTTGAACACGGGAATGCCCGCCTGCACGGAATCGCGCCGGTAACCGCGTTTTCTTTCCTCGATCTCCGCGTCGCCGTCCGAGCGCAGCACCAGGATGAGGTGCGCCACGCCGCGGCCGTGCTGCCTGGCCTGCGTCACGGCGGCGATGATGTTCTTCAGCATGTCCACGTGCTGGAAGTCGGTGATCACCGTCATGTTGGCGTGGATGATGACGGCGTCGATGCTGTCGTCCTGCGCGAGGATGCGCACGATATCCGTCGCCGCCCTGCCCTCGTTCTGCTGCAGGGCGCCGGCCGGCACGTCCACCGGATTGAGCACCGACGAGCCTGCCGGCCGCTTGAGCGCCTCCAATGCCGCCAGCGTGTCCGCCGCGAACGGCGGCACCGCGAAGCCGGCGCGGCCGCAGGCGTCGGTGCCCAGCACGCTGGTGCCGCCGCCGTTGCCGAACAAGGCGACGGTGCGCGTCGGCTGGGAGCGGGGCAGCAGGCACTGGCACAGCAGCAGCACGTCGAGGAACTCGTCCAGCGTGTCGACGATGGGCATGCCGGTCTGCTTGCCCAGCGCGGCCCACGCCTGTTCGCTGCCGGCCAGCGCGCCGGTGTGCGAAGACGCGGCGCGCCGTCCCTACGCGGTGCCGCCGCCCTTGAGCAGGACCACCGGCTTGCGGCATCCCGCCTGGCGCAGCACCTCGAACAGGCGGCGTCCATCGCGGGCGCTTTCGAGATACATGCCTATGACGCGCGTCTGCTCGTCCGCCAGGAAGTACTCCAGCAGTTCCGAGGCGCTGACATCGACGGCGTTGCCGATGGTGACCAGGCCGCTGAAACGCAGGCCGCGCTGCTGGCCGCGCCGGATGATGTCGGTGCCCAGCCCGCCGCTCTGGCAGACCACGCCGACATGGCCCGCCTCGTCGGTGACGCGGCGGGTGAAGCTGACGCGCGCGCGCGGCGAATACACCCCCAGGCAGTTCGGGCCCACCACGCGCACGTTGGCGTCGCGCGCCGCGGCCAGCAGATCCCGCTGCAGCGCGTCGCCTTCCTGGGTCTCGCCGAACCCGCTGGACATGACCTGGGCCACGCGCACTTTGCCGCGCCCGCTGCGTATCACCCCGGGCACCCGCTCGGCGGCCGTCGCCACGTAGGCGTAATCGACCGTCTCCGGCAAGGCCTCCAGCGACGCGAAGACCGGCAGGCCCTCGATCTCGCCGGCGCTGGGGTGCACCGGATAGATCGGCCCGGCATAGCCGAAAGCGCGCAGGTTGCGGATGAAGCGGTTGCCGCCGGACACCGTCGAGGCCGACGCGCCGACAACGGCGATGCTTTTCGGCTGGAAAAGCGAATCGAGAATCTTGGGTTCAGTCATGCTGCTCTCACTGCGTCAGGATGAATCGGGCGTCGACCGCGACGGCGCCGCGCGGCGATACGATGAGCGGATTGATGTCCAGCTCGGCCACCTCGGGCTGGCCGGCCAGCAGCACGCCGCCTTCGCCGCCCACGCGCAGGATGGTCTCGACCAGCGCGTCGATGCTGACCGCCTGCTTGCCGCGCGCGCCCGCGAGCAAGGGGCTGCTTCGCAACTCCCCTATCATGTCGAGCGCGTCCTCGCGCGTGACCGGGCAGATGCGAAACGCCACGTCCTTGAAGATCTCGACGAAAATGCCGCCCAGGCCGATCATCACCATCGGACCGAACTCGGGATCGCGCAGTCCGCCCACCAGCACTTCCACGCCGGGCTCGGCCATTTCCTCGACCAGCCAGCCCTCGACCCGCGCGCCGGCCTGCTCGACGCGCTGACGCATCTCGTCGGCCGCCTGCCGCAGCGCCGCCGGGCTGGCCAGGTTGAGCCGCACCCCGCCCATCTCGGTCTTGTGGATCACGTCGGGCGAGACCAGCTTCAGGACATAGGGTTGGGCCAACTGGCCCTCGACCTGCGCGAACGACGCGTCGGCGGGTAGCACCACGGACTTGGGCACGGCGATGCCGTGGCCGGCGAGGATGCGCTTGCCGGTCGGTTCGTCGAGCGCGCCGCGCCCCGCCTCCAGGGCCTGGCGCAGGATGGACGAGAGCTCGCGCTGGTCCATGGGCGCGGGGCTCATTCGCTGATCACCGCGATCACGTCGCCTTCGCCCACCGGCGCGCCCACCTCCATGCGCAGGTCGCCGATGGTGCCGCCGCACGGCGCCAGCACCGGGATCTCCATCTTCATGGATTCCAGGATGGCGATCTCCTGGTCTTCGGCGACCGTGTCGCCCGCCGCCACCAGCACTTTCCACACGGAACCGCTGACTTCCGAAATCACTTCTACATTGGCCATGATGTGCTCGACTCTCGATAAGGTTTGGACCGGCGCGCCGGTCGCTCAATAGGTAGTGGGCCAGTTCGACAGCAGGTGCTGTCCGATGCGGCGGCCCTGCGCGCCGCGATGGATGTCCAGCAGGCGGATGAGATGCGCGCGCGTCTCGCGCGGATCGATCACCGCATGCGTTTCGTACAGAGCGGCCAGCCCCCAGGCCGAGGTGTCCTTGGACAGTTGCGCCACCAGTTCGCGATAGCGCTCGGGGTCGTCCTGCTCGTTGACGCCGAACAGCACGTTGGCGCCGACGCCGGGCGCCATGAAGCCCAGGTCCGCGCTGGGCCAGGCCAGCACTTCGTCGGAGTTCCTGCCGCCGCCCATGTTCAGGTACGCCTGGCCATAGCTCTTGCGCATGATCACCGAGATCTTGGGCACGGTGACCAGCGAGATCGCGTTCATCCAGTTCATGATCCGGCCCGGCGCGGCGCGCCGCTCGCCCTCGATGCCGATCAGGAAGCCCGGCTGGTCGACCAGGAACACCAGCGGGATGTTGAACGAGTCGCACAGCACCAGGAACGAGATGGCCTTGTTGCAGGCGTCCACGTCGATCGCCCCGCCCTTGAACATCGGGTTGCTCGCCAGGATGCCGACCGGATGGCCGTCCAGGCGCGCGACCATGGTGCAGATGGAACGGCCGAACCTGGCCTTGAGCTCCATCACGCTGTCGCGGTCGACGATGCAGTCGATCGCCTTGCGCACGTCATAGACCTTGTTGCTGTCGGTCGGCACGTGCTGCAGGATCGCCCCGGTGTCGGGCACGCTTTCCGGCGTGACGGCCTGGCGCGGCGGCGGCTCGTTCTGGTTGCTGGGAAAATAGGCCAGCCACTTCTTGACGATCTCCAGCGCTTCCTCGTCGGTTTCCGCCAGCGCGTCGACCAGGCCGGTGGACTGCGTGTGCATGCGCCAGCCGCCGAGCTCCTCCGAGTCGATCTCCTGGCGGATGGCCTTGGACGTGACCCGCCCGCTCGCCACCGCCATGGTGGCGCCGCGGCGCATGACGACGAAATCCGAGAGGCAGGCGTACCACGTGGAGGACCCGTAGCACGGCCCGAGCAGCGCGCTCACCCAGGGGGTTTCGCGCAGGCGGCGGTACTCGTAGGGATCCTGCCCCAGGATCGCGCGGCCCTCGGCGCCCATGCGGTCGGGCATGCGCGCGCCGGTGGATTCGCCCAGGAAGATCAGCGGCAGGCCGTTTTTGGTGGCGACTTCGCGCATATGGCGGATCTTCTTGCCGTTGACCACCGAGCTGGATGCGCCCATCACGGTGAAGTCGTTGGCCACCACCGCCACCTTGCGCGCCTGGACCTTGCCGTAGCCGGCGATCTTGCCGTCGGCCGGGGTGCGCTCGGCCACTTCCTTGCGGTGCGACACCGCGAACAGGCCGCTTTCCTCGAAGGTGCCCGGATCGAGCAGGAGCTCGAGCCGTTCACGCGCGTTCAGCACGCCTTCGGCGCGGCGCTTCTCCAGCTTGGCCGGGCCGCCCATGCCCAGCGCATGGTCCTTGCGGGCGGCATAATCGACAAGCAGTTCTTCGTGTGACATGTGAGGCTTACCTTCTCAGAGCAAATGGCGCATGGGGTGGTCGGCGTACAGCTTTTCCTTGACGAACTGGGTGCTGACATTGGCGGCGATGAAATCCTCGTCTCGCATGAGCCGTTCGTGGAATTCCTTGGTCGTCTTCACGCCGACGATCTCCAGCTCGCCCAGCGCGCGCAGCATGCGGGCGATGGCTTTCTCGCGCGACTCGTCCCAGACGATCAGCTTGCCCAGCAGCGAGTCGTAGTACGGCGGCAGCTTGTAGCCGCGGTACACGTGCGAATCCATGCGCACGCCCGGCCCCGAAGGCAGCCGGATATCGTTGACCGTGCCCGGGCTGGGCATGAACGCCTTCTGCGGGTCCTCCGCGTTGATGCGGCATTCGATCGCGTGCCCCTTCATGACGATGTCCTGCTGGCGCAGGCCCAGCCTGCCGCCAGCGGCCACCGCCAGCTGGAGCCTGACCAGGTCCACGCCGGTGACGGCTTCCGTGACCGGATGCTCGACCTGGATGCGCGTATTCATTTCGATGAAGAAGAATTCGCCGCTCTTGCCGTCCATGACGAATTCCAGCGTGCCCGCGCCGCGATACTTGACCGCGCGCGCCAGCGCGCAGGCCGCCTCGCCCATGCGCTGCCGCGTTTCTTCGGACAGCACCGGCGACGGGCTTTCCTCCAGCAGCTTCTGGTGGCGGCGCTGGATCGAGCATTCCCGCTCGCCCAGGTGGATGACGTCCTCGCCATCGCCGAACACCTGGATCTCGACGTGACGCACGGGCGAGATATAGCGTTCGATATAGACGGAGCCGTCGCCGAAGGCCGACTTGGCCTCCATCGACGCGCGCTCCAGCCCCTCGCGCAGCTGCGCCTCGCCCTGGATCACGCGCATGCCGCGCCCGTCGCCGCCCGCCGCCGCCTTGACCAGCAAGGGATAGCCGACCTCGCGGGCCACCTTGATGGCCTCCTCGACGTCGCTGACCGGCTCGGGCGCGCCCGGCACAATGGGCACGCCCGCCTCCTTGGCGATCTTGCGGGCCTGCGCCTTGTCGCCCATCATGCGGATCGCGCCGGGGTCCGGGCCGATGAAGACGATGCCGGCGTCGATGCAGGCCTGGGCGAAGTCTTCGTTCTCGGACAGGAAGCCGTAGCCGGGATGGATGGCGTCGCAGCCATGCTCGCGCGCGGCGGCGATCAGCGCCGCGATGTTCAGGTAGCTTGCCGACGGCTCGGGGCCGCCGATGGGGACCGCTTCATCGGCCAACCTGACAGGCAATGAATCCTCATCCGCGCTGGAGTAGACCTGGACGGTCCGTATGTCCATCTCCCGGCACGCGCGGACGATACGCAGGGCGATCTCTCCCCTGTTCGCAATCAATACCTTTTTCAGTCTCATGGATTGGCCTCTTGAATGAAGGGTTCCCGATGTCAACCGTAGCGGCTGGTGTCTCCGCCGGTGACATCGACGTATTCGTGATTCTCCGAATCGAGCAGGCTGCAGCGATACTCGATCGGCGTATCTCCAAAGCTGTACGCCACGCGCAGGATGCGCAGCATGGGCGCGCCCAGCTTGCAACCCAGGCGCTTGGCCGTGTCCTTGTCGGCAACGGTCGCGCTGACGCGGTCTATCGTCTTGACGATATTGATGCCGTACTGTTCGCGGTAGAAGTCATAGATGGTGGCGTCGCGCGCGCTCAGCTTCTCGCGGGTCAGGCCCTCGAACGTGCGCACCGGAACATAAATCGTGTCGAGCAGCACCGGCGTGCCCTGCATCGTCATCGAGTTCTTGATGACGAAGACCGGGTCGCCAGGCTGCAGCGCCAGTTTCTGCGCCACCTCCTCGGTGGCCGACGCCTGGGAAAAGCCGTGCGTCGACACCAGCGGCACGTCTACCACGCCATCGCGCCGCTCGATGTGCCAGAACGAATTGAGCATGCGGCTGGTGTCGTAGGGAGCCAGGAAGGTGCCGCGCCCTTGCTGCCGGATGACGATGCGCTCCGAGACCAGCTCGGCAATGGCCCGGCGCACGGTGCCCACGCTAACGCCGAACTGGCTGGCCAGCTCGTTGTCGCCGGGCAGCGCCATGCCGGACTTGATGCCCTTCTTCTGCACGAACCGGATCAGCTCCTCCTTGATCATCCGATAGAGCGGGATGAAGCGGTTCTCATACAGGACGAGGGTCGCGCGATTCGAGACGTTGTTATCTTTCATTTGAGCCATGGTGGGTCCTGGTTATGCTGGAAGCAGCTTCCGTTGCCGTAAATCCGAAAGCATAGACTTGAGCATATCGTCAAATAAAAGAATTTCCGTCCATCCCGCGCGGCGGAGCTTGTACAGGCTGCAGACCTGGTCGAAGCCGTTGGAATAGACCCAATCGGCAAACGACCAGTTGACATAGGCCTCCAGGGGAAAATGGCGCAGCCCCTGCCGCTGGCAGATCGCCTGCCAGGCGGCTTCGTTGGCCGGCATCATGGCGGCCAGGCGTATCTGCTGCACGCCCCCCGCCTGCATGCCGAACGCCTCGGCGACCGCCGGCCAGAGATTGGCCCAGCGCTCGGGCTCGCCGTTGTGGAAATTGAAGGCCTCGTTCTCGCAGGCCGCGACATCCACCGACCAGGCCATGGCGCGCGCCAGCAGCCGGGCGTCGGTGCACTGGTTGAGCGCCGCGAAGGCCGCCGGCGTGCCGGGGAACTTCAAGGGCGTCGCCGCGGCCTTCATGACCGAGGCATACAGGGACAGGGCCATGAGGTGGTTCATGGGGCTGCCCAGGGCGTAGCCGAAGATGCCGTGCGGCCGGAACGCGGTCCAGCTCCAGCGTCCGGACTCGCGCTGGCGCGCGGCGATCCAGTCCTGCTGGTCGTAATAGAAATTGGGCGGGCAGTGGCGCGCATCGTCCTCGCGCGCCGGGGTGCGGAAGGGCCCCAGGTGATTGCCATACCATTTCGTTCCGTGCACCAGCACGACGCGCGCCAACCCGCGCGCGTGCCTGTCCACCGCCGACACCAGGTTGGCCAGCATGGCCAGATTGGGCGCGGCCTCCTCGCCCAGGGTGGGGCGCGGCGCGTAGGCGCAATAGAAGACGTGCGTGATGCCGGGGAAGGCGGCCAGCGCGGCCTCGGCCTGGGCCGCGTCCAGCAGGTCGGCCGCGATATGCCGCACGCCGGGCAGCGTCGCTTCCTGGCGTCGGGAGATCGTCACGACATCCCAGGCCGCGTCGCGCGCCAGATGCTGCACGAGCGCGTTGCCCACGATGCCGTACGGTCCGGCGATCAGCGCTGTCCTCTTCACGTCGTCCTCCGTCCTGGCCGCCGCGTTACTTGTCCACGCCCAGCAGGCGGGCGGCGTTGGTCCACAGCACCTTGTGGATGATGTCCTCGCGCCAGCCCAGCTGCAGGAAGTCGCGCAGGGAATCCTGGATGTCCTTGACCGGATACGCGGTGCCGAACAGGGTGCGGTCCTCCAGGAACATGTTCGCGCCCTTGACGTAGCTGTCGGCGCAGATCATGCCGCGCGTCGACGCATACAGGTCCGGCGATACATAGATGTTGGGACAGGCCAGCGCCACCACGACCATCTCGTCGGCATAGGGCCAGGCGGCGTGCGACACCACGATCTTCAGGTCGGGGTAGCGCTGGGCCACCCGCTGGATCGACACCGGGCTGGACCAGGTGATATCGTGGCCGGCCAGCGCCGACAGCAGGCCGGAGAGCGAGATCGACACCGGCAGCTTGAGCTCCAGCGCCAGTTCGTAGACCGGATCCAGGGTCTTGTCGTCCGACCAGCGCGGAACCCGGGCCGAGCCGGGCTCGATGGAAATCCCCTTGACGCCGGGAGCGCCGGCCAGCTCGCGGATCTCCGCCAGGCTGCCTGCGATGTTGTCCAGATCCACGCCCAGGAAACCGAGAAAGCGGTCGGGATAGGTGGCCAGCAGGTCGACGATGTCCTGGTTGGCCACGCCGCCCAGATTGCCGGCCCCGCTGGAAGCCCGGCCCATGGCCACGCCGTAGCGGATGCCGGCCGAGTCCATTTCCTCGAACAGCAGCCCGACGTCCTCGAGCCAGGCCGAGCGCGCGCCCTTGAACGTCAGGTTATGGCGCGGATAGTGCATGGCCGTGCGGAACACCGAACCCTTGGTCCAGGCCGGAACGGGCGGCCGCAGCCGCATGTCGAGGATGGGAGGCATGATCATTCTTGTGGTCCTTGGGTCAGGTGGGTTGGGCGCGTCGCGGGCATCTCAATAGATGCGCCGGCAGGTCAGGCCGAGGCGGTTGGCGACGCCGCGCTGGTTGGCGTCCTGCTGCGAGCGCGCGCCGGCTTCGCTGTCGCGCCACGCCAGCGTGGCGTCCAGGTCGTCGGTCTCGATCACGGCGAGGTACTTGCGGCAGGCTTGCGGCCCGTCCAGCACCTCGTAGCGGCGCACGCCCGTCACGCCCGGGGTGGCCAGCACCTCGCGGTAGTGGTCGCCGTGCATCCAGGCGTCCAGTTCGGCGGGCGCGTCGTACATCACGATGACGGCGTGGGAGGAAGCGGCGGGCTGTGTCATGCGGATTCTCCGTGGCAACGAAACCGGGACCGGCTCAGGGTCGCGTGAACGAAATGTGTTCGGACTGGCTGCGCAATTCGAAATGGCGTATGCCGGCGCGCGGCAGGATTTCCTCGATCAGCCTGACGATCGGCCCGCCGGCGGGAACGGTCAGCTTCAGCGGCTTGCAGCCCAGCGTCGCCTCGACGTCGTCGGCCGGGAACATGTAGCGCAGCAGCAGTTCTTCGTCGGTCATGCCGGGATTGGCCTTGCGCAGCCCCGGCAAGGCGGGGTCCTTCGGTTGCGGCGTCAGGCCGACATCGGGCGAGCCGTTGGCGACGATGCGGTCCAGGGCGTTGGGTTCGACCGGCCCCAGCAGCCTGCCGAAGTGGCCCAGCGCGTACATCTTCACTTCGTCGGGCACGGCGCGGTAGCGCTCGCCGTTGACCACGTTGAGCATGGCCTGCACGCCGATGATCTGCGAGAACGGCGTCACCATGATCGGCCAGGCCAGGTCCTCGCGCACGCGGCCGATCTCTTCGAGGATTTCCTCGAAGCGGTTCTCCAGCCCCGCCTGGCGCAACTGGAAGCGCCAGTTCTCCGTCATGCCGCCCGGCATCTGGTGCCGATAATGGAATTCGTCGTATTCCATCGGCTTGCCCAGCGGGAAGTCGTAGCGGGCCGCCAGCCGGTGCAGATAGGCGCTGATCTCCTCGACGCGCGCCATGTCCACGTCGGTGCGGTAGCCGCGCTGCGCGAGATTGCGCGTCATGTTCTGGATGGAGGGCTGCGCCACCCCGCCGGCCAGCGGCGCGATCGAGGTATGCAGCTGGTCAATGCCCAGGTCGGCCGCGTCCAGGTAGACGCGCTGGACCAGGCCGGTATTGCTGTGGCTGTGCACCTCGATCGGGATGTCGCCGACGGCGGCGCGCAGCGCCGGGATGAGCGTGCGGATGCGCTCGATCGTCAGCAGGGCGCCGGAGTCCTTGAGCATGATGCCGTCCACCCCGCAGCGCACCAGCTCGGCGGCCGTGCCGGCATACAGCGCGTCGGTATGCAGGGGGCTTTCGCAGAACACCAGCGCGCCGATCGACTTGATGCCGATCTTCTTGGCGCGCCCGACGCTGACTTTCATGTTGTCGACGTCCAGCAACGAATCGAGCGTACCGACCGCGCTGAAGCCGTTGGCCGCCAGGCAATCGATCCACAGCTCGACCATGTCGTCGGGCACCATGCTGAACCCGACCAGGCTCTTGCTGCGGCAATAGCTGCGCATGGGCGTGTTGCGAAAGCGCTTGCGGAAGTGGCGCGCCTTCTCGAACGGGTCTTCGCGCAGGTAGCGCACGCACACATCGAACTGCACCGGGGCCATGAAATCGATCATGTCGAACCCCGCCTCGTCCAGCGCCTGGGCGATCGGGTCCATCATGCCGGCCGTCATCCGCGTCGCCCACAGGCATTGCTGGGCGTCGCGCAGCGTCGTGTCGATGATTCCTATGCGGCGGCTCATTGCGGCTTCACCCGGAACAGCACATCGCCCTCTTCGACCATGTCGCCCTCCTGCACCAGGATCTCGACGATTTCGCCCGCCACGCCGGCCTTGACCGTGTTGAACAGCTTCATCACCTCGAGAATGCAGACGCTGTCGTCCGGCCCGACCTGGCTGCCCAGCGCCACGAACGCGGGATCGTTGGGCGATGGCTTGGCATAGAAGCGGCCTATCATGGGCGCCGTGATGCTGAGCAGGTCCTGCCGCGCCGCGGCGGGCGCGGCCGCCGCGGCGACCGCGGGCTGCGCCGCCGGCGCGGGAGATGGCGCGGGAGCCGGAGCCTCGGCGGCGGCCGGCGCGGATACGGCCGGCAGAGCGACCGGCGCGCCGACATTGCCCTTGCGTACGCGCAGGCCCAGGCCGTCGACCTGGATCTGCAGGTCGATGTCGTCGACCCGGTTCACGATTTCGAGAATCCGATCAATGTCTTCGTGCGTCAAATCGGAGAATTTTGTTTTCACCACAAGCATCCTTGCTCTTTGATTGGAAGACGGCGGATCAGGCGGGCGTGGCCAGGCACCGCATGAGCTCGGCGACGCTGTCCAGCCCGGCCAGCCCGCGCAGCAGCGCGATCGAGCGCTCGACCTGTTGTTCGGGATAGATGCCCTGCACGCAGCCCAGGTACTTGGGCACGCACTGGTCGAACGTCAGCAGCGCCGGCGGCTGCCCGCGCGCCTGCTCGGGCTCGCGCACGATCACCCGGCCGTCGGCCAGGCGGTAGGTGATCCGCGGCGTCCAGCCCGTGGGGGTCCAGCCCCAGTCTTCCCGCACCACCTGCTTGACCTTGCGCCGGAATACCTGGAACGCCGCGTCGTCGATGCGCGCCTGGGAGAATCCGGCCGGCACCACCTGGTCCTCCAGCATGGCGATGGCCAGCACGTGCGGCAGGCTGAACTGCGCCTCGATCTCGTCGTGCGGTTCCATGTGCTGGACAACGGTGGGGAAGAACGCGTTGACCTCCACCGAAATCTCCTCGATGTCGGCGGCGGCCAGGCCTTCGGCGTGGCGCAGGTCCACGGTGGTCTCGATGATGCGCTGCAGGTGATAGCAGCAGGGATAGGACTTGATGCCGATTTCCATCAGGCGGTACGGCCTGCCCCAGTGCTCGATGATGGCGGCCGGCGCTTCGACCTGGTCGCCGGTGATCATGTTCATGAGCCCGCGCGGCGCTTCCAGCACGTCCGGCTGCCCGGTCATGCCCTGGGCCGCCATCAGGGCGGCGGCGATGCCGTTGCGGGCCGCGAACCCCATTTCCACGATGTGCGCCATCGAGCCGGTCTGGTAGCCGATGCCCGCCCCTTGCGAGGCCGCAAGGCTGAGCGCCATGGTGGTCTGGCGCTCGTCCAGGCCCAGCAGCTTGGCGGCGGACGCTGCGCAGCCGATCGACCCGGCCAGGCTCAGCACCATGAAGCCGTTGCGGCGCGCCTGGCGGCACGCCAGGCCGATGCGCGCCTGCGCTTCGTAGCCGGCGGCGAAGGCCTCCACCACGCGGGCGCCGCTTGCCTGGGCGTGCTCGGCCACGGCGAAGATGGCCGGGAACAGGGTGTAGCTGGACACTGCCTCGGGGAAGCTGTCGTCCTCGTATTCGGTCGCGTGCGCGAAGGTGCCGTTGGCCAGCCCGGCCATTTCCATGCTGGTCTTCAGGCCGTGGCCGAGCACGGTGGCCTGGGCGGCGCCGCCGGCGCTTTTGACGTAATCGACGATTTCCCGGCCGCCCGCGCTGCGGTGGCCGGCGGCCATCGCGCCCAGCGCGCTCATGGCCAAGGTTTCGGAGTAACCCACTGCATCGGCCGGCAGGTCCCGGATCGAAGTCTGCACGACCCGCTTGGCGATTTCTTGCGTGATATTCACGACGTCTCCGTTGTTGGTGTGTTTCGATGAATTCTAAACTTCTATATATAAGTTGTACAAGATAGATATCTAACTAAGATGACTAGGTGTTTTCCCGCATCGCCGGCGGCGCGAGACTGGCACAGGGGGAGGAGAACGGAATGGGCGCGGCCATCCGGCCGCCCGCGGCTTGCGCCGCGGCGGCCGGATGGCCGGCTTCAGGACAGGGGATGAAAGAGGCGGGTCAGCCCTGGGCGATGCGCGCCAGCGCTTCGATGTCCACGTCGTCGATCTGCGACGGGTTCATGTGCTGCTGCGCGTAAGCCAGCCAGATGCGGTGGCGCAGGAAATACAGATAGAGCTCGGTGTCGAGATGCCGCTCCTTGCACATGACCGCCATGATGCGCAGGGATTCGGACAGCGTTTTGGGCAGCTTGTAGGGACGGTCCGCGGCCGTCAACGCCTCGAACACGTCGGCCACCGCCATCACCCGCTCGGTCAGGTGCAGCGCCTCGCCCGGCAGGCGGCGCGGATAGCCCGTGCCGTCCATTTTCTCGTGATGGTTCGCGGCGATGTCCGGCACCCGCTCCAGGTGGCGCGGCCACGGCAGCTGCTTGAGCATGATCAGGGTCTGCACGATGTGGTCGTTGATCGCGAAGCGATCCTCGTCGGTCAGGGTGCCGCGCCGGATGCTCAGGTTGTGCAGTTCGCCCATGTCCTGCCGGTACGCCGGCAGCTTCATGTCGAAGCCCAGCGCGTTGCGCGGATCGTCGCGCTCGACGGCGGGCTTGTTGTCGCCCCACTCCACCCGGTGCTGCGGCTTGTCGGCCAGCAGCGGTTCGATGGCCGGCAGCGCCGGCGCGCCGGCGCGGCTGCCCTCGAGGCGGCGCCGCTCGGCCGCGGCCAGGCCCAGGCCATCGTCGAAATGGCGCAGCCAGGTTGCCTGCCCCAGCCGGCGCAGGCGCTCGATTGCCTCGTCGGCGAGAAACTCGCCGCCCAGGTTGCATTCGGCGACGAACCGGAAGTCGTCCTGCAGTTGCGCCTGCCGTTCGTCGCGCGCCTGGGCGCTGGCCGCGGCCGGCTGCCCGTCCAGGCACGCGCGCAGGTGCGCGATCTCCGCGTCGCGCCACAGCACCTCGAAACGCATGCGGATTTCATGGATGCGGTTGTAGATGACCTCCAGCTTGGTGGCCTTGTCCACGATATGCTCGGCGCTGGTGATCTTGCCGCAATCGTGCAGCCAGGCGGCCAGGTAGAACGCGTAGCGCTCGTCCTCGGTGAACGTGAAGTCGGCGTAGGGGCCGCTGGTATCGGCGCACATGCGGTCGGTCATCATGATCGCCAGCGCGGGCACCCGCTCGCAGTGGCCGCCGGTATAGGGGCTCTTGGCGTCGATCGCATCGGCGAGCACCCGGATCACCGCGTCGAACAACTGCTTCTGCGACTCGATCAACTGCCGCGTCTCGATCGCCGCGCTCAACATGCCGGTCAGGCGAAACGCAAAGGCCTGGAACCCCGGCGCGGCATGGTCCTGGTCCTGGGCGTGGCGCAGCACCAGCAGGCCCTCCACCCGGCCGGCGCGGCTGCGCAGCTCGAACTGGACGCGCTGCAAGCCGTCCGCGGCGCCTGCCGCGGGCGCCGCATCGCCGCCGCCAGCGCACGGCAGCGATTCCTCCAGGCCGTGCGCATCGCCGGCAACGGCCGCCCGGGCCATGGTTCGCGAGTCCTTCTGCAGCAGGTAGATGGCGCCACTGCGGCAACGCGTGGCATGGACGAACTTCTCCAGCACCTGGGCCAGCATGGTTTCGATGCGGGGCTCGGCGCCGAGCACGTCGCTGATCGCCAGGAAGGCCTCGACCGTGTTGCTGACGTTGTCCATGACGCCATTGAGCTCCCTGGTCTCGCGCAGCCATGCCGGCGCATCCGGCGGCCGGCTGAAATCGAAGGCGGACATGCGCTTGGCCTGCGCGGTGGTGCGCTCCAGCGCCCGCCCGATGCGGCTGCCGCCCCACCACCCCAGGCCCAGGAACAGCAGGATCAGGCCCCCGGTGATCAGGACCATGCGCTGACGGTCGTGCTGCAGGTCGCCCAGCAGTTCGTCGGCCGGCGCCGTCAACAGCAGGCGGAGGTCCACATTGTCGAAGCCGTCGAAAGGCAGCATGACCCCCAGCCACTCATGTCCTGCGACGTCATACGAGACGGGTCGGCCGTCGCGGGCGATCCGGCGCAGATCCGACAAGGGCTCGACCCCCAGGTCGTCCAGCGGCCGCAGGTGCGTATCTCCCGCGGCCTGGGCCCTGGCCGTGAGGACCTGCGGGTCGCGGTAGGCGACCACCGCGCCGCTGCCGTCGACCAGCGCAAGCTCGGCGCTCGGCGTGATGCGCAGTTCGTCCAGCATCCTGCCCAGGTCGTCCAGCACGATGTCCAGGCCCACGATGGCCTTGCCGCCCTCGGCCCGCCGCGACAGGCTGACGCCCACCTGGCGGGTCGAGAAAAACACATAGGGCGCGGAGATGGTCAAGGCCGCGCCCTCGCCGGCGTTCGCATACCAGGGCCGCTCGCGCGGGTCGTACCGGTAATCGGCCTCGCTGCGGCGCGTAATCGGGCTCAGCCCGCCGTCGTAGAACAGGAAATCTCCCTTGGCCGTGCCGTCGGCCGCGCGGGTGACCGTCTGCACCAGGAAGCGGGCCTGCCCGGGCGCGCCGAAATGCTGGCGGATGCCCGGGTCGTCGAGCATGCGGGCCAGCAGGAAATCCCCGTTGTCATAGCCGACGTACAGCGCGGAAATCAAGGGATTGGCAGCCAGCTCTTCGGCCAGCAGCCGCATGCGCTCCAGGCGGTCCTGCAGGCGCGGCGCGCTCACGATGGGATCGAACGACAGGGTGCGCAAGGTGGCCGAGGCCGGCTCGATCATCCGGCGCGTGCGCTCGAAGGTGATCTGCGCCGCATCGTTGGCGGTGCGCGCGGCCGCGTCGAGCAGCAGGTTGCGCGAGTTCATCCAGCTCAGCGCGATCAGGACGGCCGCGACCAGGAAAATCGCGGCGACGGCCAGGCCCGCGATGAGCAGGCGCACCGGCCAGCCCCGCAAGCGTCGAGCACCATTTCCCATCTTGCACACCCTCGCTGGAGCCATGCGGCAGGACTGCGCGCCGCCGCACGGCGATTGGATCGGGGAAGCGGACCGCCGCGGGCAGCCCCGGCGAAGCCCTCCGGCCCCTCCGGCAAGCCTGAAGGACTGGCGTCAATATGCCATTAAATAAAACTCGAAGTAACCATTATTATCTTCAGGGTGGGCAACCCAGGGCGGCCACGGCGCCGAAGCGCAAAAAAATCCCATGCAAATCAGTGATCTGCATGGGATTTCCGGTCTGGCCGCAATGCGCGGGAAAGCTGTGGCCCGCCCTACAAGATTCGAACTTGTGACCCCAGGTTTAGAAGACCTGTGCTCTATCCAACTGAGCTAAGGGCGGTACGGAATGCGCGCGGCGCGGCGATGCCGGCGGGCGCATGGCCGGGCGCGCATTTTACCCCGGAAGACGCAGGCCGGCCCAATCGCCCCCGCCGATCGATGCCCACGGCATGCCGGCGACGTAGTACGGTGTCTGTTTTTCCGGCTTCAATGCCGCCGTTGCCACGCTTACAGGAGCAATCATGGATACGCCTTCCGATCTCTTGCGCAAGCTGGGGCTGGACCCCGCCGCCCTGGCCCAGGGCAGCCTGCGGGCCCGCAGCCCCATCGACGGCGCGCTGCTGGCCCGCGTTCCCGAGCACAGCGTGGCGCAGGCGCATGCCGCGATCACCCGCGCGCGCCAGGCCAGCCAGCAATGGCGCGACGTGCCCGCGCCGCGGCGCGGCGAGCTGGTGCGCCGGTTCGGCGACGTGCTGCGCGAGCACAAGGAGGCGCTGGGCCGGCTGGTCTCGCTGGAGGCCGGCAAGATCCTCGCCGAAGGCGCCGGCGAAGTGCAGGAGATGATCGATATCTGCGATTTCGCCGTCGGCCTGTCGCGCCAGTTGTACGGGCTGACCATCGCGTCCGAGCGCCCCGGCCACCGCATGATGGAAACCTGGCATCCGCTGGGCGTGGTCGGCGTGATCAGCGCGTTCAACTTCCCGGTCGCGGTCTGGTCCTGGAACGCCGCGCTGGCGCTGGTGTGCGGCAATGCCGTGGTCTGGAAGCCTTCCGAAAAAACGCCGCTGACCGCGCTGGCCTGCCAGGCGCTGCTGGCGCGCGCCCTGCAGGATTACGGCGAAGCGCCGGCCGGGCTGGCCGAAGTACTGATAGGCGGGCGCCAGCTTGGCGAGGCGCTGGTCGATTCGCATGACGTGGCGCTGGTATCGGCCACCGGCTCGACCCGCATGGGCCGGCAGGTGGGCCCGCGCGTGGCGCAGCGCTTCGGCCGCGTCCTGCTGGAGCTGGGCGGCAACAACGCCATCATCGTCGCGCCCAGCGCCGACCTGGAGATGGCCACGCGCGGCATCGTGTTCGGCGCCATCGGCACGGCCGGCCAGCGCTGCACCACCACGCGCCGCCTGATCGCGCACACCGATATCGCCGATACCCTGGTCGCGCGCCTGAAGCAGGCCTACGCCAGCGCGACGGTGGGCGACCCGCTGCAGCCCGGCACCCTGGTCGGGCCGCTGATCGACCGCGCTGCGTACGACGCCATGCAGGCCGCGCTGACGGCCGCGCGCGAACAGGGCGGCCAGGTCAGCGGCGGCGAGCGCCTACTGGCCGAGCGATATCCCGACGCCTGGTACGTGCGCCCGGCCATCGTCGAAATGCCGGGCCAGACCGACGTGGTCTGCCACGAGACCTTCGCCCCCATCCTGTATGTCATGCGCTACGGCGACTTCCCGGCGGCGCTGGCCATGCACAACGGCGTGCCGCAAGGCCTGTCGTCCGCCATCTTCACCAACGACCTGCGCGAAGCCGAGGCGTTCCTGTCGTCCGCCGGGTCGGACTGCGGCATCGCCAACGTGAACATCGGCACCTCGGGCGCGGAGATCGGTGGCGCCTTCGGCGGCGAGAAGGAAACCGGCGGCGGCCGCGAATCCGGCTCGGACGCCTGGAAGCACTATATGCGGCGCGCCACCAACACCGTCAATTACTCGCGCGCGCTGCCCCTGGCGCAAGGCATCCGGTTCGGCGAGTAACCGCTTGTAGCCCGCCGCCTGCCCGCGGCGGCTCGGCCTTTTCACCAGCGGCATGCAAGCCTGCCTTACATGGCGTTTCAACGGCTACAGCGTCGAATGCTACAGTTCGCCGTCACCATAGCTGGTCGTTTCCTATGCAAGTGCCGGACCCCCGATCCCCGTTCATTCGCCCCGCCCTGGCTGGCGCGCTCGCGCTGGCGCTGGCGGGAATGTCGCTTCCCGCTCTCGCCGGCATTTCCTACCGGCTCGACCGCCCCGCGGCGGCGCCGGGCGAGACGGTGCGCCTAGAGGCCGTGTTCTTCAACGATGGTTCGGCCAGCGCGGCGTGGAACGCGCCGCAGCAGCTGGTATTGCAGTGGCGCGGCGCCGACGGCCAGACCATACGCAGCCTGGCGCAGCGCCCCGCGGGCGAGGCGGCGCTGAACATCCCCGTCAACAATTTCGCCCGCATGAGCTGGGACGCCGTGGTGCCGGTGCACGCGCGCGGCCTGCAGGCGGTGTCGATCGAGGGCGAGTCCACCATGTTGGCGCTGGACGCCACCGGCCGCGAGCAGGATACGCTGGCCAGCACGCCGGCCGATGTGCCGGTGCCCGATGCGCGCACCGGGCAGCCCCTGCCGCCGGCGGCCGTGACGGCGGCCGGCGTCTCGCCCGACTCCGGCCCGGCGCCGGCGCAGGTGGCCGTCAGCCAGACCTTCCAGCCGGCCAGCGCGTTCGATGTGTTCCGCAGCGCCATCAGCGAGTACCAACCGATGTACTTCGACATCGGCACGCGCGAGCAGACCACCGCGCGCTTCCAGATCAGCGCCAAATACCGGCTGTTCTCGCCCAAGGGCGACCGTCCGGCCACCTTCGGCGAGAACTTCTACCTGGGCTACACCCAGACTTCGCTGTGGGACCTGGAAGGCGACTCCAAGCCTTTCATCGACACCACCTTCAACCCCAGCGCATTCTGGCTATCGGACAATATCTGGTCGTCGGCCAGCCAGAACTGGCGCGTCGGCCTGAACACCGGCGTCGAACACCAGTCCAACGGCAAGAGCGGCAACGACTCGCGCTCGCTCAACGACGCCTACGTGCAGCCGGCGCTGAACTACCGCTTCGACAGCGGCAGCACGCTGACCTTCGCGCCCAAGGTCAAGACCTACTTCGGCGTGGCGCGCGAAAACCGCGACTACGCCGACTATGCCGGCTATGTGGACTGGAACCTGCGCTGGGCGCAGGACGGCGGCGCGGTGGTGTCGGCCATGTACCGCCAGGGCGCCAGCAGCCGGCGCACCACCCAGCTGGACTTCGCCTGGCCGCTGAAGCGGACCTGGCTGGACATGAACGGCTACCTGCACCTGCAGTACTTCAACGGCTACGGCGAGACGCTGCTGGGCTACGACCAGCGCCACGACTCGCAGTTCCGCATCGGCCTGTCGCTGGTGCCCTGAGCGGACGCGGCGGGCCTACAGGCCGCGCTGGCGCGCGATCTGGTCGCGCTGCAAGGCGTTGACATAGGCCTGGATGCGGATGCCCGTGCCCTTGTCGAGCTCGACGAACGCGCAGCCGATGCGCCGGCTGGTCTTGCCCTTGGCCAAGACCTCGTCCAGGTGATGGACCACGCGGATCGCCGCGGCGAACGCGCCCAGCTCCGGCAAGGCCAGCACGCCGCGGTAGATCTTGCCCGGCGCCGGGTCCAGCGTCTGCTGGGGGTCGGCCAGCGCCAGGCCGCCCGGGCTGATGTCGCACAGCGCCAGCGGCTCGGCCCCGCCCGCCTCGCGCACCCAGGTCGCGGGCTGCGCCACCGGCACGGCGATGCGGAACGTATCGCGCCGCTGCACCCTGGTCAGGGTTTCGGGCAGATCGACCAGCAGGGCCGGCCGCGCCTCGAACTCGCAGCGCGTCACGCGCGCGGCGGCAAACGAAATGCTGATGTTATCCAGCGAGGTGTCGAAAGCCACATCGCCGGCATCGGCCAGGCGCTGATTGAGGGTGTCGTCCTGGGCCGCGTCCAGCACGACCTGGCCTGCCTGCGCATCCACGTGCAGCACGGAGGTCACGCTGTTGAAGGGGCGGCCCGGGATGCGCATGAGCAGCAGGCACTGGCGGGCCTGGAGCGTCTGCAGCAGGTTGGCGATTTCGAACCTGCCGCTTACCAGGTACGGGTCGTGAGCATCGGGCATAGGGAATGTCGGGGCAAGGCAGGACTGCCGGCACGCAGCCGGGAAGCTGGCGGGGCGCCGGGCAGCGCCGAAAATTGCCGATTTATTACGAAATCTTTATTATTTTACCAGACCATGCCGCGGATCCCGGCGCCGGGCCTGGCCGGGCTCGGCCATCGGCAGCCGTCCCGACGGATGAGCGGCGCCGTTGCGTGCGTGCCCGCGTTGCAGGGGGGTGCCGCGCCGCGTATGCTGGGCCACCCGTCTCCTGGGCCAACGTCTCTTTTGTAGGGAAACCCGCTATGAAGTCGTCCCTGTATCGAATCGCAGCGCTCAGCGCCGCTGCCCTGTTGCTGGCCGGCTGCGCCAGCTAGCGCGCCCCGAAGGAGTCGGGCTTTCTCGGCGATTACTCGCAGTTGCGCGAGGAGCAAGTGCCCGGCGGCGCGCGGCTGATCTACCGCGACGCCGCGCTCAAGCCGCGCCAGTACACCGCCATGTGGCTGTCGCCGGTCGAGTACTATCCCAGCCCGCAACCGTCGGCGCAGGTGTCGATGGAAACGCTGACCGAACTGCAGAACTACCTGGACCAGTCGCTGCGCCGCAAGATCGGCCGCGAGATCCGCCTGGTCAACGGCCCCGGCCCGGGCGTGGCCAAGGCGCGCATCGCAATCACGGCGGTCGGCAGCGAAAGCGAGGCGCTGGCGGCCTACCAGTACATCCCCGTGGCGCTGGCCATCACCGGCGCCAGGGCCGTGCTGGAAGGCGGCCGGCCGCAGCAGGCCACCATCGCGATCGAAAGCAAGGTCACCGACAGCCAGACGGGCCAGTTGCTGTGGGCGTCGGTGCGCGGGGGCACTGGCGAGCGCGTGCGCGCCATCGCCCAGGGCCAGGCCTCGGTGCCGGCCGAGGCGCTCAAGCCGCTGATCGACGAATGGACCGATAACGTCGCGCGTGAAATACGCAACTACGTGCGCAGCAAATAAGGCCGCGCGGTTCAACGGCCGGTATCGGGGTAGTCCGGGCCGGCGTCGTGGAAACCGCCGCTGCTGTAGGGGTTGACTGCGCCGGGATGCGGCGGGCCCGGCTGCGAACCCTGCCCGCCCGCGCAGCCGGCCAGCGCCAGGCTGGCCGCCAGCATCAATGTCGCCATGCAGAATTTCATGATCGCCTCCTTGGGCGCGGCGCGGCCGATGCGCCGACGCGCGCCCGTACGTCCAGTGTAGCGATTTCGGCGCCGCGCATGCGGCGCGCCGCGCTCAGCCGTGCGCAGTCAGCAGTTGCCCTTCTTGGCCTGGCCGGGCGGACAGAAGCCGCCGCCGCCGCGGTCGGGCGGATCCACCACGACCGCGCCGTGCGGGGTATAGACGGCACAGCCGCCCAGCAGCGCCGCGGCAAGCAACAGCCCGAGTATCGATTTCATGCCCATATTCCTGTTGTGGGAGACGGCGCAAGTGTAGGCCCGCCCATCGCAACCAGGCATGGATGTCGGTAACAAGGCGCAGCATCGCCGCGCTCAGCCCAGGCGTTCGAGCCGGTATACCAGCGTGTCCAGCCGCGCCACGCCGCGCTGGTTGAACTTGGGCTCCTTGTCGAGGATGTCGCGCCGGTCGATCAGGCGGGCCTCGGTATGGCCGGCATACAGCGCCTGCACTTCGGCGTCGTCCACGGAAAAGGGCGGACCTTCCATCTGGTCCTGCGGATAGTCCAGCGTGATGAGAATGCCCCGGCAGCCCCGGCCCAGGCGGCCATAGACCTCGCGCGCATAGCGCTTGCGCATGGGCTCGGGCAGCGCCACCAGCGCGGCGCGGTCGTACACGCCGGCGCAGGCGGCCAGCGTGGCGTCTTCCAGCGCGAACACGTCGCCGCAGATCAGTTCGAGGTTGCCCGCCACATAGTGGCGGCCCTGCGCCGATTGGTGGATCTCTGGGCGCAGGCCGTTCTCGTCGAAGAACTGCTCGACCGCCAGTTGCGACAGCTCCACGCCCAGCACGCGCAGCCCCTGCCCGGCCAGCCACACCATGTCGAGCGACTTGCCCGCCAGCGGAACCAGCACCTGGCCGCCGGCCGGCACGTCCAGCGCCGGCCAGTATTTTTGCAGCAGCGGCGTCACCCGCGTCTGGTGAAAATGCGTGCGCCCTTCGCGCCAACGATCCAGCCAGAAATCCGCGTCCATGCCTCATCCTCCATCGATCATGTTGGGACATATTGTAGAGACCCGGCGCGCCCGGCCCGGCACGCGCCTTCCGTGTCGATTACGCAACGCCGGCGGCGGCGAATCTTGCGCGCGCTCCGGGCTCGCTGCTAGGATCGCACTTCGGGCCCTGCTCACGGGCCCTCGTTCCCATCCACGATCACTCACCCGGAGGCGCCCCATGCTCGTACCGCACATCGCCACTCCGCGCGTGACCCCGCCGCGCCATTAGGTCGCAGCCCGCGCCGGGCCGCATCGCGGCCCACGCGCCCTCCCCTACGCAATCCGTAGCCTGCCGGCCCCCCATGGGCGGCCCGCGCTGGCTGACATTCACTTTCTACTGACGTCCTGGCGCGCGCCGCGTGGCCGGACCCTGGCAAATGGCTCGCAATAAACTCGACTTGCGCGGATCCGCGTTCAAGGCCGTTCTCGGCTTTACTTTCAGGCACTGGGCCAGGCAACCCTGGCGCATCGGCCTCATCGCCATGCTGGCGCTGCTCTCGGCGCTGGCCGACATCCTCACGCCCCTGTATGTCGGCCGGCTGATCGACGCCGTGGCCGGCGGCGCGCCCGCCGACACGGTGGCGCGCAACGCCGCGCTCGGCGCCTTCTGGCTGCTGATCGCGCTGGGCGTGGGCGCCACCTTGCTGCGCCAGGCCATCTTCATGAACATCATCGCGCTGACGCTGAAGATGATGCACGACATCGCCGGCCTGGCCTTCCACCAGGTGCAGCGGCTGTCGTCCGACTGGCACGCCAACACCTTCGCCGGCTCGACCGTGCGCAAGATCACGCGCGGCATGTGGGCGCTGGACCTGCTCAACGACACGCTGCTGATCGCCCTGCTGCCCTCGCTGGTCATGCTGGCCGGCGCCACCGCTCTGCTGGGCTGGCACTGGCCCCTCATGGGGCTGGTGGTCGGACTGGGCTCGCTGCTGTACGTGGCGGTGACGATGGCGCTGTCGCTGGGCTACGTGGCGCCCGCGGCGCGCCTGGGCAACGCGTGGGATACCCGCATGGGCGGCGCGCTGGCCGACGCGGTGAGCTGCAACGCCGTGGTCAAGGCCTTCGGCGCCGAATGGCGCGAGGAAGCCCGGCTGGCCCGCGTCACCGGCAAATGGCGCCACCGCACCCGGCGCGGGTGGGTGCGCGGAACCATCAACGGCGGCGTGCAGGGCGCGATGCTGGTGGCCATGCAGGCGGCCATCCTCGGCGTGGCGCTGCTGCTGTGGCAGCGCGGCCAGGCCAGCGTGGGCGACGTGACCTTCGCCTTCACGACCTTCTTCATGCTGCAGGGCTACCTGCGCGACGTGGGCATGAACATCCGCAACCTGCAGCGCTCGATCAACGACATGGAGGAGCTGGTCTCGCTGCAGCGCCAGCCGCTGGATGTCGAGGACCTGCCCGGCGCCGGGCCGATCGACATCGGCGCGGGCGAGATCCGCTTCGAGAACGTCACGTTCCGCTATGGCCCGCACGAGCAGCCGCTGTACCGCGACTTCTCGGTGCGCATCGCGCCGGGCGAACGGGTCGGCCTGGTCGGCCACTCCGGCTCGGGCAAGACCACGTTCATCAAGCTGATCCAGCGCCTGTACGACGTGGACGGCGGGCGCATCACCATCGACGGGCAGGATATCGCCGCGGTGCGGCAGGCGTCGCTGCGCAGCCAGATCGCCATCGTGCAGCAGGACCCGGTGCTGTTCCACCGCTCGCTGGCCGAGAACATCGCCTACGGGCGGCCCGGGGCCACGCAGGCCGAGATCGAGCGCGCCGCCCGGCTGGCCAGCGCGCACGACTTCATCATGGCGCTGCCCAAGGGCTACGACACGCTGGTGGGCGAGCGCGGCGTCAAGCTGTCGGGCGGGGAACGCCAGCGCGTGGCGATCGCGCGCGCCTTCCTGGCCGATGCGCCCATCCTCATCCTGGACGAAGCCACCTCCAGCCTGGACAGCGAAAGCGAGGTGCTCATCCAGCGGGCCATGGAGCGCCTGATGGAGGGCCGCACCACGCTGGTGGTGGCGCACCGCCTGTCCACCGTCCGCGCGCTGGATCGCCTGCTGGTCATGGACCGGGGCCGCGTCATCGAGGAAGGCAGCCACGAAGCGCTGATCCGCCTGCACGGCGGCGTGTACCGGCGCCTGTTCGAACGCCAGGCGCTGGAGCTGACGCGCGGCCTGTCGCAATGGGAGCTGGGCGGCGCGGCGGCCAGTTAGCGCCGCGCCGCTACAATGGCGCGCATCGTTGTTTCCTGGTATCGATGCGCGCCATGTCCCTGTCCGACCACGCCGAGAAGTTCAGCTTCGACATCATCGCCGCCGAGCAGCGCGCCGCGCGCCTGCCGGCCTGCGTGGCTGCGGGGCTGCCCGACGGCCTGCTGGTGTTCGCGGTGGACGACGCGCACTCCGACACCGCGCAGTTCAGCGAACGCTACGGCTTCGGCCTGCAGGACTGCGCCAACACCCTGGTGCTGCGCTACAGGAAGGACGGCGGCGAACACTACGCGGCCGTGGTCGCGCTGGGCGACCGGCGGCTGGATGTCAACGGCGCGGCCAAGGCCCGGCTGGGCGCGCAGCGCCTGTCGTTCGCCAGGCGCGAAGACGCGACCGCCCTGACCGGGATGGAATTCGGCGGCATCACCGCCTTCGGCCTGCCGGCCGGCTGGCCGATCCTGGTCGACGAGGCCGTCATGCGGCGTCCCCACGTCGTCATGGGCGCGGGCGTGCGCACCGCCAAGCTGCTGCTCGCCCCCGCGCAACTGCGCGCGCTGCCGGGCGTGGATGTGGCGGCGCTGAGCGTCTGACGCGGGTGCCTGTCCGCGCGGGGACAGGCACCAGAGTGGATTACTCTTCGCTCTCCCACTCCACTTCCACGCCCAGGCTGCGCAGGTTTTCGACGAAGCGCGGGTGGGCGCGGCGGATGGGCGTGGCGTTGCGGATTTCCGAGCGGCCTTCGATGCTGGCCGCCACCATGAACAGCGCGATCGCCACGCGGATGATGTACGGGCTTTCGACGCTGGCCGGCGTCAGCGGGCTGCCGCCGAAGGTGATGAGGCGGTGCGGGTCGGACAGGAACACGTGCGCGCCGAACTTGGACAGTTCGCCCGTCCAGCCCATGGCCCCGTCGTATACCTTGTTCCAGAACATGGCGTTGCCGCGCGCCCGCACGCCCAGCGCGATGAAAATCGGCAGCAGGTCCACCGGAAAATACGGCCACGGCGCCGCTTCGACCTTGGTCAGCACATTGCTGGTGAACGGCGTCTGCACCTGCAGGCTGCCCGGCGTGCTGGCGCGCGACCAGCCGTCCTCGTGCGTGATGCGCACGCCGAACTTGGCGAAGGTGCGGTCGATCAGGGGGAAGTTGCCCGGCGCGCTGTTGCGCACCGCCACGTCGCCGCCGGTGATGGCGCCCAGCGCCAGGAAGGTCGTGATTTCGTGGAAGTCTTCGTCGAAGGTGAACTCGCCGCCGCCCAGGGCGCCGCCGCCGTGCACGGTCAGGCGCGACGTGCCGATGCCCTCGATGCGCACGCCCATCAGCGTCATGAAGCGGCAGAACTCCTGCACGTGCGGCTCCGAGGCCGCGTTGGTCAGCGTCGAAACGCCCGGCGCCGCCGCCGCGCACAGCACGAAATTCTCCGTGGTGATGACCGACGCATAATCGAGCCAGTGGTCGTTGGGAACCAGGTCGCCGGCGCTGTGCACCAGCAGCGAGCCTTCGGCGCGCGTCACCGCGCCGCCGAAACGGCAGAACACGTCCACGTGCGGGTCGATCTCGCGCACGCCCAGCGTGCAGCCCTTGACGTTGTCCTCCAGCCGCGCCACGCCGAAGCGCGCCAGCAGCGGCGGCACCAGCATGATGGACGAGCGCATTTCCTCCGGCAGCCGGTGGGTGGCGGCGTCAAAGCGCGTGGCGCGGTGATGCAGCTCCAGCGTGTCGGTGGCATGGTCCATGCGCACTTCGCTGCCCAGCATGCGGAAGATATCCAGGATCTTGCGCACATCGGTGATGTCGGGCACCCGATGCAGGCGCAGCGGTTCGCTGGTCAGCAGCGTGGCGCACAGCACGGGCAGGACGGCGTTCTTGTTGGCGGAAGGCGTGATACGGCCACGCAGCGGCTTGCCGCCGTGCACGATGAGATTGGACATGGCTGAAGGCGAAGAAATTCGATCGCCAGCAGTGTACCCGGCGGCCACTTTCCACTCGTAACGCCGTGAATACAAAACTATCGTCGCGTTACATACCGCGCGCAGCCTGTATCGCGCGCCCTAACGGTTGGCCGGCCTGGCGTAGCGTTGGTTCAGGTACGCGACCAGCTCGGCCTCGGTCGATACCGGGTCGGCCGCGGGCGGGGTCGCGCCGCTCTCGGCCATCAGCTGGCGCGCTGTCTCGAGGGTGCGCAGGGCGCGCCGTTGCGCTTCGGTGGGTTGACTGGTTTGCCTCAGGGTGTAGTTCAATACGGATGCTGTCATGACTGCTCTCTTGGACCGGCCGCGGACGCGCCGATCGGCGGACGCGCGCGACGGCCCGCATCCGGCGAGCGCAAGACTACCGCAGCGCGCCGCGCCGTACCGTCAAACATTGTCAAGACACGTCCTGCGCCGCGTCGCTCAGCCCCCGGCCAGGCGCCGGTAGATGGCCGCGTCGGCGGCGCAATCGCCCGCCGCGGGCGGCTCGGGCAAAATGCGGCATCCATTTGGCCGAGTTCGCCGCGGCCGCGAAACTGCTAGCCTGCTCGGCACGAGCAGACAGGGAGACTCGCATGAAGACGATGCAGGCCGCGCTCGCCGCGGCATTGATGGCGGCCACGGCCGGCGCCGGCGCCCAGTACGTCATCGACGTCCAGGACATGAACGGCGCCTGGAAAAAGGCCGATCCCAACGCCGTGGGATTGACCAACCTGCAGATCGCCACCGGCGCCGCGCAGCAGCAATGCGTGGACCGCGGCATCCCCGGAGAGCAAAAGCGCGCCGCCAATGTGATCGACAAGACCACCGGCGTGGTGATCGAGGAAATCGATTGCGCCGCCTGGCGCAAGCAGGCCGAGATCCTCGCGCGCAAGGCGGCCGCCTCGCGCCACTAGCCCACGGCCGGCCCGCCCGGCCCTCCCCTGTCCCCAGCCAATAGATTAGCGAAACTAATCACTTTCATTGACGCTTCGCCTTGTTGCCACCCGTCGGGTTTCCTAGACTGATTCGCGGCAGTTTCCGACACTCTCACAACAAGGGGAAGACATATGAATGCAAGCAAACGGCTGGCCCTGGCCGCCACGCTGGCGGCCACGCTGGCCGCAACCGGCGCCATCGCCCAACCCATCGTCGTCGGCGTTTCCACGCCGCTGTCCGGCAGCGCGGCCTTCCAGGGCCAGCATGACCGCTGGGGCGCCGAACTGGCGGTCGAGCAGATCAACGCCGCCGGCGGGGTGCTGGGGCGCCCCTTGCAACTGAATGTCCAGGACAATGCCTGCAACCCGGCCGAAGGCGTCAACAGCGTCGGGCGGATGCTGGAAAACCGCGACCTGGTCGCCGTGAGCGGCGCGATGTGCAGCTCGGTCACCCTGGCCCTGATGCCCATCGTCGAACGCGCCAGCGTGCCCATGCTGGTCAGCTCGTCGTCGGCCGCCAGCATTACCGAGAAGGCCGGCGCGGGCGGCAATATCTGGACGTTCCGGGCCGGCCCCAGCGACGACAGCATGGCGGTGGCGCTGGCCACCTACCTCAAGGACGAGGCGCGCTTCAAGAAGATCGCCGTGCTGGGCGAGAACACCGACTACGGCCGGGGCGGCGCCGCCGCCATCGCCAAGGCGCTCAAGCCGCTGGGCGTGACCATCACGTCCTCGGAGTACTACGACAAGGGCACGCAGGACTTCACCACCGTGCTCACGCGCCTGAAGCTGGCCGCTCCGGACGCGATCGCGCTGTATACGGTGGGCGCCGACCAGATCAACTTCATCCGCCAGTACCGCGGCTTCGGCATGCGGGTGCCGCTGACCGGCCGCATCGAACTGGGCAGCCTGCAGGCCGAGGGCATCAAGAGCGGCGCGATCAACGGCGCGACCAGCGTGTTCCAGTACGCGGCCGAGCTCGACACGCCCGCCAACCAGGCGTTCGTCAAGGCGTACAAGGAAAAGTACAAGGAAGACCCGCTGCTGCAAAGCGCCATCTCGTACGAGAACATCCAGCTGCTGGCCGACGCCATCAAGCGCGCCGGGTCGGTCGACCGCAAGGCGGTGCGCGACGCCATCCAGGCCAGCGACTACGCCTCGATGATGGGCGGGCGCGTCGCCTTCGACAAGAACAACCAGGCGCACAACAACGCGGTCATCCTCAAGGTGGAGGACGGCAAGGTCAAGGTTGTCGCCACGCCGGGCACCTGATCCCCGCTGCGGCCGCCGCCGGGCGCGGCGGCCCCGACAGGCATCGACTTCTTCGGATGACTCCATGACCGACTTCATTCTTCAACTGATCATCAACGGCCTGGCCATCGGCGCCATCTATGCGCTGGTGGCCGTCGGCCTTTCCCTGATCTATGGCGTGCTGGAAATCGTCAACTTCGCGCATGGCGAACTCGTCATGCTGGGCGGTTTCGCGGCCTTTTTCGCCGTCTCCACGCTGGGCTTGGGCTACTGGCCCAGCATCCTGGTGGCCACGCTGCTGGTCGCCGCGGCGGGGCTGCTGCTGTTCGACAGCGTGCTGTTCACGCTCAAGTCGGACGACTTCCAGAAAGGCATCCTGCTGACGCTGGGCCTGGCCATGATCATCCAGAACGGCGCGCTCTACCTGCTGCGCGCCACGCCCCGCACCATCACCACGGAATACGGCTTCGACGCCTTTCAGGTGGGCAACCTCAGCATCGGCGTGCTGCGGCTGATCGCCTTCTGCCTGGCCATCGCCGCCATCGTGCTGCTGCACGCCTTCCTGAAATGGACCCGCAGCGGCAAGTCCATGCGCGCCCTGGCGCAGAACCGCGAGGCCGCGCTGATGGTCGGCATGCGGCCGCGCACCATCGCGCGCACGGTGTTCGTGCTGGGCGCGGCCCTGTGCGGGCTGGCCGGCGGCGTACTGGCGCCGCTGTACACCGTGCATCCGCTGATGGGCATGCCGTTCGTGTTCAAGGCGTTCGCCATCATCATCATCGGCGGCCTGGGCAACATCTGGGGCGCCATCATCGCCGCGCTGATCGTCGGCATGACCGAAAGCCTGGCCGGCGGCTTCGGCTCGGTCGTGCTGCAGGACGCGCTGGCTTTCATCATCATGATTCTTATCCTGCTGGTGCGCCCGCTGGGCCTGTTCGGCAAGGGGATGCGAGTATGAAAGAACAAACCCTCGACTTGCCGCTGGGCGTTGCGTCGCGGCGGCGCGCGGCGCCCTGGCTGCTGGCCGGCGCGCTGGTGCTGCTGGCACTGCCGTTCGCGGGCCTGGGCGGCTACGCCCTGAAAGTGGCGATCATGGCCATCGTGTTCGCGGTGCTGGCCACCAGCCTGAACCTCATCTACGGTTTCACGGGCCTGCTGTCGTTCGCGCAGATCGCGTTCTGGGGCATCGGCGGCTATACGGCCGCGCTGCTGGCCGTCGACGCCCATTGGTCGCCCTGGCTGGGCGTGCTGGCCGGCGGCGCGGTGGCGGTGGCCGCCTCGCTGGTGATCGGCTACGCGTCGCTGCGCCTGTCGCGGCATTCGTTCGCCATCGTCACCTTGAGCCTGGTGCTGCTGATGCAGCTGGTGGCCAAGGACTGGGTGGATCTCACGCGCGGGCCGCTGGGCATTCCCAACCTGCCCACGCTGGAGCTGGCCCTGCCCGGCCTGGGCCAGCTCAGCTCGGCCAACCCGCTGGTGTTCTATTTCATCATGCTGGCCTTTGCCGTGCTGGCCCTGGCCGGCGTGCACCGGCTGGTCGGATCGCGCATCGGGCGCACGCTGCTGGCCATCAAGCAGAACGAGCCGCTGACCCAGTCGCAGGGCGTCGCGACGCTGCGCTACAAGCTGCTGGCCTTCGCCGTCTCGGCGCTGGTCGCCGGCATGACGGGCGGGCTGTTCGTGTTCTACCTGAGCGTGGTCGACCCGTCGATCTTCGACTTCTACTACACGCAGATGATCCTCATCATGGTGATCATCGGCGGCACCGGCAGCTTCTGGGGCGTGATCGCCGCCAGCGCGGTCTTCACCATCATCCCGGAACTGCTGCGCGTCAGCCCGGACCTGCGGCTGGTGCTGCTGGGCTGCGTGCTGGTGGCCGCAATCCTGGCCCTGCCCCAGGGCATCGCGGGCTATTTCCGCGAACGCCGGCTCGAACGCATCAGGAGGACCCTGCGATGAAGGCCCCAACCCCCAACACCCCCGCCCTGTCGGTGCGCGGGCTGGCCAAGGCCTTTGCCGGCGTGCGCGCGGTCGACGGCCTGGACTTCGACGTGCCGGCCGGCTCGGTGACTGGACTGATCGGCCCCAACGGCTGCGGCAAGAGCACCTCGATCGATTGCATCAGCGGCTTCCAGCCGCCGGACGCCGGCCGGGTTCAGCTGGCCGGCGCGGATATCGGCGGCCTGCCCCCGCACGCCATCGCGCGGCGCGGCCTGACCCGCACCTTCCAGAACATCCGGCTGTACGACGAGCTGACGGTGCGCGAAAACCTGCTCATCGCCGCGCAGGAGTACGACGGCCACGGCTGGCTGGACGCGTTCCTGAACCGCCGCGCGCTGCGCGACAGCGAGGCGGCGGCCGGCGAGCGCGCCCGCGAACTGATCGCCGAGGTAGGCCTGAGCCGCTACGACAGCCTGCCGGCCGGCATCCTGTCGTATGGCCAGAAGAAACTGGTGGCCCTGGCCGCCTGCCTGATGTCGCGCCCCAGCGTGGCCATCCTGGACGAGCCGCTGGCCGGCGTGAACCCGACCATGATCGCCAACATCGAGCGCATCATCGACGACCTGAACCGCGCCGGCCAGACCTTTCTCATCGTCGAGCACAACATGAATTTCGTGATGCGCCGCTGCCACCAGGTCGTGGTGATGGAATCCGGCCGCAAACTGGTCGAAGGCGCGCCTTCGATCATCCGCAGCGACGAACGCGTCGTCAACGCCTATCTCGGCAGCGCGCCGCAGGAGGAAAGCCATCATGCCTGATACCGCCCCGTGCCTGGAGCTTGCCGGCTTTTCGGCCGGCTACACCGACACGCCCATCGTCCGCGACATCTCGCTGACCATTCCCGCCGGCACGGTCACGACCCTGCTGGGCGGCAATGGCGCGGGCAAGTCCACGCTGCTGAAGGCCATTTTCGGCATGGTGCGCCAGTTCGGCGGCGCGATCCGCTTCGAGGGCCGGCCGATCGACCGGCTGGCCTGCGATGCCCGCCTGCGCGCCGGCATCGGCATCGTGCCGCAGGGACGCTGCAACTTCCCGCGCATGAGCGTGGGCGAGAACCTGGAAATGGGCGCCTACCTGCTGGGCCGCGCCGACAAGCAGCGCGCCATGGAGGAAGTCCTGGCGCTGTTTCCCATGCTCAAGCGCAAGTACCACAGCCTGGCGGGCAATCTCAGCGGCGGCGAGCAGCAGATCCTCGAAACCGCCATGGTGCTGGAAATGCATCCGCGCCTGCTCCTGCTGGACGAACCCTCGCTGGGGCTGTCGCCCAAGATGCAGCAGGAGGTGTTCGATTCGGTGCAGGAGATCCGCGGCGCCGGCCTGACCGTCATGATGGTCGAGCAGAACCTGCACGGCGCGCTGCTGATCTCGGACACTGCCGTGGTGCTGGAGACCGGCCGCAAGTTCAAGGAAGGACCGGCGCGCCAGATCATGAACGACCCCGATATCAAGCGGGCCTACCTGGGCGCCACCGAAGACGAGACGGCGCCCGCGACCGTGCATTGAGGACTGCAAACCCATGACCCCGACCGGAAAGATCGCCGCCATCCAATTCGATGTGCGGCAGGGAGAAAACGACGCCAACCGCGCCAGGAGCTGCGAGCTGGCGCGCCAGGCCGCGGCCGCCGGCGCCAATCTGATCGTGCTGCCGGAATGCTGCGTCGGCGGCCTGGTCTTCGACAGCCGCGACGAAATCCGCGCCGTCAGCGAAACGGTGCCGGGCCCGTCCACCCGGGCCTGGAGCCAGGTCAGCCGCGAAACCGGCGCCTGGATCGTGGCCGGCCTGTCCGAGACCGACGGCGCGAAAATCTACAACACCGCCGTGCTGGTGGGGCCGAACGGCGAGCTGCACCGGCATCGCAAGCTGCATGTGCGCGGCATCGAGCAGCGGCTGTTCGACGTCGGCGACGCGCTGACCTGCGTCGATACGCCGCTGGGCCGCATCGGCCTGGCCATCTGCTATGACATGTGGTTTCCCGAGGTGTGCCGCAACTACGCCCTGGACGGCGTCGATGTGGTGGCGGCGCCGGCCAACTGGAGCAAGAGCGTGCGCACGGCCGACGCGTTCGACGCCTACGGCCTGCCGCAGGGGTACCACCTGATGGCGGCCACGGCGGTAAGCAACGAGCTGGTCGTGGTGGCGGCCGACCGCGTCGGCACCGAGCGCGGCGTCGCCTTCCTGGGCACGAGCTGCATCTTCGGCCCCAGCGGCGAGGAGCAGATCCTGCTGGCCGACTGGCCCGACATCGCCGCCGTCCGCGCCCAGGGCGGCCCGCACCTGGGCCAGCGCCAGCCGGCCGTCTATCCGGTGACGCGCTAGGCGCCGCGCCCGCTACCCGCGGGCCGCCGGCACCGGCGGCTCGTAGGCGCGCACCGGCGGCAAGGGGCCGTCGTAGCGCTCCATCTGCACGGCGGTCAGCTGGCCCGTGCACCCTTGGGCCAGCGACGAGGTGCCGACATCGCGCGTGAGCACATTGGGGTTGCCATGCATGCACATGGGCCGCTCGGCGTGCACGTCCTGCGGGTCGTACCAGGCGCCCGTGGGCAGCTGCACCACGCCCCGCATGATGGCATCGGTGACGCGCGCCGCCGCCAGGCAGGCGCCGCGCGCGTTGAACAGGCGCACCACGTCGCCGTCGGCGATCCCGCGCGCGGCGGCATCGGCCGGGTGCACCTGGCATACCTCGCGGCCGTGGCGCTTGGCGGCGGCGCTGTGCGCGCCGAAATCCAGCTGGCTGTGCAGCCGGGTGGCCGGCTGGTTGGCCACCAGGTACAGCGGCCACTGCGCATCGGGCGCGTCGGCCGGCGCGAGCCAGGCCGGGTGCCCCGGGCAATCGGCATAGCCGAACGACGCCACCGTGGGCGAACTGACCTGTATCCGGCCGCTGGGGGTGGGCAGCGGCCGGCCCTGGGGATCCTGGCGGAACGCCCGCAACAGCCCGCCGTCGTCGTCCGCCTGCGGCAGGCGCAATTCGCCGCGCGCCCAGAACGTGTCGAAGTCCGGCGCCTCGTCGCCGCGCGCGGCCAGGGCCGCGCGGGTGGTTTCGTAGATGTGCCGCAGCCATCCGCGGCTGTCGCGCCCCTCGGTAAAGGCGGCGCGCCGCTGCAGCCGCCCGGCCAGGTCGGCGAAGATATCGTAGTCGTCGCGCGCCAGCCCCACCGGCGGCGCGACGCGGTGCATCGCCACCAGCAGCGGATCGGTCGGCGTGCCGCCGATATCCTCGCGCTCCAGCGTCATGGTGCACGGCAGGACGATGTCGGCGTGGCGCGCCGTGGCGGTCCAGACCGTCTCGTGCACGATGAGGGTATCGAGGCGCCGGAACGCCGCGCGCAGCCGCGCCAGGTCCTGGTGGTGATGGAAGGGATTGCCGCCGGCCCAATACGCCAGGCGCACATGCGGATAGCGCAGGCGCTGGCCGTTGTAGTCGAACGGCTCGCCCGGCTTGAGCAGCATGTCGGCGATGCGCGCCACCGGAATGTAGGCGTCCACGCCATTCCTGCCCTGCGGCAGCGCCGCGATGGGCACGGCGTTGTTGCGCTTGCCGTAATGCGCCAGGGTGCCCAGCGCGTAGTTGTAGCCCCCGCCGGGCAGCCCCACCTGCCCCAGCGCCGCCGCCAGCACCGCGCCCAGCCAGACCGGCTGCTCGCCATGCTCGGCGCGCTGCAGCGAATGCGACACCACCACCAGCACCCGCCGCGACGGCAGCATGCGCGCCAGCGCGGCGATGTCGGCCTCGGCCAGGCCGGTCAGCGCGGCGGCCCAGGCCGGGTTCTTGGGCTGGCCGTCGGCGCGGCCCATCAGGTAATCCTCGAAGGTCTCCCAGCCCGCGCAATAGCGCGCCACGAACGCGCGGTCGTGCAGGCCTTCGTCGACCAGCACGTGCAACAGCGCCAGCATGAGCGCCGCGTCGGTGCCCGGGCGCGCCGGCAGCCAGCTCGCCGCGGCCTCCTCGGGCAAATCGTCGCGCAAGGGGCTGATGCACACGAAGCGGCAGCCGCGCCGGGCGGCCGCGCGCATGGCGCCGCGCTCGGTGTGGCGACTGACGCCGCCGCTGGCCACCTGGGTATTGCGCAGCGCCATGCCGCCGAAGGCCAGCACCACGTCGGTATGCTCGACGATCTGCTGCCAGGTGACATTGCGCCGCGCCACGTCGTCGAGCGGACCCAGCACGTGCGGCAGGATGACCGCCGAAGCGCCGGCGCTGTAGTTGTTGACCGAGCGCACGTAGCCGCCCAGCGCCGTATTGAGGAAACGGTGCACCTGGCTCTGGGCATGATGGAAGCGCCCAGCGCTGGACCAGCCGTACGAGCCCCCGAACACGGCCTGCGGGCCATGCGCGTCGCGCACGCGCGCCAGTTCGCGCGCCACCAGATCCAGCGCCTCGTCCCACGACACCGCCACGAATTCGTCGGCGCCGCGCGCCTGGTCCGCGCCCGGCCCGCGCTCGAGCCAGCCGCGCCGCACCATGGGCGCGGTCACGCGTACCGGGTGCCGCAGCGCATTGGTGAAATTGTCGATGAGCGGGCTGGGGTCCGGGTCGTCCGGATGCGGGCGCACCCGCACGGCCTGGCCATCGAAGGCGGCGTAGAACGCGCCCCAGTGCGCGCTGTGGGGATGTTCGGGGTCGCCGGGCCGGCTGGCCGAAGGCGCGGAATCGGAAGCAGAGCTCATCGCGTATCCACGAAAAGAGAAAACAGCGGCGGCGCGGCCAGGGCCGCGCCGCCTGGCGCCTTATTCCGCGCGCATGTTGGCCTGCTCGACCAGCTTGCCCCACTTGGCGCGTTCGGTGGCCATCAGGCGGCCGAAGCCGTCCGGCGCGCTCGAGGTCGCTTCCATGCCCGCGGCCGCCAGGCGCTGGACCACCTCGGGCTGGGCCATCACCTCGACCAGCGCGTCGTTCAGGCGCTGGACCACCTCGGCCGGCGTGCCGGCCGGCGCCACGATGCCGTACCAGTTCATCAGATCGTAGCCGGGAACGCCGGCCTCATCCATGGTGGGCGTATCGGGAAACAGCGGCGAACGCTTCGAGGTGGTGACCGCCAGCAGGCGCAGCTTGCCCGAATCGATCATGCCCTTGGCCGACGGATCGCAGAACGTCAGCGGCACCAGCCCGCCCATCACGTCGGTCAGCGCCGGCGTGGTGCCCTTGTAGGGCACGTGCGTCATCTTCAGGCCCGCCATCAGCTTGAACTGTTCGCCGGCGATCTGCCCGATGGTCGCCACCCCGCCCGAGGCGTAGTCGATCTGCCCGCCGGGCGCCTTGGCCGCCGCGATCACGTCCTTGACGGACCGATACGGCGTGGAAGGCGAGACCACCAGCAGATTGGGCATGGTCACCAGCGTGCTGATGGGCGCGAAGTCCTTGCTGGGATCGTAGTTCAGCTTGCGCAGGTTGGGCCAGATGGTGAACGAGCCCGGCGTGGCGATATACAGCGTGTACCCGTCGGGGGCCGACTTGGCGACGTATTCGGTGGCGGTCAGGCCGCCGGCGCCCGGACGGTTCTCGACGATGACATTGCCCGACAGCTTGCCGGCCAGGCCGGGAGCGATGGCGCGCGCCAGTACGTCCGCCCCGCCGCCGGGCGGGAATCCCACCACGATGCGCACGGGCCGCCCCTCGGCCGGAAAGCCGGCCGCCTGCGCGGCGGGCCCGAAGGCCGCCAGCGCCGTGGCCAGGGTGGCGGCCAGCGTCAGGCGGCGAGTAAAATTCGCCAAAATGGTCATGATGCAGTTCCCTTGTCTAGGTATCGGAGTCGGAAGAAGCGGCGACGGCGCGGCTCAGCGCCACGACGGCGCCGGGGTCGGCGCGTCGCGCCACTCCCAGGCCACGAAGGCGAGGCGCTCGCCGGTGTGCACCACCGGATCCGAACGCAGCCCGATCAGGATGCCTTCGCGCGGCATCGGCGCGACCGGCGTGACCGTGCCGTCCAGGGCGATCACCTCGCCCAGCGAAGCGCCTTCGGGCACGCGGTCGCCGGCGCAGTAGCTCGGCACGAACAGGCCGCCTTCGTCGGCCGTGATCCAGCCGCGCCGCGACACCTGGCGCAGCGCCGGCGCGTGGTCCTCGGCCGCCGGCGCGCCGGGCAGGATGCCCATGCTGCGCGCCAGCGTGCGAAAGCCCATCTCGGCGCGCTCGATATGCTCGGGCTGGTAGCGGTTGCCCGCGCCCAGCTCCAGCATGAAGGCGCATACGCCGGCAGCCAGGCATTGGTAGTCCAGCGCGCCGGCGATATTGCCGGGCAGCTCGCCCTTGCCGCCCACGTCCTGGCGGCAGGCCAGCACCGGGAAGAACGGCGCCATCGCGGCCAGCAGATCATCCTCGCGCACGCGGTCGTTGGGCGGGGTCTTGTACACGCAGTACGGACGCGAATCGAACAGCGGATTCATGGTGTGCAGATTGATCAGCACATCGGCCACGCCGCGCACCTGCTCGATGAGCGCGTGCGCCACCCGCTCGGTGATCATGCCGTCGGCCTTGCCCGGATAGCTCTGGCCCAGGTCCAGTTCGTCGTAGGGATTGCGCTTGCGGCGCGCGTCGAGCGCCTGCGGGTTGCCGGTGGGCGTGACCACCAGGTTGCCGCTCATGGCCGCCGGATCCAGGCTGTTGGCAAAGCGCAGCGCCGCCACCATGCCGTTGATCTCGTCGCCGTGGACCTGTCCGTGCAGCCACAGCGTGCGTCCGGGGCGCGCGCCGCGCAAGGCGATATAGGGCAGGAATACCTCGACGCCCGAGGCCATCGACCCGACCCGTAGCCGGCCGCTGCGGCGCGCCGCGCCGCCGTCCTCTCTCAGCCATTGACCAATGTTCACGCTTCGCTCCTCGATACAGTGTTGTGCCTGCCGGCCGGACCGATGGCGGCGAACGCCTGGTCCAGGTCGGCGATCAGGTCTTGCGGGTCTTCCAGGCCGATGTGCAGCCGCACCACGACGCCGCGTCCGGATCAGTCGGCCACGCTGCGCGCGGCGCCCAGGTCGGCCAGCGTCACCAGGCTTTCGTAGCCGCCCCATGAGGCGCCCAGGCCGAACAGCGCCAGGCTGTCGATCCATTGCTCGGCGGCGGCGCGGTCGAATCCGGCTTGCAGTTCGAACGACAGCAGGCCGTTGGTGCCGGTGCAGTCGCGGCGCCAGATGTCGTGTCCGGGATGGCCGGGCAGCGCCGGGCAGAACACGGTGCGCACCTCGGGGCGCTCCTGCAGGTAGCCGGCGATGCGCAGCGCGTGGCGCTCGTGCATGGCCAGGCGCGCCGCCAGGCTGCGTATGCCGCGCAGCACCAGGTATGCGTCGTCCGGGCTGACCGTCATGCCGAACGCGTCGCTGCGCTCGGACAGCGCCGGCCAGGCCGCCTCGGTGGTGGCCACCGTGCCCATCATGACGTCCGAGTGGCCGCTGAGGTATTTGGTGGCCGCCATGATGGACACGTCCGCGCCCAGCGCCAGCGGCCGGTACTGGCAGCCCGAGCCCCAGGTGTTGTCGCAGGCCAGCAGCGCGCCGTGGCGGTGCGCGATCTCGGCCAGCCGGGGCAGGTCGCACATCTCGTACACCAGCGAGCCGGGACACTCGGCGTAGATCATGCGCGTGGCGGGCTCCAGCTTGTCCTGCACGTCCGAGCTGTCCGCGGCGAAGAAAGTGCAACGGATCTGGTACGGCGCCAGGAACGAATGCACCAGCTTGCGCGCCGGCTCGTAGACCGCGTCGGACATCAACAGATGGTCGCCCGGCTTGAGGTACGACAGCAGCGCCATGGCGATGGCGGCCAGGCCGGTGGGAAACAGCTTGGTGCGGTACGCGCCTTCCAGCTCGCTGACCGCGTCCTCCAGCGCGAAGTTGGTGGGGTTGCCGCGCGCGCCGTAGGTGAACAGGCGTTCGCCCGAGCGCCGCGCGCGCAGGTCGCGCTGCTGCGCGACGTTGTCGAATATCACCGTGCTGGCCCGCACGACCGGCGGGTTGACCGGGGCGCCGCCGTCGTAGGCGGGCTTCTTGCCTGCGTGCAGCAAACGGGTCTGCAAGCGGCGGGGGGAAGTGGTGTCTGTCATGGTCCTGGCCAAGGTGAAGAACGCCGCGGCTCAGCGCCGCGGCAGGCGGAATTCGCCCAGCTCGCGTTCGTCCAGTTGCGAGATGAGGTTGACTTCCCATTCCAGGTACTGGCGCGCCGCGGCCTTGTTGCCGCTGTGGCGATCATGCACGAAGAACAGATAGTCGACGCAGGCTTCGTCCGGCGGGATATCGGGGCTGGACTGCACCGGCAACCCCGCGTCGATCCACGCCTGCAGCCCGCCGGCCAGCACCCGCGCCGGCACGCCCAGCACGGCCAGTTCCGCCGCGGCGCAGGCGGCCACGCCGGGTTCGTCGGCCACCAGCACCACGGGCTCGGCGCAGCCGGCCAGCGCGGCGGCCAGCAGCGGCCGGATCGACCAGCGCGATTGCGCGATATGCGCCTGGCGGTAGCGCATGCTGGCGCCCACGTCGACCAGGGCGAGCGGCCGGCCCTCGTCCAGCCAGGCGGCCAGCGTGGCGGCGTCGATCTCGTCGGGCCGCGGCAGGGCCGGCGCCGGCGCCGGCAGGGCCAGCCCGCTGGCCAGCCCGCCTTCGAGCACATAGGCCTCGTGCCCCATCTGGCACAGCCAGCTGGCCACCACCCGGGCCCGCACACCGTCGGCGTCGAACAGCACCAGCCGCGCGCGGCGCACGCCCACGTACTGGTCGGTGGCCTGGATCAACTGGCCGCCGGGCGTGTGCTGCGCGCCGGCCAGCGTGCCCGCCGCGTATTCCTCCGGCGTGCGCACATCGCACAGAAAGACCGTGCGCTGTCCGTCCCGCGCCCAGCCCCGCACCGTCTCGGCGTCGACCATCGGCACCTCGTAGCGCCGCGCCAGCGCCTCGGCCGCGCCGCGCGCGGCCTCGATGTCATCGGACGGCCCGCCATAGCGGCGGCTCGCGCCGTGTTCCAGTTCGAGATCGGCCAGCATCCAGCCCTGCGTGCCGCTTTGCAGCGCCGCCACCGGATTGGGCAGGCCCAGGTTGATCAGCGTCTGCGCGCCGATGATGCTGCGCGTGCGGCCGGCGCAATTGATCACGATGCGTGTCTTGTCGCTGGGAACCAGCTTGCCGACGCGATAGGCCAGCTCGCCGTTGGGGCAGTACGTCGCGCCGGGAATCGCCATCTTGCGGTATTCCGCATAGGGGCGTCCGTCCAGCACGACGACGTCCTCGCCGGCGCCGAGCATGGCGTCCAGTTCGGCAGCGGTGACGTGCGGCGTGTCATAGACCTGCTCGACCAGTTCGCCGAACGTCTTGGACGGCACGTTCACGCCGGCAAACAGCGCATAGCCCGCGGCCTGCCAGGCCGGCGTGCCGCCCTCGAGCACGTGCACGTCGCCGTAGCCCAGCGCCGCCAGCCGGCGCGCGGCGGCCTGCGCGATGCCCTGGCCGTCGTCGTAGACGACCAGGCGCACCTGCCGGCGCGGCGCCAGGCGCTGCACGTCGGCCTCCAGCCGGCTGTAGGGCAGCGTGATGCCGTGGAACAAATGGGACTCGCCGTACTGCCCGTGCTCGCGCACGTCGAACAGCGCGATCTCGGCGCCGTCGTGCAGCCAGGACTTCAGGGTCTGCGCGTTGATGAAATGCATGTCCGCCACGGTAGGAGGGATAGGATGGATACTGGGCACGTCAGTGGCGGCGCGTCTGGACGCCGATCGACATGATTTCGCAGGTGCCTTTCTCCAGGTCGTAGCCGATGCGCGCGGTCAGCGTCTCGAGCGCGCGTCCGTACAGGTGCAGGTGGCGGATCACCTGCCCGGGCAGGATTTCCACCGAATGGATGTCGTCGGGCATCAGGGCGATGCCGGTGCCCGGCTCGACCGTGACCTGGTCGATCTCGCGCAGCTGGGCCTTGCCCGGCACGCTGCCGTCGTCCAGGCGTTCATAGACGCGGTTGAGCTCGACGCCGTCGACGGCGCTGATACACGCCCAGGTCGTGTGGTTGTGCGGAACGATGCGCTTGCCCGGACGCATGACGTTGAGATAGAGCGCATAGCTCTGGTCGGGGTCTTCCGAGATCAGGTAACGGGCCTGCAGCTCGCCGTCCTGCGGCGCCGCGAAATCCGCTTCGCTCCACAGCGAGGCGCGCGCCGCCAGTTGATTCAGCTCCGCCAGGATGCCGTCGAGCGCCGCGCGATCGAACTCGCCCGCCTCGGCGATCCGCTTGATGCGCTGGATCGCGCCCTGCACAACCTGCTCGCGTTCTGCCGCTGCTGTCATGATTCACTCCCTATGGTTTCGCCAAACTGTCAGAGTCCAAAATATAGGCACCCGGACAGGGGGAAACAATCTAGAATCGAGCCAAAATCAATTAGCGAAACTGATAAATGGACACACTGGATCTGGATGCGCTCAGGACGCTGGTCGTCATACAGGAGAAGGACGGCTTTGCCGCGGCCGCAGTCCATATCGGCAAGACCCAGTCCGCCGTCACGCAGCAGATGCAGCGGCTGGAGAGCCAGCTGGGACGGGCGATCTTCGAGCGCCGCGGGCGGCAGAAGCGCCTGACGCCGCTCGGCCTGCGCCTGCTGGACTATGCGCGGCACCTGCTGGCGGTCAACGACGAAGCCCTGCGCAGCCTGCAGCAAGGCAGCCTGGAGGGAGTGCTGCGCATCGGCGCGCCGCACGACGTCGCCGACAACATGCTGCCGCCGCTGCTGGCGCAGGTGGCGCGCGTCTCGCCGCTGCTGCAGATCGACATCCATGTCGGGCGCAGTCCCTTCCTGATGGAATCGCTGCATCGCGGCGAGATCGACATGACGATCTCCAACCGCCACGATCCCACGCTCGAAGGCGTGGTGCTGCGCAGCTCGCCCACCGTGTGGCTCTGTTCGGCCAGTTATGTGCTCGACAGCGCCAAGCCCATTCCGCTGGTGCTGGCCGACGGGCCCAGCCTGTTTCGCCGCCTGGCGCAGGAGGCCCTGGACGACGCGGGCATCCGCTGGTCGCCCAGCTACACATCATCGAGCCTGATAGGAATCAAGGCGGCGCTGCGCGCCGGGCTGGGGGTGACCGCGCGCGGCGTGGAACTGCTCGACGCCGAATTCCACGTGCTGGGCGAGACCGACGGCCTGCCCCGCCTGCCCGACGTGGCCTATTACCTGTTCGTGCGCAAGAACGTCGTGCGCCCGCTGACGCGCCGCGTGTTCGACATGCTCAAGAGCAACATGCGCCTGCTGCGCAGCAGCGAGCGCAGCTTCCGCGCCGACCTGGGCTAGCGCGACAACGCCACCGCGCACGCCACGATGACCGGTCCCCACAGCGTGATCAGCACGTTGCTGACGGCAAACGGCACGGTGAAACCGATGGCGTAGACGTCGCTGCCGCCGCGCTCCTTGAGCGCGTTGAGCGTGGCCACGGTGGTCTGTGCGCCGGCGATGCCGGGCAACAGCGCAACGGGCGGCAGCTTGAGCACGTAATGGCCCAGCAGCAGGCCCGCGATGGGACCCGCCAGCGTCACCACCACGCCGGCGCCGACCAGCTTGGCGAACAGCGCGATGCCGCCCTCGTGGATGGCCTGCACCGCGTGCGGGCCGGCGGCCAGCCCGATGGCGGCGATGAACACGATCAGGCCCACGTCCGAGAGCAGGCGCAGCGCGGGCTCGGGGATATGGCCGACCACCGGATAGCGGCTGTACAGCCAGCCCGCGACCAGCCCGACCACCAGCACCCCGCCGCTGGTCCCCAGCCCCAGCGGCACGCCCGTCAGGCGCACTTGCAGCAAGCCGAACAGAATGCCGACCACCACCCCGCCGGCCAGGTAGACCAGGTCGGTGCGGCCCTGGTCGTGCTCGATGAAGCCGAGGTTCCTGGCCGCCGTCGCGATGGCGGCGCGGCTGCCGGTCAGCTTGAACACGTCGCCGCGCTGCACCCGCGTGCCCATCGCGCGCGGCAGCGTGCTCTCGCCGCGATGCAGCGAATCGAGGAACAGGCCGCGCGCGGCCCCGCGCGCCAGCTCGCCCAGCGTCTTGCCGGCCATTTCACGCCGCGTCAACACGATCGAGGCGCGCACCATGGGTTCGCTGAGCAACTCCTGGTCGTCGACCTCGGTGCCCACTTCGAGCGCCGCGCCCACCACGCCGGCGCGCCGCGACGCCACCAGCACGATATCTCCCAGCGCCAGCCGCGCATCGGCGCCCACGTCGCGCAGCAGCTGGTCGCCGCGCCGTATCCCCGTCACCGTCAGGCGGCCGGCCGCGTAGCGGCGCTCGAACTCGTGCACGGTGCGCTGGTCCAGCTCGGCGTTTTCCAGCCGGTAGGTCCGCAGCGACAGCGGCGCCTGGTCCCACAGCGCGGCGTCGTCCTCGTCGGTGCGCGCCTGCAGCTCGGCCTCGGCCTCGCGCGCCACCTGCCGCAGGTCTACCTTCAGCAGGCGCGGCGCGACCACCGTCACGAACAGGATCAGGCCGACTTCGCCGAATATGTAGGTCGTGGCGTCGGCCAGCGGGGCGTGCGCGGTCAGCAGCGCGCGGGTCGCTTCGTCCACGTCCATGGCGGCGATGGCGCTGAGCGCGCTGCCCAGCGCCGCCGACTGGGTCATGGACCCCGACACCAGCCCGGCCGACAGCCCGGGATCGAAGCGGAACAGCGCCACCATGGCGATGGCCGCCGCCAAGCCGGTGCACGACACCACCACCGCCAGCGCCATCTGGGGCAGGGCTTCGCGCTTGAGGCTGGCGAAGAACTGCGGGCCGGCCGAGTAGCCGACGGCAAACAGGAACAGGTCGAAGAAGGCCCACTTCAGCAGGTCCGGGATCTCGGGCTCGAACAGCAGGCCGAGGATCATGCCCGCGATCAGGGTGCCCACCACCGTGCCCAGGCTTACCTTGCGGATCTCGATCTTGCCGATGAAGTGCCCGAATACGATGGCGGCGAACAGCGCAAGTTCGGGGTGCAGCCGAACGACATCCGCGAGAGCCTCTATAGTCATGGTGCCCCACTCACTCTGTCAGAAGACGCATGGGCCGGACTGGGCCGGCATCGGTCAGGCAGGAGAAATCCGTGTCACCGCAGGCCGGGGCGGGCAGCCATGGCCTGGCTGCCCGACCGGCACGAAATGCCGTATCGCGCAGAGCATATTCCCACAGAGTCCGCGCCGCGCCAATAGGGGGGCTTGGATGAGGCGTCGGCCAGGCCGCCGGCCGCGCAGTGTCAGGGCTTGGCAGGCGCCACGGCCTGTTGCAGCGTCCGGGCCATCTCCAGGTGGGCCTTGAGGCTTTCCAGCGTGGCGGTGGCGAACTGCTTGACGTCGGGGTCCTTGGCCTCGCCGGCGGCCTTGGTGAACAGTTCGACCGCGTCCTCGTGCGCCGCCACCCCGATCTCATCGGCGTAGGCCTTGTCGAAGCCCTCGTCGCGCAGGCTGAGCGCCTGCAGCTTGACCTTCTGCACCAGCGACGGCTCGGCCGGCGCCTGGTAACCCTTGCTGCGCGCCAGGGTATCGAGCTGCACGCCGACCTTGGTATGGTCATCGATCATCTTCTGGGCGAAATCCTTGACCTGCGTGGCGCGGGCCTTTTCCAGGGCCAGCTTGCTGCCCTCGACTTCGAGGCGGCCGGCCTGGGCGGCGTCCTCCAGGAAGTCGCGGTCGGCGCTGTCCAGCTTGTCGACGCCGGCTGCCGGCGAAACCGGCGGCGGCTGTGTCTGGGTCTGCGTCTGTGCCTGCACCGCGCCGGCGGCGGCCAGTCCCACCGCCATGCAGGGGGCGCCAGTGATGAAGAGGGATTTCATGCGAGGCTCCTTGTGTCGCGCGGCGCGGCCCGGATGGCGCGCCGAGGGTGGTAAACCCCGCGTACCCCCGCAATCCTCGTGCCTGTAGCGCTCACTCCACCGCAAGCAAGGGATGCGCGAACGGCGCGCCGCGCAGCTGCGCCTGCGTGACGCGCACCAGTTCCATCGCCAGCCCGCCCTGGCGCGGATGGACCGGATGCACCATGCCCACTTCGCGATAGAAGCAATGCTCGCCCAGGTCGAGGGCGCGTATCCGGCCCTGGTGGCGCGCCCCGTCGGTGATGGGAACCAGCGCCGCGCCCAGGCCGCAGGCCACCATTTCCAGGATGGCGTCCACATCCTGCGACTGGATCTGACAGCGGGGCACCAGCCGGTGCGCCTGCAGGAAGCGATCGACCACCCGGCCGCCGAACGAGGCGCTGTCATAGCGGATGAAGGGCAGCGTCTTCAGGATCTGCCGCCAGTCGCCGCCGGCCTCGCCCGCCGGGCATACGACCTTGAACGGCTCCTGCAGCAACGGCACCCACTTCAGTTCGGGCGGCAGGGCGAAGAAGGGCTTGACCACCAGCGCCGCATCCAGCTTGCCGTGGTCCACCAGCGTCAGCAGCGGCAGCGAGCCGCCCAGCTCCAGGTGGGTGCTGACTTCGGGGTGCTCGCCGATCAGCGCTTCGATGATGCGCGGCAGGTATTGCCGCTGCATGCTCTGGATGGCGCCCAGCCGCAGGTGGCCGCGCAGGCTGCCGCGTTGCGGTGCGTCGCGCAGCTCGTCGCAAAGATGCAGGATGTGCTCGGCGCGCGCCACCGCATCCACCCCGGCCGCGTTGAGCCGCACCTGCCGGCCCACCCGGTCGAACAGCTGCGCCTGCAGGCTTTCCTCCAGGCGCTGGATCTGCGCGCTGGCCGCCGCCTGCGTCAGGCCGATGTGCTGCGCCGCCGCGGTGATGCTGCCGTGCTCGGCCACGGCGACCAGGGTGCGAAGTTCCTTGATCATGATCAACAAATAATATTTATAAAAAATACAAAAAAATAGAGTTATTCATATACTAAATCTATGTATAGCATGACCCCGGAGTTGAACGAAAGTGTTGTTTGCAGTGGGCGTCGCCACGCCTGGCCGGCCATGCAGGCCAGCCGCGGCGGCAGGCTTTTGCCGGACGCATCAGACGGACGGACCGAACAATGCAAGGGGTATGAACCATGCTGCTCCCGTTTCGCGCCCTGCCGGGCCTGCTTGCCGCGCTGGCCATCGCCGCGTCGGCTTCGGCCCAGTCCTATCCCGACAAGCCGATCACGCTGGTGGTGCCGTTTCCCGCCGCCGGCGGCACCGACCTGACGGCGCGCCTGTTCGCCCGGGCCCTGGAGCGCCAGGCCGGCCAGCCGGTGACGGTGATCAACAAGCCTGGCGCGGGCGGCGAGATCGGCATGGCCCATGTGGCGCGCGCGGCGCCCGACGGCTACACGCTGGGCATCATCAACACGCCCAACGTGCTCAGCATCCCGATAGAGCGGCGCGCCCAGTTCGGCCTGGATTCGTTCGTCCTGGTCGCCAACCTGGTCGATGACCCGGCCACGCTCAGCGTCCATGCCGACCAATCGATCCACACGATCGCCGACCTGGTCGAGACCGCCCGCCGGCAGCCCGGCGGACTGACCTATGGCAGCGCCGGCATCGGCTCGGCCGGCCATCTGTCGATGCTCATGTTCGAGAAGGCGGCGGGCGTGCGGCTGCAACACATTCCGTTCAAGGGCACGGCCGACGTGCGCACGGCGCTGATGGGCCGCCAGATCGACGTGGCGACGGCCAACCTGGGCGAGGCGCTGGCCTATGCCAAGGGCGCGCCGTGGCGCACGCTGGGCGTGATGAGCGCGGCGCGCTCGCGCATGGCGCCGGACCTGCCGACCTTCGGCGAAGCCGGCTATCCGCTGCAAAGCGGCTCCCTGCGCGGCATCGGCGCTCCCGCCGGCATGGATGCGCAACGGCGCGGGCAGGTGGCCACGCTGGTCGCGCGGGCCGCCGCCGACCCGCAATTCCTCGACGATGCGCGCAAGGCCGAGCAGGAAATCAGGGTGGTGGCCGGCGACGACTACGCAAAGGTATTGACGGACCAGCTCGCGCAGTTGCAAAACCTGTGGCAGACCTCCGCATGGAACCGTTGAACCCTCCAGGAATCCTCACCATGAAAAAAGCCCTGCTCTGCTCGCTGCTTGCCTTGCCCGCGCTCTGTTTCGGCGCGTATCCCGAGCGCCCCATCAACCTGATCGTGCCCTTCCCGGCCGGCGCCGGTTCGGACCTGACCGCGCGCACCATCGCCGCCTGCATGGAAAGCAAGATCCCCGCCGCGCGCTTCGTGGTGCTCAACAAGCCCGGCGCCTCGGGCGACATCGGGCTGACCGCGCTGGCCCAGGCCGCGCCGGACGGCTACACCATCGGGCTGGTCAACACCCCGGGCGTGATCAGCCTGCCGATCGAACGCAAGACCGCCTACACGCTCGACAGCTTCGACTTCATCGCCAACCTGGTGGAAGACCCGGGCACCATCAGCGTGCACGCCGACAGTCCGATCCGCACCGTCGCCGACCTGGTGGCGGCGGCGCGCGCCAAGCCGGGCGCCATTACGGTCGGCACGCAGGGCATCGGCTCGGCCGGCCACATCTCCGCGCTGTCGCTGGAGCAGGCCGCCGGCATCAAGCTGACCGCCGTCCCGTTCCAGGGCGCCTCGCCGGCCAGCGTCGCGCTGCTGGGCAAGGTCATCGACGGCGCCATGACTAATCTGGGCGAAGCCATCACGTTCGCCAACGGCAAACCCTGGCGCATCCTCGGCATCATGAGCCCGGCCCGCTCCAGCCAGGCGCCCGACATCCCGACCTTCCAGGAGGCCGGCTATACCGTCCTGGGCGGCTCGATGCGGGGCCTGGCCGCGCCGCGCGGCATCCCCGCCGCCGCCATGGCGCAGCTCACGCGCGCCGTGGACGAGTGCAACCGCGACGACACCTACCTGACGCGCGCCCGCAACACCTACCAGCCGCTGCGCTACCTCAAGCGCGACGAATACATCAAGAACCTGCAAGCCGTGGACCGCGAACTGCGCAAGCTGTGGTCCGTCAATCCGTGGCAGCAATAGCGCCGCCCATTCCCCTTTCCACCCGGACCCTCTACGCCATGCGAATAGACCAACACCCCTACGACGATATCCGCGCCTATCTGGGCAAGCACGACACCATCCTGATTCCGGTCGGCGCCGTCGAGCAGTACGGCGCCCACCTGGCCACCGGCACCGAGCTGCGCATCTGCGAAGGCATCGCCACCGAAATCGGCGCGCGTACCGGGCTGGCGGTCGCGCCCATCGTGCCGGTCAACTACTCGGCGATGTTCCTGGACTATCCCGGCACGCTGTCTGTGGAGATGCGCACCATCGAGGACTATCTCAAGGAGATCGGCGACAGCCTGGCGGGCCAGGGCTTCAGGCATTTCTTCTTCATCAATATCCACGCCGGCTCGCTGGGGCCGATAGAAAGCGTATGCCGCCACCTGCGCCGCCGCTACGACGCGGTGGGCGGCCTGATCGACGTCTTCTCCATCATGCGCGACATGGCGGCGGGCCGGCTCAAGACCCGTCAATCGCCCAGCGGCCATGCGTCCGAAATGGTCACTTCGGTGGCGCTGGCAAAGTTTCCCGAACTGGTCTTCATGGAACGGGCGCGCGCCGCGCAATCGCTGCGTTCGTTCACCGAAGGCGTCAATACGGTGTCCAGCGGCAAGGTGACGCTGGGCGGCTCCAGCTTCTCGGTGTTCAGCGACATCAGCGACTACTCGCCGATCGGCACGCAGGGCGACCCCACCCAGGCCAGCGCCGAGCAGGGCCAGGCCATCTGGGACGCCACCGTGGACTACATGAGCGAAGCCGCGCGCAAGTTCAGCGCCATGTCGTTCCAGACCGAAGGAGCCAAGGCGTGAAGCACAATCCCCTCAAGCAGATCTGGCGGCAGGGCAAGCCGGTGTTCGGCACCTGGGCCACGATGGTCCGCCATCCCCGTTTCATGAAGCTGCTGTCGGTCACCGGGCTGGACTTCGTGCTGATAGAGATGGAGCACAGCGACTTCTCCATCTCGGAGGTCGCCAACCTGTGCCTGATGGCCCGCGAAGCCGGCATCGTGCCCATCGTGCGTCCGGCCGGCTCGGATTCGCACGACTACACCCGGCCGCTGGACGCCGGCGCCATGGGCCTGCTGCTGCCCAACGTCGAGACGCCCGAGCAACTGAGCCGGATCCTGCACCAGACCAAGTACTACCCCGACGGCCAGCGGATCCTCAACATGCGCGGCCCGCACACCGACTACGTCAGGCTGTCCGCGCCGCTGGCGCAGACCGCCGAACTCAACGCCCACACCCTGACCATCGCGATGGCCGAGACCCGCCTCGGCCTGGACAACCTCGACCGCATCTGCGCCGTGCCCGGCCTGGACGCCATCATGATCGGCCCGGACGACCTCACCCAGGACCTGGGCGTACCCGGCGACATGCAGCACCCGCTCTACCAGGAAGCGGTCGAGCACGTGATCGCCACCTGCGACCGGCACGGCGTGCCCTGGGGCTTCAGCTGCCAGGACCTGGCCGCCGCCGAGCGCTGGATCGCGCGCGGCATACGCTGGATGCCGTTCAGCAATGACGTCAACGCCCTGTTCAATACTTTCAGCCAGGCCGCAGCGGGGCTGCACCGCCTGGCCCCGCGCGAGGAGACCGCCTGATGCCCGCCCCTACCCAGATGAAAACCACCGCGCGCTACCGTCCGTATGCGTGGCGCGCCAAGGTCGGCCTGATCGTGCCCTCGACCAACACCATCAACGAGCCCGAGTTCTACCGCCTCGCCCCCGACGGCGTGACGATCCATACCGGCCGCGCCATCAATGCCGGCCCGGCCACGCAGGAGAACTACGACCGCATGGCGCGCGGCGTGCTGGAGGCGGCCGACCTGATCAAGACGGCCGAGGTCGACGTGGTGGCCTACGGCTGCACCTCGGGCTCCATCGTGTGCTCGCTCGACGAGCTGTGCGACGGCATGAGCGAGCGGGTCGGAGTGCCGGCCATCGCCACCGCCGGCGCCGTGGTGGCGGCGCTGCGCGCCCTGGGCGTCAGGCGCGTCGCGGTGGGCACGCCCTACATCGACTTCGTCAACCAGCGCGAACGCGAGTTCCTGGAGCAATACGGCTTCGAGGTCGTGTCCATCGAAGGGATGGACCTCGGCCACACCCAGGAAGAGCGCCGCGACATCGGCCGGGTGCCGCCGCAATCCACGTTCCAGCTGGCGCGCGACATCGACCGCCCGCAGGCCGAGGCCATCTTCCTGTCGTGCACCAACCTCGCCACCCTGGACATGATCGAGCGCATCGAGAACGAGCTGGGCAAGCCGGTGGTCACCAGCAACCAGGCCACCTTCTGGGCCTGCCTGCGCCTGCTCGGGCTGTCGTGCGCCATTCCCGGCTACGGCCGGCTGCTGACCGACTGCCTGGCGCCCATCACGCGCGCCAGCTATGCGCTGGCCTGAGCCCATGCACTCTGCTCCCGACCCCGACCTGGACCTGGCGGCGCGGCTGTTCGACAGCCTGCGGGCCCAGTCGTTCGACGGCGTGGGCGTCACGCGCGACGCCTACGGCGCGGGCGAGCAGCGCGCCCACGACCTGGTGCGCGCCTGCGCGCGGGACCTGGACCTGCCCGTCCGCGTCGACGCCAGCGGCAATCTCTATGTCACCCTGCCGGGGCGCGATCCGGCACGGCCGGCGCGCATGACCGGTTCGCACCTGGATTCGGTGCCGGCGGGCGGCAATTTCGACGGCGCGGCCGGCGTGGTCGCCGGCCTGGCCGTGCTGGCTGGCTGGCGCGCGGCTGGCTGGCGCCCTGCTGCGGACGTCACGGTCATGGCGATCCGCGCCGAGGAAAGCACCTGGTTCCCCTACTCCTACCTGGGCAGCAAGGCGGCCTTCGGCCTGGCCGCCCCGGACGTGCTCGACCTGCGGCGCGCCGACACCGGCCGCAGCCTGCGCGACCACCTGGCCGACCTGTCGATCGATCCGCAACGCTATGGGCAGCCGGCCTTGCGCGCCGCCGGCATCGACCGTTATGTCGAGCTGCATATCGAACAAGGCCCCACCCTGGTCGAGGCCGGCCTGCCGGCGGGCATCGTCACCGGCATCCGCGGCAGCTTCCGCTATCGGGACATGGCCTGGCATGGCGAATACGCCCACTCCGGCGCCGTCGGCCGCGCCCACCGGCGCGACGCCGTGCGCGCCGCCGCCCTGTGGATGGCCAGCCTGGACCGCGACTGGGAAACCCTGGAAGACTTCGGCGAAGACCTGGTCGTCACCGTGGGCAAGGTAGCGACCGACCCGCAGCAGCACGCCTTCAGCAAGGTGGCCGGCGAACTGCAATGCTGCGTGGACGTGCGCAGCATCAGCGCCACGCTGCTGGAGCGCTTCGACCGCCTGTTGCGCCAACGCGGCGTAGCGGCGGCGCGCGCAACAGGCACCCGGGTCGATTTCGGGCCGCGCACCGGATCGGCCCCGGCCGCCATGGACCCCGGCCTGATCGCCCGGCTCACGGCGCAGGCGCGGCAGCGCGGCATCGCCGCGCTGTCCATGCCCAGCGGCGCCGGCCACGATGCGGCCATCTTCGCCCAGCAAGGCATCCCGACCGCCATGATCTTCGTGCGCAACGAACATGGTTCGCACAATCCCCATGAAGCCATGGACATGGCGGACTTCGCCTGCGCCACCCAATTGTTGTCGGACATCCTGGCCGACGACCAGCCCGTTACGCCGCACCCGTGAGAACCTCGACCATGAAATGCCTGATCGTCCAACCCATTCATGAAGAAGGCCTGGCGCTGCTGCGCGAGGCCGGCGTCGAATGCATCGCGCCGGCCAGCGCCGCCATGGCCGACGTCGCTGCGGCCATCGCCGACTGCGACGCGGCCATCACCCGCAACGCCGGCCTGGATACGCGGGCCATCGAGGCCGGCCGGCGCCTGCGCGTCATCGGCAACCATGGCACCGGCACCAACATGATCGACCTGGCCGCGGCCGAGCGGCTCGGCATTCCGGTGGTCAACACGCCCGGCGCCAACGCGCGCTCGGTGGCCGAACTGGCGCTGGCCATGGCGATGGCGCTGCTCAAGCGCACCGTACCGCTGAACCAGGCGGTGCGCCAGGGCAACTGGAACATCCGCTACGAAGCCGGGCTGCGCGAGCTGTCCGGCATGTCGCTGGGCATCGTCGGCTTTGGCCAGATCGGCCGCGCCCTGGCGGCCATGGCAATCGGCGGCTTCGGCATGCGGGTGCACGTCTACTCGCCCTCGGTGGCGCCGCAGGACATCGCCGCGGCCGGCTGCCAGCGGGCCGACAGCCTGCCCGCGCTGGCGCGCGAGGCCGACATCGTCTCGCTGCACCGGCCCGCGCGCCCCGGCGCCGGCCCCCTGGTCGATGACGCGTTGCTGCAGGCCATGAAGCCGGGCGCGCTGCTCATCAACACCGCGCGCGCCGACCTGGTCGACGAAGCGGCGCTGGCGCGCCACCTCGAGGCGGGCCGGCTCGGCGGCGCCGGGCTGGACGTCTTCTCCAGCGAACCGCCGCCGGCCGACCATCCGCTGCTGCGCCTGCCCCAGGTGGTGCTGGCCCCGCATGCCGGCGGCAGCACCGACCAGGCGCTGGCCCGTACTGCGCGCGCGGTCGCCGAGCAGGTGATCGAAGTGCTGCGCGATGCGCGCCCGGCCCATCTGATCGCCCCGCACGCCTGGCCGCGCCGGCGTGGCGCGCGATAACCCGCTGCAAGGAGAACCCGCATGACCCCGATCGAAGCCAAGTTCGCGCGCCTGTCCACCGATCACGCGCCCGACCAGGAAGTGCGCCAGGGCAACGCCGGCCTCGATGGCCTGCTGCGCGGCGACACCCTGCCCGGCACCCCGGTCGACTTCTCCCACGGCGACGTCAACACCAGCGCCTTCGCCCCCACCCCCGGATCGCTGCAGGAATTCGTCCAGGGCGTGGAGCGCGGCGGCGAACAGGCCTACACCGAATACCGCGGCGCGGCCGACCTGCGCCTGCGCGTGGCCGCCCACCTGGCCGAGTTCACCGGCGCCCCCGTCGACGGCGCCAACGAACTCATCATCACCCCGGGCACCCAGGGCGCCCTGTTCCTGGCCATCGCCTCCTCGGTCACCGCCGGCGACAAGGTCGCCATCGTGCGCCCGGACTACTTCGCCAACCGCAAACTGGTCGAATTCCTCGGCGACGAAATCGTCCCCGTCGACATGCGCCACCTCGAACGCGACAGCGGCGCCGGACTGGACCTCGACCAGCTCGAAGCCGCCTTCAAGGCCGGCGTGCGCACCTTCCTGTTCTCCAACCCCAACAACCCCGCCGGCGTGGTCTACTCGCCCGAGGAAATCGCCCAGATCGCCGACCTCGCCCGCCACTACGACGCCACCGTCATCGTCGACCAGCTCTATTCGCGCCTGCTCTACACCGGCACCCGCTACACCCACCTGCGCGCCCTGCCCCAGGCCCCGGCCAACGTCATCACCATCATGGGCCCGTCCAAGACCGAATCGCTCAGCGGCTACCGCCTGGGCGTGGCCTTCGGCGCCGCCCACCTGATCGACCGCATGGAAAAACTGCAGGCCATCGTCTCGCTGCGCGCCCCGGGCTACTGCCAGGCGGTGCTGCGCACCTGGTTCCAGGAACCCGCCGGCTGGATGAACGAACGCATCGCCCAGCACCAGGCCATCCGCGACGACCTCATCCGCGTCCTGCGCGCCGTGCCCGGCCTGGCCGTGCGCGCCCCCGAGGCCGGCAGCTACCTGTTCCCGCGCCTGCCCAGGCTGGCCGTCGGACTGCACGACTTCGTGCGCATCCTGCGCACCCAGGCCGGCGTCACCGTCACCCCGGGCACCGAATTCAGCCCCCACGCCGATGACAGCATCCGCCTGAACTTCTCGCAGAACCACGCCGCCGCCGTCCAGGCCATCGAACGCACCGCGCAACTCATCGAGCGCTACCGCGCCTGAAGGCCGCCGCGCCGGCGTCTCAGTCGTCGTCGTCCAGGTGGAACTTGTGGATGACGCGATGGGCCACCGGCGCCAGGATCAGGCCCAGGGTGGCCACGAACAGCAGCCCGATCAGCATGCCGTAGAGTGCGAAGAAGATCTTGCCGGCCACGGTGGCCGGCATGATGAACGGCCCGATCCCGCCGATGATCAGCGCGGTGTTGAGCATGGCATCGTGCCAGCTGATGTCCTCGAGCCAGAGGTGCGCGACGACGCCGACGAATACCACCAACGCGATGACCAGGACGGCCCACAGCAGATGGACCAGCAAGCGCAACATGAAATGCCGCGTGGGCAGCAGCGGTTCGCCCTTGGACTCGTACATATCCCCCTCCCTAGGACCGGATTGAGGCGGATTATGCCAACACCCCCGGGTTCCGTCACCTCGCGGGCCCGCGCCAGGACGCGCTCAATGCACGATCTGCCGCAGGAAGGCGACCGAGCGCTCATGCTGCGGACGGGTGAAGAACGCATCCGGCGTGTTGACCTCGACGATCTGGCCCGCGTCCATGAACACGACGCGGTCGGCGACTTTGCGCGCGAAACCCATTTCGTGGGTCACGCACAGCATGGTCATGCCGTCCTGGGCCAGCGTGGTCATGGTATCGAGCACTTCCTTGACCATCTCCGGGTCGAGCGCCGAGGTAGGCTCGTCGAACAGCATGATCTTGGGCGCCATGCACAGCGAGCGGGCGATCGCCACGCGCTGCTGCTGCCCGCCCGACAACTGGCCCGGGAATTTCCCGGCCTGGTCGGGGATGCGCACGCGCGACAGGTAATGCATGGCGATATCGCGCGCCTCGGCCTCGGACTTGCGCTTCACCCAGACCGGCGCCAGCATGCAGTTCTGCAATACCGTCAGGTGCGGGAACAGGTTGAAGTGCTGGAACACCATTCCGACCTCCATGCGCACCGCGTTCAGCCGCTCCAGATTGTCGTCGACCTCGGCGCCCCCGATGCGGATCTCGCCTTCCTGGTGGCGCTCGAGCTGGTTGATGCAGCGGATCATGGTCGACTTGCCCGAGCCCGACGGCCCGCAGACCACGATCCGCTCGCCCTTGCCCACGGTGAGGTCGACCTCGCGCAGGACATGGAAGTTGCCATACCATTTTGACACCTTGCGCATTTCCACCGCTGGATGGCGATCGAGATCGATGGCCGAGACCGGGTCCTTGGAGAACAGCTTGCGAAGGTTCATGATTTCTACCTTTTTTCCGAGCGGGCCAGGGTCCGCTCGACCGAACGTGAATAGCGCGACATCGCGTAGCAGCATGCGCAATAGAAGAAAGCCAGGAACGCATAGCCGGTGTAGCGCGTGACCGGCGTGGCCCATGCCGGGTCGTTGATGGCCACCTCGACGACCTTGAGCAGGTCCAGGATCCCGACCATGGCCACCAGGGTGGTGTCCTTGAACAGGCCGATGAACGTATTGACGATGCCCGGCACGACGATGCGCAGGGCCTGCGGCAGCACGATGAGGAAGGTGGTCTGCCAGTAGCCCAGGCCGAGCGACTGGGCCCCCTCGTACTGCCCCTTGGGCAGGGCCTGCAGGCCGCCGCGGACCACCTCCGCCATGTAGGCCGAGGCGAACAGCGTGACGCCGACCAGGGGCCGCAGCAGGCGGTCGGGCCGCAGGCCTTCGGGCAGGAACAGCGGCAGCATCGTGTTGAACATGAACAGCACCGTGATCAACGGCACGCCGCGGCCCAGCTCGATGGCGACGGTGGACGCCAGCCTGACGAACGGCAGTTCCGAGCGCCGCCCCAGGGCCAGGACGATACCGATAGGCAGCGAGAACACGATACCGACCAGCGAGACCACCAGGGTGACGAGAATGCCGCCCCACAGGTCGGTCGAGACGTGCGGCAGGCCCAGCGCGTCGGCGCCGACCAGCAAGGCGTACGAGAGCGGCGGCAGCACCACGAAGAAGTAGGCCGCGCCCACGCGTTTGGCGCGGATGCGCCTGGCCAGCAGCCAGACGATCCCGGCCGCGGCGAGCACGAAGAACAGCACGACCCGCCAGCGCTGCGGCGGCGGATAGCCGCCAAAGACGAAATAGCCCAGCTTGGCGTCGATGAAGGGCCAGCAGGCGCCGTAGCGCCCTTGCGCGATGGACGCCTGGCAGGCCTGCACGGCGCCGCCGGACCAGGTGGCATCCAGCACCAGGAAATCGAGCAACCCGCGCAAGACCCAATAGAGGATGGCCGCGCAGGCCAGGGTCAGCGCAAACGTCCTGGGCGACTCGAAGACATACTGCCGCACCCAGGCCCATGCCGTGCCCGCCTGGTGCGGCGGGGGACGCTCCTGCACCGCCTGTGCCTGCACGAAGGCAGGCTGCTTCGTCGTCGAATGATTCATCGCCAGCCCCTTTTATCGTTCGACCAGGCGCACGCGCCGGTTGTAGACGCCCATCAGGGCCGAAGTGACCAGGCTGATCGCGAGATAGACCGCCATCGTGATACTGACGATCTCGACCGCGCGGCCGGTCTGGTTCAGCACCGTGCCCATGAATACCTGCACCAGGTCCGGGTACGCGATGGCGACCGCCAGCGAGGAGTTCTTGGTCAGGTTGAGGAACTGGCTCGTCAGCGGCGGAATGATGACCCGCAACGCCTGCGGGGTGATCACCAGCGATTGCGTGTGCCGTGGCGACAGGCCCAATGCGACCGCCGCCTCGCGCTGCCCCTGGCCCACCGCGCCGATGCCCGCGCGCACGATCTCCGCGATGAAGGCCGCGGTGTACGTGGACAGGGCCACCACCAGGGCGACCATCTCCGGATAAATCCTGAGGCCGCCCGCAAAGCCGAAACCGCGGAACCGGGGCAGGTCGAGCGAGGCCGCCGGGTCGACAGCCAGCAGCCCGCCCCCCAGCACCACGACGAACAGCCCCAGCGCCATGGTCCGCGCCGGATAGGAGCGGCCGCCGCGCAGGCGGGCGCGCAAGGCCAGGCGGCGCGCCAGCGCATACCCCAGCACGGCCAGCGCCAGCACCAGCCAGAGCGGCCAGGCCGGCCCATCGATATTGACGAACGGCAGGTACAGCCCGCGGTTGTTCAGGAAGACCCAATCCGCCAGATGCAGGGACTCGCGCGCCGCGGGCAGCGCCACCAGCACGGCCGAGTACCAGAAGAATATCTGCAGCAGCAGCGGCAGGTTGCGCAGCGTCTCGACATACAGCGTCGCCACCGCGGCGACCACCACATTGGACGACAGCCTGGCGATACCGACCAGAAAGCCGATGAGCGTGGCCAGCACGATGCCGATGGCCGCCACCAGCAGGGTATTGAGCAGCCCGACCACAAAGGCGTCGCCGTAGGTCGAGGTCGCGCCGCTATAGGGGATCAGCGACTGGTTGATATCGAACCCGGCGGTACTGGCCAGGAAGCCGAACCCGGACGCGATGTTGGCCGCCTTGAGATTGGCGACGGCATTCGAAACGCCCACGTATCCTAGCCAGAGCAGCAGCGCCGCCAGCAGCAGCTGCAGCAGCACGCCCCTGACCTTGCGGTCGTGGAGCCTGGAAAGTAGCGGCCGGGCGGCGCGCTTGTCCGGCCGCTTGAGCGCAATGGTGGAATCTTGCATAAATCACGAATCCGTTTTCCCTAGCCGGGAATGCTGGAGGTCGCCGGCCCGCGAGCGCGGCCGGGCGATTCGGCGCATGCCTCGATATGGCGGGGGACGGCGCCGCCCTCCCCCTGCGCCACGGTACGGTTCAACGGAACGGCGGGGTATAGAACAGGCCGCCGTTCTTCCACGAGGCGTTGATGCCGCGCTCGAGGTTGAGCGGGCTGGCCGCGCCAATGTTGCGGTCGAAGATTTCCGCGTACGAACCCACCTGCGCAACGATCTGGTATGCCCAGTCGCCGTTCAGCCCCAGCACCTTGCCCAGGCTGCCTTCCTTGCCCACGAAACGCAGGACTTCCGGGTTGGTCGTGCTCTTGGCCTGCTCGGCGATGTTCTTCGACGTCAACCCGAGCTCCTCGGCCGCCTGCAGCGCGAAGATGGACCAGCGCACCACGCTGAACCAGGCATCGTCGCCCTTGCGCACCGCCGCGCCCAGGGGCTCCTTCGACAGCCGGTCGGCCAGGATCACATGGTCGTCGGGCGCCTTCATCTTGCTGCGCAGCGCCGCCAGGATGCCGGCATCGGCGCTCCAGGCGTCGCAACGGCCGGACTCATAGGCGTTGGCCGCCTCCTGCACCGTCGCGAAGGTGATCACCTCGTTGCTCACCTTGTTGGCGCGGAAGAAATCGACCAGATTGAGCTCGGTCGTCGAGCCCTGGTTGGTGCAGATGGCGCCGCCATCGAGTTCCTTGGCGCTCGCGATGGTTCCCTTCCTGACCAGCACGCCCTGGCCGTCGTAATAGGTCACGCCGGCGTACAGCGCGCCGGCGCCTTCGCGCGACAACGTCCAGGTCGTGGTGTTGAACAGGATGTCGACCTCGCCGGACTGCAGCGCGGTGAAGCGCTGGATCGGATTGAGGACGACAATCTTGTGCCGCTCGGGATCGCCGAACACGGCGGTCGCGATGGCGCGGCAGACATCGACTTCCAGTCCGTGCCGCTTGCCCGCGTCGTCGGGCATCGAGAAGCCCGGCGACCCGGTGGTCGAACTGCACAGCAGATTCCCCCTGGCTTTCACATCCTCCAGGGTTCCCGCGTGGACCGGCGCAGCCGTATGGGCGATGGCGGCGACAAGCGGGGAGGTAAGGGTTTTCTTCACGTTTCGCTCCTGAATTGGGCTTGGGGAAGGCGCGCAAGCGCGATGGCAACAAAGAATCCGACGCCGTAGGGAATGGCCTCGTCGTTGAAGTCGTAGGCGGGGTTGTGCAAGGCCGCGCTCGGGCCGTTGCCAAGATTGACGTAGCAGCCCGGGATGCGCCTGAGCAATTGCGCGAAGTCTTCCGAGCCGTTGCTGGGCGCGGCGGCCGCATCGATGGCGTCGCCGCCGAAGCGGTCCTTGACGATGCCCTCGACCGCGGCGGTGATGCGCGCGTCGTTGACCGTGGGCACGAAGACCCGGCTGTAGTCCACCGACGCGGCGCAGCCATAGCCTGCCGCCACGTGATCGGCGACCCGGCGCATTTCCGCCTCGATCAGGGCGCTGGTTTCCGGCTTGAACGAGCGGCAATCGCCGCTGATCACGACCTCGCCGCTGCTGACGTTGCGCGTCCCGGAGGTCGTCATGTCGGTGCACGACACGATGGCGAACTCGCCTGGCGCGACAACGCGCGACACAATGGTCTGCAGCGCGACGATGACGCCGGCGGCGGCCACCAGCGCATCGCGTCCCAAGTGCGGACGCGCCGAGTGCACGCCCTTGCCGGCGATCCGGATCTCGAAGTTGTCCTCGGCCGACTTGAACACGCCGGCGCGCGTTTCGAATTTGCCCACGGGCAGGCCGGGCGCATTGTGCAGCGCATACGCTTCGCTGGCCGGAAACCGCTCGAGCAGGCCGTCGTCCAGCATGGCCAGCATGCCCTTGCCCCACTCCTCGGCCGGCTGGAACACGAAGTGGATCGTGCCGTCGAAGTCCGGGTTTTGCGCCAGCAGCTGCGCCGCCCCCAGCAGCATGGTGGTATGTCCGTCATGGCCGCAGGCATGCATGTAGCCGTCGTTCCTGGACGCATGCGGACGGTCTTCGGCGGGCGCCTCGGCGATGTGCAGCGCATCCATGTCGGCCCGCAGGATGATGGCCTTGCCGCTGGCGCCGCGCTTGAGCGTGCCGACCACGCCCGTTCCGCCCACGCCTTCGGTCACCGCGATACCGCAGGCCCGCAGCATGGCGGCCACGCGCCCGCTGGTGCGGCGCTCCTGGAAGCCGAACTCAGGGTTCGCGTGGATGTCCTGCCGGATCGCCCGCAGTTCCTTGAATAGCGCGTCATGGCTGAATGGGGTTCCCACACCTGTCTCCGTCGAATCTGCGAATCTCGTCGCGGCGCGTGCGCCGCGGCCTGCGCCGTGCAGCCACCGGCCCGATGGCGGGCGGAGCATGACGGCGGGACAGGCAAAATTCTAGTGAGGGGCATGCGCGCGATTGATGCGTTGTTGCGAGGCTGGGCGCAATATCTGCCCGTTTTGCCGCAACGGCGGGTAAACGTTGCGGGTTTACCCGCGACATCGGCCGCGCGCACGGCGCGCCGCGCGAACGCAAAGCGGTACAAACTTGCGTCCAGGCGCGCGAACTAGCGCGATTGTCGCGGGCGGGCCAGCCTAGAATTTCCAGCGTGCCGATGCACGGCACCCAGGAATTCGCAACATTCATTCGAGGAACCGATGCTCCTTATCAACGCCCACCCCGACCGCAACAAACCGCTGGACGAACCTGACCGGAAGGTCTTCGACGCATCGGCGGCGCAGCAGGCCGAGCGGTTCGCCAGGGCGCGGCCCGGCTACGCGCCGACGCGCCTGGTGGCGCTGCCCGGGCTTGCCCGGGCGCAACGCGTCGCCTCGATCCAGGTCAAGGACGAGAGCACCCGTTTCGGCCTGGGCAGCTTCAAGGCGCTGGGCGGCGCCTATGCCGTGATCCGGCTGGCCTTGCAGCAGGCCTCGCAGGCGCTGGGGCGCGCGGCGGGCATCGACGAGCTCGACTCGCAGGCCGTGCGCGCCGCCGCGGCGGATATCGTCGTGGCCTGCGCCACGGACGGCAACCATGGCAAGTCGGTGGCGCAGGGCGCGGCGCTGGTGGGCGCGCGCGCCGTCATCTTCGTGCATGCCGGCGTGAGCCAGGCCAGGGTCGACGCCATCGCGCAGTTCGGCGCGCAGATCGTCCGGGTCGAGGGCAACTACGACGACTCCGTGGCCGAGGCCACCGCGGTCGCGCAGAAGAACGGCTGGACCATCGTCTCGGACACCTCCTGGCCCGGCTATGAACACATTCCGTCGCTGGTGATGCAGGGGTACACCACCCTGCTGCGCGAAGCGATGCAGGCCATGCCGCAGCCGCCGACCCACGTCTTCATCCAGGCCGGCGTGGGCGGCATCGCCGCGGCCACCGCCGCCTGCATGAGCCTGGCCTATGAAGCGGCGGGCGCCGCGGCGCCGAAGTTCATCGTGGTCGATCCGCAACGCGCGGCCTGCCTGTTCGAAAGCGCGCGCCTGGGCAAACGGGTGCGCGTCGACGAACAGGAGCCGACCATCATGGCGATGCTCGAATGCTACGAACCGTCCATGGTCGCGTGGCGCATCCTGGCGCGCACGGCCCACGCCTTCATGACCGTCGATGAGCAGGATGCCGTGCAAGCCATGCGGACCCTGGCCGCCCCGGCGGCCGGCGACGCCCCCATCGTGGCCGGCGAAAGCGGCGGCGTCGGCCTGGCCGCCTTCCTGGCCGCCGCGCGCGACGACGGCATGCGCCGCGACCTGGGCATCGACGCCGAGGCGCGCATCTTCGTCATCAACACCGAAGGCGCCACCGACCCCGCCCGGTACCAGGACATCGTGGGCCGCACGCCCGAAGCCGTCCTGGCCGGGGCCTGAAGGCAGGCCGGCCGCCGTGCAACACCGGCCCGAATAAAGCCGGGTATTCGGGCCAAAAACGCGCCGCCTACGCAATAAACTACCGCCAGGGGCCGCGCCGGCCGCTGGCGCTCGCCATCGCGCCGGCGCCGCGCGGTCCGCACCGGATGCCGGCCGGCGCGTCGCCGCGCCGCCCATCCGCCACCTGACTCGCGCCGCCCGGCATGCCGGGGCGGCCATCCGGCGTTGACGACCATGGCCATCACCCTCGATGCGTACGATAGAAAAATCCTGGAACTGCTCCAGGAGAACAACCGGCTCTCGCAGCGCGAACTCGCCGGCTCCGTGAATCTGTCCGCATCGGCCGTCAACCGCCGCATCGCCGCGCTGGAGGCCAACAAGGTCATCCGCGCCAACGTCGCGCTGGTCGACCCCGAACTGGTCGGCCGGCCCATCACCCTGATGGTCGAGGTCAAGATCGAGAACGAGCGCCTGGATCTGCTCGACGAAGTCACCAACCGGTTCGTCCGCTGTCCGCAGATCCAGCAGGTCTATTACGTCACGGGCGACTTCGACTTCCTGCTGGTGCTCAACTGCAAGGACATGACCGAGTACGAGCGCCTGACCCGGGAACTGTTCTTCACCGCCGGCAACGTGAAGAAATTCAGGACCGTCGTCGCCATGAACGTCGCCATGAACGTCGCCAAGTCGACGCTCCAGGTGCCGCTGGGCGATGTCCCCGCCCCGCCCGGCGACTAGGCATCCGGCCAGGCCGCACGCGGCCGCGCATGACCCATCGATCTGGCTCGGCCGGCGCGCCCCGCACCGGCGGCCGGCCCGCGCCCGGCCGCCGGTGCGGGGCGCGCTTGCGCTAGCGTAAACCCCTATGGCTATCCCGTGCACAGCATCGTTATATTGCGTACGTAAATTAATCCTGTATACAAAACGATGGCTGGCATACAAAAGAAAGCGGGTGCGCAGTCCGTGTTCGAGGACGTCAGCGCCCTCTTGCGGGACATGATGAAAGACATCACCGAGCCGGTGCGGGTGCGCGAGGAGGATCTCGCCAACCAGCTCGGGGTCAGCCGCACGCCGGTGCGCGAGGCCTTGATCCGCCTGGAAAGCACGGGCATGGTCCACTTGCGGCCGGGCCGCGGGGCCTTGCTGACGCCGGTGACGGACGAGGAATACATCGAGTGGCTCCAGCTGCGCGAACAGCTGGAAGGCTTCGCCACGCGCGAGGCGGCGCTCAATGCCTCGCAGCGCGACGTCGAGCGGCTGCGCGCCCTGTTCGCCCCCTTCATCGGGCTGGACGAGGATGCTTTCGCGCCGGTGCCCTACGGGCAGGCCAATGTCGCCTTCCACAAGGAAATCATCGCGCTGGCCAACAACCGCCTGCTCGAACGCGTCTGGGCGGCGTTCGGCCATCGCCAGACCACCTATCGGCGCCAGACCATCAAGCGCCTGCACCGCTTCGGCACCTCGCTGCGCGAGCACCTGGCCATCATCGACGCGATCGAACGCCGCGACGCCGACCTGGCCGAAAAGCTGGCCAGGCAGCATGTGCGCACGCTTTACGACGCCTTCGTCAAGGCCCTTCAGTCGGGCGGCGGCGCGTGAATCCGCCGCCACCCGACCTAGCCTTCAACCCTGATTCGAGCCTGAAATGAAGTTTCTGACCTTCTCCGTACAGGAGCAATCGCGTCTCGGCATGTTGCTGGACGAAAACCGCGTGCTGGACCTGACCGCCCTGCTGGCCGCGCGCCCCGACCTGGGGTTGCCCGGCGCGCTGCGCAACGTCGGCGAGCTCATCGCCCTGGGCGAGGAGGCGCTGGCCCGCCTGCGCGAACCCGGCCTGCTCGACGGCGTGGACGTCGGCGCCTTGCCGACGCTGCAGGCCGTGCGCGTATTGCCCCCCCTGCCCATGGCGCGCAATGTGTTCTGCGTGGGGCGCAATTACCGCGAACACATCATCGAAGGAAACCTGGCGCGCGGCCGGCCCGCCAACAGTTTTCCCGAGGCCATCGAATTCTTCACCAAGGCGCCCACCGCCGTCATCGGCCATGGCGGCCACGTCAAGCGCCATGCCGGCCTGACCGACAGCCTCGACTACGAAGTGGAGCTGGCCATCGTGATCGGCCGCGCCGGCGCCGACATCCCGCGCGAGAAGGCGCTGGACCATGTGTTCGGCTACACCATCGTCAACGACATCACCGCGCGCGACCTGCAGGCGCGCCACGGCCAGTGGTTCAAGGGCAAGAGCCTGGACACGAGCTGTCCCATGGGCCCGGTGGTGGTGCATCGCTCGGCGATTCCCGACGCCAACAATCTGGCGGTGTCGCTGTCGGTCAATGGCGAACTGCGTCAGCAAGACAACACCTCGGACATGATTTTCGACGTGGCCACCGTGGTCGCGCAGCTTTCGGCCGGCATGACGCTGCTGCCAGGCGACGTGATCGCCACCGGAACGCCCAAGGGCGTGGGATTCGCCCTGACTCCGCCCCGCTGCCTGCAAGTGGGCGATGTGGTGTCCGCCAGCGTGGAGCACATCGGCACCTTGACCAACGAAATCGTCGCTTGATTCCGGACGCGCCTGGCGCGTCCTCCCGGAGGAGAACCCCATGAACATCCCTGACGCACTGAAACCCTATGCCACCGGCGAGCTGGCCTCGCGCTACGTCAACGTCGACGAGCTGGACTGGAAGCCCACGCCCACCCCGGGCATCGACATGAAAATCCTGCTCGACGTGCCCGAGACCGGCTTGCTGACCGCCCTGTTCCGCTGGGCGCCGGGCACCGCGCTGCCCTTGCACGAACACGTCGAGATCGAGCAGACCTATGTCCTCAGCGGCAGCATCGTCGACGACGAAGGCGTAGTCCGGGAAGGCAACTACGTATGGCGCCCGAAGGGCAATCGCCACATCGCACGCTCGCCCGACGGCGCGCTGGTGCTGTCGTTCTTCCTGAAGCCGAACAAGTTTCTGGAAGGCGAGCTGGCGGGCAAAGAGCTCAAGTGAGCAGGCAAGACACCATTCCCAGAACCAGACAGGAGAGACAGATGAAGTTCCACTACAAGCGTGTTGCGGCAGGACTGGCGATTGCCCTCGGGGCCGGCATGGCGATGCAGGCCGCCGCCGATATCCAGGAGCGTCGCGTCAAGTTCAGCTACCCGGTCAGCAAGACCAATCCGGTCGTCCTGGCGACAGACAAGTTCATCGAACTGGTCGGCCAGAAAACCGGCGGCAAGATCAAGGTCACCGGCTATGCCGACGCACAGCTGGGCAACGAGATCCAGGCCATGTCGTCGGCCCAGGGCGGCATCATCGAACTGACCGTGGTCTCGACCGCGGGCGCGGCCAACAACGTGAAGGAACTGGGGATCTTCGATCTGCCGTTCCTGTTCCACTCGGTCGAAGAGGCCGATGCCGTGATCGACGGCCCGGTCGGCAAGGAATTGCTGGGCAAGTTCGCCGCGAAGAACCTGGTGGGCCTGTGCTACTGGGACTATGGCTTTCGCCAGGTCTCCAACAGCAAGCACCCCATCAACAAGGTCGAGGACTTCGACGGCCTGAAACTGCGCGTGCTGCAGAACCGCATCTACATCGACACCTTCAAGGCCCTGGGCGCCAACCCCCTGCCGCTGCCCTATCCCGAAACCTATACCGCCCTGGAAACCAAGGCGATCGACGGACAGGAAAGCGCATACCTGGTGACCAAGAGCAGCGGCTACCAGGAAATCCAGAAGTACATGACGGAAACCAATCATGTGTTCCTGCCGGCGGTCGTCATGGCCAGCAAGCGCTTCTGGGATCGCCTGAGCAAGGACGAGCAGGCCATCATCCAGCAATCGTGCGATGAGTCGGTCGCGTACTTCCGCACGACCAGCCGCGACCTGGAACGGAAAGTCGTCGGCGAGCTGACCGCCGCGGGCATGACCATGAACCAGATCGCGCCCGCGGAGAAGGCGCGCATGGCCCAGGCCACCGCCGCCGTGACCGACAAGTACAAGGCCGAGCTGGGCGCGGATCTGGTCGACCGCACCCTGGCGACGATCAACCAGGCCCGCAAATAACAACAAGCCGGCGCAAGTCGCCGGGTCATGTAAGGAGGCGGTCGCCACGACCGCCCGCTCTCTTCAAGGACGTCGACGATGACAAGAATCGTGCACGCCTATTTCACCCTGCTCAAAGCCGTCATCGTCATTTGCCTGGCAGCCATGGTGGTAATGGTGTTCAGCAATGTGGTGCTGCGTTTCATCTTCAATTCAGGCATTCCCGTTTCCGAGGAACTGTCGCGCTGGAGCTTTGTCTGGCTGACTTTCCTGGGCGCCATCCTGGTGCTGCATGAGCGCTCGCACCTGGGCGTGGACGTGGTGCTGCAGGTGCTCGGACCGCTTGCGCGCAGGGTGTGCCTGATCGTGGCCAACCTGCTGATGATCTACGCGACCTGGCTGATCCTGCTGGGCAGCATCGAGCAGACGACCCTGAACATGGGCGCCAGCGCGCCGGCCAGCGGCCTGTCCCAGGCCTGGTTCTTCGGCGTGGGCGTGGTGTTCGCGGCCTCGACGGGATTGATCCTGCTGTACCAGCTCTACCAGCTCTTCACCGTTCCCGCAGCCAATCTGCACAAACTCATTTCCCCCCACGAGTCGGGAGCCGAATAATGACGCTGGCAATCTTTGTCTTCGTGCTGCTGGCGGGCCTGGCCATCGGCTTGCCGGTCGCGTACGCGCTGATCCTCACGGGCGTGGCGCTGATGTACCAGCTGGACTTCTACGACGCCCAGATCGTGGCCCAGAACCTGCTCAACGGCGCCGACAGCTTTCCCCTGATGGCGGTGCCGTTCTTCATGCTCGCCGGCGCGGTCATGAACGCCGGCGGCCTGTCGGCGCGCATCGTCGACCTGGCCCTCAAACTGGTGGGCCACATCAAGGGCGGGCTGGGATACGTCACCATCCTGGCCGCCTGCATTCTGGCCAGCCTGTCGGGCTCGGCGGCCGCCGATGCGGCGGCCCTGTCGGCCCTGCTGGTGCCCATGATGATGAAAGCCGGGCACAGCCGCGCGCGCTCCAGCGGGCTGGTGGCCTCGTCCGGCATCATCGCGCTGGTCATCCCCCCTTCCATCGGCCTGGTGCTGATCGGCGTCACCGGCAACATCAGCATCACCGGCCTGTTCATGGCCGGCATCGTGCCCGGGATACTTATGGGCATGTCGCTGTGCGTGGCCTGGTGGCTGCTGTCGCGCAAGGAACGGATCCAGCCCCTGCCGCGGGTGGATCGTGCCGAGGTCCGGCAGTCGCTGGTAAGAAGTTTCTGGGCCCTGATGCTGCCGGTCATCATCATCGTCGGCCTGCGCTTCGGCATCTTCACGCCCACCGAAGCGGGCGTGGTGGCCGCGGTGTACGCCATCTTCGTGGCCACCTGCATTTACCGCGAACTGCCCATGCGCCGGCTCTACGAGGTCTTCCTGACCTCCGCCAAGATGACCGCGATGGTGATGTTCCTGGTGGCCGGCGCGCTCGTCTCGGGATGGATGATCACCGTTGCCGGGCTGCCGGCGCAGGTCTCCGACATCATCAGCCCCTTCAGCGACACGCCGACCTTGCTGATGCTGGTCATCATCGGCCTGGTGATCGTGATCGGCATGGCCATGGACATGATTCCCATCGTCCTGATCCTGATCCCCGTGCTGCTGCCTTCGGTGACGGCCGCCGGCATCGACCCGGTCTACTTCGGCGTCGTCTTCATGCTGGCCTGCGCCATCGGACTCATCACGCCGCCGGTGGGCGCCGTTCTCAACGTGGTGGCCGGCGTGACGGGCACCCGCATGGTCGAACTCGTCAAGGGCGTCTGGCCGTTCCTGCTGGCGCAATGCGCGACCCTGCTGCTGCTGATCCCGTTTCCGCAGCTGGTGCTGGCCCCGTATCGCTGGATCATGCATTGAGGCGCCGCCCTCGCCATAGAAGAGAGACATCAGGATGGACCATCAAGACGATTTCACCGGTTGCCGCGTCATGATTTCGGCCGGCGCGGCCGGCATCGGCCTGGCCATCGCCCGCGCCTTCCATGAACGGGGCGCGCGCGTGCAGGTGTGCGACGTCTCGGACGAGGCGCTGGCGGCGGCCGGCGCCGCGCTGCCCGGCCTGGGCGCGTACCGTGCCGACGTGGCCTCGGAAGCCGGGGTCGACGCCTGGTTCGCGCATGCCCTGGCCGAGCTGGGCGGACTGGACGTGCTGGTCAACAACGCCGGGATCGCCGGGCCGACCTCGGCCATCGGCGATCTCAGCGTCGAGGACTGGGACCGCACCATGGCCGTCAACGTACGGGGACAGTTCCTGTGCGTGCGGCGCGCCCTCGAACCGCTGCGGCAATCGTCCAGGGCGGGACGTGCACGTCAACGGCGCCTTCCATTGCGCGCGCGCGGTGCTGCCCGGCATGATCAGCCAGGGCGGCGGACGCATCATCATCACTTCGTCGGTGGCGGCCCTGGCGTGCATGCCCGGCATTGCCGCCCATTCCGCCGCCAAGGGCGCCCTGGCGGCATTCACCCGGGCATTGGCGGTGGAATACGGCGGCCAGGGCGTCACCTGCAATGCCCTGGCGCCAGGCTTCGTGCGCACCGGTTTCACCACCGCGCTGCAGGAACGCGAACAGTTCAACGACTTCCTGAAAAGCCAGGTCCCGCTGGGCCGCTGGGCCGACCCCGACGACATCGCCCCGGCGGTCGTGTACCTGGCGTCGCAGGCCGGCCGCTTCGTCAATGGCCATGTCCTGGCCATCGACGGCGGACTGCTGGCGCACATGTGATTCACGCTGACGACAAGGAGTGACGATGTTCCTGCATGTGGTGATGATGGAATTCGACGATGGCATCGACGCCGGATTCTTCCGGACCGTGGACGAATACGTGGCCCGCATGAAGCGGGAATGCGACGGCCTGCTGCTCTATCACTTCGGCGAGAACGTGGCGGCGCGCTCGCAGGGGTACACGCACGCGACCAGCTCGGCCTTCGTCGATGCGGCCGCCCACGATGCCTACCAGGTATGCCCCGCGCACGTGGCCATGAAGGCGTTCATGGGCCCCCGCATCAAGCGGGTGGTGGTGTACGACGGGGAAGTGCCGGCCATCGGCTGAAGCGCGGCCGGCGCGCCATCGCGGCGCGCCGGCCGGTCGCGGGCTAGACGACGTAGCGCTCGTATTTCTGGATCGCCGCGCGGTTGTTGCGGTTCAGAATGCCCATGAGCTGTTCGGCCTCTTCGGCGTCCGAGCGCGCCAGCGCCGCCAGCACCGCCCGGTAGTCGGCCACCATGGTTTCGGCGCGCCCGGGCAGCAGCACGACCCGCTGCCGCACCACGCGGATGCGCTCGTGAATGCGTTCCGCCAGATCGGACAGGACCGGGTTGTTGGCCGCCGTCTGCAGGCGATTACGGAACGTCTCGATCAAGGAAATGAGCCGATCCACGTCCCCCGTTTCCAGCGCCTTCTGGAAAGGCTCGCCGAACTGCTCGACCAGGTCCGCCCAGTCTTCGGGGCGGGTCTGGCGCGCGGCCAGCCGCACCATCATGCCGTCGAGCGCCTCGCGCGCATCGTAATAGTGATACACCCACTGCATGTCCACATGCGCGACCACGGCCCCCTTGTTCGGGATGCGCCGGACGATGCCGCGATCTTCCAGGACCGCCAGCACCTCGCGCGCCATTGCCCGCGGAATGCTGTAGTTGTCGACCAGTTCCTCTTCCGTGAGACGGGCGCCGGGAAGAATGGACTGCAGGGAAATTTTCTCTCGCAGGTTGGTAAGTACGGCCTGGATCGTGCTGGCCGGGCGTCTGGCTTGGGTCATAAATTCCGGGGATAGAGGACGGCTGTGTATTGTTGCCTGAAAATTCGCCATAGATTATAGCCAATAATTTATGCAATCTTGTATGTCAGAAAAAACACAATCCAGCCGGACGCCGCTATGCTTTCTCCTTCCTGGCCACCGGCACCAGCCCGCCAGGCGCCAGCCCGGCCAGCATGGTATCGAGGCGCGCCGGCGCCTGGCCCTGGTCTTCGGCCGCCTCCTTGCGCACCAGCGCCGCCTTCACCACGCGCGAACCCACATAGCGGAACGGCTCCGGCGGGAAGCGCCCGCGCAGCCCGCGCGCCAGCGCCGAGTGTCGCCAGGCGTCATCGTTTTCCAGCACCATCGACGCCAGGAATTTGCCGCCCAGATAGGTCGGGCCCACGCCGTTGCCCGAATAGCCGTATCCGTAGACGATATCCGGATGTCCGCCCAGATGGCCGAAGCACGGCAGCCCGTCCATGCTGCGATCGATGGGCCCGGACCAGCTGCGCACGATGCCCAGCGGGGCCAGGGCCGGATAGAACCGGTGCAGGATCGCCGCCACCTCGCGGGCGAACCCGGACGGGCCCTCGTACAGCCGCCCCACCGCGCCGTTGAAGGCGAAGTCCCCGCCGCCTCGGCCAAACACCATCTCGCCGGCGCAGGTGTTCCGATAGTAATTGGTGAACAGGCGCGAATCGGAAATCGCCACGCCGCTGGTCAGGCCGATTTTTTCAAGCGCCTCGGGATGCGGCGCCGTGGCCACCAGATCGCTGCCCACCACCACGACCCCCTTGTTCAGCTCGCGAAAGCGGGTGCTCCAGGCATTCATCGCCAGCACGACCTTGGCCGCGCGCACCTCGCCCCGCGCCGTGGCCACCGTGGGCTGCGGACGCGCGCGCAGCGACCGCATGGGCGTATGCTCGTATATGCGGATACCCTTGGCCAGCGCGATCCTGCGCAGGCCGCGCACGTACATACCGGGATGCACCGTCGCCGAAGACCTGGAAAGCACGCCGGCCAGGTGCGCGGCGCTGCCCGACAGCCGCCGCACCTCGTCGGCCGGCAACGCGACAAAGGCCTGCTGCCCATGGCGAGCCAGCAGTTCGATGCACGGCATCCACGAATCCACCTGCGCGGCATTGCTGGCCGTCCACAGCCAGCCGTCCTGGCGCAGCTGGGCATCGACGCCATGGCGCTTCAGGTACCCGGCCACGTCGGCGGCGATGCGTTCGGACTCGCCCAGCAGGCGCAAGGCCTCGTCCGTGCCGCAGACCTTGAGCAAGGTCTCGAATTTCGCCGCCCAGCTGAGCATGAAGCCGCCGTTGCGTCCGCTGGCGCCGGCGCCGCACTCCTGCGCCTCCAGCAACACGATGTCCAGGCCGGGCGATTGCTCGCGCAGTTGCAGGGCCGTCCACAGGCCGGTGTATCCGCCGCCCACGATACAGACGTCGGCCCGCGTCGCCCCCTGCAAGGCGGGGCAGGCAGGCTCGCTGCCTCTTGCCTGGTCTAGCCAGAGACTACTCATAGGGAAATCCAACTGGAGAAGGGAGCGGCAACCCGCCGCATCGGCGGCGGGTTGCCGGGCGCGTCATGCAACAGGCCGGTCAGACGTCGTGCACCCGCGTTCCCAGGATGCTCTCGACGCAGCGGGCCCAGTACAGGAAGCGCGCGTCCTCTTTCTGGAACCCCACCAGCTGCAGGCCGACCGGCAGGCCGCGCGGACCGCGCGCGATGGGCAGCGTCAGCGACGGGTTGTGCAGCAGCGTCCAGATGCGGATGAAGATGTTGCTGCCGGTATCGCTGACATCCGGCGCCTCGCCCAGGGTCGCAGGGGTGGGCAGCACGTCGACATCGCGGGCGACGTCCAGGAAGGCGCGCCGGCAGGCGTCGGCCAGGTCCAGCGTGCGGGCGTAGTCCTGCGCGGTGTCGCGGTCGCCCTTGTCCAGGTACTCGAGCAGCGCCGGGTCGCACTTGTCATGGTGGTCGCGCCGGATCTCCTTGAACGAGCGGGCCAGGTCGTAGGCCATGATGATGTCATGGTCGTCGGCGATCTGCGTGAAGATCTTCGGCATGTCCAGCACCTTGACCCGCACGCCGGCCTGCTGCAGGCGCGCGACGGCGTCGTCGAACGCCTCGCGCACGCAAGGCTCCGCATCGTCCCAGCCCAGCGGACGCCACACGCCCACGGTGAAGTCCCGCCTGACCGCCAGCTCGCTGTCGAAGCGGGGGTCGCCCAGCGCCTCGCCGAACAGGATCGACAGGTCGGCCACCGAACGCGCGATCGCGCCCAGCGTATCGAGCGGACGGGAGTAGCGCCGCAACCCGGCATAGGGCAGCGTATCGATGGTCGGCTTGAAGCCGACGGCCCCGCAGAACGTCGACGGCCGCACGATCGAGCCCCCGGTCTGGGTGCCCAGCGAAATGGGCGTCTGGAAGTCCGCCACCGCCGCCGCGGAGCCGGCCGAGGAGGCGCCCGGCGTGCGCGACGGGTCGTGCGGATTGCGGGCCGGGCCAGGCAGCATGATGGAGTGCCGCGACACCGTGTTCTTGCCCAGCAGCACCACGCCCAGCTCGCGCATCAGGCGCGTGACCGCCGCGTCTTCGGCAGGACGGCGGCCGGGGAAGATCTCCGGATCGCCCAGCTCGGTCGGCATGTCGGCGGTATCGATGATGTCCTTCAGCCCCAGCGGCACGCCGTCCAGGCGCTGGCGCCGCCCTTCGCGGTCCACCAGGCGGGCACGCTCGAGCGCCTTGTCCGCGTTGACATAAACCCAGGCCTTGACGACGGGATTGCGCGACGCGATGCGCTCCAGGCACGCCTGGGTCCATTGCTCGCTGCTCAGTTTGCCCGCCTCCATTTCACGCAGCCCCTGCTCGACCGTCAGCGCGGCGATGCGGGAGGGGGCAGGCCGGCGCTCGGCCGGTTGGGACACAGTACGTTCTTCAGACATCGAAATCACTCCTTGGGTAGAAAAAGCCTCGTTCACGAGTCTTGGTTGGAAGCGGCGGACCGGCCTATGTACAGGTCCGCCATTTCTTGGTTCTGCAAAAGGGCCTGGGCCGTATCGGCAAGCACGATGCGGCCGGAATCGAGGATGTAGCCCCGGTCGCTGAATTCCAGGGCCTGGCGGGCCCGCTGCTCGACCATCAGCACGGCGACGCCCAGTTCGGGCAGGCGCTTGACCTCCCTGAAGACCTGCTCGGTCAGCGCCGGGGACAGGGCCGCCGACGGCTCGTCCAGCAGCACCAGGCTGGGCTTGGACATCAGGGCCCGGGCGAAGGCCAGCTGCTGGCGCTCGCCGCCCGACAGGTTCTCGGCCTGGGTGCGGCGCCGCTCGGCCAGCACGGGAAAGAGCGTCAGCATCCGGTCGATCATGGCCTTGCGGTCGTCGACGGCCTCGACCACCTGCAGGTTCTCCATGACGGTCAGGGTGCCGAAGACGTTGCTGACTTGCGGCACGTAGCCGATGCCCTGGAAGATCCGCCGCTCGACCGGCAGCTCCTTCAGGCTCTTGCCGTTGAGCACGATGCTGCCGGCCACCCTGGGCAGCAGGCCCATGACCGCCTTGATCAGCGTGGACTTGCCCGCTCCGTTGGTGCCGGCGATGGTGACGATCTCCTTTTCCGACACGGACATGTCGATGCCCTGGACGATCGGCGTCTCGCCGTAGCCGGCCGACACATTCTCCAACTCAAGTATCGTCTTCATACGGTCCCGCCCATATAGGCTTCGCGGACGCGCTCGTCCGCCAGGACATGTTCCGGCGTGCCTTCGCACAGGACCTTGCCCCGGTCCATGATGTACATGCGCGGCACCAGCTCCGACAGCGCCTGCAGGTTGTGTTCGATGATCAGCACGGTAATGCCCTGCTCGTTGAGCTCGACGATGCGCCGCGAAAGCTCATCGACCAGCACGGGGTTGACGCCGGCGAAGGGCTCGTCGAGCATGATGAAGCCCGGCTTCATCATGAGCAGCCGCCCCAGCTCCAGCAGTTTCTTCTGCCCGCCGGACAACTTGCCGGCGAGCACATTGGCCACCTTGGCAAGATTGAGGAATTCCAGCAGGTCCTGCGCCCGCTCGCGGATCTCGGCCTCCTGCCGCCGCACGCGCCCCGGCGACAGGAACAGCGTCCCGAGATGTTCGCCACGTTGGTCCGGCGCGGCAGCCATCATGTTTTCCAGCACGCTGAGCTGGCCGAATTCGCGCGGCACCTGGAAGGTGCGCGCCAGACCGAGATTGACCCGGCGCTGGACGCCGAACTGCGAAATGTCCTGGCCGTCGAAATGCACCCTGCCGCCTTGCGCGGGCACATAGCCGCCGATGACGGAGAACAGGGTGCTCTTGCCCGCGCCGTTGGTGCCGATCAACCCCACCCGCTCGCCTTTCTCCACGGCGATCGAGACGTCGTCGAGCGCGAGCAGGCCGGCAAACCCCGCGCGGATGTTCTGGACGGAAAGCTGTGCCATGTTTATTTCCCCTCCGCCGACGCGCTGCCGAATATGCCGTTGGGCCGGTACAGGATGCAAAGGATCAAACCCACGCCGATGATGAAGAAACGCAGGCTGGCCATCTGGACTTCGGAGATGTCGAAGAACAGGAACTCGCGGACGAATCGCGAACCTTCCAGGAACACCATCAGGATGACGGTTCCCGCCACCACGCCCTTGAGGCTGCCGACCCCGCCGACGATGATCGCGATCCAGACGTAGAACGTGATCAAAGGCACGAACTGCTCGGGCGCGATGAAGGTCAGGTAGTGCGCCGTGAAGGCGCCTGCCAGGCCGGCGAGCGCCGCGCCGATCATCAGGGAGCGCGTCTTGAACCAGGCCGGGTTCTTGCCCAGGGCCATGACGGCCACTTCGTTGTCGCGAATGGCCTTGATGGTGCGGCCGAACGGACTGCCGATGATCTTGCGTATGCCCAAAAACACCAGGATGTTGGTCAGCAGCAAAGTGGCCAGGATCAGCACGTCCACCATCGCGCCGGACGCATACTGGCCGAACAGGCGCGGGATGCCCGGTATGCCATGCACGCCGCGCGTCAGCCACTCTTCCTTTTGCAGGATCATGCGCACCGACTCGGAAAATCCCAGCGTGACAATGGCCAGGTAGTCGCCGCGCAACCTCAGCGCGATCACGCCCAGCGGATAGGCGCTCAGCCCGCTTACCAGCGTCGCCGCCAGGATGCAGGCCACCAGCGGCCCCCCCTGCAGCGACAGCAAGGCCGAGGTGTAGGCGCCGATGGCGTAGAAGCCGACGTGGCCGAAGTTGATCAGGCCGGTGAAGCCGTACTGCAAGGCGAGCCCGCCGGCCAGCAGCATGTAGATCAGCACCGTGATGAAAATAGCGATCAGATAGGCTTCCATCATTTACCTCACTGCCTGGACGCGGTCCATGATGCCCTGGGGCCTGAACAGCAGGACAACCAGCAACACCAGGAAAGCGATCACAATCTTGTAGGCGGACCCGATATAGAGCGTCGCGACCTCCTGGGCGATGCCGAACACGATCATCCCCAGCACGGCGCCGACCGGACTGCCGACCCCGCCCAGGATCACCGCGGCGAACATGGGCAGCAGCAGTTCCCAGCCCAGTTCCGGCAGCACCGTCGCCTTGATGCCCAGCAATACGCCGCCCAGCCCCGAGAACACCCCGACGATCCCCCAGAGGATCACCATTACCTTGCGCACGCCGATGCCGCCGACGGCCGCCAGTTGCGGGTTGTCCGATACGGCCCGCATGCGCCGGCCCGTCGGCGACAGGTAAAGCAGGCCGAACATGAAGGCCAGGGCAAGCAGCGCGGCCAGGAGGATGTACACATCCAGCGGCAGGATGCGTATCCCGCCGAAGTTCCAGGCCCGCTGCAGCGGCGCCTGGATGGTGTATTGCCCGTGCCCGGCGAAGAAGGTAATGGCGGCCCTGACGGCGAAGGCGATGCCGATCGAGGCGATCAGGCGCGCCACCAGCGAGCGCTGCGCCAGTTTCCTGAAGACCCAGAAATAGAAGAACAGGGAAAGCAGCCCGGTGGCCAGCGTCGCCACGATCGCGCTGCCGACCAGCGACGCGCCCATGAACGCCTGCGCGGCCACGGTCGCGTAGGCGCCGAAGGTCATGTAGTCGCCGGCGGCGGCGTTGGGAAACCGGGCTATGCCGAATACCAACGTAATGGCCAAGGCCGGTAACGCCAGCAGCAACCCGACAATGACGCCATTGATGATGGCATTGGCGAACAGCACTGTATCCATACAGTATTCATCCTTGAAGAAAAGCGTCGCCGTGCGACTACATCAGCGTTGCGCCGGGTACGACGTCCTTCAGGGCGAATGCCTTGCCATCGAATTCATAGATACCGAAGTCCGGAACGGTGTCGCCGTTGGCGTCGAAATCGAGCGAGGACGACGCGCCGTCGAAGTCGATCTTCGCCTTCTGCCGCAGCAGGTCGCGGCCCTGGACGAACGAGCTGACCTTCTGTCCCGGCGGATTGGAGACCTGGCGGACCAGCGCGGACAGGTCGGCGGGCTTGGCATCCGGCCCGGCCGCCTCGATCGCGAGCGCCAGCGTGATGACCATGTCGTAGGCGGCGGCCGCGAACATTTCGGGCGGGCTCTTGGTCACGGCCTGGAATTTCTCGACGAAGGCCTTGTACGCCTGGTTGTCGCTGGCCGGCACGTTCGCGGTCGACACGATGTTGCGCATCACGTCCGGCCCCAGGGCCTTGATCAGCGCCGGCGTGGCCGAATAGCCGGGCATGATGAACTTGCATTCGTAGCCGGTCTGGTACCACTCCTTGAGCAGGATGGTCGCGTCCGGCGTGTACGAGCTGAGGACGATGACGTCGGGCTTGGCCGCGACGGCCTTCTCGACCTCGGTGCGGTAAGTGGCCTGGTTGGGCTCGTAGATCGCCGAGCTGACGATCTGGTTGCCCTTTTTCTCCCAGGCTGCCTTGAAGTGGTTGGCCTGCACCGACATGGTGGCGTTGTTGTAGCCCAGCACCGCGGCCCGCTTGTACCCCAGGCGCTGGCCGATGGCGGCGAACGCGGCGCCGATGATGGCGTTCGATGCATAGAACTGGAACACCAGGTCGCGCTTGTCTTCCGTGCGGATCTCCGGCGCGCCGCAGGTATTGAACGACAGGATGCCGGCGGCGTTGGTGATCGGCAGCGTGGCCAGCTGCACCGCCGAGGACCATATGCCGATCATGGCGTCGACGTGCTGGATATCCACCAGTTTCCGGGCGGCCAGCACGGCGGCGTCGGGACGCGTCTGGTCGTCTTCGGCGTACAGCTTGAGCTCGCGCCCGGCGGCGCCGCCGGCGGCGTTCACTTCGGCAATGCCGATCTTGATCGCTTCCAGCATGCCCGGCCCGTAGGTGCCGCCAGCGCCCGTGATCGAGTTCAGGGCCCCCACCTTGAACGGCGCGGGACGGCCCTGGGAGAACACCGGCCCTGCCGCGCCCATGGCGGCCAGGGCCATCATGGCCTGCGAGAAATGCCGGCGCGAAGCATTGATTGATGTAGTCATGTCTCTTCCTGTCAGGTTTGTTTTAAGAATGTCCAAGTCCCTTTACGGGCTGGTGTGGCCAACAGAGTCATGCGGAAAACAGGGGATCAGGCTGCAGCTCCCTGGGCCTTGAGTTGCTCGATCGTTTCATCGGACAGGCCGATGCCCCGCAGCACCTCGTCCGTATCCTGGCCGAACAGCGGCGCGGCCTTGCGCAGGCTGCCGGGCGTGCGCGAGAACTTCGTCGGTATCCCGATGACATTCATCTGGCCGATCACAGGATGGTCGAGGCTGGCGACCATCTCGCGCGCGCGGTAGTGCGGGTCTTCCACCGCCTGCTTGAAGTTGTTGATGGGCCCGCACGGCACGCCGGCCTCGTTGCAGCGCCGGATCCATTCCTGCGTTCCCGCCGAGGCAAAGGACGCTTCCAGCAGCGGCTCGAGCATGTCGATGTTCGCCAGCCGGTCCATATTGGTCAGGAAACGCGCATCCTCGGTCAGCTCCGGGCGAAACAGCACCTCCTTGCACAGCTTCTCCCACGTGCGCTGGTTGGCGCAGCCCAGCACCATGTACCCGTCGCCGGTCTTGATGGCCTGGTACGGGGCATCGACGCGATGGCGGCTGCCGGTCGCCTGCGGGACCGTGCCTTCGGCGAAGTACGCGGCCGCCTCCCAGACGAACCAGGGCAGGCCGCACTCGGCCAGGCCGATGTCGATGTGCTGCCCCTTGCCGGTCTTGAGCTGGTTCACATAGGCGGCCAGGATGGCGTAGGCCGCCGTGATGCCCGCGCCCACGTCGTAGACCGCGATCCCCGACTTCAAGGGACGCCCGTTGGGTTCGCCGGTCATGCTCATGATGCCGCTCAGCCCCTGGGCCACCAGATCGAAACCGCCGTGGCGCGCGTAGGGACCGGTCTGGCCGAACCCGGAGATCGAGCAATAGACCAGGCGGGGGTTGATCTTGCTGAGCGTGTCGTAGTCGACGCCCAGCCGGGCGGTCACCCCCACCCGGTAGTTCTCGACCACCACGTCGGCCCATTTGGCCAGCTCGTAGACCGCGTCCCGGGCCTGCGGGTCCTTCAAGTCCAGGACAACGCCGCGCTTGTTGCGGTTTATCTGCGCGAAGCAGGTGGATTCGCCCTTGACGTAGGGTCCCATCTGGCGCGAATCGTCGCCGCCCGCAGGCTTCTCGATCTTGATCACGTCCGCGCCAAGGTCGGCCAGCACCATGGTGCAATAGGGGCCGGCCATGATCTGGGAAAGATCGAGCACTTTCAAACCGGCCAGGGGAGTTGCAGCGTCACTCGTCATTGCATGCTTCCAACAAAAGAGTCGTCGTGGCGATCGTTCAGCGACCGATGAACTGCGGGCGTTGTTTTTCCAGGAACGCCCTGGAACCTATCTGGTAGTCCTGCGTGTCGAAGCACGCGTAGGCCTCGTCGCGCTGGGCCTGCGTCAGGAGCTGGCCCGACTGCAATTGGCGGATGAATTGCTTGTGCCACCGGTTCGACAGCGGGGCCAGCCGCGCGATGCGCCGCGCGGTCTCGTCGGCATCGCTCCAGGCATCGTCGACCACCCGGGACAGCAGGCCTTTGGCCAGCGCTTCCTGGGCGCCGAACACGCGCCCCTCGAGCAGGATCTCGAGCGCGACCCCATGCCCGACGACCGCCACCAGGTCCGCCAGCTCCTGGTGGTCCAGCGTCAAACCGATCCGGTTGACGGGGATGCCGAAACGCGCATCGGCCTGGGCGATCCGGATGTCGCACAGCGCGGCGATTTCCAGCCCGCCCCCGACGCAAACGCCCTCGATGCAGGCGATGGTCGGGTGGCGCAGGTGCTTGAACTTGTCGAACATGGCCAGGGTGAATGCCGCGTAGGCCCTGGCCTGCTCGACCCCGCTGCGGTTCTCGTCGAACCCGCCGATATCGCTGCCCGCGCAGAACGCCCCGCCCGCCCCGCGCACGATCACGCAACGCACCGAATCGTCGGCCTGCAAGGCATCGCAGGCCGCCCCGAATGCTTCGTACATCTCCCAGGTAAAGGCGTTATGCTTGGCCGGACGGTCCATCAGCAGGGTGACGACCCCGTTGTCCGGCTGGCTGACTTTGATAGCCATTTCTGCTCCCCCTTCTTCGCGACCTTGCCCGTGGTTGGCATCAGTCTTTGTAGATTGAATGATATTTCATATGAACGATTGAATGCAATCATACATGCAAGATCATTTGCAACTTAATCCATATGATTATTTATCGAAGCGGGAATGGGTATTAGGGTATGTCAGGAGGGTCGGTCGGCCGGGCGCCCGTCACGGGGTGCCTGTCCCGGCGGGGACAGGCACCCCTGAACGTCGCGTGGATTGCTGCGCCCAGACGGACCGGGGCCGGATGGCGACGTCGCCATCCGGCCCCGGAAACCATCGCATCGTCGACGCCCGCCACGGCGCCGCCTCAAACGCGACGGAAGGCCTCGTACGCAGGCTTATTGCAATTCCACTCCTGCATCCTTGGCCGCTGCGGCCCGCTCCCCATGCGGGGACAGGCACCGCGCCGGCCTATCCGGGCTTGCCGGCGGCGGCGATCAGGTGTCGCAGCAACTGGGCTTCGGTTTCGTCGCGCTCGCCTTCCTCCCACTCGAAGACGCCCTGCCCCGACTTGGCTCCCAGTTGCCGGACGGCCACCTTGTCGCGCAGCAGCCGCGGCGCCTGCTTGCAATCGGACAGGCTGGGCGCAAGGTAATCCAGGATGTCGCAGGTCAGGTCCAGGCCGATGAAGTCCGCGTTGCGCAACGGGCCCACGCAGGCCCAGCGACGGCCGAAGGTCATCCTGGCCACCAGGTCCGCCGTCTCGGCGGAACAGACGCCCTCCTCGACCAGCCAGGCCGCCTCGCGCAGCAGGGCGAACTGCATGCGATTGCCCACGAAGCCCGGCACGTCGCGATAGACATCGACCGGCGTCTTGCCGGCCTGCGCCAGCCATACCGAAACACGCCGGGCCACATCCTCGCCGGTGCGCTCGCCGCGCACCACTTCCACCACGGGAATCAGATACGGCGGGTTCCACCAATGCGTACCCACCACGCGCTCGGGACGGGCGCTGTCCGCGGCGATCTCGGTAATCCGCAGCACCGACGTGTTGGTGGCGACGATGGCGTCGGGATTGAGCTCGTCCAGGACGGCCAGCAGCTCGCGCTTGAGCTCCAGCTTCTCCGGCACGGCCTCGATCACGAGCTGGCTGCCCGCCACGCACGAGGCCAGGGTGTCGCACACCCGGACCGTGACCGGCCGCTCCATGCCCAGCAGCGCCAGGTGCGCGGCGATGCGTTGCGGGGCCGACGCCCGCGCGGCCTCGGCCGGATCCCAGATGGAAACCGGAAAGCCCGCGACCATGAAGGCCTGGGCGATGCCATGCCCCATCAGGCCGGCGCCGACGACGGCGATGCGTGTTTCGGCGGCGCCGCTCATGCCTGCTCCGCGGCGTGCGGCGCGCGCAGGGCCACCTGGTAGCCTTGCCGGGAGAACGTGCCGTTTTCCTTGCGGAACTGGGTCATGAAGTCCGGCCACAGCGTGGTCAGCTTGCCGCTTTGCGGGTGCAGATACCAGCTGCTGCAGCCGCCGTCCAACCAGACGGTGCCCGCGCTGCGCCGGTAGATGCTCTCGACATAGTCGCGCTGCGCGTCCGGGTCCGGGTCGACGATGGCGCCGTGCTCGAAGATGAACGCCACCGCGCCCTTGATGTAGTTGATCTGGGTCTCGACCATGAAGATCATCGATCCCGCGCCCAGGCCGGTGTTGGGTCCCAGCATGAGGAAGAAATTGGGAAACCCCGATACCGCGGTGCAGGCGAACGCCTGCCCGCCGGCGCGCCACTGGTCCGACAGCCGCCGGCCTTGCCGGCCATGGATACGCTCGGCGATCGGCAGCTCCGCCGCCTCGAAACCGGTGGCCACCACCAACAGGTCCAGGTCCACGCGCCCGCCGCTTTTCAGGACCACGCCCTGCTCGTCGATGCGGGCGATGCCGGCGGTCTCCAGGGCCACGTTAGGCTGCTGCAAGGCCGGGTAGTAGTCATTGGAAATCAGGACGCGCTTGCAGCCGATGGCGTAATGGGGGGTCAGTTGCGCGCGCAGCGCCTCGTCCGGCACCTGCTTGCGCAGGTGGCTCAGCGCCATGGCCGTGACCTGCTCGATGAAGGCCGGCACCTGGCGCCGCTGCGGAAAGCGGCTTTCATTGCCCCAGAACAACTCGTCGCGCAGCTCCTGGGCCGCTTCGGGAAAGCGCGCGAACAACCCCTTCTCGGCCTCGCTGTAGACATGGTCGCGCCGCGGGATCACGTAAGGCGCCGAGCGCTGGAACACGGTCAGTTGCCCGGCGTCGCGCGCCAGCTCCGGCACGATCTGGATCGCCGAGGCCCCCGTGCCGATGACGCCGATGCGCTTGCCGGCCAGGTCATACGAGTGATCCCAGTTGGCCGAGTGAAAGACCGCGCCCCTGAAGGAGGCCAGCCCCTCGATATCGGGGAACGACGGGTCGGACAGGTGGCCGGCCGCCGAGATCAGCACCTGCGCCTTGAAGCGTCCGGCCGTGGTATCGACCAGCCAGGCCGCCTGCGCGGCGTCCCAGGCGGCGCGCACGACGTTGGCCCCGAAGCGCACGTGGTCCAGGATGCCCTCGTCGCGCGCGGTGTCGCGCAGGTACTGCAGGATCTCCGGTTGCGGCGCGTAGACGCGGCTCCAGCGCGGATTGGGGCGGAAAGAATAGGAATAAAGATGGGACTGGATGTCGCAGGCCGCCCCGGGATAATGGTTGTCGCGCCAGGTGCCGCCGACATCGCCGGCGCGCTCCAGCACGATGAAGTCGCGCCGCCCCTCGCGCTTGAGCGCGACGGCCATGCCCAGCCCGGAAAAGCCCGTGCCGATGAGCAGCACCTCGGTTTCGGTGCGCGTGCCGCCTTGCGCGGCGTCGTGTTCTTTCATGGCTGTCTCCCGCGTTTCAGGCGTGGCTGTTCTGGACGATGTGGCCGGCCGGCCAGGCTTGCGGCTCGCGCACGAAGGCATCGATCATGGTGAAGAGCTCGGACGGGCGCTCATGCACCACGCCGTGGCCGGCATTGATTTCCGCGTAGCGGCAGTCCTGGATGCTGCCGAACAGCAGACGCGAATGGCGCACCGGCGCCATCTGGTCGTGCGTGCAACCGATGACCAGGCTGGGCGCGGCGATGCCGGCCACCTCGTCGCCGATGTCCACGTCGCGGTTGAATGCCATCTTCCTGGACCGGTCGGGACCGTTGCGCACGCCCTGGATCAGCGCTTCCAGTTCGGCCTCGTTCCTGGTGTTGAGAAAGGCCTGGCTGAAACTGGTGAACACCGAGAACGGCGCGAGGGCTTCGTGGCCGCTTTCGTAGAGGCCGCGCCAGACCGCATTGCGCAGCCTTTGCTGCGCATCCGTCTTCAGCCAGCCTGCCACCAGGGTCAGGGACTCGACCCAGCGGCCGTGGCGCGCCGCAAGCAGCGCGCCGATCACGGCGCCGAACGAATACCCCACCAGGTGCACCGCGCGGCCCCGGGAAACGGTCTCCACCACGGCCAGCGCCTGCTCCACGTAGGCCCGGGCGTCAGGCACCCCGGAGCCGTCGGGGTCGACGAAATCCAGCGCGACCACGCGATGCCGCATGGCGAGCATGGGAAACAGCGCCCAGAAATTGTTTTCCGCGGAACCGCCGGTGCCATGCAGCAAGACCACCGTCTTCGCATCGTCGGCCTGCGGCGCGCAGTCGTGGTACACGACCCGGAACCCTCCGGCGGACACGCTGTCCGTCCGTACATCTTTCATCAAAATCATGAGTGACCGTCTTCCATCATTGAATAATTGAGCGCGGCTGGCGCCGCCGCGTCAGTTGTCGAACGAGACGACTTTCGTTACCGCCTGGATGTTCTTTTCCTCGGTCAGGATCTGGCGCGCCAGGTCTTGCGCCGGCCCGCCCAGCGGCTGCGCGCCCAGCGAGGCCAGGCGCTCGCGCACCGCGGGTTCGGCCAGCACCTTGTTCAACGCGGCGTTGAGCGCCTGGATCCGGTCCTCGGGCGTGCCCGCCGGCGCCGCGACGCAGAACCAGACCGACACCTCGTAGTCGGGAAAGCCCGCCTCGCGCAAGGTGGGCACGTCCGGCAGTTGCGCCGAACGCGTCCTGGAGGTGACCGCCAGGGCCTTGATCTTGCCGCCCTGGATGAAGCCGATCGCCGAGGAAATCTGGTCTATCGTGAAGTCCGTATTGCCGCTCATCAGGTCGACCAGCATGGGCGAGCTGCCCTTGTAGGGCACGTGCACGGCGCTGACGCCGGCCTGCAGCTTGAACAGCTCGGTCGACACGTGGCCGCTGGAGCCCACGCTAGGGCTGCCGAAGGTCAGGCCGTCCTTCTCCTTGCGGGCCAGGCCGACCAGCCCGGCCACGTCATCGACGCCCAGGTCGGGCCGCACCATGAGCACGTTGGGCAGCTCCGCCACCAGCGCCACCGGCGCGAACGCCGTCTTCGGATCGAAGGCCAGGTTCTTGTACACGTATTTGTTGACGATCATCGGCCCCGGCGTGCCGAGCATCAGCGTGTTGCCGTCCGGCTTGGCGCGCGCCACCGTCTGCGCGCCCAGGTTGCCGTTGGCGCCCGCGATGTTCTCGGCGATGACGGAGACCTTCAGCTCCCGGCTCAGGCCCTCCGCCATCATACGGCCCAGGATATCGGTGGTGCCGCCGGGCGCGAAGGGAATCACCAGCCTGATCGGCTGGCGCGACTGCGGCCAGGGCTCGGCATGCGCCGCGCTGGCGCCGAGCAACAGGGCGATGGCGCCCGCGAACAGTCCCAAGGGTTTGATCATGATGTCTCCGTGTTTTCTGGTTCGTGATGGAATCGTCGGAAAGCGGGATGCGGCGGCGGCGCCCCATCAGCCATAGCGGCCGCCGCTGATATGCAGGACTTCCCCGGTGATGAAAGCGGCCCTGGCCGAGGCCAGGAACGCGACGGCGTCGGCGACCTCCTCGGGCCGGCCGATGCGTTTGATCGGCATGGCGCCCAGCGAGCGCGATTCGATGCCGGCGAACTGCGGCAGGTTCCGCACGCGCGCCGTCTGGATGATGCCGGGCGCCACGGCATTGACCGTGATGCCGTGCTCGCCCAGCTCCAGCGCCAGGGCCTTGGTCATACCGATGACGCCGGCCTTGGCCGCGGAATAGTTGGCCTTGTTGATGTCGCCGAAGTGCGCGCGCGAGGCCATGTTCACGATGCGGCCGAATTTGCGCGCCACCATGTGCGGCGCGATCTCCCGGATGCAGTGGAACGCGCCGGACAGATTGACCGTCAGCACATCGGTCCATTGCGCGTCGCTCATCGCCCCGATCGCGCTGTCGCGCGAGAAGCCGGCGTTATTGAGCAGGATCTCGATGGCGCCCCAATGGGCGAGCACGGTCGCCACGGCGTCGCGCACGGCCTGCGGCCGTCCCACATCCAGGGTCAGCGCCAAGGCGCTGCCGCCCGCCTGCTCGATGGCCTGCGCGGCGCGCCCGGCGGCGTGCGCATCGATATCCGCCACGACCACCCGGCAACCCTCGCGCGCCAGGACCTGGGCGCAGGCCCAGCCTATGCCATTGCCCGCGCCCGTGACGAACGCAACCTGATTCCGTATGCCCAGTTCCATCTCTGCTCACCTCGCCAGCGCGGTTTGTCTGTGTGTACGGCGAGGAGTGTGACGGGGCGGACGCGGGCGGAGTTAGCGCGACTTGGCAATTTATTCACCATGTGAACAATTTGCTCACCAAGTGGTCCGCGCTAGGTAGAAACGCCTTGCAGATAGGAGGGAATGAAGTCGCCGAGCTGCAGCTCTTCGGCGATCAGTTGCGCGATCCAGGCCTTGCGTTCGGGCGGCATGCGGCTGCGTATGGCCGCCACGCTGAGCGCCGCCTGGCTGCCGCTGGCGAACTCGAAGCGCATGCCCACGCCGCTGACGCCGTCGGCCACGAGGTCGGCGGTATCGGCGTAGCCCCGGCGGCGCGTCTGCTGCACCAGCCGCCGCAGTTTTCCCAGGCTCAGGCCGCGCGGATCGAATTCGTCCTGATGGCGCTGGTACAGCGCGGCGATCTCGTCATCCGGCAGATTGGCCAGCAAGGTGCTGCCCGCCGAGCCGATGCCCAGCACGCGCATGCCGCCGACCTGCAGCACCAGCGCCTTGACCGGGTAGCTGCCCTCCTCGGAATGCAGGCAATGGCCATAGTCGCCGTTGCGCACGACCAGGAAGACCGTGTCTTCGGTACGCCGCGCCAGCCGGCGTATGATGGGCCGCAGGCGCTCGACGACCGGCGCCGAGCGCATCGCGGCCAGGCCCAGCTGCATGGCTTCGACCCCCAGGCGGTAGTTGCGCGCCGGGTCGCGTTCGACCAGGCCGAACTCGACCAGGCTGGATGCCAGGCGGTACGCGGTGATGCGGTCCAGCTGCGCCGCGATCGCGAGCTCGGCGATCCCGATGCCGTGCGGGTGGCTGTGCGAAATGTGGCGCAGCAGACTGAGCGCCCGGGACACCGCCTGGGCGCCCTTCATGGTGGCTGTCATGGGATTCACGCGTGGTCGTTCACGGCCTGATCATAGGCGGCGGCCTGCAACACAGGCCAGCCCGCCCGCGCGCTCGCTTCCAGATCCTCCACCGCCCGCGCCAGCGCCGCGTAGCGGCGCGGCTGCCCCGCGCCCGGCCACTCCCGGGACACGGCGCGGCCCAGCGCCACGGTCTGCGCCCAATCCAGCACGAAGCCGCCATCGCAGGCGCCTTCGTGGCGCGTACCATCCTCCAGGGTCGCGACCACGCGGCAGGCCCAGCGGGCCACCGTTTCGCAGGCGCGTATCCGCACCCGCGCCGATCGGGCGTGCAACGGGCCGTCGGCGTAATCGCGGCCGAAATGCGCCATGCCCGGCTGCCCATCCTGCAAGGTCGCGGCCAGCATGAACGGCGCGCTCATGATCGCGCCCGACGGCGACGGGAACGGCCCGTAGGCATCGATGCCGGGATAGCCGGCGTCAAACGGATGCATGGCCACCTCCAGCGCGGCGACCTGCCCGGGGTCGATGCCGGTTCGTCGCAACAGCTCGCGCAACGCATGGACCGGCGCCTGGTTGAAGGCGCAGCCCGGGTAAGGCTTGAACGCCATCTCGGGCAGGCGCCAGCCGGAGAAATCCGCCGGGCCGGCCGCGCCGCCCGCATAGGCCCGCGCGAAACCGCTGTCGCCCTCCAGGGCGCGCCGCGCGCCCTGCAGGCCGGCGCGCGCCAGCAGGGCCGCGCTCACGGCGTCGCGGCTGGCCTTGGCGACCTGCAGCCGCCACTCCTGCGACCCGTCCACCCACGGCTGCATGGTCCCGCACGCGTATTGCGTCGCGATCGACAGCGCGGCCGCGGCCCGCGGCACGGGCAGCCGCAGCAGGCGCGCGCACGCCACGGCGGCGCCCAGCACGCCATACAGCGGGGTAGCCCGCAGGCCGCGGCGACTGGTCGCCTCGGCCATGCCTCGCGCCAGGCGGGGGATCAGCTCATAACCGGCCAGCAAGGCATCCAGCACATCCGGCCATGCCGCCTGCTCCTCGTCGGCCAGCGCCAGCACGGCCGGAATAACGATGCAGCCGATATGCGCCACCACATCCGGATGCGTATCGTTCTGGCCGCGCGCGGTCACCAGGGCGGCGTTGATGAAGGCGGCGTCCTGGGCCGAGCGCGCGCCGCGCCCGCCGAACAGGCGGGCCGCGCCGGCCTGGCGCGCGACCGCGCCCAGGGTATCGCCCAGCGGGTCGTCGGCCGGATCGACCGCCAGCGCCATGGCCAGGTTGTAGAGCAGGCAGTTGCGCAGGGCCTGGCGGACATCGCGTGGCGCGTCCGCGTAGCGCAGCGCGCATGCCCAGGCGGCATATTGCTCGGCAAGATCGGGGGAAGCGGAAATGGCGGAGGTCGGCATCGGGCTGGAAGGCATGGCTGCCGGGCCGCGCGAACGCGGGTCCGGCCGGGAAGCCCGACGATCGCGTTCGAGCCGCGCGCGTGTCAACCGGCGCGTGGCGCCATGTTCACAATGTGCACGCGCGGCGCCGAGCCCAACAACCCCTTTGCCATGTTCAGATTCAGGTTAACGTAAACATGCGGGTCAGAGAATGGACCGCATAAAGTCGAAAGGAGACATCATCATGTCTCGAAAACTAATGCGGGCCTTACCCGCTTTGGCGTTTGTCATGTGCACAGGCGCCTCGGCAGCCGCCCCGGCGCCGACCGTCCTCCTGGGGGCCTCCATCCAGCTGACCGGCCCCGTCGCCAACACCGGACGCTACTACCGCGACGCCTACCAGATCGCGGTCGACCAGATCAACGCCGCCGGCGGCGTGAAGATCGGCGGCGTGCCCCACAAGCTGGCGCTCAAGATCTACGACAACCAGTCCGACGTGAACCTGAGCGTGCGCCAGTACACGCAGCTCGTCACCCAGGACAAGGTCAACCTGCTGCTGGGCCCCTTCGCCAGCAACTTCGCCCTGGCCGACTCGGCGGTCTCGGAAAAATACAAGGTGCCCATGGTCCAGGGCGGCGGCGCATCGGACCAGATCTTCGCGCGCAAATTCAAGTACATCTTCGGCACCCTGGCGCCCGCCAGCAATTACTTCGGCAGCACGGTCGACATGCTCAAGGCGCTCAAGCCCGCGCCGGCCAGCGTGGCGCTGCTGTACGCGGACGATGCGTTCGACGTGTCGGTTGCCCAGGGTACCCGTCCGCTGCTGAAATCGGCCGGCTTGAACGTGGCGATGGACGAGCGCTACAGCACCAACGCCACGGACTTCAACTCGCTGCTGTCGCAGATCAAGAGCAGGAAGGTGGACGCGGTGCTGGTGGCCGGGCACGAAACCGAGATCCTGAATTTCGTGCGCCAGGCCAAGAGCCTGGCCGTCGCCCCCAAGATGTATTCGTTCACGGTCGGCGTGCCGTCGGAGGACTTCCGCAAGGCGCTCGGCGCCGACGCGGACTATGCCTTCGGCATGACCGCATGGCTGCCCTCGGCGGCCTTGAAGGACCGCTGGTTCGGCGACGCCGAGCAGTTCGCGCGCGCCTACAAGGCCAAGTATGGCTATGACCCGGATTACCACGCGGCCTCGGGCGTGGCCGATGTCGAAGCCCTGGCGCACGCCATGGAAAGCGCCGGCAGCCTGGATCCGCAGAAAGTACGCGACGCGCTGGCCAGGAGCCGGTTCGACAGCCTGTACGGCCCCATCTCCTTCAACGCGCAGGGGCAGATCGACCTGCCCCAGGTGGTGATCCAGGTGCAGGGCGACAAACTGGCCGAAGTCTACGGCGCCAAGGGTTTCATCACGCCGCCCAAGTACCCGATGCCGGCCTGGGACGCGCGCTAGGCGCGCGGGCGCCGCGGGAGAGCAACGATGGATCTGCTCGCGCAAATCCTCGTCAACGGCATCCTGCTGGGCGGGCTGTATGCCGTGATGGCGCAGGGCCTGGCGCTGGTGTGGGGCGTGCTGAATATCGTCAACCTGGCGCACGGCGCGTTCATCATGCTGGGCGCCTACGTATCCTGGTACCTGTACACCGACCTCGGCGTCGATCCCTTCCTGGGCCTGCCGGTCACGGCCGCCGTGCTGTTCGTGCTGGGCTATGTCCTGCAGCGCGGGCTGCTGAACCTGGTGGTGCGCGCGCCCATGTTCAATACGCTGCTCATCACCTTCGGCCTGGAGGTCGTGCTGACCTACCTGGCGCAGCTGGCGTTCTCGGCCGATTTCCGCACCATCAACCCGCCCTACGCGGGCGACAGCTACGTCCTCGGCCCGGTGACGCTGCCCGTGGCGCGGCTGGCCGCCTTCGGCGTGGCGCTGGCGCTCACGCTGGGGATGTGGCTGTTCCTGCTGCACAGCCGCCTGGGCCGCGCCATCCGCGCCACCGCGCAGAACCTGATCGCGGCGCGGCTCTACGGCGTGGAGCCGCGCCACCTCTATGCGGTCACGTTCGGACTGGGCCTGGCGCTGGCCGGCGCGGCCGGCGGGCTGTACGGGACCGTCTCGCAGATCAACCCCTACATCGGCGCGACGCTGACCGCGAAGTGCTTCGCCATTTCCATCATCGGCGGCCTGGACAATCCATTGGGCGTCATGGTGGGAGGATTGTTCCTGGGCATCGTCGAATCGCTCACCACGCTGTACGTGGGGCCGACCTTCGCCGACGTGGCCAGCTTCGGCATCCTGGTGCTGGTGCTGTTCCTGCGGCCCAGCGGGCTGCTCGGCAGAGCGGCATGAAGGCCTGGCGCGCGATACTGGCGCTGGCGGCGGTGGCGGCGCTGGCCGGCCTGCCCTGGTACGGCTCGGACGTCATGGTGCAATTCGGCATCAACACCCTGCTGCTGGCCGTACTGGCCCAGGGCTGGAACATCATCGGCGGGTACACCGGCTACGCATCCTTCGGCAATTCGGTCTTCTATGGGCTGGGCAGCTATGGCGTAGCCATCGCCATGGTGCAATGGGAGCTGCCCTTCGCGGCGGGCCTAGTGTTCGGCGTGGCGCTGGCGCTGGCCTTCGCCTTGCTGCTGGGCATGCCGGTGCTGCGGCTGCGCGGTCACTACTTCGCCATCGCCACCCTGGCGCTGGCGCAGGTCATGACGGCCATCGTGTCCAACATCGAGCTGGCCGGCCAGAATATCGGCCTGGTGCTGCCGCCGCTCAACAACGACCCGCTGTTCTACGAACTGTCGCTGGCCCTGCTGGCGCTGGCGACCCTGGCCGTGGCGTGGCTGACGCGCAGCAGGTTCGGCTTCGGCCTGATCGCGATCCGCGAGAACGAAGAAGGCGCGGCGGTCATGGGCGTGAACACCACGCTCTACAAGGTCGCCGCGTTCGCGCTGTCCGGCGTGTTCAGCGCGCTGGCCGGCGGCATCCATGCCTACTGGATCACCTTCCTGGATCCGGAGAGCGCCTTCGACATCGGCCTGAACGTCAAGATGATCATCATGGCCGTGTTCGGCGGCGCGGGCACCGTGCTCGGCCCGGTCGTGGGCGCGTTCTCGCTGTCGGCCATATCCGAGCTGCTGTCCAGCGAGATCACCAGCGCCGCGGGCCTGTTCTTCGGCGTGGTCATCGTCGCGGCGGTGGTGCTCATGCCGCGCGGGCTGAGCGACCTGCTGCGCCGCTACCGGAAATCCGGCTGGCGCTACTTCATCGAAAATGTCCGGGCGCACAAGCTATGACGGCCATCCTGGAAATCCGCAACGTCACGCGGCGCTTCGCCGGGCTGGTCGCCGTGAACCAGGTCAGCTTCACGCTGGCCGAGGGCGAGATCCTGGGCCTGATCGGCCCCAACGGCGCCGGCAAGACCACGCTGGTCAGCCTGATCAGCGGCACCCTGGCGCCCACCCACGGCGAGATCCTCTACCAGGGCAAGCCCATCGGCGCGCTGCCGGCCTATCGGCGGGCCCGGCTGGGCATTGGCCGCACCTTCCAGATCATGCGGCCCTTCCCCGGCCTGTCCGTGCTGGACAACGTCGCGGTCGGCGCATTGTTCGGCCGCGGCGGCGCCCAGCCCGATCTCGCCAAGGCGCGCGAACAGGCGCGCGCCTGCCTGGATTTCGTCGGCCTGGGCCGCGCGGCCGGGCAGCGCGCCGAGGAACTGGGCGGACCCGGCCGCAAGCGGCTGGAACTGACCAAGGCGCTGGCCATGCAGCCGCGGGTGCTGCTGTGCGACGAAGTCATGGCGGGACTGAACCTGGTCGAGATCGACGAGGTCATCGACGTGATCCGCAAAGTGCGCGCCACCGGCATCAGCGTGCTGGTCATCGAACACGTCATCAAGGCCATCAAGAGCCTGTCGGACCGGCTGCTGGTCCTGCACCATGGCGAGAAGATCGCCGACGGCGACCCGGGCGAGGTGCTGGCCGATGCGGAAGTGGTGCAGGCCTACCTGGGCAGGCGGCGCACATGAACGACACCGCCGCGCCGCTGCTGACCGTGGAAGGCCTGAGCGCCGGCTACGGCGAGCTGCCCGTGCTGCACGACGTATCGCTCGAAGTCCGGCGCACCGAGATCGTCGCGCTGGTGGGCAGCAACGGCGCGGGCAAGACCACGCTGCTGCGCGCCCTGTCGCGCGTGCTGCCCTGCACCGGCAGCATCGTCATGAACGGCCGGCAGCTGTCCCTCGCCAGCCCCGACCAGGCCTTCGCCGGCGGCATGGTGCAGGTGCCGGAAGGCCGCCAGCTGTTCGACCGCATGACGGTGCAGGACAATCTGCTGATGGGCGCCTACCGGCGCACCGCCCGCGCCGACATCGCGCGCGACCTGGACAAGGTCTACGGCCTGTTTCCGCGCCTGGCGCAGCGGCGCGGCCAGCTCGCCGGCAGCATGTCCGGCGGCGAACAGCAGATGTGCGCCATGGCGCGCGCCCTGATGGCCGCCCCCGTGCTCATGATGATCGACGAAATGAGCCTGGGCCTGGCGCCGGTGGTCGTCGACCAGCTGATGGCGATGCTGGCCGATATCCGGCGCGAAGGCGTGACGACCCTGCTGGTCGAACAGGACATCCACCTCGCCCTGTCGAGCGCCGACCGCGGCTACGTCATGGAGACGGGCCGCATCGTGCATAGCGGCCCGGCCAGCGCGCTGCTGACCGATCCCAAGGTACGGCAGGCGTACCTGGGAATCTGAGCGCGCGATCGGCCGGTCGGCGCATCACTGCTTGCCGACCAGCGGGCAGGCGCTGTCGGCCAGCGCCTGGAACGCCTGGTCGGCGGGCACCGTCGTCAGCACCTTGTAGTAGTCCCATGCGCGCCGGGATTCGTCGGGCTTCTTGACCTCGACCAGATACATGTCGTGCATGACCTGTCCATCCTCGCGGACGCGCCCGTTCTCGATATTCATGTCGCGCACCGGAAGTTCGCGCATCTTGGCGGCCACCGCGACCGCGTCGTCCGTCTTGGCTGCCTCCACCGCCTTCAGGTAGTGGCGCACCGCGGAATACACGCCGGCCTGCGTCATGGACGGCATGGCCTTCTGGCGCGCGAAGAACTTCTCGGCCCAGGCCCGCGAGTCCGGCGTGCGGTCCCAATAGAATGCCGTCACGAATTGAAGGCCTTGCGCGGCCTGCAGGCCCATGCTGTTCACATCGGTGATGAACACCGCCGGGGCAGCCAGCGCCTGGCCGGGCGTGATGCCGAACTCGTTGGCCTGCTTCACCGTGGAGGTCATGTCGCTGCCGGCGGCCGCCGTCACGATCAGCTTGGCTTTCGACGCCTGCGCCTGCAGCAGATAGGAGCTGAGGTCGAACGAGTTCAACGGGAAGCGCACCTCGCCCAGCACCTTGCCGCCGTTCTCGGTGACCGCCTTGCGCACGTCATTGGCGAAGGCATGGCCGAAGGTATAGTCCACCGTCAGCAGGAATACCGAATCCATGCCGCGGCTGGCCAGCAGGCGCGCCAGGCCGTAGCCGTTGCTGTAGCTGTTGTAGACCCACTGCGTCGAGAAGGGGCTGCAGGCCTTGCCGGTGAAATCGGACGACCCCGCCGCCACCAGCGTGATCTTCTTGCGCTCGTTGGCCAGGCCCTGCACCGCGAACCCGACGCTCGAGTTGGAGAAATCCGCGATCGCGTCGACGCCTTCCCGGTCGAACCAGGCGCGCGCGATGCCGGCGCCGATATCGGCCTTGTTCTGGTGGTCGGCCCAGACCAGCTCGATCTTCTTGCCCAGCACCTGGCCGCCGAACTCCTCGATCGCCATGCGCGCCGCCTGTACCGAGCCCGCGCCGGCCAGGTCGGCGTACAGGCCCGACTGGTCGTTGAGAATGCCGATCTTGACGACATCGCCGGACACCTGCGCCCCGGCGGGGGCTGTACAAAGCGCACCGGCGAGCAAAGCGAGCGCGGCGGCGGATTTCATGGGTGGGTTCTTTTTGGCAGACATGTGGAATCCTCGATGGGGATGGAGTGAAACAGCAGGCAAGCCGCGGCGCAGCCGTGTGCTTGGCGATGAAGGGAAAAAGGCGGTCATTTGCCGGACCACGCATCCGAATGCACGACAAAGCTGCCGGGCGCATGGCGCGGCGGCAAGGCCGGCTTGCCGGGCATAGAGGCCATGCGAACGCGCCATGCCTCGAACTCGCCGACCAGCCCGCGCCGGAAGATCATCACGACCGTGACCAGGACCGCCCCCTGGATCACCATGACCCACTCTCCGAGCGGCGCCAGGTAATACTGCATGGCAAGAATCAGCACCGCCCCGACCAGCGGTCCGATGATCGTCCCCATGCCGCCCACCAGCACCATCAGGACCACTTCGGTGCTGATGTGCCAGCCCACGTCGGTCAGCGAAGCCAGCTGGAACACCAGCGCCTTCGTGCCGCCGGCCAACCCGGTGAGCGCCGCCGAAATGACGAACGCCAGCAACTTGTAGCGGTTGACCGTGTAGCCCAGGGATATGGCGCGCGGCTCGTTGTCGCGGATGGCCTTGGCCACCTCGCCGAACGGCGAATGGATCGCCCGGTGATAGACCGCGACCGCCGCCAGGAAGATGGCGAGCACCACGACATAGAGCTTCCAGTCGTCGGCGGTATCGAACAGACCGAGGACGACGGGCCGCGGCACGTTCTGCAGGCCGTCCTCGCCGCCGGTGAACGGCGCCTGCAGGCAGAAGAAATAAACCATCTGCGCCAGGGCCAGCGTGATCATCGCGAAATAGATGCCTTGCCTGCGGATCGCGATCGCTCCCGCGATCAGGCCCAGCGCCGAGCAGGCAAGGACCGCGGCGGGCAGCGCGGCCTCGAACGGCCAGCCCCACACCTTGAGCGTATGGGCCGTGATGTAGGCGGACATGCCGAAGAACATGGAATGGCCCAGCGACAGCAAGCCGGCGTAGCCGACCAGCAGATTGACGGCGCAGGCGAAGATCGCGAAGCACATGACCTTCATGAGAAAGATCGGGTAGACGATGGCCGGTGCCACCATGGCGCACGCCAGCAGGACCAGCATGGGGCGCAGCATCGAGGAGGTATGGTTTTTCATGGTGGAGTCACTTCGCCTTGCCGAACAGGCCCGTCGGCTTGATGAGCAGCACGATGATCATCACGAGGAAGATCACGGTCGCCGAGGCCTGCGGGTAGAAGAGTTTGGTCAGGCCTTCGATGGCGCCCAGCGAGAAGCCGGTCAGGATCGAGCCCAGGATCGAGCCCATGCCGCCGATCACCACCACGGCGAAGACCAGGATGACCAGGTTGGAGCCCATCAGCGGACTGACCTGGTAGATCGGCGCCGCCATGACGCCCGCCAGGCCGGCCAGCCCCGCGCCGAACGCGTAGGTCAGCGTCAGCAGCACGGGAACCTTGATGCCGAAGGCGCGCACCATGTCCGGGTTCTCGGTCGCCGCGCGCAGATAGCTTCCCAGCCGCGTCTTCTCGATCAGCAGCCAGATGGCCTGGCAGACGAGCAGCGAGGCCGCCACGACCCAGGCCCGGTAATACGGCAGGAACATGAAACCCAGGTTCATGCCGCCGGGGATGACATTGGGATAGGCAAGCCCGGACGAGCCGAAGCTCTTGCGAAACAGCCCCTCGACCATCAACATCAGGCCGAAGGTCAGCAGCATGCCGTAGAGATGGTCGAGACGGTAGAGATGCCGCAGGAACAGGCGCTCGACGAACACGGCGCCGATCGCGACGACCAGCGGCGCCACCAGCAGGGCGACCCAGTAGCTCAGGCCCGCCCACGCCAGCAGCATCCAGGCGATGAACGCCCCCACCATGAACTGGGCGCCGTGCAGGAAATTGATCACGTTGAGCAGCCCGAAAATGATCGCCAGGCCCAGGCTCAGCATGGCGTAGAAGGCGCCGTTCATCAGCCCCATCAGCAACTGGCCCATGAACGCATTGATCGGAATGCCGAGAATGGATTCGATGTTCATGGTTCAAACACTCAGGTAGGCGCTCAGCCGAGCGCTCTGGCTTGCGATTTCCGCATTGGAAAAGGCATCGATCACCTCTCCATGCTCCACGACGTAATGCCGGTCCGCGACGCAGGTGGCGAAATTGACGTTCTGCTCCACCAGCAGGATGGAGATGCCACGGTCCTTCAGCTTGCGGATGGTCAGGCCGATCTGTTCGATGATCACCGGGGCCAGCCCCTCGCTCGGCTCGTCGAGCAACAGCAGGGTCGCCCCCGTGCGCAGGATGCGGCCGATCGCCAGCATCTGCTGCTCGCCGCCGGACAGCTTCGTTCCCGGGCTTTTCAGCCGTTCGGCAAGGTTCGGAAACAGCGCCAGGATCTCCGGCACCGTCATCCCGCCCGCGCGCACGACCGGCGGCAGCATCAGGTTCTCCTGGACGCTCAGGCCCGAGAAGATCGCCCGCTCCTCCGGGCACAAGGCGATGCCAGCTCGGGCGATCGCCTCCGGCGCCAGCCCCATCAGCTCGCGCGCCTCGAACCGCACCGAGCCGCTGCGCCTGGCGAGCAGGCCCATGATGGCGCGCAGCGTCGTGGTCTTGCCGGCGCCGTTGCGGCCCAGCAGCGTCACGACTTCGCCGCGGCCCACCGTGAGGGCCATGCCGTGCAGCACCTGGCTTTCGCCGTACTGGGCATGCAGATCGCCGATCTGCAGATGCGTCTCAGGCATGGGCGCCTCCCATGTAGGCGGCAACGACCTCGGGATTGCTCGACACCGTTTCATAGGCGCCTTCCGCGAGCACTTCGCCGCGGCACAGCACCGTGATGGTGTCGGCCAGCCGCGCGACCACGCCCAGGTTGTGCTCCACCATCAGCACGGTCCGGCCCTTGGCGACTTTCTGGATCAGCGCGGCGACGGTCTCGATATCCTCCCGGCCCATGCCCGCCATCGGCTCATCGAGCAGCAGCACCTCCGGCTCCAGCGCCAACGTCGTTGCAAGCTCCAGCGCGCGCTTGCGTCCGTACGACAGCAGGCCCGCCGGCTCGTCGCGCCGCTCGGCCAGTCCCACCGACTCCAGCAGGCGGTCCACGTGCTCGTCGAGGACGCGCAGGCTGGCAAGCGGCTTCCAGAAATGCCAGGACGTTCCCAGCTTGCGCTGCAAGGCGACCCGCACGTTTTCGCCCAGCGTCAGCTTGGGAAAAATCGCGGAAATCTGGAACGAGCGCACCAGCCCGCGGCCGGCGATGTCCTCCGGCGCCGCGCGCGTGATGTCGCTGCCTTGGTAGTAGATGCGCCCCGCGCTGGGCTGCAGGAACTTGCTGAGCAGGTTGAAACAGGTCGTCTTGCCCGCGCCGTTCGGACCGATCAGCGCATGGATGGTCTGCGCGCGCACGCGCAGGTCGACGTTGTTGACGGCGGTGAATCCACCGAATGTCTTCGTCAGCCCCTGGGCAACGAGCACATGGCCGTGCGTGCCGGCAGGCGCCGCTTGCGCGGCAGGCGTTGCGTGAGCTTTGCCGTCCCGGGCATTCGCCGGGGAAGCGGTCTCATCCAGTTTGGCGATGTGTTCCACAAACTCTGTCTCCGTCTTGTCATCGTGTTTTCAGGCGGCCAGGCCAGGCGCCCGGAGGGCAGCATCCAGCGTCGCTTGAATTGAATAAAAGTTATATTCAAGGCGGCACTGAGGCCCGCAGCGCCCGACCGATGGCCGGGGCTGCTTTTGAATTTGCGTTGATTCTAGGCCGCTCTCATCGAGCTGAATATTGAAAGCTGCTCATACAGATATAACTCGCAGCTAATCCAGCGCATTGCGACCGCCAGGCCGCCGCCGGGCCTGGGCCCGCGCGTCAATCCACGCGACGGGCGCCGAGGTCGGGCGCGACATACTGGTCGTAGATCGCCTGCGCGTAGGCGTAGCGCATCTCCGCGCCCCATCGCACGAACTGCAGGCAGCGTTGCTGCAGCGCAGGCGTCGTCGCCCCGTCGAGCACGATCCGGTAGCCCCGCTCGGCGTGCGCGCCATCCGACGTGATCCTCAAGGCGAAAAAGGCGACCTCATGCTCGCTGAACCCGTAGACGCGCGGGTCGCGCAGCGGAACGATCTGCCTGGCGTAGATCTGCGGAATCTGCGACGCCAGGCCGACCAGCAAGGCGGCGGTCGCCACCACGGGAGACTCGCGGATCGCGGTGGCGTAGCACCATGCCTGCATGCCGCGGGTAATCGGGTTGCAGGCCTGCGGGGACTCGACCCGCTCGCGCGTGGTGCCGCACGCCTGCGCGAAACGGATCAGCAGGTCCGTGTGGGAGACCATGGCCTCGCCTTCCTGCAGGTGCCGGAACTCGTACATGCTCTGCAGCAGGAGGTCCTTGACTCCATCCTGCTCGTCGCGGGCATTGTTGTAGATGTACCCGAGGTAATCCGCGAAGGGGCCGACGTAGTGGTAGTGGTTTTCGGCCCAGCGGGCGAAATGATGGCGTTGCAGCGTCCCGTCCATCCAGGCCTGGCTGAAGGCCGCCTTCGCCGAGGCCTTGCCCGCGATGGCCTCCTGCAGCGCAACGCGGAAATCATGCTTCGAGAGTAGACCGGTCATTGCTTGCTCCTGCCCTCGTTGTTTTCCAGGAGGAAGCGGGCGGCGCCCACGGGGCCGCCCGCCCTTGCGAAAGCTAGAGATCGATACGTTCGGCCTCGACCGCCGCGCGCTTGTCCATATTGAAGCGCTTGTCGTAAATCACCCGCCCGCCGGTGGTGGGGCCGGGGTACTGCACGATGAACATCACGCCGCCGGATTCGGTGTGCAGCTCGGGCTCGCAATGCGGGTCGCCATGCTGCAGCACGGTGCCGGGCCCGCACTTGACGCCGCCGATGGTGAACTCGCCTTCCAGGATGTACCAGACCTGGGCGAAATCGTGCCGGTGCCACGGGTGGTAGGCGCCGGGCTCCAGGCGCAGCAGCCCCGCATTGGGCAGCGTCAGGTCTTCCGGTGTCGGGTGGCTGAGCATCTTGCCCGTTTCGCCCGGCCAGCGAATGGTTTCCCATTCCATGTCATCGACGTGCATGATCCGCGGCGGCGGATCGTCGGTGGTGGCCGTGCCTTGCTTGTCGTTCTGCTTGCTTGCCGTCATGTCATCCTCCATACCAGTCAAAAATGCAGCGCTCAGGCTGCGTTCAATCGGCGCAGGGTCTTGTCCGCGGCGCGGCCAGGGATCGGCCGCGCCATCGCTCAGCCCTGCTGCATGCGCCCATCGCGCAAGCGCCACAATGCAAGCGGATTGCCGTCCTGCAATGCCGCCGGCACCAGCTCGCTCGGGAAATCCTGATAGCAGACCGGACGCAGGAACCGGTCGATGGCGCTGGCGCCCACCGACGTCGCCCGGGCATTCGAGGTCGACGGGAATGGCCCGCCATGCACCATCGCATGCGAGACTTCGACGCCCGTAGGATACCCGTTGGCGATCAGGCGCCCGGCCTTTTTCTCCAGGATGGGAAGCAGGCGCCCGACCTCGTCCCTGTCGGCATCCTCGAAATGCAGGGTCGACGTCAGCTGGCCTTCCAGCGACTCGGCCAGGCGATGCAATTGCGGCCGGTCCCGGCAATAGACGACCACGGATGCCGGCCCGAAGATCTCCTCGTGATGCAAGGCTGCCGCCATGAAATCGCCGGCATCGATCGCAAAAAGGGCCGGCCTCGCGCTGCACGGCGAGGGGCCGCGCGCCGGCGGCAGGACCTGCTCCACCCCCGGCTCGCCCAGGCGGCGCTCGAGCGCCGCGCCGTATGCCCTGGCAATGCCCGCGGTCAGCATGGTTTGCGGCGCCTTGCCGCCCAGCGCCTGCGCCAGCTCGCCCACGAAGCGCCTGGCCGCCTCGCTATCGAGCAGCACGATCAGGCCGGGGTTGGTACAGAACTGCCCGGCCCCCAGGGCGATCGAATCGGCCAGCCCCGCCGCCAGCGCCGGGGCGCGCCGGGCGAGCGCGCCCGGCAGCACGAAAAAGGGATTGACGCTGCTCATTTCCGCGTACACCGGAATGGGCTCCTTGCGCCGGGCCGCCACGTCGACCAGCGCCAGGCCACCCTGCCGCGAGCCGGTGAACCCCACCGCCTTGATGGCGGGATGGGCAACCAGGCTGGCGCCCACCTCGGCGCCCGGCCCGACCACCAGCGAAAACACCCCATCCGGCATATCGCACTCGATGCCTGCCTGCTGCACGGCCCGCGCAACCAGTTCGGACGTTCCCAGATGCGCGCTGTGGGCCTTGACGACCACCGGACAGCCGGCGGCAAGCGCCGAGGCGGTATCGCCTCCCGCCACGGAAAACGCCAGGGGAAAGTTGCTGGCCCCGAACACCGCGACCGGCCCCACGGGCATCCTGGCCATGCGCAGGTCCGGCCGGGGCGCCGGCTGGCGGTCCGGCTGCGGGCTGTCCAGCGTGGCGTTCAACCAATGCCCGCTTCCGACCACCTCCGCGAACAGCCTGAGCTGGCCGACCGTCCTAGCCCGCTCGCCCTCCAGGCGCGCGCGCGGCAGACCCGTCTCGCTATGCGCGCGCTGGATCAGCTCATCGCCGATGCGTTCGATGTTGGCCGCGATGCGCTCCAGGAAGCCCGCCCTGGCCTGCAGCGGCAACCCCCGGTAGCGATCGAACGCCCGCGCCGCGAGATCGCAGGCGGCATCGACCAGCCCCCGGGAGGCCGACGAGAACGCCGGCTCGATCTCGCGATTCTCATTGGGATCGAAAGCGTAGAGCCGCGGCCCGTCGCCGGCCACCGCACTGCGCCCTATCATCATTGCGCCGCTGATTGTCATGTCTGGTCCCCGTCCATCCTGCGAGTCATGGCTGCCTGGCGCTCAAAACGCGGCATCGAGCATCCGGGCATAGTCTTCGGCCGAAGCGTCCCGGGGATTGGTCTTGTGGCTGTGGTCCTTGAGCGCGCCGTCCACGATCCGGGCAAACAGCTCGCGGGCGACCCCCACTTGCCCCAGGGACGTGGGCAGGCCCAGCCTGGCGGTCAGGCCTTGCACCGCGCCGGCCACCGACTCGCCGTCCGCCAACCCTATCGCCGCGGCGATCCGGTTCAGTTTGTTTTCCCGCGCCATCGTGGGCGCCGGCGCGTTGAACTCGATGACCGCCGGCAGCAGGATCGCATTCAGCGTGCCATGGTGCAGGCGCGGATCGATCCCCCCGAGCGCGTGGCTCAGGCTGTGCACGCAGCCCAGGCCCTTCTGGAACGCCAGCGCACCCTGCATGCTGGCGCTCATCATGTTCATGCGCGCGTCGCGGTCGCCGGGCTCGCGGGTCGCGCGCTCGATGTGGCGCCAGGCCCGCGCCAGGCCATCGAGCGCGATGCCGTCGGCCGGCGGGTTGAACAGCGGCGACATGAACGTCTCCAGGCAATGCGCGATGGCATCCATGCCCGTCGCCGCGGTCAACGCCGGCGGCAGCTTCAGCGTCAGCTCCGGATCGCAGATCGCCGTGCGCGGCACCACGAAGGGCGAAATCACCCCGACCTTGCGGCCATCGTCGAGAATCAGGATCGCGCCGCGCCCGACCTCGCTGCCCGTGCCGGCCGTCGTGGGGACGGCAATCACCGGCGCGGTGGCCGCCGTGATATGGCCCAGCCCGCCTTCGGTCACCGCGAAGCGCTTCAACGCCCCCTCGTGCGTGGCGCACACGGCCACGCCCTTGGCAAGGTCGATGGACGAGCCGCCGCCAAGGGCGATGATGCCGTCGCAATCGTTGGCGGCGTACACCGCCACCGCCTGGCGCACGGCCTCCTCGTTCGGGTTCGGCGGCGTCGCGTCGAAGACCGGCACCGCATCCGGCCGGTCCAGGTGCGACAAGGCCGCATCCAGTATGCCGGCGGCCTGGATGCCCTGGTCCGTTACCACCATGGGGCGTTTGATCCCGATGCGGTCGCACTCGGCCTGCAGCAGGCGCACCGCGCCGAAGTCGAACTGAATGTGCGTGAGATATTGGATGAGCGCCATCTGAATTGAGAGAAAGTTATAATAGGAGCGACACCGGAACAGGCCGCCATGCCCCGGCGACTGCCGCCGGCCAGGGCTTTTCCCGCGCCATGTCGGCATTCTAGGGTGGCCCGCGGGGAATGAATATTGAAAGCCGCTCATACAGCTATAACCAGAAGGCAACCCATGACACCGCCGCTGACGTCCATCGTTTCCCGCCTGCACATCAAGCACCTGCGCCTGTTGCTGGCGATCTACGAGCACGGCTCGCTGCTGGGCGCGGCCAAGGAAGTGGCCATCAGCCAGCCCGGGGCCAGCAAGGCGCTGCAGGAGATCGAAACCACCTTCGGCGCGGCGCTCTTCGTGCGCACCAACCGAGGCCTGGAAGCCAACGACCTGGGGCTGTGCGTCGTGCGCTACGCGCGCATGATCTACACCGACCTGGGCCATCTGCGCAATGAACTGGATGCGATCCAGAAAGGCGACGGCGGCCGGGTGGCGGTCGGCTCCATCATGGGAGCCATACCGCTGCTGACGGACGCCGTTTCGGATTTGATGCAAACCCACCCCGGCATGTCGGTGGAGATCGTCGAAGACACCAGCGCCGAGCTGCTGGGCCTGCTCGACAGCGGCCGGCTGGACCTGGCGATATGCCGCACGGTGGTCACCAAATCGCCCGAGCTGTACGAAAGCGAACTGCTGCAGCCCGAGGAATTGCGGGTGATCGCCAGCATCGGCAGCCCGCTGGCGCTCGCCGACGAACTGACCCTCCAGGACCTTGCCCACTGCAAATGGATCGTCTACCGCGCCAACATGCCGATGCGCATCCTGCTTGAGCGAGAGTTCTACGATGCGGGCATCCGGTTTCCGACCAACCTGCTGGAAACCACGTCACCGTTCGCCACGCTGGCCCTGCTGCGCAGGAATTCCTCCTTCGTCGCGCTGGCTTCGACCGACGTCGCGTCGTTTTTCGCCCGCAACGGCCTGGTCAGCATTCTTCCTTTCCAGTTCACCTTGCGCAGCGAACCGTACGAATTGGTGCGCCGCCGTGGCTCACTGATGTCGATCGGCGCCCGCCTGCTGAAAGAGCGCCTGCTGGAGCGGCAGGACCACCACGTAGACCATGTGGATTGACTCCGGCGCGCCCTGTCCAAACAAGGCGCAACCGGCGCTATCATTCGGCTTGCCATTCCTGCCATGAATTGGCGCCATCCCCCGAACGAGGTGTGCCATGTCCAAGAAAACGACGCCGACGTGCAACTGCCTGCAGCATCTGTTGCCGCTCGATAGCCAGGAAAAACCCGTGCGCCTTTCCCGCAGGAAGCTGTTGAGCGCCGGCCTGATGGCCGGCATGGCGGGCGGCCTGGGCATCGTTTCGCCAAGCCCGGCGCACGCGCAGACCACGCTCACACCCGAGCAGGCCCTGGAAAAACTCCGTCAGGGCAATGAGCGCTTCGCACGCCGCGCCATCACCTCGTTCCAGGAAGACCTGGACATTCTTCAGCGCCGCACCGCCGACAAACAGGAGCCGTTCGCCGCCGTCCTGGCCTGTGCCGATTCCAGGATGCCGGTCGAACTCGTCTTCGACCAATCGATCGGCAAGCTGTTTGTCGCCCGCGTGGCGGGGAACATTGCCACGCCCGCCATCATCGCCAGCCTGGAATACGGCGCCGCGATACTGGGCATCAAGGCACTGGTCGTCCTGGGCCACGTCGACTGCGGCGCGATCAAGGCCGCGGCCGCGAACGCAGGCGCGCCAGGGCAGATCAGCGCGCTGTATCCCTATATCCGTCCGGCGATCAACGCCAGCTCGTCCACCGATATCACCGAAATGGCGCGACAGAACGCCATCAACCAGGCGCGGCTGCTGCGCTCGGCCTCGCCCGTCCTGGCAAAACTGTCCGACGACGGCGCGTTGCGGATCCTGCCGGCGCTCTACGACGTCGCCGATGGACGGGTCAGCTGGCTCTGAGCGCCGCCAGCTCAATGCTTGCCGGCCGAACGGGCGGCGGCCACCTCCTCTTGCGTAACCGCGCTGGCCTGGTTTCCCCAGCCTGAACGCACGAAGCTGGCCAGCACGGCCACTTCCTCGTCGCTCAGGCGATCGGCATAGCCTTGCATGGCCAACCTCATGGGACGCCGGCCTGTCGATGGCACGGCGGTGCCGTTCAGTATGATCGACAGCAGCGGGCCGGCATCCTTGCCCAGCACCACGGCACTGCCCTGCAGTTGCGGGAAGATCTCGGCCGCGCCCTTGCCCGTGACGAAATGGCAGCCGGCGCAGTTATCCAGGTACAGGCGCGCGCCCAGGGGCATGTCGGGCGAGGCGGCAGTCAGCAGCCTGGCTGTAGCCTGCCCCGCTTCGTCGGCCTGGGCCGCCGGGACGGCGTGGGGGCCGGGCATGGCGACCTGCGCGGGGATGTCCTGCACCGGCTTGCCATCCATGCCTTTCAGGAAAGCGGCCATCGCGTTCAGGTCGTCGTCGCTCAGGTACTGCAAGGAATGCTCGATGGCCAACGCCATTTCGCCGCTGGCGGTGGCATGCGTGTTGCGCCCCGTGGCAAGGTAGTCGGCCACCTGGGCGGTGGACCACGTCGCGATCGCCGAGTCGGCGCCACGCAGCGCGGGCGCGGTCCAGCCATCCAGCACGCCGCCGCTCAGGAACGCCGCGTCGCGCGCGACGGTGCCGTCCTGCGCCATGAAGGCAGTGCGCGGACTGTGACAGGCGGCGCAATGGCCGGCGCCTTCCACCAGATACTGGCCGCGGGTCTGCAGCTTGTCGTCGCTGGCCGGCTTGAACGCGGACTCGCCCCTCAGGGCAAGCCAGTTCCACGCGCGCAAGCCAAAACGCAGGTTGAACGGGAAACTGAGCTGCGTGGCCTGGACTTCGTTCCTGACCGGCGGCACCTCCTTCATGAGGTAGTCGTACAAGGCGCGAATATCGCTCTCGCTCATGAAACGGTAGTTTTCATACGGCATGGCCGGGTACAGGTGGCCCTCCTTGACGCCGATGCCATCGACCAGGGCGGCGCGGAACTGATCCAAGGTCCAATCGCCGATGCCCGTTTCCTTGTCCGGGGTGATATTGGATGACCAGATCGTGCCCATCGGCGTGGGGATGCCGCGTCCGCCGGCCAGGGGCGAGCCGCCGTTCGCGGTATGACAGGCCATGCAGTCGCCGGCGCGCATGACATACTTGCCTCGGCCGGGCTCCGCTTTCCAGTCGGCCGCCAGCGCTTCATTGGGCGGCGTCACCTTGACGGGCACATAGATCAGGGCAAGCGTCGCGAGAACGGCCAGCGCCACCAGGGCGCCCAGAATGGCAAGGGCTTTTTTCATGGCGCGCTCCTCAAACCAGTGGGCGCGGATCGCGCAGGTATTGCGTGCGGATCGCGTGGATCGTCCAGTAGGCCAGCGCCCCCACCATTCCGGTGGGGTTGTACTGGGTGTTCTGCACGAAATTACCCGCCCCCATGACGAATACGTTGTGCTTGTCCCAAGCCTGGCAGTAGCGATTCACCACGCCCTCGCGCGGGTCTCGGGACATGATGTGGCCGCCGGTATTGTGGGTGGTCTGGTAGGGCCTGACGTCGTACATGGCTCCCGGGCCCTTGAAACCCAGCTGCATCAAATCGGGTTTCATGGCCTTGCCCACTTCCCCCGCCTTGAGCTTCATGTACTGATTCATCCTGAGGTCGTTTTCCTGCCAGTTGAACGTCATGCGCATCAAGGGGCGGCCATGCGGATCCTTGTAGGTGGGATCCAGGTCCAGGTGGTTGGCCCGGTATGCCATGTGCGAGCCATGGGTGCCGATGGACATGGAATGGCCATACCACTGGCCAATGGCCTTCTTCCAGCCCGCGCCCCAGCCGGGGGTTCCGGCCGGCAGGATCATGGAACGGATCGGCTGGCCGTTGAACGTGCCGGAGCGCCAGTAGGCGCCGCCGATGAAGCCCAGCGCGCCGAAGTCGTTCTGGTTGACGCTGAAGTCATCGATACAGAAACCGTTGGACCCATGGCCGATGAACGGGTTGAAATTGGCGTCCTTGAAGAACATGGTGACGCCGCCATTCATCTGGTAGGCGTAGTTCTTGCCCGTCACGCCGGTGTTGGTGGCCGGGTCATAGGGTTCGCCTATGCCCGACAGCAGCAGCAAGTGGACATTGTTCAGCTGGTAGGCGGCAAGAATCACCAGGTCCGCTGGCTGGAATACCTCCTCCTGCGCGGCGGCATCGAAATAGGTGACGCCCGTGGCGGTCTTGCCATCGGCCGAGCTTTCGATCCTCAGCACCTCCGCGTGCGTGCGATAGCTGAAGTTGGGCTTGCGCTTGAGCGCGTCGAAGATGGCCGTCTGCGGCGACGACTTGGAGTATTGATAACAGCCGAAGCGCTCGCAGAAGCCGCAGAAATTACAGGGCGCCATCTGCATGCCATAAGGATTCACATAGGCCGTGGATGCGACGCCTGCCGGCGCGGGGAAGGGATGGTAGCCCATGGCCTGGGCGGCATCGCGAAACTTGGTGGCATCGTAGGTGGGCGGCATCGGGGGCATGGGATACTCGCTGGAGCGCCAGCCCTCGAACGGATTGCCGCCGGGCTGGATCTTGCCCTTGAGATTGCCCGCCTTGCCTGAAATGCCCGCGACCTCGTCGAACCGCGTGAAAAACGGCTCCAGTTCGTCATAGGTGACGGGATAGTCCATCAGGTTCATTCCTTCGGGAATGATGGACTCGCCCCACCTCTCCTTCACATAGCTGCGCAGCTGGATCTCCTGGGGCTGGGGCCGCCACAGCAGGCCGTTCCAGTGCGTGCCGGCGCCGCCCACCCCATTGGCGGGCAAGAACGAACCCATGGAGCGGTATGGCAGCGCCGTCTCGGCGTCGTTGCGCCGGACCGTCACCGTCTGCTGGCTGGGGTGCTGCATGTTCACCAGCCGCACGCCATAGGTCAGCTCATCGATCTGGTTGGGGTACTTGAATTCCGGTACGGTGTTCTGATCGCGGCCGCGCTCCAACGCCACGATTTCCAGCCCCTCGGCAGCCAGTTCCATGCCTGCGATCGCGCCTGTCCAGCCCAGGCCCACGATGACCACGTCCTTCTTTTTTTCGGTACGCGCCATGGTTCACGCCCTCTCGCCCTTGATGGAAACAGGCCCCAGCGGGTACTTCACGTTGTGCTGGTCCACCCACTCGGCATAGCTGGCGCGCGCGCCCGGAAAGCCGATATAGACCCACGATTGCATGCCGAAATTGCCGCCATGCATCGGGTCGGCGAAGTAGCCTTCCTTGGTGTTGGCCAGCAAGGTCGTGAAGAAAATGCTCAGTTCGGGCGCCAGCGCAGCCTCCCCCTTTTGCAGGGCGGTCAAGGTCTCATCCTGCTGTTCGGGCGCCAGATCCTTGAAGTCCTTGCTCCACCGCAACTGGCACAAGGCATTGACCGCGGGAATCGCCTTGCGGTAGAGCTGCGCGGGATTGAGCGGGGTTTGCCAGCCACGGTCAGGCGATGCCGCGGGATCGTGCGGACCCTGCATGTACCAGTTGCTGGCGCTTCCATACTCGCCCTTCAACTGGCGATCCAGGAAAATCGGCACATGGGCTTCCAGCGCGCCCGGGCCCTCGCCTTCCGATGGAATCAGGCGTGCGGTGGCCGCGAGCACGAACGCCCATTCCTCGGGCGTGAAGTATTCGGGCTTGTAATCCGCCAGCTGGACGGGCGCAGCCTTGGCGTGTGCATGGAAGGTGAGCGCGATGCCGGTGAGTGCGGCGCTGGCTCCTGACGCGAGCAAAAACTCTCTGCGGCTTGAATGCGGCGAGTCAGACATATTGCGGCTCCTGTCTGGCGACATGGGATATCGACCCTGCGCGCGGATCGATGGCTTGCCTGCCTTTCCAGTATAAGAACGCTCTTTCGGAACTCAACCAAATCGCCCGGGGAAACGCTGCTTTGACGCAACAATGGGCTAGGTACAGGATATAGGAATACGCGCCGGGCGACCTGACAAGGCGCTGAAGGCCGAGAAGCGCGGCATGCAAAACGTCCCGCGCTGCGTCAGGCGTGCGGGCTTGCAGCCTCCTCCGAGTATGGTGTCCAGGACACAGCGCAACGCGTATTTCCTTGTTGTTGCCGCGTGCACGGAACCAGCCACGAATCGTCGGCAACCACGGGGCACGCGATAGAGAATTGGCAGATAAAGTTGTGTATTCTTATGTATTGTGTATAATTACACAAATGAACAGCACAGACCTGATCCAGCAACCGAAGGCCGACGGCTGGTATCGCGTGCATACCGTGGGTTCACACCACCAGTACAAGCACCCGACCAAGCCCGGCAAGGTCACCGTGCCGCATCCCAGGAAGGGCCTGCCGACAGCGACACAGCGCAGCATCCTTAAGCAAGCCGGCCTGCGATAAACAGGCCGACCAGGAGAACCGCATGCTCTACCCGATCCATGTTTCCAAAGACGAAGGCAGCGCCTACGGGGCCGCCTTCCCTGATTTTCCCGGCTGCTTTGCAGCCGCCGATGAACTCCAGGACCTCCCCCGCGCGGCGCAGGAAGCCGTTGAGGCGCACTTCTACGGAGAGACCGAGCGTATCCCCGCCCCGTCCGCCCCTGAAGCGTGGGCCAACGATGAGGACTATCAAGGCGGCTATTGGATGATGGTCGATATCGACCTGTCGAAGGTCAACACGAAGGCCGTGCGGCTCAACATCAGCCTGCCGGAAAACCTGGTTCACCGTATCGACGAGGAAGCCAAGGCACGACGCCTTTCGCGCTCAGCGTTTCTGGCCATGGCTGCGGAGCACGAAATGGCCGACGCCTAGCACCCCGCAGAAACGCGAAAGCCCCGACCGGAAATCCGTATCGGGGCTTTGGCATGCATGGAGCGGCTATTTCAGGGATATGGCCCGCATTTCGGGTCCACATGTGCGTTTTCGTGCACTGCGGAAATCCCAAGAACCGCATGAATATTGGTCGGGGCGGCGGGATTCGAACTCGCGACCCTCTGCTCCCAAAGCAGATGCGCTACCAGGCTGCGCTACGCCCCGAAGGACCGCAACTATACCAGAATCGGCCCGCCGGCCGGCCTCAGCCGAAGCGGCCGGTGATGTAGTCTTCCGTCTCTTTGCGCGCCGGCTTGACGAAGATCTGGTCGGTGGCGCCATACTCCATCAGCTCGCCCAGGTACATGTAGGCGGTGTAGTCGGAGCAGCGCGCCGCCTGCTGCATGTTGTGCGTGACGATCACCACCGTGTACTCGTGCTTGAGTTCGGCGATCAGTTCCTCGATCTTGGCGGTGGAGATCGGGTCCAGCGCCGAGCAGGGCTCGTCGAGCAGCAGCACTTCGGGCTTGATGGCCACGCCGCGCGCGATGCACAGGCGCTGTTGCTGGCCGCCCGACAGGCTGTTGCCGCTCTGGTGCAGCTTGTCCTTCACCTCGTTCCACAGCGCCGCCTTGCTCAGCGCCCACTCGACCCGCTCGTCCATCTCGCCCTTGCTGAGCCGCTCGAACAGGCGCACGCCGAAGGCGATGTTGTCGTAGATGCTCATGGGAAACGGCGTGGGCTTCTGGAACACCATGCCGACCTTGGCGCGAATCAGCGAAATATCGGTCTTGGACGTCAACAGGTTTTCGCCGTCGAGCAGGATCTCGCCTTCGGCGCGTTGGCCGGGGTACAGCTCGAACATGCGGTTGAAGGTGCGCAGCAGCGTCGACTTGCCGCAGCCCGACGGGCCGATGAAGGCGGTGACCTTGTTCTCGCGGATCGACATGTTCACATTGCGGATCGCGTGGAACTTGCCGTAGTAGAAATTCAGGTTCTTGACTTCCAGCTTGGCGTTGGGAGCGGTTGCGGTGTTTTCCATTTTGCTTCCTATGGCCGGCGCCCCGCGGGCGCCGGCGGCGGCGATCACGATTTGCGGAACAGGTTGCGGGCCAGGATGTTGATGCCCAGCACCAGCAGCGTGATGAGCGTGGCGCCGGCCCAGGCCAGGTTGTTCCAGTCTTTGAAGGGGCTGGCGGCATACTGATAGATGACGACCGGCAGGTTGGCCATGGGCGCGTTCATGTTCAGCGACATGAACTGGTTGGACAGCGCCGTGAACAGCAGCGGCGCGGTCTCGCCCGAGATGCGGGCAATCGCCAGCAGCACGCCGGTGATGATGCCGGTCTTGGCGGCGCGATAGCACACCAGGGTGATCATGCGCCACTTGGGGCAGCCCAGCGCGGCGGTGGCCTCGCGCAGGCTGTTGGGCACCAGCAGCAGCATGTTGTCGGTGGTGCGCACCACCACCGGAATCACCAGGATGGACAGCGCCAGCGCGCCGGCCCAGCCCGAGTAGTGGCCGACCTGGGCCACGTACACGGCGTAGATGAACAGGCCGATGATGATGGACGGCGCCGACAGCAGCACGTCGTTGAGAAAGCGCGTGGCCGGCGCCAGCCAGCCGCGCTGGCCGTACTCGGCCAGGTAGGTGCCGGCCAGGATGCCCACCGGCGTGCCGATCAGGGTGCCCACGCCGGCCATCAGCACGCTGCCCACCACGGCGTTGAGCAGGCCGCCGGCCTGCCCGGGCGGGGGCGTGATTTCCGTGAACAGCGTGAACGACAGCGCGGGCGCGCCCTTGACCAGCAGGGTCGCGATGATCCAGAACAGCCAGAACAGGCCGAACAGCAGCGCGCCCAGCGAGATGGTCAACATGACCTTGTTGACCAGGTGGCGGCGCCGGTAGACGCCGTTGTTCATGGAGATTGCCGATTGAGCCATGTAGTTATCCTTGCTCGTGCATCAGGCCTGGCGGCCCTCGGCCCTGGACAGGCGCACCAGCAGCATTTTCGAGAAAGCCAGCACGACGGTGGTGATCAGGAACAGGATCAGGCCCAGTTCGAGCAGCGCCGATTTCTGGATGCCGCCTGCCTCGTTGAATTCGTTGGCCAGCGCCGAGGCGATCGAGTTGCCCGGCGAGAACAGCGAGCCCGACCAGCGAAAGGCGTTGCCGATCACGAAGGTCACCGCCATGGTCTCGCCCAGCGCACGGCCCAGCCCCAGCATGATGCCGCCGATGACGCCCGATTTGGTGAAGGGCAGCACGACGCGCCACATGACTTCCCAGGTGGTGCTGCCCAGGCCGTAGGCGGACTCCTTGAGCATGGGGGGCACCAGCTCGAACACGTCGCGCATGACGGCGGCGATGAACGGAATGATCATGATCGACAGGATCAGGCCGGCGGTGAAGATGCCGATGCCGAACAGCGGGCCGGCGAACAGGCCGCCGATGATGGGCACGCTGCCCAGCGTGGCGATCAGCGCGGGCTGCACGTATTGCTGGAACACCGGCACGAAGACGAACAGGCCCCACATGCCGTAGATGATGGACGGGATGGCCGCCAGCATCTCGACGGCGGTGCCCAGCGGGCGGCGCAGCCAGGTGGGCGCCAGCTCGGTCAGGAAGATGGCGATGCCGAACGACACCGGCACGGCGATCAGCAAGGCGATGAACGAGGTCAGCAGCGTGCCGATGATGGGCACGACCGCGCCGTAGTTCTGCTGGACCGGATCCCAGTCGTTCAGCCACAGGAACGACAGGCCATACTTGGCCAGCGATTCGCGGCTGCCATAGATCAGCGAGATCATGATGGCAGCCAGCAGGATGAACACCAGGAAGGCGAAGGTCCGGGTGAGGTTCTTGAACAGCGCATCCATCAGCGCGTTATTGTTTTGCTTCATAGGCGAAGGCGTGCCGGTAGTGGTCGAATCGGCCGTGGAAGACGGCAGCGGCACACTATTATCCATTACCGCGCTCATGGACAGGCTTTCCTTGAGATAGGGCCAGGGGTCGGCGCAATGGCGGGGCGCCCGGCGCCCCGCGAAGTCAGGACGGCGATCGCTCGCCGTTCACTGGTCCGGCCAGGGCGGACAGCGCCCTGGCCGATACGGGCTTACTGCCACACGGCCTTGCCGTCGGCGCCCTTGACTTCACCCCAGGCGGCGCGGATTTCCGTGGTCACGGCCTCGGGCAGCGGCACGTAGTCCAGCGCTTCGGCCGACTTGGCGCCGTTCTTGAACGCCCAGTCGAAGAACTCCAGCACCGCGCGGCCCTGAACCGGCTTGTCCTGGCTCTTGTGCACCAGGATGAAGGTGGCGGCGGTCACGGGCCACGAATCGGCGCCCGGCTCGTTGGTCAGCACCACGCCCATGCCGGGCGCGCTCTTCCAGTCGGCATTGGCGGCAGCGGCGGCGAACGCCTTCTGCTCGGGCTGGACGAACTTGCCGTCCTTGTTCTGCAGCTGCGTCCAGGCCAGCTTGTTCTGCTTGGCGTAGGCGTACTCGACATAACCGATCGAGTTCTTCAGCTGGCCCACGTAGGCGGCAACGCCTTCGTTGCCCTTGCCGCCCTGGCCGGTGGGCCACTTGACGGCCTTGCCCTCGCCCACTTGCTCTTTCCAGGCGGGCGACACTTTCGACAGGTAGTTGGTCCAGCCGAAGGTCGTGCCCGAACCGTCCGAACGGTGCACCACCACGATGTCGGCCGAGGGCAGCTTCAGGTCGGGGTTGAGCGCCTTGATGGCGGCGTCGTCCCACTTCTTGACCTTGCCCAGGAAGATGTCGGCCAGCACGGCGCCCGACAGCTTCAGCTGGCCCGGCGCGATGCCGTCGACGTTGATCACCGGCACGGTGCCGCCGATCACGGCCGGGAACTGCAACAGGCCGTTCTTTTCCAGGTCTTCGGCCTTGAGCGGGTCATCCGAGGCGCCGAAGTCGACCGTCTTGGCCTTGATCTGCTGCTGGCCGCCGCCCGAACCGATGGACTGGTAGTTGACGGCGTTGTTGGTGGCAGCCTTGTAGTCGGAGGCCCACTTGGCGTAGATGGGGTACGGGAACGACGCGCCCGCGCCGGTCACATCGGCGGCCTGGGCGGCGAAAACGGCTGCGCTCAGCGCGGCGCCGATCGAAATCTGTTTGAAGACACGTTTGAACATCTGGGTTCCTTCTGTGCTCGTTGAGGAAATCCGGCAGGCTTTCAAGGCGCCTGTCTCGGCCAACGTATGCATCTTAGAAGTCCAAAATGACAGGATAGTGACAGTCACATACCCAACTTAAATTTATCCATAAGAAACTTAATATTTCAAAATAAAATGGCCGCCCGCGGGCGGCCAGGCGGCGGCGGGCCGGCTCAGCCGTCCTGCCCCAGGCGCTGGATCAGCGCTTCCTGCACGTCGTAGGCCTCGCGCCGGTTGCGCACCCGCGCATAGGTGCCATCGGCCTGCTGCTGCCAGGCCAGCTGATTGTCGCGCAGCGCATAGGTGAAGGCCTCGTCGATGACGCGCTTCCTGAGCGTCTTGTCGTAGACGGGAAAGGCGATTTCCACGCGCCGGAAGAAATTGCGGTCCATCCAGTCGGCCGACGACAGGTAAACGGTTTCGGCGCCATCGGCATAGAAATAGAACACGCGCGAGTGCTCCAGAAAGCGCCCCACGATGGAACGCACCCGGATATTCTCCGACAGCCCAGGCACGCCGGCGCGCAGCGCGCATACCCCGCGCACGATCAGGTCGATCTTGACCCCGGCCTGGCTGGCCTTGTAGAGCTCTTCGATGACCTGCACTTCCAGTAGCGAGTTCATCTTCGCCATGATGCGCGCCCGCTTGCCGGCGCGCGCGGCGCGCGTCTCGGCGCGGATCAGGCTGACCATGCCGTCGTGCAGCGAGAACGGCGACTGCAGCAGCGCCTTGAGCGAGCGCCGCGCCCCCAGGCCGGTCAGCTGGGTAAAGACCTTGTCCATGTCCTCGCACAGGCGCGGATCGGCGGTCAGCAGGCCGAAATCGGTGTACAGGCGGGCCGTGCGCGGATGGTAGTTGCCGGTGCCCAGGTGGGCGTAGCGGCGCAGCCGCCCTTTCTCGCGGCGCAGCACCAGCGCCATCTTGGCGTGCGTCTTGTGCGCGACCACGCCATAGACCACGTGCGCGCCCACTTCCTCCAGGCGCGCGGCCCAGTTGATGTTGGTCTGCTCGTCAAAGCGCGCCATCAGCTCCACCACCACGGTGACTTCCTTGCCGGCGCGCGCCGCCGCCAGCAGGATCTGCATGAGCTCGGAGTCCTCGCCGGTGCGGTAGATGGTCTGCTTGATCGCCATCACGTCCGGATCCAGCGCCGCGGCGGTCAGGAAGTCGATGACCGGCTGGAACGACTGGTAGGGATGGTGCAGCAGGCGATCCTGCTCGGCCACGGCGGCGAACAGCTCGGCCGGCTTCTCGCCCACGCGGTCGAACGGCGCCGGCACGGGCGCCAGGTAGGCGGGAAACAGCAGGTCCGGCCGGGTGTTGGAATTGCACAACTGCATCAGGCGCGACAGGTTCACCGGGCCGCTGACCCGGTAGGTGTCCTCGGGCGCCAGCGAGAATTCGCGCTGCAGGTAGGCCTCCAGGTCGGGCGGGGTCAGCTTGTCGATCTCCAGCCGCACGGCCGCGCCGAAATTACGCTGCGACAGCTCGCCCTGCAGGGCATGGCGCAGGTTGGTGACTTCCTCTTCGTCGACGAACAGGTCGCTGTTGCGCGTCACGCGCCATTGGTAACAGCCCAGCATTTCCAGGCCGGGGAACAGTTCGCCCACGAAGGCCCGCAGCAGCGAGGTCAGCAGGATGTAGCCGTCGGGATGGCCGGAGATCTCGGGCGGCATCTTGATCAGGCGCGGCAGCGCGCGCGGCGCCTGCACCACGGCAATGGACGCCTGGCGGCCGAAGGCATCGGCGCCCGACAGGGCTACGATGAAATTCAGGCTCTTGTTGTAGACGCGCGGAAACGGATGCGCCGGATCCAGCCCGATCGGCGTCAGCAGCGGCATGACATCGCGATTGAAGACCTCGCGCGCCCACTCCTGCTGCTGCGCGTTCCATTCGGAGGCGTGATGCAGCACGATGCCCTCGGCCTGCAGGCGCGGCAGGATATCGTCGTTGAGCAAGGCGTATTGGCTCGCCACCAGCGCGTGCACCTTGACCTGGACCCGCTCGAAGGCCTCATCGGCCGTCATGCCGTCGGGCCCGACCAGCGTCGGGGTCTGGCGCTGCTGCTCCTTCAGCGTCGAGATGCGGATCTCGAAGAACTCGTCCAGGTTGGAGCTGACGATGCACACGTAGCGCAACCGCTCAAGCAAGGGAACACGCGGGTTCTCGGCCATCGCCAGCACGCGTTCATTGAATTTCAGCAGCGACAGTTCACGATTCAGGAGCAGCGGCTCGGACGGCGGTCGAGAGGTCATACAGGGCCCAGGCAAAGGAGACAGCTTTTGTTTTTACTGCAATATCGTGACGGTTCTATGACGCCCGGCCGCGCGCATGCCGGCATGCCGCATAGCGTACGCCAAAGCGGGGACGCATGGAAGGGCCGCGCCAGCCCCCAATGCCTTGTTCTGCAAGGGAAAAACGCCGCATCGGCATGACTGTCACATGGCATCTCTATAATCCAGCAAACTGACTGCCCAATACAACTGCCGCATGGACCATCTTCTGGCCGCCGTCGACCTCGGCTCCAACAGCTTTCGACTTTCTATCGGCCGCGTCGTCCAGCAGGATGGCACCGCCCAGATCTACCAGATCGACCGCCTCAAGGAGACCGTGCGCCTGGCCGCCGGCCTGGACCAGGACAAGAACCTGGGCGAGGACGCGCTGGCGCGCGCCCTGGCGGTGCTCGAGCGCTTCGGCGAGCGGCTGCGCAGTTTCCATCCCAGCCGGGTGCGCGCGGTCGCCACCAACACGTTCCGGGTCGCCCGCAACACGCGCGATTTCCTGCCCCGCGCCGAACGGGCGCTGGGCTTTCCCATCGAAGTCATCGCCGGGCGCGAAGAAGCGCGGCTGATTTTCTCCGGCGTGGCGCACAGCCTGCCGCCCTCGCTGAACCGCCGCCTGGTGATCGACATCGGCGGCGGCTCCACCGAAGTCATCATCGGCAAGGGCGTCGAGCCCAACCTGATGTCCTCGCTGTACATGGGCTGCGTCAGCTTCAGCCGCCAGTTCTTCGGCGACGGCGTGGTCGACAGCCACCAGATGAAGCAGGCCGAGCTGGCGGCGCGGCGCGAAATCGAAGTGATCGCCAAGCAATACCGCAAGACCGGCTGGAAGGAAGCCTATGGCTCGTCGGGCACCGCCAAGGCGCTGTACGCCATCCTGACCGAATGCGGCTTCTCCACCCGCGGCATCACGCGCGCCGGGCTGGCCAAGCTGAAAGACCGCATCATCCGTTCGGGCCGCGTCATCCCGGCCGAACTGCCCGGCATCAAGCTGGAGCGCGCCGACGTGCTGCCCGGCGGCCTGGCCATCATGAGCGCCCTGTTCGACGAGCTGAACATCGATGTCATGCATACCGGCGACGGCGCGCTGCGGCTGGGCGTGCTGTACGACCTGCTGGGCCGCGACGACGAGCACGACAAGCGGCACGAATCCGTGCAGCAATTCATGAAGCGCTACCACGTCGACGCCAACCAGGCGCGGCGCGTGCGCCAGGCGGCGCTGGCGCTGTTCGACGTCCTGCTGCCCGACGGCGACGGCCACGAGCGCGCCGAGCTGCGGTTGGCGCTGGGCTGGGCGGCCGACCTGCACGAGGTCGGCCTGTCCATCGCCCACAACGCCTATCACAAGCACACGGCCTACGTGCTCGAGCACGCCGACATGCCGGGCTTCTCCAACGACGAACAGGAATTGCTGGCGCTGCTGGCCCTGGGCCATCACGGCAAGCTGAGCAAGCTGGAATCCCTGGTGGCCAACCGCAGCCAGTGGATCGCCATCCTGTGCCTGCGCCTGGCCGCGCTGCTGTTCCGCCGCCGCGAGGACATAACCCCGCTGCCGCTGGCCGTCTCCATCAAGGGCACATCCATCGTGGTGCGCGCCCAGCAGGCCTGGCTCAACCGCCACCCCCTGAGCGACTTCACCCTGCGCGCCGAAGACGGCGAATGGAGCAAGGTCGGTTTCTCGTTCGAATTGCTGGAAACCTGAAACCCGATCCTCGGGAGCCTGTCCCCGAAGGGGGACTGGCTCCCGCTGACTTCTGAGCCTGTCCCGATACAAGGTGCCTGTCCCCGCGGGGACAGGCACCCGTCAGCTCAGTCCAAGGTCAGGTCGGTCTGCCGTTCCAGCTGCTTCAGTTCCAGACGGATCTGGCGGGTCACCCGCCGCACCAGCCTGATGCGCAGACGACGCAGCGTGCGACGCATGTCAGCGCCTGGCTTCCCGGTCCAGGCCGAAGTGGCGGCGATAGCGCTCGTCCATGCCGGCCATGCTCAGCAGCACCGGGAAGTCCGCCGCGTTGAAGTCCGGATCCCAGGCCGGCTCGCCGCATACCTTGGCGCCCAGCTTGAGATAGCCCTTGATCAGCGGCGGCACGCGCGCCGGCAGGGTGCTGTTCAGGCGCTCGATCGGATAGCGGTGCAGGGGCCGCACGCGCGGCAGCGCCGGATCATCGAGGTGGCGGGCGACATTGCGCCAGACTTCGGCGGCGGTCACGCCGTCGTCGCGCAGGCTGACGCTGGCGCAACCCAGCACATACTCGTAGCCGCCGCGGCGCAGGTATTCGGCCAGGCCGGACCACAGCAGCATGATGACCGCGCCGTTGCGGTAATCGGCGTGCGTACACGAGCGGCCCACTTCCACCAGCTGCTCGCGCAGGGCGCCCAGCCCGGACAGGTCGAACTCGGATTCCGAGTAGTAGCCGCCCGCCTCGCGCGCCTTTTCCGGCGTCAGGATGCGGTAGGTACCCACCACCCGCCCGGTGTCCAGTTCGCGCACCATCAGGTGTTCGCACCACTGGTCGAAGCGGTCCTGCTCCACGCCGTCCTGTGCCTGGGGAAACACGGCGCCCATATCCTCGGTGAAGACGTCGTAGCGCAGACGCTGGATCTGCTCGACCTCCTCCGCGGTGCGCGCCAGGCCGACCGCGAGGGTGCGCGGCGCGGCGCCAGGCCAAGCAGTGGCGGCAGTGGAACCCGTATCGATGCGTACTAGTTCGAGCATTGCGCGAAACTCCTAAATGTCCTGCCAGTGTGGCCGCGCGTCATGTCAGTAATCTGACCGATATGTTACGTGACTATGAAGTTTACGCCGCCCCACCGAGGGCGATACGACCCCGCTTGACCATTTGATACAAACAGAGTCATGGCCTTGCATGCCTGCGTCGCCCGCGCAACAAAAAGGCCCGCCATCAGGCGGGCCTTCGGGCAGGTCCGGGCCTTGCTCAGGCGCCCAGGCTGTCGGCCAGCTTCTGGGCGCTGGCCTGCGCCAGCGCTTCGTCCTCGGCCTCGACCATCAGGCGCAGCTTGGGCTCGGTGCCCGAGGCGCGGATCAGCACCCGGCCCCGGCCGGCCAGCTCGGCCTCGACGGCGCCGCGCGCGCGCGCCAGGCCGTCGTGGGTTTTCCAGTCCAGGCCGGGGGCCAGCGGCACGTTGATCATCTTCTGCGGATACATGCGCAGGTCGGCCACCCATTCAGCCAGTGTGGCGTCGGCGCGACGCAGCGCCGTCAGCACCTGCAGCGCGGCGATCGTGCCGTCGCCCGTGGTATGGCAATCCAGGCACAGCAGGTGGCCCGAGCTTTCGCCGCCGTACAGCCAGCCGCGCGCCTGCATCTGCTCCAGCACGTAGCGGTCGCCGACGTTGGCCCGCTCGAAGCCCACGCCGATCTGCTGCAGCTGGCGCTCCAGGCCGTAGTTGGTCATCAGGGTGCCGACCACCCCGGCCACCGGACCGCGCTGCATGCGCTCGCGCACGATGGCGTAGAGCAGTTCGTCGCCGTTGTAGATGCGGCCGGTGCCGTCGACCATCTGCAGGCGGTCGGCGTCGCCGTCCAGCGCGATGCCCAGGTCGGCGCCGCGCGCGCGCACTTCCTCGGCCAGCGATTCCGGATGCAGCGCGCCCACGCCCTTGTTGATGTTGAAGCCGTCGGGCGAGACGCCGATGGCATGCACCTCGGCGCCCAGTTCGCGGAACACATGCGGAGCGACGTTGTAGGCGGCGCCGTGGGCAGCGTCGACCACCAGCTTCAGCCCGTTGAGATCCAGGTCGTGCGGGAAGGTACTCTTGCAGAATTCGATGTAGCGGCCCTGGGCGTCGGCCATGCGGCGCGCGCGGCCCAGTTCTTCCGAGCCGACGCAGCCCAGCGGCTCGTCCAGCGCCTGCTCGATGGCGGCCTCGATGTCGTCGGGCAGCTTCATGCCATGGGCGGAGAAGAACTTGATGCCGTTGTCCTGGTACGGATTGTGCGAGGCGCTGATCACGATACCGGCGGCCAGGCGCAGCGTGCGCGTCAGGTAGGCCACGGCCGGCGTCGGGACGGGCCCGGCCAGCAGCACGTCGATGCCGGCGGCCGACAGGCCGGCTTCCAGGGCGGATTCCAGCATGTAGCCGGAAATGCGGGTGTCCTTGCCGATCACGACCTGGGGCCGGTTGCGGCCGCGGCCGCTGGCGTGCTCGCGATGCTCGCGCGCCAGCACCCGGCCGGCGGCATAGCCCAGGCGCAGCGCGAAGGCGGCGTTGATCACCGGGCCGCCGACTTCGCCGCGCACGCCGTCGGTACCAAAATATTTGCGTTGACTCATGTAGGGACTGCTCCTTGTTCGGCCGCCTGCCACACTTTTAGCGCATCCACGGTCGCGGCGACATCGTGCACACGCACGATGGCGGCGCCGCGAGCCACGCATGCCAGCGCGGCGGCAACGCTGCCGGCCAGGCGGTCGCCCACCGGCTTGCCGGTGGCCGCGCCTATCATGGATTTGCGCGAGACGCCCACCAGCAGGGGGTAGCTGGAGACGCGCAAGCTGGCCAGGCGGCGCAGCAACTGATAATTCTGATCCATGGTCTTGCCGAACCCGAAGCCCGGGTCCAGCACGATGCGCCGGGGGTCGACCCACGCGGCGCGCAGCCGCTGGGCGCGCGCGCCCAGGAAGACCCCGATTTCGCCCATCAGGTCGGCGTACTCGGGCGCCTCCTGCATGGTGCGCGGCTCGCCCTTCATGTGCATGACGCACAGGCCGCAGCGCGAGCGCGCCACCGCGTCGATGGCGCCGGGCTGCCGGAAACCGTAGATGTCGTTGATCATGTCGGCGCCGGCGTCGAGCACGGCGCGCATGACCTCGGGCTTGAAGGTGTCGATCGACAACGGCACGCCGCAGTCGCGCAGCCCTTCGATCAGCGGCAGGATGCGCGCCAGCTCTTCGGCCGCGCTGACCGGCTGCGCGCCCGGCCGCGTCGATTCGCCGCCCAGGTCCAGGATATGGGCCCCTTCGTCGATCAATTGGCGCGCATGGGCGATCGCGCTGTCGGTATCGGCGTGCTCGCCGCCATCGGAAAACGAGTCGGGCGTGACGTTGACGATGCCCATGACAAGCGGGCGCTCGAGATCGAACTCAAAGCGCCCGCACTGGAAGTTATTTGCCATGAAACCTTAGCAGCAGGCTCAGACCGCGGCCGCCGTATTGCCGCCGGCAGCCAGCCCGGTGGGCAGGGTGTCGGACGTATCAGACGGACCTTGCGGCGTCTTGGGCGGACGCGGCGGACGGTCGTTGACGATGTCGTCGATCTGGTCGGCGTCGATGGTTTCCCATTCGAGCAGCGCCGAGGTCATCACCTCGACCCGGGCACGGTTGTCTTCCAGGATCTTGCGCGCCACGCCGTACTGCTCGTCGATGATGCGGCGGATCTCGCTGTCGACCTTCTGCATGGTCGCTTCCGAGACATGCGTGGTCTTGGTGACGCTGCGGCCCAGGAAGACCTCGCCTTCGTTCTCGGCATACACCATGGGGCCCAGCTCGTCGGTCATGCCGTAGCGGGTGACGATGTCGCGGGCGATGGCCGTGGCGCGCTCGAAGTCGTTCGAAGCGCCGGTGGTCATCTGGTTCATGAAGATTTCTTCGGCGATGCGCCCGCCGAACAGCACCGCGATGGTGTTGAGCAGGCGCTCCTTGTCCATGCTGTAGCGGTCGGTTTCGGGCAACTGCATCGTCACGCCCAGCGCACGGCCGCGCGGGATGATGGTGACCTTGTGGACCGGGTCGGTCTTGGGCAGCATGCGCGCCACGATGGCGTGGCCGGACTCGTGGTAGGCCGTATTCTTGCGCTCTTCCTCGGGCATGACGATGGAGCGGCGCTCGGCGCCCATGATGATCTTGTCCTTGGCCTTCTCGAAGTCGGACATGTCCACCGTGCGGCCGTTGCGGCGCGCGGCGAACAGGGCCGCCTCGTTGACCAGGTTGGCCAGGTCGGCGCCCGAAAAGCCCGGCGTGCCGCGCGCCAGGATGGTGGCGTCGACGTTGGGCGACAGCGGCACCTTGCGCATGTGCACCTTGAGGATCTGCTCGCGGCCGCGGATGTCGGGCAGCGGCACCACCACCTGGCGGTCGAAGCGGCCCGGACGCAGCAGCGCCGGATCGAGCACGTCGGGACGGTTGGTCGCGGCGATGACGATCACGCCCTGGCCCGACTCGAAGCCGTCCATCTCGACCAGCATCTGGTTCAGGGTCTGTTCGCGCTCGTCGTTGCCGCCGCCCAGGCCGGCGCCACGCTGGCGGCCGACCGCGTCGATTTCATCGATGAAGATGATGCACGGGGCGTGCTTCTTGGCGTTCTCGAACATGTCGCGCACGCGGGCCGCGCCCACGCCGACGAACATTTCCACGAAATCGGAGCCCGAGATGCTGAAGAACGGCACCTTGGCCTCGCCGGCGATGGCCTTGGCCAGCAGCGTCTTGCCGGTGCCGGGCGAGCCGACCATCAGCACGCCGCGCGGGATGCGGCCGCCCAGCTTCTGGAACTTGCTGGGGTCGCGCAGGAAATCGACCAGCTCCTGGACGTCTTCCTTGGCTTCGTCGCAGCCGGCGACGTCGGCGAAGGTCACCTGATTGGTGTTCTCGTCGAGCATGCGCGCGCGCGACTTGCCGAAGCTGAACGCGCCGCCGCGCCCGCCGCCCTGCATCTGGCGCATGAAGAAGATCCATACGCCGATCAGCAGCAGCATCGGGAACCACGACACGAAGATGCTCATCAGCAGCGACGGCTCTTCGCGGGCCTTGCCCGAAACCTGCACGCCGTACTTGAGCAGGTCCGACACCATCCACAGGTCGCCCGGCGACGTCAGCGAATAGGGACGGCCGGCGTCCGGCGTGACATACAGCACGTCGCCCTGCACGTCGACCTTGCGGATGCGGCCCGCCTTGGCGTCGTCCATGAATTGGGTGTAGCTGACGCCGTCCTGGGTTTGTGCACGTCCGTCGAACTGCTTAAACACCGTGAACAGCACCAGCGCGATCACCATCCAGACCGCGACTTTAGAAAACGAATTGTTCAAGGTCGATCTCCTGCTCTCGATTCCGACCGGTGGCTGCGTCCCCGCGCTCAAGGCGCAGCCAACAAATTTGTCAATGAGTCATTCTACCCTGTCGGGGCAGATCGCGTTTGCGGCCCCGCAAGGAGGCCTCGTTTCGTTTGGTTTGGGAATTTTCCCGATTCTGTCTGATGGCAAGGGCTGCGCCGTGGGATGAAGGGTGGATGGCCAGCCAACCGTTACAAGTTGGCCGTGGATGGGTTACTTCAGATCGCGGGCGACCAGAAAGGTTTCGGAGGATTTGTCCCGGGACGCCTTGGGCTTGCGTTCGACCACGCGCTTGAAGCGCTGCTTGTACGACTGCACGATCTGGGAAAACCCGCTGCCGTGGAAAGCCTTGACGATCAACGCCCCGTTGGGCTTGAGGTGGGCGCAGGCGAATTCGAGCGCAAGCTCGCAGACATGCTGGATGCGGGCCGAGTCCGCCACGCCTACCCCCGACAAGTTGGGGGCCATGTCGGAAATCACAAGGTCCACCGGCTGCCCCTCCACCATCCGGGCGAGCTGCTCCAGGACCGCCTCTTCGCGGAAATCGCCCTGGATGAACTCCACCCCGGCCACCGGCTCCATGGGCAGCAGGTCCAGCGCGATGATGCGCCCGTCGACCGCCCCGCCCGGCCCGGCCAGGCGCTCGCGCGCCACCTGCGACCAGCTGCCCGGCGCCGAGCCCAGGTCGACCACGATGTCGCCGCGGCGCATCAGCTTTTCGGCGTCCAGGATCTCGAGCAGCTTGAAGGCGGCGCGGGCCCGGTAGCCCTTCTGTTGCGCCAGTTTCACATAGGGGTCGTTGATGTGCTGGTGAATCCAGTCTTTGGAGAATTTATTCTTGGCCATTACCGTACAATTCCAAGCATGCCTATATCAGAACTTACCTCTCGCGAACGCAGCGACTTGCGCTCCGCCGCCCACCCATTGCGCCCTGTCGTCCTGATCGGCGACAACGGCCTGACCGACGCCGTCCTGAAGGAAATCGACCTGGCCCTGACCGCCCACGAGCTGATCAAGGTGCGGGCCGGCGGCGACGATCGCGAGGCGCGCGAAGCCATGCTGGCCACGATCTGCGACACGTTGTCGTGCGCCGCGGTGCATCACCTGGGCAAGACGTTGATCCTGTTCCGGCCCGACCTGCGCGCGGCCGCGGCCAAGGCCGCCGCCGACACGCCCGCCAAGCGCCGCCCTTCCGAGCCTCATACGCCCAAGAAGATGGCCGCCGAAGGCAAGCGCCTGACCAAGACGCGCCCGGCGCGCAAGGCCGCCGAAGCGGCTGCGCCCGCCGCTGGCGCACGCCCCGGCCGCGACGACCTGAACCAGGCCGGCCGTCCGGCGCGTCCGTCCACGCGCAAGGCATCGCCGGGCCACGCCATTCCGCGCCGCAGCGGCAGCGCGCTGAGCCTGCGCGCCGGAGCGCGTGGCGGCCTGGCCGGCCGCAAGCCCGCACGGGCAAACAAGCAATAGTACTTGATCTGGCCGGCCCGGACGGGCCCGCCGGTTTCAGGCTGGCCGCCTAGGTGTAATGTCTCAATAGGTTGTTCATCCAGGCCGGACCTGGGATGCTGTGGTTACCACGCCATCGCAACTCAGGGCAGGACACTGGATGAACAACCATAAGCATGCGCGATTGACCCGCCTAGGTCGAGCCCTTCTTGTTAACAGGGTGATGCAACAGAACTGGACGATGAGGCAGGCCAGCCAGGCGGCAGGGGTGAGCCTGCGCACCGGTTACAAGTGGCTTGCCCGCTTCCGAAGCGAAGGTCTGGACGGCCTGCTTGACCGCAGTTCTCGCCCGCACCGCAGCCCGAAGGCCTGTGCGCCCGAGCAGGTTGAGCACTTCGCCCAGCAGCGCCGCCAGCGTCTGCCGCTGTGGCGCATCGCGCGTGAAGCCGGCCGCAGCCTGGCCACCGTGGCGCGGTATATGGAACGCATCGGCCTGAGTCGACTCGCCTCGCTGGAGCCGCCGGCGCCGGTGCGCCGCTATGAACGCGCCAGCCCAGGCGAGCTGCTGCACATCGACACCAAGCGGCTGGGCCGCATCCGGGGCGTGGGCCATCGCATCACCGGCGATCGGGCCCAGAACCGCAACCGCGGCATTGGCTGGGACGCTGTGCACCTGGCCATCGATGACTTCTCGCGCGTGTCCTTTGCTCGCATCCTCGACGATGAGGGCGGCGATCAGTGCGCTGAGTTCCTGCGCCAAGCCACCGCCTACTACGCCAGTCTGGGCGTGCGCATCGACCGCGTGATGACCGACAACGGCAGCGGCTACGTCTCCAGGACCTTTCGGGCGGTGTGCGTGGAGCTGGGAATCCGTCACATCCGCACCCGCCCCTACACCCCCAAGACCAACGGCAAGGCCGAGCGCCTCGTGCAGACCTGCTTACGGGAGTGGGCATACGCCAGGCCCTACACGAGCTCAGCCGAACGACAGGCTGCCTTGCAGCCCTTCATTGACCGCTACAACTGGTGTCGGCCACACTCCGCTCTCGGACATCAGCCACCCATCACGCGTATCCCAGATGTGAATAACCTATTGAGAATCGACACCTAGGCGGCGCGGCCCGGCGTTGCGGCGCCCGACGGCACGTTCCGTGCGTCGCGGCGCGACAACGATGCAGACGCCCGGCGCACGGCCCGGCGTTCAGGAATTCGGATGAATACCGCGCCCCCCAAGCCGTTGACGGCCGAGAAGGGGAATACGCTGGCCACGATCGGAGCCCGGGATATCGCATCCGGGACGCCTGCAGCGCGACGGCTGCGGCTGTGCCACCCCGCCTGGCCGCAAGCGGCTGGCTGATGGTGGAAACGGCGTCGGTCATTGGCCATGGGTATGCAGGGGGGCGGAATCGGCGTCAGAGATAACGCACACCGATGACTTCGTACTCGCGCACGCCAGCCGGCACCTTCACTTCGACCACATCGCCCTCGGATTTGCCGATCAGGGCGCGGGCCACCGGGCTGGAGACCGAAATCAGGTTGGACTTGATGTCGGCTTCGACGTCGCCCACGATCTGGTAGGTCAGGCGGTCGCCCGAGTCGAGGTCTTCGATTTCCACGGTCGCGCCGAACACGGCACGGCCTTCGGCGTCGAGCGCCGTCGGATCGATGAGGTGCGCGTTCGAAAGCGTACCCTCGAGTTCGGAGATCCGGCCTTCGATGAAGCCCTGGCGTTCGCGGGCGGCGTCGTACTCGGCATTTTCCGACAAATCACCCTGCGCACGCGCCTCCGCAATGGCGCTGATCACCGCAGGACGCTCAACGGTCTTAAGCCGATGCAGTTCTTGCTGCAAGCGCTCGGCCCCGCGCACGGTCAAAGGAATGGCAGACATGTCGTTTCCCAAACAAAAGTAGAAAACGCCCCCGACGGAGCGTTTCGGTGAAGGTCTCGGCTTGGTGTATGGCCTCGCCATGAAGCAGGCGGGCCGCTGCGGAAGACAGGCGAACAAAAGACGAGACAAGGTCGAACCCGACCGAGGCTCCCCTTTGCTGTCTCCTCTTTGATCGGCCTGCCGCATCCGGCGGCCAAGCGTCGACCAAAACAAAACCCCGGCTCGGGTCGGAACCGGGGCAATCAGGTGACATTGTCGGCAAAGTCCACCGGAATTGCAAGCCTGTAAGCCAGGCGTAGGTTTCGGCGCATGTTGGCGGCGGAAAAGCCACAAAACCTGCGTGTTGGCCGCCGATCGCAGCGCGGGCCCGGCGTTGCCGCGCATTCCTTCATGTGCCGGAGGCCCCGGGCAATCGAAAGCACCCGTCGAAAACGCACCAACTTAGGGCAAATCCGGGTATGAATATTCGTATATATAACTACAAATAACAAATTAATACCGAATACCGATCATTTAAGTCGAATTCCACATCAACAACGGATTCCACGTCACGGCCTGACACTTCCCGCGCGGGTACGCCGCGCACGTCGTCGACGCTTATTGCGCAAGACCCTACCCAGGAGATGCCCATGCTTGAAAGGATCAAGGTCCGCACCGCGATGGTGGCGGTATTCGCCTGCTTCCTGGCGGTGCTGATGCTGTCGGGCGCCCTGACGTGGCGCAACGCGGGCAGGAGCGCCGCCGAGATCGAGGGGCTGAACCAGGTCGCCGTCAACCAGGTCGACCCGCTGTTCGAGGCCAGCGGCGCGGCGCTGCGCGCCCGCGTCGCCCTGCTGGAGGCCCTGGCCAACCTGCAGGCCAATCACCTGGACCCGGTGGCGACCCTGCACCAGCAGGCCGGCGCGGCGCAGCGCCAGGCGGCCACGCAATTCCAGCGCTACGTGGACGTGCCCAAGGAGCCGGCCGCGGCCGAGCTGGCCGCGACCCTGCAGACGCGCTGGCGCGCCTACCAGTCGGTGCTGGACGAGCTGGCCGCCGCCGTCGACGCCGGCCAGGCCGAGCCCGCCCTGGCCGCCATGAATCGCGCGCAGCAGGCCGAACATGCATTCCAGCGCGACATGGAAGCCTTTCTGGCCAGGGTACAGGCGCACAGCGACGAAGTGCGCAGCGGCGCCGAAGACACCCATGTCGTGGCCCGCTGGAGCGCCATCGCGCTGGCCGCGCTGGGCGTGCTGCTGACCCTGGCCGGCTGGCTGTTCGTGCGCCGCGCGGTGCTGCGCCCCTTGCTGGAGGCCGGCCATCACTTCGACCGCATCGCCGACGGCGACCTCACCGCGCGCATCGAGGTGCGCTCGGCCAATGAAATCGGCGCGCTGTTCGCGGCGCTCAAGCGCATGCAGGAAGGCCTGACGCGCACCATCGCCGTCATGCGGCGCGGCGTCGACGAAATCAACGTCGGCGCGGCCGAGATCTCGGCCGGCAACGCCAACCTGTCCAGCCGCACGGAGGAACAGGCCGCCGCCCTGGAAGAGACCGCGGCCACCATGGAGGAACTGGCCACCACGGTCAAGCAGAACGCCGACAATGCCGCGCAGGCCAATCAGCTGGCCGCCGTCAGCATGCAGGTGGCGCAGCGCGGCGGCGAGTCGGTCGCGCAGGTGGTGCAGACCATGCACGGCATCTCCGCGAGCTCGCGCCAGATCGCCGACATCGTCACCGTGATCGACGGCATCGCCTTCCAGACCAATATCCTGGCGCTGAATGCCGCGGTCGAGGCGGCGCGCGCCGGCGAACAGGGCAAGGGCTTCGCGGTGGTGGCGGGCGAGGTGCGCAGCCTGGCCCAGCGCGCCGCGCAGGCGGCCAAGGAGATCAAGGCCCTGATCGAGAGTTCGGTGGCGACGGTGCGCGCCGGCTCGCAACAGGTCGCCAGCGCCGGCGGCACCATGGACGAGGTGGTGGCCTCGGTACAGCGCGTGGCCGACATCATGGGGGAAATCTCGGCCGCCTCGGCCCAGCAGGCCAGCGGCATCGACCAGGTCAGCCTGGCGATTTCGCAAATGGACGAAACCACCCAGCAAAATACCGCGCTGGTCGAACAGGCCGCGGCGGCGGCCACGGCCATGGAAGAACAGGCCCGCCACCTGGCGGCCGCGGCGGCGGTCTTCAGGACGCAGGGCGGCGCCATCATCGACGTCGCCGCCGCGCCGCTGGCCGGGCCGGCGGGCGGCCATGCCGCCCTGCCGCCGGCCGCGGCCCGCTGAGCGCGGCCCCGGTGCCGGGTTGGCGCGCCGTCAGCGGCGGCGCGCCAGGCCCAGCAGGGCGTACAGGATGATGGCGCCGAACGTGGCGGTGCCGATGCCGTTCATCGAGAAATCGCCCAGCTTGACGCTGAAGTCGCCCGCCCCCAGCACCAGGGTCACGGCGGCCACGATCAGATTGCGGTTGTCGCTGAAATCGACCTGGTTGACCACCCAGATGCGCGCGCCGGCGATGGCGATCAGGCCGAACACCACGACCGACATGCCCCCCAGCACGGGGCCGGGGATGGTCTGGATCAGCGCGCCGAACTTGGGCGAAAACCCCAGCACCAGCGCGATCACGGCCGCCACCACGAACACCAGCGTGGAATAGATGCGCGTCACGGCCATCACGCCGATATTCTCGGCGTAGGTGGTCACCCCGGTGCCGCCGACGGCGCCGGAAACCATGGTCGCCACGCCGTCGCCCACGAAGGCGCGGCCCACGCAGCGGTCCAGGTCCTGTCCGGTCATGGCGGCGACCGCCTTCACGTGGCCCAGGTTCTCGGCCACCAGGATGATGGCCACCGGCACGATCAGGCCCATGGCCTGCGGCTCGAACACCGGCGCGGCGAAGCTGGGCAGGCCGAACCACGGCGCGGCGGCCACCTTGGCGAAGTCCATGGGCGCGCCCAGCCCCAGGCCGTTGGCGCAGACCGCGTAGATGACGCAGGCCAGCACCAGGCCGACCAGGATCAGCAGCCGCTGCACCATGCCGCGCGTGTAGACGGCGATGCCGCCCACGCACAGGATGGTCATCAACGCCATGCTGGCCTCGAAGCCGGACGAACCCATGGCGCCCTTGGCGGCGATCGGGGCCAGGTTCAGGCCGATCACCGCCACCACCGCGCCCGTGACGACCGGCGGCATCATGGCCTCGATCCAGCGCGCCCCGTTGCCGCGCGCGCTGGCCGCCCATACGACCAGGCCGATCAGCGCGTACACCAGGCCGCAGGCGATGATCGCGCCGAGCGCCACGCCGATATTGGCGTTGGCGCCGGGCGCCACATAGCCGGTGACCGCCACCACCCCGCCGATGAAGGCGAAGCTGGAGCCCAGGTAGCTGGGCACCCGGCCGCCGACGAACAGGAAGAAGATCAGCGTGCCGATGCCGGACATGAGGATCGCCACATTGGGGTCGAAACCCATCAGCAGCGGCGCCAGCACGGTGGAACCGAACATGGCGACCACGTGCTGGGCCCCCATGGCGATGTTCTTGGGCCAGGACAGGCGTTCGTCGGGCGCGATGACCGCGCCCGGCACGGTGTCGTCGGCCAGCCGCCAGCGCGGGAAATAGGTATTGGACATAGGTACGCGTGGAAGTTGAAGGGATGGGCGACGCAAGTGTAAGGGGGGTCGGAAGCGCGCAGCAATATGTTTAAGTTCGTCCGCGCGCCTGCCTTATTAAGGACTAACCCTAATCCACGCGGGCGCCGCCACCATGACCGTCAGTTCCGTTTCATCGCGCATCTCCGCCGGCGCGTTCGACCAGTACGCCAGGCAGTTGCGCGACCGGGCCGCCGCCAGCGGCGCGAAGGACGAGGCCGGCAGCCCCGCGGCCGAGGCCTTGCAGGCTCTGCAGCGCCAGCTGGCGGCCATCATGGCTGCCTGCGCGCCGGCCCTGGCCGGCACGGTAACGGTCATCACGTCTTTCCCCAAGGACCTGACCCAGGCCTACAAGGCGGCCTTCGAGAAGGCCCATCCGGACATCAAGCTGGAGATCCTCAACAAGAACACCGTGTCGGGCATCGCCTTCGTGCGCGCAACCCCGGCCGGCCAGCGTCCGGAAGTCTTCTGGGCCAGCGCCCCCGACGCCTTCGAGGTGCTGGGCCGCGACAAGCTGCTGGCCAAGGCGCCGGACGTGGCCAACCCGGCCGTGCCCGACAAGATCGGCAGCTACCCGATCAACGACCCCTCGGGCATGTACATGGGCCAGGCGCTGGCCGGCTACGGCATCATCTACAACACGCGCTACATCAAGGCCAACAAGCTGCCCGCGCCGGTCGAATGGAAGGACCTGCTGGCACCGCACTGGTTCGGCCACGTCGGCATCACCGCGCCGTCGCGCTCGGGCACCATGCACCTGACGGTGGAAACGATCCTGCAAGGCGAAGGCTGGAATGACGGCTGGGGCACCCTGCTGCGCATGTCGGGCAACGCCAGCGCGGTCACCGAGCGTTCCTTCGGCGTGCCCGACGGCGTGAACAACGGCCAGTTCGGCGCCGGTCCGGTGATCGATTTCTTCGGCCTGTCGAGCAAGTACTCCAAGTTCCCGGTCGATTTCGTCTATCCGTCCGAGACCGCCATCGTGCCGGCCAACATCGCGCTCATCGAAGGCGCGAAGAACACCGAGGAAGGCAAGAAGTTCATCGCCTTCACGCTCAGCCAGGCCGGCCAGGAACTGCTGCTCGAACCGAAGATCTCGCGCCTGCCGGTGCTGCCGTACGCGGCGCTGGCCGGCAAGATCCCGCCGGGCTATCCCGACCCGGCCGAGATCGCCAAGCGCAGCAAGGTGCACTTCGACGCCGACCTGTCGCAGGCGCGCTACTACGTGGTCCAGAGCCTGTTCGACCAGACCATCACCTTCCGGCTCAAGGAGCTGCAGGCCGCCACCAAGGCCATCTACGACGCCGAAGCCAAGCTGGGCGAACGCGCCGGGCAAGGCAAGGCGGCCGAGCTGCTGGCGCAGGCGCGCCAGCTGGCCTGGACGCCGCTGGTCGACGCCCAGCGCGCCGCCGACCCGGCGTTCCTCAAGCTGTTCGCCGGCAACAAGAAGGACGCCGCGGTCAACCAGCAGATCACGCAGCTCGAAGGCGAGTGGAACGGCAAGGCCCGCGCCAACTACGAGCAAGCGCAAAAGCTGGCGCGCGAGGCGGCCGCGCTCTAGGCGCCGCCGCCTCGCCGCGGGGCGCGCCGCGCGCGCCCCGCATCCTGGCCCTCGTCCGTTCACATCCGGGATCTTCATGACCTCTACGGGTACTTTCCGCCTGCCCGCGGGGCCGGCGCTGGCCGCCTTGCTGGTACTCGCCTTCCTGGCGCTGTTCCTGGTGTTTCCGGTGGGCACGGTGTTCTACACCGCCTTCGTCAACGCCGACGGCAGTTTCACGCTGGGCCACTTCGGCGCCGTCTTCAACCAGCCGCTGATGAAGGAAGCCTTCTTCAACAGCCTGTACGTGGCCGGCTGGTCGTCGCTGCTGGCCTCGCTGATCGCGGTGCCGCTGGCCTACTTCACGGTGCGCTTCGAGTTCCGCGGCGCGCTGCTGATCCAGACCCTGGGCGTGCTGCCGCTGATCATGCCGCCGTTCGTGGGCGCGATGGCCATGCAGCTGATCTTCGGCCGCTCAGGCAGCGTCAATCTGCTGCTGGACGACTGGCTCGGCATCACCCTGCCCTTCATGGACGGATTGAACGGCGTCATCTTCGTCGAATCGCTGCATTACTTCCCGTTCATCCTGATGAACCTGGTGGTCGCGCTGCGCAACATCGACGGATCGATGGAGGAAGCCGCCTTCAATCTGGGGTCGCGCGGGTTCCGGCTGTTCTGCCGCATCATCTTTCCGCTGGCGCTGCCCGGCTACCTGGCCGGCACCTCGCTGGTGTTCGTCAAGGTGTTCGACGACCTGGGCACGCCGCTGGTGCTGGGCACCACCAACATGCTGGCGCCGCAGGCCTATCTGCGCATCACCCAGGTCGGGCTGGAAGATCCCCTGGGCTACGTGATCAGCGTGATCATGATCGGCTTTTCCATCCTGGCGCTGTGGCTGTCGGCCCGCGTGCTCAAGGGCAAGGACTACTCGACCCTGCAAAAGGGCGGCAACGCCATCCACAAGCGCCGCCTGCGCCCGGTCGAGTCGGTGCTGGCCTATGCCTGGATCGGCGCGGTGCTGCTGCTGGTGCTCTCGCCCCACCTGGGCGTGCTGCTGCTGTCGCTGGCCAGTGTCTGGAGCTATGCGCCGCTGCCCGACGGCTACACGCTCGCCCACTACACCGCGGTCTTCACCGAGTCGCAGGGCATGATCGCCAATACGCTGCTGTACTGCGGCCTGGCCGCCGGCGTCGACGTCGTGCTGGGCACCGCCATCGCCTACCTGATGCTGCGCACCCGCCTGCCGGCGCGCCAGTGGCTCGACTTCATCGCCTCGGCGGCGCTGGCGATTCCGGGCATCGTGCTGGCCATCGGCTACCTGCGCACTTTCCGGGGCGTGGAAATCCCCGGCACCGGCGTGCTGCTCACCTCGTCCTGGGTGCTGATCATGATCGCCTATTCGGTGCGGCGCCTGCCCTATGCGCTGCGCTCGTGCGTGGCGGCCCTGCAGCAGATCAACGTGTCGCTCGAAGAGGCGGCCGAGTCGCTGGGCGCCAGCCGGCTGCGCACCATCCGCCGCATCGTCGTGCCGTTGATGGCCGGCGGCATGCTGGCCGGCTTCGTCACCAGCTTCATCACCGCCGCGGTCGAGCTGTCGGCCACCATCATGCTGGTCACGCGCGACAGCCAGGCGCCCATGAGCTACGGCATCTACCTGTACATGCAAAGCGCCGCCGGGCGCGGCCCGGGCGCGGCGCTGGGCGTGCTGGCCGTGGTCGCGGTCGGCATCGGCACCTATGTATCTCACTTGCTGGTCGAGCGCGCCTCGGCGCGCCAGCGGCCGGCGCGCAGCGGGGAATCCTCATGAAGAAAGTCAGCGTCGAATGCCGCAACATCCGGCTTTCCTATGGCAGGAACGAAGTCCTCAAGGACATCAGCATCCATATCGAGCCCGGCGAATTCTTCGCCCTGCTCGGCCCGTCGGGATCGGGCAAATCCACCCTGCTGCGCCTGATCGCCGGCTTCAACCGGCAAAGCCATGGGCAGCTGCTGGTCGACGGCCGCGACATCGGCGCCACGCCGCCCTGGGACCGCAATATCGGCATGGTGTTCCAGAACTATGCGCTGTGGCCGCACATGACGGTGTGGGACAACGTTGCCTTCGGCCTGGTCGAGCGGCGCCTGCCGCGCGCCGAGATCCGCGACAAGGTCGCCGCCGCGCTCGAACTCGTGGGCCTGGCCGACTTCGGGCGGCGCCGTCCCAACCAACTGTCCGGCGGCCAGCAGCAGCGCGTGGCGCTGGCGCGCACCATTGTCATCGAGCCGCAGGTGCTGCTGCTGGACGAACCCCTGTCCAACCTGGACAAGAAGCTGCGGGTGCAGATGCGCCAGGACCTGCTGTCGCTGCAGCGGCGGCTGGGCATCACCACCATCTTCGTCACCCACGACCAGGAAGAGGCCATGACCACGGCCGACCGCATGGCGGTGCTGGACCATGGCGTGGTGCAGCAGATCGGCGCGCCCAGCACGCTGTTCGACTATCCGGTCAACCGCTTCGTGGCCAACTTCGTCGGCACCATGAACGTGCTGGAAGGCGAGGTGCGCGAGCGCTCGCGCGGCGGCGTGGTGCTGGCCGTCGACGGCGTGGGCGAGCTGCACCTGCCGGTCAATGGCGACGCGCCGCAGGCCGGGCGCCTCGCGGCCAGTTTCCGGCCCCACACTGTGCTGATCGAAATGGCCGACGGCACGGGCGACGCGCGCTATGTGTGGCTGCCCGGCGTGGTCGAAAGCAGCGAGTTCCTGGGCGAGTTCACCCGCTACCAGGTGCAGGTCGGCGAACAGCGGCTGACGGCGGACCAGCACCATCTGGCCGGCCTGTCGCCGTTTCCCGTCGGCGCGCCCGTGGCCGTGGGCCTGGAGCCCACCCAGATCAGGCTGCTGGCGGCATGAACGCCCCCTGCTCGCGCCGGGGCCCCGACTCGCCGTAGACTGCGGCCATGGAGATCTACCAGATCCGCGCCTTCGTCACCGTCGCCCGCCTGGGCAACCTGACCAAGGCCGCCGAAGCGCTGTCGCTGACCCAGCCCGCCGTCACCGCCCAATTGAAGGCGCTGGAGCAGAGCCTGGGCGTGGCGCTGTTCGACCGGGCCGCGGGCCGGCTTAGCCTGGCCAAGGCCGGCGAAGCGCTGCTGCCCACCGCCGAGGCGCTGCTGGTGCTGGGCGCCCAGCTCAAGTCCGAGGCCCGCCAGCTGCAAGGCCAGCTGCAAGGCGTGATCGACCTGGGCGTGCCGAGCGAGCAGCCCGACTTCCTGCGCCTGGGCGAGCTGGCCGCCGCGCTGCGGCAGCGCCTGCCGCTGGTGGAGCTGAAAACCCACGTGCTGCCGTCCACCGCCCTGCTCGAACAAGTCGGCACGGCGCGGCTGGCCGGCGCGCTGACCATCGTCGCGCACCCGCCGCGCGGCGTGACCTGGCATGCCCTGCGCAGCGTGCGCTACCGCATCGCCCTGCCCGCCTCGCTGGCCGATACCCTGAAGCGCGCCGGCTGGCGCGACATCGCCCAGCTGCCCTGGCTGGACGGCCCGTCCGGCAGCCACCTGCACCTGCTGTTGCGCGATATGTTCGAGCGGCACGGCCTGGCGCCGCGAGTGGTGATGCAGAACGACGACCAGTCCAACCTGGACGCGCTGGTGCGCGCCGGCGCCGGCTGCGCCCTGCTGCGCGAGGAAACCGCCCTGGCCGGCGCGGCCGCCGGCGACTTCATCGTATGGGGCCAGGCGCGCGCCGACGCCACGCTGGGTTTCATCGCCCCGCCCGAGCAGGCTGGCGAACCCATGCTGGTCGCGTTAATCTCCATGATTCAAAAAATCTGGAAGCCCGGCGCCGCCGTGGCCACATGAATACGAGCGCATGACTGAAATCTGGTTCATCCGACACGGCGAAACCGACTGGAACCGCCAACGCCGCCTGCAAGGCTGGCAGGACATCCCGCTGAACGAATCCGGCCGCGAGCAGGCCCGCCTGCTGGCCGAGCGGCTGCGCGATACGGCCAGCGAACACCCCTTCGCCGCGCTCTACAGCAGCGATCTCAAGCGCGCGCACGACACGGCGGCCTCGCTGTCGGCCGCGCTGCAGCTGCGGGTACGCACCGAGCCCGGCATCCGCGAACGCGGTTTCGGCGTGCTGGAAGGACTGGAAATGGAGAACCTGGAACAGCAGGCGCCGCAGGCCGCGCAGGCCTGGCGCAGCCGCGATCCGCTGCGTGCGCTGGAAGGCGGCGAGACGCTGGGGCAGTTCCAGGCGCGCATCATCGCCACCGTCGACGACCTGGCGGCCCGCCACGCCAGCGAGCGCATCCTGGCCGTCACGCACGGCGGCGCGCTCGACATCATCTGGCGCCATGCCAGCGGCGTGCCCCTGGATGCCCCGCGCTACGCCGCGCTGCTCAACGTCAGCATCAACCGCGTCGCGATCGCGCAGCGCAAATGGGAAGTCCTGGGCTGGGGCGATGTCGAGCACATCGGCGCCGAAACCGGCAATGACGTAACCCCCTGACGCCACGACAGGCGCCTGCCCGTGCGTGTGCCTGTCCCCGCGGGGACAGGCACACTGCCGTACGCCATCGACGCTAGCCCGCCAAGACGGTATCTGTCCCTGCGGGGACAGGCACACTTGCCGCGAGTGTCGCTCCCCCATGCGGGGGCAGGCGCCCCGGATACCGCCGCCGCTCGCCCCCTACTGCCCTCGCCTCGGCTTGCGCGGCGCGTCGCGCGCCAGGCGGTCATAGACGGCGTCGGGCAACAGGCGCATCAGCTTGGCCACCACGCCCATCTGCCAGGGAATCACCCGATACGACACGCCGCGCGCGATCGCCGCATGGGCGCGCCCGGCGAAAGCGTCGGCTTCCATCAGGAACGGCATGGCATAAGGGTTGTGGGCCGTCATGGCGGTTTTCACATAGCCCGGCGCGATGGTCACCACCCGCACGCCGGCCTGCGCCAACTCCAGCCGCAGGCTTTCGCAATACGTCGCGACCGCCGCCTTGGACGCGCTGTAGGCGCCGGCGCCGGGCAGCCCGCGCACGCCCGCGACGCTGGCGATGCCCACCAGCCGCCCGGCGCGCGCGGCGCGCATGCCGGCGATGAAGGGCTCGAAGGTGGCGACGGTGGCCAGCAGGTTGGTGTCGACGATTTCCTTGAACACCGCGTAGTCCTCGCCCGCTTCGGTCAGCGTGCCGGCGCTGACCCCGGCGCTGGCGATCACGACATCGACCCGCCCGCCGCAATGGGCGATGAAATCCTGCGCGGCCGCGTGCAGCGCCGCGCGGTCGCGCACGTCCACGGCATAGCAGCGGTGCTGCCCGGGCAGGCTGGACGCCAGCGCCTCGAGCGCCTGCGCGCGCCGGCCCAGCAGCCCCAGCCGCGCGCCATCGGCGGCGTAGCGCCGCGCCAGTGCCTGCCCCAGCCCGCTGCTGGCGCCCGTGATGAATACATGCTGCATGCCTGTCGTCCTGGAATCGGGAAACGGATGTCCGCGCCAAGATACCGGACTTGGCTGTGCGGCGGTGCCTGTCCCCGCGGGGACAGGCACAAAAAAAAGGTTCATCGCGCAATAGCGTGGAGGGGTTTGGCAAGTTTTCGTATTCTTGACGGCAGGTATTTGCCATCAGGAGTGCAGGGAGATGCTGGATCGCAAGTTGCTGGAGTCGCTGGGAGGCTGGCAGGGCTATGGCGTCGAACGCGTGGAATGGCCCGAAGACCCAGGGCGCACGCTGTCGATCTATTTGAAGCCAACGGCCAAGGTGATGCTGTGCGAGCAGTGCGGCGCGCGGTGTCGCCAGGTGCATGAGACCACGGTTCGACGGGTGCGAGATCTGCCGTTATTCGAGTATCGGGTCGTTCTGCACGTGCCGCGCCGACGCTTGTGGTGTGAGCAATGCGGCGGCCCGCGCCTGGAGCGGCTTGCCTGGCTGGGGCGATATCAACGGGTGACGGATCGGCTGGCGCAGGCCTGCAGCCAATTGCTGCAATCGAGCAACGTGCAGGCGGTGGCGAGGTTCTTCGAACTGGGTTGGCATACCGTCAAGACGCTGGACAAGGCTCGGCTGCGTGCGTCGGTGCGCGAACCGGATTGGTCCAAGATCGAGTATTTGGCGATGGACGAGTTTGCCCTGCACAAAGGGCATCGCTACGCGACAGTGGTGGTCGATCCGATCAGCAGGCAGGTGCTGTGGATTGGCCCAGGACGCTCACGCGAGACGGCCCGGGCGTTCTTCGAACAATTGCCGCCTGGGGCCGCCCAACGCATCAAGGCCGTTGCCATCGACATGACCACCGCCTACGAGTTGGAGATCCAGGCCCACAGCCCACAGGCGGAGATCGTCTATGACTTGTTCCATGTCGTGGCCAAGTATGGACGAGAGGTCATTGATCGGGTGCGCGTGGATCAGGCCAATCAACTACGCCAGGATCGTCCCGCACGCAGGATCATCAAATCGAGTCGCTGGCTGCTGCTGCGCAACCGTGACAACCTGGATCGGCAGCAGGCCGTCCGGCTCGACGAATTGCTGCAAGCCAACCAGCCGCTGCTGACGGTCTATGTCCTGCGTGACGAACTCAAACGGCTCTGGTTCTACCAAAGACCTGCCTGGGCAAGACAAGCCTGGAACCACTGGTACAAGCAGGCCGAGCAAAGCGGAATAGCCGCCTTGAACACCTTCGCTCAGCGCTTGAAAGGCTATCTGCACGGCATCCTGGCCAGATGCCGACATCCCCTGAACACCAGCATTGTCGAGGGCATCAACAACACTATCAAGGTCATCAAGCGGCGCGCTTACGGCTACCGCGACCAGGAATACTTCTCCCTCAAAATCCGTGCCGCCTTCCCCGGCAATGCGCGATGAACCAAAAAAAAACCGCCAGTCGATACACGACAGGCGGCCAACAACGGGCGGACGGGCTCGACCGTCCCCCCGACGCGGTGCGCGGACGCGGCCCGGCGGCCTCGCGCCCGCGCGCTGCGTTCAGAACCGGACTTTCAGATACAGCGAGCCGGTATTCTCCTTGTTGCCATTGCCGAACTGCCCTCCGTAGGCCAGGCCGAGCGCCGCGTTGCGGCCCACGTCCACTTCGGCCGCGAGATCGAGCACGGCCGCATCCCTGGCCACCGGCGAACCCGCCACGGTGAACGCCGTGCCGCCGCCCTGGATGAACGCCAGCTTGCGGGTCGCGTCCACGTCGCCGTTGGCATGGCGCCAGCCCAGCCCGGCGCTCAGGCGCGTCTCGGTGGCGCCCAGCTGCAGCGCCGTGTTGCCACGCAGCCCCAGCGTGAACGTGGTGATCTGGTCGGTCTGGCCGCTGCCATGCAGCGCGGCCGGCCCGCCATCCTCGTCGAAGCTGTCGCTGTGGTTGTTAAACCAGGCCAGGCCGGCATACGGCTCGACCGAGCTGCTGGCGCCAACGGGCACCTGGTAGCCGAGTTCGGCGAACAGTTGCGTGGTATTGGCCTTGTAGTCGGCCTTCAGGGTCTGCGCGCCGCCCACATCCACGCTGCGTCGGCTGTCGATGTCGTGGTGCGTGTAGCCGACGCCGGCCAGGAAGTTCAGCTTGCCCTTGCCTGCCGCCCAGCTGTTGCCGCCGTAGAGCGCCGCCGTATAGCTGGTCACGTCCGAGCGCGAGTCCACCGCATCGGCCTTGATGCGGCCATCGGTAAAGCCCAGCGCCCCGCCCACGCGCCAGCCCGCGCCCACCGCGACGTCGCCGCCGATGAACAGGCCGGCGGTATTGCTCTTGGCCTTGGCCGCATTGTCCTTGGCGTCGAAACTGCTCCAGTTGCCCACCACATCGGCCCACAGCGGATACGCGGCCGTGCCCGGCATGGCCGACGCGGCAGCCGGGCCCGCCGCCTGCGCCGTGGGCGCGCCGGCCAGCAGGCCGGCGCCCAGGTTGGCGCTCATGCGCCTGGCCACGGTGCGGTTGAGCAGCTGCGTGTTGCTGTAAAGCGCCGACACCGCGCTGCCGTGCACTTCGCCGGACAACTGGTCCAGCGCGCCGGCCCGCTGGCCCGTGTCGCTCATCAGCATCACGGCGTCGGCCGAGGCGTTGCGCCCGGCCACCGACAGCGCGCCGTCGAGCACCGCGCTCTGGTTGCGGGTCAGGCCGGCGCGCGCCGCCGCCAACTTGTCGGCGTCCGGCGACAGGCTGACCTGCGTGGCCTGGGCGCCATACTTGACCGGGTCCAGCTTGACCAGGGTGCTGGCCAGGCTCTCGTCCAGGCTCGCCGCGGCGAATTCGCCCACGATCTTGCCGGCCTCGGTCTTGATGATGGTGTAGTCGTGATTCAGCACATAGCCGCCGGTGCCGTTCTCCTGGCCCACCACCAGCGACACGCCCGCCAGGTCGACATTCCCGCTGCGCACCACCAGCAGGTCGGACTGGCCCTTGGCGTTGACTTCCGCCAGGTAGGTGGAGCCGCTGAGGGCCCCCACGCTGCCGACCGTCACGGTACCGATGGAGTTGCCAGGCGCCAGGCTGGCGCCGGTCATCCGCAGCGCGCCGCCGATATCGAGGTTGCCGCCCAGGATCGCGCCGGATACGGCATCCGCGCCGCCGGTCACGACGATGGGGGTCGTCGGCGAGCCGCCGCCCAGGCTCGAGCCGCCGGCCAGGCTGAGTCCGCCCGCGATGGCGGTCGGCGCGGAAGTGCTGAAGCGAAACGACGCGCCGTCGAGCCCTTGCACGCTGCCGCCGACCTGCGCCGGCCCGCTGAACGTGAACGCCGCGCCGCCCGCGCCCTGCACGTTTGCGCCGATGATGGCGGGTGCGTTGAAGCTGAGCGCGGTGCCCTGCCCCCCCGTCACGCTCTCGCCGATCGTCAACGGCCCATTGAAGGCGACCGAACCGCCCGGCAGCACCGCCAGGCTCTGCCCTATCGTGGTCGCGCCGCCGAAGGTCGTCTGGCTGCCGGCCCCCAGCGAGGAGCTGCCGCCTATGTTCGACACCCCCGTGAAGGTCACCGGCGCGCTGCCGCCTTCCAGCACCATGTCGCCGGCGGTGCTGAAGCCGCTGTGCTGGCCCGACTGGCTGCCGTTCACGATGGCGGTTGTGTCATCGATCACCAGGCCGGCCCACTGGGCGCCGCTCTGGACATCGACGATGGTAAGCGCCGAGGATTCCCGCGAGCCGTCGGCCGCGAGGTTCTCGATGTTGCCGGCCGCATACGAGCCGCTTTTCAGCGTCAGCGTCACCTGCCCCAGCTCGCCGCCGGCCACCCGGCGCACCAGCAGCAGCCGGCCGTCGTTGCGCGTCAGGTTGGAACCGGCGCCGACCACGATGGATTGCTGACGCGTGGCACTGAGCGTGGACAGCAGCGATGGCCCGCTGGCGACGACCTCGACGCCATTGAGCGCCACGCTGCTGCCGTTGCTCACGCGCAGGCCGGCGGCGCCGCTGCCGGTGGTGCGGATGGAGCCGCCCGACATGTTCAACGAACTGCCGCCCTGCAGGTATACGCCGTGCGCGTTCTTGCCGCTGGTCTGGATGGCGGTGTTGCTGACCTGCAGCACGCCGCCGGGGCTCAGCACCTGCGATTCCGTTCCCAGCCCATAGGCGTCGACGCCGCTGGTCGTGATGCGCGAATCGCGCAGCGCGATCGTACCGTCATCCGCGCCCATGGCGCCCACCGCATGCTCGCCGGTGGTATTGATGGTCAGGCCGACGGCGCGGATGCTACCCCCGAACTCGGCGCGCAGGCCGTCGGAATACGCGTCCGTGGTGCGGATGTCCGTCCCGTTGAGTTCGATCATGGTGCCGGAATCCAGGGACTGCACGCCATAGCTACCGCCGCCCACGGTCGCGATGCTGCCGCCGCGCACATTCACCAGTGCGCCGTATTCCGCGCGCACGCCCGGGGCCTCCCAGCCATTGCCGGCATCGGTGCGCACGCTCACCTGGTTCAGGTAGACGCGGGCGCCATCCGCGGCGTTGACGGCGCCCATCAGGCCGCCGCTGGCCGTCACGCTGCCTCCCTGCAGCGTGAATACGGCATTGCTGCCCTCGCCGTACACCACCCATTCCCGATTGGCGCTCAGGTTCGTGCCCGAATAATGGGCGCCCGCCACCGGCTGGCCCGGCGGGCAGGCCCCGATACACTCCAGGCGATTCTCCGCCGCGCCCGCCGCGCCGTACACGCCCAGCAGGGCCGCCGCCAGCGACGTGATGCGCAGGCCCATGCCTCGCGCGCTTGCTTGTGCCATCAGACCTCTCCTCGTTTGCCGGGATTCTTGTGGAATGGAATAGGACCCCGTGCGAATTGATACAAATAAATTCAAATATGCCGAAATTTGTTAATAAATTTCGACTAACAGACAAACTGTAACGGCCGAAGGCGTACCGCGCGCCACCCATTTGGGGGGTGCCGGTTCGGTAAAAAACGGGCAGCACATGGCGCAGGCACGCGCGTGCGTCCGCCCCGCAGCGAACGCTAGGCACAGGGCGGGCAGGAGGAAACAGGGGCCCGGCGCCGGACGGCCGGGCGTCAGGGCGTCGCCGCCCTGTCCTGCAACAAGGCGCCCAGGCGCGGCAACACCCGTAGCGCGGTGGTGGTCGTGGCCCTCGCCACATCGGCGACAGCCTGGCCGCGCAGCGCGGCCAGTTCGGCGGCGATGCGCGGCAACTGGCCCGGCGTGTTGCGCCGCTCGGGTTCGTACAGCCAGGCCGGCGGAATATCCGGGGCATCGGTTTCCAGCACCAGGTGGTCCAGCCCGATATCGGCCGCATGGCGCCGGATCTGCAGCGCGCGGGGATAGGTCATGGCCCCGCCCAGGCCCAGCGCGAAGCCTTGCTCGACGAAGGCGCCGGCCTGTTGCGCGCTGCCGTTGAAGGCGTGCGCGATGCCGCCGGGCACGCCCGGCCTGCGCCGCAGATGCTTGAGCAGGATGTCTTGCGAGCGCCGCACATGCAGCAGCACCGGCAGGCCGTATTCGGCCGCCAGGTCGAGCTGGGCGGCGTAAAAGCGCTCCTGGCGCTCGCGCGGGGCGCCGCTGGCGATTTCCGCCACGAAGAAGTCCAGGCCGATCTCGCCGATGGCCACGAAACGCGGGTCCGGCAAGGCGGATTCGATGGCCCGGCGCAGGCTGTCGAGATCTTCGTCGCGGGCGCGCGCCACGTACAAGGGATGGATACCCAGCGCATAGGCGCCGCTATCCACGGCATGGGCAAGCTGGCGTACGGTTGCGAAGTTGGCGCGCTCGACGGCCGGAATCACGATGGCCTGCACGCCGGCCTCGCGCGCCGCGCGGGCCACCGCCATGCGGTCGGCGTCGAATTCGGCGGCATCGAGATGGCAGTGCGTATCGATCAGCATGGCCGGGCTCCAGGGCCGCGCGACAGGCCGGCGTCAATCCGGCTGCAGGCGCCCGTTTTCCATGTGCAGCTGGCGATCGGCGCGTGCGGCCAGCTCCGGATCGTGGGTGACGATCACGAAAGCCGTGCCGGATTCGCGGTTCACGCGCGTGAGCAGCTCGAACATATTGTGCGCCGTATGGCGATCCAGGTTGCCGGTGGGCTCGTCGGCCAGCACGCAGGCCGGCCGCGTCACCAGGGCGCGCGCCAGCGCCACGCGCTGCCGCTCGCCCCCGGACAGCTGGCCCGGAAAGTGCTCCTCGCGCGCGGCCAGCCCCACCAGTTCCAGCACTTCGCGTGCCTGGGCGCGCGCACGGTCGCGATTCTCGCGCCGCACGATCAGCGGCATGGCCACATTGTCCAGGGCCGAGAATTCCGGCAGCAGGTGGTGGAACTGGTACACGAAGCCGAGGCTGCGGTTGCGCAGCGCGCTCTTGCGCTTCTCGGACAGCCCCGCGGCGGGCACGCCGTCGACGCTGACCGTGCCGCTGGAGGGCACGTCCAACAGGCCCAGGATGTGCAGCAAGGTGCTCTTGCCCGAGCCCGAGGCGCCGACGATGGCGACCATCTCGCCGCGCGCCACGCTCAGCGACACGTCGCTGAGCACTTCGATGCGCGCCGGGCCTTCGTCGTAGACCTTGCCCAGGTGCTCGGCCTGCAGGGCCGGGCCGGTGTCGTTCGGCTCAGTCATGGCGCAGCACCTGTGCGGGTTGCAGGCGCGAGGCGCGCCAGCTCGGATACAGCGTGGCCAGCAGCGACAGCACCAGCGAGGTCAGCCCGATGGTGATGATGTCGTCCGCCTGCGGATCGGAAGGCAGCGCGCTGATGAAGTACACCTCGCGCGGCAGGAACTGCACGCCCAGCAAGCGTTCGATGAACGGCACGATGACGTCGACGTTGTAGGCGATGGCGATACCGCCGGCCACCCCCAGCAAGGTGCCGACCACGCCGATCAGCGCCCCTTGTACCAGGAAGATGCGCGCCACCTCGCCTGGCCCGGCGCCCAGCGTGCGCAGGATGGCGATATCGGACTGCTTGTCCTTGACCGCCATGACCAGCGACGACAGCAGGTTGAACGCCGCCACCGCCACGATCAGCGCCAGGATCAGGAACATCATGCGCTTTTCGGTCTGCACGGCCGCGAACCAGGTGCGGTTATTGCGCGACCAGTCGGCCGCCATGACGTAGGGCGGCAGCACTTTGGTGAGCTCGGCGGCCACTTCGGGCGCGCGCTGCATGTCGGCCACGCGCAGCCGCACGCCGGCGGTGCCGCTTTCGCGGAACACCTTGGCGGCATCCTCGTCGTCGATGAAGACGAGGGTCGAGTCGTATTCGTAATGGCCGGAGGAAAAGATGCCCACCACCGTGAACTGCCGCATGCGCGGCGCGAAGCCGGCCGGGCTGATCGAGCCCTGCGGCGCCAGCATCAGGACCGTGTCGCCCGTCTTGACGCCCAGCCCGTCGGCCAGGTCGCTGCCCAGCACGGCGCCGAACCCGCCGGCGACCAGGTCGCTCAGCTTGCCGCTGACCATTTGCCGGGGGATATTCGACACATTGCCTTCGGTGGCCGGATCGATGCCGCGCACCTGCACGCCGCGCAGCGCCTGGCCGCGCACCAGCATGCCCTGCGCCGCCACGAAAGGCGCCTCGCCCTTGACCTCGGGGTTGGCGCGCGCGGCCTGCGCGAACTGGCGCCACTGCTGCAGCACCCGTTCGGGCGCCGCGCCCGGTATATAGAGTTCGATATGCGGCAACACCGACAGCATGCGGTCGCGCACTTCCTTCTGGAAACCGTTCATGACCGACAGCACCACGATCAGCGCCGCCACGCCCAGGGCGATGCCGGCCATCGACGTGGCCGCGATGAAGGAGATGAAGCGATCGCGGCGCCCGCGTCGCTGGCGGATCCGGGCCATGCCCGCGTAGCGGGCGCCGATCCAGAGTTCATAGGGTATTTTCAGCACCTGCGCATTATGGCATTAACCGGCACGCGCACTACAATCGCCGCCATGCTCATCGTGATCCCCGGCGCCCTGCCCGCAGCCGCCGTCGCGCCGGAACTGGCGCGCCTGCTGCCGCAGCACGCCCCCACCCTGCACGGCTGGCTGCAGGCCGCATCGGCCCGCGTCCAGGCCTTCGACGCCGCGCGCCAGGGCTGCACCCCCTTCGAGGGCTGGCAGCTCGAACAGGCCGGCTACCAACCCCAGCCCGGCCTGCCGTTGGGCGCCGGCCTCGGCCCGCTGCGCGCCGCCGGCGGCACGCCCGGCCAGCCGGTCTGGCTGGCCGACCTGGCGCACCTGATGCTGGGGGCCGACCAGGCCGCCCTGCTCGACCCCGCCCTGCTCGACCTGCGCGCCGACGAAAGCGCGCAGTTGTTCGAGGCGGCCGCGCCGCTGTTTGCCGACAGCGGCTTCGGCGCCACGCCCATCGATGCGGCGCGCTGGCGCCTGACGCTGCCCGCCGGCATGGCGCCGCAAACGGCCAGTCCCGCGGCGGTGGCCGGCCAGCGGCTGCGCGCCTGGTGGACCCAGGACGTCGCCATGCGCCCGTGGCGCCGCCTGCTCAACGAAATCCAGATGGTCTGGTACGAGCATCCTGTCAATGAAGCGCGCGCCGCGCGCGGCGCCGCGCCGATCAACGCGCTGTGGCTGTATGGCGGCGCCACGCCGTGGCCGGCCGGCGCGCCGGCGCCGGCGCGAGTCTGCGACGAACTGGCCGCCGCCCAGCGCGCCGGCGACTGGGCCGCCTGGCTCGACGCGCTGGCCGTGCTGGACGCGGCGCAATTGGCGCCGCTGGCCGGCCCGCACGGCCGGCCGGTCCAGCCCTTGCAACTGCTGCTGCTGGGCGATGACCGCCGCGCCGCCCTCACCCTCAAACCACGCGCGGGGCTGGCCCGATGGCTGCCCGCGCCCAAGCACAACTGGAACGCCTGGTGGTCTCGCCCCGTCTGATTATCCGTACTGCCGATCTGCAAGCCTGCCAGCACCTCGAAGCGGCCGGCATCCACCCGCTGCTGTCGCGCCTGTGGGCGGCGCGCGGCGTCATCCACCCCGAGCAGACCCGCATGGCGTGGCCCGCGCTGCTGCCGCCCGACCGCCTGACCCACTCGGCCCACGCGGCCGCCGTGCTCGCCGACGCCATCGAGCAGGGCAAGCGCCTGCTCATCGTGGCCGACTACGACTGCGATGGCGCCACGGCCTGCGCGGTCGGCCTGCGCGCCCTGTCGGCCATGGGCGCCGACGTGGATTTCCTGGTTCCCAACCGCTTCGAGACCGGCTATGGCCTCTCGCCGGCGGTCGTCGAGCTGGCCTGCCGCCATCGGCGCGGCAAGCCCGACATCATCATCACGGTCGACAACGGCATCGCCAGCGTCGACGGCGTGGCCGCCGCCAACGCCGCCGGCATCGGCGTGGTCATCACCGACCACCACTTGCCCGGCGACACGCTGCCCGAGGCCCTGGCCATCGTCAATCCCAACCAGCCCGGCTGCGGTTTCGGCTCTAAGCACCTGGCCGGCGTCGGCGTCATCTTCTACATGATGCTGGCGCTGCGCGCCGAGCTGCGCCGCCGCGGCGTCTACGCGCCGGATGGCGGCCCGCGCCTGGATGCGCTGTCCGACCTGGTGGCCCTGGGCACGGTGGCCGACGTGGTCAAGCTGGACGCCAACAACCGGCTGCTGGTCACGCAGGGGCTGCAGCGCATGCGGGCCGGCCGCATGCAGCCCGGCGTGCGCGCCCTGTTCGCCGTGGCCGGGCGCGAGCCGCGCACCGCCAGCGGCTTCGACCTGGGCTTTGCCCTCGGTCCGCGCATCAACGCCGCCGGCCGGCTGGCCGACATGAGCCTGGGCATCGCCTGCCTGACCACCGACGACGAGGCGCAGGCGCTCGAAATGGCGCGCGAGCTCGACAACATCAACCGCGAACGCCGCACCATCGAAGCCGAGATGCGCGACCAGGCGCTGGCCGCCATGGAGGCGCCCGACGCCGCCGCCGGCGCCACGGTATGCGTATTCGACCCCGGCTGGCACCAGGGCGTGGTCGGCCTGGTGGCCTCGCGCCTGAAGGAGAAGTTCTGGCGCCCCACGCTGGCCTTCGCCCCGGCCGGCGAGGACGAGCTGCGCGGCTCGGGCCGCTCGATCCCCGACGTGCATTTGCGCGACGCGCTCGACCTGGTGTCCAAGCGCCACCCGGGCCTGATACGCAAGTTCGGCGGCCACGCCATGGCCGCCGGCCTGACCCTGGGCAGCGGCGATTTCGCCGCCTTCGCCCCGGCCTTCGACGCCGCGGTGCGCGAGCTCACCGGGCGCGACCGCTTCGAGCCGCTGCTCGAAACCGACGGCTCGCTCGAAAGCGGCTACGCCAATGCCGAAGTGGCCGGCCTGCTGCAGCAGCAGGTCTGGGGCGCGGGGTTCGCCGCCCCGCTGTTCCTGGACGAATTCACCGTGCGCAGCCAGCGCCTGGTGGGCGGCAAGCACCTGAAGCTGGCGCTCGAGCGCGGCCACCAGCGCTTCGACGCCATCTGGTTCGGCCACGACCAGTCCCTGCCCGAGCGCATCCAGGCCGCCTACCGGCTGGAGCAGAACATCTGGAATGGCATGGTGTCGGTACAGCTGGTCATCGAGCACGCCGCCTGAGGGCCGCCGCCCTTCTGTTACAAACTGCCCCGGCCGGCCGGGGCGGCGCCCGCCATCCACGCTAAAATAGGCGGTTTCGCCAAATAGCCATCAGGATCAATCATGGAAGCCGAACGTCAGAACCAGCTCGTCGCCCGACTCGAAGACTACGCGGAGCGCGAACAGGCTCTACGGAGGTATCTTTGACTACGATGCCAAATCGGAACGCCTGCAAGTCGTAAACGCCGAGCTCGAAGACCCGGCCATCTGGAACGACCCCAAGCACGCCCAGGACCTGGGCCGTGAAAAGAAATCCCTCGAAGACGTCGTCGAGACCCTGACCGAATTGGGCAGCGGCCTGGCCGACTCGTGCGAGCTCGTCGAACTGGCGCTGGCCGATAGCGACGACGCCACGCTGGAAGCCATCGAGCACGATGTCGACCGCTTCCAGGAAAAGCTGGAAACGCTCGAATTCCGCCGCATGTTCGCCAACCCGGCCGATCCGCTGAACTGCTTCGTCGACATCCAGGCGGGCGCCGGCGGCACCGAAGCGCAGGACTGGGCCTCGATGCTGCTGCGCCAGTACCTCAAGTACGCCGAGCGCAAGGGCTTCAAAGCCGAAATCCTCGAAGAATCCGAGGGCGACGTCGCCGGCCTGAAGTCGGCCACCATCAAGATCGAAGGCGAGTACGCATTCGGCTACCTGCGCACCGAAACCGGCGTGCACCGCCTGGTGCGCAAGAGCCCGTTCGACTCCTCGGGCGGCCGCCACACCTCGTTTGCCAGCGTATTCGTCTACCCCGAGGTCGACGAGTCCTTCGAGGTCGAGGTCAACCCGGCCGACCTGCGCATCGACACCTACCGCGCCAGCGGCGCGGGCGGCCAGCACATCAACAAGACCGACTCCGCCGTGCGCATCACGCACGCGCCATCGGGTATCGTGGTGCAGTGCCAGAACGACCGCTCGCAGCATCGCAACCGGGCCGAGGCGATGCAGATGCTCAAATCCAAGCTGTACGAGCTGGAAATGCGCAACCGCATGACCGAGCAGCAGAAGCTGGAAGATTCCAAGACCGACGTGGGCTGGGGCCACCAGATCCGCTCGTACGTGCTGGACCAGAGCCGCATCAAGGACCTGCGCACCAACGTGGAAATTTCCAATACCCAGAAAGTGCTCGACGGCGACCTGGACCCGTTCATCCAGGCCAGCCTCAAGCAAGGCGTGTAAGCCGCGCCCCTGCCCTGGAGGTTCCCCGCATGACCGATACCGTAGCCATCCTGACCGGCGCATCCCGAGGCCTGGGCGCCGCCCTGGCGCGCGGCCTGCTCGCGCCGGGCACGCGCCTGATCACGCTTGCCCGGCGCGCCGATCCCGACCTGGAGGCCGCCGCCCGGACGCGCGGCGCGAGCCTGGAACAGGTGCAGGTCGACCTGTCCGATCCGGCCGCGGCCGGGGCCGCCGCCAAGCGCCTGTGCGCCGCGCTGCCGCGCGATGCGCGCCGCTACCTGCTCATCAACAATGCGGGCACCGTCAGCCCGGTGGCGCAGGCCGCCGGCCTGACCGACGGCGCGGCCATCGCCGGCGCGCTCAATCTCAACGTCACGGCCGTCGTCCTGCTGACCGCCCGCTTCGTGGCGGCCTTGCAGGGCCTGCCGGCCGACCGCCGGGTGCTCAACATTTCCTCGGGCGCCGGCCGCAACCCGAACGCGGGCTGGGGCGTCTATTGCGCCGCCAAGGCCGCGCTCGACATGTACAGCCGCGTGCTCAAGCAGGAGCAAGGCCAGGACGGCGTGCGCGTGGTCGCGCTAGCGCCCGGCATCGTCGACACCGACATGCAGGGCGCCATCCGCGCCAGCGACCCGGCCGATTTCCCCGCCCTGGAACGCTTCAGGGAATTCCACGCCACCGGCAAGCTGTCCGCGCCCGCCGACGTGGCTGCCCGCATTCTCGCCTACCTGGATCGCGACGATTTCGGAACCACCGAAATCGACGACATCCGCAACTACCAGTAATCCACCATGACCGACCAATCGCCCGCCCCGACCGCCCAGGATGAAAACCGCTTGATCGCCGAACGGCGCGCCAAGCTGGCCAGACTGCGTGAAACCGGCGTTGCGTTCCCCAACGATTTCGTGCCCGATGCGCACGCCGCCGACCTGCACGCCAGGTACGACGGCCTGGACCAGGAGGCGCTGACGGCCGCGGCGGTCACGGTCAAGGTGGCCGGCCGCATGATGCTCAAGCGCGTCATGGGCAAGGCCAGCTTCGCCACGCTGCAGGACGGCAGCGGCCGCATCCAGATCTACCTCGAGCGCGGCACGCTCGGCGAAGAGGCCTACGCCGCTTTCAAGCAATGGGACATCGGCGACATCATCGCCATCGAGGGGCCGGTCTTTAAGACCAACAAGGGCGAGCTGTCGGTGCACGCCAACTCGGCGCGCCTGCTGTCGAAGTCGCTGCGTCCGCTGCCCGACAAGTTCCATGGCGTGGCCGACCAGGAGCTGCGCTACCGCCAGCGCTACGTCGACCTCATCATGACCGACGCCACCCGCCGCACCTTCGAGGCGCGCAGCAAGGCCGTCGGCGGCATCCGCCAGGCCATGCTCAATGCGGGCTTTTTCGAAGTCGAGACGCCGATGCTGCACCCGATTCCCGGTGGCGCGGCGGCCAAGCCCTTCGTGACCCACCACAATGCGCTGGACATGCAGATGTTCCTGCGCATCGCGCCCGAGCTTTACCTCAAGCGCCTGATCGTCGGCGGCTTCGAGCGCGTGTTCGAAATCAACCGCAACTTCCGCAACGAGGGGGTGAGCCCGCGCCACAACCCCGAGTTCACCATGATGGAGTTCTACGCCGCGTACGCCGACTATCGCTGGCTGATGGACTTCACCGAGGACCTGATCCGCCAGGCCGCGATCGCGGCCACCGGCAGCGCCGTGCTCAGCTACCAGGACCGCGAGCTGGACCTGTCCCAGCCGTTCGACCACCTGACGATCTGCGAAGCCATCCTGAAGTACGCCGAGGGCTATACCCAGGCGCAGCTCGACGACCCCGCGTTCGTGCGCGCCGAGCTCAGGAAACTGGGAGCCAACGTCGAGGGTCCGCCGCTGGCGCGCGCCGGCCTGGGCGCGCTGCAACTGGCGCTGTTCGAGGAAACCGCCGAAGCCAGGCTGTGGCGCCCCACCTACATCATCGACTACCCGGTCGAGGTCTCGCCCCTGGCGCGCGCCTCGGACACCCGCGACGGCATTACCGAGCGCTTCGAACTGTTCATCACCGGACGCGAAATCGCCAACGGCTTCTCCGAGCTCAACGACCCTGAAGACCAGGCCGAGCGTTTCCGCGCCCAGGTCGAGGCCAAGGACGCCGGCGACGAAGAAGCCATGTACTTCGACGCCGACTACATCCGCGCGCTCGAATACGGCATGCCCCCCACCGGCGGCTGCGGCATCGGCATCGACCGCCTGGTCATGCTGCTGACCGACAGCCCCAGCATCCGCGACGTCATCCTCTTCCCGCACCTGCGCCGGGAAGACTGACCCGCGCCGGCCCGCCATGCTTGCCAAGATCATCCTGCTTGCCGCGTGCGTGGCGGCGCTGGCCTACCTCCTGCTGTCCCGGCGCGCGCGTCCCGCCGCCGCGCCGCGGCCGCTGCGCGCGCTGCCGGCCGGCCGCCGGCGCATGCCCCTGTACCTCGGCGTCGCCGCGGTGCTGGCCCTGGCCGGCGCACTGCTCAGCGCTTTCCTGTTGGTGACCGCCATGGCAGGCGGCAGCGGCGGCGGCTATCGCGGCCAGGCCGATTTCCTGCAACCGGTCGCCATCGTGCTGCTGGCCATCGGCGTGGTCTGCGCCATCGCGGCGCTGGTGTCGTTCTTCCGCCAGCGCGGCTAGTCCCGCAGCGGCCACGCCCCGGTGCCGGGCGGCAAGCCGGGCAGCGCCGCGCGCAGCATGGCCTCGATGAAATCGCCAGGTTCCAGCCGCCCCTGCGGCCTGTACCATTGCACGGTCAGGTTCAACCCGCCCAACAGGTAGCGCTTGATGACGCGCGCATCGCCGTCGACCAGCCCGGCGCGCAACGCATCGTCCACCGCGTCCTGCCACATGTCCTCGTAGCGATCGCTCAACGCCTTGACCCCGCCGCGAGCGGCCGGCGACAGGCTGCGCCACTCGTACACCAGCGCGTTCATGGCGTCGCCCCCGGCCCCCTTGAGCATGCTCCACATGTGCACCCGGAACAGCGCCGCCAGGCGCGCCCCGGGGTCCTGGTAGTGCGCCAGCGCCAGCGCGCCCTGCTCCAGCACTTCCTCGATGCCCTCCGACATCACCGCCACCAGGATCTCCTCCTTGCTGCGGAAATGGTGGAACAGGCTGCCCGATTGCAGGCCAACCGCGCGCGCCAGCTCGCGCACCGTCGTACGCTCATAGCCGTGCAGCCGGAACAGCTCGCCGGCGGTGGCGATCACGTCGGCGCGTCGCGGCGATCCGGCCGCCTCTTCGGTCCCGCGGGAGCTGGCGTGCATGGGCCCCGCTCCTTCAGGCGCTGGATACGCAACACCGGACCGCGCCGGTACGCACCGCCACCTGCCTGCCTGTCTCGCTCATGCCGCCTCCTCCTGCCGGTACAGCGCCTCGATCTCGCTGCGGTAAGCCTGCGCGATGCTGGCGCGCCGCACTTTCATGGTCGCGGTCACCTCGCCGTCGTCATGGTCCAGCTCTTTCACCAGCAGGTGGAAGCGCTTGACCCGCGCCACCTGGGCCAGTGCGGCGTTGGCGCGCTCGACTTCGCCGTGCACCAGCTGGCGTACGCGCGGATGCTCGGCCAGCGAGCGAAAATGCGTATAGGCAATGCCGTTGAGTTCAGCCCATTTGGCCACGGTGTCGTACTCGATCTGGATCAGCGCGGCGACATAGCGCCGCTGGTCGCCGATGGCGATGCACTCCTTCACGTACGGGCTGCCCTTGACCGCATTCTCGATCTCGGAGGGCGTCAGGTTCTTGCCGCCCGCGGTGATCATGATGTCCTTGAGCCGATCCACGATGCGGTACTGGCCGTCCTCCAGCGCCACCACGTCGCCGGTGTGCAGCCAGCCGTCGCGCACCGTATCCGCGCTGGCCTGCGGGTTCCTGTAGTAGCCGTGGAACACCATCTCGCCGCGCACCAGCAATTCGCCCTGCTCGCCCACCCGCGCCTGCACGCCCAGGGTGGGCTCGCCCACCGTGCCCACGCGCACGCGGTCGGGATGCTGGCCGAAGATCATGCCGGTGGACTCGGTCAACCCGTACACCTCGATCAGGGGGATGCCCAGCGTGCGGAAGTAGCGCAGCACTTCCGGCGGAATCGGCGCCGCGCCGGTCATGGCCACCTTGACCCGCCGCAGCCCCACGAAGTTGTGCAACGCGCGCAGGATCAGCGCGTAATGCCAGCCATACACCAGCCGTTCGCGCCAGCCGTAGCGGGCGCGCGACAGCTCCAGGAACGGCGCGCAGCCGCGCAGCGCGCGCGCATACAGCCAGCGGCGCAAGCGCCCCGACTCCTGCATCTTGATCGAGATGGCCGCATGCAGTTTTTCCCAGATGCGCGGCACGCCCAGGAACACCGTGGGCGCCACTTCGCGCAAATCCTCCTGCACCGTGCGGATGGACTCGCCGAAATTGACCTGCGAGCCCAGGTAGACGGGCACGAAGGTCGACAGCATCTGTTCGGCCACGTGGCACAGCGGCAGGTACGACAGATGCACGCTGCCCGCGTCCATGTCCAGGCGGTCCGCGATGCCCGGCGCCACCCCGCGCATATTGCGATAGCTGATCATGGCGCCCTTGGGCTTGCCGGTCGAGCCCGACGTATAGATCATCAGCCCGACGTCATCGAGCGTCTGCGCATCCAGCGCCTGCTCCAGGCGCGCCTGCTCGGCCGCGCCGCATTGCGCGCCGCGCGCCTCCAGCTCGGCGAAACTGATCATGCGCGCGCGCTCGGCCTCGGCGTGGTTGCGCAGGCCCTTGGTTTCCATCACGACGATGCGCCGCAGCCCGGGCAGGCGCGCCGCGACCTCCAGCACCTTGTCGGTCTGCTCCTGGTCCTCGCACACCACCATGTCGACCTCGGCGTGCTCCAGCACGTAGCCCACCTCGGCGGCCGGGCTGGTGCAATACACGCCGACCGGCACCGCGCCCAGCACGCCCGCGCCCATCTGGGCCAGCAGCCACTCGAGCCGGTTCTCGGCAATGATGGCCACCTTGCCGCCCGGCTCCAGGCCGGCCGCGCGCAACCCCAGCGCCACCTGGCAGGCGCGCCGCCAGTACGTGGCCCAGTCGATCGGCTGCCAGATGCCGTAGTCCTTCTGGCGCAGCGCGATGCGCGCCGGCTGGCGCCGCGCCTGCTCGCGCAGCATCTGCGGCAGGGTCAGGGCGGGCCAATCGCCCCGTGGCGGGCCTTCGGCGCGTGGGTGCATGCTCGCGCGCGTCATGACAGCCAGCGCTTGCGGCGCTTGTAGTGCTTGAGCTGGCGAAAGCCGCGCGCCTCGCCGCCGCCGCCCACGCCCAGATAGAACTCCCGCACATCGGGGTCGCCGGCCAGCCGCTCGGCGCTGCCGTCTATCACCACCTTGCCGGTCTCCATGATGTAACCGTAGTGCGCCACCGCCAGCGCGACCGAGGCGTTCTGCTCCACCAGCAGCATCGAGACGCCCTGCTCGGCATTGATGCGCGCGATGATCGAGAAAATGCTCTCGACCAGCATGGGCGACAGGCCCAGCGACGGCTCGTCCAGCAGCATCAGGCTGGGCTGGGCGATCAGCGCCCGGCCTATCGCCAGCATCTGCTGCTCGCCGCCCGACAGATAGCCCGCCAGCCCGCGGCGCCGCTCGTACAGCCGCGGGAAGTAGCCATACACCAGATCGAAATCGGGGCGCGCGCCGGCGCGCCCGCTCAGCGCGTAGGTGGCCGCCACCAGGTTCTCCTCCACGGTCAGGTCCTCGAACACCCGCCGCCCTTCCATCACGTGCGCCAGCCCCGCGCGCACCAGCGCCTGCGGCGCGCGCCCGGCCGTGTCGCTGCCCTGGAAGCGGATGGCGCCGCTGACCAGCGCGCCATCCTCCAGCTCCAGCAGGCGCGACACCGCCTTCAGCGTGGTGGACTTGCCGGCGCCGTTGCTGCCCAGCAAGGCCACGATGCCGCCGCGCGGCACCTCCAGCGACAGGCCCCGCAGCACCTGCACGGCCTTGTTGTAGACCACTTCGATGTTGTTGATGGCCAGCACCGGCGCGGCGGATGTCGTCACGGCCGCCTCAATCCAGCACGATCCAATCCGAGACCGGCAGCATCTTCTTCTGCTTGGCGTCGGCGCGGTAGATGCGGCCCACCGGAATCGAATTGCCCTTGATCGAGATCGGCACCCCGATCAGCCCGCCGGTGTCGAAGTCCTTGATGGCGTCGAGCGTGGCCTTCATGTTTGCCGCCGTCAGCGGCTTGTCGGCCGCCAGCGTGCGCTTGGCCGTCTCGGCGAACAGCATGGCCGCCAGGAAGCCCTGCATGTAGCCGGTGCTCTGGTAATCCGGGCGCATGGCGCGGATCTTCTTGAGCATCGGCGCGTCGGCGGCGTCATCGTAGTAGTAGCGATAGGGCATCACGCCCATGAAGCCGTCCGCGTCCTCGCCCATCTGCATGACCGTGGAGTTGTCCATGGTCCAGAAGGTGCCCATGTAGCGCGTCTTCAGGCCCATGCGCTTGCCCTGGCCGACGAACTCCGGAATCGGCGCCAGGACATAGCCATGGAAAATGGTGTAGTCCGGCGCGGCGCGGCGCAGCTTGATCACCTCGGTCGACACATCGACGCTGCCCGGCGGCGTCATGATCTCGGTGACCACCTTCAGCCCCAGCTTCTCGGCCACCGCGCGCGAACTGGTGATCGGATCGCGCCCGAACTCGGTATCGGAATACACGAACGCCACCTTGGCGCCCGGCTGCTCCTTGGCGATATAGCGCAGCAGGATGCCGAACATCTCGGTGTAGTCCGGGCCCAGCATGAACTGGTTGGGGTATTTCGCGGGGTCGTTCAGCGACGTGGCGAACGACGCCCCCGTCATGATCATGGTGCCGGCACGGTTCAGCTCGGCGTTGATGGTCTTGGAGAAGCCGGTCGAATCGCCGTAGTAGAAATTGACCTTGTTCTGGCTGGTGATCTTCTTGAACGCCGCCACCGAGGCATCGACCTTGTACGCCGTGTCCTCGGGCACGTACACCAGCTTGCGGCCTGCCACGCCGCCCTCTTCGTTGACCATCTTCACATAATCGCCGATGCCGGCATGGATGCCCTGTCCGGCGAAGGCGAACACGCCGCTCAAGGGGATCGAGCCGCCGATCACCAGATCCTCGGCCGCCTGGGCCACGGGCGCGGCCAGCACTGCCGCCGCCGCCAACGGCGCCAGCCATTTCGCCAGACCGCCGCGTATCGAAGATTGCCTCATGGTTGGTCTCCTGGTGTAGTCACTCGCCGGCCACGTCTCAGGTGCGAAACGGCCATAGGTGGAAAAAACGCCGCACGCGCCGCCATATCTCGGCCAGCCCCAGCGGTTCGAAAATCAGAAAGCCCACGATCAGCGCCCCGAACACGATGGTGCGCACCGGCGAAAGCAGGCCGAGCGCGTCGTCGCCTACCGGCAGCCATCCCACCACCAGCTTGAGGAACTCGGGCACCATGGTCATGAAGACCGCGCCCAGGATGGCGCCCAGGATCGAGCCCATGCCGCCGACGATGATGGCGGCCAGGAAGAAGATCGACATGATCAGCGGGAAGCTCTCGGGCGTGACCACGCGGAAGAAATACGCCCACAGGCCGCCGGCCACGCCGGCATAGAACGACGACAGGCCGAACGACAGCAGCTTGTAGCGCAGCAGGTCGATGCCCAGCACTTCGGCCGAGATATCGCGATCGCGTATCGCGATGAAGGCGCGGCCGATGCGGGTACGGAACAGGTTGGCCGCGCCCAGCACCATCAGCACGGTGATGGGCACGATCAGCCAATAGATCTTGAAGGAGGTGTCCAGGTCGACGCCCAGCAGGCGCGCCGGCGGCACCTGCAGGCCGGCCGTGCCGCCGGTCAGCGGCAGATTGGCGAACAGGAAATGGGCGATGAACGACGCGGCGATGGTGACGATCGCCAGGTACAGCCCCTTGACGCGCAGCGAAGGCACGCCCACCACCAGCCCGCCCAGCATGACCACCGCGCCGGCGGCCAGCAGGTTCAGCAAGGCCGGCGTGCCCACGTGCACCTCGAGCACCGCCACCGTGTAGGCGCCCAGGCCCATGAAAGCCGCCTGCCCCAGGCTGACCAGCCCGGTATAGCCGGTCAGGATGTTCAGCCCGGTGGCGCTGGCCACATGGATCGCCACCAGGCAGGCCAGGTACAGCCAATAGGCATTGGCCAGGAAGGGAAACAGCGCCAGGGCGGCCAGCAGCAGCGCCAGCCACACGCGCTGCGTGGCCGTGTCGAACAGCGCCTCGTCGGCCTGGTAGGTCTGCTTGGCGGTCGCGATGCGCATGGGTCAGAGCCTCTCGATTTCGCGGGTTCCGAACAACCCATACGGCCGCGCCATCAGCGTCGCCACCAGCACCACGAACGTCACCAGCAGCTTGTACTCCCCGCCCAGGTAGGCGCCGGCCCAGGCCTCCACCAGGCCGATGAAAAGGCCGCCCAGCAGCGCGCCCGCGACGCTGTCCAGGCCGCCCACGATCACCACGACCAGCACCGACAGGCCGAACGCGCCCATGGACGAGGAAATGCCGCCGATCGCGCCGACGATCAGGCCGGCCACCGCGGCCATGGCGCCGGCCGCCGCCCAGGCCAGCGAGAACACGCGCGGCACGTTGATGCCCATGGCGTAGGCGGCGCCCTGGTCGGCCGCCGTGGCGCGCAGCGCCACGCCGCCGCGCCAGTAGCGAAACACCAGCAGCACCAGCGCCGCCAGCCCCACCGCCACCCAGAACCCGTAGAACACCTTGGACGCGACGAAGGCCTCGCCGATCATGACCGGATCGCGCGGCATGAACTCGGGCAGGCGGCGCTGGTCGGCCGTCCATACCAGTTCGACTACTCCCACCAGGATGGACGCCAGCCCCACCGTGATCATGAACACCGAGATCGGCGACTCGCCCAGCATCGGGCGGATCGCCACCCGCTCGACCAGCGCACCCAGCAATGCCGAGGCCAGGATGGCGCCGCCGATCGCGGCCCACACCGGCCATTGCATGTCGGCGGCGAACGCGTAGAATGCATACGCGCCCATCATCAGGAACTCGCCGATGGCGATGTTGACCACCCGCGTGGCCTTGTAGACGATCACGAAAGCCAGCGCCGCCAGCGCATACAGCGCGCCGCCGCCCAGGCCGGCCAGCGTCACCTCCAGGAAGAACAGGGCGTCCATCAGGCCGCCTGCGCCGCCAGGCGGCGCCGCAGCTCGCCCACCTCGCCCGCGCCCAGGTAAGCCTTGATCACTTCGGGATCGGCCTGCACCTGCGCCGGCGTGCCGTCGGCGATCACCTGGCCGAAGTTCAGCACCACGACATGATCGGACAGGTCCATCACCATGCCCATGTCGTGCTCCACCATGAGCACGGTCACGCCCCATTCGGCGCGCGCATCCAGGATGAAGCGCGCCATATCCTCGGTCTCCTCGCGGTTCATGCCCGCCACCGGCTCGTCCAGCATCAGGATGCGCGGCTGCATCGCCAGCGCGCGCGCCAGCTCGACGCGCTTTTGCAGGCCATACGACAGCGCCGCCACGGGTGCATGGCGGATATGGTCGATCTCCAGGAAGTCGATGATGCGCGTCTCGATATCGGCGCGCAGCGCCATTTCCTCGCGCCGCGCCCGGCCCAGGTACAGCAGCGCGTCCAGCACGTTGCTGCGCAGGTGCGCATGCCGGCCCAGCTTGATGTTGTCCAGCACCGTCATGCCGCGAAACAGCGCGATGTTCTGGAAGCTGCGCGCCAGGCCCAGGCGGGCGCGCCGCGGCGCCGGCAGGCGCGTGATGTCCTGGCCCAGGAAGTGGATGCTGCCCGCGTCGGGCGTGTAGAAGCCGGAGATCGTGTTGAACAGCGACGTCTTGCCCGCGCCATTGGGGCCGATCACCGTCGTGATGGAGCCGGGGCTCACCGCGAAGCCCACGCCGGTCAGCGCCTTGATCCCGCCGAAAGCCAGCGTCACCCCATCGACCCGCAGCAATGGGTCTTGCTCTGACTGCGCCACCTGCCGTCTCCTCGCGTCTATTGCGACGTGTTCTGGGTCTGACAGCGGATTGGCCCGATCCTTGCCTGCTTGCGCGCCAATCCTGCCGGAATGCGTTCGTGCAGCCTGGTCATACGTGCAGCGAGTACTGCGAGCAGCCTGTTCACACCGGCCCGCGGTGCGTTACGCTAGCCGGGTCGATCCCCCAACCGAGCAAGCGCTTGGTTCGCAACATAGCATCGCGGTTTTTGAATCAAGAATTGGTATTTACCCCATACGGAGACCGAACCATGTCCGCCGCCGACCAGCCGCCGCGCTATGGCACCCTGACCTTGCAGACCGATGGCGCGCTCGCCATCCTTACCCTGGACCGCCCCGCCGCGCTCAATGCCATCGACATCGCCATGGCGCGCGACCTGCAGGCCGCGGCCCGCTGGCTGCAAGGCCGCGCGGCGCTACGCGTGGTGCTGCTGCGCGGCGCCGGCAAGGTCTTTTGCGCCGGCGGCGACATCGCCCTGTTCCAGGGCCCGCCCGAGGACATCCGCGCCAGCCTGCGGGCGCTGTTCACGCCGCTCAACGATTGCGTGGCGCGCATCGCCGCCATGGACCAGCTGTGGCTGGCCGATGTGCACGGCGTGGCCGCCGGCGCGGGCCTGTCCCTGGCGCTGGCCTGCGACCTGGCGATCGCCGCCGACGACGCGCGGCTGGTCACGGCCTACCTGAAACTGGGCGCCACGCCCGATGCCGGCATGACCCATGCGCTGGCCCATCTGCTGGGCCGCCGCCGCGCGCTGGCGCTGCTGCTGCGCGCCGAACCCATCGACGCCGCGCAGGCGCTGCAGTGGGGACTGGTCGATCGCGTGGCGCCGGCGGCCGAGCGAGCCGACCAGGCGCTGGCCTATGCGCGCGAACTGGCCGCCCATGCGCCGCACGGCGTGGCTGCAGCCAAGCGCCTGCTGCGCCAGGCGCCTGCCACATCGCTGGAACAGCAGCTCGAGGATGAAGCCGCCGCCTTCCTGGCGGCGGCCGGACGCGCCGACTTCGCCGAAGGCGCGCAGGCCTTCCTGGCCAAACGCCCGCCCCGCTTCACCGGCGCCTGAGGCGGCCCGGGCGCCGCGCGCGACCTAGGCGCGGCCGGCCTGCCGGCGCTGTACCGCCTGGGCCCAGCGGCGCGCCACCGACGGCGAGGTAGCGCAGGTGGCCGAGGCGGTCACCACGCGCACGGCCCGCTCCAGCAACTGGATGTCGGCCTCGTGCTGGCGCGCCACGTGCGGGTCCTCGAAGAAGATCACGCGCTGGCACTGATGCTCCAGCACCAGTTCGGCGATCTGCGCGTCGCCGCCCAAGGGCCCGCTCAGGTAGCGGTGTACCCACGGGCGATCCTTGGGCCAGCCGCGCGACCAGGCCAGGTCATTGAGCAGGCCGCCGGTCGTGCCCGTGGCCACGCGCCGCGCGAACTGCGACAGCAGATCGAAATGCTCGGCGGCAAAGGCCACCATCTCTTCCTTGAGCGCATCGTGGGAAATCAAGGCCAGGGTCTGGCCGGTGAAATCGAACAGCCGCGCCGCGGTGGCGTCCGGCGCCAGGCCGGCCAGCACCCGCTCGACCTCGATCCACTCGATGGCGCCCGCCAGCGTCGAGATGAACGGCCGGCCGTGCGTGATGCACTGGCGCTTGAGCGCCAGCGCCTCGGGAAAGATCGACGACGGATCCACCGGGTCGATCAGGTAGATGGCGCCGTCGAACGGCGCATCGCCATCGCGGCCCTCGGTCACGCGCGCCACCAGCTTCATCAGGCCGCCCTCGCGCCCGTACGGATAGCGCACCAGTCCGCTATAGCCCTGCAGCATGTCCTCGCGCACGATGGCATCGTGGGTGCGGCCCACCGTATGCAACTGGATGCCCATCTCGCGGATCGTGGCCGAGCAGGCGCGCAGCCAGGTAAACAGGGCCGCGTCAGGCGTTTCGTGGTGCAGGCGATTGGCGGCAAGGCCGAAGCGCAGGGAAGCAGTCGTCATGGAGCGATCGGTTCGGTTGAAAGCGGAATGCCAGGACCGATGATACCCCGGCCGCGCGGCCCCGAAACGGCAAGGGCCCCGTCGATGACGGGGCCCTTGCCCGGGTGCCGCGCCGGCCGCGGCGACTCAGTCCATTTCCTCGATCCAGGCCATCTGGATGGCCTCGAGGATCTTCTCGCCGCAATGCGCGGGATCATCGGCGAAACCCGGCAGGCCCAGCACCCATTCGCGCAACTGGGTGAAGCGCACGGTCTGCGGGTCCGCGTCGGGATGCGTATCGGCCAGGGCGGCCGCAATCTCGTAGATGTCGGTCCACTTCATCAGTGCTGCTCCTTGGCGTGGTTGATCGTGTACTTCGGGATTTCCACGGTCAGGTCTTCCTCGCCGATCAGCGCCTGGCACGACAGGCGCGACGTCGACGTCAGGCCCCAGGCCTTGTCCAGCAGGTCTTCCTCGTCGTCGGTCGCATCTTCGAGCGAATTGAACCCCTGGCGCACGACCACGTGGCAGGTGGTGCAGGCACAGGACAGCTCGCAGGCGTGTTCGATTTCGATATGGTTATCCAGCATCACCCGGCAGATCGACACGCCCTTGGGCGCGTCCTCGATGACGGCGCCCTCCGGGCAGACGTCGGGGTGAGGCAATACAGTCAGTTTCGGCATGGTGTCCAGTCAGGCGAGTTCATCGAGTTTACGGCCGGCCAGCGCGGCGCGGATGCTGCGGTCCATGCGCCGCGCGGCGAATTCTTCTGTCGCATCCGACAGCGCCTGCACCGCGGCCCGAACGGCTTCGACGTCGTCGAGCGACTGCGCCTGCGCCGCCGCCTGCAGGCGCTGGTCCACGGTGGCGCGTTCGGCCGGATCCAGCAGGTCGCCATCGGCGGCCAGGGCCGCGCCCACCGATTCCACCAGCTGGCGCGCCTCGACCTGCTGCTCGCGCAGCATGCGCGCGCGTGCATCGCTGTCGGCCTGGGTCACGCTATCGGCCAGCATGCGGGCAATCTCGTCATCGGACAGGCCGTACGAGGGCTTGACCGCTACCGCCGCCTCGACCCCGGTGCTCTGCTCACGCGCCGTCACGCTCAACAGGCCATCGGCGTCGACCTGGAAGGTGACGCGGATGCGCGCCGCGCCCGCCACCATGGGCGGAATGCCGCGCAGCTCGAAGCGCGCCAGCGAGCGGCAATCGGACACCAGGTCGCGCTCGCCCTGCACCACATGCACGCTCATGGCGGTCTGGCCATCCTTGAAGGTGGTGAACTCCTGCGCGCGCGCCACGGGGATGGTGCTGTTGCGCGGGATGATGCGCTCGACCAGCCCGCCCATGGTTTCCAGGCCCAGCGACAGCGGGATGACATCCAGCAGCAGCCAGTCCTCGCCCGGCGGGCGGTTGCCCGCCAGCAGGTTGGCCTGCAGGGCGGCGCCCAGCGCCACCACCTGGTCGGGGTCCAGGTTGGTCAGCGGCTCGGTGCCGAACAGCGCGCCGACCTGCTGGCGCACCACCGGCATGCGGGTCGCCCCGCCCACCATCACCACGCCGCGCACGTCGCCGACCGCCAGTCCGGCATCGCGCAGCGCGCGCCGCGCGCTCTCCAGCGTGCGTCCGACCAGCGGCTCGGCCAGCTGCTCGAACTGCGCGCGGGTCAGCGTCGCCTGGATGGCGCGACCGTCGCGCAGCGTCACCTCGAACGGCGCCTGCGCCTGGTCGGTCAGCGCCTCGCGCGCGGCGCGAGCGGCCACCAGCAAGGCGCGCCGGTCGGCCACGGGCAATGCCGCCACGTCCTCGCCGGCGCAGGCATGGGCCACGATGGCGCTGTCGAAATCGTCCCCGCCCAGCGCCGTATCGCCACCCGTGGCAATCACTTCGAACACGCCCTGGGTCAGGCGCAGAATGGAAATATCGAACGTGCCGCCGCCCAGGTCATACACCGCGTAAATGCCTTCGGCGGCCTGGTCCAGCCCATAGGCGATGGCCGCCGCGGTCGGCTCGTTGAGCAGGCGCAGCACATTCAGGCCGGCCAGCCGCGCGGCATCGCGCGTGGCCTGGCGCTGCGCGTCGTCGAAATACGCCGGCACGGTGATCACCGCGCCCACCAGGTCGTCGCCCAGCACGTCTTCCGCGCGCTGGCGCAGCACCGCCAGGATCTGCGCCGAGACCTCGACCGGACTGAGATCGCCCTGGACCGTGCGCAGGCGCACCATGCCGGGCGCGTCGACGAACTCGTACGGCGCGCCACTGGCCAGGGCGTCGGCCGCGCTGCGGCCCATGAAGCGCTTGACCGAAACGATGGTGTTCAGCGGATCGCGCGCCTGCTCCAGCAGGGCCTCGCGGCCGATTCGCACCGCGCCGCCGTCCAGGTAGCGCACGGCCGACGGCAGCAGGACCTGCCCTTGCGCGTCGGCCAGCACTTCGGGCACGCTGCTGCGCACCGCGGCCACCAGCGAATTGGTCGTGCCCAGGTCTATACCCACGGCCAGCTTGCGCTGGTGCGGGGCGGGCGAATCGCCCGGCTCGGAAATCTGCAATAAAGCCATGTTGTGCTTGAGAATCTCTGGTGCCTGGCGATGCCGGACGCGGCACCGCACAAGCGGGTCATCGGTTGCCGCGCATCGGGCCGGCCGCCGCCGCGTGGACGCGCCACGCGCCGCCGCCCCGAGCCAGGGCTATTGCATGGGTTGCGCCGCGCTCAGCTCCTGCGCCAGTTTTTCCACGAACATCCATTCGCGCACCTTGGTGCCGGCCTGCTGGTAGTCGCCGCGCTCGTCGATCAGCTCCGACAGCGTCTGCTGCATCCGCAGCCGCGCCTGTTCCAGCTCGGCGCGCAGGGCCGCGAAAGCGGCCGGATCGCGGCGCGCATCGTCGAGCATTTCGCGCCATTCCATCTGCTGCATCAGGAAAGCCGGATCCATCGCCGTATTGCTTTCGGTCTGCAGGTCCACGCCCGCCTGCTCGCACAGGTAGCGGGCGCGCAGCATGGGGTCGCGCAACTGCCGGTAGGCCTCGTTGGCGCGCGCCGCCCACTGCATGGCGACCCGGCGCTCGGCGGCACTGGCCGTGGCATAACGATCAGGATGCACGCGCGCCGCCACGGCGCGCCAGGCCTGTTCGAGCTGGACCGGATCCAACGCAAACCGGGCCGGCAAGCCGAACAGGCTGAAATGGTCGTCTGCCGCCAAGACTACACCGTGAACGACTCGCCGCAGCCGCAGGTCGCCTTCTCGTTGGGGTTGCTGAACCTGAACCCTTCGTTCAGGCCCTCGCGCGCGTAGTCCAGCTCGGTGCCGTCCAGGTACGCCAGGCTCTTGGGGTCGATGAAAACCTTGACCCCGAAGCTGTCGAACACCACGTCGTCAGCAGCCTGCTCGTCGACGTACTCCAGCTTGTAGGCCATGCCCGAGCAGCCGGTCGTGCGCACGCCCAGACGCAGCCCGATGCCCTTGCCGCGCTTTTGCAGGTAGCGGCCGACGTGGTTGGCGGCCGATTGAGTCAGCGTAACCGCCATGTCAGTTCGCCGCGACGGCCTCGGGCGTCTCGGCCCCGTGCTTGGTCTTGTAGTCCTGCACGGCAGCCTTGATCGCGTCCTCGGCGAGGATCGAGCAGTGGATCTTCACGGGCGGCAGGGCCAGCTCTTCGGCGATCTGGGTGTTGCGGATGTTCATCGCCTCGTCCAGCGTCTTGCCCTTGACCCACTCCGTCACCAGCGAGCTGGAGGCGATCGCGGAGCCGCAGCCGTAGGTCTTGAAGCGCGCGTCCTCGATGACGCCGGCCTCGTTGACCTTGATCTGCAGCTTCATCACGTCGCCACAGGCGGGCGCGCCGACCATGCCGGTGCCGACCGAGTCGTCACCCTTGTCGAACGAGCCGACGTTGCGGGGGTTTTCGTAGTGATCCAGAACTTTGCTGCTGTAAGCCATGATGTTTCTCCACTATTTGGTCGGCGCGGGCGCTCAGTGCGCGGCCCACTGCACGGAATTCAGATCAATGCCTTCCTGGGCCATTTCCCACAACGGCGACATATCGCGCAGCTTGCCGACACGACTCTTGATCAGTTCGATCGTGAAGTCGATTTCCTGTTCGGTCGTGAAGCGGCCCAGGGTGAAGCGGATGGAGCTGTGCGCCAGCTCGTCGTTGCGGCCCAGCGCGCGCAGCACATAGGACGGCTCCAGGCTGGCCGACGTGCAGGCCGAACCGCTGGAGACGGCCAGCTCCTTGATCGCCATGATCAGGGACTCGCCCTCGACATAGTTGAAGCTGATGTTCAGGTTGTGCGGCACGCGGTGCTCCATGCTGCCGTTCACATACACTTCCTCGATCTGCGTCAGGCCGGCCAGCAGGCGGTCGCGCAGCATGCGCACGCGCTCGTTCTCGGTGCCCATTTCCTCGCGCGCCAGGCGGAACGCCTCGCCCATGCCGACGATCTGGTGCGTGGCCAGCGTGCCCGAGCGGAAGCCCCGCTCGTGGCCGCCGCCGTGCATCTGCGCCTCGATGCGCACGCGCGGCTTGCGCCGCACATACAGCGCGCCGATGCCCTTGGGGCCGTACGTCTTGTGCGCCGAGAACGACATCAGGTCCACCTTCAGCTTCTGCAGGTCGATCTCGACCTTGCCGGTGGCCTGGGCCGCGTCCACGTGGAAGATGATGCCCTTCTCGCGGCAGATCTCGCCCAGCGCGGCGATGTCCTGGATGACGCCGATCTCGTTGTTGACCATCATCACCGACACCAGGATGGTATCCGGACGCAGCGCGGCCTTGAACGCATCGAGGCTGAGCAGACCATCGTCCTGGACATCCAGGTAGGTCACTTCAAAGCCCTGGCGTTCGAGCTCCCGACAGGTATCCAGCACCGCCTTGTGTTCGGTCTTGACGGTAATGATGTGCTTGCCGCGCTCGGCATAGAAATTCGCCGCGCCCTTGATGGCCAGGTTGTCCGACTCGGTGGCGCCGGAAGTCCAGACGATCTCGCGCGGATCGGCGTTGACCAGCTTGGCGACTTCCTCGCGAGCCTTCTCGACCGCGTCCTCGGCTTCCCAGCCAAAGGCGTGGCTGCGCGAGGCCGGATTGCCGAAACTCTCGTACAACCAGGGAATCATTTTCTCGACCACGCGCGGGTCGACCGGCGTGGTAGCCGAGTAGTCCAGGTAGATGGGGCGATTGCTCATGTTGTACTGCTCCTAACTTATGCGGTGGCGTTGGCGGCGACGGGCGTCGACCGGTTCACGCGCACGGCCGAACAGCCCTGCGCCTGGTTGGCCGCTTCCTGCAACTGGCGCACGCGCTGCTGATCGACGAGATCCTGCAGCGAGACCGAGTCCAGGTAGTCGACCATCTTGCGATTCAGCGTGGTCCACAGTTCGTGGGTCATGCACTTGCCCGGCTTGCCGTCGTTGCCGCTGGTGCAGTCGCGCTTGCCGCCACAGCTGGTGGCGTCCAGGGGTTCGTCGACCGCGAAAATGATGTCGGCTACCGTGACATTGCGCGCCAGGCGCGCCAGCGAGTAGCCGCCGCCGGGCCCGCGCACGCTGTCGACCAGCTCGTGGCGGCGCAACTTGCCGAACAGCTGTTCGAGGTAGGAGAGCGAGATATTCTGGCGCTGGCTGATCGCCGCGAGAGTGACCGGGCCGCTATGCTGCCGCATCGCCAAATCGATCATGGCCGTCACGGCGAAACGCCCTTTGGTAGTTAACCGCATGGTGTGTTTCCTGTGAATCCGGAAGAAAACCCGACGCATCGGGCGCTGGACTGGGCATCAATACCCGAGTAATTGGGTCAAGTATAGCAAATTCCCGAGTAAAACGCTAAGTATCTCGGTCAGAAAAAACCGCGCAGTCGCGCGGTTTTCTCATTTTGGGGTACGGACCCATTGCAGATCCCCCCACTTGCCCCAGCGCCGCGGACGGCGACGGATCAGGCCGCCTGGTATTGCGTGGCGCGCTTGCGCACCAGTTCCAGCACACCCTGACAGGCGTCTTCCAGATAGTCGAGCACCTTGCCGAAATCCTCGGGGCCGCCATAATAGGGGTCGGGCACCGTGGCTTCCTCGAACTCGTTGGCAAACCGCATCAGCAGCATCAGCTTGTGCTGATAGGCCTTGGGGCACTGCTGCTGCAGGGCAGCCAGGTTGTCCCAATCCATGGCCAGGATCAGGTCGAATTCGCGGAAATCGTCCGCCGTCACCTGACGCGCTTCGCAGTGCGTGAGATCGTAGCCGCGCTTGCGGGCGGCGGCCTGGGCCCGGGCGTCAGGCGCCTCGCCAATGTGGAAGGCATGCGTGCCCGCGGAATCGACCCGCACGACATCGCCCATCCCGGCATCATTCACCAGATGGCGGAACACACCTTCTGCGCTCGGCGAGCGACAGATATTGCCCATGCAAACGAAAAGTACCTTGGTCATCATGGGTGTAAGTGTGCGGGAAAACCCGGAATATAGCAAGTATTTTTTGCAGTTTCACCATTCCGGAGCAGTGCCACGGAAAAATAATTTTTCCCTTTTAAATCATGAAATTAATTTGATTTTCAAGAAAATACATGAAATTTTATAGTGCCTTTTCGCGACGAGTATGTAACGCTTTTGCCGCTATGCCGCAAGAACGCGCCAGCCTGTTTGTAACGCACGAATTTTCTCCACTAATTTCCGTCTTTCTCACGTTTAACCAGACTAACCTACACCATCAAGCAGCAACCGACTCTTGAGAGCGTTGAGCGCATCGCGTGCCGCGGCGGCTTGCTCGAATTCCAGGTTGCGGGCGTGATCCATCATCAGCTTTTCCAGGCGCCGGATCTCGCGCGCCATGGCCTTTTCGTCGGTCAGCACCTCGGCGGGCACGGCGGATTCCAGCGCGTCATGGCCGGCCGGCGCCACCACCCCGTCGATCAGTTCGCGCACGGCCTTGCTGACCCCGCGCGCGGTGATGCCGTGGTCGGTGTTGTGCTGGATCTGCTTGGCCCTGCGCCGCTCGGTCTCGTCGATGGCACGCCGCATCGAGTCGGTTATGCGGTCGGCGTAGAGAATGGCCCGGCCATTCAGGTTGCGGGCGGCCCGGCCTATCGTCTGTATCAGGCTGCGCTCGGATCGCAGGAAGCCTTCCTTGTCGGCATCCAGGATGGCCACCAGCGACACTTCGGGGATATCCAGGCCCTCGCGCAGCAGGCTGATGCCCACCAGCACGTCGAAGACGCCCAGCCGCAGGTCGCGGATGATTTCCACCCGTTCGACGGTATCGATGTCCGAATGCAGGTACCGCACCCGCACCCCGTGCTCGGACAGGAAATCGGTCAGGTCCTCGGCCATGCGCTTGGTCAACGTCGTGACCAGCACGCGCTCCTGCAGCGCCGCCCGCTTGTGGATCTCGCCCAGCAGGTCGTCGACCTGGGTGTGCGCCGGACGCACCTCGACGATCGGATCGACCAGCCCGGTCGGCCGCACCACCTGCTCGACCACGTTATCGGCGTGCTCCTGCTCGTAGGCGGCCGGCGTGGCCGACACGAACACGCACTGGCGCATGCGCGCCTCGAACTCCTCCAGGCGCAGGGGCCGGTTGTCCAGCGCCGACGGCAGCCGGAAGCCATACTGCACCAGGGTTTCCTTGCGCGAACGGTCGCCACGGTACATGCCGCCGAGCTGCCCGATGGTGACGTGGCTTTCGTCGATGAACATCAGCGCGTCGGCCGGCAGGTAATCGATCAGGGTGGGCGGCGGCTCGCCCGGCGCCGCGCCGGACAAGTGCCGCGAATAGTTCTCGATGCCCTTGCAAAAGCCCAGCTCCTGCAGCATTTCCAGATCGAAGCGGGTGCGCTGCTCGAGCCGCTGCGCCTCCACCAGCTTGCCGTCGGCGATCAGCTGGGCCAGCCGCTCGCGCAGCTCTTCCTTGATGGTTTCGATCGCGCGCAGCACGGTTTCGCGCGGCGTCACGTAGTGCGAGCCCGGGTATACCGTAAAGCGCGGCAGCTTCTGCCTCACGCGCCCGGTCAGGGGGTCGAACAGCTCCAGCGACTCGATTTCGTCGTCGAACAGCGTCAGGCGCAGCGCGAGCTCCGGGCTTTCCGCCGGGAAGATGTCGATGGTCTCACCGCGTACCCGGAATACGCCGCGCGTGAAGTCCGCGTCGTTGCGGGTGTACTGCATCGCCACCAACCGCGCCAGCACCTCGCGCCGGGAAATCCGGTCGCCGGTGCGCAGGATCAGGACCATGGCATGGTAGTCGCCCGGATTGCCGATACCGTAGATGCACGAGACGGTGCCCACGATGACCGTATCGCGGCGCTCCAGCAGGCTCTTGGTGGCCGACAGGCGCATCTGCTCGATGTGCTCGTTGATCGACGAATCCTTCTCGATGAAGAGGTCGCGGGTCGGCACGTAGGCTTCGGGCTGGTAATAGTCGTAGTACGACACGAAATACTCCACCGCGTTGCGGGGGAAGAATTCGCGCATTTCGGCGTACAGCTGGGCGGCCAGGGTCTTGTTGGGCGCAAGCACCAGGGCCGGACGGCCCAGGCGGGCGATCATGTTGGCCATGGTGTAGGTCTTGCCCGAGCCCGTCACGCCCAGCAGCGTCTGAAACATCAGGCCGTCCGAGACGCCCTCGGTCAACGCGTCGATCGCTCCCGGCTGGTCGCCCGCGGGAGGGTACGGCTGATAGAGGTGAAACGGGCTATCGGGGAATTCGACGAATCCAGGAGCGGTCATGATAGACTGTCTCTCAGGGTAAACCCCCCCATTATCCACAGCCCTTCCTACCGCGTCCACCCATCCTTCCCTACACCCATGAGCACTCTTTTCGCTTCCGTCGAACTCGCGCCGCGCGACCCCATTCTTGGCCTGAACGAACAGTACAACGCCGATACCCGTCCCGGCAAAGTGAACCTGGGCGTGGGCGTGTACTACGACGACGAAGGCCGCATCCCGCTGCTTCAGGCCGTGCGCAAGGCCGAGGTGGCCCGCATCGAAGCCGCCGCCGCCCGCGGCTATCTGCCGATCGAAGGCATCGCGGGGTACAACGAGGGTGCGCAGGCGCTGCTGCTGGGCGCCGACTCGCCGCTGGCCGCCGAAGGCCGCGTGCTGACCGCGCAGGCCCTGGGCGGGACCGGCGCGCTGAAGATCGGCGCCGACTTCCTGCGCCAGTTGCTGCCGCAGTCCAAGGTCCTCATCAGCGACCCCAGCTGGGAAAACCACCGCGCCCTGTTCGAGCGCGCCGGCTTCCCGGTCGAGACCTACGCTTATTACGACGCCGCCACCCATGGCCTGAACTTCGAAGCCATGCTGGCCGCCCTGCAGGCCGCGCCCGAACAGACCATCGTGGTGCTGCACGCCTGCTGCCACAACCCGACCGGCGTCGACCCCACGCCGCAGCAGTGGGAACAGATCGCCGCCGTGGTCAAGGCGCGCAACCTGGTGCCGTTCCTCGACATCGCCTACCAGGGCTTCGGCGAAGGCCTGGAGCAGGACGCCGCCGTGGTGCGCATGTTCGCCGCGCTCGACCTGACCATGTTCATCAGCTCGTCGTTCTCCAAGTCCTTCTCGCTGTATGGCGAGCGGGTCGGGGCCCTGACCGTGGTGGCCGGCAGCAAGGACGAGGCCGCCCGCGTGCTCAGCCAGCTCAAGCGCGTGATCCGCACCAACTACTCCAACCCGCCCACCCACGGCGGCACGGTGGTGTCCACGGTCCTGAACACGCCCGAGCTGTTCGCGCTCTGGGAAAATGAACTGGCCGGCATGCGCGACCGCATCCGCCTGATGCGCAAGGAACTGGTCGAGAAGATCAAGGCCCAGGGCGTGGCGCAGGACTTCAGCTTCGTGCTGGCGCAGCGCGGCATGTTCTCGTACTCGGGCCTGACCGCCGCCCAGGTCGATCGCCTGCGCGAAGAGCACGGCATCTACGCGGTCTCCAGCGGCCGCATCTGCGTGGCCGCGCTCAACAGCCGCAACATCGACGCGGTCGCGGCCGGCATCGCCGCGGTGCTGAAGTAGGCACGGCACGGCCGGCATCGAAAAGCGGAGCCCATGGCTCCGCTTTTCTTTTGCGGCTTGCTTTTTTCCCGTGGGTCCTCCAGAATGGCGCTGTATATCCATACAGTCCGCAAAAGCGGGTCATCACCATGGCCACCAAACTCACGGAACGCCAGCAGGAAATCCTCGATCTCATCCGCCAGACCGTGGCGCGCACCGGCTTTCCGCCCACCCGGGCCGAAATCGCCCAGGCGCTCGGCTTCCGGTCACCCAACGCCGCCGAAGACCATCTCAAGGCGCTGGCGCGCAAGGGCGCGATCGAACTGACCGCTGGCGCCTCCCGCGGCATCCGCCTCAAGGTGCCGGACAACGCGGCGCCCTCCGCCCAGCTTACGCATCCCCTGCTGGCGCAGCTCGTGCTGCCGCTGGTGGGTCGCGTGGCGGCAGGCAGCCCCATCCTGGCGAGCGAACACGTCGAGCGCGAGGTCGGCGTCGATCCCGGGCTGTTCACCCAGACGCCCGACTACCTGCTGAAGGTGCGCGGCATGAGCATGCGCGACGCCGGCATCCTCGAAGGCGACCTGCTCGCCGTCAAGCGCGCCGCCGAAGCTCGCAATGGCCAGATCGTCGTGGCCCGCCTGGGCGACGAGGTCACGGTCAAGCGCCTGCAGCGCCAGAACGGCCGCATCGAGCTCCTGCCCGAGAACCCCGACTTTTCTCCCATCGTCGTGGCCAACACCGACGATTTCGCGCTGGAAGGCATCGCGGTCGGCCTGATCCGCACCCAGCCCCTGCACTGAGCCGACGGGCCCCCATGCTGCGCCCGCTATGCGGGCTTGCTGCCCCCCGAGGGGGCTTTTTTGCCTTGGGGCGGCCCGGCGGCAAAGTAGTGCCCCACGCTGCGCCCGCTATGCGGGCTTGCTGCCCCCCGAGGGGGCTTTTTTGCCTTGGGGCGGCCCGGCGGCAAAGTAGTGCCCCCACGCTGCGCCCGCTACGCGGGCTTGCTGCCCCCCGAGGGGGCCTTTTTGCCTTGGGGCGGCCCGGCGGCAAAGTAGTGCCCCCACGCTGCGCCCGCTACGCGGGCTTGCTGCCCCCCAAGGGGGCCTTTCTGCCTTGGGACGGCCCGGCGGCAAAAAAAACCGCGCGCCGGATGTTCCGGCGCGCGGCGGCACGACGCATCTGGCTTACCAGGCGTACCGATAGCCGACGTGAAAGCTCCACGGTATGGTCAAGCGGCTGCCCTTGCTGTACTCGTACGAAGCAAACAGGCTGCTGTGCTTGCCAAGCGCCGCCGCCACGCCCAAGTCGAGTTCGGCGCGTCCGCCGCGCAGCTTGACGTCATGGCCGATATCGTTGGTGCGCACCTTGCCCACCCCATCGAACTCCTGCAACCAGCTCAGCTTGGCGTACGGTTGCACCAGTTTGCCGTTACCCAGATCCAGCTTGCGCCCCACCTGCAGGCCTAGCCGGCCCAGCAGCGACTTGGTGCTTGCCACGTCGACGCGCACGCCATTGCTGGCCGTGTAGTCCGCCTTGCCGGAACGGAACAGCGCCACTTCGACCTGCGGCTCCACGAACCAGTCGCCGGCCCATGTGAAACGCCTGCCGGTCTCCAGCGACAGCCCGATGCCATTGGCGCGATACTTTCCTGTCACGCGCGCGCCACGCTGGCCGTCGGCCTTGAAATCGTGCTCGTAGCGGTTCACCCGCACAATCCCGTCGAGGTAGAAGCCGCCGTCGCCGATATACGTCGCATAGGCGCCCACATGCAGGCTGTCGCTGTTGCCGCGCGCGCTGTACGCCAGCTTGCGGCGCGCGCGGCTGTAGCCGGCCACCGCGCCTACATGCCAGCGCCCCTCGGCCGCCGGCAAAGCCGTGTCAGCGCCGATCTCGATCCCGCCCACGGTCTGGGTGAACCTGTCCACCACCTGATTGTCCAGGCGTTGGCGTTGCGCGAACGAGCGTGCCCACACGCCGCCGGCTGCCGGCGTAAGCCGCAATTCACCCATGCGCTTGCTCAGGGCGTTCATCTCTGCCTGCCAGATACCTTGCGGCGCACTGGCCGTGCCCAGCACGGCCAGAACCGGTGCGGTCAGGATGCCGCTGCGGGGCATGTAGATCCCGTCGCCGGGGCTGCCGGCAGGCGGCAGCGGCTGCGCGTGCGGCTCGTCCTGCGGCCGGGCGTCCGGCTGGGGACGAGGTTGCTCCTGCGGCCCGGGTTCGACCTCAGGTCCGGGTTCCACTTCAGGTCCGGGTTCTACATCGGGTTGGGGATTGCCATCGGGCTCGGGCGGCCCCTCCGGCTGCGGCTTGGACGCGTCCGGTCCCGCCTGAGGCGCCTCTGCAGGCGGCGACGGCAACCCGCCGTCCTCGCCATCAGCGGGAGCGCCGTCCAGCTCGGGCTGCGGAGTATCAACGTGGGTGTGGTCATCGTCGAGAGACTCGCCATCCAGATCGGGAGGCGGGATTTCGATCCATTCTTCCCCAATGGGGGTGCCATCCAGTCCGGGCGGCGGCAGGCCGATGGAGTTTTCCCCATCCGTGCCGCCGTGCAGCGCGTCGTCCGACAGGTCGATCTCGGTCCAGGTATCGTCGATGGCCGTGCCATCCAGAGCTATCGTCGTCCAACCGTTTTCATCGTCGACGGGCCTGCCATCGAGCATGGGTGCGCTGACGGCGGGCACGCCCTTCGGCCCGGGCGCAGCCATGGCATCCTGGGCCTGCGCCAGCGCCAGCCAGGCCGCCAGCGACAATGCGCCGCATACGCCTGGCCAGGCCAGGCGCCGCCGTGCCAGAGCCATTGATCGGGATCGGGATTTGCATGAGATAGATGAGTCTGAGGGCATGGGTAGACGGGGGGGTGACATCCATGCAGCACCGCCGGCAAGAAGCGCAGCCGCCGCAGGATTGCTATGCGCCGGGTGCATCACGATCTCGCCGCCACCCGGCCGAACAGTGCGGCGTGGGCGTAGTCTCGCCAACGCCACCTCCCCTGAAAGCCAGTGGTCAGATCTCCCTGATGTTGATTTTTCCTACCCTCCACCCCCCCCCCCAACAACTACATGATGTAGTACCAATCCCGAAGATCGGTGGGGCAATACAACGTGGCCGCCGGCCACGCCGCGCTGGAGGCTCGCGCGCTTACTGTACCGGGGGGATGTGCGCGTCCTGCACCACCTTCTCCCACTTCCTGATTTCACTCTCGACGAAAGCGGAGAACTGCTGCGGCGTGCTGGATACCGATTCGACGCCCAGGGTAGCCAGTTTGTCGCTGACATCCGGCAAGGCGGCCACGCGGGCGATCTCCTTGGCCCAGGCCGCCGTGATATCCGCGGAAATGCCGGCCGGTCCCATGAACCCGACCCACGACGTCACGAAATAGCCAGGATACTTTTCGCCGATGGCAGGCACCTCGGGTAGCGACTTCAGCCGTTTCTCGCTTGCCACCGCGATGTACTTCAGCTTGCCCGCCTTGACCTGCGGGTCCATCAGGAAGACGGAGTCGAACGTCAGGTCGACCTCGCCCGCCACGCCGGCCATGACCGAGGGGCCGCTGCCCTTGTAGGGCACATGCACCATGTCGACGCCCGCGAGCGATTTGAACAGCTCGCCGCCCAGGTGGATGATCGTTCCGTTGCCCGACGACGAATAGGTCAGCGAGCCCGGCTTCTTCTTGAGCTGGCCGACGAGCTCGTCCATGCTGTCGACGGCCGTGCGCGGGTTGGCCGTGATCGCCAGCGGAATCATTCCCGCCATGCTGAGGTAGGTGAAATCCTTGAGCGTGTCGTAGGGCAGCGAACGGTACAGCGGCGCGTTGCTGGTAATGCTGGCCGTGCCGAGGACGACGGTATAGCCATCCGGCTCGGCCCTGGCGGCCTGGTTCAGGCCGATCGTCGTGCCGGCGCCCGGGCGATTCAGGACGATCACCGGGACGCCCCAGCTCTGGGAAATCTTCTCGGCGTAAAGACGCGCGATGGGATCGACGGCGCCGCCCGGCGGGTAGGGAACGATCAGGTTGATCGGCTTGCTGGGAAACGACGACGCGAACACCGCCGAGGAAAATGCACACAGGGCCAGCGTGACGATTTTGATCTTGGTCTTCACGGCTTATCCTCCTTGTTATCCTGTTTGTCCGCCACTACGGAAACGTCAGCGCGGCTTCCGTTTTCCGCAGCAGTTCGTCCTTGCCGATCCCTGGCGCCGATTCGCGTACGATGAAGGCATCGCCCGCGCATTCGAATATCCCCAGTTCCGTATAGACGCGCGTGACGGCGCTGACGGCCGTCAGCGGAAACGTGCACGACTTGACCAGCTTCGAGGCGCCTGTCTTGTCCTGGTGGCGCATCATGACCAGGACATTCCTGGCCCCCACCGCCAGGTCCATTGCCCCGCCCACGCCACCGCCGCCCTTTTGCCCCGGCACCTTCCAGTTGGCGATGTCCCCGCCCGAGAACACCTGCAGCCCGCCAAGGACGGAGTAGTCCAGCCGCCCGCCGCGGATCAGCGAAAACGAGTCCGCATGGTGCACGATGGAAGCGCCCGCGATGAGCGTGGCGTGCTTCTTGGCGGCATTGACGATGTCCGGATCTTCCTGCCCGGGCGCGGGCACCGGACCGAGGCCGATGATGCCGTTCTCCGAGTGGAAGAAAATGGTCTTGTCTTCCGGTATATGGTTGGCAACCAGGATGGGCAAGCCGATTCCCAGGTTGACGATGGCATGTTCGGGCAAATCCACCGCTATCCGGGCGGCGATCTCGTCATTCGACCAACCCTTACTCATCTCGCACCTCCACTATCCGGTCGACGAATACGCCGGGCGTATGGACGTCGTCGGGATCGATACTGCCGACGGGAACCATCTGCTTGGCCTCGGCGATGGTCGTGCGCGCCGCCATGGCCATGATGGGATTGAAAGTCCGGCTGGCGCGGCGATACCGGAGGTTGCCGTAGGCATCGGCGACGTGCGCCTTGATGAAGGCGAAATCGCCTGGCAGGGCTTCCTCGAAGACATATCCCTTGCCCTTGAACATCCGGCACTCCTTGCCCTGCGCCAGCTCGGTGCCGTAGCCGGTGGGCGTGAAGAACCCGGCCAGGCCGGCGCCCGCCGCGCGGATGCGTTCGGCCAGCGTGCCCTGCGGCACCAGCTCCAGGTCCACCAGTCCTTCCTGGTACGCGGCGAAATAATGGTGCGAATCCGGCTGCGACGGAAAAGAAGCGATCAGGCGCGAAACCTGGCGGTTCCTGAACAGCCGCGACAACCCCAGTTCGCCCGTCCCGGCATTGTTGGAGACGATGGTGAGATCCTTGACCGAGGTGCGCGCCAGCGCATGCAACAGTTCGAACGGCAAGCCGATGTCCCCGAAGCCGCTGATCAGGATTGTTGCGCCACTTTCCACGACACTGACCGCCTCGTCGGCGGACTCGCAGGTCTTGTTGAGCATGCCTACCCCGTTTACCTGGTTGAAATGCGTTGATGTGCCGGCGGTCATAGCCCGCGCACGAACTGCACCGCCCCGTCCCCGCTACCCATCAATGCCGCGCCGACCACTTGGTGCCAATAGGCTTCCGAGCCGTGCGCCAGCCGCCAGCCATGCAGCCGGCGCGTGTAGAGCTGCAGGTCGTATTCCTCGGTTACGCCGATGGCGCCGTGCACGGCATGCGCGGTGTTCGCCGCCAGGGCCGCGGCTTCGCTGGCGCGCGCCTTGGCGATGGCCGCCGGCAGCAGGGCCGGTTGCGCCAGGCCGGCGCGAAACGCGGCCGCCGTGGCGATACGCGCGGCGGCGACATGCTCGGCCATGACCGCCAACTGATGCTGAACGGCCTGGAACTTGCCGATGGAGCGGCACGAACTGCGTGCGGTCGTTGCCATACTGCAGGCTCATCTCGAAGCAGCGAGTCATCGCGCCCGTCAGCAGCGCGGCATGCAGCGCCGCCCCCCAGGCCGCCAGACGGCCCGGCGCGCCGCCCGCGTCGTCGAGCCGGCGCACGGCATCCTGGCGCACGCCGGCGTCCCAGCTCAGGTCGGCGGTCGGCTCGCCATGCAGGCCGCAGTCGCGCCGCTGCGCCGCCCGCGCATCCAGCAGGCACAGCGCGCCATCCAGCTCGCCCAGCACCGGCCCCGCCAGCATGCCGTAGGGCACGCGCGGCGCGCGCAGCGCTCCGTCCGGCCCGGTACGCAAAACGGGCGCGAAGCTGGGCAGTCCGCCGGGCACCTCCATGCCGGCCGGCAGCAGCGTGCGCAGCGCAATCGCCTGGCCCACCGGAAGCGGCACCGCATAAGCGCCCAGCGCCGTGAACAAGGGCAAGGCGTCGGCCAGATCGGCCGCGGCGCCGCCGGCCTGCTCGGGCGCCATGAGATCCAGGAAACCTGATTGCACGATGGCATTCCACAGGGCCTGGACATCGCCGCCGGCCTCGATGGCGCGCACCACCGCCGGCTCGCACCGGCCCTTCAGCAAATCTTCAAAAGCGTCGCTATACATTGCGGTTCTGCTCCATCGCCTTCAACGCAGGCCCAGGCCGCGCGCGATCATGCCGCGCAGGATCTCGCGCGTGCCGCCCCGCAGCGAGTAAGTGGGACACACCTGGTTCACATAGGCGCAGGTGCGCAGCAATTCGGCGTCGATATCGGCGCCCGGATCCGAGCCCAGCGCCGCCTCGATGGCAGCCGGTATTTCCTGTTCGAAGGTGGTGCCCAGTTCCTTGACCAGGGCGGCCTCCACGACCGGGCTCTCGCCGGCGGCAAGTCGGGCGGTCACCGACAGCGACAAATTGCGCAACGCCGCCAGGTGGGTGGCGTAACGGCCGACCGCCGCCGTCTGCGAGACGTCGCCACGGCCGCGCAGCCATTGGATCCACCCGTCCAGCAGCACCATGCTGGAATAAATGCGCTCGGGGCCGCTGCGCTCGAATGCCAGCTCGGCGGTGACCTGTTCCCAGCCACTGCCCTCCTGGCCAATGAGCGCCTCGTCGGACAGCTGCACATCGTCGAAAAACACTTCCGAAAAGTGCGCGTCGCCCGCCAGGTCGGAGATCGGCCGTACCGTGACACCGGGCAACGACAGATCGACAATGAATTGCGACAGGCCCTGATTGCGGTCCTGCGGCGTGCCGGAGGTGCGCACCAGCGCGATCATGTAATGGCAATGCTGGGCGTTGGTGGTCCAGATCTTGCGCCCCGAAAGCGTCCAGCCGCCGTCTGCGCGGCGCGTGGCCCGCGTCCCCACGCTGGCCAGGTCCGAGCCGGAATTCGGTTCGCTCATGCCGATGCAGAAGAAGGCTTCGCCGCGGCAAATGCGCGGCAGATAGAAGCTGCGCTGCGCCTCGCTGCCGAACTTGCGGATCTGGGGACCGCTTTGCCGATCGGCGATCCAGTGGGCCGACACCGGCGCCCCGGCGCACAGCAGCTCCTCGATCAGGACGAAGCGCGAGAACGCGTCCATCTCGGCGCCGCCATACGCGCGCGGCAACGTCACGCCGACCCAGCCGCGCGCCGCCAGCTTGCGGCTGAAGCCGGCGTCAAAGCCCATCCACGAACGCGCGCGCCGGTCGGCCGGCAGCGGCGGCAATTCGGCCTTGAGAAAGGCCTGGACGTCCTGGCGAAACGCCTGCGCCCGCGCCGGCAGTTCGGCGAGTTCGAATCGGTCTATCAGTGCGCTCACGATCACAGCCCGATGGTGTAGCCGCCGTTGACCGACAAGTGCTGTCCGGTCACGTAGGAAGCCGCGTCCGAAAGCAGGAAGCACACGGGGCGCACCACCTCATCGGCCTCGCCCCAACGGCCCAACGGAATCTGGCTGAGATACGTGTCGCGAAATTTCTCGCCGCGTATGGTCTCGGTCATGGGCGTCTCGACGACGCCGAAACCGACGGTATTGGTCCGGATGCCGTACCGGGCCCATTCGCGCGCCGCGCACATGGTCAGGCCCAGCACCCCGGCCTTGGCGGCGCCGTAGTTGATCTGTCCGATGGTGCCGCGCCGGCCGGCGTCGGAAGAAATGTTCACGATCGCCCCCGCGCCATCGCCGCCCGCCTTGGCGCGGCCCAACAAATGCCTGCCCAGCGCCTGCAGGAAATAGAACGACCCGGACAGATGCACGTCGATGACCTGCTGCCAGTCGCTGATCGACATCTTGTCGATCATGGCGGTACGGGTCACGCCGGCGTTGTTGACCAGCCCGTTGACGCCGCCAAAGGCCGTCACGCCCGCATCCACCGCCTGCTGCGCCAGCGATGGATCGGCCACGTTGCCGGCCACCGTGACGCAGCGTTCGTGGCCCAGCGCCTCGCGCAGGGCAGCCAGCGCGTCGGCGTTCAGGTCGACCGCCACGACGCGACCACCCAGTTCCGCGATGGCGCTGGCAAGCGCCCGTCCGATGCCCTGCCCCGCCCCGGTCACGATGACCTGGCGGTTCTCCAGCGTCAAAAGTTTGTCCTGCATGGCTGTCTCCTTCATGAGTGCTCAGATCGTTTCCTCGGTGCCCAGTATCAGCGTGGCCTGGCTGGAGAGCTCGCCGCCGTTGCCGTGCGCCAGCGCCAGCCGGGCCTGCGCAACCTGGCGTTCGCCGGCCGCGCCGGCCAGCTGCTGGGCCGCCTCCACCATCGTGAACAGGCCATACATGCCGGGATGCACGCACGACAGCCCGCCGCCGTTGGTATTGACGGGCAGCGCCCCGCCGGGCGCGATGCGGCCGTCCTCGACGAAGGCGCCGCCCTCGCCCTTGGCGCAGAAGCCCAGGTCTTCGAGAAACAGGATGGTGTTCAGGGTGAAGGCGTCGTAGAGCTCCAGCACGTCGATGTCGGCCGGCGTCACGCCCGCCTGCGCCATGGCGCGCGGGCCGCTGAGCGAGGCGGCGGTCACCGTCAGGTCCGGCATGTTGGTGATGTCCTTGTGCCAGGCCGCGGCGGCCCCGCCCAGCAGATAGGCCGGCCGCGCCGCCAGGTCCCGGGCGCGATCGGCGCGCACCATCACCACGGCGGCGGCACCATCGGTGACCAGGCAGCAGTCGCGCACCGAGAACGGGTCGCATACCAGGCGCGACGCCAGGTATTCGTCCATGGTCAGCGGGGCGCGCATGTAGGCCTCGGGATTCTTCTGCGCCCACTGCCGCGCCGCCAGCGCCACGGCGCCCAGCTGCTCTTTCTTCAGTCCATACTGGGCCGCGTAGCGCGACGCCGCCAGCGCGTATGCCCCCACCGGGCGCGCCAGCTTGTATGCCCCCTCGTAGAGAGATGGACGCATCGAGCTGACCAGCTTGCCCGCCCCGCTGCGCTGGTTGCTGCCGTACGCGATGAGCGCCACGTCGCACAGGCCCGCCTCCAGCGCCAGGGCGGCGTGAATCGCGTGGGTCAGGAAGGACGAACCGCCGGTGCGGTTGTTGTCGGTCAGGCGCGGCGAGATGCCGAGGTACTCCGTGAAACTCAGGCCCGACACGAAATCGTCGGGCAGGCCGATGAACAGGCCATCGACATCGGCGGGCGTCAAGCCCACGCTGTCGAGCGCCTGCACGCTGGCGCGCACCGCCAGGTCCAGCGACGACAGACCCGGCGACTCGCCGATGCCATAGGTGGCGCAAGCCACGATCGCGGTCTTGCCGCGCGGAAAGCGCTCCTGGATCATTGTGCCGCCCTCCCCTGGCCGATGCCGGCATCGGACGGGCCGGCCGGTTCGAATACCACCAGCGGCTCGCCGGCGTCGTCGCGGATGATGCGCGCGCGCACCGCCATCCCGACCTGCACGTCCTCGGGCCCGATGCCCTCGACGCGGCTCATCATGCGCGGGCCTTCCTCGAGTTCGACCAGGCAGACGTTGTAAGGCGCGGCCGGCGGGCGCACCCGCATGACCGTGGTGGCATAGACCGTGCCCCGGCCCGAGGCCGCCACCCACTCCAGGTCCTGCGCGCCGGTGCGCGGCGCGGCCACGCGCGGGTAGAACACGTATTCGCCGCTGCTGCGCGAACGCTGGATCATGAAGCGGCCGTCGGCCAGATGCGCGAAATACTCCTGCTGCGGCAGCAGCGCGGATGCGGCTTGGGGATGCTCGGTCATTGTTGCTCCTGGGGCCATTGGTACAGCGGCGCCTGCTTGTCGAGGAAACGACGCGCCGCCTCTTGATGAAAAGCGCTTTCGCGGCACAGCGCCTGCGCCAGCGCTTCCTGCATGTAAACGGTACGGCGGTCGGACTCGAACGCGTGGTTCATCACCGACTTGACGATGCCCAGCGCGCCCGCCGGCGCCTGCTCGAAGCGCCCGGCCAGCTCGAGGGCGGCATCGAGCACCGGCCGGTCGTCGACCAACTGGTGCGCGATACCCATCTCCAGCGCCTCGGGCGCGCCCACCACCCGGGCCGAAAATGCCAGCGCCTTGGCGCGCGCCAGGCCCACCGCCCGTGGCAGCAAATACATGCCGCCCAGGTCCGGCACATACCCCAGACGCGCGAACACGGCGCAGAAGGTCGCGCGTGGCGAGGCCAGGACGAAATCGGCGGCCAGCGCCAACGACAGGCCCGCGCCGAAGGCCACGCCATCGACGGCGGCGATGACCGGTTTCTCCAGGTCCACCAGGTCGTCGAACCAGCGCTGCATGCTCAGGATGCGGTTGCGGCCTTCGAAGACGTCGGCATTGCCCTGCCCGGCCGCAATCGCGCGGATATCGCCGCCGGCGCAAAAATGCCCGCCGGCGCCGGTCAGCACCACCGCGCGCACCGTCGCATCGTCGCGGATCTCGGGCAGCGCCTTGGCCAGGGCGTTGCGCAAATCCATGTCGAGCGCGTTGCGCGCGGCCGGCCGGTTCAAGGTCAGCACGGCGCAGGCGCCGACGCGGGAAGTTTCCAGTACAGACATGATCACTCCCGCCGCGCGCTCAATAACGCAGTTGCATCAGCCACTCGGCCACCATCGCCGGCCGCTCGGCGCCCGCCACGCGCACGTCGACCTCCCACAGGCACCGCGCTTCGTCCGGCCCCAGGTCGTCGACCCGCGCCAAGCGGAAGCTGCCGACCAGGGCCGAACCGCTGGGCACCGGCGCGGGAAACCGCACCTTGTCGAAGCCGTAGTTCAGCGCCAGCTTGCGGCCGGGAAACTCGAACAGCTGGTGGTACCACCCCGTGATCAACGAAAGCGTGAGCAAGCCGTGGGCAATGGTGGTGCCGAACGGCGACTCGGCGGCGGCCCGGACCGGATCCACATGGATCCACTGCCTGTCGTGCACGACGTCGCCGAACGTATCGATGGCGGACTGATCGACGACGATGGGCTGGCCCACGGCCGCCGGCTGTCCGGCAAAGGCCTTGAGGGCCGCGATGGAATCGAAGCTGTTTTTTTTCATGGCATCAATCCGCCCGTACGCCGAGCGACTTGGCCAACGGCACCCACTGTTTGCGCTCGGCATCGATGAAGCGGGCGAAATCCTGCTGCGAGCCCGGCATGGGCTGCGCACCGATGCGGCGCAGCTTGTCGATCAGTTCCTGCTTTTGCAGTGCCTGGTTGATCGCCTTGTTCATCGCGCCGATGGACGAATCGGGCGTGCCGGCGCGCGCCATCACGCCGAACCACACCGCGGCCTCCAGGCCGGGATACCCCAGTTCTTTCGCGGTGGGCACGTCGCGCAGCTGCGGAAAGCGCTGATCGTCCAGGATCGCCAGCGGCACGATGCGGCCCGACTCGGCCTGGGCCATGCACGACGGCAAGGCGTCGAACATGATGTCGATGTTCCCGCCCATCAGGCTGGTGATGGCGGGCGCGCTGGCCTTGAACGGCACGTGCGTCACCTTGAAGCCCATCTGGCTGGCGGCGTACTCGCCCGCCAGGTGGGTGATGTTGCCGCTGCTGGCCGAGCCCATGGTCAGCTTGCCGGCCTCGCGCTTGCCCAGCTCGGCCAGGGCCTTCACGTCGGCGGTGCCCAGGTCCTTGCGCGTCACCAGCAGGAGCGGCGCCTTGCCCATGCCGGCGACGGGAACGAAATCCTTGGCGGGGTCATAGGACATCTTTTCATAGATGGCCTGATTGATGACGATGGGTGCGTTGGAGCCCACGAAGAAGGTCGCGCCGTCCGGCGCCGCCTGCAGGACGGATTCGGCGGCGATCATTCCGCCCGCGCCGCCCTTGTTCTCGATGACGATGGGCGTGCCCAGGATGGCGCCGGCATCGTTGGCCACCAGCCGGGCAATCTGATCGGCGGCGCCGCCCGCCGGGTAAGGCACCACCAGCCGGATCGACGAGGGTTTGGCCTGGGCGTGCGCGCCCGCGGCGCAGACCGCCAACGCGGCCGCCAGGGCCGCGCGGATGAAGGTGTGTCGCAGCATACTGTCTCCTTTTTTCTTTGGTGAAACACGGGAAAACCGCCGGATCGCGGCGATGGCGCGCGGGCTCAGATCGCGCCCCGCGCCCGCAATTCGGCAATGCGCGCCGGCGCCAGGCCAAGCCACTGGGCCAGCACACTGTCGGTGTGCTCGCCCAGCAACGGGGCGGAGCGGCCGTACTGGATCGGGGTGTCGGACAGGCGTATGGGGCTGGCCACCGCAGGCGCCTGCACGCCGGCGCTGTGCGGCAACGACAAACGCATGCCGCGATGCTGCACGTGCGGGTCTTCGAACATCTGCTGCATGTTGTAGATGGGGCCGCAAGGCACATTGGCGGCTTCCATGAGCGCGCCCCACTCCTGCATGGTGCGCGCCAGCATGGCCTGGGCAATTTCGGGAATGAGCGTGTCGCAGTTGCGGTTGCGCTGTCCGGGCGTGGCGTAGCGCTCGTCCGTGGCCAGGTCGTCGCGCTCGATCAGCTTGCACAGGGCGCGGTACTGGCCATCGTTGCCCACCGCCACGATGACATCGCCCTCTTTGCAGCGGAATACCTGGTACGGCACCATGTTCGAGTGGGCATTGCCCATGCGCCGCGGAATCTTGCCCGACAGGAAGTGGTTGATGGCCTGATACGAGCTGATGCTGACCACGCAATCGAGCAAGGACATATCGACATGCTGCCCCGTCCCGCTGACGTGCCGGCGCTCCAGCGCGGCCAGGATGGCGGTCGTGGCATACATGCCCGTCAGCAAGTCGCTGATGGCAATGCCGACCTTCATGGGCTCGTCGCCCGGCGTGCCTTCCGGCTGGCCGGTAATGCTCATCAACCCGCCCATGCCCTGGAAGACGAAGTCATAGCCCGGCAGCGAGGCGTAGGGACCGTCCTGGCCGAAGCCCGTGATCGAGCAATACACCAGCCGGGGGTTGATCGCTTTCAGGCTTTCGTAGTCCAGGCCGTAGCGCGCCAGGGTCCCGACCTTGTAGTTTTCCACCACCACGTCGGCCGTGGCGGCCAGGTCGCGGATCAGGGCCTGGCCGTCCGGGTGCGCCAGGTCCACCGTGATGGATTTCTTGCCGCGGTTGGCGGCCAGGAAATACGACGAATCGGCGGTCTCGTTCCCCTCGCTGTCCTTCAGGAACGGCGGCCCCCAGGCGCGGGTGTCATCGCCCACCCGCGGGCGTTCGACCTTGACCACCTCCGCGCCCATGTCCGCCAGCGTCTGGGTCGCCCAGGGGCCGGCCAGGATGCGGGTCAAGTCCAGGACCTTGATGTGTCCGAGCGCCGTGTCCATGTCTGTGTCGCCTCCATGATTCGTTGGCGCTCATCTTAGGAACGGCATCCCATCCTAGTCTAATATTATTTCAATCAAATTTGATATACGTTGCATATCAAATATCTGGTGATCTACACTGCTATCCGCTGATTTCTGCTGATCACGGGAACTACTCGCATGCCATCTAGGTATCAACTCAGCCAAAGTGATATTGAGTACGCGTCGCCCACCCCGAAGGGGCTCCCATGACCGATCCGACCATACCGGCCGGCGCGGGCGACGCGCCCGCCGACCCCATGCTGGACTTACGGCGGGTACGCCAATTCGTGACCCTGGGCGAGACGCTGAATTTCCGGCGCGCCGCCGACCGGCTGCACATGACCCAGCCGCCGCTGACCGTGGCCATCCAGAAACTCGAGGCCGAGCTCGGCACCCGCCTGTTCGAGCGCGGGGGCTCGGGCGGCGTCTCGCTCACCCCAGGCGGGCATGCGGCCCTGGCCGAGGCGCGCCGGCTGCTGTTTCATAACGCCCAGTTGCTGGCGGCGGCGCGCGCCGCCTCCTCGGGCACCGGCGGCGCCCTGAAAGTGGGCTTCGTGGGCTCCACGACCAACGGCGTGCTGCAGCGCATCGTGCGACTGTTCCGCGCCGAGTATCCTGGCGTCGAGCTGGTGCTGAAGGAAGGCACCTCGGTGCGCATCGCCGAGCGCGTCGACAGCGGCGATCTCGACGTCGGGCTGGTGCGCACGCCGCTGTTGACGCCGTCGCGCGCGCGCCTGGCGCCGCTGCTGGCCGAAGATTTCGTCGCGGCCCTGCCGCTGGGCAATCCGCTGGCGCAGAAGGCCGACATCAGGATGGAAGAACTGGCGACCGAATCGTTCGTGTTCTATTCCCGCGAAGACGCCGCCGGCCTGCACGCCACGGCCATGCTGGCCTGCCAACGGGCCGGCTTCCTGCCCCGGGTCACGCAAGAAGCCACGCAGGTGCAGACCGTGCTGTCGCTGGTCGAAAGCGGCCTGGGCGTGGCGCTGGTGCCGGCGGTCATGCAATACAACCCCAGCCCGCGCGTGGCCTACCGGGCCATCGCCGACGTCTCGCCGGCGGCCGAAATCGGCCTGGCCCTGCTGCTGCCCGAGCCATCCAGCGCCGCGGCGCAGCGCTTTCGCGAAGTCGCGCTGCATTGCTTCGGCGACGACTGAACCCGCCCCCGCCGGCCACGCATTGCCGGGCTGGAACCGCCGAACCCGCGGATAGCCGAAAAAAAACCGGGCCCGGATGATCCGGGCCCGGTTTTGCGGGTCGCTGGCCACCGGCCTGAGCCGGCGTCGGCTCAGTGCTTCATGACCGGATCGGCGGCGCCGGCCTCCGCGGGCTTGGCCACGATGGCTTCCTTGACGGCTTCTTCCTCGGACAGCGGCTCGGGCATGCGCTCCAGCGCAAGCTCCAGCACCTTGTCGATCCAGCGCACCGGAACGATCTCCAGGAAGTTCTTCACGTTATCCGGAATCTCGGCCAGATCCTTGACGTTCTCCTCGGGAATCAGCACCGTCTTGATACCGCCACGATGCGCGGCCAACAGCTTTTCCTTCAGGCCGCCGATGGGCAACACCTCGCCGCGCAGCGTGATCTCGCCCGTCATGGCGACGTCGGCGCGCACCGGAATGCGCGACAGCGCCGACACCATGGCGGTGGTGATGGCGATACCCGCCGACGGGCCGTCCTTGGGCGTGGCGCCCTCGGGCACGTGGACGTGCATGTCGTGCTTCTCGAACACGCTGTCGGCGAACCCCAGCCGGCGCGCCCGCGAACGCACCACGGTGCGTGCGGCCTCGACCGACTCCTTCATGACGTCGCCCAGCGAACCGGTGCGCTGGATATTGCCCTTGCCGGGCATGTCCGCGACTTCGATGGTGAGCAGATCGCCGCCCACTTCGGTCCATGCAAGGCCGGTCACCTGGCCGATCTGGTTTTCCTTTTCGGCCATGCCGAAGGTATAGCGGCGCACGCCCAGGAAATCGTTGAGGTTGTCGCCGTTGACCAGCACCGTTTGCGCCTCGGCGGTCTTGTTGCCGGCCGCCTTGGCTTCATCGCTCTTGATCAGCAGTTGCTTGACGACCTTGCGACAGATCTTGCCGACCTCGCGCTCCAGCGCCCGCACGCCCGCCTCGCGGGTGTAGTAGCGCACGATATCGCGCAGCGCGGAATCGTCCACCGTCAGCTCGTTGTCCTTGACGCCGTTGTTCTTCATCAGCTTCGGCAGCAAGTGGTCGCGAGCAATGTGGATCTTCTCTTCCTCGGTGTAGCCGGACAGGCGGATCACTTCCATCCGGTCCAGCAGGGCCGGCGGGATGTTCAAGGTATTGCTGGTGGCCACGAACATCACATCGGACAGGTCGAAGTCGACCTCGATGTAGTGGTCCTGGAACGTGTGGTTCTGCTCCGGATCCAGCACCTCGAGCAGCGCCGACGACGGATCGCCACGGAAGTCCATGCCCAGCTTGTCGATCTCGTCCAGCAGGAACAACGGATTGCGCACGCCGACCTTGGACATGTTCTGCAGGATCTTGCCCGGCATCGAACCGATATAGGTACGGCGGTGGCCACGGATCTCGGCCTCGTCGCGCACGCCGCCCAGCGCCATGCGCACGAACTTGCGGTTGGTCGCCTTGGCGATCGACTGGCCGAGCGAGGTCTTGCCCACGCCCGGGGGGCCCACCAGGCACAGGATCGGCGCCTTGACCTTGTCCACGCGCTGTTGCACGGCAAGGTACTCGAGAATGCGTTCCTTGACCTTTTCCAGCCCGTAGTGGTCGTCGTCGAGCACCCGCTCGGCATTGCCGATCGAGTTGTTGATCTTGCTCTTTCTCTTCCAGGGCAGGTTGATCAGCGTATCGATGTAGTTGCGCACCACCGTCGCTTCCGCCGACATGGGCGACATCAGCTTCAGTTTCTTGAGCTCGCCATCGGCCTTCTTGCGCGCCTCCTTGGGCATATGCGCGGCGATGATCTTCTTCTCGAGCTCTTCGATGTCGGCGCCTTCCTCGCCTTCGCCCAACTCCTTCTGAATGGCCTTGACCTGCTCATTCAAGTAGTAGTCGCGCTGGCTTTTCTCCATCTGCTTTTTGACGCGCCCGCGGATCCGCTTCTCGACCTGCAGGATGTCGATCTCGGTTTCCAGCTGGGTCAGCAGCCCTTCCAGGCGCTCGGCGGTCACGACGACCTCGAGCATCTTCTGTTTCTGCTCCAGCTTGAGCGGCAGATGCGCGGCGATGGTGTCGGCCAGGCGGCCGGCGTCGTCGATACCGGCCAGCGAGGTCAGGATCTCGGGCGGAATCTTCTTGTTCAGCTTCACATACTGCTCGAACTGCGCGACGATGGCGCGGCGCAGCGCCTCGGTCTCCGAACCCTGCAGGGTATCGGGCTCGATCGGCGTCACCTGGCAGGTGAAATGCGAATCGACGTCTTCGATGCTGTCGATGCGGGCGCGCTGGGTGCCCTCGACCAGCACCTTGACGGTGCCGTCGGGCAGCTTGAGCATCTGCAGGATGCTCGCCACGCAGCCGATCTCATAGACGTCCTCGGGAGTCGGGTCATCCTTGCCGGCGGACTTCTGCGCCACCAGCATGATGCTCTTGCCCGCTTCCATCGCCACCTCCAGCGCGCGGATCGAGCGCGGGCGGCCGACAAACAGCGGAATAACCATGTGCGGAAACACGACAACATCGCGCAGCGGCAACAACGGCAGGTCAATCGGGTCGGAAGACAGGGTCTGACTGGCAGACATAGGGGGGTTCCTCGGTATGACTCGGCGTAATGGGGGACGGGGCAAGGGCAGACCCAGGTCTCCACGTCGGTTACGTCTGATATGGGAACAATAGCCGAAAATTCAAGCGCTCGGCATCCAGATAGCGGGAAGATGCAAAAAAACCCGTTACAAACGGGTTTTCTTGCAATGGCGGCCGGGATCGAAGATCAAGCCGCCGCGTCACGGACCTCGCCACGCCCGGCCTTCTCGCCAGAGGCGGCTTCGGATTCGTCGGCGTAGATCAACAGGGGCTTGCCGTCGCCCTCGACGGCATTGGCCTCGAGCACCACGCGGCTGACGTTGCCTTGCGACGGCAGGTCATACATGGTGTCCAGCAGCGCGCCCTCCAGGATGGAGCGCAGGCCGCGCGCCCCCGTCTTGCGCTTGAGCGCCTTGCGGGAGATCGCCTTCAGCGCATCCGGCCGCACGTCGAGTTCCGCGCCTTCCATGGCGAACAGCTTCTGGAACTGCTTGACCAGCGCGTTCTTGGGTTCGGTCAGGATCTGCACCAGCGCGGCCTCGTCCAGCTCGTCCAGCGTGGCGACCACGGGCAGGCGGCCGACCAGTTCGGGGATCAGGCCGAACTTGATCAAGTCCTCGGGCTCGGCCTCGCTGAAGAGCTCGCCCACGCCGCGCTCGGACTTGGCGCGCACCGCCGCCGAAAACCCGATGCCCGATTTCTCGGTGCGGTCGCGGATGACCTTTTCCAGGCCGTCGAAGGCGCCGCCGACGATGAACAGGATGTTGGTGGTGTCGACCTGGACGAAGTCCTGGTTGGGATGCTTGCGGCCGCCCTGCGGGGGCACCGAAGCGACCGTGCCTTCGATCAGCTTGAGCAGCGCCTGCTGCACGCCCTCGCCCGATACGTCGCGGGTGATCGACGGGTTGTCAGACTTGCGCGAAATCTTGTCGATCTCATCGATGTAGATGATGGCGCGCTGCGCCTTCTCGACATCGTAGTTGCAGTTCTGCAACAGCTTCTGGATGATGTTCTCGACGTCCTCGCCGACGTAGCCGGCCTCGGTCAGGGTCGTGGCATCGGCCATGACGAACGGCACGTTGAGCATGCGCGCCAGCGTCTGCGCCAGCAGCGTCTTGCCCGACCCGGTCGGGCCGATCAGCATGATGTTGCTCTTGGAGAGCTCGACTTCGTCGCCCTTGATCTCGCCGTGGCGGATACGCTTGTAGTGGTTGTAGACCGCCACCGCCAGCATGCGCTTGGGGCTGGTCTGGCCAATCACGTACTGGTCGAGAAAGGTCTTGATTTCGGCCGGGGTGGGCAGCTCGGAGCGAATGGCAGCGCGCGCGGTAGCCTGCGCTTCCTCGCGGATGATGTCGTTGCAAAGGTCTATGCATTCATCACAGATGAATACCGAAGGACCTGCAATCAGCTTGCGGACTTCGTGCTGGCTCTTGTTGCAAAACGAGCAATGCAGCACTTTTGCGTCTGCCGATCCCTTTTTTTCAGGCATAAGTGTTTCGTATCTCTGGTGAAGACGCGCCAGCCGGATGAGGGCCGGCGCGATCAACGCTTATCGAACATGACGGCAGTGCCAGGGTCCTGCAAGCGCGCCGATCAGGTCTGCGCGCGAGAGGTCAGAACCTTGTCCACCAGACCATACGATACCGCATCTTCGGCGGACATGAAGTTGTCACGCTCGGTGTCTACCGCGATGCGCTCGACCGGCTGGCCGGTATTCTCGGCCAGGATGCGGTTCAGGCGCTCGCGCAGATCCAGGATTTCGCGCGCCTGGATCTGGATATCGCTGGCCTGCCCCTGGGCGCCGCCCGAGGGCTGGTGAATCATGATGCGGGAATTGGGCAGCGTGAACCGCTTGCCCTTCTTCCCCGCCGCCAGCAGGAATGCGCCCATGCTGGCGGCCAGCCCGGTGCACAGCGTCGACACATCGGGCTTGATGAACTGCATGGTGTCGTAGATGGCCATGCCCGCGTACACCGACCCGCCGGGCGAGTTGATGTAGAACGAGATGTCCTTGTCGGGGTTCTCCGATTCCAGGAACAGCAACTGGGCCACGACCAGGTTGGCCGTGTTGTCGTTGACCGGCCCGACCAGGAAGATCAGGCGCTCACGCAACAGCCGCGAGTAAATGTCATAGGCACGCTCGCCCCGGCCCGATTGCTCGATGACCATCGGGATGTAGCCCAGGCCGGTGGGCGTCACCGACGACCCGCCGTGCATTGCCGCATAGAAATCGGTGAAACGCTGCATGGTTATGCCATCCCCATCAACTGATCAAAAGGCACCTTCTCGTCGGCGACCTTGGCGTTCTCGAGCACGTGGGCGACCACGTTATCCTCGAGCACGATCGCCTCGATTTCAGCGCGGCGCTGGCGGTCGGCCAGGTAGTAGCTGACGACCTGGGCCGGCTGTTCGTAATTCTGCGCGAACTCCTCGATGCGCGCGCGCACCTGCTCGGGCTTGGCCTGCAGCTGGGCCTGCTTGACCAGTTCGGAGACCAGCAGCCCCAGGCGCACACGGCGCTCGGACTCGGTCGAGAACACCTCGGCCGGCATCGGCACGGAATCGGCATTGGGCACGCCGCGCTGCTTGAGCTCTTCGCGGGCAGCGGCGATACGGCCTTCCACGTCGCTGTCGACCAGCGCCTTGGGCACGTCGAACTTGCCGGCCTCGACCAGCGCATCCATCACGCTGCCCTTGGTGCGGCCTTGCAGGCGCGCCTTGACTTCGCGTTCGATGTTGGTCCGGATGTCGGCCTTCAGCTTTTCGACATCGCCTTCGGCCTGGCCGAGCGACTTGGCGAATTCGGCATCGACCTCGGGCAGCACGCCTTCGGCGACTTCCTTGACGGTGACGGTGAACTCGGCCGTCTTGCCGGCGACTTCCTTGCCCTGGTAGTCGTCAGGGAACTTGAGCGGGAACACCTTGCTCTCGCCGGCCTTCAGGCCGAGCGCGGCTTCCTCGAATTCGGGCAGCATGCGGCCCTGGCCCAGCACGAACGGGAAGTCCTCGGCCTTGCCGCCTTCGAAGGGCACGCCGTCGATCGTGCCGGCAAAGTCCAGCACGACGCGGTCGCCGTCCTGCGAGGCGCGGCCTTCGCGGGTTTCGAACTTGGCGCGTTGCTTGCGCAGCACGTCGAGCGTCTGGTTGACTTCGGCGTCGGTGACCGGGGTGTCGTAGCGGGTGACGGCCAGCGCCGACAGGTCCGGCACGGTGACTTCCGGGTACACCTCGAACGTGGCGGTGAACGCCAGCGTGTCGTCGGCGACGCCTTCGGTCTTGGGAGTGAGGGTGGGCGAACCGGCGACGCGCAGCTTGGCGCCGTCGACGGCTTGTTCGAAAGCGCGGCCGACCAGACTGTTGATCACGTCGTAGCGGATGCCGGGGCCATGGCTGCGCTCGAGCATCGCCAGCGGCGCCTTGCCGGGACGAAAGCCGGCGACCTTGGCCGTGCGGCCCACGCGCTTCAATTGCGCCTGGACTTCCTTTTCGACTTCGGCGACCGAGACGGCCAGATCAACACGGCGCTCCAGGCCGGAGAGGGTTTCAACCACAGGCTGCATTAAGAGACCTATTTTCCGAGAAAGAGGGAGATGATATAGCGGATAAACAGGTCATTTTACCGGAAACTCGCCGGGGACCGGAGCGCCCCGGGAAGCGCCCGGCGAGCAGCCGCGACGGGCCGCGCACGGCGCATCCGGGGACGGTAGAATTTCGCCCGCCCGAATTCTCCACACAACCATGGCTCGCAAACCTCCCATGCATCCCATCCAAGAACCCCGCCTCGGCCCGCTGCCCGCGCTGATCTTCAGTTCGCGCTGGCTGCAACTGCCGCTCTACCTGGGCCTGATCGTCGCCCAGGGCGTATACGTCCTGCTCTTCCTGAAGGAGTTGTGGCACCTGGTCACCCACACCCTGTCCTTCGGCGAGCAGGAAATCATGCTCATCGTGCTGGGCCTGATCGACGTGGTCATGATCTCCAACCTGCTCGTGATGGTCATCGTCGGCGGCTACGAAACCTTCGTCTCGCGCCTGCGCCTGGAAGGCCACCCCGACCAGCCGGAATGGCTCAGCCACGTCAACGCCAGCGTGCTCAAGGTCAAGCTGGCCATGGCCATCATCGGCATCTCGTCGATCCACCTGCTGCGCACCTTCATCGAGGCGAGCAACCTGGGCTCGCCCAATTCCCGCTTCACCGAAACCGGCGTGATGTGGCAGACCATCATCCACGTGGTCTTCATCCTGTCGGCGATCGGCATCGCGTATGTCGACCGCCTGACCAGCCAGTCCGTCGGGCACGGCGCCCATCCGTCGCACTGAATACGGCGCGCAACAAAAAGCCCCACTGCCGCGAGGCAATGGGGCTTTTTTCATGCGGCCCGCCGGAACTGCGCCGGCCGCGGCGACAACGGGGCCGTCAGGCGATGACTTTTATGTTCTTGGCGCTTGGCCCCTTGGGCCCTTGTCCCACCTCGAAGGATACGCGCTGATTCTCCTGCAGCGATTTGTAGCCCTCGCTGCGGATCTCGGAATAATGTGCAAAAAGATCTTTACTGCCGTCATCGGGCATAATGAATCCATAGCCCTTTTCGGCATTGAACCACTTGACGATACCGGTTGCCATGAAATGTCCTTGAACCTGTTTAGAGCGGTTGCTCGGGGCGCCAGATAATCAAGGATGGCATTGACCCCGCTAAACGGAGCTACGGCGACCAGAACACAAGACACCGCGTCGCTTGAAGATCTCGCCAGTTCAGTGTAGGAGTGATGCCCCGACAGGTCAATCGGCCTTACGCACCGGATCGCGGCCTTCCCCGCGCGCATGAACGTGCGCTTGCGGCCAGCCCGGCAAGCCCGCCGAAAGCGGAAAATTCCACACCAGAAAGCGACGTTACAACAGCATACAAAATTGAGGGAACTCGGCCAGAAAACGCGGTTTTTCAGCATCACGACTGAATATGCGAAGCCCTCAGCCGGAAAATCCGCCCTGGTCCAGAAACTGCTGTTCCTCGACGGTCGTGGCGCGGCCCAAGACAGTATTTCGATGCGGGAAACGCCCAAAGCGAGCAATAATATCGCGGTGAATTTCCGCCCAACGCAAGGTTTCGGCGTGCAGCGGCGCCATCAGGCTTACACACTGTTCCTGGGCCGCCAAATCTTCGGCATGTTCGAGCGGCATGTAATAGAACTGCCGCAAATCTTCCGGCCCCTGCCGGTCCAGCCCGGCCGCGATCGCCTGCTCGCAGATCTGCCGCGCCAGCCCGTCGGTGGCAAACATATGGCCGGTACCGCGATAGGCGTTACGCGGGAATTGATCCAGCAGAATCAGCAAGGCCAGCACCCCCTCGGCGCTGGCGGACCAGGCCATCAATTCCCCGCGCGCCGCCGCCATGTGCGCGGCTTCGAAACGCATGGTGAACGTACGGTCGAATTGCTCGTCCTTGGCATACCAGCGGGCGGGTCCCGCCTCGCGCCAGAACGCGAGAACGGTCGCCGCATCGGGCAAGGCTGCCGGGCCGGCCATCGAATCGGACATGTCGTGCTCCTGCGGAATTGGCCGCTTGGGCCAAGCAATGAAAAAGCCCCCTGGCGGGGGCTTTTATGGACACGCTCAGATTCTTACAGAATCTGGATCTTCGTCGCCTGAGGACCCTTCGGGCCCATCGCCGTCACGAAGCTGACGCGCTGATTCTCTTCCAACGACTTGAAGCCATTGGCCTGGATTTCCGAGAAGTGCGCGAACAAATCCTTGCCGCCCGCTTCCGGGGTGATGAAGCCATAACCTTTTTCCGCGTTGAACCACTTAACGACGCCGGTTTCCATACTGTATTTCCTAGAAATTAATGGGCCGAGACCCGGGACCACGAATCAATCAAGGAGGGGCAGTAGAACAATAACGCGGACGCCGGAGAAGGCACGGCACTGAACAAACATTGCAACGCTTGATTTCGTGTGTGCCGACACTATCGTCAGGTTCCCCTCACAAGTCAACATAATCCTAAAAAACGCGTGCCAATATTGCAACAAAGAGCAACTGCCGTGCCACGATGCTTATTTTTTGCGCAAATATTTGCGTCTCGGTAATGTGCTTATAAGGTGTGCGCATGACCCTCGGCCCGCCTGCGGCGGCTACTCGTCGACCGGCAAGCCCAGCAGGTCCAGCGCGGCGCCATAGCAGTCGCCGTCGGCGCAGAAGAACACCGCGACGTCGCCGGGATTCATATTCTCGATGACCTGATCGATCTCCATTTGCGCCCCGTCGACGCTGTCGACCGCCGCCGCGTGAATGTCGGCCCCCTCCTCCACGCGCTGGCGCGGCACGATGTCCGCGATGGCGTCCAGATCGGCAGGCCCCAGCACCACATAGGTGCCGATGGTCTGGCCATCCACGCGGGTTTCCAGGCAAACGCCATTGGCGAGTTCGGCAAGCAGGTGGCTGGAAATATCCATGATGATTGTCCAAGAAAAAGCCGGCGCGCCCGATGGCGCGCTCAGTGCGTCAGATGGCGCCGCCTTACGCGGCGCGTAACCAGTGTTGCCGCGCCGCCGATCATCAGGCAGAACATGAACGCGGCGATCGCCAGCAGGGGCGCGTAGGGGCCCACGTCCTCGCCTCGCGCGCCCAACAGCACCGCCACGCCGACCGCGATAGCCAGGCCCAGCATCGCGATGACGCTGTGGGCAAGCCGGCCCAGGCGTCCGAACAGCGCGCCACCGACCAGGGCCAACGCCACCAGCGCGGCCATGAACCAGAAAAAATCCTCGTAGACCATGAGATCGAAAGGCGGGCGCCTGGGAAGACCAACGGGCCGCCATTATAGGCGGCCCCGCGGCGCGGCCCGGCGCGCTAGAAGCGGTACGCGTAGCCGATGTTCAGCGACAGGTCCTGGCTGATATTGGCGCCGTGCCCATAGCGCAGATCCGCGTAGGCGCGATGCGCCCCCACGTCCAGCGCCGCGCCGGCGCCCAGCTGCCAGCGGCTGCCGGGCAGTTCGGCATCGTACGACTTGCCGCCGAAATCGACCGAGTCGTCGTGCGAGAACTCGTGCAGGTACGAGGCGCTGACATAAGGACGCAAGGTCGCGCCGCCGGCCAGGGTGAAATCCCGGCCGGCGCGCACGCCGGCCCGCCCCTGCACCGACGTCTGGCTGCTGCGCGAGTAGATCACCTGCGCCTGCGGCTCGACGAACCAGCGTTGCGGCAACCTGAAGTGATAGCCGGCCTCGACACTGCCCGTATACGTTGTATGCGATATATCGTCGTCGTAGTCGCCCAGCTCCAGCGGCAGGTCGAACGACACGGACTCGTCGATACGCCCCAGCTTGCTGACCGCATCGACGTAGAACCCGCCGTTGTCCACATAAGTCAGGTACGTGCCCAGGAACCGGCTTTCGATCCGGCCGTGCATGATGTCGTTGTCATCCATGCGGGCGCGCGAGACGCCGGCGTAGGCGCCCAGATAGAGCCGCCCCGTGTCCAGGCGCCAGCCATGGTCGGCGCCCAGCGTCAGGTACTCCACGCGCAGGTCGAACGCCGGTGTGTCCGGCGTATCGACCTTGAAGCGGTTCGCGCTGCCGCGCGCCCAGAAGGCGCCCTCGTCGTGGCCGCGGCGCAGATCGCCCTGGCGTTGCGCCAGGGTTCCCATCTCGGCGTCGAGCAGCAGCATCGATGCGCTCTGCCCCATCGCCACCGCCCGCGCGCTGCGCGCGGCGACCTCGGCCCGTACCGCCTGCTGCACCTGCCGGCGCGCCTGCCGTTCGAATTCGCGCTGCAGCCGCGCACGCTGCGCAGGCGTCAACGCCGCCAGCCCCTGCGTGATCTGCCCGGGTGTCAGCGCCTGCACATATTGCCGCAATTGCGCATCCGTCAGGCCTGACAGATAGGGGCGCAACAGCGCCGGCGCCAGCCACGACGCCTGCTGGCGCAGGGCATCGGACGGCAGGCCGGACAAATACTGCCGCACCTCGGCGGCGCCGAGTCCCGCGGGCAGCGGAGTCTGTGCCTGCGCCGGCGCGAGCGGCGCGACAGCCAGCGCGGCCAGCGCGCAGGCGCCGAGATAGCGGGGCAAACGTGCCAGGATGGAAGTCGGTTTCATTGCAGGTGCCGCCTTGTCAAAACTCGAAATATTTTCGATACAAAATACAAAATCGAATTTTAAAAAGTAAGCCAGCCGCCAAAGGGACGGAAACCAGGGCAATTCCGGCCCAGATCGCGAAATCGCCTGCCCGTGGCCGTGGCTCGCCCGCTCCCCGCAAGTCGTCGTCCTGCCCTAGTCGATCATTACATTCATGCAATGATCTGGTTTATTCCAAGAAATTAGGCCTAAAAATGGAATAATCTTTACCAAAAACCAGGGTTTATCCGGATGTCACGAGCGCGCACAATTCGGCCATTGGGAAACGAAACAACGAACTACGACGGAACAGAAAGCCCGCCGTGTCCGGAGTCCCACATCCAAGTGAACCGGAGGAATTGCCATGAAAACCCTTGCTACCGCCCTGATGCTGTCGCTCGGCCTGCTGAGCGCAGGCGCCCAGGCCGCGCCCAACGCCGAACCCAACAACCTGCCCTACCAGGGCGTCTACGGCCAGACCGACGCCAATGCGCCGACCCGCGCCCAGGTGCAGGCCGAACTGGCGCAAGCCAAGGCCAACGGCCAATACACGTTTGGCGAGCTGGAATATCCCGCCGCGCAGACCGGCAGCACCGCCGCCCCGAGCCGCGACCAGGTCAAGGCAGAACTGGCCCAGGCCAAGGCCAGCGGCCAATACACCTTCGGCGAACTCGACTACCCGCCCCGCAACTGAGCATCGGCCGGCCCCCCCCGGCCGGCGTTCGCGTGCGCAGTCGAACTGCCGCCATCCCCACAAGGGATGGCGGCAGTTCTTTTTACGGACGGGGGAAGCGGCGATGGATGCGACACCGGGCAAGCGCGCCGCGTGGCCAGAAAGGCAGGGGAAGGTGCCGGCCAACCCGTTGATTCAAAAAGAATTGATAATAGCGATCAACGGGTGTCAATGAGTTGGTGCGAAGGGCGGGACTCGAACCCGCACACCTGTTACGGCGTCAGGACCTAAACCTGGTGCGTCTACCAATTTCGCCACCTTCGCAAAGCCAAGCCCGCTATTGTAGCTTGCTTGTTAAAATCATGCCCCATGAATCCGCGCCTCGATGCCTTGCATCCTTATCCTTTTGAAAAATTGCGGGCCTTGCTTGCGGACGCTGGTAAGCCGACGCACGACCTGCCTCCCATCAACCTGTCGATCGGCGAGCCCAAGCACGCGGCTCCGGCCTGTGTAGGCCAGGCCATTGCCGCCAACCTGGCGGGCCTGTCGGTCTATCCGTCGACCAAGGGCGAGCCGGCCCTGCGCCAGGCGATCTCGCAATGGCTGTCGCGCCGCTACAGCATTCCCGCGCCCGATCCCGAGAGCGAAGTGCTGCCGGTGCTGGGCTCGCGCGAGGCGTTGTTCGCCTTCGCCCAGACCGTCATCGATCCCTCGGCCGGCGCGCTGGTGGTGTGTCCCAATCCGTTCTACCAGATCTACGAGGGCGCGGCCCTGCTGGCCGGCGCTACCCCCTATTACGTCAACGCCGACCCGGCACGCGATTTCGGCTGCGACTGGGCGCGCGTGCCCGACGAGGTCTGGCGCAGGACCCAACTGGTGTTCGTGTGTTCGCCGGGCAATCCCGCCGGCAACGTGATGAGCCTGGAAGAATGGCGCACCCTGTTCGAGCTGTCCGATCGCCATGGTTTCGTGATCGCCGCGGACGAGTGCTACTCGGAAATCTATCTGGACGAGGATAACCCCCCGCTGGGCAGCCTGCAGGCGGCGCGCCGCCTGGGGCGCGATCGCTACACGAACCTGGTGGCGTTCTCCAGCCTGTCCAAGCGTTCGAACGTGCCCGGCATGCGTTCGGGGTTCGTGGCCGGCGACGCCGCGCTGCTGGCGCGCTTCCTGCTGTACCGCACCTACCATGGCAGCGCCATGAGCCCGGTTGTTTCGGCCGCCAGCATCGCTGCGTGGTCCGATGAGACGCATGTGCAGGAAAACCGGCGCCAGTATCGCGCCAAGTTCGAAGCCGTGCTGCCCATCCTGCAGAACGTACTGGATGTGCGCGCGCCACAGGCTTCGTTCTACCTGTGGGCGGGCACGCCCGGCTCGGATACGGCGTTTGCGCGCGAGCTCTATGGCCGTACCGGCGTCACGGTGCTGCCGGGCAGCCTGCTGGCGCGCGAAGCGCACAATGCCAACCCCGGCCAAGGCCGCATACGGATCGCGCTGGTGGCGCCACTGGACCAATGCGTACAGGCCGCCGAGCGCATCGCCCATTTTGCAAGAACCTCCATTTGATCAACCCTGGAATAGCTGAGCCGTCATGACTCTCGACCTGCAGACCACCATCGAACAAGCCTGGGAAAACCGGGCCAACCTGTCGCCCGTCGACGCGAGCGCCGAAGTGCGCGATGCCGTCGAACACACGATCGACGGATTGGATCTGGGCCGCCTGCGCGTGGCCGAAAAAATCGACGATCAATGGATCGTGCACCAATGGATCAAGAAGGCCGTGCTGCTGTCGTTCCGGCTGCACGACAATGCCGTCATGGGCCAGGGCCCGCTGCAGTTCTACGACAAGGTGCCGACCAAGTTCGCCGGCTACGGCGAAGCCGCGTTCAAGGCCGGCGGCTACCGCGTGGTGCCGCCGGCCGTGGCGCGCCGCGGCGCTTTCATCGCCCGCAACGTGGTGCTGATGCCCTCCTACGTCAACATCGGCGCCTATGTCGATGAAGGCACCATGGTCGATACCTGGGCCACCGTGGGCTCGTGCGCGCAGATCGGCAAGAACGTGCACCTGTCCGGCGGCGTGGGCATCGGCGGCGTGCTCGAACCCCTGCAGGCCAACCCCACCATCATCGAGGACAACTGCTTCATCGGCGCGCGCTCGGAAGTCGTCGAGGGCGTGGTGGTCGAGGAGAACTCGGTGCTGGCGATGGGCGTGTTCCTGTCGCAAAGCACCAAGATCTACGATCGCGCCACCGGCAAGGTTTCGTACGGCCGCGTGCCGTCGGGCTCGGTCGTGGTTCCCGGCTCGCTGCCGTCCGAGGATGGCTCGCACAGCCTGACCTGCGCGGTGATCGTCAAGCGCGTCGACGCGCAGACCCGCGCCAAGACCAGCATCAATGACCTGCTGAGGGCCTGATGACCGCATCTGCCGTACTGGATCTGGTCAAGGATCTGATCGCCCGTCCCTCGGTCACGCCCGACGATGTGGATTGCCAGATGCTGCTGGCGCAGCGCCTGGAGCGCATCGGTTTCCAATGCGAAACGATTGCGCGCGGCGGCGTGACCAACCTGTGGGCGCGACGCGGCGCCGGCGCGCCCCTGACGGTGTTCGCCGGCCATACCGACGTGGTGCCGCCCGGTCCGCGCGACAAGTGGGACAGCGACCCCTTCGTGCCGACCGAGCGCGACGGGTTCCTGTACGGCAGGGGTGCCGCCGACATGAAAAGCTCGATCGCCGCCTTCGTGGTGGCGGCCGAGGAGTTCGTGGCGGCGCACCCCGAACACCCGGGTTCGATCGCCCTGCTGATCACCTCCGACGAAGAGGGGCCGGCAGTCGACGGAACGGTGATCGTCTGCGACGAGCTGCGCCAGCGCGGCGAACAGCTCGACTACTGCATCGTCGGCGAACCGACCTCCACCGAGGCGTTGGGCGACGTATGCAAGAACGGACGCCGCGGTTCGCTGTCCGGGCGCCTGCTGGTCAAGGGCGTGCAAGGCCATGTCGCGTACCCCCACCTGGCGCGCAACCCGGTCCATCAACTGGCGCCGGCGCTGACCGAACTGGTCGCCATCGAATGGGACCAGGGCAACGAGTACTTCCCGCCCACCACGTTCCAGGTCTCCAACCTGCACGCCGGCACGGGCGCGACCAACGTCGTGCCGGGCGAGGCGGTGGCGCTGTTCAATTTCCGCTTTTCCACCGCCAGCACGCCCGACCAGCTCAAGGCGCGCGTGCATGAGGTGCTGGACCGCCACGGCCTGGAGTACCAGCTCGACTGGGAGCTGGGCGGCGAACCTTTCCTGACGCCGCGCGGCTCGCTGACCGATGCGCTGGTGTCGGCAATCCAGGCCGAAACCGGATTGCAGGCCGAACTCTCGACCACCGGCGGCACATCCGATGGCCGCTTCATCGCCAGGATCTGCCCGCAGGTCATCGAGTTCGGCCCCTGCAACGCCACGATCCACAAGGTCAACGAGCGCATCGAACTGTCCAGCCTCGCGCCCTTGAAGAACATTTACCGCCGCACGCTGGAAAACCTGCTGCTGGCCGACTGATCCTCCATGCAAAACAATAATCGCCAAGAGCTGCAGACCCTGCGCGACCTGATCCGCTACGCGGTGTCGCGCCTGAACGCGGCCCGTGTCGCGCTGGGCCACGGCTCCGACAACGCCTGGGACGAAGCGGTCTACCTGGTGCTGCACGGCCTGCATCTGCCGCCCGATACGCTCGATCCGTTCCTGGATGCGCGCGTCCTGCCGAGCGAACGCAGCCGCGTGCTCGACCTGATAGACCGGCGCGTCACCGAGCGCCTGCCGGCCGCCTACCTGACCGGCGAGGCCTGGCTGCGCGGCCATCGGTTCCATGTCGACCGCCGTGTGATCGTGCCCCGCTCGCCGATCGCCGAACTGCTCGACGAGGGGCTGGCGCCTTGGGTGCGGGATCCGCTGCAGGTCGAGCGCGCCCTGGACATGTGCACCGGGTCGGGCTGCCTGGCCATCCTGGCCGCGCTGGCTTTTCCCGTTGCGCAAGTCGACGCCGTCGACGTTTCGTCCGATGCGCTGGAAGTCGCCGCGCGCAACGTTGCCGAGTACGGTCTGCAGGACCGCCTGACCTTGCGCCAGGGCAATCTGTTCGAGGCCCTGCCGGCGGCCGCCTATGACGTCATCGTCTGCAACCCGCCCTACGTCAACCAGGCCTCGATGGACGCCCTGCCCCAGGAATACCGCCACGAGCCGGCGCTGGCGCTGGCCGGCGGCGCCGATGGCATGGATCTGGTGCGCCGCATCCTGGCCGCGGCCCCCGGCTACCTGTCCGCCGACGGCGTGCTGGTGCTGGAAATCGGCCACGAGCGCGATCATTTCGAGGCGGCCTTCCCTGATCTGCAGCCGGTATGGCTGGACACCGCGGAATCCTCGGACCAGATTCTGCTGCTTACCCGCGAACAATTGAACACGTGATACGCGCTTCTGGCTTGACCCTGCGCCGCGGCACCAAAGTGCTGCTCGACGGCGCCGATTTCGTTGTGCATCCCGGCGAACGCGTCGGCATCGTCGGCAAGAACGGCGCGGGCAAATCGTCGCTGTTCGCGCTGCTGACCGGCGCGCTGGACCCCGACGCCGGCAACCTGGACCTGCCCGCGGGCTGGCGCATCGCCAGCGTGCAGCAGGAGATCGCCGCCGACGCGCAAGCGGCGCGCGAATTCGTCATCGACGGCGACACCCACCTGCGCGCACTGCAGGCCCAGCGCGCCGCGCTGACCGACGACCAGGGCACGCAGATCGCCGAAACCGAAGCGGCGCTGATCGAGGCGGGCGCCTGGAGCGCGGCCTCGCGCGCCGAGCAGTTGCTCGCGGGCCTGGGATTCAAGCCATCCGAATGGATGCAGCCGGTGCGCAGCTTTTCCGGCGGCTGGCGCATGCGGCTGGCGCTGGCGCGCGCGCTGATGGCGCCGTCGGAGCTGTTGCTGCTGGACGAGCCAACCAACCACCTGGACCTTGACGCCATGCTGTGGCTGGAGAAATGGCTGACCGCCTATCCCGGTACGGTTCTGCTGATTTCGCACGACACGGAATTCCTGGACGCGGTGGCGCGCGCCATCCTGCACTTCGACCAGGCCAAGCTGCAGCGCTATCGCGGCGGCTACCAGGACTTCCTGCTGCAGCGCGCCGAACGCCTGCGCCAGGCCAATATCGCCTACGAACGCCAGACGCGCGAAGCCGCGCGCCTGCAAGGCTTCATCGATCGTTTCAAGGCCAAGGCTTCCAAGGCCAAGCAGGCGCAAAGCCGCGTCAAGGCGCTCGCGCGCATGGAAGCGCTGGCGCCTATCCATGCCGAATCGGGCATCGATATCCGCATCCCCTCGCCCGACCACATGCCCGACCCGCTGCTGGCCATGGAACACATGGATGCCGGCTACGGCGGCGCCGAGCCCATTCTGCGCGACGTCACGCTGATGGTGCGAGCCGGCAGCCGTATCGGCGTGCTGGGCGCCAATGGCGCGGGCAAGAGCACCCTGATCAAGACGCTGGCCGACGAGCTGGCCCCGCATGCCGGCACGCGGCGCGCGTCGCGCGGGCTGGCGATCGGCTATTTCCACCAGCACCAGCTCGACATGCTGGACCTCGACAGCACGCCGCTCGCGCACCTCGCGCGGCTGGCTCCGGAAGTGCGCGAGCAGGAGCTGCGCAACTACCTGGGCGGCTTCGGCTTTTCCGGCGACACCGTGCTGAGCAAGGTCGGCCCCATGTCCGGCGGCGAGAAAGCCCGTCTCGCCCTGTCGCTGATCGTCTGGCAAAAACCCAACCTGCTGCTGCTCGACGAACCCAGCAACCACCTGGACGTGGAGACGCGCGAGGCGCTGGCCACGGCGCTCGCGGAATTCTCCGGCAGCATGCTGCTGGTATCGCACGACCGGCACCTGCTGCGCACCACGGTCGACAGCTTCTGGATCGTGGCCGACGGCGGCGTGCGCGAGTTCGACGGCGATCTCGAAGACTATCGGGACTGGCTGGCCGCCCGCAACGCCGGCGAACGCGCCGCCGCGCGCGAGGCCGCCGCCGGCGAGCCGGGCGTGGCCATCGATCGCAAGGCCCAGCGCCGGCTCGAAGCCGAGCAGCGGCAACGCCTGGCCACGCTGCGCAAGCCGCTGGCCGCCAAACTGGCGAAGGTCGAGGCCGACATGGAGCGCGCCCGCGCCCGCCTGCAGGAACTGGATGCCGTGATCGCCGACGCCGATCTCTATTCCGACGCGCGACGCACCGAACGCCAGCAAGTGATGACCGAACACGGCGAATCCGGCAAGCGCCTCAATGACCTCGAGGAGCAATGGCTGGAGATCCAGCAGGCACTCGAAGAGATCGAGCAGGACAACGCCGCCTGAGCGCGGCGCCCGCGCACCTTGGCGTAGGAATCCGCGCAGCGTAAAACCAGCGAGACGCATTATCTCCTATACTCCGCCGCGAATTCGACTCTGACCGCGCAGTACCGCGCCGGCGCCATGTCTTCGCACACGGACGTATCCCCCCCAGCATCACGGCACCGCCGCTACCGCGGCGCGCCGATGGGCGGCTGGCTGCGCCCGCCGGACCCGAGCCCCGGCGAGATCGAGGCACTGCTGGATTTCCTGAACGCCCCATGAGCCCGGATACACGGCCACCTTGCCCCCCGCGCCCGGTATCGTCCTCGCGTCCGATATGCATGCTCTTGCACGACTGTATTTCACTCAGTCCGGAAGGCACGCATGTCGAAACCCATCCTCAAGAAGCGCCAACGCACAACTCTGGCCGCGCTGCTGCTCTGCACCGCCGCGGCGACCCACGCGGCGACGCAATCCCCCGCCCTCGCCTTCGATCTTCCCGCCCAACCCCTGGACGCGGCCCTGCGGGCATACGCCCGGCAAGCCGGCGTGGCGCTCTCGTTCGATGCTCGCGAGGCCGCGCGTAAACAGGCGCCGGCGCTGCGCGCCACGATGACTGCGCAGGCCGCGCTGCAACACCTGCTGCGCGGCTCCGGCCTGACATGGCGCGCCGCGGGCGCGAACCGCTATGCCGTCGTGCGCGCCGCCGACGCGGCCGCGGCGTGGCCGCTCGAACCGGTGCGCGTGTACGGCGACGCAACGCGCGAGCGCGTCTATACCGAGCAGGAGATCGCCGCCACGCCGGCCTCCAACCGAGACCTCAGCGCGCTGATCGCCACGCATCCCGCCATACGCGAAAGCGGCACCGCCGAGGACGGCGCCAACCGGGGAACGCTGAACGTGGAGGACATCTCCATCCACGGCGCCAGCCCCTACCAGAACCTGTTTCTCATCGACGGCGTCGGCGCCACCAGCCGGGTCGACCCGGCCAACAAGAGCCGCAACTTCACCGACGTTCCCAGCAACCCGCAAGCCTATTTTCTGGACACTGCGCTGCTGGGCGAAGTGCGCGTCTTCGACAACAGCATTCCGGTCGAGTATGGCGCATTCAACGGCGGCGTGGTGGATGCGCGCCTGCGCCGGCCGTCGGGCGAAAACCACGTGAAGCTGGACTATCGCTGGAACGGCTCGAACCTGACACGGCAGAAGATCGCGCCCGGCAACGCCGAAGACTGGCTGCAGGGCACCCCGGATTTCACGCCGTCCTGGCGCAAGCGCTTCCATACCGCGTCCGCCGACATCGCGCTCGGCGAACGCGCCGGCCTGGTGCTGGGCCTGTCACGGCGCATTTCCCGGATCGAACGCTGGCGCCTGGGCGCGGTGGGCCACCTGGACCGTCCCGAGCGCGACGACTCCCTGGACCGCGTCGACAACCTGCTGGGCAAGTTCAGCCTGCGCCTGGATGCCGACACGATCACGGACCTGAGCCTGAAGTACGCCGATCGGCGCGAACATCTGGTGAGCAATTTCTTCCGCGATACGGACTGGCGCAATCGGCACGGCGCGCAGGGCGCGGTCTGGAATATCGAACATACCTTGCGCGGCGGCAAGCTGTCGGCGCAATTGGGATGGGACCGGTTCGACAGCCACCGCAACTCTGCCCATACCGAATTCGTGCAGCACGACTTCGTCGACGGTCGGCCCGGATTCGCCAGCGGCGGATATGGCAAGGACGAAAAGGGCCAGCGCAACCTGACGCTGGCCACGCGGCTCGACCTGGCGCCCATCCAGACCGGCCCGGTCAGCCATGCCTCCTATGTGGGCTTGCAGGTCGAGCACACCGGCGCGCGCTTCAAGCGCTACAACCAGTCGTACTCGTACCGGGCCGTGCACCGGGAGGACGGCACCGAAAAACACTTCAGCAAGGTCCGCCACCTGCCGGGCTCGGTTACGCTCGACTACACCAGGCTGGGGCTGTATGCGTCGGATGAACTCACGTGGCGGCGCTGGACCTTGAACGCCGGCCTGCGCTATGACAGGGACAACTTCCTGCACCACCGCACGCTCGCGCCCCGGGCGCGCCTGGACTGGGATGTGCTGGGCAGCGACGACACCGTCCTGAGCGCGGGTTGGTCACGCTACTACGGCGGGCATGTCCTCAAGATCGCCATGCAGGAAGAGTTCAGCCGCCTGAGCGAGCAAGTGCTGGACCACCACGGCGATCCCGTGCCCAATGGACGCAAAATCACGCGCGTGAACTACGACGGCCTGCGCAGCCCCTACGACGACGAATGGGCCTTCTCGCTGGCGCAGCGCGCCTACGGCATACGCGGCGTGCTGACGTTCGTGCACCGCAACGGCCGCGACCAGGTCACGCGCCGCGGCGATTCGCGCGTGGGCTATCGCTATACCAACGAAGGCAACTCGCGCACCGACGGCTGGAATCTCACCCTGGCCAACGAAGAGGCGTGGCGGCTGGGCGAAACGCTGTGGCATGCCCAGGCCAGCTGGGGCTACCAGCGCAACAAGCGCAACCTGAACCTGGCCGAGGGCTATGAATCATCGCCTGTGGAACGGGCCGATTATGTGTACTACAACGGCAAGCGGATCCCGGCAGCGAACTTGCCGCCGAGCAGCTTCAACCTGCCGCACAAGGTCTCGCTGGATCTCACCGGCCATTGGCCGCGCCACGGACTGACGTGGAGCAACACCGTGAACTGGCACGGGCGGCGCAAGGAAATCGCGTTCGTGGACACAGGGCCCGCCCCCGAGTACCTCGACATGTACGAATCGCTTTCCGCCCCTTCGTACTGGAGCTGGGACACCCGCCTTATCTGGCAACCCCCGTTCGCGCGCCAGGTCACCCTGGCATTGGACGTGCTCAATGTGCTCAACCGCATCGCGGCGCTGACAACCAACCCGCGCGACAGCCTGATCGATGCGCGGCGCTATCGCACCGGACGCGAGATCTGGCTGCAGGTGGGATACCGCTATTGAGAATGGCCCTGCCGCGTCTTGCGCCAGCCGATGCGGGCGCAAGACGCGAAGCTCAGGCCGTGATGATGTCCAGCTTGGCGATGCCCAGCGCCAGCGTCTTGGCACCCACGTCGCGAAACTGGATCTGGGCCTGGGCGTCCTGCCCCGAACCGCTGAGGCCTATGATGGTGCCGTCGCCAAAGCGCGCGTGGCGCACGCCCTGCCCCACCCGGAACTGCTGCTCGCCCACGGTGACGCCGCTGGCCATGCCACGCGGCTGCCGAGGTGCGGCAGTGCCGGTAGGCTTGCGGCCAAAGGCGTCGCCGCGACTGCTCCAGGCCGACGCCGCGCCGCCGAAGCCGCCGCCCTGATGCAGGCCGGCGCGCGGGCTCAGCCACTTCAGATGCTGCTCGGGAATTTCTTCGAGAAAACGCGAACGCATGGCGTAACGCGTCTGGCCGTGCAGCATGCGGCTTTGCGCCAGGCTGAGATACAGCCTTTCCCGGGCCCGGGTGATCGCCACGTACATCAGGCGCCGCTCTTCCTCGAGGCCGGCGGGCTCCATGATGCTGTTCTCATGCGGGAACAGCCCTTCCTCCAGGCCGGTGATGAACACGGCGTCGAACTCAAGGCCCTTGGCGGCGTGCACGGTCATCAGCTGCACCGCGTCCTGGCCCACCTGCGCCTGATTGTCGCCGGCTTCCAGCGCCGCATGCGACAGGAAAGCCGCCAACGGTGTCAGGCCGCCCAGCGTATCGGGTTGCGGGGCATCGACGACGCCCGGCATCAGGGCGCCGCTCACATCGTGATCGGGCACGACGCCGGCCGGCAAGCCTTCGAAGTTTTCCTCGGCCGCGAACACCGTGGCAGCGGTGATCAGTTCGTTGAGGTTCTCCAGGCGCTCGGCGCCTTCGCGTTCGGTCTGGTAGTGGGCCTTCAGGCCGCTGGCCTCGATGACATGGTCCACCAGTTCGGGCAGCGGCAGCTCGCGCGTGTCGTGCGCCATCTGTCCGATCAGCTGCGCGAATTGCGCCAGATTCGAGCCGCCCTTGCCGCCGACGCGGGCCACCGCGCCGAACAGGCTGGTGTCGTGCGCGCGCGCCGCGTCGCTGAGCTGCTCGAGCGTGCGCGCCCCGATGCCGCGGGTCGGAAAGTTGACCACCCGCATCCAGGAGGTGTCGTCGTTCGGATTGGCGATCAGGCGCAGATAGGCCAGCGCGTGCTTGATTTCCTGGCGCTCGAAGAAGCGCAGGCCACCGTACACCTTGTAGGGGATGCCCACCGAGAACAGCGCATGCTCGAGCACGCGCGATTGCGCGTTGCTGCGGTAGAGCACGGCGATTTCGCTGCGCATGCGGCCGTCGTTGATCAACGCGCGGATCTCGTCGACCAGCCATTGCGCCTCCATGCCGTCGGAGGGCTGCTCGATGACGCGCACCGGCTCGCCCTCGCCCTGTTCGGTCCAGAGGTTCTTGCCCAGGCGTCCGGTGTTGTGCCCGATGAGGGCATTGGCCGAATCCAGGATGTGGCCGTACGAGCGGTAGTTCTGTTCCAGGCGGATGACACGGCCATGTGCGTAATCGCGTTCGAAGTCGGCCATGTTGCCGACGTTGGCGCCGCGAAACGCATAGATGGACTGATCGTCGTCGCCGACCGCGAAAATCGCCGCCCCGGTGCCTGCCAGCAGACGCAGCCACTTGTACTGCAGCGTGTTTGTGTCCTGGAACTCATCGACCAGGATATGGCGGAAGCGCCGCTGGTAATGTTCGCGCACCGGCGCGTTGCGCGACAGCAGCTCGTACGCGCGCAGCAGCAGCTCGGCGAAATCGACCACGCCCTCGCGCTGGCACTGCGCCTCGTACAGCTGGTAGATCTCGATCAGCTTGCGCCGGTGCGGATCGTAGGCCTCGACGTCGCCGGGACGCAGCCCCTCTTCCTTGGCACCGTTGATGAAACGCTGCACATCGCGTGGCGGGTACTTCTCGTCGTCGATATTGCCCGCCTTGAGCAGGCGCTTGATGGCGGCCAGCTGGTCGGTGGTATCGAGAATCTGGAATGCCTGCGGCAAGCCCGCGTCGCGATGATGCGCGCGCAGCATGCGGTTGCACAGGCCGTGGAAGGTACCGATCCACAGGCCACGCGTGTCGATCGGCAACAGGGTCGACATGCGCGTGAGCATTTCACGCGCCGCCTTGTTGGTAAAGGTGACTGCCAACAGCGCAAATGGACTGGCCTGGCCGGTTTGAATCAGCCAGGCCATCCGGGTCGTCAGTACGCGGGTCTTGCCGCTGCCCGCCCCGGCGAGAACCAGGGCGTGTTGCGGTTCGAGCGTTACTGCAGCGCGTTGTTCAGGATTGAGCTTTTCCAGCATCATGCCGCGTAGCGGCGCAGATGCAGAGCAAATTGCTCGAGCCCGGCGATGCCGCTTTGCTGGGCGCGCTGGCACCAGGCCTGCAGGTCATGCAACAGCTGCTCGCTGCTGGCGCTGGAGCTTTCCCAGAGACGGCCGAGTTCGCGGCGCATCTGCACCAGCGTCGACAGCGACTGGTTCTGGGCGATGGCCTGGTCGACTTCGGCGCGCTGCTCGGGCTGCAGGACTTCCTCGTTGCGGTGCAGCCAGCGGCGCACGCGGCGCAGCGTGGTCCAGCGGCAATTGGCGGCGTCCTGCTGGCGCGAGGACTTCAGCTTGCTCAGCTCTTCACGCGCGGCGCGCTTGACCAGGTCGCCGTAGCGGGCCATGACTTCGTAGCGGTGCGTGATCACGCCTTGCAGCGTGCTCAGGTCGATGCCCTTGCTGCCCGATTCCAGCTTCAGCTTGGGCGCAACCTTCTTGACCTTGGCCAGGCCGAAGAACTTCAGGATGCTGATATAGCCCCAGCCGATGTCCAGCTCGTACCACTTGGCCGAGAACTTGGCCGAGGTGCCGTGCGCGTGGTGGTTGTTGTGCAGCTCTTCGCCGCCGATGATGATGCCCCACGGGAACACGTTGGTGCTGGTGTCCGGGCTGTTGTAGTTGCGGTAGCCCCAGTAATGGCCGATGCCATTGACCACGCCGGCCGCCCAGAACGGGATCCAGGCCATCTGCACCGCCCAGACCGTCAGGCCGACCGCCCCGAACAGGGCCAGGTCGATGGCCAGCATGGTGAGCACGCCGGCCAGGCTGTGCTTGGAATAGATGTTGCGTTCGAGCCAGTCATCGGGCGTGCCGTGGCCGAACTTGGCCATGGTTTCCTTGTTGGCGGACTCCTCGCGATACAGCTCGGCGCCGCGGAACAGCACCTTCCAGATGCCGAACAGCATCGGCGAATGGGGATCGCCTTCCTTCTCGCACTTGGCGTGGTGCTTGCGGTGGATGGCGACCCACTCCTTGGTGACCATACCGGTGGTCATCCAGAGCCAGAAGCGGAAGAAATGCATCACTGCCGGATGCAGGTCCAGGCCGCGGTGCGCCTGGCTGCGGTGCAGGAACACCGTGACCGACACAATGGTGATGTGCGTCACGACCAGGGTGAACAGCACGATCTGCCACCAAGTGGCTTGGGTCAGACCGCCGGAAATGAAAGAAAGGATGGAATCCATAAAGCTTTTTGGAGCCTCACTTGTAAAGTGGCTGAAAGTTTAGCCTACCTGATGCCCTTATGACAGCGTGGTTTCAAAATAGTTTTTAAGGGAAATCAAGCACTAAGCTGCATCTGGTCGGGTTGCGCGCAGCCCCTGCCGCCCACTGGCCCACCCTGTAGATGAGGGTGCAGGGCCGCCAGCACCATAGCAATAATACATTTTGCTACAAAGAACCGGCTACCTGTATGCTGACACCCTGATCCGCACCGGCCATTCTCGATGTTACGCCTATTACCCGCCCTTCTCGCCCTCGCCGTGCCCGCCGCCTGGGCCGCCGGCCCTACCGTGCAGGTAGGCGACAACGTGACGCTGGCATCGTATTACCAGATCCGCGGCGCCGATTGCGCGCCGCTGCGCCCGCCGCTGGTGCGCATCGTGCAACCGCCGCGCCTGGGCACTGCCACCGTCGTGCAGTCCCAGGGCAACAGCGGCCCGGGCGGGCGCTGCGCGCACACGGCGGTGCCCGTGACGCAGATCGTGTACCGGGGCACGCAACCGGGCCAGGACACGGTGATCTGGGAGGTCACCCATCAACCCCGCCAGCCCGCGTCCCGGCGCGACAGCGCCGCCATCATGGTGGTGCCGCGCAACTAGCCGGCCGCGTCTTCCGGCTCGCCGGGCCCGGTTTCGGCCGCCACGACCGCAGGCTCCTGCGTGGCCGCCGCGGATGGCTTGCGGCGCTCGAATACCGCGGCGAAAAAGCCGTCGGTGCCATGCACATCCGGCCGCAGCTGCACGTAGGGGCCGCTCAATGTCAGATTGGCGCAACGATTGGCCAATAATTGCGCAGCGTCCAGGCGTTCGAAATCCGGGTGTTCGGCAAGGAAGCGTTCGGCCTGCTCGGCGTTTTCCTCGGCCAGCAGGCTGCAGGTCGCATAGACCAGCCGCCCGCCGGGCGCCACGCAGCGCGCCGCGCTCTTGAGGATACGGTGCTGCAGCTCGCACATTTCGGCGATGGACTGGGGGTGCTGGCGCCACTTCAGGTCGGGATTGCGCCGCAGGGTGCCGATGCCGCTGCACGGCGCGTCCACCAGCACGCGCTGCGCCTTGCCGGCCAGCCGCTTGACCCGCGTGTCGTTCTCGCTGTCGATCGCCACCGGCACCACGTTGGACAGGCCGCTGCGGGCGAAGCGCGGTTTGGCGCGCGCCAGCCGCGCCGCCGAGACGTCGAATGCGTAAAGACGGCCGGTCGAGCGCATCAGGGCGCCCAGCAGCAGGGTCTTGCCGCCCGCCCCGGCGCAGAAATCGATGATCATCTCGCCGCGCCGCGGCCCCATCAGCAGGGCCAGCAACTGGCTGCCCTCGTCCTGCACCTCGATGCTGCCGTCCTCGAACTGGGGCCAGCGATTGACCGATGGGTGCCCCGCCAGGCGAATGCCCCACGGCGAATAAGGCATGGGCTGGGGGTCGAAGCGTCCGGCCGGGCCGGCGCGCAACACGGCCAGCATGGGGTCGCGCTCGGCCTTGAGCGGGTTGACCCGGATATCCAGGTTGGCGGGCCGGTTCAAGGCGTCCAGCAGGGCCTCGGAATCGTCCAGCTGCGCCAGCCGCTCGTCGAGCCAGTCCGGCACGCTGGCGCGCACCGCGCGCGGCAAGGTCGCCACATCGATGTGCCGGATGCGCTGCAGCCACGCCGCCTCGTCGGCGCCCAGCCCCTCGGCCAGGACCTCGGGGTTCATCGTGGCCGCCAGGCCCAGGATGGCCAGCCGGCGCGTCGCGGGCCCGACCCCGCTCTCGGCGAACTGCCGATAGCGACGCAGGTGGCGCAGCACGTCGTAGACCGCCTGGGCCAGTTCGGCGCGGTCGCGCCCGCCCATGCCAGGGTGCGCGCGCAGCCAGTGCGACAGCACGGCGTCGGCGGGATAGGTCCACTGCAGCACCTCGCCAAGCACGCGCTGGACCTGGTCGATACGAATGACCGCAATCGGGGTGCGAGGCCGGTCGGCGCGCGCCGGCGCGCCGCGATCGGCGCGAACTGGCGTGGAGGCCCGGCCCGTGCGCGGCCGGTTGACAGTATTTTTCGTCATGACAATTCCAAGAAGGGCGCAAGACGCCCTGGTATTACAGAAGGCCGCCGGCTTACGCCGCCGGCCAGAAAAAGAGGCGCTGCGGCTCGCCGGCGACTTCGACGCGCTGGTCGGCGGTCAGGCTGACCCTTCCTTCGGCCAGCCAGCGCGCCGCCGCCGGATAGACCTGGTGTTCGACCTCGAGCACGCGCCCGGCCAGCGCCTCGGGCGTATCGCCCGCCAGCACCGGCACGCAGCCCTGCGCGATGATGGGGCCGTGGTCGAGCACGGGCGTCACGAAATGCACCGTGCAACCATGCGCGCGCACGCCGGTGGCCAGGGCCTGCGCATGCGTATGCAGGCCGGGAAACGCCGGCAGCAGCGAAGGATGGATATTGACCAGCCGGCCCGCGTAGTGATTGACGAAGCCCGGCGTGAGCACCCGCATGAATCCGGCCAGCAGCACGTAATCGGGCGCGTGGCGGTCGATCTCCCGGGCCAGCGCGGCGTCGAACGCCTCGCGGCTGGGGTAGTCCTTGTGGTAGAGGGCCGCGGTGGCGATGCCTTGCTGGCGCGCCCAATCCAGGCCGGCGGCGTCCGGGCGGCTGGCGATCACGGCGGCCACTTCGGCCGGCCAGGACTGCCCGCGGCACGCCTGCACCAGGGCCTGCATGTTGCTGCCGCGCCCGGAAATCAGGATGACGAGGCGGCGCTTGGGATTGGACATTTGCGGCAAGATGAAAACTTTCCAAAAGCGGGTCAACCCAAAATTGTAAACTCTCGGTCGTGAAACCATCGCTGCGCATCTACCGCTACCCGCCCCCGCCCTCGCAACGCACGCCGTGCGCCCTGACGATCGGCAATTTCGACGGCGTCCACCTCGGCCATCAGGCCATCCTGGCGCGCGTGCGCCAGGAGGCCCGCGCGCGCGGCCTCGTGCCCGCCGTCATGACCTTCGAGCCGCACCCGCGCGAATACTTCGCCACCCTGAACCGCCGCCCCGAACTGGCGCCCACCCGCATTTCCGGACTGCGCGACAAGCTGCAGGCGCTGGCAGCCGCCGGCATCGAACAGGTCGCGGTCGAGCGCTTCGACGCCCGGCTGGCCGAAATGTCGGCCAACGCCTTCATCGAAGACCTGCTGGTGGCCGGCCTGCAGACCCGCTGGCTGCTGGTCGGCGAGGATTTCCGCTATGGCCACAAGCGCAGCGGCGACATCGACCTGCTGCGCGAGGCAGGCCTGGCGCACGGTTTCGAAGTCTGTACCCTGGCCGACATCACCGACCGCCAGGGCCACCGCATTTCCAGCTCCGAGGTACGCACCGCCCTGGCGGTGGGCGACCTGGACCGCGCCGCGCAGCTGCTGGGCCAGCCGTTCCATATCAGCGGCCATGTGATCCATGGCCGGAAACTGGGCCGCGAACTGGGTTTCCCGACCATGAACCTGCGGGTGGCGCCGCGCTGCGCCACCCGCTCGGGTATTTACGTGGTGCGCGTGCTCGGCCTGCAGGACCGGCCCTTGCCGGCGGTGGCCAGCCTGGGCGTGCGTCCGACGGTCGAAGACCGCGGCCGGGTGCTGCTCGAAGCCCACCTGCTCGACGAGAGCCTCGACGCATACGGTAAACTCGTGCGAGTCGAGTTCCTGCACAAGCTGCGGGACGAAGAAAAATTCGCCGATCTCCCCTCCCTGACTGCCGCCATCGCCCAAGACGCGCAAAACGCGCGCGCCTATTTTGCCGTTCATGGACTATAAAAAATCCCTCAATCTGCCCGACACTCCCTTCCCGATGCGGGGCGACCTGGCCAAGCGCGAGCCTGGCTGGGTTGCCGAATGGGAGGAAACCCAGGTCTACCAGGCCATCCGCGCCGCCAGTCGCGGCCGTCCGCGCTTCGTGCTGCATGACGGCCCGCCCTATGCCAACGGCGACATCCACATCGGCCACGCCGTCAACAAGATCCTCAAGGACATCATCGTCAAGAGCCGCAACATGGCGGGCTATGACGCGCACTACGTGCCGGGCTGGGACTGCCACGGCATGCCGATCGAGATCCAGATCGAAAAGAAATACGGCAAGCACCTGCCGGTCACCGAGGTCCAGTCCAAGGCGCGCGCCTACGCCCTCGAACAGATCGATCGCCAGCGCAAGGACTTCAAGCGCCTGGGCGTGCTGGGCGACTGGCACAACCCTTACCTGACGATGAACTTCAGCAATGAGGCCGACGAGATCCGCGTGCTCGGCCGCATTCTGGAAAAAGGCTATGTGTTCCGCGGCCTGAAACCGGTCAACTGGTGTTTCGACTGTGGCTCGGCGCTGGCCGAGGCCGAGGTCGAGTACGCCGACCGGGTCGATCCGGCCATCGACGTGGCCTTCCCGTTCACCGACCGCGGCGCGCTGGCGCGCGCCTTCGGCCTGGACGAGGTCGACGCCGGCGCCATCGTCATCTGGACCACCACTCCCTGGACCATTCCGTCGAACCAGGCGCTCAACGTGCACCCCGAGATCGACTACGCGTTGGTGCGCGTCACGCCCACGCCGGTGCACGGTCCGCTGCTGCTGCTGGCGCAGGAACGCGTCGAGCCCAGCCTGAAGGCGTGGGGGCTGGAAGGCGAGATCATCGCCACCGCCAAGGGCGAGGCCCTCGAAGGCCTGCGCTTTCGCCATCCGCTGGCCGCCGCCGCCCAAGGGTACGACCGCACCTCGCCCATCTACCTGGGCGACTACGTCACCCTGGACACCGGCACCGGCGTCGTGCACTCGGCGCCCGCCTACGGTATCGAAGACTTCGTCTCGTGCAAGGCCCACGGCCTGGCGGACAGCGACATCCTCGGCCCGGTCATGGGCGACGGCAAGTTCGTCGACAGCCTGCCGCTGTTCGGCGGCCTGTCGATCTGGGACGCCAATCCCAGGATCGTCGAAGCGCTCAAGCTGGCCGGCTCGCTGATGCTGGTCCAGAAACTGTCGCACAGCTACATGCATTGCTGGCGCCACAAGACGCCGGTCATCTACCGCGCCACCAGCCAATGGTTTGCGGGCATGGACGTCAAGCCGCGCGACGGCGGCCCGAGCCTGCGCGAAAGCGCCCTGGCCGGCATCGACGCCACCGCCTTCTACCCCGCCTGGGGCCGCGCGCGCCTGCATGCGATGATCGCCAACCGCCCCGACTGGACGCTGTCGCGGCAGCGCCAATGGGGCGTGCCGATGGCCTTCTTCGTGCACAAGGAAACCGGCGAGCTGCACCCGCGCACCGTCGAGCTGCTGGAGCAGGTCGCGCAGCGCGTCGAGAAAGGCGGCATCGAGGCCTGGCAATCGCTCGATCCGCGCGAACTGCTGGGCGACGAAGCCGAGCTGTACGAAAAGAACCGCGACACGCTGGACGTGTGGTTCGACTCGGGCTCGACCCATGCCACGGTGCTGGGCGGCAAGGACGGCGTGCTGGGCAGCTCGCACGGCGCCGAACTGGCCTGGCCCGCCGACCTCTACCTCGAAGGCTCGGACCAGCACCGCGGCTGGTTCCACTCGTCGCTGCTGACCGGTTGCATGCTGTACGGCCATCCCCCCTACAAGGGCCTGCTCACGCACGGCTTCGTGGTCGACGGCCAGGGCCGCAAGATGAGCAAGTCGGTCGGCAACGTCATCGCGCCGCAAAAAGTGTCCGATTCGCTCGGCGCCGAGATCCTGCGCCTGTGGGTCGCCTCCACCGACTACTCGGGCGAGCTGTCGATCTCCGACGAGATCCTCAAGCGCGTGGTCGAAAGCTATCGCCGCATCCGCAACACGCTGCGCTTCCTGCTGGCCAACGTGGCCGACTTCGACGCGGTCGGCCAGGCCGTGCCGTATGGCGAGCTGTTCGAGATCGACCGCTACGCGCTGGCGATGACCGCGCAGATGCAGGCCGAAGTCCAGGGCCACTACGAACGCTACGACTTCCATCCGGCCGTCTCCCGCCTGCAGACGTTCTGCTCGGAAGACCTCGGCGCGTTCTACCTGGACATCCTGAAGGACCGCCTGTACACGACGGCTGCCGGCAGCGCCGCGCGCCGTTCGGCGCAGACCGCGCTGCTCGACATCACCCAGACGCTGCTCAAGCTGATGGCGCCCATCCTCTCGTTCACCGCCGAGGAAGCCTGGAAGGTCCTGGCCGGCTCGGCGCTGGCCAAGCAGGCCGACGCCCCGCGCGTCACCATCTTCACCGAGGTCTACCACGCGTTGCCGCCGTTTGCCGACGGCGAGGCCCTGACCGCCAAGTGGACGCGCCTGCGCGCCATCCGCGCGGAGGTGCAGCGCAAGCTGGAAGAGGTGCGTTCGGCCGGCGCCATCGGCTCGTCGCTGCAGGCCGAAGTGGACCTGTACGCCAACGCGGCCGACCACGACATCCTGGCCAGCCTGGGCGATGACCTGCGTTTCGTGCTGATCGTCTCGCGCGCCACCGTGCATGCCGACGCCGACGACTTGCGCATCGAGATCGCTGCGTCGGGGCACAAAAAGTGCGAGCGCTGCTGGCACTGGCGCCCGGACGTCGGCCAGGACGCCGACCATCCCGAGATCTGCGGCCGCTGCGTGAGCAACCTGTTCGGCGCCGGCGAGCCGCGCACGCGGGCCTGACCATGACGCAGGCCCGCGCCGCCGCGCCGCGACTGGCCCCCTGGCTGGCCGCGGCCGCTCTCATCATCGTGCTGGACCAGGCGACCAAGCTGTACTTCGACGGCGCCTTCCAGTACGGCGAACGCCTCAACGTACTGCCGTTCTTCGACTTCACCCTGCTGTACAACCGGGGCGCGGCATTCAGCTTTCTCGCTTCCGAGGAAGGCTGGCAACGCTGGTTCTTCACCGCGCTGGGCGTGGGCGCCTCGATCGTCATCGTCTGGCTGCTGCGCCGCACCGCCGGCCAGCCGCGCTTCAGCCTGGCCCTGACGCTGATCATGGGCGGCGCGCTGGGCAATGTGATCGACCGCGTGGCCTATGGCCATGTGGTGGACTTCCTGCTGTTCTACTGGCGCGACTGGCACTATCCCGCATTCAACCTGGCCGACGTGGCCATCACCTGCGGCGCCGTGCTGCTGGTCGTCGACGAGCTGCTGCGGGCGCGCAAGCGGCCGACCGTGCAGGACTGACCGGGGCGTCCGGCCCCGTCGCCGCGGCAAAGCGCATAAAATCGGTCCATCCGCCCTTTCCTCCACCACTTTGACAGGCGGCGCCGCCGCGCCCTTTTCCCGCCATGCTCGATCTCGCCCGCAAACGCATTGTCCTCGGCCTGACCGGCGGCATCGCCTGCTACAAAATCGCCGAACTGGTGCGCCGCATGACCGAACAGGGTGCGGTCGTCGATGTCGTCATGACCGAGGCCGCCACGCACTTCATTACGCCGGTCACCATGCAGGCGCTGTCGGGCCGGCCGGTTTTCGTCGACGCCTGGGATGCCCGCGTCGACAACAACATGGCGCACATCGACCTGACGCGCGGCGCCGACGCCGTGCTGATCGCCCCCGCCAGCGCCGACTTCATGGCCAAGCTGGCGCACGGCCTGGCCGACGACCTGCTCTCGACGCTGTGCCTGGCGCGCGCCTGCCCCTTGCTGGTGGCGCCCGCCATGAACCGTGAAATGTGGGCCAACCCGGCTACCCAGCGCAATGTGGCGCAGTTGCGCGCCGACGGCATTGCCGTGCTGGGCCCGGCCGCCGGCGAACAGGCCTGTGGCGAAACCGGCACCGGCCGCATGCTGGAAGCCCACGAACTGCTCGCCGACCTGATCGCCTCGTTCCAGCCCAAGGTGCTGGCGGGCCGCCACGTGCTGCTGACGGCCGGCCCCACCTCCGAACCCGTCGATCCGGTGCGCGTGCTGAGCAACCGCTCGTCCGGCAAGACCGGCTACGCCCTGGCGCGCGCCGCCCACGAAGCGGGGGCCAGGGTCACCTTGATCACCGGCGCCACCGCGCTGGCCATTCCGCGCGGCGTCACGGCGCTGCACGTGACCACGGCGCGGCAAATGCACGACGCGGTCATGGCCAACGCCAACGACGCCGACATCTTCGTCGCCGTGGCGGCCGTGGCCGACTGGCGCGTCAAGAACGTCAGCGAGCAGAAGCTGAAGAAGACCACCGAAGGCGGCGGCGCGCCGGCGCTGGAATTCGAACCCAACCCGGACATCCTGGCCGAGGTCGCCAAGCTGGCGAGCGGGCCCTGGTGCGTGGGTTTCGCGGCCGAAACCGAAAAGCTGGCCGAGCATGCGGAAGCCAAGCGCCTGCGCAAGGGCATTCCGCTCTTGGTGGGCAACCTGGCGCACAAGGTCATGGATGCCGACACCACCGAGCTGGTGCTGTTCGACGAGCACGGGGTGCACCCCCTGCCCGCCGCGGCCAAGCTGGATGCGGCGCGGCGCCTGATCGCCGAGATCGCTGCGCGCCTGCCCGCCCCGGCCAGGCCCTGAGTCAGCCTGCCGGCGCGCCCAGGGGCCGGCGCGCCGTGCCGCCCCCGCCCAGCATCCGTGCCAGGATGGCCACGACCACCAGCGTCACCAGCAGGCGGCCGACCAGCACGATCCAGCCGTTGGCGCCCAGCGCCATCAAGAGCACCGTATCCTCGATCAGCGAATGCGACAGCGACAGCCAGGCCAGCGCCAGAAAGCGCGGCCGGGCTTCCAGTTGCTGTTTCTCCGCCTCTTCGATGATGAGCGCGCCGCCGTAGGACAGCCCCAGCAGCACGCCCAGTATGGTGACCGACGTGACGCGCGGGTCCAGGCCCGAAACGCGCAGCACCGGTGTGAGCGCCACCGTGATGGCGCGGGTAATGCCGGTGCGTTCCATGACGTCCAGCGCCACCAGCAGCGCCAGGATGATGAGGTAGGTGAACGACAGCGACATGGCGGTGCCGCGCACCCAGGCCCATATGCCGCCGGCCTGCTCGCCGGCCAGCGCGGATGACTGCAGCCATTGCAGCGACACCGGCTCATCGAGCCATCCAGTGGCGTGGCAGAACCACGAGACCGCCGCGCCGTAGCCCAGCGCCGCCCCCACGCGCAGCGCCGCCGTGGCCCAGAAACTGGCGCCGGCGCGCCGCACGATGGCCTGCTCCACCGGCAGGGCATGGGCGAACAGCAGCATGGAACACAGGGCGCTGAACTAGCCGCCGGTCAGCTCCAGCACCGGCGCCAGGCTGATCAGCGCCGCGATGGCGCCGTAGATCCCCACGAACGCGCCCGTCATCCATACCATGCCGGCCTCGGCGGGCAGATTCAGCAAACCCATGGCCGGAGCGAACGCCTGGCCCAGGATATCGATCCAGCCCCACGCCTGCGCTGCCTGGACGGCGACCATGACAGGCAGCATGACCTTGACCAAAGTTAAGAACAGGCGGCCGCTGCGCCGCATGAGACCCGACAGATATGGCACGATGAATGAACAGGGCTGAATGAACGGAAATGACAGCTGACAGCATAGCCCGGATGCGACACAATGAGGCAGCGATTTATTGCCTGCAGGCAGCCGAATCAACGATCATATGGACAACAGCAAAATAAAATTGCATAACCATGCAACTTGATGCCATAGACCACCGTATTCTTGGGATTTTGCAGCGCGACGCCGATATCTCCAACGCCGTGCTCGCCGAGCGCGTCGGGCTGTCGGCCTCGGCGTGCCTGCGGCGCGTGGCCCGGTTGAAGGAAAGCGGCGTCATCCGCCGTATCGTCGCCGTGCTGGACCCGGCCTGCGTCGAGCGCCCGCTTTCGGCCATCGTCACCGTGGAATTCGCCCGCCATGGCTCGGAATACCGCCGCACCTTCATGGAACAGGTCGCGCTCGAGCCCGCCGTCACCCAATGCTATATGGTCACCGGCGAGGTCTCGTGCGTACTGATCGTGCACATGCGCGACATGGACGAATACCTGGCGTTCGCCGACCGTCTGTTCGACCAGGACGACAACGTGCAGGCGTTCTACACCCACATCGTGATGCAGACCGTCAAGGACGAGCCCGTCGTCGCCGTGCCCGCGGCGCCGCGCTAGTTCTCCGCCTGGCGCGCCCACCGGGCCAGGGGCAAGGGCTGGCTGCCGACGATGCGCGCCAGGGTCAGCCGCATCTGCTCCCAGTTGCCGCGATCGCTGGGCCAGCGCCGCGGCGTGACCGCGCGCCAGCGGTCGCCGTCGCGCTCGGCCATCACGAAACGGAACGTGTAGTAGCCGGCGATTCCCATGCGCAGGTCGGTAACGACCAGCGCATCGCCCAGGGCGTCGTAGCGCAGCCAATCGTTGGTGAACCAGCGCAGGCGCTCATGCAGCGGGACGCCGGCCAGCGCCTGGCCGACGTCAGTGTGCAGGGGCAGGCGCGCCATTTCCGGCGGTTGGCGATCGAAGCGGCCGCTGACGGCCTCGTAGTAGGCGCCGTCGCCAGTCTTGGCGATGACCCGCCACAACAGGGTATTGAAGGGCATCGGCGTGGCCAGCACCGCCTCGACCTGTTCGCCGCGCTCGCGCAGCGCCGCCGTCACGCTGGTTTCGGCCTGGAACCTTCCGGTCAGCGCCACCAGCAGATAGGCCGCGCCGAACAGCACGGTGGCCGCCAGCCCCCGGCACGTCGCCGGTGTCATGCCGCGCCATGCGGCCACCAGCACGGCAGCCAGCATGGGCACGGTATAGACCGGATCGATGATGAACACCGCCGACCAGCTTTCGGGCACCAAGGGAAAGGGCCAGAACAATTGCGTGCCGTAGACGGTAAAGGCGTCGAGGACCGGATGCGTGACCAGCACCAGCAACAGCGTTGCGAACAGGCGCCGGCCGCTATAGGGCGCATCGGGCCATCGGCGCCGTATCAGCCAGGCCATGACGGCGGCCAGCGCAGTCAGCACCAGGATGGAATGCGAGAATCCGCGATGGTAGGTCATCAGCGACACGGGGTCGGGATAACGCATCAGCACGTCCAGGTCCGGCAGCGTTCCCAGCAGGCCGCCGTACAACAAGGCCTTGCGCCCCTGGCTGCGCCCCAGCATCGACCCCTGGATGGCCGCTCCCAGCACGACCTGCGTCACTGAATCCATATAATTTCTTCTTTGCTCAATTCCTGAAACATCCACGATCGCGCCGTGCGCGCGCCGCGGCCAGGCGTTAAGATACTAGATTGATTTATCGACGGTTTTGTTTTCCGCATGCAAGCATACATAGACCGGATCGGCGACTTCATCCAGGCCAACCAGGATTGGGCCGGTCCGATCACTTTCCTGCTGACCTTCGGCGAGTCCATGGTCCTGGTGGGGCTGCTCATTCCCGCCACGGCGCTGATGCTGCTGACCGGCGGCCTGATCGGCGCCGGCACGCTGTCGCCCTGGGGCGTGCTGGCCTGGGGCATCGCCGGCGCCATCGCGGGCGACGCTGTGTCGTACGCGCTGGGCCGCTGGCTCGGCCCGGGCGTCATGCGCCGCTGGCCGCTCAATACCCAGCGCAGCGCGGTGGCGCGCGCCCGCCTGTTCTTCTACCGCTATGGCTTCGCCTCGGTACTGATCGGCCGCTTCCTGGGGCCGATCCGCTCCACCATTCCCACGGTGGCGGGCATCATGGGCATGCACCACCTGCGCTTCCAGCTGGCCAACGTGCTGTCGGCCGTCGCCTGGCTGCCGCTGATGCTGGCTCCCGGCTACATTACCGCGCGCGGCCTGGGCGCCATGGACAACGCACCGCATATCGGCCTGGCCGCCGGCATGGGCGCCTCGGTGCTGATCGGCTGCTGGTCGCCGTCATGCGCAAGCGCCGCCAGCCGGCGCGCGCCAACCGCCGCCCATGACGGCCCCGGCCCGACCCTCCTCACCGACCCGGAGATCCCGCAGCATGGCCATAGACGGCGAACCCAAGAACGGCGATTTCGCGCGCTACATCGAAGAGCTCAGCCGCACCGGCGGCGCGCCCGGACAGGTACTGCCGGCGCAACGCGCGCCGGCGGCGGCCCAATCCGGGGTGGCCGGCAAGCTGTCGGAGCTGACCTGGGGCAAGCGTCCCGAGCGCACGGCCCCTGCCCCCCTGCCCGCCAGCGGCGCCGAACAAGCCGCGCCCCCACCCACCCTGGCGGCCAGCGCGTCGGCGCGCCGCATGGCGCTGTTTCTCACCATCGGCGCGCTGATCGCCGGCTGGAACGCCCTGTCCTTCTTCGTGGCCGCGCTCACCAGCGGCCGCCTCGATATCGACACGATGATGCCCGCGCTGTTCCTGGCGATCGCCGCCTGGATGCTGTTCAAGGGCGCTCGCAACCTGCGGGCCGGACGCCGCGGCCAACTGCCCAAGCTGCCTCCCCTGAGCACCCTGCCCAAGGGGCCGAACCACCGCGGCTAGCGTGCGCCAGGCCGCATTTGGTACGCTTGGCGCTTTTCCGTCCCATACCGGCGCCCCGCGGGCGCCGGCTTCACTCCTGTTGCCTGGTTCCGAATGAAATCCGTAGACCTGAAGATCCTCGATGCGCGCATGCGCGAATACCTGCCCGCCTATGCCACCCCGGGCTCGGCGGGGCTGGACCTGCGCGCATGCACCGAAGCAAGCCTGGTGATCGAGCCCGGCCAGACGGTGCTGGTGCCTACCGGGCTGGCGATCCACATCGGCGACCCCCGCTACGCCGCCATGATCCTGCCGCGCTCGGGCCTGGGCCACAAGCACGGCATCGTGCTGGGCAACCTGGTCGGCCTCATCGACTCCGACTACCAGGGCCAGTTGATGGTTTCGACGTGGAACCGCGGCACGCAGCCGTTCACCCTCGACCCCATGGAACGCCTGGCGCAACTGGTGATCGTGCCGGTACAGCAAGTGGCCTTCAACGTCGTGGAAGACTTCGACGCATCCGAGCGCGGCGCGGGCGGCTTCGGCAGCACCGGCCGCGCCTAGGCGGCCTCGATCACCGATTGCAGGAACTGCTGCGTGCGCGGCTCGCGCGGCGCGGCGAACAACTGGGCCGACTCGGCGTCCTCGACGATATTGCCTTCGTCGAAGAACAGGGTACGGTCCGAACTGCGCTCGGCGAATTTCATCTGGTGGGTGACGATGATCATCGTCATGGTGCGCCGGGCCGCCAGGTCGCGCAGAATCTGCAGGATACCGCCCACCAGTTCCGGATCGAGCGCCGACGTCACCTCGTCGAACAGCATGACCTCCGGGCACATGGCCAGCGCCCGCGCAATACCGACGCGCTGCTTCTGGCCGCCCGACAGTTGCGCCGGATAGGCGTCCAGCTTGTCGCCCAGGCCCACCATGTCCAGGTACTCGCGGCCGCGCGCCACCGCCTCGTCGCGCGACAGGCCCAGCACGTACAGCGGCGCTTCGATCACATTGCCCAGCGCGGTCTTGTGCGGAAACAGGTTGAAGTGCTGGAACACCATGCCGATCTTGCCGCGCACCCGGCGCACATGGGCCGAGTTGGGCCCCATTTCGCGCCCTTGCGCGTCATGCCACATGGATTCGCCATCGATCTCGATCGCGCCGCTGGTCGGCCGGTCCAGGGTCATCAGCAGGCGCAGCAAGGTCGATTTGCCGGAGCCGGACGGCCCGATCACCGAGACGGTCTGGCCGGCCGGAATTTCCAGGTCTATGCCCCGCAGCACGTCCAGGTCGCCGTACCGCTTGCACAGTTTCGCCAAACGGATGCTTGCGCTCATCTCTTGCCTCCATACAGTTTCAGACGCGCCTCCAGGCGCCGCACCCCCCAGGCCGCGACCAGGCTCAGCAACAGGAACAGCACGCCCACCAGCGTCAACGGTTCGGTATACCGGAACGTGGTCGACCCGATGATCTTGCTCTGCTGCAGCAGTTCGACCACCGTAATGGCCGACAGCAGCGGCGTGTCCTTGAACATGGCCACCAGGTAGTTGCCCAGCGCCGGCACCACGGGCGGAATGGCCTGCGGCAGCACCACGCCCACCGCGGTGCGCCAGCGCGACAGGTTCAATGCGGTGGCGGCCTCGTGCTGGCCGCGCGGCACCGCTTCGATGCCCGCCCGGTAGACTTCGGCGCAATAGGCCGCATAGTGCAGGCCCAACGCCAGGATGCCGGTGGTCAGCGGCGACATCTGCCAACCGGTGACCGGCAGCACGTAGAACAGGAAATACATCTGCACCAGCAGCGGCGTGCTGCGCACGAACTCGATCACCAGCGCCGTCAGGGCCGACACCGGCCAGAACGGCGAGCGGCGCAGCAGCGCCAGGGCCAGGCCGAGCGTCACGGCCACCAGCATGCCCAGCAGGGTCGCCTGCACGGTGATGACCAGCGCCGAGCCGAGCATCGGCAGGATTTCGAGCGCGAACCCCCAATCGAAAATCGGACTCATCGGACCTTGAACCTCCGCTCAAGCATCCGGATCCCGCCTGTGATCACCAGCGCCACCGCGAAATACAGCAGCAGCACCAGGGTGAAGATTTCGGTGGTGCGCAAGGTCTCGCTGCGCAGCAACTGCCCCCTGAACGTCAGATCGGTAATCGTGATGAGCGACACCAGCGCCGTGTTCTTGAGCAGTTCGATCAGCAGGTTGCCGGTGGGCGGCAGCATGGCCGGCACCGCTTGCGGCAGGATGATGCGCCATATCGTCCGCGCGCGCGTCAGGTTCAGCGCCACCGCCGCCTCGCGCTGCCCGGCCGGCACGGCCAGGATGGCGCCGCGCACCACTTCGGCGCCATAGGCCCCGGCATTGGCGCCCAGCACCACGATTCCCACCAGCAAGGCCGGCAGCTTCATGCCGAACATCGGCAGCACGAAATAGAACCAGAACAGCCGCACCAGCGCCGACGTACCGCGAAACACCTCCACATAGACCGCCGCCGGCGCCCGCAGCCACGGACTTGCGGACAGCCGCGCCAGCCCGGCGGCCAGCGCCAGCGGAATCGCCAGCGCTGCCGCCCCGGCGGCAATCCGCAAGGTGACCGCCAGACCGTCCAGCAAGGGCGGCAGCAGGGACCAGGTGTTGTCCATCGCCGTCCCCGCTTACTGGGCGGCGCACAACTTGGCTGCGGTCACATCGCCCGGCAACTCGCCGGCGGTAAAGCCGAATGGCTCGACCAGCTTGCGGTGCTCGTCGCTGCCCACGAATTTCTTCAGTTCGGCGTTGAACGCGTCGGCGAACGCCTGGTCATCCTTGCGGAAGGCGAAGGCGCCATAGCCGCGCACGCTCTTGCCATCGACCGTGGGATCGGTGAAAGGGTCGGCCTTTTCCAGCTTGTCGCCGGCGCTGGTCTTGTGCATCAGATCGTTGACGGTCAGCGCGGTCGCCGCATAGGCGTCGGCGCGTCCGGCCTCGATACCCGAGAGCGCGCTGACCGCGCCCGGAAACACCACCACCTGCCCGGCCGGAATCTCCTGCTTGGTCGCGTATTCCGCCTCGATGGCCCCGACGACCACGCCCAGCTTGGCCTCGCCGTTCTTCGCCACGTCGGCGTAGCTATGCAGATTCTTGGGGTTGCCCTTCTGCACCAGGAAAGCCTGCCCCACGCCATAGGTCGGGTCGGAGAACGCAACCTGCTGGCAGCGTTCGGGCGTCACATACATGCCAGCGGCAATGATGTCGAACCGCTTGGCCTGCAGGCCCGGGATCAGCGACCCGAACTCGGTCAGGACGCCCTCGACCTCGTCGATACCCATGCGCTTGAGCACCACCCGGGCGATCTCGACCGACTCGCCGGTAACGCGCGCCTCTTTGCTGTCCATATAGGCATAAGGCGCCTCGTTGGCGTAGCCGATGCGGATCTTGCCCGCCGCCTTGGCGGCGTCCAGCGTGCTGGCGCTTTGCGCGGCCGGCTGCTGCGCGGCGCCGGGATCGCTCGAGTCCGAATCCGAACACGCGGCCAGCAGGCCCGCTCCCACCATCAGAAGTCCCCATTTCACGAAATTGAAACGACGCATGAGCATGGTTTTTCCTCCTGAATAGTTCGGTATTGAAATAGATATGTCCCGAATAGTACGCTATAAAATCATTTGATCACGAATCATTTGACGACAAAAAAGGCAGGCCCTGGGCCTGCCCGCATTGCCGCGCCCAGGGAAACCGGCGCGTCACATTCTGAAACGCCTACGGCTGGCCAGCGTACGAAAAACGCCCGTTGCGCACCACGCCCATGACGCGCGCGCGCTCGTCGAAACCCTGGTGATTCTCGGCGCTGATATTGAGCACGCCATTGGGCACGGTAAGGTCGCGCGTATTCTCCAGCGCATCGCGCAAGGCGGCACGGAACTCGGGCGTGCCGGGCTTGGCGCCGGTCTTGAGCGCGCGCGCCACCGCCGAATCGAGCAGGATCCAGGCGCCATAGGCGTCGCCGGCAAACTGGGTCAAGGTATTGGCGCCGTATTGGGCCTCATACTTGTCGGCGAATTCCACGGCCACTTTCTTGACCGGGTTGCTGTCGGGCAGCTCGCGCGCGACCACGCCCGGGCCGGTGGGAAAGAGGGTTCCTTCCACGTCGCGCCCGCCGACTTGCAGGAACTCCAGCGTGCCGATGCCATGGGTCTGATACACCTTGCCGGCGTAGCCGCGTTCGAGCAGGGTCTTCTGCGGCAACGCCGAAGGCGTTCCGGCCCCGGCGATCAGCACCGCATCCGGCTTGGCCGCGATCACCTTGAGCACCTGGCCCACCACCGAGGCGTCGGTACGCTGGAAGCGCTCTTGCGCCACGATCTTGAGGTCGTCGCCGGCCGCCTGCGAGAACTCCTTCCACCAGCTGTCGCCATACGAATCGGCAAAGCCGATGAAGGCCACGGTCTTCACGCCCTTCTTTTTCATGTCCTGCACCAACACGGACGCCATCAGGGAGTCGTTCTGCGGCATCTTGAACGCCCAGGCGCGCTTGGGGTCGGACATGGGCTCGACGATCACCGCCGACGCCGCCAGGGCGATCATCGGCGTCCTGGTCTCGGCCAGCACATCCAGGCCCGCCAGCGCGGCCGCGGTCGTGTTCGGACCGACGATGGCGTCGACCTTGTCCTCGGAGGTCAGCTTGCGCATGTTCTTCACCGCGCGGCTGACGTCGGTGCCGTCGTCCAGCACTACGTAGCGGGCCGGCTCGCCGCCCAGCGTAGCCGGCCACAGGCGGATCGCGTTGTTGGTCTGGATGCCTATCGCCGCCGCCGGCCCGGTCGTGGAGACGTCAACGCCGATGACGACTTCGGCTTGCGCGGCAAACGCGGGGACCAGGGCCGTGGCCAGGACGGCCAGGCGAGCGAGCAGAGTGGACATGGTTCGAAAGCCCGTGGAAAGTAGAAAGAGAAAAATCGCCCTTATTGTGCCTGAACATCGCCCTGCCGCGCCTCGTATACCAGGGCGGCCAGCGTCAGGTCTTCCAGCGCGCTGCCCACCGCCTTGAACACGGTGATCTCGGCCGCATCGCGCCTGCCCGCCGCACGGCCCGCCACCAGGTCGGCCAGGGTGCCGCGGATCTGCGTGCGCGCCAGCGTGCCGGCCGCGAAGGCTTCGAGCAGGTCGCCGGCCTTGGTGGGCGCCTCATCGGTATCCACATAGACGGAGGTACCGGCGAAACACTGCGGATCGGTTTCCTTCATCTCGGGCGTGAAGCTGCCGATCAGGTCCAGGTGCATGCCCGGCCGCAGCCACTCGCCCCGCACCAGCGGCTCGGTGGACAAGGTGGCGCAGCTGACGATGTCGGCCTGCCCGACCGCCGCCTGCAGGTCGGTGACCGCCTGCGCGTCGAAACCCTGCTCGCGCAATTCGCCGGCCAGGCGTTGCGCGCCGGCCGGCCGCACGTTCCACACCAATACGCGCTCGATCGGGCGCACGGCGCGCATCGCCGGCGCCACCAGTCCGGCGATCCGGCCGGAGCCCAGGATCAGCAGCACCCTGGCGTCGGCGCGGGCCAGGTACGAAGCGCCCAGCGCGGCCGCCCCGGCGGTCCGATAGGCGGTCACGACGTCGCCGTCGACCTGCGCCAGCGGCACCCCGGTACGGGCGCTGTACAGCGTGTAGGTCGCATGCAGGCCGGGCAGCCCCTGGTGGGTGTTGGCGGGAAAGATATTGATGACCTTGACGCCGAAATAGCCGGCGTCGTTCCAGGCCGGCATGATCAGCGTCGTGCCTTGCGCGCCGCCGGACTCGATGGCATGGACGTGGCGCGGCGGCACATGGACGCCGCCGCGAAAGGCGTCGCGCAGGGCATCGATGACCGCCGTGAAGCGCAGCGCGCGGCGGGTGTGTTCAGCGTCGATTTGCAGCATGTGGCCTCCGGAAGAGCCTGCATTATCGCCCTGCCCGGCGCCACGCGCGTACCCATGGACACAGTTTGGCCATGCCTGGAGGGATATCATGAAGCGAACCCGCCCCCGGGTTCCCGCATCGGCGACGCGCCGCCACCCGGCCGCCGCCGCGCCTATTCACCGCAAGGAGTCCCCATGAAGAAAACCGCATCCGCCGTCTGGAAGGGCGACCTCAAGTCCGGGCAAGGCACGATCTCCAGCCAGAGCGGCGCGCTGAAGAACCAACCCTATGGCTTCAATACCCGTTTCGCGGACCAGCCGGGCACCAACCCTGAAGAGCTGCTGGGCGCCGCGCACGCGGGCTGCTTTTCGATGGCGTTGTCCAATATCCTGGGCGAGGCAGGCCTGAAGGCCGACAGCATCGAAACCACGGCCGAAGTCACGCTGGACAAGACCGACGACGGCTTCACCATCACCGCCGTGCACCTGACCGTGAACGCGGTCGTGCCCGGCGCCACGAAGGACAGCTTCGCCGACGCGGCCGCCAAGGCCAAGGCCGGTTGCCCCGTGTCGAAAGTGCTCAATGCCAGGATCAGCATGGACGCCACGCTCAAGGGATGACGACATCGTCCCGCGGCGCCCGCAGGCCGGGCGCCAGCGCGCGTGCCTGGCGCAAGCCGGCGCTACTGGCGCCGATGCGCCGAAATCACCGGATGCTGGCGCCGGCCCTCGTCCATGGCATGCAGGACTTCGCCGATTGCATCGAGAAACCCGGCGGCGCCGGACTTGACTCGCCGCCACCCGCCGCCCCGCATGGGTACCAGGGTGGCGCGCCGGGCTGAAGAGGTGGCCGGCTCACCGTTGCTGCGTGTCGCGTCGCCCATGATTCTCTCCTTGAGAAAAGCGCGCTGAGAAACCGCATGCGATTCATCTTAGTCCTGCCCGTTGTGCAACGCAACGAAAAAAACGGCGCCGCAAGGCGCCGTTTTGCCGTGCCACCGCGCTGTCAGAGCGCGTCGAGCGTATCGGGGTCGATGGGCAGGGCGCGGTTCAGCGCCGCGGCGACCTTGACCCGCAAGGCATTGGAATGGGCGCGCCGGACCTCGCGCTTGACGTCGAGCAGCTGCTGCGGGTGCATGGAGAATTCGGTCAGCCCCAGCCCGAGCAACAGGCGCGTCAGCCGCGCATCGCCCGCCATCTCGCCGCATACGGCCACCGGCTTGCCGGCGCGCTCGCCCGCGTTGATGGTGTTGGCCACCAGGCGCAGCACGGCCGGATGCAAGGGATCGTACAGGCCCGCCACATCGTGGTCGCCGCGATCGATCGCCAGCGTGTACTGGATCAGGTCGTTGGTGCCGATGGACAGGAAATCGAGCGGCTGGACGAACGGTTCGATCGCGATCGCGATGGCCGGGATTTCGACCATGGCCCCCACCTCGACGCGCGCCGCATAGGGCTGGCCGCGCGCATCGAGCTCGCGGCGGGCGGACTCCAGCGCGGCGTAGGCGGCGTGTACCTCGTGCATGTGCGCGATCATCGGAATCAATACCCGTACCGGGCCATGGGCCGAAGCCCGCAGGATGGCGCGCAACTGCGTGGCGAACATCTCGGGCCGCGCCAGGCAATAGCGGATGGCCCGCTGCCCCAGCGCCGGATTGGTGGCGACCGTCGCCTCGTCATCGAGCGTCTTGTCGGCGCCGATGTCCAGCGTGCGGATCGTCACCGGCCGGCCCGCCATCACCTTCACCACCGACGCATAGGCCTCGTACTGTTCTTCCTCGCCGGGCAGGTCGGGCCGGCCCATGAACAGGAATTCGCTGCGGAACAGGCCGATGCCATGAGCCCCGCAGGCCAACGACAGGCTGGCCTCCTCGGGCAGCTCGATGTTGGCATGCAGCACGATATCGATACCATCCAGGGTGACAGCCGGCTCGTCGCGCAGCAACGCCAGCTCGGCGCGCTCGTCGGCGTACACCCGCTGGCGCGCCTGGTACTCGGCCAGGATGCGGGCCGAAGGGTTGAGCACCACCACGCCGTCCGCGCCGTCGACGATCAGCATGTCGCCGTCGCGCACCAGTTCGCGCACATTGCCCAGCGCGACCACCGCCGGCACGCCCATGCTGCGCGCCACGATCGCGGTGTGCGAGGTCGGACCGCCCAGGTCGGTCACGAAGGCGGCGAAGCGCCCGCCGCGCAGCCGCAGCATGTCGGCCGGAGAAATATCGTGCGCCACCACCACCAGCGGATCATCGCCATCGAGCTGGGCGCCATCGGGCAGCATGGCCGAGGTGCCGGCCAGCACGTGCAGCGCCCGTTCGATGACCTGGCGCACGTCGCCGCCGCGCTCGCGCAGGTATTCGTCTTCCATGGCTTCGAACTGCTGGCCCAGGATCTGCCCTTGCGCGGTCAGCGCCCACTCGGCGTTGTAGTGCCGCTCGGCGATCAGCGCCAGGGCCTGCTCGGCCAGCAAGGGATCGCCCAGCAGCAGCCGGTGCACATTGAGCATGGCGCCCAGTTCGCGCGGCGCGTCCTCGGGCAGGGTGTCGGCCATCTGCAGCAGATCGGCCTGCGCCTTGGCCAGCGCCTCGGTCAGCCGCTGGCTTTCGGCCGCGACATCCTCGGGCGCGATACGGTAGTGGGCGACTTCGAGCGCCGCCGCACCCATGACCACGGCGCGGCCGATCGCGTAGCCGCGCGCCACGCCTTTGCCGTGCAGGCAGACGACCGGACCGGCGGCGATATCAGGAGCAAGGGATGGGATGGAAGAGCGCGTAGACGATGCAGCCCGCGCCGACGGCGGGCTGCCGGAACCTGAGGTTTTGCTATTCCTGCTCACCGAACTTATTGTCGAACAGAGTTTGAATTTCGGACAGCGCCTGGTCGGCATCGCTGCCCGAGGCTTCCAGCTTGACTGTCACCCCCAACCCGGCGGCGAGCATCATCACGCCCATGATGCTCTTGGCGTTGACGCGCTGCGCGCCACGCGAAATGAAGATCTCGCTGCTGAAACGGCTGGCCAGCTGCGTCAGCTTGGCGGCGGCCCGGGCATGCAGTCCGAGTTTGTTGCTAATGACGATGTCTGAGCTAGGCATAAGTTCTGATCTGGCAATGGCGGCGGCCGCATTCCCGTGCCCGCCGGGTCGGACTGCCGGCCCGGCACGGCGGAACTGCTGCGCCATCAATTCATTCTCGGCGTTTTCTCGCCCGTCAGTCTACACGCAAGCAACCCTGGACGCCGCCCGCGAGCGCCTTTTCACGCGTCTCGGCCAGCGAAAGATTGCGATAAGTCAGGGCCCGCAACAGCATGGGCGTATTCAATCCCGCCAGCACACAGCACTGGATGCCCTGCGCCTGCGCATCGGCCACGGCGCGCTTGGCGATATTGGCCGGCGTGGCGCCGATCAGGTCGGTCAGGACCAGCACGCCCTGCCCCTGGTCCACGCGCAGGATATCCGCCAGTACCCGGGGCGCCGCGTCGTCGGGCAAATCCTCGGGATGGATATCGTGCACGGCCAGCGCTTCGGTCGCGTCGCCCAGCACGTGGGCGACGCTCTCGCGCATGGCACTGCCCAGCGGGGCGTGCACGACGATAACGATGCCAGTCATAGCAGCAAGTTCAGCCGGCGGCGCTTTCCAGCGCCACGGCGAACATCTCCGGTACGTTGAAGCCCGTCTGTTCGGTAATCTCGACAAAACAGGTCGGGCTGGTGACATTGACTTCGGTAATGTAGTCGCCGATCACGTCCAGGCCCACCAGCAGCAGCCCGCGGCCGGCCAGCCGGTCAGCCACCGTGCGCGCCAGGTGCAGGTCGCGCTCGGACAGCGGCTGGGCCACGCCCCGCCCGCCGGCGGCCAGGTTGCCGCGCGTCTCGCCGGCCAGCGGTATGCGCGCCAGCGAATACGGCACCGGCTCGCCGCCGATGAGCAGAATGCGCTTGTCGCCCTTGACGATCTCCGGGATATAGCGCTGCGCCATGATCGTGCGCGTACCGTTGTCGGTCAGGGTTTCGAGGATCGCGTTCAGGTTGGGCTCGCTGCGCTGCAGGCGGAAGATCCCGGTGCCGCCCATGCCGTCCAGCGGCTTGACGATGACGTCGCCCTGCGCGGCATGGAATGCCCTGATGCGCCCCATGTCGCGCGTGACCAGCGTAGGCGTGGTCAGATCGGGAAACTCGGTGATCGCCAGCTTCTCGGGATGATTGCGGATCGCCGCCCCGCTGTTGAACACGCGGGCCCCCTGCTGCTGCGCGTACTCGAGCAGATGCGTCGAATACACGTATTCCATGTCGAACGGGGGATCCTTGCGCATCACCACCGCGTCGAAGCGCGCCAGCGGCGCCTCGTCGGCCGCGCCGGTTTCGCGCCACCAGTCATGCCCATGGAGGTCGGCGCCGTCGCGCAGCGCGATGGGCGCAAAGCGCGTCCTGACCTCGCCCGCATCGATATAGAGATCGCCTTGCAGCGCAACGCTCAGGGTGTGCCCCCGGGCCTGCAGCGCCTGCATCATGGCGACGGAACTGTCCTTGTACGCCTTGAGCAGCGGCAAGGGATCGATAATGAACAATACGTGCATCTCGGCACCCGATACGTACGCCGCGCCACGAGCCCGCGCAGGCAGGATTGACTAGGCAGTTTGAAAGATGGGGCCGCACGGGCCGCACGCAAGCCGGCCCGGACGCCCCTCATGGGCAACCGGGCCGGGGATGGGATCAGCCTGCCGCGTCGGGCTTGCCGACGGCCTTCTTGCGCGGCGCAAGCACCATGACCATCTGACGGCCTTCCAGCTTGGGCATCGCCTCGACCTGGGCAAGTTCGATCAGATCGTCGCGCACCCGCTCAAGCACCCGCATGCCCAGTTCCTGGTGGGCCATTTCCCGGCCACGGAAGCGCAGCGTGACCTTGGCCTTGTCTCCCTCTTCGAGGAAGCGGCGCAGGTTACGCAGCTTGACCTGGTAGTCGCCCTCGTCGGTCGCCGGGCGGAATTTGACTTCCTTGACCTGGATGACCTTCTGCTTCGACCGGGCCTCGGCCTGGCGTTTCTGTTCCTGGTACTTGAACTTACCGTAATCCATCAAGCGGCAAACCGGGGGATCGGCATTGGGCGCGATCTCGACCAGGTCCACGTCGCTTTGCTCGGAAAGACGGAACGCATCGGCAATCTTGACGATGCCCAGCTGTTCTCCGTCCAGACCTATCAGACGCACCTCGGGGACGCGGATTTCACCGTTGATGCGTATGGCTTTTTCAGTGGCGATGTTGACGACTCCTAGAAAGGTTAAGCAGCGCTCGCGAGTTGGGTGACATTGCGGCGGGTGGAGATATCCTCGGCCAGGCGCGCGATGAAATCATCGAGTGCGATGACGCCCAGATCAAGGCCACCCAATCCCCGCACCGCGACGGTGCCGTTTTGCATCTCCTTGTCACCAACGACGAGGAGATACGGGATTTTCTGCAGGCTGTGTTCACGGATTTTACGAGTGATTTTTTCACCACGCAAATCAGCCTGCACTCTAAAGCCTTGTTTTTTCAGGCTTTGTGTTATTTGTGCCGCATATTCGGCGGAATGCTCGGAGATGCAGCATACCACCGCCTGCAACGGGGCCAGCCAGGGCGGCATGGCACCGGCATGGTTTTCGATCAGCATGCCGATAAAACGCTCCAGCGAACCGAGGATGGCACGGTGCAGCATGACCGGCGGACGACGCTGGTCGTTCTGGTCGACGTACTCGGCGCCCAGCCGTACGGGCATGGAAAAATCCACCTGGATCGTGCCGCACTGCCAGTGGCGTCCGATGGCGTCCTTGAGCGTGTATTCGACCTTGGGGCCGTAGAAAGCGCCCTCGCCCGGCGAGATCTCGAATTCGCAGCCGGTACGGCGCAGGCTTTCCATCAGGGCGGTTTCGGCCTTGTCCCAGATTTCGTCGCTGCCGATGCGCTTCTCGGGACGCGTGGCGACCTTGTACAGCACCTCGGTAAAACCGAAGTCCTTGTAGACCTTCTGCAGCAAGGCGGTGAATGCGGCGCACTCGTCCTGCAACTGGTCTTCGGTACAGAAAATGTGGCCGTCGTCCTGGGTGAAACCGCGCACCCGCATCATGCCATGCAGCGAGCCGGACGGTTCGTTGCGGTGGCATTGCCCGAACTCGCCGTAACGCAGCGGCAATTCGCGATAGGAATGCAGGCCGGCATTGAAGATCTGCACGTGCCCGGGGCAGTTCATGGGTTTCAGACCGTAGACCCGGTTTTCGGACTCGGTCGTGAACATGTTTTCGCGGTAGTTGTCCCAATGGCCCGTCTTCTTCCAGAGCGTCAGGTCGAGGATCTGCGGCGCCTTGACCTCCTGGTAGCCGTTGTCCTGGTACACCTTGCGCATGTACTGCTCGACCTGCTGCCACAGCGCCCAGCCCTTCGGATGCCAGAAGATCAGCCCGGGGGCCTCGTCCTGGAAATGGAACAGGTCGAGTTCGCGGCCGATCTTGCGATGGTCGCGCCGTTCGGCCTCCTCGAGCATGTGCAGATAGGCATCCTGGTCGTCCTTGCTCGCCCACGCCGTGCCGTAGATCCGCTGCAGCATCTCGTTCTTGCTGTCGCCGCGCCAGTAGGCGCCGGCCACCTTCATCAGCTTGAAGACCTTCAGCTTGCCGGTCGAGGGCACGTGGGGGCCGCGGCACAGGTCGATGAAATCGCCTTCCCGGTACAGGCTGAGGGTTTCGTTGGACGGAATCGAGGCAATGATCTCCGCCTTGTAGACCTCGCCGATGCCCTTGAAATAGGCGACCGCCTCGTCGCGCGACCATTCCTCGCGCGTGACGACCTCGTCCTTGCGCGCCAGTTCGGCCATTTTCTTCTCGATGGCCTGCAGGTCTTCCGGCGTAAAGGGGCGCTTATACGAAAAATCGTAGTAGAACCCGTTGTCGATCACCGGGCCGATGGTGACCTGGGCATCCGGGAAGAGCGACTTCACGGCATAGGCCAGCAGGTGCGCCGTGGAGTGCCGGATCAGGTCCAGGCCGTCGGCATCCTTGGCGGTAACGATGGCGAGCTGCGCATCATTGTCGATGCGGAAGCTGGTATCGACCAGCCGGGGCTCGGCGCCATCGAACGCGACGCGCCCGGCCAGCGCCGCCTTGGCCAGCCCGGCGCCTATGGATTGCGCAACCTCGGCCACCGTCACGGGACCGGGATACTGGCGCTGCGAGCCGTCCGGCAAGGTAATTTGTACCATCGAAGGAATTCCTGGATTTGGAAACGAAAAACGCGGCTGCCTGGCCGCGTTTTGTCTGGTGCCTTGTTGAGTATTTACCGCAATGACGCGATACCAACCCGACGCATGAAATCATTAACGCGACTGAGTGCGGAAGATTCCGGTCGTAGTTCGTGTCGGGCGCAGCAGCATCTGGATCGTGCCTCGGATATGCGTCAAGGGTGGCACGCGGGTCGGCATGCCAAACGTCGCCAATTGTAGCACCTTTCGTCCCCGAACCCGCTGCGCCTACCCCACACTGGATCTGTCTGATTTTCCAACGACTTATCGGACTCCTCTCAAAACCCTCGTAACCTGCCATGACAGCTGAGCTTGTCGCTCGTGACGCCAGGCATAGAAGGAGTCCCCATGCCTCACCGCCTATCCCACGCCGCGCCAGTCCTCGCCGGGCAGGCCTGCGCGGCCCATCCTCCCGCCACCTATCCCTCCAGCGCCCAGCCCGCCGTGGCATCGGCGCGCCGCTACATGCTGCTATCCCGGCCCAGCCGCCGCCTGCGGGTCGCCATCCTGGACGACCACCCCGCCGTCGCGGTAGGCCTGAGCGCATACCTGGGCGAACACGGCGACTTCGAGGTCGCGCTGACCGAGACCAACGCCGTGGCGCTGGCCCACCAGCTCAAGCGCCATCCTTGCGACGCGGCCGTCATCGATTTCTTCATGCCGGCGCAAAGCTGGGACGGCGTGGACTTCATCCGCCGCCTGCGCCGCCCCTGCCCCGACATGGCCGTGATCACGATTTCGGCCGGCAAGGCGCACGAAACCGAGTACGCGGCCTTCCGCGCCGGCGCCAACGGTTTCCTGCCCAAGGGCGCGCCGCTGAGCCTGCTGGCCGAACTGATCCGCACGACCGTCGTGAGCCGACGGGCGTTCTTCAGCGCCCGCACAGGCCAGTTGCGCGCCACCATCCCCGACCCGCCAGACTCCCGGCTCACCAATGCCGAGCGTGAAATCCTGCGCCAAATCGCGCAGGGCTTTTCCGTAACCCAGATATCCGGCCGCCTATTGCGCAGCAAGAAAACGGTCAGCACCCACAAGCGCCGCGCCATGAAGAAACTGGGCCTGGCCGACGACCTCGCGCTGGCCCTGTACCTGAGCGAGAATTTCGAGCAAAACGTCTATGGCTGAATCCCATGGCCAAGCACCATCAAGCCTCCGGGACCCTCTGCGTTCAATGGCTATGCCCTGGCCCGGCGCAGCAACGCGCCCTGCTGGAACTGGCGCTGCGCTGCCTGCGCGACGACCGTCTCGAAATCCGCCGCGCTTTACGCCAGCGCGACAATGCCACGGTACGCGAGCGCCTGCATCGGGCCAAGGGCGCCATCTGCACCCTCTGGCCCGACCCCGAAACGCTGGCGCGCCTGGAGGCCGTGCACCGGCAGCTGCCCAGGCGCGGCAGCCAGCTGTGGAGCCAGGCCGCGGCGCTGGAAAGCCGTCTGCTGCAACTCGAACAGGCCATGCTGGCCAGCCTGGATGCGCTGGGCGGCGACCCCATTGCGCAGGAGCAGCAGCCCGCGCCGCCCTAGACGATGCGCGAATAGCTTGCGGCCGGCGCGGCCTCGCGCAGGTAGCGATCGAACGTCATGGCGACCGCCCTCACGAAATACCACCCCAGTTCGGTTACCTGTATCACCTCGGCGTCCAGGGTCACCAGCCCCAGTCCGGCCAGCTCCCGCAGGCGGGCCAGTTCAGGCCCGAACGCCGCGCTGGCGGGCGCGCCGGCCGACCCACCCAGCTCGGCCAGCGCCAGCCGGCCCCGGCACATCACCGCCATGATCAGCCGGCGCCGGAGCTCGTCGTCGGCCGACAGGCGCAGGCCCCGCTCGATGGGCAGCCGCGCCTGCGCTAGCGCACCGTAGTAGGCGTCCAGCGTCTTGACGTTCTGGCTGTACACGTTCCCCACCTTGCCGATGGCGGACACGCCCAGGGCAATCAGGTCGCCGTCGGGCTGCGCGGTGTAACCCTGGAAATTGCGATGCAGCCGGCCCTCGCGCCGGGCGACGGCCAGGGCATCGTCCGGCAGGGCGAAATGGTCCATGCCGATGTAGACATACCCAAGCTCGAGAAAGCCCGCGATGGCGTCGCCCAGCAGGCCGACACGGGTGCTCGCGTCGGGCAGGTCCGCGGCCAGGATGCGGCGCTGCGACGCGAAACGTTGCGGCAGGTGCGCGTAGGCATACAGGGCGATGCGATCCGGCCGCAGCTCGCCCACCTGCTCAACGGTACGAGCGAACGAGGCCAGCGTCTGATGAGGCAGGCCGTAGATCAGGTCCACGTTGATCGATCCGAACCCCAGCTCGCGGGCGGCCAGCATCAGCTGCCGGACGTCCTCGAACGGCTGCACCCGGTGCACCGCCTGCTGCACCCGGGGATCGAAATCCTGCACGCCGAAACTGAGGCGGTTGAAACCCAGCTCGCGCAGGTGCGCCAGCCGACCGCGGTCGGCCGTGCGCGGGTCCACTTCGATCGACACTTCCGCGTCCGGCGTCAGGGTGAAGGCGCCGCGCAGCATCGCCATCAAGCGCGTCAACTCGGCGTCGGACAGGAACGTCGGCGTTCCGCCGCCCAGATGCAGGTGCGACACCGGCTCGCCGCTGCCCAGCGCCTCCACCTGGAGAGCAAGCTCCTGGCCCAGGGCATCCAGATAGGGCGCGGCGCGCTCATGATGCCGCGTCACGACCTTGTTGCAGGCGCAGTAGTAACAGACCGAATCGCAGAACGGCACGTGCACGTACAGCGACATCGGTTCGCCGCGGCGCGAGGCCGTCCGCTCGGCCAGAGCCTGGTGGTAGTCGCGCGCGCCGAAGCCGTCGTGATAGCGGTCGGCGGTCGGATACGAGGTATAGCGAGGGCCGCTCTTGTCCAGGCGGCTGAGCAGGCTGTCCGGAAAGACGGGACGGGACCTGGGCGCGTCGGCAAAGCGTTCGGGAATCAGCGTGTCGGACATGATGACCACATTGTGCGGCTGTGGCAGCGAGCCGGCCTTGATCTGGCTCAAGACCGCAAAATGTCCCCGAATCTGCCGGCGCGGCAAAACAACGGTGGCCGGCGACATGCGGCTCTGGTAACGTCAACGGTCTTTCTTTCCGATATCAGAGGTTCTCCCATGCAACGCGACTTCGATTTGGTGGTTGCCATCCTGCGCACCATCGCCGACGCCGACCTTCCTGCCCTGGCCATCGACCAGATCGAAACCGCCGTCGTCGACGAGAACGGCAACGGCGTCGCCGTGGAATGGGTGGCGCATCACCTGGACATCATGGCCGATGCCGGCCTGGTCAAGGCGGTCGACGGCGGCGCATGGCGCCTGACCTGGCAAGGTTACGACGCCCTCGAACAGGACGACGAGGACGAGGACGACGACGCCCTGCCCATGTAAGGATCCGGCGGCGCGGCGCGCCGCCGCCTTTGCCGGCCTCAGCGCTGCGCGCTGGGCGTGCCCACCAGCCGGTACGCCAGCGCGCCGACCAGCGCCCCCGCGATGGGGGCCAGCCAGAACAGCCACAATTGCTCCAGGGCCCAGCCGCCCACAAACAGCGCGGGGCCGGTGGAACGCGCCGGGTTGACCGACGTATTGGTGACCGGAATGCTGATCAGGTGGATCAGCGTCAGCGCCAGCCCGATCGGGATCGGCGCAAACCCGGCCGGCGCCCGCTTGTCGGTTGCGCCCAGGATGACGAACACGAATCCGGCGCTCAGCACGATTTCGCAGATCAGCGCGGCCTGCATCGAATACTTGCCGGGCGAGTGGTCACCATAGCCATTGGCGGCGAACTTGCTGGCCACCAGGTCGAAACCCGCCACGCCCTGTGCGATGCTGGCCAGCGTGGCGGCCGCCACGATGGCGCCCACCACCTGCGCCACGATGTACGGCGGCACGTCGCGCCACCCGAAACGTCCCGACGCCGCCAGCCCTACCGTGACGGCCGGGTTGAAATGCCCGCCGGAAATATGGCCCACGGCGTAGGCCATGGTCAGCACGGTCAGGCCGAACGCGAGCGCCACCCCGGCGTAGCCGATGCCGACCTGCGGCACCCCGGCGGCCAGCACCGCGCTGCCGCAACCGCCCAACACCAGCCAGAACGTACCGAAAAACTCCGCGCCGCAGCGCTTGAAAAGTGGTTGCATGGTTTCCTCTCCCGAAAGTGCAGCAAAGATAGCCCGGGATGGAAATCACGACTTTCAAACAATGCAAATTTGGCCGATGAGCACGGGCAGCGCGGCCAGCCGGCGGCCGGCTACTTGATCGCCTTGTACACGGTGGCCCTGGACACGCCCAGGTGTTCGGCCACGGTTTCCTTGGCGCGCCGCAGGTCGAGATATCCCTCGTCCCTGAGCTGTTGCATCAGCGCCCGCCTGTGCTCGGCGCCAAGCGCCTGGGGCGTGGTGGCCAGGTCGAGCGCGAACTGGTCGATCCGCGCGCGGATGGCGTCGGCGCTGGCGGGATCGAGCGACTCCCTCACGGTGTCGCCCTCCACGCTGGAGAACTTCTCCAGGATGCTGGCCAGCCCCTTGAACAGGGTCACGTCCACGTTCAGGCACAGCGCCGCCACGTAGCGCCCCTCGCTGTCCTTGATGCCGATCGAGGTGCTTTTCGAACGGCGCCCGTCGGCGAACTTGTTCGGGTAGTTGGCGATGATCTGCGGATAGTTGTTGTCGGCGATGCGCGCCAGGCCCAGCTCGGTGGCGGGATCGCCGACCGTCCTGCCGGAGAGGTTGTTGTGGATGGCAAGAATGGCGTGCCTGGGCGTGCGCAGATCATGCACCACGACCTCGGTGAATGGCGCCAGGGTCTCGCCCAGCCCCGCCGCAATCTGCATGACTTGCTCGACCAAGGCCTGGTTTTCCTTGCTGCCCTGCCTCTTTGCCATGAGTGGTCCCTCGACGATAGGCCGGTATTGTAGCGATCGACGATGCCGCCGCCGCAGCGCGCGGGCATACCCGATCGTCCCGGCAAGGAGCGGCCGCCTGCCCGCCGCGCTTAGGGGTTTACGCTGAAACCCCCTGCTCGTTGTTGAAAATAAGTCTATCACGAGACAAAATGTCTAGAACAGCAAGCACGCCCGTCGACGGACGCGCGCCGGACGACAACCGCCTGGCCGCTTGAACGCCGGGCCGCGCCAATACACGCACACCCTCTTCGCCTCATCCATTGGAAATCTGCCATGACACTCACCCGAACCCTTGCGCTGGCGGCGGCGCTGGCGCTGTCCTGCCCGGCGGCAGCGCAACAGGCCTCCGAGACGTGGCCCGACAAGCCCATTACGATGATCATCCCGTCGGCGGCGGGCGGCTCCGCCGACATCTTCACGCGCATCACGATGACGCATCTGGGCAAGGCGCTCAACGCCAATATCGTCATCGAGAACAAGCCGGGCGCGGCCGGCTCGATCGGCATGGCCAGCATCAAGCGCGCGCGCCCGGACGGCTCGACCTTCGGCTACGGCAACATCAACACGCTGACGGTCAATCCGGCGCTGTTCAACAAGCTGCCCTATGACGCCGACGCCGACTTCACGCCCGTAGGCGCCATGTTTTCGGTTGCGAACGTCCTGGTCGTGCCGGGCAACTCGCCCTACCAGAACCTTGGCGAACTGATCGCGGCCACCAAGAAGGCGCCCGGCAAACTGAGCTACGCGGCCGCCGGCATAGGCAGCAGCGGCCACATGGGCGGCGAACTCCTCAAGAGCATGGCGGGCATCGACGTCCTGTTCGTCCCGTACAACGGCGACCCGGCATCCCTGCAGGATCTCACCGGCGGCCGCATCGACTACACCGTGACGAACATTTCGGTTGCCATGCCGCTGGTCGAAAGCGGCAAGCTCAAGGCGCTGGCCATCACCTCGCGCGAACGCGACAACGCGCATCCCGATATTCCGACCTTCTCCGAGTCGGGCCTGCCGGGCTTCGAGAATATCTCCTGGGGCGGACTGATCCTGCCCAAGGGCGTGCCGGAGCCCATCGTGCAAAAAATCTCGGCCGCGCTGAAAACCGTGATGCAAAGCGACGCCCTGCGCCGCGACCTGGGCGCGGCCGGCGGCAATGCCGGCACCGTCTTCGGCGACGATTTCCGCCGCTTCATCGACACCGAGCAGCAGAAATGGGCCAAGGTGATCGCCGACGCAGGAATAGAAAAACAGAACTGAGCCACGATTGCGGCGCCGCCATCCGCGCCGGCGCCGACCCAGGCAAAACCACGCGGCGCCCATGGGGCGCCCGCGGCGCATGAACCCTTTCACAATGCCAGCCATGCAGAAAACCCGTATCGCGGTCCTTCATTTTTCCCACGAAACCGTCACCTTTCTCGAACGGGACACCGAACTCGATGACTTCGTATTCGACGGTTCACCGTGCCGCGACGAGGTGCTGCTGGGTTACGACGCCAAAGGCTATCTCGGCGGTTTCGTGCAATGCGCCCGGGAATACACCGAAGTCGAGCTGGTGGGCATCGAGTCGCCGCTCTTTCCCAAGACGGGCATCGGCTCGGGCTGGGTCACGCACGAAGCCTACGAACACTTCCTCGGCATCATGCTCGACGACCTGGCCCAACGCGGCCCGTTCGATGGCGTGTACATGGCATTGCACGGGGCCATGGCGGTGCGCGGCGTCGAGCGGCCGGAGGCCGACATCGCGCGACGGGTGCGCCAGGTCGTGGGCGAGGCCGCCATCCTGGCCGCGACGTTCGATCCGCACGGCAACGAGGACGAACAGTTCCTGCAGGCCGCCGACCTGGCATTCTGCGTGAAGTACTTCCCGCACTACGACATGCACTTGCAGGGCGAGCGCGCCGCGCGCACCATGGTGCGCGCGATCCGCGGCGAGTACCGGCCCGCGACGATGACCGTCAAGGTTCCCATCCTCACGCCCACCGTACTCCAATGGACGGGCGGAAACTCGCCATGGCTGCAACTGGTGCACCGCGCCCTGACCTGGGAAGCCCGCGAGCCCGACGCCTACGTCAATGTCTTCTTCGGTTTTCCCTGGGCGGACGTACCCGATGTCGGCATGACCATCCAGACGCTGACCAACGGCAAGCCCGAACTGGCGCAGCGGATTGCGCGCGACATGGCCCAGGCCGCGTGGCGCGCGCGCCACGACCTGCTCAATGCCGCCCGCATCGAACCGATCGAACGCGGCGTGGCCAGCGCCCGCCAGGAAACCGCCAACGGCAACGCGCCGGTCGTACTGGCCGACTACAGCGACCGCTCCGGCGCCGCCACCTGGACCTTGCAGGAGCTCGTGCGCACCGGCGCGCGGCGCACCCTGATCGCCACGGTGGCCGACTACGAGCTGGTCAGCCGGCTCAAGCAACGCGGCGCGCGTGCCGGCGATGCCTTCGACGAGCAGGTAGGCGGGCGCGTCGACGACTCGGCCGGAGAGCCCGTCCGGATACAGGGGCGGATACTGGGCCACGGCCAATCGCAGGACGGCACCAACAGCCGCTCGGACTGGTACACGGTTGCCTTCGGGGACGGCAATGTGCTGGTGGTCAGCGCCTACCTCATGCAAATCACCGAACGTGAAATGCTCGAACAAATGGGGATGACACTGGCGGACTTCGACATATTCGTCATCAAGTCGCGGGCGCACTTCCGGCGCGGCTTCGACGACAGCGGCTTTGCCCGGACCATCATCCTGGTCGAACCGCCCCACCCGTTCCTGGGCACCATCCACCTGGACGCGCTGCCCTACCGCAACGTCAAGGTCGAAAACTACTTTCCGTATGGAGAGCCCGACTTCAATCCCTAGGCTTCCAAGGCAAAACGTTCATGCGCTGCGCGCATAGCGATCGGGGAAAGTCGCATTTCCTTTCCTCGCGCTCATCAACTTGCCGGGTGCTACCTGCTGCACGCCGCCCATCGACGACGCCCCCAACCCCGCACGCCAGGCCCAGCACGCGGCCCCTCGGTAGCGGGCGACGGAATAACGTAAGTACAATATGCTTGATTCAGGATTAAAACGTAAATACAATCTGATTCATGGATATCACCTACGACCCCGCCAAGAACGACAAGAACATTGCCGATCGCGGCCTGTCGTTCGAGTTGGTGTGTGGCTTCGAGTGGGCCAGCGCGCTGGTGGTTGAGGATACCCGCCAGGTCTACGCCGAAACGCGCTATCAGGCGCTGGGCAAAATCGATGGCCGGCTCCATATGGTGGTATTCACGGTGCGCGGCGAGTCGCTGCGCATCATCAGCCTGCGTAAGGCAAATGCTCGTGAGGTAGCTCGTTATGAAAAAGCCTGACCCCGAAAAGATTGACCGCGACAACCCCGAATGGACGGACGCGGAATTTCGGCGGGCCAAGCCGGCCGCCGAAGTACTGCCCGAGTCGGTGCACGCGATGCTCGGCATTCGTCGCCGTGGGCCTCAAAAGACACCCACCAAACAGGTCGTCACCATCCGGCTATCGCCTGACGTGGTAGAAGCCTTCAAGGCCTCCGGCACCGGTTGGCAGACTCGCGTGGATGCAGCCCTGCGGGATTGGCTGAAGACGCACCAGCCTGGCTAGCAGGCCAGCTCGCCCGCAAGAAGCGCAACATGGCGCAACGGGCATACAACCATGCCGAGTATCTGGCCCAGCGCCGAAAACGGATCCTGGTGCTATTTGGCTTGGCAACGCCAAAAGCAAAAAGCCGCGAAGTCAAAGACTGACGCGGCTTTTAAGGTGGTGCTTGGCACCACTTTGCAGGAATTTGGTAGGCGGTATTGGGTTCGAACCAACGACCTCTACGATGTCAACGTAGCGCTCTAACCAACTGAGCTAACCGCCTGCAAAGAAGAAGAATTATATATGGCTTTTTTTCAGCGTGCAACTTGGTCGACGCTTTTTATCGCCGCCATCAGTTGCCGGATCTTGTCGGCCGACTTGACGCCGGGCGCGTCCTCCACGCCGCTGCTGACATCGACCGCCCACGGCCGCACGGCGCGCACGGCGTCGGCGACATTGCCCGGGTGCAGCCCGCCGGCCAGCACGATGGCGCGCGAGGCCGGATCGGCCTGCACGCCGGCCAGCAGGCCGTGGTCGAAGCCCTGCCCGCTGCCGCCATAGCCTGCGCTGTAGCTGTCGAACAGCCAGCCGGCCGCGTCGGCATATTGGCGACAGGCCGCGGCCAGGCCGGCGGTGCTGTCCAGGCCGGGGGCCCCGGCGCGAAAGGCCCGCAGGTAGCGGCGGCCGTAGCGGCCGCAATCCTGCGGGGTTTCGTCGCCGTGGAACTGCAGCAGGTCGGGCGCCACGTGGTCCAGCACCGCCTGGACCTCGTCGGGCCGCGGGTTGACGAACAGGGCCACCACATCGACGAAGGCTGGCACCTCGCGGCGCAGTTGCGCCGCGCGGACAGGATCGACATGGCGCTTGCTGGCCGGATAGAACACGAAGCCGATGGCATCGGCGCCAGCCCGGACGGCGCTGGCGATGTCCTGTTCGCGGGTCAGCCCGCAGATCTTGACGCGTGTACGCATGACTACCGTGCTACCTATTTGAACGCTACCCCGGGATCGGAGCTTTCGTCTCCATAGATATTAGTTCCATAATTGCTTTCGATCTCGATCTTCACGCTGGCCGGGTCGACGGTGGACTGTCCGCCCTTGTAGTGCATGACCATGCCGGGAAACAGCATGACGGCGGCCACCATGAACAGCTGGATGACGATGAACGGCACCGAGCCCCAGTAGATCTGGCCGGTGGTCACCGGCTGGATGACCTTGCCGGTGATCTTGTCCTTGTAGGCGTCCTTGGGCGCGACCGAACGCAGGTAGAACAGCGCGAAGCCGAACGGCGGGTGCATGAACGAGGTCTGCATGTTCACCGCCAGGATGATCCCGAACCAGATCAGGTCGATGCCCATCTTGTCGGCCACCGGGCCGAGCAGCGGCACGATGATGAACGCCAGCTCGAAGAAGTCCAGGAAGAACGCCAGCACGAAGGTCAGCACGCTGACCACGATCAGGAACCCCCACTCCCCGCCCGGCAGCCCGATCAGCAGGTGCTCGACCCACAGATCGCCGTTGACCCCGCGGAAGGTCAGCCCGAACACCGTCGAGCCCACCAGGATGAACACCACGAAGCACGACAGCTTGGTGGTCGTGTCCATCGCCTGCTTGAGCAGCTCCAGCGTCAGGCGCCGGCGGATCAGCGCCATGATGATCGCCCCCACCGCCCCCATCGCCCCGCCCTCGGTGGGCGTGGCCACGCCGATGAAGATCGTGCCCAGCACCAGGAAAATCAGGAACAGCGGCGGGATCATCACGAAGGTCACCCGCTCGGCCAGCGCCGAGAGCATCTTCAGGCGAAACACCTTGTTGGCGATCGCGATCACGAACGCCGTCAGCCCCCACAGCAGCAGGCTCACCACCACCTGCTCGTCGACCGGCGCCGTGTCGTTCTCCAGCCACTGCCCCAGCACATAGGCCGACAGCGAGGAAATCAGCATCAGCACCAGCAGCGAACGCCCCCCGCGCGAGCCGTTGGGCTCGCGAAATCTGCGCGCCTCCTCGGGCAGCGCCGGCGCCGCCGAGGGCTTGACCAGCGAGACGACCACCACATAGGCAATGTACAGCCCCGCCAGCACGAACCCCGGCACCATCGCCGCACGGTACATGTCCCCGATCGAGCGCCCCAGCTGGTCGGCCAGGATGATCAGCACCAGCGAGGGCGGAATGATCTGCGACAGCGTGCCCGAGGCCGCGATCACCCCGCTGGCCAGCCGCCTGTCATACCCGTAGCGCAGCATGATCGGCAGCGAAATCAACCCCATCGAAATCACCGAGGCCGACACCACCCCGGTGGTCGCCGCCAGCATCGCGCCCACGAACACCACCGCGATCGCCAGCCCCCCGCGCAACGGACCGAACACCTGGCCGATCGTCTCGAGCAGGTCCTCGGCCATGCCCGATCGCTCCAGCACCAGCCCCATCAGGGTAAAGAACGGCACCGCCAGCAGCGTGTCGTTGGAAATAATGCCGAACACCCGCTGCGGCAGGGCCTGGAACAGCGCCGGGCTGAGCAGGTCCAGCTCGATGCCCACCAGACCATACAGAATCCCGTTGGCCGCCAGCGCGAACGCCACCGGAAAACCCAGCAGCAAAAACAGCACCAGCGTCGCGAACATGATCGGCGCCAGATTGGCTATCAGAAACTCCATGATCAGCGGCCTTCGTGGTTATTACGTTGTTCTTGCACGCTCGCCTCGCGCTCCAGCGCTTCGCGGGCTATCTCCTCGGCCAGCAGCTCCTCGGCGCTCTTGCTGCCATCGCGCGCGGTCGGGTCCGGACACTGCCCGCGCAAGAACCCGATGCACTTGATCAGGTGCGACAGCCCCGCCAGCACCAGCAGCGCAAACCCCACCGGAATCAACAGCTTGACCGGCCAGCGGATCAGCCCACCAGAGTTCGACGACTGCTCGCCGCTCAGGTACGAATCCATGAACACCGGCCACGACAGAACCATGATCAGGATGCACGCCGACAGCAGAAAAAACACCACCCCGAAGATCTCGATCCAGATCTGCTTGTGGCGCGGCAGCCGCGAGGACAGAATGTCCACCCGCACGTGCTCGTTCTTCAGCAGCGTGTAGCCCGCGGTCAGCAGGAACATCGCGCCGAACATGTACCACTGCAGTTCCAGCCAGGCGTTCGAACTGCTATGAAACACCTTGCGCACCACGGCGTTGCCGGCGCTGACCAGCACCACCAGCAAGGTGACCCATGTCACGGCCCGGCCGACCCGCAGGTTCAGCGCGTCTATGCCGCGCGATAAGGCGAGTAATGCTTTCATGATGGGAATACTTTGAAAAAAGGCTTCTTGCCCGGCGCCTGGACATCAGGCATCCGGGATAAGCACGCGGCCGCTTTGGGGTTGCCAGGCCGTTGCCGCCGTGCGTGGAACCACGGGCCGCGTCCGCTCTTGACGGGCGCCGCGCCGGGCCAAACCTGGGAATTTTATATCCTGTGGCGGTCCGGCCGGCCCGCGTCGCGTCGAAACGGGGTTATTTGCCCCGCGCCACCGTCGCCATGAACCCGTCGTAGCTGCCTTCGGCCACGCGGAACCAGGGGATCTCGTTGTCGCGGAAAGCCACCATGCTGTCGTAGACGCGCTTGAACATCGGGTCCTTCTCGGAGAACTCCTTGTAGACCGCCTGGGCCTGCGTATAGCAAGCCTCCATGACGGATTTGGGGAAGGCCTTGAGCTGCGCGCCCTCGGCCACCAGGCGGCGCAAGGCCGCCGGGTTCTCGGCGTCGTACTTGGCGATCATGTCGTTGGTGGCGGCCGCCGCGGCCTGGGCCAACGCCGCCTGGTAATGCTTGGGCAGCTGGTTGTAGACGTCCTGGTTAACGTACAGCGACACCTGCAGCGTGCCTTCCCACCAGCCGGGGAAATAGTAGTTCTTGGCCACCTTGTGGAAGCCCAGTTTCTCGTCGTCGTACGGACCGATCCATTCGGCCGCGTCGATGGTGCCTTTTTCCAGGGCGGGATAGATATCGCCGCCGGCAATCTGCTGCGGCACCACCCCGAGGCGCGAGAGCACCGCCCCGGCGAACGCGCTGGCGCGGAACTTCAGCCCTTTCAGGTCGTCGACAGATTTGATCTCGTTGCGGAACCAGCCGCCCATCTGGGTACCGGTGTAGCCGCACGGGAAATTGACCACGTTGTACTTCTGGAACAGCTCACGCGTCAGCTTCAGGCCGTCGCCGTGGCGCATCCAGGCGTTCATCTGGCGGGTATTCAGGCCGAACGGCACCGCGCCGTCGAAGCACAGCGCCGGATCCTTGCCGAAGTAGTAGTACGAGGCGGTATGGCCGCACTCGATGGTGCCGTTCTGGACTGCGTCCAGGACTTGCAGCGCGGGCACGATCTCGCCGGCGGGAAACGCGCGGATGCTGAACTTGCCGTCCGTGGCTTCACTTACGTATTTGGCCAGGTTCTCGCCGCCCGTGAAGATGGCATCGGCGCTGCGGGGAAAGCTGGAGGCCAGGCGCCAGTGGATGGTGGGGGAATCTTGCGCCAGGGCGGGGGCTGCCAGGGCTGCGCCACCGGCGGCGGCGCCCAATGTGGCCTGCTTGAGGAACGAACGGCGTTGCATTACGGGTGTCTCCTGGGTGTGGAAGAATGCGCTGAGCGCGGACCGTTTGCGTAAAACGGCCGCACGCGGTGAACCTGATAGAGGGTTCCGCTTTTTTTTCGTCCGCAATGATATCGGGATCGGGCGGTCTTGCCGCCCTGCTGATTACCCTAAAGCGCCCGTGAACGGCGAGAGCAGCATTGTCCCACCGTCGAGTTCGTCAAAACCGAACTCCGCCGGGTATTCGATCGCTGAAAGATACAAACCATCGGGCATGAACGTGGGCGCGCCCAGCCGCCTGTCGCGCGCGCGCAGCAACGCGTCCATCCAGGCCACGGATTCGCGTCCCTGCCCCACCTGCAGCAGCGCGCCGATCAGATTGCGCACCATGTGGTGCAGAAAGGCATTGGCGCGCAGCGTGAACACCAGGAATGCGCCGCGCTCGTCGATGTCGAGGCGGTGGAGCGTGCGCACCGGATGGCGCGCCTGGCATTGCGAGGAGCGGAAACTGGAGAAATCGTGCTCGCCCAGCAGCGTGCGGGCCGCCGCGCGCATGGCCGGCACGTCCAGCGGCTGGAACGCCCAGCCGGCTCGGCCGGCCCATAGCGCCGGCCGCACGCGGCCGCGCCACAGCAGATAGACGTAGGTGCGCGAGCGCGCCGAGAAGCGCGCATGAAAGGCCTCGCTCACCGGACGCGCCCATTGCACGACGATGCTGGGCGGCAGAAAGGCGTTGACGCCGCGCACCCAGGACTCGTCGCGACGCTGCAGATCGGTGTCGAGATGAATGACCTGCATGGCGGCGTGCACGCCCGTGTCGGTGCGCCCGGCGCAGACCGTCGCCACCGGCCCGCCGCCGCCTGCGAACGAAGCCAGCGCGGCTTCGACCTGGTCCTGCACGGTCACGCCATGCGGCTGCGTCTGCCAACCCTGCCAGGCCGAGCCGTCGTAGGCCAGCCCCAATGCAATGCGGGACATGAATCAGGTTCGCTTGCCGCCCGGACGGGGTTCGTCGGTGGGCGGCTCGTCCAGGTCGAGACTGATCGAGTCCAGTTTGCGCGTGAGCGCAGCCGTGTCCAGCGTGGGCTCGGGATAGGCCGCCGAAGCCTCGTCGTCGTCGCGGCGGGCGCCGGCGCGGCGCAGGGCCCAGGCGACGATGAAGACGATCAGCGCCAGCACGGCGGTGACTATGGCCAGCAGATTGTCAGCCAGCCAGCCGGGCATGCCGCCCTGCGTGGACTCGCCCTTGGCCGCTTCGCCGCCCTGCCCGGCCGCGCCGCCGGGCAGCGACAGCCCGGAAGCGTTCCCCGACGCCGAGCCGGCGGCGCCAGGCGCGGCGGCAGGCCCGCTGCCCGCGGCGCCCGCGCCAGCGCTGCCGGCCGCGGCGCCATTGGCGCCCGTCGAGCCCGCCGATGCCGCGCCTGCCTGCGTAGCGGCGCCCGCGCCGGCGGCGGCACCGCCCGGTTTGCCGTCGGCCCCGGGTTTGCCGTCGGAGCCTGGCCTGCCGTCGGCGCCTGGCTTGCCGTCAGCGCCGGCCTTGCCATCGGCGCCGGGTTGGCCGCCGGCGCCCGCCGATGCGTTGGCGGGCGCGCTGCCCTCGCCGCTTGCCGTCTTGCCGGCGCCGGCCGCCTGGCTGAGCGCATCGACGTTGGATTGCAGTTTTTCGACGCGCTGCTGCGCGTCATCGAGCGCGCGCCCGCTGGAGGCACGCGCGTCGCCCGCGGCATCGGCCTGCGCGTTGGCGCCGCCCTGTGCGCTGGACAGGCGCAGGCGGTCCTGCGCCGTGGCGGCGCCGGCCGCCTCGGCCTGCGCCGCGCTGCCCAGCCGGCCCGCGCCGGCCTCGCCCGTACCGCTGACGGCCGCGCCGCCCGCGGCCAGCGCGCCGGCGCGGCCGCGATAACGCGCGAAGGCCTCGGCATGCTGGGCAAAGATGCGCCGCGCTTCGGCCGGATCGATGGCGCGTACCGTGGCCGCGTCGGGGATGTCGAGCGTTTCGCCGGCCCGCACCAGGTTCATGTTGTTCTGGATGAAGGCCTCGGAATTGGCGCGCCACAGCGCCACCAGCATCTGGTAGACGCTGGCGCCGGCCACGGCATTGCGCTGGGCGATGCCGAACAGCGTATCGCCGCGTCGCACGTCGATGGAGCCGGCGCTGGCCTGGCCGGCCGGTGCGGGCGTGCCCACGCTGGCCGGCGCCACGCGCGCAGCGCTGCCGCGCGGCGGCACCAGGATGGTGGTGACCTGGACCTGCCGCTGGCCGGCGCCCGAGCGCAGGTCCAGCAGCACGTCGACCGCGTTGCCGGCAGGCGGCTGGCTGGAAGAAATACGCACGTTGCGGCGCGACGCGTCGGCACCCGGCTCGATACGCACGGTGGCGCTGGACAGCGGCACCGGCGGAGTCAGGCCGGCCTGGCGCCAGGCCGCTTCGTCGGCCAGCGAAACCTGCAGGGTGGCCAGATCGTCGGCGCTCAGTTCGAGCAAGGGCACCACGACCTGCAAGGCGGCGCCGGGCGGCGAAACCACCCGCGCATGCCCGAGCCGGGCCGCCTCGGCCCCCGTGGCCCCGGCCCCCAGCGCCAGGACGAGGGCCCACGAAAGGGCCTGTGAACGGCGGGCGGGCTGCAGAGGGCGCAAGGTCGAACGCATATTTATGAGGATTCCGTGGTCAGAGCGAATGGCCGGCAAATGCAGGGGAAAAGTGTAATGGATCGGCCACGATTCACAAACTCGCGGCCCTTGCCGCCGAAAACGGCGCGCCTGCGACAAGGGCGCCCGCGGGCGCCCTTGTATCCTGCCATGCGCGCCGGCGCCGCGCGTCAGGCTTCGGCCAGCGCGATACGCAGCATGCGGCGCAGCGGCTCGGCCGCGCCCCACAGCAGTTGGTCGCCGACCGTAAAGGCGCCCAGGTACTGCGGCCCCATCGACAGCTTGCGCAGGCGGCCCACCGGGATATCCAGCGTGCCCGTCACGGCCACCGGCGTCAGCGCCTTCACCGTGTCTTCCTTGGTGTTGGGAACGACCTTGGCCCATTGCGTGCCGGCCGCGATCAGGTCCTCGATCTCGTCGAGCGGCACATCGCGCTTGAGCTTGATGGTCAGCGCCTGGCTGTGGCAGCGCATGGCGCCGATGCGCACGCACAGGCCATCGATGGGCGTGGCCGGCGTGCCGAACGCCGCGCCGCGGCCCAGGATCTTGTTGGTCTCGGCCTCGGCCTTCCACTCTTCGCGCGACATGCCGTCGCCCAGATCCTTGTCGATCCAGGGGATCAGGTTGCCGCCCAGCGGCACGCCGAAATACTCCTGCGGCAGCGAGGGGTCCTGCTGGCGCGCCAGCACGCCGCGGTCGATATCGAGAATGGCCGCGGCCGGATCGTCGAGCAAGGGCTTGACCGCCTGGTTGAGCAGGCCGAACTGGGTGAGCAGTTCGCGCATGTGCTGCGCGCCGCCGCCCGAGGCGGCCTGGTAGGTCATGGAGGTCATCCACTCGACCAGGTCGTTGTTGAACAGGCCGGCCAGGCCCATCAGCATGCAGCTGACCGTGCAGTTGCCGCCCACGAAGTTGCGCACGCCGCGCTTGAGCGCCGCGTCGATCACCGGCCGGTTGACCGGATCGAGCACGATGATGGCGTCGTCGGCCATGCGCAGGGTGCTGGCGGCGTCGATCCAGATGCCTTGCCAGCCCGCGCCGCGCAGCTTGGGATAGACCTCGCTGGTGTAGTCGCCGCCCTGGGCGGTGACGATAATCGGCAGTTTCTTAAGAGCGTCGATGTCGTAGGCATTCTGCAACGGGCCCGCGCCTTCGGCCCAGGCGGGCGCGGCGCCGCCAGCGTTGCTGGTGGAAAAGAATACGGGTTCGATGAGTGCGAAGTCGTTCTCGTCACGCATGCGCTGCATGAGAACGGAACCGACCATACCGCGCCAACCGACGAGGCCTACTGCTTGCGTCATTTCTAGAGCTCTTAAAAAGGTATCGGTAGAAAGAAAAGAACCTGCAACCTGGACAATTTATCAGAATGTGCGCACCGATGTTGCGCTGCATCCGAGAATATAGGGACAAATTGTGCGGAAAAGCCGCAAAAATCGCGGCCCTTTCGCACAATGGACGCGCCCGGCACCGGCGCCGGGCGCTACGGCTCAGCCCAGGGCCTTGAGCACGGCGTCGCCCATCTGCGAGGTGGACACCTTGGTCGTGCCGGCCTCGTGGATATCGGCGGTGCGCAGGCCGTCGGCCAGCACCTTGCGCACGGCGGCCTCGACGCGGTCGGCCTGCGGGGCCAGATTCAGCGAATAGCGCAGCAGCATGGCGGCCGACAGGATGGTGGCCAGCGGATTGGCGATGCCCTGGCCGGCGATGTCGGGCGCCGATCCGTGGCTGGGCTCGTACAGGCCCTGGCCGGCGGCGTTCAGCGAGGCCGAAGGCAGCATGCCGATCGAACCCGTCAGCATGGCGGCCTCATCCGAAAGAATGTCGCCGAACAGGTTGCCGGTCACGATCACGTCGAACTGGCGCGGATTGCGCACCAGCTGCATCGCGGCGTTGTCGACATACATATGCGACAGTTCCACGTCGGGATAATCCCGGCTGACCTCGATCACCAGGTCGCGCCAGAACTGCGAGGTTTCCAGCACGTTGGCCTTGTCGACGCTGCACAGCTTCTTGTTGCGCTTGCGGGCCGACTCGAAGCCGATGCGGGCAATGCGCCGCACTTCCGACTCGGCGTAGCGCATGGTGTCGTAGCCTTCGCGCTCGCCGGCGAAGGCGCCATCGGCGGCCGTGCGCACGCCGCGCGGCGTACCGAAATAGATGTCGCCGGTCAGTTCGCGGATGATCAGGATGTCGAGACCGGACACGATCTCGGGCTTGAGCGAGGAGGCGCTGGCCAGCTCGGGATAGAGAATCGCCGGGCGCAGGTTGGCGAACAGCCCGAGCGCCTTGCGCAGGCCCAGGATCGCCTGCTCGGGGCGGAATTCGCGCGGCAGCGTGTCGTACTTCCAGTCGCCCACGGCGCCGAACAGCACCGCGTGCGAGCCTTGCGCCAATTCCAGCGTGGCCGGCGGCAAGGGATGCTCGAATTGGTCGAAGGCCGCGCCGCCCACCGGGGCCTGGCGCAGTTCGAGCGGCAGGTCCAGCGCCTTGAGCACGCGCTCGGCCTGCTCGACGATTTCAGGGCCGATGCCATCGCCGGGAAGGACTGCGATCTGATGAGTCATGAAAAATTCCTGTAAGCGGGAAAACAAGGCAAGGGCCCGCCGCGCGCGATCAACGCGGACAGCGGGCCGGCAGGCAACGCGTCAGGCGACCGGGCGGCTTTCCAGCCACGGGTGGCGCGCCAGGCGCTCGGCCTCGAAGGCGCGGATCTTGTCGGCCTGGCGCAGGGTCAGGCCGATATCGTCCAGGCCGTTGAGCAGGCAGTACTTGCGGAACGGTTCGATATCGAAGCCCAGCTCGCGGCCATCCGGCGCGATGACGACCTGGCGCTCCAGGTCGATGTTCAGCTTGAAGCCGGGGAATGCCTTGACTTCGTCGAACAGGCGCGCGACTTCCAGCTCGCCCAGCACGATGGGCAGCAGGCCGTTCTTGAAGCTGTTGTTGAAGAAGATGTCGGCGTAGGACGGCGCGATGATGGCGCGAAAACCGTACTGCGTCAGCGCCCAGGGCGCGTGCTCGCGGCTGGAACCGCAGCCGAAGTTCTTGCGCGCGAGCAGCACCGAGGCCCCCTGGTAGCGCGGCTGGTTCAGCACGAAATCCGGGTTGAGCGGACGCTTGCTGTTGTCCATGCCCGGTTCGCCATGGTCCAGGTAGCGCAGTTCGTCGAACAGGTTGGGGCCGAAGCCGGCGCGCTTGATCGACTTGAGGAATTGCTTCGGAATGATGAGGTCGGTGTCGACGTTCTCGCGATCGAGCGGTGCCACCAGGCCTTCGTGTTGGGTGAATGCTTGCATGTTGGAATCCTGGATCAACGGAACGAGCGGACGTCGACGAAATGGCCGGCCACCGCGGCGGCGGCGGCCATCGCCGGGCTGACCAGGTGCGTGCGCCCGCCCTGCCCCTGGCGGCCTTCGAAGTTGCGGTTGGAGGTCGAGGCGCAGCGCTCGCCCGGTTCGAGGCGGTCGGCATTCATGGCCAGGCACATCGAACAGCCCGGCTCGCGCCACTCGAAGCCGGCTTCGATGAAGATCTTGTCCAGCCCCTCGCGCTCGGCCTGTTGCTTGACCAGCCCGGAACCCGGCACCACCATGGCCTGGCGCACGTTGGCGGCCACGCGCTTGCCGCGCGCCACGACCGCGGCCGCGCGCAGGTCTTCGATGCGCGAGTTGGTGCACGAGCCGATGAACACGCGATCGACGCGGATATCGACCAGCGGTGTATTGGGCTTGAGGCCCATGTACTCGAGCGCGCGTTCCATGCCGCTGCGGCGCACGTCGTCCTTCTCGCGATCGGGATCGGGCACGCGGCCATCGACGGGCAGCACCATTTCGGGCGAAGTGCCCCAGGTGACCTGCGGCTTGATGTCGCGCGCATCGACGTTGATGACGCGGTCGAACCTGGCGCCGGCATCCGAGTGCAGCGTGCGCCAATAGCCGACTGCCTGGTCCCACAGCACGCCGACGGGCGCGAACGGGCGGCCGCGGAAGTAATCGATGGTCTTGTCGTCGACGGCCACCATGCCCGAGCGCGCGCCGGCCTCGATGGCCATGTTGCACACCGTCATGCGGCCCTCGACGGACAGGCCGCGGATCGTGCTGCCGGAGAATTCGATGGCGTGGCCGGTGCCGCCAGCCGTGCCGATGATGCCGATGATGTGCAGCACCACGTCCTTGGCGGTACAGCCGAACGGCAACTCGCCCTCGACGTTGATCTGCATGCTCTTGGCTTTCTTCATGAGCAGCGTCTGCGTGGCCAGCACGTGCTCGACCTCGGAAGTGCCGATGCCGAAGGCCAGCGCGCCCAGCGCGCCGTGCGTGCTGGTATGCGAGTCGCCGCAGACGACGGTCATGCCGGGCAGGGTCGCGCCCTGCTCCGGGCCGATGACGTGCACGATGCCCTGGCGCAGGTCATTCATGCGGAATTCGGTGATGCCGTACTTGGCGCAGTTGTCGTCCAGCGTATCGACCTGCAGGCGCGAGATCGGGTCTTCGATGCCCTGGGCGCGGTTGAGCGTGGGAACGTTATGGTCGGCCACGGCCAGGTTGGCCCCGACGCGCCACGGCTGGCGTCCGGCCAGCGCCAGCCCCTCGAACGCCTGCGGGCTGGTCACTTCGTGCAGCAGGTGGCGGTCGATATAGAGCAGACAGGTTCCGTCGGATTCCTGGTGGACGACGTGGGCGTCCCAGAGTTTGTCGTAAAGCGTTTGGGCCATGGAAGCACTCTTGAGAGGAACATCCGGCATGCGCCGGGCATACGTCGAAGCGACGTTCGACTCGATTATGCCGAGCCTCTCAAGCTAGTACAATCACACCTGTTATCCTAGTATTGAAAGCACTACCCTGCGCCGGCAAGCGGCTGGCGACGACGCCCCGTGCAAAAGGCCACGAGATACTCGTGGCCTTTGGATTTCGTGCTGTCCGCGCGGCGCGCACGCGCCCGGCCGCTCAACCGGCCGGGCAAACGCCGCCTCGCGAGGCGGCCATGCGGTCAGGCGCTCATTTGTCGGCGTTGGGAAAGAACAACTGCTGGCCATTGACCTGGTAGCTGGCGATCGCGTCCTGGCCCGCCTTGGATGTGACCCAGTCGACGAACTGCTGCGCGGCCTTGGCCTTGACGTGCGGGAACTTGGCCGGATTGACCACCATCACGCCATACTGGTTGAACAGGCGCTTGTCGCCCTCGACCAGGATCTTCAGCTCGCCCGGATTCTTGAAACTGAGCCAGGTGCCCCGGTCGGAAAGCACATAGGCGTTCATCGACGAGCCCATGTTCAGCGCCGGCCCCATGCCACAGCCGCATTCCTTGTAGCCGCTGCCCTTGCTGTCCGAGCCGGTCTGCTTCCAGAACCGCAGTTCGGCCGCATGCGTGCCGCTCTTGTCGCCGCGCGAGATGAAGTCGGCGTTGTCCTTGGCCAGTTTGCCCAGCGCGGCGACGATGTCGTTGCCCTTGACGCCGGCCGGGTCCTTGGCCGAACCGACCAGGATGAAATCGTTGTACATGACCGGGTAGCGCTTGACCGCGTATCCGTCGGCCACGAATTTCTCCTCGGCCACCTGGTCGTGCACGAACAGCACATCGGCGTCGCCGCGCCGCGCCATGTCCAGCGCCTGGCCGGTGCCCTGGGCCACGACCTTGATGTCGATGCCGCTGGCCTTCTTGAAGGCCGGCAACAGGTGTCCGAACAGGCCTGATTGCTCGGTCGAGGTGGTGGAGGCCATGACGATGGTCTCGGCCCGCGCCGCCAGCGGCGCGGCCAGCACGGTGGCCAGGCCGGCCAGCGCCAGCCCGCGGCGGATTGCGTTGAGGATTTTCATGGTATGCGTTCTCCCTTGACGAACAATGCCGCCGCTTCGGGCAGCGGCCCGTTGAAAAACTGGTCCACCGGCAAGTCGGCCAGGATCCGGCCGCGCTCGAGGTAGATGACGCGCCGGGCCAGGCGCTTGACCTGGCCCAGGTTGTGGCTGCTGAAGATCATGGCCGGCGCAAGCCCGTCGCGCGGCCGCGCGAACTGCTCCATCAGCAATTCGACGTCGCGCTTGGCATGAGGGTCGAGGCTGGCAGTCGGTTCGTCCAGCAGCAGCACCTCGGGCTCCAGCGCCCAGGCGCGCGCCAGCGCCAGGCGCTGTTGCTGGCCGCCCGACATGGATTTGGCGTTGCGGCCGGCCAGCTCGGTCAGCTCGACGCGCTCCAGGGCATGCAGCGCCCGCGCGCGCGCTTCGCGCCAGCGCATGCCGCGCAGCCACAGCGCCAGGGCCACGTTGTTCTGCGCCGAAGTGCGCAGCATGTAGGGCTGCTGGAACACCATGGCCTGGCGCGCGCGCGCCGCGCATCGCGCCTGGCCCGCGCGCGGCGTCACCAGCCCGTGCAATAGGCGCAGCAAGGTGCTCTTGCCGCTGCCATTGGCGCCGACCAGCGCCACCTGTTCGCCGGCGCAGATGCGCACTTCGGCCTCACGCAGGGCATGCACCGGGCCGTAGTAGACGTCCGCGCCACGCAGATCGAACAGCACCGTCATGCCATGCCCCGCGCGTGCCGGCCATATAGGCCGGCCAGGCCCGTATCGCGGCGCAGGCGCCAGCGCCGCACCAGCGCGGCAAGGATATTGAGCAGCAGCACCACCAGCAGCAGCAGCATGCCCAGGGCCATGGCAAGCGGCAGATCGCCCTTGCTGGTTTCCAGCGCGATGGCGGTGGTCATCACGCGGGTATAGCCGTCGATGTTGCCGCCGACCACCATCACGGCGCCGACCTCCGACACCGCGCGCCCGAACGCCGTGATGACGATGGTCAGCAAGGTGAAGCGCTCGTCCCACAGCAGCAGCAGGCTCAGCATGCCCGGCCGCGCGCCGAGCGAACGCAGTTGTTCGCCATGGTGGCGCTCGGCGTCCTCGATGGTCTGGCGCACCAGCGCCGTGACGATAGGAACGACCAGGATGGTCTGCGCCACCACCATGGCCTTGAACGAGAACAGCCAGCCGAGAAAGCCCAACGGACCGGAATGGGAAAGCAGCAGGTAGATGGCCAGCCCGACCACCACGGAAGGCAGCGCCAGCGAGGTGTTGAGCAGCGTCAGCACGATGCCGCGGCCGCGAAAGCGCGCAACGCCCAGCCACCCGCCTGCCGCCATGCCGATGAGACAGGCCAGGACACAGGCCGTCGCGCTGACCGCCAGCGAGCGTCCCACGATGGCCATCAGGACCGGATCGCCGGACACGATCAGACGCAGCGCAATCGCAAGGCTCTCTGACAATGTATTCGCTTACTTCATTTTGTTAATTGCCGGAGCATATCGCAGGGGCGCGGACCCGGCCATATGAAACGAATTGCATAGGGTGAAGCAAGCCTGTCGCCGCGGGAACGGCCTGCCGCCGGCGCCCGCAGCAAGTCCCGCATTTCGGGCATACTTGCCGCGTGCGCCACATCGAGATCTCCTACTCCCTGGGTCCGAGCGACCCCCGCCCCGCCTTGCTGCGCAACGCGTTGATGGACTTGCTGTCGGCCGTGCGCGAGCACGGTTCGATTTCCGCCGCCGCCAAGGCGCTGGACCTGTCGTACCGCCATGTGTGGGGCGAACTGAAAAAATGGGAACAGACCCTGGGCCGCACCCTGATCGTCTGGGACAAGGGCCAGCCGGCGCGGCTCAACGAGTTCGGCGAGAAGCTGCTGTGGGCCGAGCGCCAGGCGCAGGCGCGCCTGGCGCCGCAGATCAATGCCTTGCGCGCCGACCTCGAGCGCGCGTTCGCGGTGGCCTTCGACGACGCCGCCCACGTCGTGCCCCTGTACGCCAGCCACGACAACGCGCTGCAGGCGCTGCGCGAGCACGCGGTGGCCAGCGCCAAGCTGCACCTGGACATCCGCTTCACCGGCAGCGTGGACGCCATCAGCGCCCTGAACGAAGGGCGCTGCGTCATGGCAGGCTTTCACACCCGCGAGGCGCCGGAACCGGGCTCGCTGGCCGAGCGCACCTACAAGCCCATGCTGCAGCCCGGCCTGCACAAGATCATCGGCTTCGCGCAGCGCAGCCAGGGGCTGATCGTGGCGCGCGGCAACCCGCACGGCATCACGTCCCTGGCCGACCTGGCCGCCTCCGGCGTGCGCTATGTGAACCGCGCGCTGGGCACCGGGACCCGGGTGCTGTTCGACGAGCTGCTGGAACAGGCCGGGCTGAAACCCGCGGCCATCGCCGGCTACGAACGCACCGAGCCTTCGCACGCGGCGGTCGCCCACGCCATTGTCTCGGGCAGCGCCGATGCCGGCCTGGGTATCGAGCCGGCGGCACACCGCGAGCGGCTGGATTTCATTCCGTTGGTGCGCGAGAACTATTTCCTGGTGTGCCTGAAATCGACGCTGGACCAGCCCTCCACGCAGGCGCTGCTGTCCATCCTGCGCAGTCCGGCCTGGCAGGCCACGCTGGCGGCCATTCCCGGCTATGCGCCGGCCCAGACGGGCCAGGTGCTGTCGATGCGGCGCGTGCTGCCCTGGTGGGATTTCGCGCGCAAGAAGGTCCGGCGCGCGCGCCCGGCCTGAGACGGCGGGCGCCGCGCGGCTTGCGGCCCGGACTTACTGGCCGGGTTTCTGCTCGGCAGCCGGCGCGGGAGTGCTGGGCGGCTTGGCCGCCGTATCGGCCGGCGAATGCGCCCCCGATGCTTCGCGCGGCTTGTCTTCCGCGTTGTAGACGAACGGCCCCGGATCCTTGCACTCGGGCGTGGCCATGGGCGCGCGGGTCGTCTTGCCGGCCGCCTTGGCCCGCTCGAAGTAGGTAGCCGCCACCTCGTCCTGCACGCGGCACAGCCGGAAGGCATCCATTTTTCCCGACCAGGCCGCCTTGGCCGCGGTCTCCTTGGCCTTGGCCGCGGCCTCGGGCGTAGGCGGCGGCAGCTTGGCCAGGGCCGGCGCGGCGGCCAGGGCGATGATCAACGCGGCAATCTTTTTCATGGTGCCTCCTGGCTCGGGACGGTCAGGCGCCCGCCGGACGGGTTGGCCGCTTGGCCGATTTGTCGGGCGTGCGCTGGGCGGGAATCTTGCCCGCCTTGATATCGTCGTACCACAGCTCGTGGTGCTCGCGCGCCCACGTTTCATCGACATAGCCGGTCTTCATGGCCTTGAAGGCGCCGCGCATGCCGATGGTGCCCAGGTAGATGTGTCCCATGATCATGCACATCATCAGGACGACCGACGCGGCATGCACCATATGGGCGATCTGCATGTTGCCGCGCACGTACGACAGGCCCGGGAACACCTGGTCCAGGAACAGGCCCGAAGCCACCGCCAGCGCGCCCAGGAACAGCATGCCGACCCAGAACATGATCTTCTCGCCGGCATTGAAGCGATGCGAAGGCACGTGCGCGCCGGTGATGAGGCCGCCGCCCTTGCGCAACCAGATCAGGTCATCGCGGCGCGGCAGGTTGTCCTTGATGAAGGTCAGGATGACCACCAGCAGCGACACCGCGAACACGGGGCCCACGAAGTTGTGCACGGTCTTGAGCAGCCACGTCATCCAGCCGAACGCCGCGCTGCCCATGATGGGCAGCAGGAAGAACTTGCCGAACGCGATGACGATGCCCGTCAGCGCCAGGATGACGAAGGCCGTGGCGTTGACCCAGTGCGCGGCGCGCTCGAAGTACGTGAAGCGCTCGATGCGGCGGCCGGTCTCGGCCTCGCGCAGCTTCATCGGCCCCTTGGCCAGGAAGAACAGCGCGATCGCCACCAGCACGATCAGCAGCAGGCCGCCGCCGTACGGGATGAGCCAGTTGTTGCGCACCTGGCGCCAGGCCTCGCCGGCCGTGGTGTACTGCGAGCCGGGATACTGGACGAAACGCTGGATCAGCACGCCGGCTTCGGGAGCCTCGCTGGCCGGCAGGCTGCTGTAGCCGGGCTGGCCCGAGTTGACCTGCCGCCACATTGGCGCATTGTTGCCCGGCTGCACCTTGGCGCGTTCGGCATTGGTCTGCTCGGCATAGCCCGGCTGCTCGCTGGCGTCGGGCTTGACCTCGAAGATGTTGGCGCTCTGGATGCCGCCCATGGCGGGCGCGCCGGCGGACGGCGCGGCAGTCTGCGCCCCCGCCGTCGCCAGCAGGGCGCTTGCCAGCAGCGCCGCGAACAGTGACCGTATCATGGCGACCTCCGCTCAGTTGACCCGGGTGTACTCGTTCTGGCCCCGCTGGGCGCGAACTTTCAACTCTTGCTGCCAACTGTTCTTGTCGCCCTGCTTCCAGCCCGGAGCGACGAAATTGCTGCCCGTGCCGTCATAGGCAGGCTTGCCCACGACGCCGGAATGCAGTTCCTGCGGTTTTTCGGTGCAGGCGGCCAGGCCGAACACGGCGGCCGCTGCGATCAGGAGAAGGCGCGGATTCGTCTTCATGGCTTGGCCTTGGCGTCGGCGGCCGGCGGCTGCCCGGCCTGCTTGGAGCCATAGGCGGTGCCCCAGCCCCAGACCTCCACGCCCTTGCCGCGATGGATCACGCGGGTGCGGAAGATGTCGGCCACCACGTCGCCGTCGCCGGCCAGCAGCGCCTTGGTCGAACACATTTCGGCGCAGGCCGGCAGCTTGCCCTCGGCCAGCCGGTTGCGGCCGTACTTTTCGAACTCCTCGGCGCTGCCGTGCTCTTCCGGCCCGCCGGCGCAGAACGTGCACTTGTCCATCTTGCCGCGCACGCCGAAGGCCCCTTCGGAGGGGAACTGCGGCGCGCCGAACGGACAGGCGTACGAACAGTAGCCGCAGCCGATACAGGTGTCCTTGTTGTGCAGCACCACACCCTCGTCGGTGCGGTAGAAGCAGTTGACCGGGCACACCGCCATGCAGGGCGCGTCGCTGCAGTGCATGCAGGCCACCGAAATGGACTTCTCGCCGGGCACGCCGTCGTTGAGCGTCACCACGCGGCGGCGGTTCACGCCCCAGGGGACTTCGTGCTCGTTCTTGCATGCCGTCACGCAGGCATTGCACTCGATACAGCGCTCTGCATCACAGACAAATTTCATTCGAGCCATGGCAATCTCCTCAGGCCTTTTCTATGTTGCAGATCGTGGTCTTGGTTTCCTGCATCATCGTCACGGAGTCGTAGCCGTACGTGGTGCCCGTGTTGACCGCTTCGCCGCGCACGATGGGCGCCGCGCCTTCCGGATAGCTGGCCAGCATGTCCACGCCCTGCCAGTGACCCGAGAAGTGGAACGGCATGAAAGCCGTATCGGGGCCGACCCGCTCGGTCACCAGCGCCTGCACGTTCAGGCGCGCGCCGGTCGGCGTCAGGACCCACACCCGGTCGCCGTTGCGGATGCCGCGATCGGCCGCCGCCTTGGGGTTGAGCTCGACGAAGCTCTCCTGCTGCAGTTCGGCCAGCCAGGGGTTGGAGCGGGTTTCCTCGCCCCCGCCCTCGTATTCGACCAGGCGACCCGAGGTCAGGATGATCGGGAACTTCTCGTACAGCTTCTCGGCAACGTTCTTCTGTTGCAAGGAGGTGTACAGCGTGGGCAGGCGCCAGAACGTCTTGAGGTCGTTGTGCGTGGGGTACTTGGCCACCAGGTCCGGCCGGGTGCCGTAGATCGGCTCGCGGTGCTGCGGAATGGCATCGGGGAAGTTCCACACCACGGCGCGCGCCCGCGCGTTGCCGAACGGATGGCAGCCGTGCACCTTCATGGTCACGCGGATGATGCCGCCCGACGGGTCGGTCTTCCAGTTCTTGCCTTCGGCGGCCTTCTGCTCTTCCGGCGTCAGGTCCTCCCACCAGCCCAGTTTCTTGAGCAGCACGTGATCGAACTCGGGATACCCGGTGGTCAGGTCGGCGCCCTTCGAATGCGAGCCGTCGGCCGCCAGCAGATTGACGCCGTTGCGCTCGACGCCGAAGTTGGCGCGGAAGTTGCCGCCGCCGTCCATCACGTGCAGGCTGGTGTCGTACAGGTTGGCGGTGCCGGGATGCTTGAGGCTGGGATTGCCCCAGCATGGCCACGGCAGGCCGAAGTAGTCGCCGGTCAGGTCGTAGCCGGTCTCGGCGTCCTTGCCGCCCTTGGCGCGCAGCGTCTTGACGTCGAACACGTGCATGTTGCGCATGTGAGCCTTCAGGCGCTCGGGGCTCTGGCCCGTGTAGCCGATGGTCCAGACCGAGGCATTGATCTCGCGCAGGATGTCCTCGACCACGGGCTCGTCCATGCCCTTGACCTTCTGCATCTTGTAGTTCTTGCTGAGCTCCTTGCCAAAGCCAAGTTTCTCGGCCAGCTGATACATGATCATGTGGTCGGTGCGGCTCTCCCACAGCGGATCGATGACCTTCTCGCGCCATTGCAGCGAGCGGTTGGAAGCGGTACAGCTGCCGTTGGTCTCGAACTGCGTCGCGGCCGGCAGCAGGTAGACCGCCCGGTTGGGGTTGAGGTCTTCGGCCTTGCCCGGCATGGCGGCCATCGCCGCGGTCGCCGACGGATACGGGTCGACCACCACCAGCAGGTCCAGCTTGTCCATGGCCCGCTTCATTTCCAGCCCGCGCGTCTGCGAGTTGGGCGCGTGTCCCCAATAGAACACGGCGCGCAGGTTGGTGTCCTGGTCGATCAGGTCGGGGTTCTCGAGCACGCCGTCGATCCAGCGCGACACGGTGATGCCCGGCTTGGTCATCATGGCCGGCGATGCGTACCGGCCCTTGATCCACTCGTAGTCCACGCCCCAGGTGTTGGCGAAGTGCTTCCAGGAACCTTCGGCCAGGCCGTAGTAGCCCGGCAGCGAATCGGGGTTGGGGCCCACGTCGGTGGCGCCCTGCACGTTGTCGTGGCCGCGGAAAATGTTGGCGCCGCCGCCGGACTTGCCGACGTTGCCCAGCGCCAGCTGCACGATGCAGGAAGCGCGCACCATGGCGTTGCCGATGGAGTGCTGGGTCTGGCCCATGCACCACACCAGCGTGCCGGGCCGGTTCTCGTGCATGGTCTTGGCCACCGAATACATCGTGGCCTCGTCCACGCCACAGGCTTCCTCGACCTTGTCCGGCGACCACTTGGCCAGGATGTCGGCCTTGACCTCATCCATGCCGTAGACGCGCGCGTCGATGTACGCCTGGTCTTCCCAGCCGTTCTTGAAAATGTGGTACAGCAGGCCGAACAGGAACGGGATATCGGTGCCGGAGCGGATGCGCACGTACTGGTCGGCCTTGGCCGCCGTACGGGTAAAGCGCGGATCCACCACGATCATCTTGCAGCCGGTTTCCTTGGCGTGCAGCATGTGCAGCATCGAGACCGGGTGGGCCTCGGCGGCGTTCGAGCCGATGTACAGCGCCACCTTGGAGTTCTGCATGTCGTTGTACGAATTGGTCATGGCGCCGTAGCCCCATGTATTCGCAACGCCGGCCACCGTGGTCGAGTGGCAGATACGCGCCTGGTGGTCGCAGTTGTTGCTGCCCCAGAAGCTGACGAACTTGCGCAGCAGGTACGACTGCTCGTTGTTGTGCTTGGACGAGCCGATCCAGTAGACCGAGTCGGGCCCGCTTTCCTTGCGCAGCTGCATCAGCTTGGCGGTGATTTCCTCGTACGCGGTATCCCAGCTGATGCGCTGGTACTTGCCGTTGACCAGCTTCATGGGATAGCGCAGGCGGTGCTCGCCGTGCCCGTGCTCGCGCACGGAGGCGCCCTTGGCGCAGTGCGCGCCCAGGTTGATGGGCGAATCGAACACCGGCTCCTGGCGCACCCAGACGCCGTTCTCGACCACGGCGTCGACGGCACAGCCCACCGAACAGTGCGTACAGACCGTGCGGCGGACTTCGATCTTGGTATTGCCGATGGCCACCTTGCCATCGCCTTCGGCGGCTTCGGCGCGCTTGACCAGCGCCAGCTGGGTGGCGGCCAGGCCGGCGCCCACGCCCAGGCCCGAGCGGCGCAGGAAGGTGCGGCGGTCCATGGTGGGCAGCGCTTGCGCCATGCCGCGGCGCAGGCTCTGGATGAAGTGCGACTCGGAGGCGCCCGCAGCGGCTCCGCTGGTTTTCTTGGTCAGCAACATGCCGGGCTCCGGTATCAAACGAGGGTGGTTTTGTAGTAGCGCTTGACGTGTTCGCTCAGGCGGTAGCCGCCCCCGGCCGCGGGCGGCTTGGCGGCGGCAGCCGACTCGCCGGACGCCTCGGGCCGCGCTCCGGGAAGCACGGTCGCACCGACAGCGGCGGCGCCTACCGTCGCTGCGCCGGCGAAGAACGCACGACGCGACAAGTTGGGTTGACGTTGCGACATGGCTGGCTCCTTCCGGACAACTGGATATGAAATTCTTTGCATAATGTACCCCGGCATATAGCTTCCGACAACCGCACCCGATGGTGCGGTGCCCGCATGCAGCGGCTTGAATACGAACCGATTTCATCTGGGGCGCGCGGCCCCTGGAACATCAGGCCATCATGTCGAAGGCCTGGGCCTCCACGCTGAAGAACGCGCGCGTGAATTCGGCCAGCGCGCCGTAGAAGCGCGCCGCGGGATGGGCCGCGATCGCATCGCACAAATCCGCGACCCACGGCCGCAGGTGGCGCGCGTGGAACTGGCGCTGCTGCGTCAGATTGGCCACGGCCACATCATCGCCGGCGATCAGGTAGCGCATCACCTCGCACAGGTAGGCGATGTGGTCCTCGGTCTCGGACATGGCCGCGTCGCGCCGCAGGCCCAGCGCGGCCAGGTCGTCGCGCAGCCCCACCAGCGGCTTTTCGTTCAGGAAGCCCGTCAGGTAGTGCGAGGCGAACAGATAGATATCGGGCTTGCCGACGCCGCCGAACAAGGCGTCGTATTCGGCCCGCACCGCGTCATCGCCCATCTCGGCCGCGCAGGCGACCAGCGCCTGCCACGAGGCCTCGAGGAACCCGCCCTGGTCGGGCGCCTGCCTGGGCGCGGCGCGCAGCTGCGCAAGCAGGTCGGACGGCGACGGCGCATAATACAGCTGCGCCAGCAGCCCGTAGATCTCGGCGCGGGCGACCTCTTCGTCGAAGCCCGGGGCGGCGATGGCGGCGGAAGTGACGGATACGTTCATAGGTCGGTGATCCGGGTTTCGTTTTCGGCGGAATACAGATCGATCACGCGGCAATCGCCGCACATTTTCAGCCGTTCCAGCGCCGCGCCCTGGAACATGGCGTGGCTGCCCAGGCGGCCGAGCATGGCTTCGACGCCCTTCTGGGTGCCGAAAGCCTTGTTGCACCGCACACAATGGAACGGCGCGCTTTCGTTCAGGACCACGGCCTCGCGGCGCCGCGGCGCAAGCAGCAGGCGCGGCACCAGCGTGATGGCATTTTCCGGACAGGTGGTGGCGCACAGGCCGCACTGCACGCAGTTCTTCTCGACCATGCGCAATTGCGGCGACTGCGGGTTGTCCAGCAAGGCGTTGGACGGACAGGCGCTGACGCAGCTCATGCACAAGGTACAGGCGTCGCTGTCGACGGCCACGGTGCCGAATGGCGCTCCCGCGCCCGGCTCGCCGGCCGGCAACGCGATGCTCTCGGGCGCGGGCGCCGGGGCATGCGCCACCAGGTGATCCAGCGCCAGGTCCAGCGTGCTGCGCTTTTCCTGCACGACCGCATGGCGCGCCGCCACGGCCAGCCCCTGGGCGGGCGCCAACTGCCGCAGCGCGGCATCGAGCGCCTGCGGCGTATCGGCCGGCACCAGGCTCAGGTGGGTGCCCGCATAGCCCAGCCCGTTCAGGATGGCCTGCGCCTGCGCGAATTGCGCCTGCAGGCCCTCCAGGTATTGCGGCGCCTCTTCGGCGGTGATCAGCACGGCGATATGGCGCGCGCCGAACGCCACCGCCGACAGCCACAGATCCAGCCCGACGCTGGCCGTGTGCCATAGCGCCATCGGGATGACGTTGGCCGGTACGCCATCGGCCTGCTTGAGCGCCGCCTGGCGGCCGAGTTGCTCGACCAGGCGTGCGCCCTCCTGTTGGCTGTGCAGCAGCAGCATCGCGTCCTGGCCGCCGGCCTTGGCGTAGGTCGCCAGCAGCGTGCGCAGCTTCGAGCCCTGGTCGGTCGCGCGCGGATAGGCGTAGGTCAACGCGCCGCTGGGGCAGACGGTGGTACAGGCCCCGCACCCGACACACAGGTTGGGATTGACGACGATGCGCTGGTGGTGGCTGTCGCTGCTGATGGCGCGCGCCGAGCAGATATCGATACAGGCGCGGCAGCCGACGGTTTCGTTGCGGCTATGCGCGCACAGTTGCTGGCGGTAGTCGAAGAATTTGGGCTTTTCGAATTCGCCGACCAGCTCGCGCAAACGCAGCAAGGTCCCGGGCGCCTGGCCATCCCAGGTGAAATAGCCCTGCGGCGGCGCGTGCTGGGTGAACAGCGGCGTGCCGCCCAGGTCCAGCACCAGGTCGTATTGGTCGGTGAAGTTTTCCGGCGAACGCGAGAAATCGATCGCGCCCGCCACGCTACAGGCCTGCTCGCAGGCCCGGTGCGAGGTACATCGGGCCGTGTCGACCTGGTAGTCCAGGCCGATGGCGCCGTCCGGACAAGCGCTAATACAGGCGTTGCAGCGTGTGCACAGGTCCAGGTCGATCGGGTTGCCGCGGGTCCAGCGCAACTCGAACGCGCCCAGCCAGCCCTGCAGGCTGTCGATGCGTCCGCTCAGCACGGGGTAGCGGCGCTCCTGGGCGCCGCCCGCGCGGCCCGGCCCCTGGCCGAACAACGTGACATCGAGCACGTCGTCCAGCAAGGCCGCGGCCTGCTCGGCCTGGTCCAGCGGGCCGATGATCAGCAGGCGGCCGCCGCTCTTGTACGTCACGGTGGCGACCGGATCGGGTTCGGGCAGGTGCGCGGCCGCCAGCAAGGCGGCCAGCTTGGGCATGGCCTGGGCGGCGTCGCGGCTCCAGCCGCCGGTCTCGCGGATGTTGACGAAGCGTACCGGCGACACCGTGCCTTGCGTGGCGCCGCCCAGCTCGCCGAACAGGCGTTTTTCCTGGGTACAGGCGACGACCACGTCCTGGCCGTCGCGGATGGCCGCCTGGAATGCGCCGGCTTCGCGGCGGCACAAGGTGGAGTGCAGTGTCAGCGTTTCGCCGAGCGCCTGGCCCAATGCCTCGGGCTGCAGCGGCATCGTGCGATTGCAATCGCAGATCAAAGTAGTCATGGCAAACGGACTTCCTGGCTGTATCAATCGCGCCGCGGCTCGGCGTCGGGAAGCGGGCCGCCTGCCGGCCCGGCCACGTCGTCGCGCGGCAAGGCGGACTGTATCGCATCCGGCGCGCTCGCGGGCACGGCCGGCGCGGCGTCGGGCTCGGCCATGGCGCCAGGCGCCTGCTGCCCTGGGCCGCACGCGCCGTCCGCCGGCTCGCCCTGCCCCGGCGCGGGCTCGTCCTCCTCGAACAGCTTGAACACCTTGGCGCTGGCCATCCTGCGCACGGTCTCCTGGGGCAGGCCCTCCAGTTGCGTGTAGTCGTCGATGTAGACGTCCAGGCCGTCCATAACGTTGTAATGCGGATCGGTGAACAGTTTCTTCAAGGCCGCGTTCTTGACGTCGGGCGACACGCCTCCGGCCACGAACCGGGAAAAATCCGAATCCAGCGTCAGCGCCCGCACATCGTCCAAGGTGGGCAGCGGCAGGTCGGTTTCGGCGTCCGTGGCCGGGCCCGGCGCCTGGACGGGCGCCGCATCGGCGCGTTCGGGCGCCTCCTCGGGCCGGGCCGCAACGGCCGGCGCGCCAGCGAGCGGCGTATCGGCCAGCGACGCCTGCGCAACGCCGGCAGCCGGGTCGGCGGCGGTCTCGGCCTGCTGGCGCGCCTCGCTCTTGCGGCGCGACCAGCGGCCTATGAAGCCGGCCGGATCCTGGCTCATGGTTCGCCTCCGCCGCGCTTCTTGGTGGTGCTGACCGAGGCCGGGTTGCCGAAGCGGTCCTGCAGGGGCTGGAAGCTGACCGGGCGCCGGCGCCGCTTGGGTTCCGGCACGTAATGGGCCTGCACGAACGCTTGCAGCCATTGGACGATGTACGCCGGGGCGGGGATCTGCTCCACCGTTTCCTGCGCATCGAGCCAGCGTCCGGCATCGTGGTAGCTGAGCGTGACGATCTCGGGCCGCGCCAGCGGCTCGCTGGCCACGCCGGGTTCCTCCTCCATGCGCCACAACACGAACCAGCACGGCGCCGGCGCCGAAACATTGAGCAGATACCCTTCCGCGTCGTCCTTGAACAGGCGCACGGTAAGCCCCGAATGCAGCCAACGCTGCTGGTTCTCGTCGTGGTAGAGCATGCGCGGCGCGCGGCCGAAGCCAGGCTCGTCGGGCACCACGTCCTCCAGCACCCAGCGGCTGTCCTGCCAACGGCTCATCTCGCCGACGATGCGCTCCTTGCGCATCACCACCGCGACTTCCATGCTCAGGGGAAGGGTATCGCTCATGGTTCGTCACCCGCCCGCGGGCGCGCGGCTGATGGAAATGGAAGAAAACTTGGACGAGTAGTCCTTGCCCATGGCGGCGACCGCCACCGCCACCTGGCGGGCCACGTCCTTGTACAGGCCGGCGACTTCGCCATCCGGGTCGGCCACCACCGAAGGCCGGCCGCCGTCGGCCTGCTGGCGGATGTTGATGTCCAGCGGCAAGGCGCCCAGGTAGGCCAGGCCGTAATCCTGCGCCATCCGCTGGCCGCCGCCCTGGCCGAAGATATGTTCGGCATGGCCGCACTGGCTACAGACGTGCACGGCCATGTTCTCGACCACGCCGACGATGGGAACGCCGACCTTCTCGAACATTTTCACCCCCTTGCGGGCGTCGAGCAGGGCAATGTCCTGCGGCGTGGTCACGATGACCGCGCCGGTCACCGGCACTTTCTGGCTGAGGGTCAGATGGATGTCGCCGGTGCCCGGCGGCATGTCGATGACGAGATAGTCGAGGTTCTTCCAGTTGGTCTGGCGCAGCAGCTGTTCGAGCGCCTGCACCGCCATCGGGCCGCGCCAGATCATGGCCTCGTCGGCGTCGACCAGAAAGCCGATCGACATCACTTGCACGCCGTAGTTTTCCAGCGGCTCCATGGTCTTGCCGTCTTCGCTCTGCGGGCGTCCCTCGATGCCCATCATCTGCGCCTGGCTGGGGCCATAGATGTCGGCGTCGAGCAGGCCGACGCGCGCGCCCTCGGCGGCCAGCGCCAGGGCCAGGTTGACGGCGGTGGTGCTTTTGCCGACGCCGCCCTTGCCCGAGGCAACCGCGATCACGTTCTTCACGTTGGGCAGCAGGGCAATGCCGCGCGGCACGGCGTGCGTCTCGATGACGCTTTGCATGTTGACCGAAACGTTGTCCACGCCGGCCACGCCGCGGGCCGCGGCAATCAGCGCGCGCCGCAGCGCCGGGATCTGGCTCTTGGCGGGATAGCCGAGCTGGGCATCGAACGTCACGTCCGCGCCGTTGACCTCGAGATTGCGGATCGCCCGCGTGGTGACCAGGTCCTTGCCGGTATTGGGGTCAATGACGGTTTGCAACGCTTGCAGTATGGATTCAGAGGCGACCATTTGGGCCTTCGATAGGGGTTCGACAAAGGGGGGCACGCCACGGTGGCGGCCATAAGCCGATCTTAGCAGAGCCCCCCAGCGCGCACCGCTGCGGCCGACGGGGGGTCGTCTATACTGCCGCCATCGTGCCTGATGGATGCAAGCCACTCTCATGATAGACAAGAACGACATCACCGGCCTGATCCTCGCGGGCGGGCGCGCAAGCCGCATGGGAGGCGTGGACAAGGGCCTGCAGAATTTCCATGGCATGCCGCTGGCCATGCACACGCTGCTGCGCCTGGGACCCCAGGTTGGCGATATCATGATCAACGCCAACCGCAACCTGGCCGCCTACGAGGCCATGGGCGCGCCCGTCTGGCCGGACGCGCTGCCCGATTTTCCCGGCCCGCTGGCGGGCTTTGCCGCCGGCCTGGAACGCTGCGAGACGCCATACATGGTGACCGCGCCCTGCGACACGCCGAACTTCCCGGCCGACATGGTCAGCCGCCTGGCCGACGCGCTGAGCGCCGAGGACGCGCAGATTGCCATGGCGGCCACGTCCGCCGATGGCGCCCTGCGCACCCAGCCGGTGTTCTGCCTGATGCGCATCGACCTGCTCGACAGCCTGCTGGAGTTCCTGCACAGCGGCCAGCGCAAGACCGAGATCTGGGCCAACCAGCACCGCTGCGCCATCGTGCGCTTCGACGACGCCCAAGCCTTTGCCGGCGCCAACACGCTGGCCGAACTACGACAGCTGCAATCATGAACCACGCCCCCACCCCCAGCCTCGAAGAGATCGCTTCCTGTGTCAATGGCTACGACCCTGACGCGCTGCCCATCTCGCAGGCGCGCGAGTTCATCGATCGCCTGGTCCCGCGCCTGAACGCGGTCGAATGGCTGCCCCTGCGCTCGGCGCTGGGCCGCGTGCTGGCGCACGACATCGTCTCGACCCTGAACGTCCCGGCCCACGACAACTCGGCCATGGACGGCTATGCCTTCGCGGGCGCCGAGCTGGCCGGCGGGGCCGACACGCCCCTGCGGGTGGTCGGCAGCGGGCTGGCCGGCGACAACTACCAGGGCACGGTGGGGCCGGGCCAGTGCGTGCGCATCATGACCGGCGCGGTCATGCCCGACGGCCTGGACACCGTGATCCCGCAGGAGTTCGTGCGCCAGGACGGCGACTGCATCGTGGTGCCGGCCGGCGCCGTGCGCCCCGGCGACAACCGTCGCCTGGCCGGCGAAGACCTGGCGCTGGGTGAGAACGCGCTGACGGCCGGCCGCGTGCTGCGCCCGGCCGACATCGGCCTGCTGGCCTCGCTGGCCCAGGCCGAAGTGCCGGTCGTGCGCCGCCTGCGCGTGGCGTTCTTCTCCACCGGCGACGAACTGCGCTCGATCGGCGAGCCGCTGGACCCGGGCTGCGTCTATGACAGCAATCGCTACACCATCTGGAGCATGCTGCAGCGCCTGGGCGTGGAAGTGCTGGACCTGGGCGTGGTGCGCGACGACCCGCACGCGCTGGAAACCGCGTTCAGCGCGGCCGCGGACAATGCCGACGTGGTCATCACCTCGGGCGGGGTCAGCGTCGGCGAGGCCGACTACACCAAGAAAGTGATGGCCAAGCTGGGCGACGTGCTGTTCTGGAAGATCGCGATGCGCCCGGGCCGCCCCTTGGCCATCGGCCGCATCCACAGCAACGGCCGCGACGCCATCCTGTTCGGCCTGCCCGGCAATCCCGTGGCGGTAATAGTGACCTTCTACGCCCTGGTGCGCGACGCCCTGCTGGCCATGAGCGGCGCCACCGCGCAGCCCATGCCCTGGCTGCGCTGCGTGGCCGCCCAGCCCATCCGCAAGAAACCCGGCCGCACCGAGTACCAGCGCGCCATCGTGACGCCGGCGCCAGGCGGCGGCTGGCAGGCGGCGGTCACCGGATCGCAAGGCTCGGGGATCCTGCGCAGCATGAGCCAGGCCAACGGCCTGCTGGTGCTGCACCACGACCAGGGCAACATCGCCGCCGGCGAGCCGGTCGACGTGCTGCCGTTCGACGGCGTAATCTGACGAACCGACCCGCATGACACGAATCATAGGTTTTGCCGGATGGAGCGGCGCGGGCAAGACGCAATTGCTCTCGCGCCTGATCCCGTGCCTGAAGGCACGCGGCCACAGCGTCTCCACGCTCAAGCACGCCCACCATACCTTCGATATCGACACGCCGGGCAAGGACTCGTTCCGCCACCGCGAAGCCGGCGCGACCGAAGTGCTGATCGCCTCGTCGGCGCGCTGGGCGCTGATGCACGAACTGCGCGACGAACCCGAACCCGAGCTGGGCGAGCTGCTGGCGCGCATGTGCCCGGTCGACTTCATCCTGGTCGAAGGCTTCAAGCGCAACGCGCATATCAAGATAGAGGTGCATCGCCACGCCAACGGCAAGCCGTGGCTGTTCCCCGACGACCCGAGCATCGGCGCCATCGCCTGCGATGCCGCGCCGCCGCACGGCACCCTGCCGCGCGTGGCCCTGGACGACTACGACGCGGTCGCCGACCTCGTCGAACGCCTGGCCTGGCCGCTGGACACCACGATCGCGCGCCTGGCCGCGCCCGTCAGCCCGGCCTGAACGCGCGGCCTATTTGGCGGCCTGGCCGCGCGCCTGCTCGTACAGCGGCAATACCTTCTGCGAGGCCTGCTGCAATTCGCCGATGCGGGTACTGGCCGACGGGTGGGTGGACAGGAACTCCGGCGGCGCATTGCCGTCGGCCGCGCCCATTTTCTGCCACAGCGTGACGGCGGCGCGCGGATCGAAGCCGGCGCGCGCGGCCAGTTCGACGCCCATACGATCGGCCTCGGTCTCGTGCGTGCGGCTGTTGGGCAAGGTGAACATGACTTCGGTCAGCTTGCCGCCCAGGTCGGACGCGCCGGGCGAACCGGTGGCCATGGACAGCACCGACAGGCCGATGCTGGTCGCCATCTGCTGCGAGACGCGCTCGCGCGCGTGCTCGCGCAGCGCATGCGCGATCTCGTGGCCCAGCACCGCCGCCAGTTCGTCGTCGGTCGGCTTGATCTGGGCGAGCAGGCCCGTGTAGACGGCAATCTTGCCGCCGGGCATGCACCAGGCGTTGACCTCGTCGACCGACAGCACATGCACTTCCCACGGCCAGTTGGCCGCGTCGGCGCGAAACACCCCGGTCTGCGCGATCAGACGCTGGGAAATGGCGCGCACGCGCGACAATTGCGCCGGGTCGCGGTCAAGCAGCCCCTTGGCGCGGGCCTCCTGGACGATCTCGGCATACTGGTGCCCGGCCTCCTGCACCAGCGCCTGCTCGGGCACCAGGCTCGACATGTATTGGGTGCGGTCCACGCCGATCGCGCCGGACTGCGTCGTGCTGACGCCGGCGCAGCCGGCCAGCAGCGCCAGGCCAGCCACGGCGGCGGCGCGCAGGAAAGTCTGGATGACGGATTTCATGGTTGCCTCCCTGGGCAAGGCACATGCGCCGCGCTATCCGCCGCACTGGGCGCGCTGGCGCAACGCATGGTCGATGAGCACCAGCGCCAGCAGCGCCTCGGCGATGGGCGTGGCGCGGATGCCCACGCAAGGATCGTGGCGGCCGAGAGTCTGCACCATCACCGGCTCGCCGGCGCGGTTGACCGAGCGCCGTTCGACCCGGATGCTGGAAGTGGGCTTGATCGCCAGCGACACGGTAATCGGCTGGCCGGTCGAAATGCCGCCCAGCACGCCGCCCGCGTGATTGCTGGCGAAGCCTTCCGGGGTGATCTCGCCGCCGTGCTCGGAACCGCGCTGCGCGATGCTCTCGAAGCCAGCGCCCAGCGACACGCCCTTGACCGCGTTCAGGCCCATCATGGCGTGGGCGATGTCCGCATCGAGGCGATCGTAGATGGGCTCGCCCCACCCCGCCGGCAGCCCTTCGGCCACCACCTCGATGCGCGCGCCGACCGAGTCGCCGTCGCGGCGCAGCTGGTCCATGTAGGCTTCCAGTTCGGGCACCACGGCCGCGTTGGGCGCGTAGAAGGCATTGCCCGGCACGTCGTCCCAGCTGGAGAACGGGATGGCGATGGGGCCCAGTTGGCTCATGTACCCGCGCACCCGCACCCCGAACTGGCCGGCCAGCCATTTCTTGGCGATCGCGCCGGCGGCCACCGTGGGCGCGGTCAGGCGCGCCGACGAGCGCCCGCCGCCGCGCGGGTCGCGCACGCCGTACTTGCGCCAATAGGCGAAGTCGGCGTGGCCGGGCCGGAAGGTGTCGGCGATATTGGAGTAATCCTTGCTGCGCGCGTCGGTGTTGCGGATCAGCAGCCCGATGGGCGTGCCCGTGGTGACCCCTTCGTACACGCCCGACAGGATCTCGACCTGGTCGGCTTCCTGGCGCTGCGTGACGTGGCGCGACGTGCCGGGGCGGCGCCGGTCGAGCTCGGCCTGGATGTCGGCGGCCTCCAGCGGCAGCCCGGGCGGGCAGCCGTCCACCACACAGCCGATGGCCGGGCCATGCGACTCGCCAAAATTCGTGACGCAGAAAAGGGTTCCCAGAGTATTGCCGGACATAAGAAGGCTTCGCGCGAAAACGGGGTTACGGTCAACCCCGATTATGACACTGCCGCGCCCAATTCCCGGATCCGCTCGGCCGAAACCGGCCTGCCCAGCAGAAAACCCTGCATTTCCCGGCGCCCCAGCGCCTTGAGGATCTCGCGCTGCGCCGGCGTCTCCACCCCTTCGGCCACCACCGCCAGGCCCAGGGCCCGGCACATGCCCATCAGGGCCGACACCACCTCGCGGCTGACGGCGTCGAACTCGATCTCGGCCACGAAGCCGCGATCCAGCTTGACCCAGTCGATCGGCAGCCGGCGCAGGTGCGTCAGGCTGGAATAGCCCGCGCCGAAGTCATCCAGCGCCACCCGCACCCCCTTGGCGCGCATGCCATTGAGCGTGGCCACATGGCGCTCGTATTGCTGGGTGAACAGCGACTCGGTGATCTCCAGGACCAGCCGCTGCGCGCTCAGGCGGCTGGCGGCCAGCGCCAGCGCCACCTGCGCGGGCAGCTCGTCGGCGTACATCTGGCGCACCGACACGTTGACGTGCAGGCGCCAGGCCGCCGGCCAGGTGATCGCGCGCGAACACGCCGTCTCCAGCACCCATGCGCCCAGCGGCACGATCAGCCCGGTGCGCTCGGCCAGTTCGATGACCAGCGCCGGAGAAACGTCGCCATGGACCGGGTGATGCCAGCGCAGCAAGGCCTCGCAGCCGTAGATGGTGCCGGTGACGCTGTCGCAGACGGGCTGGTAGCAGACCTCGAACTGATCCATCGAGGAAGAAACCAGGGCCACGCGCAGGTCGTGCTCGAGACCCTGGTAATGACGCTGGTGTTCGAGCATGGACGGCTCGAACATGTTCCAGGCCGCCCCGGCGCTCTCGTCCAGGTGCAGCATTGCGATATGCAGGGAGCGCTCGAGCTCGTCGAAACAGGCGCCGTGCTGGGCATACAGCGCCCCGCTGAGGCGGAACCCCACGATCAGGGGCTGGCCGCGCAACTCGTACGGCTGCGACAGCGCATCGAGAACCTCGGGCGCCACGTCGCGCGCCGAGCGCGGGTCCAGATCGGGCGCCCACACCATGAACGAGTCCGAAGAATGGCGCGCCACCTGGAAATAATCGGATTGCATCTGCAAGCGCTGCGCAATCATGGCCAGCAGCAGCTTGTTGTCTTCGAGGCCGAGCATGGCGCTCAGCTCGGGATGGTGCACCACTTCGACCAGGAACATCGCCCCGCTATATACACGCTGGCGCTTGCCGAGCACCAGCGCATGCACGCGGCGGCGCAATTCGCCCACGGTCAGCGCATCGGTCAGCGCATCGCGTGCCATCTGGCGGCGCAGCAAATATCCTTTGATACAGAAGAAAACTCCAACCGCCGCCAGCGCCATGCCCGGCAACAGCCATTGCCCCACCAGGTCATCCAAGCCCACTGAGCCCCCTATTCGCGAGTACAGCGCCCGGCTTCAGACACCGCTTCTCCTATTTGTACCTATTGCCACGAAATTATGCATGATTCAGTCCCAATCGAATGGGCTATTTGCGGCAGATTTTGCCCTTGACTCCGGCTAGTCAACCGGATTGGCTTGTTGCATGCCTATTTCGTAATGTTTTGAATATTTCAAATAAAACTGACTACACTATACAAAACCGTGTCTTCCGTCCCCCAACCTGCCTTCGTCATGTCCATTTCCCGGCGGCTTTTCCTCAGCGTCGTCCTGCTGGCGGGCCTGCTGGTCATCGGCACCCAGGCTGCCGGGCTGGCGGCGAACTACCGGGCGTCGGTGGAACGCCAGAAGCGCCATGTCGAAACAGCGGCTGCTTCGCTGGCCTGGGTGCTGTCGCAATCGCATACGACGCCCGCGCAATGGCAGACCCTGGCGACCGACCTGCAGCGGCATAGCGGCTATGCACTGGTGCGCATACAGGAGCACTACACCGGGCGGATGATCGAGGCGGGCCAGCTCAGCGAGGCGCCGGCGCGCGCCGACGGCTCGCTGCAGCAGGGCCGCGCCTCGCAGATCGTGGCCACGCGCACCTTCCGCTCGGCCGACGGAACCTATGTCGGCTCGGTCGCCGTCTACAACCCGGTCATCCCCATCCTGGAAGCCCCCTTCCTCACCGAAAGCGTGGCGCAGCTGGTGCTGATCGTCGCCGGCCTGCTGATCTGGTACAGCTATATGTCGCGCCTGCACGACAGGCTGCAACGCGGTCCGCTGAAACGGCTGGCCGACAACCTTGCCCATATCGGACAGGCCGGCGTCGATCCGAAACTGGCCGAAGGCCTGCCGCTCGAACTGCAGCCGCTGGGCACGGCCCTGGTCCAGTCGCACCAGCGCGTCCATGACCAATTGAGGCAGCAGCGCGCCCGCATCGACGCGCTGGAGAACGAGACGTACCACGACCCGGTCACGCGGCTGCCGAACCGCAAGTTCTTCAACGAAAGCCTGCGGCGCACGGTGCAACGCGACGGCGGCGTCGATGGCCATCTGCTGATTTTCCGGCAGCGCGACATGGCGGAGATCAACCGCCAGATGAAACGCGAGGCGACCGATCAATGGCTGCGCCTGGCCTGCGCGCAATTGAGCAAAACCATTAAGGAGCAGGCCGGCGCCGGCGCGGTGCTCGTACGCATCAACGGTTCGGACTTCGCCGCCCTGCTGCCCGGCCTGCCCTCGCCGCGCGCGGCCGTGCTGGCCGAAAGGCTGCGGCGCGAACTGCGCGTGCTGCGCCTGCCCCTGCGCACGCACGGGTGGTGCCGCTGGGCCATGGCGCTCACGCCCTATACGGTGGGCGAACAAGTCAGCGACATCCTGGCTCGGCTGGACCATGCGCTGATGCGCGCGGAAATCGCCGAGAGCGACGAAGTCGAGCCCGCGTTCAGCCAGACCGGCAATCGTATCGATGGCGAGTACGGCTGGCAGGACATCCTGACGCGCGCGCTCGAACAACACCGCTTCTTCCTGACGCTGTACCCGCGCCAGGACGCCGAAGGCCAGGTGCTGCATACCGAAGCGCAACTGACGCTGCGCGACCAGGATTCGCCCGAACCCCTGCACGCGCAACTGTTCATGCCCCCGGCTGCGCGCCTGGGACTATCGGCCGATTGCGACATCCAGGCGATCCGCATGAGCATGGACCAGCTGGTCGCGCGCGACGGCGACATGGTCGTGCGGGTGTCGCTGCCTTCGCTCGAGCAGGTGCATTTCCTCAAGCGGCTGGAGGACGTGCTGCGCGATCGTCCGGAGCAGGCCGGGCACCTGATCATAGAAATCGACGCACACGGCCTGGTCGACTATTTCCACAACGTACAGGCGCTGTGCGAGATCGCCGCGCGCACCGGCGTGCGGGTCGGCGTACGCCGGCTGTCCGAACAGTTCGCGGCGCTGGAGCGCTTGCACCAGCTGCCGCTGGCGTACCTGAAGATCGGCGGATCGTTCGTCCAGGGCATCACCCGCAGCCCCGGCAACCAACAGCTGGCCGACACCGTCATCCAGGTGGCCCGCACCCTGGACATACCAGCCTATGCCGAAGACGCCGAAGAGCCGGCGGCGCGCGAGCTGCTGCAGGCGATCGGCTTTCGTCTCATGCAGGAGGCCGACAACGCCGACTTCCTGGCGCCTCGCCACAACTGGATCGCCGACCTGCCCGCCGCCGCCCCGGCCGCCGCCGAGGACAACGGCGACACGGCCGCCCACGCGCCCACGCGCACGCGCGCCACCGACGGGCGGCCCTGGCCGCCGCATGAACTGGGCATGCAGCGCAAGCGCCAGGAACAGTCGGACCGGCGCCTGGCCGAAGTGGCGCGCGCGCTGGAGGCGCAGCGCCAGGTCCATGCGCTGCTGTCGCACGAACTGCGTACACCGGCGGCCACCATCAGCGCGGCGGCCCAGTCGCTCGAAATCATCCTGGCCGGCAGCGGACAGGAAGTCGACAGCCGGCTGGCGCGCATCCGCCGGGCGGTGACGCGCATGATCGAACTCATGAACCAGGTGCTCAGTCCCGAGCGCTTGCGCGACCAGGCCCTCACGCCACGGCCCGAACCGATCGAGCTGGGCGAACTCGCGCGCGACACGGTCGAAGGCATGCGGCTGGATACGGCGCATCCGCTGGTCCTCAATGCCGAGGCCGCGGTGCCGGCCTGGTGCGACCCGCTGCTGACGGCGCTGGTGCTGCGCAACCTGATCCACAATGCGGTCAAGTACTCGCCGGCCGACCAACCGGTGCATATCGATGTGGGCCTGTCGTATGGCGCGCACGGCGCCACGGCCTGGGTGGCGGTCACCGACCGTGGCCCGGGCATCAGCGACGACGAATCGCAACGGATCTTCGAAGAGCATTACCGGCGGGCCGCCCACCGCGAAACGCCCGGCAGCGGACTAGGGCTGCACCTGGCGCGCCAGATCTGCCAGAGCCAGGACGGCACCTTGACCGTGCAAACCCAGCTTGGCCAGGGCGCGCGCTTCGTGATGACCTTGCCGACTCCCGGCCAGGCCTACACCGACGGCGGCAACGCTCAGGCGGCGAACACGTAGCCCTGGCCGCGCACCGACAGCACCGGCAACTTGAAACCGGCCGACTGCGCCTTGGCGCGCAGGCGGCTGACCATCACGTCGACACGGCGCGGCTCGAAGTCATCGGGATTGCCAGACTGGAAAGCCTCGGCCAGCATCTGCCGCGTGACGGCATCGCCGCCGCTTTGCAGCAAGGAGGTCATGAAGATGCGCTCCTGCGCATTGAGATGCAGCGACACGCCATCGGGCCCCACCAGCACCCAGCCGCCCTCCTGCAGCGACCAGCCACCCACGCCGCGCTGCGTGTCGCCGGCGGACGCGGGCGCCTGGCCCTGTGCGCCACGCGCCAGGCGCATGCGGCGCGCCAGGCTGCGGATCACCGAACTGAGCTCGAGCAGGTCGACCGGCTTGGTCAGGTAGACATCGGCACCGCCTTCGAGCCCGCGCACGCGGTCCTCCAGAGCGCCCCGGCCGGTCAGCATGACAATCCCCGTCGTGCTTTGCGCGCGCAGGCGCGTGGCGACGGAAAAGCCATCCTCGCCCGGCACATTGGCGTCAAGAATCACAATATCGCAGGACTGCGATTGCAAGAATCGATACAGGGACGGCGCGTCGCCGCACGCGCACACCACGTTGAACCCGTACCCGCCAAGGCCCAACGCCAACTCGTCGCGAAAGTCCTCATCGTCTTCAAGCAACCCGATACGCAGGAGTCCATCTGCAACCAGCATAGGCACCTCAACTCGGAAACCATCGGATCGGCCGCATTGGAAAACCATTCCGCGCAGCGCGACGCGTTACTCGCAAATTATTACAAATTTTACTTATATTTGGGAGGATTTTCCCAAGTTTATTTCTTGACGTGAATCAATCAGGACGAACAACTGACTTCCAGCCCAGCTGCCCAGTCTGGTGCCAATCCGGCGTATGCGTCGTACCCTGGCTGCTGTTTGTAGGGATTACGCAACAGTTTGAGCAGAATATCGATCTCGCCGGCATCGCCCCTGGCTGCCGCGCGTATCGCCTGCTCGGCCAAATGGTTGCGCAATACATACAGTGGATTGACCTCGTCCATGGCCGCGGCGCGCGCCTGGGCGGCTCGTCCGTCGCTTGCGTGGCGCGCAGCCAGCCGGTCGTACCAGGCGCCGGCGGCCGCCCGATCGATGAACAGGTCCTCGAACGGCTGGCGCTGCCCGCGCACCGCCTCGCCCAGGCGGCGAAACGCAAGCGTGAAATCGGCGCCTTGCTGGTGCATCAGCTGCAGCAGGTCATCGAGCAGGGTTTCATCCTCGGGCAGGAATTGCGGCAAGCCCAGCTTGCCCGCCATGCGGCCGTGAAACGCCTGCGTGAACACGGCCTCGTAGCCATCGAGCACCGCCCGCAGCGCCTCGGGATCGGGCGCCAGCGTATGCAGGCTGCTGGCCAGCCTGTAGAGATTCCACAGGCCCACCGACGGCTGGCGATTCCAGGCGTAGCGCCCCTCGCTGTCGGAGTGGTTGCAGATGTGGCCGAGCTGGAACGTGTCCATGAACCCGTACGGCCCATAGTCCAGCGTGAGGCCGAGAATGGACATGTTGTCGGTATTCATCACGCCGTGGCAGAAACCGACCGCCTGCCAGTCGGCCATCAGGAGCGCGGTGCGCCGGGTGACCGCCGCCAGCAGGCCGAGAATCTCGCCATGCTCGCCGTCCAGCCGGCCCGCGCCCGCCACGCGGCATTCGGGGTAGAACCTGTCGATGACGTAATCGGCCAGCACGCGCAGCTGTTCCGGCTGGCGGCGCGCCGACCAGTGCTCGAACGAGCCGAACCGCACGAAGCTGGGCGCCATGCGCGTCACCACGGCGGCGGTCTCGACGGTCTCGCGCATGACCGGGTCATCGGACACCACCAGGGCCAAGGAGCGCGTGGTGGGAATGCCCAGGCCATGCATGGCCTCGCTGGCCAGATACTCGCGCACCGACGAGCGCAATACCGCGCGCCCATCGCCCATGCGCGAATACGGCGTCATGCCCGCGCCCTTGAGCTGCAGCTCCCAGCCGCCAGCGGGGCCGCGCACCTCGCCCAGCAAGTGGGCGCGCCCATCGCCCAGCTGGCCCGCCCATACGCCGAACTGGTGGCCGCTGTAGACCGCCGCCAGCGTATCGCCGCCCGGCAGCGGGGCATGGCCGGAAAACACATCGAGGAACGCCTGGGTGGAAAACTCCGCCGGATCCAGCCCGATCAGGGCCGCCGCCTCGGCATTGGCGTGCAGCAGCCGCGGCGCGGCCGGCGGGCGCGGCTGCAGGCGCGTATAGAACTCGGCCGGCAACGCGGCGAAACTGTTGTCGGTAGGCAGATCCTGCAGGCGTAGCCATTTCATGCGCGCGACCTCCGGGCGGCCCGCTTGGCCGGCCTGACATACAGGATGGCGCACAGGAAAAAACCGCCGGACAACACGATTTCAACGCCGCCCAGGGCCGCCGACAGCGGCGCGGGATCCGACATGGCGCGCACCACGCCTTCCATCAGGTACAGCAGCACCAGCATCGCCGCCCACTGGAATGTATAGAGATTGCCGCGCAGCACGCCGCGCAGCGGAAACGCCAGCGGCAAGGCCTTCAGGAACAGCCACGACCCGCCCGGGCGGATCGGGGCCAGCACGGTTTCCCAGGCCACGCACAGCACGATCAGGGCCAGCAGACAGGCCGCCGCGCCACGGCGCAGCGTCGGGTTGAGTTCAGCATTCATGCTGCTATTATCGCCTGATGGAGCCTCACGCCGAATCCGCCGCCGCCGGACAGGCGGCCCCGCCCGAAAAACGGCGCGCCTCATGGTTCACGCGCATGGGCCGGGTCGTGCGCTTCGCGGGCCAGCGCGCCGACGAGCAGAAGCTGTTGCAGGTGGCCTCGAGCCTGACGTTCACCACCGTGCTGGCCATCGTGCCGATGCTGGCCGTCGTGCTGTCGCTGTTCACGGCGTTTCCCGTATTCCAGGAATTCCGGGTTGCGCTGGAAGACTTCCTGGCCAACAGCCTGATGCCTCCGTCGGTTTCCGACAACATCATGGACTACCTCAACCAGTTTGCCCGCCAGGCCACGCGCCTGACGGCCATCGGCGGCGCGTTCCTGATCGTCACCTCGCTCTTGTTGATCATGACCATCGACAAGACCTTCAACGACATCTGGCAGGTGACCCGCCAGCGCCCGCTGCCGCAGCGCGCCCTGGTCTACTGGGCCGTGATCACGCTGGGTCCGGTGGTCGCCGGCGCCAGCCTGTGGGCCACCTCGTTCGTGGCGCGCGAATCGCTGGGCCTGGTGCGCGATGTGCCCGAAGCGGTCAGCGTGGCGATCTCGTTCATCCCGCTGGTGCTGACCGGACTTGGCTTTGCCGCCCTGTTCGTGGTGGTCCCGAACCGCCGCGTGTACTGGAAGGACGCGCTGGTGGGCGGCTTCGGCACCGCCATCGTGCTCGAGCTGATGAAGGCCGGCTTCGCCTATTACCTGACGCGCTTTCCGGCCTACACGGTCATCTACGGCGCGTTCGCGACGCTGCCCATCTTCCTGCTGTGGATCTACCTGTCATGGCTGGCGGTGCTGTTCGGCGCAACGGTGGCCGCCAGCGCGCCGCTGATCCGGCTGGGCCGCTGGGAGATCAACCGGCACGCGGGCGCCCCCTTCATCGACGCGCTGGGCGTGCTGCGCGTCCTGCATGCGGCGCAGGGCAGCCGGCCGGCCGGACGCAGCGCCAACGCGCTGGCCAAGCGCCTGCGGCTGCACCACGACGAATTGAACGCCGTGCTCGAAGCGCTCGAGGACATGGAGCTGGTGGCGCGCACCGCCGAACAGCGCTGGGTCTTGACATGCGACCCGCGTACGACCACGCTGGAACCTGTATTCGACCGTTTCCTGCTCGATCGCGGCCAACCGCGGCTGCGCGACGAGCCCGAAATCGCGGCGGTTGCCGCCGGCGTATTGGGGCAAGGTCCGGACCCGACACTGGCAGATCTTGCCGGGGTGGCGCAAAATACGGATATCGGCCCCGCCGCGGCGGTTCTGCAGCTGGAGACGGGCAAAAAGTAGCAAAGTGGGCGCGCCCAGCGCCCCGGGAGGAACATCATGTTGAAAGTCAGCGAGATTCTGCGCGTCAAGGGTGACACGCTATACACCGCGTCGCCCGATACTCACGTGTCCATGGCGGTACAGACCATGAGCGAGCAGGATATCGGCTCGCTGGTCATCATGGAATCGGGAATGCTGGCCGGCATGCTGACCTTCCGCGAAATCATCCGCCATATCGACCAGCATGGCGGCAACGTGGGCGACACCACCATCCGCGCCATCATGGACGACGCGCCGGTCAGCGTGTCGCCCAACACGAGCGCCGACGAAGTCCAGCGTCTGATGCTGGAAAAGCACGCGCGCTATATCCCCGTGATGGACGGCCCCACCCTGTTGGGCGTGATCTCGTTCTACGACATGGCCCAGGCCATCGTGGCCGCCCAGCAATTCGAAAACAACATGCTGAAGGCCTACATCCGCGACTGGCCAATGGGAGTCGGCGCCGTCCAAGCCCTGATACGGCAGCGCTAGACCGCCGGCAGCGGATCGGCGCAAGCGTCGCGCTCGCGCGGCGCGCCCTGCAGGCTGCGCCATGCCTCGTACAACAGCGACGGGTCATTGGCCGCCAGCCGCACCGGGTCCGACAACAGGCGGCGCCAGCGCCGCGCCCCCGCCTGCCCGTTCACCAGGCCCAGCAAGGGCCGCGTCATCACGCGCAGCGGCACGCCGCGCGCAATCTGCGTCGCGGCGTATTGCATCATTGCATCGACCACCTGCGCGTCGCTGGGCAGCCGTATGGCCGGCCACCATTGCAAGGACACCTCGGACAGGACCCGCGGCGTATGCCAGGCCGCGCGACCGAGCATCACGCCGTCAAACTCGCCGGCCACCGCCCGCGCGGCCTGCGCATCGGCCAGCCCGCCATTGAGCACGATCACGCAATCGGGAAAATCGCGCTTGAGCTGGCGCGCCACGTCGTAGCGCAGCGGCGGAATCTCGCGGTTGTCCTTGGGGGACAGGCCCTTGAGCACCGCGTTGCGCGCGTGCACCACGAACACCCGGCAGCCGGTATCGTAGATCTGGCCCACGAAATCGCGCACGAAGCCATATGACTCGTCATAGTCCAGGCCCAGCCGGTGCTTGACCGTGACCGGGATATCGACGGCGTCCTGCATGGCTTTCATGCAATCGGCGACCAGCCCCGGCTCGGCCATCAGGCAGGCGCCGAAGGCGCCGCGCTGGACCCGTTCGGACGGACAGCCGCAGTTCAGATTGATTTCGTCGTAGCCCCACTGGCGGCCCAGCCGCGCGGCCTGCGCCAGCGCATCGGGCTCGCTGCCGCCCAGCTGCAGGGCCACCGGATGCTCGGCGGCATCGAAATCCAGGTGCCGCGCCACATCGCCATGCAACAGCGCTCCGGTCGTGATCATCTCGGTGTACAGACGCGCGCGCGGCGCCAGCAGCCGGTGGAAATAGCGGCAATGGCGGTCGGTCACGTCTATCATCGGGGCGACGCACAGTCGCCAGTCGGGAGAGCTCAAGAATCACTCGCAGGGCAAAAACATGCCGTATTTTACGGCCTGCGGGCCGGGCCGCCGGCCGCGGCCACGCGTCCGGTGGTCTACAATCCCCGCGCAGCGCAGCGATAAGCGTCCCTCCAACCCCTCACCCCGCAGATCAATGGCCGTTTTCACTTCCGTTTCCGACCAGGACGCCCGCACCCTGCTGGCCCGCTTCGACCTCGGAGACCTGGTTTCACTGCGCGGCATCACCGCCGGCATCGAAAACACCAACTTCTTCCTGAATACGACCCGCGGCGAGTACGTACTGACGCTGTTCGAGGTGCTGACGCAGGAACAGCTGCCGTTCTACATCGAACTGATGTACCACCTGGCCGCGCGCGGCATCCCCGTCCCCCAGCCGCAGACGCTGCGCGACGGCACGCGGCTGACCACCCTGCACGGCAAGCCCTGCGCCATCGTCACCCGCCTGCCGGGCGGCTACGAGCCCGCTCCGGGCCCGGACCACTGCCGCCTGGCGGGCGCCACGCTGGCGCGCGCCCACCTGGCCGGCCAGGACTTCCCGCTGCGCCAGCCCAACCTGCGCGGACTGCCCTGGTGGCAGGCCACGGCGCCCAAGGTGCTGCCGTTCCTCGAGCCCGGGCAGGCGCGCCTGCTCGAGGCCGAGCTGGCGGACCAGCAGGCCCATGCCGCCACCGCGCTGTGGCAATCGCTGCCATCCGGCCCGGCCCATTGCGATCTGTTCCGCGACAACGTGCTGTTTGCCGGCACCTTCGACGACCCGCTCATGGGCGGCTTCATCGATTTCTATTTCGCGGGCTGCGATACGTGGCTGTTCGACGTGGCGGTCAGCGTCAACGATTGGTGCATCGTGCGCGACACCGGCGAATTCGTGCCCGAACTGGTACACGGCTGGCTGCAGGCCTACGCCGAGGTCCGCCCGTTTACGGATGCGGAACGCCAGGCCTGGCCAGTCATGCTGCGCGCCGCCGCGCTGCGCTTCTGGCTGTCACGCCTGTACGATTTCTACCTGCCCCGTCCCGCCCAGACCCTCAAGCCGCACGATCCGCGGCACTTCGAAAGAGTGTTGCAAGCGCGCCACCGCCATCCGGCCCCCGACTTGCCCAAATCGGAGGCAGCCGCATAATGTTGGTTGAGTGTTCTGTCCCCGTCCATTCGTAGCGAAACCTATGCAAGCAGTATCTCTACCTGCGATTTCCGGCTGGCAATGGGTGCGTGACGGCCTGCGCCTGTTCATGAAACAACCGCTGGCCATGTTCACCTGGGCGATGGCGATCAGCCTGTTGCTGCTGTTCGCCACCTACACGCCACTGGTGGGCCCCCTGCTGTTCGTGGCGCTGATGCCCAGCATCACGCTGATGACCTTGTCGGCCTGCAAGCACGTCGAAGCCGGCCGCGTCATGCTGCCCTCGATGTGGTTGCAGCCGCTGAAAAAGCCCGGCGTATTCAAGAAGCTGTTCCTCATGGGCATGCTGTACGTCGGGCTATGCCTGGCCGCCGGCCTGCTGGCGTTCCTGCCGTTTTCCAGTTCGCTGGCCGAAGGCGTCCGCATGGCCTCGGCCAACAACCTCGCGCCCATCATGACGGCCATGCGTGCGCCGCTGCTGGTGTTCACCGCGCTTTACGTGATCATCGCCACCGTGTTCTGGCATGCTCCCGTGCTGGTGGGCTGGCACGGCCTGCGGCTGTTGCAGGCGCTGTTCTTCTCGGGTATTGCCTGCTGGCGCAACAAATGGCCGTTCCTGGTGTACGGCGTGGTCTGGATCCTGGTGTTCCTGTTCATCGACCTGTGCATCGGCCTGCTGATCGGCATGGGCGTGCCCGACACGCTGGCCGGCACCTTGCAGGTTCCCGTCACCATCATCGCGGGCGGCGTGCTGTATTGCAGCTTCTACCTTGCCTATACCTCCGTGTTCGGGGTCAATGACGCCCACGCGGGTCTCGACAACAGCGACAGCGCGCACGCATAGCGCGCCGCGCCAGGGCCTCAGCCCGCGCACCAGCCGCAACACGCGGCCGTCGCGGCCGACGAACGCCACGTCGATGGCATAGGCCATGCCCCAGGTATGGACAGCCCGGCATGGCGCCAGCAGCAGGCCGCTGCGCGGCCCCGGAGGGCGGCGCCGGCCCAGCAACCCGACCAGCCGTCCACGCCAGCCGCGTGCGCGCGCCAGCCGCAGGCGCAGGCGCATCACAGGCCACCCTGCAACAACGCGTACCCGATCGGGAATGCCAGCACGATGAACGTGCACGGGAAGATGCACGCGATCAACGGCAACAGCATCTTGACCGGCGCCTCCATGGCCAGGCGTTCGGCCCGCTGATGGCGTTCTGCGCGATAGCGCGTGGCCAGGCCGCGCAACATGGGCCCCAGGCTCATGCCCTGCGCGTCGGCATGCGCCAGCGCCCCTACCCAGGCCCGCACGGGCGGACTGTCGGCCCGCGCCGCCAGCGCCTGCATGGCCTGGCGGCGCGGCATGCCGGCACGCATATCGCACAGGGCCTGGACCAGCAGCTCGCGCAGCGGGCCCGGCGGCCCGTGACTGGCGGCCTGCTGCAAGGCGCCGTGCATGCCGAGGCCCGCTTCGGCGCACAAGGTCATGAGGTCGAGGATGAATGGCAGTTCGCGCGCGATACGCTGTCGCCGCCGCGCCGCGCAGCGGCGCAGCCACAGCGCCGGCCAGGCGCCTGCCGCGCAGGCGGCTGGGGCAAGCGGCAGCCATGCCTGCCAGCCATCGGCCAGGCTGGCGGCTGTCACGGCGACGACGCCCCCTAGCCAGGCCATCCACAGGCTCAAGGCCGCCACCTCGCACGGGCGCACCAGGCCATCGCAGCCCGCCCTGACGATGGCCCGCTCGATGACGGCGCGCATGCGCCATGACAGCAGACGGTCGCACCATGGCAGCAACGGCCCCAGCCAGGGCCTGCAGCAGCGCCAGACGCGCGGCAGGCGCCACGCCGGCGGGCCGGGGGCGGGCTCGGGCCCGCACGCCGCCGCCCAACCCGCGCCGCACCACCCGCGCAACAGGGCGAGGCACGCCCAGCCTGCCGCCACGCCCGCCACGCTCGCCGCCAACCACAGCCACATGCCCGGCTCCTCAAACGTCGATGGCGACGATGCGGCGGATCAGCCAGATGCCGGTCCCTTCCAGCACGACGATCAGGGCCAGCGCCGCCCACCCGTACAACGTATGCCACAGCGCCGCCATCGCCTCGGGCTGCAGGCGTCCGAGCACGCCCATCAGGACGGGCGGCAAGGCGCCGACGATCCAGGCCTGCATGCGTCCCTGGGCGCACAGGGCGCGCACGCGATCCTGCAACTGCAGCCGGGCCGATACCGTCTGGGCAATGCCTTCCAGGGTCTCGGCCAGATTGCCGCCGGTGTGGGCCGCCACGCGCAAGGCCGCCGCAACCAGCGCCATCGACTCGAACGAGGCGCGGCGCGCCAGGCGCGCGAGCGCCGCGTCGAACGACACGCCCATGCGCTGCTCGCGCAACAGCAGCCCGAACTCCTGGGCCAACGGCGCCTCGCCATGCTCCACCAGCTGGCGCAACGCCGCGGCAATGCCGGCGCCGGCGCGCAAGGCGCACGCCATGGCCACCAATGCCCCCGGCAGCTGCTGCTCGAGCTGGCGCAGGCGGCGTCGCCGCGCGGCGCCCAGCAGCAGGTGCGGCAAGCGCAGCAAGGCCACGGCGGCCACCGCCGCCAGCCAGGCGCTACCCGAAAATACCCAGGCCGCCGCCGCGCCCGCGGCCGCCATCGCCAGCGCCGCCGCCCACAACTGCGCCGGGTCGACGAACAGGAATACTTCGCTCAAGTGCGCCCCGGCCTGTTGCGTGTACACGGCGCGATAGCGCCTTGCCGCGGGTCCCGACCAGGCCAGTACCCGCCAGGCCAGCCATGCCGCCGCCGCCATCGCCATGCCCATGGCCAGCCAGATCATGGCGCCGGCTCCGGCTGCCCCGTGAACGGGCCGCGCGCCCATGCGCCATCCGCCAGGACGGGCGCATCGCCCGCGATGAAGCCGTGCCGCGCATCGTAGCGAAACAGCTCCTGGGTCTGGATGCGGCCGCTTTCCATGCCGGCGATCTCGACGATCGCCGTCACGATGCGCCGCCCGTCGGCCATGCGCGCCTGCTGCACGATGATGTCGATGCTGGCTGCAATATGCTCGCGCACCACCGGCAGCGGCAGATCCAGCCCGGCCATCAGCGTCATGGCCTCCAGCCGCGCCAGGGCATCACGCGGCGTATTGGCATGCAGCGTCGTCAACGAGCCCTCGTGGCCGGTGTTCATGGCCGTCAGCATGTCGAAGGCCTCTGCGCCGCGGCACTCGCCCACCACGATGCGATCAGGCCGCATGCGCAAGGCGTTGCGCACCAGGTCGCGGATGTCGACGCGGCCCCGGCCCTCCGCATTGGCGGGACGGGCCTCCAGCGCCACCAGATGCGCATGGTCCAGCCGCAGCTCGGCGGCGTCTTCGATCGTCACGATGCGTTCGCCTTCGGGGATTGCGTTGGACAGGATGTTCAGCAAGGTGGTCTTGCCCGAGCCCGTGCCACCCGAGACGAGCAGGTTCTTGCGTGCGTGCACGCATTGCAGGAGAAACCGCGCCATAGGCTCGCTGAGCGAACCGGCCGCCAGCAAGTCGGCCATGCCGGGGCGCTGCCGTGGAAACTTGCGTATGGTCAGGCTCACGCCGCGGATGGCAATGGGCGCGATCACCGCATTGACGCGCGACCCGTCCGGCAAGCGGGCATCGACCATGGGGCTGCTGTCGTCGATGCGACGTCCCAGCGGCGCCACGATGCGCTCCACCACCCAGCGCACGGCCTGCTCGCTGCTGAATGCGGCCGCGTGCCGCTGCAAGCGCCCGGCGCGCTCGACATAGATCTCGTCGTGGCGGTTGACCATGATCTCACTGATGCCGCCATCGGCCAGCAAGGGCTCCAACGGCCCCAGCCCGACGGCTTCGTCGAGCACCGCGCGGCAAAGCTGCGCGCGATCGATGCCCTCGGGCAGCTCCCCATCCTGGCCCACCAGCTCGACCAGACGCTGCTCGGCCTGTGCACGTAGCATGCGGTCGCTCATGGCCGACACGTCCCGGCGCCGCAGGTCGAGCGCCTCCAGCAGCGCGGCATGCAAGCGGCGCCGGTGCGGCAGCAGGACGAGCGATTGCTGCAGGGCGGCGTCGAGATCCTCGCCACGCGAGGCGCCGCCCGCGGGCAAGGCGGCAGGCGCCGGCGAGGGCGCGCTACCGGCGCAGCATGCGCTGACGCGGATCAGGCACGGGCCGATCACGATCTCGTCGTCGGGCAGCACCGGCGCATGGGTGGCCACGCGCAGGCCATTGACGCTGGTACCGCCAAGCGTGCCCAGATCCTCCAGCACGACGGCGCCGTCCAGGCACGACAGGCGCGCATGCACTCTGCCCACTCGCCAGTTGGCGATGCGTAACGCGCATTGCGCGCCGCGCCCGATGGTCACCGGCGCGGCCAGCCGCATGCGTCGGCGAGCGCCATCCTCGAAATGCAGCGCCAGTTCGAGAACGTTCATGGGGCGCCCTCCTGTGCGTCGGCCGAAGGCGGCTGGCGCCATTGCGAACCCGCACCCCCCGGACGGCTCCAGTCGGCGGACTGGTCGGCCGCCGCGCCCGTGCCCAGCCGCGGGGCTTCGGGAAATGCCTGATCCAGCTGCATCTGCCCCAGCAGCGCGCGGCGTTGCAAGAATGAATCCGAGGGAGAGACGATGGTGGGCGTCACGAAAATGGCCAGCTCGGTTTCGCGCAGGGCGGCACGGCGCGCGCCGAACAAGGCGCCGATCAAGGGCAGCTCGCTCAGCCACGGCAGGCCTTTTTCCTCGTGCGATCGTTCACGCGACAAGAAACCGCCCAACACCAGCGTCTGGCCGGAATGCACGTTGAACTCGGTTACCGCGCGGCGCTTGCGCAAGGCCGGCCCCGCGGCCAGCGCCAGCGTGGGATCGACCGAACTCGCCTCGACTTCGATGCGGGCGTGCACGGCGCCATCGGCATCGATACGCGGCGTTATCTGCAAGGACACGCCATACGGTTTGAACAGGGTCGTGCCGTTGCCTTCCTTATCGGTCGCCCGGTAGGGCAGCTCTCCGCCCGCCTGGAACGATGCGGTCGCGCCGCTGCGGGCCAGCAGTTGCGGCTGCGCCAGCAGTACGGCTTCGCCGCGCTGGGCCAGCGCCGACAACCGGGCCGACAGCAAGGCATTGACGCCCAGCAGCCCGCCTGCATGCCGCACTGCCGCAGCGCCCGCGAGCGGCCCGGGCGGCGGCGCCAGCGCGGCCGAACCGCCATTCCAGACCGCGCCGGCGTGCACGCCGCCGGCGGCCGGCTCGTCCCAGCGCAAACCCAGTTCACGCAGGCTCTGGCGCGGCAGCTCCACCACCTGTACATCCAGCAGCACCATGCGATCCCAGCCGACCCGGCCGGTGAAGTCCAGCACCTCCGGGTAGCGCTGCGCCAGGGCGGCGATACGCGCGTGGTCGTCCTCGGAAAGCTGGCTGCCTTCGATGACGATATGCGCGCCCACCGCGCTGCTGTGCGCACGCGGTATGCGCGCCAGCAAGGCAGCCACTTCCTCGCGCAGGCGGCGCCGGCCCGCCGGCAGCACCTCCACGGCATAGGCCTGGCGTGCGCCCCGCCCTGACCAGATATGCACCGACGAGGTACCGGGCTGGCGCGCGAACAGCGCCACCTCGGCGCCATCGACCACGGTGGCGCTGAGCACCTGGCCGTTGCCGACCGCCACGCGGGTGACGCCAGCCGCCGCAAGTACCTGCGTCTCGCCCACCTCCATGCGCAGCACGGCCGGCTGGGCTGGCGACGCAGCCCGCCCGCCTGGCGTCCAGAGCATGCTTCCCCCGGCCAGCAACACCGCCATCCATGGCAGCCAGCCTCGCGCGTGCAACGGTAGCCGGGACCTCATGCTCATGGCATGACCGCTTCGGTATCGCCGGGCAACGCCCCGGCTGGCGCATCGAGCCGATCGCCGTAGAGCACTGGCACTGCCGCCCGGGGCGCGGCGTCGCGCGGCATGCCCAGCAGGGCCGGCAGATCGCCTGCCTCGCGGGCCGACGGCGCTGCGAAAGCCCGGGCCGGTGCGCCGGCGCGCCGCAGCACCGCGGTAAGCGTGCCCTCTTGCCGCGCGGCGACCAGGCGCGCCACCTCCCGGGCCGACGCCCGCAGGGTGATGGTGGACGCCCCCCCTTGGGCATCGGCGGGATCCAGCGCCAACACTTTGCTGCCCGCAAGCAACGGCATGGTGAGTTGCCGCTGCCGATGCGTGAACGAGACATACAGGTCGACAAGGTCGCCGGGACGCGCCGCCGCCGACAGGCCCGGCAACTCCTGCAGCGGCAAGGTAATGGCCCCCTACCCGGCCTCGAGCTGTTCGGTAAGGGCGGGCGTCTGTTCCGGGTAGCTCAGCAAGGCTGCCTGCAAGGCCTCGCCCGCCTTCACAGGGGCGCGCAACACCGCGCCATCGAGCCGGGCCGCCTCGTCGGGCGGCAAGGCGCCAGCCGGCAGCCACGCCTGGGGCATGTCGCGGACCGCGACCAGTTCGTCGTGCAAAGGCGTGGTAGCCTCGAGATCGCGCGCAGCCACCAGGCTGGCAACCATGGGAACGCGCGCTTGCTGCTCGATGTCGTGGACACGCCGTTGTATGTGTTCGCGGGCCGCCCATGCCGCCAACGACCCGGCGACCAGCGCGAAGGCGTAACCGCCGAGCGCGCGCAAGCCTTGGCGCCATCGCGCCGCCCTCATGGCGCACCGCCGATATGCAGCAGCCGCATGCCGCATCCGTTGGCGTGCAATGCCGGCTGCAGCGACAGGCGCTCGCGCCCCTGCGGTCCGGCGCGCAGCCAGGTCTGCGGCGCGCCACAGCGGCATGCCGGGCCAGCCGCGCCCTGCAGGCGCCAACCGGACGCGCGCAAGCGCGCTTCGCGTCGCACGGCCCACCGGGCCGTCTCGGTCGGCCCGACGGCACGCCAATGCCAGACCTGCTGCGCCACCGAGACTGGCCCGTCACGGGTAGCAACATCCAGGCGCAGGCGCGCATGCGGCGGCAGCAGCACGTCGGCCAACGGCTGTCGGCTCGGCAGGCCGCGCGGCCAGCACAGCCGCGCCGCAACGCCCTCGACCCCGCCGGATTGCGGCGCCAGGCTGATCGTATGGGTGCAGTCGCCTGCCCCGCCCGCCAGCACCGCCAGACCCGGCAGCACGGTGAGATCGCGCAGCTCGGCGTGACGCGTCGCGAAATGCGCGAGCAAGGCGTCGATGCCCTGCGGGGCGTGAAATACGCGTACCTCGGCCGGCACGCCGAACACCTGGATCTGCCCCGCCAACGCGGCCGCAACCACGCCGGGCGGCAGGTGCAGCCAGGCCGAGGCCGAGGCCGAGGCCGACGCGGCCAGATGGGCGGGCGTCAAGGTTGCCTCCGCAACACGGCGCCATCGGCCGATGCCATATCGGCCCAGGTCCGCAGCCAGTCCTGCCCGGCGTCGCGCAGGCCCCAGGCAGCCTCGACCGGACGCACGCGCCGCCGCGTGGCGGCGACGGCAGGAGCCGCCGCTCGGTGCGCAAGCTGCCAGCCGGCGACCGACCGCGCCAGCCTGTCGTTGCCCGCCCTGGCGTCCGAGGCGTGCCCGGGGCCGATGGCAAGCACCGTGACGCCCCTCAGGGCGGCGGTAATCGCGCCTTCGCGCAGCAGTCCGCCCGGCATGGCCGCGGGCTCGGCGGCTTGCGCATGCAGCAGGCGCGTATCGACCTGCAGCCAGTCGCGCGCCAGCAAGGCAGGCATGCCATCGGCAGCCGTGCGCCCGGCAAGGCCGGCTTGCCGCGCCAAGGTAGCGGTGCGCGGGGCAGACGGCGCCGCCGCGGCCGCCATGAACGCCGCGACCCGGCTGTGCTGTCCCAAGCGCAGCGCCTGGTGGCGCAACGTACCCAACCATGCCACGGCAGCCCAGGCCAACAGCAACATGGCCAGCAACGGCAAGGCCTCGGCCAGGGCCTGGCCCCGTTGCCTGCGCGAGAAGGCCGCGCCCCTCATGGCCGGCTTTCCGGCCCGCGGACCGTACGCCGCGCCGCCATGGGCAAAGCGGCGTCGGCCGCCGCGCGGCGCGCCTGCCAATAAGGCAGGAACAACACATCGGGGCGGCCACGCGCCACGCTCGTGCCCGGCGGCAACGAGAAATGGCTTTGCCCGGCGGCCCGCGCCGACAGGACGATGCCCTCCTCGCGCCGCTGCGTACGTATTTCGAAGCCCACGGCCGCCTCGGACGAGGACGCCGGCTCATACACGGCGGGCAACCCGCGCCCGCCCGGCGACAGACGGCGGGACGCGGCATACGACAACGCCAATGGATTGTGCCGGCCGCCAAGCAGACTCCAGGACGTATGGCGATGCACCCAGCGCCAGAAGTCCTGTTGCGAGAAATCCTCGGGGGCACGCAGCACGTGCGGGCCGGCGCGCGTCGCGCCGGAGTCGGCCGCGAGGCCCCAGCCCATGGCGTACTCGCGAAAATAGCAGCCTATCCAGCGATTGGAGCGCACGGCATGGAACGACAGCGTATCGCTTGCGCCCCAGCGGCCATCGCGGTCCAGCCAGGTGACGCCGCGCCGGCGCAGTTCATGGCGGCGCGTGGGGCAGCGCGGCGAAACGATCCAGTTTCCCTCGCGGGTGAAGTCGCGCGGCTGCAGAAAATCGAAGTAACCCGCCGCGCGCTGCGCCCACCCTCGCAGCCCGCGTGCGCTCGTGCCTGGGACGCGCCGCAAGTAACCCGGCCAATCATCGCGCAACACTTCGAGGGTGAGGCCGTCATCGCCTTGCGGATAGTGCGCGCGCAGGACTGCACGCATGGTCGCGTCGCGCGTGGCGCGCGCATCGCGCGCGAGCGTATCGGCAGCCTGCTGCAGAACGCGGTGCGCAAGCTCATCGTGCGCGGCATAGGCTTGCATGAGATCGCCGGCAAGCGCATCGTGCGCCGCGCCGTAGCCGCGTGCCGCGCGAGGCCCGAACAACAGCCCGATCAGGGCGACCGGCGGATTCTGTGCAGTGCGCCGCGCGGCCTGGGTCTGCGCGAATCGTGCCCAGGCAGCCAGGGATGCCAGATGCGCCAGCGCGACCTGGTGGCCGACCTGGGCGCGATGTATGTAGGCCAGCAGGTTCAGCGCGCGCGCCTGGACCACGGCCCCGCTGTAGGCGGCGGCATCCGTCGCCCGCAGCAACTGCGCCCGTGCGCCGGCGCGCTGACCCAGCCCGTACAGGGCCAGCCACGCCATGCCGGCCAGCGCCATGAGCGCCAGGCCCAGCGCCAATGCCTGGCCCGCCTGGCGCGTGACGGCCGCACGAGTCGGCCTCATTTGGCGCCCTGGGCATTGCCGGTAAACGACTTGAGCGAACGCGCCCGCGTCTGCGAGGCTGCACGGCCCGCCGCCGACTGCGCGGCGCGCGCCTGCGCGCTGCCATCCTCGCCTGCCAGTTCGCGTGCCATGGCCGCGGTCTGGGACCGCACCACCTGCCCGAACAACTGATACACGGCAATCGCGGCGACCGCCACCAGGGCAACCACGATGATGTATTCGGTCATGCCCTGACCAAGTTGACGCTGCTTGACCGACATAGGCCCTCCTGCTGTTCGACGAGGCCTCAGTGTGGCCGTGGCGGGGTCTGCCTACAATTCGTACATGCCGAGCCGGATCAATGTGCCATCGGGACTTGACTCGACGCGCGCCGGCGCCGGCCGTCCGTGGACGCCGCGGAAAAGAATGCCCCCACGCTGCGCCCGCTGCGCGGGCTTGCTGCCCCCCAAGGGGGCCTTTTTGCCTTGGGACGGCTCGGCGGCAAAAAAACGCCCCCACGCTGCGCCCGCTGCGCGGGCTTGCTGCCCCCCAAGGGGGCCTTTTTGCCTTGGGACGGCCCGGCGGCAAAAAAACGCCCCCACGCTGCGCCCGCTGCGCGGGCTTGCTGCCCCCCAAGGGGGCCTTTTTGCCTTGGGACGGCCCGGCGGCAAAAAAAGGTTCATCGCGCATTGCCGGGGAAGGCGGCACGGATTTTGAGGAAGAAGTATTCCTGGTCGCGGTAGCCGTAAGCGCGCCGCTTGATGACCTTGATAGTGTTGTTGATGCCCTCGACAATGCTGGTGTTCAGGGGATGTCGGCATCTGGCCAGGATGCCGTGCAGATAGCCTTTCAAGCGCTGAGCGAAGGTGTTCAAGGCGGCTATTCCGCTTTGCTCGGCCTGCTCGTACCAGTGGTTCCAGGCTTGTCTTGCCCAGGCAGGTCTTTGGTAGAACCAGAGCCGTTTGAGTTCGTCACGCAGGACATAGACCGTCAGCAGCGGCTGGTTGGCTTGCAGCAATTCGTCGAGCCGGACGGCCTGCTGCCGATCCAGGTTGTCACGGTTGCGCAGCAGCAGCCAGCGACTCGATTTGATGATCCTGCGTGCGGGACGATCCTGGCGTAGTTGATTGGCCTGATCCACGCGCACCCGATCAATGACCTCTCGTCCATACTTGGCCACGACATGGAACAAGTCATAGACGATCTCCGCCTGTGGGCTGTGGGCCTGGATCTCCAACTCGTAGGCGGTGGTCATGTCGATGGCAACGGCCTTGATGCGTTGGGCGGCCCCAGGCGGCAATTGTTCGAAGAACGCCCGGGCCGTCTCGCGTGAGCGTCCTGGGCCAATCCACAGCACCTGCCTGCCGATCGGATCGACCACCACTGTCGCGTAGCGATGCCCTTTGTGCAGGGCAAACTCGTCCATCGCCAAATACTCGATCTTGGACCAATCCGGTTCGCGCACCGACGCACGCAGCCGAGCCTTGTCCAGCGTCTTGACGGTATGCCAACCCAGTTCGAAGAACCTCGCCACCGCCTGCACGTTGCTCGATTGCAGCAATTGGCTGCAGGCCTGCGCCAGCCGATCCGTCACCCGTTGATATCGCCCCAGCCAGGCAAGCCGCTCCAGGCGCGGGCCGCCGCATTGCTCACACCACAAGCGTCGGCGCGGCACGTGCAGAACGACCCGATACTCGAATAACGGCAGATCTCGCACCCGTCGAACCGTGGTCTCATGCACCTGGCGACACCGCGCGCCGCACTGCTCGCACAGCATCACCTTGGCCGTTGGCTTCAAATAGATCGACAGCGTGCGCCCTGGGTCTTCGGGCCATTCCACGCGTTCGACGCCATAGCCCTGCCAGCCTCCCAGCGACTCCAGCAACTTGCGATCCAGCATCTCCCTGCACTCCTGATGGCAAATACCTGCCGTCAAGAATACGAAAACTTGCCAAACCCCTCCACGCTATTGCGCGATGAACCCAAAAAAAACCCGGGCCAGCGGCCCGGGTCTGTAGCGTCGCCTGAACGCTCAGCGTTGCGCGGCGAGCGAGCGCGCCTGCGAAGCGGCATTGTTCAGCGCCGCGACCGGCGGGGTCTTGCCGTCGAAGGCCGCGGTCAGCTGGGTGTTGAGCACCGGTTCGATGCGCTCGTAGTTGGCGATGCGAAAGCCCCGGCTGGTGGCGGCCGGCGGGTTGCGCATGAGCTCGACCAGTTGCTGGGCGCCGGGCACCTTGTTGTAGAACGACACGTCCGAAGCGCGGAAGGCCGCCTCGGTCAGCGGCAGGTAGCCGGTGCGCTGGTGCCATTCGGCGGCGATCACGGGCTTGGAGAGCCAGGCCAGGAATTTGGCGGTGGCCTTTTCCTCGGCCTGCGGATGGCCTTCCATGGCCCACAGCGCCGAGCCGCTGACGAACGGCCGGCCGCCGGTCTTGGTGACCTGGTCGTAGTACGGCAGCGGCGCCACGCCGAACGACAGCGAACGGGTGTTGAGGAACTGGCCGAGCGCGCTCGAGCTGGTGGTAAGCACGGCGCACTCGCCCTTGGCGAACAGCTGGTCGCTCTTGTTGTCGTCCGAATACGCGGTCAACAGCAGCGAACGCTTCCAGCTCACCATCAGCGAGACGTGGCGCATGTACAGCGTGTCGAACTGCATGGACGGCGAGCCCTTCTTGGCGACGTCCAGGCCGTTGTTCAGGGTGGCGTACAACTGGTTGTTGACCGGCGCCAGGTTCTCCAGGTGCACCGTGACCTGGTCGCTGGTGGCATACGGGCAATCGATATTGGCCACGTCGCGCAGCTTGAGCAGCTCGGCTTGCAGATCGGCCCAGGTACGCGCCGGCTTGTTGGGGTCGAGGCCCGCCTTCTTGTAGTACGCGGTGTTGTAGAACATCACCGGCACTTCGGCCATCCACGGGAAGGCCAGCAGGCGGCCCTTGCCGTCGCGCGTGAAGCTGGTGGTGGACGGCAGGAACCAGTTCAGGTCCTTGACCGGGTACTTGGCCAGCAGTTGATGCAGCGGCAGGATGGACTTGTGCTCGGCGACCACTTCCGGCGAGTGGTTGTCCGCCAGTTGCACCAGGTTCGGCCCCTTCTTGGACTTGACGGCCGAAACGGCCTCCTTCTTCAGGTCGTCCTGGTTGCCGAAATCGCGCAGCTTGACGACGACGTCGCCCTGCTCCTTGTTGAATTGCTTGGCCAGTTTCTCGAATTCGGCCTTGTTGGGACCCGACAGCGTATGCCAGACCTGGATTTCGACCGAGTCGGCGGCCTGCGCCACGCCCATCGCGGCCATCGCCAAGCCCAGCACACAAGCGCGCCGGCTGGCGCGCATCGCGCGGGCAAAGCCCGTCATTTGCAGTTTCTTCATAGGTTCACAGACCAAGAAAGGGAAATTCCGGTTCCGGCCGCCGCCCGCTGAGCAGGTCGGCCAGGGCCCGGCCAGAGCCCACCCCCATCGTCCAGCCCAGCGTACCATGTCCGGTATTGAGGTACAGGTTGGATACGCTGGTGCGGCCGATCAGGGGCACGTTGGAGGGTGTGGACGGGCGCAGGCCCGACCAGTAGCTGACGCGCTCGAAATCGAGCGCATCGGGAAACAGTTCGCGCGCCAGGCGCGTCATGGCTTCGCAGCGGCCGGTATTCAAGCCGCGCGAATAACCCGACAGTTCGGCCGTGCCGGCCATGCGCAGGCGCTCGCCCAGGCGCGAGAACACCACCTTGTGGCTGCTGTCGGTCAGGCTGACCACCGGCGCCAGCGCGCCCGGGCGCACCGGGAAGGTCGCCGAATAGCCCTTGGCCGGATACACCATGCATGGCACGCCCAGCGGACGCACCAGTTGCGCGCTGAAGCTGCCCATGGCCACCACGAAGGCGTCGGCATCGAGCCGGCCGTAGCGGCCGTCGGGTTCGATCAGCTCCACGCCCTGCACGCGCCCGCCTTCGCCCAGCAGGCGCGTCACCCGGGTCGAGAAACGGAACTCGACGCCGGCGGCCTCGCAGCGCCGGGCCAGCGCGGCGGCAAACAGATGCACGTCGCCGCTTTCGTCCTCGGGCGTATAGTCGCCGCCGACGATGGTCTGGCGATGCGGGGCCAGGGCCGGCTCGATGGCCACCACCTCGTCGGCGTTGATCACCCGCCGCTCGACGCCGAAGTCGCGCATCAGGCCGGCGGCGCGCTGCGAGGTCTCGAACTCGCGCTGGTCGCGGTAGAAATTGAGAATGCCGCGCTCGAGATGGTCGTACTGGATGCCCAGCTCGGCCCGCATGCCCTGCAGCGTGGCGCGGCTGTATTCGGCCATGCGCACCATGGCGCGGATATTGGGCGCCAGCCGCGACGGCAGGCATTCGCGCAGGAAAGCCAGGCCCCATTGCCATTGGCGCCAATCGAGCTGCGGCCGGAACAGCAGCGGCGCGTCGTCCTGGAACATCCACTTCAGCAGCTTGAACGGCGCCTGCGGATTGGCCCAGGGCTCGGCGTACGACACGGATATCTGCGCGCCGTTGGCCAGGCTGGTTTCCTGCGCCGCGCCGGTGCATCGATCGACGACCACGACATCGTGGCCTGCCTGGCTCAGCCACCAGGCGCTCGAGACTCCTATGATGCCACTGCCCAATACCGCTACTTTCATTCCTGAATCGCTCCCTGGGTGCGGGTCGGATCGGCGGGCCCGACCTGCGCACCGCGGCCGCATGACCGGTCAATATGCTGGCCGGCAGTTTACTCCGGCGCGCCAGGCGCGCCTATGACATTAAAAAAAGGGCGGTATCCATTTGCACGCGCCGCGTGTGAGGATGCCGCCCCGGGTTCCCGCGCTGGCCCGCCCTCAGGGCGTGGCCTTGGCCAGATCGGCTTCCGAGGTGAAGGCGTCGGCATAGAACGCCTCGGCGGGCAGGCCGCACTGCGCGCTGAATTCGCGCCGCGCCGCGTCGACCATCAGCGGCGTGCCGCATGCATACACTTCGTAACCAGAGAGGTCGGACAGGTCCTGCATGACCGCTTCGTGCACGTAGCCGGTGCGGCCGCTCCAGCCGTCCTCGTCCAGCGCGTCGGACACCACCGGCACATAGCGAAAGCCCGGCAGGCTCCCGGCCCACGATTGCGCCAAGGCGTCGTGGTAGAGGTCGCGCGGGCGCCGTCCGCCCCAGTACAGCACGGCAGGCCGTTGGATCTGGTTGTGGATCATGTGCTCGACGATGGCCTTGACCGGCGCGAACCCGGTGCCGCTGGCCAGCAGCACGATGGGCTTGTCGCTGTCCTCGCGCAGGAAGAACGAGCCGAACGGCCCCTCCAGGCGCAGGATCTCGCGCTCTTTCATCTGGGTATCGCCCGCGCCGAATACGTGGTCGGTGAACAGCCCGCCCGGCATGTGGCGGATATGCAGTTCGAGCGGGCTGCCGGTATGCGGCGCGCCGGCCATCGAGTAGCTGCGGCGCTTGCCGTCCTTGAGAATGACTTCGATGTACTGGCCGGCGTAGTAGCGGAACTGCTCGGAAGCCGGCAATTGCAGCTTCAGCACCGCGACGTCGGGCGCGACGCGCTCTATCGTCTGCACCCGCGAAGGCAGCTTGCGGATCTGGATGTCGCTGGCCAGCCGCACTTCGGTGGACTCGACCACCAGGTCGCTTTGCGGCTTGGCCTGACAGAACAGCGTGTAGCCCTGCGCGAGGTCCTCGGGCGACAGGATCTGGGCCGGATAGGGCCCCGCATCCACCTCGCCGGCGACGACCTTGCCCTTGCAGGTCGAACACGCGCCGGTACGGCAGCTATAGGGCAGCACGATGCCGGCCGCCAGGGCCGCATCCAGGACCGTCTGGCCGGCCTCGGCCTGGAACTGGTGCTTGCTGGGTTCGATAGTAACCTGGAAACTCATAGCGATACGAATCGGAAGTGACCGCGGCGCCCTTGCCGGGCGCGCGCGCAACGGCCGTCAGGCCGGGAATTTACGGATTTCCTTGACGCGGTTGGCGTCGTCGACCAGCACGACCTGCGGCTTGTGCGTGGCCGACTGCTCTTCCGACATCGGCCCGTAGGTGCAGATGATCAGCAGGTCGCCGACCTGCGCGCGCCGCGCCGCGGCGCCGTTGAGCGAGATCGCGCCGCTGCCGCGGGCCGCCTTGATGATGTAGGTGTCGAAGCGTTCGCCGTTGGTGACGTTGTACAGCTCGATCCGTTCGAACTCGCGCATACCGGCGGCGTCCAGCAGGTCTTCGTCGATGCCGCACGATCCCTCGTAGTGCAGATCGGCCTCGGTGACCGTAACGCGGTGCAGCTTCGCCCGCAGCATGATGCGTTGCATAGCAAATTTCCTGGCGCGCGGGCCGGACCGCGCAAGCGTGCTCGAATACGCCCGGCATCCGGCTGTGCCCGCGCAAACCCACATTCTATATTTTTTGCCGCCGCCGACGCGCGCGCAGCGGCGCGCGGGGCTAGAAATTCAGTTCGATCTCGACCGCGTCGCCCACGCGCAAGGGCGCCGGGGCGGTACGGTCGACGATGGCGTTCTGGCCGAACACCACGCCGATCTCCAGCGAGCGGAAGGTCGTCAGCGTCAGGCCGGGCTCGTCGTATACCTCGGCGGTGACCTGGTCCACATTGGGCATCGGACAGCGCGTGCACGGCTTGACGAACGCCATGCGCACGCCGCCGGCCACGATGCAGGCGGTCTAGGTGTGATGTCTCAATAGGTTGTTCATCCAGGCCGGACCTGGGATGCTGTGGTTACCACGCCATCGCAACTCAGGGCAGGACACTGGATGAACAACCATAAGCATGCGCGATTGACCCGCCTAGGTCGAGCCCTTCTTGTTAACAGGGTGATGCAACAGAACTGGACGATGAGGCAGGCCAGCCAGGCGGCAGGGGTGAGCCTGCGCACCGGTTACAAGTGGCTTGCCCGCTTCCGAAGCGAAGGTCTGGACGGCCTGCTTGACCGCAGTTCTCGCCCGCACCGCAGCCCGAAGGCCTGTGCGCCCGAGCAGGTTGAGCACTTCGCCCAGCAGCGCCGCCAGCGTCTGCCGCTGTGGCGCATCGCGCGTGAAGCCGGCCGCAGCCTGGCCACCGTGGCGCGGTATATGGAACGCATCGGCCTGAGTCGACTCGCCTCGCTGGAGCCGCCGGCGCCGGTGCGCCGCTATGAACGCGCCAGCCCAGGCGAGCTGCTGCACATCGACACCAAGCGGCTGGGCCGCATCCGGGGCGTGGGCCATCGCATCACCGGCGATCGGGCCCAGAACCGCAACCGCGGCATTGGCTGGGACGCTGTGCACCTGGCCATCGATGACTTCTCGCGCGTGTCCTTTGCTCGCATCCTCGACGATGAGGGCGGCGATCAGTGCGCTGAGTTCCTGCACCAAGCCACCGCCTACTACGCCAGTCTGGGCGTGCGCATCGACCGCGTGATGACCGACAACGGCAGCGGCTACGTCTCCAGGACCTTTCGGGCGGTGTGCGTGGAGCTGGGAATCCGTCACATCCGCACCCGCCCCTACACCCCCAAGACCAACGGCAAGGCCGAGCGCCTCGTGCAGACCTGCTTACGGGAGTGGGCATACGCCAGGCCCTACACGAGCTCAGCCGAACGACAGGCTGCCTTGCAGCCCTTCATTGACCGCTACAACTGGTGTCGGCCACACTCCGCTCTCGGACATCAGCCACCCATCACGCGTATCCCAGATGTGAATAACCTATTGAGAATCGACAGCTAGGCCGGCCAGTCGCCCTCGACCACGATATTGGCGCGAAAGCGGTTCATCGGCACCGGCGCCTGGCCGCGCGCCGCCAGGCGTTCGTTCAACTCGTCCAGCGACGACTGGTTGGCCACCAGCAGCGGAAATCCGTCGGCAAAGCCGAAGAAATGGTCGCCCGCGAAATCCTCGGCCCACTCGGGGTGGCGCTCCAGCCAGGTATCGACCCATTCGGGATTGGCCGAGCGGTCCGCCCGCAGGTCGATCTTGAGCAGGCGGCACGGCAGCCCCAGGAAGCGGCTCAGCCACTCGGCGCTGCGCGGATGTTCGGCGCGGGCGATCACCGTATCGCGCCACACGCCCATGGGCTGGGTGCGCTCGGCCAGCTCCGAACCATCCGCCGGTATGCGCAAGTCTTCCATGCCCGGGGCGCGCAGCACCAGCATGCCGTCCTCGAGCGCGGTGCGGATGCGCGCCATCTGCGGATACTGGCGCTGGGTCATGAACTGGCCGGCGGCCGTCGTCACCATCCAGCGGCGATCGTGCGCCAGGCCGGCGCGATCGACGATCGATTCGGCCAGGTCGATGCCGGCGCAGGACTTGACGGGATAGATATGCAGACTGCGGATGCGGGTGGACATGGCGACGCGACCTGACAGGAGAAGGCGTCAAGAATAGCAGCTGACGCAGGCCGGCACGAAATGGCGCGCGCCTGCCCTACTCCTGCTGGTCCCCGCGGGCCCGCCGCACGGCCTGCAGCGCCTGCAGCAGCGACTGTTCGACGGCGTCCAGCGCGCCGGACGGCGGCGCGGCCACGGCCGGCGGCGCCACGGCGGCCGTCCCGCAGGTGAGCGCAGGCTGCACGCTTTCCCGCTCCTGCCCCACGTCCACGTCGAACACCAGGTTTTCGGGGCGATGCCAGGTGGTGAACCACTCCAGCGGATGGCCGTCCTGGTCCAGCCCCTGCCCTTCCAGCATCAGCAGCGGGCTGCCTGGCGCCACGTCCAGCGCCTGCGCCAGCGCCGCTTCGGCGGCCACGGCCCGGATGCGGTTGCGGCCGCGCCCCGGGCGCAGGCCGAAGCGCTGCGCCAGCACGCGGTGCAGCGAGGCGTCCTGCAGGTGGTCCGCCGCCAACCCGGCGATGGCCGCGCGCGGCAGCCAGGTGCGCACGTAGGCCAGCGGCTGGGCGTCGACGCTGCGCAAACGCTCCAGCAGCAGCGTCTCGGTCGTGCCGAAGAAGGCCGCCACCTCGGGCGGCGGCTCGGCGGGCCGGCAGGCCAGCACGCGCGTGCGCAGCGCCACGCCCAGGCCGGCGAACTGCTCGTACAGGCCGGCCGAGCGCTGCACCATGCGCCGGTGTTCGCGCGGCGGCGCCACCACCGGCGCGCGGCCCGGGTCGCGACGGATCAGCCCTTCGGCCACCAGGGCGCCCAGGGCCTGCCGCACCACGCTGCGCGCCACGCCGAAGCTGTAGCACAGCGCCGCTTCGCTGGGCAGCACGGTACCGGCGGTCAGCCGGTGATCGCGGATATGGTTGCGGATTGCGTCCGCCACCTGCGCATGCAGGGGCGTTGCGCCGGAACGGTCCAGCGCAAAGGGTTCAATGGCGGACAACGCCATGCGATCAGCCTCCAGTCGTGGAGCGCGCAGTTTCCCATACTTGATGCCAACCCGGCGCCAGCTGCGCCGCGCGCTCGGCGGCCAGCACCAGGCTGTCCTCGCGCGCGATGCCCTTGCCGGCGATGTCGAACGCGGTGCCGTGGTCGACCGACACGCGCACCACCGGCAGGCCTACCGTGATGTTGACGCCGTCGTCGCCATAGACCGACTTGAACGGCGCATGGCCCTGGTCGTGGTAGCAGGCGATGACGAATTTCCACTTGCCGCGCACGGCCTGCGGAAACAGCGCGTCGGCCGGAATCGGGCCGGCCGCCAGGATGCCCTCGGCATTGGCCTGCGCCACCGCCGGCGCCAGGATCTCGGCGTCCTCGGTGCCGAAGATGCCGTTCTCGCCGGCATGCGGGTTCAGGCCCGCGACCGCCACCGGATGGTCGGCGCGGCCCAGCGCGCGCGCGAACGAGCCGGCCAGGCGCAGCACCGCGCGCATGCGCTGCGGATTCACATCCTCGATGGCCTGGCGCAGCGACACATGGGTGGTGGCGTGGAAGATATACAGGTCGCCGGCCGACAGCACCAGCGAGAAGGTCTTGACGCCGAACTCGTGCGCCAGCAGTTCGGTATGGCCCGGCCATTTGTGGCCGGCCATGTGCATGGCGGCCTTGTTCAGCGGCGCGGTGACGATACCGTCGATCAAGCCGTCGCGCGCCAGCGCGCAGGCCGTGGTGACGTAGCGCACCGAGCCGTCGCCGGCCTCGGCGCTCAACTGGCCCGGCGGCACGTGCGCCAGCGACGGGCCGGCCTGGATCACTTCGATGCTGCCGGGCTGGTTGGTGGCCTCGGCCGGCGTCGCGATGACGCGTACCCGCGCCGGATCGCCCCCCACGGCCTGCACGGCCTGGGCCAGCACGGCGGCGTCGCCGACCACCAGCAGCCGGGCGCGCTGGCGCAGCTCGTCGTGGCCGAGCAGCATCTTGGCGGTGATTTCCGGGCCTATGCCCGCCACGTCGCCCAGCGTCACCGCCAGGGTGGGAATGCGGGAGGGGGTAGCGTCTTGCGTCATTTCGTGAATCTCCGTTCCCGGATCGCCTGCGCGGCCCGGATCAATACATCCTGCTCGCCAAAGCCGCCGGCCTTGGTCACGACCGGCAGCCCTGCCGCCTGGCCACCGGTCAGGGTGCCCAGCGGTACGCCGCCGGTGACTTCGTCGACCAGCGCAATACCGCTGGCCTGCAATGCCGCCAGCACGGCGCTGGCGCCGTCGCCGCCGGTGGCCACCACGCCGGCCGCGCCGTGCGCCAGCACCAGGCGCGCGGCCAGCTCGCCCAGCCTGCGCGCGACGCTGTCTGCGTCCAGCCCGGCCAGGCGCCCTTCGGGCGCCAGCAGCATCAGGGCGTCGACCGCCGGCATGCCGTGCTCGGCCGCCTCGACCTCGGCGGTCCAGGCCGCCCAGTTGCGGTCATCGGCCAGTTGCGCCAGCGTCGGCGCCCAGGTGCGCGCGCCGGCCTGCTGCAGCGCGGCGGCCTGCTGGCGCGCCGCGCTGTGCTGCGAAGTCACGACCACCAGCACCGGGCCGGCCGCCTGCCCGCCAGCCCATACCCGCGCCAGCGGCGCGGCCAGCCCGCCCGAGCCGATGGGCACGGCGCGCTGGCCCAGCACGCCGATGGCGCGCGCCAGCCGCTGCACATCGGCGTCGTCCAGGGCATCGACCACGACCACCGGAGCGGCGGCGGCGATGCGCCGCGCCAGTTCGGCCGGGGTTTCCCCCGCCTGCGCCGCCAGCTGGGCACAGCCCAAGAGGGTGGGAATGTGCGACTCGGTCACCGGCGTCACGGGGTCGGTGGCGGCCGAGGTCTCGGTGACCGGCCGATCGCCCACGTACAGCACGCCCTGGCGCACCGTGCGGCCGGTGACGGGAAACGCCGGGCAGACCACCGCGATGGCATCCTCGCCCCAGGCCAGCCGCGCGGCGTCGATCTCGGCCTTGAAGGCGCCGCGCAAGGTCGAATCGACCTTCTTATACAGGCGCTGCACGCCGGCGGCGCGCAGCCTCTCGACCTCGCCGCGCACCACGGCGGCGGCATCCGCCGCCGCCAAGGGGCGGCTGTGCGTCGTGACCGCCAGCACCTCGGCCGGGCGCACGGCCGGATCGGCCAGCGCCTGCTCGGCGCCGCCCACCGACAGCTGGGTCGCCCAGCCGGCCCGCACGAACTGCACCGCGGTGTCGCCCGACCCGGTCAGGTCGTCGGCCACGATGCCTATGTACGGCCCGCCCATTCAGAGGCTCACTTCGGCGGGCTGGCCGGTGCGCTCGTCCTGCGGCTCCTGCTCCACCGGCTTGAGTTCGCCGGCGCGCTTGAGGAAGTACGACGCCAGCACCGGCGCAAGAATGGAGCTGATCAGCACGCACGCGGCCACCTGGGCGGTCGCGGTCGCGACATAGGGCTGGAACGACGGATCGGCGGCGGCCACCACGGCCGGCGTGGCGATGGCGTTGCCGGCGGTGGTCCCGGCGGCAAAGCCCAGGCCGCTCTTGCCGCCGCGGCGCAGGATGTAGCGGTAGCCGAAGTACACCAGCGCGCCGGTGATCGGGCTGATCAGCAGGCCCAAGACCAGGCCGCTCATGCCGCCCGAGATCACCGCGCCCAGGTTGATGCCGGTGCCCAGCGCAAAGGCGAAGAACGGGATCACGATGTTGGGCACCGGCTTGAGCACGTTGCGCCATTCGATGTCCAGGTTGCCCACCACCACGCCCAGCAGGAACGGCACCAGCGCCGCCACCAGTGCGATGGTCGGGATATCCGCCAGGCCCGAGGCGCCCAGGAACAGCAGGCTGAAGAACGGGCCGTCGTTGACCGCGCTGGCGACGTAGGCGCCGCGATCGCGGCTGTCGCCGTATTGCCCGGTGTAGGCGAGCCACAGGCCGCCGTTGCTGTTGTCGAAGGCGGCCAGCATGGCCAGGATGGAAATGCCCAGCACGCCGTCCAGGCCGACGAAATGGCCCAGCAGGATGATCAGCGTGGCCGGCACCAGCGTCTTCATCAGCAGGATGGTGCCTGCCGTGGCCAGGATCGGACCGCCGGTGCGCATGTTGACCTGCGTGCCGGTGGCGAAGATCAGCAGCGCGATCAGCGGCAGCGCGCTGTTCTTGAACAGTGCGGTGGTAAAGCCGCCGATGGCCAGCGCGTCCGGCGCGAACGTACCCAGCAGCGATCCGAGGATCAGCGGCAGCAGCATGAGGCCGCCCGGCACTTTCATCATGGTTGTGTAGAACGGTACGCGGGAAACTTCGGTAGTCATGACAGGTTGTCTCCGTAGGATTTGCTTTGCTTATGCACCAGAGGGAACACAGCTGCTGGGAAAAGCGCCATTCTAATCCTATACGTACAACCTGTACGTACAAATCTGCAACACACTGATTTGTCACCGTTTTTTTTCTCGATCCCGGGCCACGGCGCGCACGGGCGCGGCCTGAGCGGGCCATAAAAAAACCCCGCGGGGGTTCGCGGGGCTCAAGCCAAACGCAGGCCGGCCCGAAGGCCGCGCCGCGCCTAGCGCTCGACCAGTTTCAGGCTATCGAGCGGACGCACCGCCTTGAACGCCTGACGGGTGGCAATGTGCTCGGGCCGCGGATTCAGCCCGTACTTGGGCGGGTTCAGCGTGTTCTCCATGCTGTTGTAGACCATGAACACGTTGGCGCGCGGCCACGGCGAGATGTTGCTGTTGGAGCCGTGCATGGTGTTGCAGTCGAAGAACACCACCGAGCCGGCCTTGCCGGTCATGGTGCTGATGCCGCCCTGCTCGGCCAGCAATTGCAGGCTGACCGGATCGGGCACGCCATACTCCTGCTTCTTGAGCGACTGCTTGTAATGGTCGCGCGGCGTCTCGCCCACGCACGAGATGAACTGGCGGTGCGAGCCCGGCACCAGCATCAGCGGGCCGTTGGCCTCGTTGTTGTCCGTCAGCAGCACCGAGCAACTGAGCGCGCGCATCGACGGCATGCCGTCCTCGACGTGCCAGGTTTCGAAATCGGAGTGCCAATAGAACTCCTTGCCCTTGAAGCCCGGCTTCATGTTGGCGCGCGACTGGTGGACATAGACCTCCGCCCCCAGGATCTGCCGTGCGGCATTGGCCAGGCGCGGATCGCGCACCAGGCGGCCCAGGATCGGACTGAGCACATGCACCATGAAGATAGAACGCACCGCGTTGCTGCCCGGTTCGGTAATCGCTTCTTCGCGGCGCACGATGGCGGGATCGCGCGTCATGCGCTCGACCTCGGCCAGCAATGCGGCAACCTCTTCATCGGAGAACAGGTTCTCCAGCAGCAGGAAGCCGTCGCGCTCGTAGGACTGGACCTGGTCGGCCGACAATGCGTCGGCAAACTTGCCCTCGCCATAGACCACGGGATCCTGGCGGGCAATGATGGCGGAGCTGCGATCCGTACGCGAGGCGTACGGATCCTGAGCAGGTGAAATCATAATGAGCCTCCTTGGTTCTCAGGCCGCTTCCTCGACCAGCGCATAAACGCCTTCGGCGTCATGCACTTCCTGGCCGGTCAGCGGCGGGTTGAACACGCAGATCACGCGCAGCGGCTGCTTGCCGCCGCACAGCCAGTGCTCGTCGTTCTCGTTCAGGGCATAGACCACGCCCGGACCCAATTCATACGTCTTGCCATCGGCGATCGTTTCGATCGAGCCGTCGCCCTCGATGCACCACACGGCTTCGAGGTGGTTCTTGTAATGGATATGGGTGCGGGTGCCCGGAAAAATGGTGGTTTCGTGGAACGAGAACCCCATGCCGTCCTTCTTCAGCAGCACGCGGCGGCTGACCCAGGTATCGGTGCGGACTTCGTCCTCGGTTCCCATCACATCTTTCACGTTGCGTACGATCATCGACGTTTTCCTCCAAATTTCAGTACCTGGGCGGCAGGCTGCTCTTCCGACAGCGCATCGGCAACGCTGGCCTCGATCAGGTCCAGGCCGCGCGTCAGCAGCTCGTCCTCGATGGTCAGCGCCGGCAGCAGCTTGAGCACTTCGTCCTGCGCGCCCGACGTTTCGATCACCACGCCGCGCTCGAAAGCCTTGCGGGCGATGCGATTGGCCAGTTCCGGCTCGGCGGTCGCCACCAGGCCCTGGATCAGGCCGCGGCCGCGCACGGCCAGGCCGGCGTTGGGATAGCTGTGGGCCAGGTTCTCCAGCCAGTCGCGCACCAGGCGCTCCTTGCGCTGCACCTCGTTGGAGAACGCATCGCTGGACCAGTAGGTCTCCAGCGCCTGCGTGGCGGTGACGAAGGCCAGGTTGTTGCCGCGGAACGTGCCGCTGTGGGCGCCCGGCTTCCAGACGTCCAGTTCGGGCTTCATCAGCACCAGCGACATGGGCAGTCCGAAACCGGACAGCGACTTCGACAGCGTGATGATGTCGGGCTGGATCCCGGCCGCCTCGAAACTGAAGAAGCTGCCGGTACGGCCGCAGCCGACCTGGATATCGTCGACGATCATCAGCATGTCGTGGCGACGGCACAGCTTCTGCAGGTCCTTCAGCCAGCGCAGCGTCGCGACGTTGACGCCGCCCTCGCCCTGCACGGTCTCGACGATCACCGCGGCCGGCTTGTCCAGCCCGCTGCTGGGATCGTCCAGCATGCGCTCGATGTAGGCGATGGTGTCGACGTCCGGGCCGAAGTAGCCGTCATACGGCATGAACGTGGTATTTCCCAGCGATACGCCCGCCGCGTCGCGGAACTTGGCATTGGCCGTCGCCGCCAGCGAGCCGCCGCTGACGCCGTGGAACCCGTGGGTGAACGAGATGATGTTCGAACGCCCCTTGACCTGCCGGGCCAGCTTCAGCGCCGCCTCGACCGCGTTGGTACCCGTCGGGCCGGTGAACTGCAGGGTGTACTGCCAGTTGCGCGGCTTGAGCAGCACGCGGTCCACCGTTTCGAGAAAGCGCTTCTTGGCGCTGGTGGCCATGTCCAGGCCGTGTACCACGCCGTCGGAGTGCAGATACTCCAGCAGGCGTTCCTTGAAGACCGGATTGTTATGGCCGTAGTTCAGCGTGCCGGCGCCGCTGAAGAAATCGATGTACTCGTTGCCTTCCTCATCGATCAGCAGCGAACCGCGTGCCTGGCTGAATATCACTGGAAAAGACCGAATGTAGCCCCGCACTTCCGACTCCATTCGGTCAAAGATTTTCAAGTCCATAAATCCTCCCTTCATATAAGTTGACAGACGGCCAGCGCCGGCCTGCTGCCGCTACGGCGGCCAGGCTTTACGCTGCGTCCCGGTTCCGATAGGCCGTACGGCCCGCCCTGCTAGTGCGGCGGATGCGTAAACGGACCTATCCTCAACAGCATCTCGTCGTCATGGTCTGCGCCGCCGAAAGCCTGCCGGTCGAAGAACGGCTGCTCGGAGACATGCGCGCCCCGCTCGCCGGCCAGGCCGGCGAAGGTACGGCGCGAAGCCTGATTGTCAGGCCCCACCGTGGTTTCAAGATGTCGAACATGCCTGCACTCCTGGCGTTCCAGGATGTGGCCAAGCATGGCGCGGCCCAACCGATGGCCGCGTGCGCGGGAATGCACCGCGACCTGCCAGACGAACAACACGTCGGGCCGGGTCGGGAGCAAATAAGCGGAAACGAACCCGTCGATACGTCCGCCCGGGCTTTCGGCGACCACGCAGGTATGGGCGTGGTGCTCGCACAGCAGCAGGTAGGCGTAGAGGGAATTGAGGTCCAGTGGCGGACACTCGGACACCAACTGGTGTATGGCCGCGCCGTCGTTGCGGCGGGGTGGGCGCAGGTGGTAGCGCAAGGCGCTGGCCGGCTGCGCGACGGAGATATCTGGCGAGGTATTCGATGTTTCGTCTTTTCTCATACTACCAGTCCCGATTCCGGGGGCGCGCCGCCAGTAGGCATTTCGAGTATGGGCGGCGATCCTTCGCCGGCCGCCTCGACGGCATGCCCCTCCTGTTCCATCAACGCCACGATGCGCTCCAGCGCCAGCGTGATCGTTGCCTGCTCCAGTTCGGGCAGGGCATTCAGGCCGTCGGCCAGATGCTTCTGCAACGGCGACGGCGCCTCGGCGGCCAGCGTGCGGCCGCCCTCGGTGGCTGTGACGAACACGATACGGCGGTCTTCCCGGCCGCGTTCGCGGCGGATCAGGCCCTTGTCTTCGAGACGATCCAGGATGCCGACCACCGTGCTCGGGCTGACGTGGATTTCGCGGCTGATGGCCGTGGCCGTCATGGGGCCGCCGGCGATCACGGCGCGCAGGCACATCAGCTGCGGAGCGGTGATGTGGCTGACGGCCGCCAATTGCCGGGAATGCAGCGCGATGGAACGCGTAATGCGGCGCAGCGCGCGCAGGATGCGTAGATCGTATTGCTGCGGCGTATCAGTCTGAGCGACGTTGTTCATAGCCAGGAAAAAGAGGTTCGGACAAAATTGATTTCTACTCAAATGATATGCCTGCAATTCATTCAAGTCAAACCAGAATTGCCGGCAAGATGTAATTCAATGCGAGCGTTTTTCCGGTAATTGCCGTCATGATCGCTTCGGCCGGCGAATCTTCCCAGGGGGCTTAGTGGATTACCCGTAGGCCGTATAAAACACATGTTTTTTATTTTTAGCGAGATATATCATGTGTTTTTTATCCTGTTTCGCGCCATGCCCCCCACCCCTGCCCCGTCCATGCTGGAAACCCTCCAGTCATTGCTCGACAACCTGCCCGCCGAACTGCAGCGCGCCGCTCGCTGGGTGGCCGCGCACCCGGCCGAAGTCGGCCTGTGGTCGATGCGCCGGCAGGCCCAGGCCGTGGGCGTGGCGCCAGCCACCATGCTGCGCCTGGCGCGGGCGGCAGGCTGCGGCAGCTACGAAGACTTCCGCGCACCCTTCCAGCAGGCGCTGACCGCCGCCGGCGGGTCGGGATGGCGCGACCGCGCCGCGGAACTGCAAGCGGCGCAGGACGCCGGCGCCGCGCCCGGCCATGACGTACTGACGGGATTGCAGGCCCAGGCCATCGGCTCGATCCGGGCGCTCAACCCGCCGGCCGCCTTCGATGCCGCGGCCAGGACCCTGCTGGCCGCCGGCCAGGTCGGCTTCCTGGGCACCCGCTCGGCGTTCGGCATCGCGCACCAGATGCGCTACGCCTACCAACTGGTACGCCGCAATGGCCTGCTGATCGACGGGCTGGGCGGCGCGCCGGCCGAACAGATCGACAACCTGCAGGCCGGCGACGCGCTGGTGGCGATTTCGCAGGCGCCCTACCCGGCAGCCACGGTGCACCTGGCGCGCCAGGCCAGCCAGCGCGGCGTGACCGTCGTGGCGCTCACCGACGACCCGCTCTCGCCCCTGGCGCTGGAGGCCGGCCATGTGCTGCTGTTCGCGCGGCCCGAACGCGAACGGGTCTATGCCGAGCCGGCCCAGCGCGGTCCGGGCTCGTTCTTTCACACCACCGCCGGACTGCTGGGCCTGGCCGAGCACCTGATCGCCCGCCTGGCCGCCTGCGGCGGCGAGACCGCCCTGGCGCGCCTGGCCGAAATCGAGGCGCGCCTGCAGGCCGAGCAGGTGTACTGGTCGCCGGCGCACGCGCGCCGCGACAAGGCGCGGCCTGGCCGCGGCATGCCGCGGGAAGCGGCATGACCGCCCTACTCCTCTTGCCTCTCCTACCAGGAATACCGGAATGAGCACTACCCACGTCCTTCATCGCTCCTTGCGCCATACTCCGCCGGTCGCCGTGCGCGGCGAAGGCGTCTGGCTGTACGACCAGGCCGGCCGCGCCTACCTCGACGGTTCGGGCGGCGCGGCCGTCTCGTGCCTGGGCCACAACCACCCCGACGTGCGGGCCGCCATGCACGCGCAGATCGATGCGCTGGCCTATGCGCACACGGGCTTTTTCTCCACCGAGATCGCCGAGCGCCTGGCCGACCGCCTGGTAGCCGACGCGCCGGCCGGCACCAGCCATGCCTATTTCGTCTCGGGCGGCTCCGAGGCAATCGAGGCGGCCCTGAAGATGGCGCGCCAGTACTTCGTGGAGATCGGGCAGCCGCAGCGCCGCCATCTGGTGGCGCGCCGCCAGAGCTACCACGGCAATACGCTGGGCGCCCTGGCGGTGGGCGGCAACGAATGGCGGCGCGCCCAGTTCGCGCCGCTGCTGATCGACGTGGCGCACGTTGCGCCGTGCTATGCCTACCGCGACCAGCGCGAGGACGAAAGCGCCGAGCAGTACGGCGAACGGCTGGCGCGCGAACTGGAGGACACTTTCCAGCGGCTGGGCCCGGACACCGTCATCGCCTTCGTGGCCGAGCCCGTGGTGGGCGCCACCGCCGGCGCGCTGACCGCCGTGCCCGGATACTTCCGCCGCATCCGCGAGATCTGCGACCGCTACGGCATCCTGATGATCGCCGACGAAGTGATGTGCGGCATGGGCCGCACGGGCACGCTGTACGCCGTCGAGCAAGAGGAGATCGTGCCCGACCTGATCACCATCGCCAAGGGCCTGGGCGGCGGCTACCAGCCGATCGGCGCCGTCATGGCGCAAGGCCGCATCGTCGACGCCATGAGCAAGGGCAGCGGCTTCTTCCAGCACGGCCATACCTACCTGGGCCACGCGACCGCCTGCGCGGCGTCGCTGGCGGTGCAGGAAGTGATCCGCCGCGACGGCCTGCTGGCGCGCGTGCGCCAGCAAGGCGACGGGCTGCGCCAGCGCCTGATGCAGGCGCTGGGCGCACATCCGCACGTGGGAGATATCCGCGGGCGCGGCCTGTTCCTGGGCGTGGAGCTGGTGCGCGACCGCGCCGCCAAGGCGACCTTCGATCCCGAACTGGCCCTGCACGCACGCATCAAGCGCGAGGCCATGGCGCGCGGCCTGATGGTCTATCCGATGGGCGGGACCATCGACGGCCGCCACGGCGACCATGTGCTCGTGGCGCCACCGTTCATCATCGCCGACGACGAACTGGACCAGCTCGTCGAGCGGCTGGCCGGCGCCATCGACGCGGCCATCGCGCAGACGCGCGCCTGAAGGCCACGCGCGGCGCGCAACTCAGTAGCGGCTGGCGTCACGGGCGCCAGCGCAGACCGCCGGCACAGACCGGCAACACCACGGGGAAAAACCCCAAAAGGAGTTTGTATGGGCAAGTCAGTCAAACACACCTTGGGCCACCGCAAAGCCTTCAGCCTGGCCGCCGCCTGCGCCGCCGTGGCGCTGGCGTGGGCCGCGCCCACGCCAGCGGCGGCCCAGCAGAAGTTCGTCAGCATCGGCACCGGCGGGGTGACCGGCGTGTACTACGCCGCCGGCGGCGCGATCTGCCGCCTGGTCAACAAGGACCGCGCCAGCCATGGCGTGCGCTGCTCGGTCGAATCGACCGGCGGCTCGGTGTTCAACGTCAACACCATCAAGGCCGGCGAACTGGACCTGGGCGTGGTGCAATCGGACGTCGGCTTCAATGCCTACAACGGCGAAGGCCAGTTCAAGCAAGGCGGCGCGTACAAGAAGCTGCGCTCGGTGTTCTCCATCCACCCCGAGCCCTTTACCGTGCTGGCCCGCAAGGAAGCCGGCATCAAGTCGTTCGAGGACTTCAAGGGCAAGCGCTTCAACGTCGGCAACCCGGGCTCGAGCACGCGCGCCTCGATGGAAGAGCTGCTGGCCAGCATGGGCTGGACGCTGAAGGACTTCTCGCTGGCCTCCGAACTGCGCCCCGACGAACACGGGCCGGCGCTGTGCGACGGCAAGATCGACGGTTTCTTCTACGGCGTGGGCCACCCCTCGGCCAACATCCAGGACCCCACCACGACCTGCGGCGCGCAACTCGTGTCGCTGACCGGCCCGGCGGTCGACAAGCTGGTCGACAAGTATCCGTATTACGCGCTCGCCACCATCCCCGGCGGCCTGTATCCCAATAATCCGCAAGACACCAAGACCTACGGCGTGACGGCCACCTTCGTCACCTCCGAGGATGTGCCCGAGCAGACGGTGTACCTGGTGGTCAAGGCCGTCTTCGACAACTTCGAGGACTTCAAGAAACTGCACCCGGCCTTCGCCAACCTGAAGGCCGCCGACATGGTCAAGAACGGCCTGTCCGCGCCGCTGCACCCGGGCGCCCAGAAGTACTTCAAGGAAAAGGGCCTGCTGTAGACGCAAGCCGCGGCGCGCGCCACCCTGCCGGGGCGCGCGCCTTCGCAACACCGCGCGGGCGGCCGCCAGGCCGCGCGCGCGTCATGACAAGCAGGGGAATCCACGCATGAAAAACGAGTCGTCCACCACGACCGCAGACCTCGAGCAATTGGTCGCCGAAGCCGACCGCGGCGGCCGCCATGCCGGCGGCGTGGCCGGCGCCACGCTGGCCGCCGGCGCCCTGGTCTGGTCGCTGTTCCAGCTCTGGTATGCCTCGCCGCTGCCTTTCTCGCTGCACTGGGGCATCTTCAACGATACCGAGGCGCGCGCGCTGCACCTGGGCACCGCCATGTTCCTGGGCTATCTCGCCTACCCCGCGACCAAGCGCTCGGCGCGCGACCGCATGCCCTGGTACGACTGGGTGCTGGCCCTGGCCGCCGGGTTCTGCGGCGCCTACCTGTACCTGTTCTACAACGAGCTGGCCACCCGGCCGGGCCAGCCCACCTCCATGGACGTGGCCACCGCCGTGGCCGGCCTGCTGTTGCTGCTGGAAGTCACCCGCCGCGCGCTGGGCCTGCCCATGACCGTGCTGGGCGCCGTGTTCGTCCTGTACGCCCTGGCCGGCCCGTGGCTGCCCGATGTGCTCGCGCACCGCGGCGCCTCCATCGAACGCCTGATGTCGCACATGTGGCTGACCACCGAAGGGGTTTACGGCGTGGCGCTCGGCGTGTCGGTGTCGTACATCTTCATCTTCGTGCTGCTGGGCTCGCTGCTGGACAAATGCGGCGCGGGCAACTACATGATGCAGGTTTCGTTCGCCTTGCTGGGCCACCTGCGCGGCGGCCCGGCCAAGGTCGCCGTGGTGTCCTCGGCGGTCAACGGCCTGGTATCGGCCTCGTCGGTCGCCAACGTGGTGACCGGCGGCATCTTCACCATCCCGCTGATGAAAAAGGCCGGCTACGGCGGCGTGCGCGCCGGCGCCATCGAAACGGCCTCGTCGGTCAACGGCCAGATCATGCCGCCGGTCATGGGCGCGGCCGCCTTCCTGATGATCGATTACGTGGGCATTCCCTACACCGACATCATTCGCCACGCGATCCTGCCGGCCTCGATCTCGTACATCGCGCTGTTCTACATCGTGCACCTGGAAGCGCTCAAACTGGGCATCGAGCCCATGATGGCCGCCGGCAAGCCGCGCACGCCGCTGCAGAAGCTGGCCGGCTGGGGCATGGGCATCAGCGGCACGCTGATCGCGATGGGCCTGGTCTACTGGATCGGCGTGGGCGTGCAGGCGGTGGCCGGCGCGGCCGCGATCTGGATCCTGCTGGCCATGCTGGTGGCGCTGAACATATGGCTGCTGCGCGTCGCCGCGCGCCACCCCGACCTGCCCACCGAGATCGACGTCAACCATCCGGTGCGCCCCGAGCCATGGCCGACGGTGCGCGCCGGCCTGCACTTTCTCATCCCCATCGGCATCCTGGTGTGGTGCCTGAGCGTCGAGGAGCTGTCGGCGGGCCTGTCGGCGTTCTGGGCGGCCGCGGCGATGCTGCTGCAAATGGTGACCCAGCGCCCCCTGACCGCCTGGTTCCGCGGCCAGGCGATCGCGCCCGCCGCCCTGCTGGGATGGCGGGACGCCATCGGCGGCCTGCAGGACGGCGCGCGCAACATGATAGGCATCGCCATTGCGTGCGGCACCGCCGGCCTGATCGTTGGCGCCATCACGCTGACCGGCCTGGGCCTGCGCATGACGGCCTTCGTCGAGCTGGTGTCGATGGGCAACGTGCTGCTGATGCTGATCTTCACGGCCATCGTCTGCCTGATCCTCGGCCTGGGCATGCCCACCACGGCGAACTACATCCTGATGGCCACCCTGATGGCGCCGGTGGTGGTCGAGCTGGGGGCGCAGAACGGGCTCATCATCCCGCTGATCGCCGTGCACATGTTCGTGTTCTATTACGGCATCATGGCCGACATCACGCCGCCGGTGGGCCTGGCCACCTTCGCCGCCGCGGCGATCTCGGGCGCAGACCCGATCAAGACGGGCGTCCAGGGCGTGACCTACGCGCTGCGCACGGCCGTGCTGCCGTTCATGTTCGTGTTCAACCCGCTGCTGCTGCTGATCGACGTCAACTCGTGGACCGAGCTGATACTGGTGGCGGGCAGCGCCACGCTGGCTTCGCTGACCTTCGCCGCGGCAACGCTGGGCTGGTTCCGCGTACGCTGCACGGTGCTGGAGATCGTCGTGCTGCTGGCTGTCACGTTCATGCTGTTCCGGCCCGACTGGCTGCTGGACCAGGTATCCGAGCGCTACCAGGCGCGGCCGGCCGCCGAGGTGGTGCAGACCGCCGCGGCGCTGCCCCACAACGGACGCCTGGTCGCCGTGCTGCGCGGCATCAACCTGGAAGGCGACGAGCTGACCAAGACCGTGGCGGTGGCGCTGCCGGCCCTGGACGAAGGCGAAACCCTGCAGGGCGAGGCCGCCGGCCGCAAGCGGCTGACCGACGCCGGCCTGACCATCGTCGCGCTGGGCGACCAGGTGCAGATCGGCGGCGTGCGCTTCGGCAGCACCGCGCGCCGCGCCGGCTGGGAACAGGGCTGGGACGTCCTCGAACTGCGCGTGCCCAATCCCGCGCGTCCGGCGGAATTCTGGGCCTATCTGCCCGGGCTCGTACTGCTGGCCCTGGTGTGGTTCGCCCAGGGGCGCCGCCAGCGCGCGGCGGCGCGCTAGCGGCGTGCGGCCGGCGGCGGCTCGATCCGCCATGCCGGCCAGCGCGCCAGCGTCAGCGCGCGCAGCAGCCACTCTACCGGCCCATACGCATGGCGGCGCAGCCACCATGCCGACCACGGCAGCTGCAGCGCGAACACCAGCACGGCCAGTCCCAGCACGGAAAGCGGCGCCAGGGTGCCGACCCAGCGCAACCCCCAGGCCGTGAACAGCACCGCACAGACCAGCGATTGCAGCAGATAATTGGTGAGCGCCATGCGCCCGGCCGGCGCCAGCCAGCGCGCCAGCCGCGCCCCCGCCGGGCGGCGCATCGCCAGCAACAGCGCGGCCGCGTACGAAGCGCTCAACAACGGCGCGGTCAGCATGCCCGCGCCCAGGCCGATGAGATCGATGCCCAGCGGCTGGCCGGGCAAGCCGCTCCAGGCATAGACGGCGGCGCCCGCCGCGCCCAGCGGCAAACCCACGGCCAGCACGGCGCGCAACAGGCGCGGATGCGCCAGCGGGTCGGCCAGCGCATGGCGCCGGCCCAGCGCCAGGCCGGCCAGGAACATCGCCAGCACGAACGGCCCCTGCACCAACAGCACCACCATCCAGACGCCATGGGTCAAATCATGGATGTGCCGCGCGATCGTGGTGCCTATGGTGCCGCGGTAGGCCTGCAGCGCCGCCAGCGCGTCCTCCTGCGTCAGCGCCAGCGTGGCGGGATCCTGCGGCGTCATGAGGCTGAGCACGCCCAGCGCCAGCCAGCCCAGCCCGGCGAGCAGCGCCAGCCAGCAGGCCCAGCGCAGCGCCCGTTCGGGCGCCGTGCGGCGCAAGGCCAGCAATAGCGCGCCCAGCACGGCGTACGTCAACAGGATGTCGCCGTGGTACAGCAGCACCGCATGCGCCAGCCCCAGGACCGCCAGACCGGCCAGCCGGCGCAGGAAGCGCGGCGCGAAGGCCGCGCCGGCCCGCTGCGCCGCGTCGATCTGCAAGGTGAAGCTGTAGCCGAACAGGAACGAAAACAGCAGGTAGAACTTGGATTCGAACAGCACGGCCACCAGCACGTTGACCCACTGGTCCAGCGGCCGCGAGAACGCCGGATCGGGCAGCCCGGTACCGTAGTAGACCGAGGCGAACACACCGATGTTGACGACCAGGATGCCGAACAGCGCGAAGCCGCGCAGCGCGTCCAGATGGGCCAGGCGCTGCGCGGCGGTGCCGTCGTTCACGCTCAGAACACCGGCGACAGCACCGGCTGCCTGGGACGCACGTCCAGTTGCCGGCCCTTGCGGGCGCGCTTGCCGACGTACGGCGCGAGCGCGGCGCCGGCCAGGATGTCCTCGGTCTGCTTGTTGCGGTAGATGCCGGCGGCGCGCAGGCCGGCCGCGCCGATCGGCACGGTCTGGTCCAGCTTGTCGGCGGTGTCCAGCCCCATCAGGATGGTGCCGCGCCCGCCGCCCGACAGGCTCTTGACCTCGTCCAGGCCGAACACCAGGAACTTGCCCTTGGCCGACAGCAGCGCCAGCTGGGTCGCCCCCTCGAACAGCGGAACCGGCCGCAACAGCTCATCGCCCTTCTCCAGGGTGATGAACTGCTTGCCAGCGCGCTGGCGGCTGCTCATGTCGCTGAGCCGGGCGGCAAAGCCGAAGCCGCGCCGCGTGGCCAGCAACCAGCGGCTGTCGGACGCCGCCGCGATGGTGTGCACGATGCGCGTGCCGGCCTCGAGATCGATCATGGTGGTGACCGGCTGGCCATCGCCACGCGCCGACGGCAGGCCGGATACGGCCACCGAATAGACGCGGCCGTTGTCGCCCACCGCGATCAGGGTATCGGTGGTGCGGCACTCGAAGGCGCCGTACAGGTCGTCGCCCTGCTTGAAGCTGAATTGCCCGGCATCATGGCCGTGGCCCTGGCGGGCGCGCAGCCAGCCTTTCTGCGACACGATCACCGTGACGGGCTCGTCGACCACCTTGGTCTCGAGCACCGCGCGCTCGGCGGTTTCGATCAGGGTGCGGCGGTCGTCGCCGTACTGCTTGGCGTCGCCCTCGATTTCCTTGATGAGCAGGCGCTTGAGCGAGCCCGGGTTGTCCAGCAGGTCCTGCAGGCGCAGCTGTTCTTCGCGCTTGCCGGCCAGTTCCTGTTCGATCTTGATGCCTTCCAGGCGCGCCAGCTGGCGCAGGCGCATTTCCAGGATGTCCTCGGCCTGGCGCTCGGTCAGCCCGAAACGCGCCATCAGCGCGGCGCGCGGCTCCTCGGCCTCGCGGATGGTCTGGATGACCTCGTCGACATTGAGGTAGACCACCATGCGCCCTTCCAGCACATGGATGCGGTCGAGCACCTTGTCCAGGCGATGGCGCGTGCGGCGCACCACCGTATCGGTGCGAAACGCCACCCACTCTTCCAGCACGTCGCGCAGGCTCTTCTGGCGCGGCCGGCCATCAGTGCCGATGCACACCACGTTGACCGGCACGTTGCTTTCCATGCTGGTCTGCGCCAGCAAGGTGTTGACGAATTCGTCGCGATCGACGCGCGAGGTCTTGGGCTCGAACACCAGCCGCACCGCCGCGTCCTTGCCGGACTCGTCGCGCACCGCGTCGAGCAGGCTGAGCATGACCGCCTTGGCCTGCTGCTGCTCGGCCGAAAGGCTCTTCTTGCCCGCGCGCACCTTCGGATTGGTGATTTCCTCGATCTCTTCCAGCACCTTCTGGCCCGAGGTGCCCGGCGGCAGCTCGGTCACCACCAGCTGCCACTGCCCGCGCGCCATTTCCTCGAACTGCCAGCGCGCGCGCGCCTTCAGCGAGCCGCGCCCGGTGGCGTAGATCTGCGCGATATCGGCCGCCGGGGTGATGATCTGGCCGCCCCCGGCGAAATCCGGGCCCGGCACCAGCGCCAGCAGCTCTTCCTGCGGCAGCTTGGGATTGCGGATCAGCGCCACGCAGGCCTGCGCCACCTCGCGCAGGTTGTGCGAGGGAATCTCGGTGGCCATGCCCACGGCGATGCCCGAGGCGCCGTTGAGCAGCATCACGGGCAGGCGCGCCGGCAGCATGGCCGGCTCCTGCTGGCTGCCGTCGTAGTTCGGCACGAAGTCGACCGTGCCCTCCTCCAGCTCGTCGAGCAGCAGCTTGGAGAACGGCGTCAGGCGCGCTTCGGTATAACGCATGGCCGCCGCGTTGTCGCCGTCGCGCGAGCCGAAGTTGCCATGGCCGTCGATCAGGGGATAGCGCAGCGAGAAGTCCTGCGCCATCCGGACCATGGCGTCATAGGCGGCCTGGTCGCCGTGCGGGTGGTACTTGCCCAGCACGTCGCCGACCACGCGCGCCGACTTCACCGGCTTGGCGCCTGCCGCCAGCCCCATGGCCTGCATCGCGTACAGGATGCGGCGCTGCACCGGTTTCTGGCCGTCGCCCACATCGGGCAGGGCGCGGCCGCGCACCACGGACACGGCGTAGTCCAGGTAGGCCTGCTCGGCATAGCGGCCCAGGGTGATGGCTTCGTGGGGATCGGTGGCGCCACCGTCGAACAGGCCCGGTTGATTGCTGTCGCTCATGATGTACTCGGATTTGACTATTGCTTGTCCGCCGCATCGGCCAGCGCCGCGCCGGGCACGTGCGCGCGCAGCTGCGCGCGCACCGCCTGCAGGACATCGGCGGACTGGCCGCGCTTGGGAATGATCACGCCTTGCAGCGGACTGATGAACAGATACAGATGGCTGGCGGTTTCCTCGACCTGGCCCACCGCCTCCCATGGCATGGTACCGCTGGCGCCGGCGGCGGCGTCATCGACGCCGCGCGGCCCGAAGTCCAGCGTGTGCCGGCCCAGGAAGGGATTGTCGGGCTGGCGGCCCAGCGCGCGGCGCACGTTGCCGCGCGCCAGCCGCGGCAGCGCGTACTCGTAGCCGACGGCCAGCAGCGCGAACACCGCCAGGCCGACGACCAGCGCCTGCGCGTACGCCGGCAGCGCCGCGCCCCAATCCAGCTGCCTGCCATCCCATACGCGCAGCAGGATCACCGCCAGCAGGCCCGCGGCCAGCAGGACGGCGAAACGCAGGTGCGACGCATGGCGGCGGCGGCGCAGCGCCGGACGCTGGTACGCATAGGCGGTGAATGCCGCATAGTCGTCGACCGTCAGGTCGACCACCATGCGCACCGGCACGCTGCTGTCGGGCGCCTGCGCCATCAGATATCCAGCTCCGCCAGGTTGCCCTTCTCCTCGATCCAGGCACGCCGCTGCGACGACTCGCCCTTGCCCATCAGCATGTCGAACATGCGGGTGGTGTCGCCGGGGGTCAGGTCGCCGTAGCCGACCGGCAGCAGCCGGCGGGTGTCCGGGTTCATGGTGGTCTCCCACAGCTGTTCGGGGTTCATTTCGCCCAGGCCCTTGAAGCGGCTCACGCTCCAGGCCGACTCGCGCACGCCTTCCTTGCGCAGCTTGTCCTGCGCGGCCTCCAGTTCGCCGGCGTCCAGGCAGTAGATCTTGCGCGCCGGCCGCTTGCCCTGCGCCGGCACGTCCACCCGGAACAGCGGCGGCCGGGCCACGAACACGTTGCCGGCCTCGATCAGCTTGGGGAAATGCCGGTAGAACAGCGTCAGCAGCAACACCTGGATGTGCGAGCCGTCCACGTCCGCGTCCGAGAGGATGCAGATGCGGCCGTAGCGCAGGCCCGACAGGTCGGGCTCATCGCCCGGGCCGTGCGGGTCCACCCCGATCGCCACCGAAATATCGTGGATCTCGTTGTTGGCGAACAGCCGGTCGCGGTCGACCTCCCAGGAATTGAGCACCTTGCCGCGCAGCGGCAGAATGGCCTGGAACTCCTTGTCGCGCCCCATCTTGGCCGAGCCGCCGGCCGAGTCGCCCTCGACCAGAAACACTTCGGTGCGGCTGGCGTCGCTGGACTCGCAATCGGTCAGCTTGCCGGGCAGCACGGCCACGCCCGAGCTCTTGCGCTTTTCGACCTTCTGCGCCGAACGCTGGCGCGCCTGCGCCTGGCGGATGGCCAATTCGGCCAGCTTCTTGCCATATTCGACATTGCTGTGCAGCCACAGGTCCAGGGCGCTCTTGGCGAAGCCGCCCACCAGGCGCACGGCGTCGCGGCTGTTCAGGCGCTCCTTGATCTGGCCCTGGAACTGCGGGTCCAGCACCTTGGCCGACAGCACGAAGCTGGCGCGCGCGAACACGTCCTCGGGCAGCAGCTTGACGCCCTTGGGCAGCAGGCTGTGCAGCTCGGCAAACCCCTTGACCGCGCCGAACAGGCCTTCGCGCAAACCCGATTCGTGGGTGCCGCCGGCCGGGGTCGGGATCAGGTTGACATACGACTCGCGCACCACGTTGCCGTCCTCGGCCCAGGCCACCACCCATTGGGCGCCCTCGCCTTCGGCGAAACTGTCGTGGTCGGCCCCGGCGTACTGCTGGCCCTCGAAGAACGGGATCATCAGCTCGGCGCCGGCCAGCGCCTCGGCCAGGTAGCCGCGCAGGCCCTCCTGGTACTGCCAGGTGCGCGTGTCGCCGGTTTTCTCGTTGACCAGCGACACCTTGACGCCCGGCAGCAGCACGGCCTTGCTGCGCAGCAGGTGGGTCAGCTCGGCCATCGGGATGGCCGGGCTGTCGAAATACTTGGCGTCGGGCCATACCCGCACGCGGGTGCCCGACTTCTTGCGCCCGCCCTCGGGGTACGGCGCCAGCGCTTCGATCACGTCGCCGCCGGCGAACACCAGCCGGTGCACCGCGCCGTCGCGCCACACCACCACCTCCAGGCGGGTGGCCAGCGCGTTGGTGACGGACACCCCCACGCCATGCAGGCCGCCGGAGAACGCATACGCGCCGCCGCCCTGCTTGTCGAATTTGCCGCCTGCGTGCAGGCGCGTGAAAACCAGCTCGACGACCGGCGCGTTCTCTTCCGGGTGCAGGCCGACCGGAATACCGCGTCCGTCGTCCTCGACCGAAATGCTGCCGTCGCCGTGCAGCGTGACTTGAATCTGCTTGCCGTAACCGGCCAGCGCTTCGTCGGCCGCGTTGTCGATGACCTCCTGCACGATGTGCAGGGGGTTCTCGGTGCGGGTATACATACCCGGGCGCTGGCGCACAGGCTCCAGCCCCTTCAGAACGCGGATCGACGCTTCGGTGTAACGTGGTGTGGCCAAGTTATCCCCAACATCTGTGGAAAAAAACCGACATTTTACGGACAAGTCCATATTCGGCGCGGCTCCAGGTGGGATGCGCACGCGCTGACCAGCCGCGAATTCGGTACGATGAACATTGTGACAGCCGCCGGACCCTTTTGTAGGCCCGGTGACGCCGCAACATCCTACACAAAACCGGCAAACCCTGTTGTTAATGACAGTGGTATGCTTTAATCCTTCCTACACGTCGAACAAGAACAGCGGCCGCATGCTCCATGCACGGGTCGCGCAGCGGAATCCGAGAATCACCATCATGAGCGAGCAAATCAAGAACGTCAGCGACGCCAGCTTCGAGGCAGATGTGCTGAAATCCGGCCAGCCGGTGCTGGTGGACTACTGGGCCGCCTGGTGTGGCCCCTGCAAGATGATCGCCCCCATCCTCGAAGAGGTGGCTGCCGAATACGCCGGCCGCCTGACCGTGGCCAAGCTGAACGTGGACGAAAACCAGGACACAGCGGCCAAGTACGGCGTGCGCGGCATTCCGACCCTGATGCTGTTCAAGGACGGCCAGGCCGCCGCCACCAAGGTCGGCGCCCTGTCCAAATCGCAACTGACCGCATTCCTGGACGGCGCGTTGTAAAATCCGGGAATGCGCCGCCAATCGGCCGCGCATTCCCCCCTGATTCCCGCGCGGGCCCGTCCGTGGCCCGCCGCCCGAACCCTTCTTCTTATCTCCCCCTACATTCACCGCGATGCACCTCAATGAACTGAAGGCGCTGCACGTGTCGCAGTTGCTGGAAATGGCCGCCGGCCTGGAAATCGAGAACGCCAACCGCCTGCGCAAGCAGGAGTTGATGTTCGCCATCATGAAGCGGCGCGCCAAGCAAGGCGAACAGATCTTCGGCGACGGCGTGCTGGAAGTCCTGCCCGACGGCTTCGGATTCCTGCGCTCGCCGGACACCTCGTACCTGGCCAGCACCGACGACATCTACATCTCGCCGTCGCAGATCCGCCGCTTCAACCTGCACACCGGCGACTCCATCGAGGGCGAAGTACGCACCCCGAAGGATGGCGAGCGCTATTTCGCGCTGGTCAAGGTGGACAAGGTCAACGGCTCGCCCCCTGAAGCGATCAAGCATCGCATCATGTTCGAGAACCTGACGCCGCTGCACCCCAACCAGGTGATGCGTCTGGAACGCGACATCAAGAGCGAGGAAAACCTCACCGGCCGCATCCTCGACATCTTCGCCCCCATCGGCAAGGGCCAGCGCGGCCTGATCGTGGCGCCGCCCAAGTCCGGCAAGACGGTGATGATGCAGCACGTGGCCCACGCCATCACCACCAATTATCCGGATGCGGTGCTCATCGTCCTGCTGGTCGACGAACGCCCCGAGGAAGTGACCGAAATGCAGCGCACCGTGCGCGGCGAAGTGGTGGCCTCGACCTTCGACGAACCGGCCACCCGCCACGTGCAGGTCGCCGAAATGGTCATCGAGAAGGCCAAGCGCCTGGTCGAGATGAAAAAGGACGTGGTCATCCTGCTGGACTCGATCACCCGCCTGGCCCGCGCCTACAACACCGTGGTGCCGGCCTCCGGCAAGGTGCTGACCGGCGGCGTGGACGCCAACGCCCTGCAGCGCCCCAAGCGCTTCTTCGGCGCGGCGCGCAACCTCGAGGAAGGCGGCTCGCTGACCATCCTGGGTACCGCCCTGATCGAAACGGGCAGCCGGATGGACGAAGTCATCTACGAAGAATTCAAGGGCACCGGCAACTCCGAAGTGCACCTGGAGCGCCGCCTGGCCGAAAAGCGCGTCTACCCGTCCATCAACCTGAACAAGTCGGGCACCCGCCGCGAAGAGCTGCTAATCAAGCCCGAACTGCTGCAGAAGGTGTGGGTGCTGCGCAAGTTCATCCACGACATGGACGAAATCCAGTCGATGGAATTCATCCTCGACAAGATGCGCGCCACCAAGACCAACGCCGAATTCTTCGACATGATGAAGAAATAAGCCTGGCTTGCGCCACGCCCGTCCCGACCCCCGGCCCGCGCCGGGGGTTTTGCTTTGCGGGCGCGCTTCAGTGTTCGGGCTGCGGCTCCTGCTGGCGCGTCGGCGCGCGCGACTCCACCGGCGTCACCTTGGGATCGTCCCAGGTGCCGGTGACCGCATACTCGGAAGACATGGCGCGCGCCAGCGGCTGCTTGAGCAGCCACTGCGTCACGAAAGCGCCCAGGCCGATCAGCGGATTGACCAGCGCGGCCGTCACCGCCGCCGCGCCGCTGGCGTCCAGGTTGGGCACCACCACCGCCCGCATGTCCCAGCGCTCGTCCACGATATTGGTGTTGCCGGCCAGGACGATCCCGGCCACGGGACCGCTCAGCTTGTAGCCCTCGGTCGTCAGCACGCCCTGGCTGAGCGACATGTCGCCGCGGATCGTGTCGAACGGAAACCCTTCGCGCAGCAACCCGCCCGGGTTGGCGTCCAGGCGCGCCAGCCGCTGCAGCGACTGCAGCGACAGCAATTCCAGCAGGCGCGCGGCGCGCGAATTCACATGCAGGAAACGGCCATTGTCCAGGCTGACGCGCGCCTTGCCTTCCAGCTCGGCCAGGTTGTGCGACCAGGGCAGATTGCGCCAGGTGACGGTGCCCTCCAGGCTGCCCTTGCCCCCGCCCACGGTCTGAGGCAGGCCGACCCGGTCCAGGAACTTGCCCAGGTCGCTGAACTCGGCATTGGCCTGCACGGTCAGGCCGCGCTGCGTGCCGTCCAGGCGCCAATTGCCCGTGGCGTCGAGCCGGGCGGCGTCGTTGGCGATCTGCAGCTTGTCCAGCCGCCACAGGCGGCCGCGCTCCATGTTGGTGCCGATCAGCTGCAGGCTGCCCAGCTGCTTGCCGTACAGGCTGAACTCCTCGGCCTGCAGATCGATGGCGGGAATATCCTCCAGATCGTTGCCAGCCGACAGCGCGTCCTCTTCCTGGCGCGTGTCCTCCTCGCCCGCCAGCGCCAGCCGCTTGAAACGGCCGGTCACGCGGCCGGCGATGGCGCCCGAGGCCTCCGTCCACTCCAGCGTGCCCAGTGCCTGGCGCGAGTCCACCGTCACGCGCCACTGCGAGGCGGTCGGCCGCTGGGCCGCCAGTTTCAGGTCATCGAGGGTATAGCCGGCCACGCGCAAGCGGTCGGCGGCCAGGTTGATCTGATCCGGCTGCGGCAGCAGCGGCACGCGCGACGGCTGCCGCCGGCCGCTGGAAGGCTCGTCGAAATCGGCCTTCATGGCGTCCCAGGCGTCGAGGTCCAGTTCGGGCAGGGTCGCGGCCACGGTCAGGCCGCGCTGCGGCAGGCTGGCGGCCCGGTTCACGCCCAGCGCGCCGCGCGCGAAATAGGCCCGCGAGGCATCGGCCGGATCGTACTCCAGCAGCACATTGATGTTCTCGGCCAGGCTGCCCGACAGCCAGCGCCGGCCGCGCGGCCCGCGGTCGTTGGCCGGCCCCCATTGCAGCTTGAACGGCATGGCGCCGCGCGCAGGCTTGCCCACCGGCGCCGGCATGTCGATCGCCAGGCCGTCCAGGTTCGATTCCATCGAGATATCGACCGCCCCGCCCTTCAGGTAGTTGAGCTGCCCGCGGTAGGCGCTCTGGCCCGACAGGCGCTTGAGCGCCGGCGCCTTGCTCACTTCGCCCAGGCCCGCCGCCGTCAGCGTGCCTTCGAAGCGCAGCGGAGCGCTGCTCTGCTCCAGCACGCCCCAGATACGCGCCGGCCCGCCCAGGAAGCGGGCATGGATTTCCTTGGCGCTCATGCCCAGTTCGGAGAACGCCAGCTCGCCGCGCAATTGCGTCAGCATAGGCATCTCGGGCATGAAGCGAAACGCGTTGCCGGCGAATACGATGCGCCCCTCGACCTTGGTGTCTTCGGCATTGAGCAGCGGCACATCCAGCGCCAGCGGCACCTCCCACTGGCCGGTGCCCTCGGCCTCGGCCAGCGCCCCGTCGAGCAGTTCGCCCAGCGGCGAATTGGCGGCCAGCGCCAGATACGCCGGCACCGCGCCGGAACTCTGGCCTTCCACGTGCAATTGCGCGTGGTCTTCCATGTCGGGAATCGCGGCTTTCACCGCCCCCAGGCTCACCACCTGGTCTGCGGCGGTGCGCACCAGGCCGCCGCCGGCGCTGTCCAGGCTCAGGCTCACCTTGTCCACGGCGAAGTTGCCCGACAATTGCTCCAGCCTGGGCCAGGCCTTGCGCTTGCCCTCGGCCGGCGCGTAATCGACCACGGCATCCTGGTACCGTCCCGCGATACGGAACTGCCCCTGCGCGCCCGGCTCCGAGAACGGAAAATCATCCAGGTCTCCCGCCAGGGTGATGGCGGCGTCATGAACCGTCCCTGCAGGCAGGCCCGTCGCCAGCCACAGGCGGGCATCCTCGTTCACCTCCAGGGGCAGGTAGCGGTGGATGGCCGGCATCGACGCGCGCGCCAGGCTGCCGCGCAGGTCCGCCGTGCCGGCCGCCGACTTGCCTTGCTGGCGCCAGGCGCCGTGCAGGGTCGCATCCAGGTCGGGATTGGCCAGCTGCAGGCGGCGCAGGTTCAGGGTCAGCGGCTGCCCCGCCGGCTCGGTCAGGGTGGCGTCGAGTTGCGCCCGGTCCAGCGCCAGCGGGTGTTCGAATATTTCGGGCAGGTTCAGCCACAGGCCATCCGCCTGCCCCGTGACCGACACGCCGGCGCCGTCGGCGCTGCGCGCCAGCGGCAGGTCCGAAAACTGCAGCAGGTCGCCCGGGGCGCCCTGCAGGCGCCACTGGGCGCTGTCCACGCTGACCGACGCACTCTGGCCGGCGCGCCAGTTCAGCCCGCGCAGCGCCGCATCCATCGTCAGGTCGGTGAACTTGCCGTGATCCAGTTGCAGCCAGGCGCGCGCCGCATAGCGGCCCTGGGCCGCCGGTATCGCGACCCAGGGCGCCCAGGCCGCCGGCTCGGCGTCCTGCACCTCGGCATACAGCTGGCCGCTCCAGCTGGCCGGATTGCTGCCGTCGCGCGCGAACAGGCTGCGGTTGAGCTCGCCGCGCAGCGATACCTTGGCCGCCAGCTGCGCGGGCGGACGCACGCGCAGGGAAAAACGATGCGACAACACCCCGTTGCGCATCAGCAGGTCCAGGCCATCGAGCCGCAGCTCGGGCGCCTGGCGCGCTTCGTCCTGCCAGCGCAGCGTCACGCCGTGCAGGGCCAGCTCGCGCTGGCGCGCCAGCCAGCGCAGCGCCGGCGATTCGGTGAACCCGTGATCGGACGGCGCAGCCAGGTCGATCGATTGCCCGGCGACCCACAGGCGATCGGCGGAATCGCGCCGCACCAGCAGATCGGCGCCGTCGATGCGCAGGCTCTGCAACGTGGGCGACAGCTTGAGCACGCTGCGCCAGCCCAGCACCGCCGCCACCGAGGGCAGGCTGAGCACCGGGTCGGCCTGGTGATCGTAGATGCGCACGCCGGACAGGTTCAGGCGCGGATTCAGGCCGCTCCAGTCGGCGCTCAGGCTGTCGATCGCCACCCGCGAACCCAACGCCTGGCTGGCGTACTGCTCGATCTGCGGCCGCCATTGATCGGCCCGGGGCAACACCCAGTAACGCAAACCCAGGAAAGCGACCGCCAGCACGCCATAAATGGCGAACACGCTCCAGAACAGCAAGCGAAGAATTTTCGTCGATACGGACACGGGCGGCGGGCAGGAAGAGGCGTCTTGCAGTATCGTCCCCTTATACATGAATCCCGCCTTTCCGTCTGCCTGAGTCCCGCCATGTCTTCCGCCCCTCCCTTCGCCGCCGCCCTGGCCTGGTCCGGCCACCTGCGCCGCCGTCTCGACGCCCATCCCGACCTGGCGGCCTGGCTGGCCAATGCCTGCGCCCACCCCGTCAGCGCCAACGTGCTGGCGGCCTGGCAGGCCGAACTGAGCGGCCCGGACGCGCCGGAAGTGCTGCCGGTCGAGCAATGCCGCGGCATGCTGCGCAAGCTGCGCGAGCGTGTCTTCCTGACCCTGATCGTGCGCGATCTGGGCGGGCAGGCAGACCTGGAGGAAGTGGTCGGGGCGATGACGGTGCTGGCCGACATCGCCGTGGGCACCGCCTACCGCAGCGTGGCCGCCGAACTTGCCGCCGTCCACGGCCTGCCGCGCGAACAGAGCACGGGCGATCCGCAGGAAATGCTGATCGTCGGCATGGGCAAGCTGGGCGGCCGCGAGCTGAACGTTTCCTCCGATATCGACCTGGTCATGCTGTACGGCGACGAAGGCGAGACCGACGGCCCGCGGCGCATCAGCAACCACGAGTTCTACGGCCGCCTGACCCGCCGCATGATGCCGGCGCTGTCGGAAGTCGATGCCGATGGCCAGGTCTTTCGCACCGACCTGCGGCTGCGCCCCGATGGCGACGCCGGACCGCTGGCCTGGAGCCTGGACGCGCTGGAGCACTATCTCATCGGCCAGGGGCGCGAGTGGGAGCGCTACGCCTGGCTCAAGGCCAGGCTGATGCCGGCGCAGGCGTTTGCCGACAGCAACCCGGACGCCCAGGCGCGCCAGCTCGAAAGCCTGCGCGTGCCGTTCGTCTACCGCAAGTATTTCGACTTCGACGCCCTGGCGGCGCTGCGCGCCCTGCGCGAGCGCATACGCCAGGACTGGCAGCGCCGCGCCCTGGCGCGCAACGGCGTGGACAGCGCCAACAACATCAAGCTGGGCGATGGCGGCATCCGCGAGATCGAGTTCATCGTGCAGTTGTCGCAGCTCATCCGCGGCGGCCGCATGCCGGCGCTGCAACGCCGCGGCCTGCTCGAAGCGCTGCACGCCGAGCGCGCCGCCGGGCTGGTGCCCGAGGGCGACGCGCAGAAGCTGGAAGCCGCCTATCGCTTCCTGCGCCGCACCGAGCATGCCCTGCAATACCGCGAGGACGAGCAGACCCATCTGCTGCCGGCAGACCCGGCCCAGCGCGCAGCGCTGGCGGCGGCCCTGGGCTACGAACCGGCCGCCTTCGAGCGCACGCTGGCCGAGCATCGCGCCTTCGTGTCGCAGACCTTCCGCAACGCCTTCCGCCTGGCAGGCATGGGCGAGGAGGACGACAGCCCCGCCCCCGCGCGCACGCACGCCAACGGACACGCCATGCGCCCGCATGCCGGCGCCCTGCACGATATCGAGGAGCGCCTGGCCGGACAGATCCAGCGCGACTTTCCCGAGCACGCCGAGGACCTGCTGCGCCGCACCGAGACGCTGCTGGGCAGCCATCGCGTACGCAGCCTGCCCGACAGCAGCCGGCACCGGCTCGAAGCGCTGCTGCCGGCGGCGCTGACGGCGGCGGCGCAGACCAGCGCGCCCATGGATGCCGCGCTGCGCCTGTTCGACCTCATCGAAACCATCGCGCAGCGCAGCGCCTACCTGGCGCTGCTGGCCGAGTACCCCGATACCCTGGCCCGCGTGGCGCGCATGGTGGCGGCCAGCCCCTGGGCGGCCCAGTACCTGACCCAGCACCCCCTGTTGCTGGACAGCCTGATCGATTGGCGCACGCTGTTCGAACCGCTGGACTTCGCCCAGGTCGCGCACCAGCTGGCCGCCGACCTCGACGCCTGCCGGCTGCCCGACGGCGAGCCCGACATCGAACGGCAGATGAATCTGATGCGCGACGTCCAGCGCCAGGCCAGCTTCCAGCTGCTGGCGCAGAACCTCGAAGGCGAATTGACGGTGGAGAAACTGGCCGACCAGCTCTCGGCGCTGGCCGACCTGCTGCTGGCCGAGACCATCCGCCGCGTCTGGCCGCTGGTCAACCGGCGGCCCGGCGCCGAGCCGCACCTGGCCGTCATCGCCTACGGCAAGCTGGGCGGCAAGGAGCTGGGCTACGCCTCCGACCTGGACCTGGTGTTCCTGTTCGACGACGACCGCGAGGACGCCGCCGAACTCTACGCCAAGCTGGGCCGGCGCATGACCTCGTGGCTATCGACCATGACGTCGTCGGGCCGCCTGTACGAAGTCGACCTGCGGCTGCGCCCCGACGGCGACGCCGGGCTGCTGGCCGTCTCGCTGGAGGCCTTCGAGCAATACCAGCGCTCGCACGCCTGGCCTTGGGAGCACCAGGCGCTCACGCGCGCGCGCTACGCCGCCGGCGACACCGAGGCCGGCGCGCGCTTCGAGCGCATCCGCGCCGACATCCTGGTCATGCCGCGCGACGTGCAGGCGCTGCGCGGCGAGGTGCTCGGCATGCGCGACAAGATCAGCGCCGGGCACCCTAACCGCTCCGAGCTGTTCGACGTCAAGCATGACCGCGGCGGCATGGTGGACGTGGAATTCGTCACCCAATACCTGGTGCTGTGCCATGCGGCCACGCATCGGGTGCTGGTCAACAACCTGGGCAATATCGCGCTGCTGCGCCTGGCCGGCGAAGCGGGCCTGATCCCGGCGCCGCTGGCGCTGGCCGCCGGCGACGCCTACCGCACGCTGCGGCGGGCGCAGCACCAGCTGCGCCTGAAGGGCGTCGACAAGGCGCGCGTGCCGCCCGGGCAACTGGCCGCCGAGCGCGCCACGGTGTGCGAATTGTGGCAAACCGTGCTGCAGGACGGCACGATCGCGCAAGCCGAAGTAAAATAACGGTTTTTCCCCGCTGCAAAGCCGCTTTTCACGCCATGTCCCAACTCGTGCGCCCCACACTCGAACTGCCCGCCGGCCGCCGCAAGGTGCTGCTGCACTCGTGCTGCGCGCCCTGTTCCGGCGAAGTCATGGAAGCCATGACGGCCTCCGGCATCGACTACGCGATCTACTTCTACAACCCGAATATCCATCCGGTCAAAGAGTACGAGATCCGCAAGAACGAGAACATCCGCTTCGCCGAAGAACACGGCATCGAATTCATCGACGCCGACTACGACATGGACAACTGGTTCGAGCGCGTCAAGGGCATGGAAAACGAGCCCGAGCGCGGCATCCGCTGTACCGCCTGCTTCGACATGCGCTTCGAGCGCACCGCCCTGTATGCGCACGAGCACGGCTTCGACACCATCACCAGCTCGCTGGGCATCTCGCGCTGGAAAGATATGAACCAGATCAACGGCTGCGGCGAACGCGCCGCCGCCCGCTACGACGACCTGGTGTACTGGACCTACAACTGGCGCAAGAGCGGCGGCTCGCAGCGCATGATCGAAATCAGCAAACGCGAGAACTTCTACCAGCAGGAATACTGCGGCTGCGTCTACTCGCTGCGCGACACCAACCGCCACCGCCGCGCCCAGGGCCGCGAACGCATCCACCTCGGCGTGAAGTTCTACGGAGTAGAGGAAAAACTCTAACCCCGGGTGCCTGTCCCCGTAGGGGACTGGCACCCGCAAACTCCAACTCCGGCGTGCCTGTCCCCCCACAGGGAAGGGTGCCTGTCCCCGCTGGGACAGGCACCTGCAGACCCCGCAGGGGAGAAAGGGGCGCCTGTCCCCGCCGGGACAGTCCCCTGCAGGCCCCGCAGGGGGCTGGCACACGATGCCGTCAGCACTCCACGATATTCACCGCCAACCCGCCGCGCGCGGTTTCCTTGTATTTGGTCTTCATGTCGGCGCCGGTTTCGCGCATGGTCTTGATGACGGAATCCAGCGAGACGTAGTGATGTCCGTCGCCGCGCAACGCCATGCGCGCCGCGTTGACGGCCTTGACCGAGGCCATGGCGTTGCGTTCGATGCACGGAATCTGCACCAGCCCGCCCACCGGGTCGCAGGTCAGGCCCAGGTTGTGCTCCATGCCGATCTCGGCGGCGTTCTCGACTTGTTCGACGCTGCCGCCCTGCACGGCGGCCAGCGCGCCGGCCGCCATCGAACAGGCCACGCCCACCTCGCCCTGGCAGCCCACCTCGGCGCCCGACAGCGAGGCGTTGTACTTGTACAGCAGGCCGATGGCCGCCGCCGTCAGCAGGAAATCGTGCACGCCCGCCCGGTTGGCGGCCGGGACAAAACGGTCGTAATAATGCAGCACCGCCGGAATGATGCCGGCCGCGCCATTGGTCGGCGCCGTCACCACCCTGCCGCCCGCGGCGTTTTCCTCGTTGACGGCCATGGCGTACAGGTTCACCCAGTCCATCACCGACAAGGGGTCGGACAGCGTGCGCTCGGCGCGCTGCGTCAGCGCGCGATACAGCTCCGGCGCGCGCCGGCGCACCTTGAGCGGGCCCGGCAGGTCGCCGTCGGCCTCCGGATGGCCGATGCCGCAGCCGCGGGCCACGCACTCCTGCATGACTTCCCAGATACGGTCCAGCCCCTGCTCGATCTCGGCGGCGCCGCGCCAGGTCAGCTCGTTGCGCATCATCAGGCCCGCCACCGAGTGGCCGCTGGCGCGGCACATGTCCAGCAGCTCGCGTCCGGTGCGAAACGGGTACGGCAGCTGGTCGTGCGCGCCGATGACCTGGGCATTGGCCGCGCCGGCCGTGACCACGAAACCGCCGCCCACCGACAGATAGCGCGATTCGCGCAACGGTTGGCCATCGGCGTCAAAAGCGTGAAACTTCATCCCGTTAGGATGTTCGGCCAACGCCTCGCGGCGATAGAACAACATATGCTCTTTTTCGACGAACGGCACGTCATGCCGACCCAGCAACGACACGCGCCGATTGGCGCGCACGGCCTGCAGCATGCCGGCGATGGCCGCGGGGTCGACCGTATCGGGCGCCTGGCCCATGAACCCCAGCAGCACGCCCTTGTCGGTGCCGTGCCCCTTGCCGGTCGCGCCCAGCGACCCATAGAGCTCGGCGCGCACGCTGGCCACGCGCGCCAGCAGGCCATCGCGCTCCAGCCCCTGCACGAACAGGAGCGCCGCCCGCATCGGGCCCACCGTATGCGAACTGGACGGCCCTATGCCTATCTTGAAAAGGTCGAAAACGGAAACTGCCACGCGCACACTCCGTATCTGGGTCCACCGCCCGCCATGGCGGTCGATAGCATCATACGCGCCGGCCCGGATTTCCGCTGCGAGGCGCGGCGTGCGATGATTACAGAATTATTTCATGTCATATATTGGCGCCGCGCCCTGCGCGCGGCGCCCCTGTCCCTGGGAGAGCCATGTCCGGACTGCTGCCGCTGCTCGATTTCGCGGGCTACGTAGCCCTGCTGCTGTGGGGCGTGCACATGGTGCAGACCGGCGTGCAGCGCGCCTTCGGCGCCGCGCTGAGCATCGCGCTGGGACGCGCGCTCGGGACGCGGTTGCGCGCCTTCGCCTCCGGCCTGGGCATTACCGCCGCGCTGCAAAGCAGCACCGCCACCGGGCTGATGATCACCGGCTTCGCCGCCGGCGGGGTGGTGGCGCTGGTGCCGGCGCTGGCCGCCATGCTGGGCGCCAACGTCGGCACCACCCTCATCGTGCAGCTGCTGTCGTTCGACCTGACCTCGCTGGCGCCCATCCTCATCCTGGCCGGCGTGTGGATGTTCCGCCGCGCCGCGCCCGGCCGCACCCGCGACCTGGGGCGGGTATTCATCGGCCTGGGGCTGCTGCTGTCGCTGCACCAGTTGGTACAGCTGTTCCAGCCCTTCGAGACCGCGCCCTTGCTGGGCGTCTTGCTCGACGCGCTGGCCAGCCAGCCGGTCGCCGCGGTGCTGCTGGCCGCGGCCCTGACCTGGGCCGCGCACTCCAGCGTGGCCGTCGTGGTGCTGGTCATGTCGCTGGCCAGCCACGGCATGGTCAATCCGGCGCTGGCCTTCGCGCTGGTGCTGGGCGCCAACCTGGGCACCGCCATCAATCCGATGATCGAAGGCGTTACCGGCGACGACCCGGCCGCTCGCCGCCTGCCGCTGGGCAACCTGCTCACGCGCGTGGCCGGCGTACTGGCCGGCATCATCCTGCTGCCCTGGCTGCAACCCTGGCTCAGCGGACTGGCCGGCGACCCCGCGCACGCGGTGGCCAACTTCCACACCTTGTTCAACGTCGTGATCGCGCTGGTTTTCCTGCCCATCCTCACGCCGTACGCCGCGCTGCTGACGCGCTGGCTGCCCAAGCGCGCCGATCCCAACGACCCGGCGCGGCCGCAATACCTGGACGAATGGGCCCATGACGTGCCGGCCGTCGCGCTGGGCAACGCCGCGCGCGAGGCATTGCGCATGGCCGACATGCTGCAGACCCTGCTGCTGTACGCCCGCGCCGGTTTCAAGCGCGACAACCGGCACCGCATGGTGCAGGCACGCCAGCTCGACAGCGCGCTGGACAAGCTGGAGACCGCCATCACCACCTACCTGGCCACGCTCGACCAGGAAAACATGACGCGCGAGGATCACCAGCGGCTCGACGCCATCCTGGCGTTCTGCAGCAACATCGGCCACGCCGGCGATATCGCCTACCACGGCCTGCTCAACCATATCGGCCGCCTGCGCAAGCAAGGCCTGCTGCTGTCAGCCGATCAGCGCGCCAGCCTGGACGCCACGCTGGGCGAGCTGATCGCCAACCAGCGCCAGGCCGCCGCGCTGTTCGTCACCGACGACCTGCGCCAGGCGCGCGCGCTGGCGGGCGAAAAGGCGCGTTTTCGCGCCCTCGAGGCGGAGGCCGCCGAAACGCAGCTGCAGCAGATCAAGTCCGGCAAGGTCGATGCCGCCGAAGTCGGCGCGCTCTACCTGGACATCCTGCGCGATCTCAAGGGCATCAACTCGCACGTGGTAGGCGCATCGGCGTATCCGCTGCTGGCGCGCCACGGCGAACTCCTGCCCAGCCGCCTGCGCGACGCGGGCAACTGAGGGCCTGCCCGAGCACGGGCAGGCCCCGGCCCGCTACAGGTACAGCGCGAACCAATCCAGCATGCGCCGCCAGCCGTCCTGCGCATCGGCGGCGCGGTAACTGGGGCGGTAATCGGCCAGGAAGGCATGCCCGGCCTGCGGATACACCACGATGCGCGATGCCTGGGCGGGCGCGCCGCCCTGCTGCAGGCGCGCTTCCATGGCCCGCACATCGTCCAGCGGAATGCTTTCGTCCTTGCCGCCATACAGCCCCAGCACCGGCGCATGCAGGCTCCCGGCCACGTCCAGCGGCACCTGCTTGATCAAGGGGCCATGGCCCGAGGACAGGCGGCCGTACCAGGCCACGCCCGCCTTCACGGCGGGATTGCGGGCCGCATACATCCAGGTGGTGCGCCCGCCCCAGCAAAAGCCCGTCACCCCCACCCGCGCGCCATCGCCGCCATGGGCGGCGGCCCAGGCCAGGCTGGCATCCAGGTCGGCATGGACCTGCTCGTCCGGCACCTTGCTCACCAGTTCGGCGACCAGCCCGGGAATGTTGTCGTAGCGCGAGGCGTCGCCCTGGCGCTGGTACAGGTTGACCGAGACCGCCAGATAGCCATCGTGCGCCAGGCGGCGGCAGACATCCTTGATGTGCTCGTGCAGGCCGAAGATCTCCTGCACCACCAGCACGATGGGCAATTGCTCGCGCCCGGCCGGCGCGGCGTAATAGGCGGCCACCGGACCGCCCGGCACCGCCAGTTCGAAATCGCCGTGCAACAGGCCCTGGGTGTCGGTATGGATCGTGGTGGGTGCGGTACTACCCGCTGCGGCGGCGAAACTCATGGCAACTCCTGGGCATGGAAAGGGAATGGCCGCCCTCCTGCCGCCGCGCCGCGGTCAATGCCGGTGGTCTGCCGCCTCGATGGCATGCTGCCCGTGCTCGTGGGCCGGGTCATGCTCATGATGCATGAACGAGGTGACGCCGTAGATGAGCAGCACGCCGGCGCCCACCAGCAACAACTGCGGCACCGCATCGGCCAGCGAAACGCGTTCGTGCATTTGCGGCATCAGGTCGGCAACCGAGATGTACAGGAAGCTGCTGGCGGCCACGACCAGGACATAGGGCACTGCCGCCTGCGCCTCCTGCAATACGAAGTATCCTACAACGCCGCCTGCCGCCGTGCACAGGCTGGTGAACAGGATCAGCGAAAATGCCCTGCCCCGCGCCAGGCCTGCGTTGAGCAGCACCACGAAATCGCCCAGCTTGTGCGGCACCTCGTGCACGATGATCGACGCCGCGGTCAGTACGCCCAGCATGGGGTCGGTGAGAAAGGCCGCCGCCACCAGCACGCCGTCGGCCAGGTTGTGCAGCGAACTGCCCACCAGGATGAGCACGCCGCCTCGGCCGGCCTCGTGCCGGTCGTGGCCCTTGTGATGGTGGTGCCCGTCGCCCTCGTGGTGGTGGCTGTGGCGCAGCAGCGCGATCTTCTCCAGCACGAAGAAGCCGATCAGGCCGGCCAGCATCAGCGCGAACAGGGCCCGCGCGTCGGCGTGCGCCGTTTCGAACGCCTCGGGCAGCAGGTGCAGCAGCGCCACCGACAACAGTACGCCCACCGACAGGCTGACCATGTGGTGCAGGTACTTCGCGAACACGCGATAGGCCAGCCAGCTGGCGATCGAGACGGCGATCAGGCCGCCGGCAATCGTGGCAAGCAGTATCCAGAGCAGCAGCATGGCGAGGGGCGATTCAGGCGGGAAAGCGCAACATTATATCGTTGCAAGCGCCAAATCAAAAATGGCTGTCAGACAGTATCCGGCCGGCGCGGACGCCGGCCGGGGCCGCATCAGTGCGCCTGTTCCCAGTTCGTGCCCATGCCCACCTCGGCCACCAGCGGCACGCGCAGCGTGGCCACGTCGCACATCAGCCGCGGCAGCGCTTCGGCGACCGCCGCCAGTTCCTCGTCGGGCACCTCCAGCACCAGTTCGTCGTGCACCTGCATGATCATGCGGGTGCGCAGGCGCTCGGCGTCCAGCCAGTCCTGCACCGCCACCATGGCCATCTTGATCAGGTCGGCGGCGGTACCCTGCATCGGTGCATTGATGGCGGCCCGCTCGGCGCCCTGGCGGCGCGGCCCGGAGGCGGCGCGGATGTCCGGCAGCTGCAGCCTGCGGCCGAATACCGTCTCGACGTAGCCCTGGTCGCGCGCCAGCCGGCGCGTGTCGTCCATGTAGCGCGCCACGCCGGGATAGCGGGTGAAATAGCGGTCGATGTAGGCCTGCGCGGCGTCGCGCGTAATGCCCAGGTTGGAAGCCAGCCCGAACACGCCCATGCCGTAGATCAGTCCGAAATTGATCGCCTTGGCGGCGCGGCGCTGCTCGGCGCCGACCTCGGCCAGCGGCACGCCGAACACCTCGGAGGCGGTCGCGCGGTGGATATCCTCGCCCGCCGCGAAGGCACGCTGCAGGTTGGCGTCATCCGAGACGTGCGCCATGATGCGCAGCTCGATCTGCGAGTAGTCGGCCGACAGCAGCTTGCCCTGCTCGGCGATGAAGGCCTCGCGCACGCGCCGGCCGGCCTCGGTGCGCACCGGGATGTTCTGCAGGTTGGGATCCGACGACGCCAGCCGGCCGGTGATCACCGCCGCCTGCGAATAGTGCGTATGAACGCGGCCGGTGGCCGGGTTGATCATGCGCGGCAGCTTGTCGGTATAGGTGGACTTCAGCTTGGACAGGCCCCGGTATTCCAGCAGCACCTGCGGCAGCGGATAGTCCTGCGCCAGCTTGGACAGCACTTCCTCGTCGGTCGAGGGGGCGCCGCCCGCGGTCTTGCGCACGACCGGCAGCCCCATGCGGCCGAACAGGATCTCGCCCAATTGCTTGGGAGAGTTCAGGTTGAACGGCTGGCCGGCCAGCTCGTAGGCGCGCTGCTCCAGCGCCAGCATTTCCTGGCCCAGCTTGTGGCTCTGGCGCCCCAGCTCCTGGGCATCGACCTTCACACCGTTGCGCTCGACCACGGTCAGCACGCGCGAGACCTGCAGCTCCAGCAGGTAGGTGCGCTCCAGCCCTTCGTCCTCGGCCACACGCGGGCGCAGCACCTCGTGCAACTGCAGGGTGAAATCGGAATCCTCGCAGGAATAATGCCCCGCCAGGGGGACCGCCACCTCGTCGAAACCGATCTGCTTAGCGCCCTTGCCGCACAGGTCTTCGTAGTTCACGCCGCTGCGCCCGAGAAACCGCTGGGCCAGGTCGTTCAGGCCCACGCCGCGATGCGACTCCAGCACATAGGCCTGCAGCATCGTGTCCTCGGCCACGCCCGCCAGGCTTACGCCTTCGTTGGCGAAGACATGGGTATCGTATTTGGCATGGTGCAGCAGCTTGGCGCGCCCGGCGTCCTCCAGCCAGCCGCGCAGGCGCGCGATGACCTCGTCCCTGGGCAATTGATCGCCCGCCTCGGGGCCACGATGCGCCACCGGGATGTAGCAGGCCACGCCCGGCTTGACCGCCATCGACAGGCCCACCAGCCGCGCCTGCATCTCATCGAGCGACGTGGTTTCCGTATCCAGCGCCACCAGCGGCGCGTCCTCCACCAGCGCCATCCAGGCATCGAAGGCGGCCCAGTCGGTGATGATGCGGTAGTCCAGCTCGGCCGGCGCGACGGCCTGCGGCACGGCGCGCGCGTCCCCCGTGGGCAGGCGCTCCTGGTCGCCCGTCAGTTCGCGCAGCCAGGTGCGAAAACCGTAGCGGTCGAACAGCGCGGTCAAGGTGGCCGCGTCGCGCTCGCGCCATGCCAGGTCTTCCCAGTCCGACACATGGCCGGTCAGGTCGCAGTCGCACTTGACCGTCAGCAGCGTGCGCGTGAGCGGAAAGTTCGGAATGGCTTCGCGCAGATTGTTGCCGGCCACGCCCTTGACGCTGTCGGCGGCGGCCACCAGCGCGTCGATGGAGCCATGTTCGGCCAGCCACTTGACGGCCGTCTTGGGTCCGACCTTGTTCACGCCGGGCACGTTGTCGACCGTGTCGCCGACCAGCATCAGGTAATCGACGATGCGCTCCGGCGGCACGCCGAACTTGCTGTTCACCCCGGCAACGTCGAGCACCTCGCCGCTCATGGTGTTGACCAGCGTGACGTGCGGGTCGACCAGTTGCGCCAGGTCCTTGTCGCCCGTGGAGACGATGGTGTCGATGCCTTGCGCGCTGGCCTGCCGCGCCAGCGTGCCGATGATGTCGTCCGCCTCCACCCCTTCGATGGCCAGCAACGGCCAGCCCAGGGCGCGTACGGCCTCGTGGATCGGCTCGATCTGCGCCGCCAGGTCTTCCGGCATGGGCGGGCGGTGCGACTTGTAGTCAGGGAACAAATCGTCCCGGAATGTTTTTCCGCGTGCATCGAAAACGCATACGGCATACTCTGCCTTATGATCCTGAACGAGCTTGCGCAACATATTGACCACGCCATAAAGCGCACCCGTGGGTTCGCCCTGCGCATTGCGCAGGTCGGGCATGGCGTGGAAAGCACGGTACAAGTAGCTCGAACCGTCTACCAGCAATAAGGTTTTTTTCATGGTTACAAAGGCAGAGCTTGAGACACCCGCCGGCAAACAAATTCCGGTGATTATGTCAGAGATAAAGACCGCGGCCGAGAAATTGGCCGACATCGGCCCCGCGGTCAGCATGTTCGGCAGCGCCCGCATCAGCCGCGAATCGCCCTATTATGAAACCTGTGCGGCGATCTCGGCAGCCCTGGCCGGCGCCGGTTTCGCGATCATCGCGGGGGGCGGCCCCGGCATCATGGAAGCGGCCAACAAGGGCGCCTTCGAGGCCGGCGGCACCAGCGTCGGCCTGAACATCAGCCTGCCCCACGAAGCGCACAACAACGAATACCAGACCATCAGCCTGTCGTTCGAGTACTTCTACTCCCGCAAGGCCACCTTCTTCATGCACAGCATGGCCTATGTCGCCATGCCCGGCGGGTTCGGCACCCTGGACGAGCTGTTCGAGGCGCTGACCCTGATCCAGACCGGCAAGGTCCCGCCCGCCCCCATCGTGCTGGTGGGCAGCGAATTCTGGCACGGCCTGGTCGACTGGCTGGGCGAGCAATTGCTGGCCAACGGCATGATCGCGGCCCACGACCTGAATCTCTTCATCATCGAGGACGACCCCGCCAAAGTCGTGCGCAAGGTGGTCGAATTCCACGACAAGCAAGGCAGGACGGACAGCCAGCACGCGCCTTCCCTCCCGGCATAACCAGGAATAACGCCTCGTTATTACCCAGAAAGAATAACCAGACGCAAAGGAAGCATCTACTTTGGCATAACACACGACGCGCGAGCGCCCACGGCGCCGGCCAGGCCCTAGACTGCCACGCAATTCGCAGTCCAGCGCTTCACTCGTTATGCCCCCATTTAAATTCACCGTACCCGCGCTGGCCGCGCTGCTGGCCGCGCTGCTGGCCGCCTGGCCGCTGGCGCACGCCGGCGCGGTGCACGACTACCCTTCCGCCGTCATCGAGGCCTACCACATCGGCCAGCTGCACACCGGCTCCACGCCCTTCGTGTGTGCGCGCTTCCATCCCGAAGGACAGGCCTCGCCGCAAGCGCTGCGCATTGCCTGCGCCGTGCAACGCTACGGCAAGGCGCGCCGCCACTTCGACGAACACGTCGCGCGCATCATCACCTGCCATGCGGCAAACAGGCCCACATCGCTGCGGGTCGAATCCGACGTTTGGACCGATCCGCAGATCTACCGCCTGTTCTCGCGCGCAGAAATCCTCTCCATTGCGCCTTGCGGCGTGGGAGGGCTGCTCCCATGAAGCGGATCTCCCCGCGTGCCGGCTGGCTGGCCGCGTCGCTGCTGTGCCTGCTGTTGCCGGGCGCGCGCGCCTGGGCCGCCTCCGAGCTGATCCTGGTGCGCGGCTATGGCAATTGCCCTTCCGGCTACGCCCCGCTGACGTACGACCAGGCGCATCGCCCCTCGTTGCGGGCGCGCATGCGCGAACTCTCGGGCAACGAGCCCTGGCCTATCCACGGCCTGGCCGACGGCCAATACCTGGGCGGCAAGTATGGCGGCGAGCTCAAGCGCGCCAGGCTCGCGGACATCCGCGGCCTGCGCGACCACTTCTGCCTCGCGTCGGGCTCGGACGGCGCGATCGGCCGGGGCGTTCACGCCTGGGGCCACGTACCCGGGTGGGGCGCCTGGCAGTGGCGCCGCACCCTTCCTCCCGCCACGGGCTTGGGCCACTACTCCAATGTGCGCGTGGCCCGGCTCGACGACCTGCCCTTCGGCGACCTGTGCGCGGTATTCACGCGTGACGGCAATCCCGTCGTGCAGGCCTGCATCAGCCCGCAGGCCGGCCGCTTGCACCGCGAATCCTACGCCACGCTGCGGCGCGCCCTGGAAACGCTGAGGCGGCAGGGCCTGCCGCTGCGCGTCTATGTCGACCACGACCGGCGCCCCGACTTTGCCGCCGTGCCGGACGTGCCGGCCTACTCGATCACCGGGCTGGCCACCTGCAATCGCGGCGGTTGCATGTAAAAAGGGTTGTGGCCGCCACGGCCACAACCCTTGCGCTGGCACCGCCGCCTGGAGGCGGCCGGCACGTGCGTTACGCGTTTTCGCGCGAAGCGCGGCGGCGCTCGTGCTCCTGCAGGTAGCGCTTGCGCAGGCGGATCGACTTGGGCGTGATCTCGACCAGTTCATCGTCGTCGATGAACTCGACCGCATACTCGAGCGACATCTGGATCGGCGGCACCAGGCGCACGGCCTCGTCGGTGCCCGACGCGCGAACGTTGGTCAGCTGCTTGCCCTTGATGGGGTTGACCACCAGGTCGTTGTCGCGGCTGTGGATGCCAATGATCATGCCTTCGTACAGCGGCTCGCCGGGGCTGACGAACATGCGGCCGCGATCCTGCAGCTTCCACAGGGCGTAGGCCACCGCGTCGCCGTTATCCTGGCTGATCAGCACGCCGTTGCGGCGCTCGCCGATCGAACCTTCGCGCAGCGGCGCGTACTCGTGGAAGATATGGCTCATCAGGCCGGTGCCGCGCGTCAGCGTCAGGAACTCGTTCTGAAAGCCGATCAAGCCGCGCGCCGGAATGATGTATTCCAGGCGGGTACGGCCACGGCCATCGGGCTGCATGTCCTGCAGGTCGCCCTTGCGGCGGCCCAGCTCTTCCATCACGCCGCCCTGGTGGGCGTCCTCGACATCGACCGTCAGCGCCTCGAACGGCTCGCATTTCACGCCGTCGATTTCCTTGAAGACCACGCGCGGGCGCGACACGGCCAGCTCGTAGCCCTCGCGACGCATGTTCTCCAGCAGGATGGTCAGGTGCAGTTCGCCACGGCCCGAGACCTCGAACACCGTATCGTCGCCGGTGTCGCGTACGCGCAGCGCCACGTTGGACTTCAGCTCGCGCTCCAGGCGGTCGCGGATCTGGCGGCTGGTCACGAACTTGCCTTCGCGGCCGGCCAGCGGCGAGGTGTTGACCATGAAGTTCATGGTCAACGTGGGTTCGTCGATGCGCAGTACCGGCAAGCCCTCGGGCGTGGACGGGTCGGTGATGGTCGAACCGATGTGCAGGTCTTCGATGCCGTTGACCAGCACGATGTCGCCGGCTTCGGCCTCGTCCACGACAACGCGCTCCAGGCCGCTGAATTTCATCACCTGGTTGATGCGGCCGCGCTGGACCTCGCCATCGGGCCCGAAGCGGAACGCGACATCCATGTTGCCGCGCATGCGGCCGCGGTTGATGCGGCCCACGCCGATCTTGCCGACGTAGCTGTTGTAGTCCAACGAGATGATCTGCATCTGCAGCGGCCCGTTGGCATCGTCATCGCGCTGCGGCACGTACTTCATGATGGCCTCGAACAGCGGCCGCATGTCGCCCGAACGCACGTCGTCGGTCAGTCCGGCGTAGCCCGACAGGCCCGAGGCGTACACCACCGGGAAGTCCAGCTGCTCTTCCGTGGCGCCCAGCTTGTCGAAAAGCTCGAAGGTGGCATTGATCACGAAATCCGGACGCGCGCCCGGACGGTCGATCTTGTTGACCACCACGATGGGCTTGAGGCCCAGGGCCAGCGCCTTGCGCGTGACGAAGATGGTCTGCGGCATGGGGCCTTCGACGGCATCGACCAGCAGCAGGACGCCATCGACCATCGACAGCACCCGCTCGACTTCGCCGCCGAAGTCGGCGTGTCCCGGGGTGTCGACGATGTTGATGTGCGTGCCTTCGTATTCGACGGCGCAGTTCTTGGCCAGAATGGTGATGCCGCGTTCTTTCTCGATGTCGTTCGAATCCATGACCCGTTCGGCCACCGATTGGTTCTCGCGGAAAGTGCCGGATTGGCGTAGCAATTGGTCGACCAGGGTCGTTTTGCCGTGGTCCACGTGGGCAATGATGGCGACGTTGCGCAGGGCGCGGGTCATAGCAGGTCCTTTAAGTTCAGGTGGCGGGCAGCAGGCCCGCCGGCAATTCATTCATGGCAAGCAAGGCCTGCTTGGCGTCGGGCATCGCCTGCAGGGCTTCCAGGGTTACGGCGCGGTCCAGCGAAAACGGCCCGACGTGCGTGCGCCGCAGCGCCGCCAGGTGGGCATGGCAGCCCAGCGCGCGGCCGATGTCCTGGGCCAGCGTGCGTATATAGGTGCCCTTGCTGCAGGCCACATCGATCTGCGCCTGCATCCCGGAGAACGACAGCAGCTCGATGTGGCGGATGGTCACCTGCCTGGGCGGACGGTCCAGCTCGATGCCCGCCCGGGCGTACTCGTAAAGCGGCTTGCCGTCGCGCTTGAGCGCCGAATACATGGGCGGGATCTGCTCGATCGTGCCCACGAAACGTGACAGCACATCGCGCAGCGCCGCCTCTTCGACACCGGCAAATCCGTCCGGGGCCCGGGCCACGATGTGGCCGGTCAGGTCGCCCGAGTCGGTCTCCTCGCCAAACTGCAGCATGGCCTGGTAGGTCTTGTCGGCCTCGAGCATGCGGCCCGAGATCTTGGTAGCCCGGCCCATGCAGCAAACCAGCAGGCCGGTGGCGAAAGGGTCCAGCGTTCCCGTATGACCGGCCTTGGCCGCGTCCACGGTGCGCTTGGCTCGCTGCAAGGCGTGGTTGCTGGACAAACCCACGGGTTTGTCCAGCAACAGCACACCGTCGAGCGCGAGCCCGCGTCGTTTAGCCATCGTCGAATCCGGAAAAAGGAGAAAAAGCAGCGACGACAGCCCGGTCAGGACTGGTCTTCGGGCTCGTCGGGAACACCCGAGTGCGGACCGGGCCGGTTGGCACGATCGATCAGCACCGACATCTCGATGCCGCGGGTGATTTGCAGATCATGCACGAACCGCAGGGTGGGAACAGTATGGATGTGCAGCAGCTTGTACAGCTGCGAATGCAGCCAGCCGGCCTTTTCGTTCAGCAAGGCGGCAGCGGTGTCGGGCTCGGCGCCCAACACCGTGAAATACACCTTGGCATGCGCGTAGTCGGCCGACAGCTCCACACCCGAAAGCGTGATCAGTCCGGCGCGGGTCATATCGATCTCGCGCTGAATGATCCCGGCCAGATCCTTCTGGATCTGGTCGGCCAGCCGCAGATTGCGGCCGGGGATGGATTTGGACTTGTGACGGCGCATGTAAAGATTGCTGTATCGCCTCGCACCTTACAGCGTGCGCGCGATCTCCTTGATTTCAAAGACTTCCAGCTGGTCGCCCAGCTGCAGGTCGTTGTTGCCGCGCAGGGTCAGGCCGCAATCGAAGCCGGATTTGACTTCCTTGACGTCGTCCTTGAAACGGCGCAGCGAATCGAGATGGCCCGTCCATTGAACCACGTTGTTGCGCAGCAGTCGAACCTGCGAATCGCGGCGCACCACGCCGTCGAGTACCATGCAGCCCGCCACCGTGCCGATACGGGAGATCGTGTAGACCTCGCGCACTTCGACCAGGCCGATGACCTCTTCGCGCTTCTCGGGAGCCAGCATCCCCGACATGGCGGCCTTCACTTCGTCGACCGCGTCGTAGATGATGTTGTAGTAGCGCAGGTCGATACCGTTGGTCTCGGCCAGCTTCTTGGCGCTTTGCTCGGCGCGCACGTTGAACCCGATCACCACCGCATTGGAGGCGATGGCCAGGTTGACGTCGCTTTCCGAGATGCCGCCCACGGCGGCATGCACCACCTGCACGCGCACTTCGTCGGTCGACAACTTGGTCAGCGAAGACACCAGCGCCTCCTGCGAACCCTGCACGTCGGTCTTGACGATCAGCGCCAGGGTCTGCGTGCCCTCGCCCAGGTTGTCGAACATGGACTCCAGCTTGGCGGCCTGCTGGCGCGCCAGCTTGACGTCGCGGAACTTGCCCTGGCGGAACAGCGCGATCTCGCGCGCCTTGCGCTCGTCGGACAGCACCATCAGTTCGTCGCCGGCGGCCGGCACTTCGGTCAGGCCCTGGATCTCGACCGGGATCGACGGACCGGCGGTCTGGATCTGCTTGCCGTTCTCGTCCAGCATGGCGCGCACGCGGCCGAAGCTGGCGCCGGCCAGCACGACATCGCCGCGCTTGAGCGTGCCGCTTTGCACCAGGATGGTGGCAACCGGGCCGCGACCCTTGTCCAGGCGCGCCTCGATGACCAGGCCCTTGGCCGGCACTTCGATCGGCGCCTTCAGTTCCAGGATCTCGGCCTGCAACAGCACGTTCTCGAGCAAATCGTCGATGCCCGCGCCCGTCTTGGCCGACACCGGCACGAACGGCACGTCGCCGCCGTATTCTTCCGGCACGACTTCCTCGGCCACCAGTTCCTGCTTGACGCGCTCGGGGTTGGCCTCGGGCTTGTCGATCTTGTTGACGGCCACCACCAGCGGCACGCCGCCGGCCTTGGCATGGTGAATGGCTTCGCGCGTCTGCGGCATCACGCCGTCATCGGCCGCCACCACCAGGATGACGATGTCGGTGGCCTTGGCGCCGCGCGCACGCATCGCCGTGAAGGCCTCGTGGCCCGGGGTGTCCAGGAAGGTCACCACGCCACGGCCTGTCTCGACGTGATACGCGCCGATGTGCTGGGTAATGCCCCCGGCTTCGCCCGAGGCGACCTTGGCGCGGCGGATGTAATCCAGCAGCGAGGTCTTGCCGTGGTCGACGTGGCCCATGACGGTCACGACCGGCGCGCGCGGCTCGGCTTCGGCCTCGGTGACCGCTGCGGTTTCGTCCAGGAAGGCCTCGGGATCGTCCAGCTTGGCGGCGATCGCCGTGTGGCCGAACTCCTGCACCACGATCATCGCGGTTTCCTGGTCCAGCACCTGGTTGATCGTGACCATCTGGCCCAGCTTCATCAATTGCTTGATGACCTCGGCCGCCTTCACCGACATCTTGTGGGCCAGGTCGGCCACGCTGATGGTTTCGGGAACGTGGATCTCGCGCGCGATGAATTCCTGCTGCACCTGCTCGTGACGACGGTCCTGGTGCTGGTTGCGGCTGTTGCGTCCGCCCCTGCCGCCCTTGCCGCCGGCGCGCCAGCCGTCACGCGTGGTGACCGCGGGCTTGTTGTCGGCCGGCTTCTTGCGGGCGCTGTCGTCGCTCCAGGTGGAGGACACCTCGGCGGTCTTGATGGTCTTCTTGGCACCCGGCGCGCCCGGCTTGGCGTCCTTCTTGGGCGCGGCCGTGGTGGCCGGCTTGCCGGCCGGCTTGTGCAGCGTGCCCGACAGGGCGCCTGCCTGCGGCTCGGGCTCGGGCGCGCGCAGCACCTTGCGCGGACGGCTGAGCATCTCGCGCAGCGCGGCGGCCTCGGCCTCGGCGGCGCGGCGCGCCTCTTCGCGGGCGCGGTCGGGCGCCGCCGGCGCGGCGGCGCGGCGGATCTCACCCGGCTTGGCCGTGGTCTTGGGCGCGGCGGCCGGTTCGGCCTTGGCGCTCTTGGGAGATTCAGCGGGTGCGGACGGCTGGGCGACCGGAGCCGGGGTTTGGGAGGTCAGTTCAGTTTGGGCGTGCACAACGGGTTCCGGCCGGGCCTGTTCAGCCTCGGTCTCGGTGACAGATACATTCTTTGCAGGTTCGACCGGCTCGGCGACTGCCTGGGCAGGAGCGGCTTCCGGTTGAGGCTCGGGTTGCGGCTCAGGCTCGGCCTGGGCAGCGGGAGTCGGCTCGGGCTGGGCTTCGGCCTGAGCGGGCTGTTCGGGTTGCGGTTCGGCCGCCGGCGCCGCGACGGGCTCGGCGGGCGCCTCGGCGACGGGCGGCTCGACCGGCTTGGCAGCCGTCTCGACCGCCGGCTCGGCGCGCACCGGTTCGGCCGGATCGCGCTTGACGAAAACGCGCTTCTTGCGCACCTCGACCTGGATCGTGCGCGAGCGGCCGGTGGCGTCGGCCTGCCGGATCTCGGAGGTCTGGCGACGCGTCAGGGTGATTTTCTTGCCCTCGGTCGCACCATGCGCGCGACGCAGCGATTCGAGCAACTTCGCCTTGTCGCTATCGGTGACGGCGTCGTCCACCGATTTGAGGTCAACACCGGCCGCACGCAACTGCTCGAGCAGCACGTTGGCAGGCATTTTCAGCTCGGTAGCGAACTGGGCGACAGTATTACTCGACATTAGGCTCTCTTCCCTATATGCAGCTAATTACAAACATGAACTCTCGGCATTACGCCGTACAACCGTGCGCCGTGTTTCATTCCTCGTCGAACCAGTGGGCGCGGGCACGCATGATCAGATCGCTGGCTTCCTCTTCCTGCAGGCCGGCAATCTCGGCCAGCTCGTCGGTCGACAGCTCGGCCAGATCGTCACGCGTATGCACCTGCCGTTCGGCCAGCTTGGCGGCCAGCTCCGGCGTGATGCCCTCGAGTTCGAGCAGGTCCTGGGCCGTTTCAAGGCGCTCTTCCTGGGCGATCGCCTCGGTCAGCAGCGCATTGCGGGCACGGGCACGCAGCTCATTGATGGTGTCCTCGTCGAATGCCTCGATCTCCAGCAGTTCCTGCATGGGCACGTAGGCAATCTCTTCGATACCGGTGAAACCTTCATCGATCAGGATGTCGGCCACCTCTTCGTCGACGTCCAGCTTGCTCATGAACGTCGCGCGCAACGCGGCACGCTCGGTTTCCTGGCGATTGAGGCTTTCCTCCGGCGTCATGATGTTGATCTGCCAGCCGGTCAGCTCGGACGCCAGGCGCACGTTCTGCCCCTTGGCGCCGATGGCCTTGGGCAGGTTTTCCTCGTCGACCACCACGTCCATCGCGTGCTTGTCTTCGTCCACCACGATGGACTCGACGTTGGCCGGCGCCAGCGCGCCGATCACGAATTGCGCCGGGTCTTCCGACCACAGCACGATATCGACCTGCTCGCCGCCCAGCTCGTTGCGCACGGCGGTCACGCGCGAACCGCGCATGCCCACGCAGGTGCCGATCGGGTCGATACGCTTGTCGTAGGCCACCACGGCGATCTTGGCGCGCACGCCCGGGTCGCGTGCCGTGGCCTTGATCTCCAGCAGACCCTGTTCGATCTCGGGCACTTCGTTTTCGAACAATTGGCGGATGAACTCGGGCGAGGTGCGCGACAGGATGAGCTGCTGTCCGCGCGCGGCGTGGTCGACCCGCAGCACGAAGGCGCGCACGCGGTCGCCGACCCGCAGGTTTTCCTTCGGGATCATCTCGGAGCGCGGCAGGCGCGCTTCGATCTTGCCGGTTTCGATGATCACGTCGCCCTTGTCCATCCGCTTGATGGACCCGGAAATAATCGTCTCGCCGCGGTCGAGGAAGTCGTTCAGGACCTGCTCGCGCTCGGCGTCGCGGATCTTCTGCAGGATCGCCTGCTTGGCGGCCTGCGCGCCGATACGGCCGAACTCGACCGGCTCGAGCGCTTCCTCGATGTACTCGCCCACTTCGATGTCGGGCGCCATTTCGCGCGCCTCGGACAGCAGCTCCTGCTTGTCGGGCTCTTGCAGGCCAGCCTCGTCGGGCACGACCAGCCACCGGCGAAAGCCTTCGTGGCCGCCGGTTTCACGATCGATGGAGACACGGATGTCCGCATCGTCCTTGAAGCGCTTTTTCATTGCCGAAGCCAGCGCGCTTTCGAGCGCCCCGAACACCACTTCGCGGGTGACGTTCTTTTCGCGCGCCAAAGCATCGACCAACAGAAGAATTTCGCGACTCATCGCTTTTTGCCCTTGAAATCCAGAACGGGATCCAGCTTTGCGCGCTCGATGTCATCGAGCGTGAAGCTCAGCACCTGGATATCGTTCTTCTTTGCCTCAAATTCGAGACCGAACACGGCCTTGCCCGCACCGGCGGTGTCATCCTGGCCGGACGCGCCATCCGCCTCGGGCGCGCGCAGCGTGCCGGAGAACACTTTGCGCCCGTCGAGCGCCTCTCGCAGCTTGATCTCGATACGTTCGCCCGCGAAACGGCGGAACTCCGCCTCGTTGCGCAACGGACGATCGACGCCCGGCGACCCGACTTCGAGGCGCTTGTAGTCGATGTTCTCGACTTCATACACGTGCGACAACTGGCGGGACACCTGCTCGCAATCTTCAATACGCACGCCATCGACCCGGTCGATGGTGACGCGCAACAGCCCCATGGCGGCACGTTCGACATCGACCAGTTCGATGTCCATGCCCGCCAGCGCTTCTTCGGTCAGTGCGAATAAATCAGCCATACACTCAAAAAAAAAATGGGCTGCACGCCCAGCCCACCGTATTGCCTGGCCCCCGGCCGGGCGCTGCTGACAGCGCCGCTTGCCGAACCCAAGCCCAAAATTGCGACCCAAAATATATTGCAAAAATCGGCCGCGCTTGCCCGCGGCCCGCTGGTGGCCGCGTGCTCATTCCAGGTTCCCCTGGCGCGCCGCCCACCCGGCTGGCCTGCCCTGCAAAAAGGCAAACCCGGCGCATTTGCGACTCACGCGCCAAATGGCGTCAATCACAGCAATCACGCGCCAAAGCGTGCACAACGTGCATTCAAAAGCCGCTGCGCGCAACGCCGTGCTGCACGCGCACTGCCCTGCAAATGCACTGCGCGCCATGAAAACCGTTGATTTTACCAGATAAACCGGAAATTTGCCTGATACGTCGGGAGCTTACGGATAAGCGGGACACATCCGATCTTCGTGGCGCCGCACATCAACGTCCGCGCCCGCCCCGCCCGCCCATGAACCCGAGACGGGACTCGTGGGCGCCGGCGCCCTTGGGCTGCCAGTCGTCGCCCCGGCCACCGCCACCACCGCCGGCACCACCGCCGCCGCGACGCGCGCGTTGCGGCTTGGGCGCGGCCGGACCGCGATTGCCCGTGGGCGAGGCCGGCTTGGCCACGCCGGCCGCCTTGCCGCCCGCGCTGGCTGCCTTGTTACCGCCGGCGCGGCCACCCGCGCCCTTGGCGCCAGGCGCCGCCGCGCGGCCGCCCGCCTTCTTGCCGCCACGCGCGCCCGCCGGCTTGGCAGCCGCCCCCTGGCCGCCCTGGCCGCCAGCCTGCGCGCCCGCCGCCTTGCGGCCCTGGCCGCGCTGCGGCTTGTCGCCGCCCGCCTTGCCCTTGGCAGGCTTGCCCTTGCCGCCCCGCCCAGCCGCGCTGTCGTTGCCCAGCGGGTGGCCGTTGGCATAACCGCCGGTGATCATCAAGCCCGTTCCGAACGGGTCGGACGGACACGCGGCCGCGCTGCCGGGACGGCCGCCCTGCAGCTTGCCGCGACGGCCGATACGGGCGCCGTTCATGCCATTGCGCTCCAGCGTGCCGAAGCCCGGCGGCAGCGCGCTGTCATGCGACTGAGGCTGGCGCGATTTGCGCCGCCCTTCGGACTCGTCCCCGTCGCGCAGCAGGCCCAGCTGAACCATCAGGGCCGTCACCAGCGAACCGTCGAGCTCTTCCCAGCGGCCGCGGCGCAGGTTGCGCGGCAACACGATATCGCCGAAACGCGTACGGATCAGGCGGCTGACGGTCACACCCACCGCCTCGAACATGCGGCGCACCTCGCGGTTGCGCCCCTCCTGCAAGGTGACGCGATACCAGCGATTGCTGCCGTCGCCCCCCAGGTATTCGAAAGAACCGAAAGCCGCCTTGCCGTCCTCCAGCTCGATACCCTCGGTGAGCGACTTGCGCTGCGCGTCGTCCATCTCGCCCAGGACGCGCACCGCGTATTCGCGCTCGGTACCGTAGCGCGGATGCATGATGCGGTTAGCCATGTCGCCGGAGGTCGTGAAGATCAACAGCCCCTCGGTATTGAGGTCCAGCCGCCCCACGGACAGCCACTTGCCGGTGCGCAGCTTGGGCAGCCTGGCGAACACGCTGGCGCGTCCGCCCGGGTCGTCATGGCTGACGATCTCGCCGGCCGGCTTGTGATAGAGGATGACGCGCGGCGGCTTCTTGGCGTTGGGACGCGCAATCGGCTTGCCGTTGACGCGCACCTGGTCGTTGGGAGCGACGCGCTGGCCGATGTGGGCCGGCTCGCCGTTGACCGACACTCGGCCGGCCACGATCAGCTCTTCCATTTCGCGGCGCGAACCGATTCCGGCATCGGCTAGCACCTTGTGCAGCTTGGGCATCACTGCCTCGCTGTTCAGGTACTTGCCCAGGCGCTGCTCGATGCGCGCCGCGTTGTCCAGGTAGGCCAGCGCCTGGTCGGCATCGCGCTCGCTGGCGCGGGCATCGCCCTCGGACTGGGCGGCGGGCTGGCTGCCCGCCTCGTCGGCGCCGGCTTCGCCGGCGGCGGCCGCGTCGCCGCGGCGGCGGCGAAACGGCGTGCGCAGCTTGCGGCCACGCGCCCGGGCTGCGCCCTCGCCGTCGCCGGCCTCGCCGGATGCGGCGGGCTCGCCAACGGGCGGCTGCGCCACCGGGGATTCATTGTCGGGAAAGGAATTGTCGTCTTGCATCGTTGTATTCGTTGTCACTGGGACAGCTCCGAATTTCAAACTTTGGGGAGCCGGCCGGATGCGGCAGGCTCGTCATCTTCAGGGTTGGACACCACGCCATCGGCCTCGTCGCGCCCCGGTGCCGGCGGCGTGACGGGCTCGGGCGCGGCGGGCACGATTTCGGGCTGCGGCTCGCCAGGACCGACCTCGGGCGCCGGCACGTGCGGCCGCGCCTCGGCGGGCTCGTCAGGTAGGGATATCTGGTCTGGCTGGAGCGGGGGGACCTCGACAGGTCCGTTCCCATCATCCGGCGCTGCACCGGCGGACTCGTGCGCCGGTTCGGCAACACCTGCCCCGGGCAGGCTGGCGGCCGCGGTTTCGGCCGGCTCGTTCGTATCATCGTCGGCGGACACGGGCAGGACCGGTTCCGGCGACACGGCGGATTCTACGCCATCCACGCCCGCCTGCGCCACCTCCGGCTGCGCATCGCCCAGCGAGGCAGCCACCTGGCCCGCCGCTTCGTCGCCGTCCGCCTCGTCCCGGGCCGCGCCGCCCTCGACCGCATCGACCGCCTCGACCAGCACCTCGGCGCCGCCCAGGTCCAGCCCTGCCAGCGCGGCGGCAGCCTGCGCCGACTCCAGCGGAGGCAGCTCATCCAGCGCGCGCAGGCCCAGGTCATCGAGGAACTGGCGGGTGGTGGCGAACAGCGCCGGCCGGCCGGGCGCATCGCGATGGCCGATGACCTCGATCCAGCCGCGGTCTTCCAGCACCTTGACGATCTGCGACGACACCGTCACGCCGCGGATATCCTCGATGTCGCCGCGCGTCACGGGCTGCCGCCAGGCAACGATGGCCAGCGTCTCGAGCACCGCGCGCGAATACTTGGGCGGCTTCTCGGGATTGAGCCGCTCGAGATAGCGCTGCATCTGCGGCCGGCTCTGGAAACGCCAGCCCGAAGCCAGCTGCACCAGCTCCAGACCGCGCTCGTTCCATTGCGCCTGCAGCGCTTCCAGCCAGGCGCGCAACGCGGTGTTGTCGATATCCTGGTCATCACCGAACAGCTTGCGCATTTCGGCGAACTGCATCGGCTGGGACGCGCACAGCAGCGCGGTTTCCAGCACGAGTATTGCCTCGCTATCGTTCATCGGCACTCACAAAAGAAGGGAGCAAACTTGCGCTAAATCGGGATTGAGATTAATATTCTTCTTCTCAGACGCGGGGTGGAGCAGTCTGGCAGCTCGTCGGGCTCATAACCCGAAGGTCGTAGGTTCAAACCTGCCCCCGCAACCAAATCGTTGATCAAGGCCTGGCACATCGTTGCCGGGCCTTTTTCATTGGCGCGGCGCTTGCTGCGGGCTGAAATGACGACAAGAGCGGCGACAACAGCTGCAACAACAGCGGCGGCGGCGGCGGCAGTGGCGACAACGATGCCGCGCGCGCCCCGGCGCTGGCCTGGCCACGGGCCGACGGGCGCGCGGCGAGCACGCACGGCCGCCCCGGCAACCTGGGCATGGGCCCTGGCATGAAAAAACGCATGACCGGAAATACGGATACTGGCGCTCACGAATATCTTGTTCAATCAAACTGGATCATGGCGGGACTACCGCATGCCGGCCCGCCAGCTATGCCGCGGCCCGGCATGCCGCAACATGGCGCGCCAGCCGCCGTGCCGACATGGCGGCGCGACACCGGCAAACCGCATCGCGGGCATGGCCCACAGACCGAGGCTTTCTTGACCGTAGCCGGCGGCCGCTGCAAGCGCCTGTATCCAGGCGCCAGGACAGGCGCGCCACGGCAATCGCAAACAATGAATCCGCCAGGGCGGGCCCGCCTGCGCGGCCCGTTCCGGACCAGGGCGCGGCCCCGACCGCACAACGACAACCGTGCCGGCTTGTGACCGGGCGCCCGCGCCGCAAGGGCCGGGTTACGCGCAATCGTTGATCGGGGATTCTTAGACGTATTGGAACGACATCGTGCCCGGCGGCATATCGCGCAATCAGCGCAGGCCTGCCCGGACAAACCGGTTTGGCGTCGCGCGCCAGGCCGGCTGTAATGTCTTGATTATACCCGTAACCGCCCTCCCGACAAAGCCCCGGCCGCGCCCGCGCCACACTCAGCGCCCCTCGAGCGCCGCGTCCCAGGGAGCGGGATTGAAGCGCTCGGCCAGGAAATCGAGCATGGTTCGCAGTATCAGCGGCATCTGCTTGCGCGACACGTAGACCCCATGTATTCCCAGCACCGGCGGCGCGCAATCAGGCAACAAGGGACGCAGGGTTCCTGCGGCGATCTGCCCGGCCGCCAGGTAGGTGGGCAGCATGACAATGCCCGCCCCGGCCAGCGCCGCCCGCATCAGCACGTCGGTTTCGTTGGCCGTGATATTGCCGCCGACCGGCACTTCGACGGGCTCTCCGGCGCGCTCGAAACGCCACAGGCTGCGGCCGAAATAAGAATGCGTCAGGCAATTGTGCAGCGAGAGATCCTCGGCCCTGGCCGGCGCGCCGTGCTGCTGCAGGTACTGCGGCGCGGCGCAGACGACCGACCGGCAGTCGGCCAGCCTGCGCCCGATCAGGTTGGGATCGAGGTCATTGGTGATCCGCACCGCCAGGTCGACGCGCTCCTCGACCAGGTTGACCGCGCGATCGACCAGCAACAGATCGATGCTGGCCGCCGGATGGCGGCGCACGAACTCCGCCACCGCTTCGGCCAGCTGCGCGCCGCCGAACGACATGGCGGCCGTGACGCGCAGCAGCCCGCGCGGCTCGGCGTCGGGCGCGGCCACAGCCTCGCGCATGTCGCCCACCATTTCCAGCATGCGGCGGCAGCGCGGCAGGGTCTCCGAGCCGGCCGGCGTCAGGCTCAGGCGGCGGGTGGTCCGATGCAGCAGCCGCACGCCCACCCAGGCCTCGAGCTCGGCCAGGTAGCGCGACACCATGGCGCGCGACATGCCCAGGTGCATCGCCGCCGCCGACAGGCTGCCGCGATCGGCAACTTCCACGAAGACCTGCATGGCTTTCAGACGATCCACGATTGTCTCGCTTTATGCATCAGACTGTTCTGTTTATACCGTATTTTGATGCGTTTCAAGCACTTAAAATTGGCCAGTCTCAATCATCCACGCCCGCACGCCCCATAAATGCCCCGTTGAGCCTTGCCGCCCAGGAACAGATCTTCCAGGCCGCCCGCACCTTCAATCGCTATACCGAACAATCGATCAGCGACGCGACCCTGCACGAGTTGTACGAGTTGATGAAATGGGGGCCGACCGCCATGAATTCGCAGCCCGGCCGGTTCATCTTCCTGCGCAGCGCCGCGGCCAGGCAGCGCCTGGCGCCCGCCCTGTCTCCCGGCAACCTGGAAAAGACACTGGCCGCGCCCGTGACCGTGATCGTCGCCCAGGACACCCAGTTCTATGAGCACCTGCCGACGCAGTTCAGCGCCTACGACGCCCGTCCGGTCTTCGAGAACAACGCCGACGCCGCGCGCGCGACCGCCATGCGCAACAGCTCCCTGCAAGGCGCCTACCTGATCGTGGCGGCCCGCATGCTGGGGCTGGACGCCGGCCCGATGAGCGGCTTCGACGCGGCCAAGGTGGACGCCGAATTCTTCCCGGACGGCCGCTGCAAGGCCAACTTCCTCGTCAACCTGGGCTACGGCGACCCGGCCGGCAACTACCCGCGCGGCCCCCGCCTGGCGTTCGACACCGCGGCGCAAATCCTCTGATCGCGCCCGGCCGTAGCGCCGCGGTCCCGCCCCCGATCAGGGGCCGTCGCCCTCACCCCTGCTGCAGCCGCCGGGCGACATCGGCCCGGACCGCGTCCCGGTCCAGGCCGCGCAGGATGAACACCAGGCGCGACTGGCGGTCGTCGCCCGGCCATTGCGGCAACGCCTCCAGCGGATACAGCTGCCGATGCACCCCGTGCACCGCACAGGGCAAGGCTTCGGCCTCGAAACATACCACCCCCTTGATGCGCAGGATGCCGCGGTCATAGGCCGCCTGGATCTCCGACATCCGGGCCAGGAACATGCCGCGCGTCAGCGGCACCGACAGGTTCAGGGAAAAATGCGCCACATTGGGGTGCGGGCCGCCCGGCGGCGCGGCAAAGGCGCCCAGCCAGCGCCCCAGGGGCGCCGCCTGCCGGCGCTCGCGCACCAGGAAGTCGCCGCGCAGCCGCTCATCCAGCGGCTCGCCGCGGCGCACCACGCACATGGGCACGCCCGGATTGGCGCGCGCCACATCGCGCATGGCGCTAGCCAGTTGCGCCTGGCCGGCCAGGTCCGCCTTGCTGAATACGACCAGGTCCGCCAGCGCGATCTGCTGGGCCGCCTCGGGCTGCACCATCAGCTGTTCGCGCACGTGCTGCGCATCGACCATGGCGATCGCGCCATGATACGCGTAGCGCTCGGCCAGGAACGGATCGTGGCGCAGCGAGAACATGACCGAGGCGGGCCCGGCCAGGCCGGTCGTCTCCAGCAGCACCCGCTTGAACGGCTTGATGCGGCGGCGCACCGCCAGCATGAACAGGTCGCGCAGCGTATCGACCAAGCCGCCGCTGGCGATGCAGCATATGCATCCGCCCTCCAGCAGCACGATACGGTCATCGACATTGCGTACCAGATGGTGGTCCACGCCTATGTCGCCGAACTCGTTGACGATGACCACCGCCTCGGCGTACTCGGGCTCCTGCACCAGGCGATTGAGCAGCATCGTCTTGCCGCTGCCCAGGAATCCGGTCAACACCGTCACGCCGATGCGGCTGTCTTGCTTGAACGCATCCATCGCTTTCCCATGCGCGGGCCCGCCCGCGCCATTGCCGCCCCGAAACGGCCGCGCCGCCCACGCCACGGGCAGCGGCCGCACACGGCGCAACACCTATTGATCATTCCGCGGGCCGCCCGCGGGCTTGCACATGCGCCTGCGGCGTTTGCACACCCGGGGACGTGCAGTAAGCTGAGGTTTTGCCCCCTTTGCACAGGGAGGTTCTTGTTATGGCCATGCATCACGCCCGCTCGGGCGAACTGATCGAATTGCGCCCGCTGGGCGAATCGCTGCGCGAGACCGTCTCGCAGGCACTGGTGCGCGCCGACCACCTGGAAGTGATGCGCCTGGTGCTGCCGCGCGATCAGCAACTGCCCAGCCACGCCATCGACGCCAGCGCGATCACCATCCAGTGCCTGGAAGGCGCCGTCATGCTGACCGCGCAGGACACGACGCAACGCATGCCCGCCGGCACGCTGGTCTACCTGGCGCCGGGCGTCGCGCACGCCGTAAAGGCCCTGGAAGACAGCACCCTGCTGGTCACGCTGATGCTCGCGCGCCCCTGATGACAACTGCCCCGCCCCGGCCACCCAGCCAAGCGCAATACAAAAAGCCGCTCACTTGCGTGAACGGCCCTTTTGTGTCGACGGTGTCGATATCGCCGACGATACGGCAAAAATTCTGTTGGCTCCCCGAGCTGGGCTCGAACCAGCGACCTGCGGATTAACAGTCCGTCGCTCTACCGACTGAGCTATCGGGGAACTGCCAAGAAACGAGATTATGACGGCTTTTTTTTAAGTGTGCAAGTTGCCTGCCCCGACGCGGGTTTGCACGTCCCCCATTTCTCATCGCGATTTTTTTCTGATATCATTTCGGTCTTTCCTGGATACGCCCACCCGCACGGGAGCGCGGCATCCGAGAAACAGGTTTTGGCCGGCATAGCTCAGTTGGTAGAGCAGCGCATTCGTAATGCGAAGGTCGGGGGTTCGACTCCTCTTGCCGGCACCAGAAAAAAAGGGCAGCCCATCCGGGCTGCCCTTTTTGCTTGGGCGCGCGACTACTCGGCGTCGGGCTGCACGGCAGGCGCTGCCTGCTGAAAGGCGGGCAATTCGGCGCATGCCGCTTCGATGCGGGCCAGCGTCGGCATGGCCGACAGATCGCAGCCGAAACGGCGCGCATTGGCCAATTGCGGCACCAGGCACAGATCGGCCAGGGTCGGCGCGTCGCCATGGCAGAAGCGCCCGGTCTGCGGCGCGCCGGCCAGCATGGCCTCGACCCCCGCGAGGCCCAGCTCCACCCAGTGCTTGTACCAGGCATTCTTGGCCTCTTCGCTGACCTTGAGCTCGTGCTTGAGATACTTCAGCACGCGCAGGTTGTTCAGCGGATGGATGTCGCAGGCGATGGTCTGCGCGATCGCGCGCACGCGGGCGCGCCCGAGCGCATCGGACGGCAGCAGCGGCGGCTGCGGATGGGTTTCCTCGAGATATTCGACAATGGCCAGCGACTGGGTCAGGACCGCGTCGCCGTCGACCAGCGCCGGCACCAGGGCATTCGGATTGAGCGCGCGGTACTGCGGCGCCAATTGCTGGCCGCCATCCTTGAGCAAGTGCACGGCGCGATAGTCGTACGGCAGGCCCTTCAGGTTGAGAGCGATGCGTACCCGATAGGCGGCCGAACTGCGGAAATAGCTGTACAACTCCATTTTGCCTCCAGCTGCGCGGGCTGCGCCGCGCGTCGTTGTCATTCGAGGGATTCGGTCTGGGCGATCTTGCGCGACAGCCCCTTGGGCAGGGGGAAAGCCACGCTCTCCTCCAGGCCGGGCATGGTGCGCACCGACACCGCGCCGAGCTCGCGTACGCGCTCGACCACCTGCTGCACCAGCACCTCGGGCGCCGACGCGCCGGCCGTGATGCCGATGCTGCGCCTGCCCTGCAGCCATGCCGGGTCGATGGCGTGCGCGCCGTCGATCAGGTAGGCCGCCACGCCCTTGCGCTCGGCCACTTCGCGCAGCCGGTTGGAATTGGAGCTGTTGGTGCTGCCCACGACCAGCACCAGGTCGCACTCCGGCGCCAGCAGCTTGACGGCGTCCTGGCGGTTCTGGGTGGCGTAGCAGATGTCGCTTTTCTTGGGCTCGACGATGCCCGGAAAGCGCGCCTTGAGCGCGCCCGCGACCGCCGCGGCGTCGTCCACCGACAGCGTGGTTTGCGTGACGTAGGCCAGGTTGCCCGGATCGCTGACCTGCAGCGCAGCGACATCCTCGACCGTTTCGACCAGGTACATGCCGCCCTGCGCCTGCCCGAGCGTGCCCTCCACCTCGGGATGGCCCTTGTGCCCGATCATGACGATCTCGCGCCCGGCCGCGCGCATGCGCGCCACTTCGATGTGCACCTTGGTCACCAGCGGGCAGGTCGCATCGAACACCCGCAGGCCGCGCGCCTCGGCTTCGCCGCGCACCGCCTGCGACACGCCGTGCGCCGAGAACACCACGATGGCGCCCGCGGGCGCCTGGTCCAGCTCGTCGATGAACACGGCGCCCTTGCCGCGCAAGTCCTCGACCACGTAGCGGTTGTGGACGATCTCGTGGCGCACGTAGATCGGCGCGCCATGCAGCTCGAGCGCGCGCTCGACGATGTCGATGGCGCGATCCACGCCGGCACAGAAGCCACGCGGCTGCGCCAGCAGGACCTCGGCATCGGCGGCGGTCACTTCAGCGGTCATCACAGCACTCCCAGGATGGCGACATCCACGCGCAAGGCGGTGCCGGCCAGCGGATGGTTGAAGTCGAACATCGCCCAATCGGCGTTGATTTCCTTCAGCACGCCCGAGTAGCGCCCGCCATTGGGCGCGGCGAACTCGACCAGGTCGCCGGGCTCGAAGGCGGCATCGGCGCCCGCATGCTCGGCCAGCATGGCGCGCGTCACTTTCTGGATCAGGTCCGGATTGCGCTCGCCATAGGCCTGAGCCGGCGACAGCGCCACGCTGAAGCGCTCGCCCTCCGCATGGTCGAGCAAGGCGGCTTCGAGGCCGGGGGCCCACTGGCCGCTGCCCATCTGCAGCGTCGCCGGGCGACCATCGAAGGTATCCGTGAACACCGAGCCCTCGGCAGGCCCCGAGGCCAGCACGATGCGGTAATGCAGGGTGAGGTAGGAGTCCGGACGGACCAAAACATTCACATTCTCAGAGGCGGCGCTCAAGGTCTGTCACCGTATGGCAATCCAATAAAGATTTGATTTTAGAGCTTATGCCATGAGTCTGCCCGAACCCCTGCTCCGCGCCGGCTGGCCGCGCGAACGCCTGCTGCGCCACGGCGCCGCGACGCTGAGCGATCCCGAGCTGCTGGCGCTGGCGCTGCGCACCGGCGTGGCGGGCTGCAACGCGGTCCAGCTGGGGCACGACCTGCTGCGCCGGTTCGGCGGCCTGCGCGGCCTGCTCGGCACCTCGCCGGCGGAGCTGCAGGTGGTGCCCGGCCTGGGAACCGCCAAGGCCTGCGTACTGGCCGCGGTGCTGGAACTGGCCCGCCGCACGCTCGAAGAAGACCTGGTGCGCCAGGACGCCCTGGCCAACCCCGACCTGGTGCGCCGCTATTGCCAGGCGGCCCTGGGCCACCGCAAGGTCGAGCACTGCATCGCCCTGTACCTGGACGCGCGGCTCAAGCTGATCATCTGCGCCGAAGTCGCCCGCGGCACCCTGACCCAGGCGCAGATCTACCCGCGCGAAATCGTCCGCGAGGCATTGCGCCACCACGCGGCCGCGCTGATCCTGGCCCACAACCATCCGGGCGGCACCGCCGCCGCCAGCGCCGCGGACATCGCCATGACGCGCCAGATCAGGCAGGCGCTGGCCCTGGTCGACGTGCGGCTGATCGACCACGTCATCGTCGCCGGCGCCGCCACGGTATCGATGGCCGCGCAAGGACACCTCTGACGGGACCCGACACCCCGGCATCGCCAAACTCCGGGCAGTTCGTTAGACTAGGAGTCAGTCATTTCAACCCTAAACCGTTTTTTCTCATGAAGCGCCTGTGGGACATTTCACCGCCGGTTTCTGCCGACTCGCCGGTTTTCCCGGGCGACACGCCATATCGCTAGCAATGGAAATGGTCGCTGACGCCGGATTGCCCGGTCAATGTCAGCGAGATCACCCTGTCGCCCCACATTGGCGCCCACGCCGACGCGCCGCTGCACTATGAGAATGGCGCGGCCGCCATAGGCGCCGTCGCGCTCGAACCCTTCCTGGGCCCCTGTCGCGTCATCCACGCCATCGGCTGCGGCCCGCTCATCCTGCCCGAGCACCTGGCGCATGCCCAGGCCGGCCTGCCGCCGCGGGTACTGGTGCGCACGGCGCGCCACGCGGCGCTGCAATGGTGGGTGGACGATTTCTCCGCCTATGCGCCCCAGACCATCGAATGGCTGGCCGGACGCGGCGTCACGCTGATCGGCATCGATACGCCCAGCATAGATCCCGCGTCCAGCAAGACCCTGGACAGCCATCACGCCATCCGGCGGCACGACATGCGCGTACTCGAGAACCTCCGCCTGGACGACGTGGACGAAGGCGATTACGAACTGATCGCGCTTCCGCTGGCGCTGGTCCAGGCCGACGCCAGTCCGGTGCGCGCCGTGTTGCGCGAACTGGCCTGACCCGCCATTCACGCAGCAGGACCCACCATGCAGCCCACCCCTACGCAACGCCCCGAAGCCATCGTGCACGACGAAAAAGCCCAGCTCGATTTCGCGCGCGACATGAGTTATGGCGACTACCTGCACCTGGACGAACTTCTGGGCGCCCAGCGCCCGCTCTCGCCCGAGCACAACGAAATGCTGTTCATCGTGCAGCACCAGACCAGCGAGCTGTGGATGAAGCTGATGCTGCACGAACTGCGCGCGGCCATCGCCGCGATCCAGCAGGACCGCCTGCAGCCGGCGTTCAAGATGCTGGCGCGTGTCAGCAAGATCCTGGAGCAACTGGTGTCGGCCTGGGATGTGCTGGCCACCATGACACCGCCCGAATACTCGGCCCTGCGCCCCTACCTCGCGCACTCCAGCGGCTTCCAGAGCTATCAGTACCGCCAGATCGAATACCTGCTGGGCAACAAGAACGCCGCGATGCTGCAGCCCCACGCCCACCGCGCCGACCTGCTGGCGCAGGTACGCGCCGCCTTCGAGGCGCCCTCGCTGTACGACGAGGCGCTGCGGTTCCTGGCCCGCAGCGGCCTGGCCGTGCCGGCCGGCGCGCTGCAGCGCGACTGGACCCAGCCCTACCGGGCCGACGACCAGGTCGAACAGGCCTGGCTGACCGTCTACCGGCAATCCGAGCGCTACTGGAACCAATACCAGCTGGGCGAAAAGCTGACCGACCTGGAAGACGCCTTTCGCCTGTGGCGTTTTCGCCACGTGACCACGGTGGAGCGCATCATCGGCTTCAAGCGCGGCACCGGCGGCACCTCCGGCGTCACCTACCTGCGCAAGATGCTGGAGGTGGTGCTGTTTCCGGAAATCTGGAAATTGAGGACGGATCTCTGACGCCACACGGGCCTTGTATCGGGGCCAGGTATGCGTGCTAGAATGCAGGGTTGTTTTTTGGATACGTTGCCAGACGGCGCATCCTGGTTGCCGCCACGCAAGACGCGTGGCCGTGCGCCGGGCGGCTTGCACGGCCTGGCTGGCGACCCGCTAACCTGGGAAATTATCATGAAAGAAGGCATTCACCCCGAATACCGCGAAGTGGTGTTCATGGACGTTCAGACGGGCAACAAGTTCATCACCCGCTCGACCATCCACACCCGCGAAACCGTCGAAATGGACGGCAAGACGTACCCGCTCTTCAAGTGCGACGTGACGTCCGAATCGCACCCGTTCTACACCGGCGCGCAGACGCGTATCGTCGAGACCGGCCGCGTGGAAAAATTCCGCGCCCGCTTCGCCCGCACCGCCGGGACGGTCAAGTCGGCGTCCTGATCGGCAAGCTCCTTCGGGAGGCGCACCAGAAAGCAGCCTGCGGGCTGCTTTTTTTTCCTCGCGGCATGCCGCGCCAACCCTCATCGGTTCCACGCTCGTCGGTTACATTACGTCCGTGTCTCCCATTTCGCGCTCTACTCCGGCCCGGCTGACGGTACAAGCTACCGCCAAGCTGCCCCGGCTCGTCCTGCTTGGCCTGTCGCTGATCTATATCGTGGCGGGCCTGTTCATGCGCGACCCGTGGAAGACCGACGACGTGGTCGGGCTGGCCACCATGATCACCGCGCTGCGCGAAGGCGGCATGACCTGGCTGCTGCCGCAGGTGGGGCACCTGGCGCACGCCGAGGAAGGCCCGATGATCACCTGGGTCGGCGGCGCCTCGATGTGGCTGTTCGGCCCATGGCTGGGCGATATCACGGCCGGCCGCCTGCCCAACCTGCTGTGGTTCGGCATCGCCACGGTCAGCGTCTGGTACGGCACCTATCTGCTGGGCCGGCGCGCCGAGGCCCAGCCGCTCAAACTGCCTTTCGGCGGCGAGCCGGCGGCGCGCGACTACGGCCGCATGCTGGCCGACGCGGCCCTGCTGCTGCTGCTGGCCACGGTGGGCATCCTGCAACGCCTGCACGAAACCTCGGTGGTGCCGGCCATCATGGCCTGGCAGGCGCTCGCGTTCTACGCCATGGCCCGCACGCTGGATCGCCCTTTCCTTGGCGCCACCACCCTGGGGGTGGCGGTGGCCGGCGCCTTCCTGACGCGCGGCTGGATCGGCGCCGCGCCGGTGATGGTGGCCGCGGTGCTGGCGTTCTACCCGCGCAGCCTGCTGTGGCAGCGGGTACGCTGGCTGCCCTGGGCGGCCTTGATCGCCGCCGCGCTGATGCTGGCCTGGTGGCTGCCCGCCACCCTGGCCGAGGGCAGCGACTACTGGATACGCAACTGGAAAACCTGGACCCTGGCCTCGTACGACTGGCCGGACCTGCGCATCACCGGCCGCACGCTGCGCGACCTGCCCTGGTACCTGTGGCCGACCTGGCCGCTGGCCCTGCTGGCGATCTGGCGCTGGCGCGCCTGGCTGTATGCGCCCCATATCTGGGTGCCGCTGGTGCTGGCCGCCACCGCGGCGCTGATGCTGCTGTTCCTGGACGGACCCAATGACGCCGAGTACGCCATGCTGGCGGTGCCTTGCGCCATCCTGGGCGCCTTCTCGCTGCCCACGCTGCGGCGCGGCGTAGTCAACACGCTGGACTGGTTCGCGGTGATGTGCTTTTCGCTTACCGCGGCCACCGCCTGGCTGGGCTGGGTGGCGCTGCATTTCGGCTGGCCGGCGCAGATTTCGCGCAATATCGCCCGCCAGACCACCGGCTACGAAGCCTCCATTTCCTGGCTGGCCAGCGCGCTGGCGCTGGTCATCTCGGCCGCCTGGGTCGTGCTGGTCGTCTGGCGCCTGCGCAGCCGTCCGCTGGCGCTGTGGCGCGGCACGGTGCTGTCGGCCGGCGGCCTGACCGCCACCTGGATCCTGCTGGTGCTGCTGTGGCAGCCCGCGGTGGACTATGCGCGCAGCTACCGCACCGTATCGGGCCAGCTGGCCGCAGCGCTGCAGGCCAACCTCCAGCCGGGCGAGTGCGTGCGCGGCCTGAGTCTGGGCAGCGGGCAGCGCGCCTCGTTCCTGGTGTTCGACAACATGTCGTTCACCTACGATTCCAAATGCACGCTGGTGCTGCAGCAGACTACCCACAGCAGCCTGCGCGACGGCACCGCCGCCTACAGCGACGGCGCCACCGAATTGTGGCGCGGCGGCCGCCGCGCCGACCGGCACGAAGTCTTCCGCCTGCTGCGCGTCACGCCCACCCGATGATCCCTGCCGCCGCCCCCTCGCCCGGGTTCGGCGCGACCATGCGCGACATCGCGCGCCAGGCATGGCCGGTGCTGATCAGCCAATGGGCCGGCATCTCCTTCGGCGTGCTCGACACCGCCATGACCGGCCACGCCAGCCCGCAGGACCTGGCAGCGATGTCGCTGTCGGTGTCGGTGTACATCACGGTTTTCGTCGGCCTGATGGGCGTGGTGCACGCCCTCATTCCCATCCTGGCGCAACACTTCGGCGCCGGCCAGCAGCGCGAAGTCGGCAGTACCTGGGGCCAGGGCGTATGGCTGGCGCTGGGCCTGTCGGTGGTGGGCGCGATCCTGATGCTGTTTCCCGACGCCTGGCTCTCGCTGTCCGGCGACGTGGACCCGGCCGTGCGCGACCGGGTGGCGGCCTACCTGCGCGCCCTCGTGCTGGCCTTGCCCGCCACGCTGGTGTTTCGCACCATCTACGCCCTGGGCACGGCGGTATCGCGTCCCAAGGTGGTGATGAGCATCAACCTGGCGGCGGTGTTCGTCAAGGCGTTCTGCAACTGGGTGCTGATCTACGGCAAATTCGGCCTGCCGGCGCTGGGCGCCGTGGGCGCCGGCCTAGCTGTCGATTCTCAATAGGTTATTCACATCTGGGATACGCGTGATGGGTGGCTGATGTCCGAGAGCGGAGTGTGGCCGACACCAGTTGTAGCGGTCAATGAAGGGCTGCAAGGCAGCCTGTCGTTCGGCTGAGCTCGTGTAGGGCCTGGCGTATGCCCACTCCCGTAAGCAGGTCTGCACGAGGCGCTCGGCCTTGCCGTTGGTCTTGGGGGTGTAGGGGCGGGTGCGGATGTGACGGATTCCCAGCTCCACGCACACCGCCCGAAAGGTCCTGGAGACGTAGCCGCTGCCGTTGTCGGTCATCACGCGGTCGATGCGCACGCCCAGACTGGCGTAGTAGGCGGTGGCTTGGCGCAGGAACTCAGCGCACTGATCGCCGCCCTCATCGTCGAGGATGCGAGCAAAGGACACGCGCGAGAAGTCATCGATGGCCAGGTGCACAGCGTCCCAGCCAATGCCGCGGTTGCGGTTCTGGGCCCGATCGCCGGTGATGCGATGGCCCACGCCCCGGATGCGGCCCAGCCGCTTGGTGTCGATGTGCAGCAGCTCGCCTGGGCTGGCGCGTTCATAGCGGCGCACCGGCGCCGGCGGCTCCAGCGAGGCGAGTCGACTCAGGCCGATGCGTTCCATATACCGCGCCACGGTGGCCAGGCTGCGGCCGGCTTCACGCGCGATGCGCCACAGCGGCAGACGCTGGCGGCGCTGCTGGGCGAAGTGCTCAACCTGCTCGGGCGCACAGGCCTTCGGGCTGCGGTGCGGGCGAGAACTGCGGTCAAGCAGGCCGTCCAGACCTTCGCTTCGGAAGCGGGCAAGCCACTTGTAACCGGTGCGCAGGCTCACCCCTGCCGCCTGGCTGGCCTGCCTCATCGTCCAGTTCTGTTGCATCACCCTGTTAACAAGAAGGGCTCGACCTAGGCGGGTCAATCGCGCATGCTTATGGTTGTTCATCCAGTGTCCTGCCCTGAGTTGCGATGGCGTGGTAACCACAGCATCCCAGGTCCGGCCTGGATGAACAACCTATTGAGACATCACACCTAGCCACCGCCATCTCGGGCTGGCTGAGCCTGGCTGCCGGCCTGTGGATCATCACGCACGACCGCTATTACCGCCGCTTCCGCCTGCGCGTGGGGCGGCCCGACTGGCGCGCGCTGAAAGAGCTGCTGCGCCTGGGCCTGCCGATGGGCGGCTCGTACCTGGTCGAGGTGTCGGCGTTCACGTTCATGGCCCTGCTGGTGGCGCGCGAAGGCACGTACGTGTCCGGCGGACATCAGATCATGTCCAATCTGGCCGCGCTGTGCTACATGATGCCGATGGCGCTGGGGGTGGCGACCGCCGCGTTGACCGCGCAAGCGATCGGCGCGGGCCGCCCCGACCGGGCGCACCGCACCGGCATGGCCGGCCTGGCGCTGGGCCTGCTGGGCGCGGCGCTTACCGCCGCGGTGCTGCTGGTCGGCCGCCCGCTCATCATCGCCGCCTATACCGACGATCTCGAAGTCGCCGCGGTGGCGGCGTCGCTGCTGGCCATCATCCCGCTGTTCCACTTGTGCGACTCGATGCAATGCATCAACTCGTACCTGCTGCGCGCCCACAAGGTCGCTGTCATGCCGCTGGTGCTGCAAACCGTGGCGCTGGGCAGCGTCGGCCTGCTGGGAGGATGGTGGCTGGGATTCGGCCCGGGACGCGGCGGCCTGGATCCGGTGCGCGCGGCGCTGATGCCGGGCTCGCCGGCTGGCGCCGGCACGATGTGGCTGATGGCGATGGCCGGACTGGGCTTGTCGGCCGTGCTGCTGCACTACTGGTACCGCCGGATCGCGCGGCTGGCGCTCGCCCGCGGCTGAATGCGGCGCCGGTGCGCGGCGCGGCGCCCCCGCGGCGCCCCGTGCCATGGACCGGCGTCCCTGAGAATTATTTGGTGGATGTACTGCCCGTCTTGGCGTGGTGGGCACCGTGATGCGCGCCGCTCTTGGCGTGTTTCTCGCCCTTGGCGTGCTTGCCGCCGGACGGCGCCTTGACGCTGCTCTTGGCGCCGGACTGGGTGTCGCCCTGCGCGGCATACGCCGATGGCGCGGCCGCCAGCCCGAGGCACAAGGCCGAGGTGGACAAGAAAGCGGCGATACGGGACTGAGTCGTCATGTTGTGTACTCCTATCTTGCGGGCGCGGGAGCCCGTCCATACAAGGCCCGGCAAAATGCCATGGGACCTGTAATTCGTTGGAGCAGGCGTCCAACGAAAGGTTCGGAGCACGGAAGAAATTTTTCCGTCGCTAACCGCTCGTCATGATCCCGCGCCGATCAGGCCTCGAAGATCAACAAGGCGACGGTCGCAAACAGCATGGCGGCAAAGCAGGCTCTCAGCTTGCGTTCAGGCAGCCGATAGGCCAGCCGTACCCCCACCGGCACGAACACCAGGCTGCCCGCCGCCAATGGCACGCCTATCCACCAATCGGCCTGGCCGGCCCAGGTGTAGGTGACGAGGGCGATCATCGAACCGGGAATGACCATCGTCAATGCCAGCGCCTGGGCCATCGTCTGCGGCAAGCGGAACACCGAGGTAATGATGGGCACGGCCAGCACCGCGCCGCCCACGCCGAAGAACCCGCCCAGCGTGCCGCACAGCACGCCCAGCACGCTGGCGCGCGGCGGGCTCAGGACAGGCGCGGGCCGCGCCGGCGCCGCCGGCGCGGCAGCGGCGCGCTTGCGCACGGTCTGGTAGACATAGAACAGCGCGATGAAGAACAGGAACACCGCGAAGCTCAGGCGCAGCGTGCGCGAGACGATGCCCAGCGCCAATTGCGCGCCGACCCACGTGAACACCACGGCGCCCGCCGCGCCGGCGCCCGCCACGCGCATATCGATGCGCGCATGCTGGTGGTACTTGCGCACCGCCATCATGATGGTCGGCAGCACCATGATGAGCGCCGTGCCCTGGGCCAGTTGCTGGGGCATGCCCAGCAGCAGCCCCAGCGCGGGAATGGCGATCAGCCCGCCGCCGATGCCCAGCGCGCCGCCCATGAAACCGATCAGCGCGCCACTGGCCAGGCAGGCCGCGATTACCAGCAGACTCAAGACAGGCTCCCCGAACGTGCCATCAACGCAATTTGTCCAGGGCGGCGTCCAGCCGATCCACGGCCCATATCTCCAGCCCTTCGATAGGCTGGCGCGGCGCATTGGCCTTGGGAATCAGCGCAACGCTGAACCCCAGCTTGGCCGCTTCGCGCAGGCGCTCCTGGCCGCGCGGCGCGGGCCGGATCTCGCCGGCCAGGCCGATCTCGCCGAACGCCACCAGGCCGGCGGGCAGCGGCTTGTCGCGCAGCGATGACATGATGGCCAGCAGTACCGGCAGGTCGGCCGCCGGCTCGGTGATGCGCACCCCGCCCACGGCATTGACGAACACGTCCTGGTCGTAGGTCGAGACGCCCGCATGGCGGTGCATGACGGCCAGCAGCATGGCCAGGCGGTTGCCCTCCAGCCCGACCGTCAGGCGCCGCGGATTGGGCGCATGCGAGGTATCGACGAGCGCCTGCACTTCCACCAGCAGCGGGCGCGTGCCCTCCTGGGTCGCCAGCACGCAGGAACCGGCCACCTGCTGCTGGTGCTGCGAGAGAAACAGCGCGGACGGATTGGCCACGCCGCGCAGGCCGCGGTCGGTCATGGCGAACACGCCCAGTTCGTTGACGGCGCCAAAGCGGTTCTTGAACGCGCGCACCAGGCGAAACGACGAATGCGTGTCGCCCTCGAAGTACAGCACCGTGTCGACGATGTGTTCGAGCACGCGCGGTCCGGCCAGCGCGCCGTCCTTGGTGACGTGGCCGATCATCACGATGGCGATGCCGGTCTGCTTGGCCAGGCGCGTCAGCTGCGCCGCGCATTCGCGCACCTGGGACACCGAGCCCGGCGCGGCGGTCAGCTCGCCGCTGTAGAGCGTCTGGATCGAATCGATCACCGCCACGGTCGGCTTCTGTTCCGACACGGCCGCCTGGATCGCCTCGAGCCGGATCTCGGCCAGCAAGTCGACATTGCCGGTCTGCAGGCCCAGCCGGCGCGCCCGCAGCGCGACCTGTTCGGCCGACTCTTCACCGGTGACGTACAACACCTTGGTCGTGGCCGACAGCGAGGCCAGCGCCTGCAGCAGCAGCGTGGACTTGCCGATGCCGGGGTCGCCGCCGATCAGCACCACCGCGCCGGCGACCAGCCCGCCGCCCAGCACGCGGTCGAACTCGTCCAGCCCGGTGGGCTGGCGCGGCGTCTCGCGCGCTTCGATTTCGGACAGGCTGCGCACCGGGCTGGCCGCCGCCAGGGGCGCGTAGCGATGCCCGCCGGCCGAGGACGCGGCGGACTCCACGGTTTCTTCCAGGGTATTCCAGGCCGAGCAGTGCGGGCACTTGCCCTGCCACTTGAGGCTGGTGCCGCCGCATTCGGCGCAGACATAGATGGTTCGGGATTTCGCCATGCCGGCAGTTTACCGGCAAGCGAGGCGCGATACGTTTGTTTGCAATTCTGTCCTCGCCCATCAACCCCTTCCGGCCCCCTCGTGCGTTTAACCAAGTACCGATCCACCACCACGAGACCCGACGCCATGACGCCGATCCTACGCCCCTCCCCCCTGCTGTACACGGTGCTCAGCCTGGCCATGCTGAGCGCCTGCAGCCCGACCGAACCGCCTTCGGCCGGCGTGGCCGGCCAGCCCGCCGCCGTACCGGGCCAGCCGGCGCCCCAGGCCGTGCCGGCGGCGCCGCGCGGCGAACCGGCCGGCGCGCCGCAGCGCGAACTGGCGGCGCAAACCTATATGCCCCCGGCGTCGCACGCGGCGGCCCGGGCGCATGCCGACCAGGCGCGCATGCGGATCATGCCGGCGCCCATGCCCGTCATCCAGGAAGATCGCGAAAACTATGCCGGCTACCAGGACAATCCTGTCCAGCTGGCACAGGAGCAGCCGGTCTCCACCTTCGGGCTGGACGTGGATACCGGCTCGTACAGCAATGTGCGCCGCCTGCTCAACGATGGCCGCCTGCCGCCGGCCGACGCCGTGCGCGCCGAAGCATTCATCAATTACTTCGACTACGGCTACCCGGCCCCCGCCACGCCGGCCGTCCCCTTTTCCCTCACGACCGAGATCGCGCCGGCGCCCTGGAATCCGCAGCGCCAGCTGCTGCTGGTCGGCATCCAGGGATACCGGGTGGCGCCGCAGGATATTCCCGCGGTCAACCTGGTGCTGCTGATCGACACCTCCGGCTCGATGGCCGACCGGGCCAAGCTGCCGCTGCTCAAATCGGCCCTGCGCCAGCTGGTGACGCAGATGCGCGCGCAGGACCGCGTCGCCATCGTCGCCTACGCCGGCAGCGCCGGCCTGGTGCTGCCCTCCACGCCCGGCGATCGCCATGCGCAGATCCTGGCGGCCATCGACGGCCTGCAGGCCAGCGGCTCGACCAATGGCGGCGCCGGCCTGGAGCTGGCCTACGCCGAGGCCGCCAAGGGCCTGGTCAAGGATGGCGTCAACCGCATCGTGCTGGCCAGCGACGGCGACTTCAACGTCGGCCGCACCGATCTTGCGCAGCTCAAGGACTATGTCGGCAGCCAGCGCAAGCGCGGCATCGCGCTGACCACCCTGGGGCTGGGCAGCGGCAACTACAACGATGCCATGGCCATGCAGCTGGCCAACGCCGGCGACGGCAGCTATCACTACATCGACAGCCTGCTGCAGGCGCGCAAGGTCTTTGCCAGCGAGCTGTCGGCGACCCTGCTGACCATCGCCAAGGACGTCAAGGTGCAGGTCGAATTCAACCCGGCGCGGGTGGCCGAGTACCGCCTGATCGGCTACGAGAAGCGCGCCCTGGCGCGGGAGGACTTCAACAATGACGCGGTCGACGCGGGCGAACTGGGCGCCGGCGCCAACGTAACGGCGCTGTACGAGATCACGCCGGCGGGCGCAGCGCAGCGCATCGATGCGCTGCGTTACGGACAGCCGGCCCGCGCCGCGGACAGCCCGCGCGACGAGCTGGCCTATGTGCGCATCCGCTACCAGTCGCCCGAAGGCGGCGCCAGCCGCCTGATCGAACAACCGGTGGCCGCCGACGCGGCGGCGCCGGCCGCCAGCGCGCGCCTGAATCGCGCGGCGGCCGCGGCGGCCTTCACGCAATGGCTGCGCGGCGGCAAATACCTGGACGGCTACGCGCCGCAGGCCATCGCGGCGCTGGCGCGGCAATCGCGCGGCGCCGACCCGCTGGGCCTGCAGGCCGAGTTCGCCAACCTGGTCGAGCTGGCCGCCAGCCTGGGCACGCCGGCGGCGCGCTGATTACGGTGACGGCCCTGGCAGTCGCGCCGGCCTCGGCGGCGTGCGCAATCGCCGCCGAGGCGATACACTGCGCCGCCATGGACACCGCGAGCGCCGCCGACGAAGCCTTGATGCTGGCCTACGGGGCCGAAGGCGACATGGACGCCTTCGACGCCCTGTACGCCCGCCACCGCGCCGGCCTGTATCGCTACATCCTGCGCAGTGCGCGCAACGCCGCCCAGGCCGACGACATCTTCCAGGAAACCTGGAGCCGCGTCATCGACGCCCGGGCCCGCTACCGCCCCCAGGCGCGCTTTACCACCTGGCTGCTGCAGATCGCGCACAATCTGCTGGTCGATGCCCATCGCCGCCAGCCCGCCCCGGTCGCCCCGGAACAGGCCGAGGCCGCGCTGGCCAGCGTGCCCGCCGCCGAACACGAGCAGCCCGAGGCGCGGCTATCCGAGTTCCAGCAGCGCCGCCGGCTGCAACTGGCCATCGAGCGCCTGCCGGATGAACAAAGACTGGCAATGCTGCTGCGACTGGAGCACGATCTGGATGTGGAAGAAATTGCGCAAGTCACCGGTGTCTCTCGCGAAACCGTCAAATCGCGCCTGCGCTACGCCACCCGGCGCATCCGCGAGGAGCTGAGCTCCGAGAGCGCCCCCAGGAGCCCCTAGGCCATGAACCCGCACCTGCCGCCCGACGACGACGATCGCGACCTGCGCGCGCTGTATCGCGAGCTGCCGCGCCACGAGCCCGACATCATGCTCGACGCCTCGATCCGCGAGCAGGCCCAGCGCGCCGCCGAAGCCGACCGGCGCGCCCGCCGGCCACGCGCGACCTGGCACCCGGCCTGGGCGGTGGCGGCCTGCGTGGTCGCGGTGAGCGCCCTGTTCGTGTTCACCGACCTGGAGCAGTACGCGCTGCAGCCCGCCGCCGAGGTCGAGCTGCAGGCCGAGCAGGAGGCCGCCCAGGCCACCCGCGACGCCATGCCCGAGCCGCCCGCCCCCGATCCCGCCCTGGCCGCGCCGCCGCCGCTGGGTGCGCCGGCGCCCGCGCCCGCCCTGCCACCTGCGCTGGCGCCCGAGGCGGCACGCGGGGCCGCGGCCGAATCATCGGCCCAGGACGCCGCGCCGGCACGGCGCGGCTATATGCCGCAGCGCGCCGCGCCCGCGGTGCGGGCCGAAAAACAGCAACAGGAAAATCTGGCGGCGTCAGCGCGCCAGCGTGACGATCCGGCCTATGCGCAACGCGTCGAGCGCATCCGCGCGCTGGTGCGCGAGGGCAAGCCGCAGGAGGCGGCCGCGCAGGTCCTGGCCTGGCGCCGTGCCGCCCCGGGACTGGCCCTGCCGCCCGATCTCGAGCAGCTGGCGCCAGCCGACGGCGGTACGCCCGGCCAATAGGGGGCGGAACCGGTCAGTGGCCGCCCAGGCTGCCGCCGCCGTCCACGCCCAGGACCTACCCGGTAATGAAGCCGGCGTCGTCCGACAACAAAAACGCCACCGCGGCGGCGACCTCGGCCGGCGTACCGAACCGCTTCATGGGAATCGAAGCCTGGGCGCGCTTTTCGGCGTCGCTGCCGGCCGGATGGCCGCGCCGGAACAGCTCGGTCTCGACCGGGCCGGGCGCCACCGCGTTGACGGTGACGCCATACTCGGCCAGTTCCAGCGCCCAGGTGCGGGTGCACCCGACCAGGGCGCTCTTGGCGGCCGAATAACTGGTGCGGTCGTAGGCTCCCAGGATGGCGCGGCTACAGATATTGACGATCCGTCCGCTACGCCGCACCTTCATCGATTCGACGAAGGTCTGGGTGACCTGCACCGCCACGCGCACGTTCAGGTCGAGCACGCTGTAGAGCGTGGCCAGGTCGATCTCGCCGAGCGCCTGCGGCGCCACGATGCCGACATTGTTGACCACCGCATCGACCGGGAATTTATCGCGGATCTCGCGCAGCACCTCTTCGGTGCGGCCGGCGTCGGCCAGGTCGCAGGCGTAGAGATAGCCAGGGAAGTCCACATCGGCGGTATTGCGCGCGATACCCACTACGTGGCAACCCAGATCGGTCAACCGCTGCGTCAGTGCCCAGCCGATGCCTTTGGTGGCACCTGTCACCAGCACGCATTTGTCCTTCATGGATTGAAACCTCGTCATGTTTGCCCCGCCAGCGCGACCGGCGGCCGCGCGACGACAGGGTATAGAGTAGACACCATCCGGCCGGCGGCGTCATGTAACTTGCGTAGCAATTCATGCCAGCAGGCCGGCCCGCCGGCGATCCGCACAATGCTCAGCCTTCGTGGCGCACGGGTACGCGCGGGGCCAGCGCGCACAGCAATTCGTAGCCGATGGTGCCAGCGGCCTCGGCCACTTCGTCGACCGACGGGCCGTCCTCGCCCCACAGCACCACGGGCGTGCCGATGCCGGCGGCCGGCACCGGATCCAGGTCGACCATGAGCATGTCCATCGACACGCGGCCGACCAGCCGCGTGCGCACGCCGCCCACGGTCAGGGGCGTACCGGTGCCGGCATGGCGCGGATAGCCGTCGGCATAGCCGCACGCCACCACGCCGATGCGCATCGGCCGGTCGGCGCGGAAAATGGCGCCATAACCCACCGCCGCGCCGGCCGGGATATCCTGGATGGCAATCAGCTCGGAGCGCAGCGTCATGGCCGGAATCAATCCGAACGCGCCGGCCTGCGCATCGGCGAACGGCGAGGCGCCGTACAGGCAGATGCCCGGCCGCACCCAGTGGGTCTGGCCGTCGTGGCCGACCGCCAGGTCGGCATAGCGCAGGGTGGCGGCCGAATTGCAGACGCTGGTCGCCCCGGCCAGGTGCGCGGTGGCGCCGTTGAAGACGTTCATCTGCTGGGTCACGCCCTGCGGCCCGTCGGCACAGGCGAAATGGGTCATCTTGCCGATGCCGCCCACCACGCCGTACTCATGCAGCTGCTGCGCGCGCGCGTAGGCGGACCCGTAGGCGTCCGGCGCGAAACCCAGCCGGTTCATGCCGCTGTTGAGCTTGACCATGATGTCGACGCGGCGCGACAGCCGCGCATGCGCCAGCATGTCGAACTGCTCGCGCGTATGCACGGTGGTGGCGAGATGATAGCGGTCGACGATTTCCAGGTCGGACGGCTGGAAGAAGCCTTCGAGCAGCAGGATGGGGCCGCCCCAGCCCGCTTCGCGGCAGCGCACGGCCTCCTGCAGGTCCAGCATGGCCAGGCCCTGGGCCGCCGAGAAACCGGCCACCGCCTGTTCGATGCCATGGCCGTAGGCATTGGCCTTGAGGACCGCCCAGATGGAGGGCGGCGTGCCGTCCGCCTTGGCCGCCACGTCATCGAGATGACGACGCACGGTGGCAAGGTTGTGCCGCAGCGCGGACTGGGAGATCGAAGCAAATATGGGACGCGGCATGATGAGATTTCCGAGGCACCCGGGCCTGTTGCCGCCAAGTCTAACTGATCCGCCCGCGGCGCCATACGCCGCCCTCCCCTAAAATGCCTCATTCCGGCGGCTGATGCCGCCCTGACCTCGCTATCCGTATGGCCATCGATCACTACGAGAATTTCCCCGTTGCTTCGCTGCTGCTGCCGCGGCGGTTGCGCGGCGCCGTGACCGATATCTATCGATTCGCCCGCGCCGCCGACGATATCGCCGATGAAGGCGCCGCCGAGGACGCCGAGCGCCTGCGCCAGCTGGCCGCCTTCCGCGCCGAGCTGCATCGCATCGGCGCCGAACCCGGCACGCTGGCCGTGCCGGCCAGCGCCGACCTGGCGCCCATCTTCACCCCGCTGGCGGCCACCATCGCGCGCCACCAGTTGCCCATCACGCCGTTCTTCGACCTGTTGTCGGCGTTCGAGCAGGACATCTCGGTCAAGCGCTACGAGTCCCATGACGATCTGCTGGACTACTGCCGGCGCTCGGCCAACCCGGTGGGCCGGCTGATGCTGCACCTGTACGGCGCCGTCGACGAAGCCAACCTGCGCGATGCCGATGCGATCTGCACCGGCCTGCAGTTGGTGAATTTCTGGCAGGACGTGCGCATCGACTGGCGCAAGCAGCGCGTCTACCTGCCCGAGGAGGACCTGCGCCGCCATGGTATCAGCCGCGACGACCTGGCAGCCTGCCGGCTGACCCCGCAATGGCGCGAGCTGATGGCCTTCGAAGTGCAGCGCACGCGCGCGCTGCTACACTCTGGCGCTGCGCTGCCGCGCCGCCTGCCGGGCAGGATCGGGTTGGAATTGCGCCTGGTCGTCCAGGGCGGCCTGCGCATCCTGCAACGCATCGAGGACGCCGGATACGACGTCTTCATGAATCGCCCCGAGTTGGGCGCCAAAGATTGGGCCGTCATGCTGTGGCGCGCCTTCACCTGATATGACCCCTGACGAATACTGCCAGGAAAAGGCCGCCAGAAGCGGCTCCAACTTCTATTACTCGTTCCTGTTCCTGCCGCCGGCGCGGCGGCGGGCCATTACTGCGCTGTACGCGTTCTGTCGCGAGGTCGACGACGTGGTCGACGAATGCAGCGACCCGTCCCTGGCGCGCGTCAAGCTGGCCTGGTGGCGCACGCAGGTCGACCAGATGGTCGATGGCAAGCCGGACCACCCCGTCACGCGCGCGCTGCAGCCGCACCTGGCCGATTGCAACATCACGCGCGAGCGTCTGCTGGCCGTCATCGACGGCATGGAGATGGACCTGGACCAGACCCGCTACCTGGACTGGCCCGGCCTGCGCAAGTACTGTTGGCACGTGGCCGGCGTGGTCGGCGAATTGTCGGCCGGCGTGTTCGGCTACCAGGATGCGCGCACGCTGGACTATGCCGGCAAGCTGGGACTGGCGTTCCAGCTCACCAACATCATCCGCGATGTCGGCGACGACGCGCGGCGCGGCCGCATCTACCTGCCGGTCAATGAACTGCAGCAATTCGAGGTCAAGGCCGCCGATATCCTCAACGGCGTCCATTCCGAACGCTTCAGCGCGCTGATGCGCTTTCAGGCCGAGCGCGCCCGCGGGCTGTACCGCGAGGCGATGCAGGCCCTGCCCGAGACGGACCGGCGCGCCCAGCGGCCCGGGCTGATGATGGCGGCCATCTACCATGCGCTGCTCGACGAAATCGAGCGCGACGACTGGCAGGTGCTGCACCAGCGCATTTCGCTGACGCCCGTGCGCAAGCTGTGGCTGGCCTGGAAGACCTGGGTAAGCGGCGGCGCCCCCCTGGTGCGCCGGCTGGCGCGATGAAGGTCGCCGTCATCGGAGCGGGCTGGGCCGGCCTGGCAGCCAGCGTGGCGCTGCGCGAGGCCGACGCCAAGGTCACGGTGTTCGAAGCCGGGCGCACGCCCGGCGGGCGCGCCCGCCGCGTGGTCCACCCGGAGTTCGGCGACGACCTGGACAACGGCCAGCACATCCTGCTGGGCGCCTATGGCGAAACCCTGGCGCTGATGCGCCGCCTGGGACGCAACCCGGATGCGCTGCTGATGCGCCGGCCGTTGCGGCTGGCCAGCCTGGACGGCGGCTTTCGCCTGTCGGCGCCGCCCCTGCCCGCCCCCCTGCACGCCGCCGCCGCGCTGCTGCTGGCGCGCGGCCTGCCCTGGCGCTCGCGCGTGGCTGCCGTGCGGCTCATGCACTACCTGCGCCAGATGCAGTGGCAGGCGCCGCGCGACTGGACCGTCACGCAGCTGCTGGACCATACCCGCCAGCCCGCCGGCATCCGCCAATCCGTCTGGGTGCCCCTGTGCCTGGCTGCCCTGAACACTCCCCCGGCGCAGGCCAGCGCCCTGCTGTACGCGCACATCCTGCGCGACAGCCTGACCGGCCACCGGCGCAACAGCGATCTGCTGCTGCCCTGCGCCGACCTGTCGGCGCTGTGGCCCGACGTGGCGGCCCTCCAGGCCACCATGCGCTACGGCAACACGGTGCGGCGTCTGACGCCGCAGGCCCATAGCGTCGAGGTCAACGGCGAACGGTTCGACGCGGCCGTACTGGCCGTATCGCCCCAGGTGGCGGCGCGCCTGCTTGAGAATGCGCTGGCCGAGCGAGGCTCCAGCGGGCTGCTGCGCGCCCTGCAGGCGTTCGATTACGAACCCATCGCCACGTTGAATTTGCGCCTGGCCGGCCCCTGGCCCCTGCCCGAGCCCATGATGATGCTGCGCGAGGAACCGGCGCGCGGCTTTCACGGCCAGTGGCTGTTCGACCGCTCGCGCCTGACCGGCCGTGGCGAGCGCGGCGAACTGGCGGTGGTGGTCAGCGCGGCGCGCGCCGTGGCGGCTGCCGACCGCGAACAGGCCATCGCCGCCCTGACGCGCCAGGTGGCCGAACAGGCCCGCCGCCACCCGGCGCGCCTGGCCCCGATGCCCGCCGTCGAGATAGCCGAACTGTTCGTGGAAAAGCGCGCCACCTTCGCCGCCGTGCCGGGCCTGGCGCGGCCGCTGAACAGCACCCCATGGCGCTCGCTGGCGCTGGCCGGCGACTGGACCGACACGGGCTACCCCGGCGTGCTCGAAGGCGCGGTGCGCAGCGGCCTGCAAGCCGCCCGCGTCGTGCTCGGCGGCGCGGCCACGCAGGACTGAAACCTGGCGCCCGGCGCCGGCCTCAGCGCAACAGCAGGCGCACGGTCGCCAGCCCGGTCATGGCCAGCGAACCGGCCAGGCTCGCGCCGGCGTAGGCCGCCGCGGTCGCGTAGACGCCGCGCTCCAGCATGTCGACGGTCTCGGCCGAGAAGGTCGAGAACGTGGTCAGCCCGCCCAGGAAGCCGGTTACCGCGGCCAGCCGTATCCAGGCGGGCCATTCCGGATGGCTGGCGATGAGCGCGACCATCACGCCGATAAGGTAGCCGCCGACCAGATTGGCCGTCAGCGTGCCCCACGGCCAGCCCGCGCCATTCAGGCGCAGGCCCGGCACCCAGCGCAGCCAGGCGCCCAGGGTCGCGCCCACCCCGATGGCGAGGAAATTGAGCGGAGCGAAAGTCAGCACGGCAACTCCTCAGGCCGGCGTCGCGGCGTGGTTCTTGAGCCGCAATGCCAGGGCCAGCAGCAGCACGCCGAACAGCACCGCGTACACGCCGATCACCCACACCAGCGCCAGCGCGCCGGCACCCGGCTGGAACAGCAGCAGCGCGCCGAATACGATGGACAGCGCGCCCGACAGGCCGTGCAGCCACTCGTTCTCGATATCCTTGCGAAAGCGGATCGCCGCGGCAATCTGGAACACCCCGCCGATCACGGCCCAGAACGCGATGATGTACAGCAGCACCAGCGCGGTCAGCCCGGGCCAGGCAAAGGTCGCGATGCCGGCCGCGATACCCGTCAGGCCCACCAGGATCAGCGGCCACAACGGCTTGTCCTGGTCGCGGATGCGCCAGCCCGCGATCAGCGCGAAGATCCCGTCGGCCAGCGCGAAAGCGCCCCATACCAGCACCAGCGCCGACAACGTGATGCCGGGCATCAGCACTGCCATCAGGCCGAACAGCACCGCCACCACGCCGCGCAACGCCACCCAGCCCCACTCGCGTCCTGCATGATTCAACACCGCATCCGTGACCATGACGTTCTCCTTTGAGTACCGAGACAAACCACCCAGGCGGGCCCTGGAAACATGTTAGACGCCCGCGCCGCCCCTGTCATGGGGCGCGGTTCAACGCTGTTCAACGCAGCAGCCGGCGCCGCATCAGCACCGCCACCAGCCAGATGCCCAGCGCCGCCGTCGCGGCCAGTTGCGCCACATCGGCCCACCAGGCGTGCGGCACCTGTCCCAGCGTGAGCGGCCGGATCAGATTGACCGCCGGAGCCACGGGCAGCCACTGCAGCGGGCCGGCCAGCGCGGCCGGCAGTTGCGAGGCGGGAAAGAACACCCCCGACAGGAACACCATGGGCGTGACGCCCAGCGTGAAGTAATACATGAAGAACTCGTAGCCGCGCGCCAGCGCGCTGACCACCAGCGCCATCGAGGCGAAAGCCAGCCCGGCCAGGGCCAGCACCGGCGGCACCCACAGCAGGGTCGGCGCGCGCGATGTCCAGCGCCACCACCACCAGCAGGATGGCAATCCCGCTCTTGAGCGCCTTGGCGGCCGCCCACAGGATTTCCGCCCAGACCACGTCGTCCAGGTCCAGCGGCGTGCTCAGCATGGCGTCCCAGGTGCGCTGCACGTGCAGGCGCGAGAAAGCGTTGTAGGTGGCCTCGAAGGTGGCGCCGTACAGCGCGCCCACGCACATCGAGCCGGCCGACAGGAAGGTCACGTAGGGCACGCCCTCGATGCCCGGCAGCAGCGCGCCCAGGCCGAACCCCAGCGCCAGCAGCGCGACGACGGGGTCGAGAACATCGCCCAGCACCGTGGTCAGGGCCGTCTTGCGCCACACCAGGAAATTGCGCCGCAGCACCGCCACGCAGCGGCGCGTCAGCGGCGGCCAGCCCCAGGCGCCCGCACTCATGCGTCCTCCCGCATGCCGCGTCCCGTCAGGCGCAGGAACAGGTCTTCGAGGTTGGCGGGCCGGTGCAGGTAGCGCAGGTCCGGCCAGCCCTGCAGCGCCTGCACGACGGGCGTGGCGTCGTCCGTATGGCAGAACGCCGTTTCGCCGCTCACCTCGACCCGCGCCGGCAAGGCCGCGCGGTGCGCATCCAGCCAGGCGTGCAGGTCATCGCCATAGACCTCGACCACCTGCGGCTCCAGGCAGCGCTCGATCAGGGCCCGGGGCGCGCCTTCGGTAATCAGCCGGCCGTGGTCGATCACGCCGAGCCGGTGGCACAGGCGTTCGGCCTCGTCCATGAAGTGCGTGGTCAGCAGGATGGTCTTGCCGCGCGCCAGCAGCGCCTTCAGGCGCTCCCAGATCAGGTGGCGCGCCTGCGGGTCCAGCCCGGTGGTCGGCTCGTCCATGATGATGAGGTCGGGATCGTTGATGAGCGCGCGCGCCAGCGTCAGGCGCCGCTTCATGCCGCCGGAGAGCTCGCCGATGCGCGCATCGGCCTTGGCCGCCAGCGCCGCGAAGGCCAGCAATTGCGGCAGCCTGGCCCGTACCTGCGCGTCGCTCAGGCCGAAGTAGCGGCCGAACACCAGCAGGTTCTCGGCCACGGTGAAATCGGGGTCCAGGTTGTCGATCTGCGGCACCACGCCCAGGCGCGCCCGCGCCTGCCTGGCCTGCGCCGGCACGGCGTGGCCCAGCACCTCGACGGCTCCGCCGTCAAACGGCGTCAGGCCCAGCAAGGCGCGCAAGGTCGTGGTCTTGCCGGCGCCGTTGGGGCCCAGCAGGCCGTAGCATTCGCCGCGCCGCAGCGCGAAGGACAGGCCGTCGACGATCACGCGCTCGCCGTAGCGCTTGGTCAGGCCGTGCACCTGCAAGACAGGCGCGCATGAGGCGGAAACCGGGTTGGAGGACATGGCGACGATTCTATATCCGCGTCGCGCCGCGCCCGTGTGACGCGCGCGAAACCGATTGAAATACGGCAAGCCAGGATGAAAACGAGGCTTTTATAAGATTCATTCTCATTAAGTGTTAGAATCCACGACCTTGACAAACGAAATCCCATGGACGGCAAAACCTCCTCCAAACGGCGCGCCTACTGGCTGAAGACGCTGCATCAATGGCACTGGATCAGTTCGGCGCTCTGCCTGCTGGGCATGCTGCTGTTTGCCGTGACCGGCCTGACGCTGAACAACGCCTCGCACATCGAGTCGCGCGCGCGCGTCGATACCCGCCATCTGGAATTGCCGGCGCCGCTGCGCGCCGAACTGGCCGCCGCCGCCCCCGCCAGGCCGGCCCTGCCGCCGGCGCTGCTCGAATGGCTGGACCGCGAGCTCGATGTCGATGCGCGCGGCGCCGCCGCCAAGCCCGAATGGTCGCCCGACGAACTGTACGTGTCGCTGCCGCGGCCGGGCGGCGACGCCTGGCTGTCGATCGACCTGCAAAGCGGCGAACTGGAATACGAGCGCACCGACCGCGGCTGGATCGCCTACCTGAACGACCTGCACAAAGGACGCCACACCGGCCTGGCCTGGAACTGGTTCCTGGACATCTTCGCAGTGGCCTGTCTGGTGTTTTCGCTCACCGGACTGGTGCTGCTGAAAATGCACGCCGGCAATCGCGCCGCCACCTGGCCCATGGTCGGGCTGGGCGTGGTCATCCCGGTCGTGCTGGCACTGCTATTCATTCATTGACCGTCTTACTGGATATCGGACTATGCGCAAACTGTTGTTGTCTGCCCTGCTGGCCGGCCTGGTGGCCCGCACCGCCTACGCGGCCGACCTGGGCCTGAGCGTCGAAATTCCCCGCCTGGACGTGGCCGAGTACCACCGCCCGTACGTGGCCATCTGGATCGAGCAGGCCGACCAGAGCGTGGCGGGCGACCTGGCAGTCTGGTACGACGTGGCCAAGAAGAACAACGAAGGCGCCGAATGGCTCAAGGACATGCGCCAATGGTGGCGCCGCAGCGGCCGCAACCAGCAGTTCCCGGTCGACGGCGTCAGCGGCGCCACGCGTCCGGCGGGCAAGCACGCCCTGTCGTTCGCCGGCACCGCCAAGCCGCTGGCCGATCTCAAGCCCGGCAAATACGCCGTGGTGGTCGAGGCCGCCCGCGAGGTCGGCGGCCGCGAACTGGTACGCGTGCCCTTTGACTGGCCGCCGCAACAGGCGCAGCAGCTCACCGCCCGCGGCGAGCACGAGCTGGGCGCCATCGCCGTCGACCTCAAGCCCTGACATCCCTTTCCCCCACTAGGAGCGCCCTCATGAAAGCCGTAGCCAAACTGGCCGCCGCCCTGACCCTGGCCCTGCCGCTCGCCGCGCAGGCGCACGACGTCTGGGTCCTGCCCTCTTCCACGGTGCTGTCCGGCGTGGATAGCTGGATCACCGTGGACGCCGCGGTCGGCAACGACAAGTTCTACTTCAACCACGCGCCGCTGCGCCTGGATGGCCTGGACATCATCGCCCCCGACGGCAGCGCCGCGCAGGCCGAGAACGTCAGCCGCGGCAAGATCCGCAGCACCTTCGACCTGCAGCTCAAGCAGAACGGCACGTATCGCGTGGCGGTGGTCAACGACGGCGTGTTCGCGCGCTGGAAGGAAGACGGCAAGCCCAAGCGCTACTTCGGCAAGCCCGAAGGCATGGCCGCGGCGGTACCCGCCAACGCGCAGGAACTGGAAGTCTCGCAGAGCCTGGGCCGCGTCGAAACCTTCGTGACCGCCGGCAAACCCGGCGCGATCAAGCCGGTCGGCAAGGGCCTGGAGCTGGTGGCGGTATCGCACCCGAACGATCTGTATTCCGACGAGCCGGCCACCTTCCAGATGCTGCTCGACGGCAAGCCCGCCGCCGGCCTGGAAATGGAAATCGTGCCCAACGGCAGCCGCTACCGCGACAAGATCGAGGAGATCGAGCTCAAGACCGACGCCGACGGCAAGTTCCAGGTCAAGTGGCCGCAGCCCGGCATGTACTGGGTGCACACCGAGGCCGAAGACGACAAGGTCAGCGTGCCCAAGGCCACCAAGCGCCGCATGTCGTACGCGCTGACCCTGGAAGTGCTGCGCCCCTGAGCGCATGAGCATGGCCCGTCCACCGTCCTACGCGCCGCCGCTGGCGGCGCGCATGCCCTCGGCCCCGCCGCGCCTGTCCGGCGAGCCGGTGGCGCTGGCCGGCGCCACCATGGGCACGACCTGGTCCGCACGCCTGGCCCTGCCGCCCGGCGTGACGCGCCAGCAGGCCCAGGCGGCCATCGCGGCGGCGCTGGACGAGGTCGTGGCCCAGATGAGCACCTGGGAGGCCGGCTCGGACATCTCGCGCTTCAATCGCGCCGCGACGGGCTGGCAGGCGCTGCCCGAAGCGCTGTTCCATGTGCTGTCGCACGCGCTGGACCTGGCCGACGCAAGCGGCGGCGCCTACGACCCGACCATCGGCGCGCTGGTCGACGCCTGGGGCTTTGGCGCCGGACCGCGCGTGCATGAGCCGCCGGCCGCCGCGGCGATCGCCGCGGCCCTGGCCGATTGCGGCCACGCACGGGTACGGCTGGACGCCCAGGCCCGGCGCGCCTGGCAACCCGGCGGCGTACGCCTGGACCTGTCATCCATCGCCAAGGGCTATGGCGTGGACCGCGCCGCGCTGGCCCTGCGCGCGCTGGGCGTGACTGCCTGCCTGGTGGAAGTGGGCGGCGAGCTGCGCGCCCATGGCGCGCGGCCCGATGGCCTGCCCTGGCGTGTCGCGGTCGAAGTGCCCGACGCCAGCGGCGCGCATGCGCTGGCGGTGCCGCTGCGCGACCAGTCGATCGCCACCTCGGGCGATTACCGCCGCTACATCGAACAGGCCGGCCGGCGCTACGCGCACACGCTGGACCCCCCGCACCGGCAAGCCGCTCGACAACGACCTGGCCTCGGTCACGGTGATCCATCCCGAATGCATGCTGGCCGATGGCCTGGCCACCGCACTGGGCGTACTGGGCGCGGCCGCCGGCGCCGACTACGCCGCGCGCCACGACCTGGCCGCCCTGTTCATCCTGCGCGGCGCGGCGGGCCACGAGGTACGCGCCACGCCGGCCTTCGCCGCGCTGATGGACCGCCCTTGATGCCGCTGCCGCCCCATCCGCGCCCGGTCGCCGCGGCCGGCCTCGTGCTCGCCTGGCTGTTGCTGTGCCTGTGGGCGTGGCGCCAGGCGCGCATGCGCGCCGCCAGCCAGGCTCGCGCGCTGCGCGCGCTCGAGGCCCGGCCCGGCCCGCAGACCGTCCTGGTGGCCTACGCCAGCCAGACCGGCTTCGCCGCCGAACTGGCCGAACATACCGCGGCGGCGCTGGCCAGCGGCGGCCTGCAAGCGCGCGTGGCCGAGCTCGGACAGATCGACGCCGCCACGCTCGGCCACTATGCGCGTGCGCTGTTCATCGTCAGCACCTACGGCGAAGGCGATCCGCCCGACGCGGCCGCCCCGTTCGCCGACACCGCCATGCAATCCGGCGCCGGGCTGGGCGCCTTGCGCTACGCCGTGCTCGCGCTGGGCGACAGCAGCTACGCGCACTTCTGCGGCTTCGGCCATCGCCTGGACGACTGGCTGCGCGCCAACGGCGCCGCGCCGCTGTTCGACCTGGTCGAAGTCGACGCCGGCGACGCGGCGGCGCTGCGCCACTGGCAGCGCCACCTGGGCGTGGTAACCGGCTGCACCGACCTGCCGGACTGGCAGGCCCCCGCCTACCAGTCCTGGCGGCTGGCGCGGCGCACCCTGCTCAACCCCGGCAGCCAGGGCGCGCCTTGCTACTTCATCGAACTGACGCCGCCGCACGGCACGGCGCCGCAATGGCAGGCCGGCGACATTGCCGAGATCGGCCCGCGCGATGCGCCCGACAGCCCGCTGCATGCCCATCGCGAATATTCGATTGCCTCGCTGCCGGCCGACGGCGCGGTGCACCTGCTGGTGCGCCAGATGCGCTCCGCCGACGGCGCGCTGGGCCTGGGCAGCGGCTGGCTGACGCACATCGCGCAAACCGGCCAGGCCATCGACCTGCGAGTGCGCGCCAATCGCAACTTCCATCCGCCGGCCGACGCCCGCCCGTTGATCCTGGTCGGCAACGGCACCGGGCTGGCCGGCCTGCGCGCCCTCCTCAAGGCGCGCCGCAGCGCCGGCCACGGGCGCAACTGGCTGGTGTTCGGCGAGCGCAGCGCCGCCCACGACTGGTTCTGCCGCGACGAGCTGGCGCAATGGCGCGGCGAAGGCTGGCTTGAATACGTGGACGCGGTGTTTTCGCGCGACGCGCCGCAGCGCCGCTACGTGCAGGACCTGCTGCGCGAACGCGCCGAACGCGTGCGCGACTGGATACGCGAGGGCGCCGCGGTATATGTGTGCGGCAGCCTGCACGGCATGGCCGAAGGCGTGCACCAGGCGCTGGCCGACATCCTGGGCCCGGCGCAGCTGCAGGCGCTGCAGCACGCCGGGCGCTATCGCCGCGACGTGTACTGAGCGCCGCGCGCGCCGTCACTGCAGCTTGATGTCGGCCTTCTCGATCACGGTCTTCCAGCGCGCCTGCTCGGCCTGAATCTGCGCGGCGAACTCGGCCGGCGTGTTGCCCAGCGGGAACGCACCGGTCTCCTCCATCTTCGCGGCCGTGGCCGGATCGCGCACGGCCTGGGCGAACGCCTGGGCCAGCTTGTCGCGCACCGCGTCCGGCAGGCCGGCCGGCGCGACCACGCCATACCAGGCCGTGACGTCGTAATCGCGGTAACCCTGTTCGGCGAAGGTGGGCACCTCGGGCAGGCGCGGATTGCGCGCCGCGCCGGTGATGGCCAGCGGACGCAGATGGCCGCTCTTGATGTACGGCAACGACGAGGGGAAGTTGTCGAAGATCACCGGCACCACGCCCGAGACGGCGTCGGTCAGGGCGGGCGCCGAGCCGCGGTAGGCAATGCTGGTCATCTTGCCGCCGATCAGCTGCAGGAACCAGATCATGCCCAGGTCGTTCACGCCCCCCGCGCCCGCGTTGGCGTAGCCGTCGCGGCCCGGATTGGCGCGCACGTGGGCCACGAACGCGCCCAGGTCGGCCGCCGGGTACGAAGGATTGACGCTCAGGATGTTGGGGCTGGTCACCAGGTTGCTGACCGGGGTGAAGTCCTTGACGGGATCGTAGGCCAGGTTGGGAAACAGGTGCGGCGCCGTGCCGTGCGTGCTGACCGTGGCCAGGCCCAGCGTATAGCCGTCGGGCTTGGCCCGCGCGGTGGCGGTGATGCCGATGGTGCCCGCCGCGCCGGTCCGGTTCTCGACCACGATCTGCTGACCGAGGATTTCACCTGCCTTGGCCGCGGCCACGCGGCCGACGATATCGGTCGGGCCGCCGGCCGGGAACGGCACGATCAGCGTGATCGGACGCTCGGGAAAATCGGCGTGCGCCGCGGGCAACGCGGCCATCAGGGCCAGAACGGCCAGGGTCTTGCGCATGGGATGTCTCCGTGTCAATATCGATGCGTAGGGGAAAAAACAGGCTCTCAGGCGCCGGCGCGCAGTACCTGGCCGGGGCGGCCATCGGCGGGCGGCTGCGGGAACACTTCGGCGCCATTGACCAGCACGCCGGCGATGCCGACCGACGCCAGCGTCGGCTCGTCCCAGGTGGCGCGGTCGGCCACCGTGTCGGGGTCGAACACCACCACGTCCGCCCAGGCGCCCGGCTGCAGCACGCCGCGCTCGGCAAACCCGAACACGCGCGCCGGCAGCGCGGTCATCCTGGCCACCGCCTGCTCCAGCGTCATCAACCGGGCTTCCCGCACATAGCGGCCCAGCACGCGGGTGAAGCTGCCCCACAGGCGCGGGTGCGGGCGCGCATCGTTGGGCAGGCCGTCCGAGCCCACCATGCAGCAGGGATGCTGGAAGATGCGCTTGACCTCGTCCTCGTCCATGGCGAAGTAGATCGCGCCCGCAGGCGCCAGGCGCCGCGCCGCGGTGGTCTTGTCGCAGCCCCAGCGCGCGGCGATATCGGCCAGGTACTCGCCGCTGCACTCCGGGTGCGGCGTGGACCAGGTGATGCGGATATCGTCGATGGTCTCGGCACGCTCGGGAATCAGGATGGTGGAGCTGCCCGGGTAGGGATAGATATCCAGCGCCACCTCCACGCCCTGCTCGCGCGCGCGGTCGATATTGGCCAGGGTGGCGCGGCTGCGCCCCCAGTTCTGCGGCATCATGCATTTGTGGTGGGACACCACCGTGGCGCAACCGGTGCCGCGCCCTATCGCCAGCACCTCCTCGACGGCCGCCTCCACGCCGTCGGCCTCGTTGCGGATGTGGCTGGTATGCAGGCGCCGGCGCTCGGCCGCCACCCGCGCCAGCCCTTCGAGCTCGGCCGCCTGCGCCACGGCCCCGGGCTGGTAGGCCAGCCCGGTGCTGAAACCCACCGCGCCGGCCTCGAGCGCCGCCTGCAGCATGTCCTGCATGGCCTGCTGCTCGGCCGCCGTGGGCGCGGCCTGCGGATCGCGCATCGCCGCCAGCCGCAGGTTGGCATACCCGACCAGCGCGGCCACGTTGATCATGGGCCGCTGCGCGTCGAGCGCGGCGAAATAGGCCGGCACATCGGCAAACAACGGCGTCTCGCCCAGCAGCGCCAGCGCCGCCGCGGTGTTGCCCGGCAGCGGCGCGGGCGCGGCGCTCACGCCGCAATTGCCCACCACGACCGTGGTGATGCCCTGGCTGGTCTTCCAGCGCAAGTCCGGCTTCTCGACGAACATCAGGTCGTCGTGGCCGTGCACATCGATGAAACCCGGCGCCACGATCTTGCCGCTGGCGTCCCAGGCGTGGCGCGCCGGATGCGCGCCCAGCTCGCCGATCGCCGCGATGCGTCCGTCGCGCACCCCCAGATCGGCGCGGCGGCGCGGCGCGCCCGTGCCGTCGATGATCCAGCCGCCGGTAATCTTGAAATCCAGCTTTTCCGCGTTCTGCATGTCTACCCCTTGCGGGCCTGTCTCAAACCTGGGAAGGGTCCAGTATCATCGCAAACATCGATCATGAAAAATTGTTTTACTTTATCCATCTATCGTAATTTGCAATGAATCGCCTGCCCAAGCACGTCACGCTCAAGCACCTGACCGCCTTCGTGGCCGTGGCCCAGGAAAGCAGTTTCACGCATGCGGCGCGCCGCCTGTTCCAGACGCAATCCTCGGTCACCACGCTGGTGCGGCAACTGGAGACCGCGCTGGGCACCCAGTTGTTCGCGCGCACCAGCCGCAAGGTCCTGCTGAGCGCGGCCGGCCAGGATTTCCTGCCGCGCGTGATGCGCCTGCTGGCCGATTTCGACGGCGTGATCGAGGATGTGGTGCGCTACGGCGCGCTGGAACGCGGCCGCGTGAGCGTGGCGGCCGCGCCATCGGCCATTACCCAGCTGATCGCGCCGGCGGCGGCCGACTTCGCGCGGCGCCACCCCGCCATCCGCCTGTACCTGCGCGACGACAACTCCGGACGCATCCAGCGGCAGGTGGCCGCGCAGGAGGTCGACTTCGGCCTGACCAGCCGCTGGGCCGACGCGCCGGGGCTGGCGTTCGACCCCTTGCTGGAAGACCGCTTCGGCGTGCTCTACCGGGCCGACGACACAAGCATCCAGCCGGGCCGCGACGGCCACGTGCGCTGGGAGCGCCTGAGCCATCGCAAACTGGTGGGGGTCGTGGACGAGACCGGCATCATGGCGCTGCTGCGCGCGCGCGCCGACCTGCCGATCGAAGCGGCGGCGCCGTTCTACGAAGCCTCCAGCACCACCTCGCAGGCGGCGCTGGTCAAGGCAGGCCTGGGCGTGGCCCTGCTGCCGGCGCTGGCGGCCGAACGGGTGCGCGAGCCGGGCCTGGCCTTCGCGCTGCTGGCGCGCCCCACCGTGATGCGCACGCTCTGCATCATCGGCCACCAGGAGCGGGCGCTCAGCCCGGCCGCCGCGGCGCTCATCGACACGCTACGCGCCTATGTGCGGCAGGCCACCCTGCCGGCGGGCTGCCGCCCCGCCGGCCGCAACAGCCGCGCCTGACCCGCCCTTATGCCTGCCGGCCGCGCAGGTACTGGTCCAGGGCCTGCAGGCCGGCGGCAAACACGCCCTCGCCCACCAGGCGAGCCACCTCGTCCCGGTTGGCGCCAGCCACCACGTCGAAATCGGCCCACCATTGCGCGAACGTGCCACCGCCCTCGGTAACCGGACACAGATCCACGCCGGCGACATAATCGCGCATGGGCAGGTCGGTTTCGATGATGGCGTAGCGCAGCGACCGCCCCGCATCGTCGAGCATCAGCAAACGCTCGCGCACGTAGCCCGATGGATTGAGCGACAGGAAGCGCACCGTGCCCGGCGCATCGTCGCGCCCGCCCTCCTCCAGGCGGCTGTCGGCCACGCCCGGATGCCACGCCGACAGGCCGTTGAAGTCGCGCAGATGCGGCCACACCCGCTCGATGGGCGCGGCGACGACACGGCTGACATATACCAGATGACTCATGGACAATCTCCCCGGCCGCAGCCGCCTGCTTGCACATCCCGGCGCGGGCCGGCGGCCCCGCCGGCCCTCAGAAACTCAGCTGCTTGAACGCGCGCGTGGTCGCCGTCAGCGCCTGTTCGGCAGGCAGGCGCTCCATGGAGCTCGCGCCGTAGAAACCGTGGCAATGCCTGCAGCGCTGCAGCACATGGGCGGCGTCCTGCGGCGTGGCGATCGGTCCGCCGTGGCACAGCACGATCACGTCGCCGCGCTCGGCCAGCGCCGCGACGGCGATCGCGTCGATGCGCGCCACGCAGTCATCCAGCGACAGCGCGGTCTCCGCGCCGATGTTGCCGCCCGTGGTCAGCCCCATGTGCGCCACCACGATGTCGGCGCCGGCCGCGGTCATCGCGCGCGCCTGGTCCGGATCGAAGACGTAGGGCGTGGTCAGCAGGCCCTTGGCGTGCGCCAGGCGGATCATCTCGACCTCCAGGCCATAGCCCATGCCGGTTTCTTCCAGATTGGCGCGGAACGTGCCGTCGATCAGGCCTACCGTGGGGAAATTCTGCACGCCGGAGAAACCGACCCGGGCGAGCTCGTCGAGAAAGGCGTCGAAATTGCAGAACGGATCGGTGCCATTGACCCCGGCCAGCACCGGCGTGTGCCGCACGACCGGCAACACCTCGCGCGCCATGTCCAGCACGATGTCATTGGCGTTGCCATAGGCCAGCAGCCCGGCCAGCGAGCCGCGTCCGGCCATGCGGTAGCGGCCCGAATTGTAGATGACGATCAGGTCGACGCCGCCAGCCTCTTCGCACTTGGCCGACAGGCCCGTGCCCGCGCCGCCGCCCACGATCGGCTGGCGCCGGCGCACCATGTCCTGGAACTTGTCGAGCAGGGCCGAGCGTTCAAAACGCGGCATGGCGATACCTCATTGGCTGATTTCGTGAAACTGCTCGACCGCGGCGCGGGCGAACAGCGGATCATTGATATGGCAAGGCACGCGCACCAGGCGGCGCCTGTCGGTCTGCCGCACATGGTCGTACAGCGCCTGGAACAGCGCCGCGTCGGCGGCCTCGTCGTAAAACGCCTGCCCCGGCGCGTCCAGCGCCGACACCCCGCCCTCCGGAATCAGGAAACGCACCTGGCCTTCGCAGCGGTTCAGCCGCTCGGCGATCCACGCGCCTTGCCGGGCGTTTTCCTGCGCCGTGGTGCGCATCAGCGTCACCTGCGGATTGTGCGGGTAGAGCAGGCGCTCGCGGCAGGCCGCCGGCACCGTGTCCAGCGCGCCGAAATTGACCATATCCAGCGCGCCGCACGATCCCACGTAAGGCACGCCGCTGCGCGCAATGGCGCCGAAGCGGTCGTCGGTGCAGGCCAGCACGCCGCCGAACAGAAAGTCGCAGACTTCGGTCGTGGTGAGATCCAGCACGCCGGCCAGCAGCCCGCTGTCGGCCAGCTTTTCCATCGATTGGCCGCCCGTGCCGGTAGCGTGGAACACCAGGCAATCGTAGCGGTCGTGCAGCGCCGCCGTCACATGCTGCACGCAGGGCGTGGTCACCCCGAACATGGTGATGCCCACGGCCGGCCGGCCATCGTCGGCGATCGGCTGGCGCGCCTGGCGGAATGCGCCGGCGATCGCTCCCGCGGCATTGGCCAGCACGCGCCGCGAAATGCGGTTCAGGCCCGCCACGTCGGTCACCGAATACATCATGGCGATGTCGGACGGCCCGACATAAGGCGCCACGTTGCCCGAGGCCATGGTCGAGACCATCAGCTTGGGCACGCCGACCGGCAATGCGCGCATCGCCGGCGTAACCAGCGCCGTACCGCCCGAGCCGCCGATGCCCAGCACCGCGCCGACATCGCGCTGGCCCGCCAGATAGCGTTCGAAAGCCAGCGCCATCGCGACGATGGCGCTGCCCCGCTCGCCCGTGAAAACGGCCTGCGCGCCCTGCGGGTAGCAGGCCGCCACCTCCTGGGCCGACACCATGGCCGGCGATCCCTGGCCGCTGGTCGCCACGTCGACCGTCACCACCATGACGCCGTCGCGGCGCAGCAGCTGCCGCAGATACTCCGCCTCCTCGCCCTTGGTGTCGTAGGTGGCGGCGAGGTAAATCCGCTGTTCGATCTCTTGCATGGCTCCTCCGCTGGGCGAGCTACACTGATGGATCCCGGTGTCTCCGGCAGACAGCACGCCAGGAAAAATGAGACGAAAGAATCATATTGAGACCAGTGTCTCACGTCAATCCGCTGGGGCGGCCGACACGGCCGCAACGCAGACGTTACCCGAATCAGCGCCGTTGATCGCGCCGGCCAGTCCACAGGCCGCGCTCAGCGGCGAACCGCCGCACGGTCCGCGGGCCCGCATGCGCAGGACCTTGCTCGATACCGCCCAGCGCTTGATGGCCCAGGGCATCACCCCCTCGGTGGCCGAACTGGCGGAAGCCGCGGCGGTCTCGCGCGCCACCGCCTACCGTTATTTTCCCAGCCAGAGCGCGCTGATTGCCGCGGTGGTGGACCAGAGCCTGGGCCCCATCCTGCAATGGCGGGCGCAATCGGACGATACGGCCGAACGCATCGACGAACTGCTGCGCTTTGCCTACCCGCACCTGCAACAGCATGAAGCCTCGCTGCGCGCGGCCATCATGGTGTCCTTGCAGCAGTACGCCGAAGCCAGCGCCGGACAGAACCCCGATACGCCGCGCCTGGTGCGCGGGCATCGCGTCGACACCCTCAAGCATGTCACGGCCCCGCTGGCCAGCCAGCTCGAGCCTGCCGCGCATCAGCGCGTCATGCGCGCCTTGTCCTTGCTGTATGGCACGGAAGTCTTCCTGATCCTCAAGGATATCTGGCACCTGGAGCTGGACGACATCGTGGACGTCGTGACATGGGCCGCACAGGCCATCGTCCGCCAGGCGCAGCAGGAAGCAGGCCTGACGCCGGACCCCGGCAAGCCGCGCGGCAAGCGCAAGCAAATGCCGTAGGCCTGTCCCTGCTGCGGCAAGGGTGCCGGCCCCGCCGGGACAGGCCCCCCCGCCATACGATGCGCTACCAGGCGTAGCGATAGCCGATGTGGAAGGTCCACGGCATGGTCTGGCGGCTGCCCTTGGCGTACTCGTACGAGCCGTACAGGCTGCCGTGCTTGCCCAGCTGCGAGGCCACCCCCACGGCCAGTTCGGCGCGCCCGCCATCGAGCCGCACCTTGTGCCGGATGTCGTTGGTGCGCACCGTGCCCTTGCCGTCGAACTCCTGCACCCAGCTCAGCTTCATGTAGGGCTGCACCACGCGGCCATCGCCCAGGTCGAACTGCCGCCCCACGTGCAGGCCCAGGCGGCCCAGCATGGAGTTCGTGCCGTCGTCCTTGATGCGCAGGCCGTTGCTGGCGGTGTAGTCGGCCCCTTGCGCACGGAAGGCGGCCACCTCCAGCTGCGGCTCCACGTACCAGGCGCCGGGCCACGTGAAGCGCTTGCCCAGTTCCAGCGACGCGCCCACGCCATTGCCGCGGTACTGGCCGCGCACGCGCCGGCCTTGCGTGTCGTGCACCTTGAACTCGTGCGAGAACCGACTCACCCGCACGATGCCGTCCAGATAGAAACCGCTGTTTCCGATATAGGTCGCGTAGGCGCCTACGTGCACGCTGTCGTCATCACCCGTGCCGCCGTGCCGGAACTTCAGACTGCCCTGGCTGTAGCCAGCCACCGCGCCCACATGCCAGCGGCCTTCGGCCGCCGCCAGCGCGGTATCGGCGCCCAGCTCGAAGCCGCCCACCGTCTGGCGAAATTCCCGCGCCACCCCGTTGTCCAGCTTCTGGCGCTGCGTGAAGGCCCGCCCCCACACCCCGCCCGCCGCGGGCGTCAGGCGCAGCTCGCCCATGCGCTTGCCCAGCGCGTTCATCTCGGCCTGCCACAAACCTTGCGCGGCGCTGGCCGTGCCCACCGCCGCGTTGGCCGTCGGCGTCAGCGTGCGCGTGCCCGGCAGGTACACCGCGTCGCCGGCCGGCCGCGCAGGTGGAACGGCCGGCGGTCGAGCTGCCGGCGGCTCGGCCGGCGGCGGCACGACAGGCGGCGCCTCAGGTTGCGCTTGCGGCGGCGCTTCGGGCGGGGCTGAAGGCGGGCCGGACTTGGCCGGAGGCGCCAGCCATTTATCGAGGTCTTTGCGATACTCCTGCGTCGCCTTGTCCGGATCCGGTTCGACGGGCGGCTTGGACCCGGGCGCCACCCATTTTTCGAGACCCGCACGGATTTCGTCCAGCGTCTTGCGAGGCTCGGGCGGATTGTTCTTTTGCGCCCCCGGAACCAGCCACTTGCCGAGGTCCTCGTTCGGCATTACCCCGATTTTTTCGGGCGCCTTGCCAGGCTCGGAGGGGCTGCGCTTTGCGGCATCCGGCGCCAGCCAACTGCCGAGGTCCTGCTGCAGGATCCCGCTGATCACGCGATCGCCGCCTGAAGCAGGCGGCGTGTGCGGCAAGGCATCGGGTGACGGCATGGCAGGCGCGCCGGGCGATGCGCCGCTCACGGGCGCCGCTGGCGAGCCGGAAGGGCTGCCGGGCCGGACCGGGGCAGGCCTGCTCGACGGCGCCAACCATTGGTCCAGGCCGCCGGCGCTCAGCGAGCCGAAGCCTGCCATGCCCGCGGCCGCTGCCTGCTTCCCCGGCGGCGAGACCTCGGGCGTCTTTCGGCTGGGCGGGGCCAACCATTGGCGCAGGTCGTCCAGGCCCGCGCCAGTGGCCCAGGCGGGCGCCGCGCATATCGCGCCCGAGCCCGCCAGCGCGGCGAGCCGCCAACGCCAGCAATGGCGCCAGGAAGCCGGAGCGCGATGCACGCGCCGGCCGACGCGCACGCGATGCGATTTTCGATGGATGAACATAGGCTAAGACTTGTCTTACGTACACCCACATGAATGAGCATGCCGTTTATCAAGAATGATCCGCACACTTGCGAAAATGGAAGCACTCGACTAAGCATTTCCATACACAAGCGCACAACCAAGTCTCCTATCGGCATTGCCCATCCGGCCATAGGCAAGTTGTTCGCGAATGGTGTCGCATCGGCCTTTCTTCGCACTGAAGCCACCACAAGGCCACCCTGAAATCGCGATGCGAGCGAACAGAAAAAACCCCTGGTCCATTGGATCCAGGGGTTGAGAGGCAGGGCGCCGCGCGTGGCGGCGCCTGTCGGCGGCGTTATTGCAAAGTGCGCGTGAAGACGAACTTGCCGTCCTGCCAGTCGACCGGCACCACATCGCGCGGTCCGAACACGCCTTCGAGAATCAGCTTGGCGACCGGGTTCTCGATCTGCTGCTGGACGGCCCGCTTGAGCGGCCGGGCGCCGAACACCGGGTCGAAGCCCGAGCGTGCGATTTCCGCCAGCGCCGCATCGGACACGTCCAGGCGCATCTCCTGCTTCTCGAGACGCTCGCCCAGCCGCTTGAGCTGGATCCGGGCGATGGACTCGATGTGCTGGGCTTCCAGGCCATGGAAGACCACGACTTCATCGATACGGTTCAGGAACTCGGGGCGGAACGTATGCTTGAGCTCGTCCCACACGACTTCCTTGATGACCTCGTACGGCTTGCCCGCCATGCTTTGTATGTGCTGCGACCCAAGGTTGGACGTCATGACGATGACCGTATTGCGGAAGTCCACCGTGCGCCCCTGGCCGTCGGTCAGGCGGCCGTCGTCGAGCACCTGCAGCAGCACGTTGAACACGTCGGGATGCGCCTTTTCGACCTCGTCGAGCAGGATCACGCTGTACGGCTTGCGGCGCACCGCCTCGGTCAGGTAGCCCCCTTCTTCGTAGCCCACGTATCCCGGCGGCGCGCCGATCAGGCGCGCCACGGAATGCTTCTCCATGAACTCGCTCATGTCGATGCGGATCATGTGCTCTTCGGAGTCGAACAGGAAATCCGCCAGGGCACGGGTCAGCTCCGTCTTGCCCACGCCGGTGGGCCCGAGGAACAGGAACGAACCATACGGACGCGACGGATCCGCCAGGCCCGCGCGCGAACGCCGGATGGCATCGGAAACCAGCCGCACGGCTTCGTCCTGGCCCACGACGCGCTTGTGCAGGAAATCTTCCATGCGCAGCAGCTTGTCGCGTTCGCCCTGCATCATCTTGGCCACCGGGATGCCGGTGGCGCGCGAGACGACCTCGGCGATTTCCTCGGCGCCCACCTGGGTGCGCAACAGGCGCGGCTTGCCGCTGTCGGATTCGCCGGCCTCGCGCTCGGCGCTGTCGGCGGCCTTCAGGCGCGCCTCGAGCTCGGGCAGCTTGCCGTATTGCAGCTCGGCCAGCTTGTCGAACTGGCCCTTGCGCTGCAGTTCGGCCATCTCGGCGCGCACGCGGTCGATCTCTTCCTTGATGGCCTGCGTGCCCTGCACGGCGGCCTTCTCGGCTTTCCAGATTTCCTCGTAGTCGTTGTATTCGCGCTGCAGCTTCTCCAGCTCTTCCTCGATCACGGCCAGGCGGCGCATGGAGGCGTCGTCGGTTTCCTTCTTGACGGCTTCGCGTTCGATCTTGAGCTGGATGATGCGCCGGTCCAGGCGGTCCATCACTTCGGGCTTGGAGTCGATTTCCATGCGGATGCGCGCGCCGGCCTCGTCGATCAGGTCGATTGCCTTGTCGGGCAGGAACCGGTCGGTAATGTAGCGGTGCGACAGCTCGGCCGCCGCCACGATGGCCGGATCGGTGATCTCGACGCCGTGGTGCAGCTCGTAGCGCTCCTGCAGCCCGCGCAGGATGGCGATGGTGGATTCCACGTCGGGCTCGCCGACCAGCACCTTCTGGAAGCGGCGCTCGAGCGCGGCATCCTTTTCGATGTACTTGCGGTATTCGTCCAGCGTGGTGGCGCCGATGCAATGCAGCTCGCCGCGCGCCAGCGCCGGCTTGAGCATGTTGCCGGCGTCCATGGCCCCTTCGGCCTTGCCCGCACCGACCATGGTGTGCAGTTCGTCGATGAAGACGATGTTCTGGCCGTCGTCCTGGGCCAGCTCCTTGAGCACGGCCTTCAGGCGTTCCTCGAACTCGCCACGGAACTTGGCGCCGGCAAGCAGCGCCGCCAGGTCCAGCGAGAGCACGCGCTTGCCGCGCAGCGTCTCGGGCACCTCGTCGTTGACGATGCGTTGCGCCAGCCCTTCGACGATGGCGGTCTTGCCGACGCCGGGTTCGCCGATCAGCACGGGGTTGTTCTTGGTGCGGCGCTGCAGGATCTGTATGGTGCGGCGGATTTCGTCGTCGCGGCCGATGACCGGATCCAGCTTGCCCTGGCGGGCGCGCTCGGTGAGGTCCAGCGTGTACTTGGACAGCGCCTCGCGGTTGGACTCGCCTTCCGCGCCCGAGACGTTCTCGCCGCCGCGCACGGCGTCGATGGCCGCTTCCAGGGCCTTCTTCTGCAGGCCCGCCTCGCGCAGGATGCGGCCGGCGTCGCCCTTGTCGTCGGCCAGCGCCAGCAGGAACAGCTCGCTGGCGATGTAGGTGTCGCCGCGCCGCGCGGCCTCCTTGTCGGTGCGCACGAGCACGCTTTGCAGCTCGCGCCCGACCTGGACGTTGTCCTCGCCCTGCACCTGCGGCAGGCCCTTCAGGGCGCTGTCGATGGCCGGCTGCACGCGGTTGACGGCGACGCCGGCGCGCGCCAGCAGGCTGGCCGCGCCGCTGTCGGGGTCGCCCAACAGGGCCGCCAGCACATGGACGGGCTCGATATAGGGATGATCGTTACGGGCGGCCAGGCTTTGCGCGTCCGCCAGGGCCTGCTGGAACTTGGTGGTAAGTTTGTCGAATCGCATAATGTACGGTTAGCAGATGAGAGAGCCCGACCGGGGTCGCGGTCAGCCCGATGATCTGAAAATGCGGGCAATGCAGGCCATTTCAAGACCTTGCGCCCGCTCCTGTTGCCGTTATGACGACTTGCTCGTTACAACACCTTGTCCCGCCAGCATATACGCATTCGTCCAAGCCGCGCCATGCGGCCGGGCGGGCCGGCCGCGGCGCGCCATGTTGTAACCACTCCGTCAAGCTGCCGCGCGCGGTCCGGTCTACAATGTAACGATTCCTAGCGTGCCGGGCGCTCGCGGCGCACCGGCTCTTACGCATTGCCAGAGGTATCACATGCAAAGACGGGTTCCCCTTTCACCAGATGCGGCACACTGTTCCAGCTGCATGCTGGGGCACGTCTGCGTCCCCGTGGGCATGCCTGCCAACGAAGTCGAGAAACTGGACGAACTCGTCAAGGAGCGCGTGCGCGTGGAGCGCGGCAAATCGCTCTACGAACTCGACGATCCCCTGGACGCCGTCTACGGCGTGCGTTTCGGCTCGCTCAAGACGCAGCTCGAGGATTCCAGCGGGCAGCTGCAGATCACCGGTTTTCATCTGCCCGGCGAAATCGTCGGCCTGGACGGCATGATCGAGAGCAAGCACGTCTCGAGCGCCGTCGCCCTTGAAGACTCCGAGGTCTGCGTCATACGCCTGCCGGAAATCGACCGCGTCTCGACCCAGCTGCCATCGCTGCAGCAGCAATTCCGCCGCCTGATGAGCCGCGAGATCACCCGCTCGCACCAGATGCTGGCGACGGTGGGCGCGATGCGCTCGGAACAGCGGCTGGCCGCCTTCCTGCTGAATCTGTCGCAGCGCTACGCGGCGCTCGGCTATTCCTCGACCGAATTCGTGCTGCGCATGAGCCGCGAGGAGATCGGCAACTACCTCGGCCTGACGCTGGAGACCGTAAGCCGATTATTCTCGCGCTTCGGCCGCGAGGGCTTGATCCGCATCAATCAACGCGAAGTCCGCCTGATCGACCTGCCCGGCCTGAAGCAGTTGATCGGCCAAGAAAGCTGTTGACCGGCACGCCGCGGGCGCCCATGGTATCCGGCCTTTTCCGCATAGGCGCGCTGCTGGCCGCCGGACTGCTGTGCGGGGGCGCATGGGCGCAGGACGCCGAGGCCGACCCCTACGGTGATCCCATCGTGGCGCCGCGCGCCGCGCCGCCGCAGTGGAAGCCGCTGAAGATCGGCCCGCCCGGACACCGCTATGCCTTCCCCCTCTACAGCAGCAAGAACCTGGAGCGCGACGACCTGCGCGGCATCCGGCGCCTGGTGATCGTCCTGCACGGGGTCAAGCGCAACGCGGCTTCCATCCACGGCACGGTGACGGCGCTGTTCGCCGCCAATCCCGAGCGCGCCGAAGACACCCTGGTCATCGCGCCCAAGTTCGCCAGCGCCATCGACGCGGGCTTTGCCGCCATGCCGGCCTGGCGCCGCGCCTCCTGGGAGGACGGCGAGCTCAGCATGCAGGCCAGGGGGCGTCCGGCGCCGGTCAGCTCGCTGCAGGTGCTCGACGACCTGTTGCGCGAGCTGAGCGATTCGTCCCGCCTGCCGGCCCTGCGCACCATCGTGCTGGCCGGCCATTCGGGCGGGGCCCAGCTGGTGCAGCGCTACGCGGTGCTCAACAGCCTGGACGAGACCCTGCGCCGCGAAGGCCTGACGCTGCAATACGTGGTCGCCAATCCGTCCTCGTACCTGTACCTGTCGCCCGAGCGCCCACGCGCCGACGGCAAGGGGCATGCCCCCTACGAGCGCGGCATCTGCCCCACCTACAACCAATACAAGTACGGACTGGATCACCTGCCCGCCTATGCGCGCGGCCTGGACCCGGCCAGCCTGCCGGCGCGCTATGCCCAGCGGCACGTCACCTATCTGCTGGGATCGGCCGACAACAACCCCGAGCATCAGCTGCTGGACAAGAGCTGCGGCGCCGAGGCGCAAGGCGCCACGCGGCTGGCGCGGGGGCTGGGGTATTGGCGCTACGAAGCCGGCGTGCTGGCGCCGCGCCTGCCCAGGTCGGTGGCGTGGCACCACGACGCCCAGGAAGTGGTGGATGCCGGCCATGACGCCGCGCAGATGTTCAGCTCCAGCTGCGGTGCGCGCGCGCTGCTGGGCGATCGCAGCGCGCCGCTGCCCGACGGCCCGGCCTGCCTGCCCGCCCGGCGCTGAAGCGCGGCCCCGGGGCGGCCCGGGCTGTCCGCCCCTTCAGGCCCGCCGGGCGCCTGTCAACAGCGTAGAGGGCGGCGGCTTGGGCGGCAAGGGCGTTGCCTGCGGCGCCTCGATGGCCACCGGCCCAAGCGCCTGCGCCACGCAAGGCAGGATCCAGCCCTGCGCCTTCTCGTCGGCGCTGACGCCCGGCCATTCGACCAGATAGGCGACTTCGCCCGCGACCAGGCGGCAAAGACAGGTGCGACAGGTTCCGTTGCGACAGGAACTGGGCAACCGGATGCCGGCGCGCGCGGCAGCCCGCAGCAAGGACTCGCCGGGACGCGCGTCGAACCGCCAGCCCTGCGGGCGGACCTCCACCTCGTGGCCCGCCGGATTCATGCGGGCTGCCAGTCCAGCGGCCAGTCGCCAGCCAGCACATTCTGCAGCCACAGCACGCAGGTCAGCGTCTTGGCATCGGTAACGCGCCCTTCGCGGCAGGCTTGCAGCAGCTCGGGCACGGTCGCGCTGTGCACATCGAGGAATTCGTCTTCGTCCAGCTGGCGCGTGCCGGCCCGCAGCTGGCGCGCGAAGAAAATGTGGATGATTTCGGTGGAGTACGCGATGGCCAGGTGCAGCGCGCCGGCGCTGGCCCACTGCCCGGCCGTATAGCCGGTTTCCTCGAGCAGTTCGCGCCTGGCGCAAGCCAGCGGGTCTTCGCCCGGATCCAGCTTGCCGGCCGGGAACTCGGTCATGACCTGGCCAATGGGGTAGCGGAACTGCCGCTCGAGCAGCACCCGTCCGTCATCGAGCAGCGGCACCACCACCACGGCGCCGGGATGCACGATGTATTCGCGCGTGGCGGTGCGGCCGCTGGGCAGGCGCACGGTGTCGCGGCGCGCCTTGAGGAACCCGCCATCGCACAGCGTTTCGCTGCTGACCAGGGTTTCGACGAGATGGGAGGAATCGGACGGATCGGCGCTCATGGCATTCGCGGGCATGCGGGCGGCCGACACGGCCGCGCGGAAAAGAGCCAGCTTACCATCGCCGGCGCGGCGCAGAAGGTCAGGCGCGCCCGCCGCGCAAGGGCTTGAGCAGGTCGCGCAGGCCGTTGTGATCCAGCTCGTGCATCAGCGCCAGCAGGCGGCCGATCTCGCCGGCCGGAAAACCGTTGCGCGCGAACCAGGCCAGGTAATGGCCCGGCAGGTCGGCCATCAGGCGGCCCTTGTACTTGCCGTAGGGCATTTCGCGCTCGACCAGCAGCGCCAGCAATTGTGGATTCATGGACGCCGCCTGATGTACCCGGTCTCAGCCCGCCTGGCGGCGCGCCTCCAGCTCTTTCAGGCATTGCGCCACGCCGGCGCGCATCTGCTCGTTGGACACGGCGGCGCGGTCCGAGACTTCGCGGCAACGCTGGTACTCGCGCACGCTCTCGGGGGTGTCGCGAATGGGAACGGCCGCGGCGCCCGGCGTCTCGGTGATGCGCAACGTCGAGGGCGGGGACTGGCTGCCATCCTTGGACGGCGCGCTGGGATACTGGTATTGCTGCTGCACGGCCTGCGCCTGGGCCGCCGAGGCGGCGGCGCACAAGGCCGCCAGCAGGCCGGCGGCAAGAATGCGGTGGGTGGTCTTCATGGTTACCTCGTGACGATACGGTGCGCCGGGCGGCCGATGGCGGCCGCCGGATGGCTGCGCCTATGGTAGCCCGGCGCGGCCGCGCCCGTGCGTGCCAATCGGCAACAAGGGCAACAAGAGCGCACGCCTGCCCGCCCCGGCGGATCAGCCGGTGAATCGGGCCAGGTGCGCCAGCTTGTCGGGGTTGCGCATGATGTAGACGCGGACGATGCGCCCGCCGCACACGCCCAGCGAAATCGTGCGCGGCAGCCCGTCGCGCTCGATGCCGTAGATGGCCGGCATGCCGTTGAGCTGCACGATGCGCACCGACGACAGGTCGCTCTGGCCCTTGCGCGCCAGGCCGGCGAAGGCGCGCACGATATTGGCGCGGCCCAGGATGGGGCGCATGAACGCCAGTTTCTTGCCGCCGCCGTCGCTGTGCAGCACCGCGTCATCGGCCAGCAATTGGCGCAGGACATCCACGTCGCCATGCTGCGCGGCGTCGATGAAGGCGCGCGCCAGCCGGATACCCTCGCTTTCTTCCACGGCAAAGCGCGGCCGCGACTCGCGCACGCGGTTGCGGGCGCGCGCGGCCAACTGGCGGCAGCCTGCCTCGGTGCGGCCCAGCGTGCCGGCGATCTCGGCGAACGGCACATCGAACACATCGTGCAGCAGGAAGGCGGCGCGCTCGGATGCGGACAGCCGTTCCAGCGCCAGCATCAGCGCCACCGACACGTCATGCGCGATCTCGCCCGGGGCCGCGCCGGCATAGGCCTGCGCGTCCGGCAGGGGCTCGGGCAGCCAGGGGCCGACATAGACCTGGCGGCGCACGCGCGCCGATTTGAGCACATCCAGGCACAGGCGGGTCGCGATGCGCGAGAGAAACGCGCGCGCATTGTCCAGCGTGGCCGGATCGATCTCGCGCCAGCGCAGCCAGGTTTCCTGCACGATGTCCTCGGCCTCGGACCAGGAGCCCAGCATCCGGTACGCCAGCCCGTACAGGTGGCGCCGGTGCGGCTCGAAATCGTCCGCGCCCGGCGTATCGATCGTAATGGCGGCGGTTTTACTCATTGACGGGATGCAGGCTGCGGAACCCCACTGCAATCCGGTTCCACGCGTTGATGGTATTGATGGCCATCGTCAGGTTAACCCGTTCCAGTTCGTCGAAGTGGGTCGCCAGCTCGGCATAGTCCGCGTCGGGCGCCCGGGTCTGCGCCAGCAGCGTGAGCGCTTCGGTCCAGGCCAGCGCGGCGCGCTCGCGCGCCGTATACAGCGGCGATTCGCGCCAGGCATTGAGCAATTGCAGGCGCAGCTCGCTCTCGCCCTGCCTGCGCGCCTCGGTATAGTGCAGGTTCAGGCAGAACGCGCAGCCATTGATCTGCGAGGCGCGCATCTTCACCAGTTCGAGCAGGCTGTGCTCCAGGCCGCAATCGTTGACGTACGACTGCAGGGCCATCAGCGCCTGCATGGTCCGAGGGGCGACGGTGTAGGGATTCATGCAGGGCTTCATGCGGTTTCTCCGAGGCGGCCCCCCACCATGGCGGACCATGCAGACAAGACGAGGCGGCCCCGGCCCGCGTGACAGGCGGCGCCATCAAAGATGAAACAAAAAATTTCAACCTGCCGCGTGGATGCCCGCTGATTGCGCCGGCGAGGCATGGGCAGTCAATATCCGGTTACCCTGCCAACCGCAACGCCAGCTATGGTTGGCGTTGATCAGCAAAAAGGAGCGCATCTTGAAAACCCTGCTACCCGTATTGGCGCTTGCCGCCCTGCTGTCGGCCTGCAACGCGAACGCTCCCTCGGATACGCCCGAGGGCGCGCCGCCGCCCGATACGCATACCTCGCGCAATTCGCTGGACTGGCAAGGCACGTACCAGGGCGTGCTGCCATGCGCCGACTGCCCCGGCATCCGCACGGTGCTGACCCTGCGCGCCGACAACACCTACCAGTTGCAGACCCAGTACCTGGAGCGCCAGCCCCGCCCGGACACGGTGCAAGGCAGATTCGGCTGGCTGACGGGCGACAACGCCATCGAGCTCGACAGCGCCGGCGATCACTACCGTTACCAGGTCGGCGAAAACCGGCTGACCATGATGTCGCAAGACGGCACCCTGCCCAGCGGCCCGTTGGCCGAGCACTACGTGCTCAAGCGCAGCCAGTGACGGCTGGTCAGGCGTCGCCGCCGCCGGCCGCCTCGGGATGGCGTGCGCGCCAGGCGCGCAGCGCTTCCTGGTAGCGCTCGCGCGCCTCGTCGTAGAGATCGTAGACGCACGGAATGCAGCCGCTCTGGCAGCAGTCGGAGGGCTCGGGCGGCTCGGGCGGCTGCGGCCTGGGGTCGCCGGCCACGGCCTGGTCGGGAAGTCTTTGCATAGTCCTAGGATACGCCATGCGCCGCGGCGCTATGCCTGCGCATCCAGGGCGGCCGCGCCGATCCAGTGGCCGCTGAGCAGCGGCCCGAGGCAACGGGCGGCGGCGACCCGCGCCGAATCGGGCCAGGCATCGACGCGCACCCGCAGTCCGGCGTACACGCCGTGCCCCTCGCCGGCCTCGATGCGCCCGCCCGCCTCCAGGCCTTCGCCCGAGCGGATCGCACCGTCGGCCACGATATCGTGGCCGGCAATCATGCCCCAGCCCGTTTCCACGTGGCCGCCGGCCAGGATGGAGCCGCCGGCCTGGATGCCGCTGACCACGTTGATATCGTATTCGGCCTGTACGTCCTGCCCCGCGCGGATGCCTTGCTCGCATTTCAGAATGCCGCCGCTGACCACCGCGTCGCCCGCCCGGATGGGCCCGACCACGCTCAGGTCGCCGCCGGTGCGGATGTCCCAGCCGGCGCGCAACTGTCCGCCCACCGTCAGGCGCTTGCCCACCTGGACGCCCCATGTGGTCTGGATATCGCCGCCGGCCTGGACGTCGCCGTCGCAGGCGATGCTGCCGCGCGCGTCGATGCCTTCGCCGGCCTGCACCAGCGTGCCGGCGCGAATGCCGGCGCCACAGACGATATTGCGTCCCGCGCGCAGCACCCCGTCGACGGTGATCCCGCGCCGTACCGTCACGGTGCCGGCGAACACCAGGGCCGGCGCGTCCAGCGTATCCAGGTTCAGCACCTGATCGGTGGGGCCGAACTGGTCGATCAGCCACATGGCGTCGTCGATGCGGCCGGCCTCCACCAGCGCGTCGAGCACGGACTGGTACTCGCCATGGCCGTTGTGGTCGCGCAGGAACCACCGGTATCCGGCCGTGCAGGGGTTCTTGGCTTTGACGAAATTCTTGGTAAGTTGCATAACGCTATCGGACAGGACGAGACATGGCGCGCCACGCAGGCTCGAGGCCGGTCCGGCCCGCGCATCCGCCAGGGGTGCGCGCGAGCGGGCCGGGCCGCCGCGTGGCGCAATGCGCCACCGCGGGCGGTGTGGCGGGGAAATGGCGTGCTTGTCTGCTCAGCCGGGTTTGGCGCGCGCATAAGCCGAACGCGCGGCCACCTCGTACGAGGCCAGCAGCATGGCCCGGCGTGCGAGATCGAGCGCGTCGATGGCGCCCAGGCCATGCGCCGCCCGCGGCGCGCAACGCTGCGCCCACCGGCGGGCGGTCCCGGCGGAAAGCGTGGTGCGGCTGGCAGGAGCTGTGGCGTTCATGACCGTCGATAGCAAGCGGCGCGCCTGCTCCAGCCCTTTCGGGAACAGTACGCGCCGACCAAAAGAAGACCGCCTCGACAAGCGGTCGCGCCCATACTACCAGCCCGGGCGGCGGCGTCAAGCCAGGCGGCGGGCCCGGCGCGGCGGCACGAATAAGGGTTTACCCTTACAATAACCATTCACGAATTAATTTCGTGCAGGGCGTGGAATTTATATCGTTTTGAGGAATGCACACCGACGTCTTGTAATGCAAGCCTGTTCCGTGACGTATCTAGTTCCATTCCCATGAGTTCTATCGGTTTCCGTATCCTTCCCCTGCCCGAGCCGCCCGCGGCCGATGAGGTGCTGGCTGGCTTCGCCCAGATCGGCACGGCCCAGATCAGCGATTGCATGGGCCGCCTGTACGGCGTGCAGGGCCTGCGCCCGCTGCATGCCGGCGCTGCCCGCATCGTCGGCCGCGCCATCACGGTCAAGACGCGCCCGGGCGACAACCTGATGATCCACAAGGCCATTTCGCTGGCCGGCCCGGGCGACGTGATCGTCGTCGATGGCGCCGGCGAGACGGCCAACGCCCTGGTCGGCGAACTGATGATGATGGACGCGCAGTCGCGCGGCGTGGCCGCCTTCGTCATCGACGGGGCGGTGCGCGACCTGGATGTGTTCCAGCAAGGCGCGTTCGGCTGCTTTGCGCGCGCCGTGTCGCACAAGGGGCCCTACAAGGACGGCCCCGGCGAGATCAACGTGCCGGTGAGCATCGGCGGCCAGGTCGTGGCCGCCGGCGACGTCATCGTGGGCGACGCCGACGGCGTGGTTGCCGTACCGCTGGCCCAGGCCGGGGCAGTCCTGGCGGCGGCCCGCAGGAAAGAGGATGCCGAACTGGCAGCCAAGGAGAAGCTGCGCGCCGGCACCTATGCCAAGCCCTGGGTGGACCGCATCATCGCCGAGAAGACCGGGGACGCGCAATGAGCATCGTCGCCGACAAGATCAAGCGCATCAAACTGTCGCCCAGCGTCGCCACGCGCGCCATCGTGGCCCAGCTGCGCGAGGAAGGCCGCCGCGTCATCGACCTGACGGTGGGCGAGCCGGATTTCTCGACCCCCGCGCATATCTGCGAGGCCGCCATCGCGGCCATGCAGCGCGGCGAAACCAAGTATCCGCCGGCCCAGGGGACGATGGCGCTGCGCAAGGCGGTACGCGCCCGGCTGCGGGAAGAAACCGGCGTCGACTACCCCGAAGGCCACATCATCGTTGGCACCGGCGCCAAGCAGGTGCTCTACAACGGCCTGGCGGCCACGCTGAACGAGGGCGACGAGGTCATCATTCCGGCCCCCTACTGGGTGTCGTACCCCGACATGGTGCTGGTCAACGGCGGCGTGCCCGTGGCGGTGACCGCGACGCCGGCCACCCAGTACAAGCTGACGCCGCAGGCGCTGGAGGCGGCCATCACGCCACGCACCAAGTGGCTGATGATGAACGCGCCCAGCAACCCCACCGGCGCCATCTACACCGCCGACGAATGGCGCGGCCTGGCCGAGGTGCTGCGCCGCCACCCGCACGTCTGGCTCATGACCGACGACATCTACGCACGGCTGAACTTCACCGCGACGCCGACGGTGCATCCGCTGCAGGTGGCGCCCGAACTGGCCGAGCGCACGCTGGTGGTCAACGGCGTGTCCAAGGCCTATGCGATGACGGGCTGGCGCATCGGTTATGGTGCGGGTCCGGAGGCCTTGATCAAGGCCATGGCCATCCTGCAATCGCAGAGCACTTCCGGCGCCTGCTCGATCAGCCAGGCGGCGGCGCGCGAGGCGTTGGCCGGCCCGCAGGATTGCGTGGCCGAATTCGCCCGCACCTTCAAGGCCCGGCGCGACGCCGCGGTGGCGGCCCTGCAGGGCGCGCCCGGCCTGTCCGTGGTGATGCCCGAGGGGGCCTTCTACGTGTTCCCGGACTGCGCCGGCGTGCTGGGCAAGACCACGCCCGACGGCCGCGTCCTGGAGACGGATACCGACTTCGTGCACTACCTGCTGCGCGAAGCCGGCGTGGCGGTGATCGACGGCACGCCGTATGGCGTGCCCGGCACCTTCCGGCTTTCTTTCGCAGCGGCGCTGGAGGATATCCAGCAAGGCTGCGCGGCCATCCGCGCGGCGTGCGAACGCCTGGCCTGAGCGCAACCCGATCGGCGGCGGGCTCGCGCCCGCCGCGGCTTTTTCGACAACCAACAAGGGGATCGATGATGAAACGCAATGTTCTTGCCGTGCTGACGATAAGCCTGCTCGGCCTGGCCGGCCCACGCCGACCAGCTCGACTATATCAAGGCGCGCGGCGAATTGCTGTGCGGCACGCTGGGCACCTCCCAGCCGTTCAGCTACCAGGACGCCGCCACCCGCACCGTGGTGGGCTACGACGTGGATATGTGCAAGCTGGTGGCCGACAAGCTGGGCGTGAAGGTCAACTACAAGCTGCTGTCGGTGGCCGCGCGCGTGCCCGAACTCAACGAAAGCCGCGTGGACATCCTGGCCGCCAACCTGGGCTACTCGCCCGAGCGGGCCGAGCAGATCGCCTTCAGCCACACCTATTACGTCAGCCCGCAGAAGCTGCTGGTGCGCAAGGACTCGAACCTGCAGACCATCGAGTCGGTCAACGGCCGCCGCGTGGCCGCCACCAAGGGTTCCAGCTCGGAGCGCGAGATCAAGCGCATCCTGGACAAGTCGCAGGTGCTCGGTTTCACCGACAGCTCGGCCTCATACCTGGCCCTGCAGCAGAAAAAGGTCGACGCGCAATTCGCCTCCGAACTGGTGCTGGTGCGCCTGATGCTGCAAAGCCCGCCCACCGCGCCCGTCTCGATCATCGACAAGGCGGTGTTCGACGAGCCGTGGGGCCTGGGCATGCGCAAGTCCGAAACCCGCTTCATCGCCAAGGTGAACGAGATCCTGGACCAGGCCGAAGCCTCCGGCGAGGCGCAGCGCCTGTTCGAGAAGTGGTTCGGCGCGCAGACCCCGTACAAGCTGCAGCGCTCGTTCAAGATCGGGCCCATCGCGGGATGACGCCCCGGCGCGCCGGCCTGCGCCCGGACCTTGGCGCGCCATCCTGCCGCGGCGTGCGCCCCCACCAAGGCGCCGCCGCGCAGTCGTTTCCGGAGTTCTACGCGTGTTTTTTCTAGACGCCCATTATCTATCCCAGCTCGCCGATGGCATGATGACCACGGTGCAGCTGTTCCTGGTGGCCTGGGTGCTGGCCTTCACACTGGCCGTGCTGCTGGTCGTGATACGCACCACCAACCTGGCGCCGTGCCGCTGGTTCGTGGACGCCTACGTCGAATACCACCGCAACGTGCCGCTGCTGGTGCAGGTGCTGTTCTGGTACTTCGGCATGCCCGAACTGCTGCCCGAAGGCGTGCGCGGCTGGCTCTACCAGCACAACGCGGAGCTCTCGCTGGCCGCCATCGCGCTGGGCCTGGGCTCTGCCGCCTACATCGCCGAGGACATACGCAGCGGCCTGCGCGCGATCCCCGGCACCCAGTTCGAGGCGGCCCGCGCGCTGGGCTCGTCGTACCTGCAATGCATGCGCCACGTCATCGTGCCGCAGGCGCTGCGCATTTCGATCCCGCCGCTGGTCGGCCGGGCCCTGCTGCTGTTCAAGAACACCAGCGTGGCCATGGCGATCGGCGTGGTCGAGCTGACCTACCAGGCGCGCGAGATCGAGAACGAGACCTACCGCACCTTCGCCACCTTCGGCGCCGCCACCCTCATGTACCTGCTCGGATCCTTCCTGCTGATGTTCATCGGCTCGCGCGTGTACGCCCGCTACAACATCGGAAGCGGAGGCCGCCGTGCTTGATATCCTGCATGACTACTGGCCCATGCTGCTGGTGGGCCAATATCCCAACGGCCCGCTGGGCGGCCTGGCGCTCACCCTGATACTGGCGCTGCTGGGCCTGCTGCTGTCCATGCCGCTGGCCCTGCTGATCGCCATCGCCCGGGTCAGCCCGTTTCGCGGCCTGCGGGTGGCCAGCCGCCTGCTGGTCAACACCGTGCGCGGCATGCCGCTGCTGATGCTGATCTTCTGGGCCTACTTCGCCGTGCCCAAGCTGACGGGCGGAAGCATCAGCGGCTTCTGGACCCTGGTCACCGCGCTGGTGATCTACGAAAGCGCCTATCTGTCCGAGGTCATCCGCTCCGGCATCGAGGCCATTCCCAAGGGGCAGATCGAAGCGTCGCGCTCGCTGGGCGTGGGCTACTGGACGACCATGCGCAAAGTGGTGCTGCCGCAGGCGCTGTTCAACGTGCTGCCCAGCATGACCAGCCAGTTCGTCTCCACCATCAAGGAGACCTCGCTGGGCTATGTGATCAGCGTCAATGAGCTGACCTTCGCGGCCAACCAGGTCAACAACCTGGTGCTGACCCAGCCGCTGCAGGTGTTCGGCATCCTGGCCATTATTTACTTCCTGGTGTGTTTCAGCCTGAGCCGCAGCGTGGCCTGGCTGGACAGCTGGGTACGCCGCAGCCGCAGCATGGCGTGACGGCGGGAGGAATCACAACATGATCAAGCTAGAAGGCGTCAACAAGTGGTACGGCGAGCACCATGTGCTCAAGGATGTGAGCCTGGAGGTCGGGCGCGGCGAAGTGCTGGTCGTGTGCGGCCCGTCGGGCTCGGGCAAGTCCACGCTCATCCGCACCATCAACCGGCTCGAGCCCATCGGCAAGGGCGTCATCCGCATCGACGGCCAGGACATCCATGCCAAGGGCGTGAACATCAATACGCTGCGCCGCGGCATCGGCTTCGTGTTCCAGCAGTTCAACCTGTTTCCGCACATGAGCGTGCTGGACAACGTGACGTACGCGCCGCTGCACATCCTGAAGACGCCGCGCCGCGAGGCAGAGGCGCTGGCGCACCAGCTGCTGGAGCGCGTGGGCATGGCGCACAAGGCGCAGGCCTACCCCGGCGCGCTGTCCGGCGGCCAGCAGCAGCGCGTGGCCATCGCCCGGGCGCTGGCGCTCAAGCCGCCCATCATGCTGTTCGACGAACCGACCAGCGCGCTGGACCCGGAGATGGTCGGCGAAGTGCTGCAGGTGATGAAATCGCTGGCGCGCGACGGCATGACCATGGTCTGCGTGACGCACGAAATGGGCTTCGCGCGCGAAGTCAGCGACCGGGTGATCTTCATGGACGCCGGCGAAATCCTCGAGATCGCCACGCCGCAGCGCTTTTTCAGCGCGCCCGAGCATCCGCGGGCGCAGCGCTTCCTGGCCGACATCATCGGGCACCACCCGGCCTGATGCGCAGCGACACCTTGCATGGCGCCGCGGCGCCATGAACCGGCGCATGGCGGCGGCGCCGCGGGGCGATGGTATGGTTGGGCTTTCCGATCGACAGCCCGCCTACTCTGCCATGTACACCCTGAAGCAACTCGAGGCGTTCTACTGGAGCGCCGTGCTGGGCAGCTTCAGTGCGTCCTCGCGCAAACTGCACACCACCCAGTCGGCCGTGGCCAAGCGGGTCGGAGAGCTGGAAGGGTTCGCGGGCACGCCGCTGTTCGAGCGGCGCGCCAAATCGCTGGTCCTGACACAGCCAGGCCGCAAGCTGTTCGAGGGCGCGCGCGAGATGCTCGAGCTCAACAGCCGCATGGTGCTGGACATGGCCGACCCGTCGCGCTTCGAAGGCAGCGTGCGCCTGGGCGTGACCGAGCTGGTGGCGCTCACTTCGCTGGCCGGGGTCATAGAACGGCTCAACCAGCGCTATCCGAAGATCCAGCTGGTACCCGAGATCGAGGCCGGCATCACGATGTACCAGCAGCTCGAGCGCGACGAACTGGACCTGGCCATCATGCCCGGCCCCTTCTGGAGCTACGAGTACGACTGCGTACAGCTCGGCTCGGTGACCAACGTCTGGATGGCCAGCCCTGCGCTGGCGCTCGATGCGGCGCGCGCACTGACGCCGCACGACCTGGCGCCCTTCCCCGTCATCAGCCAGCCGCAGAACTCGGCGCTGTCGCACCTGTACGATGCATGGTTCGCGCAGCAAGGCCTGTCGGTCAAGCGCGTGCTGACCTGCAACAGCCTGGCCATGATGGCGCAGCTGACCATGCTGGGGCTGGGCATCAGCCACCTGCCTTCGGCCTATTTCGACCCGCTGGTGGCGCGCGGCGCGCTGTGCCGGCTGCGCGTCCAGCCCGACCTGCCCACCATCCACTATTACGCCGTCTACAAGAAGAGCCTGATCAATCCGGTCGTCAGCACGGTCATCGACATCGCGCGCGAGACCTGCAACTTCGAGGTCGAGGGCGCGTTCCTGCCGCTGCCTCCCGGCGGCCTGCGGTCCGGTTGACGCCGCCGGCGTCCCTGTGTAGCGTATAGGGCTCCTGCGTCCCGCCACCTGGGTGCCTCCATGATCCGCTTCGGTCTGCCTTGCCCGCCCGCCGCCGCCTTTGCCGGCGGCCTGCCGCGCGCGCGCACGACCCTGGCGGGCCTGCAGGCCCCGCCGCCTGTCGTCTCACCGCCAGCCGGCCAGCTGTGCGGCGCCCCGCCGCCGCCCCGGCACGTCCGGGGCTGATCCGCAGCCCTCCCGGCCCCATACCGTCGCCGCTGCACCGCGGCCGCCTTGCGCGGCCATGGCGTGCGCGCCCGCGCGTGCGCCGGCGGCCCGTGCGTTATTCGACACAGGTGATTCGACATGCCATTCAATCAAACCGTCTGGGCCGCACGCGGCTCGACGGCGCTTTTCGTGCTGCTGTGGAGCAGCGGCGCGATCTTCGCCAAATGGGGGCTGGACTATGCCTCGCCCTTTGCCTTCCTGGTGCTGCGCTTCGCCCTGGCGCTGGCCGTCCTGACAGCCCTGGGCCTGCGCACGGGGCGCTGCCTGCCCGCGCCTGGCACGCGCCTGCGCACCGCCGCCACCGGCGCGCTGCTGCTGGGCGGCTATTCGATCTGCTATCTGCTGGCGCTGCAACACGGCGTGACGCCGGGCGTGCTGGCCACGGTGCTGGGCGTGCAGCCGCTGCTGACGCTGCTATGGCTGGAGCGCGACCTGCCGGCGCGCCGGCTGGCCGGGCTGACGCTGGCCCTGGCGGGCCTGGTGCTGGTGGTGTGGCGCAACATCGATGTGGCGCGCCTGGAGCACGCCGGCATGGCCTACGCCCTGGCCGCGCTGGCCTGCATGACGGCGGGCGCCCTGCTGCAGAAAGGGTCGCGCCAGGCGCCCGGCGCGGTCTTGCCGCTGCAGTACGCCACAAGCCTGGCGCTGTGCCTGGCGCTCGCGCCCGGACAGCCCTGGCAGGTGCAGTGGAGCCCCGGTTTCGTGGCGACCTGGCTGTGGCTCGCGCTGGTGATATCGGTCGCGGCCACGCTGCTGCTGTACCGCCTGATCCAGGGCGACAACCTGGTCAACGTGACCAGCCTGTTCTACCTGGTGCCCCCCGGCACGGCGCTGCTGGATTACCTGCTGCTGGGCAACCGGCCCGCGCCGGCCAGCCTGGCCGGCATGGCGGCCATCGTTGCCGGGCTGGGGCTGGTGTTCGGGCGCCGGCGCGCGCATTGAGCATGCCGGACAGGATGCCTTGGCAACGAGCCGGCGCGGCGCTATGGTATGCGGATAGCGCCGCGCTAGCCGCGGCAGGAGACGCGCCATGAAGCGCTTGCTCATACTCGCCATGCTGGCGATCGCCGCCCTGACCGGCGGCTGCGCCGGCGAACCCGGAGCCGGCCGCCCCGCCTCTTCCATGCCGGACGATACCGGCGCTGGTGGCGGAGGCGGTGACGGCGGCTACTAGCGCCGCTGGCTCATGCAGCCGTTGGCGGCCCCTTCAATTCGACGGTGTTGCCTTCGGGATCGCTCAGATACACCGACGGCCCTTCGCCGCCGGCGCCATAACGCATGCCTGTTTCGCCCACATCCACGCCATGCCCACGCAGATAGGCGACGATCGCGTCGGTATCGAACGGCTCGACCGCCAGGCAGAAATGATCGACGTTGCGGCCCTGCGCGCCCGGCCCCGCGCCGCCGGCGCGCCCCAGCTTGCCATCGAGCGCCACCAGGTCGATCAGGGCGCTGCCGGCGCGCAGCTGGGTCAGGCCCAGTTCGGCCTGCTCGCGCTCGCCGGTACAACCCAGTACGTCGACATAGAACGCGCGCATGCGCGCCACGTCGCGCACGCGCAGCACGATGTGGTCCAACCCCTTGATCCTGAACATAGCGCCTCCACAGGTCGACGGCGCGATGCGCGCCCGTTACGCCATGATAGGCAATCGGCGCGGCGCATGGAGCGCGCGGCAATCGCTATACTGGGTTCATATCAGGAACCCGGCAATCTTGAACCGCCGCACCGTCCCCCTGGCGGGCGCGGTATTTTCATCAAGGAGGTCCCCATGTTCCCTGAGTATCGCGACTTGATATCCCGACTCAAGAACGACGATCCGCATTTCTCCAGGTTGTACGACAAGCACAACAACCTCGACCAGCATATCCAGGATATCGAGGCCGTCCGCGCCACCGGCACATCGCTGGATATCGAGAAGCTGAAGAAGGAAAAGCTGCATCTCAAGGATCAGATCTACGCGATCCTGAAAAACGGCGCCTAGCGCCCAACCCCCCCGCCGCAAGTCCGGCGCGCCGCCCCGGCAGCGTGCGCGCACGGGCCCGCGCGCGCCGTGCGGCGGCCGCGATGCGCGGCCCGGGCTCAGGCGGCGGGCGGGCGGACCGCGGCCGCCGCGCCGCGGGCCGGATTGCCCCGGTACAGCCACGCGCTCAGCCCCACCGCCCCGGCCAGCAGCGCGCCGGCCAGGGCCACCACGCCGGCCCAGCCGCCATGCGACCAGCTGCCGCCGCCCACCGAACCCAGCACGCTGGCGCTCAAGTAATAGGCCAGCAGGTAGGGCGAGGCCGCCTGCGCCTTGTAGCCGCGCGCCATCTGCCCCACCCAGCCGCTGGCCACGGCATGGGCGGCAAAGAAGCCAAAGGTGAACACGACGATGCCGGCCACCAGCACCGAGAGCGCATCGGACAGCGTCAGCAGCAGTCCCGCCATCGCGATGCTGGTGGCCGTGCACAGCATGGCGCCCCGGCCATGCCGGTCGGCCAGCCTGCCGAACAGCGTCGAAGCCACGATGCCGACCAGATAGACCACGAAAATGGCGCCGATGAAAGTCTGGCTGAGCGAGAACGGCGGCAGCAGCAGGCGGTAGCCCACGTAGTTGTAGACCGTCACGAACGCGCCGGCCTGCAGGCCGGCCAGCGCGAACAGCGCCACCAGGCGGCCGTGGCACAGATGCGCGGCCAGGCCCGCCCGCGCGTCGCGCCAGCCATTGCCGCGGCGCGGCACGAAGCGGCGCGAGGCTGGCAACAGCCAGACGAACAGGACGGCCGCCAGCAGGCCCAGCGCGCCCAGCGCGCCCAGCGCGCCCAGCGCCGCGCGCCAGCCCAGGTAGTCCGACACGAAGCCGGTGATGACGCGCCCGGTCAGTCCGCCGAACGCGCTGCCGCTGATGTACAGCCCCATCACGAAACCCAGGGTGTCCGGCTCGACCTCTTCGGCCAGGTAGGCCATGGCCACCGCCGGCACCCCGCCCATGGCGGCGCCCTGCAGCGCGCGCAGCACCAGCAGCGTGTGCCAGTCGGGCGCGAAGGCCGCCACCGTGCCCAGCGTGGCGGCGGCGAACAGCGAGACCGCCATGACGGCCTTGCGCGGCAGCGCCTGCGCCCACAGCCCGACCAGGAAAATGGCCAGCGCCAGGAAGACCGTGGACAGCGACAGCGACAGGCTGCTCTGGACCGGCGAGACGGCAAACGCCTGGGAGAACAGCGGCATCAGCGGCTGCACGCAGTACAGCAGGGAGAAAGTGGCGAAACCGGCGGCGAACAGCGCCCATTGGGCGCGATGCAGCTCGGCCGTGCCGCGCCGCAGGTAAGGCTGCCCCGGATCCGCCCCGGCATGCGTGGTGGGCGGGGTAGCGGCGACGGCGGACGGGGGCGGCATGGGGTTCTCGACAAAACGGCAAGCGGAGCACATGCCCGCCTGGCCACAGTAGACTTCCGGCCGCCATTTGTCCAATATATGAAACCTGCACCAATGATATTTTAAAAAAATGGAACTGCGTCACCTGCGCTACTTCGTCGCCGTGGCCGAAGACCTGCATTTCACCCGTGCGGCCGCCCGGCTGGGCATCGGCCAGCCGCCGCTGAGCCTGCAGATCCAGCAGCTGGAAAGGGAGATCGGCACGCCGCTGCTGCTGCGGCAGCCGCGCGGCGTGGCCCTGACCGAGGCCGGCGCCCGGTTCCTGCAGGATGCGCGCGCGGTGCTCCACGCCGCCGAGCTGGCCGTCGAGACCGCGCGCCGGCTGGGCCACGGCGAACAGGGCGACATCGCGGTGGGCTTCACGGCCTCGGCGGTCTTTCACCCGTACCTGCCCAGCGCCATCCGCGCCTACCGCGACCGCTACCCCGGCGTACGCATTGCGTTGAGCGAAAGCAATGCGCGGGCGCTGCTGGCGGGCCTGCGCAGCGGCGAGGTGGACGTGGCGTTCGTGCGGCCTCCCTATGCCCTGGACGATGAGTTCGCCAGCGAACGGGTGCTGGACGAGCCGATGCTGGTGGCGCTGCCGCCGGACCACCCGCTGTGCCGCAAGCGCACCGTACCCGTTGCCGCGCTGGCCGAACAGGACTTCGTGCTGTACCCGCGCCCCATCGGCGCCGGCCTGTACGACGCCATCATGCAGGCATGCCAGCGCGCCGGATTCACGCCGCGCGTCATCCAGGAGGCCCCGCAGATGGCGTCGATCATCAGCCTGGTGGCCGCCGGCGTGGGGATTGCCGTGGTGCCCGCGGCCATGCGCCACATGGGCGCCGCGGGCATCGTCTACCGCCCTATCCGCGGCGACGCCCCGCGCGCGCTGCTGGACATGGCGTACCGGCGCCAGCCCCGCAGCGCAGCAGTGCGCCATGCGGTCGAACTGCTGCGCGGCCGCGCCCACCCCTAGACCTGGACCCGCCCACAAGCGCCCGCCCGCTGGTATATTGGCGCACCTCGACGCGCCCGGCGTCGGCAAGCACCCTTTCTCCCCGCGCTCGCGGCCATGCGCCGTACTCCTGGAGGCTCCTGATGCTAGTCGGCAATTACGATGCAACCCTGGTGTTGACTTCGCTGTTTGTTGCCATCCTGGCGTCGTACACCGCCCTGGGCATGGCCGGCCGGGTAGCGGCCAGCCGCGGCGTGGCCGCGCGGGTCTGGCTGGGCGGGGGCGCGTTCGCCATGGGCCTGGGGATCTGGTCCATGCACTTCATCGGCATGCTGGCGTTCAGCCTGCCCATCCCGCTGGGCTACGACGTCGCGCTGACCGTGGCGTCGATGGCGCTCGCGGTGGCCTGCTCGGCGTTCGCGCTGTGGGTGGTGACGCGCGCCACGCTGCCGTGGCGCCGCCTGGCCGGCGCCGCGGCGCTGATGGGCACGGGCATCGCGGCGATGCACTACACCGGCATGGCGGCCATGCGCATGCACCCCGCCATCGAGTACTCGCCGGCCCTGTTCATGCTGTCGGTGGCCGTGGCCATCGTGGCCTCGGGCGCGGCCCTGTGGATCACCCACGCGCTGCGCCACAACCGTCCCGGCGCGCCGGCCTATCGGATCTGCGCCGCCATCGTCATGGGCCTGGCCATCGTCGGCATGCACTACACCGGCATGGCCGCCGCCAATTTCCCGCAAGGCAGCGTCTGCATGGCCGCCAACAGCGGCATCTCGGCCGGCTGGCTGGCGGTCTCCACCGCCGCCGTCACGCTGGCCGTGCTGGCCGTGGCCCTGGTGGTGGCGGTGCTCGACACCCGGCTGGAGACGCGCACCTCGGCGCTGAATGCCTCGCTGGCGCAGGCCAATGAAGAACTGGTGCAGATGGCGCTGCACGACACCCTGACCAAGCTGCCCAACCGCGCCCTGCTCGACGAGCGCCTGAAGCAGGCCATCATCCGCGCCACCGCCGCCGGGCGCGGCTTCTCGCTGCTGTTCATCGACCTGGATGGCTTCAAGGCCATCAACGACGCCTACGGGCATGGCGCGGGCGACCTGCTGCTGGTCGAAATGGCGCAGCGCATCAAGCGCGCCATGCGGCCGCAGGACTGCGTGGCGCGGCTGGGCGGCGACGAGTTCGTGGTGCTGGCCGACCTGCCCGACCCGAACGACGCGGCCGGCCTGGCCGAACGCCTGATCGACACGCTGACCGTCCCGGCCGAGGTGCAGGGCCACGAGGTGTCGGTGGCCGCCAGCATCGGCATCGCCCTGTTCCCCGGCGACGGCGCCGACGCCAGCACGCTGCTGGCCCATGCCGACGCCGCCATGTACCACGCCAAGCGCCTGAGCCAGACGCATCGCGTCAGCTTCTTCGAGCCGTCGATGAACGAGGACGCGCTCGAACAGCTGCAGTTGCTGCAGGACCTGCGCCTGGCGCTGCCGCGCAATCAGCTGGAGCTGCATTACCAGCCCAAGTTCGTCGCCCCCGCCGGCCCGGTGGTCGGCGCCGAGGCGCTGCTGCGCTGGAACCACCCCACCCGCGGCGTCATCGGCCCGACCGTATTCATCCCCATCGCCGAGCGTACCGGCCTGATCTTCTCCATCGGCGCGTGGGTGCTGGACGAAGCATGCCGGCAGATGCGGCAATGGCGCGACATGGGCCATGCCGACTGGACCGTGGCGGTGAACCTGTCGTCGCTGCAGTTCTCGCAACCCGACCTGATCGACTCGATCCGCGCCACGCTGGCGCGCCACGACCTGCCCCCGCGCTGCCTGGCCATCGAAATCACCGAGTCGACCGCGATGCGCGACGCCGAGGCCAGCCTGACCGTGCTGCGCGAACTGGCCGAACTGGGCGTGTCGATCTCGATCGACGACTTCGGCACCGGCTATTCGAGCCTGCTGTACCTCAAGCGCCTGCCGGCCACCGAGCTGAAGATCGACCGCGGCTTCGTCAACCAGCTGGAGCACGACAACGAGGATGCTGCCATCGTGTCGGCCATCATCGCGCTGGGCCAGAAGCTGAACCTGAAAATCGTCGCCGAGGGCGTGGAAACCCTGGCGCAGCAGTCTTTCCTGACCGAAATGGGCTGCGATTCGCTGCAAGGGTTCCTGCTGGGCCGGCCGCTGCCGGCCGCCGAGTTCCTGGCCCACACGCTGCAGCCCCAGCTCGCCTAGCGGCGGGCCGACAGTAGAATAGCCTCGCGCGCCCGCTTGCCGTTGCCCGCTTTCCTGACGCTGCGCGCCGGAAGTCCGTCTTCAATCCGCGAGGCTCATGATGCAGACAGAATCCAATCCCCTGGCCGAACGCTTCATTGCGCGCAACCTGCTCGACCTGGCCATCCGCATTACCCTGATCGGCGGGCTGACCGTCTGGTGCTACCGGGTCGCCGAACCCTTCATCGGCATGCTGCTGTGGTCCATCATCCTGGCGGTCACCCTGGCGCCGCTGCACATGCGGCTGACCCGCTTGCTGGGCGCGCGCCCGCGGCTGGCCGCCGTCGTGCTGACGCTGGCCACCATGCTGGTGCTGCTGGTGCCCGGCGCCATGCTGACCGCGTCGCTGGGCGACTCGCTGGTGAACATCTTCCATCACTCCACCGGCCGGATCGTGCGCATCCCGGCGCCGCCGGACTTCGTGATCGAACTGCCGCTGATCGGTGTACGCCTGCACGAAATCTGGCTGCAGGCGATGACCAACCTGCAGGACGTGCTCAAGCCCTTGCAACCCCACCTGGCCACCGCCGGCCGCTGGCTGCTGGCGGGCATGGCCAGCGCCGGCCTGGGCATCGCCGTCTTCCTGGCCTCGATCGCCATCGCGGGCGTCATCCTGGTCTATGCCGACCCGGCCAAGCGCGCCGCGCACGCGATCGGCGTGCGCATCGCCGGGCCCGAACAGGGCGTCGCGCTGGCGCAGCTGACGGCCGCCACCATCCGGGCCGTGGCCCAGGGCGTGATCGGCGTGGCCCTGATCCAGGCCGTGCTGGCCGGCCTGGGTTTCCTGCTGGCCGGCGTGCCGGCCGCCGGGCTGTGGGCCATCGTGGCGCTGCTGATCTGCATCGTGCAGTTGCCCCTGTTCCTGCTGATGGTGCCCATGGTGGTGTACGTATTCCTGAACAACACCCCCACGGTCGCCGCCGTGTTCGCCGTATGGTGCCTGCTGGTGTCGCTGTGCGACAACGTGCTCAAGCCGCTGATGCTGGCGCGCGGGGTCGACATCCCCATCCCGGTCATCCTGATCGGGGCCCTGGGCGGCGTGCTGGCCGCCGGCATCGTCGGCCTGTTCCTGGGATCGGTGGGGTTCGGGCTGGGCTACGTCCTGTTCATGCAGTGGGTGCGCCAGCAGTCGCCGGCCGGCTGAGCCGGCGCGCGCCGTTCAGGTCTTGAGACGGTAGCCGGTGCGGAAGATCCAGCGCACGGTCAGCAGGCACACGAGCAGGAAGGCCAGCGTCATGCCCAGGCTCACGCCCAGGCTGACGTCAGCCGACCCATAGAACGCCCAGCGAAAGCCGCTGACCAGGTACACCACCGGGTTGAACAGCGTGACCGTCTGCCAGAACGGCGGCAGCATCTTGATCGAATAGAAGGTGCCGCCCAGGAAGGTCAGCGGCGTGATGATCATCAGCGGGATGATCTGCAGTTTCTCGAAGCCATCGGCCCAGATGCCGATGATGAAGCCGAACAGGCTGAAGGTCACCGCCGTCAGCACCAGGAAGGCCAGCATCCAGACCGGATGGTCGATATGGAACGGCACGAACAGGCGCGCCGTCGCCAGCATGATCAGCCCCAGCAGGATGGACTTGCTGGCCGCCGCGCCGACGTAGCCCAGCACGATCTCGACATACGAGATCGGCGCAGAATGGATCTCGTAGATCGTGCCAGAAAATCGCGGCATGTAGATGCCGAACGAGGCATTGGCGACGCTTTGGGTCAGCAGCGACAGCATGATCATGCCCGGCACGATGAACGCCCCGTAGCTCACGCCGTCGATTTCGACCATGTGCGAGCCGATGGCCGCGCCGAACACCACGAAGTACAGCGAGGTCGAGATGACCGGCGAGGCCACGCTCTGCATCAGCGTGCGCCAGGCGCGCGCCATTTCGAATTTGTAGATGGCCTTGATGGCATACCAGTTCATGTTTGCGCACTCACCAGGCTGACGAAGATATCCTCGAGGGAGCTCTCGGACGATTGCAGGTCGTGAAAGCCTATGCCGCGCGCGTCCAGCTCGCGCAGCAGCGCGGCGATCCCGCCGCTGACCTGGTTGTCGTAGGTATAGACCAGCTGCGTGCCCTCGGCGGCCAGTTCGAGCTGGGAGTCGCCGGCCAGCGCCGGCAGCGCGGCCAGCGGCGCATCCAGCATGATGACGAGCTGCTTCTTGCCCAGCTTGCTCATCAGCGCGTGCTTGTCCTCGACCAGGATGATCTCGCCCTTGCGGATGACGCCGATGCGATCGGCCATCTCCTGCGCTTCCTCGATGTAGTGCGTGGTCAGGATGATGGTGACGCCGTTTTCGCGCAGCCGCAGCACCATCTGCCACATGCCGTGGCGCAGTTCGACGTCCACGCCGGCGGTGGGCTCGTCCAGGAACAGGATGCGCGGCTCGTGCGACAGCGCCTTGGCGATCATGACGCGCCGCTTCATGCCGCCGGACAGCGCCATGATGCGGCTGTCCTTCTTGTCCCACAGCGAGAGGTCGCGCAGGATGCGTTCGATGAGCGCCGGGTCGGCCGGCTTGCCGAACAGGCCGCGGCTGAAGCTGACCGTGTTCCAGACCGTCTCGAACGCGTCGGTGGTGAGTTCCTGCGGCACCAGGCCGATGGCGTCGCGCGCGGCGCGGAACTCGCGCACGATATCGTGGCCGTCGGCCAGCACGCGCCCGCTGCCCGGATTGACGATGCCGCAGATGATGCTGATCAGCGTGGTCTTGCCGGCGCCGTTGGGGCCGAGCAGCGCGAATATTTCGCCGCGGTGGATATCCAGGTTGATGTTCTTCAGCGCGGGATGTCCTGACGCATAAGTCTTGGACAGGCCTTGCACGGAGATGACTGCTTGCACTGCGTCTCCCTGGAGGAAAAGTACGGGATGGCCGATTCTACCGGCTGGCCGCGCGCCACTGCACGCCAGCACCGACTACAGTTGTCGGCCCCGGCGGATTATGCGTCGCGCGCCGCGAATCCCGGATGGTAGGTGACGGTGCCGCGCGCGGGCGCGCCGAAGGTCAGCGCCAGGAAATGCGTCGGCGGCATGTCCGGCAGTACCAGCCCGGGTTCGGGCCGAAAGCCGAAACGTCCATAGTAAGCCGGCTCGCCCACCAGAACGCAACCGGCCGCGCCGCGCGCCTGCAGCCGCGCCAGCCCATGCTCGATCAGGGCGGTGCCGATGCCGCGGCCCTGGTGGGCCGGATCGACCGACACCGGCCCCAGGCCGAACCACGACGGACTGCCGTCGGAAATCTGCACCGGCGAGAACGCGGCATGGCCCACCACCCGGGCGTCGAGCTCGGCCACCAGCGACAGCGTCAGCGCGCCGGCGGCGCGCAGCGCCTGGACGATGTACGCCTCGGTCTGCTCGCTGTGCGGATGGCCGCGAAACGCCGCCTGCGTCACGTCGAAGATGGCGCGCTGGTCGGCGGGGGTTTCGGAACGGATCAGCATGGGGCCTCCCGCGGCGCCCGCCATGCGGGCGCCTATAGCAATCGGGGCAGCGACGAGGCCAGCATGGCCACGCCGGACAAGGTCAGCAGGCCCAGCACGATGCGGCGAAACGCCTGATCCGATATGCCCAGGTACAGGCGCGTGCCCAGCACGGTGGGAATCAGCATCGCCAGCGCCACCAGGCCGAACAGCGGCAGCATGTCGGCGGTGACGATGCCGGTGCCGACGTATGTCGCCATGGTAACCAAGAGCGTGCCCAGATTGAAGTTCTGGATGATGGAGCGCTGCTCGTCGCGCGCAAAGCCGCGCAATGTGCACCACAATGTGGGCAAGGTGCCGGTGAACCCGCCGATCCCGCCCATCACGCCGCCCAGCCCGCCCACGACGGCGTCGGCCAGCCGGCCGCCCGCCGTGATGCGGGGCAGGTACTTCACCGCCAGCATGAGCGGGCACCACAGCACCAGGAAGCCGCCCAGCAGCGCCTTGAACATATGGACGTCCAGCATGGGCAGGATGCGCACGCCGATCGGAATGCCCACCAGGCCGCCCAGCAGGAAAGGCAGCAGCCGCCGCCAGTCGAAGCCGCGCCGCACCGAGAAGGCGGCGATCAGTTGCCCGGTCAGCGATCCGAACACCACCAGGGCGGCCGCCAGGCGCGGATCGATGCTCCACGCCCAGACAGACATGGCGGTCAGCCCGTAGCCGAAACCCGACAGGCCCTGCACGAAGCCGGCCAGCACCGCGCCGGCCACTACCACGACATGCAATGCATCCACGATACGCCCGTCGCCCCCTGTTCAACGTGATGGCAGGCGGCGATCTTACCGGCTTGCGCGCGCCGTGTTTGCTGCGTCGCAGCAAACACGGCGCTTCAGAACGGCGCCTCGTCCTGGTCGCCGGGAGGCATCAGGTAGGCGGTAACGGTGCTGGAGAGCGCCGTCACCAGCCACAGCACGAAGAAGGACACGGTATAGAACCCGGTCCGGCTGGTCGGCACCTGGCCGAAGATGGCCACGTCCAGCGGGTCGATCAGCGCGAAGATCAGCGCGCTGCCCACGCCGGCGGCCAGGAAGGACGGCCAGAGTATCCACATCAGCGAACGCCAGCGCATGGTCGGCTCCGCTTCAGCGACGCGCGTCGGCGGCCGGCGCGGCGACGCGCTCGACCACCAGCCCGCGCTTGACCGCGCCCTCGGCGATGGGCTGGTCGCCGTAGCGCGTCATCGCCAGGTAGATGGTGATGACGCAGCCGATGATGGCGACCAGCGGCCCGGCCATCAGGATCCAGGGCCACGGTTCGCGATACCAGGGGCGGGCAGCGGGCGTATCGGTCATGAAAGCGTCTCCTTGCCGGGGCTCCGGCCTATTCGGGTAGGTAGAAACTTGCGGGTTCGCGCACTTCCAGCACACGCCCGGTGTCCTGCGAACGGGCCTGCACGACGATGGCATGGGCGCCGGGCGCGGTATCGCCGCGCGGCGCGCGCAGCACCACCGGCACCAGCTTGTTGGCGGCGGCCTCCACCTCCACCACGTCCGAGCCGTCGCGGGGCCGGCCAGCACGGCCAGGCCGTCGATGCCCTCGGCCGTCAGCTGCAGGCGCAGGGGCTGGTCGGACGTATTGATGATCTGCAGGCGGTATACGTTCTCGACCAATCCGCCGGCCACCTCGCGGCCCAGCGTGCCACGGTCGCGGATCACGTCCACGCGCAAGGGGTTGCGCATGCCCAGCGACACCACGAAGGCGATCGCCAGCGCCAGGATCAACCCGCCATAGATCAGCACGCGCGGGCGCAGCAGATGCGAGCGAGCGCGCCGGCCGTCCAGGCCCTCGTCCACGGCCCGCTCGGACGTATAGCGGATCAGGCCCGGCGCGTAGCGCATCTTGTCCATGACCTGGCCGCACACGTCGATACAGGCGCCGCAACCGATGCACATGTACTGCAGGCCGTCGCGGATGTCGATGCCGGTCGGACAGACCTGCACGCACAGGCTGCAATCGACGCAGTCGCCCAGGCCCGCCGCCTTGTGGTCGATCTTGCGCGAGCGGCCGCCGCGCGGCTCGCCGCGTCGCTTGTCGTAGGTCACCACGAACGTGTCGTGATCGACCATCACGCTCTGGAAGCGCGCGTACGGGCACATGTACTTGCAGACCGATTCGCGCATGAAGCCGGCGTTGCCCCAGGTGGCGAAACCGTAGAACAGCATCCAGAACCATTGCCAGGCGCCCAGTTGCAGCGCGAACAGCTGATGGCCCAGCTCGCGGATGGGCGCGAAGTAGCCGATGAACGTCGAGCCGGTCCACCATGCCACCGCCAGCCACAGTGCGTGCTTGGTGGCCTTGATGCGCAGCTTGCGCGCGCTCCACGGCGCTTCGTCCAGGCGGATGCGCGCAATGCGGTCGCCTTCGACGCGGCGCTCGATCCACATGAAGATTTCGGTATAGACCGTCTGCGGGCAGGCATAGCCGCAGAACAGCCGACCGGCGACGGCCGTGAACAGGAACAGCGCCAGCGCGCTGATCACCAGCAGCACGGCCAGGTACACCACGTCCTGCGGCCACAGCACCAGCCCGAACAGGTAGAACTTGCGCGCGCCCAGATCAAACAGCACGGCCTACCGGCCGTTCCACTGCAGCCACGGCAGGCCGTAGAAGATCAACTGGGTCAGGACCACGAACACGACGCGCCAGCGCGCGAATATGCCGCTGACCGAGCGCGGGTAGATCTTGCTGCGCACATCGGCGAGCGTCTGCTCCAGCGTTTCTCCGTCGGCGCGCCGCGGGCCGGGAGCGGGCCGCCAGGCCGGCGGCTGCGGATCGGACGGGCCGCCAGGCGCGGCCGGTGTCCCTTGGGTCATTGCGATACTCCGTACTGCAGTTGACGCAGACGCGCGTACGCGCCGCCGGCGCGGCCGCCGGCCGACGGCCAGCCGGCGCACCGGCGCGCGCTCATCGCGCCGCCTCGGCCGCCTTGGCCGGCGCCTGGTTCGACAGGCCCCACACCCAGGCCGACAGCAGTTTGATCTGCTCGGGCGTCAGCACTTCCTCGTGCGCCGGCATGCGGTTGTCGCGGCCGTCCAGGATGGTGCGCACGATGGACGCCTCGGAACTACCGTACAGCCACACATCGTCGGTCAGGTTGGGCGCGCCCAGCGCCTGGTTGCCCTTGGCGTCCACCCCGTGGCAGGCCACGCAGTAGTTGGCGAACTCGCGCTTGCCGCGAAACACCCGCACCGGATCGACCGCCAGGCCGGACAGCGAGCGCACGTAGTGGGCGATATCGCCAGCCATCCTGGGATCGATCACGCCTTTCCAGGGCGGCATCACCCCATGGCGCCCCTTGGCAATGGTTTCGGCGATGATCTCCGGCGTACCGCCGTACAGCCAGTCGCCGTCGGTCAGGTTGGGGAAGCTGGTGCTGCCCTTGGCGTCCGAACCGTGGCATTGCGCACAGGTGTTGAGAAACAGCCGCTGGCCGATCTCGCGCGCCGGCGCGTCGGCGACCAGCTGCTCCGGCGTCATGCCACCGAAGCGTTCGTACACCGGCTTGACGCGCTCGGCCAGCTCGGCCTGCTTCTGCTTGACCTCGCCGACCGAGGTGTAGCCCAGGGTGCCCTGGTACGAGCCCACGCCCGGAAACAGCACCAGGTAGCCCAGCGCGAACACGCAGGTCAGCAGGTACATCCAGGTCCACCAGCGCGGCACCGGATTGTTCAGCTCGGTCAGGTCACCGTCCCAGACGTGGCCGGTGTCCTCGACCACCCCGCCGGCCGGCCTGGTGCTCAGCCAGCGCCGCTGCGAATACAGCAGCCAGACGCACCAGACAATGCCGCCGATGGCAATGATGCCTATGAAATAGCTCCAGAAGCCGTTGACGAAATCGCTCATGGCTGCATTGCTCCATCCTGTTGTGCGTGCCCGTCCTCGTCGGGCAAGGCGAACGGCAGCAAGGCCGATTCGCGATTGGCGCTCTGGCGGTGGCTCGACCAGGCCCACCATACGATGCCAAGAAACGTTCCCATCGAAAGAACCGTTATCAGCGCGCTCAGATAACCCATCATGATCAGCCTCCCGCCGCGCGCTGCGGCTCGCTGGCGGCGCCGCGCCGCGCGCCCACGCCCAGCGCCTGCAGATAGGCCACCAGGGCGTCCTCTTCGGTCTTGCCGGCGATGGCCGCCGGCGCCGCCGCGATGGCCTCGTCGGTGTACGGCACGCCCAGCCTGCGCAGCGCCTGCATGCGCTGGGCCACGTTCTGGCCGGTCAGGTCGGCATGCTGCAGCCACGGATAGGCGGGCATGTTGGACTCGGGCACCACGGCGCGCGGATCGCGCAGGTGGATGCGGTGCCATTCGTCGGAATAGCGCTCGCCCACGCGCGCCAGGTCGGGTCCGGTGCGCTTGGATCCCCACAGGAAGGGATGGTCGAACACCGACTCCCCCGCCACCGAGTACGGGCCGTAGCGCTGCACCTCAGCCTGCAGGGTGCGCACCTGCTGGGAGTGGCAGCCCACGCAGCCTTCGCGGATGTACACGTCGCGCCCCATCAGTTGCAGCGGTTCGTAGGGCTCCACCCCGGGCATGGCCTGGGTGGTCGAGTGCTGGAAGAACAGCGGGATGATCTGCACCAGCCCGGCGACGGACACCACCAGGATGCTGGCGATGATCATCAGGCCGATGTTCTTCTCCAGCGTCTGGTGGGAGAAAAAGCCATGTTGTTTCTGTGCCACGAGATGCTCCTCAGACTGCCGGGACGGCCGCCGGCACGCCCGCGGGCGCCGTCGCGCGGTTATCGTTTTCCAGCGGAATCGCCGGGTTGACGGCGCGCGCGCCGCGCACGGTCATCCAGACGTTCCAGGCCATGACGAACACGCCGCCCAGGTACAGGATGCCGCCGGCCAGGCGAATCACGTAGTACGGCACGCGCGTCTTGAGTTCCTCGACGAAGCTGTAGACCAGCGTGCCGTCGGCGGCGGTGTCGCGCCACATCAGGCCTTGCTGCACGCCGGCGATCCACATGGCGGCGATGTACAGCACCACGCCGATGGTGGCGACCCAGAAATGCAGCTCCATGGCGCGCACGCTGTGCATCTGCTGGCGGCCGTACAGACGCGGGATCAGGTAGTACAGCGAACCGAAGGTGATCATCGCCACCCAGCCCAGCGCGCCGGAGTGCACGTGGCCGATGGTCCAGTCGGTGTAGTGCGACAGCGAGTTGACCGTGCGGATCGACATCATCGATCCCTCGAAGGTGGACATGCCGTAGAACGACAGCGCGGTCACCAGGAACTTCAGGATCGGATCGGTGCGCAGCTTGTGCCAGGCGCCCTGCAGCGTCATGATGCCGTTGATCATGCCGCCCCACGACGGCGCCAGCAGGATCAGCGAGAACGTCATGCCCAGCGACTGGGTCCAGTCGGGCAGCGAGGTATACAGCAGGTGGTGGGGGCCGGCCCACATGTAGGTGAACGCCAGCGCCCAGAAGTGCACGATGGACAGGCGGTACGAATAGATCGGACGGCCGGCCTGCTTGGGCACGAAGTAATACATCATGCCGAGGAAGCTGGTGGTCAGGAAGAAGCCCACGGCATTGTGGCCGTACCACCACTGCACCATGGCGTCCTGCACGCCGGCATAGGCGGAGTACGACTTCCACAGCGTCACCGGCATCTCGATGTTGTTGAAGATGTGCAGGATGGCGATGGTCAGGATGTACGAGCCGAAGAACCAGTTGGCCACGTAGATGTGCCTGGAGCGGCGCTTGACGATGGTGCCGAAGAACACCACCGCGTAGGCCACCCACACCAGCGTGATCAGGATGTCGATGGGCCACTCCAGCTCGGCGTATTCCTTGCTGCTGGTAAAGCCCATGGGCAGGGTGATGGCGGCCGCCACGATCACCGCCTGCCAGCCCCAGAACGTGAAGGCGGCCAGCTTGTCGCAGAACAGCCGCGCCTGACAGGTGCGCTGCACCACGTAATACGAGGTGGCGAACAGGGCGCTGCCGCCGAAGGCGAAGATCACTGCGTTGGTGTGCAGCGGCCGCAGGCGCCCGTAGCTCAGCCAGGCGGTGTCGAAATTCAGTTGCGGCCATATCAACTGGGCGGCAATCAATACGCCCACGGCCATGCCGACGATGCCCCACACCACAGTCATGATGGCGAATTGCCGCACGACCTTGTAGTTGAACGTCTCGGCCTTGCTTGCGATTGCGCTGCAATCGTTCATCAGCCATCCCCCAAAAGAAAAGACTGTGTTTCTCCAGGATGGATGATGCGGCCCCGTGCGCCGGGACGCCTTGATTTGCGTCAAGCGGCCTTCGTTCCGCCTGTTTCCGGGACCCGCGCGGCGCTCAGTTGTCGTTATCGCGCAATATCGCGGCGCCCTGGTCCTCGGTGTCGTCGTACTGGCCGCTGAACACGGCCCACCACAACGCCACGCCGATCGCCAGCACGAAAGCCAGCGACAGCGGCAACAGCAGATAGAGAATACTCATGGCGCGGGTTGCGCCACGGCGGCGGCGGGCGCGGCGTCCCATCGATGGCGCCGCAGGCGCCATGCATTGCCGACCACCGCCAGCGAAGACAGCAGCATGGTGATGGCCGCCAGCCAGGGCGCCACCCAGCCGGCCAGCGCCAGCGGGGTCATGAGCAGGTGCCAGGCCAGCGACCCGTACAGGTTCTGGCGCGCCACCCGCGCGGCCGCGGCCAGCAGGGCGTCGCCTTACGCCGCGGTGGCCTCGGGCCGCGCCAGCAGCGCCGAATGCGCGCACGCCATGGCCGAAGGCACGGCCATCGACATGGCGCACGGACAGCTCATGACCAGCAGCGCCACCATGACCGGCACCGCGTGCGCGGCGTCGATCTGCGTCCAGGCCGCCCCGGCGGCCAGCGCCAGCGCCACCTGGACGAACACGAAGCGCGTGGCCAGGCGGTCGGCCGCCGCGCCCAGTTCGCCGCCGGCCTGGTGCAGGCGCCGCACCAGCGGCGTGGCCAGCGCGGAAGCGCCGCAGGCCTGGCGGGCGCACAGCTCCAGGTAGCGCGCGGTCAGCAGGAAGGCCACGAACATGGTGACCGAATCGAAATACACCTCGCCACGGCCCGTCCAGGTGGCATGCACGCTGGGCACGAAGGCCGCCACGATGCCCAGCGCCACCGGCGCGTCCATGCCGGCGCGGCCGCGCCGCAGCCCGCTGGCGGCGCCGCGCCAGATCGGCCAGGCGCAATACAGCACCACCGGCACCGTCATCAGCAAGGCGGCCCAGTTCATCAGCACGATGGCCCAGTCCAGCGTGGCCAGCGCGTCGGCGGGGATGCCGTCGTTGCGCACATAGCCCGGCCAGGCGAACATCATGACCTGCATCATCGCCAGCCACGCCACGCCCAGGCGCACCAGCGCATGGCGGCGCGCCTGCCGGTCGGCGCCCGGCAGGTCCGCGGGCACGGCGAGAATAGAGGTTGGTCGCATGGGAGGGATGGTAGCCCGCCCTGCTCCTGCCCGCCCTTGATGCAGATCAAGCCGGCGCGCCTGGCTAGGGGCGGCGTTCGGCCACGACCTGCCGCACCGCCGCCAGCAGCGCCTGCAATTCGTCCTCGGCAATGGTGAAGGCCGGCGTCAGGTACACGATGTTGCCAAAAGGCCGCACCCACACCCCGGCGTCGACCAGGCGGCGCCTGAGGTCGTCGCGCGCGCCGATGCCGTCGAGTTCGATCACGCCGATGGCGCCCAGCACCCGCACATCGCGCACCCAGGGCAGGTCGCGGCAGGGCTCCAGCCCGGCGCGCAGCGCCTGCTCCAGCGCCGCCACCTGGCGCAGCCGCGGCTCGCGCTCGAACAGGTCGAGCGAGGCGTTGGCCGCCGCGCAGGCCAGCGCGCAGCCCATGAAGGTCGGGCCGTGCATCAGCGCATGGCCGGGGTCGTCGGACCAGAACCCCTCGAAGACGCGCGCGCTGGCCACCGTGGCCGCCAGCGGCAGCGTCCCGCCGGTCAGCGCCTTGGACAGGGTGATGATGTCGGGCCGCACCCCGGCCTGCTCGAAGGCGAACATCGTGCCCGTGCGTCCGAAGCCGGTGAAGATCTCGTCGAAAATCAACAGGATGCCGTATCGGTCGGCCAGTTCGCGCAACCGCGCGAGCACCTGCGGATCGTGCAGCAGCATGCCGCCGGCGCCCTGCACCAGGGGTTCGACCAGCATGCCGGCGATCCGCCCGGCATGGCGCTCCAGGTGCGCCTGCAGGGCCGCCAGCGCCGCCTCGTCGCGCGGCAGCGCCAGCACGTCGTGCTCGGGCAACAGGCCGCGGAACATGGCGTGCATCCCCTCGTCCGGGTCGCACACCGCCATGGTGCCGAAGGTATCGCCATGGTAGCCGCCGCGAAACGCCACGAAGCGCGTGCGGCCGCGCTCGCCCTGGTTGAGCCAGAACTGCACGGCCATTTTCATGGCCACCTCCACCGCCACCGAACCCGAATCGGTGTAGAAGACGCGTTCCAGCCCCGGTCCCAGCAGCGCGCTCAGGCGGCTGGCCAGGTTCAGCGCCGGCTCGTGCGCCAGGCCGCCGAACATCACATGCGGCATGCGGTCCAGCTGCTCGCGCACCGCCTGGGCGATATGAGGGTGGTTGTAGCCATGGCAGGCCGTCCACCACGAGGCCACGCCGTCGATCAGCGTGCGTCCGTCGGCCAGCTCCAGCAGGCTGCCGTGGCTGCGCACCACCGGCAGCGGCGGCGCGGCGGTCTTCATCTGCGCATAGGGCAGCCAGATATGGGGATAGCCCTGGGCCATCCAGGCAGGCGTGGTGTCAGACATGCTCGTTTCCGGAAACCGGGAGCGGCGCCGGCCGCTCCACTACAATGCTCGGCATTCTACGGCCAGGCGCGCCTGGCCCTGTCCGACAAGCCGGGTCGTGTCTATGTCCAAGCTGGATTCCCTGTTCACCGCCGCCCTGGAGCAGGCCGCGCAGCGCCAGGTGCGGCGCCGCCTGCGCCGCGCCACCGCCGCGCCGCCGGGCCGGCTGGCCCTCGATGGCCGCACCCTGGTCAACTTCTCCAGCAACGACTACCTGGGGCTGGCGCGCCACCCGCTGCTGGCCGAGCGCGCCAGCCTGTGGGCCACCCGGCACGGCGCCGGCGCGCAGGCCTCGCGGCTGGTATGCGGCAACCTGGACCTGCACGAACAGGTCGAAGCCAAGCTGGCGCGCCTGAAAGGCACCGAGGCCGCCTTGCTGCTGGCCAGCGGCTGGCAGGCCAACGCCGCGGTGCTGCCGGCCCTGTTCAAGGCCGCGGCCGCGCAGGGCGAGCCGCAGGTCTACACCGACCGGCTCAACCACGCCAGCCTGCACCATGGCTGCCAGGCCGCCGGCGTGCGCCAGATCCGCTTCCGCCATAACGACCTGGCGCACCTGGAACACCTGCTGGCCGAACGGGCCGGCGCCCCGGGCGCGCGCTTCATCGTGACCGAGAGCGTCTTCAGCATGGATGGCGACCGCGCCGACGTGCCGGCGCTGGCCGCGCTGGCGGCACGCCACCATACCTTCCTGTACCTGGACGAAGCGCACGCGACCGGCGTGCTGGGGCCGCGCGGCATGGGACTGGCGGGCCTGGCGCCTGGCGGCGTCGATCTGGCCATGGGCACCTTCAGCAAGGGCCTGGGCAGCTTCGGCGCCTACGTGGCCGGCTCGCGGGCGCTGTGCGACTACCTGGTCAATGCCTGCTCCGGCTTCATCTACACCACCGCGCTGCCGCCGGCCGTGCTGGGCGCCATCGACGCGGCGCTGGACCTGGTGCCCCGGCTGGACCAGGCGCGCGCCGCCCTGCTGGGCCACGGCGAACGCCTGCGCGCCAGCCTGGCCGCGCAGGGCATCGATTGCGGCGCATCCTCGACCCAGATCGTGCCGGCCATCGTCGGCGACGCCGGCCATGCGCTGGCCCTGGCCGCCGAGCTGGAGCGGCGCGGCCTGCTGGCGGTGGCGATCCGCCCGCCCACGGTGCCGGCCGGCACCAGCCGCTTGCGCATCGCCCTGAGCGCCGCGCACGGCGAGACCGAGCTGGACCAGTTGATCGAGGCCCTGGCCGCCGGCTGGCGCGCCGTGCGGCAGGCGGCATGAGCGCGCCCCGCCCGCTGCTGCGCTTCGAACATGGCTGGGCCCACGACGCCGGCGTCTGGGCGCCGTTGCGCGCCGCGCTGGCCGACTGGCCCCAGCAGGCCGCCGACGCCGGCTATTTCGGCCCTGCCGTCGAACCGCCCCCGGACGGCGCGCCCGTGGTGGCGATCGGCCATTCGCTCGGCTTTCTGAAAATCCTGCAGTCTCCTGCGCCGGGCTGCATCGCCTACATCGCCATCAACGGCTTCGCGCGCTTTGCCGGCGGCGCCGATTACCCGCCCGGGGTGGCGCCCCGGCTGCTCGAGCGCATGCTGGCGCGCCTGGAGCTCGACCCCGCCGCCGTGGTGGATGACTTCCGGCGCCGCGCCGGCAGCGCGCCGCACGCGGGCACGCCCCGGCCCGAACCCTTGCGGCACGACCTGCGCCGCCTGCGCGAGGCCGACGAGCGCCAGGCCCTGGCCGCCAGCCGGCTGCCGCTGCTGGCCCTGGCCGGCACCGCCGACCCCATCGTTGCGCCCGCCCTGACCCGGGCGCAGTTCGGCGCATGCGCCGGACTGCGCTGGCGCGACGGCGGCGGCCACCTGCTGCCCACCTCGGACCCCGACTGGTGCGCCGGCCGGATACGCGCCTTTCTCGCCGGCCTGCCCGCATGAGCACGCGTTCCACACCCACGATAGGCCAGCGCTTCGACCGCGCCGCGGCCCGCTACGAAACCCATGCCGAGGTACAGCGCCACGCCGCCGAGCAACTGGCCGAGCGTATCGCCGCCCTGCCCCTGCCCGCCGAACCCCGCATCCTGGAAATCGGCTGCGGCACCGGGCTGCTGACGCGCGCGCTGGCGCGCCGGCTGGGGCGTGCCGACTGGACCATCACCGATATCGCGCCGGCCATGCTGGCCGCGCAGCAGGCGGGGCCGCCGCCGGCCGGGCGGGTGCGCCACCAGCTGGTCGACGGCGAGCACCCCGCCGGCCTGCCCGGCGGCTACGACCTGATCTGCTCCAGCCTGGCCGTCCAATGGTTCGGCGACCTGGACGCGGGCCTGGCGCGGCTGGCCGGGCTGCTGGCGCCCGGCGGCCTGCTCGCCATCGCGACGCTGGCCGAACACACTTTCAGCGAATGGCGCGCCGCCCACCAGGCCCACGGCCTGCATGCGGCCACCCCCGCCTATCCGCCGGCCGAGCGCATCGGCCGCACCCTGGCCGGCCTGCGCGGCGGGATAACGCGGGAGGCTTACCGCCAGCGCCACCCCGATGCGCTGCACTTCGTGCGCAGCCTCAAGGCGATCGGCGCGAGCGCGCCGGCCGCCGGCCACGCGCCGCTGTCGCCCGCCGCCTTCCGGCGCGTGCTGGCCCAATTCGATCGACAAGGAAACCACGTGACCTACGACCTAGCCTACGGCCTGTGGCGCAAGCAGGCCCCGGGCGTGTTCGTCACCGGCACCGATACCGGCGTCGGCAAGACCCTGGTCTCGGCCATCCTCGCGCGCGCCTGGCGAGCCCACTACTGGAAGCCGCTGCAAACGGGCGTGGCCGAAGAACCTGGCGATACCGAAACCGTGGCCGCGCTGGCCGGGCTGGAGCCGGCCCGCCTGCACCCGCCGGCCCATGTCCTGCAGGCGCCGCTGTCGCCCTGGGCGGCCGCGCCGCTCGAGGGCGTCACGCTCGATGCGGCAGCCATCGCGCCGCCGCAGGTCGACGGCCCCTTGGTGGTCGAAGGCGCCGGCGGCCTGTACGTGCCCATCGACGAGCGCCACATGATGATCGACCTCATTGCCCGCCTGGGCATGCCCGTGGTGCTGGCCGCGCGCAGCGGGCTGGGCACCATCAACCACACCCTGCTCAGCCTGCATGCCCTGCGCGAGCGCAGGCTGCCCGTGCTGGGCGTGATCATGCTGGGCGAACCCTCCGCAGGCAACCGCCATGCCATCGAGCATTTCGGCGGCGTGCCGGTGCTGGCGCAGATCCCTCGCCTGGCGCGCGTCGACGCCGAGGCGGTCGAGGCCTGGGCGGCGCGCATCCCGCCGCTGGCCGACTGCCTGGCGCGCCGCTGGCCCGATACCCAGGAGACACCGGCATGCAGGCCCTGACCGGATTCACCTGGCTGCTGGCCCTGCAGGCGCTGGGCGAAGCCTGCTCGCGCCTGCTGCACTTTCCCATTCCCGGCCCGGTGACCGGCATGTTGCTGCTGCTGGTGGCGCTGCGCTGGCCGCTGGTGCGCGAGCCGGTGGCGCTGGCGGCGCAGTTCCTGCTGTCGCACCTGTCGCTGCTGTTCGTGCCGGTCGGCGTGGGCGTCATGACCCATATCGCGCTGCTCGCCGAGTACGGCCTGCGCATGGCGGCCGTGATCGCGCTGTCGACGCTGGCCGGCATGGCGGCCACATACTGGGCGCTGCGCGTGGGCAGGAGCGCAGCGCCGGAGACCGACGATGCCTGATTTCGTCAACCTCTGGATCTACCTCTCGTCCACCCCGCTGTTCGGCCTGACCGCCACCCTCACGGTCTATCTTTCGGCGCACGCGATGTACCTGCGCCTGGGCCAGGTGCCGCTGGCCAATCCGGTGCTATGGAGCATGGTGGTGCTGGCCGCCGGCCTGCTGGCCTTCGGCGTACCCTACCCCACCTATTTCGCCGGCGCCCAGTTCATCCACTTCCTGCTCGGCCCGGCGGTGGTGGCGCTGGCCTGGCCCTTGTGGATGCGGCGCGCCGAGCTGCGCCGCCGCTGGGCCCGGCTGCTGTGGGCCGCCCTGTTCGGCGGCGCGGTGGCCTGCGCCAGCGCGGTGCTGCTGGGCTGGGCCGTCGGCCTGCCGCGCGACATCATCCTGTCGCTGGCTCCCAAGTCGGTCACCGCGCCCGTGGCCATGGGCCTGTCCGAAACCCTGGGCGGCATCCCCGCGCTGTCGGCCGTGTTCGCCGCGCTGACCGGGCTGGTGGGCGCGCTGACCGGCAAATACCTGTTCGATCTTCTTGGCGCGGTGCGCGGCCGGCAGGATTGGGCCGACCGGGGGTTCGCGCTGGGCACGGTGTCGCACGGCATCGGCGCGGCGCGCGCCATCCAGGTCAACGCCGACGCCGGCGCCTACGCCGGCCTGGCGCTGGGGCTGCAAGTCATCCTGGCCTCGCTGCTGATCCCGGTCGCGTTCCGGCTGGCCGCCGGGCTGGGCGGCTCGTAGCGCCGCGCCCTCAATCGCCTGGCAGACGCCGCCGGCTCAGCCAGGCCAGCAGGAAGAACGCCCCGCCGCCCAGCAGGGTCAGGCCGGCCAGGTATACCGGCCGGGCCCGCGTGGCATGTTCCAGCCGCAGCCCGCTGGCGCCGGCTTCGATGGGCGCGACGATATAGGCGAACGCCAGCACGGCCGCGCCGATGAACAACAGGAAGAAAGCCGTCCAGCCCAGCCAGGGAATGCGCTGGCCGCGCGGGGCGATCTGCGTCTTGGCAGCGGCCTTGGCGGCGCGGGCGGCCGGCTTCGCCCCCTTGGGCGGCGCCGCCTTGCGGGGCGCCGGCTGCTCGGCCGCGGCGGCGCGCCGGGCGCGCAGCCAGCGCCAGAAAGCCGGGCCGCCGGCCAGCATGGCCGCCGCCGTGGTGGCGCCCATCAAGGCCGCGGCCGACACGTGGCTGTTGCCCGCCAGCCAATGGGGCGCGCCGCCCACCAGGGCCGTGGCGCCGATGGCGCCATACAGGACCTCGCCCACCGCATGGCAGCCCCACAGGGCCAGCGCCACGAGGATGAAGATCGCCACGCCGCTGGCCAGCGCCTGCGAACGCTCCAGCGCGAAAGCGCGCACGGCCCACCCTACCAGCCGGGTAGCCAGCAGCGTCGCCGCCGCCAGCAGCACCAGCGCCGCCAGCAGCATGCAGAAACCAAACCCGAAACGGGCCAGAACCAGGGCCATGAAGCACGCCATGCAGGAAAAGAGGCGTCAGACATTAGCATAAAGTGCGCACGGCCCGCCCCGGAGCCATCCGCGCGCCCGGTCCTGTCCCGATGCGCGCGGTGCTGTCCCCGCAGGGGGACTGGCACCCGCTGACGACACGCGCAGATTCCAGGCGCCTGTCCCGGCGGGGACAGATACCGTCTTGGCAGGCCAGCGGGACGGGGTGCCTGTCCCGGCGGGGACAGGCACCCCGTCGCTTTGCCCCCCGAGGGGGCTTTTTTGCCTTGGGGCGGCCCGGCGGCAAAAAAAGGGGGCGTCCGAGGACGCCCCAAATCCACCCTGCAACTACACTTGCTGGCGCCCGTCCCCATGCCGGGGACGGGCGCCGGAAAATCACGCCGCCTTGACGGCCTGCCCGCCGTGCTCGAACTGCGCTTCCTCGGTCGAGCCGGTCAGGGCCGTGGTCGAGGACTGGCCGCCTTCGATCGTCTGGGTCACGGCGTCGAAGTAGCCGGTGCCGACTTCGCGCTGGTGCTTGACCGCGGTAAAGCCCAGCTCGGCGGCGGCGAATTCCTTCTGCTGCAGCTCCACGAAAGCGCTCATCTGGCGGCGCGCGTAACCGTGAGCCAGTTCGAACATGCCGTAGTTCAGCGCGTGGAAACCGGCCAGCGTGATGAACTGGAACTTGTAGCCCATCGCACCGAGTTCGCGCTGGAACTTGGCGATCGTGCCGTCGTCCAGGTTCTTCTTCCAGTTGAACGAGGGCGAGCAGTTGTACGCCAGCAGCTTGCCCGGGAACTGGCGATGGACGGCCTCGGCGAACTTGCGCGCATACTCCAGGTTGGGCGTGGAGGTTTCGCACCAGATCAGGTCGGCATACGGCGCGTAGGCCAGGCCGCGCGAAATCGCCTGGTCCAGGCCGGCGCGGGTGCGGAAGAAGCCTTCCACCGTGCGCTCGCCGGTGATGAACGGGCGATCGTTCTCATCCACGTCGCTGGTCACCAGGTCGGCCGCGTCGGCGTCGGTGCGGGCCAGCAGGATGGTGGGCGTGCCCATCACGTCGGCGGCCAGGCGGGCCGAGACCAGCTTGGACACGGCCTCGCGGGTCGGCACCAGCACCTTGCCGCCCATGTGGCCGCACTTCTTCACCGAAGCCAGCTGGTCTTCGAAGTGCACGCCGGCCGCGCCCGCCTCGATCATGGCCTTCATCAGTTCGAAGGCGTTGAGCACGCCGCCGAAACCGGCCTCGGCATCGGCCACGATGGGCGCGTAGTAATCGATGTAGTCCTGGTCGCCCGGGTTCTTGCCTTCCATCCACTGGATCTGGTCGCAACGCGCCAGGGCGTTGTTGATCCGGCGCACCACCTGCGGCACCGAGTTGGCGGGGTACAGCGACTGGTCCGGGTACATCTCGCCGGCCAGGTTGGCGTCGCCGGCCACCTGCCAGCCGGACAGGTAGATGGCCTTCAGGCCGGCCTTGACCTGCTGCATGGCCTGGTTGCCGGTCAACGCGCCCAGCGAATTGACGAAGGGCTCGCTATGCAACGAATCCCACAAGCGGGTCGCGCCGCGGCGCGCCAGCGAATGCTCGACGGCCACCGAGCCGCGCAGGCGGATCACATCCTCGGCGCTGTAGGCGCGCTTGATGCCCTGCCAGCGGGTGTTCTCGGCCCAGTCTTTCTGCAAGTTGCGGATTTCGGTTTCGCGATTGCTCATGGTGTGCTCCTGCTCAGGTTTGGAAAGGCGTTGATCCGGCGGTTTTCAAAGCGCGAATCGTTGGAGAGAGTCTATGCCTTTGCTGCAGGGCAATGCGGGCTTATATCTTATATAAGACAAAAATTTTATATCTTGAAAATCAAGTGGTTATATTTTTAATTTCGGATTGCGAAACGCAATTGTTGCCTGTGAAATGCCATCGCATTGCCGCGCAACACGCACTTTCATATGACGGAGTCGGCTTTTCACATTGCAAAAAAAACGGGCCGTGGAAGCGCCTACAATGCGGGCATCATTGCTTACGCGGATCCGGTTTCCATGTCGCTGTCCAACGCCCCGCTGGGCCAACACGTCGCCTACCCCTCGCAGTACGACCCCGGCCTGCTGTTTCCCATCCCGCGCGCGACCAACCGCGCGAGCCTGCAGCTGGGCGCCACCCTGCCCTTTACCGGCGTCGACCTCTGGAATGCCTACGAGCTCTCGTGGCTGGACGCGCGGGGCAAGCCGCGCGTGGCCATGGCCACCTTCAGCTTTCCCGCCGACAGTCCCAACATCGTCGAATCCAAGTCGTTCAAGCTGTACCTGAATTCGTTCAACCAGACGCGGCTGCCGAATGCGCAGGCGCTGCGCGACCGCCTGGAACGCGACCTGGCCGCCGCCGCCGGCGCGCCCGTGGGGCTGAAGTTCATCAGCCCGCAGCGCTTTGGCGAATTGAACATGGCCGAACTGGACGGCATCTATATAGACAAGCTGGACATCGAGATCGACACCTACGAGCCGGCGCCGCAATTGCTGCAATGCGCGCCCGGCGACGAGGTGGAGGAAACGCTGGCCACGCGCCTGCTGAAGTCGAACTGCCCGGTCACCGGCCAGCCCGACTGGGCCAGCCTGCAGGTGCGCTACCGCGGCCGGCCGATCGACCGCGCGGCGCTGCTGAAGTATGTGGTGTCGTTTCGCCAACATGCGGAATTCCACGAGCATTGCGTGGAACGCATCTTCGGCGACATCATGCGCGCCTGCCAGCCGCGCCAGCTCACCGTCTACGCGCGCTACACGCGACGCGGCGGGCTGGACATCAATCCGTGGCGCAGCAACTTCGAAAGCGCGCCGCCGGCCGACGTCCGCACGGCGCGCCAGTAGCCGCGTTCAGGCGGTGCGGCGCGCCTGCATCGCGATCCATTGCGCCAGCAGGGCGGCGGCGGCGAACGCCACGCCGGCGCCGACCCACGGGCCATGCGCCATGCCGGCATCGAGCAGCAGGCCGAAACCCAGCGGCCCCAGGGCCGACCCGACGTCCATGCCGGAATACACCAGCCCGTACACCGAGCCGGTCGCGCCCTTGGGCGTGACCCGGCGGATCAACATGTCGCGCGACGGCGCCGCCACGCCCGAACAGAACCCGGCCAATCCGACCACCAGCGCCGCCCACCCGGCCGGCACCCAGCCCATGGCCAGCACGACCAGCGTCAGCCCCGCCATGATCAGCGCGGCGGTCACCGTCAGCTCGGTGCGGGGGTTGGCCGAAACCAGGAAGCCGCCGGCGGCCATGCCCAGCGCGGACGCCACCATATAGCCCGACAGCGCCGAGCTGGCCGCCACCTTGGACAGATCGTAGAGCTGGCCCAGCAGCGGGATGGTGTAGTTCTGCACCGACGACAGCGCGATCGAGGTGCAGGCGAAGAACAGGAAGGCGCCCCACAGCGCCGGCCGGGCCAGCAGGGCCGCCAGCGTCTGCCAGACGCTTTCCTGCGCGGCCGGCCGCGCGGCGCTCTTGCCGCCCGCCTCGGCCGGCGCGGCGCCGCCCAGCAGGTCGCGGCCGATCACCGTCATCAGCAGTACCACGGCCACCAGCGCGGCGGCCGAAAACGCCGCCACGCGCCAACTGGCCAGCAGCGTGATGGTGGTGATGAAAACCGGCGTCAAGGCCCAGCCCAGATTGCCGGTCAGGCCGTGCAGGCTGAACGCATGGCCCAGCCGCGGCGGGCTGACGCGATGGTTGATGATGGAATAGTCGGCCGGATGGAACACCGAATTGCCGATACCGCCGATGGCCGCCGCCAGCATCAGCATGGCATAGCCGCTGACCGCGCCGATCAGCACCGCCGACAGGACGAAGCAGGCCAGTCCGAACCACAGCACGGGCCGCGCGCCGATGCGGTCGACGACAAAGCCCGAGGATGCCTGCCCGAGGCCGGAGACCACGTAGAACACCGACACCAGCAGGCCCAGCCGGGCAAAATCCAGTCCGAACTCCGTGCCCAGCGACACATACAGCGAGGGCAGGACCAGCTGGAAGAAATGGGAAGACGAGTGCGCCACGCCTATCAGCAGGATGATTTGCCAATCGCGCCGGCGCAGGGCGGGGCTATCCAGTACAGCGGTTTCCGAATTCATAGCCATCACGGCCCCACGGCGGGGGCAGGAGCGAAGTGCGCCGATGGCGGCGGCGCTTCGCGGTCTCCAGAAAGCGGCGGCCGCGAACCAGCCCGCCACACCATGGACGAATGGCGCGCAGCGCGCTTCGCCTCTTGTATTGCCCGGGCCTGCGCCCGGCCGCGTACGCTCACTGCGACTTTTCGCGGATGGCGGGCCAGGCCCGCTGCAGGTAATACAGCATCGACCAGACGGTCAGCACCGCCGCCACCACGATCAGCACGTCGCCGATCAGGCGGCTGCTCAGGCCGAACAGCGGCTGGTCGTACAGCAGGCACGGTATCGCCACCATCTGCGCCGCCGTCTTGAACTTGCCCAGCCGGTGCACCGCCACGCTCGCGCTGGCGCCGATCTTGGCCATCCATTCGCGCAACGCCGAAATGGTGATTTCCCGGCCGATGATGATCAGCGAAATGAAGGCATCGACGCGGCTCAGGTCCAGCAGCACGATCAGCGCCGCGCAGACCATCAGCTTGTCGGCCACCGGGTCCAGGAACGCGCCGAAGGCCGAGGTCTGGTTCCAGCGCCGCGCCAGCCATCCGTCGAACCAGTCGGTCAAGGCCGCGATAATGAACGCCCAGGCCGCGAAGGTGTCGCGCATGGGCACGGACATCCAGCTCTCGGGCAGGTAGAACAGGCCGACCACCAGCGGAATCATGGCGATCCGCAGCCAGGTCAGGAAAATGGGTACGTTTATCGGCATAGTGACCGTATGCTACATCACCGGCGCGGCGGGCGGATGTCAGCCATGCAGCGCATCATAGATGCGCACGGCCAATTCCTGCGAAATACCCTCGACCGAAGCCAGGTCTTCGATGCTGGCCGAACTGACGCCCGACAGGCCGCCAAAGCGCGCCAGCAGCCGCTGGCGCCGGCGCGCCCCGATCCCTTCGATTTCTTCCAGGCGCGAGACATTGCGCGTCTTGGCGCGGCGCGCGCGCATGCCGGTGATGGCAAAGCGGTGCGCCTCGTCGCGCACCTGCGCAATCAGCATCAGGGCCGCCGATTCCTTGCCCAGCGCGACGGGCGGCCGCCCGTCGGCGAACACCAGGGTTTCCAGCCCCACCTTGCGGCCCTCCCCCTTGGCCACCCCCACCAGGGACTGGATGTCCAGCCCGAGTTCGACGAACACCTGGCGGGCCACCTCGACCTGGCCCTTGCCGCCGTCGATCAGTACCAGCCCCGGCATAGGCGCCTCGCCGTCGGCCACCTTGCCGAAGCGGCGCGTCAGCACCTGCCGCATCGCCGCATAATCGTCGCCCGGGGTAATGCCCACGATGTTGTAACGGCGATACAGCGACGGCTGCATGTCGTGATGCAGGAACACCACGCACGAGGCCTGCGTCGCTTCGCCGGCGGTGTGGCTGATATCGAAGCATTCGATGCGCAAGGCATCGAGCGACTCCTCGTCGGTATCGAGATCCAGCGCCTCGGCCAGCGCCAGGGTGCGCCCGGCGCGCGCGCCCGATTCGGTCAGTGCCCGCGCCAGCGCCATCTCGGCGTTTTTCTGCGCCTGCTCCAGCCATGAGCGGCGCACGCCCTGCGGACGGGTCAGCACCCGGGCCGCGCGGGTGCCGCCCTGCTCGGCCAGCAGGCCGACCAGGCCGCTGTCGGGCAGCGCATGCGAACATACCAGCACGGGCGGCATGGCGCCGTCGGCGTAATGCTGCGCCACGAAGGCCTCCAGCACCTGGGCCGGCTGCTCGCCCTCGGCATGCGTGGGAAAGAACGGCTTGTCGCCCAGGTGGCGCCCGCCGCGCACCATGGCCAGGTTGACACAGATCTTGCCGCCGGCCGACGCCACGGCGATCACATCGGTATCGTCGCCGCCGACGTTCTCCATGGTCTGCTGGTGCAGCACCTTGGACAGCGAGCCCATCTGGTCGCGCAGCACCGCCGCTTCCTCGAAGCGCAGCTCGGTCGAGGCCTGCAGCATGCGGGCTTCGATCTCGTCCATGACTTCGCGCGCCTCGCCGTTGAGAAAGCGCACGGCGCGCTGCACGTCGTGGGCGTAGTCCCCGGCCTCGATCACGCCCACACACGGCGCCGAACAGCGGCCGATCTGGTGCAGCAGACAGGGACGCGAGCGATTGGCGAAGACCGTGTCCTCGCAGGTGCGCAGGCGAAACACTTTCTGCAGGATCTGAATGGTCTCGCGCACGGCCCACGAATTGGGGTACGGGCCGAAGTACTGCCCCCGCTTGCTGGTGGCGCCGCGGTAATACGCGATGCGCGGCCACGCGTGGCCGGTGATCAGCAGATAGGGATACGACTTGTCGTCGCGGAACAGGATGTTGTAGCGCGGCCGCAGGCTCTTGATGAGGTTGTTCTCGAGCAGCAGCGCCTCGGCCTCCGAACGCGTGACGGTGACGTCCACGCTGGCCACCTTGGCCACCATCTGCGCAATGCGCGGGCTGGCCAGGTTCTTCTGGAAATACGACGATACGCGTTTCTTGAGATCGCGCGCCTTGCCGACATACATCACCTCCCCGGCGGCATCGAGATGCCGGTACACGCCGGGCAGGTGCGGCAGGTCAGCCAGAAACGATTTGAGATTGAAGTCGTCGGGCATGCTGATAGCGGCTGTCATTCTGCAAAGTGTCCCAGTCCGGCGCGGCGAACCGCGGCATCAGCCGGCGGATGCGCTCGACCGAGGCGGCCGGATGCTGGACCTGCAGGCGGTCCAGCAGCTCGTCGGCCAGGTCCGGGCGGTTGCATACCAGCACCATGTCGCAGCCGGCGCCCAGGGCCGCCTCGGCGCGGGCCAGGATGTCGCCCGCCACCGACGCGCCCTCCATGGTCAGATCGTCGGAGAACACCACGCCATCGTAGCCCAGCCGTTCGCGCAGGATCTCGCTGACCCAGCGGCGCGAAAAACCCGCGGGCTGGGCATCGACCTTCGGATAGATCACATGCGCCGGCATGACAGCCGGCATGACCAGGTCGCCCAGCCAGGCGTAAGGCGCCGCGTCATCCTTCAGGATGCGCGCGAGCGGCCGCGGATCGACCGGGATCTCGTGGTGCGAATCGGCGCCCACGAAACCATGGCCGGGGAAATGCTTGCCGCAGGCCGCCATGCCCGCCAGCGCCAGGCCCTGCGCCAGCGCGCGCGACAGCATGGTGACCACGCGCGCGTCATGGTGGAAGGCGCGATTGCCGATCACCTTGCTCACGCCGTAGTCGAGGTCCAATACCGGCGTGAAGCTGAGATCGACGCCGCAGGCGCGCAGCTCGGCGGCCAGCACGTAGCCGGCCTCGGTCGCCAGCCGCATCGCCGCCAGCGGATCGCGGTCCCACAGCTTGCCCAGCTCCTGCATGGGCGGCAACGCGGTAAAGCCGTCGTCGCGAAAGCGCTGCACGCGGCCGCCTTCGTGGTCCACCGCGATCAGCAGCGGCTCCTTGCGCGCCTTGTGGATGGCCCGCGTCAGCGCGCACAATTGCCGGCGATCGGTGAAATTGCGCGCGAACAGGATCACCCCGCCCACCAGGGGGTTGCGCAGGCGGCGCTTCTCGTCCTTGGTCAGCGTCGTGCCGGCCACATCCACCATGACGGGGCCGGGAGGCAGGACGGGCTTGGTTTTCTTCTTGCTGGACATGGGCTCTAGCCTCGGTTTGGATGGCGGCCGCGCCGGCCTCACGGCCGGCCGTCGGGCGCCGGTTTGCGTTCGACGATGACATAGGCCGCGGCCATATCGGACTCGTCGGTAATGGACACATGCGCCGCGCCGAAGCGCGCATCGAACCAATCGGCCAGCTCGGCGCCGATCACCAGCACCGGCCGCCCGCCCGGCGCATTCAGGGTCTGCACCCGTCGCCAGCTCATGGGCATGCGCATGCCCAGCCCGATGGCCTTGGAAAAGGCTTCCTTGGCGGCAAAGCGGGTGGCCAGGAAACGCACGCCGCGCGCCGGGTCGCGCCGGCGGCGCGCATGGAACTTGGCCAGCTCCTCCGGCCCCAGGATCTTCTGCGCGAAACGGTCGCCATGGCGCGCCAGCGCGCGCTCGATGCGTTCGATGCGCAACAGGTCCATGCCGATGCCGGCGATGCAGCCGGGCGACGCGGGCGGCGTCGCGCCGGCCGCGGAAACGGAGCTCATGTGGTTCGGATTCCTGCAGTGGAGCGCGCGGCGCGGCCGCGACGCGATATCGTGATGATAATACGCCGGGCGCCCCGCCCTGCTTCAGGCGTGGCCGCGCACGGCCGCCAGGCGCGCCTGCACCATCAGCGCCTTCATGTCGCGCACCGCCTTGTCCCAGCCGTCGAAGATGGACTGGGCCACGATGGCATGGCCGATGTTCAGTTCGGCGATGCCGTCGAGCGCCGCCACCGCCTGCACGTTGCCGTAGTGCAGCCCATGGCCGGCGTTGACCCGCAAGCCATGGCGCAGCCCCTCGGCCACGGCGGCGCGCACGCGCGCCAGCTCGGCCTGCACCGCGGCATCGTCGCGCGCCTCGGCGTAGGCGCCCGTGTGCAGCTCGATGACCGGCGCGCCGGCGCGCGCCGCCGCTTCGATCTGGCGCGCGTCCGGATCGATGAACAGCGACACCCGGATGCCGGCCTCGGCCAGCAATTGCACCGCGTCGGTGACGGCCGCCTGCGCGCCGGCCACATCCAGACCGCCTTCGGTCGTCAACTCGGTACGCTTTTCCGGCACCAGGCACACGTCGCTGGGCTTGACCGCGCAGGCGATCTCCAGCATCTCCGGCGTGACCGCGCACTCGAGGTTCATGCGGGTGCGCAGCAAGGGGCGGATGGCGTAGACATCGGCGTCCTGGATGTGGCGGCGGTCTTCGCGCAGATGCAGCGTGATCAGGTCGGCGCCGGCGTCCTCGGCGCGCAGCGCCGCCTGCACGGGGTCGGGATAAGCCGTATGGCGCTGCTGCCGCAGCGTGGCCACATGGTCGATGTTGACACCTAGTTCAATCATGGTTGCTTCGTGGTTGATTCCTGCCAGCCGCCGCCAAGCGCCTTGTAGAGTTCGACGCGGTTGATCAATGCCGCCAGCCCGGTCTGTACCAGCCCGAGCTGCGCGTTGAAGAAGTCGACCTGGGCCGTCTGCACCTGCAGATAGCTGTCGATGCCATTGTTGTAGCGCAGGTTGGACAGCTCCAGCGTGCGCCCGGCCGCCACCTGCAGCGCGCGCTGCGCGTCGAGCTGCGCGCTGTAGGTCGCCTCGCCGGCCAGCGCATCCGAGACTTCGCGAAACGCTTGCTGGATGCTCTGCTCGTACTGGGCCACCGCGATGTTGTCGCGCGCCTTGGCCAGGTTCAGGCCTTCGCGGATGCTGCCGCCGGCGAACAACGGCGTGGTGATCGACGGCGAGAAGCTCCAGTAGCCCTGCCCGCCCTTGAACAGATTGTCCAGCGACGGGCTGGCCACACCCAGCAGGCCGGTCAGCGAAATGGTCGGGAAGAACGCCGCGCGCGCCGCGCCGATGTTCGCATTGGCCGCCTTGAGCTGGTTCTCCGCCGCCAGGATGTCGGGCCGGCGCGTCAGCAGGTCGGACGGCAGCCCGGCCGGCACGCTGGCCAGCAACTGGTCGCGGCCGAATACGGCCGGCGCCGGCAGGTCCTCGGGCAGGCCCGGCAGCCCGACCAGCACCACCAGGGCATTGGCGGCCTGCGCGCGCGCCCGCGCCAGCGCCGCCAGGTCCGCGGAGGCGCTGTCGAGCAGCGACTTGGATTGGTTCAGGTCGAGTTCGGAAGCCACCCCGCCGTCAAAGCGCGTCTTGACCAGGTTGTACGACTCCTGGCGCGAGGCCAGCGTCTTCTGGGTCAACTCCAGCTGCACCTCGGCGGCGCGCAGGTTGAAGTACGACTGCGCCACCGCGCCGACCAGCGTGATGTGCACGCTGCGCTGCGCCTGCTCGGTCGACAGGTACTGCTGGTAGGCCGCCTCGGACAGATTGCGCAGGCGGCCAAACAGATCGATCTCGAACGTGGTCAGCCCCAGGCCCGCCTGGTACTGGCTGGAGATGGAGGTCGAATCCGGCCCGAGCGGACGCATGTCGGGCGGCAGATGCTGGCGCTGTCCCTGGATGCCCGCGCCGATGCTGGGCCATTGCGCGCCGCGCTGCACGCCGTACTGCGCGCGCGCCTCTTCGACGCGCTGCACCGCCACGCGCAGATCGCGGTTGTTGACCAGGGCCAGTTCGATCAGCTTCTGCAGGCGCGCGTCGCGGAAGAACTCGCGCCAGCCGATCTCGTCGGCCGGCGTGGCGCCCTGCGGCGCCACCGCCGCGGCCGGCTGCTCGCCCAGCGAGGTCGGGCTGGCGTAGGCGCCGTACTGCACCTTGGGCTGGTCCGGCCAGTTCGCCTGCACCGGAGCCTCCGGTCGCTTGTAGTCGGGCGCCAGCGAGCAGCCCGCGAGCGCGGCCGCCACCAGCACCGAGAGCGCACTGCGCTTGTACATCACGGCCATCATTCCTTGTTCTCCTGACCGCCGGTCTGCGGCGCCGGCGTCGCGGCGCCGTCCTGCGGCTGCTGTTGCTCGGCGGCGCGCTTGGCCGCCTGCTCTTCCTCGAAGGCGCGCAGTTCGGCGCCCAGCAGGCGCGGCCGGGTCTTGAACAGGCCCAGCACCACCACGAAGAAGGTCGGCACGAAAATCACCGCGAACGGGGTGGCCGCCAGCATCCCGCCCAGCACGCCGATACCGACGGCGCGCTGGCTGGCGGCGCCGGCGCCGGTGGCGATGGCCAGCGGCACCACGCCCAGGATGAACGCCAGCGACGTCATCAGGATGGGACGGAAACGCAGGCGCGCCGCCTCCACCGCCGACTCGTACAGGCCCTGCCCGCGCGCGTACTGGTCCTTGGCGAACTCCACGATCAGGATGGCGTTCTTGGCCGCCAGCCCGATCACCGTCACCATGCCCACCTGGAAGTACACGTCGTTGGACATGCCCAGCACCGTCACCAGCGCGACGGCGCCCAGCATGCCCAGCGGCACGACCAGCATCACCGACAGCGGGATGGCCCAGCTCTCACACAGGGCGGCCAGCACCAGGAACACGACCAGCAGCGCCAGCCCCATCAGGATGGGCGCCTGGTTGCCGGCCAGCCGCTCCTGGTAGGACAGGCCGTTCCATTCGTAGCCGAAGCCCTGCGGCAAGCGGGCCACCAGGTCCTGCATTTCCTGCATGGCTTCGCCGGTGGTGTAGCCCGCCGCCGCGTCGCCGCCGATACGCACCGACTCGTAGCTGTTGTAGCGCACCACCTGGACCGGCCCTTGCACCCACTTGGCCGACACGAAGGTCGACAGCGGCACCATGCCACCCTGGTTGTTGCGGGCGTTCAGCTTGAGCAGGTCTTCGACCTGCATGCGGTACTGCTGGTCGGCCTGCACCCAGATGTTCTGCATCCGGCCCATGTTGGGGAACTTGTTCAGGAAGGCCGAACCCACCGCGGTGGAGATCAGGGTGGCCGCCTCGTCGAAGTTGACCCCCAGCGCCGCCGCCTTGTCGCGGTCGATCGTCAGGCTCAGCTGCGAACCCGGTCCCAGGCCGGTGATGCGCACCTGCGACAGCACCGGGCTCTTGGCCGCCATGCCCATCAGCTCGGCGGTGGCCGCGCCCAGCGCCTCGGTGCCGGCGCCGCCGCGGTCCTGCAGGCGGAAGTCGAAGCCCGAAGCGTTGCCCAGCGACGAAATCGCCGGTGGCACCAGGGTGAACACCTGCGCGTCGTGAATGCCCATCAGCTGCTTGGAAAAAGCCGTGAAGGCAATCGCGCCGGCCGAGTCGGCGCGGCTCTTGCGCTCGGAGAAATCCTTGAGCGTGGTGAACGCGATGGCCGCGTTCAGGCCGTTGCCGTTGAAGCTGTAGCCCTGCACCGTGATGACGTTCTCCACCGCGGGGATGTTGCGGAAGTAATTCTCGACTTCCTCGACCACCTCGATGGTGCGGTTGGCGCTGGCGCCGGTGGGCAGTTCGATGTTGCTAACCACGTAGCCAACGACGACGGCAGGCGCATGTACAGCCAGCCCAGCAGCACCACCAGCAGCGCGAACGCCAGCATCATGCGCCCGCCCTTGTGCAGGATGCGCGAGACCCAGTTCTGGTAGTTGTGCGTGGTGGCGTCGAACTTGCGGTTGAACCAGCCGAAGAAGCCTTTCTTTTCCTGGTGATGGCCCTTGGGGATGGGCTTGAGGATCGTCGCGCACAGCGCCGGCGTGAAGCTGAGCACGAGGAATGCCGAGAAGAAGATCGACACCGCCATCGCGACCGAGAACTGGCGATAGATCACGCCGACCGAGCCGGTCATGAAGGCCAGCGGCAGGAACACCGTGACCAGCACCAGCGTGATGCCGACGATGGCGCCGCTGATCTGCGGCATGGCCTTCTTGGTGGCCTCCTTGGGCGACAGGCCCTCGCTGGCCATGATCCGCTCCACGTTCTCGACCACCACGATGGCGTCGTCGACCAGGATCCCGATGGCAAGCACCATGGCGAACATGGTCAGCACGTTGATCGAGAAGCCCAGCGCCAGCATCACCGCGAACGCGCCCAGCATGGCCACCGGCACCACCAGGGCCGGGATCAGGGTATAGCGCACGTTCTGCAGGAACAGGAACATCACCAGGAACACCAGCACCATGGCTTCGACCAGGGTGTGGATCACCTGCTCGATCGACACCTTCACGTAGGGCGCGGTGTCGTACGGGATGTCGTAGCGGATGTTGGACGGGAAGTACTGCGACAGCGAGGCCATCTGCTGGCGCACGCCCTCGGCGGTGGCCAGCGCGTTGGCGTCGGGCGAGAGCACGATGGCGAACGCCGCCGTGGGCTTGCCGTTCAGGCGCGCGCCGAACTGGTAGTTGTCCGCGCCCACCTCGATGCGGGCCACGTCGCGCAGCAACACCTTCGAGCCATCGGTGTTGGCGCGCAGCACGATCTGGCCGAAGCCCTCGATCGTGCTCAACTGGCCATTGACGATCACGGTGGCCGTGGCGCGCTGGCTGTCCGGATTGGGCGGCGCGCCGATGCTGCCGGCCGAAATCAGCACGTTCTGCTGGCTGATGGCCTGGTTGACCTCGGCCATGCTGAGGTTGAAGCCCACCAGCTTGTCCGGGTCGACCCAGATGCGCATGGCGCGCGGCGCGGCGAACAGCTGGAACTGGCCCACGCCGGGCACGCGCGACACCGGGTTCTTGACGTTGCGGGTGATGTAGTCGGCCAGCGCCGTCTGGTCGAGCGTGCCGTCGGTGGACGACAGCGTCACGATCATCAGGAAGCCGGCGCTGGTCTGCTCGTACTGCAGGCCCTGCTGCATCACCGCCACGGGCAACTGCGCCGTCACGTTGGACACGCGGTTCTGAACGTCCACCTGGGCCAGGTCGGGATCGGTGCCCGGAGCGAACGTCGCGGTGATCTGCGACTGGCCGTACGAGTCGCTGACCGATTCGTAGTACAGCAGGCCCTTGGCGCCGTTGAGCTGGTCCTCGATGATACTGGTGACCGACTCGGCCACTTCCTTGGCGGAAGCGCCCGGGTAGGTCGCGGTGATCGTGATGGCAGGCGGGGCCACGTCCGGATACTGCGACACGGGCATATTGGGAATGGCCAATATCCCTGTCAGCAGGATGAACAGTGCGACTACCCAGGCAAAAATCGGTCTATCAATAAAAAATTGCGGCATGTGGGCTGACTCTGAAAGCGATGCTCACGAAAAGGGAACGCGGCGCCGTCGGGCGCCGCGCGCCGCTTAGGACTGCTGGCCTGCGGCCGGCGCCTGCTTGGCGGGTTCCTGCTTGGCGGGCTGCTGGGCCGGCGCCTGCTGGCCAGGAGCGGGCTGCTGGCCGGCAGGCGCCGCGCCCCCCTTGTTCCAGGGCGAAGCCTGCACCAGCGCCCCCGGACGGATCTTCTGGAAGCCTTCGACCACCACCACGTCTCCCGCCGCCAGGCCGCTGTTGATGACCCACTGGTTGTGGATCACGCTGCCCGTGGTCACCGGCACCTGCTCGACCTTGTTGTCCTTGACCAGCATCAGGCTCTGCATGCCGTCGGCGGTGCGCTGCAGGGCCTGCTGCGGCACCAGCAGCGCCTTGTCGTCGACGCCCTGGTCCACCCGCACGCGCACGTACATGCCGGGCAGCAGGATGTTGTCGGGATTGGGCACCTCGGCCCGCAGGTTCACCTGCCCGGTGGTCGGATCCACCGTCACGCCGGTAAACAGCAGCTTGCCCGCTTCGGGGTAGATCGAGCCGTCTTCCAGCACCACCTGGACCTTGACCGCGTCCTTGCCCACCTGCTGCAGCTTGCCGGCGGCGAACGCGCGGCGCAGCGCCGCCAGGTCGGCGGTGGATTGCGTGAAGTCGACATAGATTGGGTCGAGCTGCTGCACCGTCGCCATCTGGGTGGCCGAGGTCGCCTCGACCAGCGCGCCCTCGGTCACCAGCGGCTTGCCGATGCGCCCCTTGATGGGCGAGGTCACGTCGGTATAGCCCAGGTTGATCTTGGCATTGGTCAGGTTGGCCTTGGCCGCCGCCACGCTGGCGTCGGCCTGCCGGTAGCGGGCCACGGCGTTGTCGTATTCCTGCTTGCTGACGGCATTGGCCTTGACCAGCGGCGCGTAGCGCTCGGCCAGCAGCTTGGCGCTGAACAGGTCGGCCTGCGCCTGCTTGAGCTGCGCGGCGGCCTGGTCGTAGGCGGCCTGGTAGGGCGCCGGGTCGATCTTGAACAGCAGCTGGTCGGCCTGGACGTCGCCGCCCTGCTCGAAGGCGATCTTCTGGACGATGCCGGTTACCCGCGCCCTGATCTGCGCATCGCGCACTGCATCCACGCGGCCGGGCAGCTCGGACACCACCGCGGCGCGCTGCGGCTGCACCGTGATCACGCTGACCTGAGGCATGCCAGGATTGAACTGGGGCTTTTCGCCGCATGCTGCCAACAACACTGAAAGCGTCGCAACAAGACCGAAAGCCGAGACACGCTGAGGCGAAAAACGCATGGATTCCTCACGGAGGTAAAAGCGCGCTGCTCCCAACCGCCATTGCGACGGCCGCACGCGAGCATGAGGCACGCAGAGAACGCATTAATGTAGCCGATTTTCGTTTAAAACGTCGGGGTTTCCCCCCTTTGGCCGATGGACATGCCGGCGTCAAAGGCGCATGGGGCGGTCGTTTGCGGACAGCGGCGGCATCTGCGCCGGGCCGATGTCCATGCACCCGCCTGGCGGGGCGGACACGACGCCGGACGGATTTCAACCTGCGGCGGCGCGGTGTCGCTGCGCAACCCGGCCAGGAACACATAGCCCATGCCGTGCACGGTGCGCAGCGGCAAGACCTCGCCGGTCTCGCCCACCTTGCGGCGCAGACGGCTGATGACCACGTTGATGGCGCCCGCGCCCAGCCCGGGCAGGCTGTGGACCAGCACCGCGCGGGTGAGCTCGCGCCGGGGATGCGCAAGCAGGCCCAGCATACAGATGCGTTCGGCGGCCGACAGATGCACGATGGCGCCGGCCGGCGTGACGAGCACCCAGGCCTGGTAACGCAGCTCCCAGGGCTGCGCCCCGGCGGACGGCTTGGCGGCGGGGAAGGAAGCGGAACGACGGCGGGACATCGGAGAGGGATGTGCGGAAGCGGCAGGCGCAAGAGGCTACGCCATCCCACCCGATTGCAATCGCCCCCGCCAAAAAAAGCGGACTCATCCTAGGTGCAAGGTTCAAGCGTCCGCGCGGTGGATGTCGTGCGTCACGAAACTCTCGTCGGGCGACGGCTTGTCCAGCACGCCGGGCTGCGCCAGCGTGCGTTCGATGTCGGCCAGGCCGAAGCGCCAGTGCTCCCGCATCGACTCGGTATTGAACTCGTAGTCCTTGGAATGGCGTTCGAACTGGTTGGCCTCGTAGATGAGGTTGACCACGTTGACCAGTGGCGTACACGCCTCGCGCCGGATCTGCGCCAGTTCGCGGCTGCTGCGCACCTGCGGCGGCAGGCGGTCGAGCACGCGCTGCAGGCTGCGGCGCAGCTTGAGCTGGCGGCGGAACGTATCGGTGACGATGCGCGTGCGGCTGGAGTACTGGATGTCCTTCTGGCGCTCCGCCACCTCTTCCAGGCTGGTGGGCAAGGGGCCGCGCGCCGGCCACAGGTCGACCTGGAAAGCCAGCGTGTCGCGCATCGGGTGGACCGCCAGCACCTTGGTCAGCGGGGTGTTGGACACCAGACCGCCGTCCCAGTAGAACTCGCCATCAATCTCGATGGCGGGAAAGCCCGGCGGCAGCGCGCCGGAAGCCATGACGTGCTCGGGCCTGATGACGGTCTCGCGGCTGTCGAAGTAGGCGAAATTGCCGGTGCGTACGTTGACCGCCCCCAGGCTGACCCGCACATCGCCGCGGTTGAGCAGGTCGAAATCGACATAGTCGCGCAGCGTCTGCAGCAGCGGCGTCGTGTCGTAGAAGCTGGTCGCGGCCGCCCCGCCCCCCTGCACCAGGTACGGCGGCGGAAAGCGCGGCTCGAAAAACCCCGGCTGGCCGCGCGTGAGCGCGTTGAAGGCAGCCAGCTGGCCGTTGCTCTGGTTGGAGCCGAAGCCGAACGGCGCGTTGGCGAACAGCGCCGCCCAGGCATCGCCCCAGGGCAGCCCGACGAATCCGGTGGGCCGGCAGATGGCTTCCCAGAAGCCGCGCAGGCGCCCGACCCGTTCGTCCACGGGGGCGCCGGCGATGATGGCCGCATTGATGCCGCCGATGGAAATGCCGGCCAGCCAGTTCGGCCGTATGCCCGCGGCATGCAGACCCTCGTAGACGCCGGCCTGGTACGCGCCCAGGGCGCCGCCGCCCTGCAGCACCAGCGCCACCGTCTCGTAGTCGGGCATGCCGGCGCCGCGGCGCGCCTTGCGCTTGCTCATCGGCGCCCCGCTACGGCTTGGGAGGCGTCTGCGGCTGGCCGTTGCCGGCGCGGAACGGATACTTGGAGAAGATCTGCGCCACGCCCTGCTCGACGCTGGCGGCGGATTGCGCCTTGTCGAGATCGTTGACCTCGCCCGTGGCCACGCCCTCCCAGACCAGTTGCCGGCGGCGCGCGTCGATCAGGTCGATGTTCAGCGTGCCTTCGGTGTACTGGTAGACGTCGTCGCCCCAGCCGTAGCCGGGCCAGCCGCCGTAGAAGCCGGCCCGGTAGCCGTAGTACGGGCCCATGGGCGGCGGCGCCGGCGTCACCTGGGTTTTTTCCTGCAGCTTGCCGTTGAAGTTGACCAGCAGGTCGGGCTTGCTCTCGTCATAGGTGTAGCCGCGCATCTCGAGCTGGCCGCGAGTGGCCTGCTTGAGGCGCTCGGTCAGCAGGCTGCTGTAGCCGGCCCGGTCGGTGCCCAGCGGCGACATGAACGCGAAAGTGCGGTACTGCGCGAAGTTGGCGCTGTGGTCATAATCGCTGCGTAGCGTGGGGCCCGACGCGCAGCCGGCCAGCAAGCCGGCGGCCACCGAGACGGTACGCAACTTGACGATCTGCATGTCTCACCTGTGTAGCGACGTGTGAGCGCCCATCATGCCGCGATCGGAGGCAACTTGCAATAAACTCTCATTTGCATCCGCCATCCGCCGGCCGCGCCGGCCAGACCGCCATGTCCGCACCTTCCCTGCAACTCGACGGCACGCTTTGGCTGCGCTCGGGCGACCAGCCCTGGGGCGGCCAGCATCGCATCGACCTGCTGGCCCAGATCGAGGCCACCGGCTCGATCAGCGCCGCCTCGCGCGCCGCCGGGATGAGCTACAAGGGCGCCTGGGACGCCATCGACGCCATGAACAACCTGGCCGGCGAACCCCTGGTGCTGCGCTCGGCCGGCGGGCGCGGCGGCGGCGGCGGCACGCGCCTGACCGACCGCGCCCGCCGCCTGATCGCCACGTTCCGGGCGCTGCAGGCCGAACACCAGCGTTTCGTCCAGCACCTGGCCGCCAGCGGGCTGGACGCCGCCGGCGACATCGACATCATGAGGCGATTCATGCTCAAGACCAGCGCCCGCAACCGCCTGCTGGGCACCGTGGAGGCGGTCCATGCCGGCGCCGTCAATGACGAAATCGTGTTGCGTATCGCCGGCGGCCAGCGCATCGCGGCCGTCATTACCCGCGCCAGCACCGAAGAACTGGGCCTGGCGCCCGGCACCCAGGCCATCGCCTTGATCAAGGCGCAGGCGGTGCTGCTGGGCCTGCCCGGCCCCGGCCTGCGCCTGTCCGCGCGCAACCAGCTGCCCGGCAAGGTGGCCGAGGTGCGGCCGGGCGCCGTCAACAGCGAGATCATCGTCGACCTCGACGGCGGCGGCACGCTGGCGGCCATCATCACCGAGGAAAGCGCGCGCGACCTGGCGCTGGCCGCCGGCACGCCGGTCTGCGCCCTGTTCGACGCCGCCAGCGTGATGCTGGGCGTGCTGGACTGACGCGCCCGGGGCAGCCCCGGCGGACTCAGCCCAGCAGCAGCGCGTCGTCGGACAGCTTCTCGCCGCGCACCCGCTCGAACATGGCCAGCAGGTCGGGCACGTCCATGCCCTTGCGCTCGTCGCCGGACACGTCCAGCACCACCTGGCCCTGGTGCAGCATGACGGTGCGCTCGCCCACGTCGAGCGCCTGGCGCATGCTGTGCGTGACCATCATGGTGGTGAGCTGGCTCTCGGCCACGATGCGGGCGGTCAGCTGCAGCACGAAATCGGCGGTGCGCGGGTCCAGCGCGGCCGTATGCTCGTCCAGCAGCAGGATGCGCGAAGGCTGCAGCGCGGCCATCAGCAGGCTGACCGCCTGGCGCTGCCCGCCCGACAGCAGGCCGATGCGGTCGGCCAGGCGGTTCTCCAGCCCCAGGCCCAGGGTCGCCAGCCGCTCGCGGAAACCCTCGCGCATCGACGCCTTGACGGCCCGGCTGAAGCCGCGCCTGGCGCCGCGCATCTGGGCCAGCGCCATGTTCTCTTCGATGGTCAGGTCTTCGCAGGTGCCCGCCATGGGGTCCTGGAAAACCCGCGCCACGCGTCCGGCGCGCTCCCAGACCGGCTGGCGGGTCACGTCGGCATCGTTGATCCGTATGGTGCCGGTGTCGACCGGCAGGTCGCCGGAGATGGCATTGAGAAACGTCGACTTGCCGGCCCCGTTGGAGCCGATGACGGTCACGAACTGGCCGTTCGGAATGTCCAGCGACAGCCCGCGCAGCGCGCGCGTCTCGATCGGCGTGCCGGCATTGAAGGTAATGTGCAGATCCTTGGCGCTCAGCATGTCAGGCCCCCTTCCTGCCGACCAGGCGGCGCTTGAGCATCGGGATCACCAGGGCGATCGTGACCAGCACGGCCGTCACCAGGTTCAGGTCCTGTGCCTTGAGTCCGATGAAATCGCTGTTCAGGGCCAGCGCGATGAAGAAGCGGTACACGATGGCGCCGAGGATGACCGCCAGGGTGGCCATCACCAGGCGGCGCGACGGCAGGATGCTCTCGCCCACGATGACCGCGGCCAGCCCGATGACGATGGTGCCGATGCCCATCGAGATGTCGGCGCCGCCCTGGGTCTGCGCGAACAGCGCGCCCGCCAGCGCCACCAGGGCGTTCGACAGCGCCATGCCCGCCAGAATCATGGCGCCGGTATTGACGCCCTGGGCGCGCGCCATGCGGCCGTTGGAGCCGGTCGAGCGCATGGCCAGGCCGGCCTGGGTGGCGAGAAACCAGTCCAGCGCCAGCTTGACGATGATGACCACCACCAGCAGGATCAGCGGCCGCGCCACGTAATCGCTCAGCCACTGCGGCTGCAGCAGGGTGAAGACGGTGGGTTCGGTGATCAGGGGCACGTTGGGCTTGCCCATGATGCGCAGGTTGACCGAGTACAGCGCGATCATCATCAGGATGCTGGCCAGCAGGTCCATGATGCGCAGCCGCACGTTGAGCCAGCCGGTGACCAGCCCGGCGGCGGCGCCGGCGAGGGTGGCGACGATGGTGGAGGTGAAGGGATCGTAGCCCGCGGCGATCAGGATCGCGGCCACCGCGCCGCCCAGCGGGAAGCTGCCGTCGACGGTGAGGTCGGGAAAGCGCAACAGGCGGAAGGAAATCAGCACCCCCAGCGCGACCAGGCTGAAGATCAGGCCGATTTCCAACGCCCCGAGCAAAGAGAACAATGACATGTAGGAGAACCTGGCCAGCCCTGTCTTGTGGATGAGGCCGGCGCTGCCTTGAATTGTGTTCGGTGGAAATGCCGGCCGGGCGCCGCACGGCGCCCGGCCGAATACGCGATTACTTGATGACTTGCGCCGCGGACTTGACCAGCGCGTCGGACAGCGTCACGCCCTGCTTGGCGGCTGCGCCCGGATTCACGTAGAGCTCCAGCTTGGAGCTGGTCTCGGAGGGCATGGCGCCGGGCTTTTCGCCCTTGAGGATGCGCACCACCATCTTGCCCGTCTGCACGCCCAGGTCGCGGTAGTTGATGCCCAGCGCGGCGATCGCGCCGCGCTTGACGCTGTCGGTGTCCGAAGCCACCAGCGGGATCTTGGCGTCGTTGCCCACCTTGACCAGCGATTCGTACGCCGATACGACGTTGTTGTCGGTGTTGGTATAGATGACGTCGACCTTGCCGATCAGGCTGCGCGCGGCCGAGGCCACGTCCACCGTGCGCGGCGCGGCCGCCTCGACCAGCGTCATGCCGGCCTTGGGCAGCAGGTCCTGCATCTGCTTGACGACCACGACCGAGTTGGCTTCGCCCGGGTTGTAGACCATGCCCACGCGCTTGGCATTGGGCACCACCTTCTTGATCAGCTCGATCTGCTTGTCCAGCGCCAACAGGTCGGACACGCCCGTGACGTTGGTGTTGGAGGCCTCCATCGAGGGCACCAGCTGCGCGGCCACCGGGTCGGTCACGGCCGAGTACACCACCGGCACGTCCTTGGTGGCCGCCACCACGGCCTGGGCCGACGGCGTGGCGATCGCCACGATCACGTCAGGCCGGTCGCCGACGAACTTGCGCGCAATCTGCGCAGCCGTGCCGGTGTTGCCCTGGGCGCTCTGGTATTGCCACTTCAGATTCTTGCCCGATTCGTAACCCGCCTGCTTCAGGGCGTCCTGTACGCCGTCGCGCACGGAATCGAGCGCGGGGTGTTCGACGATGGCCGTGATCGCCACCGATTTCTGCTGCACCATGACCGGTGCGGCGTGGATAGCCATCGCCATCGCCAGCGCGCCTACCGTCAGAAAATGTTTTTTTCCGATCAGCATGTTGTCTGCTCCTTAGACCCTCGGGTAGTTATCGTCCATGGCGCCCCCGCGGCCTCCCGCAGGTCGTGCGGCCATGAAACCGTGTAGTCTAACGTGAGCCGGCCGGCCCCAAGGCGCGGGATATCCCTAGAACGGCCGGCCGCGGGACGGCGCAACCCTTACTTCACGACGCCGCAGGCCATCCGGCCGCCCCCGCCGCCCAGCGCGGCCGGGTGATCGCTGTAATTGTCGCCGCCGACATGGATCATCAGGGCATGGCCGGCCAGGTCGGCCACCTTCAGGCGCGGGGCCAGCACCGGATAGGTCGCCTTGCCGTCGGCGGTCACGTACACGGCCGGCAGGTCGCCCTTGTGGCCGGTCTTGTCATAAGGCCCCTTGTGGGCCCCGGTGTTGTCCGGATCCCAGTGTCCGCCCGCCCCGCCGCCAACCATGTCCTTGCCGTCGACCTTGGTCATCGCGCAGGAGGGTTTGGCATGCAGGTGAAAGCCGTGCACGCCGGGCGCCAGGCCGTGCAGGTCGGGCGTGAACAGCACGCCATAGTCGGTTTGCTCGTACTTGATCTGGCCGATCTTCTGGTCGTCGCCCTTGGGACTCAGGAGGGACATTTCGACGGACTGGGCGGCGGCCACGCCGGACATGGCCGCCAAAGCCAAGGCTATCAGGGACTTCATCACACGCTCCTTGAAAAGGGCCCGCCGGGGCTCGCGCACGGGCAAGCCCGCGCCATGCGATCCCGCGGCCAAGCCGCCTGCGATACGGAACCAGCGATGAAAGAAGAGCCGCGCCGGCCGGCGCCGCCCCCCTTTCGTCCCTCACTGTACACCCGCTCAGTCCAGCGTGACGCCGGAATCCTTGACGACCTTGGCCCAGCGCGTCACTTCGCTGTCGACGAAAGCGCCGAACTGCGGGCCGGTCAGGTTGGGGATGGCCGAGCCGTTGCCCGCCCAGGTTTCCCTGATCTTGGGATCGTTCAGGGCCTTGGTCACGGCAGCGGTCATCTTGTCGACCGCCTCCTGCGGGGTGCCGGCCGGCGCCCACAGGGCGTACCAGGTCGATACCTCGTAGTTGGGCACGCCCGCCTGCGCGGCGGTGGGCACGTCGGGGAAGGATGGCGAGCGCTGCGATGCCGCCACCGCCAGCGGCTTGATGGTGCCGGCCCGGATATGCCCCGCCGACGACCCCAGCCCGTCGAAGGCCAGGTCGACCTGGCCGCCGATCAAGGCCGAGAGCATCGGCCCTGCGCCCTGGTACGGCACGTCGACCAGCTTGATGCCGGTCTGCATGGCGAACAGTTCGCCGGCCAGGTGGTGGGTGCTGCCCTTGCCGGCGGTGCCGAAGTTGATGTCGCCCGGCCGCTTGCGCGCGTATTCGATGAACTCCTGCAGCGACTTGACCGGCAGCTTGGCGGTGTTGATGACCACGACCTGGGGCGGCTGCGCCAGCAGGGCCACCGGCACGAAATCCTTCTGGATGTCGTAGCTCAGGTTCTTGTACAGCGATGGCGCCAGGGCATGGTGGGCGCCCCCCATGAAGAAGGTGTAGCCGTCGGGCTTGGCCTTGGACGCCACGGCGGCGCCCACGGTGCCGCCGGCGCCTCCCTTGTTGTCGATGACCACGCTCTGGCCCAGCTGCATGCCCAGTTGCTGGGCCAGCGGGCGCGCGAAGGTGTCGGTGCCGCCTCCGGCCGGAAACGGCACGATGATGGTGACGGGGCGCTCCGGCCAGGCGGCCTGAGCCGGCGCCGCGGCGCCCAGCGCCGTCGCGGCGATGAGCGCGGCGCCCAGGATGGGGTATTTCATGGTGTCTCCTCGTTGGTACAGCGTAGCGGGGCCTGCCGGCCCGGTCTGTTATGCGCCGTGCTCGCCACGCTGGCGGCCGGCTTGTATGTACATCTGACGCGTCCAAATCCTGCGGTTGTCTGTCTGGTGGTCTGCACTCCTCTGGTCTGCTGCATGGGGACGCGCGCCCTGGCGGCGCGCGCCGTCGATATCGCGTCAGGACGCGGCGTAGGTATCGCGCAGGACGTTCTTCTGCACCTTGCCCATGGTGTTGCGCGGCAACTGGTCCACGACGTGGATCCGCTTGGGCACCTTGAAATTGGCGATGCGCGACTTCAGGTCGGCCTGCATGGCGGCGACATCGATCGCCGCGCCGGCGCGCGGCACCACCACCGCCACCACGGCCTCGCCGAAATCGGGGTGCGGCACGCCGATGACGGCTGACTCCAGCACGCCCTGCATCTCGTCGATGACCGTCTCGATCTCCTTGGGGTAGACGTTGTAGCCGCCCGAGATGATCAGGTCCTTGCTGCGCCCGACGATCGACAGGTAATCGGCCGGCACCGCGCGCCCGCCCGACTCGCCGCCCCAGTGGCCCACGTCGCCGGTCTTGAACCAGCCATCGGCGGTGAACTCCTCGCGCGTCTTCTCGGGCATGCGCCAGTAGCCGGAGAAGACGTTCGGCCCGCGCACCTGCACGTTGCCGATCTCGCCGGCCGCCAGGGCCTGGCCCGCGTCGTCCACCACCCGCACCTGCACGCCCGGCAGCGCCTTGCCGACCGTGCCGCCCAGGCGTTCGCCGTCCGCGGGCCGGCAGGGATTGGAGGTCAGCATGACGGTTTCGCTCATGCCGTAGCGCTCCAGGATGGTCTGGCCGGTGCAGGCCTGGAAATCCGTGAACGTCTCGGTCAGCAGCGGCGCCGAGCCGGAAATGAACAGCCGCATGTTGGCGCAGGCCGCGCGGTCGAAGCGCGCGTCGGCCAGCAGCCGCACGTAATAGGTGGGCACGCCCATCATGACGGTGCTTTGCGGCAGGTAGCGCAGCGCCTGGTCCACGTCCAGCCTGGGCAGCCAGATCATGCGCGCGCCGGCCAGCAGCGCCCCGTGCGAAGCGACGAACAGGCCATGCACGTGGAAAATGGGCAGCATGTGCAACAGCACGTCGTCCTCGCGCCAGCCCCAGTATTGGTGCAGCACGCGGGCATTGGAGGCCAGGTTGCCGTGCGACAGCATGGCGCCCTTGCTGCGGCCGGTGGTGCCGGACGTGTACAGGATGGCGGCCAGGTCGTCGGCCTTGCGCGCCACCGTCCTGAAGCGCTGCGGCATCGCCGCGGCGGCCTGCAGCAGCGTGCCGGTGCGGTCTTCGTCCAGGGTGTAGACGTGCGCGCTGCCCGCCTTGGCGGCGGCGCGGCGCACCCAGCCGGCATTGGCGCTGGTGCACACGACCACGGCCGGCTCGGCGTTGCCCAGGAAGTATTCGATCTCGGCTTCGCGGTAGGCCGTGTTCAGCGGCAGGTAGACCAGCCCCGCGCGCAGCGTGGCCAGGTACAGCAGCAGCGCCTCGGGCGACTTCTCGACCTGCACCGCCACCCGCGCGCCGGCCGGCAGCTTCAGCGAGGCCAGCAGATTGGCCAGGCAAGCGCTGGCGCGGTCGATGTCGTTCCAGGTATAGCGCAGCGTCGGGGTCTCCAGCGCCACGCGGTCGCGATCGGCGGGGAAGCCCCCCTCCAGCACAGCATATAGGTTGGCGTTGCTCACCTTGTCTAGTCTCCGGTAAATGTGGGGGCCGTGCCGGCCAGGAAGGCGCGCACGCCCTCCCGGTGGTCGCGGCTTTCGGCATAGGAAAAGAAATCCAGGTATTCGTCTTCGCCCAGCGGCGCGCCGGCGCACAGGCGGCGCGCCTGGCGCTTGTTGATGCGCGCGGCCAGCGGGGCGCCGCCCAGGATGGCGGCCACGCTGCGCTGCACCGCCTGGTCCAGTTCGGCCACGGGCACCGTGCGCGTGACCAGCCCCAGACGCAGCGCTTCGGCGGCGTCGAAGACGCGCCCTTCGAGCAGGATGGCCAGCGTCGCCGCGCGGCCGACCAGGTCGAGCAGGCCGCGCATTTCGTCCGGCGCCATCGGAAAGCCCAGCTTGCCGATCGGCACGCCGAAGCGGGCCGACTCGGCGGCGATGCGCAGATCGCACTGCGCGGCGATCTCCAGGCCGCCGCCCACGCACACGCCCTCGATACGGGCCAGCACGGGATGCGGGCAGGCGGCCACCGCGGCCAGCGCCGGCGCCAGGATCTCGCGGTGATAGCGCTGCACCCCGGCCAGGTCGGCGCGTTCGGCCGGAAACTCGCGGATGTCGGCGCCGGCGGCGAAATGCCCTTCGGCGCCGGCGACGACCACGCAGCGCAGCGCAGCGTCCGCCCCGAGGGCCTCGAAGACCTCGCGCAGCTGCCGCCACATCGCGACCGTCATGGCATTCATGCGGCCCGGATGGCTCAGCGTGACATGGGCCACGCCGGCGTCGATGCGGCACAGGATCTGCCCGGGCTGGGAATTCGGCTTCATGGCGCGGCTCATCCCAGGCGCGCGATGCCGCGGCTGACTTGCGGCTTGCCTTCGTTCAGGCGGGCCAGGTTGCCATCCAGGTCGCCCAGCTCGTAGAGGTAGTTCACCATCATGCCGCAGGACTGCGCCAGGCCCTTGGCCGAGGTATCGGCAGCCCAGTTCAGGCGCTCGATGCGCGCGCCGTTGCCCAGGTGGAAACGGGCCACCGGGTCGAGCGGCTGGCCGGCCCGCATCGCCTGCAGGTAGCGCGCGGCCAGGCGCAGGCCGGCTCGCTGCACCACTTCCGACGGCTTGCCCGTGGCCGCGCGCGCCAGCCGCGCCACCCAGCGCGCGCCATCCGGAGCGCCGCTGCGCGTGCGCGCCTTGTCGCGCACCGCCTGCTCGACCTCCTGCGCGTCCAGCCGCGACAGCCAGTCGGCGAAGCCGGGAATGGGCGACAGCGTGGCGAAGAATTTCAGCTTGGGCAGCTCCTGCAGCAGGCGGTCGATCACGCGCTTGAGCAGGAAGTTGCCGAAGCTGATCCCGCGCAGGCCGGGCTGCGTATTCGAGATGGAATAGAAGATCGCCCAGCGCGCCTTGTCCAGGTCCTGCGGCGGCGCGCTGGTGTCGAGCAGCGCCTGGACGTTGTCGGCCATCTGGGCCGAAAACGCCACCTCCACGAAGATCAGCGGCACGTCCGGCATCTGCGGATGGAAATACGCGTAGCAGCGGCGGTCGCCCGCCACCCGATGGCGCAGATCGTCCCACGAGCGGATTTCGTGCACGGCCTCGTAGAGGATCAGCTTCTCGAGCAGCGAGGCGGGCGAGTCCCAGGTCAGCGGGCGCAGCTCCAGCAGGCCCACGTCGAACCAGGCCGACAGCAGCGCCTCCAGCTCCTTGTCCAGGGCCTGCAGTCCGGCGACCTGCTTGCGCCAGCGCAGCATGTCGGCGCGCAGCGCCACCAGGAAACGCAGTCCGTCGGGCAAGGCATTGAACCGTTTGAACAGGCGCGTGCCCTGCGCGCCGTCGCCCTGCATGCCGGCGCCGACCTGCGCCAGCCCGCCCAGCATGGCGCGGCGCCGCTTGCCGTCGGCCTGCTCATAGGCCAGGCGCCAGGCCTGCGCCAGTTTGTTGGCGCGCACATCGGTCAGGCGCGCCTCGAACAATTGCGCCAGGTCGGCCGGCGGCGGCAGCCTGTCTCGCTCGAACAGACGGCCCAGCCGGGCGATCAGGCCGGCGCTTTCGCCGGCGGCCGATGCGTCGACCGCCTCCGGTTCGGCGTCAGGCGTGCGTGCGACGCGTGCGGATGCCTGGGGATCGAGTGCGGACATGGTTGAGCTCCTGTACGGCTTGAACGGCGGGTGAATCGATGGCGGCGGCCCCGCCGGCCGGCTCCTGCCCGGCCAGCGCCTGCAGGGCGGCCAACTGGCACAGCAGGTGCTTGCAGGTCAGGGCCTCGGCGCCTTCCGGGTCGCGCGCCTTGAGCGCGGCGAAGATGGCCATGTGCTCGGCGCAGGATTCGCGGATGCGCCCCGGCAGCGCCAGGCTCTTGTGGCGAAACAGGCTGAGCACCTTGCGCAGGTTGTCGACCATGTCGGACAGCCAGCGGTTGTCGGCCAGGGTCTGCACCGCGACGTGGATGCGGTAGTTGGTCTCGTAATAGGCGTCGATGCGGCCGGCCTGCGCATGCGCCTGCAAGGCGCGGTGCAAGGGTTCGAGCGCGCGCAGGTCGTCATCGCCGGCGCGCTGCGCCGCCTCGAAGGCGCAGCGTCCCTCCAGCATGGCCATGAGCGGAAAGATCTGCTCCAGGTCGCGCACCGTCAGCTCGTTGACGAAACAGCCCCGGCCAGGCTCCAGGCGTACCAGGCCCTCGGTAGCCAGCACCTTGAGGGCCTCGCGCAGCGGCGTGCGGGAAATGCCCAGCTGCTCGGTCAGCCCCGCCTCGTCCACCCAGGCGCCGGCGCCCAGCGCATGGGTGCGGATCATGGTGCGCAAGCGATCCGCCACTTCCAGGTACAACGCCTGCCGGACGATGGGTGTAGTCATCGGTTGCCCCTAGGCCGTAATTCATAATTATGAATAAGGCGATGGTAGCCTGCTTTGCGGCGGCCGTTAAGGACCGCGCGCCTAGGGTATTCCCAGGGGAGGAAGCCGCCCGCTCAGAAGTGCAGCACGCCGTCGACCGCGTGGCGGGTCAATGCCCGCGCCCAGCGGCGCGCCGGCAACCCGTACTGCGCCTCGACGGTTTCGGCGCGCGCCAGCAGTTCGGCCGGGGTGATGGCCAGTGGCGGGCCGGAAAACGCCAGCACGATCTGGTTGCCCGCGTCGATCTCGGGCAGCAGCACCAGGCGGTCGTCGAAAGCCTTGCTCAGGTTGTCGATGTTGCGCCCGTAGCTCTCGTGGCGGCCGAACAGGTTGACCGACAGCACGCCCACCTCGCCCAGCACACGGCGGCAATCGCGGTAGAACTTGACCGAATCGCGCACCGGGCCGCGCGCCTGCGCGTCATAGAGATCGACCATGAGCACCGGGCAATCGCCGGCGCGCGCAGGGTCGGCCACCCGCGCCGGCATCGTCATGATGCACGTCCAGGCGCTGCGGCGTGGGCAGGCGGAAAAACATCTGGCAGACCGCGGTGACCTGAGGATTCCATTCGACCACCGTCACCGGGCTGCGCGTGTGCTTGAGGCAGAACCGCGCCAGCGACCCCGCGCCCAGGCCGAGCAGGCCGATGGATTGTTCGCGCGGCGGCTCGAGAAACAGCAGCCAGGCCATCATCTGGGCGGTGTACTCGAGCACCAGCCGGGCCGGGTCGCGGATCAGCATCGCGCCCTGCACCCACTCGGTGCCGAAATGCAGATAACGGATGCCGTCGGCTTCGGACAGCGAAGGTTGGTCGAGTTCTGAGGGGGTGTAGCAAATAGGCATCGCGGCATTGTAGCCACTGCGCCCCCCCTCGCCGCATGCCGAAGGTGGGCTCGCGGCGCCAGCGGCGCCACGAGCGCCGGGCCTCAGACGCGCTCGAAAATGGCGGCGATGCCCTGCCCGCCGCCGATGCACATCGTCACCAGCGCGTAGCGGCCGCCCACGCGCTGCAGCTCGTACAAGGCCTTGACCGTGATGATGGCCCCGGTCGCGCCGATGGGATGGCCCAGGCTGATGCCGCTGCCGTTCGGATTGACCTTGGCGGGATCCAGCTCCAGCTGGCGCGTCACCGCGCAGGCCTGCGCGGCGAACGCCTCGTTGGCCTCGATCACGTCGAGCTGGTCGACGGTCAGGCCGGCGCGCTTGAGCGCGGCCTGCGTGGCCGGCACCGGGCCGATACCCATGATCTCGGGGTCCACGCCGGCATGCGCATAGGCCACCAGGCGCGCCATCGGCGCGATGCCGCGCTGCGCCGCCGCGGCCGCGCTCATCAGCACCACCGCCCCCGCGCCGTCGTTCAGGCCCGACGCGTTGCCCGCCGTGACCGTGCCGTTTTCCTTCTGGAACACCGGCCGCAGGGCCGCCATGCCTTCGATGGTGATGTCGCGGCGCACGTGCTCATCGGTGTCGAACACAGTCTCGCCCTTGCGCGTCTTCAACGTCACCGGGACGATCTGGTCGCGAAAGCGGCCCGCGTCGATGGCGGCCGCGGCGCGGCGATGCGACTCGACCGCCAGCGCGTCCTGGTCGGCGCGGCTGATGGAATAGCGCGCCGCCACGTTCTCGGCCGTCACGCCCATGTGCATGCGGCCAAACGGATCGGACAGCGCGCCGGTCATCATGTCGACCATGGCGCTGTCGCCCATGCGCGCGCCCCAGCGCTGCGCCGGGGCGATATACGGCGCGCGGCTCATGCTTTCGGCGCCCGCGCCCACGGCGATCTCGGTATCGCCCAGCATGATGGTCTGGGCGGCCGACACGATCGCCTGCAGCCCCGACCCGCACAGGCGGTTGACGTTGAACGCCGGGGTTTCCTTGCCGATGCCGGCATTGATCGCGGCCACGCGGGACAGGTACATGTCGCGCGGCTCGGTGTTGATGACATGGCCGACGGCGACGTGGCCTACCTCGGGGCCGGCCACGCCGGCGCGCGCCAGCGCTTCCCGGATGACCGTGGCGCCCAGGTCGCAGGGCGCCACATCTTTCAGGCCGCCGCCGAAATCGCCAATGGCGGTACGGGCAGCGGCTACGACTACGACTTCGTTCATGATGTCAATTCCTCCTGTTTTCATGCGGTATGGCCATGCAATCGATCATACCGCCGCTCGCCGCGGCATGCCTCAGCGGCCCGCCGCCCGGGCGCTGATGCCATTGGCCACGCCCATGTTGGCCTTGGAAACGTCGTGGATCATCACGCGCACATCCGCGCCGTCGATGCCTATGCTGTCGCACACGGCGCGGTTCAGCGCTCCGATCAGCGCCTCTTTCTGCTCGTCGGTGCGGCCGGCGATCATGTCCACCGTCACCAGCGCCATTTGCCGGCCCAGCTCGCCCGCCACGATGACATGGGCGGCAGGGACTTCCTCCAGCACGACGCGCACGCTGGCCAGCGGCGCGCCGATACTGTCGACCACAGCCTGGCAGGCGGCCGCGAGCAGCGCCGACTTCTGCGCCGGCTGGTGGCCTTGCATGATCTGTACATTCAAGAGAGGCATGACAGGGTTCCGATAGCGATTGGGAAAACGGCCACCCACTGGTGACCGTCTTCCATCATATCGCCGTCGGGGCGTGCGGCGAAACCTGCGGGCGGCCGGCTCAGGCCGCGTCGCGCTCGTGCGCCTGCCCCGCGCCGTCCGAGGCCGCGTCCGCGGCATCGCCCTGCCCGTCGGCCGAGTCGGACTCGGCCAGCACCGGCGTGACCAGCTCGACCACCTTCTTGCGCGACAGCATGCCGATGAACTCGTCGCCCTCGCCCGTCACCGCCACCGGCTGGTCGCTGTGCACCAGCTGCGCCAGCACCTGGTCCAGGCCGGCGGTGGCCGGCACCGAGGCCAGGTCCTCGACGAAGCGCGACACATCGCGCGCGCCCTCGTCCACCGCCTGCTGCGCGGCGGCGGCCATCAGCACGCCCGCCAGGCGCTTGCCATCGAGCACCGGCGCGTACTCGTAGCTCAGCGCCTGCATGCGGTCCAGCGCATGCGCCGGCCGCGAGCGCATCGTCAAGGTCAGGCGCGGCGGGTTGACCGCGTGCGCCGCGTTGAGCACCTTGGTGCGGTTGACGTCCTGCAGGAACGACTGCACGTATTCGGTGGCGGGATTGAGCAGGATGTCTTCCGGCGTGCCTTCCTGCACCAGCTCGCCGTCCTTCAGGATCGCAATGCGGTTGCCCAGGCGCAGCGCCTCGTCCAGGTCGTGCGTGATGAACACGATGGTCTTGTTCAGCTTGGCCTGCAGCTGCAGCAGGTGGTCCTGCATCTCGCGGCGGATCAGCGGGTCCAGGGCCGAGAAGGCTTCGTCCATCAACAGGATCTCGGCGTCGGTGGCCAGCGCCCGCGCCAACCCCACGCGCTGCTGCATCCCGCCCGACAACTGGTGAGGATACTGGTTCTCGAAGCCGGACAGGCCTACCTGGTCGAGCCAATGGCGGGCCCGCTGCTCGCGCTCGGCGCGCGCCACGCCCTGCACCGCCAGCCCGTAGCCGGCGTTGTCCAGCACCGTGCGGTGGGGGAACAGGCCAAAGCGCTGGAAGACCATGCTCATCTTCTTCTGGCGAAACGTCTCCAGGTCGCGCTTGTTCAGGCTGACCACATCCACGCCATCGACCAGGATATGGCCGGCGCTGGGCTCGATCAGGCGGTTGAAGTGGCGGATGAGCGTCGACTTGCCCGACCCCGACAGCCCCATGATCACGTAGATGCTGCCTTTCTCGATGGACAGGCTGATGTCGCGCAGGCCCAGCGTGTGGCCGCTTTTGGCCAGCAGGTCTTCCTTGCTGATGCCGTCGCGGGCGGCCTGCAGCCACTTGCCGGGATGCGGGCCGAAGATCTTGTAGATATTCTTGACTTCGATTTTGCTCATCGCTGGCCTCCCGTGCGTACGCGTTGCCCGTACGATTGCGTGATGCGGTCGAACAGCACCGCCAGCACGACGATGCCCAGCCCGGCCAGCAGTCCGCGGCCGACCTCCAGGCGGTTGATGCCCAGCAGCACTTCATAGCCCAGGCCGCGCGCACCGATCATCGAAGCGATGACCACCATCGACAGCGCCATCATGGTGGTCTGGTTGATCCCGGCCATGATGTTGGGCAGGGCCAGCGGCAACTGCACGCCGAACAGCTGCTGGCGCGGATTGGCGCCGAAGGCGCGCGCCGCCTCCAGGACTTCGCGGTCGACCAGGCGGATACCCAGGTCGGTCAGGCGGATCAGCGGCGGCACGGCGTAGATCACGGTCGCGATGATGGCCGGGATCTTGCCCAGCCCGAACAGCATCACGACCGGGATCAGGTACACGAAGCTGGGCATGGTCTGCATCACGTCCAGCACCGGCAGCATGCCGGCGCGCAGCCAGTCCACCCGCGCCATCAGCACGCCCAGCGGGATGCCGATCACCACCGAAAGGCCGGCGGCCATGATCATGAGCGCCAGCGTCTGCATGCCGGCGTCCCACAGGCCCAGCACGCCGATGACGCACAGCAGCGCGCCCATGGCCAGGCTCAGGCCGATGCGGCGGCTGACCAGCCACGCGATGGCGATGGTGACCGCCACCACCGCCCACCACGACGACTGGCGCAGCACCTGCTCCAGCCAGACCAGCACGCTCAGGAAAGGTTGCGACATCGCTTCCAGCGTGTCGGCGTAGTTGGTAACGAGATGATCGACGAATCCGTCGATGGCCCCGCGCACTGCGCGCGCGGGAATGACTTCAGGGAACATCAGGCGACTCCATTCTGGCGTGTCGCGCGGCCCGGGAAAGGGCCGCTCCGGCGTACGGGGCCGGCGACACGGGATGCCCGGGGCCTATGGCCGCGCCGGGCGCGATCGGCGCCCCCGTCGGGCGCCATCGCGGGCCACGGCGGCGCAATGGCGCCATCGTGGCCCTGGACCGCTACAGGGCGGTCTGGACGCGCTCGGCCACGTCGGCCGGCACCCACTTCTTCCAGACGTCGGCCTGGTTCTTCAGGAACCACTGCGCCACGGCGCCGGACTCGTCGCCGGACTCTTCCATGTGGGCCAGGGTCTGGTCCATGACCGGCAGCGGCACCGCCACCTTGGACAGGAACTCGGTCAGCTTGGGCGCCTCTTCCGAGAACCGAGTATTCACAGCGGTGAACACCGGGTTCTCGGGATAGGCGCTAGGCTGCGGATCGCTGCATTTGGGCGCCGTCAGGCACTTGTGCTTTTCCGCATCGTACGGCGGCAGTTCCAGCTTGACCAGATCCATCGAGCCGACCAGCGGCGTGGGATACCAGTAGTAGAACACCACGTCCTGCTTGCGCTTGTAGGCGGACATCAGGGCCGCCTTCTGCGCCGCGCCGGTGCCGGGCGAATACAGCGTGTAGCTGTCATCCAGCTTGAGCGCATGGAACAGGTTGGTGCTGGTCACTTCGCAGCCCCAGCCCGCCGGACAACCATAGAAGCGCCCCTTGCCGGGCTCCTCGGGGTCCTTGAAACGGTCCTTGAACTTGGGCAGGTCGGCCGCCGACTTCAGCTCGGGCAGGCGCTCGGCGGTGTAGCGCGGAACGAACCAGGCTTCGCCGCCCATGTAGAGCTCGCCCACCCGCTTGACCTTGCCGGTCTTCTGGGCGCGGTCCCAAGGGTCGGCAACGCTGTTGAGCCAGATTTCGGTATTGATGTCGAGGTCGCCGCGCTCCAGGGCGGCCAGCGCCGGCAGGGTCTCGGTGGGCAAGACCTCGGTCTTGCAGCCATAGCCCTTTTCCATGATGAAGCGCTCGATGTCGACGAGGACGAGGTTGGATTCCCAATTCATGCCGCCGAAATTGACGGGCCGCGAGACTTCGCACTGGGGCTGGTCGGCTGCCTGGGCCGCACCGCTGAACGCGCAGAGTGCGGCCAGGGCGGCCAGGGCGGCCAGGGTCTTTACTGGGGTGAAACGCATTGGCTTTTGCCTCCATAGGTCAGGGACACGGGACCGGGCAGACGCCGGACCATGCCGTGGAGCTAAGGGGGTTGTGCGGAAGACGGGCAGAACCGCCAATACAAACCGACACTAGCAGCAGGAGGCCGCGCCGCGGGCTGGGGCCATCCTGTAAGACAGCGGCCTGGTCACCGGCGAAGTTGCCGGTACAAGGCTCGCAGAAAATTGAAAGAAACTAAACGAAGAAGGCCGCATCTTAGACGATTTTGAATCCTCGACCAACCCCAGGACCGAAGCAAACAGATACATTCACCCTGTTCGGGCGTCGGGGAAAGCCCCTAGGCGTGAGGCGCAAAACCAGTGTACGCGCCGTGTTGCGGCGCAGCACGGCGTCGAATTATTTAGTTTCAATTGGAGATGAAATGATTTGCGACGGCCGGCCCCGGCGCATGGCGCCGGGGCCGGCCGCATCCTAGCGGGCGTTGCCGGCGTAGATGTAATCGCGCCGCCACGGATAGGCCAGGTCCCGGGCCATGTCGAGCTCGTCGGTGCGGCCCGTGGCCGGGGTCGTGACCAGCACCTGGTGCAGGGAAATCCAGCCGTGCTCGAACCCCATCGCGCAGCCGGCCAGGTACAGCCGGTAGGCGCGCAGCGAACGCTCGCCCTGCTCTCCCTGCAGGATGCGCGCGGCCTCGGGCAGGCATGCTTCCAGCGCGTCGCTCCAGGCCCACAGCGTACGCGCGTAGTGCGGGCGCAGGTTCTCGTCGTCGACGGCTTCCAGGCCGCCCGCCGTCACCGCCTCCAGCACGCTGCTGATATGCGTGAGCTCGCCGCCCGGGAAGATGTACTTCTCGATGAATTCGCCCATGCCGTTGCCGAGCTCGGCGTTGTAGACGCCGCCCGCGGTAATGCCATGGTTCATGACCAGTCCGCCCGGCTTGACCAGCCGGCGCAGCTTGGCGAAATAGCCCGGCAGCTGGGCGCGCCCGACGTGCTCGAACATGCCCACCGAGGCGATCTTGTCGTACGGCGCGCCTTCGTCCAGCTTGCGGTAGTCGAGCAGCTCCATGCGCACCCGCCCCGACAGGCCTTTTTCCTCGATCAGGCGGTTGACATAGGCATGCTGGTTGCGCGATAGCGTGATGCCGGTGGCATCGACGTCGTAGTTCTCGGCCGCCCACAGCAGCAACCCGCCCCAGCCCGCGCCGACGTCCAGGAAACGCTCGCCCGGCTGCAGCCGCAGCTTGCGGCAGATATGGTCCAGCTTGGCTTCCTGGGCCTGCGCCAGCGTCATGTCGGGCGTGCGGTAATAGGCGCAGGAATAGACCCGGCGCGGATCCAGCCACAGGGCATAGAAATCGTCCGAGAGGTCGTAGTGGAACTCGATCTGGCGCGCATCGCGCTCGATCGAGTGGCGCCACACCGAGGTGACCTTGCGCACCAGCTCGGTCAGCCAGCCGCCGCGCGCCGCGTCGACCGGCGAACCGAGCAGCAGCGCCGCGGCGGCCGCCATCACATCACGCATGCTGCCCTGGATATCGATGCGGCCCTCGACGTAGTCCTGGCCCAGCACGCCGACGGCGCCCTCGGCCAGGTGGGCCAGCGCGGTCTTGTCCCGCGCCACGAAGCGCACGCGCGCCTCGGGACTGCCCAAGACCGTGCCATCGGGCAGGGTCAATTGCACCGGTACCGGCAATTCCTGGAGCTTGCGTTCCACCACAGACAGCAAAGGATTCACGACTTCCTCTCCCCTGAATATGAACGGACACGCAGACTTTATCGGAAAACAGTTGCAATTCAAACGCAAGCCTGGCCGTGATACAGTGGCCGGCTTGCCTCAGACCATGCAATAACGCTCGCACGGCCCTGTACGCCGTCGCCGCGCACCGCCCCTCCCATGCCCCGGCAAACCATTTCCCGCAGCATGCCGGGCTGGCTCATCCTCATGGGTGCGCTGACCGCCATCGGCCCCTTCTCCATCGACATGTACCTGCCGGCGTTTCCGTCGATCGCCGCCGGCCTGGGCGTCGAACGCGGCGAAGTCGAGCGGACCCTGGCGGCATACCTGATCGGCATGGCCGGGGCGCAGATCATCTATGGCCCGCTGGCCGACCGCTACGGCCGCAAGCTGCCCATGATGGGCGGGCTCATCCTGTACGTGCTGGCCTCGCTGGGCTGTGCGCTGGCCGGCGACATCCAGACCCTGACGGCGTGGCGGGTGGCCCAGACCCTGGGCGGCGCGGCCGGCGTCGTCATCCCGCGCGCGGTGATCCGCGACCACTACGAGACCCAGGAAGCCGCGCGCGCCATGTCGCTGCTGATGCTGATCATGGGCCTGGCGCCGATCCTGGCGCCGCTGGCCGGCGCGCAATTGCTCGCTTTCGTCGGCTGGCGCAGCCTTTTCTGGCTGATGGCCGCCGGCGGCCTGGCGCTGCTGCTGGCCGTGGCGCTGACGATGAAGGAGACGCTGGCTCCCGAGCGCGTGTTGCCGCTGCGGGCAGGCACCATCCTGAGCAATTACCGCGCGCTGCTGGCGCACCGCGGCTTCATGGGCCATAGCCTGGCGGGCGGCATGGGCCAGGCGGGCATGTTCGCTTACATCGTCGGCTCGCCGCGCATTTTCATCGAGCTGTACGGCATAGCGCCCCAGTATTACGGCCTGCTGTTCGGCGCCAACGCGGCCGCGCTGATCGTCGGCTCGCAGATCAGCGCCCGGCTGTTGCGCAAGTCCGCGCCGGCCACCCTGCAGCGGCGCGCCCAGGTCGCGCTGGCGGTGGCCAGCCTGAGCGCCCTGGCCCTGGCCCTGCTCGGGCTGATGAGCCTGCCGCTGCTGATGGCCTGCCTGATGGGCTATATGTTCAGCCAGGGCTTCGTCAACCCCAACTCGGCCGCCCTGGCGCTGGCGGAACAGGGCCGGCGCCTGGGCGCGGCATCGGCCCTGCTGGGTACGCTGCAGCTGTCCTGTGGCGCGCTGGCCGGGCTGATCATCAGCATCTGGCCGGCCGAAAGCGTGCTGCCGCTGGCCGCGGTGCTGGCCGGCTCGGCCTGCCTGTCGTGGCAGTTCGGCCGCATGGCGCGCAGACCTGCTTGATTTTCCTTGGGTTTTCGTAGTAGACTTGCCATCCTGACTTGAAGTTTCCCGTGCACGGTTACTATGCTTTGTGGCCGTGTGCATAATTTGCGTCTCGCAGTAAACACACGCGGGATAGGCAACGGGGTATAAGCACAGGTCCTGAGGTGGCTTACGGCTTGCCGCACGCGTTTCGGTGGTTCAACCCCGCGACGCGGCAGGCGCCGGATCGGCCATCTCGCGGACCCCATCCAGATACTGGGTGGCAAGGCCGGGGTCCTGCCCCGGGCGTCTAGTCGGCCACAGGCCACGGCGCAGCACCTTGCGGCAAATACCCGGTCACCGATTCCCGACGCGCCGCGGACTAGAACAACCCTGAGAGGTGCATCCATGGCACGCGTATGCCAAGTGACCGGTAAAGGCCCGATGGTGGGCAACAATGTTTCGCACGCGAACAACAAAACCAAGCGCCGCTTCCTGCCCAACCTGCAATCGCGCCGGTTCTGGGTCGAAAGCGAAAACCGCTGGGTGCGCCTGCGCGTGACGGCAAAAGCCATCCGCACGATCGACAAGAACGGCATCGACGCCGTCCTGGCCGACCTGCGTGCCCGCGGCGAAGCGGTCTGAGCAGGGCTACCGCCCCCAGTCCCCTAGACATTAGCCGCCAACACTACACCCCAGGAGCACGACATGGCCAAAGGTATCCGCGAAAAGATCAAGCTCGAGTCGACTGCCGGCACGGGCCACTTCTACACGACCACCAAGAACAAGCGCAACATGCCCGAAAAGATGCTGATCAAGAAATTTGATCCCGTCGCTCGCAAGCATGTCGACTACAAAGAGACCAAGCTGAAGTAATTCGGCTTGCGTTGGCATGGCGCGTGCGCGCGCCATGGTGAACGGCCCCGCCCTGGCGGGGCCGTTTTATTTGGCAAGGCCCGCCGTGGCAGGCCCCGGCCCGGCGGGCCGGCTCATTCGTCGCGCTCGGCGCCGGGCTGGTGCGCCGTGCCCGGCGGGCCGCACTCCGTAAAGATGCGCGCCGTACAGCCGCGGCAGATCTCCGGATCCAGCCGCTCGTAAATGGTATGTATGGCGGTCGCCTTGTCGGGGAAGATGTGGTCGGCGCCGAGGCGGTCGATGAAGCCCGAGCGGCGCCAGTCGCGCAGCACCTCGGGGCGCGGCCGGTGGAAATACAGATCGCCGCCGCCCGCCCGCCGCCTGCGCAATTCTTCCTCCCAGACCTGCGCGCCGGCATGGTCGATGAAGTTCATGCTCTTGCTCATCACCAGCAGGTGGCGCTGTCCGGCGCTCGCCCCGGCGCGCAGCGCCTGCAGGCGGTCGGTGACATGCGTGGCCGCGCCGAAATACACCGACCCCTCCATGCGCAACAGTTTCAGCTGGGGGCATTCCGGCAATTCGCCGGGCTGCCCTTCCAGCACCGCGAAATGGCGCTGCGGATCGGCGGCATCGAAGCCCATCGGGCGCATGGCGGGCCGCGCCGTGCGGTACAGGTAGGCAGTCAGCGACAGCAGCGTGCCCAGCAGGATGGCGATCTCCATGCGGATCGTCACGGTGGCCGCCAGCGTCGCCGCGGCGATCAGCGCCTCGCGCGGCGCGATGCGCACCAGCACGCGCCAGCGCGGCAGGTCCAGCAGCGACCAGGCCACCACGATCAGCAGGCCGGCGATGGCCGCGTGCGGAATCAGCGCCAGCACCGGGCTGCTGACCAGCACCAGCAAGACCAGCAGCAAGGCCGCGAACACCGCCGCCATCGGCGTGCGCGCGCCCGCCTCGTAGTTCGGCACCGAACGGTTCAGCGAACCACATGACAGGTACGACGAGAACAGTCCGCCCACGACATTGGACAAGCCCTGGCCGATGAACTCGCGGTTGGCGTCTATCAACTGGCCGGAGCGCATCGCGACCGCCTTGGCGATCGAGATGGATTGCGCCAGCGCGACGATGGTCAGCGGCACCGCCACGCCCACCAGATCAGGCAGCACGCTCCATTGCACGGCCGGCACATGAAACGGCGGCCACGGCTGCGCCAGGGCGCCAAGCACCGAAATCGGCTGGCCCGCCGCGGCGAACACGCCGGCGTTGAGCGCGGCCGCCAGCAGCGTGCCGGCCGCCAGGCCGGCCAGCATGTGCGGCTTGCGGCGATCCCAATGCCGCACCAGCAGCGTCACGATGATGGTCGTCAGCGCGACCGCGCTGGCGCCCCAGTGCGCCTCGCCCAGCCGGCTGCCCACTGCCGCCAGGACCGCGCCGGCGGAGTGCGCCTGCACGCCTTCCAGCCCGAGCGCATCCTTGAGCGCGTGCACGGCGATCAGCAGCGCCGCCCCGCTGGTGAAGCCGAACAGCGCCGAGGGTGAAATGAAATTGGCCAGCGAGCCCAGCCGCAGCAGCCCGACCGCCAGCTGCATCACCCCGACCAGGATGGTGACCGCCAGCGCCATCTGGATATAACCGGGGCTGCCCGGCAGCGCCAAGGGCGCCAGCACGGCGAACAGCGCCAGCGAGTTGGCGTTGGTCGGGCCGGACAGCACATGCCGGCTGGAGCCGAACAGCGCCGCGACGATACAGGGCACGATGGCCGAATAAAGCCCGTATTCGGGCGGCAGGCCGGCCAGCATGGCGAAGGCCACCCCTTGCGGCAAGCACCAGCAGCGCCCCCAGCAAACCGGCCTGCGCATCCGCGCGCAGCGTGCCGGGCGTGATGTCGTTGACCCAGCCGCCCAGGATTGCGGCCGCGCCGCCGCGTACTGTCTTCCCCATCTTGTTGACCTTGTATCCCGCGCCACGGCCGCTTGCGCCCGCTGTCGCGTCAAAAGGCGCTAGCGTAAACCCATGGCCGCGCACGCGCAACGCGCGGGCGACTCCTGTGTTTGCCACGGCGCTTTCCGATCCTGGCGCCAGAACATCCGGGATTGGGCGCGCCATCGCCACGCGCCCTGCCCGGCTGCCCGCGCGCATCGTCCACGAAGGGTTCGGAGGTGCGCGCGCGCATCGCCGCACACCCGCCGCGCGGCTAGGGAAAACCAGCGTCGGCACGCATTCGTTGCGCTGAAAACAACAACCTGTACCTCTGCGCGGCGCTGAACGCATGCAGCGGCGCGAGTTTCCGCTATCATCGGGCGCGAGGTGTTGTTCATCGAATATCCGGCGAACACGCTGCCTCCATATCCTCACTACTACGGATTTTGACCATGGCTACCAAAGCAAAAGCGCCTGCCAAGAAAGTCACGAAGACCGCCGCCAAGGCTCCTGCCAAGACTCCTGCCAAGACTCCTGCCAAGGCTCCCGCCAAGAAGGCTCCCGCCAAACCCGCCGTGAAGAAAACGGCCGCCGCAGTGCGCCCCATCAAGGAAGCGCTGAACAAGTCGCAACTGATCGCCTACCTGGTCGAGAACACCGGCGTGGAAGCCAAGTCGGTCAAGGCCGTGCTGGCTGGCCTGGAAAGCTCGGTGCTCGCCTCGGTCGACAAGAAGGGCGCTGGCGAATTCACCCTGCCCGGCCTGTTCAAGGTCGCCGTGCAGAAGGTTCCCGCCAAGGCCAAGCGCTTCGGCAAGGACCCGTTCACCGGCGAAGAGCGCTGGTTCCCGGCCAAGCCCGCCTCGGTGAAGGTCAAGGTTCGTCCCCTGAAGAAGCTGAAGGACGCCGCGCAATAAGCGCCTGACGTCTCAGGTCAAACCGCAGAGCCCGCCGCACCGGCGGGCTCTTCGTTTATGCAGTCGCGATTTGACCGGGCCGTATTTATCTTGATATAAAGATACTTTATATCGAGACAACAATGAAAGACCACGTCGACCTGGTGCTGTCCCAATGGGCGCACGAACGCCCCGACCTGGACGTCTCGTCCATGGCCGTGCTGGCGCGTATTTTCCGGTTCAATACCGCCGCACTGCGGCGCATCGAGCCGCTGTTTCGCGCCGCCGGCCTGCACCAGGGACAGTTCGACCTGCTGGCCACGCTGTATCGCGCAGGCGCCCCGCATGCGTTGTCGCCGCAGCAACTGACCGCTGCCCTGCTGCTTTCCTCCGGCGCCATGACGCACCGGCTCGATCAACTCGAACAGGGCGGCCTGATCGCGCGCAGCCCCAACCCGGACGACCGGCGCGGCGTCATCGTCTCGCTCACGCCCGCGGGCCTGCGCACCATCCGGCAGATCCTGGCCGACTACCTGGAGGCAATCGACGCCCTGTTGACGCCCCTGTCGGCCACCGAGCGCCGCCAGCTGGCGGGCCTGCTCAAGCGCCTGCTGGCCGAACACGACCGCACGACGCCGGGAGGCATCCCGCAATGAGCCCCGCGCGCGCGCCTGACCGCGCCCATCGTCCTGCTGATGTCCGTGGCCACCGGCCTGGCCGTGGCCAGCAACTATTACGCCCAGCCGCTGCTGCATACCATCGGCGCCGAATTCGCCCTCACCACCGCCACCGCCGGCGCCATCGTCACGGTGGCCCAGCTCAGCTATGCCGTGGGCCTGATCCTGCTGGTGCCGCTGGGCGACCTCTACGAGCGGCGCACCCTGATCGCGCTGATGACCGCCCTGTCGGCCGTGGGCCTGCTGCTGTCGGCCTTCTCGCCCGGCATCGGCTGGCTCATGCTGGGCACCGCCGTGACCGGCCTGCTGTCCGTCGTGGCGCAGGTCCTGGTGCCGTTTGCCGCCACCCTGGCCGAACCGCACGAACGCGGCAAAGTGGTCGGGGCGGTCATGAGCGGCCTGCTGCTGGGCATTCTGCTGGCGCGCACCATCGCCGGCGCGCTGGCCGATCTCGGCAGCTGGCGCACCGTCTACTGGGTGGCCGCCATCCTGATGCTGCTGATGTCGATGGCGCTGTGGCGCGTGCTGCCGCGCTCGGTCAACCCGACGAGGCTGAGCTATCCGCGCCTGCTGGCCTCGATCGTCCAGCTTTACGCGCAAGAGCCCTTGCTGCGCGCCCGCTCGGTGCTCGGCGCGCTGCTGTTCGCCGCGTTCAGCATGCTGTGGACTCCGCTGACCTTCCTGCTGTCCGGCCCGAACTACGGCTATTCCAATACCACCATCGGGCTGTTCGGTCTGGCCGGCGCCATCGGCGCCTATGGCGCCAACCGGTTCGGCCGCCTGAACGACCGTGGCCAGGGCAACCGCTCGACGCGCCAGGGCCTGCTGCTGCTGGCCTCGTGGCCGCTGCTGGCCTGGGGCGCCCACCACGTCGCGCCCCTGCTGGCCGGCGTACTGGCCCTGGACCTGGCGATCCAGGCGGTCCATGTCACCAACCAGAGCGCCATCTATCGCCTGCGGCCCGAGGCGCGCAGCCGCCTGACCGCCGGCTACATGACCTCGTATTTCCTGGGCGGCGCGGCGGGATCGCTGCTGTCGGCCTGGATCTACGCCCACGCCGGCTGGCTGGGCGTCACGGCGGCCGGCGCGCTGACCTCGCTGGCAGCCCTGCTGTACGGGTGCCTGGCGCGGTCGGCGCGCATCCCGGAAACCACGCCGGCCCCTGCGATCGCCTAGCACCTCCTATAATCGATGGTTTTGACCGCCCGCGCCCTGCCGGGCGCGGTCCGTTACCTATTTTTTCGCACGAGTCCATGCAGGAACGCTACCAACCCAACTCCGTCGAAGCAGCCGCCCAGCAAACCTGGCAGGCCCGCGATGCCTATCTGGTGCACGAGCACGCCAAGAACCCCGACGGGTCGGAAAAACCCAAGTTCTACGCCTGCTCCATGCTGCCCTACCCCAGCGGCAAGCTGCACATGGGACACGTGCGCAACTACACCATCAACGACATGATGGCGCGCCAGCTGCGCATGCGCGGCTACAACGTGCTGATGCCGATGGGCTGGGACGCCTTCGGCATGCCCGCCGAGAACGCCGCCATCAAGTCCAAGGTACCGCCGGCCAAGTGGACCTACGACAACATCGCCTACATGAAGAAGCAGATGAAGGCGATGGGCTTGGCCATCGACTGGTCGCGCGAAATGTGCGCCTGCGACCCGAAGTATTACAAGTGGAACCAGTGGCTGTTCCTGAAGATGCTGGAAAAAGGCATCGCCTACCGCAAGACCCAGGTCGTCAACTGGGATCCGGTCGACCAGACGGTGCTGGCCAACGAACAGGTCATCGACGGGCGCGGCTGGCGCTCGGGCGCCCCGGTCGAAAAGCGCGAGATCCCCGGCTACTACCTGCGCATCACCGATTACGCCGAAGAACTGCTGGACCAGGTGAGTACCAACCTGCCGGGCTGGCCCGAGCGCGTGCGCCTGATGCAGGAGAACTGGATCGGCAAGTCCGAGGGCCTGCGCTTCGCCTTCCCGCACCGCATCGCCGGCGCCGACGGCAAGCTGATCCAGGACGGCAAGCTGTATGTGTTCACCACCCGCGCCGACACCATCATGGGCGTGACGTTCTGCGCGGTGGCGCCCGAGCACCCGCTGGCCACCCATGCCGCGCAGTCCAATCCGGCGCTGGCCGCCTTCGTCGAGCAATGCAAGCTGGGCGGCACCACCGAGGCCGAGATGGCCACGCGCGAAAAGGAAGGCATGCCCACGGGCCTGACCGTCACCCACCCGCTGACCGGCGCGGAAATCGACGTCTGGGTCGGCAACTACGTGCTGATGACCTACGGCGACGGCGCCGTGATGGGCGTGCCGGCGCACGACGAGCGCGATTTCGCCTTCGCGCGCAAGTACGGCCTGCCGATCCGCCAGGTCGTCGCGCTGGAAGGCAAGACCTACTCCACCGACGCCTGGCAGGAATGGTACGGCGACAAGCAGGCCGGCCGCACCGTCAACTCCGGAAAATATGACGGCCTGGCCTACCAGGCCGCCGTGGACACCATCGCCGCCGACCTGGCGGCCCAGGGTCTGGGCGAGAAACAGACCACCTGGCGCCTGCGCGACTGGGGCATTTCGCGCCAGCGCTACTGGGGCACGCCCATCCCCATCATCCACTGCGCCGATTGCGGCCCGGTGCCCGTGCCCGAGCAGGACCTGCCCGTGGTGCTGCCCGACGACCTCATCCCGGACGGCTCGGGCAACCCGCTGGCCAAGAACGAAGCCTTCCTGTCGTGCTCGTGCCCGCGCTGCGGCAAGCCCGCGCGCCGCGAAACCGACACCATGGACACCTTCGTGGACTCGTCCTGGTACTTCATGCGCTACACGTCGCCGGACAACGACCAGGCCATGGTCGACGCCCGCAACGATTACTGGATGCCGATGGACCAGTACATCGGCGGCATCGAGCACGCGGTGCTGCACCTGCTGTACGCGCGCTTCTGGACCAAGGTCATGCGCGACCTGAGCCTGCTCAACTTCGACGAGCCCTTCACCAAGCTGCTGTGCCAGGGCATGGTGCTGAACCACATTTACTCGCGCAAGACGCCGCAGGGCGGCATCGAATACTTCTGGCCCGAGGAAGTCGACAACGTCTACGACGCCAAGGGCGCCATCGTCGGCGCCAAGCTCCAGCGCGACGGCTCCGAAGTGAATTACGGCGGCGTGGGCACGATGTCCAAGTCCAAGAACAACGGCGTCGACCCGCAGTCGCTGATCGACACCCTGGGCGCCGACACGGCGCGGCTGTTCGTCATGTTCGCCAGCCCGCCCGAGCAGACGCTCGAATGGTCCGACTCCGGGGTAGAGGGCGCCAACCGCTTCCTGCGCCGCCTGTGGGCGCTGGGCTACGCGCAGCGCGAGGCGGTCGGCCGCGGCCTGGCCACCGGCGCCGACTGGGCGCAGGCCCCGGCCCCCGTCAAGGAATTGCGCCGCGAGGTCTACGGGCTGCTCAAGCAGGCCGACTACGACTACCAGCGCATCCAGTACAACACGGTCGTGTCGGCCTGCATGAAAATGCTCAATGCCATCGACGACGCGCCCCTGCCCGAAGGCCCCGCCGCCGATGCCGCGCGCGCCGAGACCCTCGGCCTGCTGCTGCGCGTGCTGTACCCCGTGGTGCCGCACATCACCTGGCACCTGTGGCAGGATCTCGGCTACGCCGAGCACCTGGGCGACCTGCTGGACGCGCCCTGGCCGCACGTCGACGAGGCCGCCCTGGTGGCCGACGAGATCGAGCTGATGCTGCAGGTCAACGGCAAGCTGCGCGGCTCGATCCGGGTTGCCGCCAAGGCGCCCAAGGAAGACATCGAGCGCATCGCCGCCGCCCAGGAAGAAGTGGCGCGCTTTCTCGAAGGCCGTCCGCCCAAGCGCGTCATCGTCGTGCCGGGCAAGCTGGTCAACGTCGTAGGCTGACAGAGGTCCACAAGCATGAACTTCGCCGGGCACTTCCTGCATTTTCCCCGCCTGACCTGGCCGCGCGGCATCGCGCTGGCGATGCTCATGCTGCTGGCCGGCTGCGGCTTCACCATGCGCGGCGTCACGCCCCTGCCGTTCGATACGCTGTATGTCGGCATTCCCGACAACACGCGCTTCGGCGCGGACGTGCGGCGCGCGCTGCGCGCCGCCTCGCCGAATACCCGCCAGGTGCCGACCAGCAAGGACGCGCAGGCCATCCTGCAGCAGGTCAACACCGACCGTACGCTGCGCGAGGTTTCGCTCAATGCGCAGGGCCGGGTCGAGGAATACGAACTGGGCATCGACTACACGTTCCGCCTGATCGACGCCAAGGGCAATGCCCTGGTGCCCGACACCACGATGTCGATCTATCGCGAAATGCCGTATGACGACCAGGTCGTGCAGGCCAAGCAGGGCCAGATCGACGCGCTGTACCAGTCGATGGAAAAAGAGCTGGTCAACCGCCTGCTGCGTCGCCTGACGGCCCCCGACGTGCACGAAGCCGCCGCCAGGGCCGCGGCCGGCACGCTGGATCCCGACGCGCCGGTCTACGACCCCAACCAGGCCACGCCCGCCAGCCAGCCGTCGCCCTGGAACACCCCCAACGCCTACCCCGGCATGGACACGCCCTGACGATGGCCGCGCCCCTGGACAGCGACGCCCTGGCCAGCCACCTCGCACGCGCGGGGGGCCGGCTGGCGCCGCTGTACACGGTATCGGGCGACGAGCCGCTGCTGGTCACCGAGGCCGCCGACGCCATCCGCGCGGCGGCGCGCGCGGCCGGCTACACCGAGCGCACCTCCATGGTCATGGACGCGCGCAGCGACTGGAGCGCGGTGGCGGCCGCCACGCAAAGCGTCTCGCTGTTCGGCGACCGGCGCCTGCTGGAACTGAAAATCCCGACCGGCAAGCCCGGCAAGAGCGGCGGCGAGATGCTGGCCCGGCTGGCCGACCAGGCGCGCGACCAGGCCGACGCCGACACGCTCGTGGTCGTGGCCCTGCCCCGCCTGGACAAGGCCACGCGCGAAAGCAAATGGGCCCAGGCGCTGGCGCGCGGCGGCGTCATGGCCGACATCGCCAACGTCGAGCGCGGCCGCCTGCCGGCCTGGATCGGCATGCGCCTGGGGCGCCAGAACCAGCGCGCCGACACCGCCACGCTGCAATGGATGGCCGACAAGGTCGAGGGCAACCTGCTGGCGGCCCACCAGGAAATCCAGAAACTGGGGCTGCTTTACCCGGAAGGCCAGCTGGCCGCCGAGGACGTCGAACGCGCCGTGCTCAACGTGGCGCGCTACGACGTCTTCGGGCTGCGCGACGCCATGCTGGCCGGCGACACGGCGCGCACGGTGCGCATGCTCGACGGCCTGCGCGCCGAGGGCGAAGCCCTGCCGCTGGTGCTGTGGGCGGTCGGCGAGGAAATCCGCCTGCTGGCGCGCGTGGCGCAGGCGCGCCAGCAAGGCCAGGACGCCGGCGCACTGATGCGCCGTCTGCGCATTTTCGGCGCCCACGAACGGCTTGCGCTGCAAGCGCTGGGCCGGGTCGCGCCCGGCGCATGGCCGGCGGCCGTGCAGCACGCCCATGAAGTCGATCGCCTGATCAAGGGCCTGAGCGTACCGGGCCGGCTGGCCGATCCCTGGGAAGAAATGACCCGGCTCGCGCTGCGCGTGGCCGCGGCCGGCGCCCGACCGTGAAGGCGGCCTGGCCGCCACCTCCGTCCCGCCGACCGGCCCGCCCCGCGCATCGGTCGGGCTAAACTTCAGCCATGCATGCCGGCCAGCCGCCGGCCAGACATTACAAGACCAGAACGCAGCCATGTCCTCTATCGAAACCTATATGCAGTCCGTGGGCGAACAGACCCGCACCGCCTCGCGCGCCATGATGCGCGCCACCGGCGCCGCCAAGAACCAGGCCTTGCTGGCCATGGCCGAGGCCATCCTGGCCCAGCGCGCCGAACTGCAGGCCGCCAACGCCAAGGACGTGGCCGCCGCGCGCGCCAACGGACTCGAAGCCGCCCTGCTCGACCGCCTGACCCTCTCGGACCGCTCGATCGCGCTGATGGCCGAGGGCCTGCGCCAGATCGCCGCCCTGCCCGACCCGGTCGGCAGCATTACCGCCACCAGCGTGCGGCCCAACGGCATGCGCGTGGCGCAGATGCGCGTGCCCCTGGGCGTGATCGGCATCATCTACGAATCGCGCCCCAACGTCACCATCGACGCCGCCGCGCTGTGCCTCAAATCCGGCAATGCCACCATCCTGCGCGGCGGCAGCGAAGCGCTGCACTCCAACGTGGCGCTGGGGCGCATCGTGCAGGCGGGCCTGCAGGCCGCCGGCCTGCCCACGGCCGCCGTGCAAGTGATCGACACCACCGACCGCGCCGCCGTCGGCAAGCTGGTCACCATGACCGAACACGTCGATGTGATCGTGCCGCGCGGCGGCAAGGGCCTGATCAGCCGGCTGGCGCAGGAGGCGCGCGTGCCGCTGATCAAGCACCTGGACGGCAATTGCCACGTGTACGTGGACGCGGCCGCAGATCTCGCCAAGGCGCACGACATCGCCTTCAACGCCAAGACCTATCGCTACGGCGTGTGCGGCGCCATGGAAACCCTGCTGGTGCACGCCGACGTGGCGCAGCGCCTGCTGCCCGTGCTGGGCCAGGCGCTGCACGAGCACGGCGTCGAATTGCGCGGCTGCGCCCGCGCGCTCCAATGGCTGCCCGAGGGCAAGCCGGCCGACGACGCCGACTGGGCCACCGAGTACCTCGGCCCCATCCTGGCGGTGCGCGTGGTCGACACGATCGACGAAGCCATGGACCACATCGCGCGCTGGGGTTCCGGCCATACCGACGCCATCGTCACCGAAAACCTGTCGGCGGCGCAGCGCTTCCAGCGCGAAGTGGACTCCAGCTCGGTGTACGTCAACCTGCCCACCTGCTTTGCCGACGGCTTCGAATACGGCCTGGGCGCGGAAATCGGCATCTCGACCAACCGCCTGCATGCGCGCGGCCCGGTCGGCCTGGAAGGCCTGACCACCCTCAAGTGGGTGCTCAACGGCGAAGGCCAGGTGCGCGGATGATGCAGGCCGGCATGTATTCTCAAACCGTCACCTTCCTGTTCAGCCTGTTCGTCCTGTGCTTCATCACCTGCACGATCAGCGGCCTGGTGCTGTTCCTGTTCAAGGCGCGCCGCGCCAACGAGGAACTGCGCCACCCGCTGCTGCAGCATCGGCCGTTCAAGCAGTATCCGTTCGCGATCCAGGCTTCGATCATGCTGGACTACTTCCTGCGCCTGGCCTTTCCGCGCACCAAGTGGTGGCTGATCGGCCATGCCAACAAGCAGCTGGCGCATGTCGATCCGAAGCGTGTGCCGCTGGACGTCAAATGGCCCATCATCGGCTTCTGGGGCGCCTGCTGGCTCGGCCTGCTGGCCATGATCTCCCTGTGGGCCATGCTGCTGCTGGGCATGTAGGCCACGACGCCGGGCCGCGGCCTCAAGGCCCGGCCAGCGTCACCGGCGCGCCGCGCGCCTCGATATCGGCGCCCGCCGCCAGGCACAGGTCTTCCCGGAAACGCGCCGCCACCACCTGCACGCCCAGCGGCGCCGCGCCCACGCCCGGCATCGCCAGGGCCAGCCCCGGCAATCCCATGAACGGCAGGCCGACCTGGGTCAGCTGGGCGCGCCAGACGCGCCGGTATGCATCGGCGCCCTGCAAATCCAGGTCGTCGGCAAACGGCGGCTCGGCCGACACCGGCAGCAACAGCACGGGATAGTCTTCGAAGAACAGCTGCCAAAGGCGCGTCAGCGTCGCCCGACGCGTCAGGGTCGCCGTGTACCCGGGCAGATCGAGCGCCCGCGCCGCCTCCTGCTGGCCGCGCAGCGCCACCAGCGCGCCGGGGTCGCCCTCCTGCTGCGCGGCGCGCAGCAGCGCCTCGTAGCCGTCGGCCAGCCACATGCGGATCTGCAGATCGGCCGCCTCCTGCAGCGGCGGAATGGCGCAGGTCTCCTCGACCTGCCAGCCCGCGTCGCGCAGGCGCGCCGCCGCCTCGTAGAGCGCCGCGCACACCGCCGGCTGGGTCTCCAGCCCGTCCGGCGATACGCACAGCGCGGCCCGGCGCGGCGCCGGCGGCCCCTCCAGGGGTACCGGCATCCACCACGGGTCGCGCGCGTCCCTGGCCGCCATCGCGGCCAGCCCCAGGCGTAGATCGGCCACCGTGCGCGCCAGCGGCCCGGACACCGCGGTAATCTGCCCGCCCAGCGAGCGCTCCGGCAAAGCCGCGTTGTACGCCGCCACGCGCCCCAGCGAAGGCCGCAGCCCGTGGACCCCGCAGGCATAGGCGGGATAGCGGATCGAGCCGGCGATATCCGTACCGTGCGCCAACTGGCCTATGCCCGCGGCCACCGCGCTGGCCGCGCCGCCCGAAGAGCCGCCCGGCGTCAGGGCCGCATTGCGCGGATTGAGCGTGCGGCCATGCAGCAGATTGGACGTGAACCAGCGCAGCGAGAACGCTGGCGCATTGGTGCGCCCCAGGATGACCGCGCCGGCGCGCCGCAGGTTGTCCACCACCGGACTGTTGGCCTGGGCAATCACGTCTTTCTGCAACGCGACGCCGTTGCTGGTCGCAAAGCCCGCTTGGTCGATATTGATCTTGACCGTCACCGGCACTCCCGCCAGGGGTCCGGGATCATCGCCGCGCGCAAGCGCCGCATCGATCTCATCGGCTTGGGCCAGCACCTCGTCGGGACGCCAGTCCACCACGGCATTCAGGCGCGGATTGACCTCATCCAGCCGCCGCAAGGCCGCCTCGGCCGCGGCGCGCGCCGACACCTCGCGCGCGCGGATCGCCTGCGCCAAATCGCTTGCCGACATGCGCCAGAGCTGACTCACAGGGATTCCTCCTCGATGCGTGCATGACGCGCCCCGACCGCGGCGAGCGCTGCGGGCGCAGCGCTCCACCATAGCGCCGTCGTGCCGCCGCCGTCCAGCGCCCGCTTGCGCCGCGTCGCCGACGCGCCCAAGATAGGCGCGTGCGCCCGTGCGCGACGCACGCCTATGCCCGGAGCCCGACATGAACCCACCCGAACACGTCGTTTCCCCGCCCATTGCCCGCGTCGCCGTCGTCGGCGCCGGCACCATCGGCGCAAGCTGGGCCGCCCTGTTCGCCGCCCGCGGCCTTCGGGTCACCGTCACCGACCCCGCGCCCGGCGCGGCCGAATCGCTGCGCGGGCGCATCGCCGACATCTGGCCGGCCCTGGCCGCCGCCGGCGCCATCCAGGACGGCGCCGATCCCGGCGCCGTGCGGTTCGACGCCGATCTGCAGGAGGCCTTGCAGGACGCCGACTTCGTGCAAGAGAGTGCGCCGGAGCGCCCGGACTTCAAGGCCGACCTGTTCACCCGCATGGACGCCGCGCTGCCGCCGCACGCCATCATCGCCTCCAGCAGCTCCGGGCTGCCCATGAGCGCCCTGCAGGCCGGCTGCCGGCACCCCGAGCGCTGCGTCATCGGCCATCCCTTCAATCCGCCGCACCTGATCCCGCTGGTCGAAGTCGTCGCCGGCAGGCAGACCGCCCCGGCCGCGATCGAACGCGCCATGGCCTTCTACCGCAGCCTGGGCAAATACCCCATCCGCATCGACAAGGAAATCCCCGGACACGTCGCCAACCGCCTGCAGGCGGCCCTGTGGCGCGAAGCCATCCACCTCGTCGCCGAAGGCGTTGCCAGCGTCGCCGACATCGACGCCGCCGTCACCCAGGGCCCCGGCCTGCGCTGGGCCCTGTACGGCCCGCACATGACATTCCACCTGGGCGGCGGCGAAGGCGGGCTCGCCCACTTCCTCGACCACCTGCGAGGTCCCGTCCAGACCTGGTGGGACGACCTGGGCAAGCCGGAACTCACGCCCGCATTGCAGCGTAAACTGATCCAGGGCGTCGCCGCGGAAGCAGGCCAGCGCTCCATTGCCGAGCTGAGCGCCACGCGCGACGCACAACTGACAGCCATCCTGGCCATTCTTCGCCAACAAGGAAGCCCCCATCCATGAGCGACATCGCGCATCGCGAAACCCAGTCCCGCTTTGAAACCACCGTCGACGGCCAGCGCTGCGAGCTGGACTACGTCCTGCGCGACCACATCATGACCATCGTGCACACCGGCGTTCCCGCCCCGGTCGGCGGCCGCGGCATCGCCGCCGAGCTGACGCGCGCCGCCCTGGACACCGCCCGCCAACGCGGCTGGAAAGTCGTCCCGCAGTGCTCCTACGCGGCGGTCTACCTGAAACGCCACCCCGAATACCAGGACCTGCAGGCCTGACCGCGGCGGACCCGCATGCGCGTGGCCAGGCAGAAAAGCCCCGCCGGGCGCGCCTGCGCCACGCATCACGCCCCGAACCGCGCCCGGCGCCTGCCGCCTGCCACAATGACGCCGTGAAAAAGCCCCCTTCATCCCCGGCCGCTTGCCCCTGCGGCAAACCGCGCGCCTACCCCGACTGCTGCGGCCGCTGGCACGCCGGCGCCCTGTTCCTGCAAGCTCCCGATGCCGAATCGCTGATGCGCTCGCGCTACAGCGCCTTCGTGCTCGATCAGTTGGACTATCTACTGCAGACCTGGCATCCGGACACCCGCCCGTCCGAACTCGAACCCAACGCCGCCGACGTCAAATGGCTGGGCCTGCAAATCAAGGCCAGTCAGCAACAGGACGACACCCACGCCACCGTCGAATTCGTCGCCCGCCTGCGCCAGGCCGGCCGCGCCACGCGCCTGCATGAGCTGAGCCGCTTCGTCAAAGAAGAGCAACGCTGGTACTACGTGGACGGCGACATCCGCTGACGGCGCCATGGGCAAGCAGGTGCCCGTCCCCCTGCGGGGACAGGCACCCGGCGAGGTGCGGGCGCCTGGGCGTCCCCCCAAAAACAAAACCCCGCGAGCCATGAGGCTGCGGGGTTTTGAGCAATAAAAGCCTGACGATGACCTACTTTCACAGATGTACATCCACTATCATCGGCGCGAAGGCGTTTCACTGTCCTGTTCGGGATGGGAAGGAGTGGGACCACCTTGCTATGGTCGTCAGGCGTAACCGGCTAAGCGGTTGACGCATGGTCAACGGCTTGAATCTGGAAGAAGCACAGCGTGCGCCTGGCAGTCGGTTGGGACTGGCAGCGACGCGGGTTGCGTGTGTATGTTGTGTTGGTATGAACGGCGCTGGCGCTTACTGTCCAGCGGTAATAATTAAGACTTGAGAGTTATAGGATCAAGCCTCACGGGCAATTAGTATCGGTTAGCTTAACGCATTACTGCGCTTCCACACCCGACCTATCAACGTCCTGGTCTCGAACGACCCTTCAGGGGGATCTAGTCCCCGGGATACCTAATCTTCAGACGAGTTTCCCGCTTAGATGCCTTCAGCGGTTATCTCTTCCGTACTTAGCTACCCGGCAATGCCATTGGCATGACAACCGGTACACCAGAGGTACGTCCACTCCGGTCCTCTCGTACTAGGAGCAGGCTCCGTCAAGTATCCAACGCCCACGGCAGATAGGGACCAAACTGTCTCACGACGTTTTAAACCCAGCTCACGTACCTCTTTAAATGGCGAACAGCCATACCCTTGGGACCGGCTACAGCCCCAGGATGAGATGAGCCGACATCGAGGTGCCAAACACCGCCGTCGATATGAACTCTTGGGCGGTATCAGCCTGTTATCCCCAGAGTACCTTTTATCCGTTGAGCGATGGCCCTTCCATTCAGAACCACCGGATCACTATGTCCTGCTTTCGCACCTGTTCGACTTGTCAGTCTCACAGTCAAGCACGCTTATGCCATTGCACTATCAGCACGATTTCCGACCGTACCTAGCGTACCTTCGAACTCCTCCGTTACGCTTTGGGAGGAGACCGCCCCAGTCAAACTGCCTACCATGCACTGTCCCCGATCCGGATAACGGACCAAGGTTAGAACCGCAAACAAACCAGGGTGGTATTTCAAGGATGGCTCCCTCGAATCTGGCGACTCGAGTTCTGCGCCTCCCACCTATCCTACACAGGCCGGTTCACAGTCCAATGCAAAGCTACAGTAAAGGTTCATGGGGTCTTTCCGTCTAGCCGCGGGTAGATTGCATCATCACAAACACTTCAACTTCGCTGAGTCTCAGGAGGAGACAGTGTGGCCATCGTTACGCCATTCGTGCAGGTCGGAACTTACCCGACAAGGAATTTCGCTACCTTAGGACCGTTATAGTTACGGCCGCCGTTTACCGGGGCTTCGATCAAGAGCTTGCACCCCATCACTTAACCTTCCGGCACCGGGCAGGCGTCACACCCTATACGTCGACTTTCGTCTTTGCAGAGTGCTGTGTTTTTAATAAACAGTCGCAGCCACCGATTCTCTGCGACCCCTTCATGCTCAGCGCGCAGGCGCTTCACACTACCAGGGTATACCTTCTCCCGAAGTTACGGTATCAATTTGCCGAGTTCCTTCTCCTGAGTTCTCTCAAGCGCCTTGGAATATTCATCCCGTCCACCTGTGTCGGTTTGCGGTACGGTCTCGTACAGCTGAAGCTTAGAGGCTTTTCTTGGAACCACTTCCAATCACTTCGCGAGACTTGCTCGCTCGTGCCACACCCTTGATTCTCGCGCCCGGATTTGCCTAAGCGCCATCTTCAATGCAGCAACAGGGACGTCCAACACCCTGATGACCTTCCGCGATCCGTCCCCCCATCGCACTGTACGACGGTGCTGGAATATTAACCAGCTTCCCATCAGCTACGCATCTCTGCCTCGCCTTAGGGGCCGACTCACCCTGCGCCGATGAACGTTGCGCAGGAAACCTTGGACTTACGGCGAGGGGGCTTTTCACCCCCTTTATCGCTACTCATGTCAGCATTCGCACTTCTGATACCTCCAGCAGCCTTTACAAGCCACCTTCGCAGGCTTACAGAACGCTCTCCTACCGCGTGCACTAAAAGTGCACACCCGCAGCTTCGGTTTATCGCTTAGCCCCGTTACATCTTCCGCGCAGGACGACTCGATCAGTGAGCTATTACGCTTTCTTTAAAGGGTGGCTGCTTCTAAGCCAACCTCCTGACTGTCTATGCCTTCCCACTTCGTTTCCCACTTAGCGATAATTCGGGACCTTAGCTGGCGGTCTGGGTTGTTTCCCTCTTGAGTCCGGACGTTAGCACCCGGTGCTCTGTCTCCCAAGCTGTACTTGCAGGTATTCGGAGTTTGCCATGGTTTGGTAAGTCGCCATGACCCCCTAGCCATAACAGTGCTCTACCCCCTGCAGTAATACTTGAGGCACTACCTAAATAGTTTTCGGAGAGAACCAGCTATTTCCAGATTTGTTTAGCCTTTCACCCCTATCCACAGCTCATCCCCTAGTTTTTCAACACTAGTGGGTTCGGTCCTCCAGCACGTGTTACCGTGCCTTCAACCTGGCCATGGGTAGATCATCTGGTTTCGGGTCTACACCCAGCGACTGGACGCCCTATTCGGACTCGCTTTCGCTACGCCTTCCCTATTCGGTTAAGCTCGCCACTGAATGTAAGTCGCTGACCCATTATACAAAAGGTACGCCGTCACCCCATAAAGAGGCTCCGACTGTTTGTATGCATACGGTTTCAGGATCTATTTCACTCCCCTTCCGGGGTTCTTTTCGCCTTTCCCTCACGGTACTGGTTCACTATCGGTCGATCACGAGTATTTAGCCTTGGAGGATGGTCCCCCCATCTTCAGACAGGATTTCACGTGTCCCGCCCTACTTCTCTTACGCCTAGTTCCACACTCTGCATTTCGTCTACAGGGCTATCACCTGCTACGGCCGGACTTTCCATTCCGTTCGACTATGCAAAATGCTAAATCGTAAAGGCTCTTCCGATTTCGCTCGCCACTACTTTCGGAATCTCGGTTGATTTCTTTTCCTCGAGCTACTGAGATGTTTCAGTTCACCCGGTTCGCCTCCACTGGCCTATGTATTCAGCCAGGGATACCGCTTGCGCGGTGGGTTTCCCCATTCGGATATCTGCGGATCAATGCTTGTTTGCCAGCTCCCCGCAGCTTTTCGCAGGCTACTACGTCCTTCATCGCCTGTGATCGCCAAGGCATCCACCATATGCACTTAGTCGCTTGATCCTATAACACTAAAGTCTTATAGGTGCTGTTCATTCGCGCTTGTGCCGTTCATAAGTTCAAAGCACCTGACCAAACGCTTGCGCGCCCAGCCAGTTCTTGAGACTTGGAACAAAATCATGCAATCACAACCCGTATCCGTCTTCATCGACTCGCGTCGACTACTAAACGAACACTTTACGTTGTGCTTCTTCCAAATTGTTAAAGAACATATATAGCTGTCGGGCCAAAACCCAACGCTTAACACTGACTCGCAGCACTAAGCGTTGCTCTCTCGCCTTCCTGGTCTCGCCTGCCAACCCGCTCCCATCTTCAAGACGGGTTCTGGTGGAGGTGAACGGGATCGAACCGATGACATCCTGCTTGCAAAGCAGGCGCTCTCCCAGCTGAGCTACACCCCCATTTCCCTCTCAGGAAACCTTGGTGGGTCTGGTTGGATTCGAACCAACGACCCCCGCCTTATCAAGACGGTGCTCTAACCGACTGAGCTACAGACCCGCGAAACCTTTCTCTCTCGGATCAGCAGCCACCGATCCAGCAGCTATATAACAACAACCGATAAGCGTGGACACTTGACACGAGCACTCAAGCTCTTAAAGGAGGTGATCCAGCCGCACCTTCCGATACGGCTACCTTGTTACGACTTCACCCCAGTCATGAATCCTACCGTGGTAATCGCCCCCCTTGCGGTTAGGCTAACTACTTCTGGTAAAACCCACTCCCATGGTGTGACGGGCGGTGTGTACAAGACCCGGGAACGTATTCACCGCGACATGCTGATCCGCGATTACTAGCGATTCCGACTTCACGCAGTCGAGTTGCAGACTGCGATCCGGACTACGATCGGGTTTCTGGGATTGGCTCCCCCTCGCGGGTTGGCGACCCTCTGTCCCGACCATTGTATGACGTGTGAAGCCCTACCCATAAGGGCCATGAGGACTTGACGTCATCCCCACCTTCCTCCGGTTTGTCACCGGCAGTCTCATTAGAGTGCCCTTTCGTAGCAACTAATGACAAGGGTTGCGCTCGTTGCGGGACTTAACCCAACATCTCACGACACGAGCTGACGACAGCCATGCAGCACCTGTGTTCCGGTTCTCTTGCGAGCACTCCCAAATCTCTTCGGGATTCCAGACATGTCAAGGGTAGGTAAGGTTTTTCGCGTTGCATCGAATTAATCCACATCATCCACCGCTTGTGCGGGTCCCCGTCAATTCCTTTGAGTTTTAATCTTGCGACCGTACTCCCCAGGCGGTCAACTTCACGCGTTAGCTGCGCTACCAAGGCCCGAAGGCCCCAACAGCTAGTTGACATCGTTTAGGGCGTGGACTACCAGGGTATCTAATCCTGTTTGCTCCCCACGCTTTCGTGCATGAGCGTCAGTGTTATCCCAGGAGGCTGCCTTCGCCATCGGTGTTCCTCCGCATATCTACGCATTTCACTGCTACACGCGGAATTCCACCTCCCTCTGACACACTCTAGCCCGGTAGTTAAAAATGCAGTTCCAAGGTTAAGCCCTGGGATTTCACATCTTTCTTTCCGAACCGCCTGCGCACGCTTTACGCCCAGTAATTCCGATTAACGCTTGCACCCTACGTATTACCGCGGCTGCTGGCACGTAGTTAGCCGGTGCTTATTCTGCAGGTACCGTCAGTTGCACAGGATATTAGCCCGTGCCGTTTCTTTCCTGCCAAAAGTGCTTTACAACCCGAAGGCCTTCATCGCACACGCGGGATGGCTGGATCAGGGTTGCCCCCATTGTCCAAAATTCCCCACTGCTGCCTCCCGTAGGAGTCTGGGCCGTGTCTCAGTCCCAGTGTGGCTGGTCGTCCTCTCAAACCAGCTACGGATCGTCGCCTTGGTAGGCCGTTACCCCACCAACTAGCTAATCCGATATCGGCCGCTCCAATAGTGCGAGGCCCGAAGGTCCCCCGCTTTCCCCCGTAGGGCGTATGCGGTATTAGCCACGCTTTCGCGTAGTTATCCCCCGCTACTGGGCACGTTCCGATACATTACTCACCCGTTCGCCACTCGCCACCAGGCCGAAGCCCGTGCTGCCGTCCGACTTGCATGTGTAAAGCATCCCGCCAGCGTTCAATCTGAGCCAGGATCAAACTCTTCAGTTCAATCTCTGTGTGTGGACCCTGATCGAAACCAGGATCCGTATCGCTTGCTCAAAGGAAGTGAGGTTTAAAAAACCTTACTTCATTCAGTGAGCACTTGATAATGCTTTGCTTTCGATGACGACCGTAGCCGCCACCGTGCGCTCGCACCAAGTGCCCACACTTATCGGTTGTTAAATTGTTAAAGAGCGGCCCTGCCATCCGGCCTTCCGACCGGCGCTGCGTTTTCAGCAGCAGAGAGACGAGATTATGAAGAAGTTTTTTCAGCTTGTCAAGTCGGCCTCGCCTGCTCCGCACCTGACTCACCCCCTTCCTCAAGGCCTGCGCCTCTCACCTGGCACTTCTCGAAACCCCAGCACCCGCGCCGATCGGCATCAGGGTTAACCCTTGGATTTCGGCAACTGTCAAGCCCGAAACTATAACACGACTTTTGCAGAATTTGCAACCCGAAGGCAGCGATTCGTTAACCGTCGTGCAACAACACCTGCCAGAACCCCGGGAACCGCCACATCGGCATAATCCCGCTCGCCCTGCCCCGGTGCTGCCCGCGCCCCCTGCCCTGGCTTGCCGGCTCCCGCACCTGGGCGGAGAACCTGCAAACCGCATGATTCGCGGTTCCGGCTTCGCATCCGGGACAACCCGAACTGCGAAGGGGGCGAACTATAGCACAACTATAAACCCGCTGCTTGCGGAGTTCCTGTACCCTAGCCAATCCCTCGCATCCTTCTATCTATAAGCTGACCTGCCCACAATGACGGAAGACATCCTGATCAACGTTACCCCGTTTGAGACCCGCGTCGCCCTGGTGGAGCAAGGCGCCGTGCAGGAACTACATGTAGAGCGCAGCGTCCAGCGCGGCCACGTGGGCAATATCTATCTGGGCCGCGTCGTGCGCGTGCTGCCGGGCATGCAGAGCGCCTTCATCGATATCGGCCTGGAGCGCGCCGCCTTCATCCATATCGCCGACCTGCGGGAGAACCGCAGCGAACGCAGCCAGGGCCAGACGCCCACGCCGATCGAGAAGCTGCTGTTCGAGGGGCAGACCCTGATGGTGCAGGTCATCAAGGACCCGCTGGGCACCAAGGGCGCGCGGCTGTCCACGCAGATCAGCATCGCCGGACGCATGCTGGTGTACCTGCCGCACGATCCCCACATCGGCATTTCGCAAAAGATCGATTCCGAGTCCGAACGCACCCAGTTGCGCGAGCGCCTGCAGGCGCTGATGCCGCCGGAGGAGAAAGGCGGCTTCATCGTGCGCACGCAGGCCGAAGGAGCCACCGACGAGGAAATCGCCGCCGACCTCGAGTACCTGCGCAAGCTGTGGGCCAGCGTGCAAGCGGCCGCGCGCAGCCAGCCCGCCCCCACGGCCCTGCACCAGGACCTCACGCTCGGCCAGCGCGTATTGCGCGACATGGTCGGCCCGCATACCGGCACCATCCTGGTCGATTCGCGCAGCACCAGCAGCGCCCTGCAGGAATGGGCGCGGGTGTATACGCCTTCGGTGGCCGAGCGCATCCGCCACTACAGCGGCGAGCGCCCGCTGTTCGACACGGCCAACGTCGACGAGGAAATCGCACGCGCGCTGTCGCGCCGGGTCGACCTCAAGTCGGGTGGCTACCTGATCGTGGACCAGACCGAGGCATTGACCACGGTGGACGTCAATACCGGCGGCTTCGTGGGCGGGCGCAACTTCGACGACACCATCTTCAAGACCAACCTGGAAGCCGCGCAGGCGATCGCGCGCCAATTGCGCCTGCGCAACCTGGGCGGCATCGTGATCCTGGACTTCATCGACATGGAAGACCCGGACCACCGCGAAACCGTGCTGGCCGAACTGAAAAAGGCGCTCTCGCGCGACCGCACGCGCATGACGGTCAACGGCTTCACCCAGCTGGGACTGGTCGAGATGACGCGCAAGCGTACCCGCGACTCGCTCGCGCACCAGCTGTGCGAGCCGTGCCCGATGTGCCAATCGCGCGGCAATGTGCGCACCGCGCGCACCGTGTGCTACGAGATCCTGCGCGAGATCCTGCGCGAGGCGCGCCAGTTCAATCCGCGCGAGTTCCGCATCCTGGCAGCGCAGGGCGTGGTGGACCTGTTCCTGGAAGAGGAAAGCCAGCACCTGGCGATGCTGGGCGACTTCGTCGGCAAGCAGATCTCGCTGGAAGTCGAGAGCCAGTATTCGCAAGAGCAGTACGACATCATTCTGATCTAGCGCATCGGGCCCGGCATGCAGCGGCCGGGTTCTTCAATAGCGCCGCGGGTACGAACCCAGCACGCGCAGCTCGCCCTGCCGGGCCAGCAGGCCGGCCAGCGCGTCATCGCGGACGTGGCCGGCCACTTCGACCACATAGCGATGGGCATCGAGCGTCTTCCTGGCGGGGCGCTCGTAGATGGTCAGGATCGGCACCCCGGCCTGCGCGAAATCGGCCAGCAGCGGCGCCAGCCGGGCATCCGGGATGCAGGCCAGCAGCGAGGTCTTGTCCTTGCCGGTCGGCGCCGGCATGTCGCGGCCCAGCACCCACCAGCGCGTCACGTTGTGGGGCCCCTCTTCGATGCCATCGGCCAGCGAGACCAACTGATAGACGGATGCCCCGACCCTGGGGCCGAACGATGCCTTGTCCTGCGTGGCACTGGCGGCCACGGCCTGGGCCGCGGCCCCGCCGCTGGCGGCCGGCACGCGCCGGGCGCCGGGCATCTCGCGCTCCAGCCAGGGCCGGACCTCTTCGAAAGCGACGGGATGGGCATGCACTTCCTTGATGTCCTCGCGCCGCGTGCCGGGACGCGCCAGCAGGCTGTAGCCCAGCATCTTCGGGTACTCGGCCACCACGACCACGCGGGGCAGCGCCAGCACGTCTTCCATATAGGGCGTGAGCCCGACCACCGAGGTGGCGACCGGCACGCAGGCCCGCTCGACCTTGCCGTCCGCGTAGGCGGCGAACAAGGCTTCGCGCGACAACGGCACCAGGCCGTCGGCGCCGTACAGGTCCAGGCAGGCCTGGTGGGTCCACGACCCGGCCGGGCCGAGATAAGCGGTGCGGGCGGCCATGGCCGGGCTCTGCGTTGCGGTCAGAGCGGCCGGGCCGGCCACGGCGCGCGCAATGCCGATGGCATCGCTCCCCCTCGCGGCCCCTGCCGGACGGCGGCTCACGGCGCATCCACCAGCACGGCGCGGATGTCGCGGAAAATCGCCTGCCATTCGGACTCGTCCATCTCCATCAGGCCGAAAAAGCGCAGCAGGAAGGCGCCCTCCGTGGCCAGCACGGCCAGCCGCGCGCGCCGGCCCGCTTCGGTATCGACGTCCAGGCCGTCGAGCCGGCTGCGATACCAGGACCGGGTGCTGCCCAGCAATTCGGGCGCCTGGATCAGCGCGGCAAGCAGGCTGGCCGCCTTGGCATTGGATGTGGCGTCGGCGCGACGAGTGGCCTCGGCGTGGGCGCGCACCCGCCCGCGCGGCGAGGCATCCTCGCCGAGCACCGCCTGGAACAGTGTTTCGTAGGCCTTGTCCCAACGCTCGAACAGCGCCTCGATCATGGCGTCCTTGCTGCCGTAGCAGTACTGGATGCCGCCCTTGGTGACCCCCATTTCCCTGGCGACCGCGTCGATGGTCAGGCCCTTGGCGCCGTCGCGCACGACGATGGTTTCGGCCGCGTCGAGCACCTTGTCGCGGTCAATGCTGCGTTTTCGTCCCATGCGGGCCCCTTTTCAATACATACGTATGGATTTATATTATAGGCACGCCCGTTCCGGCGTGACTTTTTTCAAGGCATTCCATCATGCGGCCTCAAAACCGTTGGCTGGTGCTGGCCATCATCGCCAGCGCCCTCTTCCTGATCACGGTCGATACGACTGTACTGTATGCGGCATTGCCCCGCCTGACCCACGACCTGCATGCCTCGGCAGCGGAAAAGCTATGGATCATCAACGCCTATCCGCTGGTGGTCACCGGCCTGTTGCCGGCCATGGGCGCCCTGAGCGACCGCTGGGGGCCGCGCGCCACGTTCACCAGCGGGCTGGCGGCATTCGGCGCGGCCTCGTTGTGCGTGGCCTATGCGCCCTCGGCCACCCTGCTGATCGTCGCGCGCGGCCTGCTGGCGATCGGCGCGGCGCTGATGATGCCCGCCACCCTGGCGATCCTGCGCCATGTGTTCACGGACGCGCGCGAACGCGCCCTGGCCATCGGCGTATGGGCCGCCATCGCCTCCGGCGGGGCGGCCCTGGGGCCGGTGGTCGGCGGCGTGCTGCTGGAGTATTTCTGGTGGGGCTCGGTGTTCCTGATCAACGTCCCCGTGGTGCTGGCCCTGCTCTGGCCGACGTGGCGGCTGGTGCCGGCGGGGCGGCCGGCGGCCCATCGTCCCTGGGACCTGGGCGCGGCCGTGCTGATCATGACCGCGCTGCTGGGACTGGTGTTCGGGCTGAAGGAACTGGGCAAGCCGACACCGGACTATGGCGTGGCCATGCTTGCGGTAGCGGTGGGCGCCGTGGCGATGACGCTGTTCGCGCGCCGCCAGCGCGGCCAGGCCGAGCCGATGATCGACGTGGGGATGTTCCGCGACGCCGGATTCAGCCGCGGCGTCGCGGTCGCCCTGATCGCCATGCTGACGCTGGTGGGCGTGGAGCTGGTGCTCAGCCAGCGGCTGCAGCTGGTGCAGGGCATGACGCCGCTGCAGGCCGCGCTGCTGCTGTTGCCGGTGCCGCTGGCGGCGGCCGCGGCCGGACCGCTGGCCGGCCTGTGGCTGGGCCGCGCGGGCGAGCGCCGCGTCATGGGTACCGCGCTGGCCCTGGCCGGCCTCGGGGCGGCCGGCATGGTCGTCGGCACCGAGTGGCCGCTAGCCGGCCAGATGGCGGTGCTGGCCCTGCTGGGCGCCGGCCTGGGCGGCGCCATGACCGCCGCCTCGACCGCTGTCATGCTGCACGCGCCCGCCGACCGCGCCAGCATGGCCGCCTCGATCGAGGAAGTGGCATACGAACTGGGCAGCGTGCTGGGCGTGACGCTGTTTGGCAGCATCATGACCACGGTCTACACCCGCACGCTGGTATTGCCGGCCGATGCGCCGGCCGCCGCGCAGTTGCGCGACAGCCTGGACCAGGCGCTGGCCGCTGCCGAAACCATGGCGCCGCAATGGGCGCAACAGGTGTTGCCGATGGCCTACCAGGCGTTCGACCATGCGTACGCGGTCGTGGCAGCGACCGCCGCGGCGCTGCTGGCAGGAGCGGCGCTGCTGACGCAGGCCCGCCGGCGCGGGCCTCAGTCCTCGCGGAACTGCATGTTGTAGAGCGAGGCGTACAGGCCGTTGGCGGCCAACAGCTCGCTGTGCGGCCCGTGCTCGACGATCTTGCCGGCGTCCAGCACGATGATACGGTCGGCGTTCTGCACGGTGGACAGCCGGTGGGCGATGACCAGCGTGGTGCGCCCGCGCATCAGCCGCTCCAGCGATGCCTGCACCTGGCGCTCGGATTCGTTGTCCAGCGCCGAGGTCGCCTCGTCGAGGATCAGGACCGGCGCGTTCTTGATCAGGGCGCGGGCGATCGCCAGGCGCTGGCGCTGGCCGCCCGACAGGCGGGCGGCATTCTGGCCCACCGGCGTGTGGATGCCCAGCGGCAAGCCGTCGACGAACTCCAGCAGGTTGGCCGCGGCCAGCGCGTCGCGAACGCGCGCGTCGTCGACGGTGCCGCCGGCGCCATAACCCACGTTGGCGGCAATGGTGTCGTCGAACAGCACCACGTCCTGGCTGACCAGCGACAGATGCGAGCGCAGGCTGCGCAAGGTGAGATCCTGGATGGGCACATCGTCGAACAAGATGTCGCCGCCATCGGGCAGGACAAAGCGCGGCAGCATGTTGACCAGAGTGGTCTTGCCGCTGCCCGAGCGTCCGACCAGGGCCACGGTCTGGCCCGGCTCGACCAGGAACGACACGGCGCTGACGGTATCGCGATCGGCGTCCGGGAAGCGATGGCTGACCGCACGGAATTCGACCTTGCCGCGCACCGGTTCGGGCAAGGCGCGCGTGCCGGCGTCGGCCTCGGGCGTCTGGTCCACCAGGGTGAACACGCTTTCGGCGGCCACCAGCATTTTCTGCATTTTGCCGGCCAGGTTGGTCAGGCGCTTGATCGGATCGAAGATCTGCGCCAGCGCGGCCATGAACGAGGCGAAGCTGCCGACGGTGAGCGCGCCGCTGTTGGCCTGGCTGAGGGCCACGGCGATGACCGCGCCCACGGCGACCGAGATGCACACCTGCGTGAGCGGCGTGAGCGCCGCGTCGGCGGTGGCGCTGCGCATCGCGAAGCGGCGCAGGCGCGAGTTGACGAAGTCGAAACGGCGGCGCTCGGCGTCATAGCCGTCGAACAGCTTGATGACACGCTGCCCGTCGATGCCCTCGCTGACCACGCGGGTGAGCTCGGCGTTCATGTTGACGGTTTCGCGGTTGATGCGGCGCAGCCGGCGCGTGAAGGCGCGGGCGATGCCCACCGACACCGGCAGCATGACGAGGATGATCAGCGTCAGCGCCCACGACATGTACAGCAGCACGCCGATCAGGGCGATGACGACCAGGGTTTCGCGCACCAGCACCGTGATGACGTCGGTGGCGTAGCCGGTGACGTTGCCCGCGTCGATGGTGAAGCGGTTGAGCAGGCGGCCGGTGTCACCGCGCTTGAAGTCGGCATCGGGCAGGCCCAGCAGCCGCTCGAACATCTCGCCCCGGATGCCGCGCAGCACGTTGTTGGCCACCCAGGCCAGCAGGTAGTCGCTGAAGAAATTGCAGATTCCGCGCAGCAGGATCAGCCCCACCACCGCCAGCGGCAGGAACCAGACATAATGCGGCTTGGCGCCCGAGAAGCCATCGTCGAGCAGCGGCTTCATGATGACTGCCAGCGTGGGCTGGGTCGCGGCGGCGCCGGCCATCAGCAGGACGGCCAGCACCAGCCCCTTCCAGTAAGAGCCTACGCGGCTGTAGACCCGCTTCCAGAGTTCGGCCTTGACCGGCTGGGAGCCGGCGGGCGCATTGCGTGCGGCAGAATTCAAGGAAACACTCGCTTTAATACAATCGTGCCCGGGATTGTACCGTCGGCCACCCGCCGCCCGACAACCGTCCGGCCGACCCGGCCGCCACGCCAGCATGCCACGCACACTCCGATGACCACCATTTCGTGCATTTATGTCCGCCTGCCCAACTGGATCGGCGATGTTTGTATGAGCCTGCCCAGCCTGCGCACGCTGCAGGACAGCGGCGCGCCGCTGGTCGTCTGCGCGCGCCCCTGGGCGCGCGACCTGCTGGCCGGCGTGCCGAAGCAGGATTTCCTGCCCATGACCGGCAAGGTGCTGCGCGACCGGGCCACGGTGGCCGCGCACCGGCGCGCCCTGGGCGGCGGCGCCGCCACGCGCGGCCTGCTGCTGCCGGACTCGCTGTCGAGCGCCGCGGTGTTCCGGCTGGCCGGCATACCCTGCGCGGGCTACCGCGACGACGGCCGCAGTCCGCTGCTGCGCTGGCCGGTGGACAAGCCCGGCGCCAGCCTGCACGCGGTGCAGTCGTGGCACTACCTGACCCGCGCGGCCCTGCAGCGCTGGGGCCTGCCGGCCGGGCCCGTCGAGCCGGGCGCGCTGCTGGACCTGCCGCTGACGCAGGCGCATCGCGACGCGGCCGGGCAATTGCTGCAGGCGCAGCAGCTGGCCGGCCGGCCGTTCGTGCTGATCGCCCCCACCGCCACCGGCCTGCACAAGGGCAAGGTCAAGGTATGGCCGGGCTTCGACGCCTTGACCCGCGCCCTGCAGGAACGCGGCCAGACCGTGGTAATGTGCCCCCCACCGGCCGAAGTCGCCGAGGCCCGCCGCAACGCGCCCTCCGCCACGCTGCTGCCGCCGCTGGGGCTGGGCGCCTTCGCGGCCCTGGCGCAGCGCGCCGCCCTGGTTGTGTGCAATGATTCAGGCGTGTCCCATGTGGCGGCGGCGGTCGATGCCCGCCAGTTGACGCTGTTCGGCGTGACCCGCCCGGGGCGCACCGGCCCGTGGTCGCCCCGGGCGGTCTGCCTGGGCTCCGAAACACGCTGGCCAGGGCCAGAACAAGTAATGGAAAAATCGCTCGAACTACTGAGCGGCGCGTAAACCCAACCCGACATGGCCATATCGAGTTTCCTCACCAATCTGATCATTCCCCTGAATCTGTGCCTGACGCTGGTCGTCCTCGGCCTGGTGCTGGGCCTGTTCCGCCTGCGCAAGACGGGTGCGGCCCTGATCGCCGGCGGCCTGCTGTGGGCCTTGGCCTGGTCGCTGCCGGCCACCTCGCTGTGGCTGGGCGGGGCGCTGGAGTCGCGCTACCCGCACCTGCCTCCGGACCAGTCGCCCACCGCCGACGCCATCGTGGTGCTGGGCGGCAATACCGCCAATGGCCGCGCCAACTGGTTCCTGCCGTATGACAAGGAAACCGCGGTAGTGCGCGTGGACACCGCCACCGAACTGTTCCAGGCCGGCCGCGCGCCCAAGGTGGTGCTGTCGGGCGGCGCGCTCGAGGGCGACATCAGCGAAGCGCGCGGCATGGCCTACCGGATGCGCCAGCATGGCGTGCCGGAAAGCGCTCTGATCCTGGAGAACGCCAGCCGCACCACCTACGAGAACGCGGCGCTGACGGAAGACACGCTGCGCCAGCACGGCATCCAGAAGGTGTTGCTGGTGACCTCGGCGCTGCACATGCCGCGCGCCATGGCGGCGTTCTCCAAGCAGGGCGTGCAGGCCATCGCCGCCCCCGCGCCGCCGCAGATCGTAGCGCCGGCCGACGGCTCGCTGTCGCCCTGGCTGCCCGACCAGCGCAGCTTCGACGCCAGCCGCTCCATCATCAAGGAATACGCCGGCCTGTTCGTCTACTGGCTGCGCGGCTGGGTGTAACGGCATGTCCGCCACGCTATCGTGCCGGCCCGGCTGCGGCGCCTGCTGCATCGCGCCATCCATTTCGAGTCCCATCCCGGGGATGCCGCAGGGCAAGCCCGCCGGGTCCAGATGCGTGCAGCTCGACGACGACATGCGCTGCCGGATTTTCGGCCATCCCGACCGGCCCGACGTCTGCTCCTCGCTGCAACCGAGCACCGAACTGTGCGCCGACGACCGGGAGCAGGCCATGACCTGGCTGCTGAAACTGGAAGAACTTACCTTGCCGGCGCGCTGAGGGAGCGACACCTGTGGCAAGGGTGCCTGTGTCCCCGGACGGGAGCTGACATCCGCGGCGAGGTGTGCCTGTCCCCACTGGGACAGGCACACCGCAGTGTTGACGGGCGCCGATACCGCAGACGTCAGCCGACCGCGCGTTCGCGCAACAGGGTTTCGTACAAGGTCTCGTAGCGGGCGGCGACCGCCTCCCAGCTCTGCGCGCGCGCCAGCGCCAGGCCGGCGGCCGACAGCGCGGCGCGCAGGGGCGCGCCATCGCCGATCGCGGCCACCGCGCGCGCCACCTCGGCGCCGTCGCGCGGGTCGCGCAGGATCAGCGCATCACGGCCATCGGCCAGATACTGCGCGAAACCGCAATAATCGGCGCTGCTCACCACCACGGGCAAGCCATGCGACATGGCCTCCAGCGGCGCCATGCCGTAGCTGTCGTTGAGCGTCGGGTGCACGTAGATGTCGGCCGCCTCGTAGTAAGGCGCGACACCCGGCGTGGGGTCGACGAGGCGGACGCGGCCATCGGCCAGCCCGCTGTCGCCGACGCATTGGCGCGCCGGACCATCGGCGCCGACCACCAGCAGGCGGTAGCGGGCCGGCAAGTGCGCCAGCGCGGCCAGCAGCGCCGGCAGCCCCTTGCGCAGCGGGTTGCGCGCCACCAGCAGGCAGACCAGGTCGTCCTCGCCCCAGCCCAGCGCCACGCGCGTGGCGGCCCGGCGCGCCGGGTCTGACGGCGCGGGCAGCTGGACGCCAGGCGGGATCGTCTCCATGGGCAGGCCCACGCCGTAGGCGTCGCGCATCTGTTCGACGATGAGCTCGGACACCGTCACCACGCGCTTGCCCGGCCGTTGGGCCACGCGGGCCTTTTCCAGCGCGAGGTAGGTGGCCACCCGCGGACTGGTCCAGGCCGTCAGGCGCCGGCGCAAGCCCGGCCGGCACAGCCAGTTGTAGCGCACGGGCGTGACGTGCATGACCTGCACATCGCCCGCTCCCCCGTTCATGTGGGAATGGACGATGTCGAAGCCGGCGCGCGTCAGGCGCGCGGCGCGCCAAGCGAAATACAGCACCCGCAGCCAGCTGGGCAGGCGGCAGCTGACACGCACCGGCAGAAAGGGCAAGGCGAGGTCGCTGTCGTATTCGCGCGCCACCACCGTGACGTCGTGCCGCCGCGCCAGGATCCGCATCAATTCGACGCCATAGGCTTCGGCGCCGCCGAAGCGATTGCCGAACCGGTCGACCAGCAGCGCAATACGCAAACGCCGCTTATCCGCGGCGGCGCCTGTCTTCATAGCCGGTCAGGGTTTTTTGCAGAAAGCGCAGCAAGTGGGTCGAGCGCGAAACCGTGACGCGCGGCAGGCCGTAGGGATCGTCGGCGGCCGAGGCCAGCCCGCGCACGGTCAGGGTCGCGTTGTCGTAGCCGGCCTCGCGCGCCATGGCGCGATGCTCGTCCGTGTAGTCGCCATAGGGATAGCAGAAAGCCGTCACCGGCGCACCCAGCACCTGTTCGAGTTCGTCCTTGGACTGGCAGATCTGGCGCCGCGCTTCGTCGGCGGCCATGCGCGGCAGGTGCACGTGGTCCAGCGTGTGGGAACCGACCTCGTTGCCGGCCTGGTGCCACTCGCGCATTTCCTGTGCGTTCATGAGCGCCGAGAACGGGATGCCTTTTTCGAGATCCCACACGTTGCCGCCATCGAGCTGGTGGGCCACGAAATAGTTGGTGGCGGTAAAGCCCAGTTCGCCCAGCACGGGCATGGCGTTGCGATGCACGTTGCGGTAGCCGTCGTCGAACGTGATGCCGAATACCTTGCCGCTGCGCTCTCCGCGCACATAGGGCATCAGGTCGCGCATCGACAGGCCCCGATAGCCAAAGCGCCGCAGCCAGGTCATCTGGCGGCGGAAGCTGGCAGGATGGACCGTCAGTCCGCGATACGGCGTGCCGCGTGGCGCCGGCTCGCCGATCTGGTGGTACATGAGAATGGGGATAGGCATGATGCCGGATTATATGGGGATCGATGCCAGTGAGGCCGGCTCAAGATTCCCGCGATGCTGCCGTTAAGTCGATCAAAAATGACAGACGCGAGCGAGAGCGCCATAATATGTCAAATTAAATCAAATAACGTATAATTATAACAAAATAAGCACCTTGTAAAAAGACCGACGCCGCGACCGGCGCCGCCCCATGCAGAGACCAGCAGTCCCGGCGCGCCATCGGCGCGCGCATCGTTCGAGTCCCCGCCAGCCCGCCCCGCGCCGCGAACGCCTGCCCGATCGCTAGGGCGCCCGCCGCCGCCGTGCCGGACCGCGCGCCCCCCGCGCGCCGCGTCCATGCCCTCCTTCCTGCCTCCGTATTGCCATGACCCGCTTTCTGCAAGCCTGGGTGCCGCTTCTCGTTGCCGGCATCGCCCCGATCTGGATCCAAGCCCGCCTGCATGGCGACTCGTTCTCGCCGCGCGTCTATCTGCTGGGCGTCACCCTGATGCTGGCCTGCGCCCTGTTGTGGCGGCGCGCCTGGACGCGGCCGGCGGCCGTGCTGTTGTGCACGGGCCTGGCGGCGAACCTGGGGCTGGCGCAGTTCTGCTACCAAGCCTATGGCCAGCGCTTCAACTTCGGTTTTGCCTACAGCATCCTGACGACGAACTACGACGAGACCGTCCAGCTGCTCACCCAGCACTGGCGCTCGGCCGCGCTGACCCTGGCGGTGCTGGCGCTGCTGCTGTGGGTGGTGCGGCGTGCCGCGCACGAATTGCCCACGCGCTGGCTGGCCTTGGGCGCGGCCGCCACCGCGCTGGTCTTTTTCGGCTCGTGGCTGCGCTATGAGCTGGCGATGCGCGGCGCGGCGGACGAGTACTACCCGTCGATCGAACGCACGGTTTCGCGTTCGCCGATGTTCAACATGCGCTATTTCATCCAGGCCAGCTACGACCAGTCGCTGCTCGACACGGCGGGCAGGCACCGCGTCACCCACGCGCTGACCCGGCGCGACACCGGCATCGACACCTATGTCGTCGTGGTGGGCGAATCGGCGCGGCGCGCCAACTGGGGGCTGTACGGCTACGCGCGCGACACCACGCCGCGGGCGGAGGCCGAACGCGACCGCATGACGCTGTACACCCAGGCCGCCGCGCCCGCGCCGCTGACCATCATGGCGGTGCCGCTGACCCTGAGCGCGGCCACGGTGGACAGCTACGACCCGCGGCTATTCGGCGACAACGTGGTGGCGCTGGCCGGCGACGCAGGGTTCCGCACTTACTGGCTGAGCAACCAGGCCAGGCTGGGCCGCTACGACACGCCCGTCACGGCCATGGCCAACATGGCCCATTTCAAGACCTGGGCCGACGCGCCGTACGACGAGGCCCTGTTGCCGCTGCTGGACGCGGCGCTGGCCGAGCCGGGCAGGAAAGTGGTCTTCCTGCATATCAATGGCAATCACGACAACTACTGCACGCGCTACCCGGAAACGGCCACGGTGTACCAGGGCGGCGCGCCCTACGAGGACTGCTACGACAATTCGATCCGCTATGTGGACGCGCTGCTGGGCGCGGTAATGGACCGGCTGGGCGAGCGGCGCGCCTCCTTGCTGTTCTACCCCGACCACGGCCTGGAACGCCACGAGAGCGTGCTGGGCACGTTCTATCACGGCGGCGTGCGGCCCTCGCGCGAGGCATTCGATATTCCTATGTTCATCTGGAACAGTCCCGCCGCGCCGGCCCCGGCACGGCGCGAATACGACGCGCCCTATTCCACCGAGGACAACTATGGGCTGATCCTGGACTGGCTGGGCGTGGCGACCGGCGTGGACGATTGCAAGCACCGTCCCGCCGCCCCGGCTTGCGCGGGCCGGCCGGTACGGGTGATCGACGCCAAGCGCGACGTTTATGCATACGCCGACCTGGCGCCGCACCCGGACGGCCGCCGCCCGGCCACGCCCCCGCGGGTGGGACCGCGCGATCAGGCGCTCAACGTGCGCTGATAGACGGCCAGCGTGGCCTGCGCGAAATCGCGCAGGCCGAACTCGCGCTCGGCCGTGGCGCGCGCCTGGCAGCCCATCTCGGCCAGCCGCTCCGGCTGCTCCAGCATCTCGCGCAACACCGCCGCGATGGCCGGCACGTCGCGCACCGGCACGACCCAGCCATCCCGGCCCGCGGTAATGTTCTCGGGCAGCCCGCCGGCGTTGCTGGCCAGCACCGGCCTGCCCAGCGCCATCATTTCGCGGCAGGCGAACGACAGGGCCTCGCGGTACGACAGCACATAGCCCGCATCGCAGGCGCCCAGCGCCTCGCGCACGTCGTCGAGCAGCCCGGGAAACACCATCTGGTCCTGCATGCCGTGTTCGCGCACGCGATCCAGCTTGGCCTGGTTGGGCGGATCGCCCGCCACCAGGATGCGGACGCGCTCGCGTAGCGGCGCGGGCAGGCTGCCCGCGGCAGCCACCAGGTCGAGCCAGCCCTTGTCGTAATCGGTGCCCCCCGCGCTGCCCAGCAGCAGCCGGCCCCGCCAGTCCGGGCCGAAATAGCGCTCGCGCCATTGCGCGGCGGTCGCGGCGTCGGGCGGCGCGTAGTAATCGGTGTCGATGCCGTGGCGCACGGTGGTGATGGGATGGCGGCTGTACGGCGAATCGGCCAGCAGGCCGTGCACATAGGCGCTGACCGCGATGCTGTGATCGGTGGCCAGCGTGGCGCGCAGGCGATTGCCCAGGCTGCCCAACGGATGATCGTTGTGCTTGGTGAAGACGATGCGCGGACGGCGGCGCAGCCCCAGCGTGGCCAGCATGACCTGCTTGTGGTCGGCCGAGCCGTTGCAATGGATGATGTCGTAGCCGCCCTCGGCGATCAGCCGGCGCAGCGCCGCCCGGTCATGGAACCAGGACGACAGCCGCGTGGTGTACTGCATGTCCACCACCTCGACGCCGGGAATCTCTCGCGCATAGCGGTACAGCCGGCTGGTGCCGGGCACCGCCACGGTCAGGGCGTGCCCGGGCGCCAGCGCGCGCGCCAGGTTGATGACATAGGTGACATGGCCGCCGCCGTTGCGGCCATGGAAATTGGTGTACAGGATCTTCACTTGCGCGGCTCGGACAGGAACATCAGCTTGGCATAGCGGAAGAAGCTGCCGGCGGCGGCCGTCACGGCCAGGACCAGCCCGTGGCACCCATCCAGGAAGCCGCGGCGGATCAGGTAGATGCGCACGAAGGTCCAGAAGCCATGACCCAGCGCCGAGAACACCGTGGCGCGCTTGCCGCGCGCATGCATCATCGCGGCCGCATCCGAGGAATAGCGATTGACCTTGGCGATGAGGGCGTCGAAATTGTTGTACGGGTAGTGCAGGAAGTGCCCGCGCAGGCGCGCGGGCTGGCCCTGCGCCGGCACGACGCGCTCGTGCACGGCCGCATCGGTGAACCGCGCGCTGCCGCGCCGGAACAGGCGCAGCACGTAATCGGGCCACCAGCCGCTGTGACGGATGAAGCGGCCGCAGAAATCCGACAGCCGGGCGATTTCGTAGCAATCGGCCGTGGCGCCGGCCATGGCGGCCTGGATCTCGCTCGCCAGCTCGGGCGTGACGCGCTCGTCGGCATCGATGGACAGCACCCAGTCGCCCGTGGCCAGGTCCAGGGCACGGTTCTTCTGCGGTCCGAATCCCGGCCAGTCCGGCGTGACCTCGACGCGCGCGCCGAAATCGCGCGCCAGCTCGACGGTGTTGTCGGTGCTGCCCGAATCGACCACGATGAACTCGTCGGCGAAGGCCACCGACTCCAGGCATGCCAGGATGTTGGCCGCTTCGTTCTTGGTAATGATGATGACCGACAGCGTCATGCGCGCCTCCTCAGCTTTTTCTTCCAGGCCTTCCAGGCGTGATAGCGCGGGCCGATCCAAGGATGGCGCGCCAGCCAGATGCGGCGGTTGAGCCAGCCGCCGGCGCGGTTGCGCACCGCGAAGCGGTATATGTGTGCGGGATCGCCGCCCGGGACGTTCTGGCCCAGGGCGTCGGTGGTGTAGAGATGGCGAAAGCCGGCGTCGCGCGCCGCCTGTACATAGTCGGCGTCGAAATAGCCCTGGGGCCAGCACAGGTGGTCGCTGACCTCGCCCAGCCGGGCCTGCAGCGCCCGGCGCGAATCGGCCAGCTCCTGGGCGATATGGGCGCGCTTGGCGGCGACGTCGGGGCCGCACTGCTTGTCCCAGCGCGTATGGGTATGGGTGTGCGAATGCACCTCGAAGGTGCCCGCCGCCAGCATGGCCTGCACTTCGCTCCAGCGCAGCATGACCTCGTCGGCGCGTCCGGCGGCGATCAGGCGCTTGCTTTCGTCGTGGTCGGGCGCGGGCGGCAGCGGCCCGTCCTGCCCGGCGCAGGGCCGCGCCGGACCATCGCCCAGCAGGCCGGTGATCAGGAACAGCACGGCCTTCATGCCGTGGCGCTGCAGGATCGGGTGGGCATACACCCAGTTGTTCAGGTATCCGTCGTCGAAGGTGATCAGCACCGATTTCTCGGGCACCGGGGCGCCGTCCAGGTAGGCGGCGAACTCGGCCGTGCCCAGCGAGCGGTAGCCGGCCCGCGCCAGCGCGGCGATCTGCCGTTCGAACACCTCGGGCGTGGCGGCGATCATGCCGCCGGCCGGGGTGACGTGGTGGTACATCAGCACCGGGACATTGGGCGCGTTACGCATGGCCGCGCTCCGCCAGCCACTGCCGGTAGATGGCCTCGGTGCGCTCGGCCAGCCGTTCGGGCGCGAAGACCTTTTCGTCGCGCACCATGCGCCGGCCGGCCTCGCCCATGCGGCGCCGCAACGCGCGGTCGTCGATCAGGCGGCGCAGCGCGGCGCCCAGCGCCGCCGGGTCGTCCACCGGCACCAGGATGCCGGTCTCGCCATCGCGCATCATCTCGGACACGCCGCCCACGTCGGTGCCGACGACCGGCAGGCCACAGGCTTCGGCCTCGACATAGACGGTGCCCGAAGCCTCCTGGCGGGTGGCCAGGGCGAACAGGTCGAAACCGGCCAGCAGGTTGGGGACGTCGTTGCGCGTGCCCATCAGGTGGATGCGCGCCTGCAGGCCCAGTTCGGCCACGTAGGCCTGGGTCTGCTCGAACACCGGCGAGCCGCCGCCGACGAACACCAGGTGCAGGTTGGCACGCTCGGCCATCAGCGGCCGCATGGCGTCGATGAGTTCGCGGTGCCCCTTGGTGGCGCGCATCACCGCCACGCAGCCGACCACGATATCGTCGGCCGCCAGGCCCAGCTCGCCGCGCAGGGTCGAGTGTTCGATGGGAGGCGGCAGCACGATGGGCGAATACACCGTGGCGATATGGCCGGCGGGTACGCCGCGTTCGATGAGGTGCTGGCGCACGTGGTCGCTGACCGTGGTGACGCGGTGCGGCAGCCCGGTATAGGACCAGAGCGAGCCGACCTTGTTGGACAGGTGGCGGGTACGCACAATCAGCGGCGTGCCCGCCAGCCGGCCGGCGGCCGCGGCGATCACGGTATCGCGCCGGCTGTGCGTGTTCAGCACGTCGTAGCGGCCCTGGCGCAGCAGGCGGCGCAGGCTCAGCACGCCGCGCAGGTAATTGCGCGGCCCGTCCATTTCCAGCGTGTGCACGGTGAAGCCGGCCTCGGCCAGGCGGCGCGCCAGCTGGGCCTGCGGCTGGCAGATCGCCTCCATGTGATGGCCGCGCTCGCGCATGGCCGTCATTTCCTTGAAGATGCGCCCTTCCTGGCCGCCGAAACTGGTGGCGGCTTCGGAATGCACGATACGCAATGGCCGCATCAGTAGGTGACCTCGACGCCGTCGGGCTTGGCCCAGTCGTTCAGGTTCTCGAGCAGCGTGTCGGCCATGCGCACGCGCCAGTCTTCGCCCAGCCGCACCGTGCACAGGAAATTGTTCCTGCGGTAGACCACGTCGACCGGCACGCCGGGCACGCCGTTCTCGGGCTCGGCCCGGAACGGGTTGAGCAGCTGGCGCAGGCGCGCCGCGTCGGCCTGGCCGTTGAGCCGGATGCGCAGCGACTTGGCGCGCGCCTCGCGCGCCAGCTGCAGGTCGTACAGCTGCTCGGCCACGATGCGCATGCCGCCGGAGTACTCGTCGTTGCTGACCTTGCCCTGCACCACCAGCAACTGGTCTTCGCGCAGGCGGCCGCGGTGCTTCTCGTACAGCTCGTTGAACACCGAGATCTCGATCTGCGCCGTGCCGTCGTCGAGCACGGCGAACACCATCTTGCCGCGCCGCGTCATCATGGTGCGCACGCCGGCCAGCACCCCGCACATCCATTGCAGGTCGCGCTGCGGCTCCAGGCGCGCCAGCTGCATGGGCACGATGCGGCGCACCTCGTCGCGCCAGGCGTCGAACAGGTGGCCGCTGAAGTAATAGCCCAGCGCCGTCTTTTCCTCGGTCAGCGTGGTGTGCAGGTTCCAGGGCGCGACCTTGGTCAGCTCGCCGGCGACCACGTCGCCGCTGTCGTCGCCGAACAGCGACGACTGGTTGGCGCTGCGCGCGGCCTGCTCGGCCGCCTCCATCGCCGTACCGACCGAGGCCAGCATGGCGGCGCGGTTGGGTTCGATGGTATCGAACGCGCCGGCCTTGATCAGGGCCTCGATGGTGCGCCGGTTGACCGCGTGCTTGCTGACGCGGCGGCAGAAGTCGAACAGATTGGCGAACGGGCCGCCCTCCTGGCGCGCGCGCAGGATTTCCTCGACCGCGCCCTGCCCGGTGCCTTTGACCGCGCCCAGGCCGTAGCGCATGGTGCGCGGCGGTTTGCCCTGCTCGGTGTGCTTGTCCGCCACCGGTTCGAAGCGATAGCCCGAGGCGTTGACATCGGGCGGCAGCACCTCGACGCCGTTGTCCTGGGCGTCGCGCACGAAGATCTGCACCTTGTCGGTATCGTCCATGTCGGACGACAGCGTGGCGGCCAGGAACTCGGTGGGATGGTAGGCCTTCAGCCATGCGGTCTGGTAGGCGATCAGCGCATAGGCGGCCGAGTGCGACTTGTTGAAGCCGTAGCCCGCGAACTTCTCCATCAGGTCGAACAGCTTGACCGCCAGGTCGGGATCATGCCCCTTCTCGCGCGCGCCCTGCTCGAACAGTTCGCGGTGCTTGGCCATTTCCTCGGGCTTTTTCTTGCCCATGGCGCGCCGCAGCAGGTCGGCGCCGCCCAGCGAGTAGCCGCCGATGATCTGCGAGATCAGCATCACCTGTTCCTGGTAGACGATGACCCCGTACGTGCTGCGCAGGGTGCCTTCCAGGTCCGGGTGGAAATAATCGACCGCGGCGCGGCCGTGCTTGCGGTTGACGAAATCGTCCACCATGCCGGATTCGAGCGGCCCCGGCCGGTACAGGGCCAGCATGGCGATGATGTCTTCGAAAGTGCTGGGGCGCAGCTTCTTGAGCAGCTCTTTCATGCCGCGCGATTCAAGCTGGAACACCGCGGTCGTGTTGGCGTCGCACAGCACCTTGTACGCGGCCTGGTCGTCCAGCGACAGGGCCATGACGTCGAAGTCGCGCTTGTCGGCATTGAACTGGCGCACGAAGCGCACCGCCCAGTCCAGGATGGTCAGGTTGCGCAGGCCCAGGAAGTCGAACTTCACCAGGCCGGCCGCCTCGACGTCGTCCTTGTCGAACTGGGAGACCGCGCTGTTCTCCTGGCCGGGCTGGCAATACAGCGGGCAGAAATCGGTCAGCTTGCCCGGCGCGATGAGCACCCCGCCGGCGTGCATACCGATGCTGCGCGTCAGGCCTTCGAGCGGGCGCGCCAGGTCGACCAGGGCGCGCACTTCCTCTTCCTGCTCGTAGCGGTCCTTGAAGGCCGGCTCGTCCTTGAGCGTGCGCTCCAGCGTCCACGGGTCGGCCGGGTTGAACGGGATCAGCTTGGACAGGGCATCGCAGAACAGGTAGGGCATGTCCAGCACGCGGCCGGCGTCGCGCACCACCGCCTTGGCGCCCAGGGTGCCGAAGGTGGCGATCTGGCTGACCGCCTCGCGCCCGTACTTCATCTTGACGTAGTCGATGACCCGTTCGCGGTTGTCCTGGCAGAAGTCGATATCGAAGTCAGGCATCGACACCCGCTCCGGATTCAGGAAGCGCTCGAACAGCAAGTCGTAGCGGATCGGATCCAGGTCGGTAATGCCCAGCGCGTAGGCCACCAGCGAGCCGGCGCCCGAGCCCCGCCCCGGCCCGACCGGAACGCCGTTGTTCTTGCCCCAGTTGATGAAGTCCTGCACGATCAGGAAGTAGCCGGGAAAGCCCATCTGGATGATGGTCTTGCACTCCCAGCGCAGGCGTTCGTAGTACTGGTCGCGCTTGGCGTTGCGCTCGGCCTCGTCGGGGAACAGGAACTGCAGGCGCTTTTCCAGGCCTTCCTCGGACAGCTGGACCAGGTAGTCGTCCAGCGTCACGCCGTCCGGCGTGGGGAAGTTCGGCAGGCGCGGCTTGCCCAGCACCAGGGTCAGGTTGCAGCGCCGCGCGATCTCGACCGTATTGGCCAGCGCCGAGGGCACGTCGGCGAAGCGGCGCGCCATTTCCTCGGAACTGAGCAGATATTGGTCCTGCGTGTAGCGCCGCACCCGCCGCGGATTGGCGAGGATCTCGCCTTCGGCGATGCACACGCGCGCCTCGTGCGCCTGGAACTCGTCGCGGTCCAGGAACTGCACCGGATGGGTGGCCACCACCGGCAGCCCCGCCTCGGCGGCCAGCCGCATGGCGGCCTGGGTATAGGTTTCGTCGCCGTCGAAGCCGGCGCGCTGCAATTCGATGTAGTACGAACCCGGAAACAGCTGGCCCCACTGGCGCGCCAGCGACAGCGCCGTGACGGCATTGCCGGCTTCCAGCGCCTGGCCGACGTCGCCGCCGCGCGCGCCCGACAGCACGATCAGCCCTTCCTGGCCCTGCAGCCATTCGCGGCGCACCTCGGCGCGCCCCTTGTACTGATTCTCCAGGAACGAGCGCGTCAGCAGCTCGCACAGGTTGAGGTAGCCCTGGTGGTTGCGCACCAGCAGCAGGAGACGGAACGGCTTTTCGCGGTCATCGTCGTTGGTCAGCCAGACATCGCTGCCGGCCACCGGCTTGACCCCGGCGCCGCGCGCGCCCTTGTAGAACTTGATCAGGCCGAAGATGTTCGACAGGTCTGTCAGCGCCACGGCCGGCTGGCCCAGCTTGGCCACGCGCTTGATCAGATCGGAGATGCGCACGATGCCATCCGAGACGGAGAACTCGGAATGGACGCGCAAATGTACAAATGGGGGCGGGTTTGTTACGGCTTCGGACATGTCCGGAATTGTACCCAGTCGGGGCAGCCGCCGGCACGATTTCGCCCCCCTTCCGGGCCCGCTGGGCAGCCGCCTGTGGTAACAATACCTGATTACCGATTTATCCCACGGATGCCGCAACGGCGTCCTCTGCGCACCATGAAATGGCTGATCCCGGGCCTATGGCTGGCCTCTATCCTGTTTGCCCACTTCCGCGGCCGCGTGCGGCTGTCGCTGTCGCGCCAGATGCTGGACCACTCCGTGCTGCTGGCGCCGGTCAATGCCTTCATGGTGCTGACCTCGCGCGTGCCCACCACCCCGTACCTGACCACCAGCGAAATCCCCGAGCTGAAGGTGCTGGACGACAACTGGGAAACCATTCGCGATGAAGCCCTGAAAATGGCCGAGCTGCGCCGCATCAAGGCCGCCGAGCGCCATGACGACATCGGCTTCAACTCGTTCTTCAAATATGGCTGGAAACGCTTCTACCTGAAGTGGTACGACGCCCGCCACCCCTCCGCCGAGGAGCTCTGCCCCAAGACCGTGGCCATCCTCAAGAGCCTGCCCAAGGTCAAGGCGGCCATGTTCGCCGAGCTGCCGCCGGGCGGCAAGCTGAACCCGCACCGCGACCCTTTCTCGGGATCGCTGCGCTACCACCTGGGCCTGGCCACGCCCAACGACGACCGCTGCTACATCGCCGTCGACGGCGAAAGCTACAGCTGGCGCGATGGCGAAAGCGTGGTGTTCGACGAAACCTATGTGCACGAAGCGCACAACAAGAGCGAAGGCAACCGCATCATCCTGTTCTGCGACGTCGAGCGTCCGCTCAAATGGCGCTGGGCCGAGGCCTTCAACCGCTGGTTCGGCCGCGTGGTCATGTCGGCCGCCAGCTCGCCCAACGACGCCGGCGACCAGACCGGCGCCATCAACAAGCTGACCCACGCGCACTGGGTCATCGACCAGAAGCGCAAGCAGTTCAAGGCCTGGAACCGCACCGTCTACAAAGCCACCAAGTGGGGCCTGATCGCCCTGGTGGCCATCGGCTTCCTGGCACTCTAACCACCCGGGTGCCTGTCCCCGCAGGGGGACTGGCACCCGCTGACTTGGCGCCTGTCCCCGCAGCGGGACTGGCACCCGCAAACTCTCGGGATGCCTGTCCCCGCGGGGACAGGCACCCGTGGGACAGCCCCCCTACCGCCGCAACGACTCCCAGGCCTTCATCAGGCGCTTGACCGAGACCGGCATGGGGGTGCGCAATTCCTGGGCGAACAGGGCGACCCGCAGTTCTTCCAGCAGCCAGCGGAATTCGTCCAGGCGCGGATCGGGCGCGCCCTTGAGCGCGCTGCGCGCGCGCTGGTACTGGGTGAGGATGGGCGCCATCTCGCCCATCAGGCGGGCGTCGCGCGCCGGATCGGCGCGCAGCTTGTCGATGCGCGCCACCGCCGCCTTGAGATAGCGCGGATAGTGCGCCAGCTGCGCGTAAGGCGTGTCGCGCACGAACCATTTCGGCATCAGCACGCCCAGTTGCTGCTGCAGGTCGGCGTAGGCCGCCGCGTGCGGCCTGGCCTGCGGCAGCTTGCGCTGCAGGGCGCCGTATTCGGCCAGGATGGCGTGCGCCATGCGCGCCACCTCCTGCGCCAGCAAACCCAGCCTGCCCTTGCCCTCCTGGCGGCGCGCCTCGAACTGCTGCTCATTGACCGGCCAGGGCTCGGCCAGGCAGGCCTGCGCCAGCGCGCAATCGATGATCTGGTCGCGCAGCTCTTCCTGCGTGCCCAGGGCCATGTACAGCATGCTCATCTTCGTCAGGTCGGCCAGGTTCTTTTCCAGGAACTTGACCTGCTCGCGCAAGGCCAGCCGGAACAGCCGCAGCAGGCCGGCACGATGGTGGCGGCGCGCCTCGTCGGGATCGTCGAACACGTCGAGATCGCAATGCGCGCCCCGATCGACCAGCGCCGGGTAGCCGATGACGGACTGCCCGCCGCGCTTGATCTCCATGATCTCGGGCAAGGGGCCGAACGACCAGGACGTCAGGTTTTCGTGCGCCAGCGCTTGCGCCACGTCCGAATCGCGCGCCGCCAGTTGCTGGAAGGTCGCCTGGGCCTGCTTGCCCAATTCGGCCTTGAGCTGCGCCAGATTGCGCCCGGCGGCCAGCATCCGGCCATGCTCGTCGACCACCTTGAAGTTCATGAACAGGTGCGCCGGCAGCGTTTCCAGCTTGAAGTCGCCGGGCGCCGGGCGCACCTGTACCTGGTCCCACATGTCGGCGATCAGCGCATCGACCAGGCCCTGCTGGGGGTCGGCCTGGCGCTCGTACCAGCGTTCGTAGAAGCCCGCCGCGTAGTCGGGCAGCGGCACGCAATGGCGGCGCAGCTTCTGCGGCAGCGACTTGAGCAGCAGGTGGGCTTTTTCCTTGAGCATGCCCGGCACCAGCCATTCGCAGCGCTGCGCGTCGAGCTGGTTGAGCGCGAACAGGGGCACCGACAGCGTGACGCCGTCGCGCGGCGAGCCCGGCTCGAAGTGATAGTCCAGCGGCATCGCCACGCCCTGCCACTCGACTTTCTTGGGAAACACGTCGGTGGTCACGCCGGCCGCCTCGTGGCGCATCAGTTCGTCGCGCGTAAGCAGCAGGCGCGCGGCGGCGGCCTTGTCCAGCCCGTTTACCCACTTTTCCAGGCTGGCGGTCTGCGAAATGTCGGCCGGCAACTGGCGGTCGTAGAACGCGTAGATCAGCTCGTCGTCGACCAGGATGTCGGGCCGGCGCGTTTGGTGCTCCAGCTTCTCGATGCCGGCGATCAGCTTGCGGTTGTGCGCCACGAACGGCAGCCGGGTGTCGATCTCGCCGGGCACCAGGGCCTGGCGGATGAACAGTTCGCGGGCGTGCTGCGGGTTGATGCGGCCGTAGTGCACCCGCCGGCCGTTGTACACCAGCAGGCCATACAGGGTGGCGCGCTCGTTGGCGACCACCTGCCCGGCTTTTTTCTCCCAGCGCGGGTCGGACCAGTTGCGGCGCAGCAGGTGCGCGGCGGCGCGCTCCAGCCATACCGGCTCGATGCGCGCCACGCAGCGCGCGTAAAGGCGCGTGGTTTCCACCAGTTCGGCGGCGACGATCCAGCGCCCGGCCTTCTTGACCAGGCGCGAGCCGGGATGGATGTGGAAACGGATCTCGCGCGCGCCGTGGTACTGGCCGCCCTCTTCGCCCTTGAAACCGATATTGCCCAGCAAGCCCGACAGCAGCGCCATGTGCAGCTGCTCGTAGGTGGCCTCGCTCTGGTTCAGGCGCCAGCCCTGCTCGCCCACCAGCGCGGCCAACTGGGTATGCACGTCGTGCCATTCGCGCAGGCGCACCGGCGACAGGAAGTTCTGGCGCAGCAGCGCCACCAGCTTGCGCTGCGATGCCTTGTGCTGCACCTGCTCGCCATACCAGCGCCACAGCTTCAGGAACGACAGGAATTCGGACTTGTCGTCGGCGAACTTGGCGTGCGCGCTTTCGGCCGCCTCGCGCTCGGCCATCGGGCGGTCGCGCGGATCCTGCACCGACAATGCGGCGGCGATGATGAGCATCTCGGCCAGGCACTGCTGTTCGCGCGCGGCCAGGATCATGCGGCCGATGCGCGGGTCCACCGGCAGCTTGGCCAGCTCCTGGCCGGTGCGGGTCAGGCGAAACGCCGCGCCGCCACCGCCCGCCTCGGCGGCCTCGCCGTCGCCGGCCAGCTCGATGGCGCCCAGCTCCTGCAGCAGGTGGTAGCCATCGGCCACGGCGCGCCCCGGCGGCGCCTCGACGAACGGAAACTGCTCGATGTCGTCCAGCTTGAGCGACTTCATGCGCAGGATCACCGACGCCAGCGAGGAACGCAGCACCTCCGGGTCGGTGAACGGCGCGCGGGCGTTGAAATCGGTCTCGTCGTAGAGGCGGATGCACAGGCCCGGGCCGATCCGGCCGCAACGGCCGGCGCGCTGGTTGGCCGAGGCGCGGCTGACCGGCTCGATGCGCAACTGTTCGACCTTGTTGCGCCAGGAGTAGCGCTTGACGCGCGCCAGCCCGCTGTCGACCACGAAGCGGATGCCCGGCACGGTCAGCGAGGTTTCGGCCACGTTGGTGGCCAGCACCACCCGCCGCGCATTGCCGCTCGGGTGGAAGATCTGTTCCTGCTCGGCCTGCGACAGCCGCGCATACAGCGGCAGCACTTCGGTGCCGACCGGATGGCGTTTGCGCAGCGCCTCGGCCGACTCGCGGATTTCGCGCTCGCCCGGCAGGAACACCAGCACGTCGCCGGGACCGTGGCGCGCGCACTCGTCGACCGCGTCGACGATGGCGTCGATCAGGTCGCGCTCTTCGTCGCCGGCGCTGCGTTCACGCCCGCCCTTGGCGGGCGCGGCGGCCGCTTCGTCGGACATGGGCGGCTGCACCGGGCGGTAGCGCACTTCCACCGGATACAGGCGCCCCGACACCTCGATGACGGGCGCCGGACGCTCGGGGCCGGCGGCGAAATGCCGCGCGAAACGCTCGGCGTCGATAGTGGCCGAGGTGATGATGACTTTCAGGTCGGGCCGGCGCGGCAGCAGCTGCTTGAGGTAGCCGAGCAGGAAGTCGATGTTCAGGCTGCGCTCGTGCGCCTCGTCGATGATGATGGTGTCGTAGCGGCGCAGCAGCGGATCGCGCTGCGACTCGGCCAGCAGAATGCCGTCGGTCATCAGCTTGATCGAGGCGTTCGGGCCGGTGCGGTCGTTGAAGCGCACCTGGTACCCCACCACTTCGCCCATCGGCGTGCGCAGCTCTTCGGCGATGCGCTTGGCCACCGAGGTGGCCGCCAGGCGGCGGGGCTGGGTATGGCCGATCATCTTGCGCCGGCCGCGCCCCAGCTCCAGGCAGATCTTGGGCAGCTGGGTCGTCTTGCCCGACCCCGTCTCGCCGCTGACGATGACCACCTGGTGGGCGGCGATGGCACGCGCGATTTCCTGGCGCCGCGCGCTGACCGGCAGGTCTTCGGGATAGGAAATCGCGGGGATGGGCCGCTCGGGGCGCGGCTCGGAGCGCGCGGCGGCCGCGCGCTCGGGCGGACGGGAGGCTTCTGGCATTGACGAAATATCCGTTGAACCCGGCATTATAGGAGGCGCCGGCCAACCGGAAACCCGCGCGCGCCCTGCCGCCGGCGCGCGCCGGCCATATAATTTCCGCTGGCCGCATCAGCGCGGCTGACCGGCGGCCATGCAAGACCGCTGCCCGCACCAAGACCACAGGAGTATTCCGACCATCATGCCCGATCTGGAACCAGACACCGTCTCCGCGCTCGAAGCCCCCGAATTCGCCCCCGCGCAATTCGTCCGATGGTTCCGCGAAGTGGCGCCCTACGTGCATGCGTTCCGAGGCAAGACCTTCGTGGTGGCGTTCGGCGGCGAGCTGGTGCAGGCCGGCGCCCTCAATGTCCTGGTGCAGGACCTCTCCCTGCTGTCGGCCCTGGGCATCCACCTGGTGCTGGTGCACGGCTCGCGCCCGCAGGTCAATGAACAGCTGCGCCTGAAGGGCTACACCCAGCAGTTCGGCCGGGGCCTGGCGCCCACCGACCCGGCCGCGCTGGAATGCGCCAAGGAGGCGGCCGGCGAGATCCGCCTGGACATCGAGGCCGCCTTCAGCCAGGGCCTGCCCAACACGCCGATGTCGCATTCGCACATCCGCGTCCTGTCGGGCAACTTCGTCACCGCCCGGCCCACCGGCGTGGTGGACGGCATCGACTACAAGCACACCGGCCAGGTGCGCAAGATCGATGTCGACGCGCTCAAGTTCGCCATCGAGCAGGGCTCGGTGGTGCTGCTCTCGCCGCTGGGCTTCTCGCCCACCGGCGACGCCTTCAACCTGGCCATGGAAGACCTGGCCACCAGCGTGGCGGTGGCCCTGCGCGCCGAGAAACTGATCTTCCTGTCCGGCGAGCCCGGCGTGCTCGACGGCAACGGCGCCGTCGACACCGAGCTGGCGCGCGTGGATGCCGACGCCCTGCTGGCGCGCGGGGAACTGGACGAGGACACCACCTACTTCCTGCAGCATGCCTCGCTGGCCGTCAAGCGCGGCGTGGCGCGCGCCCACCTGGTGCCCTACGCGCTGGACGGCAGCGTGCTGCTGGAGATCTTCACCCACGACGGCGTGGGCACCATGGTGGTCGAGGACACGCTGGACGACCTGCGCGCAGCCACGCTCGACGACGTGGGCGCCATCCTCAGCCTGATCGAACCGCTGGAAACCGACGGCACCCTGGTGCCGCGCCCGCGCAGCGCCATCGAGCGCGACGTGGAACGCTTCACCGTGCTCGAGCACGATGGCGTGATCTACGGCTGTGCCGCGCTGTATCCGTTCCCCGAGGACCAGATGGCCGAGATGGCCTGCCTGATCGTGCACCCCGAATGGCAGGGCTCCGGCGAAGGCGAGATCCTGCTGCGCCACATGGAGTCGCGCGCCCGCGCCAGCGGCGCGCGCCGCCTGTTCGTGCTGACCACCCGCACTTCGCACTGGTTCATGAAACGCGGCTTCGTACGCGGCGGCGTCGCCGACCTGCCGCGCGACAAGCAGAACAATTACAACCGCTCGCGCAACAGCCTGGTTTTCATCAAGAAACTGTAACCAGCCGGCTTGCCGCCGCGCGCGGCGGCAAGCCGGCTAAAATGGCCTGTTCGCAACTTACCGGCAGCAAACCATGTCCCGTATCGTCAACTGTGTGAAACTCAAGCGCGAAGCCGAAGGGCTGGACTTCCCTCCGTACCCGGGCGAACTGGGCACCCGCATCTGGCAACAGATCTCCAAGGAGGCCTGGGAAGAGTGGAAGCAGATCCAGACGCGCCTGGTCAACGAGAACCGCCTCAACCTGGCCGACGCGCGCGCGCGCAAGTACCTGCAGCAGCAGATGGAACGTTTCCTGTTCGAGGACGGCACCGTCGAGGCGCAGGGCTATGTCCCGCCCTCGGCCTGAGCGCGTCGCGCGTTCGCCTCATCGCAACCGGCCGGCAGGCCGGTTTTTCATTGATGCCCGCCGCTACCGATCCTGACATCGCCGCCCTGGTCGCGCGCGCCGCCGCCGTGGCCCCCGAGCGCCGCAGCGGCACGCTGCGCGACCTCGACCACATCGTCATCCTGATGCAGGAGAACCGCGGCTTCGACCACTACTACGGCGCCCTGCCCGGCGCGCGCGGCCGGGCCGACCCGCACCGCGCGCCCACGCCCGACGGCGACGTGTTCGTCCAGGCGCACGCCGGCCAGCGCCTGGCGCCCTATCCGCTGGCGCCCGCGCTGCCGCCCGGCCAGCCGCTGGGCCACCTGACGCCGCACACCTGGGACGATGCCCAGCGCGCCTGGAACGACGGCCGCATGGACCAGTGGCTGGCGGCCAAGGGCCGGCTGGGAATGGGCTACTACCGCCCGGAGGAACTGCCGCTGCAGACCGCGCTGGCGCGCGCCTTCACGCTGTGCGAGGCCTACCACTGTTCGATGCACGCCGGCACCAACCCCAATCGCCTGTTTCTGTGGACCGGCACCAACGATCCGCACGGCCAGGCCGGCGGCCCGGCGCTGGTCAACACCCATGACCGGCCCGGACCGGCGCACGAAGGCTACGCGTGGACGACCTACCCCGAACGCCTGCAGGCCGCCGGCGTGGACTGGGCGATCTACCAGGACATGGCGGACAACTACCACGACAATCCGCTGGCCGGCTTTCGGCAGTACCGCGCCGAACTGGCCGGCGGCGCGGCCCGGGCGCCGCTGCGCGAGCGCGCCCTGAGCACCCGCACCCTGGCGGCGCTGGCCGAGGACGCGGCCAATGGCCGCCTGCCGCAGGTGGCGTGGATCATCGCGCCCGCCGCGGACTCCGAGCACCCGGAAGTGTCCAGCCCGGCGCAGGGCGCCGCCTTCAGCGCCCGCGTGCTCGACATCCTGACGCGCGACCCGGCGCTCTGGCGACGCTGCGCGCTGCTGCTCACCTACGACGAGAACGACTGCTTTTTCGACCACATGCCGCCGCCCGCGCCGCCCGGCGCGGCGGGCGGCGGCAGCACCGCGGACACCGCGGGCGAATACCACCAGGCGCGCGGCGGCCCTTCGGCCGGCACCCCCGACGACCCGCGCGCGCTGCATGGGCGCGCCTATGGCCTGGGGCCGCGCGTGCCCATGCTGGTGGTCTCGCCGTTCAGCCGCGGCGGCTGGCTCGATGCGCGCGTCTATGACCATACCTCGGTCATCCGCCTGCTGGAGTCGCGCTTTGGCGTGGCCGAGCCCAACATCAGCCCATGGCGGCGCGCCGTCTGCGGCGACCTGAGCCACGCCTTCGATTTCACCGGCGCGCAGGACCAGGCGGGCGCGCCAGGACCGCGCAGCCGGCCTTCGCCCTATGCGTGCCATGTCGAAGCCTGGGCGGCCGATGGCCGCCAGCGGGTGCGCATGGCCAACCCGGGCCACGCCACGCTGGTGCTGCACGTGTACGACTGCCTGCGGCTGGCGCAGGGTCCGCGCCGCTACACCATCGAACCGGGCCGGCAATGGGAAGACAGCTGGCCGGATGCCGGCGCAGACCTGGCCTGCGACCTGTGGATACTGGGGCCGGACGGATTCCATCGCCACATCCGCCGCCACGGGGCCGCCGCGCCGCTGGCGGCGGCCTGGCGCGACCAGCCGCCCGCCCTGTTGCTGGAAAACCGGGGTGCGCAAGCCCTGCAGGCGCGGATTGAATCGGCCTATGGCGAGGCGCCCGCGCTGCTGCGGCTGGCGCCGGGCGAGCAGGCCGCCTGGCCATATGAACCATCGGCCAGCCGCGGCTGGTACGACCTGACGGCGAGCGCCGCGGGGCAGTCGTTGCGGCTGGCCGGCCGCACGCGCGCCGCGGGGCCGGGCCGGCCCGACCCGCGCCTGGGTTGACGCGCCCTGCGGCTTACTGCGGGACTTCCGGGGTGGACGCCGGCGTTTCGGCGTTGCCGGCTTTCTCGGCCTTGTCGGCCTTCTCGATGGCTTCTTCGCCGCGCGCCAGGCGCTCGGTGTTCTTGACCCCGGTGTGGCGCACATCGGCGCCCTTGACCATGTAGATCACCCGCTCGGCCATGTTCTTGGCATGGTCGCCGATGCGCTCGAGCGCGCGGGCGATGAAGATCATGTCGATGGCGCGCGAAATGGTGCGCGGGTCTTCCATCATGTAGGTGATCAGGTTGCGCAGCGCCGCCTTCCATTCCTTGTCGACTTCCTTGTCGCTGCGCACGACCTGCGCGGCCAGGATCGGATCCAGGCGCGCGAAGGCGTCCAGCGCTTGGCGCAGCATATTGCCCACGTTCACGGCCATGTGGCGCAGTTCGATCAGGGGAATGTGACGCTGGTCGTTCTCGTACATGCGGCGCACGGCGGTGGCGATCTTCTCGGCCTCGTCGCCCGAGCGCTCCATGTCGGTCAGCATCTTGGAGACGGCCAGCAAGGTGCGCAGGTCGATTGCGGTGGGCTGGTGGCGCGCCAGGATCAGGCTGATGCGCTCGTCGATCTCGACTTCGTGCCGGTTGACCTCTTTCTCGCGCTCGCGCACCTTCTCGACCATGCTCATGTCGCCGGCCGGAATGGCTTCGACCGCTTCGTGGATCATGGCCTCGACGATTCCGCCCATCTGGAGGAACTGCGACCGCACGTGCTGCAGGTCTGCGTCGAATTGTTTGTTGGTGTGCTCCGTCATCCGGACTCCCTGCGTGGTTGGTCTCATCTGTAGTGCCCCTGAAAACGCGGTTGCGCAGAGGGCTGCCCGACCCGCAAGGTTATGACCCGACTATGACAGGATTATGAATCCCCCCCGGAAGACCGGCAAGCCGGCCCCGGGAAGGCGCGCCGGGTCAGCCGCGGCGCTCCAGGCGGCGGATGCCGTCCTGGGTGGCCAGCAGCGCCACATCGGCGCCGGCCAGGGCGAACAGGCCGCAGGTCACCACGCCCGGAATGTCGTTGATGGTCTTCTCCAGCCCCGGCGCGTCGGCGATCGACAGGCCGGCCACGTCCAGGATGATGTTGCCATTGTCGGTAACGAAGCCTTCGCGCAGCGCCGGCTGGCCGCCCAGCCGGCTCAAGCCGCGCGCCACGGCGTTGCGCGCCATGGGAATGACCTCCACCGGCAGCGGAAAGCGGCCCAGCCGCTCGACCAGCTTGGACTCGTCGGCGATGCAGATGTAGCGCCGGGCCACCGAGGCCACGATCTTCTCGCGCGTCAGCGCGCCGCCGCCGCCCTTGATCATGTGCAGGTTGGGATCGATCTCGTCGGCGCCGTCCACGTAGATCGGCATGCTCTGGACATCGTTGAGGTCCAGCACCGCCAGGCCGTGGCCGGCCAGCCGCGCCGCGCTGCGCTCGGAACTGGCCACCGTGCCGCGCAGCCTGCCCTTGAAGCGAGCCAGGCCATCGATGAACAGATCGGCGGTCGAGCCGGTGCCCACGCCGATGATCACGTCCGGCCCGGCTACCTGTTCGACCAATTCGAGGGCCGCGTCGGCGGCTTGTTGCTTGAGTTCTTGCTGAGTAAGCATGGCGATTGCGAGTATGAGCGCGGCAGGCGCGCGAAACCTTGAAGGCCGGAAATTTAGCAGATACCGGGCCAGGCGCGGGCCAGAATCGGGGCCGGATCGTCGATCGGCGCGGCCCCGACGATGCCCGCGGGCGCGTGCAGGCGCGTGGCGGCAAAGGCCGCGCCCACCGGGGCGGGCGCGTGGCGAATCAGCAAGGCAGCCTGCCAGAGCGTGGCCAGCCCGGCGGCCACGCGGCGCGCCAGGGCCTGCGGGACCGAGTCCGGCTGCGCCACCAGCGCCAGCCAGTCGTCCAGCGCCTGGTCGTACGCGGGCACCACGCCGCGCGCGCGGTCCAGCTCGTCGCGCAGGCCCGGCAGCGCCTCGGCCTCGCGCGCCAGGCCGCGCAGCACGTCCAGCGCCATGACATTGCCCGAGCCCTCCCAGATCGAATTGACCGGCGCCTCGCGGTACAGCCGCGCCAGCGGCGCTTCCTCGACGTAGCCGTTGCCGCCCAGCACTTCCATGCATTCGCCCAGCGCGGCGATGGCGCGCTTGCAGACCCATAGCTTGGCCGCCGGCGTACCCACGCGCACCAAGGCGCGCGCGACCGGGTCGGCACGCTCGTCCACGGCGCGCGCCAGCCGCAACGCCAGCACGGTCGCCGCCTCGCTCTCCAGCGCCAGGTCGGCCAGCAGCACCCGCATCAATGGCTGCGCCAGCAGGGCAGTCCCGAAAGCCTGGCGCTGCGCGGCGTGATGCAGGGCCTGCGCCACCGCCTGGCGCAACAGCGCCGCACTGCCCAGCACGCAATCCAGCCGCGTGGTCGCGGCCATCTCCAGCAATACCGCGGTCCCGCGCCCCGGCTCGCCCAGCATGGCGCCCCAGGCCTGCTCGAACTCCACTTCGGCGCTGGCGTTGCTGCGATTGCCCAGCTTGTCCTTCAGGCGGCGCAGGCGCACGGCATTGCGCGGCCCATCGGGCACCCAGCGCGGCACGAAGAAGCAACCCAGCCCTTCGTCGGTACGCGCCAGCACCAGGTGCGCATCGGCGTGCGGCACCGACAGGAACCATTTATGGCCGGTCAGCAGGTAGGCCTGGCCGCGCCCGGGCGCACCGACCGGCTCGGCGCGCGTGGCCACCGAGCGCAGGTCCGAACCGCCTTGCTTCTCGGTCAGGCCCATGCCGATCAGGGCGCCGCGCTTGCGGCCGATGGGCGCGTCGCTGGCGTCGAACTCGCGCGAATACAGGACGTCGAGCCAGTCGCGCCCGTAGTCGATGACGCCGGCCGGCTCGCGCGCCAGCAAGGGCACCGCGGCGTGGGTCATGGTGGTGGGACACAGGGTGCCGGCCTCCACCTGGCCTTGCATCAGGTAGGCGGCCGCGCGCGCCACGTGCGCGCCCGGCACGGGCTGCGCCCAGGCCCTGCTGTGCAGCCCGCGCGCCACGATGCCGGTCATCAGCGCGTTCCAGGCCGGATGAAAGGCGACCTTGTCCTGCCGGTGGCCGGTCGGGTCATAGGCCAGCAGGCGCGGCGAATTGCGATTGGCCTCGGCGGCGGCCTCCAGCGTCTGGGCCCGGCCCAGCCATGCGCCGTGCTCGCGCAACTCGGACTCGAAGGCCGCGGCGCCCTCGCGCCGCACGGCCTGCTGCAGCACCGGATCGGTCTCGTACAGCGAATAATCTTCCAGCGGTGCGACCTGGTTGGTCACCTGGTGCGTAAGGAACGGTTGCATGGCGCCTCCGGCCTTGGCGGCGAAAGAATTGGGCGGACCGCCCGCCCCGCCGGGGGCTCTCCGCCCCCGCGCCTGCTCCTCAGGATGGGGAGCCCTGGTCAGCCCCTAGTGTATCGGGTTCGTCGCCCAGCAGCCGGGCCGCCTCGGCCTCCGGCAGGGCCTCGACCGTCCTGAGGTTGCGCAGCATGGCGCGCGTGCGCACCTCGGTCTGGCCGATCCTGTTGCTGGCGGTGTCCAGGATTTTCTTGACCGTGGCCAGCGATTCGCCGAACTTGGCGAACTCGGTCTTGACCGCGCGCAGCACCTGCCACACCTCGAACGAGCGGCGCTCGATCGCCAGGGTGCGGAAACCCATCTGCAGGCTGTTGAGCAAGGCCGCCAGATTGGCGGGGCCGGCCACGTTCACGCGCAGGCCGTGCAGCTTGTCCAGCAATCCGGGCCGGCGCAGCACTTCCGCGTACAGGCCTTCGGTGGGCAGGAACATGATGGCGAAGTCGGTCGTGTGGGGCGGCGCCACGTACTTGGACGCGATGAGCCGCGCCTGCGTCTCCACGGCCTTGGCCAGCGCCGCGCCGGCGGCGCGGGCGGCCTCCTGCTCGGCCGCATCCTGGGCGTCCATCAGGCGCTCGTATTCTTCCTTGGGAAACTTGGCGTCGATGGGCAGCCACACCGGGCCGCCGCCCTCGTCCTTGCCCGGCAGGCGGATCGCGAACTCCACCACCGCATCGCTGCCGGGCACCGGCTTGACGTTGCGCGCGTATTGCTCGGGCGTCATGGCGTCTTCCATGAGCCGCGCCAGCTGCACCTCGCCCCAGGTGCCGCGCGATTTCACGTTGGTCAGCACCCGTTTCAGGTCGCCCACGCCGGCCGCCAGCGTCTGCATCTCGCCCAGGCCCTTGTGCACGGCCTCCAGGCGGTCCGACACCATCCGGAACGACTCGCCCAGGCGCTGCTCCAGCGTCGCGTGCAGCTTCTCGTCCACGGTACGGCGCATTTCCTCGAGCCGCGCGCCATTGTCCGCCTGCAAGGCCTGCAGGCGCTGGTCGACCACCTGGCGCACGTCCTGCATGCGGCGGTCATTCAGTTCGACCAAGCCCTGCAGGCGCTCGCCGAACTGGCTGGCGAAACGCGCCAGCGACTCGCCATGCTCGGCGCGGGCGGCGCGCGCGTCGCGCCCCAGCGTGGCGCGCAGCTCTTCCTGGCTTTGCGCCATCTCGGCGCGCAGCGCGCGCATCGACTCGGCCAGCTCGGCGCGCAACCCGCGCTGGCTCTCCGCCAGGTCGGCGCGCAGCCCCCGGTCCACGCGTTCCAGGCCATCGAGCAGCGCCTGCAGGCGCGCGTCGCCGCCCCGCCCGCGCAGCGCCAGCAGGCAGGCCAGCAGCGCGAACACCGCGGCCGCCACGGTTATCCAAGGCAGATAGGATTCCAAGCCAATCTCCACAAACCACGATTGTAGGAACAGGGGCCGGCTCACGCCAGGACACTGCTTAAGCAAGCCGGCGCAGGCTCACACCGGGCATACAAAAAAAGACTAACATTGCTCGCTGACTGTCATACCGATCCTTTTTTATCGTGCCCTGGCCCGACAACACCGCAGACCACAACACCCATCACGCGCCCTTGCCGGGCAGCGGCTACGCCGCCATGTTCGGCCCGCTGGACCTGAGCCAGGCGCGGCTGCTGGCCCAGGGCGGCGACCGGTACGTGTTCCAGCACCCGCACGAGCCCGCGCTGTTGGTCAAGGTCATGGACATGGAGGCGCGCGCCGTCTATCTGGAGGCGCGCCCGTTCAAGCGCTGGTACAAGCAATTCCAGCGGGAAAGCGCCTACCGCGTCTACCTGAACGAAATCACCGAATACGTCACCACCTCGACCAGCGCCTCGGGTGTCTGGCAGGTGCCGCTGGCGCGCATCGTGGGGCTGGCGCAGACCTCGCTGGGCCTGGGCCTGCTGGCCGAGAAAATCACCGACGCGGCCGGCAACATGGCGCCGACGGTCAGCGATCTGGTCAAGCGCGGCGAATTCGACACGGCGCTGGCCCAGCGCCTGGACCGGTTCTTCGAAGACCTGGCCGACGCCCACATCGTGATCCACGATATCTCGGCCAGCAATATCGCCTGTGGCCGCAATGCCGAAGGCCGCGAAGGCCTGTATCTGATCGACGGCTTCGGCGTGCTGCCGCTGATTCCCACCTATGCCTGGAGCCGGCGCCTGAACCGCAAGCGCATCATGCGCAAGTACGCGGAACTGCGCGCCCGCATGCCCGCCCCGGCGCCCTGAGCCGGCGCTACACGTACAGCGCGCCGTCGGGATCCACCCAATCGAAATCGCGCCCGGCCTGCTGGCCGCGACGCAAGGGATTGCGCGTGCAGAACGCCGCATAGGCCGGATCGACGTAGCGGTACGGCAGGTGCTCGTCGCGCCCGGCCGGGATGCCCAGCCGGGTGGTGCGGACCAGGCGGTCGAGCCGCACGCCCACGTCCTCGACGAAAAACCGCCGCGGGTCGAAGGCCTTGGCGTCCCATTGCGGCACTTTCAGCCCGAGCGCGCGGCACAGCAGGGTCTGGCCCGCGCACAGGCGCGCCGGCGGCCGGGGCTGGCCCTGCGCATCCGGGTTGAGCCGCTGCATGCAGGCCAGCGCGCGCGGCCCGGACACCTCGTCGACCCAGGGATGGCCCGATTTGATTAACACCGCATTACCGGGGCCGGCCGCGCTGAAATTGAGCGAATCGCCGCCGCGCGCGTAGTACATGTAGACCACGCCCCCGTCCATGAACAACGCGCGCCGCTTGTGGGTGTAGCCGAGCGAGGCGTGGCTGCCCTTCTCGGCCAGGTAATAGGCTTCCGTCTCGATGATGCGCGCCGACAGCCACAGGCCGTCCACGCGGTGGCGCACCACCTTGCCCAGCAGGTCGCGCGCGAGCTGCTGGGCGTCGCGGTTGAAGAAAGCGGCCGGCAGGGCCGGGCCCGGCTGCGGCCGGGCCGTGCGCGCAGGGGCCGGCATACGATCAGGCGAAGCGCTCGCCGTAGCGCTTTTCCGAGAAACCAACGGTCACCTCGCCGTCCGGCGTCACGGTAACGGGGCGGCGCACCAGCGCCGGGTACTCGGCGATCAGCGCGGTCCATTCGGCATCGCTGCGGGCCGCCTTGCGCTCGTCGGACAGCGCGCGCCAGGTCATGGACGTGCGGTTGACCAGCTTTTCCCAGCCGCCCACCTTGCCGGCCCATTGCTTGAGCGTGGCCGCCGGCACGGGATGGTCGCGATAATCGACAAAGTCATGCGCCACGCCGCGGGCCGCCAGCCAGTCGCGCGCCTTCACGCAGGTGCTGCACTTGTTCAGACCATACAGGGTGACTTGTTTCATCGGTTATCGGCCTCCTTGCGCCACTGCAACCGGTTGGCGATGATCACGCAGGTGCCGACCGCCAGGATGAACAGGGTGGCCAGCGCGTTGATCTCGGGCTTGAGCCCCAGGCGAACGCGCGAGAACACCTCCATCGGCAGGGTCGACGACCCCGGCCCCGACAGGAACGACGCGATCACCACATCGTCCAGCGAAAGCGTGAATGCCAGCAGCCAGGCCGACACCAGCGCCGGGGCGATCAGCGGCAGCGTGATCGCGAAAAATACCTTGATGGGCGTGGCGCCCAGATCGAGCGCGGCCTCTTCGAGCGAGCGGTCCATGTCGCGGATGCGCGACTGGACCACGACCGCCACGAACGCCATGCACAGCGTGACGTGGCCCACCCAGATGGTGAACACGCCGTTCTGCTCCGGCCAGCCCAGGTGGCCACGCATCTCGACGAACATCAGCAAGAGCGAGATGCCCAGCACGACCTCGGGAATGACCAGCGGCGCGCTGAGCATGCCCACGTACAGCGTGAAGCCGCGAAAGCGGCCCATGCGCCCCAGCACGTAGCCGGCCCAGGTGCCGATGATGGTGGCGGCGGTGGCCGTCAGGACGGCGATCTTGAACGACAGCCAGGCGGCGCGCAGCAAGGCGCTGTCCTCGAGCAGCAAGCCATACCAGCGCAGCGAGAATCCGGTCCAGGATGTCACCACCGGCGAATCGTTGAACGAGAAAACCATCAGGCTGATGATGGGCACGTACAGGAAGAAGTACCCGAGGCCCAGCACCAGCATCCGCAACGACTTGTTGGGCCCCTTCATCGGCGGCCTCCGCCGGCGAAATCCTGCTGCTTGATCTGGTTGTACTGGAACAGGGCCAGCGGCACCAGCAGCAACAGCACCATCACGCAGGTGACGGCCGAGGCCATCGGCCAATCGGTGTTGTTGAAGAACTCGTTCCACATGACACGCCCCATCATCAGGGTGTCGGCGCCGCCCAGCATTTCCGGGATGACGTACTCGCCCACCGACGGGATGAACACCAGCATGGCGCCGGCGATCACGCCCGGCCGCGACAATGGCACGGTGATGCGCCAGAACGCCTGCCACGGCCGCGCGCCCAGGTCGTAGGCGGCTTCGAGCAGGCGCAGGTCCATCTTCACCAGGTTGGCGTACAGCGGCAGGATGAAGAACGGCAGGTAGGCATAGACCAGGCCGATGTAGACGGCCAGGTCGGTACGGTATATTTCCAGCGGACTGGAAATCAGGCCCAGGCTCATCAGCAGCTTGTTCAGCAGGCCGTCGTTGCGCAGGATGCCCACCCACGCGTAGACGCGCAGCAGCAGCGAGGTCCAGAACGGCAGGATCACGGCCAGCAGCAGCAGATTGCGCAGCGCGGGCGCCGAACGCGCGATGTAGTAGGCGATCGGATAGCCGATGAGAATGCAGCACAGCGTGGTGATCGCCGCCATCTTGACCGAATTGAGGTAAGTGGCGACATACAGGCTGTCGGTGAACAGCAGGACATAGCCGCGCAGGTGCAGGCTGAGCTGCACGGCCTCGTCCTTGAACTCGGCCAGTGGCGTGTACGGCGGAATGCCGAACTGCAGCTCCGCGAAGCTGATCTTGAACACCAGCAGGAACGGCACCAGCAGGAACAGCACCAGCCAGGCGAACGGCGGCACGATGGCCACCGTGCGGCGCGATGGCCGCGGCAGGGCGAACCGCCTCATGACGAGAACACCGTCGCGCTATCGGCGTCCCAGCTGACGAAGACCTCCTCGTCGATGCCGGGCGCGTCCTGGCGCGCCAGTTGCAGGCTGGGGACGCTGGCCTCGACGATCTTGCCCGAGTCCAGGCGGATCTGGTAGAGGCCGTAGCTGCCCATCCAGGCCATGTGGGTGACCATGCCATGCGCCCAGTTGTGCTCGGCCTCGGGCTGCTCGCGCAGGACCACCAGCCGCTCGGGCCGGATCGATACGTGCACTTCCATGCCCAGCGGCTCGCTTACGCCGTGGCTGACGTACAGCGGCCGGGTCAGCTCGCCCGACTCGATGGCGACATGGTCGGGCTCGTCGACCACGATGGTGCCCGAGAACAGGTTGGTCGAGCCGATGAAGCCCGCCACGAAACGCGAATTCGGAAACTCGTAGACGTCCTGCGGGGTGCCGCACTGCACGATCTGGCCTTCGGTCATGACGGCCAGGCGGTGCGCCATGGTCATGGCCTCTTGCTGGTCGTGCGTCACCATGATGCAGGTCACGCCGACCTGCTGCAGGATCTTGACCAGCTCGATCTGCGTTTTCTGGCGGATCTGCTTGTCCAGCGCCGACATCGGCTCGTCGAGCAACAGCAGCTTGGGCCGCTTGACCAGGCTGCGCGCCAGCGCCACGCGCTGCTGCTGCCCGCCGGACAGCTGGTGCGGCTTGCGGCGCGCGTAGCCGGCCATCTGGACCAGGTCCAGCGCCTCGAACACGCGGTCATGGATCTCGGCGCGGTCCACCCCTTCCTGCTTCAGGCCGAAGGCCACGTTGGCCTCGACCGTCATGTGCGGAAACAGCGCGTACGACTGGAACATCATGTTCACCGGCCGGCGGTACGGCGGCACATTGGTGATGTCCTCGCCGTCGAGCAGGATCTGCCCCGAGGTGGCGTCCTCGAAGCCGGCCAGCATGCGCAGCAGCGTCGACTTGCCGCTGCCAGAGCTGCCCAGCAGCGCGAAGATCTCGTTGCGCCGTACGGACAGGTTGACCGACTGCACGGCCACCACGTCGCCGAAAATCTTGACGACGTCGGAGACCTTGACGAATTCGTCCGGATCGGCGGAATGCTGCGCCGAATAGCGGATGTCGCTCATGATGGCTCAGCGTCCGGACTTCAGTTCGGCCCACATGCGCGTCTGCAGGCGCTGCACGTTCAGCGGCTGGGCCTTGATCACGTACAGGGTCTTGGACACGTCGGCGGGCGGGTAGATCATCGGGTTGTCGGCCACGTCCTTGACCACGAACTCGCGCGCCGCCTTGTTGGCGTTGGGATAGAACATGGTGTTGGTGATGGCCGCGTGCACCTGCGGCGTCTCGATATAGTTGATGAAGGCGTGCGCCTCCTCGGGATGCGGGGCGTCCTTGGGAATGGCCATCACGTCGAACCAGGCGGGCGCGCCGCCCTTCGGGATGAAGTAATTGATCTCGTACGGCTTCCTGGCCTCCTGGGCCCGGCGGCGCGCGATCATCACGTCGCCCGAAAAGCCGTAGACCATGCACAGGTCGCCCACCGCCAGCTCGTCGATATAGCCCGACGAGCTGAACTGACGGATATAGGGCCGGATCTGCTTGAGCAGGGCCAGGGCTTCCTTGTAGTCGTCCGTGTTGGCGCTGTTGGGATCCTTGCCCAGGTATTTGAGCACCGCCGGGAACACCTGCGCGGCCTCGTCCAGCATGGAGATGCCGCACTCCTTCAGCTTGGCGGCGTTCTCGGGCTTGAACAGCATGTCCCAATTGGCCAGGTCCACGCCCTCGCCCATGATCTGCCTGACCTTGGTGACGTTGTAGCCCAGCCCGTTGGTGCCGTAGCCCCACGGGATCACGTACTGGTTGCCCGGGTCGATGGTGGCGACCAGCGCCATGACGTCGGGGTCGAGATTCTTCCAGTTGGGGATCTTGGACTTGTCCAGCTTCTGGTACAGCCCGCCCTCGATCTGGCGCGACGCATAGTGGGTCGAGGGCACGACCACGTCGTAGCCCGACTTGCCCGTCAGCAGTTTGGCCTGCAGGGTATCGTTGTTGTCATAGACGTCATAACGCACCTTGATGCCGGTTTCCTTCTCGAAACCGGGGATGGTGTCGGGCGCCGTATATTCGGCCCAGTTGTAGACGTTGACGACCTTGTCTTGCGCCGCTGCCGGCGACATCGCCGCCGCCAGCACTGCGCCGCCCAATACGCAGCGCAACCGTGCCGAGAATTTCATCGCGAACCCCCTGCCATGATGCGATTTTCGAGAATTGCCAAAAGGCGGAATCATAAAGCCTTTTAGGAGCGGGCTGGTCGCAAATCCAGCCCTGAACAAGCAGTTTTCGCCCGCGCGCTACGCCGGGCGGCTCATGCCCTTGCGGTCCCGCGCGCCCAGGCGGCCCGGTAGGCCGGCTCCAGCCTCTGCCAGAAGGCCTGCCCCCGCTCGCCGCCGACCTTGACGAGGGAACGGCGCAGGCGCGCCAGGTTGCCCTGGCGCCCCCGCTCGGACACGCCGCCGGCCGTGCCCCGGTCGAAATCGATCAGCCATGCCAGCCCGCCCGGGTCCAGCAGGATATTGAAGGCGTTCAGGTCGGCATGCCAGACGCCCGCCCGGTGCATGGCCGCGATGGCGCGCGCCACCGCCTCCCAGGCGGGCTCGTCGAGCAGGCTGGCCAGCGGCCGGGCCGCCGGGATGCGCTCGACCAGGATCGCCGCCCGGTACGTCAGGCCGTGGCGCCAGTAGCCGGCCGCCAGCGGCGCCGGCACGGCCAGGCCCTGCTCGCGCATGTGCGCCAGCAGGCGGTACTCGCGCAGGCCGCGGGTACGCGCCTCGCCTTGCCACACATAGGCATCGCGGCTGACGCGCGCCGCCAGGCCGCCGCGCCGGTAGCCGCGCAGCACACCCTGCCAGCCGGGCGTGGCGACGAACCACGCCGCCTGCCTGCCGCCCGCCGCCACCGGCTGCGCGGCTGCGCCATAGCTGGACGGATCGAACAGCGCCGGCCCGGGCGCCTCGATACGCGCCGCGTCGTACAGCATGGCGCCGGCCGGCGCCTCGCGCCAGGCCAGGCGTTCGGTGCGCGCCCGGGTATCAGCCGGCACGGTTGCGCATCCAGTCGGCCGTGCCGTAGAAGGCCTGCAGCAGGCGATCGACCAGGGCCGCGGGCAATTGCTGGTCCTGCATGGCGCGGCCCATGCACGCCACCCACTGGTCGCGCTCGATCTCCCCGATCGAGAACGGCAGGTGCCGCGCGCGCAGGCGCGGATGGCCGAAGCGCTCGATATAGTGGTCCGGACCGCCGAAGTAGCCGCACAGGAACCAGAACAGCTTGTCGCGCGCCTGCTCCAGGCTGGGGCCATGGGCATCGCGCAGCGCCTTGAAGTCGGACTCCATGTCCATCAGGTCGTAGAACCGGTCGACCAGCTCGCGCACGCCGGGCTCGCCGCCGAGCATGTCGAAAACGGTCTTGGAGGTGTCCAGCGGCTCGGAAATCGGCTGGACGCGGGTCGTCGTCATTACGCTTCTCGCAAAGTAACCAGCGGCGGCGTGCGCAGCACGCCCCGCAAAGCCAGGGCGCCGCCAGCCCACGCCCCCAGCATGCCGGCCAGTGCGCCGGCCAGCCAGGGCCACCACTGCAGGCTGATGGCGAAATCGAATACCTGGGTCGACAGCACCCAGGCCACGGCGGTGGCGCCGCCGGCGGCCAGCAGGCCCGCCAGGCCACCCACCGCCAGCAGTTCCAGGCGCTGCGCGCGGGCCAGTTGGCGGCGGGTCGCGCCCAGCGCGCGCAGCACCGCGGCCTCGCGCACGCGTTCGTCGCGGGTGGCCGTCAGCGCGGCCGCCAGCACCAGCACGCCGGCCGCCAGTGTAAACAAGAACAACAGCTGCACGGCCTTGACCACTTCGTCCAGCACGGTCTGCAATTGCCCGAGGATCGCCCCCACGTCGAACACGGTCAGGTTGGGAAAGGCCTGCACCAGGTCGCGCAGCACGGCGGCCTTGGCGGGCGGCAGGTGGAACGAGGTGATCCAGCTCTGCGGCGCGTCGGCCAGCGCCTGCGGCGAGAGGATGGCGAAGAAGTTCACGCGCATCGAATCCCAGTCGACCCGGCGGGTGCCGCTGACCACGACCTCGACCTGCTGTCCGGCGATGTCGAATCCCAGCTTGTCGCCCACCGCCAGCTTCAGCGAGCGGGCCAGCCCGGACTCCAGCGACACCTCGGCCGCGTCGGGGCGCAGCCAGCGCCCCTGCTCCACCCGGTTCGACTCGGGCAGCGTATCGCCATAGGACAGGTTGAATTCGCGATCCACCAGCCGCTTGGCGCGCGGCTCGTCGAAATCGTCCGGACCGACCGGCCGGCCGTTGACGCTGACCAGGCGGCCGCGCACCATCGGCCACAGATGGACCTGGCCCAGGCCGGCGTCGGCCAGCCGCTGCATGACGGCGTCGCGCTGGTCGGGTTGCACATTGATCAGGAAACGGTTGGGCGCGTCGGGAGGCAGCGTGCGCTGCCAGCCGGCGATCAGGTCGGTGCGCGTCATGGTCAGCAGCAACAGGGCCATCAGGCCGATTGCCAGCGCGCACACCTGCGTGATGGTGGCCGCCCGGCGCCGCACCACGCCGGCCAGCGCAAAGCGCAAGGCCGGCAGGCCGGCCGCGGCGCGGCGCAGCCGCGCCAGCGCCTGCACGGCCAGCCAGGCCACCAGCGCGAACACGGCGAAGGCTCCCAGGAAACCGCCGGCCACCACCGCGCCCAGGCGCGCGTCGCCGGCAAACCACCAGATGAGCAAACCCAGGCCGACGGCCCCCAAGGCATAGCCGCCCGCGCCACGCGCGCGCAGGCGATCGGCGTCGCGCCGCAGCACCCTGGCCGGCGGCACGTGGCGCAGCTGCGCCAGCGACGGCAGCGCGAAACCCAGCAGCATCAGCAGGCCGGTCAGCACGCCCTGGGCCGCCGGGATCGCCGACGGCGCCGGCAGGCTGGTGTCGATCAGCTGGCCCAGCGCCAGCACCAACCCCTGATGCACCGCATAGCCCAGCAAGCAGCCGACGGCCGAGGCCGCCAGCCCCACCAGCGCGAATTCCAGCACCAGCATGCGCGTCACCTGCGCCTGCACCGCGCCCAGGCAGCGCATGACGGCGATGCCGTCGCGATGCCGCTGCATGAAGCGGCCGGCCGCCAGCGCCACGGCCACCGCCGAAATCAGCACCGCCAGCAGCGCCACCAGCGCCAGGAAGCGCTGCGCCCGGTCCAGGGTGCGCCGCACCTCCGGCCGGCCCGACTCGAGCGTGGCCAGTTTCTGGCCACGCTGCAGATGCTGGCCCAGCCATTGCCCGTAGGCGGCCACGGCGTCGGGCTGCCCGGCCGCCAGCAGGGCATAGCCGATGCGGCTGCCCGGCGCCACCAGTCCGGTGGCGGGCAGGTCGGCGGTGCGCAGCATGACGCGCGACGCCACATTGACGAACTGCATGCCGCGATCGGGCTCGTAGGTGATGACGCGCTCGATGCGCAGCCGGGCATCGCCCAGGCCCAGCGTGTCGCCCACCTGCACGCCCAGCAGCGTCAGCAGCTGGGCGTCGACCCAGACGGCGCCCAGCGCCGGCACATCGCGGGTGGGCGCGTCCTGGGCAAAGGGCGCCTCGGCCACCCGCAGGCTGCCGCGCAGCGGATAGCCCGGCTCGACGGCCTTCAGGGAGGCCAGCTGGGCATTGCCGTTGGCGCTGGCCATGGACGGGAACTGCAAGGTACTGGAAACCGACAGCCCCGCCTGGCGCGCCCGCTGCGCGAACTCGGCCGGCACCGGCTCATCGGCCTCCAGCACCAGGTCGGCGCCCAGCATCTGGCCCGCATCGCGCTCCAGCGCCCGGCCGACCCGGTCGGCCAGGAAGCCCACGCTGGTGACGGCGGCCACCGCCACCACCAGCGCCAGCACCAGCAGGCGCAGCTCGCCGGCGCGCGCGTCGCGCATCATCATGCGCAAACCCAGGCGCAGGGTCGGCAACCAGCCCTGGCGGGCGGGGCTGCGGGCATCAGGGAAATCCATCATCGGGCAATCGTAACCAAGTAGGAGAGTTGTCAGGGAATCCCGCTATCATGCGCGAGGGGCAGTCCGGCGCGACTGTCAAGCAACAATATTAATTAACGAAACGGAGAAGACACTATGCGCAAGTCCTGGCTTGCGGCCGCGACGCTGGCCGCCTGCACCGTTGCCACCTCCCTGCCCGCCGCGGCCCAGACCACCCTGAAAATGGCCTATGCCCTGTCGACCTCGTCGCATTACGGCGCGGGGGCCGAGGCTTTCGCCAAATCCATCGAAGGCGCCTCGGGCGGCAAGTACAAGGTACAGCAATTCGCCAACAGCGCCCTGGGCGGCGAACGTGAGGTTATCGAGGGCCTGCAGATCGGCACCATAGACCTGGCCATCGTCTCGACCGGCGCCACGCTCAATTTCGTGCCCGAGACCGGCGTGTTCGACATCCCGTTCCTGCTGCGCGACCTGCCGCACGCCCGCGCGGTGCTCGACAGCAAGATAGGCCAGGATATGCTGGCGAAGTTCCCCGACCGGGGCATCATCGCCCTGGCCTGGGGCGAACAGGGCTTTCGCCACCTGACCAACAACGTGCGCCCGGTCAAGACGCCGGCCGACGCCAAGGGCCTGAAGATCCGCACCACCGAGAACCCCATCCACATCACGGCATTCCGCCAGATCGGGATCCTGCCCACGCCGATGGCCTGGCCCGAAGTCGCCACCGCCTTGCAGCAGGGTACCATCGACGGCCAGGAGAACCCGCTCTCGGTCATCACCTCGGCCAAGCTGTCGCAGCTGCAGAAGTACCTGTCGCTGACCGGCCATGTATATGGCCCGGCCCTGGTGCTGATGTCCGCCAACGTCTACAACGGCCTGTCGGACGCCGAAAAAGCCAGCTTCAAGGCGGCCGGCAAGGACTCGGCGCAGGCCATGCGCGCCTACGTCGACAACATCGAGCAGACCGGCGTGGAGCAATTGAAGAAGGAAGGCATGGAGGTCAGCGAGGTCGATCGCGCCGCGTTCGCCGCCGCGTTCGCCGCCGCGGTCGAGCCGGCCTACGCCGAGTACTACAAGAAGTTCGACAAACAGCTTATCCAGTCCATTCGCGACACCAAGTAAGCCTGTCCGCACCGCCCGGCCTCCCTCGGCCGGCGCGGCGCCCGGCGGCCCGCCCCGCGGCCGTCCTCCCACCCCGGAAACCATCATGCGACTGCTTTGCACCGCCGAGCGCGCGCTGTTCCGACTGGTTTCGGCAATTGCCCAGATCCTGCTGATTGCCGCCGCCTGCGCCGCGTTCTACCAAGTCATTGCCCGTTTCATCCTGCATTCCCCCGCGGACTGGAGCGAAGTCGCCACGCGCGCGCTGCTGATCTGGACCGTGCTGCTGGGCGTGGCGCTGGCTTTCCGGCACGGCGCCATGATCAGCGTGGAGCTGCTGCGCAACACCCTGCAAGGCGCCGCGCGCCGCCTGCTCGAGCACGCCATTGCCCTGACCTGCATCGCCTTCCTGGCGTTCATCGCCTGGATCGGCGGCCAGATGACCTGGCGCGTGCGCTTCCAGAACGTGCCCAGCCTGGACATTTCCATTTCGTGGATCTATCTGGCGATACCGGTCGGCGCCACGCTGGCGGTCATCGCCGTGCTGGCGCGCTGGCTGGCCGGCGAGCAGGACGACGTACCGGTGCGCAACGACGCGCAGGGCTGAGGCCCGTTCCCATCCCTTCGAGCAACCTGGGCTGTCCATCATGTCGCAGTTGATGATTCTCTCGATGTTGATTTTCTTCGGGCTGTCGGTGCCGGTCGCGGTGGCGATCGGCATCGCGGCCCTGACCGGCGTGTCGGTGGGCGGCCTGCCCTGGCTGGTGGTGGCGCAGCAGATCTACGCGGCCCTGGACAAATACCCGCTGGTGGCCATTCCCTTCTTCATCCTGGCCGGCAACCTGATGGAGGCCGGCGGGATCTCCGAGCGCATGGTCGAATTCGCCAAGAGCCTGGTGGGCGGCATACAGGGCGGCCTGGCGTGCACCTGCGTGCTGACCTGCATGATCTTCGCGGCGGTGGCCGGCTCCAGCGTGGCGACCACCTTCGCGGTGGGCGCGATCCTGATTCCGGCCATGGTCCGCCACGGCTACCCGGCGCCGTTCGCCGCGTCGCTGCAGGCCAGCGCGGCCGAGCTCGGCGTGATCATTCCGCCGTCCATTCCCATGATCCTGTTCGCCGTGTCCACCGACACCTCCACCGGCGAGCTGTTCATCGCAGGCGTCATGCCCGGCGTGCTGATCGGCCTGGCGCTGATGCTGTATGTATGGCTGTACGCGCGCCGCAATGGCCTGGGCAAGCAGGACGGCGCGGGCCGCCTGCCGGTGTGGCAGGCGTTCAAGCGGGCCTGGCTGGCCCTGCTGATGCCGGTCATCATCCTGGGCGGCATCTACGGCGGCGTGTTCACGCCCACCGAGGCGTCGGTGGTCGCGGTCATGTACGCGGTGCTGATAGGCTGGCTGGTCTACCGCCGCCTGTCGTTCGGCCTCATTTCGACCACCCTGCATCGCTCGGTGATCTCGACCGCGGTCATCATGTTCGTGATCGCCAACGCGGGCGTCTTCAGCTTCCTGCTCAACCGCGCCGGCATCCCGGACGCGCTGGGCGTATGGCTGAGCCAGCTGTTCGACAACCACTTCACCTTCCTGATGGGCGTGAACGCGGCGCTGTTCGTGATCGGCATGTTCATCGAGACCTCGGCCTCGGTGGTGGTGCTGGCGCCGCTGCTGCTGCCCGTGGCCATGAAGTTCGGCGTCGAGCCGGTCCACTTCGGCGTCATCATGGTGGTGAACCTGGCACTGGGCATGATCACTCCGCCCTTCGGCGTCAACCTGTTCGCCGCCTGCGCGGTCGCCAAGCTGCCGCTGGAGCGCCTGGTCCGGCCGCTGGTCCCGTTCGTCGGCGTGGTGGTCGCGTGCCTGCTGGTCATTACTTACTGGCCCGGCCTGTCGCTGGGCCTTCGCGACCTGGTCTATGGCCGCTAGTCCCATACGCCCCCCGCGCCTGCGCCTAGGAATAGGCGCAGGCCATCCTCATATAAATCCCACACGACCAACAGCCCGGACCTCAGTCAACTTTTAATATTCTTGTAATCGCATCCTTAGCGACATAGAGATTTATCACGTGAAGCAAGAATTTTCCTCCATCCAGTTCAAGGCGGCGCTTCTGGCCGCCGGCCTGGTCCTCCAGGTTCCCGCCCATGCCAACGATGGCACGATCGTCATCACCGGCGCCATCACCGATACCACCTGCATCATCGAGGACCCCTCAGACCCGAATCACACCAAGGTCGTACAGCTACCCAAAATCTCCAAGAGCGCATTGAAGGTCAAAGGCGACCAGGCCGGCCGCACGCCATTCACGATCAGCCTGAGAGACTGCCCGGCCGATCTCGGCAACGGCGTCAAGGTCTATTTCGAGCCCGGTCCCACCACCAACTACGCCACCGGCGATCTCAAGGCGTACAAGCTGGCCTACGCCACCAACCCCAAGGCCACCCCGCTCAACAGCATCGTTGCGGCAACTCCCGCCACCGGCGTGGAAATCCGGATCTCCAACCTAGACGACAGCAAAATCCCGATGGGCGTCGACGTCACCAACCAGCGCGCACAGGGGTTCAATCCCGTGGAACAAACCGGCGACACCAACAAACGCACCGTGACCATGCGCTACCTCGCCTCGTACGTAAAAGCGGATGGCGACATCCAGGCCAGCGCCATCACCACTTATGTGGGTTTTTCCGTGGTCTATCCTTAAGCAGGCCGCCCGAAAATGAGGTGGGTTCCTACACACCGATCAGCCCCCCCGACCACCTCTAATATTCTTGCTTCCTCCGTAATTCCGGCGCGCTTGCGCCAATACCAGCATGAAGCACTTTCGCCGCCACCGTGGGCTGGCGCTGGCCTGCCTGGCCAGCGCATTGGGCCTGCACACCGCCGTCCATGCCAACGACGGCACGATCGTGATCACCGGCAACATCGTCGACAACACCTGCGAGGTCGTGGATCCGCCGCAGCCCAATCACATCAAGGTGGTGCATCTGCCCAAGATCTCGACAAGCGCGCTCAAGAAGACCGGCGATACCGCCGGCGCGACGCCGTTTTCCATCAAGCTGCAGAACTGCCCCGAATCGCTGGGCAATGGCGTGAAGCTGTACTTCGAGCCCGGTCCGACCACCGACTACAGCACCAGGGACCTGACCGCCTACAAGCTGGCCTACACCGCCAACAGCAACATTGTTGCCGGCCAGGTCGCGGAAGGAGTGCAGATCCGTATCGCCAACCTGGATGGCACCCAGATTCCCATGGGCGAAAACGCCGCGGGCCAGAATGCGCGCGGCTTCGATCCGGTCGCGCAAACCGGGCAACAGGACAAGAAGGAAGTCACCTTGCGCTATCTGGCCGCCTATGTGAAGAAAGCCACAGGCACAATTTCTGCAAGCGCGATAACCACTTAGGTAGGCTTTTCGGTCATCTATCCTTAGATATGAGGCGCGGGGCTTGATAAGGATAAGTCCTATACAAAAGTAAGCCCCCCCCCGCACTTTCTAAAATGCTTGCACTTCGATTCATGTACGGCGCTTTGCGCCGCCTATTGGCCGTATGCAAGCAAAATCCTCCGTTCTTCGCGCCTCGGTCTGCGCTGGTGCCCTCGCCCTTGCCTTCGCGGCGCATGCCGACGATGGCACCATTGTCATTACCGGCACGATCACCGACCAGACCTGCACGATCGAGGACCCGAGCCCCGGTTACATCAAGGTCGTGCACCTGCCCACGATCTCCAAGAGCGCGCTGAAGAACGCCGGCGACGTGGCGGGGCGCACTCGCTTCGATATCAAGCTGAAGGACTGCCCGACCACCGTCAACACTCTCAAGCTGTACTTCGAGCCCGGCCCCACCACCGGATTACGGCACCAAGGATCTGAAAGCCTATAAGCAGGCTTGGTACGTCGACGCCGCAACGCTGCTCAAATCGCCGCCCAGTGGTGTGACCGAAGCCAAGGGGGTGCAGATCCGGCTGATGAACCTGAACGGCAAGCAGATTCCCATGGGCGAGACCGAGCCCAACCAGCATGCCGCGGCATTTTCCGGCACCATGCAAGCCGGCCAGGCGAAGAAATCGTTCACCTTGCAATACCTGGCCGGCTACGTGAAGAAGGCCAGTGGAGAGGTCGAGGCGACCATGCTGACCACCTACGTGGGCTTTTCGGTCGTCTACCCCTGAAACGGCAACGCCGGCCATGGCGGCCGGCGTTGCGCCCTGCGAACCCGCCGCGATCAGCGCGGCCGCTTGTCGATGACGCGCCGCGCCTTGCCCGTCAGGGTACGCTCGACGAAGCCCGTGTCGGCAACCTGCACGCGGGCGCTGACGCCGATGTATGACTTGACCGCATGCTGCAGCTGCTTGCCCAGGCCGGCGCGCTCGGCCTCGGTCAGGGTGGAGAATTCGGCGCGTACCTCGGTGAGGATTTCCAGCTCGTCCAGGTTGCCCGAGCGCGACAGCACCAACTGGTAGTGCGGCGCCAGCTGGGCGATCTTCAGCACCAGCTCCTCGACCTGGATCGGAAACAGGTTCACGCCCCGCACGATCAGCATATCGTCGCTGCGGCCGGTGATCTTGCCGATGCGGCGCATGCTGCGCGAGGTGGGCGGCAGCAGGCGCGTGAGGTCGCGCGTACGATAGCGGATGATGGGCATCGCTTCCTTGGTCAGCGATGTGAACACCAGCTCGCCCGGTTCGCCGTCGGCCACCGGCTCGCCGGTATCCGGATTGACGATCTCGGCATAGAAATGGTCTTCCCACACGACCGGGCCATCCTTGGTTTCGACGCATTCGCTGGCCACGCCCGGCCCCATCACTTCGGACAGGCCATAGATATCGACCGCGTCGATGCCGCCCTCGGCCTCGATGTCCGCCCGCATCTGCCCTGTCCAGGGCTCGGCGCCGAAAATGCCGATGCGCAGCGAGCTTTGGCGCGGGTCCATGCCCTGGCGGCGCTGTTCCTCCAGGATATTGCAGTAATAGGACGGCGTGACCATGATGATGTCGGGCCGGAAGTCGTTGATCAGCTGCACCTGCTTCTCGGTCTGCCCGCCCGACATGGGCACCACCGTGCAGCCCAGCCGCTCGGCGCCGTAATGCGCGCCCAGCCCGCCGGTGAACAGCCCGTAGCCGTAGGCCACGTGCACGATGTCGCCGGGCTTGCCGCCGGCCGCGCGGATCGAGCGCGCCACCAGGTTGGCCCAGTTGTCGAGATCGCGCGCGGTATAGCCCACCACGGTCGGCTTGCCGGTGGTACCGCTGGAGGCATGCACCCGCGACACGCGCTCGCGCGGGACGGCGAACATGCCGAAGGGATAGTTGTCGCGCAGGTCCTGTTTGGTGGTGAACGGAAACCTGGCGATGTCGGACAGCTGCTGCAAATCCTCGGGGTGCACGCCAGCCGCGTCGAATGCCTTCTTGTAATGGGGCACGTTCTGGTAGGCATGGCTGAGCGTCCACTTGAGCCGCTCCAGCTACAAGGCCGCGATCTCGTCGCGGCTGGCGTGCTCGATCGGATCCAACCCCGGCTTGCTCATGGTGGTGGACATGATGGTTTGTCTCCTGAAAATTCCAGTTGCCGGCGGCGCGTTGCCGGCCGCCCTTTTCTTGTCTTTGCGCCGCCTCAGTCCTGCGGCGGCTCGCCCACGACCTGGCCGCGGATCCGGTACGAGCGGCCACGGAATACCGCCACCGAGCGTCCCTGCTGGTTGGTGACGGTCACGTCGTAAATGCCGGTGCGGCCGGCCAGCGACCGCTCCTGCGCCACCGCCGTCAACACGTCGCCCTCCAGGCCCGGGGCCAGGTAATCGATGGTGCAGCCCGACGCCACGGTGCTGACGTTGCGCGAGTTGCACGAAAACGCGAACGCGCTGTCGGCCAGCGCGAAAATAAAGCCGCCGTGGCAGGTCTTGTGGCCGTTGAGCATGTCGGCGCGCACCGGCATGCTCAGCTTGGCGTAGCCCGGGGCGATTTCCACCACCGTCATGCCCAGGCCCTGCGACGCCGCGTCGCCGGCATACATCGTGGCGCCCACGGCGCGTGCCAGTTCGTGCGGATCGCTGGGCACGTCTACGGCAGGAACATGCGCGTTCATTATTTCCCCTTGAATTGCGGTTCGCGTTTATCGAGAAATGCCGCCACGCCCTCGGCGTAGTCGGCGCTGCGGCCCAGCTCGCGCATCATGTCCCGCTCCAGGTCGAGCTGGGTGGACAGATCGTTGCCCAGGCTGGCCTGCAGCGCGCGCTTGGTGAACGCCAGGCCCTTGGTGGGCGCCTGCGCGAAATGGGCGGCCAGTCCGTCGAGCGCGCTGTCGAACTCGTCATCGGCCACGCATTGCCAGATCAGGCCCCAATCCTGCGCCTGCCGGGCGCTCAGCTTGTTGCCCAGCAGGGCCAGGCCCGCGGCGCGGGCGCGGCCGACCAGGCGCGGCAGCGCGAAAGTCCCGCCGGTGTCGGGGATCAACCCCAGCCTGCAGAACGATTGGATGAAACTGGCGGACTCGCGGGCGATCACGATGTCGCCGGCGAGGGCCAGGTTGGCGCCCGCTCCGGCGGCCACGCCATTGACCCCCACCACCACGGGCAGGGGCAGCGCGGCCAGGCGGCGCACCAGCGGTCCGTAGAATTTCTCGACCGTCTCGCCCAGGTCGGGCGGCGCTCCGTCGGCCGTGGGGCGGCGTTCGCTCAGGTCCTGGCCGGCGCAAAAGCCGCGGCCGGCGCCGGTCAGCACCAGCACGCGGGCGCCCTCGCGCTCGATCCGGCCGAGCGCATCGGCCACCTCGCCGTGCATGCGGGCGGTGAAGCTGTTGAGCTTGTCCGGGCGGTTCAGCGTCAGGCGGGCCACGCCGCCGGCCAGCTCGAACAGGATGTCCTGGTAGGTCATGGCTGCCCCCTCAAACGTGGCGGCGGGTTTGCACGACGCGGAACCGGTTGGCGACGAACGCCGAATCGGACAGCGCGGCATTGGCGGCCGGGTTGGCGCCGGTGCCATGGAAATCGCTGAACGCAGCGGTCTGGTTCACGAACACGCCGCCGGTCAGGTTCAGCGACAGCGACACGCCGCTGTGCTCGGCCATGTCCTGCACCCGGGACGCGACCGCCTCGTCGGTGGTATAGGCCGACAGGCTGAGCGCGCCATGCTGACGCACGCTGGCGCCGGCCAGCTCGATGCTGTGGGCGGTGGAATCGGTGGCGACCACGAAGGCGATCGGCCCGAACCACTCCTGTCCGAGCGCGTCGTTGCCGGCGTCGGCGCGCAGCAGCAGCGGCGTATGCACGCGCGCCTGCTCGAATTGCGGGTGCGCCAGCGCCTTGCTGTCGGCCAGCACCGGCAGGCCCAGCTGGCGCGCCTTGCCGATGCGCGCCACCGTCGCGTCGTTCTGGACCGCGCCGGTCAATTCGACCGCCTTGGCCGGGTCGCCGGCCAGCTTGTCCAGGGCGGCTCCCAGCGCCGCGGCCACCTCGTCGAAGCCGACCCGGCCTTCGGCGGTCTGGATGCCGTCGCGCGGCACATAGATATTCTGCGGCGCCGTGCACATCTGGCCGGAATACAGCGCCAGCGAGAACGCCAGATTGCGCGCCACGCCCTTGAGGTCGTCGGTGGAATCGATGAGAACCTGGTTGACGCCGGCCTTCTCGGTATACACCAGGGCCTGGCGGGCGTTCTGCTCCAGCCAGTTGCCGTTGGCGCTGCTGCCGGTGAAGTCGACGATGCGCACCGCCGGATCCAGCGCCAGGCGCTGCGCGGTGTCGTCGCCGGCGGGATGCGCCGCCAGCAGCACCACGTCGGGGTCGAAGCCGGCCTCGCCCAGCACCTCGCGCGCCACCTGGACGGTGAGGGCCAGCGGCAGGATGGCGCCGGGATGCGGCTTGACGATGACCGTGTTGCCGGTGGCCAGGCTGGCGAACAGGCCCGGATAGCCGTTCCAGGTGGGGAAGGTCGAGCAGCCGATCACCAGCGCGATGCCGCGCGGCACCACGGTGAAGCGCTTTTCCATCTTGATGGGGTCGTGCTTGCCCTGCGGCTTTTCCCAGAGCGCCACCCCGGGGATGCGCGACATTTCCTGCCAGGCATAGGTCACGGCCTCGACGCCGCAGTCCTGCGCATGCGGGCCGCCGGCCTGGAAGGCCATCATGAAGGCCTGGCCGGTGGTGTGCTGCACGGCGTGGGCCATCTCGAAGCTGCGGCGGTTCAGGCGCTGGAGGATCTCCAGCGACACGCCCACCCAGGCGCGCGGCCCGGCCCGGCGCCATTGCTCCAGGGCCTTGGACGATGCCGCGACCAGCGCTTCGGGCGCGACCTGCGGATAGGTAATACCCAGTTCGAAGCCGAACGGCGAGACCTCGCCCCCCACGGCGCCCGAGGCTTGCGGCAGGTCCAGCGCGAACGGCTTGCCGCGCAGCGCCTCGAACGCGGCCTGGCCGTCCTGGGCGGCGGTTTCGCCGTAATTGCGCGGGCTGGGCGACTCGGGGAACGGGCTCCAATAGCCGCGCTGCGCGGCGGCTTCCAGCGCTTTCTGCAACATGGGCTGGTGGCGTTCAAAGAAATCTTGGGACACTGCGCTATCTCCGTGATGAATAGTTGTATTGCGTCGCTGGCCGGGACGGCTCAGGTTTCCTGGTCGAAGTCGATGACCAGCCGATCGCTGACCGGGTAGCTCTGGCAGCTGAGCACGAAACCGCGCGCCACTTCGTAATCTTCCAGGGCGAAGTTGGCGTCCATGTCGACTTCGCCTTCGACGACCTTGCAGCGGCAGGTGGAACACACCCCGCCCTTGCACGAATAAGGCAGCTCGACGCCTTGCGCCAGCGCCGAATCGAGCACGCTATCCTTGTTCTTGTCGATGAAAAACGTACGGCTGTGGCCGTCCTGCACAACCGTGACCTCGCACTGGCCCTTGCCGGGCGCGGCGGGCGCGTCGCGTCCGGTGCGCAGCGCCCGCGGCCCCTTGGGCGCGCCAAACAGCTCGAACTTGATATGCGACTTGGGCATGCCGCGCGCCTGCAGGTGCTCGACCACGCTCTCGATCATGGTTTGCGGACCGCACACAAAAGCGTAATCGATATCGCCGGGCCGCATCCAGGCGGTGAGCAGTTGATCGACTTTATCGCCGTCCAGGCGACCATTGAACAGCTCAATGTCCTGGCTTTCGCGGCTCATGATGTAGACCAGCGAGAAGCGCTCCATATAGAGGTTCTTGAGGTCTTCGATTTCCTCGCGAAACAGCACCGAGGACGAGGCGCGGTTGCCGAAGAACAGCGTGAAGCGGCTGCGCGGTTCGGCCGACAGGGCCGACTTCACCAGCGAGAACACCGGCGTGATGCCGCTGCCCACCGCGAACGCCACATAGTGGCGCGCGTTGTCCGGGTCGAAGTCGACGGTGAAGTTGCCCGCCGGCGGCATCACTTCCAGGCTCTGGCCGGGCTGCAGCTCGTGGTTGGCCCAGTTGGAGAACACCCCCTCGTCGACCTTCTTGATGGCCACGCGCAGCACGCCGTCGCCCGGCGCCGAACAGATGGAGTACGAGCGGCGCACCTCCTCGCCGTCCAGGCGGGTGCGCAGGGTCAGGTACTGGCCCGGCCGGAAGCGGAAGTCGCCGGCCAGCTCGGGCGGCAGGTCGAACGTGACCACCACGGCGTCGCGCGTGTTGCGCGCCACCGAAGCGACCTTCAGCATATGGAATGGATTGTGGCTCATGGCGCGGGCATTCAGTGGGGCTTGAAGTAATCGAACGGCTCGCGGCAGGCGACGCAACGGTACAGCGCCTTGCAGGAGGTCGATCCGAAATGGCTGATCAGCCGCGTATCGAGCGAACCGCAGTGCGGGCATTCGATGGCGGGCGCGGCGCGGCGCCGGCTGATGCCGGAAATATCGACGGCGCGCTCGACCGGCGCGGCGATGCCGTACTGCCTGAGCGCGGCGCGGCCGCGCGCGGTCATCCAGTCGGTGGTCCAGGCCGGCGCCAGGCGCGTCTCGACCCGCACGCTGGCCAGGCCGTGGCCGGCCAGCGTGGTCTCGATGTCGTGGGTGATTTCGCGCATGGCCGGACAGCCCGAGTACGTGGGCGTGATGGTGACCACGCAGGTATCGCCGTCCCAGCCGATGTCGCGCACCACGCCGAGATCCACCACCGACAGCACGGGGATCTCCGGGTCGGGCACGCTTTCCAGCCAGGCCAGCACCTGGCCGGCCGGCACCCTGGGCAAGGCGTTCACCACGAGGCTCCGGGATAGGCGCGCTGCAGGTGCTGCATCTCGGCCAGGATGTAGCCCAGGTGCTCGGTATGGCGCCCCTGCCGTCCTCCGCGATGGGCGGGATGGAAGGCCTCGTCCTCCTGCGGCATGGCCAGGGTGGCCTCGTCCAGCACTTCGCGCACCTGCGCCAGCCACTCGTCGCGCAGGCTGGACAGCTCGCAGGCGATGCCGCGCGCGGCAAGATCCTGGTCGATGGCATCGTCGACGAACATCTCGCCCACGTAGGGCCAGGCCGCGTCGATCGCCGCCTGCATCCGCGCGTGGCTGAGCGCCGTGCCATCGCCCAGCCGCACCACCAGGTCGGCGGAACGGCGCGCGTGGTAGGTGACCTCCTTCAACGCCTTGGCGGCAATCGCCGCCACGCGTTCGTCGGCCGACCTGGCCAGGCGGATCAGCAGGAAGTAGTGCCAGGTGTCGAACAGGAACTGGCGCGCCATGGTGTCGCCATAGTGGCCATTGGGCCGCTCGACCAGCAGCAGGTTGCGGAACTGCGGCGCATCGCGCAGGTACGCCAGCCGGTCCTCGTCGCGCCCGGCCCCCTCGACCTCGCCGGCCAGCGTCAGCCACATGCGGGCCTGGCCCAGCAGGTCGAGCGCGGTATTGGTCAGCGCCAGGTCCTCTTCCAGCACGGGCCCGTGGCCGCACCACTGGCCCAGGCGCTGCGACAGCACCAGGGTGGTGTCGCCCAGCCGCAGCAGGTACTCAAACAATGACTTGTCCATGTTCGCCGCCCCGCCCTACATGTGCTTGATTTCGTCGGGCATCGGGAAAAACGTCGGATGCCGGTAGACCTTGCTGTTGGCGGGTTCGAACAGCGGCTCCTTGTCGCCCGGGCTGCTGGCCACGATGTCGGACGCGCGCACGACCCAGATGCTCAGGCCCTCGTTGCGGCGCGTATAGACATCGCGCGCATGGTTGATGGCCATTTCGGCGTCGGGCGCGTGCAGGCTGCCCACATGCTTGTGGGCCAGGCCATGCTGGCTGCGGATGAATACTTCCCAGAGAGGCCAATCTTTGCTCATGATGCGTATCCCTGGCGCGCCGCCTGGGCGCGCCGAAACTGGAATGGAGAAACCGGCGGCGCCGTCAGGCCGCCTTGCGGCGCGCCTGCTTGTCGGCGTGGGCGGCCATTGCCTCGCGCACCCAGGCGCCATCCTCGTGCGCCTTGACGCGGGCGGCCAGGCGTTCGCGGTTGCACGGGCCATGGCCCTTGATCACCGCGTAGAACTCGTCCCAGTCGATCGCGCCGAAATCGTAATGGCCGCGCTCGGCGTTCCACTTCAGGTCGGGATCGGGCACCGTCAGCCCCAGGTACTCGGCCTGCGGCACGGTCTGGTCGACCATTTTCTGGCGCAATTCGTCGTTGGAGAACAGCTTGATCTTCCATTGCATCGACTGCGCGCTGTTGGGCGAGTCGGCGTCGGAGGGGCCGAACATCATCAGCGCCGGCCACCACCAGCGATTGAACGCCTCCTGGCACATGGCCTTCTGCTCGGGCGTGCCGTGCAGGCACATCTGGATCAGCAGATCGTAGCCCTGGCGCTGGTGGAACGACTCTTCCTTGCACACGCGCACCATGGCGCGCGCGTAGGGGCCGTACGAACATCGGCACAGCGGGATCTGGTTGATGATGGCCGAGCCATCGACCAGCCAGCCGATCATGCCGATATCGGCCCACGTCAGGGTGGGATAGTTGAAGATGCTGGAGTACTTGGCGCGGCCCGTGTGCAGATCGTCGATCAGGTCCTCGCGCGAAACGCCCAGCGTCTCGGCCGCGCTGTAGAGATACAGGCCGTGCCCGGCCTCGTCCTGCACCTTGGCCAGCAGGATCGCCTTGCGCTTGAGCGACGGCGCGCGGGTGATCCAGTTGCCCTCGGGCAGCATGCCGACGATCTCGGAATGGGCGTGCTGGGAAATCTGGCGCACCAAGGTCTTGCGATAGGCCTCGGGCATCCAGTCCTTGGGTTCGATGCGCACCCCGTCGTCGATACGGCGCGCCTGCTCGGGGCCTTCCAGCTGATCGACATGCTTGACCTTGCCGCCCCCGGTTTCGACCAATTGAGCGTACATATCTGTCTCCTGCGGCGGGGCTGCGCCAGGCGCTGGCGCGCCCGGACTTTCCGCCGTCTCATGCATGGGATTATTTAATACAAAAAATCCATTGTCAAACCTATTTCTGTATCACATTGGATTTATGTATCATGTCATGAATCCTCGTATCCGCCCGGCCTACGCCCGCACATGGCAAGCACTCCGTCACCGCTGGACCGCTTTCTCTCCCGTCTGCTGAAAAACGATCCGCCCCGCGCCAAATCGCTGTGCGTCAGCCTGCTGGGCGACGCGCTGGCGCCGCACGGCGGCGCCATCTGGCTGGGCGACCTGATCGAGCTGCTGGCCCCTATCGGCATCAACGAACGCCTGCTGCGCACCAGCGTGTTCAGGCTGGTCGCGCAGGGCTGGCTGCAATCCGAGCGCCATGGACGGCGCAGCCTGTATCTGTTGTCGGAACACGGCCTGCGCCACACCGCGCACGCCTCGCAGCGCATCTATGACGGGCCGGCGCGCGCCTGGAACGGCGAATGGACACTGGTGGCGCTGCCGCGCGCCGGCAACAATGGCCTGGCCGAGCGGGGCGAGCTGCGCCGCGAACTGCTCTGGGAAGGGTTCGGCATGGTGGCCCCGGGCCTGTTCGCCCACCCGCAGACCGAAGCGCGCGCCGCGCACGATATCCTCGAAAAGCTGGGTATCCCCGACAAGGCCCTGGTGCTGTCGGCGCGCGACCTGGCCGGCGCCGGCGGCCTGCCGATCGCCAGCCTGGCGGGACAATGCTGGAATCTCGATGAGGTGGCGGACCAATACCGCCTGTTCTCGCGCAATTTCGGCCCGGTGGAAAAACTGCTGGATCCGCCCCCCCCCCCCGCGCAGGCCTTCGCGGTGCGGGTGCTGTTGCTGCACAACTGGCGGCGCATCGTGCTGCACGATCCGCAGCTGCCCCCCCCCATGGAACCGGACGGCTGGCCCGGCAACGCGGCCCGCGCACTGTGCCGGCGCATCTACTGGCAAGTCTTCGACGCCTCGGAACGCCACCTGGATGCCGTGGCCGGCCGCGAGAACGCGCGCTATCGGCCGGCCCAGGCCGACATCATGGGCCGCTTCGGCGGGCGGCCGTAGCCGTCGCCTGCCCGCACGGGCCGACGGCCTCGGCCAGGAAAGCCGGCGTCAAACCAAGCAGGGACAGATACTGTTCGCCGCACCAGGCCGCGGCGCCCGGTGCGCGCAGGGCGGCCGGCACGCCGATGAACGACAGGGTCCAGGTGGCCCGCACCGGGCGGCCCGGCGGATCACCCAGCGGCTGGCCACTGGCCGCGCTCAGGCCGCTGGGCACATCCAGCGCCAGCACCGGCACGCGCCAGGCGTTGACCTGGTCGATCAGCCCCTGCCATGCCCCACCCAGCGGACGGGCCAGGCCGATGCCGAACAAACCGTCGATGACCAGCGCCGGCGCATGAGCCGGCAGATCGGCGCTGGCCTGGCCGCCGGCGGCGCACCAATCTTGCCAGGCCCGGCGCGCATCGTCAGGCAGGCGCGCCGGGCCGGCGGGCATGACGACCGCGACCCGATAGCCGCGCGCCTGCAGCAGCGTGGCCGCCACCAGCACGTCGCCGCCATTGTTGCCCGGTCCGGCCAGGGCCAGCACCTGCGCGCCGGCCGGCAGGCGGGCCGCGACGAAATCGGCGGCGGCCAAGCCTGCGCGCGGCATCAGCGCCAGCCCGCGACGATGCGCCAGCCGTTCGACGGCGCGGACCTGCTCGACGCGCTCGATGTCCATGGCGCCCTGCCGTTCGATGCCGCGCCGGCCTGCTCAGACCTTGAGCAGGTGCTCGCGGTAATACTTGAGTTCGTCGATGGATTCGTAGATGTCGGCCAGCGCCTCGTGGCGGCTTTTCTTGTCGAATCCCTTGTAGACCGCGGGCGCCCAGCGCCGCGCCAGCTCCTTCAGGGTGCTGACATCCAGGTTGCGGTAATGGAAGAAGCGCTCCAGGTTGGGCATGTAGGCGTACATGAAGCGCCGGTCCTGGCTGATGGTATTGCCACACAGCGGCGACTTGCCCGCGGGCACGTGCTCGGCCAGGAATTCGAGCAGGATCTGCTCGGCCTGGGCCTCGCCCAGCGTCGATGCCTTGACCTTCTCGATCAGGCCGCTCTTGCCATGGGTGGACTTGTTCCAGTTGTCCATGGCGTCGAGCAGGCTGTCGGGCTGGTGCACCACCAGCACCGGGCCTTCGGCCACCACGGTGAGATCGGCCTCGGTCACGACCACCGCCACCTCGATGATGCGCTCTTTCTCGGGATCGAGCCCGGTCATTTCCATATCGAGCCAGACCAGGCGGTTTTCGTTCGCAGCCATATAATTTGCCTTTAAAACGCACCATTTTCGCATACCCCTGCCCCGTGACCGCACCCGTGCCCCTTTTCACGCTTTTCTTCGTTGTCCTGCTGCTGGCCGATATCGGCGTGCGCCTGTGGCTGGCCACCCGCCAGATCCGCCACGTGGCGGCCAACCGCCAGTCCGTCCCGCCCGAGTTCGCCCCGCGCATCGGGCTGCACAGCCACCAGCGCGCGGCCGACTACACCGTCGCGCGCGTGCGCCTGGGCATGCTCGAACGCGTCTACGACGCGGCCATCCTGGTGGCGCTGACGCTGCTGGGCGGCCTGCAGTTCATCGACCTGTGGCTGGGGCAGCTGACCCAGCACGACTTCCTGCGCCAATTGCTGCTGCTGGCCTGCGTGCCGCTGTTGCTGGGCCTGCTCGGCCTGCCCTTCACCCTGTGGCGGCAATTCCGCCTGGAGGGGCGCTTCGGCTTCAACCGCATGACGCCCGCCCTGTTTTTCAGCGATGCCGTCAAGGGCGTGCTGGTGGCCCTGGTCCTGGGCCTGCCGCTGGCCGCCGCCGTGCTGTGGCTGATGGCCGGCGCCGGCGCCTACTGGTGGCTGTGGGCCTGGGGCCTGTGGCTGGGCTACAACCTGCTGCTGCTGCTCATCTATCCCACCTTCATCGCGCCGCTGTTCAACAAGTTCACCCCGCTCAACGACCCCGAACTGGCCGGCCGCATCCGCCAGTTGGCGCAGCGCTGCGGCTTTGCCCTGAACGGGCTGTTCGTGATGGACGGCTCGCGCCGCTCGACCCACGGCAACGCCTACTTCACCGGGTTCGGCAAATCGCGCCGCATCGTCTTCTTCGATACCCTGCTCGCGCGCCTGAACGGCGACGAGATCGAAGCGGTGCTGGCCCACGAGCTGGGCCACTTCGCGCGCCGCCACATCATCAAGCGGCTGGCGCTCAGCTTTGCCGGCGCGCTGGTCTTCTTCGCCGCGCTGGGCTGGCTGGCCCGCCAGCCCTGGTTCTACGAAGGACTGGGCGTCCTGCCCAACCTGGGCGGACGCAACGACGCCATGGCGCTGGTGCTGTTCTTCCTGGTCGTGCCGGTGTTCACCTTCATGCTGACCCCGCTGGCCAGCTGGTACTCGCGCCGCGACGAATTCGAGGCCGACCGCTACGCCGCGGCCCAGAGTTCGCCGGATCGGCTGGTATCGGCGCTGGTCAAACTGTACGATGACAACGCCGCCACCCTGACGCCCGATCCTGTGCACTCCGCCTTCTACGACAGCCATCCTCCAGCCGCGGTACGCATCCGCCACCTGATGGCGGGCGCATGAGCAGCAACCAGGCCGAAGGCCTGATCATCGCCGCCCACGGTCGCCACTACACCGTGGAGCTGGCCGACGGCTCGCTGCGGCAGTGCTTTCCGCGCGGCAAGAAGAACGGCCCGGCCGTCGGCGACCGCGTGCGCATCACCCCGCAAGGCCGCGACGAAGGCGCCATCGAAGCCGTGCTGCCGCGGCGCAACCTGCTGTTTCGCTCCGACGAAATGCGCGTCAAGCAATTCGCCGCCAACGTCGACCAATTGCTGATCGTCGTGGCGGTCGAACCCACCTTCGCGGACGACCTGACCGGCCGCTCCCTGGCCGGCGCCTGGAGCGCCGACATCGAGCCGGTGATCGTGCTCAACAAGATAGACCTGCCCAACGGACTGGACGCCGCGCGCGCGCGCCTGGAGCCGCTGCGCCGGCTGGGCGTACCCGTCATCGAATTGAGCGCGCAGGACCACGCCATGGTGCACGAGCGCCTGGCGCCACGGCTGGCCGGGCGCACCAGCCTGCTGCTGGGCCAGAGCGGCATGGGCAAGTCCACCCTGCTCAACACGCTGGTGCCGCACGCCCAGGCCGCCACGCGCGAATATTCGGCGGCGCTGGACATGGGCCGCCACACCACCACCAGCACGCGGCTCTACCACCTGCCCGAACCCGGCGGCGACCTGATCGACTCGCCGGGCTTCCAGGCGTTCGGCCTGCAGCACCTCAACGGCGAACAGATCCTGCGCGGCTTCCCGGAATTCGCCCCACATATCGAGCACTGCCGCTTCTACAACTGCACCCATCGCCACGAGCCCGGCTGCGGCGTCCTGGCAGCGCTGCAAGCCGGCCAGATCGACGCCGGCCGCTACGCGCTGTACCTGCGCATCCTGGACGAAAACGCGGCCGCGCGCCCCTACTGAAACCCTCAGGTGCCTGTCCCCACGAGGACAGGCACCTGCTGACTTCCGGGGTGCCTGTCCCCACGAGGACAGGCACCTGCCGACTTCCGGGGTGCCTGTCCCCACGCGGACAGGCACCTGCCGACTTCCGGGGTGCCTGTCCCTACGCGGACAGGCGCCTGCCGACTTCCGGGGTGCCTGTCCCTACGCGGACAGGCACCTGCCGACTCCCGGGGTGCCTGTCCCCACGCGGACAGGCACCTGCCGACTTCCGCCCCCTTACGGCGCCGGATTGGGCTGGCGCGCGTGGATGGCCTCGATGCCTTGCAGCACCTCGTCCGACAGGGTGACCTCGACGCTCTCGATGTTTTCCTTCAACTGCGCCAGCGTGGTCGCGCCCATCAGGTTGCTGCTTACGAACGGACGCTGGTTGACCCAGGCCAGCGCCATCTGCGCCGGCGCCAGGCCGTGGTCGCGCGCCAGCATCACGTAGTCGCGCGCCGCGGCTTCGGCCTGCGGGTTGCTGTAGCGGGTAAACCGCGTGAACAGCGCGAGCCGCGAGCCCTCCGGGCGCGCCCCGTCGAGGTACTTGCCCGACAGGATACCCATGGCCAGCGGCGAGTAGGCCAGCAGCCCGACGCCTTCGCGGTGGCTGAACTCGGCCAGGCCGATCTCGAAGATGCGGTTGAGCAGGTTGTACGGGTTCTGGATCGTGGCCACCTTGGGCAGCCCGTGCTTCTCGGCTGCCTGCAGGAAACGCGCCACGCCCCACGGGGTTTCGTTGGACAGGCCGACATGGCGCACCTTGCCCGCGCGCACGAAATCCTGCAGCACCTCAAGCGTCTCTTCGATCGGTACGGTGTGGGCGTCGTCCACCCACGGGTAGGCCAGCTTGCCGAAAGTATTGGTGGTGCGATCGGGCCAGTGCAGCTGGTAGAGGTCCAGGTAATCGGTCTGCAGGCGCTTGAGGCTGGCGTCCAGCGCCTGTGTCAGGTTCTTGCGGTCGAGAAAGGTCTTGCCGTCGCGGATATGGCTGGGGCGCTTGGCGTCGCGCACCGGACCAGCCGCCTTGCTGGCCAGGACCACCTCGTGACGCCGTCCGGTCCGGGCCAGCCAGCTGCCGATGCAGCTTTCGGTGCGTCCCTGGGTTTCCGGCTTGGGCGGCACGGGATACATCTCGGCGGCGTCGACCAGGTTGATGCCGTGCGCCAGCGCATAGTCCAACTGTTCGTGAGCCTGCGCCTCGGTGTTCTGCTCGCCCCAGGTCATGGTGCCCAGGCCGATGAGGCTGACGTCGAGATCGGTGTGTCCGAGTTTGCGGTATTTCACGGCTAGATCCTGTCCAGACTGCGAGGCGCCCTGCGCCGGGATGAAAAAAGGCGCGCCACGGCGCGCCGTACTGATCGGGAATATTACTCCCGCTGGCGGGGTCAACCCGGCAGCGCCTCGCGCACCGTCTGATACAGATTGCGCAGCATGCCCGCGGTGGCGCCCCAGATGAAATAGCGCTGCCATGGCATCGCATAGTATTGGCGCACATAGCCATCGGGCAGCGCGGCGCGGTACAGCCGATGATTGGCCGGGTCCATGAGAAACGACAGCGGCACCTCGAACACCTCGGCCACTTCGAACGCATCGGGCGCCAGCTCGAAATCGGGCTGCACCAGCGAGACCACCGGCGTGATGGCAAAGCCCGTGGCGGTGAAATACTGGGGCATGCTGCCCAGCACTTCCACTTGCTGCACCGGCAGGCCGGTTTCCTCCTGGGCCTCGCGCAACGCGGCGGCCACCGGCGTGGCATCGCTGACTTCGATACGCCCGCCCGGGAAGCTGACCTGGCCGGCGTGGTCGTGCAGGTGCGCGGCGCGCTGGGTCAGCATGACGCGCACGCCATCGGCCCGCATGACCAGGGGGATCAATACCGCCGCGGCCACCAGACTGCCTTCCCGGCCGGGCGCGCGCGGCTCCGCCGCGCACAAGGGATCGAGCCGCCAGTGATCGGCCGGGCGCAGGCTGGAGCGCAGCTCGGGCGGCGTCAGCAGGCGTTCGTCCACGCGGGCCAGCCCCTGATTGGCGGTTTCCCAAGGCTGCGCCATGGGATCGAAGAGCGGACGCACTGGCGTGCGGCGTGGACGAGAAGGAGCAGAGTCAGACATGCGGCAACGAAAAAGAAACAAGGCAGCTGCAAGAGTAACCCCGCCATGCAAAAAGGCACCCGCAAGGGTGCCCTTTCAGGCGAAAAAGACGCTTCTCCAGATATCTTTTCACGATAAAAGGGCACCCTTGCGGGTGCCCTTTCACTCTGAAAAGGCATTCTTTCAGATACTTTTTCACGATAAAAGGGCACCCTTGCGGGTGCCCTTTTATCGCGGAAAGCCGTGCCAGGCACAAACGCGTCGACGTTTGCATGCCGGACACGGCCCCGGTCTCGATCAAGCCGACTTGGCTTTCTTGAGAACCAGCTTTTCCTTGATGCGTGCGGACTTGCCCGAGCGGCTGCGCAGGTAGTACAGCTTGGCGCGGCGCACGTCGCCGCGGCGCTTGACTTCGATGCCGGCGATCTGCGGCGAGTACAGCTGGAACGTACGTTCCACGGCTTCGCCCGACGAGATCTTGCGCACGATGAACGACGAGTTCAGGCCGCGGTTGCGCTTGGCGATGACCACGCCTTCGAAAGCCTGAACGCGCTTGCGGGTGCCTTCGACAACGTTGACGCTGACCACGACGGTGTCGCCGGGAGCAAATTCGGTTACGGCATTGCCGCCGGTAAGGCGTGCAATTTCCTCCTGTTCCAGGATAGCGATGAGGTTCACGAGAACTCCTTGATCATCTTGCCTTGCGGACAGTATTTGCCAGGATTTCTTGTCCGTCGCCTGTCATGCGCCACAAGTGGCGCCTGCCGCTCCGTCGGTATGGCTACCGCCGGATGCCGCAGCCAGGCAACGGCTATTGGGTTTCCGCAAGCAGAGGATGAGGTTTGGCAAACCCAGCATTCTACATCAAAAGCATGGACAGGGCTGCGGGCTGCCACCCTCCGGCCCTATTTACGTTACTCTAGCGGCACGGCCAGCCTGTATACACCAGGACCCGGCCCCGCCTTCGCGGACACATCCCAACGCAATGTCGTACACGTCCCTTATTTTGGCGGTACTGGCTGCCATGGCCCATGCGGCCTGGAATCTGCTTGCCAAGCGCGCCGCGATGGTCGGCCCCATGTTCGTCTTTGCCTATGGCCTGGCGGCAACCATACTGTATGCCCCCTGGGTGATCTGGGTGCTGGCGCACGACGGAATGGTCTGGAGCTGGCCGGTGGTGCTGTGCATCCTGGCGTCCAGTATGTTGCATCTAGGCTACAGCCTGTGCCTGCAACGCGGCTACCAGGTCGCCGATCTGTCTGTCGTATACCCGATCGCGCGCGGTACGGGCCCGCTGCTCTCGACCATGGGCGCCTTCACGCTGCTGAGCGAGCCGGCCACCACCACCGGTATTGCCGGCATGCTGTGCGTGGTCGGCGGCGTACTGCTAATTGCCACGCAAGGCCGACTGGGCATGTTCCGGCAGGCGCAGGCCTGGATTGGCGTGCGCTGGGGGGTGGTCATCGGCCTGTTCATCGCCGCCTACACCGTGGTGGACGCCTATGGCGTCAAGATGCTGCTGATCATGCCGGTGCTGTTCGACTGGTTCACCTGTGCCACCCGCACCCTGATGATGACGCCTCACGTGCTGCGCCGGCGCGCCCAATATTGGCCGGCCATGGCACCTTGCCATTGCGGTGGGCGTCCTGTCGCCTCTGGGCTACATCCTGGTGCTGTACGCGCTGCGCAATGGCGCGCCGCTCAGCCTGGTTGCCCCGGCCCGCGAAATGTCGATGATGCTGGGCACACTGGCGGGAATGTTCCTGCTACGGGAAAAAGTAGGCATAGGCCGACTGGCTGGCTGCCTGGCCATCCTGGCCGGCGTGGTGCTGCTGGGGTCGAGCTGACCCCGGCTCAGAACCCGCCAGCCGCGCCCAGCCACATCAGCGCCGGAATCATGGCGCCCCAGACCGCCACCAGCAGCACGTCGATGATCTTGGCCTTGGTGCTCAATACTTGCGCGGCGGCTTGCGTGGCCGCGCCGCTGAGTTCGGCCTGTGCGTGAAGCGCCTGGGCCTGCGCAGGCTGGACGGCCTGGGCGGACCGGAGCTGGCTGTCTGCGCAGGGCGTGCAAGGCTGCGCCTGGCCCGGCGGCGTCGGCGGAAACGGCCATTTGCGCTGCGGTACCGCCGCGCCGGCCCATGCGCGCGCCAGGCGGCGCAGCGCGCCCAAAGTGCGGCCGGGCACGGCCGTCGGCAAGGATGTTGCAGCGTCAAGCGTCGTAGCGATAGTCATGTCGACTCTCCTGGTGTTGAAGCCGGCGGGCCCCGAGGCCCCGGCTCTTCGCGGACCACGCCGCGAATGCATGTCAAACCACTGCCGCGACGGGCGCGGCCCCCTACCACTGGCAACGTCGCGGCGGCGCCAGGCGCCTGCGGCGACGCGCCGCTAAAACAAGGCCAGCTGCCCCGGCTGGGCACGCGCCTCGCGCCGGCCGCGGGCCGGCGGCAAGCCGGACTCGAGCGGCGGGACGAAACGATGCGTGTCGAGTTCGGGACGGTGGCGGTTCAGGCCCAGCTTGCGCGTGGCCAACGCAAAACGCTGGCGCAGCAAATCGGCCCAGATGCCGGTACCGCGCATGCGCGAACCAAAGGCCGTATCGTTGCGCCGGCCGTTGCGCAGATCTTCGATACGGTGCAGCACACGCTGGGCGCGATCCGGAAAATGCGCCTGCAGCCAGGTTTCGAAAACCTCTTTCACTTCCCAGGGCAGGCGCAGCACGGTGTAGCTGGCGTAGCAGGCGCCAGCCGCGCTGGCCTCCTGCAGGACGTGCTCGAGGGATTCGTCGTTGATGAACGGGATGACAGGCGCCACCAGCACACCCACCGGCACGCCGGCCTGCGCCAGAGTGCGCACCGTTTGCAGCCGGCGGTACGGCGCCGAGGCGCGCGGTTCCAGCGTGCGGGCCATGGCGGCATCCAGCGTGGTGATGCTGACGAATACCGTGACCAGCTTCTGGCGCGCCAGGTCCTGCAGCAGGTCGAGATCGCACTCGACCAGGGCGTTCTTGGTAACGACGGTAAGCGGGTGGCGGGTTTGCAGCAGCAGTTCGAGCATGCCGCGCGTCAGGCGCCAGGTACGCTCGATGGGCTGGTAGGCGTCGGTGGCCGAACCGATGTTGATGGGCGATGCGCGGTAGCCCGGACGGGCCAGCTCGGCGCGCAGCGCGGCGACCGCGTTGGCCTTGGCCACCAGCCGGGTTTCGAAGTCAAGCCCCGGCGAATAGCCCAGGTAGGCATGCGTGGGCCGCGCGTAGCAGTACACGCAGCCGTGCTCGCAGCCCCGATAGGGGTTGGCCGCCACGTCGAACGGGATGTCGGGGGAGTCGTTGCGCGAGAGCATCTTGCGGGCTTCTTCGGCCTGCACGATGGTGCGCGGGGCCGGCGCCTGGGCGCAAGTATTCGGTGACGCATCCGCGCCCTCGACGGCGATGGGGATGGCCCGCCGCCCGCCCTGCCCGAGCGCGTCGGCGACAGGAGGAAGCGCGGCTGCGTCGGAACCTGCGGTGTAGTCGGGATTGGCCCAGCCGTCGTCGACGCGGACCCGGTCGGCTTGCTGGAAGCGATGCGAAACATTAGTAACCGCACCCCGACCGCGCAAGGCGGCGGGGGCGGCAGCCGGGGACCCAAAACCGGCGGAAAAAGAATGTTCGGTGCTTGCCATGAATCTACTGCACAAAAACACAGCACTTTTGACAAGCCCCGCAGCCCTTGCGAGCCATGCATCGAATTTACCCCAAGACGGCGACGCCGTCCGGGGAAATCATTTCATCCTTTGGAAATCGCCCGGAGAACCGCGCCCAGCAAGGGTTTGGATTAAAAACAACAGCCTGGCGGGGAGTCTGGCGGCCGCCTATTCGAGCATGCCCGCGGCAGCCGTCTGGTGCGTGGCCTCGTCGATCAGGATGAACGCGCCGGTGGCCGCGATCGCGGCGTACGGATCGGTCGCCAAGGCCTCGCGCGTCAGCAGCGACACGCGGCCGATGTCGTTCATGTGCAAGGCGCCATCGGCATTGGGCACCTCCTGCAGCTCATGGATGTCGCGCCGCGTGTGCACCGCGCTGATCTTCGCCGAAGTCAGCCGCGTGCCATGCTTGAGCAGATAGCGGCGCGCGGGATTGAGCGGCTGCGCATCCAGCCAGCACAGCTGCGCGTCGAACTCGCGGCCCACGCGCGCCGGCGCCTGCGCATGCACCAGCACATCGCCGCGCGAGACATCGACATCGCGATCCAGGATCAACGTGACCGAGTCGCCACTGACCGCCTCCTGCAGTTCGCCGTCGAAGGCCAGCACCCGCTGCACGCGCGCGCGCACCCCGGACGGCTGCACCACGACCTCGTCGCCCGGACGCAGCACGCCGCTGGCCACGCGGCCGGCGTAGCCGCGAAAATCGTCGGCCCGTTCGCCGCCGTGGCGCGCCACCCATTGCACCGGTACGCGCAATGGCAGATCGCGGCCGTCTCCCGCCAGGTCCAGCCCTTCGAGCAGCGTCAGCAAGGGCTGCCCTTCGTACCAGGGCGAGTGCGGCGACAGGTTGACGACATTGTCGCCGTGCAGCGCCGACAACGGCAGGATGTGAAACGCCGGCAGCGCCAGCCGGCGCGCCAGCTCGCCATAGGCTGCGCCGATGCGCTCGAACACGGCCCGGTCCCAATCGACCAGATCCATCTTGTTGACGGCGACCACGATGTGCTTGATGCCCAGCAGGCGCGCGATGGCGCTGTGGCGCTTGGTCTGGGCCAGCAGCCGCCCGTCGGCCGCCCGCGTCGCGTCGACCAGGATGATGGCGGCATCGGCGGTGGACGCCCCGGTCACCATGTTGCGCGTGTACTGCTCGTGGCCCGGCGCGTCGGCGATGATGAACTTGCGCAAGGGCGTCGAAAAATAGCGGTAGGCCACATCGATGGTGATGCCCTGCTCGCGCTCGGCCTCCAGGCCGTCGGTCAGCAACGAGAAGTCGATGCCGTCGCCGGCCACGCGCTTGTGCTTGGCGCGCGAGATGGCGTCGAGCTGGTCGGCGAAGACGCCCTTGCTGTCGTACAGCAGTCGGCCGATCAGCGTCGACTTGCCGTCGTCGACCGAACCGGCGGTGATCAGCCGCAGCACGCCGTTGTCGGCGCCGGCCAGGAAAGAATCGTTCAAAGCGTTCATGCATGTCCCCAGTGGGCGCGCCAGGCGCGCCGGTGTTCAGGTGCGGGCCGGCTCAGAAGTAGCCTTCGCGTTTGCGGCGTTCCATCGACGCCTCGGAGGTCTGGTCGTCCATCCGGGTGGCGCCGCGCTCGGTGATGTCGGTGACCGCGGTCTCGGCGATGATGGCAGCCGGATCGGCCGCATCGGAGGCCACCGGGCAGGTGCACGAGATATCGCCCACGGTGCGAAACCGCACGGCCAGCCGCTCGACGGTTTCGCCCTCCGCCGGCGGCGTCAGGCGCGTGACCGGCACCAGCAGCCCCTTGCGCCGCACCACCTCGCGGGCATGGCTGTAGTAGATCGACGGCAGCGCCAGGCGCTCGCGCTGGATGTACTGCCACACATCCAGTTCGGTCCAGTTGGAAATCGGGAACACCCGCATGTTCTCGCCCCGGTGCACGCGGGTGTTGAACAGGTTCCAGAGTTCCGGGCGCTGGGCCTTGGGGTCCCATTGGCCGAACTCGTCGCGGAAGGAAAAGATGCGTTCCTTGGCGCGCGCCTTTTCCTCGTCGCGCCGGGCTCCGCCGATGCAGGCATCCAGCCCCAGCTCCTCGATCGCCTCCAGCAGGGTCACGGCCTGGGCGGCGTTGCGCGAGTCGGTTTCGCGCCGCAACGCCACGCTGCCGCGGGCGATCGAATCCTCGACGCTGCGCACCAGCAGCGTCTCGCCCAGTTCTGCGGCGCGGGCGTCGCGGAAGGCGATCACCTCGTCGTAGTTGTGCCCGGTGTCGATGTGCAGCAAGGGGAACGGGAACCTGCCCGGACGAAAGGCCTTCTCGGCCAGCCGCAGCAGGACGACCGAGTCCTTGCCGCCGGAAAACAGCAGCGCGGGCCGGGCGCATTCGGCCGCGACCTCGCGCAGGATGAATATCGCTTCGGATTCGAGCCAGTCGAGATGGCTGCGGGTCATGACGGCGCTCATTGGCGTTTCCTTTCTGTCTGCGTTATCGATGTCTGTAGCGATCCGGGCCTCAGGCAGGCCGGGCCGCGATCTGGATGACCCGGTTGCCGGCGTGCAGGCCGCATTCCTTCGAGTCCGACGATTCCCACCACCAACGGCCGGCCCGCACGTCCTCGCCCGGGCGGACGGCGCGCGTACAGGGTTCGCAGCCGATGGACGGGTAGCCCTGGTCGTGCAGCGGGTTGTACGGGATGCCCAGCGCGCGAATGACGCTCCACACATCGGCCTCGTTCCACGCCGCCAGCGGGTTGAACTTGTAGAGGCCGAACACGGGGTCGCGCTCCTCGTCGGGCAGCTCGCCGCGAGTGGCCGATTGCGCGCGGCGCTGCCCGGTGATCCAGGCGCCGCGCCCGGCCAGCGCGCGGCGCAAGGGCTCGACCTTGCGGATTTCGCAGCAGGCCTTGCGCAACGCCACGCTTTCATAGAAGGCGTGCATGCCGTGCGCGTCCACATGCGCCTGCACCGCGGCGGCGTCGGGCCGGTAAACCGTGATGGCGCGCCCGTAGCGCGTGGCCACCGCGTCCAGCACGCCGAGGGTCTCGGTATGCAGCCGGCCCGTATCCAGGGTGAACACCTCCAGGTCCAGCCCGCCGGCATAGATGGCGTGGGTCAGCACCATGTCTTCGGCGGCCAGCGAGGAAGCCAGCGCCGCGTCGGGATACTGCCGCGCGATGATCGCCAGGCGCGACTGCAGGTCGTGCCAGCGAGCGGCGGCGGCGGCCGTCAGGCCGGCGATGGCGGCGAGGGGACGGGCCGCCATCATGGCTGCACCGCGAAAACGCGCGCGCGGCGCGGCTGGGCCAGCAGCGCCTCGCCCTCCTTGAGGCCCAGGCTGCGGAACAGGGGTTCAGGCACCTGCGCCTCGATGATGGCCTGGTCGTCCTGGCGCGCCAGTTCGAGGTAGGCGCTGGGTCCGGCCAGGTACACGTGGTTCAGGCGCACCGGGATGCCGGGAGCGGCCGTGCCCGCGCGGGCCAGGTCGATATCGTGCGGACGCACATAGGCGATGGCGCGCTGGTTGTCGGCCTCGGGCAGGTCCGGCGCCGGCAGCGCCACCTCGCCCAGGCGCCACACGCCGCGCGTGGCATGGCCATGCAGCTGGTTGACGTCGCCCAGGAAGCCGTACACGAATGGCGTGGCCGGCCGCTCCCAGACCTCGCGCGGCGAGCCCACTTGCTCGATGCGTCCGGCGTTCATCAGGACAACGCGGTCGGCCACTTCCAGGGCTTCCTCCTGGTCGTGGGTGACGAAGACGCTGGCCACGTGCAGCTCGTCGTGCAGCCGGCGCAGCCAGCGGCGCAGCTCCTTGCGCACCTTGGCGTCCAGCGCGCCGAACGGTTCGTCCAGCAGCAGCACGCGCGGCTCGACGGCCAGGGCGCGCGCCAGGGCAATCCGCTGGCGCTGTCCGCCGGAGAGCTGGGCCGGATAGCGGTCGGCCAGCCAGTCCAGCTGCACCAGCCCCAGCAGGTCGAGCACCTTGGCGCGGATCCGCGCCTCCGAGGGGCGCTGCGAACGGTGCCGCACGCGCAGGCCGAAGGCCACGTTCTCGAACACCGTCATGTGCTTGAACAACGCGTAATGCTGGAACACGAAGCCGACCTGGCGTTGCCGCACGTCCACTTCGGTGGCATCTTCACCGGCGAACAGCACGCTGCCGGCATCGGCCGACTCCAACCCGGCGATGATGCGCAGCAGGGTGGTCTTGCCGCAGCCCGACGGCCCGAGCAGGGCCACCAGTTCGCCCGTCTCGATATGCAGCGAGACCTCGTCGAGCGCCCGGAATGCGCCGAACCGCTTGGACAGACCGCGAACTTCAATACTCATGAATCGTCTCCTGGTAAACGGCGCTCAGGCTGCCGCCGGCCGCACCGCCAGCGCGCCCGCATGCACGGGCGCCTCGGCCTGCCGCGGCGACAACCGCTGGTTGCGCCATTCGACGACCTGCTTGGCCGCCAGCGTCACCAGCGCCAGCAGGGCCAGCAGCGACGCCACGGCGAAGGCCGCCGCGAACTGGTACTCGTTGTAGAGAATCTCGACGTGCAAGGTCATCGTGTTGGTCAGGCCGCGGACCTGCCCGGACACGAGCGAGACCGCGCCGAACTCGCCCATGGCGCGGGCATTGCACAGGATGGCGCCATACAGCAGGCCCCACTTGATATTGGGCAGCGTGACGCGCCAGAAGATCTGCCAGCCGCTGGCGCCCAGCGTCAGCGCGGCCTGCTCTTCCTCGCTGCCCTGCGCCTGCATCAGCGGGATCAGCTCGCGGGCGATGAACGGGAACGTGACGAACAGCGTCGCCAGGATCACGCCGGGCACCGCATACACGATCTTCCAGTCATGGTCCTGCAACCAGGAGCCGAACCAGCCTTGCGACCCGAACAGCAGCACGAACACCATGCCGGCCACCACCGGCGAAACCGAAAATGGCAGGTCGATCAGGGTGATCAGCAACTGCTTGCCGCGAAACTGGAACTTGGTGACCGCCCAGGCCGCCGCCACGCCGAACACCAGGTTCACCGGCAGCGCGATGGCGGCCACCAGCAGGGTCAGCCGGATGGCGGACCAGGCATCGGGCTCGACGATGGCGGCCAGGTACAGCTGCCACCCCTTGCGCAGGGCCTCGGTGAACACCGCGGCCAGCGGCACCAGCAGGAACAGCGTCAGGAACGCCAGCGCCGCGCCCAGCAGCAGCGCGCGCACCCAGCGCGGCTCGGTCAGGTGGGCGGGCCGGTGATCGGCCGGGCTCATGGCTGCCTCCCGCCACGGCGCGCCTGCCAGCCCTGCAACAGATTGATGACCAGCAGCAAGGCGAACGACAGCGCCAGCATGACGGTGGCGATGGCCGCGGCGCCGGCGTAGTCGTACTGCTCCAGCTTGGAAATGATCAGCAAGGGGGTGATCTCCGAAATCATGGGCATGTTGCCGGCGATGAACACCACCGAACCGTACTCGCCGATGGCGCGCGCAAAGGCCAGCGCGAAGCCGGTCAGCAAGGCCGGCAGCAGCGCGGGCAGCAGCACGCGGCGGATGGTCTGCCAGCGGCCCGCGCCCAGGCTGGCCGCGGCCTCCTCCAATTCGCGCTCGACATCTTCCAGCACCGGCTGCACCGTGCGCACCACGAATGGCACGCCGATGAAGATCAGCGCCATCACGATGCCCAGCGGGGTGAACGCCACCTTCAGGTCGAACCAGCGCTGCAGCGGCGCGCCCAGCCAGCCGTTGGCCGAATAGAGCGCGGTCAGCGCGATGCCGGCCACGGCGGTGGGCAGCGCGAACGGCAGGTCCACCAGGGCGTCGACGAGCTTCTTTCCAGGGAAGCGGTAGCGCACCAGCACCCAGGCAACGATGGTGCCGAACACCAGGTTGACCAGCGCCGCCAGCAGCGACGCCCCGAACGTCAGGCGATACGAGGCCACCACCCTGGGCGCGGTGACCGTATCCCAGAAGCCGGCCCACCCGAGCTCCAGGCTCTTGATCGGCAGGGCCGCCAGCGGCACCAGCACCAGCACCAGCAGGCTGAGGTACAGCACGGCATACCCCATCGAGATGCCGAAGCCCGGCAATACGCCGGGGCGCTGGCGCCGCGCCGCCGTCGGCGCGGATCCGGAAGGAATGGCCAGGGACATGGTGGCTGGATCCTGCTATTTCCGCTGCGGCTGATAGACTTGGTCGAAGGTGCCGCCGTCGCTGAAGTGATCCTTCTGCGCCTTGCGCCAGCCGCCGAAGATCGGGTCGTCGATGGTCACCAGCTTCAGCTTGGGAAACCGGCTGGCGTATCTGGCCGCCACGGTCTCGTCAGTGGGCCGGTAGAAATTGCGGGCGATGATTTCCTGGGCGGCCGGCGTATACAGGTACTCGAGATAGGCCTGCGCGGCGGCGCGGGTACCCTTGCGATCGACCACCTTGTCCACCACCGCAACAGGCGGTTCGGCCAGGATGGACAGCGACGGCACCACGATGTCGAATTTGTCCGGCCCCAGCTCCTCGCGCGCCAGGAAGGCCTCGTTTTCCCAGGCCAGCAGCACGTCGCCTACGCCGCGCTCGACGAACGTGGTGGTCGAGCCGCGCGCCCCCGTATCCAGCACCGGCACATGGCTGAGCAACTGGCCCACGAATTCGCGCGCCTTGGCTTCGCTGCCCTCGTTGCGCGCCAGCGCATAGGCCCAGGCCGCCAGGTAATTCCAGCGCGCGCCGCCCGAGGTCTTGGGATTGGGCGTGATCACCTGCACGCCGTCCTTGACCAGGTCGTCCCAATCGTGGATCTGCCTGGGATTGCCCTTGCGCACCAGGAACACGATGGTCGAGGTATAGGGCGAGCTGTTGCGCGGCAGGCGTTTCTGCCAGTCCTGCGGCAACAGGCCGCGGTCGGCGATGGCGTCGATATCGTAGGCCAGCGCCAGCGTCACCACGTCGGCATCCAGGCCATCGATCACCGAACGCGCCTGGCGGCCCGAACCGCCGTGCGACTGGCGCACCGTCAGGTCCACGCCGGCGCGGGCCTGGTATTCCTTGATGAAGGCCTCGTCCACCGCCCGGTACAGCTCGCGGGTGGGGTCGTAGGAGACATTGAGCAGCGTCTGCTTGTCCTACGCCTGCACGGCCCATGGCAGACCGAGCGAGAAAACCGTCGCCAGCGCCACGATGGCGCCACGGATACCTGCTGTGTTGCGTGGCATACCTGCTTCCTTCGAGAACATCGGAATGGATGCAAGTGTGCCGGCCGCTCCTACTGAACGGAACGACTCATTTTTTGGTTGCTCATCGCCTCAGGGCATAAAGCGCGGCGTGGGTGAGGCTGTTTGCGGCCGCGCCGTCCAAGGCAAAAAAAAAGGTTCATCGCGCAATAGCGTGGAGGGGTTTGGCAAGTTTTCGTATTCTTGACGGCAGGTATTTGCCATCAGGAGTGCAGGGAGATGCTGGATCGCAAGTTGCTGGAGTCGCTGGGAGGCTGGCAGGGCTATGGCGTCGAACGCGTGGAATGGCCCGAAGACCCAGGGCGCACGCTGTCGATCTATTTGAAGCCAACGGCCAAGGTGATGCTGTGCGAGCAGTGCGGCGCGCGGTGTCGCCAGGTGCATGAGACCACGGTTCGACGGGTGCGAGATCTGCCGTTATTCGAGTATCGGGTCGTTCTGCACGTGCCGCGCCGACGCTTGTGGTGTGAGCAATGCGGCGGCCCGCGCCTGGAGCGGCTTGCCTGGCTGGGGCGATATCAACGGGTGACGGATCGGCTGGCGCAGGCCTGCAGCCAATTGCTGCAATCGAGCAACGTGCAGGCGGTGGCGAGGTTCTTCGAGCTGGGTTGGCATACCGTCAAGACGCTGGACAAGGCTCGGCTGCGTGCGTCGGTGCGCGAACCGGATTGGTCCAAGATCGAGTATTTGGCGATGGACGAGTTTGCCCTGCACAAAGGGCATCGCTACGCGACAGTGGTGGTCGATCCGATCGGCAGGCAGGTGCTGTGGATTGGCCCAGGACGCTCACGCGAGACGGCCCGGGCGTTCTTCGAACAATTGCCGCCTGGGGCCGCCCAACGCATCAAGGCCGTTGCCATCGACATGACCACCGCCTACGAGTTGGAGATCCAGGCCCACAGCCCACAGGCGGAGATCGTCTATGACTTGTTCCATGTCGTGGCCAAGTATGGACGAGAGGTCATTGATCGGGTGCGCGTGGATCAGGCCAATCAACTACGCCAGGATCGTCCCGCACGCAGGATCATCAAATCGAGTCGCTGGCTGCTGCTGCGCAACCGTGACAACCTGGATCGGCAGCAGGCCGTCCGGCTCGACGAATTGCTGCAAGCCAACCAGCCGCTGCTGACGGTCTATGTCCTGCGTGACGAACTCAAACGGCTCTGGTTCTACCAAAGACCTGCCTGGGCAAGACAAGCCTGGAACCACTGGTACGAGCAGGCCGAGCAAAGCGGAATAGCCGCCTTGAACACCTTCGCTCAGCGCTTGAAAGGCTATCTGCACGGCATCCTGGCCAGATGCCGACATCCCCTGAACACCAGCATTGTCGAGGGCATCAACAACACTATCAAGGTCATCAAGCGGCGCGCTTACGGCTACCGCGACCAGGAATACTTCTTCCTCAAAATCCGTGCCGCCTTCCCCGGCAATGCGCGATGAACCTAAAATAGTGGGTCGATTCACCTCTCCTGGCCCTGGCAACGCCGGACCAGCATCATGGCTTACTCCGTCAAAGAACTCTTCAAGACCCTGCAAGGCGAAGGCGCGCAGGCCGGCCGCGCCGCGGTTTTCTGCCGCTTCGCGGGCTGCAATCTCTGGACCGGGCGCGAAAGCGACCGCGCCGGCGCCGCCTGTACCTTCTGCGATACCGATTTCGTCGGCACCGATGGCCAGGGCGGCGGCAAATTCGCCGACGCGGCCGGCCTGGCCGACGCCATCGCGGCATGCTGGGGCGAGCACCCCGCCGACCGCTACGTCGTCTTCACCGGCGGCGAGCCGCTGCTGCAGCTGGACGAAGCCCTGCTGCAGGCCGTGCACGCGCAGGGTTTCACGGTGGCCATCGAAACCAACGGCACCTTGCCGCCGCCGCCTGGCATCGACTGGATCTGCGTCAGCCCCAAGGGCCGGGCGCCGGTGGTCGTCGAGCGCGGCCACGAGCTCAAGCTGGTGTTTCCGCAGGCCGACGCGCGCCCCGAGGCGTTCGCCCACCTGGCGTTCGAGCACTTCTTCCTGCAGCCCATGGACGGCCCCGCGCGCGCGGCCCACACCGCCCAGGCCGTGCAGTACTGCCTCGACCACCCGCAATGGCGCCTGAGCCTGCAAACCCATAAATACATAGGTATTCCATGACTGTCCGTCCCATCGCGGGAGATGCGCGATGATTTCCGTCACCCGCCGACTCGAATTCGACGCAGGCCACCGCATCCCCGACCACAACAGCCAGTGCCGCAACCTGCACGGGCACCGGTACGTGCTGGAGGTCACGCTCAGCGGCGACGTCGTGCAGGCGCCCGGCGCCTCCGACAATGGCATGCTGATGGATTTTTCCGAGATCAAGCGCATCGCCAGGACGCATATCGTCGACGTCTGGGACCACGCCTTCCTGGTCTACGAGGGCGACCATGCCGTGCGCGGCTTTCTCGATACGCTGCCGGACCACAAGACGGTGGTGCTCGACCGCATTCCCACGGCCGAGAACCTGGCCAGCATCATTTTCGCGACGCTGGCGCCCCACTACCACGGGCACTATGGCGCGGACCTGCGCCTGACCCGGGTGCGCCTGTACGAAACGCCGAACTGCTGGGCCGACTGCGGCAGCTGACGGCCCCCGGCGCGCGGCCGCCTACAGGCCGTTCTCGCGCGTGGCCGGCAGGTAGCGCTCGGCGACGCCATCGTTGACGCTGGCCCACAGCAGCTGGTCGGCGCGGAAGGCGCGCCACGACTCCAGCACCTTGGCAAAGCGCGGATTCTTGCCGGCGTACTCTTCCAGCACCTCGCGCGTGGCCTTCTGCATGGCCGCCATGATCTCGGGCGACCACGATTGCAGCTTGGCGCCCTGCCCCACCAGGCGCTTGAGCGCCGGGATGTTGTAGGCGTCGTACTTGGCCAGCAGCTCTTCGCCGGCCATGGCGCAGGCCGCCCGCAGCGCCACCTGGTAGCGCGGGGGCAAGGACTGCCAGCTCTCGCGGTTGACGTTCAGGCACAGGTTGGCGCCCAGCTCCATGACGCCTGGGCCATAGTAGTACTGCGCCACCTTGGCGAAGCCCAGCTTCTCGTCGTCGTACGGACCGACGAATTCGACGGCGTCCAGCGAACCCTTCTCGAGCGCGGGATAAATGTCGCTGCCGGCGATCTGCTGCGGAATCGCGCCCAGCTTCTGGTACACCATGCTCAGCAGGCCGGGCGTACGGATGCGCAGGCCCTTGAAATCGTCCGGCGTGCGCATCTGCTTGCGGAACCAGCCGCCCATTTGCGCGCCCGTGTTGCCGCAGGGAATCGCGATGGCGTTGAAGCCCGCGTACAGCTCGTCGATCAGCGCCTGGCCGCCGCCTTGCAGCACCCATGCGCTGTGCTGGCGCGGCGTCAGGCCGAAAGGCACGCCGGTATCGAACACCAGCGCGGGCTCCTTGCCCATGTAGTAGAAACCGGCGGTATGGCCGCACTCGGTGGTGCCGTTCTGGACCGCGTCCAGCACCTGCAGGGGCGGCACGATTTCGCCGGCCGGAAAGGCCCGGATGGCGAACTTCCCGTCGGTCAGCTCGCTGACGCGGGCGGTAATGGCCTCGGCCGCGCCCCATACCGTGTCGAGCGAGCGCGGAAAGCTGCTGGGCATGCGCCAGCGTATGGTGGGCGCCTCTTGCGCCACCGCGGGCGCGGCCAGCACTGCGCTACCCGCGCCGGCGGCCGCGGCGGTCAGAAAACGACGTCGCTGCATGATGATGATCCCTCTTTCTTTGGTCTATGGCTGAAAAACTGGCGGCGGCGCGCGTCAATCCAGGCAGTCGGGCGCGGCCCGCAGCACGCGCCGCGCGAAATAGGCGAAGGTCAGCGACTGGATCTTGGGCTTGACCAGGAAGTCGTGCGATTCCTGCGCCAGTTCGCCCGGCACCGCCTTGACCGGCCCGATGGCGCGCGCGCGCAATTGCAGCATCGCCGCCTGCTCCATCCACAGCGCCATGACGGCGGATTCCTCGATCGAACTGCCGGCGGTCAACAGGCCATGGTTGGCCAGCAGGATGGCGCGCTTCTCGCCCAGCGCGGCCGAAATCACCTCGCCCTCGTTGTCGCCGATGGGCAGGCCCGGCCATTGCGGCAGATAGGCGCAATCGTTGTAGAACGGCGTGGCGTCCATATGCGCCACCACCAGCGGCTCGCCCACCATCGACAGCGCCGAGACGGCCGGCGGATGGGTATGGACGATGCACTGCACGTTGGGCCGGTGCCGGTAAATCCAGATGTGGAAGCGATTGGCGGGATTGGGCAGCGATTTGCCGTCCAGCGGATTGAGGTCCTCGTCGATCAGGATCAGTTCGCTGGCGCGCGCCTCGTCGGCGCCCACGCCGAACGGCAGCGTCCAGTACGTGCCCGGCTCGTCGCCGCGCGCCGTGATCTGGCCGGCCAGCCCGCCATGCCAGTGGCCCTGCTCGGCCAGCATGCGGCAGGCCAGCGCCATTTTCTGGGCGCGCGTCCATTGCGGCTCGCTCACGCGCGACTCGATTTCGCGGTCGACGCGCGCGCGCAATACATCCTTGTCCTGCACTGTGTAAGAAGACGACATCATGCTTTCCATTCGGTTCCGCCTCGCCAAGCGAGAGCAATTTATTGCCTTGTTATTGCCTTATAGGCAACTTGTTGCCCAACATACAAATAATTGCCCAAACACTCAACGAGGGAAAACCCGCAAGACGGCGGGCCGCGCCCAAAAATGGCATCATGCGTGCTGACGCATTCCCCGCCACCGCCCATGACCGCCAAATCGCCGCCCATTCCCGCGCCCAGCCCCGAACAGATCGGCCTGCGCATCCGGGCCTTGCGCAAGCGGCAGAAACGCACCCTGGCCTGGCTGTCGGCGCAGTGCGGGCTGGACAAGGGTTTTCTGTCGCGCCTGGAGCGCGGCGAGAAGTCAGCCTCGGTCGGCACCCTGCATACCGTGGCCGGCGCGCTGGGCAGCAGCCTGTCGGCCCTGCTGGGCGAAGCCGATCCGCAGACCGAGATCCAGATCGTGCGCGCCGCCGACCGGCACCGCATGACGACCGCCCCCGGGCCGGGCGAACACATCTATGAAGCCATCACCCTGGGCAGCTCGCACAGCGGCCTGTCGGTCATGGTGGTCGAGGTCGGCACGCACGGCGCGCACACCGAGGCCCACCACGGCGGCGACGAACTGATCTTCGTGCTCGACGGGCGCATCCGGGTGCATTTCGGCGGGCACACGGTGCTGCTCGAGCGCGACGACAGCGTGCGCTTTCCCGGCTACCTGCCGCACAGCCTGAGCGCCGAAGGCCGCAAGCTGGCGCGCGCCCTGGTCGTCATCGCCAGCGGCTGATCCCCCTGCCCGGCGTGCATCCGCATGCACGGGTGCCTGTCCCCGCAGCGGCAAGGGTGCCCGTCCCCGCCACGCCCCGGATTGTCCCGCCCGGCACAATGCCCGCCAATTATCCATACAAACTAATTAATAGGATACTATTAAATAGGATACAATCTAGATCATGAAAACCGCCACCGACAACCGCCTCATGGCCATGACCGCCAACCTGATGGTGCTTTCGCGCGCCTATCGCAGCGCAGCCGACAAGGCCCTGGCCGACTTCGGCCTGTCCCAGGCCACCGCCTGGCCGGTCATCCTGACCGGCCGGCTGGGCGATGGCGTGCGCCAGGGCGCGCTGGCCGAGGCGCTGGGCGTCGAAGGCCCGTCGCTGGTGCGCGTGCTGGATCAGCTGGTCGCCGCCGGCCTGATCGAGCGCCGCGAAGACCCGCAGGACCGCCGCGCCCGCACCCTGCATCTCACCCCCGCCGGGCAGTCCCTGCGCGAACAGGTCGAGAACGTGCTGGTGCAACTGCGCCGCCAGCTTTTCCAGGGCATCGCCGACGCCGACCTGGAGACCTGCCTGCGCGTGTTCGATTCGCTCAAGTCGGCGCTGGGACGGGAGTCGGCCGCCGCGCGGGAGGACTACCGCCCATGAAGCTGCCTACCGCCGATGAGGCGGTGTTCTCGATCAAGTGCTACCTGGGCGCCATGCTGGCGCTCTACCTGGCGTACTCCATCGGGCTGCCGCGTCCGTTCTGGGCCATGACCACGGCCTATGTCGTTGCGCAGCCGTAGTCCGGCGCCGTGCGCTCCAAGGCGGTGTACCGCCTGGGCAGCACTTTCTTCGGCTCGGCCATGACGATCTATACCGTGCCGCGCCTGGCCAACTACCCCGTGCTGATGACGCTGGCCATGGTGCTGTGGGTCGGCCTGTGCCTGTACATCGCCGTGCTCGACCGCACGCCGCGCTCGTATCTCTTCATGCTGGCCGGCTATACCGCCGCCATGATCGGCTTTCCCAGCGTGACCGACCCGGCGCTGGTGTTCGACACCGCGCTGGCGCGCGTCGAGGAAATCAGCCTGGGCATCATCTGCGCCACGCTGGTCCACAGCGTGGTGCTGCCGCGCGGCATCGGCCGCGCCATGATGGGCCGCCTGGACGCCACCGTGCGCGACGCGCGCAGCTGGATCCAGGATGTACTCAACCAGCGCGGCGCCGCGCAGCACGCCAGGGACCGCCGCGCGCTGGCCAACGACATCACCCAGCTGCGCCTGCTGTCGACCCACGTGCCGTTCGACACCGGCAACATCCGCTGGACCGCCAACGCCTTGCGCGCCATGCAGGAGCACATCACCGCGCTGACGCCGGCGGTCTCGGCCGTCGAAGACCGCCTGCAAGCCCTGCAGGCGCAGGGCCGCGCGCTGCCGCCGCCGGCGGCCAGGGTGCTGGCCGACATCTCGGCCTGGATGGACGACAGTGCCCACGCCACGCGCGAGCAAGCGGTGCAGCTGCGCGCCGCGCTGACGCGCCTGGCGCCCGCGATCGACCGGCAGTCCGGCTGGCACGACGCGCTGCTGGCCAGCCTGGTCGCGCGCTTGCGCGAACTGGTCGACAGCTACGACGCCTGCCTGGTGCTGCGCCAGGATATCCACGCCGGCCTGGGCGGCGCGCCGACCGGCCGCACCCGCCGCCTGACGCGCGGCGCGGCCCTGCATCGCGACCACGGCCTGGCCCTGCTGTCGGCGCTGGCCGCCGCGCTGGCCATCTCGGTGTGCTGTCTGTTCTGGATCGGCACCGCATGGACCAACGGCGCCACCGCCGCCATGATGGCCGCCATTTTCAGCTGCTTTTTCGCCGCGCAGGACAACCCCGTCCCCGGCATCATGCAGTTCCTGACCTACACGATTTACTCGATCCCCCTGTCGGCGCTGTATCTGCTGGGCATCATGCCGGCCCTGCATTCGTTCGAGATGCTCGCGCTGGCCATCTTCCCGGTGGCCTTCGTCACCGGCGTCTACATCGCGCGCCCCACCACCACCGGCAAGGCCATGGCCGTGTTCTTCGGCCTGTCGGGCACGCTGGCGCTGCAGGACACGCACGCGGCCGACCTGGTGTCGTTCGTCGATACGATCGTGGCGCAGATCATCGGCGTGGCCGTGGCGGCCATCATCGCGGCGGTGTTCCGCACCGTCAGCGCCGAATGGAGCGCGCGCCGCATCCAGGCCGCCAACTGGAAGGAGCTGGCCGCGCTGGCCGGCGCGGGCCGCGCGCCGGCCCGCCTCGATTTCACCGCCCGCATGCTCGACCGCATCGGCCTGCTGCAGCCGCGGCTGGCGCTGAGCAAGCGGCGCGACGACCAACTGGCCGACGACGCGCTGCAGGACCTGCGGGTCGGCAAGGACATCGCGGAACTGCAGCGCGCCCGCCGCCACCTGCCCATGGCCGATCCGGCCATCCAGCCGGTGCTGCGCACGCTGGCCGGCCTGTTCCGCAAGCGCCCGGGCCGCCTCGGCGGCGAGCGGCCGGCCGAACTGCTGCAAACCATAGACCGGGCCCTGTACAGCGTCAGCAACACGCCGGTCGCGCATGCGGCGCGCGAACGCGCCGTGGTGGCGCTGGTCGGGCTGCGCCGCGCGTTCTTTCCCGAGGCCGCCGCCTACCGTCCGGGCCGCGACGTGGAGTCCCCTGCATCATGATCGGCGAATTCAATCTGTACGGCGTCTATTTCCCCTGGCTGCTGGTGCTAGGCGTGCTGACGCTGGGCGTGGCCTGGATCGCGCGGCGCGCGCTGGCACGCATCGGCTTCTACCGGCTGGTGTGGCATCCGGCCTTGTTCGACCTGGCGCTGTTCATCGTGCTGCTGTATGGCGCCTCGCTGATTTCCCCGCATATTTTCCAGAGATAAGAAGATGAAATTCCCGCAATCGCTGCGTGCCGCCGCGCTCGGCAAATTCGCCGTCACCGCTGCCGTCGTGGCCGCTGCCGTGTATGCCGGCTGGCAGCTATGGGCGCATTACGAACTCGAACCCTGGACGCGCGACGGCCGGGTCAAGGCCTATGTGGTGCAGGTTGCCCCCGACGTCTCGGGGCTGGTGACCGCCGTACCGGTGCGCGACAACCAGGACGTGCAGGCCGGCGACGTCCTGTTCGAGATCGACCGGGCGCGCTTCCAGCTGGCCTGCGACCAGGCGCAGGCGGCGCTGCGCGCGCAGCAGGTGGCGCACGAGCAGGCGCTGCGCGACGTCAAGCGCAATCGCGCCCTGGGCCAGCTGGTGGCCGCCGAAGCGCTCGAACAGAGCCAGGCGCGCCTGCAGCAGATCGAGGCCGCGCGCGCGCAGGCCGAAGTGCAGCTGGACACCGCCCGGCTCAACCTGGCGCGCAGCCGCGTGGTAGCGGGCGTGGCCGGACGGATCACCAACCTGGACCTGCGCGCCGGCTCCTACGCCAGCGCCGGCAAGCCCGTGATGGCGCTGGTCGACGCCGGCTCGTTCTACGTCGAAGGCTATTTCGAGGAAACCAAGCTGGCGCGCATCCATGAAGGCGATGGCGTCACCGTCACGCTGATGGGCGATTCGCGCGCAATCCACGGCCATGTCGAGAGCATCGCGCTGGGCATCGCCGACCGCGACCGCAGCACCGGCGCCAATCTGCTGCCCAACGTCAATCCGACCTTCAACTGGGTGCGGCTGGCCCAGCGCATCCCGGTGCGCGTACGGATCGACCAGGTGCCCGCCGGCGTGCGGCTGGTGGCCGGCCAGACCGCCACCGTCGCCATCGACCAAGCCGGCCCCCGCCCATCCTGATTCCGCTTTTTTCGCATCGTTGCTGTCATGTCCATACGCTCTCTCCTGCCGCTGATCCCGGCCCTGGCGCTGGCCGGCTGCGCCGCCGTCGGTCCCGACTATCGCCTGCCCGAGCAGGCGGCGGCCAAGCGTCCGGCCGCCGCCGCGCCGTTCGTGCAGGCGCGCGAGCAGGCGGTCTACCGCCAGGACGAACTACCGCCGCACTGGTGGCGCCTGTACCAGGACAGACAGCTCGACAGCCTGGTCGAGCAGGCGCTGGCGGCCAACGCCGACCTGCGCGTCGCCGCCGCCAACCTGGAGCGCGCCCAGGCCGTCACGCGCCAGGCCCAGGCGCGCCAGCAGCCCACGGTGGATGTGAGCGCGGCGCCGGCCTTCGGCCATGCCTCGGGCGTGCAGGAGCTGCAACCCGGCCTGCGCCCGCAGGACAGCTGGTCGTACTCGGGCGGACTGGGCGTGTCGTACCAGCTGGACCTGTTCGGCCAGATCCGCCGGGCCATCGAGGCCGCGCAGGACGACGCCCAGGCCGCCCAGGCGGCCTATGACGCCGCGCGCGTGACGGTGGCCGCCGAAACCGCGCGCGCCTATGCCGACCTGTGCGCCGCCGGCATGCAACTGGACTCGGCGCGCCACTCGGTGCAGGTGCAGCAGCAATCGGTCGATGCCGTGCAGCGCCTGCTGGCCGCCGGCCGCGGCACCACGCTGGACGTCGCGCGCGCGCGCAGCCAGCTCGAACAACTGCAGGCCGAACTGCCGCCCTTCCAGGCAGGCCAGCGCACCGCGCTGTACCGCCTGGCGGCGCTGACCGGCCACGCCCCGGCCGAATTGCCGCAAAGCCTGCTGGCCTGTGTCCGCCCGCCGCGGCTGGCCCAGGCCATTCCGGTGGGCGACGGCGCGGCGCTGCTGCGCCGCCGGCCCGACATCCGCCAGGCCGAACGCAGCCTGGCCGCCGCCACCGCCCGCATCGGCGTGGCCACCGCCGATCTCTATCCGAAGATTTCGCTGGGTCTGTCCGGCGCCTCGGCCGGTCCCGCCGCGCTGTTCGGCGAGCCGGGCACCTTCAGCTGGAGCGTCGGCCCGCTGATCAGCTGGACCCTGCCCGACACCGGCGCCGCCCAGGCGCGCATCGCCCAGGCCGAGGCCTCGACCAAGGGCGCGCTGGCGCGTTTCGACGCCACCGTGCTCAATGCCTTGCGCGAAACGGAAAGCGCGCTGGTCACCTATGCGCGCCAGCTCGACCGCGACGCCGCGCTGCGCGCCGCGCGCGAACAAGGCGCGCAGGCCGCCGCGCAGGCCCGCCAGCTGTTCCGGCTGGGCAAGACCGATTACCTGACCGTGCTCGATGCCGAGCGCACGCTGGCCGGCAACGAAAGCGCGCTGGCGGCCTCGCAGGCGCAACTGGCCGGCGACCAGATCGCCGTGTTCCTGGCGCTGGGCGGCGGCTGGGAATGAACGCGTTCAGTGCAGCGTGGAGCCGTCGGGCGGAGCCTGCTTCAGGCCCAGCGCCTCTTCCCAGCTGCGCAGCGGCACGCAGGTCTGCAGGCGCACGATGGTGCGCTGGATCAGGGCAGGATGCAATTGATGGCCCACCTGCGTGGCCACGTCGATGGTCGAATCGCCATGCAGGGCGTCCAGGCGTTCCTGGGCGGCCTGCGCATGCGCCACGCTCATGACCGCGTCGGCCGCGCCGTGCAGGAGATGAATGGTGGTGTACTGCGGCGCGCTGCGCGGCAGTTGCGCGTAGCGGCCCGAGAACGCCAGCACCCGCCCGGCCAGCCCGTCGTGCGCGATCACGGCCTCCAGCGCCATGATCGCGCCCTGCGAGAAGCCGGCCAGCGCCGTATCGGACTGCAGCAGGCCCAGGCGCTGCTGCGCGGCCCGGACATAATCGAACAGCGCCGGCATGGCCCGCGCCACCCGTTCGGGACGGTTCTCGTCGGTGATCCCTTGCAGCGCGAACCACTGCCGTCCGCGCGGCCCGCCGTCGCAGGGCTCGAAGCCTTCGGGAATCATCACCGCCGAAGCGGGGAAGGCGGCGCGCAGCGCCCGGGCCAGCGCGGCCATGTCATCCGGCGCGCCGCCGGCGCCATGCAGCAGGATGAACAGCTGCCGAACGGGAATATCGGGATTGGGCAGAATTTCGATGGAAGCGCTTGACACCATACACGACTCCAGGCGGGCCGCAAGGCCCTGGAATTTTCCATTCTATAGCGCACCGGCTCCTGGCAATCAGGAAAATACTGTATATTTATGCAGTGAAATAGAGATTGACCATGCTGGCCCCCGAACGCATCCATCCCGCCCTCTGGCGCGCCACGCAACTGGCGCATGGCCCGACGCGCAAACTGCCCACCGGCTACGCCGACCTGTCGGCACAATTGCCCGGCGGCGGCTGGCCGCTGGGCGCCCTGGTCGAACTGCTGCTGCCCCAGCCGGGCAGCGGCGAGATCCGCCTGCTGCGCCCCGCCCTGGCCCAACTGGAGGCCCGCCGCGCCATCGCGCTGGTGCAGCCGCCGCATGCGCCGCATATCGCCAGCTGGGCAAGCTGGCGGCTGGATCCGCGCCAGCTGCTGTGGGTAGCGCCCGAACGGCCCGCCGACGCCTTGTGGGCGGCCGAGCAGATCCTCAAGGCCGGCAGTTGCGCCGCCCTGCTGTGCTGGCTGCCGCAGGTACGCCCCGAATCGCTGCGCCGCCTGCACCTGGCCGCCCAGGGCGGCGATGCGCTGTTCGTGGCCCTGCGCCCGGCCGCCGCCGAACGGCACGCTTCGCCGGCCGTGCTGCGCCTGGCGCTGGCGCCGGCGCCTGGCGGCCTGTCGATACGCATCGTCAAGCGCCGCGGCCCCGCCTGCGAGCACCCTGTCCATGTCGGCCTCGAAGCCGGAGCCGGCCTGTCCGTTTTTCCCGCTCCCCATGCGCCTCTGGATCGCCGTCTTCCTGCGCAGCCTGTCGCTGGACGCCGTACGCCCGCACTGGTCTCGTGACCAGGGCGCGTGCGCCGTGCTCGAGCGCGAATGCGTGGGCGCCTGCTCGCCCGCCGCGCGCCTGGCCGGCATCCGGCCCGGCATGCGGCGCGCCGGCGCGCTGGCCATTGCCCCGCAGGCCGTCCTGCTGGAACGCTCGCCGGCGGCCGAAGCGCAGGCCCGGCAGGATGCCGCGCTGGCGCTGCTGCAATACACCCCGCAGGTGGCCCTGGCCAAAGACGGCGTGCTGCTGGACGTCGGCGCCAGCCTGCAGGTCTTTGGCGGCCCGCGCGCCCTGCACCGGCGTATCGCCGCCACCTTGCGCACGCTCGGCCTGGATGCCAGCCTGGGCATGGCGCCGCATGCAGCCGGCGCCTGGCTGCTGGCGCGCGACCCCGCCCGCGGCGCGCCGCGCCGCGTCCTGCGCGACGCCACGCTGGCGCGCCGCCTCGACCGCCTGCCGCCCGCGCTGCTGCCACAGGCCCAGGCGCGGCTGGACTGGCTGCACGATATCGGCTGCCAGACGCTGGGCCAGTTGCGCGCCCTGCCGCGCGGCGGCCTACAGCGGCGCGGCGGCGTCGAACTGCTGCGCGCGCTGGACGCCGCCTATGGCCAGGCCGCCCAGGCCCATGCCTGGGTCCAGCCGCCCGCCAGCTTCACGCGCCGCATCGAACTGACGGACTATGTCGAACACGCGCCTGCCCTGCTGCATGTCGCGCAACGCCTGTGCGAACAGCTCGGCGGCTGGCTGGCGGCGCACCAGCGGGCGGTCGAGCGCATCGTGCTGCGCCTGGACCACGAGCGCGGCCGGCACGCCTGCGCGCCCACCGAACTGACGCTGGCACTGGCCCAGCCGGCCTGGCAGGCGCACCATCTGCTCGGCCTGCTGCGCGAGCGGCTGGGGCGCCTGGTCCTGCCCGCGCCGGCCATCGCCGTCGGCCTGCACGCGCCCGACACCGTGCCCCAACCGGCCGCCAGCACCTGCCTGTTTCCCGAGCCCGGCGGCACGCCGGCCGATCATGCCCGCCTGCTCGACCTGCTGGGCGCCCGCCTGGGCCGCGAACGGGTGCGGCGCGCCCGGCCGGCGGCCGATCACCGCCCCGAACAGGCCAATCGCTGGCAGGCCGCGCACGACCCGCCCCCGGCGGACCCCGCCGCGGACCAGCCCGAGCGGCTGGAGCGCCCCTTCTGGCTGCTGTCTCCCGCCCTGCCCCTGAGCATCCAGCAGCACCGCCCCACCTATAACGGCCAGGCGCTGCGCCTGGTGCGCGGCCCCGAACGCATCGAAAGCGGCTGGTGGGACGCCGCCCTGACCGTGCGCGACTACTTCGTGGCCGAGGACGCCGCCGGGGCGCGCTATTGGCTGTACCGGGAACGCGACGCCCGCCAGGCGCGCTGGTTCCTGCACGGCCTGTTTGCCTGAGAAGCGCCATGTCCGCCATCCTGCCCGGCTACGCCGAACTGCATTGCCAATCGAACTTCTCGTTCCTGCAGGGCGCCTCGCATCCCGAGGAACTGGTCACGCGGGCGGGCGAACTCGGCTACGCCGCGCTGGCCCTGACCGACGAATGTTCGCTGGCCGGCGTGGTGCGCGCCCACGTCGAGGCGCGCGAACAGAAACTGCCGCTCATCATCGGCAGCAGCTTCACCCTGCAGGCCGGTGCCGACGCGCCGCCGCTGGACCTGACCCTGCTGGCGCAGAACCGCGAAGGCTACGGCAACCTGGCCGAACTGATCACGCTGGGGCGCGGCCGCGCCGCCAAGGGCCAGTACCTGCTGACGCCGGCCGACATCGAAGCGCCCGCCGGCGACAACGCGCATCTGCGCGGCATGCCCGACTGCCTGGCCATCCTGGCGCCGCCGCCCGGCCTGGCCGCCGAACGCCTGGCCGAACAAGCGCGCTGGCTGGCCGCGCAATGCCCCGGCCGCGCCTGGATCGGCCTGACCCTGCTGCACCATTGCCGCGACGACCTGCACCGCGCCGCCGTCGAGCACGCCGCCCACGCCAGCGGCCTGCCCATCGTCGCACTGGGCCAGGCGCAGATGCACCGCCGTTCGCGCAAGCCCCTGCACGACACGCTGGCGGCCATCCGCACCGGGCGCAGCGTCGGCCAGTGCGGCTATGACCTGGCCGCCAACGCCGAACGCCACCTGCGCTCGCGCCTGCGCCTGGCCAGCCTCTATCCGGCCCAGGCCCTGGCCCAGACGCTGGCCATCGCACGGCGCTGCACCTTCTCGCTGGACGAATTGCAATACGAATACCCCGACGAAATCGTGCCCGCCGGCCATACGCCCGCCTCCTACCTGCGCCAGCAGACTTACCTGGGCGCCCGGCAACGCTTTCCCGAGGGCATGACGCCGGCGGTCGCCGCCCAGGTCGAAAAAGAGCTCGCCCTGATCAACGAACTGCGCTACGAGGCCTATTTCCTCACGGTCTACGACATCGTCGGCTACGCCCGCTCGCAAGGCATCCTGTGCCAGGGCCGCGGCTCGGCGGCCAACTCGGCGGTCTGTTATTGCCTGGGCATCACCGCGGTCGATCCCGCGCGCGGCAACACGCTGTTCGAGCGCTTCATCAGCAAGGAGCGCAACGAACCGCCCGATATCGACGTCGACTTCGAACACCAGCGGCGCGAGGAAGTCATCCAGTACATCTACGAGAAATACGGCCGCCAGCGCGCCGCCCTGACCGCCGTGGTCATCTCGTACCGGCCGCGCAGCGTGCTGCGCGATACCGGGCGCGCGCTCGGCGTGGACAACGGCATCATCGACGCCGTGGCGCGGGCGCACCAATGGTGGGACGGCAAGAAGGAAATGCTGCGCTCGCTCGCCGCCTGCGGCCTGGATCCGGCCTCGCGGGTGGCGCGCCAATGGGCCGAGCTGGCCGAAACGCTGATGGGTTTTCCGCGCCACCTGTCGCAGCATCCCGGCGGCTTCGTGATCTCGCGCGGCAAGCTGTCGCGCCTGGTGCCGATCGAAAACGCCGCCATGCCCGGGCGCAGCGTGGTGCAATGGGACAAGGACGATCTCGACGCGCTGCGGCTGCTGAAGGTGGACGTGCTGGCGCTGGGCATGCTGTCGGTGCTGCGCCGCGCGCTGGCGCTGGCCGGCCAGCGGCGTGGCCGGCCGCTGGCGCTGCACGAGATTCCGCCCGACGACGACGCCACCTACGACATGATCTGCGCGGCCGACACGATAGGCGTGTTCCAGATCGAGTCGCGCGCGCAGATGAGCATGCTGCCGCGCCTGCGGCCGCGCCAATACTACGACCTGGTGGTGCAGGTGGCCATCGTGCGGCCCGGCCCGATCCAGGGCGGCATGGTGCCCCCCTACCTGCGGCGACGCCAGGGGCGCGAAGACATCACCTACCCCGGGCCGGCGGTGCGCAAGGCGCTGGCGCGCACGCTCGGCGTGCCGATCTTCCAGGAGCAGGTCATGCAGATCGCGGTCGACGCCGCCGGTTTTACCCCCGGCGAGGCCGACGCGCTGCGCCGCTCGATGGCGGCCTGGCGGCGCAAGGGCGGCGTCGACAAGTTCCGCGCCCAGTTGGTGGGCGGCCTGCTGGCACGCAACTATACGGCAGACTTCGCGCAGGCCCTGTTTCGCCAGATCGAAGGCTTTGGCGAATACGGTTTTCCCGAAAGCCATGCCGCCAGCTTCGCGCTGCTGGCCTATGCCAGCTCCTGGCTCAAATGCCATGAACCGGAGGCCTTCCTCGCGGCCCTGCTGAATTCTCAGCCCATGGGGTTCTACGCGCCGGCCCAGCTGGTGCAGGACGCCCGCCGCCATGGCGTGCGGGTGCTGCCAGCCGATGTGCTGTACAGCGGCTGGGAGGCCAGCCTGCAGGACGCGCCCGGCGCGGCGCGGCCCGCCGTGCGCTTGGGCCTGAACCTGGTCAAGGGGCTGCGCGAGGACAGCGCGCGCGCCATCGAACAGGCGCGCGTGCGCCGGCCCTTCGCCGATACCGCCGACATGGCGCGCCGCGCCGGGCTGCCGCGCCAGGCGCTCGACGCACTGGCCGCCGCCGATGCCTTGCGCACCCTGGCCGGCCATCGCCGCCTGGCCAGCTGGCAAGCGGCCGCCAGCGCACAAAGCCGCGACCTGCTGCGCGAAGCCGTGATCGTCGAAACCGAAACGCCCGCGCTGCCGGCGCCGTCCGAAGGCCAGACCGTCGCCGCCGACTACCGCAGCGTCGGGCTGACCCTGGGCCGCCATCCGCTTGCGCTGCTGCGGCCGCAACTGGCCGCGCGCAATTTCCAGACCGCCGCGGTCCTCAATACCTACCCCAATCGCCGGCTGGCGCGCGCCTGCGGCATCGTCACGGTGCGCCAGCGGCCGCAGACCGCCAAGGGCACCATCTTTGTCACGCTCGAAGACGAAACCGGCCCCATCAATGCCGTGGTGCGTCCCGAGCTGATCGAACGGCAGCGCCGCGAACTGCTGGACGCCACGCTATTGGGCATCTACGGCACCTGGCAGAGCGTCGATGGCGTGCGCCACCTGGTGGCGCAGCGCCTGGTGGACCTGAGCAGCCTGCTGGGCCAGCTCAGCCAGGACGGCCTGGCCGCCGCCAGCCGCAACTTCCACTGAACGCGGAAAACGCAGCAGGTGCCGGTGGGGGTGCCTGTCCCCGTGCAATGCAGGCACGCCCAGATTCAGCGGGTGCCTGTCCCCGTGCGGGGACAGGCACGCCGAAGGTGGGGTTCGAACGGCGTGGCGTCGATGGGCAGTTCCAGGCCCGACATCTGCGCGGTCAGCAGCGCCGCGCTGCCGCAGGCCAGCGTGAAACCCAGCGCGCCCTGGCCGATATTCAGCCACAGGTTGTCGGCCGCGCGGCTGGCGCCGATCAGCGGCTTGCCGGTCGGCGTGGCCGGCCGCAGGCCCGCCCAGGCCACGGCCTGGCTCAGGTCCAGCTGCGGGAACGCCTCGGCCACCTGGCGCTTGAGCAGGTCGATGCGCGCGGGCTCGATGGCGGCGTCGGCGCCGCCGATATCCACCATGGCGGCGATGCGCAGCACGCGGCCGATGCGCGCGTAGACGATGCGCCGTTCGTAATCGGTCACGCTGATGGCGGGCGCCGTCGTATCGCCGACGGGCAGCGGCACGCTCAGGCTGTAGCCCTTGAGCGGATACAGCGGCACGTCCTGGCCCAGCGGCTTGAGCAAGGCGCGCGTGCCCACGCCGGTGGCCAGCACCACCGCGTCCACGCCGATATCGCCCTGCGCGGCCTGCACCGCCACGATGCGCCGCCCTTCGCGCCACAGTCCGCGCACCGGGTTGGACATCAGGCACTGCACGTTGTCCAGCTGCTGCAGGCGTGCGAACAGCGCCTCGGTGAACTGGCGGCAATCGCCGGCCTCTTCGCTCGGGGTGTAGACGGCGCCGGCCAGGCTGGCGCCCAGCCCGGCCAGGGCCGGCTCCAGCGCCAGCGTCTGCGCGGCATCGAGCACCTGCTGCTCGGCGCCCAGCGAAGCCTGGTAGGCCACCAGCCGACGGGCCTTCTCCAGCAAGGCATGGTCCCGATAGGCGATCAGCTTGCCGTTGCGCACATGGCCGAATTCGAGTTCCTCCTGCGCCAGCAGGCCGTCCATGACGTCGCGGCTGAGGTAGGACAGCGTCTGCAGCTGGGCGGTCGAACGCTCGGCCACCGAAGCGCGGCAGGCCAGCGCGAACTGCAGGCACCAGCGCCACTGATGCGGATCGAGCCTGGGCCGCAAGCGCAGCGGCGAATCCTGCGCAGCAGCCAGCCCGGCACGCTGGGCAGCACGCCGGGGCCGGCCAGCGGCGCCACATAGCTGTAGCTGAGCTGCCCGCCGTTGGCGTAGCTCGACGCCTCGGCCGGCTGCGCATGGCTGTCGACCAGCACCACCTCATGCCCCTGGCGCGCCAGGAAATAGGCCGACGTCACCCCCACCACACCGGCGCCAACGACGCAGACGCGCATGTCATATCCCGCAAGAAATCATCCAGGCGTCATTGTGGGATAGCGGCGCGCGCCGCGCCAAATAGCAATCCGGACAGCGGCCATAACCTAAGGTTGGCCGCCGCCGGCGCGGCCGGACCTACGCGGCCCGGTGCAGGCGCACGATGGCCAGGGCCGTGGGCGCGCGCACCAGGTCGTCCAGCGTATAGCCGTCCAGCGTGCGGTAGAACGCCTGCAGGCTCTCGGCCAGCGCACCGCTGAGGCGGCAGGCGCCATTGAGCACACAGGGAGGCTGGGCGCAATTGACCAGCGCCCCCTGGTCTTCGAGCACGCGCACCAGTTCGCCGATGCGGTACTCGACCGCGTCACGCGCCAGCCGCAGTCCGCCGCCCTTGCCCCGCGTCGCCACGATCCAGCCCTGCTGCGACAGGAAATGCACGACCTTGACCAGATGGTTGCGCGAAATCTCGAACCGCGCGGCGATTTCGGGAATCGTCACGGGTACGGTGCGGTCGCGGCATTGCGTCAGGTACATCATGACGCGCAGGCCAAAGTCAGTGAAACGGTTCAGTTGCATGGCTGGCGCGGGATGGGCGGCGGAACGCGGCAAGCATACACCGCTATGCCACGCCACCGGTGCCGAACACTTCGGCATGGATGCGGTGCTCGGCCACGCCCAGGTCGGCCAGGGCGCGCCGTTGCGCCTGCATGAAGGGCAACGGACCGCACAGGTAGTAGTCCGCGTCGGGCAGGATCACCTCGTCGCGGATCGCATGCAGATCGACCCGGCCTTCGTAGTCGTAGTCGACGCCGCGCCGGTCGTCCGCGCCCACGCGCTCGTAGAACACCGCCTTGCGCACATTCGGCCGCTTGGCGGCCAGCGCGTTGATATGTTCCTTCATCGCATGCACGCCGGCCTCGCGGCAGGCATGCACGAAGCGGATCTGCCGGCCGTCGTCGCGCGCCGTCAGGTGGTTGAGCATGGACACCATCGGCGTCAGCCCCACCCCGCCGCTGAGCAGCACCACCGGCCGGCCGTCCTCGGCGTCCAGCGTGAAATCGCCCTGCGGCGGCGACACGTCCAGCACATCGCCCTCGTTGATGCGATTGTGCAGCGTGCCCGACACCATGCCGGCGGGCGAGCCGGCCTCGCGCTTGACCGAAATGCGCAGTTGCCCCGGCATGCCCGGCGCCTCGGACAGGCTGTACTGGCGCGGCTGCATCAGGCCCAGCTCGGGCACGTAGACCCGCACCGATACGTATTGGCCCGGCAGGTAGTCGGGAGTGGCGCCGCCGTCGGCCGGCGCCAGGTAGAACGAGGTGATCTCGGCGCTTTCCGGCGTCTTGCGCACCACCTTGAAGGCGCGCCAGCCGGTCCAGCCGCCGTCGCGGGAGGCAGCGGCGGCGTACAGCGCGCGCTCGCGTCCGATCAGCAGATCGGCCAGCTGGCCATAGGCGGCCGCCCAGGCGTCGATCAGTTCGTCGGTGGCCGCTTCGCCCAGCACCTCGCGGATCGAGGCCAGCAAATGCTTGCCGACGATGGCGTAGTGTTCCGCGCGCACGCCCAGGCTGACGTGCTTGTGGGCGATGCGCTCGACCACCGGCAGCAGGACCGAGGGATCGTCGATATGCTCGGCATAGGCCGCCACCGCGGCGGCCAGCGCCTGCTGCTGCTGGCCGCTTTGCTGGTGGCCTTGGTTGAACAGCTGGCGCAACTCTGGGTTGCCGCCCAGCATGCGCGTATAGAAATGGCGCGTCAGCGCCTCGCCGTGTTCTTTCAGGACGGGCGCGGTGGCCTTGACCAGCGCGCGGACTTCGGGGCTCAACATACTGCGGTTCCTTCGATGTGGCTGCGAAAAATTAAAACACGCATTTATTCTACACCTTTTAAAAGGCCCGTATCGCGCGCCGTTTGCGGCCCCGCCCCCGGGCGGCGAAAATAGCGGTTTGCAGTCACCTATCCAAGGATTCCGTCATGAGCCACGATACGCTCAAAGCCCGCCTGTCCGACTCGGTCAAGGACGCCATGCGCGCCAAGGCCACCGATCGCCTGGCCACGCTGCGCTTTCTGCTGGCCGCCATCAAGCAGCGCGAAGTCGACGAGCGCCGCGAACTGAGCGACGCGGAAATCACCGCCGTCATCGAGAAGCAGGTCAAGCAGCGGCGCGAATCGATCGCCGCGTTCGAGCAGGCCGGACGCACCGAAACCGCCGAACACGAGAAAGCCGAGCTGGCCGTGCTGCAGGAATTCCTGCCCCAGGCGGCCGCGCCCGAGGAAGTGGCCGCCGCCGTCGATGCCGCGCTGGCCGAAGTCAGCACGCAAGGCGTCACGGGCGCGCCCGCCATGGGCAAGGTCATGGCCATCCTGAAGCAGAAGCTGGCCGGCCGCGCCGACATGGCCGCGCTGTCGCAGCAGGTCAAGGCGCGCCTGCTCCCCTAGGGAGCGCGTCCGGTCTTGGTCGACTAGAAGGCGTCGCCGAACAGCTCCGCCTGGCGCGGCGCCTCGGCCTGCGCGTCGGGGAAATTGCTCATCCCCACCCCGACCAGCCGGTAGCGCGTGTGCGCCGGCAGGTCCACGCGGGTACAAAGCTGGCGCGCGATCGCCGCCAGCTCCGCCGCCGAGCCCGGCGGCTGCATCAGCGTCAGGCTGCGCGTCAGGATGCGGAAACGGTCGGTCTTCAGCTTCAACACCGTGGTGCGCCCGATGCGCCCTTTCTTCGCGCCCTGCTCCCATACCTTGGCCGCCAGCCGCTCCAGCGCCTCGCCCAGCGCCTCCAGCGCCAGGTCGGTGTCGAACGTCGTCTCGGCCGAAACCTGCTGCGCCGGCTGGTCCGCCTGCACCGCGCGCTCGTCGATGCCGCGCGCCAGCTCGTACAGGCGCACGCCATAGCGCCCGAAACGCTGCTCCAGCTCGGCCACCGAATGGCGGCTCAGGTCGCCCACCGTCTGGATGCCCAGTTGCTCCAGGCGCGCCTGCATGACCTTGCCCACGCCCGGCACCTTGCGCACCGGCAAGGGTTGCAGGAAGTCCAGCACGCGCGAGGGCTTGATCACGAACAGGCCGTCGGGCTTGTTCCAGTCGGAGGCGATCTTGGCCAGGAATTTGTTGGGCGCCACGCCCGCCGAGGCGGTCAGGCCGGTCTCCTCGCGTATCTGGCGCCGGATGATCTGCGCCACCTCGGTGGCCGAGGCCAGGCCCAGCTTGTTGCACGTCACGTCCAGATAGGCCTCGTCCAGCGAGAGCGGCTCGATCAGGTCGGTGTGGCGCGCGAAAATGGCGCGCACCTGGCGCGACACCTCGCGGTAGCGATTGAAATCGGGGGGAACGTAGACCGCGTCCGGACAGAGCCGCTGAGCGCGCGCCGCCGCCATCGCCGAATGCACGCCATAGCGCCGCGCCTCGTACGAGGCCGCGCACACGACCGAGCGCGGCCCGGTCCAGGCCACCACGACCGGAAGGCCGCGCAATGCCGGATTGTCGCGCTGCTCGACCGACGCATAGAACGCATCCATGTCGATGTGCACGATTTTGCGCTGGAGCTGGGACATGACTGAAAAGCGTCGCCGCCTGCCGCGGCCGGAAAAAGCGATATTATGGCCCGCCTCTTACCTTCACCACAGATCTGTCACGCAACAGCTACCCATCATGTCAACACCACACACCGACTTTTTCGGCCTGACCATTCCCTTCATGCAGTTGCTCGGGGTGGTTCCCGAGCACTCGGGCAACGGCACCGCCCGCACCCGGCTGCCGGCGCGCGCCGACCTGGTCAACAGCCGCGGCGACATCCACGGCGGCACGCTGATGAGCGTGCTGGACTTCACCCTGGGCGCCGCCATCCGCGGCGACACCCCCGAAGTCGGCGTGGCCACCATCGACATGAACACCAGCTTCATGTCCCCGGGGCGCGGCGACCTGGTCATCGAAACGCGCTGCCTGCGCCGCGGCGCGTCGATCGCCTTCTGCGAAGGAGAGATCCGCGACAGCGCCGGTGAACTGGTGGCCAAGGCCACCGCCACGTTCAAGATCATCCAGCGCCGCCCCGGCGGCGACTGAGCCTAGCGGTTGGGCAGGCGCCAGACTTCCTCGGTCGGCGCCGGATCGCCCGGCATATAGGCCACGCAGGACGGCACTCCGTACACGACCGCTTCGCGCATGGCGCGCAGCGCGTCGGTATTCCAGATGCTCTTGCCCCACATGCCGATATAGACGTTGGAGCTGTGCGCATCGATGGCGCCGATCTCCACGCGCGCCATCTCGCCGTCGAAGAACGGCGCCACTACCCGCACCAGGCCGGTGCGCGCGTTGTCGTCGAGTTCGCCCACCACCCGGTAGCCGCCCTGGCCCACCAGGCAGCGCTCGGCCTGCACCGTCGCGTAGCGATAGGCGTCCTGATAGTTGGTCTGCAGCTTGTAGTTGCCCGACACGGCGCCGGCCCCTGGCGCGGTGCCCACCGAGCAGCCAGCCAGCCCCACCACCCCCGCAACCGCGGCAATCCGTGCAATGCGCATGATTTCTCCCGATGACATGGGCGCGATTATCCCGCATATCGGGGCCGTTCGACACTGCCGGCGCGCCTGTGGCATGATCGACACGGTCGCCGGCGCCGGCGGCACGCCCAACGCCGTATCGCGCGGCCGCGCCGCGCCCGCATTCTCCGGAGGTTCCCCTTGCTCACCCTCATCAAGCGCACCGTCCTGGCCGCCGGCCTGATCGGCACCACGCTGGGCGCGGCCGCCCAGCCCCCGCGCGCCTATCCGCTCAAGGACTTCTTCCGCAACCCCGAGCGCGGCTACTTCCGCCTGGCCGACGACGGCAAGACGCTGGGCTTCATGCAGCCGGTCAGCATCGACGGCCAGCCGCCGCGCATGAACATCTACGTGCAGGCGCTGGCCGACGGCGTGCCGGCCGGCGAGCCGCGCAAGCTGACCAGCGAAACCGCGCGCGATATCAGCAATTTCTTCTGGAAGGGCGACGACACCGTGCTCTACCAGAAAGACTTCGGCGGCGACGAGAATTTCCACGTCCTGGCCGTCAACGCGCGCACCGGCCAGGTCGCCGACCTCACCCCCTACGAGGGGGTGCGCGCCTCGATCGAGGACGACCTGCCCGACGACCCCGACCACGTGCTGATCAGCCACAACCGGCGCGACCCGCAGGTGTTCGACGTCTACCGCGTCAATGTGCGCACCGGGGCGGCCGAACTGGTCGCGCAGAACCCGGGCAACGTGGTGGGCTGGCAGACCGACCATGCCGGCAAGGTGCGCGCCGCCATCACCAGCGACGGCCTGAACACCACCCTGCTCTACCGCGACGACGAGGCCGCGCCGTTTCGCCCGCTCATCACCACCGACTACCGCGTGAGCGTCAGCCCGGCCTTCTTCACCTTCGACGACAGGAAGCTGTACGCCCTGAGCAACCGCGGCCGCGACAAGCTGGCCCTGGTGGTCATCGACCCGGCCACGCCCGACGTGGAGCAACCCGTATTCGAACCGGACGAGGTGGACCTCGACGCGGCCGGCTATTCGCGCAAGCGCAAGGTGCTGACCGTCGCCTCCTACCAGACCGACAAGCCGCGCCACCGGTTTTTCGACGCCGAGACCGAAGCCCTGTACGCCCGGCTGGCGCGCGCCCTGCCCGGCTACGACTTCGCGCTGCAGGGCTGGAACCGCGACGAGGACACCTTCATCGTGGCCGCCTACAACGACCGCACGCCGGGGTCGCGCTATCTGTACGACGCGCGGCGCGACAGCCTGCACAAGCTGGCCGACATCAATCCCGCCATTCCCGAGGCCGACATGGCGCCGGTGCGGCCCGTCAGCTACCAGAGCCGCGACGGCCTGACCATCCACGGCTATCTCACCCTGCCGGCCGGACGCGCGCCCAGGAACCTGGCCTGCATCGTCAACCCGCACGGCGGGCCCTGGGCGCGCGACGGCTGGGGCTACAACCCGGAAGTGCAGTTCCTGGCCAACCGCGGCTTCTGCGTACTGCAGATGAACTTCCGCGGCTCGACCGGCTACGGCCGCAAGTTCTGGGAAGCCGGCTTCGGCCAATGGGGCCTGAAGATGCAGGACGACATCACCGACGGGGTGCAATGGCTGATCGACCAGGGCATCGCCGACCCGCGGCGCATCGGCATCTACGGCGGCAGCTATGGCGGCTACGCCACGCTGGCCGGCGTCGCCTTCACGCCCGACCTGTACGCGGCGGCGGTCGACTACGTGGGGGTATCCAACCTGTTCACCTTCATGAACACCATACCGCCCTACTGGAAGCCGCTGCTGGCCAAAATGCAGGACATGGTGGGCGACCCGGTGCGCGACAAGGCGCGCCTGGAAGCCACCTCGCCCGCGCTGCACGTCGACCGCATCAAGACGCCGCTGTTCATCGCCCAGGGCGCCAAGGACCCGCGCGTCAACAAGGCCGAGAGCGACCAGGTCGTCCAGGCGCTGCGCCAGCGCGGCGTCGAGGTCGAGTACATGGTCAAGGACAACGAAGGCCATGGCTTCCACAACGACGAGAACAAGTTCGAGTTCTACGCCGCCATGGAAAAATTCTTCACCGAGCACCTCAAGCCCTGAGTCCGGCCCCCGCCCCGGCGGGGGATCGGTCCGATCCGTCCCGCATTACGCCGGCGCGGCGCCGTGCACGTTTGGTTACGGAAACCAATTCCCCCAGATGCCGGTCTATGGTGTTCTGCCCTAGAATCGGCACCGATGAATACGTCTTCGCAATCCACCAAGCCGCCCCCGCCCGGCGGGCCGCGGCTGTTTCGCAAATCCCTGTTGATCAAAGCGGGCGTGGCCGTGGCCGGCCTGGGCGCCGCGGGCGCGCTGGCGCTGGGGCTGGCCCTGGCGCTGGCCTGGCCCAGCCTGCCCGAGCTGCACGCCATGACCGACTACCGGCCGCGCGTGCCCTTGCGCGTCTATACCGCCGATGGCGTGCTGATCGGCGAGTTCGGCGAAGAACACCGCAACGTGTTGCGCGCCGACGAAATCCCGCAGGTCATGAAGCAGGCCGTGCTGGCCGCCGAGGATGACCGCTTCTACCAGCATGGCGGGGTGGACTGGATGGGCGTGGCACGCGCCGTGCTGACCAACATGGTCAAGCTGTCCAAGAGCCAGGGCGGCAGCACCATCACCATGCAGGTGGCGCGCAACTTCTACCTGTCCTCCGAAAAGACGTACTCGCGCAAGTTCTATGAACTGCTGCTCACCTACAAGATAGAAGCCGAGCTCACCAAGGACCAGATCCTCGAGCTCTACATGAACCAGACCTACCTGGGCCACCGCTCATACGGCTTTGCCGCCGCGTCGCGCACCTATTTCGGCAAGCCGCTGTCGGAGGTCACCCCGGCCGAGGCCGCCATGCTGGCCGGCATTCCCAAGGCGCCCTCGCGCGCCAACCCGCTGGCCAGCCTGCCGCGCGCCACCGCGCGCCAGCAATATGTGCTGGGCCGCATGCAGACGCTGGGCTACCTGACGCCCGAGCAGGTGCAAGAGGCGCGCGCGCAGACCATCGTCCTGCGCGGCAGCGAGGGCGGCCCGGCGCATGGCTTCGCCATCCACGGCGAGTATCCCGCCGAGCTGGTGCGCCAGCTGATGTACAGCATCTACCAGGACGGCGCCTATACGCACGGCATCGACGTCTACACCACCATCGATTCCAAGGCCCAGCAGGCCGCCTATCGCGCGGTGCGCGCGGGCGTGCTCGACTACACCCGGCGCGCGCCCTATCCCGGCCCGCAGGCGCAGATCGACCTGCCCGACGGCATCGAACAAGACGCCCAGGCCTTCGACGAAATCCTCGACAGCGTGCAGGACCAGGCGCCCGACAGCGACGACCTGCTGGCCGGCGTGGTGCTGTCGGCCAGCCCCACCTCGGTGACCGTGGCCCGCACCGCCACCGACATCGTCACCGTCGACGACAAGAAAGCGCTGGCCATCGTGGCCCGCGCGCTGGCCCCCAACGCCAAGGATGCGCTGCGCATCCGGCGCGGCTCGGTGGTGTACCTGCACAAGAACGGCGACACCTGGGAAATCATCAACATGCCCGCGCTGCAGGCGGCCCTGGTATCGATGTCGCCGGCCGACGGCGCGATCAGCGCCATGATAGGCGGCTTCGACTTCCACCGCGGCTCGTTCAACCGCGTCACCCAGGCGTGGCGCCAGCCCGGCTCCACCATCAAGCCGTTCGTCTATGCCGCCGCGCTCGAGCGCGGCATGACCCCGGCCACCCAGGTCAACGACCAGCCCTTCATGCTGACCGCCGAGCAGACCGGCTCGCGCGCCTGGCAGCCCAAGAACGACGGCAACCGCTACGAGCCCATGCTCACCTTGCGCGAAGGGCTGTACCGGTCCAAGAACATGGTGTCGATCCGCATCCTGCAGGCCATCGGCCCCGAGTACGCGCGCGACTACCTCACCCGCTTCGGCTTCGAGCAGGCGCGCTGGCCCGCCGTGCTGCCGCTGGCGCTGGGCGCCGGCGGCGCCACCCCGCTGCAGGTCGCCAACGCCTACAGCGTGTTCGCCAACGGCGGCTATCGCGTCACCCCCTACCTGATCGACCGCGTCACCGACCGTTCCGGCAAGGTCCTGATGCAGACCACGCCGGTCAAGGCCGGCGACGAAACCGCGCGCGCCATCGACCCGCGCACGGCCTGGGTGATCGACGACATCATGCACGACACCACCACCAAGGGCACGGCCGCGCGCGTCTACCGCACGCTCAAGCGCAACGACATCGCGGGCAAGACCGGCACCACCAACGACGCGGTCGATGTCTGGTTCTCCGGCTACACCGCGCAGCAGACCACCACGGTCTGGATGGGGTTCGACCAGCCCCGCTCGCTGGGCACCAACGAATTCGGCAGCGGGCTGGCGCTGTCCACCTGGCTCGACTACGAACAGCCCACGCTCAAGGGCACGCCCCAGGCGCCGCGCGCGCCGCGGCCCCAGGGCCTGATCGTCGACAACAGCGAGTACTACTTCAGCGAATTCCCGCCCGGGCAGGCCGTGGCCGCGCTGGATCTGTCCAGCGGCGACGAGCTGACCGACTTCCTGAACAACATGCGCCCCAGCGACGGCGCGCCCGCGCGCGTGCAGCAGCCCGGGCAGCCGCCCGCCGGCTCCTCGTCGGGCGGGCAACCTCCCATTCCACCGATTCCGGTGCCCCGCGCCGACCTGCCCGACGGGCAGGCCACGCCGGCCAGCCTGCCGCTGGGCGCGCCGCCCGCGGCCGCCTCCGCACCGCCTGCCGCGCCCGCGCACGGCGGCGCCTCGGCCCAGCCCGTCACCCTGCCGGGCAGGGTCGGCGCCACGCCGCTCTAGCTCAGCCGCGCGCGGCCGGCGCGCCGGCCTGCGCCGGGCGCGGCCAGGCGCTCAGCGTAGAGAGGTCGAGCAAGGTGAAATAGCCATGCGGACGCCAGCCCTGGGTGTCGATGTGATAGACATTGCCCAGCACCACGGGCTCGCTGACCGGCGTATGGCCCGCCACCACGGCGCGGATGCCGTCCACGCCGCGCGCGTCGCCGCTGGCCAGCCGCTCGCGCGACCACTGGCAGACCGAGCGCGCCCGCTTGGGCCGCGCCTGCAGGAAATACTCGAGCCGGCTCCAGTCCCGCACCGGGCAATCGGCGTGCAGCAAGCCCACCGGGCCGGCCTGCGTCGCCACCTCGATCACCACCGGCAAGGCCGCGAACGCGCCGGCCCAGGCGCGCTGGCGCTCGGGCGCGGCATCGAGAAACCAGCCGCCGCCATAGCTGCGCCAATTGTCCTGGTCGACCAGGCCGGTGCGCACATGGCGGATGGCATAGTCCTCGTGGTTGCCCTGCACGGCGTAGAACCACGGATGCGCCAGCCATTGCACCGCGGCCTCGCTGTCCGGCCCCCGGTCTATCAGGTCTCCCACCGAGAACAGGCGGTCGCGCCGCGGATCGAAGCCGCATTCGTCCAGCGCCTGCTCGAGGCGGGAGAAATGGCCATGGATATCGCCCACGGCGAAGTCGCGTCCGGCGGGGTTGCGCGGCAGGCGCAGGAAAGCGGGGTACTGCAGGTTCGGGGCCATCGCAAGCCAGGGCCGGATCCCTGGAAAAAAGTGGTACGGTCACTGTAACCCGGATGGCGGCGGGCCGGCCGGCGCGGGCGCGCATGCCCAGCTTACAAAAAACTGATGAGAATAAATATTATTCGTGATACTTTTCCGCTTTTAGACCTACTTCCACTATTCCATGAGTACAGCGTCGACCATCAAGACTTGGTACCTGGTCCATAAATGGACCAGCCTGGTCTGTACGCTTTTCCTGCTGATCATCTGCATCACCGGCCTGCCCCTGGTCTTCCACCACGAGATCGAGCACCTGCTCGACGAGGGCAAGCCCGTGGCGCAGGTGGCCGAGGGCACGCCCGAGGCCAGCCTCGACACCATCGTCGCCCGCGCCCATGCGCTCTACCCCGACGAATACATCGACTACGTTTTCCTGGATGACGAGGAACCCCAGGTCTATGTCGGCTTCACGCCCAAGCTGGGCCAGGCGGTCGAGGCCGGCCACGCGGTGCGCGTGGACGCCCGCACCGGCGACATCCTGCACGACGGCCCCAAGTATTCGGCCGACCGCTTCAGCTTCATGGGCATCATGCTGGCGCTGCACGTGGACCTCTACGCCGGGCTGGCCGGCGAGCTGTTTCTCGGCCTGATGGGCCTGCTGTTCGTCATCGCCATCGTCTCGGGCGTGGTGCTGTACGGTCCGTTCATGAAGAAGCTGGATTTCGGCACGGTGCGCGCCTCGCGCTCCAACCGCCTGAAGTGGCTAGACCTGCACAACCTGCTGGGCATCGTCACCCTGGTCTGGGCCTTCGTCGTCGGCCTGACCGGCGTCATCAACGAGTTGTCCACGCCGCTGTTCCGCCTCTGGCAGCAGACCGAACTGCAGGCCATGACGGCTCCTTACCAAGGCAAGCCCGTCCCGCGGCCGGCCGAGCTGTCGGCGCCGCAGCGCGCCGCCGACACGGCCTTGGCGGCCGTGCCCGACCGCGCCCTGACCGGCATCTCGTATCCCGGCAATGCCTTCGGCAGCCCGCAGCACTACATCGTCTGGCTCAAGGGCAATACGCCGCTGACCTCCAAGCTGAACACGCCGGTGCTGGTCGACGGCAAGACCGGCGAGCTGGCCGCCGTCGCCAGAATGCCGTGGTACCTCACCGTCCTGGAACTGTCGCGCCCGCTGCATTTCGGCGATTACGGCGGCATGCCGCTGAAAATCATCTGGGCCCTGCTCGACCTGATCACCATCGTGGTGCTGGGCAGCGGCCTCTACCTGTGGCTGGCGCGCCGCAAGGCCACCGACGCACGCGTGGCCGAGCTGGTGCGCCGCCACCAGCAGGCAGCCGAACCGCAAAGGACGCCCGCATGACGCCGCGCCAGCATTTCTATTTCGTCTGGGGCATGCCCATCGTGCTGGGCGCGCTCAGCGTGTTCGGGCTGCTCGCCGCCCTGCTGGGCACCGGCGTGTGGCACTGGGCCTCGTGGCTGGCGCTGGCCTGGCTGCTGGTGGTGATCGCGCGCTTCTGGATCGTCCCGCGCGAACGCCGTCCCGCGCCCGGCCCGCGCCGCGGCGGCTAGGCGAATCCGGCCACCGGATGCGGCGCATAGGCCGCTTCCAGGCGCGCGGCCTCCTCGTCGGTCAGGCGCAGGGCCAGCGCCGCCACCGCGTCCTCCAGGTGGCCCGGCTTGCTCGCCCCCACGATGGGCGCGGTCACCGCCGGCTGACGCAGCAGCCAGGCCATGGCCACCTGCGCGCGCGAGACGCCGCGCTGCGCCGCCACCTCGCCCACCGCGTCGATGACGCCGCGATCGGCCTGCTCGGTGGCGCTGTACAGCCGCTTGAGCACATCGTCGGTGTCGGCGCGCGCGCTGCCCTCGGCCCAGTCGCGCGTCAGGCGCCCGCGCGCCAGCGGACTCCACGGCAGCACGCCCACGCCCTCGGCGCGGCACAGCTTGAGCATCTCGCGCTCTTCCTCGCGGTACAGCAGGTTGTAGTGGTTCTGCATGGTGGAAAAACGCGTCCAGCCATGCCGGTCGGCCAGGTACAGCGCCTTGGCGAACTGCCAGGCATGCATCGAGGAAGCGCCGATGTAGCGCGCCTTGCCGGCCTTGACCACATCATGCAGCGCCTGCAGCGTCTCCTCGATGGGCGTGTCGTAGTCCCAGCGGTGAATCTGGTACAGGTCCACGTAGTCGGTACCGAGCCGCCGCAGGCTGGCGTCGATCTCGCGCATGATGGCCTTGCGCGACAACCCGCCGCTGTTGGGTTCCTTGCGCAAGGGGAAGAACACCTTGGTCGCCACCACCACCTCGTCGCGCGGCACGTACTCGCGCAAGGCGCGTCCCAGGAATTCCTCGCTGGTGCCGTCCGAGTAGCTGTTGGCGGTATCGAAGAAATTGATGCCGGCATCCAGCGCCTGCCGAAAGAACGGCCGGCTCTGCGTCTCGTCCAGCGTCCAGGCGTGGTTGCCGCGCGCCGGCTCGCCGTAGGTCATGCATCCCAGGCACAGGCGCGACACCTTCAGTCCGGTGCTGCCCAGTCGTACGTATTCCATGGTCTCCAAGCTCCTTGGCCGCCCCCTGGGGCGGCGCCGCGGGTATCAGCCGGTGAAGGTGGCGGGGTCGGGTCCGAGCCGCGGGCCTTCCGGCAAGGCGTCGATATCGGCCATCTCGTCGGCCGACAATTCGAAGTCGAATACGTCGATGTTGGCCTGGATGCGCGCCGGCGTCACCGACTTGGGAATCACGATCAGGCCATTCTGCAGATGCCAGCGCAGCGTCACCTGCGCCGCCGACTTGCCGTGGCGCGCGGCGATCCCAGCCAGCGTCGCGTCGTGCATGACGGCGCCCTGGCCCAGCGGGCTCCAGGATTCGGTGGCGATGCCCTGTTCGGCATGGAAGGCGCGCAGCTCGCGCTGGGCGAACCCCGGATGCAGTTCGACCTGGTTGACCGCCGGCACCACGCCGGTCTCGTCGACCAGGCGCCGCAGATTGGCGATCGTGAAATTGGACACGCCGATCGAGCGGGCGCGCCCGTCCTCTTTCATCGCCACCATGGCGCGCCAGGCATCGACGAACTTGTCGCTGCCGGCCACCGGCCAGTGGATCAGGAACAGGTCGACATAGGCCAGGCCCAGCTTGCGCAGGCTCTCGTCCATGGCGCGCTGCGCCTCGTCGTAGCCATGCCGGTCGTTCCACAGCTTGGTGGTGACGAACAAATCCTTGCGGGCTACCCCCGCAGCGCGCAGCCCCTCGCCCACGCCGGCCTCGTTGCCATAGATGGCAGCCGTGTCGATCGAGCGGTAGCCGGCCGCCAATGCGGCCTTGACGCTGGCGGCCGCCTGGTCGTTGGGAACCTGCCACACCCCCAGGCCCAGCTGGGGCATTGCATTACCGTCGTTCAGCTTCAGTACCGGTACTTGCGCCATAAAACCCTCCCTGGTGTTGACGAATCTGACGGGATGAAAAATCCGACACTCTTGCAGGACATTCTCGCGGATGATAACCCCGTGGCCCATAATGCCAATGTGAAAGCCTGTTTCCGGCCCGGTTTCCCAGACCGGCGCCCCTGCCCTTGATGCCCTCCCCCTCTCCGACGCCTGCCGGGCGTAACAGCCTGGACACCTTGCGCACGCTGGCGCCCTTTCTCTGGCCCGCCGACCGCCCCGGCCTGAAGGCCCGGGTCGTCATCGCCATTCTGTGCCTGTTGGCGGCCAAGGCGGCCGTCGTCTATGTACCTATTCTTTACAAGTCGGCGGTCGACCAGCTCGGCGGCGGCGCGCCCGGCGCCGTCACGGTGCCGCTGGGGCTGATCCTGGCCTACAGCGCCGCACGGGTGCTGTCGCTGCTGTTTTCCGAGCTGCGCGACGCCGTGTTCGCCCGCGTCGGCCAGCACGCCATCCGCGCGGTGGGCCTGCAGATCTTCCGGCACCTGCACGCGCTGGCGCTGCGCTTTCACCTGGCGCGCCAGACCGGCGGCCTGACGCGCGCCATCGAGCGCGGCACCAAGGGCATCCAGACCCTGCTGACCTTCCTGCTGTTCAACGTGCTGCCCACGCTGTTCGAAATCGGCCTGGTCTGTGCGGTGCTGTGGAAAATGTTCGACGGCTGGCTTGCCCTGGCCACCGGCGCGACGGTCACCCTGTACCTGGCCTACACGCTGGTGGTCACGGAATGGCGCACGCGCTTTCGCCGCCAGATGAACGAGACCGACTCCGAGGCCAATACCAAGGCGGTCGAAAGCCTGCTGAACTACGAGACCGTCAAGTATTTCGGCAACGAAGAGCACGAGGCGCAACGCTACGACGCCTCGCTGCGCCGCTACGAACGCGCCGCGGTACGCAGCCAGGTCAGCCTGTCCATTCTCAACATCGGCCAGGCCGTGATCATCTCGGCCGGCCTGACGCTGGTCATGTGGATGGCCGCCCGCGGCATCGCGCAGGGGCGCTACACCCTGGGCGATTTCGTGCTGGTCAATACCTATCTGCTGCAGCTGTACGATCCGCTCAGCTTCTTCGGCTTCATCTACCGCGAAATCAAGCAGGCCCTCATCGACATGGAGCGCATGTTCGAACTGCTCGGCGAAGGGCGCGAGATCGCCGACCCGCCCGGCGCGCTCGCCCTGCGGCTGGAAGGCGGCGCGGTGGAATTCCGCGACGTGTATTTCGGCTACGACCCGCGCCGCCCCATACTCAAGGGCGTCAGTTTCCGCATCCCGGCCGGCAAGACCGTGGCCGTGGTCGGCACCTCAGGGGCCGGCAAGTCGACGCTGGCGCGCCTGCTGTTTCGCTTCTACGATGCCGACCGTGGCGCCATCCTGGTCGACGGCCAGGACGTGCGCGGCGTGACCCAGGCCAGCCTGCGCGCGGCCATCGGCGTCGTGCCGGAGGACACCGTCCTGTTCAACGACACCATCCACTACAACATCGCCTATGGCCGGCCCGGCGCGAGCGACGGCGAAGTCCAGGCGGCGGCGCGGCTGGCCCACATCCATGACCTGATCATGGCCATGCCCGACGGCTACCGCACCATGGTGGGCGAACGCGGCCTGAAACTGTCGGGCGGCGAAAAGCAGCGCGTGGCCATCGCCCGCACGCTGCTCAAGAACCCATCCATCTTCCTGTTCGACGAAGCGACCAGCGCCCTGGACACGCATACCGAACGCGAAATCCAGGCCAACCTGCGCGAGGTCAGCCAGGGCCGCTCCACCCTGATCATCGCCCATCGCCTCTCCACCATTGCCGACGCCGATGAAATCATCGTGCTGGGCGATGGCCGCGTGGTCGAGCGCGGCCGCCACCAGGCACTGCTGGCCCAGGGCGGCATCTACGCCGGCATGTGGGCGCGCCAGCAGGAAGCCACCCGTCCGGCCGCCGTGGCCCTGGACGATTGACAAGCACCCCCGCGACGCCCAAGATGCGCGCTTTCGCCGCCCCTTGCCCCCGCCGTGACTGATTCCACGCCCGCCGTACGCGTCTGCGCCGCCGCCGACCTGGTCGACGGCGGCCTGGGCGTGAAAGTCCCGGTCACCGATGGCGCCGGCCAGGCCAGCGCGTTCTTCGTGCGCTACCGCGGCCAGGTCTACGGCTATCTGAACCGCTGCGCGCACGTCGGCGTCGAGCTGGACTGGGAGAACAGTTTTTTCACGCGCGCGGGCGATCTCATCATGTGCGCGCGCCATGGCGCCACCTACGAACCGGACACCGGCCTCTGTATCGGCGGCCCGTGCAGGAACGGCCGCCTGACGGCCTTGCAGGTCGACGAGCGGCCGGATGCCGGTGGCATGGCGGTGTACTGGCTGCCCAGCGGCAAGATCCAGCCGCGCGGCTAGCGCATTGCTTCAGTCCGGCAGCGGCGCCGGTACGCCGTCCTGGTCTACCGATACCACCCGATCCAGCGCGTTGCGCGCCGCCGACATGGCCTCCACCGCGCTGCGAAAGCGCCGCGCCAGGAAAATCTCGAACACCTGCGGCTCGGCCTGCCCGGCCCCGTCCATGGGCGCGGTCTGGATGAACGCGCGCGGCGGCATGCCGTGCTCGGGCTGGGTGGCGAACGCCACGACGGCGAAACCGTTGAGGACCTTCTGAACCATGGCGCCCTGGCCTGATTGGCGGCGCTCGCCGCGGTACCCCCATTACGGCAGGCTACGCCCGGAACTTAAGCCGGCGCGCCAGCAACCGCGCCTCGAACAGCGCCGTCGGCGATCCCGGTGCGCTGGCCGCACGGCACGCGGCGGCCGGGCGAAATACAAACGGGCAGCCTGCCGGCTGCCCGTCGCGCGCCCCTCAAGGCGCCAGTCTGAATCCGAGGTCCACGCCCCAGCGATCGGTCTCCCTCAACCACTTGGCGCCACACTCGATGCAACGGAAATGGTCTTCGCGGTTGGCCTCGCGCCCCTTCTGGCTGGGATTCGTGAAACCCTGGTGGCCCAACCGCGGATGCGGTTCGACGCCGGACGAGCCTGCATTGATGGCCTGGCATGCCGGGCACATGACGCTCATCGCCCACTCCTACACATTTGGTAGCCAAATTGTAAAGGATTTCGGCGAATCACGTTGCTGGCGTAACTTTATGCGACTGCTGCCGGAGCGGAAGATTCATCCCTGCCCGGCCAGCGCATCCTCCAGCGCGGCGTAACACGTGGCCAGGTGGTAAGGCGTGGTGGACGGCATGTCGGCGCGGCTCACATTGCCCTGGGCGTCCAGGCACTCGTGCCAGCCGTCCTGATGCAGGAAGCGCGCCTGGAACGCGCGTAGTTGCGTAGCCAGCTCGGGCCACTGCCCGCTCAGGGCCAGGTAGCGGGCGTACTCCGTCTGGGCCCAGATGCGCTGGGTGGCGTCGCGCACGGCGCCCGACTCGTCGAGCACCGCCGCCACGCCATGGCTGTGCGCGTCCACGCCATGTTGCCGCACCCAGGCGCAACCCCGCTGCAAGGCGCTGCCCAGTTCGAGGTCGCCGAACAGGTCCGGCGCGCCATGCAGCAGCGAGTACCACTCGAACTGGTGGCCGGGCTCGAACCGCGGCGGCTGGTCCAGCGGCTCTTCGGCGATGCACAGCCGTGGCGCGTACAGAAACGTCGACGCGACGTCCTGCGTCAGGCGTCCCAGCGTCTGCGCAAACCACGCCGGCTCGACCACGCCCGCGGCGGCCAGATAGGCTTCGGTCAGGTGCATGACCGGATTCTGCGCCGGGCCGCGCACGACCTGCGCCCAATCGGCCGACAGGGCCGCCACATAGAGACCCTGGCGGGTACGGAAACGCTGCTCGATGACGTCGACGGTGGCCAGCAGGGTCTTGCGCGCCCGCGCATCGCGCGTGCGGGAGAAATACGCCGCGCAGGCGAACACGACAAAGGCATGCGTGTAGAGGTCCTGCGTGTCGTCAAGCGGCTGCCCCTGCGCATCGACGCTATGGCGCCAGCCGCCGTGCGCGGCGTTCTGGAAATACCGCAACAGCGACGAGAACAGCCGCTCGGCATGCGCCGCGGCGGCCGCGCCGTCGGTACGGGAAAACACATACAGCTGGCGTGCGCACGCCATGGCGCGATAGCGCTGCGCGGGCAGCGGCGCGCCATGGGCGTCGAGCGCCTCGCAAGGCAGGCCCAGGCCGGCGTCGAAGCCGCGCTCGAGCCAGAGCGGCACGATGACGGTATTGAAATGCTGGCGCAACTGCGCCACGAGAGCAGGCAGATCAGTGTGGAAAGAGGCGGCTGACATGGGAGTACGACGCGCATGCAAAAGGCGCTCCAGGTGGCGCAACCGCGACGATAACCCAAATCGCCGCAGCCACCGCCCAAGCGCCTTTTGCCCTGCCATTGCCGGCGCTCCCGCGCCGGTCAGCGGTAGATGTTCTCGCGCAGCCAATCCTGCGCGAACGCCTCCGCCCGATCGCGCGCCTCATCCAGCGAGGCGCAGGTTCCAAGATAAGAAAACGCTGCATCGACTTCGGTGCCGCCTTCGGCAGTCACCGTCAACAGCACGCCGTACCCGCCAGTATCCATGGCGGCCGTCGAAACGTCGATCAGTACTTCCTGGTCACGATGCTGCATGGCGCCCTCCCAGTCCGTTACTTGCAAAACGCGTGCGGCTGCAACGCGCGACGTCGGCGGGTGGTGCTAATCCCGCTTCTGGTAATTGGACTATGCTGCCACGCACAAGTTCCATCTCACTCATGCGTGTCCTGCAACAATTCGCGGGAAAAGAAACTGTTATTGGCGATGCAGGGCCCCAGGCTCCTCCATATGCAAGGCCAGGCGCCCCTTTTCGGTTACAACCAGTTGGCCTTGTGCATTGCGTTCGATGCAGCGCAGCGTGGTCAATGCCGTCACGAACTGCTCCGGCACCGGTATCTGCGGCGCGCCCGGCTCGCCGTTCTCGGCCACGACGTTCAACCAATGTGCCAATTCGCCTCGCTGCATCACGTCACCCACTTGCGCCTACGTTACCTTGATGCGCGAACGATATCACGTGGGTAGCCGTTGGCTAGCTGTGATTTTCCCCTGGATGCCACGGAAACAATTTTGCGCTTGCGGCGCCTGCCCGCCGGCACTACATTGAACTTGCCAGGTCTTCTGACACCCATGCGTGCGAAGGCCGGCAAGAACGCCCCAGACTCATCCGCGAGCTGGGGCGTTCTTCCATTTGCGCGGTGCTTGCGCCGCCTGTCCCTGGTGCGGCAAGGGTGCCGGCCCCGCCGGGACAGGCACCCCCGCCATACGATGCGCTACCAGGCGTAGCGATAGCCGATGTGGAAGGTCCACGGCATGGTCTGGCGGCTGCCCTTGGCGTACTCGTACGAGCCGTACAGGCTGCCGTGCTTGCCCAGTTGCGCAGCCACGCCCAGGTCCAGCTCGGCGCGACCGCCGTCCAGACGGTTCTTGTGCCGCACGCCGTTGGTGCGCACCGTGCCCTTGCCGTCGAACTCCTGCACCCAGCTCAGCTTCATGTAGGGCTGCACCACGCGGCCATCGCCCAGGTCGAACTGCCGCCCCACGTGCAGGCCCAGGCGGCCCAGCATGGAGTTCGTGCCGTCGTCCTTGATGCGCAGGCCGTTGCTGGCGGTGTAGTCGGCCCCTTGCGCACGGAAGGCGGCCACCTCCAGCTGCGGCTCCACGTACCAGGCGCCGGGCCACGTGAAGCGCTTGCCCAGTTCCAGCGACGCGCCCACGCCATTGCCGCGGTACTGGCCGCGCACGCGCCGGCCCTTGGCGTCGTCCACCTTGAACGCGTGGCGAATGCGGCTGACCCGCACGATGCCATCCATGTAGAAACCGCCGTCCTCGATGTAGGTGGCGTAAGCGCCCACGTGCACGCTGTCGTCATCGCCCGTGCCGCCCCGGTCGAACTTGATGCGGCCGTTGGTGTAGCCAGCCACCGCGCCCACGTGCCAGCGCCCGTCGGCCACCGGCAAGGCGGTATCGGCGCCCAGTTCGAAACCGCTGATGGTCTGGCGGAACTCGCGCGCCACGCGGTTATCGACATCCTGGCGCCGGCCAAAAGCGCGGCCCCATACGCCGCCCGCAACCGGCGTCAGGCGCAACTCGCCCATGCGCTTGCTCAGCGCGTTCATCTCGGCCTGCCAGACGCCATGCGAACTGCTGGCCAGGCTCACCGCCGCAGAGGCCGGCGCGCTCAAGGTATGCGTACCCGGCTCATAGACGCCGTTGTCCGCTGGCGGCGCCGGCGCGACGGGAGGAACCTCCGGCGCGTCCTGCTCGCCGCCACCTTGCTCGCCACCGCCCTGCGGCCGTTGCGGACCTTCATCGCCGCCATCTCCCTCGGGAGGCTTCGGGCCCGCGTCGCCGCCCGCCGCTGCGGGTGGCTTGGGATCAGCCCCGCCGGGCGGCAGCCCATTGGCGCCGCCTGCGCCTGCCTGCGGTGGTTGGCCGCCGCCTGCCCCATTACCCTGGCCCTTCCCTTGATCCGCAACTGCCGGCGGTTTTTCACCCGGCGACGATGACGCGCCGCCGGGCACATCACTGCCACCAGGCGGTGAAGAGCCCGCCCCAGGCGAGGCGCCGGGAGCGGGACCCGGCACCGGGACTTTGGGAAGCGGCGGTGCTGGCGTCGCGACGGAACCGGGCGCGGCCTGTTCGAGACCGCGCTTGAAGTCATCCAGCGACATGCCGCCAGTCGGCAGAACCAGCCTGAGTTCCTCGTCCGTCAGCGGCGGCGGGAGCTCCAGCGCCCATGTCGAAGCAGGAGAAAGTGTCCACATACCCGCGCCCAGCAGGGCAAGCGCAAGGGCACGCACCGCACCGCGACACGGTGTTGCCCGATTCATATTTCCGTAAATGTGCATAGGTTTTGGTTTCAAGGAGAGTGGCGCTCCCGCTGACGGAAAACACGACGCATAAGAAGCGACCTGAATCAATATGGAGAACCGCCGTACGTCGCGGATGACGCATCCGTCCCCCCATTGCCCGTCAGCGTCTACACATCGCCCCCCCCAACAATCAGACAAATCCTTTTTGTCCTGTTGTATTTTCTTCATTACCAACCAAGCAGCTGACCAATCAATCGAAAATAAGCACTCTCCACGCACGGAGCACACGCACCTGCGCGGAGAGGATCAGTGAGCCTGCCCGCCTCGGGACAGATACCGTCTTGGCCGACTAGCGTTCATGGCGTAGAGCGGTGTGCCTGTCCCGGCGGGGACAGGCACACCCTGCCGCAGATGCCGGGGACAAGGCTCTCGGCGCAGGCGCCCGCTACCAGGTGTAGCGGTAGCCGATGTGGAAGGTCCACGGCATGGTCTGGCGGCTGCCCTTGGCGTACTCGTACGAGCCGTACAGGCTGCCGTGCTTGCCCAGTTGCGCAGCCACGCCCAGGTCCAGCTCGGCGCGACCGCCGTCCAGACGGTTCTTGTGCCGCACGCCGTTGGTGCGCACCGTGTTCTTGCCGTCGAACTCCTGCAGCCAGCTCAGCTTCATGTAGGGCTGCACCACGCGGCCATCGCCCAGGTCGAACTGCCGCCCCACGTGCAGGCCCAGGCGGCCCAGCATGGAGTTCGTGCCGTCGTCCTTGATGCGCAGGCCGTTGCTGGCGGTGTAGTCGGCCCCTTGCGCACGGAAGGCGGCCACCTCCAGCTGCGGCTCCACGTACCAGGCGCCGGGCCACGTGAAGCGCTTGCCCAGTTCCAGCGACGCGCCCACGCCATTGCCGCGGTACTGGCCGCGCACGCGCCGGCCTTGCGTGTCGTGCACCTTGAACTCGTGCGAGAACCGACTCACCCGCACGATGCCGTCCAGATAGAAACCGCTGTTTCCGATATAGGTCGCGTAGGCGCCTACGTGCACGCTGTCGTCATCACCCGTGCCGCCGTGCCGGAACTTCAGACTGCCCTGGCTGTAGCCAGCCACCGCGCCCACATGCCAGCGGCCTTCGGCCGCCGCCAGCGCGGTATCGGCGCCCAGCTCGAAGCCGCCCACCGTCTGGCGAAATTCCCGCGCCACCCCGTTGTCCAGCTTCTGGCGCTGCGTGAAGGCCCGCCCCCACACCCCGCCCGCCGCGGGCGTCAGGCGCAGCTCGCCCATGCGCTTGCCCAGCGCGTTCATCTCGGCCTGCCACAAACCTTGCGCGGCGCTGGCCGTGCCCACCGCCGCGTTGGCCGTCGGCGTCAGCGTGCGCGTGCCCGGCAGGTACACCGCGTCGCCGGCCGGCCGCGCAGGTGGAACGGCCGGCGGTCGAGCTGCCGGCGGCTCGGCCGGTGGCGGCACGACAGGCGGCGCCTCAGGTTGCGCTTGCGGCGGCGCTTCGGGCAAGGCTTCGGGTCGCGCCTCGGGCTGCTTGGGTCGCGCCTCGGGTGGCGCGGGCGGCGATGCAGGAGGCATGGCATCGCCGCCCGCGTGATCGGGCAGGTGCGGCGACGCGTCTTCAGGCACGTTCGGCGCCATGGGCCCGGGCGACGGCGGCGCTGGCGGCGGCTCGGGCGGCGTGTCGCCCGAACCGAACAAGTCCTCCAGGGCCTCCAGGTCTTCCTTCGGCAAGGGAGGCCGCGGCCGCGGGCCGGGTTCTTCGTCTTCGTCGAAAACGCCGTCGGTCCCCACATTGTGGGGCCCCGCCTGCGCGCCGGGTGACCAGTATTGAGCCTGGGCCGCAGGCAGCCACAGCAATGCGCTCATACTCAACAGCAATACGTGGATGTGCGCGGCGCGGCGGCGCGGCGCATGGTGAAACGGATTCATGAACGATCGACGCCTCAATGAACAAGGCGCTCCAGGCCCGCGCACTTGCGGGCCGACACGCCTACGGAAACATGCGCCATCCGTTGATGGCACAGCTTCCGGCGCGCGGCACGAAGCGGGAAGACAAGTCGAGCGATGCGGGGAGATTCATGCGGGATATCGAGGCTGCGTCATCATGCCGGCGCCCCGGCGGCGGCGCAGCACGAAGAAGATGTTGGATTGACGGGCCGCACCAGTCTCGCCTGGCTCGCGGCGACAGGCCAGCAGCTCTCGGCCTGACCGTACGTAGTCGCCTTCCGCGATCAACGCGTCGCGGCAGATATCCTGCAAATGAAAGAGAAATGCCACTCGATGATGTTCAAATTCATACAGGAAATTCACAAAAGGACTGATCACGACATCCCTGCCGAACGTCTACACTGCGCTAGTGCTCGTCTGGCTGACCTTGCCTCGCCCGTTTGCCAGGCTGGCACATTCCTACAGCGAAGTTGATATCCCGGCCGAGGGGCGCCGGGATTTTTTTTATGCCTGGCCGCAGGCGCGGCATGGACCATTCGGACGATAGGACCGATTTCGGCCATATGGTCGATAGTGCGTGGCGCAACCGCGGTGGGACACTGCCATGGCCTCTCGCCCACCTGGTGATCGCCATGCCTATCCTGCCACGCATCCTGTGCGCTCTCGCCGTGATGGCTTGCACAGCCTGTTCCTCCACCTCGGCCAGCCGCGCCGACGGCCACTACTCCAAGGAAGCGGCAGCGCGCGCGCTGCGAATACGAAGCCAACATCCGCATCGGCGACTTTCAGTCCACGCCCGCGCACGATGGCGATGCCGCCGCCCGCGACGCCACCCCCGCCGCCATCGCCCGAACCAAGCAGCGCATCATCGGCGAATGCCTGCAAAAGACGTTCCATACCAATCTATGAACCTGCTGTGCGCCATTCTTCCCGAAGGCAACACCAGCAACCGCGTCGGCCGGCGCCTGGCCGACCTGCTGGTGCAGGACGCCCAAGGCAGGCTGTATCGCGTCGAGCGCCATCGCATCGAAGGCGGCCATCCGGATCTGGTCTGCGGCATCGACTACATCTATTGCCGGCTGGCCGGCGGCGGCGTGGTGCGCTGTATCGACGAGCAGACCTACGAATTGCCGGACGGCACGGTCGCACACGTGGTGCCCGACAGCACGCTGCGGTCCTGATCCGCGCGCGCCTCAGCCCTCGCCGGCGCGGTCCTTGCCCGCCCGGCCAAGCACCCGGACATAGAGCAGCTCGGCGCACAGTTCGACCAGCGTCTGCGCCACGATCAGCGCGGGCAACAGCGGCACACCGCCGGGCACCGCCAGGGCCAGCGGCAGCACCACCAGCGAATTGCGCGTACCGGCGCTGAACGCGACCGCGCGCGCCTGTGGCGCCGCCAGACGGGCGCGGCGCGCGGCCAGCCAGCCCGCGGCCGGCGCAATGACGGCGAACAGCAGATACACCGGGACGACCCGCGATACGGCCTCGCCGGCCAGCGCCATGCGCGGTGCGACAGCGGCCACGATGGTCGCCAGCACCAGCGCGGTCGCTGGCACCGGCAACAGGCCGACCACGCTGGCCGCGCCGCGCCAGGCTGCCGACCGCGCGGCCGCCCACTGCACGCCCGTTGCAGCCGCCAATGGCAAGGCAATCAGCCAGACAAAGGCCTGCACGAACGGACCGGGACGAATCAGCGCGGCGGCATCGCTGCCCAGCATGACGTTCAAGTAGAGCGGCAGCAGCAGCATCTGCCCGCACAGCAGCACCGGAGTGGCCGCCAGCAGGGCCCGGGCGTCGGCACGGCCCAATTGCGCGAACGTCACGACATAATCGATGCAGGGCGCGAGCAGCACCAGCAGGACCGCCAGGCGGATCATGGGGTCGGCCGGCAACAGCGCGGCCAGGCCCCAGACCAGGGCCGGCACGAGCACGAAGTTCACGCTCAGCAGCACCCCCAGGAACCGCATGCCGGGCAGCGTGGCGCGCCAGCCGGCCAGCGGCACCTGCATGAAGGTCGCCAACAGCATGCCGGCCAGCATGAGATTGAGCGTGGCCTCGCCCACCTGCAGGCCGGGCCGGTGCCAGGCCAGCACGGCGCCCAGCGCCATCGCCGCGAAATAGATACCGACCTGCCGTCGTTCGAGCGACGCCTGCAAGCGCTGCATGATGCCTTCCACCGATATGTGCCGTCCTGCCTTATAGCAGACGGCGCCGGCGCACGCGGCGGGCCGGTCAGCCGAAGTAGACGACGGCGCGGTCGCGGCCGCGCCGCTTGGCCTCGTACAGCGCGGTGTCGGCGCGCCGCATGACGTCGGACACCGCGGTGTCTTCCGGCGTCGCGAACGCAATGCCCACGCTGACCGACAAGGGCGCGGCCTGGCCTTCGGTGGTGAACGGGTCGTTGCGCAGCGCCGCCCGCAGCCGGTCGGCCATGGCCAGCGCGGCGTCGCCGTCGCAGCCCGGCAACAGCGCCAGGAACTCTTCCCCGCCGATGCGGCCGACGAAATCCGTGCCGCGCAGGTTCGAGCGCAACTGGTCGCTGAAATAGCGCAACGCCGCGTCGCCGACCAGATGGCCGTGGAGATCGTTGAGCTGCTTGAAGTGATCCAGGTCGAGCATCACCACGGCCAGCGGCTGGTCGGGATGCTGGCGCAGCCGCGTGATTTCCTGGCGCAGGATCTTCAATATCTCGGCGCGGTTCCAGCAATCGGTGAGGCTGTCTATCGTGGCCAGCCGGGTCAGCGCCAGTTCGGCGCGCTTGCGTTCGGTAATGTCCAACCCGATGTTCACGATCGTGCCGGACTCCAGCACGATGTTGGACCACAGCGTGGACAGCACCTTGCCGGCGCGGGTGACCGGATGCCATTCCTCGAAGGCTCGGCCCGGCGCCTGGCTGACCGAGGCCACCACGCGCGCGCGCGTCTGCGGATCAGGGTAGAACAGCGCCAGCGGCTCGGGATGGTTGTTGACTTCCTCCATCGACCAGCCGAACTTGCGCTCGCACTCGAGGTTCCACAGGATGCACTTGCCGCGCGCGTCGAAGGCATTGATCAGCACCGGCGCCTTCTCGAACAAGGCCTGGTAGCGGCTGGCAAGCTGCAGCGCTTCCTGGCGCGCCTTGCGCTCGGCGTCCAGCGCGAGCACGGCCCGCTCGGTGAACGCCGCGCAGGCGCTCAGCGCGCTCACATAGATGGCCGGGTCGGCAAGCGGCTCGCTGAACACGAACGCGACATGCCCACGCTGCAATCCCGACTCGTCGCGCAAGGCATGCGCCACGCAGGCCTGCGCGCCCAGGCGCCGCAGCGCCAGGTCGCCCGGCACGTGCCGCTCCAGGTCCCGCGCGCACACATATTGCGTGGCGTGCGACAGCACGCCGGCCAGCGCGCTCTGGCCCGTGGCAAGGTAGCTCTCCGCCCCGTTCCAGCGCATGCGGCAGTTGGCGCTGAGCACGGTCCTGGCATGCTCGCCCTTGGCGCCATGCAACACCACCCACGCATAGTCCACGCCCAGGCGCTGGACGGCGCGGTTGACCAGCTCGTCCAGGAAGTCCCGCCCCGGAGAAATGGCCATCAATCCGGCGAGTTCATGCAGGATATGAGCCGGGTCGGGACCCGGCGCAGCGCCTGGCGCGCCGCCGCGATTCGCATCGGATATGGCCATATTGCAAGGTGCTCGGAAAGAAGGCCTGACGTTCCTGGTGACGCAATGTCCCCCGGTCATTGCCGCGGCTCCGGACGGCGGGGTTGATGGCCGACCCGAAGCTGCAGTAACTAAAGTATACGAGTATGAACAATTTGGTATTGTCAATTTTGGCAAAGCCATGCCAGAGAGCCCCGACCAGACGCCCTCGGAGGCGGAAATTGCCAGCAATTGCCGCGATATATTACGCAAATTGTTACATTCAGGGCGATTTATTCCCCGGCGGGCACGGCAAAACGCGGGCGGGCATGACTGCCCTGCCCGCGTGTGGAGGCAAGCGGAGATCCGGCGCGCGAGGCGCCGGCAGGCTCAGGGGTGCTCGGCCAGCAACAGGGTGCGCGCAGGCGCGCGCCGTGGCGCCTGCTCCGGCATGCCGATCGCGCGCGCGCCCGCGCCGGGGGTGCGGAATACGCCGATGGCCTCGACCAGCGACCCCGACTCCTGGCCCAGGTGCTCGGCGACGTGGGTCAGTTCGCCCACCATGGAGACGTTCTGCTGCACCACCTCCTCCATGCGGTGCACGGCGGAACTGATCTGCGCCACGCCGGTCGATTGCTCGCCCGAGGCGGTGGAAATCTCGGCCATCAAGGCGGTCACGCGCTCGACCGACTGCACCAGCTCGCGCATCGTCTCGCCCGCCCGGCCCGCCTGGGCCGAGCCGGTGGACATGCGCCCCACCGAATCGTCGATCAGCACTTTGACTTCCTTGGCGGCCTGAGCGGTGCGCTGCGCCAGGCTGCGGACCTCGGCCGCGACGACCGCGAAGCCCTTGCCCTGCTCGCCGGCCCGCGCCGCCTCGACGGCGGCGTTCAGCGCCAGGATATTGGTCTGGAAGGCAATCCCTTCGATCACGGATACGATCTCGGCCATCTTGCGCGAACTCGCGTCCAGCCCCTGCATGGTCGCCACCAGTTCGCCGACCACGGCGCCGCCTTGCGCGGCCACCTCGCTGCTTTCCTGGGTCAGCCGGGCCGCCACCCCGGCGCTTTCGGCGTTGCGGGTGACTGTCTCGGCCAGTTGCTCCACGCTGCTGGCGGTGTCCTGCAGCGCCGCCGACTGCGCCTCGGTGCGCGCGGCCAGGCCCTGGCTGTCCTCGCGCAGGCGCGAGATGGTATGCACATGCTCGGACGTCTTGCCGATGACCTCGGTGGAGATGCCGATCAGGCTCTTGCGCATGATGTCCAGGTAGAAATAGAGATTGCGCATCTCGCCGCCGACGCCCGAGTCCACCTCGTTGACCAGGTTGCCGGCCGCGATCTGGCGCGCCACCTCCTCGGCATTGCGCAGTTGCCTGCCGAACCGGCCGCCCAGCGCCATCGCGGCCAGCACCGCGCCCAGCGCACCCAGCGCATAGGCGCCCCAGCCATACGGCGCGGCCTCCGGCGGCATGGCGCCGATGGCGAAGTAGGTGGGAATGGCCGCCAGGCCGCACATGGCGGCCGCCAGCCGCAGCAAGGCAGGCCGCACGCCCTTGCGCAACGGAAACGCCAGCGCGCGGGCGGCGCGCCGCCAGCCGCGCGGCACGCGTTGACCGTGGCGCAATCCATGGCCGCCCATCCGGCCGCTTTCCACCTGGGCATAGAAGTGCTCGGCGGCCTCGATCTGCGCCTGCGTGGCCTTGACCCGCACCGAGGCATAGCCCGTCACGTTGCCCGCCTCGATCACGGGCATCGCGTTGGCGAGCACCCAGTAGAAGCCGCCGGACTTGTGCCGGTTCTTCACCACCGCCAGCCAGGGCTTGCGCGCCTGCAGCGTGGCCCACATGTCCGCGAACACGTCTTCGGGCATGTCCGGGTGGCGAACGATGTTATGCGGCTGGCCCAGCAGCTCTTCGCGCGAGAATCCGCTGATGGCGATAAAGGCCGGGTTGCAGTAGGTGATGCGCCCCTTCAAGTCCGTCTTGGAAATGAGATACTGGTCATCCTGCAATACGAACTCGTGCCCGGTGACGGGCAAATTCCTGCGCATGGCATCCCCCTCGTGGCGGGTGGTCCGGCACCCGGCTGCTCTTTGTCTGGGCCCAGTGTATCGGCGCCGCCTGGGGCCAATTCGAGGATCAGATGCCACGCATGGCCACTTATCCCGCTATCTGCCGCCCGCGCGCGGGAGGATGATGCTTCGTTTTGCCTAGCCGGGCGGCGGCCGGCGCGCCATCGCCAGCAGCTCGTTGAGCGGCATGGGACGCCCGAACAGCCAGCCCTGCGCATAGTCGACCCCATGCTCGCTCAGGAAGCGCTGCTGCCCGGCGGTCTCGACGCCCTCGGCGACCACGCGCAGGCCCAGCGACTTCGCCATTTCGATGATGTGCACCGACACGCTGCTGCTGGGCGCATCGCGCCCGATGGCGTCGACGAAGCGCTTGTCTATCTTCAGGCCATCGACCTCGAACGAGGTGAGATACGCCAGGCTGGAATAGCCGGTGCCGAAGTCGTCGATGGCGACCCGTCCCCCCATCTTGCGTATGATCTTGATCGCCGCCACCGCCTCGTCGGAGTGCAGCAGCGCCCGTTCGGTCAGCTCGACCACCACCTGCGACGGCGTCAGCCCCGTGCGCGCGAACATTTCGCTCAGCAGGCGCTCGGCCGCGCCCGAGGCCATGTCGGCCGCCGATACATTGATGCTGATGTAGAGATCGCCCAGGCGGCCGCGCCAGCGCTGCACATCGCTCGACACCAATTCGAATACTCGCTCGGTGATCTTGCCGATCAGCCCCACGCGCTCGGCCTCGTCGATGAACACGTCGGGCGCGATCAGGTCGCCGTTGCGGCGCCTCCAGCGGATCAAGGCTTCCGCCCCCACGCAGCGGCCGGTGCCCACTTCGACCATGGGCTGGTAGACCATGTAGAACTCGTTGCGCCGCAGCCCGGAGCGGATCAGCTGAGGCAGGCTGAACTGCCTGCGCGCCAGGATCACGGCCCCGACCAGCAGGCCCAGCCCGGCCGCCGCGCTCAGCGGCACCAGCAGGATGGCCAGCCGCTGCAAGGCCTCTGCGCCCTGCGAGGAGGCCACCGCGCCCAGCGCCACCAGCCCTTGGGCGGTGGAACGCTGCACCGCAACAACGTATTTGTCGTCGACGAACGCGTTGCTCTCGCGCGCCCGCTTGAACCATGCGCGCGGCAGTTCGCCCCATACGATGGCATCGTCGGGCGTCCCCGAGAACGAGACCGCGGCCATCGCTTGCGGCACCGCGCCACCGAGCTGGTTGGTGCTTTCGCGCTCCATGATGATGGCGTAGCCTTCCTTGGCGAACACCCTGAACGGCGTCTCGGGCGCGGCCGGCAACACGGCCGAGTTCCACACCGAGATACGGTTGCCGGTGGTGAAATCGCTCGGCCCCAGATCGACGCCGGTCACCGTGTCGCCCAGCGAGGAACAGAGCACGCGGCCCTCTTCCACGTAGGCGACGGCGCGCACATCCGGAAAACGCAGCACCTGCTGCTGCATCAGGTAGGTGGAGTAAGGCGCGCAAGGGCTGGAGCCACCGGTGTGCACCAGCTCGCGATGGATGCGCAGCAGGCGGTCGGCGGTCAGGCCGATGCGGCCCAGCAACCGTTGCGCCAGGACCTGGGCCTGCTCGCGCTGTTGCCGCAGCCCGTACTCGCGCACCATGTCCACGGCGAGCAGACTTGGTCCGATCACCGCGCCCAACGCGGCAGCAGTCCATAACCCGGTTAACAAGGCCTTGCGCAAGGGAAAGTACATCGTTTGTCCCAAAGCTGAGTCGCACTGCTGCGCCTGGCATCGCTGACGGCGCCGGTTCGTATTATGCTGATCTTCCCGCCCGCGAACGCGACTGCGCACCGAGGGTATCGCCGTTCCTCGCACGCGTTGCGGCACTGGTGAAGATGCGCTTCGTTTCAAGCGCCCATAACCGTCGTTGATTTGCCAAGAATAGTCAAGATCGATCGGATATCCGGCCTGCCGCCGCGGCGGCGGCCGTGGCCCGGCCATCGGTGCGCGCGATCCCGTGGCTACGGGGCCTCGCGTCCTGCCCGGGCCATGTCAAGGATGGTGAAGCAATATAGCGCGCGCCGGCGCGGCAGCGCGCGTTAAGATCAGCGCCCGCCTACTAGCAACGGATCGAACCAACAATGCAACTCATAGACTGGACGGATTTCGCCAAGGTCGAACTGCGGGTCGGCCGCATCGTGCAGGCCTTGCCGTTTCCCGAGGCCCGCAAGCCGGCCTATATCCTGCACGTGGACTTCGGCGCCGAGATCGGCGTGAAGAAGTCCAGCGCGCAGGTCACGCACCTCTATCAGCCCGAGACGCTGCTGGGCAGACTGGTGGTCGCCGTGGTCAATTTTCCGAAGAAGCAGATCGGCCCGCTGCAGTCGGAATGCCTGGTCACCGGCTTCCATAACGCGCAGGGCGAAGTCGCGCTGTGCGTGCCCGACCGCGACGTCCCGCTGGGCACCAAGCTGCTCTAGGTGTGATGTCTCAATAGGTTGTTCATCCAGGCCGGACCTGGGATGCTGTGGTTACCACGCCATCGCAACTCAGGGCAGGACACTGGATGAACAACCATAAGCATGCGCGATTGACCCGCCTAGGTCGAGCCCTTCTTGTTAACAGGGTGATGCAACAGAACTGGACGATGAGGCAGGCCAGCCAGGCGGCAGGGGTGAGCCTGCGCACCGGTTACAAGTGGCTTGCCCGCTTCCGAAGCGAAGGTCTGGACGGCCTGCTTGACCGCAGTTCTCGCCCGCACCGCAGCCCGAAGGCCTGTGCGCCCGAGCAGGTTGAGCACTTCGCCCAGCAGCGCCGCCAGCGTCTGCCGCTGTGGCGCATCGCGCGTGAAGCCGGCCGCAGCCTGGCCACCGTGGCGCGGTATATGGAACGCATCGGCCTGAGTCGACTCGCCTCGCTGGAGCCGCCGGCGCCGGTGCGCCGCTATGAACGCGCCAGCCCAGGCGAGCTGCTGCACATCGACACCAAGCGGCTGGGCCGCATCCGGGGCGTGGGCCATCGCATCACCGGCGATCGGGCCCAGAACCGCAACCGCGGCATTGGCTGGGACGCTGTGCACCTGGCCATCGATGACTTCTCGCGCGTGTCCTTTGCTCGCATCCTCGACGATGAGGGCGGCGATCAGTGCGCTGAGTTCCTGCGCCAAGCCACCGCCTACTACGCCAGTCTGGGCGTGCGCATCGACCGCGTGATGACCGACAACGGCAGCGGCTACGTCTCCAGGACCTTTCGGGCGGTGTGCGTGGAGCTGGGAATCCGTCACATCCGCACCCGCCCCTACACCCCCAAGACCAACGGCAAGGCCGAGCGCCTCGTGCAGACCTGCTTACGGGAGTGGGCATACGCCAGGCCCTACACGAGCTCAGCCGAACGACAGGCTGCCTTGCAGCCCTTCATTGACCGCTACAACTGGTGTCGGCCACACTCCGCTCTCGGACATCAGCCACCCATCACGCGTATCCCAGATGTGAATAACCTATTGAGAATCGACACCTAGCCCGCGGCGGCCGGGCCGCTGCGATGCACGACGTGCAGCTTGTTGCCGTCGGGATCGCGCAGATAGGCGCCGTAGTAGCCCGGCCCATAGCGCGCCCGCGGTCCCGGCGCGCCTTCGTCGCTGCCGCCGGCGGCCAGGCCGGCCGCGTGGGCCCGGTCGACCTGCTCCGGCGTCTGCGCCAGGAAAGCCACCATGGCGCCGTTGCCCGGGCTGGGCGGCCGGCCGTTGAACGGCATATAGGCGAAAAAGCGCGGCAGGCTCGTGCCGGCCCGCACCCAGCACAACGAAGGCGGCCCGCCATCGGGCTGCGTCTGCCGCTGGCGCAGCCCCAGCGGCTGCAGCAGCGCATCGTAGAAACGTCCGGCGCGCGCCAGATCGCTGACGCCCACGGTCACATGACTGAACATGGCACTCGCTCCATCGAAGTCCGCGTCCGCGGCGCAGGGCCGCGGCCGGGCGGGTGTATGTGCCGCTCCAGTGTAAACAACCCGCCTGCCGCGCCGCGCTGGCGCTCAGCGCCCGGCGGCGCGCGTCCCGCCGTACAGGCGCAGCGGATTCAGTTCCATGACCTGGCGGCGCAGTTGCGCGTCCGGCAGCCATTGCGCGATCGTCGCGCCGATCGCCGCCTGGTCCGGCGCCGGGAACGGATGCCGGTGATCGGGCGGGTGCGGCCAGTCGCTGCCCCACACGAGCTGGCGCGGATTGGCCTGTACAAGCTGGTCCACCAGCGCCTGCGCGCCCGGCCAGGCCGGGCCTTGCGCGCCCACCCGGTACGGCGCCGACAGCTTGACCCAGGCCGCCCCCTCCCGCACCAAGGCAAGCAGGTCCTGCCAGCCCGCGCTGCGCAGCAGCTGCGCATGCGGGTGGTGCCCGAAATGGTCGACCACCACGGGCACATCGCGTGCGGCGATGCGCCTGACCAGGCCGATGTCCTCGACGATGTCGGTCAGCACCTGGACATGCCAGCCGAAGGGCTTGACGCGCTCGACGATGCGTTCGGGATGTTGCGGCGCGCCGGGAAACAGGCGGTTGATCCGCGTGCCGGCGGTGCCCAGCAGATCCCAGTGCTCGATCCGGGCGTCGGGCGTGGTCGCCTCGTCGGGATAGACCACCGCCACGCCGCGCAGCCAGTCGCCGTTGGCTGCCAGCGCGTCTTCATAACTGCTGTGGTCGGCGCCGTACACACTCGGATGGACCAGCACCGCCCGGCCGATCCCGCGGGCGCGGCACACGCCGCGAAAGGCGGCCAGGCTGGCGTCCTCGGGCTGGTACGCGCTGCCGGCCGCCAGCGTGTAGCGGCTGGCGTCGAATACATGGAAATGGCAGTCCCAACCGCCGCCCTCGGCCAGGCGCGCGCGCTCAACCATCGATCAGCCTGCCCTGCTGGATCATCGCCTTGGCCAGGTCCTCGTCGGCCTGCAGGATCCGGGCGAAATCGGCCGGATCGGCGTAGAACGCCCCGCTGCCGATTTCCCGCAGCTTGCTGTCGAAGGCCGGGTCGTCGGCCACCTGCCGGATGACCGACGTCAGCTTTGCCACGGTCTCGGCCGGCACGCCCTTGGGGGCCAGCACGCCGATATAGGTGCTGGCGTCGAACTCGGGCAGCCCCGCTTCCTTGAGCGTGCGCACCTGCCCGATGCTCGGGTCGCGCGTCGGGCCCAGTATCAGCAGGGCCGACAGCTTGCCTGCCTTCAGATGCGGCAGGGAGCTGCTCACCTGGTCGAATATGACGTCGATCTGGCCCGACAACAGGTCGATCAATGCCGGTCCGGAACCCTTGTACGCGATGGGCGTGAAGCGCGTGCCCGTCGCGTTCTCGAACTGGAGCATGGCCAGGTGATTGGGCGAGCCTGGTCCGGCATGGCCCACGTTGAGCCTGCCCGGGTTGCGCCTGGCGTACGCGATGAACTCCTCCGTGGTCTTGAAGCGCGCGTCGTCGTGCTTGACGACCAGGGCGATCGAGGTCTTGCTCACCACGCCCACCGGCACGAAGTCCGCCGACTTGTAGCCGGTCTTGAACATGTGCGGCAAGGTCCCCAATTGGCCCGGCGTCGCCGAAAGCAGCGTGCTGCCATCCGCGGGCGCCTTGGCCACGATGGCCGTGCCGATCGCGCCGCCCCCCCCCCCGCCGCGGTTGTCGACCACGACGGTCGCGCCGATCAGCCGGGCCATGGGAACGGCGTATGAGCGCGCCACGATATCGGCGTTGCCGCCCGGGGCGAACGGCACCACCAGGGTCAGGGGCTTGCCGCCCAGGTCCTGGGCCAGGACCGCGCCGCAGGCCAGGGCGGCGGCCAGCGCGCAGGCCGCGCGAAGTTTCATCATTTTCTTGTCTCCGATGAGGGTTGGGTACAGGGTGCGGCGGCCGGTTCAGGACTCCGTCGTCCAGCGCCCGTACCTGGCGACCGCATTCTCGTCGAATCCGAAGCCCAGGCCGGGGGTTTGATGCAGGATGACGCGTCCGTCCTTGTGCTCGAGCTGGCGGTCCACCAGCCGGCGGAAGTTCAGCACCTGGTCGTCCCAGAAGAACTCCACGTACCGCGCGTTGGGCGTGGCCGCGGCCAGCGGCGCATGCACATCGTGGAACCAGTGCGGGCACATCTGGATGCCGTAGCCGGCCGCCATCGCCGCGATGCGCTTCCACTCGGTGATGCCCCCGCAGACCGCCGCGTCCGTCTGCAGGATGGCGGCCGCGCCCATGTCCAGCAGCTGCTTGTGGTACCAGCGGCCGTAGCCGATCTCGGCGGTGGCCACGGGAATGCGGGTCAGCCGGGCCAGGCGCGCGTGGCTTTCCACGTCATCGGGGCTGAACGGCTCCTCGATGAAGTACGGGTTGTACGGCTCCATGCGCCGCAGGTATTCCATCGCCTGCACGGTATCCACCCAGCCGTTGTTGCAGTCCAGCATCAGCTCGACGTCCTCGCCGATGGCCTCGCGCGCGGCCCGCACGCGCGACTGCTCGCCCTGCGGCGACCAGCGGCCGGTCTTCATCTTGACCGCCTTGAACCCCAGCTCGACGTAGCTGGCCATCTCTTCGCCCAGCTGCCCGGCGGTCTTGCCCTCCACGTAATAGCCGCCGCTGGCGTAGGCCGCCACGCTGTCGAGCTCGACGGCGCCCAGGTACTTGTGCAGGGGCAGGTTCGCGGCGCGCGCGTTCAGGTCCCACAGGGCGATATCCAGCGCGCTGAGCGCGCGCATGACCGTGCCCATGCGGCCCTGCAGCAGCGCTTCCTGGTACATCTCGCGCCACAGCCCTTCCACGGCCAGCGAATCGCGCCCGATCAGCACCGGCCCGAGCAATTGCTCGACGGCGACCCGGAAGATCTCCCCGGCCTGGTTGCCGACGTAGCAGAAACCGATGCCTTCGACGCCGTCGGCGCTGCGCACTTTCACCAGCCCGTAGTGGCGGTCCACGACGGTGCGGTTGGACAGATAGGTGACCTTGTCCATCGGGACGCGCGCCACGCAGACTTCGATGGACTTGATGATGGCCATGATCGTCTCCTGATGCCTGTTGAATGGGAAAACGCGATGTCGCGCGTCTTCAATAAATAAAAAAAGGCGCACTCCCAAGTTTCATAAAACGTAAAATACGTGTTTATGGACATGCGATTCCTCCACAGCTTCGTCACGGTGGCCGAGTCCGGCTCGATCGCCGACGCCGCGCGCCGGCTCGGCCTGGCGCCCACGACGCTCGCGCAGCAGATACGCGCCCTCGAGGCCGACCTGGGCTCGCGGCTGCTCACGCGCGCGGGACGGACGGTCCGGCCGACCGTGGCCGGCGCGCGCATCGTGGACCGCGCCCGCGAATTGCTGCGCGGCGAGCGCGACCTGCGCTCGGCCGCCTCGGACACCGGCCTGCCGGCCGGCCCCATGCGGCTGGGCGCAACGCCCACGGCGCTGATGGGGCTGGTTCCGCCCCTGCTGCGCCGCTGGATGCGGGCGCATCCGGACATCCAGATCTACATCGAGCCCGGCACCTCGTCCGTCCTGCTGGAGCGCGTCATGGCGGGCCAGCTCGACGCCGCGATCCTGGTGCACCCGAATTTCGAGCTGCACAAGACCTGCGCCTGGAGCCTCATCCGGGAAGAACGCCTGGTCCTCCTGGCTCCCAGCGCCCTGCGCGTCGGGAACGCCCTGCGCGTCGCGGCGCGCGAACCTTTCATCCAGTACGACCGCAAGGTGGTCGCCGGCAAGATGGCCGACGAATACCTGCGCGCCCATGGGGTGCGCCCGAAGGTGCAATTCGAGCTGGACGGCATCGAACACATTTCGGCGCTGGTCGCCGAAGGCTTCGGCGTCTCCGTGCTGCCCGACTGGCCAACCCTGGGCCCCGCGGATGCGCGGGTCAGGCGCTGGCCGCTGCCCGATCCCTGCCCATCGCGGCAGGTCGGCATGGTCTGGCTGCGCTCGTCCGTGCGCTCCCCGCTCGCTCAGGCCTTCCACGCCTACCTCGGCGCCGCGGCCGGCGCGCCTTGACGGGCGCTGCCCCGACGATTTTGCCTGCTGTTCCTGCCCGCGGCGATGACAGGCCCGCGCTGGCGGGCGAGAATGTCCCCCGCATCGAACCGACACCCGCCAACCTCGCAACCGGAGCTCGCAGCATGAATCAAGTCGCCACTCAATCGTCCCTGGCCGGCAGGACCGCCCTGGTCACCGGCGCCAGCCGCGGCATCGGCCGCGCGATCGCCCTGGCGCTGGGCCGGTGCGGCGCGACGGTCGCGGTGCATTACAACGCGGCGCGGGAACAGGCCGACGAGGTCGTCCAGGCCATCGGCGCGGCCGGCGGCAGGGCCTGGGCGCTGCGCGCCGACCTGGCGCACCCCGACGGCGCCGGCGCGCTGGCCCGCGACCTGCGCGCCAGCCTGCGCGAACAGACCGGCGACGAAGGCCTCGACATCCTGGTCAACAACGCCGGCGTAAGCCTGCGCGCGCGCCTGCCCGAGGTCTCCCCGCAGGACTTCGACCGGATCATCCAGGTCAACCTGAAAACGCCGTTCTTCCTGATCCAGCACCTGCTGCCGCTGCTGCGCGACGGCGGGCGCATCGTCAACGTCTCGTCGATGGGCACGCGCGCCGCCTACCCCGAAATGAGCGTCTACGCGCCGGCCAAGGCCGGCCTGGAGGCGCTGACCCTGTTGCTGGCCAGCGACCTGGGCGCGCGCGGCATCACCGTCAATGCCGTGCTGCCCGGCGCCACCGCCACCGACATGAACACGCGCGCCCGCGATCCCGCCATGGCCGACGCGCTGGCGCGCGACATCGCGCTCGGCCGCGTGGGCCAGCCCGAGGACATCGCCGACATCGTGGCCTTCCTGGCCTCGGACCAGGCGCGCTGGATCACCGGGCAGCGCATCGACGCCACGGGCGGCCAGCGCCTGTAGCCGCCGTCGATCCCCGTAGGCATTGCCATACGCACTGGGCACGAGTGGGATTTTTAATTTCACGCGGGCAGCGGCGGCCGCTACCATGTGCCATCCCCCGGCCTTGCCGCTGCCCGCGCAGCCTCGCCAGCCCCGCGGCGGCGCCGCGGCCCGATGCCGCCGTCCCGCCACCTCCCTCCGATAACCGCTTTGCTCAGTTTCAGACTCAACCAGCTTGCGCAGGCCGGTGCCGGCCTGCCGCACCCGACCCGCGCCATCGCCGTCGCGGCCATCCTGATCAACGTCTTCATGGCGACGCTCGAATCGGCCATCGCCAACACGGCGCTGCCGGCCATCGCCGCCGACCTGGGCGTAAGCGAAGCCAGTTCGATCTGGGTCATCAGCGCCTACCACCTGGCCATGGTGGCGGCGCTGCTGCCCATCGCGTCGCTGGGCGAGATCATCGGCCATCGCCGCATTTCCATGGCCGGCCTGGTGCTGTTCACCCTGGCCTCCCTGGCGTGCGGCCTGGCGCCTTCGCTGCCGTGGCTGATCGCCGGACGGCTGGCGCAGGGCGTGGGCGCGGCCGGCATCCTGGGCGTGGCGCTGGCCATGACGCGCTTTGTCTATCCGCGCGAACAGCTCGGGTGCGGCCTGGGCCTGAACGCGCTGGTCGTCAGCCTGTCGCTGGCGGCCGGCCCCACTGCGGCCTCGCTGATCCTCAGCCTGGGCAGCTGGCACTGGCTGTTCCTGATCAACGTGCCGCTGGGCCTGGCGCTGGGCGTATGCGCGCTGCCGCCCACCCCGCGCAGCGCACGCCGCTACGATGCCGTCGCGGGCCTGCTGTGCGCGCTGTTCCTGGCCTTGCTGGTCTATACGCTCAATGCCTACGCGCACGATGTCGGCGCCGGCGGCAACACCGCCTACGCGCTTGCCACGCTGGCAATGCTGGCGCTGCTGCTCAGGCGCCAATCGGGCCGCGGCGCGCCCATGCTGGCCACCGACCTGCTGCGCCGCCCCATCTTCGCGCTGTCGGCCGCCGCCACGCTGGGCGCTTTCGCGGCCCAGACGCTGGCCTTCGTCGCCCTGCCCTTCATGCTGCAAAGCCTGCTGGGCTACACCCAGGTGCAGACCGGCTTCCTGATCACGCCCTGGCCTGCGCTGGCCGCGCTGAGCGCGGCCAGCGCAGGCGCGCTGTCGGACCGCCATCCGCCCGGCCTGCTCGGCGGCATCGGCATGGCCGTGCTGGCCGCGGGCCTGCTGTCGCTGGTGGCGTTGCCGGCCGCGCCGGACGCCTTCGACCTGGGCTGGCGCATGGCGCTGTGCGGGGCCGGCTTCGGCTTCTTCCAGGCGCCCAACATGCGCGCCATGCTGGCCGATGCGCCGCCCGAACGCAGCGGCGGCGCCAGCGGCATGACCAGCTCCAGCATCATGCTGGGCCAGTCGCTGGGCGCGGCGCTGGTGGCCGGCCTGTTCACCCTGCGCGGCGCGGCCGCAGCGCCCGCCGCGCTATGGCTGGGCGTGGCCTTCGCCGTCATCGCGGGCATCGCCAGCCTGCTGCGTTTGCGCCATGCCGCAGCCGCCGGCGCCGGCGCGCGGCTGGACCTGACGCGCGTTTGACCCTATACTTGCGGTCTATTCTTACTGTCACCAGGCATCAAGACGTTCACCGGCCTTGATGTCCAGCACCAGGCTGCGCACAGCGGCCCGGCATTCGTGCCGAAACACCCCTCCCGGCCCCACGGCCGCGGAACCAACATGCCGGCCCACAAAGCCGGTTCATTGCTACACCGTATCGGGCAGCGCCAGACGCCCACAAATCCAACCCGATCCGGTAGCAAGACACCATTGCGGTGTGTCTTGATGCTTGCCTGACGCCGGACCTCGCCGATCGCGACCCTGTCGGGCGTGCATGCGATCGCGCGTACGTCATCGATCGTCCGGTGTTTCGGTCTGCCATGGGTAATTGCCGCCCATCGCACTTCCGCGGAAACGGCACTCATGCGGCCATGAACGGTGAATCATGCGCCCAGCGGGGGAAAAGGACCCATAAGATGCAAGAGTCTGAATTTTTCCAACTCTCAGGGACCACAGCCGTCCTGCTCCTGGTGGCCTTCTACGGCGCCACTTTCCTGATGTCGTTGATGATCGGGCAGAAGAAGGAGAACGTCGATGGCTACATGGTCTCCAACAGCTCGGTCGGTTTCGGGCTGTCGGCGGCCAGCATGATCGCCACCTGGATCTGGGCCGCGTCGTTCTACGCCAGCGCCACCTCCGGCTTCAAGTACGGCCTGTCCGGCCCCATCCACTACGGTTTCTGGGGCGCGCTGATGATTCTGTTCATCTACCCGTTCGGCAAGCGCTTCCGCCAGCTGGCGCCCAAGGCCCACACCCTGGCCGAGGTCATCCACGCCCGCCACGGCGCGTCCAGCCAGATGATCATGGCCGTCTCCAACATCGTCGGCAGCTGCATCAGCCTGATGGTCAACTTCACCGCCGCCGGCGCGCTGGTCTCGGTGCTGAGCCCGCTGTCGTTCATCCAGGGCGTGCTGATCGCCGGCCTGGGCGTGCTGTCGTATACGCTGTGGTCGGGGTTCCGCGCCTCGGTGATGACCGACTTCGCGCAACTGGTGGCCATGATCCTGGCCGCGGTCATCATCATCCCGCTCATTTTCTTCAACGCCGGCGGCCCCGACATGCTGCAGGCCAACATGTGGCGGCTGAGCAGCGAGCAGGCCGACTTCTTCTCGACCACGGCCATCCTGGAACAGGGCGCGCCCTACTTCGTGGCGGTACTGGCCTATGCCATCGGCAACCAGACCATCGCCCAGCGCCTGTTCGCGGTGCGCGAGGACCTGATCAAGCCGACCTTCCTGACCGCCACCATCGGCTACGGCGCGGTGGTGATCGGACTGGGCATGCTGGGCCTGCTGGCCTTGTTCGTCGGCCTGGAGCCGGTCAACGGCAACATGAACAACATCATCCCGCAGATGGCCTCGACCTACCTGCCGCCCGTCGGGATCGCGCTGTTCTTCATCCTGGTGGTGGGCTCGCTGTCCTCCACCGCCGACTCCGACCTGGCCGCGCTGTCGGCCATCGTGATGACGGACATCTACGCCAAGAACCTGGCCGGCGGCCGCCCCGATCCGCGCCGCATGCTGTGGTGGGGCCGCGCGACCATGATCGTGGCCACCATGGTCGGCGTGATCTTCGCCAGCCTGCGGCTGGACATCCTGGTCATGCTGGTGTTCGTCGGCGCGCTGTGGGGAGCCATCGTGTTTCCCGTCATCGCCAGCTTCTACTGGGACCGCGTCAGCAACAGCGCCTTCTTCTGGTCGGTGATCTCGGCGGTGGTGCTGTTTACCATCGTGCGCTTCGAACTGGTGCCGATCGAAGGCGCCGTGGCGGTGTTCTATGAAATCTGCGCGGCCATCGGCGGCGGCGTGGTGATCGGCCTGATGAGCTTCGCCTTCTTCGGCCGTGTCACCGCCCTGACGCTGGGCACGCTGGCGACCCTCTTCCTGCTGCCCTGCTTCGTCGGCACGCTGCGCGAATACATCGTGCTGCTGGGTTCGCTGACGGCCTACGGCGTCAGCACCGTGGTCTGCGTGGCCCTGAGCCTGCGCAACCAGGAGCGCTTCGATTTCAGCCTGCTGGCCGAGCGCGTCACCTCGTTCCACTACGAGAAGGCGCGCATGATGGGCGCCAAGCCTGCGGCCCCCGCCGCCCAACCCCAGCCTGCCCGCGGCTGAGCCGCCGTTCCAATCAGGAGATTCCATCATGCTATTGACGCTTTACTTCCTGGCCTGGCCCGTCGTTTCGGCTGCCGTCCTGCTGGTGCTGATCGTCACCCTGTGGCGTGACATCCGCGACGCGCGCGCCACCGGCAAGTCCATGATCTAGGACCGCGATCACGGCTCATGCCCGTACTGCGAACGCCGCGCCCGCCGCGGCGTTCGCGCGTTCGGGCCGCGCGGCTCAGACGGCGACTGGCTGCTCCAGCCGCAGCGCGCCGCGCCCGGCATCGAGCGTGACGCGCGCGCCCAGGGGCAAGGTGAGATTGGGGTCGCCGTGGCCGCTGGGCCAGCCGGCCAGCACCGGAATGCCGCGCGCCTGGAAATGCTCGCGCACCAGCGGGTACAGCGCCGCCTGCGCCGCTTCGCCGTCGCCCGGCACGCCCAGCAGCCGGGTGAAGCTGCCCACCAGCACGCCGCGCACCCCGTCGAACGCGCCGGCCCGCCGCAGTTGCGCCAGCATGCGGTCCACGCGCGGCAAGGCTTCGTTGACGTCCTCGAAGAACAGGATGCCGTCGCGCGCATCGATGGCGTAGCGCGTGCCGGTCAAGGCGGCCAGCAAGGCCAGGTTGCCGCCGATCAGGCGTCCCGTGGCCACGCCGCTGGCCAGGGTGGCCAGCCGCGCCTGCGGCGGCGCCGCGATCCATGAGCCGGCGCCCAGCCGGCCGCTCACCATGTCCAGCAAGGCCTGCTCGGTGGGCGCCTGGCGCCCGGCCAGCAGGTCCTGCGCCAGCATGGGCCCGTGGAAGGTCACGAAGCCGGCGTAGCGCTGGATCGCCAGGTGCAGCGCGGTGACGTCGCTGTAGCCGATGAAAGGCTTGGCGTGCCGGCGCAGCAGGCCGTAGTCGATCTGGTCGAGCACCCGCCACGAACCGAAGCCGCCTTGCAGGCACCATACCGCGCCCACCGCCGGATCGGCGAAGGCCGCATGCAGGTCGGCCAGGCGCGCCGCGTCGTCGCCGGCCAGGTAGTCGAACGGCGGCGCCAGCCGCGCCCGCGCCGCCGGCATGACCTGCGGCTCGTAGCCGCGCTCCAGCAGCCATTCGGCCGCCTCGTCGGCCGCCCCGGCGATGGCCGAGGCCGGCGCCACGATGGCGATGCGCGCCGGCCCGCAGCGCCGGCACCGGCTGGCCAGCCGGCGGCGCGGCCGGCGCCGCAGGCGTGCCGCCGGCCGCAGGCGCGGCCGGGCCCGGCGCCGCGGGCCGGCGCGCGGCGCAACCGCCCAGCAGCGTGCCCGACAGCAGCAAGGCGCCGGCGCGCTGCAAAAAATCCCTGCGACGATGTATGGGTTCCATGGCGCCTCATCCGATGCGCGGGCCGGCGACGTGCCGGACGCGGTGGCGTGGCTGCATGGTAGCCAGCGCTTTCCCTTGACGCAACGCGCACCGCCCCACGCAACTGCTAGACTCTGCGCAATCCCTCGTCCCCACCCGCTTTCGCCGAGACCGCCATGCCCCCCTCCGCCCCGACCGATTCCGCCCGATCGCTGTACCAGGACACAGCCGTGGCCGCGCTGCGCGACGACCTGGCCCTGGCGCTGCGCGCGGCGGCGCACCATGGCCTGGGCGAAGGCGTATGCAATCACTTCAGCGTCGCGCTGCCGGGCCAGGCGGGCGCCTTCCTGCTCAACCCGCGCGGGCTGATGTGGTCGGAGGTGCGCGCCGAGGACATCGTGCTGGTCGACGCCGCCGGCAACAAGCTGGCCGGCCGCCATGAAGTCGAACCCACGGCCATGTTCATCCATGCCGCCATCCACCAGGTCGCCGGCAAGGCCTGCGTGCTGCATACCCACATGCCTTATGCCACCGCGCTGACCCTGACCGAGGCGCGCATGCTCGACACCACGCTGTCGCAGAACGCCATGCGCTTCCATGGCCGCGTGGCCGCCGACCGCCGCTACAACGGCCTGGCCCTCGACGCGGCCGAAGGCGAACGCATCGCGCGCGCCATGGACGGCGCGGATATCGCCTTCCTGGGCAACCACGGCGTGGTGGTGTGCGGCGAACGCATCGACTACGCGTTCGATGACCTCTACTACCTCGAGCGCGCCTGTTGCGCGCAGGTGCTGGCCGAATCGACCGGCCGGCCGCTCGTGCCGGTGGACGCCGCGCTGGCCGCCAGCGTGGCCGGCCAGGCCCGGTCCGAACGCCTGCAATCGACGCTGTTCTTCGAGGCGCTGCGCCGCGCCCTGGGCTGAAGCCGCCTCACTGCACGGCGGCGGCGCGCCGCTGGGCGTGCTCCTTCAGCAGCTTGACGAAGCGCTGCGCCTGGCGGCCGGGCCGCTCGAAGCGCGAGCGCACCAGGCTCAGGGCCAGCGGAATGGGTTCGCGCAGCGGCCGCACCTCGATGCCCGGCCAGCCGCCGCCGGCCACCGAGAACTCGTCGACGATGGCCACTCCCACGCCGCTGCGCACCAGCGCGCAGGCCAGTTCCGCGCGCGCACGATATCGACCGTGGCGCGCCATGGCACATTGGCGCGCTGGAACGCCGCCGCCACCAGCTGGCCGAACGGAATATTGCGGCTGTACAGCACCAGCCGGTTGCGGGCCAGCTCGGCCAGCCCCACGCTGTCCTGGCGCGCCAGCGCATGGCCTTGCGGCAGGATGCAGACCATATGGCCGGTGGCGAACGGCTCGACCACCAGATTGGGGTTGTCGATGGGCAGCACCGAGACGGCCAGCTCGACCTTGCGCCCCAGCAACTCGTGCGCCATGTCCGAAAGCAGCGTGGTGTGGTATTTCAGGCGCACCCGGGGGTGCTCGTTCACATAGCGGGCGTTCACCGGCGGCAGGAAATTCAGCGCCAGGCTGGGACTGGAACACAGCTTCAGTTCGCCCTCGGGACGTTCGGCCAGGTCGCGCGCCAGTTCGTCGATGCGCAATGCCTCGTCGAACAGCTGGCCCACTTCCTCGAACAGCCGCTGCGCCTCCGCGGTGGGCGTCAGCTTGCCCTTGTCGCGCTCGAACAGGCGCAGCCCCAGGCTTTGCTCGGCATGCGCGATCAGGCGGCTGACCGCCGGCTGCGAGACGAACAGCAGGCGGGCCGCGCCGTTCATCGAGCCGGTCAGCATCACCGCCCGGAACGCCTCCATCTGCCTGAGCTTGAAACGCACCCTTGCCCTCCGAATTTCCATTGAATCGATAATGGAATGTTATACCCCAGGGCCAACTAAGCATAAGTGCAAAAACCCCGTCATCGGTAGCATTGCCGGGTTGTGCCGGCGATCGATACGGCGCATTCGATAAGGAATATGCATGATGCAGACACTGGGGTTCGTCGGCTTGGGCATGATGGGCTTGCCGATGCTCGAAAACCTGGCCGGCGACGAGCGCTGGCAGATCCTGGCCTACGACCGCTCGCCCGCCCCGTTCGAGCGGCTGGCCGGCCACCCGGCCTGGGGCAAACGCCTGCGCGCGGCCGCCGGCCTGCAGGAACTGGCCGCCTGCGACGCGGTGATCACCATGTTGCCCAACAGCGCCATCACCAACGCGGTGGTGCTGGGCGGCGACGGCCAGCCCGGGCTGATCGACCTGCTCGAGTCCGGCGCCGCCATCGTCGACATGGGCTCGTCCAACCCGGCCGATACGCGGCTCCTGTCCGAACAGCTGGCCGCGCGCGGCCTGACGCTGATCGACGCGCCCGTCTCCGGAGCCGTGGCCAAGGCCTCCACCGGCACGCTGGCCATCATGGCCGGCGCCGCCGAGGCCGACCTGCGGCGGGTGCGCCCCATCCTGGAACGCATGGGCGCGGCCATCATCCACACCGGCGCGGTCGGCTCGGCGCACGCCATGAAGGCCCTGAACAACTATGTCTACGCGGCCGGCCTGCTGGCCGTCTCCGAAGCCATGGTGATCGCGCGCCGCATGGAGCTGGACCTGGAGGTCTTCACCGACGTGCTCAACGCCTCCAGCGGCCGCAACGTCGCCAGCGAAACCAAGCTCAGGCAGTTCATCATCCCCGGCACCTACAACGGCGGCTTCGCGCTGGCGCTGATGGCCAAGGACCTCGGCACGGCGCAAAGCCTGCAGGCGCTGACCGGCGTGCAGGCGGACCAGCTGGCGCTGTGCGCCGAGCTGTGGCGGCAGGCGCTGGCGCAACTGCCCGGCGGCGCGGACAACACCGAGATCCACCGCTTCCTGGCGCAGCGCACGCCAGCCACCGAGCCCGCCTGAAGGCGCGGCCGTCCAACGAATCCAAGGAGACAACCCGACATGTTCAAGCCCCTGTTCGCCACGGCGGCGCTGGCGCTGGCCATCGGCCAGGCCACGGCCGCCTATCCCGAACGCCCGATCCGCATGGTGGTGCCGTTTCCCCCCGGCAGCATTACCGACGTCGTGGCGCGCAGCCTCGGCCAGGGCATGGCCGCCGAACTCGGCCAGCCCGTCGTGGTCGAGAACAAGCCCGGCGCCAACGGCATCATCGGCACCCAGGACGTGGTCAAGGCGCAACCCGACGGCTACACGCTGGTGGTGGTCGGCGTATCGACCGCGGCCAGCGGCGTCAGCCTGTTCAAGAACCTGCCCTACGACCCGGCGCGCGACCTCACGCCCATCGGCGCGGTGGCCGAAACGCCGTACCTGCTGGTGGGCGGGCAGGATGTCGCGGGCAAGACGGTGGCCGACCTGTATGACTACGGCCGCCAGCACCCGGACAAGCTGACCTACGCCTACGGCTCGGGCAGCGCCCAGGTGTTCGGCGCCAAGCTGGCCGCCATGGGCGACATCACTGTCACGCCCGTGCCCTATCGCGGCGGCCCGCAGGCGCTCACCGATGTGATCGGCGGCACGGTGGACCTGACCTTCACCGACCTGGCCAACGGCCTGCAGCAGGCGCGCGCCGGCAAGGTCAAGGTGTACGGCGTCAGCACGCCCGGGCGCTTCGCGCTGACGCCCGACATTCCCACGCTCAACGAAAGCGGCGCGCCAGGCTTCGACCTGACCGTCTGGTTCGGCCTGATGGGACCCGCCGGCCTGCCGCCCGCGGTCACCGAGCGCCTGGCCGGCGCGCTGGACAAGGCGCTGGCCGCGCCCGAGTTGACGCAGACCTACGCGCGCCAGGGCCTGAGCGTGAAAACGCAAGGCCCCGCCGCCTTCGGCGCCTTCGTGCGCAGCGAAATCGAAAAATGGGCCGGCATCGTCAAGGAAACCGGCATTGCGCCCCAGTAACCCCTCCGCTCACAGGATCACACCATGTCTTTGATCGAAATCCGCAAGCGCACGCTCATCGTCGAAACCACCTATCACGAGAACGGCCCGGCGCCGGCGCAGCCGCTCAAGCTGGCGGCCTCCTGCGCCGTGATCCGCAATCCCTACGCGGGCCGCTACGAGCCCGACCTGATGCCGTTCATGGCCGAGCTGCGCTCACTGGGCACCCTGCTCGCCACCGAGCTGGTCGACACGCTGGGCAAGGACAACATCGAGGTCTACAGCAAAGCCGCCATCGTGGGCGTGGACGGCGAAATGGAGCACGGCGCGGTCTGGCACGAAGCCGGCGGCTGGGCGATGCGCAGCGTGCTGGGCGAACCCAAGGCCATGGTCCCGGCGGTCAAGGCCGTGGCCACGGCCGGCTATCGCATGATGGTGCCGGTGCACTACATCCATGCCTCGTACGTGCGCAGCCATTTCAACAGCATCGAGATCGGCATCCAGGACGCCCCGCGTCCGCGCGAAATCCTGTTCGCGCTGGTCATGGGCACCGGGGCACGCGTGCACGCGCGCCTGGGCGGCCTGACCAAGGAAGCCGTCTCGGTGCACGACGGCCAGCGCTGAGCCGGCCGGCGCGCCTACGCCGGGCCGGCCAGTTCGTCGGCCAGCGCTTCGACGCGGCGCGTGGCGCGCACCCGCTCGATGCGCGGCCCGACGCGGCGCTCGACCTCGAAGCGCCACTGCCGCCAATCCATGCCCTGGCCTTCCTCGGGGATGGCGCCGCTGGCGCGCAGCAGGCACCCGGCCAGCGTCGCGTCCGGATAGTCGCGCCGCAGGTCCGGCGCCTGCAGCAGGCGCGCCACTTCCTCGACCGCCAGCCGCCCATCCAGCGACCAGCCGCCGTCGGGCAAGCGGCTGGCGCTCGGCGGGTCGGCGTCGCCGGCATCGGGCAGTTCGCCGGCCACCGCCGTCAGGACGTCCAGCGGCGTGGCCAGGCCCACGCACACCCCGTGCTCATCGACCACCAGCAGCAGATGCTGGCGCAGGTCGCGCATCTGCTGCAGCAATTGCGGGATCGGCGTGGTCTCGCTCACGTAGGCGGCCGGACGCGCCGCGTCGACCAGGTCGACCGGCCCCGGCGCGGACAGCCGCGGCAGCAGGTCGCGCAGATGCACCACGCCCAGCACATTGCCCGGGTCGCCGGCGCACAAGGGCAGGCGCGCATGGCCCAGGGCGAATTTCTCCAGCACCACGTGGCGCGGATCGCGCACGTCCAGCCACACCATGTCGGCGCGCGGCACCATGATCGAGCGCACATCGCGCTCGCCCATCGCCAGCACCCGCTCGATCATGGTGCTTTCCTCCGGCGCGAACAGCGGCCCCTCGCCCGTATCGGCCACCAGCGCGGCGACTTCCTCGGGATGGGCCCGTCCCTCGCGGCCGGCCTGCAGCAGGCGCAGCACCGCGTGCGCGGCGCGCTGGCGCCGGCCCAGCGCATGGGCGCCGCGCGCCAGGTTGCGCCGCGCCAGCTGATTGCAGGCCTCGACCAGGATGGAAAAGCCGATCGCCGCGTACAGATAGCCCTTGGGCACGTCGAAACCCAGGCCTTCTGCGACCAGGCTGAACCCGATCATCAGCAGCAGGCCCAGGCACAGGATCACCACGGTCGGATGGCGAGCCACGAAGGCCATCAGCGGCCGGCTGGCCACCATCATCACGATCATCGCCACCACCACGGCGGTCATCATGATGCTCAGGTCCTGCACCATGCCCACGGCGGTAATCACCGAATCGAGCGAGAACACTGCGTCCAGCGCCACGATCTGCACGATCACCTGCCAGAACGCGGCGTACTGCGTACGCCCGCCGCCGCCCGCGTGCGCGTTGCCCTCGACGCGTTCGTGCAGCTCCATGGTGCCCTTGAACAGCAGGAACAGCCCGCCCAGGATGAGGATCAGGTCGCGGCCGGATATCTGCGCGCCCCACACCGTGAACAGCGGCGCGGTCAGCGTCACCACCCAGGCGATGCTGGCCAGCAGGCCCAGCCGCATCAGCAAGGCCAGCGTCAGGCCTATCATGCGCGCGCGGTTGCGCTGGTGCGCGGGCAGCTTGTCGGCCAGGATGGCGATGAACACCAGGTTGTCGATGCCCAGCACGATCTCCAGCACGATCAGGGTCGCCAGCCCCAGCCAGGCAGTGGGGTCGGTCATCCATTCGAACGGCATCGGCATTCCTTGCGGGCAAACGGCGCGCGCCGCGGCATGCCGCGGCGCGTCATCGAAAACGGAGAGACAAGCGGATGGGCCGGCGCGCGCGCCGGCCCGGGTCTGGACGGAGGTTCTTCGGTCATGGGGGATATGACCCCCGGCATGGCGATTTAATCCGCCTGCCTCTGCACTTTTACAAATTTCCCGCCGCGGAACTTCCGGGCGCCCGGCCCGGACCAACCCTGTACCGCCTGGCCTCGGAGCACGCCATGGAAATCGCCGCCCTCACCTGGTCTACGCCCCTGGCGCGCCTCGCGCCGGTGCCGCCGCGCACCTCGGCCGCGCCGCCGTCGCACGACTGGCCCCACGCGGCGCCGTCCGTCCGGCCGCACGGCGCCGCCGGCCCCGCGGCGGCGCCGGCGGACCTGCTGCGCGACCTGCACGCCCAGGCGCGCATGGCGCGCGCCGTGGCCGCTTACCAGGCGGAACAGGCCGCCAGGCAGACGGCGGCGCGCTCGCCGTGCGCCGCCCAGGGCCTCGGCGACATCGATTGCCTGATGGTGCTGCAGGCCTACCGGGTGGCCATGCCCATGCGCCGGTGCAGGACCTGCAGGGAATGCCGCCCGCGGCGCAACGCGGCAGCCCGGCCGTGGGCCCGATCGCGCGGACCGGCCCTGCCGATCAGCAAATACGTAGATAAATCAGGCAGCTACAGGCAAAAATTAAGGAATAATCTTAAGAAGCGAGACGCTGCCTGTAAGCAGCCGACCGTTGCGGCTATTTGGCCGCGCCGAGGATGCGCAGCGCCTTGACCTCGACCTCGGAAGTGCCGATGACTTCCTTGTCGAACTCGCCCGACACCTCCACCAGCGTATTGGCGTCGACCGGCTGGTTGGGCGGGAACAGGTGCCGGTCGATCTCGACCTGAACGCGCCCCGTACCGTCATCCAGCAGATAGGTGTCGTCGCTGAGCTGCTTGACCAGCTTGCCGCGCAGGGTCACCACCGCGTCGTCGCGCGCCGTGTCCAGCAATTCCTTCACGCTCATCTGCTGGTTGCTGGACGGGCCGACATACTGGGCCTGCGCCAACCCGGCCTGCGTGGCCAGGGCCACGGCGGCCAGGGTCAGGACTATGGACTTGGACATGAACACCTCCTAGGAAAACCGGCGGCGGATCGCCGCCCACGGAAAAGTCTAGCAACGCATGCCAAGGCGTTCGCCGCGCCGTTTCAATTTCCTGCATCCTCGCCCAGGCGGTCGCTGGCCACGGCGAAATAGAACCACTCGTTGCCCGCCAGCGCGCGCGGGTTGGGGAACACCACATAGCCGTCGCGCGGCGCCAGCACCTGCCGGCCATCGGCGCGCGTGCCCACCAGCTCGCCCTGCCGCACCGGGTCGAAACTGGCCCAGGGCCGCGCGAAGGCGTCGCCGTCGGCCTCGCGGTCCACCACGTCGACCAGGCACAAGGTCTCGAAGTCGCGCCGCGGCGGCTCCAGCGCGATATCGGCCAGGCCCAGCAGCGCCAGCGTCTGGCGGATGGCGCGGTAGGCCACCTCGGGCGCGGCCGGGTCGTCGTGCTGGCCGCATTCCAGCGTCACGCCATAGCCGCCATGCGCGCGGAAATACTCCGTGGAGCCCACGCCATAGGCCGCGTCCAGCAAGGCCGCGGGCGCGCCGGGGTTCTGCTCGCGCCGGCGCCGCACGCCGCGCTCGTAGGCCTGCATCCAGCCCTCGACCACGCGGCGCGGCCCCAGGTGCGCCACCAGCCGCGCCTCCTCCCGGGCATGCGCGAAAGGCTCGAGCGCCTCCTGGTTGTCGCGCGGGCCCAGCATCGCGAAGGGCTGGCCGCCGGTGTGGAAGGAATGCAGGTCCAGCAGCACGTCGTGCGCCTGCAGCAGCGGGCACAGGGCATTGCCGATACGGTCCTCGTAATCGGTCGGCGTCGCGCATACGCGCAGGTTGCGATTGAGATTGCGGTCGCCCTGGCGCTCGCCTTTGCGGTAGGCCAGGGGATTGGTCACCGGCAGCAGCGTCAGCTGGCCGCGCGTGATCGCCAGCGCGCCGCTTTCGAGCTCGGCCAGGATGCGTTCGATGGCGCGCGTGCCACAGACTTCATTGCCGTGCACCGCGCCCAGCACCAGCAACCTGGGCCCCGGCTGCAAACCCAGGAACTGGTGCGCGCGCAGGTAATCGGTGGAAACGGGCGTGGGGGTATTCAAGATGCGGCCTCTGGAAACGACGAATGGGCGGCCCGTCCCGCCGGACGCGGGCCAAGCCGGCCATCATAGCAATGTCGCGGTCCGCCTGGCCGGCGCCGCGCTAGCGGTACACCAGCACCGGCACCTGCGAATGCGCCAGCACCTTCTGCGTCTGGCTGCCCAGCAGCACCGCGGCCACGCCGCCGCGCCCGTGCGAGGCCATGGCGATCAGGTCACAGCCCCGTTCGGCCGCCGTCTCCACGATGGCGCGAAACGCCATGTCGGCGTCGCGCTTGAGCAGCTCGCACGGCACTCCCGCGGCCGCGGCCTTGGCCCCCGCGGGCTCCAGCCATTCGCTGGCGCGCGCATGGACCTGCTTTTCGTATTCCTTGCGCAGGCCGCCCAGCTGCACGGCCTCGGCGGCCATGTGCGGATAGGGCTCGACCACCGTCAGCACCGTGACGCGGGCGCCCAGCGCTTTCGCGAGCGCCAGGCCCTTGTCGATCGCCGTATTGGCCAGGTCAGAGCCATCGATGGGAATGAGGATGTGTTGATACATGGCGAGCTCCAAAGTATGGCCGGGCATGTCGCGGCACGGCGCCGCCAGGCCCGGATGCACAACCATAACGCCCTGCCGGATCCACCGGCTTGACCCGCGTCAAGCCGGACGGCCGGCATGGGGCTGCGTGTCCGGCCCGCCGCCTGCACGCCGGCCGGACCATCCCATTGTGCGCCGAATCGCGCTTGCTCGCCTACTCGTGCACCAGAGGGGCGTCGGCCAGCCGCTGCGCCAGCGGCCGCAGCGCCGCCTCCGGCAACGCGCCGATCACCGCATAGACCCAAGCGCCGCGCCGCCACCAGAACAAGGCCTCGGCGCCCGCGCCGCGCGCCATCCGCGGCGCGCTGTCGGGGCCTGCCCCGCCTGGCGCGCCATACAGCGAGATCGGGCCCGCGCGCCCGGCCAGCAGCGCCACCTCCACGGCTGGCCCGCCGCGCGACGGAAAGACCTGCACATCGCGCGGCAGCCAATCCCACGGCCAGGCCGGCAGCGGCACGCCGGCCTGGCGCGCCAGTTCGGCGCGGTCCAGGCGCGGCGCGGCGGGCTGCGAGCGCATGCCGGCGCGCAACTGCGCCGTACGATGCGCGCGCATCGCCTCGTCCAGGAACACCTGCACGCCGGCGTCGCCGGCCGGCTCGGCCGGCGTCCAGGCCGTCAGGGCCGCATGTCCCGCCCAACCCGCGGCCACCAGGATCGCCACCGCCAGCAGGCGCCGGGCGCGGCGCGCGACCCGCCGCCGGGCGTGGGCCGCCTGCAGGCGGTCGGCCAGGGCCCGCGTATGCGCGTCGCGCGCGCCGGCGCCATGGCGCGTGGCGCCTTGCCGCAGGGCATCGCGCAGGCGCAGGTCGGCGCTTACGCGCGCCGCCGCGCGCGCGTCGCGCGCCAGGAAGGCCTCGACGTCGGCGCGCCGCGCGCTATCGAGCTGGCCGTCGATGTAGGCGTCCAGCTCGACATCCGCGATGGGGTCCGCGGGTCCGCCCTTCACGATCGGAGCCCGGCCGCCTGGCGGCACGGACTGGGCAAGATGTACGAATGCATACCGCAATAGACGCGCCAGCGGCGCGCTTAATCCCTGCGGCCGGCCGGGAAGGCAAGACTACCGGCGCCGCGCTCAGTCCTGCGGCGCGTCGGCGGGCCTGCGCACCCGCACGATGTTCAGGGCGGCCGGCTGCTCGACCAGCACGCATTGCTTGCCCGTGCGCTTGCAGTGGTCCTGCACGCGCCAGTACGCGCCGTGGCTGACGCAGCCGGTCTGGCAGATGACCAGGTCGGCCGATACCAGGCTGGCTTCCAGCCCGGCGGCATCGCCGACTTCGCCGTCGTGATGCAGAAAGCGGCCGCCGGCGCGCTCGATGGCTGCGCGCGCGGCCCGCGCGGCGGCCCCGCCCGCGCCGACGCACAGCACCGACTTCGCGCTGGCATCGACCATCAGCGCGGGCCCGGGCGTGCCACCGGAACGCGCGCGCAGCAGGCTTTGCACCCGTTCCATCAGGAAGTCGAGGCGGCGCGCCAGAACGCGGCGACGCGGCAGGCCCGGCAGGGACGCCTCCAGGGCAGCGCGGTCCTCGCGGGCCCAGGCCAGGGCGCTGGTCTGCGCCACCAGCGCGCCGCGCAGCACCATGACCTCCTGGCGCAATTGCGCGATCTGCTCGGCGTGCCGCGACAGCAGGCGGCTGCAGCGCGTCTGCGCGCGTCCGTACTGCGACAGCAAGGCGGCGTATTCCTGTTGCAGCAAGTCGTACTGGAGCGGGATGTGGGGCATGGCGCGAAATGGCTCAGGCGTAGCGAGGCGGCAAGGCCACGATGCATCGATTATAGATAATATCGATTCTCATTTGCAATGAAGGACTGAGCCGCCCAGGCTTGGAAAAACGCAGGCAAAGCGATATAAGCATCAGGGTTGCTCACGCCGATCCGGCGGCCCAGGGATACGCATGAATCTGCCCGACATTCTCGTCGTCGAAGACCATCCCGCCCACCGCCTGGTCGTGGTCCATGCGCTGCGCGCGCTCGGCTACACCCGCATCCTCGAGGCGGCCGACGGCAACGAAGCCTTGCGCCGCCTGAACGAGCACGGCCAGGTCGGCATCGCCATCTGCGACATCAAGATGTCCGGCATGGATGGCGCGCAGTTCCTGCGCGTGGCCGCCCGACGGCAGTTGCTCGGCGCGGTCATCATCAGCAGCGATGTCAGCAGCGACCTGATCGCGGCGGTGCTGGACATGGCGGCGCTGATCGGGCTGCGGGTGCTGGGCGACCTGGCCAAGCCGCTGGACGCCCAACGCCTGAAGGCCCTGCTGGACCGCCACGAGGCCGAGCGCCAGCGCGCCCGGGCCAACGCCGCCCCCACGGCCAGCCGCCAGCCGCCGGCGCCGCCCGCGCGCGAGGTCGCCCGCGCGCTGGCCGCCGGCCAGATCGTGCCCTACTTCCAGCCCAAGGTCGACCTGCTGACCCTGCGCCCCTGCGGCGCCGAAGTCCTGGCGCGCTGGCGCCATCCCGACCTCGGCGTGCTCGGTCCCGCCTCGTTCCTGGAGGCGCTCAAGGAGCAGGACCTGCTCGACCGCCTGATCTGGCACCTGACCGACGCCGCGCTGGGACAGGCCCGCCTGCTAGCCACGGCCGGCGCCACGCAGGACCTGGCGCTCAACTTCGAAACCTCGCAGCTCGGTTCGGCCGAGCTGTTGCCGACCCTGGCGCAGGCGCTGCGCAAGCACGCCCTGCCCGCCTCGATCGTGACCATCGAAGTCACCGAAAACGGGCTACTCGACGCGCCCGCGGCCACGCTCGAAAACCTGGTGCGCCTGCGGCTGATGGGCTGCACGGTGTCGATCGACGATTTCGGCACCGGCTTTTCGTCGATGCAGCGGCTGTGCCACCTGCCCTTCAACCAACTCAAGATCGACGCCTCGTTCGTGCGCCGCCTGCCCGGCGACGCACGCAGCGAAAGCGTGGTCGCCGCCACCCTGGCCATGGCCGAGCGCCTGGGCATCACGGTGGTGGCCGAGGATATCGAGAACCCGCCGCAGCACCAGGCGCTGCTGCAGCTGCACTGCCGCCAGGGACAAGGCTACCTGTTCGCCCGCCCCATGAGCGGACCGGACTACGCGCGCTGGCTGGACGGCGCGGCATCCGCCGCGGCCGGGTGACACGCGGCGGCGCATTCATCCACAAGCGCGGTGGAAAAGCTGTGGATAACCCACCCCGCCGCCGCGCCACGCCTGCCCGCGCATCGGCATGGGCATTTCTTGCGCAATAAAGAAACCGGCGCCACCAGGGCGCCGGTTCGTTCGCCGGGCGGGCGCGCGCCCGCCCGCTGCCATGCCGTCAGGCGCTTTCGCGCGCGGTCTGCGGCGCGGCCGCGGCCTTGCGACGGGCGAACCAGCGGCCCAGGCCCACGATCAGCAGCGCGCCCGCCACCTCGGCGGCGATCTTCGCGACGCCCGAGACTTCGCCGAAGCGCTCGACCACCACCACGTCGGTGACCAGCATGCCGCCGGCGATCCAGCCCAGCAGCGCCGCGCCGAAGGTGACGACCATCGGGAAGCGGTCGATCAGCTTGAGCACCAGCGTGCTGCCCCAGATGATGATGGGCACGCTGACCACCAGGCCGAAGATCACCAGGCCCAGCTGATGCTCCTGCGCCGCGCCCTGCGCCGCGCCGGCGATCGCAATGACGTTGTCCAGGCTCATCACGAAGTCGGCGATGATGATGGTCTTGACCGCGGCGGCGATGGACGTGCCGCCCTTGATGTTGCCATGCGCGTCATCCTCGGGGATCAGCAGCTTCACGCCCACCCACAGCAGCAGCGCGCCCACGATCTTCAGGTAAGGCACCGTCAGCAGCGTCAGCGCGAAGGCGATCAGCACGACCCGCAAGCCGATGGCGCCGGCCGTGCCCCACAGAATGCCCTGCATGCGCTGCTTGGGCTCCAGGTTGCGGCACGCCAGCGCGATCACGACCGCGTTGTCGCCGCCCAGCAGGATGTCGATCAGGATGATCTGGAATACGGCGGCCCAGCTCAGGGTCTGGAAAAACTCAAGCACGGGCGCCTCCTTCGGCGCCGCGCGCCATAACATGTTGTGTCATGCGGGGATACTCCTCGGTGGTGAAAACAGAAACACTGGGCGCCCGTCAGGGCGTGGCCAGCATCGCGACGGTCATCTGGCCCGCGGCGCGGCCCAGTTCGGCATCGGGCAAGTCGCCGGTGATCGCGTAAGCCCACTGCCCCTGCTGCCAATAGGCGATCGGGGCGTCCTGGAAGCGCGAGACGACCGGCGCGGCCTCGGCGGCATGGGCGGGCTCGCGCGCGGCGAACACCCACAGCCGGCCCAGGCCGGCGGCCTCGACTTCCATCTCCACGCTGGGCCCGGTGCGGCCGGGGAAGACCTGCACGTCGCGCACGGCCCAGGAAGCCGGCAGGGCCGGCACGCGCACGCCGGTGGCGCGCAGCAATTCGTCGGCATCCAGATGCGGCACGCGCGGCTGCGATGCCATGGCCGCGCGCACCTTGGCGGTGCGGTGCGCCTGCACGGCGTCCTCGACGAAGGACGGCGCGGTCGCGGCCACCACGTGCCGCATGTCCGGGTAGCGCGCCGCGTACCCGACATGCCCGGCCCAGCCGACGGCCACCAGCAGCACCGCCGCGGCGGCCTGGCGCAACCGGTCGTCCAGCCCGCGGCGGACCAGCCCGCGTTCGAGCCGGCGCGCCAGGCGCCGGGTGTGCACGGCCGTGGGGGTGTCCGCGCCGTCGGCCGGCGCCTGCTGCGACGCGCCCAGGGCCCACCGCAGCGCGTCGCGCTGGCGCAGGTCCGCCATGACCCGCATGGCCTCCTCGGGGTGGCGCGACAGGAAGTCCTCTACCTCGATGCGGCGGGCCGGGTCGAGCTGCCCGTCCACATAGGCGTTGAGATCGATCTCGGTCACAGGTTCATGCGGCATCCCGGCCTCCCACGATCCTGAAGCGGGCGCGCCGGTCAGCCGCCGCCTCGCCCATGCCGTCCTCGAAGCGGCGCAGCGCCGCGCGGGCGCGGCCCAGCCGCGACATCAGCGTGCCGATCGGGATCTGCAGCGCGTCGGCGGCTTCCTGGTAGGCCATGCCTTCTATCGTCACCAGGTGCAGCGCGGCGCGCTGGTCGTCGGGCAGCTGCATGAAGGCGCGCTCGATCTGCGCCAGCCGCACGCTGTGCTCCTGGGGCGGCGCCACCGCGGCGGCGTCCTCCATGTCGTGCAGCGGCGCGGCCTGCGCCGGCGCGGCCTGGCGGCGGCGCCATTCGCTGGCGAACACGTTGTGCACGATCGCCATCAGCCACGCCCGCAGGTTGCCGTCGGCGCGCAGGGTATGGCGGCGCTCGTAGGCGCGCGTGAGCGCCTCCTGGAGCAGGTCCTCGGCGTCGTGCGGGTTGCGCGTCAGGGTGCGCGCGTAGGCGCGCAGGGCGGGCAACTGGGCGGCGACGGGAAAGGTTGGCGAATCGGAGGTCATGGAGGGCTAGACGCGCCAGCGGCGCGCATAATCCCCAACCTTACCATTTCTTACATATTCCTGAACATCCGGTCGGCCCCGGCCTGCCCGCGGCTCGCGCCGCGCTAGGAGCCGCCCGGCTCCTGCGCCATTTCGCGCTCCGCCCCCTGCCCCGCGGTGCTCGGGTCGCCGATGCGCTCGACCCGGTTGCGGCCGCGCGACTTGGCCAGGTACAGCGCCGCATCGGCGCGTTCGACCAGCACCGCGGCCTCGCTGCCGGCCAGCGGCGTCATGGCCGTGCAGCCGATGCTGACCGAGACCACGCCGCCCCGGTTGCCGCGGTGCGGCACGGCCAGCCCCAGCACGCGGGCGCGCACCCGCTCGGCCAGCCACGCGGCGCTGCGCAACCCCATGCCGGGCAGCAGCACCACGAATTCGTCGGCGCCGTGGCGCGCCACCACATTGGCGGCATAGGGCACGCAATCGCGCACCGCATCGGCGACGCGCCGCAACAGCACATCGCTGGCCGAACGGCCATAACAGTCGTAGTAGGCCTTGAAGTGGTCCACATCGACCAGCAGCAGCGCCAGCGGCGTGCGGCCGCGCAGCGCGGCCTCCCACTCCAGCGCCAGCACCTGCGCGAAGGCGCGCCGGTTGAGCAGTCCGCTGAGGGTGTCGATGCGCGCCAGTTGCGCCAGCTCGGCCTCGGCGTTGCGGCGCCTGCGCAACTCGCGCTCGAGCGCCGCCAGCAGCGCCACCAGCAACGCGCACAGCAGCAGCACGGCGCCGGCCAGCACCCAGGCGTGGCGGCGCCATGGCGTCATCATGTCGTCGGTGGACAGCGCCACCACCATGATCAGCGGCAGCTTGCCCACCCGCTCGAACTGGTAGAGCCGTTCCACCCCGTCCAGGATGGCGGTGCCGACGAAGGCGCCCCTGCCCTCGCGCGGGAACCGGCTCACGTTGGCGGACTCGCTCAGGTCCACGCCGATCTGCGCCTCCACGTACGGCTTGCGGCTGATGACGATGCCGTCGTCGCGGAACAGGGTCATCGAGCCGCGCGGTCCCACGTTCAGCTGGACCACGCGGTCGCGGAAATACGACAGGCTGACCGCGGCCACCACCACGCCGGCGAAGCTGCCGTCCGGATGCGCGAGGCGGCGGCTCAGCGCGATGCTCAGCTCGCCGTTGCGGTTGCGGCTGCGATAGGGCTTGCTGATGAACAGGCCGGCCTGCGGGTTGTCGACATGCGCCTGGAAGTAATCGCGCCTGGAGCGGTTGCGGGGTGCAACGACGGCCGTGCGCGAATCCAGGATCACCTCGCCGCGCTCGTCGAGCACCAGCAGGACCGCCAGGTTGTCGGGCCGCGCGCCCTGCTGGAACAGCAGGCGATGCAGCGCCTCGGGCCCCATCGCCGCCACCGCCGGCTGGGCCAGGTCGCCGATGACGCCGCGGATGACCAGGTCGTAGGCCGTCACCGTGCGCTCGAATTCGCCGGCCAGCGCCTGCAGCACATTGCGGGCCGAACGGGCTTCGCGCTCCCAGACCTGTTGCCGGTCCTGGGCCAGGATGGATGCCACTGCGATCACGATGCCGAGCGCCGCCACGATGCCCAGTGCGGTCACCATGCCGATACGGCTCAGTAAGCGTGCAGGCCGGGAAAGCGCCAAGATAGTCAGCTCCAGACAGAGGCGTCATACGCCGCCGGCCATTTCCTTGCCGCGTGGGGCGGGCATACGGATGCTACACCAGGAGGAACGCCGCCGCATCCGTTTCTACCCGCGCGCGCTTGACAGGGTCGGCGCGGCGCGAGAAGGTACCAGGCACCCGACGGCGTCGCGCCGCGCCTTCCTTGCTCCCATGCTGCAAGCCCCCGCCTCCGCCCCCGAAGACCTGCCGCGCGCCAGCGCCGAAGCCGCCCCGCCGCCGTCCCGCCCCGGGGTGCTGGCGCCGTTCGGCTATCCGGCGTTCCGCATGATCTGGATCGCCAACCTGTTCGCCAATCTGGGGATCTGGGCCCAGTCGGTCGCCGCGGCCTGGATCGTGACCGAAGCCCAGAGCGGCCCGCTCATCGTCGCCATGATCCAGGTGGCCGCCGCCCTGCCCTTGGTGGCCCTGTCCATCGTGACCGGCGTGGTCGCCGACAACCACGACCGGCGCAAGGTGATGCTGGTGGGCATGGGCCTGGAGCTGGTCGTCGGCACCCTCATCACGGCGCTGGCCTTCCTCGGGCTGCTGCACCCGGTCACCCTGATCGTGGCGGTGTTCGTGGTCTCCATCGGCAGCGCCATCGTCACCCCGGCCTGGCAGGCCGCCGTCAGCGAGCAGGTGCCGCGCCAGTACGTAGGCAACGCCGTCCTGCTCAACAGCGTGAACTACAACGTCGCGCGCGCCATCGGGCCGGCCATCGGCGGCGTGCTGCTGGGCGCCCTGGGCGCCCCCTGGGTCTTCCTGCTGAACTGCTTCTGCTATGGCGCGCTGATCTGGGCGATCTGGCGCTGGCGCCGCGAAACGCCGCCGCGCACCCTGCCGCCCGAGCGCATCTACGAAGGCGTGGTGGCGGCGCTGCGCTTTACCGAGTACTCGAACGTGACCCGCCTGGTCATGATGCGCGCCTTCTCGTTCGGCCTGTCGGCCAGCGCCCTGTGGGCGCTGCTGCCGGTGCTGGCGCACGAACACGACAACGGCAGCGCCTCGCTGTACGGCTACATGCTGGGCGCCCTCGGCCTGGGCGCCATCGCCGGCAGCCTCGGCATCCGCACGGTGCAGCGGCGGCTCGGCGTCAGCCGCCTGATCAGCGTGGCCGCCGCCTTGCTGGCGCTGGGCCTGATCGCCCTGGGCGTGACCGAAAACCTGTGGGTGGTGTTCCCGGCGCTGCTGCTGTCCGGCTCGTGCTGGATCGCCGTGCTGGCCACCTACAACGCCACCGTGCAGCTGCTGGTGCCGGACTGGGTCAAGGCGCGCGCGCTGACGCTCTACCAGACCGCCATTTTCGGCGGGCTGGCGCTGGGCTCGTTCATCTGGGGCCACTTCGCCGGCAGCATGGGCACCCGCGGGGCGATGGCGGCGGCCGGCGTGGCGCTGCTGTTCACCGTGGCGCTGCTGTACCGCTCGCGGCTGCCCGACCACGTCGACGACAAGTGCCTCTCGGTGCTGCCGCGGGCGGCCCTGCCCGCCGGACAGTCGGACTTCGACGCGCGCCATGGCGTGGTGCTGGTCTCGATCGAGTACCGCATCGCCGCCGAACGCGCGCGCGCCTTCATCGACGCGGCCGGCCCGCTGCGGCTGATGCGCATGCGCAACGGCGCCGACCAATGGCAATTGTTCCGCGACCTCGAGGACGCCGAACGCTGGTCGGAGATGTTCGTGGTCGACTCCTGGCTGCAGTACCTGCGCATGAACGACCGCATGACGCTGGCCGACAAGATGGCCATCGACGCGGCCCAGGCCTTTCACAGCGGGCCCAACCCGCCGCAGGTCACGCACGCCGTCAGCTACATCTCCGTCAGCGCCGCGGGCGGGCGCGGCCATGCCGCGCCACCGGCTCCGGCCGGCCCCGCGCAGGCCGCCATGGGGCCCGTAACCGCGGATTAGGAAAGCCCCCGGATCGCCGAACATTTGTTACGTTACGTTGCAAATTTCATTGTGCTCCGTATCGACATCAGGCATCATCCTACGCAGGCGGCCCAGGGGCATTCTCCATACTGAGTCACCGCCGCGTCGAAAGTCGGCCCGCTGCCGCAAGTAGGCAACGGTTTGCATAAATCATCATTTATGTGAGCTCGTCCATGTCCTGCAACACCTTCCGCCCCCCTGCCGCCGCCGCCGCCGCCGCCACCGCCCCGCCGGCGCGTCCCGCGCCCCGCTCCCGCTCCCGCTTCCTGCCCGTCCCGCCGCGCCGTCCGCGCTAGCGCGACGCGCAACGCCGCGCCCCAGCCATTCCAGTCTTAGCGTACGCCGGCCGCGTTCCCGCCGGCTCTGTCCTTGTTCCCCGCCAGTTCACTTCGGAGATCCAGCATGAGCAAATCGCCAGAACAGATGACGCCTTACGACCAGTTCAACATCGAAGTCCCGGAAGACCACTTCCCGGTCGAGGGCATGTCGGCGCGCGCCACCCAGGCGCTGGTGCTCAGCGACGAATGGACCGATACCAACCCGATGCCGAACATGTCGTCGTTCGTGACGACGTTCGCCGAGCCGGAAGCCGTCCGGATCGCCGAAAAGAACATGTACAAGAACTACATCGACCATGACATCTACCCGCAGCTGTTCGCCATGGAACAGCGCATGGTCAGGTGGCTGCACCAGCTGTGGAACGGCCCCAAGGACGCCGAACCCTACGGCACGGCCACCGTCGGCTCGTCCGAGGCGTGCATGCTGGCCGGCCTGGCGCACAAATGGAACTGGCGCCAGCGCCGCGAACGCGAAGGCAAGGACGCCACCCGGCCCAACATGGTCACCGGCGGCAACGTGCAGATCGTGTGGAAGAAATTCCTGCGCTATTTCGACGTCGAGCCGCGCATCGTGCCGCTCAAGCCCGGCCAGTACTGCCTGACCGCCGAAGACCTGGACAAGTACGTCGACGAGAACACCATCGCGGTGGTCGCCATCGCCGGCCAGACCTTCACCGGCGAGGACGACGACATCCAGGGCATCCACGACTGGCTCGACGCCTACGAGAAGAAGACCGGCGTTTCGGTGCCCATGCACATCGACGGGGCCTCCGGCGGCTTCGTCAATCCGTTCCTGTACCCCGACTACAAATGGGACTTCCGCCTGCCGCGCGTGCAGTCGATCAACGCCTCCGGCCACAAGTACGGCCTGACGCCGCCCGGCCTGGGCTGGGTGATCTTCCGCGAACGCAAGGTGTTCAACGAAGACCTGGTCTTCTACGTCAACTATCTGGGCGGCGAGATGCCCACGGCCACGCTCAATTTCAGCCGCAACTCGTTCCAGGTGGCGGTGCAGTACTACCAGTTCCTGCGCCTGGGCTTCGACGGCTTCAAGCGCGTCATGCACGCACGCTGGACAACGCCATCGCGCTGCGCCAGCACCTGGTCGACAGCGGCTACTTCACCATCATGAACGATACGCAGCGCATTCCCGTGGTGGCCGTCACGCTGGACCCCAAGGTCAAGAAGTTCAACGAGTTCGACGTGTCCAACAAGGTGCGCGAACGCGGCTGGGTGATTTCCGCCTATACCATGCCGCCCGACGCGGAGTCGGTGCGCAGCCTGCGCGTGGTGGTGCGCCCGCACATCAACCGCAACGTCGCGCTGTTGCTGGCCGAAGACATCGTCAAGGCGTGCAAGTACCTGGAGCAGCACGGCGGGACGGCCACGCCGCCGGCGCTGCACGACACGCACAAGTCCTCGCCGGCCAAGTGCTAGGGCCGCGCGGCGGGCCCGGCCGGGTCCGCCGCCATGCGCGCAAGGCGTGCGATGCGCCGGCCGGGCATCGCACGGTTGACTGGACGAATCGCGGAGCATAGACCATGCAGGCTTTCGTGCAATTCCTGGGCAGCAACCCCTACATACTGCTGTTTCTCACCATCGGCCTGGCGGTCTGGGTCGGCAAGTTTTCCATCAAGGGCTACGGGCTGGGCGCGGTCGCCGCCGCCATCGTGGTCGGCTGCCTGGTCGCCACCGTGGGCGCGGCCTACGGCGTCAAGTTCCACCTGGACGAGTTCGCCAAGTCGCTGCTCTATTACCTGTTCATGTACGGCGTGGGGCTGCGCGTGGGTCCGTCCTTCGTCAACGCGCTGAACAAGGAGTCCATCAACTACGCCATCCTGGCCATCATCGCGCCGATCCTGGGCCTGGCCATCGTGGTGCTGGGCACGCAGTTCTTCGGCCTGCCGCTGGGCGCGGCCGGCGGCATGCTGGCCGGCTCGCAGACCATGTCGGCGGCCATCGGCTCGGCCGAACAGGCGGTCAGCGCCGGCGTGCTGTCGCTGGGTTCGGAGAGTCCCGAGCAGATCAGCGCCATGATCGCGCTGTCCTACGGCATCACCTACATCTGGGGCACGGTCGGCATCATCCTGCTGTGCAAGTACCTGCCGCGCATCTGGGGCGTGGACGCCAAGGCCGCCGCGCTCGAGTTCGAGAAGGCGCATGGCGTGCCCAACGTGGACGACGCCGGGCTGACGGCCTTTCATCCGTTCGACCTGCGCGCCTACCGGGTCGAGAACCCGGAATCGATCGGCAAGACGGTCCAGCAGTTCCGCACGCGCTTTCCCCAGTACCAGGTGGTCAATGTCGAGCGCGGCGACCAGCTGCTCGGCCCCTCGGCCGAGACCGTGCTGCAGCAGGGCGACGTGGTGGCGCTGGGCGGCCGCCTGGAGGAAATGACCGCCAACATGGGGATGCTCGGCCCCGAGGTGCCCGACGCCCGCGCGCTGAACATACCGCTGGACCAGGCCGAGATCCTGGTGACCAACAAGGAGGTGACCGGCCGGCCGCTGAAGACCTTCCGCGGTTCGGAGCTGGCCGGGCAGATCCAGCTGCAGCGCGTCGAGCGCAGCGGCGTGCCGCTGCCCATCGGCCTGGAAACCACGCTGCAAAAGCGCGACGTACTGTTCGTGACCGGCCTGCAGCCGGCCGTCAGCAAGGCCGGCGAGATCTTCGGCGTGATTGCGCGCCATAGCTCGGCCACCGACCTGCTGACCCTGTCGTTCGGCATGATCCTGGGCTTTCTGATCGGGCTGATCGAAGTGCCGGCGTTCGGCGCCAAGGTGGGGCTGGGCAACGCGGGCGGCCTGCTGCTGTCGGGCATCATCGTGTCGTCGATTTCCTCGCGGCTGCGCTTTTTCGGCAACACCCCCAACGCCGCGCGCAACATCCTCGAGGACCTGGGCCTGATCGGCTTCGTGGCCATCGTCGGCATCAACGCCGGCGCCGACCTGCTCACCCAGCTAACCGGCGCGATCGCGCTGAAGATCTTCATCGTGGGCTTTCTCGCCTCGACCATCCCGCCCATCATCGTGTGGGCCATCGGCTTTCACATCATGAAGATCAACCCCGCGCTGCTGATGGGCGCCACCGCCGGCGCGCGCAGCCACTCGGGGCCGGCGCGCGAAGCCGCCAAGGAAGTCGGCTCCAGCGTGCCCTGGCTGGGATTCCCGGTCGGCTACGCCGTCTCCGGCGTGCTGCTGACCGTGTTCGGCTACTTCGCCATGGTCCTGGCGCACTGAGGCGCCGCCACGCTAGCGCGGCGTCATCTGCTGCGTGGCGGCCCGCTGGTCCTGCTGCACCTGGCTCGGCCAGGTGCTTTTTATATAGGCGAGCACCAGTGCGATCTCCGCGTCCGACAGCACGCCCGCGTAGGCCGGCATGTCGCTCTGGTAGCCGTCCGGCGCGTGGCGGCCCGGCACCATGCCGTGGCGGATGATGTCCAGCAGCACCGCGTCGGGGTGGTGCCAGGTGTGGCCGCTGGCATCGTGCGGCGGCGCCGGCAGCCGCCCGCTGGCCAGCCGCTGGCGCCAGTCGGGCTGGCCCTCGAGCCGCGCGCCATGGCAGGCGGCGCAGTTCGCCTGGTAGATGGCCTGGCCGCGCAGGCGGTCCTGCCCGGCCGCAGGCGCGATATAGTCGGAAGACGGCGCCAGCCGCCAGGCGAGCAGCCCGGCCGCCGTCGCCAGGCCGCAGGCCAGGACCAGCCACTTCAGCATCCGCCCAGGAAACCGCCTCATGAAAACTCGCTTTCGATCAGGCCGCCCAGTGTATGCGCAAACGCGCCCGCGCCCATGAAGCCCGCCATCCATCTCAAGCGCGCCTATGAGGCCGCCGCGCCCGCCGACGGGCGCCGGGTGCTGATCGACGGGCTGTGGCCGCGCGGCCTGCGCAAGGACGCCCTGCCGCTGGACGACTGGATCAAGGACCTGGCGCCCAGCGCGGCGCTGCGCCAGTGGTTCGGCCACCAGACGCCCCGCTGGCCGGCGTTTCGCGAACGCTATCTGGCCGAGCTGCGCGGCCCGTCGCATCAGGCGCAGCTGCGCGCCCTGCTGGCGCAGGCCGGGGCCGGCCCGCTTACGCTGGTCTACGGCGCGCGCGACACCGAGCACAACAACGCGGTGGTGTTGCGCGAGGCGCTGCTGGCGCTGGCGGCGGGCGGACGCGGCGCGGCCTAGTGGTTTTCCCTAGAAAGCCCGGATTCGCCATCGCCCGCTATTTTTATTCGCCGGGCGCTTCGGTATATTAGTGGCCTGACCACTGGGCCACCAGATAACCGGACACGCCACCAACCATGGGATCCTTCCAAGCCGTCGCCCCCACGCGCCTGTACCGCATGATTGCCGACCAGATCGCCGGCCGCATCCGCGCCGGCGATTTTCCCGCCGGCGGCCGCCTGCCCGCCGAGCGCGAACTGGCCGAGCAACTGCAGGTCAGCCGCGCCTCGGTGCGCGAGGCCCTGATCGCCCTCGAAATCGAAGGCTATGTCGAAGTCCGCGTGGGCACGGGCGTGTTCGTGGCGGCGCCGCGCGCCGATGGCGACTATGGCGTCGCGCCGGCGCCCCAGCCCGGCCACACCGACATCGGTCCGTTCGACCTGCTCGACACGCGCCTGCTGCTGGAGCCCGAGTGCGCGTCGCTGGCGGCCCAGAAAGCCTCGCCCGCGCAGATCGCCGCGATCTCGTCGGCGCACGCGGCGATGTCGCTGAGCGACTCGCCCGGCGCCCACGACCAGGCCTTCCACGGCGCCATCGCGGCAGCCTGCGGCAACGCCGCGCTGGCCGCCGCCATCTCGCATATCTGGCACCTCAGCGCCACCAGCCCGGTGTTCAGCCGGCTCGAACAGCATTTCGTCACGACCAAGGTCTGGGAAGCCGCCGAGCGCGAACACGAACGCATCCTCGCGGCCATCGTCGACCGCGATCCTATCCGGGCCCGCCATGCCATGCACGACCATCTGGTCGGCATCCTGGCGCGCCTGCGCGAAGACTTTGGCAGCGGAGCCATCCGATGAATTGATTCCGGCGGCCCGTCCGCCTCCCGCGCCCGACGCTGGCGCCCTGCTTGCCGATTTCCCGCCTTGCCGCCGACACGCTCGCGCGTCGGCCTGGGCCCCCGCTTGCGCCGGCGGTTTCCGGCTTCGTTCCTCCCGACGTTTCACAAGCCAGAACATTTCAAGGTGAAAACCATGCAGCTGACCCGTACCCTGACCTCCCTGTTCGCCGCCGCCGGCCTGGCGCTGGCAGTCGCCCCGGCCGCCCACGCCCTGGACATCAAGCTGGGCCACGTGCTGGCCCCCAGCCACAGCTGGAACAAGGCCGCCGAAGGTTTCGCCGCCGAAGTCAAGGAAAAGACCGCCGGCCGCGTCAACTTCATCCTGTTCCCCAGCGGCCAGCTGGGCAATGAGAAGACCATGCTCGAGGGCCTGCAGATCGGCAGCCAGGGCGCGGCCATCATCGGCTCGGGCTCGCTGCAGCCGATCGAACCGAAGTTCGGCATCGTCGAGCTGCCCTACACCTGGACCACCTCGCAGCAGGCCTACAAGGCCTACGACGGCGAACTGGGCGCGGCGCTGGCCAAGCTGGCCGAGAAGAAGAACCTGGTGATCGTGTCGTGGTGGGAAAACGGCTTTCGCCACCTGACCAACAATCGCGGCCCGGTCAACACGCCGGCCGACCTGAACGGCCTGAAGACGCGCGTCACGCCCGACAAGATGCGCCTGGACACCTCGCCCTGGGCGCCAACCCCGCGCCGCTGGCCTTCGGCGAGCTCTACTCGGCCCTGCAGCAGAAGGTGTTCGACGCGCAGGAAAACCCGCTGTCGATCATCTACACCTCGTCGTTCTTCGAGGTCCAGAAGTATCTGTCGCTGACCGGTCACGTGTGGGGTCCGGCAAGCCTGATCGTCTCCAAGCCGATCTGGAACCGCATCTCTGCCGACGACCGCAAGATCGTCCAGGCCGCCGCCGACAAGTGGCGCGACGCGCAACGCCAGATGATCACCGAAGGCGACCTGCAGTTCGTCGCGCAGCTCAAGGAAAAGGGCATGCAGGTCAACGAAGTCGACAAGGCCCCCTTCGCCGCGGCCGTCGCGCCGATCTGGAAGACCTACGAAACCGCCTATGGCCCCGAGCTGATGGGCCTGTTGCAGAAGTACCGCGAGGCCAAGTAAATGCTGGGCCGGATCTCGCACGCGCTGTCCGGCCTGAGCAAGGCCATCGCCGCCCTGGCGGTGGCCTTGCTGGCCGCACTGATCACCTACGTTGTGTTCGAACGCTTCGTGATGCACACCACGCCGCACTGGGCCGAGGAATTGCCGCGCCTGGTGCTGGTGTGGGCGGCCTTCATCGGCGGCGTCACCTGCAGCCATGAACGCACCCACCTGATGGCCGGGCTGCTGCCCTTCGTCGTGCGCAACCCGCGCGCGCTGGCCATCTGCGACCGCGTCAACCAGGCATTGATCATCGTCGGCCTGGCCGCGCTGGGTTATGCCGGCTGGCAGCTGGCCGAACTGACCATGGACCAGACCCTGCCCGCGCTCGACGTATCGGCCGGCACGGTCTACCTCGCCCTGCCGGTGGCGTGCGCCATCACCATCGTGGTGCACCTGGCGCAATTGTTCCAACCGGCCGACCCCGTCGCGGCAAAGGATTAAAAGATGTCTACCGGTGCCCTTTTCCTGATGGGCGTATTCACGGTCACGGTGCTGATCGACATGCCGATCGCCTTCGGGCTGGTGCTGGCGTGCCTGGCGTACCTGGCCGTCTACGACGCCGCCCCGATGATGGTGGCGGCCCAGCAATACGTGGTCGGCCTGGACAGCTTCACGCTGCTGGCCATTCCCCTGTTCATCCTGGCCGCCCAGCTGATGAACGGCGCGGGCCTGACGCAGCGCATCGTGCGGCTGTGCGCGGCCATCGTCGGCGATATCAAGGGCGGCCTGGCCGTGGTGGCCGTGCTGGCCTGCCTGATGTTCGGCGGCTGTCGGGTTCGGGCGTGGCCGACGTGATCGCCATCGGCAGCCTGCTGCTGCCCGCCATGGCACGCAGCGGCTACGACAAGGGGTTCAGCTGCGCGCTGATCGGCAGCGCCGGCGCCACCTCGACCATCATCCCGCCCAGCATCGTGCTGATTGTCTACGGCACTATCACCGACACTTCGGTGGGCAAGCTGTTCCTGGCCGGCATCATCCCCGGCATCCTGCTGGGCGCTTCGCTGATCGTCGTGGCGATCTGGCAGGCCCGCAAGCACAACTGGGCCGGCGGCCAGCCGTTCTCGTGGGGCGAGCTGCGCGCCGCCGCCATCGACGCCCTGCCCGCGCTGATGGTGCCCGTGCTGATCATCGGCGGCATCCGCTTCGGCATCTTCACCGCCACGGAGGCCGCCTCCAGCGCCATCGTCTATGCGCTGCTGGTGGGCTTTTTCTGGTACCGCACGCTCAGCCTGAAGTCCCTGTGGGAGAGCCTGAAGTCGACCGGCGAAGGCAGCGCGTCCATCCTGCTGCTGATCGGCGCCTCGGGCCTGTTCGCCTGGGTGCTGGTGGCCGAGCAGGTGCCGCAGGCCCTGTCCGGCCTGCTGGTGGACTGGACCGACAGCAAGATCGCCGTACTGCTGGTGCTGACGGTGGTGCTGCTGCTGGGCACCTTCATGGAAGCCATCCCGGTCATCATCATCGTGGCGCCGGTGGTCATGCCGGTGCTGGCCCACTACAACATCGACCCGGTGCATTTCGGCATCCTGCTGTCGATCAACATGGCGATCGGCGCGAACACCCCGCCGGTGGGCGTGGACCTGATGGCCGCCTGCAAGATCGGCGGCATCAACATGATGCAGACCCTGCGCCCGCTGAGCTGGATGATGCTGGCCATGACCGCCGTCATGCTGCTGCTGACCTTCGTCCCCGAACTGGTGCTGTTCCTGCCGAGGCACGTGCAATGACCCCCATCTCCAACCCGGGCGGCCAACGCCGCCCCGCCAGCCTGCGCCGCAGCTGGATGTTCGTTCCCGGGCTGCTGGAGCAGGCCCAGGCGGCCGGCCTGGCCAGCGGCGCCGACGCGCTGGTGGCCGACCTGGAAGAGTTCACCGCGCCGGCCGACCGTCCGGCCGCGCGCCGCCGCATCGTCGCGCTGCTGGCGCAATGCCGCGCCGCCGGCGTGATCGGCGCGGTGCGCATCAACAAGCTGGAAGAAGACGGCCTGGACGACCTGCGCGGCATCATGGCCGGCGCGCCGGACGCGATTTTCCTGCCGCATGCCGAAAGCGCGGCGCAGATCGCCGCGCTCGACCGCGCCATCTCGGCCTGCGAGGCCGAGGCCGGCCTGGCGCCGGGCAGCACCGAGATCGTGCCCACGCTGGAGTCGGCGCTGGGCGTGACGCGCGCCTGCGAAATCCTGACGGCCAGCCCGCGCGTATCGGCCTGCCTGCTGGCCGCCGAGGACCTGACAGCCAGCCTGGGCGGCGCCGAGCGCGGCCCCGACGGCATCGAACTGCACGCCCTGCGCGCGCGCTTCCTGGTCGATTGCGTCGCGGCCGGCTGCCTGCCGATCGACTGCCCGTTCAACTACCGCGACCCCGCCGCCCAGCAGGCCGACCTGCTGTGGGCGCGCCGCATCGGCCTGAAATCCAAGTGCGCCGTGTTCGCCGAACAGGTGCCCGCCATTCACGCCGCCTTCACGCCGGACGCGGACCGCGTGGCGGCCGCGCGCGACCTGGCGGCCCGCTTCGAGGCGCAACGCGACGGCCGCGACGCCGGCGGCGCGCGCGTCGACCCGCCCGACTACAACACCGCGCGCCGCCTGCTGGCGCGCCACGCCGAATTCGAACAATGGGCCGCCCGCGCGGCGCGCCCCCGCGAGTCCCAAGGAGAGCAGTCATGACCACGCCAGCCCTGCCCGAGCGCAACGGCGGCCAGATCCTGATGCAGCAGCTGCGCGTGCACGGCGCGCGGCGCGTGTTCATGATTCCCGGCGAGAGCTACCTGCCCTGCATCGACGCCCTGAACGAGCATCGCGGCGCCATCGACGCCATTGTCTGCCGCCAGGAAAGCGGCGCGGCCTACATGGCCGAGGCCTATGGCAAGCTGACCGGCGAGCCGGGGATCTGCTTCGTCACCCGCGGCCCCGGCGCCACCAACGCCAGCATCGGCGTGCATACGGCCTACCAGGACTCGACCCCGATGATTCTGTTCATCGGCCAGGTCGGCAACGACTTCATGGAGCGCGAGGCGTTCCAGGAAATCGACTACCGCCGCATGTTCGGCCAGATGGCCAAGTGGGTCGCGCAGATCGACCGCACCGAGCGGATTCCCGAATTCATCGCGCGCGCCTTCGCGGTGGCCACCAGCGGCCGGCCCGGGCCGGTGGTGCTGGCGCTGCCCGAGGACACGCTGTGGGGCCGCGCCCGCGTGGCCGACATGCCGCGCTACCGGCGCGCGCGCTGCCTGCCCGGCGCGGCCGACCTGGCGCGCATGGTCGAATTGCTGGACCAGGCCGAGCGGCCCTTCATGCTGCTGGGCGGCACAGGCTGGAGCGCCGAGGCCATCGGACAGGCCGCCGCGTTCGCCGAACGCTTCGAGCTGCCGGTAGGCACGGCCTGGCGCCGCCTGGAATGCTTCGACCAGCGCCATCCCAATGCCGCCGGCCACGTCGGCTGGGCCATGGCGCCGGAACTGCGCCAGCGCATCGCCGGCGCGGACCTGGTCCTGGCGGTGGGCACGCGCATGGGCGAGGCCACCACCGAAGGCTACACCGTGATCGAGAGCCCGCTGCCGCGCCAGCGGCTGGTGCACGCCTACCCCGACCCCAACGAACTGGGCCGGGTGTTCGCGCCGACCCTGGGCATCGTGGCCGACCCGGCCGGGTTCGCGGCCGCGCTCGACGCGCTGCGGCCGGGACACCGCGCCAGCCGCGCGCAGGCCGTGCGCGCCGCGCACGACGAATACCTGGCCACGCTGGCCCCGCTGCCCTCGCCCGGCCCGCTCAACCTCGACAGCGCCGCCGCCTACGTCAACCAGCACATCCCGGCCGACGCCTGCATCACGGTGGGCGCGGGCAATTACGCCCTGTACCCGCACCGCTACCGCCAGTTCAGCGGCCCGGGCACCAGCCTGGCGCCCACGGTCGGCTCGATGGGCTACGGCCTGCCGGCGGCCATTTCGGCCAAGCTGGAAAACCCCGCCCGCACCGTGGTCTGCTACGCCGGCGACGGCTGCTTCCAGATGAACATGCAGGAACTCGGCGTGGCGCTGCTGCAGGAACTCGGCGTGGCGCTGCAATACCGCGTCGGCGTGGTCGTGCTGGTGTTCAACAATGGCATCTGGGGTACCATCCGCGCCCACCAGGAACGCGAATTCCCGGGCCGCGCCATTGCCCTGGACTTCCAGAATCCCGATTTCACCCAATTCGTGCGCGCCTACGGCGGCTACGGCGAAGCGGTCGAGCGCACCGAGGACTTCGGCCCGGCCTTCGAGCGCGCGCGCGCCTTCGCCGAACGCGAGCAATTGCCGGCGCTATTGGAAATCCGCTACGAAGCCGACGGCATCGCGCCGGGCCAGACCCTGACGGAAATCCACCAGGCGGCCCAGGCCCAGGCCGCCGGCGTGCAATGAGGTAAAGACATGAGCAACAACTCCCCGATCTCCATCGACGGACAGCGGCTGTGGCAGTCGCTGATGGACCTGGCGCGCATCGGCGCCACGCCCAAGGGCGGCAATTGCCGCCTGGCGCTGACCGCGCTCGACGGCCAGGGCCGCGACCTGGTCACCGGCTGGATGCGCGACGCGGGCCTGACCGTGCGCGTGGACCAGGTCGGCAATATCTTCGCGCGCCGCGCCGGACGCGATCCGTCGCGCGCGCCGGTCATGACCGGCAGCCACATCGACACCCAGCCCACCGGCGGCAAGTTCGACGGCTGCTACGGCGTGCTGGCCGGACTGGAAGTCATGCGCACCCTCGATGACCACGGCGTGCAGACCGACGCGCCGCTGGAAGTGGCAATCTGGACAAACGAGGAAGGCTCGCGCTTTCTGCCCGTGATGATGGGCTCGGGCGTGTTCGCCGGGAAATTCCCGCTCGAGACCGCGCTGACCGCGCGCGACGCCGAGGGCAAGTCGGTGGCCGACGAGCTGCGCGCCATCGGCTATGCCGGCGCCGACCCGGTGGGCGGACGCGCGGTCGACGCCTACTTCGAGGCGCACATCGAGCAAGGCCCCATCCTGGAACACGAAGACAGGATCGTCGGCGTGGTGACCGGCTCGCTGGGCGTGCGCTGGTACGACGTGGTGGTGCAAGGCATGGAGATGCATGCCGGCCCCACCCCGATGCCGATCCGCAAGGACGCGCTGTACGCGGCCAGCCATCTGCTGCAGGCGGTGGTCGAGATCGCCAACGCGCACCAGCCGCACGGCCGCGGCACGGTGGGCGAGATCCACGCCTACCCCGGTTCGCGCAACGTGATCCCCGGCCAGGTGCGCTTCACGGTGGACCTGCGCCACGAGGACGAAGCCACGCTCGCCACGATGGACGCGCTGTGGCGCCAGGCGTGCGCCGACACCGCCGCGCGGCATGCCGTATCGGTGCAGTGCGAGCAGGTGCAGTACTTCGCGCCGACGCCCTTCCATCCCGACCTGGTCGGCAAGGTGCGCGACGGCGCGCAGCGCCGCGGCCTGCCGGCCATGGACATCGTGACCGGCGCCGGCCACGACGCGGTGTACATGGCCGCGGTCGCGCCCACGGCGATGATCTTCGTGCCCTGCAAGGACGGCATCAGCCACAACGAGATCGAGGACGCCCAGCCCGCCCACCTGGAGGCCGGCTGCAACGTGCTGCTCGACGCCATGGTGGCGCGCGCCAACGCGCCGCGCTGATTCACCCCGCCCGGCGGCGCGCCGCCGGGCCTGCCCGCATCCGACTCCCATGACCCTGCACGATTCCGCCTACTGGCGCGCGCAAGCCGCCGCCCTCGCCCCCGAAGGCCGCGCCTATATCGACGGCGCCTATTGCGACGCCGCCGATGGCGCCACCTTCGCCGCGCACAGCCCGATCGACGGCCGCAAGCTGGCCGATATCGCCGCCTGCGGCGCGGCCGACGTGGACCGCGCGGTGGCCGCCGCGCGCCGCGCCTTCGAGGCCGGCGTCTGGAGCGGCCTGGCCCCGCGCGAGCGCAAGCACCGCCTGCTGCGCCTGGCCGCGCTGATCACCGAACACCAGGAAGAGCTGGCGCTGCTCGAAACGCTGGACATGGGCAAGCCGATCCGCGACGCCCTGGCCTTCGACCTGCCCGAGACCGCCCGCTGCTATGCGTGGTACGGCGAAGCCATCGACAAGCGCTACGACGAGATCGCGCCTACCGGCGCCGACGCGCTGGCCACCATCACGCGCGAGCCGCTGGGCGTGGTGGCCGCCGTGGTGCCGTGGAATTACCCCTTGATGATGGCGGCCTGGAAAGTGGCCCCGGCGCTGGCCGTGGGCAACAGCGTCATCCTCAAGCCTGCCGAGCAGGCCTCGCTGTCGGCGCTGCGGCTGGCGGCCCTGGCCGAACAGGCCGGCATCCCGCCCGGCGTGTTCAGCGTGGTGCCCGGCCTGGGCGCGCAGGCCGGCCAGGCGCTCGGCCTGCACCCGGACGTCGACTGCATCGCCTTCACCGGCTCGACGGCGACCGGCAAGCGCTTCATGACCTACTCGGGCCAATCCAATCTCAAGCGCGTCTGGCTGGAGTGCGGCGGCAAGTCGCCCCATATCGTGTTCGCCGACTGCCCCGACCTGGACCGCGCGGCCCAGGTCGCCGCGCTGGCGATCTTCTCCAACCAGGGCGAGGTCTGCATCGCCGGTTCGCGCCTGTACGTGCAGCACGGCATCTACGACGCCTTCATGGAAAAAGTGGCCGCCTTCGCCGCCACCCTGCGCCCCGGCAATCCGCTGGACCCGGACAGCGCGCTGGGCGCCATGGTCGACGAACGGCAGACGCAGGCGGTCATGGCCCGCATCGCCGCCGGCGCCCAGGAAGGCGCGCGGCTGCGCCTGGGCGGCCGGCAAGTGCTGACCGACAGCGGCGGCTACTACATCGAACCGACCATCTTCGATTGTCCCGGCCAGGACAACTCGCTGGTGCGCGAGGAAATCTTCGGGCCGGTGCTGGCCGCGCAAGGCTTCGCCGACGAGGACGAGGCCGTCGCGCTGGCCAATGATTCCATCTATGGGCTGGGGGCCGGGCTGTGGACCGCCGACCTCGGCCGCGCGCACCGCCTGTCGCGCCGCCTGCGCGCCGGGCTGGTATGGGTCAACTGCTATGCCGACGGCGACATCACGGTGCCCTTCGGCGGCGTCAAGCAATCCGGCTTCGGGCGCGACAAGTCGCTGCACGCGATGGACAAGTACAGCGACCTCAAGACCACCTGGATCAGCCTGCGCTGAAAACGGCGCCGGCCCCTTGCGAGGCCGGCTGCCTGGTACGCCGATGCGGGCCCTGCGGGGCCCGCCGCGCAGCGGTCAGGGATACAGGCCGCGCACCTGGCGCGCCTGCAGGATGCGGGTGCACGCCACGATGAAGGCCGCGGTACGCAGGGTGACCTTGTGCTCCTTGGCCACTTGCGACACGGCGCTGTAGGCCTCGCGCATCAGGCGCTCGAGCCGCTGGTTGATCTCCTCCTCGCTCCAGAAGAAGCTGGAGAAGTCCTGCACCCACTCGAAGTAGCTGACCGTCACGCCGCCGGCGTTGGCCAGCACGTCGGGCACCACGTAGACGCCGTTCTCGCGCAGGATATCGTCGGCTTCCGGGGTGGTCGGGCCGTTGGCGCCCTCGACCACGACCTTGGCGCGCACCCTGGCGGCGTTGTTTTCGTTGATCTGTCCCTCAAGAGCGGCGGGGATCAGGAAATCGGTCTCCAATCCCCAGAAATCGTCGTCGGCCAGTTGCTGCGCGCCGGTGAAGCCGGCCACGCCGCCCTGGTTGCCGACGTGCGCCAGCAGCTTGTGCACGTCCAGCCCGCCGTCGTTGTGGATGGTGCCGGTGTGGTCCTGCACCGCGATCACCTTGGCGCCGGCCTCATGGAACAGGCGCGCCGCGGTGCCGCCGACGTTGCCGAAACCCTGCACCACGATGCGGGCCTTGGATACGTCGAGGTTCAGGTCGCGCGCCGCCTCGCAGCCGACCACGAAGACGCCGCGGCCGGTGGCCTCGACCCGGCCCAGGCTGCCGCCCAGCGCGATCGGCTTGCCGGTCACCACGCCGGTGGCGGTGGCGCCTTCGTTCATGGAGTACGTGTCCATCATCCAGGCCATGGTCTGGGCGTTGGTGTTCACGTCCGGGGCCGGGATGTCCTTGGACGGCCCGATGATGACGCCGATCTCCGAGGTGTAGCGGCGCGTCATGCGCTCGAGCTCGGAGTGCGACAGCGTGCGCGGGTCGACCCGCACGCCGCCCTTGGCGCCGCCGTACGGCAGGTTGACGGCGGCATTCTTGATCGACATCCAGGCCGCCAGCGCCATCACTTCCGACAAGGTCACGTCCTGGTGGAAACGCACGCCGCCCTTGCCCGGGCCGCGCGACGTATTGTGCTGGACGCGGTAGCCCTCGAAGTGGGCGATGCTGCCGTTGTCCATCTCGATCGGCACGTCCACGATCAGCGCGCGCTTGGGACGCTTGAGCGTCTCGACCCAGCGGGCCAGCGGACCCAGGTACGGCGTGACGCGGTCGACTTGCTGCAGGTAGATCCCCCAGGGGCCCAGATGCTCGGCATCCAGGTATGAGGGCAAGGAATGGGCGGGAGCTTGAGACATAGGGAGGATCTCCGGGCTGAGGTTGCGCTTATTTTTCCACGAAACCAGCTGCGGCCCCAATAAAAAGAGATAAATATTTATTAGGGCCGCATCAAAAAAGCGCGCCTTGCAACAACCTTCGGGCAGGCCGCCCGGATCGGGCCGATCCGGGCGGCCAACGCCTACATCCTAAGCCCGTGGCGGGCCCGCCGTCTACCGCGCCGCGCCGCCCAGCAAGCGCCACGCCAGGCGCGCCGCCACGCGCGCGGTGCGGTGGTCGATGTCGTAGGCCGGGTTGCACTCGGCCAGGTCGGCCAGGCGCAGCTTGCCGCTGGCGCGCACATGCATCGCCACCTCCTCGACCACCGCCAGCGGCACGCCATAGGGCGCGGGGGCCGAGACCCCCGGCGCGGTCGCCGCCGGCAGCACGTCCAGGTCGATCGTGAGATAGACGTGGCCGGCCGCCGCCAGCAAGGCATCGAGCTGGGCCAGGCGCTCGCCCAGATGGGCCTCCTGCATGTGGCGGTCTTCCACCCAGACGGCGCCGACCTCGGCCGCCCGCGCGTAGAGCGCGGGCGTGTTGCCCAGCGGCGAGACGCCCAGGCAGGCGTACTGCAGCGCGTGGCCGCGCGCCGCGCAATACTCGGCGATCTGGTCGAACGGCGTGCCCGAACTGCCCGGCCGGCCGGTGCGCAGGTCGAAATGCGCGTCGAGGTTGAGCACCAGCACCGGTTCGCGGTCGCCGCGCGCGTCCAGCCAGCGCCGCAAGCCCTGGAAACTGCCCCAGGCGATCTCGTGCCCGCCGCCCAGCACCACCGGATGCGCGTCGGCCTGCAGCAGCGCGGCCACGCGGCCGGCCAGCGCATCCTGCGCCGCCTCGAGCTGGTCGTCCTCGCACACCACGTCGCCGGCGTCGACCAGGCGACGCAGATTGTGCGCCGGCAGGCCGGCCATCATGCGCCGGATGGCGCGCCGCGCCGCCCCTGGTTGCGCGCCACGCCGGCATCGCAGGCAAAGCCCAGCACCGCGGCGTCGCCGGCGCCGGCGTCCTGCCCCAGCGCGACGATGTGGGCCAGGCGGGGCGCGTATCGCCGCGCTCGCCGCTGTCGTCGCGCGCGGTCCAGATGGACGCGGAATCGTTGGCCACGCTCATGCCGCCCCCTGCGATGCGCTGAGGACGGCCTGCAGGAAGGCGCGGGTACGCGCCTCGCGCGGCTGGCTGAAAATCAGCTCGGGCGGACCGGACTCGACAATGCTGCCGCCGTCCATCACCGCCACCACATCGGCCACTTCGCGCGCGAAACCCATTTCGTGCGTGACCACCATCATGGTCATGCCTTCGCGGGCCAGCAGCTTCATGACCTGCAGCACCTCGCCCACCAGTTCCGGGTCGAGCGCCGACGTGGGCTCGTCGAACAGCATCACGCGCGGCTGCATCGCCAGCGCGCGGGCGATCGCCACGCGCTGCTTCTGGCCGCCCGACAGCGAGCCGGGCATGGCCGCCATCTTTTCGCGCAGCCCCACCTTGGCCAGCAGGTCGCCGCCCAGCTCCTCGGCCTGCGCCCGGCTCATGCCGCGCAGCGTGCGCGGCCCGACGGTCACGTTGTCCAGCACCGAAAGGTGCGGGAACAGGTTGAAACCCTGGAACACCATGCCGACCTGCATGCGCAGGCGATTGAGCTCCGCCTCGGGCAGCAGCCGGCCATCCTTGAGCAGGTTGTGGCCGCAGATATCGATGGTGCCGCCCTGCGCCACCTCCAGGCCGTTGCAGCAGCGCAAAAGCGTGCTCTTGCCCGAGCCGCTGGGCCCGATCACCACCACCACCTGCGAGGCCTCGACATTGAAATCGATGCCGCGCAGCACTTCGTGCTCGCCATAGGCCTTGCGCAGTCCGCGGATGCGGATCATCTCTTGCGTACTCATTGCACCATCCCTCCCGCGCGCAGGCGATGCTCGATCCGGCGCAGGATCGTCGTCGTCGCGGTCGTCAACACCAGGTAAATCAGGGCCACCACCAGATAGGTCTCCAGCGAGCGATACGACACGCTGATGATCTTCTGGCCTTCGTGCATCAGATCGTGGATCGTCAGCAGCGAAACCAGCGCGGAATTCTTGATCAGGGCGATGAACTCGTTGCCCAGCGGCGGAATCATGCGCACCACGGCCTGCGGCAGGATGATGATGCGCATCGCCTGCGCCGAGGACATGCCCAGCGAGCGGGCCGCTTCCATCTGGCCGCGGTCGACCGACTGGATGGCGCCGCGCACGATCTCCGAGACGTAGGCGCCGGAATAGATGCCCAGGCCGAGCACGCCGCAGGCGAACGCCGGTAGCGTGATGCCGAACTGCGGCAGCCCGAAGAACCAGATGAACAGCTGCACCAGCAGCGGCGTGCCGCGAAAGAACAGCAGGTATACGCTGCACAGGTTGTAGATGAAGCGGCGTTGCGGGTGTTGAGGCGGCCGACCCCGACCAGCAGGTCGATGACGCAGCCCAGCAGCAGCGCGCAGGCCGTCACCTCCACGGTGACGACCGCGCCGCGCAGCAATGCGTCGAAGTCGGCAAAGACAGGCGCGAAATCCAGCATCATTTGGCCTGCGCCTCGAACCACTTGTTGACGATGCGCTCGTAGGTACCGTCAGCCTTCAGCTTCTTGAGCGCCTCGTTGAGCTCGCGGGTCAGTCCGGACTTGGACTTCGGCACGGCGATGCCGTATTCCTCGGTGGTGATCTGCTCGCTCAGCACGGCCAGGTCCTGCGTGCTTTGCGCGAACAGCTTGGCCGCCGGCTTGCCGGTCACCGCCGCGTCGGCGCGGCCGATCTGCACCAGGTTGAACATCTCCTGGTTCTTCTCCACCTCGACGCGCTGCACCTTGGGGAAGTGCTCCTTCAGATAGTTGACCGACTTGGTGCCCACCTGCACCGACACCTTGCGGCCCTCCAGGTCCTTGAGCGACTTCACCGGACCATCCTTCTTGGTCAGCACCACCAGGCCGCCCGCATAGTACGGGTCGGTGAAATCCACCACTTTCTGGCGCTCGGCGGTGATGTAGATGGCCGACACGGCGATGTCGGCGCGGGGCCGGCCTGCAGCGCCGGGATCAGGCCCTTGAAGTCGATGTCGATCCATTCGATTTTCTTGCCCATGGCCTGGGCCAGCGCCTCGACCAGTTCGATATCGAAACCGGTGCGCTTGCCGTCCTTGACGAATTCCATGGGCGGGAACGTCGCGTCGGTCACGGCGCGAATGGTCTCCTGGGCATGCGCGGCGCCGGCGCCCCAGGCCAGGTTCAGGGTCAGGGCGGCGGTCAGCAGTTGGCGGCGAGTCGTCATGATGCTTCCTTTGGTGATGGGTGCGGCATTGGAGTGAAGAAAACCGTATGGATGGATACGGCCACAGGGATACATCAGGAATGCTGCAGGCGGCTGGAAATGCGTTTGGCGGCCGCCAGCGTCAGGTTGATCAGGTTCGCGGTGCGTTCGGCCACGCGCGTGGAAGGCGCCATCAGGGTGACCGAGCCGGCGGCCTGGTGCGGCCGCTCGAACACCGGCGCGCTGCAGCCCCACACGCCGGCGTCGACCTCGCTGTCGCTGACCGCGTAGCCGGCGGCGCGGATCGCCTCCAGGTCGCGCGCCAGCGCGGCGGCGTCGACGCCCTGCCCGGCCAGCTCGTGCAGCCGGCCCTGCAGGCGCGCCGGCGCCATGAACGCCATCAGCGACTTGGCCGAGGCCCCGCGCGCCAACGGCAGGCCGCGGCCCTTGACGAACGAACAGCGCAGCGGATGCCGGCTTTCGACCATCTCCAGGCAGACCGCCTGGTCGGACATGGCCACCAGCAAGCCCACCGTCTCGCCCGAATCGGCGGCCAGGCGGGTCATATCGGGCAAGGCTTCCTGGATCAGATAGGACGATTGGTCGAAGCCGCGCGCCAGCTGCACGCACAGCGGGCCCGGCGTATAGGCGCCAGCCTGCTCCAGCACGAACCCCCAGCGCTTGAGCAGGGCCACCTGCCGGTACAGCGTGCTCTGGGCCAGGCCGGTGCGCTCGGCCAGCGCCGCCACGGTCAGCGGGGCTTCCTCGCGCGCCAGGGTGGCCAGCACATACAGCACGCGCTCGGCGCCACCCGCGATGGCTTGTTCTTGCATGTCGATCGTTCCTTGATATTGCGTGCGCAGATTATTCAGTTTTTCCCATTTTTTCAGAATTCATTCTCAATTTATGAGAATTTCAGGGAAAACCCCGAGCAAAAAAATGCCGCCCCGGTGGGCGGCACGTGATCAGGTGGAGGAGCAGGAACAGGGAGGCCAGGGTGCCTGTCCCCGCGGGGACAGGCACCCGGGTTAATCGTAGGAATTCAGCCGCACGCCCGAGACGCCGGACAGGGAGCGGCCTTCGCCGGGTTGCGACGCCGCGGCAGGGGCTGCCGCGGGCTGTGCCGTGGGCGGCGTTTCGGCGGCCGGCGCCAGCTTGGGCGTGGCCACTGCGCCATGGCGGGCCTGCCGTTCGGCCTCGGCGCGGGCGATCATGGGCTTGAGCTCGCGCGCCAGCGCCTCGGACTTGCCGAAGGCGGCCCAGTCGGCCGCGCTCATGCCCTTGAGGTTGCGCGTGGTGATATCGGCGCCGGCATCCAGCAACAACTGCACCATGCGGCGATCGCCCGAATACGCGGCCATCATCAGCGGCGTGGTGCCGTCGGGTGACGGCGCATTGACCAGCGCCTGCTTGCCCAGCAGCATGCGCGCGGTCTCCAGCCGGCCCTTCGAGGCCGCATAGTGCAGCGGCGTCCAGCCCAGCCGGTTGACCTGCGCGCCGCGCGCGATCAGCGCCTGCGCGCGTTCGGTCTGCCCCGCCACCGCCAGGTACATCAAGGGCGTCTCGCCCGCGGGATTCTCGGCGTTGAGATCGGTGCGGCGGTTGGCGGCCAGCACATCGAACACCTCCCAGGCGTTGTCGACCACCGCCCGCATGATGGCCGGCTGGCCATTGTCGTAGCGCACATTGGGATCGGCGCCCGCCGCCAGCAAGGCGCCGATGTCGCGGGCCTTGTCGTTATGGACATACACCCACCAGTCGGCCTGCTTGGCCGCCCAGGCGGGGCTGGCCAGCAAGGCGCCGGCGAGCAGGCCGCCGGCCGCGGCGCCGCGCCAGCGCAGAAAACGGGTACGCAAGGGTTTCATGGTGGAATACCGCCAAAATCTAGAATTCACTTTAAATAATTCAAATTAGATTATCGTTTTATCTTATTGAAAAGTTTGAAGAAATTCTCGGTAGAGGCATGCGCCACCTCGGCCACCGGAATACCCTTGAGCTCGGCGATCTTCTCGGCCACGTGGATCACCTTGGACGGATCGTTCAGCTTGCCGCGATATGGCACCGGCGCCAGGTAGGGCGAGTCGGTCTCGATCAGCAGCCGGTCCAGCGGCATATTGGCGGCCACCTCGTGCACGAGCTGCGCGTTCTTGAACGTCACGATGCCCGAAAGCGAGATATGGAAATTCAGCGCCATGGCCTGCTGGGCGATCTCCCAGGACTCGGTAAAACAGTGCATCACGCCGCCGACCTCGTCGGCGCCCTCTTCGCGCAGCAGGCGCACCGTGTCCTGCGCCGAGGCGCGCGTATGCACGATCAGCGGCAGGCCGGTCGAGCGCGCCGCGCGGATATGGCGGCGAAAGCGCTCGCGCTGCCAGTCCAGCGGCTCGCTCAGGCGGTAGTAGTCCAGCCCGGTCTCGCCGATGGCCACCACCTTGGGGTGCGCGGCCAGGCGCTCGAGCTCGGCGGGCTCGGGATCGGGCGTGTCTTCATAGTCGGGGTGCACCCCCACCGACGCCCAGAGATTGCCGTGCGGCTCGACCAATTGCATCAGGCCCGGCCAGTCGGGCATGTTGACGCTGACGACCAGCGCATGGGTGACCTGGTTGGCGGCCATGCGATCCAGCACGGCCGGCAGGTCTTGCGCCAATTCGGGAAAATTCAGATGACAATGGGAGTCTACGTACATACGGACCACAGAATACGGATCACAGGAGAAACGGGCCGTGGCCCGATCGTCACTGGCAGGATAGCACCACGCGCTGCAGGGCCGCGTGCACGAACAGCTTGGCGTTGAGCGGATGCGTGGCCAGCCCGCGCTGGCGGCTCAGCCAGCGCGCGGTCTCGGCCAGTTGCGCGGGCTGCGCGCGCGCGGCGGCTTGCCGCACCGGCTCGGCCAGCGAGGGATAGTAGCGGCTGGCCGCGCCATGGGCGGCCAGCGTCAGGTCGGTGAACAGGCGCTGCAGGGCGTCGATCCACTCGGCCGCCGCCACCTTTTCCAGGTTTTCGGTCAGCGTGCCCACATCGGGCGCCTTGCCCGCGGCCAAGGGCTGCACCAGTTGCGCCAGCCAGGCCGGGCACGGCGCATCGCCCCGGGCCGCCAGGCGCTGCGCCGCCAGCGGCGCGCCGCCGGCGGCAGCCAGCCAGTCGGCCGCCGGCTCCACGCCCTGCTCGCCCAGCCATTGCAGCGCCTGCCCGGCCGACGGCGTGGGCAGCGGCAGGCGCCGGCAGCGCGACACCAGCGTGGGCAGCAGGCGGTCGGGCGCATCGGCCACCAGCAGGAACACCGTATGCGCGGGCGGCTCCTCCAGCACCTTCAGCAAGGCGTTGGCCGATATCACGTTCAGCGCATGCGCCGGATACAGCAGCGCCACGCGCCAGCCGCCCCGGTGCGTGGCGGTGTTGAACCACGGTTCGAGCGCGCGGATCTGGTCGATGCGGATGTCCTTGGACGGCGCGCGCTTGGCCGCCGCGCCGCCGGAACCGGCCTCGGCCTCCTCGGCGCCTTCGGCCTGGTCGGCGCCCTCTTCCAGCGCGACCGCCTCCGGACGGATGCGCCGCAGATCCGGATGGTTGCCGCTGGCCACCCAGGCGCAGGCCGCGCACTCGCCGCACGCCAGGCCCTGGCGCGGCGACTCGCACAGCAGGCTGGCCGCCGCGGCCGCCGCAAAGTCCAGCTTGCCGATGCCGCCATTGCCATGGATCAGCCAGGCATGCGCGAAGCGGTCGCGCCCGCTCAGCCAGGAGCGGGCGATCTCCGTCTGCCAGGGCAGGAAGCGACCGAGGCTCATGCCGCTTGCGCCACCAGCTCGCGCACCTCGCTGTCGAGCTGCGCGCGCACGACCTCGAGCGGCCGGCTCGAATCGATGATGCGGATACGTCCATCCGAGCTGCGCGCCCGCTCGTGGTAGGCGGCGCGGGTGCGTTCGAAGAAGGCATCCTCCTCGCGCTCGAAGCGGTCGAGCTGGCGCGAGCGCGCCAGCCGGGCGCGCGCCACGTCCAGCGGCACGTCGAACAGCCAGGTGCGGTCGGGCTGCAGATCGGGATGCACCCACTGCTCCAGCGCCGCCACGCGCGCCGCGCCCAATTGGCGTCCGCCGCCCTGATAGGCATAGGACGCATCGGTGAAGCGGTCGCACACCACCCACTCGCCGCGCGCCAGCGCCGGCGCGATCACTTCGCGCACGTGCTCGCAGCGCGCCGCGAACATGAGCAAGGTCTCGGTTTCCAGGGCCATGGGTTCGGACAGCAGCAGCTCGCGCAGCTTCTCGCCCACCGGCGTCCCGCCGGGCTCCCGGGTGGCCAGCACCGTCAGGCCCAGGTCGCGCAGCGCCTGCACCATCCATGCGGTATGGGTGCTCTTGCCGGCGCCATCGACGCCCTCCAGCGTAATGAAACGTCCACGCGGGGTCATTGCTGCGATCCTTGTTGCGGTTGCCCTTGTCCCAATATGTAGCGCGACACATTGCGGTTGTGGTCGTTCAGGTTGACCGAGAACTCGCTGGTGCCGTTGCCGCGCGACACGAAGAACAGGTATTTGTGGCGTTCGGGCTGCACCGCCGCCAGCAGCGCGGCGCGCCCGGGCGCGGCGATGGGCGTGGGCGGCAGGCCCGGACGGGTGTAGGTGTTCCATGGCGTGTCGGTCTGCAGGTCGCGCTTGCGGATACGGCCCTGGTAGGCCTCGCCCATGCCGTAGATCACGGTCGGATCGGTCTGCAGCAGCATGCCGATGCGCAGCCGGTTGGCGAACACCCCGGCCACGCGCGCGCGCTCCGGCCCGTGGCCGGTCTCCTTCTCGACGATGGAGGCCAGGATCAGCGCTTCGTAGGGCGTGCCCACCGGCAGCCCATCCTGGCGCTTGGCCCAGGTCGACTCCAGGATACGCTGCCCTTCCTGGTAGGCGCGCCGCAGGATGTCGAAATCCGTGCTGCCCGGAGTGAACACATAGGTGTCGGGAAAGAACATGCCCTCGGGATGGGTCACCGTCGAGCCCAGCCTTTCCATCAGGGCCTCGTCGCTGGTCTCGCCCAGGGTCTGCTTGACGTCGGGATGTTCGCGCAGCGCCTGGCGCATCTGCCGGAACATCCAGCCCTCCAGGAAAGTGATCTGGCGCTGGCTCATGTCGCCGCGCGCCAGCCGTTGCAGCAACTGCCAGGGCGAGTCGCCGTCGATGGCCTGGTAGCCGCCGGCCTTGATCTGCTTGTCCAGCTCGGACAGGCGCGCCATCCAGACGAAGCCCGGCTCCCAGACCGCCACGCCGGCCTGGTTGAGGGTGCGCGCGATGGCGCGCGGCGTGCTGCCCGGATCCACCACGAAATCGATGCGGTCGGACTTGAGCGCCACCGGCCTGTGCATCCAGGTCCAGGCGCCGCCGGCCGCCAGCGCGGCGCCGAGCAGCGCCACCAGCACGAGCAGCAGAAAATAGAAACGAATGCGTTTTCTCATAAGTGTGCGCAAGTTTAATGGATCGCGGGCGCGGCGGCTGGCCCGCCCACGCCCCCGCGGTCAGCCGGGTCATAGGGGCCGGCGCGGGCCGCCCCGGGTATCATCGGGGTTTGTTCGACGCCGCGCGGCCCACGCCGGTTCGCGCGTGCGCGTCATCCGCCCCTTTTAGAATTCCGCCATGCACGCTTTCTACGATTCGATTCCCGCGCGCGCCGATGGTTCGGCGCAATGCGCGCCGCTGGCCAGCCTGCGCGTCATCGGCGCGGCCGGCGCCGACGCGCTGGCTTTCCTGCATGGGCAACTGACCCAGGACGTCACCGGCCAGCCCGCCGACCACGCCCGCCTGGCCGGCTACTGCACCGCCAAGGGCCGCCTGCTGGCCACGCTGGTCATGTGGCGGGCCGCCGCGGCCGACGAAAGCGCCCCGGTATGGCAGGCGCTGGTGCGCGCCGACGTCGCCGAGGCGGTGCTCAAGCGCCTGTCCATGTTCGTATTGCGCGCCAAGGCGCGGCTGGCTCCGGTGCCGGCGTGGGCGGCGGGCGTGCAATGCGCCCCCGCCGCGCTGGCCGCGCTGCAGGACGCCGCCGGCGGCGCCCTGCCCGCCGCGCCCTGGCAGCGCGCCGAATTGCCCACCGGCACCTGGATCGGCGCGCCCTCGGCCGATGCGCAGCCGCGCTGGTGGTGGATCGCCACCGAAGCGCAGCTGGAGCGGGCCGGCGCGCTGGCCGCGCACCTGGGCCGCGCGTCCGAGTCCGCCTGGCAGGCCGCCGACCTGGCCGCCGGCCTGCCCTGGATCGGCGCGGCCACGCAGGACGTCTTCATTCCGCAGACCGTCAATCTCGACCTCATCGGCGGCGTCAGCTTCACCAAGGGCTGCTATCCGGGCCAGGAGGTGGTGGCGCGCAGCCATTACCGCGGCACGGTCAAGCGCCGCATGGCCCATGGCGTGATCGCCGAGGCCCCGGCCGACCTGCCCGACCCCTTGGCCGGCCAGGACATCTACGACAGCGCGCGGCCGGACGAACCCTGCGGACGCGTGGTCGACGCCGCGCGCAGCGACGGGCAGCTCGCGCTGCTGTTCGAAACCACCCTGGCCAGCCTGCCCGACGGCGACCTGCGGCTGCTCAGCGCGCAGGGCCCGCGCATCGCCCTGGCGCCCCTGCCCTACGAACTGGCCGGCAACGCCGCCGGCTAGGCTGTCCGGCTATACCGCCACGCCGAACAAGGCCCCCACGCCCGCGGTCAGGGCCATGGCGGCCGCCCCCAGCAACACCACCCGCACGGCGGCCGGCCCCACCGGCGCGCCGCCGGCGCGCGCGGCCACCGCGCCCAGTATGCCCAGCCCGGCCACCGACCCGGCGATCACCACCGGCATCAGTTGCGCCAGCGGCGCCGCCATGGCGATGGCCAGCGGCAGCGCCGCCCCGACGGCGAACGACGCGGCCGAGGCCAGCGCCGCCTGCACCGGCTGGGCGCGGTTGTGCACCGAGATGCCCAGCTCGTCGCGCGCATGCGCGTCCAGGGCGTTGTGGCGCGTCAGCTGCCGGGCCACCTGCCCCGCCAGGTCGGGCGACAGGCCGCGCTCGACATAGATGCCGGTCAGTTCTTCCAGCTCTTCGCGCGAATTGCGCTTGAGCGAACTCTGTTCCAGCCGCAGATCGGCCGCCTCGATATCGGCCTGGGACTTCACCGATACGTACTCGCCGGCGGCCATGGACAGCGCTCCGGCCACCAGGCCGGCCAGGCCCGAAGTCAGGATGGCGGCATGGCTGGCTTGCGCGGCCGCCACCCCGGCGATCAGGCTGGCGGTGGAGACGATGCCGTCATTGGCGCCCAGCACCGCGGCGCGCAGCCAGCCGGAACGGAAGATGCGATGGTGGGATCGGGCGGGCATGGGCAGGCGTCACTCGTGGCGGCCGGGATTGGCGCGCCAAGTATAGGCCGCCGCGCCGTTCAACGCGGCGTCACCCGCACCGCGGTCATCAGCCCCACCAGGCACAGCGTGCTGCGCTCGCCGCGGCAGGCGCGCAGCTCCACCTGGCAGATGCTCAGCCGCCTGCCGGGCTTTAGCACCTTGCCGCTGGCGACAAAGTGCTCGCCATCGGCCGGCGCCAGGAAGTTCATCTTGAACTCCGATGTCAGCACGTCTTCGCCGGGTCCGAACAGCGTATAGGCGGCATAGCCCCCCGCGCTGTCGGCAATGGTGGTGGAAATGCCGGCATGCAGGAAACCGTTCTGCTGGCACAGGTCGGCGCGATACGGCAACGCGATCTCGACCTCGCCAGGTTCGACGGCGCCCAGGCGCGCGCCGATCAGCGCCATGACGCTCTGGCGGGCAAAGTTGTCGTGCACGCGCTGGCGCGCGGCCTCGAAAGCCTCGGTATCAGGCATGCAAGCCTCTCGCGGAATGGCCCTGGCCGCCCGGCCAGGGCGGGATCAGTTGCGCTCGCCCGGCGAATACAGATTGACGATGCTGGAGAAGTCCAGCCCGCCGCTGCCGCCCTGGCTGTGCAGCGAATACAGGTTGCGCGCCAGCTCTCCCAGCAGGATGGACGAGCGCGTGCCCAGCGCCGCCTCGGCCGCCAGCCCCAGGTCCTTGAGCATCAGGTCCACGCCGAAGCCCCCGGCATAGCCCTTGGACGCCGGCGCATGCTCCATGACGCCCGGCCAGGGGTTGTAGAGCTCGGTGGCCCAGTTGCGGCCCGAGCTCTTGCTGATGATGTCCGACAGCACCTTGGGGTCCAGGCCGTTGGCCACGCCCAGCGCCAGCGCCTCGGACGTACCGGCCATGAGGATGCCCAGCAGCATGTTGTTGCAGATCTTGGCCACCTGCCCGGCGCCGGCGCCGCCGGCATGGAAGATGTTCTTGCCCATGCTGGCCAGTACCGGCCGCGCGCGCTCCAGCGCCGGCGCCTCGCCCCCGACGATGAACGTCAGCGTGCCGGCCGCGGCGCCGCCCGTGCCGCCGGATACCGGCGCATCGATCATGGCGATGCCGCGCGCCTGCGCGGCGGCGGCCACCTTGCGCGCCGAATCGGGCGCGATGGTGCTGCACTCGATGACCAGCGCGCTGGCGCCGATGCTGGCCAGCAGGTCCTGGCCCAGGTACAGGCCTTCGACATGCTTGCTGGCCGGCAGCATGGAAATGACGAGTTCGGCGCCCTGCACCGCCTCGGCGGCCGAACCGGCCGCGCGCGCGCCGGCGTCGGTCAGCGTCTTGACCGCCGCCGGCACCAGGTCGAATACCGTCAGGTCGTGGCCCGCCTTGACCAGGTTCAGCGCCATGGGCGCGCCCATGTTGCCCAGACCGATGAATGCAATGCTGCTCATGATGGTTGTCTCCTGTGCGTCATAGGGGAACGAGCGAACCGGCGCGCCTAGGCGCCGTGGCCCAGGTCCGCCAGCGGGTGGGGCTGGCCGGCCGGCCAGGGCTCGTCAAAGAACTTGCGCACCCAGTCGTCGCTGGCCTCGGACAGGGTGGCGGGATTCCAGCGCGGCTGCCTGTCCTTGTCGACCAGCAGCGCACGGATGCCTTCGGCGAAATCGCCGTGCGCCGCGCAGGCCAGCGCGGCCACGTACTCGATGCGGAACACATCGGCCAGCGAACGCAGCCGCGTATGCTGCTGCAGGGCATACGCCAGCCGCGCCGAACCGGGCGAACCGGCCAGCATGGTGGCCGCGGCCCTGGCCAGCCAGGGATCGGCGTGATCCTTGAGCTCGGCGATCTCGGCGTAGATGTCGTCCAGCCGCTTGCCGCTGCACAGGCTGTTCACCAGGAACGAATGCTGGCGCAGGGGGCCGGGCTCCAGCTGCGTGGCCGGTTCGTGCGCCAGCAGCGCCTGGCGCAGCAGGCCGTCGTTGATCGAGCGCGGCGCCGCGTTGCCGGTGCCGGGCCCGCCCGGCTGGCCGGCCCACGGCAGGCTCAGCAGGGAGGCGCAGAAATCCGGCCACTGCGCCGAATCGAGCCGGAAATCGGCCAGCCCGGCGAAGAAGGCGTCGGAGGCGTTCACGTGCGCGCCGGTCAGCGCCAGGAACAGCCCGGTGCGCCCCGGCATGCGGTTGAGCAGCCAGCTGCCGCCCACGTCGGGAAACAGCCCGATGGTGATCTCGGGCATGGCCATGCGCGTGGTCTCGCTGACCACGCGGTGGCTGGCGCCCATCATCAGGCCCACGCCGCCGCCCATGACGATGCCATGGCCCCAGCACAGCACCGGCTTGGGGTAGGTGTGGATCAGGTAGTCCAGCCGGTACTCGTGCTCGAAGAAGCGGCGCGCATGGGTATTGGCCCAGGGATCGCCGCCGGTGTTCTCGCGCATGCTGCGGTACAGCCCGTGCAGGTCGCCGCCGGCGCAGAACGCCTTCTCGCCCGCCCCCTGCAGGATGACCATCGCCACGGCCGCGTCGGCGGCCCAGGCGAGCAGGCGCGCGTCGAGCAGCTCGACCATCTCGAGCGACAGGCCATTGAGGGTCTGCGGCGCATTGAGCGTGGCCACGCCCAGGCGCACGCCATTGTCGGCAATTCGTTCTTCAAACAGCACGGGCGCATTCATCGGATATCGGCTCCTTTTTCAAGCAATTGTCGGGCGACGATGACCCGCATGATCTCGTTCGTGCCCTCCAGGATCTGGTGCACGCGAGTATCGCGCACCAGGCGCTCGAGCGGATAGTCGCGCAAATACCCATATCCGCCATGGATCTGCTGCGCGTCCAGGCAGATCTGGAAACCCATGTCGGTGGCGAAGCGCTTGGCCATGGCGCAATAGGTGCTGGCGTCGGCCGAGCCGGCGTCCAGCTTGCAGGCGGCCAGCCGCACCATCTGGCGCGCCGCCACCAGGTGCGTGGCCATGTCGGCCAGCTTGAACTGCAGCGCCTGGAACTGCGCCAGCTTGCGGTTGAACTGGCGCCGCTCGTCCATGTAGCGGCGCGCCGCGTCCATGGCGCCCTGGGCCGCGCCGACCGAGCAGGTGCCGATGTTGATGCGCCCGCCGTCCAGGCCCTTCATGGCGATCTTGAAGCCCTCGCCGGGCTCGCCCAGCATGTGCGAGGCGGGCACGCGCACCTGCTCGAACGTGATGGGCCGCGTGGACTGGCTGTTCCAGCCCATCTTCTCTTCCTTGCGGCCATAGGCGATGCCCGCGGCGTCGGCGGGCACGGCAAAGGCGCTGACCCCGCCGGGCCCGTCGCCGCCGGTGCGCGCCATCACCACCAGCAGGTCGGTATCGCCGCCGCCCGAAATGAAGGCCTTGGCGCCGTTGAGCACGTAATCATCGCCCTGGCGCTCGGCCCGCGTGGCCAGCGAGCCGGCATCCGAGCCCGCATTAGGTTCGGTCAGGCAGTACGACGCCAGCTTCTCGCCGCTGGCCAGCAGCGGCCCCCACTGCTCGCGCACCGCCGGCCGGGCCCATTGCCCCACCATCCAGGTGGCCATGTTGTGGATCGTCAGGAACGCCGTGGTCGAGGGGTCCACGGCCGCCATCTCCTCGAAGACCAGCGTGGCGTCGAGCCGGGGCAGCCCCAGTCCGCCGATCTCCTCGCTGGCATAGATGGCGCAAAAGCCCAGTTCGCCGGCGCGGGCGAAGGCCTCGCGCGGGAAAATGCCCTCGGCGTCCCAGCGCGCCGCGTGCGGGGCCAGTTCGCCCTGTGCATAGTCGCGCGCGGCCTGCGCGAACGCGCGCTGCTCGTCGGTGAGTTCGAAATCCACGGCCAGTCTCCAGATGTTCTCGGTATGGTCATGCGGCTGCGTGGCGATCTTGTGAATCGCCGGCGGCCGCTCGACATGACGTTAACGTAAACGTAAGTCGTTGGCGAGTATGTTACGCCCGAAACGGCCGCGCACTGTCTTGCCGGCGACAATGTGGGCGCCTGGACGCCGCAATCGCCCCGGGAAGCCCGCGGCCTTACAGCAGGCCGGCCGGACGCGCCTTGCCGCCGCGCGCGGCCAGCGCACGCCGGTGCTCGGCCCGCCGCCGGCGCGACTCCTTGGGATCGAAGCTGAGGCCCCGGTAGATTTCCACCCGGTCGCCATCGGCCAGCGGCGCGTCAGCCGCCTGCGCCTTGCCGAACACCCCCACGCCATGCGCCCAGGGATCCTGGCCGCGGTGCGCCGCGGCAAAGCCGCTGGCGGCCACCGCGTCGGCCACCGTGGCGCCGGCCGGCAGCGTGACGGCGCGCTGCCATGCCCCGTCCGGGCATGCATGGCAGACCGTCACGCGCAGCGAACCGGCGGGCGCCGGCGTGTCATTCGCCATACTTGGCCTGCGCGCGCTTGGTGAACGAATCGATGAAGCTGGCCGCGATACGGTTGAACACCGGGCCCACCACCATTTCGAGGGCGCGGTTGGAGAACGCGTACTCCAGCGTGAACAGCACCTTGCAGGCATCCTCGGCCAGCGGCTGGAATACCCAATGGCCCACCAGCATCGAGAAAGGCCCGTCGACCAGCTCGAGATCGATGCGCTGCGGATAATCGTGCGTGTTGCGCGTGCTGAAGCGCTGTTTCAGGCCCGCGAAGCTGATCAGGATCGAGGCCTGCATGCCGTGCTCGGAGCGCGAGTGCACCTCGGCGCCGCCGCACCACGGCATGAATTCGGGGTATTTCTCGACATCGGCCACCAGGTCGAACATCTGGGCGGCCGAATACGGAACCAGGACGGATCGTTGGACTTTGTGCATCAGCTATCGCAAATGGCTAGAATGCTAGGATTTTACCGGCACCGCGCGCCCTTACCATTGCCTCCATGAGTATTATCGATAACCGCAAGGCCACGCACGACTATTTCATCGAGGACCGCTACGAAGCTGGCATGGTCCTGGAAGGATGGGAAGTGAAGGCTATCCGCGACGGCCGCGTGCACTTGAAGGAAAGCTACGTCATCGTGCGCGATGGCGAAATCTACCTGCTGGGCATGCACGTCAGCCCGCTGCCTACCGCGTCCACCCACATCCGCCCCGACGCCACGCGCACCCGCAAGCTGCTGCTCAAGGCCGAGGAAATCCGCAAGCTGATCGGCAAGGTCGAACAGCGCGGCTACACGCTGGTTCCGCTCAACCTGCACTACAAGAACGGCCGCATCAAGCTGGACTTCGCGCTGGGCCGGGGCAAGAAGCTGTACGACAAGCGCGACACCGCCCGCGAAAAGGACTGGCAGCGCGAAAAGGAACGTGTCCTGAAGCACGACACGCGCGTCAACCAACGCGATTCCTGATGCGGTCGCGGCCGGCCCGCTTGGCCGCGTACAACGCCGCGTCCGCCCGCTCCACCAGCACCGGCAGCGTATCGCCCGCGCGGTATTGCGCCACCCCGCCGCTGAACGTGTAGGTCAGCGCCTTGCCGCCGTGCGAGCACGGCGTGGCGCGCACACTGGCCAGCAAGCGCTCGGCCACGCTCACGCCCGTGTCGCCGTCGGTATCGGGCAACAAGGCCACGAATTCCTCGCCGCCCAGCCGGCCGATGACATCGCCGCTGCGCAGCAGCGCGGTGGCCAGCGAACCGAAATGCCGCAGCACCACATCGCCGGCGGCGTGGCCGTGCTGGTCATTGACCTGCTTGAAGCGGTCGATGTCCAGCGCCAGCAGGGTCAGCGGCCGGCCCGTGCGCAACGCGCGCGCACAGGCGCTCGCCCTCGCGCCACCATGCCTTGCGCGACAGCAGGCCGGTCAGGAAGTCCTGGTTGGCCTCGCGCTCGCGCTCGGCCAGCATGCGGTCGTGGATCATCATGATCATGCCCAGCATCATGCTGGGCATGACCAGCACGCCGATCGCCAGAAAGGCCACGTTTCATACCGATGACTGCAACAGCCCCTGGGTCTGCTCGATCTGCAGGCCGTAGACGGCCGTGCGCAAGGCATGGCCCAGGGCGGCCACGGTGGCGGTCACCCCGGCGAACCAGTAGCTGTAGCGCGACCGCCGCAGCGGCATGTTGCGATAGATGGTCCATGCGCTGCCGCCCCACAGCAGCGCATGCAGGCCCGAGGCCGCGACCACCCGGGCGTTGACCGAGGGGTCGACATAGTGGAACCAGATGTTGGCGCCGATCGACAGCGCCAGTCCCAGCAGCAGGCGCCACGGCGGGCGCTGTTGCATGAAGCGGAAGACGCCGGCGCAAAACAGCACGACGCCGGACGAGATCAGCACGTTGGGCGCCTGGATCGCCAGCCACGGCGGCATGGCGGGGTTGGCCTGCAGCGTGAACAGCAGCAGCGAGCACAGCACCAGCACGTTGGCCCACATCAGCTCGCGGATGCCCGCGATGGCGCTGCGCAGCAGCGAACCCAGGACTCCCAGCGTCACCAGGCTCGACAGGGTGGAAATCACCAGCAGGGTGACCGGAGCCAGCATGAGGGCGGAACGCTATGGCGCGGACGCGAAAGGACGCGCCGCGGCCGGCGCGCCCGGGTCGAACCTCACGCGCTCTTGGTCGACTTGACGATCGTCATGGCCGAGGCGATGAGCCCGCCCACATCGGACAGGTTGGACGGCAGGATGAGCGTATTGCCCTCCTTGGCCACATTGCTGAAGGCATCCACGTAGCGTTCGGCGACCTTGAGGTTGACGGCTTCCATGCCGCCGGGCTGGCGCACGGCCTCGCCCACCTGCTCGATCGCCTTGGCGGTCGCCTCGGCGATGGCCAGCACGGCCGCGGCCTCGCCCTGGGCCTGGTTGATCTGCGCCTGCTTCTCGCCTTCGGAGCGCGCGATGGCGGCCTCGCGCTCGCCGGTGGCGATGTTGATCTGCTCCTGGCGGCGCCCCTCGGAAGCCGCGATCAGGGCGCGCTTCTCGCGCTCGGCGGTAATCTGCGCCTGCATCGCGCGCAGGATCTCGTTGGGCGGCGTCAAATCCTTGATCTCGTAGCGCAGCACCTTCACGCCCCAGTTCAGCGCGGCCTCGTCCAGCGACGCGACGATGGTGCTGTTGATGAACTCGCGCTCCTCGAACGTGCGGTCCAGCTCCAGCTTGCCGATCACCGAGCGCAGCGTCGTCTGCGCCAGCTGGGTGATGGCGGAAATGTAGTTCGACGAGCCGTACGAAGCGCGCATCGGATCGGTGACCTGGAAGTACAGCACGCCGTCGACCTGCAACTGCGTGTTGTCGCGCGTGATGCAGACCTGGCTCGGCACGTCGAGCGGGATTTCCTTGAGCGAATGCTTGTACGACACCCGTTCGATGAAGGGAATCACGAAGCCGGCGCCCGGCGACAGCACGCGGTCGAACTTGCCCAGCCGCTCCACCACCCAGGCATGCTGCTGCGGCACGATGGCGATGGCCTTGACCACGATCATCAGCGCCAGGATGACGATGACAATCAGGACCACAGTGGAAACGTCGATCATGATAAATACCCTCTGCTAGTGAAGCCTGCCGTCGCCGGCGGGCAAGGTCATGGTTACGCGGCCGGCGCGGGCGCCAGCACCAGGCGCGTGCCGCGTATTTCGGCGATGATGTGGCGGCCGGCCTGGCGCGGCTGGCCGTGGGCGAGCTCGGCCTGCCATTGCGCGCCCCGGTAATACACCTGGGTCGTGCCCGCGTCGGACCACGCATCCACCATGACGGACTGGCCGATATCCAGGTTGACGTCGGCGTTGCGCGCGGCGTTGACCTCGCGCTTTTTCAGCACGCCGGTGCGGCGCAGCGCCAGCAGCCCCAGCAGCGCCACCAGGCCGCACGCCACCAGTTGCCATGCCAGGTGTCCGCCCCCAGCCAGGCCGCGATACCGCCGGCGGCCAGGCCCAGCGCCACCAGCAGCAGGTAAAACGTACCGGAGCCCACCTCGCCGATCAGGGCAACGGCGGCCAAACCGAACCAAATCCACATAGCGTTCCGTCCCGAGTTTCAATATATGGCAACGATTGTACGTATTTCCCGCCACTCGCGCCTGTCACGCCGTGCCTTTATCATGGCGTTCCCCCTCTCCCGCCACCGGCCCGATCCCCCGCCATGACCGCCGCCCTGCCCGTTCTGATCCTGCATACCGGCAATCCCGCCACCGCCCTGCGCGCCGCGCACGGCAGCTACGCCGAGATGCTGCGCCAGGCCGCCGGGCTGGATGCCGCCGGCACGCACGTGGTGGCCTCCTACAAGGACGAGGCGCCGCGCGCGCCCGGCGCGTACCGGGCCGCGCTGATCACCGGCTCGCCGGCCATGGTGACCGACCGCGCGCCCTGGAGCGAGGCGGCCGCCGACTGGCTGCGCCAGGCCGCCGGCGCCGGCCTGCCCATGTTCGGCATCTGCTACGGGCACCAGTTGCTGGCCCACGCGCTGGGCGGCGTGGTGGGCGACAACCCGGCCGGCCGCGAACTGGGCACCCTGCCGGTCGAATTGCTGCCCGCGGCCGCCACGGACCCCTTGCTGGCCGGCCTGCCGGCCGCCTTCGACGCCCAGATGATGCACGAGCAGGCCGTGCTCGCCGCGCCGCCGTGCTGGCGCGCTCGGCCCAGGACGCGCACCAGATGCTGCGCCTGGCCCCGCGCATCTATACAGCCCAGTTCCACCCCGAGTTCACGCCCGGGTTCGTCGCCGCCCATCTGCGCCACCACGCGGCGCTCTACGCCGCCCACGGGCTGGACGTCGAAGGCCTGGCGCGCGCGGCCGGCCCCACGCCGCTTGCCGCCTCGCTGGTGCGCCGCTTCCTGGCCTGCTGCGCCTAGCCGCCCGCGCCGCCCGGCGAAAAAAAGCCTCGCCGCAAGGGCGAGGCTTTTTCCTGCTGCCGGGCGCTTACTTGGCCAGTTGCTGCCAGGTCTCCACCACCGTATCCGGGTTCAGGGACATGGACAGGATGCCCTCGTCCTTGAGCCACTGCGCGAAATCGGGGTGGTCGCTGGGCCCCTGTCCGCAGATGCCGACGTACTTGTTGGCCGCCAGGCACGCCTTGATCGCGCGGCGCAGCATGAACTTCACCGCATCGTCGCGTTCGTCGAAGTCGGCCGCCAGCAGCTCCATGCCGGAGTCGCGGTCCAGTCCCAGCGTCAGCTGGGTCATGTCGTTCGAACCGATGGAGAAGCCGTCGAAGTACTCGAGGAACTGTTCGGCCAGGATGGCGTTGGACGGCACCTCGCACATCATGATCAGCTTCAGGCCGTTCTCGCCGCGCGCCAGGCCGTGGGCGGCCAGCAGCTCGACGACCTTCCTGGCCTGGCCCAGGGTGCGCACGAACGGCACCATGATCTCGACGTTGGTCAGGCCCATTTCGTCGCGCACTTTCTTGAGCGCCTCGCATTCCATGCGGAAGCACTCCTCGAAATCGGCGGCGATATAGCGCGACGCCCCGCGAAAGCCCAGCATGGGGTTCTCTTCCTCGGGCTCGTAGCGCGAACCGCCCACCAGCTTGCGGTACTCGTTGGACTTGAAGTCCGACATGCGCACGATCACCGGCTTGGGCCAGAACGCCGCGCCGATGGTCGCCACGCCTTCGGCCAGCTTCTCGACGAAGAAGGCGCGCGGGCTGGCGTGGCCGCGGGCGGCCGACTCGACCGCCTTCTTCAGCTCGCCGTCGACGTTCGGATAATCCAGCACCGCCTTGGGGTGGATGCCGATGTTGTTGTTGATGATGAATTCCAGGCGGGCCAGGCCCACGCCGGCGTTGGGGATCTGCGCGAAGTCGAACGCCAGCTGCGGATTGCCCACGTTCATCATGATCTTGACGTCGATCGGAGGCATCTCGCCGCGGCGCACTTCCTCGACCTCGGTCTCGATCAGGCCGTCGTAGATACGGCCTTCGTCGCCCTCGGCGCACGAGGCCGTCACGGCCTGGCCGTCCTTGAGCAGGTCGGTCGCGTCGCCGCAGCCGACCACGGCCGGAATGCCCAGTTCGCGCGCGATGATGGCCGCGTGGCAGGTGCGTCCGCCGCGGTTGGTGATGATCGCCGAGGCACGCTTCATGACCGGCTCCCAGTTGGGATCGGTCATGTCGGTGACCAGCACGTCGCCGGCCTGGACCTTGTCCATTTCGGAGATATCGGCCACCACGCGCACCTTGCCTGCGCCGATCTTCTGGCCGATGGCGCGGCCGGTCACCAGCACCTGGCCGGTGGCCTTGAGGCGGTAGCGCTGCTGCACGTCATTGACGCCCTGCTGCGATTTCACCGTTTCCGGACGCGCCTGCAGGATGTAGATCTTGCCATCCACGCCATCGCGGCCCCACTCGATGTCCATCGGACGCTGGTAGTGCTTCTCGATGATGACCGCGTAGCGCGCCAGCTCGATGACTTCGTCGTCGGTCAGCGAATAGCGGTTGCGTTCGGACACCGGCACATCGACGGTGCGCACGGCGCGGCCTTCGGGACGCTCGGGGTCGAATTCCATCTTGATCAGCTTGGAGCCGATGCGGCGGCTGACGATGGGATAGTTGCCGCGTTCGAGCGACGGCTTGAAGACGTAGAACTCGTCCGGGTTGACGGCGCCCTGCACCACCGTCTCGCCCAGGCCGTACGACGAGGTGATGAACACCACGTCCTGGAAGCCCGACTCGGTGTCGATGGTGAACATCACGCCGGCGCTGCCCTTGTCGGAACGGACCATGCGCTGGATGCCGGCCGACAGCGCGACCTCGGCGTGGGCGTAGCCCTTGTGCACGCGATACGAAATGGCGCGGTCGTTGTACAGCGAGGCGAAAACGTGGCGGATCTTGTCGAGCACGTCGTCGACGCCCACCACGTTGAGGAAGGTCTCCTGCTGGCCGGCGAACGAAGCGTCGGGCAGGTCTTCGGCGGTCGCCGAGGAGCGCACCGCGAACGAGCCCTTGCCGTCGGCGTCGAGCTCGGCGAATGCGGTGCGGATCGCCTGTTCGAATTCAGGCGAGAAAGGCGCATCGATCACCCATTGACGGATCTGCGCGCCGGCGCTGGCCAGCTCGCGTACGTCTTCGGGGTTGAGGGTGGCGAGACGGTCAGCGATGCGCTTGTCCAGACCGGAAGCCTGCAGGAAGTCCCGGAAGGCCTGGGCGGTCGTGGCAAAGCCGCCGGGCACGCGTACCCCCGCGCCGGCCAGCTGACTGATCATTTCACCTAATGATGCGTTCTTGCCTCCTACCGAGTCCACGTCCGTCATGCGGAGCTGCTCGAACGAAACCACATACGACATTGAAGTCACCTTTTACAATGGAATGAAAGCGAGTTTGGTCAATGCAGCTCAACTGCGCTGACCAAACTGGCCTTGGACCGCCCCTTGGGGTGACTTATTAGGGGGCGATTGTACTCGCTTGGGCACAAGCCTCCCGGTACCTGGTTGGAATTTTTTTACATATGACTTCTACCCCTATTGAACGTGCGGTCTACATCGTTTCGGACAGCACCGGCATCACCGCCGAGACCTTCAGCCACTCCGTGCTATCGCAGTTCGACGAGGTCAATTTCAAGCCCGTGCGCCTGCCCTTCATCGATACGCTGGACAAGGCGCGCGAGGTGGTGGCGCGCATCAACCGCAACGCGCTCGAGGCCGGCGTGCCGCCGATTGTCTTCAGCACCCTGGTCAACCCCGAGATCCTGGCGCTGGTTCGCCAGTCGAACGGCGTTTTCCTCGATCTTTTTGGAACATTCGTCAGCCACATCGAGCAGGCCCTGGGCTTGAAGTCCAGCCACTCCATCGGACGCTCGCACATGGCGGCCAACTCCGAGAAATACCGCAACCGGATCGACGCCATCAACTTCAGCCTGGCGCACGACGACGGCCAGTTCGTCAACCAGCTGGACCAGGCCGACGTGATCCTGGTGGGCGTGTCGCGCTGCGGCAAGACCCCGACCAGCCTCTATCTGGCCATGCAGTACGCCGTCAAGGCCGCCAATTTCCCGCTCACCCCGGACGATTTCGAGCGCGGCGCGCTGCCCAAGACCATCGCGCCGTACCGCGGCAAGCTGTTCGGCCTGTCGATCCAGCCCGAGCGGCTGGCCGAGGTGCGCAACGAGCGCCGCCCCAACAGCCATTACGCGCGCCTGGAGCAATGCCGCTACGAAGTGGCCGAGGCCGAGCGCATGATGCGCCGCGAGGGCATTTCGTGGCTGTCGACGACCACCAAGTCGATCGAGGAAATCGCCACCACGGTGCTGCAGGAGGTCGGACTGGAGCGCGTCTAGGCGCGGGCGGGTCAGCGGCGCTGGCGGCGCTGCTCGAACAGGCAGATGGCGGCGGCGGCGCCCACATTGAGCGACTCGACCGCCGCCGACTCGTGCGGAATGTGCACGCGCAGCGCGGCCGCCCGCAGCAGCGCCTCGGCCACGCCCTGCCCTTCGTGGCCGAACACCCAGGCGCAGCGCGCCGGCAGGTCCGTGTCGTAGAGCGAGCCGGACCGCGCCAGGGTCGTGGCCACCAGCGGCACGTCCAGCCGCGGCAGCACCGCCTCCAGGTCCAGGTGTTCGTGGATATGCAGCGCGAAATGCGCGCCCTGGCCGCTGCGCAACACCTTGGGCGACCATGCCGCGGCCGTGCCGGCCGCCAGCAGCACCCGGCGCACGCCGGCCGCCGCGCAGGTCCGCAGCAAGGTGCCGACATTGCCCGGGTCCTGGATCCGGTCGAACAGCACGCAGTTCTCGTCGATGCGTTCAGGCAGCGCGGGTTCGGGCGCGCGCGCCACGAACACCACGCCCTGGCCGCTCTCGACGCTGGCCAGCCCCTGCAGCAGGCGCGAATCCAGCGCCAGGCAATGCTGCGGCGGCACCTGGCCGGCCAGGGCGCGGATCTCGGGATGGTCCAGCCGCGCGACATCGAACAGCGCCTGCAGCGGCGTGCCTTGGTGCGCCAGCCAGGCCTGGCACAGATGCACGCCGTCGAGCAGGATCCGTCCGTCGCGGCGGCCGCCGCCGGCGGCCAGCTTGTGCAACGCCTTGACCGCCGGGTTGTCGCGCGAACTCAGGTGCTTCATGGCGCGCCGTACGCCTTGATCGGCGCGAAGCTGCGCCGGTGTTCGGGGCACGGGCCGTGCTCGCGCAGCAAGGACAGGTGCTGCGGCGTGCCGTAGCCCTTGTGCTGGTCGAAGCCGTATTGGGGATACAAGGCATGCAGGCGCAGCAGGTCGGCGTCGCGCGCCGTCTTGGCCAGGATGGACGCGGCGGAGATCGCCGGCACCAGCGCATCGCCCTTGATCACGGTCTGCACGGCGCAGCGCAGCTTGGGCGCCTGGTTGCCGTCGACCATGGCCAGTTCCGGCGCCATGGCCAGGCCGGCCACGGCGCGCTGCATCGCCAGCATGGTGGCGCGCAGGATGTTCAGGCTGTCGATTTCCTGCACGCTGGCGCTGGCCACGAACCAGGCCAGCGCCTGGGCGCGGATCTGCACCGCCAGCGCTTCGCGCTGCTCGGCCTTGAGCACCTTGGAGTCGGCCAGGCCGTCGACCGGCCGGTCCGGGTCCAGGATGACGGCGGCCGCATAGACCGCGCCGGCCAGCGGTCCGCGACCGGCTTCGTCGACGCCGGCAATGATGGCGGGCAGCGGCGCCAGCGTGCCGAACAGGTCAGGCTGCTCCATCGGCCACCTCCAGAATCGCCTGGGCGGCCAGCGCCGGCGTATCGCGCAGCAAGTCCTGGTGCAAGGCGGTAAAGCGCGCCTCGATGCGCGCCGCGCCGGCCTCGTCGGTCAGCGCCTGCCAGGTCGCCTCGGCCAGCGCGGCCGGCGTGGCCTCGTCCTGCAGCAGCTCCGGCACGGCGAAATCGCGCAGCAGCACATTGGGCAGCCCCACCCACGGCAGGTAGGGACGTTGCTGCCCGGATTTCCAGGCCATGATGCGCCGCATCCACGGCGACAGCACGTACGAAATGACCATGGGCCGCTTGTACAGCGCCGTTTCCAGCGTGGCCGTGCCGCTGGCCACCAGGACGGCGTTGCTCGCCTCCATGACGGACCAGGCCACCGGCGTCTCGCCCTGCCCCTCGGCGGCGGTCACGCAACGCAGGCCCGGCACCGGATGCTGGGCCGCGATAGCCTCGAACTCGGCGCGCCGCTGCGGGTTGACCATGGGCACCACGCACTGCAGGCGTGGATCGCGCCGGACCAGCTCGGCCGCGGCCTGCAGGAAACGCGGCGCAAGCAGGCGGATCTCGGACGAGCGGCTGCCCGGCAGGATGGCCAGCACCCGCGCGTCGGCGTCGATGCCCAGCCGCGCGCGGGCCGCGGCGCGATCGGGCTGCATGGGAATCACCCCGGCCAGCGGATGGCCGACATAGGTGACCGGGATTCCTTCCTTGCGATAGAGCGCTTCCTCGAACGGAAACAGCACCAGCATGTGGGAGACGGCCGCGCGGATCTTGTTGATGCGTTCGTAGCGCCAGGCCCAGATCGAGGGACCGACGAAATGCACGGTGGGGGTACCGGCCTGGCGCAACTGGTGCTCCAGGCGCAGGTTGAAATCCGGCGCGTCGATGCCCACGAACACCGACGGCGGCTCGGCCAGCAGGCGCCGCTTGACGTCGCCGTAGGTCGACAGCAGGCTGGGAATCCGCTTGAACGCATCGATGTAGCCGAACACCGTGAGCGCATGCATGGGGTGCCAGGCCTCGAAGCCGCGCGCCGCCATCTGGGGCCCGCCTATGCCGGCGCAGTGCACGCCGGGTGCCCGGGCCTGCAGGCCGGCGATGATGCGCCCGGCCAGCAGGTCGCCCGAAGGCTCGCCGGCGACCATGCCTATGCGCAGGCTCATGGCCGGATGATGCCGCGCGTCGAAGCGTCCAGGAAGTCCAGCATGGTCTGCAGATGCTCGGCGACATCCGGCTCGGCCTGCTGGCGCGCGCGCAGCTCGGCGCGCGCCTCGTCCAGCGACAGTCCGCGCCGGTAGATCGACTTGTACGCATCGCGCAGCGCCGAGATGGCCGCCGCCGAGAAACCGCGCCGCTTCAAGCCTTCGACATTGACGCCCACGGGCCGGCACGGATTGCCCGCCGCCAGCACGAACGGGGGCGCATCCTGCATCAGCGAGCTGTTGCTGCCGGTCATGCTGTGCGCGCCGATCTTGGCGAACTGGTGCACGCCGGTCAGGCCGCCCACGATGGCCCAGTCGCCCACCTGCACGTGGCCGCCCAGCTGCACCGAGTTGGCCAGGATGGTGTTGTTGCCGATATGGCAGTCGTGCGCGATGTGCACGTAGGCCATGATCCAGTTGTCGTCGCCGATGCTGGTCACGCCGCCGTCCTGCACCGTGCCGGTGTTGAACGTGGTGAACTCGCGCACCGTGTTGCGGTCGCCGATGACCAGTCGCGTCGGTTCGCCGCTGTACTTCTTGTCCTGCGGCATGCCGCCGATGGAGCAAAAGCGGTAGAAGCGGTTGTCGCGCCCGATGCTGGTCACGCCGTCGAGCACGCAGTGCGCGCCGACCTCGGTGCCCGCGGCAATGCTGACTCCCGGCCCCACCACGCTGTATGGGCCGATCACGACCGAACTGTCGATCTGTGCCGCCGGATCGACCACGGCGGTGGGATGGATGTTTCCTGACATTTACTCTTCCAGGCTACGGATCGCGCACATCAGCTTGGCTTCGGCGACCAGTTGGCCGTCGACCAGGGCCCGGCCCTGGTACTTGCAGATGGTACACGACAGGCGCTCGGCCTCGACTTCCAGCCGCAACTGGTCGCCCGGCACCACGGGTTTACGGAACCGCGCGCCGTCGATGCCCACCAGGTAGTAGGCGGTCTTGGCGCCGTCGCACTTCAGCCCGCCGTTCTCGTCGGTGAACGAGAACAGGGCCGAAGCCTGCGCCATGGCCTCGACGATCAGCACGCCCGGCATGACCGGATGATGCGGAAAATGGCCCGTGAAAAACGGCTCGTTGATCGAGACGTTCTTGATGGCAACGATGGATTTGCCGGGCACCATCTCCAGCACACGGTCGATCAGCAGCATCGGGTAGCGATGCGGCAGCCGGTCCATGATCCCCTTGATGTCGAGTTCCATTTGTTTTCCTGCAAAGCAAAAATAGATTATGTTGCAATGCGCCGCCAACCGGGCACACGGGCCGTGCGGGATTATTCCCGCTCGAGGGCCCGCAAGCGCCGGCGCAGCAGCGCCAATTGCTGAATGACCGCGGCATTGCGCTGCCATTCGCTGTGTTCGGCGTAAGGATACACGCCGGTGTAGCGGCCGGCCTTCGCAATGTTCGATGTCACCGCGGTGCCGCCCGAGATATTGACGTCGTCGGCGATGGCCAGGTGCCCGGACAGCATCGATGCGCCGCCGATGGTGCATCGCTCGCCGATGGTGGTCGAGCCGGCGATGCCGACACAGGCGGCAATGGCGGTATGCGCGCCGATCCGCACGTTGTGCGCCACCATGATCTGGTTGTCCAGCTTCACGCCGTCGCCCACGATCGTGTCGTCCAGCGCGCCGCGGTCGATGGTGGTGTTGGCGCCGATTTCGACATCGTTGCCCACCCTCACCCCGCCCAACTGCGGGATCTTGCCCCAGGCGCCGCGGCCCAGCGTGGGATCGGGCGCGAAACCGAAACCGTCGGCGCCCAGCACGGCGCCGCTGTGGATGATGGCCCGCTCGCCCACGTGCACGCCCGCGTACAGGGTGACGCGCGGATGCAGCAGGCTGTCGGCCCCTACCGTGGAGCCGGCGCCGATCACACAGCCCGGCCCCAGCCTGGCGCCGCGCCCGATGCGGGCGCCCGCCTCGATGACGCACTGCGCGCCGACCCGCGCATCGGCGTCGATCTCGGCGCTGGGGTCGACCACCGCGGACGGATGCACGCCGGCGGGCCCGGCCGGCCGGCTGGCGCGCTCGAACCACTGCGCCAGGCGCGCATACAGCAGATAGGGATGCTTGCACACCACCAGCACGTGGCCCGACGCGCCCTGCTCCTGCCGGGCCTGCGCGACGTCGGGCGTCACGATGACCGCGGCGGCGCGCGTGGTGGCCAGCTGATTCTGGTAGCGGGGATTGGACAGGAAGCTGATTTCCTCGTTTCCCGCCGAAGACAGCGTGCCGATGCCGCGGATCCTGGGCAGATCGGCGGCATCGGGGGCGCTCAGGTGCCAGTCCAGCCCCTGGGCATCGGTGCCGGCCAGCAGGACATCGAGAGCGAGCGCGTTTTCAGGGTCCAGCAGAACCGGCATGGGCGTGCTTATCGGCCCAGGCTCTGGATCACCTTGTCGGTGATATCGATACGGGGGTTGACCGTAACGGCGTCCTGGATGATGAGGTCGTAGTTCTCTTGCTCGGCAATGCGCTTGATGGCGTCATTGGCCTTGGTGACGATGCTCGAGAACTCTTCGTTGCGGCGGCGGTTGAAATCCTCCTGGAACTCGCGGCGCTTGCGCTGCAGGTCCATGTCGAGGTTGCTCAGCTCGCGCTGGCGCTTGACACGGTCCGATTCGGACAGCACCGGGGCATCCTTGTCGAACTTCTCGGCCTGCGAGCGCAGGCTGCTGCTCAGGCGCTGCAGTTCGTCGTCGCGGCGCTTGAATTCGGATTCGATCTTGCTTTGCGCCGCCTTGGCCGGACCCGATTCGCGCAGGATCCGCTCCGTGTTCACGAAGCCGATCTTGGTGCCTTGCGCCTGCGCGGTGACCGCCGCGGACGACCCGAACAGCAAAGCACCCGCCAGCGCCAGCGATACGCCCAGCTTGCCGGCCCCTCGTTTGGCGCGCTTGGAACCCGAGGTATTAAGTGCGAAATCAGACATCATGAAAATCTCACCTTCCAATGAGGTAAAGCAAAGACGATATTGTGCCACTAAACTGCGGGACGGCCGGGCAACCGGCCATTTCCCATGTTTTCATGCGTAACGGCTCGCAGGCTTCCCCGCAGCGATCAGAAACCCGTGCCGATCTGGAACTGGAACGCCTGCGTGTCGTCGCCGGACTTCGAATTCAGCGGGCGAGCGTACGACAACTGCAGCGGACCCAGCGGCGACTGCCACGACAGGCCGATACCGGCCGAGAAGCGCCAGCCGCACGGATCCTCCACTTCGCTGCCCGGCTTGCCGGCCGTGCACGACATGCCGCTGCCGGCCGCGACCTGGCCCGCATCGGTGAACACGAACCAGCGCAGCGTGCGGTCCTTCGAGGCGCCCGGGAACGGCAGGTACAGCTGGGCGTTGGCCACCATGCGGCGCGAACCGCCGATGTAGTCGCCCGTGAGGCGGTCGCGCGGGCCCAGCGAGGCGCCCTCGTAGCCGCGCACCGTGCCGATGCCGCCGGCGTACACGTTCTTGATCACCGGGTAGTCCAGGCCGCCGTAGCTGCGGCCGTAGTCGATCATGCCGTTCAGGGCCAGCGTGTAGCTGCGGCCCAGCGGCAGGTAGTACTGCTGCTGCGCCGTCAGCAGGTAGTACTTCAGATCCATCGTGGAGAAGTCGCCCTTCAGGCGCGTGTACGCGCCCTTGGTCGGCGCCAGCGCGCTGTCGCGCGTGTCCTTGGACCAGCCGGTGTTGAAGATCAGCGCGTTGGTCGAATCGCCGTACTGGTCGACGAAGTCGCGATAGGCCTGCGGCGAGTTGTTGTACAGATCGATCTGGTTGCGCTCGAACGTGCCGCCCAGGAAGATCCGGTCGTACTCGGAGATGGGCACGCCGAAGTTCATGCCCAGGCCCATGGCCTTCACGCGGTAGTCGCCGTCGTTGTTGTCCCACGGCTCGGTGACGCGGTAGTACGCCGAGGTGGTGCGGCTGATGCCGTCCTTGGTGAAATACGGATCGGTGTGCGAAAGCACCACGGCGCGGTTGGTCTTGCTGGTATTCAACTGCAGCGTCAGGTTGGTGCCGCTGCCGAAGACGTTGTCTTCGCTGATACCGGCCGACAGAATCGCCTTTTCGGACGAACCGTAGCCCACGCCCAGGTTGATGATGCCGGTGGGCTTTTCCTTGACGTCCACGTTGACGTCGACCTGGTCGGGCGAGCCCGGCACCGGATCGGTCTTGACGTTGACCTCGTTGAAATAGCCCAGGCGGTCGACGCGGTCGCGCGACACCTTGATGTCGCCCGCGTCGTACCAGGCGGCTTCCTGCTGGCGCATTTCGCGCCGCACCACTTCGTCGCGGGTGCGCGTGTTGCCGCCGATCTGGATGCGGCGCACGTAGACGCGGCGGCTCGGGTCGACGTAGAACGTGACGTCGGCCTCGTGCTTGGCGCGGTCGAGCTGCGGGTTGGGGTTGACGTTGGCGAATGCGTAGCCCAGGTCGCCCAGGTAGTCGGTAATGGCCTTGGCCGAGTTGTTGGCCTTGGCGGCGGAGAATACCTCGCCCGACTTGATCTCGACCAGGTTGTTGATTTCGCTGTCCAGCCCCATCAGGTTGCCGGCCAGCTTCACTTCGCGCACCTTGTAGGGCTCGCCCTCGTGCACGGTGATGGTGATGTAGATGTCCTTGCGGTCGGGCGAGATGGTGACCTGGGGCGGCTCGACCGTGAACTCCAGGTAGCCCTGGTCCAGGTAGAACGAGCGCAGCCGCTCGATGTCGCCTTCCAGCTTCTCGCGCGAGTACTTGTCGGTGTTGGTGTACCAGGTCAGCCAGCCCGGCGTGGTCAGGTCGAACTGGTCGAGCAGCTCGCCTTCCGAGAAAGCCTTGCTGCCGACCACGCGGATTTCGCGGATCTTGGCCACTTCGCCTTCGAACACGTCGAAACTGACGCCCACCCGGTTGCGCGGCAGCGGCGTGACCGTCGCGGTGACTTCGACGCCGTACTTGCCCTTGGCCAGGTACTGTTCTTTCAGCTCGTACTCGGCGCGTTCGAGCATGGACTGGTCGAAGATGCGCCCTTCGCCGAAACCCACCTGAGCCAGCGACTTGGTGATGGCCTTGGAGTCGAACTCGCGCATGCCATTGAAACTGATCGAGGCGATCGTGGGGCGCTCCTGCACCACGACCACGACGACGTTGTTGTCGGTCTGGATCTGCACGTCGCTGAAAAAGCCCGTGCCGTACAGGCGGCGCACCGCCTCGGTGGCCTCCTCGTCGGTGAACTTCTCGCCGACCTTGACCGGCAGGTAGCCGAACACCGTGCCGGCGTCGGTACGCTGAATGCCCTCCACGCGGATATCCCGCACGACAAAGGGCTCGAAGGCATGGGCCAGCGCGGGCGCAAGAAGCGCGGCGGCTAACAAACCCGGTATAACGCCCTTTTTGTGATGAAACATCCGGCGTAGAGACATCCTTGGGTATCCTTGGTCGTGCAAATGGCGGGGGATTTTATTCTATTCGTGCCTAAGTGAACAGGCGCGCAAAATCATTGAACAGTGCCAAGCCCATCAATCCTGCGAGCAGGCCGATGCCGGCTCGCTGGCCGATGTCTATCCAGCGATCGGAAACGGGACTGCCTTTTACAATTTCGACGAGATAGTACAGCAGATGCCCTCCGTCCAACATGGGTATCGGCAGCAGGTTCAATACGCCCAGGCTGATACTGATCAGCGCCAGGTAGGCAATATAGGCTTCCAGGCCGATCCGGGCGGTCTGGCCGGCATAATCGGCGATCGTGACCGGGCCGCTGATATTGCGCCAGGAGACCTCCCCCAGCACCATGCGGCCCATCATGCGCAACGACAGCCAGGCCGTGTCCCAGGTGCGCTGGGCGCCGCGCCAGACGCTGTCGATCACCCCGTAGCGCACCGTGACCATGGGGATATCCCCGCCCAGCTGCACGCCGATGCGGCCCACCTCCTGGCCCTGCACGGATTCGGCCCGCGGCACCACCGTCAGGGTCAGGCGGTCGGCGCCGCGCTGCACCGTCAGGGCCAGGGGCTGGCCGGCATGGCGCTGGATCAGGGCCACCAGCGCGCCCGCGTCCAGGTCGGCGGCCTGGCCGGCCGCCACGATCAGGTCGCCGCCACGCAGGCCGGCCTGCTCGCCGGCGCCGCCGGCGATGACCTCGCGCACCACCGGCTTGGGCTGGGCCAGGCGCAGGCCGGTCTCGGCCAGCGGGTCGCCGTCGGCCGGATCCAGGCGGTTGCCGCCCGGCACCTGCAGCACGAGACCGCGCGCCGCGCCGCCGGGGCCGCGCACTTCCAGCTGCGCCTCGCCCTGGCTGGAAAGCACGTCCAGCAGGCGCCAGCGCGCGTCATTCCAGGAATCGACCGCGCGCCCCTGCACCGCCTCGATGCGGTCGCCGGCCATCAGGCCGGCCTGCGCGGCCGGCGTGCCGGCCGCCGGCTGGCCCACCACCGGCGCGGGCACTTCGGTGCCGGCCAGGTTCAGGCCGGCATACAGGACCACGGCGAGAAAAAGATTGAACAGCGGCCCAGCGGCCACGATGGCGATGCGGCGCCCGACCGGCTGGGCATTGAAGGAGCGCGCCGCCTCGGCCGCGCTGGCGCCTGCCGGCGGATCGTCCTGCATCTTGACGTAGCCGCCCAGGGGGATCGCGGAAATGGCCCACTCGGTGCCGTGGCGGTCGGTGCGGCGCGCCAGCACCCGGCCGAACCCGACGGAAAAACGCAGCACGCGCACGCCGCACAGCCGGGCGATCCAGTAGTGGCCCAGTTCATGGAACGTAATTAGGGTGCCCAGGGCGACGACAAAGGCCAGCAGCGTGAAAAGCATGGATCAGACTCGGGTGGACGCGAAAGGCGGCCCGGCGCGTCACGCCAGGCCGAGATTGCCGGCGAATGAGCGCGCGCGCGCATCCAGGTCGAGCACGTCATCCAGGCTGGTCAGGGTAACAGATGCCTGCTTGGCCTGCCACTCGAGCACCGCCTCGATGACCCGGGCGACCCAGGTATAGCGCAGGCGCCCTTCCAGGAACGCGGCCACCGCGACTTCGTTGGCCGCGTTCAGGGCCACGCAGGCCGGCTGGCCGGCGCGCAGCGCGGCGAACGACAGCGCCAGGCACGGGAAGCGCTGCAGGTCGGGCTGCTCGAAATCCAGCCGCCCCCAGCGCGTCAGGTCCAGCAGCCCCACCCCGCTGGCCAGGCGCTCCGGAAAGCCCAGCCCGTAGGCGATGGGCGTGCGCATGTCGGGCTGTCCCAGTTGCGCCAGCACCGAGCCGTCGTCGTACTCGACCATGGAATGGACGACGCTTTGCGGATGGATCAGCACGTCGATGCGTTCGGACGGCATGGCGAACAGCCAATGGGCCTCGATGACCTCCAGTCCCTTGTTCAGCATGGTGGCCGAATCGACCGAAATCTTGCGCCCCATGCTCCAGTTGGGATGTGCGCAGGCCTGGGCCGGCGTCACTTCGTGCAGGTCGGCCGGGTCCTGGCGCCGGAACGGGCCGCCGGAGGCGGTCAGCAGCAGGCGCCGCACGCCGGGCGCGGGCGCGGTGGGCGCGGCCGCCCGGGCGCCCTGCGGCATGCACTGGAAGATGGCGTTGTGTTCGCTGTCGATGGGCAGCAATTCGGCGCCGTTCTCGCGCACGGCCGCCATGAACAGCGATCCGGCCGCCACCAGCGCTTCCTTGTTGGCCAGCAGCACCCGCTTGCCGGCCTGCGCCGCGGCCAGGGCCGCCGGCAGGCCGGCGGCGCCGACGATGGCGGCCATGACCGTGGTGCACTCGGGCGCGGCGGCCGTCTCGGCCAGCGTGCGCGGCCCGACCCGCACCTCGGGCATGGCGGCCTTGCCGCGCCAGGCGGCGCGAAAGCGCGCAGCCGCCGCATCGTCGGGCACGACCACCACGGCGGCGCCGCAGGCGGCCGCCTGGGCGGCCAGCTTGTCCATGCGGCTATAGGCCGACAGGGCATACACGCCCAGCCGATCCGGGTGGCGCGCGATAACGTCGAGCGTACTGTCGCCGATCGATCCGGTCGATCCCAGGACGGCGACGCGTTGAAAACGGGTCAAAACAACACTCCAGACATGAGCAACGCCAGCGGCGCCACCGGCAGGATGGCGTCGATGCGGTCATAGACGCCTCCGTGGCCGGGCAGCAGCGCGCTGGAATCCTTGCGGCCGGCGCGGCGCTTGAGCAAGGACTCGAACAGGTCGCCGACGATGGAGACGACGCCCAGCAAGGCGGCCGCCGGCAACGCCAGCCACCAGGACCAGCGTTCGACCAGCGCCTGGCCATAAGTTCCATCCCATTGGCTGCTCAGGGCGATCCACGCGACCGCGCCCAGCACGCCGGCCACCGCGCCGGCCACCGTCTTGCCCGGGCTGACCCGCGGCGCCAGCTTGCGCTTGCCGAAGGCGCGGCCGGCGAAATAGGCGGCGATATCGGCCACCCACACCAGCGCCAGCAGCGACACCACATAGGCGCCGCCGCGCGACAGATACATCAGCGCCAACACCGACCAGGCGGCCAGCACGGCGGGAATGGCGAACAGCGTCCAGCCCAGGCTGGCCGCCGGCGCGTCGGCGCGGCCGCGCGCGACCGCCGTGCCCGCGCCCAGCAGCCAGACGGCCACGATCGCCGGGGTGAGCCAGTAGCCGACCCAGACCTCGAGCCGCAGGCCGGACACGCCTCCCTGGATCCAGGCCTGCGCCATGGCCAGCATCGCCGCCAGCAGCGCCGCCGCCAGGCCGACGCACAGCGCACCCGAGGGGGGCTGGCGCACCGTCAGGCGCAGCCACTCCCAGGCGGCGCAGGCCGCGCCCAGCGCCAGCAAGGCGACGAACCACCACGGGTTGGCCAGCGCCAGCGTCAGGGCCAGGACGGCAAGCAATACGGCGGCGGTGATGATGCGCTGGCCCAGCATGAATACGTCTCCTTGGGGGTCAGCGCTTGGCGCCGCCGCGCAATTGCGCGCTGGTGCGGCCGAAGCGCCGCTCGCGCGTGCGATACCACTCGAAGGCGGCATCGAGCTCGTCGGCGCCGAAATCGGGCCAGAATTGTTCTGTGAAATAGAATTCGGCGTAGGCCAGTTGCCAGACCAGGAAGTTCGAAATGCGCTGTTCGCCGCCGGTGCGGATGAACAGGTCCGGTTCCGGCGCCCAGGCCATCGAAAGATGTTCGGCCAGCCGCGCCTCGTCGATGCGGTCGGGATCCTGGGCCAGGCCCGGATCGGCGCGCAGCATGGCGCGCGTGGCCTGCAGGATGTCCCAGCGGCCGCCGTAATTGGCCGCCACCGTCAGGTGCAGCCGGTCGTTGTGCTCGGTGCGTTCCTGCGCCTGGGCGATCAGTTCCTGCAGCTTGGGCTCGAACGCGCTCAGGTCTCCCACCACGTGCAGGCGCACGCCCTGGTCCTGCAATTTGTCGACTTCGCGCTCGAGCGCCTGCACGAACAGCCGCATCAACAGCGACACCTCGTCGGCCGGACGGCGCCAGTTCTCGGAACTGAATGCGAACAGAGTCAGGTAGCGCACGCCGCGCCGGCCGCAGGCCTCGACCACGCGGCGCACCGCGTGCACGCCCTTGGCGTGCCCTGCCGTGCGCGGCAGGTGGCGGCGCGTCGCCCAGCGGCCGTTGCCATCCATGATGATGGCTACGTGCCTGGGGATGTCCCCCGTTTCCGGAATCGCCTGAGTCGAACTGAGTGCCATGGCTGGAGCTTGGCGCAAGGCGGCAAGCAAAAAGGTATTGCAAAAGCCTGCGCCGTCGCGCCTGCGCCAAATCCGACAGGACCAGCGCGGCCGGGACGGCGCGTACGGAACAGATTCCGATATCGACACCGGAGCCGTCGATACGGCCCCGATACCTCAACCGGAATTATACGGTCATGATTTCCGCTTCTTTCTGGACGATCATCTTGTCGATGTCGCCGACGGCACGGTCAGTCAGTTTCTGGACATCATCCTGGGCGCGACGCTCGTCATCCTCGGAGATTTCCTTGTCCTTGACCAGCTTCTTGAGCGCCTCGTTGGCTTCGCGGCGCAGGTTGCGCACCGCCACCTTGGCGTCCTCGCCTTCGCTCTTGACCACTTTGGTCAGGTCGCGGCGGCGCTCCTCGGTCAGGGCCGGCATCGGCACGCGGATGGTTTCGCCCATCGAGACCGGATTCAGTCCCAGGTCCGACTCGCGAATCGCCTTTTCGATCGGGCCCGCCATGCTCTTCTCGTACGGCTGCACGCTGATGGTGCGGGCATCGACGAGATTCACGTTGGCGACCTGGCTGATCGGCACCGGCGAGCCGTAGTACTCGACCTGCACGTGATCCAGGATGCCGGTATGGGCGCGGCCCGTGCGGATCTTGGCCAGGCTCGCCTTGAGCGTTTCAAGCGATTTGGCCATCCTGGTTTCAGCGGACTTACGAATATCTGCGACGCTCATGGAATTTCCTTTTCTTAAACGTGTACCAGCGTGCCTTCGTCTTCGCCGCTGACGGCCCGCTTGAGGGCGCCGAACTTGTTGATCGAAAACACTTTGATGGGCAGCTTTTGGTCACGGCACAACGCGAACGCCGTGGCGTCCATGACCTCGAGCCGGCGCACGATGGCTTCGTCGAAGCTGATGCGCGCGTAGCGGGTCGCGGTCGGATCCTTGTTGGGATCGGCGCTGTAGATGCCGTCGACCTTGGTTGCCTTGAGCACGATTTCGGCGCCGATCTCCGCACCGCGCAGCGCGGCCGCGGTATCGGTGGTGAAGAACGGGTTGCCGGTGCCGGCCGCGAAGATCACGACCTTGCCCTCTTCGAGGTAGCGCAGGGCCTTGGGCCGGATGTAGGGCTCGACCACCTGGTCGATGTTCAGCGCCGACTGCACCCGCGTGTCGACGCCCTTGTGCTTGAGCGCGTCCTGCAGCGCCAGCGCGTTCATGATGGTTGCCATCATGCCCATGTAGTCGGCGGTCGCGCGGTCCATGCCCTGCGCGCCCGGGGCGACGCCACGGAAAATATTGCCTCCGCCGATGACGATGGCCAGTTCGACGCCCAGTGCGGCGACTTCGGCGATCTCATCGGTCATGCGGACGATGGTGGAGCGATTGATGCCAAAGGCATCTTCGCCCATCAGCGCCTCGCCGGAAAGTTTGAGAAGAACCCGTTTATATGATCTGCTGCTCATAGGTGATATCCCGAGAAACGATCCGACGAAAGTGTAAGACAAGAAATAGGCCGGCAGTTCGGGAAGCCCCGCCCTGGCCGGCCCCTACGATGACGCGTCAGGCGCGGCCAGCGGCGGCGGCGGCGACCTCGGAAGCGAAATCGGCGGTCTTCTTCTCGATCCCTTCACCAACGACGAACAGAACGAACTTGGTGATCGAAGCGCCCTTTTCCTTGAGCATCTGTTCGATCGTTTGCTTGTCGTTCTTGACGAAGGGTTGCGACAGCAGAGTAACTTCCTTCAGGAATTTCTGCACGGAACCTTCGACCATCTTGGCGACGATTTCGGCGGGCTTGCCCGATTCGGCGGCCTTCTGTTCGGCTACCGAGCGCTCGGCGGCGATGTCTTCGGCGTTGACGCCGTCGGCATTGAGGGCCTTGGGCTTGGTCGCGGCGATGTGCATGGCCAGGTCCTTGCCCACTTCCTCGGCGCCCGAGAACTCGACCAGTACGCCGATCTTGCCGCCGTGCACGTAGCTGGCCAGCGAGTTCGGGGTCTGGATGCGCTCGAAGCGGCGTACCGAGATGTTTTCGCCGATCTTGCCCACCAGCGCGGTGCGGGTGGTCTCGACCGTGCCTTCGCCGAACGGCAGCGCCGACAGCGCGGCCACGTCGCCCGGATTCTGCGTGGCGACCAGCTCGGCCAGCTTGTTGATGAAATCGATGAAATCGGTGTTCTTGGCGACGAAGTCGGTCTCGCAGTTGACTTCGATGACGGCGCCCTGCTTACCGTCGGCGGCGATGTACAGGCCGATCAGGCCTTCGGCGGTCACGCGGGCGGCGGCCTTGCTGGCCTTGTTGCCCAGCTTGACGCGCAGGATTTCCTCGGCGCGGGCCAGATCACCTTCGGCTTCGGTCAGAGCCTTCTTGCACTCCATCATGGGCGCATCGGTCTTTTCGCGCAGTTCCTTGACCAGGGCGGCGGTAATTTCAGCCATGTTTGCTCCAAATTCGCTAAGACATGGCCCGGCAAGCATGAACCGGGACATATGGTTGATTCGATATGGCACCCGCCTGGGCGGGTCGTGAGGCGGGAGCCCACCTCGGCGCCGGCATCCGGGCGGCAGCCCGGGCGCCCAGCGCCCGAGGCTTGCCGGCCCGGCCGGCGCGGCAACCGGCTATCAGGCCTGGTTGTCCTGCACTTCGACGAACTCTTCCTGGCCTTCGCCGATTTCCTCGACCAGGCCATTGATGTTCTGCTCGCGGCCTTCCAGCACGGCGTCGGCCATGCCCTTGGCGTACAGCGCGATGGCGCGGGCCGAGTCGTCGTTGCCGGGAATGACATGGTCGATGCCGTCGGGCGAGTGGTTGGTATCAACCACGGCCACGACCGGGATGCCCAGCACCTTGGCTTCGGCGACCGCGATCTTGTGGTAGCCGACGTCGATGACGAACAGCGCGTCGGGCAGGCCGTTCATGTCCTTGATGCCGCCGATCGACTTGTTCAGCTTGTCCAGTTCGCGCTGGAACAGCAGGCCTTCCTTCTTGGTCATGCGCTCGAAGCCGCCGTCGGCGACCATGGCTTCCATGTCCTTCAGGCGCTTGATCGAGCTCTTGACCGTCTTGAAGTTGGTCAGCATGCCGCCGAGCCAGCGGGCGTCGACGTAGGGCATGCCGCAGCGGGCGGCTTCGGTTGCCACCAGTTCGCGCGCGGCGCGCTTGGTGCCGACGAACAGGATGTTGCCGCCACGGGCGACCAGTTGCTTGACGAACTTCGAGGCTTCCTGGTACTTGGCGACCGTCTGCTCGAGGTTGATGATGTGAATCTTGTTACGGTGACCGAAGATGTACGGGGCCATCTTGGGGTTCCAGTAACGGGTCTGGTGGCCGAAGTGGACGCCAGCTTCCAGCATTTCACGCATGAGGGACATAACTATCTCCGAGGGTTAAGTCTTGCGCTACACCTGCATCGGATAAAACCGACACCCTGGGTGGCATAACGCGCGATTTCCTGACAAACAGGATGAAATAAAAAAAACAAACCGAGCCGACCGATCGCCGCGCCCCAAACCAGGGACGCAGCAATGAACCCAGACGGTCGCGGGCGCACGCGGCCGGCGCCACCTGTCTCGATCCGCGCTGGCGGCCGACATTGTCGCCCCCAGCTGGCTGCCTTGTTGGCAGCGGAATCGGGCCGCTGGAATCAGGATCCCGGGGCAGTTCTTCAGGCAGCCCGCCAGCGCGAGCCGCCAAGAACTTAAGCCGGGCGCCCACACCGCGCCTGCACCGCTGCTCTAAAGCGTCGATCGAGAAAATGGTGCCACATCAACCCGCGATACCGCGCAACGCGCCAACCGCAGGCCAAAGCCAGTCTACCCTTTCCCAGCCATCCGGCCCATCCGGCCCGCCTCGCCCCGCACAATTCGCCCAAAACACCGGGCAAGACTCCGTGCGAACGCAAGACAAACCGTATAGCCTTACACTTACTGCTTTGCTACTTGCCTGCCTGCCCTTTCAACCGGCCTGTCCTCGCGCCTATCGTCGCGCAAGACAAATCACGTTCGACATCACATTCCGGGCCAAGACAGGGCGTGCTTTTCCAGGCAAGCCTACAATTCTACTATTTTTCGACCGCGCCACTCAAGCTGATACATGGGCATCGTTACCGATCCGGCCGATCTGGCCAAAATGCGCGCCGCCTGCCAAGACGCCGCCAAAATCCTCGACTTCATTACGCCGTACGTCAAACCAGGCGTCACGACGGGCGAGCTGGACAAGCTGTGCCTGGCCTACCTGACCGACGAACTGAAGGTCAAGTCGGCCACCATAGGCTACGCCCCACCCGGCTACCCGCCCTTCACCGGCGCCATCTGCACCTCGGTCAACCACCAGGTCTGTCATGGCATACCGGGCGACAAGGTGCTCAAGAACGGCGATTCGCTCAACATCGACGTCACCATCATCAAGGATGGCTGGTTCGGCGATACCAGCCGCATGTATCACGTGGGCGAGCCCTCGATCCTGTCGCGCCGCCTGACCGACATCACCTACGACTGCATGTGGAAAGGCATCGAACAGGTGCGCAATGGCGCCACGCTGGGCGATATCGGCCATGCCATCCAGAAGTACGCCGAGGCGCAGGGTTTCTCGGTGGTGCGCGAATTCTGCGGCCACGGCATCGGCCAGCGCTTCCATGAAGACCCGCAGGTGCTGCACTACGGCAAGCCCGGCACCGGCGTCAAGCTGGTGACCGGCATGCTGTTCACGGTCGAGCCCATGATCAACGCCGGCCGGCGCGAAATCCGCCAGCTGGCCGACGGCTGGACGGTGGTGACGCGCGACCACAGCCTGTCGGCCCAGTGGGAGCACACGGTGCTGGTCACCGATACCGGCTACGAAGTGCTGACGGTCTCGCCCGGCATGCCCGCCCCGCCGGCCTTCGTGACACGGCCGGTCGAAATCCCGGCTCTCTGACCCCCGCCGCCGCGCGGCAAGGCTGCCCCATGCCCCACGTCGATCTGAATCCGCTGAAGCAGCGCATGCAGGCCGCCCGGGCGGCAGCCGTCGCGCAGTTTCGCCAGCATCCCCGGCCGGACATGCTGCTGACCGAATTGCGGCGCATCGTCGACCAGGCGCTGCGCGAGCTGGTCAAGCTGTGTCCGCTGCCGGCCGGCGCCACCCTGGCGGCGGTCGGCGGCTATGGCCGCGGCGAACTGTATCCGCATTCCGACGTCGACCTGCTGATCCTGCTGCCGCAGCCCCCGTCGGCGGCCGATGCGCGCGCGGTCGAGGCATTGGTGGCCGCCCTGTGGGACCTGGGCCTGGAACCCGGCCATAGCGTGCGCACGCTGGAAGACTGCGAGCGCGAGGCGCGCGGCGACATCACCGTCGAGACGGCGCTGCTGGAATCGCGCTGGCTGGCCGGCAGCCGCACGCTCATGAAGCGCCTGGACAGCGCCATGCAGGCACGGCTGGACGCGGCGGTGTTCTTCCAGGCCAAGCGGGTGGAGATGCAGCAGCGCCACGCCCGCTACCAGGACACGCCCTACGCGCTGGAACCCAATTGCAAGGAGTCGCCTGGCGGCCTGCGCGACCTGCAGGTCATCCTGTGGATGGCCCGCGCCGCCGGCTTCGGCCACAGCTGGCGCGAGGTGGCCCAGGCCGGCTTGCTCACCTCGTCCGAAGCGCGCGATCTGCGGCGCGCCGAACAGGCCTTCAAGCGCCTGCGCATCGAGCTGCACCTGCTGACGGGCCGGCGCGAAGACCGCGTCCTGTTCGACCTGCAACCGGGCCTGGCCGCGGTCTATGGCATTGCGTCGACGGCGACGCGGCGCGCCAGCGAACTGCTGATGCAGCGTTATTACTGGGCCGCGCGCCTGGTGACCCAGCTCAATGTCATCCTGGTACAGAACATCGAGGAACGGCTGTTCCCGCGCCCGGACAGCGACGCGCGCCTGATCGACGACGATTTCCGCAACCTGCGCGAGCGGCTGGACATCGTGCGCGAGGATGGCTTCGAGCGCAATCCGACGCTGCTGCTGCGCGCCTTCCTGGTGATGCAGCAGCATCCGGAACTGATCGGCATGTCGGCCCGCACGCTGCGCGCCATCTGGCATTCGCGCCACCGCATCGACGCGCAGTTCCGCCGCAATCCGGTCAACCGCAAGCTGTTCCTGCAGATCCTGCAGCAGCCGCGCGGCATCGTCCACGAGTTGCGCCGCATGACCATGCTCAACATCCTGCCGCGCTACCTGCCGGTGTTCCGGCGCATCGTCGGCCAGATGCAGCACGACCTGTTCCATGTCTATACGGTCGACCAGCACACCCTGGCGGTCGTGCGCAACCTGCGCCGCTTCACCATGCCCGAGCACGCCCAGGAATACCCGCTGGCCAGCCAGCTGATCGCCGGCCTGGACCGCCACTGGCTGCTGTATGTCGCGGCGCTGTTCCACGATATCGCCAAGGGCCGCGGCGGCGATCATTCCGAACTGGGCGCGCGCGAGGTGCGCCGCTTCGCGCAGGACCACGGCCTGGATCCGGCCGATGCCGAGCTGGTCGAGTTCCTGGTGCGCCATCACCTGCTGATGTCGGCGGTCGCCCAGAAGCGCGACCTGTCCGACCCGCAGGTGGTGCGCGACTTCGCCGCCCAGGTGGGCGACGAACGCCGCCTGGCCGCCCTCTACCTGCTGACCGTGGCCGACATCCGCGGCACCAGCCCGCGCGTCTGGAACGCCTGGAAGGGCAAACTGCTGGAAGACCTTTTCCGCCTGGCCCTGGCGGCGCTGGGCGGCGCGCACGCCGACGCGCACACCGTGCTGACCGAGCGCAAGGACGAGGCGGCCCGCCTGACCCGCCTGGCGGGCCTGCGCGACGACGCCCGCGAAGCCTTCTGGAACCAGCTGGACATCGCCTACTTCCTGCGCCACGACGCCTCCGAGATCGCCTGGCACACGCGCCACCTGTATTACCAGGTGGCGCCCGACGAGCCGGTGGTGCGGGTCCGCCCCACCGAGCACGGCGAGGGGCTGCAGGTCATGGTCTACACGCGCGACGCGCCGGATCTGTTCGTGACGACCTGCGGCTACTTCGACGCCAAGTCGCTCAGCGTGCAGGATGCGCGCGTGCACACCACCCGCCACGGCTGGGCGCTGGACAGCTTCATCGTGCTGGCGCCCGAGGGCTTCGCCGACCTGCGCGCCCAGGCCACCCTGGTGGAGCACGAGCTGGCCGAACGCCTGCGCGATCCGCACGCCGCCCGGCACGCACATGCGCCACGGCGCCTGCCGCACAGCCACGCCCGGCGCTCGCGGGTGTTTCCGGTCATGCCGCAGGCCGAGCTCTCGCCCGACGAACGCAGCCAGTCCTGGCGCCTGTCGGTCACCGCGACCGACCGGCCCGGCCTGCTGTACGCGCTGGCGCGCGTATTCGCCGAACACGGCGTGGACCTGATCATGGCCAAGATCATGACGCTGGGCGAACGCGTCGAGGACGTGTTCATCGTGTCGGGCTCGGCGCTGGAGCGCCCGCGCAGCCAGATGCAGTTCGAACGCGCCATCCTGGACGCGCTGGCCGGCGACGAGCCGCGCCAGCAGGCCGCCTGAACGGCCGCGGCCTTCACCCCGCCACCGCCCCCGCCGCCATGCCATACAACGAGTACCTGCTGGTTTTCGGACGCAGCTTCTTCTTTGCCCTGGCCACGCTGCTGCCGTTTCTCAACCCGCCGGCCATCACGCCGATCTTCTGGACGCTGACCGAGGGCGCGTCCAAGCAGACCCTCGCCCAGCTGTCCAAGCGCGTGGCCATCAACGTGGCGTTGATGATGATCGGCGCCATGATCGCCGGCAACGTGGTGCTCAGTTTCTTCGGGATTTCGCTGGCCATCGTACGCGTGGGCGGCGGCATGCTGGTCATCTACAGCGCCTGGCGGCTGGTCAACTCGCCCGATGCCGATACGTCGCGGCACGCCCAGATGGCCGAATCGTTCACGCCCGAGATGGCGCAGGCGCGCGCCTTCTACCCGCTCACCTTTCCGATCAGCTGCGGCCCCGGCACCATCGCCGCCTGCATCACGGTAGGCGCGTCGCTGCGCGACGAAAACCACATGCTCAGCCTGGCGCGCCTGGCCGGCTCGCTGCCCGGCGTGGCGCTGGTGGCCTTCACCCTGTTCATCTGCCTGCGCTTTGCCGCGCAGATGCTGCACCGGCTGGGCGACAACGGCACCGCCGTGTTCATGCGGCTGTCGGCGTTCATCATGCTGTGCCTGGGCGTGCAGATCTTCTGGAGCGACGCGAGCGAACTGCTGCTGGACGTCATGCGGCAGATCATGCAACCTATTGCGGCGCCGCCGGCCTAACCCTGGCGCGGCCATCCGCCCGCCCCTTTCCGTTTCCCGTCCCTGCCCCCATGACCCGATACCGCGAACGCCTGCTTTTCCTGATCGCCATCCTGTGCTTTGGCGCCGTGGGCCTGGCCCTGCTGTCGCAGCATGTCTTCGATATGCCGCCGTGCGCCTGGTGCGTGCTGCAGCGGCTGATCTACCTGTGCATCGGCGTGGTGGCCCTGGCCGGCGCGCTGGCCGGCGCCATCGCGGCGCGCCTGGCCGCCATGCTGGCGGCGCTGCTGGCCATCTGCGGCATCGTCGCCGCCTGGTACCAGTACAGCGTGGCGGCCAAGATGCTGTCGTGCGACCAGACCTTCGCCGATCGTTTCATGAGCGCCACGGGACTGGACGGCGCCCTGCCCTGGCTGTTCGGCATCTATGCCACCTGCATGGACGCCACGGTGGCGGTGCTGGGCATCGAGTATGCGATATGGAGCCTGGCGCTGTTCGTAATCGTGCTGGCGCTGGCCCTGCCGGCGGCGTTGCGGCGCAACGCCTGACGGCCGCGCGGCCGGCTTGCGCAAGCCGGCCGCGCCGCGCCGGTCAGGCGTCGTTGGCCGCGTAGCCCATGTTGAACTGCAGGCCGCCGGCCTCTTCGTCGCCGGCGCTGCTGTCGCGCGACTGGCCCAGGCGGGCCAGGTATTCGGCGGTGATGTCGCCGGTCACGTACTCGCCGTCGAAACACGATGCCTCGAAGCGGCTCAGGCGCGGATTGATGTCACGCACCGCCTGCTGCATGTCCTGCAGGTCCTGGTAGATCAGCGCGTCGGCGCCGATGGTGCGGGCGATTTCGTCATCGGTGCGGCCGGTGGCGATCAGTTCCTTCTGGGTCGGCATGTCGATGCCGTACACGTTGGGGAATCGCACCGGAGGCGCCGCGGAGGCGAAATACACCTTGTTGGCGCCGGCCGCGCGCGCCATGTCGACGATCTCGCGGCTGGTGGTGCCGCGCACGATGGAATCGTCGACCAGCAGCACGTTCTTGCCCTTGAATTCCATGCCGATGGCGTTCAGTTTCTGGCGCACCGATTTGCGGCGCACCGCCTGGCCCGGCATGATGAACGTACGGCCCACGTAGCGGTTCTTGATCAGGCCTTCGCGATAGTCCAGCCCCAGCCGGTGCGCCAGCTGCATGGCGGCCGGACGCGACGAGTCGGGAATCGGCATCACCACGTCGATATCGCCCAGGCGCATGCTGCGCGCGACCTTGTCGGCCAGGTATTCGCCCATGCGCAGGCGCGCGTCGTACACCGAGACGCCGTCGATCAGCGAATCGGGGCGGGCAAAGTACACGTACTCGAAGATACACGGCACCAGTTGCGCATTGTCGGCGCACTGGCGGCTGGTCATGCGGCCGTCGAGGTCGACGAATATCGCCTCGCCGGGCTCGACGTCGCGCACGAAGGCAAAACCGCTGCCTTCTAGCGCCACGGATTCCGAGGCGGCCATCCATTCCACGCCTTCCTCGGTCTCCTGGCGGCCGATGCACAGCGGCCGGATGCCGTGGGGATCGCGAAACGCCAGCATGCCGTAGCCCGAGATCTGCGCCACCACGGCGTAGGCGCCCTTGACGCGCTGGTGCACCGCGGAGACAGCGCGAAAGATCGTGTCATCGTCGAGCGACACGCCGCTGGCGGCCGATTGCAGCTCGTGCGCCAGCACATTGAGCAGCACTTCGGAATCGGAATTGGTATTGATGTGGCGGCGGTCGGCGCGGTAGAGCGACTCGCGCAGCTCGCGCCAGTTGGTCAGGTTGCCGTTGTGGGCGAACATGATGCCGAACGGCGCATTGACGTAGAACGGCTGCGCCTCTTCCTCGCTGGCGCTGGAGCCGGCGGTGGGATAGCGCACCTGGCCCACGCCGCTGGTGCCCGGCAGCGCGCGCATGTTGCGGGTACGGAACACATCGCGCACCAGGCCGTGCGCCTTGTACATGTTGAAGTGGTTGCCCTGCAGCGTGGCGATGCCCGCCGCGTCCTGCCCCCGGTGTTGCAGCAGCAGCAAGCTGTCATAGAGCAGCTGGTTGACCGGCCCGCGCCCAATGACACCGACGATTCCACACATGGTGAGTTCCTAGTAGATAAAGCGTAAAGCGAAAAGCGAATTCAGTAAGGCAGCCACGTCGCCAGCGAGGGCGGCAGCCAGGACTTGACCTGCCGGACGGCCTCGGTGGCCGAGTGCGAGAACATGGCGTCGCGCCACCAGTCTTCCTGCGGCAAGGGCGTGAAACCCGCCAGCGCCACCAGTACCAGCACCAGCACCAGGCCGCGCGCCAGGCCGAACATCGCGCCCAGGCCATGGTCGGCCGGCGTCAGGCCGGTGGTGCGGATCAGGGCGGCGAGCGTCATGTTGACCAGGCCGACGGCCAGCAGCACGATGATGAACACCACGGCATAGGCGATGCCCATGCGCAGCAGCGCGGTTTCGATATACGGTTCAAGCCAGACATAGACCGTGGGCCCCCACCAGATCGCCGCGACGAACGCCAGCAGATAGGCAAGCAGCGACAGAATTTCCTTGAGCAGTCCACGCACCAGCCCCAGCACGGCCGACACGGCCAGGATCGTCAGGACGACGAAATCGAAGCCGGTCACTGTGCGGCGATGAAACCGTTGTCATAGCCCAGCGTGCGCAGGCGCGCCTGCGCCGCCTGGGCCGCCTCGCGCGAGGGGAACGGCCCCACGCGCAGTCGATACTGTTGCTTGCCGTTGATCGAGGCCTGCTCGACGAATGCATTGGTGACGCCGGCCTGGTGCAGCTTGCCGCGGCGCGCCTGCGCATCGGCCTGCGTGGTATAGGAAGCCACCTGCAGCACGAAATTGCCGTTGGCGGCCGGCTTGGGCTGCGCCGGCGGCGGCGAACGCCCCTCCAGCAGCGCTATCGCGCGCGCGCCGTCGTCCGAGCGCGCCGGCGCCGCCGGCTTGGCGGGCTTGGGTTCCGGCTTGGCCTCGGGCTTGGGCGCGGCCGGCGGCGTGGCGGCCTGCTGCGGCGGCGTGGCCGGCGGCTGGGCCGCGGGCGGCGTCTGGGGCTGGGCCGGCGTCTGGCCCGGAGGCGGCGTCTGCGGCGGCGCGGACGCCAGCGCGGGCGGCTGCGGCGCGCCCGCCTCGGGCGTGCCGGCCGGCGCCTGCGGCGCGGGCTGTTCCGGCTGCGGCGCGGCGGCCTGCGGATCGTTGACCGTGGGCTGGAAGGCCGAATTGCGGTCCGGGACGCGGATGGGGATGTCGCTGTCGACCGGCACGGGCTCGGAGTCGAGGATCATGGGCAGGACGATGACCGCGGCGAGCACCAATGCGACGGCGCCTGCCAGGCGGCGCCTGGCCCGGGCCCGCAGCTCGGCGGCCTGCGCCTCGCTGGATACGGATGGACGCGGTCGCGAGGACTGCGTCTCGGAGGCCGAATCTTTGCTAGTGAACAATCCCATGGAGCAGAATTCCTTGCGGGCGGGGCCGGTGCGCGCCGCCCTTGCGCTGGCGCGATCCGCTTAGATTTTGCGGCCCAGCGCCTGCAGGACGGAGGCCACCGTGAGAAATGACCCGAACACGATGATTCTATCACCCTCGCCCGCCTTTTCCCGCGCCGCCGCATAGGCCGCGGCGGGGTCGGCGCAGGCCTGCACGGTAGGCGTTTCGGCGGCGCCTTCCGCCTCGGGCAGCACCTGGCGCACATGATCGGCCAGGGCCTGCCCATCCAGCCCGCGCGGGCCCGGCAGGCCGGCGCAGTACCAGTGGTCGACCCGGCTGCCCAGCCTGGCGATGACGCCATCGACGTTCTTGTCGGCCAGCATGCCGAATACGGCGTGCGTATAGGGATGGAACCCCATGTTGTCGAGGTTCTGGGCCAGGACCGCGGCGGCATGGGGATTGTGCGCCACGTCCAGGATGACGGTCGGCTGCCCGGGCAGGATCTGGAAGCGGCCCGGCAGCGACGCCTGCAGCAGCCCCACCCGCACCGCCTGCTGCGGCACCGGCAGGCGGTCGCGCACGGCTTCGAGCGCGGCCAGCGCGGCGGCCGCGTTGAGCAGCTGGTTGGCGCCGCGCAATGCGGGATAGGCGAGCGCGTTGCGCCGCTGCGCCCGCCCGCCGTAGGCCCATTGCTGGCGGTCCCCGGAATAGTTGTAGTCGCGGCCGAGCAGCCACAGGTCGGCGCCGATCGCCTGCACGTGGTCCAGCAGCGATTGCGGCGGCACCGGATCGGCGCATATGGCGGGACGCCCCGCGCGGTAGATGTGCGCCTTCTCGAAGCCGATCTTCTCGCGGGTATCGCCCAGCCAGTCGGTATGGTCCAGGTCGATGCTGGTGATGATGGAACAGTCGGCGTCGACGATATTGACGGCGTCCAGCCGGCCGCCCAGGCCGACTTCCAGCACCACGGCGTCCAGGCGCGATTGCGCGAACAGGCGCAGGATGGCCAGCGTGGTGAACTCGAAATAGGTCAGCGAGATATCGCCGCGCGCGGCCTCGACCGCCTCGAACTGCTGCACCAGCGCCGCGTCGCTGGCGATTTCGCCGTTGATGCGGGCGCGTTCGTTGAAATCGATGAGATGGGGCGAGGTGTACAGGCCCACCCGGTAGCCCGCGGCCAGCAGGATGGATTCGAGCATGGCGCAGGTGGACCCCTTGCCGTTGGTGCCGCCCACCATGAACTTGACCCCGTCCAGGCTCAGGTCGAGCCGGCCGGCCACCTGCCGCACCCGGTCCAGCCCCAGGTCTATGGCCTTGGCGTGGATGGATTCCAGGTACTGCAGCCAGGCAGGCAGGTCTGCGCTGGCGTCGGGGCGGGAGGTGGACATGGCGATGAAGGCAAATCGAAACAGGGCGCAGTTTAGCAGCGTGGCCTTGGTGTTTTCCCCAAGCGCCCTCGGCGCGCGGGGTCTTTCGGACGGAAACGCGGAGCCGGACTCGAAATCCCGACGCGCCCGGCGCCGCGGCGGCCCGGCAGGGACCGATACCTTCTTGGCCCTCAAGCGTCGATGGCGTGCGGCAGGATGTGCCCGTCCCCGCCGGGACAGGCACACTGGTCTACGCCATGAGCGCTTGACCACCAAGACGGTACCTGTCTGCGCCGGGACAGGCGCACCGCACGGGCAGGCACCTGGGAAGCCAGCGGGTGCCGGTCCCCGTGCGGGGACACCCGCGCAGCGGGATGGAAAAGGATCCGGCCCCAAAAAAAGCGCCCCGGGTCTAAAGTTCGGCGCAAGCGTGTCGTTATGGTAGCTGAAGGTTCCCTCGAAAACCCATCGCGTCCCTTTCGACGCCCGTTATCGCTTGTTGGAGTGATCATGGCCGTAAGCCCTATCAACGCCGCGGCGCCCGCGCTGGTTTCCGCCGCGCCCGCCCCTGTCCCCGCACAGCCGGCGGCCGCCGCGGCCGCCAACGGCGGCGGCGCCCAATCCGCCACGCAGGACCAGTACGGCGCGCCCAAGCTGCCGATGGACCGGGCGCTGGAGGAAATCAATGCGCAGTTGAAGGCCTGGTCCACGCAGCTGCAGTTCGAGATCGACCCGGACGTGCACCAGGTGGTGGTCTCGATCGTGGACGCCGAAACGGGGGATGTGCTGCGCACCATTCCGTCCGAGGCGGTGATACGCATCGCCAAGATGATCGTCAAGATGCAGGGCAATGCCGTCGAGACCACGGCCTGAGGCAGCATATCGCGCTGCGCGCGTGCACCAGAATGGGGCAAAAGCGGCGTAAGCAAGGAAATAGCCCGACCTTATGCCTTTACCCGGCCAATAGGCGGCGCCAATTTTTGACAGAATCGCATAGCTAGAAGGAGCACCACATGGCCACCATTTCCTCTCTCGGGTCCTCCGGCCTGGAGCTTGAGGGCATCCTGGAAAAGCTGCAGGCAGCCGAAGAGAAGAAACTGACGCTGATCACCGCGCGCCAGGCGAGCTACGAGACGCGCATTTCGGCCTACAGCAAGATCCAGGCCGCGGTCGAGGCCGTCCAGAAGGCCGCCGCCACGCTCGGCAGCATCGACACGCTCAGCGCCGTGAAGGCCGTGGTCTCCGGCGACGGGCTGTCGGTGAAGACCGCGGCCGGCGCCGTGCCGGGTCAATACACCGTCAACATCGACAAGCTGGCCACCGCGCAGAACCTGCAGTCGGGCGAGCTGGACAGCCGCACGGACAAGCACGGCACGGGCGGCTCGATCGAGATCGTCCAGAAGGACGGCACGACCACGACCGTCACGCTGGGCGAGGACACGTCGCTGAACGGCATCGTCAAGGCCATCAACGGCACCGACGGCCTGGACGTGCGCGCCACCGTCATCAGCGACGGCAATGGCAAGCACTACCTGATGCTGAACAACAAGACCGAAGGCACCGAAGCCGCGGTCACCCGGATCACGGTGAGCGGCAACCAGGAAGTCGCGGACATTCTCGACTTCGACGCGGCCAACGCCGGCGCCTCCAATCTGACGGTGCAGCTGGCCGCCCAGAAGGCCGAGCTGACCATCAACGGCATCCCCGTGGTCAGCGACACCAATACGGTCGAGACCGCCATCGACGGGCTGACGCTGACCCTGACCAAGCAGACCGCGGCGCCGCTGACCGTGACCGTCTCCAGCGACCCGAGCGTGGCCGCCACGGCCGTCAACGATTTCGTCAAGGCCTACAACGGCCTGCAGACCACCATCGCGGACCTGACGGCATTCGACGTCAAGGCGGAGAAACAGAGCGCCCTGACCGGCGACGGCACCACCCGCAACATCCAGTCGGCCATCGCCGCGGCGCTGCGCGTGGCCACCGGCGAGGGCACCCTGCGCACGCTGAGCCAGCTTGGCATCACCACCGATCCCAAGACCGGCTCGCTCAAGACCGATACCGAAAAGCTGGAAGCCGCCCTGCGCGACAACCCGGCCGACGTGGCGCGCATTTTCTCGGGTCCGTTCGGCCTGGGCGAAAAGGTGAAGCTGGCGACCGAGCAGATCCTCGGCGACGAGGGCTCGATCAAGATCCGCCAGGAAGGCCTGGAGGAAACGCTCGAGTCGCTGCAGAACCAGTACGACCGCCAGAAACTGAGCATCGCCGCGACCATCGAGGCCTACCGCAAGCAGTTCGTGCAGCTCGATGTCTTCGTCACGCAGATGAACAACACCAGCAACTACCTGTCCCAACAGTTCGCCGCCCTGTCCGGCACCAAGAAGTAAGCCAGCCATGACGTACGCCGCGCGCCGCCCCACCGGCTCCTACTCTGTCAAGTCATACAGCTATATCGGCCTGGAAACCCAGGTCATGAGCGCCACCCCCGAGCGCCTGATCACCTTGCTGTATGCCGGGGCGCGCGCCGCCATCGCCCAGGCCCGCCTGCATCTCGAGGCCGGCCGCATCGTCGAGCGCGGACAGGCCATCGGCAAGGCCATCCGCATCGTCGACGAGGGATTGAAGCTGGGGCTGAACCAGGATGCCGGCGGCGAGGTGGCGGCCAACCTGGCGCGCCTGTATGACTACATTACCCGTACGCTGCTGACCGCCAACCTGAAGGCCGACAAGGAACAGCTCGACATCGCGGACCGCTTGCTGGCGGATCTGTCCGAAGCATGGCAGGCCTCGGTCGACCACCCTGCGCCTGCCGTTCCGGCCTGAAACCAGGAAGGCACTTTTTGTCCAGCCGCCCCCAGCGCGAGAAATCTATGACGGCGTTAACGCAGCATGCCCCGGTCCTGGAGATTTACCAGGACATTGCCAACCTGACCAGCAGGATGCTGGCGGCGGCCAATGCCAGCAATTGGGACCTGGTCCTGAACCACGGCCAGGAGTATGTCTGCCTGGTGGAGCGGCTGCGCGAGCTGGAACCGGGCGAGCCGCTGGACGAAGCCGCCCGCGGCATGAAGTTCGACCTGCTGGTGCGCATCCTCGAAAACGACGCGGCGGTGCGCGACCTCGCCCTGCCGCAGCTGGCCCGCCTGAGCGACCTGCTGGGACGCATGAAACGCCAGCAGTCGCTGCTGGCCACCTATAGCGGCAAGGCCAACGGCACATGAGTGTCGGCCCGCCCGCCCTGGGCAGCATTCTGGTGCAGCGGCTCGACGCCGTACTGGGCACCACGATGTCGGCGCAATCCAACCTGGTATCCGGCGCACGCCCCGACGCGGTCGCCCAACCCGGCGAGGCCGCCCGCCCCGGCGCATCCCAGACAGCCACGCGCGATCCGCGCCAGGCGGTACAGACCGGCGGCGAGCGCGGCGCGCGCCAGGGCGCCGCGGGGGTGGACGCCAAGACCGCGGCCGCGCTGGCGCTGGCCGCCCGCGGCCTGCAGACCAGCACCGGCACGACGGCCTCCGCACCGACCACGCTGGGCCAGACCGCGCGCACCATTCTCGCCCTGCTGGCGCAGTATCCCGGCCAGGCGCCGGCGGTAAGCGCCCGCGCGCCGCTGTGGACGCCGCCGGCCCAGGATGGCGCCAGCCCGCCCGCCGGCGGCCAGCCTGCCGCGGCCGCCCCCAACGCGCCTGCCCAGGCCAGCGCCGCGGCCGGCGGCGCCGCGAGTACGCCCTCCCGCCCGGAAGCGGCGCAGGCCGGCGCGGCGAGCGCCAGGACGCCCGCGCAGACGCCGCCCGCCACGCTCGCCGCCCTGGCGGGCCGGGCCGTGCTGCCGGCCGCGCCGGCACTGGCCCAGGCATTGCGCCAGACGCTGCAGGCCAGCGGCCTGTTCTATGAATCCCACCTGAGCGACCTGGCCTTCGGCAAGCGCAGCGTGCAGCAGTTGCAGGCCGAACCGCAGGCGCGGCTGCCCGCCGCCGGCGCCGAGCCGGCCGCCACGCCACGCGCGCCCGAAAACGCGACGCCGGCGCGCGCCCTGCCCGCGGCCGAAGCCGCGCCGCCAGGCCAGCCCGCCACGCATACGCCCGGCGCGCCGGTGCCCGGCATTCACCAGGACGCCACGCTGCTGGTGCGCCAACAGCTGGATGTGCTGGCCAATCAGATGCTCGCATGGCAGGGGCAGGCCTGGCCCGGCACACCCATGGAATGGGAGGTCGCGCGCGAGCATGGCGATGACGCGGCCGGCCAGCCCGGCACCCACTGGGCCACCCGCCTGAAACTCAACCTGCCGCGCCTGGGCACGGTCGAGGCGCGCCTGAACCTGGCGGCCAACCAGCTGGTGCTGCACGTCGTGGCCCCGGACAGCGCCGCCGAGATCGGCGCCGCCGCCGACGCGCTGCGCCAGCAACTGTCGGCCGCCGGCCTGACGCTTACCAATCTGTCGGTCGACGCGATTGGCGCGCCCGGCTTTGATCTGCCCGAAGCATGAATACGCCCGCCCCGCCCGCCGCCGACGACGCCAGCCGCCCGGTCGCCGTGGCGCTGTCCTATGACGGCGGCGAAGCGGCCCCGCGTGTGGTCGCCAAGGGCTACGGCCAGCTGGCCGACACCATCGTGCGCACCGCCCGCGAACACGGCCTGCATGTACATGAATCGCGCGAACTGGTCGGCCTGCTGATGCAGGTGGACCTGGACGCCCATATACCGCCGCAACTCTACACGGCGGTGGCCGAGCTGCTGGCCTGGCTATATCGGCTCGAAGCGCGCGAGCTGCCCGAAGTGCTGGCGCCGCAGGCCTGAGGACGGCGCATGACGGCCCAGGACCAGATCGTCGTTCTGACCCAGTCCGATCAGATACGCAGCACGCTGCAGGAACTGCGCCACCCCGATTGCCAGATCGTGATTTCCGGCATCGACCAGCGCCCCTGGCCGGTGCGCATCCTGGGGCCGGATGCCAAGGACGGGTATTTTTTCTGGCGCCCGCTCGACCTGGCCTGCCCCGACTCCGTCATGCTGGCGCGCATGGCCGACGAGGACGAACCGCCGCTGGCCTTTCACGCCCAGACGGCCGACGGGGCGCGCATCCATTTCTGCGTGGACAGTCCGGTCACGCTGCGCTTTGGCGACGGCAGCATCGCCGTGCTTTCGCTGTTTCCCAGCGCGGTGCGCCACACCTGCGCCCGCCCGCCCCAGGCGCCGGCCTGAGGCGGCGCCGGCGTCACACCGCCATCGAGGAGATTTCCTTGTAGGCGGCGACCAGGCGGTTGCGCACCTGCACCGAAGTCTGGAAGCCCAGGCTGGCCTTTTGCAGGTCGATCATCACGTCATTGAGCGAAATGCCGGGCGCGCCCAGCTCGAACGCCTTGGCCTGGTCGCTGGCGGCATTCTGCGCCTGCGACACGCGCCGGATGGAGCGTTGCAGCTCGGCGGCGAAGCCGGACGGCCCAGGCGCCAGTTCGGCCTCGGTGGCGCCGCCGCTTTGCGCGGCGCGCACCACGGCGCGCATTTGCGACAGCATGCTCTCGATGCCGGACAGTCCTGATACAGCCATTGCGATACCTCTGCGGAATAAGCGGATCCTGGGTTGCAAGACTATCGCGCGCAGGGCTTGCGCATAGGGCGCAAAAGGCGCCAAAAAAGCCGCCACTTCCCGGCTTGGATGGCGCCCGGCGGCCGCGTGCCGCGCACGCAGGAACGATACGGATCAAATAGCGCCGAAAAGACGGTTGTTTTCGGGCATTGGGATTGCGCGCGGCCCATCCATAATCCACGCTCCCACACCCAAAGCACGTTGCATGCGTAACCTGCCCCGAGCATCCATGTCGTACGTTTATCCCCACCGCGAAGCCAGCGGGAGCCGCCGATGAACCAGCAGGCAACCCTGAGCGCGTCGCTGCTGGCGAGGTTTCCCGTGCTGGAGAAACTGCGCGCCCTGCCCAAACCTGTCCTGCTTGGGGCGGCGGCGGCGCTGATCGCCGTGGTGGCGGCGGTGGCGATGTGGAGCCGCGAGCCCGATTACAAGGTGCTGTTCTCCAATCTGGACGACCGCGATGGCGGCGCCATCGTCTCGGCGCTGGGCCAGATGAACGTGCCCTATCGCTTCAGCGACAACGGCAGCGCGCTGCTGGTGCCCGCCGAGCGGGTCTACGACACGCGCATGCAGCTGGCCAGCCAGGGCCTGCCGCGCGGCGGTTCGGTGGGTTTCGAACTGCTGGACAACACCCGCTTCGGCGCCAGCCAGTTCGCCGAGCAGATCAACTACCAGCGCGGCCTGGAAGGCGAGCTGGCGCGCTCGATCGAGGCCATGCATACCGTGCAGCACGCCCGCGTGCACCTGGCCATGCCGCGCCAGTCGCTGTTCGTGCGCGACCGCCAGGCCCCGACCACCTCGGTGCTGCTCAACCTGTATCCGGGCCGCAGCCTGAGCGACGCCCAGGTGTCGGCGGTGGCCTGGCTGGTGGCCTCCAGCGTGCCCGAGCTGACCGCCGAGAATGTCTCCATCGTCGACCAGAACGGCCGGCTCCTGTCGGCGCCGCTGGGCGAAGGCCGCGGCATGGACGCCGACCAGTTGCGCTTCGTGCGTGAAATGGAGCAGCGCACGGTCGAGCGCATCCTGACCATCCTCAACCCGCTGGTCGGCCCCGGCAACGTGCATGCCCAGGCCAGCGCCGAGATCGACTTCGCCCGCCGCGAAGAGACTTCCGAGGTCTATCGGCCCAACTAGGAACCCGGCCAGGCCGCCGTGCGCAGCCAGCAGACCAGCGATTCGCGCCAGACCGGGCCGAACGCCGCGCAGGGCGTGCCCGGCGCGCTGAGCAACCAGCCGCCGGCCAACGCGCAGGCGCCCATCGTCAATCCGCCCGCCGTCGCCGGCACCCCGCAGCAGCAACAGCAGCAGCGCGCCCAGCAACAGGCCGCCGGCGCCACCACCACCCAGACGCAGCCAGGCGCCGCGGCGCCGAGCAACGACCGCCACGACGCCACCATCAATTACGAAGTCGACCGCACCATCAGCCACGTCAAGCAGCCGGTGAGCATGCTCAAGCGGCTGTCGGTGGCGGTGGTGGTGAACTACCTGCCCAACAAGGAAGGCGAATCCGAGGCGCTGCCGCCCGAGGAGCTGAACAAGCTGACCAACCTGGTGCGCGAGGCCATGGGCTATTCGGAAGCGCGCGGCGACTCGCTGAACCTGGTCAACAGCCAGTTCAACGATACGCCTGTCGCCGTGCCGCTGTGGCGCGACCCGGAACTGATCGCCATGATCAAGACGGCGCTGGGCTGGATGTTCGGCCTGATCCTGGCCTTCTGGCTGTACCGCAAGATCCGCCCGGTGGTCACCGACTACTTCTACCCGCAGGTCGATCCCGAAGTGGCCGCCGCGCAGCGCCAGGAAGCCGAGCGCGAAGCGCAGGCCGCCGCGCGCACCCGCGAAGTCAACCGCTACAAAGACAACCTGCAGCTCGCCCGCGACATGGCGGGCAAGGATCCGCGCGCTGTCGCCATGGTCCTGCGTTCGTGGATGAGCAAAGATGAAAAATGACGGAAAGCCGCTGGACGGCATGACACGCAGCGCGGTCCTGATGATGTCGCTGGGCGAGGACGCCGCCGCCGAGGTCTTCAAGTACCTGAGCGCGCGCGAAGTCCAGCAGGTGGGCGCGGCGATGGCCAGCCTCAAGCAGGTCACGCGCGGCGACGTGGCGGTGGTGCTGGAGGAATTCCGCCAGGAGGCCGACCAGTTCATGGCCGTGACGCTGGGCTCGGACGACTACATCCGCACGGTGCTGACCAAGGCGCTGGGCAGCGACCGGGCCGCCGGCCTGATCGAGGACATCCTGGAGGCCGGCGAAGGCGGCAGCGGCATCGACGCGCTGAACTGGCTGGACCCGCATACGGTGGCCGAGCTGATCGGCGACGAGCATCCGCAGATCATCGCCACCATCCTGGTGCACCTGGAGCGCGACCGCGCCGCCAGCGTGCTGGCCATGCTCAGCGAGCGCATGCGCAACGACGTGATGCTGCGCATCGCCACCTTCGGCGGCGTGCAGCCGGCCGCCCTCTCGGAGCTGACCGACGTGCTGAACTCGGTGCTGGCCGGCCAGGGCGCCAAGCGCAGCAAGATGGGCGGCGTGCGCACCGCCGCCGAGATCCTGAACATGATGAACTCGTCGCAGGAAGAGGCCGTGGTCGAAAGCCTGCGCGAGCGCGACTCCGACCTGGCCCAGAAGATCATCGACGAGATGTTCGTCTTCGACAACCTACTCGACGTCGAGGACCGCGCCGTCCAGCTCATCCTCAAGGAAATCGACAACGATACCCTCATGGTCGCCCTCAAGGGCGCCGGCGACGAACTGCGCAACAAGTTCCTGCGCAACATGTCCAGCCGCGCGGCCGAGATGCTGCGCGAAGACCTGGAGGCGCAAGGGCCGATCCGCATGTCCAAGGTGGAAGGCGAGCAGAAGAAGATCCTGCAGATTGCCCGCCGCCTGGCCGAAAGCGGCCAGATCGTGCTGGGCACGCAAGGGGACGACGCCTATGTCTGAGGCCCTCGCGCGCGAGCCGGCCGCCCTGCCCCGCAGCGCCGCCTGGCGCCGCTGGCAGATGCTGTCGTTCGACGAGCCGGCCGAGGCCGAGACGCCCGAACCCGCGGCGCTCGAACCCGAGCCCGAGCCCGCGCCGGACCCCGAGGAGCTGCTGCGCGAATGGCGCGCCACCGCCGAGCGGGCCGGCCATGCCGCCGGCCACCAGGCCGGCCAGGAGCAAGGCCAGCGCGAGGGTTACGCGGCCGGCCATGCGCAAGGACTGGCGGCAGGCCGCGCCGAAGGCCATGCCGAGGGGCTGGCGCAGGGCCGCGAAGAGGCCCGCCAGCAGGCCGAACGCCTGCACGCGCTGGCGCAGGCCTGCGCCGCCTCGGTCGCGCGCCTGGAAGACAACATGGGCCAGAGCCTGCTGACGCTGGCCCTGGATATCGCCGGGCAGGTGCTGCGCACCGCCCTGGCGGAGCACCCCGAGACGATGGTGGCGGCGGTGCGCGAAGTCCTGCACATCAATCCGGCCACCGGCGCGGCCATGCGCCTGTGGGTCCATCCCGACGACCTGGAACTGGTGCGCACGCATCTGGCCGACGAACTGAACGAAGCCAACTGGCGGCTGCAGGCCGACGAATCGATCACGCGCGGCGGTTGCCGCACCGAGACCGCCTACGGCGATGTGGACGCCACCCTGCAGGCGCGCTGGCGCCGCGTGGCGGCCTCGCTGGGCCGCAGCGCCGCCTGGGAGGAAACCGCGTGAACCCGCCCGCCCTGCCGCTGCCGGCCGATACGGCCGCCGTGCCGGTGGCCGACCGCTGGCAGACACAACTGCAGATCGGTTCGATCCGCGCCGCCTCGACCGAGCCCTGGCTGGTCAGCGGCCGCATCACGCGCGCTGCCGGACTGGTGCTGCACGCCACCGGCCTGCGCCTGCCGGTGGGCGCCGCCTGCCGCATCGAGCTGGCGCGCGGCCATGACCACTGGGCCGACGCCGAGGTGGTGGGGTTCGACGGCCACACGCTTTACCTGATGCCGCAAAGCGACATCTCGGGCCTGCCGCCCGGCGCCCGCGTGGTGCCGGCCGAGCCCGCCGTGCAGCGGCCCGTGCCGCTGCCGCGCAAGGCCGAACTCAACGGCAACGCCAAGCCGCAGGTGGGCCGCCACCTGCCGGTGGGCAACGCCATGCTGGGCCGCGTCGTCGACGGCGCGGGCCGGCCGCTCGACGGCCTGGGCCCGCTGGCCGGCGCCGAACAGGCGCCCCTGACCGCCCTGCCCATCAACCCCTTGTCGCGCGCGCCCATCGACAGCGTGCTCGACGTGGGCGTGCGCGCCATCAACGGCCTGCTGACCGTCGGCCGGGGCCAGCGCATGGGCCTGTTCGCCGGGTCGGGGGTGGGCAAGAGCGTGCTGCTGGGCATGATGGCGCGCTACACCCGCGCCGACATCATCGTGGTGGGCCTGATCGGCGAACGGGGCCGCGAAGTCAAGGAATTCATCGAGCACAACCTCGGCCCCGAAGGCCTGGCCCGCTCGGTGGTGGTCGCCGCGCCGGCCGACGTCTCGCCACTGCTGCGCCTGCAAGGCGCGTCCTATGCCACGCGCCTGGCCGAACATTTCCGCGACCAGGGCCTGGACGTGCTGCTCATCATGGACTCGCTCACGCGCTTTGCCATGGCGCAACGCGAAATCGCCCTGGCGATTGGCGAACCGCCGGCCACCAAGGGCTACCCGCCCTCGGTGTTCGCCAAGCTGCCGGCGCTGGTCGAACGCACCGGCATGGGCGCGCCGAGCCCCAACGGCAAGGCCGGGTCGATCACCGCCTTCTATACGGTGCTGGCCGAAGGCGACGACCAGCAGGATCCGATCGCCGATTCGGCGCGCGCCATCCTGGACGGACACGTTGTGCTGTCGCGCCACCTGGCCGAGGCCGGCCACTACCCGGCCATCGATATCGAAGCCTCGATCTCGCGCGCCATGACCTCGCTGATCACGACCGAGCAATTCCAGCAGGTGCGCCGCTTCAAGCAGATCCTGTCGCGCTACCAGCGCAACCGCGACCTGATCTCGGTCGGCGCATACGTGGCCGGCGCCGATCCGCAGCTCGACGACGCGATTGCGCGCTATCCGCGCCTGGAAGCGTACCTGCAGCAGAACATCGGCGACAGCGTGGACTATGGCACGGCCATCGATCAACTGCAGCGCAGCCTGGAAACGAGGGAGGCCTATGCCTAGCCAATTGCCACTGGACATGCTGATCGGCCTGGCCAAGGACAGCACCGACGAGGCCGCCCGCGAACTGGGCCGCCTGAGCGCCGAGCGCAACAACGCCGAGCAGCAGTTCAACATGCTGCAGGACTATCGCCAGGACTACCTGCAACGCATGCAGTCGGGCATGTCGGCCGCCGACTGCCATAACTACCAGCGCTTCATCGCCACGCTGGACGATGCCATCGGCCAGCAACGCCATGTCCTGCACCGGGCCGAGGCGCACCTGAACGACGGGCGCCTCAACTGGCAGCAGCAAAAGCGCAAGCTGAATTCGTTCGACACCCTGGCGCAGCGCGAATCGCGCACCCAGGCTCTGCTCGAGGCGCGGCGCGAGCAACGCGTCAACGATGAATACTCCGCCCGACTGGTACGCCGCCAGGCGGGTTTCTGATATCCATGAGCCGTAACAGGACAGCCGCTATGACGACCGCTACCCTGCCCATTCCCGCCCTGACGCCTGCGCCGGGTCCGGCCGCGCAAGGCGGCCCGGCCGCCGCCGGCAAGGGTCCCAGCTTCTCGCAAGTGCTGGCCCGCCAGCAAGGCGGCAAACCCGGCGAAGCCGGCACGCCTGCCGCGCCCGGCGCCCAGGCCGGCGCGCCGGCCCAAGGCCCCGCGACCCAGAACCCGGCCGGCGCCGGCAAACCCGGCAAGCCCGGCGACACCGCGGCCTTGCCGGTGGACGGCCAGCAGGAGCCCGCTGCCGAGACGGCCGCCGACGCCGCCACGCTGGCCGCGCTGGCGGCGCAAACCGCGCCGGCTCCCGCGCTGCCGCTGCAGGCCCTGGAGATCGCCGCCGAAGCCGCCGCCGTCAACGCCCAGGTTGCGGCCGCCACCCAGGCGGCAGGCGCCGCCGCCCGGCAACCCGCCCACGCGGCGCTGCTGGCCGGCCAGCCGGCCGCGCCGGCCGCCGCCGGCGCCCCGCCCGCCGATACCGCGCCGGCCATGCCGCCAGCCCTGCCGCAAGCCGCGCAACCGGCCGTTGCGGCCCAGGCCGCCGTGGCCGCCAGCGCGCCCAACGCGCCGGCCGCCGAAACCGCCGCAACGCCGCCCGCCGCGCCCAGCCTGCCGCACCCGCTGCCGTCGACCGGCGGCACGCCGCAAGACGGCGGCGAGGCGGCCGAGCCCCCTGCCACCGCGCCGGCCCAGCCGCAACCGCTGGCCGCGGCCGAACACGGCGCGGCCCTGCACGCGGCGGCCCAGGCGCACATTGCGGCGCGCCAGGCTGTCGGCAACCCGGCCCCCGCAAGCCTGCCCGCCGCCGCGCAGCCGCTGGGGCTGGAGGTCGCCGCGCCGGTGGGATCCAGCCAATGGGGCCAGGACCTGGGCCGCCAGCTCGTCACCATCAGCCACGATGCTCGCCAGGGCCACCATACGGCCGAACTGCGCCTGGATCCGCCCGACCTGGGCCCCTTGCGGGTCAGCATCAACCTGCACGAAGGCGTGGCCAGCGCCGCGTTCGTCTCCGTCCACGCGGCGGTGCGCCAGGCGGTCGAGGCCGCCTTGCCGCAACTGCAGCAGGCGCTGGCCCAGGCCGGCATCTCGCTGGGCCAGACCAGTGTCGGCGACCAGTCCGCGCAGCAGGGCTTTGCCGAGCAGCAAGGCCGCGGCGCCGGCGCGTCGGGCGGCAGCGCAGCGGGCGCCGACAGCGAGACGGTCGTCGTGGCCGCCACGCCGGCGCGCAACGCCGATGCCTTGGTCGACACCTTCGCATGAGGGCCGCGCGCAGTGCAGCAATAGCTTGAGATACCCGGCTTTCGCCCTGTTTTTCGCCTGCCAGCGCGGGCGTGAATTGCGGCAGAATGCCTTAATTCCATCAAAGTCCGTTTCATAGCGGCACTACGCATCGACATCGAGATGGCAACGACCAAAACTTCCACCATGCCGCCGCGCACGACCCTTCCCCTGCGCCCGGGCGGCGCCGGCCGGCTGCTTCGCCCGCTGCTCATGCTGCTGGTCCTGGCCCTGGTGGTCGCCGCCAGCGTGGCCGGCACGTGGTACTTCATGAAGCGCATGCAGCCGCCGGTGGCCGTACCCGTGCAACTGGGCGTGGGCCAGCCGCAGGCAACGCCCATGCAGTTCGTCGCGCCGCCGGCGACGCCGCCGGTGGTGCCGGCGCCGATCTTCATCCCGCTGGAAGCGTTCACCGTCACGCTGCAGAACGCCGACAGCGAGCGCATCCTGCACGTCGGGATCACGCTGCGCGTCAGCGACGAGCAGACGCGCCAGCGCATCGAGAAGTACATGCCCGAGGTGCGCAGCCGCATCCTGATGGTGCTGTCCTCGCAATCGCCGCAGGCGGTCCAGACGCTGCAGGGCAAGACCGAGATGGCGCACGCCATCACCGAGGCGGTGAAACGCCCGTTCTCGCCGCTGCCTGACGGCCAGTACGTGACCGACGCGCTGTTCACGGCATTCGTGGTGCAATAAGCATGGCCTACGAGGCTTTTCTTTCGCAGGACGAAGTCGACGCGCTGCTGGCCGGAGTCACCGGCGAAAGCGACGAGAAGCAGCCGGCCGGCGACGAGGCCGGCGCCCCGCGCGCCTACGACCTCAGCTCGCCCGAACGCGTGGTGCGCCGGCGCATGCAGACGCTGGAGCTCATCAACGAGCGTTTCGCGCGCCACATGCGCAACGTGCTGCTGAACTTCATGCGCCGCAACGCCGACATCACCGTCGGCGCCATCAAGATCCTGAAGTACGCCGATTTCGAGCGCAACCTGCCGGTGCCCAGCAATCTGAACATGATTCAGATGAAGCCGCTGCGCGGCACCGCCCTGTTCACCTACGACCCGAACCTGGTGTTCCTGGTGATCGACAGCCTGTTCGGCGGCGACGGCCGCTATCACACCCGCGTGGAAGGCCGCGACTTCACCACGACCGAGCAGCGCATCATCCGCCGCCTGCTCAACCTGACGCTGGAGAGCTACGGCAAATCCTGGGACCCGGTCTACCCGATCGAGTTCGAGTACGTGCGCTCGGAAATGCACACCAAGTTCGCCAGCATCACCGGCAATAATGAAGTGGTGGTGGTGTCGCCCTTTCACATCGAATTCGGCGCGACCGGCGGCGACCTGAATATCTGCCTGCCCTACTCGATGATCGAACCGGTGCGCGACCTGCTGACGCGCCCGCTGCAGGACACCGCGCTCGAGGAAGTCGACCAGCGCTGGGCGCAGCAGCTACAGAGCCAGGTGCGCAGCGCCGACATCGACCTGGTGGCGGAATTCGGCCACATCCCTTCGAGCATCGGCGAGCTGATGCGCATGAAGACCGGCGACGTGCTGCCGATCGCCGTGCCCGAGACCGTTACCGCCCACGTCGACGGCGTACCGCTCATGGAGTACGGCTATGGCGTTTTCAACGGCCGATACGCGCTGCGCGTGCAAAACCTGATCAATTACGACGATACCGATTCCAACGAGGCCCCCGACCATGACTGATACGAACGAGCGGCCCGACCAGACCGGCGCCGGCGCGCCCGCCCCGGCGGCGGACGACTGGGCCGATGCGCTCGCCGAACAGAATCGCGCCGCCGCGCCCACCCAGGCCGACGGCCTCAAGCCGCAGGACGACTGGGCCGACGCCCTGGCCGAGCAGAACGCCGCGCCGGCCGTCTAGCCGGCCGTCCAGCCGGCCGCGCAGTCCGTCTTCAAGCCGCTGGCCACCAAGGAGACCGGCCAGGGCACCGACATCGACCTGATCATGGACGTGCCGGTGCAGATGACGGTGGAGCTGGGCCGCACGCGCCTGACCATCAAGAACCTGCTGCAACTGGGCCAGGGCTCGGTCGTGGAACTGGACGGCCTGGCCGGCGAACCGATGGACATCTTCGTCAACGGCTACCTGATCGCCCAGGGCGAAGTGGTCGTGGTGGACGACAAGTACGGAATCCGCCTGACGGACATCATCACGCCGTCCGAGCGCATCAACCGCTTGAACAGCCGCCGCTGAAAGCCGCCTTATGACCGAATCCGCCGTCCTGCGCGTTGTCATCGGCCTGGCGCTGGTGATCGCGGCCATCCTGGTTTCGGCCTGGCTGGCGCGGCGCTCGGGCCTGATCCAGCGCCACGGCGGCGCCTTGCTGCGCCAGGTCGGCGGCATGAGCCTGGGCCCGCGCCAACGCGTGGTGGTGCTCGAAATCGAAGGAACCTGGCTGGTGCTGGGTGTCACGCCCAACCAGTTGACCACCCTGCACACCCTGCCGGCCGGCCAGCTGCCCGATCCTTCGCCGGCCGCGGCCGGCACCTTTGCCGCCAAACTGGGCCAGGCGCTGCAGCGCGGCCATCGAGTAGACAGGCCCTAGGCTTGCCCGTCATGAGCATCAGCTTCCGTTTTTCCGATACGCGCCCGCGCGCGCCCTGGTGGCCCGCCATGGCCGCCGTCGCCGTGGCCGCCGCCGCGCTGTGGCCCAGCGGCGCGCTGGCGCAGGCCACCCTGCCGGCCCTGACCGCCACGCCCGGGCCCAATGGCTCGGAGACCTACTCGCTCAGCATGCAGACCCTGCTGCTGATGACCTCGCTGTCGTTCCTGCCCGCGGCGCTGCTGATGATGACCGGCTTCACGCGCATCATCATCGTGCTGGGGCTGCTGCGCAGCGCCATGGGCACCGCGATGTCGCCGCCCAACCACGTGCTGATCGGGCTGGCGCTGTTCCTGACTTTCTACACCATGTCGCCGGTGTTCGACAAAATCTACACCGACGCCTACCAGCCGCTGGCCGCGGGCAGCATTCCGTTCGAAACCGCGGTCGAGCGCGCCGGCTCGCCCCTGCACAACTTCATGCTGCACCAGACCCGCGAGAACGACCTCACCCTGTTCGCCAACCTGGCCAACCTGCCGGCCATGGAAGATCCGTCCCAGGTGCCGATGCGCATCCTGATCCCGGCTTTCATCACCAGCGAACTGAAGACGGCGTTCCAGATCGGCTTTACCATCTTCATTCCCTTTCTCATCATCGACCTGGTGGTCGCCAGCGTCCTGATGGCGCTGGGCATGATGATGGTGCCGCCGGTCACCGTGGCGCTGCCGTTCAAGCTGATGCTGTTCGTGCTGGCCGACGGCTGGCACCTGCTGCTCGGCTCGCTGGCCCAGAGCTTCTACCAATAGCGCGAGGGAGGCCGCCATGACCGCCGAAACCGTGATGTCGATGACCTACCAGGCGCTCAAGGTCGCCCTGGCGCTGGCCGGACCGCTGCTGCTGGTCACGCTCATCGTCGGCCTGGTCATCAGCATCTTCCAGGCCGCCACGCAGATCAACGAGATGACGCTGTCGTTCATCCCCAAGCTGCTGGCCATGTGCGGCACCCTGGTGCTGCTGGGCCCTTGGCTGCTGGGCCTGCTGACCGACTACATCCGCCAGCTGATCGGCCAGATTCCGATGCTGGTGTCCTGAACGCGCCTGGCCGCGCCGCGCCATGATTGCGTTCACCATGGAACAGCTCAACGGCTGGCTGGCCCAGTTCCTGTGGCCGTTCGTGCGCATCCTGGCCCTGGTCGGCGCCGCGCCGCTGTTTTCCGAGTCCACCATTCCCACGCGCGTGAAGATCGGCCTGGCCTTCATGCTCACGATCGCCGTGGCGCCGGCGATCGGCCCCATGCCTGCCGTCCCGCCCAGTTCCTACGCCGGGCTGTTCCTGCTGGGCCAGCAGGTACTCATCGGCATCGCGCTGGGACTGTCCATGCGGGTGGTGTTCGCCGCGGTGCAGACCGCGGGCGAATTCGTCGGCCTGCAGATGGGCCTGTCGTTCGCGTCGTTCTTCGACCCCGCCACCGGCGCCAACACCGCGGTGCTCTCGCGGCTGTTCAATATCGTCGCGATGCTGGTCTTCCTGGCGCTGGACGGCCACCTGCTGGTGCTCGGCGCGCTGGTGCGCAGCTTCGACACGCTGCCGGTCGCGGTCGGCGTGCTGGACCGCAACGGCTGGGGGATCCTGGCCGAATGGGGCACGACCATCTTCGTCTCCGGCCTGCTGCTGGCGCTGCCGCTGATCTGCGCCCTGCTGACCATCAACCTGGCCATGGGCATCCTCAACCGCGCCGCGCCGCGCCGCAGCTGTCGGTGTTCGCCATCGGCTTTCCCGTCAGCCTCATCGTCGGCCTGGTGCTGCTGGCCATCGTGCTGCCGCATTCCGGCCCCTTTCTCGAGCGCCTGTTCGAACAGGGCCTGAACACCATGAACAACGTCGCCAACGGCCTGGCGGGCAAGTAACCCCCTCGGGTGCCTGTCCCCGCAGGGGGACTGGCACCCGCCAACTCCTTGCGGTGCCTGTCCCCGCAGGGACTGGCACCCGCCGACCCCCTGCGGTGCCTGTCCCCGCAGGGGGACTGGCACCCAGCGGCGTCCGGCGGCACCGCCCTCACCCCTGTTCGCGCGCCATCCGGAACACGCGTATCGTTTCGCGCAGCGCGGCCGACTGCTGGCCGAGTTGCGCCACGGTGTTGCCCAGTTGCTGCACCAGGCCGGAGTTCTGCACGGTCATGCCATCCATCTGCGAGACGGCCTCGTCGACCTGTTCGATGCCGCTGGCCTGCTGCTGCTAGGCCACCGAGATTTCGCCGATGATGTCGGTGACGCCGCGCACCGCGTCGACGATCTCCTGCATGGTGGCGCCGGCCTGCTCGGCCTGCAGGGAACCTTCGGTGACGCGGCTGACCGAGTCCTCGATCAGGTCCTTGATCTCGCGCGCGGCCTGGGCGCTCTTCTGGGCCAGGCTGCGCACTTCGCCGGCGACCACGGCGAAGCCCTTGCCGGACTCGCCGGCGCGCGCCGCTTCCACCGCCGCGTTCAGCGCCAGGATGTTGGTCTGGAAGGCGATGCCCTCGATGATATTGACGATGCCGGCGATCTTGCGCGAGCTGTCCGAGATGCCGTGCATGGTATCGACCACCCGCCCGACGGCGTCGCCGCCGCGGCGCGCCACGTCCATGCTGCGCGCGGCCAGGTCATTGGCCTGGCGGGCGTTGTCGGCGTTCTGGCGCACGGTGGAGGTCAGCTCTTCCATGCTGGCCGCCGTGTTCTGCAGCGAGGCGCTCTGGTCGTCGGTGCGGGCCGACAGCTCCTGGTTGCCGCGCGCGATGCCCAGGGCAGCCTGGGTGGTGCCCTCGATGCCGCCGTACACGTCGCGCGCGATGCCGACCAGGCTCTTGCGCATCACGTCCAGCGAGAACGCCAGCTTGCCGACCTCGTCGTTGGCGTCGCTGCCGATCTGCGTCGTGAGGTTGCCGGCGGCCACCTGGCGCGCCATGTCCGCCGCGCCTTCCATGGTGCGCAGCACCGCGCCGCGCAGCCGCCACTGCATCGCGAGCACGCCCAGCGCCGCCAGCGCCACGGCCGCGCTCGCGGCGCCGGCCTGCGCGCCGCTCCATTGCGGCCACCAGGGCGCCAGCGCGGCGGCGCCCGCGCCGGCCACGGCCAGCGCCGCCAGCAGCGACTGGCGCAGCATGCGCGCGCTCAGACCGCCGCGCAACGGAAACGCGGCGGCGGCCAGCACCCGCCGCCAGCCGGTGGGCACCACCTGGCCGCGCCACAGGCGCCGGCCACGCAGCGTGCCGGCGCGCAACTGCGCATAGGCGGCTTCGGCGGCCTCGATCTGCTCGTCGCTGGCCTTGACGCGCACCGACAAATAGGCGACCACCTCGCCATCCTCATAGATAGGCGTGGCATTGGCCAGCACCCAATAGAAACCGCCGTCCTTGCGGCGGTTCTTCACCACTCCCAGCCAGGACTGCCCAGCCTGCAGGGTGCGCCACAGGTCCTCGTACGCCTGGGGCGGCATGTCGGGATGCCGTACCAGGTTGTGCGCCTTGCCGATCAATTCGTCGCGCTCGAAGCCGCTGACCTCGACGAAGGCGGGGTTCGCATAGACGATCCGCCCCTTGGTGTCGGTGCGCGAGATCAGGTATTGGTCCTCGTGCAGCTTGGTCTCTACGTCATATATCGGGAGGTTAACGCGCACTGCCAGTCTCCTGTGGAACTGCTGAACTACACATCTCGGACATGCGGGCCGCCCGCGCGGCCGCTGCCTGTAAAAAGACGATCCGGCGCGGCGCTGGCCGCGGCGGATCGCCGCTTTCCCGCCCTGGCGGACGGATGGCCCGGACCGCGGCCAGCCGGCCGCGGCGTCGGGGTGCCGGTCAGGACTGCGCGACCAGGGGCGCCGCGTAGCCGGACAATTGGTGCGCCGGCACTTCGATCACTTCGCCGGTATTGATCTTGAACACCGCTACCGCCTCGGCCAGGCGCTGCGCCTGCTCCTGCAGCGAGCCGGCCGCCGCGGCCGCCTCTTCCACCAGCGCCGCGTTCTGCTGCGTTACCTCGTCCATCTGCGACACCGCGCGGTTGACCTGCTCGATCCCGCTGGACTGCTCTTCCGAGGCCGCCGAAATCTCGCCCATGATGTCCGTCACCCGCTTGACCGAGGCCACGATCTCCTGCATCGTCGCACCGGCGCGCTCGACCTGCTGCGAACCCGTGCCCACCTTGTCGACCGAGTCCTCGATCAGCACCTTGATCTCCTTGGCCGCCTGGGCGCTGCGCTGCGCCAGCGAGCGCACTTCGCCCGCCACCACCGCGAAACCCTTGCCCTGCTCGCCCGCGCGCGCCGCTTCCACCGCCGCGTTCAGCGCCAGGATGTTGGTCTGGAACGCGATCCCGTCGATCACCGACACAATCTCGGAAATCTTGCGCGAGCTGGCCGAGATGTCCTGCATCGTCGTCACCACCTCGGACACCGCCGAACCGCCGCGCTCGGCCACGTCCGAGGCGCTGGCCGCCAGCTGATTGGCCTGGCGCGCGTTGTCGGCATTCTGCTTGACCGTCGAGGCCAGCTGCTCCATCGAGGCCGCGGTCTCCTCCAGCGAGGCCGCCTGCTCCTCGGTGCGGCTGGACAGGTCCGTGTTGCCGGCCGAGATCTCGCGCGAACCCACGTTGATCTCGTCCACCCCGCGGCGCACCGCCGCGACGGTACGCGTCAGGCTCTCCTGCATGCGCTTCAGCGCGGCGAACAGCTGGCCGATCTCATTGGTGCTGCGCACATCCACCCGCGCGGTCAGGTCGCCCGCGGCGATCCTGTCGAAGTGCTGGCCGGCTTCCTTGAGCGGGCGCAGCACGGCGCGGCCGATGAACACCCCGCAGCCGGCGCACAGCGCCAGCGCCAGGACAATCAACACCAGGGTTACCGTATTGGCGCGCAGGTGTTCGGCGCGCGCATCGTCCACCAGCGCGTCGGTGTCCGTGTCGATCCGGTCCAGGTACGCCGACGCCGCCGTATCGAAAGCAGTGTTCAGGCGCTGCGCGGACGGGTTGAGCTGCACGAACTCGCCCAGCTTCTGGTTCTGCATGGCCTCCATCTGGCGCGCCGCCACCTCCAGGTAGGCATGGAACGCCGTCTCCACCGCGCCGACCCGGTCGGCGCCCGACGAAGCCTTGGCCACCGCCAGGAAGGCCTCGAAGCGCTCGCGCGCTTCGCCGGCCTGGCGCTGCGCGTGCGCCAGCGTATCGGCCGACTCCTTCAACCGCCCTTCCTGCAGGTCCATCATCGACGAGACCATGTTCAGCCGCGCCCGCAGCAGCATGACGTAGGCCTCGTAGGCCGGCACGGCCTGGTTCGAATACGCGTTATTGACGCGCTCCAGCTTGTCGTTGCTCGAGCTCATGCCCAGCCAGGCCATTGCGTTGGACACCAGCATTGCCACCAGAAACAGGCCCAGCACCAGGGTGATGCAGGTGCGTACCTTCAAATTCGACCACATGTTTATCCGCTTTCCATCGAACACGCGCTCCTCGAGGGGAGCGCGCGCCATTTCCCGACTACGAGACCTGCCGTGGATCTATCGACCCATCGAGAACAGGCTGTTTCCCTGTATGCGCTGCAGGGCCAGCGAGGCCGCCTGCAATGCAACCTGCCGCAACAGCAAGTCGCTGGTCGCCTGGTAGATGTTCACGTCCTCCAGGTCCGACAGCTGCTTGACGTACGACAAGCCCTTCTGCGCGCCGGTATTGCCCAGCGCTTCCAGTTCATTGAGGCGCGCGCCCACCGAAGCCTGCACCGTCAGCACGTTGTCCAGCGACAGGTTCAGCTTCTTGTTGGCCGTGGCCAGCGTGTTGGCCAGCGCCGCGGCGGCCTGCGGATCGCCGCTGATGGGCGTATCGAGCGCGCCGATCAGGTCGTTGAGCGTGTCGAACACGTCCACGTTGGCCGACTTCGGCGTGGTCACGGCGTATGTGTCGCCGGCGGCCGGCTGGCCGTCCACCTTGACCTTCAGGCCGCCGATGTCGATGACATCGCCCGGCTTGACCGGCACGTTGGCAGGCAGGCTGGGGTCCGGCGGCGTGCTGGTCACGCTGTAGAGCAGGCCGCCGGCGCCGTCGTCCAGGAACGCCACGCTCAGGTTCTTGCCGGTCAGCCCGTCCGGCAGGGACACCGGCGTCAGCGTGGCCGATCCGGTGTTGGCCGCGTCGCCCTGCACGCCCATCTTCCAGGACTTGGGCGTCTCCACGGTGAACACGTCGCCCGCCTCGGGCTGGCCGCTCAACTTGATCGACACGCCGTTCATGTCGATCACGGAGCCCTCCGAGTAAGGCATATTGGCCGGCAGCGGCTGTTCGGGCGGCACCACCGGCGGGTCGCTGAGCACCGAGTACTGCAGCTCGTCGGTCACCGCATCGCGCGTGAACTCGATACGGAAATCGCGGCCCACGTAGTTGCCGGCGCGCGGACCGTCGAACGACACCGCGCTGTATTGTCCGGTGCCGGCATTGCCCGCGCCGGCATCGGCGATATAGGCCAGCGTGCCGCTGGTGACGCTGTTGAAAATGTCGCTGCCGACGTCGCCGCCGCTCATCAGGCGGCTCTGGTCGACCTGGATGCCGCGCTGGCCCAGGTCGCCGTTATAGGTCACCTTGCCGGTCGCGGCGTCGAAGCTGTAGGGCTGGGTAAAGCCCTTGTAGCCGGAGAACAGGTACTGTCCGTTGCCATCCGTGGCGTTGGCCAGCCCCACCAGTTCCTCGCGCGCGCCCTTGAGCGCGATGACCAGCGCCTGGCGGTCGGCATCGCTCATGGTGCCGTTGCCGGCCTCGACCACCCGCTTGAGCATTTCCTGCATGTTCTTGACGACCGACTGCAGCGTATTGGTCTGGGCGCCCAGCGCCTGCTCGGCCTGCTTGCGGTTGGCGTCGTAGTTGCTGTTCATGCTGGACGTCTGCGAGACGTTGACCGCCAGCGCGGCGGCCAGCGGATCGTCGGCCGGCGTCAACACCCGGCGGCCGCTGGAGAGCTGCTCCTGCAGGCGCGCCATGGCGGCTTCCTGGTTCAGCACGCCGTTCAGGCCATTCTGGTAAATCAGTGCGGTGCTCAAACGCATCGTCGAACTCCAATCTCTTGTTTAGCGTCGCGCTCAGCGCAGGCCCAGCAAGGTGTCGAACACCGTGCTGGCCACATCCAGGATCTTGGCGCTGGCCTGGTACTGCTCCTGGAAGATCGTCAGGTTGACGTACTCTTCGTTCAGGTTCACGCCCGACACCGACAGGTGGGCGGTGGCCTGCTGCTTGACCAGGTTGGCCTGCGCCGTGTTGGCCGTGCTGACCTGCTGCGTCTGCACGCCCACGTTATTGACGAGCTGCGAGAACATCTCGTTCAGGCTCATGCTGCCGTTGCCCAGCACCTTGGCGGTCTGCAGCTCGGCCAGCTTCAGGCCGTTGTTGCCGTTGGTCGTGCCGAGCGCCGAATCGGCCAGCGCCAGCTTGCTGGGATCGCTGATCAATTGCTTGAGGTCGCGCGCCGCGTCGCGGGCCGGCTGCAGCGTCCAGGCGTCGCCGGCGGCCGGCGTGCCGCTGCCGGTCAGGGTCAGGCCGTCGAACGACAGTGTGGGCGGCGTGCCGCTGGGCGTCACGTCGAAGCTGCTGCCATCGGACAGGCGCGTCACCGTGTAGTTGGCGCCGTCGTACTGGATGCGATAGGCGCTGGCGCGGATGGCGTCGGCGTCGGTATAGGCCGACTGCCACTCGCCCGTGCTGGTATTGCCGGAATTGCGGATCGCCGCCGGCGCCTGCAGGCCGAACATGTCGCCGCCCGGCTGGCCGTCCAGGTCATAGCCCTCGCGGTGTTGCGCGTTGAACGCCATAGCCAGCCCGATGGCCAGCTGGCCCAGCTGGTCCTGCACCGCGTCCAGCGACTGGCTGCGGAAACTCAGCAGGCCGCCCAGCTGGCCGCCGGTAACCTCGCTGTCGTTCATTTCCACCTGGATGGTGGTGCCCGGCCCGGACGGCAGCGTATAGGCCACCGCCAGGCGCTTGGGATCGCTGGCCGAGGGCACCGCCTGCAGCGGATAGACGGTCGTGCCCGACAACAGGGTCTGGCCGCTTTGCAGCGTGATGTTGAACGTATCGCCCTGCTCGTAGAAGCGGATGCCGGTCAGCTGGTTCAGTTCCGAGACGGCCTGGTCGCGCTGGTCCAGCAGGTCGTTGGGCGCGTGCCCGTCCTTGCCGCGCGCGATCACGATCTGCTTGTTCAGGTCGTTGATGCGCTCCAGGTAGCTGTTGACCTGCTCGACCGTGGTCGAGATCTGCGTATTGAGGCCGTTGCGCTGGTTTTCCAGCTCCTGGTAGGCGGTATTGATCTGGGTGACCAGGCTGTTGGCCTTGCCGATCATGTCGGCGCGCACGGCCGGATCGGCCGGCTTGGTGGCCGCCGCGTTGGTGCTGGTGAACAGGCCCGCGAGCGCCGGCGTGATGCCGACGGTGCGATCACCGAACAGATTGTTCACCTGCGACACTTGCGCGAGGTGGGTGCTCAGCTGGGCGCTGCTGCCTTGCGCGCCGACCAGCTGGCGGTACAGGAAGCTATCGTACTGGCGCGTCACGGTATCCACCTGCACACCGCGGCCGAAAAAGCCCTGCCCGGTCTCGCCGGCGCCGGCGGTCGAGGTGATGACACGCTGGCGGCTGTAGCCGACCGTCGTGGCATTGTTGATGTTGTGGCTGGTCGTCTCCAGGCCGGCTTGCGAAGCGTTCAGGCCGGTCAGCGCCAAGTTGTACAGATTCATGCTAGCAATGCCCCGTAATTCACCGCACGCGGTTCAGATGCCTGGTTAACGGCAGCCCGCCGCCAATATTTAGAGGCCGCCGGAAAAATCGGCGCGCGCCACGCTGGTGCGCAGCTGGCCCATGATGCTGATCAGCTTTTCGGCATAGCGCGGATCGGTGGCGTAGCCGGCCTCCTGGATGCGCCGCGCCGCCTCGATCTCGTTGCCGGCCTGGGTAACCGCCTCGTAGCGCGGGCTGTTGCCGATCAGGCGGGCGTAGTCGCTGAACGACTCTTCGTAGGACGAATAGGCCCTGAACGGCTGCACCAACTTCTGCGCGACGCCGTCGACGTACTCGGTCGTCATCACATTGACGACCTTGCCCTTCCAGCTGGCGCCCGCCTTGATGCCGAACAGGTTGTAACTGGTGCTGCCGTCCTCGTGGCGCAGCTCGCGCCGGCCCCAGCCCGATTCCAGCGCCGCCTGGCCCAGGATCAGGCGCGCCGGCACGCCGCTTTGCTGCGCCGCGACATTGGCCGCGCGCGACATGCGCGACACGAAGTCGACCACGTGCGAGGGCGCGCCCTCGGCCGCCGCCATGGCGCGGTCGCGCGCCCGGTTGCTGCGCAACACATCCAGCAGCGCGTTGACCTCGCGCCTGGGCGCAGGGTCCGGTTGTACATAGTTGCCGCGAAGGTCGCGCACCAGCGGCGCGGGCGCGGCGGTGCCGGCCAGCGCGCGGGCCGCCGCGGCGTCGCCGCCGGCTGCCGCGGCGGCCGGGACCGGCGGCTGGCCCTGCTGCATCTGCCCCAGCAGCGCCTGCGCCAGGCCGATGCCCGGCGAGGCCAGCTGCAGGGCCAGCTGCTCGTCGGCCATGCCCTGCAGCATCTCGGTCTGCTGCGAATCGAACAGGCCCTCCTTGGGCGTCGCCTCGCGCATGCGCTTGAGCATCATCTGCAGGAACAGCGCCTCGAACTGCCGGGCCACTTCCGTTTGCTGGCGCTGGCCGTCCGGCGCCTTGACCGCGTCGCGCTTGAGGTCGGCCAGGCGGCCCAGGTCGAAGACCGATTCCTGGACGCCCGGGCGGGGGGTATAGCTGACGAATGACATGGCTGGGTCGACGGGCCTTAGATGATTTCCAGGTCGGCGCGCAGGGCGCCGGCGGTTTTCATGGCCTGCAGGATGGCCAGCAGATCCTGCGGCGTGGCGCCCAGCGCGTTGAGCGCCTTGACCACGTCGGCCAGGTTGGCGCTGGTGGTCACGCGCTGCAGCGCGCCGCCGTCCTGGCGCACCTCGATCTGCGTGTTGGGCACGACCACGGTCTGGCCCTCGGTAAACGGCGTGTCGGGCTGGAACACCTGGTTCTGGCGATTGATGATCACCGACAGGTTGCCGTGCGCCACCGCGGCCTCCTCGATCATGACCGTGCGGTTCATCACCACCGAGCCGGTACGCGCGTTGATGATGACCTTGGCCGTGGCCGGCGCGCGCGCGACCTGCAGGTTCTCCACCTGCGACATGAACGCCGGCATCATGGACGGGTCCAGCGGGCCGCGCACCTGGATCACGCGGCCGTCCAGCGCCATGGCGGTGCCGGCGCCGAACTGGCGGTTGATGGCCGCGGCGGCGTTCTGGGTGGTGCCGAAATCGGTGTTGTTCATCTCCAGGTACACCGTGCCGTCCTGCGCGTACATGGTGGGCACGGCGCGCTCGACGATGGCGCCATTGCTGATGCGCCCGCCGTTGAGCTGGTTGATCTGCACGCTGGAGCCGCCGGCCGAGGCCCCGGCCCCGCCCACCAGGAGGTTGCCCTGGGCGATGGCATAGACCTGGTTGTCGGCGCCCTTGAGCGGCGTCATCAGCAGCGTGCCGCCGCGCAGGCTCTTGGCGTTGCCCATCGACGAAACCACCACGTCCACGGTCTGGCCGGGCCGCGCGAACGACGGCAGGGTCGCGGTCACCATGACGGCGGCCACGTTCTTCAACTGCATGTTGCTGCCCTGCGGCACCGTGATGCCCAGCTGCGACAGCATGTTGGTCAGGCTTTGCTGCGTGAACGGCGTCTGCCGCACCTGGTCGCCGCTGCCGTCCAGCCCCACGACCAGGCCGTACCCGATCAGCTGGTTGCCGCGCACGCCCTGGATCGAGGCCAGGTCCTTGAGGCGCTCGGCATGCGCGGCGCCCGCGCCCAGCAGCGCCAGGGCCAGGACGGCGCGCGCCAGCGGAATCAGCAAAACGGATAGCGAGGTCGGAAATGTCATGATCAGAACGGCGAAGCGATCAGGAAAAAGCGTTGCAGCCAGCCCATGGTCTGGACTTCGTCCATGACGCCCTTGCTGCGGTATTCGATGCGCGCGTCGGCCACCCGGGTCGACGACACCGTATTGCTGCCGGTGATCGATCGCGGGTCGACCACGCCCGAGAAGCGCACGTACTCGCTGCCGCGGTTGATGGCGATCTGCTTCTCGCCGGCGATCTGCAGATTGCCGTTGGGCAGCACCCCGATCACGGTGGTCGTGATGGTGCCGGTGAAGGTGTTGTTGGCGCTGCTCTTGCCGGTGCCGTTGGCGGTATTGCCGCCCGAGATATCGGTATCCAGCTTGTCGTTGATGACGCCGTCCATGAAGCGCGGCGCGGCCGCCACGCCCAGCGTGGCCGAGCCGTCGCGGCTGGTGTTGGTGGCCACGCCCTTGGCGGCGTTGGTCTTTTCCTCCAGCACGATGGTGACGATGTCGCCCACGTTGCGCGGCCGGCGGTCCTCGAACAGCGGATAGTTGCCGTAGGCCGAGGGCTGGTAGATCGAGCCGTTGGGCCGCGCCGAGGGTTGCGGCGGCGGCGGAGGCGGCGCGGTCAGCGGACCGGTCACCACCGGTTCGGGCGGAATCATCGCGCAGCCCGCGGCCAGCGCCAGCAGCGCGGCGCAGACCGGCAGGCGCAATACGGTCTTCAGCATCACAGTTGGGTCAGGCGAGCCAGCATTTCGTCGGAGGTCTTGACCGCCTTGCTGTTCATTTCGTAGGCGCGCTGGGTGGTGATCATGTTGACCAGCTCTTCGGCCACGTTGACGTTGGAGGTTTCCACGTACTGCTGCAGGATCTGGCCTGCGCCATCGATGCCCGGCTGCAGCAGGTTGGCCGGTCCCGACGAGTCGGTTTCCAGGTACAGGTTCTCGCCCACGCTCTGCAGGCCGGTGGGGTTGATGAAGGTGGCGACCTGCAGCTGGCCGATCTGCACGTTGGTGCCGGCCGCGCCGGGCTAGGTGACCGACACCGTGCCGTCCTTGCCGATGGTCAGCGACAGCGCGTTGTCGGGCACGTTGATGGGCGGCTGGATCACATAGCCGCCGGCAGTGGTCAGCTGGCCGTTCTGATCGACCTGCAGCGAGCCGTCGCGGGTGTAGGCCTGCGTGCCGTCGGGCAGCTTTACCTGCAGGAAGCCGCGCCCCTGGATCGCGATGTCCATTTCGCCGCCGGTGTTGTTCATGTTGCCCTGCGAGAACACCCGCTGGGTGGCGGCGACCTGCACGCCCGTGCCCAGCTGCAGCCCGGAGGGCAGCTGGTTGGCGTCGCCGACCTGCGCGCCGGGCTGGCGCAGCGTCTGGTACATCAGGTCCTGGAACACCGCGCGGCCCCGCTTGAAGCCATTGGTCTGGACGTTGGCCAGGTTGTTGGAAATGACGTCCATCGACGTCTGCTGGCCTTCCAGGCCCGTCTTGGCAACCCACAACGAACGCATCATGATGAAAACTCCTGGCGCGGCGCTTCGGCGCGCGCGTTGATAATCAGCTGGCCGCGGCCAGAATCCCGTTGGCGCGCTCGGCGTTCTTGTCCGCCTCGCGTATCACCTGCATCTGCATCTCGAACCGCCGCGCGTTCTGGATCATGCCCACCATGGCGCCCATGGGGCTGGCGTTGCTGCCCTCCAGCACGCCGCTCAACAGGCGCTGCGACGGATCGGCCGGCAGCGGCGCGGCGGGCTGGCCGCCGGGCTGCTGCGGCATGCGGAACACCCCGTCGTCGCCATGCACCAGCTGCTGCGGTGGCGGGTTGACCATCTTCAGCCGGCCCAGGTTGAGAATGTTGTTGGGCGGATCGCCCGCGCCGATGGCGGTGACCGTGCCGTCCGACGCGATCGTCAGGCTAGCCTGGTCCGGCACCTCGATGACCGCGTTCTGGTCCGACAGCACAGGCTGCCCGGTGGCGGTCTGCAGCAGGCCGTTGACGCCCACCTGCAACGCGCCGGCGCGGGTATAGGCCTCGCCCTGCGGCGTCTGCAGCGCGAACCAGCCCGGCCCGGCCAGCGCCACGTCCAGCTCGCGCCCCGTGGTCATCATGTTGCCCATCTCGAAGTTGTTGCCGGGCGTGGACGCCACGGTCGAGACCCGCGTGGGCAGCGAGGTGCCGTCGGCCATGGGCACCGAGCGGTACAGCGCGATCTGCTCGCGGAACCCCGGCGTGTTGACGTTGGCCATGTTGTTGCCCAGCACCGTCTGGTGCTCGGCAATGCGGGCCGCGCCGTTCATGGCGGTGTAGATGATCCGGTCCATCCTGGCCTTCTATTCTCGATTCTGGTGGGTGCCGGCGCTTAGCGCATGTTCATCAAGACCTGCATGACTTCGTCCTGCGTCTTGATGGTCTGCGCGTTGGCCTGATAGGTGCGCTGGGCCACGATCATGTTGACCAGCTCGCGGCTCATGTCCACGTTGGAGGCCTCCAGCGCCTGCCCGGCGATGGTCGCCAGGCCGTTGGTGCCCGGCTGGCCCAGCGTGGCCTGGCCCGATTCGGACGTCTCCACCCAGGCGTTGTTGCCCACCGGCTGCAGGCCCTGCACGTTGTTGAAGTTGGCCAGCACCAGGGTGCCGATGGTCTGCGTCTCGCCGTTGGTGTACTTGGCCACCAGGCTGCCGTCCTTGCCCACCGACAGGCCCATGAATTCGCCGCTGGAGTAACCGTTCTGCACCACCTTGGGCGCGAAATCGCTGCCGTACTGGGTGACGCCGTTGTAGCTGACGGTGATCGCCAGCGGGTCGGCCGGCGCGGCGTTGCCGCCCGGGTTGGCGAACGTCACCTGGGCGGTGGGCGGCTGGTTGAGCAGATTGCCGGCGGTGTCGAAGTTCAGCGTCTGCGAGGCGCCGCCGTTGACCTGCATGGGCTGGCCGTCCAGCACGTAATAGACCTCGTACACGCTCTCGGTGCCCACCGCGGGGCGCTTGGCGAAGTACTGGATCATCTGGTGCGAGTTGCCCAGCGAGTCGTAGACCGTGGTCGGCACCTGGTCGGTGTACGACAGCGGATTGGTCGGGTCGAACGGGATGCCGGCCACCAGCGGCTTGTAGGGCTGGTAGCCCGGCTGGCTGGCAAGGTCGCCGGTCACCGCGCCGCCGGCGATCACGATGTCGCCGCCGTTGTAGGTGCCGTCGAGCGGCGCGGGCGCGACCCAGGCGAAGGTGCCGCTCGCGTTGGTGAAACGGTAGGTCGTGCCGTCCAGCTCCACCGCGCCATCGTCAGCCGGCGTGTCGTTGGGGTCGATGACCTTGGCGTTGGCGTTCAGGTTGGTCTGCAGGCCCGCGGTGCTGGTCGCTTGCGGCGCGATGTTGCCTTGAGGCAGTTGCAGGTCCACCGGCTGGGCGCCCACGCCGCCGGCCGGATAGCCGGTCAGGCGAAAGCCCTGGGCGTTGACGATGTAGAAGTTCTTGTCGACCATGAACTCGCCGTTGCGCGAGTAGAACACCCCGCCGCTCTGGTCGGTCAGGCGGAAAAAGCCCTTGCCGCCGTCGATCGCCATGTCGTATTCGCCGCCGGTGGTCGAAATATTGCCCACCGTGAAGCGCTGGTTGATGGCGCTGACTTTCACGCCCAGGCCGACGCGCGAGCTGGCGTACACGTCGGCGAACGAGGCCGCGCCCGACTTGAAGCCGACCGTGCCCGAGTTGGCGATGTTATTGCCGATTACATCCAGGTTCTGCGAGGCGGCGTTCAGGCCGCTCAATCCTTGTCCGAATCCCATGTCTTTGTCCCGTAGCTCTCAGAAGTTGAGGTGAGTCGCCAGCGCGCGGCCGGCCCGGTTTGGGGTCATGCCGACCCGGAAGCCCCGATGACCTTGCGCACATCCAGCATGCTGATCTGGCCGGCCAGGCCCAGGTCCAGGCGCAGGCCGTTGGTGGAATACGCCACGCTCTTGACCTGTCCGTAGGTCAGCGCCTCGGTCTTGACCGGATTCGCGTCGGCGTCGCTGGCGCTCACCGTGATCGAATACTTGCCGTCGGCCAGCGGCTGGCCGCCGTCGTTGTTGCCGTCCCATTGCAGCGTGTGCACACCGGTCTTGAGGTCGCCCAGCTCCATGGTGCGCACCACGGCGCCCGAGGGATCCAGCACCTTGACCGTCACCTTGGTCGCGTCGCCCTGCAGATCGATGCCGAACGGCGTGGCGCCGCGCTGGGCGGGGTCGTTGGGGTCGGTGCCCAGCGACACCTTGTCGCCCGGCATCAGCACGCCCTTGCCTATCATCGACACCGCGTCCATCGACTGCGACACGTCGATCTGCCCGCTGATGGCGAGCATGGTGTTCTTGAGGTTGTTGATGCCTTCCACCGTGGAGATCTGCGCCAGCTGAGAAGTCAGCTCGGCGTTCTCCATCGGGTTGAGCGGGTCCTGGTTGCGCAGCTGCGTCACCAGCAGCGTCAGGAATTGATCCTGGATGCCCTGGGCGGCGCTGTTGGAGCCGGCCTGCGCCAGGGCCAGGCCGGCCTGGGAAGTGGTTTCGTTGACGGTGGTCATGGATGAATGCTCCGGTATGCGTGCCGCAGGCGATGTCCGCGCGCCGATCAGGACTGGCCGATGGTCAGCGTCTTGAGCATCAGCTGCTTGGCGGTGTTGAGCACTTCGACGTTGGCCTGGTACGAGCGCGAGGCGGCGATCATGTTGACCGTCTCGGCCACCGGATCGACGTTGGGCATGTTCACGTAGCCCTGTGCGTCGGCCATCGGATGCTTGGGGTCGTAGATTTTCTTGAAGGGCGACTGGTCCTCGACCACGCCGGCCACGCGCACGCCGCCGATCTCCTGGCCGAAGGCCTGGCCGGGCGGCGGATTGACCTGGAACACCACCTGGCGCGCCCGGTACGGCTGGCCGTCGGGGCCGGCCACGCTGTCGGCGTTGGCCATGTTGCTGGCCGACACGTTCATGCGCTGGGACTGCGCGCTCAGCGCCGAACCGGCGATCTCGAAAATGCTCAACAGGGACATGGCTGGACTCCGTTATTCCTGGATCGCCGACATCAGCGAACGGATGCGGCCCGACAACACCTGCAGGCTGCTCTGGTAATGCAGCGTGTTGTCGGCGAAGCGCACGCGCTCGCTGTCCATGTCGACGGTATTGCCGTCCAGGCTGGGCTGGTAAGGCAGGCGGTACATCAGTTCGGCCGGCGACGGCGTGGTCGCCTGGCCGGGAATGTGGCGCGCCGAGGTCAGCGCGAGATTCGTGTCGGGCAGGCGCATGCGCTGCTCCAGCGCGCCCTGCATGGCGGCCTTGAAATCGAAGTCGCGCGCCTTGTAGTTGGGCGTGTCGGCGTTGGCGATATTGGAGGACAGCACTTCCTGCCGTTGCGCGCGCAGCGCGATCGATTGCTGGAAAAAGCGGAAATCCTCGTTTAGCCGGTCTAGCATCTGGCGCGTCCCGATAGTGTGCGAACTGATTGGCCCAAGAAAACCGGCCGCACGGCCTGGCTCGCTTTTTGGCATGACGGCATCTTAGGTTGCGGGCGGCCGCCACAAAAAGCCAAACAACCCGCCATTTCCGAGCCAATTCGGCTATTGCGCGGCACGGCGCCCTTCTACAATTTGCCTATCATGAAATCGCCCCGTTCCCGTTCCATTGCGCGCCTGGCGGCGCTGGCCATCCTGGCGGGCGCCATGCCGCGCGCCGCGGCCGAGCCCCCCGCCCAGGATCCCGCCGAGCTGGCCGCGGCGGCCGAAAGCTATCTGCGCCAGCAATTGGCCGCCCTGCCCGGCGAGCCATCCATCACGCTGGACCCTCTACGCACCGACCGGCTGGACGCCTGCGAGGCCCTGACGCCCTTCATGCCCTCGGGGATGCGGGTACGCGCCCGCATGACGGTCGGCCTGCGCTGCGTCGCGCCGCGCACCTGGACGGTCTACGCCCAGGCCACCGTCAGCGTGCCGGGCCAGTACTACGTGGCGGCGCGCCAGATCGCGCCGGGCAAGACCATCGAGGCGGCCGACCTGACCACCCGCGACGGCGACCTGGTGGCCCTGCCCCCGGGCGTCATCACCGACGCGGCCGCCATCCTCGGCATGCGCCCCGCTCACCGCATCGCCGCGGGCCAGCCCATCAAGGGCGCCGGGCTGCGCAGCGCCGAATCGGTATCGCGCGGCCAGAGCGTGCGCATCACCGCGCGCGGCAACGGCTTCGTGGTCAGCAGCGAAGGCCAGGCGCTGGACAACGCCCCGCCCAGCGCGACGGTCCAGGTACGCACCGCCTCCGGCCAGGTGGTCAGCGGCATCGTGCAGGCGGCCGGACTGGTCGAAATCCAGCTGTAAAATCTGTTACACATGACCGGCCCCCTACCATCCCCGTGCCCTAAAGTTTGCGCCCATGGTGTCGTTACACAGGCATAACCAGGCGGATCGCCCCCATCGGGCCGGTCCCGCGCAGCGGAGAATATTTTGAAGATCCAATCCTCGACCAGCCATCCGGTGGGCCCCAACGCGGTCGGCGCACGCGCCGAGCACGCCGTGGCCCAAGCCTATGGCGGCGGCGCCCAGGCCGGTTCGGGCAGCGCGCAAGTGGCGCTCAGCCCGGCCTCGCGCCAATTGCTGGCTCAGGAAGGCGGCAGCGACATCGACGTCGAGCGTGTGGCGGCCATCCGGGCGGCCATCGCGTCCGGCCAGTTGCGGATCGACCCCACCCGCATCGCCGACAGCCTGATCGCCAGCGCCCGCGATTTGCTCAAGTAAACCGCTGCTGCCCGCCATGAATTCTGCCGCCCTGAAGTCCTGCCTCGAACGCGAAAACGCCCTGGTGGTGGAGTTCCTCCACGCCCTGGAAGCGGAAACCGAGGCCCTGATGGACCGCCGCGCGCACGAGTCGCTGCAGGCCGCGGTGCAGCGCAAGGAAACCCTGGCCGACGACCTGGCGCAGCTGGGCGCCGAGCGCGACGCCCTGCTGAGCGACGCCGGCCTGGCCAGCGGTCCGGCCGGCACCGACGCGGCTGCCGCCGCCCACCCTGAACTGGGCCCGCTGTGGCAGGCCCTGCAGGCCAACGCCGCCCAGGCGCGCGAGCACAACCAGCGCAACGGCACCCTGATCGCGGTGAACCTGCGCCATACGCAAGAGTCGCTCGACGCCCTGCGCCAGGCCGCCGGCACCGGCGCGGCCGCCACCTATGACGCCCAGGGCCGCGGCAAGCGCGGCTACTCCAGCGCGGCATCGGGCCGCGCCATCGTCGCCACCTGATCCGGCCCGGCCGGCCTTCAGCCGGCCATCTCCAGCAAGGCAAACAACTTCATCAAGGCCGCGGGCGCCAGCCGCGCGGGCGTCTTGCGCGCGCCCGGCCCCAGCAGGCCGGGCAAGGCCTGGCGCATCGCGGCGGCCTGCGCCTGGTGTTCCAGCTGCCAGCACGCCGCGCCCAGCTGTCCCGCCGCCAGCGCGCGCGCGGCCAGCGCCGCGGCATCGCCCGCATCCGGCGGCAGCGCCGCCCAGGCATGCGCCATGTAGCGGAAAGCGCCGCGCGCCTGTTCGTACTGCACCAGCCAGCGCGCCAGCGTGGCCGCATCGGCCTGCGTGGCGGCCAGGTTGGTCAGGCCGAACCACTGCGCCACCTGGCGCCCGCTGGACGGATCGAGCAGGCGCGCGCTGACCATGCGCACCGCAAGCGGCGCCTGGCCACGCGCCGCCAGCGAGACGTCCGCGCTGCCGGCCCACAGCGCCAGGGGCGCGCTGCCCTTGCCCGGGACCGCCACATTACCCACCGGCAGGTATCCCAGCCCGCGGGCCACGGCCCTGAGCAAAGTGGGACACAGGTCCTGCTGCACCCGCGTGGCGCCGGCGCAGCGCGCCAGCCACCCGGCGTCCTGCCCGGCCAGCGCCTGCCATGGCGGGGCCGAGCCGGCGTCGAACACATGCACGTGCGGCAATTGAGCCAGCGCGCCCGACAGGTAGTCGGTGCGCGCCAGCAGGGCCTGAATCGGATTGGCGCCGGCCGGTTCGCCCGGCGCGTACGCCGCCAGCAGGCCATGCTGCAGCATCAATTGCTGGGCGGGCGCGGCCAGCGCCGCGCCGCGGTCGCTCATCAGCAAAGCCGACAGCAAGGTGGCCTGCGGCAGGCCGGCGGCGCGCAGCGCCGCCTTGCCGTGCATGGCCAGCAGATAACGGCTGCTGGCGGCGGGATAGGCCTGGCGCGCCAGGGCCAGCCCCGCGTCGCCCAGCGCCCGGGCCGTGGCCGGGCCGGCCATGGCCGCGCGCCTGCGCGCAGGCCGGATCGTCGCGCAGCCAGTCCAGCGCGCCGTCGAGGTCGCGCGCGGCGGCGCCGCCCTGGCCCAGCAGCGTGGCGGCCAGCATCTGGCGGCGCTGCGCCGGCTCGTCGCGCGCCTGCTCGCGAGAGGCGCTGCACAAGGCGGCCAGGTCGGCCTCGCTGGGCGCATACAGCGGCTTGACCCGCTGCAGCGTGGCCAGGGTGCGGTCGATCAGTTCGTCGGCGCGCGCCAGGGCCATGTGCTCGGGCACTTTCTGCCCGTAGGAGACATAGTGGATGGGCAGCCGGTGGCGGATCGCCGTATCCAGCGCCGGCGCCAGCCGCGAGGCCTCGTCCAGCTTGGTGATGATGCAGCCGACCACGTCCTCGCCCACGCCGTTGCGATAGGCGTGCGCCACTTCGTCCAGCGTGTCGCCCTGGCTGGCCGCGTTGAGCACCAGCAGGCGGCGCACCGGCTTGCCGGCGTTGCACAGCATGGCCGCCTGCCCCGCCACCTGGCGGTCGCGCTGGCTGATGCCCGTGGTGTCGATCAGGATGATCCTGCGGTTGCCCAGGCTGCCCAGCGCGTCGCGCAACTCATCGGCGTCGCGCACCGAATGGGCCGGAATGCCCATCAGGCGTCCATAGATCTGCAATTGTTCCAGCGCGCCGATCCGGAAATTGTCGGTGGTCAGCATGGCCACCTGCTCGCGCCCTTCGCGCGCCACGCAGCGCGCCGCCAGCTTGGCCAGCGTGGTGGTCTTGCCCACCCCGGTGGGGCCGACCAGCGCGAACACGCCGCCGCCGGCCAGCAGGTCGTCCTCGCGGCGCAGCACCGGCAGGTGCGTCACCAGTTCGTTGCGCGCCCAGGCCAGCGCCTGCGTGGCGTCGAGCGCCTGCGGCAGGCGCTCGAGCAGGATGCGCGCCAGCGGCATGCTGAAACCCGCTTCGAGCAAGGCGCGGAACAGCCCGGCGCCCACCGGCTCGCGGCCCGGCCCCTCGCGCGTGCTCCACAGCAGCCCGTCCATGCGGCTTTCCAGCGAACCGCGCAGCGCGTCGATGGCGGCCTGCACGCCCGCCTCCAGCCCCGGCGAGACGCGGCCGGCCGGCATGGCCGCGGGCATCGGCGCATCGGGCAGGCGCGCCATGGACAGCGGCGCGGGCGCGTCCGCAGCGGGCATGTCGGCGGGCGGCGCGGCCGGCGCATCGGGCAACGGCGTCGCCGACGCCGCGGCGGGCGTCTCGTCCAGCGTGGCCACCACTTCGATGCCCTCGGCCACGCTGCGGTTGGACACGATCAGCGCGTCCGGGCCCAGCGCCTCGCGCACCAGGCGCATGACTTCGCGGCTGCTGGCCGCGACGAAACGACTCAGCTTCATTCGCCATTGCCTCCAATGAGCACCGTCACGCGTACCACGCGCTCATCGGGGATCTCGGCATTGGAAAGCACGCCCAGCTGCGGCAGATGGTGCCTGAGAAAGCGCGACAGCGGCGCGCGCAACGGCGGCGAGGTCAGCAGCACCGGAGCGTTGCCCTGCGCCTCCTGGCGCGCCAGCGCCGCTTCGGTCTCGCGCAGCAGCGTCTCGGCCAGCCCGGGCTCGAGGCCGCCGCTGGTGGCCATGGCCTGCGTCAGCACGCGCTCCAGGCGCACGTCCAGCCCGATCACGCGCAGCTCGCCTTCGCCCGGGAACCATTGCTGGGTGATGGCGCGTCCCAGCGAACGGCGCGTCAGCGCGACCAGTTCGTGCACATCGGGCTGCCCGCCCGCGTTGGCGGCCAGGGCCGCCAGGCGCGGCGCGTGCTCGGACAGGGTATCGACGATGGTGCGCATGTCGCGGATCGGCACCTCCTCGGCCAGCAGGCCCTGCAGCACTTTCTACAAGGTGGTGAGCGACAGCGTCTTGGGCACGAGGTCCTCGACCAGCTTGGGCGATTCGCGTCCGATGCGTTCGATCAGCGCCTGCACTTCCTGGCGGCCCAGCAGGTTGTCGCCGTGGCGGTGCATCAGGTGGTTCAGGTGGGTAGCCACCACGGTGCTTGCGTCGACCACCGTGTAGCCGGCCACCTGGGCTTGGTCGCGCTGGCCGCTGTCGATCCACAGCGCCGGCAGGCCGAAGGCCGGGTCGGTGGTGGGCGTGCCCTTGACCTGCATGGCCACGCCGCCCGGGTCGATGGCCAGCCATTGGCCAGGCATGGCCACGCCGCGACCGATTTCCACGCCGGAAAGCAGGATGCGGTAGTCGTTCGGCTTGAGTTCCAGGTTGTCGCGGATGTACACCACCGGCGGCAGGAACCCCACGTCCTGGGCGAATTTCTTGCGCAGGCTGCGGATGCGGTGCAGCAGCTCGCCGTTCTGGGCATGGTCGACCAGCGGGATCAGGCGGTAGCCCACTTCCAGCCCGAGCTGGTCCACCATCGAAACGTCTTCCCAGGTCGCCTCGGAGGCCGCCGCCTGCGCCTGGGCGGCGGCGGTCTCGGCGGGTTGCTGCGCCTGGCTGGCGGCGGCCAGGTTGCGCTTGTAGACCATCCAGCCGCAACCGGCCAGCAGCGCGGCCAGCGTCAGGAACGCCAGGTGCGGCATATTGGGGATCAGGCCCATGATGCCGACGATGGCGGCCGTCAGGAACATCACGTTGGGATTGGAGAACAGCTGCGAGAGGATCTGCTGGCCCACGTCCTGGTCGGTCGCCACGCGCGAGACCACCACGCCGGCGGCGGTGGAGATCACCAGCGCCGGGATCTGCGCCACCAGGCCGTCGCCGATCGTCAGCAGCGTGTACACGCGGGCCGATTCGCCTACCGACAGGTCGTGCTGGGCCACGCCCACGATCAGGCCGCCGATCACGTTGATGACCATGATCAGCAGGCCGGCGATGGCGTCGCCGCGCACGAACTTGCTGGCGCCGTCCATCGAACCGAAGAAATCCGACTCCTGCGCCACCTCGGCGCGGCGCTTGCGCGCCTCGTCCTCGCCGATCAGCCCGGCGTTCAGGTCGGCGTCGATGGCCATCTGCTTGCCCGGCATGGCATCCAGGGTGAAGCGCGCGCCGACTTCGGCGATCCGCCCGGCGCCCTTGGTGATGACGATGAAGTTGATGATGGTCAGGATCACGAACAGGATGATCCCGACCGCGAAATTGCCGCCCACCAGGAAGTGGCCGAACGCCTCGATCACCTTGCCGGCCGCGTCCGGGCCCTGGTGGCCGTTGAGCAGCACCACCCGCGTGGACGCCACGTTCAGGGACAGGCGCAGCAGCGTGGCAAACAGCAGCACCGAGGGGAATGCGGCGAAATCCAGCGGCTTGCGCGTGAACATCGCCACCAGCAGGATCATCACCGACAGGGCGATGTTGAAGGTGAACAGCAGGTCCAGCAGGAAGGTGGGCAGCGGCAGCACCATCATGCCCAGCACGAGCACGATGAGGATGGGGCCGGCCAGCAGCTTGGCGTTGGCGGCCCCGTTGGTTTTCAGCATGGAGAGCAGCGCGCTCATTCGTCAGGCTCCTTGGGTGGCGGGCGGGCTGTGCGGGTCCAGTTCGGCCGGTACGGCCAGCGCCGTCGGCGCCTGCGGCTCGCGTCCCAGTCCGGGACGCCAGCTGCGCAGCTGGAACACCCACGCCAGCACCTCGGCCACCGCGGTATAAAGCGCCGTCGGGATTTCCTGTCCCAGTTCGACGTGTTGATGCAGGGCGCGCGCCAGCGGCGGCGCCTCGAGCGTCGGGATGCGATGCTCGGCGGCGAGTTCGCGGATGCGGGCGGCGATCAGCCCGGTGCCCTTGGCGACCACGCGCGGCGCGCCGGCCGCGCCGTCCGCATATTTCAGCGCCACCGCGTAATGGGTCGGGTTGGTCACCACCACGTCGGCGCCGGGCACCTCCGACATCATGCGCCGGCGCGCCATGGCGCGCTGCTGCTGGCGGATGCGGCCCTTCACATGGGGGTCGCCCTCGCTTTCCTTGTGTTCCTGCCGCACATCTTCCTTGGTCATGCGCAGCTTCTTCAGATGGTTCCAGATCTGCCAGGGCACATCCAGCAGCACCACGAACAGCAGCGAGCCCACGATCAGGGCGCTGCACAGCGCCACCAGCGACATGGCGCTGGTCAGCGCGGCGCTGGGCGCCACGTGCATCAGGCCCAGCATGTCGTCGTGGTAGTGCCAGATCACCCAGACCGCCACCCCGCCCACCAGCGCGGCCTTGGCCAGTGCCTTGACCAGTTCGACCACGGTCTGGGCCGAAAACATGCGCTTGATGCCCGACCAAAGGCTCAATTTCGAGAAATTCGGCTCCAGCGGCTTGGTCGAGAAGACAAAGCCGCCCAGCAGCACCGCCGACAGCACCGCCACCACGGCCAGCATGCCGAACATGGGCAGCACCGTCAGCAGCGCCCGCCCGGCGCCATGCACCGCCTGCTCGACCATCACGCCCGGGTCCTGCGCCACCCGCGGCTCGAACCCCAGGCCGCGCCGCAGCACGCCGGTCAGGCCCTGGTACAGCATCGAACCGCTCAGCCATACGCCCACCACGCCGGCGGCCAGCATCATGAACGTGCCCAGCTCGCGCGAACGCGCAATCTGCCCCTCCTCGCGCGCCTTTTCCAGGCGCCTGGGAGAGGCGGCTTCGGACTTTTCAAGATCGCTTTCTTCGGCCATGCTCGACGCTTCGTTTGCAGCCCGGATGCGGGTTGTGGACTGCCCGCCGAGATTCTAGGCGGACGGCCCGCGCGGCGATAAGCCAAGAAGCGGGGGAAAGCGGCGTTATTCCGGGATGGCGGCGGCCGGCGCGTGGGGATGCCTGTCCCCGCGGGGACAGGCGCCCCGCACCCTGCGCCACGCCCATTCGGTGCCTGTCCCTGCGGGGACAGGCACCCTGCCCTGGTCAGAAGCCCAGGCTGGCCAGCAGGTCGTCGACCTGGTCCTGACTGGTGACGACGTCGGCCTTGCCGCCGGGGTTGACCTGCGGGCCGTTGAGCAGCGAATTGGCTTCGTCGCGGCGCTCCTGCGGCACGTTGTCCAGCAGCACCTGCAGCAGTTCACGCTCGATCGCGCCCACCACGTCCATCATGCGCATGATGACCTGGCCGGTCAGGTCCTGGAAATCCTGCGCCATCACGATTTCCATCAGCTTCGCCTGGGTCTGCTGCGTGTGCTGCGGCACCGCGGCCAGGAAGGCGCGCGTGTCCTGCACCAGGGCGCGCGCCTGCGGCAGCTCGAGCGGCTGGTCGTACCATTGCTGCCAGCGCTCGTCCAGCGCCTGGGCGCCGCGCGCCATGCCGTCCTGGATGGGGCCGGCGGCCTCGATGGCGTTCAGCACCCGGTTGGCGGCCTGCTCGGTCATCTGCGCCAGGTAGCGCAGGCGGTCGCGCGCATCGGGAATCGCCTCGGCGGCATCCTTGATGGCCTGGTCCAGCCCGAGCTCGCGCATGCTGTCGCGCAGCATGCGCGTCAACGAGGCGATCCGCTGGATCAGGTCGGTCGGGTCTGCCTGCATGCCAGTGTCCGTCGCATTCATTCGGTACCTCAGCCGGCGAGTTTCTCGAAGATCTTGTTCAGCTTCTCTTCCAGCGTCGCGGCCGTGAACGCCTTGACCACGTAGCCGTTGGCGCCGGCCTGGGCCGCCGCCACGATGTTCTCCTTCTTGGCCTCGGCCGTCACCATCAGCACCGGCAACGACTTCAGCGCCGCGTCGGCGCGGATCTGCTTGAGCATCTCCAGGCCGTCGAGGTTCGGCATGTTCCAGTCCGACACCACGAACTGGAAGGCGCCGTTGCGCAGTTTCTCCAGCCCGATGGCGCCGTCCTCGGCCTCGTCGACGTTCTCGAAACCCAGCTCCTTGAGCAGGTTGCGTATGATGCGCCGCATGGTGGGGAAATCATCCACCACCAGTATCTTCATTCCCTTATCTACCATCTCAACTCCAAGAAAATAATGTCCGGACGCCCGCTCCGTTGGGACCGGGGCGTCAAACGCGATGCCCGCGGTCGCCCAGACGCGTCAGAATCCGCTCACTGATGTCGGCCAGCGGCATGACCTCGTCGGCCGCGCCCAGCGCGATGGCCTCGCGCGGCATGCCGAAGACCACGCAACTGGCCTCGTCCTGCGCCATGGTCCGCGCGCCGGCGCGTTTCATGGCCAGCAAGCCGGCCGCGCCATCCTTGCCCATGCCGGTCAGTATCACCCCGATCGCATTGCCGCCGGCCGCCTCGGCGGCCGAATGGAACAGCACGTCCACCGAGGGGCGGTGCCGGTTGACCGGCTCGCTGGCCTGCAGCCCGATCACGTAGTTGGCGCCGCTGCGGCCCAGGCGCATATGCGTCTCGCCGCCCGGCGCCAGGTACACGTGGCCAGGCAGCACCCGCTCGCCGTCGCTGGCTTCGCGCACGGTCACCGCGCACAGCGCGTCCAGGCGCTGCGCGAACGAGCGCGTGAAGCCGGCCGGCATGTGCTGGGTGATGAGGATCGCCGGGCTGTCGGCCGGCAGGGGCTGCAGCACCTCGCGGATCGCTTCGGTGCCGCCGGTCGATGCGCCCACGATCACCAGCTTCTCGGAGCTGGCGAACGGGCTGCGCAGGCGCAGCGGCGCCGCGTGGCCGGCCGGCGCCGGCGCGCGCAGGCGCGCGCGCGAGGCGGCGCGGATCTTGTCCGCGATCACCTCGGAATACTCGATCAGTCCGTCGCGGATCCCCAGCTTGGGCTTGGTCACGAAATCGATCGCGCCCAGTTCCAGCGCCCGCAGCGTGATCTCGCCGCCGCGCTCGGTCAGCGACGACACCATCACCACCGGCATGGGCCGCAGCCGCATCAGCTTCTCGAGGAAATCCAGGCCGTCCATGCGCGGCATTTCCACATCCAGCGTCAGCACGTCCGGGTTGTGCTTCTTGATCAGTTCGCGCGCCACCAGCGGATCGGGCGCGGTCGCGACCACCTCCATGTCCGGATGGCTGTTGATGATCTCGGTCATCAGGCCGCGCACCAGCGCGGAATCGTCCACGCACAAGACCTTGATCTTCTTCATACTGGCAACTCGCCGCTGGCCTGCTCATAGACAGTCTGTCCGCGCAGGCGGAAGTCGCGGCTGATATAGGTGAAATTCTCGGAATGCCCGGCAAACAGCAGCCCGCCCGGCTTGAGCAAGGGGACGAACCGCCGCAGGATCCTGGCCTGGGTCGGCTTGTCGAAGTAAATCATGACATTGCGGCAGAAGATCGCGTCGAACTTCTCGTTGATCGGCCAGTGCGGCGCCAGCAGGTTCAAGGTCTCGAAGCGCACCATGTCGGCCAGCTCCGCGCGCACCTTGACCTGCCCCTCATTGGCGCCGCGTCCGCGCATGAAGAAGCGCTTCAGGCGCGCCGGGTCCAGCTTGGCCACCCGCTCGTACGGATAGACGCCCGCGCGCGCGCGCTGCAGGCAGTTGGTGTCGATATCGGTGGCCAGCAGCTGGCTGGCCTGGGCGCGCGCGCCCAGGCTCTCGACCAGCGTCATGGCGATCGAGTACGGCTCCTCGCCGGTCGAGGCGGCGCAGCACCACACCGATACCGGCCCGCCGCGCTGGCGCGCGAAATCGGCCAGAATGGGAAAGTGATGCGACTCGCGAAAGAAGGCGGTCAGGTTGGTCGTCAGGGCGTTGACGAAGTCTTCCCACTCGGGCGCGGCCGGCTCGTTCTCCAGCCCGTCCAGGTAGACGCGGAACTCCTGCTGCCCCAGCGCGCGCAGGCGCCGCGCCAGGCGGCTGTACACCATCTCGCGCTTGTGCGCGCCCAGCGAAATGCCGGCGCGCGCGTAGATCATCTGCCGTACCCGGGCGAAGTCCGCGTCGCGGAACTCGAACTGGCGCTCGGCGCTGAAAGCCGGCGTCGTCATTGCTGTCGCCACGCCTGACCTCAGTGCCCCAGCGCCAGCGCGTCATCGTGCGCCAGCGCCGTCTCGCGCGCACCCGGCGCCTGCCTCGATCCCAGTTGGTGCGCCGGCACTTCGATCACCTCGCCGGCATTGATCCTGAACACCGCGACCGCCTCGGCCAGGCGCTGCGCCTGCTCCTGCAGCGAACCGGCCGCCGCGGCCGCCTCTTCCACCAGCGCCGCGTTCTGCTGCGTTACCTCGTCCATCTGCGACACCGCGCGGTTGACCTGCTCGATCCCGCTGGACTGCTCTTCCGAGGCCGCCGAAATCTCGCCCATGATGTCCGTCACCCGCTTGACCGAGGCCACGATCTCCTGCATCGTCGCACCGGCGCGCTCGACCTGCTGCGAGCCCGTGCCCACCTTGCCGACCGAGTCCTCGATCAGCACCTTGATCTCCTTGGCCGCCTGGGCGCTGCGCTGCGCCAGCGAGCGCACTTCGCCCGCCACCACCGCGAAACCCTTGCCCTGCTCGCCCGCGCGCGCCGCTTCCACCGCCGCGTTCAGCGCCAGGATGTTGGTCTGGAACGCGATCCCGTCGATCACCGACACAATCTCGGAAATCTTGCGCGAGCTGGCCGAGATGTCCTGCATCGTCGCCACCACCTCCGACACCGCCGAACCGCCACGCTCGGCCACGTCCGAGGCGACTCCCGCCAGCTGGTTGGCCTGGCGCGCGTTGTCGGCATTCTGCTTGACCGTCGAGGCCAGCTGCTCCATCGAGGCCGCGGTCTCCTCCAGCGAGGCCGCCTGCTCCTCGGTGCGGCTGGACAGGTCCGTGTTGCCGGCCGAGATCTCGCGCGAACCCACGTTGATCTCGTCTACCCCGCGGCGCACCGCCGCGACGGTACGCGTCAGGCTTTCCTCCATGCGCTTGAGGCCGGCGAACAGCTGGCCGATCTCGTTGCTGTTGCGCACATCCACCCGCGCGGTCAGGTCGCCCGCGGCGATCTTGTCGAAATGCTGGCCTACTTCGCGCAAAGGCTGCAGCACGCGGCGGCGCAGGAACAGATAGGTCGAAAACACCAGCAGCGCGGCCAGCACCCCGCCCGCGGCCACGGCCGCCAGCACGAAGCGATAGCGCGTCTCAGCCACTTCGTGGGCGTCGAGCAGCTCGCTGGCGCGCCAGAAGTCGAACGCGGCGATGGCGCCCGAGAAACGTCCTTCCAGCGCGTCAAGGACGTTCTGCGCATGCGACTGATAGCCGGCCATGTCGCCCTTCTCCAAGGCGGCGGCCAGCGGATGGAGCCCCTGGCCGACCAGCGCCTCGAAGGCGTTCTCGACTTCTTTCAGGCTGTCGGCGGCGCTGGCCGGCCGAGCCAGGCCCTTGTAGTACTCGTATTCGGTCTCGGCGCGGTTGAGCGAAGCCTTGGCGCGCTGCAGCAAGCCCGCCGCCTCGCTGCCCAGGCCCTGTTCGACCTGCACCGGCTGGCCGATCGCGCTCACGATCGCGCCATAGTGCGACGCCGCGGCGCGGCCCAGGCCGTTGAACGCGTCCTTGTAGCTGTTGACGACGCGATCCATCGCGTCGGCGACATCCTGGGTCTGCTTGACTCCCTGCAACGTGTCGTTGCTGACCCGCAGCGACAGCACGCCCAGGGCGGCGCCGACGACCAGCATGAAAGAGAAGAACGCCAGCACGCCCAACAGGCTGCCGCGTATCGACAGGTTCGCGAGGAACTTGCGCATGACAGGAACCACTCCTTGACTGCAAGCGTTGAACGAAACGACGGGCGGCGCGCCGCCCGCGGACTGACCGCCGTCAGGACGCCACTTTCTCCACCAGCGCCATCTCGTCGCTGGTCATCAGCTTCTCGATGTCGACCAGGATGAGCATGCGTTCGTCCACCGTGCCCAGGCCGGTCAGGTACTCGGTGGACAGGGTGGCGCCGAACTCGGGCGCCGGACGCACCTGGGCCGCGTTGAGCATCAGCACGTCCGACACCCCGTCGACCACGATGCCGACCACGCGGCGGTCCAGGTTGAGGATGATGACGACGGTCTGCTCGTTGTATTCGACGCTGCCCAGGTTGAACTTGATGCGCAGGTCCACGATGGGCACGATGATGCCGCGCAGGTTGGTCACGCCCTTGATGAAGGACGGCACGTTCGCGATGCGCGTGACCGTGGCCGCGTCGTAGCCGCGGATTTCCTGCACTTTCAGGATGTCGATGCCGTATTCTTCCTCGCCCAGCGTGAAGACCAGGAACTCGTTGCCCACGTCTTCCGCGCGCGTGGCCTGGGTGTGCGGTTTGGCTGCCATGATATGTCTCTCCGTCAATTCAGAATGGCTTCGGGCTGGGACCACTTTTCCCGGTTGGCGCGCGCCAGCGCGAATACGTCCACGATCAGCGCCACGCTGCCGTCGCCCAGGATGGTGGCGGCCGAAATGCCAGGCACCTTGCGATAATTCGATTCGAGATTCTTCACCACCACCTGGTGCTGGCCGACGAGGTGATCGACCAGCAGCGCGAAGCGGCGCTCCTCGGCCTGCATGATGACGGCGATCGCCTGGGTGGGATCGGCCTGCGCCTGGCCCACCGAAAACACCCGGTGCATTTCCACCAGCGGCAGGTATTCGCCGCGCACCTGCATCACGCGCTCGTTGCCGGCCACCGAATAGATCTGGTCGGCCTGCGGCTGCAGCGATTCCGTCACATGGTTCAGCGGCAGGATGAAGGTTTCCTCGCCCACCCGCACCGACATGCCGTCCAGGATGGCCAGCGTCAGCGGCAGCACGATGCGCGTGGTCGTTCCCTGCCCCGGCACGCTGGAGAGCTGCACGTGGCCGCCCATGTCCTGGATGTTGCGGCGCACGACGTCCATGCCGACGCCGCGCCCGGAGATGTCCGTGACCTGGTCGCCGGTGGAGAAACCGGGCGCGAAGATCAGTTGCCAGATCTCGTCGTCGGGCGAGTTCTCGTTGACCGTCAGCCCCTGGGCCACGGCCTTCCTGAGGATGCGCTCGCGGCTCAGGCCGCCGCCATCGTCGCTGACCTCGATGACGATGTTGCCGCCATTGTGCTGCGCCGAGAGCACCAGTTGGCCCACCGGCTCCTTGCCGGCCGCCACGCGCTTGTCCGGCGTTTCGATGCCGTGGTCCAGGCTGTTGCGCACCAGGTGCGTCAAGGGGTCGATGATGCGCTCGATCAGGCTCTTGTCCAGCTCGGTGGCCCGCCCATAGGTCTGCAGTTCGATCTGCTTGCCCATCTTGCCGGCGATATCGCGCACCAGGCGCGGAAAGCGGCTGAACACGTAGTCCATCGGCATCATGCGGATGGACATGACCGCTTCCTGCAGGTCGCGCGCATTGCGCTCGAGCTGCTCCATGCCATTGAGCAGGCGATCGTGCAGCACCGGATCGAGCGTCGAGGCGGTCTGCGCCAGCATCGCCTGCGTGATCACCAGCTCGCCGACCAGGTTGATCACCTGGTCGACCTTCTCGACGCCGACGCGGATCGAGGTCGATTCCTTGTCGGCGTGCGCGGGCGCGATGCTCGGGCGCGCGGCGCGCGCCGGCTCGGCGGCCTGGGCCGCGGCGGGAGCGGCAACCGGCGCCGGCGTGGCGGCGGCATCCGGCGCGGCCGCTACGGCCGCCTGCGCCGACGCGTGGGCCGGCTCGGCCTCGCGGGCGATTTCCAGTTGGTCCGCGTCGATGATGAAGCAGCACACCGCTTCGATATCGTCCGGCGAGCAGGTCGTGTCGACCCACACCGTCAGCGTCTGGCCGGCGCGCTCGCTGGCGCGCACGTCGCCCAGGTTGCCCATTTCCTCCAGCAGCGACTGGGCATCCTTGTCCGAGACCTTGCTGAAACGCACCCGCAACGGCAGGCCCGCCGCCGTCGATGCCGCGGCGGGCTGGGGCGCGGGTTCGGGTTCCGGGCCGGGTTCGGAAGCCGCTACCGGCGCCGGCGCCGCGGCCGCCGGCGCCTGTCCGCCTTCCAGCGCCAGCTGGCGCAACACGGCGCAAATGCGCTCGAACACGGCATCTTCGGGCTCTTCGGAGGCCCGGTAGGCGTCCAGTTGGCTTTTGAGCACGTCTTTCGTTTCCAGGAAAATGTCCACCATGTCGGCGCGCAGTCCCATCTCGCCGCGCCGGATCGCGTCCAGCAGGTTCTCAAGCAAATGCGTGGTTCCGGCCAGCTTCTGGAAGCAGCCGAAAGTGGCCGCGCCGCCCTTGATGGAATGCGCGGCGCGGAAGATCGCGTTGAGCTGCTCGATGTCGGGCGCGCCCACATCCAGCTCGAGCAGCAACTGCTCCATCTGCGCGAGCAGCTCGTCGGCTTCGTCGAAGAATGTTTCGTAGAACTGACTGAGGTCCAGACCTGAACTCATGACCCGTATGCTTCCTATAGAAACCGCTACGCGCCTGGCGCCACGCCAAGCAGCTCCGCCGCCAGATCGACCAGCACATCCGGATCGAGCGGCTTGTTGAGCCAGCCGCATACGCCCAGATCGCGCGCGGCGGCCTTGCTATCGCCATCGTCCTCGGTGGTCAGCACCAGCACGGGCAGATCCTGGTAGCGGGCCTGCCCACGCAGGCCCCGGATCAGGTCCAGCCCGCCCATGACGGGCATGTTCCAGTCACTGACGACCAGGTCGACAGCCTGCGCCTGGGCCAGTTCGAGCGCCTGTTTGCCATCGCTGGCGGTCACGACCTGCCAACCCGCCCCCGTCAACGCGGCCTGCACGATCATGCGCATCGTCGCCGAATCGTCCGCCACCAGAATTCTTGCCGTCATGCCTCTCCCTATCGCTACCTGGCGCCCCCGTCCGAGCCGCTGGCCGCCAACTGGCCGGCCAGCGCCGCGCCGACGCCCTGCGCGTCGCGCGCGTTGACATCGGCCGCCGCGGCGTTCTCGTTCTCGATGCGCCGCTGGGTCGATGCATTGAGCACCACCAGACTGATACGTCTGTTAACGGCAGCAAACGGGTCATCTTTAACCAGGCTCATGCTCGAGGCCAGGCCCTGGATGCGCAACACCTTGCCCTCGTGCATGCCGCCGGCCACCAGCTCCTGGCGCGACGCGTTGGCGCGGTCGGCCGACAGCTCCCAATTGCTGTAGGCGCGCTCGCCGCGCGCGTACTGCGACGCGTCGGTATGGCCGGCGATGCTGATCTTGTTGGGCAGGTCGTTGAGCACCGGCCCCAGCTCGCGCAGGATGTCGCGCATGTACGGCTGCACGTCGGCGCTGCCGGTGGCGAACATGGGGCGGTTCTGGTTGTCGACGATCTGGATGCGCAAGCCCTCGGTCGTCATGTCGATCAGCAGCTGCGGCCGGAAATTCTTCAGGACCGGGCTTTCCTCGATCAGGTTCTCCAGGCGGACCTTCAGGCGTTCCAGGCGATGGCGGTCGCGCCGCTCGGCGTCGCCCATGGGCTGGGCCTCGACCCGGTTGCCCTCGGCGCGCCGCACGTCGCCCTGGCTGCGCAGCGGGTCCTGCCCGCCGCCGGGGATCGCGCTGGTCTCGGCCGAGCTGCTGGGGCCGCCGGTCAGGGCCACCCGCAGGGGCATGCGGAAATACTCGGCGATGCCCTTGAGTTCTTCGCGCGGCACGATGCTGATCAGCCACATGACGAGGAAGAACGCCATCATGGCCGTGATGAAGTCGGCGTAGGCGATCTTCCAGCTGCCGCCGTGGTGTCCGCCGCGGCGCACCTTGCGGCGCCGGATCACCACACGGTGATTGTTGACCGTGCTCATGCGGCGGCTCCGTCAGGCGCGGCCGGTGGCCGCGCTCTTGGCCTGGCGCACATGCTCTTCCAGCTCGCCGAACGAGGGGCGCACCGCCGAGAACAGCACCTTGCGGCCGAACTCCACCGCCAGTTGGGGCGGATAGCCGTTCATGCTGGCCAGCAACGTCACCTTGATGCATTCGAGCACCTTGACCGATTCAGAGGTGCGCCGTTCGATGCGGGCGGCCATCGGCGCCACGAAACCGTAGGCCAGCAGCACGCCCAGGAAGGTGCCGACCATGGCCTTGGAGATCAGGTCGCCCAGGATCGCCGGCGGCTGGTCCACCGCCGCCAGCGCCTTGATCACGCCCAGCACGGCGGCCACGATGCCGAAGGCCGGCAAGGCGTCGGCCACCTGCTGCAGCGCATGGGTGGGCACTTCGCGCTCGTGCCGGTAGGTCTCGATCTCCTCGTCCATCAGCGTTTCGATCTCGAACGAGCTCATGTTGCCGCTGATCATGATGCGCAGGTAGTCCGTGATGAACTCCATCAGCTTGGCATCCTTCATGATGCGCGGATACTCATTGAAGATCGGGCTGGACAGCGGATCCTCGATGTGCGATTCGATGGCCATCAGCCCTTCGCGGCGCGCCTTGTTCAGCAGCACGTACAGAAGCGCCATCAGCTCCATGTACACGTCCTTGCTGTAGGGCGAGCTGCGAAACGCCTCCGGGATCGCCTTGGCGACCAGGCCGAGCGACTTGCGGCTGTTGCCCGCCATGAAGGCGCCCACGGCCGCGCCGGCGATCAGCGTCAGCTCGAAAGGCTGGTAGAGCGCGCCCAGATGGCCGCCCAGGCCGATGAAACTGCCGACCACCGCCAGGATGACCACTGCATAACCGATAACAATCAACACATCAGGCCTCTGCCAACGAAGTCTAGAACCGACGCCAATGATCCCCCCTGACCCGTCGGGCAAAAACGCGGGTTATGGGGGGTTTTCTGGTGCTTTTGGCCTATTTGGAAGCTGGCGCGCTCACGGCCGCGCCGGCGCGGCGAGCTGCCCGGCGCGCGCGCGGGCCGCCGCGCGCGTCTTGCCGGCCCGGGGCGGCGGGCGGCAAATGGCGCAGACGAAATCGGTCTGCGGATCGTGCGCGTGGGCGATGAAATGCCCGCCGCACTGGCGGCAGCCCGACAGCTGCAGCATGCCGCCGTCGAAGAACCGCACCAGCATCCAGGCCCGCGTGAAGCTGAGCACCGGCTCGGCGGCATCGGCCGGCGCGTGCTCCAGGTACAGGCGGTATGCGTCGATCACTGCCCGGATGCCCTGGCTCGAGGTGCGCTGGTTCAGGAACGTATACACGTTGTAGAACAGCGACGAATGGATGTTCGGCAGCCAGGTCATGAACCAGTCCACCGAGAACGGCAGCATGCCCTTGGGCGGCGAACAGCCGCGAATCTCGCGGTACAGCCGCGCCAGCCGGTCGTGGCTGAGGCCGGTCTCGGCCTGCAGCACCTGCAGACGCGCGCCCAGCGTGATCATCGAACTGGCAAGCAGGATCTCGTCGGCTTCCTGCGAAACACTCTTGGTGGCCATTGCGCCCTCTTGTTCCTATCTATCCAGCCGGCGCTCAGGCCAGCTCTTCGACAGGCTGGCGCGCCAGCAGGATGGTGGCGTGCGCCTGTTGCAGGGCGCCGCCCAGCACGTCCTGGGTCAGGGCCGACAGGAGGCTGTAATCGTCGAAGCGAAATCGGCACAGCAGCGAGCTGGAGCTGGCCAGCTTCACCAGCTGGGCCGGCGATAGCCGCATCAGGATATCGGCCACTTCATTGCTGAAACCCAGGCGGAACATCGACGCGGCATAGTCGTCGCGCAGCATGCGCTGGGCCAGCAACAGATACGAAAGATTGACTTCCCGAATATCCGCGAGCAAGGAACTATCGGCTGTTTTCACACATGACTCCTGAGACTTAGGCAAGCCGGGGGGCTGAACTCCAGGCGGCGCGCCCCGAGAACCCCGCGCCAGCCTGCTTTCGTCTTAATGCGAAATATATCATTTCATCGCAATTTGAATGCAATTTACCATGGATAGTGTCATTTTCTATGACTTTTATGACAAAACATTGATATTTTGCAGATTATCTCCAGTAAAGTTACCGCCGAGTTACATAATTTGCATTTCGATGTCGGCAATTTCGTAAATAAACGTGCAAAAAGTTGCGTTCTTCTCCGAATGAAAAGCGGCTATTTGCCGACAATCTCCCCTTGAAACGACAGGGTCGAACCGGTCCGCGCCCAGCGGCCTGACCGCCAGGCCACTGTCGCCGCCCAGCAACACCCCACCTGTTCGCAGCTTTGTTCGCGCGAGACATCCGCAGACAGAACCTGAATGCCCAACCCCGAAGACAGCCTGGTCCAATATGCCCCGCTGGTGCGCAAACTGGCGCTACAGCTCCTGGCGCGCCTGCCCTCCAGCGTGCAGCTGGACGACCTGGTGCAGGCCGGCATGATCGGCCTGCTCGACGCCGTGCGGCGCTACCAGGAAAGCCCTGACGCGCAGTTCGAGACCTATGCCACCGCGCGCATCCGCGGCGCCATGCTCGACGAGCTGCGCAGCCAGGACTGGCTGCCGCGCAGCGTGCGCAGCAAGAGCCGCCGCATCGAAACCGCCATCCAGCGCAAGGAACAGGAATTGATGCGCGCCCCCAGCGAAGGCGAGATCGCCGAGGAGCTGGGCGTGCCGCTGGCCGAGTACCAGGGCATGCTGGCCGATGCGCAAGGCGTGCAGATCCTGCACTACGAAGACTTCAATACCGACGGCGACAGCGACAGCCCGTGGGCTGAAAGCAGCGCCGAACATGCCGATCCGCTCGACGCCCTGCTCGCCGGCGACCTGCGCCGCGCCCTCATCGACGCCATCGACGGCCTGCCCGAACGCGAGAAGCTGCTGCTGTCGCTGTGCTACGAACAAGGCCTGAACCTCAAGGAAATCGGCGCCGTGCTCAACGTCACCGAGGCGCGCGTGTGCCAACTGCGCGCCCAGGCCCCACCGCCCGCATCCGCGCCCGCCTCAAGGAGCAAGCCTGGGCCCGCCTGCCCACCGCCCATCACCTGGCGCAGGTGGTATAGGCGCATGCCATGGCCGCGCGGCGCCTGCCTGCCCGGTGCCCGCCCCTGCTTTCCGAGCGCTGCGCCAACGGTGCCAGTCCCCCTGCGGGGACAGGCACCTGCCCCATCTCCCCCGCCGCACGGGCGCCTGTCCCCGCAGGGGGACTGGCGCCTGCCGCATCCCGTCCGCGCCGCACGGGTGTCTGTCCCCGCAGGAACATGCCCTTTGCCGCCAGATTCCCCCGCACATTTCCGAACTTCACTTTTTTTGCTTAAGTCCGTCGCAAACCTGCCGTAATCCAGGCAACAAAGGAAATCGCGGCGCTGTGCAAGCGAGAGTCCGATGTTACAGATGGGCGGCCTAGCTGCCCGGTTTGAAGAAGCCTTTCTCTCTTGGGAGCCTCAACATGGCTGCAGTCATCAATACCAACTACTTGTCGCTGGTTGCCCAGAACAACCTGAACAAGTCCCAATCGGCCCTGGGTAGCGCCATCGAGCGCCTGTCGTCGGGTCTGCGCATCAACAGCGCCAAGGACGACGCGGCCGGCCAGGCCATCGCCAACCGCTTCACCGCCAACGTCAAGGGCCTGACCCAGGCTGCCCGCAACGCCAACGACGGCATCTCGATCGCCCAGACGACCGAAGGCGCGCTGAACGAAATCAACAACAACCTGCAGCGCATCCGCGAACTGACGGTTCAGGCCTCCAACGGCACGAACTCGGCTTCGGACATCGACTCGATCCAGCAGGAAGTCAACCAGCGCCTGGAAGAAATCAACCGCATCGCCGAGCAGACCGACTTCAACGGCATCAAGGTCCTGAAGTCCAACGCCACCGACATGACCCTGTCGATCCAGGTCGGCGCCAAGGACAACGAAACGATCGATATCAAGATCGATCGCAACTCGAACTGGAACCTGTATGACGCCGTGGGCACCGTCCCGGGCGGCACGGTCAACGGCGAGGCTCGCACCGTCAACGCGCTGGGCTTTGACGTGCTGTCGGCCGTCACGACCACCATCGCTTCTTCCGACACCGTGACCTTCGACGCCGCCGTGGCGGCCGCTGAACAGGCCGCTGGCGCCGCCGTAGGCGACGGCAGCGTCGTCTCGTACGGCGATACCGCCAACCCGCAATACGCGGTCGTGGTCGACAATGCCGGCACGATGACCTCGTACGCCCTGACCTTCGACAAGGACGGCAAGGCCGCCCTGGGCGACCAGCTGGGTGCCGTCGCCTCGCAGGCTGCGGAAGCCGCCGTCGGTACCAACGACGTCGCTGCCGGCGCCAACGTCACCGTGTCCGGCGGCGCCGCCGACGCGCTGTCCAAGCTGGACGACGCCATGAAGGCCGTGGACGAACAGCGCAGCTCGCTGGGCGCGATCCAGAACCGTTTCGAATCGACCGTTGCCAACCTGAACAACACGATCACGAACCTGTCGGCCGCCCGTTCGCGCATCGAAGATTCGGACTACGCGACCGAAGTGTCGAACATGACCAAGAACCAGATCCTGCAACAGGCTGGCACCTCGGTCCTGGCCCAGGCCAACCAAGTCCCGCAAAACGTCCTGTCGCTGCTGCGCTAAGCATCGGCACACCCCGGGCGGGCACAACCCGCCCGGGGCCATGGCAGTACGTACGCCCGGCCGCCTCACCGCGCCGGGCGTTTTTGCGTCCGGCGCGCGCAAGAGCGCCTGTCCCCGCGGGGACAGGCGCCTGCCCACGCCCCGCCCTCTTCCGTTGGCCAATGCGCCGCGCCAACGCACAAGGGCCCCGCGAGGGGCCCTTGTGCTGCCATGCCGCGCGCCTTACTTCTTGCGCATCGGCGGCAGGTCGGTGCATACGCCTTCGGCGACTTCGGCGGCCATGCCGACCGATTCGCCCAGGGTCGGGTGTGGGTGGATGGTCTTGCCGATGTCGACCATGTCCGCGCCCATTTCGATGGCCAGGGCGATTTCGCTGATGAGATCGCCCGCGTGCGTGCCGACGATGCCGCCGCCGACGATGCGGTGGGTCTCGGCGTCGAACAGCAGCTTGGTGAAGCCCTCGTCGCGGCCGTTGGCGATGGCGCGGCCGGAGGCCGCCCACGGGAACAGGCCCTTCTCGACCTTGACGCCCTGCTTCTTCGCCTCGTCCTCGGTCAGGCCCACCCAGGCCACTTCCGGATCGGTGTAGGCCACCGACGGGATGACGCGCGCGTCGAAGAACGACTTCTCGCCATGGGCCGCCTCGGCCGCCACGTGGCCTTCGTGCACGGCCTTGTGCGCCAGCATGGGCTGGCCGACCACGTCGCCGATGGCGTAGATGTGCGGCACGTTGGTGCGCATCTGGCGGTCCACCTCGATGAAGCCGCGCTCGGTGACGGCCACGCCGGCGCGCTCGGCGCCGATCTTCTTGCCGTTGGGGCTGCGGCCCACGGCCTGCAGCACCAGGTCGTAGCGCTGCGGCTCCTTGGGCGCGCCCTCGCCCTCGAAGCTGACGTAGATGCCGTCCTTGCGGGCCTCGGCGCCTACCGTCTTGGTCTTGAGCATGATGTTGTCGAAGCGCGGCGCGTTCATCTTCTGCCACACCTTGACCAGGTCGCGGTCGGCGCCCTGCATCAGGCCGTCGAGCATTTCCACCACGTCCAGGCGCGCGCCCAGGGTGGAGTACACCGTGCCCATTTCCAGGCCGATGATGCCGCCGCCGATGATCAGCATCTTCTTGGGGATGGCGCGCAGCTGCAGCGCGCCGGTGGAGTCCACGATGCGTTCGTCGTCGGGCAGGAACGGCAGTTTCACCGACTGGCTGCCGGCGGCGATGATGGCCTGCTTGAAGCGGATGGTCTGCTTCTTGCCTTCGCCGTCGGTCACCGTGAGGTGGTGCGGGTCGGCGAACTCGCCCGTGCCGGTGGCCACGCGCACCTTGCACGCGCGGGCCATGCCGGCCAGGCCGCCGGTCAGCTTGGCGACCACGCCGTCCTTGTAGCCGCGCAGCTTGTCCAGGTCGACCTTGGGCTCGCCGAAGCTGATGCCATGGGCGGCCAGCGCGCGCGCTTCGTCGATCACCGCGGCGTTGTGCAGCAGCGCCTTGGAGGGAATGCAGCCCACGTTCAGGCACACGCCGCCCAGGGTGGCGTAGCGCTCGACCATCACGGTGTCCATGCCCAGGTCGGCGGCGCGGAAGGCGGCCGAATAGCCGCCGGGGCCCGCGCCCAGCACCAGCATGTCGCATTCGAGGTCGGCCGAGCCGCTGTAGGCGGCCGCGGCCGGCGCGCTCGCCTTGGCGGCCGGCGCCTTCGGTGCATCCGCCTTCGGCGCCTCGGCCTTGGGGGCCTCGGCCTTGGGCGCGGCGGCGGCCTCGCCGGCCGCCTCCACGTCCAGGATGACCGTGCCCTCGGCGACCTTGTCGCCCACCTTGACCTTGACCGATTTCACCACGCCCGCCGACGAGGCCGGGATTTCCATCGACGCCTTGTCCGACTCGACCGTGATCAGGCTTTGCTCGGCCTTGATGGTGTCGCCGGCGGCGACCAGCACCTCGATGACTTCGACTTCCTTGAAGTCACCGATGTCGGGCACCTTGATTTCCACGATATTGCTCATCGATTGCCCCCGTTACAGCGCGATGCGGCGGAAGTCGGCCAGCAGCTGGCCGAGATAGGCGTTGAAGCGCGCCGCCGAGGCGCCGTCGATGACACGGTGGTCATAGGACAGCGACAGCGGCAGGGTCAGGCGCGGCACGAACTGCTTGCCGTCCCATACCGGCTTGTGGGCCGAGCGCGACACGCCCAGGATGGCCACTTCGGGCGCGTTGATGATGGGCGTGAAATGCGTGCCGCCGATGCCGCCCAGCGACGAGATCGAGAAGCAGCCTCCCTGCATCTCGGCGGGCGAGACCTTGCCTTCGCGGGCCTTCCTGGCCAGCTCGGAGGTTTCGCGGGCCAGCTCCAGGATGCCCTTCTTGTCGGCGTCGCGCACCACCGGCACCACCAGCCCGTTGGGCGTGTCGGCGGCGAAGCCGATGTGGTAGTACTGCTTGAGCACCAGGTTGTCGCCATCCAGCGAGGCGTTGAACTCGGGGAACTTCTTCAGCGCCGCGACCACCGCCTTGATCAGGAAGGCCAGCATGGTGACCTTGACGCCCGATTTTTCGTTTTCCTTGTTCAGCGCCACGCGCAGCGCCTCCAGGTCGGTGATGTCCGCTTCGTCGTTGTTGGTGACGTGCGGGATCATGACCCAGTTGCGGTGCAGGTTGGCGCCCGAGATCTTCTTGATGCGCGACAGCGGCTTGGCTTCGATGGGGCCGAACTTGGTGAAATCGATCTTGGGCCACGGCAGCAGCCCCAGCGCGGCGCCATCGCCGCCGCCCGAGGCGCCAGCCGGCGCGCCGGCCGACAGCGCCTGCTTCACGTAGGCGCGCACGTCATCGGCCGTGATGCGGCCCTTCGCGGCCGAGCCGGTGACGCGGCTCAGGTTCACGCCCAGCTCGCGCGCGAACTTGCGCACCGACGGCGAGGCATGCGGCAATTGGCCGGGCTTGAGGTCTTCGTCCTGCAGCGCGGCGGCCGGGGCGGGCCGCTGCGCCGGGGCCGGAGCCGAAGCCGAAGCCGACGCGGCAGGCTCGGCTGCCGCCGGCGCCTCGGCCTTGGCGGCCGGGGCGGCTGCGCCCTGGCCCTGCACCACGGCGATGACCGTGCCCATCGCGACCTTGTCGCCTACCTTGACCTTGAGCGACTGCACCACGCCGCCCGCCGAGGCCGGGATTTCCATCGAGGCCTTGTCGGACTCCACCGTGATCAGGCTTTGCTCGGCCTTGATGGTGTCGCCCTCGGCGACCAGCACCTCGATGACCTCGACTTCCTTGAAGTCGCCGATATCGGGCACCTTGACTTCGATCGGGCCGGCGGCGGCCGGCGCCTCGGCCTTCGCGGCGTCGGCCTTGGGCGCCTCGGCGGCCTCGGGGGCCTGCTCGGCCTTGGGCGCGGCGGCGGCCTCGCCGGCCGCCTCCACTTCCAGGATGACCGTGCCCTCGGCGATCTTGTCGCCCACCTTGACCTTGACCGACTTCACCACGCCCGCGGCCGAGGCCGGAATCTCCATCGATGCCTTGTCGGACTCCACCGTGATCAGGCTTTGCTCGGCCTTGATCGTGTCGCCCGCCGATACCAGCACCTCGATGACTTCCACCTCCTTGAAGTCACCGATGTCCGGTACCTTGATTTCCACGATATTGCTCATGTCTGTTTACCCTCAGGCGTGATGCGGGTTGGCTTTGTTCGGGTTGATGCCGTACTTCTTGATGGCTTCGGCGACCTTGGCGGCCGGAATCTTGCCCTCGTCGGCCAGCGCGCGCAGCGAGGCCAGCACCACGAAGTGGCGGTCGACCTCGAAATGCTCGCGCAGCTTGTAACGGAAGTCCGAGCGGCCAAAACCGTCGGTTCCCAGCACCTTGTAGGTACGGTCCTTGGGCACGAACGGGCGGATCTGGTCGGCGAACAACTTCATGTAGTCCGTCGAGGCGATGATCGGGCCTTCGCTCTTGGCCAGCTGCGTGGTCACGTACGGCACCTGCTGCTTGCCTTCCGGATGCAGCAGGTTGTGGCGCTCGGCGTCCAGGCCGTCGCGGCGCAGCTCGGTGAGGCTGGTCACGCTCCAGATATCGGACGCCACGCCCCAGTCGGCTTCCAGCAGTTCCTGGGCCGCCATCACTTCGCGCAGGATGGTGCCCGAACCCATCAGCTGCACGCGCTGCTTGCCCTTGCCGTGCGACTTCAGCTTGTACATGCCGCGGATGATGCCTTCCTCGTCGCCGGCGGTCAGGCCCGGCTGCGGGTAGTTCTCGTTCATCACGGTCAGGTAGTAGTAGACGTTCTCCTGGTCCTCCACCATGCGCTTGAGGCCATGCTGGATGATGACGGCCAGCTCATGGGCGAACGTCGGGTCGTACGAGACGCAGTTCGGGATGGTCGAGGCCAGCAGGTGGCTGTGGCCGTCCTCGTGCTGCAGGCCCTCGCCGTTGAGCGTGGTGCGCCCGGCGGTGCCGCCCAGCAGGAAGCCGCGCGCCTGCATGTCGCCGGCCGCCCAGGCCAGGTCGCCCACGCGCTGGAACCCGAACATCGAGTAATAGATGTAGAACGGCACCATGATGCGGTTGTTGGTGGAGTACGACGTGGCCGCCGCCATCCACGAGCTCATCGCGCCCGCTTCGTTGATGCCCTCCTGCAGCAGCTGGCCGTCGGCCGACTCCTTGTAGTACATGACCTGGTCCTTGTCGACCGGGGTGTACTTCTGGCCTTCGGGCGCATAGATGCCGATCTGGCGGAACAGCCCTTCCATGCCGAAGGTGCGCGACTCGTCGGCCAGGATGGGCACCACGCGCGGACCGAGGTCCTTGTCGCGCAGGATCTGGTTGAGCACCCGCACGAAAGCCTGGGTGGTGGAGATCTCGCGCCCTTCCGCGGTGGGCTCGAGCACGGCCTTGAAGGCGTCCAGGGCCGGCGCCTTCAGTTGCTCGTCGGCCTTGGCGCGGCGCTTGGGCAGGTAGCCGCCCAGCGCCTTGCGGCGCTCGTGCAGGTACTGCATTTCGGGCGAATCTTCGGCCGGCTTGTAGTACGGCAGCTCTTCCAGCTTGTCGTCGGGAATCGGGATGCCGAAGCGGTCGCGGAACTCGCGGATCGAGTCGAGCTCCAGCTTCTTCTGCTGGTGGGTGGGGTTCTTGGCCTGGCCGACGTGGCCCATGCCGTAGCCCTTGATGGTCTTGGCCAGGATCACGGTGGGCTGGCCGGCGTGCTTGCTGGCCGCGTCGAACGCCGCATAGACCTTGTGGGGGTCATGGCCGCCGCGGTTCAGGCGCCAGATGTCCTCGTCGCTCATGCGCGCGACCATCTCCAGCAGCTTGGGATGCTTGCCGAAGAAGTGCTCGCGCACGTACTTGCCGTCGTTGGCCTTGTACGCCTGGTATTCGCCGTCGACGGCCTCTTCCATGATGCGGCGCAGGATGCCTTCCTTGTCGTGCGCCAGCAGCGGATCCCAGTAGCCGCCCCAGATCAGCTTGATGACGTTCCAGCCCGAGCCGCGGAAGTCGCCTTCCAGCTCCTGGATGATCTTGCCGTTGCCGCGCACCGGGCCGTCCAGGCGCTGCAGGTTGCAGTTGATGACGAAAATCAGGTTGTCCAGCTTCTCGCGCGCGGCCAGGGCGATGGCGCCCAGCGATTCGGGCTCGTCCATCTCGCCGTCGCCGCAGAACACCCACACCTTGCGGTTGCTGGTGTCGGCGATGCCGCGGGCATGCAGGTACTTCAGGAAACGGGCCTGGTAGATGGCCATCAGCGGGCCCAGGCCCATCGACACCGTGGGGAACTGCCAGAAATCCGGCATCAGCTTGGGGTGCGGATAGGAAGACAGGCCCTTGCCGTCGACTTCCCGGCGGAAATGGTTGAGCTGGTCCTCGGTCAGGCGGCCTTCCAGGTACGCGCGGCCGTACATGCCCGGCGAGGTATGGCCCTGGAAGTACACCAGGTCGCCGCCGTGCTCTTCGGTCTCGCCATGCCAGAAATGGTTCTGGCCGCAGCCGATCATGGTGGCCAGCGAGGCGAACGAGGCGATATGGCCGCCCAGGTCGCCGCCGTCGGGCGGGTTGTGCTTGTTGGCGCGCACCACCATCGCCATGGCGTTCCAGCGCACGTACGAGCGGATGCGGGCTTCCAGCTCCAGGTTGCCGGGATGGGCAGGCTCCAGCCCCGGCGGAATCGTGTTCACGTAGGCGGTGTTCGGCGAGAACGGGATATGGGCGCCGGAACGGCGCGCCTCGTCGATCAGACGCTCCAGCAGGTAGTGCGCGCGCTGCGGTCCTTCACGGTCGAGGACGGCGGCCAATGCTTCCAGCCATTCCTGTGTCTCGAGGGTGTCTTCGTCATTGGCGGCCGCTAGGGCGCCAGCCTGGGCGAAAGAGGACATCGTGTGTCTCCTGTTGGGGTTTCTGGCCGCTTCCCGGCTTATCAGTGTGCGGGGCGCAAGGGTTGCCGGATGCCGGATACCATGTTACGCGTGGGTTGCGGACGGCTGCATTGTGCCGAAGCCGGCATTCTAAGTAGCAAGATTAACCCGTCGCAAGGAAATTTTCATGTTGCGGTACGGAATTTCATAATACAAAATCCGCTGTAGCGACAGTTATTGCGGAAATCCCCTTCCCCGGCAAGCAACAAGCCGCAACAGGCTCTAAAATGCCGGCTCCAACGGCAAGAAGTCCATGTCCAGCCCGCCCAAGTCCAATATTCCGATGTCGTTCCGTGACCACGCCCGCGCGCGCAGGCGTGGCGTGTACTGGCTGACGCCGGCGCTCGTGCTCGTCCTCTATATATGTGTGATGGGCGTGTTCTTCTGGCTGCAGCGCATCCACGACGATAGCGTCATGTTCGTCACCATCGACCAGGAGCTGCGCCAGCAGCGGCTGATCTGGGTGGTGCTGGCGCTGTCCTGCGTCATCGTGATCAGCCTGCTGATGCTGTGGCGCTATACGCGCTTTCGCTCCGAGGCCGAGGCCGCCCTGATCGCCGAGACGGGCTTTCGCCGCGCGATGGAGAACTCCATGTCCACCGGCATGCGGGTGCTGGATATGGAGGGACGCATCGCCTACGTCAATCCGGCGTTCTGCCGCATGATAGGCTGGAACGAAGCCGACCTGATCGGCCGCAGCCCGCCCTTTCCGTACTGGGTGCCCGGCCGCCACGAGCAGCACCAGCACACGCTGGAGGTGCTGACCTCGGGCAAGACGCCCAGCAGCGGGCTGGAGGTCGAGGCGCAGCGCCGCGACGGCTCGCGCTTCACGGCGCGCATGTACGTCTCGCCCCTGCTCGACCCCAACGGCGACCAGATCGGCTGGATGACCTCCATGACCGACATCACCGAACCCAAGCGCATCCGCGAGGCCCTGACCGCCGCGCACGAACGCTTCATGACCGTGCTCGAAGGCCTGGACGACGCCATCTCGGTCACCGCCGACACCCACGACGGACTGGAACTGCTGTTCGCCAACCGCACCTACCGGCGCGTGTTCGGCGCCCAGACCGGCGGCCACAACGAGCTGCTGGCCGGTCGGCGCGGCCGCTTCACCGACGAGTCGGTGGAGGTGCTCGCCCCCTCGGTGCAGCGCTGGTTCGAGGTGCACCACCGCATGCTGGCCTGGACCGACGGCCGCCGCGTGCGCATGCAGGTGGCGCGCGACATCACCGAGCGCCGCGTCCACGAGGAAGCCTCGCGCGTGCAGCAGGAGAAGATCCAGCTCACCAGCCGCCTGACCACCATGGGCGAGATGGCCTCGTCGCTGGCGCACGAGCTGAACCAGCCGCTGACCGCCATCGCCAACTACAGCATGGGCGCGGTGGCGCTGGTCAAGGCCGGCCACACCAGCCCCAACATGCTGCTGCCGGCGCTGGAGAAGGCCGCCTCGCAGGCCGAGCGAGCCGGCAAGATCATCAGCCGCATCCGCGAGTTCGTCAAACGCAGCGAACCGCGCCGCCAGCGGGTGGCGATCAGCCGCATCGTCGACAACGCCATCGGGTTCGCCGAGATCGACGCGCGCAAGCGCCGCATCCGCATCGAGCGCTTCGTGCCCTCGAACGCGCCCGACGTGCTGGCCGACCCCATCCTGATCGAACAGGTGCTGCTGAACCTGCTCAAGAATGGCCTGGAGGCCATGGAAAAGAGCGAGTCCGACGAGCTGAAAGTGGCCGTCATCCCGCACGAGCAGCACATCGAGGTGGCGGTGGTCGATCGCGGCCACGGGCTGCCCGAGCCGGAGCGCCTGTTCGAACCGTTCTTCAGCACCAAGTCGCAAGGACTGGGCATGGGGCTGAACATTTGCCGTACCATTATCGAGTCGCACCACGGCCGTCTGTGGGCGGATCCCAATCCTGCCGGCGGCACCATTTTCCGCTTTACACTGCCCTGCGCCACGCCCCAGTCGCAGGCACAGAACGACCAGTCCGAGGAGTTGCACGCATGAACACGCCCCACCTGTCGAGCACCGTATTCATAGTTGACGACGACGAAGCCGTGCGCGATTCCCTGCGCTGGCTGCTGGAAGCCAACGGCTACCGCGTACGCGCCTACGCCAGCGGCGAGAATTTCCTGGACGAGTACGACGCCAGCCAGATCGGCGTGCTGATCGCCGACGTGCGCATGCCGGGCATGAGCGGCCTGGAACTGCAGGAGCAGCTGATCGCCCGCAACGCCCCGCTGCCCATCGTGTTCATCACCGGCCACGGCGACGTGCCGATGGCGGTGTCGACCATGAAAAAGGGCGCCGTGGACTTCCTGGAAAAGCCGTTCAACGAATCCGACCTGCGCGAGATCGTGGCCCGCATGCTGGAGCAGGCGGTGCAGCGGATCAGCAAGTTCCAGGCGCAGAAAGACCACGAAGCCATGCTTGCCCGCCTGACGGCGCGCGAGCAACAGGTGCTGGAGCGCATCGTCGCCGGCCGCTTGAACAAGCAGATCGCCGACGACCTGGGCATCAGCATCAAGACCGTCGAGGCGCACCGCGCCAACATCATGGAAAAACTTGAAGTGACCACCGTAGCAGACCTGATGAAAGTGGCCCTGGCCAAACCCGAGGCCCACGCATGACCGCACGCATCATCGACGGCGCCGCCCTGTCGCAGCGCATTCGCGAAGAAGTCGCCCAGCGCGTGCAGGCGCTGACGGCCAAGGGCGTGCGCCCCGGCCTGGCGGTCGTGCTGGTGGGCGACGACCCCGCCTCGCAAGTCTATGTGCGCAACAAGGTCGCCGCCTGCGAGAAGGCCGGCCTGCATTCGGTCAAGGAGCAATACCCGGCCGACCTCACCGAGGCCCAGTTGCTCGAACGCATCGACGCGCTCAACCGCGACCCGTCCATCCACGGCATCCTGGTGCAGCTGCCGCTGCCCAGGCACATGGACGCGCACAAGGTGATCGAGGCCATTGCCGCCGAGAAGGACGTCGACGGTTTCCACATCAGCAATGCCGGCCTGCTCATGACCGGCCAGCCGCTGTTTCGCCCCTGCACGCCCTACGGCGTGATGAAGATGCTCGAATCCGAAGGCGTGGCCCTGCGCGGCGCCGAGGCGGTCATCGTGGGCGCCAGCAATATCGTCGGCAAGCCGATGGCGATGCTGCTGCTGCAGGCGGGCGCGACCATCACCATCTGCAACTCCAAGACCCGCGACCTGGGCGCCCAGACGCGCCGCGCCGACGTGCTGGTGGTGGCCACCGGCAAGCCCGGCATGATCGACGGCTCGATGATCAAGCCCGGCGCCGTGGTCATCGACGTCGGCATCAACCGCGGCGCCGACGGCAAGTTGTGCGGCGACGTCGACATGGCCTCGGCCCGCGAAGTGGCCGGCGCCATCTCGCCGGTGCCCGGCGGCGTCGGCCCCATGACCATCGCCATGCTGCTGGTCAATACGGTTGAAGCGGCCGAACGCGCTGCCGCGTAAGGCCCTGCCCCACGCAGCCAGGCGCGCCGCGCCTGGCATGCCCGCCTTGCAATCCGCCCGTCCGTCCCCACTCTCATGGCATGCGCGCCCTTCGGGCCGCGCCCGCTCGTCCACGGAATTCCCAAGCCCATGACCCAGAATCCCCTGCTTGCGCCGGTCGCCGACCTGGTCGACTACGCCGCCGTCAAACCCGAACACATCGTGCCGGCCGTCCAGGCCCTGCTGGATATCGCCCGCGCGGCGGTCGAACACGCGGCCGACCCGGCCCTGCCCGCCACCTGGGACGCCGTGGTGGCGCCCCTGGACAGCGCATCCGAGCGCCTGTGGCGCGCCTGGTCGGTGGCCGGCCACCTGAACGCGGTGGTCAACACGCCCGTGCTGCGCGAGGCCTACAACGCCGCGCTGCCGCTGGTCACCGAGTTCTCCACCTGGGTCGGCCTGCACGAAGGCCTGTATCGCCAGTACCAGCGCCTGCAGGCCGCCGAGGATTTCGCGGCCTGGCCGCCGGTGCGCCGCCGCGTGGTCGAGCTGGCGCTGCGCGACTTCCGCCTCAGCGGCGTCGAGCTGCAAGGGGCCGCGCGCGAACGCTACGCCGAGATCTCCGACCGCGAGGCCCAGGCATCGCAGAAGTTCTCCGAGAACGTGCTCGACGCCATCGACGCGTGGTCGCTGCTGGTCGACGACCAGGCGCGCCTGGACGGCATCCCGGCCGACGTGCTGGCCGCGGCGCGCAAGGCGGCCGAGGACGATGGCGCCACCGGCTGGAAGCTGACGCTGAAAATGCCCTGCTACCTGCCCGTCATGCAGTACGCGCGCGACCGCGCCCTGCGCGAAACCCTGTACCGCGCGTACGGCACCGTCGCGTCCGAACATGGCGACGCCGCCTACGACAACTCGCCGCTGATCGAAGAACTGCTGCAGCTGCGCGCCGACGAAGCCGGGCTGCTGCAGTACCCCACCTTCGCCGCCCTGCGCCTGCAGACCCGCATGGCGCGCGACGCCACCGAAGTCGTGGACTTCCTGCGCGACCTGGCGCGCCGCGCCAAGCCGTACGCCGAACGCGACCTGGCCGAATTGCAGGCCTTCGCCGCCGGCGAGCTGGGCCTGGCCGAGCTGCAGCCCTGGGATGTGCCCTTCGCCGCCGAGCGGCTGCGCGAGTCGCGCTATGCCTATTCGGAAGACGAGATCAAGCAGTACTTCACCGAGCCGCGCGTGCTGGCGGGCCTGTTCGAGGTCATCGAGACGCTGTTCGACGTGCGCCTGCGCGAAGTGCCGGTGTCGTCCTGGCATGCCGACGTGCGCGGCGTGCGGGTCGAAAGCCCGGCCGGCGCGACGCTGGGTCATCTTTACCTCGACCTGTACGCGCGCGCCGGCAAGCAAAGCGGCGCCTGGGTCGACAGCGAGCGCAGCCGACGCAGCGTGCAAGGCGATCTGCAGACGCCGGTCGCCTACCTGACCTGCAACTTCTCGCGCCCCAATGGCGACAAGGCCGCGCTGCTCACGCACGATGACGTCATCACGCTGTTCCACGAAACCGGCCACGCGCTGCACGCCCTGCTGTCCGAAGTGGACGAGCCCGGCGCGGCGGCGTTCGCCAGCGTCGAATGGGACGCCATCGAACTGCCGTCGCAGTTCATGGAGAACTTCTGCTGGGAATGGAGCGTGGTGCAGAAGCTGTCGGCCCATGTCGAAACCGGCCAGCCGCTGCCGCGCGATCTCTACGACCGCCTGGTGGCGGCGCGCAACTTCCAGAGCGGCATGCAGACCGTGCGCCAGATCGAGTTCGCGCTGTTCGACATGATGCTGCACGACCGCCCGCAAGGCGCGCCCATCGCCGACGTGCTGGCGCTGCTGCAGCAGGTGCGCCAGGAAGTCGCAGTGCTGTTCCCGCCCGCGTGGCATCGCCTGCCCCACAGCTTCTCGCACCTGTTTGCCGGCGGTTATGGCGCCGGGTACTACAGCTACAAGTGGGCCGAGGTGCTGTCGGCCGACGCGTACGAAGCCTTCGAGGAAGCCGCCCGCCAGGGCGAGCCGGCCGCCACCACGCTGGACGGCGCCACCGGCGCGCGCTTTCGCAAGGAAATCCTCGCCGTCGGCGGCGCCCGCCCCGCCGCCGACTCCTTCCGCGCCTTCCGCGGCCGCGAACCCCGCATCGACGCCCTGCTGCGGCACAGCGGCATGCAAGCCTGACCTCTCAGGTGCCTGTCCCCGCGGGGACAGGCACCTCTGCCAACGCTCCTCCCCACGCGGACTGGCACCTCTGCCCCCCTCCCCCCGCGCCCCTCCCGCCCCGACGCGGTAGAATCCCCAGGTCCTTCCCACTCATGCGCGCGCCGCATCGGCGCCTGGCTGTATCTACCATGTACTCACCTCTTTCCGGCCGCGCGTGGCGCGGCCTGCTCCTGGCGATGTTGATGCTGCTGGCGGCGTGCAGCGAACGTTCGGCGGATTGGTCGCTGTACAACGTCAAGGGCCATCTGCCCGACCTGAAGTTCAGCCTGCCGGGCGCGCACGGCAAGACCGTCAGCAGCGACGACCTCAAGGGCAAGACGGTATTGCTGTTCTTCGGCTACGCCAGCTGTCCCGACGTCTGCCCCACCACCATGGCGCAACTGACGGCGGTGCTGCAGCAACTGGGCGAGCAGGCCAGGGACGTGCGCATCCTGTTCGTCAGCGTCGACCCGCATCGCGATACCCCGGACATCCTGCAGGCCTATGTCAATGCGTTCAACAACAACGCGATCGGCGTGACCGGCAACGAAAAGCAGATCGCCGACCTGGCGCGGCGCTATCGGTTGGCCTACCAGATCGAGAAGCCCAAGCCGGGCGACGACGCCGATATCTACGACGTCACCCACAGCCGCGGCGTCTATATCTTCGACAACCAGGGCAAGGCGCGCCTGCTGGCCTCCGACACGGACACCATCGACACCATGGTCAAGGACCTGCGCCAGCTCATCGCGCAGACCCAATGATCCGGACCGCGCCCCAGGGCGCGGTTGTTGCTTTTGCGCCCCACCGCGCGGCAATCCCCTGCGGTCGTACGTGTTGTTACAGCGTCGGGCGCACGGCCATGGGTATCATGGCCGCACCATTTCGCCACCACGAAGGAGCGCGCGTATGAGCATCATCATCATGATCATCGTCGGGTTTGTCGTCGGACTGATCGCCCGGGCCATCATGCCGGGAGACCAGAACATGGGCTACATCATGACGACGATCCTGGGCATCATCGGATCGGTGGTCGCCGGTTTCCTGGGCCAGCAACTGGGCTGGTACGCACCGGGCGAACCCGCGGGCTGGATCGGTTCGGTCGTCGGCGCGATCATCGTGTTGTTCGTCGTGGGCCTGGTCGCCAAGAAGCGCGCCTGACCCCCGCCACTGCGCAAACAGACAGGCCGGCATCTTGCCGGCCTGTCTGTTTTGGACGGCCGCGCGCGATCAGCCGGCCTGCGCCGCAGCCACCGTGCGCTCGGACCAGCCGCCGCCCAGCGCCTTGTAGAGCTGGATCAGGTTGGACAGGCGCGCCAGCCGCGTCTCGACCAGCGTCTGCTGCGCCGTATACAGCGAACGCTGCGAATCCAGCACGCTGAGATAGTTGTCGATGCCCTGCTGGTAACGCTGCTGCGACAGGTCGTAGGCGCGCTGGTTGGCCTGCACCAGCAGTTCCTGCGACCGGATCTGCTCCTGCAATGTGCCGCGGCCGGCCAGCGCGTCGGAGACCTCGCGGAACCCGCTCTGGATGGCCTGCTCGTAGCGCGCGATGCCGATATCCTTCTGGATCTTGGCCAGGTCCAGGCTGGCGCGCAGCGCCCCGCCCGCGAAGATCGGCACGCTGATCTGCGGCGCGAAACTCCAGGCGCCCGACCCGGCATCGAACAGGCCGCCCAGGCTGGCGCTGGCCGTGCCGGCCGAGCCGGTCAGGCTGATGCGCGGGAAGAACGCCACGCGCGCCGCGCCGATGCTGGCGTTGGCGGCTTGCAGCTGGTGCTCCGCCGCGCGGATATCCGGCCGGCGCGCGAGCAGATCCGACGGCAGGCCCGCCGGCAGGTCGGCCAGGACCACGCCATCGGGCAGCGCCACGGCCTGGTCCAGCTGCGCGCCGATCCCGGCCGGCAGCGGCTGGCCCACCAGCAGCACCAGCGCGTTGCGGTCCTGCGCCGCCATGCGCGTGTACTGCGACAGATTGCGCTCGGCGGTGCGCAGCGAAATCTCGGCCTGGCTCAGGTCCAGTTCGGTCGCCACGCCCAGGTCGTAGCTCTGGCGGGTCAGCTTGTACGACTCCTGCTGGGCCACCAGCGTCTGGCGCGTCAGCGCCAGCAGTTCCTGGTCGGCGCGCAGGGTCAGGTAGGCGTTGGCGGTCTCGGCCACCAGCGTCAGCTGGGTGGCCAGGCGCGTTTCGTCCTGGGCCAGATAGAGCTGCAGCGCCTGCTCGCTGAGGCTGCGGATGCGCCCGAACAGGTCCAGCTCCCAGGTCGACAGGCTGGCGCCGACCTGATAGCTGCGGCTGATGCCGGCCTGTCCGCTCGGGTTGAGGTCGGCCGGGGTGCGCTGCACCGAGCCGGTGCCGCCCACGCCCACGCTGGGCGCGAGATCGGCGCGCTGGATGCGGTACTGCGCGCGCGCCGCCTCCACGTTGAGCGCGGCGACCCGCAGGTCGCGGTTGTTGGCCAGCGACAGCGCCAGCAGTTCCTGCAGCAGCGGGTCGCCGAAGAAGTCGCGCCAGCCCACGTCGGCGGCGGCCGGCGCGCCCGCGGCGGCCTGGCCCGGCGCGCCGTAGGCCGGGCCGGACGGATAGGCCGCGTCGACCGGCGCCTGCGGGCGCTCGTAGGTGGGCGCCAGCGAGCAGCCGGCCAGGGCCGTGGCCACGGCAAGGGACAACAAGGTTCTCATGACGGCAGGTTTCATTGCGGCTGTCCTCCGTGCGTGGCCGGCTGGGCGCCGCCATGCGGGTCGTCGTCCTCGCGGTTCTCCGAGGCGCGCTTGACCTTGAACAGGCGCAGGGTAAGGACAAAGAACAGGGGCACGAAGAAGATCGCCAGGAAGGTGCCGGTGAGCATGCCGCCGATCACGCCCGTGCCGATGGCGTTCTGGCTGCCCGAGCCGGCGCCCGTGGAGATGGCCAGCGGCACCACGCCCAGGATGAACGCCAGCGACGTCATCAGGATGGGGCGCAGACGCTGGCGCGCGGCGTGCACCGCCGCCTCGGTCAGGCTGGCGCCCTCCTCGTAGTGCTCCTTGGCGAACTCCACGATCAGGATGGCGTTCTTGGCGGCCAGCCCGATGGTGGTCAGCAGCCCCACCTGGAAGTACACGTCGTTGGACAGGCCCCGCGTCAGGGTGGCCAGCAAGGCCCCCACCACGCCCAGCGGCACCACCAGCATCACCGCGGTGGGAATGCTCCAGCTTTCATAGAGCGCGGCCAGGCACAGGAACACCACGATCAGCGAGATCGCGTACAGCGCCGGCGCCTGCGCGCCCGACAGGCGCTCCTCGAACGACAGGCCGGTCCAGTCGTAGCCGATGCCCAGCGGCAGCTTGTCGGCCAGCCGCTCCATCTCGGCCATGGCGTCGCCCGAGCTGTAGCCCGGCGCGGCCTGGCCCTGGATGTTGTACGACGGCACGCCGTTGTAGCGGTTCAGCTTCTGCGGCCCGAAGGTCCATTGCGCCGACGAGAAGGCCGAGAACGGCACCATGTCGCCCGCGTTGTTGCGCACGTACCATTTGTCCAGGTCCTGCGGCAGCATGCGCGACGATGCCTCGCCCTGCACGAACACCTTCTTGACCCGGCCGCGGTCGATGAAATCATTGACGTAGGACGAGCCCCAGGCGGTGGCCAGCGTGTTGTTGATCTCGGTGATCGACACGCCGAGCGCGCGCGCCTTCTCGCGGTCGATGTCCAGCTGGTACTGCGGCGCGTCCTCGATGCCGTTGGGGCGCACGGCCACCAGCATGGGACTTGCGCCGGCCTCTTGCAGCAGCTGGTTGCGCGCCGCCAGCAGCTTCTCGTGGCCGACGCCGGCGCGGTCCTGCAGCTGGAAGTCGAAGCCGGTGGCGTTGCCCAGCTCCATCACCGCGGGCGGCACGAACACGGCCGCCTGCGCGTCGCGCAACTCGGCGCGGAACTTGGCATTGGCGCGCGCGGCCACCGCGGCGGCGCGGTGCTCGGCGCCCTTGCGTTCGTTCCAGTCGCGCAGCTTGATGAACAGGATGGCGGCGTTCTGCCCGCGGCCGCCGAAGCTAAAGCCGTTGACCGCGAACACCGAGGCCACCGACTCCTTCTCGTCTTCCAGCAGGTACTTGACCGCCGCGTCGATGGTGGCCTGGGTGCGCTCGCTGGTGGCGCCGGCCGGCGCCTGCACCTGGGCGAACAGGATGCCCTGGTCTTCGTCCGGCAGGAACGCGGTGGGAATGCGCATGAACATCCAAGCCATGCCCAGCAGGATCACCACGTAGATCAGCAACAGGCGCTTGGTGCGCCCCATGCTGCGGGCCACGTTGTTGGCATAGGCCTGGCTGGAACGCTCGAAGGTGCGGTTGAACCTGCCGAAAAAGCCCTTCTTGGAGCCATGGTGGCCCTTCGGGATGGGTTTGAGCATGGTGGCGCACAGCGCCGGCGTGAAGACAATGGCCACCACCACCGACAGCACCATGGACGAAACAATGGTGATGGAGAACTGGCGATAGATCACCCCGGTGGAACCGCCGAAGAACGCCATGGGCACGAACACCACCGCCAGCACCATGGCGATACCGATCAGCGCGCCGGTGATCTGGCTCATCGACTTGCGGGTGGCCTGCCTGGGCGACAGCCCCTCCTCGGCCATCACGCGCTCGACGTTCTCGACCACCACGATGGCGTCGTCGACCAGCAGGCCGATGGCCAGCACCATGCCGAACATGGTCAGCGTGTTGATCGAATAGCCGAACGCCGCCAGCACCCCGAACGTGCCCAGCAGCACCACCGGCACGGCCAGCGTGGGGATGAGCGTGGCGCGCACGTTCTGCAGGAACAGGTACATCACCAGGAAGACCAGCAGCACCGCTTCGAACAGCGTCTTGACCACGCCCTCGATCGACAGGCTGACGAACGGCGTGGTGTCGTACGGATACACCACGTCCATGCCCGGCGGGAAGTACGGCTTGAGGCCGTTGATGGTCTCGCGCACCGCCTGGGCGGTATCGAGCGCGTTGGCGCCGCTGGCCAGCTTGATGGCCAGGCCCGAGGCGGGCTTGCCGTTGTAATAGCTGTCGATGGCGTACGTCTGCGCGCCCAGCTCGATGCTGGCCACGTCCTTCAGGCGCACCTGCGAGCCGTCGCTATTGACCTTGAGCAGGATGCGGCCGAAGGCTTCCGGGGTCTGCAGCCGCGACGGTCCGATCACCGTGGCGTTGAGCTGCTGGCCGCGCACCGCCGGCTGGCCGCCCAGCTGCCCGGACGAGACCTGCACGTTCTGCTCGCGGATCGCGGTGGTGACGTCGGAGGCGGTCAGGCCGAAATTGACCAGTTTCTCGGGGCTGATCCATATGCGCATGGCGTATGGCGCGCCGAACAGCTGGAAGTCGCCCACGCCGGGCGTGCGGCTGATCGGGTCCTGGATGTACGAGGCCACGTAGTCGGCCAGGTCGGACTTGTCCATGGTGCCGTCGGTGGACACGAAGCCGGCGACGATCAGGAAGTTCTTGGTGGCCTTGGTGACGCGGATGCCCTGCTGCTGCACTTCCAGCGGCAGCAGCGGCTGGGCCACCGCCAGCTTGTTCTGCACCTGCACCTGCGCCGTATCCGGGTTGGTGCCCTGCGAGAACGTGAGCGTGATCGACATGCTGCCGTCGGAATTGCTTTCCGACGAGATATACTGCAGGTTGTCGATGCCGTTCATCTGCTGCTCGATGACCTGCACCACCGTGTCCTGCACGGTCTGGGCCGAGGCGCCAGGATAGGTCACGTTGATGCTGATGGCGGGCGGCGCGATGTTCGGATATTGCGCGACCGGCAGGCTCAGGATGGAGAGCGCGCCGGCCATCATCAGCACAATCGCGATCACCCAGGCGAACACCGGCCTGTCGATGAAAAACTTTGTCATGCGGGAACTCCCTTACTTCGCGGCGGCCGGTTGCGCGGCGGCCTTGGATGCGGGCGGACTCCATTCGGCCGCCTTGACCTCGGCGCCTGGACGCACGGATTGCAGGCCTTCGACGATCACGCGGTCGCCGGCGGCCAGGCCGCTGCTCACCAGCCATTGGTCGCCGATGGCGCGGTCGGTCTTGAGCGTGCGCAGTTCGACCTTGTTCTCGACGTTGACCACCAGCGCGGTGGGCAGGCCGCGCTGGTTGCGCGTGACGCCGCGCTGCGGCACCAGCAGGCCCTCGGACGCTACGCCCTCGGCCAGCCGGGCGCGCACGAACATCCCCGGCAGCAGCTTGCGCTGCGGATTGGGGAACACGGCGCGCAGCAGCACCGAGCCGGTGCCCGGGTCGACGGTGACCTCCGAGAATTGCAGCTTGCCGTCCTGGTCGTACTGCGTGCCGTCTTCCAGCGTCAGCGTCACGCGCGCCGACTGCTCGCCAGCCTCGCGCTGCAGCAAACCGCTGTCCAGGGCGCTTTTCAGGCGCAGCAGCTGCACGCTGGACTGCGTCACGTCGACGTAGATGGGGTCGATCTGCTGGACCGCCGCGACCGCCGCGCTCTGGTTTGCCGTCACCAGCGCGCCTTCGGTGACGTTGGAGCGGCCGATGATGCCGCCGATCGGCGCCAGCACCTTGGTATAGACCAGGTTGATGCGCGCGGTGTCCAGCGCAGCCTTGGCCGCCAGGACGTCGGCCGAGGCCTGGTCGCGCGCGGCGACCGCGTCATCGTAGGCCTGCCGGCTGACCGCCCGCGTATCGACCAGCGGCTTGTAGCGCTGCACCAGCAAGGTGGCGGTCTTCAGCTGCGCCTGGACGCGCGCCAGCGCGGCCCGCCGGCTGTCGACCTCGGCCTGGTACAGCGCCGGATCGATCTGGTAGAGCTGCTGGCCGGCGGCGACTTCGCCGCCTTCAGTGAACAGGCGCTTCTGGACGATGCCGCTGACCTGCGGACACACTTCGGCGATGCGGTAGGCGGCGGTGCGGCCAGGCAATTCGCTGAACAGCGCCACCGACTGGGTTTTCAGGGTGACCACCCCGACCTGCGGTTGCCCGCCTTGCTGCGCCGCCTGCTGTTCCTTGCCGCATGCGGCCAGCGTCAGGGTCAATGCCGCCAAGGAAAGCGCGGCGATGCCGCGCCCGACCAGATAGTTATTCTTCATAGCTTGCCTTTCCATTCAAACCAAGCGCCGGGATGCCTGTGCGCACCCGTTGCGCGCCACAACGCATAAAAGGAAACACACCGCCTCCGCCATGCGGGTTTGCCGGCCGGCTTGGTGCTGCGCTGCAAAACGAGCATTTTGCGTTATCCCGCGGTGGAAACAAACAACTTGTTTTCGAAAACATCATTCCAAATATGGGACAATTTCATATTCCGCCCTCTCACCATCCGCCATGAACCGTTTGCAAGGCATGGAGCTCTTCGTCGAAGTGGCCAGGACGCTCAGCTTCAGCCGCGCCGCCGAGAACCTGGCCATTCCCAAATCCACCCTGTCGCGCCAGGTGGCCGAACTGGAGCGTTCGGTCGGCCTGAGGCTGCTCAGCCGCACCACGCGCCGGGTCGAGCTGACCGAAGCCGGGCAGCTTTACTTCGAGCGCTGCCAGCGCATCGTGGCCGAAGCCCGCATCGCCCATGAAGAGCTGCAGAACCTGGTCGAGACGCCGTCCGGTCCGCTGCGCGTGAACATGCCGGCCGACTTCGGCACCGACTTCCTGTCCGAGGCGTTCACGGAGTTCTCGCGCCGCTACCCCGAGGTCACCTTCTACCTGGACCTGGCCAGCCCCGAGCACGCCGAGCGGGTTTTCCAGACCTGCGATGTGTCGATCGAAATCGGCGATCTGCCCGACTCCACCCACATCGCCCGCCTGCTGGGCGTGCTGCCGGCCCACCTGTATGCGTCGCCCGATTACCTGGCGCGCCACGGCGAACCGCAACACCCCGATGACCTGCCCCGCCACGAATGCATTCAGTTCCGCGCCGGCACGGGCCGCGTCACGCGCTGGCCCCTGAACAGCGGCGAGCGCCACGTCGAGATCACCCCGGGCAACCGCTTTTCGGTCAACAGCGTGTCGATGGTGCGCAACCTGGCCACGCTGGGCGCCGGCATCGCGATCCTGGCGCCCATGGGCAATGTGCGCGAGGACATCGAATCGGGCCGTCTCAAGCGCATCCTGCCCGATTGGCTGGCCGGGCCGTTCCCGGTCTACGCGGTCACGGACACCCGCATGCTGCCGGCCAAGACCCGCATCTTCGTGGAATTCCTGATGGAGCGTCTGAGCAACAAGACACTGGCAGGCCAGAATAACCCGGCGTTTTTAAATTTGCGTTAATCGCCGGGCCGGCGGCGGCCGCTTGGAAATCGACTGAAACGGTTACGTCGCTCAGAAGCGTTCGTCGGCGCGCAGATAGCGCCATTGGCCCACCGGCAGGTCGCCCAGCGACACCCGGCCGATGCGCACCCGTTTCAAGCCCACCACCCGCAGCCCCACCAGCTCGCACATGCGGCGAATCTGGCGTTTCTTGCCCTCGCGCAGCACGAACCGCAGCTGGTCGGCGTTCTGCCAGCGCACCTGGGCGGGGCGCAATGGCTTGCCGTCCAGCGACAGGCCGTGGTTGAGCAGCGCCAGCCCCGCCTCGGACAGGCGGCCCTGCACCCGTACCAGGTATTCCTTGTCGACCTCGGAGTCTTCGCCGATCAGCTTCTTGGCGATACGGCCATCCTGCGTGAGGACCAGCAAGCCCTGCGAGTCGATGTCGAGCCGCCCGGCCACGGCCAGGCCCTGCAGCTGGCCACGCTCGAAGCGCAGGGGCGCGCGGTCGCCCGCATGGCGCGAGCGCGCGTCGATCAGCGCCACCGCCGGGGTGTAGCCTTTCTCGGCCTGTCCCGATACATAGCCCACGGGCTTGTGCAGCAAGATGGTGACACGCGCGGTCTGGCGCGCGGCCGCGGCGCGCTCCAGCGTGATGGCCTGATCGGGAAAGGCGCGCGCGCCCAGCTCGGACACCACCACGCCGTCGACGCGCACCCAGCCCCGTTCGATATAGCTGTCGGCCTCGCGGCGCGAACAGAGCCCGCGCTCGGACATCAGCTTGGAGATGCGTACTTTTTCCATGGCGCGTATTGTAGAGCCTGCCTCACGGGCGCCGCGCCGGCTTGGCATAATACACAGCCATGACCACCCCCATTCCCCTTGCGCGCGGCTGGCTGCCCGCCGCGCCCTCGACGCTGGATCCCTTGCGCAAGTATTGGCTGTTCCGTCCCGGCGCGCTCACCGCCGGCCTGCGCCAGCTGGGCCACGTACGCCTGCGCGTGCTGGCAGAGTACCCGACCGGCGCGCCCCGCGACGAGGCCGACGGCATGCGCATCGCCGCGCAAAGCCCGGTCTGGGTGCGCGAAGTGCTGATGTCGATCGACGGCGTGGACAGCGTCGTGGCGCGCAGCCTCACGCCGCTGCGCGCCTCGCATGGCGTCTGGCAGGGCATGCGGCGCCTGCTGACGCGCCCGCTGGCCGACATGCTGTACCACGATCCCGGCATCCATCGTTCGGTCTTCGTATGCCGCCGGCTGGCCGCCGGCGTGCCCTTCCATGCCACCGCCATCGCGCGCGCGCCGGCCGGCGGCCCCGAGCCGGCGCTGTGGGCGCGCCGCTCCGCCTTCTGGCGCGCCGGCCAGCCGCTGCTGGTGGCCGAGTGCTTCCTGCCCGCCTTCTGGTCGCTGGCGCGCGCGCCTGTCGCGCCGCGCTGACGCCGCGGGCGGTTTTGACGCAGAATCAGGGTTGCGCGGCGGCCTGCCGCGCCCTGTTCGCGCCAGGTGCCCATGACCACGACCGCCGAATCGCCGAATATCCGCCGCAACACGCGCCTGCTCAGCTGTGCGCAGGCGCTGGGCGGAGCCAGCCCGGCCATCGTCATCTCGATGGGCGGGCTGGTGGGCCAGATGCTGGCCGGCGACCCGGGGCTGGCGACGCTGCCGGTCAGCCTGTACAACCTCGGCCTGGCCGCCGGCATCCTGCCCGCGGCCGCCATGATGCGCCGCCGCGGCCGGCGCGGCGGCTACCAGTTGGGCGCCCTGCTGGGCCTGCTGGGCGGCCTGCTGGCCGCCTGGGGCATCTGGAGCGGCCGGTTCGCGCTGTTCTGTACCGGCACGGCGCTGGCCGGCCTGTACGGCGCCTACGTGCAGAGCTACCGCCACGCCGTCACCGACGGGGTCCGCCCCGAGCACCGGCCGCGCGCCATTTCGGCCATCATGAGCGCCGGCCTGGTGGCGGCGGTGCTGGGCACCAATGCCGCCATCTGGACCCGCAACCTGTGGCCCGCCGCGCCCTTTGCCGGCAGCTTCGTCTCGCAGGCCGCGCTGGCGCTGCTGGCACTGGGCGTCGTCAGCCGGCTGCGCGCGGTGCCGGTGGGCCTGGCCGCGGCGCAGGCCGGCCGGCCCCTGGCGCGCATCGCGCGCACGCCGCGCTTCATCATCGCGGCCGCGGCCGGCGTGGTGTCGTTCGGCTTGATGAGCCTGGTCATGACCGCCGCCCCGCTGGCCATGGTCGGCTGCGGCCACAGCGTCGCCGCCGCCGCCCTGGGCATCCAATGGCATGTGCTGGCCATGTATGCCCCCAGCTTCGTCACCGGCCGGCTGATCGAGCGTTTCGGCAAGCTGCCGGTCACCGCGCTGGGCCTGGCGCTGATGCTGGCCGCGGCCGGCGTCTCGCTGACCGGCCTGAGCGTGCCGCATTTCTGGGCCGTGCTGGTCCTGCTGGGCGTGGGCTGGAACCTCGGCTTCATCGGCGCCACCAGCCATGCTGGCCGACTGTTGCGAGCCGCACGAACGCCTGCGCGTCCAGGCGCTCAACGACCTGCTGGTATTCGGCTGCGTGGCCGCCGCTTCGTTCTCGTCCGGCCAGCTGCTGGCCCATGGCGGCTGGTCCATCGTCAATCTGACGGTCTTTCCCGCCGCCGCCGCCGTCCTGCTGCTGCTGGCCTGGCAAGAACGCAAGGCGCGCGGCTGATCCGGCGCGCCGTGGCTGCCCCGGGCGCCTGTCACCGCTGCGGCAGGGGTGCCTGTCCCCGCTGCGGCAAGGGTGCCTGTCCCCGCTGCGGCAGAGGTGCCTGTCCCCGCGGGGACAGGCACCCTTTACCCCCTCAGCGCCAGGATTGCGGCTCGACCTGGACCTGGCCCTCATCGGTGCTGACGAAGGCCGCGCCGTCGGAGATATTGACATGCACCTGCATGGTGCGGCGCGCCAGCTGCGCCAGCGCCTCGGTCTGCGCCGCGGGCAGGCAGACCACGCGCAGGTTGCGCGCGCGCTCCAGCTTGCCGCGCACGCCGTCCCACCAGACCTGCGAGGCATGGCCGCCGTAGCAATACACCACGACCTCGGCGGCGCGCCCGCAGGCCTTGAGGATGCGCCGCTCGTCGGGCTGGCCGACCTCGACCCACAGTTCGATATCGCCGGTCAGGTCCTTGCGCCAGAGGTCCGGCTCGTCGGTATCGCTCAACCCCTTGGTGAAGGCGAGCTGTTCGTCGGCGTGCAGCGCATAGGCCAGCACCCGCACCATCATGCGCTCGTCCGTCTCGGACGGATGACGCGCGATGGTCAGGCCATGGCTAGCATAATAGTGGCGGTCGGTATCGGCGACATGCAGGTCCGCCTTGTAAATGGTTGCGCGCAGGGCCATGAAGAGTGCCTGATCCAGTTGCTGGGTTGCCAAAGACCGGCAATGATAACTGCCCGCGCGATTGCGCGCCGCACCTGCTCCGTCCCTCGCCATGACGCCTCTTGCCGCCCTGCTGGCCTTCACCGTGGCCGCCACCCTGCTCACCATCACCCCCGGCCTGGACACCGCCCTGGTGCTGCGCACCGCGGCGATCGACGGGCCGCGCCGCGCGCTGCTGGCCGGCCTGGGCGTATGCGCCGGCTGCCTGGCCTGGGGCGTGGCCGCCGCGCTCGGCCTGGGCGCGCTGCTGGCGGCGTCCTCGCTGGCCTACGACGCGCTGCGCATCGCCGGGGCGATCTACCTGTGCTGGCTGGGCGCGCGCCTGCTGGCCCGCAGCCTGCGCCGGCGCGCCGGCGACGCGGCCCCCGGCATGCTGCCGGCCGCGCCGGCCGGCGGCGGCGCCTTGCAATGGTTCTGGCGCGGCTGCCTGACCAACATGCTCAACCCCAAGGTCGGCGTCTTCTACGTCACGTTCCTGCCGCAATTCATCCCGGCCGGGGTGGACGTGCTGGCATTCAGCCTGCTGCTGGCCGCGCTGCACGCCGCGCTGGGCCTGCTGTGGTTCGCCGCCCTGGTGGCGGCCACCCGGCCGTTGTCGCGCTGGCTGGCGCGCCCCTCGGTGGCGCGCGGGCTCGACCGCCTGAGCGCTGGCGTCTTCATCGCCTTCGGCCTGAAGCTGGCGCTGGAGCGGCGCTGAGCTCAGGCGTACACGCCCACGGGATGGCGCGCCACGTAGTGGCCTTCGCCCACCCGCACCAGCGGCGCGACCACCGGCTCGTCGCCCACCTTGCGCACCGGGCTGGGAATCTCGTCGACCAATAGCGAACGCTCGCGGTGGCGCCGGCGCGGATCGGCGATCGGCACCGCCGCCATCAGCTTGCGGGTATAGGGATGCTGCGGGTTTTCGAAGATGGCGCGGCGCGGGCCGATCTCCACGATCTGGCCCAGGTACATGACGGCCACGCGGTGGCTGACGCGCTCGACCACCGCCATGTCGTGCGAGATGAACAGGTACGACACCCCCAGCTCGCGCTGCAGGTCCAGCAGCAGGTTGACGATCTGCGCCTGGATCGAGACATCCAGCGCCGAGACCGATTCGTCGGCGATCACCACCTTGGGGTTGAGCGCCAGCGCGCGCGATGCAGATGCGCTGGCGCTGCCCGCCCGAGAACTCGTGCGGGTAGCGGTCGGTCATTTCGGGCAGCAGCCCGCACTTGTCCATCAGCCAGCGCACCCGCTCGCGCGCGGCGCGCCCGCTGGCCGTCCTGTGGACCAGCAAGGGCTCCATGATGGAGTCGCCCACCGTCATGCGCGGGTTGAGCGAGGCGAACGGATCCTGGAAGATGAACTGGATATGGCGCCGCAGCGACTGCATGGCCGCGCCGCGCAGCACCCCGATGTCGCGGCCGTCGAACTCGATGCTGCCGCCCTGGCTCTTGACCAGCTGCAGCAGCGAGCGGCCCGTGGTGGTCTTGCCGCAACCGGACTCGCCCACCAGCGCCAGCGTCTCGCCGGGGAACAGCTCGAAGCTGACCTGCTCGACCGCGTGCACGCGCTTGTCGATCCGCCCGAAAATGCCGCCGGCGATGTCGAACCGCGTCACCAGCCCGCGCACTTTCAGCACCGGACCGCCGTCGCGGCGCACGGTGTCCACCTCGGCCGCGCCGGCCTGCGGAGCCGGCGCCAGGGCCTGCTGGTCGACCTGCAACAGCGGAAACGGCGCCGGCTGGTCGGTGCCCTGCATGGCGCCCAGCCGCGGCACCGCCGACAGCAGCGCGCGCGTATAGGCATGGCGCGGCGCGGCGAACACGCCGTCGCACCCGCCCTCCTCGACCTTGTCGCCGCGGTACATCACCAGCACGCGGTCGGCCACCTCCGCCACCACGCCCATATCGTGGGTGATGAAGATGATGCCCATGTCCATTTCCTCCTGGAGCTGGCGTATCAGCTGCAGGATCTGCGCCTGGATGGTGACATCCAGCGCGGTGGTGGGTTCGTCGGCGATCAGCAGCTGCGGCTTGCACGACAGCGCCATGGCGATCATCACGCGCTGGCGCATGCCGCCCGAGAGCTGGTGCGGATAGCGGTCCAGGATGGCGCGGGCTTCCGGAATGCGCACCCGCTCCAGCATGCGCAGCGCCTCGGCGCGCGCGCCGGCCGCGTCCAGCCCCTGGTGCAGTTGCAGCGCCTCGGCGATCTGGTTGCCGGCGGTGAAACTGGGGTTGAGCGAAGTCATCGGCTCCTGAAAAATCATCGCCACATCGGCGCCGCGCACCCGTTGCAGGGTGCGCTCGTCGGCGCGCGCCAGGTCCAGCACGTCGCCGCCGCGCCGGCGCAAGCGCATGTCGGTCGCGCTGAGCCGCCCCCCGCCGTACTCGACCAGCCGCATCAGCGCCAGCGAGGTCACCGACTTGCCCGAACCCGATTCGCCGACGATGGCCAGCGTCTCGCCGCGGTCGACGTGGAAGGACACATCGTTGACGGCCTGGACCACCCGCCCCGGGGTGTTGAAGCGCACGCTCAGGCCGTCGACCTGCACCACACGATTGGCGTCCATGCCTACTTCTCCTGGCGCGGATCCAGCGCGTCGCGCAGGCCGTCGCCCAACAGGTTGAAGCCCAGCACCACCAGGAAGATCGCCGAGCCGGGGAAGATGGACATCCAGGGCGCCTGGGTCATGAAGTTCTTGGCCGTGTTGAGCATCGACCCCCAGGATGGATTGGGCGGCTGCAGGCCCAGCCCCAGGAACGACAGGCTGGCCTCGGCGATGATGGCGGTGGCGATGGTGATGGTGGCCTGCACGATCAGCGGCGGCATGACATTGGGAAAGACGTGGCGGCCGATGATGCGCAGGTCCGAGGCGCCCAGGGCGCGCGCGCTCTGCACGTAGTCCTCGTTCTTGACGGCCAGCACCTGGCCGCGCGTGAGCCGGATGAACTTGGGCGCGGCCGACACGCCGATGGCGATCATGGCGTTGGTCAGGCTGGGCCCCAGGAAGGCGGCCAGCGCGATCGCCAGGATCAGGAACGGAATGGCCAGCAGCGCCTCGGTGGCGCGCGAGATGACGCTGTCGGTCCAGCCGCCGAAATAGCCGGCGGCCAGTCCGAACGGCACCCCCACCGCCAGGGCGATCAGCACCGACACCATGCCCGCCATCAGCGAGGCGCGCGCGCCGTACACCATGCGGCTGAAAATGTCCCGGCCCAGTTCATCGGTGCCCATCCAGAACGCCGCCGAGGGCGCCTTGCGGATGGTCATGAAGCTGGTCTGGAACGGGTCGTGGCTGGCCACCCAGGGCGCCAGCAGCGCCAGCACGACGAACGCCAGCACGATGAGCGCGCCCAGCATCGCAATCCGGTTGCGGCGGAACTTGCCCCAGGAGCGGTTGGCGCGGCGCGGCGCGGCCATGCCCGCGCTTGCGATGGGTGCGCTCATGCGTGCCTCAGGCGGGGGTTGACGAGGATGTACAGGATGTCGGCCAGCAGGTTCATGACGATGAAGCCGACCGCCACGCACAGCACCACGCCCTGGACCACGGCGTAGTCGCGGTTGAAGACCGCGTCGACGATCAGCTTGCCGAAACCCGGAATGGTGAACACCTGCTCGGTCAGCACCGCCCCGGCCAGCAGTTCGCCGAACAGCAGCGTCACCAGCGTCACGATGGGCATCAGCGCGTTGCGCAGCGCGTGGCGCAGCACCACCTTGCGCGGCGCAACGCCCTTGGCGCGCGCGGTGCGCACGTAATCGGCCGACAGCGCCTCCAGCATGGCCGAACGCGTGTGCCGCATCAGGTAGGCGGCGATCGCCGTGGACAGCGCCAGGGCCGGCATCAGCATGGTCTTGATGGAAAGCCAGAAGTCCTCGGCCGGCGAGACATAGCCGGAGGCCGGCAGCAGCTTCCACTGCACCGAGACCACCATGATGAGGATGATGCCCAGCCAGAAATTGGGAATGGACATGCCCGAGAGCGCGGCCATGTTGGCGCCCATCTCGACCGCCGTGCCCTTGCGCACGGCGGCGACGATGCCCAGGGGAATGCCCACCAGCAGCGCGAACGCCATCGCCATCACGGCCAGCTGCAGGGTCACCGGCAGCTTTTGCGCGATCAGGGTCAGCACCGGCACGTCGGTGCGCATGGACTTGCCCAGGTCGCCCTGCAGCACCTGGGCCACCCAGGCGCCGTACTGCACCGGCAGCGGGTCGTTGAGGCGGTATTTCTCGCGCAGGTAGTCCAGCACCGCGGGATCGCGCTCCTCGCCGGCCAGCGTGAGCACCGGATCGCCGGGCAGGATTTTCTGCAGCATGAAGACGATCATCGACACCAGGATCAGCGTCGGGATCGCCACGACGACGCGTCGCAGGATCAGTTTGAACATGGTCGCCACCGAAAAACGGGCGCGGCGGCGCCCGCGCGCCGCGCCGATCGCGGCAGCCGGCCGCCCCCACCGTCGCTACTTGGCCAGCGTCACGCCCTTCAGGCGCACCATGCCGTCCGGGTACGGCTTGAAGCCGCGTACGTTCTTGCCCAGCACGAACGGCCACGGCTGGTAGTACAGGTAAATATCGTGCGTGTCGGCCTGCAGCAGCGCCTGGGCCTGGTCGTAGATCGCCTTGCGCTTGGCCTGGTCGGGCACGGTGCGCGCCTCGGCCAGCAGCTTGTCGACCTCGGCATTGCAATAGCGGCCGTCGTTCAGCGCGCCCTTGCAGGTCACGAACTGGTAGATGTTGCCGTCCGGATCGACCCGGCCCGACCAGCCGCGCATGATCATCTCGAAGTTGCCGGCCTGCGCCTCGTTGAGCATGGCGGCGTATTCGGTGGGCCGCAGGCTCAGCTCGAAGCCGGCCTCGGCCGCCATGGCCTGGATCATTTCGGCGATGGCCGACGTCGTGGTGTTGTTGCCGAAGGCGAACTCGGCCTTGACCTTCTGCAGGCCGGCTTGCTTGAGCAGCGCGCGGGCGCGCTCGACATCGCGCTTGGGCACCGGGAACTTGTCGCTGTGATAGGGGCTGGCCGGCGGGAACGGCTGGCTGGCCGGGTCGAAGATGCCGCCGCCGACCACTTCGTTGATGATGGCGCGGTCGATCGACAAGGCCAGCGCCTGGCGCACCCGCTTGTCCTTGAACGGATTGGTCTCGGCGCGCTTGCCGTTGCCCGTATTGAAGAAGACCTCCTGGTAACCCAGCCCCGACACCGGCATGAACTGCACGCTGGCGTCGTTCTTGACCTGCGGCGCGTCCGAGGGGTTCATGCGCTCCAGGATGTCCAGCCCGCCGGCGCGCAGATTGGACAGGCGCACCGTGGTGTCCGGAATGGGCAGGAATACCAGCTTGTCGAAGTGGTAATCCTTGGCGCCGTAGTACTGGTCGAACTTCTGCAGCACGATGCGGTCGTTCTGCACCCGTTCGACGAACTTGTAGGGGCCCGAGCAGACCGGCTTGCGGCCCACCGCGGCCGCGTCGCCCTCGAAGGCCTTGGGCGAGAGCATCATGCCGGCACGGTCGGACAACTGCGCCAGCAAGGTGGCGTCGGGGCGCTTGAGCGTCAGCACCAGGGTGGCGGGATCGGGCGCCTCGATTTTCTCGACCGAGGCCAGTTCGCCCTTGCGCATGCTGTCCTGCAGCGTCATGGCGCGCTCCAGATTGGCGCGCGCCGCCGCGGCGTCGAACTTGCTGCCATCGTGGAACTGGACATCGGTGCGCATCGTCTTCACCTCGTTGTGCGACAAGCTGGTCGACATCGACGAGAAGCTGCAGTTCGTGCCGCAGCTGGCGCAGTCGTGGAGTTTCAGCGAGGACAACAAGACGCTGACATTCAAGCTGCGGCCCACATAGGTGCGGGCGCGGTGCGGATCGAGCACGTCCGGGTCTTCCTGCAGGCCGATGCGCAGGTCCTGCGCCAGGGCGGCGCCGCCCGCGCCGGCCAGCACGGCCGCGCCCATCATCATGCTCAGGCTCTTGGTCTTGGTCATGTTGTGGATTTCCCCTTGGTGGTCGTGCGCCCGCAGGCGCGTCAGAAGCCTACGGCCTGCCCGTCGCGCCGGCTGTCGCTGGCCGCCACGTAGCCGAGATCGTTGTCGCTTTCCGCCATGCGCCAGATGAACTGGCCGGCGCCGAAGTCCATGTACGGGTCGTCCACCGCCTTGAGGCGGTGGCCCAGGTTCCTCAGCCCCTCGACCGTCGCGCGGTTCATGGTGGACTCGATATCCAGCGTGAAATCGCGGTTGACCTTCCAGCGCGGCGCGCAGCAGGCGGCCTGCGGCTGCTGGTGGTAGTCCAGCATGCGGATGACGGTCTGCAGATGGCCCTGCGGCTGCATGTCGCCGCCCATCACGCCAAAGCTCATGACCGGCTTGCCGCCGCGCGTCAGGAAGCCCGGGATGATGGTGTGGAACGGCCGCTTGCCGCCTTCCACCACGTTGGCCGAGGCCGGGTTCATCGAGAAGCCCACGCCGCGGTTCTGCAGGCTGATGCCGGTGCCCGGCACGACCACGCCCGAACCGAAGCCCATGTAGTTGGACTGGATGAACGAAATCATCATGCCGTTCTCGTCGGCGGCCGTCAGGTAGATGGTGCCGCCGGCATGCGGGCGCCCCGCCTCGAAATGCGTGGCGCGGTCCGGGTCGATCAGCCTGGCCCGGCTGTCCAGGTACGCGTCGTCGAGCATCTGCTGCGGCGTGACTTCCATGCTGCGCGGATCGGCGACATAGCGGTACAGGTCGGAGAACGCCAGCTTCATGGCCTCGATCTGCAGATGCTGCGACTGCACCGAATCGACCGGCATGTCGGCCAGGTCGAAGCGCTCGCAGATGCCCAGCGCGATCAGCGCGGCGATGCCCTGCCCGTTGGGCGGGATCTCGTGCAACTCGTAGCCGCGGTAGGAGCGGGAAATCGGTTTGACCCACTCGGGGCGGTAATTGCGCAGATCGTCCAGCGTCATGGCGCCGCCGCACTCCTTGCTGAACGCGGCGATGCGCTCGGCCAGCTCGCCCTCGTAGAAGTCGCGTCCGCCCGAGGCGGCGATGCGGCGCAGCGCGTACGCGGCGTCGGGGAAGCGGAAATGCTCGCCCACCCGCGGCGCGCGCCCCTCGGGCATGAACGCCTGGGCGTAGCCGGGCTGCTCGCTCAGCTCGGCGGCCGCGGCGGCCCATTTGTGCGCCACCACCGGCGGCACCGTATAGCCGCGCTCGGCGATCTCGATGGCGGGTTCGAACAGCTGCTCGAACGGCAGCTTGCCCAGCTTCTCGTGCAGCGCGGCCCAGCCCGCCACCACGCCGGGCACGGTCACGGCGTCCCAGCCGCGCTTGGGCTGCACGGCCAGCCCGTCCGGGCCGGTGCCGTACTTGCGCTTGAAATACTCCACATTCCACGCCGCCGGCGCCACGCCCGACGAGTTCAGGCCGTGCAATTGCCGGCCATCCCAGACGATGGCGAAGCAGTCGCCGCCCAATCCACAGGACACCGGCTCGACCAGCACGATGGTCGCCGCCGCCGCGATGGCCGCATCGACCGCGTTGCCGCCCTTGAGCAGCATGCGCAGGCCGGCCTGCGCCGCCAGCGGGTGCGAGGTGGACACGACATTGCGGGCGAAGACGGGAATGCGGGTGGACGGGTACGGATTGACCCAATTGAAGGCTTTCATCTGATGATCTCTATCGATAGCGCGGGCACAAGTTGAACCCGATGACGTTACTCTCGTGATCTAATTAAATCAATTTGATTTTTTGTTCCGTCATTCAAAATATTTTTATGAGTAGCATACGGTTCCTGCGTACCTTCCTGGCGGTGGCGCAGCACGGCACGTTCTCGGAAGCGGCCGAGCAGGTGGCGCTGACGCAGGCCGCGGTCAGCTTCCAGATGCGCGCGCTGGAAGCCGAACTGGGCCGCGAGCTGTTCGACCGCGGCGGGCGCCTCGCCATCCTGAATGCGGCGGGGCGCGAACTGGTGCCGGAGATCAAGCGGCTGCTTGATTTATACGACCACCTGAAGGCGCCACGCAACGTGCCGGGCGAGCTGGCCGGCTCGGTCTCGGTGGGCGCCATCGTGTCGTGCATGGGCACCCTGTCCAAGGTGGTTTCGCAGTTGAAGCGCGATCATCCGGCGCTGGACGTGCGCGTGTTCTCCGGCAAGGCCAGCGAACTGGCCGGCAAGGTCGAGGCCGGCGAGCTGGACGCGGCCCTGGTGGTCGAGGCCGGCCGCAAGATGGCCAGCACGCGCTGGACGCCCCTGTACGAAGAGCCGCTGGTCGTGCTGGCGCACCCCCACGCGCCCGGCGCCGACGCGCGCGAAGTGCTGGCCGCCAATCCGTTCCTGCGCTTTGACCGCACCCAGCGCACCGGGCGCCAGATCGACCGCATCGTGCGCCGGCTGGGCGGCGGCCTGAACGAGTTCCTCGAACTCAACGCCATCGAAACCCTGGTGGAACTGGTGCGCCAGGAGGTGGGCGTGACCCTGCTGCCGCTGCTCAACGGCGCCAACTGGCAAGCCAGCCCGCAGTTGCGCGTGCTGCCCCTGCCCGCCGAACTGGGCCCGGCGGTGCGCGCCATCGGCATGATCGAGCGGCGCGACCACGCGCGGCTGGCCGTCACCGCCGAGATCTGCGCCCAGTGCGGCGCGCTGTTCGGCCGCTGACGGCCGCGGCCAGGCCGGGCCCGTCCCCATCTGCGCGTACTATCACCGTGCACACCGTCTCCAGGAATCCATCCATGCTTCCCATCGTCATCGTCTCGGGGCCGCCCGGTTCGGGCAAGACCACCGCGTGCGGCCTGCTGGCGCAGGCCGACCCGCAGGGCCTGCACCTGCCGTCCGACCTGTTCTATGGCTTTCCGGCCCACCCTATCCCGCCCTACCGCCCCCAGGCCGATGCTCAGAACGCCGCGGTCATCCGCGCGGTATGCCGCAGCGCGGCGTCGTTCGCCGCCGACGGCTATCGCGTCTACCTGGACGGCATCTTCGGACCGTGGTTCCTGCCCCTCATCGCCGCGCAATTGCAGGCGGCGCGCTGCCCGGCCGCCTACGCCTTGCTGGATATCGGCCTGGACGAGGCCCTGGCGCGGGTCGAGCAGCGCAGCGGGCCCGGGCAGGCGTCGATGGTGCGGACCATGCACGATGCGTTCCGCGCGGCCGGCAGCCTGGCCGGCCACCGCGTCGTCACGGCAGGCCGGCCGGCCGCCGAGATCGCGGACGAGATCGCCGGGCGATTGCAGGCCGGCGCGCTGGCGTTGGACCTGGCCCGCTGGGCGCCAGGCTGACCGCGGCAGGTGCGCGGGGGGCGAGGTGCCTATCCCCGACAGGGAGCCTGTCCCCGCCGGGACAGGCACCCCGGCGGAGACAGGCACCGGGAGTTACGGCGTTATCGTGATGTACCCCACCGAGGCGCCGAAGCCGTCGCGGTAGTTGGCCTTGACCAGCGGGTCCAGCGTGGCGCGCACGACGGCGTGGACGCCGCCCCAGTCGGCGGCGTGCTGGAAGTTGCTGGTGATGTAGGTCCAGCCGTTGATCTCGTCGACCGCCTGCAGGCCGGTGGACTCGCCGCCGGCCGGGCACGACAGGATGCGCGAGAGCGCCCCGCTGTCGACGTTGTAGGCCCACAGGAAGTTGTTGACGTGGCCGTTGCTGTCCTCGCCGATGAACAGCGTGCGCAGCTTCTCCGAAAACTTGATGTTGTCGGGATTGGAGATGCGGTCGGCGTGGTGGCGGTTGCCCAGGGCGTCGGGCGCGGCCAGTTTCTCGCCGACCAGGGCCGGCACCGCCGCCATGTCCACCGGCACCCACTCGCTGTCGATCGCCGTGCCGGCGCTATCGCGCTGGCCGCCGCGCAGGTTCAGCGCGTACACCGCGCCCGGCTCGGGGCCCTGCACGCGCAGGTCGGGCGAGGTGCCGTCCACCATCGAGGTCTCGATGCGCGACATGGCGCTGTAGGCGATGCGGTCGCGCGCATTGACGGTGGTGCCTTCCATCTTGGAAAACGCCATCGTGCCGCCCGCCAGGGCCGCGTAGCAGTGCGTTTCCAGGAAGGCCGCGGCCTGCTCGCGGCCCGGCGCCAGCCTGACCCAGTTGGCCTTGCCGTTGACGCGTATCGCCTTGAAGGCCGGGTCGCCCGGATCCGCGGTGCGCACGTCCATGATGTCGGCCGCCGTCAGGGTATCGGCCAGCGCCTCGATGTCGGCGCTGCGGGCATGGCCCAGGTTGATCCAGCCCAGCGTGCCGGCCCCCGGGCCCTCGCCCGAGGTCTGGCGCCACTTGGCGACGTAAAGCGTGCCGGCCGACAGATCGGCCTTGCGGTCGGCCACGAACATGAACAGCCCGCCGTTGGTGGCGTCGTCGCCCATCAGACAGGTGCGCTGGTCGGGCATGACCTGGATCAGCTCGTGCGAGATGCGGCCCAGGCAATAGTGCTTCCTGATGGTGCCGGTGCCGTCCGGGTGGACCACCACTTCGGGCAGGTGCCCATAGTGATACGGATTGGCCTTGGCCGCATCGCCGTACAGGTTGCGGCTGAAGCCCTGGAACTGCGCCGAGGCGCGCGCGGTGGTCGCGTCCGGCTCGTATTCCTCGCTGGCCAGATGGGTGTTCCACGGCGACAGGCTCGCGCCGCAGGTGATCCACAGGCCGTGGGCCGGGGCGGTATCGACCGGGCTGTACTTGACCAGCGCCAGCCTGCCGGTGGCCGGATCCTGCGCCAGGGTCAGCACCGCGATGGGCGACGGCAGCAGGCCGTACATGGACTCGCCCTTCTGGTTGTGCGAGGCGTACTCGAACTGCACCACGGCGAACACCGTATTGCCCTTGACGCCCGGCACCCGGGCCGACGGCAGGGCCAGCAGGGACATGCCGTCGGGGCAGTCGGAGAAGAACTGGCGCGCCTTGCCCGGCACCGAGCTGTCCATGATGGGTCGGCCATGGATATCGAGATAGCCGCCCGCGACCCGGGTCGCGCCCTGGCCATCGGGCACGCTGTCGCCGGTCATGAAGAACGGTTCGTACCCCAGCTGGAACGTCTGCCTGCCGCCGTCGCTGAAGCTGACCTCCAGGGTCGACTCCACGGTGGTGATGGCCATTTTTTCCGGCGCGTCCAGCGACGGCGCGGCCATGGACGTGAACGCGGCCGTCACGAAATCGCCGCGCGGCCCGGCGCCGCGCGCGGCGGCCTGTGCGCCGTCGGCGCCGGCCCTGCAGCCGGCCAGCAGCGTGGCCGCGCCCACGGCGCCCAGCGGCAGCATGGGCGCGCCGCCCAGCATCTTCAGCACCAGGCGGCGCTTGCTCATCGTCGGTTCGTGCATGCCAGTATTCCCTCCGGATCGCGTGGTGGCGTGGGTATGACCCCCCCGCATCCTAGCGATCCGCGATGACAATTCCGCTGCACTGCGCGAGGCGCCCGGCCCCGCCCTGCCGATGTCCTAAGCGTCGCGCCACTTGTCGATCAGGCGGCGGTCGCGCTTGGTCGGACGGCCGGCGACGATATCCATGGCGGGCTCGGGCGCCAGCCGCCGCATCTCGGCGGCCCGCTCGCGCGCCGCCGCGCTTTCCGGCGTTTCCTCGTACAGCTGCCGCGCCACCGGCGCCGGACCGCGCACGCCGCTGACCGCGCAGACCCGCACATGGATGGGCGGATCTTCCTTGCGGATGCACACCACGTCGCCCGGCGCCACCTCGCGCGCCGGCTTGGCCGGCTGGCCGTTGACCTGCACCCTGCCCTTGCCGATTTCCTGCACCGCCAGGCTGCGCGTCTTGTAGAAGCGCGCCGCCCATAGCCATTTGTCCAGCCGTATCTTGTCCATCTGCCGTCGCTCCGCTGCCTTTCTGATCTAATGCGTGGCCGGATGGCCGTCATGGCCGCCGCCGCGCCCCCACAGGAGCCCCGCCTTGACCCGCATCAATTGTGTCCCCGTCGAAGAACTGAGCGGCCCGCACCTGGTCGCCGAATACCGCGAACTGCCGCGGGTTTTCGCGCTGGCGCACAAGGCCGCCGCGCGCGGCGCGCTGGTGCAGCCGGCCGCCTACACGCTGGGCAAGGGCCATCTGCTGTTCTTCTACACCCGCCTGGGCTATCTGGCCAGGCGGCACCGCGCGCTGGTCGAGGAAATGCGGCGCCGCGGCTATCGGCCGGCATTCGCCGGCGTCACGCGCGAGGACTTTGCGGATATTCCCGCGCCGTTCTGGAACGACTGGACCCCGACCGAGGAGGCCCTGGCGCTCAACCGCGCGCGCATTGCCGCGCGCGGCGGCGGCAAGGCCTAGCGGCCCGGCGCCTGGCGCGGACGCCTACAGCGCCTCTTCGTCGCTCTCGCCGGTGCGGATGCGGATGGCCTGTTCGACCGGGGTCACGAAGATCTTGCCGTCGCCGATCTTGCCGGTGCGCGCGGCCTTGACGATGGCCTCGATGGCCGGATCGACCATGTCGTCGGCCAGCACGACCTCGACGCGGATCTTGGGCAGGAAATCCACCACATACTCGGCGCCGCGATACAGCTCGGTATGGCCCTTCTGGCGGCCGAACCCCTTGACCTCGGTGACGGTCAGGCCGCTGACGCCGACCTCGGCCAGCGCTTCGCGGACTTCGTCCAGCTTGAAGGGTTTGATGATGGCGGTTACTTGTTTCACGTTGTGCTGTCCTGGCTTTTTCTGAATGGGATGCCCGCCGGCCTCAAACCGTCTCGCGGAATCCGTTGGTCACAGGATACCGCCAATCACGGCCGAACGCGCGCGGCGTGATGCGGGGCCCGGGCGGGGCCTGGCGCCGCTTGTATTCGTTGATGCGGATCAGCCGCACGACCTGCCCGACCGCCTCGCGCGGAAAGCCGGCGGCCACGATATCGGCCGCCGAGGCGTTGTGTTCCATGTAGCGCTCGATGATGCCGTCGAGAATGTCGTAGGGCGGCAGGCTGTCCTGGTCGGTCTGGTCGGGCCGCAGCTCGGCCGACGGCGGGCGGGTGATGATGCGCTCGGGAATGATGGGCTGGCGCTGGTTGCGCCAGTTCGCCAGGCGGTAGACCAGGGTCTTGGGCACGTCCTTGATGACGGCGAAGCCCCCCGCCATGTCGCCATACAGCGTGCAATAGCCGGTGGTCATTTCGGATTTGTTGCCGGTGGTCAGCACCAGCCGGCCGGTCTTGTTGGACAGCGCCATCAGCAAGGTGCCGCGCGCGCGCGCCTGGATGTTCTCCTCGGTGGCGTCGACCGGCAGGCCGGCGAACTGCGGCGCCAGCGCCGCCTCGAAGCGGTCGACCACCTCGCCGATGGCGATCACGTCGTATTGCACGCCCAGGCGCCGGGCCATGTCGGCGGCGTCGGTCAGGGAGATGTCGGCGGTATAGCGCGAGGGCATCATGACCGCGCGCACGTTGTCCGCGCCCACGGCGTCGACCGCCACCGCCAGCACCACGGCCGAATCGATGCCGCCCGACAGGCCGATGATGGCGCCGGGAAAGCCGTTCTTGCCCAGGTAGTCGCGCACGCCCAGCACCAGCGCGTTCCAGACCTGCTCTTCGAGGCCGTAGGGCTGCACGGCGGCCTGTTCGGTCACCGGGCGCACCGTGCCGCGCGCATCGACCTCGAGCACATTCACGCCTTCGGTGAAATCCGGCAGGCGGGCGCTCATGCGGCCTTGCGCGTCCAGCGCGAACGACGCGCCGTCGAACACCAGTTCGTCCTGGCCGCCGACCAGGTTGGCGTAGATCAGGGCGCAACCGGTGTCCTGCACGCTGCGCCGCGCCACCGACAGGCGCTCTTCCTGCTTGCCGGTGTTGTAGGGCGACGCGTTGGACACCAGCAGCACCTGCGCCCCGTCGGCCGCCGCCGCGCGCGGCGCGCGCTCCAACCAGATGTCCTCGCAGATGTTCAGGCCGAAGCGCACGCCCTTGACGGTAAAGCCGAAGGCTTCGCCATGGGCGGAGAAATAGCGCTGCTCGTCGAAGACCGAATAATTGGGCAGTTCGCGCTTGCAGTAGCTGCCCAGCACCCGCCCTTCGCACACCACCGTGGCGGCGTTGTACAGGCGGTCCTGGCGCGCCAGCACATGGCCGATCACCACATGCAGGCCGGCCAGGCCGGCCAGGTCCTGGCAAAGCCGCTCGAACACGGCCTGCTGCTCCTGGATGAACCGGGGACGCAGCAGCAGGTCTTCCGGCGGATAGCCGGTCAGGACCAGCTCGGGGGTGACCAGCACGTCGGCGCCCTGCCCGGCCGCCTGCCGCGCCGCTTGCAGCACCCGGGCCGCGTTGCCGGCGAGATCGCCGACGCAGGCGTTGATTTGCGCGATTCCAACCCGGGCAAGGCTCATGAACGACGGTTCCAGAATGGGAAAAAGGGAAAGAAAAATTATCGCACGGGCGCGGCGCCGTCGCCGCGCAGCGCCAGCGGCGCCTCGCCCGCGGCCACCTGCTCGCGCCGGAACTCGTGCAGGGCCGCCTCGCGCATGCCGCCGGCCAGGTTGCCCAGGTCCGAGCCGGAGGGCTCCTGGAACAGCCGCAGCCCCAGCTCGGGCAGGATGGCCAGCAGATGGTCGAAGATGTCGCCCTGGATGCGCTCGTACTCGACCCAGGCGGTGATGGCCGTGAAGCAATAGATCTCGATCGGGATGCCGTTGGGCTGCGGCTCCATCATGCGCACCATCATGGCCATGTCCTGGCGCACCTCGGGGTGCTGGCGCAGGTAGGCCAGCGCATAGCCGCGGAAGGTGCCGATGTTGGTCAGGCGGCGGCGGTTGGCCGGCACCTCGGCCAGTTCGCCCAGCTGGCGGTTGGCCTCCAGCAGCGCGTCCTCCTTGGCCTGCAGGTAGTCGCGCAGCAGCACGAAGCGCTTGAGCCGTCCGCCCTCTTCCTCGTTCATGAAGCGCACGCTGGCCGCGTCCAGCCGCAGGGTGCGCTTGATGCGCCGCCCGCCCGACTCGAACATGTGGCGGTAGTTGCGGTAGCTTTCGGAAAACAGCTTGTAGGTGGGCACGGTGGTCACCGTGTTGTCCCAGTTCTGCACCTTGACGGTATGCAGCGCGATGTCCTTGACGAAGCCGTCGGCGTTGGCCTGCGGCATCTCGATCCAGTCGCCGATGCGCAGCATGTCGTTGGACGTGAGCTGGGTGCTGGCCACCAGCGACAGCAGCGTGTCCTTGAACACCAGCAGCAGCACCGCCGACAGCGCGCCCAGGCCGGAGATCATCCACAGCGGCGAGCGGTCCAGCAGGATGGAGAGCACCAGCACCGCCCCCACCGCGCACAGGATCAGCTTACCGATCTGGATATAGCCCTTGATCGAGCGCGTCTGCGCCCGCGTGGTGGCCGAATAGGTATCCTGCCAGGCGCTGAGCACGCCGCTGAAGGCCACGAACACGCAGATCCAGGCCCCGGCGTGCGACAGCCGGCCCACGACGGTGACCGCGCGCTCGGCATGCGGCACCAGTTCTATGCCCATGGAGACCACCGCGAACGGCACCGCGTACCAGAAGTTCTGGTAGGCGCGGCGGCGGCTCAGGGCGCGGTCCCAGTCCTCGCGGCCGCTCAGCACCAGCAGCCGGTGGGCGAAATACAGCACGACGCGCGCCACCACCCATTGGACGAACAGCGCCGTCAGCACCAGCACGCCGATGCCGACCAGCGTCTGGCCCCATGCCGTGTCCGGCACATAGTTGTCCAGCGTGGCGACCACGTTCTCCAATTCCTTCGGCAGCACTGCATCCTCCTGAAAGCGCCATGGTGCAGATTATCCGACAAGTCGGCCGGCGCGCCGTTCCGTGGCGCCGCCGCGGCGCGCGCCGGCCCTATATAATTGCCCGCATCATGGCAAATACTTCCCACTCCAGCCAGGACCAGTTCGCCAACAAGGCGCAGGCGTGGTCCGCCCGTTTCTCGGAACCCGTTTCCGACCTCGTCAAACGCTACACGGCCTCGGTCGATTTCGACAAGCGCATGGCGCGCCACGACATCCGCGGCTCGCTGGCGCACGCCGACATGCTGGCCGCGCAAGGCATCATCTCGGCCCAGGACCTGGCCGACATCCAGCGCGGCATGCAGCAGATCCTCTCGGAGATCGACGCCGGCTCGTTCCAGTGGCTGCTGGACCTGGAAGACGTGCACCTGAACATCGAGAAGCGCCTGGTGGAGCTCGTGGGCGACGCCGGCAAGCGCCTGCACACCGGCCGCTCGCGCAACGACCAGGTCGCCACCGACATCCGCCTGTGGCTGCGCGACGAAATCGACACCCTGGTCGACCTGCTGCGCCAGCTGCGCCACGCGCTGGCCACGGTCGCGCTGGAGAACGCCGCCACCATCATGCCGGGCTTCACCCACCTGCAGGTGGCCCAGCCCGTCACGTTCGGCCACCACCTGCTGGCCTATGCCGAGATGTTCGGCCGCGACGCCGAGCGCCTGGCCGACTGCCGCCGCCGCGTCAACCGCCTGCCGCTGGGCGCGGCCGCGCTGGCCGGCACCAGCTATCCCATCGACCGCGAGCGCGTGGCCCGCACGCTGGGCTTCGACGGCGTCTGCCGCAACTCGCTCGACGCCGTCTCCGACCGCGACTTCGGCATCGAATTCTGCGCCGCCGGCGCCCTGATCATGACGCACATCTCGCGTCTTTCCGAGGAACTGGTGCTGTGGATGAGCCCGCGCGTGGGCTTCATCGACCTGGCCGACCGCTTCTGCACCGGCAGCTCGATCATGCCGCAGAAGAAAAACCCCGACGTCCCCGAACTGGCGCGCGGCAAGACCGGCCGCGTCAACGGCCACCTGGTGGCGCTGCTGACCCTGATGAAGGGCCAGCCGCTGGCCTACAACAAGGACAACCAGGAAGACAAGGAAGGCCTGTTCGACACGGCCGACACGCTGCGCGACACCCTGACCATCTTCGCCGACATGGCCGGCGGCATCAAGGTCAAGGCCGACAACATGCGCGCCGCCGCCCTGCAGGGCTTTGCCACCGCCACCGACCTGGCCGACTACCTGGTCAAGCGCGGCCTGCCGTTTCGCGACGCGCACGAAATCGTCGCCCACGCGGTGCGCGACTGCGAGCAGCGCGGCTGCGACCTGGCCGACCTGTCGCTGGCCGACCTGCAGGCCTACCATCCCAGCATCGGCGAGGACATCCACCAGGTGCTGACGCTGGAAGGCTCGGTGGCCGCCCGCAAGCACATCGGCGGCACCGCCCCCGAGCGCGTGCGCGAGGAAGCCCAGCGCGTGCTGGCCGAGACCGCCGGCGCCTGACACGGCCCCGCTCCATGTAAAAACCCGGCCTGCGCGCCGGGTTTTTACATGCCGCGCGCGCAGACGCGCTCAGACGGTGACGCCCTGCCATTCGGACACGAACTCGCGGAAATCCGGGCGCTGCGCCGGCGGCACCGCGCAGCCCGGCGTGCCCAGGGCCACGAAGCCCAGGAAGCGGTAGTCCATCGCGTCCAGGCCCAGCGCGTCCTGCACGTCCTCGACGTAAGTGCCCAGGCCCGTGCTCCAGAACGCGCCGTACCCCAGCATGTGCGCGGCGTTGAGGATGTTCATGACCGCCGCGCCGGTGGCCAGCAGCTGTTCCTGCTCGGGAATGCGGGTGTTGTCATGCGAAATCTTCTGCGCCACGGCGATGAACAGCGGCACGCCGGCGGCCCATTCGCGCACCGACTTCTCTTTCTCGGGCGTCATGCGCTTGTCGCCGCTGCGCTTGACCGCCTCGATCGCCAGGTCGGCCAGCCGGCCGATGGCCTCGCCCCGGATCAGCACGAACCGCCACGGGCGCAGCGCGCCATGGTCGGGCGCGCTCATGGCGGCCTGCAGGATTTGCTCCAGTTCGTCCTGCTTGGGCGCGGGCGCGCGCAGGAACTTCATCGAACGGCGCGACGTCAGCGCGTGCAAGGGAGATACGGTCATAGGCGCGGAAAATCTCGACGAGAAGAAAACATATTCTCATCATAGCCCAGCGCAGGGGGCCGGCCGGCCTATTCCCGGCCGCGCGCCAAGGGCATCGCCGCGCTAGCCGAGGTGGGTGTGGCGCTCGGGACGCTCTTCGACCTGCATCTCGCTCAGGCCGTGCAGGATGCCGCAGTCCTCGGCGTCCGGACGGGCCGAGGCGCAGCGCTGGCGCAGCTCGCCCAGCTGGGCTTTCAGCTGGGTCAGCTCGGCGATGCGGGCGTCCACGTGGGCGATGTGCTCGTCGAACACCTGGTTGATCGGAGCGCAGCCGGCCTCGTGGTTGTCCGCCAGGGCCAGGACGGTGCGGATCTCGTCCTGCGTCATGTCCAGCGCGCGGCAATTGCGGATCAGGCGCAGCCGCTCGACATGGGCCTCGCCGTAGCTGCGGTAGTTGTTCAGGCCGCGCTCGGGCGCGGGCAACAGCCCTTCCTTCTCGTAATAGCGCACGGTTTCCACCGTGGTGCCCGCCGTGCGGGCCAGTTCGCCGATTTTCATGGGGGCTCCTTGATCCGGGTGCTTGACCCTATAGTAACTCCAGGGTGTGAAATGCGTCCAACATCCAGAAAGGACGTACCAGATGCCCTCCACGACCCGCGACCTTGCCCTCGATACGCCATCTGGCCAACGCACGGACGCCCACGGCCACGACCACGCAGGCCATGACCATGCCGGGCACGACCATGCCCACGACCATGGCATCCCGGCCTGCTGCGGCCATGGGCACGGCCAGCCGGCCGCGCCCGCGGCCGCCCCGGCCTGGCAGCCCGGTCCCGGCCAGCAGGTCACGCGGGTGCGCATCGGGCAGATGGACTGCCCCACCGAGGAAACGCTGATCCGCAAGAAGCTGGCCAGCCTGCCCGAGGTGCACGAGCTCGACTTCAACCTGATGCAGCGCGTACTGACCGTGCTGCATGCCGACGGCGCGCTCGATCGTATCGACGCGGCGATCCGCTCGCTGGGCATGACGCCCGAGCCCCTGGCCGGCGACGCCCCGGCGACCCCGGCCGGCGCGGCCGCGCCTTCGCGCGGCTGGCGCCTGCTGGCCGCCGGCGGGGTGCTGGCGGCGCTGTCCGAGCTCGCCCACTTCACCGGCCAGCCGGTCTATGTCGCCGCCGCCCTGGCGCTGGCGGCCATCCTGGCCTGCGGGCTGTCGACCTACCGCAAGGGCTGGATCGCGGTGCGCAACGGCAACCTCAACATCAATGCCCTGATGAGCATCGCCGTGACCGGCGCGATGCTCATCGGCCAATGGCCGGAAGCGGCCATGGTGATGTTCCTGTTCAACGTGGCCGAGCTGATCGAGGCCCGCGCCCTGGACCGCGCCCGCCATGCGGTGCGCGGCCTGCTGGACCTGGCGCCGCAGACCGCCACCGCGCGCCAGCCGGACGGCTCGTGGGCCGAGGTGCCGGCGGCGCGACTGCGCCCGGGCGACCTGGTGCGGGTGCGCCCGGGCGAGCGCATCGCCGCCGACGGCACCATCAGCGAAGGCCATTCCGCGATCGACCAGTCGCCCATCACCGGCGAAAGCCTGCCGGTGGAAAAAGGCCCGGACGACGACGTCTACGCCGGCACCGTCAATGCCTCCGGGTCGTTCGACTACCGCGTCACGGCGGCGGCCGGCAATACCACGCTGGACCGCATCATCCACGCGGTCGAACAGGCCCAGGGCGCGCGCGCCCCGACCCAGCGCTTCATCGACCGCTTCTCGCGCATCTACACGCCGGCCGTGGTCGGGCTGGCGGTGCTGGTCGCGCTGGCGCCGCCGCCGCTGCTGCTGGGCCACGCCTGGCTCGACTCCGTGTACCGCGCGCTGGCGCTGCTGATCATCGCCTGCCCCTGCGCGCTGGTGATTTCCACCCCGGTCAGCGTGGTCAGCGGCCTGACCGCCGCCGCGCGGCGCGGCATCCTGATCAAGGGCGGCGTCTACCTGGAGGAAGGACGCAAGCTGCGCTGGCTGGCGCTGGACAAGACCGGCACGCTGACCCAGGGCAAGCCGGTGCAGACCGACCTGGAACTGCTGCACGACGCCAGCGCGGGCGGGCGCCCGGCGCTGCGCGCCGCGGTCAGCCTGGCGGCGCGCTCGGACCACCCCGTGTCGCGCGCGCTGGCCCAGGCCGACCACGCCCTGGACGCGCCGCTGGACGAGGTGAACGGTTTCGCCGCCCTGCCCGGCCGCGGCGTGCAGGGCGAGATCGGCGGCGAGCGCTTCCAGCTGGGCAACCGCCGCCTGATGCGCGAGCTGGGCGTCAGCACGCCCGATATCGAGGCCCGCATCGACGCCTATGAAGCGGCCGGCAAGACCGCCATCGCCCTGGCCGACGGGCAGCGCGTCCTGCTGCTGGCCGCGGTGGCCGACACGCTCAAGGCCAGCAGCGCCGCCGCCGTGGCCGACCTGCACCGGCTGGGCGTGCGCACCCTCATGCTGACCGGCGACAACACCCGCGCCGCCCAGGCGGTGGCCGCCCAGGCCGGCATCGACGAGGCGCGCGGCGACCTGCTGCCGCAGGACAAGCTGGACGCCGTCGAGGCCAAGCTGGATCCGGCCCTGCGCGTGGGCATGGTGGGCGACGGCATCAACGACGCGCCGGCGCTGGCGCGCGCCGACATCGGCTTCGCCATGGGCGCGGCCGGCACCGGCACCGCCATCGAAACCGCCGACGTGGCGCTGATGGACGACGACCTGCGCAAGATCGGCACGTTCGTGCGCCTGTCGCGCGCCACCCACCGCATCCTGACCCAGAACATCGTCCTGGCGCTGGGCATCAAGGCGGTGTTCCTGGTGCTGGCGATGGCCGGCCAGGCCACGCTGTGGATGGCGGTGTTCGCCGACGTCGGCGCCAGCCTGCTGGTGGTCGCCAACGGCTTGCGGCTGCTGCGCGCGGGCAGGCACCAGGCGTCCTGATGACGGGGTGCCTGTCCCCGCGGGGGGACGGGCGCCTGTCCCAGCGGGGACGGGCACCTAGGGCGCCGGCAAGTAGAAGTCAGCGGGAGCCAGTCCCCGTTCGGGGACAGGCTCCCGGGTATATTGCTTTTTCTTATGTTTTCACGATTTCTTATTCTTTGTGGAAAAATAGGCGCGTTGCTAGAGTGCTCAGTTCCGCGGGGCGCTGCGCCCCGTCCACCTCTTCCTGTGGAGCACGCGCCATGAACTTCTCCTTGCGCAAACTGCTGCTTGCCGGCCTGGTGCCGCTGGCCATGGTCGGCACGGCCGCCCAGGCCGACGACCTGGCCGCCATCAAGGCGGCCGGCGTCATCAAGATCGGCACCGAGGGGACCTACGCCCCGTTCAGCTATCACGACGCCAGCAACAAGCTGACCGGCTTCGACGTGGAGATCGGCCGCGCCATCGCCCAGAAGCTGGGCGTGAAAGCCGAGTTCGTCGAAGGCAAGTGGGACGGGCTGATCGCCGGCCTGGACGTCAAGCGCTACGACGCCGTCATCAACCAGGTCGGCATCACCGATGCGCGCAAGGCCAAGTACGATTTCTCGGACCCCTACATCTCGTCGCAGGCCGCGCTGATCGTGCGCGAGGACAACCAGGCCATCAAGTCGTTCGCCGACCTGAAGGGCCGCAAGTCGGCCAATACCCTGACCAGCAACTTCGGCAAGCTGGCGCAGAGCTATGGCGCCGAAGTGGTGCCGGTGCAGGGGTTCAACGAAGCCATCGACCTGCTCATGTCGGGCCGCGTCGAGGCCACGGTCAACGACAACCTGTCGTTTCTCGACTTCAAGAAGCAAAAGCCCAACGCCAAGGTCAAGGTGGCAGCCTACGACAAGAGCAAGGAGTTCAGCGAATCGGGCGTGCTGATCCGCAAGAACAACCCCGAGCTGCAGGCCGCCATCAACAAGGCGCTGGCCGAGCTGAAGGCCGACGGCACCTACCGGAAGATCTCCGAGCAGTACTTCGGCGCCGACCTGTCGGCCGCCCAGTAAAGCCCGCCGCCGGCCCCGCCCGGCGGCGCCGCCCCTCCCCGCCCGCAACGCACAGGAGCCCCCATCGTGCCGGCCTGGCTACAGCTCATGCTCGATTCGTTCTGGCCCCTGCTGCACGCGGGGTTGATGTTCACCGTGCCGCTGACGCTGCTGTCGTTCGCCGCGGGCCTGGCGCTGGCCTTCGTGGTGGCGCTGCTGCGGCTGTTCGGCCCCTGGCCCATCGTGGCGCTGATGCGCTTCTACGTCTGGCTGATCCGCGGCACGCCGCTGCTGGTGCAGTTGTTCGTGATCTTCTATGGCCTGCCCAGCGTCGGCATCGTGCTCGACCCGCTGCCGGCCGCCCTGATCGGCTTCACGCTGAACGTCGGCGCCTACAACTCGGAAGTGATTCGCGGCGCCATCGAATCCATCCCCAGGGGCCAATGGGAAGCGGCCTATTCGCTGAGCATGACGCGCGGCCAGGCCATGCGCCGCACCGTGCTGCCGCAGGCCGCGCGGGTGGCGGTGCCGCCGCTGGCCAATTCGTTCATCGCGCTGGTCAAGGACACCTCGCTGGCGGCGGTGCTGACCGTGCCCGAAATCTTCCAGGCCGCCCAGCGCATCGCGGCGGTGACCTACGAGCCGCTCATTCTCTATACCGAGGCGGCGCTGATCTACCTGGTGTTCAGTTCGGCCCTGTCCTCGCTGCAGGTGCACCTGGAAAAACGCTTCGGCCAGCACGCCGTCTTCGCGGAGCAACATCGATGATAGGGCTGCAAGGCATAGACAAGAGCTTCGGCGGCAACCGGGTATTGCACGGCGTGGACGTCGTCATTCCCGAGGGCAGCGTCACGGCCCTGATCGGCCCTTCGGGCAGCGGCAAGAGCACGCTGCTGCGCTGCGTGAACCTGCTGGAGATTCCCGAGGCCGGCGTGCTGCGGCTGGGGCCGGAAACACTGGCGTTCGACGGTCGGCGCCCGGCGCGCGACGCCGTGCAGCGCATCCGCCGCCAGACCGGGATGGTGTTCCAGAACTTCCAGCTGTTTCCCCACCAGAGCGTGATCGACAACGTCATGGAAGGCCTGGTCACGGTGCAGCGCTGGGACAAGCCGCGCGCCCGTGCGCGCGCCATGGAGCTGCTGGAGAAAGTCGGCATGACCGCCAAGGCCGACGCCTGGCCGGTCACGCTGTCGGGCGGCCAGCAGCAGCGCGTGGCCATCGCCCGCGCGCTGGCGTCGTCGCCGCGCGTCTTGCTGTGCGACGAGCCGACCTCGGCGCTGGACCCGTCGCTGGCCATCGAAGTGGTGGACGTGCTGCGCCGGCTGGCCGGCGAAGGCATGACCATGCTGATGGCCACCCACGACCTGCGGCTGGCCGCCAGCATCGCCCAGCAGGTGGTGTTCCTGGAGGGCGGCGCGGTGGTCGAGGCGGGTACGCCGCGCGAAGTCTTCGCGCAGTCGCGCGATGCGCGCACCGCCGCGTTCGTCTCGACCCTGACCCAGGGCCTGCCCGAGGAATGGAGCGCGCCCGCCTAGGGCTTGGGACGGCCGTCGATATGGCCGAGCGGACGGCCCGGATCGAGATGGTCGCGCACCCGCTGCTTGAGCACCTTGGCCTCGGGAAAGCCGCCGTCGACCTCGCGGTCCCACAGCGGCGCGCCGTTGTAGTGGATGCGGAACACCCCGCCGGTGCCGGGCACCAGGGCCACCTCGCCCAGGTCGGCGCCGAAGGTCGAAAGCAGCTCCTGCGCCATCCAGGCCGCGCGCAGCAGCCACTGGCACTGCGTGCAATACTGGATGGCGATGCGGGGGGGATGGTCTGGCGGCGTGATCATGGCGGCTGGGCTGCGGAATACGCGGGCGCATGCCCGTCGGCCCAGTGTAAAAGAGAAAGCGCCGCGCTTGCGCTGCGTCAAGGCCCGAGCCCTTCCTTCCCCATGCCTAAGCCATAAGATGTATTATAGATACATCTTATAAACCGCAGGAGAGGCCTCGTGGGCGCGCCCGATCTCTGTACCGAAGAAGACATCACGCAACTGGTGCACCAGTTCTACGCCGAAGTGCGGCGCGACGCCGAGTTGGGGCCGATCTTCAACACCCATGTCGACGACTGGGACGTCCACCTCGCCAAGCTGGTCGACTTCTGGTCGTCGATACTGCGCGGCACCGGACGCTTTCGCGGCACGCCCATGCCCAGGCACGTGGCCCTGCCCGGCCTGCACGCGGGCCTGTTCGAGCGCTGGCTGCGGCTGTTTCGCGCCACCGCCGCGGCGCAGCCCAACCAGGCCATGGCCGAACAGGCCTGCCTGATGGCCGGCCGCATCGCGCAAAGCCTGTGGTACGGCTATCAGCTGCACCGCAGCCCCGACCAGGCCCCCACGGACCTCGCCCATGGCTGAACTGCTGCAAATCGACGAGCCCGCCGCCGGACGCGCCGCGCCGCAATGGCGCGCCTTCCTGGAACTGGGCTTTCGTCCGCTCTACCTGGTGGGCGCGGCCTGGGGCGCGCTGTCGGTGGCGCTGTGGATCGGCGCGCCGCAGTGGCTGGGCGGCGCCATGGCGGGCGTCATCTGGCATGCGCATGAAATGCTGTGGGGCTTCATCGGCGCCATCGCGGTGGGCTTCCTGCTGACCGCCGCGGCCACCTGGACCGGCGTCAACCCGCTGCGCGGCGCGCCGCTGGCCGCGCTGGCCGCGCTGTGGCTGGCGGCCCGCGCCGCCTTCCTGCTGCCGGGCATGGCCGCCTTCTGGACCGGCGTGGCCTGCGAGCTGCTGTTCTTCGCCTGGGCCGCGGCCGCGCTGGGCCGGGCCATCTACCGGCGCGGCGCCAGCCGGCGCAACGACGGCGTGCCCTTGCTGGTGCTGGGGCTGGGCGCGGCCGACGCCCTGTATCTGCTGGCCGCCCGCGCCGGCGACTACCCCTTGCTGCTGCAGCGCTTCAACGCGGGCCTGCTGTGCATGGCCGTGATCGCCCTGCTGATCGCGCGCCGCATCATTCCCTTTTTCGCCATGCGCGCCATCGCCGGCCTGCAGATCCCCATGCATACGCGCAGCGGCCAATGGCAACTGGCCGCCGGCCTGGTCGCCGTGGCGGCGACGCTGGCGCAGGCCGGCGCGCTGACCGCCGTGGCGCTGGCCGCGGCCGGCCTGATCGCGCTGGCGCAATGGCTGTCCTGGCGCCCCTGGGCCACGCGCGGCGTGCCCCTGCTGTGGATCCTGTACACCGGCTACCTGGGCCTGGCCGCCGGCCTGCTGGTGGCGGCGGCAAGCGCGGCGGGCGGCATCGCGCGCGCCGCGTGGCCTGCGCACGTCATCGGCATGGCCGGCTTCGGCCTGCTCATCATCGGCATGATCACCCGCACCGCCCTGGGCCACCTGGGCCGGCCGCTGCGCACCGACCGCCTCATGCTCGCCTGCTACCTCCTGGTCATCGGCGCGGCCGCGCTGCGCCTGGCCGCCCTCTGGCCCGGCCCGCACACCCTGGCCGCGCTGCACGGCGCCACCGCCGCCTGGGTGCTGGCGTTCGTCCTGTACCTGTGGCGTTTCGCGCCCCTGCTGGTGCGCCCGCGCCTGCGCGCACCAACCGCCGCCGCCATGCCCGTGCGGTCCCGCCCATGACCTACCCCATCCTGCTGGCCCTGCACCTGCTGGCCGCCTTCGTCTTCATCGGCACCGTCTTCTTCGAAGTCCTGATCCTCGAAAGCGTGCGGCGGCAAGTGCCGCGCGAAGCCATGAACGCGGTCGAGCGCGGCATCGGCAACCGCGCCCGCGCCATCATGCCGTGGGTGCTGCTGGCGCTGTTCGGCGCCGGCATCGGCATGGCCTGGCAGCACCGCGGCGCGCTCGAGCAGCCGCTGGCCAGCAGCTTCGGCCTGCTGCTCAGCCTGAAGATCGTGCTGGCGCTCAGCGTCCTGGGCCATTTCGCCGCCGCCATGCGCTGGCGCCGGCGCGGCCAATTGCGCGGCCGGCGTTCGCGGCGGCTGCACCTGAGCGTGTTCTGCCACCTCGTGGCGATCGTGTTGCTGGCCAAGGGGATGTACTACATCGACGCGTTGCGCTGAGCGTTTCCTGCCCGCCTGGCCCAAATCTGCGAAAATCCGCCGTTGGCCGAACTTTTGCAGTGAGAACCCGTGAAACTCGCGACTTGGAACGTCAACTCCCTGAATGTGCGCCTGCCGCAGGTGCTGGACTGGCTGGCCGCCAATCCGGTCGATGCGCTGTGCATCCAGGAACTCAAGCTGACCGACGACAAATTCCCGCTCGACGCCTTTACCGAGGCCGGCTACCACGCCGCCTGGGCCGGCCAGAAGACCTATAACGGCGTGGCCATCATCTCGCGCGAGCCCGGCTTCGCGCTGGTGCGCAACAACCCGCGCTACGAAGACCCGCAGCAGCGCATCCTGGCCGTGACCCTGCCCAGCCCGGCCGGCGACGTGCGCGTGATCTGCGCCTATTGCCCCAACGGCCAGTCGGTCGACAGCGACAAGTACGTCTACAAGCTGGCCTGGTTCGACGGCCTGCGCGACTGGCTCGAGGAAGAAATGCGCACCTATCCGCGCCTGGCCATCCTGGGCGACTACAACGTCGCGCCGGCCGACGCCGACGTGCACAACCCCGAGAAATGGGAAGGCCAGGTGCTGGTCTCCGAGCCCGAACGCGCGGCCTTCCGCGCGCTGCTGGACCTGGGCCTGACCGACTCCTTCCGCCTGTTCGAGCAGCCCGAGAAATCCTTCAGCTGGTGGGACTACCGCCAGTTCGCGTTCCGCCGCAACGCCGGCCTGCGCATCGACCACGTGCTGCTGTCCGACGCGCTCAAGCCGCACTGCGTGGCCTGCGTCATCGACAAGGCGCCGCGCGCCAACGAACAGCCGTCCGACCACGCGCCGGTCATCGCCACCCTGGCGTTCGGCTGACGCCCGGCGCCGCGGCGGCGCCCCACGCCCGGGAGGCAAGCATGCATATCCTGGTTGCCGGTTTCCAACACGAAACCAACACCTTCGCGCCTTCCAAGGCCGGCTATGACAACTTCCTGCGCGGCGAAGGCTTTCCCGCCCTGGTGCGCGGCGACGACCTGCTGGCGCTGCGCGCCGTCAACATCCCCGCCGGCGGCTTCCTGAACGCGGCCCTGGCGGACGGCCACAGCGTGCACCCCGTCCTCTGGGCCGGCGCCAGCCCCTCGGCGCACGTCACGCGCGACGCCTTCGAGCGTATCGCCGGCGAGATCGAGGCGGCCGCCCGCGCCGGCCGCTACGACGCCGTCTACCTGGACCTGCACGGCGCCATGGTCACCGAACACCACGACGACGGCGAAGGCGAACTCCTGCGCCGCCTGCGCGACGCCGTCGGCCCCGCCACGCCCATCGTCGCCAGCCTGGACCTGCACGCCAACGTGACTCGCGCCATGCTGGCGCATGCCAGCGCGCTGGTGGCCTATCACACCTATCCGCACGTCGACATGGCCGACACCGGCGCGCGCGCCGCCGCCCTGCTGCAAGCGCGCGCGCAGGCCGGCAAGCACTGGCATGGCGCCGCGCGGCGCCTGCCGTTCCTCATTCCCATCAACGGCATGTGCACCCAGCTCGAACCCGCCCGGGGCGTGTATGCCCTGCTGGCCGAGCTCGAGCGCAGCGAACCGGGCATCGCCAGCCTGTCCTGCGCCCTGGGCTTTCCGGCCGCCGATTTCCCCGAGTGCGGCCCAGTCGTCTGGGCCCACGGCCCCGACCGCGACGCCGTCGAGCGCGCCGTGCAGACCCTGGCCGACCGCATCGCCGGGCTCGAAGCCCAGTGGGCGCCCGACTTCCTCGCCCCGGACGAAGCCATCCGCCAGGCCCGGCAGCTGGCGCAAGGCGCCCGCCGCCCCGTGGTCATCGCCGACACGCAGGACAACCCCGGCGCCGGCGGCGACGCCAACACCACCGGCATGCTGCGCGCCCTCATCGACGCGGACGCCGACAACGCCGCCATCGGCCTCATGTGCGACCCCCAGGCCGTCGCCCAGGCCCTGGCCGCCGGCGTGGGCAAGTGCGTACGGCTGCGCCTGGGCGGCCAGTCCGGCGTCGCCGGCGACGCCCCCTGCGAAGCCGAATTCATCGTCGAACACCAGTCCGACGGCAAGACCCGCTACGACGGCCCCATGATGCACGGCATGGCGGCCGACCTCGGCCCCACCGTCTGCCTGCGCCACCGCGGCGTGCGCGTCATCGTCAGCAGCAACAAATCCCAGACCCTGGACCGCAACCTCATCCGCCTGGGCGGCATCGACCCCGAAGACCTCGCCATCCTGGTCGTCAAGAGCTCGGTGCACTTTCGCGCCGACTTCGAACCCATCGCCCACGCCGTGCTGATCGCCAAGGCGCCCGGCCCCATGCAGGCCGACCCCGCCGACCTGCCCTGGACGCGCCTGGCGCCCGGCATGCGCACCCGCCCGCGCGGCCGGCCCTTCGTCCCTGCCCGGCCCTGAAAGCCTGGCGGCCCGTCAAGCCGGCGAAAATTTTCCGCCGGCCGCTACCAAAACGGCCGGAATCCGTGTATAGTTGCGGACTTCATTGGGGCGGTAGCTCAGCTGGGAGAGCGTCGCGTTCGCAATGCGAAGGTCGGGAGTTCGATCCTCCTCCGCTCCACCAAACACCAGACGGAAAAGCCTTGGACACGCCACGTGGTCCAGGGCTTTTTTGTTTCCGGCGTGCCTGTCCCAGCGGGGACAGGCGCGCCCTCCCCGCGCCGCAACAAGCGCCTTGGGTCTGCCTCAGAACGCCGAGTACCCGCCATTGGCGGCGATGGCCTCGCCGGTGATCATGCGCGACTCGTGGCTGGCCAGGAACAGCGCGATGTGGGCAATGTCGATCGGGTCGCCCTCGCGGCACGGATAGCGTTGCGCCGCGCCGGCTTGCGCCGGTGCGCCGGCGTCCAGGTTGCGCAGTATGCGTTCGGTGCGGATGCGGCCCGCGCAGATGGCGTTGACCCGCACTCCATGCGGCGCGTATTCGGCGGCCAGCGCGCGGGTCAGGGCAATCACCGCGCCCTTGGCGGCCGTGTAGGCATGCCCGCCGAAGCTGCCGCGCAGGCCGGCCCCGGACGACATGTTGACGACCGCGCCGCCGCCGGCGCGCACAATCGCCGGCACGGCGTGGCGGCAGCACAGCATGGTGCTGTCCAGGTCCAGGCGCAGGGTGCGGTTCCACAGCGCCAGGTCCACCTTGTCCACCGCCGTATCGCCCGCCACCGATCCGCCGGCGCAGTTGAACAGCGTATCGATCCTGCCGAAATGCTCGACTGCCCGCCGTACGGCCTGGCGCACGCTGTCGTCGTCGGTCACGTCGGCGGCCACGCCGATCGCCTGCCCGCCCTGGCCGCAGATCCGGCCGGCCAGTTGCTCGATGGCGTCGGGGCGCCGATCCAGCAGCGCCAGCGCGGCGCCTTCGGCCGCGAAGCGCAGCGCGGCGGCGCTGCCTATGCCGCCGGCCGCGCCGGTGATCAGGGCGACCCGCCCCGCCAGCCTGCCAGCCGCCGGCGCGCAATCGGTGCGGCCTGCCATGTTCAGGCCCCTGCGCCTGCCGCAGGCGGGAACCGTCCCGCCCACGGCGCGGCGCGCTCGAGCTGCGCGGCCAGGCGCAGCACCAGGTCGTCGCGGCCCAGGGCGCCGATCAGCTGCACGCCGATGGGCAGCCCCTGCCCGTCGATATGCAGGGGCACGCTGGCCGCCGGCTGCCCCGAGGCGTTGATGACAGCCAGGAAGGTCGTGTAGCGGGCCGCCTTCTGGCGAAACGATACGAAGTCGTCCGCCATGCTGATTTCGCCCAGCGGCACCGGCGGGCGCGTCAGGGTGGGCGACAGCAGCAGGTCGTAGCCCTGCATGCAGGCCGCCATGGCGCGGCCCACCGCGTGCAGCGCCTGGATCATGCCGGCGTAGTCGGTGGCGGAAATGCCGCGCGCGCGCCGATAGCCGTCCAGGATGGCCGGCTCCAGGTCGTCGTCGCGCAGGCCGCGCCGCAGGACGGCCAGGCGGGCGTCGACGGCCAGCGCGATATGCGTGCACAGAATGCCGATATGCGCCCGCACGAAGGCCTGGTAGTCGATGGGCGGCGCGGCGATGGCTTCGGTGGCGTGGCCCAGTTGCCGGCACAGGGCCTCGGCCTGCGCCAGCGTCGCCGAGCACGCCGGATCGACCTCGATGCCGTCCCAGGCATGCTGCCACACGCCGATGCGCAATGGCCGCTCGAAAGGCCGGGCCAGAGCGGCCAGGTAGCCGCCTGCCGGCGGCGCCGGCGCCGCATAGGGAGCGCCGCGCTCCATGCCGGCGATCGCATCGAGCGCGGCGGCGGTGTCGCGCACGCTGCGGCTCAGCACGCCATCGCCCGCCATGCCGCCCCATGCCTCGCCGCGCGCCGGCCCCAGGGGCACCAGGCCGCGGCTGGGCTTCAGGCCGAAGACGCCGCAGCAAGACGCCGGAATGCGGATCGACCCGCCGCCGTCGCTGCCGTGGGCCAGGGGCACCACGCCGGTGGCGACCGCGATGGCGGCGCCGCCGCTGGAGCCGCCGGCCGAACGCTGCGGCGCCCAGGGGTTGCGGGCGGGCCCGCCGTTGACGAGCGCCTCGGTGGTGGGCACCATGCACAGCGCCGGCACGGTGGTGCGGGCAAAGGGCAACAGGCCGGCGGCGTCGAAGCGTTCCACCAGCGTGGCGTTGGCGGCAAAACGCATGTCCTTGCACAGCGCCAGCCCGATGCTCGAGGGCAGGCGGTCGCAGGCCAGGCCGGAGTCCTTCAACAGGAACGGCAGGCCGCCGAACACGCCCGTCGGCCGCCAGGCCGCCGCGCGCGCCAGCGCCGCGTCGTAGTCGGGATAGCACAGGGCGTTCAGGGGTTCGGCGCGCTGCCGGGCCAGCGTGATCGCGCATTGCATCAGGGCCTGCGGGTCGGTGGCGCCGGCCCGCAATTGCGCGGACAGCGCCAGGCCGTCCTGCTGCACGTATTGTTCGATGTTCATGACAGACGCCAAGGTCGACGAGCGCGATGGGTCAAGGCCAGGCCGGTCCGCCGTGGCGGGCCAGGAAGCTGCGCAGGTCCGCTACGCAGCGTTGCGGCAGGTACTCGCAGATGCTGTGCCGCTCGCCTTCGTAGACCAGGATCTCGGCCCGCTTGAGGTGGTCGCGCATGGGCTGGTAGGCGTCCATGGCGCCGATGCGGCCGGCCCCCGGAATCACCACCAGCGTCGGGCAGGTGATGCGGTGCAATTGATCGCCCCACTCCTGTTGCGCCATGTAGCCGACGAACCTGCCGATATAGGCCATGTCGTGATCGGACAGCGCATCGAGGAACTGCTCGCAGCGCGGCGTGCCGACCAGCTCCGGAGGGAAGCGATCGTCGATGGTGTCGGCCAGGAATTGCCGCAAGCCCTTTTCGGCCACTCGTTCGAGCCAGGTCGAAGCCTGGCTGTTGCGCAGGCCTGGCGCCGAGCCGAACAGCGCCAGGGTCTCGATGCGTTGCAGGTGCTGCATGGCCAGATGCTGGCCCACGTAGCCGCCGGCCGAATTGCCGGCCAGGTGCACGCGCTCGCAGCCCAGGTGATCGAGCAAGGCCAGGATGTCCTCGGTCAGCACCTGCAGGTCCAAGGGCTTGTCCGCCGGCGGCACGTCGGACAGCCCATGCCCGCGCAGGTCGGCGCGCACCACGCGGTAATCGCGGCTCAGGCCGGGCACCCAGGAGTAGAAGCGCTGGGCATTGGCCATGGCGCCGTGCAGCAGCAGCAAGGTGGGTGCCTGCGTCCAGGGGTCGGTATAGTCGTCCAGGTAATAGCTCAAGCGCACGCCGTCGCGCTCATAGTAGTGCTGCATCATCGTCCTTTCCCTCGTTGGTCATGCGGCGCCGGCGGCCAGCGCCTGCCGTTGCCGGTACGCGTCCACCGCTTCCTCCATGCGCACGAACGTCGCGCCCTCGTCGATCAGGCGCCGCAGCAGGCGCTCGAGCATGCGCATGCGGTGGCCGCGGCCGATCACGAAAGGATGGAAGGTGTAGGTGATGACGCCCCAGTCGAAGTTCTCCTTCAGGTACAGGAAGTCCTCGATCCAGTTGTCCATCACGCTGTTGGCATTCATCAGGCCGGGGATGACGCTCTGCCCGGCGCGCACGAACTCGAAGTGCGGATAGTCGTCCAGCGACCAGCTGACAGGCACCTCGATGAGGCGGGTGGGCGCGCCGAACACCGCGGGTTCGTCCAGGGGAAAACTGTCTCCCTGGCGCACCGGATACGGCAGATAGTCGTGCCCCATCATGCTGCTGTCGTAGTCGAAGCCGTGCTCGAGCAGCAGCGCCAGGGTGTGCGGACTGAGGTCCCACGATGGCGAGCGGTAGCCGCGCGCGGCCCGCCCCGTCAGCGCGCGGATCGCCTCGTTCGCGCGCACCAGGCCGTCGAGCTCTTCCTCGCGCGTCATCAGGTTGGGCGCGACGTGCGTCCAGCCGTGGTGGCCGATTTCATGGCCGGCCTCGTGCACGCGCCGGCAATGCTCCGGATAGCTGGCCAAGGTATGGCCGGGGATGAACCAGGTCGACGGCAGGCCCAGCCGTTCGAGCAAGTCCAGCACGCGGTCGGCCGCCACGGCGCAGAACTCGCCGCGCGACACCGGCGTCGGACTGTCCATGCCGCGCGCCAGCCACACCGAGATCGCGTCGAAATCGAAGGTCAGGCAAACCAGGGATTGTTTGGCGGCCATGGCTTACTCCAGTCGGATGTCCGCTTCCTTGACGAAGGCGCCCCAATCGCCAATCATCGTCTTCATCTGGGCCGTATGCTCGGCGGCGCTGTTGCCGATCAGGGTCAGGCCCAGGTCGCGGGTGCGCTGTTGCACGGCGGGGTCGCGCAAGGCGCCGGTGTAATAGGCATTCAGCTTCTCGATGACCGCGTCGGGCGTCCTGGCCGGGGCGTAGACGCCCCAGTACGTATCGGCGTTCACGCCCTGGATGCCGCGCGACACGAAGGTCGGCACCTCGGGCAGCAGCGGACTGGGCGCCTCGCCCGTCACCGCCAGCGCGCGCAGCTTGCCCGACTGGATATGCGGCAGGCCCGTCGTGGTGCCGCCGAAATACATCTGCACCTGCCCGCCCAGCAGCGCCGACATGGCCGGCGCCACGCCCTGGTACGGCACATGCACGACATCGATGCCCGCGGCGCGGCGGAACATCTCGCCCGCCATGTGGGTCGAGGTGCCGTAGCCGCCCGAGGCGAAGTTCAGCGTACCCGGCCTGGCCTTGGCCAGCGCGATCAGCTCGTCGAGGGTGTTGGCCGGCACCGACGGATGCACCAGCAGCACCAGCGGCGCGCGCGCCAGCATCGTGACGCCGCGGAAATCCCGCAAGGTGTCATACGGCAGGTCTTTCATCAGCGAAGGGTTGACCAGCATCGACAGGTCGCCGCCCAGCACGGTGTAGCCATCCGGGGCCGCTTGCGCCACGTGCGAGGTGCCGATGACCGACGCGCCGCCCGGCCGGTTGTCGACCACCACCGATTGCCCCGCGGCGTCGGCCACCGGCTTTTGCAGCAGGCGCACCAGCACATCGGTGGTGCCGCCCGGCGGATAGGGCACCACGACGCGCAGCGCCCGTTCGGGAAAGCCCTGGGACAGCGCGGCGGCCGATACCCCGGCCATCGATACCGCCAGCACGGCAAGCAGCATGCTCTTGATCTTCATGTATATCCTCGCGACTAGGGTCTGATGTCTGATGCGCCATGATTCTAGGAGGCGCCCCGGGCCACGAATATGATCTACATTACATTCCCGCGCCCCTGCGGCGGCGCCATCACAGTCAAGCAATGAGCCAGGCAGCCAATCCGACCGCCCTCCCCGCCTGGGACCCGCCGGCGATCCTGGCGCAACTGCGCGCCAATACCTGCTTCGGGCACATGGCCGAACCGACGCTGGCCGCGTTCGCCGCCATCGCCCAATGGCGCCGGCTGGACCATGGCGAACTGCTGGCCGGACGCGGCACGCCCGCCCCCGGCGTGGTGATCATCCTCAAGGGCGCCATCCACACCAGCTCGTTTTCCGACGACGGCCACGAGTTCGCGCTGTCGATGCTGGAATTCGACGGCCTGTGGGGCGTCGCGGCGGTACTGGACGGCGGCGGGATGCTGCGCGACAGCCGGGCCTACCAGCAGACCGACATCCTGCTGCTGCCGCGCGCGGCCTTCCTGGACATACTGGACGGCGACCCCGGACTGTATCGCTACTTCGTCAAGCTGCTGTGCAGCCGCATACGCACCGCCCATGCCATCATCGACGAACTGGCGCTGCGCAGCCTGCCGCAACGGCTGCCGCGCCTGCTGGGCGCCCTGACGGCCGGGCGGCCCGGCGACGACGAACGCGGCATCGCCGTGGCGCAGACCCAGGACGCCCTGGCCACCCTGCTGGGCGTGTCGCGCCATGCGGTCAACCGCGAACTCAGGCAATTGGCGAACCAGGGCCTGGTCGGACTGGGTTACGGGGAAATCTGGGTGCGGGACCTGGAACGGCTCAAACAGCTCTGGCACGAACGCGGCGCCCAACCCTGAACCAGGCCGCCGCCGCGCGGCCGTCGATGACGCATGCACACAAGTGCATACGTGTACATTTTCAAGGCTGTTTTCCACTAAAGCAAATCCGACATGGCACAGGCGGCCAAGCCGGACAACGGCACGCCGGCAAACCAGCATCGCGCTCAATATCCCTATAAGCAAATACTATTGATGCAATCTTGCTAAGGAAAACCCCAATTCCCCGCCCGTTCATCCCGGCCTAGACTTCCGCAAAACATTAATGCACACGTGTGCCTTGCAAGCTGCCATGCAGTCAGCTTGCATGAACATGACCAGAACGCGGGGGATGCAATGGGATATCGGTCACCAGCCGTGGCGGCCATGCCGCCAGCCATGCTGTCCAGACGCCTCCCGGCCAGGCGCGCGCACGCCTGCGCGCGCCCGCTTCCTGCCCTCTCCAACGCGCGCGCCTCGCGCCTGACGCCCTTCCCGAGCAAGGCCTGGCCGGTCCAGGCCCACGGCTAGGCGTTTTCCGCCATCCCTTTCTGTCCGCGCGGCGGGTCCGGTCCCGCGGCGCGGCACGCCCACATACTTTCCATCAGGAGCGTTCATGCTAGACCTCGACAATGCCCGAGGCGGTTTCATCGGTTCACACCCGTTCGGGCGACGCCCGGCCCTGGTGGTGATCGATTTCCAGCGGGCTTTCACCGACCCGGACGTCAGTCCGCTGGCCAGCGATTGCGCGCCCGCCATCGCGCAGGCCAATCGCCTGATCCAGGCGATGCGCGGACGCGGTCCGGTGGTGTTCACGGTGGTGGGCTACGACGGCAACCATGGCGACGGCGGCTGTTTTCATCGCAAGTGCCCGCCGCTGAAGGACCTGGTACGCGGCTCGGCGGGCTGCGCACTCGACGAGCGACTGGATTACGACGCGGCGACCGACGTGCTGCTGCACAAGACGCAGGCCTCGGCGTTTTTCGGTACGCCGCTGGCCGCCATGCTCGCGCACGCGGGCTGCGACGCCGTGCTGATCGCCGGCTGCACCACCAGCGGCTGCGTGCGCGCCAGCGCGGTCGACGCCATGCAGCACGGCTTTCCGCCTTTCGTGGCGCAGGACGCCGTCACGGACCGTTCCGCGGCCCAGCACCTCAGCAACCTGATCGACCTCAAGAGCAAGTACGCGGAAGTCCTGCCGACCGACGCGCTCCTGCCCCTGCTTCTCAACCCGACGGCCTGAGCGCCACTGCGGAGTACATCAATCATGAACAAGACCTGGATCGCCAAATTGCTGCCGGCCGTGCTGCTGGCGCTGTCGGCCAACGCCGGCGCGGCGGACAAGCCGATCGAACTGACGCTGTCGACCTATGCCCCGCCTTCCTATGAGTACATGTGGAAGCCGCTGGAGACCTTCATCGCGTATGTGGAGAAGGAAAGCCAGGGCCGCGTGAAGATCAAGGCCTTCCACTCCGCCCAGCTGTTCGACGGCTACGAGGAATTGCCGGCGCTGTCGCGCGGTGACATCGATATCACCACCGTGGTCTCGACCTACGCCAGCGGCGCCATGCCGGTGCTGAATCTGTTCACCATGCCGTTCGTGTTCCAGGATACGGCGCACCTGGAGCGCGCCGCCAAGGCCGGCCTGCTCGATGTGAGCATACGCGGCGAAATGCGCGACAAGTATGGCATCGAAGTGCTCGGCCTGGCGCCTATCGATCCCTACCAGATCTATTCGCGCCGCGCGCCGGTCCGCACGGCCGCCGATTTCAAGGGCAAGGTGTGGGCCACGACCGGCGCCGCCGACGCGCGCGCGATCCAGCTGCTGGGCGGCTCGCCCACCAGCATGCCGTCGTCCGAGCTGTACCTGGCGTTGGACCGCGGGGTGGTGGACGGCACGCCGCGCCCGCTGATCACCGGGCTGGGACGCAGCCTGCACGAGGTGGTCAAGCACCTGTCGCTGGCGACGCTGGCCATCGACACCTCGCTGCTGTCGATGAACAAGGCGAAGTTCGATTCGCTGCCGCCGGATATCCAGGACATCATCCGCCGCGGCGCGCAGGTGCGTGACGAGGAGCAATTCCGCCAGGTGTATGCCTACATCGAACAGGGCGTGGCGAAGTTCGAGAAGAATGGCGTATCTGTGTACACGATCGAACCCGCCGCCTTGCAGGATATGCGCGCCGCGACCCAGCCCGCGGTCCAGGAGTGGGTCGCGCAGGAGCCCGCGGCCAGCCGCCACCTGGAGCTGCTGGAAAAGACCCGGGCGAACTGAGGCCCTTTCGACATGACCGCCTATCGATCTGGATCCCCCCCATGAAATCGCTTCTTGATCGGCTGACACGGATCGGCCACGGAACCAACCGGGCCGCCGTTTTCATCGCGCAGGCAGCCTTGCTGCTGATGATGCTGCTGACCGTTTACTCGGTCATCGCGCGGTACGTGCTCCAGCAGCCCAGCGTCCACGCCGTGGAGATCAGCATTTACCTGTTGCTGCTGGTGACCTGGCTTTCGGTGGGCTGGACCCATCTGCTCGAGCGCCACGTCAGCATGGAAATGCTCAGCATCCGCGTGCGCGGACGCGGCAAGCGGCTGCTGAACGTGTTTCGCGAGCTGGTGGTGCTGGTGTTCTGCGGCTTCCTGCTGCATGCCGGCGTCCAGATCGCCGCCACGGCACTGGCGCGCAATTACCGCTCGACGTCCCTGCTGGCCTTTCCCATGTGGATCGCCTACGGACTGATCGCGGTCGGCGCGCTGCTCTTGGCGATCGCCGCCGCGTGCAAGCTGAACCATCCCGACGGCAACGCCGCCATTGCGCCACCCAGCCCGGAGGCATGACCCGTGGACGCCGTACTCATTCTGACCGTGATACTCGGGCTGTTCGGCCTGCTGCTGGTATTGGGCATCCCGATTTTCGCCGCGCTGGGCGTGCCCAGCATTCTCGGCATCTATCTGGTGGGCGGCGCCTCGGCGCTGAACGTCGTGCCGTCGGTGCTGCATCGCGGCATCGCCAGCTACTCGCTGATCTGCATTCCGCTGTTCATCCTGATGGGCGAGACGCTGGCCCGCACCAGCATCGGCGCGCGCCTCTATACCTTGTTCTACACCTGGCTGAGCCGCGTGCGTTGCAGCCTGGCGATTGCCAGCGTGGGGGCCTCGGCCATCTTCGGCGCCATGAGCGGCGTCAGCGTGGCCGGCGCGGCCACCATAGGCCGCGTCGCCATTCCGGAGATGCTCAAGCGCCGCTATGACCCTGGCCTGGCCGGCGGATCGGTAGCCGCGGCGGGTTCGCTGGCCTTGCTGATTCCGCCCAGCGTGGGCTTCGTGCTGTATGGCGAGATCGCCAGCCAGTCGATCGGCAAGCTGTTCAGCGCCGCCATCGTGCCCGGCCTGCTGCTCAGCGTCCTGATGATGCTTTATCTGTACGGATTGAGCCGCATCAAGCCCTCGGTGGCGCCGGACGAAGCGCAGAAGGTCTCGTGGCGGGAGCGCTGGCAGGCGCTGCGCGATGTATGGGCCGCCATTGTGCTGATCGTCGCCGTGCTGGGCACGATCTATCTGGGCATCGCCACGCCGACCGAGGCTTCGGGCCTGGGCGCGGCCGGCGCGCTGCTGGTGGCGCTCGGCTACCGCGAACTGGACCGCGCGAAGCTGCGCGAGATCGTCCGCTCCACCATCGTCACCAGCAGCATGATCCTGCTGATCGTGGCGGCCGCGCTGTTGTTCGGCCATGTCCTGATGCGCCTGCAGGCGCCGCAGATGCTGATCGCCTGGGTCGCTGCGCTGGCCCAGCCGGATTGGGTGATCCTGCTGCTGATCCTGGTCTTCCTGCTGATCGTCGGGATGTTCCTGGACATCGTCTCGATCATCCTGATCACGACCCCGATCGTGCTTCCGGTGATCACGTCGCTGGGCCTGGATCCGATCTGGTTCGGCGTGGTCATGATCATCATGTGCGAGATGGCGGTGATCACGCCGCCCATCGGCCTGAACCTGTATGTCATCAAGGGGGTGGCGCCGGAGATCTCGCTGCGCGACATCACCATGGGCGCCCTGCCGTTCGTGCTGGTGGAAGCGCTGGCCGTGCTGATCCTGGTGCTGTTTCCGCAACTGGCCTTGTGGCTGCCCAGCCACATGTAGGCCGGGGGGAAAGCGCGGCGGGCCTGGCCATCGGCCGGACCCGCCGCGTCCGCCCTATCCCTTGGGCGCCACCGGGACCGACGCCTCGCTCGTGAGCATGAGGAAGGTCAGGGTTTCGCGCAGGTACAGGCGCACGACCTTGTCGGTGTGGCTCTGGTAGCCGATCGACAGGTCCTGTCCGAGGTGCAGTTCGAAGTCGCCGCCGCGCGTGGAGAGCACGCAGCCGCCGTTCAGGGCCGGCGCCCAGATGATGTCGCCGCTGACGATGCGCTTGATGTGGTCGATGGTGGGGTAGCCGTCGTCGCTGCCCTCGCTCAGGGCGGTGTAGGCGTCGGCGCCCAGCAATACCGAGTACGGCCCGTCCACGCCGGCCAGGCGCAGCTGCTCGAGGGCGCGGCCGACGGCCGCCGGGTAGTCGGCGGCGTCCGTGGGCAGTTCGAGCCGGCTGTTGGACGAACCCTCGCGGATGCCGACGATGCCGGCGGCCTTGTAGCCGTCGAAAATGGCGCGGTCCTCGGCATACGCCAGTTCGGTGGCGGCGTCCTTGGCGGGCTGCCAGTCGGCATCGTTGGCGCCGCGCTCGACGGCGTCGATTTCGTCGCGCTGCAGCTCGAAGGGCACGGTCAGCTCGACCAGGGCCTTGACTTCGCGCAGCTTGGCGTCGACGCCCTTCTGCGGCGCGGCGATGCCGCGCAGGTGGCCGGTGCCCACGGCCGCCAGGCCGAAGCCGCCAGGATCCTTGACATCGACCACGCGCCGGCCGGCGACCGAACGCTTGAAGGTGCGCGCCACCTCTTCTTCGATTTGCGCCCAGGCGGCGGCGGAAATGGGAGCCAGGTCGCGATACAGGTTGTTCATTGCTGGGGGTTTCCTTTCAGGGAGCCAATGTTCAGCGAGCCGTCATGCGGCGCGCGCGCGGCCGGCGCGGGGTCAAGCCGGCTGCCGTCGGTGTCTTGCGGGTCGCGTTCGGCCAGCGCTTCGAGCAGGTCGGCCGAAGGCGCGAAGAACAGGCCGCCGGTCACCGCGCGGCTGAAGTCGAGCAGGCGGTCATAGTTGCCCGGCGGGCGTCCCACGACCATGTTCTCGAGCATTTGCTCGATGGGCGCGGGCGAGCGGGCATAGCCGATGAAATAGGTGCCGAACTCGCCGGAGCCGGGCCGGCCAAACGGCATGTTGTCGCGCAGGATCTTGATTTCCTGGCCGTTTTCTTCGAGCGTGGTCAGGGCGCTGTGCGAGTTGCTGGGCTTGACGGCCTCGTCCAGTTCGATGTCCGACAGCTTGGTGCGCCCGATGATGCGCTCCTGGGTCTCGACGGACAGCGCGTTCCAGCCATCCATGTCGTGCAGATATTTCTGCACCAGGACGTAGCTGCCGCCGGCGAAATCCGGATCGGCGTCGTCCACCAGGGTGAAATCCAGCGCTTCGCGCCCGGTGGGGTTTTCGGTGCCGTCGACGAAGCCGACCATGCTGCGCAGGTCGAAATAGCGAAAGCCGTGCACTTCGTCGACCACGGTGACGGCGTCGCCCAGCTGCGCCATCACATGGGTGGCCAGCTCGAAACAGAGGTCCATCTGCTCGGCGCGGATGTGCAGCAGCAGGTCGCCCGGGGTGGCCGGAGCGCGGCGCTCGCCGGCGCTGAATTCGCGAAAGGGGTGCAGCTCGGCCGGCCGCGGCTGGCCGAACAGGCGGTCCCAGCCCGCGGCGCTGAAACCGCATACACAGGAAAGATTGCCGGCCGGCACCCGCTTGCCGACGGCGCGCGCCAGGTCGGCCAGCTTGCCGCACAGGGCGCGGACCTTGTCGGCGGCTTCGTTGTCGGCGCCGACAGTGGCGACGAGGAAAATGGCGCTGCGTGTGATCGGACTGACGACGGCCTGTGGTTCCGGATTGTTCTGAGGCATGGGTCTCTATAGGCGGTTGGCAAGGTCTGCGGTCGGGCTGGCACTCATTCTAGTCGGCGCCGCGCCTTGTAGCCACATCACGGCATGGGCGGGCGCACAGCGGCGTCCGCGCCAGGATAGACCACCATGCCGTCCGGGCGCACGAGCGCGCCCGGCGTCAGGCTGGCCGGATCGATGCGGCCCGCTTCCATGATATGGAACACGGTCTCCCCCCGGGCCAGCAAATGGTCGGCCACGATGCGGCGGTGGCAACGCCACCACACGGCCTCCGAACACATGACGGCGCTGCGCTGTGCGCGCCCGCGCGCAACGAGATGCTCCAGGCCCGCATAGAAGGCCTGCGAAAGCGCGTAGTCCGCGTAGTTGTGGAAGCTGTCGTTGTCCCAGTAGCCGTTGACCTCGCGCGGCACCGTGCGCGATCTGGGCCGCAGCCCGCCCAGCGCGGCCAGGTGTTCATAGGCGATGCCGCGCCCGTCCAGCGAACCGGGCAGCGCGTCCTGGTTGAACTGCGGGTTGGCGCGCGAGCGCGGTACGGTCCGGATATCGACCACGAGCTCGATGCCGGCCGCCTCCAGCAAGGCGACGAAGGCCTCGAGACTGCGGTTGGAATGGCCTATAGTATGAAACGGCGGCCTCATGCCCCGCCCTTTGCGCGCACGCGCCGCAGCACCTCGCCGCGGTGCGCGGCGATGTGATCGGTCTTGTCGCTCTTGATTTCGTACTGCGGATGGTCGGGCGAGGCGCGATGCGTGTGCCCCTTGTAATCGAAGTCCCGCGTGTGGATGGCGATGATGGTGCCCGACACCTGGCCGGCCTCGGAGTTCCAGGCCACGTGGTCGCCGATCCTGAATGCCGTCTTGCCGGTCATGCCATCGCCTCCTGTCGCGAACGCCCGGCCGGCGCGCGGCCGGGCCTCCCGCATAGGCTACCGCATGGCGCGCCCGGACGTCACGCCGGCGGCGCGCCCGCGGGCTCGGCGTCCTCGGCCAGCAGCCGGCCGATCGCCGCGCCCAGGGCCAGGTCGTCGAGCCGGCCCAGGTGGTGCAGGCGGATCCGCCCGCGGCGGTCCAGCAGCACCAGGCTGGGCGTACCGCCCAGGCTGTAGGCGCGCATGGTCATCGGCATGTCGCCCTCGGGATCGGGGCGGTCGATCCCGATCGGAAAGCTCCAGCGGTACTCGTGATTGAAAACCCGCAGCGCCTCGGGCCCCATGACCGCATGATGCTCGAAGACCGTATGCAGGCCGATCACCACCACGCCGTCGTCGCGAAACAGGCGGTGCAGGCGCTCGGCCTGCGGCAGGCCATGCGCAAGACAGCCCGGGCACAGCATCTGGAAGGCGTGCAGCACCACCACCTGCCCGCGCAGCCGGGCCAGCTCCAGCGGGTGCGGGGTATTGAGCCATGCGTCCACCTGCAAGGGCGGCGCGGTAACGGTGGCGAGGGCTTCGTGGCGGGACATGGCGGCTCCTGGGGAATGGACGCGGCCCGCGGCGCGGCGCCGCGGGCCGGCGCGACGCTCAGGCTGCCTGGCGCAGCGCGACCTTGGGAAAGTCTACCGGGACGGCAAACGCGACGTTGACATAGTTGGTGAACAGGTTGAGCGCCACGTGGGCAAGGATCTCGACGATTTCCTCGTCGCTGAAACCGGCGGCCCGCACGGCCTGCACCTCGGCCTCGCCGACCTGCCCGCGCGCCTCGACCAGCTGCAGCGCGAAGCGCAGCGCCGCCGCCGTGCGGGGATCGGCCGAACGGCCGTCCTGCGCGGCCGCCATGTCCCCGGCGCTGGCGCCGGCCTTGCGGCCCAGCGCGGTGTGCGCGGCCAGGCAGTATTCGCAGCGGTTGCGGTTGGCCACCGCCACGGCGATCTGCTCGCCGAGCCGCGCGGCAATGACGCCGCCGCCCAGCGCGCCAAAGGCCTCCCACATGCTCTTGAGCGCCGCGGCGGAGTTGGCCACGGCCTTGAACATATTCGGCGTGGCGCCGAACGCGCCTTGGATCTGCGCCAGGATCGCCTGGCGCTCGGCGCCGGCCTGGGAGGGATCGATCAGGAGAACACGTGACATGGCTTGCTCCTGGAAACGGTAGGGATAAGGTCCGCCGTGACGGACCAGCCCATCGTACGTAGAATATCTGGACAAAAAATCGAGTTTCGTCCATGAAAGTTTCCAAATCGTCTAAAACCTCGGCCGCGCCGGCGCCCGTGGACAGGCTGTCGGCCCTGCTGGAACGCTTCCGCGTTCGCACCGCCCTGCTCCACGCCGGCACGCTGTGCGGCCACCACCGCTTCGAGGCGCAGCCCGGGCGCGCCTTCCTGCACGTATTGCGCCGCGGCGATATGGAAGTGCGCCACCGCCCGGGCGAAACCGCGCTGCCGCGCCTGCGGCTGGCCGAGCCCACTCTGCTGTTCTACCCGCGTCCCTTGCATCACGAGTTCATCAACCCGCCCGCCGAGGGGCCCGACTTGACCTGCGCCACGCTGGATTTCGAAGGCGGCGACCGTCATCCGCTGGTGCGCTCGCTGCCGCCGGTCGTCTGCGTGCCGCTGGACGCGGTGGCCGGCCTGCGGCCCGCGCTGGACCTGCTGTTCGCCGAGGCCGATCAGGTGCGTTGCGGTTCGCGCGTCCTGGCCGACCGCCTGTTCGAGGTCGTGCTGATCCAGCTGCTGCGCTGGATGCTCGACCACCCGGCCCAGGTCGGCGTGAGCAACGGACTGATCATGGGCCTGTCGGACCCGCGCCTGGCCAAGGCCCTGGCGGCGTTGCACGGCGCTCCAGGCCAGGCCTGGCCGTTGACGCGGATGGCGGATATCGCGGGCATGTCGCGCAGCGCCTTTGCCGCGGCGTTCAAGACGGCGACGGGGGTCACGCCCGCGGCCTACCTGGCCGATTGGCGGCTGAGCCTGGCGGCGTCCATGCTGCGCGCCGGCCACCCCATGAAGCGCATCGCGCCCGAGCTGGGCTTTGCCGGCGTGCCGGCGCTGTCCAAGGCCTTCCGGCAGCGGATGGGCGCTTCGGCGCGCCAGTGGCTGGACGCCCAGCGCTGAAGCCGCGCCATTGCCAAAATGATTGCATTTTGCTAAAATGAAATCATTGCATGCAAAAAATGGAGGTGCTGTCGTGTCTTCGATTACGGTAAGAAATGTTCCCGAGGAAGTGCATCGCGCCTTGCGCGTACGCGCGGCCACGCATGGGCGCAGCACCGAGGCCGAGATCCGCGCCATCCTGGAAAACGCCGTGCTGCCCGATGGCCGCGTCAAGCTGGGCACCCTGCTCAGCCACATCGGCCGCGGCGCGCGCGGCATGGACCTGACCATCGAGCGCAATCCGGCGCCCGCTCGCCCGGCCAGCTTCGAATGATCCTGCTCGACACCGACGTGCTGCTCGAGCCGCTGCGGCCGGCCCCCGACCCGGCCGTCGCGGCATGGCTGGATGCCCAGCACGTCGAAACCCTGTACCTGGCCGCGCCCGGCGCGGCCGAAATCCAGCTCGGGCTGGCCCGCCTGCCGCGCGGCAAGCGGGCCGAGGCCTTGCGCCACGAATTCGAGCGGCGCGTCCTGCCGCTGTTCATGGGCCATGTCCTGCCCTTCGACACGGCCGCGGCCGATGCCTACGCCGCCGTCATGATGCGGGCCGCGGCGGCGGGCCATGCGCTGTGCGCAATCGATGGTTGCATCGCCGCCATCGCCACCGCGCACGGCCTGGCCATCGCCACGCGCCATCCGGCCAGGTTCGAGGCGGCCGGGCTCGCCGCCGTCGATCCCTGGCACGCCGCCGCTTGACGGCAGGCTGACAACGCCCCTGCCCCATTTCTTCTAGAATGATTCTTGCGTACGCGCCCGCCCGGTTGGCGCGCGGTCGAAAATGTACAGATCATAGGCCGGCCTTGCCATGTCAGACGTCCAGACCTCTTCCCCCAGCCCCGCGCCGCCACGCGGCCGCAAGCTGGATAAAGCCGATTTTGCCGCCCTGGCGGACCTGCGCTACGCGCTGCGCCGCTTCATGGCCTTCAGCGAAGCCGCGGCCACCGAAAGCGGCCTGACCGCGCAGCAACACCAGGCCCTGCTGGCCATCAAGGCATCGGACGACACGCTGAGCGTAGGCGAACTGGCCGACCGGCTGCTGATCCGCCATCACAGCGCCGGCGAACTGGTCGACCGGCTCGCGCGCATGGATATGGTGCGGCGCATTCCCAGCAACGCCGACCGCCGCCGCGTGCTGGTGGCCCTGACCCCGCTGGCCGAGCACACGCTGGATACGCTGTCGGCCGCGCACGTCGAGGAACTGCGCTCGGTCGGACCGCTGCTGCGTACGCTGCTGAGCTATTTCGATTCGCCGGCGTATCGGCGCAAGTAAGCCGTCGCGGGGCGCCAGGCCCCATGCGAAACATGGCCACCCCAAAAAAAACGGGTGCCGTCGCCAACACCCGCAATCACTCAACTTCACGCTGCGATCATTCTTCTTCGACGAAGGTCTCGTCGCGCTTCTTGCGGATCGACGGCAGCGCCACGATGATCACCAGCAGGGCCGCCGCACCCAGCAGCGAGGCCGACAGCGGCCGCTCGACGAAGGTCAGGAAGTCGCCGCGCGACAGCAGCAGCGCGCGCCGGAAGTTCTCTTCCATCATGGGGCCGAGCACCAGGCCCAGCAGCAGCGGCGCGCCCTCGCATTTCAGCTTGGACCATACATAGCCCACCACGCCGAAGATGGCGGTGACGAACACGTCGAAGACGTTGTAGTTCAGCGAGTACACGCCGATGGTGCAGAACACCAGGATGGCCGGGTACAGGATGCGGTACGGGACCTTGAGCAGCTTGACCCACAGGCCGACCAGCGGCAGGTTCAGCACCACCAGCATCAGGTTGCCGATCCACATCGAGGCGATCAGGCCCCAGAACAGCTCGGGGTGGCTGGTCATGACCTGCGGACCCGGCTGGATGTTGTGGATGGTCATCGCGCCGACCATCAGCGCCATCACGGCGTTGCCCGGGATGCCCAGGGTCAGCAGCGGGATGAACGAGGTCTGCGCGCCGGCGTTGTTGGCCGATTCGGGGCCGGCCAGGCCGGCCGGATGGCCCTTGCCGAAGCGCTCGGGATTGCGCGACAGCTTCTTTTCCAGCGAGTACGAGGCGAAGGCCGACAGCACCGAGCCGCCGCCCGGCAGGATGCCCAGGCACGACCCCAGCGCGGTGCCGCGCACGATGGCCGGCGCGGCTTCGCGCATTTCCTGCTTGTTCGGATACAGCGAACCGACCTTGTCGGTGATGTCGACGCGGTTTTCCTTCTGTTCCAGGTTGGTGAGGATTTCGGCGAAGCCGAACACGCCCATGGCGACGATGGCGAAGTCGATGCCGTCCTGCAGCTCGGGGATGCCGAAGTCGTAGCGGGCCACGCCGGAGTTCACGTCGGTGCCGACCATGCCCAGCAGCAGGCCGAGGATGATCATGGCCACCGCCTTGAGGATGGAGCCCGACGCCAGCACCACGGCGCCGATCAGGCCCAGCACCATGAGCGAGAAATATTCGGCCGGGCCGAACTTGAAGGCGACTTCGGCCAGCGGCGGCGCGAAGGCGGCGATCAGCATGGTGGCGACAGTGCCGGCGAAGAACGAACCGATGGCCGCCAGCGCCAGCGCCGCGCCGGCGCGGCCGTTGCGCGCCATCTGGTGGCCATCGAGCACGGTCACCACCGCCGATGTCTCGCCGGGCAGGTTGACCAGGATGGCCGTGGTCGCCCCCCCGTACTGCGTGCCGTAGTAGATGCCGGCCAGCATGATCAGGCCGGCCACCGGCGGCAGCACATAGGTGATGGGCAGCAGCATGGCGATGGTGGGCACCGGCCCCAGGCCGGGCAGCACGCCGACCAGGGTGCCCAGCACGCAGCCCAGCAGCGCGTACAACAGGTTTTCCGGCGTGAACGCTACCGAAAAGCCAAGCGCCAGATTTTGCAGCAGTTCCATTTCGCCCCTTTCCTTTCTTTTGCTGCTGCCCCCGTCGCGGCACATGGTCACGATACCGGCCGAACGGGGCACAGAGTGGTGTAACGGATTGCGACCGGAACGCCGCCATCAGGAAAACGGAATAGATCGTAGCACGATGCTTTTGCTTGAAAACCCCGGGTTTACGATTAGCTTACGGTCTGCTTTCAAACTGAAAGCATCGCTGCAACGCGCTGATATTACGATGAAATAATTGGTCCGCAGCACGATTTTGCGGCCCTTCCGCGCGTGATTCTCGTGCCGGCCTAATCCAAAAGAATTAATTCATATCGCTCTACGATATAGTTTTTCTCATCCAGACGGCGGATGGAATGAGGCCGGACTCAGCCCCCCGGTTGATTTCCGCCGTTCGCGCCGATACGGTTGCGCAACGCCGACCCCGCCGCCCATGCCGCCCATGCCGCTCTTGAACCCGCCTGCCCCCCGCCATTCGTACCGCCTGCCCGCGAGAAACCGCCGATGATGCGCCATGAACGCCTGCGCTTCTGGCTGGCCGGCCTGGCGGCGGCGGCCACCGGCTGGCTGTGCTACGCCGGCCTGGCGCGGCTGGCGGGCGCGCTGGGCGTGGCGACCTGGATTCCCTATCCGGCGCTGCGCCGCCAGTGGCTGCTGATCGGCGAGAGCTGGCAATCGGCCGAATTCAGCGGCGCCATCGCCGACGCGTCGGTTTTCCTGACGGCGCTGGCGGCCGTGGCCGCGTATTACTGCGCGCGCATCGTGTACCACCTCAGTTTCGCGCCGGTCCGCCAGCGCCGGGCGCGCTGGCTGATTGCCGGCTGGATCGTCGGCACGGTCGCCATGGTCGCGCTGTCGCAAAGCCTGGGCTGGCTGTACGGCGCGTTTCCCGGTTTCGCGCGCATCGGCTGGCTGTCGGCCGCGCTGGGCTTTGCCGTGCTGGCCGGCGCGGCCAGCGGCTTTGCGCGCGCATGGGGCCGGCTGATGCGCGCCCGCAAGGTGCCTGCCACGGAGTGAAGCCCCGGGCAGGCGGGGCGTTACGGCTTGATGCCCGCCGCCGCCACCACCTTTTCCCAGCGCGCCGCGCGCGTGCGCATCCACTGCGCCGCCTGCTGCGCGTCGCCGAAGGTCGGCGCGATATCCAGGGCCGCGAGCCGCTCGAGGAATTCCGGGCTGGCGTAGATCCTGGCCAGTACCCGTTGCCAGGCCTGGACCGCCTCGTCCGGCACGCCCGCGGGCGCCATCAGCAGATAGCCGAAGCTGGTGTCGAAGTCGCGCACCTGCGCCAGGCCGGACTCGGCGATCGTCGGCACGTCGGGCAGCGCGGCGTCGCGCTGCGCGCCCGAGACGGCCAGCGGCACCAGCTTGCCCGCCTGGATATGCTGCAGCACGCCCGGCACCACCAGAAAGCCCGCCTCGACCTGGCCGCCGAGCAGATCGTTGACCGCCGGCGCGGTGCCGCGGTAAGGCACGTGCGTGACGTCGAGGTCGAGCGCCTGGCGCAGGCTTTCGAAGGTCAGGTGGCCGGGCGTGGCGTTGCCGGCCGAGGCGTAGGTGCCGCCGTGCTGCCTGAGATAGGCCATGTAGTCGGCCAGGTTGCGCACGCCCAGGCTGGGCTGGACCACCAGCACCTGGTTGAACGTGCCGGTCAGCGCCACCGGCTGCAGGTCCTTGAACGGATCGGCCGGCATGCTTGCATAGACGAACGGATTGACGGTGGCCAGCGTATCGGTGGTGATCAGCAGCGTATAGCCGTCGGGCGCGGACTTGGCCACCACGTCGGCGCCGATATTGCCGCCGGCGCCGGCGCGATTCTCGACGATGACGGTCTGTCCCAGCTCGCGGCTGGCGCGCTCGGCCACCAGGCGGGCCAGCAGGTCCAGCGGACCGGCCGGCGTGAAGTTGACGACCAGCCGCACCGGCTTGTCGGGATAGGCGGCGGTGGCGGCCGCCGCCGCGCCCAGGCTCAGGGCGGCGGCCAGGGCCGCGTGGCGCAGGGCTTGGAAAATACGCATGTCTTGTCTCCTCGAATTCTGTTGGCGCGCTTGCCTGGCGGTCAGGCCAGCGCGGTCGGATGGGGGCTGGTCTCGCCATGCCCGATCAGGTTCTGCGCGAGCTGGAACAGCAGGTCCTGCCGTAGCGCGGCGCTGCCCGGCTCGTCCCACAGGTTGCGCAATTCCAGCGGATCCTCGCGCAGGTCGTACAGCTCGCCCCAGGACACGCCGTGATAGACGCTCATGCGGTAACGGCCGGTCTGCAGGGTGCGCATGCGCACCCGCTTGTCGAAACCGAACATGACGCGCTGGCCTTCTTCCTCGATCAGCACGGCCTCGCGCGGCGCGGCCTGCTCGCCGCGCATCAGCGCGCCGAGATCGGCGCCCTGGATGCCGTTGTAGGGCAGCAGGCCGGCGCGCGCCAGGATGGTGGGCGCGATGTCGGTGGTCGAGCACAGCGCGTCGCTGCGCGCGCCTTGCGCGCCGGCCGGATCGGCCCAGATGAACGGGGTGCGGATGACGCTCTGGTAGTGGACCGGCCCTTTCCACAGCAGCTGGTGGTCGCCCAGGTAGTCGCCGTGGTCGCTGGTGAAGATCACCACGGTGTTGTCCGCCAGGCCCAGCCGCTGCAGATGCGCCAGCACTTCGCCCACCGTGTGGTCGATGTGCGAGATCGAGCCGTAGTTCAGCGCGATCGCCTCGCGCGCCTCGCGCTCGGTGCAGGCGAACATCGCCGGCGTGTGCTTGACGGCGCGGCCGCTGTCGCGCTGCGCGTACATCCACTGCACGTGCGGCGGGGGCTGCCTGCCGGCGGCCGCGCTGGCATGGAAGGACGCGGGCAGTTCGACGTCCTCGGGCCGGTACATGTCCCAGTACTTGCCCGGCGGCGTGAACGGATGGTGCGGATCGGGAAACGAGCACTGGATGAAGAACGGCTGTCCGCGCTGCGCGTAGCCGTCCAGGGCCTGCATGGTGCGGCGGCCCAGGTAGGCCGTGGTCGAACAGGATTCGGGCACGCGCGTGCGCCAGGCCTGCCCTGCCCGCACCAGTTCGAAGCCGGGCGCGGGCAGCGCATGGTCGGGCCCGGCCTGCGCCGCGACCTCCGGATGCTCGCGCTGCAGCCAGCGCCAGTAATGCCCCCAGACCCGGTCGCCATGGTCGACCGCCAGGTCCACCTGCGAAAAACCATAGAACGGCGTGGCCAGGTCATGGGCCGGATCCTCGCGCCACAAGGGCCCCCACTCCTGGTCGTAGTCGCCCGGCTCGGGCGCCCAGGCCTCACCCTCGGCGGGCGGATCCTGCGGGCGCGGCCAGACCGGACCGTTGCCCGTCATGTTCTGCAGGTGCGACTTGCCCACCAGCGCCGTGCCATAGCCGGCCTGGCGCAGGCGCTCGACGAAGGTGGTGGCGCGCTGCGACAGCGGAATCCCATTGTGGCGCGCCCCGTGCGCCGAAGGCATCCGGCCGGTCATCAGGGTGGCGCGGTTGGGCATGCAGATGGGCGAGGCGACGTAGAAGCGCTCGGCCAGCCAGCCGCGCCGCGCCAGGGCGTCGAGCGCCGGCGTGCGGATCTGCGAATTGCCGTAGGCACCAAGGTGATCGGCGCGGTGCTGGTCGGTAATGAACAGCAGGAAATTGGGCTGGGACATGGCAGGTGCGGCGCAAGCCGGACATAAGTACACGACGAGGCCCGATTGTGCGTGCCCTAAACATAAATGAAAAATGAAAAGATATTAGAATTCCATAACCCATTAGTTATGTCATATCCGACGCCCATGCTCACGAACTGGATCGACCGGCTGCGGCCCCGCCACCTGCGCCTGCTGATACGCCTGTGCGAAACCGGCAACCTGACCGAAGTGGCCATCGAATACGGCATCAGCCAGCCCGCGCTGTCGAAATGGCTCAAGGACCTCGAGGCCGACATCGGCCAGCGCCTGTTCGTGCGCGAGCCGCGCGGCGTGACGCCGACGGCCTGCGCGCGCGAACTGCAGGCGCACGCGCGCGCCATCATCGGCCGGCTCGAACGCGCCCGTACCGCGGTAGACCACATCGCAAGCGGTTTCGCGGGCCATCTGTCGGTGGGTTTCTCGCCGGTGGTGGGGCCGGTCGTGCTGCCCGAAAGCATCCGGCGCTTTCGCGCCGCCTATCCGGACGTGCTGGTCAGCGTGATCGAAGCCTCGATCGATCTGCTGCTGCCGGGCCTGCGCAACGGGGATTTCGATATCGTCGTCGGGCGCCTGGAAGAGGTTGCCATGCCCGAGGATGTCCGCTGCGAGACGCTGTACGACGAACCGGTCTGCCTGGTGGCGGGCCGCGCGCATCCGCTGGCCGGCCGCCGGCGCATCAGCTGGGAGGACGCGCAGGCCTATCCGTGGATCTCGCCGCAACAGGGCACGCCGCTGCGCATGCGGCTGGAAATGGAACTCGCCGTGGCCGGCCAGCCCCTGCCGCGCCATGCGGTGGAGTCGACCTCGGTGCAGACCAACGTCGCCCTGCTCGACCGCTCGGACATGATCGCGCCCATGTCGCGCCGGCTGGCCGAGCACTTCCAGCGCCAGGGCGTGCTGCGCATCCTGCCGCTGACGCTGGGCAGCGGCGGCCCCATCGGCATGCTGTGGCGGGCCGACGGCGTGCATGGCACCCATACGGCCCATTTCATCGCCTGCCTGCGCCAGGCGGTGTGATCCCTGCTAGGCTCTGCCCGCGGCGCCGGCCGGCAGCGGCTTGAACCAGCGCAGCGCGAACGCGGCCACGGCCAGCGGCGGCAGCGCCAGCCAGCACACGACTTCCCAGCCGTAGCGCATCAGCAGATCGCCCGAGACGAACGAGCCCACCACCATGGTGCCGAAGATGATGAAATCGTTGGCGGCCTGCACCCGCGTGCGCTCTTGCGGCAGATGGCATTCCAGCACCATGGCCGACGCGCCGGCGAAGCCGAAATTCCAGCCCACGCCCAGCAGCGTCAGCGACACCCAGAAATGCCATGCGTCCATGCCCGCCAGGCCGACCACGGCCGCGGCCGCGGTCAGCAGCAGGCCGGCCGCGACCACCGGCACCGCGCCGTGGCGGGTGATCAGCCCGCCGGCCACGAAGCTGGGCGCGTACATCGCGATGACGTGCCATTGCACGCCCAGGTTGGAGGCGTGCTGCGACAGGCCATGCATGCGCATCGCCAGGGGCGCCGACGTCATGAGGAAATTCATCAGCATGTAGGTCACCACGCCGCACACCACCGCCGCGATGAAGCGCGGCTGGCGCGCGATGACCCGCAGGGGCCGTCCGCCCGCGGCGGCGGCGCGCGCCGGCCGCGGCAGGTCGACGCCGCCCAGCACCACGGCGGCCAGCACCGCCACCGCCGAAGCCGCCAGGTACGTGCCGGCGAAAACATGGCCGCTCCAGGCGTCCATGGTGTAGGACACCAGTTGCGGGCCGAGCACGCCGGCCAGCACGCCGCCGGCCAGCACGGTCGACAGGGCCCGGGCCTTGCGGTGCGGTTCGACGCACTCGGCGGCGGCAAAGCGGAACGTCAGCACCACGGCGGCATAGGCGCCGCCGAAGGCCATGGCGGCGCAGAACAGCGCGAACGATTCCAGGTAGATGCCCAGCGCGGCCAGCAGGCCGAGCAGCACGCCGCACAGCGTGCCCAGCATGAACGCCGCGCGCCGGCCGTGGCGTTGCGCCACGGCGCCGGCCGGCAGCGTGCTGGCGGCCATGCCCACCACGAATACCGAAATCGGCAGCGTCGCCAGCGATTTGGACGGCGCGAGCGCCTCGCCGATGATGGCGGCGGTGGCGTACACCACGGTCGTGTTGGCGCCGGCCAGCGCCTGTGCCGCGGCAAGCCGCAGAACGTTGGAGGAGGACTGCGCGGAACGGGACGGCATGGCGGCTTCGATGGAATGGGACGGGGCCCGCGCCTGGCGCGCGGGCCCCTTATAACCGCTGGAAATATGCGGCCGGTCGCATTATGCCCGATTCGCCGCGCCGCCCCGGGACGGCCTCCGCTCAGCCCGCCGGCGCAAGCTGCGGGTTATGGACCACTTCCCAGAGGTGCCCGTCCGGGTCCTGGAAGTAGCCGGCGTAGCCGCCCCAGAAGGTGTCGCCGGCCGGCTTGACGATGGCGGCGCCGGCCTGGGCGGCCTGCGCCATCACCGCGTCGACCTCGGCGCGGCTGGTCACGTTGTGGCCCAGGCTCAGTTCCGTGGCGCTGGGCGGCGCCAGCGGCAGGCCGGTATCGTGCGCCAGGCTGCGGCGCGGCCACAGCGCCAGCTTCAGGCCGGCCTGCAGGTCGATGAACACGACCGCGCCGTGCTCGAACTCCCGGCCCACGATGCCGGCGGTCGGCAGCCCCAGTCCGTCGCGGTAGAAGCGCAGGGCGCGCTCCAGGTCGTCCACGCCCAGGGTGATGACAGTCAGGTTGGCTTGCATGGTGTGCTCCGCAAGGCGCCGGCCGCGGCGCGGCGCAAGCGTCGATTATGCGGCCAGGCGGCGCCCGCGCCGACATTACCGCGTCATTGCACTGGCATTCTGTTGCAGTTTGAAAATCAATAACACCCGTCCATCCGTCACTGGTAATTACAGTCTAGCCCGCGAACTTTCGATCCGGCCTGGGCCGCGAGCCAGGAAGCGCGCCGCCTCGGGACGGCGCGCGCACCTGCCGGACGAACGCGCTCCCGCCCAAACTCGGCTTCGAAGAAAGAGGAATGCATGATGAAGAGCAAGACGAAACTGCTCGGCGGCGCCCTGGCCGCCAGCCTGCTGCTGGCCGGCTGCGCCAGCATGAAGAGCATGGACACCAACAGCCTGCTTTCGGCGGGCTCCGACATGGCCAAGGCGGCCAATCTTTCCGACGCCGACATCATCCAGCTGTCGGACGCCGCCTGCAAGCAAAGCGACCAGGAATCGAAGATCGCCCCGGCCGGCAACAAGTACAGCGTGCGCCTGACCAAGCTGATGCGCGGCTTCGGCAACATGACGCTCAACGGACAGAAGGTCAACTACAAGGTCTACATGACCGAGGACGTCAACGCCTGGGCCATGGGCAACGGTTGCGTGCGCGTCTACACCGGCCTGATGGACCTGATGAACGACGACGAGCTGCGCGGCGTGATCGGCCATGAAATGGGCCACGTCGCGCTGGGCCACACCAAGAAGGCCATGCAGACCGCCTACGCGGTCAGCGCCGCGCGCCAGGCCGCCGGCGCCGCCGGCAACAGCGTGGTGGCTTCGCTGAGCGCTTCGCAACTGGGCGAGATGACCGAGAAATTCATCAACGCGCAGTTCTCGCAGTCGCAGGAAACCGCCGCAGACGACTTCTCGTTCGACCTGCTCACCGAGAAGAAGATGAACCGCAAGGGCCTGGTGACGGCCTTCCAGAAGCTGGCCGAGCTCGACGGCGGCGAGAGCAGCATGTTCAGCTCGCACCCGTCCTCGCCGGACCGCGCGGCGCGCATGGAAAAGCGCCTGCAAGCCGGCAAGTAAGCAGGCCAGCGCCCAGCGCCCCCGCACACCCGCCCCTCGGGGCGGGTTTTGCATGGGCGGGCGCGGGACAGGCCAACGCCTTGGGTCCCGCGCCCTCGCCGCATGCGGCGCCCCCTTTCGATCCGCCTGGATCAGGCGAAGCCGCCATTGACGCGCAGCACCTGCGCGTTGACCCAACGGCCGTCCGGGCCGGCCAGGAAGGAAACGGCGGCGGCGATTTCGTCCGGCATGCCGATGCGCTCCATCGGCGCCTGCCTGGCGATGCTGGCGACGGCTTCCTCGCTCTTGCCGTTGAAGAACAGGTCGGTGCCGACCGGGCCGGGCGCGATCGCGTTGACCGTGATGTTGCGGCCGCGCAATTCGTTGGCGAGCACATGCACCAGGCCCTCGACGCCGGCCTTGCTGGCGATGTAGGGCCCATAGCCGGGCAACGACTTGGCGATCACGCTGGTCGACAGCGCGATGATGCGCCCATCGTCGCCGAGGTTGGCCGCCGCCTGGGCCAGCACCAGGAAAGCGCCGCGCAGGTTCGTGGCGATGACCTGGTCGAAGGCGTCGAGATTGGCGGCATCGATGCTGGCCATCGGCATCACGCCGGCGCTGTTGACGACCACGTCGATGCGGCCGAAGGCTGCCCTGGCCTGGGCGAACAGGTTCGCCACGTCTTGCGGCTTGCCGACATCGCCCTGGATGGCGATGGCCTTGCCGCCGGCCGATTCGATGGCGGCCACGGTTGCGTGGGCCTTGGCGCCATTGCCGGCGTAGTTGACGACGACCGCAAAGCCATCGGCGGCCAGCCGCGCGGCAATGGCCCTGCCTATGCCGCGCGAGCCGCCCGTGACGATGGCGGCCTTGGATATATCCATGTTCATTGAGGTGCTCCAGGTCGAAAGGCAGGACATGGCGCCCATTGTCCACGTTTAAAATTGATGAATAAATGCATGCGGATTGGAATCTAAATTCAAGCATGGACAACAATCAGGCCTATGGATCGCTTCGACTCCCTGCAACTGTTCACCCGCATCGTCGAGCTGGGCAGCTTCAGCCGCGCCGCGGCCGCGCTGGACATTCCCCGCGCCACCGCCACGCATGCGATCAAGCAACTGGAGGCCCGCCTGGGCGCGCGGCTGCTGGACCGCACCACGCGCCACGTGCGCGCGACGCCCGACGGGCAGGCGTTCTACGAGCGGTGCGTCCATGTGCTCAGCGAACTGGACGATGCGCAGTCTTCGCTGCAGCGCGTCGCTTCCAATCCGCGCGGCCTGCTGCGCGTGGACATGCACAGCACGCACGCCACCAAAATCGTCCTGCCTCGAATCGATGATTTCCGGGCGCGCTATCCCGGCATCGACCTCGCGGTCAGCGGCGGCGACAGGCTGGTCGATCTGGTCAGGGAAGGCATCGATTGCGTGATCCGCGCGGGCAATCCGCGCGACTCGTCCCTGGTGGCAAGGCGGCTGGCCGTCATGCCGCAAGTCATTTGCGCCAGCCCCGAATATCTCGCCGCCTTCGGCGCGCCGCGCCACCCGGACGAACTTGCGGCGCATCGGGTCGTGAAATTCTTCGCCGCCAGCGCGGCCGTGGACTATCCGCTGGAACTGCGCATCGGCGGCGAGATCCGGGCGTTCGCGCTCAATGGCTGGATATCGGTCAGCGACGCGGAGAACTATGTCGTCTGTGCGCTGCGCGGCTGTGGCTTGATTCAGTTGCCGCGCTTTCACGTCGAGGACGATCTGCGCGCGGGACGGCTGGTCGAAGTGCTGAGCGATTGGCCGAGCCCGGACTTGCCGGTGTCCGCGCTGTATCCCTCGCACCGCCACCTGTCCCCCCGCGTGCGGGTATTCGTGGACTGGCTCGGCAAGCTGTATGAGGAGGCGTTCCCCGCTGCAGCGCCGGCGCGACGCTAGCGAGGCCGGGCGCCTTCAGCGAGCGGCGCAGGCGGCGCGCAGGGCCGCCAGGTCGGGCGTAACGCCCAGCCCGGGCGCGCCGCCCAGCGTGATGCGGCCTTCGTGCAGGGTCGCCAGCGCCGGACTAAGCAGGCTGCGCAAGGGGTTGTCGTTGGCGTCGACTTCGAGCAGGCCGGGACTGGCCAGGCCCGGCACGGCCGCCAGCAGATGCGCCGACGCCTGCAGGCCGATGCCGGCGCCCAGGTAATGCGGACAATAGCGCAGGCCGGCGGCGACCACGGCGCGCGCCACCGGCAGGCAGCCGCTGAAACCGCCCCACTTGGCCAGGTCGGGCTGCATCACGCGCAGGCTGCGCGCGGCCAGCGCCGTCTCGAACGCCGCCACGCCGGCGATGTTCTCGCCGCCGGCCAGCGGCATGGGCGCGGCCTGGGCCAGCTCGGCCCACTCGGCGGCCGGACGGTCGGCGCGCAGCGGCTCTTCCAGCCAGTCCAGCTGCGCCGGCCCCAGGCGCTGCGCCATCTGGCGCGCGCGCGGCAGGTCCCAGCCCTGGTTGGCGTCGGCCATCAGCGGCGTGGCCGCGCCCAGCAGTTCGCGCACATGCAGGGCATTGCGGACGTCGCGCGCATCGTCGAAGCCCACCTTCAGCTTGAAGGCGCGGTAGCCTTCGGCCGCCTTGCGCGCCACGACGTCCTCGGGATTTTCGGGGTTGATGCCGCTGGCGTACACGCCGATGCGATCGCCGCTGCCGCCCAGCCAGGCCCACAGCGGCTCGCCGGCGCGCCGCGCGGCCAGGTCGCACAGCGCGATGTCCAGGCCCGCGATGGCCTGGGCCAGCGGGCCGGGCTCGCCGGTCTGGATGGCCAGCACCGCGGTGCGCGCCTCGAGATGGGCGAAGGCCTGCGCCGGATCGGCGAACGCGCGCGCGGTCAGCAGCGGCGCCAGCACGGTCTCGACCAGGCGGGCGCGGTGTTCGGCGCCGCAGGCCGGGAAGTTGCACCAGACCTCGCCCCAGCCCACCGCGCCATCGCTGTCCTCGACCTCGACCAATACCGCCGGCCGGTCGTGCATGGTGCCGAACGAGGTCTTGACCGGCGTGCTGACCGGATAGCGGAACACATGCGCGCGCACCCGCGCGGGCGTGATCGGAGCGGCATCGCGTGTCATGGCGTCCTCAGGGGATCAGGTTCATTTCCAGGTGGATGAAATCGCCGCGATACGAGACTTCGCTCAGGTACACCACCTTGCCGGCCTCGTCGAGGAACAGCCGCCGCACTTCGGCAATCGGCGTATTGACCGGCACCTGCAGATGGCCGGCGACTTCCATGTCGGCGGTGCCGATGGTCAGCACCTGGTGCGCGCGGGCGATGCGCAGGGCCGGGTCGGACACCAGCAGCGGGATGACGGTTTCGTTGCGGTAGCGCACCGGATCGCGGCGGAAGATCTGTTCGTCCAGGTAGATATTGATGACGCAATACGGCCGCCCTTCGCGCTCGTGCACGCGGCGCATGTAGACATAGCGCTCGGCCGCCACGCCATCCTGCGCGGTCAGCGGCGGATTGGTGATGGTTTCGTCGATGTTGACGATCTTGGGCTTGGTGTCGCGGTAGACCTTGGCCAGCTCGGCCAGCGTGGTCTGCACCTGCAGCCAGCGGTCGTTGGGCGGCAGGCCGGTGACGAAGGTGCCGCGCCCCTGCTGCGGCGACACCAGCCCCTCGCGCGTGAGCACGTCGATGGCCTGGCGCACCGTCACGCGCGCCACGCCGAACTCCGCCACCAGTTCCTCCAGCGACGGCAGGCGGTGCCCCTGGCCCCACTGGCCCCGGGCAATGCGCTGGCGCATCAGGTCAGCCAATTGCAGGTAGCGCGGGATGGGACTGTCGTGGAAATTGATGGCCATAAGCTCAGCGGAATTCTTTATTTGCTTAACGTATGGTCTATGGTACGATCTGATCATAATAAGAGCAAGCCGCTGCCTGCCAATCCCCAAGGAGGAAACGTGAAGCGTCGATCCGCGCTCATGCGTGCGCTGCTGGTCCTGGCCCCGTGGTTGTTGATCGTGCTGCTCTGGTACGGCATACGCGCCAGCGGGCTGGTCAGCCCGGCCCTGGTGCCCAGCCCCGGCGAAGTCTGGACGCGGTTCGTGGCCCTGATGCAGGCGCGCCTGCCGCACGACATCCTCATGTCCACCCAGCGCGTGTTCGTGGGCGTCTGCCTGGGCACCCTGCTGGCGGTGCCGGTGGGCTTCGTGCTGGGCTGGTACCGCGGCGTGCGCAGCTTCATCGATCCGGTCATCAACTTCTTCCGCGCCCTGCCCCCCATCGCGCTGATCCCGCTGGTCATCGTGTATTTCGGCATCGGCGAGACGGCCAAGATCGCCATCCTGTTCTACGCCTCGTTCTTCGCCGGCGTCATCGTCATGTACGAGGGCATCTCGCAGATCAACCCGATCTTCGTGCGCGTGGCCAAGACGCTGGGCGCGACCGACGGCGAGATCTTCCGCAAGGTCATCGTGCCGCTGACCATCCCGCACATGCTGACCGCGCTGCGCGTGGCGCTGGGCGTGGCCTGGGCCACGCTGGTGGCCTCGGAACTGATCGCGGCGCAACAGGGGCTGGGCGCGCTGATCCAGGACGCCTCCTCGTTCTTCCAGCTCGACATCATCTATGTCGGCATCATCTGCATCGGCTTCATCGCCCTGGCCATGGACCTCGCCCTGCGCGCGGCCGCGCGCCGGCTGGTGGCCTGGCAGGACCGCATCGCCTGACCGACCACGGAGACCCTGCATGAGCGCGACTCCCGCCTCCGACGTGCGCATCCGCTTCGAGGATGTCTGCGTGGACTACCCGACCGCCGACGGTCCGATGCGCGTGCTCGACGGCATCAATTACGAAATCCGCCAGGGCGAGTTCGTCTCGGTGATCGGCCCCTCGGGCTGCGGCAAGACCACCATGATGGGACTGGTGGGCGGCTTCGTGCAGCCCACCGCCGGCCGCGTGCTGCTCGACGGCCAGCCGGTCGGCGGGCCCGGGCCCGACCGTGGCGTGATCTTCCAGGAATACGGCGTGTTCCCGTGGCTGACGGTGCGCGAGAACATCGCCTTCGGCCTGAACCTGCGCAGCAACCGCGTGGCGGCCGGCGAACGGGCGCAGATCTGCCAGCGCTACATGACCCTGATGGGCCTGAGCGACTTCGCCCACCACTATCCCAAGCACCTGTCCGGCGGCATGCGCCAGCGCCTGGCGCTGGCGCGCGCCTATGCGGTCAAGCCGCAGTTCCTGCTGATGGACGAGCCGTTCGGCGCGCTCGACGCGCAAACCCGCTCGGCCATGCAGGACCTGCTGCTGCAGGTGCAGATGACCGAGGGCAAGACCGTCATGCTGATCACGCATTCGGTCGAGGAAGCCATCTACCTGTCGTCGCGCATCGTGGTGGTCACCGCGCGGCCGGCGCGCATCCGCACCATCATCGACGTGCCGTTCGGCTACCCCCGGGCCGAGAACCTGCACGAGGACCCGCGCTTTGGCGAGCTGCGCTCGCACATCCGCGCGCTGGTCATGGAAGAGTATGCCAAGCAGGCGCGCCAGACCGTGCGCCTGTCCGATTGAAGCCCACTCGAGGAGCCACACCATGATGAACCCGCAGCGCAGAACCTTGCTCAAGACCGGCGCCCTGGCGGCCGCCATGGCCGGCATCGGCATCCCCTCCCTGGCGCGCGCCCGCGACAAGGTGCGCGTCGGCTATCTGCATACGCCGGCCGTCGACGGCCAGATCTGGACCGGGCAGCAGACCGGCGCGTTCGCCAAGCACGGGCTGGACCTGGAACTGATCCAGTTCACCACCGGCCTGGAACTGTTCCAGGCCATGATAGGCGGCAGCCTGGACATGCTCTCGACCGGCGCGGTGGTGTCGAACTTCCCGGCGCGCGGACAAGGCAAGGTATTCCTGGTCAACAATATCGAATACGCCACCGCCCAGCTGTGGGTGCGCGACGACGCGGGCATCAAGACCCTGGCCGACCTCAAGGGCAAGAAGATCTCGACCACCACCGGCACCACCGCGCACGTGTTCCTGGACCGCGCCCTGCGCAGCGTCGGCCTGCAGGCCGGCAAGGACGTGCAGATCGTCAACCAGCGCATGGCCGAGGCCGTCACCTCGTTCATTTCGGGCGCGGTGCCGGCGGTGGCGCTGTGGGTGCCGTTCGACGTGACCATCCGCCAGAAGCTGCCCGGCGCGCGCAAGCTGCTCGACGCCTCGACCTTCTACCCCGAGGCGGCCATCGTGGGCGGCTGGGCGGCGCGCAACGACTACTACGACAAGAACCCCAAGATCATCAATGCCCTGATCCAGGCCTGGGCCGAGACCAACGACTACCTGCTGTCGCATACCGACGAGGCTCTGGTGGCCTTGCAGAAGAACCACTACCAGCAAGTCCCGCTGCCGGACCTGAAAGAGCAGTTCAAGGCGTCGAAGTATTTCACCGCGGCCGAATGGCGCCAGCGCTATGCCGACGGCACGGTGACCAGGTGGCTGCAGCAGGTCACCGACTTCTTCGTGCAAAGCGCCAACATCGCCCAGCCGGTGCCGGCCGAGCGCTATTTCGATCCCAAACCCTACCTGGAGGCCGTGCGCGCCTGAGCGCGCCCAGGATCCGATGCCGCCCGCCCTCTGCGCTTCGTATGACTACATCATCGTCGGCGCCGGCTCGGCCGGCTGCGTGCTGGCCAACCGCCTCACCGCCGACCCGGCCTGCCGCGTACTGCTGCTGGAGGCCGGCGGCGAGGGCCGCAACTTCTGGCTGCGCCTACCGGTGGGGTACTTCCGCTCGATCTACGATCCGCGCTTCTCGTGGCAGTTTCCGGTCGAGCCCCAGGCCGAGACGGGCGAGCGCCCCATCGTCTGGCCGCGCGGCCGCGTACTGGGCGGCTCCAGTTCGATCAACGGGCTGATCTACATCCGCGGCCAGCACGCGGATTACGACGACTGGGCGCGCGCCGGCGCGCAGGGCTGGGGCTATCGCGACGTGCTGCCCTACTTCCGCAAGTCCGAGCGCTACAGCGGCGGCGCGAGCGAATACCACGGCGGCGCCGGCGAGCTGTGCGTCTCGGACCTGCGCAACGACCACCCGCTGTGCCGCGACTGGGTCGAGGCCGGACTGCAGGCCGGCTTCGACCCCAATCCCGATTTCAACGGCGCGCGCGACAGCGGCCTGGGCAATTACCAGCTCACCCTCAAGGGACGCTGGCGCTGCAGCGCTGCCACCGCGTTCCTGCATCCGGTGCGCGGCCGGCCCAACCTGACCGTGCTGACCGGCGTGCGCGTCACGCGCCTGCTGATCGACGGCGGCGTCTGCCGCGGCGTGGAATGGGTGGACGAACGCCGGCGCGGCCAGCCGGTGCGGACGCAGGCCGACGCCGAGGTGCTGCTGGCCGCCGGCGCGCTGCAATCGCCGCAGCTGCTGCAGCTGTCGGGCGTGGGCCCGGCCGAACTGCTGCGCCGCCACGGCGTCGCCTTGCAGGTGGATGCGCCGGAAGTCGGCCGCAATCTGCAGGACCACTACCAGGCGCGCGTCATCGTCAAACTGAAGCATCCGCTCTCGCTCAACGACGACGTGCGCAAGCCCCTGAAGATGCTGGGCATGGGCGCGCTGGCTGCTGCGCCAGGATGGTCCGCTGACCGTGGGCGCCGGCCAGGTGGGCGGCATGGTGTGCAGCGAGCACGCGCGCGACGGGCGCGCCGACGTGCTGTTCAATGTGATGCCGTTGTCGGTGGACAAGCCCGGCGACGCGCTGCATGGCTTCTCGGGCTTTTCGGCGTCGGCCACGCAGTGCCGGCCGCTGTCGCGCGGCACGGTGGCGCTGCGCAGCGCCGACCCGTTCGAGGCGCCGCGCATCGTCGCCAACTACCTGACCGACCCGCACGATATCAAGGTGCTGGTGGCGGGGTTGAAACTGCTGCGCGAGATCTACCACCAGCCGGCGTTTCGCCAGCACCTGAGCGGCGAGGAATACATGCCGGGCGCAGCCATCCGCGGCGATGCCGACCTGGAACAGTTCGCGCGCACGCGCGGCGGCACGGTCTTCCACGCCAGCGGTTCGTGCCGCATGGGCGGCGACCCGGCCTCGGTGGTGGACCCCGCCCGAGCTGCGGGTGCGCGGGGTGGACCGGCTGCGGCTGATCGATGCGTCGGTGATGCCGGCGATGGTATCGGCCAACACCAATGCCGCGGCCATCCTGATCGGCGAGAAAGGCGCCGACCTGGTGCGGGGCAGGCAGCGGCTGGACGCCGCCTGACCCGCTGCCGGGCTTACTCGGCCTTCACGCCGGCTTCGGCGATCACGGTGGCCCACTGCTGGCGCTCGGCGCTGATGCGCGCGGCGGCGTCGGCAGGCGTGGTCCAGGTCGAGATGGCGCCCTGGTTCAGCAAGGCGGTCTGCACCTCGGGCTTGGCCAGCGCTTCCTTGAGCACGGCGTTCAGGCGCTCGACCACCGGGACCGGCGTGCCGGCCGGCGCGGCGATGCCGAACATCGAACTGACCTGGAAATTGGGCAGGCCGGCCTCGGCCGTGGTCGGCACGTCGGGCAGCGATTCGACGCGCTGCGCCGAGGCCACCGCCAGCGCGCGCAGCTTGCCGCCCTTGACGTTGCCCTGCGCCGCCGGCACGGTCTCGATCATGCTGAGCACCTGGCCGCCCATCAGGTCGGTCATGGCCGGGCCGCTGCCCTTGTACGGCACGTGCAGCAGGTCCACGCCCGCCACGCGCTTGAACATTTCGCCGGCCAGGTGCTGCGGCGAACCGTTGCCGGCCGACGCCATGGTCAGGTAGCCGGGCTTGGACTTGGCCAGCGCGATCAGGCTTTGCAGCGAATCGGCCGGCACGGCGGGATTGACCACGAACACCAGCGGCACCGTGCCCACGATGGCCACGGGCGCGAAACTCTTCTCGATGTCGTACGACACGCGGCCCTGGTAGAGCACGGCGTTGATGGCGTGGCTGGTCATGGCGCCCATCAGGATGGTGTAGCCATCCGGCGTGGCCTTGGCCACCACGTCGGCGCCGATGTTGCCGGCCGCGCCGGCGCGGTTCTCGACCACCACCGACTGGCCCAGCGCACCGCTCATTTCCTTGGCCAGCACGCGGCCGATCACGTCCGTGGCGCCGCCCGGGGGGTACGGCACGATCATGCGGATCGGACGGTCGGGGTAGGCGCTCTGCGCGGCGACGGGCTGCAGCGCGAAACCGGCGCACAGCGCCAGCATGGAACAGAGGGCGGCGCGGCGCGGCAGGCGCGCGGATTGACGGTCGGACATGGATGTTCTCCTCCTGTGTGCCGGGTGGTGGATCTGGACGGAGCGGGTGCAGGCGCCCCGCTCGCTTTGGCCGCAGTGTAGGCGCCATTTCTTGATTGATGAATACGTATTTTTCTATTGAATGATCTATATAACAGATCAATAAAGAAAATCCTGGAATTCGCTTGCGGCCTGGATTGCGCGCTGGCTATGATAGCCGCCACGATTATCAATAATATTATCGAGGTGTTCCATGACCCAGCGCGACCAAGGCGGCAAGCCGCCCGGCGGCCTGTCCAAGGGCCTGACCAACTACGGCGACACCGGCTTTTCGCTGTTCCTGCGCAAGGCCTTCATCAAGGGCGCGGGCTATACCGACGACGCGCTGGCGCGCCCGGTCATCGGCATCGTCAACACCGGCAGCAGCTACAACCCCTGCCACGGCAACGCCCCGCAGCTGGTCGAGGCGGTCAAGCGCGGCGTGATGCTGGCCGGCGGGCTGCCGGTGGACTTTCCCACCATCTCGGTGCACGAGAGCTTCTCGCAGCCCACCAGCATGTACCTGCGCAACCTGATGTCGATGGACACCGAAGAGATGATCCGCGCCCAGCCCATGGACGCGGTGGTGCTGATCGGCGGCTGCGACAAGACGGTGCCCGCGCAGCTGATGGGCGCGGCCTCGGCCGGCGTGCCGGCCATCCAGCTGGTGACCGGCTCGATGCTGACCGGCTCGCACCGCGGCGAACGGGTCGGCGCCTGTACCGATTGCCGCCGCTACTGGGGCCGCTACCGCGCCGACGAAATCGACACCGCCGAGATCACCGACGTCAACAACCAGCTGGTGGCCAGCGTGGGCACCTGCTCGGTGATGGGCACCGCCAGCACCATGGCGTGCCTGACCGAGGCGCTGGGCATGATGATCAGCGGCGGCGCCTCGGCGCCCGCGGTCACGGCCGACCGCATCCGCGTGGCCGAACGCACCGGCGCCACCGCCGTGGCCATGGCCGCGGCGCGCCTGACGCCCGAGCGCATCCTGACCGGCAAGGCCATCGAGAACGCGTTGCGCGTGCTGCTGGCCATCGGCGGCTCGACCAACGGCATCGTGCACCTGACGGCCATCGCCGGCCGCCTGGGCATCGACATCGACCTGACCGGCCTGGACCGCATGAGCCGCGAGACACCGGTACTGGTGGATCTCAAGCCCTCGGGCCAGCACTACATGGAAGACTTCCACAAGGCCGGCGGCATGCCGGCGCTGCTGCGCGAACTGCGCCCGCTGCTGCACCTGGACGCCCTCACCGTCTCGGGCCGCACGCTGGGCGAAGAGCTCGACGCCGCGCCCGCGCCGTTCGCGCAGGAGGTGATCCGCGCCTTCGACGCCCCGATCTACCCGGTGGGCGGGCTGGCGGTGCTACGCGGCAACCTGGCGCCGGGCGGCGCCATCATCAAGCAGTCGGCCGCCGACGCCCGGCTGATGGAGCACGAAGGCCGCGCCGTGGTGTTCGAGGACGCCGAAGACATGGCGCGCCGCATCGACGACGACGCGCTCGATGTCACGGCCGACGACATCCTGGTGCTCAAGCGCATCGGCCCCACCGGCGCGCCCGGCATGCCCGAGGCGGGCTACATGCCCATTCCGCGCAAGCTGGCGCGCGCCGGCGTCAAGGACATGGTGCGCGTATCCGACGGCCGCATGAGCGGCACCGCCGCCGGCACCATCGTGCTGCACGTCACGCCCGAGGCCGCCATCGGCGGACCGCTGGCCCACGTGCGCAATGGCGACCGCATCCGCCTGTCGGTGCGCCAGCGCGAGATCAGCCTGCTGGTCAGCGAGGCCGAGCTGGCGCAGCGCGCGGCCGCCCAGCCGATCGAACGGCCGCAGGCCGAGCGGGGCTACCGCAAGCTGTTCCTCGACACGGTCACGCAGGCCGACCAGGGGGTAGACTTCGACTTCCTGCGCGCACCCGCCAGCAAGCAAACCGTGCCGCCTCGCTGAGCCGCCATGACCCTGACCGCCCTGCCCGCCGACCCGCCGCCCGCCGACGCCCTGGACCTGGACCTGGCGGTGGAACAGCTGGAAGAAGACATCGTCTTCGGCCGGCTGTTTCCGCGCCAGCGCCTGACCGAGGACGAACTGATGGCGCGCTTCGGGCTGAAGCGGCACGCGGTGCGCCAGGTGCTGGCGCAGCTGGAACAGCGCGGCGCGGTCGAGCGCAAGCGCAACGTGGGCGCCGAAGTGCGCGCCTTCACGGCGCGCGAAGTCATGGACCTGTACGACCTGCGCGAACTGCTGGAGACGCGCGCGGCCGAGCGCATCGCCCTGCCCGTGGACGAGGCGCGCCTGGCCGCGCTGGTGGCCGTGCAGCGCGAGCACGACGCCGCGGTGGCCGCAGGCAACGCGCGGCGCGTGTTCCGCAGCAACCAGCGGTTTCACCGCGAATTGTTCGGCCTGCTCGACAACCCGGTGCTGCAACAGGCCATCGAGGAATACGCGCGCCGCACCCACCCGATCCGCTTCGGCAGCCTGGCCGCGGCCGGCTACCGCGAGCGCGCACGCCAGGAACACTGGGCCATGATCCAGGCGCTGCGCCAGGGCGACCGCGCCGCCCTGGTGGCCCTGTGCCGCAACCATCTGCTGCCTTCGCGCGACGCCTATCTGGCCGCCGCCGGACTGCGCGCCAGCGCCTGAACGCCTCGTCCTGACACGCAACGGCCGGGCAAACCCCTATGGCGGCCTTGCCTCCCGGCCCGGTAGCGTAGCGAAAAATCTTTGATTAAAGATCAAATGCCTGCGCTCACCCACCCCGATCCGCTCGTCCATACCTCCGTCAACGAAGCCATCTACCGCCGCCTGCGCGACCACCTGATGCGCGGCGACTACGCCGCCGGCGCGGTGCTCGGCATCCAGGAACTGGCCGATGCGTTCGGCACCAGCGCCATGCCGGTGCGCGAGGCGCTGCGCCGGCTGGTCACGCAGCGCGCGCTCGAACCGATGAAGAGCCGCTCGGTGCGCGTGCCGGTGATCTCGCGCGCCAGCCTGGAGGACATCCGCCGCGCCCGCGTGCTGATCGAGGGCCATGTCACCGCCTGGGCGGTCGAGCACATCACCGCGCCGGAACTGGCCGAGCTGCGCGCGCTGGCCGACCAGATCGGCAGGTCGCTCAGCGATACGGCGTCGGTCCAGGCCGGGCTGGAGAACAACCAGCGCTTTCACTTCACCATTTACCGCGCCGCGCGCTCGGACTCGATGCTGGCCACCATCGAAAGCCTGTGGCTGCAGTCCGGGCCCTACCTGCGCGCCACGCGCGAGCTGATGCATTCCGACGAGCGCCCCTCGGCCGAACTGCACGCCGCCATCGTCGACGCCATCGCGCGGCGCGACGCCGAAAGCGCGCGCGCGGTCATGGCGCAGGACATCAGCTGGGCCTTCGACAGGCTGCAGGCGCTGCAGCCCGCCATGCCCTAGCCGGCGCCGCCCTTCTTCGCCTTTTCCATGGAACCGATTCATGTCCCTGCATAAGCACCGTTCCCGCATGGTTACCCAAGGCCTGACGCGCACCCCGCATCGCGCCTTCCTGCGCGCCACCGGCTTCGACGACGCCGCCCTGGAGAAATCCATGGTCGGCATCGTGAGCACGCAAGGCGAGAACACGCCCTGCTCCATGGCGCTGGGGCCGCAGGCCGACCGCGCCCGCCTGGGCGTGGCCGCCGGCGGCGGCGTGCCGGTCAGCTTCTCGACCATCTCGATCTCCGACGGCACCTCGATGAACCATGCGGGCATGCGCATGAGCCTGCTGTCGCGCGAGACCATCGCCGACAGCGTCGAGCTGGTGGTGCGCGGCCACGCCTATGACGCACTGGTGGCGTTCGCCGGCTGCGACAAGACGCTGCCGGCCATGATGATGGCCATCGTGCGGCTGAACGTGCCGGCGGTGTTCCTGTACAGCGGCGCCACCCTGCCCGGCCATGCGGCCAGCGGCCAGGTCACCATCCTCGACACCATCGAAGCCGTCGGCCGGGTACAGCACGGCACCATGCCGGCGGCCGAGCTCAAGGCGATGGAGCGCACCTGTACGCCCTCGGCGGGCTCGTGCCCGGGCCAGTTCACCGCCAACACCATGGCCATGGTGGGCGAGGCGCTGGGCCTGTCGCCGCTGGGTTCGGCGATGATGCCCGCGGTCTACAGCGAACGGCTGGCCATCGCGCAGCGCGCCGGCGAGCACGTGATGCGCGCCCTGGCCGCGGGCGGCCCGCTGCCGCGCCAGCTGGTGACGCGCGCCAGCCTGGAGAACGCCTGCGCCGCGGTGGCGGCCACCGGCGGCTCGACCAACGCGGCCCTGCACATTCCCGCCATCGCGCACGAGGCCGGCATCGCCTTCACGCTGGACGACGTGGCCCGGGTGTTCAAGCGCACGCCGCTGATCGCCGACCTGCAACCCGGCGGCCGCTATCTGGCGCGCGACCTGCACGAGGCCGGCGGCGTGCCGGTGGTGCTCAAGGCGCTGCTGGACGGCGGCCATATCGACGGCAGCGTGCTGACGCTCGACGGCCGCACCCTGGCCGAGGCCCTGGCCGACACGCCCGCGCCCGACGGCAAGGTGGTGCGCGCCTGCGGCCAGGCCCTGCACCCCACCGGCGGCGTCGCCGTGCTCAAGGGCAATCTCAGCCCCGATGGCGCGCTGCTGAAGATCGCCGGCCTGAAGTCGCTGAAATTCTCCGGGCCGGCGCGCGTGTTCGAGAACGAGGAAGCCTGCATGCGCGCGGTGTCCACGCACGCCTACCAGCCGGGCGAAGTCCTGGTCATCCGCAACGAAGGCCCCCGGGGCGGGCCGGGCATGCGCGAGATGCTCAGCGTCACGGCCGCCCTGTATGGACAGGGCATGGGCGAGAAAGTGGCGCTGCTGACCGACGGCCGCTTCTCGGGCGCCACGCGCGGCCTGTGCATCGGCTACGCCGGGCCGGAAGCGGCCGCCGGCGGCCCCATCGCGCTGCTGCGCGATGGCGACATGATCCACATCGACGCCGAGGCCGATACGCTGGACGTGGCGCTGTCCGACGAAGAGCTGGCGCGGCGCCGCGCCGCCTACCAGGCGCCGCCGCAGGCGCGCCTGGCCGGCGCGCTGGAGAAATACGCCGCGCTGGTGCGCCCGGCCTGCCTGGGCGCGGTCACCCACTCCGGCCAGGTCGATTGGCCTTACGAAACGCCGGAGGCCGAATGAGCGCCACCCTGGCTTTCTGCGGCGCCGGCCTGATGGGCGCGCCGATGATACGGCGGCTGCTGGCGGCCGGCCATCGGGTGCGCGTATGGAACCGCAGCGCGGCCAAGGCACAGGCGCTGGCGGCCGACGGCGCGGTGGTCTGCGCCACGCCGGCCGAAGCGGCGGCGGGCGCGCAGGCGGTGTTGCTGTGCCTGACCGACCTGGCCGCGGTGCAGGCCACGGTGTTCGGGCCGCACGGCGTGGCCGACGTGGCCGGCGGCCTGCTGGTGGACCACTCCAGCATCGAGCCGGACGCCACCCGCGCGCTGGCCGCGCGCCTGCTGGCCGCCAGCGGCCGCGTATGGATCGACGCGCCGGTCTCGGGCGGCGTGGCCGGCGCGCAGGCCGGCACGCTGTCCATCCTGGCGGGCGGGCCGGCCGCGGCGATCGAGGCCGCGCAACCCTGGCTGCGCGCCTACGCCGGCCGCGTGACGCGGCTGGGCGATACGGGCGCCGGCCAGATCGGCAAGCTGTGCAACCAGACCATCGTGGCCACCACGGTCAACGCCATCGCCGAGGCCGTGGCCCTGGCCCGCCGCAACGGCATCGACGTCGCCGCCCTCGATACCGCCCTGGCCGGCGGCTGGGCCGATTCGGTCTTGCTGCGCATCTTCGTGCCGCGCATGACCGCGCCCGTCGACCAGCCGCTGGGCGCCCTGCAGACCATGCTGAAAAACCTGGAGAACGTGGCCGCCCTGGCCGCCGCCAGCGGCACGCAACTGCGCGGGCTGCAAGGCGTGCTCGACAGCTACCGCACCGCCGCCGCGCGCGGCCTGGGCCCCGGCGACCTGTCCGACATCGTGCGCGTGGCGTGGCCCGAACGGCCCGCCGCGCCCACCAGGGAGCCCGCATGAAACTGGCCGCCAACCTGACACTGCTGTACCCCGGCCTGCCGCTGGCCGCGCGCATGGCCGCCGCGCGCGAAGACGGCTTCGCGGGAGTGGAGATCCTGTTTCCGTACGACCAGCCGCCCGCGCAATTGGCGGCGCAGCTGCGCGAGCACGGCCTGGCCCTGGCGCTGGTCAACACGCCGCTGGGCGCGGCCGGCGAAAAAGGCCTGGCCTGCGTGCCCGGGCGCGAAGCCGATTTCGGGGCCGCGCTGGACCAGGCGCTGGCGCTGTGCCGCGCCACCGGCTGCCGCATCGTGCACGCCATGGCGGGCATGCCGCCGGCGCCCGCCGGCATGGACGAATGCCGCGCCACGCTGATCGGCAACCTGCAGCGAGCCGCGCCGCGCGCCGCCCAGGCCGGCGTCACGCTGACCCTGGAGCCGCTCAACCGCGCCGACATGCCGGGCTATTTCTATTACCTGCCCGAGCAGGCCGCCGACATCATCCGCGCGGTCGACCATCCGAACGTCGGCCTGCAGTTCGACATCTATCACAACCTGCGCGAAGGGCTGGACCCGCACGCCGAGCTGCGCCGCGTGCTGCCGCTGGTGCGCCACGTGCAGTTCGCCGGCCCCGACGGGCGCCACGAACCCGATCCGGCCAGCCCGCCGGTGGCCGCCACCCTGCGCCTGCTGGCGCAAAGCGGCTATGGCGGCTGGATGGGCTGCGAGTACACGCCGCGCGGCCTGGCCAGCGCCGGCCTGAAGGCCTGGCGCGGCGCCTACGACGCCGCCTGCGGCAGCGGAGGTGCGGCATGCGCGTCCTGATCACCGGCGCCAACGGCTATATCGGCCGCGCCCTGGCCGAGCGCCTGTGCGCCCTGCCCGGCGTGCCCGGCTATGGCGCGCTCGAACAGCTGACGCTGTGCGACCTGGCCTTCGACGCCGCGCCGGCCGACCCGCGCGTGCGCCAGGTGGCCGGCGACTTCGCCGACCCCGCCACGCTGGCGGCCATCACCGATCCGCCGCCGGACCTGGTGTTCCATCTGGCCTGCGTCGCCAGCGGACGCGCCGAGCTGGAGTTCGAGCTGGGCCTGCGCGTCAACCTGGAAGGATCGCTGCGATTGCTGGAGCAGCTGCGCCGCCAGGGCCGCTCGCCCGGACTGGTGTTCACCAGCAGCATCGCCGTCTACGGCGCGCCGCTGCCCGCGCTCGTCACGGACGACACGCCGCTGGCGCCGGCGCTGAGCTATGGCGCGCAGAAGCAGGCAGTCGAAATCCTGTTGGCCGACTACACCCGGCGCGGCTTCGTGCGCGGGCGCGCCGTGCGCCTGCCCGGCGTGGCGCCCCGCCCGCCGGCGCCCAACGGCGCCTGGTCGGCCTTCTCCAGCACGCTGCTGCGCGCGCTGGCGGCGGGCCAGCCTTGCGAAATGCCGGTCGGCCCGCAGGCCACGCTGTGGCTGATGTCGCTGCCGTGCTGCGTGGACAACCTGCTGCGCGCCGCCGAGCTGACCGCCCAGGCGCCGCCGCCCGGCGGGCGCACCGGCTGGACGCTGCCGGCGCTACGCGTGTCGGTGCGCGACATCGTGCAGGCCTTCGATGCGCGCAGCCAGGGCGCGGCCACGCCGTTGGTAAGTTACACGCCGCGCCCGGATATCGAGGCGCAGTTCGGCAACCAGCCGCCCCTGCAATGCGATGCCGCGCAGGCGGCGGGCTTTCGCCACGACAGCAGCCTGCCGGCGCTGCTGGAGCGGGCCGTCGGCCCGCCGCCTTGATCCTGTCGCACCAACGGCCCGCCGCCGAGCGGGCCATCCCATAAAACAAGGAGACATGATGCACAAGACCCTCGCCGCCGCCCTGTTCGCCCTTGGCCTTGCGGGCACGGCCCCCGCCATCGCGCAAAAGCCGGTCGAGCTCACCCTGTCGAGCTGGCTGCCGCCCACCCATGCGGTCGTGGCGGACTTCCTCATGCCCTGGGGCGAGGAAATCCGCAAGGCCACCGATGGCCGCGTGACGCTGCGCCTGCTGCCCAAGGCGGTCACCAACCCGGCCGGCCACTTCGACGCCGTGCGCGATGGCCTGGTCGACGTGACCTTCGTCTCGCACGCCTATTACCCCGGGCGCTTCCAGCTGACCAAGTTCGCCGTGCTGCCGTTCTCCGGCGACACCGCGACCTCGCGCTCCATCGCGGCCTGGGACACCTACGAGAAATACCTGCTCAAGGCCGACGAGCACAAGGGCGTGCGCCTGCTGGGCATCTACGCGCACGGCCCGGGCATCGCCTTCACCACCAGCAAGCCGGTCAAGCAGATCGGCGACTTCCAGGGCCTGAAGATCCGCGTCGGCGGCGGCATGGCGGCCGACGTGGCCAAGGCGGTGGGCGCCAGTCCCATCGCCAAGCCGGCGCCCGAGTCGTACGAACTGCTCAGCACCGGCGTGGCCGACGGCGTGTTCTTCCCGGCCGAATCGCTGGTGTCGTTCAAGCTGGACAGCATCATCAGGCACGCCACCGAATTCCCCGGCGGCCTGTATTCGGACACGCACGCAGTCATCATCAACCGCGACGCCTTCGCGCGCCTGTCCAAGCAGGACCAGGACACGCTGGTGCGCCTGTCGGGCCGCCACCTGGCCGAGCTGGCCGGACGCGCCTGGGACACGCACGACGCGGCCGCGCGCAAGGTGCTCGAAGGCGGCGAGATCGAACTGGTCAAGGCCGACGACGCGCTGATCGAGGCCGTGCGCGAACGCACCAAGGGGTTCGAGCAGGCATGGCTGGACGCGGCCAAGGCCAAGGGCATCGACGGGCCCGCCGCGCTGGCGTCGTTCCGCGCCGAGATCAAGCAGCTGGACCAGCAACGCTGAGCGCGCGCCATGCGGATCCTGGACCGGGCCGTCACGGCCCTGCTGCGCGCCATCGTGGTCATCAGCCTGTGCGGCATGAGCCTGCTGACGGTGGCCGACGCCACCGGACGCTACCTGCTCAACCGTCCCATCATGGGCACCGTCGAGATGGTCGAGCTGCTGATGGTGGCGGTGATCTTCGCCAGCATCCCGCTGGTGACCCGCGCGCGCGGCCACATCACGGTCGACAGCTTCAGCCACCTGTTCTCGCCCGCGACCCTGCGCGCGCAGGACTGCGTGGCCGGCCTGCTGGCGCTGACGGTCAGCGCCTGCCTGGCCTGGGTGGCGCTGCGCAAGGCGCAGAGCACCGCCGACTACGGCGACATGACGCCCATGCTCAACATTCCCCTGGCACCCTTCGTATACGCCATGGCGGTACTGCTGGCCCTGGACGCCGCCTACCGGCTGGCGGCCCTGGTCGGGCCTGCCGCTACGCAGCCGGAACCGACCCAAGATGATTGAATCCCTATCCGCCCTGGGCGCCATGCTGGCGCTGGTTTTCATGCGCGTGCCCGTGGCCTTCGCCATGGCGCTGGTCGGCTTCGTCGGCCTGGGCCTGCTGCGCGGCTGGCCGCCCGCCTACGCCATGGCCGGCTCGGTGATCTACGAAAGCGGCTTCCAGTACCTGCTGTCGGTGCTGCCGCTGTTCATCCTGATGGGCAACTTCGTCACCGAATCGCGCATGTCGCGCGAACTGTACGCCGCCGCCCACGCGCTGCTGGGCCACCGGCGCGGCGGCCTGGCGATGTCCACCATCGCCGCCTGCGGCGGTTTCGGCGCCATCTGCGGCTCCAGCCTGGCGACGGCCGCGACGATGGCCAAGGTCGCCTATCCGGAAATGCGCCGCATGGGCTACAGCGAGAAGCTGGCGGCCGGTTCGATCGCCGCCGGCGGCACGCTGGGCGTGCTGATTCCCCCCTCCATCATCATGGTGGTGTATTGCCTGCTGACCGAACAGAGCATCGGCAAGATGTTCGCCGCCGGCGTGCTGCCCGGCGTGCTGGCGATCCTGTGCTACATGGCGGCGGTGGCCTGGGTGGTGCGCCGCGATCCGGCCGCGGGGCCGCGCGGCCCGCGCAGCACCTGGCCGCATACCCTGCACGCGCTGCGGCAGGTCTGGATGGTGCTGGCGCTGATCGGCATGCTGCTGGGCGGCATCTACGGCGGCCTGTTCACGCCGGCCGAGGCCGCCGGCGTCGGCGCCTTCCTCAGCTTCCTGTTCGCCTGCAGCCGGCGCGCCATGACGTGGCGCCGCTTCCTGGACGTGGTGGTCGAATCGGCCAAGACCACCGGCATGATCTTCGTGGTGATGATAGGCGCGCTGATGCTGGCCAATTTCATCAACTTCACCTCGCTGCCGCAGGACTTGCTGGACGTGGTCGCCCGCCACCAGCTCAGCCCGCTGACGGTGATCCTGGCCATCTGCGTCATCTACATCGTGCTGGGCTGCGTGCTGGAGAGCATGTCCATGATCCTGCTGACGGTGCCGGTGTTCTACCCGCTGGTGCAGAGCCTGGGCTTCGACCTGATCTGGTTCGGCGTCATCGTGGTGGTGGTCACCGAGATCAGCTTCATCACGCCGCCCTTCGGCATGAATGTGTTCGTGCTGCGCGGACTGCTGCCCGGCGTGTCCACGCCCACGATCTTCCGCGGCGTCATGCCGTTCGTGGTCAGCGACGTGGTGCGCCTGGCGATCCTGGTGCTGTTTCCCTCGATCTCGCTCTTGCTGCCGTCGTACGTGCGCTAGGGGCCGCCGGCGCGGGCTTGTACGCCGAGGCGGCCAGGTGCTCGCGCAGCTGCGCCACCAGCGCGGCCGCCGCCGGCGACAAGGTACGGTTGCGCGAGGTCACCAGGCCGATGGAGCGCTCGGCCACCGGCCCGGTCAGCGGGTGCTCGACGATGCCGCTGTGCGCCACCGCGGCGGCGGCGATCTCCGGCAGGGCCGCCACGCCGAAGCCGCACTCCACCATGGCGACGATGGTGGCCAGGTGCTCGGCCTCGAAGGCGGGCTGGAAACGGATGCGGTTCTGCAGGAAGGCCCACTCCGCGTACTGGCGCACGCTGCTCGGATGCACCATCGACACGTGCGGCGCGGCCAGCGTATCGGCCCAGCGCAGCGGCCCCTTGCCGCGCGCCAGCGCGTGGTCCTGCGGGATCAGCAGGATGAAGCTGTCGGACATCATGGGCACATAGTGCAGGTCCGCCTGCTGCGGATCGGCCGCGGTCAGCGCGAAGTCGACCTCGCCGGCGCGCACCAGGTCGAACGCCGGGCCCGACAGCGTGTCGTGCACTTTCAGCGCCACCCCGGGATGGGCCTGCCGGTACGCCATCAACACGCGCGGCAGCAGGCGCGCGGCCAGCGACGGCAGCGCCGCCACCGCCACCTGGCCGTGCTCGGCGCTGGCGATGCCGCTGACCGCGTCGATGGCCTCGCGAAACGCCACCTGCAGCGAGGCGGCCTGCTGCATGAACACCTCGCCGGCGGCCGTCAGCCGCACGGTGCGCGTGGTGCGGTCGAACAGGCGCACGCCCAGCGCCTCCTCGATGCGCAGCACCTGGGTCGACAGTGCCGATTGCGACAGGTGCAGCTGCGCCGCCGCCTGCCGGAAATTGAGCGTGCGGCCCAATACCAGGACGGTCTCGATATCGCGCATGGACAGATTGATCTTCACGGCGCCTCACTGATCTAATTTATCGATCATTCTATCCAAAAAATCTGATTCATCAATCAAAGCCGTTTCCCTACACTGGCTGGCATTGCGAACACTCCTGCGAGAAGGAACAACATGAGCTCTCCCGATTCCGCGCTGGGCCGTCCCGGCGCCAGCCATGCGGTCGTCATCGGCGGCGGCACCATGGGCGCCGACGTGGCGGTGGTGCTGGCGCGCGCGCTGTGCCGCACCACGGTGGTGGAACCCGACGCCGCGCGCGCCGCCGCGCTGCCGCGCCGCGCCGCCGACAACCTGGCGCAGGCCGGCCGCGCCGAGGGCGCCGCGCACATCGCGGTCGTGCCCGGCCTGGACGCGGTCGAATGGGACTCGGTCGGCCTGGTGATCGAATGCGTTCCCGAGCGCCTGGACATCAAGCAGGCGCTGTTCGCCGAGCTGGCGCGCCGCGCGCCGGCCCACGCCATCCTGGCCAGCAACAGCTCCAGCTTCCCGATCAGCGCCATCGGCGCCGGCCTGCCCACGCGCGAGCGCATGCTGGGCCTGCACTTCTTCATGCCGGCGCACCTGGTGCCGCTGGTCGAGGTGGTGCTGTGCGAGGCCAGCGACCCGGCCTGCGCCGACGTCCTGATCGCCTTCATGCGCCGCTGCGGCATGGTGCCGGTCAGGGTCGCGCAGGACCTGCCGGGCTTTCTGGCCAACCGCCTGCAGCACGCCCTGTCGCGCGAAGCCTTCGATCTCATCGACCGCGGCATCGCCTCGCCCGAGGACGTGGACGCGGCGGTGCGTTTCGGTTTCGGCTTCCGCTTCCTGGCCGCCGGCCCGGTCATGCAGCGCGACCATGCCGGCATCGACGTGCACGCGGCCGCCGGCGCGACCATGTACCCAACGTTCTGCAACGCCGATACGCCGGCGCGCTGCCTGACCGAGCGCGCCGCCGACGGCCGCCACGGCATGAAGGCCGGCACGGGCTTCTATGCATGGACGCCCGAGACCATCGCCGCCGAGCGCGCCCGCTACGACCGCCTGCTGCGCGCCGGGCTGGACCTGCTCGGCGCCGAGCTGCCGGAGATCCAGCCATGAGCCCGTCGCTGTTCGCCGCGGGCGCGCAGGCCGCGCTGGCCGACTCGCCCCTGATCGTCACGGTGGCGCCCAATGGCGCCTACAAGACCGCCGCCGACCACCCCGCCGTGCCGCTGACGGCGGCGGCGCTGGCGGCCGAGGCGCGCGCCTGCCTGGACGCCGGCGCGGCCATGATGCACATGCATGTGCGCACGCCCGAAGGCCGCCATTCGCTGGACGTGGCGGCCTACCGCGAGGCGCTGGCGGCGGTGCGCCAGGCCGTGGGCGAAGAACTGCTGGTGCAGGTCACCAGCGAAGCGGCTGGCGTCTACCGCGCCGCCGAGCAGATGGCCATGGTGCGCGAACTGCGCCCCGAAGCCGTTTCGATGGGCCTGCGCGAGATCGCCGTGCCCGAGATGCCAGAACGCGAGCTGGCCGACTTCCTGGCCTGGGTCGCAGCCGAACGCATCATGGCGCAGATCATCCTGTACGACGCCGCCGACGTGGCCAGGTGGCAGGCGCTGCGCGCGCGCGGCCTGGCGCCTGAAGGAGCCTGGTCGGTGCTGTTCGTGCTGGGCCGCTACTCGGCCGGCCAGGTGTCCTCGCCGCGCGACCTGCTGCCCTTTCTCGAGGTCTACGACGGATCGCTGCCCTGGGCCGTGTGCGCCTTCGGCCGCGAAGAGAACGCCTGCGTGGCCACCGCGGCCGCGTTCGGCGGCCATATGCGGGTGGGCTTCGAGAACAACCTCAAGCTGAGCGACGGCGCGACCGCGCCGGGCAACGCCGCCCTGGTGGCCCAGGCCGCGCAGGCTGGCCGCGTGCTGGGCCGGCCCATCGCCACCGCCGCGCAGGCGCGCGAGATCTACGGACGCCTGGCATAGCCAGCGGTGCCTGCCCCAGCGGGGACAGGCACACGCACGGGCAGACGCCGTGAAATCTTGCAGGTGCCTGTCTCCGCAGGGTGCCTGTCTCCGCAGGGTGCCTGTCCCCGCAGGGGGACAGGCACCCTGGCCGCAGGCGTCGTTCCCCCCTACGGGGACAGACACGCCGAAGGGTCGGATGACGCCGGCGCGATCGCGCGCCAGGCCCGCAGCTTGGCGGCGAAATCCATCGCTGCATGGGCCGGGCTGGTCGACGGCAGCGCCACGTAGCGCAGATGCGCCAGGCCGTGCAGGCGCGGCAGCACGTGGCGGCGATACAGCGTCGCGGCGGCCGCGCCGTTCAAGCCCACGCAGGCGATGCCCGGATGCGAGGCGAAGAAGGCCTGGAAATCGTTCGGGCGCACGCTATCGGCGACGATGGCGGCGTCCAGGCTGCCCGGGCGCTCGCAGGCCTGCAGCACGTCCCACAGGGCCACGCCGGCCCGCTGCAGGGCCTGCACGCGGTGGGCATAGGGCTGCGCGGCGTCCAGGCCGAACAGCTCGGCGGCGATCGGCCAGAATGCATTGCGCGGATGCCCGTAGTACTGCTGCGCCCGCAGCGAAGCCACGCCCGGCATGCTGCCCAGCACCAGCACGCGCGCGTCGGCGCGCGCCAGGGCCGCGAACCCCGCTACCTGCGCCATACGCTGGCCAGCCATTGCTGCTGCTCGCGCGGCAGCCCGGCGGGCCGGTAATAGTGCTCCAGGGCCTGGAAGCCCGCCGCTTCCAGCAGCGCGCGCCACGACTCCCAGTCATGCCACACCCCATAGCGGCCGCGCGACCAGCCCTCTTCGTTGCCGCCGCGCGGGTTGGAGCAGAACAGCACGCCGCCCGGCTTGAGCGTGTCGCGCAGCTCGCCCAGCACGCGCGGCAATTCCTGCGTCGGCACGTGAAACAGCGACGCGTTGGCGAAGATGCCGTCGAAACGCCCGGCCGGCAGCGCCAGCCGCAGGAAATCCTGCTGCCACACTTCGCAGCCGGTGGCCTGATGCGCCATGGCCACGAAGTGCGCCGCGCCGTCCAGGCCGACGGCCGCGTGCCCCAGCGCCGCGAACGTCTTGAGGTCGCGGCCCGGGCCGCAGCCGAAGTCCAGGATGGCATACGGCGGATCGCCCTGTATATGGCGCAGCAGGGCCGCGATGTTCTGGCTTACGTCGTGGTCGCGCGTGCCGACCTCGAACGAGACAGCGTTGTCGTCGTAATGGGCCAGCGTCAGCGCCGCGATCTGGCGCAGGTCGTCGGAAGTCAAGGTCATGGCGCGATTGTGCCGCAAAGCGGCGCCGGCGCGGCGGCGAAACGCCGCGCCGCTCCGGCCTCAGGCCGCCATGCGCCGCTCGATGGCGGTACGCGTCAACGGCAGATCCTCGGGCAGGCGCGCGGCCAGCTGGGTGAACAGCTCGTCGTGCAGCGCCAGCTCGGCGCGCCATGCCGGCAGGTCCACCGAGATGACCTGCTCGAACTTGTCGGGGCTGAATTCCAGCCCGGTCCAGTCGATATCGCCGTAGGCCGGCGAGATGCCGAACACCTGGTCGACCCCGCCGGCCTGCCCATCCAGGCGGCCCAGCATCCAGCGCAGCACGCGCATGTTCTCGCCGAATCCCGGCCACACGAACTTGCCGTCCGGTCCCTTGCGGAACCAGTTGACGCAGTAGATGCGCGGCAGCGTGGCGCCGGTCTCTTCGAGACGGCGGCCCAGCTTGAGCCAGTGGTCGAAGTAGTCGCTCATGTTGTAGCCGCAGAACGGCAGCATGGCGAAGGGGTCGCGCCGCACCACGCCTTGCTGGCCAGCCGCGGCGGCGGTGGTTTCCGAGCCCATGGTGGCGGCCATGTAGACGCCCTCGACCCAGTTGCGCGCCTCGGTGACCAGCGGCACGGTGGTCGAGCGGCGCCCGCCGAAGATGAAGGCGTCGATCGCCACGCCCTTGGGGTTTTCCCATTCGGGGTCGATGGACGGGCACTGCGCGGCCGGCGCCGTGAAGCGGGCGTTCGGGTGCGCGGCCTTGCGGCCGGTCTCGGCGGCGATGGCCGGCGTCCAGTCCTGGCCCTGCCAGTCGATCAGGTGCGCCGGCGGCGTGTCGGTCATGCCTTCCCACCACACGTCGCCGTCGTCGGTCAGCGCCACGTTGGTGAAGATCACGTTGGCCTTGAGCATGGCCATGGCATTGAAATTGGTCTTCTCGCTGGTGCCCGGCGCCACGCCGAAGTAACCCGCCTCGGGATTGATGGCATGCAGCCGGCCGTCCGGGCCGGGCTTGATCCAGGCGATATCGTCGCCGATGGTGGTGACCTTCCAGCCGTCCATGCCGTGCGGCGGGATCAGCATCGCGAAATTGGTCTTGCCGCAGGCCGACGGGAACGCCGCGGCCACGTGGTATTTGCGGCCCTTGGGCGAGGTCACGCCCAGGATCAGCATGTGCTCGGCCAGCCAGCCCTCGTCGCGGCCCATGGTCGAGGCGATGCGCAGCGCGAAGCACTTCTTGCCCAGCAGCGCGTTGCCGCCGTAGCCCGAACCGAAGCTCCAGATCTCGCGCGTCTCGGGGTAGTGCACGATGTACTTGGTGGGGTTGCACGGCCACGCCACGTCCTGCTGCCCTTCGGCCAGCGGCATGCCCACGCTGTGCACGCACGGCACGAAGGCGCCGTCGCTGCCCAGCACGTCAAAGACCTTGCGGCCCATGCGCGTCATGATGCGCATGTTCACCACCACATAGGGGCTGTCGCTCAGCTCCACGCCGATGTGGGCGATGGGCGAGCCCAGCGGCCCCATCGAGAACGGCACCACATACATGGTGCGGCCGCGCATGGCGCCGTCGAACAGGCCGCCGAGCGTCTCGCGCATGGCCTGCGGGGCGGCCCAGTTGTTGGTGGGACCGGCGTCTTCCTCGCGCTCGGAACAGATGAAGGTGCGGTCTTCCACACGCGCCACGTCCGAGGGATCGGAACACGCCAGGTACGAGTTGGCGCGCTTGGCCGGATTGAGACGGCGCATCGTGCCGCCCTGGACCATCTGTTCGCACAGGCGGTCGTACTCCTCCTGCGAGCCGTCGCACCACACCACGCGGTCCGGCTTGGTCAGGGCAGCGATCCGTTCCACCCACGCGATCAACCCGCTGTGCTTGACATAGTCGGGCACGTTGAGCGCGACGGGTTTGACTTCGGATGGCTTGTTCATCGGTAGGGTCTCCTGCGGTGTAACAACGCTGGCCGGGGCATGGCCGGGCCAGCAGCATTGGAATGGGCCTCATCATACTTGCGACCTCCGGCCCCACCAACTCGGCCAGTTGCATGAGCCGGGGACAAACCCGGGTTTACCCTAGGAAAAAAGGTAATATCCCGATTCAAAATCAATGGGAGGGCGCATGCCCCGATCGACAGCCCGCGCCGCCTGGAAGCGCGAGCTCGCCGCCACGCTGGCGCTCGGCCTGCCGCTGGTGCTGACCAATCTGGCACAAATGGCCATGACTGTTACCGATGTGATCTTCATCGGACGGCTCGGATCACAGGCGCTGGCTGCCAGCGCCCTGGGCGCCAACCTGTTCACCGCCATCGAATTCTTCGGCCTGGGCCTGGTCGCGGCCACCGCGCCGATGGTCGCGCATGCGCTGGGCCGGCGCGGCAACACCGTGCGCGACGTGCGCCGCACGGTGCGCCAGGGCCTGTGGACCGCGGTGATCTATTCGGTGCCGGGCTGCCTGCTGCTGTGGCACGGCGAAGCCATCCTGCTGGCCATCGACCAGCCCCCCGAGCTGGCCGCGCAGGCCGGCGCCTACCTGCGCGCGCTGATGTGGGCCATGCCGCCCTTCCTGGGATTCCTGGTGCTGCGCTCGTTCGTGACGGCGCTGCAGCGCCCGCGCTCGGCCTTCCTGATCGCGCTGGCCGCGATCGTGCTGAACGTCTTCGGCAACTGGGTGCTGGTGTTCGGCAACCTGGGCGCGCCGGCGCTGGGCCTGGTGGGCGCCGGCCTGGCCAGCGCGCTGGCCACGCTGGGCCTGTTCCTGGGCATGGTCGGCGTGGTCTGCCTGGACCGCCGCTTCCGCCGCTACCATCTGTTCGGCGACGTCTGGCAACCGGACTGGCAGCGCCTGGCCGAGTTCTGGAAACTCGGCCTGCCGATCGGCGCGGCCACCGCGTTCGAAGTCACCATCTTCAACGCCGCGGCCTTCCTGATGGGCTGGCTGGGCGAACCGGAGCTGGCCGCCCACGCGATCGCCATCCAAATCGCCAGCGTCACGTTCATGATTCCCTACGGCATTGCCCAGGCGGCCACGGTGCGCGTGGGACACGCGTACGGCGCGCGCCAGCCCGACCAGGTCGCGCGCGCCGGCTGGTGCGCCTTCTCGCTGGGCATCGGCAGCATGGCGATCGCCGCGGCGCTGATGCTGCTGGCGCCCGGCCTGCTGGTGTCGGCCTTCCTGGACATCGGCGACCCCGCCAATGCCCAGGTCCTGCGGCTGGCCACCGCCTACCTGGCGGTCGCCGCCCTCTTCCAGATCGTCGACGGCGCGCAGGTGCTGGGCGCCGGCATGCTGCGCGGCCTGCACGACACCCGCGTGCCCATGCTGTACGCGGCGCTCGGCTATTGGGGCGTGGGCCTGCCCAGCGGCGCGGCGCTGGCGTTCTGGGCCGGCTGGCGCGGCGTGGGCGTCTGGAGCGGGCTGGCCATCGGCCTGGCGCTGGTGGCCGTGCTCATGATGCAGCGCTGGCTGCGCCGCGACCGCGTGGGGCTGCTGCGGCGCGCCTAGCCGCCCTTCTCTCTTTTCAGGACATTCCCATGACCACGACATTTCCTCCCCTGAACGCCGAGCGCCTCTGGTCGCGCGTCGAAACCCTGTCGCGCATGACCTTGCCGGACGTGCCCTGGACGCGACGCGCCTTCTCGCCGCTGTTCGAGCAATCGCGCCAATGGCTGCGCGCCGAATTCGAGGCGGCCGGCCTGGCGGTGCGCCTGGATGCCGGCGGCAACCTGGCGGGCACGCGCCCCGGCCGCGACGCCGCCCGCCGCCCCATCGCCACCGGCTCGCATTGCGACACCGTGATGGCCGGCGGCCGCTTCGACGGCATCATCGGCGTGCTGGCCGGCATCGAAGTGGCGCACACCCTGCACGAGCAGGGCGTGACGCTGGAGCACCCGTTCGAAGTCATCGACTTCCTGTCCGAAGAGCCGAGCGACTACGGCATCTCCTGCGTGGGCAGCCGCGCGCTGAGCGGCCAGTTGACGCCCGACATGCTGGCCGCGCGCAACGCCGATGGCGAGACGCTGGCCGAGGGGCTGCGCCGCATCGGCGGCGACCCGGACGCGCTGGGCGCCCCGCTGCGCGGCCCCGGCCAGACCGCCGCCTTCGTCGAGCTGCACATCGAACAGGGGCCCGTGCTCGAAAGCCGCGGCCTGCCGATCGGCGTGGTCACCAACATCGTCGGTATCCGGCGCGTGCTCATCACCGTGCACGGCCAGCCCGACCACGCCGGCACCACGCCCATGGATATCCGCCGCGACGCGCTGGTGGGCGCGGCGCGCGTCATCGACGCGGCGCACCGCCGCGCCAGCACGCAGAGCGGCAAGCCGCACTACGTGGTGGCCACCATCGGCCGCATCGCCATGACGCCCAACGCGCCCAACGCCGTGCCCGGCATGGTCGAACTGATGCTGGAAGTGCGCAGCGACAGCGACGCCGTGCTGGACGCGTTTCCCGAGGCCATCATGGCGGAAGTGGCGGACGCGCTGGCCGCGCTGCGCCTGTCGGCCGCAATGGCGCCGGTCAGCCGCGCCCACCCCACCGATTGCGCGCCGCTGGTGATGGATGCCGTCGAAGACGCCGCCACCCGCCTGGGCTATGCCTCGATGCGCCTGCCCAGCGGCGCCGGCCACGACGCCGTCTACATGGCGCCCACCGGCCCGATCGGCATGATCTTCGTGCCCTGCCTGAACGGCCGCAGCCACTGTCCCGAGGAGTGGCTGGAGCCGTCGCAGCTGCTCGACGGCACGCGCGTGCTGTACGAAACCGTGCTGGAACTCGATCGCCGCCTGTCGCGCTAGCTGCGGCCGGCGGGCCGGCGATGCGGTAGCATAGCCGGCCCGCCCCCGAGTTTCCCCATGGACCAGATCGAACTGACCGACGGCACCGCCGACCGTTACCTGCTGGATGCGCCGGGCCTGTCGCTGCTTGTCTTCCACAGCCGCACCTGCGCCACCTGCGGCGTGGCGCGCCAGCGCCTGCCCGAGTTCGACCTGCCGGTCGACCGCCTGTGCTGGATCGACGCCGGCGAGAACGGCGGGCTGGTGCAGCGCTATGAAGTCTTCCACCTGCCGGCGCTGTTCGTCACGCGCGACGGCGCCTACTACGGGCCGGTCAGCGCGCAACTGGCCGACTGGGACCTGCGCCAGCAGATCAGCCTGGCGCTGGACAGCTACCCGGCCGAACTGCCATGACCATGGCCGCCGCCGCGCCGCTGCGCCGTCCGCTGGACGGTTTCGCCACTTACGTCATGCTGGCGCTGTGCATCTGCTGGGGCTTCCAGCAGATCGCCATCAAGCTGGTGGCCGCCGATGTCTCCCCCACCCTGCAGATCGGCCTGCGCTCGGCCTTCGCCGCGGTGGTGCTGATCTGGGTGGTGCTGCGCCACGAAGGCCTGGGCGCGTTGCGCGACGGCACGCTGGGGCCCGGCCTGGCGGTGGGCGCGCTGTTCGCGCTGGAATTCCTGCTGGTCGGCGTGGGCCTGGAGTACACCACCGCCTCGCACATGGCGGTATTCCTCTACACCGCGCCCATCTTCACGGCGCTCGGGCTGCATCTGCTGCTGCCCGACGAACGCCTCAAGCCGCTGCAGTGGCTGGGCGTGGCGGTGGCCTTCGGCGGCATCGCCACCGCCTTCCTGGGCAAGGGCCACGCGGCCGTGCCCGGCATGCTGCTGGGCGACCTGCTCGGCGTGCTGGCCGGCGCGGCCTGGGGCGCCACCACGGTGGCGATCCGCAAATCCTCGCTGTCCGAGGCGGCGCCGGCCAAGACTCTGTTCTACCAGATGCTGATGGCCGGACTGGCCCTGCCCGCCTTTCATTTCGCCAGCGGCGGCGCCGCGCCCGTCTGGTCCGGCGCGGCCCTGGCCAGCCTGGGCTTCCAGTCGGTGGTCGTGGCGCTGTCGAGCTACCTGGCCTGGTTCTGGCTGCTACGCCGCTATCTCGCCACCCGCCTGGCGGTGCTGTCGTTCATGACGCCGCTGTTCGGCGTCACCTTCGGCGTGCTGATCCTCGACGAGCCGCTGGACTCGGGCTTCGTCATCGGCGCGGTGCTGGTGCTGGCCGGCATCACGCTGGTCAGCGGCGCCGAGCTGCTGCGCGAGAAGCTGCGGCGCCGGACATAAGGCTGCCCCCGCAGGAATGCCGGTGCCTGTCCCGGCATGGGGACTGGCGCCTGATTTCATGGCGTATGACGGGGTGCCTGTCCCGGCGGGGACAGGCACCGATTACGGCTGGCGGCAGGCATCCAGCCGCTTGCGCTGGCGGCCCGCCGCATCGAAGTTCTCCGGCGCCAGCCACCGCTCGAACGCCGCCCGCAGCGCCGGCCATTCGCTGTCTATGATGGAGAACCACGCGGTGTCGCGCGTACGCCCCTTGTAGACCAGCGCCTGGCGGAAAATGCCCTCGAACAGGAAACCCAGGCGCAGCGCGGCCGCGCGCGAGGGCGCGTTCAGGCTGTCGCACTTCCATTCGTAGCGGCGGTAGCCCAGTTCGTCGAAGGCGCGCCGCATCAGCAGGTACTGCGCCTCGGTCGAAGCCGGCGAGCGCCGCAGCGCCGGCGCGAAGTTCACATGCCCCACTTCGATCACGCCGTTGGCCGGATCGATGCGCATCAGCGACAGCGTGCCGATCGCGCGCCCGCTGGCCAGGTCGATCACCGCGTGGTGCAGGGGATCGGCGCTGTCGGCCGCCTTGCGCAGGTATTCGTCGTAGCCGGCGCGGTCGGCGAACGGGCCGGCCGACAGATAGGTCCAGCCGCTGGCCGCGTCGGGCACCGCAAAGGCCGCGTACAGATCATCGCCGTGGCGCGCGGCGTCGAGCGGTTCGAGCCGGCAATAGCGGCCCTCGGCGGGATCGCGCGGGGGACGCGGCCGCGCCTGCCATTGCGGCATGGCCTGGCCGATGGGTTGACCGAATTCGTTGACGCGGGCTGACATGGACGGCTTCCTTTGCGGGTGGGCGGCGCGCCACCACGGCGCGCCCGCCATGGCATCAAGATAGGCGATTCGTGGCATGATAAAAAGTGCCACGAACCGCCTTTTTGATAGAGCCATGGATTTTGCCGCGATCCTCCAGCAAGCGCCGCCGGCCGGCGCGCGCCTGCCCCTGCAGCGCTAGTTGCTGCAACGCTTCAAGAACGCCATCCTGGATGGCCGCCTGGCGCCGGGCAGCCGCCTGCCCGCTTCCCGCGCGCTGGCGCAGCAGCTGGGCATTTCGCGCAACACCGTGCTGCTGGCCTACGAACACCTGGCCGCCGAAGACTATGTGCGGGCCGACCGCCAGGGCACGCGGGTAGCGGGGCTGGCCCGCGCGGGCATGCCGGCGCGCGCGTCCGCGGCGTCCAGCGCCGGCCCGACCGCGCGGCGCCTGGCCGCGCTGAAGGCCAGCGCGCCGCGCACCGACACCTACCTGCCGCTGCGGCCCGGCACGCCGGCCCTCAACCATTTTCCCGCCAGCGCCTGGCGCAACGCGCTGGAACGCGCCCTGCGCGAGGCGCCCGCGGCCTTGCTGGGCTACGGCGAACCCGCCGGCGAACCGCGCCTGCGCCAGGCCATCGCCGCCTACCTGGCGGCCGCGCGCGGCGTGCGCTGCGAGGCGCGCCAGATCGTCATCACCGAAGGCGCCCAGGAAGGGCTGGCGCTGTGCGTGCGGCTGCTGGGCAACGCCGGCGACACCGCATGGGTCGAAGACCCCGGCTACCGCGGCGCCAAGACGGCGCTGCGCTGCGGCGACATGCGGGTGGTGCCGGTGCGGGTGGACGCCGCTGGCCTGCTGGCGCCGCCGCAGGCCTGGCGCGACGCGCCGCCGCGCCTGATCTATGTCACGCCGTCGCACCAGTACCCGACCGGCGCCGTGCTGCCCGTCACGCGCCGGCTGGCGCTGATCGAGCAGGCGCGCCGCGCCGGCGCCTGGATCATCGAAGACGACTACGACAGCGAATTCCGCCACCAGGGCGAGCCCATCGCGGCCATGCAGGGCCTGGTGCCCGATGCGCCCGTGCTGTACGTGGGCACCTACAGCAAGACCATGTTCCCGTCCTTGCGGCTGGGCTTCGTGGTGCTGCCCACGGGCCTGGCCGACGAGGCCGCCGAGGCGCTGGCCGAGATGCTGCGCGGCGGCCATCGCCACGAACAATGGGCCCTGGCCTCCTTCATCGAAAGCGGCCAGTTCACCCGCCACCTCAACCGCATGCGGCGGCTCTACCGCGAGCGCCAGCAGGCCCTGCGCGCCGCCCTGGCGCGCCACCTGCGCGTGCCGCACGAAGTGCTGGGCGGCCACTGCGGCCTGCACCTGACGCTGCGGCTGCCCGCGGCGCTGGACGACCGCGCCATCGCCGCCCAGGCGCTGCGCCTGGGCATGGCGCCGCAGGCGCTGTCCGGCTTCGCCATCGCGCCGCGGCCGGAGGACACCGGACTGGTGCTGGGCTACGGCAACACCTCGGCCGAGCTGTTCGAACCGCTGATCGAGCGGCTGGCCCGGCCGATCCAGGCCTAGCCCGCGCCGCCTAGCGCGGCGCGCCCGGCTGGCCGAACAGTACGGCCCGTTCCTCGTCCGACATGGGCGCCTTGGGCCGGTAGCTGTCGCCGGCCTCCTTATAGGCGCGCGCCGTGGCGGGCCGCGCGGCGATCGCCTCGAACCAGCGGCTCAGGTGCGGGAAATGGGCCATCTTCTGGCCGTGCGCCTCGTGCGGCACGACCCAGGGATAGCAGGCGATATCGGCGATCGAGTACTCGCCCGCCAGGAACTCGCGCTCGGCCAGGCGCCGGTCCATCACGTCGTACAGGCGCGCGGTTTCGGCCGTGTAGCGTTCGATGGCGTACGGCACCTTCTCGGGGGCATAGACGTTGAAATGCCCATTCTGGCCGGCCATGGGCCCCAGCCCGCCCATCTGCCAGAACAGCCACTGCAGGACTTCGGCGCGGCCGCGCACGTCGGCGGGGATGAAGCGGCCGATCTTCTCGGCCAGGTACAGCAGGATGGCGCCGGACTCGAACAACGAGATCGGCGCGCCGCCGCCAGCCGGCGCCTGGTCGACGATGGCGGGAATGCGGTTGTTGGGCGCGATCGCGAGGAATTCGCGCTGGAACTGCTCGCCCTTGCCGATGTTGATCGGGTGCTCGGTATAGGGCAGGCCGGCCTCTTCCAGGAAGAGTTTTATTTTCAAACCATTGGGCGTGGCCCAGAAATACAGATCAATCATGAATGGGACTCGCCTGAGTTGCAAAACAGTCCAGCATAACTCATCGGCCGATTCCGCCGCGCCGCCGCCGGCGCCACAGCGCCGCATAGACGAGCGCATTGCCGGCCAGCGCCAGCGCGCCCAGCACGGTCTGCGCCGTCCGGCTCAGCCCCTCTGGATAGATCGCCGCCAACAGATAATGGGCGATGAAACCGTCCTCGTAGCCCTGCTGGCCGGCCTGCGCGCGCCAATGGTTTTCCAGCGGGGTCAACGGGCAGACGGCGCCGGCCAGCATGATGCCCGCCCCCCACAGGGCCGCCGGCACATGCAGCCAGGCCAGCCGCGGCCAGCGCAGCGCCAGCAGCCCGCCCAGCACGGCGAAGGCCACGAACAGCGCATGCAGCGCCAGCACCAGATCGGCCAGGAAGCGGTAAAGCATGGCGCCGTCCCTGCCCTGGCCGCGCTAGCCGATCAGGCCGCCCAGCAGCAGCATCGCCAGCACCAGCCAGAAGATCCCGGCCACGATGGCGCGCCCCATGAAGGCGCGCACCGCGGTCCACAGCAGGAGCAGGCCCAGCACCAGCAAGGCAAAATTGAACACCGACGGGCTCATGCCCAGCGCCGAGGCCAGGCCACCGAAGAAATCGCCCAGCGCCCGCCCCAGCCCGCCGAACACATAGCGCAGGCCATCGACGATGGCGCGTATCACCGCGCCCAGCATGGCGCCCAGCGAGCCGAAAAAACTGTCTTCGTTCTGCATCTCGTTCCGTGACGCGTGCGTCGTGCATGGCGGCCGGCCATCCAGCCGCGCTGACTGCTGTTATATCCGATTCGGCGCGCCCGCCAAGCAGAGCGGCCCGGTTGGTTGTTTAATACGGCTTCCAGATGTTTACACGCGCGGCCGCCTCGGACGGCCGCGGAAGGACCGACAGACATGGCATTTGATTTCGATTTGTACGTCATCGGCGCCGGCTCCGGCGGCGTGCGCGCGGCGCGCTTCGCGGCCGGCTACGGGGCCCGCGTGGCGGTGGCGGAAAGCCGCTACCTGGGCGGCACCTGCGTCAACGTGGGCTGCGTGCCCAAGAAGCTGCTGGTCTACGGCGCGCATTTCCACGAAGACTTCGAGCAGGCGGCCGGCTTCGGCTGGAACCCGGGCCGCCCGGAGTTCGACTGGCCCACGCTGATCGCCAACAAGAACCGCGAAATCGAACGCCTGAACGGCATCTACCGCAACCTGCTGGTCAACAGCGGCGTCGCGCTGCACGAAGGCCACGCCCGCATCGTCGACCCGCACACCGTCGAAATCAACGGGCAGCGCCACAGCGCGCAACACATCCTGGTGGCCACCGGCGGCTGGCCGTTCGTGCCCGACATCCCGGGCAAGGAACACGCCATCACGTCCAACGACGCCTTCTTCCTGCCCGAGCTGCCGCGCCGGGTGCTGGTGGTGGGCGGCGGCTACATCGCGGTGGAATTCGCCTCCATTTTCAATGGCCTGGGCGCGCAGACCGTGCAGGTCTACCGGCGCGAACTGTTCCTGCGCGGCTTCGACGGCAGCGTGCGCGAGCACCTGCGCGACGAACTGGTCAAGAAAGGCCTGGACCTGCGCTTCAATACCGACGTCGAACGCATCGACAAGCGCGCCGATGGCGTGCTGGCGGTCACGCTGTCCGACGGCTCGGTGCTCGAAACCGATTGCGTCTTCTACGCCACCGGCCGGCGCGCCATGCTCGACGACCTGGGCCTGGAGAACACCGGCGTGCGGCTGGCCGAGTCCGGCTACATCGAGGTGGACGACGAATACCGCACCAGCGAGCCGTCCATCCTCGCCATCGGCGACGTGATCGGCCGCGTGCCGCTCACCCCCGTGGCGCTGGCCGAAGGCATGGCCGTGGCGCGCCGCCTGTTCCGCCCGCAGGAGTACCGCAAGGTCGACTACGACCTCATCCCCACCGCCGTCTTCAGCCTGCCCAACATCGGCACGGTCGGCCTGACCACCGAGCAGGCCCTCGAACACGGATTTCGGGTCACCCGCTACGAAAGCCGCTTCCGGCCCATGAAACTGACCCTGACCCAGAGCCAGAAAAAGACCCTGATGAAGCTGGTGGTCGACGCCGACAGCCAGAAAGTGCTGGGCTGCCACATGGTAGGCCCGGACGCCGGCGAAATCGTCCAGGGGCTGGCCGTGGCTCTCAAGGCCGGCGCCACCAAGCAGGTCTTCGACGACACCATCGGCATCCACCCCACCGCCGCCGAGGAATTCGTCACGATGAGAACGGCAACCTAACCCCCGGGTGCCTGTCCCCACTGGGGGACTGGCACCCGCCAATTGCTTGCCAGTCCCCACTGCGGGGACAGGCACCTGCAAGATTTCATGGCGTCTGCCCGTGCGTGTGCCTGTCCCCGCCGGGACAGGCACCAAAAATTCCCCCTGTTACGCAACAGTTCTGCGCTAGAGTGATAACCGCGCGCCATCCGCGCGTCCACCTTGCGTGCCGCCATGCCCGAACCGACCCAACTGCTTGCCTTCGCCCTGATCTGCCTGGGCATGACGCTCACGCCCGGCCCCAACATGATGTACCTGGTGTCGCGCTCGCTGTCGCAGGGCTACCGCGCCGGGCTGGTTTCGCTGGCCGGCGTGGCGCTCGGGCTGGTGTTCTACGTGCTGTGCGCCGTGCTGGGCATCACGGCGCTGCTGATGGCGGTGCCGCTGGCCTACGAAGCGCTGTGCGTGGCCGGCGCCATCTACCTGATGTACATGGCCTGGCAGGCGCTGCGCCCGGGCGGGCAGTCGCCATTCCAGGTGCGCGCCCTGGCGCCCAGCCCGCCGCGCCGCCTGTTCGCCATGGGGCTGTTCACCGCCCTGCTCAATCCCAAGATCGCCGTGCTGTACCTGTCGCTGCTGCCGCAGTTCATCGACCCGCAGCAAGGCAGCGTCCTGACCCAGTCGCTGGCCCTGGGCTTCACCCAGGTCGGCATCAGCATCTGCGTCAACGCGCTGTTCACCGTCATGGCTGGCGCCATCGCGGTATTCCTGGCGCGCCGGCCCATGTGGATGGTGGCGCAGCGCTGGCTGATGGGTTCGGTGCTGGCCGGCCTGGCGGTGCGCATGGCCCTGGACGCCCGCCGCTGAGCCCCCCAACCGTGGCGCCGCGGCGCCGCCCGGCTGTCGCTGCCGGCCCGGCCCCCTGGCGCCGCGCGGCAAAGTGCGATAATTGCCTGTTGCGCCGCCGGGGCGCACCGGAGAAATTGCCTTGACCCGTATCGATGACCCGCTGCACGATCGCGAGGCCGGCCAGGCCGACGCGACGCAAGACACCACCCGCATCGACGACGTGCGCATCGGCGCCGTGCGTCCCCTGATTTCGCCCGCCCTGCTGCAGGACGAACTGCCGGTATCGGCGCCGCTACAGGCGCTGGTCGAGGACAGCCGCGCGCGCATCGCCGACGTGCTGCACGGCCGCGACGACCGGCTGGTGGTGGTGGTCGGCCCCTGCTCCATCCACGACCACGAACAGGCCATGGAGTACGCGCGCCAGCTCAAGGAGGCGACCGACACGCTGGCCGACGACCTGCTCATCGTCATGCGCGTGTACTTCGAGAAGCCGCGCACCACCGTGGGCTGGAAGGGCTACATCAACGATCCGCGCCTGGACGGCAGTTTCCGCATCAACGAAGGCCTGCGCCGCGCGCGCCACCTGCTGCTGGAAATCGGCGCCCTGGGACTGCCCATCGCCACCGAATTCCTGGACCTGCTCAGCCCGCAATACATCGCCGACCTGATCGCCTGGGGCGCGATCGGCGCGCGCACCACCGAAAGCCCCAGCCACCGGCAACTGGCCTCGGGCCTGAGCTGCCCGCTGGGTTTCAAGAACGGCACCGACGGCGGCATCCAGGTGGCGGCCGACGCCATCGTGGCCGCCAGCGCCCCGCATGCCTTCATGGGCATGACCAAGATGGGCACCGCCGCCATCTTCGAGACGCGCGGCAACGACGACACCCACGTCATCCTGCGCGGCGGCAAGCAAGGCCCCAACTACGACGCGGCCGCCATCGACGCCTGCTGTGCGGCGCTGGCCAAGGCCGGCCTGCGCGAGCAGGTCATGGTCGACTGCTCGCACGCCAATTCGAACAAGTCGCACGCGCGCCAGGTCGACGTGGCGCGCGACCTGGCCCGGCAGCTGGCCGGCGGCGACCGCCGCATCATCGGCATCATGATCGAAAGCAACCTCGAGGAAGGCCGCCAGGATCTCAAGCCCGGCGTGCCGCTCAAGCGCGGCGTGTCCATCACCGACGCCTGCCTGAGCTGGGCCCAGACCGAGCCGGTGCTGGCCGAGCTGGCCCAGGCCGTGCGCCAGCGCCGCGAAGGCTGAGCCTGCCTCAGGCCGGCGGCTCGCCGGCCCATTGCCCCACGGCCGCCAGCTGCGCGGCATACTCGCCGAACCCGGCCCGCAGCCCCAGCGCCGCGGGCCGGCGCACCGCCCGCTCCACGTGGACGCGCCACAGGCGCTGGGCGCCCGGATACGCCGCGGGCGCCCCGGCCTCGGCCAGCACTTCGGCGCGCCCGCACAGCTGCAGCAAGTCGCCGCGCGCGAAATCCACGAACACCAGGCCGGCGCGCGGATTGGCCAGCAGATTGCCCAGGGTATTGAAGAAGCGATTGCCGGAGAAATCCGGCATCGTCAGCGTATCGCCGCGCAGGTGCACGAAGCCGGGCGGCCCGCCCCGATGCGACACGTCCACCGCGTGCGGGCCGGCCTGGCGCGCGTAGCTGGCCACGAACAGCGTATCAGCCTGCCCGACCAGCGTGCGCGCGGCCGCGTCCAGGCCCGCCAGCCAGCGCGCCGGCTGCGGCGCGGGCGCGGCCTGACGCGCATGGCGGGTCTGTATGTATTGCGGGCAGTTGCCGAACGACTGCGTCACCACCACGCAGAACCCCTGTCCGTCCAGCGCGGCGACATGGCCGTTGACGCGATTGCGCCGCCGCGTGGACAGCTCGATGCCCAACATGCCCACGCCGGCGCCATGCGCCAGGCCGGCGCGCGCGGGGTCGTCGCCGGCGGGCCAGGCATCCAGGCGCAAGGTGCGCTCGTCGGGGCTGTGCGCGAAACCCGGCGGCCCCTCCAGCACGCTGGCCCAGGGGTCGCCTTGCGCATCGACCGTGGCCAGCAGCATGAACGGCAGCTGGGCAAAGAAATCGCGATGCTGCTGCGGCATGTAGTCGCGGATGACGCGCGGCCCCAATTGCGCCATGCGTTCGCGCGCGCCGGCGCGCTCCTGCATGGCCAGCTCGCCGCCATGCCAGGGGCCGTCGGCCAGGCCAGGGAGATCGGTATGGAAAACCAGCGAATCGCTCATCAAGGCACCGGGAATGTCGTATCGAACAACCGCCATGATGCCCGCCGCGCGGCCCGCGCGGCGCCGGCGCAAAACAGTGTTGCAGCCGCCGCAATGCCGTGCCCGCTGGTACGGCAGCGCCGTCAGGCCGGCAGCTCGGCCAGTTCGGCGCGCAGGCGCTCCACGCAGAATTCCACGAAGCTGCGCACCTTGGCGGCGCCCTTGCGCCCTTCCGGATACACCACATGCACCGGCAGGGGCGGCGGCTCGAATTCGCGCAGAACCACCTGCAGCGCGCCCTCGCGCAGCGCACCGGCGGCCTGGTAGGACACCACCTGCGCCAGGCCCCAGCCCTGCACAGCGGCGCGCACCGCGGCCTGCGACGACGTCACGGTAAGTTGCGCCTGCACGTCCAGGTCGCGGGCATGGCCGTCGCAGACAAAGCGCCAGCGGTCCATTTGCCCTTCCATCACCACGCTGACCGTGCAATAGCGCGGCAGCATGCCCGGATGCGACGGCACGCCGGCGCGCGCCAGGAAATCCGGCGCCGCGCACACGATGCGGCGCACGTCGCCCACATGGATGGCGGTCAGGCTGGAGTCGGGCAGGCGGCCGATGCGCACCGCCACATCCACGCCTTCGTCGAGCAACCGCACCACGCGATCGACCAGCAAGGCGCGCAGCCGCACCCGCCGGTGCTGGCGCAGGTAATCGACGATGGCCGGCATCACGTGCAGTTCGCCGAACAGCGCCGGCGCCGTCACCGACAGTTCGCCGCGCGGCTGGACCCGCCCGCCGGCGGCCGCCTCCTCGGCCTGCGCCAGGCTGTCCAGCACCGCGCGGCAATCGTGCGCGAACTGTTCGCCGGCGTCGGTCAGGCGTACGTGGCGCGTGGTGCGCACCAGCAGCAGGATGCCCAGGCGCGCCTCCAGCGCCGCCACCGCGCGCGTCACGGTCGAGGCCGACAGGCCCAGCCGCCGGCCCGCGGCGGCGAAGCTGCGCGCCTCGGCCACGGCCAGGAACAGGCTTACCTCCTGGAATTTGTCCACTGCGCCTTCTCCGGCTGCGCCCCAAAGCGCGCATCATCCCGCGTCGGCGCCGCGCCGTCCAGCCGGCCCGGCGCCCGCGCGCGGCGCGCGCCCCAACCGTGCCCGGCCTCAACTATCATGGACATTCCGTCTGTTCCCAGTTTTAAGGAGTTGCCCATGATCTGGAAGTTGATCCCCATTGCACTGCTGGCCGACCTGACCGCCTGCGCCTCCGGCACCCGGACGGACTCGAGCCCGCCGGCCTCCAGCCAGACTTCCTCCAGCGCCGCGCCCGGGTCGGCAACGACGCCCAGCGGCCCGGACTGCGACGCCCAGCCGGTGCAGAACCTGGTGGGGCAGAAATATTCGGACTCGGTCGGCAACGACGCGCTGCGGCGCTCGAACTCGGGGTCGATGCGCCTGCTCAAGCCCGGCCAGGTCATGACCATGGAATACAACGCGCACCGCCTGAACATCATCCTGGAGGGCAACGGCAGCATCAGCGCCCTGCGCTGCGGCTGATGCCCGCTGGCCCCGGCGCCGCCGGGGCCGCACTCTCGCAGGATCAAGCAAGAATCCTGCAGCAATCGGCATTGCCGCCACGGGCCTCGGTTTCCTATTCTTTGCGGGTCGTGCGCGCCGCCAGGGCGCGCCCCCGCTCATCGGAAGGAAACCCCCAATGCCGACGCTCAATATCAATGGCAAGGACACCGTACTGGACGCCCCCGGCGAAATGCCGCTGCTGTGGGCCCTGCGCGATGTGGCCGACCTGACCGGCACCAAGTACGGTTGCGGCATGGCGCTATGCGGCGCCTGCACCGTGCACGCCGACGGCCAGCCCATCCGCGCCTGTATCACGCCCGTGTAGGCGGTCGCCGGCCGCCGCATCGTCACCATCGAAGGCGTGGCCGCCGACCGCGCCGGCCAGGCCGTGCAGCAGGCCTGGCGCGAACTGGATGTGGCCCAGTGCGGCTACTGCCAGTCGGGCCAGATCATGTCCGCCGCCGCCCTGCTGCGCGCCAATCCCGCCCCCACCGACCGCGACATCGACGACGCCATGAACGGCAATATCTGCCGTTGCGCCACGTACGTGCGCATCCGCGCCGCCATCCACGCCGCCGCCGCGGCCCTGGCCTGAGGGAGCAAGCATCATGCGCATCGCCATCCAGAACCTGAGCCGGCGCCGTTTCGTGCAAGGCGCCGGCGGCCTGCTGCTGGGCCTGTCGCTGCCGCCGCTGGCCCGCCGCGCCATGGCCGCCGGCCCGCAGGCGGGCGACGGTTTCGCCGCCAACGCCTTCGTGCGCATCGGCGCCGACGGCCGGATCACCGTCCTGGCCAAGCACCTGGAGAAGGGCCAGGGGGCCTATACCGGCCTGGCCACGCTGCTGGCCGAGGAGCTCGACGCCGATTGGCGCCAGGTGCGCGTCGAGGGCGCCCCGGCCGACAGCGCGCGCTACGGCAACCAGGCGCTGGGCGGCCTGCAGGGCACCGGCGGCAGCACCGCCATGTTCGACTCGTGGGAACCCATGCGGCGCGCCGGCGCCACCGCGCGCGCCATGCTGGTGCAAGCCGCCGCGCAGCGCTGGCAAGTGCCGGCCGACACGATCGAGGTGGCCGAGGGCGTGCTCAGCCACCCGGCCTCGGGACGCCGCGCCGGCTTCGGCGAGCTGGCCGAGGCCGCCGCGCGCTCGCCCGTGCCCGAGGACGTGCCGCTCAAGGACCCGGCCCGCTTCCGGCTGATCGGCAAACATCGCCTGCCGCGCGTCGACAGCGCCGCCAAGAGCGACGGCAGCGCCCTCTACACGCAGGACATGAAGCTGCCCGGCATGCTGGTGGCGGTGGTGGCGCATGCGCCGCGCCTGGGCGCGGCGGTGGCGCGCGTCGATGACGCCGCCGCCCGGGCGGTGCCCGGCGTGCGCGCCGTGGTCCGCTTCGGCGGCGCTGCGCTGCGCCACGCCGGCGTGGCCGTGCTGGCCACCAATACCTGGGCCGCGCGGGCCGGGCGCGATGCGCTGCGGATCGAGTGGGACGAGGGCCTGGCCTACCGCCAGGGCAGCGCCGACATCCTGGCCCGGTACCGCGAGGCCGTCGGCCGGCCCGGCAGCATGGCGGCGCGCAAGGGCGACATCGACGCCGCCTTCGCGGGCGCGGCCAAGGTCATCGAGGCCGAATACACGTATCCGTATCTTGCGCATGCGGCCATGGAGCCGCTGAACTGCCTGGTGCGGCTGGACGACGAACGCTGCGAGATCTGGAACGGCGAGCAGTTCCAGACGGCCGACCAGCGCGCCATCGCGCAGTATCTCGGCATGCCGGCCGAGCGCATCACCTTGACCCAGCTGTACGCCGGCGGCAGCTTCGGCCGCCGCGCCAGCTCGCATGCCGACTACCTGCTGGAGGCGGTCGCCATCGCGCGCACCGCGCGCGCCCAGGGCCTGAACGCGCCGGTCAAGCTGGTGTGGATGCGCGAGGACGACATGCGCGCCGGCTACTACCGGCCGCTCAACCTGCACCGCGCGCGGCTGGCGCTCGGCGCCGACGGCGCGCTGCAGGCGGTGCACGTGCGCATGGCCGGCCAATCGATCCTGCTGGGCACGCCGCTGGCGGACTGGGTGCGCGACGGCGTCGACCCGGTCTCGGTCGAGGGCCTGTCCGACCTCGCCTACGCGGTGCCCAACCTGCAGGTGGAGCTGCATACGCCCACCGATGTGCCCGTGCCGGTCCTGTGGTACCGCTCGGTGGGGCACACGCATACGGCGTTCTCCGCCGAAACCCTGATCGACGAGGCCGCCGTGGCGGCCGGCCAGGACCCGGTGGCCTATCGCCTGGCCCTGCTGGCCGCGCACCCGCGCCACCGCGAAGTGCTGCAACTGGCGGCCGCCCGCGCCGGCTGGCGCGAACCGCTGGCGGCCGGCGCGCCAGGCACGCGCCGCGGCCGCGGCGTGGCGGTGCATGAATCGTTCCGCTCGGTGGTGGCGCAGGTGGTCGAAGTGACCATTGCCGCCGACGGCGCGCTCAAGGTGGACCGGGTCGTATGCGCCGTGCATTGCGGCCTGGCCGTCAATCCGGACGTGGTGCGCGCGCAGATGGAAGGCGGCATCGGCTTTGCCCTGTCCACCGCCCTGCACGGCGCCATCACGCTGAAGGACGGCGCGGTCGAGCAGAGCAACTTCCACGACTACCCGGTGCTGCGCCTGGCCGAAATGCCGGCCGTCGAAGTGCATATCGCGCCGTCCACGCAGCCGCCCACCGGCGTGGGCGAGCCGGGCGTGCCGCCGCTGGCGCCGGCCCTGGCCAACGCCATCGCCCAGGCCACCGGCCAGCGCCTGCGCACGCTGCCGCTGGGCACCACCGTCAAGGCATGAGGAGCATCGCCATGCAAGCCGCCGACCTGTACGTGCTGCAGACTGCCCAGTCCTGGCTGGACGCCGGCCAGGCCGCCGTGCTGCTGACCGTGGCGCGCACCTGGGGCTCATCGCCGCGCCCGCCCGGTGCCATGATGGCCATCCGCGCCGATGGCGCGGTGGCCGGCTCGGTGTCGGGCGGCTGCATCGAGGACGACCTGATCGACCAGATCCGCCAGCGCGGCATCGCCGCGCTGTGCCCCGGCGCCCGCCCGGCGCTGGCCACCTACGGCGTGGACGGCGAGCAGGCGCGCCGCTTCGGGCTGCCCTGCGGGGGCACGCTGCAGCTGGTGCTCGAGCCGCTGGGCGCGCACAGCCGGCTCGCGGACCTGCTGGCCCGACTGCGCGCGCACCAGACCGTGCGGCGCAGCGTGCGCCTGGCCGACGGCGCGGTCACGCTGGAGCCTGCCGCCGCCGACGCCGAGCCGCGCCTGGACGGCGCGGGCTTTGCCAGCGTGCTCGGGCCGCGCCACCGGCTGCTGGTCGTCGGCGCCGGCCAGCTGTCGCGCTACCTGTGCGAAATGGCGATCGCGCTGGACTTCGACGTCACGGTCAGCGATCCGCGCCAGGAGTACCGCGCCGGATGGCAGGTCGAGGGCGTGGCGCTGACCACGGCGATGCCCGACGACATGGTGATCGCCGCGCGGCCCGACGCGCGCACCGCCGTCATCGCGCTGACCCATGACCCCAAGCTGGACGACCTGGCGCTGATCGACGCCCTGCAGACGCCGGCCTTCTACGTCGGCGCGCTGGGCTCGCGCGCCAACCATGCGCGGCGCGTGGCGCGCCTGCGCGAACATTTCGGGCTGACGCCGGCGCAACTGGCGCGCCTGCGCGGCCCGGCCGGCATCTACATCGGCAGCCGCACGCCGCCGGAGATCGCCCTGTCCATCATGGCCGAGATCGTCGCCGGCAAGAACGGCGCGCCGCTGCCGCCCGCCGCCAGCGTGGCCGCCGGCAAGGCCCGCCAGCCCGGCGGCGCCGGCGTGATCCAGGCGGGCCTGTGCGCTACGCTATAGGCATGCCAGTCCAGCCCGCCCCCCACCGATGAGCGCCCTGCCCGACTCCCCATCCGCCAGCCCGCCGCCGCGCCACGACGAACTGGCCAGCCTGATCGAACGGCATACGCCGGCCGACGGCAGCACCGCGACCGCCCTGCCGGGCCTGAACTTCTACCGTTCGTCCAGCCCGACCGAACTGAACGTCAGCTTCTACCGGCCGTCGCTGGCGCTGCTGGCGCAGGGCGCCAAGCGCGTGCAGCTGGGCGACGACGTCTACGAATACGACACCTCGCACTACCTGCTGACCTCGTTCGACCTGCCGGTGGCCTCGCGCGTCACGCTGGCCACCCCGGGCACGCCCTACCTGTGCTTTGCGCTCGACCTGGATCCGCACCGCATCGCCGGCCTGATCAGCGAGCTGGGCGCCCCGCCGGCCGGCCAGCCGCTGCGCCGCGGCCTGACGCTCGCGCGCCTGACCGAGCCCTTGCTCGGCGCCGTGCTGCGCCTGGCGCGCCTGCTCGACACGCCGGCCGACATCCCGGTGCTGGCCCCGTTGATCGAGCGCGAAATCCACTACCGCCTGCTGTCCGGTCCGATGGGCGGGCGGCTGCGCCACATCGCGCGCGCCGAGGGCACGGCGCTGCAGATCGCGCGCGCCATCGACTGGCTGCGCCGGCACTACGCGCAGCCGCTGCGCGTGGAACACCTGGCCACGACCGTCAACATGAGCGTGTCGTCGCTGCATCACCATTTCAAGGCCGTCACCGCGCTCAGCCCGCTGCAATACCAGAAGCAGCTGCGCCTGCACGAGGCGCGCCGGCTGATGGTGGCCGAAACCCTGGACGCCGGCGCGGCCGCCCACCGGGTCGGCTACGAAAGCGCGTCGCAATTCAGCCGCGAATACAGCCGCCTGTACGGCGCGCCGCCGCTGCGCGACGCGGCGCGCTTGCGCGGCACGGCCCCGGCCGACGCTCAGTCGCCCGGCTTGGCGCGCGCCTCGGCCAGCGCCACGGTCAGCTGAACCACTTTCTTCTTCAGGGCGTCGCGCTCTTCGGCCAGTTGCGCCACCAGGCGGTCCAGCCGCGCCACCTCGGCGGGATAGTCGTCCACCACGCGCGGCTCGGCCGCGGGCGCCGGTTCGGCTTCGGACGCCCGGCGTACCGGCAGGCGCGCCTCGCGCACCTGGCGCGCGGCGGCGCGCAGCTCGCCGCGCCCGCCCGCGGCCGCGGCCGCCTGCTGCGGCGCCGGCAAGGTCGCCACCGCCGCGGCGGCATTGATGGAAATCTCACCGCTTTGCACCGCGCGCACCAGTTCGGGCGCGGCCTGCTGGCGGATTTTCTCGATCTGGCCCAGGGTCGTGCTGCTCAGGCGCGCCTGGCGCGCCAGCGTCTGGCGCGTCAGCGGCGCAGGCCCGTCGCCGCCGGCCAGCGCGGCGTCCCCTGCGCCGGCCTGGCGCCGGCTTTCCAGGATCTCCTTCTTGCGCAGGGCCAGCACCCCGCGCTGGAAGTCCGACACACTGCGCCGCCCCAGGTGGTTGTCTATCATCCATAGCCGTACATCGTCCATGGACTGCAGGCGCGTGTTCTGCACCGTATTGAAAGCGATACCGTGCTTGCTGCAAATGGCGTGGCGGTTGTGGCCGTCGACCAGCAGGTCGCCCCACAGCACCAGCGCGTCGCGGCAGCCCTCGGCCAGCAGGCTTTGCTCCAGCGCCGCGTATTCGTCAGGCGTCAGCGGGTCGATGTAGGCCCGCAGTTCTTCGTCGATCCGGATGGTCATGGTTCCCGTCATGTTGGGCCTGGCTCAGGCGTGCCCGTCGGCGGCCAGCACCGCGTCGATCTCGCGCAGCCTGTCCAGCGGCGGCAACAATAGCAGACGCGCCTTGTCGGCCGGCGGCAGCGACAGCATCTCGGCCCAGCGGTCGGCCACCCAGCCGCAGTCGTCGAGCCGGAACGGCGCGGCCATGGGCATGATGTGAGGCGGCACGCCCTCGCGCTGCAGGCGGGCGATCAGGCGCCCCAGCGCCGAGGCGCTGCGCGCCAGTTCCGGCGGCACTTCCAGCGGCGCATCGTCGGGCACCGGCTCGGCCTGGCCGGTCCACAGGCCGTACTTGCCCTGGGTACAAGCGTGCAGCCGGAATCGCCCGGTACCGGTGCAGGCCAGTTCCAGCAGCGCCGGCATGGGCGCTTCCCAATGGTCGATGCGCGCCATGGTGCCGGCGCGCGCCAGCACCTCGCGGCCATCGGGGCGGCGCACTTCGGTGCCCTGCTCCAGCACCACGACGCCGAACTCGGAGCCGTCGGCGATGCAGCGCCTGACCATGTCGAGATAACGGATCTCGAACACCCGCAGGCGCAGCACGCCCGCAGGAAACAAGGCGTTGCTCAATGGAAATAATGGAATCTCGGCCATGGGCCTATGATGACACGATCGCCCCGCCACGTGCGCCGCGGCGCCGCGTTCCGTCCTGAAATTACTAGCAATTTAGGACTAACCTGTATTAAATTAGCACTTCAAAAGGCCCACCCCACGAGGCGTGGCCACCTTCCGGAGGATGACACCATGCCGCAAATTTCCGCGTATCTCATGTTCGACGGCGATTGCGCCGAGGCCATGCGCCTGTACGAGCGCATCCTGGGCGGCAAGCTGGACGCCTTGATCACCTACGGCGAAAGCCCGCCCGAGATGCCCTGCGAGCCGCAGGACCGCGATCTGATCATGCACGCGCGCCTGCGCCTCGATGACCAGCTGCTGATGGCCTCCGACAGCAACAGCCAATGCCCGTACGAAGGCAAGAAAGGCTTTTCGCTGTCGCTCGTCTACCCGACCGTCTCCGACGCGCAGCGCATCTTCAACGCGCTGGCCGAGGGCGGCCAGGTCACCATGCCGCTGCAGAAAACCTTCTGGGCCGAAATCTTCGGCGTGCTGGTCGACCGCCACGGCACGGCGTGGATGATCAGCGGCGGCCAGATGAACAGCTGACCTCCAGGAATCGCATCCATGCCCCACACTCTCGACGAACGCAAGCGCTGGCTGGCCCTCATGGTGCTGTGCCTGGGCGTGCTGATGATCGTGCTGGACACGACCATCGTCAACGTCGCCCTGCCGTCCATCAAGGCCGACCTGGGCTTTACCGAAGCGTCGCTGGTGTGGGTGGTCAACGCCTATATGCTGACCTTCGGCGGCTTCCTGCTGCTGGGCGGACGGCTGGGCGACCTGCTGGGCCAGCGCCGCATGTTCCTCGCCGGCCTGACGCTGTTCACGTTGGCCTCGCTGGCCTGCGGGATGGCCCAGGGGCAGGCCATGCTGGTGGCCGCGCGCGCGGTGCAGGGCCTGGGCGGCGCGGTCGTCTCGGCCGTGGCCTTGTCGCTGATCATGACGCTGTTCACCGAGCCGGCCGAGCGCGCCCGCGCCATGGGCGTCTACGGTTTCGTCTGCGCCGGCGGCGGCAGCATCGGCGTGTTGCTGGGCGGCCTGCTGACCAGCTCGCTGAGCTGGCACTGGATCTTCCTGGTCAACCTGCCCATCGGGGCGCTGGTCTACGCGCTGTGCCTGCCGCTGCTGCCGGCCAGCCAGGGCCCGACGGGCCATCCACGGCTGGACCTGGCCGGCGCGGCAGCCATCACCGCCTCGCTGATGCTGGCCGTCTACGCGGTGGTCAATGGCAACGAGGCCGGCTGGACCTCGCCCCAATCGCTCGGGCTGCTGGCGCTGGCGGTCGCGCTGCTGGCGCTGTTCCTGCGCATCGAGGCGCGCGTGCCGGCGCCGTTGATGCCGCTGTCGCTGTTCGCGCTGCGCAACGTCGCCACCGCCAACATCGTCGGCGTGCTGTGGGCCGCGGCCATGTTCGCCTGGTTCTTCATCTCGGCGCTCTACATGCAGCTGGTGCTGGGCTACACGGCCATGCAGGTGGGGCTGGGCTTCCTGCCGGCCAATATCATCATGGCGGCGTTCTCGCTGGGGCTGTCGGCCAGGCTGGTGATGCGCTTCGGCATCCGCGCGCCGCTGGTGTGCGGCCTGCTGGTGGCGGCGCTGGGGCTGGCGCTGTTCGCGCGCGCGCCGGTCGCAGGCTCGTTCGCCGTCGACGTGCTGCCGGGCATGCTGCTGCTGGGCCTGGGCGCGGGCATCGCGTTCAACCCCGTGCTGCTGGCCGCCATGAGCGATGTGGACCCCAGCGAAGCGGGCCTGGCATCCGGCGTGGTCAACACTTCGTTCATGATGGGCGGCGCCCTGGGCCTGGCGGTGCTGGCCAGCCTGGCGGCGGGCCGCAGCGCCAGCCTGCGCGCCGGCGGCGCCGACGTGCTGACGGCGCTCAACGGCGGCTATCACGCTGCCTTCGCGGTGGGCGCCGTGTTCGCCGCCCTGGCCGCGCTGCTGGCCGGCGTGCTGCTGCGCCGCCCGCAGCCCGGCGCGAGCGCCCCGGCCGCCGACGCGCATTGATCCCTTACCCGCACAGGAGCCCCGCACCATGCACTATCACGGCAGTTGCCATTGCGGCACCATCCGATTCGACGTGGAAGGCGAACTGACAGGCGCCATGTCCTGCAATTGCTCGATATGCCGGCGCAAGGGCGCGCTGCTGTGGTTCGTGCCGCGCGACCACCTGCGGCTGGCCACGCCCGACGAACAGATCGCCACCTATACCTTCAACCGCCACCTGATCAAGCACCGCTTCTGTCCCACGTGCGGCATCCACACCCATGGCGAAGGCGTCGACCAGCAAGGCCGGGCGATGGCGGCGATCAATATCCGCTGCCTGGACGACGTGGACCTGGACGCGGTCGCCGTGCATCAGTACGACGGCCGCGCGGCATAGCGCCGGCGCCTGGCGGCGCTAGCCGCGGCCGCCCACGGCGTCGCGGATCTTGCGGTCGGTATGGAACTGGCTCAATGCGTAGACCGCCCACAGCGCGGCCGGAATCCAGCCGATCAGGGTGATTTGCAGCAGCAGGCAGATGATGCCGGCGATGGGGCGGCCGATGGTGAAGAACACCGTGAACGGCAGGAAGATGGCAAGCAACAGGCGCATGGCGCAATCCGGATCTGGAAAACCGCCATGATAGCCGGGTTTACACTGCGCCCCATGCCATCCGCCCCCGCCACGCCCTCCGTCGCCGTGCGCCGCGCCCAGGCGCCCGACGCCGCCCTGCTGCCGGCCATCGAACGCAGCGCCGGGCAGCGCTTCCTGGACGCCCCGGGGCTGGCCTGGATCGCCGCCGACGAAGTCATGAGCGAGCAGGACCACCGGGCCTGGATCGCGGCCGGCACCAGCTGGGTGGCCGAATGCCCCGGCGCCGGATTGGCGGGCTTCCTGGTCGCGGAGCGCACCGCCGATGCGCTGCATGTCTGGGAGTTGGCGGTGCGGCGCGAAATGCAGGGCCGCGGCATCGGCGGGCGGCTGGTGCGGGCCGCCATCGACGCCGCGTCGGCGGCCGGCCTGCCCGCCATCACGCTGACCACCTTCCGCGACCTGCCCTGGAACCAGCCCTTCTACGCGCGCCTGGGTTTCGCCACGCTGCAAGCGGACGGCCTCAACGTGCGCCTGCAGGCCATCCTGGCGCGCGAGGCCAGCCTGGGCCTGCCGGCGGCGCGCCGCTGCGCCATGCGGCGCGAGATCGCGGCGGCGCGCCGCTAGCCGCACCGCCGCGCGCCCGCCGTTGCGCCGCGCCCCGCTTGCCGGGATACTGGGGGCCCGCTTTCGCCCGCGAGACCCCGACAATGCGCATGCTCTGGACCTACCTGCGGCCCCATGGCGGCCTGGCGCTGCTGGCCTTGCTGCTGGCCGCCGCCAGCCAGGTGCTGGCGCTGATCGACCCCATCATCTTCGGCCGCATCATCGACGAATACGCCATCGGCCGCGCCGGCAAGACCGGCGACCAGTTGCTCGCCGGCGTGCTGGGCCTGCTGGCGCTGGCCGTGGCGATACTGTCGCGGCTGGCCAAGGCATTGCAGGAATACGTCACGCGCCTGGTGGTGCAGAAACTGGGCACGCAGATCTTCAATGATGGCCTGCGCCAGGTCATGCGGCTGCGCTTCCAGGAATTCGAGGAGCTGCGCAGCGGCGAAACGCTGTCGCTGCTGCAGAAAGTGCGCAGCGACAGCGAACGCTTCATCAATGCCTTCATCAACACGGCGTTCGCCGCCGGCGTCGGCGTGGCCTTCCTGTGCTGGTACTCGGTCACGCGCCACTGGCTGCTGGTACCGGTGTTCTTCGTCGGCGTGCTGCTGCTGGGCGGGCTGACCGGGCTGCTCAGCCGCCAGATCCGCAGCCAGCAACGCTCCATCATGCGCGAAACCAACCGCAACTCGGGCTTCATCACCGAGTCGCTGCGCAACATCGAACTGATCAAGAGCCTGGGCCTGACCTACCCCGAGATCCGCCGCCTGCAGGCGCAGACCCAGCAGATCTTCGCGCTCGAAATGCAGAAGGTCAAACGCATCCGCCTGCTGTCGTTCCTGCAGGGCATGATACTCAGCGTGCTCAAGCTGTCGGTGCTGTTCGCCCTCCTGTGGCTGATCTTGCGCGACGTACTGAGCACCGGGGAACTGATCGCCATGCAGTTCATCTCGGTCGCGATCTTCGCGCCCTTGCAGGAACTGGGCAACCTCATCCTCGCGTACCGCGAGGCCGACGCCTCGCTGAACCACTACGCCGCCCTGATGGCCCGGCCGGTCGAACGCAATCCCGAATCGGCGCAGGACAGCGGACCGATCCAGCGCGTGCGCTTCGGCGAGGTGCGGTTCCGCCACCAGGGCGCCACCGAGAACGCGCTGGACGGCGTGTCGTTCGAGGCGCGCCTGGGCGACACCGTGGCCTTCGTGGGGCCGTCGGGCTCGGGCAAATCCACCCTGGTCAAGCTGCTGGTGGGCCTGTATGCGCCCGACCACGGCGAGGTCTATTACAACGACGTCTCGACGCGCGACCTGCGCTTCAATCCGACCCGGCGCCAGATCGGCTTCGTCACGCAGGAAACCCATCTTTTCTCCGGCACGCTGCGCGAGAACATGCAGCTGGTCAAGCCCGATGTCACCGACGAGGAAATCGTCGCCGCCATGCGCCAGGCGTCCTGCGCCAACGTGCAGGCGCGCTCGCCCGCCGGACTGGACACGACCATCGGCGAAGGCGGCGTCAAACTGTCGGGCGGGGAACGGCAGCGCCTGTCCATCGCCCGCGCGCTGGTGCGCCAGCCCCGGCTGCTGATCTTCGACGAAGCCACCTCGGCGCTGGACTCGCTGACCGAAGAGCAGATCACCCAGACGATACGCGACGTGTCCCGGCGCGCCGGCCAGATCACCATCCTGATCGCCCACCGGCTGTCCACCATCATGCACGCCGACACCATCTTCGTGCTGGAGAAAGGCCGCGTGGTGGAGCAAGGCAGCCACGCCGAACTGCTGGCCGGCAAGGGCCTGTATTACGCCATGTGGCGCCAGCAGATCGGCGAACGGCCGGCCGTGCGCGCCCCCGAACCGCAGTCCGAGCCCGATACCGCCGGCGGCGGCCCCGAAGCCGGCGTATCGCTGCTGTGACCGGCTGAAACCGGCCTAACGTCTGGACACCACTTTCGTGCGCACCGCCCGCGCGCCAGCCGTTACAGTATCAATGCCGTTCCTGCGCGCGCCGTTGCGCGCCCACCGGGCGGTTCGGGAGCAAGACATGAAGTCCAGACGTTTACAGTTGGCCGGCGTCGCGCTGATGATGGCGGCGGCCTGCGGCCAGGCGGTGGCCGGCGGCGGCCACCACGGCCACCATGGGTACTACGGCGGCTACGGCCACTCGCACGGCAGTTCATCCGATGGCTGGTGGATCGCCGGCGCGCTGGCGCTGGTGGCGGCCGGCACCTACCTGGCCGTCAGTTCGCAGCCCAGCTACGCGCCAGCCGCGCAGTACAGCGCCGGCGGCATCACCTACACCACCCCTGGCGGTTACGCGGCCAGCCCCTACGACAGCACGGTGTACGACCCGCCCAGCTACGACCCGCCCACGGCCTACGAAGACGCCGGTTACGCGCCGGCCGGCCATGGCCAGCCCGCCTTCGATGATGGCACGGTGGCCGGCTACCCGGTGGCCCCGCAAGGCGCCGGCATCGCACGCACCGCCACCCGCCAGCCGGCCGGCGAGGCGGCCTGCCGGCGCGAAGCCATGAATCAGAGCGGCTACGATCCGGCCACGCCCTCGGCCTGGACCACCGGCGTCTCGGTCGATTCGTACCAGCGCGCCCTGTCGGCCTGCCTGGCCGGGCGCGGCTGACGCCCCGCGGCTTCAGCCCAGCGCGGTATCCAGGAACATCATCAGCGCGAAACCGGCCATCAGGCCCACCGTGGCGGTGGTCTCATGCCCGTTGCGATGCGTCTCGGGAATCACTTCGTGCGAGACCACGAAGATCATCGCCCCGGCGGCCAGGCCCATGCTGATCGGATACGCCAGCGCAAAGCCGCTGGAAATGCCCACGCCCACCAGCGCGCCCAGCGGCTCCATCAGCCCCGACGCCACCGCCACCAGCACGGCGCGCCCGATGGGCAGGCCGACCGCGCGCAGCGCCAGCGCGACCGCCAGCCCTTCGGGGACGTCCTGGATGGCAATGGCGGAGGTCAGCGGCAGGCCGATGCGCAGATCGCCGGTGGCGAAGCTGACGCCGATGGCCATGCCCTCGGGCAGGTTGTGCAGGATGATGGTCAGCACGAACAGCCAGACGCGATTGACGCGCGCCGCCTCGGGCCCCTGGTGGCCGGTGCGTTCGTGCTCGTGCGGCGTGAAGTAGTCCAGGCCCAGCATCAGCAGCACGCCCAGCCCCAGGCCCAGCGCCACTACCGCCGCGGCGGCCGGCCCCGGGCCCACGATGGTCCCGGCCGCGTCCAGGCCGGGCAGGATCAGCGAGAACGCGCTGGCCGCCAGCATCATGCCGGCGGCAAAACCCAGCATCGCGTCCTGCGTGCGGGCCGAGATCGCGCGCAGCCCCAGGGCCATCAGCGCGCCCAGCGCCGTGGCGGCGAAGCCCGCCGTGCCGCCCAGCACCGCGTAGCCCACGTGGACGCGGTTCTCGCCGGTCAGCGCGTTGACGATGCCCGCCACCAGCAGCAAGACCACGCCGGCGGCCGAGGCGGCCAATCCGAGGGTGATCAGGGGATGCGACTGCGCCTGCGCGTGCCAGGCGCCGCGCAGGTCGGCGGCAAGCGACGAGGGTTGATTCATGGCGATGGCCCGTGACGAAGGTATGGGTATATTGCCAGACCCCCGCGGCCGGTCCCAAGGCATGCTTTTCAATCGCGCCGATTGAGCCGCGGTATCGGCGCGCCGCGCAGGCAGGGATATTTCCACCGACAACCATTGAGAATGGCCGCTGGATGGCGGTGCGGGCCTGTTGCACACTCGTGCCCGTCACGCCACTTCCCCGCTGCCTGCCATGCCGACCTCGCTGCCTGCCCGGGCGTACGCCCTGCCCCTGATCCTGCCCCTGCTGCTTGCCGCCTGCTCCGATGCCGTGCAAACGCAATACCGCGACCTCGACGAGGCGCGCGCGGCCGGCGCGATACAGCGCGGCTGGCTGCCGGCATGGCTGCCCGCGCGCACCGGCGCCATCGCCGAGGCGCACGACCTCGACACCAACCGCCGCGCGGCCCGCTTCGTGCTGCCCGACGGCGCCCGCATCGAGCCGCCCGGCTGCGCGCCGGCCAGCGGCCGGCTGCCGCCGCCGGCCCTGGCCTTGCCGGGCTGGCCGGCTTCCTTGCACCAGGACGGTGCGGCCGGCCGCTACCGGCTGTACCGCTGCGCCGACGGCTACGCCGCTTTCGATGCCAGCCACGGCTACCTGTGGAATTAGCGGGCGCGCCACACTCCGGGCCGGCGCACGATCAAATTTGTACACAAATTTTGGGCTATCACGTTTAATAGCAACATCCTTCGTCCTTCGGCCCCCCGCCCGGCCCATGCCGGGCGGGGGGCCGGGCGATGGCGGCTTTCCTGGCGGCGCGGGCCGCTCGCCGAGCGCGAGCCCCCGGGCCCCGGGTGTCCAGGCCCATTCCTGATGCGCAAACGCCTCGCGCGCCGCGCATGTGAGGAGCAACGACGATGCGCAGCTCCACCGACCTCAGCGCCGAGGGCATCTCCCAGGCGATCGCCACGGCCATCGTGTCGCACCGCCTGCCGCCGGGCACGCGCCTGCGCGAGGAAGCGCTGGCCAGCGTGTACAAGGTCAGCCGCACCAAGATCCGGGCGGCCTTGCTGATGCTGTCCAAGGACAAGCTGATCCAGATCGTGCCCGACAAGGGCGCCTTCGTCAGCAAGCCGGACGCCCACGAAGCGCGCGAGGTCTATGCCGTGCGGCGCATCCTGGAGGCCGCGCTGGCGCGCGAGTTCGTCGCCTGCGCCGCACCGCAGGACTACGAACGGCTCGAACAACATCTGCACCAGGAACGCGAAGCCATCCACGAGGGCGACGTGCAGCGGCGCAATCAGCTGCTGGCCGGCTTTCACCTGCAGCTGGCCGAGATCGTCGGCAACTCGGTGCTCACCGCCATGCTGCACGAACTGCTGGCGCGCACCGCCGTCATCACGGTGATGTACCAGAGCGCCCACGACGCCAGTTGCTCGTCGCAGGAACACTACGCCTTCCTGGCGGCCGCGCGCGACGGCGACGCCGAGCGCGCCTGCGCCCTGATGGACGAACACCTGCTGCATCTGCAGACCGCGCTGGACTTCGACGGCGCGCCCGCGCCCAACCGCGATCTGGTGGCCGCCCTGCTCAGTTGAGCGGCCATTTGCGCCGGATCATGGCCCAAGCGCGCGCGAAAGGCTACTATGCCGCATTCTGTTGCCTGCCTGGACCTTCGTGTGATCGCCCTGCTCGAAGCCAAGCGCGCCGGCCTGCTGCGACGCGCCCATTGGCTGCCCAATATTGTCTCCGGCCTGATCGTGGGGGTCGTGGCGCTGCCGCTGGCCATGGCCTTTGCCATCGCCAGCGGCGCCAAGCCCGAACAAGGCCTGTATACCGCCATCGTGGCGGGCCTGCTGGTCTCGCTGTGCGGCGGCAGCCGCGTACAGATTGCCGGCCCCACCGGCGCCTTCATCGTCATCCTGGCCGGCATCACCGCCCAGCATGGCGTGGCGGGCCTGCAGCTGGCCACCCTGATGGCCGGCTGCATCCTGCTGGCGCTGGGCGCGGCCCGGCTGGGGGCCATCATCAAGTACATCCCCGCGCCGGTCATCGTGGGCTTCACCGCCGGGATCGGCGTCATCATCTGGGTAGGCCAGTGGAAGGACTTCTTCGGCCTGCCCTCCCCGGCCGGCACGCACTTCCATGAAAAACTGTGGCAGCTCGTGCACAGCCTGCCGCAGCTGCACCTGGCCACCACCGCGCTGGCCGCGCTGTCGCTGGCGCTGCTGCTGCTGAACAATCGCTTGCCCTACCTGCGCCGCGTGCCCGGTCCGCTGGTGGCGCTCGTGGTGGCCACCACGCTGCAGGCCGTACTGGGCCTGGACGGCGTGGCCACCATAGGCAGCGCTTTCGGCGGCATTCCGCAGGGCCTGCCCAGCTGGCAGTGGCCCGAGATCACCGTGTCGCGCGTCATCGAATTGATCGGCCCGGCTTTCGCCATTGCCATGCTGGGCGCCATCGAATCCCTGCTGTCGGCCGTGGTGGCCGACGGCATGGCCGGCACCCGCCACGATTCCAACCAGGAACTGGTCGGCCAGGGCCTGGCCAATATCGTCGCGCCGCTGTTCGGCGGTTTTGCCGCCACCGGCGCCATCGCGCGCACGGCCACCAGCATCCGCAACGGCGGCACCAGCCCGCTGGCCGGGGTCGTGCATTGCATCACCCTGCTGCTGATGGTGCTGCTGCTGGCGCCGCTGGCCGAAAACGTGCCGCTGGCCGCGCTGGCCGCCATCCTGTTCGTGGTGGCCTGGAACATGAGCGACGCGCCTCACTTCGTCAGGATGATCAAGCGCGCGCCGCGCGCCGACGTCGCCATCCTGCTGGTCACCTTCGTGCTGACCGTGTTCGCCGACCTGGTGGTGGCGGTCAACATCGGCGTGGTGATCGCCATCCTGCACTTCCTGCGGCGCATGGCGTCCAGCGTGCAAGTGCAGGCGCAGAGCCCGGCCGAGCTGGGCGACGAGCTGGGCCACCGCGGCTACGGGCCGCTGCCGGACGACGTGCTGGTCTACGCGGTCGAAGGGCCGCTGTTCTTCGGCGCCGCCGAGAACTTCGAGCGCGCCCTGGCGGCCACGCACACCGATCCGCGCACGCTCATCATCCGCCTGCGCTGGGTGCCGTTCATCGACATCACCGGCCTGCAGGCGCTCGAAGAGGTGATCACCGACCTGCAGCGCCGCGGCGTGCGGGTCATCCTCAGCGGCGCCAACCCGCGGGTCAAGGCCAAGCTGCATCGGGCCGGCCTGGTGGGCCTGGCCGGCGCCGACAATGTATTCGACCGCTTCGAGGACGCGGTGCTGTCCTGCCGCGCGCCAGCCGCCCCGGCCACGGCCTGAACGGCGCGCCGGCCGCTACAGGCGCTGCTCGTAGTCCTGCTCGGCCTGCGCCAGCGTGGTCCAGAACGGCGGCGGCGCCTGTCCGGCCAGCTTGCCGGCCAGCACCGCCAGGTGCGCATGCCAGCCGCCCGCCACATCCAGCATCGCGGCGCGGTCGGCCAGCCGGGTGTGGGTCAGCACCAGGCGCACCTGCTCGCCGGCCTCGCTCAGCTCGAACAACACCTCGGACGGCGCCTCGCCGGCGCCGCCGCCCCACGTCAGCGCCAGCACGCGCGGCGGCTCGCAACGCAGCAGCGTGTGGCGCGCGACGATGGGCCGGTCGTATTGCGCGTAGCGCGCCGGCGCGGTCTCGGCCGTCAGCGCGGCGTGATTGAAATGCAGCTCGAAGGTCTGCCCGGGCTGCCGCGGCAATTCGCCGCCGGCCAGCCAGCGCGCGCGCTTGTCGGCGTCGGCCAGCCAGGCCCAGACGCGTTCGATGGGCCCGGGCAGCAGCCGCTCGAAGCGGATGCTTTGCGCGTCCAGGCGCGCGCCGTGGCCATCGGGGAAAGCAGAAGATGGGGAGGTCATGGAGTCGGGTCCTGGTCGGGGTGGGAGGGAACGGACGATGCCGCGTCGGCGCGCAGCAAGGTCTCCAGCATGTCCAGCCTGGTATGCCAGAAGCGCTCGTAGAACTTCAGCCACTCGTCGATGGCGGCCAGCGGCGCGGCATCGATGCGGCACAGGTGCGAGCGCCCCTGCACGCGGCGGCTGACCAGCCCGGCGCTTTCCAGCACCTTCAGGTGCTTGGAGGCAGCCGTGAACGACATGGCGAACGGCGCGGCCAGCGCGCGGATATTGTGTTCCCCGTCGGCCAGGCGGCGCAGCATCGCGCGGCGCGTGGGGTCGGACAGGGCGTGAAAGACGCGGTCCAGGGCGGGAGCTTGATATTCAACCATTTGGTTACATTAGAGAAGACCGCCGTCTTATTCAACCAAATGGTTATGTTTTTTGTAACCGCGGCGGCACTGGCACAATGGAGCGCAAGCCTCAGCACCGGAAAACCCTGCCATGACGCCGCCCGCCCGCTCTTCCGCCGCCGTGCCCGCGCAATACGCCGACGTGCATTACGCCGACCGTCCCATGCGCATCGAGTATGCGCTGCTCGCGCCTGAGCGGCGCGATGCGCCCCTGCTGGTATTCCTGCACGAAGGGCTGGGGTCGCTGGCCATGTGGCGCGACTGGCCGCGGCGCGTCTGCGATGCGGCCGGATGCCGCGGGCTGGTCTATTCGCGCTACGGCTACGGCCGCTCGACCGTCCGTCCGCTGGATGAGAGCCGGCCCATCGACTACCTGCACCAGCAGGCCGCGCAAGCCCTGCCCGCGCTGTTCGCGGCGCTGGGCATCGATGCGCGGCGCGACAAGCCGGTCCTGTTCGGCCACAGCGACGGCGCCAGCATCGCGCTGCTCTATGCCGCCTTGTGCCCGGACGCCGTGGCCGGAATCGCGGTAGCCGCGCCGCATATCTACGTCGAGGACATTACCGTCGCCAACATCGCGGTGGCGCTGCGCGCCTACCGCGAAACCACGCTGCGCGACCGCCTGGCCCGCTACCACGACGATGTCGATTCGACCTTCGCATCGTGGACCGACACCTGGCTGGACCCGGCCTTCCGGCAATGGAACATCGAGGCCTACCTGCCGGCCATCACCTGCCCGATGCTGGCCATGCAGGGCGTGGACGACGAATACGGCACGCTGGAGCAGATCCGCGGCATCCGCCGCCTGGCGCCGCAGACCCGCCTGCTGGAAATCCAGGACTGCGGCCACTCGCCGCACAAGGACCAGCCCGAGCTGGTGACGCGCGCGCTGGCCGGATTCGTGGGCGCGCTGCCGCGCCCGGCGTAACGCGCCCGGCTCAGTCGGCCGGCGCGCGCCGCACCGCGGCGTCGACGATGCGCTCGGCGCCGGCCAGTTGCTGCGCCATCCCGGCGGGCAGGCCCAGCATGCCCTCGCGCGTGCCGGCCGGATGGTAGACCACCAGCACCTCGCCCGACGCGGTCTCGCGCACCAGCACTTTCAAGGGCAGCTCCAGCGCGAAATCGGGCGCGGCCAGCATGAGCGGCGTGCCGGCCTTGGGATTGCCGTACACCACCACCTGGGTCGGCGGCATGTCCAGCCCCGCCTGCTTCGCGGCGGCCTGGTGGTCGATGACCGCGAAGATCGTCATTCCCTTGGCGCGCAAGGCATCCTGCAGGCGCGCCACGGTGGCGGCAAAGGGATAGTCGCTCTTGCGTTGCACGGCGGCCTCCTGGGCATGGACCTGGGCGGCGCCGGCCAGGCATAGCGCCAGAGCGGCGCGGCGGGCCAGGCGCGGAAAATGGCGGGAAATCTGCATGCGGGAACTCCTGAGGAAACGACCCGGAAACGCGGGACATTGCATCTTGCACGCTGCTACCCCTCGTAGCAGCTCCCCTTGCTCGGAGTTGCTACGCTGAAATCACCGTTCCCGTATCGACATTTCTGGAAGGAGGTACATCATGCCAGCCAAATCCAAAGCCCAGCAAATGGCCGCCGGCGCGGCGCTCGCGGCCAAGCGCGGCGAATCCAGGGTGAGCGACCTCAAGGGCGCCTCGCGCGACATGTACGACTCGATGAGCGAGCGCGAGCTCGAACACATGGCCGGCACCGCCCGCAAGGGCAAGCCGTACCATAAGTGACCCTCCGGGAGGCCGTCCCCGCATGGGCAGCGAAACCTGCGGCAAGGGTGCCTGTCCCGACGGGGACAGGCACCCCGGCATAGGATTCAGCAGGAGCCTGTCCCCGCCGGGACAGCCACCCCGGCATAGGATTCAGCAGGAGCCTGTCCCCGCCGGGACAGGCTCCTGTGTCATAGGTATCTTTCCTTGTACATCAGCGGCGACATGCCGCAGTACTTGTTGAAGATGTCGCGAAAGGCCTTGGTGTCGTTGTAGCCAACCTCGTACATCACTTCGGCGACCGATTTGCGCGAGCTTTCGAGCTGCTTCTTGGCCGCCTCGATGCGGATGCGCTGCATGTACTCGACGATGCTGTTGCCGGTGGCATGGCGAAAGCGCCGCTCCAGCGTGCGCCGCCCCAGCGCCACGCGCTGCGCCAGCTGCTCGACGGTCAGGCGCTCGGTGTAGTTGGCCTCGATGTGCTCCTGCACTTGCCGCACCACCCCATCGCCATGCGTTTTCTGCCCCACGAACACCACGAACGGCAATTGGCTCTGGCGGCTCCAGTCCAGCTGGAACAGCTTGGCGCACCAGATCGCCGTCTCGCGATCGGTGTACTTGTCGACCAGGTGCAGCACCAGGTGCGCGGCCGAGAACGCGCCGCCGCTGGTGTAGATGCCGTTGGCCTCCAGCACGACCCGGTCGCTGACCCAGCGCACCGCCGGAAACAGGCGGCCGAAGTCGCTCTGCGCCGCCCAGTGCACCACCGCGCGCTGTCCGTCGAGCACGCCGCCGGCGGCCAGCAGCGCGGCGCCCACGCACAGGCTGGCGACCTCGCCGCCGTTCTTGTAGTAGCCGGCCAGCCAGTCGATCAATGCGCCGTTTTCCTGCAGCGCCGGCTGCGGATCGCCCTGGATGGGCGGCACGACGCACAGGTCGACCTCGCCCACCGCCTCCAGCACGGTGTCGGCCTGCACGGTGATGCGGCCGTGATCCAGCCGCACCTACGGCGTGGCCGCCACCAGGCGCACGTCGAAGCGCGGCGCGCAGCCGCGCTCGCGCAAGAAGCCGTTGGCCGCCAGGAAGCCCTGGCGGGCGTTCTCGAGCGATGCGATGTTGGCCCGTTCGGGCACCAGCAGGGCGAGACGTTTCATAGCGCCCAGCATACTGCGGCCAGCCTGTCGCGATCCACCCGCAACAATGTCGCAATCCCCCGTCGGCAACCCCCTGCTTTCCCGCTACAGTGCCAATTCCAACCAGGGGGCCGCGGGGCCCCTGCCACCCAGGAGCAATGCCATGGATCAGTACGTAGACGGTTTCCTGCTGTCGGTGCCCAACGACAAGCTGGACACCTACCGGCAGATGGCCACCAAGGCCGGCGCGATCTGGAAAGAGCATGGCGCGCTGGCCTATTGCGAATGCACGGGCGACGACCTGGACATCGAAGGCATGGTGTCGTTCAAGACCTCGGCCGCGGCGCGCGAGGGCGAAACCGTGGTGTTCGCCTGGATCGTCTACCCGAACCGGGCCGAGCGCGACCGCATCAATGCGGCGGTCATGGCCGACCCGCGCCTGAAGGAACAGTGCGTCGAGGGCGTGTTCGATTTCAAGCGCATGGCCTACGGCGGGTTCAAGACGCTGGTCAATCTATGAGGGCGGGCTGGCGCGCCAGCGCACGCGCCGTGCCGGCCACCCGCACCGAACTGCCCGGCTCGGGGCCGTACTCGGCCCTTAGCCGCGCCGGCACGCCCATGTCGAAGCCCTGCAGGATCTCGATGGCCCCGGCGCGCAGCCAGCCGCTGTCGCGCAGATGTCCGGCCAGCGCGGCGGCGGCCGCCCCGGTTGCCGGATCCTCGTACACGCCGCCGGCCGCAAACGCATTGCGCGCGTGCAGCAGCGTGGCCGACTCGGCGTGGACCCAGGCGATCGTCACCACGCCCGTGCGCTTCATGAAAGCGCGGCCGGCGGCCAGGTCGTAGCGCATCGCCGCCAGGCGCTCGCGGCTGTTCAGCGGCAGGATCAGGTGGGCGGCGCCGGCCTCGGCGTAGGCTGGCGGCAGCCGGCTGTCGAGGTCGGCGGGCGTGTAGCCGAACAGGGCCAGCGCCTCGTCGCGCACGGCCGCCTCCAAGGGTGCGCTGCGCGTGCGCGGTGATTGCAGCGCGGCGCTGTAGAGGCCGCCCTGGCGGCGCCCTTCGACCGTTATGTTGGCATGGTTGGTCGTCAGGGCGAACACGCCGTCGCCCTCCTGCTCGGCCAGCACGGCGCCCAGCGCGATCGTGGCGTGGCCGCAGAATGGCACTTCCGCTTCCGGCGCGAAATAGCGTACCCGCCAGCCGCCATAGGCCGGCGCGGCGAACACGGTTTCGGAATAGCCGATCTCGGCGGCCATCTGCTGCATGGTCATGGCGTCGGGCAGCACCTCGGCCACATGGACGCCGGCCGGGTTGCCGCCGCGCGCGCCGTCGGAAAAGGCGGCGATGCGCCGCACCGAGGCAATCAGGGATGTCGTGGTTTGCATGGCTATCTCCACAAAGCGATGAGAGGTACGATAGCCACACGCATCAATTTAGGATATCGAATTCTTATAATCCCCAGTATTACGAATCCTAATAAATCATGAGCCGCAATATCGACACCGCGCTGCTGCGCGCCTTCCTGGCCGTCCACGATACCGGCAGCCTGACCGCCGCCGCCGCCCTGCTGCACCTGACCCAGGGCGCGGTCAGCCAGCAATTGCAGCGGCTGGAGGCCCTGTTCGGCCGCACCTTGCTGGAACGGCGCCGCAGCGGCGCGGCGCTGACCGGCGACGGCGCGCGCCTGCTGGGCCGCGCGCGCGAGATGGTGCGCATCAACGACGAACTGATGCAGCACATGACCGGCGCCGACTGCGTCGGCGCGGTGCGGCTGGGGGTGCCGCACGACCTGATCGGCACGCACTTGCCGGGCCTGCTGCGCGCCTATTCGCTGCGCTATCCCGATGTGGACATTTCACTGATCTCGGCGACCTCGCCCGAACTGCTGGAGCAGGTGCGGCGCCGCAAGCTGGACTTGACGCTGGCCGAGGAGCCCATCGGCGCGGCGGCGGGCGGCGAGCGCCTGGCCGTCGACCGCGTGGTGTGGCTGGCCGCCCCGGGCGGCCAGGCGTGGCGCAAGAACCCGTTGCCGGTGTCACTGGTCAGCGATGCCTGCGCCTTCCGGCCGGTGCTGGCCGACGCGCTGGACGGCGGACGCATTCCCTGGCGCAGCGTATTCGAGAACGGCAATGCCGACGCCACGTTGACCACCGTGCGCCTGGACCTGGCGGTCACGGCCAGCCTGTTGTCGGTGGCCCCCGCCGACCTGCAAGTGCTCGACGCGGCCAGCGGCCTGCCGGCCCTGCCCGACTACGCCATCAATCTGTACATCGCGCCCGGCGAGCGCTCGCAGGCCGTCGAGGAAATGGCGCACCATATCCGCCAGGCCTACCAGGAGCGCCGGCCGGCTTACGCGGCCGCCGCCTGAGCGCGCCCGCGTCGCGCCGGCTCAGCCGCCGGCCCGCTGCACCAGCAGCACGCCGGCATGCAGGGCCAGGCCGATCAACCCGCCCACCAGCGTCCCGTTGAAGCGGATGTACTGCAGGTCACGGCCCACGCTCAGTTCGAGTTCGCGCACCAGGTGGCGCTCGTCCCAGTTCTTGACGGTACGCGAGATATGCTCGGTCACGCCGCTGCGCAGGCTGTCGGTCAGCTTGCGCGCGCTGTCCAGCACATGCTCGTTGACCGCCCGGCGCAGCTCGGGGTCGCGCGACAGCCGTTGGCCCAGCGCCTGCAGGGCATCCTCCAGGTGACGCGCCAGCGCCGAATCCTCGGCCTGCAGGTCGCGCCGCAATACCGCATGGATGTCGCGCCATAGCCCCAGCGCGTACTCCTGTACGCGCGGGTCGTCGATCAGGCGCTGCTTCAGGGCCTCGACCTGGCCGGCCAGCTCGGGGTCGTCGCGCAGCCGCGCAATATAGTCGGCCACCCACGCCTCGTAGTTGCGCCGCACGGGATGATCCGGGCGAGACAGCACATCGCGCAGTTCGTCGACCAGGGCGCGCGCCATGCGATCGGCCAGGTTGTCGGCAATGCCCTCCACCGAGCCGATGACATCCACCGCGGCGATGATGCGCGGCCATTCCTTGCGGGCGAACTTCACCAGCAGCGCGCAGGCGCGCTGGCGGATATCCTCTTCGCCGAGGTAGTCGCCCAGCCGGCGCAGCGCGGCGTCCAGCAATTCCTGGTGGCGGCCGTCGCGGGTCAGGAGCGCCAGCACTTCGCCGGCCGTGCGCGCCGCGTCCCAGCGGCGCAACTGCGCCACGGCGAAGCCCTGGATGGCGCGGCTGACAGCCTGCTCATCGAGCAGGTCCAGCGCCTGCAGCGCCACCTGGCGCGCGCCCTGGCCCAGGCTGCGGGTCTGGCGCGGGTCGGCCAGCCAATGGCCCAGGCGCGCGGCCGGATCGAACACGCGCAGCTTTTCCAGCAGCGTCGCGGGATCGAGGAAATGATCGCGCACGAACACCGCAAGGTTGTCGCCGATACGCGCCTTGTTGGCCGGGATGATGGCGGTATGGGGAATCGGCAGCCCCAGCGGGCGGCGAAACAGCGCCACCACGGCAAACCAGTCGGCCAGCGCGCCGACCGTGGCGGCCTCGCAGAACGCCCGTACCCAGGCCCAGGCGCCCTGTCCGCCCATCAGGTGGCTGGCGACGAAGCCGGCGATCATGGCCGCCAGCAGCGCCAGCGCCCAACGCTGCATGCGGCGCAATTGCGCCAGGCGCGGATCGGCCGGCGCGCTCATGGGGCCAGCCCCGGGCGCCCGCGCACCGCCGCGGTCTCGAACTCGCCGGCCAGCCAGTCCAGGAAGGCGCGCACCGGCGGGTGCCGCTGGCGGCCCGGCGCCGACAGCGCGGTATAGCGCAGCCCGGGCACGCTGATGTCGGGACGAAAGCACGCCAGCAGGCCGCGCGCCTCGCTGTCGGACACCATGGCCGAGCTGGCCAGCACCAGCCCCTGGCCGGCGATGGCGGCCTGCAGGGCGTAGTTTTCCTCTTCATAGCTGCGCGGCGCGGCGCGCGCCAGCCAGCTCACGCCGGCCGCCTCGCACCATTGCCGCCAGCCGGTCTCGTACACGGTGGAATCGCGCCATTGCACCGAGATCAGCGCGGGCCGCCGCGGCGGGCGCGCCGTAGACGGCGAAGCGCTCGGGCAGCACGGCCGCGGCCTGCAGGCCGCGGTGGCGGCCCGAGCGGTCGCCGCCGCCATAGCGGATCGCCACGTCCACGCTGGCGTCCTGCAGCAGATCCACCAGGCGGCTGGTCGCGTCCAGCCGCACCTCGTAGCCGGGATGCGCCTGGTAGAAGCGCCCCAGCCGCGGCACCAGCCACAGCGCGGCAAACGAATGCGTGGTCGACACCGTCAGGCCGCCCGTGCTCGGCCGCGGACGCAGCGCGTCCAGCGTCTGCGCCAGATCCAGCAGCATGCCATGCACCCGCTGGAACAGGCGCCCGCCCTTGGGCGTGAGCAGCACCCCGCGCGGCAGGCGCTCGAACAGCGCAAAGCCCAGCCGCTGCTCGAGCGCGCGGATCTGGTGCGACACGGCGGTGGGCGTGACATGCAGCTCGGCGGCGGCGCCCTTGAAGCTGAGCAGGCGCGCCGCGGCCTCGAAGGCGCGCAGCGCGCCCAGCGGTAGATCATGAAACATGCGGGGTCACGACAGAGATGAATTCAATTCATCTTAATGCAGGCATCGTCACTCGCCAAGCCAGGCAATCAAGCCGTAAATTTTCCATGCGCCAACGCTCACCCCACCCAAACGCTTAGCGAGGAATGAAAATGGATTCATCTCAAGTCCCCAACCCCGTGCTGGTGCTGGTCGGCAGTCCGCGCCGCGACGGCAACAGCGCCCTGCTCGCCCAGGCCGTGGCCGAGGGCGCGCGCCAGTCCGGCGCCGTCGCCACGCTGCTGTTTCTCGACGACTACATCGCGGGCTTCCTGACCGACGAGAAAGAGGCCGATGCGCGGCGCCCCGACGACCGCTACGGCGAACTCTTCTTCGACCACTTCCTGCCCGCGCGCGCCGTGGTGCTCTGCACGCCGGTGTACTGGTACGGCATGTCGGCCCAGGCCAAGGCCTTCTTCGACCGCTCTTTCACCTATTACTCAGCCAGCCATCCCCGCCACGCCGAGGTACTGCGGCGCATGACGGGCAAGCGGCTGGCGCTGGCCGTGTCCTCCGAGGAAACCTACCCTGGCGCGGCCCTGGGCATCGTGCATCAGTTGCAGGAGTTCACGCGTTACACCCACTCGCAGTTCGTCGGCATGGTGCACGGGGCGGGCAACCGCAGAGGCGAAGTGGCGCACGATCCGCGCCGTCCGCTGCAAGCCGCGCACCGGCTGGGCCACGGCCTGTTGTCGCTGCCCTACTCCGACTATCGCATCGACAGCCCGCGCGACCACCAGGTCTGGCCCGGCGCGCCGGCGTGAGCGCGGCGCCTGGGGCGCCAGTCCCTGCGGGAATTCTGGTGCCTGTCCCCGTGGGGATCCTGGTGCCTGTCCCCGTCGGGATCCTGGTGCCTGTCCCAGCGGGGACAGGCACCCCGGGAGTCGGCGGGTGCCAGTCCCCATGCAGAGACAGGCACCCCAGGAGTCGGCGGGTGCCAGTCCCCTGGCGGGGACAGGCACCCGGGTTAGAAGAAGCCCAGGGCCTTGGCGCTGTAGCTCACCAGCAGGCACTTGGTCTGCTGGTAATTCGACAGCGCCGCCTTGTGCGTCTCGCGCCCGATGCCGGACTGCTTGTAGCCGCCGAAGGCGGCATGCGCCGGATACAGGTGATAGCAATTGGTCCACACCCGGCCGGCCTCGATGCCGCGGCCCACGCGGTAGGCCCGCGCGCCGTCGCGGCTCCAGACGCCCGCGCCCAGGCCGTAGAACGTGTCGTTGGCCATGGCGATGGCCTCCTCCTCGTCCTTGAAGGTGGCCACCGCCGCGACCGGCCCGAAGATTTCCTCCTGGAAGATGCGCATGCTGTTCTTGCCCAGCAGCATGGTCGGCTGGACATAGAAACCCTGGTCCAGCCCGCCCGGCAGCATGTCGTTGCGCGCGCCGCCGGTCAGGCATTGCGCGCCCTCCTGGCGGCCGATATCGATATAGGACAGGATCTTGTCCATCTGCACCTGCGAGACCTGCGCGCCCACCATGGTGCCGGCATCGAGCGGATGGCCGGTCTTGATGGACTGCACCCGCGCGATGGCCTTCTCGATGAAGCGCTCGTAGATCGACTCCTGGATCAGGATGCGCGACGGGCAGGTGCAGACCTCGCCCTGGTTGAGCGCGAACATGGCCAGCCCCTCGAGCGCCTTGTCCAGGAACTCGTCGTCGTGGTCCATCACGTCGTCGAAGAAGATGTTGGGGTTCTTGCCGCCCAGCTCCACCGTGGCGGGGATCAGGTTGTCGGCCGCCGCGTGCAGGATGTGCTTGCCCACCGGCGTCGACCCGGTGAAGGCGATCTTGGCGATGCGCTTGCTGGTGGCCAGCGCCTGGCCGGCCTCCTTGCCATAGCCGTTGACCACGTTGAGCACGCCCGGCGGCAGCAGGTCGCCGATCAGTTCGGCCAGCACCAGGATCGAGGCCGGCGTCTGTTCGGCCGGCTTGAGCACCACCACGCAGCCCGCCGCCAGCGCCGGCGCCAGCTTCCAGGCCGCCATCAGCAGCGGGAAGTTCCAGGGAATGATCTGCCCCACCACGCCGATGGGTTCGTGGAAGTGGTAGGCCACGGTGTTGGCGTCGATCTCCGAGATGGCGCCCTCCTGCGCCCGGATGCAGCCCGCGAAATAGCGGAAATGGTCGATCGCCAGCGGCAGGTCGGCCGCGGTGGTCTCGCGCAGCGGCTTGCCGTTGTCGATCGACTCGGCCACCGCCAGCATCGGCAACTGTCCCTCGATGCGGTCGGCGATACGCAGCAGGATGTTGGCCCGCTCGGCGGGCGAGGTGCGCGCCCACGCGGCGCGCGCGCGATGCGCCGCGTCCAGCGCCAGTTCGATGTCGGCCGCGCCCGAGCGCGGCACGCGGCAAAACGGCTGGCCGGTAATGGGCGACAGATTGTCGAAGTACTCCGCGCCTACCGGAGGCACCCATTGGCCGCCGATGTAGTTCTCGTACTGTTCCTTGAACGGGTAGGCCACATCCAGGCCCAATTTTTTCAGGTCGGATAGATCCATGGTTTGTCTCCTGATGTCGTTGTGGCGCCGTGACGATTGCTTGCCGTCGCGCGGCGGGCGCATGGGGCGCCGTTCAGGCTCATGCAAACGCCGTGCCAGCCCGCGGCGACGAGCTGTTACCTCTGGACGGCCAGCGCGCACGCGCTTTTCATGCATAATTTCCCTATAAAAAACAGCGGCCTGTCGCATCTTGCGACAGGCCGGCATTGCCGGCGGCGACATCGCGTCGCGGCGCGCGACACGCAAGGAGACACCGCATGCCCGGCTACCAGCTTTCCGCATCCGGCCAGCACCTGCCGTCCACGCAGGCCGCCGCTCCCATCGTGCGCTCCTGGGAGCGCTGCGCCAGCGCCACCGCCGACCTGCACGACGACCCCGTCGCCCTGCGTCACGGCGACCTGCAGGAACGCCTCGAGCAGCACGCCTGCGTGCTGCGCGCCGCCCAGCCCGAAATCGAAACCCTGGCCGGCATGGTGGCCAGCGCCTCCAGCCTGGTGCTGCTGGCCGACGCCAGCGGCGTGATCCTGCAGGCAAGCGGCAATACCGGTTTCCTGCAGCGCGCCGACCACATGGCGCTGCGGCCCGGGGTCAGCTGGGCCGAAAACCATCGCGGCACCAACGCCATCGGCACGGCGCTGATCGAAGCCGCCGCGCTGCGCGTGCACGGCGCCGAACACTTCCTGCGGCGCAACCAGATCCTCAGTTGCCACGCGGCGCCGATCCGTTCGCCGCGCGGCGACATCCTCGGCGTGCTGGATATCTCGGGCGACGCCGGGCGCATGCACGCCTATGCGCTGAGCCTGGCCAGCATGTGCGCGCGCCAGGTTGCCAACCGCGTCATCGAGCAGGCCGGCGAGCGCTGCCTGTACCTGGTCTTCCACAAGCAGGCCTCGCTGCTCGATTCGGTCGAACGCGGGCTGCTGCTGATCGAGGACGAACGCATCGTCGGCGCCAACGATGCCGCCGTCGCGCTGCTGGGCGCCACCTGGCCCGCGCTGCTGGACCAGCCGCTGGACGGCTGGCTGGTCGATTGGCGCGCCGTCGCGCGCACGCCCGGCCGCGTCCATACGCCGCAAGGCGCTCCCTTCCATGCCGTGCTGCGCCAGGGCGGGCATGCGCGCTCGCTGCCCGCGCCCCCACGCCCGCCGCGCGCCGTGCCGGCGCAGGCGCCCGAGGAAACGCTGCCGGCGCTGGCGCCGGCGCTGCAGGCCGGCTTCGAACGCGCCCGGCGCGCGCTCGACGGCGGCCTGTCGGTGCTGCTGCAAGGCGAAACCGGCGCCGGCAAGGAAGTCTACGCACAGCACCTGTACCGCCGCAGCATCTGGCGCGACGGTCCGTTCGTCGCGGTCAATTGCGGCGCCCTGCCCGAAAGCCTGATCGAGGCCGAACTGTTCGGCTACGAGCCGGGCGCCTATACCGGCGCGCGGCGGCTGGGCGCGCGCGGCCGGCTGCGCGAAGCCGACGGCGGCGTGCTGTTCCTGGACGAAATCGGCGACATGCCGCTGGCCCTGCAGACCCGCCTGCTGCGCGCCCTGCAGGAGCGCATGGTGCAGCCGCTGGGCGCCGACAAGGCGGTGCCGGTCAACTTCGGCCTGGTCAGCGCCACCCACCGCGACCTGGACGCCATGATCGCCGCCGGCGAGTTCCGCGCCGACCTCTATTACCGCCTGCACGACTATGCGGTCCCCTTGCCGCGGCTGCGCGAGCGCGACGACCTGCGCCCCTTTATCTGCGCCGCCTTGCGCGCGCTGGACGACACGCCCGCCGGCCTGACGCTGGCCGACGACGCCCTCGACGCGCTGGCCGCCTATGCGTGGCCGGGCAACTACCGGCAGCTGCGCTCGGTGCTGCGCACGCTGGCGCTGTTCCATCCGCCCGGCAGCCTGATCCATCGCCACCACCTGCCCGCCGCCATCGCCGCGCCCGCCGTCCACGCGGCCGACGGCGCCGCGCCGCGCCCGGGCGTGGCGGCCCCGCCCGCGGCGCCCGCCTCGCTGCGCGACGCCAGCCTGCACCGGATCGACCAGGCCCTGGCCCGCCACGGCGGCAATATCGCCGGGGCCGCGCACGAACTCGGCATCCATCGCAGCACGCTGTACCGGCACCTGGCGCGCCAGCGCGGCTAGCGCCGGCCTGCTACGCTTGGGGCTTGCCCGCGGGGAGTCACCATGAAACAGCATCGCTTCGGCGCCACCGACCGCATAGTCGCGGCCATCGGCCAGGGCACCTGGAACCTCGACAACAGCGCGCGCGCCAGCGCGGTCGATGCCCTGCGCAACGGGCTGGACCTAGGCATGGCCCACATCGATACCGCCGAGATGTATGGCGCGGGCGCGGCCGAACGCCTGGTGGGCGAGGCCATCGCGGGCCGCCGCGACCAGGTTTTCCTGGTGTCCAAGGTGCTACCGGAAAACGCCTCGCGCGCCGGCACGCGCGCGGCCTGCGAACGCTCGCTGCGCCGCCTGGGCACCGACCATCTCGATTGCTACCTGCTGCACTGGCGCGGCGCCCATCCGCTGGAAGAAACCTTCGCGGCATTCGACGCGCTGCAGCGCGAAGGCAAGATCCGCAGCTACGGGGTCAGCAATTTCGACGTCGACGACCTGCAGGAAGCCCAGGACATCGTCGGCCCCGGCAAGCTGGCCTGCAACCAGGTGCTCTACCACCTGCGCGAGCGCGCCATCGAGCATGCGGTCATGCCTTGGTGCGCGGCGCATGGCGTGGCCGTGGTGGCCTACAGCCCGTTCGGCCACGACGACTTCCCGGCGCCAGCCAGCGCCGGCGGGCGCGTGCTGGCGCGCATCGCGCAGGCCCACGGCGCGACGCCGCGCCAGATCGCGCTGGCCTTTCTCACCCGCCAGCCCGGCGTGTTCGCGATTCCCAAGGCGGCCGACCCGGCCCACGTGGCGGCCAACGCCGCCGCCGGCCGCCTGGCGCTGAGCGAACAGGACTGCGCCGACCTGGACGCCGCGTTCGAGCGCGGCCCCCGCCCGGCCAGCCTGCCGATGATCTGATCAGCCCTGCGCGGGCTGCACCGCCTGCAGATGGTTGGAGAAGCCCGTCTCGGTCTCGCAGCGCCAGCTCGCCCACAGCTTGCCGGCCTTGCCGGCGTCGAGCTCGAAGGCCAGCCAGTTGCGCGCCGGCATCACATAGCGATTGTGGCCAGGAAACAGCATCATCTCCACGCTCAGGTTCACGTCGATGGGCTGCGCCTGGGCCGCCGTGCCGTTGAGCATGAACAGGAACAGGCGCTCGGCCACGCCGAGCAGCGACGGGTGCACCACCGCCGACGAGGTGAACTGCTGGATCTGCGCCCAGTTCGACGTGGGCGGGATGTCGCGCCGGTAGGCATTGCCCCACGCCGCCACGTGCACGTCGCCCGAGGCGATCGACACGCGCAGCAGCTTCTCGTTGGCGACCTGCATCAGCGTCTCCAGCAGGCGCTTGCGTTCGCCCTCGTGGTCGTCGTGCGACCAATGATCTTTCAGGTCGTCGGCATTGCTGTCGAGCACATGGTCCTGGCCAAAGGTGTCGAGCAGGCCTTCGGCCAGCGACAGCTTGAGATGCGCCACCGGCACCGAGGACATGAAGATCAGATGCCGGCAGCCGCCCGTGGCCGAAGCCGGCCGGTTGCCCTTGAGCCCATGCAGCCAGCCCTGCAGCGCGGTCCACGCCTGCGTGCCCAGGATCTGCGTGCGCGATCGCTCGGTGCGCAGGTCGGCGGCCACCAGCGCCAGCGGCCCCAGCCGATAGGCCGAGGTGAAGCCGGGCTGGCCGTCGAGCAGCGGCAGCGCCAGCCGGTCGCGCTTGAGCTGCCGGCTCCAGGCGATGCCCTCGTACTGCGGATCCTGCGGCAGCACATTGGCGCGCGCGATCGCCTGCAGGGGCGGCAGGTCGGCCAGCGCGTGCTGCATCTGGAAGACCCAGAAGGCGCGCCGCGCATGCCTGAACAGGGTCTGGAACAGTTCGCAGCGCTGCATGGCCGGGCTGTACGAACCCCAGCCGTCGAAGATGTCGTGGTCGTCCCACATCATGATGGTGGGCACGCGGGCCATGGCGTCGGCGGCGTCCAGGCTGGGCTGCGCGCCCGCCCATGGCGCGCGCGACGGCGGCAGCCAGCGGCGGCTGTACAGGCCGAAGTAGTACGCCTCGATCTCGTCTTCCAGCGCCTGGCTGACCTTGAATTCCAGCTGCTGCGCGCGCGCCAGGCCCACCCACTGCTTGAGCGCCGCGATGTACTCCCAGATCGAATCGAAATAGATCTGGTCGCCGCCCATCAGCAGCAGGTGGAAGCGCTGCAGGCCTTCGTCATGGGTACGCGTTTCGTGCCACAACTGTTCCTTGTCCAGCAGATAGTCCGCCGGCCGCAAGTCGCGATCGTGGTTGCACAGCAGGTCCGCCCATACGGCGTTTTCCGGGCGCACCAGCTTGCGCATGCCGCTGGGGTCGGAAAAGCCGTTGCACGACACATAGGCCAGGCGCGGCGCGGCGCCCTTCGCGGGCACGGTGAAATGCCAGGCCGGTCCGCCCCTGGGGCCGAACTCGACCTTGCGCTCGCGCGCCTGCATGTCGCAGCTGAGGTCGTAGCGCAGGAAGGTTTCGCGCGCGGTCTGGTGCAGCACCACGGGCGCGGCACAGGCCCGCCCTTCCACGCGCAGCGCGGGCGCCTTCGCGGTGCGCGGGACGCCGATCAGCGCGCTCACGCGCCACTGGCGCGCGCCTCCCACGCCGCGAAACGACAAGACGGGCCCGACGGTGTACGCCTCTTTTGCCATAGTCCCCTCCAGGCGGCCGCCCGGAGCGGGGCCGCGGTGGCGTCAATGTAGCAGAGGCGTCAGCGGCGCGGCGCGGCGGCGCTGACCGCGTCCAGGCCGGCCAGCGCGAAGCGCTTGAGATGCTCGGCCAGGTCGGCCGCCGGCTGCGCCAGCACCTGCTGCGGCGGGCTGGGCGCATTGCGGTCGACCACCATCAGCATCATGCATGGCGCCACGATGCTCACGGCGCAACGCGCCAGCGCCGGATCGCCCGGCGCAAAGCCCGTGATGTCGCCCAGGATGCCCGCCACCAGCCGGAACTTGGGCAGCACCTCTTCGTCGATCAGCGCGGCGAAATGCGCCGACGGCGCCAGCACCTCGCGCGCGCAGACCCGCGTGTGCCAGTCCTGCTCCCACAACCCCGCCACCATGCCGTCGATGAAGGCGCACAGTTTCTCGCGCGGCGACAGATCGCTTTGCGTCAGCGCCGTCAAGGTATCGAGATTGATGAAATGCTTGTGCCCCTCGACCAGCACCGCGCGGTACAGGCCGTCGCGGCTGCCGAAGTGGTAGTTGATCGCCGCCAGGTCGGCGCCGGCGGCCGCGCAAATGGCCTTGCTGGCCACGCCCGCATAGCCGTACTGGCCGAACAGCTGGCCGGCTGCCTCGAGGATCCTGGCGCGGGTGCTGGCCCCGTCGGCCCGCAGCGAACGGCGCGGTCTGGTCATGGTGATCGGTGTGGCGGTGCATTGAAAGAACGGTCTAGTGTCACCCGAAATTACTTCAAATTCAATTTGAATTTAATGTATAGTCGGCCCATCGACCCCTCCGGTGCGAGCGCCGACCATGAAGAAACCCCTGATTGCAGCGGCGGCGGCCATCGCGCTGGCGATAGCCGGCGCGGCATGGTGGCTGACCCGCGCGCAACCCCCGGACGACATCCTCACCCTGTATGGCAATGTCGATATCCGCCAGGTGGCGCTGGCCTTCGACAACAGCGAACGCATCGCCGACATGCAGGTCGAGGAAGGCGACCGCGTGCGCGCCGGCCAGGTCCTGGCGCGCCAGGAAACCCGCACCCTGCAACTCGAGGCCGAACGGGCCCAGGCGCGCGCCAGCGCGCAGGAACAAGCCCTGCTGCGCCTGCGCAACGGCTCGCGCCCCCAGGAGATCGCCCAGGCGCGGGCGCGCGCCGACGCGGCGACGGCCGACGCCGCGCTCGCGCAGCAGGACCTGCAGCGCCTGCAGGGCACCGCCCGCGCCACCGATGGGCGCGCCGTCAGCCGGCAGGACATCGACCGCGCAGCGGCGCGCCTGCGGGTAGCGCGCGCCCAGGCCGAAACCCAGGCCAAGGCGCTGCAGCTGGCCCTGCTGGGGCCGCGCGACGAAGACATCGCCGAAGCGGCGGCGCAGTGGCAGGCCAGCCTGGCCGAACTGGCCCTGCTGCGGCACCGGCTGGCCCAGGCCGAACTGAAAGCGCCCACCGACGCCGTCGTGCGCGCGCGCCTGCTCGAGCCCGGCGACATGGCCTCGCCGCAGCGCCCCGTCTATACGCTGGCGCTGACCGAGCCCAAGTGGGTGCGCGCCTACCTGTCCGAACCCGACCTGGGGCGCGTGCGGCCGGGCATGCGGGCCCGGGTCTACACCGACAGCCAGCCCGACCGCGCCATCGACGGCCAGGTGGGCTATATCTCGTCGGTGGCCGAGTTCACGCCCAAGACCGTGCAGACCGAAACCCTGCGCACCAGCCTGGTGTATGAAATCCGCATCCGCGTCGACGACCCGCAGGACCGGCTGCGTCTGGGCATGCCGGCCACCGTGCGGCTGGACCTGGCCGATGCGGCGGAGCCCGGCGCATGAACGAGGCGCCCGTCATCGAGGCGCGGGACCTGTCCAAACGCTTTGGCCAGACGCTCGCGCTCGATGCGCTGACGCTGTCGGTCGCGCGCGGCCGGCTGACCGCGCTGGTCGGGCCCGACGGAGCCGGCAAGACCACCTTGCTGCGGCTGATCGCGGGCCTGATGCGGCCCGACGCCGGCACGCTGCGCGTGCTGGGCATCGATGCCGTCCAATCGCCCCAGGCGGTGCAGGACCGCATCAGCTACATGCCGCAACGCTTCGGCCTGTACGAAGACCTCAGCGTGCAGGAAAACCTCGACCTGTACGCCGACCTGCACGGCGTGCCCGCGCGCGAGCGCCGCGAACGCTACGCGCGCCTGCTGGCCATGACCGACCTGGCGCGCTTTACCGAGCGGCCGGCCGGCAAACTGTCGGGCGGCATGAAGCAGAAGCTGGGGCTGGCCTGCACCCTGGTGCGCTCGCCCGACCTGCTGCTGCTGGACGAACCGACCGTGGGCGTGGATCCGCTGTCGCGCCGCGAGCTGTGGCAGATCGTCCAGCAACTGGTCGAGCAAACGCGGCTCAGCGTGCTGGTCAGCACCGCCTACCTCGACGAAGCGCAGCATTGCGCGCAAGTCCACGTGCTGTACCGCGGCACGCTGCTCGCGCAGGGCGCGCCGCAGGCCTTGCGCGAGCCGGCCCAGGGCCTGTGCTTTCTCGCCGCGCCGCCGGCAGGCGTGCCGGCGCGCACCTTGCAGGCGCGCCTGCTCGACGACAGCGCGCAGATCATCGACGCCGTGCCCGAGGGCGGCGCGGTGCGCTACATCCAGCGCCCCGACGCCGACCCGGCACGCCTGCGCGCCCTGCTCGGCGGCGCGCAGGCCCACGCCACGCCGGCGCGCCTGGAAGACGGCGTGCAGATGCTGCTGCGCGCGCGCCTGGCGGCCGACGCGCCCGCGGCCACGGCCGCGCCGCGCCCGGTCCCGCCGGCGCCGCGCGCCAGCGACGCCCCGGACGCGGCCCAGCCCGCCATCGAAGTCCATGACCTGGTGCGCAAGTTCGGCGCGTCCACCGCCGTGGCCAGCACCTCGTTCAGCGTGCGCCGCGGCGAGATCTTCGGCCTGCTCGGCCCCAACGGCGCCGGCAAGACCACCACGTTCCGCATGCTGTGCGGCCAGCAGCGGCCAGCTGCGGGTGGCCGGCGTGAACCTGCGCAACGCGCCGGCGCGGGCGCGGCGCCACATCGGCTATGTATCGCAGAAGTTCGCCCTGTACGGCAACCTGACGGTGGCCGAGAACCTCGCCTTCTTCGGCGGCGTCTACGGGCTGGGCGGCGCGGCGCTGCGCCGGCGCATCGACGCCGTGCTGGACGAGTTCGGCCTGCGCGGCCATGCCCAGGCGCGCAGCGGCGAGCTGCCCGGCGGCTACCAGCAACGCCTGGCCATGGCCACCGGCCTGCTGCACGAACCCGAGATCCTGTTCCTGGACGAACCCACCAGCGGCATCGACCCGCTGGCGCGGCGCGCGTTCTGGCGCCGCATCACCGCGCTGGCCCTGGACGGCACCACCATCATCGTCACCACGCACTTCATGGAGGAGGCCGAATACTGCGACCGCATCGCCATCCAGGACGCCGGCCGGCTGCTGGCGCTGGGCACGCCCGACGCGGTGCGCCGCCAGGCGGGCAATGCCGGCGACATGAACACGGCCTTCATCGGCATCGTCGAACAGGCGCGCGCCCGCCAGGGCCGGGAGACGCGGCCATGAGCCCGCGCGCAGGCGCCGGCGGTTTCTGGCCCCGGCTGGCCAGCCTCGTGCGCAAGGAGTTCCGCCAGTTGCTGCGCGACCGCAGCAACCTGGCCATTGGCCTGGTCCTGCCCATCCTGCTGATCCTGATTTTCGGCTACGGGCTGTCGCTGGACCTGCGCAACGCGCCGATCGCGGTCGTGCTGGAAGACCGCTCGCCCCAGGCGCGCGACGCGCTGGCCGGCCTGGCCGGCTCGGACTACCTGGCGCCGGTCTGGCTGGCCGATATGCATAGCGCCGAAACGCTGATGCGCCGGCACGAGGTCGAGGGCATCGTGCGCGTGCCCGCCGACTTCGCGCGCCGGCTGGCTGCCGGCGACGCGCAGGTGCAGTTGCTGCTGCATGGCGCCGACGCCAACAGCGCCGCCGCCCTGGCGCGCTACGTCGACGGCGCGCTCGGGCACGCAGCGCGCCTGCGCGCCGACCGCGCCGGCCACGCCGCGCCGCCGCCCGGCGTGACCATGGTCGAGCGGCTGTGGTTCAACGCCGCCAACACCAGCACCTGGTACCTGGTGCCCGGCCTGATCGCGCTCATCATGACCCTGGTCGGCGCCTTCCTGACGGCGCTGGTGGTGGCGCGCGAATGGGAGCGCGGCACCCTGGAGGCGCTGTTCGTCACGCCCGTGCGCCCCACCGAAATCCTGCTGGCCAAGATGATCCCCTACTTCGTCGTCGGCATGCTGGAACTGGGGCTGTGCCTGGCCGCGGCGCGCCTGCTGTTCCACGTGCCGCTGCAGGGTTCGCTGGCGGTGCTGCTGCTCAGCGCCATGCTCTACCTGGTCGTGGCGCTGGGCATCGGCCTGCTGATCTCGGCCACCACGCGCAACCAGTTCCTGGCCAGCCAGGTCGCCGTGCTCAGCAGCTTCCTGCCGGCGCTGATGCTGTCGGGCTTTCTGTTCGACCTGCGCAACGTGCCGGCGGCAATCCGCTTCGTGGGCTCGCTGCTGCCCGCCACCTACTTCATGGAGCTGGTGAAGACCGCGTTCCTGGCCGGCGACAACTGGCCCCTGATCGCCCGCAACTGCGCCATCCTGGCCGTCTACGCCGTGGCGCTGCTGGCCCTGGCGCGCCGCCTGACGCGCAAATCCCTGGACTGACACGCTATGCTCGCCCGCCTGTCCGCCATGCTGCGCCGCATCGCCTTCCTGTGCCGCAAGGAGACGCTGGCCATCGTCAAGGATCCGGCCAACCGCGTCATCCTGATCGCCCCCGTGCTGCTGCAAAGCCTGCTGTTCGGCTATGGCGCCACCTACGACCTCAACCGTGTGCCCTACGCGCTGCTCGACCAGAGCCGCGGCGCCGGCGCGGTCGAGCTGGCCGCGCGCATCGACGGCTCCGGCGTATTCCAGCGCGTGGCGACCCTGCGCGCGCCGGCCGACATCGCCCGCGTCATCGACGGCGGCCAGGCGCTGCTGGTGATCCACCTGGCCGCCGACTTCGACCGGCGCCTGGCGGCCGGCCAGGACGCGCCCATGCAGGTCGTGCTCGATGGCCGCAACTCCACCACCGCCGGCATGGCCGCCGGCCATCTCGCAACGCTGGTGGCCGGCTACAACGCCGCCCTGCCGGGCGTGGGCGCGCCGCCGGTGCGCATGAGCACGCGCGCCTGGTTCAACCCCAACCTGGAAACCCGCTGGAACATCATGCCCGGGCTGATCGCCACGCTCAGCATGATCCAGACTCTCATGCTGGCCGCGCTTTCGGTGGCGCGCGAGCGTGAGCAAGGCACCTTCGACCAGTTGCTGGTCACCCCGCTCAACCCGCTGGAGATCCTGGTCGGCAAGGCCGTGCCCGCCATCCTGATCGGCCTGGCGCAATCGACCCTGATCCTGCTGGTGACGCGCTATTGGTTCGCCATTCCCCTGGCCGGCTCGCCCGCCACGCTTTACCTGGGGCTGCTGCTGTTCACCACCGCCAGCGTGGGCATCGGCCTGTCGATCTCGGCGCTGTCGGCCAATATGCAGCAGGCCATGGTCTATACCTTCGTCCTGATGATGCCGCTGATCCTGCTGTCCGGCCTGATCACGCCGGTAGGCAACATATGCCCGAGGCGCTGCAGGCCGCGACCTGGGCCAACCCGCTGCGCTTCGCCGTCGACCTGGTGCGCCGCGTCTACCTGGAAGGCGCCGGCGTACGCGATGTGGCCATCGACTTCCTGCCCATGCTGGCCGTCGCCGCCGTCACGCTGCCGCTGGCCGCGTGGCTGTTTCGCAACCGTCTCGTCTGAACCCGCCCCACGCCATGCACGCCCGCCTGCCCCTGTCCGCACTCTGCATCGCGCTGGCCTGCGCGCTGGCGGCCTGCGCCGTCGGCCCCGACTACCAGGCGCCCACCCCCGCCGCCCCGGCCGACTGGACGTCGTGGCACGGCGGCCCGCCCGAACTGGCGGGCCACGCCGGCGCGGCCGGCGCGCCGGCCGCGCAATGGTGGCGCAGCTTCGGCGATCCGGCGCTGGACCGCCTGCAGGCGCGCGCGCTGGCCGCCAGCCCCGACCTGCAAAGCGCAGCCTTGCGCTACGCCCAGGCGCGCACGCAACGCCGGACAGTGGCCGCGCAGCGCGGCCCGCAGGTCGACGCGGCGGCGGCCGTCACGCGCCAGCGCCAGAGCGAAGACGCCGCCGCCAACCGCATTCTCGACACCATCGCGCCGGCCAATCGCCAGGCCGTCACCGAACTGCTCAGCGACCCCTACACCCTGTACCAGGCCGGCTTCGACGCCTCCTGGGAACTGGATCTGTGGGGCCGCGTGCGGCGCGCCGTCGAGGCCGCCGACGCCGACGTGGCGGCCTCGGCCGCGCTGTACGACGCGGCGCGGCTCAGCCTGGTCAGCGAGGTGGCGCGCAACTACTTCGAATTGCGCACCGCGCAGCATCAGGCGCGGCTGCTGCGCCAGGACATCGCGGCGCTGCAAGAACAACTGTCGCTCATCCAGGCGCGAGCGCGCGGCGGGCTGGCCGCCGATCTCGACGTGGCGCGCCAGCGCACGCAACTGGCCGGCCTGCAGGCCCAGTTGCCGCGCTGGCTGGAGCAGCAGGCCCAGGCCGGCAACCGCCTGGGCCTGCTGCTCGGCGCGCGGCCCGGCGAACTGGGCGACGAGCTGGCCGCGCCCGAAGGCGACGGCCCGGCGCGGCCGCTGCCCGACTACGCGCTGGGGCTGCCGTCCGAACTGGCGCGCCGCCGAAGCGCGCCTGCACCAGGCCACCGCCCGCATCGGCCTGGCCCAGGCCGACCTCTACCCCAGCATCCGCCTGGGCGCGCGGTTCGGCTACGAATCGTACGAGAGCGGCAAGTTCGGCGACTGGGGCAGCCGCACCTGGTCCATCGGGCCGTCGCTGGACCTGCCCATCTTCGACAGCGGCCGCCGCCGCAGCGTGGTCACGCTGCGCGAACTGCAGCAGCAGGAGGCCGCCGTCGCCTACCAGCAGACCGTGCTGCGGGCCTGGCATGAAGTCGACGACGCACTCAGCGGCTATCGCGCCGAACAGCTGCAATATGCGCGCCTGCGGGAAAAGGCCGAAAGCGCCGCGCAGGCCCGCGCATGGGCGCAGGCGCGCTATCTCGGCGGCCTGACCGACTACCTGGCCGTCCTGGACGCGCAACGCGAAGACCTGCAGGCGCGCCGCGACCTCACGGCCAGCGACGGGCGCCTGCGCACCCGCCTGGTCGTGCTCTACAAGGCCCTGGCCGGCGGCGCCGAGACGCAGCCCTAGCCGCCGCGGCTACGGCCGCGCGCGCGCCAGAATTTCCCGGCGCAGCGTTTCGAGAATGCGGCAGAACACCGTGGCGGGCAGCGAGGTATGCGGGGCCTCCGGCTTGCCGGTATCGTGCACCAGGGTCATGCCCTCGGTCGCCCGCAAGGTGCGACGCAAGCCCTCGCATTGCTTGATGCGGGCGCGGATGGCCCGCTCGATCAACTGGTGGTGTTCGGCCGAGCCGTACCGAATGCGCGCGCCGCCCCAATAGGCCCCGCTGCGGTCCACCGTGTCGCCCAGGTGCTTGGCATCCCAGCCGCTGGACAGGAACGCAGTGGCGCGGCGCGGATCGTCCTCGCGGAACTTGATCCCCTGGATGAACCCTTCCACCGAGGCGAACAGCTCGCCATCGAGCACGAACGGCGACAGGGGGAAATTCGACAGCGCCAGGCCGCGCCAATCGTCGGACGTACTGGAGATGTTCAGGCGAGATGCGGAGTTCATGGCACGCTTCCTTCTAGTGTCGCTGACGGCGGCCCCGATGATACCCCGTACCCTGCGCGGCGGGTCACGCAGCGCCGACGCGGGTGGTATGATGGATCCAAAATAATATCCACGCCGTTTCACCCCCCCGCAGCCGCCCGCCGGGCCGCGCGCGGTGTGTATGATCGGCCCCCATCCTCGACGGCCATCCGGCCGCGCGGCTCTTCCAGGTTGACCAGGCATGACCAACGCTAATGCAGGACCCTTGACGCTGACCGCCGATGGCGTGACCGACGAGTTGCGCGCCCTGATCCTCGACGGCTCGCTGGGCATCGGCGTGCAGCTCAAGCAGGAGGTGCTGGCCAAGCGCTTCGGCGTCAGCCGCATACCGGTGCGCGAGGCGCTCAAGCGGCTGGAAGCCGAGGGACTGGTCACGCACGCGCCGCACCAGGGCTCGGTGGTCGCGTCGCGCTCGGTCCAGGAACTGCTGGAAACGCTCGACATCCGGGTGGGGCTGGAATCGCGCGCGCTGGTGCTGGCCATTCCGCACATGACGCCCGCGGTCTTCAAGGAAGCCGAGACCATCATCGCGCGCTACGACGCCAGCGAATTCCCGCGCGAATGGAGCGAGCTGAACCTCGAATTCCATATGTGCCTGTACCGCCCCAGCGGCCGCCCGCGCCTGCTCAAGACCATCGAGAACCTGGTGCGCGGCATCGATATCCATCTGCGTGCGCACCAGTCCTATGCCGTGGGCCGCAAGTCGCCCCAGAACGAGCACCGCGCCATCCTGGACGCATGCATCGCCGGCAAGGCCAAGCGCGCGCGCGACCTGCTCGAAGCGCACATCGAGCACACGCAGGACGTGCTGCGCAAGGAACATGGCCTGATCTGAGGCAGCGCCGCCCGCCTAGGGCCGCGCCAGCTCGCGCGAGCGCGCCTGCGCCTGCCGCACCGCATCGCGCACCAGCGTGCGCAGCGCCCCCGCCTGCTCGAACACTTCGATCGCCGCATGGGTGGTGCCGTGGGGCGAGGTCACCTCGCGGCGCAGCGCGGCGAAATCGGCGCCTTCCTCGCACTGCAGGCTGGCCGCGCCCAGCGCCGTGCGGGCCGCCAGGCTGCGCGCCAGCGCGGCCGGCAGGCCCAGCTGCTCGCCCGCCTGCGCCAGCGCCTCGCTGAACAGATGGTAGTAGGCCGGACCGCTGCCGCTCAACGCCGTCACGGCGTGCAGCTGATCTTCCGTATCGACCCAGAACGCCGCGCCCACGGCCTCGAACAGGCGGCCGATCGCGGCGCGCTGCGCGGGCGCGACATCGTCGCCGCCGTACAGCCCGGTGCAGCCTTGCCCCGCCATGACCGGCGTATTGGGCATGGCCCGCGCCACCGGCCGCGGCGGCTGCAGCGCCTGCCGCAATGCGCCGGCCGGCACGCCGGCCATGATGGACACCAGGCAGGCGCGCGCCAGCCGCGCCGGCGGCACGGGGCGCAAGGCCTGCTGCGCCATGGCCGGCTTCACCGCCAGCACCACCAGGTCGTAGGCCTGCTCCGGCAATTCGTCCGCCCCGCGCACCAGGCGCGCCCGCAGGCCGGCGCCATCGCGCCCCGGATCGACCGCGTCTATCCCTGCCAGCAAACCGGCGCGCAGCCAGGCTTCGCCCAGCGCCGCGCCCATCCGGCCGTAACCCAGAAACAATGCCTGCCTCATCCTCGCGCTCCCTGTCCGGCCGCATCAGGGTTTCCCGCAACACCGCGGCCCCGCCAGCCATGATTTAATTGGATCCAATAAAGGATACATTCTCGCCAACATTGGAATCGGGTGCAAGCCATGAATCAGCCGCAGGTCCAGCAGTACGACATCGTCATCATCGGCGGGGGCATCATCGGCTCCAGCGTGGCCTACCACGTGCTGGCGCGCGACCCGGCCGCGCGGGTCTGCGTCGTGGAGCCGGATCCGAGCTACGAGTTCGCCTCGGCGCTGCGTTCATCGGGCGGCTGCCGGGTGCAGTTCACCTGCCCCGAGAACATCGCCATGTCGCTCTACAGCCTGGACGTCATCAAGAACTTCGAGAACACCATGGCCGCCAATGGCCGGCCCGCGCCGGTCGACTGGGTGCAAGGCGGCTACCTGTTCCTCGTGCCGCCCGAGCGCGTCGCCATGCTCGAGCGCAACGTGGCGCGGCAGCAGGCCATGGGCTGCCAGGTCGACCTGCTTACCCCCGCCGAACTGAAGGCGCGCTTTCCCTCCATCCATGTCGACGACCTGGGCGCCGGCGCGCATACGCCGCAAGACGGCTGGTGCGATCCCAACGGCCTGCTGTGGGGCTTTCGGCGCAAGGCCGTCGAACTGGGCGCGGTGTATCTCAAGGACCGTGTCGTGGCCGCCGACGTCACGCCCGCCCGCGCGCGCCGCGTCACGCTGGAAAGCGGCGCGCAGCTGGACGCCGAAGCCTTCGTCAACGCCGCCGGCGCCTGGTCGGGCCAGGTCGCCGAGCTGTTCGGCATGCACCTGCCGGTCGTGCCGATGCGCCGCTTCGAACACTACTTCACGTGCGGCAACCCGATCGAACCCCTGCCCTACGTGAAGGATCTCAGCCGCCTGGCGTTCCGCTCCGAAGGCCGGGGCTTTTCCGGCGGCCTGGTCAACGGCGACGAAAACCGGGGCTTCAACTTCGATGTCGATCACGACTATTTCGAGAACGTCGTCTGGCCGGCCGTGGCGCATCACTTCCCGCCGCTCGAAGCGGCCAAGTGCCACCGCACCTGGTCCGGCCTGTACGAACAGAACGAGCTCGACGGCAACCCGGTGATCGGTGCCTGGAACGTGCGCCTGAAGAATCTGTACACGGTGGCGGGTTTCTCCGGGCACGGCATGATGCACGCGCCCGCCGCCGGCCGCGGCATCGCCGAACTGCTGGTGCACGGCGCGTTCCAGAGCCTCGACCTGTCGAAGCTGGGCTACGAACGCGTGCAGGCCAGCCAGCCCTACCGCGAAGAAGGCATTCTCTGAGGGCTGCGACCATGACGATCTCCCCCGCCGCATCGCACGACGAACTGGCCGGCCACCTGGCGCGCTGCGCCGACACGGGCGCGCCCTGCCGGCTGAGCGCCGACCAGCTGGCCGCGCTGCTGGCGCGGCTGTTCGAGCGCGCCGGCGCCAGCGCCGCGACCGCCGCCGTACTGGCGCAAACCTGCGCCCTGGCCGAACAGGACGAGGCCCGAAGCCACGGCCTGCATCGCGTGGCCGGCTATGTGGCCACCCTGGGCACCGACTGGGTCGACGGGCACGCCGAGCCGGCAGTCATCGACGCCAGCGGCGCGACCATCATCGTCGACGCGCGCAACGGCTTCGCCCAATGCGCCCTGCGGGCGGCGCGCCCGCTCATCGAGGAGCGCGTGCGCCAGCACGGCCTGGCCGTGCTGCTGACGCGCAACTCGCACCACTTCGGCGCGCTGTGGCTGGACGTCGAGCCCTACGCGCGCCAGCAGTGGATCGCGCTGACCGCCGTCAACAGCATCAGCCACATGGCGCCGCATGGCGGCACCACCCCGCTGTACGGCACCAATCCCATGGCCTTCGCCTGCCCGCGCGCCGGCGCGGACCCGCTGGTATTCGACCAGGCCTCCAGCGTCATGGCCAAGGGCGATGTGCAACTGGCGGCCCAGCATGGCCACACGCTGCCGCCCGACGCGGGCGTGGACAGGCACGGACAACCCACGCGCGACCCGGCGGCCGTGCTCGACGGCGGCGCCCTGCTGCCGTTCGGCGGCCACAAGGGCTCGGCCATCGCCATGATGGTCGAGGTACTGGCTGCCGCGCTGACCGGCGGCAGCTTTTCCTGGGAAGTCGATCGCAGCGCCCACCCCACCGCCCAGACCTCGCGCACCGGCCAGTTCTTCCTGTGCATCGACCCGGCGCGCTCGGCCGGCCACGGCTTCGCGGCGCGCATCGACCAGCTGGCGCAGGCGTTGTTGCGCAGCGGCCAGCAACGCTTGCCCGGCGAGCGGCGCTACGCGGCGCGCAGGCTGGCCGCGCAACACGGCATCGCCATCGACCCGGCCGCACTGCTCGCGCTGCTGCGGCTGGCCTAGACACCCGTTCGACCCACTCTCTCCAAGGAGACGCCATGCAACCCCGACTCACCGCGCTGCACAGCGCCCTGGCGGCGCTGGCGCTATGCTTGCCGGCCGGCCAGGCGCACGCGCAAGCCGACGCCGCGTATCCGGCGCGCCCCATCACCCTCATCGTGCCGTTCTCGGCCGGCGGCGGCAGCGACGTCGTCGCGCGCATCCTCGCCACCGGCCTGGGCAGCCAGCTCAAGCAGACCGTCATCGTCGAGAACCGCACCGGCGCCGCCGGCAATATCGGCGCCGAGGCCGTGGCCCGCGCCAGGCCGGACGGCTACACCCTGCTGTTCGGCAGTATGGGCGTGATGAGCGTCAACAGCCACCTGTACCGCAACATGCCGTTGCAGCCCGAACGCGATCTCGCGCCGGTGGGACGCATCTACGACACGCCGCATGTCATCGTGGTGGGCCAGCAGTCCACGCTCAAGAGCCTGCCGCAACTGATAGAACAGGCCAAGGCCCGGCCCGACGCGCTGACGTACGCGTCGGCGGGCAACGGCACCTCCACGCACCTGGTCGGCGCCCTGTTCATGCACGAGACCGGCACCCGGCTGATGCACGTCCCGTACAAGGGCAATGCGCCGGCCCTCAACGACACCATGGCCGGCCACGTGGACATGATGTTCGACCAGGCCACCAACTCCACCGGCCAGATCCAGGCCGCGCGCCTGCGCGCGCTGGCGGCCACCTCCCATGCGCGGATTCCGGACCTGCCCGATGTGCCCACGGTGGCCGAACTGGGCTATCCCGAGCTGGAGGTCACTTCGTGGACGGTGCTCGCCGCGCCCAAGGCCACCCCGGCCGCCGCCATGGCCACCTTGAGCACAGCGCTGAAGAAAACCCTGGCCGACCCCGCCATCAAGGAAAAAATCCGCCAGACCGGCGGGGTGATCAATTACCAGGACCTTCCGTCCACCACCGAATTCGTCAACCGCGAGACCGCGCGCTGGGGCGCCCTGATCCAGTCGGCCGGCATCACGGCCAACTGACCGCCAGGGCCCACCGGCCACCCAGGCAGGCGCGCAAGGCGCCCGCATAGCGGGCGATCTTGGCCGCCGCAAGACCCGGCATCCGGACCGGCGGACGCGACAGACCTGCGCCCTTGCCTGCCAAGTCATTCTAATATTAGAATTACGGAATGATATGGAAAACACCGGGCGAAATCTGAACATGGCCACCGTGAAAGACGACTTGCTGGCAAGCGGTTCGAACAAACGCTATGTCAATCTGGCGCACCTGCTGCGCATGCGTATCCGCGCCGGCGACTATCGCCCGGGCGACCGGCTGCCCGCCATCGATCAATTGGCCCGGCAGTTCAACACCGCCGTCGTCACCGCGCGCCAGGCCCTGGCCTTGCTCGAGCGCAACGGCCTGGTCCAGCGCCGCCAGGGCGTCGGCACCTTCGTCCTGGACGACGCCGTGGCGCCGGTAGGCCTGGAGCTTCCGCTGGACCAGGACTGGAGCGGTATTCGGGCCCTGTGGGGCGCCAGCCAGGTGCGCATCCTGGCCGAACGCGACCGGGTCGAGTGCCCCGCCGACTATGCCCAGCACGGACAGCCCGCGGACGCCTATTTCTACATGCGCCGCGTGCACGAGGCCCAGGGCATTCCCTATACCGTGGCCGACATCTACATCGACCGCGAGGTGTACCGCAAGGCGCCCAAGCGCTTTCGCCATGAGATTGCGCTGCACGTCCTGCCGCAGCTCCTGCCGCAGCGCAAGCTGGAGGCCTTCGAAATGATCCAGGTCGATGCCGCCGACGTGGAGCTGGCCAAGTGGCTGGATATCGCCGTGGGCGCGCCCGTCGTCATCATGAAGCGCGTCGTGCGCGATGAGTCGGGCCGCATCATCTACGCAGGAACGCCCGTCTATCGGGGCGACATCGTCCGGCTGGACCGGACCTTCAAACTATAAGTGCAATCAGCTAAGGAGAAGCATCATGTTTTGCCGCAAACTGGCCCTGGCTTTGGGCATGGCCGTCTCGGCCCTGTCGGCTGGCGCCGCCGCCGCCCCCTATCCCGCCGAACCGGTCCGGCTCGTCGTGCCCTACGCTCCGGGCGGCACGACGGACCTGCTGGCGCGTCTCATCGCCAGCAAGCTGTCGGCCAAGTACGAGCGCCAGGTCGTCGTCGAGAACAAGACCGGCGCGGGCGGCAACATCGCAGCCGGTTTCCTGGCGCGCAGCCGGCCCGACGGCTACACGCTGATGATGGCCTCGATCGGGCAGTTCGCCATCAACCCGCTGATCTTCTCCGCGCCAGGCTATGACGCGGCCAAGGACTTCCAGCCGGTCATCCAGGTCACCCGGGTGCCCAACGTGCTGGTGGTCAACGCCGCCAGCAAGCTGGACTCGCTGCAGGACCTCATCAAGCTGGCGCAGGCGCAGCCCAGCGTGACCTATGCGTCGTCGGGCAACGGCTCGTCCAATCACCTGGCCGGCGCGCTGCTGGCGCACATGGCGAACATCGACATGCTGCACATCCCCTACAAGGGTTCCGCGCCCGGGCTGCAGGCGCTCTACGGCGGCGATGTGCAAGTCATGTTCGACAACCTCTCGTCGGCGCTGCCGCATGTCCAGGGCGGCAAACTGCGCGCACTGGGCGTGAGCTCCGAAACCCGCTTCTCGAAACTGCCCGACGTGCCGACCATCGCCGAGTCCGGCTTGCCCGGCTACGAGGCCTCGGCCTGGTTCGGCCTGGTCGCCCCGGCCGGCACGCCGGCGGCCATCGTCGAACAGCTGAACCGCGACGTCGCGGCCGTGCTGGCCGACAACGACGTACGGTCCAAGCTGCTGGAGATGGGCATGACGCCGCAGGGCGGCAGCGTGGCGCAGTTCCAGGCCGTCATCGATGCGGACATCCAGAAGTGGAAGCCCATCGTCCAGAGCCTCAATCTGGCCGTCAACTGAGGAGCAGCCGGTCGTGAATGTGCAAGCATTGTTAGCGCACGAGTTTCCCGTCGAGACGCAGTCGTACGGCGCGCGGGACTGCAGCCTGTATGCCCTGAGCGCAGGCTATGGCCAGGACCCGATGGACGAGCGCCAGTTGCAGTACGTCTATGGCGACGCGCCCAAGACCGCCGGCGGCATGGCCCTGGTGCTGGCCAACCCCGGCTTCTGGCAACGCCAGCCCTGGACGGGGATAGACTGGGCCCGGTGCGTGCTGGGCGAGCAGCGTATCGCGACGCACCGGCCGCTGCCCGCCGCCGGCCGCATCGCCAGCCAGCTGCGCGTCACGCGCATCACCGACAAGGGCCGGCAGTTCGGCGCGATGCTGCACGCCGAGCGCACGCTGCACGACGCCGACAATGGCACGCACTACGCCACGCTTTCCATGGTGACGATATGCCGCGGCGATGGCGGCTTCGGCGGACCGCCCGACGACTCGACGCGCCTGCCGGCCGTCCCGGCGCGCGCGCCCGACATCCAGACCGAACAGCCGACCTTGCCGCAGCAGGCGTTGCTGTTCGACCTGCACGGCATCGTCAACCCTGTGCACTCCTGGCCCGCCGCCGCGCGCCAGGCCGGCTACCCGCGTCCTTTCCTGCACGGCGTATGCCTGATGGGCCTGGTGCAGCACGCCATCGCGCGCGAGCTGGCGGCGTATGACACCGATGGCATCGCCACGCTGTCCGCGCGCTTTCGCGGCGTGTTCTATCCGGGCGAGACCCTGCTGCTCTCCCTCTGGCGCGATGGCGACCAGGTCCGCTACGAGGCGCACGCCAAGGAGCGCTCGACCCTGGCGGTCGAGGGCAGCGCCCGATTGCAGCCGGCGGGAGCAGTGCAATGACGGGAGCACTGCAAGGCTTGCGCGTCCTGGACATGGGCCAATGGATCGCGGCGCCCTATTGCACCGCGATGCTGGCGGACTTCGGCGCCGAAGTCATCAAGATCGAAAAGCCCGGCGGCGGCGACGACCAGCGGCACTCTTCCCCTTTCGTCGATGGACAGAGCGCTTTCTTCAACCTTTTCAATCGCAACAAGCACAGCGTCACGATCGACCTCTCCACGCCGGCCGGCCGCGCGCAATGCCGCGACCTCATCGGCAGCGCCGATGTGCTGGTCGAAAACTACCGGCCAGGCGTCATGGCGCGCCTGGGCCTGGACTACGCGACCCTGCATGCGGAGTTCCCGCGCCTGGTCTATTGCTCGATCTCGGGCTTCGGCCAATCCGGCCCCATGCGAGGCGAAGGCGGCTTCGACCTGGTCATCCAGGCCATGTCCGGCCTGGCCGCGCAGTGCGGCCCGACCGACGGCCCCGCGCACCGGCTGCCGATTCCCATCGTCGACGTTTCCACGGCCCTGTTCGCCACCATCGGCGTGCTTACCGCGCTTGCCGCGCGCCAGCAAACCGGCACGGGGCAATTGGTCGACGTCGCCTTGCTGGACTCGGCGCTGGCCATGGCGCCGCTGGAGGTCGCCGATTACCTGGCCACGGGCCACAATCCCGAACGCATGGGACAGGCCTCGCGCAACGCCGCGCCCTACCAGATATTCCGGACCCAGGACGGCGCCATTGCGCTGGGCGCGGCCTCGCAGGGCCTTTGGGAGAAAACCTGCGACCTGCTCGACCGTCCCGCGCTGAAGAACGATCCACGCTTCGCCGACAACACGGCCCGGCTGGCCCATCGCGCGGTCCTGGCCGAACTGGTCGAACAGGCCCTGGCCACGCAGCCGTCCGAACACTGGCTGGCGCGCCTGCGCGAGGCGGGCATCCCCGCCGGCCCCGTGCTGAGCTACGCCGACATTCTCCGCCATCCGCAGGTGGCGGCGCGCGAAATGGTGCGCCGGCCCGAAACCGCCGGCGCCGCCACGGCCGCGACGCTGGCCAGTCCGATACGCCTGTCCGATACCCCGGCCCGCTTCGTCAGCGGCGCGCCCGCCCTGGGCGCGCACAACGGGCTGCTGGCGAGCGGAACCCGGACCGGCCCGCCGGCATGATCCGCGCGCCCGCGCGGACATGCGCCGCGCGGGCGCCGGTTCAGCGCCCTATCCAGGCCAGCGCCAGGCCGGCCAGATAAAGCCCCAGGCCAAAGACCGCGTGCACAAGCACGCTGCGCAGGCAATTCCTGAGCGGCGTGGGCGTGCGCGACGAAGCGAGTCCCGCTCCCAGCGCGGGCTGCATCACGAACCACGGCAACAGCACGGTCGCCACGCCCACCGCCAAGGCCGGCCCCGGCGACGGCGCCCGCAGCCATGCCTGGCCCGCGACGCCGACCAGCAGGCCGGCGAACAGCACGCCGGTCGCATAGTGCAGCCCCCAACCCAACGCCGCTTCGCCGCGCACCGCCGGCGCCTGCCGGATATCGGCGTGCGCAAACCGGCCATGGCGCCAGTGGCCCGCCCAGCGGCCCGCCAGGGCATAGTCCAGCACGGGCACGCCCAGGCGCCTGAGTGCCATCGTCCACACGTCCATCACGGCCGTGGCGCCCATGCCGACCAGCACGACGCGCGCCAGCATCTCCTGCGGTGCCATATCCCCTCCTGTGCGTTGACCCTCTTCATCGAGAAGGCCTATGATAGAAGTTGAAGTCAACTTTAAGTCAATGGAGGTCTTGCATGGATATTGCCGAAGTCGCCAGGCGCACCGGCGTTCCGGCCTCGACATTGCGGTACTACGACAAGGTGGGATTGATCGCGCCGGTCAGCCCGCCCGGCGCGCGCCGCCGCTATGCGCCAGCGGTGCTCGAGCAACTGGCTCTTGTCGCGCTGGGCCAGGCCGGCGGCCTGTCGCTGGACGACATACGCGCGATGCTGTCGCCGCAAGGCGCGCCGCGGGTGGACCGGCAGGTATTGCTGGCCAAGGCCGAAGAAATCGACGCCACCGTCAAGCAGTTGCAGGCCATGAGCCGCGGGCTGCGGCATGCCGCCGCCTGTCCCGCCCCCAGCCATGCGCAATGCCCGACCTTCAGGCGGCTGCTCAAGGCGGCGGCGGCCGGCGCGTTGAGCCGCCGGCGGCCGGCGTCAACGGGCGTGGCGCCGCGCTCGCCCCGCAAGCGCGCACCCGCCAGGCCATAGGCGGCAAGTCATCCCACCAGGGCGTCGAGGCCGGCGCCGGCCGAGCGCGGCAGGCGCCGCGCCTCCTTGGCCACATTGACCTTCAGCGCCATGCGCGCCACATCCAGCGTGGCCTGCGCCAGCGGATAGCCGCCGCGGGCCTGCAGCCAGCCCAGCACGTCGGCCAGGTGCCACAGCGAGGCGCTGCCCTCGTGGATGGGCGCCGGAAAGGTGGCGGGGTGCGCCAGCATCAGCTTGCGCATGTTCTGCCGCGACACGCCGACGATCTGCGCCACGTCGGTCAGGCCGACCAGGTCGGGCGCGGCCTCGATCAGCGCCGCCGTGGGCATGGCGCGGCGCACGTCGGCCAGCGCGCTGCGCACGGCCGCCTCGGCGCTGTCGGCCTCGCGGGTGAATTCGAGCGCCAGGCGGCCGGGCAGGCCCATGCCCACCAGGGCGTCGTCGCAACCGGCCTGGCCCAGACGCTCGACCAAGGGGTCCAGGTCGCTGTCGGCGTCGGCCAGCTGGTATTTGAGGGTGAAGAGGTATTCCATGGGTTACTCCTTGCTGCGGCACGCATGCGCCCGGCGATGCCTGGCGCAGTCATCCACCACGCGCCGCAGGGCGCGCGCGTGGTGGCCCGGGTTCCTGGGGGTGCTCCAGATGCTGGTGATGCAGAACTCGCCGCAACGGCATTCGCTGTCGTTGCATGGGCAGTACATGCGCCCCCAGGCATGGCCGCCCCGTCGCCGGATGTACCAGCCGTGCGCCTCGGCATGCTTGAGCGCGGCGTCGACGTCTTTGTCTGGATGCGGGCAACGTGTCATGCGGTGTTTTTCAGTTTGAGGCAATCCGTTCAGGATGCCAACTGACAACCCTTCGATTACGACGATTCCGACCCCTGGCTGCGCCATGCGTGCCATTCGAGCCGTGTCCGTCCAGGCATGCAAATGCCAGGAATCGGGCCGGCTGCCCAGGGCAAGGGTGACGGTTTCGGCACGCTGTCCGGGCCTGCGGCCCGGCGCCTAGCGAGTGGCGGCGCGCGCCTTGCGGCCGGGCGGCCGGGCGGTCGAGTCGCGCACGACCACGCTCTCGTGCGGCAGGCACAGGCCCGCCTGGGGCGCGCCCCGCCCCTCGACGATATCGACCAGCATGGCGGTGGCCAGGTAGCCCATGCGCTCCAGCGGAAAGCGCACGGCGGTCAGCGCGGGGCTCAGCAGTTCGGCCACGATGCCGTCGGAGAAGCTGGCGATGGAGAGGTCGCGCGGAATGCGCACGCCCTGCCGGTGCGCGGCCGCCATCGCGCCGGCGGCCACGATCTCGTTGGTGGCCACCACCGCGGTGGGCGGCTCGTCCAGCGCCAGCAATTGGCGCAGTCCGTCCTCGCCGCCGGGCTTGTAGTAGCCGGCGTCGACCACCAGCTGCGGCACCCAGGGCAGGCCCGCCTCGGCCAGCGCGTCGGCGTAGCCCGCCACGCGGCGTTCGCCCACCCGCCGCTGCAGACCGCCCAGGAAGGCGATGCGGCGATGCCCAAGTTCGATGAAATGGCGGGTGATGGCCGCCGCCGCGCCGCGCTCGTCGAGTTCGACGTAGGGATGCTGATCGTCGAGGTAGCGGTTGACCAGCACGAACGGCGCGTTCAGCGTAGCCAGCTCCTGCAGCATCTGCGCTTCGTGCCGGCCGGTGGTCACCAGCAGGCCGTCGATACGGTTGCTGCGCAACAGCCGCCCGGCCACCTTGGGGTCCTCCTCCTCGCCGCCCATGCCGCCCACCAGCAGCGAATAGCCGCGCTCCCAGGCGGCGCGCTGGGCGCCCTGGATGATTACGGGAAAGACCGGGCTGTTGAGCTCGGGCACGATCATGGCCAGCGTATTGGAGCGCGACAAGCGCAGGCCGCGCGCCTGCAGGTTGGGCGTGTAGCCCAGCGCCTCGATGGCCTGCTGCACGCGGGCGCGGGTTTCCTCGCGCACCACCAGCTTGCTGTCATTGCTGAGAATGCGCGAGACGACCGCGGGCGAGACGTTGGCCGCTTTGGCGACGTCCACGATCTTGACTACCTTGCGGTTGCCCGTAGCCTTGGTCGTCATGGCGTCATGCGCCCGGGTGCTCAGTCATGCGTCGGATTATAGGGGCAAGGCCCGCCCGTCGCCGCCCCCCGCAAAGGCCGCTGTCAGGCCACGGCCGCCTCCCGCGCGCGGCGCGCCACGAAAGCCGGCACGCTGTCGAGCAGCAGCCGCGTGTACTCGTGGGCCGGGGCGCTGAGCACCTGATCGGTGCGCCCCTGCTCGACGATGGCGCCATGGCGCATCACCACCACCCGATCGGATATCTGCGACACCACCGCCAGATCATGCGAGATGAACAGCATCGCCACGCCCAGCCGGTCGCGCAAGTCCTTGAGCAGCTCCAGGATCGACGCCTGCACCGACACGTCCAGCGCCGAAGTGGCTTCGTCGCACACCAGCACCGAAGGCTCCAGCGCCAGCGTGCGGGCAATGCCCACGCGCTGCTTTTCCCCGCCGCTGAGCTGGTGCGGATAGCGCTCGGCGTAGGCCGCCGGCAGGCGCACCAGATCCAGCAGCTCGTCCATGCGGCGATCCTGCTGGCGGCGATCCAGCCCCATCAATTGCAGCAGGCGGCGCAACACCTCGCCCACGCGCTGGCGCGGGTTGAGCGAGGAGTCGGGATTCTGGAACACCATCTGCGACTGGCGCCGCAGCCGGCGCGCCACCTCCGGGCTGGCGCGGTACACATCGTGGTCGGACAGCTCGACCGTGCCCGCATCCGGCGCTTGCAGGCCGACCAGGCAGCGGCCCAGGGTCGACTTGCCCGACCCGCTCTCGCCCACCAGGCCCACCACTTCGCGCGGCCGCAGTTCCAGCGACACGCCGGCCAGGGCCGCCACGCCTTCGGCGCGCGGCAGGCGCAGCAGCCTGGCCCAGCCGCCCAGCGGATGGGCGGGCCGGAATGTCAGGCGCACGTCGCGCACGCGCGCGATCGGCGCGCCGACGGCCGGCACGGCCGGCGCGCGCTTTTCCAGCAGCGGCAAGGCAGCCAGCAGCTTGCGGGTGTAGGCATGGGCGGGATGCCACAGCACCTGCTGCGCGGCGCCGGCTTCCTGCACGCGCCCGCCGTGCATGACCGTCACGCGCGAGCACATGCGCTCGACCAAACCGATGTTGTGGCTGATGAAGACCATGCTCAGGCCGCGCTGCACCCGCAACTCGTCCAGCAGATCCAGGATGCGGGCTTCCACCGTGACGTCGAGCGCGGTGGTCGGCTCGTCGAGCAGCAGCAAGTCGGGCGAGCAGGCCAGCGCCGTGGCGATCACGATGCGCTGCTTCATGCCGCCGGACAACTGGTGCGGATAGGCGTCCAGCAACGTACTGGCGCGCGGCAGGCGCACCTCGTCCATCAGCCGCAGGGCTTCGGCGCGCGCGCTGCGGGCATCGGCGCGCCCGCGTTCGACCAGCGCCTCGGTGATCTGGCGGCCGACGGGCAGGCTGGGATTGAGCGCGGTAAATGGGTCCTGGAACACCATGGCAATGCGGTCGCCGCGCAGCCCGGCGGCGCGTTCTCCCGTGATGTCCTCGCCGTCGAAGGCCACGCTGCCGGCGGTGACCGCCGCGCCGGGCGGCAACAGGCCCAGCACCGTCCAGGCAATCGTGCTCTTGCCCGAGCCGCTCTCGCCCACGATGCCCAGCGACGCGCCGCGCGGCAATTCGAGATCCACGCCATGCAGCACCTGGTTGCGGCCGTAGCGCACCTCCAGGCCCTTGATATTCAGGATAGTGTCTTGGTGCATCTCAGTTCCTTTGCTCGCCGCGCGCATCCAGGCGCTTGCGCAGGCCTTCGCCCATCAGGTTGACGGCGATGACGGTCAGGCAGATCGCCAGCCCGGGCGACAGGGCCACCCAGGGCGCGCGCTCCAGGTAGGGACGCGCCTCGGCCACCATCAGGCCCCAGTCCGAGGACGGCGGCTGCGTGCCCAGCCCCAGGAAGCTGAACACCGCGCCCAGCAGGATGGCGAAGCTGACGCGCAGCGACGCCTCCACCACCAGGGGCGGCAAGGCATTGGGCAGGATCTCGCGCAGCAGGATCCAGGCCAGCCCCTCGCCGCGCGCGGGCTGCGGTGATGAACTCCTCGTTGGCCAGCGACAGCGTCATGCCGCGCGCCAGCCGGATCATGATGGGCGTGTAGATGATCCCCACGGCCAGCGCCGCCTTCCACAGGCTGGGCTCGGTGGACGCCAGGATGAGCAGGCCCAGCATGACCGGCGGCACCGAAATGACGATGTCCACCGTGCGCATCACCGCGTCGTCGATCCAGCCGCGCAGGTAGCCCGCCAGCAGGCCCAGCGGCACGCCCACGACGAAGCTGAGGGCGGTGGCCGACACGCCCAGCAGGATTGACGTGGTGCCGCCATACAGCACGCGGCTGAACACATCGCGGCCGAATTCGTCGGTGCCCAGCCAGTGCTGCGGCGACGGCGGCAGCATGCGCGCGGCGGCGTCCATGGCGTCGAAATCGTATTGGGCCAGCCAGGGCGCGCCCAGCGAAACCAGCACGATGGCTGCCAGCATCAGGGTACCCACGACCAGGGCCATGGGCAGCGGCGCGCGGGCGCGGCCGGCTTCAATGGGTGTCGAGATTTCCATAGCGGATCCGGGGGTCGAGAATGGCATAGGCGATATCCGCCGCCAGGTTGGCCAGGGCATAGATGACGGTGACCGCGAGCACGCCGGCCTGCAGCACGGGCAGGTCCTTCTGCTCCACGGCGAAGATGAGCAGGCGGCCCAGGCCGGGATACGAGAACACCGTCTCCACCACCACGATGCCGCCCATCAGGATGCCGAAGTCCAGCGCCAGCACCGTCACGGTGGGAATCAGCGCGTTGCGCAGGGCATGGCGGTACAGCACCGTGCGTTCGCGCAGGCCCTTGGCGCGGGCCGCGCGCACATAGGGCGCGCTCAGGGTCTCCAGCATGCTGGAGCGCTGCAGGCTGGTGACGTGGGCCACCAGGCCCAGCACCAGCGTGCATACCGGCATCACCAGGTGCGACAGCCAGGCACCGAAGCCGGCGGACAGCTCCACATACCCGGTGGCGGGCAGCCACCCCAGCGTGCCGGCCACCAGCAGCACCAGCACGATGGCGATCAGGAACTGCGGCAGCGAAATCGACAGCCACGAGAACGCCAGGATCAGCCGGTCCTGCCAGCGGCCATGGCGCACCGCCGCCACCACGCCCAGGAAAATGCCCAGCGCCGCCGTCAGCACCAGGGCCGCCACCGCCAGCAGCGCGGAGCGGCCCAGCGCCGCGGAGATCAGCGGGCCGACGGGCCGGCCCATCACCAGCGACTGCCCCATGTCGCCGTGCAGCGCGGCGCCGGCCCAGCGCCAGAACTGCGTCCACAGCGGATCGTTCAGGCCCAGGCGGGCCTCGATGGCGGCGACCTGTTCGGGCGAGGCGAAGTGCCCCGCGATGGTGTAGGCCACGTTGCCGGGCATGGCCTGCGTGATCAGGAAGATCAGCACCGCCATGGCCGCGACCACGAACACCACGTGCCCCAGTCGCCTGACGAGATAGGCCCACATGGCTCAGCGCGCCCCGCCGGTTTTCTCGACGTCGTACAGGTCGAGCCAGAGGAAGGGATTGGTGTGGTAGTTCTTGATGTCGGCGCGGTAGGCCGTGGCGACATTGGTCACGTAGCCGATCACGCCCGGCACCTCCTCGGTGAGCGCGCGCTGGAAATCCTGGTAGTGGCGGATCTGCTCGGCGCGGTCGGTGCTGGCGCGCGCCGCGTCCAGCGCCTGGTCCACGCGCTTGCTCGAGAAATGCCACATGCGCGCGTTCCACGAACCCGTGCTGTAGAACCAGGGCGACGTCGCCGCGTCGATCACCGGGCTGGCGAAAAAGCCATCCACATACATGGGCGCGATTCCCGCCACGCCAGCCGAATAGCGGTTGTAAGGCACCCGCTGCACGTTCAGCTTGATCCCCAGCGGCCGCAGCAGCTGCTGCGCGGCCACGCCCAGCCGTTCGCGCGAAGGCCGGCCCGCCGGCACGAAGATGTCCACCGCGAAACCCTTGGCATAGCCGGCCTCGGCCAGCAACTGCTTGGCCTGCGCCAGGTCGGGGGCAAAGCCGATATCCTTGTTGAACGCGGGATCGGTCGGCGCGATCGGGCTGTGGGTGGGCGAGCCCTCGCCGAACAGCGCGAAGTTCACCAGCTCCTTCTTGTCCAGCGCCAGGAACACCGCGCGGCGCACCCGCACATCATTGAACGGCGGCTTGGAGTTGTTCAGCACGATGCCATCCCAGCTGGCGCTGGGCACCGAGTCCACCACTACCGCGGCGTCCTTCTTCAGGTCCGGAATGGTCTCCAGCGGCAGGTTCCAGATCATGTCGATGCTGCCCGAGCGCAAGGCCGCCACGCGCGCGGCCGCCTCGGGCATGACGCGCATCACCACCCGGTCGATCTTGATGCGGTCCTTGTCGTAGTAATCGGGATTGCGCTCCAGCTCGAGCTGGTCGCCCGGCGTATAGCGCACGAAGCGGAACGGGCCCGTCCCGCTGGGCTGGGTCTTGATGGTGTCGATGCGATCCTGCGCCACCACGCGCAACTGGCGGCCGGTCAGCAAGCCGGGAAAATCGGCATACGGCTGCGTCAGGGTGAAATGCACCGTGGCGTCATCGGGCGCGTCCACCGACTTCATCACCTCCAGCTGCGTGCGGCCGGGCGAGCCGGTCGCCGGGTCGACGATGCGCTGGAACGAAAACACCACATCGCTGGCCGTCAGCGGCTTGCCATGGTGGAACTTCACCCCGGGCCGCAGCTTGAACGTCCATTCGCGCAGATCGGCCGACGGCGTCCAGCTTACCGCCAGGTCGGGCACCACCTTGGAGTTGGCGTCGATGCGGGTCAGCCCGCCGAACACCAGCCCGTTGAACACATACTCCTCGCCCAGCGTCGTGACGTTGGGGTCCAGGCTGTTCAGGCTGGTGAACAGGGCCACCTGCAGCGTCGACTCCGCCCGCGCGGCGCCGGCCAGGCCCACGCTCAAGCACAGCGCGGCCAGCGCGGCCGCCATCTTTCCCGTCTTGCTCATCATGCATTCCCCTTGTGTTGTGTGCGGCCGTGGCCGCTCTCAGGCAGCGCCGTTCAGGTAATCCCACCCGGCCGCCGCATGGACCTTGGCGACCGCGATGAACTCATCCAGGTCGACCGACTCGTTGCTCATCGCCATGCGGCCCGGCGCCGGGCCGTAGACGTACGCCGGCACGCCGCTGCGGCGCCAGTAGCGGCAATCGGTGGACCCGATCGATGGCACGGCCACCGGCCGGCGCCCCACGATCGCCTGCGCATTGTCGGCGATGAAGTCCACCATGGGATGATCGTGCGCGCAGACGTTGGGCGGCGTGCTGTGCCATTGCTGCACTTCCATCGAGGCCTGCGGAAACTCCGCCAGGATGCCCTCCAGCCGGGCCAGCACCACGTCGGGCTCGGTGCCCACGGGCAGGCGGATATCGACCTCGAACACGCAGCGATCCGGGATCATGTTGATCTTCAGCCCGCCGTTGAGCACGCCCACGTTCAAGGTGGTGCGCGTGACCACGTCGGCCGCGCCCTCGCCCATCGCCACGTCGAGCGCGCGGCGCACGTCCTCGCGCTGCAGGTGCGCCTTCAGCGCCGCCGGCAGGGACGGCTCGATCGCCTCCACTTCGGCCAGGCGGCCGATCAGCGCGGCCGCGATGCGGGTGGGGCTTTCGCTGCGATGCACGTAGGCGCCGTGCGCGCCGGCGGCCAGCACCTCGAACTTCAACCGCAAGGTGCCCTTCTCGGAAAAGCGGATCGTGTCCAGGCTGCTCGGCTCGCCGTTGAGCACGCAGTCGCCGCGCCAGCGCGTGTCGTTTTCCAGCAGCCAGCGCGTACCCCAGCGCCCGCCCGTCTCCTCGTCGGACACCGCGGTCAGCGCCACGCTGCCCGCCAGCTGCGCACGCCGCGCATACAGGTAGGCATAGGCGATCACCGAGGCGGCGGTTCCCGTCTTCATGTCGCAGGTGCCCCGGCCGTGCAGGCGGCCTTCCTCGATATCGCCCGACCACGGGTCGCGCGTCCAGCCATGGCCATCGCCCACCGGGAACACATCCATGTGGCCGTTATAGACCAGCCGCGGACCGGCGCGCCCACCCTCGCATTCGCTGACCACATTGGGCATGCTCTCCTGGGGGCCAAGCAGCTCGTTCGGCACGCCGCGCGCGCTCAGGAACCCCTGGATCACCGCCGCGGCGGCCCGCGTGTCGCCAGGCGGATTGGGCGACGCCGCCCGCACGAACTCCTGCAGGAACCCGATCAACACTTCGCGCTCGGCCTCAATGGCATCGAGCATGGCTTGCTTGGACATGGCCTCTCTCACGACGTTAGTAAATCGATTTAACGAATCGTACGAGCGTGGCCGCGGGACGGTCCATCATGCTTTTCCCGATGCGGGTTTGCTTGGAATGTCCACACGCCAGGTGCCTGTCCCCGCGGGGACAGGCACCCCGCCATGCGCCATGAACTTGACGCCAGGACGGTCGGAGACAGGCACCTGCCGATCGCTACGCGGCGTCCGGGCCGCGGGCCTTCACATCCGCTCGCCCGGCAACCGGCTTGCCTGCGCCACCCAGTCGGCGAACCGGGCCTCGTCGAATGGCGCATCTTCGTAGATATCCAGGTAGCGCACATCCTTCTGCTTGGACGCGCCCGGCGGCAGGGGTTGCAGCGAAGCGCCGCGAAAGAACGCGACCTTTATGTACTTCGTCATGCAATGGAAGCTGAGAAACCAGCCCTCGCCCTCGAAGCCGTAGAAGGGCGAGTTCCATTTGACGGCCTTGTAGACGCCGGGCACCGTGCGCTCGACTATCGCGTCCAGGCGTTCGCCGACCGCGCGCTTCCAGCCCGGCATGGCCGCGATGTACGCCTGCACGGGCGCATCGCCGTAGCCCTTGGCGATCTGCGGATTGCCGCCAGACAGCAGCACGACCTCGCCCAGCCCGCCCTTGCCGGCAGCCTTCGCGCCGCCCTTTCCTGATCCTTCGGTACGCTTGTCAGCCATCGCATCTCCTTGTCGCGCGCCAGCGGCGCCGGCCGCTAGTCTCGCCGCGCCAGCGCCAGAAAGACGCCCAGGCCCACCATCGTGGTTCCCGACACGCGCGTCAGCACGCGAGCGCGCGCAACGCGAGCCGCCTCGGATCGCAGCAGTCGATGGGCAGCGACCACCGCCATCACATCGACCAAGGTATTGAGCGTAACGCAGATGCCCCCCAGCAGCGCCAGTTGCGGCGCCAGCGGCGCGCCGGGATCGACGAACTGCGGCAGGAACGCCAGGAAGAACAACGCCGTCTTGACGTTCAGCGCCTCGACCAACACGCCCTCGGCCAGCGCGCGCCGCGCGCCCTGCGGCGCCACGACGCGCACCGCCGCCGGGCGCGGGCTCAGCCACATGCGCAGGCCCAGGTACACCAGGTAGGCGGCCCCCGCATACTTGAGCAAGCTGAAGGCCAGCGCCGACTCGGCGATCAGCACCGACAGGCCGAGCGCCGCCGCCAGCACGTGCACCAGGCCGCCCAGCGCCGTGCCCAGGCACGAGGCCAGTCCTTCGGCGCGGCCGCCGGCCACCGTGCGGGCGACCACATAGGCGATGCCGGGCCCGGGCGTGATGGCCAGCAGCGCGGCGGCAAGCAGAAAGGCCAGCAGGGACATGGCAGTGCCGGGCTCAGCGATGGGCCCGCTTCATTCGGCCCGCGCCATGCTCTGCGCCAGCGCGTCCTGGCCACGCGCCTGCAGCGCCTGGACCGCGCCCAGGCGATCGCGCTCGTCCTTGTTCTGGCTCAGCTTGCGCTTGCCGACCAACGACGTGATGGCGACTTCGATGCCCACGATATTGCGCAGCATGCTATCGATGTACTCCGGCGTGGAGTCCGTCATCTTCCAGGGCCGCGACTCGCCCGCCTCGTGCCGGCGCGTCAGCCGTGCGACCACGCCGCGCACGAAGCGCTCGTCGTCGCGCACCGCCAGCGTACCGTGCGCATGCACCACCTCGTAGTTCCAGGTGGGCACCTGCCGATGCGCCTCGTGCTTGCTGGGATACCAGTTGGGCGAGATATAGCCCTCGGCCCCGCGGAACACGACCATCACCGCCGCCCCGTCGGGACAGCGCTGCCATAGCGTATTGGCGCGCGCCACGTGGGCGATCAGCGTGCCATGCGGCCCGGCGTCGGGATCGAACTCGAACGGCAGGTGGTCGGCGTCCAGCCCCTGGGCGTCCTGGGTGACCAGCATGCCAAGCGGATGCGCGCGGATGATGCGGGCAAGTTCCTCGGGCCGGGTTTCGGCGAAATGGGCGGGCAGATACATGGCGGGCAGCCGAAAAAATGGATAGCGTCACTGTGGCGCCAAACCGGCATAATGAAAAGATCCAGTTCAAAGGTATTTAAATGGGCCAGTCAGGCAAGCCCGCCAGCCGCCCCAGCGGTCCCAACGGGGCGGGCCGACGCATCTACGACTTGCTGCGCGGCCAGATCGCCGACGGCACGCTGGCCGCCCGCGCGCCGCTGCCATCGACCCGCGCCCTGGCCGCCGAGCTCGGCGTCTCGCGCACCACGGTCACCGCCGTCTACGAACAGCTCGCGGCCGAAGGATTCCTGGATACCGCCCCTGGCCGCGCCGCCCGCCTCGCCAGCCCCCTGGCCGCGCCCGACCCCGACGCGACGCCCGCCAGCCCGCCGGCCGGCCGCCCGCTCACCCTGTCCGCCTGGGGCCGGCGCGTGGCAAATATCGGCACGCCGGCGCCGCTGTCGCATCCGCCGGTGCGTTACGACTTCCTCTACGGCGCGCTGGCCTCGCGCGACTTTCCCAGCCTGGCCTGGAAGCGCGCCTATCAGCAGGCCCTGCAGCGCCCGCCGCACAGCCTGAGCTACGCCCCGCCCGAGGGCGAGCCGGCGCTGCGCCGCGCGCTGCAGGGCTACCTGCGGCGCGCGCGCGGGATAGCCTGTGAACCCGGACAGATCCTCATCGTGCAGGGTTCGCAACAGGCCATCGACCTGTGCGCACGGCTGCTGCTGGATGCCGGCGACGACTTCGTCTTCGAGAACCCCGGTTACCTGATGGCGCGACACTGCTTCGCGGCCACCGGCGCGCGCCTGCTGCCGGTCGACGTGGACGAGCACGGCCTCGACACCGAACAGCTGCCCGACACCGCGCGCGTGCGGCTGGCCTACGTCACGCCATCGCACCAGTTCCCGCTCGGCGGCGTACTGCCCATCGGCCGCCGCCGGCAACTGCTGCAATGGGTCCGGCGCCACGATGCCTGGATCGTCGAGGACGACTACGACGGCGAATTCCGCTACGGACAACGTCCCATCGACGCCTTGCAATCCATCGACACCGATGGCCGGGTGATCTATGTCGGCACCGTCTCCAAGGCCCTGTCGCCACGTCTGCGGCTGGACTACATGGTGCTGCCGCGCCACCTCGTCGAGGTGTTCCGGCAAGCCAAGCGGCTGGCCGACCGGCACGCGCCGGCGCTGGACCAACAAGTCCTGGCATCGCTGATCGATAGCAGCGTCTACGAGCGCCATGTGCGCCGCATGCGCCGCGACAACGAACGCCGCCGCACGGCGCTGCTCGAGGCCATCGCGCGGGAATTGCCGCAAGGCGCCCGGGTCGACGGCACGGCGGCCGGCCTGCACGTGGTGCTGTGGCTGCCCGGGCTGGACGCGCGCGACGAGCCGGCGCTGGTGGCGACGGCGCGCGAGATGGGCGTGGGCGTGTATCCGCTGGCGCCGCTGCATGCCCCGGCCGGCGTCGGCCAGGCCCACCGCCCCGCCGGCCTCATCCTGGGCTACGCCAGCCTGGACGTCGAACAGATCCGGCAAGGCATCGCCATCCTGGCCGCGGCCATCGGGCGCACGAAGGACTGATGGCAAGCTCGCGCGACCCGGCCGGACGAGGCGCAGCAGCCTTGCCCTAGCGCCAGATCCGCAGCTTGCGGTAGCGGCGCGCCAGGTGGACGCGGTCGTCGACGGTGGAAAAGATCACGGCGAAGACGATGCCGATCGCCGCGCCCACGATGGTGTCGACCACCCGCTCCACCGGCATGTTGCTGGCCGGCGCGGGCGAGGCCATATAGGTCATCAGCAGCGCCATCGGCGTCACCGTGACCTGGCCCAGCGCATAGTTGAAGCCGATGGTCACTTCCGTGATGACCTGGCATAGCACCACCGCCGCCACCAGCGTCCAGAACGACGGGTCCTGCGCCAGGACGGCCCACACGATGCAGGCGCCGACGATGGTGCCGGCCATGCGCTGCAGGGAGCGGTTCATCGTCAGGTGCAGGTGCGTGCCCTGCATCACCGCCGCGGCGCCGATCGCCGCCCACGCGGGGTACTGCCAGCCGGCCCAGAAAATGATCAGGGCCGCGGCGCCCGCCCCCACCGCGATGCGTCCGGCGACCATCAGCTGCAACGATAGCAGCGGCAAGGGCGCGGCCGCCATCGCCACGGCGCCGTGCGGCCGCAAGCGGTCGGTCAAGGCGCAGGCCAGCCAGGCCACCAGCGCGCCCCAGGCGGTGGCCAGGGTCCGTTCCATGACCGCCGCCGCCGAATCCACGGGCGCCAGGGCCGCGCCCACCGCGAACACGAAAATGACCGCGCCCGGCCCGCCGGTCAGCCCCCAGCGCCACACGGCCAGCGTATACAGTCCGGCGGACAGCGCCAGCAGCAGCACCATGGACAACGCGCCCGCCCCCGCATAAGTGGCCAGCGACGGCACCAGCACGCCCGCCACCAGCAGCAGGCCGCAGACCATCACGATACGCTGGCGGCCCTGCGCCGATGCGAAGCGCCCGAACAGCGCCGCCAGCCCGCCAAGGGCGGAAAACCCGACCAGATGCGGCCAGGGCGACAAATGCGCGCTGACCAGCGCCACGAAAATTGCCAGCCCCGCCTGCAGGCCCGCGACCAGCGCCACCCGGACCGAGGCCGGCTGGGCAATCAGCAGGCTCTGCCGGAGCTGGTTGCCGGCAAGCAGGTGGCGCACGGACTGGCCGCGCGAGGCCTTGCGCCCGCCTTGCGGCGGCCTGGGCGCGGTTTTTCTTGCGGCGGAGAGTTTCCTGGAAGCCATGGGATCGATGCGGAGCTGGCGACCAGCCATGATACTGCGCGGCCCCCTGCCCGCGCGGCCGTCCTATTGCGTTTCGATGTCGGCCTCTTTGATGACCTTGGCCCATTTGGCGATGTCGTGCCGCATCAGCGCCTGCACGTCCGCGGCCGTGCCCTTGCGTATCGCAATGCCCTGCTGGACGAATGATGCGCGCAGCTCGGGATCGTCCAGGATGCGGTCCAGGCCGTCGGACAGCGCACGCACGACGGTCTCGGGCGTGCCAGGCGGCGCCATGATGACGTTCCAGTCCAGCGCCTCGTAGCCGGGAACCGGGCCGCTTTCCGCGACGGTAGGCACCTCGGGATGCTCGGCGCTGCGCTCGCGGCTGCCCACGCCCAGGGCGCGCAGCTTGCCGGCCTGCACCATGGGCCAGGCCGCCGTCTGTCCGGTAAAGGTGAACGAGGTTTCGCCCGCCACCGCCGCCACGGTGGCCGGACCCGAGCCCCGGTAGGGAACGTGCGTGGCCTTGATGCCGGCCATGGAAGCGAACAGTTCGGCGGCAATGTGGCTGGCGCCGCCCACCCCGGCGGTCGAGAAGGTCAGCGAGCCGGGGTTCGCCTTGGCCTGGCGTATCAAGTCCGCGGTCGACGCGATGCCCGACGCCGAGGAGGTCACCAGCACCAGCGCCGAGGTGCAGATCATGCCGACCGGCGTGAAGTCGCGCGTGGGATCGTAGGGCAGATTGGGATACAGCGTCGGGTTCACCGATAGCGGGCCCGCCGATCCCAGCAGCAGCGTATAGCCATCGGGCCGCGCCTTGGCGACGAAGTCCGTGCCGATGCTGCCGCCGGCGCCTGCCCGGTTCTCCACCACGATGGACTGGTTCAGCGTCTGTCCCAGCTTGGTGGCGACGGCGCGCGCTACCGCATCGGTGGTGCCGCCGGGCGCGAACGGCACGATCAGCCGGATGGGCCGGGAGGGGTAGGTCGGCTCGGCGGCCGCCGGCTGCAGGGCCAGCAGCACGCCGCAGGCCAGGCTGCCCAGCAGACCGCGCAGCTGTTGTTTGAATGCCATGGTAGGACCTCTTTTCGTTATGGACCGATGCGGCAGCGCGCGGCGCGCTTTGCCGGTAACCGCGATTCTGGCCAACCCTGCGTTGCCCACCTTGTACGTTCTTGCTCACTTTGCGGCGTAATGCGGGTCAACGATTGCATCTGCGCCATGCGCCGCGAATAATGGCCCGACCGTCCGCCATCCCCAAGCCTGCATGGACATCGCCGACCCCGACGCCCCGCCTCGCTACGCGCCGCCTGAAATCCCCATCCGCCCCGGCTGGCTGGCAATGCGCCGCGAACCCGTGCTGGAACCCGGCTTGCCCATCGTCGACGCCCACCATCATCTGTGGGACCGCCCGGGCCAGCGCTATCTGTTCGACGAATTGCGCGCCGACCTGCAGACCGGGCACAACGTGCTCGCCACCGTATACGTGCAATGCCGTTCGATGTACCGCTGCGACGGCCCGGCGGCGATGCGGCCCGTGGGCGAGACCGAGTTCGCCAATGGCGTCGGCGCGCAAAGCGCCAGCGGGCTGTACGGCCGCCTGCGCGCCTGTGCCGGCATCGTCGCCTATGCCGACCTGTCGCTGGGCGCGGCGGTCCGGCCGGTGCTGCAGGCACACCTGAACGCGGCGCCGCAACGCCTGCGCGGCATACGCTGCATGACGGCCGCCCACGCCAGCCCGCACATCCAGCCCAATTCCGGCAAGGTGCCCGAGCACCTGCTGATGGCGCCGCGCTTTCGCGAGGGTTTTGCCGAACTGGCGCCGCTGGGCCTGTCGTACGACGCCTGGGCCTTTCACACCCAGTTGCACGAAGTGCTGGACCTGGCGCGTGCCTTCCCGCAGACCGTCATCGTGGTCGACCACGCCGGGGGGCCGCTGGGCATCGGCCCCTACGCCGGCCGCCGCGACGCGGTCTACGCCCATTGGCACGCGGCGATGCGCGCGCTGGCCGCCTGCCCCAATGTCAACGTCAAGCTGGGCGGGCTGGCCATGCACTTCAGCGGACTGGACTTCCACCTGCTTGCCGAGCCGCCGGACTCCCGGCAGCTGGCCCATGCCTGGCGTCCGTATATCGAGGCGTGCATCGAACTTTTCGGCGCCGGCCGCTGCATGTTCGAGAGCAATTTCAGCGTCGACAAGGGCATGCTGTCCTATGCCGTGCTGTGGAACGCGTTCAAGCGGCTGGCGGCGCAGTGCTCGGCGCAGGAAAAGGCGCAGCTGTTCGCCGGCACGGCCCGCCGCGTCTACCGGCTGCCGCCCCAGCCCTGAGCATCCGCCATGCGCCAGACGCCCCGCAAAGGATTGCCGCGACCAGTCCCGGCCGCGCCTACAATCCCCGCCATGGACAATATCGACATCAAGCTGCTGCGGACCCTGCTGGTGCTGATGAGCGAGCGCAGCGTATCGCGTACCGCCGACCGCCTGGACGTCAGCCAGCCTGCGGTCAGCCGCGCGCTGGCGCGCCTGCGCATATTGTTCGATGACCCGCTGCTGCTGCGTTCGCGCGCCGGCATGGTCCCCACGGACCGCGCCAGCGAGATCGAGGCCCGCGTGCGCCGCCTGCTGGCCTAGTACGATGCCCTCGCCCACCGCCCGCAGCCCTTCGATCCGTCCGTTTCGGAGCGCCACTTCGTGCTGTCGGCGCCCGAGTATGCGGAGCATCTGCTGATGCCCCCGATCTTCCGTCACTTGCGCGCGCATGCGCCGAACATCCGCGTCGAGGTGCGCGCGCCGGATCCCGAGCGGGCCTACGAATTGCTGGAAAGCGGTGAGGTGGACCTGCGCATCGCCTGGCTGCGCAAGCCGGCGCAATCGCTGCGTTCGATGCAGCTGTTCCAGGACCGCATCGTCTGCATCGCGGATCGCGGCCATCCGGCGCTCGACGGCACGCTCAGCCTGGCCGACTTCCTGCGCTATCCGCACGCGCGGCCCTGGGGCATGGGACGCAACATGTCGGGGCGGGTCATCGACGAAGCGGTGGAGCTATTGGGCAAAAAGCTGGCGCCCCCCTTCCTGGTGCAGAACTTCCTGACCATCCCCTATACCATCACCGGCAGCGACCTGCTCGCCGTGCTGCCCCTGGTGCTGGCGCGCGCCTTCGCCGCGCAACAGCCCATCCAGATACTGGAAGTGCCGCTGCGGCTGCCGCGCATGCGCTATGGCGCCTACTGGCACGAACGCAGCCACAAGGACGTCGGCCACAAATGGCTGCGCTCGGTGGTGCTGCAGGCCGCGCAAGGCCTGCAGGCGCCGCCCGCGGCTATTTGAGAATGTCGCCCACGCACATGTATTTGATCTCGACGTAATCGTCGATGCCGTGCCGGCCGCCTTCGCGCCCCAGGCCGGATTGCTTGACGCCCCCGAACGGCACGTGCTCGGTCGCCAATATGCCGACATTGACGCCCACCATGCCCGACTCCAGGGCTTCGGCGGCCCGGAATATCCGGCCCACGTCGCGGCTGTACAGATAGCTGGCCAGACCGAACTCCGTGGCGTTGGCAGCAGCGATGGCATCCTCGTCGGCGTGGAAGCGAAATACCGGCGCGAGCGGGCCGAAGGTTTCCTCGCGCGCGCACAGCATCTGCGAGGTGGCGTCGACCAGCACCGTCGGCTCGAAGAACAGCCCGCCCAGCCGCCGGCCTCCCGCCACCACCCTGCCGCCCTTGGACACGGCGTCCTCGATGTGCCGTTCGATCTTGTCGACGGCCTCCGGTTCGATCAAGGGCCCCTGCGTGACGCCCTCGTCGAAGCCCGGCCCGACCTTCAAGGCCCGGACCGCGTCCGCCAGCTTCTCGACGAAGGCGTCGTAGACGCCATCCTGCACATAGATGCGGTTGGCGCACACGCACGTCTGTCCCGCATTGCGGTACTTGCTTTGCATCGCGCCCTCGACGGCGCTGTCGAGATCGGCATCGTCGAACACGATAAAGGGCGCGTTGCCTCCCAGCTCCAGCGACAGCTTCTTCACCGTGGCGGCGCTTTGCGCCATCAGGATGCGCCCCACCTCGGTGGACCCGGTGAAGCTGAGGTGGCGGACCGCATCGTTGGCGCACAATTCCTTGCCGATGGCGATGCTGTTGGCGCCGTCGGCGGGCAGCACGCCCAGCACGCCGGCCGGCACGCCGGCGCGCACGGCGAGCTGGGCGGCGGCCAGCGCGGTGAGCGGCGTGTGTTCGGCGGGCTTGACGATGACCGGGCAGCCGGCGGCCAGCGCTGGCGCGACCTTGCGCGTAATCATTGCCAGCGGGAAATTCCACGGCGTGATCGCCGCGCACACGCCGATGGGTTCGCGCAGCACCAGCAGGCGGCGATTGTTGTCGAAGGCCGGCAAGGTCTCGCCGTTGATGCGCTTGGCCTCTTCGGCGAACCATTCGACGAAGCTGGCCGCATAGGCGATCTCGCCGCGGGCCTCGCCAAACGGCTTGCCTTGCTCGGCCGTCAGCAACCGAGCCAGGTCGTCCTGGTTCGCCAGCAGCAGGTCGAACCATTTGCGCAGGATGGCGCTGCGCTCCTTGACCGTGCGCGCGCGCCAGGCCGGCCATGCCGCCTGCGCGGCGGCGATGGCCTCGCGCGCGTGGGCGGCGTCGAGGTTGGCTACGTCGGCAAGTTTGCGGCCCGTGGCCGGGTCGTGCACGGCGAAGCGCTGGCTCGCGGCTATCCAGCGGCCGTCCACCAGGGCGTCGGTACGCAACAAGGACGGGTCGTTCAACAACTGCAGGGGCGAAATGGTCATATCGATCGAATCAGAAGAAAAAAACCGTGGGACGCACCCACGGCCGGGCATGGCGTAACCCGCTAGGCGGATCGCAGGACCTCCAGCAAGGCCTGCAGCGGCGCTGCGTCCAGCTCGAAGCAGGCGCGCGCCAGGCGCTCGGCGGACAACGCAACCTTGCCGTGTGCCAGACAGGCCGCGCCCTTTTCCACCAGCTCTGCGTCGCTGAGCGGAAATTGCGCGCTGCCGCGCAGGCCTTCCACGCGTATGCGATGGCTGACCCCGTCGCGCAAATGCACCACAACTTCCGCCCAGCGCGGGAACATGGGCGGTTCGCCCTGGCTCAGCTCCACTTTCTCGAAGAAGGCCTGGATAGCGGGACGCCGCACGGCTGCATCCTCGAAGCTGGCAAGGTTGACCGCGCCGTCATGCAAGGCGGCGGCCACGGCGTAGTGCATGCTGAACTTGGCCTCCAGTCCGGTTTGCGGCCGGTCGTAGATCAGCGGCACGGTCGCGCGGTAGTTGGTCTTCACCTCGACCCGTTCCACCTCGGCGAATGCCAGCGACTGCTGCTTGCGCAGGTCGAGAATCCCCTGGATGGCCCGGTGGGTGGCATAGCAGAGGGGATACTTCTTTACCTCGATGCCGGCCGCGTCGATTTCCAGGGGCAATTGACCCAGGGTGTCGAACTGCGCATGGATGTCCTGCCCGTCGGCATACAGCACCGTATAGCCATGGGGGCCGTCCATAGCGGACATCGACGCATCGAAACCCAGCTCGGCCAGCAACGCCGCGCGCAGCGCCATCACGTTGGCCTGCCCTGCCTGGAACGGCTTGGACATGGTGCCGAAGTTCTGCCGCGTGCCGGCCACCTGCGAGACCAGGATGCCCATGGCATGCGCGATGCGCGCAGCGTCCAGCCCCAACAGCCGGCCGCACGCGTCGGTGGCGCCGAACGCCGCGATCGACGGCGTCGAATGCCACCCCTTGGCATATTGGTCGTCCACGATGGCGCGCGCCAGCTTGATGGTGACCTCGAAGCCCGCCAGATAGGCGTCGAGCAGCGCCTTGCCGCTCACGCCCCGGCTCTCGCCCAGCGCCATCAACGCCGGAAAGATCGCAACGCTGGGATGCCCGCGCAAGGGCGAACTCACATCGTCGAAATCCAGCGCATGCCCCATGATGCCGTTCACCAGGGCCGCCAGCTCCACCGGCAGGCGATCGCCGGTGGCCCAGACAGTGGCCATGCCCGGCGCGCTCTGGCCGCGGGCGTAATCCATCATCAACCGCGACGCCGGTTCGTCGGCGCCGGCGATCGCCACCGCGATCGTGTCGTACAGGGCGCGCGCGGCGACATGGCGGGCGGAGAGCGTGGCGCCGGCCGGGTCGAAACCGGCGACGAAAACGGCGATCTTCTCGATTGCGGTGGGTGTCATGGCTGGGGCTCCTTGCCGCCCGGCGCAAAGCCGTACAGGCGGGCGGGGTTGTCGCTGAGGATGGCGTTGCGCAGGCGCCGGTCGGGCACCCACAGCTGCAGCAGGTTGAGCAGGCCGCCGTCGTCGGGGATGGCGCCCGGCTCGCGGACGTGGGGCCAGTCGGTGCCCCAGACCAGGTGATCCGCGCCGGCATCGACCAGCGCATGGGCGAACGGCACCACGCTGGCATAGGGCGGCGTGGGGTCGCCCATGCGGTTGGCGCCGGAAAGATTTACCCAGCAACGTCGCTCGCGCAGCAGGCCCAGCAGGGCCTGGAAGCCGGGGTCGCCGATACCGGCGGAAGTCGGCATGCGGCCGATGTGGTCGATCACGACCATCACCGGCAGACGTCGGATCAACGGAAGCAAGTCCGGCAAGGTGCGCGCATCGACCAGCAGCTGGATATGCCACCCGAATTCCGCGATACGCCGCGCGATCTCCAGGACATCGTCTTCCTCGTTCCTGTGCCCGAAGATGAAATTGAAGCGCACGCCGCGAAAGCCCGCAGCATGCATATCGGCCAACGCGTCGCGCGTGACGTCGCGATCGACCAGCGCGATGCCGCGCCACTTTCCTTCGGAGGCCAGCAAGGCATCGCGCGTCACCGAGATATCGGTTCCGTAAGCGCCGGAGTGCACGATCACCGCGCGCTCCAGCCCCAGCGTGGACAGCAGGCGCCGATAATCGTCGATGCCGGCGCGCGGCGGGTTGAAGGTGCGCTTGGGATCGAGCGGATAACGGGAAACGGGCCCGAAGATATGGGCATGGGTATCGCAGGCGCCCGGGGGCACCTCGAACGCCGGCGGCGTATAGGCAGACAGCGGCTCCTGCGATTCGAGCAGGGGTTCGGCACTCGCATTCATACGGTAAACCTCATCTCAGTAAGCATGGCGCAGCCGGAACACCGGCAGGTTGATATCGGCCGATACCGGGCGGAACACCACTTCCACCGGCGCGTCGGCCCGCAAGGCGGCGCAATCCGCCACATCCACCAGGTTGCTGATCAGCAGCGGGCCTTCGTTCAGCTTGATCACGGCGACGCGGTATGGCAGCAGACTGGCCACCGAGTCCCAATAGCCCTTGTGGAACTCGCACCACGAAAACAGGGTTCCGCGGCCGCTGGCGGGCACCCATTCCTGCTGTTCGGAAAGACAGGCCGGGCATACGGGGGCAGCGGGAAAATGCACGTCGCCGCAATGCCGACAGCGTTGCAGCGACAGCACGCCGCGCTGCGCAAAATCCCAGAACGGCCGGCTCAGCACGTCGGGCTTGGGTAGGGGAAAACCAGGCGTCATAGGTGTATCCTCGTGGCGGCGCGTCAGTCGGCCGTGTAGATGATGGAACGGGTGCACGGCGTCGCCGCCACGTACTGCACGACGCGGCAACCGGGCACCTGGCGTTCGCCGCCGTCGCCGCGCGCCTGGCGCACGGCCTCCGCATTCAGGCCCCATCCCTGCATGTACGAATTGGAAAGATGGCCGCCGTCCGTGTTGGTGGGCAGGCCGCCACCCAGTTTCAAGCGGCCGTCGCGCACGAAGGCGCCACCCTCGCCGCGGCCGCAGAAACCCATGCCCTCCAGGCTGAACAGCACCGTGGGGCTGAAGTTGTCGTAGCACATCAGGGCATCCACATCCTGGGGCCCTATTCCCGCCATCCCGTAGACCTCGGCCGCGGTGTCCTGCAAGGCGTCGTACCAGAAGTCGCTGGAAAAATTCGGCAGCGAAGACTCGACGTAGGTCTCGCGCGCGCCGATGCCGGAAATCCTGACCGGCGGACGCTTCAGGTCGCGCGCGCTCGGTGGAGGTCAGGATCAGGCAGACCGCGCCGTCGTTGATCAGGCAGTAATCCAACAGGCGCAGCGGCGCGGCGATGTGCCGCGAATTTTCGTGGTCGTCGACCGTGATGGGGGTCTTCATCACGGCGTCGGGGTTCAGGCAGGCGTGGTGGCGAAAGGCCATCGCCACTTCCGCCAGGTCGCGCCCCGTGGTGCCATACTGTTGCGCATGGCGTTGGAACATCAGCGCATGGCCGGCGCCCGGCGAGGTGAAGCCCCACGGATTCCAGATGTTGGGGCTTTCGTCGCCACCGTAGTTGACACGCCTGGAGCGTCCGATATTGGTATAGATCAGCGCGACGTAATCGGTCAGCCCCGCATTGAGCGCTGCCACCGCCTCGACGATGGAAATGCCGGACATGCGGCCATGCGCGGGCAGGGTCAGGGTCCAGCGCGGATTCAGCCCCAGCACCTCGCCCATGCGGGTGTACGACGGTACGCGGCAGACGCCCAGGCCGTCGACCAGATTCTTGTCCAGGCCGCAATCATCGATGGCGTTCTTGAACGCCCATGCGCCCAGGCCGTATTCGTCCAGCTCGGGAAAACTGCCATACGGCGTGGTGCCCACGCCGACCACCGCATAGCGGTCCTTCAAGGCGTACAACGGATTGGTTTTGCGGTTGCTCGTGTCACGCTCCGGCGGACTCGGGTTCGCGGCGCGAAACGATCGCGTCCCGCTCCAGGGCCGCCACCTCCGCGGCGCTCAGGCCGAACATGCGCGTCAGGACGTCGTGGGTGTGCTCGCCCACCAGCGGCGCACGCCGCTGCGGCTGGGTTTCGGTCTTGGTGAACTTCAAGGGCGTGCCGGCCACCTGCACCTTGCGCGGGGCATGCGGGTAGGGGTCGATGTCGACCAGCATGCGGCGCTTGCGCACCTCCGGGTCGGCGAAGATATCGGCCGCGTTGTTCACGGGCGCCGCCAGTACGTCGTGGCCCAGCAAGGCGGCCATGACGTCGTCGCGCTTGCGCACGCTGGACCATGCCCGCATGATGTCGTCGATTTCGCCGCGGTGTTCGCGGCGCGCGGCGCGCGTGGCGAAACGCGGGTCGGCGCCCAGTTCGGGCTGGCCGATCGCGGTGGCGATACGCCGCCAGAATTTGTCGTTGGGTGCCGCCACCACGAAGTTGCCGTCGGCGGCCGGGTACATGGTGTACGGCGCCGAGAACGGATGCGCGTTGCCCATGGGCCCGGGAATTTCGCCGGTATAGGAATGCTGATACAGCATGCGCTCGCACAGCGAAAGCATGCAGTCGTACATCGACGTATCGACGTACTGGCCTTCCCCTGAACGCTCGCGCCATTGCAGGGCGGCCAGGATTCCTACCAGGCACATCGTGCCGGGGAAGATGTCGCCCACGCCCGGGCCGATCTTGTAGACCTGGCCATCGGCCGAACCGGTGATGCCCATGATGCCCGAGACGGCCTGCACCAACAGGTCCACGGTCGGCCGCTCCGGATAGTGCTTGCCCAGGGTGCGCCGGTCGCCGAAGCCGCGCACCGATGCATAGACCAGGCGCGGATTGATCCTCGACAGCGTTTCATAATCCAGCCCGTATTTCTCCATGACGCCGCCGCGGAAGTTCTCCACCACCACGTCGACGTCCTTGACCATGCGCAGCACCAGGTCGCGGCCGCCCGGCGACTTCAGGTCGATGCAGATACCGTGCTTGCTGCGGTTCAGGCTGTTGAAAAAGCCGCCGATATCCTGGTCCTTGGTCGCTGCGTCCAGATACGGCCCGCTGGTGCGGGTATGGTCGCCGCCGGGCTCCTCGATCTTGACTACGTCGGCGCCCAGGTCCGCCATCAGCATGGTGGCGTAAGGTCCCGCCAGGAACCGGGTGAAATCCAGGACGCGTATTCCTTGCAGAGGTCCCTTGCTCATGATCTTCCTTTGATTGATGCGTTGTTGCGAAAAAAAGGCTGCACTGTCCCGGCCCGCGCGGCGCAAGGCGCCAGCGGGCTGAAAACCGGTTGGGGGAGAAAAGGCGGCCGGGCGGGAACCGCCTGGCATTACTCGGGAGCGATGCCCGCCGTCTTGATGACCTTGCCGTACTTGGCCAGTTCGGCATCGACGAACTGCTGGAATTGCGCCGGCGGACCGGGCTGGGCCGGCTCGGCGCCCAGCTCGCGGATGCGGGTCTGCACATCCGGCTGCTGGAGCACCGCGTTCAACTCGGTGTTCAGACGTGCCAGCACCGGGGATGGCAGGCCGGCGGGCGCCATCAGGCCATACCAGGCGCTGATTTCCACCCCGGGCAGGCCGGCCTCGGCCATGGTCGGGATCTCCGGCGCGGCGGACGTACGGGCCGCCCCGGTCATCGCCAGCGCCTTCAGCTTGCCGGCGCGCACCATCGGCAGCGCCGACGGGATGTTGGCGAACATCATCGTCACCTGGCCGCCCAGCACGTCGGTCAGCGCGGGCGAATCGCCCTTGTACGGAACGTGGATGATGTCCAGGCCCGAGATGCTCTTGAAGAGCTCGCCCGCCAGTTGCGGCGAAGACCCCACGCCCGAGGAGGCGAAGCTGATCTGGCCCGGCCTGGATTTGCTCAGCGCGATCAGATCCTGCAGGGAGTCGGCCTCGACCTTGGGGCCCACCACCAGCAGCAGCGGAACCGAGGCGATCAGGCCGATGAGCGTGAAATCCTTGTCCGCGTCATAGGACAGCTTGGCGTACAGATTAGGATTGATTCCATGCGTGGCGGAATTTCCCATCAGCATGGTGTAGCCGTCGCCCGGCATCTTGGCCACGTACTCGGCGCCGATGATGCCGTTGGCGCCGGCGCGGTTTTCCACCACGATGCTCTTGCCCAGCCGCTCGCCCAGCTTCTGCGCCATCAGGCGCGCCAGCAGGTCGTTGGTGCCGGCCGCCGCATACGGCGAAACGATGCGCAGCGGGCGATCGGGCGTCCAGTCCGTGGCGGCGGCGGGAGCGGCCGCCGCGTGAACTCGCTGCCCGACGTTCCCACCGTGGCCGAAACCCTGCCCGGCTTCGACGTCACGTCCTTCTTCGCCTTGTATGCGCCCACCGGCACGCCGCCGGCCGCCATCGCGGCCATCAACGCAGCCACCAATCGCGCGCTGGCCGACCCCGACCTGCAGCGCCGCTTCGCCGAACAGGGCGCGGACCCCGGCCCCGGCACGCCGCGGCAATTGGCGGCGCTGGTGCGCGACGAGGTCGTCAAGTGGCGCGAGGTGATCGTGGCCGGAGATATCCGGCTGGAATGAGCCTGTGCCCCGGGGCTCTGCGCTTCGCCGCGCGAGGCCCCGGCGGCCCGCCTTGTGCCAGGGCTCAGGCCAGTACCGAGGCCGGCAGGCGGTAGAGGCGCGCGGCGGTACCCGCGAACAGGGCTTGCCGCTCCCGCGGCGTCGCGCCCCGCGCCAGGCGCTTGAAGGCGTTCCAGACGGCGGCATAGGCCGCCATGCCCTTGTCCACCGGGAAATTGCTTTCGAACATGCAGCGCTGGGCGCCGAACCGCTCTATCGCGGTGTGGATCCATGGCCGCCAGGCCTCGGCCAGCGCCTCGGACGACGGCGGCATGTCCTGCTCGTGAAAACGCAGGCCGCTGATGTGCATGCCCAGCCCGCCCAGTTTCAGCGCCACGTTGGGGCAATCGGCCAGCGCGCGCAGGTGATGGTCCCAATCGCGCATGACCTCGTCGCGCTGCCCGGCATACGGGCCTATCCCCAGCGGGCCGCCGGCATGATTGACGATCAAGGCCGTGTCCGGATACGCACGCGCCAGGTCCAGCACTTCGGCCAACTGGCTGTGGAAAGCCCATACGTCGTACGACAGCCCCAGCGGCGCGAGCCGCGCATAGCCGGCGCGAAACCGTGCATCCGACAACAAGCCTTCCGGCACCCGGCCGAAGCCTGGCGCCACCGCCGGCGAGGCATGCGCCGCGGTCATGTTTCGTACGCCCCGCAGGCGATCGGGCGCGGCCCGCACCAGCGCATGCAGCACCTCCTCGACCGCGGCGCCCAGCGTCAGGTCCGCGTAGCCCACGATCGCGGCGCAGGCGCGCATGGGGCCATACATGCCGCTGGCGCTGCGGGCCGCCACGCCGTTGACGAACTCGGCCTCGCCCACCGGCCGCAGGTCGGCGGGCCCGTCCAGGCGGTACATCGAGCGGCATTGCACGTACACGGTCGCGCGTATGTTGTGGCCGCTGCCCGTGTCGCGCAGAAAATCCTCGAACATATAGCGTTGCCCGGGCCGGTCCCACAAATGGTGGTGGGCGTCGACAATGGGCAGGCCGGGGTCGAGAATCTCCTCGCGCTGCCGGTCCAGCCAGTCCTCGCGGATGGGGATATGGGGCGGTCCGAAGCGCGGCAATTCCGCGGACGGCGCCGTCAAGGGCAAGGTACTCAAGGCATTCTCCATGTTCGCAATACGGGCCTGATGCCCTTCAACCGTTCTTTATGCCAAGGCTGCGGATCGCCTCGACCTCTTCCCTGAACAGCGCCTTGGCCGCTTGCTCGTAATCCTCGCTGTTGAGGTAGGCCAGCGGCATGTCCAGGCGTTCGATCGCGGCCTGATGCTGCGGCGAATACAGCGCCTTCCTGAAGCCGTCATGCAGCACGCGCTTGACGTCGGGATCCAGGCCACGCGGCGCGACCAGGCCGTAGGGCGCGATCTGAGCGATATCCACGCCCAGCTCGCGCAGCGTCGGCACGTCCGGGAACCGCTTGACGCGCTCCACGCCGAACGTGGCCAGCAGGCGCAGCTTGCCGGCGTTGACCAGCTCGGCCCAGTACGTCGACGACGCCACCGCGTCGATCTGCCCGCCCAGCAGCGCCTGCGCTTCGTCGCCGCCGCCGCGAAACGGTACGTGCAGCCACTCGACGCCCAGCTTCTTGGCCACCTGCATCATGGTGATGTGCTGCGTCGTGCCCACGCCGGCCGTGCCCAGGGTCACCTTGCCTGGATTGGCCTTCGAATACGCGACGAATCCGTCCCAGTCCTTCCAGCGCGAATCGGCCCGCACGACGGTGCCATAGGAATAGCCTACCAGCTGGATGATCCAGCTGTAGTCGTCCATCACGTCATACGGCGGCTTGTCCATCAGCGCCGTCATGCGAAACGCCGTGGTGTGCATTTGCGTCAGCAGATAGCCGTCGGCGCGTTTTTCGGCCGCAATCATCTGCGCGCCCAGGATCCCGCTTGCGCCCGCCTTGTTCTCGATGACGACCGACTGGCCGAAATCGCGGCCGGCCACATGGGCCAGCGCACGCAACTCGTTATCGGCCGCCGACCCGGGCAACCATGGCACCACCAACCGGATGGATCGATCCGGAAAACGCGACCGGGCAATGGCCGGCCTTGCGATCATGGCGGCGCCTGCCAGCGCCAGCAGCGCGCGCCGCCGGGGTCGGTGCGCCGAAGGATTTCCAGACATGCCTGCTCCCTGTCGTTCTGCGGGAACGCCTCGTGCGTTCCGGGCAGCCAGTGTAGGAAGCGACGGCAGCCGGCCTCTTGTACATTCTTGCGAAAATCCTCCGCGCGCCAGGCATGCTGCGCGCCCCATGAAAACCCGCATTGGCGCGGAGAATCGACCGCCGTCCCGGCATAACATAAGCAATGCGGCATATTACTTATTCACCTTGCTTTATGGAGTGTCGGCGCCGGTTTGCCTAGACTGCCCTCATAACGAATTCCAACGACGGAGGCAGGCAGCGGCCATGGACAAGACGGCAAACCCGATTCCTCCTGGCGTTTCCCAGGAGCCTGGCGTCCTGTGCGACGGGCAAAGCGCCATACACGCCTGGCGCTGCGGCGGCGTGGTGCTGGAGGCGCATACGGGCATGCCCACCGCCTTGCCCAGGCACGCGCACGACACCTACCAGATCGGCATCACCACGCGCGACCCCGGCGAATACCTGTGCGAGGGCAGAACCTGGAACGCGCCGCCGGGCAGCGTCATCCTGTTCCATCCGGGCGACGTCCACAGCGTCGTCACGGTGGGCGTGCGCAATCGCCGCGACACCTCGCTGCTGATGTTCGTCGATCCGCGCCAGATGCAGGACATCGCCACGAGCCTGCGCGGCGTAGACTGCGGCCTGCCCGTATTCGACGACCTGGTGATACGCGACGCGGCCTTCATCCGGCGCTTCGCCGATACCCATGCGCGCACCCGCGCCCACGCCAATCCGCTGGAACAGGAGTCGCGCCTGCTGGCCTTGCTGCAATGCCTGGTCGGCGGCTTCAGCGCCGGGCCCATCGCGCCCCGGCCGGTGGCTCGCAACCGCCGCAAGGCCCTGCTGGTGCGCGACTACATCGATGCCCATTACCGCGACACCCTCAGCATGGCGCAGCTGGCCGACGTGGCCCATACCAGCCCATACCACCTGAACCGCCTGTTCGCGCGCGAGATCGGCATTCCGCCGCACGCCTACCAGACGCAGCTGCGCGTCGAGCGCGCCAAGCGCCTGCTGCTGCGCGGCACGTCGATCACCGACGCCGCCCTGTCCACCGGCTTCTTCGACCAGAGCCATTTCACGCGCTATTTCAAGCGCATCGTCGGCGTGCCGCCGCGCCGCTACACCTCGCCCGCCGCCTGGCATCCGCCGCGCGGCCAGGCTGGCTAGCCTCGGTCCGCCGCGCCGCTCACAGCGTGTAGCGCCGATCCTGCACAGGTACGATGGCCTGCCAGTTCAATTCGCGCTGGATGCGCTCGCGCAGGGCTTGCGAGGCCTGCGGCTCGCCATGGACGATGAAGACCCGTCGCGGCGCCTCCTGAAAGCCCGCCAGCCAGCGCATGAGTTCATCGCTGTCGGCATGCGCCGACAGCATCGGCAGCTCGGCGACTTCGGCCCTGACCGGCATCCACTGCCCGTAGATCCTGGTTTCGGTGGCGCCATCGAGCAGCTTGCGGCCGCGCGTGCCGGCCGCCTGGAAACCGGCGAACAGCAAGGTATTACGATGGTCGGCGCCGAAGGCGGCCATGTGGTGCAGGACCCGGCCGCCGGTTGCCATGCCGCTGGCCGAGATGATGACCTTGGGATAGCGGTTGGCCGACAACGCCTTGGAACCCTCGACGTCGCGCACATAGGTCACGGCCGCGCAGGCGGCCTCGCAGTCCTGCGCGCTCAGCTTGTGTTCGCTGGCGTGGCGCGCCAGCAGTTCGGTGGCGCTGGTCGCCATGGGGCTGTCCAGGTAGACCGGGACATTGTGCAGCCGGCCCGCCTGGCGCAGCTTCCACAGCGCATGGATCAGGGTCTGCGCCCGGCCCACGGCGAAGGCGGGAATGACGACGGTGCCGCCGCGCAGCACGGTACGCTCGATGACCGCGCCCAGCGCCTCGACGGGATCGGCGGCGTCATGGCGCCGGTTGCCGTAGGTGGATTCGATGACGAGGTAGTCGGCGTTGCGCACATCTTCGGGATCGTGCATCACCGGGTCGTTGTAGCGGCCCAGATCGCCGGAGAAAACCACGCGCATGCCGCCGATGTCGATCTGCGCCGTGGCCGCGCCCAGGATATGCCCGGCGCGGCGCAATGTCAGCGTCGCGCCGCCCGGCAAGGCGGTCTCCCGGTGCAGCGCCACGTCGGAGAAGCGCGCCAAGGCGCGTTCGGCGTCGACCACGCGATAAAGCGGCAGCGCCGGCGCGTGGCGGGAATACCCCTTGCGGTTGGCGAACTCCGCGTCCTTCTCCTGCAGGTTGGCGCTGTCGAGCAGGATCAGCTCGGACACATCGCGGGTCGCCGGCGTGGCGTGGATCCTGCCCCGGAAGCCTTCGGCCACCAGCCGCGGCAGGTAGCCGCAGTGATCGAGATGGGCGTGGGTCAGCACCACCGCGTCGACATCGGCCGGCGCGACCGGCAAGGGCTGCCAGTTGAGTTCGCGCAGGTTCTTCAGCCCCTGGAACAGGCCGCAGTCGACCAGCAGGCGGGTGTCGCCGTGGCGCAGCAGGTGCTTGGATCCGGTGACGGTGCCAGCGCCGCCCAGGCAGGTCAGTGTAAGCATGGTTGCTTCCTCCGAATGGCCGCGCCGCCAGGCGGGTCATCCTGATTATGGATCAGACGGGCCGGGTCGGTAGAATCGGCCCCACCGTACCACTCTCCGCAAAGACGCTGCATGGCTTCCTCCCCTGCCGATACGCCCCACCGAAACTGGCTGCGCTGGCTGCCCGGACTGGCCGTATTGAAGACCTACCAGGCCGCCTGGCTGCCGCGCGACCTGGCCGCCGGCCTGGTGCTCACGGCCATGCTGGTGCCGGTGGGCATCGCCTATGCCGAAGCGTCGGGCGTGCCGGGCGTCTATGGCCTGTACGCCACCATCGTCCCGCTGCTCGCCTACGCGCTGTTCGGCCCCAGCCGCATCCTCGTCCTGGGTCCGGATTCGGCGCTGGCCGCGCCCATCCTCGCGGTCGTGCTCAGCGTCTCGGAGGGCGACCCCATGCGCGCGGTGGCCACGGCCAGCCTCATGGCCATCGTCTCCGGGCTGTTCTGCATCATCCTGGGCCTGCTGCGGCTGGGCTTCATCACCGAGCTGCTGTCCAAGCCCATCCGCTACGGCTACATGAACGGCATCGCGCTGGTCGTGCTGGCGAGCCAGCTGCCCAAGCTGTTCGCCATCCCCACCGACGACGGCGGCCCGCTGCGCGAACTCTGGCAGCTCGCGCAGGCCGTGCTCGACGGCAGGACCAACGGATACAGCCTTGCGGTGGGAAGCGCGGCCCTGGGCCTCATCCTGCTGCTCAAGCGCTTCAAGCGCCTGCCCGGCATCCTGATCGCCGTCGTCCTAGCCACGCTGGCCGTCAGCCTGTTCGGCCTGGACGGCCGCGGCGTCCAAGTATTGGGCGAGATCCCGCAGGGGCTGCCCGGTTTCACCATACCGTGGCTCAGCAACGCCGACCTGGCCAGGATCGTGCTGGGCGGCTGCGCCATCGCCCTGATCTCGTTTGCCGACACCAGCGTGCTTTCGCGCACCTACGCCGCGCGCACGCATACGCGCGTCGACCCGAACCAGGAAATGGTCGGCCTGGGCGTGGCCAACCTCGCGACCGGCTTCTTCCAGGGCTTTCCGGTCAGCAGCAGCGCCTCGCGCACGCCCGTGGCCGAAGCCGCGGGCTCGCGCACCCAGCTGGCCGGCGTGGTCGGCGCGCTGGCCGTGGCCGCCCTGCTGCTGGCCGCGCCCAACCTGCTGCGCCACCTGCCCAGCAGCGCCATGGCCGCCGTCGTGATCGCCGCGGCCATCGGCCTGTTCGAATTCAAGGACCTGCGGCGCATCTTCCGCATCCAGCAATGGGAATTCTGGCTGTCCATGCTGTGCTTTGCCGCCGTGGTCGCATTCGGCGCCATCCCCGGCATCTGCCTGGCCGTCGTGGTCGCCGTCCTCGAATTCCTCTGGGACGGCTGGCGGCCGCACTTCGCCGTGCTCGGCCGCGTGCCCGACCTGCGCGGCTACCACGACCTCAAGCGCTACCCGCATGCGGCGCTGATCGACGGCCTGGTGCTGTTCCGCTGGGACGCGCCGCTGTTCTTCGCCAACGCCGAACTGTTCCAGCAGCGGCTGCTGGAAGCCGTGCAAGCCTCGCCCACCCCGGTGCAGCGCGTCGTGGTCACGGCCGAGCCCGTCACCAGCGTCGACGTCACCTCGGCCGACATGCTGCGCGAGCTGAGCCATCACCTGGCCGAGTCCGGCATCGCCCTGCACTTCGCCGAAATGAAGGACCCCGTGCGCGACAAACTCAAGCGCTTCGAACTGTCCGAGGTATTCGGCGCCGACCGCTTCCATCCCACGGTGGAGAGCGCCGTGGACGACTATCTGAAGCGGCCCCCGCAAGGGACCATCGACCCGTAGCCCAGGTAGTGGTAGCGTTGAACCTGACGGCTGACGCCTCCCCCGCGGAGAACCCCGATCATGTTCAAGCGCCGCCTCCTCCGGGCCGCACTGCCCCTCCTGCTGCTCTCGCTGGGAGGCTTCGGCGCCTGGCTGATCAGCCTGCCGTCCGCTCCCGCCGGCCTGGCCAGCCCGCCCATCGCGGCCAGCGAAACAACCGCCCTGCTGGCCTCGCTGGCGCCCACCCGGCGGCAACGGCCGCTCATCGCCGTCGTCGGCATCAACGACGCCACCGAAACCACCGACTACCTGGTGCCCACCGGCATCCTGCAGCGCGCCGACGTGGCCGACGTCGTCACGCTGGCGACCGGCCCCGGCCCGGTCAGACTGTTTCCGGCGCTCACCGTCGAAGCCGACGCGACCCTCGACGCCTTCGACGCGCGCAACCCCGCCGGCGCCGACTACGTCATCGTCCCCGCCATGACCCGCGACGACGACCCCGCCGTGCTCGCCTGGCTGCGCGGGCAGGCGCGCAAGGGCGCAACCATCATCGGCGTGTGCGCCGGCGCCAAGGTCGTCGCCGCCGCGAGCCTGCTCGACGGCAAGCGCGCCACCACCCACTGGTACTACCTGAAGGAACTGCTAGGCCGGCACCCGTCGATCCGCTACGTCGCGGACCGGCGCGTGGTGGCCGACCGCGGCGTCGTCACCACCACCGGCGTCACCGCGTCCATGCCCATGACGCTGCTGCTGATCGAAGCCATCGCCGGGCGCCACAAGGCCCGCGCCGTCGCCCAGGACCTGGCCATCCCCGCCTGGGATATCCGCCACGCCAGCGGCGCCTTCGCCCTGACACGCCCGTTCGCGACCACCGTGCTCGGCAACGTGCTCGCGTTCTGGAACCGCGAGCAAATCGGCATCGAACTGCGACCCGGCATGGACGAAGTCTCGCTGGCCCTGGCCGCCGACGCCTGGTCGCGCACCTACCGCTCCCAAGCCGTCTCCTACGCCCAGGCATCCGGCGCCATCGCAACCCGCAACAGGATCCGCGTCATCCCCGACGCGGCGGCCGCCGACTGGCCGGCCACGCGGCGCATCGACACCTACACCGACCAGGCGCCGGCGCAAACCCTGGACCGGACCCTACGCGCCATCGCCGGCCGCTATGGCGCGCCCACCGCCAGCGTCGTCGCCATGCAACTCGAATACCCGTGGCGCGGCGCGTCCGCGGCAACGACCGCCCTGGCCGCGCACGCCAATGGAGGCCTCCCATGATCCCCACCATTACCGCTTTTGAACGCTCGCCCGACGGCGGCAACGGCCTGGCGCGCGACATGCGGGTACGCTGGGCCCTCGAAGAAGTCGGCCAGCCCTACCGCGCGCGGCTGCTGTCATTCGAAGCCATGAAGCAGCCCGCCCACCTGGCATTACACCCCTTCGGACAGATTCCAACCTACGAAGCAGACGGGCTCGCCCTGTTCGAATCGGGCGCCATCGTCCTGCACATCGCCGAGCGCCATGGCGGCCTGCTGCCGGACGACGCGCACGCCCGGGCGCGCGCCATCGCCTGGATGTTCGCCGCGCTCGACACCGTGGAGCCGCCCATCTTCGAACGCGCGATCGCGACCGTCCTCGAACGGGACGCGCCCTGGTACGCGCAACGCCTGCAGGTACTCGAAGACCGCATCCGGCAGCGCCTAGCCAGCCTCTCGCGTCGCCTGGGCCAGGCCGACTGGCTCGACGGCCCGTTCAGCGCCGGCGACCTGCTGATGGTGACGGTACTGCGCAGGCTGAACGGCTCGGACATGCTGGACGCATACCCCAACCTCGCCGCCTACGTCGCGCGCGGCCAGGCGCGGCCGGCCTGCCAGCGCGCGTTCGACGCGCAGCGGGCCGCGTTCAATGCCGCGCCGGGAAGTTGAGCTGCCGGCGCAACATCTGGCCCAGCGCGCCGACCAGCCCCAGCGCCGCGAGCGTCCAGGCGCCCAGCGCCACCCACATGAAAGCCCGCGCCAGCGGCTCCAGCCAGGCCTGCTCCAGCGCCAACGCCAGATGGTGCGTCGCCATCGCGTACATGCCCAGCGGAAACACCATTGCCCAGTACAGGCCCTCATAGCGCAAGGGATGGCGCTGCAGGCCATGGCGCCACACGCCCAGCACCAGCAGCAGCGGAATCCACCAGCTGCCGCCGGCCCAGAACAGCAGGGTCACACCCTGCACGAACGGCTGCACTGTCTGCAGCAAAGGCCAGGCATGCGACTGCTGCAACAGCAGCGTGCCGGCCAGCGTCGAAATCGCCATCGCGCCCATATTGATCCAGTACGGCGGCGACAGATCGGTCGGCGACAGCGGCAGGAACAGGATGCGGTAGAAAATCAGCGACATCAGCAAGGCATACAGCACGCCGCCCCACAGCCACAGACCCAGCAGCGCCAGCGCCAAGCGCCCCTGCCACGCCTCGTCCAGGCCCGGCGCGAGCAACGTCCCCAGCCCCACCAGCGCCTGCGTCGCCACCACCGCCAGCAGCCAGCCGCCGCTCATGCCCTGCTCCAGGCGCGGCTTGTCGCGCTTGACCATCACCGCCGCGAAAATGCCGTAGCTCAACACCACCCACAGCACCACCGCCACCGCTTCCAGCCACATCGCCGCCCCTCGCGCATCGGCCAGCAACAGGCACTGCCCGCCCAGCACGCCGCTGGCCGCCACCGCCGTGAAGAAACCCGGCGCGCGCCCGTGATCGCAGGCATCGTTGCGCATGCGCCGCGGATGGCGCAGCAGCCGCGCCAGGTTCAGCCCCCACACCACCGCATACAGCAGCACGCTCAGCGCGAACAGCCAGCGCCCCACCGACGGCAAGCCCAGCGAAGCACAGGCCAGCGACACTATGCCGGTAGCCATGACGATGCCGAAACTGGCCGGCGACAGCCCGGCCAGCAGGCCCGGATTTGCAGGGGCCGAGGAAGGAGCGAGCTCAGGACCGCGCGGGGACATGTTTTGACGGAGAATGGGGTTCAGGGATCAAGCTATCGGGCAAAATACCATATAACCCCGACTGGCCAGGCCCGCGCCGCGAGCCTCACTTTACCTTGCGCACCTAGGCCGCGGCCGGCGCCAGCACCGTGCCGTCCTGCGCGACAGGCGCCATGAAGGCAACCGGCTTGCCCGTGCGCCTGTCGAGCAGCACCGAATGGCGTTCGCCACGCTCGAACAGGTGCCGTTCGCCCCATTGCCGCAACGCCACCAGGACCGGAAACAGGCTTTCCCCCCTGGCCGTGAGCACATACTCCTGATACGCCGAGCCATCCGAGGCGTCCTGCATTTCGAGAACGCCCGCCTCCACCAGCTTGCGCAGCCGGTCGGAAAGGATATTGCGCGCCACGCCCAGGCCGCGCTGGAAATCCCCGAAGCGGCGCGCGCCATCGAAGGCATCGCGCACGATGAGCAGCGACCAGCGATCGCCGATCAGGTCGACACAGCGCGCAACGGGACAAGGTTCGTCGTTCATAGGCTTGCGGGGCGGCATGGATGCTCCTTGCCAGGCGGTCCTGGCGATCTCCGGTTTTATTTTAAAACTACATGGCCTAGCATTCAACTGGTTTTAATTTGAAACCACAATGCGCGAACCCGCAACCATGAAAACCTCTCTCGCATCTGCGTTACCGCCCTGTTCAGGCAGCGCGCCAGCCTGGTCCGCGGGCATGCCCCGCGGCCTGGTATGGCTGTTCGCCATCGCCAGTGGCCTGAGCGTGGCCAATGTCTATTACGCCCAGCCCTTGCTCGACGCCCTGGCGCGCGACTTTCGCATTAGCCATGCGGCGATCGGCGGCGTGGTCACGGCCACCCAGATCGGGTGCGCGCTGGCCCTGCTGCTGGTGCCGCTGGGCGACCGGATGAACCGCCGCCGCCTCATGGCCATGCAACTGCTGGCGCTGGTGGGCGCGCTGGCAGCGGTGGGCGCGGCGCGCTCCGCGCCCGCCCTGCTGGCGGGCATGCTGGCCGTGGGCTTGCTGGGCACGGCAATGACGCAGGGCTTGATCGCCTACGCGGCCAGCGCCGCCGCGCCCCATGAGCAAGGGCGCGTGGTCGGCGCGGCGCAAAGCGGCGTCTTCATCGGTCTGCTGCTGGCCCGGGTATTTGCCGGCGGCGTCAGCGACCTGGCCGGCTGGCGCGGCGTGTACCTCTGCGCCGCCGCACTGATGCTGGCGCTTGCGCTGCCGCTCTGGCGCTGGCTCCCCACCCTGGCCGCCGCGCCCGGCGCGATGCGCTACCCGCGGCTGATCGCCTCCCTGCTGACCTTGCTGCGCGAAGAAAAAGCCCTGCAAGTGCGCGGCATGCTGGCCTTGCTCATGTTTGCCGCGTTCAACATCTTCTGGAGCGCGCTGGTGCTGCCCTTGAGCGCCCCGCCCTACGGCTTCTCGCACACCGCCATCGGCGCCTTTGGCCTGGTCGGCGTGGTCGGCGCGCTTGCCGCCGCGCGGGCCGGGCAATGGGCCGACCAGGGCCATGCCCAACGCACCAGCGCCGCGGCGCTGGCCGCCCTGCTGCTGGCCTGGTGGCCGCTGTCGCTGATGGAGGAATCGCTCGGCGCGCTGGTCATCGGCATCCTGCTGCTCGATCTGGGCGGACAGGCGCTGCACGTCACCAACCAGAGCCTGATCCTGCGCACCCGGCCCCAGGCCCATGGCCGTCTGGTTGGCCTCTACATGCTGTTCTACGCAATCGGCAGCGGACTGGGCGCGATCGGCACGACGGCCGCCTATGCCCATGCCGGCTGGCGCGGCGTATGCCTGCTGGGCGCGGCGGTCAGCCTGCTGGCGCTGCTGTTCTGGTGGGCGACGCGGCGCACAGGACATCCCGCAGCGCCATACCGCGCCAGCCGCCCGTAGGCCTCCCCGCCGCACCGGCGTATGGCCCGGGGCTACCTGCGCATCGCCAACCTGAACAACACCCAGCTGGCCAAGGCCGCGGCAACGTTATAGACCATCGCGACGGCCAGCGCCCGCCCATAGACCATGGCGCCATCGGCAGCCGGCCAGCGCCCCGCCGCCTCCAGCGCCGCGAACACCACCGCGCCCACCACCGCCACGCCAACCGAAGTACCCACGACCTGCAAGGTGCTCAGCATCCCCGACGCCATGCCGGCCTGCTCCTCTCGCACCGCGCCCAGAATCGCATTGAACGCTAGCGGGATCGCCAGCCCCTGGCCCGCCCCGTTGAGCACCAGCGACGCCACCAGGAGCGGCAGATGGTGCGGCTGCGTCGCGGCGGTGACAGCCGAGAGCGCCACGCCCGCGGCAAACACCAGCACCCCGAACAGCAGCGCGCCACGGCCATAGCGCGCCGCCAGCCGCGGCCCGACCAGCGACGCGCCGAAAAACGCCAACGCCGACGGCGTGAACACCGCGCCCGCCGCCAGCGGCGCCATGCCAAGCCCGAACTGCAGCAACAACGTCAGCGCAAAGAAAAACGAACTGATCGCCGAGAAAAAGAAAAACACGGCGCCGATCCCCGCCACGAACGGCCGGTTGGCAAACAGCCCCATATCCAGCATGGGCACGCCGCCGCGGCGCACCAGCCCTTGCTCATAGTGAACGAAATACCCCAGCACCAACAACGCCAGCACCGGCCCGGCCAGCGACCACCACGGCCAGCCGTGCTCGCGCCCCTCCATCACCGGCACCAGGATCAAGGCCAGCCCGACGGCGCCGAGCAGCGCGCCCCACATATCCACCTTCGTCGCAACCGGCGCGCGCCACTCGGGCAAGGCTCGCCGCCCCGCCAGCAACGCCGCGATACCCACAGGCACATTGATCAGGAACACCAGCCGCCACCCCAGGCCGAACGCATTCATCGTGATCAGCACGCCGCCCAGCAATTGCGACACCGTCGCCGCCACCCCCTGGACCGCGCCCATCACCCCGAACGCGCGCCTGCGCGCTTCGCCCTCGAACAGCACCCTGATCGACTCCAGCACCTGCGGCATCAACACCCCCGCGCCCACGCCTTGCAACGCGCGCGCGGCTATAAGCTGCCAGGGCGTCACCGCCACCCCGCACAACGCCGACGCCAGCGTGAACAGCCCCATCCCGGCCATAAACAGCCGCCGCCGGCCGAACAGATCTCCCAGGCGCGCGCCGTTGATCAGGCACAGACCATAAGCCAACGCATAGGCCACCACCACCAGCTGCAAATCCGTATCCGTCGCCGACAGACCTTGCTGGATACTGGGCAACGCCACATTGACGATGAACAGATCCAGAATCGTCACGAAATTGCCCGTCAACAGCACGACCAGCGCGCGCCAAGGGTGGCGCCTTTCAACATTGGGGGGAGGCATCGCGTCCGTCATCCTTATAAATATATGTACGATCGTATTTATAGTATGATGAAAAACCCCGTCCGCGCAAATACGCCGAACCCTGCCATGACTCAACCTGCCCCCGCCCCCACCGTCGACGGCCGCCGGCTGCGCGGCGAACGCGCGCGCGCACGCGTCCTGGACGAAGCCGTCAAACTCCTCTCCGTCGAGGGACTGGACGGCATCACCTTCGGCCAGGTCGCCGAGCGGGCCGAAGTAGGGAAAAGCAATCTGCAAGTACTGTTCGGCGACAAGGAACGCCTGCAACTGGCGGCGCTCGACCACGCCATCGCCCTGTACCAGGCCCAGGTCATCGAACCGGCCATGCGCAAGCGCACGCCGCTGGCGCGGCTGCGCGCGCTGATGAACGGCTGGTTCGACTTCGTGGAGACGCGTCAGCTGCCGGGCGGCTGCGTCATTACCGCCGCCAGCAGCGAATACCGCGCCCGCCCCGGACCGCTACGGGACGCGATCCAGCAGTACCGCGATGCCGCCCGCGCGCGCCTGCGCGAACTGATTCACCAAGCCAAGGCCCAGGGCCAGCTCGCCGCCGACACCAACGAAGCCAGACTGGCCATGGACCTGCTCGCCTACCAGGCGTACGCCAACGTCGCCGCGTCGATGGACGACGCCGCGGAGTTCAAGCGCGCGAAAGCCGCCGTGGTGGAAATGCTGGAGGGTAGCGCGGGTTGAGGGATGGCGGGACGGCATCGGCCCAGGCTCGGCAGAAGCTGCTTGCGCCATCCGTCAGAGCTGCCTGCCGTCGCGGCCAGGGAGATCCTGAAGAGCGAAACGTCAATCGGCGCCGCCCTGCAGCATCAACAACCTGGAAGAAATCGCCTTCTTATTGATTGTCTTCTGGCGATTTTCCAAGGTGTCAATTCATGTGGAGGCGCCCCTCACTCCCACTCGATTGTCATCAAGAGAAAATATCTTTTTACATCAACATGTTACTTATACCAACGCGCCTGATGCCATGAGAAATACCATGTGACGCCAAGGGAGGTTGAGTTAGCCGCCATCGGATGCGGTTCAGACTCCAGCCTTGCGCCGCTTCTCCCGCTCGGCGTCGGCCAAGTCGCCGGGCCACCCCGCCAACTCTTCATTGGCGAGGCTCGCCAGGATTTGCGGCAGGTTCATGGTCCGGTGTGGAGGGGGCGGCAGGTCATTGGACGGCGGGCCGTCGGTTATGAAACATGGCTGGGGTTGGTCGTCCTGGTGCAGCTTCGTCATTCTCTTTCCTCTTGGCGTTCATTTTGCCCTGCGGCCAGGGCAAATCAAGCGTGCGACGGCCTTGCCGAAAACGAACATTGCGCAACAAGGCTATCTACCGCGACCCCGCGGGCGTGCCTGCCATGCTTCCTCGACCAATTCCGGGGTGATAGCTTGCCGAAGCGCGCGCAGCGCATTGTCGGAATACCTCGGGTGTTTTGAGACCCGAACTCAAACACCATGACGTTGGATTGATCTTCGTCTATACGCAGGAAGTCGCGGACAGCCTTGGCCTTATTGATTGTCAACCCCAGCTTTTCCGCCAACGCACTCGGACTCCAGTGGTATTTTTTCTGGAGATCTACGTCACGGATAGCCGCCGCACCCTCTGGGTCATCACCCGACACGAAGCGAACCGCTGGAGCGTCTGCGGCTCGGGTGATTCGGACTCGAATCGTCGGACCGTCCCCTTCAATGTTCGTTGCTAGGGTCATCAACCGTGGGAATACCTGCTCTACGGGAGTGTCGTCTTTGATCGCCTCTTCAATTCGATCCAGATCTCGTTTGGAAACAGCAACCTCTTCACTGACATGGGCTTCCATCGCCAGGAGTGCCGTGATTCGGCCTCTAGCCTCGTCTCTCGCCCTTCGGCCCGGAGCAAGCAGTTCTCTAATCTGTGCGTATTCCCGATTCACCAGCATTAAGAAATCAGGCAGCGGTTGGGTAGACAGAGGCAGAACCCGTACCGGAAGGTTGTCTGCGATCGTGTCCTGGAAGTGCACTGTCAAGATTTCATCCAACACAGTTATCAACGCCCTCGCGTTGATGTAGAGAGCGTCTTCGGGAACCACGATCATCCAGTGCTGGGCTTGGTCACGCAGAGCGTCGATGACTCGGATAGCTCCAGCTTGTGATGCGCTCATCCACCCTTTTGACTGAGCAATGTTCAACGCCTTCTCGATACCAATCGAGGTTCCCTTTTCTTTGTCAAAGACGTCCTGCCCCTTCTGAACCAACAACGCTTTAGCCAACATTTCGCTCGCGTGCTGAAGCATAAGAAGGACTGTTTCTGGCCTCCCATCGTCGTCGTGGTTATTGAATATCTCCAACCCACGCTTTAACGAAGCTATAGCCTTGGCCTTCAGCGTCTTGGCTTCCCTCTTCAGCTTCACAATTGCTCCAATCTTTGGCTAATTTCAGACGAACGGGGCGGCAGAGCTGAGTTCGATCTAGGCCACTTTCACCAGCTTCGCAGCCTTGGGGTCGTAGACGTAGCCGGTGATGCTGCCATCCTTGATGCGTGCAACGGCCTCGTCGATCACGAACAGCGGAACGAGAAACCATTCCTCAGGCTGCACGGGGTGACCGAAGCGGTCATTGATGGTGATGTTCAACCGCGCGGGCGCGAACAGCCTGTGGAACAGGTTCTCCATCCGGGTGCGGTTGATGCCCGCGAGCTTGTAGGTCGCTACCACTTCGACCTTCGCCAGCAGATAGGTAGAGTCGTGTTCGGCGTTGGCGATGCGCGTTTCAACCCGGCCGCCGGTTACGCCCATCTTGTGGATGATGTCGCGGTGCTGCGCGACGTAAGGATGATCGGACAGGGAGCGCAAGACGTAAATCGTGCCGCTTTCGGCATCATCGGCCTCAAGCTCGCCGCCAAAAGAGAGTTGTCCGCTCTCGGGCAAGGCCAGTCTCCTCGCGGCGGGGTCGTTGTAGAACGCGCGCTGTAGCGAGCGCAGCAGCAGATTGCTTTCGGTGCCGTTGGAGAAGATGAGGCGCAGGCGGCGGTCCACCTCCCCGGCGGTCGTTTTCAACGGCTCGCCGACCTCTGCGACGTAGAGCGTGATGCCATCGAGAACGAAAAAGTCCCCGGCCTCAATTGCGCGGCGGCCCGCCTCTATAGGCTGGGACTGGCGCAAGCCGGTCTTGACTTCCGTCGCTACGCGCTCGAACAGTGGCTTGAACGCCTCGAAGTCTTCGCAAGGCTTGCGGTCCGCAACCTCCTCGGCCGCGCGCTTGTCGGCGCTGTTGCGGACATGGCGCAGGACGGTGATGTCGTCCGCGTCGCCAGCGTTGGCCAGGCCCGCCAGCTCGGCAGCCAGGTCGTCAATGTCGATGGCTTCATCTGTCGAAGCGGCAACGGTAGGTGCCTCGGCAAGCAAGCCCTGATGGTCCAGCGGCTCTAGCAGGGCGCGGCAGTCCGGGAGCGCGCGCAAACGGTCCAGACGCACGGCGTAAAGGCGTTCGAATATGTCGCGGTCTTCACCGTGCAGCGGCGCACGGCCGTGCTTTTCGGTGAAGCGTTGGATTTCCTCGAAGCCCGCGATGACGCGCTCCTCGCTAGCCGGGCGTCCGCCCTTCTTCTCAGGCGGTGCGAACTCGGCCAGCTCTGCCGCCAGGTCGTCAAGATCGGCGTCACGCATAGCGTCCCTCCGCTTTGAAGCGCATGAAGGCGGCCGCGCCTTCGGCCATGCGTCGCTCCCAGGCATCCTGAGAATCGAGCGCCGGAATGCGGCCGCGCTCTTTCTTGAACTGGACAGCACGAACGGCCATCTCCTTCGCCTCGTCCGGCGTCAGGCTCGTACGCTTGGCTGAGATCGCCGCCGCAACCTGCTTCAAGCTGTCCTCGCTCATGGTCTTAGCGAGGATGGCGTAGGCTTCGCCGAAGGGGTTGATGCGGTCGATCAGGTCGATGTCCAACTCGCGCACGTCCATCGCAAAGCGGCGCACACCGTCGATAAGGGCGGTATTGGGCGACCCGTCGCCCTCGCCTTCGGTGACAAGCCGCTTGGCCTGCTGCGTGAGGTTGAGGGCGGCGATGGCGTGCTGGCGCACAGCCTCCTGATCTTCGGCGTCAAGCTCGGGATACTTGTCCTTGATGATCTTGCCCATGCGAACCTGCGTCAGCTCCTCGGGCACCAGCTCCTCATCAAACAGGCCGCGCTCAATGGTGGGCTTGTCCTGCACGAAGGCCGCGATGACTTCGTTCAAGTCTTCCTGGCAGATTCGCGCCGCCTCCTTGCTCTTGGGCTCGGCGAGGCCCTTGATCTCGATCTGGTAAGCCCCTGTCTGCTCATTGACACCGACATTGCAACGGTCCGCGTCGTAGCCATCCTCGCCGTAGTTAAATCCCGGCGTCGGGCCGCTGTCGGGGTTCTTGGGCTTGAACTCGAAGCGCGGAGCAAGAACCTGCTCCATCAGCAGGCTGGCTGCGATGGCCTTCAACGTATCGTTGACGACCTCGGTGACAGCTTCCTCGGCTGCATCCGGCTCAGCGATCAGGTTGGTGAACCTCGCGCGGGTCTTACCAGGCGCGTCGCGGGTTGCACGGCCGATGATCTGAACGATCTCGGTCAGGCTGGCTCGGTAGCCCACAGTCAGGGCGTGTTCGCACCAAATCCAGTCGAAGCCCTCCTTCGCCATGCCCAGCGCGATGATGATGTCCACATAGTCCCGGTTGTTCTTCTGCGCCGGGTCTTTGAGCGCGGCGGACACGCGGTCGCGCTTGGCGGCATCATCATCGACAAGATCAGCGATGCGTAGCACGCGGCCATCGGGGCGCTTGACGAGCTGGAAGCCGGTGGCGGCGTCGATGCCCTGCCACTCCCCCAGCGCCTCGATGATGTGTTCTACCTCGCGCATCTTGTCCTTCGTGCTCTCGCGCGAATTGACATTCGGGATGTGAATGATGGTCTTCTCGGCGGGATCGAGGACATTGAGGATGTCATCAACGTAAGGCCCGCTGTAGAAGAAGTAGCCGATGTCGAGTTGCTTGAGGTACTCGTAGCCATTGAGTTGCTCGTAGTAGGTGTAGGTGACGGTATCGAACTTCGACTCATCCTGCGGCGCGAGCACGGCCTCGGCGTCGCCACGGAAGTAGGAGCCGGTCATGGCGACGATGTGCGTCTTGCCCCGAGCGAAGAACTGCCCGAGGTGCAAGCCGAGCTTGTTGTCCGGGTTGGCCGAAACGTGGTGGAACTCATCGACCGCGATCAGTCGGTCGTCGAACGCCTCCACGCCGTAGGCATCGACCGCAAAGCGGAAGGTCGCATGGGTGCAGACCAGCACCTTGTCGTCGCCTTCGAGGAATGCGCCCAGCGACTTAACCTTGCCGCCGTTATCGTTGCCTGGCGCGTTGCACAGGTTCCACTTGGGTTCGACCTGCCAGTCAGCCCAGAAGCCGTACTTCGACAGTGGCTCGTCGTTGAAGCTGGCACCGATGGACTTCTCCGGCACGACGATGATGGCCTGCTTCAAGCCTTGGTTCTTGAGCTTGTCGAGTGCCACGAACATCAGCGCACGACTCTTGCCCGATGCGGGCGGCGACTTGATGAGCAGGTATTGCTCGCCCCGCTTCTCGTAGGCCCGCTCCTGCATGGGCCGCATCCCAAGCGCATTGGCCTTGGTCGATGCGCCATTACGGGCGTAGGTAACGGAAACGGAAGGGACGGATTGATCGATTCTGTTGCTCATTTTTTGCTCGTCTGTTGCGAGTTGCCTTGATCTTTTTTCATGGCGTTCTCAAACCATTGAGGAACGTCAGTCACCTGGGTGGAAAAAACATTCTCCGGAACGTCACGCCAGAAATTCATAATGGCTATTGAGAATTCCTGAATTTGATCATCGCTCACCTTGAGATTCGTGTGGTCTCGGAATTGGAGGCTGGAAAGATCTTCCCTCAAACCTGCAAGAGGGTCTTCAAGGTATTCTGGGTACGCTTTCTTCAGGTCATCCAAGGATTTCCCGTCGCCATGCTTATAGACGTTGACCACCAAACGACATGCATCAAGTGCAGGAAAATAATTTTTGCTGCGCAGATCCCAGCCAAATCTTTCCAGTAAATCAACCATTTGCACGAAATTGACTGACCAGACTTGCATGTTCACGTTATCGCCATGGTGCCAATGCTGAATTTCTCGCACCAGCCAATCGCGCAGTTGCTTGTCCCATTCGTGAAACATCCCGGCAACAACGCTCAATCGCGTTTGGTCGCGCATGTCACTCAAGAGTCCGTAGAACTCAATCCCTGCATCATTAGCAGCTTCGTAGAAATCACCGGGATCGTGTCTATCTGGATCAAAACGCGGACCACTTTTCTCCAGCCATTCCTCAGCGGCACGGTCAGCCTCAGCTTCCATATCCTCGAACTGCGAAAGCAAACGCTTTTGTGCCTGTTCGGTATAGAACAAATGCCCTTTGATGAGCGACTCTCGAAACGGCCCCCACATCTGGAGCAGCACATGATCCCTCATTCCTTTGCCCCCGCTTTTCGCTTCTTGGCAGGTGCAGCCGAAGCGGTCATCTTGGTGTAAAGGTCGAACAGTTTTTCCAGCCGCTCGGTATCGTTCTTGAAGCGACGTCCGATGTAGATCCGCTCCAGCACTTCGTCGTTACGGTCATGCGCCGCCCGCAGGTCAGCGGGCATGTTCTCAGGGTCGTACAGGTCCGCGATGGTCGCGGGGAAGTGATGCTCCCGCGCCAGCAGGATGTCCTCCGCGCAGCGCGTGAGGTCGGCCTTGTTCTTCTCTGTTAGCGTTGGTACGGGGAACGTGTTCCAGCCCATTAGGTTTGAATAGCGAAAATCCGACTTCATTTTCCCGCAGACCGTCGCGATCCACACAATATGCAGTTTCGACATAAGAATTGATGCGTTCCACAATTCCGCATCAAAAAGACCGAAATTCAGATCGGTTATTATGTCTCCAGCAGGTATCAACCCCACGGAGAGATAGTCGCGATTTTCTGAAGAAATGCGAGGAATTGCGATGATCCGTTCGGTACCAAATTGGCGAATCTCGTCAAACCGATGCGGGGAGCTTGCTGCCTTCCTTGTGGCAATCTTGGGGCTAGCCAAACGCATTGCTTTCACAGCGTCAAGGCGTTGCGCTATTAACGGCAATGTCCTGCTCTTTTCTGCATCTCCATCCTTTATCCAGATGCAATATCGTTGTAAACCACGGATTAGCTCGGCTGACCCATAGATACGCCGGATGAATCCTCCCGCTTCGGAGCAGCAGCTTAAAATTCTTCTGGCTTCCTCACCTGACAGAAGCAAATTTCCGCCATCAACAGGGCTATTACCTCGATCCATGACTGCAACTTCAGAAAGTGGCGATGAACGCTTGACGATTTCAATATCGTCAGCGGCAACGAGGTAGCCATTGATGTTGGGTACGTTCGCCAATGTTGCGTCTGAAGTCCCCGAACTAGTGTAGAGGCGGCGATTGCTCGCGGCCTCCCTTGTGATACCGACAATAACTACAATCACGCCCGCATTGTGGCTCGCTAGATTGGCCCACTTGAACGGAGGTATATGCAAAATTTATCCGGTGGCCCAAACTTTGAATTAGCGGCCACAAAACAGGTACTTGCTGGCCTTGGCAAATGGAGTTGGTGGAGACGAAAGCGGCGGTGGATTGCGTGTGTGTTCCGTATTCGGCGGCTTTCATGAACCAGCCGGCCACGTAATCAAGCGATTTCCACGTTTTACAACGGTGGTCGAAGACGGCCCTGAGATCGGACTTCTGTTCGTCGGATTGCCAGGCGGAACCGAGATACGGAGGATTCCCGCAGACATACGTCTCGCCGCCTTCGTTCTGGAAGTCAATCTCGCCTTGATCGAGCGGCGTTTCAAAGAGGTCGTCCGCCTGCAACTTCACGCCCGTACCCGTCAGCGGGCAAACGCTCAACCAGTCCAGCCGCAGCGCGTTGCCACAGGTGATCCAGTTTTCATTGCGCAGGGGCAGAAACTCGGCCAGGGCCAGCTTCTGCCCCCGGTACAGCACGTCACACTGGTACTCGGCGATGACCAACGCAAGGCGGGCGATCTCCGCCGGGAAGTCGCGCAGCTCGATCCCGCGAAAATTGGTGACCGGGATTTCTGATGCTCGATCCGGCTCGCCACGCCGCTGGTTGATCTCGGCCTCGATGGCGCGCATTTCCTTGTAGGCGATCACCAGGAAGTTGCCCGAACCGCAGGCCGGGTCGAAGACCCTGATCCTGGCGATGCGCTTGCGCAGGTTGAGCAACATGCGGGCGTTATCACCCGCTTCCTCCAGCTTCCCCCACAGGTCGTCAAGAAACAGCGGATTCAGCACCTTCAGGATGTTGGGGACACTGGTGTAGTGCATCCCCAGCTCGCCGCGCTCCTCGTCCTCGGCAACGGCCTGGATCATCGAGCCGAAGATGTCAGGGTTGATCTTGGTCCAGTCCAGCCCGCCGACGTGCAACAGGTAGGACCGGGCGATCTTGCTGAATCGCGGCACCTCGTCACCGCCGGAGAACAACTGCCCGTTGACGTAAGGGAAGTCTTCGGCCCAACGGGGAATCTTGGCGACAGCCCGGTCCTCGCGCTTGGTATTCATGGCGCGGAACAACGTGGCGAGAACCTCGTGCGTGTTCGACGAGTCCCTGGCACTCATTTGCGCGACGGTTTCGGTGAAGCGGCCCTTGCCGACGAAGATGTCGGTGTCCTCGGCGAAGAAACAGAAGATCAGCCGCGCCATGAGCTTGTTCATGTCATGGCGACGCTCCGCTGTGCCCCAGGTAGGGTTGTCTTTCAACAATTCAACGTACAGCCGGTTCAGGCGACTGGTAGCCCGGATGTCGAAAGCGTTTTCACTGATCTGGCGGACGGTGCTGATGCCCGCCAGCGGCAGGAAGAAGCCGAAGTGGTCGGGAAAGTCCTTGAAGGCACAGGCGACGGTCTCGCCGCTGGTCAGGTCTTCGGCCTCGAAGTCCGCGCCGTCCGTGGCGAGGATGAACTTCGCCTTGGCCTTGCCCGTCGCCGGGCTGGCCTTGAGAGCGGCCAGCGTCTGCGTCACCCGCCCAGCGTCGCACGTCAGAATGTGGATGTTACTGGTCTGGAGAACGCCGCCGAGGTCGGACTTGTTCGACGCCCCGGCGCGCAGGCGCTTGATGGTCGTCGTCTTGTTGCCAAAGGCTTCCAGGAAGGCGTAGGCGAACTCGGCGGGGTCAAAGGGCTGCTCCGCGAGGTCGGTGATGGCTTGTTCGATTTCTACGGCATTCATGGGCGCGCAGCCCTCTCTCTGAACGATTCCGCCTGGCTGCTGCTGTTCTGCGGGGTGCTCATGTCTTGTCCTGCGTTTTTTCGGCTATCTGCGCGGCAATCCAGCGATCCAATTCGCTGCGACGAAACCGCCAGGTGCCGCCCAGCTTGAATTCCGGTATCTCCCCCCGCTGGGCCAGCCGGTACACAGTCTTCTTCCCTGCCTTGAGGTAGACCGCCACTTCATCCAGCGTAAGAATTTCGTCTTCGGCTTAGAGGTGTTCTAATGCTATTTGGTGCCGGTCTATGCCATACGCAGCCTCACTCCCACTCAATCGTCGCAGGCGGCTTGCTCGATACGTCGTACACCACCCGGTTGATGCCGCGCACTTCGTTGATGATGCGCGAGGAGACGCGCGCCAGCAGCGGGTGCGGCAGAGGCGCCCAGTCGGCGGTCATGAAGTCGAAGGTCTGTACGGCGCGCAGGGCGACGACGTACTCGTAGGTGCGGCCGTCACCCATGACGCCGACCGATTTGACCGGCAGGAACACGGCGAAGGCTTGCGAGGTGAGTTCGTACCAGGTCAGGCCGCTGGCCGGGTCCTTGGCGTTGCGCAGTTCCTCGATGAAGATGGCGTCGGCGCGGCGCAGCAGTTCGGCGTACTCGTGCTTGACTTCGCCCAGGATGCGCACGCCCAGGCCGGGGCCGGGGAACGGGTGGCGGTAGACCATCTGCGGCGGCAGGCCCAGGGCCACGCCCAGTTCGCGCACTTCGTCCTTGAACAGTTCGCGCAGCGGCTCGAGCAGTTGCAGGTTGAGCGTATCGGGCAGGCCGCCGACGTTGTGGTGCGATTTGATCGAGGTGGCCTTGCCGGTCTTGGCGCCGGCCGATTCGATGACGTCGGGGTAGATGGTGCCTTGCGCCAGCCATTTGGCGCCCTGCAGTTTGCCGGCTTCGTCCTGGAAGACTTCGACGAATTCGCGGCCGATGATCTTGCGCTTGGCTTCGGGGTCGGCGACGCCGGTCAGCTTGCCCATGAACTGGCTGGTGGCGTCGACATGGACGATCTTGACGCCCATGTTCTCGGCGAAGGTCTGCATGACCTGTTTGCCTTCGTCCAGGCGCAGCAGGCCGTGGTCGACGAAGACGCAGGTGAGCTGGTCGCCGATGGCGCGGTGAATGAGCGCGGCGGCCACCAAGGAGTCCACGCCGCCGGACAGGCCGAGGATGACTTCGTCGCTGCCGACCTGTTCGCGGATGCGGGCGACCGCTTCCGAGATGTAGTCGGGCATGTTCCAGTCGCCCTCGCAGCCGCAGATGTCCTTGACGAAGCGCGCCAGCATGGCCTTGCCCTGGACGGTGTGGGTGACTTCGGGGTGGAACTGCACGGCGTAGAAGCCACGGTCCTCGTCGGCCATGCCGGCGATGGGGCAGGAGGCGGTGGAGGCCATCAGCTTGAAGCCGGGCGGCAGTTCGGTGACTTTGTCGCCATGGCTCATCCACACCTTGAGCATGCCGTGGCCTTCGTCGGTGGTGAAGTCGGCCAGGCCGTCGAGCAGTTTGGTGTGGCCATGGGCGCGCACTTCGGCGTAGCCGAATTCGCGGTGGTCGCTGAAGCTGACGGTGCCGCCCAGTTGCTGGGCCATGGATTGCATGCCGTAGCAGATGCCCAGCACGGGCACGCCGACTTCGAACACGGCCGCCGGCACGCGCATCGAGCCCTCTTCGTAGGCCGATGCGTGGCTGCCCGAGAGGATGATGCCTTTGAGGCCCTGCGCGACCTGGTCGCGCACGAAGGCGTCGTCGACGTCGCCGGCGTGGATTTCGGAGTAGACGCCGGCTTCGCGGACGCGGCGGGCGATCAGCTGGGTGACTTGCGAACCGTAGTCAAGAATGAGGATGCGCTGGTGCATGGAGATTCTGCCGGTTGGAAATAAAAGCGCACCGGCCAGAACCTGGCGGGCTCTGCCGGTGCGCGATGCATTGCGTGATGATGACTGGCCCCGGGGTCAGTCGGCGCGGTAGTTCGGCGCCTCCTTGGTGATCTGCACGTCGTGGACATGCGATTCGCGTACGCCGGCGGAGGTGATTTCGACGAACTGCGTCTTGGTGCGCATGTCGTCGATGCTGGCGCAGCCGCAGTAGCCCATCGAGGCGCGGATGCCGCCCACCAGCTGGTAGATGATGGCCAGCACGCTGCCCTTGTAGGGCACGCGGCCTTCGATGCCTTCGGGCACCAGCTTGTCGGCGTTGTTGGCGGGATCCTGGAAGTAGCGGTCGGCCGAGCCGTCGGCCATCGCGCCCAGGCTGCCCATGCCGCGGTACGACTTGTACGAGCGGCCCTGGAACAGCACGACTTCGCCGGGGGCTTCCTCGGTGCCGGCGAACATGCCGCCCATCATGCAGGCGAACGCGCCGGCGGCCAGCGCCTTGGCGACGTCGCCCGAGTAGCGGATGCCGCCGTCGGCGATGAGGGGCACGCCGGTGCCTTCGAGGGCCTTGGCCACGTCGGAGATGGCGCTGATCTGGGGCACGCCCACACCGGCCACGATGCGCGTGGTGCAGATGGAGCCCGGGCCGATGCCGACCTTGACGCCGTCGGCGCCGGCTTCGACCAGCGCGCGCGCGGCGGCGGCGGTGGCGATGTTGCCGCCGATGACTTCGACCTTGGGGTAGTTCTGCTTGACCCAGCGCACGCGCTCGAGCACGCCGGCCGAGTGGCCGTGCGCGGTGTCGACGATGATGACGTCGACGCCGGCGGCCACGAGTTTCTCGACCCGCTCTTCGGTGCCGGCGCCCACGCCCACGGCCGCGCCCACGCGCAGCTGGCCCTGGCTGTCCTTGCAGGCGTAGGGGTGTTCGGTGTTCTTGACGATGTCCTTGACGGTGGCCAGGCCGCGCAGCTCGAAGGCGTCGTTGACGATGAGCACGCGCTCGAGGCGGTGCTTGTGCATCAGCGCCTGGGCTTCGTCGAGGGTGGCGCCTTCCTTCATGGTGACCAGACGGTCCTGCGGCGTCATGATGTTGCGCAGGGGCTGGTCGAGGCGGTCTTCGAAACGCAGGTCGCGGTTGGTGACGATGCCGACCAGCTTGCGCCCCTCGACCACCGGCAGGCCCGAGATGCCATGCTGGCGCTGCAGCGCGATGGCGTCGCGCACCTTCATGTCGGGGGTGACGGTAACCGGGTCGATGACGATGCCGAATTCGTGGCGCTTGACGCGCGCGACTTCCTTGGCCTGGTCATCGGCCGACAGATTCTTGTGGATGATCCCTATCCCGCCTTCCTGCGCCATGGCGATGGCCAGGCGCGCTTCGGTCACGGTGTCCATGGCGGCGGACACGAGCGGAATGTTCAGGGTGATGTTGCGGGTAAGGCGGGTGGTCAGCGAGGTGTCGCGCGGCAACACTTCGGAGTAAGCAGGCACCAGCAACACGTCGTCGAAGGTGAGTGCTTTTTGAACGAGACGCATGGGAGACTCCGGGCGCAAAGCAAGATTATACGCCGGCTGTAAGAAGTTACTAGTAGGAACCCTAGGTTCCGGGGGGAATTTTGCCGGGTGTACGCCCGCGGCAACAGTGCCCGCCCTCTGCGCTGGTGTCGCGGCCTATTTTTACCCGGATCATATTGACATTCTATATTTACCCGGGCAATATTTGCATCATTACATTTTTACCCGGATCAAATATCCATCATGACGACTCCCATGCCTGTCTATGCCGCCTTCGCCGGCCATGCCCTGCTGGCGGCCGGCCCGCTGGCCGAGGTGGCGCTGGCGGCGCGGCGCGCCGCCGATGGCGATGCCGGCGCCGCAGTGTTCATTTACGAGGATGCCACCGGACGCGCCATCGATGTGGACACCCGGGGCACCGACGCGGAAATCGTCGCGCGCCTGCCGCTGCCGACGCCCGTCGAGCCCGAGGCCGAGGCCGAGCCGGAGGGTAGCCCTGCCCGGCCGCGCGGCCGGGGCCGGCCCAGGCTGGGCGTGGTGGCGCGCGAAGTGACGCTGCTGCCGCGTCACTGGGATTGGCTGGCCGGACAGCCCGGCGGCGCCTCGGTGGCGTTGCGCAAGCTGGTCGAGCAGGCGCGCCGCGAGCATGCCGGCGCCGACGCGCTGCGCCGCGGACGCGATGCCGCCTATACCTTCATGAGCGCGGCGGCGGGCAACCTGCCCGGCTTCGAGGAAGCCGTCCGCGCACTGTATGCCGGCGACGCCGAGCGGCTGGCTGCGCACATGGCCGGCTGGCCGGCCGATGTGCGCGCCTACGCCCTGCGCCTGGCCGGCGCGGCGGACCTGCCGGCCTAGAACGCCAGGCGGTAGGTGGCGGCCAGCCAGTACGACGGCATGCTGCTGTGCGTGGTCGTGTTGAGCATCAGCGAGGCCGTGCCCAGGCCCACCGGCGCCTGCACGCCCGCGCCGAAGCGCAGCCAGTTGCGCTGGGTGGAGGCGCCGTCCAGCTCGAACGGCATCAGGCCGATCACCTGGCCGCTGGCGCCGGAGTTATGGCTTTCGAAGCGATGGGAGGCTTCCACCGTGCCCAGCAGCTGCACGTTGCCGCCCACCTGCACGGTCGCGTCCACGCCCAGCCGCGCCACGTTGGCGTGGTCGGTGCGCGCATCCCAGCGCGCCGGGAAGCCGCCGCCATGCTCGGTATAGCTGCCCACGCGGGTACGGATGTAGCTGTAGTCCAGGTACGGGGTCAACGCGGCGCGCTCCCAGGCCAGCGCGTCGCGCCAGTCCAGCCGCAGGCGCGCGGCCGTGGTGCGCAGCGAGGCCTTGCCGCTGCTGCGGTCGTCCACGCCGGCGTTCAGGTAGCCGCGCCGCACGTTGAGGTCGCCATCGGCATACAGCGCGCTGGCGGTCAGCCACAGCGGCGTGCTGGGCAGGTTCCACAGCAGTTCGGGCATGACGTAGGTCTGCCTGGCCGTGCTCTTGCCGTCGTACTCCAGATACTGGCGCATGTTGCCGCCGCCCACGGCCAGGTTCAGCTGCACCTGTTCGTTGAAGCGATACGACAGGCCCGCCTCGCCCACCGCGGCGATGCCGTCCTGGCCGCCGTGCTCGGTACGGCCCCAATCGCCGGTGGTCCACATGCCGACCTTGCCGGCGGGCACCAGGCTGCGCAAGGGCGAGCCGTGCGCGCCGTGCAGCAGCATGTCGGTGGAGCTGGTCAGGCTGGCCGGCAGCGCGGCGGTCCCGCCCAGGCTGGAAGCGAACTCGCGCAGCGTGATCAGGCCGCCTCCGCCGGGCTGGCTGCCCGGTTGGCCGCCAGGCTGGGGAGCGGGCTCGCCGCCGCCGGGCGAAACGGGATCGGGCACCTTGTCGGCGGGTGTGCGTGCCACGAAGGTGTCACCGTTTTGCATCATGCCCATGACGATGGTGCCGTCGGCGTTGACGGCGAGCGCACGCCAGGTCTGGCCATCGGCAATCGTATAGCCGTGGCCGCGCAGCCATTGCTCGACGGTGAGCATGCCGCCTGCCTGGGTCCAGCGGAATGCGCTCTGCTCGGTGAGCAAGCCGATGCCGGTGCGATCGACGTAGCCCACCACGACGCTGCCGTCCGCGTTGACGGCGCTGGCGAACGACTGCCCTGCCTCGCCGCCGGCGATGGTGCCCAGGTTGGCCGAGCCGCCCGCCTGCGTCCAGCGGAAGGCGCGCGCCCCGCCAAAGCTGCTGCCGTACGCGGTTCCCACCACCACCGAGCCATCGCTATTGGTGGCCGCTGCGCGCGACGACGTACCGCCGGCGACATGCGGCAGCAAGTCAATGCCGTCGGTGGCGGTCCAGCGGTAGGCGTTCGGGGTGATCAGCGCGCCATCAGTGTATACATCGCCCACCACGACCTTGCCGTCGGCGCTTATGCCGCTGGCCAGCGCAAACGAATAGGACTCGAATCCGCTCAACGTCTGGACGCCTGTCGCCTGCGTCCAACGGAACGGACGGCGCTCTCCCGCACCATCCCATGTCAGCCACCCGACCACCACGCTGCCGTCGGCGCTCACGCCCGAGGCGTACGATTGCGTGGCGCCGTCCGTGCCTACGCCCAGGGGCTGGAACCAACTGCCATTGTCCCACCGCACGGCCTGCGACAGCCCCCCGCTGACCACCACCCCCACCCCGACGCTGCCATCCTGGCTGAGCGCGTGAAAGCTGCTCCTGTCGCCCGCGATGACGTAATACGGAAAGGGATTGGACAGCGGCCACATCGCCGCGTGCGGACCGAGTCCGGGCACGGACCCGGTGCCGGCCAGGACTGTCGCGTCGCTGCTCATGGCCATGGGAATGAAAGTCGTGCCCATGGGTACCGCCAGTTGGTGCATCCCCATGCCGACGGTGGCCGGCGGCAAGGCCGGCGCGGCGCTTGCCAGTCCGTGGCATGCGGCCAGCGCCAGGCTGGCCATGACGGGCCGCAGACGCGGCACGCCGCACCGCACGTATTCAACTACCTGCTTCTTCATGAAACCCCTCTGTCCGGCTCCCTGGCCGGAACTGTTGTCTGCCGGCCCTCAGGCCTGGAACGCTGTGTGGAAAAGGCCGCCGACCGGAATGGCCGGCGCACCGCAAGACCCGGCGCGGCCGTGCGCGGATTTCGCATGGCACAGCGCGCCGTACGGTGCCGCGTTGCTGCGGCATCGGAAATGGAAAACAGGATGGATGTCGCCGGCGCGGCGCGCCCCCGGCAATGGGGCGCCTGACGCCGGCATGCGCTACTCCGGTGGGGCCTGCACCGACTGCGCCAGCGTGACCAGCTCTACCTGGCGGTGGCAATCGGTCTTGCGCAGCAGGTTCTTGAGATGGCCGCGCACGGTCTGCTCGCTCAGGTCGGCGCGCAGCGCGTAGCCCTTGACGGTCAGGCCCTGGGCCAGCGCATGCGCCAGGCGCGCCTCGGCAAGCGTGACGCCCAGCGCCTGCCGCAGCAGGTCGGGCGGCGCCACGTCGGTTTGCGCGCCGGCGCCGATCGACAGCATGGCCAGCGGCACGCCGCGCCAGGCCAGCAAGGGATGGCCGGCCTTCAACGGCAGCACCGAAACCGCCACCGGACCTTGAGGGGTGTGCACCATGAAGGCCCCGGCGCACGACGGCTCGCCGCGCGCGCAGGCGCCGGCCAGCGCCTGCTGGAAACGCGCCTGCACCGGCGCGTCGGCAAAGCGCCAGGTATCGTGGCGCACGCGGCACAGCGCGCCGGCCGCGGCCAGCGCGCGCGCAGCCGGATTGGCGTACTGCACGGCTGCCTGCGCATCGAGCACCACGATGCCCTGGCGCAACGCATCCAGCGCGGCCAGTCCGAACCCGGCCCGGTCCTGCAGGCCGGCCACGCGTGCGCGCAGCGCGCTGGCGCGCGCCAGGTGCGGCAGCGCGCGCTGGCACAGGGCGATCTCGGAGGCGCGGAACATGCCGTCTTCGCGGGCGCGCATGATGCCGATCACTTCCTTGCGCGAGCCGTCCTCGCGCAGCGTCAGGCCCACGGTGTGGCGCAGCCCCACCGACGGCAGCCAGTCGCTGTAGATGGCGCTGGAAGACATGGCCGAAGTATCGAAGCGCTCGTGGTCGATCACCATGCTGCCGGCCGGCATGGCCAGCACCGCGTGCATGCGCTCGTCGGTGCGGGCATAGTGCTGCTCGTACTCGCGCGCCTTGTCCTGCGGGGCCTCGAACGTGGCCAATCCGTCGGAGACCGCGCCGTTGGCGCAGTCGACGGTCATCTGGTGGAAAAAGGCCGCGCCCATGCGCGCGCGCAGCAACTCTACGCCCGCGTACCAATCCCCGCTATCGACGATACCGTCGTACAGGAGCTGGGTAATGGCATCCGCGTCGGCATGCAGCGTGGCGTCCATGGGGCGATCCGGGAGGGGCGATAGAAATACGGCGCGATATGCCGTAAAGATACACCATTGTTGCAACGAAAGTAACGCATAGTTGCATTGATGTAACACCAAAAATATCATTCACTATTGCCCGCGCTTGGGACGCACAGCAACACATTACCGCTATATCAGCCGCTTGGAAGGTTGGCTCGGCGATAAAGTAAATATATGTTACTTTGATGATGTTACACCCTCTGGCGGCCTAGGTCGCTGTGTACAGCCGGACCGCGGGCCCTGTCACTTATACCGCCCTCGGCCGGCCAAGCATCCATGGAGGCTGCAATGGGTTGGTTGACCGACAATTTTGGCGCACCAGCAACGGCGACAAGCGAAGTGGAGGCGGCACCCGCCTATCACATCTATCGTGCACATGCAGTTCAGGCCCGTCAGGTAGACGAACTCATCGGCCTGGTAAAAGGCGTGCTGGCCGATGGCGCAATATGCCAGGAAGAAGTTGCCTTTCTGCTGCGATGGATGCAGACCAATCAGGATGCATCGAACAAGTGGCCCGCAAAGGCCCTTTATCCACGCATTGCTGCGGCGCTGGCCGACGGGCATATGGATGCGATGGAAGAAGCCGAGATCATGGCGCTACTGCTGGCAACCGTGGGGAGCGAAGACGCTGCGGGGCAGCCCGCCATCAACAAGAGCACAGCTCTGCCGTTGTGCAGTCCCGTACCGGATATTCATTTCGACGCACATACTTTCTGCTTCACTGGAAAATTTACGAGCGGCACGCGGGACTGGTGCTCGCAACAAGTAGTGGAGCGCGGCGGCTCCAGCTTGAGCAATGTCACCAAGAAGCTGGACTATCTAGTCATTGGCGAACTGGGCAATCCCGACTGGCTCCACTCAACTTTCGGGTTGAAAATCAAGAAGGCAGTGGATTACCGGAGTTCAGGCGTCGCGCTGCGCATCATCAGCGAACAGGCTTGGTACGAGCATCTGCTGTCATGAAGCCCACGGACGCGCTGCACATACCGGCCACAGAGCCACGTCGCGAAGGATTGACAACCGCCCAACGCTGGCACGGGCCCGACTCAGGATTGATCGCCTGTTGGGAGCGCGGACGAGACAAGGCCCTGGAAGATCCCAGTCTGGCACAACGTGCGCGAAGCGGCGAACTACCTGTCCTTCCCTGGCGTGGTGGCGGCGACAAAGCATTGAAAACCGCTGCGCGCTACGGCACCTATCAATACTTGGCAATGTGGCTAGGACTGCGGGGGGAGGATTTACACATCGATCCGACGCACGAGACCACCCGTACGTGCACACGCCACGGCACGACTGTCACGTTCACCTCGGATATCAACAAATTCTGTCCAGTCAGTGCCGACAAGGACGAAATGCCAATATCGGTCGCCGAGACTCGCAGCAGTTGATCATTACAAGTAGCGTCGGAGCGTGGTACGACCTCCTATGCCCGGATATACCTCCAGCCCTCTTCCTGCAGCAGCGCGAGCGCCAGCACCGCCGCCTGGGGCAGCGCGCGCAGGGGCGCGCGCGCCGGCCGCTCCAGGCGGGCCAGCGTATTGGGGCACAGCCAGGTATGCGCATCGGCCGGATGAGGCGGCGCATCCAGCGCGGCCGCGACCGCCGCGGCGTTGGCGACGATGCGCACTTGCGCGCCGGGCGCCTCCTTGAGCAGGTTGGCGGCATTGTTGCGGGCGCGTTCGAGCGCGCCCGCGGTGGGGGCATGCAGCAGCACGCGCACGCACGGGGCGGCCGTCATCACAAGGCCCCGAAAAGCTGCGGCAACAGCGCCGGCGGCGCGCCGGTGCGCTTGCGCACGCGGCCGCCCTGCTCGCGCCAGACGATGGCCGGCGTGGCGCGCAGGCCCCATTGCGCCATCAGCGTTTCGTTGGCGTTGAGCCGTGCCGCAATCTCGGCCGGGATGTCGGCCAGCGGCTGGATGCCGCGTTCGTCCAGGGGTTTGCGTTCGCCCGCGGCCAGGGCGCGCGTGTTGCTGGCGACGTGGCCGGCCTCGTGGTCGTGCAGGGCCTTGGCCGGATCGGGCGCGGCCAGGATGGCGGCCGCCTTGCCTTCGCTGCTGGCGGTCAGGATGCCGACCGGGATATGCCGCAGCTGCACCTTGCCGGCCTCGACCCAGGGCCGCGCATCGGCCCACAGCTTGTTGCAGTACGGGCAGTTGGGGTCGGTGAATACGTACACGATACGCGCCGCGCCGGCCTTGCCATCGGCCACCCAGGCGCTTTGCTCCAGCGCGCTCCACAGCTTGTCCGACAGCGCGGGCTCGATGGCCTGCTCGAGCGCGGCCTGGGTCACGTCGCGACCTTCGGCGTCGAACATGGTGCCGACGATGACATGCTTGCCATCGGGCGTGGCGTACAGCGCGACCGGACGGTCGCCGGCGTGCGCGGCCCAGGCGGTCAGCCCGCCGGGCGCGGGAAAGGTGCCGAGGATTTCAATGCCGTGCTGGGCCAGCGCCGCGACGGGCGCCGGCGGCTGCTGGGCCTGCGCGGCGCCGGCGGCCAGCACGGCGCCGGCGAGCACGGCGCAGGCGCACCGCAAACCGGCGGCCGCGCGCGGCAGGATGGGATCGGACATGACGGACGGACTCCTTGAAACGGGAAAGATCAGGGTGCGGGGCGCAACGCGCCCAGGCGCTGGACCAGGCTGGCCTGCGACAGTTCGCCCAGCCGCGTGTCGACCAGGCGCCCTTGCGCATCGAAGAACAGGGTGGCGGGCAAGGCGCGGTGGCCGAAATACGCGCCGGCCTGCGCGCCGGGGTCGAGCAGTACGTTGCGCAGCGGCATGCCGAGTTCCCGCAGGTAGGCGTTGACCTGTTGCGCGCTCTCGCCCTGGTTGACGAAAACGAAGTGCACGTCGGGCCGGGCCGCCTGCATGCGTTGCAGCATGGGCATCTCGCGCCGGCACGGCGGACACCAGCTGGCCCAGAGGTTCAGCACCACGGGCTGGCCGGCGAAGGCGGCCAGGCTGCGCGGCGCGCCGTCGGGCGTCGCCAGCTGCAGCGGCGGCATGGCCTTGATGGCCGCGGGTGCGCCGATGCCCAGCACGGCCGCCCCGACTGTCCATGCCAAGGTGGCGGCCGCCAGGCCGGCCAGCAGCGGCCGGCGCCGTGGCCCGCGGCGCCGGGCGAACCACAGGCCGCAGGCCCAGGCGCCGGCGAAACCGGCCCAGGCCAGCCAGCCACCGTCGCGGATGTCCAGCACGTCCCATGGCGATTGCAGATAGGCCTCGCGGTGGCGCCAGACGAACGCCAGCCGCGCCGCCAGCAGCCCGGCCAGCAGCACCCGCATCAGCGGCATCTCGCCCGCGCCGGCACTGCCGGCCTGCCAGCGCGCCGCCAGGCTGCCTGCCGCCACGCAGGCCAGCATCAGCAGCAAGGCGGTCGGCAGCATCAGGGGGCCGAGCTGCACCATCGCGCTCATGCCTGCCACCCCGTGCGCCACAGCAGCACCCCGGCCACGACCACGCACACCAGCGCAAACAGCTGCTGCAGGCGCGCGGTGGGCAGGCGCGGCGCGAGCGCGCGGCCCAGCACCATGCCCAGCACCGCGGCGGCGACGAAGGTCCAGGCGGCCGCGCCGAGCGTCAGGCCGTCGGCCACGGCATGGCCGACGGTGACCGCCGAAATAAGCGCGATGACCATCAGCGAGGTGGAAACGATGGCGTGCATCGGGGCGTCGCTGAACTGGCGCAGCGCCGGCACGATGATGAAGCCCCCGCCCACGCCCAGCAGGCCGGTGAACAGCCCCGAAATCGCCCCGATGCCGCCCAGCGTGGCGGCGGCGCGGGGCGTCCAGGCGAATTTGCCGGTTTGCGGCGAGATGTGGCAGGGCCGCTCGGCCTGCGCCTGGGCGCCGGCCGGCGCAGCCAGCGACTGGCGCAGCATGCGGCCGGCAACCAGCAGCATGACCATGGCGAACAGGCCGCTCAGCCAGGGGCCGGGCGCCAGCCGGGCCAACTGGGCGCCCCAGGGCGCCGCCAGGCCGCCGACGACGGACATCAGTGCGGCGGCCTTGTAGCGCACCGTGCCGCGGCGCAGGCCTTCGGCGCTGCCGACCGCGGCGGCCAGCCCGACCGCCATCAGGGCGACCGGCGCGGCCTGGGGCATGTCCATGCCCAGGCCCAGCACCAGCGCCGGCACCGCCAGGATGCCGCCGCCCGCCCCTGTCAGCCCCAGGGTCAGGCCTATCAATATGCCCAGGAATCCGCCTGCCATGCCGCCCGCCCTGCATTATCACAAAAAGATATAAGCAAATTATTATAAGTAATTTAGATGCACGCGACAACATGCAGGGCCTCTGTGGATGGGGCCCTGGGCGCTTTGTCTGGCCGGAATCGTCGCGGCTAGGTGTCTCCGCCCTGGCGTTGCCTGGCGTATTGCTTTTGCCACCAGCACAAGCGCGCATGGCGGCGCGCCCTCGCGCCGGGCGGTCGGCGCGCCAGGCGGGTCCTGGCCGCGCCGACTTCCGGCTCGGCGCCCCGGTCGCGCCGCTGGCGTTGCGTGCTGTGTTCGACCAGCCGGCGCGCGCGCGCCGCATAGGCGTCGGCCAGCTCCAGCAAGCGGTCGTCGTCGAGGTTCTCCGCCTCGGCAAGCGCCACATCGGCGCCCTTCACCGCCACCAGCAACTCGTCCAGCTTGACGTGCAGGGCCCGGCTGTCCTTGTTCTGCGCCTGCTGGATCAGGAACACCATCAGGAAGGTCACAATGGTCGTACCGGTATTGACGACCAGTTGCCAGACCTCCGAATAGCCGAACAGCGGCCCGGTCGACGCCCACGCCAGTATCGCCGCGCACGCGCCCGAAAAGGCGATGGGTGATCCGGTCCAGCGGGTTACCGCCGTGGCGAAGTGGTCGAACAGCCGGGACAGGGACCGGAGGCGGCCGGCCTCGCCATTGCCCGCCCGGCGGCTGATCCGGCGACCGCTTTCGTCGCCGGCGGTTTTCTCGCACATGCCACGTCTCCTTCGATGCGACGGCCGCAGGCCGCGCATTTTTCGTGCCCGCCGCCCCGCGGACGCGCGGCCCGATTGGTTAAACTGCCGTCTTTGCCCGCGCCGCCAGGCGCGGGCCGGTTTACCGATTACGGCAATGTCCAACACGCACGAAGTCCGCCCCGGCCAGTCGATCGAACTGCTCAAGGCCCTGCACATCCTGACCCGCGACGGCAAGATGAACCAGGACAGCCGGCGCAAGCTCAAGCAGGTCTACCACCTCTACCAGTTCATCGAACCGCTGCTGCAAAACGCCAGGAACGCGCGCGGCGCCGTCACCCTGGTGGACCATGGCGCGGGCAAGTCGTACCTGGGCTTCATCCTGTACGACCTGTTCTTCAAGGACCGGCGCGACGCCTCGCACATCTACGGCATCGAGACCCGCGCCGAACTGGTCCAAAGCGCGACCGAACTGGCCGCGCGCCTGGGCTTTGGCGGCATGTCGTTTCTCAACCTCTCGGTGGCCGATTCCATCGCGTCGGAACAGCTGCCGCCGCGGGTCGACATCGTGACCGCCCTGCACGCCTGCAACACCGCCACCGACGACGCCATCCGCTTCGCCCTGGCCAAGCAGGCGCAAAGCATCGTGCTGGTGCCCTGCTGCCAGGCGGAAGTGGCGGCCGTGCTGCGCAAGAACAAGGCGCGCGCCCTGGCCGACCCCATGGCCGAACTGTGGCGCCATCCGCTGCATACGCGCGAATTCGGCAGCCAGCTCACCAATGTGCTGCGCTGCCTGCAGCTCGAGGCCCATGGCTACCAGCTCAGCGTGACCGAGCTGGTGGGCTGGGAACACTCGATGAAGAACGAACTGATCATCGCCCGCCATCAACCCGGCAGGCCGCGCCGCGAGCCCGCGCGCCGCCTGCGCGAAATGCTGGAACGCATCGGCCTGCAGGAGCTGAGCGAGCGCTTCCAGGTCCCCGCGCAACCCTGATCCGGCGGCCGCGCCGCCGCGCAAGCCCGCGCGCCTGGGAATAACCCTAGCTGGACGCCCGGGCAAACTGCATACAATATTCTGTTTGCCTAGCCAATAGCCGGCCAGCGCACCGCGTATCCCGATCCACCGGGGCGCCGCGCGGCCCGCGCCGGCCGCGCCGCCAACCCGTTTCCTTGTTCCAGGGAGGCCGTTGTATGCGCTTGACCCGACGCCATGTCCTGCAGGCCCTCGCGGCCCTGCCCTTCGCCGTACGCCCGTCCTGGGCCCAGGACGCCTACCCATCCCGCCCGATCCGCCTGCTGGTGGGCTTTGCCCCTGGCGGCCTGACCGACATCGCCGCGCGCGCCCTGGCCGAACGCATGTCCAAGGCCATGAACGCCAGCGTCGTGGTGGAAAACCGCCCCGGCGGCCAGGCCATCATCGCCACCGTGGCGGTGGCCCGCGCCGAGCCCGATGGCTATACGCTGGGCTTTGCCGGCACCAACGGCATGATCCTCAACCCGCTGCTCTACAACAACCTGCCCTACAAGCAGGCCGACTTCAAGCAACTGGGCTCGATGGGCAAGTCGCCCATGCTGCTGATCGTGCACCCGGACCTGGGCGTGCGGAACGTGCAGGAATTCATTGCCCTGGCCAGGCAGAAGCCGGGCGAGATCACCTGCGCCCATGCGGGCCGCGGCATCATCAACCACCTGGCGCTGCTGCACTTCCAGTCCAAGACAGGCACGCAGTTCCAGGACGTGCCATACAAGGGCAGCGGCCCGGCGCTGCTGGACCTGATGGCCGGCACGGTCAAGAGCACGTTCGACTTCCCCACCTCGTCGATCGCCAATCTGCGCGCCGGCAAATACAAGGCGCGGGCCGTCACGGCGGACCAGCGGCTGAGCAACCTGCCCGATGTCCCCACCATGAAGGAGGCCGGCTTGGACGGCTTCGAGCTCTACACGCGCATGATGATCTCCGGGCCGGCGGCCATGCCGGCGCAGGTGGTCGGAAAGCTGGAGAAAGCGGTGCGCGCCGGCACGGCGGATCCCGGCCTGATCCAGCAGTTCGCCGACCAGGGCGTGACCATCGAGTTCACCTCGGCCGCCGACATGGACCGTGTCATCGCCGAAGAGTCGGCCATGTGGGAACAGGTGATCAAGGCCAACAACGTGCCGCGCACCGACCTGAAAAGCTGAGGAGCCCCGAGATGCCGCCACGCATGAGCGTCGCCCCCGAACGCGCCCTGATCGATGTGGATCGCGAGATCCGCATCGACGGCTTCGGCCCTTACGCCTGCATCGACGTCACGGCCGAGATGCGCATGTGCGGGGTGCCGTGGCGCTCGCGCGCCACCTTCCTGGCCGGCGCCGACGGCAGCCTGGACCTGGGCCGCGACAGTCCGGTCAGCGGCGACTATGCCGAGCCCGACGCCATGGGCCTGGTCTGGTCGATGCAGTGCCAGGACCCGCCCCGGGCCGTGTTTCCGCCCGATCGCACCGACGCGCTGACCGTGCACATCACGGCCAGCGACGGCCGGCACGAAGCCCACGCGACGCTGGTGCAGGAGTTCCTCGCCGAAGGCGTACGCCACCAGGCGGTGCGCGCGCGGGCCGGCGGCATGAGCCTGTCGGGCGAGCTGTACACGCCGCCCGGCCCGGGCCCGCATCCGGCGATCATCTACATGAACGGTTCATCGGGCGGCGTCAACGCGCCGCGCGCCACGCTGTTCGCCGCGCGCGGCTACCAGTGCCTGGCGCTGGGCGTCTTCAACTATGAAGACCGCCCGAAGTACCTCAACGACATGCCGTTGGAGTACCTCGAACAGGCGCTGCGCTGGGTGCGCGACACCCTGAACCCGCGCGACGGCTTCGTGGCCATCTCCGGCATCAGCCGGGGCGGGGAGATGTCGTTGCTGGCGGCCAGCCACTTTCCCGAACTGGTCAGCGCCGTGGTGGCCTACGTGCCGTCGCCGGTCATGCATGGCGTGGTCAGCGCCGGCGCGCCCGGCACGGGCCGCGACGCGCAGGTCTGGACGCTGGGCGGCAAGCCGCTGCCGCATCTGTGGCAGGACAACGCGACGGCCGATTGGGAGGCCGCCTATGCCAGCGACCCGCCCTACCGCCAGACCCACGCCTTCATGAGCGCCTCGCGCGATGCGCGCGCCTTCGAGCGCGCCCGCATTCCCATCGAACGCTACCCGGGGCCGCTCATGCTGATCAGCGCCTCGGACGATGGCTTCTGGCCCAGCACCGCCTATTCGGAAATCGTGGCGCGGCAACGCCAGGCCGCATGGCCCGCGCGGCCCGCCGAGCACTACGTGTGCCGTGGCGCCGGGCATCACGTGCACTACCCCAACCTGCCCTCCACGTTGATCAGCAAGCCACATGCCATGTCGGGCCTGCTGCTCGACGCCGGCGGCACGCCCCCGGCCAACGCCCATGGCAACGCCGGCTCGTACCGGGCCATGCTGGACTTCCTGGAACGCGCGCGGGCGTCTTGACGGCGGCGCGCCCGTCCCCGCATCGGCCAGGGCGCCTGTCCCGGCGGGGACAGGCGCCCCGCGAACACTTGACTGCCAGGACGGCGCCGGTCCCCGCGTGGGGACCGGCACCGCTTACTCCATCAGCTTGCGCCAGCCTTCCTCGCCCAGCTCGCGCATGGTCTCGATGTTCTTCTCGTAGATCTCGGCGGCATCGGGGAAGGCTTCGACCGCCTTGTCGATGCTGGCTTCGCGCAGCAGATGCAGGATGGGATAAGGCGAGCGGTTGGTGTAGTTCTCGATATCGTCCGGCCCGGTCTCGGCGAACTGGAAGCGCGGGTGGAAGGTGGCGACCTGCAGCTCGCCCACCAGCCGCATGCGCTTGAGCAGGCGGTCCGAGAGATCCTCGAAATCGTTGAAATCGTAGAAGTCGTCCAGCGCGTCGGGCAGGATCAACAACGTCGTGTCGATCTCCTGCGGGTCGGCCTGGCTCAGGCGCATCAGCTCGTCTTCCAGGTCGCTCAGCGCCCCTTCGGCATCGGTGGCGTCGCTGACGGCATAGCGCACCTGGCCCTTGGCCTGCACTGCCTTGGCGAAAGGACAGAGGTTCAGGCCGATCACGGCCTTGTCCACCCATAGCCTGACTTCGGCCGCCACGGCCGCGCCGGTCTGTACATCGACAATCACGCGTTCATCCTTGATAACTTGCGGGCACGAGCCCTATTCGGTGGGCAGCGCCGCCATGGTCTGCGCCACGGCCGCGGTGAGTTTCTTGCCGTACGGCACGTGCAGGAATTCGTTGGGACCGTGCGCGTTGGACTTGGGGCCCAGCACGCCACACACCATGAACTGCGCCTTGGGAAACCCCTTTTGCAGCATGCTCATCAGCGGGATCGTCCCGCCCTGGCCGATATAGCCGCACGGCGCGCCATAGTACTGCTGCGAAGCGGCGTCGAGCGCCTGGCTCAGCCACGACGCCGACGCCGGCGCGTTCCACCCCGTGGCCGCGCCTTCGTTGGCGTGAAAAATGACCTTGGCGTTGTACGGCGCGTCGTTCTCCAGCAGCCCCTTGATCTCCTGCGCCGCGGCCACCGCGTCCACCAGCGGCGGCAGGCGCAGCGACAGCTTGAACGCCGTGCGCGGGCGCAGCACGTTGCCGGCGCTGGTCAGCGGCGGCAGGCCTTCGGCGCCGGTCACCGACAGCGTGGGCCGCCAGGTGCGGTTGAGCAGCGCCTCTTCGGGCTCGGTGGTCATGGGCAGCACGAAGCCGCCCTCGGCGCCGCAGCTCCAGGGGAAGCGGCGCCACACTTCGTCGCCCAGGATGCGCGCGGTGGCATGCACCTGCTCGATGCGCTCGGCGGGAATCTCGCAATGCAGGCTTTGCGGCAGCAGGCGGCCGCTGGCGCTGTCTTCCAGGCGGTCCAGCAGATGGCGCAGGATGCGGAAGCTGGACGGCACCACGCCGCTCGAATCGCCCGAATGCACGCCTTCGTCCAGCACCTGGACCTCCAGCGTGCCGGCCACCATGCCGCGCAGCGACGTGGTCATCCACAATTGGTCGTAGTTGCCCGCGCCCGAGTCCAGACAGACCACCAGGGCCACGTTGCCCAGGCGCTCGCGCAGGACATCGACATAGGGCAGCAGGTCGTAGCTGCCGGACTCCTCGCAGGTCTCGACGATGCCCACGCAGCGCGGCCGGGGAATCCCCTGCTTGTCCAGCGCCATGATGGCGGTCAGCGATGCGTAGATGGCGTAGCCGTCGTCGGCGCCGCCGCGTCCATACAGCTTGCCGTTCTCGTACTTCGGCGTCCACGGGCCCAGGTCGGCGCGCCAGCCCGAGAATTCGGGCTGCTTGTCCAGGTGGCCGTACAGCAGCACGGTATCGCCGTTGTCGGCGCGCGTGGCCGGCGCGTCGAAGAAGATCACCGGCGTGCGGCCAGGCAGGCGCACCACCTCCAGCGTCAGGCCGGACACCCTCTGGCTCTCGACCCATTGCGCCGCATCGCGCACCACCCGCTCGATGAAGGCGTTCTTTTCCCAGTCCGCATCGAACGCCGGGCTCTTGGCCGGTATCGCGATGTAGTCGGTGAGCGCCGGGATGATCTCGTTGTCCCATTTGTCGTCCACGAAGGCTTGCAGCGCATCGGGGTCGAGAGCGGGCGGCAGGGCGTCGTCGGGTATGCGGGCGTTCATGGCGGAACCATCCAGTACGGGAACGAAGCCGCCATTTTATGCCTGCCGGCGCCTTGCCGCACGGCCACGCGTCCCCGATTACCGCCCTCGCGCTAGCGATGCAGCGAAAAGGGCGACCCTCCCGGCGCCGAGGTATCGGGCCGCGGCGGCGCGTACCTGCCGCGGTCGAACTTGGGCACCGAGCCCAGCGTGAACGCCATATCGCCGCCGGCCCAATGCTCATCGCGCAAGACCTCCCGCCCCGCCGCCGGATCGCGCTGCAAATGGCCCGACACCCCACCGGCCGCCGTGAATCCGTCCGGCGCCACCGCGATGACGGAGCGCTGCGTCGCAGCATAATGGTCGCGCGCCAGCCGTCCGCCGCTGACCACCAGCGTGGGCCGGGTGCTGGTCGAAAGAATGGCCGGCGCCGACACACCCGCCGACCCGCCGTCGCGGTCGCGCCAGTCGGCCAGCTGGCCGGCGCGCACCCGGCCGCCCACCTGCACACTGCCCTGCCGATCGGCCGACGCCAGGTCGGCGCCGGTCAGGTGCGCATCGCCCGCCACCCGCACCGACAAGGGGCCGCCCGCGGCAATACCCGTACGCTGCGCCACCACGGCGCCACGGTCGTGACCATGGCTGAATGACGCCGCGACCTGCACGACCGGCTGCGGCTTGAATCCGTTGCCGGTCGACGCATGCGCACCCGCCGCCAGCATCCAGCTTGCCGATGTGCGGCTTTCGTCATGCACGTCCTGCACGCTGGCCATGGACAGCGCGCCGCCGACCTCCACCTGCGCGCTTTGCGCGGCGTCCACGCGCGCGCCCTGCATGACCAGGTCGCGCGCCGCGTGCAGACGCACATTGGCGGCCCGGATGCCCGTCTGGTCATGCGTGCGCCGTTCGGAAGCCTCGTGCTCATGGCGTCCGCTCAGCCCCGCCGTCCCGCGGACATAGGCGTCGGCCTTGACGAGATTGGCGCCCATGGTCATGCGAGCGTCGAGCGACAGGCTGTGCGCGTCGCGCGTGCGCTGCTCGCGCGATTCGGCCGACCGCATGCGCAACGCGCCGGCCGACCGCAAGTCGACCTCGCGACCGCCGTCAAAGCGTACGCCGGCCAGGGTCATGTCGCCCGCGCCGCTTTCGATGCGAACGTTGCCGCCCACGTGCGTCACGTTCTCCGAAGTGGCGCTGCGACGCTCGTTCCACCAATCCCCCTGCAGGCTCATGCTCAACGTGCTGTTGGCGGTATCCGCCATGACGCTCTGGAACACCGTGCTCAGCGCCTGGCCGAACATCAGGCCGCCATCGATTCCCCGGCCGTCCCCGGTCTGCGCCAGGCTCTGGCCCAGGCGGCTGGCGGTCACCTGCGGATTGACGCTGGCGTCGACGCCCAGCTCCAGCCCGACGCGCCCGCCGCTGCGCACGGTGCTCTCGGTATCCACGTACTTCGTGGTGCGCACCTCGCCGCCGCGTAGCCGCAAGCCGGACCCGCCTTCGGCGCCGCCGCCGTAGCGGTCGCGATTGACGTCGGCGCCGCCGAAATCCAGCACGCCGCCGGCGACGACCGAGCCATCGCCCAGGCGCAGGTCGGCGTTGCGGTATTTCTTGCGCGACGAGGTGCTCTGCTCCCACGTGCTTTCCCAGCCGATCCGGCCGCTCGCGCTGGCCGCCGCGCCGCGGCCGGCGTAGCTGCTGGCGCCGGTTTCGCTGCCCAGCGTGCCTGTCGCCTGGTAGCCGCCGGCCCCCACCGTGCCGCTGACAAACAGTTGGCGCACGTCCTTCTCGTGCTCGGCGTGTTCGAAATCCGCGGCGGCCTTGAACCTCGCGTCGCGCGCCACGGACAGGTCCGTATGCGCGGCCTCGACCGAACCGCCCTCGATCTCCAGGTTCTGCATCTTTCCTTCCAGCGTGCCGGCTTCGATGCGCGTACCGTAATGGTTCGCGCGCGCCGACTGGTTGGTTTGCGTCGTCGACGACAGGATGGCGAACAGGCTGCCCAGCGGCGTCGAGCGCTTGTTCTCGTAGCTGGACGCCGCCTCGTACACGCCGCCCAGCTTGACGTCATCGACATCCAGCTTCACCTTGCCGCCCTTGAGCGTCGCGCCGGCCGTCTCCAGGCGCTTGGCCTCGATATGCAGCTGGCCGCCTTGGGCATCCAGGGCGCCGTCGCCGCGCGCCGCCAGCCTGCCCTTGCCGTCGTAACGCATCGAGGTCGCGACCTTGACCGTGTCGGCCTTGAGCCTGACATCCTTGCCGCGCAGCTTGCCGCCCTCGATGTCGATATCCCGGCCTGAGACGTCGACTTCTTCGTCGGCCTCGATGCCGCTGCCCATCCCCTTGCTGTCGGCCACCAGGACACGGCCCTTGCCGGCATCCACCTTGACGCGCTTGCCCTGGATCAGCCCGTTGAGCGAACTGACGTCATGGCCGTTCGTGTCGACGTTCACGTCGCCACCGGAGGCAATCAGCGCCCCGCCGCCGGCGTACTGATCCGTGATGCCCTGGCGCGTCGCCTCGGTCAGGTACAGCCGGGGAGCGAGGACCTTCTGGCCGTCGATCACGGTATCCACGTACCAGACGAAATCGCGGTCCGCCTGCTTGAGCTGCTGCGCGGTCGGCGCGACACCCACCTTCAGGCCCAGCGCCTTGCCGACCGTCCCGGCCGACGCCATCAGCCTGGCCACCAACGCGTCACCGCGCACGGGCAGGCGGCTTTCGTAGCCGCCCAGGGCGCGCCGCACCTGCTCGCGCACCAGCGTGGTATCGAAATAGTTGTCGCCCGCCACGCGCGTGGCGCGATCGGGCTGGTAGCCGATCTGCTCGAAGAAGTAACCCGAACCGTAGAATCCGCCTTGGTCGATATACTTGATGCGGGTTTCGATCAGTGGCTGCGGCAAGGCCACGGCGGGCGCCACCGGCTTGCGGGGTACGTCCCGCAGGGCCGCCGGATCCGCGTCGCCGCGCGGCGCCGGCATGGCCGCGGGCACGGCAACGCTCGACGCGGCAGGCTGATCCCCGACGCGCGCGAACAGATGCCGATTGGCCAGCACCGCCTCCAGCGCGCCATCGATATCCAGGCGCCTTTCCAACCCCAGGCCGCGCAGCGCATCGAACGAGCCGCTGGAGGTCTCCACCTTGTGCTCGCCGATGCGCAGCGTGTCGGGCCGTCCCCGGTTGCGCGCGGCATTCTCGCCATTGCGCAGGTACCCGTCGGACAGCGTCACCCCCTTGCCCGCGGCCAGCACCGTCTGCGCCTGGGGATGGAACGTCAGCAGCGCGCCGCGCCGGCCGGCCTTGAAATCGTTCCAGCGCTGCACCAGTACGGGGTGGGGCTGCGCGCGCCAATCCGCCCCCAACGCCGCCGACAGCGCGCGCGCCAGCAACGCGCGCCCGGGCGTGGCCGGCGCCAGCTGGATGCGGTCCACGGCCTGCTCATACTGCTTGCGCAAGGCCTGCGCCCTGGCCGGTTCGTCATCGCCCAGGCGCGCCAGCGCCGCGGCGTAATCGCCGATGACACGATCGAGCGCAGCGGTTTCCGTATCCAGGCCGGCCAGCCTGTCCGCGCCGTAGCGCGCCGCCAGGATCTCGCGCACCTGACGTTGCGCCTCGCCATATGCCTCGGCGGCGCGCGCCTGGGCCCGCGCCGTCTCGTATTCACGCAGCGCCTGCCGGTAGTCGGCCAACGCCTGGCGTGCGGCGGGCGAGTCCGCGCTCCCATCCGGCAGCGCCAACTCGGGCTTGGCGGGCACGGGCGGCGCCTGCGGCGGCGGCGGGCTCACGTAGCCCAGGTCGAGATTCTTCAGCGTATTGGTGGCCCAATCCGTATACGTATCGTAAAAGCCCCAGATAGTCTCCCAGCGGTTTTCGCCCACCAGATAGTCGACCAGCTCGTACAACGTGCGGAATGACCAGTAGGCCGGCGTCAACGCCGCGCGGCTATCGGTCACCTTCAGTTCGATCGCGGCCGCCAGCGGTGTGCGCAGGTAATCCGCCACGGACATTTCCCGCAACAGGGAACGGTTCTCCACATCGCCATTGACGTAGGCATGCCCGACAGCCTGGATCACGCCTTCGTTGCGCAGGTATCCCCTGCGCCCCGCTCCCAGCCCCCGGTTCACGTACAGGTCGCCGCCGCTTTCGATACGCGATTGCTCGGCCTGCAGCGCCGTCTCGTAGAACGGCGCCGCCACGGCTGCCCCGTTGCCGTAGCGCAAGCGATAGTCCAGATACGCGGCGCTGCGCCAGAAACCATAGCCACCGCCGCCCACCGGGTTCTCGCCGGCGCGCCGCACCTGTCCGGCCAGCGTCGCCCGGTTCTCGATACGCGCGGCATCCAGGTGCAGATCGCCGCCCGCCCGCACGCTGCCCAGATCGTTGATCAGCGTGTCCTGCGCCGCCAGCCGCATGCCGCCCCCCGACTCGATCAACGCCGCCTTGCCGTTGGTGATTCGGCGCGCCCGCAGTGCCATATCCGCCCCCGCCCACAACAAGGCGCCGGCTGCGTTGTTCAGCGCCCCGGACGCCGAGGCCAGCGTGAGGTTCCCGCCGGCGACGATGGCATGCCTGTTGTCGATATTCCCCTGCGTTTGCACGACCAGGCTGCCCGGGACGCCGATTTCGGTGTTGACGCGCAACGACCTGGCCTTGACGCGCAAAGCGCCTAGCGCGACGGGCAGGATATCGGGGGTGTCGATCACGAGGTCGCGGTCCGTGCCCCGCGCCAGCGCAAGCGTGGCATTGCCATCGGCATGGATCGAGCCCGCATTGGCGTAGTCGTCCACCGCCAGATCGATATCGTTGCGCGCATCGAGCCTGCCCGGATTGCGCAGCTCGCGGCCTTCGACAATGCGGATGTCGTGGCCGGCGGCGACCTGGCCCGAGTTGCGCAGTTGCGGCGATCGCAATCCGACGTCGTGGCCGGCGGCCGCCACGCCATGGTTGTCGATCCGTGCCGCCCGCAGCGTGAGGTCGCCGCCGAACTTCAGGCTGCCGCGGTTTTCCAGCGCCGCGCCGACCGTCGCGGCGAAGTTTCCGCGCGCATCCGCCTGCGCGGCGTTGTAGAACGACGCGGCGCCAAGCACGATGTCCTGGTTGGACAGCAAGCGGCCGGCGTTGCGCGCCGTCCCGCGCACAGTGATGCCGACACTGCCGGCGGACAGCTGGGCGCCTGCTGCATTGTCGAGCGACGCGGCCGTGACGGCGAGATGGCCGCGCGCGCTCGACGTCCCCGTGTTCGACAGCGCCCCGCCCGCATCGAGGCGGACCGGGCCGGCCAGGCCCAGCCTGCCGGCCAGCGTCATGTCCTGCCGCGCGATGAGCGTCGTCGCCCCCTCGCTCTGACTCAGCGCCCCGGCGATCTCGATGGCTTGCGCCGACACGGCGTACTCGCCGCCCAGCGAGACCGTGCCGCGTTCGGCGTACCGGCCGGCGATCTCGGCTCGCATGCCACCCGCCCCCAGCGCCAGGTTGCCCCGGTTGTCCCAGCCGGCGGCCCGGACGAGGAGGCGTTCGCCGACGATGGACGAACGCGCGCTCGCGGCCACCACCGGCCGCTGTTCCGTCCGTCCGGAAATTTCCACGCCCCGCGCGGCGGCCACGACGCCCGCCTGCGAAATCGACGCCGCCGCCTTGATCGTCAGCCCCGGCGCGCCAGCCTCGCCGCCCAGGCTTTGGATGGTGCCGAGGTTCTCGATCCGGTGGGCCTCGATACGCTGCGTGCCGGCCGAATCGATCAGGAACTCGTTCTTCAGGGCTGCGCCGACCTGGAGTTCGCCGCGCCGGCCGGCCGAGATGTACCCTTTGTTCCTCGCGTCGCCGCGCACCCTGAGCGTCAGGTCGCTGCCTGCTCCCCGCTTGCCGCCATTGCCCAGGCCGCCGCCGAAATTGACGAACTTGCCGGCTTCGACCAGTACCGCGCCGCTCCTGGCCGCGATGACCGCATCGGAAACTACCGACTCTTCGTCGTGCACGGTTTCGGCGATTTCGTCGGCGATCCGCACCCGTCCGTCGACGACTTCGATATGCCGCCCAGGTACCACCGCGCCCGCCTCGTCCAGCGCGCGCAGCGTGCCATTGAGAAACAGCACGTCCTGGACCCGCAGCGCGACGGATGGCCGGCCCCCGTTCGGCCGGGCTTGCCGCGCCTGCGGCGCGATCCCGCTGCGCAGGCCCGCGTGTTCGAGCACGGCGGCACGCGCGCTTGCCGCGACCATGCCCTGGTCCGCCGTGACGTCATTGCGCAACAACAGCACGCCATTGGCCGCGTCGATGGTGACGTCGCCCCGCGCGGCCACGCCCTGGCCCGGGCGGCCCTCGCCCACGCGCACGTCGCCGCGCGCGTGGATCTCGACGGCGGCCAGCGCGCCGACATGCGCGAACGCGCTGCTGTCGATGCGCGCCTGGCCCGCGCTGCCCGTGCCCAGCGTCACGCCCGCGCCATCCACGCGCAGCGCGCCGTCCGTCTTGGCGGCTTGCAGCGCCACGGCGCCGCCTGCCTGCACCGAGAGCGCGCCGCGGCTTTGCAAGGTGCCCAGTTCAGCCCGGCCCGCCGTCTCGATCGCGATGCCGGCAAGGCTCTCCGCCGCGCCTACCTTGACGGCATCGCGCCCCGTCACGGCTATCCGGCCCCGCGACGCGAGCGACTCGACCACGATGGCCTTGCGCCCATCGACGCGGACGTCGGCGCGGCCTGCCAGCGTACCCGACTCGAGCGGGCCGCCTGCGCCGACATGCAGGCCGGCGCCGCTGTGCGCCGCCCCCACGCGCAAGGCGCCTTGCGCCCGCGCATCGAGCGGCCCGCTTGCCTGCAGGCGCTGCGCCTGCAAGGCGCCGCCGGCATGCAGCGACAAGGCGTCGCCACTGGTGGCCGTGCCCACCTGCACGGCGCCTTCCCCCGCAATACGCATGGCGCCGCCCGAAGCCAGCGCGGTCGCCGCCACCGCGCCCCTTGCATCGACGGCCAGCGGTCCTTCGCCCGCCGTTGCCTCGTTCAGGCGTATCTCGCCGCGCGAGGAGACCGTGATCGCCCCGGGCGAGGACACCGCGCCGCGCTGGCGCACACCCACGCCCGAATCGCTCGACACCAGCGTGACGTGCGCGCCGTACATCGCCCCCGCCGCCGTGCCGTCGATGGCATGGCCGGAACCGCCCCTGCCGGCCGAACCGGCCAGCGGCGTCACGCTGCCGCTGGCCGGTTCGAACCGGTTGCGGCCGGCCACCACGGCAAGCGCCGCGGCCCGCGAGCCGACGCCCGCGGCGACCGGGCCATCCACGCTGACGGTGCGCGCCACCAGGTCGAAGTAATCCAGCCCGCTGGTGTTCACGCCCGCGCCCGCGACCGCGATATGGCCCGCATCCACGTCCAGCCTGAGCCGGCCTCCTTCCGTCACGGGCCGGCCCGTGCTGAGCGTGAGCCGGCCGGCGTTGAGCGTGACCAGTCCGTCGACGCTGAGGCCGTTCGGATTGGCGACGATCAGGTCCGCGCGCCGGCCGAACACCTCCAGCGCGCCGTGCAGACGGCTGGGACGCGTTCCCGTGATCTCGGTCAGGATGGCCGTCGCTGCCTGGCGCAGGCCAGGGTTGCGATTGAGGTGGCCGGCCAGTTGCGACCGGCCCTCGCTCAGACTGTTGTTGAACACCAGGCCCGGCGGCTCGACATCGAGCTCGCGCAGGCGGTTGTGTGACAGGCCATGGGCGTTCGGGGCGGCGATATCGATGACCGGCACGCCGGATGGCGAGCGTTGCGGCGCCGCCATCGCGCCGCACGCCAGGGCGACTCCCGCCGCGGCCAGCGCGCACCGCAGTCGCGGGCCCGCCCCGCCACGTCCACGCCGCGCCGCGCGGCGCCGCGGCGCCACCGGCACATACATGGCGCGACATTGGCTATAAACCAATCGAAAGCAAAACGCGTTCATGTTGTCTCCTGTCCTGATGTCGTTATGTAGGTCTGATCGGCGTCGCTGCTCAATCAGCATAAATACGCCATCCCCGATTCAACACACCCAAAGAAAACTCACGCACACAAAACAGCAAATACCCCACCCGTCTACAACCCAATCACCCCAATCAATACTTCCAAAATGCATTCAAACCCGACAGCACCGGACAATAAAAAACGGCCTTTCTCGCGAAAGGCCGTTCGAATGGAGCGAAGCGCAGGGTTTATTTCAGCCAGGCGCGCGCGTTGCGGAAGATACGCATCCAGGGGCTGAACGCGCCGCCGGCATCGCGCTCGCCCCACTGCGCCGGCGCCCACGACATCATGACGTTGCGGGTCACGCGTTCGGGGTGCGGCATCATGACCGTGAAGCGGCCGTCGGCCGTCGTCACCGCGGTCAGGCCGCCGGGGCTGCCATTGGGGTTGAACGGATAGGTTTCGGTGGCCGCGCCGTGGTTGTCGATATAGCGGGCCGCCATCAACGCGCGCCCCGCGTCGCCCTGCTGGGTGAAGTCGGCGTAGCCCTCGCCGTGCGCCACGGCCACCGGGATACGCGCGCCCTCCATGCCTGCGAAGAAGATCGACGGCGAAGCCGTGACTTCCACCAGCGACAGACGCGCCTCGTACTTCTCGGACTGATTGCGGGTAAAGCGCGGCCAGTGCTCGGCGCCGGGGATCATGGGCGCCAGCGCCGCCATCATCTGGCAGCCGTTGCACACGCCCAGCGCAAAGGTATCGGGGCGGGCGAAGTAGGCCGCGAACTGATCCGACAGCTTGTCGTTGTAGCGGATGGTGCGGGCCCAGCCTTCGCCGGCGCCCAGCACGTCGCCGTAGCTGAAGCCGCCCACGGCCACCAGCCCCTGCATGCCGGCCAGGTCGATGCGGTCCGACAGGAGGTCGGTCATGTGCACGTCGATGGCCTCGAAGCCGGCGGTGTCGAAGGCCCAGCCCATCTCGACCTGGCTGTTGCACCCCTGCTCGCGCAGAATCGCCACGCGCGGCCGCTTGCCGGTGGCGATGAACGGAGCCGCCACGTCTTCCTGCGGATCGAACGCCACGCGCGGCGCCAGGCCCGGGTCCTTGGCGTCGTTCCAGATGTCCAGCTCGGCCTGCGCGCAGGCTGGGTTGTCGCGCCGCGCCATGATGCGGTAGCTGACCTCGCTCCAGGCGCGGCCCAGGTCGGCGCGCGGCTGGCTCCAGACCTTGCAGCCATCGCGGTAGAACTCGACCTCGTCGGCCCCGTTCAGGCCGCCGATGACATGCGAATGCGCGGACAGGCCGGCGCCGCGCAGCACTTGCATCACCGCGTCGCGCTGCGAGGCCGGCACCTGGATGACCGCGCCCGCCTCTTCCGAGAACAACGCCTTGAGGGTGAGCTCTTCGCGCTGCACCGCCACCTGTTCGGGACGGATCTTGTAATCGCCCCAGTCGGCCGACTGCGGATCGAAGGTGAGCATGTCCAGGTTGACCGACACGCCGGTGCGCCCGGCGAACGCCATTTCGGCCAGCGTGGCGAACAGGCCGCCGTCCGAACGGTCGTGGTAGGCCAGGATGGTGCCGGCCTCGGCCAGCGTGCGGATCGTCACGAAGAAGGCGCGCAGGTCCTGCGGCGCGTCGATATCGGGCACCGTCTCGCCGACCTGGTTGTAGGCCTGCGCCAGGATGGAGCCGGCCATGCGGTGCCGGCCTCGACCCAGGTCGATCAGGATCAGCACCGTATCGCCGGCATCGGTGCGCAGCTGCGGGGTCAGGCTGGCGCGCACGTCGCCCACCGGCGCGAACGCCGTCACGATGAGCGAGACCGGCGCCACCACCTGGCGCTGCTCGCCCGCCTCGTCCCAGGACGTCTTCATCGACAGCGAATCCTTGCCCACCGGAATCGACAGTCCCACCGACTGGCACAGTTCGCTGACCGCCGACACGGTGTCGTACAGCGCGGCATCCTGGCCGGGCACGCCGCAGGCGGCCATCCAGTTGGCCGACAGCTTGATGTCTTCGAGGCGCGCCACGTCGGCGGCCGCCAGGTTGGTCAGCGCCTCGGCCACCGCCATGCGGCCGGAAGCGGGCGCGTCCAGCATCGCCAGCGGCGTGCGCTCGCCCATGGACATGGCTTCGCCGCGCGTGCCTTCGAAATCGGCCAGCGTCACGGCGCAATCGGCCACCGGCACCTGCCACGGGCCGACCATCTGGTCGCGGCTGGACAGCCCGCCCACGGTGCGGTCGCCAATGGTGATCAGGAACGACTTGTTCGCCACCGTCGGGTGGCGCAGCACGCGATAGGCCGCCTCGGTGAGATCCAGGCCGGCCAGGTCGAGCGGCTCGCTCACGCCGGGCAGGCGCTGCACGTCGCGCGTCATGCGCGGCGGCTTGCCCAGGATCACGTCGATGGGCACGTCCACCGGACGCACTTCGTTCTCGCCCTGCGCGCGGATCGTGTCCAGCCCGGGCAGGCCCTCGCCGTCGACCACGCGCAGCTGGCGCTCTTCGGTCGCCACGCCGACCACCGCGTACGGGCAGCGCTCGCGCCGCGCGATGGCGTCGAAGCGCTCCAGGTCCTGCGGCAGGATCGACAACACGTAGCGCTCTTGCGACTCGTTACTCCAGATCTCGGCCGGCGACATGCCCGACTCTTCCAGCGGCACGCGCCTGAGGTCGAAGATCGCGCCGCGGCCGGCGTCATTGACCAGTTCGGGAAACGCGTTGGACAGGCCGCCCGCGCCCACGTCGTGGATCGCGACGATGGGGTTGTGCTCGCCCTGCTGCCAGCAGCGGTCGATGACCTCCTGCGCGCGGCGCTCCAGCTCGGGGTTGCCGCGCTGCACCGAATCGAAGTCCAGTTCGGCCGAATTGCTGCCCATGCTGATGCTGGAGGCGGCGCCGCCGCCCATGCCGATGCGCAGCCCCGGGCCGCCCAGCTGGATCAGCAGCGCGCCCGGCGGAATCACTTCCTTGTGCGTGAGGCCGGCGTCGATGCTGCCCAGGCCGCCGGCGATCATGATGGGCTTGTGGTAACCCCAGCGCGTGCCGCCCGCGGTCTGTTCGAAGGCGCGGAAATAGCCCAGCAGGTTGGGCCGGCCGAACTCGTTGTTGAAGGCGGCACCGCCGATGGGGCCGTCGATCATGATGGACAGCGGCGAGGCGATGCGCTCGGGCAGGCCGTGGTGGTCGTCCTCCCACGGTTGCAGCGCATCGTCGAAGCGCAGGTGCGAAACGGTGAAGCCGGTCAGGCCGGCCTTGGGCTTGGAGCCGCGGCCCGTGGCGCCCTCGTCGCGGATCTCGCCGCCGGCGCCGGTGGCCGCGCCCGGAAACGGCGCGATCGCGGTCGGGTGGTTGTGCGTCTCGACCTTCATCAGGGTGTGCACGGTGGTGTCGCGGCGCACGTAGCGCGCGGCCTGCGCGCCCTCGCCCGCGACGCCCGGCACGCCGGCCTGGAAACGCTGCGCCGGGCCGCCTTCCATGATGGCGGCGTTGTCCGAGTAGGCCACCACGGTGCCGGCCGGCTGGGCCTTGTGGGTGGCGCGGATCATGCCGAACAGGGTGTTGGACTGCGCCTGCCCGTCGATGACCCACTGCGCGTTGAAGATCTTGTGGCGGCAGTGCTCGCTGTTGGCCTGCGCGAACATCATCAGCTCGACGTCGGTCGGATCGCGCCCCAGGTCGCCGAACGACTGCGCCAGGTAATCGATTTCGTCTTCGGACAGCGCCAGCCCCAGCGCCACGTTGGCCTGCTCCAGCGCGGCGCGGCCCTCGGCCTGCACCGCCACGCTGCGCATCGGCTTGCCGGCCAGCGTCTCGAACAGCGCCTGGCCGTCGAAGGTGCCGTCGACCACGGTCTCGGTCATGCGGTCGTGCAGGCAGGCCGCCGCGCGGGCCAGCATGCCGGCGTCGAACGACTTGGCGCCCAGCAGGCCGCGCTCGGGCGTCAGCGCGTAGCGCACGCCGCGCTCGATGCGGCGCACGGCGTCCAGGCCGCAGTTGTGCGCGATATCGGTCGCCTTGCTGGCCCACGGCGACATCGTCCCCAGGCGCGGAATGACCAGCAGCTCCAGGCTCTTGGCCGGCGCCTCGGCGGCCGGCGTGCCGTAGTCCAGCAGTTGCGCCAGACGCGCCTGCTGCTCGGCCGGCAAGGCGCTGTCGGTATGGATGAAATGCTCGTAGCGCGCGGAGATATCGGCAACCGGCAGGCCGGCCTTCTTCAGTTGCGCCAGCAGGCGCTCGCGACGGAAAGCGGAAAGGACGGAGGAACCGGGCAGATGCTGGACAAGGGACACGATGCGGGCGCCGTTAGGAAAAAGGAGGAATCAAAACATGATTTTACCTTTTTGCCGGGGTTTACCCGTGGTAACCCCATAACCCGCCGCAAAACCGCGCCGTGCCGTCCTGTCGCGCCGGAGTTACAAAATAATTCCATCCATGGCCGCCCGATTTTGTGCATTGCAATATAGACAGCTCTCCGAGGTTGAAACCCGGATGAAAGTCTTCGAAAACAGGCTGACCCGGTTTGCATGCTGCTATGCAGCATGTTGCAAACGCCCCGCACCGCGGGAAAACACGAACTAACGCCATGGCGAGCCGACGGTAGGATGCAGCCTCTCATATTGCCTGCGCTTTGCTCCACGCTGTTGCCAATGCACCGCCCCGACGCATCTGACGAGCCCGTCGAACCCATCATCCCCCCGGAAGCCGATCCCGCCGTCAAGGTCCCGCTGGCGCTGGAAGACTGGCTCGCCGTCATCCTGCTGGCCGCGCTGGCCATCATCACCTTCCTGAACGTGCTGGTGCGCTACCTGACCGACCAGTCCTTCGCCTGGACCGAGGAGATCTCCGTCTTCCTGCTGATCGTGCTGACCATGGTCGGCGCGTCCATGGCGTTCGTGCGCAACCACCATATCCGCATCGAGATCCTGGCCAACAACGGCTCGCCGCGGCGCCAGTACCTGATGGCGCTGACCGCCCACAGCCTGGTCGTGTTCTTCTTCGCGCTGCTCACCGTGCTGTCGGCCCGGCTGGTGTACGACGAGTTCCGCTACGAGGAAACCTCGCCCGCCATCGGCGTGCCGACCTGGTGGTACTCGGTGTGGATGCCGCTGCTGGCGGCGGTCATCACGCTGCGCGTGGCCGGCGCCGCGCGCCGGCTGATCGCCCGGCACAAGGCCGAGACATGATCGCGGCGCTGCTGTTCGCCGTATTCATTACCCTGATGCTGATCGGCGTGCCGGTCGGCGTGGCGCTGGGCCTGGGCGGCACGGTCGCCATCGTGCTGTCCAACCTCGATGTGTCCTGGTTCGGCCTGCTGGCCGTGCCGCAGAATTTCTACGCCGGCCTGGCCAAGTACCCGCTGCTGGCGATTCCCATGTTCGTGCTGGTGGGCTCGATCTTCGACCGCTCGGGCGTGGCCAGGCGGCTGGTCGACTTCGCCGTGGCGCTTGTGGGCCGCGGCCCGGGCATGCTGCCGCTGGTATCGATCGCCGTGGCGATGTTCCTGAGCGGGATTTCCGGCTCGGGTCCGGCATGCGCGGCGGCCGTGGGCGCGGTGATGATCGCCGCCATGTCGCGCGCCGGCTATCCGGCGCCCTACTCGGCCGCCGTGGTCGCCGCCGGCGCCGCCACCGATATCCTGATCCCGCCTTCGGTGGCCTTCATCATCTATTCGGTGCTGGTGCCGGGCGCCTCGGTGCCGGCGCTGTTCGCCGCGGGCATGGTACCGGGCATCCTGGCCGGCGTCGCGCTCATCATTCCTGCGGTCTGGCTGGCGCGCCGCCATGGCATGGGCGCACGCGAAGCGCACCTGCCGCGCCCGCCGCTGTGGGCCAGCCTGCGCGAGGCGTCCTGGGGCCTGGCCGCGCCGGTGCTGATCCTGGGCGGCATGCGGATGGGCTGGTTCACCCCCACCGAAGCCGCGGTCGTGGCCGTGTTCTACGGGCTGTTCGTGGGCATGTGCATCCATCGCACCATCAAGGTACGCGACCTGTTCGTGATCCTGCGCGAGGCCGCCGAACTGTCGGCCGTCATCATGCTGGTGGTGACGCTGGCCGGCATCTTCGCCTGGGCCCTGTCCACGCTCAGCGTGATCGACCCCATCACGCACGCCATCGTCAATTCCGGGCTGGGCGAATGGGGCGTGCTGGCGCTGCTCATCGTGCTGCTGATGACCGTGGGCATGTTCCTCGACGGCATCTCCATCTTCCTGATTTTCGTCCCGCTGCTCATGCCGATCGCCAATGCCTATGGCTGGGATCCGGTCTGGTTCGGCGTCATCCTGACGCTGAAGGTGGCGCTGGGCCAGTTCACGCCGCCCCTGGCGGTCAACCTGATGGTTTCCTGCCGCATCGCGCGCGTGCCGATGGAGTCCACCGTGGGCTGGGTGGTCTGGCTGCTGGGCGGCATGTTCCTGGTGCTGGTGGCCGTGCTGATTTTTCCGCAACTGGCGCTGTGGCTGCCGCACCGGCTGGGATATTGATGAATACGGGGGAAAGGGCAGAAGCCGAAGGCTCGCCCGCCATTTTCGAGCAACCGAGCACGACACGAGGAGACAACCGATGAAATTCCGCAACATCGTGGGCGCCGCCCTTTGCGCCGCTTTCGCGCTGGGCGTGGCGCCGGCCCAGGCCCAGAACTACAAGTCCGAATACAAGCTGTCCATCGTGGTGGGCACCACCTTCCCGTGGGGCCAGGGCGCCGTGATCTGGTCCGACCTGGTGCGCGAACGCACCGAGGGCCGCATCAACATCAAGGTCTATCCGGGCACCTCGCTGGTGCAGGGCGACCAGACCCGTGAATTCACCGCCATCCGCCAGGGCGTGATCGACATGGCCGTGGGTTCGACCATCAACTGATCGCCGCAGGTCAAGCAGCTCAACCTGTTCTCGCTGCCCTTCCTGATGCCCGACTATGCCGCCATCGACGCGCTGGTGCAGGGCGAGGTCGGCAAGGAAGTCTTCAAGCTGATCGACAAGGCCGGCGTGGTGCCGCTGGCCTGGGGCGAGAACGGCTATCGCCAGCTCAGCAACTCCAAGCATGAGATCAAGACGCCGGCCGACATGAAGGGCCTGAAGCTGCGCGTCGTGGGCTCGCCGCTGTACATCGACACCTTCACGGCGCTGGGCGCCAACCCCACGCAGATGAGCTGGGCCGACGCCCAGCCGGCGCTGGCCAGCGGCGCGGTGGACGGCCAGGAGAACCCGCTGTCTATCTACACCGGCTCCAAGCTGTACACGGTGGGCCAGAAGTACCTCACCCTGTGGAACTACGTCGCCGACCCGCTGATCTTCGTGGTCAACCGCGAGGTATGGAACTCCTGGTCCGAGAAGGACCGCGACATCGTCCGCCAGGCCGCGCTGGACGCCGGCAAGCAGCAGATCGTCATCGCCCGCAAGGGGGTCACGCCCGAAGACCCGTCGCTGCTGAAGGAAATCGCCGGCCACGGCGTCACCGTCAGCAGCCTAGACGCCGGCCAGCACGCCGAATTCGTGGCGGCCACCAAGCCGGTCTATGAAAAATGGAAGAAGCAGATCGGCGCGGAGCTGGTCGACCTGGCCGAGAAATCGATCGCGGCCCGCAAGAAATAAGCAGCAGCCCAAGGGGAACGGCGGCGCAAGCCGCCACGCAAGGCAGGGGCGCACAACCCTCCAACCCAACGGACGCCGGCCAAAAGCTGGCGTCCGTTTCTTTTCCTCCCGGTGCCTGTCCCGGCGGGGACAGGCACCGGCAAACTGGAAGCCTGTCCCCGCCGGGACAGGCACCCCGCCATACGCCACGAACGCTAGCCTGCCAAGACGGCATCCGTCTCCATGGGAACTCACCCTCCGCCCGCTACGCGTCCGGGTAGCGCACCTCCAGGATCTCCAGTTCTTCGACACCGCCCGGCGTGCGCAGGGTCACGGTATCGCCTTCGTGCGCCTTGGTCAGCGCGCGCGCCACGGGCGAGATCCAGCTGATCTTGCCGGCCAGCGGCTCGGCCTCGTCCACGCCCACGATGGTCACGGTGCGCTCTTCCCCGGCGCGGTCCATGTAGAGCACGGTGGCGCCGAAGAAGACCTGGTCGCGGTTGGGCTGCGCGGCGGGATCCACCACTTCGGCGATATCCAGGCGCTTGGTCAGGAAGCGCATGCGCCGGTCGATTTCGCGCAGGCGCTTCTTGCCGTACAGGTAATCGCCATTCTCGGAGCGGTCGCCGTTGGACGCCGCCCACGACACCACCTGCACGACGGAAGGACGCTCGACGTTCATCAGGTGCGACAGCTCATCGCGCAAGCGCGCGTAGCCTTGCGGCGTCATGTAGTTGCGCGTGCCGGCCGGCAGCGCCTGCGCCTCGGGCAGGTCGTCCTCGTCGTCGCGGTCGGATTCTTTGACAAATGCTTTGTTCATGCCTTGCCTGCTGCATAGGGATTCAAGGGCAGCCGGGGCGCCAACGGCCCGGCGCGAAAGGCGCGGTTCAGAACCAGTCGTGCCAGACCGGCTTGAGATCGGGCGGCAGCGGCGGCAAGCGCCCCAGGTCCACCCTGCTTTCGGTGGGACTGTGGAAGTCCGAGCCGCGCGAGGCCAGGAAACCGTGGCGGCGCGCCACCTCGGCATACCGGCGCGCCTCTTCGGAAGTATGGCTGCCGGTCACGACCTCGATACCCGTGCCGCCCAGTTGCAGGAACTCGTCGTACAACGCGTCGAACTGCATGGGGCTGTACTTGTAGCGTCCCGGATGCGCGATGACGGCGCAACCGCCCGCGCCGCGGATCCAGCCCACGGCCTCGGCCAGGCTGGCCCATTGCATCGGCACATGGCCCGGGCAATCGTCGCCCAGGTATTTGTTGAACACCGTCTGCACATCGGGGCAATAGCCGGCCTCGACCAGGAAGCGCGCGAAGTGCGTGCGGCTGATCAGTTCGGGGTTGCCCGCGAACGGCAGCGCGCCCTCGTAGGCGCCCGGCATGCCCAGCCCCGCCAGCCGCTCGCCGATCTGCACCGCGCGCGCGGCGCGACCGGCGCGCGTATCGCGCAAGCCTTGCACCAGCGCCTCGTTGGCCGGATCCACCCGCAAGCCCACAATGTGCACCGTCAGGCCCGCCCAGGTCACCGAAATCTCGACGCCGGCGACGAAACGCATGCCCAATCCGGCGGCGGCCTGCGCGGCCTCGGCCACGCCGCCGATCTCGTCGTGATCGGTCAGCGCCCAGACGTCCACGCCATTGGCGTGCGCGCGCCGCGCCACCGCGGCCGGCGGCATGCTGCCGTCGGACACGGTGGAGTGGCAATGCAGATCGACGTTGGGCGCGGCAATGTTCATACGACCTATTGTAGAGGTCCTGCAAGGCCTCGGGTAGCGCGGCTTCGCCGCGCTCCGTCCCCCGCCAGGCTATTCCTGCAGGAACCGGGCAATCGGTTCGATCTGCTCGGGCGTCATGAGCGTGGGCGCATGCCCCACGCCGGGCACCTCGTGCAGGCGCGCGCGCGGATTGCGCCCCAGCATTTCGGCCGCCGTCGCCGCCGACAGCAGGTCCGAGTCCTGGCCGCGTACGATCAGCACCGGGCAATCCAGGCTGTCGTACGCTTGCCAGAGAATGCGCTCGCCCGCCTCGAAGGCCTGCGCCACTTGCGCGCCCAGCGGCACGGCCAGCGCGGGGTCGAAGTGCCTGACCCAGCCGCCGCCCTGCCGCACATAGATATGGCGCGCCAGCTCGTCCCATTGCGCATCGGTATGCGGCCCGAACGTGGTGCTGATCTGCCGCATGGCCGCCACGGCCGCTTCGAAGGTCGGATAGCTGTCCTGCGCCGCCACATTGCCGGCAATGCGCTGCAAGGCCTCGACGTTCAGGCGCGGCCCCACGTCGTTGAGCACCAGCCTGTGCAGGCGCAGGTCGTCGGCCTGCGCCGGCAGGCCGTCCGGGCGCGGGCGCATGGCGCGCGCCAGGCGCATCATGGTGGCCGCGCCGGCCAGGCCCAGGCCGATCAGGCCGCCCATCGAGGTGCCCACCCAGGCCAGCGTCGCGGGCCGCACGCGCGCGATCAGCGTCGCCATGTCGGATACATACTGCGGCACCGCGTACAGCGCGGGGTTGGACAGCCAGTCGGACTTGCCGCGTCCGGCCACGTCCGGGCACACCACCCGCCACTGGCCGGCCAGCCGCCGCGCCAGATGGTCGAAGTCGCGGCCGGTGCGGGTCAGTCCATGCACGCAGACCAGCACGCGATCATTGAGCGGGTCGCCCCATTCCCAATAGGCCATGCGATGAAAGCCAGTGGGGCTGGCGCACGTAACGAAATCCAGACGAGGTTCCTGCATGATGTCTCCGCGCCGCGGCCCGGACGGCCGGCGATGCCCCATTATCGCAGCGGCGCATCGGGACCGGCGCGGCTGTCGCGCCAATAGCGCCGCGCGACCTGGCGCTGCCCGCTGGCGAACAATCCGCGCGGCGTCGAATCGGCCCGCACCGCGCCGTCCAGGTCGGTCCGCCACACGGCGGCGCCGGCCCGCCGCCAGCGATTGATCGCGGACGCGGCCGGATGCCCGAAGCGGTTCAGGTAGCCGGCCTGCGCGATGGCGTGCGCGGGCCGCGTGGCGGCGGTCAGCAAGGACCCCGACGACATGGCCGAACCGTGATGCGGCGCCATCACCAGGTCCACCGGCGGCAACGCCGCCGCGAACGCGGCCTCCTGGACCAGCCCCACGTCGCCGGTCAACAGCGCGCGGTGGCCGACGCCTTCGACCAGCAGCACGCAACTGCGCGCATTGCTGCTGCGCCAGGGCAAGGGCGCGGCAAGCGACGGCGGATACACGAAGCGCAAGCGGACGCCGTCGACGCGCCATTGCACGCCCGCCTCGCACCCGCGCGTCGCCGGCGGCATGCGCGGCGCGGCGCGCCAGCCGTCCGGCCGCACCCGTGCCTGGCGCGCCAGCCACGCCGCCAGATCGAAGGACGCGTAGGCCTGCCCCACCGGCAAGGCCGCCAGCACGCTGCGCAACCCGCCGGTATGGTCCAGGTCGGCATGCGACACCACCAGGGTATCGATATGGCGGTAGCCGCGCGCCCGCAGGAACGGGGCAATCACGCGCTCGCCGGCGTCCGAGGCGTCGCCGTGCCGCGGCCCGGTGTCGAACAGCAGCACATGGCGCGCGGTTTCCAGCACCACGGCGCCGCCCTGGCCCACGTCCAGCGCGGTCAGGGTCCAGTAGCCGGGCGGCGGCCGCTCGGGGCGCCACGCCAGCAGCGGCAGCATGCACAGCCAGCCGCAATGGCGCGCCGGCCAGCCCGGTGCCTGCAGGGCCCATGCCGCCCCGGCCAGCGCCAAGGCCAGCCAGGGCCAGGGCGCCGCCGCCACGTCCAGGCCGGACCACTCGGCACGCCCTATCCAGCCCACCGGCGCCATCAGCAGCGCGAACAACCCGTGGCCCGCGGCGCCGGCCAGCCAGGCCGGCCCCTGCCCGCCCGGCAGCGCCGACAGCGCCCCGCACAGCAAGGCCAGCGGCGTGACCGCCAGGCTCACCACCGGAATCGCCAGAGCATTGGCCAGCGGCGACCCCAGCGACACCTGGCGCACCAGGAAGGCCAGCAAAGGCGTCAAGGCCAGCGTCACCGCCATCTGCGTGCGCCCGAAGCCCAGCAGCGCTGCGCGCAGGCGGGCCCGCATGCCGCGCGGCCGCGCGCCCGCCCCGGTTCCGACCAGCACCGCCACGGCGCCGAACGACAGCCAGAAGCCCGGCGCCAGCGGCGCCCATGGATCGAGCACGGCCACCGCGACGGCAGCCAGCGTCAGCAGGCGCGAGGGCGTTGCCGGCCAGCGCAGCGCGACCGCCGCCGCCACCGCGGCCAGCATGAAAAAAGCGCGCCGCGTCGGCACGCTCCAACCTGCGCCTCGGTATCGGCGGCATGCGGATTCTGGCTGGCGTGCGGGCGACGCACGCGCAGCGCCATGCGCCAGCGCTGTCCGGGCACGACCTCGGGCAACGCCTGGCCCGGCAGGGCCCGCCACGTGACCAGCAGGCGCGCGGGCAGCCCTGCCGGCCGATCGTCCGGCAGCCGCGCCACGAAGCGCCGCGACCCGGCATCGCCCTGCGCCAGCTGCGCCACCCGCGCATCCACCCGCGCCGCACGATTGTGGCGTGCCGGGTCGACGGCATCGGCCAGCCGCCACTGCGCCTGTCCGGCGGCCGACGCCACGCCCAGGCTGGCGGCCAGCGCGGGCAAGACCAGCTTGCGGCAGACCCGCCATGACCGGCCTGACCGCCGCGCGGCCCGCCATGCCGCCAGCGCGCCCAGCGCCGCCAGGCAGGCGAACCCCACGACGCCGTCCAGCGTCGCCAGCCCCTGCACCATGGCCGTGCCGGCCACGAAGGCCCACCCCATCGCCCGCCCCATCGCCGCATCCATCGCCGTCAAAGCGACACGATAGGCGCGCGCCGGGCCGCCGCGGATGCGCTGTGAACGCGGCGATCCATCGGTAATCGCCACAGGACCCTGGACCGGCCAGGCGGATATGACGCCGTCGTGCTACCCGCCTGCTCGCCAGACAGTGGGAGGCGCCCCATCGGCGCCCCCCGTCTTACGGCGCTTAGTAAGGAAAATTGACCGGCGCCAGGAGCAGCATGTATTTGCCGGTGCCTTTGTCGAAGACCTTCACCGCGAGGTCGGCCCGCTGCCCCACATCCGCCGGGGTGAAGGTTCCCGCGGGCCAGCTCACCCTGACGTCGTACTCAGACGAATCACGGCCCGGCGTCACCTGGGCACGCATGGCCGCGGCCGCCCGCTTGGCAAATTCACTCCCGTCCGCTTCCGGCGGCATGACCTTGGCCACGGGCGCGCCACCCGAGTAAAAGTACCGAGGAATGGAGAGGAGAACCGCCGAGGTGTCCGAAGTCGAGACGCCGTTGAACTTCGGCGTGTACGGCAGGAACGCGGTGAAATCCAGCCCTCCCTTCGTGAACTTATCCTCATAGGTGCGCGTCGCGACGACGGTCTGGACACCATTGACTTCCGTGCTCAGCGACACGACACCCCGCGGGATGTCCATGGGCGAGGAAACACTGAAAGTGCCATCCCCCTTCGCCCGCGTCCGCGCCTCGTCGCCGCCCGGGAAACTCACCACAACGGTCGCATCGGGCGAGGTCTTGCCCGAGACGGTAACGATACCGTTCCTCGAGTTGGTCTCGATGTTCGTGATCGCATTGGCCGGCACGAATTCGTCACGGTAGTCTTGCCGCACCTCCGGGCTGGCATTTCCGGCGGGGTTCCTGGCAGACACCTGAATGATGCCCGAGAAAATGTCGTTGTCGGACGTCACCGAATAGCTGCCGTCCTTGCCCGCCTTGACGGTCTTGCGCCCGCCATCCGGGAACTGGACCGTCACATCGTTGTCCGGATCCGCCGTGCCCGCCACCGTCACCACGCCCGAGGAGCGGTCGGTCGTCACGCGTACGATCGTCGGCGCGGCCGACGGGGTCTTGTCCACGGTGTCCACATAGGCGCGGGTGCCCTCGGGGCTCCGGTTGCCCGCCTTGTCGGTGGCCTGCACATGGATGTCGCCCGCCACCATGTCGCCATCCGAAGTCGCCGCATAGGCGCCGTCGGCACCGGCATCGACGGTCTTGGCGGTGCCGTCCGGAAAGTGGACGTCCACCTGCGCACCCGGCTCCGCCTGGCCCGTCACGGTCACGCGGCCGGTATCGGCTTGCGCCGTCACGGCATCGATCGTCGGCGCGAGCGTCGCGGGCGGCAGATAATCCGCGACGGCACGCGCTTCCTTGCGCGTCTGCGGATGAGTCGCCTGAACCAGCACTTTCCCCTGCGTCACTTTGCGCGTCGAACGCACCGTGAACAGGCCCTTCGCATCCGCCTTGGCGAGCACCGATTCGCCATTGGGAAACGACACCTTGACGTCGACCTTCGGTTCGGTCTTGCCCCGTACCTCCAGCGCGCGATCCGCCGGCAGCGGCACCAGCGCCATCACCGCGACCTGCAGATCGCCCAGCACCACCTCGTCGACGTACCGATAAGTCACTTCGCGGCTGCTGTCGCCCTCGGCGTTACGGGCGCGCAGCGCCAGGACGCCGGACGGCTGATCGCCGGCGGAGGTATAGGCAAAACGACCGCTGGCATCCGCCGTGGCGGTGCCCGTCATGCCGTCGGGCATGCGCACCGTCACCGTCGCGAACGGCTGGGTCACGCCGATCACCGTCACCCGGCCATCGGCCTGCAGGGTCGAGACCTTGCTCACGACCAGCGGCAGAATGATCTCCTTGCGCCGCGTGTTCAGGACGATGCGGTTCTCGCGCTCGACCAGGGCGTGCCGCCGGGCGTCGGGCGAGAAGGCCGGCGTGCCCGAAGCGTCGCGCCGCAATTGCTTGGACAGCGGTTCCGAGAGATTGATGTTCAGGCCCAGCTGCATGCGGGTTTCGCGTCCGCCGCCGATCACCTTGGTCTGCTCCAGTCCCACGCTGACCAGCGACACGGGGCGATACTCCACGCCGACCTTGAAGCCCTTGGCGCCGGCCTGGGTGCGGCCGTTGTCGAAGTAGTCCACTTCGTCGCCATTCCAGCGGAAATGCGTCGCGCTCAGACTCAGCCCGGGCGCGAACGCCGGACGGTAGCCGACCCCCACATCCATGCCCGAGGCGGGCTTTTCCTCGCGACGATTATTGCGCTTGGCGCCCTTCCAGTCGGACAGCGGCGCATACACATTGCCGTACAGGCTGAACTCCGGCGCGATCACCTCCAGCCCCACGGAGCCGCGCAGATGCTGCTTGCCAAACTCGTAATCCAGGAAGCCGTTGGCGCCGACCATCAGCGCATCGTTGACCTCGCGCCGATACACCGCGCCCGCATTGGCCGTGGGACGATCGTTCTGGTTGTGCGCCCCCAGCTGCAGCAGGCCCGTGTTGCGTCCGGCGCGGTAGACCTCATCTATCGTGTTCAGTTGCAGCGACGTGCGGCCCGACTCGAAATCGTGGCTCAACCCGCCTTGCAGATTGCGCAGAAAGGGCAGACCCGATTTCCGAGCCAGGTTCACGCCATCGCGCAAGACATCATTGACCTGGGCCTGCGCTTCACGCTTGAGATAGTCGCCGTCGACCCGGGCGCCGGGTTGGCGCTCGGCCTGGCGCCGGGCCAGCGACTCGGCCTGGGCGGCCAGCTTGCGGGTCCATGCCGCATCCTGCCCCGCCTCCTCCTGCGCCACACGGGCCGGGCGCAGCGTCGGCGCTCCCAGCCCAGCAGCTGGTCCAGGCTGTGGCCGGTCAGGCGTTGCCACCAGGCATCGTAGGGCACCAGCGAATAGGTGTAGTGCGCGCCCACGGCGTGCAGGCACAGGTACAGGAAGATCAAGGTGTAGGACACGCGCGAGAACACGAACCAGCGCCGCGTCGCATACAGCGCGACGCCGAACCCCAGCACCAGGGCGTTCTCGAGCAGCCAGTCGGAGCGGTCATGGGGCTCGATGGCCAGCGCCAGCTACAGCGCCGCGTACAGCACGGCCAGCGCCGGCAGATAGCGCCGGCGGGCAAACAGCCCGGCGCGCGCTTCAGTCATCGCGCACCCTGCCGCGCAGGCGCTTGGTTTCGCCGTGCTGGACCTTGCGCTGCACGCGCCGGCGCTGCGAGCCCAGGGTCGGCCGGGTGGCGCGGCGCGGCCGCACCGGCCGCAGGGCCTCGCGCAGCAGCGCCAGCAGGCGCTCGACGGCATCGGCGCGATTCTTCTCCTGGCTGCGATGCGTCTGCGCCTTGATGACGATGACGCCATCGCTGGAAATGCGCCGGTCCGCCAATGCCAGCACCGTTTCCTTGACGCTGTCGGGCAGCGACGAAGCACGCACATCGAAGCGCAGATGAATGGCGCTGGACACCTTGTTGACGTTCTGTCCGCCCGCGCCCTGCGCCCGGATCATGTCGAAATCCAGCTCGCGTTCGTCCAGATAGAGGGAACCCAATACATGCAGCATAGGGCGCCAGTCTACGCCTGTTGCCGAAGGCGGCAAACGCCCGGGCCGCCGCCCGGTAAAATAGGGTTCATCGCGCAATAGCGTGGAGGGGTTTGGCAAGTTTTCGTATTCTTGACGGCAGGTATTTGCCATCAGGAGTGCAGGGAGATGCTGGATCGCAAGTTGCTGGAGTCGCTGGGAGGCTGGCAGGGCTATGGCGTCGAACGCGTGGAATGGCCCGAAGACCCAGGGCGCACGCTGTCGATCTATTTGAAGCCAACGGCCAAGGTGATGCTGTGCGAGCAGTGCGGCGCGCGGTGTCGCCAGGTGCATGAGACCACGGTTCGACGGGTGCGAGATCTGCCGTTATTCGAGTATCGGGTCGTTCTGCACGTGCCGCGCCGACGCTTGTGGTGTGAGCAATGCGGCGGCCCGCGCCTGGAGCGGCTTGCCTGGCTGGGGCGATATCAACGGGTGACGGATCGGCTGGCGCAGGCCTGCAGCCAATTGCTGCAATCGAGCAACGTGCAGGCGGTGGCGAGGTTCTTCGAGCTGGGTTGGCATACCGTCAAGACGCTGGACAAGGCTCGGCTGCGTGCGTCGGTGCGCGAACCGGATTGGTCCAAGATCGAGTATTTGGCGATGGACGAGTTTGCCCTGCACAAAGGGCATCGCTACGCGACAGTGGTGGTCGATCCGATCGGCAGGCAGGTGCTGTGGATTGGCCCAGGACGCTCACGCGAGACGGCCCGGGCGTTCTTCGAACAATTGCCGCCTGGGGCCGCCCAACGCATCAAGGCCGTTGCCATCGACATGACCACCGCCTACGAGTTGGAGATCCAGGCCCACAGCCCACAGGCGGAGATCGTCTATGACTTGTTCCATGTCGTGGCCAAGTATGGACGAGAGGTCATTGATCGGGTGCGCGTGGATCAGGCCAATCAACTACGCCAGGATCGTCCCGCACGCAGGATCATCAAATCGAGTCGCTGGCTGCTGCTGCGCAACCGTGACAACCTGGATCGGCAGCAGGCCGTCCGGCTCGACGAATTGCTGCAAGCCAACCAGCCGCTGCTGACGGTCTATGTCCTGCGTGACGAACTCAAACGGCTCTGGTTCTACCAAAGACCTGCCTGGGCAAGACAAGCCTGGAACCACTGGTACGAGCAGGCCGAGCAAAGCGGAATAGCCGCCTTGAACACCTTCGCTCAGCGCTTGAAAGGCTATCTGCACGGCATCCTGGCCAGATGCCGACATCCCCTGAACACCAGCATTGTCGAGGGCATCAACAACACTATCAAGGTCATCAAGCGGCGCGCTTACGGCTACCGCGACCAGGAATACTTCTTCCTCAAAATCCGTGCCGCCTTCCCCGGCAATGCGCGATGAACCAAAAAAAACCCCATCCCGGCATGGCGCCGTGGATGGGGCGGACGTTCGAGGCGCCGCCTTACTGCGCGGTCAGCCCGGCGTGCAGCTCCTGCAAGGGGTAGACCTGCAGGCCCAGCCCCTGGCGCATGAATTGCATGCCTTCCACCGCGGCGCGCACGCCGGCGATGGTGGTGAAGAACGTGATGCGGTTGGCCAGCGCCTGGGTGCGGATGGTGCGCGAGTCGGCGATGGCGTTGCGGCGCTCTTCGACGGTGTTGATCACCAGCGAGACTTCGCCGTTCTTGACCATGTCGACGATGTGCGGACGGCCCTCGGTGACCTTGTTGACCACCTGCACCGGAATGCCGGCGGCCTCGATCTCGGCTGCGGTGCCGCGCGTGGCCACCAGCTTGAAGCCCAGGTTGTGCAGGCCGCGGGCGACCTCGACGGCGCGCGGCTTGTCCTGGTTCCGCACGCTGATGAAGACCGTTCCCGAGTCGGGCAGGCGCACGCCGGCGGCCAGCTGCGACTTGACGAAGGCCTCGCCGAAGCTGTTGCCCACGCCCATGACTTCGCCGGTCGACTTCATTTCCGGGCCGAGGATGGTGTCCACGCCCGGGAACTTGACGAACGGGAAGACGGCTTCCTTGACGCTGAAGTACGGCGGCACGACTTCGCGCGTGATGCCCTGGTCGGCCAGCGTACGGCCGGCCATGGCGCGCGCGGCGATCTTGGCCAGCTGCAGGCCGGTGGCCTTGGACACGTACGGCACGGTGCGCGAGGCGCGCGGATTCACTTCCAGCACGTAGACGTCGCCGCCCTGGATGGCGAATTGCACGTTCATCAGACCCGAGACGTTGAGCGCCTTGGCCATCATGGTGGTCTGGCGCTTGATCTCGGCGATCACCTCGGCCGACAGCGAGTACGGCGGCAGACTGCACGCCGAGTCGCCCGAGTGCACGCCGGCCTGCTCGATGTGCTCCATGACGCCGCCGATGAACACGGTCTGCCCGTCGGCCAGGCAGTCCACGTCGACTTCGGTGGCGTCGTTCAGGAAGCGGTCCAGCAGCACCGGCGAGTCATTGCTGACCTTGACGGCCTCGCGCATGTAGCGCTCGAGGTCCTGCTGCTCGTGCACGATTTCCATCGCGCGCCCGCCCAGCACGTAGCTGGGGCGCACCACCAGCGGGTAGCCGATCTCGCTGGCGTGCGCCAGGGCCTCGGCCTCGGTGCGCGCGGTGCGGTTGGGCGGCTGGCGCAGGCCCAGCTTGTTCAGCAGCTTCTGGAAGCGCTCGCGATCCTCGGCCACGTCGATCGACTCGGGGCTGGTGCCGATGATGGGCACGCCGTTGGCCTCGAGCGCGCGCGCCAGTTTCAGCGGGGTCTGGCCGCCGTACTGGACGATCATGCCGACCGGATTTTCCTTGTGGACGATTTCCAGCACGTCTTCCAGCGTCAGCGGCTCGAAGTACAGGCGATCGGAGGTGTCGTAGTCGGTCGAGACGGTTTCCGGGTTGCAGTTGACCATGATGGTCTCGTAGCCGTCTTCGCGCAGCGCCAGCGCGGCGTGCACGCAGCAATAGTCGAACTCGATGCCCTGGCCGATGCGGTTCGGACCGCCGCCGAGCACGATGATCTTCTTGCGGTCGGTCGGCTGGGACTCGCACTCTTCCTCGTACGTGGAATACATGTACGCGGTGTTGGTGGCGAATTCGGCGGCGCAGGTGTCCACGCGCTTGTAGACCGGACGCACGTTGAGCTGGTGGCGCAGCTTGCGCACTTCGGATTCGGACGAATCCAGCAGGAACGCCAGGCGGCGGTCGGAAAAACCGCACCGCTTCAGCTCCCACAGGATGGCGTAGTCGAGATCGGCCAGCGTCTTCTGCTCGAGCGCGAGCTCGATGTCGACGATTTCCTTGATCTGCGCCAGGAACCACGGATCGATGCGCGTCAGGCCGTGCACCTCGTCCAGCGTGAAGCCCTGGGCGAAGGCATCGCCCACGTACCAGATGCGCTCGGGGCCGGGCTCGCCCAGCTCGATCTGCAGCTTCTCGCGGTCGGTGGTCTTCTGGTTCAGGCCGTCCACGCCGACTTCCAGGCCGCGCAGGGCTTTCTGGAACGACTCCTGGAAAGTACGGCCCATGGCCATGACTTCGCCCACCGACTTCATCTGGGTGGTCAGGCGCGCATCGGCCTGCGGGAATTTCTCGAACGCGAAGCGCGGCACCTTGGTGACCACGTAGTCGATGGTCGGCTCGAACGAGGCCGGGGTGGCGCCGCCGGTGATCTCGTTGCGCAGCTCGTCCAGCGTGTAGCCCACGGCCAGGCGCGCGGCGACCTTGGCGATGGGAAAGCCGGTGGCCTTGGAGGCCAGCGCCGACGAACGCGACACGCGCGGGTTCATCTCGATGACGATCATGCGGCCGTTCTGCGGATTGACCGCGAACTGCACGTTCGAACCGCCGGTGTCCACGCCGATCTCGCGCAATACCGCGATCGACGCGTTGCGCATAATCTGGTATTCCTTGTCGGTCAGCGTCTGGGCCGGCGCCACGGTGATCGAATCGCCGGTGTGCACGCCCATCGGGTCCAGGTTCTCGATCGAGCAGACGATGATGCAGTTGTCCGCCTTGTCGCGCACCACTTCCATCTCGAACTCTTTCCAGCCGAGCAGCGACTCCTCGATCAGCAGCTCCTTGGTCGGCGAGGCTTCCAGGCCGCGGCGGCAGATGACCTCGAATTCCTCGGCGTTATAGGCGATGCCGCCGCCCGAGCCGCCCAGCGTGAAGCTGGGGCGGATGACGACGGGAAAGCCCGCCGTGCCGATGTCGGCCGCGATGCGGCGCTGCACTTCCCAGGCCTCGTCCATCGAGTGGGCCACGCCCGACTTGGCCGATTCCAGGCCGATGTCGGTCATGGCCTGCTTGAACTTCTGGCGGTCTTCGGCCTTCTCGATGGCGTGCTCGTTGGCGCCGATCAGCTCGACGTTGTGCTTTTTCAGCACGCCGTGGTGGGCCAGGTCGAGCGCGCAGTTCAGCGCGGTCTGGCCACCCATGGTGGGCAGCAGCGCATCGGGCTTCTCGCGCTCGATGATCTTCTCGACCGCTTGCCACGTGATGGGCTCGATATAGGTGACGTCCGCCGTTTCGGGGTCGGTCATGATGGTGGCGGGGTTGCTGTTGACCAGGATGGTCCGGTAACCCTCGGCCTTGAGCGCCTTGCACGCCTGGGCGCCCGAATAGTCGAACTCGCAGGCCTGGCCGATGATGATCGGGCCGGCGCCGATGATGAGGATGCTTTTTAGATCTGTACGCTTGGGCATGGTGGAATCTTTATTTCTGGCCGGCCATCAGGCTGATGAACTTGTCGAACAGCACGATGATGTCGTGCGGCCCGGGGCTGGCTTCGGGGTGGCCCTGGAAGCAGAACGCCGGCCGGTCGGTCAGTTCGAAACCCTGCAGCGTGCCGTCGAACAGCGAAATGTGCGTGACGCGCGTATTGGCCGGCAGGGTCGCGGCGTCGACCGCGAAACCGTGGTTCTGGCTGGTGATGAAGACGCGCCCGGATTGCACGTCCTGCACCGGGTGGTTGGCCCCGTGGTGGCCGGTCTTCATCTTGACGGTCTTGCCGCCCAGCGCCAGGCCCATCAGCTGGTGGCCCAGGCAGATGCCGAACACCGGCAGCTTGCGCTCCAGGAAGGCGCGCGTGGCGTCCACCGCGTAGTCGCACGGCTCGGGATCGCCCGGGCCGTTGGACAGGAACACGCCGTCGGGTTGCAGCTTGAACGCTTCCTCGGCGGTAGTCTGCGCCGGCACCAGCGTGACACGGCAGCCGCGATCGGCCAGCAGGCGCAGGATGTTGCTCTTGACGCCATAGTCATAGGCCACGACGTGGAAGCGGTCCTGGGCCGGCTGCGTGTAGCCCGAGCCCAGTTCCCAGGTGCCCTGGGTCCAGTCGGCGCGCTCCTTGATGGAGACGACCTTGGCCAGGTCCTGGCCGCTCATGCCCGGAAAGCCGCGGGCCAGCTCGACCGCGCGCTCGGCGTCCTCGCCGACCAGGATGCACGAGCCCTGGGCGCCGGACTCGCGCAGGATGCGGGTCAGCTTGCGCGTGTCGATGCCCGCAATGGCGACGATGCCTTGCGCGTTCAGGTACTCGGGCAGCGATTGCGTGGCGCGGAAATTGGACACGCGCGCCGGGCAGTCGCGCACCACCAGACCGGCGGCGTACACACGATTGGCCTCGACGTCTTCAGGATTGACGCCGGTATTGCCAATGTGGGGATAGGTCAGCATGACGGTCTGCCCGGCGTAGCTCGGGTCTGTCAGGATTTCCTGGTATCCGGTCATCGAAGTGTTGAACACCACTTCGGCCACGGTATGCCCAGGCGCGCCTATCGATACGCCCCGAAAAATGGTACCGTCCGCCAAAGCCAGAATTGCAGGAGGGAAGCGGTTGATCCCCTCGGGAAAAAGTTGCGGCAGCACAGTAAACCCCGGTTTCAGAATCGATAATCAAACTTTCGGATTATACCCTGGACGGCCAATTTTCCCCGCATGGCGCGCCGGACAAGGCTGCGCGGGCAGATCATCCGGGCCGACGGCCATGCCGGCATCGCTACGTCCCCAAAATTTTCCAGCCGTTGCCCGGCCCATGCGCGACGGGGTGCTACCCTAGGGGTTCCGCCACTCATTGTCCGCTCAGATTCGCCTTATGCCCAGCCAACTCGAAGCGTTGCGCCGCCATACCGTTGTCGTTGCCGATACCGGCGATTTCGAAGCGATGCGTGCGCTGCGCCCCACCGACGCCACCACCAACCCCTCGCTGATCCTCAAGGCCGTGCAGCAGGAGGCGTACCGGCCGCTGCTGGTCCAGACGGCGCGCGCGCACCAGGGCGCCTCGCCGGCCGAGATCACCGACCGCCTGCTGGTCGCGTTCGGCCGCCAGATCCTCGATATCGTGCCGGGCCGGGTCTCCACCGAGGTGGATGCGCGCCTGTCCTTCGACACGCGCGCCACGGTCGAGCGCGCCCGCGGCCTGATCGCCCTGTACCAGGCGGCCGGCGTGCCGCGCGAGCGGGTGCTGATCAAGATCGCCTCCACCTGGGAGGGCATCCAGGCCGCGCGCGTGCTGCAGGCCGAGGGCATCCGCTGCAACCTGACGCTGCTGTTCTGCCTGCCGCAGGCGGCGGCCTGCGCCGACGCCGGCGTGCAGCTGATCTCGCCGTTCGTCGGCCGCATCTACGACTGGCACAAGAAGAACGCCGGCGCCGAGTGGGTCGAGGATGCGCGCCGCGGCGCCAACGATCCGGGCGTGCAATCGGTCAGCCGCATCTATCGCTATTACAAGCGCTTCGGCATCGAGACCGAGATCATGGGCGCCAGCTTCCGCAACGTGGACCAGATCCTGGCGCTGGCCGGCTGCGACCTGCTGACGATCAGCCCGGAACTGCTGACCCGGCTGTCGCAGACCGAGGGCGAGGTGCCCGCCGCGCTGTCGCCGCAGGCCGGCCATGACGACGCCGACGCGGTCCGCCTGGATGGCGGCGAGGTGGCGTTCCGTACGCAGCTCAACGAAGACGCGATGGCCAGCGAGAAACTGTCCGAGGGCATCCGCCTGTTCGTGGCCGATGCGCGCAAGCTGGACGCGCTGATCGAATCGCACGGCGCGGCCTAGCCCGATGCGGCGCGCGGGCATGGGCATGCCCGCGCCGCCGGCTAGAGTTTTTCGGTTTCGCCCGACTTGGGCTGCCACTTCATGAGGCGTTTCTCGCCCATCCCCACCACGTAGTCGAGCAGCAGCGCGAAGGCGGTCAGCACCACGATGCCGGCGAAAACCGTGTTCACATCGAAAGTGCCCTCTGCCTGCAGGATCAGGTAGCCCACCCCGCTGGCCGAGCCCAGGTATTCGCCCACCACGGCGCCCACGAAGGCCAGGCCCACCGAGGTGTGCAGGCTGGAAAACACCCAGCTGGTGGCCGACGGCAGGTAGACGTGGCGCAGCAGCTGGCGCCGGCGCGCGCCCAGCATGCGGGCGTTGTCCAGCAGCGTCGGGCTGACTTCGCGCACGCCCTGGTAGACGTTGAAGAAGACGATGAAGAACACCAGCGTCACCGCCAGCGCCACCTTGGACCAGATGCCCAGCCCGAACCACATGCCGAAGATGGGCGCGAGGATGACGCGCGGCATCGAGTTGGCCGCCTTGATGTAGGGATCGAGAATGGCGCTGGTGCCGGGCGACAGGCCCAGCCACAGGCCGAAGCCCAGTCCGCTCACGGTGCCGATGAAAAACGCCAGCACGGTCTCGGACAGCGTCACCCACAGATGGCCATAGATATCGCCGTTGGAGACGAACCAGGCCCATATGCGCCCCCATACCTTCAGCGGCTCGCCGAAGAAGAACGCCACCTTGGGATCGCGCGAGGCCGCGTGCCAGACCAGCAGGATGACGACGAACAGCAGCAGTTGCCAGAAACGTAGGCTCAGCGAGCCCGGCTTGATCAGCTTGGACATGGTTCAGGCTCGCTTCTGCTGGGCATAACCCTTGAGCACTTCCTCGCGCAGCACGCCCCAGATGGCGGCATGCAGTTCGACGAAGCGCGGATGGGTGCGGACCTCGGCCACGTCGCGCGGCCGCGGCAGGTCGATGGCGAACTCGCCGATGGGATGCGTGCCCGGGCCGGCCGACAGCACGATCACCCGGTCGCTCATGGCGATGGCCTCGTCCAGGTCGTGCGTGATGAACAGCACGGCCTTGCGCTTGGCCATCCAGAGGTCCAGCACTTCGTTCTCCATCAGCTGGCGGGTCTGGATGTCCAGGGCCGAGAACGGCTCGTCCATGAGAATGATGTCGGGATCGCGGATCAGCGTCTGGGCCAGCATGACGCGCTTGCGCATCCCGCCCGACATCTGGTGCGGGTAGCGCGTCTCGAAGCCGCCCAGCCCTACCCTGCGCATCCACTCGCGGCCGCGCTCGTCGGCCTCGGCGCGCGGCACGCCGGCGAAATCCAGGCCGGCCACCACGTTCTCCAGCGCGCTGCGCCACGGCAGCAGCGCCTCGCCCTGGAACATGTAGCCGGCCCGCTCGTTGATGCCGGCCAGCGCCTGGCCGAACACGCGCACCGTGCCCGAGGACGGCGCTAGCAGGCCGGCGCCCACGTTGAGCAGCGTGGACTTGCCGCAGCCGGTGGGCCCCACCACGGACACGAATTCGCCCGGCGCGACCGCCAGGCTGGTGTCCTGCACCGCGGTGTAGCGCCGGCTGCGGTCCTCGCGCGCGATGAACGTGCAGGTAATGCCTTCCAGCGACAGCGCGGCTTCAGCCATTGGGGTACTTCTCGTTGGCGCGGCGGGTGTACTCGTTGGTCCAGGCCTTGGCGGGATCGACCTTGGCGGCATCGAAATCGGGCACGAAGGCGGCCAGCGCCTTGAGCGCGGTGGCCGCGCCGTCCTCGGGAATCACGCCGTCGGGCGACAGGCCTTCCATGCTCTTGCCGATGGCGGCCTTGTAGACGGCCGGGTCGCCCAGCAGATAGCCTTCGGGCACGGCCTTGGCGATCTCGTCGGCGCCGGCCTTCTGGATCCACTTGTCGGCGCGCACGATGGCGTTGGTCAGCGCCTGGGCGGTGTTCGGGTTGGCGTCGACGAAGGCCTGCGGCGCGTACAGGCAGGCCGGCATGTTGCCGCCGAAAATCTCCTTGGTGTCCTTGAGCGTGCGGGTGTCGACGATGATCTGGATGTCGCCGCTGGTCTCCAGCATGGACACCACCGGGTCGGTGTTGGAGATCGCGTCGATCTGGCCGCTGCGCAGCGCGGTGACCGCGCCGGCGCCGGCGCCCACGCCGATGAACGAGACGTCCGAAGCCTTCAGGCCATGCTTGGCCAGGAAGAAGTTGACCACCATGTTGGTCGAGGATCCGGGCGCGGTCACGCCGATCTTCCTGCCCTTGAGGTCGGCCGGGCCCTTGTAGCCGGGCAGGTGCTTCTTGGACACGCCCACGCCTATCATGGGCGCGCGGCCCTGCAGCGCGAAAGCGCGGTAGAACTGGCCCTTGGCCTGCAGGCTCAGCGTATGCTCGAAGGCGCCCGAAACCACGTCGGCGCTGCCGCCGACCACGGCCTGCAAGGCCTTGGAGCCGCCGGCGAAGTCGGCGATGCTGACGTCCAGGCCCTCGTCCTTGAAGAAGCCCTTGACCTCGGCGATGGTAAGCGGCAGGTAGTAGATCAGCGGCTTGCCGCCCACGGCGATCTGGACCTTGGCCTTTTCCAGCTTCTGGGCGCGCACGATCGCGGGCGCCAGGCTCATCGCGCCGGCGGCGCCGGCCAGCTTGAGCAGTTCACGACGGGTGACTGACATGCTTTCGTCTCCTATGGGGCCGCCCGCGGGCGGTGTGCCCCAGGCGCGGCCGATCTCCTGGTTGCTGCGGTTTCGGGCAGCCGCCCGCGCGGCCGCGACGGGCGCTCAGCGCCCGATTGCCCCGGTCTGCGCCAGCTCGGCAATCGCCGCTGCATCATACCCCAGCGACCTCAGGACTTCCTCGGTATGTTCCCCTAAGCGCGGCCCCAGCCAGCGCGTGCCGCCGGGGGTTTCCGACAGCTTGGGCACCACCGCCGGCAGCTTGACCGGCGAGCCATCGGGGAAGTGATGCTGCTCGATCATGCCGCGTGCGAGGAACTGCGGATCGGTGAACATATCGGCCACGCTGTAGATCTTGCCCACCGGCACATCGGCGGCGCGCAGCGTGGCCAGCGCCTGCTCGATGGTGTGGGTGTCGCACCAGCGCTGGATGGCGCTGTCGATCTCGGTGGCGCGCCGCGCCCGCCCGTCGTTGCGCTCGAGCTGCGGGTCGTGCGCCAGGTCGCTGCGTCCGATCGCCAGCATGAGGCGATGGAAGATGGCGTCGCCATTGCCGGCGATGACGATGTTCTGCCCATCGCGCGTGGTGTAGGTGTTCGACGGCACGATGCCCGGCAGCGCGCCGCCGGTGCGCTCGCGCACCACGCCGGCCACGTCGTATTCGGGCACCAGGCTTTCCATCATGTTGAAGACCGACTCGTACAGCGCCACGTCGACCATCTGGCCCTGGCCGGCCTGGCATTGCTCGCCGGTGGCGCCGTTCCAGCGCCCGCCGGTAGCGTCGCGATGGCGCAGCGCCATCAGCGCGCCGATCACGCCGTGCAGCGCGGCCAGCGAATCGGCGATCGAGATGCCCACCCGCACCGGCGGACGGTCGGGATGGCCCGAGACATAGCGCAGCCCGCCCATGGACTCGCCGATCGCGCCGAAGCCCGGCAGGTCGCGCAGCGGCCCGGTCTGGCCATAGCCCGACAGGCGCACCATGATGGTGGCCGGGTTGATGGCGCGCAGCTGCTCGTAGCCCAACCCCCATTTCTCCAGCACGCCGGGCCGGTAGTTCTCGACCACGACGTCGGCCTCCAGGGCCAGCCTGCGCGCGATCTCCTGCGCGCGCGGGTCCTTCAGGTTGAGGGCGATGGACTGCTTGTTGCGCGCCTGCACGGTCCACCACAGCGAATCGCCCCGGTGCAGGTGGCGCCAGCTGCGGATCGGATCGCCGCCGCCCGTGCCATCGGGGCCGTGCGGGGTTTCCACCTTGATGACCTCGGCGCCGAACTCGCCGAACATGCGGGCCGCGAACGGCCCGGCGATCAGCGTGCCCAGCTCCAGCACCTTGAGTCCTTTCAGCGCGGACATGAGACTGTCTTCCTCGTAGGGGGCGGTCTTGCGCCGCCTCGGTTGCGCGCCCGGCGGCGCGGGTCAGGCGGCGGCTAGGTCGAACGGCGCTCCATCAAGGCCCAGGCAATGGTGCCGGCATCGACATACTCGAGCTCGCTGCCGGCCGGCACGCCGCGCGCCAGCCGGGTGACTTTCAGGCCGCGCTCGCTCAGGGCATCGCCCAGGAAGTGGGCCGTCGTCTCGCCCTCGGCGGTGAAATTGGTGGCCAGGATGACTTCCTGGACCACGCCGTCGCAGGCGCGCTCGATGACGCGCTGGAAGTCGAGCTCGCGCGGTCCCACCCCTTCCAGCGGCGCGATGCGTCCCATCAGCACGTAGTACAGCCCGCGGTAGCCGTGGCTGGACTCGATCATGTTCTGGTCCGCCGGCGTCTCGACGATGCACAGCAGGCCGGGATCGCGCTTGGGATTGGCACAGGTCGCGCAGACCTCGTCTTCGGTAAAGCTGTTGCAGCGCGCGCAATGGCGCAGGTGCTGCACGGCGCCGGAAAGCGCGCGGCCCAGCATGTCGGCCCCCTGCAGGTCGTGCTGCAGCAGGTGATAGGCCATGCGGCGGGCCGAGCGCACGCCCACGCCAGGCAGGCGGCGCAACGCCTCGATCAGGGCGATCAGCGGTTCGGGTTCGGGGAGTTGGGGATCCATCGCGCAGACAGCAGCGCGCCCGGCGGCCCGGCGGGCCGCCAAGGCGCTATCAGAACGGCAGCTTCATGCCCGGGGGCAGCGGCATGCCGGCGGTCACCGACGCCATTTTTTCCTGCGAAGTGGCCTCGGCCTTGCGCAGCGCGTCGTTGAACGCCGCGGCCACCAGGTCTTCGAGCATGTCCTTGTCCTCGCCCAGCAGGCTGGGGTCGATGGCCACCCGCTTGACGTCATGGCGGCAGGTCATGGTGACCTTGACCAGGCCGCCGCCCGCGGCGCCCTCGACCTGGATCTCGGCCAGCGCGTCCTGCGCCTTCTTCATGTTTTCCTGCATTTGCTGCGCCTGGCGCATCAGGCCGGCGAGTTGTCCTTTCATCATGATCGATGCTTCCTCGGATTAGGGGATTGAGTCTGGCCGGCGCCGCTCAGGCGGCCGGCGGATTGTCTACATGGCGGATCGAGCCGGGCACGACGCGGCCGCCGAAATCGGCGACCAGCGCCTGCACGAAGGGATCGACCGCCACCGCGTCTTCGGCGGCCTGCTGGCGCGCCGCGCGTTCGATCTGGGCCACCGCATGCGCGGTGCCGTCTCCGGTGACGCCAACTTCGATCTCCAGCCGCAGGCCCTGGCCGAAATGTTCGCACAGCACAGTCTGCAGGCGCACGCGGCTTTCGCTTTCGGCCAGCGTGCGCACGGCCACGCGCAACAACACCGCGTCGCCCTGCACGCCGGCCCACTCGCTCTGGCGCGCCAGTTCGGCGGCAAGGCCGGTGACCGGCAAGCGCGCAACCAGCTCGGGCCAGCCGGCCGGCGACATGTCCGCAAGGCGCGACCGCGCCGCGCGGCCACGGCCGCCGGATTCGCGGCGTGGCGTCGGCGCCCGTGGCGCCGGCATGGCCGCGGGCGCGGGCGCCAGCGTTTCGAATTCGTCGTCCGGATCGGCGGTGAAGCTGTGCTCGGGCGCGAAGCCGCCGCCAGCCTCGTCGGGAATGGCCTCGTCGACCCAGGCCGGCGGACCGTCGTCGTCCGCCACGACCGGCGCCGGCGCGGCCGCGGGCTGGGCCGGCGCGGGGGCGGCCACGGCCTCGGGCAGGTCCTCCCAGGGCGGCACTGGCGCGGGCTCGGCGGCGCGGGCCTGGACCGTCGGCGCCGCCACGGGTTCGGGTTCGGCGACAGCCGGCGGCGTCGCCGCAACCGGCGTGGCCGCGGGCCGGGACGCTGGCTCAGGCTCGGGTTCAGGCTCGGGTTCAGGCTCGGGTTCAGGCTCGGGTTCAGGCTCGGGTTCAGGCTCGGGCGCGGGCTGCGGCTTTGATTCGGATCGGGCTACGGCGCGCGGGGCCGCGGCGGCCTGCGGCGCAAGCGCAGGCGTTGGTTCGGGCCGGGTTTCGGCCGGCGCCGCCGCGGCGGGCGCCGCGGCCCGCGGCGTCGTGTCGGCGCGCGGCGCCTGCACGGCCGTTGCCGGGCCGGCCTCGCCATTGAGCGCCAGCATGCGCAGGCAGGCCATCACGAAACCGGCGTACTCGTCGGGCGACAGCGTCAGCTCGCCACGGCTGTGCACGGCCACCGAATAGAACAGCTGCACCGCATCGGGATGCAGGGCGGCGGCCAGGCGCGTAATGTCCTCGGTCAGCGGATCGTCCTGCGGCAAGGCGCCGCGCACGCGCTGCTCGATGGCCACCCGCGACAACAGCACCGCCAGGTCGGCCAGCGCGCCGGCATACGACAGGCCGCGCACCGCCAGCTCATCGGCCACCGCCAGCACCCCGGCGGCGTCGCCCGAGGCCAGCGCATCCAGCAGGCGTACCAGATGGCGCTGGTCGATCGTGCCCAGCATGCCGCGCACCGCTTCTTCGCTGAGGTTGCCGGCGCTATAGGCAATGGCCTGGTCGGTCAGCGACAGCGCGTCGCGCATGGAACCGCCGGCCGCCTGGCCGATCAGGCGCAGCGCCGGCACTTCGAAGCCGATCTGCTCTTCGCCCAGCACCGCCTGCAGATGCCCCACGATCGCATCGGGCGGCATCTGCTTGAGATTGAACTGCAGGCAGCGCGACAACACCGTGACCGGGATTTTCTGCGGGTCGGTGGTCGCCAGGATGAACTTGACGTGCGGCGGCGGCTCTTCCAGCGTCTTGAGCATGGCGTTGAAGGCATGCCCGGTCAGCATGTGCACTTCGTCGATCATGTAGACCTTGAAGCGGCCAGCCCCCGGCGCGTAGACCGCCTGCTCGAGCAGCTGGGTCATTTCCTCGACGCCGCGGTTGGAGGCGGCATCGAGCTCGAGGTAGTCGACGAAGCGGCCCGCATCGATTTCGGTGCAGGCGCGGCATTGGCCGCAAGGCTTGGACGTGATGCCGTTCTCGCAATTGAGCGACTTGGCCAGGATGCGCGACAGGGTGGTCTTGCCGACCCCGCGCGTACCGGTGAACAGCCAGGCATGATGCAGGCGCTGCGTGTCCAGCGCGTGCGTGAGGGCGCGCACCACGTGATCCTGCCCGATCAGGGTATCGAAGGATCGCGGGCGCCACTTGCGGGCCAGTACCAGATAAGTCATGGGCGGATTGTAGAGCCAGTTGCGCGCGCCCGGCACGGCGCGCTGGTTCACTGACCGGCGCGCGAACGCGCCCGCCGGAATGCAAAAGGGGCGCCGCAACCAGGAATGATGCGATCCGCCTGGATCGCGATACATTCCGGTCACGGCGCCCCTTTCAGGGATACCGGTAGGCGAGCCTTACTCCGGCACTGGTTCTGAACGACTATGGCTGCTTCGTTCCCGACCTGACCAGATTCACCGCCGAACCATGCGAAGGGGCCCGCCAGCTACGCATTCTAACAGAATGCGTAGCTGGCGGGCCCCGGCCCGACCGGACCCATCAGGGTCCGGTCGGGCCGTCGGGGCAAGGGGGTGGGCCCCCTCCCCAGCCCTCCCCCCGAGGGGGAGGGGGTGGTGGGAGGGTAGTGTGGAGCGACGGTTTGTGCGTCTGGCTACGGTGGGGTGCTGCTTGGGGCGGCCTGCGCCTATCCCCTGGCGGGGATGGCGCGGCCTTGCGCCGTGATCCACTCCGGCGCCTGTCACCGTGCGGGAAGCGACAACTCCGGCAAAGGGCGCCTGTCCCGCATGAGGACTGGCGCCCGCCCGTGCGGGTGCCGCCTGCCCGTGCGCGTACCTGTCCCCACGGGGACAGGCACACCGCCATACGCCACGAACGCTAGCCTGCCAGGACGGTATCTGCCCCCGCAAGGACTGGCTCCCGACTCTACAGGTCGATCCAGGCGCGTGCGCGGGGGAAGTAGAGGGCGGCGCGGGCGGGGCGGCCGTCCAGGGCGGTGACCTGGGCGCAGTAGCGCATCAGTTGCTCGCCATGGCGCTGGCGCATGCGGATCGCGAATTGTTCGGGCGTCTCGTGCTCGTGCGGACGGCCGGTTTTGTAGTCGACGATGAGCCAGCCATCTTCGGTGCTCAGCGCCAGGTCGATGACCGATACGCGGCCGGCGGCGTCGATGAGGGGCCATTCGCGGCGCGCGCGGGCCTGGCCGAGCAGCCAGCGGCCGCGCTCGTCGTCCAGCGTGGACTGCAGCGTATCCAGCACGGCCTGCGCGGCGGCGTCGGCCTGGCCGGCCGGGATGCCGGCGCGGGTCAGCTGGCGCCGCATGGCCGGCAGGCGTACGGCCAGCGCATCGGCCGACCAGTGCTGCGGGCCGTCGCCGCCGATGCGCGCCAGCCAGGCATGCGCCAGCGTGCCGACCGCCGCGTCATAGCCCGCTTCCAGTTGCCAGGACGGATGCTCGGCGCCTTGCCCGCCGCCGTACGCGCCCGCCGCGGCCTCGCGCGGCAAGGTCCGGGCCGCCAGGCTCGCCAGCCCGGCGCCGGCCAGGCGGCGCAGCGGCTCGCCCACGAGCGCCGGCTGCTCGCCCGTGGCCGCCGCCTGGTCTTGCGCCACGTCGGGCGGCTGCGGCACCGGCAGGTGCAGCCACAGCCGGCCCAGCAGGCTGGCCGACGCGGGCGTGCGGGCCTGGCCGCTGGCCGCGTCGACCGCCACGTGCGCCACCAGATGCAGGCGCTGGCGCGCGCGCGTGGCCGCCACGTAAAGCAGGCGGTCGGTTTCGTAGGCGGCGCGGCGCGCCTCGCGCGCGCCCAGGTAGCGCGACACCGGGTCGGCCTCGGTTTCGGCGCGCGGCTTGATCGGACCGAGCAGCACTCTGCCCCCGCTTTGCTCGAAACGCACCAGCGGCGCCTGGTCGCCGCGCGGCGCCCGATGCAGGCCGTACAGGATGACGGTATCGAACTGCAGCCCCTTGGATTTGTGCATGGTCATGATCTCGACCGTGCCCTGCTCGCCGGTGGCCTGCGGCGCGGCGAACAGGCGCGCCACCGCGGTGTCCAGCAAGCCGGCGTCCAGTCCGCCGTGCGGCGCCAGCCGCTCGATCAGCTGGAACAGGCTTTCGGCATCGCTGGCCGCGCTGGATCCCGGATACAGGCCAGGCCCGCCCAGGCGCCGCCACAATTGCTCCAGCCAGGCGGCCAGCGGCAGCAGGCCGGCGTCATTGGCGCGATCCAGCAGGATCGCCGCCACGGCGCGCAGGCGCCGGTACTCGTCGGGCGCCAGCGCCTGCTCGGCCAGGCAGCCCGGCGCCGGCGCATCGAACAGGCTGCCCTGCCCGCCCTCGGAGCGCGCCGCGCCGCGCAGCGCGCGTTCGAGCAGCGTGGGCACCGGCGTCTGTTGATCGGCGCCGAACAGGCGTTGCAGTGAAGTCAGGGTCAGGCCGCACCATGGCGCGCGCAGCACCGACAGCCAGGCCAGCCGGTCGGCCGGATGCGCCAGCGCGCGCGCCAGCTGCACCAGGTCGGCCACCACGGGCCGCAGCCCCAGCGGCACCAGCTCGACGGCGCGGCAGGGAATTCCTTCCTGCGCCAGGCGGCGCGTCAGGCTGCCCAGGTGGCTGCGGGCGCGCACCAGGATCGCGACGGGATGGCGGCTGCCTTCGTGCTCGGCCAACGCCGCGCGCACCAGGCCGACCACGATGTCCTCGGCCTGCCTCTCGGCGCTGGCGGCGTCGCCGCATTCCCAGGCGGGGTGGAACCGCACCGCCTCGCCCGGCGCCGTCTCGTGGAACGCGGTCGAGGGGCTGTAGGCAATGGCGCCGGAATCCGCGTCATTGGCGCGCGGCAGCAATTGCGCGAACACGCGGTTGACCCAATCCACCACGCCGCCCTGCGAACGGAAGTTGTCGGTCAGCTGCAGAAAGCCCGGCCGGATCTGGCCCACGCCCTGCTCGGCCACCTGCAGGAACAGGCCGACCTCGGCCTTGCGGAAACGGTAGATGGACTGCATCGGGTCGCCCACCAGGAACAGCGTGCGGCCATCGCCGTCCTGCCAGCCGGCGGTCAGCGTGGCCAACAGGTCGATCTGGCCCTGGCTGGTGTCCTGGAATTCGTCGATCAGCAGATGGCGGATCGACGCGTCCAGCTTGAGCAGCAATTCGCCGGGATCGTCGCCGCTGCCCAGCGCGTAGGCCGCGCGCTGGGCGATCTCGATGAAGTCGACTTCGCCGGCCCGCGCGAACTGCACGCGCAGCTGCGCCACCGACAGCGCCAGCGTGGTCAGCTGCGCGCTCAGCACATCCCATTGCGCGTCCGAGAAATACGCATCGGGCATGTCGCGCACCGCCGCCAGCGCGCGCACCCAGGGCGCGCCGCCATCGCAGGCGGCCAGCCAGGCAGTGAACGGCTCCTTGTGGTCGCAACCGGCCGGAAACCCCAGGTTCTTGTTCACGCCCTTGGGGCTGCGCAAGGCGCCCGTGCCGGTCAGCAGCAGATGCGCCAGCGCGCGCCATTGGTCCAGCGCCTCGGCCATGGGCGGCAAGGGAGCGTCCCAATCCTGCAAGGCCGCCAGCCGCGCATCGCCGCTGCCCGCCAGCGCCGCCGCGGCCAGGCGCGCCGGCCCGCACAAGGCCTGGCTCCAGCCGCGCGGCAATTGCCCGCACAGGCTGTCCAGCTCGTGTTCGAGCGCCTCGGCCAGCGACGCTTCCAGGCCATCGCGGTCCAGCCCGAACTGCAGCAACGGCATCCATTGGTCGCGCTGGCCCAGCATCGCGGCGATGGCTTCCTTGGCGGCCTGCACGTCGACGTCCAGGTGCGCCAGCAAGGCGCGCACCGCGTCGTGCTCGTCAGCCAGTTCCAGCGTGGCGCGCGCCGCCGCCTCGTAGTGCGCGCGCGCATCGTCGGCGATATCGGGCATGCCGCCCAGTTCCGACAGCCAGGGCATGCCGCGCACCAGGCCGGCGCAGAACGAGTCGATGGTGCGGATGGCCAGCCGCGCCGGGTGATCGAGCAGGTGCCAGCCCTGCTCCTGGTCGCGCGCCAGGGCGGCGCGCGCCAGTTCCCAGCTGCGCCGCTCGTGCGCCGAGCGCGGCGGCTCGCCGGCGCCCAGGCTCAACTTGTGCAGCACGCGCGCGTGCATCTCGGAGGCAGCCTTGCGCGTGAAAGTGATGGCGACGATTTCCTCGGGCCGCGTCACGGTGGCCAGCAAGGCGAGAATGCGGTCGGTCAGCAGTTCGGTCTTGCCCGAACCCGCCGGCGCCTGCACCAGGAACGAGCGCGACGGGTCCAGCGCCTGGCGGCGCGCGGCGTGGTCATGCGGCAAGCGTTCGGGTTCGGTCATGGCTGGCGGCCCTCAGGCATCCTCGTCGTCCAGGTGCAGGCGCAGGAACGGCATCGCGTCGCAGAACTTCAGGTCGTCCTGGCGCAGCGCCACGTTGGCCGCGTATCCATTGGCGTATTCGTCGGCCAGCATCTCGACCGCCGCGCGCCAGCGCTGCAGGATGCGCGGCCATGGCTGCCCCTCGAACGCCTTGCTCTGCTCGACCGGCGTGACGCCTTCGATGCCCAGGTCGTCGGCCGCCAGGCCTTGCGCGCTGACCTGGCGCGCATGGATCTGCGCCAGCATCAGTCCGGCCACCTCGGTGTCCGCGCCATCGGCCAGTACCGAGGCGTAGAACGGCAATTGCAGGTTGACCGGGCGCGCCCGCGCCCAATCGGATTCGGGCCGGCCCGGCGCCGCGCCGGTCTTGTAGTCGACGATGAGCGCGCGGCCGTCGGCCAGGCGATCCATGCGGTCCAGCCGCACCTTGAGCGCCAGCGCGCCGCGCTGCCAGCTGTGCTCCTGTTCGATCTGCGCCACCTCGAACGGCTGGCGCTGCGCCTCGCTGTCGAACCAGTTGGCCAGCACCGCGGTCGCGCGCGCGCACTCGAGTTCGCGCAGCGCCGCCGGATAGCCGGCCAGTTCGGTACGCGCCGCCTCGCCGATGGCCTGCTCGACCAGCGCCGCCAGACGGCCTTCGGCCATCGCGGCGTGCAAGGCCTCCTGGTCGGGCAGCATGCGCCACACCAGTTCGAGCGCGCGGTGCAGGAACTGGCCGCGCACGCTGACCGTGGCCGCGTCGGCATAGGGCGCCATGGCGCGTCCGCCCAGGCGATGGCGCACGAAGGCCCACAAGGGATTGCGCGCCTGGGTATCCAGCACGTCCAGGCCGCCGCGGCTTTGCCGCTCGGCCTCCAGCGGCGGCCCCTGGCTGTCGTCCAGGATCTCCTGCTCCAGCGCGGCGGCTTGCGCGTCGGCGCCGGGCTGCCAATCGGCCGGCGCCGCGCGCGCGATCAGCGGCGAGGGCCGCAGCTCGCGCTCGCCGTCCATGGCGGCGTGGCTGGCGATCATCTCCGGCGCGCAGCGGCGCAAGGCCATGAACATGCCTTCGGCCCACTCGCGCTCGCGCTCGGGCGTGGCGCGCGGCGCGCCGACCTGGCGCAGCACGGCCAGCGGCAGCAGGGGATTGGGCTTGGGCGAGGCCGGCAGGACGTCGCCGGTCAGGCCCAGCACCCAGATGCCATCCCAGGCGCCGCCCTCGGCCTCGAGCAGGCCCAGCACGTCCAGCCGCGCCGACGGATCGCGCTGCGGCTGGAACGAGCCGGCGCGCGCCGCGCTGGCCAGCAGGCGCACCGCGGCGCGCCCATCCAGGCGGCCGGCGGCCGGCGCCAGCGCCGTGAATTCGGCCAGCAGGTCGCCCAGCGCCCCCATGACCTGATAGGCCACGCTGTCGAGCGCGCGTTCGCCCGGAAAGCCCAGCGCGGTCAGGGCGGCCTTCAAGCGCGGCGCCCAGGCGTCGCAGGTATCGCTGCGCTGGCCGGCTTGCCAGATTGCCATGGCCTGCGACCACCCCTCGGCCAGGCGCGGGCACTCCTCCAGGCCGCGCTGCCAGTCGGCTGGCCCCACATGGGCCAGCGCCTGGCGGCGCCAGCGCGCATCGAGCGCCGCATGGCGCGGCCCTTCCTGCAGGTCGCCGGCGCAATGGCCGGCCAGCAGGGCCGCGCCGAACAGCGCGGGCTCAGCCGCGCCGCGCGCGGCCACCTCGGCCAGCAGCGCCAGCCAGGCCAGGGCCGCGCGCACCGCCGGCCACTCGTCCAGCGCCCGGCCCACCGCCACGTTGAAGGGCAAGGGCGCGTCCTGGCCGGCCAGCGCCTGGCCCAGCACGCGGCGCGCGAACGGCGCCTCGGCCTCCAGCTGCGGCGACACGATGGCGTAGCGGCCGCGCGGATCGGCGCGCAGGCGGTCGGCCGCCCAGCGCGCCGCCGCGCGCCATTCGGCGCCGCGATCGGCGGCCTCGAAGCGTTGCGGCCAAGCCGGCTCGCGCACGGCGTCGCGCCACGCCACCACGTCGGCGCCGCCATCGGCCAGCGCGCGCAGCAGGCGCGCGAAGCGCGGCGAGATATCGACGAAGCCCGCCAGCGCCACATGGCGCGGCGCGCGCAAGGCGCCCTGCCGCAGCGCCTCGAGCACGCGCTCGTAGCCCTGGTTGGCATCCTCGGCGTCCAGCTCGCCGAGCATGGCGCGATAGCGCGCGCGCCAGCGCGAGAACCCGCGGTACTCGTCGGTCTCGGCGCCGGCCGGCACATGCGCCTGCCACTCGTCGACCAGCAGGTCCGCGTCCAGCGCCAGCCGCGCGGCCTGGTCGGCGTCCAGCAGCGCGCGATCGGCCTCTTCCAGGCGGATCGCTTCGCGCCACACCAATTGGGTCGCGAAGCTGGACAGACGGTAGGCCGGCACTTCGTAGCGCTCGTCGAACGCGAGCTCGGCGGCGCAATCGGCCAGCCAGGCCGACAGCGGCATGATGCGCGGCAGCTCGCTGACCTGGCGTTCGCTGCGCAGCTGCGCGGCCAGGTCCAGCGTGAGCCGGCGCGAGAGCCTGTTGTTGACGGTCAGCACCAGCGTGTCGATCGCGGGCAGTTCGCCGAGATCGCGCAACGTGCAGGATGGAAAATCAGTGCGGAAGTCGTCCGACATGGGCCCAGGGCGGCGCGCGGCCTAGAAGCCGCACAGCGCGGCGATGTTTTCCCAGTTGATGGCCATGTCGGGGCTCAGGTAGCTCCAGAATCCCAGGGCCAGCACGGCCGACAGGACCAGCCAGCCGGCAATGCGCCAGCGGCGCGAAACGGAAACGGACGTAGGCATGGCGGCAAGCAGTACGGTTGCGGAAACTCCGTGGCTCAGGCGCGCGCCGCGGCGGGCTGCGCCAGCGGCTGCTCGCGCACCGGCAGGCACAGCAGCGCCGCGACGACCGCCAGGGCCACGCCCGTCCACCATACCAGATCGTAGTTGCCCGTGCGCGCATACACGGCCCCGCCCATCCACACGCCGATGAAGCTGCCGACCTGATGACCCAGGAAGGCGATGCCCGACAGCGTCGCCGCATAGCGCAGCCCGTAGATCTGCCCGATCAGGCCTTGCGTGAGCGGCACCGTGCCCAGCCAGAACAGGCCCATCCAGCCGGCGAACACATACAGCACCAGCGGCGTCAGCGACACGGCCAGCAGCAACAGCATGCCGAAGGCGCGCAAACCGTAGATCGCGGCCAGCAGCAGACGCTTGCTGTAGACCCCGCCCAGCTTGCCGGCATAGAACGAGCCGATCACGTTGCACAGGCCGATCAGCGCGATGGCGGTGGCGCCATGGCTGGCCTTCATGCCGGCGTCGACCACGTAGGCCGGCAGGTGCAGCGTGATGAACGCGGTGTGAAAGCCGCAGACGAAATAGCTCCACGACAGGAAGTGGAACGACGGATGCGCCATCGCCTGGCGCACCGCCGCGCCCAGCGATTGCTGCACGCCGCCGTGCACGCCGGGCTTGCCGCGCAGGAAATACGCCAGGGGCGCACCCACGGCCACCAGCAGCGACAGCACCCACAACGCGCCGGGCCAGTCCAGCCCGGTAATCAGCTGCTGCCCAGCCGGCACCACCAGGAACTGGCCCAGCGAACCGCCTGCGCTGGCGATGCCCATGGCCGTGCTGCGATAGGCCGCCGGCACCGAGCGCGCCACCACCGGCAGGATCACGGGGAACGTGGTCCCCGCCTGGCCCAGCCCCACCAGCACCCCGGCCGTCAGGTACAGGGTGGCCTCGTCGGTGGCGAAACGCGTGCCTATCATGCCCAGCGCATACAGCACGGCGCCCAGCACGATGGTGCGGCCCGATCCGTAGCGGTCGGCCAGGATGCCCATGCCGATACAGGCGGCGCCCCAGACCAGGTTCTGCAAGGCGAACGCCATCGAGAACACTTCGCGCCCCCAGCCGTGCGCCAGGCCCATGGGCTGCATGAACAACCCGAACGTGGCGCGCACCCCCATGGCCAGCAGCACCACGCCGGTGCCGATGAACAGGATGCGCAGGGAGGGTTTCTCGGATGTCGACATGGAACGTCGTCTGCCTTCGGAGGTAGTAATCGGTCGCCCCGCGGCGGGGGCGGATCCGCGATCATATACAAATCCTCGCGATGCCATCGAGGAATACCCCGATACCGTCCGCCATCCGCACTGCCCGCCAGCCGTTTCGCCAGGCGCCGTGCAAGCGCCGGCCACGTCCGCCAAGGTGCTAGAATCCTGCTCGGCCGGCGCACCGATGCGCGCACGCGCATCCGCGGCCTCGCGCTGCCCGCCTGTCTCGCCGTAGTTAAATGGATATAACCGGCCCCTCCTAAGGGTCAATTGGTGGTTCGATTCCACCCGGCGAGGCCAGCCCCTTTTCCCGGCGTGCCTGTCCCGCATGAGGACTGGCGCCTGCCCGTGCGTGTGCCTGTTTCCGCGGGGACAGGCACACTGCCGCACGCCGTACTCCTGGTGCCTGTCCCCGCGGGGACAGGCATCCCGTCGTATCCATCCCCGCCGCGACCGGCACCTCCCGCGCCGCGCCGTTCAGCCAATTGCAGGGAAAACCGGTATACGCTGCGACGTCGGCGCGCGGCGATACTCCGCGGCCAGGATGGCCGACAATACGTCCCTAAATTTAATTCACGCAAACTCTTGCGCACCAGTTCAAATTGCTGTTTAAATTTGGCGCGTAACTCCCTAATTCGCCTGGATTTTTTCCGTCCCGACTAAATCCGGCGATTGCAACAATCCCATACAGCCAGACAAGGTTTGCTTACATCATGGCATTTCATTGGACGCGCGCGGTAGCGAGAGCATTGGCGCCCCTGGCGCTGGCGATAGGCGCGCTGCTTCCCTACGCCGCGCACGCCGCCAAAGCCGACCCGTGCAGGACCAACGCCAAGTCGGCCGCCTGCAAGTCCCAGCAGGCCAAGAAGGCCTCGGCCAAGAAAGCCCCCGCCAAGACCGCCTCCAGCAAGAAATCCGCCAGCACCGCCAAGAAGAAATCCGCCAGCAGCAAGAAAACCGCCAGCGCCAAGAAGGGCAGCACGCGCAAATCGACCATCCGCGCCCGCACGCGCACCGCGCGCGCCAGCGCCGCGGCCACGGCCGCCATGCCGCCGGCGGCGGCCTCCCCGGCCGCCGAAGCGGCCGCGCTGCGTTCCAGCACCGCCTACGTACAGGACCTGGAAACCTCCACGGTGCTGTTCGCCAAGAACGAAAACGTGGTGCGCCCGATCGCCTCGATCTCCAAGCTGATGACAGCCCTGGTGGTGGTGGACGCCAACCTGCCGATGGACGAGATGATCGAGATCACCGACGATGATGTCGATACGCTCAAGCACACCACTTCGCGCCTGCGCGTGGGCACGGTGCTCAGCCGCGGCGACATGCTGCACCTGGCGCTGATGTCCTCGGAAAACCGCGCCGCCCACGCGCTGGGCCGCAACTATCCGGGCGGCATGCCGGCCTTCGTCGCCGCCATGAACGCCAAGGCGCGTTCGCTGGGCATGCTGAACACGCACTTCGTCGAGCCCACCGGCCTGTCCAGCGAGAACGTGTCCTCGCCGCGCGACCTGGCCCGCATGCTGCGCGCCGCCTCGCAGCGCCCGCTGATCCACCGCTATTCGACCGACACCGAGTACGAGGTCGAGATCAACAACCGCACCCAGACGTTCCGCAACACCAACCTGCTGGTGCGCAAGCCCGACTGGGACATCAAGGTCTCGAAGACCGGCTTCATCAACGAGGCCGGCGAATGCCTGGTCATGCTGGCGCGCATCAATGGCCGCGACATGGCCATCGTGCTGCTGGATTCGCAAGGCAAGCTGTCGCGCATCGGCGATGCCGTGCGCATACGCCGCATCGTGCAAAACGATGTGGCGATGCTCTGAATACCGCTAGCCCAGCGGCCGGCTGTCGTAGAGGTTGGCGGGCAGGCCGCGCAATACGGCCTGCGCATCCAGCGACCGGATCGGCACCGTGGCATCGGCCGGAATGCGGCCCTCGGCCTGCAGCACCTGGTAGCGCAGGCAGCACACGCGCAGGAACGACGTGAAGTTGGCGGCCTCGCCGCGATACTGCACCAGTTCGTCGTACAGCCGCTCGATCAGCTGCGTGACGCGCATGCCGTCGCGCGCGGCGATTTCCTCCAGCACGTCCCAGAACAATTGCTCCAGCCGCACGCTGGTGGCCACCCCGTGCAGGCGCAGCGAACGGGCCTGCACGGAATACGAGCGCTGGTTGGCGCGGATGAAGATTTCGCACATGAGGATCCCCGGCACGCGGTTGGTGCATGACACCCCCCACTGTACGGCCAGCGGCCGGCAGGCGACAAGCGCGCGCCGGCCGCCCGTATTGGGGTCAGTGCGAAATGCGGGTGCCCAGCACCGCCAGGAACTGCGCCAGCCATGCCGGATGCGCGGGCCATGCCGGGGCGGTGACCAGGTTGCCGTCGGTATGGGCCTGGTCGATGCCGATCTCGGCGTAGGTCCCGCCGGCCAGCCGCACCTCGGGCGCGCAGGCCGGATAGGCCGAGCAGGTGCGCCCCTTCAGGATGCCCGCGGCGGCCAGCAATTGCGCGCCATGGCAGACGGCGGCGATGGGCTTGCCGGCCTGGTCGAAGTGGCGCACGATGTCCAGCACCCGCTCGTCCAGGCGCAGGTACTCGGGCGCCCTGCCCCCGGGAATCACCAACCCGTCGTAGTGCTGCGGCTCGACCTTGGCGAAGTCATGGTTGAGGGTGAAATTGTGGCCGCGCTTTTCGCTGTAGGTCTGCGCGCCCTCGAAGTCGTGGATGGCCGTGGCGACCGTGTCGCCCGCCTTCTTGTCGGGGCAGACGGCATGCACCGTGTGCCCGACCGCCAGCAGCGTCTGGAACGGCACCATGGTTTCATAGTCCTCGGCGTAATCGCCCACCAGCATCAGCAGCTTCTTGCTCATCGTCGTCTCCATGGAAAGGAGCCGGCCGCCGTAACGCGCCGGCCTGGTCATGCGACGATTGTGGACGCGCGCGCGCCGGCGCGGGTGGTAAGGGGATACCGCGCCCGGATGCGGCGCCGTTACGGCAAGGCCACCTGCACGGCGCGCGCGCCCAGCAGGTCGACCAGCGCCTGCGGCGCGATGCCGACCAGGTAGCCGCGGCGCCCGCCATTGACGTAGATCTGCGGAAAATCCAGCACGCTGGCCTCGACCCACACCGGCATGCGCTTGCGCGTGCCGAAGGGCGAGGTGCCGCCGACCTGGTAGCCGGAGTGGCGCTGCGCCACCTCGGGCTGGCATGGCGCGACCTTTTTCAGGCCGGCCTGGCGCGCCAGGTTCTTGGTGGACACCTCGCGATCGCCGTGCATCAGCACCACCAGCGGATGGCCGCCCTCGTCTTCCATGATGAGCGTCTTGACCACGGCGTGCGGATCCAGGCCCAGCTGGCGCGCCGCCTCGCCGGCGCCGCCATGGTCGACGTAATCGTAGGTATGTTCGGTGAACGCCACCTTGCGCTGGCGCAGCAGCTGGGTGGCGGGCGTTTCGGAAACGTGGCGGTTCTTGCTCATGGCGGATGGACGCTCAGGCGCGCGGATGATGGGCGGCATGCAGCGCCTTCAGGCGTTCGCACGCCACATGCGTGTAGATCTGGGTGGTGGAAATGTCGGCATGGCCCAGCAGCATCTGCACCACGCGCAGGTCGGCGCCGTGATTGAGCAGATGCGTGGCGAACGCATGGCGCAGCACGTGCGGCGACAGCGGCGCGCGGATATCGGCCGCCAGCGCGTATTTCTTGACGAGCTGCCAGAAGGCCTGGCGCGACATCGGCTCGGCGCGCGCCGTCACGAACAGCGCATCGGCCACGCGCGCGCCCAGCAGCTCCGGGCGGGCGCTGCCGGCATAGCGCTCGATCCAGTGCGCGGCTTCGGCGCCCAGCGGCACCAGGCGGTCCTTGCCCCCCTTGCCCATGACGACCCGCACCACGCCTTCGTTGAGGCTGACGTCCAGCGCCTTGACCGAGACCAGCTCGGACACCCGCAATCCGGTGGCGTACAGGGTTTCGAGCATGGCGCGATCGCGCAGGCCGCGCGCGGTGTCCAGGTCCGGCGCCTGCAGCAGCGCGTCGACCTGCGCCTCGGACAGGGTCTTGGGCAGGCGCGGCGGCTGCTTGGCGGTGACCAGCGTCAGGCAGGGATCGCTCGGGGTCAGGCGCTCGCGCAATGCCCAGGCGTAGAAGCGCCGCAGCGCCGCCAGCCGCCGGTTGGCCGTGGTGGCGCGGCTTTCCGCGTGGCGCGCGGCGAACCAGGCCTCGATGTCGCCCTTGCCCGCCTCGCGCAGGCTGTGGCCGGTGGCCAGGCCCGGATGGCAGGCGGGGTTCTCCAGCCATTGCGCGAACGCGCTCAGGTCGCGCCGGTAGGCCGCCAGCGTGTTGGCGGCCAGGCCGTCCTCCAGCCAGACGGCATCGATGAAAGCGTCGAGGTCAGCCTGCGAGGCCAGCGGGGCGGAGGAACTCATGGCGGCATTGTACGCAGGGGCATCCTGGCCGGCGGCGTCATACCGCGCTCTTGAGCCACACCTCGAAGGCCTTGAGCGCGCCGGAGCGCTCGCTGCGCTGCGGATAGCCGAAGTAGTAGCCCTGGCTGACCGACAGCGCCTGCGGCACGGGCATCACCAGCGTGCCGGCGTCCAGCGCGTCCTGCACCAGGAAGCGCGGCATCAGCCCCACGCCCAGTCCGGCCTGCACCGCGGCCAGCATCATGGTGAACAAGTCGTAGCGCGGGCCGCCGGCGGCCTGCGGCCCGTAGGCGTACTGGTTGGCGGCGTACCACTGGCGCCAGGCGTCCGGACGCGAATACAGGTGCAGGTGCATCATGCCGCCCAGCGCGCCGTCGAAGGGCTGGTCCTTGAACTGGAACGGCAGCGTGCGCACCGACAGGCTGACGGTGATGTCGGGCTGGACGCGCTGGAAATCGGCCAGGCGTGGGATCAGCCAGGTGGTGGCCAGCGTGGGCACCACCGCGATGTGGATGCTGCGGCCCATGCCGGTGCGACTGACCAGCCCGAACGTGTCCTTCTCGATCTGGTCCAGGTGGTGGCGGATGCGGCCGGCATACTCGGCGCCGTGGTCGGTCAGCACGATGCGGCGGCGCACGCGCGTGAACAGCTGCACGCCCAGGCGGCCCTCCAGGCTGGCCACCTGGCGATAGACCGCGCTGTGCGTCAGCGACAGCTCTTCGGCGGCGCGCGAGAAGCTGCCCAGCCGCGCCGTGGCCTCGAAGGCCTGCAAGGCGCTCAAATTAGGGATACCGTTACGCATTGGGCTCTGTCCTGGAAGCCGGTCGCCGAAAAAGGCCGGCGCTTGGTGCAATGCAACACGCAACAACTTTCCGGCACGTCAATAGATTGTGCAATTTTATCAATTGCTTTGTGCAAGTGAGGAACATTATGCTCAGCGATCACACCCCCGGCGAATCATGACTACTGCTAATCACTCCACCCCCGCATCCCGCCTCGGCGGCCATATCCTGGTCGACCAGCTGGCCGCCCATGGCGTCAAGCATGTGTTCTGCGTGCCGGGCGAAAGCTACCTGGCCGTGCTCGACGGCCTGCACGACGCCAGCATCGACGTCACCGTGTGCCGCCAGGAAGGCGGCGCGGCCATGATGGCCGACGCCCACGGCAAGCTGACCGGCGAGCCGGGCATCTGTATGGTCACGCGCGGCCCCGGCGCCTCCAACGCGCTGGCCGGCGTGCACATCGCCAAGCAGGACTCCACGCCCATGATCCTGTTCGTGGGCCAGATCGAGCGCGGCATGCGCGAGCGCGAAGCCTTCCAGGAGATGGACTATCGCGCCGTGTTCGGCACCCAGGCCAAGTGGGTGACCGAAATCGACCAGGTCGAGCGCATTCCCGAACTGATTTCGCGCGCCTTCCACGTGGCGACCTCCGGACGTCCGGGGCCGGTGGTCATCGCGCTGCCCGAGGACGTCCTGGTCGAAACCGCCAGCGTGCCCGATGCGCCGCGCTATGAGGTGATCGACGCCGCGCCGGCCGCCGGCCAGATGGACCAGCTGGCGCAAATGCTGGCGCAGGCCAAGGCGCCGGTGGCGATCCTGGGCGGCTCGCGCTGGAATGCCCAGGCGGTGCAGCAATTCGCCGATTTCGCGCAGCGCCACGCCTTGCCGACCGCGGTGTCGTTCCGCCGCCAGATGCTGTTCCCGGCCGACCACCCCTGCTTCATCGGCGACGTCGGGCTGGGCATCAACCCGGCGCTGCTCAAGCGCATCGGGGAGGCCGACCTGGTGCTGATGGTGGGCGGCCGCATGTCGGAAAACCCCAGCCAGGCCTACACCCTGCTGGATATCCCGGTGCCGCGCCAGAAGCTGGTGCACGTGCATCCGGACAGCGCCGAGCTGGGCCGCGTCTACCGCGCCAACCTGGCGATCAACACCTCGCCGGCGGCGTTCTGCGCCGCGCTGGCGCAAGCGAACGGACCGTCCCAGCCGGCCTGGGCCGACGATACGCAGGCCATGCGCGCGAGCTATCTGCAATGGAGCGACCCCGCCGCCATCCGCACGCCCGGCGCGCTGCAACTGGGCGAAGTGATGGCGTTCCTGGAAAAGACCTTGCCGGCCGACGCCATCATGGCCAACGGCGCGGGCAACTACGCCACCTGGCTGCACCGTTTCCACCGTTACACGCGCTACGGCACGCAATTGGCCCCGACCTCCGGCTCGATGGGCTATGGCCTGCCCGCCGCGGTGGGCGCCAAGCGCATCTGGCCGCAGAAGACTGTGGTCTGCTTCGCCGGCGACGGCTGCTTCCTGATGCATGGCCAGGAATTCGCCACGGCGGTGCAGTACGACCTGCCCATCGTGGTCGTGCTGATCGACAACGGTATGTACGGCACGATCCGCATGCACCAGGAGAAGCACTACCCCGGCCGCATTTCGGCCACGAGCCTGAAGAACCCCGACTTCGCCGAGTACGCGCGCGCCTTCGGCGGCCACGGCGAACGCGTCGAGACCACCGAGCAGTTCGCGCCGGCCTTCGAGCGCGCGCTGGCCAGCGGCAAGCCCGCCATCCTGCACTGCCTGATCGACCCGGAAACCATCACGCCGTCGACCACGCTGGAGAAAATCCGCGCCGCGGCCCTCAAGGCACAGTAAGCGTGCGGACGCGGCGATGCCGCGCCCGCATATCCACGATCCGGATTTGAGTTTTTCGTATCTACACTGGAGTACCCGCATGTCCTCGACGCCCTCGTTCCACTGGCAAGATCCCCTGTTGCTCGACCAGCAACTGACCGAAGAAGAGCGCATGGTGCGCGACGCCGCCGTGGCCTACTCGCAAGACAAGCTGGCGCCGCGCGTGCTGGAAGCCTTCCGCCACGAAAAGACCGACCCCGCCATCTTCGCCGAAATGGGCGAACTGGGCCTGCTGGGCGCCACCATCCCCACCGAATACGGCGGCGCCGGCCTGAACTACGTCTGCTACGGCCTGATCGCGCGCGAAGTCGAACGCGTCGATTCCGGCTACCGTTCGATGATGAGCGTGCAGTCGTCGCTGGTGATGGTGCCCATCAATGAATTCGGCAGCGAAGCGCAGAAGCGCAAGTACCTGCCCAAGCTGGCCGCCGGCGAGTGGATCGGCTGCTTCGGCCTGACCGAGCCCAACCATGGCTCGGACCCCGGCGGCATGGAAACCCGCGCCACCAAGACCCCCGACGGCTACAAGCTGACCGGCAACAAGATGTGGATCACCAACTCGCCCATCGCCGACGTGTTCGTGGTGTGGGCCAAGTGCGTGGGCGGCGACTTCGACGGCAAGATCCGCGGCTTCATCCTGGAAAAGGGCATGAAGGGCCTGTCGGCGCCGGCCATCCATGGCAAGGTCGGCCTGCGCGCCTCCATCACCGGCGAAATCGTGATGGACGAAGTGGAAGTGTCCGAAGAGCAGATGATGCCCGGCGTGTCCGGCCTGAAAGGCCCGTTCACCTGCCTGAATTCGGCGCGCTACGGCATTGCCTGGGGCGCGCTGGGCGCGGCCGAGGCCTGCTGGCACACCGCCCGCCAGTACACCATGGACCGCAAGCAGTTCGGCCGCCCGCTGGCCGCCAACCAGCTGATCCAGAAGAAGCTGGCCGACATGCAGACCGAGATCACGCTGGGCCTGCAAGGCTGCCTGCGCCTGGGCCGCATGAAGGACGAAAGCACCGCCGCGGTCGAGATCACCTCGATCATGAAGCGCAACTCGTGCGGCAAGGCGCTGGACATCGCCCGCCTGGCGCGCGACATGCTCGGCGGCAACGGCATCTCCGACGAATTCGGCGTCGCCCGCCACCTGGTCAACCTCGAAGTCGTCAACACCTACGAAGGCACGCACGACGTGCACGCCCTCATCCTCGGTCGCGCCCAGACCGGACTGCAAGCCTTCTACTAAACCCCGCGTGCCTGTCCCCGCAGGGGGACTGGCACCGGCAAACTTCCACCCCGCGTGCCTGTCCCCACACGTGGACTGGCACCGGCAAACTTCCCCGCGTGCCTGTCCCCACACGGGGACAAGCACCGGCAAACTTCCACCCCGCGTGCCTGTCCCAATCCGCGAAGTGCCTGTCCCCACACGGGGACTGGCACCGGCCGAGCCGCGGCCCTTGCGCGAAGGCCGCCCCCCTACGAATCCCCGCTCAGGTCGAACAGGCTGGTAGCGTCGAGTTCGAGCACGGTTTCGCCGTGCTGGTTGTCCACCACCCAGACCCAGTTGACAATGCCCAGGTCGTTGCGCGAAGCGGAAACGCGCGCGCCCTGCACGCGCGCGTGCAGGGTCAGGGTGTCGCCGGGGCGCACCGGCACGCGCCAGCTGACCTCGCCCAGGCCGGGCGAGCCGAACGATTCGGAGTCGTGCAGGATGGCGTCGACCGCCATGCGCATGGCCAGCGCGCAGGTGTGCCAGCCGCTGGCGATCAGGCCGCCCCAACGGCCTTCGGCGGCGCGCTGGACGTCGGTGTGGAACCATTGGGGATCGAACTTGCGCGCGAACTCCAGGATCTCTGCCTCGGTCACCTGGAGCGGGCCGCCGGTGATCACCATACCGGCACGCAGATCCGCGAATTTCATGGAACGTCCTTGCTGAAAGGCAGCGGGCAGCCCGTGGCTGCCGAGCCGCGCCAATGCAGCAGGATAGACCAAACGCGCCGCCCGCGTGTTGCGCGGCGGCATCGCGCCCGGCGTGCCGGGCGCGATGCGTGGATCAGATCACGGCTTCGATCAGGAAGGGCCCCTTGCGGGCCAGCGCCGCGCGCATGGCCTGGGTGAAGCCTTCGACCGTATCGACCCGCACGGCTTCCACGCCCAGGCCCTGCGAGACCTGCACCCAGTCGATATGGGGATCGACCAGGTCCAGCATGCGCTTGGCGTTCTCGCCCGGCTGGATCACGCCGACGTTCTTCATTTCGCCATGCAGCGTGGCGTAGGTGCGGTTGGCGTAGATGATGGTCAGGCAGTCCAGCCGTTCGCGCGCCTGCGTCCACAGCGCCTGCACCGTGTACATGCCGCTGCCGTCGGCCTGCAGCAGCACGACCTTGCGGTCCGGGCAGGCCACGGCCGCGCCGGTGGCCAGCGGCAGGCCGATGCCGATGGCGCCGCCGGTCAGCTGCAGCCAGTCGTGCGGCGCGGAATGCACGCTGTAGATGCCGAACTCGCGCCCCTGGGTGATCGATTCGTCGCAGACAATGGCGTTGTCCGGCAGCAGCGCGGCCGCCACGCGGTTGACGGCGGCGCTGGTCAGGCGGCCCTCGGCGGGCACGGCCTCGGTCAGCGCGGCCGGCCGGGTCTGCGGCGCATCGGCGGGAATGCCCAGCTCGTCGGCCAGCCATTCCAGCGCGTGGTGCAGGTCCTGCTCCGGTTCGGCCAGCACGATCTGGTCGCACTCCTGCGGCGCCAGCAGGCTGGGCTTGCCCGGGTAGGCGAAAAAGGCCACCGGCGAGCGCGAGCCGACCAGGACCAGGTGGCGCACGTCCTTGAGAAAGGCCATGGCCAGGTCGACCGGGTACGGCAGGCGAACCACGGGCGGACGATTGGCGCCGCGCTCGGTGCGGCGGCTGGAGGTTTCGGCGGCCAGCCGCACGCCGGTGGCGTGCGCGATGCGGCCGGCTGCGGCCAGCGCGCGGCCGCGCAGCGCGGCCCCGCCCAGCAGCAAGGTGGTGACCTGGCCGCTGCGGATGGCCTGGGCGGCGGCGCGGATGGCCTGGGCGTCGGCCTGCGCCTGCGGCGCCTGGCGCACCGGCTGCGGCGCGGGCGTATCGTCGGGCAGGTCGGTCCAGGCGGCGTCGGCCGGCAGGATCAGGGTCGACACATTGCCCGGCTCCTGGCGCGCCACCTGAATGGCCTCGCTGGTCTGCGCGGCCACCGAGGCGGCATCGCGGATGCGTCCCACCCAGTGCGACATGGGCTGCGCCACGGCTTCGACGTCGCTGGTCAGCGGCGCGTCGTACTGCACGTGGTAGGTGGCATGGTCGCCGACCACGTTGACCATGGGCGTACGGGCGCGCTTGGCGTTGTGCAGGTTGGCCAGCCCGTGCCCAGGTCCGGCCCCAGGTGCAGCAGCGTCGCCGCCGGCTTGTCGGCCATGCGCGCGTAGCCGTCGGCGGCGCCGGTCACGACCCCTTCGAACAGCCCGAGCACGCAGCGCATGCGCGGCTTGCGGTCCAGCGCGGCCACGAAGTGCATTTCGGACGTGCCGGGATTGGCAAAACAGACATCGATGTCATTGGCAAGCAGTGTGTCGCAAAGGCTGTCGGCGCCGTTCATAGTCTACGCAGAGGAAAAGGGTCAATGGGAAGAGGGACATCATAGGCATAGAGCGCGCCAGGGGCTAGAACCATTTGCCGCCCCAGCCATGGAACCACTGCCGCGCGGGCGCGCGCGGCAGGCCGGGCTCAACCCAGGATCTGTCCCAGGAATGCCTGCGCCCGGCCGCTGCGCGGCGCGCTGAAGAAACGCTCGGGCGTATCGGACTCGACGATGCTGCCGCCATCCATGAACACGACCCGGTCGCCGACTTCGCGGGCGAAACCCATTTCATGCGTGACGCAGATCATGGTCATGCCGTCGCGCGCCAGCTCGACCATGGTGTCGAGCACTTCCTTGACCATCTCGGGATCCAGCGCCGACGTGGGCTCGTCGAACAGCATGATGCGCGGCTGCATGCACAGCGCGCGCGCGATGGCCACGCGCTGCTTCTGCCCGCCCGACAGCTGCCCCGGATACTTGTCGGCCAACTGCGCGATGCGCACCCGTTCGAGAAACTGCATGGCGCGCCGCGCCGCTTCGCCTTCGTCCAGCCCCTTGACGCGCATCGGCGCCAGGGTGCAGTTCTCCAGCACGGTCAGGTGCGGGAACAGGTTGAAGTGCTGGAACACCATGCCGACGTCGGCGCGGATGCGCTCGATATTGCGCAGTTCGCCGTCGAGCGTGATGCCGTTGACGACGATTTCGCCCTTCTCGTGCTCTTCCAGGCGGTTGAGCAGCCGGATGGTGGTGGACTTGCCCGATCCCGACGGGCCGCACAGGATGACCCGTTCGCCCTGGTAGACATCGAGATCCAGGTCCCGCAGCACCTGGAAGTCGCCATACCACTTCGAAACGCCGCGCAGCGTGATGACCGGCGCCGGCTGGTTGCATGCATCCATCGTTCTGATCCTGTTAATGCGCTATGCCTTGGAGATGTCGTGGTTCTCGCCCGCCCCGCTCCAGTAGCCCGGCACCGTCAGGCGCTTCTCCGAGCGGCGGAACAGGTGCGCCAGCACGCTGCACATGGCGAAGTAGATGGCGCCGACCATCGTGTAGACCGTCAGGGCCTGGAAGGTGGCGCCCGCCAGCATTTCGCCGGCGCGCATCAGCTCGTACACGCTGATCACGGCCACCAGCGAGGTTTCCTTGATCAGCACCAGCGCGTAGTTGCCCAGCGCCGGAAACACCGTGCGCACGGCCTGCGGCAGCACCACGCGGCGCAGGCGGTCGACCTTGTTCAGGCCCAGCGCGCGCGCCGCCTCGTACTGGCCGGAATCGACCGACTGGATGCCGCTGCGAAACAGCTCGGCCAGGTAGGCGCCGAAGTTCAGCGTCAGGCCCAGCACGCCGGCCACGAACGCATTGATCACCACCCCCAGCTCCGGCATGCCGTAGTAGATGTAGAACAGCTGCAGCAGCAGCGGGGTGCCCCGGATGATGTCGATGTACAGGCGCGCGCCGCGGCTGAGCACGCGCGACTTGGACAGGCGACATAGGCAGACCAGCAGGCCCAGGGCGACGGCCAGCACCGCCGAACAGAAGAACAGCGCCAGCGTCCACATCGTGCCTTCGGCCAGCGGCGTCAGGTACATGCGCAAGGTTTCGAGATTCATCGTCGCCTCCTGCCGCGCGCGCTTATTTGCTGATGAGGTCGGCCACACCCCACTTGCGCCCGATCTCGGCCAGTTCGCCATTGCGCTTCATCTCGGCCAGCGCGGCATTGACCGCGTCCAGCAGCGCCTTGTTGTCCTTCTGCACCGCCAGGCCCACGTGCCACTTTTTCTGCGGCTGGTACTGCGTGGCCAGCTTCACGCCGGGAATCTTCTTGGTGCGGATCTGGTAGATGATGCTGGGCGGGTCGATGATGCCCAGCTCGATGCGGCCGGCGCGCACATCGGCCAGCAGGGTCGAGTAGTCCTGGTAGGTGGAAACCTTGGTGTCCGGCATGTCCTTGATCATGTTGAACTGCACCGAATCCACCAGCACGCCGATGCGCCGGCCCTGCAGGTCCTCGAAGCGCTTGATGTCGTCGGGGTTCTGCTCGCGCAGCACCAGGCCCTCGCCCCATTCGTACACGGGCGCCGAGAAGTCGATCACCTTGGCGCGCTCGGGCGTGACGAACAACGGCGCCGACATCACGTCCGCGCGGCCGGACGTCAGCGTGGGGATCAGGCCCGAGAACGGCACGTCCTTCAGGTTCATGGCCACGCCCAGGTGCTTGGCGACGGCGGCGCCCACGTCGACCATGATGCCTTCGAGCTGGTTGCTGGCCGGGTTCTTGAAGCCGTGCGGCGGCGCCGACGCGGTGGTCACGACATTGGCGGACTTGGCGGCGCGCACTTCGTCCAGCGTGCGGGCCGCGGCGCTGCCCGCGTGCGCCAGCATGCCCACGGTCGCCAGGATGCCCAGAGCGGCTTTGATCTTCATGTGTATTCCCCTTGTAGCGTGGCGGCTCAGTCCGGCCGCCCTTGCGGATAGGCCTGTACCGCCGCGGCGGCCAGGGCGCAGAATTCTTGCATCACGGAGGCCGCCAGGAACGCCGTCGCGCCGCCCACGTCCTGCGGCGGCGATACGGTATTGACGTCGAAGGCGACGAAGTTCAGGCCGCTCAGGGCCCGCAGCAGGTTCAGACCCTCCTTGGGCGAGAGGCCGCCCCACTCCGGCGTGCACACGCCCGGCGCGCAGGAGGGATCGAAGATATCCATGTCGAAGCACAGGTAGACCGGCCGGTCGCCCAATTGGCCGCGCAGGCGCGCCAGCGTGCCAGCCTGGTCGCGGTCGAAGTCGTCGTACGGGATCACCGTGTAGCCGACTTCGCGGCCGTACTCGATGACGCCGCCCATGAACGAATTGCCGCGCGTGCCTACGTGGAAACTGTGCGAGAGATCGATCAGCCCTTCCTCGGCGGCGCGCGTGAAGGTGGTGGCGGTGTTGTAGCCGGCGATGGGATAGGTGTCGGTGTGCGAATCGAAATGCAGCACGGCCACGCCCGGCCAGCGGCGCGCCACCGCGCGCAGCTGCGGCAGCGTGACCGCGCCGTCGCCGCCCATGGTGATGGGAATGGCGCCGGCTTGCAGCACCTGCGCGACGGCCTGCTCGATGGCCGGATAGGAAGCCTGCGGATCGCCCGGCACGCAGGCCACGTTGCCCAGGTCCAGCAGGCGCAGGAACTCCACCGGGTTGTCCACCCCGGCGCGGCGCGCCAGGTCGTACGGACGCAGCAGGCGCGATTGCTCGCGTATCGCGTCCGGCCCCTGCCGCGCGCCCACCCGGAACGGATGCGTGCCGCAGTCGAACGGAATGCCCAGCACACAGGCCAACGCGGCCTCTCCGGCGGGGCGCCGCGCCGGCACACCCATGAATCCCCCACCTGCCTGGACCACTGCTTCTGTACCCTGCTGCACGACGAGCTCCCGGCTTGCGCCATCAGATAATTTCACACCAGTCGTATCGACTGTCGATACGATCATGTCGTAAATAGATTATCAATGCGCGAAAGATCCGGAAAGCTAGGGTATTCCCCTTGCTCCCCCGTCAAATACCCGAGTGATTTAGTCTGAATTCAGCGCGGATGGCGGGGCCATCCGATAGAACGGCGGCATCACGCCCAGCGTGCGCGAGGCGCTGATCGCATGCGCGGTCTCCAGCACTTGCGGACCGAAAACCGCCTGCGCTTCCTCGAAGCTCCAGCGGCTCGACGGCACCGAGATATTGACCGAGCCGGCCGGGGTGCCGGCGTTGTCCAGGACGGCGGCGCTGATGGTGATGTCGCCGGGATAGTACTCGCCGTTGGAGCGGGCATAGCCATGTTCGCGCGTGAACGCCAGCTCGGCCATCAGGGCGTCCAGGTCGGTCAGCGTCGTGGCGGTGCGCGCCGCGCGCGGGCTTTGCTGCAGCAGGCGGCGCGCGCGGTCGGGCTCGAGTCGGGCCAGCACGGCGCGGCCGGCGGCGGCGCAATACATCGGGATGCGCATGCCCACCGGCATGTGCACGAACATCTGCTTGTGGGTGGCGAAACGCGCCACGTACACCATGTCCAGGCCGTCCGGCTCGGCCAGGCTGCAGGTTTCCTGGCTGGTGCGGTTCAGCGAGTGCAGGAACGGGTTGCCGCCCAGCACCAGCGGGCTGGTCTGGGCATATTGCATGCCCAGTTGCAGCGACTGCGGCGACAGCGAGAATTTCTTGCTGTCCGGATTCTTGCGCAGGTAGCCCAACGTCCACAACGTGTGCGCAAAGCGCTGCGCCGCGCTCTTGGTCAGGCCCGTCGCCTCGGCCAGCTCGGGCAGCGTCATGGCCGGCCGGCCTTCGCTGAACGCCGCGAGCAGCGTCAGGCCGCGCGCCAGCGCGGCCACGAACAGGGGCGAGTCTTCGGGTGCAACGGTGGTCATGGCGGCGGGCAGGAGGCGGAAAGCGCATAGCGTACCGCAATACGGGACGGGCGTATCGCTTGGCGATCTTTCCCGCCCCGCCGCCCTCGCCCTAGCGTATCGGCCAGGGATACATGGCGCCGCCCTGGCTCCAGAGCGCGTTGACGCCACGCTGCAGGCCCAGCCGGCTGTCCTTGCCGACGTTGCGCTCGAAGATCTGGCTGTAGTTGCCCACCGCCTTGATGGCGTTATAGGCCCACTTCTCGTCCAGCCCCATGTTCTTGCCGGCGCCGGGCGTCACGCCCAGGATGCGCAGCACGTTGGGGTTCTTGCTCTTGAGCATCTCGTCGACGTTCTGCTGGGTGATGCCGTATTCCTCGGCCTCCATCAGCGCGAACAGGGTCCAGCGCACGATGCCCAGCCAGTTCTCGTCGCCCTGGCGCACCATGGGGCCGAGCGGCTCTTTCGAGAAGCGCTCGGGCAGGATCTCGAAATCGTCGGGCTTGGCCACTTGCGTGGCGCGCACGGCCGCCAGCTGGGAAGCGTCGTCGGTGAACGCGTCGCAGCGGCCCGACTCGAACGCCCGCACCACCTCCGTGACCTTGTCGATCACGACCGGCGTGAACTTGATGCCATTGGCGCGGAACCAATCGGCCAGGTTGAGCTCGGTAGTGGTGCCCGGCTGCACGCAAATGGTGGCCTCATCGAGCTCCTTGGCGGATTTCACGCCCAGCGCCTTGCGCACCAGCACGCCCTGGCCATCGTAGAAACTGGCCGCCACAGCCGCCAGGCCAAGCGAGGTGTCGCGCGTCTGCGTCAGCGTCACGGTGCGCAGCAGCACGTCGACCTCGCCCGATTGCAGCGCGGTGAAGCGTTGCTGGGTGGACAGCGCCGTGCCCTTGAATTTGCCGGCGTCGCCGAACACCGCGGCGGCGACGGCGCGGCAGATGTCGACATCCATGCCTTCCCATTCGCCCTTGCTGTTGGTGGCGCTGAATCCGGCCACGCCATCGGTCAGCCCGCATTGGACGAACCCTTTCTTCTTGACCGCGTCCAGCGTGGGGCCGGCGTGCGCCGCCTGCGCGCCCAGGGCCAGGGCCAACGCCCCCGCCGCCATTGCAATATGCCGCTTCATAGCCGCTTCTCCTGGTGAGTGCCGTGGCCGACCTCGTGCGTGGCCATCCGGCGACGGGTGCCCGCGTGTGGCAGGTCCGCGTGAGATTACGCCCGGCCGGAAGGCGCGGCAATCAGGAGTTACGCCCCTGGCCCGCTCAGGTGCCGGGCAGGTCGGTGGTATCGAGAGAGAAGGCGGCCGCGGCGCGGCCGATGCGGTCGTTGACCGCGTCCCAGTCGCCGGATCGCGGCGGCTGCTCGACCAGGATGCGCGCATAGGCTTGCCGGTCGAGTTCGCGCAGCAGCGCGTACAGCGCCTGCGCGTAGCGCGCCGGGTCGGCCGGGGCCATGCGCCAGTGCACCTCGGCGGGCAATCCGGCTGGCGCCGGCGCCAGGGCCACGACCGCCTGGCGTACGCCGGCGGGCGCGGCCGCCAGCGCGCGCGGCAACTGCGCGGCGTCGAGCAGCTCCAGCGGCGTGCGCGGCGCGTAATGCGCCTTGAGCGTGCCCGAGGCGCGCGGCGCCGCGGCGTCCGGGCGCGCGACCGGCATGCCCAGCACGGCGGCCACCTGCGCCGCGCTGATATGGCCAGGCCGCAACAGCACCGGGCCCACGCCCTGGTCCAGGCGCGACAGGTCGATGATGGTGGATTCGATGCCGACCTCGGCATCGCCGCCATCGAGCACCGGCATGCCGGCGGCGACTTCGCGCGGGAATTCGGCGCGCACGTGCTCGGCCCGGGTGGGCGACACGTGGCCGAACGTATTGGCCGACGGCGCCGCCACCCCGCCCTGCCCGTTGGGCTTGCCGGCCGCGAAGGCGCGCAGCAGCGCCTGCGCCACCGGGTGCGAAGGGCAACGGATGCCGATGCTGTCCTGGCCGCCGCTGACCGCCGCCCCGATGTGGGGCGCGCGCTTGAGGATGAGCGTCAGCGGCCCGGGCCAGAACGCCTGGATCAACTGGCGCGCCGCCGCGGGCACGTCGCTGGCCCAGTAATCGACATCGCCTTCGGGAGCGATGTGGACGATGACCGGATGATTCGACGGCCGGCCCTTGGCGGCGTAGATGCGCGCCACCGCCTGCGGATTCTCGGCGTCGGCGCCCAGGCCATACACGGTTTCGGTGGGAAAGGCCGCCAGTTCGCCGGCCAGCAGGCAGGCGGCGGCGTGGGCGACGGCGGGATCGGCGGCGTTCATGGGGGCGGGAATCAATGCGTCAGAACGGCGCGGCCATGCCCAGCGCGCGCGCCACGCGCGCCGCGTCGTCGCGCGCCTGCTCGGGCGTGGCGGCCACGATGGTCACGTGCCCCATCTTGCGGCCGCGGCGCGCCTCGCGCTTGCCGTACAGGTGCAGCTTGGCGCTGGGCACCGCCAGCGCGGCGGACCAGTCGGGTTCGCGCGGCGCATGCGCGCCCGGCTCGAACCACGCGTCGCCCAGGATATTGAGCATCACGGCCGGCGCCAGCAGATCGGCGCTGCCCAACGGCAGCCCGGCCATGACGCGGGCCTGCTGCTCGAACTGGCTGGTGACGCAGGCGTCGATGGTGTAGTGGCCGCTGTTGTGCGGCCGCGGCGCGATTTCGTTGACCACCAGCCGGCCGTCGCCCAGCACGAAGAACTCCACGCACAGCACGCCGTGGTAGCCCAGGCCCTGCGCGATGGCCTGCGCCGCCTGCGTGGCCTGGACCTGGCGCGCCGCGTGGCTGGCGTCGGCCGAGCCCGGCGTCACGGACGACACCGCCAGGATGCCGTCGCGATGCACGTTGCGGGCGATCGGGAAGACCATGCTGGCGCCGTCGAAGCCGCGCGCGATCACCACCGATATTTCGTACTCCAGCGGCAGCAGCGCTTCCAGCACACAGGGGACGCCGCCGAACTCGTCGAACGCGGCCAGCGCCTCTTCGCGGCTGGCGATGCGCGCCTGGCCCTTGCCGTCGTAGCCCAGACGCGCCACCTTGAGGATGCCCGGAAACAGCGCCTGGGGCGCGGCCAGCAGATCGTCGCGGGCGCGGATCGCTGCGTGCGGGGCGACCTCGATGCCCTGGCCGGCGATGAAGGTTTTCTCGGCGATGCGGTCCTGCACCACGGCCACCGCGTCGGCCGCAGGGCTGACACGGCAGCGCGCCGCCAGCGCGCGCAGGCTGTCGGCCGGCACGTTCTCGAATTCGGTGGTCACCGCGCGGCAGCGGCCGGCCAGGCGCGCCAGGCCGTCGGCGTCGTCGTAGGCGGCCTGGATATGCAGATCGGCCACCATGCCGGCCGGGCACTCGTCGGCCGGGTCGAGCACGGCGACCTTGTAGCCCAGGCTCTGGGCGGCATGACAGAACATGCGGCCCAGCTGGCCGCCGCCCAACAGGCCCAGCCAGTCGCCGGGAGCAATGGGATCGAACGTGGAGGATTGCGTCATGGTCAGGCTTCGGGAGGCACTTTCATGGCGCGCGCCGCATCGGTCTGCCGCGCGCGGAACGCGACCAGCCGGGCGTGCAGGGCGTCGTCGGTGGTGGCCAGCGTGGCGATGGCATGCAGCGCCGCGTTGGCCGCGCCGGACTCGCCGATGGCAAAGGTGGCCACCGGCACGCCCTTGGGCATCTGCACGATGGAAAGCAGCGAGTCCTCGCCGCGCAGATACCTGGACGGAACCGGCACGCCGAATACCGGCACCTCGGTCAGCGCGGCCATCATGCCAGGCAGGTGGGCCGCGCCGCCGGCGCCGGCAATGATGGCGCGCAAGCCGCGCGCGCGCGCCGCCGCGCCATACTCGGCCATGTCCTGCGGCATGCGGTGCGCCGAAATCACGCGCGCCTCGTGCGCCACGCCGAAGTCCTGCAGCATGGCCACGGCGTGTTTCATGACCTCCCAGTCGCTGGAAGATCCCATGATCACGCCCACCAGGGGCGCGCCCGATGCGCTAGAGTTGCTCGTCATAACCGGTATGTAGATAGGGATGGAAAGACGGCCCGCCAGGCGGCCGCGAATCGGCTATTTTACCGTGCCGCGGCAGGCGCCTGCCGGCATGGCCATCCCCGCGCCCACGGGCGGCCGCACGCAGCCGCGCGGGACCGTGATCGCGCGCTACAGGACGGTGCCGGCGGCGTTGGCCAGCACCGCCACCAGGAACAGGCCCATCACCAGCGCGCCGGGCAGCGCCACCGGCTTTTTCAGGGCGTTGTCGCCCCACTTGCGGTCGGCCGCCAGCATCAGGGTGCAGTACACCAGCATGGCGCCGAACAGCAGGAAGGCCCAGCCCTGCCAGGGCGGCGCCGCCGCGCCGGCCTCCGGCGACAGCAATTGCCAGCCCGCCGCCGCCAGCCCGCCCAGCGCGGGCGCCAGCACCATGGCGTAATGCAGCGGCGACGGCCCCATGCGCACGTTCAGCAGCAGGCCGACGCCGATCAGCACCAGCGCCGCGCGCTGCAGCAGGCACAGCGGACAAGGCGCCTGCCCGTCGAGCCACTGCCAGGCCAGCGCCGACAGCAGCAGCAGGCTGACCGCCAGCAGGACCAGGGTATTGACGATGCGGGAGCCGCGGCCGGGATTGCGCAGGAAGATCATGGCGGACTCAGAGCGCCAGCGGCAAGGGCACGGGGCCGGTCATGTAGCGATGCGCGCCCACGGCGAACACCGCCAGCGTCACCAGCCAAAGTGCGAAACAGGGCCGCCGCTTGCCCAGGATGCCGAACCAGACGGCCAGTGCTCCGCTCAGAAATGGCAACATCATGAGCATTTCATCGCTCCCCTCGCGTTTGCCTTTATGGGATGAAGGGCGAGTATAACGTAACAATACGAAATAATTCATGATAAATCCGTAGCAAGGCTCAATCCGCACGGACTTCCTCCAGCAGCTCCGGATGGCGATCCAGCAGCCTGAGCAGCTTCACCAGCGCCAGCGGCGGGCGTTGGCCAGGCGGTCGAAAGCCAGCATGGCCTCGCCCTTGTAGCTGTAAGGCACGTCGCGGGTATCGCGCGCCAGCGCGGCCGCCCCGCATCCGGGACGCTTCATGGTCGCAACGACTTGAACGACACGACCAGCACGCCGCCGGAGACCGTCCGCTTCAGGTAGACGGCGCCCATCACTGCCATTGGGCAATAGACGTCCTGCCAAATGCGATGGTCGGCATGGGTAGTCATGCTTTTGTGGAACCCCCGCGGTGTCGGCGCCGGCACGATGTCGATCACACGCCTCCAATGAAAAAAGCCCGCGCGCCCCGAAGGGCGGCGGGCCTGGACGGCGCCGGCAGGGCTCAGGCGAGCAGGCGGTCGAGCGCTTCGCGGTACTTGGCGGCGGTCTTTTCCAGCACGTCGCGCGGCAGGCGCGGCGCGGGCGGGGTCTTGTCCCAGGGCTGGGTTTCCAGCCAGTCGCGCACGAACTGCTTGTCGAACGAAGGCGGGCTGATGCCCACCCGGTAGCCGTCGGCCGGCCAGAAGCGCGACGAGTCGGGCGTGAGCACTTCGTCCATCAGGTGCAGCGTACCGTTGTCGTCCAGCCCGAATTCGAACTTGGTGTCGGCAATGATGATGCCCTTGGTGGCGGCAAAGCGCGCCGCCTCGCCGTACAGGCGCAGCGTCACGTCGCGGATGCGCTCGGCCATTTCCTGGCCGACTTCCTTGACCACATGGGCGAAGTCGACGTTCTCGTCGTGCATCCCGAACTCGGCCTTGGCCGCCGGCGTGAAAATCGGCTCGGGCAATTGGCTGGCCTGCTGCAGGCCGGCGGGCAGCGCGATGCCGCACACCGAGCCGCTGGCCTGGTAGTCCTTCCAGCCCGAGCCGATCAGGTAGCCGCGCGCCACCGCCTCGACCAGGATGGGCTTGAGGCGCTTGACCACCACGGCGCGGCCGCGCACCTGGTCGACCTCGTCGGGCGCCACCACGTCCTCGGGCTGGATGCCGGTGGAGTGGTTGGGCAGGATATGGGCCAGCTTGCGCAGCCAGAAGTCGGTCAGCTCGGTGAGCACCTGGCCCTTGCCGGGGATGGGATCATCGAGGATGACGTCGAACGCCGAAATGCGGTCGGACGCCACGATCAGCAGCTTGTCGTCGCCCACGGCGTACATATCGCGCACCTTGCCGCGCCCCAGGAGCGGCAGGGACTTGATGCTGGATTCATGCAAAGCGGAAGTCACGGGATGGCCTATGGCAAAAATAAAACTTCCCGCCCGCGCGAGGCTGGGCAGGAAGCGTCGATGACGGGCGTGCCGCGGCGGCTCGCGAGGCAGCCAGGGCCGCGGGCGCGGCACGCGCAGGCGTTAGGTTACTGCAAATGGCCCCGCCCTGTCCGGCCGCCCTCGACGCAAACGGCCGGGACAGGTAGCCTCGGGGCATCCCTGCCAAACGGAGAGTCCGATCCCATGAGCCCTGCCCCCGCCGCCGGCACGCCGGCCGACATCCATACCTATACCGGCGGCTGCCTGTGCCAGGCAGTGCGTTTCCGCGCCACCGGCCCGCTGCTGGCCGCCGCCACCTGTCATTGCCGCGAATGCCAGTACCTGAGCGGCGGCGCGCTGCGCCTCGAACGGGGCGCCCCGCGCGAGTACCATTACCGCAGCGCGGCGGGACGCCGGGTCATGCGCAGCTTCTGCGCCGACTGCGGCACGCCGCTGTTCGGCCATACCGAAGACGCCGGCTACACCGTGGTGCGGGCCGGCGCGCTGGACGAACCGGCGCGCTTTGCCAACCAGCTCACGGTCTGGACCGCCTCGGCGCCGCCCTGGCACGCCATCGACACCGCCCACCCGCACTTCGCGGGCAATGCGCCGTCATAGCGCGAGGCCATGAAAAAACCGGACGCGCGAGCGTCCGGTTTTTTCATGCGGGCGGGCGGCGCCGGGCGCCGCGCCGGTCGCCGCCTTACTGCACAACCTGGGCCAGCTTGCCGGCGGCGTATTGCTGCGCCATGTCGGCCAGCGGCAGCGGCTTGATCTTGCTGGCGTTGCCGGCGGTGCCGAACTGCGTGTAGCGCTGCACGCAGATCGCCTTGGCAGCGGCACGGGCCGGCTTGAGGTATTCGCGCGGATCGAACTTGCTCGGGTTCTCGGCGAAGAAGCAGCGGATCGCGCCGGTCATGGCCAGGCGGATGTCGGTATCGATGTTGATCTTGCGCACGCCGAACTTGATAGCTTCCTGGATTTCCTCGACCGGCACGCCGTAGGTTTCCTTCATGTCGCCGCCGAATTCGCGGATCTCGGCCAGCAGGTCCTGCGGCACGCTGGAGCTGCCGTGCATCACCAGGTGGGTGTTGGGCAGGCGGGCGTGGATTTCCTTGATGCGCGCGATCGACAGGATGTCGCCGGTGGGCTTGCGGGTGAACTTGTAGGCGCCGTGGCTGGTGCCGATGGCGATGGCCAGCGCGTCGAGCTGGGTGCGGCGCACGAAATCGGCGGCCTGCTCGGGGTCGGTCAGCAGCTGTTCCATGGTCAGCTTGCCGTCGGCGCCGTGGCCGTCTTCCTTGTCGCCCTGCATGGTTTCCAGCGAGCCCAGGCAGCCCAGTTCGCCTTCGACCGTCACGCCCAGCTTGTGGGCCATGTCCACCACTTTCTTGGTGACGTCGACGTTGTAGTCGTAGTCGGCAATGGTCTTGCCGTCTTCTTTCAGCGAGCCGTCCATCATCACGCTGGAAAAGCCCAGGTCGATGGCGCCCTGGCACACCGCGGGCGACTGGCCGTGGTCCTGGTGCATGACGACCGGAATGTGGGGGTACGACTCGACGGCGGCCTGGATGAGGTATTTCAGGAAGCCTTCGCCGGCGTATTTGCGGGCGCCGGCCGAGGCCTGCATGATCACCGGGCTGTCGGTCTCGGCGGCGGCTTCCATGATGGCCTGGACCTGCTCCAGGTTGTTGACGTTGAAAGCGGGAATGCCGTAGCCGTGCTCGGCGGCGTGGTCGAGCAATTGGCGCATGGAAACTAGGGCCATGGGGAGACCTCCTGAGGTACTTTATTGATGGATTGGTTAAAGCCTGCTGAACCACATGATTTTACGGGGGATTGAAAGAAAGGTCTTGCAACGCCTGCGCCGGCTTCCCCCGGAAGACCGTTACATCCCTTCGCAATCAGCGCGCAACGCGGCGCCGGTCCCGTTCCCGCGGGCCCTAGACGCAGCCGAGCCGATAATGCGGTGGCGGCGGCAGGACGATTTCGATCGGGTCGCCGGCGCGTACGTCGCCGCCGGCCTCCACCACCGCCATGATGCCGGCCTTGCGCACCAGCCCGCCGGCGGCGTCGCGCTCCAGCACGGCGGCCATCAGGCCGCGCTGGTAGCGGTCCAATTGTGCGCACGGATTGCGCAGGCCGGTGATGCGCACGATGGCCTGGCCGCCCAGGTACAACAGGCTGTCGCGCGGCAGGTCCAGCAGGTCGATGCCGCGCGTGGTGATGTTCTCGCCCAGGGTGCCCTCGGCGACGTTGAAACCGGCCTGCTGCAGCGCGTCGTGCAGCTCGCCATGGATCAGGTGCACCTGCCGCAGATTGGGCTGGCCGGGATCGGCGCGCACGCGGGAACGGTGCCGCACCATCACGCCCTGGTGCGCGTCGCCCGCCACGCCCAGGCCGGCCACCAGGGTGATGGCCTCGCGCACGGGCTTGCTGAACGTATGGCCGGGGCTGCTGCACACGGCGGTCACGATGGCTGTCATGGGGCCCCCTCGTACGGATGAACGCAACGGCCGGTGCGCCGCCCCCACATGGTAGCCGCTTGCGCGGCCGACCGGGCCGGATACCATCCCCCCGCTGTGCGGCGCCGCATAGAGAAAATGAATGGGACAGCGGAATCGCCCACGCTCACAATATTGCGACTATTTCGCGTCGCGCCCGCCGCCCGGCGAGGCGCCCAGGCAACCATGCCCCCGACCTTGCCGCCGAGGACAGCGATGGACGCCAAACCAGCCGCCGCGGCCGCCGCGCAAACCGAAGACCGGCTGCTGCACGTGCTCTACGGCACCTTGAACGATGACACGCAATGGCAGCAAGTGCTGGCGGCGCTATGCCGCCGCTTCGCCACGCGCGCCGCCGCCCTGGCCCACTACGATTTCGATGCCGGCGCCGGCCGCATTCTCTACCAGGCGCCGGCCGATGGCCCGCTGCAGGCCATCTACGACCAGGGCCGCCCGATCAACCCCTGGTTCCTGTCCAAGGCGCCCTACCTGCCCGGGCGCATCCTGGACAGCCCGGAACTGATCGCGCCCGAGGACTTCCTGCAGACGGATTTCTACCGCGAGATCCTGCGGCCGCACGGCCTGTTCCATCGCCTGTGCGGGGTGCTGGCGCGCCAGCGCAACCATGTCTGGTATCTGGTCCTGCATCGCCGCAAGGAGCAGATGCCGTTCGACAGCGCCGACCGCGCGCGCCTGCGCACGCTGATGCCGCACCTGATGACGGTATTCGAGGTGCGCACGCGCTGCGCCGCGCAGGTCCGGCTGGCCGGCCTGCTCGCGCGCATCGTCCAGGCCTACCTGCCGCCGGTGCTGGTGCTGGATCGCGATGGCGCCGTGCTGCACGGCGAAATCGCGGCGGACGCCCTGCCGGCGCAACTGCGGCTGGTCGATGGCCGGCTGGCCACCCGCGATGCCGCGCTGCAAAAGGCGCTACGCGACCGCATCCGCCGTATGGCCGAGGCCGCGCAGGCCGGCAAGCCTGGCCGCGCCAGCCTGGCGCTGGACGAGGCCGATGGCGCCGCCCCCATCCAGCTGACCTTGTGCGCGCTCGGCCCGGACACCAATGCCCAGGGCGGCCAGGCCGGCGCCCTGGTCGGCCTGCTGATCAGCGATCCAGGCCAGGACGCCCGCCAGGCCATGCGCCGGTTCGCCGATCATTTCGCGCTCAGTCCGGCCGAGGAAAAGGTCAGCGCCCTGATCCTGCAAGGCATGACCCCGGCGCGGGTGGCGCGCTCGCTGCACATCTCCGAACACACCGTGCGCAGCCATCTCAAGCAGATCTTCCGCAAGACCAACACCCACCGCCAGGCCGAGCTGATGAGCCTGCGCGAGCGCGCCGACTACTGAAACCGGGTACACGCGCCTCACCCAGGCAGGGGAGCGCCGCTGCCTCGCTCAGGCGATCTGTAATTCCCTCGCGCAAAGGCTGTGCCCTGCCCGGCGTGTCCCTAACATGGCAGGAAACCGGCCACGATGCACGCGCCGGCCGCGCCCGTCCGCGGGCGACCACCAGGAGACAAGGCCATGGCACAAACCGCATTTCATGTCGAATTCAACAAGGCGCCGGAAGACCAGGCGACCAAGACCCACAACCGCTGGCACCCGGATATTCCCATGGTCGAATGGTTCAATCCGGGCGACGAGTTCCGCGTCGAATGCTACGACTGGACCGGCGGGCAGATCAGCAACGACGACAGCGCCAACGACGTACGCGACGTCGACCTCACGCGCGTGCACTACCTGAGCGGGCCGTTCGGGGTCAAGGGCGCCGAGCCGGGCGACCTGCTGGTGGTCGACCTGCTGGTGGTCGACCTGCTGGACGTCGGCGCGCTGCCGGAGTCGGCCTGGGGCTTTACCGGCATTTTCGCGCGCGAGAACGGCGGCGGCTTCCTGTGCGAGCACTTCCCCGACGCGCGCAAGGCGTGCTGGGACTTCCATGGCATCTACACCACCTCGCGCCACGTGCCCAACGTGCGCTGGCCGGGCATCATCCATCCGGGGCTGATCGGCTGCCTGCCCGACCGGGCGTTGCTGGAGCGCGCCAACAAGCGCGAAGCGGCGCTGCTGGCGACCGACCCGAACCGCGTGCCGCCGCTGCTGGCGCCGCCCTATGCCGACACCGCGCTGATGGGCCAGATGAACGGCGAGGCCGCCCGCAAGGCCGGCGCCGAGGCGTGGCGCACGGTGCCGCCGCGCGAACACGGCGGCAACTGCGACATCAAGAACCTGTCGCGCGGATCGCGCGTGTACTTCCCGGTGTACGTCAAGGGCGGCGGCCTGTCGATGGGCGACATCCACTGGTCGCAAGGCGACGGCGAGATCACGTTCTGCGGCGCCATCGAAATGGCGGGCTTTCTCGATATACGGGTCGACCTGATCAAGGACGGCATCAACAAGTACGGCATCGTCAACCCGATATTCAAGCCCAGCCCGATCGAGCCGCACTTCACCGAATACCTCGTGTTCGAGGGCATCTCGGTCGACGAGCATACCGGCGAGCAGTACTACCTGGACGCCCACGTGGCGTACCGGCGCGCCTGCCTGAACGCCATCGAATACCTGAAGAAGTTCGGCTACACCGGCGAGCAGGCCTACATCATCCTGGGCACGGCCCCGGTCGAAGGCCGCATCAGCGGCATCGTCGACATCCCCAACGCATGCTGCACGCTGGCCATTCCGACCGAGATCTTCGATTTCGACATCCGGCCCAACGCGGCAGGCCCGTCGGCCAAGGTGGGCAAGGCCAAGGTCGCCGTCACCAGCTGAGGCGCATGACGCACGGCGCGCGCGCGGCCCTGCCGCGGCGCGCGCGAAGGAGCCCTTCATGTTGCTCGGATTGACACTACTGTATGTCGGCGCGGTGCTGTTCCTCAACGGCCTGTGGCTGCTCGAGAAGATCGGCGACAAGGAGATCTGGATCATCAACATTTTCTCGGGCGCCCTGACCTTGCTGGTGTCGCTGCGCCTGGCCTTCGGCGAGGACGCCACGCCGCTGTCGGTACGCGCCGCCGCGCTGACGCTGCTGTTCACCTTCACGTATATCTGGGTGGCGCTGAACCGCTACAACGGCGCGGACGGCCGCGGACTGGGCTGGTACAGCCTGTTCGTGGCGCTCACCGCCGTACCGGTGGCGCTGCAGACGCTGGCCGGCGCCACCACGCTGCGGGGATACTGGCTGGGCCTGAACTGGGTGGCCTGGGCGGTGCTGTGGTTCATGTTCTTCCTGCTGCTGGTCAAGAAGCGGCCCATTGCCCGCGCCACCGGCATCCTGACCGTGCTCGAGGGCATCGTGACCGGATGGATTCCCGGCTTCCTGCTGCTCAACGGCATGCTGGCCTGACACCCTATCGAGGAGATCCGCCATGCCCCTGTACGACTACGCATGCCCGCAATGCGGCCCGTTTCGCGCCTGGCGCGCCCTGCGCGAGGCCGGCGGGCCGCTGGCCTGCCCGCAATGCGGCGAGCACGCACCCAAGGCGGTCACCGCGCCGTTCCTGGCCGACATGAATCCGGCCGTGCGCCAGGCGCATGCGCGCAACGAGAAAAGCGCGCACGAGCCGACGGTGGCCAGCCGCCCGGCGCCAGGGCACGACCACGGACACGGGCATGGCCACGCGCCGGTGCCGGCCGGGCTGGGCCCGGGTCCGTGGGTGGTCTCGCCGCACCGGTCCATGGTCGGCCATCACTGAACGCCGCCCGCGCCGCGGCCTGGAGCAGCAAACATGGCCAAGATACTTTGCGTCCTGTACGACGACCCGGTCGGCGGCATGCCGGCCACCTATGCGCGCGACAGCCTGCCGGCAATCGCGCGCTACCCCGGCGGCGCCACGCTGCCCACGCCGTTGGCGCTCGACTTCACGCCGGGCCATCTACTGGGCTGCGTGTCGGGCGAACTGGGCCTGCGCCCTTTCCTGCAGGCGCGCGGCCACACCCTGGTGGTGACTGCGGACAAGGACGGCCCGGGCAGCGTGTTCGAGCGCGAACTGCCCGACGCCGACGTGGTGATCTCGCAGCCGTTCTGGCCAGCCTACCTGACCGCGGCGCGCATCGCCAAGGCCCCGCGCCTGAAGCTGGCCATCACGGCCGGCATAGGCTCGGACCACGTCGACCTGCAGGCCGCCGCGCAACATGGCCTGACCGTCGCCGAGGTGACCTACAGCAACAGCATCAGCGTCTCCGAGCATGTGGTGATGATGGTCCTGGCGCTGGTGCGCAATTACCTGCCCTCGTACCAATGCGTGCTCGACGGCGGCTGGAACATCGCCGATTGCGTGGCGCGCTCGTATGACCTGGAAGGCATGCAGGTGGGCGTGGTGGGCGCGGGCCGCATCGGCAGCGCGGTGCTGCGGCGGCTCAAGCCATTCGACGTGGGGCTGCACTACACCGACCAGCACCGGTTGCCGGCCGCCACCGAACAGGAACTGGGCGCCCGGTACCATCCCGACGCGGCCGCGCTGGCCGGCGCGTGCGACGTGATCTCCCTGCATTGCCCGCTGCACCCGGGCACCGAGCACCTGTTCGACGCCGCCATGCTGGCGCGCATGAAGCGCGGCGCCTATCTCATCAACACCGCGCGCGGCAAGATCTGCGATCGCGACGCGGTGGTCCAGGCCCTGGCCAGCGGCCAGTTGGCCGGCTACGCGGGCGACGTGTGGTTCCCGCAACCGGCCCCTCGTGACCATCCCTGGCGCAGCATGCCGCACCATGGCATGACCCCGCATATCTCGGGCAGCTCGCTGCCGGCGCAGGCCCGCTACGCCGCCGGCACCCGCGAAATTCTCGAATGCTGGCTGGACGGCCGGGCGATCCGCACCGAATACCTGATCGTCGACCAGGGCCGGCTGGCCGGCGCGGGCGCGCATGCCTACACGCCGGGCGACACCACCGCCGGCTCCGAGGACGCCGCCCGGTTCCATCCATAACCCCATCGGACGCCGCGCCGGACCGCCGGGCAACGGGTATATTGGGAATATCCGTCTTTCCGAGACTGCGATCATGCTCAACGGTTCCTGCCTGTGCGGCCGGGTGGCCTACACCGTCGACGGCCCGCTGGCCGATGTGGTCAATTGCCATTGCGCCATGTGCCGCAAGGCCCATGGCGCCGCGTTCCGCACGCGTGCCACGGTGCGGGCCGAGCATTTCGCCTTTGTCCGTGGCGAAGGCGACATCACCTGGTACAGTTCCTCGCCGGGCAGCTACCGCGGTTTCTGCAGCGCCTGCGGCACCCCGCTGCTCAGCCGCTTCGACCAGACGCCCGATGTCTACGCGCTGCCCCTGGGCGCGCTGGACGACGACCCCGGCGTCAAGGCGGCCTGCCACGTCTACGTCGCCCACAAGGCGCCGTGGCACGACATCACCGATGACCTCCCGCGGCATCCCGAGGGCCGCCCCGGGCACTGAATAACGCTGCGCGGGGGCTGGTCATTATTTGACAACCGCGCTACAATAAGTGATTGATTTTTCCGCAAAAGCCGTCGGATTTGCCTTGGCGCAGATCGTTTTCGCCGGCTTTCCTGGGTGCCCAGCCTGTCCTCCCGACAGGGGCGTCGCCCGTCCGCTTCTTCCGGCGACACCCGTATCGCTGCGACCAAGCCGCGCCCCCGAGCGCACACAGCCCTAGCGGCGTGAATACCTGCCTATCGTGCCCCTGCCGGGGCTTCTCGTGGCCCGTACCCGTGCCAGTCGGACCGGCCTGCGCCGCCCGCGCGGGGGCCTTACGCATATGGCGCCCCCCGGCGCCCGCCTTTGACGAGGAGTACCTGATGGCGAAAGAAGAACTGATCGAACTGAATGGCATCGTGGACGAAGTGCTGCCCGACAGCCGCTATCGCGTCAAGCTGGACAACGGCATCGAAGTCGGCGCCTACGCGTCGGGCCGCATGCGCAAGCACCGCATCCGCATCCTGGCCGGCGACCGCGTGACGCTGGAAATGTCCCCCTACGACCTGACCAAGGGCCGTATCAACTTCCGCCACAAGGACGAGCGCTCGGGCCCGCCCAGCCGTCCGCCGCAGCACCGCCGCTGATTTCCCTCGGGCCGTTGCATACCGGCCCGCCTGCCGTCGTGCAGCGAAGCGCCAGACATGAAAAAATGGCGCCATGACGGACAAGCATGAAACCCTGCGAGAAGCCGCCGACCGGCTGAACAGCGCCCGGCGCGCGTTCGGCCTCGGCGAGGACGGCCTGCGCCTGCTGCGCCGCTCGCGCGAGGCGTTCATCAACAGCCTGCGCAACACCGGCCTCACCTACGCCCAGGCCCAGGTCAAGTACGACAACTGCCTGGACGAGCAGCAGCAATTGCACCAGCAGGCCATCCACGAACTGCAATACGCCGAACGCCTGCACCGCCAGTTGCTGGCCGAGCTGGAGCAGACCGCCTGAGCGGCCCTGCCCGCGCCTAGGGCTTGAACGCCCCGATGAAGATGGCCGGATCGACGCGCGCGTCGTTCAGGCTGATGTTCCAGTGCAGATGCGGCCCCGTGGCGCGCCCGGTGGCGCCCACCTTGCCCACCACCCCGCCGCGCGGCACCTCGTCGCCCACCTTCACGTCGATCTCCGACATGTGGCAGAACATGCTGATGAAGCCCTGCCCGTGGTCGACGAACACCGTCTTGCCGTTGAAGAAGTAATCGCCCACCAGCACGACGCGCCCGGCCGCCGGCGCCTTGATCGGCGTGCCCGCGGCGGCGGCGAAATCCAGCCCAGAATGCGGGTTGCGCTCCTGGCCGTTGAAAAAGCGCCGCAGGCCGAACGGGCTGGACAGCCGGCCCGGCACCGGCCGGTCCAGCAGCACGTTGCTGGGCGTGACGCCGGCCCGGAAGATGCGATAGGCCTGCGTCTGCTCGGCCAGCTCGCGCTCGATGCGCTTGAGGTCGTCCGGATTGGGCGTGACCTGGCGCTGGTTCTTCAGCTTGATGTGCTGGGCCGTGTACGTCTTGGCGCCGATGTCGAACGCGATGCTGCGGGCCGCGCCGCCGGGGCTGCGCACCGAGATCGCCTCGCTGCCGGGCCTGGCCGCCAGCGGAATGCCGACCACGGCGATCCACGGGCCGTCGGCTTCGCGCAGCACCATGACGGGACGGCCGCGGTACGTGACCTCCGGCGCCTGGGCGGCCTGCCCCAGGTCCACCACGGCCACCCCGCCGGGCACCGGCGCGCTCAGCTTGCGGCTGATGTAGCCCTGTGCCTGCGCGCCCTGGGCGGCCAGCAGGGCCAGCGCCAGCCAGGCGCCGCGCCACAGGCGGGCGGCCGCGCTCACAGGCACAGGTTGGCGGCGTCGACCAGCTGCTGGCCGCTTTGCGGCAGGCGGGTCGACAGGCTTGCGTCGGTCTTGCCCTGCCAGGTGGTGGTGGTCAGCACCGCATCCACGCCCAGGCTGCCGCGCGACACCAGCTCATAGCCGTTGCGGATCTCGCGCTGCTCGACCGGCACGCCCAGCCCCTTCCAGGCCGCGCTGACGCAGGCCGCGTACTCCTGGGCGGAACGCTGGGGCGAGCCGTAGAAGGCCGGCTCGCGGTCACGGATATCCTTCACATTGGCGCAACCGGCCAGCGCCAGGCCCAGGGCCAGCAGTGCAAAACGGGCTTTCATCGAGGCTTCTTCCTGAAAATCTGAAAAACGGCGCGCCCACTATAGCGCACGCCTCATTGCCGGGCGGCGGGCTGGCGCAGCGCCGACTTGGGCCGGAACGCCTTGATCACGGCCGGATCGGTTTCGGCGTACGGCCCGCCGATCAGGTCGATGCAATAGGGCACGGCGGCGAACACGCCCGCCGCCAGCACGGCGCCGTCGGCGTCCTTCAAGCCTTCCAGCGTTTCGCGGATCGCCTTGGGCTGGCCGGGCAGATTGATGATCAGCGCGGCATGACCGGCCGTCTCGCGGATCACCGCCACCTGGCGCGACAGGATGGCGGTGGGCACGAAGCGCAGGCTGATCTGGCGCATCTGCTCGCCGAACCCGGGCATCTCCTTGGTGGCCACGGCCAGGGTCGCTTCCGGCGTGCAGTCGCGCCGCGCCGGGCCGGTGCCGCCGGTGGTCAGCACCAGGTCGCAGCCGCAGCCGTCCACCAGGTCGACCAGCGCGGCCGAAATGGCGGCGGGTTCGTCGGGGATCAGGCGCTCGACGGCCTGCCAGGGCGAAGTCAGGGCCGTGCCCAGCCAGTCGCGCAGCGACGGCAGGCCCTGGTCCTGGTAGACACCGGTGGAAGCGCGATCGGAAATCGACACCAGGCCGATGAGCAGTTCGTCGGGATGGCGGCGGACAAGCGGGGCCGAAGGGGAGGTAGGCGTGGACATGGCGGGCATCGCGGGCGGCGGCGGGGGAACGGAACGGGCCGCGCGGGCCGGGCCGCCGCAGGCCGGCCCCGGGACGGCCGCGCCGGAGGATCTCTCGCGGCATTCTAACGCGCCGCGCGGCGCGCCCGGGGCGGGTCACAAATCTGCAATAATTCCGCCACACGACACCCCTCTCCTGGCTCCCATGCTCCACCTTTTCTCCGGCCTAGACCTCTGGGTAGGTCTCAGCCTCGTCCTGGCGTTGACATTCGTTCTCGCCTTCGAATTCATCAATGGCTTTCACGACACCGCCAACGCGGTGGCCACGGTCATCTACACCAAGGCCATGCCGCCGCACCTGGCCGTCATTCTCTCCGGCATCTTCAACTTCCTCGGCGTGCTGCTGGGCGGGGTGGGCGTGGCCTACGCCATCGTGCACCTGCTGCCGGTCGAACTGCTGATCAACGTCGATACCGGGCGCGGCCTGGCCATGGTCTTCGCCATGCTGTCGGCGGCCATCGCCTGGAACCTGGGCACCTGGTATTTCGGCATCCCGGCCTCCAGCTCGCACACCCTGATCGGCTCCATCCTGGGCGTGGGCATGGCCAATGCCCTGCTGACCGACATCTCGCTGGCCGAAGGCGTGAACTGGGGCAAGGCGATCGATATCGGCCTGTCGCTGGTGGTCTCGCCGGTGGCCGGCTTCATGGTGGCCGGCGGCATCCTGCTGCTGCTCAAGCGCTGGCTGCCGCTGTCGAAAATGCACAAGACGCCCGAGCAGCGCCGCGCCATCGACGCCAAGAAGCACCCGCCCTTCTGGAACCGCCTGGTGCTGGTCCTGTCGGCCATGGGCGTCAGCTTCGTGCACGGCTCCAACGACGGCCAGAAAGGCATCGGGCTGATCATGCTGGTGTTGATCGGCATCGTGCCCGCCAAGTTCGTGCTCGACGTCAACAGCACCACCTACCAGATCGACCGCACCCGCGATGCCGCCAGCCACCTGAGCGCGTTCTACCACCGCAACGAAGCCACGCTGGGCGAGTTCCTGGCCCTGTCGCGCGGCGGCAACGGCGCCGACCTGCCCAAGACGTTCCGCTGCGATCCCAAGCTGACCATGCCCACCATCGCCGCCCTGCAGGACGACCTGCGCGGCGTGACCAACTACGCCGACCTCTCGGCCGACAAGCGCATCGATGTGCGGCGCTACCTGCTGTGCCTGGACGACACGGCCAAGAAGGTCGCGCGGCTGGAAGGCCTGCCGGCGCGCGAGCGCGCCGACCTGCAGCGATTGCGCGGCGATCTCACCGCCACCACCGAATACGCGCCGCTGTGGGTCATCGTGGCGGTGGCGCTGGCGCTGGGCATCGGCACCATGGTGGGCTGGCGCCGCGTGGTGCTGACCGTGGGCGAGAAAATCGGCAAGCAGGGCATGACCTACGCCCAGGGCATGGCGGCCCAGGTCACCGCGGTCGGCGCCATCGGCCTGGCCAATGTGTTCAGCCTGCCGGTCTCGACCACCCACGTGCTGTCGTCCGGCGTGGCCGGCACCATGGTCGCCAACAACAGCGGCCTGCAGGGCGGCACCGTGCGCACCATCCTGATGGCCTGGGTGCTGACGCTGCCGGCCTCGATGCTGCTGTCGGCCGGCCTGTTCTGGGTGGGCACGCTGCTCGCCGCGTAGGCGGCGCGCGCCCGGGCCGCCTACAGGCCCAGCGCCAGCAGCAGGCCGTAACCGGCCAGTCCCAGGATCACCGCCGCGCCGCTGTTGCCCACCAGCCGGGCGGCCACGGCGGTGACCACCAGGCCGCCTATGTAGGCGCCGCGCCCGTCCACGGCCTGCGCGCCGACCAGGTCGGGCACGATCACCGCCGCGGCGATGCCGGCCAGCAGCGACGGCCCCAGCGCCGCGAGCGCCGAACCCTCTTCCGACAGGCGCCGCAACAGGCGGCTGCGCGTCGACAGCATGAACGGCAGCGCGCGCGTGAGATAAGTGATCACCGCCATGGCGGCCACCGCCGCCCAGAAACCGATGCTCTCGCCCGTCATGCGCGCCGCTCCGGACGATGGCACAGGCAGCCCGCGGCGGCCCCGGCCAGGATGGCCAGCGTGGTCTGGCCGACCGCCGCCAGCGCGCCGCCCACCGCCAGCGCGGCCAGCACCGGCCGCCGCATGCCGGGCTGCATGCTCTGGCACACCAGCGCCAGGAATAGCGCCGGCAGCGCAAAACGCATGACCTGCGACAGCACCGGGTAATGGCGCTCCAGCCCTTCGCCCGCATAGACGCCGACCGCGGTGCCGGCGATCCAGGTCGCCCAGGCGCCCAGGCCCAGCGCTGTGATCCAGCGCCCGCGGCTGGCCGGTTCGACCGCGCCGATGCGGTTGAAGGCCGTGGCGAACACCTCGTCGGTCAGCAGGAAGGCGATCCTCAGCCGCTCGCGCAGGGACTCGGGCAGGAAACGCGCCAGCAAGGGGCCGTACAGCAGGTGGCGCGCATTGAGCAGCGAGCACAGCGCCACGACCCACAGCCAGGGCGTGCCGGCCTTGATCGAGGCCAGCAGCAGGAACTGGCTGGCGCCCGCGTAGACGAACACCGAAATCAGGATGACCTGCAAGGGCTGCAGGCCGGCGGCCAGCCCCGCGATGCCGAAGGCCACGGCCACCGGGAAGTAGCCGATCATGACGGGGACGCAGGCCTTCAGGCCGGCGGAAACGGGCGCGCCCGGCGGGCCGGGCGCGTCAATGGGCTTGCTGCGCATGGCATGGGTAGCAAGAGAGTGACGGATTGACGATTGTACGCAGGCCTATGCCGGCGGCTCGCCCAGCGCGCGCAGCCGCGCCTTCAACTGGCGCACTTCCTGGCACAGGTCGAGGATCAGCGCGGCGGCATCCAGCCCGGCACCCATGTCGCGCTCCAGGCGGCGCGCCTCGCGGGCGCGCCGCAGGTCCAGGCTGTAGAAGCGCCATTCGGCAGGCTGGCGGCCACGCGCCGGCACGATGCCCACCTCGACCAGGCGCGCCACCCACTCGACTTCCGCGTCGCAGGCATGGGCCAGTTCCTCGGCGCTCAATGCGCGCGTCTTGCCGATCACGGTCGCCTGGGTCACCACGATTTTGCTCATGTTCAGACTCCCAAATTGCGGCGCGGATCGAACGCCAGGTCTTGCGCCATCTTGCGGTACGCCTCGCGCGCGGCCTCGGAATCGGCCGGCGGCAGCACCAGGTCCAGCACCAGGTACAGATCGCCGGGCGGGTCGCCCGGAATGCCGCGGCCGCGCAGCCGCAGCTTGCGGCCATTGCGCGAGCCGGGCGGCACCGCGACCTCGACCGCGCCGCCCGGCGTGGGGGCCTCGACCTGCGCGCCCAGCGCCGCCTCCCAGGGCGCCACCGGCAGGTTCATGTAGAGATCGCGGCCCTCGGCGCGGTAGCGCGGATGCGGCTTGAAGCGCACCTCCAGGTACAGGTCGCCGTTCTCGGCGCCGCCGTAGCCGGGCATGCCCTGCCCGGCCAGGCGGATGTACTGGCCCTCGCGCACGCCGGCCGGGATGCGCACGCTCAGCGTGCGCGTGCGCACCTGCGGCTGGCCGTGCTCGTCGGGCTGCATGGAACGCAGGCTGATGTCGCGCGTGGCGCCGCGCAGCGCGTCTTCGAGATCGACCTCGATGGCGGCGTGGTGGTCTTCGCCGCGCGCGCGGAAATCCTGCTGCGCGGCGCGGCGGCGCGCCTGGCCGCCGAACAGCGACGAGAAGAAATCGCTGAACTGCTGGTCGCCCTCGCCATCGCGCGCGTAGTGGAACTCGAAGCCCTGGTCCCAGCCTGGCGGCGGCTGGAATCCGCCGTCGAGCGCCACGCCGGCGGCCAGGTTGTCGTAGGCCTGCCGCTTTTCCTGGTTGCCCAGCACGTCGTAGGCTTCGTTGACGTCGCGCATGCGCGTTTCCGCGTCGCTTTCCTTGCTGACGTCAGGATGGTATTTGCGCGCCAGCTTGCGATAGGCGCGCCGGATCTCGTCTTCGGGGGCGTCGCTCTGTACGCCGAGAATCTTGTAGTAGTCCTTGAACTCCATATTCCGGCCTCGTAGGGGATGGGGCGGCCGGGTACGCGTCGCGGCCGGTCGAATAGGTTAAAGATAGGCGCTGGCACCCGTTTTTTCAATGCGCCGGCGCAAAGGCCCCGGATGGGCGCGGCATAATGATCGTTTGCGCGCTGCGCGCCGCGTTCACGCATCCCTACAGGACACACCTTGCTGGAAATCATCGAAGCCGATTTCAACGACGCCGCCCATGCCCGGGCCATCATCACCCTGCTCGACGAGTACGCCCGCGGCCCCATGGGCGGCGGCGAACCGCTGTCGGCCCATGCGCGCGCCAACCTGGTGGCCGAGCTGGCGCGCCGGCCCCATGCCCGCGCGCTGCTGGCCTGGCAGGACGGCGAGCCGGCCGGGCTGGCCATCTGCATCGAAGGCTTTTCCACCTTTGCCTGCCGCCCCCTGCTCAACCTGCACGACCTGGCGGTGGCCGAACGCTTCCGCGGCCAGGGTGTGGGCACGCGCCTGCTGGAGGCGCTCGAAGCCCTGGCGGCGCGGCTGGGCTGCTGCAAGGTGACACTGGAGGTACTGGAAGGCAACACGCGCGCCCAGGCGCTGTACCGCCGCCTCGGCTACGCCGGCTACGAACTGGCGGCCGACACCGGCCGCGCCATGTTCTGGCAGAAGAAGCTGAGCGCCTGAACACCCTCCGGAGCCCGCATGCCCACCCCCGCCGACCTGCAGTTGCTCGCCGACTACAACCAGTGGATGAACCAGCGCCTGTATGCCTGTGCCGCGCAATTGCCGCCGGACGAGCTGGCCCGCGAGCGCGGCGCCTACTTCGGCTCGCTGCTGGGCACGCTCAACCACGTGGCGGTGGGCGACCGCGTCTGGCTGCAACGCTTCGCCGCGCACCCCGCGCGCCCGGCCGCCCTGCAGCCCGTGCTGGCGCTGCCCACCCCGGCGCGGCTGGACGAGGTCCTCTACCCGGCGCTGGGGCCGCTGGCCGCGCACCGCGCCTGGCTGGACCGGTGCATCGTCGACTGGGCCGCGCAATTGCGCCCGGACGACCTGGCCTGCGAACTGGCGTACACCAGCCTGGCCGGCGAAGCCGCGCGGCGCCCGTTCGGCGGCCTGGTCCTGCATTTCTTCAACCACCAGACCCACCACCGCGGCCAGGCCACCACCCTGCTGTCGCAAGCCGGCATCGACATGGGCGCCACCGACCTCGTGTTGCGCGTGCCCGCGTCCGGCGATGCCCCGGCCTGAATCCCCTCTCATCGCAAAGGACTTACCGCCCATGAAAATGCACGACATCCCCTTCGGCACCACCGACTGGTCGACCGTGCCCGAGACCGAACATCCGGGCGAATCCGGCAAGGCGCTGTGGCGCACCCGCCAGTTCGGCGATATCCGGGTGCGCGTGGTCGAATACACGCCCGGCTACCTGGCCGACCACTGGTGCAGCAAGGGCCATATCCTGTTCTGCCTGGAAGGCGAATTGCACACCGAACTGGAAGACGGCCGCACCTTCGTGCTGACCCCGGGCATGAGCTACCAGGTCGCCGACCAGGCCGAGGCGCACCGCTCCTCGACCCGCGGCGGCGCGCGGCTGTTCATCGTCGACTGACTCCCGCGCGCCACGCCGGCGGGCAGGACGGCCCGGTTTGCGCTACGCTGTACCGATCGGCCGCCGCGGCACGCGCGGGGCCTGCCGTCCCAGGAGCCCGCCGTTGCCCGCCCCCCTGACCCTGTACGTCGACGCCCGTTTTCGCAGCCCCTACGCCATGTCGGCCCATGTCGCCCTGGCCGAAAAACAGCTGGAGTTCGAAGTCCGCCTGGTGGACCTGGCTGCCGGCGAGCAGCGCATGCAGCCCTACCAGAGCCGCGCCCTGACCGCCCGGGTGCCGGCCCTGGCGCATGCCGGCTTCCATCTCACCGAGTCCAGCGCCATCCAGGAATACCTGGAAGACGCCTTCGCGCCGCCGGCGCATCCCGCGCTGTATCCGGCCGGCGCCCAGGCGCGCGCCCGCGCCCGCCAGGTGCAGGCCTGGCTGCGCACCGACCTGGCGGCGCTGCGGCGGGCGCGCCCGATCGACTCCGTCTTCGATGCCCCGGCCACCACGCCGCTGGACGACGCCGCGCACTGCGACGCCGCCAAGCTGATCCGCGTGGCCGAAGCGCTGCTGCCGCCCGGCCAGGCGCACCTGTTCGGGGCCTGGAGCATCGTCGACACCGAACTGGCGCTGGCGCTCAACCGCCTGGCCCATAGCGGCGACGACCTGCCCGCGCCGCTGCGCGACTACGCGGCGGCCCAATGGCAGCGCGCCTCGGTGCAGGCATGGCTGCGCCATTACGAAGCGGCGCGCGGCTGAAGGGGGCGGCGCGCCGGCCACACGAATGTTGCGCCGCAACATTGTTTGCGGTGTAATAGGGTAAACCCACAAGGGTCCCCGAATCCGCTCCCCACACGGGAGCCGGCCGCCACGGCCCGACCAGGCCGGCCGCCGCATCGCAATGGAGATCGCCATGGCCGCACCCGCCGCCGATCGCACCGCCCCCGACCGCTCCCCCGCCCCGGCCGCGCATCCCGCCGCCAATCTCTGGACCAGCGCGTACCAATACACGCTCGACGCCTGGCAGCGCGGCATCCTGTACACCGACGTGATGCGCCAGCGCGGCAACCAGTACCTGACGCACATGGCCAAGCGCGCCCCCAATGTGCTGAGCATGAAGTCCGAGCTGGTGCTCGACGGGCGCAAGTTCGAACGCCCCGTCAACTACGCGCTGCTGCGCATCGTCCCGCCCGCGGACGCGCCGGTCGACCCGCAGAAGCGCCCCTTCCTGGTGGTCGACCCGCGCGCCGGGCACGGCCCCGGCATCGGCGGCTTCAAGCCCGAAAGCGAAATCGGCGTGGCGGTGCGCGCCGGCCATCCCTGCTACTTCGCCACCTTCCTGCCGCACCCGACCGACACCCAGACGGTCGAGGACGTGATGCGCGCCGAGGCGCGCTTCCTGGAGGAAATCATCGCCCTGCATCCGCAGGCCGAAGGCCGCCCGGTGGTGGTCGGCAACTGCCAGGCCGGCTGGCAGATCATGATGACGGCCGCGATGCGGCCCGAGCTGTTCGGCCCCATCATCGTGGCCGGCGCGCCGCTGTCGTACTGGGCCGGCTGGCGCGACATGAACCCCATGCGCTACTCGGGCGGGCTGCTGGGCGGCAGCTGGCTGACCCAGATGACCAGCGACCTGGGCAACGGCAAGTTCGACGGCGCCTGGCTGGTGCAGAATTTCGAGAACCTCAACCCCGCCAACACGCTGTGGAGCAAGCAGTACAACCTCTACGCCAAGGTCGATACCGAAGCGCCGCGCTACCTGGAGTTCGAGAAATGGTGGGGCGGGCACGTGTTCTTCAACGGCCCCGAGATCCAGTACATCGTCGACAACCTGTTCGTCGGCAACCGCCTGGCCACCGCCGGGCTGGTCACCTCCGACGGCATCCGCATCGACCTGCGCAACATCCGCTCGCCCATCATCGTGTTCTGCTCCAAGGGCGACAACATCACGCCGCCGCCGCAGGCGCTGGGCTGGATCACCGACCTGTACCAGGACGACCGCGAAGTGGTGGCGCACAACCAGACCATCGTCTACGCGGTGCATGAGAGCATCGGCCACCTGGGCATCTTCGTCTCCGGCGCGGTGGCGCGCAAGGAGCACCAGGAGTTCACCGCCAACATCGACGTCATCGACGTGCTGCCGCCCGGCATTTACCAGGCCGAGATCGCCGACAAGACGCCCGACACGCCCAATGCCGACCTGGCCTACGGCGACTACGTGCTGTCGTTCGAGCGCCGCCGCCTGGACGACGTGCGCGCGATCGTCGAGCGCAACGAGGAGGACGACCAGCGCTTCGCGGCGGTGGCCCGCATTTCCGACATCAATCTCGGCCTGTACCGCAGCTTCGTGCAACCGTGGGTGCGGGCCGCCGTCACGCCGCAATCGGCCGAGTGGATGCAGCGCATGCACCCGCTGCGCCTGCCCTACGAGCTGATTTCCGACCGCAACCCCTGGGTGGCGCCCGTCGCGCAACTGGCCGAGCAGGTCCGCGAACAGCGCCAGCCGGCCGCGCCGGACAACCCGTTCTGGGCGTTGCAGAAGATGGCGTCCGACGCCATCGTGGCGGGCCTGGACATCTGGCGCGACCTGCGCGACTCGGCCTGCGAGCGGATCTTCATGGCCACCTATGGTTCGCCGCTGGTGCAGGACTGGGCCGGCCTGGGCGCCAAGGACGGGCCGCCGCGCAGGCATCCGGGCGTTTCGCCCGAGCACCGCGACTTCATGGCCGCGCGCGCGGCCGAGCTGCGCGCGCAGATCGACCAGGGCGGACTGCGCGAAGCCGGCCTGCGCATGCTGCTGTATGTCAGCGGCGCCGAGGGCGGCGTCGACGAGCGCAGCTTCGCCATGATCCGCAAGATGCGCGCCGACACCGACGCCAAGCTGTCGCTGCAGGCCTTCAAGGACGCCACGCGCGACCAGGCGCTGATGATGCAGCTGGACGGGCCGGCGGCCATCCGCGCCATCCCCAAGCTGCTGGAGAACGCCAGCGCCGCCGACATCCGCGCCACCCTGCACGGGATCACCCACGTGCTGGAGGCCGCCGGCCCGCTGAGCGACCGGGCGCGCGCGAGCCTGGACGAAATGAAGCGCCTGTTCCAGGGCGCCGAGCGGCGCGCCGTCAAGCGCGCCGACGCGCCCGCGCCCGCGCGCAAGGCCGCCGCCCCGCGCAAGAGGCGCACGGCATGAGCGCGACGCGCCACAACCACTACGAGCGCCTGATCGCGCACGCGCGCACCCTGCCCGCGCTGCCTTGCGCGGTGGCCCATCCCTGCGACGAAACCTCGCTGGGCGCCGCGCTGCAGGCCATGCAACTGGGCCTGCTCACGCCCATCCTGGTGGGGCCGCAGCAGAAGATCCGCGACGTGGCCGAGCGCTGCGGCCTGGACCTGGGCGGGGCCGCCATCGTCGATGCGCCGCACAGCCACGCCGCGGCCGCCGCCGCGGTCCAGCTGGTGCGCGGCGGGCAGGCCAGCCTGCTGATGAAGGGCAGCCTGCATACCGACGAGCTGATGCACGAGGTCGTGGCGCGCGACACCGGGCTGCGCACCGAGCGCCGCATCAGCCATGTGTTCATCATGGACGTGCCCACCTATCCCGAGCCGCTGTTCATCACCGATGCGGCCATCAACATCTTCCCCGACCTGGAAACCAAGGCCGACATCGTGCGCAACGCGATCGCGCTGCATCTCGGCCTGGGGCTGGGCGAGCCGCGCGTGGCCATCCTGTCGGCGGTCGAACAGGTCATGCCCAGCATTCCCAGCACGCTGGAGGCGGCCGCGCTGTGCAAGATGGCCGACCGCGGCCAGATCCAGGGCGGCATACTGGACGGCCCGCTGGCGCTGGACAACGCCATCAGCCCCGAGGCCGCGCAGGTCAAGGGCATCGTCTCGCCGGTGGCCGGCCGCGCGCAGGTCCTGGTGGTGCCCGACCTGGAAGCCGGCAACATGCTGGCCAAGAACCTCAGCTTCCTGGCCAACGCCCAGGCCGCCGGCATCGTGCTCGGCGCGCGCGTGCCCATCGTCCTGACCAGCCGCGCCGACAGCGCCCAGACCCGCCTGGCCTCGTGCGCGGTGGCCACCCTCTACGCCCACCACCTGGCGCGCGCCACCCCCTTGGCCTGACGCGACGCCGACGGAGTACGCGACCATGAGCGACAACCTTCTCGTCATCAACGCCGGCAGCTCCAGCCTCAAGTTCTACCTGTACGAGATCGCCGAGGGCGACGAGCTGCGGCCCACCCTGGGCGGCCAGCTCGACGGCATCGGCGGGTCGCGCCCGCACCTGCGCATCCGCGCCCAGGACGGCCACACCCTGCTCGAGCGCGACGTGGCGCCCACGCACGCGGCCGACGTGCCGGGCGCCCAGGAAGTGCTGGGCACCTGGCTCAGCGGCCACCTGGGCGGCGCGCCCTGCGCCATCGGCCACCGCGTGGTGCATGGCGGCACCCAGTACGATGCGCCGGTGCTGGTCGACGACGACGTGCTGGCGCAGCTGGACGATCTCACCCCGCTGGCGCCGCTGCACCAGCCCAACAACCTTGCGCCCATCCGCGTGATCCGCGAGCGCCGGCCGAACATCCCGCAAGTGGCCTGCTTCGACACGGCCTTCCACCGCACCCACTCGCCGCTGGCCGACCGCTACGCGCTGCCCGAGCACCTGTACCAGGAAGGCGTGCGGCGCTACGGTTTCCACGGCCTGTCGTACGAGTACATCGCGCAGCGCCTGCGGCGCGCGCTGCCCGAGATCGCCGGCGGCAAGATCGTGGCCGCCCACCTGGGCAACGGCGTTTCGGCCTGCGCCATGGTCGATGGCCGCAGCGTCGACAGCACCATGGGCTTTACCGCGCTCGAGGGCCTGCCGATGGGCACCCGGCCCGGCCGCCTCGACCCGGGCGTGGTGCTGTGGATGATGGAGCGCGGCATGAGCCACGACGACATCGAGCATCTGCTCTATCACGACTGCGGGCTGAAGGGGCTGTCGGGCATCGGCAACGACGTGCGCGAGCTGCTGGCCAGCGACGCGCCGGCGGCCCGGCTGGCGCTGGACTACTTCGCCTGGCGCGTGGCCGAGGGCATCGCCGGCCTGGGCTGCGCCATGAACGGCATCGACGCCATCGTGTTCACCGCCGGCATCGGCGAAAACGCCGCGCCGGTGCGCGCGGCGATCGCCCGCCACTGGGAATGGCTGGGCGTGCGGCTGGACCAGGCGCGCAATGCCCGCCACGGCCCGCGCATTTCCAGCGACGACAGCGCCATCGGCGTCTACGTGGTGCGCACCAACGAAGAACTGATCATCGCCCAGCACACGCTGGCGCTGGTGCGGCAGGGGCAGGCATGAACGCCGCCGCCCCCCTGCAGGGCCGGCGCGGGCTAGTCACCGGCATCGCCAACCAGGACTCGATAGCCTGGGGTTGCGCGCGCGCCTTCCGCGCGCTGGGCGCCGAACTGGCCGTGACCTACCTGAACGACAAGGCGCGCGTCCACGTCGAGCCGCTTGCGCGCAGCATCGACGCCGCCCTGCTGCTGCCGCTGGACCTGCGCGTCGACGGCCAGCTTGAATCCGTGTTCGAGCAAATCGGCACGCGCTGGGGCAGCCTGGATTTCGTCATGCATTCGATCGCCTACGCGCCGCGCGACGACCTGCAGGGACGCGTGGTCGACTGCTCGCGCGCAGGCTTCCTGCAGGCCATGGACATCTCGTGCTGGTCGTTCATCCGCATGGCGCACCTGGCCGAGCCCCTGATGCCCAAGGGCGGCACCCTGTTCTGCATGACCTACTACGGCTCGCAGATGGTGGTGGAGCACTACAACATGATGGGGCCGGTGAAGGCGGCGCTGGAATCGGCCACCCGCTACCTGGCGGCCGAACTGGGTCCGCAGGGCATACGCGTGCACGCCATCTCGCCCGGGCCGCTCAAGACCCGCGCCGCCTCGGGCATCACCGGCTTCGACGCCTTGCTGGACCGCGCCCAGGCCAAGGCGCCGGCGCGCAGCCTGGTCGGCATCGACGACGTGGGCGAGGCCACCGCCTGGCTGGCCACCGACGCGGCGCGCCGCATCACCGGCCAGACCCTCTACATCGACGGCGGCTACCACATCATCGATTGAGGCCCGGCCGTGGCCGGGCCCGGCGCGCCTTACGCGGCGCGCGCCTGCAGCACGGCCACGGCCGGCAGCGCCTTGCCTTCCAGGAACTCCAGGAAAGCGCCGCCGCCGGTCGAGATATAGCCGGTCTGGTCGGCGATGCCGTACTTGGCGATGGCAGCCAGCGTATCGCCGCCGCCGGCAATCGAAAAGCCCGCCGAGTCGGCGATGGCGCGCGCCACCACCTCGGTGCCGTGGGCGAACTGGTCGAACTCGAACACGCCGACCGGACCGTTCCAGACGATGGTGCCGGCCGCCTTGAGGATGTCGGCCAGGCGCTGCGCGGTCTGCGGTCCGATGTCGAGGATCATGTCGTCCTCGGCCACGTCGGCGGCCGCCTTGACGGTGGCCGCGGCGTCCGCGCCGAACGACTTGGCGCAAACCACGTCGGTGGGAATCGGCACCTCGGCGCCGCGGCGCTTCATGATTTCGATCACGGCGCGCGCCTGCTCGACCTGCTCGGGCTCGGCCAGCGACTTGCCGATGGGCAGGCCGGCGGCCAGCATGAAGGTGTTGGCGATGCCGCCGCCGACCACCAGCTGGTCGACCTTGTCGGCCAGCGATTGCAGGATGGACAGCTTGGTCGACACCTTGGAGCCGCCCACGATCGCCACCAGCGGCCGTTTGGGATCATGCAGCGCGCGCCCCAGCGCCTCGAGCTCGGCCTCCAGCAGCGGGCCGGCGCAGGCCACCGGCGCGAAGCGCGCGATGCCGTGCGTGGTGGCCTCGGCGCGGTGCGCGGTGCCGAAGGCGTCGTTGACGTACACATCGCACAGCGCCGCCATCTTGCGCGACAAGCCTTCGTCGTCCTTTTTCTCGCCCACGTTGCCGCGGCAGTTCTCCAGCAGCACGACTTCGCCCGGCTCGACGGAAACGCCGTCGACCCAGTCGGGCACCAGGCGCACCTGCATGCCCAGCAGTTCGGACAGGCGCTGCGCGACCGGGGCCAGCGAGTCCGCCTCGGTCAGCGCGCCCTCCTTGGGGCGGCCCAGGTGCGAGGTGACCATGACCGCCTCGCCGGCGTCCAGCGCCAGGCGGATGCCGGGCACCGAGGCGCGGATGCGGGTGTCTTCGCTGATGCGGCCGGCGTCGTCGAACGGCACGTTGAGGTCGGCGCGGATGAAAACGCGCTTGCCGGACAGAGCGCCGCTCTTGGCCAGCGCGGAAAGCGTATTGACGTTGGACATACTGTATTCGGTTCCTGTGTGGATGGCGTCCGGGGCCTGCCTGCGAAAAGGGCCAGATCCGTTTCCCCGTGACGGGAAAACCAACCTGGCCCTTGCGCCCTGTTCAGGCCGTGCGGCTTACTTGGCCGACATCAGCGCGACGGTGGTGTCGAGCATGCGGTTCGAGAAGCCCCACTCGTTGTCGTACCACGACGAGACCTTGACCAGCTTGCCGGACACCTTGGTCAGGGTCGCGTCGAAGTTGCTGGAGGCCGGGTTGTGGTTGAAGTCGACCGACACCAGCGGCTCGGTGTTGTAGGTCAGGATGTCCTTGAGCTCGCCTTCGGCGGCGGCCTGCAGGATGCTGTTGACTTCCTCGACGGTGGTGTCGCGCTTGGCCACGAAGGACAGGTCGACCAGCGAGACGTTGATGGTCGGCACGCGGATCGCGAAACCGTCCAGCTTGCCGTTGAGCTCGGGCAGCACCAGGCCGACCGCGGCGGCCGCGCCGGTCTTGGTCGGGATCATGCTCATGGTGGCCGAGCGGGCGCGGCGCAGGTCTTCGTGGTAGACGTCGGTCAGCACCTGGTCGTTGGTGTAGGCGTGCACGGTCGTCATCAGGCCGGTTTCCACGCCCAGCTTGTCGTGCAGCGGCTTGACCAGCGGGGCCAGGCAGTTGGTGGTGCACGAGGCGTTGGAAATCACGGTGTGCTCGGCCTTGAGCACGTTCTGGTTCACGCCGAACACGATGGTGGCGTCGACGTCCTTGCCGCCGGGCGCCGAGATGATGACCTTCTTGGCGCCGCCCTTCAGGTGCGCGCCGGCCTTTTCCTTGGAGGTGAAAAAGCCCGTGCACTCCAGCACCACGTCCACGCCCAGCTCGCCCCACGGCAGTTCGGCCGGGTTGCGGTTGGCCAGCACGCGGATCTTGTCGCCGTTGACGACCATGTAGTCGCCGTCGACCGTCACGGTGCCGGGGAACTTGCCGTGCGCCGTGTCGAAACGCGTCAGGTGCGCGTTGGTCTTGGGATCGCCCAGGTCGTTGATGGCGACGATCTCGATATCGTGCTTCTTGCCGTTTTCGTAGTGGGCGCGCAGGATGTTGCGGCCGATGCGGCCGTAGCCGTTGATGGCGACGCGAATGGTCATGACTTGATCTCCCTTTTTTACAAAACCTGCTTGACGGCCTCGGCCACCTTTTCAGCGGTCAGTCCGAAGAATTTGAACAAAGCCCCGTCGGGCGCCGACTCGCCATAGCGGTCGATACCCACCACGGCGCCTTCCAGGCCCACGTATTTGTGCCAGAACGCGGTCACGCCCGCCTCGACGGCCACGCGCGGCATGCCGGCCGGCAGCACTTCGCGCTTCCATTCGGCGTCCTGGCGGTCGAACACGTCGGTGCTGGGCATGGAAACCACCCGCACGGCGATGCCGTCGGCGGCCAGCAATTCCTGCGCGGCCAGCGCGATGGCGACTTCCGAGCCCGTGGCGATGATAGCCGCACGCGCGTCGTGTGCGTCGCGCAAGACGTAACCACCGCGAACAATCGCTTTCTGCGTGGCCTCGTCGCGCGCCACGAACGGCAGGTTCTGGCGCGACAGCAGCAGCGCGGTCGGGCCGCCGTCGTGCACGTCCATGCCGATGCTGGCCGGCCGCGTCACGGCAGCGCCCCAGGCGGCGGCCGTCTCGACGGTGTCGCAGGGCCGCCACACCGACAGGTTGGGAATCAGGCGCAGGCTGGCGGCGTGTTCGATCGACTGGTGGGTCGGACCGTCCTCGCCCAGGCCGATGGAATCGTGCGTGAACACGTGCACCACGCGCTGCTTCATCAGCGCCGCCATGCGGATGGCGTTGCGCGAGTAGTCCGAGAACGTCAGGAAGGTGCCGCCGAACGGCAGGTAGCCGCCATGCAGCGCGATGCCGTTCATGATGGCGGCCATGCCGAACTCGCGCACGCCGTAGTTGATATGGCGGCCGAAATGCACGCCGTGATGGCCGGCGCGCAGCGGCGCCACGCCCTTCCAGTCGGTGAAGTTCGAGCCGGTCAGGTCGGCCGAGCCGCCCAGCATCTCCGGCAGCAGGCCGGCCAGCTCGGCGATGGCGAACTGCGACGCCTTGCGGGTGGCGACCGTCTCGCCCTTGGCCACGGTGGCCTGCAGGAAGGCCTCGAACCGGGCGGCGAAGCCTTCGGGCAGCTCGCCCTTCATGCGGCGCGTGAATTCGGCGGCCTCGGCCGGATACTGGGCCGCATAGGCCTGGAACTTGTCTTCCCAGGCGGCCTGCGCCAGCGCGCCGGCGGGACGGCTGTCCCACGCGGCGTAGATATCCTGCGGCACCTCGAAGGGGCCGGCCGACCAGCCCAGCGCCGCGCGGGTGGCGGCGATCTCGTCGTTGCCCAGCGGCGCGCCGTGCACATTGTGCGTGCCGGCCATGTTGGGCGAACCCTTGCCGATCACGGTGCGGCAGACGATCAGGGTGGGTTTCTCGGATTGCGCGCGCGCCTGCTTGATGGCCGCGTCCACCGCCGCCACGTCGTGGCCGTCCACGCCGCGGATCACATTCCAGCCGTAGCCCTCGAAGCGGGTCGCCGTGTCGTCGGCGAACCAGTGCTCGACATGGCCGTCGATGGAAATGCCGTTGTCGTCGTACAGCGCCACCAGCTTGGACAGCTTGAGCGTGCCGGCCAGCGAGCAGGCCTCGTGCGAGATGCCTTCCATCAGGCAGCCGTCGCCCAGAAAGACATAGGTGTGGTGGTCCACCACCGTGTGGCCGGCGCGGTTGAATTCGGCCGCCAGCAGGGCCTCGGCCAGCGCCATGCCGACCGCGTTGGCCAGGCCCTGGCCCAGCGGGCCGGTGGTGGTTTCCACGCCCGGGGTGATGCCCACTTCGGGGTGCCCCGGCGTGCGCGAATGCAGCTGGCGGAAGTTCTTCAGCTCTTCCAGGGGCAGATCGTAGCCCGTCAGGTGCAGCAGGGCGTATATCAGCATCGAGCCGTGGCCATTGGACAGCACGAAGCGGTCGCGGTTGGCCCAGGCCGGATCGGCCGGGTTGTGGCGCAGGTTGCCCAGCCACAGCGCTTGCGCGATTTCGGCCATTCCCATGGGCGCGCCGGGGTGTCCGGAATTCGCTTTCTGCACGGCGTCCATCGCAAGTACGCGGATGGCATCCGCCAAGGCAAGTTTAGGGGCGGTCGGGTTGCTCATTCGGGAGGCTCTGTGACCCTGGCGGCCGGTCAATCCGACGTCAGGTGTAAGGATTGAAAAGCTCCAGATTTTAGCACCGGGAGAATATCCGTCCCCGATAGTGCGCGCCGCGGCGGCCGGCCCGCCCGGATCGCGGCGCCCAAGCGCCGAAATGATAGGCTTACGGCCTTGTCCCAGCCGTACGCGAACCTGCCATGTCCCTGCCCCGTTTCTACTGCGACGCCCGCCTGGCGCCCGGCGAGCGCGTGGCGCTGCCCGAAGCGCTCGCCCACCACGCGGTGCGCGTGCTGCGGCTGCGCGCCGGCGCGGCGCTGGTGCTGTTCGACGGCGCCGGCGGCGAATATCCCGCCACGCTGGAAATCGAAGGCAAGGCGGCCTGGGCGCAACTGGGCGCGCATGTGCCGCGCGAAGCCGAATTGCCGGGCCGCATCACGCTGGTCCAGGGCCTGCCGGCCGGCGACAAGATGGATTGGGTGGTCGAGAAGGCGGTCGAACTGGGTGCCTGGCGGGTCAGCCCCATCGCGGCGCAGCGCAGCGTGCTCCAGTTGAATGGGGCGCGCGCCGAAAAGCGCCTGGCGCACTGGCAGCGGATCGCCCAGGCGGCCGCCGAACAATGCGGCCGCAACCGCCTGATGGCCGTGGACGCGCCGCAAGCCCTGGCGGCCTGGCTGGCACAGGCGCCCGGCGCGGCGCTGCGCCTGCTGTGCCACCCGCAGGCCGAGCTCGACCTGGCCGGCGCGCTGGCGCGGCACGCCGCGCACGACGACATCTGCCTGCTGGTGGGACCGGAAGGCGGCTGGTCGGATGAGGAGCTGGAGCAGGCGCGCGCGGCCGGCGTGCAGGCGGTGCGCTTCGGCCCCCGGGTGCTGCGCACCGAAACCGCGGGCATCGCCCTGATCGCCGCGGTCAGCGCCATCAGGGGCTGGAACGGCTAGCCGGGGAGCCCTGGCGCCCGCCGGCCTCAGGCCTCGCCGTAGGGGGCCGCGGCCACGCCCGGTTCGGGGTCGGGGTGCCGCCCGGCGTGCTCGATGACATAGGCGAACACCCGGCCGTTCTCGCGTGCGAACTCGGCCGTATCGGCGCATACGCCATCGATGAGATTGCTGTCTTCGTGCAATGCCGGATCGCCCGAATGCAGGCGGTACAGCCACAGGACGATGCCGGTCTTGTGGTCCAGCACGGTGTCGCACAAACAGTCGTACAGGGCGTCGAGATTGCCGCCGAAATACTCGGGGAAATCCACCGCCTTGGCGATCGCGCGCAATACCGCCGAACGGCTGCGCGCGCGGTCGCAATCGGCAACCAGCAACGACATGCCCAGTTCGCGCGTGGCGTCGACCACGGCCTGCTTGTCCAGCCCGTCGTGATCCAAAGCGCCGCCGCGGCGCAGTTGGCGCTGCAAAGTCGTCTGACCGTTACGCGTCATGCCCCGGCCTCCCCGAAAAACTTCACCACGTCGTCAATACGCCGCATCGTATCGGCATAACCCAGTTCGATCAATCGTTGCGTGTACGTATGCTCGAACAGGAGATATGACATCAGCGCGCCACCGTTTGACCGGCTCGGGTCGGACGATACACCGAGAACGCGGAAAAGGGTACGGGCTTCCGACGGCATGTCGTCCAGGTGCTCCAGCGCCAGCTGGTCGAGCGACTGGCTGGGCGTCAGGGCCAGCACGTCCACCCGCCGCAGGGCGAACTCCGGCTCGGCCTCCTGGCCGCCGCGGCTGAGCAGGAAATTGGTGCGCTCCAGGCGCTCGACGTCCATCGACAGGCCGTCGAGGAAGATGCTCGACAGCGCGTGGCCGCCGACCTGGGCCAGCGACGGGTACGGCGGGTCCTCCTCGCGCTTTTCCGGGTGGGTGTCGTCATGGAAGCCCGTGCCGATCACCAGCACCCGGGTGGCCCCCAGGTGGATGGCCGGGCTGATGGGCGCCAGCTGCCGCATCGACCCGTCGCCGCACCATTCGACCTGCCCGTGCACGCGCACCGGCCGCGCCGGAAACACGAACGGGATGGCCGACGAGGCCATGATGTGATCGATCCCGATGGCCGACGGCACGGCGCGGCGCAGGAACCGGTGCCAGGGGTCGATCGGCCGGTCCGACTGGTAGAAGGTCAGGTGCTCGCCGCTGGTATACCCGGAGGCGGTGATGGCCAGCGCCGACAGCTTCCCGCGCGCCAGGTTGTGCCGCATGCGGTCGAAATCCATCACGCGGCCCAGCAGGTCGGCCAGCGGGCTGCTGTCGAGCAGCGACTGGGGCCGCTTGCGCGTCAGGCCGGCATACATCCATCCCAGCGACAGCAGGCCCAGCCAGCGCACGCCGGTGCGGATCAGCCCGGGCGCGTCGGCCCGGTACACCATGCCGGTCTCCAGCGAGGCCCACAGCCGCCGCATGCGGCGCACCGCCAGGTGGGGCCGGTCGGCGCGGCAGGCCAGCGCCGCCGCATTGACCGCCCCGGCCGAGGTGCCGCAAATGATGGGGAACGGGTTGGGATAGCCCGGCCGCGCCTTCGGGTCGAGGATCGCCATGATGGCGCTGAGCGCGCCCACCTGGTAGGCGGCGCGCGCGCCGCCGCCCGTCATGACCAGGCCGGTCAGCGGGCGGGCGCCCCCCGCCCTGCCCGCGCCGCGCTCAGCGGACCGCGTCGGCATTGACCACGGCCATGGCGGCCATGTTGACGATGCGGCGCACGGTGGCGCTGGAGGTGACGATGTGCACCGGCGCGTTGGCGCCCAGCAGGATGGGACCGACCGCCACGTTCTTGCCGGCCACCGTCTTGAGCAGGTTGTAGGCGATGTTGCCGGAGTCCACGTTGGGGCACACCAGCAGGTTGGCCGAACCCTTCAGGGGAGAGTCGGGCAGCAGGCGCAGGCGCAGCGATTCGTCCAGGGCGCAGTCGCCGTGCATCTCGCCGTCGATCTCCAGGCCGGGGGCCTGGCGGTTGACCAGCTCCAGCGCGTGGCGCATTTTGGCGCCCGAGGCCGAGCTGCCCGAGCCGAAGTTCGAGCGCGACAGCAGCGCCACCTTGGGCGCCAGGCCCAGGCGCTGCATTTCCTCGGCGGCCGCCACGGTGTACTCGGCGATCTGCTCGGCGCTGGGGTCTTCATTGACGTGCGTGTCCACCAGGGCCACGGTGCGCTCGTCCAGCAGCAGGATGTTCATCGCCGCGTAGGTGGTGGCGCCGGGCTTTCTGCCGATGACCTGGTCGATGAAGCGCAGGTGGTCGTGGAAGCCGCTGACCGCGCCGCAGATCATGCCGTCGGCGTCGCCCAGGTGCACCATCATGGCGCCGATCAGGGTCAGGCGGCGGCGCATTTCCACGCGCGCCATCTCCTTGGTGATGCCGTTGCGGCACATCAGCTCCCAATACGTCGTCCAGTACTGGTGGAAGCGCTCGTCGTATTCCGGGTTGCAGACCTCGACGTCCTGGCCCAGGCGCAGGCGCAGGCCGAATTTCTCGATGCGCGACAGCAGCACCTGGGGGCGGCCCACCAGGATGGGCTTGGCGACTTTCTCGTCGACGATGACCTGCACGGCGCGCAGCACGCGCTCGTCCTCGCCCTCGGTGAACACGATGCGGGCCCGTCCGCCGTCGCGCACGATCTGCTTGGCCTGCGAGAACAGCGGCTTCATGAAGGCGCCGGAGTGGTAGACGAACTGCTGCAGCTGCTCGGCGTAGGCGTCCAGGTCGGCGATGGGACGCGTGGCCACGCCGCCCTCCATGGCCGCCTTGGCCACCGCCGGCGCGATGCGCACGATCAGGCGCGGATCGAACGGCTTGGGAATCAGGTAGTCGCGGCCAAACGAAATGTCATAGGTGCCGTAGGCCGCGGCCACGACCTCGTTCTGTTCTTCGCGCGCCAGGCTGGCGATGGCCAGGACCGCCGCCTTTTCCATCTCGCGCGTGATCGTGGTCGCGCCCACGTCCAGCGCGCCGCGGAAGATGTACGGAAAGCACAGCACGTTGTTGACCTGGTTCGGGTAGTCCGAACGGCCGGTGGCCATGATGATGTCGTCGCGCACTGCGTGCGCGGCCTCGGGCAGGATCTCGGGGTTGGGGTTGGCCAGCGCCAGAATCAGCGGGTTGGCCGCCATGGTGGCCACCATCTCGGGCTTGAGCACGTTGCCGGCCGACAGGCCCAGGAACACGTCCGCGCCCTCGATCACCTCGGCCAGGGTGCGGGCCTCGGTCGGCTGCGCATAGCGCGCCTTGTCCGGGTCCATCAGGGCGGTGCGGCCCTGGTAGACGGCGCCTTCGATGTCGGTGACCCAGATATGCTCCAGCGGCAGTCCCAGGTCCACCAGCAAGTCCAGGCAGGCCAGGGCGGCGGCGCCGGCGCCCGAGGTCACCAGCTTGACGTCCTCGATGCGCTTGCCGGCCACGGCCAGGCCGTTGACCACGGCCGCGCATACGGTGATGGCGGTGCCGTGCTGGTCGTCGTGGAACACCGGGATCTTCATGCGCTCGCGCAGCTTGCGCTCGACCGTGAAGCACTCCGGCGCCTTGATGTCTTCCAGGTTGATGCCGCCGAAGGTGGCTTCCAGTCCGGCGATGATCTCCACCAGCTTGTCCGGGTCGGTCTCGTTGATCTCGATGTCGAACACGTCCAGCCCGGCGAACTTCTTGAACAGCACCGCCTTGCCTTCCATCACCGGCTTGGAGGCCAGCGCGCCGATGTTGCCCAGCCCCAGCACCGCCGTGCCGTTGGTGATCACGCCCACCAGCTTGCCCCGCCCGGTGTAGCGGAACACATTGGCCGGGTCCTCGACGATCTCCTCGCAGGCGGCGGCCACGCCCGGCGAGTAGGCCAGGCTGAGGTCGCGCTGCGTGACCAGCGGCTTGGTGGCCGTGACCGAAATCTTGCCGGGGCGGCCATGCTCGTGATATTCCAGCGCGGCCTTGCGAAAGTTGGCGTCCATGATGGCGATGACGTAGGTTGGAGCTGCGAAAGTGAACGATGCGGCAGCGCACGCCGGAAAGATGCTGCCCGCGCCTGCACGGGCTGGCCGGCTGCGCAAGGCGCAGTGGCGCTATCTTACTCCCGCCCCTTTGCGCCGACCGCGCCGGACCCGGCGCGCGCCGCCAGCACGCCATCCGGATCGAACAGCGCGCGCACGCGCGCATCCAGGCGCGCGGCCTCGGCCGGCGCGCTGCCGGACGCGGCCGGCGGCGGCGCCGCCGCCGGCGCCAGCAGCACGCTTTCCACCCAGGCCAGCGCGCCGTCATGCCCAAGCAACAGATGCGCCAGATTGACGCCTGCGCGGTTCGCGCGGCTGCAGCGCGTCGAGGCGATAGCGCGCCGGCCAGGCAGGCTGGGCCAGGCAGGCCGCGGCATCCTGCCCGCCGGCCAGCTGGAACAGGGCCGGCACCAGGCGCTGCACCGTGGCCGAGCGCAGCGGCCGCACATCGGCCGCGCCAAAGGGGCCCAGCGCTTCGGCGGTGCCGTCGGCCAGCAGCACGCTGGCCTCCAGCACGCCGCTGGCGCCGGTCTCGCCGGTGGGCCAGCCGCGCGAATCGGCCAGCCAGTCGGCCAGCGTGCACGTCGGCGCGACCTCGGCGAACTGGTCCAGGCCGGCGGCGGCCAGCTCTCCCGCCAGGCAGCCGGGGCCGGCACGCCAGGCCCCGCCTTCGGGGGCCAGCGCGCGCAGGCCGCGCGGATCGATCTGCAACACCGGCCGTCCGGCTGGCCGGGCGCCGGGCAGGCCGAGGCTCACCCCATACTCCTGGCACAGCGCGCGCGGCGCACCTCGGCATCCGAGCGCGCCCGCAACAATGCCGCGCCCCCGGCCGGGTCCAGGTCGCGCAGCGGCGCCGCTACCGCCAGTGAGAGCCGCTCGCAGAACGCCGCCCAGGACGACTGCCGCGGGCGGCGTCCGAGCAGGAAAGCGCGTCGCGATGGCTGCATGACTACAATCCCCCTTTCGCTACATAACCCATTCGATTCACCATGCCGCGCTTAGCCACTCGTACCAACGATTTTCTGACATTCCAGGTTGTGGAGCTTTTCAAGGAAGCGCAGGCCCTGCAAGCGGCCGGGCGCGACATCATCAGCCTGGGAATCGGAGAACCGGACTTTACCGCGCCGCCCCAGGTGGTGGAAGCGCTGGAGCGCGCCGCGCGCGCCGGCCTGAGCGGCTACAGCGCGCCAGCCGGCCTGTCCGCGCTGCGCGAAGCCATTGCCGCATTCTACGAAAGCGAGTTCGGCGCGCGCGTGGACCCGGCCCGCATCATCGTCACCGCCGGCGCCTCGGGCGCGCTGGCGCTGGCCTGCGCCGCGCTGGTCAATCCGGGCGCGCAGGTCCTGATGCCCGACCCCTCGTACCCGGCCAACAGCAATTTCGTGCTGGCCGCCGGCGGGCAGCCGCGCCTGATTCCCAGCACCGCCGCCAAGCGCTTCCAGCTCTCGGCGCAGGACGTGCGCGACCACTGGAACGACGCCACCCAGGGCGTGCTGATCGCCTCGCCCAGCAATCCCACCGGCACCTCGATCGCCCACGACGAACTGGCCGAGCTGCTGGCCGCCGTGCGCGAACGCCAGGGCTTCAGCATCGTGGACGAAATCTACCTGGGGCTGTCGTACGAATCGCAACCGCGTTCGGCGCTGCTGCTGGACGACGACATCATCGTCATCAACAGCTTCTCGAAGTACTTCCACATGACCGGCTGGCGCCTGGGCTGGATGATCGTGCCCGAAAGCATGGTGGCCAAGGTCGAGAAAATGGCCGCCAGCCTGGCGATCTGCGCGCCCACGCTGGCCCAGCATGCCGCGCTGGCCTGCTTCACGCCCGACGCGCTGAAGATATTCGAGCACCGCCGCGAGGCCTTCAAGCAGCGGCGCGACTACCTGCTGCCGGAGTTCGAGCGCCTGGGCATCCCGGTGCCGGTGCGCCCGGACGGCGCGTTCTACATCTATGCGGACATCGCGGCGCTGGGCACGACCAGCATGGCGTTCTCGCATCGCCTGCTGCACGAGGGCGGCGTGGCCGCGGTGCCGGGGCTGGATTTCGGCCCCGCCCACGGCGAACGCACCATGCGCTTCTCGTACGCCACCGGGCTGGACCGCCTGCAGGAAGCCGTGGCCCGCATCGAGAAGCTGCTGTAGGCGGCGGCGCGGGCCGGCTGGCGCCGGCCCGGCGTCAATCGCGCGCCAGCGCGATGCCCGAAGCCAGCGCCAGGCGGCGCCGCTCCGCCAGCACCTTGGCGCCATAGCCGCCATCGTCGGGGCCGGTGGCCCCCACATAGCAGGCCAGGCCGCCATTGAGCGACCCGCGGCGGTTGATGCAATCCTTCAGGATCGTGGAGCCGACATGGATGTTGGCCACCGGATCGAGCGGGTTGCCCTTGCCCACGTGGGCAATGGCGTCGAACTTGTCCTGGTGCACCCGGGTCATCACCTGCATCAGCCCCTGCGCGCCCACCGGGCTTTCGGCAAACGGGTTGTAGCGCGACTCGATGGCGATCACGGCCAGCAACAGCAGCGGATCGAGCTGTTTCTCGCGGCCGACCTTGTAGACGGTATTGACCAGCACCGCGGTCGCGTCATAGGCCACCTTGTACTTGCGCGAGATATAGTTGCGCAATGCCTCCACCTGCGCGCTCGAGGCGGCGGACGGACGGTTCGGCGGCGCCGGCGGCGTATCGCTGCGCAGCGGGCCGAGGAATCCGGTCGCATTGCTGGCGGGCGCGCTCGGTATCGCCATGACCACGGCCGAGGACGCATCGGCGCCGGCTTCGGCTCCGGGTTCCAGTTCGGCGGATGGCATGGACGTAGGTGCCAGGGCGGTCAACAAGGCTTTGTGCACCTGCAGCGCCTGGTCGCGCAGACCGGGCAAGGCAAACCCCATGCTCACTGTCACGATGACCGCAATGCCCAGATAGACGGAGCTGATGCGCAGCCATTCGGCGAGATGGTGGTGCACTCCTTGGGCCAGCTGTCGGAACAGGCCGGCCACTGACGCATCGGGCATGGGACCTCCTGCGTGGAATGAGAGGAGGCAGATGTTAACCTCTGTTTTGCCTCAAGAATGTAACTATTTTGCCGGGATCTGCCTTGAAGTATCGCGACCTCCGAGATTTTCTTGCCCAGCTTGAACGCCAGGGCGAACTCAAACGCATCACCGCGCCGGTCTCGACGCGGCTGGAAATGACCGAGATTGCCGACCGGGTGCTGCGCGCCGGCGGCCCGGCCCTGCTGTTCGAGAACGCCCGCCACAACGACGCGCCGGCCGACATGCCGGTGCTGGCCAACCTGTTCGGCACGCCGCGGCGGGTCGCCTGGGGCATGGGGGCCGACGACGTCGGCGCCCTGCGCGAAACCGGCGAACTGCTGGCCTCCCTGCGCGAGCCCGAAGCGCCCAAGGGCCTGCGCGACGCGCTGGCCAAGGTGTCCATGCTGAAAGCCGCCCTGTGGGACATGAGCCCCAAGACCGTGCGCAGCGCCGCCTGCCAGGAAATCGTCTGGGAAGGCGCCGACGTCGACCTGGGCCGCCTGCCCATCCAGACCTGCTGGCCGGGCGATGTGGCGCCCCTGCTCGCCTGGGGCCTGGTGATCACGCGCGGGCCGAACGCCCGGCGGCAGAACCTGGGTATCTACCGCCAGCAGCCGCTGGGGCCGAACAAGCTGATCATGCGCTGGCTGTCGCACCGCGGCGGCGCGCTGGACTTCCGCGACCACGCCCAGGCCCACCCGGGCAAGTCGTTTCCCATCGCCGTGGCGCTGGGTGCCGACCCGGCCACCATCCTGGACGCGGTCACGCCGGTGCCGGACACGCTGTCCGAATACCAGTTCGCCGGGCTGCTGCGCGGCTCGCGCACCGAGGTCGTCAAGGCGCTGGGCAGCGACCTGTCGGTGCCGGCCTCGGCCGAGATCGTGCTCGAGGGCCACCTGCTGCCGGCCGACGATCCGCGCGCCGTCGCTGCCGCGGTGCCCGAGGGCGCCAACCCGCCCCCGGCCACCGGCTACGAAATGGCCCTCGAAGGCCCCTATGGCGACCATACCGGCTACTACAACGAGCAGGACTGGTTCCCGGTGTTCACGGTGGACCGCATCACCATGCGGCGCAACCCCATCTACCACTCCACCTATACCGGCAAGCCGCCCGACGAGCCGGCCGTGCTGGGCGTGGCGCTGAACGAGGTATTCGTGCCGCTGCTGCGCCGCCAGCTGCCCGAAATCGTCGATTTCTACCTGCCCCCGGAAGGCTGCAGCTACCGCCTGGCGGTGGTGTCGATCCGCAAGCAGTACGCCGGCCACGCCAAGCGCGTGATGTTCGGCCTGTGGAGCGTGCTGCGGCAGTTCATGTACACCAAGTTCATCGTGGTGGTCGACGAAGACATCGACCCGCGCGACTGGACCGAAGTGGTCTGGGCCATGACCACGCGCATGGACCCCGTGCGCGACACGGTGCTGGTCGAGAACACGCCGATCGATTACCTCGATTTCGCCTCGCCGGTGTCCGGCCTGGGCGGCAAGATGGGGCTGGACGCCACCAACAAGTGGCCGGGCGAAACCAGCCGCGAATGGGGCACGCCCATACACATGGACGAGGCGGTCAAGCGCCGGGTGGATGCCATGTGGGACACGCTGGGACTGTAGCAATGCCGCGGGCGGCGCCGGCCGCCCGCCTGCCGGCCTGGCTCAATCGGCCTGGCGCTCCTCGCGCGCGGACTGCCAGATCCGGTATGCCTGCCAGCCCACCAGCGCCACGCCGGCCAGCTTGAGCAGGCCCGAGCGCCGGGCGCCGCGCCCCATCACCATGGCCGACAGCGTCGAGCTGACGAAGGGATAGCGCCGTACCAGCGCGAACGCCTGCCAGAACAGCCGCGAGGTATTGGCCTTGCCCAGGCTGGGCCAGATGGACTTGACCATGTTGCCTGGCGTCAGCGTGCGCCCCGCCTCGACGATGCCCTGCGCCAGCGCCTCGCGCTCGAGCGCGGCGCGCGCGCGCAGCAATTCAAGCCGCACCATGCGGTCTACCGAAGCCGAGTGGCGGGCCATGTCAGTCGTCCTCCGCGTTGCGCTGCCCGTCGCTGGCGCGTTGCGCATCGCGCACCCGTTCCAGCATGTCCGTATCGCGGCCGAGCTCCTCGAGCGTGGCGGCGAACGGCACGGGACCGTCGACCAGGTCGCGCCGGACCAGGAAGAACAGCACCAGCCCGATCACGCCATAGCCGCCCGCCAGCCAGCCCAGCGCGGCGTAGCGCGACTCGGTAGGCCAGAAGGCCACCGCGATCGTGATGGTGAATACCAGGACCGCCAGCGTCAGGAACAGCAGCGCGCCGAAGGCCATGCCCAGCAGTTTGATCAGGCGGATCTTTTCGCCGGCGGCTTCCAGCGCCAGTAGTTCGAGGCGTGTACGCGTCAGTCCGACCAGACTGGCGGCCACGCCGAATACCGATCTACGCAAACCCATTGTGCATGCCGGGGCGGACGCGCGGCCCGCCCCGCCGTGATCAGCGGCGGCTGATCAGCAGGCCGAGCAGCAGGCCGGTCACGCCTGCGATGCTGATGGCCTGCCAGGGATTGTCGTGCACGTAATCGTCGGTGGCGCGGGCCGCGCGGCGGCCGCGTTCGAGCACCGCGTCCTGCGCGTCGTACAGCGCCTCGCGGGTGCGGCGCACCGATGCCAGCGCGCGCTCGCGCAATTCGGTCGCCTTGTCGCCCGTGGTGCTGGCGGCTTCGCGCAGCAAGGTCTCGGCATCATTGAGGCTGGTCTTGACGCTGTCGATGAGTTTCTCTTTCGTTGCTTCGTCGGATCTTCTCGCGGCCATTATCAGCTCCTTGTCGATGTGTCGATGACGCGTTCATCATACCAGCCGCGCACCGCGCCACGTACCCCCGCGTGCTACGGGGTGCTACTTCAATTGCGTAATCTCAACGGATGACTTGATTCCGGCCTGGTCGATGTCCTGGCGCATTACCAGGTTGACGCTGGGGCAGTACCAATCGGTCACCGTGGTGTCCATGCCGGGAATCGGCAAGGTCAGGCCCTTGAAGGTGGCCATGGTGGGCTCGCTGCTGCGCGGATAGGTGATCGGCCAGCAGGCATGGCGGCCCAGCGCCGTGCTCAGGTCCTGGCGGGCGCCGACCGTCTTTTCGCCGATGCGCACCACGGTGGTCGGCTGGCCGCCCACCGGCGCCTCCTTGCCGATCCTGAGCCGGTAGCTGGCCCCGGGCAGGCGCTGCCCTTCGCCGCTGATCTTGTCGTAGGCGAACAGGCCCAGCATGCGCAGGTCGAACTGCCCCTCGGAGCGGGGCTGCTCGCCCGCCTCGGCGTACTTCACGAACGTGGCCTGGCCGTTCTTGACGGTCATCAGGTAATCCAGCCGCGACTTGCCCGGCGGCAGGCCGGCATAGCTGAAGGTGGCCATGCCCTGCACGCGCGCGCGGCAGTTGTCGCCGTTGGTCTTGGAAACCTCGGTGAAGCCCAGGTCGGCGCCCAGGCCGATGTTGCCGCTGCCGGTCAACTGCACCTGGCCGCCGTCATGCATGAACTTGGCGTCGCACACGCCCGCCTGCGCCGCGCCGGCCCACGCCAGCACACCAATTGAAACAAAAAATCGCACCATCATGGGCCGCTCCTGAAACGCTCGGTTCGGCGGCCCGGGACGCGGGCCGCGCTGGCTGATACTACACTGGTTGCGCCGGCCGGCGCCGCCCGGCAGACAGTTCTGACCCGCCCGTCCGCCCAGGGTTCCGGGCCGGCCGCGCCAGGGGCGGCCGGCGTCCAAATGATTAATGGCTATATGGATTCAAGAAATCGAAAGTTGTAGGGATGAACCCCGGTCCCTATGATCGGCTGACATTCTGCGGGCCTTCCCGCGTGGCTGATTTCCATGACGCTGTTCCCGATTTTCGCCGACCTGACGGGGCGGCGCGTACTGGTGGTAGGCGGCGGCGCCGTCGCCGTCCGCAAGACACAGGCCCTGCTGCAGGCCGGCGCCGAGGTCGTCGTGGGCGCGCCGCGCCTGGATCCGGCGCTCGCCGCCCTGGCCGAGCAGGGCGGCATCGCCCGCCTGGACGGCGGCTTCGAACCCGCCTGGCTGGCCGGCGCCTGGCTGGTGGTGGCCGCCACCGACGACCGCGCCGTCAACGCGGCGGTCAGCGAGGCCGCGCGGGCGCGCCGGGTATTCTGCAACGTGGTCGACGATGCCGAACTGTCGTCCTTCCAGGTGCCGTCCGTCGTCGACCGGTCGCCGCTGATCGTGGCCATCTCCTCCTCGGGCGTGGCGCCGGTGCTGGCGCGGCGCCTGCGCGAGCGCATCGAGTCGCTGTTCGACCATTCGCTCGGCCAGCTGGCGGCCCTGGCGGCGCGCTATCGGCCGCGCATCCGCGCCGCCCGCCCCGACCTCGGCCAGCGACGGCGTTTCTACGACTGGCTGCTCGACGGCCCGGTCGCGGCGCGCCTGCGCCAGCAACAGCCCGGGCTGGCCGAGCAGGAACTGGAACAGGCGCTGCGCGCGCCGCAGGCCGCCCCCCGGGGCAGCGTCGTGCTGGTGGGCGCGGGCCCGGGCGACCCCGGCCTGCTGACGCTCAAGGCGCTGCGCGCGCTCAATGAAGCCGACATCATCCTGTACGACCGCCTGGTCAGCGAGGGCGTGCTGGCGCTGGCGCGCCGCGACGCTGAACGCGTGCCCGTGGGCAAGCTGCCCGGCGAAGACCACGACGCCACCCAGGCGCGCATCCACGCCCTCATGCTGGCCCAGGCGCGCGCCGGCCGGCGCGTGGTGCGCCTGAAAGGCGGCGACGCCTTCATCTTCGGACGCGGCGGCGAAGAGCTGGAATACCTGCGCGCGCACGACGTGCCGTACGAGGTCGTGCCCGGCATCACCGCGGCGCTGGCCTGCGCCGCCTATGCCGGCATCCCCCTGACGCATCGCGACCATGCGCAGTCGGTGCGCATGGTCACCGCCCACTGCCGCGCCGACCAGGACACCCTGGACTGGGCCGGCCTGGCCCGCGACCAGCAGACCCTGGCGTTCTACATGGGCGTGGGCCAGCTCGATTACGTCACCGCGCGCCTGCTCGAACACGGCCGCGCGCCGGCCACCCCGTTCGCCCTGATCGAAAACGGCAGCCGGCCCGAACAGCGCGTCGTCACCGGAACGCTGGCCGAGCTGCCCGAGATCGCGCGCCGGCGCAGCGTGCGCCCCCCGGCGTTGCTGGTCATCGGCGAAGTCGCCGCCCTGGCCGACACCCTGCAATGGTTCGGCCAGCACCAGCACGGCCTGCCCGGCCCGCAGGCCCTGGCCGCCTGAGCCTGGAGACTGGCACCGGCCAACCTCCAGGAAAATCTCCCCCGCGGGGGGATGGACCCTTCTCGCTTTACCAGCTGTACCGGTAGCCCGCGTGGAAGGTCCACGGCATGGCCAGCTTCGGGCCCTTGGAGTACTCGTACGAGGCATACAGGCTGTGGCCGCGGCCCAGCGCGGCGGCCATGCCCAGGCCCAGTTCGGCGCGCGTGCCGCGCAGTTCGGTGCGATGCGCGATGCCGTTGGTGCGTACCGTACCCGCGCCGTCGAACTCCTGCAACACGCTGGCCTTGATGTATGGCTGCACCTGCCTGCCGCCTGCCAGTTCGATGCGCTTGCCGACCTCCAGGCCCAGGCGACCCAGCACCGAGCTGCCGCCTTCGTCGCGCACCCGCAGGCCATTGGCCGCGCGGTACGCACCGCCGCCGACCCGGAACACCGCCAGCTCGGCCTGCGGCTCGAGGAACCAGCCGTCGGCATGGGCGAAGCGCCGGCCCGCCTCGAGCGAGACGCCTACCCCATGGGTGCGGTACTTGCCCTTGACCGCGTACCCATCGCTGCCCGCCACCTTGAAGTCATTTTCGAGGCGGCTGGCGCGCAGCGTCGCGTCCAGGTAGAAACCGCTGTTGGCGATATAGGTGGCATAGCCCCCGACATGCACGCTGTCGGTGTGGCCGCCGCCGTCGCCGGTAAAGCCGCGGTCGCCGCGCGTATAGCCGGCCAGCCCGCCCAGGTGCCAGCGCCCGCCGGCCACCGCCACCGCGTGGTCGGCGCCCAGCTCGAAGCCGGCCACCTTCTGGTCGAAGCGCCGCCCGGCGCGGTTGTCCAGTTGCTGGCGTTGCGCGAAGCCGCGGCCCCAAGCGCCGCCGGCGTCCGGATTCAGGCGCAACTCGCCCAGGCGCTTGGACAACGCATTGCTTTCGGCGTACCAGAGCGTGCTGGCCAGGCCCACCCCACCCGTGTTGACCGCCGCGTTGGCGGCGGCGGACAACTCCCTGCCCGCCGGCGGTTGCGGCGCCGGCGCTTCCGGCTGCCTCTGTGGCGGCTGCGGCGGCTGCGGCGGCTGCGGCGGCTGCGGCGGCTGCGGCGGCTGGGGACCGGGCTGGGGACCGGGCTGCGGCGCGGGCTTGGGCGCCGGCGGCGCCTTCGCGCCCACCAGGCTCCACTGCCCATTGCCGTTGGCGGCCAATCGATAGCGGTAGGTACCGATATCGACCTTGCCGTCCTTGTTGGCAAGGGTAAAGGTCGCCGCGCTGCCTCGTGGCGTCTGCACCAGCAGCATGGTGTTGCCGCTGGCCGGCTCGCTGCCGCTGTTGCGGACCCACAGCCTGTGCTGGCCGCTGGCGTCCCGCATGACGACCAGCTTGTCGCTCAGCCCCAGGTCCGCGAAGACATTCATGCGGAACAGCCCCGAACCCGCCAGCGTATCGACCATCAGGACCTTGAACCGCCCAGCTTCGGCCGGCTGCTGGAAATCGACGCTGCCGTCGCTGGCCAGCCGCAGCGCGCCGACGTTCGAGTTGTCCGTCATGACCCAGGTGGCGTTGTCGATGGACAGCGAGTCGACCGCGCGGGTAGCGCCCGTCCATCGGGCCTGGCTGGCCAGCGCCACGTCGAGCGGCCCGCTCGACGCGCCTGGAATGGGAGGCAGCTCCGTCGCGACGATGTCGCCCTGCCCCTGGGCGCCGCCCGCCAGCGTCAGCTTCACGGGCTCCGGCAGGACCCGGTACAGCAGCGCCCTCCCCTGCGCCCGTGCGCCCGCCTGCAAGGTGATCGACAGGGGCGAGGCCGGAGGCGGGAAGCGACGCGCACCGCCGCCGGTCTCGATGACATTGCCGTGCGGTGCGGACAAGCTGCCGCCCGACACCGTCACCCTGGCGCCGCGGCCCGCCCGGATCGCGGCGCCCAGCTGCGGCGCCTCGACGATCGACTGAGCGAGGTCCACGGTGGAGTCCGATACATCCACGCCATACCAGCCGTCAAGGAGGGGGCCGAAGCCGCCGGGAACGGCACCGCCGGGAACCGCACCGCCTGGAACCGCACCGCCGGCAGGCGCGTCCCCCCGCCGTATCGTCGCGCGCTGCAGATGCACGATCGCCCCGTCCATGGCCGCCACCCCCGCTGCCCGCCCCCCGGTGATGTGCCCGCCATCAACCGTAAGCTCATTGGCCCCGAATACAAACACCGCCGCGGGCGCGCCGCTGGCGGGCACGGCGGTCACGCTGGTGTCGCCCAGCACCACCCGGCTGGGCGGAAGGTCTTCCGGCTGCAGCGGCTGCAGGGTGCCGATATGCAAGCCCCCGTCAACGATGGTGCTGCGTTGGACCGTGACATTGGCGCCGCGCTCGACCCGCACGCCGCCCGCGCCCTGCAGGGTGCTGTCGGCGATGCTGGCCTGGGCCTGCTCGCCGGCCACATAGAGCGCGATGCCGTCGTCGTCCCGGGTGTCGCTGACGTTGGCCAGCGTGGCGTGATCGGCGACCAGCTTGCCGGCCTTGACGGTGACGGTGCCCAGAAAGCGCCGGACGCCTTCGTCGAACAGCTGTCCCGAAGACGTGACGCTGCCGTTCTGGAACCGCAGCTCGGCCGCGGGATTTTCCAGCAGGACGCCCTGGGCCTGACGACCGCTTACCTTGATGGTCGTTCCGGTGGCGGTCCGTACGCCGGCGCCATCGCTTTGCTTGATGTGGATGCCGTGCTGGCGCTCGCCGGCCTTGATGATGGACTGGTTGTTCCAGTCGGCGTACGCGGCGGGCGCGGCGCCCAGCGCGCCCAGCGCCATGGCCAGTGTGGTGCGGCGCAGGGGCGCCGCCTTGACAATGCGTGACAGAGACATGTTCATTGGATGCCGGGTGAAGAGCAGACGCCCGCCATGCCCGCACCGCGATGGAACAGGGAAGAATGGGCGCAGCAAACGTACGAAGAACGCCATCCAGAACCGCTGCAATGCACGGTATTTGCCGTGTTACAGCGACGCATCATCGATGGCAGGAGGAAAATTCTGCCGTCCGAGATACGTGCCGTAAGCAATCAAACGCGTACAAAATAAAGTAAGAATTCCGATATAAATATAGGTTTTTAGAGTCGCACACGGAACACGCAACGGCCCTGTGCCCGGTCCCGCCCCGCCCCGCCGGCCAGGGTGCCTGTCCCCGCGGGGACAGGCACCCGCTTGGAGCGGCCCGGCGGCAAAGGTCGCGCCCCCACGCTGCGCCCGCTGTGCGGGCTTGCTGCCCCCCGAGGGGGCTTTTTTGCCTTGGAGCGGCCCGGCGGCAAAAAAAAACCGCCTGCAAGGCGGTTTTCCTGTGGGCGGGCGGATCCGCGCGGCGCGCTACTCGGCGTGCTTTTGCGTGGTGCCGAAGATGCGGTCGCCGGCATCGCCCAGGCCGGGCATGATGTAGCCGTTTTCGTTCAGGCCCTGGTCGATCGAGGCCGTGTAGATCTGCACGTCCGGATGCGCCGTGAGCACGGCGTCGATGCCTTCGGGCGCCGAGACCAGGGTCAGCGCCCGGATTTCGCGACAGCCGGCCCGCTTGAGCATGTCGATAGCGGCGACCATGGAACCGCCGGTGGCCAGCATCGGGTCGACGATCAGGGCCAGGCGCTGGTCCAGCTCGCCCACCAGGCGTTCCAGGTAGGTATGCGCCTGCAGGGTTTCTTCGTTGCGGGCCACGCCGACCACGCTGACCTTGGCGCCCGGGATCAGGCTCAGCACGCCGTCGAGCATGCCGATGCCCGCGCGCAGGATGGGCACCACGGTCACTTTCTTGCCGGCGATCTTGTCGACCTCGACGGTGCCGCACCAGCCTTCGACGCTGGCGGGCGCCAGCGGCATGTCCTTGGTCGCCTCGTAGGTCAGCAGGGCCGCGACTTCCTGCGACAGCTCGCGAAAGCTCTTGGTGCTGAGGTCGGCGCGGCGCATGATGCCCAGCTTGTGGCGAATCAGCGGATGGCGGATTTCATGCACAGGCATGTGCGGAATCTCCAGTAAATGGCTCTCGAATGGCCGGCGGCACGGGCCGCCGGCGGGAACAGAAGGATTTTAAGCCGGTTGGCGGGCAATCACTGTTCGGCCAGCCAGGCGACCAGCGCGTCGTCGAACGACCGCACGGCGGCCGCGTTCTCGTGGTTGACCATGCTGACCACCACGTAACGCTTGCCGCTGGCCCCCAGCACATAGCCGGCCACCGCCCGCACATCGCGCAGCGAGCCGGTCTTCAGGTGGGCCATGCCCTGCGCGCCGTTGCCCTTGAGGCGCCGCCGCACCGTCCCGTCCACGCCGGCGATGGCCAGCGACGAGATGAATTCCGGCATCAGGGGCGAATTCCAGGCCACCGTGAGCATGGACGCCAGGCTGTCGGCCGACACCCTGCCCTCGCGCGACAGCCCGGAGCCGTTGTCGATCACCAGTTCGGGCATTTCCAGCCCCTGCGCGCCCAGCACGGTGCGGGCGACCACGCCGCTGCTCTCGACGGTGGCGGGCCGGCGGCCGCGCTCGGCGCCCAGGGTCAGCAGCAGGGTGCGCGCCATCACATTGTTGCTGCGCTTGTTGATGGTGCGGATCGCCTCGCCCAGGGTGGGCGAGTCGTGGCTGGCCAGCACCACGGCGTCCGGCGGCACGACGCCGCTGCGGATCTGGCCCTTGAGGGTGCCGCCCAGTTCGCGCCAGAGCAGGCGGAACACCGCGCTGGCGTACTCGGGCTGCGACAGCGCCAGCCGGTACAGGCTGAACTCGCCGCACGAGCCGGCCACCTTGCCGCTCAGGCGGATGGACACGCCCTGCTGGGTCACCACCGGCTCGGTGCCGACCACCGGCGGCCCCGGACAACGCACGTCGCTCCACTCGACCGCGCCTTCCAGGCGCAGGCCCGGCAGCGGCGGATCGATCATCGGCACCCATTTGCGCGCCGCGGCGTCGGGCGTGAACAGCAGGCGTTGCGCGCCGAAGCCCACCATCAGAGCGTCCGGGCTGGCGTTGTAGGCCCGGTCGGAGGCGCCGTCGAAGGCGCCGGGATCGATGGCCACCTGCCCGAAAATGCTGCGGTCCACCACCAGGTCGCCGATCTGCTTGACGCCGCGCAGCCGCAGCTCGCGCAACAGGGCCCACAGATCCTGCAGCAGCAGTTGCGGGTCGCCGCCGGCGCGCAGGTACAGCGGCCCGCGCAGCACGCCGTGGGCATCGGGCCGGTCGCCGGGCTCGGTCAGGAATTCGGTGCGCCACGCGTAGCTGGGCCCCAGCTCGGACAGCGCGGCCCAGGTCGTCACCAGCTTCATGACGGAAGCCGGATTGCGCGGCTCCTTGGCGTTGAGCGTCGCCAGCCGCGGGCCGTTGATCTCCTGCACCACCAGCGAAAGGGACTGGTCGGGCAGCTTGGTCGCCTTCCAGGCCGCCACCATACTGGACGGCAGGCCCTGCGCCGCCGCGCCGGCGGCGCCCAGCGCCAGCATGACGCCGGCCAGCCATTGTTGCCACTTGCCTTGTTTGCCTGCCCGCCGCATCGCTCCCTGCCTGTTACATGTTCTTTCGCTCAAGAATGCAAGCATACCTAAGCTGGCGCGCCGCGGCGCACGCGGACACATTTTCGGCGCCGCTGCCTGGCCGGCGGGCCGCGCGGGCCCCTCGCATACAATAGCGGGCTGTCCAACGCGGCCGCCATTGGCCGCGGCTTTCCATAGAACGTATCGCGTGCCCACCCCTCTTACGCTTGCCGATTTCGACTATCACCTGCCGCCCGAGCTGATCGCCCAGAGCCCGGCCGCCGAGCGCGGCGGCAGCCGCCTGCTGCACCTGGACGCGGCCAGCCGGCTGCATGATCGCCGCTTTCCCGACCTGGCCGGGCTGCTGCGCCCGCACGACCTTCTGGTGTTCAACGACACGCGCGTGATCAAGGCGCGCCTGACGGGCCAGAAGGCCACCGGCGGCAAGGTCGAGGTGCTGGTCGAACGCATCACGGCGCCGGACCGCGCGCTGGCGCACGTGCGCGCCAGCAAGTCGCCGGGGCCGGGCATGCGCCTGCGCCTGGCCGAGGCCTTCGAGGCCGAAGTGCTGGGCCGCGAGGGGGAGCTGTTCGACCTGCGCTTTCCCGCGCCGGTGCTGGACCTGCTCGACGCCCACGGCGCCACGCCGCTGCCCCCCTACATCACGCATGCGGCCGACGCGACCGACGAACGGCGCTACCAGACGGTCTATGCGCGCGAGCCGGGCGCGGTCGCCGCGCCCACCGCGGGCCTGCACTTCGACCAGCCCATGCTGGAACAATTGGCCGCCCAGGGCGTGCAACGGGCCTTCGTGACGCTGCACGTGGGCGCCGGCACCTTCCAGCCGGTGCGGGTGCAGAACCTCGCCGAGCACATCATGCACGCCGAGTGGTACACGGTGCCCGAAGCCACGGTGGCCGCCATCGCCCGGGCGCGGGCGCACGGCGGGCGCATCGTGGCGGTGGGCACCACCAGCGTGCGCGCGCTGGAATCGGCCGCCGCCCAGGCGCAGGACGGGCCGCTGGCCGCCGCGCAGGGCGATACGCGGCTGTTCATCACGCCCGGCTACCGCTACCGGATCGTCGACGCCCTGCTCACCAATTTCCACCTGCCGCAATCCACGCTGCTGATGCTGGTGTCGGCGCTGGCCGGCGTGGCGCCGATCCGCCGCGCCTACGCCCACGCGGTCGCCGAACGCTACCGCTTCTTCAGCTACGGCGACGCCATGTTCATCGAGACCCCCGCCCCATGACCGGACTGCAATTCGAACTGCTGGCCACCGACGGCGGCGCCCGCCGCGGCCGCCTGACGCTCAACCACGGCGTGGTCGAGACCCCCATCTTCATGCCGGTCGGCACCTACGGCAGCGTCAAGGCCATGCTGCCGCACGAGCTCAAGGAGATCGGCGCGCAGATCGTGCTGGGCAACACCTTCCACCTGTGGCTGCGTCCCGGCACCGCCATCATGGAAAAGCACGGCGGCCTGCACGGCTTCATGCAATGGGACAAGCCCATCCTGACCGACTCCGGCGGCTTCCAGATGTTCAGCCTGCAGGGCATGCGCAAGATCACCGAGGAAGGCGTGAAATTCGCCTCGCCCATCGACGGCGCGCGCCTGTTCCTGACGCCCGAGGAGTCGATGCGCATCCAGCGCTCGCTGAATTCCGATATTGTCATGGTTTTCGACGAGTGCACGCCGTACGAAATCGATGGCCGGCCCGCCAGCGTCGACGAAGCGGCCCGCTCGATGCGCATGTCGCTGCGCTGGGCGCGCCGCTCGCGCGACGAATTCGACCGGCTGGGCAACCCCAACGCGCTGTTCGGCATCGTGCAGGGCGGCATGTACGAGGCGCTGCGCGACGAGTCGCTGGCCGGGCTGGCCGAAATCGGCTTTCACGGCTACGCCATCGGCGGGCTGTCGGTGGGCGAGCCCAAGGAAGACATGATGCGCATCCTGGCGCATGTCACGCCGCGCCTGCCGGCGCAGGCGCCGCGCTACCTGATGGGCGTGGGCACCCCCGAGGACCTGGTCGAGGGGGTGGCGCGCGGCGTGGACATGTTCGACTGCGTCATGCCGACCCGCAACGCGCGCAACGGCTGGCTGTTCACCCGCTACGGCGACGTCAAGATCCGCAACGCCAGGTACCGCGACGACACGCGCCCGCTCGACCCCAGCTGCGCCTGCCACACCTGCGGCCACTTCTCGCGCGCCTACCTGCACCACCTGCAGCGCGCCAACGAAATCACCGGCGCGCGCCTGAACACCTTGCACAACCTGCACTTCTACCTGGCCATCATGGAAGAAATGCGCGAGGCGATCGCCGCCGGCCGCTTCGAGGCCTGGCGCGCCCAGTTCGCCGCCGATCGCGCGCGCGGGGTCGACTAGGGCCGGCCGCCCCCCCCCCCCGGCGGCGCGGCCCTCGTTGCGCTGCGCCAACATCGCTACAATAGTCGGCTTGCCCTGTCCAAGGCTCGCGCGGGGGACAGGCATACAGACAACCTATATAGACTCGAACAACCAACCAGGAGTACACACCAATGTCTGCTATCGATACCGCTGGCCTCGTGCTGGCCCAGGCCGCGCCGGCCGAAGGCAACGCGCTGATGGGCATGCTGCCCATCGTTCTGATGTTCGTGATCCTCTATTTCCTGATGATCCGCCCGCAGATGAAGCGCCAGAAAGAACATCGCAACATGGTCGCCGCCCTGTCCAAGGGCGACGAGGTCGTCACCTCGGGCGGCATGCTGGGCAGGGTTTCCAAGGTTACCGACAGCTATATCACCGTGGAAGTCTCCGAACTGGCCGACAAGCCGGTCGAAGTGGTGATGCAGAAGACCGCCGTGTCCGCGGTCCTGCCCAAGGGAACCATCAAGGCCCTGTAAGGTCACACAAGGCCCCGCGTGGCGGGGCCTTGTTCCGCTCACCCCCACCGCACGAAGTAGCCGGCAATGAACCGCTATCCCCTCTGGAAATACATCACGGTCCTGGTTGCGGTCGTCATCGGCCTGCTCTATACCCTGCCCAACTTCTACGGCGAGTCCCCCGCCGTCCAGGTCTCGTCCGCCAAGGCGACGATCAAGGTCGACCAGGCCACGCTGGAACAGGTCCAGCAGATCATCGAAAACGCCCAGTTGCCGGCCGACAGCGTCTACTACGAGCAGAACGGCACGCTGGGCGCGGTGCGCGCGCGCTTTCCGTCCACCGACGTGCAGCTGCAGGCGCGCGACCTGATCGACCGCACGCTCAACACCGTGGCCGGCGACCCCCACTACACCGTGGCGCTGAACCTGCTGCCCGCCTCGCCGCCCTGGATGCGGTCGCTGGGCTGGTTCGAGCCCAAGCCCATGTACCTGGGCCTGGACCTGCGCGGCGGCGTGCACTTCCTGCTGCAGGTCGACATGCAGGGCGCCCTGACGGCGCGCTATGACTCGCTGGTGGCCGACGTGCGCAGCGCGCTGCGCGACCAGAAGGCCGAAGTCGGCGCCATCGAGCGCTCGGGCCAGTCGGTCGTGGCCACTTTCGCCACCGCCGAACAACGCGACCGCGCCCGCGACGTGCTGCGCTCGCGCCTGCCCGACCTGCAGTTCACCGAAACCAGCGACGGCGGCAAGCTGCAACTGACGGGCATGCTCAACCCGGCCGCGGTCACCCGCGTGCAGGACACCGCCCTCAAGCAGAACATCAACACCCTGCACAACCGCATCAACGAGCTGGGCGTGGCCGAGCCGGTCATCCAGCAGCAAGGCGCCGACCGCATCATCGTGCAGCTGCCCGGCGTGCAGGACGTGGCCAAGGCCAAGGAGCTGCTGGGCCGCACCGCCACGCTCGAGATCCGCATGGTCGACGACAGCCCGGCGGCGCAATCGGCCCTGGCCGCCGGCAGCGTGCCGTTCGGCCTGGAGCGCTACACCGACCGCGACGGCCGCCCCCTGCTGGTGCGCCGCCAGGTGGTGCTGACCGGCGAAAACCTGCAGGACGCCCAGCCCGGCCGCGATGGCCAGACCCAGCAGCCGGCCGTGCACCTGACGCTGGACTCCAAGGGCGCGCGCATCTTCCGCGACGTCACGCGCGACAACATCGGCAAGCGCATGGCCATCCTGCTGTTCGAGAACGGCAAGGGCGAAGTCGTCACCGCGCCGGTCATCCGCAGCGAAATCGGCGGCGGCCAGGTGCAGATCTCGGGCAGCATGACCGCCGAGGAAGCTGCCGACACCGCGCTGCTGCTGCGCGCCGGCGCGCTGGCCGCGCCCATGTCCATCATCGAGGAGCGCACCATCGGCCCCAGCCTGGGCGCGGACAACATCGCCAAGGGTTTCTACTCGACGCTGTATGGCTTCATCGCGATCGCCATCTTCATCATCGTGTACTACCACCTGTTCGGCATCTTCTCGACCATCGGCCTGACGGTCAACGTGCTGCTGCTGCTGGCGCTGCTGTCGATGCTGCAGGCAACCCTGACCCTGCCCGGCATCGCGGCCATCGCCCTGACCCTGGGCATGGCCATCGACGCCAACGTGCTCATCAACGAGCGCATCCGCGAAGAGCTGCGCAACGGCGCCACGCCGCAACAGGCCATCCACCATGGCTTCGAGCGCGCGTGGGGCACCATCCTGGACTCCAACCTCACCACGCTGATCGTCGGCCTGGCGCTGCTGGCGTTCGGCTCCGGCCCGATCCGCGGCTTTGCCGTGGTGCACTGCCTGGGCATCGTCACCTCGATGTTCTCGTCGGTGGTGGGCGTGCGCGCGCTGGCCAACCTCTGGTACGGCCGCAAGAAGAAGCTGTCGAGCATTTCCATCGGCACCGTCTGGAAACCCAAGGCAAACTGATCGATGCGGGCGGCCCGGCCGCCCGCCATCCTGATACGCAAGGCGAAACATGGAATTTTTCCGGATTCATCGCACCATCCCGTTCATGCGCCATGCCCTGGTGCTGAACATCATCAGCCTGGTCACGTTCCTGGCGGCCGTGTTCTTCATCATCACGCGCGGCTTTCACCTGTCGATCGAGTTCACCGGCGGCACGGTCATGGAGGTCAGCTATGCCCAGACCGCCCAGCTCGACCAGGTGCGCACGGCCATCGGCACGCTGGGCTACACCGACTTCCAGGTGCAGAACTTCGGCACCTCGCGCGATGTCATGATCCGCCTGCCGATCGCCGAAGGCCAGACCTCGGCCACCCAGAGCGAAACCGTGATGGGCGCGCTGAAGGCGGCCGATCCGGCGGTGGAGCTGCGCCGGGTCGAGTTCGTCGGCCCGCAGATCGGCCAGGAGCTGCTGCACAACGGCCTGATGGCGCTGCTGGTCGTGGTGATCGGCATCATGGTCTACCTGGGCCTGCGCTTCGAATGGAAGTTCGCCGTGGCGGGCGTGATCGCCAACCTGCACGACGTGGTCATCATCCTGGGCTTTTTCGCGTTCTTCCAGTGGGAGTTCTCGCTGGCGGTGCTGGCCGGGGTACTGGCGGTGCTGGGCTACTCGGTCAACGAATCGGTCGTCATCATGGACCGGATCCGCGAGAACTTCCGCAAGTACCGCAAGGCCTCGGTACAGGAAGTCATCAACAGCGCGATCACCCAGACGATCTCGCGCACCATCATCACCCACGGCTCGACGCAGATGATGGTGCTGGCCATGCTGTTCTTCGGCGGCCCCACCCTGCACTACTTCTCGCTGGCGCTGACCATCGGCATCTGGTTCGGCATCTACTCGTCGGTGTTCGTCGCCGCCGCGCTGGCCATGTGGATGGGCGTCAAGCGCGAGGACCTGGTCAAGCCGGTCAAGAAGGACGGCGACGAAGTCGAAATCGCCTGAGACCGTTCCCGGTCGTAAAAAAACCCTGCCCGGCCAAATACGGCCGGGCAGGGTTTTTTACATGCAGCCCGATACGCGAGGCGCCTGTCCCCGCATGGGCAGCGACACCTGCGGCCAGGGTGCCTGTCCCCACGGGGACAGGCACCCGAAAGGCGCTTCCCTTCAGCCGCGCTTGCGCCAGCGCCAGGGCGCGCGCAGCGGCCAGGTGCAGCTTGGCGACAGCACGTACGGCTTGATGGCGTAGGCCGCCACCACGGCGATCAGGGCCGCGGCGCAGACGTCCGACAGGTAGTGGTCGCGGTTGATGACCCGGCTGATCGCCACCAGCGCGGCCAGCGCCAGCGCCGGCCAGCGCCAGCGCGGCGCCAGGATGCCCAGCACGGCCGCGACGGCGAACGCCGTCTGGGTATGGCTGGACGGAAACGAATTGAAGGGGTTGCCGGCAAACATGCGGCCCATGCCGTAGATGCCGTCGTCAAGCAGCACTTCGGGGCGCGCGCGCGCCACGACGTTCTTGAGCACCCAGGTCACCAGCCCGCCGGCGGTAAGCGTGGCCAGCAGCAGCATGCCGGCGCGCGCGATTTTCTCGCAGGTCCAGCCCCACGGCACGGCCCAGCCGCGCAGCATGCCTTGCAGGCCGAGGATATAGGCGGCCAGCCCCAGCGCCACGTAAGTGCCGCTGTCGCCCAGGTTGCCGATGTAGTCGAATACCGTATTGACCTGCGGCGACACGCTGCGGTTGATCCATAGCGTCAGCGGCCGGTCGAGCCAGGCGGCGCACCCCAGCAGCAGCAGCACGGGAACCAGGCAACGGCGCAACAGGCCGGCCAGCCCCTGGCCGGGCAGCCCGGACTTGGGCGGGGGGAAAGCGGCGATCGGTTCTGCGGTCATGGGGGAATGGGATGAGGGCCGGATAGCCGCAACCCGGCGGCCAGCAATAGTACTTGCCAAATACGACACCGCCAAGACCGTCCGCGGGCGACAGGCTAAAATGGGCGGTTTCGTCCACTTACGCCCCCGGGATCTACACCCGTCACGGCGACCGCCATGCAAGAAACCACTGTCAAACGCGACGGCGCCAGCCCGTCCGATGCCGGCACGCCGGCCACCACCGCCCAGGGCCTGGGCAAATTGTATATCCGCACCTTCGGCTGCCAGATGAACGAGTACGACTCGGACAAGATGGCCGACGTGCTGCGCGCCGACCAGGGCCTGGAGCTGACCGACAACCCCGAGGATGCCGATGTCATCCTGTTCAACACCTGTTCCGTGCGCGAGAAGGCGCAGGAGAAGGTGTTCTCCGACCTGGGCCGGGTACAGCACCTCAAGAAGCAGAACCCCAACCTGGTGATCGGCGTGGGCGGCTGCGTGGCCAGCCAGGAGGGCGAGGCCATCGTCAAGCGCGCGCCCTATGTCGACGTGGTGTTCGGCCCGCAGACCCTGCACCGGCTGCCCGACCTGATCAAGCGCCGCCGCGCCCAGGGCGTGTCCCAGGTCGACATCAGCTTTCCCGAGATCGAGAAGTTCGACGCCCTGCCCCCGCCGCGCGTCGACGGCGCCACCGCGTTCGTGTCCATCATGGAAGGCTGCAGCAAGTATTGCAGCTTCTGCGTGGTGCCCTACACGCGCGGCGAAGAAGTGTCGCGGCCCTTCGACGACGTCCTGCTCGAGATCGCCGACCTGGCCGACCAGGGCGTCAAGGAAGTCACGCTGCTGGGCCAGAACGTCAACGCCTACCGCGGCGCCATGGGCGACAGCGGCGAAATCGCCGATTTCGCCATGCTGCTGGAATACGTGCACGAGATTCCCGGTATCGAACGGATCCGCTACACGACCTCGCATCCGAAGGAAATGACCCAGCGCATGGTCGACGCCTACGCACGGCTGCCCAAGCTGGTGTCGTTCCTGCACCTGCCGGTGCAGGCCGGCAGCGACCGGGTGCTGGCGGCCATGAAGCGCGGCTACACCGCGCTGGAGTTCAAGTCCGTGGTGCGCCGCCTGCGCGCTGCGCGCCCCAGCCTGACGCTGTCCTCGGACTTCATCGTCGGTTTCCCGGGCGAGACCGAGGAGGACTTCCAGAAGACCATGAAGCTGATCGAGGACGTCGGCTTCGACACCTCGTTCTCGTTCGTGTATTCGCGCCGGCCCGGCACGCCGGCCGCCGACCTGCACGATGACACGCCGCAGGACGTCAAGCTGCGCCGCCTGCAGCAGTTGCAGGCGCTCATCAACCAGCAGGCCGCGGCCATCGCCCAGGGCATGATCGGCACCCGCCAGCGCGTGCTGGTCGAAGGCCCTTCGCGGCGCGACCCCAACGAGCTGATGGGCCGTACCGAGAACAACCGTATCGTCAACTTTCCCGGCGTGCCGCGCCTGATCGGCCACATGGTCGACGTCGTCGTCACCCACGCCCACACCAACTCGCTGCGCGGCCGTGTCGCCGGCATCGAACGCGACACATCCGGAGCCGAATGAGCACTTCCCGCAGCCGCGCCCGCCGCACCATGCCCGCCATCGTCAATCTCGATGGCGACAACATCCACCTCGCCAACCTGTGCGGCCCGCTGGACGAGAACCTGCGCCAGCTCGCCGACGGCATGGGCGTGAAACTGGCGCGCCGCGGCAGCCGGGTCACGATAGAGGGCGAACAGGCCGAACTGGCCGGACGGGCCCTGCGGCGCTTTCACGAGCAGGCCACCCACCGCGCGCTGTCGGTCGACGACATCCAGCTCGGCCTGGTCGAGATCGGCGTGGGCCGCCCGGTGGAGGTCCAGGCGGACCCGCGCGAACTGGACCAGACGCTGCCGCCGGTCGACGACGAGAGCGGCGGCGTGGTGCTGCGCACGCGCCGCACCGACCTGCGCCCGCGCACGCCGCGCCAGCGCGACTACATGAACAACATCCTCAAGCACGACATCACGTTCGGCGTGGGGCCGGCCGGCACCGGCAAGACCTGGCTGGCGGTGGCCTGCGCCATCGACGCCATGGAACGCGACACGGTGCAGCGCCTGGTGCTGACCCGGCCGGCCGTCGAGGCCGGCGAGCGGCTGGGGTTCCTGCCGGGCGACCTGGCGCAGAAGGTCGACCCCTATCTGCGGCCGCTGTACGACGCGCTGTACGACCTGATGGGCTTCGAGCGCGTGCAGCGCCTGTTCGAGAAGCAGACCATCGAGATTGCCCCGCTGGCCTACATGCGCGGGCGCACCCTCAACCACGCCTTCGTGATCCTGGACGAGGCCCAGAACACCACGCCGGAGCAGATGAAGATGTTCCTGACCCGGATCGGTTTCGGCAGCAAGGCCGTCATTACCGGCGACCCCTCGCAGGTCGACCTGCCGCGCGGCCAGCAAAGCGGGCTGGCGCATGCCGTGCAGGTGCTCGAGGAAGTCCAGGGCATCGCCACGACCCGCTTCACCAGCCGCGACGTGGTGCGCCATCCGCTGGTGGCGCGCATTGTCGACGCCTACGACCAGGCGGCCGCCAATGGCGACTGAGCTGTCGCTGTCGGTGCAGTACGGCGTGGCCGACGCGCGGCTGCCGCGTTGGCGGCTGCGCCGCTGGGTCCAGTATGCGCTGGCCGGCGCCGCCGGCGACGGGCATGCCGGGCTGGCCGGCGCCGAACTCGGCCTGCGCCTGGTGGGACTGGCCGAGGGCCGGCGCCTGAACCGCGAGTTCCGTGGCCGCGACTACGCCACCAACGTGCTCACATTCGAATACGGCACCGGCCCCGACGGGGTGGCGCGCGGCGACATCGTCGTGTGCGTGCCGGTGCTGGCGCGCGAGGCGCGCGAACAGCGCAAGACGCTGCTCGACCATGCCGCCCACCTGACGGTGCACGGCACCCTGCATGCGCTGGGCTACGACCACATCAAGGCCGGCGAAGCGCGGCGCATGGAGGCCCTGGAGACCGTCGTGCTGGCGCGCATGGGAATCGCCGACCCCTATCTGGCCGCCTGACGGCGCCGCGCAGATTGGCGCCAATGCGCCCCAAATCGGGGAACAATGGCCGCTGTTGTATGCAAAATCGGAGCGCAGCGTAACAACTTGCGCCAAATATTCGGTTATGCTGAATCTTTACCAACTTGTCCGCCTGGACGATGTCCGACCCTTACCCTGCTACCGAGGCGCACGCTCAGCGCGCCGCCAAATCCTCTCCCAAATCCCTGCTGGACCGTCTGCTTTCCCTGGTGCGGCGCGAGCCTGAAGACCGCGAAGGCATCAAGGCCATCCTCGAAGCCGCGCACGAGCGCGAGCTGCTCGACGCAGAGTCCTACGCCATGATCAAGGGCGCGCTGGCCGTGTCCGAGCGCACCGTCGCCGACATCATGGTGCCGCGCTCGCGCATGGATCTGCTCGATATCTCCCAGCCGCTGCCGCAGTTGCTCGCCACCATCATCGAGACCGCGCACTCGCGCTTTCCGGTCTACGAAGACGACCGCGACAACATCATCGGCATCCTGCTCGCCAAGGACCTGCTGCGCTACATGCTCGAGCCGGCGCTGGATATCCGCTCGCTGGTCCGGCCGGCCGTGTTCATCCCCGAGGTCAAGCGCCTGAACGTGCTGCTGCGCGAGTTCCGCGCCAGCCGCAACCACCTGGCGATCGTCATCGACGAGCATGGCGGCATTTCCGGCCTGGTCACCATGGAAGACGTGCTGGAACAGATCGTCGGCGACATCGAGGACGAATTCGACGAGGACGAGGAAGAATCGATCTTCCCCGAAGGCGAGAACCAATGGCGCCTGACTGCCTCGACGGATATCAGCCATTTCAACGCCACCTTTGCCACCGACCTGCCCGACGACGAGTACGACAGCGTGGGCGGCTGGCTGGGCGGCCAGCTGGGGCGCATTCCGCGCCGCGGCGACAGCGCCGACCACGACGGCCTGCATATCGAAGTGGTGCGCGCCGACGCGCGGCGCGCCCTGTGGCTGCGCGTGCGCCGCAACGCGGGCGCACAGCCTCCGGCGAGCGCCGCTGAATGAGCCCGGCCGGCAAGGGGCCAGCCTGGCGCCAACCCGCCATCCTGGCCGCCGCGGGCGCCGCGCACGCACTGAGCTTCGCCCCCGATCCCCTGCCCGCCTGGTCGCTGGCGCCGGTGCAGGTCATCGCGCTGGCGGTGGCCGCGCATGCCAGCTTGCAGGCGCCTTCGGCGCGGCGGGCGCTGGCGCGCGGCTGGCTGTTCGCCATGTTCAGCTTCAGCCTGGGCCTGTACTGGCTGTACGTCAGCATGCACGACTACGGCGGACTGGCCGCGCCGCTAGCGGCCGCGGGCGTGCTGGCGCTGTCGGCGTTCCTGGCGCTGTTTCCGGGCCTGGCCTGCGCCGCCGCGCGCTGGCTGTGCCCGCCCCATTGGGACGCCAGCCCGCCGGCGCGCGCGCGCCGCACGCTCTACACGGCCGCCACCTGGGCCGCCTGCTGGGCCGCGCTCGAATGGCTGCGCGCCGTGGTGCTGACCGGCTTCCCGTGGCTGAACATCGGCTACGCGCACGTCGACAGCCCGCTGGCCGGCTGGGCGCCGCTGCTGGGCGTGCACGGCATGGCGCTGCTGGCCGCCTTCGCGGCCGCCGCGCTGGCCGGCCTGTGGCAATCGGCCTCGGGACGCATCGACAGCCGCCAGGCGCTGGCCGCCGGGGTGGCGCTGCTGCTGGCGGGCGCCGGCTGGCTGCTCGGCCAGTTCAGCTGGTCGCGGCCCGAAGGCAAGCCGCTGCACCTGCGCCTGGTGCAGGGCAACGTCGAGCAGTCGCAGAAATTCGATCCGGCGCTGCTGGAAACCGGGCTGCGGCGGCACCTCGAACTGGCCTCGCTGCCGCCTCGCCCCGGCGAACCCAAGCCCGATCTCATCATCCTGCCCGAAACCGTCCTGCCCGTTTTCCAGGACCAGTTGCCCGCCAGCGTCTGGGACGCCTGGATCGAGGTGGCGCGGCGCGCCGACACCCGCATCGCCATGGGCGTGCCGCTGCACACGCAGCCCGACGGCGCCACGGGGCACCGCTACACCAACAGCGTGATCGGTTTCGACGCCAGCACGCCCGTCGAACAATTGCGCACCGGCACCACCGCCATGCGCTACGACAAGCAGCACCTGGTGCCCTGGGGCGAATACGTACCGCCGGGATTCCGCTGGTTCGTCGACATGCTGGACATCCCGCTGGGCGACTTCGACCGCGGCGCCGCGCGCCAGCCCAGTTTCGACATCGCGGGCCAGCGCATCGCCTTCAACATCTGCTACGAAGACCTGTTCGGCCCCGGGCTGCTGCCGGCGCTGCAGGATGGCCCCGACGGCCGCCCTGGCGCCACCATCATGGCCAATGTCAGCAACCTCGGCTGGTTCGGCAACACCTGGGCGCTGCGCCAGCACCTGCAGATCGGCCGGCTGCGCACCATGGAAACGGCGCGCCCCATGGTGGCCGCCACCAACACCGGCATCACCGCCGCCATCGATGCGCGCGGACGCGTTGCCGCCGCCTTGCCGGCCGGCCGCGCCGGCGTGCTGCCGGTCGCCGTACAGGGCATGACCGGCCTGACGCCGTACGCCCGCTTCGGCGACAAGCCCGCGCTGGCGCTGATCGGCCTGCTGCTGATTGCCGCGCCAGCCCTAGGGCCGGGCCGTCAGCGCAAGCGCCGCCTCGTCGGGCGGCGGCAGCAAGGGCCCGCCGCCCACGCCGGTGCGCGCCAGCGCATCGGCAATCTGGCGCATGTCATCGGAATCCAGCTCCAGCGTCGCCGCGCCCAGCCAGCCATCGACCTGCTCGGCGCTGCGCGCGCCCGCAATGGCGCCGGTGACGCCGGGCCAGGCCAGCGCCCAGGCGACGGCAATCGCCCCCACGCTGGCGCCGTGGCGCTGCGCGATCGGCTTGAGCGCATCGGCAAACTCGAGGTTGGCCGCCAGCCGCGGCGCCATGAACTCGGCGTTGCGGGCGCGCCAGTCGCCTTCTGGCAAAGCCGCGGCGCGCTCGGCGCTGAAGGCGCCCGACAGCAGGCCCGACTGCATGGGGCTGTAGACGATGACGCCGGTGTCGTGGCTTGCGCACCAGGGCAGCAGGTCCGCGGCGCTTTCGCGGCGAATGGCCGAGAACGGCGGTTGCAGCGTTTCGACGTGGCCCAGCTGCTCGGCCGCCTGCACCTGCGCCAGATTGTGGTTGGACAAGCCGACGTGGCGCACCTTGCCGGCCTGGCGCAGGTCGAGCAGCGCTTGCCAATACACCTCGAGGGGCGTGCCGTCGCCGGCCGGCCAGTGCATCTGGTACAGATCGATGGCTTCGACGCCGAGCCTGCGCAACGATGCCTCGACCTCGCGCCGCAGGCTGTCCGGGGCGCCGATGCGGCGCGGCTTGGCCATGGGGTCGGCGGGCGAGCCCACCAGGCCGCCCTTGGTGAAGACATAGGGCCGCTCCGAAGGCGGCATGCCGGCCAGCGCACGGCCCACCAGGCTTTCGGAATGGCCCAGGCCGTAGACGGCCGCGGTGTCGATCCAGTTGATGCCGCGGTTCACCGCGTGGCGGATGGCGCGGATGGACTCGCCGTCGTCCTGCGCTCCCCAGCCCACGGACCAGCCCGGCCCGCCTATCGCCCAGGCGCCGAAACCCACGCGCGTGATCCGCATATCGGTGGCGCCCAGCCTCTGGGTGGGAAACGAAGTGCTCATGATGGCGTGCTCCTGCGTGATAGGCATGCGCCCGCGGCCGGGCTGCGCAAAGATTAGGACAGGTCGGCGCCGTACTCAAACCGACGGGCCAGGCGCAAGGCTGGTCCACATCGATTTATTTCCCCCTGACTTGCACGTCACAAAAAACTCGTGCATAATCTCGTTTCTTCGCCAACGGCACTAAACAAACCGGCAACGAAAACCGAAATTTCAGCAGAAATGCGGTTGAGTTACCAGCTTGATTAGGATGTTTTACACCGGGGGTATAGCTCAGCTGGGAGAGCGCTTGCATGGCATGCAAGAGGTCAGCGGTTCGATCCCGCTTACCTCCACCAGTCCAAGGCGAAGTAAAGTAGTACCAGTCCTGTCCCCTTCGTCTAGAGGCCTAGGACATCACCCTTTCACGGTGAGTACAGGGGTTCGAATCCCCTAGGGGACGCCAGTTCGTCTGGCATGGTGTAGAAGTTACGCCGCTGCGGAGCGGTAGTTCAGTTGGTTAGAATACCGGCCTGTCACGCCGGGGGTCGCGGGTTCGAGCCCCGTCCGCTCCGCCAAAAGATTCCGAAAAGCCAGTTGCTCACGCAACTGGCTTTTTTCTTTCCGGGTGCCTGTCCCCGCAGGGGGACTGGCACCCGCAAACTCTCGGGGTGCCTGTCCCCGCAGGGACAGGCACCGATCCGCCTCCACGCCTGCCACTTCCCGCAGGGACAGGCGCGAACCGCCCCCCCCCTGCTGTCGCCCCCGCTTTCCGCAAAAGAGTTGACACTTTTACCGGCTCCTTCTACCTTTACGCCATGAAGGAAAAGCCTATTACCGCCATCGACAAGAATGGCATCGACGCACCGCTGACCGACGTGGTGTACCAACGCATGCTCGACGGCATCTATGCCGGCGGACTGCCCCCCGGCGGCGTGATCAACGAGGTGGAACTGGCGCGCGAATTCGGCGTGAGCCGCGGCCCGGTACGCGAGGCGGTACGCCGCCTGCAAGGCATCCAGATCGTCACCCGCGAACCCTACATGAAGGCGCGCGTGGTCGCGATGTCGGCCGAATCGGCGCTCGAGCTGTTCCAGATGCGCATGGGCCTGGAAGGCGTGGCCTGCTTCCTGGCCACGCAACGCATGAGCGACGCCGATATCGCGCAATTGCAGCGCGACATGGACGCGCACTACCAGAGCTGGGCGGCGCGGCGCGAAGGCGCCCCGAACGGCGAGGAACGCCATTTCGACCTGCACGAGCGCATCGTCCGGGCCAGCGGCAACAAGCGCATCATCGCCGCCCTGTGCGAAGACCTCTATCACCTGCTGCGCATCTATCGCCGGCACTCGGGCTCGGCGCTCGAGCGCAAGGACGACGCCTACGACGAGCATTGGCAGATCGTGCGCGCCATCGCCAGCCGCGATGCGCGCCTGGCCGAATCGCTCATGCGCTCGCACATCGAGCGCGCCGCCAACCACGTCGCCAGCCAATTGCGCGAACCCGCCATCCAATGAACCCTGCCCTGCCTGCCACGCCCTCGGACCGTTTCGCCGCCGGGCTGGCCGAAGTCTGCCAGTTCGTCTCCACGCTGAGCTGGGACGCCATTCCCGACGCCGTGCGCCAGCGCGCGGTGGACGTGCTGTGCGACGATCTGGCGGCCATGGCCGCCGCCGCCCCGGAACCCGAATTGCGCCGCTACGCCGCATTGCTGACGGCGCGCGCCGGCACGGCCGAGTCGCCCCTGCTCAGCCCGGCGCTGCCGCGCGTGGGCCGCATGGAAGCCGCCTCCTGGAATGCCCTGGCCGGCAATTGGTGCGAACTGGACGAAGGATTCCGGCTGGCCATCTGCCATGCCGGCATCTATACCCTGCCCGCGCTGCTGGCCGAGGCCACGGCCACGCGCGCGCGCCTGCGCGACGTGCTCACGGCCCTGACCGGCGCCTACGAGCTGGTCACGCGCTGCGCCATGAGTTTCCATGTCATGCCGCCGCCCGTGCATGGCCACGCGCTGTGGAGCGCGGTCGGCGCAGCGGCCGCGGTATCGCTGCTGCGCGGCCATGACGCGCAGACCTTGCTGCGCGCCGTCTCCGGCGCCATCACCACCGCCAGCATGGGACCGCGTTCGCACCTGATGGCCGGCGTCCTGATCCGCAACGGCTGGGCCGCCGCCGGCGCGCTCAACGGCATGCAGTGCGCCGACTGGGCCGAATGCGGCTTCGGCGGCGCCCCCGCCAGCATGGAGGAAGTCTGCGCGGGCATCGTCAAGGCGAGCCTGCGCGAAGGCGAAATCACGCGCGAGCTGGGCACCCGCTGGTCGCTCTCGCACGGCTACCAGAAACTGTATTCGTGCTGCCAGCACGGGCACTCCGCCGTGCAGGCCTGCCTGGCGCTGCGCGCCGACCCCGGATTCGAGCCGCAGCGCATCCGCGCCATCCGCCTGGACACCCACGCGCTGGCGCTGACCCTGGACACGGTCCACCCCACGACCACCCTGGGCACGCGCTTTTCCATGCCGCACATGGTGGCGGCCGCGTTGGCGCTGGGCACCGGCAGCGCCGCGGCCTTCAGCCAGTCCACGCTGTCCGACCCGGCCGTGGCCGCGCTGCGCGAGAAAGTGCGCATGCGCCTGGCCGACGCGCCCATGCCGGCGCCGCACGACCGGCCGGCCTGGCTCGAGGTGGAACTGGACGATGGCCAAGTGCTGCGCGCCAGTTGCCTGAGCGCGACCGGCAGCCCCGACAACCCGGTCACGCCGGCGCAGTTCGAGGACAAGCTGGCCCGGCTCGGCGCCGACGTGCTGCCGCGCCTGCCGCAGGCCATCGCGCCCGCGGCCTGGCAGGCGGCGCTCGACGAGGAAACCGGCGCCTGGCTCGCCGCGTTGGCGCGCCAGGCCTGAGAAGGGCGCGCCGCGCGGCGCGCCCTGCCCTTAGTTCAGCTTGATTCCCGCCGCCTTGATGACGCGGGCCCACTTGGCCGTGTCGTCGTGGATGAGCGTCTGGAATTGCGCCCGGGTGGTGGGCTGGAAATAGGCCGCCATGGACTGCAGCTTCTGCTCGACCGGCGCGCTTTGCATCACCTGGTTGACGGCGCCGTTGAGCCGTTCGAGCACGGCCTGCGGCGTGCCCGCGGGCGCGAACACGCCGAACCAGGTCGTCGCCTCGAAGCCGGCCAGTCCGGTTTCGGCGATGGTGGGCACGTCGGGCAATTGCGGACTGCGCATGGCGCCGGTCACGCCCAGCGCCTTGAGGTCGCCGCGCTGGATATGCGGCATGGCCGACGGCAGGTTGTCGAACATCAATTGCACCCGCCCGGCCAGCAGGTCGATCATGGCCGGGCCGCTGCCCTGGTAGGGCACGTGCGTGATGCGCGTGCCCGCCATCGCGTTGAACAGTTCGCCGGCCAGGTGCGTCGTGCCGCCGTTGCCCGATGAACCGTAGTTGAGTTTGTCCGGATGCTTGCGGGCGTAGTCGATGAGCTCGGCGACCGAATCGACCGGCAGCGCGGCCGGCACCACCAGCACGTTCATCGATTGGCCGGCCAGCGCGGCGGGCGCCAGGTCCTTCTCGACGTCGTACGGCATATTGTCGAACAGCGACGGATTGATGGTGATGTTGCCGGCCGCGCCGAACAGCAGCGTATAGCCGTCCGGGGCGGCCTTGGCCACGATGTTCGAGCCGATGTTGCCGCCCGCGCCCGGCTTGTTCTCGACCACGACGGTCTGCCCCAGGACATCGGTGAGCTGTTTGGCCACCAGCCGGCCCAGCGTATCGACCGCGCCGCCGGGCGCGAACGGCACGACCATGCGGATCGGCTGGCCGGGCCAGGCGTCGGCCGCCGCCGCGGGCGCGGCCGACAGGCCGCCCAGCATCATGGCACCGCACATGCCCGCGTTGCGCAGGGCGCTCAGGAATTTTCTGCTCATGGGACTTCCGACAGTTGCGTTGAGAAACCGGTACACGCCGCCCGCGTGAGGCCACGCGGGCGGCGTGCTCAATTCAGCTCGGCCAGCGGCCAGGGCTCCAGGCGGCGCAGCTGGCCGATCAGGGCTCGCACCCTCGCGGCCGGGAACGCCAGGCCGAACGCCTCTGCGGCCTTGCGGTCCAGCGCCTCGTCGGCCAGCGGCCGGTCGGCCGAACCCAGCGGGTCGGCCACCCACTCCGACAGGCGCTCGCCCGAGCGCAGGCGCAGCGTGACCCGCGCCGGGCCGCTGGCCGGGTACAGGCTGTCGCATTCCTGCGTCTGCGCCACGCTGACGCACGCCGCCAGCGCATTGATGTCGGGCCGCGTCCGCGCCGCTTCCGAGAAGCCGGCCAGGGTCACCTCGCCGTCCACGCAGGCCAGCGCCATGACCCAGGGAAACGACAGCTGGGCGACTTCGAGGGTGTCCCACGGCAGGCGGGCGTGCGGCATGGCCGCGCCATAGGTTTCGACCTCGATGGCGGCCACGTCCGCCGCCTGCCAGGCGGCGCGCGCCTTCAGCGCCATGACGGCGTCGATGGCCGGATGGATGTGGCGGCAGCAGGGATAGGGCTTCAGGTACGAGCGCGCGATGGCCGGCGCGGCGCGTTCGCGCGCGCGGCTGCCATCCCACTGCGTGATGCCGCCGAACGCCTGCAGCAGGCCCGCACGGCCCTCGATGACGCCGCGCGGCCCCTGTGCCACGCCCTGCCGAGCCATGAGCGCGGCGCGCAGCCCTTCGCGCGCGGCATGGCCCGGGTGGAATTTCTTGACGTTGCTGCCGCCGGCCAGATAGGCGAACAGACCGCCGGAGGCGCTGGCGGCCAGGCCCATGGCGCTTTCGATGCCCGCGCCGTCCAGGCCCAGCAGGGTCGCGCACGCGGCCGCCGCGCCCACCACCCCGGCGACCGGCGTGGTCTGGAAGCCGCGCTGGCTGGCATGCGGATGCAGGGTTTCGGCGATGCTGACCGCCACTTCGAAGCCCGCCACGACCGCGCACAGGAACGCGAGATAGTCGGCCTCCTGCTGCCAGCCCAGCGCCAGCACGGCGGGCACGACGGTGGTGGCCGGATGGATGGAGCCCTCGCGGTTGCCATCGTCCATTTCCAGGGCATGGCAGGCCGCCGCCATCAGGCCGGCGGACTCCAGCACGGTCCAGCGCTCGGGGCCGCCGAACAGGGCCACCGGTCCGGGCTGCGCATTGATGCCGCGTTCGAGCTCGATGGCGGCGCGCACCAGGGGCTGGCGCATGCCCGCCGCGCATGCGGCCAGGGTATCGAGCGCATGCCGGGCGCTTTCGCGCAGGACCGCCTCGGACGGGCGGCTGTCGCGCAGCGCGGCGCACCAGTCGGCCAGGGCCCGGGTGGGCGTGGCGCCGGCCATCAGGGAACCTTTGAAATCGTGTGTCATGCCTGCTCCTCGCCCAGCCGGGACGCGATCGCCTGGCCGATGCGCAATCCCAATCCCAGCGCGGACAACAGGCCGTTGCCCGACATGTAGCCCAGGCTGCCCCGGTTGCCGCTGATGCCGCACGCCGCGCCGCCGCCGGCCCACAGGCCGTCGATGACGCCAGCCTGGTCCGTCAGCACGCGGCCGTCGATATCGACCCGCAGGCCGCCCTGGGTATGGAAGATCGCCGGGCCGATGCGCGTGGCGGTCAGCCGCTCGCCCAGCGGGCCCAGGCCCCATTGCGCGCGCCCGTGGGCATCGGCGCCGCCGTCCGCGGCGCACTGGCGCGCCGCCTGCAGCGTGGCCGCCAGCCCGGCGGCATCGATGCCCGTGCGGGCGCACAGTTCCTCCAGGCAGCCCTCGAGCACGCCGCCGTGCGCGACGAGTTCGGCATATTCTTCCTGCCCGGCCGCCGTGACGTCGCGCACCTGGGTATCGGCGATCACCCAGAACGGCCCCGTGCGCGCCAGCTCCAGCGCGGCAAAGGCCGAGTAGCCGATGCTCTCGTCGCCGAAGCGCCGGCCCGAGCGGTCGACGATGATGCCGCCCTTCTCGATCACGGTCCAGGTGACCAGCGAGCCGTGCGGATCGGCCAGGCTGGCATGGCCCTGGTAGGCCTTCATGTTGGCCAGCCCCGCGCCCAGCGATTCGCCCCACAGGATGGCCTCGCCTTCGCTGCCGGTGCCGCCGCCGTACGGCGCGGCGGCCACTTCGGGCACGAAGCGCGCCAGCAGGCTTTTGTTGGCGGCATAGCCATTGCTGGCCAACACCACATGGCGCGCGCCCACGCGCGTGACCGCCCCGTCCGGGGTGGCGCACTCGACGCCGCGCGGCCGCCCCTCGCTGGCGATCAGGCCGGTCACGGCGTTGCTCCATGCCACCGGAATGTCGCGGCGCTCGCACTCGCGCAACAGGTCGTCCACCAGGTCGGCGCCACGGCGCGACGGCGGCGAATGCAGGCGGTGCACGCGGTGGCCGATGTGCTTGTAGGTCTCGACCAGGGTCAGCCGCACATGGGCGCTGTCGACCAGCCACTCGACCAGCCGGGCCGAGGTCTCGGTCAGGGCCCGCGTCAGGTCCATGGCCTCATGCTCGCCGGCGATCGTCAGCAGGTCCTCCTGGAACATGCGCGGCGTATCGTGCACGCCGGCCGCCTCCTGGAACCGGGTGCCGGCCGCCGGAATCGAGCCGCTGGACAGCACCGTGTTGCCGCAGGCCCGCTCGGCCTTGTCCAGCACCGCGATGCTGGCCTGCGGATACGCATCGTGGATGGCGACCGCGGCCGTCAGGCCGCAACCGCCCGCCCCCACGATGACGACATCGAACTCCATATCGAATTCCATCGCCGTCGCGTCCCGCGCTTACTGTACTTTCGCGCCGGAGATCTTGACGGCCGTGGCCCACGAAGCGCGCTCGCGATCGAGCTCGGCCTCGAAATCGGCAAGCGTCACCGCGCTGGGCGTCAGGCCCAGCTTCTGCATTTTCTCGACCACGGCGGGCGACGCCATGACGGTCTTGATGTCGGCGGCGATCTTCTGCACGACCGGCGCCGGCGTGCCCTTGGGCGCGAAGATGCCCGACCACGGCGCGGCCGCGAAGCCCGGGAAGCCCTGGCCGGCGATGGTGGGATAGCCGTTGCCGCTGTAGTCCTTGTCGGTGGTCAGCGCGATCAGTTTGAGCTTGCCGGCCTTGACTTGCGGCTCGGCCGAAGGAAAGCCGGTAATGCCGACCGGCACGAAGCCGGCGACGATATCGTTGATCAGCGGGCTGGCGCCCTTGTATTGCACGGCCTGCATCGGGAACCCGCCGCGCTCGCGCAGCAGCTCCATGGTCAGGTGCGAGGCGGTGCCGTTGCCGTCGGTGCCGTACACCTGGTATTTGGGGTCCTTCTTGGCCAGGGCGATCAGCTCCTGCAGGTTGTTGGCCGGCACATCGGGGTTGGCGATGATGGCGTTCGGATAGAACACCACCTTGGAGATGGCCTCGAAATCGCCCTTGGGATCATAGGTCAGGCTCGGATAGAGCGACCCGGCGATGCCATGCGAGCCGGTGACGCCCAGCAGCAGCGTGTAGCCATCGGGCGCGGCCTTGGCCGCGAAACCTGCCCCCACGGTGCCGCCCGCGCCGGCGCGGTTCTCGATCACCACGGTCTGCTTCCACTCCTTGCCCAGCGCCTCGCCCAGCACGCGCGCCGTGATGTCGGTGGGGCCGCCAGGCGCGAACGGCACGATCAACGTCACGGGACGCTGCGACCACTGCGGCTGCGCCGCGGCCTGCTGCGCGGGCAGCGCCGCCCAGGCGGCCAGCGCCAGGACCGTCGCCGTGACCCGGCGGCGCGTGTGCGCGGCGCCCGGCTGGAATCCAAAGTTGAAGAAGTTCATGGCTGGTCCTTTAATGTTGACAGATTAAGCAAATAGTTACTTGAATGACACTGAAATCGCAGAAAATCCAGCGCTCAAGGCAGAAATCTACCCTAAAACCATAAAAGTGTTAACAGATTGTGGGCTGGTGTTAACACCTACGCAGCATCGGCGGGCGGCGCGCCGCTCAGGTGCCGCACGGCGTGCAGGACCTCCTCGCGTTCCATGTCGCGCACGATGAAAACCAGTTTTCCGACCAGGGCGGGCGGTACGGCCCCGGCCGGCTCGGGCGCGGAAAACACGTGATGCACCGCGTGCACCGCCATCCGCCCCTGGCCCTCGAAGGCCAGCACGCCCTTGAGCCGCAGCAGGCGGTCGGCGAATGTGCGCTGCACCTCGTGCACGAAAGCGGCCCAGGCCGGCCAGCCGATGGCATCGAGGACATCGACCGTCACGCTGTGGATGCCGTAGGCCAGCAAGTGGCGCAGCGCGCTGGCCTGCGGCGCGCCGGCCGAGGGATGGCCCTGCGCCGCCGGCGCCGGCCGGTCCGCCGCCGGGTCCAGCAGCAGGCGCGCCAGCGTGTCGTCGGGCAGGCTGTTTTCGTAGACCCGGGCAGTCGGGTTCAGCTCGCCCAGCCATGCGGCCAGGTGCCGCGCCTCGGGATGCAGGTCCAGCTTGGTCAGCACCACGGTGTCGGCCATCAGCAGTTGCGTCTTCGCTTCGGCATACGCCTGGACATCGACCTGGCCGAAGCCGGCGTCGAAGGTGGTGACGATGCCGGCGAAGCGGAACTGGCGCGCCAGCGCCCCGTCGCCATAGACGGCGTTGATGATGGGGCCGGGCTCGGCCAGCCCCGAGGTCTCGATCAGCACGCGATCGAACCAGGGAATTTCCCCGCGCAGGCGCCGGTAGTACAGCGAGGCCAGCGTATCCTGGATCGCGCTGCTGGCCAGGCAGCACAGGCAGCCGGAATCGAGCAGCTGGATATCGCGGTCGTCGGACTGGTCGGCCACCAGGGCCTGGTCCAGCCCGACCTCGCCGAACTCATTGATGATCACCGCGCAGCGCGCGAATCCCGGCTGGTGGATCAAGCGCCGCAACAGGCTGGTCTTGCCACTGCCCAGGAAACCCGTCAGCAGGGTGATGGGGATGGTGCTCATTGCCCCGCGCTCAACCCGCTTCGCGCGCCGGCAGCGCCTTCAGGTAGTCGGCGACCTCGGCGGTCGGGATGACGTCGGCGTACTTGCAGTTCAGGTCGAACAGGCTCATGGCGTGGCTGGACTGGAAGCGGTCGAACGAGGCCTCCTCGGGAATGATGACCTTGAAGTTGTACGAATAGGCGTCGACGGTGGTCGCGCGCAGGCAGCCGGACGTGGTGCAGCCGACCAGGATCAGCGTATCGACGTCGAAGAAATTGAGGTGGCTCATGAAGATCGTGCCGAAGAAGCACGACGGCTTCTGCTTGACGATGCGGATGTCCTGCGGCAGCGGCGCCAGCTCCTCGACGGTGCGGGTGGCGTGAGTGTTGGCGAGCACGGTCTTCTCGCCGCCGCGATGGTTCTTGCCCACCTGCACGCCGCTGTCGAGCAGGTCGTTGCGGCGGCCGCTTTCGGTGTAGAACACCGGCAGGTTCTTCTCGCGCGCCAGCTCCAGCAGCGGCACGATGTGCTTGACCGCGTCCCATGCCTCGGCGCCGCAGTGCGTGCGGTACTGCTTCAGGCCTTCGAGGATGTCCTCGGGCTTGTCGCCGCAGAAGTTGTATTGCACGTCGATGATGAACAGCGCCGGCCGCTTGCCGAAGCCGCCCCGCTTGCCGTAGCCGGCCGCCTTGTATACCTCTTTGTCCCGCTCGGTGAGGAAAGCGTCCCAGATGCGCTTGGTTTCCGACATATTGATGCTCCAGTGAATAGGTATGGGTATCGATCAAAGGCGGCGCAGATAGCGCCCGCCCGGCGTCTGGCGGGCCTCGTCGGCGATGCGGCCATCGCGCGCCACAGTGCGGCCGCGCACCAGCGTGCGCACCGGCCAGCCTTTCAGGCGCATGCCTTCGTACGGCGAGTAATCGGCGTGCGATTCGAGCTCGCCCGGGTCGACGGTCTTCTCCAGGTCGGGATCGACGATGACCAGGTCGGCGTCGTTGCCGACCGCGATGCGGCCCTTGGCCGGCATGCCGTAGATGCGCGCCGAGGCGCCGCTGGCCACCCGCATCAGCGTCTCGAGCGGCACCTGGCGCCGGTGGTAGCCCTCGTGCAGCAGGATGGGCAGGATCATGCCGGTGCCGGGAAAGCCGTTGCTGGCGGCCCAGATATCCTTGTCCTTGGTGGCGCGCTTGCGCGGCACGTGGTCCGAGCCGATGGTGGTGATCGCGCCGTCGCACACGCCTTCCCACATCGCGTCGATGTCGGCGGCCGAGCGCACCGGCGGATTCACCTTGGCATAGGTGCCGGCCGGACTGCGGTCGTCCAGAAACAGGTAGTGCGGGCAGGTTTCCACGTAGATGGGCGCTGCGCGCCCTTCGTGGCGATGGCGGCGCACTTCGCGCAGCGCCTCGCGGCTGCTCAGGTGCACGATATTGACCGGCGTGCCGGTCTTGCCCGCGAAGTAGCAGACGCGATGCACGTTCTCGGCCTCGAGAAAATCCGGGCTCTGCTCGTTCCAGGCGGCCAGGTCGTCGCGGCCGGCGGCGCGCAGCGGGTCGCGCAGCCACGGGATCACCTCGACGTTTTCGCAATGCACGCCCAGCACCGCGCCCGGGATGGCGCGCGTGGCGTTCAGCGCGCCCCACAGCAGGCCGTCGTCGATATCGGTAAAGCCCTTGGACAGCCCCGCCGCTCCCTTGTACATCATGTACAGCTTGTACGAGCTGACGCCGAAGCGGCGCGAGATCTCGTCGAGCGTGTCCACATGCAGGCGGCTGGTGATGCCGAAGTGAAAGCCGAAATCGATGCAGCTCTGGCTTTCGGCGCGCGCGCGCACCGCGTCGAAACTCTCGCGGATATCGGCCGAGCGATGGAACGAAATGACGCTGGTCGTGCCGCCCAGGGCCGCGTTGCGCGACTCGGTTTCGAAATCGGTTTCGGGCGAGCCGAAGCCGAAGTGCACGTGCGGGTCGATGACGCCCGGCAAGGTCCACAGGCCCTGGCAATCGATGGTCTCGCGCGCGGCGGGCATGTCCTGCCCGTGGCTGCCGATCACCGCGATCCGGCCGTCGGCGATGCCGATGCTCCCCGGCACCAGGCCCTGCCCTTCCAGGAACACGAGGGTGTTGGCCAGTAGCGTATCCAGAGGTCGTGCCATGTCGGTTTTCCTTGATTCGTGGGATTACTGCAGATAATCGGCCAGCACGCTGGCCGGGATGCCGCCCTGGAGCAACAGTTCGCGCTCGGACTCGGTCAGCGCCTGCGGCATGACGCTGAATTCGACCCGCATGCCGTCGTCGCGGCTGGCGGCCACCCGCACCGGCCGGCCCTGGCGTATGCCATCGAGCACATCGAAGAACTCGAACGTCTCGCTGCCGTCCAGGCCCAGCTCGCGCCAGCCCTGGCCGCGCTCGAACTGGAACGGGATCACCCCCATGCCCACCAGGTTGGCCCGATGGATGCGTTCGTATGATTTGGCCAGCACCGCGCGCACGCCCAGCAGCGCCGTGCCCTTGGCGGCCCAGTCGCGGCTGCTGCCGGTGCCGTACTCCTCGCCGGCCAGCACGATGGTGGGCGTGCCGGCGGCCATGTAGCGGCGGCTGGCGTCGTAGATGCTCAACTGCTCGCCGGACGGGAAATGGCGCGTATAGCCGCCTTCGGTGCCCGGCACCAGCAGGTTGCGGATCCGGATGTTGCCGAAGGTCGCGCGCGTCATGACCTCGAAGTTGGAACGGCGCGCCACATAGGTGTTGAAATCCCGCTGCGCCACGCCCAGGCCCAGCAGGTACCGGCCCGCGGGCGCCTCGGCGGGAATCTCGCCGCTGGGCGAGATGTGGTCGGTGGTCAGCGAATCGCCATACAGGCCGAGCACGCGCGCCCCGGCCAGGCGCTGGCCGAACTGCTGGGCCGGCGCCTTGAAGAACGGCGGCTCGACCAGGTAGTTGGAATCGTCCCATTGCCAATGCTGCCCGGACACCTCGGCCAGCGCGCGCCATTGCGACGCGCCTTCGGGCTCCAGGCCCCAGACCCTGCGAAAGCCTTGCGGCGACAAGGCGCGCGCCATGATCTCGTCCAGCTGCGCCTCGCCGGGCCACAGCTCGTGCAGCCACACGGGCTGGCCGTCGGCATCGGTGGCGATCGGCTCGCGCGAGAAATCGATGTCGATGCGCCCGGCCAGGGCATAGGCCACCACCAGCGGCGGCGAGCCGATGTAGTTGGCGCGCGCCAGCTTGTGGATGCGCCCTTCGAAATTGCGGTTGTCCGACAACACGGTGCACACCACCCACTGGTTGTCGGCGATGTCCTGCGCGACCTCGGGCGCCAGCGGGCCGGATTTGCCGCCGCAGGTGGTACAGCCGTAGCCGATGACGCCGAAGCCCAGCGCCTCGAGGTCCTGCAGCAGGCCGGTGGCGGCCAGGTAGTCGGTGACCGTGCGCGAGCCCGGCGCGAGCGAACGCTTGACCCAGGCGGGCGGGGCGATGCCGCGCTGGCGCGCGGCGCGCGCCACCAGCGCGGCGGTCAGCATGACCGACGGATTGGAGGTATTGGTGCACGAGGTCAGGGCCGCCACCACGATGCTGCCGTGGCGCAACCCGGCGCTGCCGGGCGCGCGGGCCAGCGCGGCGGCATCCGGGCCGAAACCGCCCTCGGCCGCCGGGCGCGGCAGGCGCTGCCGGAAGTCTTCGGCCAGCTGGCCGATCGGCAGGCGGTCCTGCGGGCGGCGCGGGCCGCTCATGCAGGGTTCGGCCTGCGCCAGGTCGATGCGCACGACTCGCGCGTAGCGCACCGCGGACGCGGCCGGGTCGGCGCGCCACAGGCCGTTGGCCTGGCAATAGGCCCGCACCAGTTCGATGTGCTCGGCGGTCCGTCCGGTCAGGCGCAGGTAATCCAGCGTCTGCGCATCGACCGGGAAGAAGCCGCAGGTGGCGCCGTACTCGGGCGCCATGTTGGCGATGGTGGCGCGATCGGCCACCGACAGGCCCGGCAAGGCCTCGCCGAAGAATTCCACCATGCAGCCGGTCACGCCCTCGGCGCGCAGGCGCTGCGTCACCAGCAGCGCGGCGTCGGTGGTGGTGACCGGGCTGCGGAACGCGCCCTTGAGCTCGACGCCGACCACCTCGGGAATCGGAAACGTATAGGCCCGGCCCAGCAGGGCCGACTCGGCGTCGATGCCGCCCACGCCCCAGCCCAGCACGCCCAGCCCGTTGACCATGGGGGTATGCGAGTCGCCCCCGATCACGAAATCCGGACAGGCCCACTGCTGCCCGCCGTGTTCGCTGGTGCTGACCACCGTTGCCAGCTTCTCGAGATTGACCTGGTGGATGATGCCGGTGCCCGGCGCGAACACGCGCAACCCGTCGAAGGCCTGCTGCGCCCACTTGAGGAAACGGTAGCGCTGCTCGTTGCGCGCGAATTCGGCGTCCAGGTTGCGGCGCACGGCGTCTGCCGTGCTCCAGGCATCGACCTGCAGCGAATGATCGACGATCAGGTCGACCGGCACGCGGGTATCGACCCGCGCCGGATCGCCGCCGCCGGCCTGCACCGCGTCGCGCAGCGCGGCCAGGTCCTGCAGCACCGGCAATCCGCTCGAGTCGGGCAGGATCACGCGCTCGACGTGCAGCGAGATCTGCTCGGAGATATGGGCCTGCCAATGGGCGACAGCCTCGATCTCGGCTTCCTGCACCGGACGGCCGCGCCCGCGATGGCGCAGCAGGTTCTCCAGCAGGATGCGGATCACGTACGGCAGCGAGGCCAGCTCGACCCCGCTGCGGGCGGCCGCGGCCGCCACATCGGCGTAATGGATCGGCGTGCCCAGATGGAGAAACGACGCGTTCATGTAACCCCTGTTTGTCATCCCCGAAAGCATAGGCGCGGAGCCCTTAAACTGTCAACAGTAAATTCCGCAATCACCAAAACCAGCCCGTATCGATATCAATCAACCCGGATTTTCGCCGCTAAATACCAAGTTTGGACAAAAGAGTTGACACTTTATCGGGCCGAACCGGATAATGCAGCAACTCTGCGCCCGTGCGCCGCCATTCGCCGTTCAAAGGAACCAGTCACTCATGTCCTCCGCCGCCAAGAAATTTCGGGATCTGCTCAATTCGGCCGAATTCATCGTCTCGCCGGGCGTCTACGACGGCTACAGCCTGCGCCTGGTACAGGCCGCCGGCTTCAAGACCGCCTGCACCAGCGGCGCGGCGCTGTCCAACGCCCTGCTCGGCATTGCCGACATCGGGGTGGTGGGGTTGATGGAAAACGTCAACCACTGTCGCATGCTTGCGCGCTCGGTCGACATCCCGCTGACGGCCGATGCCGATACCGGCTATGGCAACCCCGTGAACGTTTTCCACACGGTGCAGATGTTCGAGGAAGCCGGCGTGGCCGGCGTCAACCTGGAAGGCCAGGTCAGCCCCAAGCGCTGCGGGCACATGCCCGGCAAGGACGTGATCCCGCTCGAGGAAATGGTGAAGAAGATCGAGGCGGCCTGCCTGGCGCGGCGCGACGACAACTTCGTCATCATCGCCCGCACCGACGCGCTGGCCGTCGAAGGCATCGAGGGCGCCGCGCGCCGCGCCCAGGCCTATGCCGCCGCGGGCGCCGACGTCATCTTTCCCGACGCGGTGCGCACCGCCGAGGACATCGGCCGCATCGTCGAGGCGGCAGGCGTGCCGGTCAGCGTGAACATGGGCTTCGGCGTGCGCCAGCGCCCCACCACGCCGCTCATTCCCCTGCCCGAGCTCAAGCGGCTCGGCGTCAAGCGCATCAGCCTGCCGCGCATGCTGCCGGCCGCCGCCATCCACGGCATGCGCAGCGCGCTGGAAGAAATGAAGCAGGTCATCGCCACCGGCACGCCGGCCCACCGCCCCGACCTGCTGGTCGGCATCGAGGACATCATGGAACTGATGGGCTACGAAGCGATGCGGGCGCTGGAAAAGAAGCTGACCACGCTCGATTGACGCCCCCGGCCAGGCGTGCGCGCGGCGCGCGAAACCGCGCGATCGCAGCGCCGTGCAGGCCTGCCAAAAATAGTGCATAATTGCGGCCCTGTCGCTTACGACACTATGTTTGACACATAGGGGGTATAGCTCAGCTGGGAGAGCGCTTGCATGGCATGCAAGAGGTCAGCGGTTCGATCCCGCTTACCTCCACCAGTCCAAGGCGAAGTAAAGTAGTACCAGTCCTGTCCCCTTCGTCTAGAGGCCTAGGACATCACCCTTTCACGGTGAGTACAGGGGTTCGAATCCCCTAGGGGACGCCAGTTCGTCTGGCATGGTGTAGAAGTTACGCCGCTGCGGAGCGGTAGTTCAGTTGGTTAGAATACCGGCCTGTCACGCCGGGGGTCGCGGGTTCGAGCCCCGTCCGCTCCGCCAAAAGATTCCGAAAAGCCAGTTGCTCACGCAACTGGCTTTTTTCCTTCCCGGGTGCCTGTCCCCGCAGGGGAACTGGCACCCGCAAACTCTCGGGGTGCCTGTCCCCGCAGGGACAGGCACCGATTCGCCTCCACGCCAGCCACTTCCCCGGCGTGCCTGTCCCCGCAGGGACAGGCACCGATCCGCCTCCACGCCAGCCACTTCCCCGGCGTGCCTGTCCCCGCAGGGACAGGCACCGATCCGCCTCCACGCCAGCCACTTCCCCGGCGTGCCTGTCCCCGCAGGGACAGGCACCGATCCACCTCCACGCCAGCCACTTCCCCGGCGTGCCTGTCCCCGCAGGGACAGGCACCGATCCACCTCCACGCCTGCCACTTCCCCGGCGTGCCTGTCCCCGCAGGGACAGGCGCCGATCCGCCGCCAGACAAGCAAACGGCCGCTCGCGGCGGCCGTTCGTCATGGGCACACGCCGGCGCTCAGTGCGCCGGGCTTGCGCCGCACTGGACGTACAGCGCGCCCAGGGCTTCGCGCAGATCGGGCGGGCGCTGGAACAGGCGCGCGCCCAGCAGACAGCCCTGCACCGTGGCGAACAGCGCGCGCGCGGCCTTCTCCGGCGTGCTGGCGTAGCGCAGCGTGCCTTCGCGCGCACCGTCGGCCAGCACCTTGGCCAGCCAGTTTTCCTCGACCGTGAAAAAAGCCTGCAGCGCGGCGCGCACGCGTTCCGGCAAGGTGTTGAGTTCGGCAGCCAGCATCCCGCCCAGGCAAAGCTGGTCGGCCTGGCAACTGTGCGACTCGACCATGGCGATATAGGCGTCCAGCCGCTCCTTGGCGGGCAGCGTGGGCGAAATGCCGCGCAGGGTTTCCAGCGCGGAGCCGGTGTAGTTCTCGACGGCTTCGTACAGCAGGTCGTCCTTGCACGGGAAGTAGTAATGCACGCTGGACGTCTTGACGCCCACGTGATCGGCCAGGTCGCGATAGCTGAAGCCATTGCAGCCGCGCGTGCGGATCAACTTCTGCGCGTAGTCGAGCAACTGGTCGCGGGTGGTGTTTGTGCTTGGCGTGTCCATGATCGAATTTTACCTATACGTAGGTTGGGGCGATAGCGGGTTAACCCAGAACGGATTCACGCGGCAAGCGGCGCAGCGAACCCGCCGCCCAGGGGGGCGCGGGCTCCCGCGGGCCGGCACGGCTCAACCCGCGACGGGCGGATAGGCCAGTTCGCCGGACTCGGTCAGGCCCTGGGCGCGCGCGGCGGCCAATTCGTCGCGCACCTGCTCGCGCGACACCGTGCTGGCGGCGGCGTAGGCGGTGATCGGATAGTCCTGCTCGCCGGCGGCCATCAGCCCCTGGGTGCGGGCGGCCTGCAACTCGGCCTGCACTTGGGCGTGGCTGAGGGTATTGGCGCTTTCGATGGCGGGCGGGTAATCCAGCTCGCCGGCCTGGGCGACGCCGAACACGGAAGCGAACAGGATCAGGGCGGTAGCGAAGCGGTTCATGGTGAGACTCCTGGATGTGTGATGGAAAATGATCTATGCGTAGATAGGTGTCAGGCTGAAATATCAGCCGGCGACGGGCGGGTAGTCGAGCTCGCCGGAGGCGTCCAGGCCCCGGGCCTTCGCGGCGCTCAGTTCCTGGCGGATCTGGCTGCGCGACACTTGGGTGGCGGCCTGCTCGACGACGGGCGGATAAGCCAGTTCGGCGCTGCTCATCTGGCCAGCGGCGCGGGCGGCCAGCAATTCGTCCTGCACTTGGGCGTGGCTGAGGGCGCTGGCGCTTTCGATGGCGGGCGGATAGTCCAGCTCGCCGGCCTGGGCGACGCCGAATACGGAAGCGGAAAGAATCAGGGCGGTAGCGATGCGGTTCATGGTCAATCTCCGATAGAGGATGCTGCGTTGAGCTATCTATGTGTAGATAGATAAGCCGATAAATAAAAAAGGCCGGTAAGCCTTGCTGCATCGATGCCGCATGAAACGGGATTGCTGCGTCGATGGATGAATATTACCTACTAGTAGATAGATGGCGCAAGCCTTGTTTCGGGGTTTTTTTGTAACTTGATAAGACACCACTTGGCGGCAACACCGCCCGCATCGGCCTCAGGCCGGTAATTATTTACACATGGAAACAATAATTCGGCGCCTCCGCCTGCGGGAAGATCGCATCGCGTTAACGTCGCTCGCGCCGCAAAATCTCCTTATTCCAGTCAATTTCAATCAATACGCTTTCATTTTCGTTTAAATACGGGATATTGCCCAAATCGCCGATTCATTCCTACGATCGGCCGCATTGCCCTGGCGTCCAGCCGCCCGTCCACCGCCCCTATGGAGCCCCGCCCCATGCATACGGCCTACATTCCCGTCCCCACTCCCGTCCGTCCGCCCAGCGCCGAGCGCTGGCCCCTGGCGGCGGTCGCCGAATTGTTCGAGCTGCCGTTCCTGGACCTGCTGCATCGTGCCCAGCAGGTGCACCGCCAGCACTTCGACGCCAACACGGTGCAGTTGTCCAGCCTGCTGTCGATCAAGACCGGCGGCTGCCCGGAGGATTGCGCGTACTGTCCGCAATCGGCCCACTACGATACCGGCGTGGACGCCGACAAGCTGATGCCGCTGGACGAGGTGGTGCGCGCGGCGCGCGCAGCGCAGGCCAACGGCGCGCAACGCTTCTGCATGGGCGCGGCCTGGCGCAGCCCCAAACCGCATCACCTGGAAGCGGTGGCCGAAATGATCGGCGCGGTCAAGGCGCTGGGCATGGAAACCTGCGTCACGCTGGGCATGCTGCGCGACGGCCAGGCCGAACAGTTGAAGGCCGCCGGGCTGGATTACTACAACCACAACCTGGATACCGCGCCCGAGTTCTACGGCAAGATCATTTCGACGCGCACCTACCAGGACCGCCTGGATACGCTGCAACAGGTGCGCGAGGCCGGCATCAACGTGTGCTGCGGCGGCATCGTCGGCATGGGCGAATCGCGCCGCGACCGCGCCGGCCTGGTCGCCCAGCTGGCGAACATGGAGCCCTATCCGGAGTCGGTGCCCATCAACAACCTGGTGCAAGTCGAAGGCACGCCGCTGGCGGGCGCCGAGACGCTGGATCCGTTCGAGTTCATCCGCACCATCGCCGTGGCGCGCATCACCATGCCGCTGGCCAAGGTGCGCCTGTCGGCGGGCCGCGAGACCATGAGCGACAGCGAGCAGGCGCTGTGCTTCATGGCCGGCGCCAACTCGATCTTCTATGGCGATGTGCTGCTGACCACCGGCAACCCGCAGGTCGAGGCCGACCGGCGGCTGCTGCAACGCCTGGGCATGCGCGCCGAGGGCCTGCCCTGCGCGGCGGGCCAGGCGTGAACCAGGGTCTGCTGTACCTGGCGGCCAGCGTCGCCTGCAGCGTCACCGTAGCGGTGCTCCTGAAACTGGCGCGCCGCCACGCCATCGACGTGCGCCAGGCCATCGCGGTGAACTACGCCGTGGCGGCGGCCCTGTGCTGGCTGCTGCTGCGTCCCGATGCGCAGGCGCTGCGCCAGGCCATGCAGGGCGCGCCGGTGCTGGCGGCGCTGGCCGTGCTGCTGCCCACGGTGTTCGTCGCCATGGCGCGCTCGGTGCACCACGCGGGCATCGTCAAGAGCGACGCGGCGCAGCGCCTGTCGCTGTTCATCCCGCTACTGGCCGCCTTCGCGCTGTTCGGCGAAAGCCTGACGGCGCGCAAGCTGGCCGCGATCGCGCTGGCGTTCGCGGCGCTGGCCTGCCTGCTGCGCCGCCGCGCGCCCGCCGGCGCGGCGGCGGACGACGCGCCGGACGATCGCCGCGCGGCATGGATGTGGCCGCTGGCGGTATGGGCCGGCTACGGCGTGATCGATATCCTGTTCAAGCAGCTGGCGCGCAGCGGCACGGCGTTTTCGGCCGGCCTGCTGGCGACGTTCGTGGCCGCGGGCCTGCTGACGCTGGCCTACCTGTGCATCCGGCGCACCCGCTGGCAAGCCCGCCACGCGCTGGCCGGCGTGGCGCTGGGCCTGGCCAACTTCGGCAATATCCTCACCTACGTGCGCGCCCATCAGAGCCTGCCGGACCACCCTGCCCTGGTGTTCGGCGCGATGAACATGGGGGTCATCACGGCGGGCACCCTGGTGGGCGCGCTGGCGTTTCGCGAACGCCTGAGCGCGCTCAACCTGGCCGGCCTGGCATTGGCGCTGGCGGCCATCGCCGCCATGCTGCCGTGGTAACTCCAATACTCGGGAGCCTGTCCCAACGGGGACAGGCTCCCGCTATCTTTTGTGCCTGTCCCAACGGGGACGGGCTCCCTTTGCCGCGGCTGTCGCTCCCCAGGCCGCGCGCCTCAGGTTCCGGTGCGCCGGGCTGCCGCGTCGTCTGGCGCGGCCTGCTCGCCGGCCTGCGGCGCGCTCGTGCTTTCGCTGTCGGCGCCTGGCGCGGGCGGACCGGCCGGCGCCGGCGGCTCGACCACGTCGGGGCCGGGGTCGGCCATTTCCATCGTGATGTCCACGTCGGGGTCGACGCGCGGATCGAGCGCGACGGCCGCCGGCGAGCTTTGCAGGGTGTCGGGCATGGGCACGAAGTGCACCGGCGCCTCGTCCACCTGGTGGGCGCCGGTAACGCGTGCCGGCCGCACCTGCCAGACCAGGATCACGGCGCAGGCGGAAATGAACACGTAGTACATGCCGGGACCTCCCAGCGACATCATGACGCCGGCGATCAGCGGCCCCAGGCAGGCGCCCACACCGTAGGTCATGAGCAGGATGGCGCTCAGGCCGACACGGCGTTCGGGTTCGACGTGGTCGTTGGCGAAGGCGGCGCCCAGCGGGTAGAGGGTGAACTGCAGCACGCCGAACACGCACGACAGCGCCACCATCGCCCAGTACGGCAGCACGATCCAGCCCCACATCAGCACCGGCAGCAGCACCAGCACCGCCGCGTTGAAGCGGATCAGGCCGGCACGGTTGATGCGGTCGGACAGCCAGCCCATCGGCCACTGCGACAGCAGCCCGGCCGTTACCGCGGCGGCCACGAAAATGGCCGACTGCGACGTGGACAGGCCGTGCTTGGCGGCGTAGACGGCCGCCAGCCCGTAGAACGCGCCGGACAGGTTGCCCGCCACGAACAGCACGGTCAGGGACAGCGGCACACGGCTGGCGAAAAAGCGCAGGTCCAGCGGCGCGGGCAGCGGCGTGGGCGGGTGCGAGCGCGCGGTCACGGCGATCGGCACCAGGCACAGCACCAGGCACATGGCCACCAGGGTAAGCGGGCCGTCGTCGAGCGTGGCGTAGGCCGTCAGGGCCAGTTGTCCCAGGACCGTGCCCAGGCCGGACACCACCATGTACACCGAGAAGACACGGCCGCGCTGGTGGTTTTCGGTCTGTTCGTTGAGCCAGCTTTCGATCACCATGAACTCGGTGACCATCACGATGCCCGATATCAGGCGCAGCAGCAGCCACAGCGGCAGGTGGTCGACCAGCGCCTGCGCCAGGATCATGCTGGTGGCCACGGCGGCGCAGGCCACGAAGGCCCGGATATGGCCGACCCGGATGATCAGCCTGTGCCCCAGCCGCGCGCCGCACACCAGCCCCAGGTAGTAGCCTGCGATCAGCGCGCCGATCCAGATCTCGTTGACGGACTGCGCGGTCAGCCGCAGCCCCATGTAGGTATTGAACAGGCCCGTGCCGATCAGCATCAGCAGGGTCGCGAAATAAAGCGACGAGAATGAGGAAATCGTGGTTAGCATGGGAACACGGATGTCCGCTTGCGGCAAAACGGGCCGCGGGCCTCGATGGCCCGCGGCATACAGCAACTACGTAAGGCTCAGGCCTGGGCCAGCATGGTGGCGGCGTCGCTGACTTCGAACTTGCCAGGCGCCTCGATGTTGAGCTGCTTGACCACGCCGTCGTCGATCAGCGCCGAATAGCGCTGCGAACGCACGCCCATGCCACGCTGCACCAGGTCCAGCTCCAGGCCCAGCGCGGTGGTCCACAGGGCCGAGCCGTCGGCCAGCATGCGCACCTTGCCGCCGGCCTGCTGCTCGCGGCCCCACGCGCCCATCACGAACGCGTCGTTGACCGCCACGCACCAGATTTCGTCGATCCCCTTGGCGCGCAGCGCCGCGGCCTGCTCGACATAGCCGGGCAGGTGCTTGGCCGAGCAGGTCGGCGTGAACGCGCCCGGCACGGCGAACAGGGCGATCTTCTTGCCCTTGACGAGATCGGCAACCTGGAAGGCATTGGGCCCCAGCGTGCAGCCGGCGGTTTCGGTTTCGATGAATTCGGTCAACGTGCCGTCGGGCACGCGATCGCCGACTTTGATGGTCATGAGGCTCTCCGGTTTCTCGGGTGAGGTGCGCCCGAACGGGCGCGGCAAGGCTCAATCATAGTTCCTGCGCGGTTTTCGCGCCGCGCGCCGTGGCGCGGAAAAAACCCCGCACAGTCTGAAACGACTCAAAACCGCCAGCGGCCCGGCCACGGCGCGGCTTTGGCCATAATGCAGGATTGCGCGGCACACGCGTGCCACGCCCACGCCGCCCGGCGCGGCGCCATGTGGAGGCCTCTTCATGACCAGACATTTCCTGGCCGCCCTGCTGCTGGCGGCCGCAAGCGGCGCGGCCTGCGCCCAGGCCGGCGCCGACCCGGCCGGCCAGGCCATCTTCGACCAGATCGTGCTCACCTCGGGCGCGGCCAACGGCGCGGCGCGGACCTGCGGCGCCTCGGCCCCGGACCTGGCCCAGCATGCCGAAACCTGGCGGCTGAACCTGCGGCGCTACGCCGATGAGTACCACTACGCCTTCGACAGTTTCGACGAGCGCTATGCGCGCGGCCAGCAGGAAGGCACCGAAATGATGGCGGACATGCGCGCCTCGGGGGTGGACGGCTGCACGGGCGCGCTGGCCAGTTTCCAGCGCGAGCGCACCATGACCTACGACGAAATGAAACAGGCGATCGCCGAGGCGACCGACGGGCTGCCCGAAGACCAGCCCGCCGACTGAACGCCGGCGCTACGCCGCCAGGCCGTGCTGGCCGAACCAGTCCAGCATGCGCTGCCAGGCCTGTTCAGCCTCGGCCTTGCGGTAGCTGGGCCGGTAGTCGGCGTGAAACGCGTGCGGCGCCTCCGGATAGACGTCGATGCGCGAGTCGCGCGCGGCCCGCGGCCCCTTGGCCAGCGCCAATCGCATCCGGTCCACGTCCGACAGCGGGATGCCGGCGTCCTTGCCGCCGTAGGCGCCCAGCACGGGCGCCTTGAGATCGCCGATCGACTCCAGCACCGAGCGCGGCTTGAGCTCGCTGGCCTGCCCGCCCAGCTGACCGTACCAGGCGGCGCCGGCCTTCAGTCCGGGATTGTGCGCCGCGTACAGCCACACGATGCGGCCGCCCCAGCAAAAACCCAGTATGCCCAGGCGGGACGAATTGCCGCCATTGGCGGCCGCCCAGGCCGCCGCCGCGTCCAGGTCGGCCAGCACCTGGCGATCGCCGGCCTTGTCCACCACCTCGGCGCGCAGGCGACCGATGTCGGTATAGCCGGTCGGGTCGCCGTAGCGGGCGAACAGCTCGGGCGCGACCGCCTGGTAGCCCAGCCGGGCCAGGCGGCGGCATACGTCCTGGATGTACTCGTGCACCCCGAATATCTCGGACACCACCAGCAGGGTCGGCAGGTCCTTCTTGCCGGCCGGCGCGGCGCGATAGGCCGGCATCTTGCCGTCGGGGGTGGGAATGTCGACCTTGCCGGCGGTCAGCCCGGCCGCGTCGGTATGGATGGCGCTCTGCGCGGCGGCCGCGCCGGCCGCCAGCGAAAAGCCGGCCGCCAGGCTGGTGACGACGAAGCCGCGCCGCGTCAGCGTCAAGGGCGGCAACAGGCTGTCGAAATGCGGATCTGCATCGGTCATGGGGAACCTCCGGTGCGTCACTTCAGGGAAAAGTCCACGCGCGTCGGCTTGCCGTCATCCTTGATGCCGTCGGCGTCGAGCTGGGGCGCTACGACGAAAATACGGTCGGCCGGCCCTTCGGCCTGCAGCTTTTCATAGACGGCCTGCGCGCGCGCGTCGGCCAGCTTGCGCAGGTCGTCGGCGCCCAGGGGCGCGGCGCCGCGCAGCAGCGCCTCCATCTGCTCGGCCGGGATCGACTTGGCCATGCCGATGAAATTGCGCGGCTTGCCTTCGATCTTAGTATCGTCGTAGACCTCTTCCAAGTATTTGGCCCGTTCGGCCGGCGCGACCTCGACGCCGTCGGGCGCCGGCTTCTTGCCGCGGCCGGCGGTATCGCGGGCCTTGGCCAGGCGGATCTGGCGCTCGACCCAGGCCTGGCGCAGGCCTTCCTCGTCGCTGGCGGGATCGGCGCGGCCAGCCACGTCCAGCTTCAGCCCCGGGCGGTCGTTCAGCGCCTTGGCCAGCGTCTCGATGCGGCTTTCGGCCTCGGGCGTGAGCGCCGCGCTGCCCGGATCGAACTCGATGTACGAGAGCTCCTCGCCGCCGCCGAAGGCCGAGGCAAGCAGCGTGAAGGGCGAGGTCACGGCCTTGACCACCAGATTGACCAGCACGCGCACGATGATGCCGCCCACCGAGAACTGCGGATCGTCCAGCGAGCCGGAGATCGGCAGGTTGATGTCGATGTTGCCGCGGCTGTCCTTGAGCAGCGCCACCGCCAGCAGCACCGGCAGCTTGACCGCGTCCGGGCTGTCGGTCTTGTCGCCGAAGGTCAGCTGGTTGAGCACGACGCGGTTGCTCGCCTGCAGCGCGCGGTCCTTGATCTGGTACTGCACGTCCAGCGACAGCTTGCCGCGCTTGATCGGATAGCCCACGTACTTGGCCGAATACGTGGTGAAGCGCGGCAGGTCCACCCCCTTGGCCGAGGCCTTGAGGTCCAGCGACAGGAACTGCGCGAAGGGCTGCACCGTACCGCTGATGGAGAACGGCGCGGAGGTATAGACGCGGCCCGCCACGTTGACCTTGGCCGGCTTGGGCTGGCGCGAGGACACCGCCGAGACCGAGCCCTCGATGCGCGACAGCTCGGCCGTGTAGTTGGGCTTGACGAAGCGGTCGGTGAACGTCATCTTGCCGCCCTTGAGCGTCACGCTGCCGATCGCGATGTCGGGCATCGGGCCCGGCTTGGCGGGCGCCGCGGCGCGGGCGCGGGTCTGGGTGTCCTGGGTGATGGAGCCGCCGGCCTGGCCGGGCTCGGCCACCAGGTCCATGACGTTGAGCCGGCCCTCGGCGTTGAGCAGCACGCGCCCGTAGAAATCGTCCAGCGTGATGTCGCCCAGGTTGGCGGCAAAGGCGTCGCCATTGACCGACACCTGCATGCCGGCCAGGCCCAGCCGCTTCCATTGCATGAAGTCGTCGCGATTGACGCGGTCGGCGAGGTCCAGGTCGTTGACGTCGAGCGCGCCGCGCCAGGCCGCCTTCATGGGCGTGGCGCCGGCGGCCGCGGCGAATTCGGCGTCGCCGCGCGCGCTGAGGTTGATGGCCCGCACCGTGGCGTTCAGGCTGGAGGCGATATACGGCGCGAACGGCGCCAGATCCAGGCGCGCGAGGTCCACGCTGGACTTGAGCGCCAGCGGCTGCGCGGTCAGGCTGCCCTGCATGGCAAGCGCGCCCTCGCCCTGCACGCCGTCGGCCTTCAGGGTGAAGGGCGGCGGCTGGGCGTCGGGCGCCAGCCGGTCGAAACGGGCCTCGAACTGTTTCACGCTGACCGGCACCGCGGGCTTGACCGACTCGTCGCGCAGGCTCAGGTCCGACAGCCGCAGCGCCGCGCCTTCGGCGACGACCTGCGTGGCGCCGTCGCGCTGCGCCACCCGCACGCGCGCCTGCGCCCCCAGGCGGCCGTCCTCGACCAGGATGGGCGCGCTGGCCCGCACCGCCGGCGCCAGGCGCGCCAGGGCCAGCCTGTCGAGCTCCACCTTGACGTCGAGGTTCAGCGGCTCCAGCGTCAAGGGCCCCTTGGCGCGCAGCCAGCTGCCGTCGATGGTGCTGTCCATGGTCAGCCACAGGCCGATCGGCCGGTCCGGCGGCTGCGGCAGCTCCAGCCCCTCGACCGTGGCGCCCACGCCGTTCATCACGTAGTCCAGCTTGGTGACCGCATCGCGCAAGTGCAGCTCGGCATCCCTGACATTGATCGCATCCACGACCACGTGCCACGCGTCGGGCGCAGCCGCCGCGGCGCTGGCTTGCGGCGCGGCGGCCGCCTGGGCGGCGGCCGGCGTTGCCGACGCGGACGCCTGCGCGGGTGCGGGTGCGGGCGTCGGTGCGGGAGCAGCCGCCGGCTTGGCCGACGCATCGCCGGCGCCCAGTTTCTGCAGCTTCTGCGCGATGTCCAGCCAGTTCAGGCGCTGGTCGGCGTAGCGCCGCGTCTGGATCTGGGGCGACCACAGTTCGACCTCGCCGACGTACAGGCTGCGCTGCATGGGCTCGAAGGCGATACGGCGCACGGCCAGCGCGCTCCATTGCGCCAGCACATCGCCGGACGACTCGCGCACATCCAGCTGGCGCAGGCCCAGTTCGCCCACCACCTTGATGCGCGGCGCCGCGTCCTTGGGCTGCTCGAACAGGACCTGCAGGTCGGAGTCCAGCAGCGCGCGCTCCAGCTTGACCGGCAACGGCAGGGGCCAGGCGTCGGCCCATTTCTCGAGCTCCAGCCCGGCGAACGACACGTCCAGCGTCGAGCTGGGCACTGTATCGAACGACCGCGCCACGCCGGTCAGGTCGAACGGACTGCCATTGATGCGCATGTGCACGCGCGGCTGCACGTCGATGTCGGTGGCATAGCCGAAGGTCGAGATGAACGGCACGCCCAGGGCGATCTCGTCGATGCGCTGCTGGCGCCCGGACACTTTGTCGTCCAGCGTGATCTCGCCGCCTTCGAGCACCATGTTGTTCAGCGAGAAGCGCGGCGGGCCCGCTTCGGGCTCGGGCTCGGGCGGCGACTGCGCCGCCATGTCGGCGACTTTTTGCTGGATGTCGGAGAAATTGAAGCGGGTGACGTCTTCGCGCACCAGCGCGATCCTGGGCTGGCGCACCACCAGCGAGTCGACCACCGGCGCGAACCAGAACAGCGACATCCAGGACGCGCTGACGTCCAGTTCGGCCACCTGCAGCAGCGGCGCGGCGCCCTCGGGCTGCGCCAGCGCCAGGTCGTGGGCGCGCAGGGTGAGCGTGAATGGATTGAAGCGGATCTTGCCCACGCTGACGTCGCGGCCCAGCATGGCGGAGACGTCCTGCGTCAGCGCGCCGCGCACGATGCGCGGCACCTGCCACGCCGCCAGGCCGGCCAGCAGCAGCACGACCAGCACGGTCGCCAGGAGGACTTTCACGGTACGGCGGGTGAGTCTCACTCCGGGCATTCGCACAGGCATTGGGCAACTCCCGACACGGATTGGGGGGATTATCGCGCCGCTATCGCGGCTCGTCTATGATAGGCATGCTTGGCCCCGAGGCATACCCCAAGGGCCGGGTACTTTCAATATTTGACGATCCACAGCGGCCGCGCCATGTCTACTACCCCCACCCTGAGCCACCTGGACGAATCGGGCCAGATCCGTATGGTCGATGTCGGCCACAAGACCGACACCGACCGGGTCGCCATCGCGCGCGGCAGCGTGCGCATGAACGCGACCGCCTACGGGCTGCTGACCCAGCCCGGCCAGGGCAAGGGCGAGGTGCTCAACACCGCGCGCGTGGCGGCCGTGCTGGCGGCCAAGCGCTGCGCCGAACTGATCCCGCTGTGCCACAGCCTGCCGCTGGCCTTCGTGGGCATCGACTTCGAGCTCGACGAAGCCGCGTACAGCGTGCATATCCGCGCCACCTGCCGCACCCAGTACAAGACCGGCGTGGAAATGGAGGCCATGACGGCCTGCAGCGTCGCGGCGCTGACCATCTACGACATGTGCAAGGCCGCCGACAAGGGCATCGTCATCGAACAGATACGCCTGCAATACAAGGCTGGAGGAAAAAGCGGTGAGTGGCGCAACGATTAAGGTTCTGTATTTCGCGCGCGTGGCCGAACTCGTCGGCAAGCGCACCGAAGACTGGCCGCTGGCCGAAACCGTGACCGGCGCGCAGCTGCTGGCCGCGCTAGCGGCACGCTATCCGCAGCTGGAGCCGGCCGAGCGCCTGAAGCTGGCCGTCAACCAGACGCATGTCAAGGTGGGCGCGGCGGTGCGCCCGGGCGACGAGGTCGCGATCTTCGAACCGGTGACCGGGGGTTGAACATCATGGTTATCGTCCAGGAAGCCGATTTCGACGGCGCCGCCCTGCTGGCGGCGCTGCGCGAACGCGTCGGCGGACAGGCCGGCGCAATCGTCACGTTCGTGGGCTACGTGCGCGACTTCGCGCCCGAGCAGGCCACCGAGACGCTGTATCTCGACCACTATCCCGGCATGTGCGAACGCGAGCTGGAAACCATCGCGGCCACCGCGCGCGAGCGCTGGGATCTGGCCGGCACGGTCATCGCCCACCGGGTGGGCGCCCTGCCGCGCGGCGCGCAGATCGTGTTCGTGGCGGCCGCCAGCGCGCATCGCGGCGACGCCTTTCGCGGCTGCGAGTACATCATCGACGCCTTGAAGACGCGGGCGCCCTTCTGGAAACGCGAAACCCTGGCTGCCGGCGACAGCTTCTGGGTGGAGCAGCGCCAATCCGACGCCGACCGCACCCAGTCCTGGGAAGACCCGGACACGCCCACCAAGGAGCATCCATGAACGACGCCAAGCAGGTTTCGCTGGCCTGCGCCATCCTCACCGTCAGCGACTCGCGCAGCGCCGGCGACGACACCTCGGGCAACATGCTGGCCGAGAGCCTGGCGCACGCCGGGCACATGTGCGTGCGGCGCGACCTGGTCAAGAAGGATCTCTACCAGATCCGCCGCGTCATCAGCGAATGGATCGCCGACCCCGCGGTCCAGGTCATCCTGGTATCCGGCGGCACCGGCTTCACGCCGCGCGACTGCACCGCCCAGGCCATCGAACCCTTGTTCGACAAGACCATCGAGGGTTTCGGCGAGCTGTTCCGCCAGCTCTCGTACGAGGAGATCGGCAGTTCGGCCGTGCAGTCCAGCGCGCTGGCCGGCACCGCCAACGATACCGTCATCTTCTGCATGCCGGGCTCCAACCACGCCTGCAAGCTGGGCTGGAACCGCATCATCCGCGAACAGCTCGACGACGCCCACAAACCCTGCAATTTCGCCATGCACTACCGCGCCAAGCCGGACGCGGACTGACCCATCATGCTTGAATTCGACCAAGCCCAGCAATTGCTGGCGCAGGCCGGCGCACCCGTGGCCGGCACCGAACACGTGGCGCTCGAACAGGCCGACGGCCGCGTGCTGGCGACCGACCTGGCCGCCACCGTGGACCTGCCCCCGGCCGACAACAGCGCCATGGACGGCTACGCCATACGCCTGGCCGATTACCAGGCCGGCGCGCGCATGCCGGTCCAGCAGCGCGCCTACGCGGGCGACATGCCGCAAGCGCTGATCCCCGGCCAGGCCACGCGCCTGTTCACCGGCAGCCTCATCCCCGCCGGCGCGGACACCGTCGTCATGCAGGAAGACGCGCGCGAAGCCGACGGCCAGGTGGAAATCACCCAGGCGCCCACGCTCGGCCAATGGATACGCAAGCGCGGCGACGGCACCACCGCCGGCCGGCCGCTGCTGGACGCCGGCACCCTGCTGCATGCTGGCCACGTCGGCCTGCTGGGAACCCAGGGCCTGGCCAGCGTACCGGTGCGCGCCAGGCTGCGCATCGGCGTGCTGACCACGGGCGACGAACTGGTCGCGCCCGGACAGCCGCGCGCCGCGCAGCAGATCTACAACTCCAACGGCCCGATGCTGGCGGCGCTGGTGCGCGGCATGGGCGCGCAGGTCTCGCACGTGCTGCATGCGCGCGACGACGAAGACGCGCTGCGCGCGGCGCTGCGCACGCTGCTGGCCGACAGCGACCTGGTGCTCAGTTCGGGCGGAGTCTCGGTCGGCGAGCGCGACCTGGTCAAGCCGGTGCTGGAAGCGCTGGGCGGCGAACTGGGGCTGTGGAAAGTGCGCATGAAACCGGGCAAGCCGGTCGCGCTGGCGCACATCGACGGCAAGCCGGTCGTGTGCCTGCCGGGCAACCCGGTCTCCAGCTATGCGGTGTTCGCGCTACTGGTATCGCCGCTGGTGCGGCGCATGCAAGGCCGCGCCGAACTCTATCCGGCCGTCAGCCGCCTGCCGCTGCGCACCGAACGGCCGCGCCAGGACAGCCGCGAGGAATTCCTGCGCGTGCAATGGCGCGCCACCGAAGACGGCGCCGGCGAACTGCAGCCCTTCGGCAACCAGGACTCGGCCATCATCACCTCCGTGCCCTGGTCCACCGGCCTGGCCCGCCTGCCCGCCGGCGTCCCCGTCAACGACGGCGAACGCGTCGGATACTACGACCTGAGACACTGGCTAACCTGACCCCCGGGTGCCTGTCCCCGCATGGGGACTGGCACCTGCAAACCTGATGCCTGTCCCGCAAGCCCTTCGGAGCCAGTCCCCGCAGGGACAGGCTCCGAGGCACGCCGCAGGTGCCTGTCCCCACGGGGACAGGCACCGCGCTCACCCCCCGATGTAGCTCATCTCGATGCGGTCGGCCGCGCCGCCGCCCTGGCCGCGCCGTTCGGAGTAGTTGTCGTCGCGCTGGCCCCAGATGCCGGTCAGGATGCGCGCCAGGCTGTCGTCGTCGGCGCCTTCGCGCAGCGGCGCGCGCAGGTCGTGGCCATGCGAGGCGAACAGGCACAGGAACAGCCTGCCCTCGGGCGACAGGCGCGCCCGCGTACAGCCCGAACAGAAGGCGTGCGTGACGCTGGAGATGACGCCGATTTCGCCGCCGCCATCGTCGTAGCGCCAGCGTTCGGCCACCCGGCCCATGACCGGCGTGTCCAGCGGCACCAGCGGATGGTGCTCGGCGATGCGCGCCAGGACCTCGTCGCTGGGCACCACTTCGGACAGGTTCCACCCGTTGGTGCTGCCCACGTCCATGTACTCGATGAAGCGCAGGATATGCCCGCTGCCGCGAAAGCGCCGCGCCATGGACAGGATCTCGCCGTCGTTCAGGCCACGCCGCACCACCATGTTGACCTTGACCGGCGCCAGCCCCGCCTCGGCGGCGGCGTCGATGCCGCGCAGCACGTCGTCGGGGCTGAAATTGCTGTCGCTCATGCGTGCGAACAGCGCCGCATCCAGCGCGTCCAGGCTGACGGTGACGCGCGACAGGCCGGCCTGCTTCAGCGCCGCCGCCTTGCGCGCCAGCAGGCTGCCGTTGGTGGTCAGCGTGAGGTCCAGCGGGCGGCCAGCGGGCGTGCGCAGTTCGGCGAGCATGCCGACCAGGGTTTCGATGTTCTTGCGCAGCAGCGGCTCGCCGCCGGTCAGGCGGATCTTCTCGACGCCCAGGCGGGCGAACTGCGCGGCCAGCCGGGCGATTTCCTCGAACGACAGCAGCGCCGAGTGCGGCATGAACGCATAGCTGCTGTCGAACACTTCGCGCGGCATGCAGTACGTGCAGCGGAAGTTGCAGCGGTCGGTGACGGAAATGCGCAGGTCGCGCAGCGGCCGGGCGCGCACGTCCCGCGCGGGCTCGCCGGCCGGCGGCAGATCCGCGCTCGGCGCCGCCAGGTCGGCCTGGCGGCGATCGGTCAGAAAAATGACTTTGCTCATAGATAGTCGATCATAGCGCGGCGCGCGGCCGGAAATCGCGGGCGAATGCCTGCTCCAGGGTCTGGATGGCGCCGGTATCGCTGGCATCGTAGCCGGGCAGCTGGCCGACGAACCCGCGGTATTCGGGGCTGCGCATGCCTTCGAGCAGCGCGCGCATGGCCGCGCTCTCCAGCGCCGTCTTGCGGATGGCGAAGAAATAGCGTTCGCGCACCAGCGGGATGAAGTCCAGTCCGAAGCGCCGCGCCGCGGTTTCGACCCCGATGCCGGTGTCGGCCATGCCGCTGGCGATATGGGCGGCGACCGCCATGTGCGTGAATTCATTGTTCTGGTAACCCTGCACCGCCGCCGGCGCGACCCCGGCGCGCTGCAGCATGAGGTTGACCAGGTAGTACGTGCTGGAGCCGGCCTGGCGGTTGACGAAGCGCACGTCCGCGCGCGCCAGGTCCGCCACCCCGCCTATGCCCTTGGGATTGCCCGCCACCACGAACAGCCCGGTATTGCGCATGGCCAGGTGGATCAGCAGGTGTTCGTTGGGGTCCAGCCACTGGGCATACAGGCGCAGGATGGGCGCCTCGAATTCGCCCTGGGGCACCTGGAAGCCGGCCAGGTCGCAATCGTTGCCGCGCAGCGAGGCCAGCGCCTCGGCGGCCGTGCGGTAGTGCAACTCCACGCCAGGCAGGCGCGTGTCCAGGTGCTGCATCAGCGCCTCGACCGCGAAGCCGTGGCTGGCGTGCAGGCGCAGGTGCGGCCCGCTTTCGGGCAGCAGGCGCTCCAGTTCTTCCTGCAGCTCGGAGGCCAGGCTCTCCAGCGTGGGCATCAGCCGCGCATCGATGCGCCGGTTGGCCCACAGCAGGCGCTGGGCGAACGGCGACAGCGCCGTGCCCAGGCGCCGGCGCGTGACCAGCAGCGGCGTGCCGAACAGCGCCTCGAAACGGCGCAGCACGCCCCAGGCGTGGCGGTATGACAACCCGCAGGTCTTGCAGGCGCCGGCGATGTTGCCGCTGTCGTCGATGGCGGCCAGCAGCGCCAGCATGTCCTGCAGGGGCTGGCCGGCGGCGCCCTCGCCCCCCTCCAGCACCCATTGCGGCCGCAGGCCGATGCGGAACTTATATGTCATTTATTTCTTATTGAACCCAACAAGATAGGCGACTAGAGTAGCGGAAAAGGCCTTTGTGCGCGAATTTAATATGTACTGAATAACATATATTCGCCCAGTGAACGACCCGGGCGCGCGCCTGCCGCCGCCCCGCATCCGGAGACAATGCCATGCCTGCCCATCCGGCGAAGACCGACCTCGCCTCCAGCGCCGGCGCCCGCGGCGGCGCCCTGGCGATGGAGAACGCCGAACATTCGGCCAGCCCCGCCATCGCCACGACCGCGCGCCTGCTGGCCGCCATGAAGGACCAGCCCGGCGCCTTGCTGCCCGTGCTGCACGCGGTGCAGGACGAGCTGGGTTTCATTCCGCCCGAAGCGGTCCAGACCATCGCCGAGACGCTCAGCCTGTCGCGCGCCGAAGTACACGGTGTCATCACCTTCTATCCGCATTTCCGCAGCGAGCCGGCGGGCCGCCATGTGCTGGAAATCTGCCGGGCCGAGTCCTGTCAGGCCATGGGCGGCGACGCGCTGGCCGCGCATGCGCGCCAGCGGCTGGGCTGCGAGTTCCACGCCACCGCCGCCGACGGCAGCTGTACGCTGGAGCCGGTGTACTGCCTGGGCCTGTGCGCCCAGTCGCCGGCCGTGATGATCGACGGCCAGCCGCACGCCCGCGTCACCCCCGCCAAGCTGGACCGCCTGCTGGCCCGCGCCATCGAGGCCACGCCATGAACGCGCCGCTGACCACCCCCATCACCGTCTACGTGCCGCGCGATGCCGCGGCGCTGGCCATGGACGCCGACGCCGTGGCGCAGGCCATCGCGCAACAGGCCGCGGCCCTGGACCTGCCGGTGCGCATCGTGCGCAACGGCTCGCGCGGCATGCTGTGGCTGGAGCCGCTGGTCGAAGTGGCCACGCCGGCCGGCCGCGTCGCCTACGGCCCGGTGCAGCCCGAAGACGTGGCCGCGCTGTTCGAGGCCGGCTGGCTGGACGGCGGCGCGCATCCGCTGCGGCTGGGCCTGACCGACGAGATCCCGTACCTCAAGCACCAGGAACGCCTGACGTTCGCCCGCGTCGGCGTGATCGACCCGCTGTCGCTGCAGGACTATGCCGCGCACGGCGGACTGGCCGGGCTGAACCGGGCGCTGGCCATGAGCGCCGAGCAGATCGTCGACGAAGTCAGCGCCTCGGGCCTGCGCGGGCGCGGCGGCGCGGCGTTTCCGACCGGCATCAAGTGGAAGACCGTGCTGACCACGCCGGCGCCGCGCAAGTACATCGTCTGCAACGCCGACGAGGGCGACTCGGGCACCTTCGCCGACCGCCTGCTGATGGAAGGCGATCCCTACTCGCTGATCGAAGGCATGACCATCGCCGGCCTGGCGGTGGGCGCCACGTACGGCTATATCTACGTACGCTCGGAGTATCCGCACGCCATCGCCACGCTGCGGCAGGCCATCGCGCGCGCCCGCGAGGTCGGCTGGCTGGGCGACGATATCCACGGCAACGGGCAGCGCTTCGACCTGGAAGTCCGCGAGGGCGCCGGCGCCTATATCTGCGGCGAGGAGACCTCGCTGCTGGAAAGCCTGGAAGGCAAGCGCGGCGTGGTGCGCGCCAAGCCGCCGCTGCCGGCCATCGCCGGCCTGTTCGGCCTGCCCACGGTCATCAACAACGTGATTTCGCTGGCCACGGTGCCCACCATCATGGCGCGCGGCGCGGCCCATTACCGCGACTTCGGCGTGGGCCGCTCGCACGGCACGCTGCCGTTCCAGCTGGCCGGCAATCTCAAGCACGGCGGCCTGGTCGAGAAGGCCTTCGGCCTGACGCTGCGCGACCTGCTCTATGGCTTCGGCGGCGGCAGCGCCAGCGGCCGGCCGCTGCGCGCGGTGCAGGTGGGCGGCCCGCTGGGCGCCTACCTGCCCGAATCGCAATGGGATGTGCCGCTGGACTACGAGGCCTATGTGCAGATCTCGGCCATGGCGGCCTGGTGGCCTTCGACGACACGGTCGACATGGCGCGCATGGCCCGCTACGCGATGGAGTTCTGCGCCATCGGATCGTGCGGCAAATGCACGCCCTGCCGCATCGGCTCGACCCGCGGCGTGGAAACCATCGACAAGATCGTCGCCGGCGGGCCGCAACGCGAACAGCGCGTGCATCTGCTGCGCGACCTGTGCGACACCATGCTGGCCGGCTCGCTGTGCGCGCTGGGCGGCATGGCCCCCTATCCGGTGCTGTCGGCCCTGAACCACTTCCCCGAAGACTTCGGGCTCGCCCCGCAACCCGCCGCGCAGCCGGCCTGAACGCCTACGAGACCGCCATGCTCGAAACCGTCATCAAGCGCGACCGCGACCTGGGCACGCCCGCGCGCGAATCCGCCCAACTCGTCACCCTGACCATCGATGGCCAGCCGGTCAGCGTGCCGGCCGGCACCTCGGTGATGCGCGCGGCCGCCGAGGCCGGCATCAACATTCCGAAGCTGTGCGCCACCGACAGCCTGGAGCCGTTCGGCTCGTGCCGCCTGTGCCTGGTGCAGATCGAAGGCCGGCGCGGCTATCCCGCGTCGTGCACCACGCCGGTCGAGGCCGGCATGGTGGTGCAGACCGAGAACGCCAGGCTGCGCGACCTGCGCCGCGGCGTCATGGAGCTGTACATCTCCGACCACCCGCTCGACTGCCTGACCTGCCCGGCCAATGGCGATTGCGAGCTGCAGGACATGGCCGGCGTGGTGGGCCTGCGCGAAGTGCGCTACGGCTACGACGGCGAGAACCACCTGGCCGAGGCCAAGGACGAATCCAACCCGTACTTCACGTACGACCCGTCCAAGTGCATCGTCTGCAACCGCTGCGTGCGCGCCTGCGAGGAAACCCAGGGCACGTTCGCGCTGACCATCTCCGGCAAGGGCTTCGCCTCGCGCGTGTCGCCCGGCCAGGACCAGCCGTTCATGGACAGCGAATGCGTGTCGTGCGGCGCCTGCGTACAGGCCTGTCCGACCTCGACGCTGCAGGAGAAGTCCATCATCATGCTCGGCCAGGCCGAGCACTCGGTCATCACCACCTGCGCCTACTGCGGCGTGGGTTGCGGCTTCAAGGCCGAGATGAAAGGCGAGGAAGTGGTCCGCATGGTGCCGTGGAAGGACGGCCAGGCCAACCGCGGACACTCGTGCGTCAAGGGCCGCTTCGCGTGGGGCTACACCACCCACAAGGAGCGCGTGCTCAAGCCCATGATCCGCCAGCGCATCACCGACCCGTGGCGCGAAGTCTCCTGGGAGGAGGCGATCGGCCACGCCGCTTCCGAGTTCCGCCGCATCCAGGCCGCCCACGGCCGCGACGCCATCGGCGGCATTACCTCGTCGCGCTGCACCAACGAGGAGACCTGGCTGGTGCAGAAGCTGGTGCGCGCCGCGTTCGGCACCAACAACGTCGACACCTGCGCGCGCGTGTGCCATTCGCCCACCGGCTACGGGCTGAAGCAGACGCTGGGCGAATCCGCCGGCACGCAGACCTTCGATTCGGTCATGCATACCGACGTGGTCATCGTGATGGGCGCCAACCCCAGCAGCGCCCACCCGGTGTTCGCCTCGCGGCTCAAGCGCCGCCTGCGCGAAGGCGCCCTCCTGATCGTGATCGACCCGCGCCGCATCGAGCTGGTCAGCGCGCCGCACGTGAAGGCCGACTTCCACCTGCAGGTGCGCCCCGGCACCAACGTGGCGCTGCTGACCGCGATGGCGCACGTCATCGTGACCGAGGGCCTGGTCGCCGAATCCTTCGTGGCCGAACGGTGCGAGGCGCCCTCGTTCGACATGTGGCGCGAATTCGTGGCGCGCGCCGAGAACTCGCCCGAGGCCATGCAGGAAGTCACCGGCGTGCCCGCCCAGCTGGTGCGCGGCGCCGCGCGCCTGTATGCCACCGGCGGCAACGGCTCGATCTACTACGGCCTGGGCGTGACCGAACACAGCCAGGGCTCGACCACCGTGATGGCGATCGCCAACCTGGCCATGGCCACCGGCAACATCGGCCGCGAAGGCGTGGGGGTCAACCCGCTGCGCGGCCAGAACAACGTGCAGGGATCGTGCGACATGGGCTCGTTCCCGCACGAGCTGCCCGGCTATCGCCACATCTCCGACGACGCCGTGCGCGGCGAGTTCGAACGCGACTGGGGCGTGACGCTGCAGCCCGAACCGGGCCTGCGCATCCCCAACATGTTCGAGGCGGCGCTGGGCGGCAGCTTCCTGGGCCTGTACTGCCAGGGCGAGGACATCGTGCAGTCCGACCCCAACACGCAGCACGTGGCGGCGGCGCTGTCGGCGATGGAATGCATCGTGGTGCAGGACCTGTTCCTGAACGAAACCGCTAAGTACGCGCACGTCTTCCTGCCGGGCTCGTCGTTCCTGGAGAAGGACGGCACGTTCACCAACGCCGAACGGCGCATCTCGCGCGTGCGCAAGGTCATGCGGCCGCGCAACGGCATGGCCGACTGGGAAATCACCATGGCGCTGTCCAACGCCCTGGACTACCCCATGCACTACGCGCATCCGAGCGAGATCATGGACGAGATCGCGCGCCTGACGCCCACCTTCGCCGGCGTGACCTACGAGAAACTGGACCGCCTGGGCAGCATCCAGTGGCCCTGCAACGAGGACGCGCCCGAGGGCACGCCCACCATGCACATCGACGAATTCGTGCGCGGCCGCGGGCGCTTCATGCTGACCAAGTACGTCGCCACCGACGAACGCAGCACGCGCCGCTATCCGCTGCTGCTGACCACCGGGCGCATCCTGTCGCAGTACAACGTGGGCGCCCAGACCCGCCGCACGCCCAACGTCATGTGGCACGGCGAGGACGTGCTGGAGATCCATCCGCACGACGCCCAGGAGCGCGGCGTAGCCGACGGCGACTGGGTCGGCATCCAGAGCCGCGCCGGCGAAACCGTGCTGCGGGCCACCCTGACCGACCGGGTACAGCCGGGCGTGGTATATACGACGTTCCACTTCCCCGAATCGGGCGCCAACGTCGTCACCACCGACAACTCCGACTGGGCCACCAACTGCCCCGAATACAAGGTCACCGCCGTGCAGGTGACCCGCGTGTCGCAACCGTCGGAATGGCAACGGCAATGGTCGCGCTTTGCGGACGTCCAGCAGAAACTGCTGCACGAACGCGCCCGCGAGACCGAACCGGCGCTCGCCAACAAGTAGCCCCGGAGCACCGCCATGGACCGTCTGCACACTTCTTCGGCCGATTGGCCCGACCACCTCGCCACGCAGGTGGTGCGGGTGCGCGGCGGCGTGCTGCAGGCGGCCGGGCAAAGCGACCACGTGGCCGAGGAAACGCCGGTGGCGCTGGAATTCAACGGCATCAGCCACGCCACCATGCTGGTGACGCCGACCCACCTGGACGATTTCGCCCTGGGGTTCGCCTTGACCGAGGGCATCGTCGGCGGCATGGCCGATGTGCGCGGGGTCGAGCTGGAAACCCGCTGCGACGGCATCGTGGTGCAGGTGGAAATCGCCACCTCGTGCGAGGTGCGGCTGAAGGAGCGCCGCCGCGCCATGGCCGGCCGCACCGGCTGCGGCCTGTGCGGCGTGGAAACCCTGCCCGAAGTCGTGCGCGACGTGGCGCCGGCCGCCGACAGCGACGCCCTGCCTGTGCACAACGTGCTGCGGGCCATGCAGTCGCTGCGCTCGCGCCAGACGCTGCACGACGCCACCGGCGCCACCCATGCCGCCGGCTGGGCCGACGCCAGCGGCGAAGTCGTGCTGGCGCGCGAGGACGTGGGCCGCCACAACGCGCTGGACAAGCTGATCGGCGCGCTGGCGCGCCAGGGCATCGCCCCCCTGCCCGGCATGGCGGTCGTCTCCAGCCGGGCCAGCTTCGAAATGGTGCAGAAGACCGCCTCGGCCGGCATTCCCATCCTGGCGGCCGTCTCGGCGCCCACCGCGCTGGCCATCCGGCTGGCCCGCCAGACCAACGTCACCCTGCTGGGCTTCGTGCGCAACACGGACGCCACCATCTATTCCCATCCGCAGCGCATCGCTGCCTGAACGCATACGCTATGGAAATCGGCAACCTGATCCGCATGGCCAATCGCATTGGCGATTTCTTCGACGCCTACCCCGACCGCGCCGAAGCGCAGGCCAATATCGCGACCCACATCCAGAAATTCTGGGAACCGCGCATGCGCACCCAGCTGCTGGCCTTCGTGGCCCAGCACCCCGACGGCGACGACGGCCAGGCGCGCCTGAACGGCATCGTGCTGCACGCCGTGCGCGACGCCCGGGCCCGGCTGACGCCCAAGGCGTAAGATCCCGCGGCGCCTGTCCCCATGGGGACAGGCGCCTGCCACATCCCGCGGTGCCTGTCCCCACGGGGACAGGCACCGCCTTGAAGCTGCTACAGTGCCGGTTTCCGCCACTGGCCGCCTGCCGCCGTTTCACCCATGAATGACCTCCCCACCGTGCAATGGGCCGAGAACGGCGCTACCCGTCACGCCCTGTGGCGCTCGGAAAGCGGCGCGCCGGCGCCGCGCCGCATCGTGGCGGCCGACGACACGCTGAAGGCCGACGCCGCCTGGCGCCTGGCCTGCGAAGGAACGGCCATCCTGTGGCGCGGCGACTTCCACAATGCGCGCCAGCTGCTGCAGGCCATGGGCCGGCGCTTCGACAAGCGGCCCGCCAAGCCCGCCGCCAGCGCCCTGGAGGCGTTCAACCAGCATCGCATGCGGCAGGGCCAGCGCGCCCGCACGCTGGGGATGCTGCTGCTGCCGGTCGAGCCCGGCCACCACGTGGCCCTGCGGCGCGCGCCCGACGTCGGGCAGGCCTGCCTGAAGGCCTACGGCCCGGCCGCCGAACCCTATCTGGTGTCGCTGCGCGAGCTGCTGGGCCTGATCGGCGCGGCGCAATGGCAGCAGAAAGGCGTGCCCATCGCGGCGCTGGGTGCGCGCACCCACCCCCGCTACGGCGTGTTTTCCCCCGTGCGCGGCGAATATGTCGACCTGGTGGCGAACACGCCGCTGCCCGGCGGCGCCACGGCGTTCGATATCGGCACCGGCACGGGCGTGCTGGCCGCCGTGCTGGCGCGGCGCGGCCTGGACGTGACGGCCACCGACCTGGATCCGCGCGCCCTGGCCTGCGCCGCCGACAACCTGCAGCGGCTGGGCCTGGGCGGACGTGTGCGGCTGCTCCAGGCGGATCTGTTTCCGCCCGGACGCGCCGACCTGGTGGTGTGCAATCCGCCCTGGCTGCCCGCGCGGCCGTCGGCGCCGGTGGAATATGCCATCTACGACCCGGACAGCCGCATGCTGACGGGCTTTCTGGCCGGGCTGGCGGCCCATCTGAACCCGGGCGGCGAGGGCTGGCTGATCCTGTCCGACCTGGCCGAGCACCTGGGCCTGCGCAGCCGGGACTGGTTGCTGGCGCAGGTCGAACAGGCGGGATTGCGGGTCGCGGGACGCGTCGATACCCGTCCGGTCCATCCGCGCGCCAGCGACCCCGCCGACCCGCTGCACGCGGCGCGCGCGGCCGAAGTCACCTCGCTGTGGCGCCTGGCGGCCCGTTAGGCCGCCTGCCCGGCGCCGCTCAGAGCGCCACGAACCCGACCAGCGCCCCCGCGGCCAGCAGCCACAGCGGATGCACGCGCGTCAGCGTGGCCACGGCCGCCACCCCGGCCACGATGGCGGCAGTCAGCCAGCCATGCACCGAGGCGTGCGAAATGAGCGCGGCGCTGGCGGCCATCAGGCCCACGGTCATGGGAAAAATGCCGGCCTGGACCACGGCGCGCCAGGGCTGGTCCTTGAAGCGCTCCCAAAGCCCCAGCGCCACCACGGTGACCACCGACGACGGGCCGAACTTGGCCAGCGTGGTCACCAGCACTCCTTGCCAGCCCGCCACGTGCCAGCCCACCAGCGTCACCACCATCAGGTTGGGGCCGGGCGCGGCCTGGCCCAGGGCGAACAGCGCGCTGAAGTCGGCCGCCGTCATCCAGTGATGCACGTCGCCCACCTGGCGCTGCATTTCCGGCAGGATGGTATTGCCGCCGCCGAACGCCAGCAGCGACAGCTGCGCGAAGATCCCCGCCAGGGAAAGCAGGATGTCGGTCATCGACGCAGCCTCCAGGTCAGCGCGATGCTCAGCGGCGTAAGCACCAGCATGGTGGGCAACAGCGGCAGGCGCAACAGGGCGATCGCCACGAAACAGGCCGCGGCGACGGCGATGCCGGCCCACTTGCCGCGCAGCGGCCGGGCGATCTTGAGCGCCATCGACACCAGCAGGCCGGCGGCGGCCGCCGCCAGGCCCGTGAACAGGTGCTCGACGCGCGGGTCCTGCTCGTAGCGCTGGTACACCATGCCCAGCAGTATCACGATGATGGACGGCGCCAGGATCAGGCCCAGCAGGGCGGCGATGGCGCCGCGCGGGCCGCGGAATTTCATGCCCACCGCCACCGACATATTGATGATGTTGCCGCCCGGCAGGAACTGGCACAGGCCCAGCAGATCGGTGAACTCGTCGGGCGAGAGCCAGCGGCGGCGCTCGACCATCATGCTGCGCGCCAGCGGCAGCGCGCCGCCGAAGGCGGTCACCCCGAGCCAGAAGAAGCCGTTGAACAAGGCGCCGCACGAAGGCGGCGTAGCGAGGAAGGATGCGTCGGAGTCGGTCGGCACGGCAGTCATGGATGAAGCGTCCGGCGCCGCGGCGCCGGACCGGGAGCGAAGATGGCCAGCGGCCCGAAAGCCTACTCCCGGCCGACGCGATACGCAAATCGTTTGATCCCGCGCAGACGCCTGCCGCGCCGGGTGGGCTACAGTATCCATGGCAGTACCGGACAACCCGCACATTCAGGAGGCACGCATGAAGCAAGTCCTGGTTCCCGTCGATGGCTCGGAACACGCCCTGGCGGCGGTACGCGCCGTGTTGAACGCACAGCTGTATCCGTCGCTTGAGCGCGTGCACCTGGCCACGGCGCAGGTGCCGCTGTATCCGCAAGGCGTGCACATGGGTCTGTCGCAGACCGAGATCGACGCCTATTACCGCGAGGAAAGCGAGTTCGCCCTGGCCGGCGCGCAGAAGCTGCTGGAGGCGGCCGGCGTTCCCTACGAAACGCACAGCGAACTGGGGCAGGTGGCCGAAACCCTGGTCGACCTGGCCAAGCGCCTGGATGTGGACGAAATCGTCATGGGCTCGCGCGGGCTGGGCTCGATCTCGTCGGTCATGCTGGGGTCGGTCGCGACCAAGGTGCTGCACCTGGCCGAGACGCCGGTCACGCTGGTCAAGTAGCCGCCGCGCTTGCCGTAGAATGGCGCGGCCTTTTTCACCGCCGCAGCCATGAATCGCCCCACCCCGCGCGCCGGGTCCGCCCTGCTTCCCATTGTTCTGCTCCTGGTCGCCATGGCGTCGCTGCAAAGCGGCGCCTCGCTGGCCAAGACGCTGTTTCCGGCGGTGGGGGCCCAGGGCACGGCCGCCCTGCGCCTGGGTTTTTCCGCGCTGATCCTGCTGCCGCTGCTGCGGCCCTGGCGGCTGCGCCTGGACGCGGCCGGCTGGCGCGTGGTGGTCCTGTACGGCCTGGCGCTGGGCGGCATGAACCTGCTGTTCTACCTGTCGCTGCGCACCATTCCGCTGGGCATCGCCGTGGCGCTGGAGTTCACCGGACCGCTGGCGGTGGCCGTGCTGGCCTCGCGGCGCTGGCACGACTTTGCCTGGATCGGCCTGGCCGCCGGCGGCCTGTTGCTGCTGATCCCCCATGGCGCGGCCGCCGGGCCGCTGGACCCGACCGGCGTGGCCTGCGCGCTGGCGGCCGGCGCCTGCTGGGCGCTGTACATCGTGTTCGGCCAGCGCGCCGGCCTGCGCCACGGCACCCGCACGGTGGCGCTGGCGGCCACCGTCGCCGCGGCCGCGGTGCTGCCTTTCGGACTGGCGCACGCCGGCGCGGCGCTGTTCTCGCCGGCCATCATTCCGCTGGGCCTGGCCGTGGCCATTCTTTCCAGCGCACTGCCCTATGCGCTGGAAATGCAGGTGCTCACGCGCCTGCCGGCGCGCACGTTCGGCACCCTGCTCAGCCTGGAGCCGGTATTCGGCGCCCTGTCCGGCCTGCTCTTCCTCGGCGAGACGCTCAACGCCACCCAATGGCTGGCGGTGGCCGCCATCGTCGCGGCCTCGGCCGGCATCACCGTCACCGGCCGGCGGCGCGGCTGAGGCGGCGCGGGTTCCGCTCCCCGCCCCTGCGTGGCCGGCATGCCGCCGGCGCGCATCGCGGTTACCATGTTCGGTGGCGCCACACCATTGCCCCTCGCCTGGCTGCCCCGCGCCAGCGGCGGCCGCAAGGATGCTCGACGTGACCTCCGACACCTCCGCCGTACCCGACAGTTCCGCCATCGCCTACCTGCACGCCCAGCTGCAGCGCTGGGTGCGCGCCACGCCGATCCTGGAGAAAACCGATTTCGAGCCGGTGGCCGGCATCGCGGTGTGCTTCAAGTTCGAACTGCTGCAGGCCAGCGGCACCTTCAAGGCGCGCGGCGCCTTCTCCCACCTGCTGGCGCTGGACGACGCGCAACGCCAGGCCGGCGCGACCTGCGTCTCGGCCGGCAACCATGCCGTGGCCGTCGCCTACGCGGCCATGCGGCTGGGCCTGTCGGCCAAGGTAGTCATGATCAAGACCGCCAGCCCGGCGCGCGTGGCGCTGTGCCGCCAGTACGGCGCCGAGGTCGTCCTGGCCGACGACGGCCCGCAGGCCTTCGAGACGGTGCGCCGCATCGAGAACGAGGAAGGCCGCTACTTCGTGCATCCGTTCAATGGCTACCGCACGGTGCTGGGCACCGCCACGCTGGGCCACGAATGGCTGCAGCAGGCCGGCGAGCTCGATGCGGTCATCGTGCCCGTCGGCGGCGGCGGGCTGATCTCGGGCGTGGCCACCGCGATCAAGCTGGCCGCACCGCAATGCCAGGTCATCGGCGTCGAACCCGAAGGCGCCGACGCCATGCACCGCAGCTTCGCGGCCGGCGGCCCGATCAGGATGGGCCCGATGCACAGCATCGCCGACAGCCTGATGGCGCCGCACACCGAGCAGTACACCTACGACCTGTGCCGGCGCCACGTCGACCGGCTGGTCAAGGTGGACGACCACGCGCTGCGCGCCGCCATGCGGCTGCTGTTCGACCAGCTCAAGCTGGCCACCGAGCCGGCCTGCGCGGCCGCCACCGCCGCGCTGGCCGGGCCCTTGCGCAACGACCTGGCCGGCCGGCGCGTGGGCGTGCTGCTGTGCGGCACCAACACCGATCCGGCCACCTTCGCGCGCCACCTGGGCGCGGACTGAGCCGGCAAGGCCTCAGGCGCCCGAGAGCAGGTCGCGCTCGTTGAGCAGGGCGTAGACGATTTCGGGATTGCGCTCGAAGCCGCGCCGGATGGCCGCCGGAATGGCCGCGCGGGTCTTGCGGCACAGGCCCGGCTGGGCGTCCAGCTCGATGGCGATGCCGCGCACGGTGCGCACGCCACGCGCGCTGGGCACGATGCGCACCACCAGCCCCAGCAGGGCATACATGCGCCCTTGCATGGCGCGCAGATCGTCCAGGCTGGCGAGGTTCTCGAGCCGGGACGTCAGCCGCTTTTCCTCCTCGCGGGTCAGCTTGAGGATGCGCAGGTCGCCCTGCGGATCGGCCTGCAGGCGTTCGCGTTCACACACGCAGGCGCCTGGCGGACAGGGTTGGCGGAGGATGGGCGGGGCATTCATAGGAGCGCGTCGGAACCGGGGCGCAAACCGCCCCATGCGCAGGATTCTACCGGCGATCGCGCCGGCGGCCCCGGCGTGCTGGTTTACCCTGAGGCCCGGGCCCGCCGCTAGTCGCGCGTTTCCAGCAGGCGGTTGACGCGCAGCGCCAGCAGCGTGCAGGCCACGCCCGACAGCAGGTAGACGCTGACGGCCACCAGGCCGAAGCGCGCCGACAGCCCCAGCGCCACCAGCGGCGCGAACGCCGCGCCCAGCAGCCAGGCCATGTCGGCCGTGAACGCGGCGCCGGTATAGCGGAAACGGCGGATGAAGTTGGCCGTCACCGTGCCCGAGGCCTGCCCGTACGACAACCCGAGCAGCGCGAAGCCGATCAGGATGAAGGCATCCTGCGCCAGCGGCCCGCCGCCCAGCAGCCAGGGCGTGAACAGCGCGAACACGCCGATCAGCAGCGCCATCAGGCCCAGCGTGGTGCGCCGGCCGATGCGGTCGGCCAGCCAGCCCGAGGCCAGGGTGCACACGATGGCCAGCGCCGCGCCGGCGATCTGCACCACCAGCACGTCGCCGCTCATCTGGCTGGCGCCGGCCGCGATCCACGACAGCGGGAACACCGTCACCAGGTGGAACAGCGCATAGCTGGCCAGCGCCGCGAACGCGCCGATCAGCATGTTGTAGCCTTGCTCGCGCAACATCTCCGTGGTGCGGATCGGCTCGAGTTCGCCCTCTTCCATCAACTGGGTGTATTCCTCGGTCACGACCAGCCGCAGGCGCGCGAACAGCGCGACCACGTTGATGGCGAAGGCGACGAAGAAGGGATAGCGCCATCCCCAGTCGAGGAAGTCGTCGCGGGCCAGCGTCGAGATGAGGAACAGGAACAGGAACAGGGCGCTGGCGATCATGAAGCCGATGGGCGCGCCCAGCTGGCCCAGCATGGCGTACCAGCCGCGCCGCCCCGCCGGCGCGTTCAACGCCAGCAGCGAAGGCAGGCCATCCCACGAACCGCCCAGCGCCAGGCCCTGCAGGCAGCGGAACAGGCTGAGCAGCAGGATCGCGTACATGCCGATGGCGTCGTAGCCGGGCAGGAACGCCATGCCGCAGGTCGCCGTGCCCAGCAGGAACAGGGCCGCGGTCAGCTTGGCGCCGCGCCCCCAGCGCCGCTGCACCGCCATCGACAGCGCGGTGCCGAACGGGCGCGCGATGAAGGCGAACGAGAAAATCACGAACGCCCACAGCATGCCGTCGAGTTCGCTCTCGAACGGAAAGAACACGCTGGGAAACACCAGCACGCAGGCGATGCCGAAGACGAAGAAATCGAAGTATTCGGAGGCCCTGCCGATGACGACGCCGACCGCGATCTCGCCAGGCGCCACGTGCGAGTGGCTGGCGCCGCCCGAGGAGCCCGGATGGGGCGTTGCAGGGGCATAGCCGGGATGCTGCGTGGTGGTCGACATGTGATTGCTCGCTGGTCCGGAGGTTGAATTCGAAGGTCTGAATTCGCCTTTCTGCGTTCGTGCAATTCACTGCATGCGAAGCCGGGCAACGCCGCGTCGGGCCGCGCCATGGATCGCGCCGCCTGGGCGAAAAAACACCGCCACCGCACACTTTTACTCTTTTTACCCTAGATTTTTCGCGTCTTCCAGCGTAGCGTTCAGATTCATTTCCCACGGTTACGTTTCGGGGTAGGGCTATGCCGTTATTCCAAAGACTCCGCGGATTGACCATGCTGGGCGTGCTGCCCCTGCTTGCAGGGTGCAATGCGGTGCTGCTTTCGCCGTCGGGCGACATAGCGCTGCAACAACGCAATCTCATCATCATCTCGACCGGCCTGATGCTGCTGATCATCGTGCCGGTGATCGCCCTGACCCTGCTGTTCGCCTGGCGCTACCGGGCCGGCAACACCGAGGCGCGCTACGAGCCGGACTGGAACCACTCGACCGTGCTGGAGCTGCTGATCTGGTCGGCGCCGCTGCTGATCATCATCGCCCTGGGCGCGCTGACCTGGGTCAGCACCCACCAGCTCGACCCGTACCGCCCGCTGGCACGCATCGCCGACGGCCGCGACGTGCCGCCGGGCACCAAGCCGCTGGTGGTGCAGGTGGCGGCGCTGGACTGGAAATGGCTGTTCGTCTATCCCGAGCAGGGCATCGCCACCGTCAATGAAATGGCGGCCCCGGTGGACCGCCCCATCCAGTTCCAGATCACCTCCTCGTCGGTGATGAACTCGTTCTTCGTGCCGGCGCTGGCCGGCCAGATCTACGCCATGCCGGGCATGCAGACCACGCTGCACGCGGTCATCAACCACCCCGGCGAATACGAGGGCCTGTCCGCCAACTACAGCGGCGGCGGCTTCTCCGGCATGCGCTTTCGTTTCCATGGCCTGGACCAGGCCGGCTTCGACCAGTGGATCGCGCGGGTCAGGCAGGCCGGCGGCGCGCTCGATGCCAGCGCCTACCAGGCGCTGGCGCAGCCCAGCGAGCGCGAGCCGGTGCGCCATTACGCCAGCGTGGCGCCCGACCTGTTCCAGCGCATCGTCGGGCGCTGCGTCGAGCCGGGCCGCGCCTGCATGGACCACGGCAAGCCGTCTCCCGCCAAGGCGCTGGCGACGCAACTGGCCGGGCAGATCTGCCGCGGCGAGCAGGACCTGGTGCTGTAGCGCGCACGCCGCCGGCGTGCGCGCGGGCTTTCATTCATGGCTCACGCGGAAATCGACATGACTGATCAACCGGACCAAACGCTGCTCCTCGGCCGCCTGAGCTGGGAAGCCATTCCGTATCACGAGCCCATCCTGCTGGTGACGTTCATCGTCGTGGCCCTCGGCGGCATCGCGCTGCTGGGCGCCATCACCTACATGCGCGCCTGGGGCTACCTGTGGCGCGAATGGTTCACCAGCATCGACCACAAGAAGATCGGCATCATGTACGTGGTGCTGGGCATCGTGATGCTGCTGCGCGGCTTCGCCGACGCCATCATGATGCGGCTGCAGCAGGCCATCGCCTTCGGCGACAACCTGGGCTACCCGCCGCCGCACCACTACGACCAGATCTTCACCGCGCACGGCGTGATCATGATCTTCTTCGTCGCCATGCCGCTGGTGACCGGCCTGATGAACTACATCGTGCCGCTGCAGATCGGCGCGCGCGACGTGGCCTTTCCGTTTCTCAACAATTTCAGTTTCTGGATGACCGCCACCGGCGCGGTGCTGGTGATGATGTCGCTGTTCGTGGGCGAATTCGCCCGCACCGGCTGGCTGGCCTATCCCCCGCTATCGGGCATCCTGCACAGTCCGGACGTGGGGGTCGACTACTACATCTGGGCCTTGCAGATCGCCGGGGTGGGCACCTTGCTTTCAGGCGTCAACCTGCTGGTGACCATCGTCAAGATGCGCGCGCCGGGCATGACGCTGATGCGCATGCCGGTGTTCACCTGGACGGCGCTGTGCACCAACATCCTGATCGTGGCGGCGTTCCCGGTGCTGACGGCGGTGCTGGCGCTGTTGTCGATGGACCGCTACGTCGGCACCAACTTCTTCACCGCGGACGGCGGCGGCAACGCCATGATGTACGTGAACCTGGTGTGGATCTGGGGCCACCCCGAGGTGTACATCCTGATCCTGCCGGCATTCGGCATCTTCTCCGAGGTGGTGGCCACGTACTGCCGCAAGCGCCTGTTCGGCTACGCCTCGATGGTGTACGCCACGGTGGTCATCACCGTGCTGTCCTACCTGGTCTGGCTGCACCATTTCTTCACCATGGGCTCGGGCGCGAGCGTCAACTCGTTCTTCGGGATCACCACGATGATCATTTCGATCCCGACCGGCGCCAAGATCTTCAACTGGCTGTTCACCATGTACCGCGGCCGCATCCACTTCGAAGTGCCCATGCTGTGGACCCTGGGCTTCATGGTGACCTTCGTCATCGGCGGCATGACCGGCGTGCTGCTGGCGGTGCCGCCGGCCGACTTCGCGCTGCACAACAGCCTGTTCCTGATCGCGCACTTTCACAACGTCATCATCGGCGGCGTGCTATTCGGCCTGATGGCCGGCATCACCTACTGGTTTCCCAAGGCGTTCGGCTACCGGCTCGACCCGTTCTGGGGCAAGTGCTCGTTCTGGTTCTGGCTGGTGGGCTTCTACCTGGCCTTCATGCCGCTGTACGTGCTGGGGCTGATGGGCGTGACGCGCCGGGTCAACCATTTCGAGGACGCCTCGCTGCAGATCTGGTTCCAGGCCGCGGCGCTGGGCGCGCTGCTGATCGCCCTGGGCATCGCCAACTTCCTGATCCAGCTGGTGGTCAGCTATCGCCGCCGCGAGGCGCTGCGCGACGACACCGGCGACCCATGGGACGGCCGCACGCTGGAGTGGTCCACCTCGTCGCCGCCGCCGGCCTACAACTTCGCGTTCACGCCGCGCGTGCACGACCTGGACGCCTGGTGGCAGATGAAGCAATGCGGCTACGCCCGCCCGCAGCAGGGCTTCGTGCCCATCCACATGCCCAGCAACACCTGGGCCGGCATCGTGCTGGCCGGGCTCAGCGGCGTGCTGGGCTTCGCCCTGATCTGGCACATGTGGCCGCTGGTCGTGCTGGCGTTCGCCGCGCTGATCGGCGTGACCATCGCCCATACCTTCAACTACCAGCGGGACCACTACGTACCGGCCGAGGAAGTCGTCCGCTGCGAAGCCGCCCGCACCGCGCTCCTGTCCCGACATGTCTGAGCCCACCGCCACCACCCTGCCCCCGTCCGCCCCGGATCCGGAACGCCTGTTCTACGTCCCCGGCGAGCATCACCCGAAGAACGGCACCCTGCTGGGCTTCTGGGTCTACCTGATGAGCGACTGCCTGGTGTTCGCGTGCCTGTTCGCCACCTATGGCGTGGTGGGCCGCAACTACGACGGCGGACCCACCGGCGCGGAACTGTTCGACCTGCCGCTGGTGGCGGTCAATACCTCGCTGCTGCTGCTGCTGTCGTCCATCACCTACGGCTTCGCCATGCTGGAAATGCGCCGCCAGCGCATCGGCGCCACGCAGGCCTGGCTGGCGGTCACCGGGCTGCTGGGCGCCGGCTTCCTGGGCCTGGAGCTGTACGAGTTCGCCCACCTGATCCACCAGGGCGCCGGCCCGCAGCGCAGCGCCTTCCTGTCGGCCTTCTTCACCCTGGTCGGCACGCACGGCCTGCACGTCACCTTCGGCATCGTCTGGCTGGTGACGCTGATGGTGCAGGTCTCCCGCCACGGCCTGATCCCCGAGAACCGGCGCTGCCTGATGTGCCTGTCGATGTTCTGGCACTTCCTGGACCTCATCTGGGTCGGCGTGTTCACCTTCGTCTACCTGATGGGAGTCCTGCCATGAGCGAGCGCACCGAGCACGCGGCCGATCTGCCGCCCCCGCATGGCGCCGGCCATCACCACGAGGACGACGACGGCCCGCACGGCACGCTGGCGAGCTACCTGACCGGTTTCGTGCTGGCCGCGATCCTCACGGCGATCCCGTTCTGGCTGGTCATGGACGGCGTATTCGCCAGCTCGCGCACCACCGCGCTGGTTATACTGGCGTTCGCAGTGGTGCAGATCGTCGTGCACCTGGTTTATTTCTTGCACATGGACGCCAAGTCGGAAAGCGGCTGGAACATGCTGGCGCTGATCTTCACGCTGGTGCTGGTCGTGATTACGCTCAGTGGCTCGATCTGGATCATGTATCACCTCAATAGCAACATGATGCCCATGTCCGTGCATGACGTACGGAACATGCCTTGACACATCCCGCGCAGCAAAACGCGGCCGGCGGCCGCGAACCCGCCCCGACGCGCCGACCGCGCAGCGCAGCGACCCTGATCATCCTGGCCGCGCTGGCGGCCGCGCTGTTCGCCGGCGCCTGCGCGCTGGGCGTCTGGCAAATACACCGCCTGGCCTGGAAGCGCAACCTCATCGCGCAGGTCGAGACGCGCGCGCACGCGCCGGCCACGCCCGCCCCGGCGCCGGCCGACTGGCCCGGCCTGAGCAACGCCAATGCCGAATACCGGCGCGTCGCCGCCAGCGGCACCTGGCATTACGCCGGCCAGACCCTGGTGCAGGCGGCCACCGAACTGGGCAGCGGCTATTGGGTCATGACGCCGCTGCGCCTGGACGGCGGCGGCACGGTGCTGGTCAACCGCGGCTTCGTGCTGCCCGAATGGCGCCGCCAGCAGTCGGCCGGCGACGCCGCGCGGCCGGACGCGCCGGCGCGGGTCGAAGGCTTGCTGCGCATGGGCGAGCCGGCCGGCGGATTCCTGCGCGAGAACAAGCCCGCCGCGGAGCTCTGGTACTCGCGCGACCTGCCCGCCATCGCCGCGCGGCGCGGCCTGGGCGAAGTGGCGCCCTACTTCATCGACGCCGATGCCGCCGCCGGCGCGCCGCGCAACCCCGCGCAGGCGCCGGTGGGAGGGCTGACGGTGCTCAGCTTCCCCAACAACCACCTGGGCTATGCCATCACCTGGTTCGGCCTGGCCGCCATGGTGCTCGCGGGCGCGGCCATCGTCGCGCGCCACGAGCTGCGCGCGCGCCGGCGCGGCTGAACGCGCCGCCCGCGTTTGCGCCCGGGCGCCGCGCCTGCTCAAATAGCCTGCTCGGACACCTCCAGGAGACGCCCATGAGTACGGAAAAAACAGCCATCGTCACGGCCGGCGGCAGCGGCATGGGCGCCGCGGCCGCGCGCCGGCTTGCCGCCGACGGCTTTCGTGTCGCCATTCTTTCAGCGTCGGGCAAGGGCGAGGCGCTGGCCGCCGAGCTGGGCGGACTGGGCATGACCGGCTCCAACCTCGAGCCGGCCGACCTGCAGGCGCTGGTAGACGCCACCCTGCAGCGCTGGGGCCGCATCGACGCGGTCGTCAACAGCGCCGGGCACGGGCCCAAGGGCGCGCTGCTGGAGATCGACGACGCCGGCTGGCACGCGGGCATGGACTACTACCTGCTGAACGTGGTGCGCATCGCCCGGCTGGTCACGCCCGTCATGCGCGAGCAGGGCGGCGGCAGCATCGTCAATATTTCCACCTACGCCACCTTCGAACCCGAAGCGGCGTTCCCGACCTCGGGCGTGCTGCGCGCCGGACTGGCCGCCTTCACCAAGCTGTACGCCGACCAGTACGCCGCCGACAACGTGCGCATGAACAACGTGCTGCCCGGCTTCATCGACAGCCTGCCCGAGAAGGAAGACCGCCGCGCGCGCATTCCCATGGGCCGCTACGGCCGCGCCGAAGAGGTGGCCGACCTGATCGCCTTCCTGGCCTCGTCGCAATCCAGCTACATCACCGGCCAGAACATCCGCATCGACGGCGGCATCACGCGCTCGGTCTGAGCGCAGCCGCCCTTTTCAATCCGATCCGGCCATGAGCACGCTCTACACCCTGACCCGCGGCGACGCGCCGCTGGTCGTCAACATCCCCCACGTCGGCACCTGGGTGCCGGCCGAACTGCGCCCGCTGATGCAGGCCGAGGCGCTGGGCGTGCCCGACACCGACTGGCACGTCGACCGCCTGTACGATTTCGTGCGCGCACGCGGCGTCACGCTGATGGCGGCCACCCACTCGCGCTACGTCATCGACCTGAACCGCGACCCCGACGGCGGCGTGCTGTATCCGGGCGCCTCCAACACCGAGCTGTGTCCCACCACGCGCTTTGACGGCGGCCCGGTCTGGCGGGACGAGGCCGCCGGCCATCCGCTGCTCGACGTGGCGGCGCGCCGTCGCCAGTACTTCGACCCCTACCACGCCCAGCTGGCCGCCGAACTGGCGCGCGTGCAGGCGCGCCATGGCTATGCCGTGCTGCTGGACGGACACTCCATCATTTCGCACTGCGCGCGTTTTTTCGACGGCAAGCTGCCCGACCTCAACCTGGGCACCGCCGACGGCGCCAGCTGCCCGCCCGGCCTGCAGCAGGCGGCCGCCCAGGCCTTGCAGGCGGACGGCTTCACCACGGCGGTCAACGGACGCTTCAAGGGCGGCTGGATCACCCGCCACTACGGGCGGCCGGCCGAGGGCTATCACGCCCTGCAGCTGGAAATGTCCCTGTCGGCCTACATGACCGAGCAAGCGCCCTTCCATTGGCAACCGGAACGCGCTGAGCCGCTGCGCCAGGTGCTGGAAACGCTGGTCGCGGCGCTGCTGGCCTGGCGCGCCTGAGGGCGGCGGCGCGCGCCGCCTCTAGCCCAGCTCGCGATAGACCTCCTGCGCCACCTTCAGCAGCGCGTCGCGCTCCAGCTCGCCCGACAGGGCATAGCCGAACTTGCCCTCGACCCAGTAGAACACCCTCACCGGGCCGTCCTGCGTAAAGCGGAAAGCGGTCTGGTCGCCCTGCGCTTCGCGGGTCACGTACAGGGTCAGGCGCTGGCCGCCGGGCCCGCCGTACATGAATTGCGCCACCGGCCCCTGCCCGCCCGGCAGCAGGCGCCCGCCCATCAGGTGGTAGCCGGCCGCCGCCAGGTTGGGCGCGTGCACAGCCGCGCCCAGGCGGCGCGTCAGCCAGGTGACCAGGGCCTGCTCCTGCTCGGCGCCCATCTCGACCGGCCGGCGCACGTCGGCGGCATAGACCGCGTGCGCGACCGCGGCGCGGCGCGCGAACACCATGCCTTCGGCCGCCGCCTGGCGTTGCGCCACGGCCTGGCGCGCATCGAGTTCGCCGCGCACCAGCCAGGCGGCGCTGGCGCTGGTCACGGCGATCGCCAGCCCGGCCGCCAGCATCCCCCAGCGATAGCGCGCCGGCGGCAGGCGCAAGGGCAAGGGCTCTTCCAGCACCGGGTCCAGCAAGGCGCGCAGGCCGGCATTCTGGCGCCGCCAGCCCTCGACCCGCGCATGCGCCTCGGGGTGGGCCGCCAGGAAAGCCGCGACCTCCGCCCGGCGCGCATCGCCCAGCTGGCCATCCGCATACGCATGCAGGTCGGCCTCGCCGATCGGCGCGCCGGGAACATCGAGAACGTGGAACGGGTGCTCGCTCATGTGGCTCTGATCCGCTGGACGGTGCTGGCGGCCGGCGCCTCGGCCTGGACCTGCAGCAGCGCGGCCAGGCGCTCGCGCGCGCGCGACAGGCGGGACATGACGGTGCCTATCGGCACCTCCAGCACCTGCGCGGCTTCGCGGTAGGTGAACTCCTCGACGGCGACCAGCAGCAGCACCGCGCGCAGGTCCGCCGGCAGCCGTTGCAGGTGCCGGTCCAGGTCGCGCACTTCGAGCCGGTCGGCCTGGGTCGCGCGCACGGGCAGCTCCGGGATCTCGGTCTCGGCCCCGTAATCGGCCTGGCGCTTTTGCGCCCGCAAGCCGTCGATGAATTGATTGTGCATGATGCCGAACATCCAGGCGCGCAACTCCCCGCGCCGCTGCCAGCGCGAAAACCGGCTCCAGGCACGCTCCAGCGTGTCCTGGACCAGGTCATCGGCCCGGTCGCGCTCGCCCGTCAGCCCGCGCGCGTAGCGGCGCAGGCTGGGGATGCAGGCCACGATCAGGGCCTCGTCTTCGGGGCGCATGCGCCGTCAGCCGCGCCGCGGCCCGGCTGCCGCGCCCGGTGCGCGCAGTCTCACGGCTTGATCACGTGCCAGACGTTGTTCTTGTTGTCGCCCGTCTTGTCGCCCGGCTTGGCGTCGGCGGCGAACAGATACACCGGCTTGCCCTTGTGCGCCCACTGGCTGGACCCATCGTCGCGCTTGACGATGCTCCAGTCGCCCTGGGCCTTGGCATCGCCGGCGGCCATCAGGGGCGGCCAGTTCTTGGCGCATTGGTCATTGCAGACGCTCTTGCCGCCGGCGTCCTTGTCGAACGTATACAGCGTCATGCCCTTGGCGTCGACCAACATCCCGCCCTTTTCCATGGCGGGCGCCTGGGCCAGGGCGGCTCCGGCGTAGAGGGAGGAAACCAGCAACAGTGCGGCGGTATGGCGGATGCTCATGGCGAATCTCCTGGTGAGGTGGGTACATCACCACTACAGACGATAACGCATGGCTGATTATTCCCGCCGGCCGGCGGGTGCTTGTCACTGCGGGGGGAGCGAGGGTGCCTGTCCCCGCCGGGACAGGCACCCCGGGGGCTCAGTCGCGGAAATTCTCGAATTGCAGCGGCAGGTCGACATCGGTCTTGCGCAGCAGCGCGATGACAGCCTGCAGGTCGTCGCGCTTCTTGCCGGTGATGCGCAGCTTCTCGCCGTTGATCTGGCTCTCGACCTTGACCTTGCTGGCCTTGATGGCCGCGATCAGCTTCTTGGCGATGGCCTGCTCGATGCCCTGCTTGATGGTGACCTTCTGCCGGGCGCCGCCCAGGTTCTCGAGCGGATCGGCCACGTCCATGCAACGCACGTCTATACTGCGTGCAGACAAACGGCCGCGCAGGATATCCAGCATCTGCTTGAGCTGGAACGCACTGGGCGCGACCTGGGTAACCACGTAGCCCTCCAGTTCGAAGCTGGCATTGGTGCCCTTGAAATCGAAACGGGTGGACAGTTCGCGGTTGGCCTGGTCGACGGCGTTGGTCAATTCGTGTTTGTCGACCTCGGAAACAACATCGAAGCTGGGCATGGCGCGGGTCCTGTAAAAAAGACGGATACATGATCGGCGGCACGGCCACGGGCGGCCGGCGCCAATGCCCGGCATTGTGGCATGAAACCCTCGCAGCCCGCTTCCCCCGCCTCACGACAAGGAACCCGTAATGCTCTATGCCAGCCTGAAATTCCTGCACCTGCTGTCCATCATCCTCTGGGTGGGCGGCATGGCGTTCGCGCACTGTTTTCTGCGGCCCGCCGTGGCGGCGCTGGAGCCGCCGGCGCGCCTGCGGCTGATGCACGACGTGCTGGGCCGGTTCCTGCGCGCCACCCAGTATGCGGTGCTGATCGTCCTGGCCACCGGCGCCTACATGATGGCCCAGGCGATGGGCGCCGGCCTGGCGCGTCCGCCCGTCGGCTGGCACGTCATGGCCGGCCTGGGCCTGCTCATGGCGCTGGTCTTCGTCCACGTGCGCTACGTGCTGTTTCGCCGGCTGGCCCGCGCCGTGGCGGCGCAGGACTGGCCGGCCGGCGGCGCCGCCATGGCGCCGATACGGGGCTGGGTGGCCGTCAACCTGGCGCTGGCCGTGGTGATCCTGGCCGCGCTGATGCTGGCCTGAGGCCGCCTCAATCGCCCGGCGGCGGCGCGGCGGTCGGGTCCATGTAGACCAGTTCCCAGATATGGCCGTCGAGGTCCTGAAAACCGTGCTGGTACATGAACCCGTGGTCCTTGGCCTCGTTGTAGGTCTTGCCGCCGGCCGCCACGGCGCGCCGCACCATGCGGTCGACCTCGGCCCGGCTGTCCATCGACAGGCACAGCAGCACTTCCGTCTGCGTGTGCGCGTCGCACACGGCCTTGGGCGTGAAGGTCTGGAAAAACGACTCGACCAGCAACATCACGTAGATGTTGTCGTCCACGATCATGCAGGTGGCGTTCTCGTCGGTGAACTGCGGATTGAACGCATAGCCCAGTTGCTTGAAGAACGCGACCGAGCGCGGCAGATCCGCGACCGGCAGATTGACATAGATTTCGGTCGCCATGGTTTTCCTTGGTCGGACATGAAGGCATGCGCCGCGCGGGCTGCATGGCGGCACCCGGTACAGCTTACGACGACAAGGCGCGCCCGGCACCCCCGGGATTGCACCCAGATGACGGTTTATGTCAGCGGCGGGGCAAGGCGCCGGCGGGGTTGACGGCCTTGCCGTCGCGGCGCAATTCGAAATACAGGTTGACCTGGCTGCTGTCGGTGTCGCCCATCTCGGCGATCCGCTGGCCTTGCGACACGCGCTGGCCCTGCTTGACCAGCAGTTTGCGGTTGTGCGCGTAGATGGTCAGGAAGCTGCCGTCGTGGCGCACGATGACCAGGTTGCCGTAGCCGCGCAAGCCATTGCTGGCGTAGGCGACCGTGCCGCCCGCGGCCGCCACCACCGACGTGCCGGCGCTGTTGGCGATGGTGATGCCCAGGACGCTGGAGCCGTTGAATTGGCGCGTGACCTTGCCGTCGGCCGGCCATATCAGCGTAATGCCGCGTATCGGCGCGGCCGGCTTGGCGGGCGCCTGGCCGTCGCTCTTGCCGCTGGCCGCGCGCGGCGGCGGGCTGGCGCTGCCGCCCGTGCCCGGCGGCTTGACGCGCAGCAACTGCCCCTTCTCGATGCGGTTGGCGTTGGCCAGCTTGTTCCAGCGCACCAGGTCGCCGACGCTCTGGCCATGCTTGCGCGCGATGCTGTGCAGCGTGTCGCCGCTTTGCACGCGGTAGAAGGCGCCGCCGCTGCCGCCCCCAGGCCGCTGAGGGCTCGGATGGCTGGCGGGAACACGCGATTCGGGGCACTGAAAATGGCAGCAAAACAGGGTCGGCGATGGGCGGCGCGCAGGACGCGATGCCCAAGGGTACCAAGAAATTGCCCGATGCTGCGCTGCGCAAGCCGCGCGGCTTGCGTATCCTACCGGTTTCACGCCGCCCGACAACTGCGCCCATGCCCGCCTCCCCACCTCCGCCCGCCCCTGGCACGCCGCCCTCGCAAGCCGAGGCCGGCGGCGTGGGCGAGGTCTTCGGCGCCTTCCTGCGCCTGGGCCTGACCTCGTTCGGCGGCCCGGTCGCCCATCTGGGCTACTTCCGCCACGAGTTCGTGCAGCGACGCCGCTGGCTCGACGACGCCGCCTACGCCGAGCTGGTGGCGCTGTGCCAGTTCCTGCCCGGTCCGGCCAGCAGCCAGACCGGCATGGCGCTGGGGCTGGCGCGCGCCGGCTGGGCCGGCATGGCGGCCGCCTGGATCGCCTTCACCCTGCCGTCGGCGCTGTTCATGCTGGCGTTCGTGCTGGGCCTGGGGCAGCTCGACGGCCTGGCCGCCTCGGGCGCGCTGCATGGGCTGAAACTGGCCGCCGTCGCCGTGGTGGCGCAGGCTGTCTGGAGCATGGGACGCAGCCTGTGCCCCGACCGCGCGCGCCAGGCGCTGGCCCTGGGCGCGGCGATCGCGGCGCTGCTGCTGCCCGCGGCCTGGATGCAGGTCGGCATCATGCTGGCCTGCGGGCTGGCCGGCTGGCGCCTGCTGCCCGCCCTGGCCGCGCCGGCCGGGACGGCGCTGGCCGTCGGCGTGGGCCGGCGCACCGGCCTGTGCGCCCTGCTGCTGTTTGCCGTACTGCTGGCGGGCCTGCCCTTGTGGGCCGCGGCCAGCGGCTCGCCCGCCTGGCAGCTGGCCGATGGCTTCTACCGCGCCGGCGCGCTGGTGTTCGGCGGCGGACACGTCGTGCTGCCCCTGCTGCAGGCCGCCGTGGTGCCCGGCGGCGAGGTGTCGCAGGCCGCCTTCCTGGCCGGCTATGGCGCCGCCCAGGCCGTGCCCGGTCCGCTGTTCAGCTTTGCCGCCTTCCTGGGCGCGCTGCTGCCCGCTCCGCTGGGCGGCTGGCCTGGCGCACTGGCCTGCACGGCACTGATCTTCCTGCCCGGCGCGCTCTTGCTCGTAGGCGCGCTGCCGTTCTGGAACGTCCTGCGCGGCCGGCCGGCGGTGCGCGCCGCGCTGGCCGGCGTCAACGCCGGCGTGGTCGGCATCCTGCTGGCGGCCCTCTACGATCCGGTCTGGACCGGCGCGGTGGCCAGCCGGCCCGATTTCGCCATCGCCGCCGGCGCCTTCGGCCTGCTGGCCTGGGGCCGGCTACCGCCGCTGGCCATCGTCGCGCTGTGCGCCGCCGCCGGCGCGCTGGCCGGCTGAAGTCAGCGCAGCTTGCGGCCCACGCGCCGCCAGCCGATCACCACGCCCGCGCCGCTCAGCAACAGCCCGCCCAGGCTCAGGACGATCAGCACCGCGTCCCAGGCGGGGCGGCGCTGCAGCAGCGGCGGCCAATCCCAGCTGTGCAGGAAGGCGAACAGCCAGCGGCTGACGCGGCGCGGCCGGTCCAGGCTGCCCAGGATCTCGCCGTTGCGCGGATCGACGTGCAGCCAGGTGCCGCGCGGATCGTCGTAGACGACGCGCCATACCGGCAGCGGCTTTTCCACGTGGCCCAGCATCGTGTGCGGCGCGCGCGCGTAGTAGTAACTGTCGTAGCCGTCGAGCACCTCGATGCGCGGCGGCGCGGCGCCCGGCAGCAGCCGCCCGAGCGCCGCGCCCAGGGTGGCCGGCGCCAGCGTGCGCGGCGCCGCGCCGTCGGCCGTGCGCAGCGCCGCCGCGCCCGCCGCGCCATATACCTGCAGCAGCGTCTGGCCGGCCACGCGGGTCCACACCAGTTCGCGCGCCGGCATGGCCACGGCTGGCCCCGCCGGCAGGTTGCCGGCCTGCAGCGGTCCGCCGCGATACGCCGCGCGGTCCAGCTGCGTGGCGCGCGTGCCGAAGACCTGCCACGGATTCATCGACATCAGGCCGCTGAATATCCAGGTCAGCGTGGTCGCGGCGAACAGCAGCCCGGCGATGTGATGCCAGCGCATGAAGCGCTCGCGGTACGGCGAACGGCTGCCGCTGGCATAGGGCCGCGCGAAACGCCAGCGCCACAGGCCCACCACCGTGCCGCTGACGGTCAGCGCCACGCCCAGCACTGACAGCCAGACCACGATGTCGTGCCAATACGCGCCGCGCAGCGGATACAGCCAGTGCAGCCAGGCGCCCACGTAGTTCCAGCCGCGCTCCAGGCGCGGCGCATCGCGCACCACCTCGCCGGTCGACGAGGACACGTACAGGCGGGTACGGGCGGGATCGTCCATCTCGAATACATAGAGCGGGCGATGCGCGTCCAGCGTGCGCGTGTGGGTGTGGGCGTCCTCGTCCACCAGGCCGTCCTCGCGGGCCGCATGGCGAGCGCCGAAGTAGGCCAGCGCGCTGGCGCGCGCCTGCGCCGGCGTGGCGCGTCCCGCCAGTTGCCCGCTGGCCGCGTCCACCCGCAGCGTCCGGCCGCCCGCCAGCGGCACGACCGCGTAGAACGGCTGTCCGGCCCGGCTGGCGGCCAGGCGGATCTCGGCGGCCTGCTCCAGGCCCGCGGCGCGCAAGGCCTGCGCCGGGCCCAGCCGCACCTGCGCGGCATCGAGCCAGGGCAGGTGCGCCAGGCGCTCGGCCGGCGTCAGCTTGGGATAGCCGACATACATCATCACCACGCCGGAGGCGAACCAGAGCACGAACAGCAGGCACAGGCCCACGCCCATCCAGCGATGCAGCAAATACAGCCAGCGCTTGGCGCGCAAGACCAGGGTCGTCATCGCCTGCTCCCTCAGAAGCGCGCCTGCAGCGCGAGTTCGACGCTGCGCGGCGCGCCCAGGTAATACATGGGCGCGCCGGTCACGCTGGCGGCATAGACCTTGTCGGTCAGGTTGCGCACCCGCGCCATCACGCTGAAATGGCGGTCGATGCGATGCGACAGCGCCGCGTCGAACACGGTATAGGCCGGCGCCCACACCGTATTGGCCGCGTCGGCATAGGTCTTGCCCACGTGGCGCGCCGCCAGGCTGGCGCGCCAGTCGGGCGCGAAGGCGTAGTCCAGCCACACATTGGCCAGCCGGCGCGGCGTGTTGACCGGCACCTTGCCGTTGCGCGAGACCGCCACCCCGCCGACGTTCTGCGAGAAATCGTCATAGCGGGGGTCGACCAGCGCCAGATTGGCCTGCAGCGACAAGGCGCGCGTCAGCTGCAATCCGCCGGCCAGCTCCAGCCCGCGGGCAGACTGGCTGCCCACCGGCAGGCTGCTGCCGGGGTTGAGGGGATCGGGCGTGGCGAGGTTCTTGCGCTTGATCTCGTAGACCGCCACGGTCGCCGTGCCGCGGCCGTCCCAGAACGCGAACTTGCCGCCGGCCTCGACCTGGATGCCGGTGGTCAGCTTGTCGTTGTTCAGCACATCGGCGAAGGTCGCGGTCGACAGCACGCCGGACGGCGGATCGGCGGCGGTAGCGTATTGCGCGTACAAGGTCGCGCCGGGACTGACCTCCCAGTTGACGGCGACGCGCCCCGTGGTCGGGTTGTAGCGGCGCGAGGCATGCCCGGGCGAAGCCGCGCTGGCCGCGCGCCGGTTGGTCAGGTCCAGGTCGATGATGTCGTGCCGCAGGGCCGTCACCAGCGCGACCCCGCCGCCCACTTCGGTGCGGTTTTCCAGCATGAAGGCCAGCGTGCGCACCTTGTTGTCGCGGTCCGGCACGTGGCCGCGCCGCATGCCCGGAATGTCGTAGAACTCGCCCGGGTCGAACTCGTACGGGTCCACACTGTCGACTTGCCCGGCCACGCTGGTGGGGTAGCGCGTCTGGCGGTTGACGCTGTAGTCGGCGCCGAACGACCAGTCGCTGCGCAGGCCGCCCAGGCTGCCGTGGTACAGGGCTTCGATGCGGTTGCCCAGCAGGCGCTGCTCGTGGCGCTGCAGCAGCGCGCCGGAGCGCAGCACCTGGCTGTTGCCCAGGTTGTAGCGATAGGTCTCGAGGTTCTGGAAATCGCGGTCGGCGCGGTAGTAGTACAGCGTATTGCGGAAACTCAGGCGGTCGCTGGCCTGCCACTCGGTCAGCGAACGCAGCCACCACACCGATTGCTCGTACTGGCCATCGTCGACGTTGTAGTTCTTGAAGCGCGTCCCGCCACGGATGTGCCCTTCGCCACGCACCACGCCATCGCCGTCGGTGGTCAGCGGCGTGCCCCAATACGGCCGGTGCACCGTCTCATGCTGGTACTCCAGCGCCAGCGTATGGGTCACGCGTTCGCCCAGGTCCGACAGCAGCGAGGCCGCCACCTGCTCGGCGTGCGAGCGGTTGCCGTCGACCCAGCCGTCGCTCGCGTTGGCGTTGGCGTCGATGCGCAGGTACTGGCCGCGCCCGCCCGGCTCGCCGGCCAATTGCCGGTTCAGGCCCACCGATGCCTGGCGCGCGCCGTACGAACCCAGGCGCAGCTGGCCATCGTAGAACGTGTCGCGCTGCGCCACCTTGGTCACGTAGTTGATGGCGCCGCCCACCGCGCCCGCGCCGAACAGGAAGCTGGACGGCCCGCCGATGGCTTCGACGCGGTCGTAGATCCAGCTGTCGATCGGACGCGCGGCGATCACGTCGTACTGCACCGAAATGCCGTTGAACAACTGGCTGACCTGCGAGCCCGAGAAACCGCGGTAGCTCACCGAGCCGGCCGAGCCGGGCGGCGAGGCATTGTCCACGCCGACGATGCCGCGGGCGATTTCCTGCGTGTCGAGCGCGCCGCGCGCCTCGATCTGCTCGCGGTTGATGACGGTCACCGAGGCGGGCGTCTCGCGCAGGGTCAGGCCCAGGCGGCTGCCGGTGCTGTCGACCGCGTCGAGATCCAGCGGACCGTTGGCCTCGGGCGCGCCATGCACGACCACCGTCTCGAGTTGGGCGGGAACCTGTTGTTCCTGCGCGCACGCGGGCGCGGCAAGCGCCAGCCCGGCCAGGCCCAGGGCGGCGTAGTAAAGGGAAGTCTGTTTCATGATCACACGTTGTGGCGCCGCGCCGGCAGCCGGCGGGCATGTCGATGACGGGCAGCGCGCGGCGCGCCGCCGGCCCGGCCGCAAGGCGACGGGCACGGCTGGCCGTGGGCGCTGGTCTCGGAGCGTGTGAGCGCGGCGCAAGCCGCGAAAAGGCTGCCGCGCTCAGGCGGCGGCGGGCGGGGCGCGCGGCTGCGCGCCGGTCCAGGCGTGCTGCGACGCCCGGGCAACGTAATAGAGAGGAGGATAGGAAATCGCGCGCGCCGGCAAGGGCTGCACGCGCGGCATCACCGGCAGCAGGGCCAGGTCGCCCTGCGCATGGCGGCAGAACGGGCAATGTTCCAGGTGGCCCAGGCCATCGTGATGCGCGCCATGGCCATCGTGCTCATCGGCCTGGCCCGCGTCGGCCAGCAGCAGCGGCAGCTGCACGGTCGCCGTCCCCTGCTCGGTGCAATAGTCGACCGACAGCGCCAGCGGCGCATGCCGTTGCGGCGCCATCTGCATCAGCAGCGGCGCGCAGGCGGCCCACAGGATCGCCAGCAAGGCGATCCATGCGAGCGGCCTGGCGAGCAGGCGACGAGAGCGCGAGCCGGTCTGAATCATGGTCCGAGATTATAAACAGCGGTTTCCCACGCTCGCGCACAATCTTCTGACAATCTCGTCATGTTGCCCGCCGCGCCTTCCGCCGCCAGTTGGCGGCATTGCGCGGCATTGCGCCGCATGGCGCAGCGATACCCCGGGGACGACGAGGCCGGCGATCCGCCGGCTTGCCCGTGACTGACGCGCCCGGCAGCAGGCTGTAAGAAAAACACCGGCTCGCGCGACGAGCCGATGCGCTCCGCGCACACTGCGCGTGCGCGCCGTCCCGGCGCGCCACCATGCTTGCTGTGTTCTTCACTTTACGGAGCTCATTCATGAAGACATCCACCACCGCCATGCTCACGCTGGCCCTGAGCAGCGCCGCCGTCCTGGCGGCCGCCCCGGCCGCCCACGCCACCGACATGGAGAAATGCTACGGCGTGGCGCTCAAGGGCAAGAACGATTGCAAGGCCGGCGCCGGCACCACTTGCGCGGGCACCTCGAAGGTCGACTACCAAGGCAATGCCTGGAAGCAGGTTCCGAAAGGCACGTGCGAACAAACCAAGTCACCCACCTCCCCCACCGGCTTCGGCCAGCTGGAGGCGTTCAAGGAAGTCAAGACCGGGTCTTGAACATCCCGGCCATGCCCGCGCGCGCGTCCCGTCCGGCGCCAGGCCTGCCCGCCCGGGCAGGCCTGGGCTTCAAGCCCGAGCACTATGCCACGCTGGTCGAACAGCCGCCCGACCTCGGGTTCTTCGAGATCCACGCCGAAAACTACATGGTGCCCGGCGGGCCCGCGCACGCGCAGCTGGCGTGGCTGCGCGAGCGCTACGCCATCTCGGTGCACGGGGTCGGGCTGTCGCTGGGCGGCCACGATCCGCTCGATGCGCGCCTGCTGGCGGGACACCGCCAGCTGCAGCGCCGCTATGCGCCCGACAGCATCTCCGAACACCTGGCCTGGTCGCGCCACGATGGCCGCTATTTCAACGACCTGCTGCCCATCGTGTACGACGATGCGGCGTTGCGGCGCGTCTGCGCCCACATCGACCAATTCCAGCAATGCCTGGGCCAGCCCATCCTGCTCGAGAACCCCGCCACCTACGTGCGCTTCGAGGCCTCGCACATCGACGAGGCGCAGTTCCTGTGCGAACTGGTCGCGCGCACCGGCTGCGGACTGCTGCTGGACGTCAACAACGTGTACGTCAGCGCGGTCAACCACGGCTTCGACGCGCGCGCCTACCTGGCGCGCCTGCCGCTGGCGGCGGTGGGCGAGATCCATCTCGCCGGCCACGCCCGGCAGCGCGACGCCCATGGCCGCGCCGTGCTGATAGACAGCCATGACGCCCCCGTGGACGAAGCGGTCTGGGATCTGTACGAATACACCCTGGCCCTGACCGGACCGGTGGCCACGCTGCTCGAGCGCGACGGCAACATTCCGCCGCTGGCCGCACTGCTGGCCGAAACCGGCCGCGTCGCCGCCTGCCTGGCGCGCGGCCTGGCCCTGGCGGCCTGATCCCGGCGGCGCGCATGCATCCCCAGGCCGCCTTCGCCCGTGCCCTGCTGGACCCGCTGGCGCCCTGCCCGCCCGGGCTGCGCCGCGCCGGCGACGCCGACCCGGCGCAACGCTACGCCATCTACCGCAACAATGTCGTGGCCTCGCTGATCCAGGCGCTGGCCGACACCTTCCCGGTTTGCCGGGAACTGGTCGGACCGGACTTCTTCCACGCCATGGCGCACGCCTATGTGGCGCGGCGGCTGCCGCGCAGCCCCGTGCTGGCCCGCTACGGCGGCGCGTTCGCCGCCTTCGTGGCCGCCCATGCGCCGGCCGCCGGCGTGCCCTACCTGGCCGACATGGCGCGGCTGGAATACCTGCGGGTGCGGGCCTATTGCGCCGCGGACGCCGTCGCGCTGGACGCGGCGGCGGCCGGCGCGCGCATCGCCGCCCTGAGCAAGCCCGCCAGCGCGCGGCTGCGGCTGCATCCGGCGGCGCGCGCGCTGGTCTCGCCCTACGCCATCCATGCGCTATGGGCGGCCCACCAGGGCGCGCTCGACATCGCCGAGGTCGACCCGTATGCCGCGCAGGGCGCGCTGGTGCTGCGCGACCCCGCCGAAGCGGTGCTCGCGATCCCGCTGGCGGCCAGCGCCGCCGCCTTCGTGCGCGCCCTGCGCGCCGGCCTGCCGCTGAGCGCCGCGCACAGCCAGGCCGCCGATCCCGGCCTGGCGCTGGACCATCTCCTGGCGCTGCTGATCCGTCACGGCGCCGTCATCTCCATCGAGGAATAAGCCATGTCCCGTTTCGCCTGCCGCCTGCACGCCCATGCCATCCGCTGCTTCGAGCGGATCCCGCACTGCCTGATCGCCCTGCTGGGACGCTGCTCGATCGCCGCCACCTTCTGGCTGTCGGGCCAGACCAAGGTCGAAGGATTCGCCGTCAACGCACTGGCCGGCGAATTCGACCTGGGCTGGCCCATGCTGAGCGAATCGGCCATCAGCCTGTTTCGCGACGAATACCAGGTGCCGCTGCTGCCTCCCGAACTGGCCGCGTTGCTGGCGGCCAGCGTCGAGCACATCCTGCCCGTCCTGCTGATCCTGGGGCTGGCCACGCGCTGGTCGGCGCTTGGGCTGTTGCTGATGACCCTGGTCATCCAGGTATTCGTGTATCCGGACGCCTACGCCACGCATGGCGTATGGGCCACGGTGCTGTTGTACCTGGTCGCGCGCGGCCCCGGCTGCGTCTCGCTGGACGCCTGGCTGGCGCGCCGGCGCGCGCGGCGCCAAGGCTGAGGCCGTCGGGGCCCGCGGCGGCCGGACCTGCTCAGGCCGCGCCGACCCGCGCGCCGGCGCCTGCCCTGGGCGAGAACGCCAGCGACACCAGCAGGCCCAGCACCAGCCCGGCCGCCGCCAGGTAGAAGGCATGCTGCGCGCCCGCGGCCAGGCCTGCGCGCAGCGCATCGCCGTGCAGCCCGCCGATGCCGCGGTTGGCGTAGGCCACCAGCACGGCAATACCGATGGCGTTGCCGACGTTCAGCGTCGTCGACGCCATGCCCGAGGCTATGCCTTGCTCGTGGTGCGCCACGCCGGAGGCCGCGACGATCCACATCGCGGTCCAGACAATGCCCTGCCCGATGCCAGAGACGACCAGGCCGGGCAGGATGAGCGCATAGGGTGCGCCGACGAAAGCGGCGCTCGCCAGCGCCAGCGTGCCGGCGATGCCGGTCACGAAGCCCGCGACCAGCGTACTGCGCGCGGACAGCCGGTTGGCCAGACGCGCCCCGAGCTGCGTGCCGAAGAAGATCGCCAGCGACGGCACGATGAAGGCCAGCCCGGTCTGCAAGGCGCTGTAGCCCTGCACGTTCTGGAACAGCAGCGTCAGGAAGTACGGCAACGCGCCAAAGGTGCCCATGAATATGAACGTGAGGATCATGCCCACCACCAGGCTGCCGTTGCCGAACAGCCGCATCGGCATCAAGGGGTCGCGGCTGCGCGACTCGATCACCGCGAAGGCCAGCAGGAACACGGCGGCCAGCGCGGGCGACGCGAAGATGGGAGTGGCCAGCCAGCCGTCCTCCGGCCCCTGCACCAGGGCATAGACCAGCAGCGTGGCCCCCGCCGTCGCCGTCAGCGCGCCCGGCATGTCGAAGCTGCGGCGCGCGGGGCGTCCTTGGGAATCACCAGGAACGCCGCCACGATGGCGATGCCGGCCAGCAGGACGTTGACGAAGAACACCGACGGCCAGCCATAGGCGCTGGTCAGCACGCCGCCGGCCAGCGAACCCAGCGTCAGGCCGCTGGCGCCGGCGCCGCCCCAGATCGCCAGCGCGCGGTTGCGCGGCGGGCCTTCCTCGAACAGGCGGTTGATCAACGACAGCGTGGACGGAAACAGCAGCGCGGCGCCGATGCCTTGCACCGCGCGCGCGATCACGATGACCGCCGGGTTCCAGGCCAGCCCGCCGACCAGCGACGACAACGCGTACAGCCACAGCGCGCCGATGAACATGCGCCGCTGGCCCAGCAGGTCGACGGCGCGCCCGCCCAGCAGCAGAAAGCCGCCGCAGAACACCGTATAGGCGCTGACCACCCATTGCAGGGTCTGTTTGGAAAAGCCCAGGCCCGCGCCGATCTCCGGCAGGGCCACGAACACGATGTTGATATCCAGGGAGTAGATGAGCTGCGCGAAGGCGAGCAGCGCCAGGCTCCAGCCCAGCGAACGGTGGGCGCGCGCGGCGGAAAGGGAAGGCATGCGATTCTCCAGGTAGAGTTCGATAGTACGAAAACATACGTACTATAATAGTACGAGGACAATCGAACAATTAAAATCTGCGCAACCCCCTGGACCGTGTTGGTTTGTAGATACGCGTACTATGGAATAGACTGCCAGGATGCTTCCCAACCACCCTGAACGCGGGCAAATCCGCCTGGAAAACGTGCTGAACGCGCTCGGCAACCCGCTGCGCCTGACCGTGGTGCGCGCGCTGGCGGCCGGCGGGGAATGCTCATGCAGCGCCGTGCTGCAAGGCATCCCCAAATCGACGCTGACCCATCACTGGCGCGTGCTGCGCGATAGCGGAGTCATCTGGCAGCGGCCCAATGGACGGGAGAACCTGTTGTCGCTGCGCCGCGACGATCTGGACGCGCGCTTTCCCGGGCTGCTCGACACGCTGCTGGGCGCCGTGCACCACGATGCGCTGACCGAGGAAACCACGGCCAGGAACCTGGCGCCACGCTGAGCCGGCAACCCGGCCGCCCGGGCCACCCCACAAACGACAACCCCCCGGGCAAGCCCGGGGGGTTGTCGGCGAACCAAGGCCGGCGCCATGGCGCCGGCCTGCGCATCGATGCCCGGATCAGCCCGGCATGGGATGCATCATGTTGGCGTTCATGTTGTGCAGCACCCACACCGACCCGCCGACGATGATGGCGATGATCAGGATGGTGAACACGAAGGTGGTCACGTTGTCGCGCTGCTTCTTCGAGCCGCCCATGTGCAGGAAGAACACCAGCTGCACCAGCAGCTGGGCCACGCACAGGACGACCACGCCGGCCAGCGCGATGCTGCGCGGCACGGTGCCGGCCATCACGAGGCCGAACGAACCGAAGGTCAGGACCAGCGAGATCGCGAAGCCGATCAGGTAGGACTTCAGGCTGCCGTGATTGGCGTGGCCGTGGTCCTCGGAGGTAACCGCGTGCGACATCAGAGGGCTCCCAGCAGGTAAACAAAGGTGAAAACGCAGATCCAGACGATGTCCAGGAAGTGCCAGAACAGGCTCAGGCAGGACAGGCGACGCGTGGTGATCGGGTCGATGCCATAGCGGCTGAGCATGTGGATCATCACCAGGATCCAGATCAGGCCGAACGTGACGTGCAGGCCGTGCGTGCCGATCAGCGTGAAGAACGCCGACAGGTAGGCGCTGGTCTGCGGACCGGCGCCGATGCTCAGCAGGTGATGGAACTCGTACACCTCCATGACGATGAACCCCGCCCCGAACAGGAACGTGACCCACAGCCAGGCGATGACCTTGCCCTTGCTGCCTGCGTGCAGGTTGAGCATGGCCATGCCGAAGGTGAAGCTGCTGACCAGCAGCAGCATGGTCTCGCCCAGCACGAACGAGAGATCGAACAGGTCCTTGCCGGTGGGCCCGCCAGCGGTGGCGCTGGAGAGCACGGCGAACGTCGCGAACAGTACCGAAAAGATCAGCAAGTCGCTCATCAGGTAGATCCAGAAACCGAGGACGGTCTTGGATCCATCGTCGTGGTGACCGTGATGGTCACCGACGTGAGGATGGGTAGCTACGGCGTTGGTCATGGTTCAGGCAGCCTTCTGCTGCAACTTTCCGAAGTAAGCGTTTTCGATCTCTTCAACTTCCTTGGCGGGCACGTAGTAATCGACGTCGCGATCATACGAACGCACCACGAAGGACACGATCATGCCCAGGAAGCCGACGATGGCCAGCCACCACATGTGCCAGATCAGGCCGAAGGACATCGCCAGGCCGAAGGCGCCGATGTAGATGCCCGCGGCGGTGTTGCGCGGCATGTGCACGTCTTCGTACTTGGCCGGGCGCTGGTAGGCGCGGCCGTTTTCCTTGTCTTCCCAGAACTGGTCGAGCGAGTCGATGTGCGGCACGTGGGCGAAGTTGTAGAACGGCGGCGGCGAGGAAGTGGACCACTCCAGCGTGCGGCCACCCCACGGGTCGCCCGTGACGTCCATGTTTTCCTTGCGGTCGCGGATGCTGACGAACACCTGCTGCAGCAGGAAGAAGATGCCCAGCATGATCAGGGTCGCGCCCACCAGCGCCACCAGCAGGTAGGGCTGCCACTCGGGGTTGTCGTAGGTGTTCAGGCGACGGGTCATGCCCTTGAAGCCCAGCAGGTACATCGGCGTGAAGGTCAGGAAGAAGCCGACGAACCAGCACCAGAACGAGTACTTGCCCAGGCGTTCGTTCAGCTTGAAGCCGAAGGCCTTGGGGAACCAGTACACCATGCCGGCGATGCACCCGAACACCACGCCACCGATGATGGTGTTGTGGAAGTGCGCAACCAGGAACAGGCTGTTGTGCAGCACGAACGACACGGCGGGGATGGCCATCAGCACGCCGGTCATGCCGCCGATGACGAAGATGATCATGAAACCGATGGTCCACAGCATGGGCAGCGAGAACTCCACCCGGCCGCGGTACATGGTGAACAGCCAGTTGAACACCTTCGCACCCGTCGGGATGGAGATGATCATGGTCATGATGCCGAAGAACGCGTTGACGTTGGCGCCCGCGCCCATGGTGAAGAAGTGGTGCAGCCAGACCAGGAACGAGAGCACGCCGATCGAGGCGGTCGCGTAGACCATGGACTTGTAGCCGAACAGGGTCTTCTTCGAATAGGTAGCGACGATTTCCGAGAACACGCCGAAACACGGCAGGACCAGGATGTACACCTCGGGGTGGCCCCAGATCCAGATCAGGTTGACATACATCATCACGTTGCCGCCGAGGTCATTCGTGAAGAAGTGCATGTCCAGGTAACGGTCCAGCGTCAGCAGGGCCAGCGTGGCGGCCAGCACCGGGAAGGCGGCCACGATCAGGATGTTGGTGACCAGCGCCGTCCAGGTGAACACCGGCATCTTCATCAGCGCCATGCCGGGCGCGCGCATCTTCATGATGGTGACGATGAAGTTGATGCCGCTCAGCGTGGTGCCCAGCCCTGATAGCTGCAAGGCCCAGAGATAGTAGTCGACCCCTACCCCCGGACTGTAGTCCAGCCCCGAAAGCGGCGGATACGCCAGCCAGCCGGTCGCGGCGAATTCGCCCACGAACAGCGACAGCATCAGCAGCACCACGCCGACCATGAACAGCCAGAAGCTGAGCGAGTTCAGGAACGGGTACGCCACGTCGCGCGCGCCGATCTGCAGCGGCACGACGATGTTCATCAGGCCCGTGATGAAAGGCATCGCCATGAAGAAGATCATGATGACGCCGTGGGCGGTGAAGATCTGGTCGTAGTGATGCGGCGGCAGGAAGCCGGCCGAGTCGGCCGAGGCGACGGCCTGCTGCGTGCGCATCATGATGGCGTCGGCGAAGCCGCGCAGCAGCATCACCAGGGCCACGATGATGTACATGATGCCGATCTTCTTGTGATCGACCGAGGTAAACCATTCGGTCCACAGGTATTTCCACTTACCGAAGTAAGTGACCGCCCCCAGCAGGGTGGCGCCCCCCAGGATGACGACGACCATCGTGCCCATGATGATGGGATCATGGAACGGAATGGCCTCTAGTGAGAGTTTCCCGAACATCAATTACTCCGCGGTAGCGATCAGATTCTTGGTCGCGGGCGTGCAGTTGAACGGGTCAACGCCGGCCAGCTTACTCATCTGGTTATGCATAATGAAATCGAACATGCCCGTGGGCGCGGTCGAGTACAGGGTCACCGGCGTGCGCTCGCTCGGCCTGGCCAGATCGGCGTAGGCCTGGGGCGTCAGCGGGTTGTTGGTGGCGCGGATCCTGGCGATCCAGTCCTCGAAGCCCTGGTCCGTCGTGGCGATGGCCTTGAAGCGCATGCCCGAGAAGCCGGCGCCGCTGTAGTTGGCCGACAGGCCGTCGTAGCTGCCGGCTTCGCGCGCGATCAGGTGCAGCTTGGTCTCCATGCCGGCCATCGAGTAGATCTGGCTGCCCAGCTGGGGGATGAAGAACGAGTTCATCACCGAGGCGGAGGTGATGCGGAACTGCACCGGCGCGTCGACCGGGAAGACGATCTCGTTGACCGTGGCGATGTCGTAGTCGGGGTAGATGAACAGCCACTTCCAGTCCAGCGACACCACGTCGATGTTGACCGGCTTGACGTCCGACTCGATCGGGCGGTAGGGGTCGAGCGCGTGTGAGGACTTCCAGGTCAGCACGGCCAGGATGGCCACGATGATGCAGGGCACCGTCCAGACCACCGCCTCGATGGCGTTCGAGTGCGACCACTTGGGCGCGTATTCCCGCTGCGCGGGCACGCTGCCCTCGCGATATTTCCAGACGAAGTACAGCGTCATCAGGATGACCGGCACCACGACGATCAGCATCAGCCCGAGGGCGGTGAGAATGAGCGTCTTTTCCTGGGCGCCGATGTCTCCCTTGGGAGACAGGACTTCCAGGGTGCAGCCGCCAAGCAGGAGGACCGCGCCGACGCCGAGCGTGCGCGCGATGGTCGCAAGGTGGGGGTGTTTCACGTACAGCCTTCTACGATGTGGGAAAGAGGTGCTGCGCAGCAGCAAACCTTCTTATGTTAGGCAGTACGTGGAGCGATGGGATGCGACAGAAAGTCGCACAGCCGGAGGCTGGATGCACCATTGCAGTGCACAAACAATACAGCTGGCCCTGCCGGGACGGGGAGCAGTCGGCCCCGCCAAGTGCGACAAAATGTCGCACCACTTGATTTCAATCAAGCTGCGCTTCGCGCTCCGGGCCGGGCTTCTTGGCCAGCTTGCGTTGCAGCGAGCGGCGATGCATGCCCAGCAGGCGCGCGGCGGCCGATACATTGCCGCCGGTTTCGGACAGCGCCTGCTGGATGTGTTCCCATTCTAGGCGGTGCAACGGCGTCATGGTGGACTCAATCGTAACGCTTTCTGCCTTCAGCAGGCCCAGCGTGCGCAGGATCATGGGCGCGGTGGCGGGCTTGGGCAGGTAATCGTCGGCGCCGCGCTTGATGGCCTCGACCGCCGTGGCCACGCTGGCGTAGCCGGTGACCAGCAGGATCCGCATGTCGGCCCGCAGCGCGCGCAGCGGGCGGATCAGCGTCAGGCCGGAGTCTTCCTCGCCCAGCCGCAGGTCCACCAGCGCGAAGGAAGGCCGGATGTCCTCGGCCACGCGCAGCGCCTCGGCGATGCTGGCCGCGGTGCGGGTTTCGAGGCCCTGGCGCGCCAGGCTGCGCTGCAAGGTACGCAGGTACAGCTCGTCGTCGTCGATCAGCAGTCCCGGTTCGGATAGATTCATGGCTTCGCGGATGCCCGGCCCAGGCCGAGCGGTAAAGTAAAACGGATGCGCGCCCCGCCGCCTTCGGCTGCGGTCATGGTCATGGCGCCGCCCAGCTGCTCGACGGTGGCGTGCGACAGCGCCAGCCCCACGCCCAGCCCGCCGGGCTTGCCGCTGTTGAACAGGCTGGTGGCCGGCAGCAGCGTATGGCTGGGGTCGAAACCCGCGCCGTGGTCGCTGACCTCGCCGGTCAGCACGCCGTCGCGGTAGTCCAGCCGCAGGTCCACGCGCGGCTCGCCGGCCGCCTCGCCCGCATCGGCGGCGTTGTTCAACAGCGCCTGCAGCAGATGCGCGATGGCGGGATCGACCCGCAGGCTGGCGGGCAGCGAACCGGTGCGATGCAGGTCCACCGTGGGCCGCACCAGCCGCCACTGTCCCACCACGCGCACCAGATCGACCTCGGTTGGGACCGCCAGATTGCGGATACGTTCCCGGCACAGGGTCAATAATTGCTGCAGCGTGTCGACATCGTTGCGCAGGTCCACCGTGCTGGCCTGGGCGGCGATCTCGTCGGCCAGCAGCGTCATGGTCGCCAGCGGCGTGTTCAGTTCGTGCGCCATGGCCGCGGCGTGGGTGGCCAGCGCCACGATCCCTTCGTTGCGGGTGAAGCGTTCGCGCAGCGCGGCCAGTTCGCGCTCGCGCGCGCGCATGTCGGCGGCCAGGCGGGTCGAGAAATACAGCACCACGCCTATCGAGATCACGAAGTTGAACGCCAGCCCGCCCAGCAGCAGCGTGTAGGTATCCTCGTGGCGCAGCGGCTGGCCGAAAATCGCCGCCAGCGTGTAGCCCGCCAGGCTGGCCAGGCCGGTGGCCAGGGCCCAGTTGCTGGGCAGGGCCAGCGCCGCCAGCGCGGTCAGGATCAGGAACATCAGGCCGAACGGGTTGGTGATCCCGCCGCTCCAGCCCACCATCCAGGCCAGCACGCCGATGTCCACCAGCAGATGCGCAAAGGCCGTGACATAGGACACGTCCGAGAGGCGCCGCAGCCGCCAGCTGGCATAGAGGTTGAACACCACCAGGACCAGCACGCCCAGCCACAGCGGCCGCAGCGGCAGGTCCAGCTCGAGCACGCTGCTGACCGCCACGATGGTGACCGCCTGGCCAGCAATGGCCAGCCAGCGCAGACTGCACAGCGTGCGCAGGAAGGAAAGGGCGGAACTACCGGACATATCAAGACAACGGAGGGAGCGCGGATCGCAGCGATCCGCGGCAGCGGTTTCCCGGGCGGCGGCAGCCGTGGCCCGGGATGGGCGCGCAGGCCTGCAAGGCGGCGCGTCGAGGGCGTCCCGGCGAGGACGGCGCCTATTGTAGTGTGATCCGCGCGCCCTCGCCGGCGGCCATGCGTCCCTGTTACCGGCGAGCGTCAGGCCGGCTTGCGGGCGATCACGGTGGGAAACAGCCGCGCCCGGTCGTCCTCGAAGCGCAGGTCGGTAAAGCCCGCCTCCTCGAGCTGGGCGCGCGTCTGGGCGTGGGTGCGCAGGGCGTTCCAGCGCGGCTGGATCAGGCGCGTGAACACCAGCTGCTGCAGTTGCAGATCGTGCGGGTCGATGGCTTGCATGTCCCACGGAGAGTCGGGCGACAGCGCCGGCGGCGGGGTCAGGAAGCTGGTGACCAGCGCCCCGCCCGGCTTGAGGGCCTGCCAGAAACGGCGGTAGAGCTCGGTGACGCGCGCGTCGTCGGGCTCGTAGATGTTCAGGCCGTTGCTGGTCAGCAGGTCGTAGCCCTCGCGCGTATCCAGCTTCCAGGCATCCTGGCGATGCAGGGTGATCTGCCCGGCCAGCGCATGCCCGGCCGCCAGGCGCGTTGCGCCGTCCAGGGCCTCGGGATCGTAGTCGATGCCGACCAGTTGCACGCCGGGGCAGGCGCTGTAGTCCAGCGCCAGCAATTCGCTCATCCAGCCGCACGGCACCGACGCCACCACGCAACCCGGGCGGAGATGGCGCTGCAGCGCCCGCCGGAAATGGCCATGGCGCTCGCGCGTGGCCAGCACCGCCGGCAGGCGCTCGTAGAACACGCGCTCGAGCGGGGCGAGCGCGCCGCTGCCGGGCTGGTGGGTGACCAGGCGATGGGTCCATTCGGCGTTCAGGCCGCGGTACAGCAACAGGAAGCGGCCCAGCTCGGACTCGGCCAGCCCATGCAGCAGTTCGATCTGGCGCGCCACATCGAAACCGGGCACGTTGCCTTGCAGGAGGATGCGCTGGCGGGCCTGGCGCACCATGCCGGCCAGATCGGCCGACGCCGCGCGATGGGAAATGAGAGGGGATGGGGACATGGCTGGCCGAATAAAAAAAAACCGGCGGATGAACGCCGGCAGAGGTTGCTACGAAGGCAAGCCAGAGTAACTCGCAGATGTCCGCGCCAGCGTCAGGTATTTGCTCCACGTAAAGCAGGAAATATCGGAGAGAGGGGGGCCTGTCCCCGTGGGGACAGGCCCCCCCTCGTGGGGATGGCCGCTCAGCCCATGCGGCCGAACGCGCCGCGGTTGAAGTCGTCGATGGCCTGCACGATCTCGGCCTGGGTGTTCATGACGAACGGCCCATGGCCCACCACCGGCTCGTCGATGGGCTCGCCGCTCAACACCAGCAGCACCGCATCGTTGTTGGCCTCGACCTGCACGCCCGCGCCGCCGCGCTCGAGCACGGCCATCTGGGCGTCGCGCAGCACTTGCGCGCCGTTGACCAGCACCGTGCCGCGCAGCACCACCAGCGCCGCGTTGTGGCCGTCCGGCACCGGCAGCGCGGCCTGCTTGCCCGCCGCCAGCCGCACATCCCACACGTTGACCGGCGTGAAGGTGCGCGCCGGCTTCGCCGAACGCCCCGGCGATGACGCGTACCGTGCCGGCCTCGCCGTCGAGCGCCAGGCGCGGGATGTCGCTGTCCACGATGCTCTGGTAGGTCGGCGCGGCCATCTTGTCGCGAGCCGGCAGGTTGACCCACAGCTGTACCATTTCGAGCGGACCGCCGCGGCGCGCGAAGGCCTCGGAGTGGAACTCCTCGTGCAGGATGCCGGCGCCGGCCGTCATCCATTGCACGTCGCCGGGACCGATCACCCCGCCCTGCCCGGTCGAGTCGCGGTGCGCGACTTCGCCCTCGTACACGATGGTGACGGTCTCGAAGCCGCGGTGCGGATGCTCGCCCACGCCGCGCTGGCGGGCGGTGGCGTCGAACTGCGCCGGACCGGCATAGTCCAGCAACAGGAACGGGCTGAGTTCACGGCCCAGGCTGTGGTACGAAAACAGCGAGCGGACAGGGAAGCCGTCACCCACCCAGTGGGGACGGGGAGCGCTGTGCGTGCCGATGACTTGCTTCATGGTTTCCTCCTTGCGGGCGCCTCGCGGCGCGAGGGGTGCATGTAAGCAAGATAGGGCCGGCGGCCCGGTTCCGGTAGAGGGGGAATCACGCCCTCAGCGTCCCACCCATGGAACGGTCACGCATCCGGCGCAACCGCCGTCGCGCCCGCCTCCAGCAGGCGCACCGCGATCAGTCCGCCCTCGCCGCCCAGCGGCGTGGCGTGGATGGCGCCGGCCGCGGCGCGCCACACCACGCCGGCCCCGGCGCGCAGCAGCGCCTGGCCAGCGTCGCATTGCACGCGCCAATCGCCGCCGGCGGCAAACAACACGCCGGCTGGCGCCGGCGCCAGCACGGCCTGGCCGTGCAGCACGCGCGCCTCGGCGCGCCAGCGGCCGCGCCGCGTCATGACATTGAAGTCGCGCGATGGTCCGCCCAGCAAGGTCGCGTCGATGGCATGTTCGCCGGCAAAGGCGAACGGGCGCAGCGCCACGTCGAGCAAGTGGTCGAGCGTGCCGTCGGCCGAGCGCATGCGCACGCCAGCGCCCTCGAGCAGGGTGATGCTGCGATCGATGCCCGGATAGGCCGAGAACGGCCCGTCCGCGCCGATATCGGCGACGCTGACGCGCCATTCGAAGCCGTCCGCGGCGGCGCCCTGGGGATGGCGCGCCACTTCGCGCGTGGCGCCGCCGCCGTTGCGCCATGGGCTGACGGGCAACTGCGCCAATTCGAAACGCTGGAACATGATGCGGTACTCGCGGGCCGCGCGGCCCGCCCTGTGCGGGAAGTCAGATTACGGCCGGCATCATACCGGCGTCGCCATGCGATATATATACACCGGCCGGCGCGGCCGCTGCGGCGTCAGCCGCGCAGCGCCGCCGCGCCTTCGCGCAGGCTGTCGCACAGGCTGCGCGCCGCCGGCCCCAGCGGCTCGTCGGCGCGGTGGCTGAGGTAGGCGCGCATCTGCACCGCGCCGTCCGGGCCGAGCTCGGCCAGCGGCAGGCGCACCAGGGTGCCTGCCCGCAGGTCGGCCTGCACCAGCCAGGCGGGCAGGCTGCCCCAGCCCACGCCGGCGCGCAGCAGCGCCAGCTTGGTGACCATGTCGCCCACCCGCCACGTGCGCGGCGACAGCACGCCGTAATCGCGGCCGCGCGTGGCGGCGGACAGATCCTCGACCACCACCTGCAGATGATCGGCCAGCTCCGTGCCGGCCTCGCCGCGCGCCAGCGGATGGCCCGGCGCGGCCACCGCCCAGGTGGTGACCGGCGCCAGGAAGCGACGCCGGATCTGGTCGTCGGGCCGCTCCAGCACGGCGACCGCCAGCGTGCAGCGGCGCGCCTTGAGCGCCTGCGCCGGCCCGCCCAGCGAGGCATATTCGACCCGCACTCCCACGCTGGGATAGCGCGCGTGCATGGCCTTGAGCGCATGCGCCACCGCGTCGGGCGGAAACAGCGTATCGACCGCCAGCGACAGGCCCAGTTCGACCCCTTCGCCCAGTTCGTGCGCATGGGCGCGCAGGGCGTCGACCTTGGCCAGGATGATGCGCACGTCGGCCAGCAGCGCCTGGCCCGCGGGCGTCAGGACCGGCTTATAGACCGAGCGGTCGAACAAGGTGACGCGCAGCTGCGCCTCCAGGTTGGCGATGGCGTGGCTGACGGCCGATTGCACCCGATGCAGCCGCGCCGCCCCGGCGCGAAAGCTGCCGGCCTGCGCCACGGCGGCGAAGGTGCGCATCTGGTCGAGCGTGAGGTTGTCCAACATGATCTAAATATTAGATCAGCTTGGACGAAAATATCTAATTTCATGGAACATGAAAGACTGGCACAGTAGCGCCATGCCCGCCCACCGGAACCCCCCCATGTCCCGCTCGCTCGCTTCCGCCCTGCCCGCCGCGCCCGGCGCCGCCCCCGCCCGCCACGGGCGCGTGGTCGCGCTGGTGGTCGGGGCGGGCATCGTCTCGGCCATGCAGGTCGGCAAGGTGCCCGCCGCCCTGCCCGAGCTGCGCGCCGCGCTGGACGCCAGCCTGGCCCAGGCATCCTGGCTGCTGTCCGCGTTCGCCGCCATCGGCGCGGCGCTGGGCGCGGGCGTCGGCATGGCGGTCGATGCCTGGGGCGCGCGGCGCATGGCGGTGGCCGGCATGCTGGCGCAGGGCGTCGCGTCGCTGCTGGGCGCGATGGCCGGCGCGATCGGCTGGCTGCTGGCGCTGCGCGTGGCCGAAGGCATAGGTTTTCTGGCCGTGGTCGTATCGGCGCCGTCGCTCATCGTGGCCGCGACCGGCACGGCGCCGGCGCGCGCGCGGGCGCTGGCGGCCTGGAGCACCTTCATGCCGCTGGGCGTGGCCGCCGCCATGCTGAGCGCCCCCGCGCTGGAATACCTGGGCTGGTCCGGCATGTGGCGCCTCTACGGCCTGGCGCTGCTTGCCTACGCCTGCTGGCTGGCATGGGGCACGCGCGGCCTGCCGGGCAGGGCCGCGGCGCGCCGCACCACCCTGGCCGGACTGCGCGCCACCCTGGCCGCGCCCGGGCCGCGGCTGTACGCGATGCTGTTCGGCCTGTATACGGCGGCCTATTTTTCCATCTTCGGCTTCCTGCCCTCCATCCTGGCCGAACGCCTGCATGTCGCGCCCTGGGCCGCCGGGCCGCTGGCCGCGCTGGTGGTCTCCGCCTGCGTGGCCGGCAACCTGGGCGGCGGCGCGCTGCTGGCGCGCGGCGTGCCCCGCACCCGCCTGATGGCGGCCGGCTTCGTCCTGCTGGCCCTGGGCACGGCCGTGACCATGGCGCCCGGGGTGCCCGGCGCGGCCGCCTACCTGGCCTGCCTGGCCGCCTCGGCGCTGTGCGGGCTGGTGCCCACCGCCCTGCTGGCCGGCGCGCCGCAGCACGCCCCCCGGCCGGAACTCGCCGGCGCCACCATGGGCATCATCATGCAGGGCAACAACACCGGCCTGCTCGTCGGTCCGGCGGTGGCCGGCGCCATTGCCGGCGCATGGGGCTGGACCTGGGTGGCCGCCTGGGTCGGCCTGCTGGCGCTGGCCGCGCTGGGCCTGATCGCGCGGCTTGCCCGCACGCCGCGCGAGCGGGCGCCCTAACCGCGCCGCGCTTCGTCTTCGGCGGCCCAGCGGGCCAGCACCGCCGCAAGCGTGCTGTCCGGCGACTCGGACGGCGGCCGGGGCGTGGCCGGCGGCGTGCGGCCAAAGCGCGGGGCGGGCGCCGGCTGCACCACGCCATCGACCTCGACGAACGTGCCGCGCGCCTTCAGGTGCGCATGCGCCGGCGCCTCTGCGAACGACAGGACCGGCGCGAAGCAGACATCCGAACCCTCGAGCAAGGCGCACCATGCATCGCGGGTGCGGGTACGGAAGCGGCTGGCGATGGCCATCCTGGCGCGCGGCCAGGCGGCGCGGTCGTCGCGCGCGCCGACATCCTGGGCGCGCAGTTCCAGCTTCTCCAGCAATTGCGCGTAGAAGCGCGCCTCGATGGGGCCGACCGAAATCCAGGCGCCATCGGCGCACTCGTAGACATCGTAGAAAGGCGCGCCGCCATCCAGGATGTTGGTGCCGCGCGCGTCCTGCCACAGCCCCGCCGCGCACAGGCCGTAGAAGACCGTCGCCAGCGACGCCGCGCCGTCGACGATGGCGGCGTCGATGACCTGGCCCAGGCCCGAGCGGCCGCGCTCCAGCAAGGCGGCCAGCACGCCCAGCGCCAGGTACAGCGCGCCGCCTGCCATGTCGCCGGTCAAGGCCAGCGGAATCGACGGCGGCTGGCCGGCGCGCCCGATGGCGTGGATGATGCCGGTCAGCGCGACGTAATTCAGGTCGTGCCCGGCCGCCTGCGCCAGCGGCCCGGACTGCCCCCAGCCGGTCATGCGGCCGTACACCAGGCGCGGGTTGCGCGCCTGGCATGCCTGCGGCCCCAGGCCCAGCCGCTCGGCCACGCCCGGCCGGAACCCTTCGACCAACACATCGGCGCGCGCGACCAGGTCCAGCGCCTGCTCGACCATGGCGGGCTGCTTCAAGTCGGCGGCGACCAGGCAGCGGTTGCGCATCAGGAGGTTGTAGCGCGCGGGCCGCGCCACGCCCAGTTCGACCGGCTCGGCGCGTTCGATGCGCACGACCTCGGCGCCCAGATCGGCCAGCAACATGCAGGCCATGGGCGCCGGCCCGATACCGGCCAGCTCCACGACGCGCGTTCCCTGCAATGGTCCCATGTCCCGCTCCCAAGAAAAGTGCCGCAATCGGCCGCGCCCCGCCGGCCGCCCCGCCCAACCCTGCGCATGCCCGGGTTGGCCTATATTCGTGCCATTCCTTCCGCTTCCCCGCCAGGCCCGTACCCATGGATCTTCGTCAGTTGCAGCAATTCGTCGTGCTTTCGGAAACCCTCAACTTCCATCGAGCCGCCGAGCGCCTGCACATGGCCCAGCCGCCCCTGTCGACCGCCATCCGCAAGCTGGAGGACGAACTGGGCATCGTGCTGTTCGACCGCAAGCCGCGCAGCCTGTCCCTGACGGTGGCGGGCGCGGCCATGCTCAAGCACGCCCGGCGCACCTTGAGCAACGTCGACGAACTGCAGCGCTGCGCCAGGGAATACGTCAGCGGCGACCAGGGGCGCATCGTCGTGGGCTTCTCCAACACGGCCAGCAATGCGGTGCTGCCACGCATCCTGCACAGCTTCCAGGCGCGCTACCCCCGCGTCGAGCTGGTGCTGCACGAATCGACCACCCACGAGCTGGTGAGCGAACTGGCGGCCCACACCGTGAACGTGGCGCTGCTGCGCACGCCGCTGTTCGACGCCTGCGATGCCGAGCTGATCGACCTGGAGCAGGACCATTTCATCCTCGCGGTGCCGGCCGACCATCCGCTGGCGCAGCAAAGCTGCGCGCGGCTGGCCGACCTGGATGGCCAGCGCTTCATCGCGTTCTCGCGCGAGAAGGTGCCGGCCATGCACGCCATCATCAGCCTGGCCTTCGGCGAGGCCGGCGTCACGCCCAAGGTGGTGCAGCAGATCGTCCAGGTGCCGACCGCGATCGCGCTGGCCGAAAGCGGCATCGGCATGGCCCTGGTGCCGTCGGCGGCAGCCCGCTATCTGCGCACCGGCGCCCGGCTGCTGCCGGTGGTGGACCTGCCCGCGTCGCTGCGCATCGGCATTGCGCTGGGCTACGACGCGCTGACGGCCTCGGCGGCGACGCTGCGCTTCGTGGAAAACACCCGCGCCGTCCACGCCGCCGCGCCGCCGCCCGCCGCCTGAGCGCCCGCCGCCTCAGGCCGGCGTCACGCCGGCCTCGCGCGCGGCCGTGCCCCAGCGCGCGATCTCCTCGCCCAGGAAGGCCGAGAACGCTGCCGGGGTCGAGGCATGCAGCTCCACCGCCTGCTCGGCGAACTGGCGCGCCAGTTCGGGTTCCTGCGCCACCAGGTTGATCTGCGCGTTCAGGCGCGCCACCACGGCGGCCGGGGTCGACGCCGGCACGAACACGCCGTGCCAGGTGGTCGCCGCGAATTTCGGAATCACGGTTTCGGCCAGGGTCGGCACGTCGGGCAGCACCGCGGCGCGTTGCGGACTGGTGGCGGCGATCGCACGCGCCCGCCCTTCCCGGATAGCGGGCAGCGCCGTGCTCAGGGCGTCGAGCATGAAGTGCACCCGCCCGCCGATCAGGTCCACCATGGCCGGCGCCGTGCCCTTGTACGGGGCATGCGTGGCCTGCGTACCGGTTTCCTGCAGCATCAGCTCCACCGCAAGGTGGGTGATGTTGCCCACGCCGCCCGAGCCATAGCTCAGCTTGCCCGGATTGTCCCTGAGGTACTGCACGAATTGCGCGGGCGTGGCGACGCTGGCGGGCAAGGCGGGGCCCGCGATGATGATGGCGGGAATCGAGGCCGGCATCGCCACGGCGGCCAGGTCGCGCGCGGGGTCGTAGCCCATCTTGCTGTACAGCGCCGGCGCGATCGCGATGCCCGACGAATGGTAGAGCGCGGTATAGCCATCGGCCGCGGACTTGGCGACGAACTCGCTGGCGATGTTGCCGCCGGCGCCGGGCTTGTTCTCGACGATGAACTGCTGGCCCAGCCGCTCGGCCAGGCGGGCGGCGATCCGGCGCGCCACCACGTCGGTCGGCCCGCTCGCGGCGTAGGGCAGGATCAGCCGGATGGGCCGCTCGGGCCAGGCGCCGGCACTTCCGTGCGCGAACGGAAAGGCGGTCATGCCGGCCATTCCCGCCATCGCGGTGAGCATGCGGCGACGATTGCTGTTCATGCGTGTCTCCCTGGTCTGTTGTCGTTATGGAATCTGGCGTGTGCGCATCATGCGCAAAGGCGTATAGACGAGGACCGGCTCCCCGTGCTGGTTCACCACGGTATTGCGGGTGCGCACCAGGCCGCGGCCGGGCCTAGAGGTCATGCGCCGCTGCACGACCTCGCACTCCACATGCAGGGTATCGCCGACGAACGTCGGCCCCTTGATGTCCAGCTCGGCGTTCAGGAAGGCGATCCCCGCGGCCTGGAAAGAAGGCGCGACCAGCCCTTCGGCGAATACGTAGACCAACCCGCCGGGCACCACGCGTCCGGTTATCCCCATGTGCGCGCGGTCGGCGGGCTCGCCGTTGCTGAACAGTTCCTCGGTCAGCCAGGTCAGGTTGACGAAGTTGACCAGGTCGGTTTCGGTGACGGTGCGCTTGCGCGTGCCGAAGCGCGTGCCCGGCTCCAGGTCTTCCCAGTAGATGCGCACTTCGGTATCGAGCAGGGTCATGGCGGCGGGCTCCTCAATAGGATTTGGGCAGTCCGAGCACTTTCTCGGCGACGAAATTCAGGATCATCTGCGGACTGATGGGCGCGATGCGCGGAATCAGCGCCTCGCGCAGGTAGCGCTCGACGTGGTATTCCTTCGCGTAGCCGTAGCCGCCATGCGTCATCACCGCGGCCGTGCACGCCTTGAAGCCCGCTTCGGCCGCCAGGTACTTGGCGGCGCTGGCTTCGGTGCCGCAGGACTCGCCGCGGTCGAACCTGGCCGCCGCGTGGAAGGTCATCAGGCTGGCCGCTTCCAGTTCCATCCAGCTTTCGGCCAGAGGATGCTGCACGCCCTGGTTCTGGCCGATGGGGCGGTCGAACACGACCCGCTCCCTGGCGTACCGGGCCGCCCGGGCCAGGGCGCAGCGCCCCAGGCCCACCGCCTCGGCCGCGACCAGGACGCGCTCGGCGTTCATCCCATGCAGGATGTAATGAAAACCCTTGCCCTCGTCGCCGACCAGGTCGTCGGCCGGGATTTCCAGGCCATCGATGAACAGCTGATTGCAGTCGACCGCCTTGCGGCCCATCTTGGGGATCTCGCGCACCTCGATGCGGGCGCGGTCGAAGTCCGTATAGAACAGGCTGAGCCCGTCGGTCTTCCTGCCGACCTGCTCCAGCGGCGTGGTGCGCGCCAGCAGCAGGACCTTCTCGGCGATGCTGGCCGTGGAGATGAAGGTCTTGGCGCCATGCACGACATAACGGTCGCCCTTGCGCACCGCCATGGTCTTGAGCTGCGTGGTGTTCAGGCCGGTATTGGGCTCGGTCACCGCGAAACAGGTACGCTCCTCGCCGCGGATCAGGGGCGGCAGCACACGCTGCTTCTGCGCCTCGGTGCCGAACTTCACCACCGGGTTGAGCCCGAAGATATTCATGTGCAGGGCCGACGCGCCGCTCATGCCGGCGCCCGATTCGGCCACGGCCTGCATCATCACCGCGGCCTCGGTTATGCCCAGCCCCGACCCGCCATAGGCCTGGGGAATGCAGATTCCCAGCCAGCCGGCCTCGGCGATGGCGCGGTGGAAGTCGTCCGGGAAGCCGCCGTCCTGGTCCTTGCGATACCAGTAGTCGGCGTCGAAGGGACGGCACGCCTGCAGGATGGCGTCACGGATTTCGTGATGTTCGGGCGACAGCGTGGAGTCCATGAACGGACAGTCTCCTGATGGATTCGGATGGCGGCATCACCGCGGTGAACCTATGCTAGGGAGTCCGTGCGCAAAGCGGAAATACCGATTGCGTCTCGTGCAATACACGCCATCTATCGCGGCGCGCGGGCGCGGGGTTGTGCCGCCGCGCGGGACGGCGCTAAGCTGCGGACTTGCAATCACATTTCGGAGATTGGCGAACCATGGACGCAGACCACGCCGACACCCGCCTGGCCGCCGTCGCCGCGGCGATTGCGGATCCCGCACGCGCGCGCATGCTGTGCAGCCTGCTCGACGGCTGCGCGCGGACCGCGACCGAACTGGCCGCGCTGGCCGACATCGGCGCCTCCAGCGCGAGCGCGCACTTCGCCCGCCTGCGCGCGCAGGGCCTGGTCGAACTGGCCGTGCAGGGCAAGCACCGCTACTACCAGCTGGCCGACGCCGACGTGGCGCAGGCGCTGGAAGCGCTGCTGGTGGTGGCCGGCGTGCCGCGCGCGCCGTTCAAGCCCGCCACGCCCGGGCCGCTGTGCCACGCCCGCACCTGCTACGACCACATGGCCGGCACGGTGGCGGTGCGCCTGCACGACGCCATGCTGGCGCAGCGCTGGCTGCAGCCCGATGGACGCGATTACCGGGTCACCCCGGCCGGCGCGGCGGCGCTGACCAGCCTGGGGCTGGACCTGGGCGTCATCGGCCGCCAGCGGCGCCGCCACGCCTATGCCTGCCTGGACTGGAGCGCGCGCCGCCCGCACCTGGGCGGCGCGCTGGGCGCGGCGCTGCTGCAGTGTTGCCTGCAGCATGGTTGGGTAGAGCAGCAGCTGGATTCGCGCGCCTTGCGCGTCACCGCGCAAGGCGCGCGCCGCTTCGACGCCTGGTGCCGGCCGCGCGGCCGGCTGGCCGACGCGGCGTAAAGGGCGCGCGCGCCCCGCTGGATCAGGCGGCCGAACCCTTGTTGGCGAACAGGTTGCGGATGATGCCTACGATCAGCGTCAGCACCGCGCCGCCTATGCCCCCGCCCACTACGTCGCCGACGATGGCGCCGACGTTCATGCCGCTGGCCGCGCCGCCGGCCATGGCCGCGATCGCCGGCCCCAGCCAGGTGCCGCCGGCCAGGCCGCCTATGGCCCCCGCAATGGTGTTGCCCGTCGTGCCGAGATTGAGCGAGTGCGCCGCCTTGGCCAGGCCATTGCCGCCGGCCGCTCCGGCCACGAGCTGGATGACGAGATTGATGATGGTGGCTGAATCCATGATGCCCTCCGCAAGGATAGATACATCGGTTGAACTCACGCTGCGTGACGCCGGCCATGTCCCCGGCCGGCACTGCCGCCACGGGGACATGATGTGCCCAAAACCCGCGCCCGTCCTGGTTTTGCCGGCAAAAACCGCCGAAAGGTGGTGAAAAGGAGACAAACCCCCTTCCCGGCGTGCCCATCCCCGAAGGGGGAAATCCTGACCCCTGCGGGGACAGGCACCCGCCGCACCCGCAAACTCCCGGCATCCCGGTGCCTGTCCCCGCAGGGGGACTGGCACCTCGCCTCCCTCACCGGATGAACAGGCGATACGAGGGATTGGCCGTCTCGTCCCGGAACGGATAGCCGATGCGCGTCAATGCCTGCGGCACCAGGTGGCGCTCGTCGGCCGGCACCTGCAGGCCGGCCACCACGCGGCCGTCGGCCGAGCCGTGGTTGCGGTAGTGGAACATGGTGATGTTCCAGCGGCCGCCCAGTTTGCTCAGGAAGTCGAACAGCGCGCCGGGACGCTCGGGGAACTCGAAGCGGAACACCTGCTCGTCGTCGATCTGGTTGGCGCGCCCGCCCACCATGTGGCGCACGTGCAGCTTGGCCAGTTCGTCGTCGCTGAGGTCCTGCACCGCGAAGCCCTGGCCGCGCAGCCCGGCCAGCAGCGCATCGCGCCGGTCGTGCTCGGGATGGGTCCGCACCCCGACGAAGATCTGCGCCTCGTCGCCGGGATGGTAGCGATAGTTGAATTCGGTGATCTGGCGCGGCCCCAATGCCGCGCAGAAGGCCTTAAAGCTGCCCGGCCGCTCGGGGATGGTCACCGCGATCAAGGCTTCGCGCTGCTCGCCCAGCGCGGCGCGCTCGGCCACGTGCCGCAGGCGGTCGAAGTTGATGTTGGCGCCCGAGTCGATCGCCACCAGGGTGCGCCCGGCCGCCTCGCCGCGCTCGGCGTACTTGCGCAGGCCCGCCACCGCCAGCGCGCCGGCCGGTTCGGTGATGGAGCGGGTATCGTCGTAGATGTCCTTGATGGCGGCGCAGATTTCATCGTTGGTGACGCAGATCACCTCGTCGACATGGTCGCGGCAGATCTCGAAATTGTGATGGCCGATCTGCGCCACCGCCACGCCGTCGGCGAAGGTGCCCACGCGGTCGAGCACCACGCGCCGGCCCGCCGCCAGCGCGGCCTGCAGGCAGTTCGAATCCACCGGCTCGACGCCGATGATGCGGATCTCCGGACGCACATGCTTGACGTAGGCGGCCACGCCCGCGATCAGGCTGCCGCCGCCGACCGGCACGAAAATGGCGTCCAGGCGGCCCGGATGCTGGCGCAGGATCTCCATGCCCACCGTGCCCTGGCCGGCGATCACGTCGGGATCGTCGTACGGCGGGATGAACACCCTGCCCTCGCGTTCAGCCAGCGCCTGCGCGTGCGCCAGCGCCGCCGGAAAGGCGTCGCCATGCAGCGCCACCTGCGCGCCGTGCGCCAGCACGCCGTCGATCTTCAGCTCGGGCGCGGTGCGCGGCATGACGATGAGCGCCGGAATGCCCAGGCGCGCGGCGGCCAGCGCCAGCCCTTGCGCATGGTTGCCGGCCGAGGCGGCGATGACGCCGCGGCGGCGCTCCTCGGCGCTCAACTGCGCGACGCGGTTGTAGGCGCCGCGGATCTTGAACGAGAACACCGGCTGCAGGTCTTCGCGCTTGAGCAGCACGCGGCAATCCAGCTGGCGCGACAGGCGCGGCGCCGCTTGCAGCGGCGTCTCCAGCGCGACGTCGTAGACCGGCGCGGAAAGCGTCTTGCGGGCGTAGTGGGCAAGCAGATCGGCGCGCGCCGGCGGCGCGGTGCGCGGCTCGGCGGTCGTCGGGGCGGTGGCGGTATCGGACATGAAGGCTCCTGGTTTCGGATACGCCCAGGAGACAGAAAAGGAAAACCCGCCTCGAGGGCGGGTTTTCTGGGAATTCGTAGGCTAACCCGCCACTGCTGGAATGGCGGTAATAATGCTCTGGCCGGGGGAAGTCGCACGCGGATCCATAAGCAACAACGTTATTCCCTTTTGCCGGCGCCGTCAAACGGCGCCCGGCTTGCCGCCCGCGCCGCGCGTGCGCGCCCAGCGCTGCATGGCCGCGTCCAGCGCATTGGCGAAGGCGCGCCGGTCGGCCTGCCCGAACGCGGCCGGCCCGCCGATATCGACGCCGCCGGCGCGCAGTTCTTCCATCATGTCGCGCATGGTCAGGCGCTCGCCGATGCTGCCGGCGTCGAACACCTCGCCGCGCCAGCTCATGGCCGCCACGCCCTTGCCCACCACCTCGGCCGCCAGCGGAATGTCGGCGGTGATCACCAGGTCGCCGGGCACGGCGCTGGCCACGATGTGCGCATCGGCCACGTCGAAGCCGCGCGGCACCTGCACCGCGCGCATCCACGGCGAGGCCGGCACGCGCAGCAGCTGGTTGGCCACCAGCGTCACCGGCACCTGCCAGCGTTGCGCCGCGCGCCACAGGATGTCTTTCACTTCTGCCGGACAGGCGTCGGCATCGACCCAGATGTTCATGCGGGCATTATGGGCCATGGCGCGGCGATTGGGGCGGCCCGTTTCGGCCCGGCGCGCCGATGCGCTTTAATACGCCCATGGAACACACCCACGACCCCGCGCAGCGCCTGACCGAGCTGGAGATCAAGGCCGGCTTCGCGGCAGACCTGCTCGAACAACTCAACCAGATCGTGGTGCGCCAGCAGCGCCAGATCGATGCGCTGGCGCGCGAAGTGGCCGAGCTGCGCCAGCAGGTGCCGGCCGGCGGCGCCGGCGCGCCGCGCAGCCTGCGCGACGACCTGCCGCCGCACTACTAGCCGGCCCGCGCCGCTAGATCGCCCGGTCCACCAGCAGCGCGTCGACCGGGCCGATGCTTTCGAAGTCGCGGTTGGCGTACGACATCTTGTGCAGCACGTAGCGCATGGCGTTCAGGCGCGCGCGCTTCTTGCAATCCGAACGCACCACGATCCACGGCGAATCGGCCGTGTCGGTATGGGCGAACATGTCCTCCTTGGCCTGCGTGTAGGCGTCCCACTTGTCCAGCGAGGCCATGTCCACCGGGCTCAGCTTCCACTGCTTGAGCGGATGCACCTGGCGCTCCTTGAAGCGGCGATGCTGCTCCTGCTGGCTGACCGAGAACCAGAACTTGATCAGGTGCGTGCCGCTGCGGATCAGGTGGCGCTCGAACTCGGGCACCTGGTGCATAAAGGCCTCGTACTCGTCCTGCGAGCAAAAGCCCATGACGCGCTCGACGCCGGCGCGGTTGTACCAGGAACGGTCGAACAGCACGATCTCGCCGGCCGTCGGCAGGTGCTGCACGTAGCGCTGGAAGTACCACTGGCCACGCTCGGAGTCGGACGGCTTTTCCAGCGCCACCACGCGCGCGCCGCGCGGATTGAGGTGTTCCATGAAGCGCTTGATGGTGCCGCCCTTGCCGGCCGCGGCGCGCCCTTCGAACAGGATCACCACGCGCTGGCGCGTTTCGCGCACCCAGGCCTGCAGCTTCAGCAGCTCGACCTGCAGGCGGTACTTCTGTTTTTCGTAGGCGCGGCGCGACATGCGGTTGCGGTACGGATAGCCGCCCTCGCGCCAGTCGGTGGCCAGTTCGTCGTCGGGGTGGTTCGGATCACGCGCGCGCCACGGCACCTGCCCGCCGGTCAGCAGCAGTTCGCGCAGCTGGGCGGTTTCGTCGGGCGACAGGCCATCGAGCAGGGTCTTGACCGTGTCGCGCACGCGCGCCGGTTCGACCTTGGAGGTATTGCGCAGCACTTCCAGCAGGCTGGCGGCCTGGTCGACGGCGGCGGCCTCGATGGCGGCCTGCACGGTCTGGCGCTCGGCCTGCCCGGCCGTCTGGACGGGCATTTCGCCGCGCTGCCGCGAGCGGGCGGGCGGTCCGGTGCGCGGCGAGACCACGCGTTGGGATTTGCTGGGGGTGGACTTTTTCATTGCAGGAACAGTATCAGACAACGCGGACTTCGGCATGACGCCTATGAACTGTCGCGGTCGGCGGCGCGCAGGATGTCGTACAGTTTGTCCTTCAGGCGCAGCTTTTCCTTCTTCAGGTTCTCGATGTTGCCGCTGGAGGCGGGAACGATCCCGGCCTCCATGTTCTGGATTTCCTGATCGAGCTCGTTGTGGCGCTGGAACAGCGCCGTGAAATGCGGGTCCTCCGCTTTGAGTCGGGTAATGACATGGCGATACTCTGGAAACATGGCGTCCTCCTGGCAAGGCCGGAAAAAATCGCGCGGCGGGCCGGCGGCCGGCCGCGCCCGCCGCATTGCCGATCACATCGCAAGCCCATGGCCTTGTCAACCGGCCGCCCGGCGGGCCCGGCGCCGGCCTTGCCCGGCCCGCCCGCCCGCCGCGCCGCCGGCGCTTTCGGCGGCGCGCCGCGGCGCCGCCCGGCTGCGCCCTTGCGGCCCCGGCGCTACGCTGGCGAATCCGCCTGTCCGCAAGGAGTCGCCATGATCCGTTCCCGCCTGCTACCGGCCGCCGCGCTGGCGCTGCTGACCGGCTGCGCCAGCCAGTTGCCGCCCGCCGACAGCACCGCCATGGCCGACGCCATCTGGTTCGGCGGCCCCATCGTCACCATCGATGCGCACACGCCCTCGGCGCGCGCCGTCGCGGTCAGGGACGGCCGCATCATGGCGGTGGGCCGCGAGCACGCCGTCCTGCGCTATCGCGGCCCGGACACCCGCATGCACGACCTGCGCGGCGCCACGCTGCTGCCCGGCTTCGTCGACGCCCACAGCCATGTCAGCACCGTCGGCATGCAGGCCCTGAGCGCCAACCTGCTGCCGCCGCCGGACGGGCCCAACGCCAGCATCGCTGACCTGCAGAACACCTTGCGCCAATTCCGCCGCAACTCCGACCTGCCGCGCCAGTTCGGCATGCTGCTGGGCTTCGGCTACGACGACTCGCAACTGCAGGAACGCCGCCACCCCAACCGCGATGACCTGGACGCGGTGGCGCGCGACCTGCCGGTGGTGGCCATCCACCAGTCGGGCCACGTGGGCGTGCTCAACAGCGCCGCGCTGGCCGCCGCCGGCATCGGTGCGGCCAGCCGCGCGCCCGATGGCGGGGTCATCGGCCGGCGCAAGGGCAGCCGCGAACCCGACGGCGTGCTCGAGGAAAACGCCTTCTTCGCCGCGCTCGCGCGCCTGTTCCCGCGCCTGACGCCCGAGCAGGCGGTGGCCATGCTCGATGCCAGCCAGCAGCTGTACATCCGCAACGGCTACACCACCATCCAGGATGGCCGCGCCGCGCCCGACCAGGTGCGCATCGCCGAGCTGGCCGCGCGCCAGGGCAAGCTGGTGGCCGACGTGGTGGCCTATCCCGATATTCTCGCCCCCGGCACGCCCGCCCTGATGCAGGCGCCCTGGTTCCGCCCGGCCGGCGAACCGGTGCGCTACCAGCGGCGCTTTCGCATCGGCGGCGTGAAGCTGACGCTGGACGGCTCGCCGCAGGCCAAGACCGCCTGGCTGAGCGAGCCGTATTTCGTGCCTCCGCCCGGCCAGAACCGCAAATACGCCGGCTACGGCGTGGTCAGCGACGCGCGCGCGGCGCAGCTGTACGGGCTGGCGCTGGCCAACCGCTGGCAGATCCTCACCCATGCCAACGGCGACCGCGCCATCGACCAGATGATCGCCGCCCTGCGCCAGGCCGAGCAGGCCCATCCCGGCGTGGACGTGCGCCCGGTGCTCATCCACGGCCAGACGCTGCGCCAGGACCAGATCCCGGCGCTGAAGTCGCTGGGCGTGCTGGCCTCGCTGTTTCCCATGCACACCTATTACTGGGGCGACTGGCATCGCGACTCGGTGCTGGGCCCGCGGCGCGCCGAGAACATCTCGCCGATGCGCTGGGTGACCGACGCCGGCATGCCGGTCACCTCGCACCACGACGCGCCGGTGGCCTTCCCGGATTCGATGCGGGTGCTGTCGGCAACGGTCAACCGCATCACGCGCAGCGGCCACGTGCTCGGGCCGCACCAGCGGCTGGATCCGCTCACCGCCCTCAAGAGCATGACGCTGTGGGCCGCCTACCAGCACTTCGAGGAAGACGACAAGGGCTCCATCACGCGCGGCAAGCTGGCCGATTTCGTCGTGCTGTCGGGCAATCCGCTGGAAGTCCCGCCCGCCACGCTGGCCGGCCTGAAGGTGCTGCAGACCGTCAAGGAAGGCCGGGTGATCTTCGACCGCGCCAGCGCGGTCGGCACGCCGGCGCCCTCGCCGCTGGGACGGCGCAGCGCGCCGCGCCCGCCCGCCTGAGGCCGCCGCGTTATGCTGGCCGAACCCGCCACGCCCTCCGGAGGCCCCATGCCGCAAGGCCGCTTCATCGCGTTGCGCAGCGCCGAGCCCGGCGTCAGCGCGGTCGCCGCGCAATCGCGCCACGCCTTCGCCCGCCACACGCACGACCAGTACGGCGTGGGCCTGATGACGCGCGGCGCGCAGCGCTCGGCCAGCGGACGCGGCCCCGTGCAGGCGCGCGCCGGCGAGCTCATCACCGTCAATCCGGGCGAGGTGCATGACGGCGCCCCGCTGGGCGAGGGCGAGCGCGCCTGGTGCATGCTGTATTTCGAGCCCGCCCTGATCGCCCAGGCGGCCGCCGGGCTGGACGGCGACGCGGGCAGCTACGAATTCCACCTGCCGGTGCTCGGGCACGCGGCGCTGGCCGCCGCGTTCGCGCGCCTGTATGCCTGCGTCACCACGCCCGGCGCCGCGCCGCTGGCGCGCGACGCCGCCCTGCTGCAGTTGCTGGCGGGGCTGCGCCGCCCCGACCCGGGCCGCGCGCCGGCACGCCTGCCCCACCCCGGCATCGCCCGCGCGCGCCAGCGGATCGACGACGACCCGGCCGCCGCGCTCACGCTGGCCGACCTGGCGCAGGCCTGCGGCCTGAGCCGCTACCAGGTGCTGCGCGGGTTCGCCCACGCCACCGGCCTGCCGCCGCACGCCTACCAGACGCAGCGACGCCTGCAGCTGGCGCGCCGCCTCATCCTGCAAGGCGTGCCGCTGGCCGAGACGGCGGCGGCCTGCGGCTTTGCCGACCAGAGCCACCTGAGCCGGCTGTTCGCGCGCAGCTACGGCATGACGCCCGGCCGCTACGCGCGCGCCGCGCGCTAGACCCGCCGCGCCGCAATTTCGTTCAAGACCGCCGGCCTGGCATGCGCCTATGCTGCCGGCCATGTCCCGTTCTTCCTCACCGCCCCTGGCCCCCGCCCGCCGCACGCGCGGCGGCCATGCCTGCCTGGCCCTGGCCATGGTGCTGGCCGGCAGCACCGTGCCGGCCAGCAAGCTGATCGCCGCCGAGGTGGCGCCCTTTACCGCCACCGCCATCCGGCTGGGCCTGGCCCTGCCGGTTTTCCTGCTGCTGATGCGCGCGACCGGCGCGCGCTGGCCGCGGCCCGGCCGGCGCGATGCCTGCCTGCTGGCGCTGCAGGCCGCCGCCGGCAGCGTCGGCTACACCGCGCTGCTGATCGCCGGGCTGCGCCTGACCTCGGCCGCCGACGCGGCCGTCGTCATCGGCACGCTGCCCGCCGTGACCGCGCTGCTGGCCATGGCGGTGCTGCGCGAGCGGCCGCCGCCGCGCACGCTGGCGGCCATCGCGCTGGCCGCCGCGGGCGTGCTGGTGCTGGTCGGCGGCCGCACGGACGACGCGCCCGGCTCGCTGGCCGGCAACCTGCTGGTGCTGGGCGCGGTGGTCTGCGAGGGGCTGTTCATCCTGCTCAGCAAGCGCCTGCGCGCGCCCATTGCGCCGCTGCCGCTGTCGGCCGCGCTGACGGCCATCGGCGCGGTCCTGGCCGGCGCCGCCGCGCTTGCCGAGGCGCCCTGGCACGCCGCCTTCGGCAGCCCCGCCCTGGCCGTGCTGGCTTACTACGCGTGGCTGCCCACCGTGGCCGGCTTCGTGCTCTGGTACGCCGGGCTGGCGCGCGCCAGCGCCAGCGAAGCGGCGCTGTTCACGGCCCTGGCGCCGGTGGCCGCCGTACTGCTGGCCGCGCTGGCGCTGGGCGAAACCGTCGGGCCGCGCCAGGCCGCCGGCATCGGCTGCGTGCTGGCCGCCGTACTGGCGCTGCGGCCGGGCGGCGACAAGCAATCCCAAAAAGAGAACATTAAATAGCAAGTTGTTCTTTTTTTCGGATAGAAGCGCTATGCTGGCGGCTCTGCTACCCGAGCCCCGCCGATGGAACTGGCCGAACTGGAAATCTTCCGCGCCGTCGCGCGCACCGAGAGCGTGACCCGCGCCGCGCACGCGCTGGCGCGCGTGCAATCCAACGTGACCACGCGGCTGCGCCAGCTGGAAGACAGCCTGGGCGTGACGCTGTTCCTGCGCGAGAACAAGCGCATGACGCTGACCCCGGATGGCCGCCGCCTGCTCGCCTACGCCGAGCGCCTGCTGGCCCTGGCCGAGGAAACGCGTCAGGCCATGCGCGCCGACACGCCGGCCGGGCGGCTGCGCCTGGGCGCGATGGAAAGCGCCGCCGCCAGCCGCCTGCCGCAGCCGCTGGCCAGCCTGCACGCGCAATGGCCGGACCTGGCCATCGACCTGCACACCGGCACCACGCAATGGCTGGCCGGCCAGGTCGCCGCGTGCCGGCTCGATTGCGCCGTCATCGCGCATCCCGCCGCCAGCCCGGCCGACACCGCCATGGCGCCGCTGCACCCCAGCCTGCGCGGCGCCTACCTGTATTCCGAAGAACTGCTGCTGGCGCTGCCGCCCGGCCATCCGCCGGTGCGCACGCCGCAGGACATACAGGTGCGCACGCTGGCCGCGTTCGCGCAGGGCTGCACCTACCGGCTGTGCGCCGAGCAATGGCTGGACATGGCCGGCGTGCGTGTCATCGAAATGGCGTCTTACCACGCCATGATGGCCGGTGTGCTGGCGGGTTCGGCCATGGCCATCCTGCCGCGCTCGGTGCTGGCCCTGCACCCGGGCGCGGCGCTGGCGCGCACCGTGCCCGTGCGCACCGTGCCCTGCTTTCTGATCCACCGCGACGGCTACGACAGCGCCGCCCGACTCGCCCTGCTGCGCGCGCTGCAAGCGCCGCCAGCCCCATGATCCACGCCGACCCGGAGTCCGCCATGCCCGCCGCCTACGCCGCCACCCCGTTCGCCCAGCGCCTGGGCCTGACCCTGCCGGTGGTCCAGGCGCCCATGGCCGGCGTCAGCACACCGGCGCTGGCTGCCGCCGTCAGCAATGCCGGCGGGCTGGGCTCGCTGGGCCTGGGCGCCATGAACGCCGACGCCGCCCGCCAGGCCATCGCCCTGACCCGCGAGCAGACCATGCGGCCCTTCAACGTCAACCTGTTCTGCCACGCGCCGGCCACCGCCGACGCCGCGCGCGAAGCGCGCTGGCTGCAATACCTGGCGCCGCGCTTCGCCGAATTCGACGCGCAGCCGCCGGCCACGCTGCGCGAGGTCTACACCAGCTTCCTGGCCGACGACGACATGTTCGACATGCTGCTGGCCGAGCGGCCCGAAGTGGTCAGCCTGCACTTCGGCCTGCCGCCGGCTTCGCGCATCGCGGCGCTGCGCCAGGCCGGCATCTACCTGATGGCCACCGCCACCGATATGCGGGAAGCGGCGCGCATCGCCGCGGCCGGCGTCGACGCCATCGTGGCGCAGGGCATCGAGGCCGGCGGCCATCGCGGCATGTTCGACCCCGCCGCGCGCGACGAACAACTGGGCACCCTGGCGCTGACGCGCTTGCTGGCGCGCCGCTTCGATGCGCCGGTGATCGCCGCCGGCGGCATCATGGACGGCGCCGGCGTGGCCGCGGTGCTGGCGCTGGGCGCGCAGGCCGCCCAGTTGGGCACCGCCTTCATCAGCTGCCCCGAATCGTCGGCCGACATGCCGCACCGCCACGCCCTGCTGGACCAGGCCGAAGTCGCCACCACGCTGACGCGTGCCATCTCGGGCCGGCCGGCGCGCAGCATCGCCAACCGCTACACCGAACTGGGCGCGGCGGCCGACTGCCCGCCCACGCCCGACTATCCCATCGCCTACGATGCCGGCAAGGCCCTGCACGCTGCGGCCAGGGCGCGCGGCGACGCCAGCTACGCCGCGCAATGGGCCGGCCAGGCCACCGCCCTGTCGCGCGGCGTGCCCGCGGCCACGCTGATGCGCCAGCTGCAGGCCGAACTGAACGATTGCATCGGCCGGCTGGCGCGCTGAGCGCGGGCGCGCCTCAATCGCCGTAGAGCGCGGCGCGGATCGTGGCGCTGGCGCCCAGGCGGCGCGCCAAGTCGTCGGCGTGCTCGAGCACCAGCCGTTCGAAGCGCGGCACGTCCACCGTGCGCAGGCGCTCGGACGGCCCGGCCACGGTCAGCGCGCCGACGAAACGGTCGTCGTCGCCCACCACCGGCACCGACCAAGACGAGGTATAGGGGTCGCGCGCGCCGCACGAGAAAAACGGCAGGCGCTCGTCGCCGCCGGGCTGTCCTTGCGCCCAGACCGCGAACACGCGGCCAGTGGACGAGCGGTCCGGCGGCATGACGCTGCCGGCCAGCACCTGGCTGTGCAGGCCCACATAGGGCTGGTGACGAAACAGGCACAGGCGCTGGCCCGGCTGGTCGCCCTCGACGTAGTAGGCGGCGCTCTCGCCCGTCTGCCCCGACAGGCTTTCGAGCACCGGCATCACCACCCCCGACAGATTGAAGCCGCGCTCGTAGACGCGCGCCAGATAGAGCACGCGCGGGCCCAGCGAGTAGCGGCCGTCCGGCTCGCGCAGCACATAACCGCAGCGCGCCAGCGAATTCAGCAGGCGGAAGATGGTGGTCTTGTGCAGCGGCAGGCGGGCCGCGAACTCGGCCAGGCCCAGGCGCTCGTCACCCGGCTTGAAACAGTCCAGCACCGCCAGGGCGCGCTCCACCGCCACCACTCCGTCATTACTCATGTTCTCTCCAAAACCGCATGAATGCTTGCTTGTTGTACATAATACAACGACGTTTCATAAAAATATAATGGAGCCTTGCACAATTCGAGGAGCAAGGCAGTGGCAAGCGCGATCCTGGTGGTGACCGCCCATGTGGGCGATTTCGTATGGCGTTGCGGCGGCGCGATGGCCCTGCATGCCCAGCGCGGCGTGGACGTGCGCCTGGTGTGCCTGAGCTACGGCGAGAACGGCGAATCGAACGCCGCCTGGCAGGCCAATCCCGATGGCGCGCGCGACGAGGTCAAGCAGGTGCGCCGCGCCGAGGCCGAGGCGGCCGCCGCCATCCTGGGCGCAGCCGGCGTGGATTTCTACGATCTGGGCGACTACCCCATGCCCGAGTCGCCGGACGCGGTGCGGCGCCTGTCGCAGACGCTGCGCGCGGTGCGCCCGGCGGCGGTGATCACCCACCCCGAGCACGACCCCTCCAACCTGGATCACTGCCGCGCCTACGACATGGTGCTGCGCGCGCGCATGCAGGCCATGGCGCCCGGGCACGGCGCGGACTACATCGTGCCGCCGCAAGTGCTGTGCTTCGAGCCGCACCAGTCCGAGCTGTGCGGCTTCAAGCCCAACCTGCTGCTGGACATCAGCGCGGTGTGGGAACAGAAGCAGCGCGCCATGCAGGCGATGGCCACGCAGCGCAACCTGTGGGCCTATTACGAACGCGTCGCGCTGCAGCGCGGCGCGCAGGCCGGCCGCCGCGCCAAGACCACCGCCACGGCCTACGCCGAGGCCTACCAGAGCATCTTCCCCGCCGTCGTGCCGGCCTTCGTGGAGTAAGCGCCATGTCCGTCTCCCCTGCCCGGGACCTGAGCACCACCCTGCTGGCCGACGCCGGCGCCCGCGTCATGAGCGCCGGCATCAAGCCCCTGCGCGCCGGCTGGCATGTCCACGGCCGCGCGCTGACGGTGTCGGTCGATGCCGGCGACAACCTGGCCATCCACGCCGCGCTGGCGCAGGCGCGCCCCGGCGAAGTGCTGGTGATCGACGCCCAGGGCTACCTGGACCGCGCCGTCATGGGCGGCATCATGTGCGCCCAGGCCGCCGCCGTCGGCCTGGCCGGCGTCATCATCGACGGCGCCATGCGCGACCTGGCCGAACTGCGCGCCGGCACGCTGCCGGCGTACGCGCTGGGCGGCTCGCCGGCCGGCCCGACCAAGCGCGGCGGCGGCACGGTGCGCCGCGCCATCCGTTGCGGCGGCGTCGACGTGCGCCCGGGCGACTGGATCATGGCCGATGACGACGGCGTCGTGGTGTACCGCGACGACGAAGCCGAGGCGGTGCTGGCCGCCGCGCTGGCCAAGCAGCAAGCCGAAGCCGCCCGCATGGCCGCGATTGCCCGCGGCGAACTGCGGCCGGCCTGGCTGGACGACGCGCTGGCGCGCGCGCCCATCGACACGGGCGAATCCGCCTGACCCATACCCACACACACACACACTGGAGAAGACAATGTCCTTGAAGCACACGCTCGGCGCCCTGGCGCTGGCACTCGGCCTGCTGCCGGCCGGCCCGGCCGCCGCCGACTATCCCGAACGCCCGGTCCGCATGGTCATCCCGTTCGCCGCCGGCGGGCCGGCCGACATCGTGGGCCGCGAATTCGCGCAACTGTTCGGCCAGGCGCTGGGCCAGCCGGTGGTGGTGGTCAATGCCGGCGGCGGGCACGGCGTGCCGGCGCTCAACCAGGTGCTGGGCGCGCCCGCCGACGGCTATACGCTGCTGATGCCCGCCTCGGGCAACATGACCATCCCGTCCAAGGCCATGCAGGGCAAGGACGTGCTCGCGCTGCTGGCGCCGATCAGCCAACTGACCCAGAGCCCGCACGTGCTGGTGGTCACCGCCGGCCTGCCGGTGGACTCGGTGCAGAGCCTGATCGACTACGCCAAGGCGCATCCGGGCAAGGTCAACTTCGGCTCGGCCGGCGTGGGCGGCGTCGCGCACCTGGGCATGGAGCTGTTCAAGAGCCAGGCCAAGGTCGACGTGGTGCACGTGCCCTACCGCGGCACCTCGCAGGTCATCACCGACCTGGCCTCCGGCCAGGTGCAGGCGCTGTTCAGCAGCATGCCGTCGCTCAAGCCCATGATCGACAAGGGCGCGGTCAAGGCGCTGGCCATGAGCGCGCCCAGCAGCGGCGCCGATACCAGCAAGCTGCCGGTGGTATCCGCGACCCTGCCCGGCATGGCGTACACCACCTGGTATGGCCTGTTCGCCAAGGCCGGCACGCCGCCCGAGGTGCTGGAAAAACTGAACCAGGCCGTGGTCGAGACGCTGAAGGACCCCGAGCTGAACCGCAAGTTCGAGTCCGAGGGCGTGGAATTCGTCGCCAGCACGCCGCAGCAGCTCGAGGCGCTGGTGCGCCAGGACACGAAGAAGTGGACGGCGCTGATCGAGCAGGCCGGCATCCAGGTCGAGTAAGGCCTGCGGCGGGCAGCTAACCGCCCGCCAGGCGCGCGTCCATGCTGTTGGCCGCCAGCCGGCGCGCCTGGTCCTGCGTCATGCCCAGGTGTTCATGCAGGGCATGGAAGTTCTCGGTGATGTAGCCGCCGAAATACGCTGGGTCGTCCGAGTTCACCGTGACTTTGACGCCGCGCTCGAGCAGTTCGAGGATGTTGTGCTCGGCCATGCTGTCGAACACGCGCAGCCGCGTGTTCGACAGCGGACACACCGTCAGCGGTATCTGGGTATCGATCAGCCGTTCGATCAGCCGCTCGTCCTCGGCCGCGCGCACGCCATGATCGATGCGCCGCACTTGCAGCAGGTCGAGCGCTTCCCAGATGTATTCGGGCGGCCCTTCCTCGCCGGCATGCGCCACCGCGGGCAGCCCTGCGGCGCGCGCGCGCTCGAACACCCGCTGGAACAGCCGCGGCGGAAAGCCGCGCTCGCTGCTGTCCAGCCCCACCGCGATGAAGGCGTCGCGATACGGCAGCGCCTGCTCCAGCGTGCGCATGGCCGCCTCTTCGGGCAGGTGGCGCAGGAAGCTGAGGATCAGGCCGCCCTGGATGCCCAGCTGCGTACGACCGTCTTCCAGCGCCTGGGTAATGCCGGCCAGGACCGTCTCGAACGCGATGCCGCGATCGGTGTGCGTCTGCGGGTCGAAGAACGGCTCGGTGTGCACCACGTTCTGCTCGCGGCACTTGAGCAGGTAGGCCCAGGTCAGGTCGTAGAAATCCTGTTCGGTGCGCAACACCTCGGCGCCGCGGTAGTACAGGTCGAGGAATTCCTGCAGGTTGTCGTAGTCGTACGCCCGCCGCAGCGATTCGACGTCCGGCCACGGCAGCGCCACGCCATTGCGCCGGGCCAGTTCGAACATCAGTCCGGGTTCCAGCGTGCCTTCCAGGTGCAGGTGCAGTTCGGCTTTGGGCAGGGCATTGAGCCAGTCGTACATGATGGGTCTTCCGCAGTCGCTCACAGCCGTGATGTTAGCCGGCCGGACGGCGCCATTGGGTTTAGACTGGCGCCACCGACGTCCGCGAGCAGCCCGCCATGACCGACCCCGCCGCCACCCTGATCCGCCGCCTGGGCCTGCTGCCGCACCCCGAGGGCGGCCACTACCGCGAAACCTACCGCGCCGACGATGCCGTGACGCGCGCCGACGGCGCGCGCCGCGCGGCCAGCACCGCCATTCTGTACCTGCTGTGCGACGGCGCCTGGTCCACCTGGCATCGCATCCGCGCCGACGAGCTGTGGCATTTCCATGCCGGCGCGCCGCTGCACATCCACGTGCTGGCGTCCGACGGCGGCTACCGGCGCCTGCGGCTGGGCAACACGCTGGAAGATGCCGGCGCCGAGTTCCAGGCGGTGGTGCCGGCCGGCAGCTGGTTCGCCGCCGAGCTGGCCCGGCCGGGCGGCTACGCCTTGGCCGGCTGCACGGTGGCACCGGGCTTCGAATTCAGCGAGTTCAACTGGCCGACGCCACCGTGCTGCGGCGCCTGTACCCCGCGCAGGCCGACCTGATCGCGCGGCTGGCCCGCTAGGGGGCTTCAGCCAGGGCGTGCGCCACGAACTGGCGCGCATAGGACGGCAAGGCGTCGGGATCGCGCACGCACAGCATCAGGTCGCGCTCGGCCCAGTCGTCGGACAGGCGCAGGCGCCGGATGCGGCCCGCGCGCGCCGCGCGCAGGGCCGCGGTGCGCGGCACGATGGCCACGCCGATGCCATGCCCGACCATGTCGCAAATGGCGTCGAAGCTGCGCAGGCGCACGCGGTAATTGAGCACCTGCCCGGCGCGGCGCGCATGCTGGCCGATATGCGCCTGCAAGGCGCTGCCCTCGACCAGGCCGACGAAATCCAGCGCCGCCACGTCGGCCAGGCTGACCGCGGCGCGGCCCGCCAGCGCGTGCCCGCGCGGCACCGCCACCACCAGCGGATCATGGCGGAACGTGCGCGCCTGCAGGCCGTGCAGGTCGGCCGAATCGGCCAGCACGCCGATGTCGCACGTCCCGGCGCGCAGCGCATCGGCGATCTCGCGGCTCAGGCGCTCCTCCAGGTCGACCGACACTTGCGGGTGGGCGGCCAGGAAACCCGCCAGCACGGCCGGCAGGTGCTCGCTGAGCGCGGCCGTATTGCACAACAGGCGCACATGGCCCTTGAGCCCCTGGCCGTACTGGCCCAGTTCGCCGCGCAACCGGTCCATCTGCAGCAGCACGGCGCGCGCATGATGCAGCAGCGTGCGGCCGGCCGCGGTGGGCTGCACGCCATAGCGCTCGCGCAGCAGCAGCGCCACGCCCAGCGCGCCTTCCATGCCGCGCACCCGTTCGCTGGCCGAGGCCAGCGTCATGTGCGAGCGCCGCGCGCCGGCGGTGATGGTGCCGGCCTCGCATACGTTGAGGAACAGGCGCAGGTCGGTGAGGTCGAAACGCATGGCCCAGCGTAGCACGGCCAGCCTCTGGCCCGCCCTGATCCTGGATACGAGACATCCCGATAGGCCGGGGCGCGCCGGCGCCGCACAATGAACGCTCCCGCCGCACTCGCGGCGCCTTCGGAGCCCCGCCATGCATCCTCTTTCCCGCATCGCCGCCGCCCTGCTCGCCACGCTGCCGGTGTTCGCCGCGCAGGCCGACAGCCCCGCGCAGCAATACGGCCTGGCGCTGGAAGCCCAGACCGCCGGCGACTATCCGCGCATGCTGTCCCTGCTGCAAAGCGCCGCCGGCGCCGGCCACGCGCCGGCGCAACAGACGCTGGGCCTGGCGCTGCTGGGCGCCTACCAGATCGTGCAGGCACGCTGGTGAGCCGGCGCCTGTCCCGGTTGAGGCTGACACCTGCGGCAGGGCGTGGCGCCTGTCCCCGGACGGGCGCTGACATCCGCGGCGAGGTGTGCCTGTCCCCACTGGGACAGGCACACCGCTCTACGCCATGAACGGGACGGCCAAGACGGTATCTGTCCCCGCTGGGACAGGCACCCCGTGCGCTTGAGCGCGAAGCGCAACGGCGCGCAAGGGTCTACACTGGATTGGACCTGCGAGCGCCGCCGCGCTCGGCTTGCCAGCTTGAAAAGCCAGCGTGGCGTCGCCACTTACCCTGTATGGAACAGAGGGCGAGTACATGAGATCGCGCGACTTTTCATCCTGGATCTGGGGCGATGCCCTGTCCCTGCTGCAGCAGGCCGATCGCCTGCACCGGCAACTGCTGCGCACCGGCCCGGCGCAGGCGCCCTGCTGGGAGCCCCCGGTGGACATGATCGAAACCGAGAGCGCCGTCCTGATCTACGTGGCGCTGCCCGGCGTGGCCGCCGGCGACGTGGCGGTGCGCTTCGATCCCGATGGCATCAGCATTTCCGGCGTGCGCCCCTTGCCGGCGCTGCGCAACGCCCGCATCCACGGGCTGGAAATCCCCTATGGCCGCTTCCAGCGGCGCATCCGCCTGCCCCTGCATGCCCTGGAGCCCGAGGCCCCGACGCTGGCCGACGGCTGCCTGACCCTGACCCTGAAAAAACTGAGGGAGGCCCCATGACGGACCCGCGCACCCTGCCCGAAGACGCACGCATCATCATCCCGTTGCGCGACGCCGTGCTGTTTCCCGGCGTGCTCTCGCCCGTTACCGTACACCGCCAGAGCTCGGTGGCCGCCGCCCAGGAGGCCGTCAAGAACGAACGCCCGCTGGGCTTCCTGCTGCAGCGCGATCCGCAGAAGAACGACGTCGGCCCGGACGATCTGTACTGGGTCGGCACCGAAGGGCCGGTGGCGCGCTACATCACCGGCCAGGAAGGCGCGCACCACCTGCTGGTGCAGGGCCAGGCGCGCTTTCGCGTGCTCGAATTCCTGGAAGGCTGGCCGTTCCTGGTGGCGCGGGTGGCCCTGGTCGACACGCCCGCGGCCAGCGACAGCCAGACCGAGGCGCGCTTCCTGCAGCTCAAGCAGCAGACCATCGACGCCATCGCGCTGCTGCCCAACGTGCCCGACGAGCTGGCCGACGTGGTGCGCGGCATCGAATCGCCCGCGCTGCTGGCCGACATGGTCACCAACCTGATCGACATCAAGGCCGGGCAGAAGCAGGACATCCTCGAGACCTTCGACCTGGCGCGCCGCCTGGACAAGGTCATCGAACTGCTGGCCGCGCGCCTGGAAGTGCTGCGCCTGTCCAAGGAGATCGGCGAGCGCACGCGCGCGCAGTTCGACGAACGCCAGCGCGAGACCGTGCTGCGCGAACAGCTGCGCCAGATCCAGAAGGAGCTGGGCGAGACCGACGACGGCGCGGCCGAGGCCGCGCAGCTGAAAGAGACCATCGAACAGGCCGGCATGCCCGAGGAAGTGCTCAACCACGCCCGCAAGGAACTGAGCCGCCTGCAGCGCATGGGCGACGGCAGCGGCGAGTACGCCATGCTGCGCACCTACCTGGAGTGGCTGACCGAACTGCCCTGGAAGCACGAGCCGCAGCAGGCCATCGACCTGGCCGAGGCGCGCCGCGTCCTGGACGAAGACCACTTCGGGCTGGACAAGATCAAGCGCCGCATCCTCGAATACCTGGCGGTGCGCAAGCTGAATCCGGAAGGCCGCAGCCCCATCCTGTGCTTCGTCGGCCCGCCGGGCGTGGGCAAGACCTCGCTGGGCCAGTCGATCGCGCGCGCCACCGGGCGCGCCTTCCAGCGCGTGGCGCTGGGCGGCGTGCATGACGAAGCCGAGATCCGCGGCCACCGCCGCACCTACCTGGGCGCGCTGCCGGGCAACATCATCCAGGCCGTGCGCCGCGCCGGCACCGGCAACCTGGTGCTGATGCTCGACGAAATCGACAAGCTGGGCGCCGGCGGCTTTCATGGCGACCCGGGCAGCGCGCTGCTGGAAGTGCTCGACCCCGAGCAGAACCACAAGTTCCGCGACAACTACCTCGCGGTGGACTACGACCTGTCGCACGTGATGTTCATCTGCACGGCCAACGTGCTGGACACCGTCCCCGGCCCCTTGCGCGACCGCATGGAGATCATCGACCTGCCCGGCTACACCGAGGAAGAGAAGATCCAGATCGCGCGCCGCTACCTGATCAAGCGCCAGCTGGAGGCCAACGGGCTGCGGCCCGAACAGGCCGACATCACCGACGCGGCGCTGGCGGCCATCGTGGGCGACTACACGCGCGAGGCCGGCGTGCGCAATCTCGAGCGCGAGATCGGCTCGGTGCTGCGCCACGCCGCCATGCAGGTGGCCGAAGGCAAGGCCGGGCACGTCTCCATCGACACCGCCGACCTGGGCGCCACCCTGGGCCCGCGCCGCTTCGAGAACGAGGTCGCGCTGCGCACCAGCCTGCCGGGCGTGGCCACCGGCCTGGCGTGGACGCCGGTCGGCGGGGACATCCTCTTCATCGAGGCCAGCAAGGTGCCCGGCAGCGGCCGCCTGATCCTGACCGGGCAGCTGGGCGACGTCATGAAGGAGTCGGCCCAGGCCGCGCTGACGCTGGCCAAGACCTGGAGCGGCGACGCGCTGGAGAAGGTCGATATCCACATCCACGTGCCGGCCGGCGCCACGCCCAAGGACGGGCCCAGCGCCGGCGTGGCGATGTTCGTGGCGCTGGCCTCGCTGCTGTCGGGCCGGCCGGTGGACGCCAACGTGGCCATGACCGGCGAGGTCAGCCTGCGCGGGCTGGTGCTGCCCATCGGCGGCATCAAGGAGAAGACCCTGGCGGCGCTACGCGCCGGCATCACCACCGTGATGCTGCCGCGCCGCAACGAGAAGGACCTCGACGACGTGCCGGCCGAGGCGCGCCGCAAGCTGCGCTTCGTGCTGCTGGACCGCGTCGAGGACGCGCTGCGCTGCGCGCTGGGCGACGAACCCCAGGCCGAGGACGAGCCGGCGGCGCGGGCGACAGGCTAGAAGCGCCCGGGCTGAAGGCGGCACCTGCGGCCAGGGTGCCTGTCCCCGCGGGGACAGGCACCCCTTCACCCGCGGGGACAGGCCCAGCGGCTGCAACCGCGCGCCGCGCGGACGGCGGTATCGAAAGGTATCGGCCCTGGTCGCGACGCCCCGGGCGGGCATACGACTGTACGCATCTGGACGAGTCCTGTGACGCTTGTTACGGGCTGGATTTCTATCATAGGCAGGCAAGCCCGGGCGCGCCGACCGGCGCGCGTGTCCACCATGCCGCGGCCCGCCGCGGTGGGAGTCCGCCGATGACCCAATCCAGCCAGACCACCTCCCCGAGCGCGGACGCCCGTGTCAAGCATCGCTACCTGGACCTCGACGAGCTGCGCATTTTCTATCGCGAAACCGGCCCGGCGGACGCGCCGGTCGTGCTGCTGCCGCATGGCTATCCCTGTTCGTCGTTCCAGTACCGCGATTTCATGCCCGCGCTGGCCGACCAATGGCGGCTGCTGGCGCCGGATTTTCCCGGCTTCGGCTACAGCGACACGCCGGACACGGCGCGCTTTGCGTGCGACTTCGAGCACTACACCGACTTCCTGCAGCAGTTCGCCCATGCGCTGGGGCTGCCCAGCTATGCCCTCTACCTGCACGACTACGGTTCGCAGATCGGCCTGCGCCTGGCCATGCGCGAGCCGGACAAGGTCAGCGGCCTGATCATCCAGAACGGCGACATCTACGAAGACGAGCTGGGCCCGCGCTACGCCCCGCTGCAGGCGTATTGGGCCGACCCCACGCTGGAGGGCCGCTACAAGCTGAGCCTGGCGGTCAGCGAGGAAGGATTCCGCGACGAATTTCTCAACGACCTGCCCGAGGAGCAGGCCGAATGCATCACCCCGGACATGTGGAAGCTGGCCTGGGCGCTGCTGCGCGAACCGCGCCGCCGCGAGATCATGGTGGGGCTGATGGAGGGGCTGGAAGACAACCTGGCCTGGTTCCCGCGCTACCAGGCCTACCTGCGCGAGCGCCAGCCGCCCACGCTGATCGTCTGGGGCGTGCACGACGGCTACATGCCCGAAGCCGCGGCGCGCGCCTATCTGCGCGACCTGCCCGACGCGGAACTGCATCTGCTGCAGGCCGGCCACTGGGCGCTGGAAACCCATCTCGCGCCCATCGTGGCGCTGACGCGCGCGTTCCTGCAGCGGGTGCACGCCACGCCGAACTTCCCGCCGCCCTGAGCGGCGGCGGGCGCGGGCCGCGCTACTTCAGTTCGCCGCCGCGGCTGGCGGTGGCGAAGTCGCGCATCACCTGGCCCAGGAACTCCTGGCGGCTGACGCGCCCGTCCTTGTTGGCGTCCATGGCGGTGAACTGCGCGTCGGAGACTTCCTGGGGCAGTTCCTGGCGGGTGAGGCTGCCGTCGCCGTTGGCGTCCAGCTTGGCGAACGACGCTTCCATGAAGGCCTGGTACTCCTTCTGGCTGACGCCGCCGCTCTTGTCGGTGTCCAGGTGCTGCAGCTGGTCCGGCGTCAGGCTCGCGCCCGATTGGGCCAGGACCGCGCCCGAGGTGGCCAGCAGCGCCGCGCACGCCGCGCTCGCGATGATCGTTTTCTTCATGCTTGCCTCGCTATGGGTTGATGACCGACCGGCCGCAGGCAGGCGCCGCAACGCCTCGCCCACGCGCCAGGGTGGCAGACACCTTAGCATCTCGCCCCGAAAAAAGTGACGGCCTCGCGCCGCGCGGACATGAAGCGGCACGTTTTTTACATCGCCTCATAAATACCGCGCCGCTTTACTACTGTCTTGACCCATATCAAGGCTTTATATAACTACGAGTGATAAGTTTATGGCTCGAATCACGGGGAACGGGACAGGCGGCGCACCCAGGCCCGGGCGGCAGCGGCTACCGGCCCAAAGACAAGCTGCAGGACTATGCACAACGCGCCCTCCTCCGACCGGCCGCCCGCGCCCAGCAAACGCGGTTTTCTCAAGGAATTGCTGGGGCTGGCCGCCACGGCCACCGTCATCCCCATCGCCCCCGAAGCGCGCGCCGGCATGAACGCCCAGCCGCCGCGCCGTCCCGGCGCCGCGGGCAAGCGCTACGGCATGGTGGTCGACCTACGCCAATGCATCGGCTGCCAGGCCTGCACGGTCAGCTGTTCGATGGAAAACCTGCCGCCCATCGGGCAATTCCGCACCACCGTGCTGCAGTACGAGGTGCTGCCCGACGATGGCGGCCCCTGTTCGATGGTGATGCTGCCGCGCCTGTGCAACCACTGCGACAACCCGCCGTGCGTGCCGGTGTGCCCGGTGCAGGCCACCTTCCAGCGCGAGGACGGCATCGTGCTGGTGGACAACGAACGCTGCGTGGGCTGCGGCTACTGCGTGCAGGCCTGCCCCTACGACGCCCGCTTCATCAACCACGAGACCCAGACCGCCGACAAGTGCACGTTCTGCGAGCACCGCCTGGAGGCGGGCCTGCTGCCGGCCTGCGTGGAGAGCTGCGTGGGCGGGGCGCGCGTCATCGGCGACCTGAACGACCCCGCCAGCGCCGTCTCGCGGCTGCTGGCCGAGCACCGCGACGAGGTCAAGGTGCTCAAGCCCGACATGCGCACCGATCCGCATGTGTATTACATCGGCCTGCCCGACGCGTTCGTCAACCAGATCGATGGCCAGGCCGGCGTGCGCCTGGCCGGCCGGCACTGAAGGCGAGGCATCCATGCGCATCTCGGAACTCATCACTCCGGTCTACGACGCGGCCTGGCTGCCCTGGGCCGTGCAGTACTTCTTCCTGATCGGCATCAGCGCGGCCGCCGCGCTGACGGCGGCGGCCTGCGCCTTCGGCCGGCCCGGCTCGGCGCGCGCGCGCCTGCTGCCGGCCGCCATCGCGGTGCTGGCCGTCAGCGCCGTGGCCGCGCCGGTGTCGCTGCTGGCCGACCTGCACCAGCCCGGCCGCTTCTGGCATTTCTACACGCAGGCCACGCCCTGGTCGTGGATGTGGCTGGGCGCGCTGCTGCTGCCGCTGTACGCAACGCTGGCGCTGGGCCTGTGCGCGGCGTGGTGGCTGGGCTGGCGGCGCGCCATGCGAGCGCTGGCCGTGCCCCTGGCGCTGTCGGCGCTGTCCATCCTGGTCTATACCGGCTCGGAGGTCATGGTGCTGCGCTCGCGCCCGCTGTGGCACACGGTATTCCTGCCCATCAATTTCGCGCTGACCGGCTGGCTGGGCGCGCTGGGCGCCATGCTGCTGCTGGGCCGCTGGCTGCCGGGCGGCCTGGCCATGGCCGCGCTGGCGGCGCTGGCCGCGAGCGCGGGCGCCTGGGCCGTGCTCGGCCTGCTGGGCCACGAGCCCTCGTTCGACGCCGCGCTGCGCCTGTTCGCGCAGTTCCCGGCCTGGCGCGCCAGCCTGGCCGGCGCGATCGCCACCGGCCTGTGCATGGCGGCGCTGCTGCAGATGCGGCCCGCCCGGCTGGCCGGCCCGGCCGCCTCGCTGGCCCTGGCGCTGACCCTGCTGGCGGCGGCCTGGATCTTCCGCTGGGTCGTCTTCATGAATGTGCAGGGCGTGCCCAAGTACGGCGCCGGCCTCTACCTGTACGACATGCCCTGGGGCAGCGACGGATTGCTGGGCATGGCGGGCGTGCTCGGCCTGTGCGTGGCGCTGGTCGCCGCCCTTGCCTGGGCGCTGGAACGCTTTCCCGCGCGCACCGCCGCCCCGGCCCGCTGAACCCGAATACCTCATACGGACATTCCATGCCCAAGCAGCACCCCACCCCCGACACCGACGCGCCGGCCGACGCGCGCCGCCGCAAGCTGATCGCCCGCGGCGGCGCCGTGGCCGGCGGCATGGCCGCCTTCGCGGCCGGCTACGGCGAAACCGTGGCCCGCGCCGTCAAGGGCCTGGCCCAGGGCAGCGCCGGCGCGCCCACCGCCGACGCCTTGCGCGGCAATTCGCTCACCCCGGAATTCCGCATCGATCCGGTCACCGGCGCGCTGTCGGCCCAGCCGGGCCAGACCGTCAGCCCCTCCAGCTGCCTGGGCTGCTGGACCCAGTGCGGCGTGCGCCTGCGCGTGGACACGGAAACCAACCGCATCCTGCGCGTGGCGGGCAACCCCTATCACCCGCTGGCCACCACGCAGCCGGCGCCCATGCACGCGCCGGTGCGCGAGGTCTACGCCCGGCTCGGCGGCGACAACGGCCTGGAAGGCCGCGCCACCTCGTGCGCGCGCGGCTCGGCCATGCTGGAGCAGCTGACCAGCCCCTACCGCGTGCTGCAGCCGCTCAAGCGGGTCGGCCCGCGCGGCGCGGGCCAGTGGCGCACCATTTCGTTCGAACAGCTGGTGGAAGAAGTGTGCGAAGGCGGCGATCTGTTCGGCGAAGGCCATGTGGACGGCCTGCGCGCCATCTACGACCCGGTCACGCCGCTGGATCCCGACAACCCCGAATACGGACCGCGCTCGAACCAGCTGCTGTTCACCGACTCGGCCAACGAAGGCCGCACGCCGCTGATCCAGCGCTTCGCCGCGCAGTCGTTCGGCACCGTCAACGTGTCCAACCACGGCTCGTACTGCGGCCAGAGCTTCCGTGTCGGCACCGGCGCCGCGTTCGGCGACCTCAAGGGCATGCCGCATGGCAAGCCGGACTGGATGCGCGCGCGCTTCGGCCTGTTCATCGGCACGGCGCCGGCGCAGTCGGGCAACCCGTTCCAGCGCCAGGGCCGCCAGCTGGCCGAGGCGCGCGTGCGCGACGACGGCGCGGGCTTTCATTACGTGGTGGTCTCGCCGGTGCTGCCCGCCAGCGCCAGCCTGGCGGCCGGCAGCGGCAACGAATGGCTGGCGGTCAACCCGGCCGGCGACCTGGCGCTGGTCATGGGCATGATCCGCTGGATACTCGAGCACGACCGCTACGACGCCGCCATGCTGTCGCAGCCCGGCCCGGCCGCCATGGACGCGGCCGGCGAGGCGGCCTGGACCAACGCCACCCACCTGGTCATCGACGCCCCCGGACACGCCCGCCACGGCAGCTGTCTGCGCGGCGCCGACCTGGGCTGGCCGCGCGCCGGCGCCGACCCGCAGGCCGAGGACGTCTACGTGGTGCAACGGCCCGACGGCACGCTGGCCCCGCATACCCATGCCGGCCCCGCCGCGCTGTTCGTCGAGCGCGACCTGTCCGCCGCAGGCGTGGCGCCCGGCCTGGGCGGCGTGCGCGCCAGCTCGGCGCTGGCGCTGCTGCGCCGCGAGGCGCGCCGCATGACGCTGGACGAATACGCCCGGCACAGCGGCGTGCCCGCCGCGCGGATCGCCGGGCTGGCCGAACGCTTCACCAGCCACGGCAAGCAGGCGGTGGCCGACGCGCATGGCGGCACCATGAGCGGCGCCGGGTTCTACACGGCCTACGCCATCGCCATGCTCAACACCCTGGTGGGCAACCTCAACGTGGCCGGCGGGCTGGTGCTCGACGGCGGCCCGTTCGCGCCCTACGGCAAGGGCCCGCGCTACGACATCGCCGGCTTTGCCGGCCGCGTCGCGCCGCGCGGCGTCTCGCTGTCGCGCAACCGCTTCCCCTACGAGAAAAGCAGCGAGTACCGCCGCAAGGCCGAGGCGGGCCAATCGCCCTACCCGGCGCAGTCGCCGTGGTACCCGGCGACCGGCGCGCTCAGCTCGGAAATGCTGGCCTCGGCGCTGGCCGGCTACCCCTACCGCGCCAAGGTATGGCTCAACCACATGAGCAACCCCGTCTACGCCATCGCGGGGCTGAAGAACGTGATCGCCGACAAGCTGCGCGACCCCGGCCTGCTGCCGCTGTCCGTGTCGATCAATGCCTTCATCAACGAAACCAACGCGCTGGCCGACTACATCGTGCCCGACACCATCACCTACGAAAGCTGGGGCGTGTCGGCGCCCTGGGCCGACGTGCAGGCCAAGGCCTCGACCGTGCGCTGGCCGGCCGTGGCGCCGCGCGTGGCGCGCACAGCCAACGGCGAGCCGGTATGCCTGGAGTCGTTCCTGATCGCCTGCGCCAAACGCCTGGACATGCCCGGCTTCGGCGCCGATGCGATCGCCGGCCGCGACGGCCGGCGCCATGCGCTGGATACGGCCAGCGACTTCTTCCTGCGCGGCATGGCCAACATGGCCTATGCCGGCGGCGCGCCGGTGGCCGAGGCCAGCGAGGACGACCTGGCCCTGACCGGCGTGGACCGCCACGCCGACCTGCTGCGGCGCACGCTGCAGGACGACGAATGGCGCCGCGTGGCCCTGCTGATGAGCCGCGGCGGGCGCTTCGACGCGGCCGAGGACGTCTGGCGCGACGGCCGCGTCCACCCGCCCTACCGCAAGCCGCTGCACGTCTGGAGCGAAGACCTGGCGCGCATGCGCCATGCGATGACCGGCGAGCCCTACAGCGGCTGCCCCACCTGGTACCCGACCCGGCTGGCCGACGGCCGCGCCATGCGCGAGCAATACCCGCAGGCCGACTGGCCGTTCCTGCTGAGTTCGTTCAAGTCCAACCTGATGAGCTCGATGTCGATCGGCGTGAGCCGGCTGCGCCAGGTGCACCCGCACAACCCGGTCTCGATCAGCCGCGCCGACGCCGCGCGCCTGGGCATCGGCAATGGCGACGCGGTGCGCATCGTCACGCCGGGCGGCGCGGTCACCGGGCTTGCGCTGGTGCGCGACGGCGTGCAGCCCGGCGCCATCGCCATCGAGCACGGCTACGGCCACACCGAGCTGGGCGCGCGCGCCCATGTGGTCGACGGCCGGCCCATGCCGCACGACCCGGCGCTGGCCGCCGGCGTCAATCTCAATGACCTGGGCTTTGGCGACGCCACCCGCGCGCTGCGCGACAACGTGTGGATCGACTGGGTATCCGGCGCCGCGGTGCGGCAGGGCCTGCCGGCGCGGCTGGAGAAGGCCTAGGCGGCGGGCCTCAGGCCAGCGGCTTGAGGCCCACGCTGTAGGCCGCGGCGTTGCCGCGCGCGGCGGCCTTGATCTTCAGCATCGAGGCGCCGGGCGCGTACTCGAAATCCTGGTAGGCCACCTCGAACCATTGGTGGAAGCTGGTGCGGGCGAACTCGGGCACCCACACCTTGGCGCGCGCGTCGTCGCAATGGAACTCGACCCGCGTGCGGTCGATATTGAGCGGACGCCCGCTGCCGATGCGGTAGCTGGCGCGCAGCTCGGCGCTTTCGGCCTGGCCCGGCGTCCAGGGCAGGCCGATGGCCTGCATGAATTGCTTGATCGCTTCGTGGCCGCGATACATGTCATGACACTCCGTCGAAACAGGCTTGCATGATACCTGCTGGCGTGACGTTCATGCTTATGCGGTGCCTGTCCCCGTGGGGACAGGCACCGAGATGTCGGCCCGGGTGCCTGTCCCCGCTGGGACAGGCACCAAGGTGTGGCGCGGGCCTTCAGCACTGCCGCGCGATCAGCTTGCCCAGCGTGGCCAGGCCGTCCTGCGCGCGCGCGTCGAAGGGGTGGCCGTAGTTCAGCCGCAGGCAATGGCGAAAGCGGTCCTGCACCGAGAAGATCGGCCCGGGCGCGGTGCTCACGCCCAGCGACAGCGCGGCGCGGTGCACCGCCAGCGCATCGACCTGCGGCGGCAGCGCCACCCACAGGAAGTACCCGCCGTCGGGGTGGGTGGTGCGCGTGCCCGGCGGGAAATGCCGGGCGATCGCCTCCATGACCTGGTTGCGCTGCTGCTCCAGCGTCTGGCGCAGTTGTCGCAGGTGGCGGTCGTAGCCGCCGTGCTCCAGGTAGGTGGCCAGCGCCGCCTGCGACGGCGCCGACGTCGACAGCGACAGCGCCAGCTTGCCGCGCAGGATCCGGTCGGCATAACGCCCGCCCAGCACCCAGCCGATGCGCCAGCCCGGCGCCAGGCTCTTGGAGAACGACGAACAGCTCATCACGATGCCGCTCTCGTCATAGGCCTTGGCCGGCAGCGGCCGCTGCGCGCCGAAATACAGCTCGCTGTAGACGTCGTCCTCGATCAGCGGCACGTCGCGCGCGGCCAGCAGTTCGACCAGGGCGCGCTTCTTGTCCTCGGGCATCAGGCTGCCCAGCGGATTCTGGAAATTGGTCATCAGCCAGCAGGCGGCCGGCCGGTGCGTATCGATGGCGCGCGCCAGCGCATCGAGCTCGATGCCCTCGCGCGGATGGGCCGGCACCTCGATGGCGCGCAAGCCCAGCCGCTCCAGCGATTGCAGGGCCGAGTAGAACGTGGGCGATTCGATGAGCACCGAATCGCCCGGCCGCGTCACCGCGCCCAGGCACAGGTTCAGGGCCTCCAGCGCGCCGTTGGTGATCACGATGTCCTCGGTGCGCACCTGCACGCCGTCGGCCAGGTAGCGCAGCGCGATGGCGCGGCGCAGCCGCGTGTTGCCCGCGCTCAGGTCGTCGACCGAGCTCCAGGGGTCCAGCGCCGCGACGCTGGAAGCCATGGCGCGCGCCAGCCGCGCGTGCGGAAACAGCGAGGGATGCGGAAACGCCGAGCCGAACGGCACCACGTCGCGCCGCATGGTCAGCTGCAGCACGTGCAGCACCCGGTCGCTGACATCCACGTCCACGCGGCGCGACTCGGCCGGCGCGCCGGCCTCCAGTTCGGGCGGCAACGCCTTGGGCTTGCCCACCACGTAGTAGCCCGAACGGTCGCGCGCGCGGATCAGGCCGCGCGCCTCCAGCAGGTAATAGGCCTTGAAGACCGTGGTGGCGCTCAGGCCGCGGCTGGCGCTGGTCTGGCGCACCGACGGCAGGCGGTCGCCGGCGCGGCGCGTGCCGGCCTGGATCGATGCGGTGATTTCGTCGGCAAGCACTTCATAGCGCTTCAGCTTCAATTCGCGGCCCCGGTCGTCACGGCGTCAAGCCGGCCAGTTTCATGATCAGTTTCAGTCCGCCGGCCGCCAGCCCCAGGCCGGCCACGCCGCCGGCCCACAACAGCGCCAGCCAGCCCAGGCGGCGCAGCGTCGACGCGGGTCTGTCCAGGGTATCTTCCGTCATGGCGGCCTCCTCAGTGATAGCCGTCGCCGGCGCGTACCTTGCCGCGGAACACGTAGTACGACCAGGCAGTGTAAGTCAGGATGATGGGCACGATGAACAGCGCCCCCACCAGCGCGAAGCCCTGGCTTTGCGGCGGCGCGGCCGCCTCCCACAGGGTGACGCCGGGCGGAATCGCGTGCGGCCACAGGCTGATGCACAGGCCGCTGTAGCCCAGGAACACCAGCGCCAGCGTCAGCAGGAACGGCGCCATGTCCGGCTGCCCGCGCAAGGCGCGCAACAGCCCCCAGGCCGCCGCCAGCACCAGCACGGGCACCGGCGCGAACGCGTAGAAATTGGGCAGGCTGAACCAGCGCCGGGCTATGGCCGGCTCGATCAGCGGCGTCCAGACGCTGATGACCGCGATCACCGCCAGCAGCGCGCCGCTCAGCGGGCGCGCCACCACGATCATGCGCCGCTGCAGCGCGCCCTCGGTCTTCATGATGAGCCAGGTGCAGCCCAGCAAGGCGTACGCCACCACCAGGCCCGCGCCGCAAAAGAGCGAGAACGGCGTGACCCAGCCCCACGGGCCGCCCTGGTACGCGCCGCCGACCAGCTCGATACCCTGCAGGTACGCGCCGAGCGTGGCGCCCTGGAAGAAGGCCGCGGCCACCGAGCCGCCGATGAAGGCGCGGTCCCAGAACGGACGATGATGTTCGTCGGCCTTGAAGCGGAACTCGAACGCCACGCCGCGAAACACCAGGCCCAGCAGCATGAACACCAGCGGCAGGTACAGGGCGCCGAGCACCACGGCATACGCCCGCGGAAAGGCCGCCAGCAGGCCCGCGCCGCCCAGCACCAGCCAGGTCTCGTTGCCGTCCCAGACCGGCGCCACCGTGTTCATCATGACGTCGCGGTCCGACTTGCCGGGCAGCAGGGGAAACAGCACGCCGATGCCCAGGTCGAACCCGTCCATCACCACATACATCATCACGCCGAACAGAATGATGATGGCCCAGATCAGCGAAAGATCGACACCCATTTCACAGCCCTCCCTGCTGCGCCGCGGCCAGCGGACGCTGGACCAGCCCCGGCTCGCCGCCGGCCGGCGCGCTGCCCGACGGGCCGCGCGCGATCAGGCGCAGCACGTAGACGATGCCGGCGCCGAACACGATCAGATAGACGAACACGAACAGCAGCAGGGTCAGCGTCAGCGCCGGCACGCCGTGCGGGGTCGCCGCCTCGGCCGTGCGCATCAGCCCCTGCACGATCCATGGCTGGCGGCCGATCTCGGTCGTGTACCAGCCCGCCAGGATCGCGACCAGCCCCGACGGTCCCATCGCCAGCGCGAAGCGCTGCAGCGCGCGCGAGTCGTACAGCCGGCCGCGCAGCCGCGCCCAGCCGGCCCACGCGGCCAGCGCGATCGCCAGCAGGCCCAGCCCCACCATCACGCGGAAACTCCAGAACACCACGGTCGCGTTGGGACGGTCGGCCGGCGGATACGACTTCAGGCCGGGAAACTGGCCGTCCAGGCTGTGGGTCAGGATCAGGCTGCCCAGGCGCGGCACGCTCAGCGCGTAGCGCGTGGTCTCGGCCTGCATGTCCGGCACGCCGAACAGGTGCAGCGGCACGCCCTCGCCCGGCACGTTTTCCCAATGCCCCTCGATGGCGGCGATCTTGGCCGGCTGGTGCTTGAGCGTATTGATGCCGTGCATGTCGCCCACCACGGCCTGCAGCGGCGCGGCGATGGCCAGCATGCCCAGCGCCATGGCGAACATCCTGCACACCGCCGGCGTGCGGTGGCCGCGCAGCAGGTGCCAGGCGCCGGAAGCGGCCACCAGCAGCGCGGTGGCCAGGAAGGCGGCGATGCCCATGTGCGCCAGGCGATACGGAAAGGACGGATTGAAGATCACCGCCAGCCAGTCCACCGGCACCACCCGCCCATCGACGATCTCGTAGCCGGCCGGCGTCTGCATCCAGCTGTTGGAAGCCAGGATCCAGGTGGCCGAGACCAGCGCACCCAGCGCCACCATGATGGTCGAGAAGAAATGCAGCCGCGGCCCCACGCGCGACCAGCCGAACCGCATCACGCCCAGGAAGCCCGCCTCCAGGAAGAACGCGGTCAGCACCTCGTAGGCCAGCAGGGGCCCCGTGATGCTGCCGGCGAACTCGGAGAAGGCGCTCCAGTTGGTGCCGAACTGGTAGGCCATCACCAGGCCCGACACCACGCCCATGCCGAAGTTGACGGCGAACACCTTGCTCCAGAAATGGTACAGATCGCGATACACCGTATCGCGCGTGCGCAGCCAGCATCCTTCGAGCACGGCGAGATAGCTCGCCAGGCCGATGGTGATGGCCGGAAAGATGATGTGAAAGGAAATCGTGAATCCGAACTGAATCCGGGCCAGGAGTAGGGCTTCGCTACTCATCATGTGTGGCTCCCGCGGGCATCGTGCCTGTCAAAAACGGTCTCCGGGAAGGTCCCGGAGCACGGTTTTGATGCTACGCAGCATGTCGAAATCAGTACAGATTCAATTAACGATAAAAAAAACGTATCAGTTGTTGGCGTTTCCGCGCAGTGACACGATGGCATGGTGCCTGTCCCTGCAGGGACAGGCACCATGCGGCGCGGCGTGGCATCCGGGTGCCTGTCCCCGCGGGGACAGGCACCCCAGCCGCCGCACGCTAAGATGCAAGGCATCGCCGCCCTCCCTGCCCGCCATGTCGCTGCGCCGCTCCGCCTTTTTCATCCGCTTCCTGACGCTGGGCGCCCTGGCGCACGTGTACGTGGGCGCGCGCCTGATTCCCGACGCCGGCCTGCCGGCCGCCGGCGTCGCCGCCGCCATCCTGGCTCTGTGCGCCAGCTGCGTGCTGATCCCGCTGGGCATGGCCAGCCACGCCTCGGGGCGCCAGCCCTGGGGCGACCGGCTGGCCGCCGTGGGCCTGGTGGCGATGGGGTATTTCTCGTCGCTGTTCGTGCTGACCGTGCTGCGCGACGCGGCGCTGCTGCTGGCCTGGCTGGCCGCGCTGCCCGTGCCCATGGATGCGCTGCGCGCCGCCTCGGCGCCGGCCGTGCCGCTGCTGGCGCTGGCCGCGACGCTGCTCGGGCTGGCCAACGCGCGGCGGCGCGCCCGCGTGGTGACGGTGGACGTGCCCATCGACGCGCTGCCCGCCGCGCTGCAGGGCTACACCATCGTGCAGATCAGCGACCTGCACGTCGGCCCCACCATTAAGCGGCGCTACCTGCAGGCCGTCGTCGACGCCGTCAACGCGGCCGGACCGGACCTCGTCGCCGTCACCGGCGACGTGGTCGACGGCCCGGTGGCGCACCTGGCGCCGCACACCCAGCCGCTGGCCGCGCTGCGCGCGCCCGACGGCGTCTACCTGGTGACCGGCAACCACGAATACTATTCGGGCGCGGCGGCCTGGGTGCAGGAATTCCGCCGCCTGGGCCTGTGCGTGCTGCAGAACGAACACCGCGTCGTGCGGCGCGGCGACGCCGCGCTGGTGGTGGCCGGCGTCACCGACTACGGCGCCGCGGCGTTCGACGCCAGCCAGCGCAGCAACCCCGCGCAGGCCCTGGCCGGCGCGCCGGCCAAGGCCGCCGTGCGCCTGCTGCTGGCCCACCAGCCGCGCAGCGCCGCCGCGGCCGCGCCGCTGGGCTACACGCTGCAGCTGTCCGGCCATACCCACGGCGGCCAGTTCCTGCCCTGGAACTGGTTCGTGCGCCTGCAGCAGCCCTTCACGGCCGGGCTGCACCGCTACGGCCCGATGTGGGTCTATACCAGCCGCGGCACCGGCTACTGGGGCCCGCCCAAGCGCCTGGGCGCCCCCTCCGAGATCACCCGGGTGCGCCTGGTCCGCGCCTGATCCGGCCCCGGCCGCGCCTGTCGCAAACACCCCGGCACATTGTCGCGATTGCCCGTCGCGCACGCGCCTTTTTTGCTGCACAGTGGGAGCTGCACCCACCGCCCGCCCCGCCGCGCCTGCTCCAGGCCGGCGCCGCCGGCGCCTCCCCTTCCTGCCGGAGACACCCCATGGCCACCGCTGTCAAACCCATCCCCGAGGGCATGCACACCCTCACGCCGCACATCATCTGCGCCGGCGCCGCGCGCGCCATCGATTTCTACATCAAGGCATTCGGCGCGGTCGAAATGGCGCGCCTGGCCGGCCCCGACGGCCGGCTGATGCACGGCGCCGTACGCATCGGCGATTCGACCCTGATGCTGATGGACGCCTTCCCCGAGTGGGACCCCCCCGATCCCAAGGCGCTGAACGGCACGCCGGTCGTGCTGCACCTGTACGTCGAAGACGTGGACGCCGCCCACGCGCAGGCGGTGGCGGCCGGCGCCACGTCCGTGATGCCGGTCACCGACATGTTCTGGGGCGACCGCTATGGCCAGGTGCGCGACCCGTTCGGCCACCTGTGGTCCATCGCCACGCACAAGCAGGACCTCACGCCCGAGCAGATCGCCGAGGCCGCCCGGAACGCGCCGCCCTGCCCGGACGTCGCCGAGCAGGCCGGCAAGGCGCGCGAGTAGCGCGCCGGCGCGCGCTATCCTAGTGTCATGGCCCCACTGCCGCGCCCACGCCGACCATGACCGCCGCCACCCTCAGCCCTGCCGCCTACGCCCACGCCGAGCGCTTTCTCGCCGGCCTGGACGCCGACTGGCGCGGGCACGTCGCCGCCACCGGCCCCTGCCTGCACCGCCCCTTGCCGGCGCGCGAACCCTATGAAGCGCTGGTGCGCGCCATCGCCTACCAGCAGTTGCACGCGCGCGCCGGCGACGCCATCGTGGGACGCCTGCTGGCGCTGTTTCCCGGCGGCGCCTTTCCCGCTCCCGGCCAATTGCTGGCCGCCGACCCGGCCGCCTTGCGCGCCTGCGGCTTTTCGGCGGCCAAGACCCAGACCATCCTGGGCATCGCCCAGGCCGCGCGCGACGGCGTGGTGCCGGACCGGCGCGCCGCGCGGCGCATGAGCGACCAGGCGCTGGTCGAGCGCCTGACCACGCTGCGCGGCGTGGGCCGCTGGACCGTGGAAATGCTGCTGATCTACACGCTGGCGCGCGCCGACATCCTGCCGGCCGACGACTTCGGCGTGCGCGACGGCTACCGGCGCCTCAAGGGCGCCGCCGCCACGCCCACCGCGCGCCAGATGCGCAACATCGGCCAGGCCTGGGGGCCGTACCGCACGCTGGCGGCCTGGTATCTGTGGCGCGTGCCGCCCGAGGCGCGGATTCGCGCGCAAGAAACGTAGTGCTTGCGGCGCAATCGCGCCCTACATTGCAGCCATACGCCACTGCCCGGACCCCGCCATGAACCTCCCCGTCCGCCCCGCTCCAGCCTACGCCACGCCCGAAGCGCGCTGGGCCGCCGTCCAGGCGCGCGACCCGGCGGCCGACAGCCACTTCGTCTATGCCGTGCGCACCACCGGCGTGTACGGCCGGCCCAGCAGCGCGGCGCGCCTGCCGCGCCGCGAGAACGTGGAGTTCTTCGACAACGCCGAGGCGGCGCGCGCCGCCGGCTACCGGCCCAGCCGCCACAACGCGGCCGACCGCACCGTCACCGCGCGCCAGCACAGCGCGCTGGTGGCCGCCGCCTGCCGCCATATCGAGCAAGCCGACACCCCGCCCACGCTGGAGGCGCTGGCCGCCCACGTGGGCCTGAGCCCGTTCCACCTGCACCGCCTGTTCAAGGCCGAAACCGGCCTCACGCCCAAGGCCTATGCCAGCGCCCAGCGCGCGCGCCGCCTGCGCGCCGAGCTGGGCGAGTCGGCCAGCGTCACGGCGGCCATCTACGACGCCGGCTTCAATTCCAACAGCCGCTTCTACGAGGCCTCGCAGCAGCTGCTGGGCATGGCGCCGCGCGCCTACCGCGCCGGCGGCGCCAACGCCCGCATCCGCTTCGCCGTCGCCCAGTGCGCGCTGGGCGCCATCCTGGTGGCGCAAAGCCAGCTCGGCATCTGCGCCATCCTGCTCGACGACGACCCCGACTACCTGGTGCGCCAGTTGCAGGACCTGTTCCCGCGCGCCACGCTGATCGGCGGCGACGCCGGCTTCGAGCGCCTGGTGGCCGAGGTGGTGGGCTTTGTCGAAGCGCCCGCCCTGGGCCTGAACCTGCCGCTGGACGTCCGCGGCACCGCCTTCCAGGAACGCGTCTGGCAGGCGTTGCGCGAAGTGCCGCCGGGCGCCACCGTCAGCTACACCGACATCGCCGAGCGCATCGGCGCGCCCAAGGCCGTGCGCGCCGTGGCGCAGGCCTGCGCAGCCAACCGGATCGCGGTGGCCATCCCGTGCCACCGCGTGGTGCGGCGCGACGGCGACCTGTCCGGCTACCGCTGGGGCGTGGACCGCAAGCGCGAACTGCTGCGCCGCGAAGCGGCCACCCCATGACGCCCGTCCTGACGCCCGGTATCCTGCAAGCCGGCGCCGCGGCCATCGCCGCCCTAGACCGCGCCGCCCTGCACGCGCGGCTGGACCGCGACGGCTGGGCCCTGCTGCCCGCGCTGTTCGACGCGCCGGCCATCGCCGCGCTGCTTGCCTGCGCGCCGCCGCAAGGCGCGGGCAGCGCGGCCGGCGTCTTCGCGCCGCTGCGCGCCGCGCTTTATGCGCAGCTCGCGCCGCTGGCCAACGCCTGGGCGCAAGCCCTGCAGACCGGCTGGCGCTATCCGGCCTCGGCGCCGGCCGGCGTTCCACCCGACATACGCCTGGACCTCGTCGAGGCCGGCCACGCGCGGCCGCTGACGCAGCACGAACCCGCGCCCGACGTCTTCCCGCTGCAGCTCGTCGTCCTGCTGTCGGACCCGAAGCGCGACTTCGCGGGCGGCGAACTCGTGCTCACCGAGCAGCGCCCGCGCATGCAATCGCGCCCCATCGTCATCCCCCTGCGACAGGGCGATGCCGCGCTCATCCCCACCGCCCACCGGCCCTGCCGCGGCGCGCACGGCTTCTATCGCGCCAGCCTGCGGCAGGCCATCAGCCCGGTGCGGGCCGGCCGGCGCGTCGGCCTGGCGCTGCTGCCATGAGCCCGTCCGCGCGCCGCTGGCGCCTGATCGGCGCCGACGGGCAGCCCTTGCTCAGCGCCGAACCCGGCACGCTGGGCGGCCACCGCCGCGGCCGCCTCTACGGCCGCCTGGATTGCCGCGCCGCCGCGCGCGCGCTGGCGCGAGGCGGCTATGCCGCCCAGCGTGTCTTCTTCCTGGACGAAGCCAGCGCCGTCGCCGCCGGCTACCGTCCCTGCGCGGTCTGCATGCCGCAGGCCTACGCCGCCTGGAAAACCGCCCGCGCCCACAAGCGCGCCGCCATGGAGTAAAACAGGCAGGACGCTCCTGCCATCCGGAACCGCCGCCATGTCCTCCGCCTTTCCCGCGCCCGCCCCCGATTTCGACCAGCCCCTGCAATTGCTGGCCGCCTGTCACGGCCGCATCGAACGGCAGTGCGCCACGCTCGAACGCCTGGCCGCCCACCTGCGCGCGCAAGGCAGCGACGACGCGGCGCGCACCGCCGCCGCCAGCGTCATGCGCTACTTCGACAGCGCCGCCGTCAAGCACCACGAGGACGAGGAACAGGATCTGTTTCCCGCCCTCATCGAATCCATGGCCGGCTCCGACGCCGTCTGCCTGCGCCAGCTGGTCGGCTCGCTGACCGACGAACACCGCGCCCTGGGCAGCGCCTGGCGCCGCGTGCGCGAGGTGCTGCAGCAAGTCGCCGACGGCCAGGGCGCCGCCTTCGCGCCCGGCCAGGCCGAAGACTTCATCGCCGCCTACCGCGCCCACCTGCGCCGCGAAGACGAAGAACTGCTGCCGCTGGCCGAGCGCCTGCTCGACGACGGCGCGCTGGCCGACATGGCGCAGGCCATGCGCGACCGGCGCAGCTAGGCCGCCGCCTCCTCCCTCCCCCGCACCGACCGCGCGCCGCCGCGCGCGGCGCCCTGCTTGCGCCCGAATTCATCCGGCGCGCGCCGTTGACAAACACGCCCCATCCAAATAGGATCCCGATCTAGAAATTTTGGGATCCCATTTTTGCGCGCGCGCCGCCGGCAGCGCCGCGCGCCCCGCCGCCGGCCGCGCCGGCCGGGCTGTCCTGTTTCATCTACCCAAGGAGACTTCGATGACGTGGAGAGTGGATTTGATTGCGCAGCACATCGAGGTGGAGAACCGCCACCTCATGAACGAGATGCTGGCCACGCTGGCCGACGAGAACCCGGTGCGCGACGAAGTCGCCGGCCGCGTCTATCGCGGCAAGGACCAGGTCGCCGCGCGCTACGCCGAACTGTGGCAGGCCTTCCCGGATTTCAACGTGCGCCCGGTGCGCTACACGGAACAGGAAGGCATCGTCGTCATGGAAGCCATCTACACCGGCACCCACCACGGCGCCTACCTCGGCCTGCCCGGCTCGGGCAAGTCGTTCAACGTGCGCCTGGTCAACGTGTTCGGCTTCGACGACGAGCGCATCGAAAGCGAAACCATCTACATCGACCTGGCCGGCCAGCTGCGCCAGCTCGGCATCACCGCGATCCCGCGCAACTGAGGCAAGGCGCGGCGGCCCGCCGCGCCCGCCACGGCAACCAGGAAGCAAGCATGCACATCGATTACTACTTTTCCGTCGTGTCCGACTGGGCCTACTTCGGCGGCGAACGCCTCGAACGACTGGCCCGCCGCCATGGCGCCACGATCCGCCACAAGCCCATGCAGCTGTCCGCCGTCTACGCGCAGACCGGCGGCATCCTGCTGCAGCAGCGTTCGACGCAGCGCCAGGCCTACCGCGTGACCGAGCTGGAGCGCTGGCGCGACCACCTGGGCATCCCCATCACCCTGCATCCGCGCCACTACCCGGTCGACGACATCCCGGCCTCGTGCGCCATCCTGGCGGCGCAGGAACTGGGCATGGCCACCGGCGACTACGCCAACGCCGTGCTGCGCGCCATCTGGACGCAGGAGCGCGACATCTCCGACCCGCGCACGCTGGACGAGATCGCGCGCGGCCTGGGCCTGGACGCCGACGCGATCCTGCAACTGGCGCAGGCGCAGCACATCCGCCAGCGCCTGGCCGACAACACCCGCGAGGCCATCGGCCACGGCGTGTTCGGCTCGCCCTTCTACCTGTGCAACGGCCATCTGTTCTGGGGCCAGGACCGGCTGCCCTTCCTGGAAGACGTGCTGGCCGGCCGCGTCGGCGCCTACGCCGGCGCACCTGCCTAGCACGCACACCTATTCATAAAACGAGGAGACAACCATGTTGCGTACCGCAAGAACCACGCTCGCCATCATCGCAGCCGCCACGCTGCTTGCCGCCTGCAGGGCGGCACCGACCGCCCGCAGGCCGCCAGCGGGGCGCAGCCGCGCACGCTGCAGCTGGCGCACGTTTCGGTGGAGAACGAAGACGACATGTACCACCACCTGGCCGCCGGCTTCGCCGAGCGCGTGGCCCGGCACACCAACGGCGCGGTCAAGGTGCAGGTGCTGGGCGGCGCCCAGCTGGGCGGCGAACGCGACGTCGCCGAGGGCATGCAGCTGGGCAGCATAGACATGAGCGTCATCGCCAGCTTCGCGCTGGGCGCCTTCGAGAAGAAGGCCATGATCTTCGACCTACCCTACCTGTTCAAGGACTACCCCACCGCCTTCCAGGCGCTGGACTCGTCCTTCACCGACGGCATCGAGGCCGACCTCGAGAAAACCGGCCTCAAGGTGCTGGGCTGGGGCCACGGCGGGTTTCGCAACCTGTACAACTCGAAGCAGCCCATCAGGACGCTGGCCGATCTCAAGGACATGAAAGTGCGCATGCCCGAGAACCCCATCTACGTGGACACCTGGCGGGCGCTGGGCGTGAACGTCACGTCCATGGCCTACCCCGAACTGTTCACCGGCCTGCAGCAGCGCACCATCGACGGCGCCGAGAACCCCACCGCGCTCTACTACACCAGCCGCTTCTACGAGGCGGCCAAGTACCTGTCCAAGACCGAGCACGTCTACGTGGCCATCCCCATCGTCGTGTCCGCGCGCATCTGGACCAGCCTCGCGCCCGAGCAGCAGGCCGCCTTCCAGCAGGCCGCCGACGAAGCCATCGCCGCGCAACGCCAGTTCCTGCTGGCCACCGAGGCGGCCACCGAGAAGAAGCTGGCCGAGGCCGGCGTGGCCATCAATGCCGACGTCGACAAGGCCGCGTTCCGCCAGGCTGCCGCCCCCGTCTACGAACGCTACAGGAACACCATCGACCCCGAGCTGGTGAACCGCGCGCAAGCGCTGGCGCAATAGGCCGGCCATCGCCATCGAGAGATTCCCCGACATGAAACGCGCACTACTCGCCGGGCTCGCCAGAACGAGCCAGGGCTGCGACGTCCTGTGCAAGGCGCTGGCCGCCGCCTTCCTGGCCATCATCGCCATCGCGGCGACGGCCCAGGTCGTCGGCCGCTACCTGCTGGGCTATTCGCCCCCCTGGATCGAAGAGCTGACCCGCTACAGCTCCATCTGGATGACCATGCTCGGCGCCGCCGTGCTGGTCAGGGCGAACGGCCACGCCGTCATCGACATCCTGGTCGCCCGCTTCGAAGGCCGCGCCCGCCGCGCGCACGCCGCCTTCGTCAACGGCGCCATCCTGGCGGCCGCGGCCATCCTGGTCGTCCAGGGCATCGACATCATCGCCATCGTCCACAACCAGCTCAGCCCCGCCATGCGCATCTCGATGGGCTACGTCTACGCGGCGCTGCCGGCGGGCGGCCTGTTCATCGCCGTGCAAAGCCTCGCCGCCCTGGCGCGGGACCGCAGCGCCGCCCCCGACGCGGAGATATGAATGCAAGACGCCCTGTTGCTGTTCTCGCTGATGTTCGCGCTGTTCCTGGCCGGCATCCCCATCGCCTTCTCGCTGCTGCTGTGCGGCGCGATCTTCCTGCTGGCCACCGGCCTGCGCCCGCTCATCGTGGTGCCGCAGCGGGTCATGACCGGCCTGGATTCGTTCCCGCTGCTGGCCATCCCGCTGTTCATCCTGATGGGCAACCTCATGGAGAAAGCCGGACTTTCGCGGCGCCTGATCGACCTCATCGACATGCTGGTGGGCCGGGTGCATGGCGCGCTGGGCTACGTCACCATCCTCGCCTGCGCGATGTTCGGCGCGCTGACCGGCTCGGCCCCGGCCACCGTGGCGGCCATCGGCGCCATCATGATGCCGGCCATGATCGCGCAGAAATACCCGCCGCAGCTGGCCACCGGCGTCACCGCCTCGGCCGGCGCGCTGGGCAACATCATCCCACCCAGCATCGCGCTCATCCTCTACGGCGCCACCGTCAACGTCTCCATCCCCAAGCTGTTCGTGGCCAACATCGTTCCGGGCCTGCTGATGGCGCTGGCCTTCATGGCCACCAACTTCCTGCTGGCGCGCCGGCTGCGCGTCCCGCGCCAGCCGGCGCGCGCCTGCACGGCCGGGCAGGCAATCCGGATCGTGTGGCGCGCCGTGCCGCCGCTGCTCATGCCCGTGGTCATCCTGGGCGGCATCTACGGCGGCGTGTTCACGCCGACCGAAGCCGCCGCCGTCGGCGTGGCGCTCAGTCTGGCGCTCGGCCTGTGCTACCGGCAGTTCACGCCGCGCAACCTGTGGCGCGTCATGGTCGGATCGGTCGAGACCTCATCCATGGTCGGCTTCATCCTGGGCGGCGCCGGCATCTTCGGCTGGATCCTCGCCTCGGCGCGCATCCCCTCCCTGCTGGCCACCGAGCTGGCGCCCGTCCTCGACAGCCAGTTCCTCTACCTGGCGCTGCTCACCGTCTTCCTGCTGCTGGTCGGCTGCATCATGGACGCGGGCGCGAGCATCATCATCCTCGCCCCCATCCTCGTGCCCATCGGCCTCATGCTGGGCGTGGACCCCATCCACCTCGGCGTGGTGTTCTGCGTCAACCTGGTGGTGGGCTTCTTCACGCCGCCCTTCGGCCTGAACCTCTTCACCACCGTATCCGTATCGCGGCAGCCCTACGAAGTCGTGGTGCGCGGCGTCCTGCCCTTCGTGCTGGCCGCCATCGCCGTGCTTTTCATCCTGGCCTACGTGCCCGGCCTGTCGCTCGCGCTGGTCAGGCTGATGGAGAACTGAACCCCATGGACCTCGCCTGCCCCACCCCGCACGACCTCGCCTACGCCAGCGCCGCCGAGCTGGCGCGGCTCTACCGCGCCCGCGCCGTCTCGCCGCTGGACCACGCGCGCGCCGTGCTGGACATGGTCGACCGCTGGAACCCCGTCGTCAACGCCTACTGCCACCTCGACCGCACGCTCACCCTGCAACAGGCCGCCGCCTCCGAAGCGCGCTGGATGCGCGACGCCCCGCTCGGCCCGGCCGACGGCGTCACCTACGGCATCAAGGACATCCTGCTGGCGCGCGGCGCGCCCACCGGCTACGGCTCGCGCGCCGCCTGCGTCGCGCAGCCCGCCACCGAGGACGCTCCGGCCGCCGCGTGCCTGCGCGAAGCCGGCGGCGTGTTCGTCGGCAAGACCACCACCTCCGAGTTCGGCTGGAAAGGCACGGCCGACAACCTGCTCACCGGCGCCACCCGCAACGTCTGGGACACCCGCCTGACCAGCGGCGGCAGCAGCGGCGGCGCCGCCTGCGCCGCGGCCGCCGGCATGGGCACGCTGCAGGTCGGCACCGACGGCGGCGGCTCCACCCGCATCCCCGCCAGCTTCTGCGGCATCGCCGGCATGAAAGCCACCTTCGGCCGCGTTCCCGCCTGGCCCGCCGGCCCCATGCTGACCCTGTCCAACGTCGGCCCCATGGCCCGCAACGTCGCCGACCTGGCCTGCCTGCAGCGCATCATCGGCCAGCCCGACCCGCGCGACTGGCACGCCGTGCCCGCCCCGCGCCACGAACGCGCGCCGCCCGCCAGCCTGCAAGGCCTGCGCATCGGCCTGCACCTGGACCGCGACGCCTGCGACCCCGAAGTCGCCGCCGTCATCGGCCAGGCCGCCGAGCGCCTGGCCGCCCACGGCGCCCGGCTCATCGACACGCGCCTGCCCCTGGACGGCTGCGACAACCTCATCCGCGCCCACTGGCAGGCCGGCGCGGCGTGGCTGGCGGCGCAGATACCGCCGCAGCGCCAGGCCCTGCTCGACCCCGGCCTGCAAGCCGCCGCCGCGCACGGCCGCGAGCTGCCGCTGCCCGACTACTACCGGGCGATGATCGGCCGCCAGAAACTGGGCGAGACCATGGCCGCCCACCTCGCGCAATTCGACCTCGTGCTCACCCCCACCGTCCCCATCCTGCCCTTTGCCGCCGGCCGCGAAGCCCCCGAGGACGCCGCCTCGCAGGACTGGCTGGACTGGAACCCCTACACCTACCCCTTCAACCTCACCCGCCACCCGGCCATCTCGCTGCCGGCCGGATTCAGCGCCGCCGGCCTGCCGGTCGGCCTGCAACTGGCGGCCGGGCTGTACCAGGACGAATGGCTGCTGGGCGTGGCGGCGTTGGTGGAGGCCTGCCTGGGCGTGGCGGGCGGCGTGCCGGCGGGGCTACGGGAAGGGACGCGGCAGGCAGTGCGGGCGCGGGCCTGAACGGCTCAATCCGCGCAAAGCCGTTCGATCTCGCCGCGGGCGCAGGCAATGAAAGCCGCCACCGCGTCCGCGCAGCGGCCCAGCCCGTCGGCCGCCTGCCCCAGGTAGCTCGCGCGCGCCATGCGCAGCACGGGCCGATGCTCGGGCGCGATCCGCTCCAGCAGCCAGGCCGCCGCCGCGTCCTTGGACGCGATGCCGCCCGTCGCGGCGGTGTACCAGCCGCGCGCCAGCGCGAGCACGATGTTGCGTTCGTCGCCGGCCCAGTCCTGCGGCGTATTCCATTGCGCCACCGTATCGCGCAGCGCGCGCGCCAGGTCGGCCCCGGGCACCGGCGCAAACAGCGCCTGCGCGGCCGGGCCGCGCAGCGCGACGCTGTGGGCGCGCGCCTTGGTCAGCAGGATGGCCAGGTCGTGGTCGAACACAGGCGCTTCGAACACGCCGGCGCGGATATCGTCGCGCAGCCACTCGCCAAACTGCATCAGCCGCCGCGCCGGGTAGCGCCACGGCACGACATCGGCCAGCGCCAGCACCGTGACTTCCAGCGCGCGCAGCGACGCCGAGGCGCCGGGGAACGCCGACACGTCCAGCAGTTCGCGCATCAGCGCCTGCAGCGCCGACGCATCCGGCGGCGCGTCCACCGTCACCAGCAGGTCGATATCGCTATGGGGCCGCAGCCCGCCGTCCACCGCCGAGCCGAACAAATGGATCGCCACGATATGCGGCGCCAGATGCCGTTCGAGCATGGCGCAGGCGCGCGACAGTTGCGGTTCGATGGAGAGCGCGGGGTCTTGGTCCATGGAGCAGATGCTAACAAACGGAGCGGCATGGCGCCGCGCGCAGGTCGCAGGGACCAGGGCCAGGCTCAGTGGCTGTTGACCCAGTCCTGCGTATCCTGGATGAACCAGGGCAGGTTCAGTTTCTCGCCCTCGCCGGACTGTATGGTCAGGCGCTGGCCCGAGGAGCCAGGGGCGCGGTTGGCGCCCTGCGTCGCGGCCGCTGGCGGGCTCCGGTAGTCCAGCTCGGTGTGCCGGGGCGGATTGTCCGCGCAGGCCGCCATCGACGCGCACGCGGCCGCGGCCAGCAATGGCCGCAATGCCAAACAAAGGGTGTTCATGATGTTCAGGTTCCAGCTGGCGGCACAGGCCGAAGTGCCGGGCAATCAAGGCCTCCAGCTTCGTACCTTACTCGCAATACGGGGTCTGCGTCAGCGCCGGGCCGGGCGGCATGAAAGTAGAGGAATTGCCCCGGCCGCCGGGCTACACTGCAACATCCGGGGTTCCTGAACATCCATGGAGTTTTTCATGAAAAAGTCCATATTCCCCTGTGCGGCTTCCCTGCTCTGCCTGTTCGGCCTGGGCGCCGCCGCCCAGACCGTGACGCCGCTGCAAGGGCAGTCTCCCGAAACCACCCAGCAAGACATGGCCGCCTGCCAGACCCAGGCGGGCAGCACCGGCAGCGCCAGCACCGACAGTTCGCGATCCGGCGGACGCGTGCGGGGCGCCGCCGCCGGGGCGGCCGCGGGCGCGGCGGTGGCGGGCGTGCGCGGCCGGCAGCACGAAGAGGTCTATGACCGGGTGGACGACGACGTCAAGCAAGAGTACCGGCAGAACAAGGCCAAGGATGGCGCGGCGGCGGGGATGGTCGTGGGCGGTTCGCGGCAGCGCCAGGACCGCCGCCAGGACCGCAGGAATGACGCCCAGCAAGGCACGGCCGCGTCCTCGGCCTACAGCAGTTGCATGCAGCAGCGCGGCTACCAGGTAACGCCTTGAGCGCCGCAAGCCGTTCCTGAGCCGCCCCTGCCGGCAGGCGGGCGGCGGCTCCTCAGGCAGGCACCGCCCCTTCGCCGTCCATCACGCCAGCCGCCCGCCTTGCCTGCTTGTCCGCATACATCAAGCGGTCGGCTTCCTTCAACACGGCTTGCACGGAGCTCGCGGACGGGTCCACGCTGACCACGCCCAGGCTCGCGCCGGGATAATCGAAGCCGCAATCGGCGAAGCGGTAGGCGCCCACCAGCAAGGGCGCCAGGCGCTCGCGCATGGCCGCGGCGGCCGCGTCCGGGCCGCCCGATGCGGACGCGGGCACCAGCCCCACCACCACGAACTCATCGCCGCCCCACCGGCCCAGCGTGTCGCTGGCCCGCAGGCCGGCCGACATGCGCCGGCCCGCCTCGACCAGGAACTTGTCGCCGATCTCGTGCCCGTAGGTGTCGTTGATCGACTTGAATCCGTCCAGGTCGATGAACGCCACCAGCACGCGCTGCTGGAGGCGTTTCGCCAGCGCGAACAGCCGGCCCAGTTCGGCCAGCACGGCGCGCCGGTTGGGCAGGCCGGTCAGGGCGTCGTAGTTGGCCGCATAGCGCTCGTCCTGGCGGCGCATCACCATCTGCCGCGCCGCCTGGCCGGACAGCAGAATCACCACCAGGCCGACGGCCGCGACCAGCGTGGTCATCCACACGTGCTGCGTGCGCATGGGCGCCAGGTGGTCCAGCGAAGCCAGCGTCAGCAGGCGGTAATGCGTGCCCGACAGCGGCTGGCGCCGCACCAGGTAGGGCTTGCCGTCGATCAGCCATTGCTCGGCGCGGCCGGCGCCGCCCGCGGCGCGCACGTCCATGGGCTCGCCCGGCGCTTCCTCGCCGTCCGGCGGCAATACCGTGCCCGGCGGCAACAGCGCGGCCACGTTGCGCAGCATGAAGGGGTCGGCGGACGCGGTGATCACGCGCCCCTGCCGGTTGACGATCAGCGCGGTATGGCGCCCCGTCAGGTACAGTGCCACCTCGGGCGCGTCGAACTTGACCGTGACCGAGCCCAGCGGCGTGTCGTCGGCGTCCTCGATGCGGCTGGCCACGAAATACGAAGGGCTTTTGTTCAGCCGGGCGATGCCGAACGAATAGCCGTTGCCGGTGCGCAGGGCGTCGATGAGATAGGGCCGGCCCGCGTAGACCATGCCGACGATGCTGTCGGGTTCGGCCCAGTTGCTGGCCGTCACCGTGTCGTCCGACATGTTGTTCATGTAGATGCGGGCGTAGCGCAGGTCGCTGGCCAGCGCGTTCATGAAGTCGCCCACCTTGCGCACCAGGGGATCGCGCGTGAAGAGCGCGGCGCGCTGCTGGCGGGTGAGCGCGGCGGCGCCGGGCGGATCGGTGCGGTAGCGGGCGGCGAGCTCGGTGACCTGGCCCTGGCGCGCCACCATATTGGCCACGCTGACCATTTCGGTGAACAGCCGGTCCATCACCCGCGCGGTGGTCCTGGCCTCGTACTCGGCGCTGGCCGCCAGCCGGTCGAGCTGCGCCGTCACGATCCGCTGCGAGATCCACCAGCCCAGGCCGGCCGCCAGCGCCAGCCAGGCCAGGGCCACGCCCAGCGTCACATGGCGCACGATCCGCTGCATGGGCTGTGCACGCCTGCCTTGGTTGTGCAACACGTTATTCGCTCCCCTCGCTGGCCGGCCGCCAAACCGGCTTTTCCCGGCATTCGTGGTGTTTCCGGGCGTGGACGGGAGTATAGGAGGGTTCCAGCGCACGTGCATGGCCGGGGCGCCCTCGTATCCATATGTTCAAATACCCCTTCCCCACGCCCGCCCCCTTGCGCCCGATGCGATACGAACTTACCGATATGCGTCTATTCGTCGCGATTGCCGATGCGCGCAGTCTGTCCGGCGGCGCGAACGCGGTGCACCTGACGACCTCGGCCGCCAGCTACCGCCTGAAGAACCTGGAGCAGGCGCTGGGCGTGCCGCTGTTCAAGCGCGAGGCGCGCGGCATGGAACTGACCGCCGAGGGGGAGTTCGTGCTCAAGCACGTGCGCGCGATCCTGGCCGGCGTCGAGACCATGCAGGGCGAGGTCAGCAGTTTCGCGCGCGGCATCCGCGACAGCGTGAAGCTGTTCGCCAACAGCAGCTCGCTCAACGGTTTCATCGTGCCCAGCCTGGGGCGCTTCCTGGCCGCCAATCCGCAGGTCAACATCCTGCTCGAAGAGCGCCCCAGCAATACCATCGAGGCGGCCATTGCCGGGCACGAGGCGGACATCGGCATTTTTGCCGGGCAGTCGCAGTCGGTGGGCGTGCTGCCGACCCGCTATGCGCTGGACGAGCTGGTCATCGCCGCGCCGCGCGCGCATCCCGTGGCGGCCGGCGGGCCGGTGAAGTTCGCCGAGGTGCTGGATATCGAGTTCGTCTGCATGAGCCGGGCCAGCAGCAATTTCGTGTTCCTGCGCGACATGGCCAAGCTGACCGGCAAGTCGCCGCGGGTGCGCATCCACGCGCATACGTTCGAGGCCCTGCTGACGATGGTGCAAGCCGGCGTGGGCGTGGCGCTGGTGCCGCGCAGCGTGGCGGCCGAGGCGCTGGACAAGCAGCGCATCGCGGTGGCGCCGCTGGACGAACCCTGGGCGCGCCGCGAGCTGACGCTGGTGACGGCCTCGGAGGGCCCGCTGTCGCCCATTGTGAAGCAGGTGACCGCGCACCTGCTGGGCGACCCGGCGGTGTCCGCGACCCGGCCCGCCCCCGGCTGAGCGGCCGCTCAGCGGCTGCGGTTCTTCTTGCTTTCCAGGAATTCGTTCATGAACTTCTGAGGTTCGCCGGTGTTGAAGGCGGCCCCGAATTCGGCCACGCTGTCGTCGATGGCCTGATCCACCGACATGTTCTCCCAGCGGCGCAGCAGCCGCTTCTGCTGGCGCAGCACGGCCGGGCCCAGTTGCGCCAGGCCCAGGGCCATTTGCCGCATCGCGCTGTCAAGCTCCTCGGCCGGCACGCTGCGCGTGACCAGCCCCCAGGCCAGCGCCTGGCGGGCGTCGATGAGTTCGCCGGCCAGCAGCATCCAGGCGCTGTTGGCCGCGCCGATCAGGCGCGGCATCAGCGCCGCGTGGATCACCGAAGGAATGCCGACCTTGACTTCCGGCATGCTGAACTGGGCGGTGTCGGCGCATACGCGCAGGTCGCACGCCAGCGCGAACTCCAGGCCGCCGCCCAGGCACCATGCGGGGATGCGCGCGATGACCGGCACCGGCAGATGCCGCACATCGTCGCACAAGGCCTTGAGCCCGGAGATGAACCGGCGCGCCCTGGCCTCGTCGAGCTGCGCCATCTCGGCGATGTCGGCGCCGGCGATGAAGGCGCGGTCGCTGGCGCCGCGCAGGATCACCACGCGGGCGCCCGGCTGTTCCTTCAGCCAGGCCAGCGCTTCGCGCAGGCTCTCGATGACGGGCGTGCCCAGGATATTGAGCACCCCGGCGTCGCGGATGGTGAGCGTGGCGATGCCGTTGTCTTCGATGACGGCCTGCGCATGGGCCCCTGAATACACTGCGTTGGTCATTCCTGTACTCCTGAAATCAAGGTTCGGTGGCGCGGGCCGCGGCGGCGTCGTGTCCAAGCACGGCCGCGCTGTGCTCGCCCAGCAGCGGCGGACAAGCCTGCAGCGCGTGGGCCGGCGCGCCGGCCAATAACGGGTTGCGCACCAGGCGCATTTCGCCCAGCACGGGATGCCGGACGGTCTGCAGCAATTCGCGGTGCCGCACCTGCGGATGGGCGAACACTTCGTCCAGCGTGTGGATGGGCCCCCACGGCACGCCCGCGGCGTCGAAGGCATCGGTCCAGGCCTGGCGCGGCGCGCCGGCCAGCGCGGCGGCCAGCATGGGGCGCAGCGTGGGCATGTGCTCGAGCCGGGCGCTGTTGGTGGCGTAGCGCGCGTCGCCGGCCCATTCCGGATGGCCGACGACCTTGCAGAAGCGCGCGAACTGGCCGTCGTTGCCGATCGCCAGGATCAGGTGGCCGTCGGCGCACGCGAACACTTCGTACGGCGCGCAGTTGGGATGGGCGTTGCCGGTGCGCTGCGGCGCCTTGCCCGACACCAGGTAGTTGGCGCCCTGGTTGGCGTTCAGCGCCACGGCGACATCCAGCAGGCAGATGTCCAGCGGCAGCCCCTGGCCGGTCTGGTCGCGCTGGCGCAGCGCGGCCAGCACCGCCGAGGTGGCGTACATGCCGGTCATCAGGTCCACCACCGCCACGCCGGTGCGCAAGGGGCCCGCGCCCGGCATGCCGTCGGGCTGGCCGGTATAGCTCATCAGGCCGCCCATGCCCTGGAAGACGTAGTCGTAGCCCGGCTTGCCGGCCATGGGGCCGCTCTGGCCGTAGCCCGTGATGGAAAGATAGATCAGGCGCGGGTTCACGCGCGCCAGCGAGGCATAGTCCAGGCCGTACTTGGCCAGGCCGCCGGCCTTGAAGTTCTCGACCAGGATGTCGGCCTCGGCCGCCAGCCGGCGCACCGTCTGCGCGCCGTCCGGCCAGGAGAAGTCCAGCTCGATCGACTGCTTGCCGCGGTTGCAGGCCATGAAATAAGCCGACATCGAGGCCTGGCCGTCGGGCGACGTCTGGTCGGGCGGCCCCCAGCCGCGCGTATCGTCGCCGCTGCCGGGCTGTTCCACCTTGATGACCTCGGCGCCCATGTCGGCGAGGTTCTGCGTGCACCAGGGGCCGGCGAGAATGCGCGAAAGGTCCAGCACTTTGACGCCGCGCAGCGCGTTGTGAAGCATGACTACTCCAGACTTGTTTGATCCGAAAGCCGGTGCGGCGCTCAGTCGCCAATGTACACCGTTCTCAGCGTGGTGAAGAACTCGATGGCGAACTCGCCCTGTTCGCGCGGACCGTAGCTCGATGCCCCGTTGCCGCCGAACGGCACGTGGAAATCCACCCCCGAGGTCGAGGTGTTGATCGAGGCCAGGCCGCTCTTGGTGTGCGCCTTGAAGTGCTGGGCGTGCTTCATGCTGGTGGTGCACAGGCCGCTGGACAGGCCGAACGGCGTATCGTTGGCGATGGCCAGGGCGTGCTCGTAGTCGCGCGCCGTCAGCACGCAGGCAAACGGTCCGAACACTTCCTCGCGGCACACGGTGGCGCTGTTGTCCAGGCCGGTGACAAGGCACGGCTCGAAGTAATGGCCCCGGGTCGGACGCGACAGGGCCCGGCCGCCGGCCACCGTGCCGCCCTCCTGGCGCGCCAGGTCGGCATAGCGGCGGTTTTTCTCGAACTGCTCGGCGTTGACCACCGGACCGATGACGGTGGCCTCGTCCAGCGCGTGGCCCACGGCCAGGCTGGCGGTCTGCGCCAGCAGCCGCTTAACGAAGGCGGCATGGATGCCCTCGGTGACGATGATGCGGCTCGATGCGGTGCAGCGCTGCCCCGCGTACAGGAAGGCCCCGTCGATGGCGCAGGCCACGGCGGTATCGAGGTCGGCGTCATCGAGCACGATGAGCGGATTCTTGCCGCCCATCTCGAGCTGGATGCGCTTGCCCGCGGCGGCGGCGGCGATGCGCTTGCCCGTGGCCACCGAGCCGGTGAAGCTGACGGCCGCGACCGCCTCGTGCGCCACCAGCGCGGCGCCCGCCTGGCCCGCGCCCAGCACCAGGTTGAACACGCCCGCGGGCAGGCCGGCCTCGCGCATCACGTCGGCCAGGATCCAGGCGCCGCATGGCGCGATCTCCGACGGCTTCATCACCACGGTATTGCCGTAGGCCAGCGCCGCGGCCGCCTTCCAGGCCGGTATCACCACCGGGAAATTCCACGGCGTGACCAGGGCCACCACGCCCACGGGATTGCGCTGCACCTCGACCCGCACACCGGGGCGGATCGACGCATAGGTGTAGCCCTTCTGCCGGATCGTCTCGCTGGCGAAATAGCGAAAGATATCGGCGGCGCGCGTGGCCTCGGCCAGCGCGTCGCGCAGGGGCTTGCCCTGTTCGCGCGCGATCGCCATGGCCAGCTCGTCGCGCCGCCCCACCAGCCCGTCGGCGATGCCGTCGAGCAGGCGGCTGCGCGCCATCGCGTGCAGGCCGCGCCAGGCATCCAGCGCCTCCTCGGCCGCGCGCACGGCCTGGTTGACCATCTCCACCGGGGCATGCATGTAGACCCCGGCCTCCTCCTGGAGGTCGGACGGGTTGTACAGCGCGACGGGCTCGCCGCCGTCCTGCCATTGGCCCGCCACGAAGCTGCGGTATTGCGTCGACATCTCGATTGCTTCCTACTAGTCCTGCCGCGGCGTACCGGCCTTGATATACGGGTAATACATGGGCAAGGCGCCGATGGCGACCATGTCGACCTCGACCACGCACAGGCCGGGGCTTGCATAGGCCTCGGCGGCGATGCGTTCGAAGTCCCGCGCCGCCTCGACCTTCCAGAACTTCGCGCCGGCCAGCTGCGCGATGTCGGCGAAGGCCGGTCCGCCCAGCGCGTCGTAGCGGTGCCGGCCGTCGCAGACCACGTCCTGGATGCCGCGGATGGCGCCGTAGCCCTGGTCGTTCATGACGATGACGAGCATGTCGAGCCGCTCCTGCGCGGCGGTCCACAGCTCGGTCATGTTGAAATAGAAGCCGCCGTCGCCGGTCAGCACCGCCGTCTTGCGCCCCGGGCTGGCCAGCGCCGCGCCGATGCCCAGCTGCAGGCCCTGGCCGATGCCGGCGCTGACCGGATAGATGTTCTGGTGCGCCTTGCGCAAGGGAAACAGGCGATGGCCCCAGGTGCTGTTGCTCTTGGTGATGTCGCGCACCCACAGCGCGTCATCGGGCAGCACCCGGCGCAGCATCGCGGGAAAATCCCGGTACGGACCCAGGCGGCCGAGGTAATCGTCGATGGCCGCCTGCCTGGCGGCGCGCACGTCGGCGTCGAACGCCGGATCGATGTCCAGCCCATCGGCCAGGCCGGCCAGCAGCCGGTCCAGCACCTCGGCGCAATCGCCCTGCACGAACAGTTCGTTGGCGTAGCCCAGGCTGTCGCGCGCCGCGTCGATATCGACGCGCAGCAGCGGCGTGGGCAGCGGCACCGCCTGGTTATCGGTTTCCTGGCCGCGCAGCCGGGAGCCCACCACCAGCATGAGGTCGGCCGACCGGTACAGATCCAGCACGGCGGGCGAGCCGGCGCCATTCAAGGCGCCCAGATTGCGCGGATGATGGTCGTCCACGACGCCGCGCCCCGACCAGCTCGACACCACCCCGAAACCCAGGTCCACCAGGGCGGCCAGCTGGCTGGCCGCGCCCTTGGCGCCCGCGCCCACCCACAGCATGGGCCGGCGCGCCGCCTTGATGCGGCGCACCAGCTCGGCGATGGCGGCCGGCTCGGGCGGCGGCGCGGCGGCGGGCGAGACCTTCAGGGACGCGGGGTCCGGCATGGCGACCTCGCGCCCTTGCAGGTCGACCGGAATCTCCAGACTGACCGGTCCGGCGGGCGCCTGCAGGCATACGCGGATCGCCTCCTGGATGACGGCCAGCGCGCTGTCGGCGTCGGTCACCCGCAGCACCGCCTTGCCGACCGAGCGCAGCATGTCGTGCTGGCTCGGCATGTCGTGCACCGTGCCGCGCCGGCTGCCCAGGTAGGGCGTGGCCGTCTGGCCGGTGATGTGCAGCACGGGCGAGCCGGCGAACTGCGCCTCGGCCAGCCCCGGCACGGCATTGGTCGCGCCCGGGCCGGTGCTGGTGATGACCACGCCCAGGCCTTGCCGCGCCCGCGCATGGCCATCGGCCATGTGCGCCGCGCCGGTCTCGCCGCGCGTCATCACCATGCGCAGCGCCGGGCGCGCGGCGATCGCGTCCATGATGGCCATGTTGTGCACCGACACGATGCCGAAGACCGTATCCACGCCGTTGGCGGCCAGGCAATCGGCCAGCAAGGCTCCCACTGTGTATTTCATGTCAGTCGTTCGCCTTGATGTCCGCGTTCTTCACCAGGGCGGTCACGCTGTCCAGGTCGGCCTTGACGCGCTCGCGCATCACCTGCGGGTCGGTCGACGGCACGCTGTAGCCCCAGTCCTTGAGTTTCTGGCCGAAGGCGGCGCCGGCCACGATCTTCTGGTTGGCGCCCACCAGCTTGCGCGCCACGTCCTGCGGCAGGCCGGCCGGCGCCATCAGGCCGAACCAGCCCTCGAACTCCACGCCGGCCACGCCCGCCTCGGCGGTGGTGGGCACGCTGGGGAAGGCCGGATTGCGCTGCGCCGAGGTAATGGCCAGCGGCCGCACCTTGCCGCCTTCGATATGGCCCTTGGCCGTGGTGGTGATGTCGAACATGAAATCGATGCGGCCGCCCTGCAGGTCGGTCATCGCGGGCGCATTGCCCTTGTACGGCACGTGCAGCATCTTCACTTTGGCCTGGTAGGCCAGCAGCTCGCCGCCCAGGTGGTTCGAGCCGCCGGCGCCGGAAGAACCGAAGGTCACCGCCCCGGGCTGGCTGCGCGCCTGCGCGATCAGGTCGCCCAGGCTCTGGTACCTGGACTCGGTGTTCACCAGCAGCACGTTCGCATAATTGACCACCAGCCCGAGGTAATCGAAGCTGTTGAACGGATCGAAAGGCACCTTCTGCAGCGCCGGCGAAATCGTGAACGTGCCGCTCGATGCCAGCAGCAGCGTATAGCCGTCGGGCTTGGCGTTGGCCACCGCGTTGGCGCCGATGATGCCGTTGGCCCCGGCGCGGTTTTCCACCACCACCGTCTGGCCCAGGATGCCCTGCAGCTCCTGCGCATAGGTGCGGGCCACGATGTCCACCGAACCGCCGGGCGGAAACGGCACGATCAGCCGCACCGACTGCGACGGAAAATCGCCGGCGGCGTGCGCCGACATCGAAAACACCATACCCAAACCGCACAGCGCGCGCGTCCACCGCTTGATACCCAGCATGTCTTTCCTCCGAAGATGGATTGGTCGAACCAATTCTGTTGTTTTCCGCCGCGCCGAACCGCTTGCAAAAGGCCTCAGAATCCCGGAAGAAAGTGTAGGTCAGCCCCCGCCGGCGAGCGTTGGTATTATTGAAAAGCTGAGTTGAAGCGGCACGAACGTAGCGTCCGGCACGGCCTAGCCCTGGCTTGCGGCCCGCCGCGCCCGGCGCGCCGCGACATGGCTGCGGTAGCGCGCAAAATCCTTGCCGGCCAGCGCCAGGTACAGGCCCGTCGCCACCATGAAGGCGCTGAACACATAAATGTGCAGCCAGTTCTGCACGCCATAGCGCAGCATGCCCGTGCCCAGGTACATATTGAGCACCCCGAAGCCCAGCAGCATCACCATCAGGATCCAGCGCGCCCAATCGCTGCCGCGATACAGCCACAGCAGCAACAGCACGGGCACCACCAGCCGTTGCGCCGCCGCTGCGCTGCCCTGCAACGCCTGCAGGATGTCGTAGCCGCTGGCCAGCACGATGCCCGCCAGCGAAACAAACCAGAAGCGGCGTGCGCCGAGGGCGTTGCGGCCCGCGGCGCGCGGGTTGGTTCGGGATTCTCGCGCCATGCTCTCTCCTTGTGGGGTCGCGCCAGTGTAAGGCGTGCCGCGCCGAAGCCGGCGCCCGGACAGGGTAAAGTCATGCACTCAGCCCCTACGCCTTCTTGCCCATGCCCCGCAGCAGAACCGTCGTCCGCCTCGCCGCCGCCGTCCTTGTCATCGCCCTGGCGGGCTACGCCGGCGCCATACTGTGGGCCGAACAGGCCTGGACCTACTCCACGCCCCCGTCCAGGACCATCGGCCAGGCCCCCGACGGCACCGCCGCCGCCGTCACGCCGTACTGCACCGGCATCACGCGCGCCGGCGCGCACACCTGGATGCTGGGACGCGACGCGCCCGGCTTCATCACCAGGCAGAACGCCGGCCCCCAGGCCAACTGGCTGAGCGCCCAGGGCGTGTCCGGCCAGCCGCCCGAGCGCGACATCCGCGCCCGCGACTACAGCGCCCTGTGGCGCCTGGACACCGACGGCAGCTTCCGCATCGCCGCCGCCGTCACCGACTCCGCCTGCCTGGCCGCCACGCCGGACGGCGCCAGCGTGTTCCTGCTCAGCACCCTCAACAGCGCCGCGCTGCGCGCGCAGCGCGGCACGCAGCCTGGCGTGCAGCAGACCCTGGTGTTTCGCTCCGACGACGGCGGAGCCAGCTGGCAACGGCAGGAACAAGGCCTGTTCGCCCAGGCCGCCCTGGTCGCCCCGCACCAGGACATCCATTGGATCGACGCCCGGCGCGCCTGGAGCGTGCGCGACATCCAGGACATGCGCGCAGACGACCGTCGCAAGACCCCGGCGGGTTTTCCCACCGGCTGGTACTACTCCGAAGACCAGGACCGCACCGCCACCCAGGTCTACAGCGAAACCTCGCTGTTTCCCGCGCCCGCCGACTTCGGGCCCGCGCTGCACAACGCACGCCTGTTCGACCCCGGCTACGACAGCGACCAGAGCCACCTCGCCGTGCTGGACGCCGACCGCGCGCTGGGCTGGTACACCCACTGGATCGGCTATCAATCGGCGCAGGGCCGCGCCATCGCCTACCTCACCACCCAGGTGCTGCTGCAGCGCCAGGGCCAGGACTGGCGCATCGCCGGCATCACCCGCCAGCGCGGCGTGCGCATCGCCCAGCTCGCCCAGGCCCCCAACGGCGCCATCCATGCCGTGCTGACCCGCGCCGGCGGCAACGCCACCCTGGCCCGGCTCGACCCCGCCACCCTGGAATGGACCGACGAACGCCCCCTGCCGCGCGTCTTCCCCCTGGGCCTGCCCGCCTACCAGACCGCCACCGCCCTGCGCGTGTCCAACCAGGCCCAGGTCGTCTCCCTGTGGGCCGACCACACCGTGCCGCGCCTGCTCTACCCCTGGGGCGACGCGCCGGCCAGCATATCGGCCACCGGCGAATTCTGGACCGCCGACGGCGGCCAATCGTGGCGGCGGCTGCCGCAGCGCTCGCCCGACGACCTGCTGGGCATGGACGGCGCCCGGAACGTCCTGTTCTGGCCCGAGGACGACGGCAAGGCCATCTCAGGCTACGAACTGGCAAAATGAGCTACACGGCCGCCTTCGGCGTATTCCGAAAACCGATCGCCATCCGGTTGTAGGCGTTCATCAAACCGATCGCCACCGTCAGATCCACCAGCTCCTTCTCGCCGAACACCGCGCGCGCATCCTGGTAATCCTGGTCCGGCACGCCGGTCTGCGCCGCCTGCGTCACCGATTCGGCCCACGCCAGCGCCGCCCGCTCGCGCGCATCGAACAGCCCGCCCGCCTCGCGCCACGCCTGCAGCAGGGCCAGCTTCTCGACCGCCACGCCCTGGTTCAGCAGATCGCGCGTGTGCATATCCAGGCAGTACGCGCAATTATTGATCTGCGACACCCGCAGATAGACCAGCTCCACCAGCGCGGGCGCCAGCCCGCTCTTCATCACATAGCCATACACCCCGGCCAGCGCCGCCGCGGCCCCGGGAGCCACCTGGTTGTAATCGATACGCATCGTCATGGCTTCACTCCTTGATCGGCGACAGGAACGGTCAGCGCCTTGTCGCCGCTGTCCACCACGAACACCGCCAGCAGCCTGGCCGGCTCCGTCCTGCTCGCATTGCGGCTGATCGAATGCGACGCGCCGGGCGGCTCGGACCAGCTCTGGCCGGCCCGATAGACCCGCGCCGGCCCATCGTTGACCTTCGACTCGATCGCCCCCGACACCACATACGCATAGATGAACGCCGACTTCGCATGCAGGTGCGGCGCCGACGCCGCCCCCGGCGCATACGCCACCTCGACAGCAACCAGCGACTTGCCGGGGATATTCGGAATCGCCTCCTCGAAATTCACCGCCACGCGCTCGCCGCCGCCATGGGCCCAGGCGGCCGGGGCCGCCAGCGACAGCGCCGCGGCGCACAGCGCGGCAATCACGCCGCGATTGATCGGAATACCCATCGCTTGCTCCTTACCCTCCGAAAGAGAGGGCATGGCGACCACTTTATTTGATTATTTTCCCCGGATAAACGCCCTATACTCGGTTTGTTTAGACGAGTACTCGCATAAATGGCCCTGGATCGCATCGAGGCAATGCGCGCCTTCTGCCGCATCGTCGAACTCGGCAGCTTCACCCGCGCGGCCGACTCCCTCGGCGTGGCCAGCACCACCCTGTCCGAACAGATCCAGGCGCTGGAACGGCTGCTCGACATCCGGCTGCTTCACCGCAGCACGCGCAAAGTCCACCCCACCAACGAAGGCCTGGCCTACTACCAGCGCGCCCGCAAAGTCATCGAGGACATCGACGACCTGGAAGCCTCGGTCTCCATCAGCCGCGCCGTCGTCAAGGGCCGCGTCGCCGTGGAAATGCCCACCCCCGTCAGCATCCACCTCGTCATCCCCGCCCTGCACGGCTTCACGGAACGATACCCGCACATCCATCTGGACATCGGCTGCAGCGAACGCGTCGTCGGCCTGATGCAGGAAGGCATCGACTGCGCCATCCGCGGCGGCGACATCGCCGACCAGGACCTCATCGCGCGCCGCGTCGGCCAGATGCGCTTCTGCCTGTGCGCCGCCCCCGCCTACCTGGACGCGCATCCCGCCATCACCCACCCCGCCCAGCTCGCCCGGCACCGGCACCTGGGCTTTCGCTTTCCCGGCACCGGCAAACGATTCGTCGCCACCCTGCGCAAACAGCGCGACAGCCACCCGCTTGACCACCCGCCGCACGTCTACTTCAACAACGGCACCGCCGTCACCGCCGGCGCCGCCGCCGGCCTGGGCATCGCCGCCCTGCCGCGCGCCGAAGTGCGCCACCTGCTCGAAGCCGGCGCGCTGCGCGAGATCCTGCCCGACTGGACCCTGACCAGCATGCCCATGTCCGTCGTCTACCCCCAGACCCACCAGCTGTCCGCGCGCGTGCAGGTTTTTGTCCAGTGGGTGGCGGAGTTGTTCGAGGGGGATGGGTTGTGGAAGGATGCGTGACCGGATTGCGTCGTGAGAGGGCACGGGCCAGCGCATCCGCAAGTCAGCTGACGACAGAGAATCGAGGGATTCCTGCCCATTGAATGACTGGCTTGTGGCATTGATCCATCGGCAGCTCAGCCCCGCGAACGAGCGCCCAGGAACGCCCCGCAGCCAGCCATCAGCGACAACTTGGCCGGTGGCCAAGAACCTCTATCGAGACGCGCCGCTCATGAACCGGCCAACGCCGGCGCGGCCGGCCGAAACGACTCAGCCCCTGTCGACGCCACGGGCTCATCGGACCGCCGGCCGTCTTGCAAGCGGAACACGCCAACCGCCTGCAGCAATTGGGCGGCCTGGCCTTGCAAGGCCGTCGAGGCGCTGGCGGCCTGCGCGACCAGGTCGGCGGTCTGCCGGGTGAGTTCGTCCATCCTGGCCACGACCCGGTTCACCTCCTCGATATCCGTGCCTTGGGCACGGCCCGCGTCGCCGATCTGGCCGACCACGCCGGCGACCTCGTCAATGCTGGCAACGACTTCACGGATCATGCCCGCGGCGTTATCCGCCTGCCGAAAACCCTTGCCGGTCTTCTCCAGCGAGCCCTCGATAAGGCCGCGGATCTCGCGCGCCGCGCCGGCGCTGCGTTCGGCCAGCGCGCGGACCTCGAAGGCCACCACCGCAAAGCCCTTGCCGCTTTCGCCCGCGCGGGCCGCCTCCACCGCCGCGTTCAGGGCCAGGATGTTGGTCTGAAACGCGATGCTGTCGATCACGCCGATGATTTCCGAGATTTTCTGCGCCTCCTGCTGGATCTCTCCCATCACGGTCGCGACGCCAGCGACTGCCGCGCTGCCCGTGCCGACGCTCTGGCGGGCCTGGTCGGTCAGTTGCCCAGCCTGCAGGGCATGCGCCGCATTGGCATGGACATTGGCGGCCAGGTCGCGCATCGACGCCACGGTCCGCGCCAGCGACTCGGCCTGTGCGCGCGAGCGCTCCTCCAGCTCCAGGTTGCCCTGCATCATGTCGCGCGAGGCCCCCGACAGCGCCGTCGCCGTCTCCCGCACTTCGCTCATGGTCCGATGCACCGCGTCCATGGTGGTCTTGAACGCGCGGCCGAGCCCGCTTTCCATCTCCGAGCCGCCGAATCGCAGGTCGAAGACCCCAGGCTCGCGGCCGATCCGTGCGCTGAGCCGGGCCAGCTCTTCGGCGGCCACGGCGGCGCGCTCCATCCGCCAGGCCAGCCATCCCAGCGCCGCGGCCTGCACCACGACATAGGCCGCATGCAAGAACACCATCCCCAGGCTGGGCTCGGTGAAGCAGATCGCGCCATATCCCCATTGCTGGAGAAAATTGAACGACAGGTGATGCACCGCGATCACCACGGCCGCGCACAGAATGGTCCGCCAGTCCCGATATGCCAGAAGCAGCGAGAGCAGCACGAAGATGCCGAAGTGGATTTCGGTCATGCCCGACATGAGGTGGATGTGCAGCCCCGCCAACGCCATCAGTCCACAGGCGACGGCCAGGCGAGTCGACAGCTTGCCGGGACGCCAGAGGATCAACAGCGTGGGCAGGCCGGCCGCCAATACGCCTACCGTGACAGCGGCCGTCCATCGGCCGTACTGCGGCGCCATGCAAAGACCGACGATGACCAGCACCCAGAGCAGCGGCAACATCGCCCGGTCGGCCCGGCGATACGAGTCTTCCAGCAAACGGCTTGCGGTGCGCATTGACAGGTCCTTCGGCAGAGGAGACGGGCGGGTCCGCGCAAACCCAATTCTGCAACATAAATAACGAATTGTGAATATTTATTCCAAATTTGCTGCCTTTCCGCCCTACGTGTCTTCCTGCGATTGCAATACTGTTACGGTCCTGGCGAGTCCCTATCAATCGCCGACATGCCTGCCCACATAGCCGTACAACGCCTCCGGCATTCCGCACACCGCTTCGGACGGCGGCGCGTCCTCCCGCAGCTCGACATAAAGCGCCGCAGCAGCCAGCAATGCCGCGCGCACCGAGGCCCTGTCAGGCCGCGGCACCGTGGCCGCCAGTTGCGCGCCGGCCTCCCCCGCCACCGCCTCGATCCGCCTGACCCCGCGCTGCGGGCGCCCCGCCCGGCGGTGCAGCATGGGCCCCAGCACCTGCTCGCGAAAGAAGCCCAGAATCCCGATGGCCTCGTACAACTCGCCGCGCGCCAGCTTGCTCGCGCCGTAATGCAGCCAGATCCACGCCCTGCGCTCGAACCAATCGGGCGTGGCCTCCGGCCAGGCTATCGCCGCCGCATCCAGCCGGGCCTCCACCGCCTGGGCGTCGCGCGCGAACAGCACGGCCGGGCGTTCCACCAGCCGGTCCAGGTCGCCCAGGGTCACGAACTTGAAATCCACGTGCAGCAACTGCGGCCCGTACAGGCAGATCAACAGCCTGGGCTCGCCCACATGCTCGCCGGTAAAGGCAGACAGCAGCCCGCCCATCCGCTGCGCGAACTCGAGCCGTGCAGCCATGACCTCGTCGTAGCTGCGGTCGTCACAGACGATGACGAAATCCAGGTCCGAATACTCGTCGAAGCCGCCATGGATGTATGAGCCGGCGGCCAGCAGCGCAGTCAGCCGCGGGTCGGCGGCGACTGCGGTGCGGATTTTGTCCAGGAATTGGTTGTGTAGCGGGGGGAGTTTGGAAGGCATGGATTCTCCTGGGAGGGACATCCAGAGTACCGGTTTTTTAGGGGCGGGGTGGCCAGTATGACTGGCGGGCTCTCCGTGCACGCTACCTGCTAGACTGACCGGCGCGGCGGATTCGCCGCGGAGTCGAGCGACGCGAACTCGAAGGCAATTGGATATTCATCGGTTTGTCTCGGGTTGGCCGCATCGGGACTCTCCGCCTTCAGGCGCTTCGGCGCATAATCATCGGCATTTCTTCGGTAGGCGGCTGGACGCCTACTAATCACGTTACGGGCAAGGTGCCGACGTCCGTGCCCGGAAATCCAGAAAACACTGCCGACAGACTGATGAGACTCGAAAGACATTCCAAACACCACGTGGACATTGAGGTTCAGCTCGCCATTCAGCAGGTTGGAACGGCGAGCAATCCGCTCAAGGCATTGCAGGCGTTCCAGCATCACCACGCTCTCTTGAAAGATTGGCGGATCGTCTACGCCGCTGAGGACGGTCACGGCCCCTTCAAGCTGAGACGCCAGCAGTTTTCCAGCAAGGGCTTTGTCTCGACGCTGTTTCGTGGCGAGTCACTTTGGGTTATCGATCATGAAGCCGCCACTTCGGAAACGATAAATATTCACATGGGCACCGCGACCTTCGTCGATTCCAATGCGGCCAGCTTCATCCAACGGTTGGCATACCGGGAGGCACCGGCTGCTCCACTGCTGGAATTCTGCAAGGCCATGTCCGACGCCTTCACTATTGACGAACTCTCACGGATTAATCCGTTTCTTTATCTCTGGGAAGCGCAGCGCGACAAGGGGCCAAGACACTGGCCGGCGTGCGCCAGACCATGGCGGCGCTTCATGCGATCAAGTTGATCCAGCAGCCGCTCGATGCGCATTGGGGTCGGACGTTCCGCGCTCGCTATAGACAGGAGGCGGAGGCTCACGCGGACCGGTTCTTAATGGAGTTTTACCGGGACATGGATTACACCGGCCAGCATATAGAGGATCAAGTTGACCTGATGGAGGCAATGCTCATCAGAACCAAGATCATCGAATATTCGTCGCAAAAATCGTCACAGGCAAAGATGACGGCGCTCGTGCAGTTTATGCACGAGGAAATGTCGACGCTGATGCTGCGCGAACTGATCGTCTGTGCCGATATCCCGTGCCAAGGTGGTCGCTCGCAGCTATCGCAGAAACTGAATGCCTTGCATGACAAGCCAGCGCCGCTCGCCGTCCTCAGAAATTGCGCCTGGGATCTTCATCTCCTGCGATCGATGGACCGCATGTCGAATACCTCCAGCCAGGCCGGCCTGGGCGAGTTCTATGTAGCAAATCTAATCACGTTCGACCGAGATCTGGCCGACACGCTACGCTTGGCGGAATTGCGGGCGTATGCCTTGCATCGATCTTCCCCTATGTATTTTCCGGTTTACAACGAATCACTCGATTCGTGGCTGAAGGCCCGTGTCGGAGAAAAACGCATGTCCCAGCTTGGCGAATTCTTTATGGAAGACGGGATCAATCAGCGCGCGCGCAGAAGGTCACACAGCCACATTCGAGCGCTGCTCGAAGAAGATCGGCGCACACTGATCGATTTGTTCGCTCGCAAGAAGTCTGGTCAAACCTGAGGCCGGTCTTCCTGCCAGAGCACGTGGATGGGCGCTGGCCCGGGTTCGAAGTCTTCGGTCCGCCGGGCGGGTTCAGGCCGGCCAGGCGAGCATGGCGGCATCGATGATCATGCCGAGTTTGTCCGCGGTGGGCGCCAGGTCGCCTTGCGCGATGCCTTGCGCGAGGCGGTCTTGCAGCAGGGCTTCCCCGGCCAGGCGGTTGTCGGCCAGGAACGCGCGCACGCGCGCGTTCTCGGGCGCGCCCAGCAGGGATGACAGCACGATCATGCAGCCGCGCGGTCCTTCAGCCACGGTATAGGCGCGCGCGTTGGCGCGCAGCATGGTCTCGACCGCCTCGCGGGCGGTGCGGGCGTCCGCGAGGCTTTGCGAGGTGGCGCGCCCCTCGACGCGGTCGTAGAGTTCGACCGCCTCGCGAAAGATTTCTTCCTTGCAGCCGAAGGTGGCATACAGGCTGGGCTTGTTCACGCCCATGGCCTGCACCAGGTCCTGGATCGAAGTGCCTTCGTAACCTTGGGTCCAGAAGGTGCGCATGGCCGCGAGCAGGGCCGCGTCCCGGTCGAAGGCGCGCGGGCGGCCGATTTTCCGGGTGGGCGCGGCTCGGGGTTTGGCGCTCATGGTTCGATCATCCGCAGGCCCGCCACGCCGATGCCGATCAGCGCCAGGAACAGCAGCTTGGCCCATGACATGGGCTCGCCCAGCACCAGGGTTCCAAACACCGCCACGCCGAAGGCGCCGATGCCCACCCAGATGGCGTAGGCGGTGCCCACCGGCAGGTGCCTGAGCGCGAGCGCGAGCAGGACGAGGCTGAGCATGGCCACGCTTATGCCGATCAGGCTGGGCCACAGCCGGGTGAGTCCGTCCGCCTGCTTGAGCGCCAGGGCCCAGACGATTTCCAGGGCGCCGGCCAGCGCCAGGAGCATCCAGGCTGTGTGGGGAGGCATGGGCATCGCTATGCGGTGAAGCCGCCGTCGATGGCGAGCGAGGCGCCGGTGATGAACTGGCTCTCGGCCCCCGCCAGGTAGCCGACCGCGGCGGCGATCTCGTCGGGCTGGGCGTAGCGCTTGACCGCCATGAGTTCCAGCTCGGCGCTGACCGTCGGGCCGTCGGCGGGGTTCATGTCGGTGTCGGTCGAGCCCGGGTCGACGATGTTGACCGTGATGCCGCGCGGGCCGACCTCGCGCGCCAGGCCCTTGGTGAAGCCGATCAGCGCGGATTTGCTCATCGCATAAAGCGTCACGCCGCCATAGGGCACCCGCTGCGCGAAGCACGAGCCGATGGAGATGATGCGCCCGCCTTCGCCCATATGGGCAAGCGCGGCCTGCGAGGCCACGAAGACCGCCGCCGCGTGGATGGCCAGCGTGTCGTTGCCCTGCTCGAGCGTGGCGTCCTCGATGGGCCCGGCGGGGAACACCCCGGCGCTGTTGACCAGTATGTCCAGGCCGCCCAGTTCCCTGGCCGTCTGCGCCACCGCCGCGCGGACGGCGAGCGGGTCGCGGCTGTCGGCCTTGATGGCCAGGATCCTGGCCCCGCTGGCGCCGAGTTCGCGTGCGAGTTCGGCGGCGGCCCGATCCGAGCTGGCGGAGGTGAAGGCAACGGCGGCCCCCTTCTGCGCGAGCCGGCGGACGATGGCGGCGCCGATGCCGCGCGTGCCCCCTGTGACGAGGGCGGCCTTGCCTTGGAATTCCATGTCTGCGGTTTCTTTTATACCGATCGGTATAAAAGACTACGCGAAGCGGCATGGCGCGTCAACAAAGATTGGCGCAGCGCCCGGGGCAGTGGCTGGTGTGGCACGGCGGGCCGTATGATGCGGGTTTTTCCCCAATCCCGCTATCAAATACTGAGTAGTATCTTTCTCTCCAGCAAATTAAATACTGAGTAGTATGTATCACGGAGACGAACCTATGCATGGGATCTGGCAACCGGCGCTGACACAGGAAGCGGCGGCCTGGCGGGACAAGGCCGCGGTGTTGACGCGCGAGCGCTTCGCGCCGCTGGCGGCGGAGATCGACCGGGATCAGCGCTATCCGGAGGAGCATCTGGCGCCGCTGCGCGAGAGCGGGATTTCCGGGATGTTCGTGCCGAAGGAGTATGGCGGCGGCGGCGCGTCGCTGACCTCGGTGATCGCGGTGGTCGAGACGGTGGCCCAGGGCTGCGCGTCGAGCGCGGCGATCCTGGCGGCCTTGTCGCTGGGCGCGTTTCCGGTGCTGCTGGGCGGGCTGGCGCGCGAGGGCCGCGCGGTGAATTTCGCGCTGAGCGAGCGCGGCGCGGGCTCGGACGCGGGCGCGGTGCAGGCCACCGCCGAGCGCGAGGGCGCGGGCTGGCGCATCCGCGGCGAGAAGTGCTGGCTGGGCAATGGCGGGCACTCGCACCATTTCATCGTGTTCGCACGCACGGGGCCCGAGGGGCAGCGCAACAACATCAGCGCGTTCGTGGTGGCGCGCGAGGCCGACGGCGTGGTGGTCGATTTCTACGAAGACAAGATGGGCATCCGCGGCACGACGACCACCAACCTGAAGCTGGATACCTGGGTGGCCGAGGACGCGCTGGTGGGCGAGCTGGGCCATGGCCTGAAGCTGGCCCTGGCGACGCTGACGATCGGGCGCGTGGTGGTGGCGGCGCAGGCCAACGGGATCGCGCTGTGCGCGTATGCCGAGGCGTGCGATTTCGCGGTGTCGCGCGAGACTTTCGGGCGCAGCATCATCGATCATCAGGGCATCGGTTTCAAGCTGGCCGATGCAATGACGGGCCTGTCGTCGTCGCGGATGATGGTGTACGAAGCGGCGCGCGCGTACGACGCGGGCGAAGATATCAGCACGCTGGGCGCGATGGCCAAGCTGCTGGCCAGCGAGGTCTCGCACACCGTGGTCGACGACGCCATGCAGGTGCTGGGCGGGCGCGGCTACGTGAAGCCGAGCGCGGCCGAGCGCTGCTACCGCGACCAGCGCATCACCGAGATCTACGAAGGGACCTCGGAGATCCAGCGCGTGGTACTAGCGCGCGCAATCAAGAAAAGCGTGCTGGCGGCGCGGGGCTGACGATGAAGGCCCGGGCCGCGGTCGCGTACGAGGAGATGCCGCTGCGCCAGGTGGAGCTGCTGGACGCGGCCGCCCGGGCGTTCACCGAGATGGGGTTCAGCGCCGCGACGATCGATTCGGTGGCGGACCTGATCGGGGTGACCAAGGGCAGCGTGTATTACTACTACCGCAGCAAGACGGACCTGTTCTTCGCGGTGCACCGGCGCGCCATGCAGCTGAACCTGGACGCGGTCGAGCCCCTGGCGGCGGACCTGTCGGTGACGCCGGCGCGGCGCTTGTGGAACATGGCGCACGCGCATACGCACCTGATGATGGCGTACCTGCCCTACCAGCGCGTGACGGTGCAGGGCATCGAGCTGCGGCTGGCCGGGCGCACCACGGCGGGCCAGCGCGCCGAGCTGGAAGAGCTGGTGCAACTGCGCGACCGCTACGAGTCGCTGTTTCGCGCGGTGGTGGAAGCGGGCGTGGCGGCCGGGCAGTTTCGCGCGGCGCCGCCGGCGCTGGCGGTCAAGCCGCTGCTGGGCGCGCTGAACTGGACGACATTGTGGTACCGCCCGCGCGAGGGCGAGACCGAGGCCGAGCGCGAATCGATCGCGCACGGGATTGCCGACGCGATCGTGGGCAGCGTGATGCCGCTGCCGGCGATCTGAACATTTTCTGGGAATTGATGATGCAGAACCCGCAACAGGATGAGCGCGCGTGGCGCGCGGTGGCCGAGTGGTATCACGCCTATTTCACGGGCATCGTGCTGTCGACGGTGACGCGGCGCGGCACGCCGCGCGCGGCCGAGCTGGTCTACGAGATCTTCTGCCGGCAGCGCAACCAGCGCTTCCTGGCCGGGCTGGAGAAGCTGGGCATCGCGCACCTGCCGCCGGCAGTGGCCGCGGCGCAGTACCACTATCTGTCCAACCATATCGGCGGCGTGGCGGTGCAATACATGTACGAGTCGGACCGCAAGGCGTGGATCCGCTACTCGGCGCCGCGCTGGATCTGGTCGGGCACGGCCCTGTGCGGGATTCCGTCGGAGGTGTCGCGCGCGATGCTGGCGGGCTGGCATGCGCAGAACGGCGTGACGCTGAACAACCCGCGCCTGGGTTTCGTGTGCACCAAGCAGGCGGCCGACGGGCAGTCGGGCCTGGAGGGCTATTACTACGAGTACGACCGCGACCTGCTGCCGCACGAGCGGCTGCGCTTCGCGCGCAACGAGGACGCGCCGGATTTCGACCCGGCGGCCGCGCCGGTGCTGCCCACCGCCACGTGGCCGGCCACGCGCCTGGCCAAGGCCAGCCGCAACTACGCCATGGAATACGTGCGCACGGCGCTGCCGACGGCGGTGACGCTGTGGGGGCCGGACGAGGCCACGCATCTGCTGCGCGTGACGGCGCACATGATAGGCATGCAGTTCTACCACGAGACGGCGCGCGCGCTGGGGTTCGAGCCCGACGGCACGGCGGCGCAGTTCGCGCGCTTCATGCAGGCGCTGGGCCAGGCGCAGGGCGACGCCTGCGAGGTGGTCGAGGCCGATGGCGAGGCGCGCGTGCGGCAGGCCGGCTGGACGCTGATGGACGACGTGCAGGACGCGCACCCCTGCGTGGCGCAGGCCTGGCAAGGCCTGCTGACCGGCGCGCTGGACGCGCACAACCACCGGCTGGCGCTGCAGGGCACGGTGCGCCGCGGCGCGGCCGGCCATGAATTCGAGTGGCGCATCGCGCGCGCCTGAGCGCCGCGCCGCGCAAAGGAGATCACGATATGCAAAGCAGCGATAGCGGCGGCGCGCTGGCCGGCCTGCGCGTCATCGACGCCTCGCGCGTCCTGGCCGGGCCGTTCTGCGGCCAGATGCTGGGCGACCACGGCGCCGAGGTCATCAAGATCGAGTCGCCCGAAGGCGACGAGTGCCGCGGTTTCGGGCCGCCCTTCGTCGACGGCGCGTCGGCGTACTTCCGGGCGGTCAACCGCAACAAGCGCAGCATGGTGCTGGACCTGAACAGCGAGGCCGGGCGCGAGACGCTGTGGCAGCTGCTGGAGACGGCCGATGTGCTGATCGAGAATTTCAAGGCCAGCACGCTGCGCGCCTGGGGAATTGCCGACCCGGCCGAGATCACCGCGCGCTTTCCCCGGCTGGTGCATTGCCGCATCACGGGCTTCGGCGACGACGGGCCGCTGGGCCAGCTGCCGGGCTACGACGCGGCGGTGCAGGCCATCGCGGGCCTGCTTAGCATCAACGGCGAGGCCGGCGGCCCGCCGGTGCGCCTGGGCGTGCCGGTGGTGGACCTGACCACCGGCATGAACGCGGCCATCGCGGTGCTGCTGGCGCTGCAGGCGCGCCACCGCACCGGCCGCGGCCAGATGGCCGACGTGGCGCTGTACGACTCGGCGGTCTCGGTGGCGCATCCGTTCCTGACCAACTACCTGGCCTCGGGCAAGACGCCCGGCCCCAGCGGCAACGGCCACCCCAACATCGTGCCGTACAACGTGTACCGCACGCGCACCTGCCCGCTGTTCATCGCGGTGGCCAACGACCGGCTGTTCGCCAAGCTGTGCGCGCAACTGGGCGTGGCCGAGCTGGCCGCCGACGCGCGCTTTGCCACCAACGGCCAGCGCGTGGTCAACCGCGAGGCGCTGGACGCCGCGCTGTCGCAGGCTTTCGCGCAGGTCGACGGCGAGCCGTTCGGCCAGCAGCTGCTGGCGCAGAACGTGCCGGCCGCGCCCATCCTGGACATTGCCGCCGTGGCGGCCGCGCCGCACACGGCGCACCGCCGCATGGTGGTGCAACAGCCCGACTACACCGGCCCGGGCATTCCGATCAAGCTGTCGCACACCCCGGCGGCGATCCGGCGCGGTCCGCCCGCGCTGGGCGAAATGGCGGCCCCGCCGCCCAAGCGCTGAGCGCTTGCCCATTCCTATTCCTATAAAGCACAGGAGACCACTCATGCATAGCTTCAAATCCGCGCTGCTGGCCAGCGCCGTCCTGGCCCTGGCCGCCGGCACGGCGGGCGCAGCCGACACCTATCCGGGCGACAAGCCGATCAAGATCGTGGCCGCCTTCTCGCCCGGCAGCGCCACCGACACCAGCGCGCGCATCATCGCCGAGGAACTGCGCAAGGACCTGGGCGCCAACGTCATCGTCGAGAACAAGCCCGGCGCGCAAGGCCTGATCGGCACCGAATACGCCGTGCGCCAGCCCGGCGACGGCTACACGCTGACGATCGCCAGCAGCTCGCTGAACTCGATCAACCCGGGCCTGTTCAAGAAGCTGCCGTACGACGCGCAGAAGGACTTCACGCACATCTCGCGCCTGACCACCATGCCCATGCTGGTGCTGGTGCGCGGCGACGGCGACATCAAGACGCTGGACCAGCTGGTGCAGAAGGCCAAGGCGGGCTCGCTGAACTACGGCTACGGCTCGCCCGGCGGCCAGGTGGGCGCGGTGGCCTTCAACAATATCGCCGGCATACGCGCCGAAGGCGTGCCGTACAAAAGCCAGCCGCCGGCGCTGACCGACCTGGCCGGCGGCCAGGTGGACTACGTGCTGGGCGACCTGTCGGTGGCCACGCCGCTGCTGCGCGCCGGCAAGATCCGCGCGCTGGCGGTCAGCACCGAGCAGCGCCTGCCCGACCTGCCCGAGGTGCCGACCTTCGCCGAGACCGACTACAAGGCCTTCGACCTGGTGGTATGGGTGGGCCTGTCGGGCCCGGCCGGCATTCCGCCGGAAGTCGCCCAGCGCCTGAACGACTCGGTCAACAAGGCGCTGGCGCGCCCCGAGATCCAGGAGAAGTTCAAGGGCCTGGGCATGACCACGGCGCCCAACACGCTGGCGCAGCAGCAGCAGTTCGTGCAGTCGCAGCTCGACACCTGGGGCCGCCGCATGCGCGAGGCGAACATCCAGCCCGAGTGATGGGTGGCGGGGCGGCGGGGCTGCCTGCCCCGCCCTGCCCTTACGACAGCCGCAGCGCCAGCGCGCCCAGCGTGAGCAGCAGCACCGGCAGGGTCAGCACGATGCCGACCTTGAAGTAATAGCCCCACGAGATGCGCACGCCCTTGCGCGCCAGCACGTGCAGCCACAGCAAGGTTGCCAGGCTGCCGATGGGCGTGATCTTGGGGCCGAGGTCGCTGCCGATGACGTTGGCGTACACCATGGCCTCGCGCGCCGCGCCGCTGGCGCTGCTGGCGTCGATCGACAGGGCGCCCACCAGCACGGTGGGCAGGTTGTTCATCACCGAAGACAGCAAGGCGGTGACCAGGCCTACGCCGTAGGTGGCGGCCCACAGGCCGTGCGAGGCGAACCAGCCGAACAGGTCGGCCAGCGACTGGGTAAGGCCGGCATTGCGCAGGCCGAACACCACCAGGTACATGCCGAGCGAGAACACCACGATGTGCCAGGGCGCTTCGCGCATGACCTTGCGCGTGCTGATGAAATGGCCGCGCCCGGCCACGGCCAGCAGCACGGCGGCGGCCGCCGCCGCGGTGGCGCTGACCGGCACGCCCAGCGGCTCCAGGCCGAAGAACCCCACCAGCAGCAGGGCCAGCACCATCCAGCCGGCGCGGAAGGTGCGCGGGTCGCGGATGGCCGCGCGCGGCGCTTTCAGCTGCGAGGCGTCGTAGCGCGCCGGCACGCTGGCGCCAAAGCGCAGCAGCAGCACGGCCAGCGTGGCGGCCACCGACACCAGCGTCACGGGAATCATCACCGCGGCATAGCGGTTGAAACCGATGCCGAAGTAGTCTGCCGAGACGATGTTGACCAGGTTGGAGACGATCAGCGGCAGGCTGGCGGTGTCGGCGACGAAGCCGGCGGCCATGACGAAGGCCAGCGTGGCGCCGGCGCCAAAGCCCAGCGCGGCCAGCATGGCCATGACGATGGGCGTGAGGATGAGCGCGGCGCCGTCGTTGGCGAACAGCGCCGAGACGGCCGCGCCCAGCAGCACGATCCAGGCGAACAGCATGCGGCCGCGCCCGCGGCCCCAGCGCGCCACGTGCAGCGCGGCCCATTCGAAAAAGCCCGCTTCGTCCAGCAGCAGGCTGACGATGATGATGGCGATGAAGGCGGCGGTGGCATTCCAGACGATGCCCCACACAACGGGGATGTCGCTCCAGTGCACCACGCCGGTGGCCAGCGAAATGGCCGCGCCCAGGCAGGCGCTCCAGCCTATGCCCAGCCCGCGCGGCTGCCAGATCACCAGCGTCAGGGTGAACAGGAAAATGACGGCGGCGGTGATCATGCTCGGGGTTCGCGAGTGCAAGGCGCTGCGTCGCAGGGCGCGCCCTGGCAGCAATTGTCGGTGAGATAGGCGATCAGCCCGGCCATGGTGTCGTAGCGCGCGGCGTAGATGACGAAGCGGCCATCCTGGCGCGCCTCCAGCAGGCCGGCCTGGACCAGTTCCTTGAGATGGAAGGACAGCGACGAGGGCGCGATGCCCATGGCCTGCGCCAGCTGCCCGGCGGCCACGCCTTCGGCGCCGGCCTGCACCAGCAGGCGGAACGCGGTCAGGCGCGACGCGTGGCCCAGGACGACCAGGGCTTTGATGGCGGCGTTGGTTTCCATGTTTCAAGTATAGTCGAAATATCATTCCGCACTCGTCCGCCAAGACGGCGGGGCGGTGCGCGACGCGCAGGGCCGCCGGATGCGCCGAGCCGGGCGCGCGGCGTGCGAAAATCCGCCATCGCGGCATCCGGCCGCGCCCTCCCCGCCCCTGCATGTCCCCTGATTCCCTGTCCGCCGTAGCGGCGCCGCAAGCCGGCGCGCCCTCCCCGCGCGCCGCGCGCGTGGCCATCATCGGCGCCGGCCCGGCCGGCCTGATGGCCGCCGAGACGCTGGCCGGCCATGGCCTGCGCATCGATGTCTACGACGCCATGCCCTCGGTCGGCCGCAAGTTCCTGCTGGCCGGGCGCGGCGGCCTGAACCTGACGCACAGCGAGGCGCCGCAGGCGTTCGGAGCGCGCTACGGCGCGCGCGCCGATTGGGTGGCGCAGTGGCTGGCGCAGTGGGATGCGCAGGCGCTGCGCGCCTGGGCGCACGGATTGGGCGTGGAGACTTTCGTGGGCACCTCGGGGCGCGTGTTCCCGCGCGAGATGAAGGCCGCGCCGCTGCTGCGCGCCTGGCTGGCGCGGCTGCGCGGCGCCGGCGTGGGTTTTCATATGCGGCATCGCTGGCTGGGCTGGCCGGCCGGCGAACCTGCCAGCCCGCAGGCGCTGCGCTTCGGCACGCCGGACGGCGCGCTGGCGGTCCGGGCCGATGCGGTGGTGCTGGCGCTGGGCGGGGCGAGCTGGGCGCGCCTGGGCTCGGACGGCGCCTGGACCGCCACGCTGCGCGAGCACGGCGTGGCGGTGGCGCCGCTGCGCCCGGCCAATTGCGGCTTCGAGGCCGACTGGAGCGAGCCTATGCGGCAGCGCGCGACCGGCCAGCCGGCCAAGGCGGTGGCGATGGCGCTGGCGCCGGACGGGCCATGGCGGCGCGGCGAATTCGTGGTCACCGACAGCGGCATCGAGGGCAGCCTGGTCTACGCTTGCAGCGCGGGCCTGCGCGATGCCATCGACGTCCGCGGCGCGGCGACCGCCTGGCTGGACCTGTTGCCCGATTGGCCGGCCGAGCGAGTAGCGGCGGCGGTGATGCATCCGCGCGGCGCGCGCTCGATGTCCAGCCATCTGCAAAGCCGCCTGGGCATCAAGGGCGTGAAGGCCGCCCTGCTGCGCGAATGCGCGGGCGCCGAGGCCTATGCCGATGCCGGCCTGCTGGCGCGCCGCATCAAGGCGCTGCCGCTGCGGCTGCTGCGCACGCGCCCCATCGACGAAGCGATCAGCAGCGCGGGCGGGGTCGAGCGCGCGGCGCTGGACGCCCGCTTGATGCTGGCCAAGGCGCCGGATGTGTTCTGCGCCGGCGAAATGCTGGACTGGGAAGCGCCCACCGGCGGTTATCTGCTGACCGCGGTCATGGCCAGCGGCGTGGTGGCGGGCCGCGGCGTGCTGGCCTGGCTGCGCGACGGTTTATAAATGGTTACTTGAATCGACGCACCAACGCGAAATGTCAGTGGAAACATAAAGTTGCACACGCCGTTGAAAACGTTACTTGTAACCAAATCAATCAGCTAGAACGCATCGAAATTGCCGATTATTAGCATTAATCCGGCCTGGGACGCGCTTTGAAATAAAAAGATTTTCTGCGAAAACAACGGATATGCTATTGATTTATAATGGTTTTTTAAGCACCACCCGGTATGTTTGCAGGTATGATGACGCAAAGATTGTGTTTACGCAAAGAATTAACAAATTTTTAGTCGATTAAAAAAACATTCTCGTACAAACTGTCGGCCGTTTGTTCCAAACTATAACTAGAGACCGACTATGCCTACGTTTTCGTTCAAACGCACGACCGCCATCGTCGCCGTCCTGTTTGCGCCTGCCGCGTACGCACAGCAACAGGCCGGTACCACCCTGAACCAGGTTGTGGAGCAGACGCTGCTCAGCAACCCGGAGATCCAGGCCAAGTATCACGACTTCCGTGCCTCCATGGAAGGCCAGAATGTTGCACGCGGTGGTTTGCGCCCGCAGGTCAACGCCCAGGGCTTCGTAGGCAAGGAATGGCGCAGCAACGTGCCGGACCGCGGCTCGTACAACTGGAGCCGCCCCGGCTACAGCGTGGAATTGCGCCAGCTGATTTTCGACGGTTTCCGCACCAGCAATGACGTCAAGCAGGCCGGCTACGACAAGCTGGGCCGCTTCTACGAGCTGCTGGCCACCAGCGACAGCACCGCTTACTCGGCGGTACAGGCCTATGTGGACCTGCAGCGCTACCGCGAAATGGAACTGCTGGCGCGCCAGAACTATTCGCTGCACGAGGATACGCTCAAGCAGATCCGCGAACACGCCGAATCGGGCGTGGGCCGCCGCGTGGACCTGGAACAGGCCGGCGGCCGCCTGGCGCTGGCGCAGACCAACCTGATGACCGAAAGCGCCAACCTGATCGACGTGCAGCAGCGCTTCCAACGCATCACGGGCATGACGCCCGCGGTCGATCTGCAGCCCGTTCCCGACGTGGCGGGCAAGCTGCCGCAGCAGCCGGCCAACTTCGACGACTCGCTGCGCATGAACCCCAGCTTCCTGGCCAAGCAGGCCTACCTGCAGGCGGCCAACGCCGGCGTGGCCTCGGCCAAGGGCGCCTTCTCGCCCAAGTTCGAGTTCGTGGCCGCCACCGGCCGCGACCGCGAACAGCCCGAGCCGCAGTACCGCGACGTGCAAAGCTCGAGCGTGCAGCTGGTGATGAGCTACAACCTGTACCGCGGCGGCGCCGATTCGGCCCGCGTGCGCCAGACCGCCGAGCAGTCGTACGCGGCGCGCGACGTGCGCGACTACACCTGCCGCAACGTGCAGCAGGACCTGGCCGTGGCCTGGAACAACATCGTGCGCCTGCGCGAGCAGATCCCCTTCCTGCGCGACCACGAGATCGCCACCGCCAAGGTGCGCAACGCCTACCGCGAGCAGTTCCAGATCGGCCAGCGTTCGCTGCTGGACCTGCTGGATACGGAAAACGAACTGTTCGAATCGCGCCGCGCCCTGGCCAACGGCATGGCCGACCTGCAGCTGGCGCAGTACCGCTGGCTGGCGCTGTCGCACAAGATCCTGCCGGCGCTGTCCGTGCAGCCGGCGCGCGACGAAATGCCGGAAGAGAACGCCGTGCTGGAGACGACCGACGAAGTGCTCAAGCTGTGCAACTCGCCCGTGCCCGATGTATCGCGCCTGGCGCCTGTGCAGGTGATCTACAACAGCGGCGCCAAGCCGCCGACGTTCGTGCCGGCCGACAAGGCCCGGCCCTGACGCCCCGTCCATGTCCGCCAGCAACGACAACGGCTTTTCCAAGCTGGACGCGGACTTTGTCCGCGTCCTCGAAGACTTGATCGACGCCCTCATCAAGAACGGAACCCTGCGCCTGACCGACCTGCCCCCGCAGGCGCAACGCAAACTCACCGAGCGCAAGCGGCATCGGGCCCGTCTTGCCGAGGATCTCGATCTGCTGGACGATGACGACGGACAAGTTCTCTGATCCCGCCACCCGCAGCTGGCGCGCGGATCCCCACGCATCCCACGAAGACCCGCTGCTCGACTGCCTGGTCGAGCTGACGCGCATCCACGGGGTGCCCGCCACCGCGCAGGCGCCGTCGTCCGGCCTGCCGCTGGTCGAGCACCGCCTGACGCCGGCGCTGCTGCCGCGCGCCGCCGCGCGCGCGCAGATGTCGGCGCGCACCGTCAAGCGCACGCTCGATGAAATCTCGCCCGAACTGCTGCCGGCCATCCTGCTGCTGCGCGGCGAACGCGCCTGCCTGCTGCTGGGCACGGCGCCGGGCGGCAAATACCTGATCAGCCATCCCGAGCTGGGCGCCAGCGCCGTGGAGATGGACGCCGACCTGCTGCAGGAGGATTACACCGGCCTGGCCTGTTTCGTACGGCCGCAGTTCCGCTTCGACGCGCGCGCGCCGGAAGTCGTCAAGGTGCGCAGCCGCCACTGGTTCTGGGCCGCCATCGCGGAGAACCGCCGGCTGTACCGCGACGCGCTGATCGCCGCGCTGCTGATCAACGTCTTCGCCATGGCGATGCCGCTGTTCACCATGAACGTGTACGACCGCGTGGTGCCCAACAACGCCATCGAAACCCTGTGGGTGCTGGCGCTGGGCATCGGCCTGGTAGTGCTGTTCAACCTCGTGCTGACCACCGCCCGCGCGCATGTCGTCGACAGCGCCAGCAAGCGCGTGGACATCCGCCTGTCGGCCCAGATCATGGAGCGCGTGCTGGACCTGCGGATGGAGGGCCGGCCGGTGTCGGTGGGCTCGTTCGCGGCCAACCTGCGCTCGTTCGAATCGATCCGCGACTTCATCGCCTCGGCCAGCATCACCACCCTGGTGGACCTGCCGTTCACCTTGCTGTTCCTGGCCGCGCTGGCGTGGATCTCGCCCTGGCTGATCGCCCCGCCGCTGGTGGCCATCGCGCTGATCCTGCTGGTGTCGCTGGCGGCGCAGGCGCGCATGGAAACGCTGACCATGGCCTCGTACCAGGCCTCGGCGCAGCGCAACGCCACCCTGGTCGAGGCGCTGGCCGGCTTCGAGGCCGTCAAGACCCTCAACGGCCAGGGCGCGATCCAGCGCAACTGGGAGCGTTCGACCGAGTTCATCGCCCAGAACGGCGGCAAGCTGAAGCTGATCTCGGCCTCGACGGTCGGTTTCGTGCAGGCCATGCAGCAGCTGGTTTCGGTGGCGGTGGTCATCATCGGCGTATTCCAGGCCCAGGAGTCGGCCATGTCCATGGGCGGCATCATCGCCGCCTCGATGATCGCCGGCCGCTGCCTGACGCCGTTCGGCCAGGTCGCCGCCCTGCTGATGCAATACCAGAACGCGCGCACCTCGCTGGGATCGATCGACAACTACATGAACCTGCCGGTGGAGCGCCCCGCCGGCACCGAATTCCTGCACCGCCCGGTGTTCCAGGGCGGCATCGAGTTCCGCGACGTGACGTTCGCCTACCCGGGCGCCAGCCAGCCGGCCCTGAAGAAGGTGTCGTTCAAGCTGGCTCCGGGCGAGAAAGTGGGCGTCATCGGCCGCATCGGCTCGGGCAAGACCACGCTGGAGAAGCTGGCGCTGGCCCTGTACCAGCCGACCGAGGGCGCGGTGCTGGTCGACGGCGTGGACGTGCGCCAGATCGACCCGGCCGACCTGCGCCGCGCCATCGGCCATGTGCCGCAGGATCCGGTGCTGTTCTACGGCAGCCTCAGGCACAACCTGGCCATGGGCGCGCCGCACGCCGACGATGCCAGCATCCTGGCCGCCGCCAACGCGGCCGGCGTGACCGAGTTCGCCAACGTGCACCCCAACGGTTTCGACATGATGATCGGCGAGCGCGGCGAGTCCCTGTCGGGCGGCCAGCGCCAGTCGGTGGCGATCGCGCGCGCGTTGATCAACGACCCGCCCATCCTGCTGCTGGATGAGCCCAGCAGCAACATGGACCACCAGAGCGAATCGCAGCTGCGCAAGCGCCTGAAGGCCGCCAGCGCCGACAAGACCATCCTGCTGGTGACGCACCGCACCGCCCTGCTCGACCTGGTCGAGCGCCTGATCGTCATCGACAACGGCCATATCGTGGCCGACGGCCCGAAGGAGCAGGTGGTGGAAGCGCTGCGCCAGGGCCGCGTGGGCCGCGGGAGCTGAGCATGCAGAACACGCAGAACGCCACGCTTGCCGCGCCGCCGGCGCGCCAGGGCTCGCTGCTGGGCGCGCTGTGGCGCGTGCCGCGCGGCTGGATCATGGGCCTGTTCGACCGCCTGCTCGACGGCGCCGAACGCAAGGACGGGCCCAGCCCGGCCAACTACGTGGGCAACGCCGAATGGGCCATCCGCCAGGCCGACGCGCGCGGCTCGCGCGTGCTGCTGTGGGCCTCGCTGCTGGCCACGCTGGCGCTGCTGCTGTGGGCCGGCTTCGGCTACATCGACGAAGTGGTGCGCGGCGAGGGCAAGGTGGTGCCGTCGCGCCAGGTGCAGATCGTGCAAAGCCTGGACGGCGGCATCGTCGAGGAAATCCTGGTGCGTCCCGGCGAGGCCGTCGAGACCGGCCAGGTGCTGCTGAAGATCGACCCGACGCGCTTTGCCTCATCGCTGGGCGAGAACAACGCCGAATACCTGTCGCTGCTGGCCAAGGCGGCCCGCCTGAAGGCGCTGGCCACCGGTGAGCCGTTCGTGGCGCCCGAGAAAGTGCTGCAGGAAGCCCCCGCCATCGTCGAGATGGAGCGCAATACCTGGCAGGCGCGCACCAGCGAATTGAACGCCACCGTCAACGTGGCCAGGGAACAGCTCAAGCAGCGCGAGGAAGAGCTGCGCGAAACCATCGCCAAGCGCGACCAGGCCTCGGCCAGCTGCGGGCTGACCTCGCGCGAGCTGCAGGTTACCCGCCCGCTGCTCAAGAGCGGCGCTGTCTCGGAAGTGGACCTGTTGCGCCTGCAGCGCGACGTGGCGCGCTACTGCGGCGAGCAGAAAGGCGCCGAGGCGCAGATCGACCGCATCGGCGCCTCGATCAAGGAAGCGCAGAGCAAGCTGCAGGAAGCGGAACTGAACATCCGCAACCAGGCGCGCAGCGAACTGTCCGAAACCAACACCAAGCTGGCCACCCTGCGCGAGGGCCAGGCCGCCCTGGCCGACCGCGTCAAGCTGGCCGACATCCGCTCCCCGGTGCGCGGCACCGTCAAATCGCTGTTCTCCAATACGGTGGGCGGCGTGGTGCAGCCGGGCAAGGACATCATCGAAATCGTCCCGACCGACGACACCCTGCTGCTGGAAGTGCGGGTGCTGCCGCGCGACATCGGCTTCCTGCATCCCGACCAGAAGGCGGAGGTGAAATTCACCGCCTACGACTTCGCCATCTACGGCGGGCTGGAAGGACATGTGGAGCAGATCGGCGCCGACACGGTCACCGACGAGAAAGGCAATTCGTTCTACATCGTGCGTGTGCGCACCAACAGCGCCACGCTGGGCGACAGGAAACTGCCCATCATCCCTGGCATGGTGGCCGAAGTCCACATCCTGACGGGCAAGCGCACGGTGCTGCAATACCTGCTCAAGCCCATCCTGCGCGCCAAGGAAAACGCGTTTACCGAACGTTGAGGGAGATCTGCGAGGTTGAGTATGCACGCCACTCCGGTTCTGTTGGTTACCGATGACGATTTGCTCTGGCAACACTGGCGCGGCCTGGACGCGGCGCGCTGGCTGCCGGCGCGCGGGCGCGGCCTGGCCTCGCTGCAGCAATGGCAGGGCCAGGGCCGCCAGCTGGTGGTCCTGGACGCCAGCGTGGCGCGCCTGCCGGCTTGGGACGCCCCGCAATGGCAGGAGCTTACCGTCGGCCTGCGCCTGGTGGTCGCCAGCTCGCGGCCCAGCGACGCCCAGGGCACCCAGGTCTTTGCCGCGGGCGCCTACGGCTACTGCCACAGCCACGCCCCGCTGGCCTCGCTGATGCAGGTGCTCGAGGTCGTATCCGGCGGCGGCATCTGGATGGGCCGCTCGCTGGTCACCCGCCTGCTCAAGCTGGTGGACGAACGCGTGCCCAGCGCGCCGGCCCCCTGGCAGCACGACCGCCTGACCGAGCGCGAGAACGCGGTGGCGCTGCGCGCGGCCCACGGCGATTCCAACGCCGACATCGCCGGCGAACTGGGCATCACCGAACGCACGGTCAAGGCGCACCTGTCGGCCGCCTTCGAAAAACTGGGCGTCTCGGACCGCCTGCAACTGGCGCTGTGCGTGCACGGCATTTCCACCCGTACGCCTGCCCCCCGCACGGGGACTGACGGCCGTTAAGGCGCCTGCGGCCTGGGTGCCTGTCCCCGCGGGGACAGGCACCACGTTCCCCCGCACCACCCTCCCCGCTCCTAAGACGGTATCCGTCCCCGCGGGGACAGGCACCACGCCCCCCCGCACCACCCTCCCCGCCCCTGAAATTCTCCTCGCGAACCTGTCCTCGCGGACAATACCCGGGACGGCGGCGCGTCCGTACCATCATGGTCATCTCAGTCAATCCCGGAGTGGATCGCCATGGCCAATTCTTCCCCCGCTGTCGTCACCGCCGTCACCGGCCGTGCCTGGATACGCAACAGCGATGGTTCGCTGACCGAATTGCATGAGGGCAGCAAGGTGCCGCAGGGCAGCGACATCGTCACGGCCTCGGGCTCCACGGTGGCCCTGCAGGTCGATGGCGGCATGCCCCTGGTGATCGGCGAAGGGCGCGAAGTGGCCGTCACGCCGGACCTGAACGGCGGCGGCGGCGACGCTTCCGAGGCCGCGGTGGCCCTGCCGACCACGACCGACTCCGAACGCCTGCTGGCCGCCCTGCAGGATGGCCGCGACCCGTTCGACGAACTGGATCCCACCGCCGCGGTCATCGGCGGCAGCGGCGACAGCGCCGGCAGCAGCTTCGTGCGCCTGGCCAAGATTCTCGAAAGCACCACCCCGATGGACCTGGCGTACCCGAATCCGGGCCGCGGCGAAGACGGTGTGCGCACCTTCCTGGGCGGCGCCACCGCCGGCGCCGATGACGAAGCCGCGCCCGCGCCCGCCAACCAGGCACCCAACGCGCTGGACGACCTGGGCCAGACCCGCCAGGGCCAGACGCTGCGCGGCAACCTGATGCTGAACGACTCCGACCCCGACGGCGATCCGCTGGCCGTGGTTTCCGTCAATGGCCGGCCGATGACTTCCGGCGGCCTGACGCTGCCCGGCAGCGGCGGCGGCACGTTCACGGTGCAGCCCGACGGCTCGTACACCTTCGTGCCGGGCAATGAGCACCAGTCGTTGGGCGAAGGCCAGACGACCACCACCACCATCACCTATACGATTACCGACCCGTCCGGCGCAACCTCCACGGCCACGCTGACGGTCACTGTCACCGGCACCAACGACGCGCCCACGCTCACCCCGGGCGTGACCCTGGACGACCAGGCCAACGACGACGGCGAAGCCATCACCCCGGTCGACATCTCCGGCCAGTTCGAGGACATCGACAACGGCGACACGCTGACCTTCACCGCCGACGGCCTGCCCCCGGGCCTGACCCTGGATCCGGCCACCGGCATCATCTCCGGCACGCTGGATAACTCCGCCTCGCAAGGCGGCAACAACGGCGTCTATACCGTCACCATCACGGCCACCGACTCGGGCGGCAAGAGCGTCAGCCAGACCTTCGAGTGGGATGTGACCAACCCCGCCCCGACCGCCGTGGCCGACACCGGCGCGACCGACGAGGACACCACCCTGACGGTCACCGACCCGGCCCAGGGCGTGCTCAGGAACGACACCGACCCGGACAACGACGACCTGCACGTCTCCGCGGTCAACGGCCAGCCCGCCAACGTGGGCGCGGCCATCGCCGGCGACAATGGCGGCACCTTCACGCTCAACGCCGACGGCACCTATACCTTCAACCCGGGCCCTGACTTCCAGAACCTGGCCAAGGACGCCACCGCCGAGACCTCCATCACCTACACCGTCTCCGACGGCGAAGGCGGCACCTCCTCGGCCACGCTGACCATCACCGTCGCAGGCGGCAATGATGCGCCCATTCTGACCCCGGGCGTGACCCTGGACGACCAGGCCAACGACGACGGCGAAGCCATCACTCCGGTCGATATCTCGGGTCAATTCACCGACCCGGATACCGGCGATACCTTGACCTTCACCGCCGACGGCCTGCCCCCCGGCCTGACCCTGGATCCAGCCACCGGCATCATCTCCGGCACCCTGGACAACTCGGCTTCGCAAGGCGGCGCGAACAATGACGGCGTCTACACCGTCGAGATCACCGCCACCGACGCCAACGGCGCCTCGGTCAGCCAGACCTTCGAGTGGGACGTGAACAACCCCGCCCCGACCGCCGTGGCCGACACCGGCACGACCGACGAGGACACCACCCTGACGGTCACCGACCCGGCCCAGGGCGTGCTCAAGAACGACACCGATCCGGACAACGACGACCTGCACGTCTCCGCGGTCAACGGCCAGCCCGGCAACGTGGGCGCGGCCATCGCCGGCGACAACGGCGGCACCTTCACGCTCAACGCCGACGGCACCTATACCTTCAACCCGGGCCCTGACTTCCAGAACCTGGCCAAGGACGCCACCGCCGAGACCTCCATCACCTACACCGTCTCCGACGGCGAAGGCGGCACCTCCTCGGCCACGCTGACGGTCACCGTCACCGGCACCAACGACGCGCCCACGCTCACCCCGAACGTCACCCTGGACGACCAGGCCAACAACGACGGCGAAGCCATCACCCCGGTCGATATCTCCGGCCAGTTCGAGGACGTCGACAACGGCGACACGCTGACCTTCACCGCCGACGGCCTGCCCCCGGGCCTGACCCTGGATCCGGCCACCGGCATCATCTCGGGCACGCTGGATAACTCGGCCTCGCAAGGCGGCGCGAACAATGACGGCGTCTACACCGTCGAGATCACCGCCACCGACGCCAACGGCGCCTCGGTCAGCCAGACCTTCGAGTGGGACGTGAACAACCCCGCCCCGACCGCCGTGGCCGACACCGGCACGACCGACGAGGACACCACCCTGACGGTCACCGACCCGGCCCAGGGCGTACTCAGGAACGACACCGATCCGGACAACGACGACCTGCACGTCTCCGCGGTCAACGGCCAGCCCGCCAACGTGGGCGTGGCCATCGCCGGCGACAACGGCGGCACCTTCACGCTCAACGCCGACGGCACCTACTCCTTCAACCCGGGCAATGCCTTCCAGCACCTGGCCCAGGGCGACAGTGTCGAGACGTCCATCAGCTACACGGTTTCCGACGGCGAAGGCGGCACCTCCACGACGACCCTCACGGTCACCGTAACGGGCGTCAACGACACCGGCGCGATCTCCGTGAACCTGGGCGCCGACGACGGCAAGGTGTACGAAGCCGGCCTGGACAATGCGGCCGACGACAGCGAAACCACCGGCGGCACGATCACCGTGTCGGCCAGCGACGGCATCAGCAGCGTCACCATCGGCGGCCAGACCTTCACGGTCGCGCAATTGAGCGGCGACCTGAGCAGCCTGCCGGCCATCAATACGACCGAGGGCACGCTGACGATCACGGGCTATACGCCTTCGGCCGACGGCAAGAGCGCCGACATCACGTTCAGCTACACGCTGAACGAGGCGCAGACGCACAGCCAGCCGGGCAATGACACCATCACCGACAACATCGGCGTCACGGTCACCGGCAACGGCGACAGCGAAACGAGCAGCTCGTTCAATATCACCATCGTCGATGACGTGCCGACGTTCCAGACGGTGACCGATACCGTGCTGGCCAACGAGGCGGGCCAGACGCAGACCGGCACGCTGGAGTTCGAAAGCGGCGCCGACGGCGTGGGTTCGCTGAACATCACCGGCATCACCGGCCTGCCGAACGACTGGACGACGAGCGCGATGAACAACGCGTCCGTCAACATCTTCTCGCCGGACGGCACGCACGTGTTCACGGTCACGCTGAACACCGACGGCACCTATACGGTCGATCAGCTGGCGACCCGGCCCGGAACGACCGAGTCCGTGAACATGGGTTCGCAGATCACCAACTCGCCGCAGGCCAGCTACGACTTCGGCATTGCATCGGTAACGGTACTGCACAGCAACCAGCAGGTACAGTTCAACGGCAAGGGATCGAACGTTCCGAACGTCAGCCATGAGTTCGGCATCGGCAATACCTGGTTCGAAGGCGGCGAAAGTTTCCAGATGACCTTTGAGTCCCCCATGCTGAACTTCAACTTCGGCATCGCCACGGTGAACAACCCGGGGTCGGTGAAGGTCACGCTGTTCGACGGCGTCAATACGCTGACTCTCACGGTTCCGGTCAATGCGGGCGATACGTCGCTGAGCATCACGCAGGACCAGATCCAGGCAGCCGCGGCCGCCGCGGTCCCGCCCATCTCGTTCGGCGAGTTCAGCACCGCGACCCTGGAAGGCGTCGGCGGCCTCAAGGTCTCGCTGACGACGCTGTCGTACACCAACAGCGTGCCGGCCGATGACATGGACTTCACGGTACACGTCACCGGCACCGACGGCGACGGCGACCCCGCGCAGACTGAATTCGACGTCACCTCCGGCGCCGAGGCGGCCGTCGTGGACGCGTTCAACCGGGTCATGGAAGACTCGGGCGATACCGTCGGCGGCTCGGTCATGCTCTCCACGGCGCTCGCCGTCGTGAGCGTGTCCGTCAACGGCACGGACGTCACGAACGCCACGGCGGGCAACCCGGTCACCTTCCACACCGGCAAAGGCACGCTGATCGTGACCGGCTACGACCCGCAGAGCGGCGCGCTGAGCTACACCTACACCGAGAAGGGCCAGGCCCATAACCACGGCAACGGCAAGAACAGCGTGCACGACGACTTCACGGTCACGGTCACGGACAGCGACGGCCAGGAGCGCAGCGGCGACCTGGTCATCCAGATCCTGGACTCGGTGCCGACGGCGCACGCCGACCTGGACAACGTCACCGAAGGCGTGACCCAGAACGTGTCCGCCGCCGACGGCGTGCTGGCCAACGACACCAGCGCCGACGGCTGGCACCATGCCGGCGCCATCGTGGGCGTGGCGGCCGGCGATACCGGCGCCATCTCGCACGGCAAGGTGGGCCAGGCCATCGACGGCCTGTACGGCAAGCTGACGCTCAATGCCAACGGCAGCTACAGCTACAAGGCCAACGCCAGCGGCCAGGGCGCCTTGCCGGGCGACGGCCAGGACGTGTTCACCTACACGGTGCGCGACGCCGATGGCGACCTGACCTCCACCACGCTGACGATCAACATCGACCAGTTCGTGGCCGGATCCAACGACAACAACACCATCACCGGCGGCGCCGGCAACGATGTGATGCTGGGCGACCAGGGCGGCATCAAGCAGAACGTGACCGCGGGCACCAGCTACAACATCGCGCTGGTGCTGGACCTGTCCGACTCGATGAACGACAAGTGGGGTTCGGGCTCGAACAAGCCGACCCGCCTGCAAACCGCCAAGGACGCGCTCAAGGCCCTGCTGGAGAACCAGCTGGCCGTCCATGACGGCGAAATCAACGTGTCGCTGATCACCTTCAACGGCTCCAGCAGCGCGCTGAAGAAGTCGATCACGGGCCTGACGCCGGAAAACGTCGATGAGATGGTCGACATCCTGATGGGCCTGAAGGCCAGCAGCGCCACGCCGTACGGCGCGGCGTTCGACCGGACCACGCAGTGGTTCGAAGGCCAGCCCACGGTGGACAGCGAAGGCAAGCCCTACAAGAACCTGACGTTCTTCCTGACCGACGGCGAACCCAGCACCGAGTGGAGCTACAACCGCGACAACGAATTCGCCGAGCTGGCCGCGATCAGCGATGTGCATGGCATCGGGATCGGCTCGGGCGTTTCCACGTCCACGCTGAACAAGTACGACAACACCGGCGGCTACTACACGGGCGGCCAGGAAACCCACGTCAACTTCTCCGGCAACTCGAACGCCAACAACGTCAACACCTGGGACAAGGACGGCACCGGCACGGTGACCAAGAACGACAACGCGATGCGTATCACGGATACGACCGCGGATGGCCAGGCGTTCAAGGTAACCATGAACCCCGACCACAGGATGAACGTCACCAGCGCCGGCGGCGCCTCGTTCAGCTTCGCGCTCAGCATGGGCAACAAGAACCCGGCCGACAAGTTCGAATGGGTCCTGATGAAGTGGGACGGCACGCAGTGGAACGAGGTCGAGCGCGGCACCGACGCCAGCACTCGCACGGGTATCCACGGCCCCGGCCAGTACGGATTCCAGTTCATCGTCAACGACAACAGCGGCGGCGGCCAGTTCTATGCCACAGTGGACACCATCCGCAGCTACACGTCGGGCCGCACCGGCAACTCGCAGACCGTGCTCGATCCGTCGGACCTCGAGTCGGCCCTGATCGGCGGCAGCCAGAGCACCGAGCTGGCGCCGGTCGGCAACGACAAGCTGTATGGCGGCGACGGCAACGACATCCTGTTCGGCGACGCGATCAACACCGACAACCTGCCGTGGGGCGTGGCGGGCAATCCGGCCAAGCCGGCCGACCTGCCCAACGGTTCGGGCCTGGAGGCGCTCAAGGACTTCCTGTTCCTCAAGAACGGCGTGCAGCCCACCGATGCCGACTTGCACAAGTACATCTCGGAGAACCACGCGCTGTTTGACGTGGATGGCGATACGCGCGGCGGCAACGACGAGCTGCATGGCGGCGCCGGCAGCGACGAGCTGCATGGCGGCGAAGGCAAGGATCTGCTGATCGGCGGCCAGGGCGATGACATCCTGTACGGCGGTGACGGCAGCGACACCTTCAAGTGGGAGCTCAACGACCAGGGCGTGGTGGGCGCGCCGGCGCGCGACACGATCAAGGACTTCTCCAACGCCGACATTGCCGACGGCGGCGACGTGCTGGACCTGGGCGAGCTGCTGCAGGGCGAGAACAGCGGCAACCTGACGCAGTTCCTGAAGTTCTCCAGCGATGGGCAGGACACGGTGATCCAGGTCAACACCCAGGGGCATGTCAACACCCAGGGCGCGGACCAGACCATCGTGCTGGAGAACATCGACCTGACCGCTGGCGGCACCAAGGACGACGCCGCCATCATCCAGGACCTGCTCAGCCGCCACAAGCTGCAAGTTGACCAGTAAGCCCGGTGCGCGGGCGGCTCGCCGCAAGGCGTGCCGCCCGCCGGCGGCGCGGGAACGCGGAAAATGTCAAAATATGTTTCATGCCATTGTCCACCCGTCCCCGTAAAGCGCCGCGCCTGGCGCTGGCAGCCCTGCTGAGCCTGGCTTGCGGGTGGGGTGGCGTCCACGCGCTCGATGTCGATACCGGCAAGTTGCAAAGCCTGGCGGCCAGCCGCTACGGCGCGCGCGGCGCGCGCGCCGTGGACGACTGGCTGCAATTGCTGCGCAACGACACCTCCGCCAGCGAAGCCAACCAGCTGGCGCGCGTCAACGCGTTCTGGAACCAGCGCGTGCTGTCCGGCGAGGACACGCACATCTGGGGCCGCGCCGATTACTGGGCCACGCCGCTGGAAACCCTGGGCAAGGGGGCCGGCGACTGCGAGGACTATGTCATCGGCAAGTATTTCTCGCTGATCTCGCTGGGCGTGCCCACCGAGAAGCTGCGTTTCATCTATGTGCGGGCCCGCATCGGCGGACCGTACAGCAATCAACAGATCGCGCACATGGTGCTGGGCTACTATCCCACGCCCAACGCCGTGCCGCTGGTGCTCGACAGCCTGATCTCGACCATCATGCCGGCCAACGAGCGGCGCGACCTGACGCCCGTTTTCAGTTTCAATGCCGACGGCGTCTACGTCGACGGCAAGCAGGCCAGCCCGGTGGACCGGCTCAGCCGGTGGCGCGACCTGCTCCTGCGCATGGAGCGCGAGGGCCTGCGGCCCTGAGATCCAGGAAATCCTATGTCCATACTTCGTCGACTGCTGCTCAGCCTTACCCTCGCCATCGGGATCATCCTGCTGGGCACGCTCGTGCTGAGCATCAACGCGGCGCGCGGCTATCTGTCCGACCAGTTGCAGGTACAAAGCACCGACGCCGCCGTATCGCTGGCGCTGTCGCTGTCACAGCCGGCCAACAACGACCCGGTGACGCAGGAGCTGCTGGTGTCCGCGCTGTTCGACGGCGGGCATTTCTCGCTGGTGCGGCTGGCCGACCCGCAGGGCGCGGTCATGGTCGAGCGCGGCGCCCAGCCGGCGGCCAGCGTGCCGGCCTGGTTCCAGGCGCTGGCCCCGCTGGCCAACCGCGCGGCCAGCCACGCGGTCAGCGATGGCTGGCGCCAGATCGGCGAGGTCACCCTGGTCGCCAACGACGCCTACGCCTGGGAAACCCTGTGGGCCAGCAGCCTGCGCATGGCGGCGCTGATCATGGGCGCGGGGGTGCTGTGGGCCTTGTTCGCCTTCGCGCTGGTGCGCTGGATCGAGAAGCGCCTGCTGTTCCAGGTGAGCGAACAGGTGCGCGCCATCGACAGCCGAGCCAGCGGCGAACAGGCGTTCGCGCGCGTGGCGGAGTTCTCCGGCATCGTCGACGCCCTGGCGCAGACGCGCGAACGCGTGCGCGCCACGGCCGAGGAACAGAGCAGCCACATCGAATCGCTGGAAGTGGAGCTGAACCAGGACCCGGTCACCGGCCTGGCCAACCGCAAGTACTTCATCAATGAATTCCGCCGCGCCCTGGACGAAAAGCCGGCCGACTCGCCGGCGTTGCCGGCGCCCCTGTCGAGCGCCGGCGGCCATGTGCTGGTGTTCCGCCAGCGCGACCTGACGGCCCTGAACCGGCACATGCCGCGCCAGTTCATCGACCAGTGGCTGCAATCGGTGTGCCAGCGCATCAGCGCCCTGGTCACCGCCCAGGGCCTGGCGCAGTCGCTGGTGGCCCGCCTGAACGGCTCGGACTTCGCCGTGCTGCTGCCGCATTGCGCCGCGCCGCAGGCCCAGGTCATCGCCGACCTGGTGCGCGCCGAGCTGCGCACGCTGCGCATTCCGGTGGGCGAAGGCGGCCTGTGCCGCTGGGCCATGGCGCTGGCCGATTATGCGCCGGGCACGCAGTTCAACGGCGTGCTGGCGCGGCTGGATTTCGGCCTGACCCGCGCCGAAAGCGCCGGCGACGACCATGCCGTGCTGGTCGGCCCCGACAATGCCGACCCGTTTTCCGCCGCCGGCCAGTCGGCCTGGATGGATGCCCTGGTCACCGCGCTCGACCAGCAACGCTTCAGCCTGGCATTCGAGCCGCTGCACGCCGTGGACGGGCGGCTGGTGCGCATGGAAGCCATGCTGATGCTGCACAACGACGATGCGCGCGAACCGATACCGGCGATGCTGTTCATCCCGGCCGCGGTGCGGCTGAACCTGTCGGCCGAGTGCGACCTGCAGGCCGTGCGCCTGGCGCTGGACTGGCTGGCCGCCCAGCCGGGCGAGCTGGCGGTGCGGCTGTCGCTGCCCTCGCTGGGCAAGCGCAGCTTCCTGCGCCAGCTGGAGCTGATGCTGGCCGACCGGCGCGCCCAGGTGGGCCGCCTCTACCTGGAGGTGGACGCGCACGGGCTGGTCGACCGCGAGGGCGACGTGATCGCGCTGGAGCGCATCGCCGCGCATTTCGGCGCGCACGTCGGCCTGCGCCGCCTGGCCCAGCAATTCGGCGCCATGTCGCGCCTGCATTCGCTGCCGCTGGCCTATGTGAAACTGGGCGGCGGCTTCGTGGGCGGCATGTCGCAAAGCCCGGGCAGCCGCCAGCTGGCCGGCTCGGTCATCGATACCGCGCGGGCGCTGAATATCGACGTATACGCCGAAGACGTGCCGGATGCGGCCACGCGCGACATCCTGGCGAGCATGGGCGTGGAAGTGATGCGCGGCCCGGGCGTGACGCCGCCGCCGGCGCAGGAGTGAAACCGCGCCCCGGGCCGGCGCGCACGCCGGGCCGGGACGCGGCGCCGCTTACTTGCCGCCCTTGACGGTGGTGTAGGCGGCGATGAGGTTGCGATAGTCGGGAATGTGGCTGGAGAACAGCGCGCCCAGGCCCTCGATGTCGTTGCGCCAGTCGCGATGCAGTTCGCAGGCCACGCCGAACCAGGTCATGAGCTGGGCGCCGGCCTGCTCCATGCGGCTCCAGGCCGAATGGCGCGTGACTTCGTTGAAGGTACCCGAGGCATCGGTCACCACGAACACCTCATAGCCTTCCTCGATGGCCGAGAGGGCCGGAAAAGCCACGCACACCTCGGTCACCACCCCGGCGATCAGCAGCTGCTTCTTGCCGGTGGCCTTGACCGCCTTGACGAAGTCCTCGTTGTCCCAGGCGTTGATCTGGCCGGGGCGGGCGATATACGGCGCCTCGGGGAACTGGTCCTTCAGTTCCTGCACCAGCGGACCGTTGGGGCCGTCCTCGAAACTGGTGGTGAGGATGGTCGGCAGCTTGAAATACGTGGCCAGGTCGGCCACGGCCAGCACGTTGTTCTTGAACTTGTCGGGGTCGATGTCGCGCACCAGCGACAGCAGGCCGACCTGATGGTCGACCATCAGCACGGCGACGTTGTTCTTGTCCAGCTTGGCATAGCGCTTGCCCATGATGTGCTCCTTCGTGGGTACACAGGATTCGCGCGCCGCGGCAGGGTGGGCCCGGCGCGCGCGTTGAACAGGAGTACAAGATAAGATAAGGCCGGCGCCCGGCTTCCGCCTAGATGCGGGATCGGCCCCTCAGCGTCCCAAATACAGAACGCTGGGAGACCGTCCGCCGTTTCGGAGATTGCCCGTGAACTAGCCGCGCGCCAGCACGCTGGCGATGGCGTCGGCGGCCACCGCCACGTTGTCGCGGTTCAGGCCCGCCACGCACATGCGGCCCGAGCGCAGCAGATACACGCCCTGGTCGCGCCGCAAGGTCTCGACCTGCTCGGCGCCCAGGCCGGTGTAGGTGAACATGCCGCGCTGCGACAGGTAGCGCTGCAGCATGCGCGGCTCGACGCGGCCGGCCAGGCCGTCATGGATGGCGCGCCGCATCGCCTGGATACGCTCGCGCATGGCGCCCAGCTCGGCCTCCCACGATTGCCGCAGCGCCGGCGTGCCCAGCACCTGGGCGACGATGCGCGCGCCATGGGTAGGCGGGTTGCTGTAGATGGCGCGGATGGTGCTGGTCAGCTGGCCCAGCACGCAGCCAGCCTGCTCGGCGGTTTCGCACACCACGCTCAGCCCGCCGCAGCGCTCGCCGTACAGCGAGAAATTCTTCGAGAACGAGTTGGCCACCACACAGGTCACGCCCGCCTCGGCCAGGGCCCGCACGGCATAGGCGTCGTCGTCCAGGCCATCGCCGAAGCCCTGGTAGGCCATGTCGACGAAGGCGATCAGGCCGCGCTCGCGCAGCACCGGAATCAGCGCGTCCCACTGGGCGCGATCGAGGTCCACGCCGGTCGGGTTGTGGCAGCAGGCGTGCAGCAGCACGACGCTGCCGGCCGGCAGGCCGCCCACCGTGGCCAGCATTTCGTCAAAGCGCAGGCCGCCGCTGGCGTCGTCGTAATAGGGATAGGTGTGCACCGCGAAGCCGGCGCCCTCGAAAATGGTGCGATGGTTTTCCCAGCTCGGGTCGCTGACCCAGACTTCCGACTTGGGAAAATAGCGCTTGAGGAAGTCGGCGCCCACTTTCAGCGCGCCCGACCCGCCCAGCGTCTGCACCGTGGCGATACGGCCGGCGCGGCGCTGCCGGCGCCGAACACCAGCTCCTGCACCAGGTCGCGATAGGCCGGCAGGCCGGCCATCGGCAGGTAGGGGCGCGGCCCGATGTCGGCCAGCAGCGCGGCCTCGGCCTCGCGGGCGGCGGCCATGACGGGGATGCGGCCGGCTTCGTCGAAATAGATGCCGATGGTCAGGTTGACCTTGCCGGCCCGGGGATCTTTCTGGAAATCCTCGTTCAGGCTGAGGATGGGGTCGCCCGGATAGGCTTGAACGTGCTCGAACATGGAACGGCTTCCTGCAATGAATAACGGCGCGGGCACGCCCGCGCCCGCGGATACCGATACGGTAACAGGATTTTATCGAAGCTGGCCGCCGCCCCACTGCGCCGCGAAGGCGGCGCGGAAGTCGCGCAGCCACGCCAGGCGCTGCTCGCCCAGGCGGCGGCCGGCCTCGGTCTGCATGCCGTGCGGCAGGCGGGCCAGCTTGGCCTCGATGTGGTCCAGGGTATAGCGGCTGTCGTCGAGCGCGCGCTGCGCGGCCAGCGGATCGGACGGATGGGCCAGCGCGCGGCCCAGGCTGCCGCCCACATGGAACATGCGCGCCAGTCCCACCGGGCCGAGCGCGTCCAGGCGGTCGGCGTCCTGCACGATGCGCGCCTCGATGGTGCGCGGCGCGATGCCGGCCGAGAAACTGTGCGCTTCGATGGCGTGCGCCACCGCGTCCAGCCGCGCGGCCGGAAAGCCCGCCCGCGCCAGGCGCTCGCGCGCCGCCGCGGCGGCCTGGCGCGACGCCAGGTGGCGCTCGGGATGGTTCTTGGGCAGGTTGACCAGATCGTGCAGGTAGCTGGCGGCCAGCACGACCAGCGCGTCGGCCTCGGGATGCGCCTGCAGCATGGCGCGCGCCGCGCCCCACACCCGCCGCAGGTGGCCCAGGTCATGCGCGGCGTCGTCCTGGCCGGCGGCCGCGGCAATGGCGGCCAGGCGCGGCCGCCAGTGGTCGAGGGTGGCGCAATCCACCGCGCCTGCCGCGCCATCGCCAGGGTTTGTCATCGTCCGGACCTCCGTGCGGGGCCGCCGCGACGGCCCGAAACGGGGATCTTAACGCGCCGCGAACGGCGCGGCGAAGCGGCGCAGCCGCAGCGCGTTGCTCAGCACGAACACGCTGGACAGCGCCATCGCGCCAGCCGCGAACACCGGCGACAGCAGGCTGCCGTTGACCGGATACAGCACGCCGGCGGCCACCGGGATCAGCGCCACGTTGTAGGCGAAGGCCCAGAACAGGTTCTGCCGAATGTTGGCCATGGTGGCCTGCGACAGCGCGATGGCGTTGGGCACGCCGCCCAGGTCGCCCGACATCAGCACCACGTCGGCCGCCTCGATGGCGACGTCGGTGCCGGTGCCGGTGCCGATGGCGATGCCCACGTCGGCCTCGGCCAGCGCCGGCGCATCGTTGATGCCGTCGCCCACATAGGCCAGCGCGCCGTGCTCGGCCTTCAGGCGCTTGACCGCGTCGACCTTGCCGTCCGGCAGCACTTCGGCGATGACCTCGTCGATGCCCAGCTGGCGCGCGATCGCCTCGCCGGTGCGGCGGTTGTCGCCCGTGATCATGGCCACTTTCAAGCCCAGGCCATGCAGGGCGCGGATGGCCGCGGCGGTGGTGTTCTTGATGGGATCGGCCACCGCGATCATGGCCGCCAGGTGGCCGTCGATGGCGGCGTACAGCGGCGTCTTGCCCTCGTCGCCCAGGCGCGCCGCCTCGGCGGCGAACACGGCCACGTCCAGCTCCAGCCGCGCCATGTAGCGGTCGGCGCCGATCTCGACCCGCGCGCCGTCGACCCGCGCCGCCACGCCGTAGCCGGTGATCGACTCGAACGCCTCGATCGCGCCCGGCCGGGCGCCCTCGACCTGCGCGGCATCGACGATGGCGCGCGCGATGGGGTGCTCGGACTTGGCCTCGACCGCGGCCACCTTGCCCAGCACCGCCGCGCGCTCGAAGCCTTCGGCCAGCACCAGGTCGGTCAGCTCGGGGCGGCCCTTGGTGAGGGTGCCGGTCTTGTCCACCGCCACCACGCGGGCGTCCTTGAGCGCCTGCAGCGCCTCGCCCTTGCGAAACAGCACGCCCAGCTGCGCGGCGCGCCCGGTGCCCACCATGATGGAGGTGGGCGTGGCCAGCCCCATGGCGCACGGGCAGGCGATGATGAGCACCGCAACCGCGTTGACCAGCGCGAAGGTCAGCGCCGGATCGGGGCCGAACACGAACCAGATGGCGAAGGTCGCCAGGGCCACGGCCATGACCGCCGGCACGAACCACATGGTGATGCGGTCCACCAGCGCCTGGATGGGCAGCTTGGAGCCCTGGGCCTGCTCGACCATGCGGATGATCTGCGCCAGCACGGTATCGCCGCCCACCTTGGTGGCGCGCAGCGCCAGCGCGCCGTTCTGGTTGACCGTGCCGCCCACGATCTCGGCGCCCGGCTGCTTCTCGACCGGCACGGGCTCGCCGCTGATCATGGACTCGTCCACGAAGCTGGTGCCCTCGATCACCTGGCCGTCCACCGGCACGCGCTCGCCCGACCGCACTTCGACCACGTCGCCCGCCGCCACCTGCGCGATCGGCACTTCCACGGTGGCGCCGTCGCGCCGCACGCGCGCCGTCTTGGCCTGCAGGCCCATCAGGCGCTTGATCGCCTCGGAGGTGTTGCCCTTGGCGCGCGCCTCCAGATAGCGGCCCAGCAGGATCAGCGCCACGATGACCGCGGCGGCCTCGTAATAGACGTTGACCGTGCCCGGCGGCAATACGCCGGCGGCGAACGTGGCGATGACCGAATACGCATAGGCGGCCGCCGTGCCCACGGCCACCAGCGAGTTCATGTCGGGCGCGCCGCGCAGCAGCGCCGGCACCCCCTTGCGGAAAAAGCGCAGCCCCGGGCCGAACAGCACGATGGAGGCCAGCACGAACTGGATGTACCAGCTGTTCTGCACGCCGATGCTGCCGGCCACGGCATGGTGGAAGGCCGGGATCATGTGCGAGCCCATTTCCAGCACGAACACGGGCAGCGCGAACACCGCGGCCACGATCAGCGCGCGGCGCAGGCCCTGCAGTTCGGCCGCCTGGCGCCGGGCCGCGGCATCGGCGGCGGCGCCGCCCGGATCCAGCGGGCGGGCCTCGTAGCCGGCGGCGGCCACCGCCTGGACCAGCGCCTGCGGCGCCACCGCGCCCGCGATTTCGACATGGGCGCGTTCGGTCGCCAGGTTGACGCTGGCCGCGCGCACGCCCGGCACCGCCTTCAGCGCGCGCTCGACCCGCCCCACGCACGAAGCGCAGGTCATGCCGGAGACGGCCAATTCCATGGTGCTGGCGGCCACGGCGTAGCCGGCCTGCTCGACCGCCTGCACCGCCGCGCCGACATCCGGCGCGCCGGCAAAGCGCACGTCGGCGCGCTCGGTGGCCAGGTTGACCACCGCGTCGCTGACGCCGGGCACCGCCTTCAGCGCGCGCTCGACACGCCCCACGCACGAGGCGCAAGTCATGCCCTCGATAGGCAGGCTGATGGCGCCCGTCGAGGGCGCGCCGGCTAGGGAACTGGCATTCATCATGGCTCCTTCAAACAATGGGATTCGACAACATGACCCCACTGTAGACCTTGCCATGATTGGAAGGTCAAGCGTCCGCGGCGCGCGGCGCCGTGCGCCTTACGCCAGATGCGTGACGAAATAGATCTTCTTGACGTGGCGGTCCACTTCCCAGCGGCCGGTATAGCCTTCGGGCATGATGAAGGCGTCGCCCGCCTTGACCGCGTGGACCGTGCCGTCCGGGTCCACCAGGCGCGCCTCGCCCTCGATGATGTGGCAGTACTCGATGTAGCCGGTGGTGTTGGACTGGAAGCTGCCGCTGGTGCTCTCCCACACGCCGGACTCGACCTTGCCCTGCCCGCCCTCGAAGGCGGTCACCGTGCGAAACGACGCGTCGCCGGCAATGGGCCGGCTGGGCTTGCCCGCCACCGGGTTGATCATGGGGCCCGTATCGATGCGGACCAGGCGCGATTTGTCGTGTTGCGGCATGGGTTCCCTTTGCAAGTTCACTGGAAGGCCAGCACCGCCACTGCGGCGGCCCGGAACCGGACTATAGCCAATCACGGCTCTGGCAGGCGCGGCGCGCCCGCCGCGGGCCTCTATATGCCTAAAGCGTATAAACACCAGCCTAAAATTTCATGGAAAACCCTAGTTTTAGTATGCGAAACTCAGGTCAAACTCCGTTCTGGAAAAAAAAACTACTTTTCCGGGATTTCGCAGTTTTCATGAGCACGTTATTTCGCCGCGCGCCGCGTACCATCATTGCTGCCCGCGATTGACCTCGCACTCTACCGACCACGACACCATCGGCATGCCCAACCTGAACCTCAGCCTCGACCATACCGGATTGATCGTCTTCAAGCTGGAAGACGCGCGCCAGGCCTTCGAACGCCTGGGCTTCACCCTCACGCCGCGCAGCATGCACGCCGGCGCGCTGACCCCGGGCGGCCCGGTGGTGCCCTGGGGATCGGGCAACCATTGCGCCATGTTCCGCAACGGCTACTTCGAACTGCTGGGACTGGTGGAGCCGGACAAGCCCAGCACCGCGCGCCGCATGCTGGACCGCTACGAAGGCCTGCACATCGTGGCCATGGACTGCGAGTCGGCCGACGCCATGCACCCGCAGCTGACGGCGGCGGGCGTGCCGGCGCCGGCGCCGGCCACGCTGGAGCGCGACGCGGCCTTCGGGCCGGCCAACGACCAGACCCGGCGCGCGCGCTTTCGCAACATCAACCTGGATGGCGAGGCCTATCCCGAGGCGCGCTTCATCGTCATCGAGCACGGCACGCGCGACGTGCTGTGGCAGCCCCACCTGCTCGACCACCCGAACGGCGCCACCGGCCTGGCGGCCATGTATTTCGCCGCCGCCGACCTGTCGGCCACGCTGGAGCGCTTCCAGCGCCTGCTGGGCACGCCCAGCGCGCACGGCGACGCCTATTGCTTCGAGCTGCGGCGCGGCCGCTTCTGGGTCATGTCCGAGGCGGCCATGCGCGAGCACTGTCCGGTGCTGGCCGACGGCCCCGTGCACCGGGTCGCCGCCGCCTGCATCGAGGTCCGGTCGCTGCCGGCGCTGCAGGAATACCTGCAAGCCCGCCAGATCGATTACGTCGCCGCCCCGTACCTGGACGGGGCCGCGCCGTCCATCTGGGTGGCGCCCGCGCAGGCCAGCTGCGCGGCGCTGCAATTCATCCAGGCCCGATAACCTTCCAATAACACCCAATAACCCCTTCCTGACAGGAAAAGCAATGAGAGCAGCAGTCATTTACGAACACGGTGGTCCCGGCAGCATCAAGTACGAGACCGCCTTCCCCGACCCGGTCGCCAAGCCCGACGAGGTCATCCTCAAGGTCGGCGCGGCCACGCTGAACTACCACGACGTGTTCACCCGCAACGGCATGCCCGGCATCACGGTGCCCATGCCCATCATCATGGGCCTGGACTTCGCCGGCGAAGTCGTCGAGGTCGGCGCGGACGTCAAGGACTGGAAGGTCGGCGACCGCGTGCTGGTCGACCCGTCGGACCGCAAGACCTTCGGCGGCGTCATCGGCGAAGCGCGCCACGGCGGGCTGGCCGAGTACTGCGCGGTGCCCGACCACCACCTGGTGCGCCTGCCCGACGACGTCAGCTTCGAGACCGCCGCCTGCCTGCCTGCCGGTGGCCTACGGCACCGCCTGGCGCATGATGCAGACCATCGGCAAGATCCAGTCCGGCGAACGCGTGCTCATCCTGGGCGCCTCCGGCGGGGTCGGCACCTGCTGCGTGCAGCTGGCCAAGATGGCCGGCGCCGAGGTCGTCGCGGCGGCCTCCAGCCCCGAGAAGCTGGCGCGCCTGACCGAGCTGGGAGCCGATCACGTGATCGACTACAAGCAGGAAGACTTCATGAAGGCGATCTTCGCCAAGTTCGGCAAGCCGCACCGCCGCCTCTACGAGAACGGCGTGGACGTGGTGGTCAACTTCACCGGCGGCGACACCTGGGTCAAGTCGCTGCGCACGCTGCACCGCAACGGCCGCGTGCTGACCTGCGGCGCCACCGCCGGCTACGACCCCAAGGAAGACCTGCGCTTCATCTGGAGCTACGAGCTGCAGATCCTGGGCTCGAACGGCTGGACCCGCGACGAACTGATCGCCCTGCTCGAGCAGGTGCGCGCCGGCAAGCTGCAACCCATCATCGACCGCACCTACGGGCTGGCCGATATCAACGACGCGTTCCGTCAACTCGAAGACCGCCAGGTCTTCGGCAAAATCCTGGTGAAACCATGAGTCAGCAAGCCGCACGCAAACTGGAGAAGGCCGACATCGAGGCCATCTTCGCCCGTTCCCGGTTCATCAGCGCGATGAACCTGGAGATCCTCGACATCGACCATGCCGGCTCGCGCTTCTCGGTGCGCATGCCGCTGCAGGACACCTACGAGCGCGGCGCTCCCGGCACCAAGCAGTTCCACGGCGGCGCGCTGGCGGCGCTGATCGACGTGGTCGGCGACTTCGCCATCGGCATGCTGGTGGGCGGCGGCGTGCCGACCATGAACCTGCGCATCGACTACCTGCGTCCCGCCGTAGGCGACTACGTGGACGGCGTGGCCGTGGTCCGCAAGGCCGGCAAGTCGGCCGCGGTGGTCGATATCGACATCCTGTGCCCGGCCGGCAAGCTGGTGGCCATCGGGCGCGGCACCTATGTGCCGATCACGGGCTGAATTTCCGCAAACCGACCGAACCTGAAGGAGCCGAACATGCTGCTTGTACCGAGTAACCTTGCGCGGGCCGCCTGCGCCATTGTGATGTCCACGGTGTTGTACTCCCCGGCGCATGCCGAACTGACCAAGCTGAGATACGGCAACGTCACCGACATGACGCTGTCGCAGGCGCCCATGGTCGCCGCCAAGCAGCTCGGCTACTTCAAGGAAGAGGGCCTGGATGTGGAGCTGATGGGCTTCAAGGGCACGGGCACCCTGATCCCGCAGATGCTCGCCAAGCGAGTGGACATCGGCTATCCCAACCCGGACACGCTGATCATTTCGCGCGCCGGGCAAGGACAAGCTGCCGCTGAAGTTCTTCTACAACGCCACCCGCGCCTCGGGGTGGGAGTTCGCCGTGCTGGCGGACTCGCCCCTGAAGTCGCTCAAGGACCTCGACGGCCGCAAGGTCGGCGTGGGCGCGATGACCTTCGGCAACGTGCCCATCACCAAGGCCGAGTTCAAGGAACTGGGCATCGACGCGAGCATGGTGCCGGTGGGCATCGGCAGCGCCGCCTTCCTGGCGCTGCAGAACAAGCAGATCGACGCGCTCAACCTGTTCGATTCGCAGCACGCCACGCTGGAGACGCAGGGCACCGCCATCCGGCGCCTGCCGCAGTTGCCGCGCTACGAGGCGCTGTTCAGCAATGGCATGGTGGCGCACGAGGACATGATCCGCGACAAGCCCGAGGTGCTGGCCGGATTCGGCCGGGCCATGGCCAAGGCCACCGTGTTCTGCGAGACCAACCGCGAGGCCTGCGTGCGGCTGTTCTGGAAGGAGTACCCCAACACCAAGCCGGCCGGCGACGACGCCAAGGTGCTGGCCGACAGCGTCAAGGTGTTCTCGGCGCGCTTCAACAAGATGCTGGTGTTCCCGGAAGGCAAGCCGCGCCAGTGGGGTCAGTACAATCCGGATACCTGGCGCGACTTCGCCGCCGCCCTGCACGAAGGCGGGCAGCTCGAAACGCTCGACGTGGACCTGGACAGCGTCTATACGAATGCGTTCGTGGACAAGTTCTCCGACTTCGACACGGCTGCCGTGCAGGCGCAGGCCAAGGCGTTCAAGGACTAGGAGCCGGCAGCGTGAATCAGGCACAACACAATGGCAGCGCACCGGTCTTCCGCGTCCAGGGCCTGGAGGTGACCTACCGGTCCTCGCGCGGCCCGACCACGGCGCTCGAGGGATTCAGCACCACGGTCGCCGAAGGCGAATTCCTGTCCATACTGGGCCCCTCGGGCTGCGGCAAGTCCACCTTGCTCAAGGTGGCCGCCGGCCTGCTCAAGCCATCGGCCGGCGTGGCCGAGCTGCGCGGACAGGCCATCGACGGCCCGCGGCGCGACGTCGGCATCGTGTTCCAGCACGCCACCCTGCTGCCCTGGCAGAACGTGCTGGACAATGTGCTGCTGCCGATCCGCACCATGGGCATGGACATCGCGGCGGGCACCGCGCGCGCGCATGCCCTGCTCAAGACCATGGGGCTGGAGAAGTTCGAGCAGCATTATCCGCACGAACTCTCCGGCGGCATGCAGCAGCGGGTGGGCATCGCGCGCGGCCTGATCCACGACCCCAGCCTGCTGCTGATGGACGAGCCGTTCGCCGCGCTCGACGCGATGACGCGCGAGGCCATGATGGTGGAGCTGCAGCGCATCTGGAGCGAGACCCGCAAGTCGGTCATGTTCATCACCCACTCCATTCCCGAGGCGGTGTTCCTGTCGAGCAAGGTGGTGGTGCTGGGGCCCAGGCCGGCCAGGGTGCTGCGCGAGATCGACATCGACCTGCCTTTCCCGCGGACCGAGGAAACGCTTGCCAGCCCGAAGTTCGCCCAGCTGTGCGCCGAGCTGCGCTCGCTGTTCTCCAACGTGGCGCACTAGGGGGCCGACATGAAAGAGCGCACCAAATCCATCGTCTACCCCCTGCTGCTGCTGGCCGCGCTGCTGGTGCTGTGGTTCATCGCCAACCGCTACCTCGGCGTGCCGTACTACGTGCTGCCGCCGGTCGAAGGCGTGCTGGCGGCGCTGTACCGCGGCTATGTGCAGGGCGATTTCTGGGGAGATTTCGGCTTCACGCTGGCGTCCATGGCGATCGGCTACGTGGGCGGCTGCACGGCGGCCTTCATCATCGGCGTGCTGTTCGCCGAATATCGCTGGCTGGAACGCCTGCTGTATCCCTTCGTGCTGGCCCTGCAGTCCATGCCCAAGGTGGCCCTGGCCCCACTGATCCTGGTGTGGTTCGGCTTCGGGCTGGAGTCCAAGGCCATCATGGTGGCCCTGGTCTGTTTCTTCCCCATGTTCATCAACACGGCGGTGGGCCTGAAGGCCACCGATCCGGCCCTGCTGGACCTGATGCGGGCGTTCTCCGCCAGCCGCTGGCACATCCTGACGCGCATCAAGATCCCGTCGGCGGCCAGTCACATCTTCGCCGCGCTGCAGATCTCGGTAGTACTGGGGCTGATCGGCGCGGTGGTGGCCGAGTTCGTCTCGTCGTCGAAGGGGCTGGGCTACCTGATCAACGCGGCGACGACCACGCTGGACACCAGCACCATGTTCGCCGCGCTGATCAGCCTGGCGGTGCTCGGCATCGCCGGCAGCCAGCTGATCAGGGCCCTGCATCGCAAGCTGGTGTTCTGGGACCGCGGCGAAGCCGGACGGACCCTCACCGAGTAGGCGCTAATCTTGCCCCAGTCCCGCCAAGGCGCGGTCGAAGATCTCGCGCGATTGCACCAGCACCCCGGCGCGCCAGTCCGGCGCGCTGGGGTAGAACGCCTCGCGGATGTCGCGCATCAGCGTGGCGCGCAGCGCGCCGTCGGCGTCCTGGTGCTCCCACAGCCAGCGCGCCGCCATCGAGGCGCGCTGCATGCGCGGACGCGGCAGCGTGCCGAACTCCACCACCACCGCCGTGGTCTCCGCCTCGGGCAGCATGGCCACGAAGGCATCGACCAGCAGGCCCTGGTAACGCGCCACGGCCTTGTGCGTCACGCCGTCGCGGTTGACCGCGCGCTCGCCCCACCAGCGCCTCGCCCGTTCGTAGGCCGGGCTGCCGGCCTCGTGGAAACACAGGAACACGTGGCCGCGCTCGGGACCGATGCCGGTGTGCAGGTCGATGAAGGCGGCCTGGCGCACGCCGGCCAGATGGGTGGCGATGGCCTCGCGCAAGGCGCGGTTGGACCATTGCTGGCGCGTGCCGCCATAGAAGATGCCGGTCGGGTGGCTGTACTGCCCGCCGTTGAAGGCATCCGAGTAGACCTGCTCGCCCACCGATTCGCGGAAATCCGACAGCTTGCGGAATATCGCCTCGACGTCCTGCTCGTCCCAGTGGTCGCGCGCGATCAGCGCATGCACCTCGGCGTAGCGCGGATTCTGCGGCAGGGGCTGGCTGAAGTCGACGAAGTTGCGGTTCAGGTCGACGTTTTCCTCGGTGAACCGCAAGGCATGCGCGACCCCCCACGGGTTGTGCGCGTGCAGCAGCAGCAGCACGCCGGTATCGCGCGGCAGGCGCGACGGATCGAGACGGCGCAGCCAGTCGGTCTGCGCCGCCGAGCCGCTGTAGCCTTCGATGCCATGCGTGCCGCAGCCCACCACCAGCATCCGGCTGGCCTGCGCGCCGCCCAGGCGCGCCACGTCGAGATACAGCGCTTCACCGTCGGGGCCGCGCTGTGTATCGTGGCAATACGAATGGATATCGGCCCCGGCGGCGCGCGCCGCCTCCAGGAATTTGGCGCGGGCCTGCGCATAGGTTTCGGAGAAAGGATCGGACGCGTGCACATTGGCTCCTAGATAGGGGTTGGCAAATTCAATCCCATTCTACGGAATGGTTCTGGAATTTTTTTTCGTTTTCCCGCTCGAGATATACCGTTTACAGGTGAAATCATGTCGTTGAATCTGGGCCAGCTCACTGACCCGAACAAGAACCCCGCCGCCATTGCGCTGATCGACTGCCTCGACCACGAGGCGCCGCGGATCTACACCCACGGGGACCTGGACCGGCTGGCCAACGCCTGCGCGCGCGGCCTGTTGCGCAAGGGCCTGAAAACGGGCGACGCCGTCGCCCTGATGGGCATCAACCGCGCCGAGTTCCTGATCGCCTACCTGGGCATCATGCGCGCGGGCATGGTAGCTGTGCCGGTCAACTACAAGCTGGCGCCCGACACGCTGTCGTTCCTGCTGCAGGACTGCCAGGCGCGTCTGGCCTTCGTCGACGAGCCGCGCGCGGCGCTGGCGCCGGCCGGGCTGGACACGGTGCGCTTGGACACCGCGCAATGGGACGAATTCCTCGACCCGGGTCCGTTCGAGACGTACGCGCCGCCGCCGCGCACCACGGCCATGATCCTCTACACCTCGGGCTCGACCGGCCGCCCCAAGGGCGTGCAGCTGTCGCACGACGGCCAGCTCTGGACCATCCGCTCGCGCTTCCTGAACCGCAAGGACTTCGACAACGAGCGCTTCATCGTGGCCGCGCCGATGTTCCACATGAACGCGCTGGCCAACTGCAAGTTCGCGCTGGCCGCCCACGCCAGCATCGTGCTGCTGCCGCAGTTCGACACGCATCGCTTCATCGAGGCGCTGGGACGGCACGAAGTGACGTGGATCACCTCGGTGCCCACCATGATGGCGCTGGTGGTCAAGGAAAAACAGGCGCTGGCGCAGATCGACACCGCCCGCATGCGCTATATCCGCATGGGCTCGGCGCCGGCCACCGACCAGCTCTACGAGGCCGTGCGGCGCGCCTTCCCCAATGCCGCGATCGCCGGCGGCTACGGCACGACCGAGGCCGGCCCCATCGTCTTCGGCCCCACCCAGGGCCGCGCGCTGCCGGGCGGCGGCGGGCTGGGCTGGGTGCTGCCCGACGTGGAAGTGCGCCTGGTGGACGCGCAAGGCCGCGACGCCGACGAAGGCGAACTGTGGATGCGCACGCCCGCCAACATGCTGGGCTACCTGAACCTGCCCGACAAGACCCGCCAGGTCCTGACCGAGGACGGCTGGTATATCTCGGGCGACGTGTTCCGGCGCGACAGCGACGGCTGCTACTACTTCATCGGCCGCGCCGACGACATGTTCAACTGCGGCGGCGAGAACATCTACCCGGGCGAGATCGAGCAGGTCATCGAGCGCCTGCCCGCCGTCATGCAGGCCTGCGTGGTGCCGGTGGCCGACGAGATCAAGGGCCACAAGCCGGTGGCGTTCGTGGTGCTGCAGCGGGGCATGAGCCTGTCGGAACAGGACGTCAAGTCGTACGTCCTGGCCAATGCGCCGGCCTACCAGCATCCGCGCCGCGTGTTCTTCGTCGAGTCGCTGCCGCTGGCGGCCACCAGCAAGGTGGACCGGCGCGCCCTGGCGCTGCGCGCCCAGGCCGAGGCGTAGCGCCAGAAGGCCGTGCCGATCGGCAATGGGCTGCTCCATGAGCAGCCCATTCCAATTCCGGGCCCGGACACGCCCGAGAAGGCACTTATTTTCCACGCGCCGGCGCGTAGCATGGATCCATCGCATCAATAAGGTGGAGACATGCGCTTCAATGCCACATCGGTTGCCGGCGCCGCGCAGCCGCAACGCCTGCACGGCCTGGCGGCCGACATCGACCGCGCCGTCGCCTCGGCCAGCGCGGCCCAGACCCCGGCCGCGGTAGCCGGCGTGCTGGCCGCCTACCGCGAACCCGACGAACTGCTGACGCCGGCCCAGCAGGCCGGCAACGCCGAGCACTACGCCCGCCACCTGCTCTACGCCCATCCGCTGGGGCGCTTCAGCATCGTCGCGCTGGCCTGGCAGCCGGGGCAGTGCACGCCGGTGCACGGCCATTTCACCTGGTGCGCCTACGCCGTGCTGCGCGGCGCCATGCAGGAGGAACAATACGATTGGGACGCGGCCGGCCAGTGCGCGCTGGCCACGCGCGTGGTCGCGCGCGCGCCGGGCGATTGCGTGGCCAGCCTGGCGGGGCTCGACGCCATCCACCGGCTGCGCAATGTCGGCGCCGGCACGGCGATCTCGCTGCACGTCTACGGCGTCGAGGGCGACCGGGTCGCCACCCACGTCAACCGCATCGCCCGCGCCGCCTGAGGGCGGCCGCCGGCGCTACGACGCGTAGTCGACGGGCAGCGCGGTGGTGTACTTGAGCTGCTCCATGGCGAACGACGAGCTGACGTCGTGCAGGTCGGCGATGCGGATCAGCTTCTTGTAGACCGTGTCGTAGGTGGAGATATCGGGCACCACCACGCGGATCAGGTAGTCGATGTCGCCGCTCATGCGGTAGAACTCGACCACCTCGGGGATGTCGGTCACGTGGTCGGCGAAGCGGTCCAGCCAGGCCTGCGAGTGCTGGTTGGTCTTGACCGAAATGAAGACCGTCACGCCCACGTTGAGCGCGACCGGATCGCACAGCGCAACCTGGCGCCGGATCACCCCGCTTTCCTTCAGCTTCTGCACCCGCCGCCAGCATGGCGTGGTCGATAGGCTGACCTGGTCCGCAATGGACTGGATCGGCGTCTCCGCGTTCTCCTGGAGAATCGCAATGATCTTCCTGTCTGTGGCATCCATGTTCGCACCGCCATGAAAAGGCGCGGCGGCCTCCCGTGAAGGAAGCCGTCCGCGCCGGGATGAGCGGCGGGCGCGGCTGCGCCCGCCGCGGCCGTACCGCTCAATCGATGGTGACCTTGGCGTCCTTGATGACCTTGCCCCAGCGCGCGGTCTCCTGCTCCACCAGCCGGGCCAGTTCCTCGGGCGTGGACGGCGCCGGCTCGGCGCCCTGCTTGGCGATGCTCTGCTTGACGTCGGGCAGGGCCAGCAAGGCGTTCACGTCCTTGTTGATCTTGGCGATGATGGGCTGCAGCGTGCCGGCCGGCGCGAACAGCGCCCACCAGGTCGTCACGTCGTAGCCCTTGACCCCGGCCTCGTCCATCGTGGGCACGTCGGGCAGGTCGGGCGAGCGCTTGGGCGAGGTCACCGCCAGCGCGCGCAGCTTGCCTGCCTTGATATGCGCCAGGGCGGCGGGAAGATTGTCGATCGCCATCGGCACCATGCCCGCCATCACATCGGTGAGCGCCGCGTTGCTGCCCTTGTAGGGCACGTGCGTGATGGGCGTATCCGTCATGCGCTTGAACAGTTCGGACGACAGGTGCGGCGAGGTGCCGGCGCCCGGACTGGCGTAGAACGCCTTGGACGGGTCGGCCTTGAAATAGGCCAGCAGTTCGCTGACGCTTTTGGCCGGCACCGACGGATTGACCACCAGCACGTTCATCACGGTGGCGATCTCGGAGATCGGCGCGAAGTCCTTGATGTGGTCGTAGCCCGGGTTCTGGTACAGGCCCGGATTGATGGCGTGCGTGTTGATCGAGCTCATGTAGAGCGTGTAGCCGTCGGCCGGCGCGTGGGCGCCCGCCTGGGCGCCGATATTGCCGCCGGCGCCGGGCCGGTTCTCGACCACCACGGGCTGGCCCCACATCTTGCTGAGATTGTTGGCGACCAGGCGCGTGAAGAAATCCGAGCTGCCGCCCGGCGGGAACGACACGATCATCGTCACGGGCTTGGTGGGATACGCGGCCCCGCTCGCCACGGCCGGGCCGGCCAGCATGCCCGCGGCGGCGCACACGGCCCAGGTCGCCAGCAGGCGGGATTGAATGGACTTCATTGGAAATTCCCTTATTAGAGGTGTTGTATGGCTGCGCCTTGCCAGCATCAGCCCCCGTTCCCGGCATTATGGAAGTCGCGCAGGAAAATATATTTGCGACTTCTGGCTCGAAAACGGCCAAACCGGGAATTAATTTCTAATATATCCCGGGTTGTAGGGTAATCTATTACAATTATTCGTTATATCGTGCGGCTATTTTTCTCTATAGGCGGACTGGACACGTCCGGCCGGCCGCCCGGCCGCCGGCGGCGAAGTCGGTTACTCTCGTCGTTTGTCCAGGCGCCCCGCCGCCTCGCCCGCATCAGGAGCTGTATGTTTACTGGCATCGTCCAAGGCACCGCCACCATCGCCGGCATCGCCGACCGGCAAGGCCTGCGCACCTTCACCATCGATTTCCCGGCCGGTTTCTGCGTCGACCTGGCCATCGGGGCCAGCGTATCGGTCGACGGCGTCTGCCTGACCGTCACGCACATCGTATCGGCCGACACCGCCACCTTCGACGTCATGCTGCAAAGCCTGGACGTCACCACGCTGGGCGGGTATGCGGTCGGCGCGCGCGTCAACGTCGAGCGCGCCGCCAGGGACGGCGCCGAGATCGGCGGCCACCCGCTGTCGGGCCATATCGATTTCGCCGCCGCCGTCGAACGCGTCCGGAACCTGGACAACAACCGCGTGCTGCGCATCGGCATCCCGCCGGCGTTTCGCAAGTATGTGTTCGCCAAGGGCTATATCGCCGTCAACGGCGCCAGCCTGACCGTCTCGGAAGTCGACCGCGAAGAAGGCTGGTTCGAGGTCTGGCTGATTCCCGAAACGCGCCGCATGACGGTGTTCGAGGAAAAGCAGGCCGGCGATGCGCTGAACATCGAGATCGAGCGCAGCACCCAGGTGGTGGTCGACACGGTGCGCGAAGCCGTGCAGGAAAGCCTGGGCAAGCTGCAGCCGGTGCTCGAGGCCATCCTCAAGGAGAAGGGCCTGAGCCTGGAAGACTTCGTGCGCCCGCCGGCGCTGAAGTAAAGCAAGCCGCCCGGCCGGACCGTGGACCAGGGCGACCGCGGCGCCTTCAGGCACTGGGCGCGCGACGTGTCGCTGCCGCGCCAGGCTCCGCCGCCATGACCTGGGCATAGCTGGCGGGATCGAGCCGCTGGATCAGCAGGCACGCGATCGCCACGCACGCCAGGTGCATTGCCCAGCCGGCCGCGAAGCCGCCGGTGGCCGCGCGCAGCGCCGCCATCGCGAACGGCGCCAGCGCCGCGATGAGAAAGCCCCCGCCCTGCATCAGGGCGGCCAGCACGCCGGCCGGCTCGGCCTGCGAAAAGTGATCGAGCGCGGCGATGAAGGTCAGGGCGAAGCAGCCGCCCAGGCCGGCGCCGCCGATCACCGCCCAGGCCAGCGGCGCCGCCGTCGGCCAGAACGCCATGCCGGCAAAGCCCGCCGCCTGCATCGCCAGCGTGGCGTACAGCCACGGCCGGCGGTCGGCGCGGCGCGCGGCCAGGGCCGGCAGCGTGAGCGCCGCCGCGGCCTGCGCGATGGTCATGGCCACCATCAGGTCGCCGCTTTGCGCGATGCTCCAGCCCTGCGCCTGCACGGCCGGGGCCAGCCACGCCACCATCGACGAATAGCCGCCGTTGACCAGTCCGAACGCCGCGATCAGCAGCCAGGTGCGGGGCCGGCGCAGCAGCGTGCCGGCCAGCGCGCCATCGCGCCGCGCCGCCGGCGTCTCGGCCAGGTAACGCCAGGCCGCGGCGAAGGCGATCAGCGCCGGCACGGCCAGCCAGGCCAGGGCGGCGCGCCACGAGTCGCCGGCGCCGCCGGCCAGCCGCGAGGTCAGCCGCGCGCCGAGCGCGCCGCCGCCCATCATCATGGCCGAATACACGCCCATGACGGCGGCCATGCGGCCGGGAAAACGGTCCTTGATCACGCCGGGAAACACCGCCTGGATGTAGGCCACCCCCAGGCCGCACAGCGCGGCGGTGGCGACCAGCAGCGCGCCGTCCCAGGCCGCCAGCCGCAGCGCCGACCCCAGGGCCAGCGCCAGCAGCGCGGCCAGCACGCCGCGCCGCGTGCCCACGCGCGCCTGGACCGCGGGCGCGAGGAAGGCGCCCACGCCCATCAGCAGCATGGGCAGCACGGTCAGCATGGACGCGCCCAGGTGGCCCAGCCCGGTGTCGGCTTCGATGCCGGCCAGCACCGTGCCGGGGCCGGTCAGGAAGGGACGCAGGTTCAGGCCGATCAGCGCCACCAGCGCCAGCATGGCCCAGGCGCGCGGCGCGGCGCCCAAACGCGGGGCCGTCATGGCGCTTGCGGCCCGTCCTGCCACTCGCGGTACAAGTCGGCATCCGGCGCGGCGGCGCCGGGCCGGTGCTCGAAGGCGAAGCCGGGCTGGCGCTGCGGCGGCAACGCCAGCTCGGCGGCCAGCGCCGCGGTGGACAGGCCATAGGGCTCGGCCTGCTCGTTGGAATAGGCGTAGACCGCGCGCGCCACGCCGCTCATGCGCATGGCCGCCAGGCACATCGGGCAAGGCTGGCCGCTGGCGTAGACCACGCAGCCGTCCAGCCGCGCCGAGCGCAGCGCCCTGCCCGCCTCGCGCAGCGCCAGCAACTCGGCATGCGCGGTCGGATCGTGGTCGGCCAGCATGCGATTGACGCCGCGCGCCAGCACCACGCCGTCCTTGGCCACCAGCGCGCCGAACGGCCGGCCGCCGGCGCGCGCGTTGGCGCGCGCCAGCGCGATCGCTTCGCGCAACAGGGCGTCGTCGTCCGGCGTCGCGGCGCCCGGGTTCGAGTTCGAATTAGCGCGCATGGGCGGCCTCCAGCAGTTGGACGATGGCGGCCTGGCCGCGCTGGCGGGCGTGGCGCAGGGGCGAGACGCCATCGCCGTCGGCCAGGTTCACGTCGGCGCCGCCCTCGATCAGGCGCGCCACGATGGCCTGGTGGCGCGTGCCGCCGTCGCCCAGGATGATGGCTTCGAGCAGGCCGGTCCAGCCCAGCCGGTTGACGTGGTCGGGGTCGACCCCGGCGCGCAGCAGCATGTCGACCACTTCGACATGGCCGCGCTCGCAGGCCGGAATGAGCGCCGTGCCGCCGTAGCGGTTGGTGCTTTTCAGGTCGGCGCCGTGCGCCAGGGTCAGGGCCAGGATTGCGCGGTAGCCGCGCGCGCCGGCCAGCAGGTAGGCGCTGTCCTGGATGCCGTTCTGCGCGTTGACGTCGGCGCCGGCCTCGATCAGCGCGCCGGCCGCCTCGGCATGGTTGCCCTGCGTGGCGCGCAGCAGCGGCGTATTGCCTTGCGCGTCGCGCGCCTCCAGCGGCGCGCCGCCGGCCAGCAATGTCTTCACGCGCGCCGCGTCGCCGTCGGCGGCCGCCTGCAGCAGCGCCTGGCCGGCATCGCCGGCCGCCACGGACGCGCCGCCCAGCGACACCAGACACGCGGCCAGCCAGCATCGATAAAACCGGATGATGGGCATACCCAATCCTCCTTGCTTGAACATGCTGCCAGTATCGGGGTTTGTTCAAGTATTATGAAATTAATTGGTTTAATGAATATCAGTGGGAAACGCGATGCTCGATCCCGTACTGCTGCGCAGCTTCGTCACGGTGGTGGATACCGGCAACTTCACGCGCGCCAGCGAACACCTGCACCTGACCCAGTCCACGGTCAGCCAGCACGTGATCCGCCTGGAGGAAAACCTGGGCTGCCGGCTGCTGGACCGCGGCCAGCGCCACGTGCTGCCCACCGAGGAAGGCGAGCGCCTGCTGGGCTATGCGCGCAGCATCCTGCGGCTGGCCGACGAGGCGCGCGAAAGCGTGGCCGCGGCCCAGGGCAACGCCGTGCTGCGGCTGGGCGCGCCGGAGGACTTCATGGGCGCGGCGCTGATGCCCGTGCTCGCGCCGCTGCTGGCGCGCTATCCGCTGCTGCGGCTGGAATTCGACAGCGGCCTGAGCCACCAGCTGCTGCGGCGCTACCGCGATGGCGAGCTCGACCTGCTGCTGGTCAAGCAATGGGAGGTGGACGCGGACTGCCAGGCGCACTGGCCCGAGCCGCTGTGCTGGGTGGCCGCGCGCGACGGCCCCACCCTGCCCGCCGGCGAGGCGGTGCCGCTGGCGGTGTTCCCGGCCGGCGCGCTGTACCGCCAGGAGATGACGCGCACGCTGGAAGCCAGCGGCCGGCCCTGGCATATCCGCTACGCCAGCACCAGCCTGGCCGGCCTGGTGGCGGCGGTCGGCGCCGGACTGGGCGTAAGCCTGCTGCCGGCGGCCAGCGCCGGCGGCGAGCTGCGGGTGCTGCGCAAGCGCGACGGTTTCCCGGCGGTCGACGGCCTGCAGCTGGGGCTGTACGCACGCGCCCGGCTGGGCGCGGCCGGACGCGACCTGCGCGACGCCCTGGCCGCCCATTGCGGGCGGCGCGCCGCGGCCATGAACCAGGCCTGATGCCGGCGCGCTAGGCCCGCAGCCCGGCGCCCAGCCGGTACTGCGGCGCATAATAGGCCGGCGCGCCCAAGGTCTCGGCGGCCCGCCACACCCAGCGCGGATCGGCCAGGAACGCGCGCGCCAGCGCCACCTGGTCGGCCTGCCCCGTCTCGATGATGGCCTGCGCCTGGCGCGGATCGGCGATGCCGCCGACCGCGCGCACCGGCATGCCGGTGCGGCGGCGCACTTGCTCGGCCAGGCCGGCCTGGTAGCCGGGGCCGAACGGAATGCGCGCCCCGCGCACCACGAAACCGCTGGTCACGCACACATAGTCCACGCCGGCCTGGCGCAGCTGGCCGGCCAGCGACACCGCATCCTCGATGTCCAGGCCGCCGGGCAGCCAGTCGGTGCCGGTGATGCGCGCGCCCAGCACGCAGCCGGCCGGCAGGGCCTCGCGCATGCGTCGCGCCACCGCCAGCGCCAGGCGCTGGCGCCCGGCCGCCGTCCCGCCCCAGGCGTCGGTGCGCGCATTGGCCAGCGGCGACTGGAACTGGTGCAGCAGGTAGCCGTGCCCGGCGTGCAGCTCGACCACGTCGAACCCCAGCCGGGCCGCGCGCCGCGCCGCCGCGCCGAAGGCCTCGATCACGCCGGCGATGCCCTCCTCGTCCAGCGCCTGCGGCGTCGGCCAGCCCTCGGCGAACGGCGTGGCCGACGGCGCCACGCAGCGCCAGGCGCCGGCTTGCGGCGCCAGGGGCCGGCCGCCCAGCCAGGGCGCATCGGCCGCCCCCTTGCGCCCGGCATGGGCCAGCTGGATGCCCAGGCGCGCCTGCGGCGCGGCCACGGCGCGCGCGGCGGCCAGCACCCGCGCCAGCGCCGCCTCGGTCGCGTCGGAATACAGGCCCAGGCAGCCGTGGCTGATGCGCCCGCGCGGCTCGACCGCGGTGGCCTCGACCATCACCAGGCCGGCGCCCGACAGGGCCAGTTGCATCAGATGCTGCATATGCCACTCGTTGGCCTGGCCCTCGCGCGCCGAGTATTGGCACATGGGCGACACCACGATACGGTTGGGCAGCTCCAGGGCGCCGATCTGCAAGGCAGAGAACAATGCCGACATGCTTTCCTCCGGGCGAAATCAGAGATAGGAGGCGCGTATGGCCTCGGAATGCGCCAGCTCGGCGGCCGGCCCCGCCAGCGTGATCGCGCCGGTCTCCATGACGTACCCGTACGATGCCGCGTCCAGCGCCAGCGCCACGTTCTGCTCCACCAGCAGGATGGTGGTGCCGTTGGCGTTGATCTGGCGGATGATGCGGAACATGTCGTCCACCAGTTGCGGCGCCAGGCCCAGCGAAGGCTCGTCGAGCAGCAGCAGCCTGGGCCGCGCCATCAGCGCGCGGGCGATCGCCAGCATCTGCTGCTCGCCGCCGGACAGCGTGCGGGCCGGCTGCGCCGCGCGTTCGCGCAGGCGCGGAAACTGGTCCAGCAGCGACTCGTAGTCGCGCCGCGCCTGCGCCCGGTCGCGCTGCAGGTAGCCGCCCAGCAGCAGGTTGTCGGCCACGCTCATGCTGGGGAACAGCTCGCGCTGCTCGGCCACCAGCGCCACGCCGGCGGCCAGCGCCTGGTCGGCGCGCCGGTTGGGCATGGGCGCGCCATCGAGCTCGATCGCACCGGCCGTGGGCTGCACCAGGCCCACGATGACCTTGAGCGTGGTGCTCTTGCCCGCGCCGTTGGCCCCCAGCAGGGTCACGATGGCGCCCTGCGGCACCGTCAGGCTGACCGACTTCAGGACAGTCTTGCCGCCGTACCCGGCGTCTACGTTATGCAAGGACAGCATCGCGCCCCCTTTCCCCAAGATAAGCCTTGATGACCGCCGGCGACCGGCGCACTTCCTCGGGCCGGCCCTCGGCGATCTTCTGGCCGAAGTTCAGCACCGTGATGCGGTCGGAGATCTTCATCACCAGCGCCATGACGTGGTCGATCACCAGGATGGACAGGCCGCGCTCGCGGCGCACGCGCAGCAGGATGTCGTTGAGTCCTTCGATCTCGGCGGCGCGCAGGCCCGCCGCCGGTTCGTCCAGCAGCAGCAGGCTGGGCCCGGTGGCCAGCGCGCGCGCCACCTCCAGCCGGCGCTGCTTGCCGAACGGCAGCGCGGCGGCCGGCGTGTCGCCGTCCTGCGCCAGCCCGACCAGCTCCAGCAGCTCCATGGCCTGCGCGCGCAGGGCGCGCTCGCCGCGCGCGTAGCGCGGGCCGTGCAGCAGCGCGCCGGCCATGCCGTAGGGCGGCGCCAGGTGCAAACCCACCTGCACGTTCTCCAGCGCCGACATCTCGCCGAACAGCTCGGTGTTCTGGAAGGTGCGGCACACGCCCAGGCGGCAGATGCGATGCGGCGGCAGGCGATCGAGCTGCCCGCCCTGCAGGCGCACCGCGCCCGAGGTCGGACGGTAGATGCCGGTGATGACGTTGAGCAGCGTGCTCTTGCCCGCGCCGTTGGGGCCGATGACCGCGTGGATGTCGCCCTGGCGCACCTGCAGGCTGACGTCGTTGAGGGCCACGATGCCGCCAAAGCGCATCGTGACGCGCGCCACCTCGAGAATGGGATGGGTCATTTGGTCGCCTCCCCGGGCGCGGTGGAAAGCGCGGCCGGCGCGGGGCGCGGGCGCACGATGAAACTGGCCAGCCCGGCCGGGCGCAGCATGATGAAGGCCAGCAGCAGGAGCGCGAACACCAGGCCCAGGTACGATTGCAGGCCCTGCAGCACTTCGGGGATGAACACGAAGATGGCGCTGCCGATCAGCGCGCCCAGCGGGCTGGCCATGCCGCCCACCACCGCGATGGCCAGGTAATACACCGTCTGCGTGATGCCGTACTGCGACGGATCGAGATAGGACGACAGCGCGCCCAGCAGCCCGCCGCCCAGCGCGCCGAGGAACCCGCTGGCGGCAAACGCGCTGGCCTTGTAGTGCAGCACGTTCACGCCCATCGCGGCCGCCGCGATCTCGCCCTGGCGCACCGCGCCGAAGGCGCGCCCGATGCGCGAGCGCATGAGGTTGCGCACCAGCGCATACGACAGCGCGAACACCGGCACGATCACCAGGTACAGCGAGGCGCCGTTGTCCAGCACATGGCCGGCGATCTCCAGCGGCGGCATGGGCATGCCCGCCGCGCCGCCGGTCAGGTCGTCGAGGTTGATGACGGCCAGCTGCACGATGGCCGTCACCGCCATGGTGGCCAGCGCCAGGTAGTGGCCCGACACGCGCAGCGTGGCCAGGCCCAGCAGGTAGCCCAGCAGCGCGCATATCGCGGCCGCCAGCGGTATGCCCGCGTAAAGCGGCACGCCCAGGCGCGTGGCCAGGATGGCGGCGCCATAGCCGCCCAGCGCCACGAAGGCGGCCTGGCCCAGCGAAATCTGGCCCGCGATGCCGCACACCACGACCAGGCCCAGCACGATGATGGCCGTGGCGGCGATCAGGCTGACCTGGTAGAGCTGGTACTCGGGCAGGTATCGATAGGCCAGGCCGAACAGCAACGCGGCCGCGGCGTACGCCAGCAGTTTTTTCGCAAGCATGTTCTACACCTTTTTGACGATGAGTTTTCCAAACAGCCCGTGCGGCATCAGCAGCATCACCAGGATGAGCACGGCGTAGCTGATGACGTCCTTCATGGCGCTGGACACGTACGCGCCGGCCAGGCCTTCGAGCACGCCCAGCAGCAGGCCGCCCAGCACCGCGCCGGGCAGGCTGGCAAAGCCGCCGATCACCGCCGCCGTGAAGCCCTTGATGGCGATGATGCCCATGTCGGGCGAGAGGGTGAGCTGCGGCGCGATCAGGATGCCGGCCACCGCCGCCAGCAGCGAGGCCAGGATCCAGATGGTCAGGTACACGCGCGAGACGCGGATGCCGACCAGGCTGGCGCCGGTGCGGTTCTCGCAGGCCGACAGGATGGCCTTGCCGCGCAGGGTGCGCTCCAGGAACAGGAACAGGGCGGCCAGGATCAGCACCGCGATGCCGGCGATCGCGAGGTTGGCCGGCACCAGGTAGATGCCGCCCACCTCGAAGGCCTGCTGCGACAGCAGGAACGGAAACGGCCAGGCCGTCGGCCCCATGTAGGCCCGCAACCCCTCGCGCAGCGTGATGCCGATGGCCAGGGTGGCGATGATGCGGGTCCACAGCGTGGCGTGGCGCAGCGGCCCGGCGAACAGGCCGAAGATCAGCCAGCCCAGCAGCGCCGAGGCCGCCAGCGCGAACAACAGCGCCAGGCCGAACGGCAGCCCCAGCAGCGACTGTCCGATCAGCGCCATGTAGGCGCCGAAGGTCAGCTGCTCGCCGTAGCCGAAGTGCACCACGCCGGTGCCCTTGTAGATCAGCACGAACCCGAGCGCGACCAGCGCGTAGACCGCGCCGGCCGTGAGCGAGCCGATCAGGATTTGCATCAACATGATGGCAGCACTCCGATGGCCTTGATCTCGATCAGCGCGTCGGGGCGGATGAGGCCGGCCACCACGACCCCGGTGGCCGCCGGCCAGGGATCGCCGAACACTTCGCGGCGCACGCGCGCGGTCTTGCGGTACTCGTCCAGCGACAGCACGTAGTCGGTGGTCTCGACGATGTCGCGCAGCGACCCGCCCACGCTGCGCATGATGAGGTCGAACTTGCGGTAGATCTGCCGGGTCTGGGCTTCGATGTCGCCCGGGCCGACCAGGTTGCCCTGCTCGTCGGTCGCGGTGGTGCCCGACAGGTAGACGGTATTGCCGATGCGTACCGCCGGCGAGTACGTGTAGCCGGGATGCCAGGGATAGGGAACGATGGCTTCGATTCTGGACATGCTGGATTTCCTCGTAGTGGTTGCAAGGCCCTAGGCGCGCTGGCGCAACGCGAAGCGCTGGATCTTGCCGGTGTCGGTCTTGGGCAGGTCGGGCACGAACTCGACGATGCGCGGGTACAGGTGCGCGCCGCAGTGGGTCTTGACGAACAACTGGATCTCCTCGGCCAGCCGCGGGCTGGCCGCATGGCCGGGCAGCAGCACGATGTAGGCCTTGACCAGTTCGCCGCGCAGGGCGTCGGGCACGCCGACCACGGCCGCCTCGGCCACGGCCCCGTGGGCCAGCAGGGCGCTCTCGACTTCGAACGGGCCGATGCGATAGCCCGCGCTCTTGATCATGTCGCCGGCGCGGCCGTCGAACCAGTAGTAGCCCTCGGCGTCGCGATGCGCCAGGTCGCCGGTGACGATCCACTCGCCGCGCTCCAGCTCCGCGGTGGCGCCGGCGTCGTCCCAGTAATGGCTCCAATACAGCCGGTCGGCGCTGCGGCGCTTGGCCAGCCAGCCGCTGGCGTGCGCGCCGGCCAGCGGCTGGCCGGCGTCGTCCAGCACGGCGATCTCGTAGCCGGGAAACGGCAGGCCCATGGAGCCGGCCTTGGCCGGCACCGCGACCGCATTGAAGTTGCCCACCGGCAGGCCGTATTCGGTGGCGCCGAAATGATCCATCGGCGTGCGGCCCCAGGCCTGCTGGAAGAATTCCACCACCTCGCCGTTGAGCGGTTCGCCGCAGCTGGATATGGCGCGCACCGCGTTGGGCCGCGCGCGCACGGCGTCCATGCCCAGCGCCATCACGCCGCGCAACAGGGTAGGCGTGGTCGCGAAGTTGCTGACCCGCTGGCGCGCCAGCACATCCAGGCACACCTCGGGCGTCGGATTGGCCGCCAGCGACACAATGGTGGCCCCCATGGCCAGCGCGCCCAGGTAGCACACGAAGCCGTATCCCCAGCCCGGATCGCCGGTGGGCCAGACCACGTCGTCGGCGCGCATGTCCGCGCCGTAGGTCAGGTAGGGCCAGACCGCGGCCAGGAAGTTGACCGCGATGGCGCCGCCCTTGGGCCGGCCGGTCGAGCCCGAGGTATAGATCAGCGCGGCGATGTCCTCGCGCTCGCGCGGCTGCGCCGCGAAGCGCGGCTCGGCCTCGCGCAGCGCCGCGGCGAAATCGATATCGCCTGCGGCCGTGTCGGCGGCGCCTGCCGCCACGGTCACGCAGCGCGCCTGGCCCGGCAGCACGGCCGGCAACTGGCCGCGCAGCGCCGCGTGGGTGAAGACCACGCGCGCGCCGCTGTGGCCCAGGCGGTATTCGATGGCGTCGCGCTTGAAACCGGTGAAGATGGGTACGTAGATCGCGCCGATCTTGATGGCCGCCAACATCGCAACCAGGATTTCCGGGCCGCGCGGCAGCAAGCCGGCCACGCGGTCGCCCGGCCGCACGCCCAGCCGGGCCAGCAGGTTGGCGGCGCGGTCGCTTTGCTCGGCCAGTTCCGCGTACGAGTGGCGCGACTCGCGGCCCTGCTGGTCGATGAAGACCAGCGCCGTGCGCCCGCTGGCGCGGTGGCGGTCGATGATGGCGTGCGCCAGGTCCACGGCGTGGGCTTCGCCCCAGCCCAGCGCGCCGCGTACCGCGCGCCAGTCGAACCGTTCCAGCGCGGCGGTGTATTCGGGAGTCATGCTTGGTGATCCTCTGTCAGGTGTCCGGTTGCATCCGGACCAGGTACGTGTGCTTGCCTTGCATGACGGTGTCGCCCGCATCGTTGGTCAGCCACATGTCGAAGCGCAGCAGCGACAGGTTGCGCGCCGGCTTGTGCTCGACCTGCGCCACCTCGAAATGGCTGGTGACGGTATCGCCGATGAAGACCGGCTTCAGGAAGGAGAACTGGCTGTCGACGAAGGCGACCATGGCGTCCTCGATCCGGCGCGACAGCGGCGTGGCGCCGAACGCGCCCAGCGAGGCCAGCAGCAGCCCGTGCACCACGCAGCGTCCATGGCGCGTGCGCGCCGCGAACGCCTCGTCGTAGTGGATGGGATGGCTGTCGCCGGTGAGCGCGGCGAAGCCGAGGTTCTCGGTGCGGGTGATGGTCGCGGGCGAGCCATGGCTGGCCAGCCCGGGACGCAGGTCCACGCCGTACAGCTGGGCGGATTGCCCGCCTTGGCCGGCCGTGTTCATTGCTTCACGCCATCGACGCTGACCACGATGGGCAGGATGCTGCGCGACAGATCGTCGCCGACCTCCACGATGCGCGTGGCGCGGTTGCCCTCGCGCACGCCGGGACCGAAGGTGGTGGGCAGCGTGATGCCGGTCTCGAAGCCCTGCAGCGACTCCAGCGCCTTGACCAGGCCCTGCTGCGTGGGCTGCGCGCCGGCGCGCTTGATGCCTTCCAGGAACGCCAGCGCGCCGCCGTAGCCGAGCGCGTCGCCCAGGTCCGGACGCCCCTGACGCGCCAGGTCCGGGAAGCGCGCCACGAACGCCTCGCGGAAGGCCTGCGCCTGCGGCGTGCTGGACGACTCGGGCAGGATCTCCAGCGTCATGATGTTCTGCGTGCCGGCCGCGGCCTTGCCGACGATCTCCGGATACTTGCGGCTGCCGGCCGAGTTCGAGCCCAGGACGACGCCCTCCACGCCCAGCTGGCGCGCCTGGCGCGTGATGATGGCCGAGGGGTTGGGATAGCCGTACACCACCAGCACGTCGGGCCTGGCCGCGGCGATCTTGGTCAGCTGCGCGTTGAAGTCGGTGTCGTACACGTTGAACACTTCCAGCGCCACGGGCTCGGCGCCGCGCGCCTTCAGGCGCTGCAGCACGCTTTCGCCGCCGCTCTTGCCGTACTCGTCCGACTGGCGGATCAGCGCCACGCGCTTGGCCTTGAGGTGGTCGAGCGCGTAGTTGGCGATGGCCACGCCCTGCTCGCGGTCGTTCATCGGCCCGGTGCGAAACACATTGGGCAGCGGCGGGTCGGTGACGATGGGCGTGGAGAACACCGAGATGAACGTCGGCGTGGTCGAGGTCTTGAAGGTCTGCACCATGGCCTGGCCCACGGCGCTGGCCGACGGGCCGAACACGGCGAACACCTGCTCGGGGCCGACCAGCCGCTTGTAGGCCGCGATGCCCTTGGGCGGCGAGGACTCGTCGTCCAGCGACAGCCACTCCAGCTTGCGGCCGTGGATGCCGCCGGCGGCGTTGGCCTGCTCGAAGGCCAGCGTGGCGCCGGCCAGGTTGCCCGAGCCGAAGATGGCGAACGGGCCGGTCAGGCTGCCCAGGATGCCGATCTTGAGGCTGTCGGCGGTCACGCCGGGTTCGGCGGCGGCGGGCGCCATGCCGGCCGACAGGGCCAGCGGCAGGGCAACGAGCGCCAGGCGGCGCATGAGGGAAGTGGGAAGCATAAGGTCCTCGCTAGGGTGGCGCCGCGGGCGGCGCATGGGTTGCGCTTCGAAAACCAGGTGCGTCCGGCCGGGCCGCTCCCTGAAAAATAAGTCTCGATTTTCGGAACTTTGTCTCTATTTTCGATTATGATAAGAACAGAGCCGACGTGAGAACATTGGTGTTTGCACCAATGCCGCCCCAGAAGGGGTACGCTGCGCGGCCAGACCAGAACCCTTCCGGCCCGCCCGCGCGGGCGTTCCTATCCGAACCCATGGCTACAGAGAAACTTCCCCCGCTCGAACGCTATATCCGCATGCTGGAACTGCTGACCGCGTTCCCGGACGGCCTGGCGCTGAGCGAACTGTCGGCGATGATCGAGCTGCCCAAGGCCAGCGCGCACCGCCTGATCAAGACCCTGCAGGAACTGGAGCTGGCCGCCACCAGCAGTCCCGGCTCGGCCACCTACGTGACCGGCCCGCGCCTGCGCAAGCTGGCGTTCATGAGCGCCGACGCGCAATGGGTGGTGGCCATCCTGCGGCCCTTCCTGCGCGAGCTGACCCAGGAGATGGGCGAAACCGCTTTCGTGGCGCGGCTCGAAGGCGCCTCGGTGCGCACGATCGCGTTCGAGGCCCCCGAGACGCCCTGGCGCGGCTTCATCCTGCCGGGCTACGAAATGCACCCCAACGCGGCCGCCTCGGCCAAGGCCATCCTGGCCTTCCAGGACGCCGCCACGCTCAAGCGCGCCTTGCGCGAGCCGTTCGAGAGGCTGACGCCGCAGACCAATCTGTCCAAGGAGCGCTTGCTGGAGGAATACGCGGCGATCCGCCAGTCGGGCGTGGCGACCTGCATCGGCGAAATCGACGAGGGGCTGGCGGCCGTGGCCGTGCCCATCGAGGTGGGCGGCGCGGCCGGGCTGTACAGCCTGGGCCTGACCGGCCCGATGAACCGGGTCATGGCGCTGGGCGTGGAACGCGCCGCCGAGCGCATGATGGCCTACGCGGCGCGCATGGCCAGCGGCCTGTCGGCCGGCTTGTCGGCCGAAAGCGCGCGCGCCGCCGGCCTGTCCTGAAGCGGCGGCGCCGCGCGGACGCGGCGCGCCGGATTACGCGGCGCCGCGGTACTGCTCGCCGCCGTCCAGGTCGATCACCGTCGCGCTCAGGTAGCCTGCGCGCGGCGAACAGCCAAACACCACGACGTCGGCCACTTCGGCCGGCTCCATCAGCCGGTCGAACGGCAGGCCGCCGAGGGTCTCCTGCCAGCGGTCCGGATCGTTCCAGCGCGCCTGGGCGCGCTGCTGCGCCAGGCCCAGCACGCGGTCGGTGCGGGTGCGCGACGGGTTGACGCCGAACACCCGCACGCCATGGCGCGGCCCCTCGCCGCCCAGCGCGCGGGTGAACGCCACCAGCGCCGCGTTGGCCGCGGCGCCGCAGACGTAGTCGTAGCGCGGGCTAGAAGCCGCCATGCCGATCACGTTGGCGATCACGCCCGCGCCGGCGGCGCGCATGCGCGGATAGTAGACGCGCGCCAGGTTGATATAGCCATGGACCTTGAGCTCCCAGCCGGCGCGCCAACGCTCGTCCTCGACCTGGTCGAGCGCGCCGCCGGGCACCGCGCCGGCGTTGTTGACCAGGATATCGATCTCGCCGGCGCGCGCCGCCAGCGCCTGGGCGGCGCCGGGCAGCGCCAGGTCCTGCGCGTGGGTCTCGGCCGCCTGGCCGGTCTGCTCCCGCACCGCGTCGGCCGCGCGCGCCAGCGCCTGCGCGTCGCGCGCGACCAGCACCGGCGTGGCGCCCTCGCGCGCGAACGACAGCGCGCAGGCCAGCCCGATGCCCTTGGAAGCGCCGGTGATCAATACGCGCTTGCCCGCCAATTGCAGATCCATATGTGCTCCGGTTGTACAGGGTGGCCCATCAGGGGGCAGGATACTGGGACTTGAACCAATCCGCGATCTGACCGCCGTTCATGAACACCACGTCGGGGTGGCCGGCCAGCAGGTCCAGCATCTGCTCGAAATAGCCGTAGCGGTGCGGCACGCCCATCAGGTGCGGGTGCAGGCCCAGCGCCAGCACGCGCGGCCAGCGCCGGCACTCGCGCTCGAACAGGGCCAGGGTGCGCTCCAGGCGCAGCAGGAATTCGGGCGAGGAATGCTTTTCCACCGCGTAGATCACCGAATCGTTCAGCTCCAGGTTGTAAGGCATCTGGATCAGCGCGCCGCGCTCGACGCGCATCCAGTTGGGCAGATCGTCGACCACCCAGTCGCACACGTACTCCACCCCCGCGGCCGCCAGGATGTCGGGCGTATCCACGGTTTCGCGCAGGCCCGGGCTGAGCCAGCCGCGCGGACGCGCGCCGGTGAAGGCGCGCAGCTTGTCCAGGCATTGCGCGATCAGCTCGGCCTCGCCGCCGCCATGGTTGAGCGACTGCTGGTGCATGCCGTGGCCGATGAACTCCCAGCCGGCCCGCAGCATGGCCTCGGCCGCGCGCGGGTAGGCGTCGATGACGCTGGCGTTGCAGCTGGTCGAGGCCGGCAGCCCGCGCTCGCCGATGGCCTGCAGCATGCGCGCCAGGCCGGCGCGCATGCCGTAGTCGACCCAGCTGAAGTTGGGCACGTCCGGCACGGTCTCGCGGCCATGCGGCGGCGTGATGAGCGTGCGCGGCATGGGCTGGTCGAAGCGCCAGTTCTCGACGTTGACGACCAGGTGCACCATGATGCGCCCGCCGGCGGGCGGCGCGCACGGCGCGCGGTCGTCGGGAAAGGCGTGGGCAATGCGGGGGTTGGCCATGGCGGGCTCCGGCGTGGCGGCTCAGTGCCGCATCTGTTTGAGGATTTCGCGCTTCAACCCGTTGAACACTTCGCCGGTGATCAGGTCCAGCGAGCGCGGCCGCTCGATGGGCACCTCGATGCGGGTGGCGATGCGGCCCAGGCGCGCCGACATGACGTAGATGGTGTCGGCCAGCAGGATGGCCTCGTCGATGTCGTGGGTGACGAACACCACCGTGGTGCGCAGCGTCTGCCACACCGACAGCAGCAGCTCCTGCATGGTCAGGCGCGTCTGCGCGTCGAGCGCGCCGAACGGCTCGTCCATCAGCAGGACCCTCGAGCCCAGCGTCAGCACGCGCGCGATGCCCACGCGCTGGCGCATGCCGCCCGACAGCTGCACCGGCAGGTGCCGCTTGAAGGCCGACAGCCCGGTGATCTCCAGCATCTCCTCGGCGCGCGCGGCGTACTCGCGCCGCGACAGCCCGGCGATCTTAGGGCCGAACACCACGTTCTCCCAGACGTTGAGCCAGGGAAACAGCGCCGCCTCCTGGAACACCACGCCGCGCTCGGGGCCGGGCCGCTCGACCGCGCCCCCGCCCACGCGCAGTTCGCCGCCCGACGGCGCCTCGAACCCGGCGATCAGGTTGAGCAGGGTCGATTTGCCGCAACCCGACGGCCCCAGCAGCGCGATGAACTCGCCCTCGGCGACCTGCAGGTCGATCTGGTCCAGTGCATGCACCGGGGTGACGCCGGGATAGGTCTTGCTCAGTTGCGTAACGGAGATGTGCGACATGGCGGCCTCAGTGGTTTTGCAGCATGCGCCAAGCCAGGACGCGGTGCTCGATGGCAACGATGAGCCGGTCGCTCAGAAAGCCCATCATGCCGATGGACACCATGTCGGCCAGCACGATGTCCATGCGGCCCACGTAATAGGCGTCCCACAGCACATAGCCCAGGCCCGACTTGACCGCCACCATTTCCGAGACGATCACCGCCGTCCAGGAAATGCCCAGGCCGATGCGCAAGCCGGTGAAGATCGACGGCATCGCCGCCGGCAGCACCACGCGGCGCATCAACTGGCCCGACGAGGCGCCCATCATGCTGGCCGCGCGCACCAGGTTGCGGTCCACGTCGCGCGCGCCCTGCGTGGTGTTGACCACGATGGCGTAGAAACCGCCCAGGAAGATCAGGAAGATCGAGCCCATGTCGCGGATGCCGAACAGCGCGATCGAGAACGGCAGCCAGGCCGTGATGGGAATCGGCCGCAGCCCCTGGATGAGCGGGTCCAGCAGCTGCGACGTCAGGCGGCTCCAGCCGATGGCCAGGCCCAGCGGTATGCCCGTGGCCATGGCCAGCGCGAAGCCCTGCGCCACGCGCATGGTGGAATACTGCACGTTGCTGACCCAGGTACCCTGGTAGGGATTGAGCCCCATGCCCGGATCGCCGAAGATCCACGCATACCAGGCGCGCGCCACCTGCACCGGCGTGGGCACCACGCCGGCCATCGCGGCCGACTGCCCCACCAATTGCCACACCACGAGGATCAGCACGGGCACGGCCAACCCCAGCCCGAGACGCCGCAGGGCCCGCCCGGCCGGCGCGCCGGCCGGCGCCGCTGGCGCGGGAGCCGCGGGACGCTTCAATATGGAAGAACTCACCGCCATCTCCTTGGCGCCGGCGCGCCACATGCTTACCTGACTTCCCGGGCCAGCGTCGGGTCCCAGACCTTGTCGATCTGGCCGCTGACATCCTTGGAGATGACGCCCAGCTCGTTGAAGGTCTTGGCCTGGCGCCGCAACTGGTCGAGATCGAGCACGCCGCCCAGCTTGATCAGCTTGACCGACTCGCGCGTCACCGACAGCGGCAGGTTGGTGTACTTGGAATAGGCCTGGGCGAACGCCTCGGGATCCTGTTCGAGCTGCTTCTCGGCGCGCTGGTAGGCCCACAGGAAGCACTTGACCGCCTCGCGCTTGGTCTGCAGCGCCTCGCGCGTGGCCGCCAGCAGGCCAAGCTCGGCGCCCACCGCCTTGGACTGGCTGTATTCCAGGTTCTTGGCGAAGAACGCGGTGCCGTCGGCCACCAGCTGCGATTCGAACGGCTCCCACAGCGCCACCGCGTCGACGTCGCCGCGCTGCAGCGCCTGCACGAACGCGGTGCCGCCGCCCTGGATGTTGACGGCCGTGAAGCTGTTGTACGGAATGCCCTTCTCGGCCAGGGTGGCGGCCCACTGGAACCACACCGCCGAGCCCGGCGCGATGCCCACGCGCTTGCCCGCCAGGTCTTTCCAGTCATCCATCTTCACGCCCTTGCGCGTGACCAGGTACTTGGGCGATGACGCCACGCCGGCCAGGCCGACGATCTTGTCGCTGCCCTGCGCCAGCGCGATGGCCAGGTCGGCCGGGCCGATGCCGGACACGTCGATCGAACCCGACAGCAACGCGGTGCGCGCGTCGGCATAGCGCACGAACTCGACCGGCTTGACCTCCACGTTGCAGGCCTTGAGCGGCTCGGAGACAAAGATCATGGGCGACAGATGGCCCACCTTCACATAGCCGATGGTCAGCACTTGTTTCTGCGGCGCGGCCGGCGGCTGCGCGGACTGCGCCGCGGCGACCGCGGCATACCCGGAAAACAGGACAGCCAGGGCCGTCCGATGGAGCGTTTTCATGCGATTCCCCTTGTGCTTGCTGCATGGTGGCCAAAGCAGACTGCGGGCGGCCGTTCGATAGCGGGAGTTCGGCGCGGGCCTACCTCCCCTTGAAAACCGGTGGGCGCTTTTCGCGGAAGGCCGCCTGGCCTTCCTGGTAATCCTCGCTGTCGAAGCAGGTCCGCACGGCCTGGTCCACGCTGTCGGCCGACGGCGCATGCGCGCCGCCCAGCAGGTGGCGCAGGGCCAGCCGCGCCGCGCGCAGCGTCAGCGGCGCGTTGCCCGCCACCGCCGCCACGCGCTCGGCCGCCGCCTGCGTGAAGTCGGCGTCGGCGAACACTTCATGCGCCAGGCCGATGCGGCCGGCCTCGGCGCCGTCGAAGGTGCGGGCGGTAAGAAACAGGTCGGCGGCGCGCGCCGCCCCCAGCATGTCGCACATGCGCTTGACGCCGTCGAGCGCGTAGCCCAGGCCGAGCCGCGCGGCCGGCATGCGAAAGCGCGCGCTCTCGTTGCAATAGCGCAGGTCGCAGGCCAGCGCCAGGCCCATGCCGCCGCCCATGCAGATGCCGCGCACCAGCGCGATGGTGGGCACGGCGCTCTCGGACAGGGCCTGCTGCGCCTGCGTCACCGCGCGGTCATAGCGCGCGATCTGCGCGGGATCCTTGCGCTGCGAGGCGAACTCGGAAATATCGGCGCCGGACACGAAGGCGCGCTCGCCCTCGCCTTCGAGCACGATGGCGCGCAGATCGTCGCGGCCCTGCGCGTCGCGCACCGCCTGGCCCAGCGCTTCCCACATGGACAGCGACATGGCGTTGTAGCGCGCCGGGTTGACGATGCGCACGCGCAGCAGCCCGTCGGCGTCGTCGATGGCCAGGCGGCCGGGAGGATGGGTGTCCGTGCTCATGGATCGGGTTCCTTGGTGGTTCAGACCGCGCCTGCCGCGCGCAGCTTGTCGATTTCGTCTTCGCCGTAGCCGGCTTCGCGCAGCACTTCGTCGGTGTGCTCGCCCCAGCCCGGCGCGGTGCGGGCGATGTCGGCCGGCGTGCGCGCCAGCGTCACCGGCTGCGTGATCATCACGCGCTCGCCGCCCTGCCAGGCTTGGCAGCGGCGCGCCACGTCCAGGTGGCGCACCTGCGCGTCGTCGAACATCTGCGGCACCGTGTAGACCGGCCCGGCCGGCACGCCGGCCTCGTTGAGCAGGCCGACCCAATGCGCCACGGTGCCGCCGGCGAACACCTCGCCGATCAGGGCGTTGAGATCGCGCCGGTTGCGCACCCGCAGCTTCTCGGTCTGGAAGCGCGGATCGGCCAGCCACCCGATCTGTCCCAGCACCTGGCAGAAGCGCTTCCAGTTGCCTTCGCCCGAGGCGCCCAGGTTGAACATGCCGTCGCTGGCGGCGAACAGCCCCATGGGGCTGCTGGTGGGATGGTCGTTGCCTTCCTGCGCGGGCACGTCGCCGTCGTTCAGGTAGCGCGCCGCCTGGAAATCCATCATGGCGATCTGCGCATGCAGCAGCGAGGCATGCACCCATTGCCCCTGCCCGGACTGCTCGCGTTCGAGCAGCGCGGTCAGGATGCCGATGGCGGCGTACAGGCCGGTGCTGGAATCGGCCACCGCCAGCCCGGCGCGCACCGGCCCCTGGCCGGGCAGCCCGGTCACCGACATCAGGCCGCCCATGCCCTGCGCGATCTGGTCGAAGCCGGGCCGGCCGGCATACGAGCCGCTTTGCCCGAAGCCGGAAATGCTGGCCAGGATGATGCGCGGGTTGATGGCGTGCAGCGATTCATAATCCACGCCCAGGCGCGCTTTCACGTCCGGGCGCCAGTTCTCCACCACCACGTCGGCGCCGGCCACCAGGCGCCTGAGCACCGCCATCGCCTCGGGCTTTTTCAGGTTGAGCGTCAGCGACCGCTTGTTGCGGTTCAGGTTCTGGAAATCGCCGCTCCAGCGGTCGGCGGCGAACATCGCCTCGTTGGGATCGACGCCCGGCGGCGGTTCGATCCGGATCACGTCCGCGCCGAAATCGGCCAGCATGCGCACACAGGTCGGGCCGGCCCGCACGCGCGACAGGTCCAGGACGCGGAAGCGCTGCAGTGCCGGCGATGCGGATAGCTGGGGCATGGTCAGACTCGCTCTCGGGAACGGGCAAGGGGAAGGCCGGGCTGCTGCGCGAAACCCCGGCCGCCGAAACGGCTATGCCCGGCCTGGCGCGCCAGCGCCAGCAACATGGCCTCGCCGCCGGGGCGCGCGATGGCCTGCACGCTGATCGGCCGCCCGGCCGCGTCGCGGCCGATGGGGAACACGATCGCCGGCAGGCCCAGGTAATTGACGAACGACAGCCAGCAGAACAGGTCCAGCAGGCGCCGCGCCTCGAAACCGGGCGAGCTGGTGAGCACCTGCGACCAGTCGGGCACCGGCCCGGGCAAGGCGGGCGTCAGCAGCACGTCGGTGTCGGCCAGCGCCTCGGCCACGAAGGCGTCGACCTGCGCGCGGCGTTGCGCCAGGGCGGCATGCGCCCAGGCTGGCGGCATGGCCGCGCCGGTCAGCGCCAGGTTGCGCGCCAGCGCGCCCAGCGCCGGCGCCTGCCCGCGCAGGGCCTGCGCATGCGCGGCAGCGCTGCCCGCATACAGCAGCGTCTGCGCCAGGCGTATCCATTGCGGCAAGGCCGCCAGCTGCGCCTCGCGGCGCCGGCCGTGCGCGCTGCACTCGGTGGCGTAGTCCTCCAGCGCGGCATGCACGGCCGGGTCCAAGCGCACCGCGGGGTCGGGATGGATCCAGCACGTGGCGATGCGCCACCGCTCCATGGCCGGCGTGGCCGACGCGTCCAGCGCGGCCGCCTGCGCGGCGTCGAGCGCGGCGTGCAGCACCGCTTGCGCGTCGTCGGCGCAACGCGCCAGCACGCCCACCGTATCCAGTTCGCCGGCCAGCGGCGCCACGCCGTCGCCGGGCAGCAGGCCGCGCGTCGGCATCAGGCCCACCACGCCGCAGGTGGCGGCCGGAATGCGCACCGACCCCGCCGTGTCCGTGCCCAGCGAGCCATAGCAAAGGCCCGCGGCCATCGCCACGGCCGAGCCGCTGGACGAACCGCCCACCGCCGCGTCCGCGTCGAGCGGATTGCGCAGCAAGGAATAGCGCGGGTTCTCGCCGGTGGCGCCGCTGGCGTGCTCGGCCATGGCCAGGGCCGCCAGCGGCCGGCTGCCGGCGGCGGCCAGGCGGCGGATCACCGTGGCCGCCCGCACCGGCGCATCCGGCCAGGGATGGCGCGCGCCGCACTCGGGCACGCGGCCGGGCAGCACGAAGATATCTTTATGGGCCAGCCCCACGCCGGCCAGCGGCAGGGATGCCGGCGGGACCTCGCCCGCGTCGTCGGGCAGCGCCACCACGCAATGCCAGCCATCGGCCTCGCAGGCCTGGCGCTGCAGCGCCAGCGCCTGCGCCTGCGCCACGTCCAGCGCGCCAGCCGCCAGTTGCGCGCGCAGGCCGGCAATGCTGTCGGGCAGACCGGCCGGGGTCATGCCGAGCCTCCCGGCGCGGCGCCCGCCAGCCGCGCCAGCGCCCTGGCCACCGCGCGCGCCTCGCGCTCGCTGGCGGCGATGCCCTGGCTCGCCAACAGGGCGCGCACGGCGGCTTCATCGGGCGGCGCAACGGCCGGGTCGGACGGCGCCAGTGGTTGATCCTGCATACCCAAACACCCCTTGATGTATTATTTAATCAGAGTATAAATATATTTATAGACCACCGAATAATTTCATGCAAGCCACGTTTGTCCCTATGCCATGAAGGTCAGCGACCGCATCCGGCAGGCGCTCGAAGCCGATATCCGCAACGGCGTCCTGCTGCCGGGCGATGCCATCGACGAACAGGAACTGGCCGCCCGCCACCAGGTTTCGCGCACCCCGGTGCGCGAAGCGCTGCTGCAGCTCAAGGTCCAGGGCATCCTCGACAGCCAGCCGCGCGGCGGCGCGGTGGTGGCGCGCATGGACGTGCAGGAACTGTTGGCGATCTGGGAGCTGATGGCGGAGATGGAAGGCGTGTGCACCCGCATGGCGTGCCAGCGCATGACGGCCGAGGAGCGGTCCGAGCTGGCCCGCGTGCATCGCGAGGCCGCGCCGGTGGCGCAGGCCGACGACGCGCAGGCCTGGCGCGAGGCCAACCACCGCTTCCATGAAGTGCTGTACCACGGCTGCCGCAACCCTTACCTGCGCGAGCAATTGCTGGCGCTGCGCGCGCGCACCGGCGCCTATCTGCGCCACGCCTTCATCGCGGTCGGCCGGGTGCGCGCCTCGTACGAGCAGCACGGCGAGCTGGTCCAAGCCATCCTCGACCACGACCCCGAGCGCGCGCACCGGATGATGATGCGCCACATCAGCCTGGCGCAAGGCGCCAAGGGCCTGGCCGACTTCCTCATCAACCTGCCCCGCTCGATGGTCAAGCCCTAGCTAGCCCGCGCGCAAGCCCAGCGCCAGGCCCGCCGCCATGATGGCCAGCACCAGCGCCACGATCAGCGCATAGCGCCAGTCGCGCTGGCGCGCGAAGGCCGCCAGCATGGCCAGCAGGCGCGCCGCCGGCAGCGCGATGAACAGCACGATCCCCGCGTTCACCACGCGCGCGCCGGCCGGCGCGTCGATCATGCCCAGCAGCAGGCCCGCCGCGATGATCAGGCAGGCCGCCCAGGTGCCGGCGCGCAACAGCACGGCCAGGCGGATCTCCAGCCCCGCTCCGGCGCGCGCGCTCATCGGCCGCCTCCGGGCCATTGCACGCCCAGCGCCATCAGCAGCATCTGCACCGCGAGCAGCGCCAGCACCGCCACGAACAGCAGGCGCAGCCGTTCGCCGGACACGTGCATCAGGATGCGCGCGCCCAGCACCGAGCCGGCGACCGAACCCAGCGCCACCGGTCCGGCGACCGCCGGATCGATCTCGCCGCGCGCGAAATACACCGCGGCGCTGGCCGCCGCGGTCACTCCGATCATGAAATTGGAGGTCGCCGACGACACTTTCAGGGGCAGGCGCAGCGCGCTGTCCATCGCCGGGATCTTGAGCACGCCGCTGCCGATGCCCAGCAGCGCCGACAGCACGCCGGCCCCGTACATCAGCGACATGCCCAGCGGCAGGCGCTGCACGCGGTAGCGCCGGTGCCGGCCGGCGGCGGGATCACGGTAGCGGCCATGCAGCCGCAAGGCGCCGGCCCAGCGGCACGCCGGCGCGCCGCTCGCGCGCGCCGGGTCGCGCCGGCGCGCCAGCATCTGCCAGGCGGACACCACCAGCACCACGGCGAACAGCGCGTACAGCGCCGCCACCGGCACCGCCCCCACCAGGAAGACGCTGGTCAGCGCGCCCAGCGTGGTGGCCGTCTCCAGCACCACCGCCAGCCGCACGTGCGTCAACCCGCTTTGCAGGAAGGCCGCTGCGCTGCCGCACGAACAGGCAATCACCGAAACAATGCTGGCCGCGATGGCGGCGTGCACGTCGATGCCCCACAGCACCAGCAGGGGCACGATGAAGATGCCGCTGGCCATGCCCAGCATGCCGCCCAGCGCGCTGGCACCCAGCGCCATGGCGAACAACCACAGGCCGGCCACGGTCATGCCGGCACGGGCCGCGCGCGCCGCGCCAGCCGCGTCACGAAGCGGATCAGGTCGCCGCGGTAGTACAGCTTTTCGTAGTCGATGGGCCGAGGGCCCGCGCAATACGAGGTGCGCTCGATCAGGAAGACCGGACTGCCGGGCGGCACCGCCAGGGCCCGCGCCACTTCGGGCGTGGCGATGGCGGCCTCGAGCCGGTATTCGGCCTCGACCAGCGGCAGGTCGTATTTCTGTTCCAGCAGCGCGAAGATGGGCTCGGCCTCCAGGTCGTGCGTGACGACCTGTTCGCCGATTTCGCGCGGCAGATAGGTTTCGTCCAGCGACATGGCCACGCCATCGGCCAGGCGCACGCGCCGGATGCGCATGACCTGCGTGCCCGGCGCCACCGCCAGCTGGCGCGCCACGGCCTGGCCGGCGGCCACGATCTCGGCGTCCAGCAGGCGCGCCGAGGGCACGCGGCCCAAGGCCTGCATGTCCTCCACGAAACCGGTGAGCTCGGTGAGCTCCTGCACCACCCTCGGCTGCGCCACGAAGGTGCCCTTGCCGCGCCGGATCTCGACCAGCCCACGCTCGGCCAGGTTCTGGATGGCCTTGCGCACCGTGGTGCGGCTGACCTGGAAGCGCGCGATCAGGCCGTCTTCGGCGGGCAACTGGCTGCCCGGCGGCAGTTCGCCCGCGGCGATCGCCTCGGCCAGCACGGCCTCGACCCGGGCATAGAGCGGGGCATGGTTCGATTCAGACATCATGACGTCATTATGTCATGATCCAAGCACGCCTGCAGCAGGACCGCCAGGCCCCCCGCGCCTACGGCTTGCGCGCTTCCGCTTCGATCTGCTGGCGCAAACGCGCTTCCTGTTCGCGCAGCTCGGGCGTGAACGCCGCGCCGAAATCCTCGGCCTCGAAGATCTGGCGGATCTCGATTTCGGAGTCTCCCAGCATGGGATTGGGGCAGCGCTTGACCCAATCGATCGCCTCCTCGAGCGAGGCGCACTGCCACAGCCAGAAGCCGGCGATCAGGCCGGGCGTGTCGAACGGCCCATGCTCGACCTTGCGGTCCTTGCCCGAGAAATGCACGCGCGCGCCGCGCGAGCTGGGGTGCAGGCCTTCGCCGGCCTGCATGACGCCGGCCTGCACCAGCGCTTCGTTGAACTTGCCCATTTCGGCCAGCAGCCGTTCCTCGGGCATGACGCCGGCTTCGCTGTTGCGGTCGGCCTTGACCAGTACCATGAATCGCATTTCGGACCTCGTCGTGTAGATGCGCGGCGCGCCTTCCCAGGGCCCCGCGCGGCGGGAAAACCAGGCACTACCGCCAGCGTAGGTCCGCGGCGCCGCGCGGCGCAAGCATCGATTCCACGGGCCGGGCCAGGCAAGCCACTTGCTGCGGACGGGGCCGGACCGCCGGACGGCCGGTCCCGACCGGAGTTCGGCACTCATGATCCGACTGCTGCGCGAGGAGAAATTCATCGTCCTGGCATTGCTGGCGGCGCTGGCGGATTTGTTGCCCGGGCCCTGGCGGCACGCCGGCGCCGCGGCGGCGATGGCGGAGACGGTCGTGCTGGTGGCGGCCATCCTGGCGGCCTCGCTCAGCGTGGTGCGGCACGCCGAGCTGATCGCGCGCAAGCTGGGCGATCCCTACGGCAGCATGATCCTGACCTTGTCGGCGGTGCTGGTGGAGGTAATCGTGCTGGGCATCGTCTCGCGCGGCGGCGCCTCGCCGGAACTGGTGCGCGACACCATCTATTCGGCGGTGATGCTCGATATCAACGGCATCCTGGGGCTGGCGGCGCTGATCGGCGGCTTCAAGCACGGCGAGCAGGCCTACAACGACGATTCGGCGCGTACCTACGGCGTCATGATCCTGACGGCCGTGGCCGTTTCCATGATCATTCCCGAATTCATCCCGAGCGCGCGCTGGCGCGCCTACAGCGTGTTCACCATCGTGGTCATGGTGCTGCTGTACGGCGTCTTCCTGCGCATGCAGACCGGCCCGCACAGCTATTTCTTCAGCTACAGCTATCCGGAAAAGAACGCGCGGCGCAGGCAGGCGCCCGTGCCGGTGCACACGCCCCGCTCGGCCGGGGTCATGATCGCCGGCATCGCCATCGTCGGCCTGCTGGCCGAGCTGATGTCGCATTCGATGCAGCGCGGCCTGCGCGGCGTCGCCGTGCCGGCCGGCGTGGTGCCGCTCGTCATCGCCGGCATCTCGGCGGCGCCGGAAATCCTCACCGCCCTGCGCGCCGCGCTGGCCAACCGCATGCAATCCGTGGTCAACATCGCGATGGGGGCATCGCTGTCGACCGTCATCCTGACCGTGCCCGCCATGGAGGCCATGGCCCTCTACAGCGGGCAGGCGCTGCGCATGGCGATGACGCCGCTGCAGACAGTGATGATGCTGGTGACGCTGATCGCAGCGGCCATCAACCTCAATGATGGCCAGACCAATGCCATCGAGGGCATGACCCACTTCGTGCTGTTCGCCGCTTTCCTGATGCTGGTGGCGCTGGGGCTGTGAGCGCGCCGCGGCCCGCAGGCACGCGCCTTGCGGCAGGGCGCGGCTCCAGGAGACCGCCATGAAACGAGACGACAACGCCACCGTAGACGGCGCCTGCGTGCGCTTCACCTTGCAGTCGCCGCACGGCCCCACGGTGGTGGCCGTCACGGCCAAGGCGCTGGTCGAGCACTGCGGCGCCGACAACAGCGAGCCGGGCCTGCTGCAAGGCTATCGCGCCCACTGGCCGCGTATCCATGCCGTCGCGCGGCAACTGGCGCCCAGCACGCTGGACGGCGGCGTGCGCGTGACGGCGTCGGACCTGGCCAACGCAAGGAGCACCCCCATGAGCGACAGCAAAGACCATCGCGCCGCGCCGGCGCGCAAGCCCGCCCGCATCGCCGGGCAACCCGACATCAACAGTGCGGCGCCGCGCCCGGGCCGGCGCGCCGACGACAGCCCGCGGCGCCCCGACATGGACCATCCGCCGCCCGCGCGCGCGCATGACAGGCCGGGCTTTGACCGCGGCGTGGCGGCCGAAGAGGCGCAAGCCCGCGCCGGCACGCTGCCCGGCGCCGACGCAGGCGGCCCGCCACGGCGGCGCGACGAGGAGGCGGCCCCGCGCCCGGCCGGCAAGCCGGCGGGCGCCAAGCGCCGCTAGGCCACGCTACTTCGCCTTGCCGGCGGCGGCCGCATCGGCGTTGACCTGCTTCAGGGCCAGCATGCTCAGCTTCTCGTCGGTGGCCTTTTCCTCGGCCAGCGTTTCCTTGAGCAGCGCCAGCGCCTTGGTCTCGCCCAGTTGCTTGGCGAAAGTGCAAAGCGTGCCGTAGCTGGCAATTTCGTAATGCTCCACCTTCTGCGCGGCAGCGATCAGCGCCGCGTCGAGCACCGGCCCTGGTTCGATCTCGTCCATCACTTCCTTGCCTTCCTCGACCAGCCCCTCCATGGCGGCGCACTTCATGCGCTTGAGGCGCAGGTCCGAGCCTTCGACGATCTGGTCGATGCGCTCGACCTGTCCGCGCGTTTCCTCCAGATGGGCCGAGAACGCCTCGGCCAGCTTGGGATCGCTGGCCGAGCGCGCCATCTTGGGCAGCGCCTTGGTCAGCTGTTTCTCGGCGCTGTAGATATCCGATAGCTCGTGGATGAACAGTTCCTGCAGGGTTTTGCGAGTCATGGCTTGCTCCTGGAAAAGGCGGCCGCAGCCAACGTGCGGACCGCCGCTCCTTCAGCAACCGCCGTGCCGGCCGCGGGCGCGGAACGGATCTTGCTGCATGTCCCGTTTCCGGCTTGCCGCGCCGGCCGAAATTCCGCGCCGTGCCAGGCCCCGCGCAGGGCTGGCATCCACGCATGGGGTTCGGCGATTCAGGCGCGGCCGGCGTACTGGTCGACGGCGCCCGCCATCTCCTTGAGCGTCTGCTCCATCGATTTGCTGCCGTACGGGAAAAACACCGACTTGTCGCCGGCCGCCCAGCGGCGCTTGAGTTCCGGATCCGACAGGTCCCAGTCCGGCCGGATGTCGCGCGTCACCTCGCGCAACGCGTCGTGCAGCTCGGCGGTGGATGGACGGCCCCAGTAGTAATAGCCGTTCCAGATGCGCCGTATCTCGAGCCCCGACGCCAGCAGCAAGGTATGCGGAACCATGGGCTCGTGCTGCGGATCGGTGTATTCGAGGATGTCCAGGTCGTCGCGCACCCGCTTCTCCCCGTCGTAGAGGAACGGATAATGGGCGCCCAACTGCTGGCGCAGGTTGTTGGTGGTGTGCCAGTCATCGGTAGTAATGACCACCAGGCGGCAGTTGCCGACCACCAGTTGAGGATGAAAGCGCGTCAGGGTCTTGAGCTGCTCGCGGTCCTTGGGGCAGAAGAAGCCGCGGATCAGCACCAGCAGCATGGGGTCGTCGCCCTGCAGGGCCGACAACCGGCGCGGCGTCTTGGTGTGGTCGGGCAGGACGTAGTCGGCCAGACGGCGGCCGGCAGCGATTGCGGGGTTCATGGCGGTTCTCCCATCGATCCGGCCCCGGGACGGGACCGGTCTACGCGGGCGCGCAATCGCCATTCCCGCCGCGACACAGTGCGGCGGATTACCCCGCTTTGTATCAAATCTCTTCAATCCACGGCCGCTCGGACCCGTCTGGCGGCCGCCGCCAGGCCGTTCCAGTAGGAGCCGGCCCGCCCCGCGTGTAAACTGCACGGTTTTTGACTCTGCCGGTATGGTGCAAGTGCCACAGCGAACCGGTTTCAGCGGTCCGACGCTCGTACGCCTGCTTACGCGCCTGACCGAGGTCGATGCTCCGGAATCCCGACAGTCCCTCGCGGACCGGTTGAGCCACTGGCTCGGCTGGACCGACGCCATCGCGCTATCGGCGGCGCTCAACGGCGAACCGCCGGCCGTGCCGCGCGGCCAGTCCGCCGACGGCAGCGCCGAAGCCCAGGAATGCGAGCGCGTGCGCGCCACGCTGATCGAGGCCATTGCCGGCAAGGGCAGGAACGCGGCCGCGCGCAACCGCGCAACCGCGCGCGCGCCGGCCCGGCCCGCGCCGCGCGACGAGGACGTCGAATACACCGAGTATCGGCAGCGCTACCAGGCCTTGCAGCAGACGATGGAAAACACCATTGCCGTCCTGCGCGGCCGCCTGCGCGCCGCGCTGGCCGCCCGCGCGCCGGCGCACACGCGCCTGGCGGTGGTCGACGCCATCATGGAACGCTCGCTGGGCGCGCGCGAACGCACGCTGCTGGCCGCCGTGCCGACGCTGCTGGAACGCCACTTCGAGCGCCTGCGCCAGGCCGCGCTGGCCGGACCGCAAGAGGCCGGCGACGCGGCGCCGCCGCAGCCTGGCGCATGGCTGGCCACGTTCGGCCGCGACATGCGCAGCGTGCTGCTGGCCGAGCTCGATATTCGTTTACAACCGGTCGAAGGGCTGCTGGCAGCCCTTCGCGCCAGCTAACCAGAAACCCATGATCAGAACCCTCATCAACATTGCCGTTTTCCTGGCTGGCCTGGGCGCCGTCTGCTGGATCGGCGCCGGTTATGTCGGCTCCAACCCCCTGGGCCTGGCCATCACCGCCCTGGTGGGCATCATCTACCTGGCCGGCGCGCTCGAGCTCTACCGCTATCAGCGCGCCACCGCCACCCTGGACCATGCGCTGGCCGCCACCACCGAGCCGCCCGCCGACCTGGCGGCCTGGCTGGCGCCGCTGCATCCCAGCCTGCGCAATGCCACGCGGCTGCGCATCGCCGGCGAGCGGGTCGCCCTGCCCGGCCCCGCGCTGACGCCCTACCTGGTGGGCCTGCTGGTGCTGCTGGGCATGCTCGGCACCTTCCTGGGCATGGTGGCCACGCTGCGCGGCACCGGCATCGCGCTGGAAAGCGCCACCGACCTGCAAGCCATCCGCGCCTCGCTGGCCGCGCCGGTCAAGGGCCTGGGCTTTGCCTTCGGCACCTCGGTGGCGGGCGTGGCCGCCTCGGCCATGCTGGGGCTGCTGTCGGCGCTGTGCCGGCGCGAACGCATCCAGGCCGGCCAGGCGCTGGACGCGCGGATTGCCTCCACCTTGCGCCCGCATTCGCTGGCCCACCAGCGCGAAGCCAGCTTCCAGCTGCTGCAACGCCAGGCCGAGGGCATGCCGGCCCTGGTCGATCGCCTGCAGGCCATGCTGGCCGCCATGGCGCAGCACAGCCAGGCGGTCAACGACGGCCTGGCCCAGCAAAGCCGCCAGCTGACCGACGCCCTGACCCGCCAGAGCCAGACCCTGGCCGACACCCTGACGCGGCAAAGCGACACCCTGGCCGAACGCCTGGACCGCCAGAGCCAGACCCTGGCCAGCAGCCTGGACGAGCAAAGCCGGCGCCTGGGCGCCAGCCTGGGCGAGCAAAGCCAGACCCTGGCCGGCAGCCTGGAGCGGCAAAGCCAGACACTGGCCGCCAGCCTGGCCCGGCAAAGCGATACGCTCTCGGATACCGTGGCGCGGCAAAGCAGCACGCTCGCGCAGACCCTCACGCAACAGGGCGAGTCGCTGGCCGCCACCCTCACCGGACAGAACGCGTCGCTGGCCACCGCCCTGACGCAACAGGGCGAATCGCTGGCCAGCACCCTGGCGGGCGAAACGCGCGAACTGGCCGCCAGGCTGGACCAGCAGGGCCGGACCGTGGCCGACGCGCTCGGCCAGCACAGCCAGGCGATGGCCGAGCGGCTGGCCGCCGGCCAGGACGCCTTCCACGAGAAAGCCGCCCAAGCCTATACCGGCCTGGCGGCGTCGGTGCGGCAGACCCTCAACGACAGCGTCGCCGCCAGCGCCCAGGCCGCCGGCGCGGCCATCCAGCCCGCCGTGCAGGCAACGCTGGCCGGCCTGGCCAGCGAGACGGCCGCCTGGCGCGAAACCGTCGGGCAGGCCGTGCAACAGCAATTGGCCGAACTGTCGGGCCGCTTCGAAGCCAGCACCGCCGGCGTGGCCGGCATCTGGAACGACGCCCTGGCGCGGCACCAGCAGGCCAGCGAATCGCTGGCCGAATCGCTGCGCAGCGCGCAGCAGCATCTGGCGGCGCATTTCGAGCAGCGCTCGGCCGCCCTGCTCGACACCGTGGCGGCGCGCCTGCAAGGCGCCACCGACGAGGTGCGCGACGGCTGGCGCGACGCCGTGACGCGGCAGGAGCAGGCGGCCGCGGCGCTGGCCAGCCAGCAAGGCCAGACCGTGGCCGAGGCGGCCGGCGCCTTCGCGCGCCACACGGCCGAGCTGCTGCACGCGGTGGAACAATCGCAAACGCAACTGCAGGCCGAGCTGGCCGCGCGCGACGCGCAGCGCGAAAGCGCCTGGACCCACGCGCTGGAAGCCATGGCGGCGCAGTTGCGCTCCGCCTGGCAGGAAACCGGCGCACAGACGGCCGCGCAGCAGCGCGAAATCTGCGCCACGCTGGCGCAGACCGCCCAGGACATTTCCTCGCAGTCGCGCGAACACGCCACCCGCACCGTCGCCGAGATCGGCCAGCTGCTCGAAGCGGCCGCGCAGGCGCCGCGCGCCGCGGCCGACGTGGTGGCCGAATTGCGCCAGAAACTGGTCGACAGCATGGAACGCGACAACGCCATGCTGGAAGAGCGCAGCCGCCTGCTGGCGACGGTCGAGACGCTGCTGGGCGCGGTCAATCACGCCTCCAGCGAGCAGCGCGAGGCGATCGACGCCCTGGTGGCTTCGTCGGCCGACCTGCTCGAACGCGTGGGCGCGCGCTTTGCCGACAGCATAGAAAGCGGCGCCGGCCGGCTCGAAGCGGCCAGCGCGCAGGCCATTGCCAGCGCGGCCGACGTGGCCAGCCTGGGCGAGGCCTTCGGCGCCGCGGCGCAGGTGTTCGGCGCCGCCAACGACAGGCTGGCCGAGCAGCTGGGCCGCATCGAAACGGCGCTGGACAAATCGCTGGCGCGCAGCGATGAGCAACTGGCCTACTACGTGGCGCAGGCGCGCGAAGTGGTCGACCTCAGCGTCCTGTCGCAGAAGCAGATCCTCGAAGACCTGCAGCGCCTGGCGCAGCAGCCCGAGCCGGCCGGCGCCGAAGCCGCCGAAACGCCATGAACGAGCATCTCGACGCCGGCCCCGACGCCGCCGTGCCCACCTGGGCGGTGTTCGGCGATCTAATGTCGGTACTGCTGGGCGCCTTCGTGCTGATCCTGGTGGGCGTGGTCGGCATGCAGATCGAACTGTCCACCCGGCTGGAGGCGGAAGTCGAGCAGCGCCAGGCCGAAACGCAGCGCCGCGAGGCGCTCGAGCAGGCCCTGGCCGCGCCGCTGGCCGCCGGCCGCGTGACGCTGGTCGACGGCCGGATCGGCATCAGCGGCAACGTGCTGTTCGCCCTGAACTCCGACCAGCTGCAACCCGAGGGCCGCGAAATATTGGCCAGCCTGGTCGCGCCGCTGTCGGCCTATCTGCGCGCCCACGACGAAATCCTGATGGTCAGCGGCTTCACGGACGACCAGCAGGTGCACCAGGGCAATCGCCGCTACGCCGACAACTGGGAGCTGTCCGCGCAACGCGCCCTGACCGTCACGCGCGCGCTGATCGACGCCGGCATCCCGGCCGCCTCGGTCTTCGCCGCCGCGTTCGGCGCCGAGCAGCCGGTGGCCTCGAACGCCGACGAGACCGGCCGGGCGCAGAACCGGCGCGTCGAGATCGCCCCCATCCCACGCCAATCGGCCGACAAGGTGCCAGCCCGTGACTGACGACGCCGCGCGCCAGGCCCAGGCCCGGCTCGACGCCTGGCGCGAGCGCGGCGGCGAGCAGGCCGACCCGCTGCGCTTTCATTACCTGCAGGCGCTGGCGCGCCGCGCCGCCGGCCACGAGGGCCAGGCGCGCCAGCTGCTGGACGAACGCCTGGCCGGCCTGATGGCCGCCTGCCCCGAGACCGCGGCGGCCGCGCCGCCGGCCGGGCCGGACCCGGCGCGCGCGCCCGGCCCGCTAGGCCAGCTGTGCGCGCAGATCGCAGTGGCCGCGCCGGCGCGGCCCGCCTATCCGGAACTGCCTCTGCTCGACGAGTTCCGCCAGGCCTGGACCCGCCTGAGCACCGACCGGCAACTGCGCCAGTCGGAGCAGTTGGTGCCCGAGAATGCCGGCCCGCTGAACTCCAGCCATCTGGCGCACCGCTCGCTGGCGCTGATGCAAGGGCTTTCGCCCGGCTACCTGCAGCAGTTCCTGTCGTACGTCGACGCGCTGGGCTGGCTGGAGCAACTCACCGCCAACGCCGCACCCGCGGCGCGCGACACCGCCCGCGCCACGCCGCGCAAGACCGCGCGCGCCCGCTCGCGCTAGGCGCGCCGCGCCTGCGGCGCTATTCGGCTGCCGGCCGGCGCACCACGCGCACCACGCCACGATCGCCGCCGCCGCAGAAAAAGCGCTGCGCGCCGTCGGACTCCAATCCCGACAGCCCCGCGCCGGCGGGCATCTCCAGCACCTGCAGGACCTCGCCGGTGGCGGGGTCGACGCGCCGCAGGTCGGCCGTTCCATCTTCCCAGGTGCCATGCCACAGCTGCGCGTCCACCCAGGTCACGCCGGTGACATAGCGGTCCGATTGCAGCGTGCGCAGGATGGCGCCGGTGGCCGGATCGAGCTGCAGGATCTGGCGCGGCTGGTACTGCCCCACCCACAGCATGCCCTCGGCCCAGGCCAGGCCCGAGTTGCAGCCGCCCGGCGGCGCCGCGATGGTGCCCAGCACGCGCCCGCTGGCCGGGTCGATCTTCTGGATCACGTCGCCGGCGATCTGGAACAGGTGCCGGCCGTCGAAGGCGGTGCCGGCCTGCGCCGGCACATCGATGCGGCGCGCCACCTCGCCGCTTTCCGGCTCCAGCGCGGCCAGGCTGTCGCCGACGGCGAACCAGACGTGGCGCCCGTCATAGGTCAGGCCGTGCACCTGTTCGACGCCCGCGAACGGGCCGTATTCGCGGACGATATGGGCGGGGGATCGCTTCATGGCTGGCTCCGGAGAAAGTTGGATACGGCCTCATGCTAGAACGCCGGCAAGGCGGTGCACAGCAACAAGTTTGTCGCGAATGCCGCGGCTGGCGCGGCCACCCAGCGGCGCGTGCGCCCCCGCCCCAGGGCCTGCGCGCGTCCGGCCGCGGCCAGCGCCTGCAGGGCCCGCTGCACCGAGCGCTGGCTGGCATCGAGCGCCAGGGCCAGCGCCGAACTCGACCACGCCTGCCCGTCGGCCAGCAAGGCCAGCACCGCCGCATGCGGCGTTTGCACCGGTTGCGCCAGCACCGCCACCTGGCGCGCCCCGTCCGGCGCCAGCACATAGCCGCGGCCGATGGCCCGCGGCGCCGCCATGCCGCTCAGCGCCGCGCGCAGGCGCCCGATTTCCACCCGCAGGCGCGCGCGGTGCGACTCGTCCGGCACGCGCGTGCGGAACACCTGGTCGATCAAGGCCTCGCGGGCCACCTCGCCCGGCCACGCCTCGGCCAGCGCCCGCGCCAGCGCGAACAGCACCGGACGGCGGGACAGCACGGCCCGCGCGGCGCCCGCGCACACCACATAACGGCAGGCGTCGACCACCAGCACCGGCCCGGCCAGCAAGGCCTCGACCTCGTCCAGGCGCGCCGGCCGCTCGCCGCCGCGCGACCGCACCTGCGCCACCGGCGCATCCAGCAGGCTGGCCGCCCGCGCGACTTCGGCGGCCAGCGGCGCAATGGCGGCATGGCGGGCGGCCTGGGCCGCGCGCGCCAGCGCCGCCCGCGCCGCCCCCGCCCGCAACTGGCGCATCGCCAGGCCGGCGGCCAGCAAGTCGTGGATGGCGCGCAGGTCGTGCGGCAGGAAGGGGCGCTCCAGGCGCTCGAGCCACTCGGCCGCCCGTTCCAGCTCGCCCACGAGCAGCAGGCGCCGCACCTCCAGGTACTGCGCGTAGGCCGCGTTGCGCCAGTCGCCGTGCGCTGCCAGCGTGCGTTGCGCGGCCCGCAGCGCGGCGCCGGGCCAGGCCAGGTCGCGCGCTGCCAGCGCGATCTCGCCTTCGGCCAGCGCGCAGCGCGCCCGGGCCACGGCATTGCCCGGCCCGAAGGCGCGCGCGGCGCGGCGCACCAGCGCGCGCGCCCGGTCGAAATCGCCCAGCTGCGCCAGCGCGATGCCGCGCAGGGCCAGCGCCGGCGCGTCGTCGCGCAAGGCCACCTGGTTCAGCGCCGCCAGCGCATCGCCCAGGGCCAGCGCGCGCGCCGCGGCGGCGATACCCTCGTCCATGGACACCTCGTCACTATTCAGATTTATCTGACAGATATATAGTCAAATTCTGACATTACCTCACAGCAATAACTGATGCACACTGCCATTCATCATAGATAGGAGCAGCAGGACGACATGAAAGACGGGCTATACACGGCGCCTCAGCGCGATATGCAGTTTGCGCTCTACGACGTGCTGGACATCGAAGGCGAACTGGCCAGGCGCGCGGCCCCCATGGCCATCGACCGCGAGACGCTGGACCAGGTCATCGAGGGCGCGGACCGCCTGTGCCACGGCGTGCTGGCGCCGCTGAACGCCAGCGGCGACCGCGCCGGCTGCCGCCTGGAAGGCCACGAAGTGCGCACTCCCGCCGGATTCGTCGAGGCCTATCGCGCCTATGCCGAAGGCGGCTGGTCGGGCCTGTGCGCCAGCCCAGACCATGGCGACCAGGGCCTGCCGACCGTCGCCTCGGCCATCGTCGGCGAAATGCTGGGCGCGACCAACATCTCGTTCGCGCTCTACCCGCGCCTGTCCGAGGGCGCCTACCGCTGCATCCGCGCCAACGCCAGCGCGGCGCTGCAGGCGATCTACGCGCCCCGGCTGGCCAGCGGCGAATGGACCGGCACCATGTGCCTGACCGAATCGCAGGCCGGCACCGACCTGGGACTGCTGCGCACCCGGGCCGAACCGGACGGCGACGGCGCCTACCGCATCAGCGGCAGCAAGATGTTCATCTCCTCGGGCGAGCACGACCTGGCCTCCAACATCGTGCACATGGTGCTGGCCCGCCTGCCCGACGCCCCGGCCGGCACGCGCGGGATTTCGCTGTTCGTGGTGCCCAAGCGCCTGCCCGACGCGCAGGGCGAGCCCGGCGAGCGCAACGGCGTCTATTGCGACGCCATCGAACACAAGCTGGGCCTGCACGCCAACGCCACCTGCGTGCTGCGCTTCGAGAACGCCCGCGGCTACCTGGTGGGCGAACCCAACAAGGGCCTGGCCGCCATGTTCGTCATGATGAACTCGGCGCGCCTGGGCACCGGCGCGCAGGCGCTGGGCCTGACCGAGACGGCCCTGCAGAAATCGCTGGCCTATGCCGCCGAACGCCTGCAATCGCGCGCGCCCGGCCACGAGAAGGCCATCACGCGCGCCGACCCCATCATCCTACAGCCCGACGTGCGCCGCATGCTGCTGACCCAGCAGGCCTGGGCGCAGGGCGCCCGCATGTTCCTCTACTGGCTGGCGCTGCAGATCGACACCGAGCTGCACGCCGCCGACCCGGCCGAGCGCGACCGCGCCGGCGGCCTGCTCAGCCTGCTCACCCCGGTGGCCAAGGCCTTCGTGTCCGACAACGCGGTGGAGTCGGTGAACCTGGCGGTGCAGGTCCACGGCGGCAGCGGCTATATCGTCGAATCCGGCATCGAGAAGACCCTGCGCGACGTGCGCATCCTGCCCATCTACGAAGGCACCAACGGCGTGCAGGCGCACGACCTGCTGGCGCGCAAGGTGCTGGCCGACCAGGGCGCGCGCCTGAGCCAGCTGCTGGCGATGGCGCAGGCGCAGGCGCAGGCCGCCGCGGTGAGCGCCGTCGAAGGCGGCGCGCGCTTCGGCCAGCCGCTGCGCGAGCTGGCCGGCCAGGTGGCCGACGCCGTGCCGCGCCTGGCCGAACTGGCCGCGCGCGACCCCGCCCAGGTGGGCGCCTCGTCCACCGACTTCCTGCGCCTGGTCGGACATCTGGTATACGGCTACTTCTGGAGCCGGGCCGCGCAAACCGCGCTGACCCGGTTGCCGGAGGACGACCCCTTGCGGGCCGAAAAGCTGGCCACGGCGCGTTTCTACTTCGAGCACCTGTTTCCCGAGACCGAAATGCGCCTGCGGCGGCTGTTCGTGCCCGCCGACTGCCTGACAACCCCTTGCGCGCTGGCCGCCTGAAGCCCGCGCGCCGCCCCGAAGAGCATATGGAGATACCCCGATACTGGGTCCGCGCCGACCTGTCCACGGCCGAGCGCATCCGGCAGTTCGAAGCCGTGCCGCTGCACGAACGCGGGCTGCCGGACAGCACCTACGCCTTCCTGGCGCGCGGCTGCCGCCAGGCGCCGCGCGCCACGGCCATCCGCTACCTGCCCGACCCGGCCGCCTGCCACGAGCGCGAGGACATCGATTTCGGCCGCCTGCTCGAACGCGTGCACCAGACCGCCAACCTGATCCACGCCGAGGGCGTGGGCCCGCGCGAGGTGGTCAGCCTGCTGCTGCCGAACACGCCGCAGGGCCAGTACGCGCTGTGGGGCGGCCAGGCCGCGGCCATCGTCAACCCGATCAACTGGATGCTCGAACCCGAGGCGATCGCCGCCATCGTGCGCGCGGCGGACGCCCGCATGCTGATGGCCTACGGCGGCGACGCGCAGCTCGACATCTGGGACAAGGTCCTGCGCGTGGCCGAACTGTGCCCGCAGCTGCGCACCATCGTGCGGCTGGGCGGCTCGCGCGCCGGCGCCGCGCCGGCCGGCCGGCGCTTCCTGGACTACGACGCGGTGATCGACGGCTACCGCGCCGACGCGCTGGATTTCGCGCGCGCCATCGGGCCGCATGACCTCGCCGCGCTGTTTCCGACCGGCGGCACCACCGGCGATCCCAAGCTGGTGCGCCACAGCCACTGGAACGAAGTGGTCAGCGCCTGGCTCAGCGCCGCGGTGGCCGGCATCGTCGAGGGCGAAAGCCGCCTGTCGGCCACGCCCCTCTACCACGTGGTGGGCGCGTTCGCCGGCTCGCTGGCCACGCTGGCGCGCGGCGGCACGCTGGTGCTGGCCACCTCGGTGGGCTGGAAGCACCCGCAGCTGCTGGCGCGCATCTGGGAAGTGGTGCAGGCCTGCCAGGTCAATTACCTGACCATCGTGCCGACCATCATGAATCAGCTGGTGCAGATGCCCATCGGCGGCCACGACATCTCGTGCGTCAAGGGCGTGCTGTCGGGTTCGGCTCCCTTGTCCGAGAACGTGGCGCGGCGCTTCCTGGCGCTGACCGGCCTGCCGGTGCGCGAAGGCTACGGCATGACCGAGACCACCTCGGTCTGCATGATGAATCCGCGCGGCGGACCGGTGAAGACCGGCTCGGTGGGCCTGCTGTTCCCGTACCACCGCGCGCGCGTGGCGCGCCTGGAACCGGGCGCCGCGCCGCGCGACTGCGCGCCGAGCGAGACCGGCGTGCTGGCGCTGCAAGGCCCCACCGTGTTCGACGGCTACGCGGCCGGCGCGCAAGGCGGATTCCTGGAGCCGGGCTGGCTGGATACGGGCGATGTCGCGCGCATCGACGCCGATGGCTACATCTGGATCGCCGGACGCACCAAGGACCTGATCATCCGCGGCGGCCACAACATCGACCCCAAGGCGGTCGAGGAAGCGTTCTACCGCCATCCGCAGGTACTGGAGGCAGCCGTGGTGGCGCGCCCCGATGGCTACGCCGGCGAAGTGCCGGTGGCCTATGTGCAGCTGGTCGACGGCGCCGACCTCGACGCGGCCCGGCTGCTGGCCGAGGTGCGTCCGGACATCGCCGAGCGCGCCGCCGTGCCCAAGGACTGCTACCTCATGGCCGCGCTGCCCAAGTCGCCGGTGGGCAAGATCCTCAAGCACCGGCTGCGCGAAGACGCCATGCTGCGCGGCTTCGAAAAGGCGCTGCGCGGCGCCGGCATCGAAACCGGCTATGCGCTGGCGCTGGCCGACGGCCCGGCCGTGCGCATCCGCCTGCTCGTACCCGGCCTGGCGCCGCAACAGGTGCGCGACGCCCTGGCCACGTTCACCATCCCGTATTTCATCGAGACGGCCGACCCGGCCGCAGTGTAGGAGATCGCCATGTCTTATGAGTTCATCCGCGTCGAGCATCTCGGCCCGGTCTGCCGCATCTACCTGAACCGCCCCGAAGTGCGCAACGCCCAGAGCCGCTCGCTGCTGCGCGAGCTGGACGACGCCGTGCGCGCGGCCGAAGCCGACGACGCCGTGCGCGTGCTCATCATCGGCGCGGTCGGCGACCACTTCTCGGCCGGCCACGACCTGAAATCGGCCCGCGTCGAGCGCCCCAACCCCACCGTGGAAGAACGCTGGGAGTACGAGGAAGAACACTTCCTCGAATACTGCCTGCGCATCCACGACCTGAAAAAGCCCACCATCGCCCAGGTCCAGGGCGCCTGCATCGCCGGCGGCTACATGGTCGCCAACATGTGCGACCTGATCGTCTGCGCCGACAACGCCTTCTTCTCGGACCCGGTAGCGCACTCGATGGGCACCGCCAGCCTGGAGGTGCTGATCCATCCCTGGGTGATGGGCATGCGCAAGGCCAAGGAACTGATCTTCACCGGCGCGCGCCTGCCCGCCGCCGAGGCGCTGCAGATCGGCATGATCAACCGCGTGGTGCCGCTGGCCGAACTGGAGCAGGCCACGCTGGAGCTGGCCAACACCATCGCCGCCGCCCCGCCCTACGGCCTGCGCTTCACCAAGCGCTCGCTGAACCGCACCTGGGACGCGCAGGGCTTTCGCGCCGCCGTCCAGGCCCACTTCGACGTGCACCAGCTCTCGCACGTCACCGAGGAATTCCAGGCCCACCTCAAGCGCGGGCTGGACTCCACCATCAAGCGCGCCAAGGCCGTATCCTGAGCCTCGCCCGGAGACAGACATGGAAGCAATCAAGCAAGCCGGCGAGGTGCACCTGGAGCGCGACGGCCCGCTGTGCATCATCACGGTCGACAACGCCGCCAAGAAGAACGCCTTCTCGCCGGAGATGATGGACCAGCTGGCCCGGCACCTGACCGCCTTCGAGGAAGACGACAGCCTGTGGGTGGCGGTGCTGTGCGCCGCCGGCGAGCACACCACCGCCGGCCTGGACATGCCGAAATTCTTCGGCCCCGACGCCACCGCCAAGCCGCGCCCGGACGCCTGGGTCGACCCGTTCGGCCTGAAGCGGCGCACCACCAAGCCGGTCATCGCCGTCGTGCAGGGCATTACTTTCACCATCGGCATCGAGATCATGCTGGCGTGCGACATCGTGGTGGCGGCCGACACGGCGCGCTTCGGCCAGCTCGAATCGCGCCGCGGCATCGCGCCGCTGGGCGGCGCGCATTTCCGCTACCTGACCCGCACCGGCTGGGGCAACGCCATGTACCACCTGTTCCTGTGCGAGGAGTTCGGCGCCCAGCGGGCGCTGGAGCTGGGCTTCGTGCAGGAGGTGGTGCCCTACGGCCAGCATATCGAGCGCGCGCTCGACCTGGCGCGGCGCATCTGCCGCAATGCGCCGCTGGGCATCCGCGCCACCAAGCAGGCCGCGCTGGCGTACCTGGAAGGCGGCGAGCAGGCCGCCATCGCCTGCATTCCGGAAATCCGCGCCAAGGTGTTCGCCTCCGAGGACTTCAAGGAAGGCATCCAGTCCTTCATCGAGCGTCGCGACGCGCGCTTCCAGGGCCGCTAGCCGCCCGGCGCGGGAATCTCCACGGTCAGCACGGTGCCCCCTTCGGGCGCCGCGCCGACCGACAGCGTGCCGCCCAGGCGGCGCGCCCGCTCGCGCATGCCCAGCAGGCCGTAGGCGCCCGGACGCCGGTCATCGCCCGACAGCCCCACGCCGTTGTCGCGCACCGACAGCACCAGCGTCGCCGCGTCGCGGCCCAGCCGCACCTGTACCTCGCTGGCCTGCGCGTGCTTGGCCACGTTGGTCATGCTTTCCTGGAAGATGCGGTACAGGTGCCCCATGGCCTCCATGTCCAGCCCCAGTTCGCCGGTCTCGCCGGCGTAGCGGCACGCGATCCCGTAGCGCGCCTCGAACTGCCGCAGGTGGTTGGCGATGGCCGCCGCCAGGCCCAGGTGCGGCAGCGCGCTGGGATGCAGGTCTTCGGAAATCTGCCGCACCGTGGCGATGGTGTCCTGCACCAGGCCCAGGCACTCGCCCACCACGCCTTCGAGCTGCGCGCGCCGCTCGTCCTGGCCCGGCCCGCCCAGCGTCCGGTCGATATGGCGCGCCAGGCGCGACATGTCGAACTTCAGCGCCGACAGCATGCCGCCGACCGCATCGTGCAGTTCCATGGCGATGCGCTGGCGCTCCGCCTCGCGCACCGACTCGATATGGCTGACCAGTTCGGACAGCGCCGCCCGCGACTGCTGCAGCTCCTCCTGCCGGCGCAGGCGCAGCGTGGCGTCGATGCCCACGCCGATGACGGCCGGCTGGCCGCGGAAGTCGATCAGCCGGCCATGGATCTCGATCGCCACCGGCTGCCCGTCGGGCCGCTGGACGTGCACCATGAAGGTGGCATCCTTGTCGCCGCCGGTCAGGCGCCGCTCGTACTGCTGCAGCAGCGACTCGCGCTGCTGCGGCGGCGCCACCCTGGCCAGCGGCCGGCCGATCAGCTTCTCGCGCGGCACGCCGCACATGCGCGCGAACGCCTCGTTCACATACACCAGGTGGGCGTTCTGCAGCAGATAGATGCCGGCCACCGACTGCTCGATCAACCCCTCGAACAGCAAGCGATAATTGGCATCATCCTGATCCAGGGGCCAGCGAAAATCATGCATGGACGTCGGTGCAATGTAAGAAAACGATGACAAATAAATCGGGTAAATCTGATAGATAAATCATCATGTCGCTCTTTACACTGTCCGCACACTAAATAACCCCTACGTTGCATGTCAATCGGCGGGGCATGGACCAGGGTAACGGGAGACCTACTGTGCAAAGACGTTCCTTCATCAAACTGGGCGGCGCCGCCACCGTGGCCGCCGGCGCGGCCGCGCTGGGCCTGCCTTCGGCCGCGCGCGCCGCCGATGCCTTTCCGGCCAAGCCGATCCGCGTGCTGGTGGGCTTCTCGGCCGGCGGCGTGACCGACATCGTGGTGCGCGCGCTGGCCGAAAGCGCCTCGAACATTTTCGGCCAGCCCATCATCGTCGAGAACAAGCTGGGCGCCGGCGGCGTCATGCCGGCCTACCAGCTGCAGACCGCCGCGCCCGACGGCTACACGGTGGGGCTGATCGCGCACAGCGTGTTCCGCCTGCCCTACATCGCCAACATCAAGTGGAACCCCGTCACCGACCTGGACTACGTCATCCGCCTGACCGGCTTCACCTGGGGCCTGGTGGTGGCGGCCGACTCGCCCATCAAGACCTTCGACGACTACGTCGCCTACGCCCGCCAGAACCCGGGCAAGCTGACCTACGGCACGGTGGGCAGCCTGACCACGCAGCACCTGACCATGGAGCAGATTTCGGCCAGCCTGGGCATCCAGCTCAGCAACATCCCCTACAAGGGCGTGGCCGAGGCCCTGCCCGCCCTGATGGGCGGACACATCATGTCGGTGGCGGACGCCTCGTCGTGGGTGCCCTACGTCACTTCCGGCAAGATGCGCCTGCTGGTGGTGTGGACCGAAAAACGCGTGCCGCGCTTTCCCGACGTGCCGACGCTGCGCGAGGTGGGCATCGACATGGTGCAGACCTCGCCCTGGGGGCTGGCCGCGCCCAAGGGCACGCCGCAGCCGGTCATCGACAAGCTGTACCAGGCCTTCTCCCAGGTGATGGGCGAGCAGGCGATCATCGAGAAGATCGAGCAGACGAAGTCCATGCCCATGCACATGACGCCGGCCCAGACCAAGGCCTATATCGATGCCGAAGCCGAGCGCTTCCGCCGCATCATCGTCGAGCGCAAGATCACGTTCAACTGACATGGACATCCGCGACATCAAGCCGGCCGGCCCGACATGGCTGGACGTGGTCGGCCGGCACGCCGCCGCCACGCCCGAGCGGACCGCCCTGGGCCTGGACGGCCACACCCTCAGCTACAGCCGGCTGCTGGCCGTCGTCGACGAGGCGGCGGCGCTGCTGGCGCGGCTGGGCGTGCGGCGCGGCGACCGCGTCGCCCTGCTCTCGCCGCCCAGGCCCGAGGCCATCATCACATTCCTGGCCTGCACCAGGCTGGGCGCGGTCTGGCTGGCCCTCAATCCCAAGTACAAGGCCCCGGAGATCCACTACATCCTCGACCACGCGCGGCCCACGCTGCTGATGTCGGTGCGCGAGTTCGACAATACCGAGTATGTCCAGACGGTCGAGCAGGTGGTCGCCGGCATCGGACGCGACAGCGGCCACGCCATTGCCACGGTGTTCTTCGACCGCGAACAGCCGACGCACGACAGCCTGTTCGCCGCGCTGCGGGGGGCCGCGCAGGAGCGCGGCGGCGACGCGGCCCTGCCCGGACCGGCAGCGGCGCAACCCGGCCAGGCCTGCATGCTGGTGTACACCTCGGGCTCGACCGGGCGTCCCAAGGGCGTGCTGCTGGCGGAGTTCGCCTCGCTGTTTCGCGCCACGGTGCAGAAAGACTATTTCGCCACCAGCCGGCCGCCCTGCATCCTGAATTTCTCGCCCATCAACCACGTGGGCGGCATGCAGTTCCGCTCGCTGGTCCAGCTGGCCGCCGGCGGCACCATCCATTTCCAGGAACGCTTCCAGCCCGGCGAGACCCTGGCGCTGATCCGCCGCCACCGCATCAACATGCTCATGCTCGGCCCCACCATGCTGAACATGCTGATGGCGCACCCGGATTTCGACGTCGACATCTTCCAGCAGCTGGAGTGGTACATCTCGGCCGGCGCGGCCCTGCCCGTGCCCGCCCTGAAGCTGCTGGCGGCCAACTGCCCGCGGGTAGGCTCGGTGTACGGCTCGACCGAGTCCTGCTCGACCGTGACCTATGCCAGCCTGGACGACTCGTTCGACGCGGTCGCCTACAGCATCGGACGCCCCATCCCCGGCGACGAAATGCGCGTGGCCGATGCGCAGGGCGAGCCGGCCGGCCCCGGCATCGAAGGCGAACTGCAGATCTGCAGGCGCTATTGCATGGTGGGCTACCTGAACGACCCGGCCGCCACGCGCGCCGCCTTCACCGAGGACGGCTGGTACAGGACCGGCGACCTGGCCACCCTGCTGCCCGACGGCAGCTTCAAGCTGGCCGGGCGCATCAAGGAGATGTTCAAGTCGGGCGGCTACAACGTCTATCCGCGCGAAGTCGAGCTTGCCCTGGAATCGCACCCCGAGGTGAAGATGGCCGCCGTGGTGGCGGTGGACGATCCGATGTTCCAGCAGGTCGGCCACGCCTACGTGCTGGTCGAGCCGCGCACCGCGCTGACCGCCGGCCAGTTGACCGCCTGGAGCAAGGAACGGCTGGCCAACTACAAGGTGCCCAAGCGCATCGAGCTGCGCACCGCGCTGCCGATGCTGGCCATCGGCAAGGTGGACAAGGTCGCGCTCCAGGCGGCGGCCGCCCGGGACGCCGCCGTCGCGGCGGCCGGCTGAGCACCATTGCAACGCATGCGCGCAATCGCGCGAAGGAACCACGCATGAACCAAGCAGTAAGCATACGCCGCGATGGCGCAACCGCCATCGTCACGCTGGACCGCAAGCAGAACAGGAACGCGCTGTCGCAGGCCGTGATGGCCGAACTGACCGAAGTCGCCGAGGGATTGCGCGGCGAGCGCGACATCAGCACGGTCATCCTGGCGGGCACCCAGGAGATCTTCTCGGCCGGCGTCGACCTGAAGGACCCGGCCCGCTGGGAAATCGACGCCGGCGATATCGAGGGGATCCGCATGGCCTCCGAACGCGGCGCCCGGATGTGCCGCGCCTGGGAGAGCATCCCCCAGCTCACCATCGCGGCGGTCGAAGGCCTGAACGTCGGCGGCGGCATCGCCCTGACGCTGTGCTGCGACTGGCGCATCCATTCGGAAACCGCCCGCCTGCGCCTGCCCGAGGCGCAGATCGGCATCCCCCTGAGCTGGCAGACCGTCCCGCGCCTGGTCAACCTGGTGGGACCGGCCAAGGCCAAGCAATTGATCCTGCGCGGCAAGGAGCTCGACAGCCAGACCGCGCTGGAGCTGGGGCTGGTGGACCTGGTCGTGCCGCCCGGAACCGCGCTGGACGCGGCGCTCGAGGTCGCCCGGGACGTCAACCGCAACCCCCGGCTGGTGATCACCATGACCAAGCAGAGCATCAACAGCTACGCCAACGCCCTGGCGTACCTGTCCACGCACATGGACGTCGACCAGGCGGTGCTGTGCGGCATGAGCGCGGTCGCGGTGCAGGCGCGCCGGCAGTTCTCCGCGCCCGCGGCCTAGGTGTGATGTCTCAATAGGTTGTTCATCCAGGCCGGACCTGGGATGCTGTGGTTACCACGCCATCGCAACTCAGGGCAGGACACTGGATGAACAACCATAAGCATGCGCGATTGACCCGCCTAGGTCGAGCCCTTCTTGTTAACAGGGTGATGCAACAGAACTGGACGATGAGGCAGGCCAGCCAGGCGGCAGGGGTGAGCCTGCGCACCGGTTACAAGTGGCTTGCCCGCTTCCGAAGCGAAGGTCTGGACGGCCTGCTTGACCGCAGTTCTCGCCCGCACCGCAGCCCGAAGGCCTGTGCGCCCGAGCAGGTTGAGCACTTCGCCCAGCAGCGCCGCCAGCGTCTGCCGCTGTGGCGCATCGCGCGTGAAGCCGGCCGCAGCCTGGCCACCGTGGCGCGGTATATGGAACGCATCGGCCTGAGTCGACTCGCCTCGCTGGAGCCGCCGGCGCCGGTGCGCCGCTATGAACGCGCCAGCCCAGGCGAGCTGCTGCACATCGACACCAAGCGGCTGGGCCGCATCCGGGGCGTGGGCCATCGCATCACCGGCGATCGGGCCCAGAACCGCAACCGCGGCATTGGCTGGGACGCTGTGCACCTGGCCATCGATGACTTCTCGCGCGTGTCCTTTGCTCGCATCCTCGACGATGAGGGCGGCGATCAGTGCGCTGAGTTCCTGCGCCAAGCCACCGCCTACTACGCCAGTCTGGGCGTGCGCATCGACCGCGTGATGACCGACAACGGCAGCGGCTACGTCTCCAGGACCTTTCGGGCGGTGTGCGTGGAGCTGGGAATCCGTCACATCCGCACCCGCCCCTACACCCCCAAGACCAACGGCAAGGCCGAGCGCCTCGTGCAGACCTGCTTACGGGAGTGGGCATACGCCAGGCCCTACACGAGCTCAGCCGAACGACAGGCTGCCTTGCAGCCCTTCATTGACCGCTACAACTGGTGTCGGCCACACTCCGCTCTCGGACATCAGCCACCCATCACGCGTATCCCAGATGTGAATAACCTATTGAGAATCGACACCTAGGGCGCGGCCCGGCGGCGGCCCCGGGGCCGCCGTCGCCCCGTCCCCCGATCCGCCGGCCATGCATTGACCCGCCCGGGTGATCTCAGTAAGCTGAAACCCGATTCGTACCCGAGGCCCGCCATGTCTGGGCGCGGCTCCCGGCAAGCGAAGCAAGGCGCGCAAGCCGTTCACCTGGCCTGCGCCGCGAAAAAGATCGGGGGAATGGCTCATGGGCGCCGAAAAAGGGCCAATGAACGTGCGGGCACTCGAAGCCTTCCGCGCCGTCATGCGCACGGGCTCGATGACCGGCGCAGCGCGCATCATCCACACGACCCAGCCGAACATCAGCCGCCTGGTTTCCATGCTGGAGGCCGAGCTCGACCTGAAGCTGTTCATCCGCGAAGGCAACAAGCTGCACGTTACCGACGAAGGCGCCGCCTTCTTCAAGGAGGTCGAGCAGCATTACGCCGGGTTGCGCGCGCTCAAGGACGCGGCCCGCACCATCAAGCAGCTCGGCGGCGGCAGGCTGCACATCGCCGTCGCGCCGGCGCTCAGCCACGGGTTCCTGGCCAGCGCCGTGACCGCGTTCACGCAGCGCCACCCCCGCGTCACGCTGTCCATACGCACCTGTAACTCGTACATGGTCGAACAGCTGGTGAACTCCCAGCTGTGCGACCTGGGCCTGGCCGCGTTCATCGGGCACGTCACCGAGCCCGGCCTGGAGACCGAACGCATCGCCAGCATCCGCGGCGTGTGCCTGCTGCCCCAGGCCCACCGGCTGGCCTCGCGCGACGTGATCCACGCGCGCGACCTGGAGGGCGAGCCGTTCGTCTCGATCGCGCGCCAGAACGGCAGCCGCGAACACGTGGACAGCCTGTTCGAAAAGGCCAAGGTCACGCGCAAAATCGAGGTCGAGGCCGAGAACGCGTCCACCATCTGCCATCTGGTGGCGCAGGGCCTGGGCGTGAGCGTGCTGAACGCCGTCATCGCCGAGGACTTCCGCTGCCACGGCCTGGTGGTCAGGGAGTTCCGCCCGGCCATCCATTTCCCCATCACCCTGCTTCGATCCAGCCACCGGCCCCGCAGCCTGCTGGTGGCCGCCTTCATCGATTGCCTGGGCGCAGTGCTCAACTAGCGCTTCACGCCCTCGCAGCTCGCCGTCTGCGACTGACGTCTCGCCTGGCCGCAAAGCCGCGCCGCCTGCATATAAATAATTTATGGCGGCTGCGTTTTTTTTGATTTGACGCTGCGCGGGGCGTGAAACACCATAGGACACAAGAACGAGCAGGCCGGCGCCTGGCGATCAGCCAGTGCCGGAAGACGTGGTAGTTGACTTTCAGGTAGTACCCGGCAGCCGGGGCGGCCCTTGCGCCCCCCCGGCACGGACGCACACTGGACAGGACAAACATCATGGATACGGCAACCCGGCGCACCTTCCTGAAACGATCGGCCGGCATCGGCCTGGCTGCCATCGGCGGCAGCTACCTGCGCATCGGCCACACGGCCGACGATCACATCTATGTCACCAGCTCGGGCGGCTCGTTCCTGGAGAACGTGCGCAAGCACATGGCCGAGCCCTTCGAGAAGCAGTCCGGGGTGAAGGTGACCCTGGTGCCGGGCACCAACCCGGCCCACGCGCTCAAGATCCTGTCGAGCCGCGGCACGCCTCCCTATGACGTGGCGGCCTTCGGCGGCAACGACATGTACCGGCTGATACGGGCGAAGAAGCTGGCGCAGGTCGACGAGAAAAGCGTGCCCAGCCTGGCTGACGTGCCCGAAAAATTCAAGGCCGACTGGGAAGGCTGCGGGTCGCTGTACGACTACAGCAGCGTCGGCATCGCCTACCGGCCGGACAAGATCCAGGGCGGCGTCAAGTCCTGGAAGGAGTTCGTCGAGCGCACCGTCGCGGGCGAGTTCGGCAAGCAGGTTTTCTTCAACAACCTCAGCTCCAATGTGCGCGGCGCCGAAGTGCTGTCCATGTTCGGCAAGATCTACGGCAGCGGATACGGCGACATCGAGGCGTCCATCGCCACGCTGGAACGGATGAAGCCGCACATCTTCAAGTTCTTCACGGCGTTCAATGATCCGGTCGTGCTGCTGACCAGCGGCGAGGGCGCCATCGGCCCCGGCTGGGACGGACGCACCTTCATCGCCGAGGATTCGACCAAGGGCATGGTCAAGTGGGTCGACCCCACCGAAGGCGCGGTCTCCAGCGGCCCGGTCATGGCCGTGGTGAAGGGAGGCAAGGAGGACCTGGCCAAGGCCTTCATGAACTACGCCCTGGGCGAGGAGGCGCAGAAGGCATTCTGCGAGGCCATGTACTACGGCGCGGTGAACCGCAAGGTGCAATACAGCGAAAAGCTCAAGCATCGCCTGCCCAGCATCGACTCCGTCCAGCTCGTCGACACCGCACTGCTGATCAAGAACATGAGCGCCCTGCTGGACCTGTGGAACAAGCGCATCGCCAGCTGAGGCCCGCCTGAGCCCGCGGGGCCGCCCCGCCAACGCGAACCACGTATTTCGTCCGCCCTGCGCCGCGCGCGCAACGGCCGTGGAGTGTCGAACCATGAAGCAACGCGTGCTGTTCCTGTCGCCGGCATTGCTGTTCATTACCCTGCTGCTGTTCGTGCCGTTCCTGTACCTGCTGTACCTCAGCTTCATGGACCAGGACTACCTGTACGGCGGGCCGGGCCTGCCCGGCTTCGGCAACTACGTCGAGGCGTTCAGCAACCCGATCTACTGGGAAAGCATCCTCAACACCTTTCGCATCGGCGCCACCGTGACCGTGGCCACCCTGGTCATCGGCTTTCCCATCGCCTACATCATCTCGGTATCCGGCAAGGCCCTGGCCACCACGCTGACCGTCGTGACCGTGCTGCCGCTGTTCGTCAGCGTCGTGGTGCGCGGCTTCGGCTGGATCATCGTGTTCGGCCGCGAGGGCCCGCTCAACGCGCTGCTGCTGTGGACCGGCCTGGTCAGCCAGCCCATCCAGGTGCTGTACACCGAGTCCGCCGTCATCATCGCGCTCACGCACCTGCTGCTGCCGTTCATGATCCTGCCGGTGCTGGCCAGCCTGCGGGCCATCGACAAGAGCATCATCGACGCCGCGATGGTGCTCGGGTCGCGGCGCCGCGACGTGTTCCTGCACGTCATCATTCCGCTCTGCGCTCCCGGGTTCGTGGTCGGATCGCTGCTGGTCTTCCTGCATGTGCTGGCGACCTTCGTCCTGCCCGCGATGCTCGGCTCGATCAACATCAAGATGATCGCGACCCTGATCTACCAGCAGGTGATGATCGTCGGCAACGTCCCGGCCGGCGCCGCCCTGGCCGTCATCCTGTTCGTCTTCACCATGCTGATCTTCGGCCTGATCGGCGCGCTCAGGAACCGCCTGAATTTCGATTCCAGCCCCGTCGAAGCGGGCCAGGCCCGATGAAAAAAGCCCTCAGCGCGCTGTACATCGTCTTCATGTGCAGCCCCTTGCTCATCGTGATCGGCGCGGCCTTCGAGCCGCAGGAGATCCTGAGGTTTCCGCCCCACGGGGTATCGCTGACCTGGTTCGGCCGGGTCCTGCAGGATCCGGCGTTCCTCGATGCGGCGACCAACAGCCTGATCGTCGGCGTGCTGGCGACCGTGCTGTCGGTGGCGCTGGGCCTGCTTTCGGCCTATGCGCTGGCCCGCGGCAGCGGCCGCTACCGCGAGACCATCCTGGGCCTGCTGCTCTCGCCGCTGGTGATCCCGGAACTGGTGATCGGCCTGGCGCTGCTGCAGATGCTGACGCTGATGAACCTCGCCACCGACCTGCTCACCCTGGTGCTGGCCCACACGGTCATCTGCCTGCCCTACACGGTACGGCTGCTCTACAACGGCGTGAACGCGATCAACGAGAGCCTGGAGAACGCCTCGCTGCTGCTGGGAGCCAGCCGGGGCGGCACCATCATCCGGGTGACCCTGCCGCTGATGAAGAACTCCATCGTGGCGGCCGCGCTGTTCGCGTTCCTGACCAGCTTCGACAACACCGTCATATCGCTGTTCCTGGTCGACGCCTCGACCATGACCCTGCCCATCACCATCTACAACTACGTCGAATTCAGCCTGGATCCGGCGATCGCCGCCCTGTCGACCATCCTGATCCTGCTGTCCTGCGTGGTGGTTTCCATCATCAGCAGAGTCTCCGGCCTGGACAACATGGGACCAAGAAAATGAAGGCACGCCAAGACTACTCGATCGAGCTCAGGGACCTGACACTGGCCTACGGCGAGCGCGACATCATCCGCGGCCTGAACCTCGACGTGCGGCGCGGCGAGATCCTGTCGCTGCTGGGCCCCAGCGGCTGCGGCAAGACCACCACGCTGCACGCCATCGCCGGGCTCATCGTGCCGCGCAAGGGCTCGGTCGTCATCGACGGCGTGGACCAGACCGACGTTGCGATCAACCGGCGCAACGTCGGCATGGTGTTCCAGGGGTACGCGCTGTTTCCCCACATGACGGTGTTCGACAACGTCTCGTACGGCCTGCGCATCAAGTCCGTTGCCAAGGCCGAGGTCCGCGAACGCACGATGCGCGCCCTCGCCCTGGTCGGCATGGAACAGTACGCGCAGCGCAAGCCCAGGCAGCTTTCCGGCGGCCAGCAGCAACGGGTGGCCATCGCGCGCACCATGGTGATGGAGCCGCGTGTGCTGCTGCTGGACGAGCCCCTGTCCAACCTGGACGCGAAGCTGCGGCACGAGATCCGCGGCGACCTCAAGCGCATCCTGCGCGAGCTTTCCATTACCTCGGTGTTCGTCACGCACGACCAGGAAGAGGCGATGTTCCTGTCCGACCGGATCGTGCTGATGAAGGACGGCGCCATCGCCCAGCTGTCCTCCCCGCGCGAGATCTACAACAACCCGGCCAACTCGTTCGCCGCCGCCTTCCTGGGCAACACGAACTTCATCGCCGCCACCCTGCTCAGCCAGACGCCGGACCACACCGGCTGCGAAGTCAGCGCCACCGAAACCGGCCAGGTGCTGAAGGGGCGCTCGGCCCTGCGTTTCGACGCGCAGCAGCCGGGCTTCCTGTCCGTCAAGCATGACCGGGTCAGCTACACCCTGTCCCACGAGGAGTTTCTCGCGCTGCGCGACCGCCCGGGCATTTCCACCATGCAATGCCGCGTCGCGGATGTGCATTTCCTGGGGCATGTGACCAAGGTCGAATGCCAGGCGGGCGACCAGACCATGACGGTGCTGCGCTCGTCGGCCTGCGTGCCGCCGGACCTGGCCGCCGGCGCCGCCATCTACCTCTATTGGCCCGAGGAAGAAAGCCTCGTGCTGTCCTTGTGAACCGCCAAGCCGCACGCCGCCTGCGTGACGTCATTCCATCAACCAGAGGGAAAGCAAAATGAGCAAAGCATTTGGACTCGAACTTTCGGAAACCGAACAGGAACGGGTGGCGCGCATCCGCAAGGAATTCGTCTACTGGAACCTGTGCGACTCCACCACGCGCGAGTGCGGCGACGAGACCTACCTGGAGCAGGTCAAGGCGTCCAACGTCACGGCCATCAACCATACGGTCTGCTACACCGTGGATTTCGCCGAAGGCGTGAAGAACGTCGCCCACTGGACGCGGCTCTACGATGCCCGCCCGGACGTGGGCTTCATCGCCAAGACATATGCCGACATCGAACGGACCCGCAAGGAGCGCCGCACCGCGATCTTCATGGGCTTCCAGGACGTCACCGCCCTGGAGGACGACATGGACCGGATGGAGGTTTTCTACAACCTGGGCATCCGCTTCGTGCAGCCCACCTACCAGGACCGCAACCTGTTCGGCGACGGCTGCGGCGAGCGCTTCCAGTCCGGGCTCAGCAAGCTGGGCATCAAGTTCGTCGAGAAGCTGGATGAGCTCGGCATCGTCATCGACACCTCCCACGTCGGCATCGGCACCACCATCGACTGCGCCAACATGTCGCAGCGGCCCATCATGGCCACGCATACGGCCGCCCGCGCCATCGTCGATACGCCGCGCAACAAGACCGACGACGAGATCAAGGCCATCGCGGCCAAGGGCGGCGTGATCGGCATCGCCGGGAAATCCGGTTTTCTCAAGAAGGACGGGCTGGAGACCGGCAGCACCATCAACGACATGATCGACCACGTCGTCTACATCGCCGGCCTCGTCGGCATCGATCACGTCGGCATCGGCACCGACGTCGGCGACTTGCGCAAGTACAGCCCCGACAGGATGGCCGAGTTCCACGCCCGCCATCCCGAGGTGGCCATCATCGGCCCCGGGCTGCGCACCGACCTGATGCATCCCAAGGACGTCGGCCCCGGCACGCTGCACTACGTCATCGCCTATCTCGTCAAGCGCGACTTCAAGGACGACGAGATCCGCAAGGTGCTGGGCGAGAACGCCAACCGGGTGGTCAAGGCGGTTTTCCGCGATTGAGGCGCCGCGCGGCGAGGAGGAACGGACATGGCAATCAGTGCAGCGGCGGACGCGGCGCCGCGGTTCTCCGGCCACGATGTCATCGTCGTGGGAGGCGGACTGGTAGGCTCCGCGCTGGCCTATGGGCTGCGCCGCCGCCTGGATCGCGTGGCCGTGCTGGACGAAGGCGACCTCGCCTACCGCGCCTCGCGCGGCAACTTCGGCCTGATATGGGTGCAGAGCAAGGGCATGGGCATGCCGCGCTACGGCGTGTGGACCATGGCCTCGCAGCGGGCATGGCCGGACCTGGCGGCGCGGCTGCTCGAGGAATCCGGCATCGACGTGCACCTGGAGCAGCAAGGCGGCCTGCACGTGCTGCTGTCGGACGAGGAGGTGCAGGCGCGCATCGACTTCATGACGCGGCTGCTGGCGCAACCCGGCATGAGCGACTACGCATGGAAGCTGCTCGATCGCCATGAGCTGGCCGACCTGGTGCCCGGCATCGGCCCCGAGGTGCGCGGCGCCAGCTGGACGCCGGTCGACGGCATCGCCAACCCCCTCAAGCTGCTGCGCGCCTTGCACACCACCTTCGAGCGCAACGGCGTGGACTACCTGCCGCGCTGCCCGGCGCAGTCCATCAGCCGGCATGCCGACGGCATGTTCGTCGTCGACACCCCGCGCGGCCGCTTGCAGGCGCCGCGCCTGGTGCTGGCATGCGGGCTGGGCAACCAGGCCATGGGCGCGCAGGTCGGCCTGGACATCCCGGTGCGGCCGCAGCGCGGCCAGATCATCGTGCTGGAACGCACCCATCGGGTGCTGCGCACGCCGATCAGCACGCTGCGGCAGATGGACGAGGGCAGCTGGCTGATCGGCGACTCGCAGGAAGAAGCGGGTTACGCCGACAACGAAGTCAGCCTGCCCATACTCGGCACGCTGGCCGACCGCGCCGTGCGCACCCTGCCGGCGCTGCGCGAGGTCAACGTGGTGCGCTCCTGGTCGGCGCTGCGCGTGATGTCTCCGGACGGCTTTCCCATCTACGCGCAGTCCGCGACCTGCCCCGGCGCCTTCGTGGCCACCTGCCACAGCGGCGTCACCCTGGCCGGCGCCCATGCGCTGCTGCTCGCCCCCATGATCGCCGACGGCGCGCTGGCCGGCGATATGGCTCCCTTCTCTGCACGGAGGTTTCATGTTCAAGAGGCTTGAAGCGGCGCCCGGGCTGCCGGCGCGGCCGGTCGTCCATATCGACGTCAACGGCGAGGCCGTGTCCTGCCGGGCCGGCGAAAGCGTGGCCGCCGCCCTGCTGGCGGCCGGGCACGACGCCTGCCGGGCGACCATGGTCGGCGGCGTGCCGCGCGGCCCCTACTGCATGATGGGCGTGTGCTACGACTGCCTGGTCACCATCGACGGGCAGGCCAATCGCCAGGCCTGCATGACGCCGGTGCGCGACGGCATGCGGGTGGAACGCCAGCAGCGCGCGCGGGAGGTCCTGCCATGACGCGCCGTTGCGAACTGCTGGTGGTGGGGGCCGGCCCGGCCGGCATGGCGGCGGCAACCCAGTCCGCCGCGCTGGGCGTGGATACGCTGCTGCTGGACGAACAGGCGACGCCGGGCGGGCAGATCTACCGCGCCATCACGACGACGGCGCTGACCCGGCCGGACATCCTCGGGCCCGACTATTGGCACGGCGCCAGCCTGCTCGAACCGCTGCGCGCCAGCGGGGCCGCCTACCTGTCCGGCGCGACGGTATGGGCGGTGTCGCGCGGCGCCGAGGCCGGCGACGGCGGCGCCTTCGAGGTGGCCTACTCCGTCGGCGGACAGGCCGACATCCTGCGCGCGCGCCACATCCTGCTGGCCACGGGCGCCCTGGAGCGGCCCTTCCCGATCCCGGGCTGGACCCTGCCCGGCGTCGTGACCGCCGGCGCGGCGCAGATCCTGCTCAAGACCGCCGCGATCGTGCCGGGCGAGCACGCGGTGCTGGCCGGCGGCGGACCGCTGCTGTACCTGCTGGCATGGCAATACCTCAACGCCGGCGTCAGGATCGAGCGCCTGCTCGAAACCACCGCGCCGGGCGGGCTGGCGCGGGCCTTGCCGCACGCGCTGGATTTCCTGCGTTCGCCCTACCTGGCCAAAGGCCTGAAGCTGATGCGCGCGGTGCGCGCCCACGTGCCCATCACGCGGGGCGTACGGGACTTGCGGGCGCAGGGACGCGAACGGCTGGAATCGCTGAGCTATCGCGCCGGCGGGCGCACGCACGACATGCCGGCGCGCCACCTGATGCTGCACCAGGGGGTCGTCCCCAACCTGAACCTGTCACGCGCACTGGGCGTGGACCACCAATGGAACCCGACCCAGGCCTGCTGGCAGCCGCGGGTGGACGACTGGGGCGCCACGTCGGTGGCGGGCATCGGCATTGCCGGAGATGGCGCCGACATCGGCGGCGCCATCGCGGCCGAGCACCGCGGCCGCCTGGCCGCCCTGCAGGCCGCCGTCGCGCTCGGCCGCATCGACGACGCCCGGCGCGACCGCGAGGCCCGGGCGCCGCGCCGGGCGCTGGCACGGGCGATGCGCGGGCGCGCCTTCTTCGACGTGCTGTACCGCCCCGCCGACGCCTACCGCCGTCCGGGCGACGACACCATCGTCTGCCGCTGCGAAGAAATCACCGCGGGCCAGATACGCGCGACCGTCCGGCTGGGCTGTTCCGGGCCGAACCAGATGAAGGCCTTCCTGCGCTGCGGCATGGGTCCCTGCCAGGGCCGGCTCTGCGGCCTGACCGTCAGCGAACTGATCGCCCACGAGCGCGGCGTGCCGCTGCCCGAAGTCGGCTATTACCGCCTGCGTTTTCCCACCAAGCCGGTCACGCTGGGCGAGCTGGCCTCGCTGCCCCAGACCGAGGCCTCGCGCCAGGCGGTGGTGCGCCTGAAGAAAACCGCCTGACGCGGCCGCGCGGCGCGCGTGCGCGGGAAAACAGGGCCGCAAGCCGCCCCCCCGTGGCGCCGCGCGCCACGGGAGCGTCATGTTTTCATCGTAAAATCCCGTGCTCCCCGCGCTGCTCCGGCGCAATGCCCTGCGTCAGGGATGAACGTCGATCTCACCACTCTTTACCTCCTCGCGACCGGCACGCTCATCGCCAGCGCCGGCATGATGCTTTGGGAGTACCGCGCCAATCCCGGGCGCGGCAGGGCGCTCGGCCTGTTCGCGGCCGGCTTCGCGACGCTGGCGCTCGGCTGCGTCGCGGCCCTGTACCGGCGCGACCTGCCCGGCGTATGGGGGTCGGCGCTCGCCAATCTCATCATGATCGGCGCCTATCTGCTCGTCCTGCAAGGCGTGGGCGCGCTCAGGGGATCGCGCCACGGCGCCTTCGGCGCGGCCGTGCTGGCCGTCATGGCCGCGGTCTGGGCCTTGAGCGACCCCGCCGAGATGGACGCCACCTGGTCCCATGTCAGCGCGGCGCCGATCGCCCTCATCAACGCCATGACCGCGCTGTCCATGTGGCGCAACCCGGCCATGCGGCCGTTTCCGGCGCGCCGCATGGTGATCGCCATGACCGGCCTGCATGCGCTCATCTACGCCGGGCGGGCCCTCGTCCTGCCCTGGCTGGTGCGCGAACACGGCCTGCCGGTGCAGGCCCTCGCCGGCAAGTTCACCATCTATGAAGGCGTGCTGTATTCCGTGATTCTTCCGATGGCCTTGCTGCGCCTGCTGCGCGAGGAAATCCACGGCGAGCTGCTGCGCGAATCGCAAACGGATTACCTGACCCGCCTGGGCAACCGCCGCTGGTTCTTCGAAGAGGGCGCGCGCCTGCTGAAGCACCGCCCCGCCGGTTCGTCCCCGCTGGCCGTGCTGGCCTTCGACCTGGACCAGTTCAAGGCCATCAACGACATGTACGGCCATCAGACCGGCGACGAAGTCCTGCAGGCCTTCGCGCGCGCCGCCCAGGACGTCATCGGACCGCGCGCCGTGCTGGCGCGCATCGGCGGCGAAGAGTTCGCGGCCTTGCTGCGCGGCGACGACGCCCTGAAGGCCCAGGCCCTGGGCGAAGCGGTCGCCGGCCGATTTACCCAGGCGGTCGCCGGGCGCCTCGCGCACATCAGCCTGCCGGTGACGGTCAGCATCGGCCTGGCGCGCATCGAACCCGGCGACGCGACGCTGGCCGCCAGCCTCATGGCCGCCGACCGCGCCATGTACCGCGCCAAATCGCTGGGCGGCAACCGCCTGGAAGTCGCGGCCGGCGCCGCCTAGGACGCGGCGCGCGGCTCGCCGCCGGCGGGGCCGAAGCGCTTCATGATCAGTTCCCGGACCCAGCTGGCGATGGGCGAGAGCGCCTGCTGGCGCGGCCAGACCATGTTCAGGTGCGTCCTGAATTCCGCATCGGCCACCGGCACCAGGGCGGCCAGCCCCTGCAAGCCCAGCTGCGCGAAACTCTGCGGCGCGAAAGCGATCCCCAGGCCCCGCCGCGCCATCAGCAGCATGGGCAGCGTCTCTCCGCCCCAATACACCACGTTGGGCGCGAAGCCCGCGTTCCTGCATGCCCGCAGCACCATATCGGAAATGCCGGTGCCCAGCGGCGAGCGGTGCAGCAGGAAGCGCTCGTCGCGCAGGTCGGCCAGCCGCACGCGCGCGCGGCCGGCCAGCGGATGGCCCGGCGGCAGGGCCACGAACAGGGGCTCCTCCATGATGACCTGGCTCTCCAGGTCCGGGGCCATGTGCTGGCTGCGGCAGATGGTCAGGTCCAGGCTGCGCTCGCGCAGCTGCTGCAGCATGTAGCCGATTTCGCCTTCGTGCACGTGAAGGACAATCTCCAGGCCCTCGGCGGCCAGGTCTTCCATGACGCGCGGCACGATGAACAGGCTGGCCGCGGTGGAACAGCCTATGTGCACCAGCCCGCGCGCGCCCTGCTCGACTTCGCGCAGCTCGCGGCGGATGGTCTGCAGATTGGCCAGCATCGCCTTGGCGCGCAGGTAGAACAGCTCGCCGGCCGCCGTGGGCACCAGCCGGCGCCCGCCGCGATCGAACAGGCCGACCCGCAGCTCGTCTTCCAGCTTGCGCAGCAGGATGCTCAGCGGCGGCTGCGTCATGTGCAGGCGCACGGCCGCGGCCGACACGCTGCCTTCCTCATAGACCGCGACAAAGCATTTGAGACGGTGCTCGTCCATATACAAACTATATAGAAATAGATTTTATATATATTAGACATTAATCAACGGGGTTTCTAGACTCCTACGCATAGAACTAGCGAGCAGCAATTCCGCTGCCACAGGAGACATGGAAATGCGTCGTATCCGCCGCCGGGTCGTGGGCCTGGCAATCGCGTCCTGCCTTGCCCCCCTGCTGGGCCTGGGCCCGGCCCTGGCGCAAGCCGACTGGCCGGCCCGCACGATGAAGGTCGTGGTTCCCTATCCGGCCGGCGGCACCGCCGACGCCATGGGCCGCATGGTGGCCGGCAAACTGGCCAAGGCCTTTCCCCAGGCCAGCGTGATCGTGGAGAACATCTCGGGCGGCGCCACCGTGCCCGGCGCCATGGCGGTCCTGCGCGACCCGGCCGATGGCCATACCCTGTTCATGGCCAGCGACAACACGCTCAACATCAATCACTGGCTGCTCAAGGACGCGCGCTACGACGGCGACCGGGATTTCACGCCGGTGACGGTGCTCAACACCTATCCGCACTGGCTGATCGTCAATCCGCAGGGGCCGTACGACAGCTTCGACGCGCTGGTGCAGGCGATACGCGCCAATCCCGGCAAGATATCCATCAGCGTCAATACCATCGGCGGCGCCGCCTACCTGGCCCTGGACAACTGGCGCCGGCGCAACGGCCTGGAATTCGAGATCGTTCCGTACCGCGGCTCGCCGCCGGCGGTGGCCGACCTGATCGGCGGCCACACCGACACCCATGTGGACGTGGTGGGTTCCTCGATCGCCCATGCCCGCGGCGCGCGCGTGTTGCCGGTGGCCATCCTGCAGGACACGCCGCTCGCGGAGTTTCCCAAGGCGGTTGCGCAGGACGGCAAGGACCCCAAGGCCCTGGCGGTGCAATCCAACCTGTCGGTGGTGGTGCGCGCCGGCACCCCGCCCGCCCTGCTCGAGCGGCTGTATGCCGCCCTGCAGACCGGCGTCAAGGACAAGGATTTCGCCGGCATGCTGGACATGCTGAGCCTCGATGCCGTCATGCTGCCGCCTGCCCAGGCCAGGACCTTCCTGGCGCAGGAAACCCGACGCTACGGCGCGCTGGTCGAACAATCCGGCCTGGAAAAGCAATAAGGAAGTCCGTCCATGAAGTTTGTCATTGCGCTGATTCGCCACGAAACCAATACCTTCTCTCCCGTCGGCACCGAGCTGAGCGATTTCCGGCGCGGCACCAGCGGTGACGGCCCGGCCCACGGCGAGGCCGCGCGCCTTGCCTGCGAAGGCACCAACAACGCCGCGGCCGCGTATCTGGACATGGCGCGCGAGATGGGCGCCGAAGTCGATTTCTCGGTCTACGCCAGCGCGGTGCCCAGCGGCCTGGTCAGTCGCGCGGCCTTCGAGGCGCTGTGCGACGCCGTGCTCGACAGCGCCCGGCAAGGGTGCGACGCCATCCTGCTGGACCTGCACGGCGCCATGGTGGTCGACGGCTACCCCGATGCGGAAGGCGAACTGCTGCGCCGCCTGCGCGCCTGCACCCCGGCGGGCCTGCCGATCGGCGTGGCGCTGGACTTCCACGCCAACTTCAGCAGCGAGCTCATCCGCCACGCCACCGCCATCGCCGGCTACTGCACTTATCCGCACGTGGACGTGTACGAGACCGGCGCGCGCGTGGGCCGCACCATCCGCGCGCTGCTGGAAGGCCGCAGCCAGCCCGTCGTGCTGTGGCGGCGCCTGCCGATGCTCACGCACATGCTGCGCCAGACGCCCGCCCTGCAACCGATGAAGGACATCATGGCGCGGGCCATGCAGGCCGAGCGCGATGGCGAGGTCTGCAACGCCTCGGTCTTCGGCGGCTTTCCGCTGGCCAACATCGCCTGCGCCGGCCTGTCCGTGGTCATCGTCGCCGAGCGCGCCCGCCTCGAGGCGGCGCAGCGCCTGCTCGACGAATTGTGCGGGCTGGCCTGGTCGCGCCGGGCCGACTTCGTCTTTCCATCCGAACCCGTGGCGGACTCCATCTCCCATGCCAGGACGCTGGAGCAGGGGCCGGTCATCCTGGTCGACCACGGCGACAACTGCGGCGCCGGCGGCACCACCGACGTGATGGATGTGCTGGAGGAGGTCTTGCGCCAGGGACTGCAGGACGTGGTGGCGGGCCCCTTCTGCGACCCGGCCGCGGTGGCGGCCCTGTTCGAGCAAGGCGTGGACGCCGAGGTCACGCTGGATGTCGGCGGCAAGACGGACATGCCGGCGCTGGGCCTGGCCGGCCGGCCGCTGCGCCTGACCGGCGTGGTCGAACGCCTGACCGACGGCGAATACACCGTGACCGGCCCGATGTTCACGGGCGTGCGCCTGAGCCTGGGCCGCACCGCGGTGCTGCGCGTGGGCACCGTGCGCGTCTTCATCTCCGAGCGTCCGCAAGAGCCTTACGACACGGGCGTCTTCACCCATGCCGGCGTGGACCCCGCGCAGTCCCGCTACGTGCTGCTCAAGTCGCGCCAGCACTTTCGCGCCGGCTTCGAGCCGTTCGCCCGGCACATCGTCCTGGTCGGCGGCCCGGGCGTGTGCAGCTCGGACTACGGGATCTTCCCGTTCAGGCACCTGAGCCGCCCCATCTATCCGCTGGACGCCGACGCCACGCTGGAACACGCGCAAAGCTGGATCGCCGGCGATGCCTGACCCCCTGCCCCGGCCATGATCGATCTGCTCTTTCCCGCTTGCGCGGTACTGCTCGGCTACGTGGTGCTGGGAATCACCGGCTTCGGCTCGGCGCTGGTCGTCGTGCCGCTGCTGGCCTGGCGCTGGCCGCTGCCCGAGGTGGTGGCGCTGACCCTGCTGCTGGACGTGATGGCCTCCCTGCTGCTGGGCGGCCTGAACCTGCGGCAGGTCGACTTCGCCGAACTGCGGCGCCTGCTGCCGGGCATGGTGGCCGGCGCGCTGGCCGGCCTGTGGCTGTCGCGCTCGCTGGATGCCAGCTGGCCCCTGCTGGTGCTGGGGCTGTACGTGGCGGCGGTGGGCGCCCAGGCGCTGCGGCCGGGGCCGGCGCGGCCGCGCCCGCCAGCCGCCGCGCCCTGGGCCCTGGCCGCCGGCGGCGCCATCGGCGTGGTCGAAATGCTGTTCGGCACCGCCGGCCCGCTGGTGGTCGCCTGGCTGAGCCGGCGCCTGCCCGACGTGCACGCGCTGCGCGCCAGCACGCCCGTGGTCATCACCGTCAGCGCCTGCTCGGTGCTGCTGGCGATGGGCTGGGCGGGCCGCCTGTCGCAGCCCGAGCTGTGGACGCGCTGGCTGGCGCTGGTCGGCGTGGCGGCCGGCGGCGTGCTGCTGGGCCATCGCTGGGCCCGCCATGTATCGCCGGCGGCCTTGCGCAAACTCATTTGCGGCCTGCTGGTGGTCAGCGGGCTGACCCTGGTCGTCCATACCCTGCAGCAGGGCTAGCCGCCAGCAAACCCTTAGCCGCGCAACGCAGGCGATGACGCAATAGCCCCCCACAAGAAAACTCGATTAGCGAGGAGACCATGTTCAAACTGAACCTATCCAGATGCGCGCCGATGGCGCTGGCGATCGTGCTTGCCGGCGGCGCCATGACGGCACGCGCGCAGGACCATGCCCCGGTCAGGATCGTGATCGGATTCTCGGCCGGCGGCGCGCTGGACAACATGTCGCGCGCCATCGCCGAACAACTGAAAGCCGAGCTGGGACAATCGGTGATCGTCGAGAACAAGCCTGGCGCCGGCACCCAGATCGCCCTGCAGACGGTCAAGCGCTCGCCGCCGGACGGCAACACCATCCTGATCTCCCCGGCGCCCCCCTTCGTGCTGTTTCCCCTGACCTACGACAGGCTGCAGTACGACGCGGACAAGGACCTGGTCCCGGTGGCGCATCTGGCCGACACGCCGCTGGTGGCGTCGACCTCGAGCAACAGCCCCTATTCCACCATGCACGAATACCTGGCGTGGGTCCGGAAGAACCCCGACAGCGTCGGCGTGGGCATGGTCTCGCTGGGCGGCGCGCTGCATTTCGGCCTGCTGAAACTGAACCAGCACAGCGGCCTGAACCTGATGCCCATCGCCTACAAGGGCGCGCCGGCCATGCTCACCGATGAAATCGGCGGCGTGCTGCCCATCGGCATGGACACCGTGGCGGCCACCAGCGAACTGGCCCGGGCGGGCAAGATCAAGTACCTGGGCGTGACCGGCACCGAGCGTTCCGCCCTGCTGCCCGACGTGCCCACGCTGGGCGAAAGCGGCGCGCCGGGGTTCGAGCAGTCCTCCGGCTGGTACGCCGCGTTCGTGTCCGCCGGCACGCCCAAGGCGGTGACCGACAAGCTGGAACGCGCCCTGATCAAGATCGTCAAGGACCCGGCGTTCTCGGCCCGCGTCGCCCAGGTGGGGCTGGTCTCGACCGGCAAGCCCGGCGCCGAGCTGGCCGCCATGATCCAGGCGCAGCGCCAGGCATGGCAGCCCGTGGTCAAGGCATCGGGCTTCAAGGCCCTGCAGTAGGCGTGCGCCCGACGGCTGGCCGGCGCCCCCGCGCCGGCGGCCTGGCCGGCATGAGCGCCGGCTCCCGCGCGCCCGCATCGGCCTTGCGCAGCGGGCCGCGCGACACCCATGCCCCGGTATTGCGCTGGACGATCTCGCCCACCAGCCCCACGAACGACGCCGGCGCGGCCGGCGACACCAGCACGCCCGACAGCAGCGTGCCCAGGTCGACCAGAAGGTTCACGCCATGGCCGCGCCGTTGCGCCTCGCCGCCCTCGCCCGCCGCGCTCAGCACCACGGCCAGCGCGCCGGGCCCGGCCTGGAACGCGGCAGCCGCGTCCCCGGATGCCGAAGCGGCGCGGCCCGCCGCTTCCATCCGCACCGCCATGTCGGCTTGCGTGAACAGGGAAGCGGCCAGGGAGTCGACCGTGGAAACCAGGCATATCCAGGGCTCGCCGCGCTTGCGCGGCGCCGCGCGCACGCAGCCGGCGCCGTCGAGGAAACGCCATGACAGGTCGACCACGCCCGCGCCGCGCCGCCGCGCCGCGGGCGCGAAAGGCAGCCGGCTGAACGTCATGATCTCCATCAGTTCGTAGAAACTGACGCGCCGGAAGATGCCCAGACCGCGGTCCAGGTCGGGGCTGACGTCGACATCTTGCATGATGCAAAACCATTTCGTGAATGGCGCCGCCATTGCCGCGCCGATGGGCAGATCGTAGTCAAAAGACGCGCAGGCGGTATTACCCGCTCATTACCGTTTGGCAATGATCGGACCCGCGCGGCATGATGCCGTTGCCCGTCGCGGCCGCGAACATGGCCGGCGAGCAAGACATCATCGACGCGCGGCCGGCAGCAACGACGCCATGGCGGCGAGCAGCGGCTGGATCAGGCTGTCGTGCCCGTCGTCGCGCCACACGCCCAGCAGCTGCGACTCGACTCCCGCCTTGGCCAACGGCCGGAACCGTATGCCGTCGATAGCGACGCGGCTGACCGAACGGGGCACGATGGCGACGCCGAATCCGGCCGCCACCAGCGCGACGACCGTGGCGTTGGCCCGCACCTCGTAGCGGATGTGGGGCGTGAAACCCGCGTCCATGCACAGGACGATGATCTGGTCGTGGTACTCCGGCGAGAAGTGCCGGGGAAACAGCACGAACGACTCATCCTTGAGCGCCTGCAGCCGGATGCGCTGCCGGGCGGCCAGGGGATGGCTGTCCGGCAGCGCGCAGACGAAAGGCTCGCGATGCAGCAGCCGGGCCAGGATGCCGTCCGGGATGCTGCGCGGGTGCATGATGCCGAAGTCGATCTGCTCACGCTGCAGCGCGTGGATCTGCTCGAAACTGTTGAGCTCGTGCACCGACAGCATCAGGCCCGGACGGTCCTGCTCGAATTGCCGCAGCACCCTGGCCATCGGCGACAGCAGCGACGCGCCGACGAAACCGACGCGCAGGCTGCCGACCTCGCCGCGCGCCGCGCGCTGGCCCAGCGCCCGCGCCTGGTCGGCCAGCGCGAGGATCCGGCATGCTTCCTGATAGAAAACCTTGCCGGCGGCCGTGAGTTCCACCGCGCGCGTACTGCGCCGCAACAGCGCATATCCCAGCGACTCTTCCAGCCTCGCGATGTTGAAGCTGAGCGGCGGCTGGGAAATCGAAAGCCGCCGCGCGGCCCGCCCGAAGTGCAGCGCTTCCGCCACGGCCACGAAGTAGCGCAGTTGTCTCAATTCCATTGCGAAACCGCCCTCGCCAATTGATATACAAATTAGATTAATTTCTCGAAAAAATGTATTGGACGATATAGATTGAGTCAAGAAGAATGGCTGCTGCCTGCCCGGACACCAGATCCGCACATTCAAACAGGAGACAAGCCATGGGCCTCGATACCACCAAGCTGGCCGCAGTTCTTGCAACATCGCTTTCCCTCTGCGCCGCGTCCGCCGCCGCCAGCCCGACAAGCGCCGACTACCCGCGCCAGACCGTCCGCCTGATCGTGCCGTATGCCGCGGGCGGCATGACCGACTTGGTGGCGCGCATCGTCGGCCAGAAACTGGGCGAGGGCCTGGGCCAGGCGGTGGTGGTGGAGAACAAGCCCGGCGCCTCCACGATCACCGGCGCGGACTTCGTGGCCGGCGCCAGGCCGGACGGCTACACGCTGCTGGTGGCCACCAACACCACGCTCACCATCAACCCTTGGCTCTACAAGAACCTGCGCTATGACGCGCAGAAGAGCTTCACCCCGATCGCCTTGGTGGCCAAGGCGCCCAGCGTGATCGTGGTCAACCCCAAGGTGCCCGCGAACAATATCGGCGAACTGGTCGAGCTGGCCTCGGCCAGGCCGGGCAGCCTCAGTTACGCCTCGTACGGCAATGGCTCCAGCGCCCACCTGGCCGGCGAGATGCTGCGCAGCCGCGCCGGCATCGCCGTGCTGCACGTGCCGTACCGCGGCAGCGCGCCCGCCAAGACCGCCACGATGTCCGGCGAGGTTTCCATGACGTTCGAACCCGCGTTCACGGCGGCGCCGTTGATCAAGAGCGGCCAGCTCAAGCCCATCGCGCTGATGGGCGACAAGCGCTCCCCGGCCCTGCCCGACGTACCCACCGTGGCCGAGGTGGGCTACCCCGGCATGGACATGCAGGCCTGGGTGGGCTTCGTCGCGCCGGCAAACATGCCCGACGGCATTGTGGCGAGGCTGGCGGCCGAAATCAGGAAGGTCATGGCGGACCCGGAGGTACAGGCCAAGCTGATCGGCAGCGGCGCCGAGCCAGTGGGCTATTACCAGCAGGATTTCACCGCGTACATGCGCGACGAAAGCGCCCGCTACAAGACCGTCATCGAACAGGCCGGCATCAGGGCCGAGTGAGCGTCCGGCCGGAGCGGACGGCGCGGAATGCGAGATACAGCGAACACCATGCCAAACAAACCACTGCAGAAATATCGCGTACTGGACCTGACCAGGGTGCTGGCCGGCCCCTGGTGCACCCAGAACCTGGCCGACCTGGGCGCCGAGGTCATCAAGGTGGAGCGCCCCGGCGTCGGCGACGAAACGCGCGGCTGGGGACCTCCCTGGATCCCGGCCGGAGCGGCCAGCAAGCGCCGCGACTCCGCCTACTTCGGCTCGGCCAACCGCGGCAAGAAATCGATCACCATCGACTTCACCACCGCGCAGGGGCAAGCCCTGGTCCGGCAGCTGGCGGCCGACTGCGACGTCCTGGTGGAGAACTACAAGACCGGCACCCTGGCGCGCTATGGCCTGGGGTACGAGGACCTGAAGGCCGTCAACCCCGGCCTGGTGTATTGCTCGGTCACGGGCTTCGGCCACACCGACCCATACCGCCACAAGCCCGGGTACGACTTCGTGTTCCAGGCCATGAGCGGACTGATGAGCATCACCGGCGAACGCGATGATCTGCCCGGCGGCGGGCCGCAGAAGGTGGGCATCGCCGTCGCGGACATCACCACCGGCATGTATTCGACCGTGGCCGTGCTCGCCGCGCTGCTCGAGCGCGAAAGCCACGGCCGGGGCCAGCACCTGGACATGGCGCTGCTGGACTGCGCCATGGCGTTCAACAGCAACCAGGCGGTCAATTACATGGCCTCGGGCAGCATGCCCCGCCGTTACGGGAACGCCCATTCGAACGCCGTGCCGTACCAGGTATTCGACACCCGCGACGGCCAGATCGTGGTGGCCGTCGGCAACGATGCCTTGTTCGCGGCGTACTGCCGCGCCGCGCAACGCCCCGACCTGTGCGCCGATGCGCGCTTCGTAACCGTGTCCGGGCGCCTGCAGAACCGCGACGAGCTGCTCTCGCAGCTGGCCGTCGTCATGGCAGGCAAGACCAGCGCGCAATGGCTCGCCGTGCTGGACGCCGCGGGCGTTCCCTGCGCCCCGATCAACGACTTCGAGCAGGCGCTGGCGGACCCGCAGGTCAAGGCGCGCAACATCGAGACCCACATCGCGCTGGAAGACGGCGCGGTCTTTCGCACCATCGCCAGCCCCTTGCGGTTCTCCGAGACCCCGCTCGACCACCTGGCCGGCCCGCCCATGCTGGGCCAGCACACGGCCGATGTGCTGCGCGAGCGCCTGGGCCTGGATGAAGCGCAACAGGCCGGCCTGCGCCAGGCCGGCGTGATCTGAGCCTCGCCCCTTTCGACAACACGGAGACCGCTCATGGCCTACCAACCCGACTATGGTTCTTTCGCCCGGAAACGGCCCGCCCGCTCGACACAGAGTTCGGAAAAGCTGGCGCCGGATTGCGCCGGCCTGGACTTCTTCGCCATCGACCCGAGCCTGCAACAGCTCCTGTCCGTTTACGTGCCAGGCGCCGAACTGGAATACTTCCGGCCGCATTTCGAGCGCATGGGAAAACTGGCCGGCGGCCGGCTCAATGAACTGGCGATGGTGGCCGACAAGCACGGCCCGGTCCTGCATGCGCGCTCGCGCTGGGGCGAAGACGAGGACTGGATCGAGTACCACCCCGCCTACCAGGAGATGGAACATATTGCGTTCGAGCAATTCCAGTTCCATGCCATGACGCACCGGCCGGGGGCCATGGGCTACGCCGGCACCCTGTCGCCCATCACGAAATACGTCTTTCAGTACCTGTTCGTGCAGTCCGAGTTCGGCCAGATGTGCCCGATCAGCGTGACCGACACCTCCATCCACCTGATACGCAAGTTCGGCAGCGAGGCCCTCCAGGCCAGGCTGCTGCCTCGCATGCTGGCCGACAATCTGCAGGATCTCTGGAAAGGCACGCAGTTCATGACGGAGAAATCGGGCGGCTCGGACGTGGGACAGGTCGAGACCACCGCCCGGCAGATCGATGGTCAGTGGCATCTGCATGGCGAGAAATGGTTCTCGTCCCATGTGGACGCCGACATCGCGCTGATCCTGGCGCGCCCGGAAGGCGCTCCGGCGGGCACGCGAGGACTGGCCTTGTTCGCGATGCCGCGCTACCGTGAAGACGGCAGCCGCAACAGCTACCGGATTGTCCGCCTCAAGGACAAGCTGGGCACGCGCAGCATGGCCAGCGGAGAATTGCGCATCGACGGCGCCTTCGCCTATCTCGTCGGCGACCCGACCCAGGACATCAAGCAGATGATGGAGCAGGTCAACCTGTCCCGCCTGTCGCACGCGGTACGCGCCGCGGCCATGATGCGCCGCTGCCTGAACGAATCGATGCAGGCCGCCCGTCATCGCCAGGCCTTCGGCCGGCAGGTCGTCGACTACCCGCTCATGCAGCGCCAGCTGCTCAAGCTGCTCGTGCCGACCGAGGCCGCGCTTACCATGACCATGGCAACCGCCGACGCGATGGCCAAGGCGTATGGCGGCGACGCGCAATGCAAGGCGGCGTTGCGCCTGCTTACCCCGCTATTGAAACTGCGGGCGTGCCGCGACAACGTCACCGTGGCGACCGGCGCGATGGAAGTGCGCGGCGGCAACGGCTATATCGAGGACTTCGTCAATGCCCGCCTGGTGCGCGATGCCCATATCGGCGTGCTGTGGGAAGGCACCAGCAATATCAATGCGCTCGACGCCATCGAGCGCGCGGTGCGCAAGGACCAGGCGCACATCGCGCTGCGCGCCCTGCTGCTGGAGAAGCTGCGGGCCGTGCGCGCCCAGGCGCCGGTGATCGCCGGCCCGCTGGCCGAGGCGGTCGCGGCGGCCTGCCAGCTTGCCGAAGGCGTCGCCGGCGACCCGCGCCACGAGTCCGAGGTACGCCGGGCGGCGTCCGCCCTCTACCATGCCAGCGCGGCGGTGCTGATGGCCTGGGAAGCCACGCAGGAAGGGGTGGACGGCCGCCGGCTGCTGCTGGCCGACGCCATGCTGCGCACGCGCCTGCTGCCGCGCGACCCCCTGGCCGCGCCTTCGGCGGCCATGCTGGCTCGCGACCTGGCCATGCTGCAGGGCGAAAAGCTGAGCCTGCGGCAGGCGGCCGACCTGCTCGCGCCGCACGACGCCGGCGTCGCGCCTGCCCGCCAGGCACGGGCGGACGCCGCGGCGCCCGCCCAAGCCTGAGGCCGCGGCGCGGCGTGACGCGGGACTGGGGGTTGTGTATCGTTGGCTGCACATGCGGAAAATGCCATGCTCACCCCAGCGAATCAGGATCACCCGTGACGGCCAGCGAATTGGCGATACGAACCGCCCGACAGGACGACCTCGAATGGATCGTTGCCGCGCACGCGCAGGTTTACGCGGCCGAGTTCGGCTTCGACCGGCGGTTTCGCGACGGCATCGCCGCGAAGATGGCCGCCCTGCGGCGGCGCCCGGGCGCCCTTGACCGCATCTGGGTAGGCTGGGTGGAAGACGAGCGCGCGGCCTCGATCGCCGTCTCGGACCGGCCCGGCGGCATCGCCTTCCTCAACTTCGTGCTGGTCCTGCCCCGCTACCGGGGCAGGGGCGCCGGCCGCGCCATGATGGAAACGGCCCTGGCCCATGCGCGCGCGCATGGGTCCAGAGAGGTGCAGCTCGAAACCTACAGCTGCCTGGTCGACGCCAGGGCGCTTTATCACCGCCTGGGGTTTCGCGCGACCATGGTGGCGCCGGGCCAACACGCCTACGGCCAGACATTCGACCAGGAGTTCTGGGCCCTGGCGCTCTAGCCTGGCGGACGGACCCGCTACTGTTCTTCCTTGGCGCGGTGCACCAGGACCGCCATCGAGGCCAGGGGCAGCACTTTCGCCGTTACGCTGCCCAGCAACAGGCGCGACAGGCCGCTGCGGCCATGGCTGCCGATGAAGATCAGGTCGCAGCCCGAATCGGTGGCGGCCTGCACAATGCCCTGGGCCACGTTGATATGCGAAACCGCGCGGCCATCCACCCGCAGGCCGGCCTCCCGGGCGCGCTCGGCGATCGGCTGCACGTACGCCTCGGCCTGCTCCAGCATGGACTTGTCGATGTCTTCCTCGCTGAACGCATAGCCGGAGCCCAGCCCGTCGTAGGCGAAGGCCGCCGCGAACGGCTGGGCCACGCTCACGACCACGACTTCGGCGCCGATGGATTTTGCAAAATCGATGCCCGCGTGGGCGGCCTGTGTCGCCGGCGACGACCCATCGGTAGGAATCAGAATCTTCTTGAACATATTTGTGTACTCCTGTCGTCAAAAGCCCAGCGCCGCGCCATCCCCGCGGGGATCCGCGCCGCCCTCGAATGCGCGCGTCACGGGATCGATCCGGATCGCCTGGGCGTGGCCGAGGGTCCCGTCCCAGTTCGGCACGGTTTTCACCGGATGCCCCCGCAAGCGCAGTTCCCGCAATGTTTCATCGGCGATGCGGGCCTCCAGCCAGAGGTCGCGCGAGCTCATGCCCCAGGTGCGGCCCATCAGCCAGCGCGGCGCCTCGATCGCCTGCTGCACGTCATAACCGAAATCCACCATGCGGGTGAGCAAGGCAGCCTGCGTCTGCGGCTGGCCTTCGCCGCCCATCGTCCCGTAGGCAAGCACGGGCTGCCCGTCCTTCATCAGCATGGCCGGCACGAGCGTATGGAAGGTGTGCTTGCCGGGCTGCAGGCAATTGGGATGATCGGCGTCCAGGGAAAAGAACGAGCCCCGGTTCTGCATGATCACGCCCGTATTGCCGCCCACCACGGCAGCGCCGAAGTCATGGTAGATCGACTGGATGGTCGACACGACCAGGCCGTCGGCGTCGGCCACGCAGAAGTACACCGTATCACCGTCCGGGCTCTTGCGCGACGCGGCGCCGCCGAACTTGATGCCCGCCTCGATCCGGTCGAGCGCCAGCGCGGACTCGCTGCGGATCAGGGCGTGCCGCTGCCTGCAGTACTCGCTGGAGAGCAGCGTGGCCAGCGGCATGTCGACGTAGGCCGGGTCAGACAGCCATTCGTCGCGGTCGGCGAACGCGATCTTGATGGCCTCCACCACGTGGTGGTAGTACTCCGCGCTCTCGGCGCCCCACGCCGCGACGTCGCATTGCTCGAGCAGCTTCAGGATCTGCAGCGCCGCGAACCCCTGCGTCGGAGGCGGCATCTGGAACACCTCGTAGCCGCGATAGGTCCCCGAAATGGGTTGCACCCACTCGGCGCGATAGCGCTCGAAATCCGCGGCGCGCAGCGGCCCTCCGGCCGCTTCCAGATAGCGGCAGATCTCGCGCGCGACCTCGCCTTCGTAGAACCCCTCGCGCGGCCCGAGCCGGGCCAGGGTTTCCAGCGTGCGGGCGAGATCGGCCTGGACCAGATAGCTGCCCTCGCGCTGCGGCTTTCCTTCGGGCAGGTAGATGCCCGCCATGCCCGGGTCGGCGGCCAGGATGGCGGCGTCCGCGGCCAGCCAGTCCGCCAGGGACCGGCTGACGGGCGCGCCGTGCCGCGCGTACTCGATCGCGTCGGCGAACAGGCTTTCCCACGGCAGCTTGCCGTAGCGCTCGTGGGCCAGCCGCCAACCGTCCACCGCGCCCGGCACGGTCAGCGCGGCGAGCGCGCCACGGGCGGGAATCGCCTCGGCATGGCCCTTGCCGCGATAGAAATCCATATCGGCCAGCGCGCCCGCCGGCCCGCACGCCTGCAGCGCCTGCACGCCCTGCGCGGCGCCTGCGGCGATCAGCCAGAATGCGTCGCCGCCCAATCCGGCCATATGCGGGTACACCACGCAAAGCGTCGCGTTGGTGGCGATGGCGGCGTCGACCGCGCTGCCCCCGCGGCGCAGGACCTCGAGGCCCGAACCGCTGGCCAGGTAATGGGGGGAACTGACCATTCCTCTGCGGCCCAGCGCGGGCGGACGCCCTGTGCGCGGCCCATTGGCATGAATCATGAGAACACTCCGTTGAATAGCAAGCGAAGACCCGGCCGTCCGCTCAGGACGCTTTCGGCGGATACAGCAGCCGCTGCACCGGAGGGATGGCGGCCGCCACCCCCATCGATACGAACCCGAGCCAGAACAGCCCCCGCGACGGACCGGCCGCGCCGATGCTGATCAGCGGCAGCGCCGCGATGAACAGCACGAACGACAGGCCCAGATAAGACATACGGTTCTGCAGAAAACGTTTGATCATGGTTGGCTCCGTCATTGCATGAACAAGGCAAGCAGCACGGTGGCAACGCCGGTCAGGACGAAGGCCAGCACGGTCCACGGCAGCGTCTTGCGCAGGATCTCGCCTTCCTGCCCGGCGATCCCCGCCGTGCTCGCGCCCATCACCACGTTGGCCGGCGCGATGGCATTGCCGATCGCCCCGCCCGCGCTCTGGGCCGCCAGGATGGTGGAAACAGGCAGGCCCTTGGCTTGCGCCAGCCGCATCTGCACATCGGAGAAAATGACCTGCGAAGACGTGCTGCTCGATGTCATGAAGGCGCCCAGGATGCCGATGGCGTTGGACAGGAACGCGAACACGTAGGCGGGCGCCACCGCGGCGATGCCCATGGCCAGCGTCAGGTTCTGGCCCGAGTGCTTCATGATCGAAGCCATCACCAGAAACGCAATGATGGGGATCGAGGCGGGCACCGCGCCCTGCAGCAGCTCGGGCACGATGCGCGCCGGCGGCTCGCCATGCTGCTCGGCCCACTTGCGGAAATAGCCGCGCCGATGGAAAACCACGAAGGTCAGGAGAGCGGTCAGCAGGATGTAGGCGCCCGGATGGCTGAACGGACGCAAGGCGGAATACTGCGCGGCGGCGGCGGTGGTCATCCCCAGGCCGGTCGCGACCTCCGGAAACGCCAGCCCCCAGGCCACGGCATCCAGGCGGCTGTGCAGCGGATCGATCATCGACACGCACAGGGCCAGCACGGTCAGCAGCCCATACGGCGCGAGCGCGGTCCACAGCCCCATCGGCGGCTCGGCGTCGACCCGCTTCCTGGAGGCATGGTCGAGCATGGCGGGACGCTCCACGATGGAAGCGTCCGGCTCGCGGTAGCGCGACCAGCGCGACAGCGGAATCAGCGCCACCAGGGCCGCCGTGACCGGCAGGAACGCCGCCAGCACCGGATCGACATAAACGGCCGCCACCTGCCCCAGGCCCTGGATGGCGGCGATGACCAGCACCAGCGGCCACCCGGACCGGATCGCCGCCCAGCGCCCATAGAGCCACACGATGGTGAACCCGCCCAGGACAGCCTGGATGCTGATGAGCAGCGCCGCCTGCAGGGCCGTCGACGCCGTGGTCGCCGCGTCGATATCGACGACCTGCAAGGTGGCCAGCCAACCCACGCCGAGCGTGCCGTAGAACTTGGCCCAGATATGGGCAATGATCGGTATCGCCACGGCGTAGACCGGACGCATGCCGAATGCGACCAGCAGGGGCGCGACCACGGCGATGGGCGTGCCGAAGCCGTCTATGCCCTGCAGGAAGGACGCGAACACCCAGCCCAGCGCCACGATGACGAACAGTTCGTTGCGGGACATCAGCTCGATGCCGCGCCGCAGGGCGTCGTATCCGCCCGAATGGCTCATCACGTGGTAGAGCAACAGGGCCGGCCAGATGACATACAGGATGAACAGCGCGTCCCAGACGCCCTTGGCCGAAGCCACCGCCAGCGTATCCAGCGGCGTCGCGAACGCCAGGACCGCGACGGCCGATGCGATGAAGATCCCAGTCGTGCCGGCCTGTTGCGCGGTCCAGCGCATGGCCACCATCAGGACAATCAGCGCGACGATCGGCAACGCCGCAAGCAACCAATGCATCAAACCAGGGGTGGAATCCATGGGCGGAAGCTCTCCTTCATGCGGTCGAGAAATGAATGGCGGATCGGCCCCACGCCATCGGGGCTTGCCTTGCTGGTCTACGGGACACATGCCGCCAGCCGCGGACGCGTTCGGTCCGGACTGGAGCGGCGTGGCGCGACAGCGATGGGCGGGTCATTGCCCGGACTGTCGTGCCCGCCGGTGCGGGTACAGCGCGGCAAACCATTACCGTGGCGGGGGCTCTCGAAAGCACGCAAGCGCTCTTGAGATTGATGCAGACATCCTAGCGTGGCTTGGCCATAGCCTGCCTTGATGCAAGTCAACTCCGTCGGCGATCCAATGGGCCCATGGCGATTCATGCAGCGCGTCTATCGCGCATGTGGCACGGCGCCTGGCAATGCTGCCGTCGTTCCCGATGCAGGACTCTGCGGCGCGTTTTCCAGACTATTGGCGCGCCTGGCGCGGCGATAAGCTGTTTGCTCGCGGCGTCGCGGCCACCCTTGCCCGACGCGGCGAACGCAGCGTAGCGACGGCTGCCGCTACGACAACCTCAAGGAGAATTTCGATGAGCGTCTTTGCGCAAATAGCGAATTTCAACGGGCAGGTGCCAAGGATCGACCCTGACAACGCCGTCATGCTGTTGATCGACCACCAGAGCGGGCTGTTCCAGACCGTGCATGACATGCCCATGCCCACCCTGCGGTCCAACGCCACCACGCTGGCCAGGATCGCCACCCTGGCGAAGATGCCGGTCATCACCACCGCCTCGGTGCCGCAGGGCCCCAACGGCCCGCTGATCCCGGAGATCCACGAATCGGCGCCCCACGCCAGATACGTCGCCCGCAAAGGGGAAATCAACGCCTGGGACAACCCGGAGTTCGTGGCAGCCGTCAAGGCAACGGGCAAGAAACAGCTGATCATCGCCGGCACCATCACCAGCGTGTGCATGGCGTTTCCCTGCATCGCCGCCGTCGCCGAGGGCTATCAGGTATTCGCCGTGGTGGACGCCTCGGGAACCTACTCCAAGATGGCGCAGGAAATCACCCTGGCCCGGGTCGTGCAGGCAGGCGTCGTGCCGATGGACACCGCGGCGGTATGCTCCGAAATCCAGCGCACCTGGAACCGTCCGGACGCCGAAAAATGGGCCGAAGCCTATAGCGCGGTATTCCCGGACTACCAGTTGCTCATCGAGAGCTACCTGAAGGCGCAGGCCGTCGTGACCAACAAGGAACAGCTGGATTCCCAACGCTGAGGAGGCTCGCGCCGTGCCGGCCTATAAATTCATACTAGTGAATATTGATTCTCATACAGGAAATACGTAGAATCACTCATCCCGCCGGGCGGCCGCGCTGCGCAACAGGCGCCTGCCCGGCGGGACGGTTGGCCCGGACGGCCAGCAACAGGGTCCGCGTCGACGCCTTCACATGCCGGAAAACCCGTTCCGCCCCAACAGCCGGGCCCGGGACTTGGCGATTACCCAACACTTATCGAGGGAGGGGCGCAAGGTGGACAAGATCGGCTTTATCGGACTGGGCAACATGGGCGCGCACATGGCACGCCGCCTGTGCGAGGCGGGCTACGCGCCGGCGGTATTCGACGTGGACGCATCCCGGCGCGCGGCCTTCGAGGCGATCGGCGCAAGCTGGGCGGACAGCCCCCAGGCCATGGCCGACCAGGTCTCGACCGTCGTGGTCAGCCTGCCGACGCCGGCCGTGGTGGAATAGGTGCTGACCGGGGCCCAGGGGCTGATCCATGGCAAGGCCGTCAAGTTCATCGTCGACACCTCGACGACAGGCCCGGAAGTCTCCAAGCGGGCCGCCGAGCGCCTGGCCGGGCGCGCGATCCAGCTAGTGGACGCGCCGGTCAGCGGGGGCACCTCCGGCGCGGCCGACGGCAGCCTGAGCATCATGGTTTCCGGCGCGCCGCAGGCATACGAAACGGTATCCGGCATCCTGCGGGTCATCGGCCGCAACCTCTTCTACCTGGGCGAGGAACCCGGCCAGGGCCAATTGATGAAGGTGATCAACAACACCATCTGCGCCGCGGCGACGCTGGCCAGCTTCGAGGGCCTGGTGCTGGGCAGCCGCGCCGGCATCGACGCGCGCGTCATGCTCGACATCATCAATGTCTCCAGCGGGCGCAACTTCTCCACCGAAGTGAAGATTCCGCAATGCGTCGTGGACCGGAATTTCCCCTTGCGCTTCACCACCACGCTGCTGCACAAGGACGTCAAGCTGTGCCTGGACGAAGCCGCACGGCAAGGCGTGCCCATGTGGGTCAGCGACGCCGCGCGGCAGATGCTGCAGTTCGCCATCTCGCAGGGAGACGGCCCGGTCGACTACGGCAACGTCATCAAGCGCTACGAAGCCTGGGCTGGCACCCAGTTCGGCAGCGAACCGCAACCCCAACACTGACGCACGGAGCGCCACATGGCCAAGACACGCCTTGAAGTCGGACGCGACATCCTCAAGCAGACGCTCGGCGACGCGTACTACGCGCAACGGGTCGACAGCACCAACAGCTTCAACGGGAGCCTGCGGCGCCTGACGGACGAATATTGCTTCGGCGAGGTATGGGGCGACGAAACCCTCACGCCCAAGCAACGCAGCATGCTGGTCATCGCCTTGCTGGCGTGCATGGGGCGCGTGCAGGAACTCAAGACCCACGTGGGCGGCGCCGTCAACAATGGCTGCAATGTGGAGGAAATCCGTGCCGTCATGATGCAGGTCGCCATCTATTGCGGTATTCCCGCGGGCGTGGAAGGCACGCGCACCGCCGAAGGCGTGCTGCGCGAACGCAAGCTGATCGACTGAGCGGCGCGGACGGCGGCGGCCGCAGCGGCGCGGGGCTTCGGGTAAACTGACGCACCTTCGAACTGTCCGCCGATCCGCTCGGCGGCAGCGGGTTTTTGCTACGAATGGTCTGCCATGGAAGTCAAGCTGGTTGTCCGCACACTGGATGTGTTCGAACTGTTCTCGAAGGAAGGCAAGCCACTGTCGCTGACCGACATGGCGCGCGCGCTCGACGTGCCGATGTCCAGCACGCTGGCGCTGGTTCGCACCCTGGTGGCCAAGGGCTATCTCTACGAGACCCGCAAGCGCGGCGGCTACTTCCCCACGCGCAAGATGCTGCTCGTCTGCCAGTCCATCGACGCGGCCGATCAGGTGCTCGAACTCGTGCGCCCGTTCCTGGAGGAACTGCGCAACATCAGCCAGGAAACAGCCGTACTGGGCAAGCGCCAGGACGGGCAGGTCATCTACCTGGACGTGGCGCTGTCGCATCAACCCATCCGCTATCACGTCCAGGTCGGCGAAAGCCGCGCCGCGCACACCAACTCCATCGGCAAGGCGATCTTCCCCATGCTCGACGAGAAGGAACAGAAAGCGCTGCTGGCCAAGGCGAACTGGCGCGCCCTCACCTCGCGCACCATCGCCACGCGCGAGGCCTTCCTGCGTGACATGGCGCAAACCAAGGCGCGCGGCTGGTCCAGCAACGTGGGCGAGAGCGTGGAAGACCTGGCGGCCGTCGCCCTGCCGTTCCAGCTGGCCTCGGAGTGGTATGCGGTTTCCATCGTCGGCCCGTACGAGCGCATGGAGCGCAACTGGGACGCGCACGTCGAAACCTTGCTGCAAACAGGCGCCCGGCTGCGCCAGGCCATCGCCGTGCACGAAGGGCAGTAGCGGACCGCGCCCTGCGGATCCGCCGCCGCCCCGCCGCTACTGCGGCGTCAGGCCGGCCGATTTGATCATCTGCCCCCAGACCAGGATTTCCTTGTCCAGGAACGTCTTGAACTCCTGCGATGAGCTCGGCGTGGCCGTCAGCCCCTGGGTGGTGAAGCGCTCGATCAATTGCGGACGCTTGAGCGCATTGACCAGGGCATCGGACAGGCGCCGCTGCACGTCTTGCGGCAGCTGCGCCGGCCCCACCAGCCCGAACCAGACCGTGATCTCGTAGTCCTGGGCGCCGCCTTCTATCAAAGTGGGAAGTTCCGGCGCCAGGGGAAAGCGAGTGCGCGAGGTCACGCCCAGCGCCTTGAGCTTGTCGCCGCGCACCAGCGCCATGCCGCCGGCGAAGTCGCTCAGGGTGACGTCCACCACCTGCCCGACGATATCGGTGAGGATCTGCTGCGAGCTCTTGTACGGAATCAACGCGAACCGCGCGTCTGCCGCGTTGGCCAGCATGGCGCCCGACACCTGCGCGCTGCCGGAGGCATAGCCGTAGCGCACCGAGTCCGGCTCGGCGCGGGCCTGCTTGTACAGGTCCGCCAGCGAGTTGATCGGCGAGTCGGCCCTGACCACCAGCACGAACGGCGAATCGGCCACCTTGCCTATGGGCGTGAAGTCCTTGCTCGGGTCATACGGCAGGTCCTTGAACAGCGACTTGTTGCTGGCGCCGTTCGTCACGCCTACGGACACCAGGGTATAGCCGTCCGGCGCGGCGCTCAGCGCGGCGCGGGTTCCGATGATGCCGCTGGCGCCCGGCTTGTTGTCGATGATGACCGGCTGGCCGAGCTCGCGCTCCAGCTCCATGGCCAGGCTGCGGAACACCACGTCGGTCAGGCTGCCCGAGGCAAAGGGCACGATGATGCGAACCTGCTTTTCCGGATATGCGCTACGTACAGCCAAAGGCACAGCGAGTGTCAGCATGGCGCACGCCATGCCTAGACGGCCAAAGAAGCTCACGATGGTCTCCTGGTGGTGGGCAGGTCCCGATGCCGGGCCCGCTATTTATTCACATGTGTGAATTTTATTTTATGCATGTGAATAGTTTTAAATGAGACCATCTCGTGCTGTCAAGCGGATTGCGCGGCCGATCCGCCTGAGGACCGCGCCAGGTGCTCGATGGCGCGATACGCGAATACCAGGCCCGGACCCAGCGTGGCGCCTGCCCCCGGATAAAACCCGCGAAACACCGACGACATATCGTTTCCGCATGCGTACAAGCCCGGAATCGCCTCGCCGTCCTGACCCACCACCTGCGCATCGGCCGTCGCCTTCAGCCCCAGTATCGTGCCCAGTGTGCCCGGGTAGATACGCAGGGCAAAGAAAGGAGCATGGCGGATCGCCAGCAGATTGGGATTCGGCTTGACCCGCGGATCGCCGAACATCCGGTTGTACGGATTGCCCCCCTTGCCGAAATCCAGGTCTACGCCGGTTTCACAGAAGCCGTTGTGCCGCGTGACCGTTACTTCCAGCGCATCGGGATCGATCCCGATCGCGGCCGCGAGTTCGCGTATGCTGCGCCCGGTGCTGATGTAGCCGCTACGCACGTAACGTCCCAGAGACAGGCAATACGGCTTGATCAAGTTGCCAAGGCCCCGTTTCCATACGAACCGGCGGTCGCAAATCAGATAAAAGCGGCTGTCCGGCGTGACACCGTCCTTGAACATCGCGTACACAATGTCGTGGTACGAGTCCGAATCGTTGACGAACCGCTTGCCTGCCGCGTTCACGGCGATCATGCCCGGACGACTGCGGTCGAGATACCCGTACAGCACCGTCGACATACTGCCGTCGGCCTCCTTGTTCCTGGACGTGGGCGTCCACCAGCACGGCGACGCCAGGTCGGCGTCGATGGCCGCGCCGGCCTGGCGGGCGGCCTGCAGCGTATCGCCGACATTGCCTTCATATCCCACGCTCTGGTCGTGCGGAAAACCGCCCGCCAGCTCTTCAAGCAGGGCCGCATTGCGTGGAAAACCGCCGGCGGCCAGGATGACGCCCTTGCGCGCCCGTATCCGCTGCAACTTGCCGTCGCGGCATATTGCCACGCCGGCGACGCCGCCTTGCGGGTTGCGCACCAGCGACACCATGGGGGAATTGAGCCATATCGGCACGCCACGCTCACGCAAGCTGAGCAGCGCACTCGCAACGAACGCGTTGCCGGCCCCGATATCGGTGCCCCGGGAAAACCTGGTGCGGTCGATCGCATAGCGAGCCAGCGTTCTTATGACGCCAATGAAATTCCTGAACGAGCCAAATGGATTGAGAAACTCGTCGATGCGGCGCTTGTCGATGTACAGGCCGCCCAGCAGCATCAGGCGCTTGATCGGGGCGCGCACGAGCTCGAAGTCGGCGCCAAGCCGCCGGCCATCGAAGCGTTCGGGCTCGAGCGAACGCCCTCCCGCCTTTCCACCGGGCAGCGACGCATGGTAATCCGACATGGCCGGCATCAGCTTCAGCCGTACCTGGGTATCCTCCTGAATCGCCTGGGCGGCAAGCGGGGCCGACTTCAAGTACGGATCGACCAGGTCTGCGCGGTAATACGCTCCCATCAGCGCGCGCAGATACACGCGCACCTGCTCCGATGAATCATCGACCCCGGCGGCGCGAGCCTCGCGGGAGTTCGGAATCCACATCACGCCGCCGGCGCTGGCGGTGGTGCCGCCGACTTGCGATGATTTCTCGCACAGCACCACGTCCAACGATTTCTTTGCGGCCAGCAGCGCCGCGCTCAGACCGGCGCATCCACTGCCGATGACGATGACGTCCCGCTCACCATCCCATGGGTAGTCGGCAAGCGCCGGGGTAACGTCTTTCATTGCTGTGGTTTCCACCTGGTCCGCCCGTCCTTGCCTCTGCTAGAGTGATGCCGAATACTATTCACCAAGATGAGGGGCGTCCAATAGTGAACTCGAATGACCACGATTCTCCCGCCGAATCTCGCGCGTCCGGCGTGCTGAACCTCACGCACCTGAGAACGCTGGTCGCTGTGGTGCAGGAAGGTCATCTGACACGCGCCGCCGAACGCCTGCGCATCAGCCAGCCGGCGGCCAGCCACCACCTGCGCTCACTTGAACAGCAGTTCGGCCTTCCGCTGTTCACGCGCACGCCGCGAGGAGTTGTTCCCACCGCGGCGGGGTTGCAGCTATCGGAACAGGCCGCGCGGCTGCTTGCCTCGTCGCTGGAACTGCTCAGCACTGCCAGCGAACTGCGCGGCAGCGCTTCGGGCAAGATTGCAATCGGCACCATCGAAGACCCCTCGGTGCACGCGGCCCTGCCATCGCTGGTCAAGTGGTTTCATGAACACTACCCGCTGATCGAACTCAGCATCGAATCCCGCAACTCGTCCTCGGTCCGCCAGGGAATCCTCACCGGGGAAATCAACGCGGGCTTTTACGTTTCATGCACGAATGAAGCCAACCTGCGCGAGTACGAAATCGGACAGCGCGAACTGGTGGTGGTGGCCCCCCAAAGCTGGCGCGAACGTGTCGCCACGGCAACCTGGCCGGAACTCGCCAAGCTGCCGTGGGTCATGACCACGACGGGCAGCGCGCACTCCGAGATCACTGCTCAACTGTTTCGGTCCCACAACATCACCATTCGTCCCGCGCTTGAAGTCAACACCGAACGATTGCTGCGCGCCATGGTGTCGCAGGGAGTCGGGCTGGGGTTCACCCGCCGCGAATTCGCCGAGGCCGAGCGGGCGCGCGGCGCGTTTTTCATCGTTCCGATCAGCGTGCACCGCACCACCATGCATTTCGCCTACGCGCGCAGCGCCGAAACGGACCCTCTGATCCAGATCCTGTCGCGCGGCCTGGCCACGGTATTGCCTGTTGCGGAACGATTAATACCGCCTACCGCAAAACCCGCGGAAAAATAAAATTCCCAGCCACGGCGCGTTGACTTGTGCTTGCAAGTTCTGTAGATTAAATGGACATTCATTCATATTGATCTGCAGTTTTGAAGTAGCCGCCTTCCTTGCCTATATGCATATTGTGAAGCGCGTGCTTCGCATTATTCAGATTCGCAATCAGGTCGATTCACTTCAATAATGAAGGAGACAAAATGACAAGGGGAATTGCCGCCGGGCTTGCCGCGACGGTTGCCGCGCCGACGCCGCTGCGCGGCACAGCCGCAACCGCGGGCCATGCGGGCCCTCTTGTGGGCTCCGGCAAGGCGCGCGCCCTGGCGGCAAGCAGCGTGGGCGACAGCACGCTGTGGCCCGGCGCGCCCTCGGCGACCGGCTCCGAAATGCCGCATGCCGCACGCGGAATCGGCGCCCGGCAATAACACGCATCTTCCCGCACTGAACACATCCCGGCGGTCCGGCGGCCGCCATCGGGGCTGGCCCTTTATCCGCCCAATATTGAATGAGTATTCATACCATGCCGTTCATAAACACGGCGCCGGGCGGCACCGATATTCATGCAGCATTCATTCTGATTATTGATTATGCAGATTCAAATAACTTATTAAGGGAGACAAAATGATCAAATTAATGCTTGCCGGCCTGGCCGCACTGATGCCCATGCTGTCCATGGCGTCCGATTACCCATCCAAGCCGGTCACCCTGATAGCCGGGTTTGCAGCCGGCGGCCCCACCGATGTCATGGCGCGCGCCTTCGCCCAGCAGCTTGCCGCCGAGCTGGGGGTGCCGATAGTGGTCGAAAACCGCCCCGGCGCCGACAGCCTGCTGGCCTCCCAGGCCGTCCGGAACGCAAAGCCCGACGGCTACACCATTTATCTGGCCTCTTCCGCGCACGCCATCAATCCCAGCCTGTTCAAGGACGCGAAATTCAAGGTTCGCGACGACTTCACGCCCATTTCGACGATCGGCGAAGTGCCCAACGTCGTCGCCATTCCAACCGACCTGCCGGCCAGGACGCTGAAGGAATTCATCGACTACGCCAAGGCGCGCGACGGCCAGCTCAACTACGCGACCACGGCCAGCATCACCTATCTGCAGACCGCGCTCATGCTGAAATCCGCCGGCTTGAATTTGCAGCGGATTCCATACAAGGGCGCGGCGCCCGCGGCGGTTGCGCTGATGAGCGGCGATGTGCAGTTCATGATGAGCGGCATCGGCCCCATGGTGCCGCAGATACAGTCGCAGAAGATCCGGGCCCTGGCCGTCACCAGCGCGAAACGCAGCGCACTGCTGCCCGACCTGCCCACCGCCATCGAGGCGGGCCTGCCCGGCTTCACCAGCACGGTGTGGTACGCACTGCTGGCCCCGGCAAACGTTCCGCCAGACATCGTCAAGCGCTTGAACGAAAGCACCAGGGCCGCGCTGCAGAATCCCGACCTCATAGCCAAGCTGACGGCGCAAGGCGTGGAACAGCGGGGCTCCTCGCCCGAAGAACTGAGCCAGTTCCTGGCGGCGGAAGAAGCCAAATGGATGGCGACGGTCGATGAATTGGGCGCCAGGCAGCAATAGGGTCCCTGGGCACGGCATGCATGCAGCAAGACACCAAGAGATTCCTGCCAGGAGTGCGGCGATGAGCCCCGTAGTATCTGAAGCCAGTCCAGAACGCTGGGACGACGAGACCGACGTCCTGGTGATAGGCAGCGGGGCCGGCGGCCTGTCCGCCGCACTGTTTGCCGCGCAGGCAGGCCTGCGCGTACTGATCTGCGAAAAACTCGCCTATGTGGGCGGCACCACCGCGACCTCGGGCGGCGGCATCTGGGTGCCTGGCACCAAGGCCGGGCTGGCCGCGGGCGATACGCTCGAGGCGGCCAGGACATACCTGAAGGCGCTGCTGGGCGATTTCTACCAGGAGGAAGTGATAGACACCTACCTTGCCACGGGAGGCAAGGTCATCGACTTCCTGAATGAAAATACGGAGGTGAAGTTCGACCTGTCGAGTTGGCCGGACTATCGGTCAAGCCTGCCGGGCGGCGCGACACGCGGACGCTCGCTGTTTCCGCAACCCTTCGACGGCAAGAAGCTGGGACGCAATTTTTCCTTGCTGCATCCCCCCTTGCACCGCTTGATGGTCCTGGGCGGGCTGATGCTCGGCCCCGAAGAGGTCCATGACTTTCTGCGCCCGTTCTCATCGCCCCGGGCCCTCATGCGCGTGCTGCGCAAGCTGCTGCGGTATGGGATGGACCGTATCCGGTATGCCCGTGGCACCGACCTGCGCTCGGGCAACGCCCTGGCGGCGCGGCTTCTTTACAGTGTCGACAAACTCGGCTGCAGGATTCTGACCCAGGCCGACCTTGAAAGCCTGGCGATCGACCATGACCGGGTGATCGGCGCGACCGTGGTCGTCGGCGGCGTGCCCAAGCGTATCCGGGCGTCGAAAGCCGTGTTGCTTGCCACTGGCGGGTTCGCGCACAACCAGGAAATGCTGCGGCGCTACGGCCCGGCGACTCCGCATCGCTTCAGCCTGTGCAACCCCGCCTGCACGGGCGCAGGGATCCAGGCGGCGCTGGATGCGGGCGCCTCGGTAGACCGCGAGCTCAGCAGCGTCGGCTTCTGGACCCCCGCGTCGGCCAGCCGCGAAAAGAACGGCGCCGATACTCCCGTCATCTACAGCTATCTCGATCGCGGCCGGCCCGGGGTGATCGCGGTCAACGAACAAGGGGAACGGTTTGTCAACGAGGCCAACTCTTACCACGATATCGTCACCGCGATCTTCGCCAACGGCGGGGCGGATGGAAAACCCTTCTACTTCATCACCGACCGCGAGTTCGTCCGCAGGCACGGATTGGGGCTCATACGGCCCTGGCCATGGAACCGCTCGCTGCGCCCCTGGATTCGCCGTGGCTACATCACCGTCGCCAGCACGCTCGACAAGCTGGGCCCGAAGATCGGCATCGATCCAGGCGCCCTGGCCGCCGCCGTGCAGCGCCACAACCAAAGCGCCCGCACGGGCCAGGACCCCGACTTCCACAAGGGGGCCTCGGCCTACAACAGAATGTTCGGCCACAATATGATCTGGCCCAACCCCAATCTCGCGCCTATCGAAACGCCGCCTTTTGTCGCCCTGCGGATCCACCCCGCGACGATAGGCACCGCGATGGGCCTGAAGACCAGCGCGTCCGGGCAGGCCCTGAATGCCGCAGGGCAACCCATATCCGGCCTGTATGCCTGCGGCAACGACCAGGCCTCGCCGTTTCGGGGCTTCTACCCCGGCGGCGGATCGACACTGGGGCCCGCGATCGTGGGCGCCTACCTTGCCGTCCAGTCGCTCTCGAAACAGTGACGCGGCGCCAGCCCTTGAGACCACCACCTTACCAGGATGACATATGACGAAGGCCCTGCTGCTTGCCATGATGACCCCGCCCGGGGACCTGGAAGAAGAGTTCAACGAGTGGTACGACACGGAACACTTTCCGCGCCTGTCGACGGTTCCCGGCTTCGATCGCTCGTCGCGGTATGTCGCGGTAAAAGGATGGCCCAAATATGTGGCCCTGTACGACCTTGCCTCGGTCAATGCGCTTGAACACCCCCAGTACACGCGCGCTCCGGGCGCCCGCTTCTCGCCCTGGGCGCAGCGCATCCTGACCAAGCTGCATGGCCAGTACCGGTTTTCCGGCGACCAGATATACCCCGGCCCCGCCTTGATGGGAGATCGGGGCCGGCCGCTGCAAGTGGCGGTGATGCGTTTTCGCGAGATGCCGGGCGCCCATGAGGCAGCGCTCATCGAGGGGCTGCAGGCCATCGTGGATTCGTCTGAAGATCTGCTTCAGGCCAGGGTTTTCAGGGGATCCGGGCCACTGCAGGGCGACTATATCGCGCTGGTGGAATGCCGCGCGCACGACCCGCGGATTCCGGTCACCGCCAGCGCCCTTGGACCGGCGGCCGACCATCTGGACCTGATGACGTTCTACATCCCGTATTGGCGCAGAGGCTACGTGCCTTCGGTTTTCGAGGCTCAGTAAAAGAGCGCCCCCTGCCTTCCCGCCGCACGCCGCCCCCGGCGCGCAGGCGTGCACAAGTCACACTACCAAAGGTTCATCATGCCCACGGCCATACGCATCGGCGTCTTGATTCCAGAGAACAACACCAGGGTGGCAGAGGAACTGCCGCTCTGGCTGCCCGGCTGCCGCCTTGAAGTCGTCAAAATCCCACGAGACAAAGGCCTGCTGAATGCGGCGGCCTTGCCGGCCTACAAGGAAAACGCGCTGGCCCTGGCCAGGGAAAAGCTGGGTACCGGCGACATCGATGTCGTGGCATATGGCTGCACGGCCGCCGGATTCCTGCTGGGCCCCGTGGGCGACCAGGAACTGGCGCGCCAACTGCGCGAAAACACCGGCAAGCCCGTCGCGACCATAGCCAGCTCCATGACGTCCGTGCTGACCCAGGACGGCATACGCAAGGTTGCGGTGGTGACCCCGTACTCGGATGCCGTCAATGCCCAGCTGAAAGGCTTCATTTCAAATGCCGGCATCGAGATCGCCGCCTTCGACAGCCTGTACGCCAAGGATGTGGATGAGCTGGGCAGAATCAGCGCCCAGGCCGTCTCGCATATCGCCAGGCAGACCATGAACGACGATTGCGAAGCGATGTTCATCGCCTGTGCGCAATTGCCCACCTTCAACGTGCTGCACCAGCTTGAAACCGAATTCGGCCGGCCGGTCTATTCGTCGATCCAGGCCATGGCAACGCAAATCCAGGCAATCGCATCATGACCCACTCCAAAGCCCTACTGCTTGTCTCCATGGAACCGCCCGCCGGCATGGAAGCGGAATTCAACGACTGGTACGACACCGAGCACCTGCCGGAACGGGCCGGCCTGCCAGGATTCGAGACCGCCCTGCGATACGTGTGCGTGGCGGGCTGGCCGCGCTACCTGGCCTTGTATGACCTGTCGAATATCGAGGTCCTGGACGACAAGCCCTACCAGGACGTATCCGGCGAGCGCTTCAGCCCATGGAGCAAACGCGTGCTCAACCGGGTGCGCGGCCAGTCGCGCATGGCCGCGCAGCAGGTCTATCCCCGGCAGGCCATCACGCAACGCGCGCCAAGGCTGCTGCTGCTGAGGTTCGTCGGCTTGACGCTGCAACACGAGGCAGACCTGGTAAGCACGCTGCGCAGCGCTTTCTCGAACCGGGCCGGCGTTCAGCAGCTTCGCGTGTATCGCGAGCCCGCCGATAACGGCCCACGATTCCTGGCCTTGGTTGAAGCCCACGAATCCTTCTCGCACCAGGAAAAAACCTCTGGACTAGGCCCCTACGCCAGGCACTTGGACATGATCAACGAGTACACCCCATACTGGACGCGTGGCGCCTTGCATGGCGTGTATCCCGAGAGCTGAGCCCCGAGGATGCCAGGCCCTCGGGGCCTGGCATCGTTGAGGCAAGCGGTTGCCGCGCCCAGCAACTCCGCCCCCTGCCCGCCCTGGCGCAACAGCCGCACCGCCTCGCGCTTGAACCCGGCCGCCGATTCCCGGGCCGCGCCATGCGCCCGCCCCGGTCTCGCCGCCCCGGCGGCAAGGCGCCGTATCTGCGAGGGGGAGGATTCCGGCGTCTCCGGGCGTGGCGGCCTGCAGCGAAGACCCGCCAATATGTAACAAGCACCGTCTCCCCCCTTGAACCCTGCGGAAGCATCCCTATAATTAGCACTCGTCGCCGGTGAGTGCTAACAACAGGCTCCCCGCGCCAAATACCGATCATTTTTCTTCTTTTCTTTAGAAACAGGAGTTCCTCATGGCCCTGCGTCCCCTGCACGATCGCGTGATCGTCAAACGCCTGGACAACGAGCGCAAGACTGCCTCGGGCATCGTCATTCCCGACAGCGCCGCCGAAAAGCCGGATCAAGGTGAAGTCGTGGCCGTCGGCCCCGGCAAGAAGACCGAAGACGGCAAGATCCTGCCGGTCGACCTGAAGGCTGGCGACAAGGTCCTGTTCGGCAAGTACGCCGGCCAGACCGTCAAGGTCGATGGCGAAGAGCTGCTCGTCATCCGCGAGGACGAAATCCTCGCCGTGATCCAGTAATTGCGTAACCGAATTCTCTAAGGAAGCTAACAATGGCTGCCAAGCAAGTTCTGTTTGCCGACGAAGCCCGCGTGCGCATCGTGCGCGGCGTGAACGTCCTCGCCAACGCCGTCAAGACCACCCTGGGCCCCAAGGGTCGCAACGTCGTGCTGGAGCGCTCGTTCGGCGCCCCGACGGTGACCAAGGACGGCGTGTCCGTCGCCAAGGAAATCGAACTGAAGGACAAGTTCGAGAACATCGGCGCCCAGCTGGTCAAGGACGTTGCCTCCAAGACCTCCGACAACGCCGGTGACGGCACCACCACCGCCACCGTGCTGGCCCAGGCCGTCGTTCAGGAAGGCCTGAAGTACGTCGCCGCCGGCTTCAACCCGATCGACCTCAAGCGCGGCATCGACAAGGCCGTGGCCGCCGCCGTGGAAGAGCTGAAGAAACTGTCCAAGCCGGTCACCACCAGCAAGGAAATCGCCCAGGTTGGCTCGATCTCGGCCAACAGCGATGCCTCGATCGGCCAGATCATCGCTGACGCGATGGACAAGGTTGGCAAGGAAGGCGTGATCACCGTCGAAGACGGCAAGTCGCTGGAAAACGAACTGGATGTCGTCGAAGGCATGCAATTCGACCGCGGCTACCTGTCGCCCTACTTCATCAACAGCCCGGAAAAGCAAGTCGCCGCGCTGGACGATCCGTATGTCCTGATCTACGACAAGAAGGTCAGCAACATCCGTGACCTGCTGCCCGTGCTGGAGCAAGTCGCCAAGTCGAGCCGTCCGCTGCTGATCATCGCCGAAGACGTCGAAGGCGAAGCGCTGGCCACCCTGGTCGTGAACAACATCCGCGGCATCCTGAAGACCACCGCCGTCAAGGCCCCGGGCTTCGGCGACCGTCGCAAGGCCATGCTGGAAGACATCGCCATCCTGACGGGCGGCACGGTGATCTCCGAAGAAACCGGCATGTCGCTGGAAAAGGCCACGCTGCAGGATCTGGGCCAGGCCAAGCGCATCGAAGTGGCCAAGGAAAACACCACGATCATCGACGGCGCCGGCGACGGCAAGTCGATCGAAGCGCGCGTCAAGCAGATCCGCGCCCAGATCGAGGAAGCCACCTCGGACTACGACCGCGAGAAGCTGCAAGAGCGCGTGGCCAAGCTGGCCGGCGGCGTTGCCGTGATTCGCGTCGGTGCTGCCACCGAAGTCGAAATGAAGGAAAAGAAGGCTCGCGTCGAAGACGCCCTGCACGCCACGCGTGCCGCGGTGGAAGAAGGCGTGGTTCCTGGCGGTGGCGTTGCGCTGCTGCGCGCCAAGCAGGCCATCACTGGCCTGAAGGGCGACACGGCTGACCAGAACGCCGGCATCAAGCTGATCCTGCGCGCTGTCGAAGAGCCCCTGCGCACCATCGTCACCAACGCCGGCGACGAAGCCAGCGTGGTGGTCAACACCGTGCTCAACGGCAAGGGCAACTACGGCTACAACGCCGCGACCGGCGAGTACGGCGACCTGGTCGAGCAAGGCGTGCTGGACCCGACCAAGGTCACCCGCACCGCGCTGCAGAACGCCGCTTCGGTGGCCAGCCTGCTGCTGACGGCCGAAGCCGCCGTGGTCGAGCTGATGGAAGACAAGCCCGCTGCTGCTCCGGCAATGCCCGGCGGCATGGGCGGCATGGGCGGCATGGACTTCTAAGTCCCGCCTTCCCGGCCGAAACCGCCGCGGCTTGCCGCGGCGGCCTTCCCGAAAAAAAACCCCGCCAGGTTCGCCTGGCGGGGTTTTTCATTGGAGCTCGCTCAGAAGCTGTAGCGGTAGCCGGCGTGGAACGACCACGGAATGTTGATCCGGTCGCCCGCCGCGTACTCGTACGAAGCATAGAGGTTGTGCCCCTTGCCCAACGCGGCGTCGACGCCCGCGCCCAGTTCCACGCGGCCGTGGCGGCCTGCGCCGGCATGGCCAATGCCATTGGTGCGCACATCGCCCGTGCTTTTGAACTCCTGCGTCCAGCCGAGCCTGGCGTAGGGCTGCACGATGTTGCCGCCGGCCAGGGCGATGCGGCGGCCGAAGCGCAAGCCCAGGCGGCCCAGCGTGGCGGTGTTGGCGTCCACCTTGACGCGCAGGCCATTGCTGGCGCGATAGCGCTTGCCTGACGTGCGCCACAGCATGACCTCGGCCTGCGGTTCGGCGAACCAGTCGTTGGGCAGCTCGAACCGGCGCCCGCCTTCGAGCGACCATGCGGCGCCGCTTGTGCGGTAGTCGGCGGTGACGCGGCCGCCATCGGTGCCGGCAATGTTGTATTGCTGATCGTAGCGGCCCAGCCGCAGCACGGTGTCGAGATAGTAGCCGCCATCGCCGACATAGGCGGCGTAGCCGCCGACGTGCAGGCCCTTGACCTTGCCGCCACCGTCGCCGGGATAGGTGCGGTCGGCATAGGTGTAGCCGAGCAGGCCGCCGGCGTACCAGCGCCCGCCCGACGCGCTCCAGCCACGGTCCAGGCCGATCTCCAGCCCGCTGACCGTCTGGTCGTAGGCGCGGGCGTGGCGGTTGCTGATCTGCTGGCGCTCGCTGAACGTACGCGCCCATGGCCCGCCGGCGTCGGCGCGCAGGCGCAGCTCGCCCAGGCGCTTGTCCAGCGCGTTGGACTCGGCCAGGGCGATGCTGGAAAGATCCGCCGCGTTCACGGCGGCATTGGCCGCCCCCGACAGGGCCTGGCCCGCGCGCTGCAAGCTCCAGACATGCGTCTTCGGATCCTCCGCCAGGCTGTAGCGCCACGTGCCCAGGTCAACCGCCTCGCCGACGTTGGCCAGCCGGAAGGTGGCGTTGCCCTGCCCCTGGGTATGCACCAGGCCCAGGCGGGCGCCCCGGCTGTCGGCCTCGCCTCCGGCATTGCGCACCAGCACGCGGTGCTGGCCATCGGCGCGGCCGGTGACCCGCAACTGGTCGTTCTGCCCGGCGGCGACGTTGGTGTTCAGCACGAACACGCCGTTGCCGTCCAGGGTTTGCAGGGTCAGGGTCTTGTAAGAGGCCTCGGGCGCGGGCGCCTGGAATTCGACCCGCCCGCCGCGCATCGACATGTCCTGCACCCGGGAGTCGGCGTTCACGACCCAGGTTCCGCCCTTGCCCAGCGTGGCCGACTGGAGCACCTGGGTGGCGCCGTGCCAGGCGGCGCCGCTGGCCACGCTGAGGGAGATCCCGGCATCGACGGGCTTGTTGCCGTCGGCGACGATATCGCCGCGAGCCAGGGCGCCGCTCTCGAGGGCAACCGCCACCGGAATGGTGGAATGCTGCTGGAGGAACACGCCATTGCCGCCTTGCGCCGTGGCGCCGTCGGTCAACCGGACCGAGACCGTGCTGCTGGCCAGGGCGCCCGGCATCAGCTTCAGCGGCGTGTCGGTCACGCTGATCGCGCCGGACTGGACCGAGGCCAGCGACCCTGCGCTGACGACCAGCGTGCCGTTGGCCAGCTGCGCGGCGCTCGAGCCGCTGCCCTCGGCGCGCACCGCCACGCCTTCCAGGCGGGCGCTGCCGTGGGTGAGCGCGATGCCGGCGGCGCGGTTGCCGGTCGTGGTGATGCTGCCGCCCTGCATGTCGACGCTGGCCGGACCGGAGCCGGACTGCGGCTCGAAGCCCAGCACGGAGATGCCCTCGGCCCCCGCGCCCGCGGTCTCGATGCGGGTCTGCCGCAGCGTGACGCGGCCTCCATGCTGGGCCGATACGCCGGCGGCCAGGCTCTTGGCGGTGCGCAGCACGGTGTTGACGACCTCGGCGCGCGCCGCGTCGCCGCGAACCAGCACGGCATCGGTGTTGGCGCCATCGGTCGACACCGTGGTTCCGTCCAGCCGCACCGTGCCGCCGGGCGGCAAGTCCTCGAGCAGGCCCGCGCCGGCGACCACGCCGGCCCCGTCATCGCCCTGCACGCTGACTGTGCCTCCCTGCAGGGTGATTTCGCTGCCAGGCATATACGCATAGACGCCCGTCGCCTGCGGTCCGTGAGCCCGCAGCGCCACCTCCCGCAGTGTCACCTTGCCGTCCTGGCCGGCGTGCACCGCGGCAACGCGATCGAGCGGCGGATGCGCGGCCAGCGGCGCCCCGGGAAGCGGTGGAGGCGGCGGCGGGAATCCCGGGCCCATGTCCATGTCGATCGAACCGCCGGCGACGGAAATGGAGCCGCCGTCGGCAATGAGCGCGGGCCCGAGGATGCTCTGCAGCGTCGCGTCGATGATGCTCGCCTGGCCGCCTTGCGCGGCCCGGACCAGGCTGACGCCCGGCGCTTCGCCGCCCAGCACGCCGCCGCGCACGCTCAGGCGGCTGCCGGCGTCAGAGACCGTCATCGGCTCCATCCCTTCCCCGCCCGCCACGGTGACGCCATCCAGCTCCAGCGTGCCGCCGCGCCGTACCACTGCGGGAATGCCGCCCTCGGTGGCATCGATGGTCGAGCCGGCCAGCGTCAGCGCGCGGCCGGCGCCGCTGACACGCACCCCGATGGCCGGCTTGCTCATCGGGTTCTTGTGCTCCACCGAGATGTGGATGTCCTTGAGCGTGGGGGGGCGCCGTCTCGCCGAGCTCGTCGGGATCGTCGGGATCGTCGTCGAGATTGATGCCGACGCCGTCGTCAAAGACTGCAATGAGCGTGTTGTCCCGGTGGTCGAACTCTCCTTCCTGCCCGGCGTCCTGCGCATGCGGCGCGCCGGCCACGGGCGGCTGCGGCGCCTGCGCCGCCGCGGGCGCCAGCCGGGCCATGCCGGCCAGCGCCAGGGCTGCGGCCAGCGCATGCAGGCGCCACGCGGAACGCGGGATCTGCAAGGAAGACGGACATTGACGGAATCTATCGAGATACATGTGCCACCAAAAGAGAAGTTGAACAAACCGACCCGCCTGCCGTACGACGCCGGTGACGCGAAGGAAACGACCGCGTCCCAATGGAATCAGGCACGAGCCATGCGGGGATTTGCGCAATATCCGAAGCCCACGTCATAATGAATGCCGGATGAAGTCCGAGGCCCAACAAGAGCTTTCCCGAATAGCCGTGCTTTCCTATGAAAATTGCGCACGACGTCATGAAGTCCGGAAGACCTCCTCGAACCGCGGCCGGCCACGGTCGATACTTCCGCCACCAAGCTGTCCCATCCAACCCGAGGCCATGCGCTTGCCACGCCAGATCCGCTTGCCCCACCTCCGCGACATCGGCGCGCTGCTGACCGATTCGGCCCGCGAATGGTCGCGCCATCGCGCTTCCAGCAAGGGGGCGGCGCTGTCGCTGTACATGGTGTTCTCGCTGGCGCCCATGCTGATCCTGGTGATCGCGGTGGCCGGCGCCTTCTTTGGCGAAGAGGCCGTGCGCTCGGAACTGTTCAGCCAGGTGCGCGACCTCACCGGCGAGCGCGGCGCCGAGGTGATCCAGACGGTGCTGGCCAGCGCGCACGAATCGGGCAGCGGCTGGCTGGCCGCGCTGCTGTCGATATGCGTGCTGGTGTTCAGCGCCACCACGGCCTTCGCCGAACTCAAGGCCAGCCTGGACGAACTGTGGGACGTCAAGGAAGACAAGAGCGGTTTGCAGGGGCTGGTGCGCAGCCGCATGCTGTCATTCGGCCTGGTGCTGGTGCTGGCGCTGTTCCTGCTGCTTTCGCTGACCCTCAACGCGGCGCTGGGCGCGGCCAAGGGATACTACGGCGATCTATGGAGCACATCGGCCTTCGCGATGGCGGCCGACTGGCTGTCGAACCTCTTTTCGTTCGCGGTGGTGACCGCGCTGTTCGCCGTGGTCTACAAGCTGCTGCCCAGCAAGCGCATTCCCTGGCTCGACGTGATACCCGGCGCGATCGTGACCGCGGCGCTGTTCCTGGCCGGCAAATGGGGCATCGGCCTGTACCTGGAACGCGGCGCGGCGGTATCGGCGTACGGGGCGGCGGGTTCGCTGATCGCGCTGCTGCTGTGGATCTATTATTCAGCGCAGATTTTCTTCTTCGGCGCCGTCTTCACCCGGCAGTTCGCCGAGCGCTTCGGCAACCTGCGCCGGGCCGCCCCCGCCTGAAGGCGGCAGGCGGCCGCAGAGGGCTCACGCGGGCAACACATATCTGTTAAAAACGCGGCCAGCCAACCCTAGACGCCACACAATCCGACCATGGCCCATACCCCTCATCCCTCCCCCTTCAAGAGCACAGGCGGATTGCGCCGCATTCTCAACGCGCTGCGCTACTCGCTGCAAGGGCTGAAGGCAGCCATCAAATACGAGGCGGCGTTCCGCCAGGAGCTGGTCCTGGCCATCCTGCTGGTGCCCGCGGCATTCTTCCTGGGCCGCACCACCGACGAAGTCTTCATCCTGATCGCCTCGGTCATCCTGGTGCTGGTGGCCGAGCTGCTCAATTCCGCCATCGAGGCGCTGGCCGACGCCCTGTCGGTGGAGACCCATCCCCTGCTGGGCCGGGCCAAGGACCTCGGCAGCGCCGCGGTCATGCTGATGCTGCTGTTCACCCTGGCGGTCTGGGTGGCGGTGCTCATCAGCCGCTTCGTCCTGGACTGAGCGGCGGCGCCGCCGTTTCCAAGCGCGCCGGGCCACTCTATACTTGCCGCATGACGCAGACCCCGAATACAGGTTCCCCTCATCGCGTGGTCATCGTGGGCGGCGGCGCCGGCGGCCTCGAACTGGCCGCCAAGCTGGGCCGCGCCCACGGGCGCGAGCGCGTCACGCTGGTCGACAGCCGCCCTTTCCACATCTGGAAACCCTCCCTGCACGAAGCCGCCGCCGGCACGCTGGACATCCACCAGGAAGGCCTGTCCTACCTGATGCTGGCCAACATGTGCAACTTCACGTTCGCGCAAGGCGAATTGCAGGGCATCGAGCGCGAGCGGCGCCAGATCCAGGTCGGGCCGGTGGCCGACCCGTCCGGCCAGCAGGTCCTGCCGCCGCGCGAACTCTCGTACGATACGCTGGTGCTGGCCATGGGCAGCACTTCCAACTTCTTCAATACGCCGGGCGCGGCCGAACACGCCGTTACCCTGGACACCACCGAGAACGCCGAGCAGTTCCGCCTGACCATGCTCAAGGCCATGGTGCAGGTGGACCTGCGCAAGGTTCACGACCCCTCGGCGCGCCTGGACCTGGTCATCGTCGGCGGCGGGGCCACCGGCGTCGAACTGGCCGTGGAGCTGATCGAGGCCAGCCATGTGGTCAGCGCCTACGGACTGCCCAATTTCCGCGCCGACCGCGACCTGGTCATCACGCTGGTCGAAGGCGCGCCGCGCATTCTGTCGGCCCTGCCCGAGAAGATCTCGCGCGCGGCCCACGCCCGCCTGACCGAGCTGGGCGTGCGCGTCGAAACCGATTGCCGGGTGGCCGAAGTCGGCGCCGACCATGTCGTCACCGCCGACGGCCGGCGCTTCGAGGCCACGATGTGCCTGTGGGCCGCCGGCATCGAAGGGCCGCCGCTGTTCCGGCAACTGGGCCTGCCGCTCAATCGGCTGGGCCAGCTGGAAGTCAACGAACGCCTGGAAAGCCCCGATCCCCACATCCTGGCGCTGGGCGATTGCTGCGCGGCGCCCTGGAAGGACGGACGCACCGTGCCGGCCCGCGCGCAGGCGGCGCACCAGCAGGCCGACTACCTGGCGCGCAAGCTGACGGCCCGCCTGCGCAATGCCGCCGAACCCACCGAGGCCTATGCGTACCACGACCACGGCTCGCTGGTTTCGCTGGGCCAGGGGTCCGGGGTGGGCAGCCTGATGGGCAAGCTGGCCGGGCGCGGCCTGTTCGTAAGCGGTACACTGGCGCGCCTGATGTACATGAGTCTGCACCTGATGCACCACCGCGCGGTGCTCGGTATTTCGCGGACCGCCACGCTTGCCCTGGCGCGCCTGTTGATGCGGCGCACCCGTCCCAGGGTCAAACTGCACTGACCTCGCCATGACATTCCTGAAGAAACTCGAACACGCCTGGAGCGCCAGCCAATCGTTGCTGCAGGTGGGGCTGGACCCCGACCCCAAGCGCTTTCCGCGCGAACTGGAAGGCAAGCCCGACGCCATCTTCCAGTTCTGCCGCGACATCGTCGACGCCACCGCGCCGTACGCGTGCAGCTTCAAGCCGCAGATCGCGTATTTCGCCGCGCACCGCGCCGAAGACCAGCTCGAAGCCCTGTGCCAGCACATCCGCGCGCAGCATCCCGACCTGCCCATCGTGCTGGACGCCAAGCGCGGCGACATCGGCTCGACCGCCGAGAACTACGCCCGCGAGGCATTCGAGCGCTACCAGGCGCACGCGCTGACGGTCAGCCCCTACATGGGCCTGGACTCGGTCGAGCCGTACCTGGCCTGGGGCGACCGCGGCGTCATCGTGCTGTGCCGCACGTCCAACCCTGGCGGCTCGGACCTGCAGTTCCTGAAAATGGCCGACGGCCAGCCGCTGTACCTGCATGTGGCGGGCCTGGTGGCCGACAAGTGGAACGCCAACGGCCAGTGCGGCCTGGTGGTCGGGGCGACCTTCCCCAACGAACTGGCGGCGGTGCGCCAGCGCATCGGCGATGCCGTGCCGCTGCTGGTGCCGGGCATCGGCGCCCAGGGCGGCGACATCAACGCCACCGTGCAGGCGGGCGCCAACAGCGCCGGCGCGGGCATGATGATCAACTCGTCGCGCGCCATCCTGTACGCCAGCACGGGCGAAGACTGGCGCCAGGCCGCCGGCGAAGCCGCGCGCGGCCTGCGCGACGCCATCAACGCGGTAAGAACGTAACCCCCCCGGGTGCCTGTCCCCGAAGGGGGACTGGCACCCGCTGACTTCTCAGGGTGCCTGTCCCCGCAGGGGGACAGGCACACGTTGAATCTGGGTGTCCAGGTGCCTGTCCCCGGCGGGGACTGGCACCCGAGAAAGTCAGCCTCGATTGACCGGCTCTCCCAGGAATTCCAGGATGCCACGCAGCGCGAACTCGACCGAGGCGTTGCGCACCTGGGCGCGATCGCCGGGAAACACATGGGTGATGGCGCGCGAGGTGATGCCGCCGTGGGCGCGCATGGCGAAGCCGAAGCACACCATGCCGACGGGCTTGCCCGGCGTGGCGCCGCCCGGACCCGCGATGCCCGTGGTGGACACGCCGACTTGCGCCGACGGCGTGGCAAGCAGGACGCCATTGGCCATTTCCAGCGCCACGGGCTCGCTGACCGCGCCATAGTGATCGAGCGTCTCGCCCGAAACGCCCAGCTCGGCGACCTTGGCCGCATTGCTGTAGGTGACGAAGCCGCGCTCGAACCAGTCGCTGGAACCGGCCACCGACGTGACCGCGCCGGCCAGCAGCCCGCCGGTGCACGACTCGGCAGTGCCCATCATCCAGTCGCGCCGCAACAGCGCCTCTCCGACCATTTCCGCCAGCCCCTGGATGGCGGCCGCCGTCAGAGGCGTGGGCGCCAGGCCGGCGCGCCCCTGGGTGTCGTGCAAGCTCATGTGAATACTCCCATGCGGACCAGAATCGCCATGACCAGCAAGGTATAGGCGGCGGCTACGATATCGTCCCACATCACTCCGAACCCGCCCTTGATGCGCGCGTCGAAATACTTGATGGGTGGCGGCTTGGCAATATCGAATACGCGAAACAGGACGAACGCCAGCGCCTGGGCGGCCACGGTCTGCGGCACCAGCCACAGCACCAGCCAGAACGCCACGATTTCATCCCATACCATTCCGACGTGGTCGGACACGCCGAGTTCCCGGCCGGCCTGTCCGCAGGCCAGGCAGCCATAGGCAAACGCCGCGGCTATGCCCATGCCCAGCGCCCAGTCGGGCGCCAGCGGCGCGAAGACGAACCAGCTCAGCCAGGCCAGCAAGGTGCCCCAGGTTCCCGAGGCCGGGCGCAACAGGCCGCTGCCCAGGCCGAAAGCCAGCAGGCGCGCGGGCCTGGCGCGCACCCAGCTCCAGCTGGGATAGGACACGCGCGTGCGCGCCTGCATCGAAGTCGGGTCGGGGTTGGCGTCGGGCGGGTTCATGGTCGGCGGCCGGGGGCCGGCTGGTCCGTTGCGTCGGAGAAATGATCGAAGCCGCCCGGCAGTTCGCCCAGCGGCGCGCCATCGGCGTCCAGCACGCGCAGTCCTTGTCCCGCCAGGATGCGGCCAATGCGGCTGACGGGCGCGCCCGCGCCGTGCGCCGCCTGTCCGATGGCCTGGCGATGCGCCGGGTCGGCGGTGAAGCAGAGTTCGTAGACATCGCCGCCGCCCAGCGCGGCGCGGCGCACGGTCTCGGCCGGCAGGCCGGCCAGCGCGGCCGCGACGGGCAGCGCGTCGTAACGCAATTCGGCCGCCACGCCGCTGGCGGCAAGAATGTGGCCCAGGTCCTGCAGCAGGCCGTCCGAAATGTCGATGCCGGCGCGCGCAAGGCCGGCCAGCGCCATGCCCAGCTCGACACGCGGCCGCGGCCACTCCAGCGCCGCGCGGGTGGCGGCCAGGCGCAAGGGGTCGGCGGGCAATTGGCGATCGAGCAGGCGGTAGGCGATATCGGCCGCGCCCAGCTCCCCGGAAACCCAGACATCGTCGCCCGGCTGCGCGGCGGCGCGGCGCAGCGCGTGGCCGGGCGCCACGGCGCCGAACACGGTAACGCTGATGGCCAGCAGCCGTTGCGGGGCGCGGGTGGTGTCGCCGCCGATCAGCGGGCAGGCGTGCGTATCGGCAAGGGCCTGGAAGCCGCGCGCAAACGCCGCCAGCCACGCTTCGTCCACGCCGGGCAGCGCCAGCCCCAGCAGGCAGCCGACGGGGCGCGCGCCCATGGCGGCCAGGTCGGAAAGATTGACGGCCAGCGCCTTGTGGCCGAGCGCCTGCGGATCGACGTCGGGAAAGAAGTGCCGCCCTTCGATCAGCAGGTCGGTGCTGGTGGCCACTTGCTGGCCGGGCGGTACGGGAAACAGCGCGCAGTCATCGCCCACGCCGAGCACGCCATCGGGAGCCGGCCTGGTGAAATACCGCGCGATCAGGTCGAACTCGGACGCCAAGGCGACTCCTGCCAGCAAACGCGAACGGACGCGCCGCGCGGGCGCGCCCGCGGAAGGTCAGCGCCGCGGCGCCGCCTGGACTTCGGCCGTGCGCACGTCGGCCGCCAGCTTGTCGAGCACGCCGTTGACGAACTTGAAGCCGTCGGTGCCGCCGAACGACTTGGCCAGTTCGACCGCCTCGTTGATGGCAACCTTGTACGGCACTTCGACATGGTGCATCAGCTCGAAGCTGCCTATCAGCAGAATGCCGTGCTCGACCGGCGACAGCTCGGCCAGCGGCCGGTCGATGTACGGCAGGAACCGCTCGCGCAGCACCGGCGCCTCGCGCAGCACGCCGTGCAGCAGCGTCTTGAACCACTGCGCGTCGGCCTCGGAGAAATCCTCGGCATCGCGCAGGTGGGCGTCGATTTCGCCGGCGTCCTGGGTGCCCTCGCCGCCGCGCAACAGCCACGCGTACACGCCCTGCAGCGCGAACTCGCGCGCGCGGCGCCGCGCGCTGCGCGCGTTGGCGCGGGCCTGCACCGCGTTATCAGCGGCCGTCGTCTTCTTCGTCGTCAAAATCTTCGTCCTCGTCGTCTTCGTCTTCGTCGTCTTCTTCCGGCTCGAGCGCCGCCGCCAGGTTGGCCATTTCCACGGCCACCTGGGCGCAATCGGCGCCCTTGCCGGCGGCACGGGCCTGCGCCTGCTCGTCGGTATCGACGGTCAGCACGCCATTGGCCACGGGGATGCCGGTTTCGAGCGCGATACGGCTGATGGCCGCGGCGCTCTCGTTGCTGACCACTTCAAAGTGATAGGTTTCGCCGCGGATGACCGCGCCCAGGGCGATCAGCGCGTCGAATTCATAGCTTTCGGCCATGCGCGCCAGGGCCACGCCCAGCTCCAGCGCGCCCGGCACGCTGACCACCATCACGTCGCGCTCGTCCACGCCCAGCTTGCCCAGCTCTTCGAGGCAGGCCTGCAGTTGAGCCTGGCCGATTTCTTCGTTGAAACGGGCACGCACGATGCCGATGTGCAGCCCTTCGCCGTTCAGGTCGGGGGTAAGAATGTAGGGATTCATGTGTCGGCCTTGTTCAGTCGTTGCGTAGGTTCGGAGGGGCGCAATCGTAACCCGTAATGGTGAGGGCGAAGCCCGCCATGCTGGGCATCTTGCGGGGACGGGCCAGCAGTTTCATGCGGCCCACGTTCAAATCACGCAGGATCTGCGCACCGATGCCGTAGGTGCGCAGCCCGAATCGGTCGCCTTCCTGGGCGGCCGCGCGCTCGGCGGGGCCGGCCCAGTTGGCGATCTGGCCAAACAGGTGTTCGGTAGACGACTGGCAGTTCATCAGCACCAGCACGCCGGCCGGCGAGGCGGCGATGGCATGCAGCGCCTGGCCCACGCTCCAGCTGTGCGGGCTGGCGCCCGTATCCAGCACGTCGAGCAGCGAGGCGGGCTCGTGCACCCGCACCAATGTCTCGCGCTCGGGATCGATATTACCGTGTACCAGCGCCAGATGTGGCGAACGCGTGGCGTCGTCGCGGTAGGCGATGCAGCGGAAATCGCCCCAGGGAGTCTGCATCATCCGCTCGCCCATGCGCGCGATGATGGATTCGTGCTCGCTGCGGTACTGGATCAGGTCGGCGATGGTGCCGATCTTCAGCTTGTGCTCGCGCGCGAATTCGACCAGGTCGGGCAGGCGCGCCATGGTGCCGTCGGGCTTGAGGATTTCGCAGATCACGGCCGCCGGGGTCAGCCCGCCCATGGCGGTCAGGTCACAGCCGGCCTCGGTGTGGCCGGCGCGCACCAGCACGCCGCCGGGCACCGCGCGCACCGGGAAGATGTGGCCGGGCTGCACCAGATCGGACGGCTGGGCGTCGCGCGCCACCGCGACCTGGATGGTGCGGGCGCGGTCGGCGGCCGAAATGCCGGTCTCCACGCCTTCGGCCGCCTCGATGGATTGCGTGAAATTGGTGCCGTATCGAGTGCCGTTGCGGCTGGCCATCAGCGGCAGGTCGAGCTGCCGGCAGCGTTCTTCGGTCAGGGTCAGGCACACCAGGCCGCGGCCGTGGGTGACCATGAAATTGATGGCCTCGGGCGTGACGAACTCGGCGGCCATGACCAGGTCGCCCTCGTTCTCGCGGTCTTCTTCGTCGACCAGGATGACGATGCGGCCTGCCCGCAATTCGGCAATGATCTCGGGCACCGAGGCGATGCCGAAAGATTCCGGCGCGGCGCCGGCGTTGAGCGAGGAAATCTGGGCAGACATGAATCGGGCGCGTCCAGGCTGGAAAGCTGCAATTTTAGCGCCCTTGGCGCGGTCGCGCCCCGCGCGGCGCCGGGCCGCGCGCGCACGGTAAACTTCGCGCTTGAGAATCGCGCCCCGATAACGACAAATCCCCTCGAGGAGCCCCATGCAAGCGCTTGCGGCCATGCCAGCCCCGGTAGCCGCGTCGGTACGCATCGTACTGACCGACATCGACGACACCCTGACCACGGAAGGCCGCCTGCCGGCCGGCGCCTACGCGGCGCTGGAGCGCCTGGAACAGGCCGGCATCGTCGTGGTACCGATCACCGGCCGGCCCGCCGGCTGGTGCGACCACATCGCGCGGATGTGGCCGGTGCGGGCCGTCGTGGGCGAAAACGGCGCGTTCTACTACGCCTACGACCGCTCGGCGCGCCGCATGAACGCGCATTACTGGGCCGACGCCGCCACCCGCGCGGCCAACCGGCAGGCGCTGCAGGCCATCCGCGAACGGGTGCTGCGCGAAGTGCCGGGCACCGCCGTGGCCAGCGACCAGGATTACCGGGTGGCGGACCTGGCCATCGATTTCTGCGAAGACGTCCCGGCCCTGCCCGACGGCGCGGTCGGCCGCATCGTCGAGATCTTCCACGAAGCCGGGGCGCAGGCCAAGGTCAGCTCCATCCACGTCAACGGCTGGTTCGGCGACTACGACAAGCTGACCATGACGCGCACCCTGTTCGAGCGCGAATTCGGCCTGAACATCGATTCGGCCCTGCAGCACACCCTGTTCATCGGCGATTCGCCCAACGACGAGCCGATGTTCAAGTTCTTCCCGATCTCGGTCGGCGTGGCCAACATCCAGTCGCAGCTGCATCGCATCCAGCATCGCCCGGCGTTCGTCGCGGCCGCGCGCGGCGGCGACGGCTTCGTCGAAATGGCCGAGCGCCTGCTGGCGAACCGGGGATAAGCGCCATGTCCGCCGCCAAATCCACCGCCAAGCCCGCCGCCGCTCCAGGCAACGACGGCCGCCGCAGCATCCAGTCGGTCGAGGTCGGCTTCCCGCTGCTGGCCGCGCTGGTCGACGCCGGCCGCCCCCTGACGCTGCGCGACCTGGCCGGCGCCGCCGGCATGACCTCGGCCAAGGCCCACCCCTACCTGGTCAGCTTCACCCGGGTCGGCCTGGTCCAGCAGGACACGGTGACCGGCCAGTACGAACTGGGGCCGTTCGCGCTGCAGATGGGCCTGGTCAGCCTGCAGCGGCTCGATCCCGTGCGGGTGGCCCTGCCCGAAGTCGACAAGCTGCAATCCGAGATCGGCCACACCCTGGGCATCGCGGTGCTGGGCTCGCACGGCCCGACCATGATCCACATCACCGAGGCCAGCTACCCGGTGCATGTCAACATGCGCAAGGGCACGGTGATGTCGATGCTGCACACGGCCACCGGCCAGGTGTTCGCCGCCTGGCTGCCCCCCAAGATGGCCGAGCACTACATCGCCCGCGAAGACGGCGACGCCGCGGTCATCGCCAGCCTGACGCCGCGCAAGACGACCCGCGCCAACCTGGACGCCATGCTGGCCGACATCCGCGTGCACGGCATGGCCCGGGCGCTGGGCAGCCCCCTGCCCGGCGTGGACGCCCTGTCGGTGCCGGTGTTCGACCACACCGGCGGCATCGTGCTGGCGCTGACCAGCCTGGGGCCGACCGGCCTGTTCGACGCCTCCTTCACCGGCGCCATCGCCCGGCCGCTGCTGGCCTGCGCCCAGGAAATCTCGCGCAAGCTGGGCTATCGCGGCAATTGAAGCGTTCGAAACAAAAAAGAAAACAAAACGAACAAAACGAACAAAAGACGAAAAGAAAGACAGGGACTTCACCGAGTGCGCGGATAGGCTCGTTTGTGTTTGAATGGCGTGACAATTCATATACCAAACGCACTCCGAGGAGACGCCCATGCGAGCCAAGCGCCTGTTGCAAGCCGCCGCCGTGACCGCCCTGATTTTCGGTTCCTACGCCGCGCAGGCGGCCGACGCCGCGTGTTCGAATCGCGGCGATCTGGACAATATGTATTGCGATGCGAACAAGGATCTGGTCGCCGATACGCCGACCGACAAGTCCAAGCTGAAAACGCCATCGACGTTGGTCTTCACCTACACGCCGGTGGAAGATCCCGCCGTCTACGAAGACATCTTCAAGCCCTTCACCAAGCACCTGAGCGAGTGCACCGGCAAGCGCGTGGTGTTCTACCAGGTGCAGAGCAACGCGGCCGAAATCGAAGCCATGCGCTCGGGCCGGCTGCACGTGGGCGGCTTCTCGACCGGCCCGACCGCCTTCGCCGTGAACATCGCCGGCGCGGTTCCGTTCGCCGTCAAGGGCTACGCGGACGAATTCCAGGGCTACAACCTGATCGTCATCGTCAAGAAGGACAGCCCCTACCAGAAGCTGACCGACCTCAAGGGCAAGAAGCTGGCGCACACCGCGCCGTCGTCGAACTCGGGCCACATGGCGCCGGTCGCCCTGTTCCCCAAGGAAGGCCTGACCCCCGACAAGGACTACAAGGTCATCTTCTCGGGCAAGCATGACCAGTCGGTCATGGGCGTGAACTCCGGCGACTACGACGCCGCCGCGGTCGCCTCCGACGTGTTCAAGCGCATGGCCGAACGCGGCCAGGTCAAGGAAGAGGATTTCCGCGTGATCTATCGCAGCGAGAAATTCCCGACCTCGTCGTTTGCCTACGCGCACGACCTGGAGCCGGCCTTCCGCGACAAGATGCTCAAGTGCTTCTACGACTACCGCTTCCCCGACGAAATGAAAAAGGCGTTTGACGGGGCCGACCGCTTCTATCCGGTGACCTACCAGAAGGACTGGGCCATCGTGCGCGAAGTGGCCGAATCCGGCGGCGAGAAGTTCAACCGCGCGGCCTACGACCGCGAAACCGCCAAGAGCAAGGGCAAGCAGTAAGCATGGCGACGTCTCTGCGCATCACCGGCCTGGTGAAGGAATACCGGGCCGGCAAGCCGGTTCTCAACGGCATCGATCTCGATATCGCGGGCCAGGGCCTGACGGCCATCATCGGGCCGTCGGGCACCGGCAAAAGCACCCTGCTGCGCTGCATCAACCGGCTGATCGAGCCGACCAGCGGCGAAATCGTGCTCAAGGACGCCGAGGGCACGGTGGACCTGGCCCGCGTGCGCGGCCAGTCGCTGCGCCGCGCGCGCCGGCGCATCGGCATGGTGTTCCAGGAGTACAACCTGGTCGAGCGCCTGACCGTGATGGAGAACCTGCTCACCGGACGGCTGGGCTACACCTCGGCGCTCAATGCCTGGATGCGGCGCTTCGATCCGGCCGACATCGAACGCGCCTTTCAATTGCTCGACACGGTGGGCCTGGCCGGCTTTGCCGACCAGCGCGCCGACGCCCTGTCGGGCGGCCAGCGCCAGCGCGTCGGCATCGCGCGCGCGCTGATGCAGCGGCCGCAACTGCTGCTGGCCGACGAGCCGACCTCGTCGCTGGACCCCAAGACCTCGGTCGAGATCATGAAACTGCTGACCGAACAGGGCAGCGTCAACGGCATCCCCGTGCTGGTCAACATCCATGACGTCGAACTGGCGCGCCGCTACGCCAACCGCATCGTCGGCATGTCGGGCGGCCATGTCGTCTACGACGGCGACGGCAAGGGGCTGGACGCCACCATGCTCAAGACCATCTACGGAGGCGAGTCTTGGCTGGAGTGACCGTGCGCACGGCAAACATGGCGCGCCGTCCTTTCTCGCTGTCGTGGCGCGCCAAGACCGGCGTGCTGCTGGTGGTGCTGTACACCTTCTACGCCGCCGCCCAGCTGGATTTCAGCTGGGCGCGCTTCGAAACCGGCCTGGGCCATGCGGCGACCTTCCTGGCGCGCATGTTCCCGCCCAATTTCGAGAAACCCGACACCCTCTGGAAGGGCATCGCCGAAAGCCTGGAAATCGCCGTGCTGGCTTCGGTGCTGGGCATCCTGCTGTCGCTGCCCATCGGCCTGCTGGGCGCGCGCAACCTGATGCCGGCCTGGGCCTCCTGGCCCGCGCGCGCGCTGGTGGCGCTGTGCCGCGCCCTGCACCCGGTGATCGTGGCCATCCTGTTCGTCAAGGCCGTGGGCTTTGGCGCGCTGGCCGGCATCCTGGCCCTGACCGTGGCCTCGATCGGCTTCATCGGCAAACTGTTCACCGAGGCGATCGAGGAGATCTCGCTCAAGCAGGTCAAGGCCGTGCGGGCATCCGGCGCCTCGTTCGGCAACGTCATCATTTTCGGCGTGCTGCCGCAGGTGTTCGCGCGCTTCGTGGGCTTTGCCACCTACCAGTTCGACTCCAACCTGCGCAATTCGACCATGGTCGGCATCGTCGGCGCCGGCGGCATCGGCGGCACGCTGTTCTCGGCGTTCCAGCGCTTCGACTACGACTTCGTGGCGGCCATCCTGCTGACGCTGATCGCCATCATCATGCTGGGTGAAATCCTGGCGGGCTTCGTGCGCAAGGTATTCCTGGACAACATGGGCTTCGAACGCATCCTGCAACGCCGCTTCACCGCGGCCCGGGGCCTGGGCTCGACCACGCCGCTGGCGCGCAAAGGGGAGGTGGACGAATGAACACCTCCGTGACGAGCCTGGAACCGGGCCATCCGCGCACCTGGCAGCGCTACAGCGGCGGCCAGAAGGCGCTGCGCTTCATGCTGTACCTGCTGCTGGTGGCCGCCATCGTGCAGGCCGTGCGCAGCGTGGAGGTGATCCCCGAGTTCCTGTACGACGCGCCCGAACAGATGGCGGACCTGCTGCGGCGCATGTGGCCGATCGACTGGTCGTACTACCCAGAGGGGGTGCACGCCGCGCTGGTCGAAACGCTGCACATCGCCACGCTGGGCACCATCCTGTCGGTCGGGATGGCCGTGCCGGTGGGCCTGCTGGCGGCCAACAACCTCACGCCCAGCCGCACCATCAACATGCTGGCGCGCCTGATCCTGGTCTCCAGCCGCTCGGTCAACTCGCTGGTGTGGGCGCTGCTGTTCATCGCCATCTTCGGTCCTGGCGCGCTGGCGGGCACCCTGGCCATCGCGTTCCGCTCCATCGGTTTCGTCGGCAAGCTGGTGGGCGAAGCCATCGAAGAAGCCCAGCGCGGCCCCATCGAGGCGCTGACCGCCACCGGCGCCAGCAAGGCCGCCGTGCTGTGGTACGGCTACTGGCCGCAGATCCGCCCCTCGTTCTGGTCCATCGTGCTGCTGCGCTGGGACATCAACGTGCGCGAATCCGCCGTGCTCGGCCTGGTCGGCGCCGGCGGCATCGGCATGGCGCTGGACACCGCGCTCAACCTGTTCCAGTGGGACCGCGTCGCCCTGGTGCTGGCCGCCATCTTCATCGTCGTCGTCGCCGCCGAAATCGTCATCACCCAGGCCCGCAAGCGCATCCTCTGACGCCGCGTGCCTGTCCCCAAAGGGGGACTGGCACCGGCAAGTGTGCCTGTCCCCGCGGGGACAGGCACACTGTCATACGCCATGAACACTAGCCTGCCAAGACGGTATCTGTCCCCGCGGGGCCAGGCACCCCCATGCCCCCCCGCAGCGCCCCTCCCATGACCGAAATATGACCCGTCATCAATTTCCGGGTTAGCTTTGGGTACTATCCTAGGCTTTCGGCTCGGCGGGTCCGATCATGTCAGAACAAGAATTGAAGCTGCACGTCCCGGCGGCGGCGCGGGCGGCGGTGCAGCAGCAGATCCAGCAGCGGCAGGCCGCGCGCATCCGCCTGCACGCCATGTATTTCGACACCCCCGGCCGCGAGCTGGCGCGCGCCCGCATCGCGATCCGGCTGCGCCAGGAAGGGCGCGACTGGGTGCAGACGCTGAAGATGCCGGGCGCCAATGCCATCAGCCGCGTGGAGATCAACCACCCGCGCCCCGGGCCGGTGCTGGACCTGTCCGTCTACGCCGGCACCGAGGCGCAGGCCGCGCTGACGGCCATCAAGGGCGAGCTGGGGCTGCGCTACGAAACCGACGTGCAACGGCTGTTCTGCAAGGTGCGCGGCCGGCATGGCACCGTCGAGCTGGCCTACGACACGGGCGTGCTGCGCGCCGGCGCGCTCGAACTGCCGATCTCCGAACTGGAGTTCGAACTGGTTTCGGGCCGGCCCGCGGCCATCTTCGCCATGGCGCGCAGCTGGCTGCAACGCCACGGGCTGGTGCTGGATGCGCGCAGCAAATCCGAACGGGGCGATGCGCTGGCGCAATTGGCGCACGACCTGGCCGCCGCGCCGGGCGAGGCCGATGACGCCGCGCGGGCAACGCGCGACCAGCAGGCCGTCGCCGGCTTCTGGGCGCCGCGCAACGCCGGCGCGGTCAAGCTGGACGAGTCGATGACCCCCATGCAGGCCATGGCGGCGGTAGCGGCCGAATGCGTGGACCACATCGCGCGCAACGCCGCCGTGCTGGCCGAGGTGGACACCCTGGGCGTCTATCGCGCCGGCACGCCCGAACACGTGCACCAGCTGCGCGTGGGCGTGCGGCGGCTGCGCTCGGCCTGGCGCCTGTTCGACGGCTGGATCGCCGACCCGTCCGAAACCCTCGCGCAGGGCGCCCGTACGCATTTCAGCGCGTTCGGCATGGCGCGCGACCAGGATGTACTGGCCGACACCATCATGCCCTTGCTGGCGCGCGCCGGCATGCCCGCCCTGCCCGCCGAGGCCGCGCCGTCCAACGACAATGCCCAGTCGCTGGCCGCCGACCGCGCCTTCCAGGGCTGGCTGCTGGAGCTGCTGGCCTGGAGCCTGGACGTGCCGCCCCCGCCCGCCCCGGCCGCCACGGCCGAGGCCGCGCCGGCCAGCCCCACCATCATTCCGCTGGCGCCGCCCGCCGAGGCCGCACCGCCCGCCCTGCGCAAGCGCCTTACCGGCCGGCTGCGCCGCTGGCATCTCAAGGTCATCGACGAAGGCCTGCGCTTCGGCGCGCTGGAGCTGGAGGCGCGCCACGAGCTGCGCAAACGGGTCAAGCGCCTGCGCTACGGCCTGTCGTTCGCCGAATCCCTGCTGCCGGCAGCCCGGCTGCGCACCTATCGCAAGCAACTGGCCCGCGTGCAGGACCTGCTGGGCGAGATCAACGATCTGGCGGTGGCGCGCGATTACTACCAGGCGGCGCTGCAGGCGCACCCGCAGGCCTGGTTCGCGGTGGGCTGGATCGGCGCCCGGCTCGACGGCCTGACGCCGCAGGCCCAGGAAGCGTTCGACCAGCTCGCGCACGCCAAGCCGTTCTGGAAATGACAACGCCGCCCGGACGGGCGGCGTTGCGGGCAGGCGCGAACCCCGTTCAGTCGGCCAGCAGGGCGGCGGCGAACTCGTCGGCCACGAAGGGCTGCAGGTCCTCCAACCCCTCGCCCACGCCGATCCAATAGACCGGGATGGGCCGCACGCCCTGGCTGCCGGCGGCCACGGCCGCCAGCGTGCCGCCCTTGGCGGTGCCGTCCAGCTTGGTGACGACCAGGCCGGTGAGGGTGATGGCGGCGTCGAAGGCGCGGATTTGCGCCAGCGCGTTCTGGCCGGTGTTGCCATCGACCACCAGCAGCACTTCATGCGGCGCGCTGGCCTCGGCCTTGCCGATGACGCGGCGGATCTTCTTCAATTCTTCCATCAGGTGCAGCTGCGTGGGCAGGCGGCCGGCCGTATCCACCATCACCACGCCCACGTTGCGCGCACGTCCGGCATTGACCGAGTCGAACGCCACCGCGGCCGGATCGCCGCCATCCTGCGAGATCACGGTCACATTGTTGCGGCTGCCCCATTCGACCAATTGCTCGCGCGCCGCCGCGCGGAAGGTGTCCCCGGCCGCCAGCAGCACGCTGGCGCCCTGGCGCTGGAAGGTATGCGCCAGCTTGCCGATCGAGGTCGTCTTGCCCGCGCCGTTGACGCCGGCGATCATGACCACCAGGGGCTGGGCCCGCCCCAGGTCGAAGGACCGCTCCAGCGGCCACAGATGGTCGGCCAGCAATTGGCGCAGCGCCGTCTTGACCTGCGCCGGATCGTCGATGCGCTCTTTCTTGACGCGCGCGCGCAGCGCGGCCAGCAGTTTCTCGGTGGCCTCGATGCCCGCGTCGGCCATGATCAGCGCCGACTCCAGTTCCTCGAACAGGTTCTCGTCGACCTTCACGCCGACGAACAGCCCGCCGATGTTCTGGCCGGTGCGCGACAGGCCCTGTTTGAGCCGGCTCAGCCACGAGGCCTTGCGGGGCGCCTCGGGCGCGGCCGCGACCGGTGGCTGCGGCTCGGCGACCGGTGGCTGCGACTCGGCGACAGGCGGCGACGCCATGGCCGGCGGCGCCGGCTCGGGCGGTTGTTGCGGCTGCGGCTCGGGCTGCGGCTCGGGCTGGGGGGCCGGCATCGGGGCCGGTTGCGGCTCGGCGGGTTGAGGCTGCGCAGGTGCGGCTGACCCTGCGTCCACTGCCTCCGGCGGCGGCGCGGGCTGGGCCGGCGCGGCGGGCGGAGGGGATTTTTTCTTGAAGAAGCTGAACATGGGCAAAAGTATATTCGTTTCCCTACATCCGTCCCCGCGGGGGACGCTACTATTGCGCCCAGGAGGTCCCCGTTCTTGAAACCATCCCGCCCGGGCAGCAAACCCATCCGCATCGTAGGCGGCCTTTACCGCCGCACACTCATTCCCGTTGCCGACGCGCCGGGCCTGCGCCCCACGCCCGATCGCGTGCGCGAGACGCTGTTCAACTGGCTCAACCACCTGTGGGGCGGCGAATTCGCCGACAAGCGGGTGCTGGACCTGTTCGCCGGCAGCGGAGCGCTGGGTTTCGAGGCGGCCTCGCGCGGCGCGGGCCAGGTGCAGATGGTCGAGCGCGACCGCGGCGCGGCGGCCGCCTTGCGGACGCTGCGCGACAAGCTGCAGGCGGGCGCGGTGCGCATCCATGCCGGCGACGCCATGCAGGTGATCGAGCGCATGGACGCCTCGCGTTTCGACCTGGTCCTGCTCGATCCACCGTTCGGCCAGGGCTGGCTGGAACGCCTGTGGCCACTGCTGCCCGCCGTGCTGGCCGAGGACGGACTGGTCTATGTCGAGTCCGAAACCGCGCCGGCGCCGCCGGCCGGATTCGAGCTGCTGCGCGAGGGCAAGGCCGGCGCCGTGCACTATCGCCTCTTCCAATTTGCTGCAATGCGCAAATCGATGAATAATCCGGCATTGGAGGATGGTGCAAGCCACTGAACAAAAGGTACGGAGCCCCTATGATCATCGCTGTTTACCCCGGCACGTTCGACCCGCTGACCCGAGGCCACGAAGACCTGGTCCGCCGTGCGGCCACGCTCTTCGACAAGGTCGTGGTGGGCATTGCACACAGCCGCAACAAGAAGCCGTTCTTCACCATCGAGGAACGCGTGGATATCGCACGCGAAGTGCTGGGCCACTATCCCAACGTCGAGGTGCACAGTTTCGGCGGCTTGCTGAAGGATTTCGTGCGCGACCAGAACGGCCGCGTCATCATCCGCGGCCTACGCGCGGTGTCCGATTTCGAGTACGAGTTCCAGATGGCCGGCATGAACCGCCACCTGCTGCCCGACGTCGAAACCATGTTCATGACGCCGTCCGACCAATACCAGTTCATTTCGGGCACCATCGTGCGCGAGATCGCCCAGCTGGGCGGCGACGTCAGCAAGTTCGTCTTTCCGTCCGTCGAGCGCTGGCTGCAGGCCAAGGCCAAGGAACGCCGCGAGCAGTCCGCGCAGGGCGGCGCCTGAGGCATCCGCGCGGGCGGGCTACAATCGGCCTGTCCGCCCCCCGCCTGACCCGCCATGGCCCTCAAGATCACCGAAGAATGCATCAATTGCGACGTTTGCGAGCCACAGTGCCCGAACGAAGCGATTTCCATGGGCGCGGACTATTACGTCATCGATCCTGATCGCTGCACCGAATGCGTCGGCCACCACGACGAACCGCAATGCAAGGTGGTCTGCCCGGTGGAGTGCATCGAACTGCATCCCCAATGGCAGGAAGGGCAGGAACAACTGATGGCCAAGTACCGTCGCCTGACCGGTGCCGCATGAACGGCGCCGACTCCGCCTCCTCCCCCCTCGCGGCGCGCCGGCCTGTCACCGGCGCGCTTTCGTTGTCGGCCATCGTCGCCGGGCTGGTCGCGGTGCTGGTCAGCTTCGGCGGCACGGCGGTGCTGATGGTGCAGGCCGGCCATGCCGCCGGCCTGGACGCCGCCCGCATCGGATCGTGGCTGGGCTCGATCTGCCTGGCGCTGGGCGTGGGCGGCGCGCTGATCAGCCTGCGCAGCCGCATGCCCGTCGTGTTTGCCTGGTCCACGCCGGGTGCGGCCCTGCTGGTCACGGGGCTGGTGGGCGTGCCGTTCGACCAGGCGGTCGGCGCTTTCGTGCTGGCCGCGGCGCTGACGCTGGCCTGCGGCGTGTTCGGCTGGATCGATCCCATCGTGCGGCGCATTCCGGCCGAGCTGGCCGCGGCCATGCTGGCCGGCGTGCTGCTCAATTTCGGCATGGGTATTTTCGGCAGCATTGCGGCCCAGCCGGTGCTGGTCCTGTCGATGTGCGCGGCCTACCTGCTGGGCAGGCGCTGGGCGCCGCGCTTCGCGGTGCTGGCGGTGCTGGTCGTGGGCCTGGCCGCGGCCAGCAGCCTGGACCTGCTGCGCCTGGGCCACGTGCAATGGGCCTGGACCGAATTCGTCTGGACCACGCCATCGTTCACCTGGCAGGCCGCCATCAGCCTGGGCATTCCGCTGTTCGTGGTGGCCATGGCCTCGCAGAACCTGCCCGGCCTGGCCATCCTGCAGGCGGCCGGCTATCGGCCGCCCGCCTCGCGGCTGGTCGGCCTGACGGGCCTGGCCGGCCTGCTGGCGGCGCCGTTCGGCGCCCACAGCGTGACGCTGGGCGCCATCATCGCGGCGCTGTGCGCCGGCCCCGAAGCCCATGCCGATCCGGGCAGGCGCTACGTGGCCGCGGCCACCTACGGATTGACCTACGTATTGCTGAGCGTGGCCGCGGGCGCCGTGGCCGTGTTCTTCCAGGCCCTGCCGGGCGCATTGATCGCCGCGCTGGCCGGGCTGGCGCTGCTGGGCGCCATCATGGGCGGCATGACGACCGCCATGGCCGACCCGCAACGGCGCGAAGCCGCGCTGGTTACCTTGCTGGCCACCGCCTCGGGCATCAGCTTCTGGGGCATAGGCTCGGCCTTCTGGGGCCTGGCAGCCGGCCTGGCGACGCACGGCGCGCTGGCCTGGCGCCGCGCGCGCAGCGCCTGAGCGCGGCCTACGACGGCCAGCGCACCTCGGCCATGTCGGGGTGCACTTTCAGGATCCGGCACGGCACGCCCACGTGGTTGGATATCCACGCCGCCGCCAGCTCGCCTTCGTCCACCACGTCGACCGTCTGCTCGCCCACCAGCATCTGGTAGCGCACGCTGTCGTCGTCCTCGATCACGTCGAGCGGAATATCCAGCCGCAGCATGCCCGGCGCCTTCAATACCAGGTAACCCATGCGCAGCTCGACCGATACCTCGGCCAGGCGCGGGCACAGGTCGCGGTTGAGCCACTGCCCCGCGTCGTTGGCCACCAGCCAGCGCTTCTGGTAGGCAGCCGCTTCGGACTGCGTGGTTGCGCCGCATTCGGCGATGGGTTGATAAGCGGTGGTGCTCATTTGCCCAGGATCCCCTTGAGTGCCTTGTCGATATTCTTCGCCGGACTGCCGGACGCGCCTTCGCCGCCGGTCAGCGCTTCCTTGAGCTGCTTTTCCAGGCCGCGCTTGAGCGCTTCGCCGGCCACTTCGCGCCACTGCAGCGTGTAGACGGGCTTGTCGAACGGGCCGGTGATCAGCAGCGGGATGGTCAGGTTGCGCAGTTCGGCCAGGTCCTTGCCGTCCTGGCCGGTGGACGTGTTGACCACGCGCACGCGTGCCACGAAATCCAGCTCGCTGCGCACGAAATCGATGTTGGCCGGGTTGCCCTGGTTGACGCGCAGCAGCGGCGCGGCCATGTCCAGGCGCTTGACGGTGGCCACGCCCTTGTTGAACACCAGGTCGCTTTCGAGCGAGGTGAAATCGGTCTGCCGGGTCTGGTCGTCCTGCACGGTGGGGTCGTGCGCCTCGCCGCGGAACATCGCCTTCAATTCGCGCAGCGTCTGCGCCACGTTGATGCCCTTGATGGCGCCGTCGCGCAGCCGCACCTGCATGGTGCCGGCCAGGCCGCTCTTCATGGCGTAGGTATTGGCGCCGGCCGTCTTGAGGTCGAACGCCAGGCTGCCCGTGCCGCTGAGGGTGTCCTTGCCGGCCAGGTCGGAAAGCAGGGGCTGGATGGCGATGCCGGCCAGCGACATCTTCGCCACCAGCTGGTTGCCGTTGACCGCGTCCACCGACATCACCCCGCCCAGCTTGCCGCCGTACAGCGCCGCGGTCAGGGTGGAGATGTCCAGCTTGCCCTTTTCCAGCTTGATGTTCGCCGCCACCTGCTCGGCCTTCAGGCCGCGCATCACGAGCTGGCCGATCTTGATGGTGCCGCTGGCGGTCGGCCCCACCAGGCCCGACAGGTTGATGCTGTCATCGGCCGCGGCCGGCGCCGGCGCGGGCTGCGGCTTGGCCGGCGGCTTGGATTCGTCCTGCTTGCCATCGCCGGCCGGCTTGGGCGGCGCGCTGGCGCCTGCCGGCGGCGCCAGCTTGTCGAGATCCAGCGTATCGACGGCCAGCGCGAAGGTCACGCGCGGCACCGCCGACAACGCCACGATATCGGCGCTCAGGTCGAACTTGCCGCCTTCGAGCACGGCGTTGATCCTGGCATTGGCCTGGTCCTTGAGCAGGTTGGCATTGACGCTGCCGATGACCGGGATCTGCAGGCTGCCCTTGGGCAACCCGGGATCGGTGATGTTGACGTCGCCCTTGAGCGCCGACAGGCCGATACTGCGCTGCAGCAGGTTCAGCGTGACCGGCGAGGCGAACGCCGACTTGACCACCCGCTCGCCCTGCTTGAGCGTACTGTCCAGCTTCGCCTCCTTGATGTCGAGCTCGCCAGCGTTGCCGCTGATGCCGTTCAGGCCGAAACTGGCGTCCAGTTCCTGGGTGCGCACGCGTCCGCTCAAGGCGTCGCCGCTGGCGTTGGTGGGCGAAATGTTCAGCGCGGGCGCGTCGACCGCCAGCTCGAAGGGGCCGCCGGGCATGGCGCCCTTGGCGCGCACCGCCAGCTTGTCGATCTGCAGCTCGGTCTTATGCGGGTCCACGGCCAGCTTGGGCATCGCCACGCTGGCCTCGACATTGGTCAGCTTGGTGGCCGTGTCGACGATATCGCCCTGGAACAGGATTTCCAGGCCGGCCACGTCGAGCGACGAGGTCATGCCATTGAACGCCACATTGCCGCGCGCGGCCAGGCTCTTGGCCTGCGCGCCGGGCAGCCGCCCTTCCATGCGCAGGTCCAGCCTCTGCGCCGCATAGCGCTTGGCCAGCGGATCGAGCGTCAGTTGCGCCTGGCCCGTGAGGCCGGCGTCCACGCGCGGGTTGCCGCCCTCGACCCGCGCCGACAGGCTGACGTCGAACGGCTGGTTATAGGTCACCCGGCCGGTGGCCGCGTTCAGCTTGGTGATGGCCACGGCCATGCCGCTCATGGCGTCCTGCAGCTGGATCTCGCCATCCTTCAGGTCCAGGCCGGCGATATCGATCTGCATGCTCTTGGGCGTGCTGACGGTGCCGTTGACGATGGCCTGCGCCGTGCCGGTGATCGCGCCGGCGGTGGCCTCGGCGGCGTTGCCGGGCACGTCGGTGCTCTGGACCGAGCCGCCGACCAGGTTCTCGAAGTTGAAATGGCCGTCCTTGCCGCGGATGACGCGCGCCTTGAAGCCGTTGATGGTGACGTGATCGACCACCAGGCTGTTCGACAGCAGCGGCCACACCGCCACCGCCAGCCGCATGCTGTCGATGGAGGCGAAGACGTCGGGGCTGTTCGGTTCGGACAGTGATACCCCCTGCACCGCCAGGCCTATGCGCGGAAACAGCGACAGTTCGATCTCGCCTTCGATGTTCAGCGTGCGCTCATAACGCGCCTGCACCGCCTCTTCCAGCTTGTACTTGTAGGCGTTGGGATCGAATGTCAGCAAAAAGATGGCCAGGCCGACGACGGCCACGACAACCAACACCACCAGGCCAATCACAATTCGCTTGAACCACGTTTTCATTGCTGCCCCGTCGAGACCTCGACTTGGAATGTTCCTGAGAAAGCCTGCCGCGCCGAAGCGGACAGTCGCATACGCGCCCGCACCGCCCTGCCCGATCCGCCTGCTCCGCGCGGCGGGTGGCTGGCGCCCGCCATGGCCAAGCATGGGCCAGGGCAGGATTTCGATTGGGGGTGGAACGTCGGCGAGCCTGAGGTCCGGACGCAGTGCGCCGGAATACCGCTATCGTAACAAATCAGGGAACGAACCCGCATTCGCGCCCCCTGGCCGCGCGACCCGTTCGAGCATAAGGGAATCCCGCGACGCTCGGAAGTAAGCTCTTGCTGATATTTCAGACGAGAAGAAAGCACTTTTCTACGACATTGGATATCGCCTGTCGTTCAATATTTAGGTGTTGACCTAAGTATAAGAGCCGCCCTAGACTGGATGGCATGCCCAATCAAGCTGCCCAGCTCAGCCAGGTCTTCCAGGCCCTGTCCGACCCTACCCGGCGCGCCGTACTCGAGCGCCTGTGCCAGGGGTCCGCCGCCATGAGCGAACTGGCGCGGCCATTCAACATGGCCCTGCCTTCGTTCTCGCAGCATCTGGACGTCCTCGAGCGCTGCGGCCTGGTGCGATCCCGGAAAAGCGGCCGCGTGCGCATCTACACCCTTGCGCCGCAACCGCTGGGCATGGCGGAACACTGGATGACCCGGCAACGCGCGATCTGGGAGCGCCGCCTCGACCAACTCGACCTGTATCTACAGGATCTGAAGGAGCAGAAGCGATGACCCGACAGCATTCCACACAGCCCGACCCCAAGCTGGACCTCGTCCTCGAACGCACCATCGATGTGCCGCCCGCCCTGGTCTGGCAGGCCTGGACCCAGCCCGAGCACATCAAGCACTGGCTTACTCCGGCGCCCTGGCAGACCGTCCGCTGCGACGTAGACCTGCGCCCAGGCGGACGCTTCCGTTTCGTGATGCGCTCGCCCGAGGGCGAAGAACACACCCACGACTGCTGCTACCTGGAAATCGTCGAAGGCAGCAGGCTGGTCTGGACCAACGCCCTGCTGCCCGGCTTCCGGCCGGCGGCGGCGGCGACGTACCGGCCTTCACCGCCGTCATCCGCATCGAACCCCACGACCAGGGCACGCGCTACACGGCCACCGCCATGCATGGCACGCAGGCCGGCTGCCGCCAGCACAGCGACATGGGTTTCCACGACGGCTGGGGCGCGGCGCTGGACCAGCTGGTGGCGCACGCCCGGAATATGCAGCAGGCAAGCTGAATACCGGCCGCCTCAGAAAAAAGCCCTCCGCTGGAGGGCTTTTTCGTGGGCCGCCCGACATTATCCAGCGGCCTGTGCCAACTTCTTTCGTACCGTGATGCCGCCAGGCGTGAAGTACACCGAACTGCTGCCCTTGGTTTTCAGCTCCCAGAGCGATTCGTGCATGTACATCAAATCGGAAGGCAGATATCCGCCGCCGACGACCGCGCGATAGACTCTGTCGCGGAAAGAGTCGATGGTTTTGGCCTTGACCCGGAACACCCTGACCTGCTCCTCGGGCACGGGCTGGCCGCTCATCAGCTTGTTGAAGGTAATCGCCGCGACCACGCCGGTGGTCGGATCGAGCAGCAACCTGTTATTACCCGATTTGTACATGATCTGCGCGTGGTTGCCGACCGCGCCGCCGTCCACGCCTATCGGACGTATGCCTTTTTCCTTCAGGCCGCCGTAGAGATAACCCATGAGGAACACCAGGTTCCCGCAATTCAGGTGCTGGGATTTCTCGATCGCCTCATAGGCGACCGCGGACGAGCTGCCATATTCGGCGAAATTGGCGGCAGCCACCGTCGCCAGCACCGCGCGCAGCGTGGGCTCGTCGACGGCCCCGAAGTCCTCGCCCAGCACCTCTGCCAACTCGGGCTGGCAGGCGGGCAGTATGCCGTCGACGCTGCCGGTCCGCCGCACCGTGCTCATCGCCTGGTCGTCCAGGCACTGCAACACGACTTCGTCGAAATGTTCGGGCTCGTCCTGGCGGGCATACAGCGCCGCCGCGACCGCTACGGCCAGCGCCACGACGGCGGTGGCCAAATATCGCTTCTTGATCATCCGTATATATATGCTTATCGCGCGCCGCGGCCATCGACAAACTCGCGCGTGTCTCGCGAGCGGCGGCGCAATCACATTTTGCGCTTGAATATCCGGACAAGTTTACCGCACCGAAAATCGGTATCCGCATAATATGCCTTCATTATGCTCAATACCGCCCTACGCTATTTTCTGGAAGTCGTCGACGCCGGCTCGCTGACCCTGGCCGCGCAGAAGCTGCATGTCGCCCCGTCGGCGGTCAGCCGCATGGTGCGCAAACTGGAGGACGAGCACCAGGCCCAGCTGTTCGAGCGCCACGCGCGCGGCATGGTGCTGACCGAGGCCGGCCAATTGCTCAAGGCCTATGCGCGGCGCGCCTCGCTGGACGCCGAGCGGGCCCGCGCGGAGATCCGCGAGCTGAGCCAGATCGGGCAGAAACTGATCCGCGTCTCGGCCAACCAGGCGTTCGGCCGCGAGCTGCTGCCACGCGTCATCGGCGAGTTCCGCGAAATCGAACCGACGGTGCGCTTCGAGCTGAATATCCTGCAGTCGTCCGAGATCAACCGCCGCGTGCGCGAGGGCGAGGACGATATCGGCCTGAGCTACAACCTGGCCCCGCCGCAGGATGTGCACGTGCAATACGCGCGCCGCATGCCGCTGTTCGCCGTGATGGCGCCGCAGCACCCGCTGGCCGGCCGCGACATGCTGTCCATGCAGGACATCGGCGACTATCCGGTGGTGCTGATGGGGCCGGGCAGCACCAATCGCTTCTTCATCGACCTGTGCTGCATGCATGAAAAGATCGAACTGAACATCGCGATGACCTGCAACAACCAGGGCGCTATCCAGACCTGCTGCCAGCAATGGGGCGCGATCAGCTTCTCGGGCGACCTGACCGTCATGACGCCCACCGAGCGCGGCGAGCTGGTGTCCATCCCCATGGCCAACAGCGAGCTGCACCAGCGCATCATGCACATCCAGACCATGGCCGGCCGGCAACTGCCCGCCAGCGTCGGGCGCTTCGTGCAGGCGCTGGCCTCGCGCATCGACGCCTCCTACGCCGACCCGGCCTGGCTGGCCGCCGGGCGCGGCTCGGGCGCGCTGTGAAGGGTGCAAGGGTGCCTGTCCCCGCGGAGAGGCCCGGGTGCCTGTCCCCGCGGGGACAGGCACCCCGCACAGTCGCCCGCGGCGCGAACGCCGCTACAGCCCCTCGGCCCAGTCCGGCTCCTGCCAGGCGGCCGCGTCGTCCAGCGGCCAGACCGGCCGCGGCAGGCGCTTGAAGGCGATCTGCTTGAGGTTGGGCGTGGTCAGGCCCAGGCTGTCGACGTCGTGGATGCGATCGTCCGGGAAGAACTCGTCGAACCCCGCGCGGTAGTGCCCGCGGCTCTTGACCACCACATGCCCGGCCCGCGCGATGTCGATACCGTGCATCTCCAGCATGGCCGGCTCGGCCAGTTGCCGGCGCAGGCTGCCCACCACCACGCGCATGCCCGAGTCGACCAGCTCCAGCAGGCAGGACGCCCCCAGCGAGAACTTGCGGCCGCGCAGGATGCCGCGCCGCCCCATGCCCTCGCCGTCGGTCAGCCTGAGCACGCGCGCGCGCCTGATAGCGCCGCGCATAGTCGGTTTCGATGCGGTTGAACACCGCGTCGAACTCGGCGCCTTCGCCCAGCTGCGCGGCTTGCGCGGCCAGTTCCGGATCGACGAACACGCCCAGCACCACGCCGGGAATGCGCGCTTCGTGGAAAGCCCGCAGCAGCCAGGCCGTGTTGCCGCCGCCGCCGCCGCCCGGGTTGTCGGCCACGTCGGCGAACAACAGGGGCTGGCCCGCGGCGCGCGCCAGCTCGACCGCGCGCGCCACCTCGACCGTGTTGGCCACGTAGCGCTTGCGATCGGCCCAGCCGGCCCGCGCGATCCGCAGCGCCGCGCGGCGCGCGGCCTGCAGGTCGCCGCGCGCGGTGACGGTGATCGTCAGGCCGCACTTGGGCAGGTCCGAAAACACGAACCCCGAACACACCGAGACATTGGCGATGGGGCCTTCGTCCGGCTTCTGGATCAACGAGGCGCCCAGCGCCACCAGATCGGCATAGGGACCGCTGGAAGTCAACAAGGTCACCGACGGCGGCGTCAGGGGCAGCCGCACATAGGCCGACACCATGCGCGTGCCGCCCAGGATCTCGTGGATCATATCGGCCGCGTCCGCGGCGCGCTCGCGCTGGTCGACGTGGGGATTGGTGCGATAGGAGATCAGCCCGTCGAGCGCCTGCACGGTCTGCTCGGACACATTGCAATGCAGGTCGTGGCTGGCGACGATGGGCACCCCCGGGCCGACGATGGCCCGCAGCCGGCCCATCAGCTCGCCTTCGGTATCGTCCTGCCCCTCGGCGGAGGACGCCCCGTGATTGGCCACGTACACGGCATCGACCGGCAAGGCCGCCCGCAGGCGCGTCTCGGCTTCCGCCAGGAAACGCCGCCACACACCGGCGCTGGCCGGACCGCCCGGCGGCGCGCCGATCACGATCAGGGGCGCCGGCGTCCACGCGCCCAGCTCGTCCATGCGGGCATAGAAACCCGGCACTTCGCTGGGCAGGCGGCTGGCGCCGCGCGCCAGCCGCGTGATGTCCTCGCCCTGCTCCCAGCATTGCGCCAGGAAGTCCGCCTCGACGGACAGCGGGGAAAAGGCGTTGGACTCCAGGTGGAAACCGAGGATGGCCACTTTCGGGGCGTTACTGCTCATGAAAATCTCCGGTTCCGCTCAAGCCTTGTGCAGCGTGTAGAACAGCGACATCTGGGGCTGGAAATCCTTCCATTCGCTGCGCAGGGCCGAGACCGGATAGGTGGCGCCCAGCGGAATGTACGGCACGTCCTCGAACACTTGCAGCTGGATCTCGCGGCAGATCTTCTTCTGCGCGTCCAGGTCGGGCGCGTTGACCAGTCGATGCGCAGCTGCTCCAGGCGCTCGCTGGTGGGCCAGCCGAACCAGGCCTGCTTGCCGTTGCCGCGCATGGGCAGGTGGCCGGCCGGATCCAGGTTGTTCGGGCCGGTATTGCCGGTGAACGCCACGCTCCAGCCGCCGGCCGACACGGGCTCCTGGTTGTTGCGGCGCTGCACGGCGGTGCCCCAGTCCATGGTCTGCAGGTCCACGTTGAAGCCCAGGCGCTTGAACAGGTCGGCCGTCACCAGCGCGGCGGCGTGCCAGGTGGGAAAATCGACCGGATCGAGCAGCACCACCTTCTCGCCGTTGTAGCCGGCGGCCTTGATGGCGGCGCGCGCCTTCTCGATATCGCGCTTGCCGGTCAGCTTCTCCATGCCGGCGTCGCTGTCCATCGGCGAGCCGGGCACGAACACGCCGCAGCGGTCGCTCCAGTACTCCGGGAAATCGGCGCCGTTCATGGCGGTCATGTATTCGGTCTGATTCACCACGCTGAGCACCGCGCGGCGGATTTCCACGTTGTTGAACGGCGCATGCAGGTGGTTGAAGCGCATCACGCCTATGGTGGGCAGGCTGCGCTTGACCAGCTTGATGTTGGGGTCCTGGGTCAGGATGGGCAGGAAGTCGCTGTCGACCATCTCGACGCCATCGACCTCGTTGGCCTGCAGCGCGGCGATGGCGGTGGCGCGGTCGGGGATGATGTGCCAGTGCACTTCGTCGACATGGGCGATCTTCGGACCGGCGGCGAAGTCGGGCTTGCGGTCGTCCTTGCGCGGCACGTAACCGGCGAACTTCTCGTACACCACGCGCGAGCCGGACACCCATTTCGCGGCCGCGAAGGTGAACGGGCCGCTGCCCACCATTTCCTTGACCGCCTCGGTTTCCGGCTGCGAGGCCAGGCGCTCGGGCATGATGCACGCCATGTTGCCGGACTGACGGCCCAGCGCGTGCAGGATGAGCGGGAAAGGCTTGCTCAGCTTGAACTGGATCGTCTTGTCATCGAGCGCGGTCAGCGACTCGGTCGCCTGCATCAGCGAACGGCCCATCAGGTCGCGCTTGGACCAGCGCTTGATGCTGGCCACGGCATCCTGCGCCCGCACCGGCGAGCCGTCATGGAACGCCAGGCCGTCGCGCAGGGTGATCTTCCACAGCAGGCCATCGTTTTCGCTGGTATGGCCGGCGGCCATCTGCGGGCTGGGCAGGTACTGCGAATCCAGGCCGAACAAGGTGTCGAACACCAGTTGCGCGTGCACCTGGGTCATCGCCACGGTGGTGAACATCGGGTCCAGCAGCGCCAGGTCGGCCTGCGGCACCCAGCGGAACGCGCTCTTGCCCGGCGCGGCCCAGGACATGCCGGGCAAGGCCCAGGCGGCCGCCGTAGCGGAGGAAGCCAGCAGGAAACTTCTACGATCCATTGTCTATCTCCCAGATAAAGGAAAAACGATCCCGGGCCGGGCGGCGTCCCGACGGACGCCCGCCAGCCCTAATACGCGCCGCCGATGCGGTGCCGCGCCACGAAATGCCCCGGTCCGACCTGCTCCAGCGGCTTGACGACGGGCTCGTCGCCCACCGGCCGGGCCGGGCTGGGCAACTCGCTCAGTTCGAGCGTGATGCTGCGCCGCGCGCCGGGGTCGGCGATCGGCACGGCCTGCATCAATTTCTTCGTATAGGGGTGCTGCGGGTTCTCGAAGATGGCCTGGCGCGGGCCGATCTCGACGATCTGGCCCAGGTACATCACCGCTACCCGGTGGCTGATCCGCTCGACCACCGCCATGTCGTGCGAGATGAACAGATAGCTCACGCCCAGGTCGCGCTGCAGGTCGATCAGCAGGTTGACGATCTGCGCCTGGATCGACACGTCCAGCGCCGACACCGACTCGTCGGCGATCAGCACCTTGGGATCGACCGACAGCGCGCGCGCAATGCAGATGCGCTGCCGCTGCCCGCCGGAGAACTCGTGCGGCCAGCGCTGCATCATGGCCGCGTCCAGGCCGACCCGCTCGAACAGCTCGGCCGCCCTGCGGTCGGCCTGCGCCCCGCTGTACAGGTTGTGGATCAGCATGGGCTCCTTGACGCAATCGCCCACGCGCATGCGCGGGTTGAGCGAGGCGAACGGATCCTGGAATACGAACTGCATGTTGCGGCGCAGGGCGCGCAGCGAGGCGGGATCCTCCTGGCGCACCGGCTTGCCGTCGAACTCGATCTGGCCGCGCGTGGTCTTGGCCAGCCTGAGCAGGGACCGGCCGGTCGATGTCTTGCCGCAGCCCGACTCGCCCACCAGCGACAGGGTTTCGCCGGCATGCAGGTCGAAGCTGACCTGTTCGACGGCATGCACGCGCTTCTTGACCCGCGCGAAAATGCCGCCGCGCACATCGAAGCGCGTCACCAGGTCGCGCACCCGCAGCACCACCTTGTCCGATGGCGCCACGGCGGGCGGCTCGGCCTCGTGGCGGGCCTGCGCGTCGCTCAGCAGCGCGAAGCGCGCCGGCGCCGTCGTGCCCTGCATGGCGCCCAGGCGCGGCACCGCCGCCATCAGCGCCTTGGTGTAGGGATGGCTGGGCGCATTGAACAGGCCGTGCACGTCGTTGTTCTCGACCACGTCGCCCTTGCGCATCACCAGCACGCGATCGGCCACTTCGGCCACCACGCCCATGTCGTGCGTGATGAAGATCACGCCCATGTCCATCTCGCGCTGCAGTTCGCGGATCAGCTGCAGGATCTGCGCCTGGATCGTCACGTCCAGCGCCGTGGTCGGCTCGTCGGCGATCAGCAGCGCCGGCTTGCAGGACAGGGCCATGGCGATCATGACCCGCTGGCGCATGCCGCCCGACAGCTCGTGCGGGTAGCGGCCCAGGATGCTGGCCGAATCGGGAATGCGCACCTGGTCCAGGATGCGCTTGGCCGCCGCCTGCGCCGCCCTGGCGTCGCAGGCCTGGTGCAGGCGGATGGCCTCCACGATCTGCGCGCCCACGGTGAACACCGGATTGAGCGAGGTCATGGGCTCCTGGAAGATCATGCCCAGGTCGTTGCCGCGCATGGCGCGCATGCTGTCCTCGGAGGCGGCCGCCAGGTCCACCGCCTCGCCCGCGCCGCGATAGAAGGTCATGCGCCCGCTTTCGATGCGTCCGCCGCCGAACTCGACCAGGCGCATCACCGCCAGCGAGGTCACCGATTTGCCCGAACCCGATTCGCCCACGATGGCCAGCGTCTCGCCGCGGTCCACGTGCAGGCTCAGCGACTTGACGGCGTGAAACGTATGGGCGCCGCGGCCGAAGGCGATCGAGAGGTTTTCCAGCTCCAGCACGCGCCGGCTTTGTGTCGTCGTTGTGGTCATCGATCAGATCCTCTTGGCCATGCGCGGGTCGACCGCATCGCGCAACCCGTCGCCCAGCATGTTGATCGCCAGGATCGTGATGGACAGGAACACCGCGGGGAAGGCGATAAGATGCGGCTTGATCTGCCACAACGCCCGGCCTTCGGCCATGATGTTGCCCCACGACGGCACCGACGGCGGCACGCCCGCGCCGATGAACGACAGGCTGGCCTCGGCCAGGATGGCCACGCCGCAGATGTAGGTGGCCTGCACCATCAGGGCGGCCAACGTGTTGGGGAAGATATGCCGCGCGACGATGCGCAGGCGGCTGGCGCCCGCGGCCACCGCCGCCTCGACATACGGCTGCTCGCGCAGCGACAGCACCAGCCCGCGCACCAGGCGCACCACGCGCGGCACTTCGGCGATGGTGATCGCGATGATGACGTTCTGCAGCGAGGCGCGGGTCAGCGCGATCAGCGCGATCGCCAGCAGGATGGTGGGAATCGACATGAAGCCGTCCATGATCCGCATGACCACCGCATCGACCCAGCGCACGAAACCCGCGGCCAGGCCGATCACCACGCCGATCACGGTCGACAGCGCGGCGACGGTGAACCCCACGATCAGCGAGACGCGGGCGCCGTAGATCACGCGCGAGTACACGTCGCGGCCGAGCAGGTCGGTACCGAACCAGAACTGTTCGCTCGGCGCGCGGGTGCGGTGGATGGGCGAGAGCGCGGTGGGGTCCACCGTGCCCAGCCAGGGCGCGCAGACCGCCATCAGGAACAGCAGCAGGAGCAGCCCGCCGCCCACCGCCGTGGTCGGGTGGCGCTTGAGAAAACCGGCAATATTGCTCATCAGTATTTGATCCTCGGGTCGAAGGCGCGATAGAGCAGATCGACCAGCAGGTTGACCAGCACGTACATGAAGCTGAACAGCAGGATCACCCCCTGGATGACCGGGTAGTCGCGCCGCAGGATGGCGTCGACCACCAGCCGGCCCAGCCCGGGGATGGAGAACACGGTTTCCGTCACCACGGTGCCGCTGATCAGCAGGGCCACGCCGCTGCCGATGACGGTGATGATGGGCACGGCCGCGTTCTTGAGGGCGTGCCGGAACAGCAGGCCGCGGTTGCCCACGCCCTTGGCGCGCGCCGTGCGGATGTAGTCCTGCGACAGGGTTTCGAGCAGCGTGGCGCGCGTGATGCGGGTAATCAGCGCCACGTAGACGCTGCCCAGCGCCAGGGCGGGCAGCACCAGGGTGTGCACCGAGGCCCAGAAACCGGTGGCCAGCGGCACATAGCCCTGCACCGGGAACCAGCGCAGCTGCAGGCCGAAGATCCACGCCAGCAGGTAGCCCACCGCGAACGACGGCACGGAGAAGCTGAACACCGCCAGGACCATGATGCCGCGGTCCTGCAGGCGGTTGTGCTTCCAGGCCGCCAGCGCGCCGATGGGGATGGCGATCACGACCGAGACGAGCAGCGTCATCAGCATCAGCGAAAACGTGGGAACGAGCCGCTGGCCGATCATGTGGCTGACCGGCAGGCCGGTGAACAGCGAGGTGCCCAGGTCGCCATGCAGCACGTTCCAGCCCCATTCCGCGAAGCGCTGCAGGAACGGCTGGTCCAGGCCCAGGGTGGCGCGGATGCGCGCGATGTCCTGCGGCGTGGCGTCCTCGCCGGCCAGCAGGGCGGCCGGGTCGCCGGGCGCGAGGTCCAGCAGGCCGAAGACGAACAGCGCGACGAACAGCATGACGGGCAAGGTCATGAGCAGCCGTCGCAATGTGTACGAAAGCATTGAATCCCCTTCCAGTGAGAACGGGCCATCGGCCCGGCCGCTGTCGGCGCGGACCGGGCACGCCGGGCCGCAACGACCTGCGGCGCATTCTAGATAGGGGGGGAGCATTCCAACCATATCAATATTCTTAAAAAAGCATTGCCTTTATTAGAACTCTCATGCAAAGCCTTGCCAGCGCTGGGCACGCGTGGACAGGGGGCGGCCGTCGCCTAGGGTATCCCCCTATGCGCGCGGACCAGGGAAACGCCCTGTTCAGCCGGCCCGGGCGTGCCGGCACTCTTCGCGCAGGGCCTCGGCGAACAGCCGGTGGGGCGCGCTGCCCTGGCTTTCGTGGCGCATGAATACGGCGATCGGCGGCAGGTGCCAGGTGAACGAGAACGGCACGATGGCCACGCCGGCCACGCTGACCAGTTCGTCGGCGATGTCGGCCGGCACGATCGACAGGGCCCGGTCGCTGGCGGCGATCAGTTCGCCGATCAGCTTGGCCGAATGGCATTCGGTGGTGGTGGCGGGCGGCCGGATGCCGGCCTGCATGAACAGGCTGGCGACCTGGTCGCGCATGGCGGTCTGCGGCACGCCCAGGATCCAGTCGAGCTCGGCCAGGGCGCTCCAGTCGAGCGCGCGGCGGGCCAGCCGCGCGGCCAGCCGGCGGCTGGCGATCAGGCGCGGCTGCTGCACGTACAGCGGCTCGAAGACAATGCCCTCGACGTCCAGCGCCGGGCCGGCCCGCGCCACCACCACATCCAGGCTGTGGTCGCGCAGGCCGGCCAGCAGCTTGCCGCTGATGCCGTCGTGCACGCTGGCGGCCAGCCGATGGTCGGCGCGCTGCGCGCGCCCGATGGCCGCAGCGATCAGGCGGCTGGAGACAAACGGCGTCACGCCCAGGTGCAGGCGCGCCGTGTAGCCCGACGCGGATGCCCCCATGTCGTCCACCAGATGGCGCAGGTCGTGGATGATGGCCTCGGCGCGGGCCAGCACCACCAGGCCCAGCGGCGTGGGCGTCATGCCGCGCGCGGTGCGCTGGAACAGCGGCGCCCCGAACATGTCCTCCAGTTCGGCCAGGGCATTGGTGACCGCCGGCTGGCTGGTGGACAACTGCTGCGCGACGCGCGTCAGCGATCCCAGCTGCCGCACGTGCAGCAGCAACTGCAGGTGGCGCATTTTCAGGCGCGAAGTGAGCCGGCGGACGATCTCGGCGGCGTCGACGGAAGGAGAACCAGTCATAGGGACGGAACGCAGTAATATCACTTAAAAGTTATGCCTATATCTTAAAACAAAATAGTTTGCTTATATCTTGTGCCTAGAATGGGCCATGCGTAACAGGCCGGGCGCCGCACACCGGCGCCGCCACCCTTCGAGGACGACATGAAAGACACCGACCGCCAAGCCGCACTGGACTACCACGCCTATCCGCATCCCGGAAAAATCTCGGTCACGGCCACCAAGCCGCTGGTCACGCAGCGCGACCTCAGCCTGGCCTACTCGCCGGGCGTGGCCGCCGCCTGCGAGGAGATCGTCGAGGACCCGGCCAATGTGTTCCGCTACACCGGGCGGGGCAACCTGGTGGGCGTGATCACCAACGGCACGGCGGTGCTGGGGCTGGGCAACATCGGCGCGCTGGCCTCCAAGCCGGTGATGGAAGGCAAGGCGGTGCTGTTCAAGAAGTTCGCCGGGCTGGACGTGTTCGACATCGAGATCAACGAGACCGACCCGGACAAGCTGGTGGAGATCATCGCCGGACTGGAAGCCACCTTCGGCGGCATCAACCTGGAAGACATCAAGGCGCCGGAGTGCTTCACGGTCGAGCGCAAGCTGCGCGAGCGCATGAAGATCCCGGTGTTCCACGACGACCAGCACGGCACCGCCATCACCGTATGCGCGGCCGTGGTCAACGGCCTGGCCGTGGCCGGCAAGCGCATCGAGGACGTCAAGCTGGTGACCTCGGGCGCCGGCGCCGCCGCCCTGGCCTGCCTGGACTTGCTGGTGGACCTGGGACTGCCGCTGGAGCATATCTGGGTCACCGACATCGAAGGCGCCGTCTACCAGGGCCGCACCGCCCTGATGGACCCGGACAAGGCGCGCTATGCGCAGCCGACCGAGGCCCGCACCCTGGCCGAGGTGATCGAGGGCGCGGACGTGTTCCTGGGCCTGTCGGCCGGCAACGTGCTCAAGCCCGAGATGGTGGCCACCATGGCGGCCAACCCGCTGATTCTGGCGCTGGCCAACCCCAACCCCGAGATCCTGCCCGAGGCCGCGCACGCAGTGCGCGACGACATCATCATGGCCACCGGCCGTTCGGACTACCCGAACCAGGTCAACAACGTGCTGTGCTTTCCGTACATCTTCCGCGGCGCGCTGGACGTGGGCGCGACCACGATCACGCGCGAGATGGAAAAGGCGGCGGTCCTGGCCATCGCCAGCCTGGCGCGCGAAGAACAGAACGAGGTCGTGGCCGCGGCCTACGGCACCTATGACATTTCGTTTGGCCGCGACTACCTGATTCCCAAGCCGTTCGATCCGCGCCTGATCGTGCGCATCGCGCCGGCGGTGGCCAAGGCGGCCATGGAGGGCGGCGTGGCCACGCGTCCCATCGCCGACCTGGACGCCTACGCCGAGCAGCTGCAGCAGTTCGTCTACCACTCCGGCGCCTTCATGAAGCCGCTGTTCTCGCAGGCCAAGCAGATCGTGCGCGACGGCGGACGGGCCCGCATCGTGTTCACCGAGGGCGAGGACGAGCGCGTGCTGCGCGCCGTGCAGGTCATCGTCGACGAGAAAGTCGCCAAGCCCATCCTGGTGGGCCGCCCCCAGGTGCTGCTGTCGCGCATCGAGAAATTCGGCCTGCGCCTGCGCCTGGGCCAGGACGTCGAGGTCTGCAACCCGGAATACGACGAGCGCTTCCACCAGTACTGGACGACGTATTGGGAGCTGATGTGCCGCAACGGCATCACCAAGGAGATGGCGCGCGTGGAAATGCGCCGCCGCCTGACCCTGATCGGCGCCATGATGGTGCACCTGGGCGACGCCGACGGCATGATCTGCGGCGCGGTCAGCGGCTTCCACGACCACCTGCGCTTCATCGACCAGGTCATCGGCAGAAAGCCCGGCGCCACCACCTACGCGGCGATGAACATCCTGCTGCTGGACGAGCGCACCGTGGCCCTGGTGGACACGCACGTCAATGAAGACCCCAGCGCCGAGCAGATCGCCGAGTACACCGTGGCGGCCGCCGAGGAAATGCAGCGCCTGGGCCTGGCGCCCAAGGTGGCGCTGCTGTCGCGCTCGAACTTCGGCTCGGGCAGCTCGGCCTCGGGCGCCAAAATGCGCCACGCGCTGGAGCTGGTCAACCGCCAGGCCCCCGGCCTGGAGATCGACGGCGAGATGCACGGCGACTGCGCCCTGGACGAATCGCTGCGCCTGCGCCTGCTGCCCGACTCTCCCCTGAAGGGTTCGGCCAACCTGCTGGTGTGCCCCAACGTGGACTCCGGCAACATCGCCTACAACCTGCTCAAGACGGTGGCCGGCAAGAACGTGGCGGTCGGTCCCATCCTGCTGGGCGCCAACGCGCCGGTGCACATCGTCACCTCCAGCGCCACCGTGCGCCGCATCATCAACATGGCGGCGCTCTGCGTGCTGGACGCCAACCGCCCGCAGTAAGACGGCGGGGCGGCAGCGCCAGGGCTGCCGCCCCCTCTCCCCCCTTCACGCGGCCCCGCCAGCCGCGCACCGCCGCCGGCCGCCGACGCCGCGCCCCTCCCCGCCATTCCCGCCCGCAAATAGCGCGTCCTCGCCGACGTTCCGGGCGCGCCCTCGTCGCGTTCCTTGCCTTGCTTCTTTCCCGCACATTGCACATTGTTTTTTGTCGATGTCGACAATGTGCAAGATACGGACTATGATTTCCGGACGCGTGAATCCGGCGCGTGACATCGCGGCCCTCCCCCGGCCGCCCGAGGAGACACAGACATGAGCGACATCACGGTTCGCCCGCTCGGCTACGCGGCCGGCGCGGCGGTATCGGGCATCGACCTGCGGCAGGCGCTGCAGCCGGAACAACTGGCCAGGCTGCGCGCGGCCTGGCATGAACACCTGGTGCTGGTCTTCCCCGGCCAGGACCTGAACGCCCCGCAACTGATCGATTTCACGCGCCATTTCGGCGACGTCGAGCGCAACGACAGCGTGCCCTATTACCGCGACCCCGATTACCCCGAAGTCCTGCTGGTGACGAACAAGCCGCGCGACGGCAAGCCTTTGCAAACCCGCAACACCGGCCGCAACTGGCACTCCGACCTCAGCTATACCGACCGGCCCGCCAAGGGCTCGGTACTGATGTGCAAGGAAAAGCCCCCGGTCGGCGGCGACACCATGTTCGCCAACATGTACCAGGCCTACGAGTCGCTCAGCGCGCCGTTCAAGCGCTTCGTCGACGGCCTGCACGCCGTGCACGACATCAGCCTGATCAAGGGGTTCGACCGCCGCGATCCGGAGCAGACCGCCGCGCTCAAGCGCCGCAACCCGCCCATCGCCCATCCGGTCGTGCGCATCCATCCCGAAACCGGCCGCAAATGCCTGTTCGTCAGCGACCGGGTCCGCACGTTCGTCGGCATGACCGAAGAAGAAAGCCGTCCGATCCTGGACTTCCTGAACCGCCATGCCACGTCGCCGGAGTTCGTCTACCGGCACCGTTGGAGCGTGAACGACATCGTGATGTGGGACAACCGCTGCACCTTGCACATCGCGCTGCCGGATTTCGACCAGAGCAAGCCGCGCCACATGATGCGCTGCTCCATGCTGGGCGAGCCGTCCGGCTACGTGATCGAGGACGCCCCGCTGGACGAGCAGGCCGCGCGCAGCGCGATCGCCGCCGTGTCCTGACCACGCGCACGCCGGCGCACCGCGCCATACAACACTTATATACGGAGACAAGACATGCAGCGGATATTCGAGAAGGCGGCGCTCGCGCTCGCCCTGGTGGCCATGCCCCTGTGGGCCGGCGTGGCCTGCGCGCAGCAACCCCTGCGCATGATGGTCGGCTTTCCCCCCGGCGGCACGACCGACGTCATCGCGCGCCTGGTGGCGCAACGGCTGGGCGGCGAACTGAGCCGCTCGGTCGTGGTCGAGAACCGCGCCGGCGCCAGCGGCAACCTGGCCGCGGCGACGGTGGCCAAGGCCGACCCGGACGGCAGCACGCTGCTGTTCGCCCCCAGCAGCCACGCCACCAATGCCTCGCTCTACACCAACCAGTCGTTCGACACCGTCAAGAGCTTTCGCGCCGTCGGCATGGTCGCGGTGACGCCCTATGTCCTGGTCGTCAATCCCGGCATGCAGGCCACCAACCTGCGCGACTTCGTCGATTACCTGAAGCGCAACCCGGGCAAGGTGGAGTTCGCGTCCGCCAGCCCGGGCACGGGCCAGCACCTGGCGGCGGAATTGTTCAAGGACGAGGCCGGCGTCGACATCATGCATGTGCCCTACAAGGGCAGCGCGGCCGCCCTGCCCGACCTGATCGCCGGACGCGTGCCCATGATGTTCGACAACATCGCCGTGATGCTGCCACACATCCAGCAGGGCACGGTCCGGCCGCTGGCCATCACGTCGAAGACGCGCTCGCGCTTCCTGCCCGATACGCCGACCATGGCGGAAAGCGGCTACCCGGATTTCGAAGTGCTGGGATGGTTCACGCTGCTGGCGCCGGCCAAGACGCCCGACGCGACGGTGCAGGCCTACAACGACGCCCTGAAGAAGATTTCCGCCGACCCTGACTTCGTGGCGCAACTGGCCAAGCTGGGCGGCGAGGCCGTCGCACGCACGCCGGCGCAGGCCGACGCCTACATCGCGGAAGAAGTCGACAAATGGGGCAAGGTCATCCGCACCGCCCACATCAACCTCAACTGACGGCCGCCCCCACTGCCGTGCCGATTATCGCAAGACTGCCCATCCAGAAAATCATGAATCCGACTCTTGCCGCCCGTACCGGCGGCCGTATCCTGGTCGATGCGTTGAAGGTCCACGGCGTGGGCCAGGCCTTCTGCGTGCCCGGCGAAAGCTATCTGCCCGTGCTGGACGCCCTGCGCGACGATGCGCAGGCCATCCGGCTGACTGTCTGCCGCCAGGAGGGCGGCGCGGCCTTCATGGCCGAAGCCTATGGCAAGCTGACCGGCAAGCCCGGCATCTGCTTCGTGACGCGCGGGCCGGGCGCCACCAACGCCAGCATAGGCGTGCATACCGCCTTCCAGGACTCGACACCGATGATTCTGTTCGTCGGCCAGGTGGGCGCCGACGTGGCCGAACGGGAGGCCTTCCAGGAGATCGACTACCGCAGGATGTACGGCCAGATGGCCAAGTGGGTGGCCAGCATCGACGACGCGCAGCGCATCCCGGAATTCGTCCATCGGGCGCACCAGGTCGCGCTGTCGGGCCGGCCGGGGCCCGTGGTGCTGGCCCTGCCCGAGGACGTCCTGCGGGCGACGGCGCACGCCGCCGACCGCGTTCCCCACCGCATCGCCCGCGCCTGCGCAACCAGCGCCGACATGAAGCGGCTGCACGAACTGCTGGCGGCGGCCCGGCGGCCGCTGCTGATCGTCGGCGGCGGCGGCTGGAACGAGGCGGCCAGCGCCGCCATCACCCGCTATGCCGAGCGCGCCGGCCTGCCCGTGGCCACGGCGTTCCGGCGCCAGGATCGCTTCGACAACCGCCACCCCTGCTATGCCGGCCACATCGGGCTGGGCATCGCGCCCAGCCTGGCGCGCCATGTGCGGCAGGCCGACCTGCTGCTGGTCGTCGGCGCGCGCCTGGCCGACGCCACCACGGACAGCTACGCGCTCATCACGCCGGAGCATCCCGGCCAGACCTTGATCCACGTCCATCACGATCCGCAGGAACTGGGCCGCGTCTATCCGGCCGACCTGCCCATCGCGACCGACGTGCAGGCCTTCGCGGCGCAACTGGATGCCTGCGACAACCCGCCCGCCCGCTGCGACGCCTGGCTGCGCGAGCTGGCGGACGACTACCGGACCGACCTGGCTGTCGCCCCGTCCCGCCGCGACACCGACCTGGCGCAGGTCATGCATTGGCTCAACCAGCACTTGCCGCAGAACGCCATCGTGACCAACGGCGCCGGCAACTACGCCGGCTGGGTGCACCGCTACTTCCAGTATTCGCCGCAGCGCCGGCAACTCGCGCCCACCAACGGCGCCATGGGCTACGGCGTGCCGGCCGCCATCGCCGCCAAGCTGGCGGCGCCGGCCCGCACCGTGGTCTGCTTCGCCGGCGACGGCTGCTTCATGATGAACGGCCAGGAACTGGCCACCGCCATCCAGCACGACGCCGCCGTGGTCTTCATCGTCGTCAACAACGGCATGTTCGGCACCATCCGCATGCACCAGGAAATGCATTACCCCGGGCGCGTGTCGGGCACCTCGCTGCGCAACCCCGACTTCGTCGCGCTCGCCAGCGCCTACGGCGCCCATGCCGAGCGCGTGGCGCACCACGACGACTTCCCCGCGGCGTTCGAACGGGCCTGCGCCAGCGGCCGGGCCGCGCTCATCGAGATACGCACCGACCCCGCCGCGATCTCGGCGCGCCGCGACCTGCCGACCCTTGCCGCATGAGGCATCCGCGCATGGGCGCGGGATATACTATCCGCTCTCCATCATGGCCCTTTCTTCCTGACCGCACCTCAATGACTCGCCAACCACAGTCGGCCGATATAGAAGAACTCCCCCTGGGACGAACGTCGAAGTCGCTGCCTGAACAGGTCGCCGACCGGCTGATGCAGTCGATCCAGACCGGCGTGCTGCAGCCGGGGGAACGCCTGAAGGAAGAAACGCTGTCCGATCGATTCGCGGTCAGCCGCACCACCGTGCGCGAGGCCATCAGCACCCTGGAGCGCCGCGGCGTCATCGAACGCGTGCCCCGCTTCGGGGCGCGCGTGCGCGATATCCGCGCCGATGAAATAGAAGAAATCTTCTGCATCCGCGCGCAGCTGCTCGGACTGGCCGCGCGCCGGGTGGCCGAACATGGCGACGACGAAATCCTGGCGCAGCTGCGCCAACAGGTGGAACGCCTGCGCCAGCTCGCCGACAAGCCATCCACCTCGCCGGCGTCCTATGCGAAGGTCTCCATCGAGACCCAGCAATTGCTGATACAGGCAGTAGGCTGGAAACAGCTGGGCACGATGTACGAGGGCCTGAGCAACCAGATGCTCTGGAAAACCTCCGTGCGCGGCAAGTCGCTCAGCTTCCAGAGCCAGCAGCGCCGGCGCGAGTCCGTGGGCGACTGGCAGCGCCTGCTCGAGGCAGTGTGCACGCGCGATGCCGCCGCTGCCGAAGAAAGCGCCAAGCTGCTGCTGGGCGCCTCCTACCGCGCCGTGCGCGGACAGCTCGCTTCCTGAAAGCGCCGCGCACAGAAGCAACCCGCCTGGCCGGCGGGCGCGGGCGCTAGCCCACGGCCGCCCGGCTGGGGGCCTTGCGCCACGCCAGCCACGCCAGGCCCACACATATCATCAGCATCGGCACCAGCGATCCCACGTTCAGCACGGTCCATCCCCGGGTCGTCACCAGCATCCCGGACGTCAGCGAAGTCACCGCCATCACCGCGAACACGCAGAAATTCATGGCGGCCTGCGCCCGGTCTTTCTCCTCGGCCGTATAGGTCGACAGCGACAGCGTCGTGCTGCCGGTGAACAGGAAGTTCCACCCCACCCCCAGCAGGAACAGCGACACCGTGAAATGGTGCAGCTCCACCCCGGAAAGGGCCACGCCGATGCAGACCAGATTGAGCGCGGCGCCCCAGCCCATGATGGGCAGCACGCCGAAACGCTTGATGAGATGGCCGGTAAAAAAGCCGGGCGCGAACATCCCGATGACATGCCACTCCAGCACGAACGCGGCATCCGCGAACGGCAGGCCATGGTGCTGCATCGCCAACGGCGTGGCCGCCATCAGCAGGTTCATCACCCCGTAGCCGAGCGCGCCGGCCCCGGTGGCCACGATGAACGCGGGCTGGCGCGCAATCACAGACAACGGCCGCCCACCATTCGCGCTGGCGCGCTGCGCCACCTCCGGAAACTCGATGCGCGCCAGCACCGCCATCGCCAGCAGCGCCACCACGGCCAGCGCCAGATACGCGCCCAGGAACGGCGTGACGAACAATTCCTTGGTGAACGAAGCCAGGTTGGGCCCCACCACCGCCCCCAGCAGGCCGCCCGCCATCACCAGCGACACCGCCTTCTCGCGCGCGCCGGGCGCGGCCAGCTCCGCCGACGCGAACCGGTAAAGCTGCCCGTTGGCCGAGTAATAGCCCGCGATCGCGGTCGCGGCGCACAGCAACCAGAAATTGCCTATATAGGCCGCGAAAGCGCACAGCAGCGCCGAACCGGCCGCCACCAGCAGCCCCAGCATGAAGCTGCCCTTGCGGCCGTAGCGCTTCTGCGTCCACGCGACCGGCCCCGTGCACAGCGCCCCCCCGACCACATAACCCATGACCGGAAGCGTCGCCATCCAGCCGTACGGCGCGAGCGCGAACCCGACCAGGCCATTGATGGCGATGAAAGTAACGTTATTGGTAAGGAACAGGCCCTGCAGGACCGACAACAGCCAGAGATTGCGATTCATATTGAGCGGCGTGCCCTGCGATTGCGCGCAGGCGGAATATGCGGATTCGGATATATGGATATTACCAGTGGTAATTATCCATCCCGCCCCCAGCGGCCAGCACGGCCCCGGCGGACCAGTTGGTAACAGGCAAGTCCGGACGCCCCTTTTTCATTGAGCGAAATAAAAACGTGATATGTTGATATTGTTTACATTGTGAAATAAAAACGGGAATTCTTGCAGATGGATTTGTCGAAAATTCAATTCGGTGTCGACGTCGCCACCAGCCTGGCGATTCTGGCCTCGGCCATCACCTTCCTGATCAACCAGCGCCTCAAGACCCGGGAAACCAAGCGCCGGCAGCTCGACGAATCCGTGCGCGCCGTAACCGTCGACGAATTCCAATCGGCGCTCGGCAACCTGTCGACGGCCTACGTCAAGGAAATCGTCCGGCACACCGTCCCCCTGCAGGCCTCCGTCAGCCGCGGCCTGGAGCGCCTGGAAAAATCGCTGGAACTCGACCCCAAGCGGGCCAACGTACTGATGGACGCCATGGCCAACACCACGCAGGCCATCAGCGACTACATCAACGCGATCTGCGCCTACAACTACCAGATCTATCCCCTGCTCGACAGCATCGAAGGCGGCGAATCGCAGATCCAGGAATTCCGCCGCAACCTGCAGCGCCTGATGGACAGCTACAACAATATCGGCCGGGGCCACGAGTCGCTGTTCAAGGAAGTGCGCGCCCTGTGCGACTTCTGCGCCGCGCATCCGCTCGAGCAGGCCGACCACGAAGCGCTGCAGCGCATGGCCATGTCCATCGTCGCCGACAAGGACTACCGCCAATGGGTGGACAGCTTCGTGCCCAGCGGCAAGGAAGAGGCTTACTGGACATGCGTGGACAAAGGCGATTTCGAAGGCGAGAAGGACCTGCTCATGCGCGTCGTCTCCAACGTCATCGGCGGCTTCTACAAGGCCCCGGCCCGCATGCAGGCCCAGGTCATCTATCTCGCCTATTCCGCCATCATCGACGCCAGGCAGCAATGCAAGGAGTTCCTGGTCGGCATGGCCGCCATCAACTACTGGCTGATCCGCAAGGGCGGCGGCAGCGAATCCCTGCCCGACGTCATCCAGCGCTACCGCTCGCAGGCGGTATTCGCGGTGGATTCGGAGATCAGGTAGGCGCAGGTCGCCTGCAACGGCCTGCCTGCAGGCGGCGCCCCGGTCCGAACCGGGCGCAGCGACAATACGCCAGGGCCATGGCCCAGCCCCGCCCGGCTTGGCGGCGGGGCGAACATGGCTCCATAATGCAGACCCGGCGGCCGTTGTTGTCAGCGGCCAGGCCACCACTGCAGGCCGTCAGTCCACCGCGGCGCCCACGGCGGCGCCGCAGGAGCCCCACCCCAACATGCCCCATTCCGTCGACGACTCCTCCCTGGTAACACGACGCCGCGCGCAACTGGTAAAAGCCGCGATCAAGCTGTTTTCGCGCATGGGGTACCACGCCGCCACGGTCAAGGACATCGCGCAGGAGGCTGGCGTCAGCGCCGGCCTGATGTACCAGTACGTGCCGGACAAGCAGGACCTGCTGTTCCTGGCGCTGCAGCACATCGTCCAGCGCAACAAGGAAGAAGTGCCGTCGGCCTTGCTGGGCGTCGAAGATCCCATCGCGCGCCTGTACCGCGCCATCGATGCCTACACGCGCGTCATGGCCGCCAACCAGCAAGCCGTGCTGCTGACCTACCGCGAGACCAAGTCTCTCAAGCCCGAATACATCGAGCAGATGAAGCAGCTCGAACTCGACACCAACAGGCTTATCGAAGCATGCGCCACGGATTGCATACGCGCGGGCTACCTGGCGCCCACCAACGTGGAGCTGCTGGTGTACCGCATCATCATTGCGGCGCATGCATGGCCCCTGAAGCATTGGCGCTTGCGTCGCATCGTCACGCTGGATGAGTATCTCGACCAGGCGATCCATGCCGCCTGGAAAGACCTGCTGCTGCCGCGCGGCAGCAGCCGATATGAAGAACTGCGCCGGGCCGGCGAACTCCGGCCCGTCCATCTCGCCGGCGAATCGGACGACGGCGCCTCCCGCGCGGCGGGCACGGAACCGAAGAAGCGCGCACGGCGCGGCCGCGCCGCCTGAGCCTGGCCGCCGGACGCCACAGTCCGGCCCGGCCCTCCCGCCCCTCCCGCCCGGACCACCAGGCCGGGCCACACGACATGAATGGTTAGCCATTCAATACTCATACAGCACCGCCTCCATCACGGCCGCAAATCGCCGCGCGAGGCTCTTTCCCCTATGAAAGCCCACCCAGGCAACTGCCCATGCCTGTGGCGGCCGGGCCCTGGCCATGAAATTGAATGATTAACCATTCAATTTCATGATAAATTCACTTCGCGCTCATATGACTATTCAAGCAATCGAAGCGCCCTATCCGCAAGCTGGGAACGCCCCTGCCGTACCGGCGACTCAAGCTGCGATTGGATCCTTCATCCGGGAACAGAGGAGATGGCGATGTACAGGAGAATACTTGCCGCAGCCGCGGCCGCAATCAGTGCCCTGCTGCCGCTGCACGCGTCCGCCGACAGCTATCCGAGCAAGCCGATCAGCCTGGTGGTGGGGTTTGCCGCCGGCGGCGGCTCCGACGTGTTGACGCGCGCGTTCGCGAAATACCTGAACGCCGAGATCGGCGTGCCGATCGTGGTCGAGAATCGCCCCGGCGCCGACAGCCTGCTGGCCTCCCAGGCCATCAAGAACGCAAAGCCGGACGGCTACACCATATACCTGGCCACATCGACGCACGCGGTCAACCCAAGCCTGTTCAGCGAGGCGAAATTCAAGGTCCGCGATGACGTCACGCCGATTTCCATGATCGGCGAGGCGCCGGTCGCGATCGCCATTGCCCCGATGCTGCCGACCAGGACCCTGCAGGAATTCATCGACTATGCCAAGGCGCACGGCGGGCAATTGAACTACGGAACGTCGGCCAGCAATACCTATCTCGAAACAGCATACATGCTGCGCGCCGCGGGCCTGGACATGCAACGCATCCCCTACAAGGGAGCGGCTCCTGCCAGCGTTGCCCTCATGAGCGGCGAAATACAGCTGTTGCTGAGCACGGTGGGCCATCTGGCGCCGCTGGTCCAATCAGGCAAGGTTCGCGCCCTGGCGGTCACCAGCGCCGGGCGCAGTACGCTCATGCCCGACCTGCCCACGACGCGGGAGGCCGGCATGCCGGACTTCATGCCGAACCTGTCCACCGCCAACGATGCCGGCCTGCCCAACGTCACCAGCAGCATCTGGTATGCATTGCTGGCCCCGCCGGGCGTTCCCGCCGACGTGGTCAAGCGCTTGAACCAAAGCACCCAGGCGGTCCTGCGCAATCCGGAGTTCATGTCGCAGATGGTGACCATGGGCGTGGAGTTGCGCCCGTCCTCGCCCGAGGGACTGGGCCAGTTCCTGGAAGCCGAGGAAGCCAAGTGGCAGAAAATCGTCGACGATATCGGGGCCAGGCAATAGGCGAGCGCTCCCGGCCGGCGCGCCGCCGGCGCCGCGCTTGGCGGCCTTTTTCATGACGCGTCGGCGAAGCGCTTCGGAAAGTATTCCCGCAGCGGCGATGGAATGACATCCGCGCCGTGGACGCGGGCCAGATGAATGGCCAGGCCATGCAGGACGTTCTTCTGATGATGCCGGCGCTCGAATTGCCGCGCGGTGGTCCGGTGCAGGTAGGTGAGCATGCGCCGGCCCGCTTCCTTGGGGATCATGGCGAGCGCCGGCGGCGTACGCTTGGACTTGGGAGAAAGAAAGATCAAGCCGACCCATCCCCGGCTCGCAGGATCGAGCGCGGACAGTTCGGCGACCATCTGGGCCACCTCGCCGCGCCGGTCGGCGGCCAGCAATGCGCTGCCCTTGAGGATCAAGAGATAGATATGAAACTGGGACCCCGTCTCGGCGAGCTCGATCGCCCGATCGTAGAGATCGACCGCGCGGTCGATCTCCCCTTGGCAGGCCAGAGTGAGCGCTTTCATGGTGAAGGCGGCGGCAAAGGCCGTGCTGGCTTCGAAGGCCTCCTCGGTCAGCGTGGCGGCCAGCTTCAGGTAGCCCCGATCGATGAAGCACAGCACCTTTGCGATGCCCAGCAACAGCATCGGTTCGCTTCGGGCCTTTGCCAAGGCGCCGAGCGCCAATTGCTCGATATCGTCTTCAATGCCGCGCCATTGCACATCGGTCAGCGGCGGCGTATCCGGCGATAGCGGCCCCTGGATCAGCTCGGTATAGCGGTTCAGCGCCAGCAGCACCGCCAACGCGGGGTCGTCCGGATTGTCCGCTTGGGCCGCGCGCAGCCGCTGCGCATTGTGGCGCCAGCTTTCGATATCGCCCGTGACCAGGACGGCTGCATCGTGCAGGCGCAGCAACAAGGGCCGGTCGGTCGGGTTGGGCGGTTCTCCGCCGGGCAGCGCGGCATGCGCCCAGATGGCATCGGCCAGCGATTGCGCGAAGGCAGCGAGTTCGGCGTTTTCCCCCGCCAGGGGCACGGTCAAGCGAAACGGCCTGATCGGCGTGTTGCTGCGGCCGTCCTTGAGCACCAGCGCCATATGCAGCTGGCCGTCTTCGGGCCACAGGCTGATTTCCAGGCTATGGGCGATATGGCTTGCCGTCTCCGGCTCGAACCGCCATTGCGGCAGGCACAGCACCTTGCGGCTGCCGTGCAGCGCCTGGCCGATGTGGCCGCCGAGGCGCTTCACGACGGCGGCGGCCTGTTCGTTTTCGCCCAGGCCATAAACCGGGCCGATCAGCAGGAAGGCCGACACCGGCGCGACCGCGATCGGGTCCGCCACCCATATATAGCCTTCACCATACTGCGTGGCGATAAAGCGCGGCGTGCGGGCATTGTCTCCCAGCCGCTTGCGCAGCCGGTTGACCAGGTAATCGATATTGCGCTCGCTCAGCTCGCCCGCCAGATCGCCCAGGCCCTCCAGCAGTTGCTGCCGCGTGATGAGTTGATGCGGCCGCTCGGTCAACTGCAGGATCAGGGCGCGCTCTTGCCGGGTCAGGCTCAGCTTGGCGCCGTCGTCCCGCGTGGCGGCGCGCAAATCGGGCTGGAAGACAAGATCGGCATAGCGCACGGACGGTATGGACATATCGAGGGCTCGGCAAGGTACGAAACAGCGGGACGTGCGCTCGCCTGGCTGGATGTGGTTTTCCGCAGGTTCGCCGAAATTTAACACTTGAGGCCGCGACGCTGGCGCCGGCCATGCGGGTTGGTTTTGGAGCGTTTTGTTCCTTTCCGCGCAATAAATCGCGAAAAGCACCGGCCACCGCCTCAACCAAATATTGGTGCGAGAGTGTTTTGATAGAGTTCCGGCGCAATGAATCATCTGCTTGCGCACGTAGAAAGCAGACATACATACGCGCATTGCGCATGCCTCCTGCCCTGGCGCCGAGGCTCCCATCCCAGCCGGCAAGGACACGTATGAACCGCAACCACCGCCTCGTATTCAACCGCGCGCAAGGCGTCATGCAGGCGGCTCCGGAAACGGCGAAAGGCCGGGGAAAAAGCGGGTCGGCACGCAAACGGGCGACGATTTTCATGGCGACGCAGGCGCTGGCGTTTACATCAGGCGCCGTCTCTGCCGCCGAATGGGCGGTCGACGAAGGAAACTGGTCCGCGGCAGCGAACTGGACGCCAGGCGCCGTACCCGACGCAGCCACGACCGTGTCCATCCGCAACGGCGGCACAGCAGAGATCCATGACGCAGCGCGTGCCGAGCACCTGATCCTGGGCCTGGGAACGCTTCCATCGGAGATCGGCCATCTGATCGTGCGCAGCGCCGGCAGCCTGACAGTAGGCAATCAGACCTCTATCGGCAATGACCGCGGCAGTTCCGCCATTTCTACCTTGACCATCGACGGCGGCACCGTGACCGGCGGCTACGGAAACTTCCGTGTATAGCACAACGGAGCAGTCCTGCTGCGCGGCGGAGGAACCCTGCGCACGGGCACCCAAGGCCTGGCGCTTGACGGCGGCAGGTTGGAGATCAGCAATGCGCCCGGCACACTCGATAGCCCGTACGTCTGGGCCACGCCGGACGACAACGTCACGGGACAATTGATCTTCAACCATAGTGCCGGCGACTACGAATTTGCCCCCGCCATTTTGCAGAACGTCGCGGTCGTCCACGCCGGCGTCGGCGCCACCACGCTCGTCGGCGGGAACACCTACACCGGCGGCACGACACTCGATGCGGGCGTGCTCGGCATCTCGGCTAACGCCAACCTGGGCAATCCCAATGGCGCCCTGGTTTTCAACGGCGGCACGCTGCGGACAACGGGCTTCATCACCATGAACCGCGCCACGGCGCTTGGCGCGGGCAACGGTGCCTTCGACGTCGCCAGCGGCGCCTCGTTGACGCAGCAAGGCATCGTCTCCGGCAGCGGCGCACTGACGAAAACCGGCCCAGGCAGCCTGACGCTCTCAGGCGTCAACACCTACGCTGGCGGGACGGTGATCGAAGCAGGCACACTGCGCATTGCGCAAAGCGGGAACCTGGGTACCGGCCCCCTGACCCTCAACGGGGGGACGCTGGAGGCGACGGCCCCGCTCACCCTTTACGCCGACACCTGGATCGATGGGAGCGGCACCATTTCCACCACCAGCTCGTTGACCCTGGAAGGGAGCATCAATGGTCGGGCTGGCGTGAAAATAAGCAGCGGTCCGACAGGAACGGTGATCCTGAACGGTGCCCATAACGCCCTCCCCACTGCGTTCGTCACCGGCCAAAGCACCCTGCAAGTGAACGGTACTCTCGAGGCCATCATTGACATCGGTGGCGCTTCGAGACTCAGCGGCTCGGGCACGGTCGGCAATACGAGCATCCAGCACGGCAGCACTCTCTCCCCGGGCCAATCTTCCATCGGCACGTTGACGGTCAACGGCGACCTGACCCTGCATGACGGCTCCATCCTCGATTATCAGCTGGGCGGCCCCGGTACATCCAGCGACCCGGCATCCGGCATCGGCAGCCGCGTCAACGTCACAGGCAATCTGACGCTCAACGGCGCGCTCAACCTCAGGTCAAGCAGCGATACCGCCCAGGATGGCGTACCGGGCCTGGGCTACTACCGGTTGATGACCTATGGCGGCACGCTTTCCGGCACTGGACTGTCGATCGGCTCGACACCGGTTTTCTCGGATCCGGCGCACTTCGAGATCCAGGCCGGCGGCGGCAATGTCGATCTGTTCATCGCCGCGCTCGGACACGACACGCTGCAACACTGGCAGGGGGGGGATGGCGCCTGGAACAGCGCGAACGCACAGTGGCTGAACCGGAACGGCGAGGTTGCGGCCGGCTGGGCGGGCAACCAAGCCGTGTTCAAGAATCAGCCGGGCGGCTTCGGTGGCGGCACGATCACGGTCGCAGGCATGCAGCAATTCAAGGGCCTGCAATTCGTCGATGACGGCTACCGACTCGAAGGTTCGGGCCAGCTCGTGATCGACGGCTCCGAGCGCGGCGACGGCAATGCCGAAATCCGCGTACTGGCCAACAGCGCCGAGATCTCCACGGAGATTACCGGCAGCGGCGGAATCACCAAGACCGACGCCGGCACGCTGGTGCTCTCGGGGAACAACAGCTATCAAGGCAGCACGCACATCCTGGGCGGCGCGGTCTCCATTGCTTCGGACAGGAACCTGGGCGCAACGGGCGCCGGGATCCTGCTGAGCGGCGGCACGCTGGCCACGACAGCCGACATGGCCATCGGCCGGAACATCACCCTGGCCGGCAACGGGGGCTTCGATGTCGCCGCCGGCACCACGCTGGCGGCCACCGGGCCGATCGGCGGCACTGGCGCCCTGGTCAAGACCGGCACCGGGACGCTGCGCCTGGCTGGAGCCAACCTCTACGCCGGCGGAACGCGGGTGCGCCAAGGCGTGCTCATCGGAGATACCGCCTCGATCCGCGGGAATATCGCCAACGACGGCGAGGTGGCGTTCCAGCAAGCGACGGGCGGCGTGTTCGCCGGGGACATCTCGGGCTCCGGCCTGATGCGCAAACTCGGCGCCGGCTCACTGGCCCTGGCTGGCCGCAATGCCCAGGACTGGGCGGTCGATACCGGGCCGCTACGCAGCGCCGGCAGCCGCTTCGCGGGCGACGTGGCCATCGGCGCGAACGGGATCTTTGTGCTGGACGACGCGCAGGCCGCCGCCTATGCGGGGGCCTTGAGCGGTACGGGCCGATTCCATAAACAAGGCGCCGGCAGCCTGCTGCTGACCGGCGACAGCGCCAGCTTTACCGGGCACGCCACGGTCAGTGCCGGCACGCTGCGCGTCGGCGATCGCCATGGCGGCGGCGTCCTGGGCGGCTCGCTCGATGTGCAAGCCGGCGCGACCCTCGGCGGCTCCGGCACGGTCGGCTCGGGCGCGGGCTCGCAGGTGACGGTGGCCTCGGGCGGCACGCTGGCGCCGGGCAACTCCGTCGGCACGCTGACGGTAAACGGCGACCTCGTCCTCGACAAGGGGTCGCGCTTCGAAGTGGAAGTCGACCCACAAGGCACGCGCAGCGACCAGGTGGCCGTCACGGGCAATACCACGATCCAGGGCGGCGCGGTCGCCCACGTCGGCGCCACCGGGCAGTACCAGCTGCGCTCGACCTATACGCTGCTCACGACCGGCGGCGCGCTATCGGGCCGGTTCGATACCGTCTCCTCCGACTTCGCCTTCCTGACGCCCGAACTGCGCTACGACTACGGCGCGGGTACGGTCGGCCTGGCGCTGGCGCGCAACGACCGCAGCTTCGCCTCGATGGCGTTGACGGACAACCAGTACGCCACGGCCCAGGGCATAGACAGCATCGGCGTGGCCGCCGGCCATGCGGTCTACGACGCGGTTGCGCAACTGCCCGATGACGCGCCCCTGGTGCGCGCCAGCCTGGACGCACTCTCGGGCGAAATCCACGCCTCGGCCAAGACGGCCTTGATCGAGGACAGCCGCTTTGTGCGCGATGCCGCCAAGGACCGCGTGCGGGCAGCCTTTGCGGCGCCCGGGGCGTCCACGGCCGCCGTGAGTGCGCGCGCCGCGGACGGCGCGCCGACCGCCGTTGCGGCGACCCATGACGGCCCGGCGGCCTGGTCGCAGGCGTTCGGCTCCTGGGGTTCGACCGACAGCGACGGCAACGCCGCCCGCCTCGAGCGCAACGTCGGCGGGGTGCTGATCGGCGCGGATCGGCTGATGGGCAACTGGCGGGTGGGCGCCCTGGCCGGGTACAGCCAGACGGACGCCAAGGCGCGCGACCGGGCCTCCTCGGGCCGCAGCGACAACTACCACCTTGGCCTGTACGGCGGCACCCAATCGGGCGCCCTGGGCGTGCGCACTGGCCTGGCCTACTCCTGGCACGACATCCGCACCCGGCGCTCGGTGGACATCCCGGGACTGAGCGACAGCCTGCGGGCCGACTATGGCGGCGGCACCTTCCAGGCCTTCGGCGAACTGGGCTACGGCATCGAACTGAACGACACAACGCGCCTGGAGCCGTTCGCCAGCCTGGCCTACGTGCGCCTGCATACCGATGGCTACCGCGAAAGCGGCGGCGCCGCCGCGCTGACAACGGGCAGCGCCAACACGGAAACCACCTTCAGCACGCTGGGGCTGCGCGCCGAACACGCGCTCGGCAGCGGGGCGGCACAGGGAACGGTGCGCGCCACGGCGGGATGGCGCCACGCCATGGGCGACACCACGCCCCAGGCACGTCATGCGTTCTCGGCGGGCGACGCCTTTACCGTGGCCGGCGCGCCCATCGCCCAGGACAGCGCGGTGATCGAACTGGGCGTGGACCTGGCGGTGGCGCGCAACACCCGCTTCGGACTGAGCTACGCCGGCCAGATCGCCGGCTCGGCGCAAGACCATGGAGTAAGGGCCGACCTGAGCATCCGGTTCTAGGATGCCTATGAGCGAACGGGATGCGCAGCCCTTTGATGCCCAAGGGCTGACGCAGTCCGCCAGGCGCTGGCGGACTGTCCTGGGTTTCGAAAAACTCGTCAGACGTTGAACAGAAAGTTCATCACGTCCCCATCCTTGACCACGTATTCCTTGCCTTCGGCGCGCATCTTGCCGGCTTCCTTGGCGCCCTGCTCGCCCTTGCAGGCGATGAAGTCTTCGTAGGCGATGGTCTGGGCGCGGATGAAGCCGCGTTCGAAGTCGGTGTGGATGACGCCGGCGGCCTGCGACGCGGTGGCGCCGATGGGGATGGTCCAGGCGCGCACTTCCTTCACGCCGGCGGTGAAGTAGGTCTGCAGGCCGAGCAGGGTGAAGGCGCCGCGGATCAGGCGGTTCAGGCCGGGTTCTTCCATGCCCATGTCCGACAGGAAGGCCTGGCGGTCTTCCTCGGGCAGGTCGACGATCTCGGATTCGATGGCCGCGCAGATGGCGACCATGGGCGCGTTGCGCGACTTGGCGAACTCGGCCAGGCGCTCGAGCAGCGGGTTGTCGGTGAAGCCGTCGTCGCTGACGTTGCCCACGTACATGGCGGGCTTGGCGGTGATGAAGCACAGCTGCGCGATCAGGGCCTGCTCTTCGTCGCTGAGGTCCAGGCCGCGCACCGGCTTGGCCTGGTTGAGCTGGGCGATGCATTTCTCCAGCACGGTCACCAGGCGCTGCGCGTCCTTGTCGCCGGAACGGGCGGTCTTGGAGTGGCGGTGCAGGGCTTTCTCGGCGGTCTGCAGGTCGGCCAGCGCCAGTTCGGTCTCGATGACTTCGATGTCGGCGATGGGGTCGACCTTGCCGGCGACGTGGACCACGTTGGGGTCTTCGAAGCAGCGCACCACGTTGACGATGGCGTTGGTTTCGCGGATGTGCGAGAGGAACTGGTTGCCCAGGCCCTCGCCCTGGCTGGCGCCGGCCACCAGGCCGGCGATGTCGACGAATTCGACGGTGGCCGGCAGGATGCGCTCGGGCTTGACGATCTCGGCCAGCTTGTCCAGGCGCGGGTCGGGCACTTCCACCACGCCCACGTTGGGCTCGATGGTGCAGAACGGATAGTTCTCGGCGGCGATGCCGGCGCCGGTCAGGGCGTTGAAGAGCGTCGATTTGCCGACATTGGGCAGGCCGACGATGCCGCATTGCAGAGCCATGGAATTCCTGTCTAAGTATGTGTAATCAAAGCGTTAACGGTGCAGTTTACCGCCTGTGGCGGCGCCCTGCCTTCAGGCGCCGGCCGGCATCAGTGTCATCAGCAGCCAGATCATCAGTACCGAGCCGCCGTTGAACAGCGCGTGCAGCGCGATCGCCGCGCCGATGCCGCGCCGCACCCGCATCCATCCCAGTACCAGGCCGGTGGCCCATTGGGGCAGCACCAGCAGCGGCAGCAGCCATATGGGGGTCTGGCTGAGCGAGAAGTTGTTCAGGTGGACCGCGGCGAAGGTGAGCGCCACCAGATGGAACACCAGCCCGAAACGGTAGCTGTAGTAGCGGCGCCAGCTGGTGTCCCAGCCGGCCAGCGAGGCGCGTCCTCGGCGCAGCGACAGCCACGCCAGCCAGACCGCCACGGCGACGAGCGCCAGCGTCCAGCCCTGCGCGCCCCACAGGATGGCGGGCAGCACCATGGGGCAGAACCACAGCGCCTGCGCGGGCCGGCGCAGGCCGTAGCGAAACAGCAGTTCCTCGACCAGGGGCGCCCATAGTATGGCGGTCAGCCAGGGGATGTTGGCCAGATCCAGCCGGTGCATGGCGCCGCCGGCGCCGGCCACGGTGACGGCGATGGGGCCGAGCGCGAACAGGTTCAGGGCCCACAGCACCGCGGCCCAGGCCAGCAGGCGCGAGGCGCCGACGCCGGGTCGCCAGTCGCTGGCCCAGCCGCTGTCGGCGCGCCGCCCGGGCAGGCGGCCGCTCAGGGTGGGCCGGCGCAGGAAGCGCCAGCAATCGGCCAGGTCCTGGCGAAACGTCGTGGCGCGCGCCGCGCCCTGCCGCGCCGTGGTCACGTCGCTCAAGCCCCGTTGGCGCCGTGCAGCTCGCGCGTGGCCAGCGCGAAATCGCCGGCCAGCATCGCCGGCACGACGGCGCGGCAACGGTCGATGACCGTATCGATCTGCTGCTGTTCTTCGCGGCGCGGCGGGTGCAGGACGAAGTCGGCGACTTGCTGCGCCAGGCCGAGGCTGCGGGGATGGCCGATGCCGATGCGCAGGCGCCAGAAATTGGGGCTGCCCAGCGCGGCCTGGATGTCTTTCAGGCCATTGTGGCCGGCGTGGCCGCCGCCCTGCTTGATCTTGACCTGCCCCGGCAGCAGGTCGAGTTCGTCATGCAGCACCAGCACCTGTTCGGGCGCCAGTTTGTAGAAGCGCGCCACCGCGCCGACGGACTGGCCGGAACGGTTCATGTAGGTGATGGGCTTGAGCAGCACGACGTTCTCGCCCGCGTGGCGCGCCTTGGCGAGCATGCCGAAGAACCCTTTCTCCAGCGCAAACGCGGTGCGCAGGTCGTCGGCCAGGTGGTCGGCGAGCCAGAAACCGGCGTTGTGGCGGGTCGTTTCGTAGTCGGGGCCGGGGTTGCCCAGCCCGACGATCAGGCGAATGGGATCTGACATGGTGGCGTATGCATCGGGACGCGTATTTGTAAAGTACAAAACCCTGCGCATGCAAATCGCATGCGCAGGGTTTCGGGGACGTCGGACACGAGCCCGCGGCGGACGGTCGCCGCCGCGCCCTGGCGCACTCAGGCGGCAGGTTGCTCGGCGGCAGCGTCGCCTTCGTCAGCGGCACCGCCACCCTTGACGACCGCAGCGGCGATCAGGGGGTTGGTGTCGCCGCCGTGGGCGTTGAACGTCACGCCCTTGGGCAGCTTGATGTCGGCCAGGTGGATCGAACCGCCACCCAGCAGGTCGCCCAGGTTGACTTCGATGAACTGGGGCAGCAACGCCGGCAGGCAGGTGATGTCCAGTTCGGTCAGCACGTGCGAGATGATCGCGCCGCTCAGCTTGACGGCCGGCGACACTTCGGCGTTGATGAAGTGCAGGGGCACCTTGGTGTGCAGGGCCTGGTTGGCATCGACGCGCTGGAAGTCGACGTGCATGACTTGCGGCTTGTAGGCGTGCCATTGAACCGAACGCAGCAGCACTTCTTCGGTCTTGCCGCCCTCGATGACCATGTTCAGGATCGACGCGTGGAATTCTTCCTTGCGCAGGGCATGGTAGATCTCGTTGTGATCCAGTTCGATGTTCAGGGGGGCAGCGGTACCGCCGTAAACGATGGCAGGCACGCGGCCCGCGCGGCGCAGGCGGCGGCTCGCACTCGAACCCTGGACGCTACGCGCAGTGGCGTTGAATTTCATGGAAAACTCCAAACAATCTGGCGAATGGATCGCCGGTTAAGACACGCGGCGCGACATGCGCTGCGTGGTTTTTGCGCGCCGCCGCGACCAGCGGCGCACAAATTCGGGAATACGGGCGCCGATCAGTCGGCAAACAGCGAGCTGACCGACTCGGCGTTGGAAATGCGCAGAATGGTCTCGCCCAGCAGCGCGGCGCACGACAGCTGGCGGATCTTGCCGCAGGCCTGGCCTTGCTCGGACAGCGGGATGGTGTCGGTGACGACCAGCTCGTCCAGCGAGGAAGTCTCGATGCGCTCGATGGCGCCGCCCGACAGCACCGGGTGCGTGCAATACGCGTAGACGGCGCCGGCGCCGCGGTCTTTCAGGGCCTGGGCCGCCTTGCACAACGTGCCGGCGGTGTCGACCATGTCGTCCATGATGATGCAGGTGCGGCCGTCGACTTCACCGATGATGTTCATCACTTCCGACACGTTGGCGCGCGGACGGCGCTTGTCGATGATGGCCAGGTCGGCTTCCAGCTGCTTGGCCAGCGCGCGGGCGCGCACCACGCCGCCGATATCGGGCGACACCACCACCAGGTTCGAGAAATTGCGGCGCCAGATGTCGCCCAGCAGGATCGGACCGGCATAGATGTTGTCGACCGGGATGTCGAAGAAACCCTGGATCTGGTCGGCGTGCAGGTCCATGGTCAGCACGCGGTCGACGCCGGCGACCTGCAGCATGTTGGCCACGACCTTGGCCGAGATCGCCACGCGCGCCGAGCGCGGCCGGCGATCCTGGCGGGCATAGCCGAAATACGGGATGGCGGCGGTGATGCGGCCGGCCGAGGCGCGGCGCAGGGCATCGACCATCACCATGATTTCCATCAGGTTGTCGTTCGTGGGCGCACAGGTGGGCTGCAGCACGAAGACGTCCTTGCCGCGCACGTTCTCGTTGATCTCGACCATCACCTCGCCATCGGAGAAACGACCGACGGTCATTTTTCCCAGCGACATGTCGAGGTGGTTGACTACGTCCACGGCCAGCCGCGTGTTGGCGGTGCCCGTGAAAATCATGAAGCTGTCGTTTGCCATGATGTTGATGCAGTGGTCGGTTTCAGGTCACGTACGCAGGTGCGCGCTGAAAATCTCGTAAAACAAAAAAGCTGCTGAACTGGAGCCAGTGTCTGACGGGCGCGTTCAACAGCTTTTTTATGTATTGGTTTGGCTGGGGAGGAAGGATTCGAACCTTCGCATGCCGGAATCAAAATCCGGTGCCTTAACCAGCTTGGCGACTCCCCAACTAGCTTGCAATCCAGTTCCGCAACGGATGTTCAGTCAATCCAGTACTAGCCTGTACCAACCGGAACCCGGGATGCGTGTGGCTGGTTGTTTTTCCAGCGACGCGCATTGTAGCGGTTATTTCCTCTTGTGCCAAAACGGCTTCCGGCAGGGTGGGAAATTCGGCGAAAAGACACGCCCCAGATCCCGACATCCGAACACGCAAACCGTGCTCGAAAAGCCAGCGAACAGCCCCTGAAACCTCAGGATACCGCCGCAACACCACCGGCTCCAGATCATTCCTGCCAAAGCAGGAAGTTAGCAAAGCAAGAAAGTCCGCTATTGTGACCGAAGCACAATCCCTTGTCAAATCGGGGTCGGAAAAAATGGCGGCAGTGGGCACGCCGGCGTCGGGCTGCACCACCAGATAGGCCGCCGGCGGCAGCGCCACGGCCGTCAGGTCTTCGCCCACGCCTTGCGCGAAGGCCGACTGGCCGAAGACGAAGACCGGGACGTCGGCGCCCAGCGGCAGCGCCAGTTGCATCAGCTGGCTGCGCGACAGGCCGGTGCCCCAGAGCCGGTTCAGGGCGATCAGGGTGGTGGCGGCGTCGCTCGATCCGCCGCCCAGGCCGCCGCCCTGCGGGATGCGCTTGTGCAGGCCGATCTGCGCGCCCTGGCGGGTGCCGGTGGCGCGCTGCAGGCTGCGCGCGGCGCGCACGACCAGGTCGTCGGACTCGGCCACGCCGGGCAGTTCGTACGCGCGGCCGATGGCACCGTCGGCGCGCGCTTCGAAATGCAGGGTGTCGGCCAGGTCGATGAAGCGGAACGCGGTCTGCAGCAGATGGTAGCCGTCGGCGCGGCGGCCCACCACGTGCAGAAACAGGTTCAACTTGGCGGGTGCGGGTACGTCGTAGAGCGTCACGGCGGAAGCGAGGGGCTGGGGATGCCCCTATTCTAGACCGCCGCCCGCCTAGGGCTGGGTAATCACCAGCCGCACCAGGATGCGGCGGCCGGGCTCCTGGCGCTGCAGCACCAGCAGTTGCGGGCCTTGCGCGTCGTAGCGGCTCAGGCGCGCGTTCCAGCCGTCCTGCTCGAAGGCCGTGGGGCGGCCTTGCGCGTCGCGCTCCAGGCCATCCGGGGCCGCGCCGGCCATCAGGCGGCCGCGCAGCCAGTCGCGCAGCCCCGTCACCGGCACCGGGCTGCCCAGGGCGTCCTCGGCCAGCGCATCGGGATGCTCGGCCGCCAGGCGCTCGCCATTGGCGCGTGTCAGGACGGCCATGCCGGGGCGCCCTTCGACGCGCGCCTCGGTCGAGCCCAGCGGATTGGTCAGGTCCAGCAGATAGCTGCCGCCATCGTCGCGCCACGCGAAACCGCCCTGCACGGCCTGCTGCTTGCCGTCGGACTCCGTGACGGTGATGGCGAACCGGCCCACCCGCGAGAACACGTCCTCGCCCGCGCCGGCCATGGGCTTGGGCACGCTGACGCAGCCAGCCAGCACGGCCAGCAGCAGGCACAGCGTGAATGCGTGCAGCCAGCGGACGGGCGAGCGCGGCGCCGGGCAGACGCTCACGGGCGCACCTCCAGGCGGCGCATCGTGTCGAGCAGGGCGCGGTTCTTGGGATCCTTGGCGTAGGCGGTGCGCAGCAGTTCGGTGGCGCTGTCGCGCTCGCCCTGCACCCACAGCACTTCGGCCAGGTGGGCGGCGATGTCGGCCTCGGGGCGCAGCGCATAGGCGCGCTTGAGGTACTCGATCGCGGCCGAAGGCTCGCCCATGCGGAATTTGACCCAGCCCATGCTGTCGAGGATGAAGGGATCCTCGGGCGACAGCTCGAGCGCCTGGGTGATGAGGTCCAGCGCCTCGGGCAGCCGCTGGTTGCGGTCGGCCAGCGTGTAGCCCAGCGCGTTGTAGGCATGGGCATGGTCGGGGTCGAGCGCGATGACTTCGCGCAGCAGGCGCTCGAGCTGGTCGATGCGCCCCTGGCGCTCGTACAGCATGGCCAGTTCGTACTTGATCTCGACCGTGTCGGGCATGGCCTTGTCGGCCGCCACCAGGATAGCCACCGCGCGATCGACCTGGTCGGCGTCGCGCAGGATCTGCGCCTTGGTCAGCACGCCCAGCGTGCGCTCTTCGTCGTCCTGCGGATCGGCCCGGTCCACCATGGCCAGCGCGTCGTCGATGCGCCCCTGGCGGGCCCGCAGCGTGGCCTGGCGCATGTGCGCCGAATAGCGCATGGCCGGGTCGTCGATGCGGCCCAGCTCGCGGATGGCTTCGTCGTAGCGGCCCTGGTCTTCGGCGATGCGCGACAGCAGCACGTGGGCGTCGGCCGCGGCGGCGCCGGCGTCGGTGGCGCCCGGCGCGGTGGCCATCTGGCGCTGGTTCTGCACGTCGAGGTATTGCTGCAGGTAGCCGCGCGCCTGGTCCAGGCGTCCCGCCTTGTAGGCCAGCTGGGCCTGCATGAACATCAGGTCGAAATCCTCGGGCGAGCGCCGCGCCATCGCCTGCAGCTCGGCCAGCGCGCCATCGTAATCGCCGCCGTCGGCGATCTGGCCGGCCAGCATCAGGCGCAGCTTGCGCGCGTCCGGATTGCGGTTGATGAAGGCGCGCGCCTGGTGCTGCGCGCGCGTGGCGTCGACCTTGGCGCCGTATTCGAGCACGCGCTGCGCGGCGGCCTCGGACTTGGGGTCGGCGGCCAGCGCGGCGTAGGCTTCGTTGGCGGCGCGCGGGTAGTCGCCGGCGGCCTGCGCCACGTCGGCCAAGGCCAGGTGGGCGGCGGGCAGCTTGCGGGCGCTGTCGCTGAGCGATTCGTCCAGGATGCGCAGCGCCAGGCGGCGGTCGTTCAGGCGGCTGAGCACGCCCATGGCCTGCACGATGGCCGCCGGCTTGTCGCGCGCCGTGTCGATGCGCTTGCGCAGCGCCGTCGCCAGCCCCGAGGTCTCGCCGTTGGCGGCGGCCAGCGCCAGCTCGGTGGAGCTGGCCTCGATATCGTTGGGCGCCAGGCTGGACCAGGCGCGCGCCGCATCCAGGGCGCCCGGCAGGTTGCCCCCGGCAAGCTGGAACTCCAGCCCGCGGCGGGCCAGGCGCGGATCGCCCGTCTCGCGCGCCAGCGTCACCAGCGTGGCGGCGGCGGTGCCGTACATGCCGCGCTGTGCGGCCAGTTCGGCGCCGACGATGCGATAGAAGATGTCGGCGGTAAGCGAAACATAGGGCAGTTGCCCCGGCCGCAGGCGGATGACTTCGGTCTCGGGCTGCTTGCTCGGCTGGATCAGGCGCGGGCCGGTGGCATCGCGCGGACGCACCTCGGCGGCCTGCGCAGGTAGGGACTGCAAGCCCGCCAACGCCAGCGCGGCTACTCCGAAATTAATGTGTTTGAGCGACAACTTCACGCGGCCCGTCCGGTTGATGGCACAATCTTCGTACACGCAATTGATGATCTTACACTGGCTCATGCCGGAACTGCCTGAAGTCGAGACCACCCGACGGGGAATCGACACCGTCATAACGGGCCGGACGCTACGCCGCCTGGTCGTGCGCGAAGCGCGCATGCGCTGGCCCATTCCACCCGCCCTGCCCGATCTGCTGGCCGGCCGCACCGTGCTCGAATGCGGGCGGCGCGGCAAGTACCTGCTGCTGCGCTTCGACCATGGCGTGCAGATCGTGCATCTGGGCATGTCCGGATCGCTGCGCCGGGTGCCCGAGCAGGAGGCGCCGCGCAAGCACGGCCACGTCGACTGGGTATTCGACCACGCCGTCCTGCGGCTGCACGATCCGCGCCGCTTCGGCGCGGTGCTGTGGCACCCCGACGAGGCCGGCCCGATCGCCGCCCACCCGCTGCTGGCCCGCCTGGGCATCGAACCGTTCGACCCGCGCTTTGACGGGCGCTGGCTGCACGCCTACTTCCGCGGACGCCGGGTCGCCATCAAGCAGGCCCTGCTGGCCGGCGACGCCGTGGTGGGCGTGGGCAACATCTACGCATCGGAAAGCCTGTTTCGCGCCGGCATCGATCCGCGCACGGCCGCCCAGCGCGTCTCGGCGGCGCGCTGCGACCGGCTGGCGGCCGCCATCCGCGCCACCCTGTCGGACGCGCTGGATTCCGGCGGCAGCACGCTGCGCGACTACGTCGGCGCCAGCGGCGAGCCGGGCGCGTATTTCGCCATCCACGCCGCCGTCTACGAGCGCGCCGGCCTGCCCTGCCGCGTGTGCGGCGCGCCGATCCGCCGCCTGGTGCAGGGCCAGCGCGCCACGTATTTCTGTCCGAGCTGCCAGAAACGCTAGAGAATTCGTCTATAGCAAACGTATTGCACAAAAACAAACGCCGCGCTATATTTCCTTCCACGCATTCGTATAAGTGGAAGGAGCCCACCGTGAGCAAACAATTCGCCTCGCATGCCGACCTGGAAGACAAGGTCGTTTCGTTCGAAAAACTCTCCGACAACGCCTACGCCTATACGGCCGAAGGCGACCCCAACACCGGCATCATCGTCGGCGACGACGCGGTCATGGTGGTCGATACCCAGGCCACGCCCGTCATGGCCCAGGACGTGATCCGCCGCGTGCGCGAAGTCACCGACAAGCCCATCAAGTACATCCTGCTGTCCCACTACCACGCCGTGCGCGTGTTCGGCGCCTCGGCCTACGGCGCCCAGGAAATCCTGGCCAGCCGCGACACCTACGACCTGATCGCCGAGCGCGGCGAACAGGACAAGGCCAGCGAGATCGGCCGCTTCCCGCGCCTGTTCCGCAACGTCGAATCGATCCCGCCCGGCCTGGTGTGGCCCACCATGACGTTCAAGGGCGAAATGACGGTCGACCTGGGCAACCTGGAAGTCAAGCTGCTGCAGGTCGGCCGCGGCCATACCAAGGGCGACACCATCGCCTGGCTGCCCGAGCAGAAGATCCTGTTCGCCGGCGACCTGGTCGAGTACCAATCCACCCCGTACTGCGGCGACTGCTATTTCCGCGAATGGCCGGCCACGCTGGACGCGCTGGCGGGCTTCGAGGCCGAGAAAATGGTCCCGGGCCGCGGCCCGGCGCTCAAGAGCGCCACCGAAGTGCGCCAGGGCCTGGCCGGCACGCGCGCCTTCCTGACCGACCTGTACGCCGCCGTCAACCGCGGCGTGGCCGATGGCAAGGACCTCAAGACGATTTACCGCGAGGTCTACGATTTCATGAAGCCGCGCTACAGCCAGTGGGTGATCTTCGACCACTGCATGCCGTTCAACGTCTCGCGCGCCTACGACGAGGCGACCGGCCACTACGATCCGCGCATCTGGACCGACAAGCGCGACATCGAGATGTGGCAGCAGCTCGAAAGCTGACCGCCGCGCCGCATCGATGGGCCCGGCCGGCGGCCTTTGCGCCGGCCGCGCGCCCTGCATGAACAAAAGACCAAGACATACCCGCCACGCAGGAGACAGTCGTGGGAGACATCGACTACCAGGCGATCGAGTTCGCCTATACGAAATGCGCCGACCAGCAGCGCGACACGCCGGCCCGGCACTGTGTGATCGTGGTGGGCGCGGGCCCGGTGGGCCTGACCACGGCGCTGGACCTGGCGCGGCAAGGCCTGCGGGTCGTGGTGCTGGATGACGACTACCGCCTGTCGACCGGCTCGCGCGCCATCTGCTTCGCCAAGCGCACGCTGGAGATCTGGGACCGCCTGGGCGTGGGCCAGCGCATGGTCGACAAGGGCGTATCGTGGAACGTCGGCAAGGTGTTCTTCCGCGACCAGGAAGTCTGGCGCTTCGACCTGCTGCCCGAGCCCGGGCACCGGCGCCCGGCCTTCATCAACCTGCAGCAGTATTACGCCGAGGGCTACCTGCACGAACTGGCCAGCGCCCAGCCGGGCATCGAGCTGCGCTGGAAAAGCAAGGTGGTGGGCGTGGCGCAGCAGGCCGATGGCGTGCAGGTCACGGTCGACACGCCCGACGGCGCCTACGCCCTGCATGTCGACTGGCTGGTCGCCTGCGACGGCGCGCGCTCGCCGGTGCGCAAGCTGCTGGACCTGGAAACCCATGGCCGGGTATTCAAGGACCGCTTCCTGATCGCCGACGTGAAGATGGCGGCCGATTATCCCGCCGAGCGCTGGTTCTGGTTCGACCCGCCCTTCCACCCCAATCAGTCGGTCCTGCTGCACATGCAGCCCGACAATGTCTGGCGCATCGATTTCCAGCTGGGCTGGAACGCCGACCCTGTCGAGGCCGTCAAGCCCGAGAACGTGCTGCCGCGCATCCGCGCCCTGCTGGGCCCGGACGCCGACTTCGAACTGGAGTGGGTGAGCGTCTACACCTTCGCCTGCGAGCGCATGGACCATTTCCGCCATGGGCGCGTGGTGTTCGCCGGCGATTCGGCCCACCGCGTCTCGCCGTTCGGCGCGCGCGGCGCCAATAGCGGCGTGCAGGACGCCGAGAACCTGGCCTGGAAGCTGAAGCTGGTGCTGGCGGGCCACGCCCCCGAATCGCTGATCGACAGCTACGCCGCCGAGCGCGAATACGCCGCCGACGAAAACATCCTGAACTCATCGCGCTCGACCGACTTCATCACGCCCAAGAGCGAAGTCAGCCGCACCTTCCGCAACGCCGTGCTCAACCTGGCGCGCCAGCATCCGTTCGCGCGCACGCTGGTCAACAGCGGCCGCCTGTCGGTGCCGGCCGCCTACGCCGACTCGCCGCTGAACACGCCCGACAGCGACCCCTATGCCGGCACGATGCGGCCGGGCGCCGTGGCGCTGGACGCGCCCGTACGGGCGGACGCGCAGCCCGGCTGGTGGCTGTCCCAGCTCGATGGCGGGTTCGCGCTGGCGCTGTTCTGCGGCGCCGAGACGCCGCGGGCCGATATGCTGGACGCGCTGCGGGCGCTGCAGCAGGACGAGGTGCCCGTGCAGCCCATCCTGGTCTGCGACGCCGGCGCCGCGCCGGCCGCCGCGCCCGCAGGGGTGCGCGTGGTCGAGGACAGCGAAGGCTGGCTGGCCCGCCGCTACGACGCCCGGCCCGGCACCTGCTACCTGATCCGCCCCGACCAACACATTGCGGCGCGCTTTCGCGCCTTCGACGCCCAGGCCGTCCGGCGGGCGCTGGCGCGCGCCATCGGCCGCGCGTAAAGGAGCCCATCATGCCCCTGATCACCACGCCCAACCTGGCGGGCCCCGACAATTTCTACGAAGCGCTGATAGACACGCACCGCGACCTCAGCGACGAACAGAGCCGCGAGCTGAACGCCGCGCTGATCCTGCTGCTGGCCAACCATATCGGCGACATGGCGGTGCTGCGCGCAGCCCTGGAGCACGCGCGCCAGTCCGTCGTCGCCCCGCCGGCGCCCTGAGCCGGCCGTTCAGGGCGCGTCGGCGAACGCCTGCACGATCAGCGCACGCAGCCACTGGCTGCCGCTGTCGCGCTGGAAGCGCCGATGCCAGTACAGGTTGGTCTGCAGCGTGGGCATGCGCAGGGGCGGCGTCAGCAAGCCCAGGCCGAAATGCGGGGCGGCGCTGGCCGCCAGTTTCTGCGGCACCGTGGCCAGCAGATCGGTGGTGCTGACGATGTACGGCACCGCCGCGAAATGCGGCACGCTGAAGTGCTCGCCCAGCGTCACGCCGGCGCGCTCCAGCGACTGGTTCACCTGCCCGTAAGGGGTGGCGTGCGACACCACCAGATGATGCGCGGCCCGGAACGCCTTCAGGCTCATGCCCTCGTGCGCGCTGGGATGCCCCTGGCGATACAGCGTGGCGTAGCCCTGGCGAAACAGCATGCGCTGCATGACGGCGCCGCCCAGGTCGGCGAACGCGCCGATCGCCAGGTCGACCCGGCCGGCGTCCATCTCGCGCTGCAGGTCGGCGCCCTGCAGACGCAGCGAATCGATGCGCACGCCCGGCGCATGGCGCGCGCACTGGTCCATCAGGCGCGGCATGAAATGAATTTCCCCGACATCCGACATGGCGATGCGAAAGCGCCGTGTGCTGGCCTGCGGCTCGAAGTCCTGGGTGGCGTCCAGCGCATGCGACAGCAGCGCCAGCGCCTCGCCCACCGGCCCGCCCAGGCGCTCGGCATGCGGCGTGGGCTGCATGCCCTGCGCCGTGCGCACGAACAGATCGTCGCCGCAGGCCGCGCGCAGGCGCCGCAGCGCATTGCTGACCGCCGGCTGCGACAGGTCGAGCTAGCGCGCCACGGCGGAGATGCTGCGCTCCTGCAGCAGGCGCTGGAAGATCACCAGCAGGTTGAGATCGATGTTGCGCAGTTCCGCCATGGAGCACCATTATTCACGAAAGTTATAGCCACTATTTTTGCATTCCCGTAGCCATAGCGGGCAATTTTGCGCAGAATGGCTCGAACGCGCTTTTTCCACGGCCGCTTCCCGCGCGCCGCCCCCACGAAAAAAAGGTTCATCGCGCATTGCCGGGGAAGGCGGCACGGATTTTGAGGAAGAAGTATTCCTGGTCGCGGTAGCCGTAAGCGCGCCGCTTGATGACCTTGATAGTGTTGTTGATGCCCTCGACAATGCTGGTGTTCAGGGGATGTCGGCATCTGGCCAGGATGCCGTGCAGATAGCCTTTCAAGCGCTGAGCGAAGGTGTTCAAGGCGGCTATTCCGCTTTGCTCGGCCTGCTCGTACCAGTGGTTCCAGGCTTGTCTTGCCCAGGCAGGTCTTTGGTAGAACCAGAGCCGTTTGAGTTCGTCACGCAGGACATAGACCGTCAGCAGCGGCTGGTTGGCTTGCAGCAATTCGTCGAGCCGGACGGCCTGCTGCCGATCCAGGTTGTCACGGTTGCGCAGCAGCAGCCAGCGACTCGATTTGATGATCCTGCGTGCGGGACGATCCTGGCGTAGTTGATTGGCCTGATCCACGCGCACCCGATCAATGACCTCTCGTCCATACTTGGCCACGACATGGAACAAGTCATAGACGATCTCCGCCTGTGGGCTGTGGGCCTGGATCTCCAACTCGTAGGCGGTGGTCATGTCGATGGCAACGGCCTTGATGCGTTGGGCGGCCCCAGGCGGCAATTGTTCGAAGAACGCCCGGGCCGTCTCGCGTGAGCGTCCTGGGCCAATCCACAGCACCTGCCTGCCGATCGGATCGACCACCACTGTCGCGTAGCGATGCCCTTTGTGCAGGGCAAACTCGTCCATCGCCAAATACTCGATCTTGGACCAATCCGGTTCGCGCACCGACGCACGCAGCCGAGCCTTGTCCAGCGTCTTGACGGTATGCCAACCCAGCTCGAAGAACCTCGCCACCGCCTGCACGTTGCTCGATTGCAGCAATTGGCTGCAGGCCTGCGCCAGCCGATCCGTCACCCGTTGATATCGCCCCAGCCAGGCAAGCCGCTCCAGGCGCGGGCCGCCGCATTGCTCACACCACAAGCGTCGGCGCGGCACGTGCAGAACGACCCGATACTCGAATAACGGCAGATCTCGCACCCGTCGAACCGTGGTCTCATGCACCTGGCGACACCGCGCGCCGCACTGCTCGCACAGCATCACCTTGGCCGTTGGCTTCAAATAGATCGACAGCGTGCGCCCTGGGTCTTCGGGCCATTCCACGCGTTCGACGCCATAGCCCTGCCAGCCTCCCAGCGACTCCAGCAACTTGCGATCCAGCATCTCCCTGCACTCCTGATGGCAAATACCTGCCGTCAAGAATACGAAAACTTGCCAAACCCCTCCACGCTATTGCGCGATGAACCGAAAAAAGCCCGGACGGCCACCGCGCCGAACCAGGCCGCACCGCCAGGAGGCATCCATGTCCTTGCAATATCAGACCGGCTTCGGCAACGCCTGCGCCACCGAAGCCCTGCCCGGCGCCCTGCCCGCCGGCCGCAATTCGCCGCAGATCTGTCCCTACGGCCTGTACGCCGAGCAACTGTCCGGCACGGCCTTCACCGCCCCGCGCGCCGAGAATCGCCGCTCCTGGCTGTACCGCATCCGTCCGGGCGTGCAGCACCTGCCGTTCGCGCCGTTCGCCGGCGCGCAGCGCTGGCTGAGCGACTTCGGCCGCCAGCCGGTCACGCCCAACCAGTTGCGCTGGAGCCCGCTGCCGATGCCGGACGCGCCCACCGATTTCATCGACGGCATGCATACCTGGGGCGGCAACGGCGGCCCCGAGGAGCAAAGCGGCGTGGGCATCCACCTGTACGCAGCCAACCGCTCGATGCAGGGGCGCTTCTTCTACAACGCCGACGGCGAAATGCTGATCGTGCCGCAGCAGGGCCGCCTGCGCCTGGCCACCGAACTGGGCCTGATCGACATCGAACCCTATGAAATCGCCGTCGTCCCGCGCGGCGTGCGCCTGCGCGTCGAACTGCTCGACGACGTGGCGCGCGGCTACATGCTGGAGAACTTCGGCACGGCCATGCGCCTGCCGGAACTGGGCCCCATCGGCTCGAACTGCCTGGCCAACGCGCGCGACTTCCAGATCCCGGTGGCCTGGTACGAAGACGTCGAGGGCGATTTCGAGCTCATCGCCAAGTTCACCGGCGGCTTCTGGCGCGCGCCGATCGCCCATTCGCCGCTGAACGTGGTGGCCTGGCACGGCACGCACGCGCCCTACAAGTACGACCTGCGCAACTTCAACACGGTCGGCTCGATCAGCTACGACCACCCCGATCCGTCGATCTTCACCGTGCTGACTTCGCCCTCGGACACCCCGGGCACCGCGAACATGGATTTCGCCATCTTCCCGCCGCGCATCCTGGCGATGGAGAACACGTTCCGTCCGCCCTGGTTCCACCGCAATATCGCCAGCGAATTCATGGGCCTGATCCACGGCGTCTACGACGCCAAGGCCGAAGGCTTCGCGCCGGGCGGCGCCAGCCTGCACAACTGCATGAGCGGCCATGGCCCGGACGCCGACACCTTCGAGAAAGCCAGCCATGCCGATACCAGCCAGGCCCACTACATTCGCGATACCATGGCCTTCATGTTCGAGACGCGCCGCGTGATCCGCCCCACGGCGCAGGCCCTGGCTTCGCCCCAGCGCCAGGATGACTACTATCAGTGCTGGCAGGGGTTGCAGAAGCACTTCGACCCCGAACAGGCCTGAGCCCGCGACGCCCCGGCGCCGGCATGCAGCGGCGATGAGCGCGATGTTCATCGCCGTTGGGCATTGCGGCCCGGCCATTTTCCGATTCAAAAGCAGAGACAAGCAGCCATGAGCAAGCTCAACGAAACCCACGATCCAGCCCTGCAAAGCTGGGTTGCCAGCGCCAACGCCGCCGACACCTCGTTCCCGATCCAGAACCTGCCGTTCGCCGCGTTCCGCCGCAAGGGTACGCAGGACCCGTTCCGCCCCGGCGTGGCGATCGGCGACGCCATTGTCGACCTGGCGGCGCTGGCCGCCCAGGCGCCGTTCGACGGCACCGCCGCGGCCGCGCTGGCCGCCTGCCAGGGCGAACGGCTCAACGCGCTGATGGCGCTCGACCAGGCGCACTGGAGCGCGCTGCGCCTGGCGCTGTCGCGCGCGCTGCGCACGGGCTCGGCCCTGCAGGGGCGCATCGAGCCGCTGCTGGTGGCGCAGGCCGAGGCCGAATACACCACGCCGGCGCACATCGGCGACTACACTGATTTCTATATCTCGGTGCACCACGCCACCGCCGTGGGCAAGCAGTTCCGCCCCGACAACCCCCTGCTGCCCAACTACAAGTGGGTGCCCATCGGCTATCACGGCCGCGCCTCCAGCATCGGCGTGGACCAGCGCTTTGCGCGCCCGGTCGGCCAGACCCGTCCGGCGGCCGAAGGCGAGGCGCCGCAGTTCGGCCCGTGCCAGCGGCTGGACTACGAACTGGAGCTGGGCATCTTCGTGGGCCGCGGCAACGCGCAAGGCGAGCGCATCGCGCTGGGCGAAGCCGAATCGCACGTGTTCGGCCTGTGCATCCTGAACGACTGGTCCGCGCGCGACATCCAGGCCTGGGAATACCAGCCGCTGGGCCCCTTCCTGGCCAAGAACTTCGCCTCCACGATTTCGCCCTGGATCGTCACGCTGGAAGCGCTGGAGCCCTTCCGCGCCGCGTGGACGCGCGACGCCGCCGACCCGCAGCCGCTGCCGTACCTGGAATCGGCCGAGAATCGCGCGCACGGCGCGTTCGACGTGCAGATGGAAGTGCTGATCTCGACCGAGCAGTCGCGCGCCAAGCATGCGCAGCCGGCGCTGCTGTCGCGCAGCAACTTCCGCGACGCCTACTGGAACATCGCGCAGCTGGTGGCCCACCACACGGTCAACGGCTGCAACCTGCAACCCGGCGACATGATGGGCACCGGCACGCTGTCCGGCCCGCAAGCCTCCGAGGCGGGCTCGCTGCTGGAGCTGACCAACGGCGGCAAGCAGCCGCTCGACCTGCCCTGGGGCGAACAGCGCACCTTCCTGCAGGACGGCGACCAGATCATCATGCGCGCCGAATGCAGCAAGCCCGGCTATCCCCGCATCGGCTTCGGCGACTGCGTGGGAACCGTGCTGGCCGCCAAGTAATCCCCTCCGGTGCCTGGCTCCCCCGGCACCATCTCCCGCAGGCCCACAACGCCCCACGGGTGCCAGGCTCCGGCTAACTTCCTCCGGTGCCTGGCTCCCCCGGCACCATCTCCCGCGGGCCCACAACGCCCCGCGGGTGACGAAGGTGCCTGTCCCAACCGGGACAGGCACCTTTTTTCCTTGCGGGCCTACTTCGGCAGCTTGTAGCGCTCTTCGCGGTACGCCCAGCTGGGCCACAGGGCGAAGGCCAGCGCCTCGTCGCGCAACGCCGGGTCGATGTCGATGGGGATGTACTTCTCGTCGCGCATGGACGCCGCCGCCGTATAGCGGTACTCGCGCGGATCCTTGCCCGGCTCGATGACCAGCAGCGAATCGCCCTTCAGGTAGCCGAAGTTGTCGCCGTACTGCATGATGGCCCGGTTGGGGTCGCGCTGGGTCAGGTCCGCGCCCAGCATGGGGTTGACGTTGTCCAGGCCGATCAGCGACAGCAGGGTCGGCCCCATGTCGATCTGGCTCACGATGCGATCGTCGCTGCGCGGCGGGACCGTGCCGCCGAGGATCAGCGCCGGGATCTGGAAATGCCGCACCGGCACCAGGTTGGCGCCATACACGCGCGAATCGTGGTCGGCGATCACCAGGAACACGGTGTTGTCCCAGTACGGCGCCTTCCTGGCCTTGTCGAAGAACTGGCCCATGGCCCAGTCGGCGTAGCGCACGGTGTTGTCCACCGAGGCCGGGTCGCCCACCGGCTCGATGCGCCCCGCCGGATATTCCCACGGCGAATGGTTGCTGACCGAGAAGGCCAGCGTGAAGGTGGACTTGCCGTCGTCGGCGCGCAGCAGGCGATCGAGCTGGTTGAACATGTCCTCGTCGGACGCGCCCCACGACCCCACGAACACCGGATCGACGAACGACTGGCGGTCGATCACCTCGTTGAAGCCGTTGCCCAGGAAGAAGCCGCGCATGTTGTCGAAGTGCGCTTCGCCGCCGTAGATGAAGCGCGAATGGAAGCCGTGGCGGCCCAGCAGGTCGGCCAGGGTGAAGAAGCCGGTCTGCGAGCGCGGCAGCTTCAGCACCGCCTCGGCCACGGTGGGCAGGAAGCCCGCGGTGACCGCCTCCAGGCCGCGCACCGAGCGCGTGCCGGTGGCATAGGCGCGGTTGAACATCCAGCCGTCCTTGGCCAGGCGATCCAGCTGGGGCGTGAGGTCGCGCCCGCCCAGGCTGCCCACGTACTGCGCGCCCAGGCTCTCCTGCAGAATGATCACCAGGTTGAGCGGCTTGTCGCGACGCACGGTGGCCGTCTGCTTGTGCAGGCTGGGGTAGCGGGCGTCCAGCGGCGGATCTTCCAGCCCGGCCGCCGCCCGCACGATGCGGTTCATCTCCTCGGTTTTCATGGGCGGATACAAGGCGGCCGACGAGCGCTCGTCCTGCAGGCGATAGGCCGCGTCCAGCACGTTGCCCAGCGAATTGAGCGGCAGCGTGTTGACCATGGCGTCGCTGCTGAAGGCCACCATGGAGGCATTGATGGGCCGGTGCTGCAGGGTGCCGCGCGCGGCCAGCACCACCACGGCCAGCACCGCCAGGGTGACGAAGGGGCGCTTCCACCACTTCATGAAGCCGTCCTGGCGGCCGGTGGGAAACAGCCGCACGGCCAGCCAGGCGGCCAGCACCAGCACCACGAAGGATGCCAGCAGCACGCCCTTGTAGCCTTCCCACAGCATGGAGGCGACTTCGCGCGGATGCACCAGGTACTCGAAATACAGGCGGTTGGGCCGGGTGTCGTATTCGGCGATGAACTGCGGCGTGGATACTTCCAGCAACACAAACAGCATCCACCAGACGCGATACCACCATGCCGTGGCGCTGGCGGCCCAGGCGCGGTGCCCGAAACACGGCGCCAGCACGGCCGGCAAGGCCAGGACCAGGGCCAGCAGGCGCAGGTCCATGCGCAGGCCGCCGAGCATGATGGGGCCCAGGCCGCCGGCGGCCTGGACGCGGTCCCATTGCCAGGCAGACAGGCCCAGCCGGCTGAGTGTCAGCAGGACCAGGATGGCGATCGCGAAACGTATGGTCAGCCTGCGCACGGGATTCCTCGTCGGCGGCGGGAGGGCCAGGGCCTCGTCCGCTTCGTTGCAAAAAAAGACGCGCAAGTATACCTGTTGGGCGTCAAATCGATGTCAAATTTTGTGTAGCCAAAATCGTCCACCAGATGGACGAATGCAATCCGGATCAGGTAAAGCGCAGCACGAACCGCGTGCCGCGCGCCGGGCCGTCGCGCTCGGAATCGACCGAAAGCTGCCAGCCCTGCATGTCGCACACGCGCTTGGCGATGGCCAGCCCCAGGCCGCGCGGCAATTCGTTCGAGCCGTTGTCGGCGCTATCGCGCAACCGCCCGCTGTAGAAGCGCTGGAACACGAACGGCAGCTCTTCGGCGGCGATGCCGCGGCCATCGTCGCGCAGTTCGAGGGCGCCATCGGGGCGCAGCGCCGCCGTGAGCGTGGCCGGAGCCGCGTGTTCGATGGCATTGCGCACCAGGTTGCGCAGCACGGTCAGCATGGCGTAGCGGTCCAGCACGTGCGCGCTGCCGGCCGGAATGCGGTTGGCGAACGCCAGGCCGGCCGCTTCGGCGTTGACCTCCAGCCCGCGCCAGGCGTCGTCCATGCAGGCGGCCAGATCGACGCGCTCGGGCGCGCGCGGCTCGTCGCGCGCCATAGCCCGGGCGCTCTCCAGCGCCGTCGACACGTTGTCCACGTTGGCCACGATGCGCACCAGCCGGGTGCGCAGGCCCTCGTCCAGCCCGGCGGCCAGCAGCATCATCTCGCTGTCGGAGCGGATCGCCGCCAGCGGCGTGCGCACCTCGTGGCTGACGTTGACCGAAAACTCGCGCTCGCGCGCAATCGAACGGTCGACCTGGTTCTGGACCCGGTTGAACGCCTCGATCAGGCGGCCCGCCTCGTCGTCGCGGGTGACGGCCAGGTCGGGCGCGCCCGGCGCCCAGTTGGCCAGGCGGCGGGTCAGCTCGACCAGCGGGCCGACCGCCACGCCGGCCACCCGCCGCGAGATGCCATAGGCGGCCACGATGCAGATGGCGCCCACGCCCAGCACGAACAGGCCGAAATCATGGACCCGGGCCTCGTTGTCGGTGGCGTCATAGAGCACGTAGATACGCGCGTCCTCCACATCGGCCACCATGACGTGCCAGGTTTCGGCGCCGGGCTCGAGCAGATGCATGCCGACGCCCAGGCCGTGCAGCGGCTGCGGCAAGTCGGACTGCGCGGCGCCCGCGCGCACCAGCCAGGCGCGCATCGCGCCGCCCAGTTCGCGCGCCCCGCGGTCGGGCAGGAAGTGGTCGTCGGCGGCCACGTGCTGGATCAGGCGGTCGGTCTCGGTGGACAGGATGTCGTTGACGAGATCGTCTTCCATCTTGTCGAACGTCAGGTACGACAGCAGCACCAGGGCGGTGACGAACAGCGCCACGCTGCCGGTCAATGCCCACACGACGCGCTGCGTCAGCGATCCCGATCCATTGCCGGAAACAGGCCGTGCACTCATGCGCCACCCGCCGGCAGCGCCAGCCGCCAGCCCGTTCCGTGCACGGTTTCGATGCCGTCGAACCCGGCATCGGCCAGCGCGCGGCGCAGCAGATGCACCTGGCTGCGCAAGGCGTCCGAGGACGGCGGGTCGTCGCCCCATAGGGCGTTTTCGAGTTGCTCGCGCGAGACCACCCGGCCGGGATCGCGCAGCAGCACCTCGACGATCATGCCGCACTTGCGGGTGAGGTGCACCGGTTTGCCGTGCACCGCGACCTCGCGCGTGGCGCTGTCGAACTGCAGGGGGCCGAAGCTGCGCAGGCTATCGACCACAGCGCCGCGCGAGCGCTGGATCAGGGCCAGCAGGCGCGCCTCGACCTCGGCCAGCGCGAACGGCTTGGTCAGGTAATCGTCGGCGCCATGCGCGAAGCCGGCCAGCTTGTCGTCCAGGCCGTCGCGGGCGGTGAGCATCAGCACCGGCAAGGCGGCGCGCCGCTCGACGCGCAGCGCGTGCAGCACGGCATGGCCATCCATGCCGGGCAGCCCGACGTCCAGCACCATGGCGTCGAAAGCGTGTTCGTCCAGCAGGGCCAGCGCCGAACGGCCATCGTAGGCGGCGTCCGGCACGAAGCCGCGCACCTGCAGGTAGTCGTACAGGTTGGCCGCGATGGTGAGATCGTCCTCGACGATCAGGACGCGGAAATGCCGGTTGGCGGGCGCGGCGGTCATGGCGGCGGGGCGCGTCAGGCCTGCAGGACCTTGCCGGGATTGAGCAGGCCGCGCGGATCGAGCGCCGCCTTGAGCCGCTTCATCAGGGCCAGCTCGACGGCGCTCTTGTAGCGCGGCAATTCATCGCGCTTGAGCTGCCCCACGCCATGCTCGGCGCTGATCGAGCCCGCGAACGCCTGCACGCTGCCGTGCACCGCGTCGTACACCTGCGACTGCAGCCCCAGCAGGTCGGCTTCGGTCTGGCCCGGCCCGCGCGCCACGTTGTAATGCAGGTTGCCATCGCCCAGGTGGCCGAAGATCACATTGCGCACCCCGGGGAAACGCCCCTGCAGCAGGCCGTTGGTCTGGTGCACGAAGGCGGCGATGGCGGAGATGGGAATGGACACATCGTGCTTGATCGACTTGCCCAGCTCGGCCTCGGCCAAGGGAATGCTCTCGCGCAGGTGCCAGAGCGCCTGGCTTTGCGCCAGGTTCTCGGCGATGGCCGCGTCGGCGACCAGCCCGTCCTCGATGGCCGCGCCCACCACCGCCTCGAAGCGCGCGCGGGCATGCGCCTCGCTTTCGCTGTCGGACAGCTCCAGCAAGGCAAACCAGGGCGAGTCCGCGCTGGCGCCGTCGAACGGCAGGCGCTGTTGCGGAAACAGCCGGGTGACGGCCTGCAGGCAATCGGCCGCCATCAGTTCGAAACCGGTAAGCGAGGCGCCAAAGCCGCCGCGCGCGCGCGACAGCACCTCGACCGCCGCATCGATGCTGTCCAGCGCCAGCAAGGCGGTGCAGGTTGCCACCGGCAAGGGAAACAGCTTGAGCGTGGCGGCGGTGATGATGCCCAGCGTACCTTCGCTGCCCACGTACAGGTCGCGCAAATCGTAGCCGGTGTTGTCCTTGCGCAGGCCGCGCAGGCCGTTCCAGATCTCGCCTTCGGCGGTCACCACTTCCAGGCCCAGCGTCAGTTCGCGCGCATTGCCGTAGCGCAGCACCTGCGTGCCGCCCGCGTTGGTGGCCAGGTTGCCGCCGATGGTGCAGCTGCCCTCGGCGGCCAGGCTGAGCGGAAACAACCGGCCGGCCTGCTCGGCCGCCTGCTGCACGGCCTGCAGCACGCAGCCTGCTTCCACCGTGATCGTGTCGTTGTCGGTATCGATGGCGCGCACGCGGTTCAGCCGCGTGGTGGACAGCACCACGGCGCTGCCGCTGTCGTCCGGCGTGGCCCCGCCGCACAGGCCGGTGTTGCCGCCCTGCGGCACCAGCGGGGCGCCATGCGCCTGGCACAACCGGACCACCGCCGCGACTTCCTCGGCGCTGCCCGGCCGCGCCACGGCCAGCGCGCGGCCGCGATAGCGCCGGCGCCAGTCCAGCAGGAACGGCTCGGCGTCGTCGCCGGTCAGCACATGGGACGGGCCCAGCAGGGCCCGCAATTCGCTTGGCAAGGTCATGGTTCGGCGCGCTCGCTGCGGCGGGCCCCGCCGGGCCCGCGATACGGAATCGGCTTATTGTAGTGGCACGCGGCCAGGGCCGGCTCGCCCCTCAGCTGGCTATGCGGTCCAGTTGCGAGCCGGTCAGGCCCGAGCAGAAGGCGGGCGATGCGATGCGGTCCATCAGGAAGGCGCGGTCGGCCTGGGCCAGGCCGGGCAGCTTGGCCAGCGCCTGGTAGGCGCGCCGCAACGCCTCGCCCCGGGTCGCGCCGTAGGTAAGCAGGTGCGCGCCGCGCCGCCCGCTGTCGGCGCAGGCGCTGATGCGCACTTCGAGCGCGTGGCCGCCGGAAGCGGCATCGGCCGCCGGCCCGCCTTGCTGCAGGCCGCACAGGCGCGCCTCGATCATGCGGAACATGCCCGTGCCCACGTCCAGCGAGAACACGACCGTGCCGATGCCGCGCCAGCCGCGATCGCGGGCGATGCGCACCGCCACGCCGCGCAGGGTTGCCTCCAGGCGGGCGGACAGGCGCGGCGCCGGGCATTCGGCGATCAGCACCCGCGCGGCGCGCCAGACACAGCGCTCCCAGGCACGGCCGGCCTCGACGCTGCCGTCGATGCCCGCGTGCACGGGGATATCCAGCCGGCGTTCGCCGCCGGCAGTCAGGTCGACCCGGCCCGGCGCCATGCGCCGGCGTGTCGAGACGAACGAAATATCGGCGCTCATCGGCCACCTCCCGTTCAAGTTCGTCAATAACGATAAGCGTATCACCTTCTGGCTTATGCAATTTTCGTGCCGTGCTTATTCCTACGCCGCGCCGGCCATGCGCGCCCTCGCCGGGGGCCTGGCCGGCACCGCGCCGAGGCCGGACGCACCGAAATCGGGCGCGGCGCGGGGGACGGGGCCGAAATCGGGGATAATTCCGGTCATGGCCGGCCGGCGGCCGGCGGACACAACCCGCGGCGGACTTGCGCCCGCCGCTTCAGCATTGGACAAGGATTTCCGTGGCGCACCCCTTTCCCGCATCGGTCTACAAGGCGTACGACATCCGTGGCTCGGTTCCCGACCAGCTCGACCCGGTATTCGCCCGGGCGCTGGGCCGTGCCCTGGCCGCCAGCGCCCGCGCGCAGGGCATCGGCGCCCTGGTGGTCGGCCGCGACGGCCGCCTGAGCAGCCCCGACCTGGCCGGCGCGCTGCAGGAAGGCATCATGGAAGGCGGTGTGGATACCCTGGATATCGGCCAGGTGCCCACGCCGCTGGTCTATTTCGCGGCGCACACCCAGGGCACGGGCTCGGGCGTGGCGGTCACCGGCAGCCACAACCCGCCGCAGTACAACGGCTTCAAGATGATGATGGGCGGCCAGGCCCTGTACGGCCCGGCCGTGCAGGCGCTGCGCCCGGCCATGCTGGCGCCGGCTGCGGCGCCGGGCACCTGGGGCGAACGCCGCCAGCTCGATGTCGTCCCCGCCTATATCGAGCGCATCGTGTCGGACGTGAAGCTGGCGCGCCCCATGAAGATCGCCGTCGACTGCGGCAATGGCGTGGCCGGCGCCCTGGCGCCGCAATTGTTCCGCGCGCTGGGCTGCGAAGTGGACGAACTCTATTGCGAGGTCGACGGCACGTTTCCCAACCACCATCCCGACCCAGCCGAACCGCGCAACCTGCAGGACCTGATCGCCCATGTCACCAGCACCGACTGCGAGCTGGGCCTGGCCTTCGACGGCGACGGCGACCGCCTGGGCGTGGTGACCAAGTCCGGCCAGATCATCTGGCCCGACCGCCAGCTGATCCTGTTCGCCCGCGACGTGCTGGCCCGCTGCCCCGGCGCGACCATCATCTATGACGTCAAGTGCAGCCGGCACGTGGGCGTGGCCATCGAGCAAAGCGGCGGCGTGCCGCTGATGTGGCAGACCGGCCATTCGCTGGTGAAGGCCAAGCTGGCCGAGACCGGCGCGCCGCTGGCCGGCGAGATGAGCGGCCATATCTTCTTCAAGGAGCGCTGGTACGGCTTCGACGACGGCCTGTACACCGGCGCCCGCCTGCTGGAAATCGTCTCCCGCGAAACCGATGCGTCGCGCCCGCTGGAGGCCCTGCCGCAGGCGCTGTCGACCCCCGAGCTCAAGCTGGAAATGGCCGAGGGCGAGCCGCATGCGCTGATCGTCGCCCTGCAGCAGCAGGGCGAGTTCGCCAGCGCCAGCCGGCTGGTTACGATAGACGGCGTGCGCGCGGAATACCCGGACGGCTTCGGGCTGGCGCGCGCCTCCAATACCACCCCCGTCGTCGTGCTGCGCTTCGAGGCGGAGACCCAGCCGGGCCTGGCCCGCATCCAGCAGGAATTCCGCCAGCAGCTGCTGCGGCTGGCTCCGCAAGCCAAACTGCCCTTCTGACCACCCATGCCTACACCGCTGCCCTCCAGTTCCGCCTGGCTCGCGTTCGCCGACGCGGCGCGCCACTCGTCGCGCCGCGGCGCCCGGTTGCGCGTCATCGAAGCGGCGGGGCTGCGGGTGGACCTGACCGCCCAGGCGCACTCCGACGACCTCGACAGCGCCGCCGAGGACCTGCTGGCGCAGCAGGATTTCGACAACGCCCGCGCCCAGCTGTTCGACGGCGGCCCGGCCAACTGGACCGAACACCGCCCGGCCTGGCACACGGCGCTGCGCGCCGCCCGGCCGCCCACGCCGGTGGCCGGCGCCATCCTGGGCGAGCGCGACAGGCTGCGCCGCTTCGTGCAGGACGCCGACATGCGCGGCGCCTACCGCCATGTCCTGCACCTGGGCATAGGCGGCAGCGACTGGGGCCCGCGCATGGTCACGCGCGCGCTGCGCCACAACGGCCTCAAGCGCGAAGTGCGCTTCGCCTCCAACGTCGATTCGCATGCGGTCGCCGACGCGCTGCATCATCTCGACCCGCACGATACGCTGATCATCGTGGCGTCCAAGTCGTTCACCACGACCGAGCCGCTCGCCAACGCCGAAGTCGCCATGAACTGGTTGCGCAACGCCGGCGTGGCCGACCCGGTGCGGCAGGTCGTGGCGATCACCGCCAACGTCGACGCGGCGCTGGATTTCGGCATTTCGCCGCAGCACATCTTCCGTTTCTGGGACTGGGTGGGCGGCCGCTATTCGCTGTGGTCCGCCATCGGGTTGCCGGTGGCGCTGGCGCTGGGCTGCGACGCGCTGGACGAACTGCTGGCCGGCGCGGCCGCCATGGACCAGCATTTCCTGCATACGCCGATGCGCCGCAACGCGCCGCTGCAGATGGCGCTGGCGGGCGTGGCCAACCGCAGCGTGCTGGGCTACGGCTCGCTGGCGATCACGCCCTACGATTCGCGCCTGACGCACCTGGTGCCGTGGGCGCAACAGCTGGAGATGGAGTCGCTGGGCAAGGTCGCCGGCCATGACGGCTCGCCGGCCGGCGTTCCCACCGGCCCCGTGGTCTGGGGCATGACGGGCACCGACTGCCAGCACACCTTCTTCCAGTGGCTGCACCAGGACACGGCCGGCGCGCCGGTGGATTTCATCGTCTGCGAGCAGGCCGACCATCCCTACGACCACTTCCACAAGCTGCTGATCGCCAACTGCCTGGCGCAACGCGCGGCGCTGCTGCGCGGCAAGCCGTTCGACGAAGCGCTCAAGGAAGCGCGGCTGGTCGAGTCCGATCCGCAGCAGGCCGAGATCCTGGCGCACCACCGCGTGCATCCGGGCGGACGCCCGTCCACGCTGATCATGCTGCCGCGCCTGTCGGCCCACGCGCTGGGCGCGCTGCTGGCCATGTACGAACACAAGGTGTTCGCGCAGGGCGTGCTGTGGGGGATCAACCCGTTCGACCAGTGGGGCGTGGAATACGGCAAGGCGCTGGCGCGCAATATCATCCGCGAGCTGGAGAACCCGTCGAGCGAGGTGAACCAGCAGGACCCCTCGACCCGCTACTGGATCGACGCGCTGCGCAAGCAGCCCTAGGAACGGTTCAGCGCGCCAGCGCGCGATAAATGGCCAGGTGGCGGCGGCATACATCCTCGATGCCGAACTCGCGCTCGGCCAGCGCGCGGCCGGCCGCGCCCATGCGCTGGCGCAAGGACGCGTCCTCGGCCAGCCGGGCGATCGCGTCGGCCAAGGCCGGCGCGTCGCGCGGCGGCACCAGCAGGCCGGTGACATCGGGGTCGATCGCGTCGCGGCAGCCCGGCACGTCGGTGGTGACCACGGCGCGCCCGCAGGCGGCGGCCTCCAGCAGGGACTTGGGCAGGCCTTCGCGGTAGGACGGCAGCACCGCCATGTGCGCCGCGCCGTACAGGGCCGCGATATCCTTGCGCTCGCCCAGCACCTCGACGCAGCCTTCGTCCTGCCATTGCGCGGCCTGCTCCGGCGTGATGGACGCCGGGTTGCCGGGATCCACGCCGCCGGCCAGCTGCATGCGCACGGACAGCCCGCGCCCGCGCAGCAGGCGCGCGGCCTCGACGAATTCCCGCACGCCCTTGTCGCGCAGCAGGCGCGCGGCCATCAGCGCCGTCACCGGCGCCGCGGGCTCCGGCACGACGCGGTATTGGCCCAGGTCGACGCCCGAACCGCGGATCATGACCACCTGCGCCGCGCGCACGGCGCCCAGGCGCGCCAGCACATCGCGATCGGCGGTGTTCTGGAACACGATGCGGCTGTTGCGATGGCCCAGCGCCAACCGGTAGAGACGGCCGACCGCGGCCCGCAGCAGGCGCGCCTTCAGGCCGCCTGCCACGAACACGAAACCCAGCCCGGAGATGGCCGCCACCATGGCGGGCACGCCCGCCAGCCGGGCGGCGATGCCGCCGTAGAGCACCGGCTTGATGGTCACCAGATGCACCAGGCCGGGCCGCAGGCGCCGGAACAGGCGCACCAGCGCCCACACGCTGCGCAGCTCCTGCAGCGGCTGCTTGCCGCTGCGCGTCATCGGAATGGCATGATGGGCAAAGCCGCGCGCCACGATATCCGGCACGCTGGGGCCGTCCATGGTCGCCACGTGCACCTCGTAGCCGTCGGCGCGCGCGGCCTCGGCCAGCGGCAGCCGGTGCGACAGGAAGAAGGCCGGGTTGTTGACGACGAACAGCAGGCGGCGCGGCGATGTCATGCGCGTTCTCCGGAAATGCGGCGCCACACGGCCTCGTAGGACTCGACCATGCGGCGCAGGTCGAACTCGGCCAGCACGCGCTGGCGGCCGGCGGCGCCGGCCGCGTCGCGCCCACGCGCGGCGATCCCGGCCAGCGCGGCCTCGATCGCCGCCGCCAGCGCGGCCGGCTGCTGGGCCGGCGCCACGCCGCCGGTGTCGCCGACGATGTAGGCGGCGTCACCGACATCGGTGGCCACGCAGGGCGTACCGCAGGCCATCGCCTCGGCCACGACATTGGGAAAGCCTTCGGCGCAACTCGACAGCACATGCAGGTCGAGCGCGTTCATGACCGCCGGCACGTCGTCGCTGGGGCCGGCCAGCAGCACGCGGCCGCGCAGGCCTTCGGCATCGATCAGCGCGGCCAGGCCTGCGTTGCCCGGCGACATGCCGCGGCCGACCAGGGCGCACTGCAGCCCGCGGTCGCGCCCCTCGCGCACCAGCCCCCCCAACGCGGCCAGCAGGTTGGCGTGGTCCTTGAGCGGATCCCAGCGGGCCACGCAGCCGACCAGCGGCGTCTCGGGGGCCACGCCCCACAGCGATCGCATGCGCTCGCGCGCCTGCGCATCGGGCGCGTAGCGCGACAGGTCATAGCCATTGGGGATCACCACCATGCGCGCGCCGTCGTAGCCATGCCGCCGGTGGCGCGTGGCCGCATCCTGCGCCGCGCACACGATGGCCGCCGGCAGGCGCGCCGACAGCCGCGCGCACAGCTTGAGCACCAGCCGCGCGGAACGGCTGCTGCGATCGAGATGTTCGCCGGAATTGCGGATACCCCATGCGACCGCGCGGATCCCGGCCAGCCGCGCGGCCACGCCGCCGATCAGGTCGGCGTGGTACATCCAGGTCTGCACGGCGTCGGGACGTTCGCGCCGCAGCAGCGCGCGCAGGGCCAGCAGGCCGCCCAGCGTGACGCGGCCGCGCGGCATGCCCAGTGCATGCACCGGCACCCCGGCGGCGCGCAGGCGCGTGCCATAGACGCCTTCGTCGGTCAGCGAGATCACGCTATGGCGCACCCGCTGGTCAGGCCAGGTGGCGAGCCGGAACAGGACGGATTCGGCGCCTCCCTGGCCCAGGCCGGTGATCACGTGCATGACGCGCAGGATCCGCGTCATGCGCCGCCCCGCACGCGCTCGAACAGCGCATCCCATTGCGCCAGCACCGCCGGCAGCGCATAGCGCTGGCGCACCGACTGCGCCGCCCGCCGGCCCAGGTCGCGGCGCAGCTCCGGGTCGCGCATGAGGCGGCCCAGCGCATCGCGCAGCGCGTCGCGCAGCGCGTCGCGCTGGCCTGCCGGCACCAGCAGGGCGTCGCGTCCGCCGCGCGTCATTTCGGCCGGGCCGCTGGGGCAGTCGAAGGCGGCGCAGGGCAAGCCCAGCGACATGGCTTCCAGCAGCACGTTGGGAAACCCCTCCACCGCCGAGCTGAGCACGAATGCATCGGCCTTGGCCAGCTCGTCCCAGGGCGCGGCGGTGCGGCCGGGCATATGGATGCGGGTGGCCAGCCCGCGCGCCGCGACCTGCGCCTGCAGGTCGTCGCGGCGCGGGCCCTCGCCCCAGATCCACAAGTCCCAGTCGGGGAATTCGTCGGCCAGGCCGGCGTAGGCGTCGATCAACAGATCGAACCGCTTGTCCGGCACCATGCGCCCCATCGCCATGAGCCGCTTGCGCGCGGCCGGCGCGGCGCCGCTGCCGGCGGCCGGCGTGGCGTCGAACAGCTCGGGCGGCAGCGGATTGGGAATCACGCACAACTGCTTGAGGCCGGGCACCTGGCGCGCGAACGGCTCGACCGTCGCGTCGGCCTGCACCGTGACCATGTCGGCCAGGGGGTACAGGACGCGGCGCAGCACGCGCCATACGCGGCCGATGCTGGTATCGACGACCGGGTTGGTGCGCTCGCACACGATCAGCGGCGTCTTCAGGCCCCGGGTGGCCAGGATGGCCGCCACGTTGACGTTGGTCAGGAAGGACACCACCACGTCGGGCGCGCGCTCTCGCACCACGGCGCGCAGCGCCCGCAGGCGCTGCCATGCCGCCACGGCGCCGCCCGAGCGGGTGCCGGCCCGATCGGCCAGCCACAGCAGTTCGACATCGTCGGACAGCGGATAAAAACAAGTGCCCTTGGACGAGTAGGTGGGCATCAGCGTGATCTGGTCGCCACGCGCGGCCCAGCCATTGGCAAGCGTGGCGGCGACCCGTTCGGCGCCGCCGGCGTGCATGGAACTGACCAGCAACAATATCTTCATCGGCGGCCGGCCTCATCGCCGGCCCCGGCGCGATAGCGGTCCAGCCAGGCCTGCATCATCAGCACGCCCCACAGATGGCTGTCCCAGTTGCGGTGCCCCGACAGGTGTTCGCGCCATTTGCGCAGGATGGGCTCGGGCTCGAACCAGCCTTCCTGGCGCAGGCGCGCCGGGTCCAGCAAGGCCTCGGCCCAGTCGCGCAGCGGCCCGCGCAGCCAGGCGGCCAGCGGCACGGCGAAGCCGCGCTTGGGCCGATCCACCATGGCCTGCGGCACGTGGCGGTACAGCAGCTGGCGCAGCAGCCACTTGCCGGTGCCGCCGCGCACCTTGTATTCGAACGGCAGCTGCCAGGCGAATTCGTAGACGCGATGGTCGATCAGCGGCACGCGCGTCTCCAGGCTGACGGCCATCGCCGCGCGGTCGACCTTGACCAGGATGTCGTCGGGCAGGTAGGTGACCGTGTCCAGCTTCATCATGGCGTCGAAGGTGGAGCCCTCCATCGGCTGCTCGAACGGCGACAGCGGCTCCGTGCCGCCGATCACCACACGGCCCGGATCGGCCCAGTAGGAGACGAACAGGCGATAGAACTCGCCGCGCGTGTCGGCGCCGAGCAGCTCGCCCAGCTTGCCGACCTTGCCGCGCCAGGCGCCGGCCCCCGGCAGCGCGGCCGAGCCGCGCAGCGCCGCGCCCGCCAGATGGCGCAGCGGCCCGGGCATGGCGGCGCATTTGCGCCACCAGTTGTCGACGCGGAAATAGCGCGAATACCCGCCGAACAGCTCGTCGCCGCCATCGCCCGACAAGGCCACCGTCACGTGCTGGCGCGCCATGCGCGTGACCAGCGAGGTCGGGATCTGCGACGAGTCGGCGAAGGGCTCGTCGTACATGTCTGCCAGGGACGGCACCACGGCCAGGCCATCCTCGGCGGTGACGTAGAGCTCGGTATGCTCGGTGCCCAGGTGCGCCGCCACGGCCTTGGCGTGCTCGGCCTCGTTATAGCCCTTTTCGTGAAAGCCGATGGCGAAGGTGCGCACCGGCTGCGCGCTTTGCGCCTGCATCAGGGCCACGACGGTGGAGGAGTCGATGCCGCCGGAAAGAAACGCGCCCAGGCTGACATCCGACAGCATCTGGCCACGCACCGCCTGCGACACCACCTGCTCCAGCGCGTCGATCGCCTGCGCGTCGGACTCGAAGCGGCGCCGGTCGCCCAGGCCCTGGTCGGCCGCGCGGCGCGCCGACCAGTACACCTGGGGTTCGGGCAACTCGCCACGGCGCATCTGCGCCGCGTCGATCTCGACCCAGGCGCCCGGCGGCAGCTTGCGGATGCCGGCGTAGATCGACTGCGGCGCGGGAATGTAGTTGTGGCGCATGAACGAGGCCAGGGCATTGCGATCGAGCTCGCGGCCGAAGCCGGGCACCGGCATGAACGCCTTGAGTTCCGAGCCGAACAGCAGGTTGGCCTGCGAATAGCCGTAGTAAAGCGGTTTCTCGCCCATGCGGTCGCGCATCAACGCCAGCTTGCGCTCGGCGCGGTCCCAGAGCGCGATGGCGAACATGCCCACCGCGGCCTGCAGGGTCTGCTCGAGGCCCCAGCCGGCAAAGCAGGCCAGCACCGTCTCGGTATCGGAGTGGCCGCGCCAGGCCGGCGCCAGCCCGTCCTGCTGCAGGCGCTCGCGCAACTCCATGTGGTTGTAGATCTCGCCATTGAGAACGATGACGTAGCGGCCGCAGGCCGACACCATGGGCTGGTGGCCGGCCTCGGTCAGGTCCAGGATGGCCAGGCGCACATGCGCCAGCGCCAGGTCGGCCTCGGCGTCTTCCCAATAGCCATTGCTGTCGGGGCCGCGGTGGCGGATGCGCCGGCAGCTTTCGGCCAGCACATTGGCCTTGTCCCGCAAGGGACCCCAGATTCCGACAATTCCGCACATGATGTTCAGTTTCCCACGATGATCGTGACGACGACGGGAGCGGCGGCTACTTCGCCTGGCTCAGCGCATCATCGAATAGTTGTTGCCACAGGTCCAGCACATGGCGCGCCGAGAAGCGTTCGCGCACGTCGATGGCGCGGGCGGCCATGGCGCGCCGGCCCGGCTCGTCGTCGATGGCGGCGGCCAGCGCCTGGGCCATGGCCCCGGCGTCGCCCGCCGGCCGCACCAGCACGCCGTCCACGCCGGGGCGCACGATCTCGCGCGGCCCGGTGTCGCAGTCGAAGCTGACCGGCATCAGGCCGCTGGCCATCGATTCCAGCAATGTATTGGACAATCCCTCGAAACGCGAGGTCAGCACGTACAGGGCGGCGCAGGCGTACCAGTCGCCCACGTTGCCGGCCCGCCCGGGCAGCGCCACCCGCTGCGCCAGGCCGGCCTCGTCGACCCGGCGCTGCAGCGCGGCGCGCTCGTCGCCCTCGCCCAGGATCACCAGGTCCCAATCGGGGTATCGCGGCGCGATGCGCGCATAGGCGTCGATGAGCACGTCGAAGCCCTTGTCCGGATGCAGGCGGCCGACCGCCAGCAGGCGCGGCCGGCCGTCGGCGGGCGGCACGAGCACGGGTTCGGTGCGCGGCAAGGGCCAGTGCACCGGATTGGGGATCACCGCCAGCCGCGAACCCGGCACATGCGTGCGCAGCCAGTCGGCGGTGCCGCGCGTCAGCGCCACCACGCGCGCGGCGCGCGGATAGGTCCAGCGCCTCAGGCGCAGCCACATGCCCGAGAGCGCCTGCGACGGCGGATGGGTATGTTCGGTGGCCACGACGCGGCAACCCAGGCCGCGCGCGGCCAGCACCGCCAGCACCGAGGCCGTCGTCATCATGCCCAGCACGATATCGGGCTGGAAATCCTTGATCAGCGCGCGCAGGGCGCGGATCCGCCGCAGGTTGGCCAGCACCCCGCGCCAGCCGCCGCCCTCGCCCGCCGTATCCAGCGTACGCCGCAGGACCTGCGGATGCAGCGGGTAGACGTCGCCCGACGCATCGGCCTGCGTCACCAGCATGACCGCGCGGCCATCGCGCGCCCAGTGGGCGCTGAGATCGGCGGCCACGCGCTCGGCGCCGCCGCCGTGCAGAGAATGGATGAAGATCAGTACGCGCAAGGGACGTTCGGCGGGCCCGGGCATTCAGCGTTTCTCCCTGTCGTCGTCGCCGCCGTCCGCGCCTGGCGCCGGCCGCAGGGCCACGACCGTATAGCAGGCGAACGACAGCAGATACATCAGGCTGGTGGCGAGCATGATCCCCGCGGTGCCCATGCGCGGCGCCAGCACCGTATTGAGCACCGCCTTGAGCAGGAAGTTCGCCACGGCGATGAGCGCCATGATGCGGTAGCGGTTCTGGCTGGCCAGCAGCTGCACCAGGATCAGCACACCGAAATAGAACGGCAGCTGCAGCAGGCCCCAGCGCAGCACCTGCGCCACGGCCTGGGTATTTTCGGCAGTGAAGGCGCCGCGCTCGAACAGCAGCGCCACGCCCCAGGGCGCCAGCAGCCAGCCCACCACCACGGCGGCCGCGCCGGCGCCGACCATCAGCGCCGACCACTTGAGCGCCATGGCGCGCGCGCGCGCGCCATCGCCGCGGCTTTGCACATCGGCCAGCACGGGCAGCGCGGCGCGCCCCACCGACACCGCGCCGATGCCCAGCACCAGCGACAGCAGGCGGCTGGCGTAGCCCAGCGTGGCGTTGGCGTTGGAGCCCAGATTGGCCGCCGCGTATTGGTCGAGCGGGCCGACGAAACTCATGGCCACCTGCCCGACCAGCATGACGCCGGCGGCGGCGGCCAGCTCCGGCCAGTGCGGCGAACGCAGCGTGAACGCCGGCCAGCCCCAGAATCCGCCGTCGGCGCGCGCGGCCAGCCAGGCCAGCCAGGCGGCCTGGATCGCGTAGCCCACCAGGGTGCCCCACAGCAGCGGGCCCACGCTGTCGGCCGAGGCCGCCAGCATGACCCAGGCCAGCGTCGTCACGGCCGGCACGCTGTCGAGCAGGGTATTGACATGGCGCTCGTGCGAGCGCAGGCGCGCCGCGCTGATGCCGGCCATCAGCAGCAAGGCGGCCACCGGCGCGAAGGCCAGCAGCAGCTCGTGCGTCATGCCGTCGACGGTGCCCGACAGCCCGCCGCCCAGCCAGTCGAGCACATGGGGCCAGGCCATCCAGGTCAGCAGCGCCAGGGCCAGGCCCGCGGCCAGCGACCAGCCCTGCAGTTCGCGCACGAACCGGTCGCGCTCGTGTCCGCCCGCGCGGCGCAGCCGCACCAGCACGGGGATCAGCACGACAGACAGCGCGCCCACGATGGTAACCGGCAGCCAGGTGGCCATGGTCATGGTGAACTGGTAGGCGTCGACGGCGTCGCTGACGCCATAGCGGTACGCCACCGCCATCTCCTTGATGGCGCCGGCGGCCTTGCCCAGTATCAGGAAGACGGCCACCCGGAACGCACCCTTGAAAATGCGTTGGTGGTCCGGATGAATCGCGTCGAGTTTGCGGCGGATGGCTTTCAAATCAACGCAGGAATTGCGTGTACCAGGGCATGGCGGCTTCCAGCCCGCGCAGGATGTCGTAGGCCGGCTCGTAGCCCAGCAGCTTGCCGGCCTTGCCGATGTCGGCCTGCGAGTGGCGCACGTCGCCGGCGCGGAATTCCGCGTACACCGGCGCCTTCTCGTACGACACGCCCTGCCCGGCCAGCGCGCGCCGCAGGTGCTCGAACAGCTCGGTCAGCGTCGTGCGCGCGTTGTACGCCACGTTGTAGACCTGGTTCGCGCCTTCCGGTGCGGCCATCGCCGCCAGCAGGTTGGCCTGCACCGCGTTCTCCACGAAGCAGAAGTCGCGGCTGGTCTGGCCGTCGCCGTTGATCACGACGTCCTCGCCCTTGATCATCGCCGCCGTCCACTTCGGAATCACCGCCGCGTACGCGCCGTCCGGGTCCTGGCGCTTGCCGAACACGTTGAAGTAGCGCAGCCCCACGCTGGAAAACCCGTACGAGCGCGCGAACACGTCGGCGTACAGCTCGTTGACGTACTTGGTCACCGCGTACGGCGAGAGCGGATTGCCGATGCGCTCCTCGACCTTGGGCAGGTCGGGATGGTCGCCGTAGGTCGAGCTCGAGGCCGCATAGACGAACGCCTGGACCTGCGCGTCGCGCGCGGCCACCAGCATGTTCAGGAAACCGCCGATGTTGACCTCGTTGGTCGTGATCGGGTCTTTCAGCGAACGCGGCACCGAACCCAGCGCGGCCTGGTGCAGCACCCGGTCCACGCCCTGCACGGCGCGCTGGCAGGCCGCCAGGTCGCGGATGTCGCCTTCGATGAAGGTGAAGCGCGCCCATTGCTCGGGCGTCACCGCCGCGCGCACCTCGTCCAGGTTGTGCTGGTGCCCCGTGGCGAAGTTGTCCAGCCCCACCACCGCCTGGTCCAGCCCGAGCAGCGTCTCGAGCAGGTTCGAGCCGATGAAGCCGGCGCAGCCGGTCACCAGCCATTTCTGGGGTTGGGCCCGCAACTGCGCGCACGTGGTCTCAAAGCGATTCGTCATGGAGTTCCTTCTTACAGCCTCAGGTCAGCCTGGTCGGGGGCCAGCACATACTTCAGGTCGTACAGGATGTGCTCGGCCTTGCCGAACTTGCGGATCGCCTCGGCGCCCATCTCGACGAACTGGTGGTGCGACACCGCCAGGATGACCGCGTCGTACGCCCCGGCGGCCGGCTTGGCCACCGGCGTGATGCCGTACTCGTGCTCGGCCTCGGCCGGGTCCACCCACGGGTCGTACACGTCCACGTCGACGTGGTACTCGCCCAGCTCGCGCACGATGTCCACCACGCGCGTGTTGCGCAGGTCGGGGCAGTTTTCCTTGAACGTCAGGCCCATCAGCAGCACGCGCGCGCCCTCGACGTGGATGCGGCGCTTGGCCATGGCCTTGACCAGCTGCGAGACCACGTAGCCGCCCATCGAGTCGTTCAGGCGGCGGCCCGCCAGGATGATCTCGGGGTGGTAGCCGATCGACTGCGCCTTGTGCGTCAGGTAGTACGGATCCACGCCGATGCAGTGCCCGCCCACCAGGCCCGGACGGAACGGCAGGAAGTTCCACTTGGTGCCGGCGGCCTGCAGCACGGCCTCGGTGTCGATGCCCATCTTGTTGAAGATCAGCGCCAGCTCGTTGATCAGCGCGATGTTGACGTCGCGCTGCGTGTTCTCGATCACCTTGGCGGCCTCGGCCACGCGGATGCTCGAGGCTTTGTGGGTGCCGGCCGTGATGATCTCGTTGTACAGCTGGTCGACCAGCTCGGCGACTTCCGGCGTCGAGCCCGAGGTCACCTTCTTGATGGTGTTGACGCGGTGCGCCTTGTCGCCCGGGTTGATGCGCTCGGGGCTGTAGCCGGCGTAGAAGTCCTGGTTGAACTTCAGGCCCGACACGCGCTCGAGCACCGGCACGCAGTCTTCCTCGGTGGCGCCCGGGTACACGGTCGATTCGTAGATCACGATGTCGCCGCGCTTGAGCACCGCGCCGATGGTCTCGCTGGCCTTGACCAGCGGCGTGAGGTCGGGCTGCTTGTACTCGTCGATCGGCGTGGGCACGGTGACGATGAACACATTGGCCTTGCCCAGTTCCTCGCGCTCGGCGGTGTAGCTGAGCTGCCCGGCCTGGGCCAGTTCGTCGTCCTCGACTTCCAGGGTGTGATCGTGGCCGGCCTTGAGCGCGGCGATGCGGCGCTCGTTGATATCGAAGCCGATCACCGGGCGCTTCTTGCCGAACTCCACGGCCAGCGGCAGCCCCACGTATCCGAGGCCGACAACGGCCAGTTTCACATCATCAATGCGCAAGATAAATCTCCCTATCAACCGTGTGACGGCTACGGAATTGTATGTAGTTTGAACGTGTTTGTAGCGTTGTAGCACCCCGCGCGCGGGCACGGGGGCCACGATGGATCAGTGCGTTCGAATGACGGACGGCAGCAGCAGCCAGCCGGGGCGGCGCCAGGACACCAGCCGCATGTACAGCCACGTGTAGACCGCGGCGAACACGACCAGGCTGGCGCACAGGAACCAGGCGTTGTCCCACCAGATGGTGGCGGGCACCAGGCCGATGAGCGCCAGCACCCACATGTAGGGCGAGGCCAGGGCATTGCACAATGCCGGCACCGCATGGCGGCGGCCGCGGCTGAACGTCACGCGCACCAGGCGGCGGAACACCAGCTGATGCAGGTGCAGGGCATCCGGCTGGTCGACCGGCACGCCGCGCTTGAAGCGGCGCCGCCAGATCGAAAAGCCCGTTTCGAATACCGGATAGAACAGCACCGCCAGCGCGTAGAACGGCGACACCGACGGATTGCGCACCACCAGCAGCACGGCCAGCTCCGCCAGCATGAAGCCGAGGAAGTACGCGCCGCCATCGCCCAGGAACACCCGTCCGAACGGGAAGTTCCAGACCAGGAACCCCAGCGTGGCCGAAGCCAGCGCCGCGGCGATCATGAAAATGGGCATGTCGCCGACCTGCAGCGCCACCAGACTGATCGACACCGCCATCAGGGTGGCGATCATGCCGGCCAGCCCGTTCATGCCGTCGACGATGTTCAGCGCGTGCGTACACCCGCCCACCGCGAACATGGTGAAGATCAGCGACACCGGCCAGAACGACAGCACCCAGTCGACCGGCGCGATGCCCACGCGGCTCACCCCGCCCAGCAGCCACCAGGCGATCGCCGCCGAGGCGAACGCGGCGAGCAGGCGCTTGCTGGCGCCGATGTCCTTGGTAATGTCTTCGAGCAGGCCGGCCACGAACACGGGCAGCGCCGCCACGAACAGCGCCGGCCACAGCCAGGTCAGCGTCATGTTGCTGGGGCCGAGCACCAGCAGGCCGGCCAGCGAGCCGGCCAGGACCGCCAGCCCGCCCACGCGCGGCGTTGCCCGCGTGTGCGAAGCCTGCGGCTTGTTGAGGTCGCTATCGCCGGTAAACGCGCCATGCCAGCGCTCCGACGCCACGATGAGTCCCCCCACCATGAATGCGACCACGCATATGTACAGCCAGGTCACAGAGTCACCTTAGGTTGGTCTATGGAGACGAGTCCGCCATTATCGGCCGCAGGTGTAACGCCCATATATGGCAGCAATAATGAAGTGCAAGTCGCCAGTACAGAAAGTAACGTCTCGGCCCGCCGGGCTTGCCGGTCTGGAACCGTCCAGGCGATTGTAGAGCTTTCCGCCCTCGTGCAGCGGGGAAAGTTCAGGGAAAACACCAATAAGCCGGATGAGCGCCCGGCCTGCCCCCTGCGCGCCGCGCGTCGCGGCGAAAAAAAAGCCCGAGATCTTGCGATCTCGGGCTAAATCCACCAAAGGAGGAGGGTGGAGGAGACAACCGTGGCATGTCGGGATTGCGTCAGGCCTTGCGACCCGGAAATCGCGGCAGTCGGGGTATCCATGTTTGCTGGCCTTGGGCCGGCGGTTCTGGCACCGCACCGTCTGCGTTTCAACATCCGATGTGCAAATAGTAGAGGATTCTTTTGTGCGATGCAAGAAATTTTTTGCATTGCCCGGATCCGGCCCCCGGTCGTTGGATTTTTGCCGCACCGCCTGGGCGGCTCACGGCGAAACCCGCGTCGATATTGGGCTGCAGCGTGAAGCGGGTTAATGCCGAAAGGGAAAACCCTTGCGGGATTACCCTAGAGATTTCAAGCATTTAGAAGCGGCCGGGGCGCGCCGCCCCAAGCCTGGGCGGCGCTTTTTGCCGCAATGCACCATAAATGGGTAGATTGTCCCCATTTCAGAGCCAATAGGCGGTGGACGTCATGACCTTGGACATCGCCCGCATCGCGCCGCGCACCGGCGCGGGCAGCGGCACGCCGCCGGCGCGCTCGGCGCTGGCGCGGTGCTGCGCTTCGTCTTCCTTCATTTTCTGCACGATGTCGCGCGAGCGCCGGTCCTGCACCGGCAAGGTGCGCAGGTGGCCGTCCAGGTGCGCCTCGACCTGGCGCTCGGTCTCGGCCATGAAACCCAGATTGCGCGGCACGCCGGCGTAGCTGGCCAGCACGCCGAGCGCGAAGGAGCCGGTGTACCAGAACGGGTTGAGCAGGCTGGGGCGGCTGCCCAGCTCCCGCAGGCGCTCGTTGCACCACGCCAGGTGATCCACTTCCTCGGCCGCGGCCTGGCGCAGCAGCTCGCGCGCGGCCGGTTCGCGGCAGGCGGCCGCCTGGCCGCGATACAGCGCCTGCGCGCACACTTCGCCCACGTGATTGACGCGCATCAGGCCGGCGGCATGGCGCCTCTCGCGCTCGGACAAGGCATCCGGCGCCTCGGGCGCCTGGGCGGGATACGGCCGGGCGGCGGTGGCGGCGCCCGAAAGCACGCGCAAGGCGCGGTCGATTTCGCCGATCAGGCCATCGAGCGGGCCGGCGCGACGGCCGAGCGCGGAAGCGGAACTGGAGGTGGACATATGGATACTCCCTGGAAAGTCGCGCCGCCCTGTCGGCGGGCGGGGTTCTCCGCCAACCATTGTACGCAACGGGTATGATCGCTTTTTGATGGCGCGCAAGGCCGCGCCCACCGCTACAGGACTATGCAGATGGAATGCACGATCGATTGGGGCGGCCCTGCGGGCATGCTGTTCACGGCCAGCACGGGCAGCGGCCATGTGGCCGTGATGGACGGCGCGGTCGATGGCGGCGGCCATGACCTGGCGCCGCGCCCGATGGAAATGCTGCTGGCCGGCACCGGCGGCTGCACCGCCTATGACGTGGTGCTGATCCTCAAGCGCGGCCGCCACGCCGTGACCGGCTGCAGCGTCAAGCTGCAGGCCGAACGCGCCGACGCCGATCCGAAGGTTTTCACGCGCATCCATTTCGCGTTCACCGTCACCGGCAGCAAACTGCCGCGCGCCGCGGTCGAACGCGCCGTGCAGCTGTCGCACGAGAAGTACTGCTCGGCCTCGGCCATGCTGGAAAAAACCGCCGAGCTCAGCTTCTCGGTGGACATCGTCGATACCCAAGCCGCGTAACCCAAGCCGCGTAACCCAAGCCGCAAACCGGGCCGCGCAGACACCCCGCGGCCCGCCGTCACCACGATGAAACAATATCTAGACCTCGTCCAATCCATTCTCGACCAGGGCGCCTGGCAGGAAAACCGCACCGGCGTGCGCACGCTCTCGCTGCCCGGCGCGGCGCTGCGCTTCGACCTGCAGCAGGGGTTTCCCGCCGTCACCACCAAGAAGCTGGCGTTCAAGTCCGCCATCGGCGAAATGGTGGGCTTCCTGCGCGCCACGCGCAGCGCCGCGCAGTTCCGCGCGCTGGGTTGCAAGGTCTGGGACCAGAACGCCAACGAGAACGAGCAATGGCTGGCCAACCCGTACCGCGAGGGTCCCGACGACCTCGGCCCGGTCTACGGCGTCCAATGGCGCCATTGGCCGGCCTACAAGCTGCTGCCGCGCAGCGCCGGCGGCCAGGTGGCCGACGCGCTGGCGCGCGGCTACCGGCAAGTGGCCGAGGTCGCGGAAAACGGCGCGCCGCACGTGCTGCTGTACAAGGCGGTGGACCAGTTGCGCCAGTGCCTGGACACCATCCACCAATCGCCGGGCGACCGCCGCATCCTGTTCCATGGCTGGAACTGGGCGCAGATCGAGGAAATGGCCCTGCCGCCCTGCCATCTGCTCTACCAGTTCCTGCCCAATGCCGGCACGCGCGAAATCTCGCTGTGCCTGTACATCCGCTCCAACGACGTAGGCCTGGGCACGCCCTTCAACCTGACCGAGGGCGCGGCGCTGCTGCACCTGGTCGGCCGCCTGACCGGGTACAAGCCGCGCTGGTTCAGCTATTTCATCGGCGATGCGCACGTCTACGAAAACCACCTGCCGATGCTGCGCGAGCAACTGACGCGCGAGCCCTATCCGGCCCCGCAGCTGGTGCTGTCGGACCGCATTCCCGATTTCGCCGTGACCGGCAAGTACGAGCCGCAATGGCTGGAGCAGGTCGAGCCGGGCGATTTCACGCTGAGCGGCTACCAGCACCACGCGCCGCTGACCGCCCCCATGGCGGTCTGAGCGGCCCGACGACGCCTCACGCCCTTGCCCATGCCCGCCACTCCCCTGCTCAGCCTGGTCGTCGCCTATTCGACCAACGGCGTCATCGGACGCGACAACGCCCTGCCCTGGAAGCTGCCCGGCGACCTGGCGCACTTCAAGCGCACGACCCTCGGCCATCCCATCATCATGGGCCGCAACACCTGGGAATCCCTGGGCCGCCCGCTGCCGGGGCGCACCAATATCGTGATCACCCGCAACCCGGCCTATGGCGCCGCCGGCGCCGTGGTGGTGGGCTCGCTTGACGCCGCCATCCAGGCCTGCGGCGACGCCGCCGTGGCCTGCGTCATCGGCGGCGCGCAGATCTACGCCCAGGCCCTGCCGCTGGCGCAGCGCGTGGTGGCCACCGAGGTGCATGCCGAGATCGAGGGCGACGCTTTCTTCCCGCCGCTGCCGGCCGGGCAGTGGCGCGAAACGCAGCGCGCGGCACAACCGGCCGAGAACGGCCTGCGCTACGACTTCGTGGAATACGAGCGCGTGGCGGGCTGAGCGCTCGCCCCCGCGCCGCGCAGGAACCGCCACAGCGCCGCGGCGTCCGAATACGCCACGTTGAAGCGCAGCCACGGGATGTCCGCGTCGGCCGCGTCGAAATAGGATCCCGGCGCCAGCCAGATACCGTCCTTGAGCGCCAGCTCGGCCAAGGCATTGGCGCCGCGCTCGCGCCAGGCCCCGCCGGGCCGCTCCCACAGGAACAGGCCGGCCTGGGGACGGGCGCACAGTTGCAGGCCATGCTCGTCCATCGCCTGCACGACCTGCGCATGCGCCTGCCCCAGGCGCTCGCGGGTGCGCAGCACATGGGCGCGGTAGCGCCCCTCGCGGATGACCTGGTGCACCACGCGCTCCATGATCTCGGGCGAGGTCAGCCCGGCCGCCATCTTGGTGCGCGCCAGGTCGCGCACCAGGTCGCGGTGCGCCACGATGTAGCCGACCCGCACCGACGGGCTGATGGCCTTGGAGTAGCCGCTCAGGTAGACCACGCGCTGCGCGCCGTCCAGCGCCGCGAGCAAGGGGGCAATGGCGGGCATCAGCTCGCGCGAAATATCGTCTTCCACGATCCACAGTCCGTGGCGCTCGGCCGCCTGCAGCACGCGGAACGCGTTGGCCATGCCCAGGCTGGCGCCGCTGGGGTTCTGCAGCACCGTGTTGACGAACAAGGCGCGCGGACGGTGCGCCAGCGCGGCGGCGTCGAGCGCCTCGCAGTCGATGCCGTCGACGCCGCGCGGCACGCTGACCACGCGCATGCCCGCCAGCCGCAGCAACTGCAGCAGATTGGCGTAGCAGGGCTGCTCGACCAGCACCGTATCGCCGGGGCGCAACAGGGTGCGCATGACCAGGTCCAGCCCGTGCGTGACGCCTTGCGTCAGCAGCACCTGGTCGGCCTCGGCCGGCATGCCGGCCGCGCCCAGGCCGGCGGCGATGGTCTCGCGCAGCGGCGCGTAGCCATAGGGATGCCCATAGCCGGCAATGCGCAGCGCCGGCACCCGGCCCAGGTGCCGCAGCGCCTGGTGCAGGCCCTCTTCGTGCAGCCATTCGGGCGGCAGCCAGCCGCAGCCCGACTTGATCGGGATGGAGTGGTCGGCATAGATATCGGACAGCAGCCAACTGTCGTTGAGCCGCGGCGGCGACCATTGCCCCGGGGTGCCCGCGCGCGGCGCGGCCGCCTGCGGCGAGGCGACCCGGTAGCCCGATCCGGGCCGGGCAGCCAGCCCTGCGCGGCCAGCCTGCTATAGGCGCTGGCCACGGTAAAGGTGCTGATGCCGTGCTGGCGCGCGAACTCGCGCACCGACGGCACGGGCATGCCAGGCCGCAACTCTTGCCGGGCGATGGCGCTGCTGAACGCCTGCACGACCTGCTCGACCAGCGAAGGCGCCTGCGCGCGGCCGCGCACGGGTTGGAAATCGATCACGGAAGGTCTGCCAGGTAGATTTCTGTACAGTTAGCCAGAATCCAACTATACAGTTAGCGGTATTTACGTCGATTGTATATTTTCATTCCCTGGCAGGCGGGCCAGAATCGATCTCGTCCCCTGCCCGGCCACCGCACGCGCGGTCGGCGCACACCGCAGGCGTTACCTCTGGAGCGACCCTCATAGAATGCCCCCGCCAGCCCGCCCGACCTGTCGCATCTCTGGATGCCGTTTACCGCCAACCGGCAGTTCAAGTCCCAGCCGCGCCTGCTGGCCCGTGCCGAGGGCATGTACTACACCTCGACCGATGGCCGCCAGATCCTCGACGGCACGGCCGGCCTATGGTGCGTGAACGCGGGCCACTGCCGCCCGGAGATCGTGCAGGCCATCGCCAGCCAGGCCGGCGAGATGGATTACGCGCCGGGCTTCCAGCTGGGCCACCCGCTTGCGTTCGAGGCGGCCACCGCGGTGGCCTCGTTCATGCCGGCCGGCATCGACCGCGTGTTCTTCACCAACTCCGGTTCCGAATCGGTCAACACCGCGCTGAAGATTGCGCTGGCCTACCACCGGGCGCGCGGCGACGCGCAGCGCACCCGCCTGGTCGGGCGCGAACGCGGCTACCACGGCGTGGGCTTCGGCGGCATTTCGGTGGGCGGCATATCGGCCAACCGCAAGACGTTCTCGGGCGCGCTGCTGCCCGCGGAGGACCATCTGCCCCATACGCACAGCCTCGAGCACAATGCGTTCTCCAAGGGCCAGCCGGCCTGGGGCGAACACCTGGCCGACGAACTGGAACGCATCGTGGCGCTGCACGACGCGTCGACCATCGCCGCGGTGATCGTCGAGCCCATGGCCGGCTCGACCGGCGTGCTGGTGCCGCCCAAAGGCTACCTGCAGCGCCTGCGCGAAATCACCGCGCGGCACGGCATCCTGCTGATCTTCGACGAAGTGATCACCGCCTATGGCCGGCTGGGCTCGCCCACCGCGGCCGAGCACTTCGGCGTCACGCCCGACATCATCACCATGGCCAAGGGCGTGAGCAACGCCGCGGTGCCGGCCGGCGCCGTGGCGGTCAAGCGCGAAGTCCACGACGCCATCGTCAACGGCGTGCAGGGCGGCATCGAGTTCTTCCACGGCTACACCTATTCGGCCCACCCGCTGGCGGCGGCCGCCATCCTGGCCACGCTGGGCATCTACCGGCGCGACGACCTGTTCGGCCGCGCCCGCGACCTGTCGCCCGCTTTCGAGAAAGCGGCGCATGCCCTGCAAGGCGCGCCGCACGTCATCGACGTGCGCAACATCGGCCTGGTGGCCGGCATCGAGCTGGCCTCGCGCCCCGACGCGCCGGGCGCGCGCGCGGCCGAAGCCTTCCGCAAATGCTTCGACAGCGGGCTGATGGTGCGCTATACCGGCGACATCCTGGCCGTCTCGCCGCCGCTGATCATCGACGAGGCGCAGATCGGCGAGCTCTTCGAGGGCATCGGCAAGGTGCTCAAGGAAATCGCCTGACCCGGCACCCGCCACGCAACAGACCATACCCATGAAGACCATTCCGCATTTCATCAACGGCCAGCCGTACGAAGGCCGCAACGGCCGCTACACGCAAGGCTTCAACCCCGCCACCGGCGAGGTCTCCAGCTCGATTCCGCTGGCTTCGGCGCAGGACGTCGACACCGCCGTGGCGGCCGCCGCGGCGGCGTTTCCGGCCTGGTCGGAAACGCCGCCGCTCAAGCGCGCGCGCATTCTGTTCAAGTTCAAGGCCCTGCTGGACGAGCACCAGGACGAGCTGGCCGCGCTGATCACCGCCGAGCATGGCAAGGTGTTCTCCGACGCCAAGGGCGAGGTGACGCGCGGCATCGAGGTGGTGGAGTTCGCCTGCGGCATCCCGCACCTGCTCAAGGGCCAGTACACCGACCAGATCGGCGGCGGCATCGACAACTGGAGCATGCGCCAGCCGCTGGGCGTGGTGGCGGGCATCACCCCGTTCAACTTTCCCATGATGGTGCCGTGCTGGATGTTCCCGGTGGCGCTGGCCTGCGGCAACACCTTCGTGCTCAAGCCGTCCGAGCGCGACCCCTCGGCCGCGCTGCGCCTGGCCGAGCTGCTCAAGGAGGCTGGCCTGCCCGACGGCGTGTTCAACGTGGTGCAGGGCGACAAGCAGGCGGTGGACGCGCTGATCGCGCATCCGCAGGTCGAGGCGCTGTCGTTCGTCGGCTCCACGCCGATCGCCGAATACATCTACGCCGAGGGCACGCGCCGCGGCAAGCGCGTGCAGGCCCTGGGCGGCGCCAAGAACCACATGGTGGTCATGCCGGACGCCGACCTGGACCAGGTCACCGACGCCTTGATGGGCGCGGCCTATGGCTCGGCGGGCGAACGCTGCATGGCGATCTCGGTCGCGGTGGCGGTGGGCGAGGTGGCCGACGAGGTGGTGGCCCGCCTGGCGCCGCGCGTGCGCGCCCTGGTGGTCAAGGACGGCATGCAGGCCGACGCCGAGATGGGGCCGCAGGTGACCGCGCAGCACCGCGCCAAGGTTACCGGCTACATCGAGGACGGCCAGGCCTGCGGGGCCACGCTGGTGGTCGACGGGCGCGGCCTGCAGGTGCCCGGCAACGAAGGCGGGTTCTTCCTGGGCGGCACGCTGTTCGACCACGTCACGCCCGCCATGAACATCTATCGCGAGGAGATCTTCGGCCCGGTGCTGTGCATCGTGCGCGTGCCGGACTTCGCCGCCGCGGTGGAACTGATCAACGCCCATGAATTCGGCAACGGCGTGTCCTGCTTCACGTCCGACGGCGGCATCGCGCGCGCCTTCGCGCGCCAGATCAAGGTGGGCATGGTCGGCATCAACGTGCCCATTCCGGTGCCGATGGCATGGCACTCGTTCGGCGGCTGGAAGCGCTCGCTGTTCGGCGACCACCATGCCTACGGCGAGGAAGGCGTGCGCTTCTATTCGCGCTACAAGAGCGTGATGCAGCGCTGGCCCGACAGCATCGGCAAGGGCGCCGAGTTCACCATGCCCGTGGCCAAGTAGGCGCGCCACGGCCCGGGCCCTCGAACGGGCATGCGGGTATTCCCGAGGCCGGCCCGCCGGCGGACCGGCCTCGCCGCCATGCGCCACCCCTCCCCCGGCGCGCGCGGACGCAAGAAAACAACCATGGACAGGCCCGCCACCGGGCATCAGAATGGGGCCTTGTGGACCCGCGTCCGACGCCGGCCCACGGTCACAGCTTGATCCTCGCGCGCCCCCGGCGGCGCGTTTCCGACAACAACGGCGGCGCCCTGGCGCCGCCGGCTTCACTCAGAAAGGGGAACATCCATGCTGAAGTCCGTCCGCATCGCCGCGCTGGCCGGCGCCATGCTCCTGGCAGCCCAGGGCGCCGGCGCCGAAACCGTCATCAAGGCCGTCATGCACTCGCCCCTGCGGCTGACCGACCCCCACGCCACCACGGCATACATCACGACGTGGCACGGCTACATGATCTACGACACGCTGCTGGCCACCGACGCCGACAACAAGATCCAGCCCCAGATGCTCGAAAAGTGGGAAGTCTCGCCCGACGGCAAGACCTACACCATGACGCTGCGCCCCGGCCAGAAGTGGCACGACGGCAAGCCCGTGACCGCCGAGGACTGCGTCGCGTCGATCAAGCGCTGGGCGGGCGGCGACGGCATGGGCCGCACGCTGATGAAGTTCACCGACAGGATCGAGGCCGTCGACGACCAGACCTTGCGCATCGTCATGAAAGAGCCCACGGATCTCGCCTTGCGCGCGCTGTCCAAGCCCACCGGCACGGCCGCCTTCATGATGCCCAAGCGCATCGCCGACATTCCCATCGGCCAGCCCATTACCGACATGACCGGCTCGGGCCCGTTCAAGGTGGCCGAGTTCAAGCCCGGGGTGAAGACCGTATACGTCAGGAACGCGGACTACGTGCCGCGCCAGGAGCCAGCCAGCGGCCTGGCCGGCGGCAAGGCGGTCCACATCGACCGGGTCGAGTGGAACGTCATGCCCGACGCCCTGACCACGGCCAACGCCCTGCTGGGCGGCGAGATCGACTTCGTCGAGCAGTTCCCGTACGACCTGCTGCCCATGGTGGAGGGCAATCCGGCACTGAAGGAGGAAGCGCTCAGTCCGGTGGGCTACTTCACCATGTACCGCTTCAACTTCAAGTACCCGTCCTTCGACAACAAGAAGATCCGCCAGGCCGCCATGTACGCCATCGGCCAGGAAGACGTGATGAAGGCGCTGGTGGGCAACCCGAAGTACTGGCAGACCTGCGCCTCGCTGTGGGGCTGCGGCACGCCGTTCGAGACCGACATCGGCAAGGACATGGTGGTGCCGTCCAACATCGAGAAGGCGCGCGCCCTGCTCAAGGAGGCCGGCTACGACAACACGCCCATCCTGGTGATGCACGCCACCGACGTCGGCACGCTCAGCGCCCAGCCCGTGGTGATGGCGCAGGCGCTGCGCAAGGCGGGCTTCAACGTCAACCTGGCGGCGATGGACTGGCAAAGCGTGGCCACGCGGCGCGCCTCCAAGGCCGCGCCGGCGCAAGGCGGCTGGAACATCCACAACACCAACTGGTACGCCACCGACATCATGGACCCGGTGCGCTCGGCCCCGGCGGCGGCCAATGGCGACAACGCCTGGTTCGGCTGGCCAGACATTCCGGAAATCGAGACGTTGCGCACCAGGTTCGCCCTGAGCTCCGACCCCGCCGAGCAGAAGAAGCTGGCCGAGGAGGCGCAACGCATCGGCATCGACGAGGGCCTGTACGTGCCACTGGGCCAGATGTCCGTGCCCACCGTCTACACCACCAAGCTGAGCGGCCTGGTGCACGCGCCGGTGTTCGCCTTCTGGAACGTCAAGAAGGCGCCTTGAAGCCCAGGGCGGGCCTGGCCCGCCCGCGCAACCCGAGGGAGTTCCATGCTGGCATTCATCGCGCGCCGGCTGTTGGCCACCATACCGGTCCTGATCATGGTGGCGGTCGTGGTCTTCGCGATCCTGCGCGCAAGCCCCGGCGATCCGGCCATCATCATGGCCGGCGACGCCGCCACGCCCGAACGCATTGCCCAGATCCGCCACGTCATGGGACTGGACCAGCCGCTGGTCAAGCAATTCTTCATCTGGACCGGCAGGCTGGTGCGCGGCGACATGGGCACTTCGCTGATGTCCGGCGTGCCGGTCACCCAGTTGATCGGCCAGCGCCTGGAGCCCTCGCTCAGCCTGGCGGTGATCACGCTGGCGTTCACCCTGGCGGTCGCCATTCCATTGGGCATCCTGGCGGCGTGGCGGCGCGGCCGCCTGCTCGACCGCGCCGTGATGGGCTTTTCGGTGCTGGGATTCTCGGTGCCGGTGTTCGTGACCGGCTACGTGCTGATCTGGGCCTTCGCCATCAAGCTGGGCTGGTTCAACGTGCAGGGCTACACGCCGCTGGCGCAGGGATTCTGGCCTTACCTGCACCGCCTCGTCCTGCCCTCGCTGGCGCTGTCCACGGTGTATGTGGCGCTGATCGCGCGCATCACCCGCACCAGCATCATCGAAGTCATGGGCGAGGACTTCATCCGCACCGCGCGCGCCAAGGGGCTGGGCGAGACCGGCGTGCTGCTGGGCCACGCCCTGCGCAATGCCGCGGTGCCCATCGCCACGGTGATCGGGGTGGGCGTGGCGCTGCTGATCAGCGGCGTGGTGGTGACGGAGTCGGTGTTCAACATTCCCGGCCTGGGCCGCCTGGTGGTCGAGGCCGTGATGGCGCGCGATTACCCCGTGATCCAGGGGCTGACGCTGTTCTTCGCGTTCGTCTACGTGTTCATCAATCTGGTGGTCGACTGCGCCTATACGGTGTTCGACCCGCGCATCAGGTATTGACGATGCCCACGCATAGCGATGCCGTCGCCGACGGCGCCCTGCCCGAGAACGAACCGCCCCAGGCAGGCGCGTGGCGGCGCGTGCGCCGCGAATTCTCCGGCGCGCCGGTGCTGGCCGCGCTGGCGGTGCTGGCCCTGGTGGTGGGCGCGGCCCTGCTGGCGCCGTGGCTGGGCACCGTGGACCCGACCGCCATCGATCCGGGCGCGCGCCTGAAGCCGCCTTTCGGCGACTATCTGTTCGGCACCGATGCGTTCGGGCGCGACATCTGGTCGCGCGTGGTGTATGGCGCGCGCGTATCGCTGGTGGCCGGCCTGGGCGCGGCGCTGGTCAGCGTGACGCTGGGCCTGGTGATAGGCGTCATCGCCGGCTGGTTCCGCACGCTCGACGGCCTGATCATGCGCACCATGGACGCCGTCATGGCCATCCCCGGCATCCTGCTGGCCATCGCCCTGGTGTCGGTGACCGGCGCCAGCCTGGCCACGGTGCTGGTGGCCATCACCATCCCGGAGATTCCCCGCGTGGTGCGGCTGGTGCGCGGCCAGATCCTCAGCGTGCGCGGCGAACCCTATGTCGAAGCCGCGCTGGCGCTGGGCACGCCGCTGCCCCTGCTGCTGTGGCGCCACCTGGTGCCCAGCACCGTGGCGCCGCTGACCGTGCAAGGCACCTATGTGTTCGCCTCGGCCATGCTGACCGAGGCCATACTCAGCTTCCTGGGCGCCGGCATCCCGCCCGAGATCGCCTCGTGGGGCAACATCATGTCCGAGGGCCGCATGTACTTCCGCATGCTGCCGGGCCTGATCCTGTTTCCCGGCCTGTTCCTGTCGCTGACCGTGCTCAGCGTCAATATCCTGGGCGACGCGCTGCGCGACGCGCTGGACCCGAAAATGACGCGGAGGACCTGAGCGATGCCCTACGCCCCCTACCCTCCGGCCGGCGACACCAGCGCCGCGGTGCTGGCGATCCGCAACCTGTCGGTGAGCGTCTGCGGCGCGGGCAACCGCGTGGTCCGCAACCTCAGCCTGGACGTGCACGCCGGCGAGACGGTCTGCGTGGTGGGCGAATCCGGGTCGGGCAAGTCGGTCACGTCGCTGGCGGTCATGGGATTGCTGCCCGAGGGCATCCTGGAGGTCTCCGGCGGCTCGGCCCGCGTGCTGGGCGAGGACATCGTCACGGCCAGCGCGCGGCGGCGGCGCGAACTGCGCGCCACGCGCATGGCCATGGTGTTCCAGGAGCCCATGACCGCGCTCAACCCGGTGCACCGGGTGGGCAGCCAGGTCGACGAAGTGCTGCGCCTGCACCGCCGCATGCCGCGCGCGCAACGGCGCGCCAAGGTGCTCGAAATGTTCCGCTCGGTGCACCTGCCCGACGTGGAGCGCATCTACGACGCGTATCCGCACCAGCTCTCGGGCGGCCAGCGCCAGCGCATCGTCATCGCCATGGCGCTGATCCTCGAACCCAAGCTGCTGATCGCCGACGAACCCACCACGGCGCTGGATGTCACGACGCAGAAACAGATCCTGGCGCTGATCCGCGAACTGCAGGACAGGCACCAGACCGCCGTGCTCTTCATCACGCACGACTTCGGCGTGGTGGCCGAAATCGCCGACCGTATCGTCGTCATGAACCGCAGCGACCTCACCGAGGCCGGCACGCGCGACGAGATCCTGGCGCGGCCGAGCCAGAACTACACCCGCCGCCTGGTGTCGTCGGTGCCCAGCCTGGTGCCGACGCAGCGCGAGGCGCCAGGCGGCGAACCGGTGCTGCGCATCACCGGGCTGGGCCGCACCTACGCCGAGCGGCGCTCGCTCTTCGGCGCGACGCGCACGGTGGTGGCCGCCAGCGAGGTGGACCTGACCCTGCGGCGCGGCGAGATCCTCGGCATCGTCGGCGAATCGGGTTCGGGCAAGTCCACGGTGGCGCGCTGCATCGTGCGCCTGATCGAGCCCAGCGCCGGCCGCATGCTGCTGGGCGAAACCGACATCGCGCGCCTGAGCGGCGCGGGCCTGCGTCCGCTGCGGCGCAAGGTGCAGATCGTGTTCCAGGACCCCTACCGGTCGCTGAACCCGCGCCGCGCGGTGGGCGAGTCCATCATCGAGGGCCTGCTCAACTTCGGCATGCCGCGCGCGCAGGCGCTGGTGCGCGCCGCCCGCACCCTGGGCGTGGTCGGCCTCGGTCCCGACGTGATGCGGCGCTACCCGCACCAGTTCTCGGGCGGCCAGCGCCAGCGCCTTTGCATCGCGCGCGCCCTGGTCATGGACCCCGAAGTGCTGGTGGCCGACGAAGCCGTTTCGGCGCTGGATGTATCGGTGCAGGCGCAGGTGCTGGAGCTGATCGAGCAGGTGCGCGAACGTACCGGCGTGAGCGTGCTGTTCATCACGCACGACCTGCGCGTGGCGGCGCAGGTGTGCGACACCATCGCGGTCATGCAGCATGGCAAGGTGGTGGAGACCGGCGCGGCGCAGACGGTGCTGACCCGGCCCGGCCATGCGTATACCCGCGCCCTGATCGACGCCGCGCCGGGCCGCGGCTGGGATTTCCGCAATTTCCGCCCGCTGCCCGCCTGACCGGGGCGCGCCGCCAGGAATTGCGCACGACAAGGAGCACACCATGCGTTGGCTGTTGGCGATGATCAAGCACGAGACCAATACGGTCTCGCCCGTTCCCACCCCGCTGGAGCGGTTTTTCCGCGGCAGCCCCGAGATCCTGGCCGGCGAGCGCGCCATACGCGCCTACGAGAACACCGACAGCGGCCTGGGCGGCTATATCGAGGTGGCACGCCGCGAAGGCGCCGAAATCGTCGTGCCGGTGGCGGCGGAGTCCTGGCCCAGCGCGCCGACCGACCGCGCCACGTACGAGCGCCTGTGCGGCCTGGTGCTGGACGAGGCGCGCCGCGGCGGCTTCGACGCCATCCTGCTGGACCTGCACGGCGCCATGGTGGCCGAAGGCGTGGAAGACGCCGAAGGCGATCTGCTGCGCCGCCTGCGCGACATCGCCCCGGCCATCCCGGTGGGCGTGACGCTGGACATGCACGCCAACATCTACGACGACATCGTGCGCCACGCTACCGTCATCTCGGGCTTTCACACCTATCCGCACGTCGATATCCGCGCCGCCGGGCTGCGCGCGGCCAACGCCATCGCCCGCACGCTGCGCGGCGAGATCAAGCCCGTCATGAGCTGGGCCAACAAGCCGATGCTGCCGCACATCATGCGCCAGGGCACGCATGCCGAACCCAACAAATCGCTGCAGGCGCGCTGCAAGGCGCTGGAGTCCGAAGGCGTGATCGCCGCCTCGGTGTTCGTCGGCTTTCCGCATGCCGACATCCGCGAGGCGGGGCTGAGCGCGGTGGTGTGCACCGATGCCAACCTGGCGCAGGCCGAGCAGTACCGCGACGAGCTGCTCGAGACCGCCTGGCGCGGACGCGCCGACTGGGTGTTCCACGCCGAGCCGCTGGCGCCCACCATCGCGCGCGCCAAGGCCATCGAGAACGGACCGGTGGTGCTGCTCGACCACTACGACAATACCGGTTCGGGCGGCACCATGGACACCACCGCGGTGCTGGCCGAGATCCTGGACCAGGGCCTGGAGAACGTGGCGTTCTACGCCATCTGCGACCCGCAGGCCGCGCAGCAGGCCGCGGCGGCCGGCGTGGGCGCCACCGTGACCTTGCCCCTGGGCGGCAAGGTGGCGATGCCGGCGCTGCGCCAGGCCAGCCCGCCCCTGCACCTGACCGCCCGGGTCAAGCTGCTGTTCGACGGCGTATACCTGAACCGCGGCCCCATGTACCGCGGCGTGCGCAACGACACGGGCCTGACCGTCGTGCTCGACACCGGCAAGGTCGAGATCGTGGTGGTGTCGCGCCACCAGGAGCCTTTCGACATCAATTGCCTGCTGTCGGCCGGCATCGACCCGCTGCAAAAGCGCTACGTGGCGTTGAAGTCACGCGTGCATTGGCGCGCCGGCTTTGCCGATATGGCCACCCATGTCATCGAATGCACCGGTGTGGGCGTGACCACTTCCGACTATGGCCAGGTCGAGTTCCGGCATGTGCGCCGGCCTGTCTATCCGCTCGACGCCATCTAGGCGCTTGGCCGCGCTTTTGCGGCCTGTCCCGCTGTTTTTGAACATTTTGTCGTCTTTTGTAATATGTTTCGCCCGCTCCGGCCACGCCGCTCGCTATACTCGCCGCCAGCCTTCGGGCTACGCATATAAGCGGCCCGTGCGCGTGGCATGGCCGCACTTCCATAAGGCATAGAAGATGAAGAAATCGGTAGCGGTCACCACGGGCGTGATCATTGTGGCGGTGGGCGGCTGGCTGGCCGGCACCTGGTATACGGGCCAGCGTATCGAAACGGAGTCGCAGACCCGCCTGAACGAAATCAACGCCCAGCTCGCGGCCGCTTTCCCCGAGTTTCCCGTGCGCATCAACCAGCTCAAGCTGGAGCGCGGCTTCTTTACGTCCCAGGCGCGCTACGGCGTGGAAGTCGGCAAGTCGGAGGAAACCGGCAAGCCCGAGGCCACCGTGGAAGTGGATGCGCGTATCGAACACGGCCCGTTCGCGCCCGGCGCGCTGGCGCGCGGCAAGCTGATGCCGCAGCTGGCGTTCGTGCATGCCGAAGTGGCCAACACCGAAGACCTCAAGAAAGTCTTCGAAGTGACCAAGGGCGCCACGCCGCTGTGGAGCGACACGGTGGTCGCCTATAACGGCGACTCGACCAGCACCGGCGGGCTGGCCGCCATCGACTACAGCGGCGACGAAGGCAAGTTCGCGTTCAGCGGCGCGACCTTCGACGGCAGCTACCAGCGCGCCACGCAGGCGGCGATCGGCTCGCTCAAGGCCGACAGCCTGGCGCTGGACGCCAGCGCGGACGACGACGGCGGCCCGCTGCTGTTCACGCTCGACGGCCTGGCCGTGACGGTGGACAGCCGCATGGGCAAGTCCGGCCTGTCGATCGGCGACAGCGCCCTGTCGGTCAAGCGCCTGGAAGTCAAGCAACCGGAAGGCGATGCCCACCTCACGGTGGCGGACATGGCCTATGCCGCCAGGATCGGCGAGCAGGACGAATTCATCAACGGCGAAATCAGCTACGGCGCCGGCGAGATCACCTACAACGGCATCGCGCTGGGCAACGGCCGGGCGGTATTCAAGGCCGAGCGCCTGAACGCCGCGGCGATCAAGGTGGTGGCCGACGAATACAACAAGGCCATCAAGCTGCAGGCCGAGGGCAAGGACCCGGTGCCCGACAACGCCGAGATGCGCAAGCTGCTGATGGCGCAGGCCGACACGCTGCTGGCCGGCAAGCCGGTGCTCACGCTCGACCCGGTGCAATGGAAGACGGCCCAGGGCGAAAGCGTTTTCAACGCCAGGGTCGCGCTGAGCAAGCCCGCCTCCAGCGACCTCATGGCGGTCGACTACTTCAGCCAGGCGATCGAGTCGATCGACGCCTCCGCCACCCTGTCCAAGCCCATGATCAAGGCGCTGATGGTCGGCTACCTGCAAAGCCAGGAAGGCATGGACGCGCAGCAGGCCGCCGCCGCGGCCGACCAGCAGGTCAGCTCGCTGGCCGGCATGGCCGAGATGATGAACCTCGGCAAGAACGAGGGCGACAACATCGTCAGCAAGTTCCACTACGCCGCCGGCACGGTGGACCTGAACGGCCGCAAGATGCCCGCCGACCAGCTGCTGGGCAGCATCCTGGGCGGCTGAGCGCCGTCCCGCGCGCCGCCCGTTCGCGGCGGCGCGCCCGTTTTGCGCGGGCTCGCCGCCATCCCGAGGGCAGAGTCCTGCCCGGGGATGGCCCGGCGGAAAAACAACCCTTTAGGTAATCCATACGATGAAGAAGAGCATAGGCATCACCGCCGGCGTGATCGTGGTGCTGGCCGGCGGCTGGCTGGGCGGCACCTGGTATACGGGCAAGCGGATCGAGACCGAAACGCAGCAGCGGCTGGGCGTGCTGAACGAGAAGCTGGCCGCGGTGGTGCCCGGCTACACGCTGCGCGTCGACCAGCTCAAGTACGAGCGCGGCTTCTTCACCACGCAGGCCCGCTACGGCCTGTCGCTGTCCCAGGACATCAAGGAGGAATCCGGCACGGTCACGCCCCTGCCGCTGGGCTCGACGGAGTTCGACGCCCGCTTCGAGCACGGCCCCTTCCCCCGTTCTGCCCTGGCAAGCGGCCAGTTCCTGCCGCAGATGGCGTTCGTGCACGCCGAGCTGGCCCGGACCGAGCTGGTCAAGCCGCTGTTCGAACTGACCAAGAACGCCGCCCCGCTGTGGAGCGACACCATCGTGTCCTACAGCGGCAACGCCAGCACCCGCAGCGGCCTGGCGCCCATCGATTTCACCGAGGACGACGTAACGCTGTCGTTCAGCGGCGCCACGCTCACCAGCACCTTCCAGCGCGCCACCCGCTCGGGCACGGCGCGCCTGGACGCCGAGTACGTGCGCTTTACCGCCGATGGCGACCAGGATACGCAGATGAGCGCCACCGGCTGGAGCGTGGACATGCGCAGCCACCAGGGCAAGCATGGCTTCACGCTGGGCGAAAGCACCATGGCCATCAAGCGCATCGCGATGATCGACAAGCGCGAATCGCTCGATATCTCGCTGGACGACCTGAGCTATCGCGCCCTGGCCACCGAGGATGGCGATTACATCGACATCGAAGCCGCCTACAAGACCGGCCCCCTGACGGTCAACAAGATACCCTTTGGCAGCGGCGAACTGAACGTGAAGGTCAGCCGGCTGGACGGCCAGGCGCTCAAGGCGCTCAGCGATGGCTACAACCAGCTGCTGCGTGGCTATTTCGCCACCGGCGAAACCGACGAGGGCCTGAAGGACGAGCAGCTCACGATGCTGATCGAGAACGGCGGCCGCCTGCTGGCCGGCGGCCCCTCGCTGAGCCTGGGTCCCGTGGCCTGGAGGACCGAGAAGGGCGAAAGCAGCCTGATGTCCTCGATCGTCCTAGTCAAGCCGGCAACGACGAGCGGCGAGCTGACGCCGCGCGAGTATCTCGAAGAGGCAGTCAAGGCGATCGACGTCAAGATGGTGGTATCCAAGCCGATGGTGCGCGACCTGGCGATCCACTACGAGACCAGCCAGGGCAAGACACCCGAGGAAGCCGCCAAGGAAGCCGACGAGACCATCGACGCCTTCGCCGGCATGGCCGAAATCCTGAACATCGGCCGCAACGACGGCGACAAGCTGGTCGGCACCTTCACCTATGCGGCCGGGGTGGCCAAGCTGAACGGCCGCGACGTGCCGGTCAACGAGCTGTTCGACAACCTCTACGACAGCGCCAGCGCCAGCCTGGACGACGACGAGCACAACCACGAGGACGACGCGGCGATGAGCGCCGAGGCGGCCTCCGAGGCCGTGGAAGCGGCCGCCGAAGCAGCGGCGGCCGAGGCCGCCCAGGAGGCCGCCGACGCCGCCGCCTGGGCCACCGAGGGCGACAGCCTGCGCAGCGTCAACGCCGGCCTGCTGACGTCCATCCTGGCCGAAGGCGGCTACGACAGCACGACCGAGGAAGGCGCGTCCGGCCCGGTGATCGTCATCGACGCCAACGGCCTGCCCTTGCGCGACCTGCGCGCCGAGCTGTATTGCATCGACGACGACGAGTGCATGGACGTGAGCATGAAGGCCAGTTTCGGCAAGCGCAAGACCTCGCTCAAGGCGCTCAATGCCTGGAACCAGAAATACCGCTGGACGCGCGCCTACCTGGACGACGACAACCAGGCCGTGCTGCGCATGGACCTCAGCGCCGAGGGCGGCGTGGGCCGCGAGAACCTCTCCATCATGGTCAATACCTTCATGCAGATGGTCGGGAACTTCGAAGACGAGGTCTACGCCGCGCGTTGAACGCGGCGGCAGCCCGCGCCGGCTCGGCCGGCCGGGCCGCCATCGCGCCTTCAGGCCGTCGGGGCGGGAAAGGAATACAGCGGCGGCTTTTTCTCCAGCAGGCGTTCCACCGCCTGCTGGTGGTAGCCGGTGTTGAAGGCCACGCCCTGCGAGGTCATTTCCATCTCCACCATGGCCGCCAGTTCGCTCGAACTGGAACGCAGCAGCGCCTGCTTGGTCAGGGCGAACGCCGTGGCGGGCATGCCGGCCATGGCCGTGGCCACCTCCGCGGCGCGCGGCGCCAGCCTGCCGGCATCGACCAGCTCGCTCACCAGCCCATATTCCAGCGCCTGGCGGCCATCGATCTCGGCCGCGGTGTAGATCAGCTGGCGCGCGCGCTGCAGGCCGACCAGGCGCGGCAAGGTGAACGCCGCGGCGAAATCGGGCACCAGCCCGATCCGCATGAACGACAGGCAAAAGCGCGCCGCCGGCGTGGCCAGCACCAGGTCGGCGCACAGGCACAGGCCGAAGCCGCCGCCAAAGGCGATCCCGTCGACGGCGGCGATCACCGGCTTGGGCATTTCCAGCAAGGCCCGCGCGCAGGCGCCGATCGGCGCCATCCGGTCGCGCCCCTGCTCGGCGCTCATGGACGCGCCGCGCATGGTCGAGACGTCGCCGCCGCTGCAGAAATGGCCGCCCGCCCCGGTCAGGACGACGGCGCGCACCGCCGGGTCGGCCGTGGCGGCCTGGACCGCGGCCAGCAGGGCCGCACGCATGGGAACGTCGATGGCGTTGCGGCGATCCGGCCGGTCGAGCGTGATGCGGGCCACCCCCGCGTCGACGTCGTAGCGGACGAACTCGGACACGCAGGCGGGTGCGGACATGCGGCTCTCCTGCTGGCTCACATGGGTTCCACGTTGGCGTCGCGCAACAGCTTGCGCCACACCTCGAGCTGCGCGTGCATGAACTGCGTGAACTCGGCCGGGCTGGAGGACGGCGGCGGTTCCGCGCCGGCGTTCTCGCGCAGGAAGCGGACCGTGTCCTCGCTGGCGTTGATCTTCAGGATGGCCTGGTTGACCACGCTCACCACCTCGTCGGGCATGCCGGCAGGGCCCACAATGCCCAGCCAGGAGTAGACGTCGATGCCGGGAAAGCGCTCGCTCATGCTGGGCACGCCGGGCATGGCCGCCACCGGGCGGGCGGTGGTCACCGCCAGCGCACGCACCTTGCCCTGCTGCACGAACGCGGTGCCCGCGGAGGTATCGACGACCATGGCCGTGACCTGGCCGCCGATCACGTCGGTCAGCGCCTGAGGGCTGCTCTTGTAGGGCACCGAAATCATGTCCAGCTGCGCCTGCTTGGTCAGCGCCATGCCTGCGGCGAGGTGGGCCGTATTGGCGTTGGCCCAGGTCACCCTGCCCGGCTCGGCGCGCGCCTTGCCGATGAATTGGTCGAAATCGCGGATCGGCGAATCGGCGCCGACCACCAGCATGGACGGGATATCGGACAGGCGCGCGACGGCCGTGAAATCCTTGAGCGGCTCGTACGGCAGCTTCTTGAACAGGAACGGCGCGGCCGACAACGTGGAGTTCGACCCCAGGAACAGGGTGTAGCCGTCGGGCTGCGTACGGGCCACCTGCGTGGCCGCGATGCTGCCGTTGGCCCCGGGCTTGTTCTCGACGACGAAGGGCTGCTTCAGTTCCTCGCTCAGGCGCGTCGCGTAGTAGCGGGCAACGTTGTCGGTGCCGCTGCCGGGCGCGAACGCCACCACGATGCGGACCGGCTGTTCGGGATAGGCGGCGTGCGCGGCGGCGGCCGCCAGCGAGGCGATGGCGGCGCACAGGGCGCGGCGTATCAAAACATTCATCATGTCTCCTTGTACGAGTGGGATGGCTCTTTCAGGCCATCTGTTGCAATAGATCCCGGACTTCCGGATCGGAGTAGCCGGCGTCGGCCAGCACCGACGCCCAGTCCTGATTGAGGCTCGGCGGCCGCTTGGGCGTGGTCAGGCGCATGCCGTCAAAGCGCACCGGCTGGGCCACGCCCTTGAGCGGCCCGGTATCGGCGCCGGTCTCGGGGTAGTCGAACACCATGCCCGATTCGCGCGTGTGCGGATGCGCATCGACCTCGGCCAGCGTATGGATGGGGGAACAGGGGATGCCGGCCTGCTCGAGCGCGGGCAGCCATTCGCCGCGCGTGCGCGCCGCCAGCAGTTCGCGCGTGGCCGCCAGGGTCTGCGCGCGGTTGGCCACGCGCTGCGCGTTGGTGGCAAAGCGCGGGTCGCTGACCAGTTCGGGACGCCCGGCCAGGGTGCAGAAGGCGCGCCACAGCGCATCGTTGGCGATGCCCAGGATGATGGGCTTGTCGGCGGTCGCGAAATCCTGGTACGGGCACAGTGACTCGTGCCCGGCGCCCGCGCGCGCGGGCTCGGTGCCGCGGGCCCAGTAACCCTGCATGAAGTAGCCCATGAAACCGAGCGCGGTATCGAACAGCGAGGCGTCCACGGTGACGCCGCGGCCGCTGGCGTCGCGCTGGCGCAAGGCCGCCAGGATACCGATCAGGGCATGCAGGCCGGTGGCCTGGTCCACCGGCGAGAACGGGCTGCGCACCGCGCCGCCCTCGGTCTCGCCGGTGATCGAAATCATGCCGCAGAACGCCTGCAGCACCACATCGAACCCCTTGCCGTGGCTCAGGCTGCCGACCGGGCCGAAACCGGAGATGGCGCAGTACACGAGGCGGGGATTGATTTCGGACAGGGCCTCCCAATCGACGCCCAGCTTTTGCGCCACGCCCGGACCGAAGCTGTGGACCACCACGTCGGCCCAGGCGGCCAGCCGCTGCACCACGGCGCGCCCGTGCGCCGACTTCAAGTCCAGCGCGATGCTGCGCTTGTTGCGGTTGCAGCTGAGGAACACCGCCGCCTGGCCATCCTGGAACGGCGGCCAGCCGCGCGTATCGTCGCCCTGCCCGGCCGCTTCGACCTTGATCACGTCGGCGCCCATGTCGGCCATGTATTGCGTGCACAGCGGCCCGGCCAGGACCTTGGACAGGTCCAGCACGCGCACGCCGCCCAGCGGGGTGGGCGGCACGGAAGAAGAGACTGCAGCCATGATGCTCGATTAAAAGCTCAATGGTTGACCATTATATGGATAACCAAACGCTGTACAATGGCTGCAGCGATGAAAACCGTAGAGACAAACCCTAATCCGCTGGGTCCGATCAAGGCCGTGCGTTCGCGCGACCTGCTGGCCGACGCCCTGCGCGAACAGATCCTCAGCGGCGCCCGCCCCAGCGGCGTGGCCTTGCCTTCGGAACGGGAGCTCACCGAAGAGACCGGCCTGAGCCGCGCCGCGGTCCGCGACGCGCTGCGTGTGCTGGAAAGCGAAGGCCTGATCGAAACCCGCCAGGGGCGCTATGGCGGCTCGGTCGTCAAGCTGCCGGCCAACGACGCGCTGGCCCGCCCCGTGGCGCTGTTTGCCCGCGCGCGCGGCATCTCGCTGCAGGAGATGATCGAAGCCCGCGTCGCCATCGAGCCGACCATCGCCGAACTCGCCGCGCTGCGCCGCACGCCCGAAGACCTGCAGGCGCTGATACAGGCGACCGACCTGCTGCAGGAGGCCCTGCCCCGCGTGGAACAGTTCCTGGATCTCAACGTGCGCTGGTACTTCGCGCTGGCCGACGCCTGCCACAACGACCTGTTGCGCGCGTTCATCGTGTCCATCGCCGGCCTGATCCTGGCGGCGACCAGCCGCGAAGGGCAAACGCCCGAACCCACCCGGCGCCTCATCCTGCAGTCGCACCGCCGCGTGGTCGACGCCGTCATCGCCGGCGACGCGCCGGCCGCCCGCCGCCGCATGGAGCGCCACGTCGCCGGCTACCAGGAACACTACGAGCGGCTGGGACTCACGCCTTCGGCGTGATCGCCGGCAAGAGTCGATGGCGTACGGCAGTGTGCCTGTCCCAGCGGGGACAGGCACATGCACGGGCAGATGCCATGAAATCTTGCCGGTGCCAGTCCCCATGCGGGGACAGGCACCCCGGATGGCGTACGGCAATGTGCCTGTCCCAGCGGGGACAGGCACATGCACGGGCAGACGCCGTGAAATCTTGCCGGTGCCAGTCCCCATGCGGGGACAGGCACCCCGGATGGCGTACGGCAATGTGCCTGTCCCAGCGGGGACAGGCACACGCACGGGCAGATGCCGTGAAATCTTGCCGGTGCCAGTCCCCCTGCGGGGACAGGCACCCCGGATGGCGTACGGCAATGTGCCTGTCCCAGCGGGGACAGGCACACGCACGGGCAGACGCCGTGAAATCTTGCCGGTGCCAGTCCCCATGCGGGGGCCGGCTCCTCGTCATGCGCCATGAGCGCGCACCGCTTACGCGTAGGCTTCCACCGGCAGGCAGGCGCACACCAGGTTGCGGTCGCCATAGGCGTTGTCCACCCGCGCCACCGGCGGCCAGTACTTGTTCTCGCGCAGCGACGCCACCGGATAGGCAGCCTGCTGGCGCGGATAGTCGTGGTGCCATTCCTCGGCCAGCAGCATCTGGGCCGTATGGGGCGCATTGCGCAGCACGTTGTCGTCGCGGTCGCGTTCGCCGCTTTCGATCTGTGCGATCTCGGCGCGGATGGCGATCATGGCCTCGATGAAGCGCTCCAGCTCGGCCAGGCCTTCGGATTCGGTGGGCTCGACCATCAGCGTGCCGGCCACCGGGAAGCTCATGGTCGGCGCGTGGAACCCGTAGTCCATCAGGCGCTTGGCGATGTCCTCGGCGCTGATGCCGCTGGTTTCCTTCAGGGGCCGCACGTCCAGGATGCACTCGTGCGCCACGCGGCCGTTGCGGCCCGCATACAGCACCGGGTAGTGGTCGCGCAGGCGCGCGGCGATGTAGTTGGCGTTGAGGATGGCCACCTCGGTGGCGCGGCGCAGGCCCTCGGCGCCCATCAACGCGATGTACACGTAGGGAATCGGCAGGATGCCGGCCGAGCCATACGGCGCGGCCGAGACCGGGCCGACCTTGGCCTCGGGGTCCAGGCGGCCCTGGGCGTCGAGCACGCCCGGCAGGTAGGGCGCCAGGTGCGCGCGCACCGCCACCGGGCCCACGCCCGGCCCGCCGCCGCCGTGCGGGATGCAGAAGGTCTTGTGCAGGTTCAGGTGCGAGACGTCGGAGCCGAACTTGCCGGGCTGCGCCACGCCGACCATGGCGTTCATGTTGGCGCCGTCCAGGTAGACCTGCCCGCCGGCCTCGTGCACCGCGTCGCAGATTTCGGTCACGGCTTCCTCGAACACGCCGTGCGTCGAGGGATAGGTGATCATCAGCGCCGCCAGGCGTTCGCCCACTTGCGCGATCCTGGCGCGCAGGTCGGCCAGGTCGACGTTGCCGTTGGCGTCGGACGCCACCACCACCACGTCCATGCCGGCCAGCTGGGCCGACGCCGGGTTGGTGCCGTGCGCCGAGGCCGGGATCAGGCAGACATTGCGCTGGGGCTGGCCATTGGCCTGGTGGTAGGCGCGGATCGCCAGCAGGCCGGCGTACTCGCCCTGCGCGCCCGAGTTGGGCTGCAGGCTGATGCCGTCGTAGCCGGTGATTTCGCACAGCTGCGCCGACAGGCCGTCGATCAGCTCGCGATAGCCCGGCGTCTGCGAGGCCGGCGCGAACGGGTGGATCAGCGCGAACTCCGGCCAGGTGATGGGGATCATTTCGGCCGTGGCGTTCAGCTTCATGGTGCACGAACCCAGCGGGATCATGGTGCGGTCCAGCGCCAGGTCCTTGTCGGCCAGCTTGCGCAGGTAGCGCAGCATGTCGGTCTCGGACTGCACGCTGGAGAACACCGGGTGCGACAGGATGGGCCCCTGGCGGCGCACCGCCGCCGGGATGCCGTCCAGCGACGCCTGCGGCGCCGGCAGCGCCACCTCGTCCTTGCCCAGGCCGGCGGCGAACACGTTGACCAGGGCCTGCAGGTCGGCGAGGGTCACGGTTTCGTCCAGCGACACCGCCAGGCGCGCGCCATCGACCTGGCGCAGGTTGGTCCGGGCGCAATCCGCCGCGGCCAGGATGGCCGGGGTGGCCACGCCGGTTTCCAGCAACAGCGTGTCGAACCAGGTGTCGTTGGCGACTTTCACGCCCAGCCCGGCCAGCGCGGCGCGCAGCGCGCCGGTGAGGCTTTGCACGCGCTCGGCGATGCGGCGCACGCCGCGCGGGCCATGCCACACGGCGTACAGGCCGGCCATCACGGCCAGCAGCACCTGGGCGGTGCAGATGTTGGAGGTCGCTTTCTCGCGGCGGATGTGCTGCTCGCGCGTCTGCAGGGCCAGGCGCAGCGCCGGGTTGCCCTGGGCGTCCTTCGAGACGCCGACCAGGCGGCCGGGCATGTTGCGCTTGTACGCATCGCGGCAGGCCATGAAGCCGGCGTGCGGGCCGCCGAAGCCGAACGGCACGCCGAAGCGCTGCGCCGAACCCACGGCGATGTCGGCGCCCCATTGCCCCGGCGGCTCGATCAGCGCCAGCGCCAGCAGGTCAGTCACGCAGGCGACCACGGCGCCCTGCGCGTGCGCGGCTTGCGCCAGTTCGCGGTAATCGGCCACGCCGCCCAGGCTGTGCGGATACTGCAGCAGCACGCCGAAGCATTCGGGCAGCCCGCGCGACTCGTCGCCGATCACCAGTTCGATGCCCAGGCCCTCGGCACGCGTGCGCACCACTTCGAGCGTCTGCGGGTGGCAGTGCTGCGACACGAAGAACACCGGGCTGGACGAACGGCTGCCGCGGCGCGCCAGCGTCATGGCCTCGGCCGCGGCGGTGCCTTCATCCAGCAGCGAGGCGTTGGAGATGTCCAGGCCGGTCAGGTCGGCGACCATGGTCTGGTAATTGAGCAGCGCCTCCAGGCGGCCCTGCGAGATTTCGGGCTGATACGGCGTGTAGGCGGTGTACCAGGCCGGGTTCTCGAGCACGTTGCGCAACACCACGTTGGGCGTGTGCGTGCCGTAGTAACCCTGGCCGATGTAGTTGCGGTAGATCTGGTTGCGCGCGGCCATCCGCTTCAGGTCCTGCAGCACATCCGTTTCGCTGCGCGCGGCGGGCAGCGCCAGCGGCGCGCGGCTGCGGATGCGGGGCGGCACGACTTCGTCGATCAGGGCATCCAGGCTGGCTGCGCCGATGGCGGCCAGCATGGTGGCCTGGTCCTCGTCGGAGGGGCCGATATGGCGGGGAATGAAATCGGAATGGGTGTCAGGGGCGCGCGACATGGTTTTCTCGAAATAACGGGGAGGCGGGGCCGGCCCGCGGGCCGGCCCGGTGCGGCCTGTCAGCCGGCGACGGCCTGGTAGCCGGCCGCGTCGAGCAGCTTGTCCAGGTCGGCCGCGTTGGCCGGCTTGATCTTGAAGATCCAGGCGGTATAGGCCGATTCGTTGATCAGGCTGGGGTTGGCTTCGAGTTCGTCGTTGAACGCGACGATCTCGCCGTCGACCGGCGCATAGATGTCCGAGGCGGCCTTGACCGACTCGACCACGCCGGCGGTTTCGCCGGCCTTCAGCGTGGCGCCGACCTTGACGTCGCCGACGAAGACCAGATCGCCCAGCTGCTCCTGGGCGTTGTCGGTGATGCCGACGACGAACACATCGCCTTCGGCTTGGACCCATTCGTGGGACTCGGTGTACTTGCGATCGGTGGGCAGGCTCATGGGAGCTCCTCTGGCAATTCGGTGGGAATGGAGAAAGTTTGCGCGCCTCCGGCGGCCAGCGGCCGCGCGGAAGCCTCGAGTTTACGAGTGTTCGACGGCTTTGCCGTGACGCACGAACGGCAATTTGCATACCAGGGCGGGCACCCACTTGCCGCGGATTTCCACCTCGACGGCGTCGCCGGGCTGCACGCCCACCGGCACGCGGGCAAAGCCCACCGACACGCCCAGGGTGGGCGACATGGTGCCGCTGGTGAGCTCGCCCATGCCCTGCGCGCAGCGCACCGGCATGTGGGCGCGCATCACGCCGCGCTCCTGCAGCTTCAGGCCGACGAAGGCGCGCGGCACGGCGAACTGCTCGATGGCATCGCGTCCCACGAAGCGGCGCGCCTCGTCCTTGAGCGCAACGGTCCAGCTCAGGCCGGCCTGGTCGGGATGGACGAGTTCGTCCATGTCCTGGCCGTAGAGATTCATGCCCGCCTCCAGGCGCAGCGTGTCGCGCGCGCCCAGGCCGCAGGGCCGCACGCCCTGCGCCAGCAGGTCGCGCCACAGCTGGACCACCGCGTCGGCGGGCAACACGATTTCGAACCCGTCCTCGCCGGTATAGCCGGTGCGCGCCACCAGCGTGCCGGCCTCGACGGCCGCGGCCGAGAACGGCGCCAACGGCTCGGACGCCGCCTGCCACGCGGGACGGGCCGCCCACACCTTGGCGCGGGCGTTGGGGCCCTGCACCGCCACCATGGCCAGGTCGCGGCGCGGCGCGATCGCGACATCGAAGCCGTCGGCGGCGGCCACGCGCTGCATCCAGGCGATGTCCTTGTCGGCCGTGCCGGCGTTGACCACCACGCGCCATTGGTCGGGCGCGAAGTAGTAGATGATGAGGTCGTCGATGATGCCGCCCTGCGGGTTCAGCATGCAGCTGTACAGGGCCCTGCCCGGCGTGGCCAGGCGGGCCACGTCGTTGGCCACCAGGCGGCGCAGGAAGGCGGTGGCGTCGGCGCCGCCGACATCGACGTTGAGCATGTGCGAGACGTCGAACATGCCGGCGTCCTGGCGCACCGCGTGGTGCTCTTCCAGTTGCGAGCCATAGGCCAGCGGCATGTCCCAGCCACCGAAGTCGACCATGCGGGCGCCGGCGGCAAGATGTTCTTCGGCCAAGGGGGTGCGTTTGAGCGGTGCGGACATGCGAGGGCTCCAGCGGCAGCATTGCCAGGATTACGGAATGCCGGCCCCGATGCGGAAAGCGTCCGGGAACCGGTCGAATTTTCCGCCCCTCTGTCCTTTTGCCTGAGAGTTGCCCCGCGCGAGCGGGTTTGCACCTTCGGCGCCTGGGCTGCTTGCGCACCGCGAAGGTGGCCACGCCAGGTCTCTCCAGAGTGCTGTTTCGAGCGCGCCAGGCGCTACTCGATGCAGTCGCGGTATGGGTTACCTGAGCGATTCCGGGCGAATTGCGCCTTCGGCGGCAGCCGCAATCGGCCGCTCTCTCCCGCGACATGCGTGACAGCGCGCAAAGCATACATCGAAAGCGCCATGCCGCAAAGCGTCCGGATGGGCAGCGATCCGCCCCTGTTTCGGCGCCTCAGCCCAGCGCGGTATCGAGCAGCATCATCAGCACGAATCCCAGCATCAGGCCGGCGGTGGCCGGCACCTCATGCCCCTTGCGGTGCGACTCGGGAATGATCTCGTGGCTGATGACGAACAGCATGGCGCCGGCCGCGAAACCCAGCCCCCACGGCAGCATCGCCGCCGACCAGCCCACCACCGCCGCGCCCACGATGGCGCCCAGCGGCTCGACCAGCCCGGACAGCATGCCCAGCGCCACCGAGAACGCACGGCTGTAGCCGGCGGCCAGCAAGGCCAGCGCCACCACCAGCCCTTCGGGCACGTCCTGGATGGCGATGCCGGTTGCCAGCGCCGCGCCGCGCCGCGCAGGCTGTCGCTGCCCGCGTAGCCCACGCCGATGGCCAGGCCTTCGGGCACGTTGTGCAGCATGATGGCGAAGACGAACAGCCAGGTGCGGCGCAGGGTGCGCGAGGCGCGCCCTTCCTTGCCCTTGATGAAGTGCTCGTGCGGCAGCAGCCTGTCGCTGGCCAGCAGGACCGCGCCGCCCAGCAGGATGGCCGCCCCCACCAGGATGCCCGCCCCCCAGGGGCCGTAGCCCTGCGCGCCGGCCGCGGCGATGCCCGGGGCCACCAGCGAGAAGGCGCTGGCCGCCAGCATGACACCGGCGCCGAAGCCGAACATGCAGTCCTGCACGCGCTGCGACAGGGTCTGGGAGAAGAGCACCGGCACCGCGCCCAGCGCGGTGGCGCCGGCGGCCACCATGCCGCCGGCCATGGCCAGGGCGACGTGCGGCCAGCGCCGGTCGAGGAACTCCCACAGCTGGTAGCAGGCCAGGCAGGCCACCAGCACCGCCAGGGTCATGGCGCTGACGCTGGTGAGCGCCGGACGGACGCGGTGGCGGCTGTGGGTATTCATGCGGCCTCCCGGCCGAGCTCGGCCAGGGCGATCTCGTAGCGGCGCGCCACTTCGGCCCAGTCCACCACCCGGTAGAAGGCCTCGATGTATTCGGGACGGCGGTTCTGGTACTGGAGGTAATACGCGTGCTCCCAGACATCCAGGCCGAGTATCGGGGTGTTGCCCTCCATGAGCGGCGAATCCTGGTTGGCGCTGCTGTCGACCCGCAGGCGGCCGGCAGGCGTGACGGTCAGCCAGGCCCAGCCGCTGCCGAATCGGCCCAGCGCGGCCTGCGTGAAGGCCGCCTGGAAGGCGTCGTGCCCGCCCAGCTGGGCCTGGATATCGGCCGCCAGCCGTCCATCCGGGCGGCCGCCGCCCGACGGCGACATGACGGTCCAGAACAGGCTGTGGTTGGCATGGCCGCCGCCGTGGTTGCGCACCGCGCCGTGGATGCCCGGCGGCAGCGCCGGGATGCGGCGCAACAGTTGCTCGACCGGCTCCTCGCTGTCCAGGCCGGCGCCTTCGAGCGCGGCGTTCAGGCCGTTGACGTAGGTCTGGTGATGGCGCGTATGGTGTATTTCCATCGTGCGTGCATCGATATGCGGCTCGAGCGCATCGTAGGCATACGAAAGGGCAGGCAGGACGTATGGCATGCGGTCTCCGGCATTTGCATTTGGTAAAGACAAATGATAGTCATTTCCATTTACCAAAACAATAGGCGCGCGGCCCTGCCCGCATGCGCCGTGCCCGCCAGGCTAGAGGGCGTTGCCGCAGGCGTACCCCGACGCCCAGGCCCACTGGAAGTTGTAGCCGCCCAGCCAGCCCGTCACGTCGACCGCCTCGCCGATGAAGTACAGCCCTGGCACGCCGCGCGCCTGCATGGACTTCTGGTCCAGGGCGCGCGTGTCGACGCCGCCGCGCATCACTTCGGCCTTCTTGTAGCCAGCCGTGCCGCTGGGCACCAGGCGCCAGTCATGGATCAGCGCCGCCAGCGCCCGCAGCGTGCGGTCCGGCACGTCGGCCAGGCGCGCGGCGGCCAGGTCCGCGCCGACGGCGCGCCCGGCCACGTCCAGCCAGGTATCGGCCAGCCGCCGGGGCCACAGGCCGGCCAGCACGGTATGCAGCTGCTGCCGGTTGCCCGGCTTGGCGCCTATCAGTTCGGCGGCCAGGTCGCGGCCGGGCGCCAAGTCCAGCACGATGGCCTCGCCCGGCTTCCAGTAGCTCGATATCTGCAGGATGGCGGGGCCGGACAGGCCCCGGTGGGTAAACAGCAGGTCTTCCAGGAACGCCGCGCGCCCCTTGCCCTGCCCGGTCGACAGCGTGACTTCCAGGGCGACGCCCGACAGCGCGGCGAACGGCTGCCATTGCGCGGGATCGAAGGTCAGCGGCACCAGGGCCGGCCGCGGCTCGACGACCTTCAGGCCGAACTGGCGCGCCACCTTGAGCGCGTAGTCGGTCGCGCCCAGTTGCGGGATCGCCATGCCGCCGGTGGCTACCACGACCGCGCGCGCGTCGATCGCGCCGGTGCTGGTACGCAGCGTGAAGCCGCCGCCCTCGCGGCGGGCGATCTCGTCCACGCGGCACGGCATGCGCCAGGCCACCCCGCCCTGCCCGCACTCGGCGCGCAACACCTCGATGATGGTTTCGCTGCTGTCGTCGCAGAACAGTTGCCCGCGATGCTTTTCATGCCAATGCACCCGATGGCGGCGCAACAGGCCGAGGAAATCCTGCGGGGTGTAGCCGGCCAGCGCCGAGCGGCAGAAATGCGGGTTGTCGGACAGGAAATTGGCCGGGCCGGCGCCCAGGTTGGTGAAGTTGCAGCGCCCTCCGCCGGAGATGCGGATTTTCTCGGCCAGCTTGGCGGCATGATCGATCAGCACCACGCGCAGGCCGCGCTGGCCCGCCACGGCGGCGCACATCATGCCGGCGGCCCCGGCGCCGATGACGGCGACATCGAACATCGAAACGGGATACTCCCTCGAAGACAACGCCGCGCCGGGCCGCCCCCTCGGGCGGCCCGGCGCGGCGCGTCGGATTTACTGCTCGCCGGCGTCCTTCAGGCAGTCGACGTAATAGCGCTTGGCGCCATCGGGGCCCTCTTCGTCGGCCAGGCCGTGGATGTAGGTCTCGAAGCCGGGGAAGCGCTCGTTGAACTCGCGCGCGAACTGCAGGTATTGCACGATGGTCCGGTTGAAGCGCTCGCCCGGGATCAGCAGCGGAATGCCCGGCGGGTACGGCGTGAGCAGCACGCCGGTCACGCGGCCTTCGAGCTGGTCGATCTCGACGCGCTCGACTTCGCGGTGCGCCATGCGGGCGAAGGCGTCCGAGGGCTTGAGCGCCGGCACCATGTCGCTCAGGTACATCTCGGTGGTCAGGCGCGCCACGTCGCGTTCGCGATAGGCCTCGTGGATCTGCTGGCACAGGTCGCGCAGGCCCATGCGCTCGTAGCGGCGGTGACCGCGGCAGAACTCGGGCAGGATACGCCACAGGGGCTGGTTGCGGTCGTAGTCGTCCTTGAACTGCTGCAGCGCGGTCAGCAGGGTGTTCCAGCGGCCCTTGGTGATACCGATGGTGAACAGGATGAAGAACGAATACAGGCCGGTCTTCTCCACCACGACGCCGTGCTCGGCCAGGTACTTCGACACCAGCGCGGCCGGTATGCCGCTTTCGCCGAAGCTGCCCGACATGTCCAGGCCCGGGGTGATGATGGTGGCCTTGATCGGGTCGAGCATGTTGAAGCCCGGCGCCAGGTCGCCAAAGCCGTGCCAGTGGTCGCCCGACTCCAGCACCCAGTCGTCGCGATGGCCGATGCCCTCGGGCGCGAGGCGGTTGGGGCCCCACACCTTAAACCACCAGTCGTCCTTGCCGAACTCGGAGGCCACCTTGCGCATGGCGCGGCGAAAGTCCATGGCCTCGCGGATGCTTTCCTCGACCAGGGCGGTGCCGCCCGGCGGCTCCATCATGGCGGCGGCCACGTCGCACGACGCGATGATCGCGTACTGCGGCGAGGTCGACGTATGCATCAGGTAGGCCTCGTTGAAGAGGTTGCGGTCCAGCTTGCGGCTCTCGGACTCCTGCACGATGATCTGCGAGGCCTGCGAGATGCCGGCCAGCAGCTTGTGCGTGGAGTGCGTGGCGAACACCATGGCGTCCTGGCTGCGCGGGCGGTCCGGGCCGATCGCGTGCATGTCGCGGTAGTACTCGTGGAAGGCCGCGTGCGGCAGCCAGGCCTCGTCGAAATGCAGCGTGTCGACGTAGGTGCCCAGCTTTTCCTTGATCATCTCGACGTTGTAGATGACGCCGTCATAGGTGCTCTGCGTCAGCGTGAGGATGCGCGGCTTCTTGTTCAGCGCCTCGCGCGCGAACGGGTTGGCCTCGATCTTGCGGCGGATGTTCTCCGGGTCGAATTCGTCGAGCGGGATCGGACCGATGATGCCCAGGTGGTTGCGCGTGGGGCGCAGGAACACCGGGATCGCGCCGGTCATCGTGATGGCGTGCAGGATCGACTTGTGGCAGTTGCGGTCCACCACCACCACGTCGCCGGCGGCCACGTTGGCATGCCAGACGACCTTGTTCGACGTCGAGGTGCCGTTGGTGACGAAGAAGCAGTGGTCGGCATGGAAAATGCGCGCGGCATTCAGCTCGGACTCGGCCACCGGGCCGGTGTGGTCCAGCAGCTGGCCCAGTTCGTCGACCGCGTTGCAGACGTCGGCGCGCAGCATGTTCTCGCCGAAGAACTGGTGGAACATCTGGCCCACCGGGCTCTTGAGGAACGCCACGCCGCCCGAGTGCCCCGGGCAGTGCCAGGAATACGAACCGTCCTGGGCATATTTGACCAACTCGCGGAAGAACGGCGGCAGCAGGCCGTCCACGTAGCTGCGCGCTTCGCGGATGATGTGGCGCGCCACGAACTCCGGCGTGTCCTCGAACATGTGGATGAAGCCGTGCAGCTCGCGCAGGATGTCGTTCGGGATGTGTTCCGACGTGCGCGTCTCGCCGTACAGGTAGATGGGGATGTCGGCGTTGCGGAAACGCAGCTCGCCGATGAACGTGCGCAGGTTCTTGATCGCGCCCGCCACGTCTTCCGGAGAATCGACGTCGAACTCCTCATCGTCGATCGACAGGATGAAGGCGCTGGCGCGGCTTTGCTGCTGGGCAAACGAGCTCAGGTCGCCGTAGCTGGTCACCCCGATGACCTCCACGCCCTCGGCCTCGATCGCCGAAGCCAGCGCGCGAATGCCCAACCCCGAGGCGTTCTCGGAGCGATAGTCTTCGTCGATGATGAAAATGGGGAAGCGGAATTTCATGCGGGCGCTCCTGGGCGGGCAAGGCAAAACGGACGCGAGTGTACTGCCAGACGGGGTCGGGCTGGTGACAAAAAAGCAACCGGCCCGACGAGCGGGCCGACCTCGGGGAATTGTAGGACGGATTGAAAGCGGGTGCGCCCGCCGGCGCGCGGCGTCAGCGAATGATGTCGGGCCGGCGCGCCGCGACGGCCTGCTCGTAGCGGCCGAAAAACGGCCGCAGGTCTTCCTGCGGGCCGGCGTCGATGCGGCGCTCGACCTTGGCGATGGCGCACAGGCAGACGTCGAACTCGGGCTCGCCGGTCACCAGCACCACCGGATCGTCGTCGTCGCAGACCTCGTACAGCCCGCCGTGGCGACGCCGCGCCACCTCGTACAGGTAGGCGGCCGCCCCCACCCGTTGCACCGGGTCCAGCGCCAGGGCGCCCAGGTGGGCCTATTCGAGCACGGCGTCGAGCGCGGCGATGCTGGCCGGCGAGTAGTCCAGCCCCGCCCCGGCGGGGACGGCGGCCACGAAATCGCGCGCCGCCGCGGCGACCCGTTCGACGAAGGCGTCCTGCGCCTCCTGGTCGTACTGCTGCGTGTCTTTCCTGCGGAAACCGAACATCTGGGGCTCCTGCGCCGCGAAACAGCCGCGCTTTTCACGTATCTTCATTATATTTGGCGCAACCCTGCCGCCACCCTGCGCGTACGCTGCGGAGCCAGACGTGAATCTTTCCACCATACGCCCTTTGACGCCCGAGGATGCTGCAGAATTTCAACGCGTTCGCCTGGCCGCCCTGCGCGAGGCGCCCGAAGCCTTCGGGTCCAGTTACGAAGAAGAAAGCGTTGACACAATCGCGCAATGGCGCGCCCGCCTTGCCCCGCGCGAGGGTTACGTGCTGCTGGGCGCCTTCGTGGACGGCGCCCTGGCCGGGGTCGGCGGCGTGGCGCGCGGGCACACAATGAAACAACGTCACAAGGCTGAAATCTGGGGTATTTACGTTGTACCCGCGCAACGCCGCGGCGGCCTGGCGCGCCAATTGACCGAGGCGCTGCTGGCACGGGCGGCCCGGATGACCGGGGTACGCCACGTGCTGCTGAGCGTGGGCGCCGACAACGGCGCCGCGCACGCGCTGTACGCCAGCCTGGGCTTCGCCGAGTATGGCCGCGAGCCCGACGCGATGCTGGTGGGCGGCCGCCTGCTGGCCAATATTCTCATGATCCGCCCGCTGGCCGCGCGCTGAGGGCCGGTCCCGGACTGGAGCCGACACCATGCAGGCACAGGTACTGATCAATATCGACGTTCCCGACGCGGCGCGGGCCGCGCTGTTCTACGAACGCGCCTTCGGCCTGCGTCCGCAGCGCCGGCTGGGGCCGCAGGCCATCGAGATGGCGGGCGCCGCCGTGCCCTTCTACCTGCTGGAGAAGGCAACCGGCTCGCAGGCGGCCACGGGCACGAGCCAGGGGCGCGACTACGCGCGCCACTGGACGCCGGTGCACCTGGATTTCGTGGTGGACGATTGCGACAGGGCGGTCGCCACGGCGGTGGCCGCCGGCGCTATGCTGGAAGATCCGCCGCACAGCCACGCCTGGGGCCGCATCGCGCATCTGTCCGACCCCTACGGCAACGGCGTGTGCATCCTGCAGTTCCTGGGCGAGGGCTACGACGCCCTCGCCGCCGCGGCGCCCTGAACGCGCCGCGCCGAACCGGAGACCGCCATGCCAGCCCCAGCCACCGTCGCCTCACCCGTCGTGACCTGCCTGCGCTACCGCAACGCCAGCGCCGCCATCGAATGGCTGGTGCACGCGTTCGGGTTCGAGGCGCAACGCATCGTGCCCGGCCCGGCCGATACCATCGTGCATGCCCAGCTGACGCTGGGCAGCGGCATGATCATGCTGGCGTCGGTGACGGACACACCGTTTTCCCGTTACATGAAGCAGCCCGACGAGGTCGGCGGCGTGGAGACGCAAAGCGTGTACCTGGTGGTGGCCGACCCCGACCAGGCCTACCGGGACGCGCAGGCCGCGGGCGCCGAGATACTGATCGATATTGCCGACGCCGATTACGGCGGCCGCGGCTTTTCGTGCCGCGACCCGGAGGGGCATATCTGGAGCGTCGGCTCGTACGACCCCTGGCAATAGCCGCCGCTCAGGTGCGCGGCAGGGTGACGCCGCGCTGGCCCTGGTACTTGCCGCCGCGGTCGCGATACGAGGTCTCGCACACCTCGTCGCTTTCGAGGAACAGCATCTGGGCGCAGCCCTCGCCGGCGTAGATCTTGGCCGGCAGCGGCGTGGTGTTGGAGAACTCCAGCGTGACGTGGCCTTCCCATTCGGGTTCGAGCGGCGTGACGTTGACGATGATGCCGCAACGCGCGTAGGTGCTCTTGCCCAGGCAGATCGTCAGCACGCTGCGCGGGATGCGGAAGTACTCGACCGTGCGCGCCAGCGCGAACGAATTGGGCGGGATGATGCAGACATCGCCCTTGAAGTCGACGAACGACTTCTCGTCGAACTGCTTGGGATCGACGATGGTGGAGTTGATGTTGGTGAAGATCTTGAATTCGTCCGCGCAGCGCACGTCGTAGCCGTAGCTGCTGGTGCCGTAGCTGACGATGCGGTTGCCGCCCGCGGTGCGGACCTGGCCCGGCTCGAAGGGTTCGATCATGCCGGCTTCGGCCGCGCGGCGGATCCAGCGGTCGCTTTTGATGCTCATGGTTGGGCGCCTCGATTGAATGAAGGGTATTCTACCCGCCGCCGGCCGCCGCCTTGGCGCTCAGTCATCCAGCAAGATCCGATATACCAGCGCGATTCCGTTGACCGAGCCGGCCTTCAGGTCCAGCGACAGGCCGCGCGCCAGGCGGTAGCTGGCGCGCCCGACCGTTTCGCTGCCGGCCAGCGCCTGCTCGACGCTGAGCGTGATGCCGTTGGCGAAGCGCTTGCTGGCCACCAGGAACTGCGTCGCCAGGTCGGCGTCGCTGTCGCGGTTGACGCCGGCGGCCACGGTGCGGTCGGGCAGCAGGCTGCCGGAGCTGCCGATCGCGCCGGACCGCACGCTGACGTCGTCCAGGCCGAACTGCTTGTAGAACGGCTGCCCGCCGCCCAGCAGCGCCGTGCCGACCGACAGCAGCAGCGCCGTGTCGCCGCCGCTGGCGTCCGGGCCGCGGCCCAGCACCAGCCACGACAGCTTCTCGACGTCGCTGACATCCGGATAGGACACCAGGTCGATGCGCGGCCGCTGCGCCGTGCCGGCCACCCGCACGCCCGCCTCGACCTGTTCGCCGGTGCGCAAGGCCTCGATGTCGAGCAGCGGGTTGTCCAGCCGGCCCTGGAAGGTCAGCGTGCCGCGCCGCAGGCGCAGCTTCTGGCCGTAGGCCTCGATGCCCCCGCCGCGCGTGCGCAGCGCGCCATAGCCGGTCAGCCTTCCCTCCTGCAGGCGGATCTGGATCGAGCCCAGCAGGCCGGCATCCAGGCCCATGCCGGTGATGTAGAAGCGCGGCCCCATGTCGACCTTGAGGTTCATGTCGATCTGCAGCGGCGGACCGTCGCCTTGGGCGTTCTTCTGGCCGGCCCGCACCACCTTGACGTCGTCGTCCAGGGTCAGCACGCCCTGCAGGATCTCCAGGCTGACCCAGCCGGCGTCGGCGGTGATGTCGCCATTGATGGAGATGCGCGGCAGCGCGGCATCCAGCGTCACCACGCCGGACACCATGCCGTAGCGGTCCGAGCGCTGCAGCGCCGGGAAGCGATGCAGTTGCAGCCGCACCTGGCCGCGCGCGGCCGACAGCTCCCATTGGCCGGTGGCCTCCAGGTAGCCGCCCTTGGCGTCGGGATTGGTGCTGACCCACTCGCGCGTGCGCCATTCGGCCGGCATGACGCGCAGCGAGGCCGGAAAACGCAGGGAATCCAGGATGACGCGATCGTCCTGCAGGCGCGCGCGCAGCGTGCCGTCGATCAGCCGCACGCCGTCGTCGATGCGCACCACGCGCAGCTTGTCGCCGTTGACCGTGCCGCTGGCGTTCCATTTGCCGTCGAGCGAGCCCTGCGCGCGCACATTGGCCTTGAGCATGCCGCCGACCTCCAGCGTGTCGCCGACGAACAGACCCAGCCAGGCCAGGTCGGTCACGTCGGCATCGAGGGCGACGCGGATCGGCTGGCGCGGGTCCAGCGCCAGGCCGCCCAGCGTGGCGCTGGCGGTGCCGTTGATGGCGCCCATCCTGGCGGTCGCCATGTCCAGCCGCGCGTCGAGGCGGCTGGCCTGCCCGCCGGTGGGCGTGGCGTTGGCCTCGAGCACCAGCGTGCGCAGGCCCAGCGGGATCGGCGGATCGCCCGGAATGCGCAGGTCGCCGTCGCGCCGCGCCACCCGGACCTTGCCGGCCAGCGCGCCGGCGAATTTGAGGTCCCACGAGGCGTCGAGCGAAATGCGGCGCTGCGCCGCCGGCACCGGGGCGTTGACCGGACTGCCGCTGTCGCGCTCGGCGCGCGCCACGGCCTCGGGATCCAGCGCCACCAGTATCTGGCGCACCATGGCCGCGGTGATCACCAGCGCGTCGGCGCGGCCCGCGGTTTCCCAGCGCCCGGCGCCGCCGCGCGAGGCGGCATGCGCCAGCGCGACGCGCTGCTTGTCGGGGAAGGTCAGCGCCAGGGTGGTGGCGCCGACCTGCCACTGCCATTGCGGGGCAAGCGCCTCGGGCACGTAGGCCAGCGTGACGGGACGCTCGAGGGCCAGCGCGAAGCCGGCGCTGTCGGCCGTCAGGCGCGATACCGAGCCGCGCCAGCCGGCGGCGGCGCCCTCGGCGGCCGGCCCCGCCCCCCAGCCGCCGCTGAACTCCAGCTGCGCCTGCGCACGCGCGCGGCCCAGCACGCGCGCGCGGGCGTCGGCCGGCGTATAGGCGGCCTCGATGCGGCCGCGATGACGGGCCAGGGCGCCATCGAGCGCGGCCTTGACGCTGGCCGCGCCCGGAATGCCGGGCCAGAACGCGTCCAGGCGCGGCGCCTGCGCGTCCAGCTTGAGCGCGCCGGCGCGTTCGTCCAGCTTGCCCTGGGCGCGCACCCGGTTCGGGCCTAGTTGCAGGTCGACGTCGAGCTGGTCGACCCGCAGCCGGCCCGGCAGCGCGTGCGGCTGCGCCGGCGCGGCCGTGGCGAAAGCCCCCGGGGGATCGCCCAGCGCGCTCACGCTGGCGGCGACCTTGCCGGCCAGGGGGTGGCGGTTCCAGCTGCTGCCCTTGGTCACGTCCAGCGTCAGCGTGGCGCGGTGCAGGCGGCTGAGATCGTCGACTTCGGCGTCCAGGCCGCCGCGCGCGCTCAGCATCGCCGGCGGGATGGCCTCGCCGGCCAGGCGCTGCAGGTCCAGCCGCTCGGCCTCGAACGTGGCGACGACGCGGTCGCGGCCGGGCTGGCCGGGCTGCGGCTGCCAATCCAGCGTGGCGGCCAGGCTGGACTTGTCCTCCCGCGTCAGTTTCAGGCTGGCCGTGCGCAGCGGAAAGGGCGCCTGCGGCAACAAGCCGGCGCGCGCTTCCAGGGCCAGCCCCTGGCCGGCGCCGGTCAGTTCGGCCTCCAGCTGTTCGAGCGTGCCCTGCGCCTGGACCTGCAGCGCGAGGCCGCACGGGTCGGCCGGCTCGTCCGGCTTTTCCCCGGCGTCGTCCTTGCCCTTGTCCTTGCCCTTGTCCTTGCCCTTGTCCTTGCCCTTGTCCTTGGCGGCCTTGTCCTTGGCCGTTTTGTCCCTGGCGTCGAGCAGCGGCGCCAGGCACAGCGGCGATTCGGGGCCGCTGCCCTGCGCCTGCAAATCCAGGCTGGCCGTCAGCGGCCACGGCTGGGCGAGGCTCGCCACATCGAGGCGGCCTTGCGCGCGCAGCGTGCCCACGGCATGGGTCACGCGCAGGCTGTCCAGGGTCAGGCGCGCGCCGTGGCGGCCCGCCGCCAGGCTGGCCTGCAGCTCGCCCGCGCTCACGGGCAGCGGCTCGCCATCCTGGCGCAGGACGAATTCGCCCAGGCTGAGACGGTCCAGCGCCAGCTCCACCGGCAGGCGCAGGGCGAACGGCTCGTCGCTGTCGGGCGGCGGCGTGGCCGGCGTATGCAGGCCGACCTCGACGCGCGTGGCTGCCAGTTCGCGCACATGCAGCAGCCGCTGGCCCAGTGCCCGCCACGCCACGTCCAGCCGCAGGTCGTCGACGGCCACATCCACGTCGGCCACCGACAGGCGGATACGGTCGACCCGCAGGCCGCGCAGCACGCTGCCGCGCACGCCCGCGATCTCGCCGTCGAGCTGCCGGGCCACGGTGTCGAGCAGCAGGCGCGTGCCGTTTTGCGACGCCACGGTCCAGAACACGAACCCGCACGCCAGCGCGGCCAGCATGGCCACGCCCGGCACCCACCAGACCAGGATGTGGCGCACGACGCCCCATATCTTGCTCAAAACGCGATCCCCAACGAGAAGTGCAGCCGCAGGTCGCGTTCGCGCTGGCCGTACGCGACGTCCAGGAACAGCGGGCCGGCCGGCGTGCGCACGCGCGCGCCGACGCCATAGCCCACGGCGATGTCCATGTCGCCGAAGGATTCGGCCGCGTCGCCCGCGTCGACGAACACGCCTATGCCCCAGCGTTCATTGAAATAGTGGTCGTATTCCACGCTGGCCACGGCCAGCGTGGGCGCGCCGACGATGGCGTCGTCCTGCTCCACGCCGATACTCTGGTAGCGGTAGCCGCGGATCGAACGCGCGCCGCCGGTGCGAAAGCCGAAGTCGTCGGGCACGCGGGTGCGGCCGTTGGACCAGAGCCGGCCGACCTCGCCGCGCAGGGTCAGCACGTCCAGCTTGCCGATCGGCCACCATTTCTGGCCGCGCAGCCGCAGGCGCATGTAGGGCTGGCCATCGTCGAGCGTGGCGCCCACCCCGCCGCCGACGGCGATCAGGTTGCCCTCGCGCGGGTCGTACTTGCTGTTGACGTCGCGCCGCAGCCACTCGGCCGTGAGCGTGGCGGTGGGCAGGTCGTACTCGTCGCCGCCATCGATCTTGACGTGGTCGTGCGCCAGCAGGCCGCCCCAGCGCGTCTCGTATTCGACCCGGCTGTCGCCGGCGCCCTTGCGCTCCTGCAGGCGCGTGACGCCCAGCGCATAGCGCGTGACGTCCAGCCCCTGCACGTCGGAGTGGTCGAACAGCAGGCCGAAGGAATCCTTGCGCCCGCGCTCGTCGGGCGGCAGGTTGAAGTCCAGATAGGCGCGCTGGCGCAGCCGGTCCACGCCCAGGCCGGTTTCCATGGTGACCGGCTGGCCGAACACGACGTTCTGCCGGTAGATGGTCTCGAAGCGCACGCCGGCCTCGTCGTCCACGCCCAGCGATACCGCCAGGCGCTTGGGCGGGGCCTCGACCACGCGCACGTCCACCGGCAGGGTGATCTCGCCTTGCGAGTCGAGCACGGGCGCGGCGGCCGTCGGCCCGCCCGCCACCTCGGCATCGCCGGCCGGCGCCACCGAGGCCAGGCCGCTGGAGCCGGGCGCGCGGGCGCCCGCGCCCGGCGCGGTCACCTTCACGTCGTCCTGGCCGCCGCGCGCGCCCTGGTCCAGCGTGACGAACGCGCCGCGGAAGAACGCCGTGGACTGCAGCTCCTGCTGCCACTGGTCGAGTTTGTCCTGGTCGTAGGCCGCGCCCTCGGAATACTTCACATAGCGGCGCACCAGGCTTTCCGGCACGCGCTGCAGGCCGTCGGTCTGCAAGGCGCCCATGCGCACCGCCGGGCCGCTGTCGATCTCCACCGACAGGCGCACCTGGGCGGTTTCGGCGTCCACCTCGGCCAGCGAATGGGTCATGTGCGCCAGCAGGAAGTCGCGCGTGGACACGGCGTCGAGCAGGCCGGACTTGGCCTTGTTCCAGTCGCCGTTGATGAAGGGCTGGCCGGCCTTCAGGGCCCAGTCGTCGCGCCACTTCTGGATGCGCGCGGCGTATTCCGGGCGCGCGACCCGGCCGGTGAATTTCAGGTCGACGCTGGCGACCCGGGCGCGCGGCCCCGGCTCGATGGCGATGTCCCAGGTTTCGCCGCCCACGTCGGTGCCCGGCGTCAGGGTGACGGTGGGCGTGAAATAACCCTGCGTCGCCAACGCGGCCAGCGTCGCGTCGCGCGCCCGGCGACGCAGGCGGTCGATTTCGCCGCCGTCCTGGTCCTCGGACAGGCGCGCGATGGCGTCGACCGCGCTGTTGATGGCCTGCAGCGCGGCCGGCGGCACGCCGCCGGGATCGACGATCACCTCCGGCAGCTTGGCATGGACCTGTCCCGCGGCAAGCGCGAACAGGAGAGCGGGGCAGACACGCAATATCCGATGCATGCGTCAGGCGGGCCGGACCACCACGGCGGGCAGCTTGCCCGCCATGTCGCGCGGCAGGGCCGCAATGCGCGCCGCCACCCGGCGGGCGATGTCGCGATAGATGCCGGCAACCTCGCCATCCGGCTCGGCCGCCACGGTGGGGTTGCCGGCGTCGGTCTGCTCGCGGATGGCGCGCTGCAGCGGCAGGCTGCCCAGCCAGGGCACCTCGTACTGCTCGGCCACGCGGCGGCCCCCGCCTGCGCCGAAAATGTGCTCGGCATGGCCGCATTGGGGGCATATGTGCACCGCCATGTTCTCGACCACGCCGAGGATGGGCACATGCACCTTCTGGAACATGCGCAGGCCCTTGCGCGCATCGAGCAGCGCGATGTCCTGCGGGGTGGTGACGATGACCGCGCCCGCGACCGGGACTTTCTGCGCCAGGGTCAGCGCGATGTCGCCGGTGCCCGGCGGCATGTCGACGACCAGGTAATCGAGGTCGCGCCAGTTGGTCTGGCGCAGCAATTGCTCCAGGGCCTGGGTGACCATCGGGCCGCGCCAGATCGCCGGCGCGTCGGCGTCGATGAGCAGGCCGATGGAATTGGCCTGCAGGCCGTGCCCGACCAGGGGCTCCATGGTCTTGTTGTCGCGGCTTTCGGGACGGCCGGCCAGGCCCAGCATGGCGGGCACGCTGGGGCCGTAGATGTCGGCATCGAGCAGGCCGGCCCGCGCGCCCTCGGCCGCCAGCGCCAGGTTGACCGCCGTGGTGCTTTTGCCCACGCCGCCCTTGCCCGACGCCACGGCGATGATGTTGCGCACCTGCGGCAAGGGCTTGAGGCCAGGCTGCACCGCGTGCGCGATGACGTTCCAGGTAACCGCGACGCGCACCGCGCCCAGGCCCGCGGCGGCCAGCGCGGCGCCGGCCAGCGCGCGCACGGAATCGGCCACGCCGCCGGCCGGATAGCCCAGCTCTATCGTGAGGGCGGCCGGGTCCGCGGCCAGATGGATGTCACGATCTTTTACACAAACATTCAGCTCCAGGCCGGTCTGCGGATCGGCAACGCCCGCCAACGCGCCGCGGATTTGTTCTATCGTTATACTCATCACACTATGGTTCCCAGGGTCATCGCGCCATTACGCGAGCCGTTACTCGAAGGATAGCGGATACGCGGGAACCTTTAGCCTGGTTTTACATCCATATCTACATGGTCAATACACTGTTCCGCTTTTTCAGCGCCGCGCTATTTGCCCTCCTCGGCCTCATCGGGATGATGATGGCCCTGGTGTTCATGGCCTCCACGGCCATCGCGGTGGGCGTGCTGTACCTGGTCGCCAAGGTACGCGGCAAGCCGTTCGGCGTGCGCGCCTACTGGAGCCAGCGCCAGGCCGCCCGGCCGGGTCCGTTCCAGGCCGCCAGCGCCCCGTTCGGCCAGCCACGCGGCGACGTCATCGACGTCGAAGCCCGCGAAATGCGCTGACGCCGGCGTCCCGCCGGCCCCTGCAGCGCCGCCGTGGCACGGCCTGGCGGCGCGTTTTCATGCCTGAGCCCCCCGTCATGCCCAGCCGGCCTGGCCCGGCCTGAGGCCAGCCCGCGCACGCCGCCCCCCGGCACGGGCCATACCTTCCCCCCTCCAGTCGAGCGCCGGCGCGGCCGCGCCCGGGCGCCCGCGCGGAAAGGCCCTAAAATAGCCGGCTTGTCCGTTCCTTCCCCCTGAGCCTCCTACGACATGTCACGCACGCTCTTCGTCACCACTGCCCTGCCCTACGCCAACGGATCGTTCCACATCGGCCACATCATGGAGTACATCCAGGCCGACATCTGGGTCCGTTCGATGCGCATGGCGGGCCACACGGTGCATTTCGTGGGTGCCGACGACGCGCACGGCGCGCCGATCATGCTCAAGGCCGAAAAGGAAGGCATCACGCCGCAGGCGCTGGTGGCCCGCTACGCCGCCGAGCGGCCGCGCTACCTGGACGGCTTCCATATCCGCTTCGACCACTGGCACAGCACCGATACGCCCGAGAACGTGGCGCTCTCGCAGGAAATCTATCGCGCGCTCAAGAGCGAGGGACTGATCGAGACGCGCTCGATCGAGCAGTTCTACGACCCGGTCAAGGGCATGTTCCTGGCCGACCGCTACATCAAGGGCGAATGCCCGCGCTGCCACGCCAAGGACCAGTACGGCGATTCGTGTGAAGTGTGCGGCGCCGTGTATGCGCCCACCGAGCTGATCAACCCCTATTCGGCCCTGACCGGCGCCGCGCCGGTACTGAAGTCGTCCGATCACTTCTTCTTCAAGCTGTCCGATCCGCGCTGCGTCGAGTTCCTGCAGCAATGGACCACCGGCGCCAACCGCCAGGGCGTCAAGCACCTGCAGGCCGAAGTGCAGGCCAAGACGCGCGAATGGCTGGGCGGCGACGACGGCGAGGCCAAGCTGGGCGACTGGGATATCTCGCGCGACGCCCCCTATTTCGGCATCGAGATTCCCGACGCGCCGGGCAAGTATTTCTATGTCTGGCTGGACGCGCCGGTGGGCTACCTGGCCTCGCTGAAATCCTATTGCGCGGCCAAGGGCCTGGACTTCGACGCGCTGCTCGACCCGGCCGGCCCGACCGAGCAGGTGCACTTCATCGGCAAGGACATCATTTACTTCCACGCGCTGTTCTGGCCGGCGATGCTGAAGTTCGCCGGGCGCAAGACGCCCGACCAGCTGAATGTGCACGGTTTCATCACCGTCAGCGGCGAGAAGATGTCCAAGAGCCGCGGCACCGGCATCTCGCCGCTGCGCTACCTGGAAATCGGCATGGACGCTGAATGGCTGCGCTACTACATGGCGGCCAAGCTGAACGCGCGCGTCGAGGACATGGACTTCAACCCCGAAGACTTCGTGGCGCGCGTCAACAGCGACCTGGTGGGCAAGTACGTCAACATCGCCAGCCGCGCCGCCGCCTTCATTACCCGCCACTTCGACGGCGAACTGGCGTACGACGGCGACACGGACGCGCTGGCGGCCGAGTTCGCGCAGCAGGCCGAATCGATCCGCGCCGCCTTCGAGGCGCGCGAGTACAACCGCGCGGTGCGCGAAATCATGGCCCATGCCGACCGCATCAACCAGGCGTTCGACGCGGCGCAGCCCTGGGTGATGGCCAAGGGCATCGGCGCCGCCGACGCGGCCACGCGCGCCCGCCTGCAGGACATCTGCTCGCGCGCGCTGGCCGGCTTCAAGGCCCTGTCGGTGATGCTGGCGCCGGTGCTGCCCGCGCTGGCCAGCCGCGTGGCGCGCGAGCTGTTCGGCGCGAACGCCGACTTCGCCTGGGGCGACGCGCAACAGCTGCCCCAGCGGGTGGCGCCGTTCAAGCACCTGATGCAGCGCGTCGATCCCAAGCTGCTGGACGACCTGTTCGAGCCGCCCGCCGCCGAAGCCAGCGCGCCGGCCGCCCTGCCGGGCGGCGAGGCCCTGGCCGACACCATCACCATCGACGACTTCGCCAAGATCGACCTGCGCATCGCGCGCATCGTCAATTGCGAAGAAGTGGAAGGCTCGACCAAGCTGCTGCGCCTGACCCTGGACGTGGGCGAGGGACGCCATCGCAATGTGTTCTCGGGCATCAAGTCGGCCTACCAGCCGCAGGACCTGGTCGGCAAGCTGACGGTGCTGGTGGCCAACCTGGCGCCGCGCAAGATGAAGTTCGGCGTGTCCGAGGGCATGGTGCTGGCCGCCAGCCACGCCGACGAGAAGGCCGAACCCGGGATCTACGTGCTCGAACCCTGGCCGGGCGCCCAGCCCGGCATGCGGGTGCGCTGAGCGCGCCGCCGCCGGCCCGCCACGCGGGCCGGCCGTTTCAGGCCTGCGGCGCCAGCGCCGCGTCGAGCGCGACGCGCTCGTCGAATACGAAGCAGGCGCCGTCGAAGCCGGCGCCATCGGTCTCTTCGAAGTATTTCAGGATGCCGCCTTCGAGCTGGTAGACATGCTCGATGCCGGCCTCGGCCATGTAGATGGCCGCCTTTTCGCAGCGGATGCCGCCCATGCAGAAGCTGACCACCGTCTTGCCCGCCAGCGCGGCCTGGTTGTCGCGCACCGCCTGCGGGAACTGCGTGAAACGCTCGATGCGCCAGTCCAGCGCGCCGCGAAACGTCCCCACCTCCACCTCGAACGCATTGCGCGTATCCAGCATCACCAGCTCGCGGCCCTGGGCCAGCCAGCGCCGCAGCGTCGCGGCGTCGACCGCGGGCGCGCGCCCCGCTTCGGGCCGGATGGCCGGGTGGTCCATGCGAATGATCTCGCGCTTTACCTTGACCAGCAGCTTGCGAAACGGCATGCGCGCGGATTCGCTGTACTTGGCCTGCAGGTCGGCAAAGCGCGCGTCGGCGCGCAGCCAGCGCAGAAAGCCTTCGATAGCGTCGGCCGCCCCGGCCAGGAACAGATTGATGCCCTCCGGCGCCAGCAGCACCGTGCCCTTGAGCTGGCGCTGGCCGGCCTGTTCGAGCATGGGCTCGCGCAGGTCGGCCGGGTTGGCGATGCTGACGAATTTATAGGCGGCGATATTGACGACGGCGGTCATGGCGGAAAAGCACGAACGAAGGAAAAACAGGGCGTAATAGTAAACCGCCCCGCCAAGGCGCTACGGCGCGGGGGCTGGACGCGGCGCCGCCACGCGCTGCTCGACCACGTGGTCGAGCACCCAGCGCACCCCCGACGCGTCGGCCGGCGGATTGGGGTCGCGCACTTCCACCACGCGCAGCCGGTATTCGATGCCGGGCTGGAAGGCGAAACCGGTGATGTCCCCGTACCACAGCTGCCAGGGCTGGGAGGCGCTGTCGCGCACCTGGTAGCACTGGGCCCGGCCCGCGCCGGCGCTGCAAGGCGCCTTGCTCGACGCGACGTACACCAGCTTGGCCGCGCCGGGCTGGCCACCGGCCAGCGGATCGGCGCGGCGCGCGAAGTCCAGCACGTCGCCCGAGCGCAGCGCCAGCGTCAGCCGCTGCGGCCGCGTGTCATGGTCGAGCCGGCTGGCGGTCACGGCGGTGAGGCCGGCCAGGTAATCCTGCTCCAGGCGGGCCAGGTCGGCGTTCGCGCAGGCCATGCGGGTGCTCACCGGCGGCGCGGTGACGATCAGCAGGCCGTTGGCGATGGTGTACTGGCCCGAGTAATTGTTGCAGCCGGCAAAGCCGGCCAGCCGGGCGGCGCCGCGCTGGTGCGTGAACGACAGCGTGATCGGCGCCGTCTTGCCGGCGCCGCCATGCGGAACCGGCCGCAGCGCGCCGCCGGGGCGGGTCCAGCGGGCCAGCTCCCAATTGGTCTGGGCCAGCATGTCGCTGTGCCGCTCGGGCGCCTGCGCCCGGCTGGCGCCGCCGCCGGCCGGATCGGCAGCGCAGGCGGCCAGGGCCAGCAAGAGGGAAAAAGACAGCGCCACGCGCCCCGGCGAGATTGCGGACATGACAGGACTCCTAGGAACCGGCGGCCCAGCCGGGCCGCGCCACGGGAGCGATTTTAGGGCCTGCCCGCGCGGCACGCGCCCGCGCCGCGGCTTATTCCGGCGTGGGAGGATCCTGGCGGCGCATGAAATCCAGCACGTCGCCGCCCTGCACGTTGAACGTCAGGTGGCGCGGGGCGCCGCCGCTGTCCAGCGTGAACGAGCGGATCTGCGCCAGCGCGCGCAGATAGTCGGCTTCGAGCCGGGCGCGCTCGGGCTGCGGGCAGGCCATGCGGGTACTGGCCGGCGCGGTGATCTGCAGCTTGCCGTCGCGCAGCCGGTAGGCGCCCGTGTAGCGGTTGCAGCCGGCAAAGCCGCTGACCCGGTACTGCTTGCCCTGCGCGAAAAAGGTCAGGAAGATCGGCTCGCCGTTGTCGCCGTGGGGAATGACCCGGTAGCCGCCATCGGCCTTGGTCCAGCGCACCAGCTCCCAGGTCGTCTGGGCGAAGGAATCGGCGCTGGTGGCGGCGTTGGCGGCCGCGGCGCCTTCGGCCTGCGCCTGGCCGGTGTTGCTGGCGCAGCCGGCCAGGACGGCGCCCAATGCCGCAACCAGGCAGGCGCGCGTGAACGGGCGGATCGGCATGAGGGGGGTCTCCGGGCTTATCTCACAACCGTTACTGTAACCGCCCGTGCGCCCCATTCGGCCCCCCTTTGCCCGGCCGCTTGGTAAGCAGGCTATACGCGGCGGCACGGGCGCTGCGTGGCGGCCACGCACGGGAGCATCCCGCGTGCAGGGATGTTTTGAAATATATATTCACAAATGAAAACATGCATGTTTAAATGCAACATTGGTGCCGCGTCCCGGCGCGGGTTGCGCGCGTGCGGCTTGACGGCGCCGCCGGTGCGCCACGCCTTTCCGCGCGCCCGGCCTTCAGTCGATTCGGAAGCACCACTCATGAACAGTACGCTCGATGTCATCTTTCTGGTCAGAGACGATGCCGCGCACCAAAAACAGCTGGAACACCTTGCCTATCTCGGCTTCAAGATCCGAGCCTGCACGGAGCTGATCGAGGTCTACGACAACTGCGCGGCGCACGCCTGCCCCCTGGTGATACTGAGCGCGCCGCTTGCCGACATCCATATCGCCGCGGCGCGGCTGCGCGCCATCGACCGGCGGGTGGGGATCATCGCGATGGAAGCGTTCGCCGACAGCGAAAGCCGTATCCGCACCCTGCTGTGCGGCGCCGACGCGTGCCTGCCCACGGACGTCAGCGGACTGGAGCTGGCGGCCGTGCTGCAGGCCCTGCTGCGCCGCATCGTCGCGCTGGCGCCTCTGCCCGAGACCGCCGAGCTTGCGCGCGGCTCCGAGCCGGGCATCGACCTGGGCATGGAGGCGCTCGCCCTGGAGCCGGCCATGGCGCCGCCCGACAGCAAATGGCATTTGACCAACCAGGGATGGACGCTGGTCAGCCCGGGCGGGAGCACGCTGGGCCTGACCACGGGCGAGCGCGAGTTCCTGTCGCGCCTGATGCGCGCGCCCGAGCGCAAGATCAGCCGCGAGGCGCTGATCGCCGACGACCTGTCCGCCCCCGGCGCAGCGGACCAGGGCGCGCAACGCAGCCGTTTCGTGGACGTGATGATCAGCCGTTTGCGCCGCAAGGCGGCGCATCACCAGATGCCCCTGCCGATCCGCGCCCTGCATGGCTGGGGCTATATGTTCGCCGCCGAAGTGGCCGACGAGGCCGGCGCGCGCGGCAGGCACTAGCTGTCGATTCTCAATAGGTTATTCACATCTGGGATACGCGTGATGGGTGGCTGATGTCCGAGAGCGGAGTGTGGCCGACACCAGTTGTAGCGGTCAATGAAGGGCTGCAAGGCAGCCTGTCGTTCGGCTGAGCTCGTGTAGGGCCTGGCGTATGCCCACTCCCGTAAGCAGGTCTGCACGAGGCGCTCGGCCTTGCCGTTGGTCTTGGGGGTGTAGGGGCGGGTGCGGATGTGACGGATTCCCAGCTCCACGCACACCGCCCGAAAGGTCCTGGAGACGTAGCCGCTGCCGTTGTCGGTCATCACGCGGTCGATGCGCACGCCCAGACTGGCGTAGTAGGCGGTGGCTTGGTGCAGGAACTCAGCGCACTGATCGCCGCCCTCATCGTCGAGGATGCGAGCAAAGGACACGCGCGAGAAGTCATCGATGGCCAGGTGCACAGCGTCCCAGCCAATGCCGCGGTTGCGGTTCTGGGCCCGATCGCCGGTGATGCGATGGCCCACGCCCCGGATGCGGCCCAGCCGCTTGGTGTCGATGTGCAGCAGCTCGCCTGGGCTGGCGCGTTCATAGCGGCGCACCGGCGCCGGCGGCTCCAGCGAGGCGAGTCGACTCAGGCCGATGCGTTCCATATACCGCGCCACGGTGGCCAGGCTGCGGCCGGCTTCACGCGCGATGCGCCACAGCGGCAGACGCTGGCGGCGCTGCTGGGCGAAGTGCTCAACCTGCTCGGGCGCACAGGCCTTCGGGCTGCGGTGCGGGCGAGAACTGCGGTCAAGCAGGCCGTCCAGACCTTCGCTTCGGAAGCGGGCAAGCCACTTGTAACCGGTGCGCAGGCTCACCCCTGCCGCCTGGCTGGCCTGCCTCATCGTCCAGTTCTGTTGCATCACCCTGTTAACAAGAAGGGCTCGACCTAGGCGGGTCAATCGCGCATGCTTATGGTTGTTCATCCAGTGTCCTGCCCTGAGTTGCGATGGCGTGGTAACCACAGCATCCCAGGTCCGGCCTGGATGAACAACCTATTGAGACATCACAACTAGCGGCCGGCGCGCACGTTCAGGCGCTGCCGGGGCGCCGGCGCATCAGGGTGGATTTGCCGAACAGGCTTTCGACCAGGTCCACCGCGACCTGGGCGGTCTTGTTGTGCACGTCCAGCGCGGGATTGAGTTCGACGATGTCCAGCGAGCGCATCAGGCCGGTGTCGGCGATCATTTCCATGCACAGCTGGGCTTCGCGATAGGTGGGACCGCCGGGCACGGTCGTGCCCACGCCCGGCGCCAGCTCGGGGTCGAGGAAGTCGACGTCGAAGCTGACGTGCAAATGCGTCTGCGGGTCCAGCCCGGCCAGGGCGGCCTCCATCACCGCGCGCATGCCGACCTCGTCGAGATAGCGCATGTCGTAGACCTCCAGCCCGGCGTCGTAGACCAGGTTGCGTTCGCCTTCGTCCACGCTGCGGATGCCGATCTGGCGCACCCAGCCCGGTTCGATGGCCGGCGTGCGGCCGGCCATGCCGGTCAGTGCCGCGGGGCCGTTGCCGCACAGGCAGGCGACCGGCATGCCGTGCACGTTGCCGGTGGGCGTGAGCCGGTTGGTATTGAAGTCGGCGTGCGCGTCCAGCCACAGCACGCGCAGCTTGCGGCCGCTCGCGCGGCAATGGCGCGCCACCGCGCTGATCGAGCCGATGGCCAGGCTGTGGTCGCCGCCCAGCAGGATGGGCAGGCGCTCCTGGCGCAACTCGGCGCTGACGGCGTCGTGCACGAGCTGGTTCCAGCCGATGACTTCGTTGAGGTGCCGGTAGCCGTTGGCCGGCGGGCGCCACGGGTTGGGCGCGCCCTGCAGGTTGCCGCGATCGGTCACTTGCAGGCCGCGCCGCTCGAGCAGGCGCACCAGGCCCGCCACGCGCAGGGCCTCGGGCCCCATGGAAGCGCCGCGCTGGCCCGCGCCGATGTCGGTGGGCGCGCCGATCAGGCTGACCCCGTGGGGGAACGATGCAGCGATCACGATGGACCTCCGGAAGAGCCTGGCGCGGAATGCGCAAGCACGTGCGCCAGTTGCGCGCAGGCCCAGTCTATCTGTTCGCGCGTGACAATCAAGGGCGGCGACAGGCGCAGGGTCTGGCCGTGCGTGTCCTTGACCAGCATGCCGCGCGCCATCAGCCGCTCGCAATAGGCGCGCGCCGGCCCGGCGTCGGGCTCGAGTTCGAGCGCCAGCATCAGGCCGCGGCCGCGCACTTCGCGCACCGGGCCGGGCAGCGCGCGCAGGCGCTGCATGAAATAGGCGCCCTGCTCGCGCGCATTGTCGATCATGCCTTCGTCATGCAGCACCCGCAGCGCGGCGCGCGCAACCGCGCAGGCCAGCGGGTTGCCGCCGAAGGTGCTGCCGTGCTGGCCCGGCTGGAAAATGCCCAGCACCGCCTGGTTCGACAGCACCGCGGACACGGGATAGAAGCCGCCCGACAGGGCCTTGCCGATCAGCGTGACATCGGCCTCGATGCCTTCGTGCGCCTCGGCCAGGAAAGCGCCGGTGCGCCCCAGCCCGGTCTGGATCTCGTCGAGGATGAGCACGATATCGCGTTCGCTGCACAGCTTGCGCACCTGGCGGAAATAGCCCGGCGGCGGCAGGATGACGCCAGCCTCGCCCTGGATGGGTTCGACCAGGAAGGCCACCGTGCGCGGCGTGACGGCAGCCTGCAGCGCGGCGAAGTCGCCGAACGGCACCACCGTGAAGCCCGGCGCGAAAGGCCCGTAGCCGCCGCGCGCATCCGGGTCGGTGGAAAAGCCGACGATGCCCAGCGTGCGGCCGTGGAAGTTGTTGGCGCACACGATGATCTCCGCCTGCCCGGCCGGCACGCCGCGCGCCTCGTAGCCCCATTTGCGCACCGCCTTGAGCGCCGTCTCGACCGCCTCGGCGCCGCTGTTCATGGGCAGCACCTTGTGCGCGCCGGTCAGGCGCGCCAGGTCTTCGTACAGGGGCGCCAGCTGGTCATGGCGGAAGGCCCGCGAGGTCAGCGTCAGCCGCTGCGCCTGCTCGACCATCGCGGCCAGGATGCGCGGATGGCAATGCCCCTGGTTGACCGCCGAGTAGGCGGACAGGCAATCCAGGTAGCGCCGCCCCGCCGTGTCGTACAGCCAGACCCCGCTGCCGCGCGCCAGCACCACATCGAGCGGCTGGTAGTTGTGGGCGCCGAGTTCGTCCTCGATCCGGTCGCGCCGCGTGGCGGCGGGTGCTGGCATGTTCATGGCGGTCTCCTGCGGGATGGTCCTGCCTGGCCTGCAGACCATCTTAGGGAAATGCCCGGCTAGCGAAAAGCCAGAAAAATGGCAATCCTGAGGCAATATGGAGCAGATCGCCAGCTACGGCTGGCGATCTGCCCAAACGGCCTGGAGACTGCCATGGATCATGCGCTCGACGCCCTGGACCGCCGCCTGCTGGCGCTGCTGCGCGCGGACGCCCGCCTGCCCACCGCCACGCTGGCCCGCCAGCTGCACGTGTCGCGCGGAACGGTGCAGAACCGCATGGCGCGGCTCGAGCGCAGCGGCATCGTGGCCGGGTACACGGTGCGCCTGCGCAATGAGGACGAGCACGGCATACGCGCCATCACGCTGATCGAAGTGCGCGGCGCGGCCACCGATGCCGTGGTCGCGGCGCTGCGCCGCATCCCCGAGGCGCTGCAGGTGCATTCCACCAACGGCCGCTGGGACCTGGTGGTGGAGCTGCGCGCCGCCGACCTGCTCGCCTTCGACCGCGTGCTGCGCGACCTGCGCAGCATCGACGGCGTGGCCAACTCGGAAAGCAACCTGCTGTTGACGGCCCACCGATGAACACGCTGCGACGCCTGCGCATCCTGGGCGCCGCCGCCACGCTGGGCGGGCCGGCCGCCGCGCAGGAGGCGCCCGCCATGCTGGAGCCGGTGCGCATCAGCGGCACGCGCACCGGCACCTCGGTGCTCGATACGCCCGCGTCCGTGGACGTGGTCGATGGCCACGAGCTGCGCGCGCGCAACCTGCAGGTCAACCTGTCCGAAGGCTTGGCCGGCGTGCCCGGACTGCAGCTGCAGAACCGCCAGAATTACGCGCAGGACCTGCAGCTGTCGATACGCGGCTTCGGCGCGCGCTCGACCTTCGGCGTGCGCGGCGTGCGGCTGTACGTGGACGGCATCCCGGCCACCATGCCCGACGGCCAGGGCCAGACCTCGAACATCGACATCGGCTCGGCCGGCCGCGTGGAAGTGCTGCGCGGCCCGTTCTCGGCCCTGTACGGCAATTCGTCGGGCGGCGTGGTGCAGGTGTTCACCGAACAGGGCAGCGATCCGCCCGAGGCGACGGGCAGCGCGGCGGCGGGCAGCTTCGGCACCTGGCGCTACGGCGCCAAGCTGCGCGGCGCCAGCGCGGCAGACGGCCTGGATTACGTGCTGGACCTCAATCGCTTCACGACCGAGGGCTATCGCGACCACAGCGCCGCGCGCAAGAACCTGGGCAACGCGCGGCTGGGCCTGCGCATGGACGACGGCAGCCGCCTGACGCTGAGCGCCAACCACGTGGACCTGACCGCGCAGGATCCGCTGGGCCTGACGCGCGAGCAATTCGAGGACGACCCGCGCAGCGCGCCGGTGGCCGAGCGCTTCGATACGCGCAAGACCGTGCGCCAGACCCAGGGCGGCCTGCTGTACGAGCGCGCCTTCGACACGCGCAACGACCTGCGCGTGATGCTGTACTACGGACAACGCCGCACCACGCAATACCAATCCATCCCGGTGGCCGTGCAGCAAAGCCCCACGCAGGCCGGCGGCGTGATCGACCTGGGCCGCGACTACGGCGGCGCCGACCTGCGCTGGACCTCGCGCCAGCAGGTGGCCGGCCTGCCGCTGACCCTGATCGGCGGACTGGCCTATGACACCATGAAGGAGCAGCGCCGCGGCTACGACAACTACACCGGCCCGCCCGCCGCGCCCACCGGCCTGGGCGTCAAGGGCGCGTTGCGGCGCGACGAGACCAACACGGTCTACAACCTGGACCCGTACCTGCAGGCCTCGTGGCAGTTCGCCGAGCGCTGGACGCGGGGCTGCGCTACAGCACGGTGCGCTTCGACTCGGACGATCATTACCAGGCGCCGGGCAACGGCGACGACAGCGGACGCGCCACCTATCGCAAGGCCTTGCCGGTGGCGGCGCTGCGCTATGCGGCCAACGAGAACCTGAGCCTGTACGCCTCGTACGGACGCGGCTTCGAAACGCCCACGCTCAATGAACTGTCGTACCGGCCCGACCAGGCCCCGGGACTGAACTTCGGCCTGCGGCCAGCCGTCAGCACCAACCTGGAGGCCGGCGTCAAATGGCGCACCGGCGCCGGCCTGGTGACCGCCGCGCTATTCCATACGCAAACCGACGACGAAATCGTCTCGGCTGGCAGCCTGGGCGGGCGCGCCACGTACCGCAACGCCGGCCGCACGCGGCGCGACGGCGTGGAGCTGCAATGGAACGGCGAGTTCGCCCGCCACGCGCGCGCGCAGCTGGCCTATACCTGGCTGGACGCGCGCTATCGCGACGACGGTCCGGGCGCCATCCGGGCCGGCAACCGCATCCCGGGCGTGGCGGCGCAGGCGCTTTACGCCGCGCTGTCGTGGGCCCCGCCGCAAGGGTGGCAGGCCGGCATCGAAGCGCGCTACCTGGGCCGCATCGAAGTCAACGACGCCAACAGCGAAGCCGCGCCGGCCTACTTCGTCGCCGCGGCCAGCGCCGGCTACGCCTGGCGCGCCGGCGCCTGGTCGTGGAACGCCTATGCGCGGGTGGACAACCTGTTCGGCCGGCGCTACGCCGGCTCGGTCATCGTCAACGAAGCCAACCAGCGCTATTACGAGCCGGCGCCGGGGCGCAACGGCAGCATCGGCCTGAGCGCCGCCTACACATTCTGAACGGCTTGCCGGCGCACTGCCCGCGGCCCTATAGTGGGCTGGCGTTTTCGCGCGATACGGAGCCCCCATGACGATCCGACACCTGCTCGCCGCCGGCGGCCTGGCGGCCGCGCTGGCCGCGCCGGCCTGGGCCCACCACGGCTGGAGTTCCTACGACGCCGACCAGACCCTCACCATCGAAGCGCCCCTGACCGAAGTGCGCTATCGCAACCCGCACGCCGAAGTCAAAGTGGATTACCAGGGCGCCAGCTGGGAAGTGGTGCTGGCGCCCGTTTCGCGCATGGAGTCGCGCGGCCTGGCCAAGGATGCGCTGGCGGTCGGCAAGACGGTCACCATCGTCGGTTATCCGCGCAAGGACGGCACGCACGAGGTGCGGGCCGAGCGCATCACCGTCGATGGCAAGACCATAGAGCTGCGCTGAAGCGGGCCGGCCGGCATGGATCCGCCTGCCTGGGCCGCGCTGCTCGAAGCCTGCGCGCTGGGCGCGTGGATGCGCGGCTCGTCCTGGGCCTATCCCGCGGCCAACCTGGCCCACCTGCTGGGCCTGGTGCTGCTGGTGGGCGCCATGCTGCTGCTGGACCTGCGGCTGCTGGGACTGGGCCGCCGCTTTGCGCTGGCCGATGTGTCGGCCGTGCTGACGCCGCTGGCCGCGGGCGGACTGCTGCTGCAGCTGGCCAGCGGCGCGCTGCTGTTCAGCGCCGACGCCGCGCCCCTGTCGGGCAACGCGCTGATGCAATACAAGGCGGCGGGCATCGCCCTGGGCGTGGCCAACGCCCTGCTGTTTCGCGCGCTGTGGGGCGCCCGCCTGGCGGGCTGGGACAGCCGCCCGCCGCCCTGGGGCCGCCTGCAGGCGGCCCTGTCGCTGCTGCTGTGGCTGGCGGTCGCCACGCTGGGCAGGCTGATCGCCTACGCCTGAGGCGGCTATCGGCAGGATACGAAAAAACAATGGGCCCATGGCTTGCTTATCTATCTACTAGTAGATAACATGCAGTCCATGAACCACCGCCTTCCGGTGTTTTTATTTCCCTCGTCATCTATTTAGTAGTAGATAACTTTCTGGAGCCATCATGAGAACCTTCACGTCCGCCGCCCTGCTCGCCGCCGCCCTGTTCGGCTTCAACGCCTTTGCCGGCTCCGGCGAGCTGGACTATCCGCCCGCCGGCGCCCAGGGCGGCAGCCTGACGCGCTCGCAGGTGCAACACGAACTGGCGATCGCGCGCGCCGCGGGGCAGCTGGTCTTTGGCGAATCGCAGGAACCCGCGCCCCAGCTGGCCGGCAGCGCCGCCACCCGCGCGCAGGTCCAGGCCGAACTGGCCCAGGCGCGCAATGCGTCGGCCGCGTCCGAGTACGTCGAGACCGGCGCATAACCCCGCCATCGCGGCCCGCCGCCCATCCCTCGCAAGGAGCCCATCATGAAGCAGTTTGCCGTTACCTTGTTGGCCCTGTTCGGCGTCGACGCCCAGGCCAGCGTCGCCGGGCCCCAACGCCTGTTGCCCATCCTGCCCGGCGAACCGACGCGCACTGAGCGGCGCTAGCCAGCGCCGCGACGCGACGTCGGTCTCGCCCCATGACGGCCGCCCCCCCGGGGCGGCCGCGTCCTTTTGCGGTACGCGCCGGCGCCATGCCCGGCCCGGCGTCAGCCGGCGCCCTGCCTGCGGGAACGGAACGCCGCCACCTTCATCCGGTTGCCGCACAAGGCCATGCTGCACCAGCGCCGGCGGTGCGACTTGGTGACATCCAGGAAAACCAGCGTGCAATCGTGCGCCTCGCATCGGCGCACATGCCGCAGCGCATCGCCGGCGAGCAAATCGGCCAGCGCGGCGGCCACCGGTTCGAGCAGGCTGGCGGCGCTGTGGTCGCGCGGGCATTCGGCAAGCGTGTAGCCGCCCTGGCCGTCGTCCCACGCCAGCTTCCTGGCTGGCCGGCCCGCCTCGAGGACTTGGTTCACCAGCGCCGCGTCGCCGCCCTGCCCGGCCTGGGCGGCCCGCACCATGCGCGCCGCCGCCTCGCGCAGCGCGCGGGCCAGTTCGGCCAAACCCGCGGGCGGGCGCGCCAGGCCGGCCGGCACATGTCCCGCCGCCTCGAGCCAGGCGAGGACGCTCTCGTCGTCGCCCAGGCAGTCATGGCTGGCCGGCCCGACGCCGAACGCGCTGTTGATGAAATCCAGCGCCAGGTTGTTGGCGATGAAATGCGGGGGATGCGTGGCAGGCGTCGCCATATTCGTAACTAGTGAATTTGAGATTGACAGGTTACACCGGATCCACGCAACCTTCAAATTCAATTTTCAATGGTTACCAAGGAGGCCATGATGCCTGGCAACGCCGCCCCACGCCCCGTCCACTATCGCCATGAGCAGGTCGGCGACGTGAAGATCTTCTACCGCGAGGCGGGCGACCCCGCCTCGCCCGCCGTGCTGCTGCTGCACGGGTTCGCGGCCTCGTCGTACATGTACCGCGACGTGATCGCGGCGCTGGCCGACGGCTATCGCGTCGTGGCGCCCGACCTGCCGTCCTTCGGCTTCACGGAATCGCCGGCACGGGACGCCTACGCCTATACGTTCGACAACATCACCAGGACCATGGACCGGTTCACCGAACAGCTGAAGCTGGACCGCTATGCGTTGATGGTGCACGACTACGGCGCGCCGGTGGGCTGGCGCCTGGCGAGCGCGCATCCGGACCGCGTCACCGCCCTCGTTTCCCAGAACGGCAACGCCTATGAAGAAGGCCTGGCGCAAGGCTGGGATGCGATCAGGCGATACTGGGCGTCGCCGACGGCCGAGAACCGCGCCGCGTTGCATGGCTTTCCCACCCCTGCGTCGATCAAGTGGCAGTACCTGGAAGGAGTGCCCGACCCCAGCCTGGTCGCCCCGGACGGCTACACGCTGGAAGGGCTGCAGGTATCCCGGCCGGGCAATGCCGAGATCCAGCTGGACCTGCTGCTCGACTACGCGTCCAACGTGCAGCGCTATCCGCAGTTCCAGGCCTATTTCCGCGACAGGCAGCCGCCGCTGCTGGCGGTCTGGGGCAGGAACGATCCGTACTTCCTGCCCGCCGGCGCCGAGGCCTGGAAACGCGACATCCCCGCGGCCGAGGTGCGCTTCTACGACACCGGCCACTTCGCCCTGGAGACGCACGGCGCGGAAATCATCCCGGCGATCCGGGCCTTCCTGGACGCCAAGGTCCGCTAAGCGGGCGGGGCGCGGGCCTGCTTTTGTGGGCGCGACGCATTTCGTTATATATTCCACTACATAACGCTCTGCTGCGCGCTATGCGGGCCTGCCGCGACGGGCGCGCGAACCTTCTCACCACAAAGGCAAAGTTCCATGAAAATCCGTGCCATTCCGACGCTGTGGGCCCTGGCCGCCACCCTGCTTGCCGCCCCCGCGCTCGCCGGCGAGGTGCAGGTGGCGGTCGCCGCCAATTTCACCGCGCCCATGCAGGCGATCGCCAAGGCGTTCGAGGAAGACACCGGCAACCGGGCGGTGGCCTCCTTCGGCGCCACCGGCCAGTTCTACGCGCAGATCAAGAACGGCGCGCCGTTCGAAGTGTTCCTGGCGGCCGACGACAGCACGCCGGCCAAGCTGGACGCCGAGCAGGAAACCGTGCCCGGCTCGCGCTTCACCTACGCGACCGGCGCGCTGGCGCTGTGGTCGGCGCGCGCCGGCTATGTCGACGACCAGGGCGCCGTGCTCAAGCAAGGCGATTTCAAGCACCTGTCCATCGCCAACCCGAAGACCGCGCCATACGGCCTGGCCGCCACCCAGGTGCTGGCCAAGCTGGGCCTGGCCGACAAGCTGGCGCCGCGCATCGTCGAAGGGCAGAGCATCTCGCAGGCGTACCAGTTCGTCGCCAGCAGCAATGCCGAGCTGGGCTTCGTGGCCCTCTCGCAGATCTACAAGGATGGCAAGCTGACCGGCGGCTCGGCCTGGATCGTGCCGGCCTCGATGCACGAGCCGATCCGCCAGGACGCCGTCATCCTGAAGAAAGGCCAGGACAACGCCACCGCGCGCGCCTTCGTCGAGTACCTGAAGTCGCCCCGTTCCGCGGCTATCATCAAGTCCTTCGGCTATCAGCTGTAACCCCTTGCAGGAGTCCCGCCCTTGTCGCTGACCAGCGCCGACTGGGCCGCCATCTGGCTGACGATAGAACTGGCCTCGCTGACCACGCTACTGCTGCTGGTGATCGGCACGCCCATCGCCTGGTGGCTGGCGCGCACGCGCTCGCGCCTGAAGGGGCCGGTGGGCGCCATCGTGGCGCTGCCGCTGGTGCTGCCCCCCACGGTGATCGGCTTCTACCTGCTGGTGGCGATGGGACCCAACGGCTATGTGGGGCAACTGACCCAGAGCCTGGGGCTGGGCACGCTGCCGTTCACCTTCGCCGGGCTGGTGGTGGGCTCGGTGTTCTACTCCATGCCGTTCGTGGTGCAGCCGCTGCACAACGCCTTCGAGGCCATCGGCCGCCGTCCGCTGGAGGCCGCCGCGACCCTGCGCGCCGGCCCGTGGGACCGGTTCGTCTCGGTAGCCCTGCCGCTGGCGCGGCCCGGCTTCGTGACCGCCGGCATCCTGGACTTTGCCCACACGGTGGGCGAGTTCGGCGTGGTGCTGATGATAGGCGGCAACATCCCGGGCAAGACCCGTGTCGTATCGGTGCAGATTTTCGACCACGTCGAGGCGCTGGAATATGCGCAGGCGCATTGGCTGGCCGGCGGCATGGTCGTGTTCTCGTTCATCATCCTGCTGTTGCTGTACTCGCGCCGCCAGCGCGCCACGGCGGCACTCTGAGCGCATACCGCATGCCATCCGATTTCCCGCCGGGCCAGGCCGGCATCCACGCCCGCTTCCGGGTGGACTATCCCGAGTTCTCCCTCGATGTCGATCTGCGGCTGCCCGGCCGCGGCGTCACGGCGCTGTTCGGCCAGTCGGGCTCGGGCAAGACCACCTGCCTGCGCTGCATGGCCGGGCTGGCCCCGGTCAGCGACGGTTACCTCGACATCAACGGCGAGGTGTGGCTGGACAGCGCGGCGCGCCGCGCCGTACCCACGCACAAGCGCGCGCTGGGCTATGTATTCCAGGAAGCCAGCCTGTTCGAACACCTGGACGTGCTGGCCAACCTGCGCTACGGCATGAAGCGCGTGCCGCCCGCGCTGCGCCGCGTCGACCTGGAGCAGGCCACCGGGCTGCTGGGCATCGGCCACCTGCTGGCGCGCATGCCGGCCGGCCTGTCGGGCGGCGAACGCCAGCGCGTGGGCATCGCCCGCGCGCTGCTGACCAGCCCGCGCCTGCTGCTGATGGACGAGCCGCTGGCGGCGCTGGACGTGCAGCGCAAGCGCGAAATCCTGCCCTACCTGGAGCGCCTGCACGACGAACTGGACATCCCGGTGATCTACGTCAGCCATTCGCCCGACGAAGTGGCGCGGCTGGCCGATCACCTGGTGCTGCTGGAGCAGGGCCGCGCGGTGGCCAGCGGCCCGCTGGACGCGCTGCTGACGCGGCTGGACCTGCCCATGGCGATGACCGACGACGCCTCGGTCGTGGTGACCGGCGAGGCCGCCGGTTTCGACCCCGGCTATGCCTTGCTGACGCTGCAGCTGCCCGGCGGGCGGGCGCGGCTGCGCTTCGTGCACCAGGCCGCGCCGGCCGGCCAGCGCCTGCGCGTGGTGGTGCATGCGCGCGATGTCAGCCTGGCGCTGCAGCAGCCGCGCGAGGGCAGCATCCTGAACGTGCTGGCGGTGCGCGTGCTGGAGATGGCGCCGGCGGCCAACCCGGCCCATGTCATGGTGCGCCTGGACGCCGACGGCACGCCGCTGCTGGCGCGCATCACCCGCTACTCGCGCGACCGGCTGGCGCTGGCGCCCGGGATGCAGGCCTGGGCGCAGATCAAGGCCGTGTCGCTGCTGGCCTGAGCGCGCCTACAGCAGCGGCTCGAGCGGCAGCAGCGAGAACAGCCACACGCTGAAGCGCCGCCACAGGCTGACGCCCGGCTCGCTGTCGTGCCGCACGGTGGCGCCGTCGCGCTGTTCCAGCCAGTACAGGCTGCCGTCGTCGTCCAGGCGCACCTCGTAAGTGGCGGCGGGAATATCCTGGTCGAACGTGGCGGCGATGTGGCGCGCCATGTCGGGGCTTTCGATCACGAAGCCCAGTTCGGTGTTGAGATTGGCCGAGCGCGGATCGAAGTTGAACGAGCCTATGAAGACGCGCTCGCCGTCGACGCCGAAGGTCTTGGCGTGCAGGCTGGACCCGGAGCTGCCGAATCGGCCCCTGCCCTGCGGCTTGGGCCCGGCGTAGCTGCGCCGCATTTCGTAAAGCCGCACGCCCGCCTGCAGCAGCGCCTTGCGGCGCTTGGCGTAGCCGGAATGCACCACGGCCACGTCGGTCGCTTCCAGCGCATTGGTGAGCACGCGCACCTGCGCGCCGCCCCGGGCCAGCGCGGCGAACGCCTGCGTGCCGGCCTCGGTAGGCACGAAATACGGCGACACCAGGTCGAGCGTGCGGCGCGGCTCGCCCAGGATGTTCCTGAGCTGCTGCGTCAGCAGGCCGGCCGGCGGCGCCTTGCCCAGGCCCTTGGCCGGATCGTCGCTGACCATGCGGGCCGGCGCCCATTGCAGCGGCAGGCGGCCGGCCATCAATTCGCGGATGAAGGGCAACTCGCGCAGCGCGCTCATGTAGTCGCCGGCGGCCGGGTCCTGTTCGATGCGCGCGGCGCGCTCGGCCAGGGCGCGCAGTGTCTGCGCGCCCGGCGCGGGCAGCAGCGGGCCGGCCGGCCAGGCGGACTCGCTGGCCCAGTAGGCGTCGAACTCGGCGGACACATCGCCCACCACCGGCCCCACCGCCAGCACGTCCAGGTCGGCGAACAGCACGCCGTCGGTCGCGCCGAAGTACTCGTCGCCGATATTGCGCCCGCCGATGATGGTGGCCTAGTTGTCGACGGTGAATGATTTGTTGTGCATGCGCCGGTTCAGGCGCGAGAAATCCGTCAGGTAGCCCAGCGCCTTGAACGAGCGCGTGGGAAACGGATTGAACAGCCGCACTTCGGCGTTGGGATGCGCGTCCAGCGCGGCCAGCGCGTCGTCCAGGCCGGAGATGCCGTTGTCGTCGAGCAGCAGCCGCGCCCGCACGCCGCGCTCGGCGGCCGCGTGCAGGGCCTGCAGCAACAGGGTGCCGGTCATGTCGTTGCGCCAGATGTAGTACTGCACATCCAGCGTGCGGGTGGCCGCGCGCGCCAGCAGCATGCGCGCGGCGAAGGCGTCCTGCGCATCGCCCAGCGCATGGAAACCGCTGAGCCCGGGATGGGCGTCGGCCAGATCGCCGATGCCCTGGCCCAGTGGCGTGGCGCGCGCCTGCGAGGCATCCAGGGCGTGCGAGGCGGTGCGGTCGACGGGCGGCGGCAAGGTACAGGCTCCCAGCAGGATGGCACAGCCGGCCAACGCCAACAGCGCGGCCGCCCGCGCGCGGACAGCTCGGATGCGCGAGAGTAGACGGGGCATGGAACTCCGGAGGGCCTTGAAACGGGGTCGGACGCGGCTGGGCCGGCCGACGCAGGCCACGATTATGCAAAAGATCCCCGGCGGGGGAAAGCGCGGCGCTGGCGGGCGCGCCGGGCGCCTGGTGGATACATAGGGACGCAAAATTCAAATACAGATACGCAATAAAGCGCAACAATCCATGCTGGCGCCGGCCCGTCCGCGGACGCGCCGTCCTGAGCTCCTCAAGCTGGTCGCTGGTCCCCGCGCCCCGCATCCGCGGCGCGCCAATCCGCCGGTAGCGTTTCTGGTCTGCGCCGGCATGCGTTGGGGGTATCGCCATGGCAGCAAGCAAGAGACTGGCAGCGGGCGCAAGCATGCTGCGCCACCTGGGATGGCTAGCGGCGTGCTGCGCCGCTTCGGCATATGCCGCCGATTATCCGGGGCTGACCTTGAACCCGGGCGACGACTTCACGCTGCAGGGCAACGACACCGTCAACGGCGCCACCGCCGTGCGCATGAGCAGCGCCACGCTGAATTTCGGCGCCGGCCCGATCACCGTCAACGCGACAGGCACTGGCATCTTCGCCACCAACGGCGCGGGCGCGCTCATCAATTTCCTGCCGAGCAGCGTCGTCACGCTGAACGTCACATCGCCCACCGCCGGCGTGGGCATCCTGACTTCGTCCAGTTCGAACACAGCCATCGATCTGCAGGCGGACTCCTCGTTGACCATCAACGCTTACCAGGGCATCAACCTCGCGCATACGCCGCGGGCCGCCCCCAACCGCCTGAGCATCGGCGACGGCGCGACCCTGCGCGTCAATGCCAGCGGCACCGGCATGGCGCCCAAGGGCCTGCTGATCAACAACAACAATTCGGTCGTCGTGGCCAGCGGCGGCACGCTGGGCCTGGGCACGAGCGGCGGACGCTATGCGCGGGCGCTGGAATCGTCCATCAGCCTGACCTACCCGGACGCAGCGGCCGACAAGTTCACCGCGGCGCCGGGCTCGAACCTGAACCTGAGCACCACGGGCCAGGACTCCGACGCCTTCTACATGCTGGGCGTGGGCGAGGCGCTGATGCAGGGCAATACCGACATCCATACGACCGGCGCCAACAGCACGGGCTTCTATCTGTATCGCTATGGCGCGCCGACCAGCCATCTGCTGGTTGCGCCGCACGCCGGCGGCCACGCCACCATCCTGACCGAGGGGCAAGGCAGCCATGGACTGTGGGCGATCAACGGCTCGCAGGCGGAGTTCGCCAACGCCAGCCTGCAGACGCGCGGCGACGAGGCCGCCGGCCTGTACGCTTTGACCACCATCGGCGAGACGACCACGCAAGTGCGGGCGGCCGACACCGCCATCGCCACCGCCGGCGCGCAAAGCTATGGCGTGCTCGCGCAAGGCTACGGCACCGATGTGGCGCTGACCCGCGGCACGGTCGCCACCAGCGGCGCGCAGGCGCACGCCGTGGTGGTGGCCGGCGAATCGAGGTTCTCGGCCGACGGCACGGCGATACAGGCGCAGGGCGACGGCGCCATGGCCTTGCTGATGTCCAGCGACCGCGATGCGCAGACCGCCACCGTCAGCGGCGGCAGCCTGCGCGGCAGCGCCATCGGCATCGAGGGCGGCACCGCGCGCGTCGAACTGGACGGCACGGCCGTCGACGGCGCGACCAACTGGCTGCACGTGGCCGACTCGGGCGCCCTGGCGGTCCTGCGCGACGTCACCGTGCCCGGGCGCGATCCGAGCCAGACCGACGCGCCCGCCTTTCCCGCCATCCTGCATGGCACGCGCGCCGCCGGCATCGCCGCCACGGCCACGGTCGTGGCGCGCAATGCCGACCTGACCGGCGCGGCCATCACCGAGCCGGGCAACACCTCGCACGTCACGCTGATCGACACCACCTGGCACATGACGGGCAGCTCGACCATCACCAACCTGGTCAACGATCCCAGCCTGATCGACTTCGCGGCGCCGCAAGGCGGCGCCTACAAGACACTGACCGTGGGCAACTACAGCGGCGACGGCACCATCGCCCTGAACACCTACCTGGGCGCGGACGACTCCCCGTCGGACAAGCTGGTGATCGATGGCGGCACCGCCAGCGGCAGCAGCAAGCTGCGCATCAAGAATACCGGCGGCCCGGGCGCGGCGACCCAGGCGCAGGGCATCCTGGTGGTCGACACCCGCAACGGCGGCACCACGACGGCGACCGCGTTCTCGCTGTCCGAACCCGTGGTGGTGGGCGCCTACGACTACCAGTTGTACCGGGGCGCGCAGACACCCGAGCAGGAACAGAACTGGTACCTGCGCTCGGCCATCCTGCCGCCCGTGGACCCGACCAACCCGGACCAGCCGGGCGAGCCCATCCCCACCTATCGTCCGGAGACCCCGGGCGCGGTCATGGCGCCCGAAGTGGCGCGCCAGGTCGGCGCGCGCATGCTCGATACCTTCCATGACCGGATGGGCGACCAATACGCCCTGCTGAACTCGGCGCAACGCAAGGCCGGCTGGGGCCGGGTGATCGGCCAGCGCCTGACGCAACGCTGGGATGGCGACGTGGAGCCGCGCTTCAAGGGCAACATCTGGATCGCGCAGGCCGGCGCCGACATGCTCGAGCGCGATCGCGACGACGGCCTGAGCGACCGCCTCGGGCTGTTCAGCGCCTATGGGCAGGCCGACGGCCGCGTGGATGGCTTCGTGCAGGGCGAGCACGGCAAGCAGGCCGGCAAGCTGCGCGTCGAAGCCTATGGCCTGGGCCTTTACTGGACGCGGCTCAAGCACACCAACTGGTACTGGGACAATGTGCTGATGGGCAATTACTACACGGGGCGCTCGCGCTCGGACCGAGGAGTGGCCGCCTCGCTCGAGGGCTGGGGCTTCACGGCCTCGTCCGAAGCCGGTTATTCGTTCTTTCCGCGCCACGACATCATGCTGCAGCCACAGGCGCAACTGGTCTACCAGTACACCTCGCTGGACAATACGCACGACGCCTACTCGACCATCCGCTACCACGGCGGCGGCGCGCTGACCGGCCGCATCGGCCTGCTGCTGCAGGGCAACGCCGACCAGCCGGAGAGGATCCGCCCCTACGCGCGCATCAATCTCTGGCACCGCTTCAGCCACGGCGAATCGGTCTCGTTCGGGCCGAGCGATTCGATCCGCACCGAGTACGGGTCGACTTCGATGGACCTGCGCATCGGCCTGGCCGCGCCGCTGAACCGCCAGACCGAGCTGTACGCCTCGGCGGGCTACGGCTTCGACCTGGACGGCAACCAGCGCCAGGCTTACTACGGCAACATCGGCGTGCGCTATTCGTGGTGAGGCGCCCCTAGCGCGCCGGCACCAGCGCCGGCATGACCCAGGCGCCGTCGCGCAGCGCCGGCTGGGGGCCATAGAAGCGCGCCACCACGACGAACGGCCCGGCCGGCGTGGGCAACCAGTTGGGCGCATGCGCGCGCGCCGGCGCGTCGTGCTGCAGATACACCGTCAGCGAACCGTCGCGGCCGCGCTTGATGCCCTTGGTGCGGCTGCCGATGGCATAGCGGTCGATGGGGTTTTCGGCCAGGCCGCGCGCGGGCAAGGCGTACACGCTGATCGACCAGAAGAACCGCACCGGCGGCTGGCGGCCGGGCGCGAAGCGCAGCTCGTAGGCCCGCGCGCCATCGAGCGGCCTGCCCTGCGCGTCTTCGCCGATGGTCAGGTAGATGGCTTCGTCGGCCGTGTTGCCGTAGATGCCGACAGCCGCCGCGACGGCGCGCTTGAGATAGTCGCCGCCCAGTTGCTCGCGCGAACCGTACAGGCTGGCCGGCGTGGCCGGAGCCGCGGCGTGGCGGGCGCCCTGCTCGATGGCCTGCTGGGCATCGACGATGCCGGCGTCCATGGCGCGGCGCGTGGCCGCGTCCAGCCTGGCCGGTTCGAAGTCGCGGCCGGGCGCGATGCCGATGCGCGCGAAGCGCGCCATCATGTCGGCTTCGGACTCCGGCTGCGGCTGCGTATGGGCCAGCAACTGGTTCAGATAGGCGATGAAACCGATGGAACTGGCGCGCTGCTCGTTCCAGGGCAGCCAATCGACCGGCGGCGCGCCGGCCGGCGCAGCCGTGCCGGTGTAGGCGCTGAGCGGCCGCAGGCCATAGCGCGCCTGCAGCGCGTGCACGGCCTTGATGTCGGCCGGGCCGTTCAGCGCGGTGCGGCCGAGCACGGCGACGAAATCGGTGTCGGCGCGCACCACCTGCGTGATGCCCTTGGGCACGGGGCCGGTCCAGCCCGGGCCGGCGATCAGGTAATGCCCCGACCCGAAACCCGTGGCGCGCGTGCCCAGGTAGGCCAGGTTGTAGGTGTACATATCCACCAGCTGGAACGCGTTGTAGCGCGATTTCGGCACCGCCGGCAGCGACAGCACCCAGGGCTCGGCGCGCAGGTCGAGCCAGGCGCGCGAGTACAGCGTGTCGACGTTGGAGGTGGCTACGTCGACGCTTTGCGGCGTGTATGGCTCGGCGCGATGCTGGAACACGCCGAAGCCGCCCAGGTAGGCGGGCGAGGCCGTATCGATGGCCTGCTCGTACATGGAGCGGTAGTGGTACAGCATCGGGTAGGCATAGATGTAGGCCTCGCGCGCCGTGTTGCGCGCCTGCCCGGGATCCTGCGCGCCGGGCGCCGCGCACCCGGCCAGCACCGCCAGGGCCGCCGCGCCGGCCAGCGCCCGCGCCCGTTCCCACACTTGTCGCCACGTCGCCTTGCCCATGCCGTACTCCCGTCCCGGAGAATGCCGCCCGCGCCGGACCGCCCCGCGCCGCACTAGCGTCGCACAACGGCGGCGCGTTTGCCATACGGGACTAGCAGCGATCCGTCGGCGGACGGACTAGGCCGGCATCGGGCGCGCGGACTAATGCGGATGGACGATTGCGCGGCGCGCCGTCACGGCGCGAACAGCAGCACGCTGAACACGGCGAACAGCGCCAGGTGCGCCAGGCCGGTGACCGGCGTGGTGCGCTAGCCCATGAAGGTGAACAGGCTGAGCAACAGCGTCAGCGCGAACAGCACGGTTTCGGCCGCCGATATCCCGAACACCACCGTCTTGCCGGTCAGCAGGCCGATGGCCAGCACGGCCGGCACGGTCAGCCCCACGGTGGACACGAAGGCCCCCAGGCACAGGTTCATGACGCGCTGCATTTCGTTGGCGCGGGCCGCGCGCACCGCCGTGACCGATTCGGGGGTGAACACGATGATGGCGATGACCAGCCCGCCCAGCGCGGCGGGCAGGCCCGCGGCCGAAATGCCGTAGTCGACCACCACGGCCAGGCTGTGCGACAGCAGCACGATGGGCAGCAGCGCGGCCAGCAGCACCAGCGAACGCACCAGCGCGGTCCGGCGTCCGCCGGCGCCATGGCCGGCCTCGGGACGCGGCGCGCTCGCCGGCGCGGCAATCGCCATGGCGCCGCCGGCGGGCTGTATGAACAAGTGGCGGCAGCGCCCCGTCTGCAGCGCCAGGAACGCCGCGTACAGCGCCACCGTCAGCACCGAGAACGCAATCGCCTGCGCGGGCGAGAACATGCCCGGCCCGCCGGACACGGTGGCATTGGGCAGCAGCAGCGCCATGCCGGTCAGCAGCGCGATCATGGCCAGGTAGGCCGACGCGCCCTGCGCGTTGTACGCCTGCGCGCCGTGGCGCCAGGCGCCCAGCAGCACGCACAGGCCTGTCACCAGGTTGAGGATGATCATCATCACCGCGAAGATCGAGTCGCGGCCGATGGTGGGAAACTCGCCCGGGCCCAGCATGACGGCGGCGATCAGGATGACCTCGATGCCGACCACCGACAGGGTCAGGATCAGCGTGCCATAGGGCTCGCCCAACTGTTCGGCCAGATGGTCGGCCTCACGCACCACCACGAAGGCGGCCATGATGATGGTGCCGACCAGGAGCACGGAAAGCAGCGTCGCCAGCGGCGCGGTGGGCGCGGCCAGCAGGCCTTCGCCCAGGGTCAGGAACAGCAGGGTGACGAGCCAGGCGATCGCCAGGCGGATGCGCGTGGCGCGCGGCACCAGGGTGCGCGAATCGGTGGGAGCGGGATGGAAGGACGACACGGATGGGATCTCGCGAGGTCGTCCTCAGGCCAGTACACGCGCCGGGTCGTCCCGGCGCGGGATTGAAGAAGGCCATAGCATAACCCGGCGCGGCGATTCATTCGAATGCATGGGCGATGGCGGCGCCCTGCCCCGCGGCGACGTGCAGGTCGAGCCGATGGTCCGGGCCGGCCGGGTTGCGCACCGTGACGGCATAGCGCCCCGGCGGCAGGCTCAGCTGCTTGAGCGGCGGGCTGACCCCGCGCGAGCGGCCATCGATCCAGACCTCGCCCCATGGCCGGATATCGACGCGTACGCTGACCGGCTGCGGCGCGGCCGGCGGTGGCGCGGCCGGCGCGGGCGCCGGTTGCGGCGCCGGCGCCGATACGGATTCGGGGGTTGGCGTGGGTTCGGGCAACGGGGCGGGCTCGGAGGCCGGCGAGGGTTCGGGCGCGGGCGCTGGAGGCTCGGGCGCGGGTTCGGGGGCAGGCATGGGCGCGGACGTCGGCGCGGACGTCGGCGCGGGCATGGGCGCGGCGGCCAGGGATGCGGCCGGCTCGTCGCCGGCGCGGCCGCCCAGGGCGGCATACAGGACGACGGCCAGCACGGCGAGGACAGCCAGCACCGCCAGCGCGGACGTGCGCGCCGGACGCCGCGCGGGCGCCCGGGACGGCAAGGCGGCCGGCGCCGGTGCCTGCGCCACGGCCACCGTGGCGGACGTGGCGGACGCGACGGGCGCGATCGGCGGCGGCTCGGCCTGCCTGTCGGCCGCATCCAGCAGGCGCGCGAACGCCGCCAGGCTCGCCGGACGATCGCGATAGTCGAGCGCCAGCCCGGCATCGATGGCTTGCGCCAGCGCCTGCCAGCGCTTCTCGTCCAGGCGCCGCGCCAAGGGCGCGCAATCGTCGCGCACGCAGCGCCGCAGGGCCGACGGCGGCGCCGCGCCTGTGGCCAGCGCATAGGCCAGCGCGCTCAGTCCGTAGATGTCGGTCCAGGGTCCACACGGCTGGCCTGGATCGTCGCTGTACTGCTCGAAGGCGGCGAAACCGGCCGCGTGCGCCAGCGCCTCGGCATCGGCCGCCGGCTGCGCGGCGTCGACCAGCAGGCGAGCCCGCCCGTCGCCGTCCAGGCCTACGGTCCGCGGCGCGATGCGGCCGTGCACGCGCCAGCGCTCATGCAAGGGCGCCAGCTGTTCCAGCAGGTCGGCCAGCACCCGGCGCACGCGCGCCGGCGGCATGGGTGCGGCCGCATCCACGCCCAGGGGCCGCGGCGCGGCGGCCTCGAGGACGGACGCGGTATCGGTGGCGGAAGATGGGCGCATGAGGGCTCCGGAGGCGGCCTTGCATTACACGCGCCACGCCGGCGGCGCCGCGAACAGGCGCAGGAACAGCGTGGCGTTCAGGGCGCCGCCGTGCACGTACGTCTGCAAGGCGGCGCCATCGGCCTGGTTGGTCCACCAGTAGCTGGTGTGCGAACCGGGGTTGAAACAGAACGGCAGCTCGGGCCAGGCGGCCAGCCCGCGCGCGCCGGCCAGTGGCGCATTGCCGGCCTGCCCGGCGTTGAGGATGTCCAGGATGTCCTGGCCGGCCGGGGCCGGCCGCGCCGGCGGCATGGCCACGGGCAGCGGCATGGCCTGCAGCTGGCGGTCCAGCTGCTCGGCCGCGCCGCCGCGCCGCACCGCCGCCAGCAAGGTGGCGCCAAGCTGGCGGTAGTAGTCGCCGGCGTCCTCCAGCAGGCCGGGCTGATAGGCCTGCGCGGGCACGACCGCCATGGCGCTCAACGGATAGGCGCGGCCCACGCGGTCGCGGCTGGGCGCCATGCCGCCCAGCAGGACCGCGCCGGCGCCGGCCCCGGCGGGGATGGCGAAGTTCCACAACGGCGCGGCCGCGTAGGCGCGCTCGGCGCCGCCGGCGGGCATCTGGCGCAAGGCGGCCAGCCCGTACTGCAGCCACTTGTCCCACCAGGCCACCAGCCCGTGCGACAGGCGCCGGCGCATGAAGTCGCCGGCGGCCGGGATCTTGCCGTACCAGCCCACGCCGCCGTCCGGGTCCGCGCCCGGCATGGCGCGTCCGCCGCTCATGAACGGCCCGGGCAGGAAAAACCCCGCATCTCGGCCAGGTGAAAGGGGCTCCTGACGCTGCCCGCGCGGATCTCCAGCACCACTTTGCGGCCGCCGATATCGAAGCTGGCCAGCGAGATCTCGGGCGAGGCGCCGCGCGTGACGCGGGCCTGGTCGAGCAGGCGATTGAGTGCCCACGGTCCGCTGGCCGACAGGCCCGCCGCGCCGGCCTGGGGCGTCAGCTCGATGCGCACCTGGTTGGCGCCGCGCGGCCCCGGCCATTGCACGGAGGTGGCGACCTGCGGGCCATGCGCATAGCGCACGGTCTGGCCGTCCACGTCCATGACGAATTGCGTGATGGCCGGGTCCATTTCCACCGGACGGATCGAGACGCGAAAGGCCGGCTCCGCGCTGCCGGCCATGAAATAGGCGTCGCGGATCGCGGCGGCGCGCTGGAACGAATCCAGCAGCGCCGACGCCTGGCCCGGCGTGCCGTCCATGCCCGGCTTGAAGCGCCAGCGCGCCTCGGACACATCGATCTGGCTGACCAGGTTCTTCTGGAAGAACTCGTCTATCATGCCGTTGGGCGCGAACAGCCGCGCCAGGTCATTGGGCGCGACGTCGCGCGGCGAGCCGGGCGCGAAAGGATAGCGGCCGGCGATGGCCTGGCGGCAGAACAGGCCGATGGTGGCGTACAGGTCTTCGCCCAGCCGCTCGCGCGCCACGCCGGACACTTCGCCCGCCGCGCCGGTGGACAAGTCGTCGAGCACGTCGCGCAAGGGCCGCGGCAGGCGGCCAGCCTCGGCGCGCAGCTTGGTCACCACATCGGAGGCGGGCGCCGGGCTGGCGCTGCGCAGAGCCGCGTCGGCCGCCGTCAGATAGGTGTACAGCTCGTTGACCAGGCTGGTGGTGGCGGCAATCGGCGCGCCGCCCTGCCCGTCGGCGCGCGCCAGCCTGCGCCATGGCTCGAAGTGCTGGTCGACCACGCGCTCCAGCTTGCCGTCGCCGGCGTCGGCGCGCGTGGCCGCACCCGGGCCGGTCGGGCCGAACATCTGCTCCAGCGCCTCGCGCGTGCTGCTGACGCGGTCGCGCGCCTGGTCCGCCAGCGAGCGCTCGTCGCCGCCCGCGTCGCGCAGCAGCGTGGTCTCGCGCGCCACGCCCTGGGTCAGCCGCACCAGCGGCGAATCGGGCGCCGACAGGGTGCGCGCCAGCTGGATGCTTTGCAGCAGCGAGCTGCGCGGCGCCAGCGCCAGGTCGTCCAGGTAGCCGTCCCAGCGCGCCACGTAGTCGTTGAGGTACAGGCGCTTGATGTCGACGATGAGCTGCTGGCGCGCAGCCTCGTCCAGCACGCCCGGCGGCGCGATGTCCAGGACCCAGGCATCGTCGCTGCGCAGGCGCTCGGCCACGCGCGTGACGCGCGGATTGAACACGTCCCAATAGCCGCGGTAGGTGTACAGCGCCGCGATGCCCTGGGCCAGCGGCTTGCCGCTCTTGCGCACGAAGACGGCGCTGGCCTGCGGCCCGCCCAGCGTCACCGCGGTGGTCGGCGGCTGATCGTCGGCGCCGGCCAGCATGCGGCGCAGCCGGCTGTAGGCGCGCTGCGCCAGCGTGTGGCGCGCCAGTTCGTCGCGCGCCTGCCGCACCAGCGCCTCGTCGCGCGGAAACGGCGAGGCCAGCACGCCGCCCTGCGCCAGCTGGCGCAGGTGCAGCGACATCAGGTCGTACTGCCGGCGCGTGTAGCCCTCGGGCAGCGTGCCCTGCATGTCGGACAGCAGCCAGGCGTGCATGAACTCGGCGTCGTAGTGGTCGGCCTCGTACAGCATCAGGTAGGCGCGCAGGGCCTCGTAGCCGTACTCCAGGTCGTCGGCGCGGGCCGCGCGCAGCGCCGCCTCGATGCGGCGCGCCACCTGCGGCAGCAGGACGCTGTCGAGCGTGCCGCGATAAACGCCCTGCATCGCGGCGTGCATCTTGCCGCCCTGGTACAGCCCGAAGCGATAGGACAGCGGCGGCGCGTCCGGCTCGAAGGCGGCGTCGCGCGGCAGGTACCACAGGCCGTCCAGGAAGGGCATCAGGCCCAGCACATCGCCCGAGCGGGTGATCTTGATATCGCGCCCCAGCTTGTCCACCGTCGGCACGCGGCGCGCCACTTCGTCGAGATAGCGCACGTTGTTGCCGTAGCTGGCCAGCCAGCCCGCCGCCAGGCCCAGGAACGCCAGCGTGATCAGGCCGTAGCCGGCCCAGTGCAGGCGGCGGTAGCGGCGCTCCCAGCGCAGGTTGCGGCCGGCCAGGCCGGCCTCGGGAAAGATCACGTCCTGCAGCAGCCGCTTGAGGAAGAAGCTGCGGCCTTCCTCGGCGGCGGCCGGGGCCGGCCCGCTTTCGATGCGCAGATAGCGCTTGAGGTGGCCGGTGACCTGGTCGAAGGTCTCGCCGCCCTGGGTGCCGCTGGTGAAGTACACGCCGCGCGGCACCAGGCGCTCCTCGAAGCGCGAGCTGGCGAACACGTCGCTGAGGAAATGGCCCAGCACGGCCTGCAGGCCGGCGAACTGCTGCGGCAGCAGGTAGGCCAGCGCGCGGCGCGCCTCGTCCGGCTCGGCGGCCAGCACTTCGGGCAGGGCATCGTCGAGCCGGCGCTGCAGCAGCCGGTACTCGGCATGAAAGGCTTCGTACAGGTCGAAGTCCGGCTCCTGGGCGCGCGCATAGGGCAAGGTGAAGCCCCATACCTGCTCCAGGTCTTCGCGGCTGAACGAGGCGAAGTACTGCTCGAAGCCGGCCAGCAGGTCGGCCTTGGTCACCAGCACATAGACCGGGAAATGGATGCCCAGCTGCTCGCGCAGCTCCTGCAGGCGCCGGCGCAGCACCGCGGCGTGGCGCGCGCGCTCGGCGTCGGACGCGGCCAGCAAGTCCTCGATGCTGACGGTGAGCATGGCGCCGTTGATGGGCTGGCGGCCCCGAAAGCGCGTCAACAGGCCGAGAAAGCCGCGCCAGGACTCCTCGTCGCCGGTGGGGTCGCTTTCATGGGTGGTGTAGCGGCCGGCGGTATCGAGCAGCACCGCGTCGTCGGTGAACCACCAATCGCAGTTGCGGGTGCCGCCCACGCCGCGCAGCGCGGCCTTGCCGAAGCGCTCGGCCAGCGGGAAGTCCAGGCCCGAGTTGACCAGGGCCGTGGTCTTGCCCGAGCCTGGCGCGCCGATGATGACGTACCAGGGCAGCTGGTACAGGTATTGGCGCGAATAGCGCTGCAGCCAGCCGCGTCCGCCGCCTCCGTCGAAGCGCGTCTTGCGCAACAGCTCCACCGCCTCGTCGAAGCGGCCTTCCAGTTCGCGCAGGTCCGAAGGCGGCGGCTCGGCCGCGGCCTCGGCCTCGGGACGGGCCGGCCGGCGCAGCTGGCCCAGCAACTGGGCGTTGAGGCGGCCTTCGCGCCACTTGCGCCACAGCAGGCGCAGCAGCGCGAAGGCGAACAGCGCGGCGATGACCAGTACGCGCGCGGTCTCGCTTTCCAGCGGGCGCAGCGCGCCGATCGCCAGCAGCGGCCCGGCGATCCACACCAGCAGGGCCAGCGCCACCAGGCCCAGGAAGCTCCACAGGCCGCGCGAGAACAGCCATCCGAACAGGCGCGGGATCATGGCGTGGCTCCTTCTTCGGGCGTGCGGGCATGCGGCGCCGGCGGCACCATCACGGTAATTTCGACCCGCCGGTTGACCGAGCGTCCGGCAGGGGTGTCATTGGGGGCCAGCGGATCGGCCTCGCCGCGCCCTTCTGCGCGCACGCGTCCGGCCTGGCCCAGGCGCGCGTCGATCACCGCCTTGACCGCCTCGGCGCGCGCCTGCGACAGATGCCAGTTGGACGGAAAGCGCGCCGTGCGGATGGGAACGTTGTCGGTATAGCCGCGCACCACGATATCGCCGCGCGTCTGGCCCAGCGCCTCGGCCACCCGCGCCAGCACCGGCGCATAGCGGTCGCGCACCGCGACCGCGCCCGACTCGAACAGCCCGTCGCCGCGCAGCACCACCACGCTGCGATCGACCTCGTCGCGCACCGTCACCAGGCGGTCGCGCACCTCGGGTTGCAGGAACACGGCCAGGCGGGGCGCGGGCGCCGGGCGCGGCGCCGGGGCGATCTGCACCGTGGGCGGCTTGAGCCGCGCGACCGCGGCGAACACGGCATCCGAGCGTTCGCCCAGGCGCCACGACAGGCCCCAGAACAACGCCAGCGCCAGCGCCGCCGCCAGCGCCCCGTAGGCCCACAGCGGCACCGGCAGGCGGCGCAGCGCCTGCTGCACCGGCGTGTCGCGCCAATGCGGCGAGAGCGCGCGCGGATACTCGCCGCGCGCGCCGCGCAGGATGCGCAGCAGGCGCTGGCGCAAGGTCTCGAGCTGCGTGCGGCCGTTGTCGATGACGCGGTAGCGGCCCTCGAAGCCCAGCAGCAGGCAGTAGTACAGCAGCTCCAGCAAATCCAGGTGCTGGCCCGGGTTCTGCGACAGCTTGGCCAGCAGCTGGAAGAACTTCTCGCCGCCCCAGGTTTCGTTATGGAACGTCACCAGCAGGCTGTGCGCCGACCATACGCCGCCCCCGCCCCACGGCGTGAGCGCGGCGGCCTCGTCCAGCGCCGTGCACAGGCAGTAGCGCGCGCCCAGGATGGTTTCGTTGGGAATGCCGGCCTGTTGCGCGCGCAGCTCGAACTGGCGCACTTCGTCGACCAGGTACTCGCGCAGCATGGCCGGCGCGGGATGGGCCGTGGTGGCGCGGATCTGCGGGATCAGGTCCAGCAGCGGATTGGCCGCCGCCACCAGCGGGTTGGAGCCGCTGATGACGTACTCGTGCGGGCGCAGCCGGCTGGCCGCGCCGGGGTCGGCCGCCGCGTCGGCGCCGAAGTCGGGAAAGGGAGGATTGGCGGCGTGCATGATGGTCTCCTGTGCCCGGTTCAGTCGCGCACGGCCCAGAACTCCAGCGCCAGGCCGGGAAACTCGCCCGCCAGGTGCAGGGCCAGCGCGCCGGTGCGCTCCAGCTGCCGCCAGAACTCGCCGTTCTTGTCCAGCTCGAAGTACACGTGGCCCGCGCTGTAGGGAATCTGGCGCGGCGCCACCGGCAGGGCGCGCACCGCCACGCCGGGCAATTGCAGGTGCACCAGGTCGCGGATGCGCTCGACCGGGCCGATCTTGACCTGGGCCGGAAAGCGCGTGCGCACCGTCTCGGCCGGCATGTCGGCGTGCACGGCCAGCACGAAGCCGGCGCTGCGCAGCAGTTCGGCATCGGCGATCTGCGCCACGCGCACGCCCTGGCCGCGGTCATGCAGCGGGATCTGCACGGCGTGCTGCTCCAGCACCACCGACAGCGAGCGGCGCAGCTCGGCCATGAGCGGCCCGAAACTGGCCTGCAGGTCGTCGTGGCGGTAATCGGGCAGCACCTCGGGCAGGCGCGTGGCGCAGGTATAGGTGGCCAGGTCGCAGGCCAGCATCAGCCAGTCGCGAAACAGCCGTTCGGGATGCAGGGCCGGCACCTGGCGCGCGTGCCACAGCGCGCCGGCGTAGCGGTTTACCAGCGCCAGCAGCAGGAAGTCGGCCACTTCGGAGACGCCGCCGCGGCCCGGCTGCGCCAGCCGCTGCGCCAGCGCCGCTCCGCGCGCCTGCAGCAGCCCGGACAGCTCGCCGGCATAGCCGCGCAGCGCCGGATTGGCGTCGGCGGCCAGCCAGGGCGGGATGTACATCTCGTCGAGCACCACGCGGTGGTCGGCGCGGCGCTCCAGCACCCGCGCGGCGCCCAGCGCCACCCATTCGTCGCCCAGCTCGGTTTCGGGAACCAGCCGCAGGCGCAAACGGCCCAGCTGCACCAGCGCCGGCTCCAGGCCCACCGAGCCGGAGTCCTCGATCTCGCCTTCATGCACGCAATAGCGCGCCAGCGTATCCGCGCCGTCTTCATAGACCACTTCGCAGGCGCCGGCGCGGCGGCGCGGCAGCGCCAGCATCACGCGCGCATCGCGCATGGCCGGGTCGATGTCCAGCGCCGGCGGCCCCTCGTCGGCGCGCTCGAACTCGAACGGCGTGCCGTCGGGCAGCACGCCCGCGGCGCGCGCCAGCGCCAGCTTGCCCAGCGCCAGCGCGTCGCGATCGATCTCCAGCGCGGTGTAGCCCCAGCCGCAGCCCGAGGCCACCGCGGCGCGCACGCGCAACTGCGCCTCGATATGCCGTTCGAACTGCTGGAAATGTTGCGGCCGCAGGAACATGCCCTCCGACCAGACGACCTTGTTGTCCAGTGCCATATGCGATTCAAGAGATGAAGACACGCCGGCGCCCGCGGCGCGGCGTCAGAAGGGCCACCAGGAACGCTCCCGGTCGACGATTTGCACGCCCTGTCCGCCCACCGCGACGCGCACGGTCTCCTCGTTGGGCGAGAACTGCCAGAACTTGTAGATGTTGGTGTTCTGGGCCTGCGGCAGGGGCACGACGATGCGCCAGGGACTGCGCTCGAGGTCGCGATAGGCCGCCACGATGCCGACCACGCGCGCCTCGGTATTGCCCGGATACGACAGCTTGCGGGTTTCGCCGGGCTGCAGGATGACCTGGTCGGTTTCGATGAGCGACTTGCCCAGCGCGGCCTGCGCGTCGCCTTGCAGGGTGAAGAAATCGCGCGCCTCGAACTCGGCGGACGAACGCAGCTCGTACAGCGTGACCTGGATCGGCGAGGGCCGGCCCGAGGCATCGGGATTGATGCGCGGATCGGCCTTCAGCTCGATCGCGTAAGGCGCCGCCTTGCGGCTGGCCGTGGACGCGCACCCGGCGGCCAGCACCGCGACGGCAATCCAGGCCGCCGCGCGCAACGCGCGCCGCGTGGGCACAGCAACAAGCAAGCGTCGATTCGCCATCCGGCAGGTCCGTTTTCCATGTCGAGGAAAGCCGCTATGACAAGCGACGCGCACGGCACCTTTATGACAACGAAGATATGGTTACGCCTGTTACGTCCGCGGCGCGCCGCGCCAGCAATTGGTCATGATTGGTTTACCCCTCGAATTATTTCTGTCGCACGGCGCCGATATCATGGCCAGACCATCCACGCGGCACACATGCGGTAACGCGCCGCGCGGGAATCGAAGACCGCCACGACCTTTCCGTTCATGACTCTGCGATTTCACGCGACCCTGCTGGGCTGCGCCATCCTGCTGGCGGGCTGCGCCAGCCCCACCTCCGAGCGCGCCGGCGAGCCAGCCAGCGACCAGGCCGAGCGCGACCTGCAACAGATCCGCCAGTCATACAGCGCCGGCGCCTATGGCGACGTGATCCGCCAGGTGGCGCACGCCGATGCGCTGGCGCAGGCGCCCCAGTCCATGCGCATCGAGGCCTGGAAGCTGCAGGCCTTCAGTTACTGCGTCACGGACCACCGGGTGCTGTGCGAGGCGGGCTTTCGCCGCATCCTGCAGGCCGATCCCGCGTTCACGCTGGAACCCAACGAGGCCGGCCATCCGCAATGGGGGCCGGCCTACGAGCGCGCCCGCGCGGCGCCGGCCGGCTGACGCCCTTCCCTGGCACGGACCCACGCCATGATGCTGACGCTGATCGTACGCAACCCCGAGCCTGGCGCAAGCGCGCGCCGGGCGGATTTCCACGCGCCCGGCGGCACGCTGGGCCGCGACGCCGAGAATTGCCTGGCCCTGCCGGCCGCGCCCGGCCAGCTATGCCGCGTGCAGGCCGCGCTGCGCGCCGACGCGCAAGGCTGGCGCCTGCACAACCTGAGCGGCATGGCCGCGGTGCACATCAACGACGCGGCGCTCGCGCCCGGCGCCGTGCGCGCCATCCAGGCGGGCGATACGCTGCGCGTGGGCGCGCACACGCTGGAGGTGAGCGGGCCCGATGCGCCCGACGCACGGCCGGCAGCGCTGCCCGAGGCGGCGGCGGACACGCCCGCCGATGCGCCCCGGCGCGGGCAAGCCGGCGCCGGGGCGGCCGAGGACATATTCAGCGGCCTGTTCGGCCCCGGCACCCTGCCGGTGGGCGGCACCGCCGATGCCGCCACGCACCCCTTCGACCTGGATTCGGCGCAGGCGCGCAACGCCGCCGATCCGCTGGCGCATCTGCCGGCCGGCGACGCCGCGGTCAGCCGCCCGGCGGGCGACCCGCTGGCGCTGTTCGACGCGCCGCATGGCGGCGCGGACGTGTTCGCCGACGCCACCCCGTCGGCCCTGCCCGCGCACGATCCGCTGGCGCCGCTGCGCGCCGACCCGGTGCGCGACACGCTGCTGCCGCGCCACGCGGCCGGCGACGGCCCGGCCGCGCACGACCATGCGCCGGCGGGAGGCACCTTCCTGCGCCCGGCCGCGCCGCGCGCGGACCAGGCGGACTGACGCCTGCGGCAGGACGCGCCTGTCCCCGCTGGGACAGGCGCGCCGCGCGGGCAGGCACCTCATCCCCATGCGGGGACCAGGCGCGCCGCGGATCCGTTCTACTCGTACTCGCAGGCGAACTCGCCGTCGACCGCCCGCACCCGCACGCGGCGCCAGGTGCGCTGCTGCAGGGAGGCGCCCAGCAATTCGCGGCCGATCTGCGGCAGGACGCGCTGGCTCAGGATGGCGTCGACCATGCGCGCGCCGGATTCGACCTCGACGCAGCGCGCCACCACCAGCTCGGCGGCGGCCGGCTCGACTTCCAAATCCATGCCGTGGCGCTCGCGCAGGCGCTGGCCGACGCGTTCGAACTGCAAGGCCACGATATGCGCCAGCATGCTGTCCGACAGCGGCAGATAGGGCACGGCCGCCAGGCGGCCCAGCAAGGCCGCGGGAAACACGTCGCGCAGCGGCGCGCGCAGGGCCGCCGCCAGCGCGTCGGGCTCGGGCGCCAGCTCGGGGTCGGCGCACAGGCTGGCGATCAGGTCCGCGCCCACGTTGGCGGTCAACAGGATGACCGTGTTGCGGAAATCGATGTAACGGCCTTCGCCGTCTTCCATCCACCCCTTGTCGAACACCTGGAAGAAAATCTCGTGCACGTCGGCGTGGGCTTTCTCGACCTCGTCGAGCAGCACCACGCTGTGCGGGCGGCGCCGCACCGCTTCGGTCAGCACGCCGCCCTCGCCGTAGCCCACATAGCCCGGCGGCGCGCCCTTCAGGGTCGACACCGTGTGCGACTCCTGGAACTCGCTCATGTTGATGGTGATGAGATTCTGCTCGCCGCCATACAGGGCCTCGGCCAGGGCCAGCGCGGTCTCGGTCTTGCCCACGCCGCTCGGGCCGCACAGCAGGAACACGCCGACCGGCTTGCCCGGGTCGGTCAGACCGGCGCGCGCGGTCTGGATGCGGCGCGCGATCAGTTCCAGCGCATGGCGCTGGCCGACGACGCGGCGCTCCAGGGTGTCGGCCAGCGCCAGCACGGCCTGCGCTTCGTCGCGCACCATGCGGCCCACGGGGATGCCGGTCCAATCGGCCACCACGGCCGCGGCATCGACCGCCGGGTGGATCAGCGGCGCCTCGCCCTGGCTGCGCGCCAGCGCGTCGGCGGCCTCGCGCAGCGCGGCGCGCAAGGCCGGCGCGGACTGCTCGTCGGCCGCGTCCAGCTGTTCGCGCAGGCCGAACACCTGGCCGGCCAGCGCCGCTTCGCGCTCCCAGCGCGCCGCCTGGCCCTGCTCGCGCAGCCCCGCCACGCGCTCGGCCGGGCCGGCGTCCAGCCGCGCCTCGCGCGCGGCGATTTCCAGCTCGAGATCCAGCGCGTCGATGCGGCGGCGCGCGTCTTCCAGCGCGGCCGGCGTGGCCTGCTGGCTGACCGCCACGCGCGCGCAGGCCGTGTCGAGCAGGGCGACCGCCTTGTCCGGCAACTGGCGCGCCGGGATGTAGCGATGCGACAGCCGCACGGCGGCCTCCACGGCCTCGTCCAGCAGCAGCACGCCATGATGCGCCTGCAGGGCGCCGGCCAGGCCGCGCAGCATGCGCCGCGCGCCGGCCTCGTCGGGCTCGTGCACCTGGATGGCCTGGAAGCGCCGCGTCAGCGCCGGGTCTTTCTCGATGTACTGCTTGTATTCGGCCCAGGTCGTGGCGCCGATGGTGCGCAGCTGTCCGCGCGCCAGCGCCGGCTTGAGCAGGTTGGCGGCATCGCCCGTCCCCGCCGCGCCGCCGGCCCCCACCAGGGTATGGATTTCGTCGATGAACAGCACGATGGGGCGTTCGCTGCCCTGCACCGCGTCGATGACCTGGCGCAGGCGCTGCTCGAACTCGCCCTTGACGCCGGCGCCGGCCTGCAGCAGCCCGATATCCAGCAGGTACAGCGCCACCTCGCGCAGCGGCGCCGGCACATCGCCGCGCGCCAGCCGCAGGGCCAGGCCCTCGACCACCGCGGTCTTGCCCACGCCGGCCTCGCCGGTGAGCAGGGGATTGTTCTGGCGCCGCCGCATCAGCACGTCGATCAACTGGCGGATTTCGTCGTCGCGCCCGGTCACCGGATCGAGCCGGCCGGCGCGCGCCTGGGCGGTCAGGTCCACCGCGTAGCGCGCCAGCGCGCCGGCCGCGCCGCCGCCATCCGGCGGCGCATCGGCCACGGCAGCGTCGGCGCGCGCCTCGGGCGAGCCGCGCGTCATCTCGGGCAGGCCTTGCAGCAGCAGGTCTGGCACGACGCGGGCGAACTGCCCCGACATGCCGGCCAGCACGCCGCGCAGGCTGGGGTCGCGCAGCAGCGCCAGCAGCAGGTGCCCGCTGCGGATGCGCGCAGCGCCGTAGCGCAGCGACGCCAGCGCCCAGGCGCGTTCCACCACGTGGTCCACGTGCTCGGAGAGGTCCGAGACCGCCCCCGCCCCGCGCGGCAATTGGTCGAGCGCGCGCACCAGGTCTTGCTGCAGCGCGCCGAGATCCAGCTCGAACGCGCGCGCGATATGGTGCAGGTCGCTGTCCTGCGCGTGCGCGATGGCGTGCACCCAGTGCGCCAGCTCCACGTAGGGATTGCCGCGCAGCTTGCACAGGGCGGTGGCGTCCTCCAGGGCGCGATAGGACAGGGAATCGAGTTTGCCGAACAGCTCGGCGCGGCCGATATCGGACATGGTGCTCCGTCAGTCGTTGGAAATCAGTCGGCTGGCGCGCAGCCCAGGCCGAGCGCCACCGGCCGCTCGCCCAGCAGCGCGGCGTCGCTGGCCAGCGGCAGGGTGCGCGGCCCCGAGCGCATGGCGCCGAACACGCCGGACTGGCTGGCGCCGCGCGTGCCATCCTCGCGCACCACGCTGGCCTGGTAGGCGACCAGGGCGGACTTGCAGCCGCAATCGCCGATGGGGCGCACGACCGTCAGGTCGAACCGCTGCAGGACCACGTTGTGCTCGACACTGCGCAGGCCCGGCTGCACCCGCACGCATTCGGCCAGCCGGTTCTCCACGCGCAGCGGGCCCGCGGCGGCCAGCGCCGGCGCCAGGCAGGCGGCCAGCAGCCAGGCATGGCGATCAGCGCGCATGGCCGTCTCCCGCGGTGCCGCCGTTGGTGGCGCGGTCGGCGACATAGGCCACCTTGAGGATCATGGCGTTGCGGCCGCGCTGGCGCGCATACGAGCGCAGCAGCGCGAAGATGCGCCCCTCGACCTCGATGCAGCCGTGGCTGAAGCCCTTGGTGGAGTCGTGCAGGTAGAACCCGCCGCGCGCCGGGGCGCAGCGATTGCGCGTGGCGGCGTCGGCCGGTTCCATGCGCGCGCGGTTCTCGCCCCAGTTGGCCCAGTAAGACTCGCACTCACCGGCGGCCGCGCCGCGCGGCACCTGCTGGATGCCCCAGGCCGGCGCCAGGTTGCACACGCCGCGCCCGTCGTCGAGCGCCACGCCGCGATCGGCCAGCAGCACGCGGTACAGCCCCGGCGGCACCGGACCGCTGTCGGGCGTGCAGGCCTGGCCGGGATGCTGGAACCCGCGCATGCCGCTGGTGGCGCGGAACTGCCCGTGGCCGGGCCAGGCCAGTATCTGGCCGTCGTATGACATATCGTGGATCATGCCGCTTGCTCCTTTTCATGAAACGCTTGCGCGCGCCGCGCCGCCTGGCGCTCGCGCCCCTCGTAGTCCAGCAACAGCTCGGCGGCGTCGCCCAGGCGCGGCGGCCGCCGGCCCAGCCAGGACGCCAGCCCCAGCGGCGCCGCCGCGCCCAGGCGCACGCTGCGCACCGCGTCGCGGCGCAGCACCGGCCGCACCTCCCAGGCGAACTCCACGCCCACATACAGGCGCACCCAATGCAGCAGCTGGCGCGCGCGGGCCGAACCGGGCAGGAACGCCAGGTAGTCCTGCCAGTCCAGCGGCCCGAGGCGGATCCTGAACTTGTGCTGGGCGTCGCGCACGGCCACGCCCAGGGGCGCGCCGCCGCCCAGCCCGCCGCCCGCCCCCAGCCGCAGCCGCTGGCCGGCCTCCAACCTTATCCACTGCGCCACGAACTCGTCTACCCCCACGGGCAGGCCGAAGAAGGCGCGCAGCACCTGGCACAGGCCTTCCGGGTTGCGGGTCTGGCGCAGCAGATGGCCGGCCATGTGGTACTTGGCATGGTCCATCACGCTGTCGCGCCGGCGCAGCGACGGCGCGCCCAGGTGCAGCAGGCTGGCCACGTAGCCGCTGAAGCGCTCCTGGCCGCGGTCCAGGCTGGCGGTGGACTGCGCATCGGCCCAGGCGCGGTAGAACAGCAGGATCAGGCGATGGTGGAACAGGTCGGCGAACGCGGCCAGGGAGTGGTCGCCGTGATGCTGGCGGCGTTCGCGGGCGTGCTCGGTCAGGTGCAGCGGCAGCGGCAGCGGCCCATTGGGACCGAACAGGCCGAAGCTGTAGATGGACAGCTCGGGCGCGGCGCCCTCGCCCGGCGCGCGCGCCGCGGCCAGGGTGGCCGGCGCGAAAGCCAGCGAAGGCTCCTGCCGCATGCGCACCGGTTCGTGGCGCGGCGAGGCGCCGCGGCCCAGCGGCGCGCGCGCGCCGGCGCGCGCGTCGATCCAGCGCAGCACGTGAAACAGGTCGTGCCCGTGCGGCGCCGCCGCCAGGGCCTGCCAGAAGGCAGGCGGCAGCACCGCCGGCGCCGCGTGTCGATCCGTCCTGGCCGCTGCGTCCATGCTCAACCCATGTGGATCTGCTTGGCGTCGACCTTGACCAGCGCATCGGCGGTCAGCATCGTATAGGGCGCATGCACGCGCGCGCTCTGCTCGGCCTGGTAGTCCAGGGTGCCGGCGCGCACGTGCTCGACCTCGCTGGTCTGCCGCACGGCCATGCGGGCCAGTTGCGTCAGGCGGTCGAGCACCGCCTCGTAGACCTTGCCGACCAGCCGCATGCTGCCCACCGCGCCTTCGACCTCGTCGGCCACATAATGCATGCGGGCGGCCGCGCACGCCGCCTGGCCGGCCTTGACCGACAAGGCCTCGGTCTCGACGCGCACCGCTTGCGCGCCGCGCAGGCGCACCTCGCCGGCCGCCTCCAGGCTGACATCGGCGGTGCGCGAACGCAAGCTGACGCGGCCTTCCAGTTCCAGGGTGGCCTGGGCCGCGTCGGCCTGCTCGATCACCGCGATCAGGTACACGCGTTCGGCATCCGGGCCGCTGATCAGCGCCGTATCGCCCTCTTCGGGGACCAGCAGGCAGCTGGCGGCCCGGCGCACGCGCCAGGGGCGGCCGTCGCACCACACCGTCCAGGCGCCGTCGTCTTCGCGGCGGGCCACGGTGCCGATCAGGTGCACGGGGTCGTAGACAGGATAGAGGCGGCGGGCGTTGCGGGTCTGCATGTGGGTTTCCTCGTTGCGGCGGACGCGGCGCCGCCTAGACCGCGGGACGGCGGCCCATGCGGGGCCGCCAGCTCGCCACGGCGCCGCGCTGCGGCGTGGACAGGGTGAGCGCCGACATCATGTTGATGGAGACGTGGCGCGCGAAGAACTGCTCCAGCACCGCGCCGCACAGGTAGGGGCTGATGCCCGAGAAAGCGGTCTCGTCGACCTGCAGGTCGATGCGCACGCCGCGGCCGTAGACGATGGGGCCGGGCACGGGCAGGCGGTGGTGCATGGGTTCGACCCGCACGTGGCGCACGCCCGAGATATGCTTGCGCGCCACCGGATCGGCCAGGTTGCCGTACAGGTTGAGCAGCTCGCGCAGCGTCTGCGCGCCGCGCGTCTCGTCCAGGTCGGTCAGGCTGTGGTAGTGCAGCCCCAGGTGGCTGATCAATTGCCATGCCGTGCCGTGGTCGGCCATGGCCGCGGCCGGCCGCGACGGCCCATGCAGCACCTTGATCGCGCCCACCGGGGCGGACACGCGCAGGCTGAAATCGCTGGCGCCGCCCAGCGGCAGCAGCAGCGCCAGGTCGCGGTTGGTGCACAGCGCGTCGATGCCGAGATGGCGCAGCGTATCGGCAAACGGCGCCTCGTGCCGATCGACCAGCGACAGATAGACTTCGCTGCCGGTATAGCTGGTGCGCGTGCCATGGCGGCGCGCGCTGTCCGAGGCCAGCCGCGGCTCGCGCCGCAACGAGTAATAGGCGCCGTAATCGTCGGCGTCCGCGCCGAACGAGCCGTAGAACGGACGGAACTCCTGTTCGGGGCGCTGCGCCGACATATGGCCGAGCACCCGCGTCAGACTGTAGACCTCGAAGTCCAGCGGCCGGGTGCGGTCGACCACCACGTGGTACTCGTGGTGGCGCGGCGTGACCGCCACGCGGTCGGCGCGGCGCGGAAACAGGTTGACGATGGGCGCGCAGTGCAGCGCCAGGTTCCCGGCCGAGATCGCGCCTTCGAGCTCGGGCGCTGCGGCCGACAGCAGCAGCGTCAGGTCGAAACGCCGGGTGCCGGCCGGGCCAGCCGCCGCGGCCGGCGCCGCGCGCCGCGTGCACAGGCCCTGCTTCAGGCCGTTCAGGCTGAAGAACAGATAGCGGCGCGCGAACGCGAAGTACTCCTGCAGCAGCCGATAGCCCTGGAAGACCCGCGTGTCGGTGGGCAGCAGCGCCTGGTCGTCGGCGAACCCCTCGTGGCGCACCGCGTCGGCCGGCAGCCGGTTGATCCACGAGACGGGCCGCTCGCTGTCGTGGCCCAGCACGGCGACCGTGTGGCACATGATCAGCTCCAGCAGGCGCTGCATGGGCGCGTCCGACCCGTTGAGGTAGAACACCAGTTGATCCAGGTCCAGCTCTTCCAGGCTGACGCCGCCGCAGACTTCCAGCCGCAGGCGCAGCGCGCTGGCCACTCCGGCCTCGCGTCCGCCCAGGCCCAGGCGGGCCAGCGGCAGGTCGGTGGGCGCGCCGGTGAGTTCGGCCGCCGTCACGCGCAGCGGCCACAGCCGCAGCGCGTGGCCGGTCATGAACTCGCACGGCGTTTGTTCGCCACGCGCCAGGCCGCCGCGCAGCACGGTGCCGCGCGGCAGGGTAAAGCCGCCGGCCAGCGTGCCTTCGTTCATGCTGGGCGAGAACTGCGCCACCGCCATCGCCGGGGTGGGCGCGAGATAGTGCGGATGCACCACCTCCAGCAGCCGCTGCGTGAAGCGCGGAAACTCGGCGTCCATCTTCAGGTGGATGCGCGCGGCCAGGAAGCTGAAGCCTTCGAGCAGGCGCTCGACGTACGGGTCGGCCACCTCGGTGCCGTGCATGCCCAGCCGCCCCGCCACCTTGGGATGCTGGCGCGCGAACTCGGCGCCCAGCTCGCGCATATAGACCAGCTCGCGGTTGTAGTAGTCGAGCAGGCGCGCGTCCATCACGCCCCTCCCAGGTCGCGCAGGTCCATGTGCCCGCTTTCCAGGTCGATATCGGTGCGGAACAGGAACTCGCGCGGGTGCGGCACGCACCACAGCATGCCGCGTATTTCCAGGCTGAGCACATTGTGGTGCTCGAGCGTGCGGGTGTCGCTGACGCAGCGCACCTCGACCGAGGATTCCAGGATGCGCGGCTCGAACGCCGCGATGGCGTCGCGGATCGACGTCTCGACATCGACCCAGTCGATCTCCGACATGCGGCGTCCGGCCATGGCGCGCACGCCGAAATTGACGCTGGAGGCGGGCACGTGCCGGTACGGCGCCAGATCCTGCGACGAGGCGAGGTTGACCGTGTTGAGCAGCCAGCGCAGGTCGCGCAGTACCGCGGCGCGCAGCCCGGCGTGCGTCAACAGCGCCGCTTCGGGCGCCTCGCTGCGGCGCCATGGCTCGTCATCGACCAGGCGATCGAGCAGCGACGGCTGCAGGCGGTCGCGCGCCACCCGTTCGTCGGCGATTCTCATGGCGCCTGCCGGCGCAGGGCGCGCACGTCCAGCAGCGCGAACTCGCCCGCGTCGGTCAGCCACATCTTCTGGCCCTCGCCGGCGTAGCCGTCCTGGCCCAGCGGCCGCCAGCACGTGGCCCGGCCCAGCCTCAGGCCGTCATCCTGCCCGGCCGACGGCGGGTAGCGCGCCGGAACCAGGCCGCGCACGACCGCGCCGTCGGCCAGGGCGATTTCGGCGCGCGCCCAGACGAGATCGCACAGCCCTTGCGGGGCCGGCAGATGCACGGCGGCCACCTGCGCGAACGGCAGCCACGCATAGCTGCCGTCGAGAATCAGTTCGCAGACCGGCCCCAGGCGGCTGTCGCCGTCGCAGATCCAGGCATAGCCGGCCTGGCCGGCGGCCGCGTCCTCCAGCGTGCCGGCGCTGGCCTGCGCCGCATCGAACGCCTGGGCGCGCAGCATGGCGGCCCGCTCGGGGTCGCTCGCCTGGGCGCGCAGCGCCTGCAGCAACGGCTCGCACCAGCAGGGCCGCTCGGCCAGGAAGCCGGGTTCGGCCTGGCCCGCCAGCACGGCTTCGCGCCGCAGCTCGCCATGGATGGCCGCCAGGTAGAGATTGGCCATCGGCTGGGCCAGCGGGTTCAGCCGGGCGCACAGTTGCAATTGCTCGGCGGCGCGGCGCCAGTCGCCCTGCACGGCAGCCAGCTGGAAAAGTTGCGCGCGCAAATCGGCGTCGGCCGGCGCGCGCCGGATGCGCGCCTGCACGGCCGCGGCCTGACCGGCCAGGCCGCCGTCGCGCGGGGGCATCGCAAGCACGGATGTCTGCATGAATACGTGTTCGGCAAGGCGTGCCGGGGCCGGGCGGCCCCGGCGCCGTTCAGCCGATTTCCTTGTTCTGCTTGATGTCCCACGCGACCAGGCTCTCGGCGCCCTTGCCGCCCGACTCGGTCTGCTCCCAGTACTGCTGGCGCACCTTGGCGGCCTGGAAGGCATAGTTGACCAGCACCGCCTCCGAACCGTTGTCCGCGGCGATCTGCACCGAGGTGACCAGCACGTCTTCCAGCGTGACCTTGCTGTACTCGACCTGCGCGCCGCCCGCCTTGCACACCGACAGTTCGATCTTGCCCAGGTGCTTGCCGCTGGCGCAGTGCTTCATGACCGCCGGCGCCGCCTTGTCGATGCGGGCCACCACGTGCAGATCGTTGAAGCTGGCCTTGCCCACGCCCTGGCCGCCGCCGGTCGCCAGGCTGGCCGGCTGGGTGGCGCCCCACGAAAAGGACACGATATCGGTCCAGTCCTTGTGGTTGGCGTCCTTGGATTCGCCATTGGCGCCTTCGATCTTCATGAACATATCAACAGCCACTTGCTTTCTCCCTCAATAGTCGCGGGGCCGGCGCGAGCCGGCGCGGATGGATGCCCGTCAGCCTTCGTTCTGCTTGAGCGAAGGCAGCTTGGACACGAGCCGCAGCGACACCGTCAGCCCCTCGAGCTGATAGTGCGGCCGCAGGAAAAACTTGGCGGCGTAATAGCCCGGGTTGTCCTCGATCTCGGTGACCTGCACCTCGGCGGCGGCCAGCGGCTTGCGCGCCTTGGTTTCCTGCGAAGAGTTGGCCGGGTCGCCGTCGACGTAGTTCATGATCCAGTCGTTGAGCCAGCGCTCCATGTCGCTGCGCTCGCGAAACGAACCGATCTTGTCGCGCACGATGCACTTCAGGTAGTGCGCGAAGCGGCAGCAGGCGAACAGGTAGGGCAGGCGCGCGGCCAGCTTGGCGTTGGCGCTGGCGTCGGCGTCGTGGTATTCCTGCGGACGCTGCAGCGACTGCGCGCCGATGAAGGCGGCGAAATCGGAGTTCTTGCGATGCACCAGCGGCATGAAGCCGTTCTTGGCCAGCTCGGCCTCGCGCCGGTCGCTGATGGCGATCTCGGTGGGACACTTCATGTCCACTCCGCCGTCGTCGGTCGGGAAGGTGTGGCATGGCAGGTTCTCGACCGCGCCGCCGGATTCCACGCCGCGGATCGAGGTGCACCAGCCGTACAGCTTGAACGAACGGTTGATGTTGGCGGCCATCGCGTAGGCCGAATTGGCCCAGGTGTACCGGTCGTGGTTGGCGCCGTCGGTTTCTTCCTCGAAATCGAACTCATCGACCGGATTGGTGCGCGCGCCGTAGGGCAGGCGCGCCAGGAAGCGCGGCATGGCCAGGCCGACATAGCGCGCGTCTTCCAATTCGCGCAGGCTGCGCCAGGCGACGTACTCGGTATTGGTGAAGATCTTGGTCAGGTCGCGCGGGTTGGAAAGCTCCTGCCAGGAATCCATCTGCATCACGTTGGGCGAGGCGCCGGCGATGAAGGGGCAGTGGGCGGCGGCGCTGATGCGGGCGATCTCGCCCAGCAGCTCGACATCGGGAGGACTGTGGTCGAAGCTGTAGTCGCCCACCAGGCAGCCGATGGGCTCGCCGCCGAACTGGCCGTACTCTTCCTCGTAGACGCGCTTGAAGATCGGGCTCTGGTCCCAGCCGACCCCCTTGTAGCGCTTGAGCGTACGCCCCAGCTCGTTCTTGGACAGGCACATGAAGCGGATCTTCAGCAGCTCGTCGGTCTCGGTGTTGGTGACCAGGTAGTGCAGTCCGCGCCAGGCGCCTTCGAGCTGCTGGAAGTCGGGATGGTGCATCACCAGGTTGATCTGCTCGGACAGCTTGCGGTCGATCTCGGCGATGATGGCCTGGATGGTCCGGTAGGCGTCCGAGGACAGGCCCAGCCCGCTGTTTTCCAGGGCCTGGTGCGCCAGCGTGCGCACCGCGTGCTCCACGGCCTCGCGCGCCTGCTCGGTCTTGGGCTTGAACTCTTTCTTCAGCAGGGCGGACAGGTCGTCCGCCGCCAGGCTGGATTCGGCTTGCGCGCGTTCGCGCCGGGCCACTGCGGTCATGGCGTTCTCCGTATCGATGGCTTATCGGGCTTGCGGGCCGGGCTGCGCGCTCTCGGCGTCGGCATCGGCCGGCCCGGCGTCGGCGGGCTTGGGCGCGGCCGCCAGCGCGCCCAGCAGGGCCGGGTTCTGCAGCACCTGGCCGATCAGCTCCTCGGCGCCGGTCTTGCCGTCCATGTAGGTCAGCAGGTTGGCCAGCTGCGTGCGGGCCTCCAGCATCTCGTTGAGCGCGCCCACCTTGCGCGCCACGGTGGCCGGGGAAAAATCGTCGATGCTCTCGAAGGTGATGTCCACGTTCAGATGGCCGGCGCCGGTCAGCGTATTGGCCACCTGGAACGCGGCCCGCGGGGCGACCGACTTCATGCGCTCGTCGAAATTGTCGATATCGACGTCGAGGAACTTGCGCTCGCCCACTTCGGGCTGCGGCGTGTTCGACTTGCCGGCCAGGTCGGCCAGCACGCCCATGACGAAGGGCAGCTGGATCTTGCGCTCGGCGCCGTAGATCTCCACGTCGTACTCGATCTGCACGCGCGGCGCGCGATTCCTGGCGATGAATTTCTGGCCGCTGCCTTTGAGCGTGGTTGCCATGGTTGTTATCTCCTGATGAAGGGACTAGGGCCTGAACCGGTCCTAGGACTGGCTGGCGGCCTCGCGCGCGGTCCACGCCTCGAACTGCGCCAGGCCCTGCGGGGCCAGGTTGCGCAGGATGTCGTGGAAATCCAGGGGAATGAGCTGCTGCACCCGGCGGATCAGATAGGGCGCCGGATGGCTGGGCTCATGGGTTTCGAAGTAGGCGCTGACCTTGGCCAGCATGGCCATCGCGTCTTCGCGCGTGGCGATGCGCGCGTCGTGCCAGCTGGCGGGCGCGGGTTGGGGTTCAGGCGCCGGGGCCGCGTGATGCGCTTCGGCCGGCATGGCCGCGGCGGGCGCCGCCGCGGTTTCGTCCAGGTCGCTCCAGGTGCGCAGCAAGGCATCCAGCGCGCGCAGCGCCTGCGCATAGTCCGGACACCAGGCCGAGCCCAGGCGCTGGGTGGCCTGCTGCTGGATGCGGCGCAGCGCGCCGGCGGCCGCGCCCACGGCCAGCGCCGCGTCGTCGCGCCGCAGGCGCGCCTGGCGCAGGTTCTCGATCAGGCGCGTGCGCCCGCCCGGATAGTCGGCCTCGCTCCTGCCGCCGTCGAGCAGGGCCTCGGCATCGCGCAGCGACAGGCGGCCATGCACATCGTCGAGCAGGCAGGCCGAGCGCATGCCGCGCACGCAGCCCTGCGGGTCGCCCAGCGAGGCCAGCGCATTGACGCGCGGCATCGGGTCTTCCTCGCCGCCGCTGGCCAGCATCGGATGCACCGCGTCCCAGTATTGCTCCAGCGTGCCGGCGGCCAGCGTCACGCCCTCGGCATAGCCGGGCAGGCCGCGCATCTCGGTCCAGGCGCGCGTCAGGTAGGCGATGATGCGCAGGTCGCGCGTGCGCTCCAGCAGCCCCAGCGCCAGCCGCTCCACCGCGCGCCAGTCGGGCGCCTGCGCGGGGATGATGGTGGCGCCGAACTGCTGCTCGCTGCGGCCCACGGCGGCCTGCTGCAACTGCAGGAAATCAGCGTCGTACTCCAGGTCCTCCCCGCAGGGCAGGCTGGGCGTCAGCGTCTTCAACAGGTCGGCAAATTCCATGTTCGTCGTCATGCGCGGCAAGCATCCTGTGCCGGGCGCCGATGGGCGTCCCTATGCGTCGACGGCATTCTAGGCAGCGCATCCGGCGCCCCTTTATGACAACTAACAAGTGCTGCTTCTTCTTACGTTCCATTAACACCTGCGTAGAGATTCAAACACTTCTTCCGGCGTGTTGACGCGGTGGTGTCATGTTGGTGTGGGAGAGACGGTGCCGGCCATGGGTGCCTGGCACCCGCCGCGCAGGGCGGCGCAGTGGCGCGGGCCGGTGTGGCGGGAGCCAGGCACCCGGGTCCGCTGCGGTCGTGGTTGTTGGCGTGGAAGAGACGGTGCCTGCATGGATGCCAGGCACCCGCTGCGATGGCCGCTGCGAGCAGCGCGGTGTATGCGGCGGGTGCCTGGCACGTGGGTGGCGGCAAGGTGCCAGGCACCCGCCGCGCAGGGCAGCGCAGTGGCGCGGGCCGGTGTGGCGGGAGCCAGGCACCCGGGTCCGCTGCGGTCGTGGTTGTTGGCGTGGAAGAGACGGTGCCTGCATGGGTGCCAGGCACCCGCTGCGATGGCCGCTGCGAGCAGCGCGGTGTATGCGGCGGGTGCCTGGCACGTGGGTGGCGGCAAGGTGCCAGGCACCCGCCGCGCAGGGCAGCGCAGTGGCGCGGGCCGGTGTAGCGGGAGCCAGGCACCCGGGTCCGCTGCGGTCGTGGTTGTTGGCGTGGAAGAGACGGTGCCTGCATGGGTGCCAGGCACCCAGGCGAGGCACCCGGGCGCAGGCCGGGAGCCTGGGACCCGGCGCGGTCAGCGTACCGCTGGCCGGGAGAGGTCGTAGATGTCGGGGTCGGCTTCGAGCAGTTCGTCCTCGAAGGCGTCGGGGCCGGCGGTTTCGATGAACTGGCGCTCGGTTTCGCTGATGGGCACGGCCTGCAACCAGTTCACCAGCAAGCCATCGGCGTCGCAGCGCGGGAATTCGCCGTCCTGCCACGAAAACGGCACGCACAGGTAGAGGTGCGGCACGGTGGCGTCGGGATAGTATTCGGCCACGCAATCGGGCAGCACCGAGCCCGGCATGACCGCCTGGCCGCTGCGCATCAGGCCGAACGCGGCGGTGGCCAGCACGTTGGCCCACGACTGCAGGTCCTCAGGCATCTCGGCGCACAGCTCCACCCGCGTGGCCATGGGATGGCCGTCGTCGTGGCGCAGCTCGAGGTCGAACAGCCCCAGCGTGCTGTACGACACCAGCCCGTCGTCGGGGCTGTCGTCGACGGCCAGCATGTCGATCGACAAGGTGTCGATCTGGTCGTGGCGGTAGGCATGCACGACCGGCGTGCCGCCGAATACCTTGAGGGCGTGGCGCGCCACGGCCTTGTGCCGCGGCGAGGGCTGGGCGGAGGCTTTCGATTCAGGGGCCAAAGTAGTCATCCGTTTTCAGCTCGCCCTGGTGCCCGCGGTTCGACTTGGGCAACTCGGGACGATAGTGCGAAGGGTCATTGTATTCATCCAGGAACTGTTTGCGATCGATATCGCGTTCCTTGGCGCTGCGTACGTGCTTGCGGTGTTCGTACCCGGGCTTGTGGCCCATGTCCCAGGGCTCGTCCTTTTTCATCTTCTTGCCCGAGACCGGGTCGCGCACCACGCCATCCTTGCTGCGCCTGGCCTCCTGGTCCCAGGCCTTGTCGCGCACCCCCTTGCGGAACTTGCCGCGGCGGTAGCGCGGATCGTCGCCCGGCTTGCGGGGCTTGGCGCCCTTGCCGCCGCCGGACTTGCCCGAGCCGGCCGCCTTGCCGCCGCCCTGCCCGCCCTTGCCTGCCGCGCCGCCCTTGCCGCCGGCGCCGCGCCGCGCGGTGGCGCCGGCGCGCGCGCCCGGCCCCTTGCCGGCCTTGGCCGACTTCGCCGCCTTGGCCGCGCCGCCGCCCCCGCCGCCGCCCAGCAGCACGACCTTCAACTGGCTGGGCACCACGCGCATGCCGACCGTGTTGATGGTGTTCTGGACCGTCACGCCGGTCAGGCGGGTGGCGGGGATGCAGCCGAACAGCACGTTGGGCACGCAGGTGATGCGGCGCGCCTGCGCCATCACGGTCTGCGATATCAGGCCCATGCCGATGCCGGGGTTGTCGCCGTTGGACAGGGCGATGGTGGTCAGCAGATTGTGCGCGGGCATGGCCATCAGCAGCACGTTCCACACATTGGGGATGCCCATCGGACCGAGCGCGAAGTTCGGATAGGGAATCGGCAGCAGCGCCGGCGGCGTCTTGCAGATATCGGGAAAGGCCAGGTCCATTCCCATCAACTGGCAATCGGCGAACATGTGGCTCCTTGTAGTCTGGCGGCCCGCGCCTTACGGGCCGGCGCGCCGGCGCGCCGACCAGAGCTCGGCCTCGTACAGCGCGGGGTCGTTCTCCAGCACGCCGATGCGCGAATCCCAGCGCGCGCCGTCCTGCAGGGCGCGATGCAGCTGGGTGCGCAGGCAGCGGGCGCCGCGCAGGTCGGCGTCGCGCAGGTCGGCATACGAAAAATCGGCGTAGTGCAGCCCCGCGCCGTCAAAGCGCGCCCCGGCCGCGCGCGCGGTGCAGCATGGCCTGGGCGAGGTCGGCGCCGCTGAAGACGGCGCCGTCGAGAATGGCGTCGGCCCACAGGCTTTGCGGCAGGCGCGCGCCGCTGCAATCGGCCGCGCTGAGGTCGGCCTGCGCGAACATGGCGCGCGCGCCGCTGGCGCCGGCCAGGCAGGCCTGGCGCAGCGAGGCGCCCTTGAAATTGCATTGCGCCATGCTGGCCTCGCGCAGGTCGCAGCCATCCATGCGCGCCTCGACGAACTGGCTGCCGCCCAGGAACTGCCCGGCCAGGCGCTGGCCGCTCAGGTCGCACTCCACGAACACCACGCGCTCCAGCCGCGCCCCGGCCAGATCGACGGTGCGCAGGTCGGCGCGAAAAAACAGCGTCTGGCGCAATGCCGCGCCGGCCAGGCTGGCCTGCTCCAGCGTGCACTCGGCAAAGCCCCCCTCGCGCATCTCAGCCTGGTCCAGGCGCGCGCCGTCCAGCGCGCATTGCACGAAATGGCTGCCATGCAGCGGCGTGGCGCGGAAATCGGCGCCGGCGGCGCGGCACTCCACCCAGGAGGCGCCGGCGCACTCGGCCGCGGCGAACACCGCCTCGGCCAGTTCGCAGCGGAAGAACGCGCACTGCGCCACATCGGCGCCGCGCCAATCGGCCTGCTCCATGCGGCAGCCGCTGAAGCGGCTGTCGCGCCAGCGGCTGCCGGCCAACGCCGCGCCGCGCAGGTCGCAGTCCTGCAGCAGGGCGCCGGCCAGGTCCGCGCCTTGCAACGCCGCCGCGCGCAAGTCCAGGCCGACCAGCGGCCGCCCCTGCCGGACCCAGTCGCGCAGCGTCTCAGCGTCCATGACGGGCTCGCGGCCGCGTGTTGGCCAGGTGGGTATAGGCGCCGCGCGTGTCGCTGGTATCGTCCAGCACGGCCAGCCCCAGGTCGGCGCGAAACAGGTTGGCGCCGCGCAGGTCGGCATGGGTGAGCGTGGCCTTCTGCAGCAGCGCGCCGGGCAGGTCGGCCTCGGCCAGGCTGGCTTGCGACAGGTCGCAGCGCCACAACGCCGCGCCGGTGAAATCGGCGTGGTCGAGCACCGTATCGCGCAGGCTGCATTCGCGCAGCGTGGCTCCGGCGAACACGGCATGCGGCATATCGGTCTCGACCACGCAGCACGTCTGCAATTCGGCGCCGGCCCAATTGGGCGCCGCGCCGCATTGCGACTGCACCCAGGCGCAGCGGCGCAAGCGCGCGCCGGCGAAATCCAGGCCATCCAGTTCGCAGTCCAGCCAGGTCACGCGCGCCAGCCGGGCGGCCGCGAAACCGGTCTCGCGCAGCAGCGTGCCCTGCCAGAACGTCACGGTATCCAGCTCGGCCTGGTCGAAGCGGCAGCGCTCGAGCCACGCGCCGGCCAGGTGGCAATCGTTCCAGCGGCTGGCGGACAAGGCGCAATCGACCAGGACGATGCCGTCGAGCACGGGCGAGGACAGGCGCGCGCCGGCCAGGTCCACGCCGTCGAGCGCCGCCTGGCCCAGGTTGGCGCCGGCCAGCACGGCGCGCCGCCACGAGCCGCCTTCGGCGTGCGCGCGCGCCAGCACGGCCTGCGACAGGTCCGCGTCGTCCAGCAGCGCGCCCGACAGGTCGACGCCCTCCATCCACGTGCCCACGCAACGCGCCCCGCGCAAATCCAGCCCGGAGAGGTCGGCGCCGGTCAGGTCCAGGCCCGCCAGGTCGCGGCTGCCCGCCATCAGCGCCTGCACGCGGCGCCGCAGCCGCGCCGCGCGGGCGGGCCGCGCCGCTTCGGCCGGCGGCTGGTGATGGGCGGCATGCAGGTACAGGCGGCCCAGTTGTTGCTGCGCCTCGCGCAGGCGCGCGCCGACCGAGCCGGCGTCGAGCCGGTCGGCGTCGCTGCCCAGCGGCTGGGCGCGGGCCAGTTCCTGCAGCGTGGCCAGCGCGGGGTGATTGTGCAGGGAGGGCGGGCCGCCCCGCCCCGCGCCATCGGCGGCGGCGGCGAGCGCGGCGGCGCCCATGGCCGGCGGCAGCTCTGCGCCGCGCGCCTGCAGGGCCTCGGCCATGCGCCGCCGCGCATGCAAGGCGTCGATGCGCGCCTCCTGCGCGGCCTGGCGCATGTGCCGGGCGATATCCGGCAGGTCGTCCAGTTGCGGCGCGGCCGGCATGGGCGCCGGCTGCGGCTCGTAGGCGCGCGGGTCGACGCCGTGCGCCCGCGCCTGCTCGCCCAGCTGCGCGCGGATCGCCGCGCCGCGCGCGCGCTGGTTGACGGCGAAGGGCTGCTCCATCGGGTTGGCCGCCTGCAGGGCGTCCCACGGCCCCAGCGCCTGCGCCGGCAACAAGTCTTTGTCGCGCAGCGCGTGCAAGGCCCCGTCCTGCGCATCCAGCCGCTGCGCCAGCACGGCTTCGTAGTGCGCCAGCGGACGCGGCGCATCGGCAGCATCCAGCGCCGGCATGGCCAGCTCGATGTCGGCGCCGTCATCCTGCGCGATGTCGGTCGCGCCGTGGTAGATCAGCAGCAGCCGCTCGCGGTCGGGAAAGAACCAGGCCGTGGTCAGGCGCAGCGCCACGTCCTCCAGCGCGGTTTCGCCGGCGCGGCGCAACAGGCAGCGCGCGCGCCAGCGCGGCAACGCGCCTTGCTGGCAGGCCAGGCGCGGGTGCAGGTTCCACAGGGCATACGGCGCGCCCGCGGCCAGTTCGGGCTGGCCCGGCCACCATTGGTCGGGCGCGGCGGCGTTGAAGAAATGCGGGTCCAGCGTATCCAGAAAGCCGGGAAACCCGTCGTCCAGCCAGCTTTCGTGATACTGCCCGGCCCGCGCGAAACGGCGCGGCCACAGGGGCGACACCGGCCCGAAGCCGGCCGGCTCGGGACGCTGGTCGGGCCGCTGCATGCGGCCCCGCGCCGGCTCGACGTTGGGCAGGCGGCGCGTGCGCACCCCGGCGATACGTTCGTCCCCGGCGCCGCGGCCGTGCGGGTTGTCGGCGTATTCGGGGCCGCCGAAGGCATGGGCCCAGTCCAGCGGCATGGCCTCGAACGGCGCAGGCGGGGTGGGCTTGCCGTCCAGCCAGTAGCGCTCGCCGAACACCGCCAGGGTTTTCTCCAGTTCGCCCACGCGCACGCGCGCCATGCAGGCCGTGCGGTCCTGCTGGTGGGCCGTGTAGGCGGCGCCGCTGACCAGGAATTCGGCGCACGGCTTGGGCACCGCCAGGTCGAGCACGCCGTCCTCGCCGAGCGCCTCGCCGGCCAGGCTCCACAGGTCGGCCTCGGGCTGCAGCAGCGCCTGCTCGTCGAGCGTGGCCAGGGCGAACACGGCCAGGCCCAGGCGCTGGCGGCCGCGCATGCGGTAGGGCCGGCTGAGCAGGCCCAGGCGCAAGGGCTTGACGATCTTCATGGATGGCGGCGGCGCCAGGCGGCGGGGATTTCGGTAGGCGAGCGCTCGCGGTCCACCGCGATGCGCGCCGCGTCGCTCGGGTCAAGGCGAACGTGGATGGCCTGCCCGGGCATGAAGTTGACCAGCAGCTCGCTGTCGATGTAGACGTGCAGTTCGGCCTGCCGCGCGCGGCCCATGGCGTCGGCGTAGCGCAGCGCCAGCTTCATCGGCGCGGCGTACAGCTCGCCGCCGGGCTGGCGGTCCAGCGCCAGCACTTCGGCCTGGGCCGGCCGGCCCGTTCGCGCCAGCTGCGCGGCCAGCGCGCGCTCGGCCTCGTAGGGCCGCGCGCCGCCGCGCACCAGCAAGGCCACCAAGCCCACCGCCGCCAGCGTCGCCAACGTACCCGCTATCCACCATGCCGTGCTGCCCATGCCGTCGCGCCGCCCGCTAGGTGAAGAGATTGATGACGCGCGAGATCACCGCCGCCCCGCCGGTCTTGATCTGCGCGCCGATGGCCTTGATCTGCGCGCCGGCCTGGCCGCTCTCGAAGCCGTTGGCGCCGTTCTTGAACGCGGCCAGGTCGATCTTCACGGTGGACCACTGCGAGTTGATGCCGCCGTAGACCTGCTGGCGCACGCCCCAGAAGTCGGCCGCGGCGCCGACCACCGTCAGGCGCGCCGGCGTGCCGCGCAAGGTGTTGGCGGTCCAGAACGCCTGCTGCGACGCCGACGAGACGGTCCACGACGGCGTGACCACGGTCATGCTGGTGTTGGCGTTGACCGTGACCGGGTCGGTGACCGTCTGGGTATACGCGCCGGTGACCGTGTGCGACACCGCGCCGGTGATGCTGGAGGTCTGGTCGCCGGTGATGGTGATGTCGTGCGCGCCGGTCTGCGTTTGCGTGACCGCGCCGGTGATGGTCTGCGTCACGTCGCCGGTAATGGTTTCCGTGACGGCGCCGGTCACCGTGCGGGTTTCGTCGCCCGTGCGCGTTTCGGTCATCTCGCCGGTGATGGTTTCCTTCCAGTCGCCGTTGACCGTGCGCGTCTCCACGCCGTTGACGGTTTCGGTCACGTCGCCGTTGAAGGTGCGCGTCTCGTTGCCGGTGGTGGTCTCCGACACCTCGCCGGTGACGGTGCGCGTGGCGCCGGCATTGAAGGTTTCGGTGTCCAGCCCGTCTATGGTGGTGGTGCGCGTGCCCCGCACCGTCAGCGTATCGTTGCCGCCGATCAGGGTGGTGCGGTTGCCGTCGACCGTGTGCGACTCGTTGGCCTCGACCTCGCAGTCCATGTCGCGCTCGGCGTGCAGCCAGATGCGTTCGGCGCCCGCGCTGTCCTCGAACATCAGCGCGTTGGCGGTGCCCCGGTCGCCGTTCTTGGAGCGGCTGAGAAACCCGCTTTGCGTGGCGTTGCCGGGCAGGTCCCAGGGCGGCATGTTGCTGGCGTTGTAGACGCGGCCGATGACAATGGGCCGGTCGGGATAGCCGCCGATGAAGTCCACGATCACTTCGTCGCCCACGCGCGGCAGCTGGATGCCGCCGAAGCCGCCGCCGGCCCAGGGGCTGGACACGCGCACCCAGCACGAGCTGTTCTCGTTCTTCTTGCCGTAGCGGTCCCAGTGGAAGTGCACCTTGACGCGGCCGTACTCGTCGGTCCAGATCTCTTCGCCGGCCTGGCCCACCACCGTGGCGGTCTGCGGCCCGTGCGTGCGCGGCACCGGAGTGGCGCGCGCCACGCGAAACGGCACCGGAGTGGCGCGCGCCACGCGAAACGGCACCGGAGTGGCGCGCGCCACGCGAAACGGCACCGTGGCCGGCAGGACGCGGAAGTCGATATCGAAGACGGCATCCTCGGCGCCGCTGGCGTAGCCGCCTTCCTGGATGCGGTAATGCGCCTGCGCGATCAGGTATTGGCGGTTCTCGGCCGGGCGCGGATGGTTGCGCAGCGTGAACAGGTAGCCCGGCGCGAAGGCGCGCACGTTGCACGCGCCGGTCACGCTTTCGCCGTGCGCCTGCAACAGCCGCTCCAGGTCGATGCCGGTGTCCACGCCCATGGACTCGAGCAGGTAGACCAGGTCTTCGGTCACGATGTTGCCGGTTGCCCCCGGCGCATACGGGCAGCCGCCCAGGCCGCCTTGCGACGCGTCCAGCGTGGTCACGCCGGCTTCCAGCGCCGCCACCGCGTTGGCCAGCCCCTGCCCGCGCGTGTTGTGCAGATGCGCGCCGCCCGCGCGCTCGCCGAGCAGGCGCAGCAGTTGGCCGAACATGCGCTTGACCTGGCGCGGATGGGCGACGCCGACGGAGTCGGACAGGCCGATGGAGTCCACGCCGGCCCGCGCCAGCCGCTCGGCCATCTCCATGACCCAGCGCTCCGGCACCGCGCCTTCGCGCGAGCAGCCGAAGGCCGAGGCAATGCCCGCCTCGACCTCGACGCGCGGGCCCGCGCCGGCCATCTCGTCGCGGTACGCGCAGATGGCGGCGATGGCCTCGATCGACTGCTCGCAGGTCATGCGCACATTGGCCATGTTGTGCGTCTGCGACGCCGAGACCGGCACGGTGATCTTGTGGGCGCCGGCCGCCAGCGCCCGCTGCGCGCCCTTGAGGTTGGGCACCAGCGCCAGCACGGTCAGCCCCGCGATGGCGCGCGCCCGGGGCACCACCGCATCGGCGTCCGCCATCTGCGGCAGCCACTTGGGGTGCACGAACGAACCGACTTCCACCTCGCGCAGGCCGGCCGCCGCGAGCGCGCCGATCCATTGCAACTTGGCCTCGGTGGGCATGACCGCCTGGACGTTCTGCAAACCGTCGCGGGGGCCGACTTCGCTGATCAGGATTTTTTCCACTTGTGCTCGTTATTTCTATCTGATAAAATTAACTTCTGCTTAATAGAATAAATGCCGTGTTCTTGCCGTGTCAAGACCGGCGTCGCCCGCCCATGCCCCGATATCCCGTCCGTCCGGCAGACCACGCGCAAAGCGCCGAAGGCGGCGTCACCGCGGTCGACCGCGCGCTGACGCTGCTGACCGCGTTTCGCGTCACCGACCAGACGCTGTCGCTCAGCGAGCTGAGCGAGCGCGCCAGCCTGGTGCCCAGCACCGTGCTGCGGCTGCTGGCTTCGCTGATGCATTTCGGATTCGTGTTGCGGCGCCCCGACGGTCGCTACGCATTGGGGCCGGCGGCCGCGCGCCTGAACCGCGTCTACGCCGCCTCGTTCAACCTGCAGGATGTGGTGCTGCCGGCCCTGCAGGAGCTGGTCGGGCAAACCCGGGAAAGCGCCTCGTTCCATGTGCGCCAGGGCGCCCACCGGCTGGTGCTGTACCGCGTCAGCTCGCCGCAGCCCCTATCGGACCAGAGCCACGCGGGCGACCTGCTGCCGCTCGATCGCGGCACCGGCGGCCATGTCCTGATGGCTTTCAGCGATACGCCGGGCGAGTTCTACGAGGCGCTGCGCCTGCGCGGGTACATGGCCTCGCCGGTGAGCGACCGCTCGCCCGAACTGGCGGGGATTTCCGCGCCGGTTTTCGACGCGCAAGGCATGCTGGCCGGCGCATTGACGCTGACCATGCCGGTGCATCGCTACAAGGATGCCCACATCCCGGTGCTGCGCGAAGCGGCCGCGCGCCTGAGCGCGGCGCTGGGCGCCTAGGCCGGCGAGGAAAACTCGCGCCTGAGCAATTCGGCGAACGCCTGCGCCGAGGGCGACAGGGCGCGCGCTTCCTTGAACACCACCGAGGTGCTGCGCAGCACCACCGGGCGCACCAGGCGGCGCGCCACCAGGTTGGTGTAGTGGGTATGGGCCAGGATGGACTGCGGCACCACCGCCACGCCCAGGCCGCTGGCCGCCATGGCCAGCGCCGTGGTCAGCAGCGATACCTCGAAGGCCACCTGCAGCTCTACGCCGGCCTGCTGGGCGGCGCGCTCGATGCTGCGGCGCACGCCGTAGCCGGCCTGCACCACGATGACCGGCAGGCCCGACAGCTGCTTCCAGGTCATCGGCCGGCCGTGCCCGAACGCCGCGTCGGTGGCCACCGCGCACAGGTGATCGCCCAGGAACTGATGCTGCTCCAGCCCCGGCACGGCGCTCTCCAGCGTGCCCACGCCCAGGTCCACCTGCTCGCTCAGGACATGCTCGGCGAACATGGCGGGCGCGCAATCGTCCACGCTCAGCTTCACCCCGGGGTGCAGGTCCAGGAAGCGGCGCACCACCTTGGGCAGCAGCGTCTGCGCCACCGTGGAAGTGGCCGCCACCCGCAGGCGGCCGCGCCGCACGTCGGCCAGGTCCGTCATGCTGGCGCTCAGCGCGTCCAGCTCGCCCAGCACGCGCTCGGCGTAGGCGATGGCTTCGAGCGCGGCGGTGGTGCGCCGCAGCGCGCGCGTGGTGCGGTCGAACAGGCGCACGCCCAGTTTTTCCTCCAGCTCCTTGAGCAGGATGGTCACCGCGGGCTGGGTCAGCGACAAGGCTTCGGCGGCGGCCGACAGGGTGCCGGTGTAGTAGACGGCGACAAAGGCGCGCAATTGCCGGATCGACGGCAGGCCCTTGAGCGAAGGCGCCTTCTTGTAGGCCGTGGCGGGAGAACGGGACGGGCTGGGCATCGCAGCATCGTAGCCAAAACGCCCGCGCCACGCCAGGAAGGCGGCGCCGGCCGGCGCCGCCTTCCCGCTCAGGCCTTGAGCTGGTCGCGTATCGGCAGCGCGCGGATGCGCTTGCCGGTGGCGGCGAAGATCGCGTTGCACAGCGCCGGCGCGAAAGGCGGCACCGCGGGTTCGCCCACGCCGCCCAGCGGCACGTCGAAACCATGCTCGACCAGGTGCACCACGATCTCGCGCGGCGCCTCGGGCATGCGCGCCACCTCGTACTGGTGGAAGTTGGTCTGGGTGGCGCGCCCCTGGGCAAACGAGATCTCGCTGCGCGTGGCCAGGCTCAGGCCCATGATGCAGGCGCCTTCCACCTGGGCGCGCACGCGGTCCGGATGCACCTGCGGCCCGCAATCGACCGCCACGTGCACGCGCGGCACCGCGATCGCGCCGTCCTGGCCCACTTCCACCTCGACCACGGTGGCGATGTAGGTCACGAAGCTGTAGCTCACCGCCACGCCCAGCCCCCTGCCCGCCGCCAGCTTGCGCCCCCAGCCCGCTGCGCCGGTGGCCACCTCGATGACATGGCGCATGCGGCCCGTGTCGAGCGGGTACAGCTCGGGCGATTCGCCGTAGTTCCAGCCATCGGACATCGCCGCCGGCGCGATGCGCCGCGGCGGCCCGATCAGCTCCAGCAGGTAGTCGCGCGGATCGCGGCCCAGCGCATGCGCCATTTCCGCCACGAAGCTCTGCACCGCGAAGGCGTGCGGGATGTTCGACACCGAGCGGAACCAGCCGATGCGCGTATGCGCCGGCACCGGCACCGACTCGACGCGGAAATTGGGAATGTCGAACGGGATGTTGATCGCCGACATGCCCAGCTCGAACGGCTGCTGGCCCTCGGCGCCGGCCGCAAAGGTCGAGCCGATGGTCGGCGCCGCCGTGCGGTGCAGCCAGGCCACCGCCTTGCCCTGCGCGTCCACGCCGGCCTCCAACCGCTCGACCGACACGGTATGGAAGTAGTCATTGGCCAGGTCGTCCTCGCGCGACCAGGTCACCTTGACCGGCTTGCCGTCCATGGCCTTGGACAGCAGGGCCGCCTCGACCACGAAGTCCGACTTCGACTTGCGCCCGAAGCCGCCGCCCAGCAGCGTCTGGTGCACCGTGACCGCGCCGATGTCCAGGCCCAGGTGGCGCGCCACGTTCTCGCGCGTGCCGTAGGGCGATTGCACGCAGGCCCAGACTTCGCACTTGCCGTCGGCCAGGCGCGCGGTCGCCGCCGGCGGCTCCATGGTGGCGTGCGCCAGGTGCGGCAGGTAATACTCGGCCTCGATGCGGCGGGCCGCGCCCGCCAGCGCCTGCATCGCGTCGCCGTCATTGCGCACCGGCTTGGCCGGCTTGCCGGCGCCCTCGCTCAGGGTCTTGCGAAACGCCTCGGAGTCATAGGACGCGTGCGGGCCGTCGTCCCATTCGATCTCCAGCGCCTGGCGGCCCTTGAGCGCGGCCCAGGTATCCGAGGCGATCACCGCCACCCCGCCCAGCGGCGCGAACACCGGCGGCGTGGGCCCGGCGGGCAGCTCCACCACCTTGACCACGCCGGGCACCTTGAGCGCCGCCTCGGCCTTGTAGGCCTTGACCTTGCCGCCCAGCACCGCCGGACGCGCCACCGACGCGTACAGCATGCCGTCCAGGCGCGTGTCGATGCCGAAGTGGGTCTTGCCGGTGACGATGTCCTCGATGTCCACGCTGCGCGCGCCCGGCTTGCCGATGTAGCGGAACTGCGCCGGCTGCTGCAGGCGCAGGGCGGCCTCGGCCGGCACCGGCAGCGCCGCGGCGGCCGTCGCCAGCTCGCCGTAGCCCAGCTTGCGGCCGGACTTCTCGTGCACGACCTCGTGCTGGCGCGCGGCCACCTCGGCCACCGGCACGCCCCACTGGCGCGCGGCGGCGGCCTCCAGCATGGCGCGCGCCGCCGCGCCGACCCGCCGCATGGGCAGGAAGAAGTGCCGGGTGCTGCGCGAGCCGTCGGTATCCTGGTTGCCGTAGCGAGGCTCGTCGCCGGGCGCCTGGATCACGCGCACGCGGTTCCAGTCGGCCTCCAGCTCGTCGGCCACCACCATGGGCAGGCTGGTGCGCACGCCGGTTCCCATCTCGGCGCGGTGCGCCACGATGGTCACCAGGCCGTCGGCGGCAATGGACACGAACACCAGGGGATCGTCCACCGTGCCGTGCGGCATGCCGTCGCCGCCATACTTCTTTGCTTCCTTGGCCGCCTCGCCGGCGGCGCGCACCACCCCGCCGGCCCCCACCACCAGCACCAGGCCGGTCAGGGCAGCGGCAGTCCTGAGCCACTCGCGCCGCGCCGGCGAAGCGGGCGCCAGGCCGCAAGGTTCGTCCGCCAGGGCGGCATGCGACGGCGCAAAACGATCGAACGCGTTCATTTGGCCACCCCCTTGACGGCCACCTGCTTGATGGCGGCGCGGATGCGCGGATAGGTGCCGCAGCGGCAGATATTGCCGCTCATCGCCGCATCGATATCCTCGTCGCTGGGTTTGGGATTGCTCTTGATGAGCGCGGTGGCCGACATGATCTGGCCCGACTGGCAATAGCCGCATTGCGGCACACCGATCTCGGTCCAGGCCTGCTGCACGGCGCGGCCGACCTCGTCCTCGCCCACCGCCTCGATGGTGACGATGCGCTTGCCGGCCGCCGCGGCGACCGGCGTGATACAGGAGCGCACCGGCTGGCCGTCCAGGTGCACCGTACAGGCGCCGCACAGCGCCATGCCGCAGCCGAACTTGGTGCCGGTCATGCCGAGCCGGTCGCGGATGACCCACAACAGCGGCATGTCGTCGGGTGCGTCGACATCCTGGGATTTGCCATTGATCGTCAGTGTGGCCATGCGGACTCCTTGCGTGGGGAAGGCGGATCCGCGCGGCGCATCGCACGGCGCGGCGTCAGGCCATACTAGCGCAGGCGCGCCCGCGCCACCACCCCGGCCCCGCGCCGCGCCCCGGCGGGCCGCAAAGTGGTCTGCCACGATCCAACAATGTGGCATGAATCAACCTGCCATCTCGCTCCTAGAATCGGACACCTGCCGCGGCCGTCCGGCCCGGCATGGCTGATAGCAGGAGTCATCGATGCACACGCCCACGGCAGTCCTTCGGCCCGCCGATTTCCTTGCCCCCATCGTCGCCGCGCTGATTTCGGTGCTGGTGAACTACGGCGGCACCTTCGTCCTGGTCTTCCAGGCCGCCGAACTAGCCGGGCTGTCGGCGGCCCAGACCACCTCGTGGGTCTGGGCGGTGTCCATCGGCGTGGGCGTGACCGGCATCGCGCTCAGCTGGCGCTACCGCGAGCCCATCATCACGGCCTGGTCCACCCCGGGGGTGGCCTTCCTGGCCACCGTCATGCCTTTCACGCCGTACGGCGAGGTCATCGGCGCCTACCTGGCGGCGGCGCTGGGCTTTGTCGTGCTGGGCCTGTCCGGCGCATTCGAGAAGCTGGTGCGCATGATCCCCGCCGGCATCGCGGCCGGCCTGCTGGCCGGCATCCTGCTGCAGTTCGGCATCAATGCCTTCGGCGGCGCCTCGGCCGACCCGCTGCTGGTCATCGCGCTGCTGGTCTCGTACGCGCTGCTCAAGCGCTACACCTCGCGCTTTGCCGTGGTGGGCATCCTGGTCATCGGCCTGGGCCTGCTGGCGGCCCAGCAGCGGGTGGACTTCGCCGCGCTGCACCTCAGCCTGGCCGCGCCGGTGTTCGAGATGCCGCGCTTCTCGCTGCACGCGATGCTGGGCGTGGCCCTGCCGCTTTTCGTCATCACCCTGACCGGCCAGTACATGCCCGGCATGCTGGTGCTGCGCAACGACGGCTTCAAGACCAGCGCCAACCCCATCCTGGTGGCGACCGGGCTGGGCTCGCTGGTCATGGCGCCGTTCGGCGCCCATACCTTCAACGTCGCCGCGATCACCGCGGCCATCTGCACCGGCCGCGACGCGCACGAGGATCCGCGCAAGCGCTATATCGCCGGCCTGGCTTGCGGCGTGTTCTACATCCTGGTGGGCCTGTTCGGCGTCACGCTGGCCACGCTGTTCATGGTGCTGCCCAAGACCTTCATCACCACCCTGGCGGGGCTGGCCCTGCTGGGCACCATAGGCGGCAGCCTGGCCAGCGCCATGGCCGACGCGCGCACCCGCGAGACCGCGCTCATCACCTTCCTGGCCACGGCGGCCAATGTCACGCTGCTGGGCGTGGGCGGCGCCTTCTGGGGGCTGGTGGCCGGGCTGGCCGCGCATGGACTGATCCATTTCCGCCAGCCCGAGCCCGCCGCGGCCCGGCCTGCCCTGCTTTCCCCTACGTCCCAGGACACCCGATGAACGACCTGCTTCCCGCCGCCGCCGCGCCCGCCGGCGCGCGCGCGCTGCCCCTGCGGCATGCCGACCCCGAAATCTGGCGCGCCGTCGACGCCGAGCGCCAGCGGCAAATGCACTCGATCGAACTGATCGCCTCCGAGAACTTCGTCAGCCAGGCCGTGCTCGACGCGCAGGGCTCGGTCATGACGAACAAGTACGCCGAGGGCTATCCGGGCCGCCGCTACTATGGCGGCTGCCGCCACGTCGACGTTGCCGAGCGGGCCGCCATCGAGCGCGCCCGGCGCCTGTTCGGCTGCGAATACGCGAACGTGCAGCCGCACTCCGGCAGCCAGGCCAACCAGGCCGTATACCTCGCCCTGCTCGCGCCCGGCGACCGCATCCTCGGCCTGGACCTCAAGGCGGGCGGGCACCTCACCCATGGCGCGCGCGTCAACCTGTCGGGCAAGTGGTTCGAGGCGCTGAGCTACGGCGTCGACCCCGTGTCGCACCGCATCGACATGGACGAGGTCGAGCGCACGGCCCGGCGCGAGCGGCCGCGGCTCATCATCGCCGGCGGCTCGGCCTATGCGCGCGTGCCGGATTTCGCGCGCTTTCGCGCCATCGCCGACGCGACCGGCGCCCTGTTCGTGGCCGACATGGCCCACTATGCCGGCCTGGTGGCCGGCGGCGCGTTCCCCTCGCCGGTGCCGTTCGCCCACGTGACCACGACCACCACCCACAAGACCCTGCGCGGACCGCGCGGCGGCATGATTCTCACCGACGACGCCGACATCGCCCGGCGCATCGACGCCGCGGTGTTCCCCGGCCTGCAGGGCGGCCCGCTGATGCATGTCATCGCCGCCAAGGCCGTGGCCCTGGGCGAGGCGCTGCAGCCCGGCTTCCGCGCCTACGCGCGCGCCGTGATCGACAACGCCCGTGCGCTGTGCGCGCGCCTGGCCGAAGGCGGCCTGTCCATCGTCTCGGGAGGCACCGACTGCCACCTCGGCGTGGTCGACCTGCGGCCGTGGGGGCTAGCCGGCAACGCCGCCGAACGGGCGCTGGAAGAAGCCGGCATCACCGTGAACAAGAACGCCGTCCCGGGCGACGCCGCCAGCCCCGCCGTCACCTCCGGCATCCGGGTAGGCAGCGCGGCCTGCACCAGCCGCGGCATGGGGCCGGCCGAGTTCCGGCAGATCGGCGACCTGGTCCTGGCCGTGCTGGGCGGCCTGCGCGATGGCGGCCAGGCCGGCGGCCGCGACGCCGTGCCCGCGCGGGCGGCCGAGCTGAGCCGGCGCTTTCCGCTGCCGTACTGACGGCAGCGGCGCGTTCAGGCCTTCAGGGCGCGCCGCGGCCGCAGCACGGCCGCCTCGATCTCGTGCGCGGCCAGGCAGGCGTAGCCGAGAATCCATCCCTGCCGGCCGTCCTCGCCCGCGTACAGCCCGCTCAGGCCGGCCAGGCGCATGCCGGCGGCGGCCGCCTGGGCGATGGTCCTGGCCTCCGACCAGCCGCGCTCGAGCAGGCACGGCACCTGCAGGCCGCCGGGCGGGCGCACCGCGGTGGCGATGCCCCGCAGCGACTGGCCAAGCGAGTCCAGCAGCGCGTCGCGACGCCCCGCATACAGCTTGCGCATGGCGCGCACATGCGAGTTATAGTGCCCGTCGTCCATGAAGCGGGCCAGGGTCAGCTGCGTGATCTGCGGCGTATGCCCGTCCATGATGGCGCGCGCCCGCGTGAAGGCCGGCACCAGCTGGCGCGGCAGCGCCATGTAGCCCAGGCGCAGGCCCGGGTACAGCGTCTTGGCGAACGTGCCCAGGTAGATCGTGCGCTGGTGGCGGTCCAGGCCCTGCACGCAGGCCGTCGTAGTGGAACTCGCTGTCGTAGTCGTCCTCGATGATCCACCGCCCTTGCGCGGCCGCCCACGCCGTCAGGTCGAGCCGCCGCTCCAGCGACAGGGTCGCGCCGGTGGGATATTGGTGCGAGGGCGTCACGTAGACGCAGTTCGCGCCGCTGCGGTCGGCCTTGAGCAAGTCGGTGCGCAGGCCGTGCGCGTCGACGTCGATGGGCACGATCCGGGCCTCGGCCGCCTCGAACGCCTTGCGCGCGCCGAAGTAGCCGGGGTTCTCCATCAGGATCGGCTTGCCGGCGTCCAGCAGCAACTGGGCGCACAGGAACAGCGCCTGCCGCGTGCTGCTGAGCACCAGTATCTGCTCGGCGTCCACCTGGGCGCCGCGCTCCAGGTTCAGGTAGGCGGCAATCGCGCGGCGCAACGGCTGCGCGCCTTGCGGATCGCCATGCAGGAGCACGCCGGCGCGATGGTCTTTCAGGGCCTGGCGCTGCAGCCGCTCCCAGACGTCGACGGGAAAGGTGCGGGTTTCGGGCAGGCCGGTGGCGAACGCCCGGACCTGCCGCTGGTCGGGCACCCCGCCGCTGTCGTGGATCTGCCGGCCGCGCCGGCTCAGGCCCGCCTCGGGAGCCGGCTCGGCGCGCGGCTCGCCCGCCGCCATGCTACGCCGGCGCGCCGCGCCCAGCAGGCGCGCGCCCACCGTCTCCGAGACATAGCTGCCCGAGCCCTGGCGACGCACGATGAAGCCGTCGCGGTGCAGTTGCACATAGGCATTCTCGACCGTGTCGCGCGCCACGCCGAGCGAACCCGCCAGCGCGCGGGTCGCCGGCAAGCGCACGCCCGGCCCGAGCGCGCCGTCGAGGATCAGCGCGCGCAGGGCGCGCTGGATGCGCTGGTGCAGGTCGAGGCGTTCGAGGTCCGCGCTGTTGAGCCGGATCTTCAGCGTCGCAAGCTGGAAAGCCTTGGTCACGCGGTCTGCCATAAGCCCTCGAATCCCTGTCTGTCAGCCCGCCATTCTAGGCCCGGCCGCTCAGCCTCCCAGGCGCGGCCGCCCCGACAGGTTCGCCCGGGCCTGCATGAACAGCAGTTCCGAGTACTCCGAATAGGGCGCGGCCGCGCCCAGGAAGGCGCGCAGGCTGTCGCGCAGCTCGCGCGCCAGCGGGTCGCGCTCGTAGGCGCCGGCCAGCAGGTCGTTGGTGATCTCGTGCATGCGCTTGAGCACGTCGTCGGGCAGCAGGCGCGCCGTCACCCCGTGCTCGGTGCGCAGGTCCTCGAAGGCCTTGCCGTTCTTGGCGACCAGTTCGTTGAGCATCACGCCGTTGGCATAGTAGGCGCCCACCCGCACCAGCTCCTTGTACTCGGGGCTCAGCTTGTTCCAGGCGTCCAGGTTGATGAACAGGTCGAACTGCCCTTCCGGCTCGTGCCAGCCCGGAAAATAATAGTTCTTGGCGATGCGCTGGATGCCCAGCGTGGTGTCGATGTACGGCCCGGTCAGCTCGCAGGCGTCCACCGCCCCCGACTGCATGGCCTGCAGCACTTCGCCCAGCGGCATGCCGACCACCGCCACGCCGCACTCGCGCAGCACTTCGCCGGGCAGGCCGCTGACGCGGAACTTCAGCCCCTTGAAGTCGTCGATCGAGTTGATCTCCTTGCGGAACCACCCCATGGGCTGCACGCCGCAATTGCCCAGCGGGAAGAACTTGGCGCCCAGCCGCTCGTACACCTTGTCCGCCAGCGCCTGTCCGCCGCCGTACTGCAGCCAGGCATTCTTCTCCTGGGCCGTGGTGCCGAACGGCATGCTCATCACCAGGTTCATGGCGATCGACTTGCCCGACCAGTAGCTGGCATAGCCGTGGCCGCAGTCGAGGGTGCCGTCGAGCACCGCGTCGAAGGTCTGCATGGCCGGCACGAGGTCGCCGGCGCCGAACACCTCGATCTGGAACGCCCCGCCGGTCGCCTTGTCGAGGAAATCGGCCAGCGCGACGACCGGCGTCGTGTAGCCGGGCGCCGAGCGGGTCCAGGCCATGCCCATGCGCCAGCGCACGCGCGGCTTGGCCAGCGCCGGCGGCGCGGCGCCGGCCAGCACGGCGCCCAGTCCGCCCACGGTCGCGGCCCGCAGCAGGGTGCGGCGCTTGTTGTCCGAATTCGGGTTCATGTTGTCTCCTTGTGCGTTATGGGAAGGCGCGCACGCGCGCTCAGTAAAGAACGGTGGGCAACCAGGTCGCCAGGGCGGGAAAGCTCAGCAAGGCCGCCACCGCGCCCACCTGCAGGGCGATGTAGGGCAACACGCCGCGGTACGCGGTCTCGGCGCCGATATCCTTGTAGACGCCCTGCAGGTAGAAAATCGCGAACCCGAACGGCGGCGTGAGATAGCTGGTCTGCAGCGTGACGGCCAGCAGCACGCCGAACAGCAGCGGGTCCACGCCCAGCGACAGCAGCGGCGGGCCGAAGATCGGAATGACGACGAAAATGATCTCGAACGAATCCAGGAAGAAGCCCAGCACGAAGGCGATCAGCAGCACCAGCAGCAAGGCGCCATAGAGGTCGCCCGGCACGCTGGACAGCAGTTCGCGCGCCAGGTGCTCGCCGCCCAGCCCCTTGAACACCAGCGAGAAGATCGCCGCGCCGATCATGATCGTGAACACCATCGCCACCAGGTGCCCGGTCGCCATGCAGACCTGCTTGAGCACCGGCCAGGACAGCGCCTTGTACAGCAGCGCGATCAGCACGGCGCCCATCGCCCCCACCGCCGCCGACTCGGTCGGCGTGGCGATGCCGGCCAGGATCGAGCCCAGCACGGCGATGATGAGGGCCAGCGGGGCCACCGCGTCCACCAGCAGTTGCCGCAGGCCGACGCGCTGTCCGGCGCTGCGGGGCAGCGGCGGACAGGTATCCGGCCGCAACAGCGCCCGGTACAGCACATAGCCCAGGAACAGCACCACCAGCAGCACGCTGGGCAGCACCACGCCGGCGAACAGGTCGCTGACGGTCACCGGCCCGCCGGGGCGGTCCGGCGGCGTGACGCCGCGCAGCATGTCGCCGATCAGGATCAGCACGGTGGACGGCGGGATGAGCTGCGACAGCGTGCCCGACGCGCAGATCGAACCGGCCATGTACGACGGCTGGTAGCCGGCGCGCCGCATCGCCGGCACGCTGATCAAGGCCAGCGTGGCCACCGTCGCGGCGACCATGCCGGTGGCCGCCGACAGCAGGGTGCCGACCATCACCACCGTGAAAGCCAGGCCGCCGCTGAGCGAGCCGAACAGGCTGGACGTGGTCACCAGCAGGCGCTCGGCCGCCTTGGACTTCTCCAGCATGATGCCCATGAAGACGAACAGCGGGATGGCCACCAGCATCTCGTTGCTCATGATGCCGTACAGCCGCCCCATCACCCCGCCCATGGTGCGCCACTCGAACACGTCCAGCGCCGAACCCAGCAGGGCGAACGCCACTCCCACGCCCGACAGCGTGAACGCCACCGGGAAGCCGAACATCATGGTGCCCATCACGGTGGCGAACATCAGCAGGCAAAGCACGTCGCTCAGGCTCATGGCGAGGCCTCCGGCGCAACGCCGCGCGCGCCGGCCAGCGTGCGCGCCGACTTCAGCAGCAGCGACAACCCCTGCAGGAACAGCACCAGGCAGAAGACGTACACCAGGCTCTTGTGCACATAGGCGAACGACAGCCCGCCGGCGTTGGGCAAGGCTTCCAGGAAGCGCCACGACCGGGCGATCGGCCGCCAGCTCTGCTGCACGGTCACGAACAGCGTCGGCCACAGCAGCAACAGCACGCCCAGCGCGTTGACCAGCGCCCGCTTCCTGGCGGTCATGCGCGAATAGAACAGCTCGACGCGCACGTGGCGGTCATGCAGGAACGTATTGCCGGCCATGCAGATGAAGAAAACACTGGTCAGCCACACATAGCTGTCCTGCAGCCAGATCAGGCCGATCCCGAATACATAGCGCAGGACGACCACCGCGAAAGTGACGAGCAGGACGGGCAGCATCACCATGCTGGCCAGCCGGCCCATCCTGTCGCTGAACAGGTCCAGGACCTGGATCAGCCTTTCCATTACCGTTCTCCCGATTCATTGCGTGGCGCCGCGCCGGCCGCCCCGTGAGCGGCCGCCGGCTGGCGGCCGCGTATGCGCCCGGCGATCCGCCGCGCGCACTCAGGCTGCCGTCGATTCATCCTCCAGCGGACGGCGCGTCTCCATGTTGAAGCGGCCTTCGTAGATCGCGGGCTGGCGCGTGGTCGGCCCCATGTACTGGACGTACAGGATCTCCCCGTCCTCCAGGGTGTTCAGCGCGTACTCGTAGTGCGGGTCGGGATGGAACATCATCGATCCCTCGCCATAGACCTTGCCTTCGATCTCGAACTTGCCGCTCAGCACGTACCAGATCTGGGCGAAGTAATGGTTGTGCAGGGGGTGGCCCGAGCCCTTCTCGTAGCGGACGATGCCGGCGTTCGGAATGGTGCGGTCGTCCTGCACCGGGTGGAACATCATCTTCGAGAACTGCCCCTCGTAGCGCAGGTTCTCCCATTCGATATCGTCGCGGTGCATGGCCCGCATGGGCTGGTGGGCCTCGGTCAGCGGGCCGCCGCGCCCGCCCGGGTTGAGGATCCTGGCTGAAGTGATGGGGTCGATATCGCTCATGTGGTTCTCCGTGTAAGAATTCCGTATGTCTAAAATGGGATCCCATTTATATAAAAACGGATCCTAAATTACGCGGCCGCGGACCGGCATCCGGGATTACCCGCAAGGCGGCAGCCGGACGCCGGCGCATCCATTTCCGGACCGGGGAGCATCCTCACTACAATCAGTGCCTGTGCCGGCGCGCTTTGCCGCGCGCCGCCCCGCCTTGAACCCGCGCGGACGCGACCGGCAGGCATGCCGGCCCGGCTGTCCCGCATAGACAACGAGACCGATGAGCGCAAGATCCGCCCCCAAGAGCCAGACCCGATCGTCGACGGAAATCTCGGAAGAGATCCTGCGGCGCATCCAGTCCGGCCGCTATCTGCCCGGGAACAGCTTGAGCCAGTACGAGCTGGCCAGCGAGTTCGGAACCAGCCGCACCCCGATCCGCGAAGCCCTGCGCTTCCTGGAAGCGCGGCGCGCCATCTCGCTGACCGACACCGGGCGGGCCATGGTCGCCATTCCCTCGGTGCGCGCCATCCGCGAGGCCTTCGAAGTGCGGGCCGAGCTGGAGGGGCTGGCCGCGCGGCTGGCGGTCGACTGGATCGAGGACAAGCATCTCAAGCTGCTCGCCCAGCACCAGAAGCACTACGCCAGCACGCTACGCTCGCGGGTGCGCAACGAGCGCGGGTCGGAGTGGCTGCAGCACAACTTCGACTTCCACCACCTCATCACCGAACTGAGCCACAACGAGCGGCTGCTGGACATGGTCAGCGAACTGCAAAGCAGCAGCGTCTCGGACGTGCTGGGCTTTGCCTCGAAAATGCCGCCGCGGCTGATGGAAGAGAACATCCAGCAGCACGAAGCCATCATTGCCGCGCTGACGCGGCGCGACGGCGCCGCCGCGCGCGAAGCGATGATCGAGCATGTGCTGCGGACCATGCGGCTGGTCATCGACTGGATGGAGTCGCGCTAGGGCCTGGTCAGCGTCGTCCAGCGCCGGCAGCTCACCGAGCCGTGCTCGCCGTGGCGCTGCACGCGGCAGTCCATGCCCGCCCTGGCCTTGCCGCCCTGGAACGGAAACACGAAATCGTATTCGGCCGGGATGACGATGTTGAGCGCCTCATCGTGGAACCCCATCCTGCCGTGCTCGACGAAGCGCGCCAGCCCCTCCTCGTAGTAGTCGGGGCCATTGTCGTAGATGAAAGGCCGCAGCACCGGGCGGTGCGCGCGGTCGATGTAGACCCAGCCCTGCGCGTCGCGCACCAGCGCGTGGCCGTGGCGGTCGAAGTCCTGGGCGGGCGCGGCGGGCGCATGCAGCAGCAGCGCAAGCGCGCCCATGGCCGGCAACAATCTCATGGGGCGGGCTCTCGGCGACAGGGCGGCGCCGGATGGCGCGCCGGCCTTCATTGTCGCCGATGCGCGCCACGATCCCCCCTCGCGGCGGCGCGAGGCAATGATCAGGCCGGCTGGAAGCGCCGGATGGATTTCTGCGTTTCCTCGACCAGCAGCAGCGCCAGACGCGACGGCACGCGGTTCTTGGCCGAGACGGCGAACGCCTCGACCTCGATGGCCGGCTTGAACGGGATGATCTTCAACCCGCCGCCGTGCCTGGCCTGGGCCATGGCCGAGAACAGGTCGACCACGGTCACGCCGACGCCGGCCTGCGCCAGCAGGCAGGCCGTCTCGGAATAGCGCACCTCCACCGCGGTGCGGTAAGGCGTGCCGGCCTGCTTGAAGGCATTGAGCACCAGCGGACTGAGCCGCGAGCCCAGCTCCAGCCCGATCAACGGATACGGCGAGATGTCCTGCGGCGTGACGGACTTGCGCCGGGCCAGCGGATGGTCGGCCGGCGCCAGGCACACCATCTGGACGCGCGCCACCGGCAGCATGTGCAGCTTCTGCTCCAGCTCGGGCTCCAGCGCGATGGCAAAGCCGATGTCGGCCGCGCGCGACTCGATGATCTCGACCACGTTGTACGAACGGCGCACGTCGAAGAACACCTTCACCTTGGGCCGCTGCTTGAGCAGGTCATTGATGGCCGCCGGCAGCACCGAATGCCCCAGCTGCGGCGTGGCGACGATGCGCAACTGGCCCAGCCGCTCGTTCTTGAGTTCCTCGACCGTGTGGTTGAGAGCCTTGGACAACAGGAAGATCGACTCCGAGTCGCGGAACAGGATCTTGGCCTCTTCGGTCGCGCTCAGGCGATTGCCCACGCGATCGAACAGCGTGAACCCCACTTGCGATTCCAGCTGGCGTATCGCGCTGCTGACCGCCGGCTGCGAAATCTGCAGGGCGCGGGCCGCGCCGACCGTGGTGTGGCTTTGCATCACCGCCCGGAATATCTCGATCAGCCGCAGATTCACTATAAGTCCTGTTTATAGAAATGATCCAAAATTTAATAATTGATTATTTCATCGGACTATTCATAATTCAACTGCAACAAGGAGGCGGCAGGACCTCGGGCCTCCATGACACCTATACAGCCACCCAGGGGGAGATTCATCATGAAGGCAATACTGCAACGGTCCATCGCGCTGCTCGCCTTGGCCGCGGGGATGTCGTCGGTCGCGTGCGCCGACGAGGTCAAGATGCGCGTGCTGGGCTGGTACGGCAACCAGCCGCAATCGCAGCAGGTCGAACGGCCCTTCTGGAAGGACCTGCCCAAGCGCAGCAACGGCGCGTTCTCGGCCAACTTCCGCACCATCGACGAGCTGGGCCTGAAGGGCTTCGAATCGCTGCGCACGCTGCAAAGCGGCGCGTTCGACGTGGTGTCGTTCCAGATCAGCTTCGTGGGCGGCGACGCGCCGGTGCTGATGGGCGCCGACCTGCCCGGCGCGGCGTTCGACTTCGACCAGCTGCAGAAGAACCTGGACGCCTACCGCCCCATCCTCGAAAAGGAGCTCAACGACCGCTTCAAGGCCAAGCTGCTGACGGCGTGGTCGTTCCCGTTCCAGATCCTGTACTGCAAGGGCGACATCAAGACGCTGGACGATCTCAAAGGCAAGAAGGTGCGCGTCAGCGGCACCTACACCGCCAAGATGATGGCCGACCTGAACGCCGCCGGCGCCACGCTGGCCGGCCCCGAGGTCTACCAGGGCCTGATGCAGGGCGTGGTGGACTGCGCCATCACCGGCAGCCAGTATGGCAACAGCAACGACTGGTTCGAGGTCGCGCACTCGCTCAGCCCCATCCCGCTGGGCGGCGCCGGCGTGGTGCTGCAGGTGGCGCGCAACGCCTTCTGGGACAAGCTGTCGGCCGACCAGCAGGCCGCCCTGTCGGCCGAAATGAAGCAGCTCGAAACCGCGCTGTGGGACATCAGCCGCAAGGGCCACGAGGACGGCATCAACTGCAACGTCGGCAAGCAGCCGTGCACCGGCAAGCCCGGCAAGATGCAGCTGGTCGAGCCCACCGAGGCCGACGTGCGCGAAGTCAAACAACTGCTCAAGACCTCGATCGTGCCGATGTGGATCGAGGATTGCTCGAAGTTCTCCAAGACCTGCGGCGACGACTGGTTCCGCACCATCGGCGCGGCAGCCGGCATCGCGCGCTAGCGCAACCTGACCTGGCGCGCCGCCCCGGCCGGGCGGCGCGCCGCATTCACCAGGAACCGATCGTGACTAGACTTCTGGAACTGCTGTGCGGCGCCCTGCGGGCCATCACCAACCGGGCCTGCCTGGCGGCCGGGTGGGCGCTGATCGCCCTGTCGGTGGTCATAGCGCTGAACGTGCTGGCCCGCAAGATCTTCAGCTTCTCGCTGCAGGGCGTGGACGAGTATGGCGGCTACTGCCTGGCCATCTGCGCCTCCATCGGCTTCTCGCAGGCCGCCTACGACCGCGCGCACATCCGCATCTCGGTGCTGACCGACCTGCTGCCGCAGCGCCTGCGCGCCTGCAGCGATGTGTTCGCGCTGGCGCTCTTGACCTCGGTCGCGCTCACCCTGGCGGTCAAGGCCACCGGGGTGGCGTACGACTCGTACTCGATGCAGGCGCTGGCCACCAGCGCGCTGCGCACGCCGCTGGCGATCCCCCAAGCCATGTGGGCCGCCGCGCTGTGCTGGTTCGGCCTGGTGCTGGCCACGCAGCTGCTGCACTCCCTGCTGCTGCTGGCGCGCCGCGACTGGGGCGGCATCAACCGCAACTACGGCAATCCCAGCGTCGACGAAGAGGTCGCCGAGGAATTGCGTTCGGCCAACGAGCGCATGGCCGGCAAGCTCGAAGGAGCGCACTGATGCTGCTCGGAGCCCTTTATTTCGGCGGCCTGGTCCTGTTCCTGATGGCCGGCATCCACGTGGCCAGCGCGATCTTCATGACCGCGGTGGTCAGCGACTGGATGAGCATGCAGGTGCTGCCCAGCATGATAGGCAACACCATGTGGAGCACGATGAACAAGTTCCTGCTGGTGGCCATCCCGCTGTTCATCCTGCTGGGCGAGATCCTGACGCGCAGCGGCGTGGCCGACCGCATGTACAAGGCGCTGGCGGCCTGGCTGCAGTGGCTGCCCGGCGGCCTGCTGCACACCAACATCGCCACCTGCGCGCTGTTTGCCGCCACCTCCGGCTCCAGCGTGGCCACTTCGGCCACGGTCGGCACCGTGGCCCTGCCCACGCTGCAGCGCCTGGGCTACCGGGAACGGCTGGTGCTCGGTTCGATCGCCGCCGGCGGCACGCTGGGCATCCTGATTCCGCCCAGCATCAACATGGTGGTGTACGGCGCGCTGGCCGAAGTGTCGGTGGGCAAGCTGTTCGCCGCCGGCATCGTTCCCGGCATCATCGTGCTGCTCCTGATGATGGCGGTGATCGTGATCATGGCCCTGCTGGGCAAGGTCGCCCCGGACAACGAAAAACTGATCATCCCCCTGGCGATGCGGCTCAAGCTGCTGATCGACGTGCTGCCGGTGGTGTTCATCTTCGGCCTGGTGATGGGCGGCATCTACCTCGGCATCGCGACGCCGACCGAAGCCGCCGCGCTCGGCGTGGTGGGCGCCATCGCCATCGCCGCGGCCAACCGCACGCTTTCGGTCGCCATGCTGCACGCGGCCTTCCTGTCGGCGCTGCGCACCACCGCCATGGTGGTGCTGGTGGTGACCACCGCCTTCGTGCTGAACTTCTCGCTCAGCCTGGCCGGCATCCCGCAGGCGCTGTCCGAGTACATCGGCCAGCTCGGCTGGTCGCCCACCGCCACCATCTGGGTGCTGGTGGCGTTCTACCTGATACTGGGCTGCTTCCTGGAGGCCATCGCCATGATGGTCACCACCGTGGGCGTGGTGGTGCCGCTGATCGTCTCGCTGGGTTTCGACCCGCTGTGGTTCGGCATCTTCATGACCATGATGATGGAGCTGGCGCTGATCACCCCGCCGGTCGGCCTGAACCTGTTCGTGGCGCAGAACATCCGCCTGTCGCGCGGCGGCATCAGCGACGTCTACATCGGCGTGCTGCCGTTCGCCTTCGCCATGATGGTTTTCGTCACGCTGCTGATCTACTTCCCGCAGATCGCGCTGTGGCTGCCCAACCGACTCTTCTGACGCCCATCCCCGACGTATGTCTTCCATGTATCTATCCGCCAGCACACTGAGCGCCGACGCCTTCTCGCAGTATGGCGAAGTGGTCGAAAACCGCGGGGACACGGCCAAGCGGCCGCTGTCCACGCCCTTCGGCTCGGCGCGCCAGGGCGTGACGCTGGGCTTTACCGTCAACCGCCTGCACCGCCAGCCGCTCGATGGCATCCGGGTGCGCACGCTGGAGCGGCATCCGCACTCGGCGCAAACCTTCATCCCGCTGGTGCCGTCGCGCCACGTGGTCGTGGTGGGCCTGTCCGGACCGGACGGCGCCCTGGCGCTGCCGACGCTGCGGGCCTTCGTCACCAACGGCCGCCAGGGCGTGTCGTACCGGACCGGCGTCTGGCACTATGCCTTCACCGCCATCGACACGGATTCGCAGGTCGCCGTGATCCTGGGCAAGACCGGCCGGGACGACGACACCGAATACACCGAACTCGACCAGGACGCCCTGGTTGTCTTCCACGAGGAATGACGATGCAGACCGACCGCTCGCTACTCACCCGCCGCGACTTCGTCGGCTACGGCAGCACGCCGCCCGACCCGCAATGGCCGGGCCAGGCCCGCCTGGCCCTCAATATCGTCGTCAACTACGAAGAAGGCTCCGAAGCCTCGTTCGAGGACGGCGACGGCCGCAGCGAGCTCGGCCTCACCGAAGTCACCGGCAGCAGCTTCCAGGGCCGCGACCTGGCGGCCGAATCCATGTTCGAGTACGGCAGCCGGGTCGGTATCTGGCGCGTGCTGCGCCTGCTGCGCGAGCGCGGCATGACCGCCACCTTCTTCGCCTGCGCCCAGGCGCTGGAGCGCAATCCCGCGGTGGCCCAGGCCATCCGCGCAGGCGGCTACGACGTCTGCTGCCACGGCTGGCGCTGGACGCCGCTGCAGGCCCTGTCCGAAGCGCAGGAGCGCGAGGAAATGCAGCGCGCCGTCGCGTCGATCGAACGCACCACCGGCCAGGCGCCGGCCGGCTGGTACTGCCGCTACGCGCCCACCGTGAATACGCGCAAGCTGGTGCTCGAGCAGGGCAGCTTCCTGTACGACTCCGACAGCTACAACGACGAGCTGCCCTACTGGGTGGACGCCGGCGACCGCCACCACCTGGTCATCCCGTACACCCAGGCGCACAACGACGCCAAGTTCGTGCGCAGCGGCATCGCCACCGCCGACGACTTCTTCGCCTTCCTGCGCGACTCGTTCGACATGCTGTACGCCGAAGGCGCCACCCAGCCGAAGATGATGTCCGTCGGCCTGCACATGCGGCTGGTCGGCCACCCGGGGCGGGCCGCCGGCCTGGCGCGCTTTCTCGACCACGTCGCGGCGCACGAGCGGGTCTGGGTGTGCCGCCGCCTGGATATCGCCCGGCACTGGCACGGCCTGCACCGGCCCGCGGCGCGCTGATCCGCGCCATGCAGCCCCTGCACCTGCTTGGCCTGGACGAGGCGCGCGAACGCCTGATGGCGGGCGCCTGCGACAGCGTCGACCTGGTCCAGGCCTGCCTGGACCGCATCGCCGCGCGCGAGGAGCAGATCCGCGCCTGGGCCTGGGTCGACGCCACGGGCGCGCTGCGCAAGGCGCGCGCCATGACCGGCGCCCGGCCCGACCCGCGGCGCCCGCTGGCCGGCCTGCCGATCGCGGTCAAGGACATCATCGACACCGCCGACATGCCCACCGCCTATGGTTCGCCCATCTACGCGGGGCACCGCCCGGCCTGGAGCGCCTATTGCGTGGCGGCCATCGAAACCGCCGGCGGCATCATCCTGGGCAAGACCGCCACCTCCGAATTCGCCCACTCGGCCCCGCCCGCCACCCGCAACCCGCACGCGCCGCAACACACGCCGGGCGGCTCGTCCGGCGGCTCGGCCGCCTGCGTGGCCGACTTCATGGCGCCGGCGGCGCTGGCCACCCAGACCGGCGGTTCCACCATCCGGCCCGCGGCGTTCTGCGGCGTCGTCGGCTACAAGCCCAGCCTCGGCCTGATCGACCGCACGGGCGTCAAGCCGATGGCCGAATCGCTCGACACGGTCGGCCTGATGGCCCGCGCCGTGGCCGACATCCAGCTGCTGGCCGGCGTGCTGGCCGGCGTGCCGGCCGCGCCGCCCGGGTCGGCCGCGCCGCGCATCGGCCTGTATCGCACCCCGCACTGGGAGCGCATCGACGCGCGCAGCCGCGACGCCCTGCTGGCGCGCCTGCGCCACCTCGAACGGCACGGCGCGCGCGTAGCCGAGGTGCCCGACCTGCCGGCGCTGCATCCGCTATACCAGGACCAGCGCGACATCATGAACCAGCAGGCCTCGCGCGCCCTGCTGCATGAGTACCGGCAGCATCGCGAGCAACTGAGCCCGGCGCTGCGCGCCGCCCTGGAGGCCGGCCGGGCCTGCTCGCCGGGCGCCCTACGGGCCGCCTGGCAGCGCACCCGGCGGGCGCGCCGCGCCTACGCCGAGCTGTGGGCCGACTACGATCTGATCGTCACCCCGGCCGCGCTGGGCGCCGCGCCCGCCGGCATCGCGTCCTCGGGCGATTCGCTGTTGAACCGCAACTGGTCGCTGCTGGGCGTGCCCACCCTGAGCCTGCCCAACGGCGCCGACCCGCGCGGCCTGCCCCTGGCCATGCAGCTGGCGGGCAGCCATGGCGGCGACGCCGCCCTGCTGGGCTGGGCGCGCTGGATCGAAGCCGCCGCCTAGCGGCCTGAGCCGCGCGGCGCGAAGCGGCGCAGGAAAGCGGCAAACACCTCGGCGGCCTGCTGCGCGTCCTCGGCGGACAGCGTCTCCAGCGGATTGTGGCTGACGCCGCCATTGCCGCAGCGCACGAACAGCATGGCCACGTCGGCAATCCGCTGCATCACCATGGCGTCGTGGCCGGCGCCGGACGGCAGCTCATGGACCGCCAGGCCCGCCTCGGACAGCGCGGCGCCGAACTGGTCCATCAGCCAGCGCGCGCACGGCACGCTACCCACCGGCGGCACCGCGTCCAGGCTCACCCGCACGCCGCGGCGGCGGGCGATCTGCTCGATGCCCGCGCGCACGTCGGCCACCGCCGCCTCGCGCACCGGATCTTCGGCGGCACGGATATCGATGGAAAACTGGCAGACGCCCGGGATCACATTGCCCGAGCCATTGGGCACCTGCAACTGGCCCACCGTGCCCACCAGCGTCGGAACCTGGCTGCAGCGCGACTCGACCAGCAGCACCATCTCGGCGGCGGCCGCGCCCGCGTCCTGGCGCAGGTTCATGGGCGTGGTGCCGGCATGGCCGGCCATGCCCTCGACGCGGGCCATGAACCGGCTGCTGCCGGCGATCTGCGTCACCACGCCCAGCGGCAGCCCGTGGTGCAGCAAGACCGGGCCCTGCTCGATGTGCACTTCGACGAAACCCAGCAGCGTGGCCGGATCCAGCGCGGCGGCCCGCAGCGCCGCGGGGTCGCCGGCGCCGGGCAGGCCGCTTGCGGCCAAGGCCTGCGCCAGCGTCACGCCATCGGCATCCTGGCGCGCCAGCAGCGCCGGATCGAAGCTGCCGGCCAGCACGCCGCTGGCCAGGAAACTGGTCTTGAAGCGCAGGCCCTCCTCTTCGGCGAAGGCGACCACGTCCAGGTGGTATGGCAGCCGCACGCCGGCATCGCGCAGCGCGCCGGCCACCGCCACCGGCAGCAGGATGCCCAGCCGGCCGTCATAGCGGCCGCCATCGCGCACCGTGTCGAAGTGCGAGCCGGTCATCAGCACGCGCGGCGCAGGCACGGCGGGGTCGGCGGCGTAGCGGCCGATCACGTTACCGATGGCGTCGATGCGCACCGCCATGCCGGCGGCCTCCATCCATTGCGCCAGCTGCGCCTGCGCCGCGCGGTGCGCCGGCGTCAGGTAGGCACAGGTCAGGCCGCCTTCCATGTCGGAGTGGCTGGCAAGCCGGGCGGCCTGCTCGACGATGGTCTGGCCCAGGGATGCGAAAGCAGCGGTCATGGCGGATCTCCGGAAAGGGTTGGGACAGGGGCGGCCATCAGCTTTCGGCCAGCCGGGCGGTGACCTCGCGCGCGGTCGACATGACCAGCGGGCACCAGTCCTGCACCACCTGTTCGACCGCCGTCACTTCGCTGGAATACGACACGCCGATGGCGGCCACGTCGCCCGTGGCGGGGTCGCTGATCGGGCAGGCAATGGTGATGTCGCTGGCGAAATCCTCTTCCACGCCCAGCACGTAGCCGTCGCGGCGCGCCGATTCGACGCGCTCCATGATGCGGTCCATCTGCCAGATGGAGTTGGGCATCAGCGGCTTGAGATCCGAGCGCTCCAGCACCTCGCGCACCGCCTCGTCGGGCATGGCCGAGAAGATGGCTATCCCGGTGGCCGTGCAGTAGGCGGGAATGCGCGCCCGGTCGCCCAGGTCGTTGTTGAGCATTTCCTGGCTGGTATAGCGCACCGGAAAGACCGTGTCCGTGCCATCGAGCATGGCCAGGTTGACCGAGGCGTTGGTCTTGCGGCGCAGGAACTTCAGGTACGGGTTGGTGCACACGACGAGACGATTGGTCTCGAGATAACGCTGGCCGATGTCCAGGCAGCGGCGCGACAGGCGGTACTCGCCGTCGCGGCCCACCTTGTCCAGGTAGCCCAGCCGCCACAGCGTGTGTGCGGCGCGCTGGGCGGCGCTCTTTTCCATGCCGATCTCGCGCGCGGCCTGCGAAAAGCCGCTCATGGGCCTGGATTTGTCGAACGCCTCGAGCAACCGAAAGGCTTTGGCCACGCTATTGACGAACAGATGATCCTTGTCCGCCTCGCCAGCGGCCTTCTTGGACGCCATAGATCCCTCCAAAATTCCGAATGCCGCCCTGTCCAGGCGCGGCAGTGTGTTCCGCAGGCCGGGTAGCCGGCGCTATGCCAGCGGGCCCGCCCCGCCGCGGGGCAGGCAATGGCCGGCCAGCCTGACCCAATAGGCGGCGCCGACGGCGGCGATCTCGTCATTGAAGTCATAGCCGGGGTTGTGCAACCCGCATACCGTCGCCGTTTCACCCTCGCGCCCGCCGCCATTGCCCAGCATCAGGTAGCAGCCGCGCAATGCCTGCAGCATGAAGGCGAAATCCTCCGCCCCCATGGTCGGGATGAACCCGTCATTTAACCATTTCGGCCCCAGCCATTGCACGATCGCGTCGCGGCACAGCGCCGTGGCGCCGGCGTCGTTGATGGTGGCCGGCACCGCGTGTTCGATCTCGATCCGCGCCGCGCAGGAAAACGCCGCCGCCACGCCCTGGGCGATGTCCCGTATGCGCGCGCAGGTCCGTTCCAGCACCGCTGGCGACAGGGTGCGCAACGAGCCCGCCAGCCAGGCCTGGTCGGGAATGACGCAATGATTGTCGCTGCCGCCCAGCTGCGTTATCGACAGCACGACGCTGTCGTGCGCGGCGGTATTGCGCGTCACCACCGTCTGCAGCGCCTGGTGCAGCGCCGCCACGGCGGCCACCGGATCGATGGCCTGCTCGGGCAGGGCGGCGTGGCCGCCCTTGCCGGTATATGTCACCTTCACGCGCGAGGACGACGCCATGATGGGCCCGGCCGTCAGCGCGAATTTGCCCGCCGCCAGGCCAGGCCAGTTGTGCAGGCCGAATACCGCCTGCATGGGATGGTCGCGGAAAAGCCCGGCCTCGATCATGGCGCGCGCCCCGCGGCCGTTCTCCTCGGCCGGCTGGAAGATCAGGTAGATCGTGCCGTCGAAGTCGGGATGGCGCTGCAGGTACCGCGCCGCGCCCAGCAGCATGGCCGTGTGGCCGTCATGCCCGCAGGCATGCATGCGGCCCGCATGGCGCGACGCATGCCCGAACGTATTGGTCTCGTGAATCGGCAAGGCGTCCATGTCGGCGCGCAGCACCCCGACCACGGCCGTCTCGCCCAGCCCGTCGAGCACCGGTATGCCCCACTCCTGCAGGCAGGCGCGCACCCGGCCGGCCGTGCGATGCTCCTCGAAGCTGAGTTCGGGGTGGGCGTGCAGGTCATGGCGGATGCCGCGCATGAGCTCGCCCGTCTCGCGCCCGACCGCCTCGACCAGCGGATCGGCGGCCCAGCCGGGCCGCGCGCCGGCCGTCATTGCACCCTCCGCAGGAATTGCCGGATGCGCTCGCTGGCCGGCGCATCGAAGAAGCTGGCCGAGGGCGCATCCTCGAGCACCACGCCGCCCTCCATGAAGATCACCCGGTCGGCCACGTCGCGCGCGAAACGCACTTCGTGCGTCACCACGACCATGGTCATGCCCTCGTCGGCCAGCTTGCGCATGACGCTGAGCACTTCGTCGCGCAACTCCGGATCCAGCGCCGAGGTCGGCTCGTCGAAGAAGATCACTTCGGGCTTCATGGCCAGCGCGCGCGCAATGGCTACCCGCTGCTTCTGGCCGCCGGACAGGCGGCTGGGGTATTCGTTCTCCTTCTCGGCCAGTCCCACCTGGCGCAGCAGCGCGCGCGCCTGCTCGATGGCCTGGTCCCTGGCTGCGCCCTTGACCTGTACCGGGCCTTCGATGATGTTCTTGATCACCGTCATGTGCGAGAACAGGTTGAACGACTGGAACACCATCGCCGTCTTCTGGCGGATCTCGCGCACCCGGCGGCGCTGCTCGCGCTTGAGGCCGGCGCCGGCCTGCACCGCCACCTGCGTGCCGCAGATCGTGATCGCGCCCTCGTCCGGCACTTCGAGGAAATTCAGGCTGCGGATGAAGGTCGTCTTGCCGGAACCCGACGGCCCCATCACCACCACCTCGCCGCGCCGGATCGTCAGATCCACGCCCTTGAGGACCGCGTTGGCGCCAAAGGACTTGCGCAGCCCTTCGACCTGGACCACCGGCGCCCCGGCTGCTTGGTCGTGTTGCATCATGCCACCCCCTTGCCCAGCTTGCTCTCCACCCAGACCTGGATGAACGTCAGCATCTGGTTGATCACCCAGTACAGCGCGCCGGCGATGATGAACATCTCCATGTAGCGGAACGTATTGGAGCCGATCTGCTCGGCCATCTTGGTCAGTTTGACCACGGTGATGGTCGAGGCCAGCGACGTGTCCTTCATCAGCGCGATGTAGCGCGTGCCCATGGTGGGCGCGGCGATCCGGATCGCCTGCGGCAGGATGATGCGGAACAGGCTGCGCGCCGCCCCCATGCCCAGCGACTGCGCCGCCTCGATCTGGCCACGGTCCACGCCCAGGATGCCCGAGCGGAAATTCTCGCTCAGGTAGGCGGCCGAGCACAGCAACAAGGCCAGGATTGCCGTCGGCACCGGCTCGAGCTCGATGCCGTAGTGCGGCAGGCCGAAATAGATCAGCAGCAATTGCAGCAACAGCGGCGTGCCGCGAAAGATGGACACATACCAGAACGCCAGCCAGCGCAAGGGCGCGACCGGCGACAGCCGGAACAACGCCAGCACCAGCCCCAGCGCGGTGCCCAGCACCGCGGAACTGAGGCCGAGCAGCAGCGTCATCAGCAAGGCGCCCTGGATGATGGGCGCCGCCTTGTGCAGCAATTCGATCATCGCGCGTCCTTGGGCAGCTTCTTGAGCTCCTCGCCCATCTCGATGCCGGCCAGCCACTTGCGGGAGATCTCGTTCAGCGAGCCATCATCCACCATTTCCTGGATGACCTTGTTGACGATGGCCGCCAGATCGTCCTGCCCCTTCTTGTAGGCGATAGCCCCGATGTCCTGCGACAGGTCCGGGCCGGCGATCTTGACCGGGAAGCGCCCTTCCTTGGCCGCCGTCATGCCGGTCACGCGGTCGGTGATGCGCGCATCCACGCGGCCGATGGCCAGATCTTGCAGAGCCAGGAAGAAGTTGTCGTACACGCGGATCTGCGCGTCCTTGACATGCTGGCGCGCCCACGCCTCGTCGGTGGTGCCGGCGGCCACGCCCAGGCGCTTGCCGGCCAGGTCTTCCAGCGAACGGATGGAGGTGTTGTCGTCGCGCACGAAGATATTCTTCGACACGACCATGTACGGATTGGAAAAATCGGCGGATTTGCGGCGCTCCTCGGTGGGCGTGAGGATGGCCACCACCATGTCGTAGCGGTCGGCGTTGAGCCCGGAGATGAAGTTCTTGTACGAGTCGGTCACGAACGTCACCTTCCCGAACCCCATGCGCTTGCCCATCTCGCGCGAGACATCCAGATTGAAGCCGATGGGCTTGTTGGTGTCGTCCATGTAGCCCCAGGGCTTGAGCGAGTCGGACGTGGCGATCCGGATCTCGTTCTTGGCCCGGGCCTTCTCCAGCACGGTCTCGGCATGGGCGTGGGCCAGGCCCAGCGCGAGCGGAACGGCCATCAGCCACTTGAGCATGGCGGGCATCTTGCGGATCACTGCATTCATGTCTGTAACTCCCCGTTGGATGGACGGCCTGGTATGCGGCCGCCCGTGTTTTCAATCACAGTCGCTGCACGATGAAAAGCGCGGCTAGCAATGCGCCGCCGCGTCCAGAAGGCCGGTCAGGCCCCGTTCTATGGTCTGCTCGTCGGTCGCGAAGGAAATCCGCACCGAACCCGGCGCGCCGAACACCGACCCCGGCACCGCCGCCACGTGGCGCGTCTCCAGCAGCCATTCGCAGAAGGCCTGGTCGGGCTCGGGATCGCCGCGAAAGCGCTCGCCGCCGGCCAGCGCCTCGGACAGGTCCAGCATGGCGTAGAACGCGCCGTCCGGGCGCTGCAGCCGCACGCCGGACTGGCCGCCGGCGATCTGCATGACCAGGTCGCGGCGGCGGCGGTAGGCCGCCGCCATCGCATCGATCGATTCGCGCGGGCCATTGAGCGCGGCCACCGCGGCAGCCTGGCTGATCGAGCATGGCGCCAGCGTCGTCTGCGCCTGCAGGTTGGCCATGGCCTCGATGATGTCGGCCGGGCCGCCCGCGAAACCCAGGCGCCAGCCCGTCATCGCATAGGCCTTGGAGACGCCGTTGACCACCACGATCCGCTCGGCCAGGTCCGGGCACAGCTTGCGCAGCGACGCCGGCGGCTCGGCCGTGTAGTTGAGATGCTCGTAGATTTCGTCGGTCAGGATCAGCACGTCGGGCCGCTCGCGCAGCACCTCGCCCAGCGCGCGCAGCTCGTCGCTGCCGTAGACCAGCCCCGAAGGATTGCTCGGCGTATTCAGGATCACCCAGCGGGTACGTGGACCGAGCGCCGCGCGCAGGGCCTGCGGCGTCAGCTTGTAGCCGTCCTCGGCGCGCGTGCCCACGAACGTGGGCACGCCGCCGGCGGCGTAGACCATGCCGGTATAGGCCGCCCAGTACGGCACCGGCAGCAGCACTTCGTCGCCGGTCTCCAGCGTCACGGCCAGGGCGTTGGCGATGACCTGCTTGGAGCCGGTCCCGACCATCACCTCTTCGTCGCGAAACGCCAGGCCATTCTCGCGCTGGAACTTCTGGCGCACCGCCTCCCGCATGGCAAGCGAACCGCGCACCGGCGTGTAATGCGTATCGCCGCCGCGCATGGCCTGCACGGCGGCTTCGATGACGTGCGCCGGCGTGTCGAAATCGGGTTCGCCGGCGGTCAACGATGCCACCTGCATTCCCTGGGCCTGCATATCGGCCACCTTGGCGATGGCCAGGTAGATCTTGGATGTGGTCACCCGCGCCATGCGCGCGGCGACACGCCGCCCGGCGGCAACGGCCGCGCTGTCGGAGATCGTATTCATTCAGGACTCCAGTGCTTCGAATGCCTGCTGCAGGCGCAGCAGGGTTTGCGGGCCGGCCGGCTGCAACGGCAGCCGCGCCTCGCCGAACGCGAAGCCCTTCAGTTGCAGGGCGGCCTTCAGGCCCACGGGGTTCATTTCGGAATAGACCGCATCGGCCAGCGCGCCCTGGCGGTGATGCAACTGCAAGGCCTGCGCCATTTCGCCGGACTCGACCAGCGACTGGATGCGCGCCCAGGGCGCCGGATCCAGGTTGGACATCGCCAGCACGCCGCCGACCGCGCCCAGCGCCACCGCGGCGGGAAACAACGGCTCTTCGCCCGACAGCACGGCCAGCGTGTCGCCGGCCAGGTGGATCAGGCGGGTCAGCTTGGCGAAATCGGAACCGCTGTACTTGATGCCGACGATGGTCCCGTCGCCGGCCATCGCCGCGATGGTTTCGGCGCGCAGCTCCACGTTCGTGCGGCGCGGAATCTCGTACAGCACGATGGGCAGGTCCACGGCCGCGCGGTAGCGCTCGAAATAGGCGCGCACGCCTGCGTCGCCGGCCAGCGCGTAATACGGCGTGACCACCATCAGCGCGTCGGCGCCGGCCTCCCTGGCCGCCAGGCCCGCCTGCACGGCGTCCTCGTAGCCGGTGGCCAGCACGCCGGCGACGACCGGCACGCGGCCCCGGGCCGCCTCCACCGTCCAGCGCACCACGTCGGCGCGCTCCCGCGCGCAGAGGGCGGGATACTCGCCGGTGCCGCCCAGCGGCGCCAGCCCGGCCGCGCCCCGGCCGATGAGGAACTCGATATGCGATCGCAGCACCTCACGATCCACGCCGCCTTCCCGCGTAAACGGGGTGGGCGTGGCCGTGATGATGCCGCGCAAAGTCCTGGCACTGATCAACATCTTCCACCTATCAATGAATTGCATTACAATTTATATGAATCACAATATAATGATAGATGATTGAAATAACCCGCCTCAATGCGGGTTTTCCCTTTTCGTGGGCGCGAGCCGGCGCGCGGACGCGCCATGGCGCATTCCCGCGTCGGGTGCTTGTTCATGAGGGGATCGCGCGCGTGCCGCATGGACGACGGGCGCATCGGGCACGCCCGCCTTCACGCAAGGATTCGCTTCTGGAGCCGGCCCCTGCTTGGGGCCTGGCGCCTGCAAGATTTCATGGCGTCTGTCAGTGCGTGTGCCTGTCCCCGCTGGGACAGGCACACTGCCGTACGCCATCGGCGCTTGATGGCCAAGACGGTATCTGTCCCGCGGGGACAGGCACCGGATGGCATGCCCTACCCCCGGTAGCCCAGCTCGCGCGAGATGATGCGGGCGGTCTCCTGCAGCATGGGCCGCACGCGCGCCACCACGGCGGCGTCCATGCGCGCCAGCGGGCCGGAAATGCCGATGGCCGCCGACACCTTGCCGGTGGCGTCGAACAGCGGCGCGCCCATGCCGTAGACGTCCTCGCGCCATTCGCCTGCGTTCTCGGAGAATCCCTCCTCGCGCACGCGCCGCAGCTCGGCCTTCAGGGCCGCGTGGCTGGCGATGCTGCGGGCGGTATGCTTGACCAGCTTGGCCGGCAGCGCGGCCGCCAGGTCATCGCAATAGGCCAGCAGCATCTTGCCGGTGCCGGTGCAATAAGCCGGCGCACGCCCGCCCACGCGGGTATACGAGCGTACCGGCTGGGGGCTGTCGATCTTGTCGATGTACAGCACGTCGGCGCCGTCCAGGATGGCCAGATGCACGGTTTCCTGGCTCTGCTTGACCAGCGCCTGCATGTGCGGGCGGGCGATGCGCGACAGGTCCATGCGGTCGGCGATCTGCGTGCCCATCTCCCATAAGCGCATGGTGCAGCGGTAGCGGCGCGTCAGCGCGTCCTGCTGCACATAGCCGCTTTCCATCAGCGTCTGCAGCAGGCGATGCACGTTGCTCTGCACCAGATCGAGATCGGCGGCCAGTTCCGTAATACCCATGGGCTCGGGGCTGGCGGCCAGCCGCTCGAGCAAATGCAAACCCTTGACCAGTGTCTTTCCCATAAGATCCCGCAGCGCGCCATGCCGCGCGCCGATGCTCAGTGTCCGGATAGCGGATTCTACAAGATGGAATCGTCTCCCACTTTGGCCCGTCAATCGCCGATGCAGCGCAGCCCGGTGCCGCCGCCGTGCCGGCGCGCATAGCGGGCGCGCTGCATCGCCAGGTACGACAAGGCGATGCGGCGCGCCTCGAACATGCGCTGGAAGCTGCCCATGTCCATCACGCCGCACGACACCGCGAAGAACGTGCCCCAGGCCTGCTCGGGCACGCGCTCGCCGGGCATGCCGGCCTCCACCTGGCGGGTGCGCTCGACCAGCGCCTCCGATGGCGGCGGCACCTTGCGATAGGTGCCGCGGTCTTCATAGTCCACTTCCGCGCACATGTTCAGCCCTCCTCGCCCGTATCGGCCTGGATCACGCCGCACGCCCCCGATGGCGTGCCATAGGCCAGCCGCGCGCCGGCCCGATCCCAGGCCAGGCAGGCGACACGGTCGCGCCCGGCCTGCCCCAGTATGCGCCGCAGCGCGCCGTCGGTGCTCTCCAGCACCATCAGCCCGTCGGCGTAGCCGACCGCGACCCAGGGCCGTGCCGGATGGCAGGCCACCGCGCTCACCTCGCCGTCGGGCCGCTCGCCCAGGGCCAGCGGCGTACTGCCGATGGGTCCTTCCTCTCCCTCGAACGGCCACAGGACCGCCCCGGCCGAGCCGTCGGTGGCCAGCCATTGCCCGCCGGCCAGCCACGACCAGCTGCCCACCGCGCGCGGATAGCCGACCATGCGGAAATGCCGCAAGGTATCCAGCCGCCAGCCATGCAGCACGGCATCGCGCGTGGCCACCAGCACGAAACGGTCGTCCGGCGAGAACGCCACCCGCGTGGGCATGCCTTTCCAGTCCAGGCGCTGCGGCTCGCCGCCGGCCTGGCGGTCGTACAACGCCAGGCCGTCGTAGCCGGCAACGGCCAGCCAGCGTCCGCCATGGCTGAATCGCAGCGCCTGCACGGGCCGCTCCTGCGGCAGGGCCGCCGCCTCCCCGCCGCCCCCGGCCAGCCACACGGTGCGTCCGCTGGCGTAGGCCAGGGCGCCATCGGCGGCCACGGCCAGCGCCGTCACCCATTTGTTCGGCACGCTGGCCACGCAGTCCGGCTCGCCCGCGCCGGCCCGCATCACGCGCCCGTCCTCGCCCGCGCTCAGCAGCCAGGCGGCCGCATCGGCCTGGCCCGGCGCCGCGCACGCCGACAGCACATCGCCGTCATGCAGCGCGACGACGCGGCGCTGGTCGCCTTGCTGCACGTGCAGGCGGCCGTCCATCGCCAGGAAAAACGCCTGTTCGCCGGCGAACCCGGCCCGCAGGCACGGCACGCCGAGGTCCAGGCGGTTGAGCATCTTCATTGCGATCTGCACGCCTCGAATCCGGCGCGCAGCGCCTGGGCGTCCAGGCCACGGCCGATGAAGACCAGCTTGCTGGCGCGCGGTTCGTCGTCGCGCCAGGCGCGCTGGTGCTCGCCCTCGACGATCATGTGCACGCCCTGGATGATGTAGCGGCGCGCGTCGTCATCGAGCGCCAGGATGCCCTTCATGCGCAGGATGTCCGGCCCCTGCTTTTCCACCAGGCTGTGTATCCAGGGAAAGAAGCGCCGCCCATCCAGGGCGCCGGCCTGCAGCGACACCGACATCACCGAGATCTCGTGATGATGGTGGTGGTGGTCGGTCCCGCCCTGGCAATGCGCGTCGTGCTCGTGCTCATGGCCGCAACCGGCCGGCGCGGCCCGCGCCTCCAGCTCGACGCAGCGCTGCAGGTCGAACGCGCCGATGGACAGGATGCGCGCCAGGTCGATCTCGGCGCGCTGCACGCGGTGGCAGGCCGCGTACGGATTGATCGCCGCCACCCGGCGCTGGACCTGGTCCGCCTCGCCGGCCGACACCAGGTCCACCTTGTTGATGAGCACCACGTCGGCGTAGACGATCTGGTCCTCGGCCTCCTGGCTGTCGGCCAGCCGCAGCGGAAAATGCTTGGCGTCGACCATGGTGATGACCGCGTCCAGCTCGGTCTTCTCGCGCACCTCCTCGTCCATCATGAAGGTCTGCACCACCGGCGCCGGATCGGCCACGCCGGTGGTTTCCACCACGATGGCGTCGAAGCGGCCGGGCCGGCGCAGCAGCTTGTGCAGGATGCCGATCAAGTCGCCGCGCACGGTGCAGCAGATGCAGCCGTTGTTCATCTCGTAGATTTCCTCGTCGGATTCCACGATCAGATCGTTGTCGATGCCGATCTCGCCGAACTCGTTGACGATCACGGCATACTTGCGCCCGTGCTGGCCGGTCAGGATGCGGTTGAGCAGGGTCGTCTTGCCGGCCCCCAGGTGTCCCGTCAACACCGTCACCGGCACCTTGCGCGTGGCTTCCGACATGACTGCCCTCCTCCTCAGATGCGCTCGAGAATGTGCATGCCGCGGTTGCGGTCGATGATGTACATCAGCCCCTCCTTGGTCAGGAAGACGTCGTTGGTCTGCGCCCGGTCGAAGCCCGGGATGTCCGGCTCGAAGTGCGCCACCTCGCGCGGCGCGTGCGGGTTCTTCACGTCGACCACGCGCAGGCCCTTGGCGAACCACGCCACCGGGATCTCGGTGCCGTACACCTGCTCGGCCGGCTGGTGGCAGCCCGTGAACTCGGGCATGTTCTTGTCCATCAGCTCTTCGATCTGGTAGGTGGAGATCGGCACCGGCTGGGTTTCGTCGGTAATGTCGAACAGCCACATGAACGGCGGCGGCGACGGGCGCACCTTGCGCACGTCCTCGTCGGCCACGATGGCGATCTTGCGGCCGGCCAGCTCGAACGGCAGCGGCAGCACGGTATGCGTGGGGTGCGCGAAGGCCGGGCTGTACGCGAACTTCGACACCAGCTTGGGCTTGCTCATGTCCTCGATATCGAGGATGACCATCCCGCCGTGCCAGTACGCCACGTACAGGCGGTTGCCGCGTCGCAGCACCTGGTGGCACCACGTCATGCGATAGCCTTCGTCGGGCGTCTCGCCGCCCGCGACCCACTGGCCCGGCATCCACCAGCGCCCCACCTCGCGCGGCTTGGCCGGATTCTCCAGGTCCAGGATCATCGCGATGTTCAGGTGATAGCCCTCGACCTCGGGCGTGATATAGGTGTGGCGGCCGTCGAAGTCGAAGCGGTGCACGCCGGTGCCGGCGGTCTTCCAGAAACAGATCTGGCGCGGATTGGTGGGATCCGACACATCATAGATGGCCAGGCCGCCCTGGAAGTTCTCGCCCAGGATGTACGGCGGCGGACACTCCCAGTTGACCAGCATCAGGTCGTTCTCGACGCGCACCTTGTGCGTGTGCACGCCGTCCGGAATGGGAATGTGCGCCACCTGCCGCGGATGCCGCGGATCGCTGATGTCCACGATCGTCGTGCCCGCCGGGGCGTCCATGTGCGCGATGTAGGCGTAGTTGCCCTGCACGTAGACCTGCCCCCCGCCGGCGCAATCGAAATACGCCACTTCCCGCAACCCCTTGATGCTAGCCATGAATATCCTCCAGGTAACCGTGCATCACTGCTTTGCCAGCAAACCCAGCGAGTCCAGCAGCTTGGTGTGCTGCTTGTACTCCGACCACAGCATGGCCTTGGTCTGGGCGCCGTCCATGTAATCCACTTCCACTTCGCGCGAGGCGATGAACTTCTTGAAATCGTCGTTCTGCATGGCCTGCTTGAAGGCGTCGTGGATGTATTGCTTCACGCCGGCGTCCATGTTCCTGGGGCCGAAGAAGAAGAACTTCAGGCCCACGCCCACGTCGTAGCCGATCTCCTTGAAGGTGGGCACGTCGGGGTGGTAGGGCACGCGCTGGGCCTGGAACACGCCCAGGATGCGCAGGCGGCCCTCGTCGACCAGCGCGCGGCCCTCGCCGGCATTGATGACGATGGCGTCGACATACCCGCCCAGCAGCGCCACGCTGCTTTGCGCCCAGCCCTTGTACGGCACTTCCAGCACGTTCAGCTTGGCGGCCTGCACCAGCTGCGCCATGTTCAGGTGCGAGGCGGTGCCGTTGCCCGTGTGGCCCAGGCTGTACTTGCCGGGCGACTGGCGCACGGCCTTGATGAAATCCTGCGCCGTCTTCCAGTCCGCGTCGCCGCGCACCGCCAGCATCTGGTACGACGAGAACACATTGATGATGGGATCGATGTCATCGGGCGTCTTGTACGCCAGGCCCTTCATCATCTGCGGCGCATCGACCACGGCGCCGGTGGGCGTGAAGCCGATGCTGCTGCCGTCGGGCCGCGCATTGACCACCGACGCGATGCCGATCGACCCGCCCCCGCCGGGCCTGCTCACCACCGCCACGCCGTCGGGAAACTTGGCATGCGCTTTCTCGGCCACCATGCGGGCGACCAGGTCGGTCAGTCCGCTTACCGTGAATGGATTGACGATAGTCATGGTTCCCCTGGGCGCCTGCTGCGCGCCCACCATGCTGGGCAGAACGGCGAACAGCGCCGCCACAATCAGCTTCTTCATACCACCACCTCCTGGTCTTTCGATGATCTTTGCGTGCCGGCGCGCTCGACGATGGACCTGGCCTTGCGTGCACGGGAGTGGTTGCTGCGGGTGCTGCTGCGGGACGGTTGTCGGCCGCCTCGATAATTCTATTTTATGGAATTAAATTCCAAATTAATCGATCGATGCGAGATGATACGAGCCGGTTTTTGCCGCTGTCAAGACGCGGTTTCCACGACTTTCCGCGCGGCGCGGCGCACGCGATGCGCAGCGCCGAAAGCCGCGCTGGGCGGCTGGAAAAAGCAGGCCGCAAGAGGCGGCGCTCAGCGCGCGGCGGTCACCTGCACTTCCACCAGGTAGCCCGGCAAGGCCAGCCGCGCCTCGCTGGGCGTGCGGGTCGGCGCCCGGCCCGGCACCACCCAGGCGTCCCACAGCGGATTGATCGCCTCGAGATCGCGCATGTCCTTGAGCAGCACCATGGCCGACAGCAGGCGCGACTTGTCCGTGCCGCAACGCGCCAGCAGCGCGTCTATCTGCGCCAGGATCTGCCGCATCTGGTCCTGCACCGTACCGCCCGGGTCGTCGGCCACCTGGCCGGCCAGGTACACCGTGTCGCCGTGGATGACCGCCTTGCTGTAGCACGGGCTGGTCTCGACATACTGGATATCGCTCATTTGCTGCATTCCCCTCATCGTTATTGATAGTCAGCCGCGCGCCGCCGCCATATGGCGGTCCAGCGCGCGAGCCAGGTCGGCAATCAGGTCGTCCGGGTCTTCCAGGCCGATGTGCAGGCGCACCAGCGGCCGGCCGCCCAGGGCCGCCGCCGACGTATTGCGCACCGGATGGCTGGGCAAGGCAAGGCTTTCGAACCCGCCCCAGCTCACGCCGATGCCAAAGAGCCGCAGATCGTCCACGAAGCGCGCCAGCGCGGCGTCGTCGCCGGCGCGAAAGGCCACGCCGAACAGGCCGCTGGCCCCGGAGAAATCGCGCCGCCACAAGGCGTGGCCGGGGCTGTCGGGCAGCGCCGGATGCAGCACCTGCTCGACCTCGGCGCGCGTGCGCAGCCACTGCGCCACGCGCAGCGCGCTGGCCTGGTGGCGCTCCAGCCGCACCCCCAGCGTGCGCAGCCCGCGCAGCGCCATATAGCAATCGTCCGGGCTGACGGCGTTGCCATACTGCGCGGCCGCGCGCCGCAGCGCCGGAAACTGTGCCTCGTTGGCCACCGCCACGCCCAGCATCGCGTCCGAATGGCCCACGATGTACTTGGAGGCCGACTGGATGCTGATGTCTATGCCCAGCGCCAGCGGCTGGCAGAACCACGACGTGGCCCAGGTGTTGTCCACCACCGAGACCAGGCCGTGGCGGCGCGCCACCTCGGCCAGCGCGCGCAGGTCCTGCATTTCGAAGGTCAGCGAACCGGGCGCCTCGCCGTAGATCACGCGCGTGGCGGGCCGCACCAGCGCGTCGAGGTCCGCGTCCGGCGCGTACCAGGTGGTCTCGACGCCCAGCCGGGCCAGCTCCTGTTCGCAGAACGCCCGCGCCGGCCCATACACCGTGTCGGCCATCAGCAGATACTGGCCCGGTTCGAGCAGGCTGCCCAGCACGCGCGTGATGGCCGCCAGCCCGCACGGGAACAGCATGGCGCCATGGCCGCCGTCGAGCTCGGTGCAGGCGGCCTCCAGCGCCCGGCTGGTCTGGCTGCCGAAGCGGCCGTAGTACAGGCTGTCCTGCTTGCGCGACGCCGCCGCCTGGTAATCCGCCACCGACGCGTGCAGGAAGGTCGAGGTCCTGCACGGCGGAATGTTCACCAGCCCCTCGAACCGCTCGGGATCGCGGCCCAGGTGCACCAACCGGGTATCGGGTTTCATGGCGCGGGCTTCCCGGTCAGGCCACGTCGAACTTCACGCCCTGCGCCAGCGGCAGCGCATTGCCATAGTTCACCGTATTGGTGGTGCGGCGCATGTAGGCCTTCCAGCTGTCGGAGCCGGCCTCGCGCCCGCCGCCGGTCTCCTTCTCGCCGCCGAATGCGCCGCCGATCTCCGCGCCCGAAGGCCCGATGTTGACGTTGGCGATGCCGCAATCCGAGCCCTCGGCCGACACGAAGCGCTCGGCCTCGCGCAGGTCGTTGGTGAAGATCGACGACGACAGCCCCTGCGGCACGTCGTTCTGCAGCGCGATGGCCTCGTCCAGGTCGCGGTAGCGCATCACGTACAGGATGGGCGCGAAGGTCTCGCGCTCGACCACCTCGCTCTGGGCCGGCATCTCGACCAGGGCCGGCCGTGCGTAATAGGCCTGGTCGTGCCCGCCGACCGGCTCGCGCGCGCCGCCGGTCACCCGGCCGCCCGCCGCGCGCGCATCGGCCAGCGAACGCTGCATGGCGTCGAAGGCGGCCTGGTCGCGCAGCGGACCGATCAGGGTGCCGCTGTCGCGCGGATCGCCGATGGCGACCGATTCGTAGACCTGCTGCAGGCGCGCCACCAGGTCATCGGCGATCTGCTCGTGCACGAAAATGCGGCGCAGCGAGGTGCAGCGCTGGCCGGCCGTGCCCATGGCCGAGAAGGCGATGCCGCACAGCGCCAGGTCCAGGTTGGCCGACGGGCAGATGATGGCGGCATTGTTGCCGCCCAGCTCCAGGATGGAGCGGCCGAAGCGTTCGGCCACCTTCGGCCCCACCTTGCGGCCCATGGCCGTCGAGCCGGTCGCCGACACGATGGGAATGCGGGGGTCGTCGACCAGCGCCTCGCCGACCTCGCGCCCGCCGATCAGCACCTGCGAAAGATGGGCCGGCGCGTCGCCGAACCGAGCCAGGGCCCGCTCCAGCAGCGCCTGGGTCGCCAGCGCCGTCAGCGGCGCCTTCTCCGAAGGCTTCCACAGCAGCGAGTCGCCGCACACCAGCGCGATGGCCGCGTTCCAGGCCCAGACGGCCACCGGGAAGTTGAAGGCCGAAATAATGGCCACCGGGCCGGCCGGATGCCAGGTTTCCATCATACGGTGCTCGGCGCGCTCGGTGGCGATGGTCAGGCCGTACAGCTGGCGCGACAGGCCGGTGGCGAAGTCGCAGATGTCGATCATTTCCTGCACCTCGCCTTCGGAGAGGATCTTGCCGGTCTCGATGCTGACCAGCCGGCCCAGCTCGGCCTTGGCGGCGCGCAGCTCCTCGCCCAGCAGGCGCACCAGCTCGCCGCGCCGCGGCGCCGGCACCTTGCGCCAGGCCAGGAAAGCCTGGCGCGCATCGGCCACGCGGGCGCGCGCCTGTTCGGCCGTCAGCTCGGGCAGGCGCGCGATCGCCTGCCCGTCGATCGGCGAGCGCACCTCCAGCGTGCCGCCGTCGTACCGCGCCGGGTCTACGCCCAGCTGCTGCAACAGGCGCCTGGTTTCCTCGGGAGTCGCGCTATGCACTGTCGTCATGATCTGGATCCTTTCAGGTGATGGTCGCAAGCGGCGGGCGGCGCGGGCCGCGCCTCCGGCAGATGGCTGCCGGACCGCCAGTTTTCTATTTTATGGAAATCAATTCCAAAAATATGATAAATGAAAAATCGGCTTCGGCACAACACCGGCGCACGAGACGGGCGCGGACCCGTTGCACTACTATCTGCCGGGCTGCCCCCTTGATGCGAGTAGATGAGAATGATGGAACCCGACGTGCCCCACGACGGCGCGACCGACGACAAGGCCTCGATGCCCCTGCGGCGCCAGGCCGAGGACGCGTTGCGCAAGACGATTCTTTCCGGGCGCTTCATGCCGGGAGAACGGCTGAAGGAACGCGAGCTCATGGAATTGCTCAACGCCAGCCGTACCCTGGTGCGCGAAGCGCTGCGCCAGGTCGAGGCCGAGGGCCTGATCGAGATCGTGCCCAACCGCGGACCGGTGGTGGCGGTGCTCAGCTACGAAGAGGCCGAGGAAATCTACGAGGTGCGCGGCATCCTGGAAGCGCAGACCTGCACCGGCTTCGCGCTGCGCGCCGGCAGTGGCCACATGAAAACGCTAGGCGCCGCCTTCGACGCGCTCAGCGAGGCGGCGCGCCAGGGCGACATCCCGCGCACGCTGACGCTCAGCGATACGTTCTACCACACCATCGCCGCCGGCTGCGGCAACCGCCTGCTGGGCAACATGCTGCGCCAGCTGCACAACCGCATCGTGCTGCTGCGCCGCACGTCGCTGTCCGAGCCCAGCCGCCTGCCCGAGACGCTCTACGAACTGACCCAGATCTTCGAGGCCCTGAAAGCCCGCGACGAAATCGCCGCCGGCAAGGCCGCGCTGCACCACGTGCGCCAGGCTTCGCGCACCGCCTTGCAGGTGCTGCGCAGCCGCCAATCCTGAGGCTGGCAACTTAAATCGTAGTACCAAATAGATTTTTTTATTAATTTCGTAGTACGATTTGGCCGCCAAGCAACATTCTTGGCGGCCAGCGCGCGGGCGCATCCCGCTCGGGCCGCCACCCTGCCCAAGGAGCATTGCGGTCATGAAGCGAAGAACATTCAACATCGGGCTGTTGGGCCTGATGGCAAGCGGCGCCCTGGTGCGCACCCGGCCCGCCATGGCGCAGGACGCCGCGCTGCCGTCCCTGGTCACCCTGGTGGCGCCGTTCGCCCCGGGCGGCGGCGCCGACCAGCTGGCCCGCGAATTCGCCCACTTCGCCCAGTCGCGCGCGCCCGGCACGACCTTCGTGGTCGAGAACAAACCCGGCGCCAATGGCGCCATCGCCGCGCGCCACGTCGCGCGCCAGCAGCCCGACGGCGCGACCCTTCTGCTGGGCACCTCCAGCACCCACGCGCTCGGCCCGCTCATCGCCAAGGCCGATCCGGCCCTCATCGTCAAGGAATTCAGCCCCGTCACGCTGCTGGCCACCACGGCCAATGTGCTGGCGGTCGCCAGCACGTCGCGCTGGAAAACGCTCGATGATTTCGTCGCCGACGCGCGCGGGCAGGCCCTGACCTACGGCACCTTCGGCACCGGTTCCTCGGCGCACCTGTATGGCTTGCTGCTGGCGCAATCGACCGGCGCCAGGCTCTCGCACGTGCCCTACAAGGGTTCCAGCCAGGCGGCCACCGATCTGCTGGGCGGCCATATCGACGCGGTGTTTCTCACCAGCAGCGCGCTGGAAGGGCTGGCGCGCGAAGGCAAGGTCCGGGTGCTGGGCGTCACCGGCAAGACGCGCACGCGCGTGTTCCCCGACGCCAGGACCTTCGAAGAGCAGCGCGTGGCGCAACTGGACTTCAGCGGCTGGTTCGGGCTGTTCGCGCCGGCCGGCACGCCGGCCCCGCGGCGCGAGGCCATCGCGGCGCTTGCCGCCAGCCTGGGCAAGGATGCCGCCGCCAGCCAGCGCATGACCGGGCAGGGCTACGACTGGGTCGGCTCGTCGCCGCAGGCGCTGCAGGATTCGCTGCTGGACACCCTGGGTATCTACCAGAAGGTGCTCGCCACCCGGCCCGACGGCCTGGGCGGCTGAGCGCACGTCCATGGGCCGCGCCTGCGCGGCCCATGCGGCACGCCGCTATTCCAGCGAGATGCCGGAGTCCTGCGCCACCTGGCGCCACTTGCGGCTCTCGGTCGCCAGCTTGTCGCGGTACTGCTCGGGCGAGCCGCCCACGATGCCCACGCCGCGCGCCGCCAGCTTGGCCCGCACATCGGGCAACGCCAATACCTTGGCGAACGCCGCGTTCAGGCTGGCGATGTCCTGCGGCGGCGTGCCCACCGGCGCGAAGATCCCCATCCAGCCTTCGGCGGTCAGGTCCGCGTAGCCCAGCTCGCGCAGCGTCGGCACCTCGGGCAGCTCGGCCAGCCGCGCCGGCGACGGCGTGGCCAGCGCGATCAGCTTGCCCGACTGGATGTGCGGCTGGGCCACCGCCACCGTGTCGAAGGTGAAATTCACGTCCCCGGCCAGCAGCGCGGTCATGGCCTGGGCGCTGCCCTGGTACGGGATGTGCGAGGCCGAGATGCCCGTGGTCGACAGGAACAGTTCGCCGATCAGGTGATTGGTCGAGCCCATGCCGAACGACGAGAAATTCAGCTTGCCCGGCCGCGCCTTGGCCGCGGCGATCAGGTCCGGCACGCTGCGCACGGTCGAGGAGGCCGGCGCCACCAGCACGAACGCCACGCTGCCGACTTCGGTGACCGGCATGAAGTCCTTCTGCACATCGTAGGGCGCGGTCTTGCGCGTGATCGGGTTGATCAGCAGTTCGGCGCTGGTGCCGAAGAACAGCGTATTGCCGTCCGGCGGCGCGCGCCGCACCGCCTGCGCGCCCAGCGTGCCGGCCGCGCCGGCGCGGTTCTCGACCACCACCGGGCGGCCGAGCTGCTGCGGCAAGTGCTCGGCCACGATACGGGCCGCCCCGTCGGTGCCGCCGCCAGGCGGAAAGCCGACGACCAGCTTCAACGGCGCGGCGGGATCGGCCGCCAGGGCCAGCGGCGCGGCCGCCAGGCCGGCCAGCACAATGGCAATGCGTTTGGTCCAGTTCATGCGCTACCTCGTGTCATCCAGGGTTTGAAAAATGGCCTCATCGGGCGGCGGCCGCGCGCTGGCGCTCGCCTTCGTCGCGCGCGGCCTGCTCGGCGGCGCGCACGCTGGGCCGGGCGCCCACGCGCGCCAGGTAGGCTTCCAGGTGCGGCCATGCGCTCGTGTCGATGTCGTGCGCGCGGGTCCACATGGCGATCGTGTAGCAATGCGCGTCGGCGATGGTGAACGTCTCGCCCATGAGGAATTCGCGGCCCGCCAGCTGATCGTTCAGCCACTGCAGGCGGCCGTCCAGGTACTGGCGGGCGATGCGCCGGTACTCGGGCGGCGTGATCGCCTTGAACAGCGGCATGAAGCCGCCCTTGTGCAGGTCGGCGGCGATGAAGCTCATCCACTCCAGCACCCGGTAGCGCGCCAGCGTGCCGGCGGCCGGCAGCATGCCTTGCTGCGGCCGCTGGTCCGCCAGGTACTGCATGATCACCGCGTCTTCGCTGAGGAACTGCCCATCGGGCAGCTCCAGCGTCGGCACCGTGCCCTTCGAATTGACCTTCAGGTAATCGGACCCGTCGGCCAGCCGCTTATTGGCCATGTCGACCCACTGCAGGTCCAGCGCCAGCCCCAGCTCGCGCGCGACGATATCGACGGCCAGCGAGCAGCCGCGCACCTCGTGATAGAACTTCATGCCCGTGCATCCTCAAGAGTGTTGGAAAAGCCCTGCGTCCACCCGAACGATGAAAAATCCGCTCTGGTAGTACGATATAATCACTTTAAACAAATTCAGTACTACAATTCTGTCAGCGATGCACGATTTGTCCTACTAGGGGAAACCTGGGCGCGCGGCCCTGCCGCCACGCCCAGGCGCATCCATCACGTCACGCCCGAGGCGCCGCGCACGGCGCCTTCATGAACACGACCGCATCGACAGGAGACCGATATGCAGGGAACCATTCTGGTAGGCACGGCCGGCCAGGGCATATTGCGCAGCAATGACAATGGCGCCAGCTGGCACCGCCTAGGCCTGAAGGAAGCCATCGAATTCGACGGCACCGTGCGCAGCCTGGCGGTCGACCCCGCCAATCCCGCCCGCGTGCTGGCCGGGGCCGACGCGGGCATCTGCCTGAGCACCGACGGCGGCGCGCATTTCAGCCTCGTCGACTCGCCCGCCAACGGCCAGACGATCTGGTCCGTCGCCTTCAGCCCGCGCGATCCGCGCCTGGTGTTCGCGGGCTCCGGCGCGCCCTCGCGCGCCCGCATGTACCGCTCGCGCGACGGCGGCCAGAGCTGGGAGCAGCTCAGCCCCGAACTGCCGGAGTTCTGCAGCGGCGTGCACCGGCCGCGCATCCTGACCGTCTGCGCCCACCCCGAACAGGCCGAGGAAGTCTGGTTCGGCGTGGAGGAAGGCGGCGCCTGGCGCAGCACCGATGCCGGCGACACCTGGGAGCGCATCGATGCGCCCGGGCGCGGCATCAACAACTCGGACATCCACAGCATCACCCTGCTGCCCGCCGCCTCGGGCCAGCCGGCCACGCAGATCGTGGTGACGGTGAATTCGGTCTGCCAAAGCGTCGACGAGGCGCGCAGCTTCGACTGCCAGGCATCCAGGGAGCGCTTCGACGGCCTGTACTACACGCGCGCGGTCTATCCGCTCGATGCCGCCGGCCAGACCTTGCTGCTGGCGGTAGGCGACGGCACGCCCGGCACGCGCACCCGCATCTACCGATCCGAGGATCGCGGCCGGAGCTGGGCGCCCGCGCTGCTGCACACCGCGCCCAACTCGACCGTATGGGCGTTCGGCGCCCATCCCAGCGATCCCGCGCTGGTGTTCGCCGGCACCAAGTACGGCCACCTGCTGCGCTCCACCGACGGCGGACGCAGTTGGTACAAGGAATGGCGCGATTTCAGCGAGATCACCTCGGTCGCGTGGACGCCCCACGTCGCCCCGGTGCATGCCCATCCCCAATCGATCTGACCGGGCGGCCACGCCCCCTTCCACTTTCATCAGAGCAGCAATGAAAACGCCCAACTTCAGCGTCTACCACATCCGCAAATGGTATCTGCAGGTCGAGGACACCCTGGCCGGCGAGACCGGCGCGCCCGCAGACGGCGAGCCGCTGCGCAAAATCGTCCTGGCCGCGTGCATCCACAATCCGTACGCCGGCAAATACGTGGAAGACCTTACGCTGTGGATCGACGCCTCGCCCGGGCTGGGCGCCGAGTTCGGCCGGCGCGTGCGCGAGGCCGCGCAAGGCCAGGCCATCGCCAGCTACGGCAAGGCCTGCCTGGTCGGCGCCGACGGCGAATACGAGCACGGCAACGCCCTGCTCACCAACCCCGCCGCGAACCCCGTGCGCGACGCGCTGGGCGGCGCGAAATCGTGGGTGCCCTCCACCGGCAAGCGCGGCGGCCCCGGCACCATCATCGACATCCCGCTGGCCCACAAGGATGCGCTCTACGTGCGGTCCCACTACGATACGGTCAGCGCCCAGTTCAACGACGGCCCCAACCGCGACGAGGTCGTCCTGATCTGGGCCTTCGCCACGCGCGGCCGCCTGAACGCCCGCCTGGGCGGACTCGCCGCCTGCGACGTCCAGGGCCATGACGGCCTCAACTGAACACGCTCGCCGGAACCCGCCCGCCATGCAACGCCGCGATTACCGCCTCGCCCACGCCGGGCTGGACTTCCACGTCACGGAATGGGGCAGCCCGCAAGGCCTGCCGGTCGTGATGCTGCACGGCATCCGCGGCTACGCGGAGACCTTCGCGGGCATCGCGGCCGCGCTCCAGCCGGAATACCGCGTCATCGCCTTCGACCAGCGCGGGCGCGGGCGGACCGACTGGGACGCGGACTGCAATTACTACACCGATACCTATGTGGCTGACCTGGCCGCGGTGGCCGACCAGCTGTCGCTGGCGCGCTTCGACCTGCTGGGCCACTCCATGGGCGGCATCAACGCGATCGTCTACGCCGCGCGCCATCCGGGGCGCGTCGGACGGCTGGTGGTCGAGGACGCCGGACCGGGCGCCTTCGAGGACAGCGACGGCGCGCGCCGCATCCGCCGCGAACTGGCCGAGACCCCGGCCGGCTTCGCCTCCTGGGACGCCGCCAGCGACTTCATGCGGTCGCTGCGCCCCAGCGTGTCCGAGCAGGCTCGGCAGCAGCGCCTCGAAAGCATGCTCAAGCCCGCGCCCGAGGGCGGGTACGTCTGGCGCTACGACCATGCCGGCATCGCCCGCACGCGCCTGCACCCCGACCCCGCGCGCGTGGTGGACCTGGCCGCCTACGTCGCGCGCATCGGCTGTCCGACCCTGCTGCTGCGCGGCGGCCGCTCCGACTACCTGCAACCGGCCATGGTCGAACGCATGCGCGCCCTCAACCCGCGCATCGAAGCGGTAGAGATCGCCGACGCGGGCCACTACATCCACGACGACCAGCCGGCGGCATTCGCTCGCCACGTCTGCCGGTTCCTGAAGCCGCACGCGCCGGCCGGCGCGTGATCGCGGCGCTCGCGCGCATGCCGCTGCGCGAGCGCATTGCGGCCCTGCTAAGGGTTTCCACTATTCAGCGCGCATCGACGCAAAAGCGCGATGTTGCTACCATGTTTTCGAGCTGTATCGCGGCTTTCCGTTGCCGTACGTATCATTCCTGCGAATCACCTTCAGTGGTCGCCCAGCCAGTGCTCGTTAGGCGAATTGACGTACATGAATACGACCCGTATGCAGCGCATGCCGCCGCTGAACGCATTGCGAAGTTTTGAAAGCGCGGCGCGGCACGAGAGTTTCCTGAAGGCCGCCGCGGAGCTGCACGTCACGCCAGGAGCCGTCAGCCGCCTGGTCAAATCGCTGGAAAGCTACCTGGGCGTCGAACTGTTCATGCGTTCGCACCGCGGCGTGGCCATCACGCCGCAAGGCAAGGCGTTCGCCGAAGACATTCTCGAAGCGTTCAACAAGATCGGCATCGCCACGGACCGCGTCCAGCAGCATCCCGGCGACCGCGGGCTGAGCATCTGCTGCCATCCGACCTTCGCCGCGCACTGGCTGACCCCGCGCTGGGCGCAGGTCCAGGCGGCGCTGCCCAGCACGCAGATAAACGTCAAGACCACCCTGGCGCCCGAACTCGAAAGCACGGACGACTACGACTTCGTCGTCAAGCTGGGCCCCGATCCCGCCGCCGAGCAGGCCTGCAGCGGCGGCGTGGCCGCCGAACGCGTACTGGATGTCGAGACGTTCCCGATCTGTTCGTCGGCCTTCCTGCAACGGCATGGCGGCGAACTGGGGCTCGACGATATCGAGCGCTATCCGCTCATCCACGCGCAGTTGCGCCCGCAGGACTGGAACCGCTGGCTCCAGTCGGTGGGGCAGCCCGCCTTGCGCCAGGCGCCCGCGCTGGTGTTCGAGAGCCTGACCCTGGCCTACAACGCGGCGATGTCGGGCGCGGGCATGGCCATCGGCATCCACGCCTTCATCGCCGACGACATTGCATCGGGCAGGCTGGTGGCGCCGTTTCCCCAGGTACGCAAAAGCCACATGGGGTTCAACATCTATTTCAACGCCCAGCGGGCGGCGCGTGTCCCGCGCATCGAGCAGATCCGCCGCTGGATGGTCCAGGAGCGCAACAAAACGCGCGCCACCGACACCGCCGCCGCGCTCAGAAAGTCGGCTTTTGCAGAATGATCGATGCGTCGGCGACGACCATGCCCGGGTCCAGGTGGCGGCCGCGCACCATGACCGGGTTGAGGTCCAGCTCGGCGATCAGGTGGCTGCGCCGGTAGTAGAACTCCGAGACATCCGCGATCAGCCTGGCGAACGCGCCGATATCGGCGGGCTCCCTGCCCCGGGCGCCGTCGATGATCGGAAACGCCTTGTGATGGCGCAGCGCACGCTCGGCATCGCGCGCTGACAGCGGCGCCATGCGGATCTCGGGCGCGCCCAGCAGCTCGGCATAGATGCCGCCCGCGCCCACCACGACGACGGGGCCGAAGGTATGGTCGGTGCGGCAGCCGACGAACCATTCCATCAGAACGTCGCCCACCATGGATTCGACCAGCACTTCCCCGCCGGCCACGCCGGCCCGCCGCGATCGCTCCTGCAGCTCGCGCCGCGCGCGCTCCACGTCGCCCGGCGCCACGTCGAGCGCCACCAACCCCAGTTCCGACTTGTGCAAGGCCTCATCGGCGCACAGCTTGACGACGGCCGGCCCGCCGCGGGCCTCGCCCGGCACGGGAAACCCCGCCATGGCCAGGATGCGCTTGCTGTCCGCCTCGTGCACCACCTGCCGTCCGGCATCGATCCATTGCTGCAGCAGCAAATCGATCTCGTCCAGTTTCGTACCCGCCCCTGCCATGGAAATCGCTGTGCTCATGTCTACGCCTATTCCTCAGGAGATGTCCGTGTCGCCACGTATGGCCCGCAATGCCAGGGCCACCCGGCCGGTGTCGCCATAGATCGGAATGCCGCTGCGGGTCAGTATCTCCAGCGACTCCGGCGTCTGCTCCGGCGTGCCGGTCCAGCAGACCACCACGGGTTTGTCGGTGCTGCGGTACATGCGGACGATGGCGTGCGCGAACGCCGGATTGCGGATGAACGTCGAGATGATCGCGAACCCGTCGAGGTTCCTGGCGCGCGCGAACAGGTTCAGCACCTCCTCGAACAGCGACTCCTGCGTCAGGATCGCGCCGGACAGGTCGATGGGATTGCGGCTGGCGCCGAACTCGGGCACCTTCGCCTTGAGGCGCTCGAGCGTGTCCGGATCGAACCGCGGCACGGTAAAACCGTCCATCTCCAGCAGATCCGACAGCTCCACGGCCAGGCCGCCGGCCACCGACAGGATGCCGACCGCGCCGCCCTTCATCCGCCTGCCGTTGGCCAGGGCCATGGCAACATCGATGGCCGTCGCGCTGTCGCGCGCCCGCACCACCCCGAGCTGGCGGAACACCCCGTCGATGACGCGGTCGTCCGACGCCATGGCGCCGGTATGGCTGCTGGCCGCGGCCACGCCGGCGGTGGAACGCCCGCTCTTGACCACCACGATCCGCTGCTGGGGGCCCAGCCGCTGCACGCTGCGGGCGAAATGCCGGCCGTTCTTGATCTGCTCGATATAGCACAGCACGACCCGGCACTCCGGCTTGTCGGCCAGCGCATGGATATAGTCCGCGGCGGTCAGGACGGCTTCGTTGCCCGAGCTGACGACGCAGCACAGGCCGACGCCGCGGCGCATCAGGTTGTTGGCCATGTAGCCCGCCATCGCGCCGGACTGCGACACGATCGCGACCTTGCCCTCCAGCATCCGGTTGTACATCGGGCTGAAGGTCATCTGCAGCTTGACGCCCGGCACCACCACGCCCTGGCAGTTGGGGCCGACGACCGGCAACTGGGTCTCCAGGCAGTACTGACGCAGCGCGGTCTCCAGCAACGCCCCGCGCTCGCCGGTTTCGGTAAAGCCCGAGGCCAGGATGACGGCCAGGCGCAGCCTGCCCAGCGGCACGGACGCCAGCGCCGTCACGACCATGTCGGCTGGCACGGCGAACAGCGCCACATCGACCGGTTCCTCGATCTCCGAGAACGCCTGCACGAACCGCACGCGCTCGTAGCCGGCCTCGAAGACGCCGGGCTCCACCGGAGCCCGGCACACGCCGTAGATATTGCCGGCAAAGCCATTCTTGACGACGTTGCGCAGAATGACGTTGCCCAGCTTCGCGTGGTCGGCCGAGATGCCGACCACGGCGACGGTCCTGGCCTTGAACAGCGCGCCGATGGCGCCCTGCAGGTGATCGGCGTTGACCGTAAGCTGCGTCACGGATTTCATTGCCACGGCGTCCATCTCATTGAGCCTTCAATCCGAGTTCCTTGACCAGGGCGCCCCACTTCACGGTCTGCGAAGCCAGGACTTCGTCCATCTCCTTGGGCGTGGACGCCGGCAGCTCCCAGCCCAGTCCCTCGATGTAGCGCGTACGGGCCTCCGGGGTGCTGAGCGCCGCCTTGATGGCGGCCTGCAGCTTGTCGGCGATCGCCGGCGGCACGCCCTTCGGCCCGGCGAGGCCGAACCACTCGGTGGCCTGGAAGTTCGGAATCACCTCGGCGATGGTGGGCACGTCGGGAAACAGCGGCGAACGGGTGTCGCTGGTCACCGCCAGCACCTTCAGGCTGCCTGCCTGCACGTGCGGCAGCACCGAGCCCAGGTCCAGCACCCCGATGGGCAGCCGTCCGGCCACCAGGTCCGCCTGCGTGGCGCCGCCGCCCTTGTAGGGAATGTGCACGAACTTGGTGCCGGCCAGCTTGTTGACCAGTTCCATGGAAAGGTGCGCCATCGAGCCCACGCCCGACGTCCCGTAGCTGCCGTACTTGCCCGGTTCCTGCTTGACCTTCTCGATCAGCTCGGCGAACGAGGCCACCGGAACCGAGGGGTGCACGACCACCAGCTTGGGCGCGCGGTTGACCACGGTGATGCCGGTGAAGTCCTGCGGCATCCGGTAAGGCATGCTCGCCTGCATGCCGGGCATGATGGTGTGGCCGGTCACCAGCAGCACCAGGTGATAGCCGTCCGGCGCGGCGCGGGCCACGGCCTCGGCCCCTATCATCCCGCCCGCGCCGGTGCGGTTCTCGACCACGACCTGCTGGTTCCAGGTCTTGCCCAGCTGGTTGGCGATATAGCGCGTGACATTGTCGGCCGGACCGCCGGCGGAAAACGGCACGATGATGGTGATGGGTTTGGACGGATAGCGGTCCGGGCTTTCGGCGGCCTGAGCGGCCGCGGGTCCGAGCGTAAGCAGCAGCCCGACAAGTAACGAGCGGATCATGGTTGTCTCCTGTCACTGTTTTATGGATTGCGGGCTTCCCGTCGGAAGGTCTCGCGGTGGCAGCTTGGCCGGCGCACACATGTTCGGCGAGCGCCATCCCGGCCGGCAAACGACTTTTTTTCCCGCTGGCCTACAAAAACTCAACCAGAAGAAACCTGGCTGAGAAAAACTGAGCCACCGCTGCGAAATAGTCGGTTGCCGCCCGATTTCGGCCGTCGATATAGTCGTCTCCATCCTCACATCCCAGGCACAACAAGGAGACAGCGATGAGAGAAGCCGTAATCGTTTCAACCGCCCGCACCCCGATAGGCAAGGCCTACCGCGGCGCCTTCAACCAGACGCACGGCGCCGAACTGGGCGGCCATTCGCTGCGGCACGCCATCGCCCGGTCCAAGGTCGACCCGGCCGAGATCGAGGACGTCATCATCGGCTGCGGCATGCCGCAGGGCGCCACCGGCTACAACATCGGCCGGCAGATCGCCATATGCGGCGGCCTGCCGATCGAAACGGGCGGCACCACCGTCAACCGCCTGTGCGCCTCGGGCCTGCAGGCCATCGCCATCGCCGCCCAGCGCATCATGGTGGACCGGGTGCCCGTCATGGCCGCCGGCGGCCTGGAGTGCATCAGCATCGTCCAGGACGAGCACCACAACGGCGTCAAGAAAAGCCCCTGGATCGAGGCCCACAAACCGCACACCTACGACGCCATGCTGCGCACGGCCGAAGTGGTGGCGCAACGCTACGGCGTCAGCCGCGACGCGCAGGACGATTACGCCTTCCAGAGCCAGATGCGCACGGCCGCGGCGCAGCGCGACGGCCGGTTCGACGACGAGATCGTCCCGATGACGACCGTCAAGCTGAGCAAGAACAAGGAAACCGGCGCCACCTACGAAGAAGAAGTGACCTTGCTGCGCGACGAGGGCAACCGTCCCGACACCACGCGCGAAGGCCTGGCGACCCTGCAGCCGGTGATGGAGCCGGACACCTCCATCACCGCCGGCAATGCCTCGCAGCTCTCGGACGGCTCGTCGGCCTGCATCCTCATGGAAGCCAAGGAAGCCGAACGCCGCAACCTCGAACCGCTGGGCACGTTCCGCGGCTTCGTGGCCACCGGCTGCGAACCGGACGAGATGGGCATCGGCCCCATCCTGGCGGTCCGGACGCTGTTCCAGCGCTTCGGCCTGCGCATGGAAGACATCGACCTCTGGGAGCTCAACGAGGCCTTCGCCAGCCAGACCGTGTACTGCCGCGACCAGCTCGGCATTCCCAACGAACTGCTCAACGTCAACGGCGGGGCGATCTCGGTGGGGCACCCGTACGGGATGAGCGGCGCGCGCATGGTCGGCCACGCCCTGATCGAGGGCCGCCGCCGCGGCGCGCGGCTGGTGGTGGTCAGCATGTGCGTAGGCGGCGGCATGGGCGCGGCCGGACTGTTCGAAGTGTATCGATAAGACGGGAAGGAGAAACCCATGTCCGAATTCACGCCCAAGACCATCCTGGTGGAAGTCCGCGACCACGTCGCGTGGATCACCATCAACCGCCCCGACGCCATGAACGCCCTGGCGCGCGAAACCGTCATCGAGATCGACCAGGCGCTGCAGCTGCTCGAGGCGCGCGCCGACGTCCATGCGCTGGTGTTCACCGGCCAGGGCCGCGCCTTCTGCGCCGGCGGCGACCTGAAGTACTTCAAGGAAACCGTGGGCAGCGGCGACATGAACAAGTTCCGCGCCTACCTGAACCTCTGCCAGAACATGTACCGCCGCGTCGAGAACTTCCCGCACCCGACCATCGCGGCCGTCAATGGCGTGGCGGTGGCCGGCGGCATGGAACTGATCATTTCCTGCGACCTGGTCATCGCCGCCGAGTCGGCCAAGATCGGCGACGGGCACGCCAACTTCGGCATCATCCCGGGCGGCGGCGGGGCGATCCGCCTGCCGCGCAAGATCCCCATGGCCCTGGCCAAGCGCCTGCTGTTCACCGGCAACCTGCTGCCCGCCCGGGAGCTGGCCGAGTACGGCCTGGTGAACCAGGTGGTCCCGGACGAACAGTTGACCGAGGCCGTCCAGGCCTTGCTAGCCCAGATCACCAAGAATTCGCCGCTGGGCGTGCGCCTGATCAAGCAGCTGATCAACGACGGCTACGAGCAGCCCCTGGACACGGCGCTGCGGCTCGAAGTGGTGGCCTGGGAAAGCTATGGCCTGAGCAACGACATCAAGGAAGGGCTGCAGGCCTTCCAGGACAAGCGCAAGCCCAGGTTCTCCGGAACCTGACGCCGGATGGCGCCGCAACCACACCGATACGCCCGAGACGGACACCATGGACACGCAGACCTCATCGCCCGACACCAAGCAGCACTACCAGCCCTTCGTCTGGGAGGATCCCTTCCTGCTCCATGAGCAGCTGACCGAAGACGAGCGCATGATCCAGGCGACCGCGCACGCCTACGGCCAGGAGCAGCTGCTTCCCCGCATCGTGCATGCGCACCGCACCGAGACCTTCGACCGCAAGATCATCCTGGAACTCGGGCAGCTGGGCTTCCTGGGCGCCACCCTCGAGGGGTACGGCTGCGCGGGCGTCAACCACGTCAGCTACGGCCTGATCGGGCGCGAAATGGAGCGCGTGGACAGCGCCTACCGGTCGTCGGTCAGCGTGCAGTCGAGCCTGGTCATGTACCCCATCCATACGTTCGGCTCGGAAGAACAGCGGCAGACATACCTGCCCGGCCTGGCCTCGGGCGAACTGGTGGGGTGCTTCGGCCTGACCGAGCCCGACCATGGCTCCGACCCCGGCGGCATGGCCACCCGCGCGCGCGGCGTCGCGGGCGGCTACCGCCTGTCCGGCGCCAAGAGCTGGATCACCAACTCGCCGATCGCCGACGTGTTCCTGATCTGGGCCAAGGACGACGCCGGCGATATCCGCGGCTTCATCCTCGATCGCGGCATGCAGGGCCTGTCGACCGAACGCATAGACGGCAAGTTCTCCCTGCGCGCCTCGATCACCGGCACCATCGCCATGGACGAGGTCTTCGTGCCGCAGGACCGCATGCTGCCCCACGTCAAGGGGCTGCGCGGCCCCTTCTCGTGCCTGAACAAGGCGCGCCTGGGCATCTCGTGGGGCGCGCTGGGCGCGGCCGAAGCCTGCCTGCACCAGGCGCGCGACTACGTGCTGGCGCGCACGCAGTTCGGGCGGCCGCTGGCCTCGAACCAGCTGGTCCAGAAGAAACTGGCCGACATGGAAACCGAAATCGCCATCGGCCTGCAGGCCAGCCTGCAGGTCGCGCGCCTGATGGACCAGGGACGCGTCTCGACCGAGGCGATCTCCATCATCAAGCGCAACAATTGCGGCAAGGCCCTGGAGATCAGCCGCGTGGCGCGCGACATGCTGGGCGCCAACGGCGTGTCCGACGAATATCACATCATCCGGCACATGATCAATCTCGAGGCCGTCAACACCTATGAAGGCACGCACGACATCCACGCCCTGATCGTCGGGCGTGCCATCACGGGCATCCAGGCGTTCTACGACTCCGGGAGCACGCAATGACACGGCAGCGAAATCGCGAAGGGCTGGAATTCACGGCCGCCAACGCGCAGGCGGTCGAGGCCTTCGACGAAACCGTCAAGCGCTATCTGCAGTTCCACGGCGACATCGGCGGCGCGCTCAAGGCCACCTTCGCGCACGACGCGCAAATGCCGATGGCGCTGATCCTGCGCGGCTACTTCTACCTGCTGATGGGACTGCGCCCGCTGGCCGACAAGGCCGCGCAGCTGGCGGCCGGCCTGCAGCCCGGGCGCGCCGCGCTCACCGAACGCGAACAGCGGCACCTGGACGCCCTGGCCTGCTGGTCGCGCGACTCGCTGCAGGCGGCGACCGAGCACTGGGAGCGCATCGCCCGCGCCCATCCCCGCGACATTCTGGCGGTCAAGATGGCGCATTTCGGCTACTTCTACCTGGGCCGCTCCGCCCGCATCCGCGACGGCATCGCGCAAGCCATCGATTCCTGGTCGGAGGACGACGCGCTGTATCCCTACATGCTCAGCATGATGGCCTTCGGCCAGGTCGAGGCCGGCGAGCTGGCCCGGGGCGAGGTCAGCGGCAGGCGCGCGCTCGAACTGACGCCGCACGATCCGTGGGCGGTGCATGCCGTCGCGCACGCGCTGGAGCCGACCGACCGCAAGGCCGACGCGCTGGCGTGGATCGCCCGCCACGAGCGGCACTAGAGCGAAGCCAACAACTTCCGCCACCACATCCACTGGCACCGCGCGCTGATCCATCTCGAACAGGGCGACGCGCAGGCCGCGCTGGACTGGTACGACCGCACCGTGTTCGCGGCCAATTCGGTGGAATACCTGGATGTCTGCAACGAAGCCTCGCTGCTGATGCGGCTGGAACTGAGCGGCGTCGATGTCGGCCGGCGCTGGGAAGCCGTGGCGCAGAAAAGCGCCGCGCGCATCGACGACCAGGTCATGGGTTTTGCCGACGTGCACTACGCGATGGCGCTGTGCAGCAGCGCGAACCCCGAGCACCGGCAGCAGGCCCAGGCCCTGGCCGAGCGGCTGGAGCGCTACAGCCACGGCGGCACCGACAACGCCCAGGCCTACCGCCAGGCCGTCGTGCCGATCGTCGGCGCCCTGCTGGCGTTCCGCCAGGGCCGCTACCGGGAAAGCGCCGACGCGCTGCTTGCCTGCGCCGACGCGGCGCACGCGGCCGGCGGCAGCCACGATCAGCGCGATGTGTACGAATACCTGACCGCCGAAGCGCTGTTCCGGGCCGCCCCCGCCCATCCCGACACCATTGCGTACCTGGCGCGCCGCTCGTTCCGCGCGCCCCACAACCCGCACAACTGGCGCCTGTACCTGCAGTCGCTGGAACAGTCCGGCCAGGACCGGACCCTGGCGGCGGCGACCGCGCGCCGCCAGGCCGCCGCCCACGCCACCGCATGAGCCCGCCCATGACGACGCCCGCCCCCGCTTCCCCTTGCTACGCCAGGTTCTCGGTCGACGAAGCAGGCATAGGCCTGCTGACCCTGGACGACCCGGCCACCCAGAACGCCATGAGCCTGGCGATGATGGACGCCCTGGCCGCCATACATCCCGTGATCTGCGCCACGCCGCAACTGCGCGTGCTGATCGTCACCGGAGCCGGCAAGGCCTTCTCGGCCGGCGGCAACGTGCACGACATGCTGGAGCGGCGCGGTGTTTTCGCCCCCGAAGATCCGCTGGCCGCGCGCGACCTGAACCTGGAGCGCGTGCACGCCATCCCGCGGGCCATCCACGGGCTGCCCATGCCCACCATCGCGGCCGTCAACGGCCACGCGGTCGGCGGCGGCTGCGACGTCGCCCTGATGTGCGACATCCGGATTGCGTCCGACCAGGCGGTGTTCGCCGAATCGTTCCTGCGGGTCGGCCTGTTGCCCGGCGATGGCGGCGCCTGGTTCCTGCCGCGCGCGGTGGGCCTGTCGCGCGCCATGGAAATGGCCCTGACTTGCGATTTCATCGACGCGCGCGAGGCCGAACGAATCGGGCTGGTATCCCGGGTGGTGCCGCACGCCACCCTGCTCGACGAAGCCTACGCCCTGGCCCGGCGCATCGCGCGGCATCCCCCGCGCATCGCCCGCATGACCAAGCGCCTGATGCAGTTCGGCGCGCATGCGACGCTGCACGATACGCTGGAGATGACGGCCTCCATGCAGGGCATGGTGCAGACGGCCGACGAGCACAAGGACGCCGCCCGGGCGATCGCCGACGCCGTCGCCAGCCGAAGCCGGCGTTGAAACATGCGGGCGCCGGGCCGCCCGCAGGGGCAGCCCGGCCGCCGGCTAGTCGATGCGCGCGCCGGCCTGCTCCACCACCTTGCCCCAGCGGTCGTATTCCGACTTGATGTAGGCGCGGTACTTGTCGACCGAGCCGCCCAGCACGATGGTGCCCTGCTGGTCCAGCTTCTGGCGCACGTCGGGCGAGGCCAGGGCGTCGTTGATGGCCTTGTTGATCTTCGCCAGCACCGGCTCGGGCGTGCCGGCCGGCGCCACGATGCCCTGCCAGGCCAGGCTCTCGAAGCCCGGGATCAGCGTTTCCGCCACGGTCGGCACGTCGGGCATGCCCGACCAGCGTTCGCGGCTGGTGATCGCCAGCGCGCGCAGCTTGCCGGCCTGCACCGGCGCAATCACCGTGTTCAGCGTGGTCGTGGTGAACTGCGTGGCCCCGGAGATCAGGTCCACCTGGGCCGGCGCCGTGCCCTTGTAGGCCACGTGGGTCGCCTTCAGGCCCAGCGTGCTCAACAGTTGCGCGGCGGTCAGGTGCTCGATGGCGCCCACGCCCGAGGACGCATAGTTGTACTTGTCCGGCCCGGCCTTGACCATATCGACCAGCGCCTTGGGCGTCTGCGCCGGCACCTGCATGTTGGCCGCCAGCACCAGCGGCACGGCCGCCGTCAGGCCGGCCGGCGCGAAGTCCTTCAAGGGGTCGAAACCGGGCGAGCGGTAGACCCAGGGCGCGATGACGATGGACGAGGTGTTGTAGAGCAGCGTGTAGCCGTCGGCGGTGGCCTGCGTCAGCGCGGTGGCGGCGATATTGCCCGCCGCCCCCGCCTTGTTCTCGACGATGACCGGCTGGCCCAGCTCCGTGCCCATTTTCTCGGCCAGGATGCGCGCCACGTTGTCGGTCGGCCCGCCCGGGGCGAAGCCCACCAGCAGCCGGATCGGCTTGGACGGCCAGTTGTCCTGGGCGAACGCGTGGCCGCCGGTGGCCAGGACGGCAACGCCGCACAGCAGCGTGGCCCGCAGGATTCCGATTGGTTTCTTCATGTCTCTCTCCTTGTAGAAATCGTCGTTGTTATACGATGCCCGGCATCTTGCGCCGGGCCATGCTACTGCCGCCTGACGAAACGCATGGGGGTGTACACCATCACCACCTCGCCGCGCTGGTTGACGACATGGTTGCGCGTGCGTACCAGGCCGCGGTCGGCGCGGCTCTTGCTGTGCCGCGCCTCGATGACCTCGCAGCGCACGTGCAGCGTGTCGCCCACGTACGTCGGGCCCTCGACCTTCAGCTCCATCTCCAGGAAGGCGAAGCCGGTGTGCTGCATGCAGGCCTGCATCAGCAGGCCCTCGACCATGGAAAACACCAGCGCCCCCGGCACCACCCGGCCGCGCATGTCCGACTGCGCCTGGACGAACTCCGTATCGGTGAACAGCACCTCGGTAAAGCCGGTGGCGTTGACGAAGTTGACCAAGTCCGCCTCGGTGATGGTGCGCCCCACGGTGCGGAACCGGCGGCCCAGCGGGAACTCGGCGAAGTGCAGGCCCAGGCCCACGTACGGAACGCCATCGGCGTCCTCGATTTCCAGTGCCATGGCGCGCTCCTATACGGTGGCGATCGGATTCAGCGGCGAGCCCACCGCGCCGGGCAGGTGCAGCGGCGGCGCGGTCAGCAGGAAGGCATGGCGCTCGTGCCGCTCCAGCCATTCGGCCAGCGGGCTGAGATGCCACAGTTCGCCCAGGTGCAGGCCCAGCTTGAACAGGCAGCGCTCGTGCAGCGGCAGCAAGGCATGGCAGCCATCGCCCTTGAAATCGTAGGGCCGGTCCTCGACCGCATAGTTGTCGGCGATCAGCGCGGCGATGCCGCTGTCGTCGATCCAGTCCAGCAGGCGGCTGTCCGAACCATCGAGCACGGCGCACGAACGCGCCAGCCGCTGGGCGTCGGGCTTGCCGCCCATGCCCAGCACCACGTCGGCAAAGCCGGTGTGCAGGCACAGCATGTCGCCCTTGCGCACCTCCACGCGGTCATGCTCGATCACGCGCATCAGATCGTCGTAGCCGACGCGCTTGCGCTCGTCGCCGAAATGGCGCCGCAGGTCCAGCAGCACGCCGCGCCCCTGCACGCCCTTGGCCGCCATGTGCTCGATCCCCAGGCGATGCGCGCGCGACGGGCTGTCGCGGTCCTCGCGCCGGTGCGAGAAGTTCTCCTTGCCGGTATAGCCGTTGTAGAACACGATCTCGGCCACGCCGTCGCCGTCGGCGTCGAAATGCGAACCGATGTGCGACAGCGCGTCCCATTGCGTCGAGTACTGCAGGCTCATGGCCACCATGTCGTCGCACGCCACGTCGGTGGTGTTGTGGTCGTGCTCGAAGGCGTGCAGGTACATGGGCTTGTCGTCGCGCCGCGTCGGCATCAGGCGCGGCGGATGGCGCGCCGGGTTCAGCACGTTGCCGCCCGGCATGTCCAGCGGCAGGCTCAGGCTGAACACGATCCCTTCCTGCACCTCGGCCACGGCCTCGCGCACCTTCTCGGGGGTCAGCAGGTTGAGCCGGCCGAGCTGGTCGTCATCGCCGAAATCGCCCCAGTTCGAGCCGGGGGGCCGTTGTTTCCATCGTCGGGTCATGGGTTGTCTCTCCTGTTATCGGTGCAAAGGGTCAGCGGCGCGCCACGGCCAGGTCCACGACCTGCGCCGGCAGGTCGGCCAGCAGATGGCGCTTGATTTTCTGGGTTTCGGTCTTGGGAATGGCGGGCACGAACGAGAAATAGCGCGGCGCCATATAGGCCGGCAGGCGCGCCTTCAGGAAGGCCTGCAGCGCGCCGGCGTCCGGCTCGCCCTGCAGCACCACGTACGCATGCACCTCCTCGCCCATGATGTCGTCGGGCACGCCGACCACCGCGCAATCGCGCACCTGCTCGTGCTTGAGCAGCTGCTGCTCGACCTCGGTGGGCGCGATCATCTCGCCGCCGCGCCGGATCAGTTCCTTCTGGCGGCCGTCGAAGTACAGGAAACCGTCCTCGTCCAGGTAGCCGCGGTCGCCCGTGTGCAGCCAGCCCTGCTTGAGCGTGCCGGCCGTAGCCTCGGGATTGCGCCAGTACTCCGAGAAGAACACGTGCGGGCGTTCGGAACGCGCCACGATCTCGCCCTTGGCGCGGATGGCCACCGGCGCGCCGGCCTCGTCCACCACGGCCAGCTCGATGCCCGCGCGCGCATGCCCCACCGAGCCGAAGCGCGCCCGCTGCGGCGTGTTCATCGACACCCAGCCGCCGGTTTCGGTCATGCCGTACAGCTCGCGCACCGAGATGCCGAAGCGCGACTCCACCGCCTCCCAGACGCGGGCCGGCGCACCGCCGCCCACGCACCAGCGCAGGGCGTGATCGCGGCGCGGCTCGGGATAATGCTTGTCGAGGATCGACAGCACGGTGCCCACATAGGTAAAGCCCGTGGCGCCGTGGGCCACCGCCTCGTCGAAAAAGCGGCTGGCCGAGAAGTTGCGCAGCAGCACCAGCGTGGCCCCGCAGCCCAGCACCGAGGCCACCGCGTACATCTGCGGGTTGGCGTGAAACAGCGGCAGGAACACCAGGATGCGGTCGGCGCGGGTCAGCGCCAGCGACTGCACCATGTCGTCGCTGGCGGCCACATAGGCGCCATGCGGCAGCGTCACGCCCTTGGGCAGGCCGGTGGTGCCCGACGTGAACAGGATGCTGTTCAGGTCGCGCGCGGCGCACGGCGGTCCGGCCCAGCGCGCCGGCGGCTCGGCCGGCGGCAGGTCCATCGCGGCGTCGATCTCCAGCACCGGCGGCGCGCCTTCCATGGCGGCCAGGGTGTCGCGGCGCGGCGCCAGCAGCTCGGGCTCGACGATCAGCAGGCGCGATTCGCTCTTGGCCAGCGAATAGCAGAAGCCCTCGCCCACCAGCCCGGTGTTCAGCGGCACGCACACCGCGCCCAGCTCGCCCAGCGCGAACCAGCAGGCCAGGAAGGCCGGGCGGTTGCCGCACATCAGGGCGATATGGTCGCCCGGCCGCACGCCGGCCCGGTGCAGGCGCGCCGCCATGGCGCTGACCATGTCGGCCAGCTCCCGGTAGCGGTACTGGCGGGTTTCGAAAACGAGCGCAATGGCGTCGGGCTGGCTTTCGGCCAGGGCATACAGGCGGTCGGTGATCACGTCTTGGTTCCGGACAGATGGTGGGCGGCGAAGGCAAGCAATTGCTTGCCGATGGTGTTCTTGAGAATCTCGGACGAGCCGCCGGCGATCTCGTAGGCCTTGGCGTCGCGCAGATAGCGGCCGAACGGCGCGCGCTCGGTCACGCCATAGGCGCCGCAGATCTGGATCGCCTGCTCGGCCGCGCGCGTGGCCACCTGGCTGGCGGCCAGCTTGGCTTCGCTGGCATAGCGGGCGATCTCGCGGTGTTCGTCCAGCGCCACGCAGGCCTCGTACACCAGCAGGCGGGCGGCGTCGATCCGGGTCGCCAGATCGGCGAAATACCACTGGATGCCCTGGAAGCCCAGCACCTTCTGGTCGAACGCCTCGCGCCCGGCCGCGTAGGCCAGCGCGTTGTCGAACGCGGCGCGGGCGATGCCCAGGCTGATGGCGCCGGCCATGGTGCGCGAGAAATCCAGCGTGGTCACTGCCTGGCGCACGCCCTTGCCCTCGACCCCGATTAGGTGGTCGTCCGGCACGACCACGCCGTCCAGGATCAGGTCGACGTGCGGACCGTTGCGCAGGCCGAACGTCCCCGACGTCGGGCCGTCGAACGTCGACACCCCCGGCATGTCGCGGCGCACGAAGAACGTGGACACGCCGTGGTCCGTCTCGGCCAGCACGATATAGGCCTCGGCGGCCGAACCCGAGGTGATGAACGACTTGCGGCCCTCCAGCGTCCAGCCGCCGGCGCCGCGCCTTGGTGTCCAGGCTGCGGATATCGCTGCCGTGATTCGCCTCGGTCAGCGCGTAGGCGGTGATCAGGCCCTGCGCGAATTCCGGCAGCACCGCCGCCTTCAGCGACTCGGCGCCGAACTGGTTGATCAGCGTCTGCGCCTGCAGGATGGTGATCAGGCTGATCCCCACCGCCGCGCTGCCGTACGAGGCCTCCTCGAACACCGCCGCGCAGTGCCCGTACGGGGCCGCGCCGCCGCCCCACTGGCGCGGCAGCGTCAGGCTGGTATAGCCGCGGCGCGCCATGGCCTTGATTATCTGCACCGGGTACACGTCCTGCCGGTCGATGGCCTCGGCCTCGGGCAGCACGGTATCGGCCACCACGCGCCGCAGCTCGCGCAGGAACGCCGGATCCACCCTGTCGCGCCACAGCGCGGGACTGCATTGGTATGACTTCGCGATATCGATCATGTCCTTGCCTCCTCCCCGAACGCGGCGACGCCGCCGGGACTGGGTTTGGACTCTAGAAACGAAACGCGGCAAAATCGCGGATACGCCTAAAAAGTTCCGCGATACGGAACACTAGTACCAACAGCCAGAAAAAATGGCGGCGCGCCCGGGCGGCGCGCCGCCGCAACGGACAGGCAGGAGACGGCAATGGCGGACAACGGCACCACGCGGGCCGGCGGCGGCGACACCGTGCAAAGCGTCAGGCGCGCCCTGGAGATTCTGCGCATCCTCTCCTACAGCTCGTCATCGAACGGCATGCGCTTTTCCGACCTGCAGGCCCAGAGCGGGCTGAGCAAGGGCACGCTGCACCGCTTCCTCAAGACCCTCAGCGCCGAAGGCTTCGTCGAGCAGGCCGCCGGCAGCCGCGTCTACTACCTGGGCCTGGAATTCCTCTCCATGGGCGAGCGCGCCTCCAACCGCCTCGACATCCAGGCCGTCACCCGGCCGGCGCTGGAGCGGCTGGCGCAAAGCACCGGCGACACCGTCATGCTCACCATACGCAGCGGGCTGGACGCCGTCTGCATAGACCGCAAGGAAGGCTCCTTCCCGGTCAAGGTGCTGACCCAGAACATCGGCACCCGCCGCCCGCTGGGCGTGGGCTCGGGCAGCCTGGCGCTGCTGGCCGCGTTCGGCGACGGCGAGGTCGAGAACGTGCTGCGCCGCATCCAACCGCGCCTGCAGCCCTATCCCAGCCTGGACGTGGACAAGCTGCGCGCCCAGGTGGCCGACACCCGCCAGCGCGGCTACGCGCTCAACCCGGGCTACCTGCTCAAGGGCATGTACGGCATCGGCGTGGCGATCTACCTGGCCCGCCAGCCCGTCGCCGCGCTCAGCATCGCCGCCCACTACGGCCGCATGGGCCCGGACCGCCGCAAGACCATCGCCGCCGCGCTCAAGCGCGAGGCCGACCGGGTGACCGAGGAACTGGGGTAGGCGGCGCGGCCGCAAAAAAATGGAAAATGACCACAATATCAGTCCTTAGTTGAATTAAGGACTGGAATTGCGGTCTTTTCATGGATTCAATAAAATGACGCCAATCTCAGTCATTACGATGTTTTAAGACTATGATTGCGGTCATGAAGCGTGACGAAACCCCTCTCCTGCCTGACAAGCGCCAGACCGAAACGCGGCAATTGGGAGCACGTATTGCCCAGATGCGCCACGGCCTCAAGCTGCGGCAGGCCGACGTGGCAGCGCGCGCCGGCGTATCGCGCTCGACCGCCGTGCTGATAGAGAAAGGCGACCCCGGCCGTACACTCGCGCAGGTGCTGCGCTACATCCACGCCATGGCGCCGGAAGTCTCCCTGCAAATGCTTCTGTCGGGCGACGTGCCCGCCTTGGTTGCCCTGAATGCCCGCCGGCGGCCTCAACGCGTGCGCGCCACGGCCAAAGCCGAGCTGCGCGACCTGGACTTCTAGGAGGCGCTATCTTGGCAAGCCGCACCCTGGACCGCGTCACCATCTTCGCGCACATCGCCGAACAAACGGAACCGCGGCACGCCTTCGTCCCGGCCGGCCTGCTTGACCGGGAACGCGCCGCCGACGGCCAGCAAGTACTCAGCTTCGCGTATGGCCTGCGCTATCTGAAACGCCCGGCAGCATTCGACGTGGATCCTCGCGCCCTGAGCCTGGAGCAAGCGCGCGCGAACCCCAGCATGCGCTGGTTTCCCTCACCGGAACTTGGGGAATTCGGCGGTATCCGCGACGCCGCACCCGACGCATGGGGCCGCCGCGTCATCGAAGCGCGCCTGAACGCGGCCCCCAATAGCCTGGATGAATTCACCTACCTGCTGGAGGCGGGCAACGACCGGGTCGGCGCCCTCGATGTACGTGACCGTCTGGACTCCCCACCGCGACACCCCGCCGGCGATCTGCTGAACCTTCCCTACCTGTTGCAAGCGGCCGCTGCCGTGGAGGCAGGGGAACCCGTACCGGCCAAGTTGATGCCGTACCTGGGCGGCGCGCCATCTGCCGGCGGCGCGCGGCCCAAGGCTTCCGTACGTGATGCCGACGGCGTGCTCTGGCTGGCCAAATTCCCCGCCGCGAACGACGCTTATGACATGGCGATCGTCGAAGCCGGCGCCATGGACCTGGCTCGCGCGGCCGGCCTGACGGTTCCGCCGCTGCGAATCCTTCTGGCAGGCAGCGAGCGCATACTGCTGGTACGCCGATTCGACCGCTATTGGGCCCCGCCCGGCCAGCCGCCGCCAGCGCTGGCGCGCGGTTACGACTCGCACCCGCAACCGGGCGCCACGGAAGGGCGCATACCCCAAGTCAGCGCATTGACCATGATGGGATGCCCCGAAATGGATTCCACCGCCAAGAGCTATCGGGATCTTGCGCAGACGATACGGGAGCGGGTCCACCCCTCTTGCATCGCCGCCGATACCGAAGAACTGTTCGCCCGGATGGTGCTCAATATCTTCGTCAACAATGACGACGACCATCTGCGCAATCATGCCTTCTCGTACGACGCGCAGCTACGCGGCTGGCGTCTAAGCCCCCTCTATGACGTCGTGCCGCGTCCGTCGGTCGCGCGGGAGCGTCGCCTGCATCTGAGTATCGGCGCCCAGGGCAAGCTGGCAACGCTGGACAATGCCATGAGCGAGTTTGCCGCATTCGTTGTCGACAAGCCTGCCGCGCTGGCGGTCATCCGTCGGGTGTGGGGCGCCACCCGCAATTGGAAAGCCGTCTTCGAAGCGCACGGCGCCAGGCCGGCGCTCATCGCGATCCTGGAACAAGCCATTCGCCCCTTGGGCGAGGTCGCCAGCCCGGCACTCGAACGCGAACTACGGCGCTCGACCTAGCAACCCCGCGACCGCAGTCGCCCGCCTCAATCCAGCTTGACGTTGGCCGCCTTGATCACGTCCGCCCAGCGCTGCATGTCCTGCGCCAGGAAGGCCTTGAACGCCGCGCCGTCGGAGACCTCCGGCACGAAGCCGGTGGCGGCGATCTTCTCGACCACGCCGGGATCCTTGAACGCGTCGATCGTGACCGCCGAGACCTTGGCCAGCACCGCCGGCGGCGTGCCGGCCGGCGCGAACAGCGCCGTCCAGGCATCGGCCTCGACATCGCGCACACCCTCCTGCGCCAGCGTGGGCAGGCTGTCGAGCTGCGGCGCGCGATCCCTGGAAGCCACCGCCAGCGCCACGATCGAACCGTCCTTGATGAAGGGCAGGACGCTGGGCAAGGTGGCGAACGACACGTCCACGAATCCGCCCAGCAGGCCCTGCGCGACCTCGCCCGAGCCCTTGTACGGAATATGGGCCATCTTCACGTCCGCGCTGCGCATGAACATTTCGGCCACCAGGTGCGACGCCGAGCCATTGCCGCTGGAGCCCACGTTCAGGTTTGCGCCAGGCTTGCTGGCCAGCTCGATCAGCCCGCGCACGCTGTCCACGCCCAGGTTCTTGCGCACCACCAGCACGTGCTGCATGCGCGCCAGCCCGGCGATGGGCGTGAAATCGCCCAGCGCGTCGTACGGCAGGTTGGGATAGAGCGCCGAGTTCGCGCCATGCGTCTGGTTGGTGCCCAGCAGCAGCGTATAACCGTCGGGCTGCGCGCGCGCCACTTCCTGGGTGCCGATGATGCCCGAGCCGCCAGGCTTGTTCATGATGACGGCCGGCTGGCCCAGGTTGTCGTTATAGGTCTGCGACACCGTGCGCGCCACCGACTCCAGCGCGCTGCCGGCCGGATACGGCACCACGATGCGGATCGGCCGCGTCGGATAGGCGTCTTGCGCCAACGCCTGGGGCGCCACCACGGCCAGCGCAAGCGTCGCGGCGGACAGGGAACGGAACAGCGATTTCATTGCAGGTCTCCTCCAGTGCTTGCCCGCCTTCCAGGACGGGCTTCGATATCGGCGCGCACGCCGGTGTTCATACAGCCAGAAATCCGCCGTCGACCGCCAGCACCGCGCCGGTGACATAGGCCGACATCGGCGAAGCCAGGAATGTCACGGGTCCGACCAGGTCCTGCGGGCTGCCGAAGCGGCGCATCGGGATGCGCGCCATCAGGGCGCCGCGCCGTTGGGGATCGTCCCGGCTGGACTGGGTCATGGCGGTTTCGATCACGCCGGGCGCCACCGCGTTGACGCGGATGCCGCAAGGCGCCAGCTCCAGCGCCAGCACCTTGGTCAGCATCTGCGCGGCCGCCTTGGACGTCGAATAGGCGATGGACTGCGCCGACGCCCGGCTGGCCGCGATCGAGGTGATGTTGACCACCGCGCCGCGGGTGGCCGCCAGACCCTCCAGGCAGGCCAGCGTCATGTTGCGCACGCCGTCCACGTTCACGTCCATGGCCTGGCGCCACAGCGCGTCGCGCTCGTCGCCGTCGAAGGCATGCCTGGGACGCACCCCCGCGTTGTTCACGAGCACGCCGAGCGCCCCCAGGTCCTCGCCGACCTGGCGGGCCACCGCGGCGCAGCGCGCCGCGTCGCGGACATCGAGCTCATAGGCGGCGGCGCGCGCGCCCTCGGCGCGCAAGGCCTCGGCCGTGCGCCGCGCGCCGGCCAGGTCGATGTCGCACACGGCCACCGCGGCGCCCTGCGCCGCCAGCCCGCGCGCAATCGCCGCGCCGTTGCCCTGCGCGGTGCCCGTCACCAAGGCGATTACATTGTCCAGCAGCATGCCGCCCGCTTCCCCGTGAAAACCATCACTGTAGAAACAAAGCAGGCAGCGGGTTGTATCGCGCGCTACAAAACCGCGGGGATTCTCACGCCGGCCTCAGAACGGCCCCAGCCGCGCGCGCAGGCGCTCGGCGTCGCGGATCTCCACGCCCTTGCCGCGCGTGTCGACCAGTCCCTCCTCGGCCATGGCTTTCAGCGCGCGGGTCACCGTCACCCGGCTCAGGCCGGTCATGCGGGCCAGCTGCTCGTGCGTCAGGCGCAACGCGCGGGTCTGCTCCGAGCCCGCCGCGATGCGGCCCAGCAGGCCCTCCAGCCGCTCGCGCGGACTGGCCGAGGTTGCCCGCAGCAATTTGCCGATGAGAATACGGTGCTTGATGCCCAGCAACTGGATCAGCGACACCGCCAGCCCGGGCTCGCCGGCCAGCACCGGCAGCAGTTCGGAGACGCGGTACTCGGTCACGACCGCGGGCGTGACCGCCCTGGCCGTGACATAGCGCGGCTCGTCGACGAAGGCCGAGGCCTCGCCGAAAATCGCGTCCGGCCCGAAGATCTCCAGCAGCAGGACGCCGCCATTGGCGCCGTGCACGACCGTATGCAGGAATCCCGATCGCACCAGGAAGAAGCTGTCGTGCACATCGCCCTGCCTGTAGAGCGCCTGGCCCTCGGCGAACGCGCGCACCCGCCCCAGATCGGTGCGCAGCAGCCAGCCCGCGCCGAATTTGCGCGACGTATCCCAGGACGAATAATTGACATCGATGGCCACGGCCCTTCCTGCGTGCAAGCGCGCCGGGCGGCGCGCCATCGCAGGTTACCCGAAAAGCCGCGCGGCTCAGCCGCCGCGCCGCTGGTTGGCGATCTGCGCGCCCAGGCAGGCGGAGATCCTGCCCGCGGCCTCGACCGCGCACTCGATCATCGACTCGACGGTCGGACCGCTGCTGATCTGCGTGGGCCGGCCGACGCTGACCGCGGCGATCACGCGGCCGGTGAAGTTGTAGACCGGCGCCGCCACCGACACCGTGCCGCGAAACGAGCCGTCCTCGGAAACGGCATAGCCCTGCTGGCGGATCTGCACGATCTCCTCGATGACCGTGTCGCGCCTGGAGATATCGAAGGCGGAGAAGCGCTTCTCGGCATATTGCCCCAGCTTCTCCAGGATCTCGTCGTCGGCCAGGTCGGCCAGCAGCACCTTGCCCATCGCGGTGGTGGCCAGCGGCACCTCGGAGCCTGGCGCGATGCGGATGTCGTAGTGGCCATAGTCCTGGATCGTGATCAGGTAGATCACGCTCAGGTCGCGCATCACGCCCAGGAACGCATTGAGCCTGTGGGCATCGACCACGTTGCGCAGCACCGGCGGGGCGCAGGTTTCGATGCGCGCCGAGCGCAGATAGGTGCGCCCCACTTCGAAGGCTTCATAGCCGATCCGGTACTTGCCGGACTCGGGGTTCTTTTCCAGGTAGTTGAGCTCGGAGAGCGAACTCACCAGCCGATGCACCACCGCCACGGGCAGGCCCACGTCGCGGGCCAGTTCGCGCACGCCGATCTCGCCGCCGCAGTGCGCGACGTGGCTCAGCACTCGCAGGCCCTTGGTCATCACCTGGCTTCCGCCCGACTCGGCCCCGCCTTCCTCCTTGCGGGTTTTGCTCCCGTCTGCCGCCACTGTGGCTTCCTCCATCTTATGTTTCGCAAAATCGTTCCGATTATAGAAACAATCGTTCCGCCTTTCAAATCATGAGGCGTAGAGCCAGCACACAAGCCCCTTTTCCCTGTCCAGGGTGAAGTAATGGGAAACCCTATATTGACGCCGGCAGGCGCAGCGGCGATGATGCGCTCATCTTATTCGGAACGATGTTCCTATATTAGGAACACTCAACACAAGCCACACCATTTATAGCAGGAGTTGCCATGAAGGTCATTCTTTTCCATGAGGCCATCTGCCCGGCGGGCACCACGTGGGCCCAGCGCATGAAGGAAGTGGTGGACGAAGCCGTCCATGCGGAAGCCTGCGGCTTCGACGGCTACGCCATGTCGGAACAGCACTTCGCCAGCGGCGAGGCCATCACCTCGGCGCCGGAAATCGTGCTGCCGTACGTGGCCGCGCGCACCACGAAGATGCGCCTGCGCATTGCCTCGGTCAATCTGCTGCCCTACAACCACCCCATCCGCATCGTCGAACAGATGGCCACGCTGGACCTGCTGTCGGGCGGCCGGGCCGAACTGGGCGGCGCGCGCTCGAACAACCCCTACACGCTCGACGCCTTCGGCGTGGATGCCAAGCTGACGCGCGAGTACCGCGACGAGTTCCTGGCCATCATCGGCAAGGGCTTCACGCAGGAAAAACTGGAACACCAGAGCCCCTACTACAACATCCCGCCGCGCCGCATGTCGCCGTGGCCCGTGGGCCGGCGCCCGGTGCCGGTGCACCTGTCGGCCACCAGCCTCGAATCGCACGAGGAAGCCGGCCGGATGGGCGTGGGCGCCATGAGCGGCCTGAGCATCCTGGGCTGGGAGTACGCGCAAGCCTGCATCGACGCCTATCGCAAGGGCGCCGAGAACGCGCAATGCGTGGCCGGCTCCATCACCAAGCGCCAGGCCCTGTTCTCGGTCGGCGTGAACTGCCACGCCGATCGCGCCACGGCGCTGAAGCAGACCGAGGAAAACACCCTGCGCTTCGTCGAAGTCATCATGGACTGGATGACCAAGCTGGCCAAGCGCTCGGAAGGCTATGAGTACTTCGCCCAGATCGAGCGCATCCGCGCCAACATGGACAACCTGCAATACCTCATCGACAACGCGCCCTACATCATGGCCGGCACGCCCGACGACCTGATCGAACGCTGCCGCCGGCTGCACGAAATGGGCATCGACGACCTGATCTGGCGCATCGACGGCATGGGCCACGAAACCAACAAGAAGGCCCTGGAGCTGATCGGCAAGGAAGTGCTGCCGGTCGTGCAGAGCTGGCCCGAACACGAGTACTCGACACCCAGCTCGACCTGGAACCAGAGCTGACTTCACGCCGGCACACGGCCAAGGGGAAGAAATGAAAGCATCGAAACTATTCATCGCCGCCGGCGTGGCCGCGGCACTGGCCGGCGCCGCGCCGGCGGCCGCCAGCGCGGCCGACAAATTCGTGTTCGCCTGGCCGTCGGCCATCAACTCGGGCGTGGCGCCGCTGTCCTATGCCAAGAAGCTGGGCTACTGGCAGGACGAGCGCATCGACCTGACGGTGCAGGTGCTGACCGGCTCGGGGGTCATCGTGCCCCAGCTGCTGGCCGGCAACATCCAGGGCGCCTACTCCAGCCTGGAAACCCTGGTCGTCGCGCGCCAGCCCGGCAAGCCGGATTACCCGATCCTGTTTCCCTATAACTACCTGCGCAACTCGATCTGGGAATTCGCGGTGCTGAAGGACTCGCCCATCCAGTCCTTCGCCGACATGAAGGACGCGACCATCGGCGTGCTGGGGCTGACCTCGGGCAATATTTTCATGTCGCGCGCCATCCTCGCCAGCCAGGGCGTGCCGGCCGGCGACGTCAAGTTCCTGGCCGTGGGCACCGGCGCGGCCGCGTTCGACGCCCTCAAGACGCGCCAGGTGCAGGTGCTCAACCTGTTCGACACCGCGCACGTGCGCGTCGAGCAGAACGGCATCCCGATCCGCCGCGTGCCGCTGCCCGCCGCCTACCAGGGCCTGTCCAGCCACGGCATCTCCGTCACCCGCAAGCTGTACGACCAGAACCCGGACCTGATCGCACGCTTCGGCCGCGCCCTGACCAAGGGCACCGTGGCCTGCCAGGCCAACCTCGAGAGCTGCATCCGCGCCTATTGGGACGACTACCCGGCGATGAAGCCGCGGCCCGACCAGGAGCAGGCCACGCTCGAGCGCGAGAAGGAAGTGCTGAAGGTGCGCATGGCCAACCTCAACTACTTCCGCGACGGCCAGCCGCGCCAGTACGGCGCGTTCTCGCAGGAAGACTGGACCATGCTCATCGAGGCGCTCAAGCTGGGCAACGAAGTCACCAAGACCGACATTCCGCTGGACACGCTTTATTCCAACAAGCTGGTCGGCGAATACAACAAGTTCGACGCCGATGCCGTGGCCAGGCAGGCCCGGGAGCATTGAGAACGCCGTACGTCAGGAAGCACGCCCATGACTGAACAATCCGGGGGGCCGTCGGTCCCCCAGCTCCAGATCGACGCGCTGTCGGTCACTTACGAAACGCGCCGCGGCAGCCTGCTCGCCGTCGACAACATGACGATGAGCGTCGGCCGCAAGGAATTCGTCGCGGTGCTCGGCCCCTCGGGCTGCGGCAAGTCCACGCTGCTCAAGATCGTCTCGGGCCTGCTGCGGCCCAGCGGCGGGCAGGCGCTGCTGGACGGCAGCCGGATCGAAGGCCCGCGCCGCGACGTCGGCATCGTCTTCCAGCAGCCGGTGCTGCTGCCCTGGAAGACCGTCGTCGAAAACGTGCTGGTGCCGATCCGCGCCTTGCGCCTGAACGAGAACGAACACCGCGGCATCGCGCTGGACCTGCTCAAGCTGGTCGGGCTGGAGAAATTCGCCGACCACTATCCGCGCGAACTCTCCGGGGGCATGCAGCAACGCGTGGGCATCGCGCGCGGCCTGGTGCACAACCCCCGCCTGCTGCTGATGGACGAACCGTTCGCCGCGCTCGACGCCATGACGCGCGAGCAGATGTCCGAGGAGCTGCAAAGCATCTGGATGGAAACGGACAAGGCCGTGCTGTTCATCACCCACTCGATCCACGAAGCCGTCTTCCTGGCCGACCGCGTCATCGTCCTGTCCGAACGCCCGGCCAAGGTCATCGATGATGTCGTCATCGACCTGCCCCGCCCGCGCCAGTCGAACATCGCCTCCAACCCGCGATTCGGCGAACTGTGCGCGCATCTCAAGAGCCACTTCACCACGGCTGCCAATCGCACGGAAAGCCCCGTCGCGAATCATTGACGGGAACACACACCCATGGCAAATCGATTCTCCAACGTCCTGCTGCCCCTGGTCACGCTCGTGCTCATCCTGGGCCTCTGGGACATTTCGGTACGCTGGCTGGGCATGCCGGCCTATCTCCTGCCGCCGCCGCTGGACGTCTTCCGCGCGCTCTGGCATGGCTACTCCACCGGGCTGCTGTGGCCCCACCTGCTGACCACCACCGCCGAAACCATCGGCGGCTTCGTGCTCGGATGCAGCGTGGCGGTGGTCGTGGGCGGGCTGGTGGCGGAATTCCGCCTGCTCGAACGCATGGTCTACCCCTACGTCGTCGCGCTGCAGTCCATGCCCAAGGTCGCGCTGGCTCCCCTGCTCATCGTCTGGTTCGGCTTCGGCCTGATGTCCAAGGTGGTGCTGGTCGCGCTCATCTGCTTCTTCCCGATGTTCGTCAACGTCGTCACGGGACTGCGCGGCGCCCGCCAGGAACTCATCGACCTGTACACCGCCTTTTCCGCCAGCCGTTTCCAGATCTTCCGCGACATCAAGCTGCCCTCGGCCCTGCCCTCCATCTTCGCCGGGTTGCAGATCGCCCTGGTGCTGTCGCTGCTGGGCGCGGTGGTGGGCGAGTTCGTGGCGTCGCAGAAAGGGCTGGGCAGCCTGATCCAGGCCGCCTCGCTGAACTTCGACCTGCCCATCATGTTCGCCTGCATCCTCACCCTGGCCTTCATGGGCGCCATGGCGACGCTGGTGGTGAACTGGGCGCAACGCCGCCTGCTGTTCTGGCACGAGACCACGGCCGGACAGGACCGCAAAGCAAGGTAAGACCATCATGATCGACGCAAGAATCGTGGCCATCTCGGCCAGCCCCTCGCCCACCTCCAAGACCGCGCTGTTCGTCGACCACGTACTGGCGCAACTGGGCCCGCGCGGCCAGCAGGCCCGCCACATCCGCGTGCGCGACATCGACCCGCGGGCGCTGCTGGCCGGCGACTTCGGCAACGCGGCGCTGCGCGAGGCGGCCGCGCTCATCGAGCAGGCCGACGCCGTGATCGTGGCCACGCCCGTCTTCAAGGCGTCCTACTCCGGCCTGCTCAAGGCCTTCCTGGACGTCCTGCCGCAGTTCGCGCTGGCCGGCAAATCGGTCCTCCCGCTGGCCACCGGCGGCAGCGTCGCCCACGTCCTGTCGGTCGACTACGCGCTGCGGCCCGTGCTGCAGTCGATGGGCGCGCGCCACGTCATCCAGGGCTTCTTCCTGGCCGAAGGCGACGTGCTCGCCGCGCCCGCGCCATTCCGCATCCACGAGACCGCCGACGAGAAACTGGCCGAAGTGCTGCACCATTTCCGTTGCGTGCTCGACGCTCCCGTGGCCGACACCCTGCTCGGGCACCCGCGCCCCAACCGCTCGCCGGGCACGGCGGCCCAGTTCGGCTGCGCCTAGGAACACCATGACCTCCTCCCCTGACATCGGCGCCTACGCCTACATCGGCGGCCGCTGGGCACAGACGCCGGCCGCGCGCACGTTCCGCACCGCGCTGCCCCATGACACGCGCCAGAGCGGCCGGGAGTTCGGCTGCGCCACGCCGGCCGACGCCGAGGCCGCCGTTGCCCGCGCCACGGCCGCCGCCGCCCCCTGGGCCGCCGTGCCGGCGCTGCAACGCGCCGAGCCGCTGCGCAAGGCCGCCGCGCTGCTGCTCGAACGCCTCGACGAACTGACCCGCCTGCTCGCCCTCGAAGCCGGCAAGCCCCTGCAGGAGGCGCGCGGCGAAGTGAGCGCCGCCGCGGGCTTCCTGCACGCCTACGCCGGCTGGCCGGCCTGGGGCGGCCAGGGCGCCGTCAAACGCAACGGCGCGCTGCGCATCGTCCAGGAGAAATTCCCGCGCGGCGTGGCGGCCATCATCACGCCGTGGAACTACCCCCTGTCCAATCCCTGCCAGAAAATCGGCGCGGCGCTAATAGGCGGCAACCCCGTCATCTGGCGGCCTTCGGTCTCCACCCCCGCCGTGTCGCTGGCGTTGATCGAAATCATGCACCAGGCGGGCTTTCCCGACGGCGTGTTCAATGCGCTCATCGAGGACGGCGACGCGGTCTCCCGCGCCCTGGTGGCCAGCGAGGCCGTCGCCGCCGTCAGCTTCACCGGCTCGACGCGCGTCGGCCTGCAGGTGGCCGCCGCCGCAGCCGGCCGGGGCGCGGCCGTGCAGTGCGAGATGGGCGGCAAGAACGCCGCCGTGGTCATGCCCGACGCCGACCTCGACCTTGCCGCCGAACGCATCGCCTTTGGCGCCTTCGGCTTTGCCGGCCAGAAATGCACCGCCGTCAGCCGCGTGCTGGTCCACCGCCACGTCGCCGACGCGTTCCTGAAACGCCTGCTGGACATCGTCCGCGACCTGCGGCCCGGCCTGCCCCACCAGGAAGAGTCCTGCCTGGCCCCGCTCATCTCGGCGCGCCAGCACGACCTGCTGGTCGACGCCATCGCCCAGGCGCGCGAACGCGGCGCCCGCCTCATCGAAGGCGGCGCGCCGATCGAACAGGCGCCCTATGCCCACGGCAACTACCTATCGCCGGCGCTCATCCAGGTCCATGACCTCGATGACCCGCTGTGGACCGACGAGTATTTCGGCCCGGTCCTGGCGTTGCGGGTCTGCGACGACCTGGACCAGGCCATCGCCGAAGTCAACGCCACGCGCTACGGCCTGGGCGCCGCCCTGTTCAGCCACGACGCGCGCGCGATCGGCCGCTTTACCGACCAGGTGCAGGCCGGCGTGGTGAAGATCAACGACGTCCCCCCCGGGCTGTACCCGCACGTCTCCACCGGCGGCTGGAAAGCCTCCGGCCTGGGCCCCAACGAACTATCCGAAGACGGCGTCGATTTCTTTCTGCACAAGAAATCCGTCTACCTGGCCTGATGCCGTCCCCCACGATCCGTATTGAAGGAGAACACGCCATGGCACACGATCCGATCGAAGTCTGGAAAAAGATGCCCATGAAGGTCTGGCCCGAGCGCTACTGGCTCATCGACGTGCCGGCCGAGCACGGCGAGGCCGTCGCGCGCGCGCTGGCCCACAGCCAAAGCCGGTACGTGGCCGTCATCCGCGACCAGACCGGCTTTTCCCTGGTCGTCGACGAGCAGACCTGGGAAGGACACGGCAGCGCGCAGGCCGAACGGCAGAAATTCGGCCCGCTCAAGGTGATCTCCACCGACGGCCCGCTGCCGTTCGACGTCACCGGCTTCATCAAGGCCGCCCTCGAACCGGTCAACACGCTGGGCATGAAGGCCGCCCCGCAATGCGGCGCCGCCGCCGACCATTTCTTCTGCGCCGAAGCCGAGGTCGACCAGGTGGCCGCCGTCTTCGAACGCTTCACGGCCGGCTTTGGCGCCGCCCGATGACCGGACCGCAGACGGCCATGGCGCCGCCATGGCTGACCATCCACGAAGGCGGCTCGCCGCTGGTGTGCAGCATCCCCCACGCCGGCAGCTGGATCCCCGACGAGCTCAGGCACGACTTCGTCTCCGACTGGGATGCCGTGCGCGACTGCGACTGGTGGGTCGACCGGCTCTACGATTTCGCGCGCGACCTGGACGCCACGCTGGTGTGCACCAAGGTGTCGCGCTCGGTCATCGACGTCAACCGTCCCGCGGACGGGCGCTCGCTCTACCCCGGGCAGGCCACCACGGGGCTGTGCCCCACCACCAACTTCGACGGCGCGCCGCTTTACCGCGTCGGCCGCGAACCCGATGACGCCGCCATCGCCCGGCGCAAGGCGCAGTACCACCAGCCCTTCCACGCGGCGCTCGCAAGCCAGATCGCGCGGCTGCGCGAGCGGCACTGCGCCGTCGTGCTGTACGACTGCCACGCCATCCGCTCGCGCATCCCGCGCCTGTTCGACGGGCAGCTACCCGCCCGGAACATCGGCACCAACGACGGCGCCAGCTGCAGCCCGGAACTGCAGGCCATCGTCGCCGACGCCTGCCGCGCCAGCGGCCGTGACTACGTCGTCAACGGCCGCTTCAAGGGCGGCGCCATCACGCGCCAGTACGGACAGCCCGACGCCGGCGTGCACGCCATCCAGATGGAACTGGCCTGCCGCGCCTACATGCATGAACCCGCCGACGCCCCCAGCGAGGAAAACTGGCCCTCGCCGTGGTCGGCCGACGCATCCGCCGCATTGCGCGCCACCCTGCAAACCCTGCTGCAGGCCCTGCGGGATTGGGCCGTGCGCCAGAAACCGAATCGCTGATTTATGCACGCAAGCCACATCATTGACTACCTGAAACTCGATGCGGTCGAGCTGTCCGAGCACATTGCGCGCGGCGACATGACCGCCGAGCACGCCATGCGCTGCGCCCTCGAACTGGCCGGCCGCTACGACGAACCCTACGGGGTGCTGTGCCACGCCCATCCCGAGGCCGCGCTGGAAAGCGCGCGCCAGGGGCGCCCCGGCACCCGCTTCGCCGGCGTTCCGTTCCTGCTCAAGGATTCGGGCCTGCCCTCCACGCGGCTGCCCTCCAGCGTGGGATCGCGCCTGTTCTCCGATACCCGCTACGCCCAGGACTCGACCCTGGCCAGCCGCCTGGAGCAGGCCGGGCTCATACCCTTTGCCCGCACCCGCGTCTCCGAGCTGTGCATGGCGCCGACCAGCGAAGCCGTGCGCTACGGCGGCCCCACGCGCAACCCCTGGGCGCCCGAGCGCTCCGCCGGCGGTTCGAGCGGCGGCTCCGCCGTCGCCGTCGCGCTGGGCATCGTTCCCATGGCGCACGGCAGCGACGGCGGCGGATCGGTGCGCATCCCCGCCGCCTGTTGCGGCGTGTTCGGCTTCAAGCCCTCGCGCGGCCTGCTGCCGGTCGGCCCGCTCAAGGGCGAGAGCCTGGGCGGCATGGCCACCGACGGCGTGCTCAGCCAGACCGTGCGCGACAGCGCCGCGCTGCTCGACGCGGTCAGCGGCTACGAGCCGGGCAGCCCCTATGCCTCTCCGGTATGCGCCAAGCCGCTGAGCGCCAGCGTCGTGCCGGCCATCGGCCGGGCGCGCCTGCGCGTGGGCGTGTGGCGCGAAGCCTGGAACGGCGTGCCCATCGCCCAGCCCTGCCTGCAGGCCGTGCAGCAGGCCGCCGACCTGTGCCGCGAACTCGGCCACGAGGTCGTCGACCTGCCGCTGCCCAATTTCAACTACGACCAGTTCGTCGACGCGCACGCCACCATGCTGGCGACCACCATCGCCCGCCTCGTCGACGCGCGCCTGCGGCAAACGGGCCAATCGCTCGCCGACGGCGACCTCGAGCCCGCCATCGCCGACGGCTACACCCTGGGCAAGCGGATCGACGCCATCACCTACGCCGGCGCCGTCGATTGCTTCCACGGCGTGGGCCGCGCCATCGAGCGCGCCATGGCATCCTGCGACCTCATTCTCTCGCCCGCGCTCACCACCCTGCCGGTCAAGCTGAGCACCCTCACCCCGGTCGGCGGCTTCCTGGACTTCCGCCGGCGCGTCTCGGAATACACCACCTTCCTCGCCATCATCAACGCCTCCGGCCAGCCGGCCGCCAGTGTTCCGCTGCACTGGACGGCCGACGGCCTGCCCGTGGCCGTGCAGCTCATCGGCCACTTCGGCCAGGACGATCTCGTCATGCGCCTGGCCGCGGAATTCGAGCGCGCCGCCCCCTGGCATGGCCGCCTGGCGCGCTTTCGCGGCGACGCCTACACCCAGGCCCTCGAACGCGCCGCCTGAACCGGCACCCGGCAAGGCGGGCGGCCACGCGCCGCCCGCCTCACTTCTTCAGGAAGGCGCCGATCGCCTGGCGGGTTCCCTCGGTCGAAAAGAGGAAGCTCTGCGCGGCCGCCTCCATGTCCAGCGTGGCCTCCAGCGTCGACTCGAAACTGCGGTTGAGCATGCGCTTGATCATCTGCAGCGCCTGCGGCGATTTCAGGCTCAGGGCGCGGGCCTTGCCGCGCACTGCGTCCATCAGGGCATCGGCCGGAAACACGCCGTTGATCATGCCCCACTCCAGGGCCTGCGGCGCGCTCACGCGGTCCGCGAAAAAACACATTTCCTTGGCGCGCGCCAGGCCCACCCTTCTGGGCAGGTGATAGGCCGACCCCTGGTCGGGCGCCAGGCCTATGGCCGAGAAGCTCTGCGTGAAGTACGCCGACTCGCTGGCGTATATCAGGTCGCTTCCCAGCGCCAGGCTGCAGCCGGCCCCCGCGGCCGGCCCGTTGACCGCTGCGATGACCGGCTGCGGCAGGTTGGCGAAGGCCCTGAACCACTGGTGGCTGACGCGCGTGATCAGGTCATTGAGCTCTTCGCTGCTGCACTCGAACTCGCTGATATCGCCGCCGGCGCAGAACGCCCGCCCCGCGCCGGTCAGCACCACGACCCGGATCGCCGTGTCGCCGGCAATCCGCTGCAGGCACGCGGTCATCTGCTTGCGCAGCGCCAGGCTCATGGCATTGAATTTTTCCGGACGGTTGAGCGTCACCTGGCAAATGCCGTCCTCGACGCTGACATCGAGATTGTCGAAATCCATCATGTCTCCAAATTTCCAGCCCGGCTTACCAGGCATCGCGCAACACGGCCTCGATCTGGCCCGGGTGTTCGAGCCGGACCGGGTTGTTCCGCAAGTACCAGTCCCGCATGGCCACGGCGGCGATATCCGGCAGGCGCTCGCGGGCGACCCCGGCATCGCGCAAGCGCGACGGGTACGCCGTAGCCGCCGCCAGCTGCGTCAGCGCCCGCGCGACGGCGGCCACGCCGGCATCCGTGCCGCCCCCATCCACCCGCAGGGCCGAGGCCAGCAGTTCGATTCCCCGCCTGGCCGACGGCGCATTGAAGCGCAGCACATGAGGCAGCACGATGGCGTTGGCGATACCGTTGTCGATGTCGAACATCGATGAAATCGCGTGCCCGATGGGGATGCACATGCCCGCGCCGGTATGGTCGCTGCCCTGCCCGGCCTGGATCGCATACCAGATCAGGTCGCGCCGCTCGGCCGGCGACGCCAGGGCGCCGCCTTGCACCAGGCTGCGGTAAAGCCCCCCGGCGGCATGCACCAGGGCCGCGTCCGACAAGGGATGAGCCGTCCTGGACAGCAGCCCCTCGACCGCCAGCGCCAGCGAATTGAAGGCCGCGCTGTGCAGCAGCGCCAGCGGCGCGCTGGCGGTGAATGCGGGATGCAGGAACACGCTGCGGGCCCGGGTCTTGGGATCGAACAGCGCCATCCGCGCCCCGCTCGCTTCGTCCAGCATGGCGCTGCCCGCCTTGGGGATGGCGGTGGTCGGCGTGCTCGGCACGACGATCTGCGGCATCTTGTCCGCCGCCAGCCGGGGGCTGCGCATGCTCCCGTCGGCCAGCCATTGCGTGCACAGGGACGCGACGTCCCCGTCCTCGGCGCGGAGAATGCTGGCGGCGCGCGCCGTCACGATGGCCGAGCCGCCCCCCACGGCGATGACGCACTGCGTACCGCTGGAGCGCAGGTACCGCGCGACGGCCTGTACGGCCGACAACGGGCTGTGCGGCCTGACGTCGGCGCATATGCCGTCCAGCCGGCTTCCCAGCGGCCGGCGTATCAGCGCGAGCAGGCGCTCGTCCCTGGCCATCGAGCGCCCGCAGACGATCACCGCGCTCGCGCACCCCAGCCGGTCCAGCTCGGCCGGCAGCGCCTCGAAACACCCCTCGCCCTCGAACGCCCGCATCTCCGGGGTGTGGTACCTGGCATAGGATGGCATCTTCTGCCTCACTGCACCGTCATGCCCGTCGTTTCCACGATCTTGCGCCATTTCGCGATCTCGCTCTTCTGGAAGTTGTCCATCTCTGCCATGCTGCCCGGCTGGACGATCCAGCCATTGCGGGCCAGGAAGTCGGCCACCGCCTGCTCCTTCACGATGTCGTTGAACATGGCGTTCAGGTCCTTGCGCCGGTCCTCGGGCACGCCCTTGGGCGTATAGGCCGCGATCCATTCCAGGAATTCGTAGCCCTGCACGCCCTGCTCGGCGATGGTCGGCACGTTCTCCAGCCCCGGGATCCGGGTCCTGGTCGACACCCCGATGGGCTTGACCTGCCCGCCCGTGATCATGGGCTGCGCCGCGATGGAGTCCGCGAACACCACGTCCACCTGGCCGCCGACCAGGTCCGTCAAGGCCGCCGGTACGGATTTATAGGGCACGTTCATCAGGTCCACGCCGACGTACGACTTCAGAAGTTCGCCGCCCGCCTGCGACGACGAATTGCCCGAGCCGAACGTCATGGGGCGCGGGCTGGCCTTCGCCGCCGCGATGAAGTCCTGGACATTGTTGATCCTGGAGTCGGCCTTCACCACCATCACGACGCCGCCGACGCCGACCAGGCCTATCGGATCGAAGTCGGCCACCGGGTCATAGGGCAGCGACTTGTACAGGCTGGGGTTGGCGCCATGCGTGGTGCTGGTGGTCAGCAGGATGTTGTAGCCGTTGGCGGTTGCCTTCTTCGCATGCTGCGCGCCGATGATGCCATTGGCGCCAGCCTTGTTTTCCACGATCGCCGCGAGCCCCGTCTTCTCGGTAATGGCCTTGCCGATGTGGCGCGCCAGCAGGTCGGTGCCCCCGCCCGCGCCGAACGGAACGATCAGCGTGAATGGCTCGCTGGGATAGGGCTTGGTCTGCGCCTGGCTCGCGGCGCCCGCCAGGCAGGCCAGGGACGCCGCGATCAACGCGACAACTTTGCGATGCATTTTTTTCGTCATGTTCATGATATGGATACGGGGCAGGCTCCGGGCACCAGGTTCATGGGCGTACGGAACAGGCCGGCGTATTTGTCTCCTTGGTTGAATCAGATCACGCCTTTTTCTTCCAGCCGCCGGATCTCGGCGTCGGAAAGGCCCAATATGTCCGCGTACACCGATGCATTGGCCTGGCCGAGCGCCTGGGCCGGTACATCGAATTGCGCGTGGCATTCCGAGAAACCGATGGGCAGCCCCATGCCGCGCACCGTGCCGCCATCGGGGGTCTGCAAATCGGTGATGGCGCCGCTGCGGTGCAGGTCCGGATCGTCCAGCATCTCCAGCGGCGTGCGCACCCGCGCCGCCGGCACGCCGCGCTCCTGCACCAGGGCCTGCTCGACAAAGGCGACCGTCTTGTCCCGGGTCCACTCGGACACCAGCGCAGCGAGGTCGGCGGCATGGCGCATCCGCGTGCCGCGGTCGGCAAAGCGCGGGTCGCGCTGCAGGTCGGCCCGGCCCATGGCATCGAGCAGGCTGGCGAACCAGTCCGGGTGCACCGCCGCGATGGCGATGTGGCCGTCCACGCATTCGTAGGTCCCGAACGGCACCAGGCGCTCGTGGTTGTTGCCGGTGCGCATGCGGAAACCCGCCTGGGCCAGCACATCGAAATGCTCCTCGGCCACCCAGGACGACAGGCAATCGAGCATAGACACCTGGATCTTCTGCCCCTTGCCCGTCCTGCCCCGGTAGATCAGCGCCGCCAGGATGCCGTTGACCATGTACAGCGGCGCCAGCAGGTCCGCCACCGGCACCCCGCAGCGCATCGGCGGACCCGAGGCCTCGCCGGTCACCGCCATCAGGCCCGACAACGCCTGCACCAGGATGTCCATGCCTTTGAGGTTCTGGTACTTGCTGGGCTCGCCAAAGGCCTTGATCGACGCATAGATGATGCGATCGTTGATTTCCCGCACACGGGCATAGTCCACGCCCAGGCGCTCCGAGGCCCCTTCGCTCAGGTTCTCGATGAAGACATCGCTTTCGCGCAGCAGCCTGGCGAACAGCGCCCGCCCCTCCGGATCCTTGACGTTGAGCGTGATGCTCTTCTTGTTGCGGGCGCGGTTCAGCAATGTCAGCGACACATCGTCGCTGCCCTGCTGGCCGAAGTTGACCCCGCCCGGCCCCACGAACGGCGGATTGCTGCGGCCCAGGTCGCTGCCGCCCGGCGCCTCGACGCGGATGACCTCGGCGCCCAGACCGCCCAGCAGCATCGAGGCGTAGGGCCCGGCCAGCGCCACGGTCATGTCGAGGACGCGAATGCCTTCGAGCAGCCGATGAGATGAAATAGACATGAAATCAACCAGGTGCGTAAACAATCAATCGGCGGCGGGCCAGCCGGACGCCGGCATCGCCTTTCCGTCCACGTTCGGGCACTACCTGCCCAGCCATACCGGCTTCCTGCCTTCGGCGAACGCCCGCGGGCCTTCCTCGGCGTCCTCGCTTTCGTAGGCCGGACGATGGATGCGCCAGGCCATTTCCAGGCCGGCATCGCACCCCACGCTCATGGCGGCCAGGATGGACTGCTTGGCGCACGCCACGGAAAGCGGCGCGTTGTCGCGGATGGCGCGAGCCAGCGCCAGCGCCTTGGCCCGCACCGCGTCCGGCGTTTCGCCCAGGTCGTTGACGAAGCCCAGGTCGCGCAGGCGCTCGATGGGCATGAGGTTGCCGGTCAGCATCAATTCCATCAGCACCGGCTGCGGCAGCATCCATACCAGCGGCACGCCCCACGGCGAGCCGCGGCCCACCTTGCTTTCGGTGATGCCCGCCTTGGTGCCGGCCAGCCCCACCCGCAGATCGCAGTTCAGCGAAAGCATCATACCGCCCGCCATCAGGTGCCCGGTCATGGCGGCGACGATCGGCACTTTCACCCGGCGCATGCGCGCCTGGAACGGATCCTTGAACGACCGCACGACGTCCTCGCCCGTTTCCTCCCTGACGCGCGCGGCCTCCTTCAAGTCCATGCCGGCGCAGAAGGTGCCGCAATCCGCCGAGGTGAGAATGGCCACGCGGATGTCCGGACGGCTGTCGATGGTTTCCCAGGCCTCGTACAGCCGGCTGTTGACCTCGATGTTGATGGCGTTGCGCTGCGCCGGCCGGTTGATGGTCAGCGTGGCGATCCCGTCGTCCACCGAGAAAAGCAGCGCGTCGCTCATGCCGGCTCCCCCGCCTGGGCCTGGCGCAGGGCGGCGCGCTGGGCATCCAGCGAATCGCTGTGCATGACCTTGCCCGCCAGGGTACGCCCGATGATCTCCTCGGCCAGGCGCGATGCCCCGATGAGCCGGTCCAGGTCGATGCCCGTCTCGATGCCCAGCTCGTGGCACAGCTGCACCATGTCCTCGGTGCAGATATTGCCCGCGGCCTGCATATTGGCGTGATTGCAGAACGGGCAGCCGCCCAGGCCGCCGATGGAGCTGTCGAACAGATCCACCCCTTCCTGCAAGGCGGCATAGAAATTGGCCGCCCCCATGCCGCGCGTGTCGTGCAGGTGCAGGCCCACCCGCATCCCCGGCGCCCGTTCGCGCACGGCGTTGACGCGGCGCTTGATCTCCTCGGGGTTGCCCCAGCCCACGGTGTCGCCCAGGAAAATGCTGGGCAAGGGGCGCGACTGCTCCGCGCACAGGTCCCTGACGAAATCCACGATGTCCAGCACCGCCTGCAGCGGGACCTCGCCCTGCATCTGGCAGCCGAAGGCGGTCGCCACATAGACCGCCTCCAGCGGCAGATTCAGGCGGTCGTAGATCGCCAGCCACTCCAGCTGCCGCTGTTGCTGGTCCTTGGCGGAACAGCCATTGTTGGACCATGAGAACGCTTCCGACGCGTACAGCATCATCTTGCCGTCCAGGTCCACGCCGGCGGTGGCCGCCGCCTTCTCGATGCCCTTGGCGTTGAGCCACAGCGCCGTATGCCGCACGCCGGATTTTTTCTGAATGGCGCCAAACAGCTCGGCCGCGTCGGCCATGGCCGGCACCATCCTGGGGTTGACGAACGAGGCCACCTGGATTTTCTTCAGGCCCGTCGCGGTCAGCGCGTCCACCAGGGCGACCCTGCTGGCCAGCGGATACAGCGTCCTTTCGCTCTAGAAACCCTCGCGGGGCCCCTCTTCATGGAACTCGACAAACCTCGGATATGCCATTTCACCCTCCAATCTAACAATTATTCAATTAAAAAATAGACGGAATTCCATGCAAATAGCGATGGAACATATATTTTTCTTTTAAATTCAATCAATAACGCGATTAGAATCCATAAGCCGCAATGCCAAATGGCAATTATCGGCCGATCTATTTCAAACTATTATTCAGAAAAGAGATTTTGCTGTCAAGCTAGAATTTGCCCATGCCAGACACAACTTCATCGACAGAGCACATCGAGAGCCAGGCGTCGGAGAAAGGACGCTCCCGCGGCCAGCGCGGGGAAGGCAAGGCGTCGCCGGAGACGCGGGATCGCCTGCTGCGCGCCGCGGCGCATGTCTTCAGGCACAAGGGCTACGTGGCCGCCACGCTTGCCGAGATCGGGCAATTGGCGGACCTGCGCCCGGCCACCATCCTCTATCACTTCGCCAGCAAGGAAGCCCTGCTCGAAGAAGTGATGACGGTCGGCCTGGGAGCCCCGCAGCAGGAGGTGCAGCGGCGCCTGGCCAGCGCCCCCAGGGACGCGACGGCCGCCGACCGCCTCAGGATCGCCATCATCGGACACCTGTCCGCGCTGCTCATGCACAACGATTTCACGGCGGCCGGCGTGATCAACTTCCACCTGGCCCCGCCGGCGTTGCGCAAGCGGCACCACGAGAAGCGATCCGCGTACGGCGACGTATGGCGCGAACTGCTGCGCCAGGCGAAGGACGAGGGATACCTTGCCGGCGATGTCGACCTGACCGTGCTGCGGCTGTTCATGATCGGCGGCCTGAACTGGTCCCACGAGTGGTACGACCCCAAGGGCGGCCGGTCCATCGAAGCCATAGGCTCGGACATCGCGCGCATCGTGCTGGGCCAGACCGACACGCCGCTGCCCGCATGAGCCGGCGCCTTGCCCGCGCGAAAAAAAACCGCCCCGGTTGCGGGGCGGCGTGCACGCTCGGCCAGGCCGGGCGCAGGCGCTAATCCAGCCAGGCCGTGAACGACGCCGGATCAGCGCGATCCGGACGGAACGTGTTCACGGGCGCATCCACATCCGCGTGGCCCAGCGCCAGCGCGCACACCAGGCGCTCGCCTTGCGCGCCGATATGCGGCAAGACCACCGACGAGAAGCGATTCCAGGCCGCCTGCACGCAGGTATGCAGGCCTTCGGCCCGCGCCGCCAGCATCACGTTCTGCACGAACATGGCGGTATCCACCAGCGCGCCTTCGGCCAGTATCTCGTCGTTGGTGAAGAAAATCCCCACCGGCGCGCCAAAGAAATCGAAATTGCGCAGCAGTTGCTCGTTCATCCGGACCCGGTCGCCGCGGGCGATGTTCAGGACGCCGTACAAGCCGAAGCCGCAAGCGCACCGCCGTTCGATGTACGGCGACACCCACTCGACGGGGTAGTACTGGTACGGCTCGCGATAATTGTCCGCCAGCGCCGGATCCTGGCTCAGCGCATCCTGCGCGGCGCGCACCTTTTGCGACAGCGCGGCGCGGCTGGCGCCCTGCACCACGTACACCTTCCATGGCTGGTTGTTGGAGCCGGACGGCGCCCAGCTCGCGACCCGCAGGATACGCTCCAGCGTCTCGCGCTCGACCGGGTCGGCCAGGAACTCGCGGCAGCAGAAGCGGCTTTCGATGGCGGCATGCACGCTCTGCGGATCCGCCACGACCGTACGCACGGGCGGCGCCTGCAAGGAGGCGAGCATCAGGTTTTGAGGGGTTTCAGCATTCATCCTTGGGTCCGTTCTTCCTGGTTCGCTGCGTCGCCGAGGCACGCTGCGCCTCGAGCGAAACGAGCATACCATCGGCGCCCGGCCCGATGTACGGAACGCAAGCCCGCAGTCCCTTGCGCCTTCTTCGCGCGCGGACTCAAACTCGCCCCAGCCGGCCACGCCATGCGGCGTGGCGCAATCAATACGCATCAACGCTATGGAGCCGTATCGAACATGCGCTACGAAGACTTTGAATTCCTGCTGTGCGAACCCCAGGACGACGGCGTCATGCTGGTCACGCTCAACCGGCCCGACGCCATGAACGCCACCAACGACCGCATGCACTGGGAACTGACCCGGATCTGGGGCGTCGTCAACGACGACCCTGGCGTCAAGGCGGTCGTGGTCACCGGCGCCGGCGAGCGGGCGTTCTCGGCCGGCGGCGACCTGTCCGTCGTGGAGGCCATGTCCAACAGCCACGAAACCACCATGCGGGTCATGAAAGAGGCCTCCGACATCGTCTACAACATGCTGGCCTGCGACAAGCCGATCATTTCCGCGATCAACGGCACAGCCGTGGGCGCCGGCCTGGCCGTGGCCCTGCTGGCCGATGTGAGCGTCATGGCCGAGGATGCGAAGCTGACCGACGGGCACGCCCGGCTGGGCGTCTCGGCCGGAGACCATGCCGCCATCATCTGGCCGATTCTCTGCGGCATGTCCAAGGCGAAGTACTACCTGATGACCACGGACTTCGTCGACGGCAAGGAAGCCGAACGCATCGGGCTGGTGACGTTCTGCGCGCCACGCGCCGAGGTCCTGCCCAAGTCGCTCGCGATTGCCGCGAAGCTGGCGCGGGGCAGCCAGACAGCCATCCGCGCGACCAAGAAGTCGCTCAACAACTGGATGCGCACCGCCGGCCCCGCCTTCGACAATTCGCTGGCGCTGGAGATGCTGTGCTTCCTGGGCCCGGACGTCAAGGAAGGATTGGCCGCGCTGCGCGACAAGCGCGCGCCCGATTTTCCCTCGGCGCGCCTGCCCTGACCGTCAAGCCGCGCAAGCGACGCCCCCTTTCGAGAGACCGCATGAACGCGACCCCAAGCCCCTCCAACCCGCCCGGTAACTGCCCGCCGCTCGAACAGGCCGTGGTGCGCTTCATCCAGGACCTGAAGTACGAGCATATCGATGCCGCGGCGCTGGCCGGCGTGAACCGCCTGATGCGCGACCAGCTCGCGCTGCAGGTCGGCATCTCAGCCATGCCATGGTCCCGGCAATTGCTGGACTACGCCCTGACCCAGCAGCGTCCGGGCGCCAGCCGCGTCAGCGCCTCGACCCTGAAAATGAGCGCCGCCGACGCCGCTTTCGTCAATGGCTCGTACGGCCACGGCTTCGAGTACGACGACGCCCATGGCCCCAGCTACAGCCATCCGGGCAGCTGCGTCATCCCCGCCGCCCTGGCGATCGGCGAGGAGCTGGGCTCGTCGCTGCAGGACGTCATCACGGCAATGGTCGCCGGCTATGAGGTCTACACGCGCATCGGCCTGCTTGCCGCGCCCGACCTGCTGCGGCGCGGCTACCATCCCCACTGCACCCTGTCGAACTTCGGCGCCGCCGCCGTGGCGGCAAAACTGCGCGGCTTCGACGCCGAAACCACCCTCCACGCACTGGCGATCGCGCTCAGCCATACCTCGGGCACCACCGAATACTCTTCGACCGGCGGCTCCATCAAGCGCATCCACGCCGGCCTGGGCACCCGCAACGGCATGATGGCCGCCGACATGGCACGGGCCGGCATCACGGGACCGCGCGCCTTCCTGAGCGGCAACAAGGGATTCTTCAAGACCTTCCTGCAGCGCCTGGCGGGCGAGGCCCCGCAGCAGCGCTTCGCGCCGGGCGAACCCTTCCAGGTCGCGACCGTCTGGCTCAAGGCCTATTGCGCCTGCTACTGCACGCACGCCTACATCGACGCGCTGCGGCCCTACGCCGAGCGGCGCGGCGAGATCGCCGACATACACCTGAAGATCACGCCGCACTTCAACGTGGTCGTCGGCACCGCCAACGCCTGCGCCTACGCACCCACCAACATCGAACATGTCCAGTTCAGCCTGCCCATCCAGGCGGCGCTTGCCGTCCAGGGCCTGGGCAACGGCTACCGTATCCATCGCGACTACCTGGACGGCCGGGTGGACATGGCGCCGGTCATCGCCATGGCGCGCGGCATCCGCATCACCGAAGATCCCGGCCTCGAAACGCGCCATCCCGGCAAGTTCGTCGCCGACGTGACCGTTACCTTCCGCGACGGCAGCGCCGAGCACGTCTTCGTGGCGGACCCGATCGGCACGGACACGAATCCCATGCCCGAGCACGAGCAGGACGCCAAGTTCATGGAGCTGACCGCCGACGCCCTGGGCCAGGCGCGCGCGCGGGCGCTGCTGGCCGCGCTACGGAAGATGGATCCGGCGATGAAGGCCGCCGACCTGATGGCGCTGTGCGAACCCGCGCCATGACGCCGGGCCGGCGCCCGGCACGGCCCGCGGCCCGGGCCGCTTTGCGCGCCGCCTAGCCGCGCTGGCCCACGCCTTCGAAGAACAGGTCGCAAAGCTGCGCGGCGACCTTCTCCAGCGACCCCTTGCGCGGATTGAACCAGTATCGAATCGATTGCACGCTGCCCAATATGAACATGCGCGCCAGATGGAGGTCTACATCGCTGCGCAGCCGGCCTTCGGCGCGCAGGTCCTCGAGCAGGCCGGCCCATAGTTTCTGGTAGCTCTCGCGCCGCTTGCTCTGGCGTTCACGCACCTTTTCGGGCAGCTGTTCTATCAAGCTGCTGCTGGCCAGCGTGTACTCGCCATGCTTGACCATGCCGGCCATCTGCCCCAGCACGGCCGCGCGGAAGCGCTCTTCCGCCGTGGCGCCGTCGCCCAGGGCCTCGATCCGTTCCGTCATGTGCTGGATGATGGCAGTGGCACCAATCTCCATCACCTCGTCGACCAGGTCTTCCTTGGACGGGAAATGGTAGTAGATGCTGGCGGTTTCTATGCCGGCCTGCTGCGCAATGCTGCGCATCGTCGTTCCGGAATAGCCTTGGGCGCTGAAAATCCGCGCTGCGAGCCGCAGCAGATTCTCGCGCGTTTCGCCGGCGCCGTTGGAACTCGTCTGCCTTCTTGCCATTGCTCTGACTAGTGTAGGTAAGGTGCATAAATTCTAACACCTGGAAGGTAAAAAAACCCAGTGGCAAAGCGCTTTGGAAAGCCGCTCAGGCGTTCGCCGCGGCGCCGGCCGCAAGCCATTGCAAGCGCGGCGCGCCACGCGCCGCACCGCCTATTGCACCTGGATGCCCCCCTCCTTGACCAGCGTCGACCATTTGGCGATTTCCTTGCGGTTGAGCTCCAGCAGATCGGCGCCCGCAAGCTGCAGCGGCTCGTGGCCATACGTGGCCAAGGCCTCGACAAAACCCGGCGTTGCATAGGCAGCCTGCAGGATCTCGCGCATCTTCGCCACGGTCTGCGGCGGGGTCCTGGCGGGAAAATAAGCCGCGAACCAGGCGACGAACTCGTAGTTCGCCGCGCCTTGCTCGCGCAAGGTCGGCACCTGCGGCAAGGCCTTGGCGCGGGCGCTGCTGGTCACGGCGACCGGACGCATCTTGCCGGCCTGCCAGAACGCCCGCGCCGAGCCGATATCGATGAAGAAGACGTCGGCCTCGCCGGAAGCCACGGCCGTCAGGGCGCTGGCGGAAGTGCGGTAGGGAACATTGAGCATTTCGATGCCGGTCGTGCCTTCGAGCTGGGCGCAGGCAAGGCGCGTGGCCGTCGTGGCGCTGGCGCATGTGTACTTGCCCGGGCTGGCCCGGGCGGCGGCGATGAAGTCGCCGGCCGAGCCGAACCGCGTGCTCGCCCCCAGGTTCATGTACAACGGAGAGGTGCTGATGGCTTCCAGCGGAATATAGTCTTCCAGCGGGTTGTACGGCAGGTTCGGCAGCATGACAGGATTGATGGACTGGCTCGAACTGCTGGTAACCAGCATGGTGTAGCCGTCGGGCGGCGCGGCCATCAGCGCCTGCACGCCGATGATGGTCTCCGCGCCCGGCTTGTTCTCCACGACGACGTTGATGCCCGCCACCTCGCTCATCGCCTTGGCCTGGGCCCGGGCAAGCAGGTCGACGATGCTGCCCGCCCCTGACGGTACGATGATGCGGACCGGCCGCGCTTGATCGGGGTAATCCTGCGCTGCCGCCGCCCACGGCGGCAACAGCGCGAGCATCGCGCCCAGGGCACAGCGTACGAGTGCGCGCGAGCGCAAGTTGCGGTTCATTGCCAGTCTCCTTTTTTATGAAATCCGTCTCGCGATCGGGCGCACCGGACGCGCCGCCGGCGTCACGACCGCTTGATCAGCTCGGCCACCCGTTGCCAGCGCTTGTCTTCAGCGGGGATGCTGGCCTGGAATTCGCGGTACTCCATCAGATCGACATACATCGACTGGTTGGCGCAGAAGTCCTTGAACTCGGACGAACGCACGATCCTGGCAATCGCGTCCGACAACTGCACGACGATGGGATCGGGCGTCTGCGCCGGCGCGAACGCGGCCATCCACGACGACACCTCGAAACCCGGAATGCCGCTCTCCACCCCGGTCGGAACGTCCGGCAACGCATCCCAGCGGCGCGGACTGGTCACCAGGAGCGCGCGCAGCCGGCCGGCCTGTATCAGCGGCAGCACGCCGGCCGCCCCCTGGCAGGTAAACGCCACGATGCCCGCCGCGGTGTCCGTGACGGCCTGCGTATTGCCCTTGTACGGGATGTGCCTGGCGCGCGTGCCGGTCAGGTCGTTCATGATGGCGGTGCACAGGTGCGATGTGCTGCCCACGCCGCCCGAACCGTAGTCGATACCCTCCGGGTTGGCCTTCATGGCGGCAAGCAGATCGCCAAACGTCCTGTACGGCGAGTTGGCCGGCACGACCAACGCCAGCGCCGCGCTGCATGCGCGCGCCACGCCCTTGAAGTCCCGTACCGGATCGTAGGTGGCCGCGGCCTCGCCCGAATAGAGCGCCGAGAAGTGCGTGATGCCGGTCATGAGCAGGGTATGGCCATCGGCGGGCGCCTTGGCCACCGCCGCGCTGCCCAGCGCGCCGCCCGCGCCGGGCCGGTTCTCGACCACGACGGGCGCGCCGACCAGGCCGGCCAGTGGCGGCGCCAGGAAACGGGCCACGGTGTCGACCGTCGTCCCGCTCGAGGCGGCCACCAGGAGCCGGATCGGCTTGTCCGACAGTTGCCGGGCCAGTACGTGTTGCGACTGCAATGCCACGGGCAGCGCGGCCCAGGTCTTGAGGAAGTGGCGGCGTGTAAACATCAGTTGTCTCCGATGGGGCAGACTTGTCGCAGCGCGAGCGTCCGACTGGGTTCTGAAGCACGACTCGATTTCCGTGAATCGGCGCCGCACCGGACGCCGGCGACGGCAAACCGGCGCACGGTGTCACGGAGCATTCAATCCAATCGCGCCAGGACGCGTCAACGCAGGCGCCGCATTGTTCCGTACATCGACGGGGACGCAGCGGCGCCCCTGCCGCCCTTGCGTTCAGGCGCCCGGCGCCCCGGCCAGCAGCGGCGTCCAGCTCGCCACGCCGCGGCCATCGTCCAGCCGCATCACCGCCTCGACGATGGCCTCGGCGCCGTCGCGCGGCACCACGCCTTCGGCGTTGTGATGGAACTTGGCGATCAACTCGTCGGTGGACATCAGGTTGGCGGGATCCGGCGCGGGACTTCCCTTGGGATACAGGCGTTCGGCCACGAAACGCTGGCCGCGCGCCTCGACCTCGACCCGCGACGGACGCGCCGACGCGTGGGCAGACAGCTGTTGCAGGTAATCGGGATGGACTTCGTAGCGGACCTTCTCCATCAGGCCGAGCACGGACGGGCTGAATACATGCTTGGGGTCCTGCCAGTCGCGGCCGGGCTTGAGGCGATGGGCCGCGATGGCCATCCCGTGCGCGATGCTGAACTGCCCGTCGTGCACATGCTGGATGTCCCGCGTCTGCCAGGTGGGCTTCTGCACGAACCCTTCGACGAACAGGTGGATGCCGTCGATTTCCTCGGGCCGGAGATCGTGCCTTTCCACGATTTCGATCAGGCAATCCAGCGGGCCGTGCAGAATCCGGCAATGCGGATAGGGCTTGTACAGCTGCTCGGTGGTGAATCCCCAGTGCGCGCCGAGATCGCTGACTATCCGGTCCGTGTCCCAGCGCCGGGTGCCGATGAACTTCGCATAGCCGTTCTCGGCGTCGTCCAGCAGCTGCACATTGCCGCGATGCCCCAGCACCGGCATGTGGGCAGCCATCATCGCCGCCTGGATCAGCGCGGCGGCCATCTGGTACTTGATCGTGGTGCTGGGGGCATGATGAAAGAACGCCATCATGGACTGCACGGGAGAGATATAGCCGGCGATGCTCAAGGCATGCGCCAGCGTGGACGCCGATTGGCCCTGCAACATGGCGATGGCGGCGGTGGCGCCGAATATCGTGCTGTTGAAGCCGTACACCTTGGGCGTGTCGAGCTGCCCGTTGCGCGCATCGCGCAGATAGTCCATGGCCTTGCCGATACGCCACGACATCTCGTGGGACACCGCCACCGCGCGGATGAGGTCGCGGCTCGAGGCGTTCGCCAGCTCCGCCGTGGCAAGCGCGCCGGGCAGCACGTAGGGCGTGACGTGCCCCGGCGGCACGACCGCGTCCATGTCCAGTGCATTGATCAGCTCGCCGTTGGCCATGGCTGCGCCCAGCGCGGAGGCCTGGTGCGGCGTTCCGATGATCGTGGCGCCGCCGTTGCCCGCCATCGACCTGCTATATTCGACGCCGATGCGCCCCTTGGGATGGTCCACCGCGGCGAACGCGCAACCGATGGAGTCGAGTATCAACCGTTTCGATTCCTCCACAACGTGGGCCGGTATGTCCTCGAACGCCGTGTTGACGCTGAAGTCCGCCAACCTCTCGATAATCGTGCTCATGCTTGCCTTCCTCGGGTAATGGATGCCGCGCGCAGCGCCGCCCGGCTCTGCGGCCATTACATGCCCGAGGCGCATGACAGGAAAGCGCCTGGCGCTTATGGGGAACATAATTGACGCTTATGTCCGCACCTAGACCGAACAAGCCCGCCCGCCTGCATCGTGTCGACCCGAACCTGCTGGTGTCGCTGCTGGCCATTTTCGACACCGGCAACGTCTCCAGGGCGGCCGAAGCCCTGGGCATCACCCAACCCGCGGTCAGCCAGAACCTGCGCAAGCTGCGCGAACACTTCGGCGATCCGCTGTTCGTGCGGGGCGGGAACATCCTCCAGCCGACGCCGCTCATGCTCGGCATCCGTCCCGTGATCGCGCGCCTGATCCAGGACCTCGATACCTTGTCATGCCCCGCGGGCAGCTTCGACCCGGCGAACGCGGACCGCGAGTTCAGCCTGTGCATGTCCGACTCCGCGGAATTCGCGGTGATCCCCTTCGTCGCGGCGGAGTTCGGCCGGCGCGCGCCCGGGTGCCGCATCCGCGGCATGCGGATCCATCATTCGCAGTTGCTCGCCATGCTCGAAAAGGGCGAGGCCGACGTGGCGCTGGGCAGCCTGGCCGGCGCGGCGCCCTCGCTGCGCCAGCAGCGATTGACGGACCACGGCATGGTCTGCCTGGTCTCCGGCCAGGGCCGCTGGGCGGACACGCCGCCGACCCTGGACGATTATGCGCAGGGCCGGCACGTGGCCGTGCGGCGCGTATCGGACAATCTCGCCCCGGTCTCCGAGCGCCTGCGGCTCAACGGCATCGAGCGCAACATCATGATTACCGTCTCCAGCGATTTCGTCGCCGCGGCCACCGTGGTGCAGACGGACGCGCTGTGCACGGTGGCCAGGGCCGTCGCACGGCAACTGGCCGCCTTCCTGCCCGTGCGCATCCAGCCCCTGCCCTTCGACGTCGGAACGCTCGCCACCCGCATGATCTGGCATGAACGCTACCAGCATGACGCCAGCCATATCTGGCTGCGCAAGCTGGTCAGAACGGCCTACCGCAACTGGGATGCCGGCGGGCCCTGAACCGCGCCGGCCCCCGCATGCCCGCCTGGCAGCCGGGACCGCCGTCTTCCGGCGCCGCCCAGGGCTGCCCCATCGCGGCGCTCCTGCACGGCGCGCCGCGATGGGCGGGGCTCACTCGATTTCCGCGCTGGCCCGCATGGCCAATTGCCCCTGCGGGCCGCGCGCCCACAGCTGGGCGGTATTGCCCGCCACCTTGCCGTTGACCGAGAACGCCGCCGTGTCGAACAAGGGGCTGACCGCCTTGAACTCGAACCCGCGGACGGTCTTGCCGGGATGGTTGCGGCGCAGTTCCTCCATCAGCAGGGTGGCGATCAGCGGGCCATGCACCACCAGGCCCGGGTACCCTTCCTCCTGCATGGCGTAGGGGCGGTCGTAGTGAATGCGATGGCCATTGAATGTCAGGGCCGAAAAACGCATGAGCAGCACCGGATCGGGCGTGATGACCCGCGAATACTGTTCGTCCGCCGGGGCCGGCGTGGGCTGCGGCGCGGGCGCGCCCGCGGCGGGCGCGTCGCGGTACACGATGTCCTGCTCCTCGCGGATGGCCACGCCCGCGTCGTCGCCGATCTCGTGCAGCACCGTCACGAAAACGAGCTGGCCGCTGCGGCCCAGCTTGACCTGGACGTGCCTGATCGTGGACAGGCGCGTGACCGCCGCCCCCACGGCCAGCGGGCGCAGGAACCGCAGGCGGCCGCCGGCCCACATGCGGCGCGGCAAGGCAATGGGCGGCAGGAAGCCGCCGCGCCGGGGGTGGCCATCGGGGCCGATGCTGGACTGGCGCTCGCCCGGCAGGAAGTACAGCCAGTGCCACAGCGGCGGCAGGTGCGCCGGCAGCGCCGACGCATGCTCGTCGTCCAGCGTGCCGCGCAGCAGGCGGATCGGCGTCGGGCCGATCTGGTCCGCGCTCGTTTCGGTGCGGCCGATCCAGGCGTCGTAGGATGGCGGATTATCTGGGTGCATGCCAACTCGCTCAAAAAAAACCGGCCGCGCATGCGCGCGACCGGCGATTGCGACCGTCGCGCCTCAGAGGGCGCCGATCAGCTCCGGAACCGCCTGGAACAGGTCCGCCTCCAGGCCGTAGTCCGCCACCGCGAAGATGGGGGCCTCGGCATCCTTGTTGATCGCCACGATGACCTTGGAGTCCTTCATGCCCGCCAGGTGCTGGATGGCCCCGGAAATGCCCACCGCGATATACAGCTGCGGCGCCACGATCTTGCCGGTCTGGCCGACCTGCAGGTCGTTGGCCGCATAGCCGGCGTCCACGGCCGCGCGGCTCGCGCCGATCGCCGCGCCCAGCTTGTCGGCCAGCGGGGTGATCACGTCGGCGAACTTCTCGGCCGAACCCAGCGCCCGGCCGCCCGAGACGATGATCTTGGCGGCCGTCAGTTCGGGACGGTCGCTCTTGGTGACTTCGCGGCCCACGAAGCGGCTCTTGCCCCCATCGGGAACCGCCGCCGCCGTCTCCACGGCGGCCGAGCCGCCGGTCGGCGCCGCGGCGTCGAAACCGGTGGTGCGCACCGTCACGACCTTGACGGCATCGGCGCTTTGCACGGTGGCGATGGCATTGCCCGCGTAAATGGGGCGCTCGAACGTATCGGCGCCGACAACCCTGGTGATGTCGCTGATCTGGGCCACGTCCAGGCGGGCCGCCACGCGCGGCGCCACGTTCTTGCCGCTGGCGGTGGCGGGAAACAGGATGTGGCTGTAGTTGCCGTCCGCCTGCGCGGCCAGCACCTGGGCGGCCAGGCTCTCGGCCAGCCCGTCCTTGAGGCTCGCGCCATCGGCATGGACGACCTTGGCCACCCCCGCGATCTGCGCCGCGGCCTGCGCCGCGCCGGCGGCGTTGTCGCCGGCCACCAGCACGTGCACATCGGCGCCGCACGCCAGGGCGGCCGTGACGGTATTCAGGGTGGCCGGCTTGATCGAAGCGTGGTCGTGTTCTGCAATAACGAGTACGGTCATTTCTCTCACCTATCCTTGGATCACTTTTGCTTCGTTCTTCAGCTTTTCCACCAGGGCGGCGACATCGGGCACCTTCACGCCGGCGGCGCGACGTCCACACCCAGGTCCTCCGGCTTGATCGTGTCGAGCGGCTTCTTCTTGGCCTTCATGATGTTGGGCAAGGTGACATAGCGCGGCTCGTTCAGGCGCAGATCGGTGGTGATGACGGCCGGCGTGTCCAGCGACAGGGTTTCCAGCCCGCCGTCGACCTCGCGCGTCACGCTGACCTTGTCGCCGGCGAGCTCGACCTTGGACGCGAAGGTCGCCTGCGGCAGATCGGCCAGGGCGGCCAGCATCTGGCCCGTCTGGTTGGCGTCGTCGTCGATCGCCTGCTTGCCCAGGATGACCAGGCCGGGCTGTTCCCGATCCACCAGGGCCTTGAGCAGCTTGGCCACCGCCAGCGGCTGCAGCTCGGCCGCCGTCTCGACCAGGATGGCCCGGTCGGCGCCGATGGCCAGGGCCGTGCGCAAGGTTTCCTGGCACTGCGCCACCCCGCACGACACCGCGATCACCTCGCTGGCCGCGCCCTTTTCCTTCAGCCGCACGGCTTCCTCGACGGCGATTTCGTCGAAGGGGTTCATGCTCATCTTGACGTTGGCGATGTCCACGCCCGTGTTGTCCGACTTCACGCGGACCTTCACGTTGTAGTCCACCACGCGCTTGACGGGAACGAGAATCTTCATGAGGGCCATCCTTCGGAATCAGTAGGAACGGGGCAGCTGCAGCACATGCTCGGCCACATACCCCAGGATCATGTTGGTGGAAATCGGCGCCACCTGGTAGAGACGGGTCTCGCGGAATTTCCACTCCACGTCGTATTCGCAGGCGAAGCCGAAGCCGCCATGCGTCTGCAGGCAGGCATTGGCGGCTTCCCAGCTGGCCTTGGCCGCCAGGTACTTGGCCATGTTCGCCTCCACCCCGGCGTTCTGGCGCGCGTCGATCTTGCTGCACGCCTGCCAGCGCATCAGGTTGGCGGCTTCCAGCTCGATGAAGCATTCGGCCAGGGGAAACTGGATGCCCTGGTTCTGGCCGATCGGCCGGCCGAATACCTTGCGCTCGTTGGCGTAGTCGCGCGCCTTCTCCAGGAACCAGTAACCGTCGCCGATGCACTCGGCGGCAATCAGCGTGCGTTCGGCGTTCAGGCCTTCGAAAATCACCTTCAGGCCCTTGCCCTCGGCGCCCAGCAAGGCGTCCTCGGGTAGCTCGAGGTTGTCGAAGAACAGCTCGTTGGTCTCGTGGTTGACCATGTTGAGGATGGGACGCACGGTCAGGCCGTTGCCGATGGCCTTGTCCAGCTCGACGATGAAGCACGACAGGCCGTCGCTGCGCTTCTGCACCTGCTCCACGGGCGTGGTGCGCGCCAGCAGGATCAGCAGATCGCTATGCTGCACGCGGCTGATCCAGACCTTCTGGCCGTTGATCACCCACCGGCCGTCCTTCTTCACGGCGGTGGTCTTCAGCTTGGTGGTGTCGCTGCCGGTGGTCGGCTCGGTCACCCCCATGGACTGCACGCGCAGCTCGCCCGAGGCGATCCTGGGCAGGTATTTGCGCTTCTGCTCCTCGGTGCCGCTGAACACGATGGTGTTCATCACGTACATCTGGCCATGGCAGGCGCCCGAGTTGCCGCCGCTGCGGTTGATCTCCTCCATGATGACCGAGGCCTCGGCCATCGAAAGCCCCGGGCCGTCGTATTCCTGGGGAATCAGCGCGGCCAGCCAACCGGCCCTGGTCAGGGCATTGACGAACTCCTCGGGATAGCCGCGCTTCTCGTCGACCTGCCGGTGGTACTCGGGAGGAAACTGCTTGCACAGGCTACGCACCGCATCGCGGATTTCCTGATACTGGTCGGGGGCAGAAAGTGCGCTCACGGTAGGTGTCTCCAGAGAATAGTGAGATTTGCAATAACAATAGTATTATTTGATCGATCTTAAAAAAATAGAATTTCCTGATCGAAGCATCAATTTTTTGCATTGGAAGGCCATGGACATCAAGCAATTGCGCGCGTTCGTCACCGTGGCGGAAACCGGCAACGTCACCCGCGCCTCCGGCCTGCTCAACCTGGTGCAACCCGCCGTCTCGCGCCAGTTGCGCCTGCTGGAACAGGACCTGGGAACCGAGCTGTTCGACCGCGGCCGCCACGGCATGCGGCTGACGCCCAACGGCAAGACCATGCTGGAATACGCGCGCCGCATCCTCGGCGAGGTGGCGCGCGCCAAGGCCGAGATCCAGCCCACCGAGGGGCCGGTGGCCGGCATCGTCAGCATAGGCCTGCTGGCCAGCACGTCGGACCTGCTTGCCACGCGGATCGCCGCCGAAGTGGCGCAGCGCTATCCGCAGATCCGCCTGCGGCTGACGATAGGCTACGCGGGCCACTTGCGGGAATGGCTGGAGGCCGGCGACCTGGACGCGGCCCTGCTGTATGGAAAAAAAGACATCCCGGCCCTGCACGTCAAGGCGCTGCTGGAGGAAAACCTCTGGGTCGTGGCGCCGCCATCGGCCAGGCTGACGCGCACGCGCGCGCAATCGCTCGAACGCATCAGCCGCCACCCCTTCATCCTGCCCGCCGCCCCCCAGGGGCTGCGCGCCGTCATCGAGCACGCGGCCGCCGAGGCCGGCGTAACGCTGCAGATCTTTGCCGAAACCAACGCGCTGAGCGTCCAGAAGGACCTGGTGACGCAGGGCCATGGCTGGAGCATACTGCCCGCGGCCAGCGTCGCGCCCGACGTGGAAAGCGGCCGGCTCAGCGCGGCGCCGCTGGCCGGCGGCGGGCTGAAGCGGACCATCGTGCTCGGCGCGGCCAGCAGCCGCCAGGCCACCGCGCCGGTGCGCTGCGTGGTCGGCGTGCTGATCGATTGCGTCAAGGCCACGCTCGATGAACGGCGCTGGCCGGACGCCCGCTGGCTGGGTTAGGCGCATCGCGATGCCCGTGGCGGCTATATGACCCGCCGCTGCCGCAGATCGGCGATGGCGCGCGCGTCGACGCCCAGCTCGGCCAGTATCGCCTCGGTATGCTCGCCGTTGAGCGGCGCGCGCCGATGGATCTCGGGCGGCGTGCGCGACAGCGAAACCGGGGTGCTGAAAATGGGCACCTTCCCGGGCGCGCCGGGGTAGTCCATCCACTGGATGAGGTTGGCCGCCCTGACCGTCTCGTCCTCCAGCGCCTGGCGCGGCGAATTGACCCGCCCGGCCGGAATGCGCGCCTTCTCCAGCTGCGCGAGCGCCTCGTCCAGGGTCTTGTCCCCGCACCAGTCGCTCATGATGGCGCTCAGCACCTCGCCATGCTCGCCGCGCAGCCTGTCGTCGGCGAACCGCGCGTCCTCGAACAATTCGGGGCGCTCCACCAGCCGTGTCCTGCGCTTGAACATGGCCTGGCCGATGACCTGGGTAATGAACCAGCCGTCGCGGGCCTTGAAGATATCGGATGGCGCATAGCCGGAGGCCCGGTTGAGCGTGGCCTGGCGGTCCAGGCCCAGCAGGGCCTCCTCGATCAGCGCGCCGCTGGCCATGTTCAGGCCCGTGCACAGCAGCGATGCGCTGACTTCCTGGCCCTTGCCGCTGCGCTTGCGCTCGTACAGGGCCAGCATGGTGCCCAGCGCGCAGGCGAACGAGGTGGCGAAGTCCACCACCGGCACCATGGCCTTCTGCGGCTGATCCGGCGTGCCGGCCATGTACACGGCCCCGCTCAGCGCCTGCCCCACGCCGTCGAAGCCCACCCGGTCGCGCACCGCCTCGGCGTCGCCGAACGCGTTGGAAGCCACCAGGATGATCCCCGGGTTGACGCCGCTGAGCGTTGCATAGTCCAGCCCCAGGCTTTTCAGCGTGCGCGGCGGCATGTTGGCGATGACCACATCGGCGCCGGCCACCAGCTTGCGCACGATCTCGCGTCCCTGCGGGCTGTCCAGGTCCAGCGTCATCGAGCGCTTGTTGCGGTTGAGCTGCAGGAACATGGCGCCCTCGCCGCCTTCGGTGACGGGCACGATGTAGCGGTCCTCGCCGCCCTCGACGCGGTCTATCCTGATGACGTCGGCGCCATAGTCGGCCAGCAGGGCCGCGCAATAGGGGCCGGCGATGAAGCGGCCAAAATCAAGCACCTTGATGCCTTCGAGTACCTTCATGAACTGTTTCTCGTTTTCCGTGAGTCCGGCGCGTGCGCGCCGCACAGGGCTCAATGCCCGATGACGTTGAATTCGGTTTGCAGGGCTTCCCGCATCGCGAGCAGGCGCGGCCCGAGTTCGCGCGCCACGCGCGCCCGGGTCATGGTCTGGCTCGTGCCGATGCAAGCCAGTACGAATGGGGAGCTCCCTTCGAGCAGCACCGGCGTGGCCAGGGCCCCCAGTTCGGGGTTCCATTCGCCGATGGACGTGCAATACCCGGTTTCGCCGACCTGCGCCATGCCTTCCCAGACGCGCCGCCGCAGGCGGCTCCAGTCGCGCGCCATGCGCCGCTCCACGTTGTCCAGCAGATAGCAGCGCTCCAGCTCGGGCAGGGCAGCCAGCATCGACCAGCCCATCGGAGACTGCGCGATGCCGACCCGCATGCCCACGTGCAGCGGCAGCGCCACCGGACACTCCAGGCTGCGCCGGCACTCGAGCACGACCAGGTCCAGCCGGTCGCGCGCGGCCAGGCACACATGGACCTTGTGCTGCCGCGCGAAGGCCGCCATGCGCTCGCCGGCCAGGCCCTGGATGGCCGAGTGCGCAATGGCGGCATAGCCCAGGCCCAGCACCGCCGGCGCGAGCCGGTACTTGCGCTCGGCCCCGTCATGCAGCAGGTAGCCCAGATGCACCAGCGACTGGGCGATACGCGACACCGTGGAAGGCGGCAATCCCGTGCGCTGCGCGAGCTGGCCATTGCCCAGCCAACGCTCCTGCGGCGAGAACGCCGAGATCAGCACCAGCGCGCGGACCAGCGGCGTCACCACCGTCAGGCCCGGCTCGGGCCGCAGCCAGGCGGACATGTTGAGCAGCGCGGGCTGCACAACGCCGGGCTTGCGGGCGGCGGGGGGACCGGAGCTCATCGCCAGCGCGGCGTCAGGCCGCGGCCGCACGCACTTCGTCGAGCGCGGCCGGGTTGTCCAACGAAGAAAGATCGCCCGGCGGCTGTCCGCAGTACACGCTGCGGATGACGCGCCGCATGATCTTGGAACTGCGCGTCTTGGGCAACTGGCTCACCACGTGCACCCGGCCGGGCCGGAACGGACGGCCCAGGCGCTTGTCCACGTGGCCGATCACGGCGGCCTGCAGCGCGTCGTCCGGGACGCTGACGCCGGGCCTGGGCACGACGAAGACCACCAGCTTCTGGCCCTTGGCGGCGTCGGCCACCCCGATGGCGGCCGCCTCGGCCACGTCATGCAGTTCCAGGACGACCTCCTCCACCTCGGCCGGACCCAGGCGCTTACCCGCGACTTTCAGCGTGTCGTCCGAGCGCCCCATCATGAAGAAATAGCCTTCGGGGGTGCGCAGGGCCAGGTCGCCATGCACCCAGATGCCGGGGATGGCCTGCCAGTAGGTTTCGAGATAGCGCGCGTCGTCGTGCCAGAACGACTGGGTCATGCCCACGAAAGGCGCGCGCACCGCCAGCTCGCCGACCTCGCCGGTCACGCTGTGGCCGTCGGGATCGACGACGTCGACGGCCACGCCCGGCGAAATGGTATTGAAGCCGCTGGGCGGGATCGGGCGGATCGGCACGCTCGAAAGCAGCGCGCCCGACACCTCGGTGCCTCCGGTGTAATTGACCAGCGGCGCCGAGCCGTCGCCGAAGCGCTGCTGGAACCAGATGAAATGCTCGGGCGCGATACCCTCGCCCGCCGTGATCAGCACGCGCACCGTGGCGCGATCGCCCGCCAGCGCCAGCGTCTCGTTGCTGGCCATGCCGCGGATCAGCGTGGGCGCCGAGCCGAAGTGCGTCACCTTGTGGCGCTCCACCACCCGGGACATGCGCGACCAGTCGGAATAGTCCGGCGCGCCGTCATAGCACACCAGCGTGGCGCCGCGCAGCAATGCGCAGCCGAGCACCAGCGTTCCGGCGATCCAGCCCATGTCGGCCGGCCAGCAATACACGTCGCCGGGATGGACGTCGAAATGGACCAGCGAATCGTGCGCGATCTTGATCGGGAAGCTGCCGTGCGGGTGCACGACGCCCTTGGGCTTGCCGGTGGTGCCCGAGGTGTAGATCACCATGAAGGGCGTATCGGGCGTCACCGACACGGGATCCTGGCCCTGGCCCTGCGCGGCCGTGGCGATCTGCTGCCAGTCCAGGTCCCGCTGGTCCTGGGCGCTTTCGCCGTCGGCGCGCTTCCAGACCACGTTCTTGAGCAACGGCAGCTGGCGCCATGCGTCGCGCAGCGCGCCCTGCACGTCCACGCGCTTGGTACGGCGCTGGAAGCCGGTGGACGCGATCACCATGCGCGCCTCGGCGGCCGACAGGCGGGCCACGATCGCATCGACGCCGAAACCGCTGAACAGCGGCACGACCAGGGCGCCCAGGTGCACGATGGCAAGCAGGGACACCGTGGCATCGACGCCGTTTTCCATCAGCAGGCCGATGCGGTCGCCCGGCCTGGCGCCGTGCCGCGCCAGGCCGGCCGCGAATTCACGCACGCGGGTCTCGAGTTCCTGGTAGGTCAGCGAACCGACGCTGCCGTCCTCGCGCTCGCCGATCACGGCGGTCTGCCCCGCGGTGGCCGGGTTCCTGGCCCAGGCGTAGATGGTATTGACCCAGTTCAGCCTGCCGCCGGGAAACCAGCTGGGAAACTGCGGCCCGCGCGCCAGGTCCACATAGCCCGTGGGCGGCTCGTCCCACGCGATCGCGCACTCGCGCATCACGGTGTTCCAGTAGCGCTCGGGCTCCTCCACCGACACCCGCATGAGGTCGTCGTACGTAGCGACGCCCAGGGTACGTATCAGGTGCGCGATGCCGGAATCCTGCAGTTCGCGCTGGCCCGGCTGCCAGACATGGGAAGAATCGTTGGTATGCATCATCTTGTCTTCTCAGGCGCGCTCGACAATCATGGCTATGCCCTGGCCACCGCCTATGCACATGGTCTCCAGGCCGTAGCGGGCCTTGCGCCGCTGCATTTCGTGCAACAGCGTGGTCATGATGCGCACGCCCGTCGCGCCGACGGGGTGGCCCAGCGAAATGCCCGAGCCGTTGACGTTGAGCCGGTCCTCCAGCGCGTCCATCGAACTTCCCCAGCCCTTGACGCAGGCCAGCGCCTGGCAGGCGAACGCCTCGTTCAGCTCGATCAGGTCCATCTGGTCGAAGCCCAGGCCGGTGCGCGCCAGCACCTTGCTCACGGCCGGCACCGGGCCGATGCCCATGCGCGCCGGGTCGCAGCCGGCCGCGGCCCAGCCGACCAGCCAGCCCATGGGTTCGAGGCCGAGCTCCTCCAGCCTGTCCTCGGCGACGATCAGGCACGCCGCCGCGGCGTCGTTCTGCTGGCAGGCGTTGCCGGCGGTGACCACGCCCTCTTTCATGATGGTGCGCAGCCTGCCCAGGCTCTCGGCGCTGGTCTCGCCGCGCACGCCTTCATCCTGGCCGACCAGCAGGGGCTCGCCCTTGCGTTGCGCAACCGAGATAGGAACGATCTCCGCATCGAAGTGGCCCGCCGCCTGCGCCGCGGCCGCCCGCTGGTGGCTGCGCGCGGCGAAGAGGTCGGCCTGCTCGCGGCTGATGCCGTACTCGCGCGCCAGCGTCTCGGCCGTCTCGATCATGCCGCTGATGCGGCCAAAGCGGCTCTCGGGCTGCGAGCGCTCGCGCCCCCGGTCCAGCCGGTCGTGCAGCGTGACCGAGCCGGCGCGCTTGCCCCAGCGCATATCGGTCGTGTAGTGCTCGACGTTGCTCATGCTCTCGACGCCGCCGGCCATGACCACATCGGCCGCGCCGGTCTGCACCATCATGGCCGCCGTGGCCACGGTCTGCACGCCGCCGCCGCAGCGGCGGTCCAGCTGCATGCCGGCCACTTCGATCGGAAATCCCGCCTGCAGGGCCACCCAGCGCCCGGTGCAAGGCGTCTCGCCGCTGGCGTAGCTCTGGGCGAACACCACGTCGTCGATGCGTGCCGGGTCCAGGCCCGTACGCTGCACGATGGCGCGCGCCACGGCGGCGCCCAGCTCTTCCACGGGAACCGCCTTCAATGCCCCGCCGAATGCCCCCACGGGCGTGCGCAGCGGAGAAACTATGGCTGCTCGTCTCATTTCAAACACCTATGCATATTGATGGAAAACCAGGTGCTGACGCTTGTCCGGAAAACGCCACACATTATTACCTTCTATCCCCGCCCGCGCGGCAAGGACGCGATCAACCGTAGCGTCCGCCCGTCACGTGCAGCACTTCGCCGCTGATGAAGCCGGCGCGCTCGCTGGCCAGGAAGGCCACCGCGTCGGCGATGTCATCGGGCTTGCCCACGCGCTTGATCGGCTGGGCCGCCACGGCCTGTTCCTTGATGGTCTCGTAGGTCGACAAGGCCTGGACCATCTCGGTTTCCATGAAGCCGGGGGCCACGCAATTGCAGGTAATGCCGTAGCGCCCCTCTTCCTTGGACAGCGCCTTGGCCAGGCCGATCAGGCCGGCCTTGGCGGCCGAGTAATTGGCCTGGGTCGGATTGCCCAGGTGGGCGCGGGAGCTTATGTTGATGACGCGGCCCCAGCCCTGCTCGATGAAATGCGGCATCACCGCCTTGGCCGCCAGGAAGGCGCCCTTGAGCATGACCGCCATCACGAAGTCCCAGTCGTCCTCGCTCATCTTCACGAGATACTTGTCGCGCGGCGCGCCGGCGTTGTTCACCAGGATATGCACGCCGCCGAAATGCGCCACCGTCTCCTCGACCAGGCGCTGCACGTCGGCGGCCTTGGTCACATCCCCGATGATGCAATGGGCGGCCAGGCCGTCGTCCTGCATGCGCCGGGCCGTCTCCTGCGCCAGTTCGGCGTTGATGTCGGTGATGACGACCTTGGCGCCTTCCTCGGCCAATCGCCGCGCCGTGGCGGCGCCCAGGCCGCGTGCCGAACCCGTAACAATGGCTACTTTGCCAGTCAGACCCAGATCCATTTTCTCTCCTGTTGAAATCGTTCGTTCAGCGCAGGTCGACCCGCGAGTTGTTCAGCACCACCACATCGCGCTCGACCGCGGTGGTGCGCAGCGATACCGTTTTGCCGTTGACCCACATCTCGGTGCGCAGCGTATCGCCGGGCCAGGCCGGCGCCGTGAACCGCACGCGCATGCCCTGAAAGCGCGTGTCGTCATAGTCCAGCACCGTGCGCAGCACGGCGTGGGCGGCCACCCCCATCAGGGCCATGCCGTGCAGGATGGGGCGCGCGAAGCCCGCCGCGGCGGCCACCGCCGGGTCGGCATGCAACGGATTGAGGTCCGCGCTCAGGCGGTAGATCAGCGCCAGCTGCGCCGGCGTCGCCAGCTCGCAGACATGATCGGGCGCGCCCTCCGGCATGGCATGGGCGGCCGGCGGCGCGCCCGCGCTGCCGCCCTCCCCGAAGCCCCCGTCGCCGCGCAGCAGGCTCAGCTGCACCACGGAGGCCAGCAGCTGGCCGGTCGCCGCATCGGTGATGTCGCGCGTCTGCTGCAGGAAGGCGCCTTTGCCCGGCCCTTTGTCCCACAGCCCGGTGATGCGCGTCGCGCCCGTGACGCGCCCGCTGGCCGGCAGCGGCGCGTGGATATGGATTTCCTGCTCCGCGTGCAGCAGCTTCTGCCAGGTGATCCCGGTATCGCTCTCGCGGGCCCAGAACCCGGGATAGGCCAGGATGTTGGCCATGGTGGGCATGGCGCGCAGCGACTTGCCATCCTGCCCTTCGTAGACATAGCGCAGCTGGCCGCCGTCCATGGGATCGGCGCCCAGCCCCAGGCCCAGGGCGTAGAGGGCGGTGTCGCGCAGCGAATAGGCATGCTCGATGACCGGGAAAGAACGGGCAAGCAGATGGCGAGGATCGATGGACATGGCAGGCAGGTAGGCTAGGAACTGCCGCATACGATGAAAGCGGCGCCGGTTCCGGTCAACCACTATCCGCACTTTGTTCCGTACATTGGCAAAGGCTCGCAGGGACATCCCCCGGGTCCGCCCATGCAGGGGTCGCCAATTCAATTCCATCTTTCGGAACAATCATGGCAAAGCGCTTGATCCACGCCGGCGCCGGGCGCAGCATCGGCGCATCACTTTCCTTTTCCCACGACCCGACATGATCCGCGACCAAGAAACGCTCAATGGCCTGCTCGACACCATCTCCCGCTTCGTGCGCGAACGCCTGATTCCCAACGAGGAACTCGTGGCCGAAACCGACGAAATCCCCGCAGACATCGTCGCCGACATGAAGGCCATGGGCCTGTTCGGCCTGACCATCCCCGAGCGGTTCGGCGGGCTCGACCTCACCATGAAAGAGGAAGTGCTGGTCGTGTTCGAGCTGTGCCGCGCCTCGCGGCCTTCCGCTCGCTGCTGGGCACCACGGTCGGGATCGGCTCGCAGGGCATTCTGTTCGATGGTACGCCCGAGCAGCAGGAAAAATACCTGCCTCGCCTGGCCACCGGCGAAATCATGGCGTCGTTCGCGCTGACCGAGCCCGAGGCGGGCTCCGACGCGGCGTCCCTGCGCACCACGGCCATCAAGGACGGCGACGCCTACGTCGTCAACGGCACCAAGCGCTTCATCACCAACGCCCCGCATGCCGGCATGTTCACGCTCATGGCGCGCACCAACCCGGCCGACAAGGGCGCGGCCGGGGTATCGGCCTTCATCGTCGACGCGGGCACGCCGGGCATCAGCTTCGGCAAGCGCGACAGAAAGATGGGGCAAAAGGGCGCGCATACCTGCGACGTCATCTTCGAGAACGTGCGCGTGCCCGCCGCCAACCTGATCGGCCTGAAGGAAGGCCAGGGGTTCAAGACGGCCATGAAGGTGCTGGAAAAGGGCCGGATCCACATCGCGGCCGTGTGCGTGGCCGTGGCCGAACGCATGCTGGACATGGCGCTGCGCTATGCGGCCGAACGCAAGCAGTTCGGCCAGCCCATCGGCACCTTCCAGCTGGTGCAGGCCATGCTGGCCGACAGCAAGGCCGAGATCTACGCGGCCCGCAGCATGGTGCTGGACGCCGCCCGCCGCCGCGACGACAAGCTGCCCAACTCGACCGAGGCCTCGTGCGCCAAGATGTTCGCCTCCGAGATGTGCGGCCGCGTGGCCGACCGCGCCGTACAGATCTTCGGCGGCGCGGGGTACATGAGCGAATACGCCATCGAACGCTTCTATCGCGACGTGCGCCTGTTCCGCATCTACGAAGGCACCACGCAGATCCAGCAGACCGTGATCGCGCGCAACATGCTGCGCGAGCTGTAAGCCCCGAGCCCGCGCGACACCAGCTAGCCGAGCCACCAGGCCATGACTACCGTTATCAAGAGCATCCTCGTCGCGAATCGCGGCGAAATCGCGATCCGGGCGATGCGCGCCGCTGCCGAACTGGGCATCCGCACCGTCGCCATCTATGCGAACGAAGACCGCTTTTCCCTGCACCGCTTCAAGGCCGACGAAAGCTACCCGATCGGCCAGGGGCGGCGGCCCATCGAGGCCTACCTGGACATTCCCGGCATTCTCGACATCGCCCGCCGGGCCGGCGTCGACGCGATCCACCCCGGCTACGGTTTCCTGTCGGAGAACCCCGACTTCGCCCAGGCCTGCGACGACGCCGGCATCGCCTTCATCGGCCCCAGCCCCGCGGTACTGCGCAGCCTGGGCAATAAAGTCGCCGCGCGCAACCTGGCCATCAGCCTGGGCGTGCCCGTGGTCCCCGCCACCGACGCCCTGCCCCACGACGACGCCGCATGCCTGCGCCTGGCGCGGGAAGTCGGCTATCCGCTGATGCTCAAGGCCAGCTGGGGTGGCGGCGGCCGCGGGATGCGCGCCATCCACGACGAGGCCGAACTGCTGCCCGCCATCGCCTCGGCGCGGCGCGAAGCCGGCGCGGCCTTCGGCAACGACGAGGTGTACCTGGAGAAGCTGGTCCAGCGCGCCCACCATGTCGAGGTGCAGGTGCTGGGCAACCAGCACGGCAACCTGGTGCATGTGTTCGAACGCGATTGCTCGGTGCAGCGGCGCAACCAGAAAGTCATCGAACGCGCGCCCGCCCCCTATCTCGGCGACGCCGGGCGCCAGGCCTTGTTCCAGGCCGCGCTCACCCTGACCCGGGGGGTCGGATACACCCATGCCGGCACGGTCGAGTTCCTGATGGACGCCGACACCGGGAACTTCTATTTCATCGAGGTGAACCCGCGCATCCAGGTCGAACACACGGTCACCGAGGAAGTGACCGGCCTGGACATCGTCAAGGCCCAGATCCGCGTGACCGAGGGCGTGCGCATAGGCGAAGACGACTATCTGCCCGCGCAGGAGCACATCCGCCTGTCGGGCCATGCGCTGCAATGCCGCATCACGACCGAGGATCCGCGCAAGGACTTCGCGCCCGACTACGGGCGCATCACCGCCTACCGCAGCGCCGCGGGCCCGGGGATACGGCTGGACGCCGGCACGGCCTATACCGGCGCGGTGATCACGCCCTACTACGATTCGCTGCTGGTGAAAGTGACCGCGCGCGGCCATACGCCCGAGGAAACCAGCCAGCGCATGGACCGTGCATTGCGGGAATTCCGCATCCGGGGGGTCGCCACCAACCTAGCGTTCCTGGAGAAGGTGATCGCGCACCCCCAGTTCTCGCAGGGCAAATGCACCACGCGCTTCCTGGACACCACGCCGGAGCTGTTCGAGATCGCCCCGCGCAAGGATCGCGCCAGCCGCCTGCTGCGGTTCATCGGCGAGGTGGTGGTCAACGGCCACCCCGAGATGCAGGGACGCACGCCCCCCGCCGCGCCGCTGGCGCGCCCGGCGCTGCCCAAGGCGGATCTCGCCGCGCCCCTGCCGGCCGGCACCCGCGACCGGCTGCTCGAACTCGGCCCCGCGGCGTTCTCGGCGTGGATGCGGACGCAGCCGCGCACGCTGCTGACCGACACGACCATGCGCGACGCCCATCAATCGCTGTTCGCCACGCGCATGCGCACGACGGACATGCTGGCCATCGCCCCCCACTACGCCCGGCTGCTGCCCGAGCTGTTCTCGCTCGAATGCTGGGGCGGCGCCACCTTCGACGTGGCGATGCGGTTTCTCAAGGAAGACCCGTGGGACCGCCTGCGCAAGCTGCGCGCGGCCGCGCCCAACATCCTGTTCCAGATGCTGCTGCGCGGCTCCAACGCGGTCGGCTACACCAACTACGCCGACAACGTCGTGCGCTACTTCGTCCAGCAGGCAGCCCGGGAAGGCATCGACCTGTTCCGCGTCTTCGACTCGCTCAACTGGGTCGAGAACATGCGCGTGGCCATGGACGCCGTCATCGAAAGCGGCGCGCTGTGCGAGGGCACGATCTGCTACACCAGCGATATCTTCGACGCCAGCCGCCCCAAGTACCAGCTGAAGTACTACGTGGACATGGCGCGCCAGCTCGAACGGGCCGGCGCCCACATCATCGGCATCAAGGACATGGCCGGCGTGTGCCGCCCGCCGGCCGCCCGCGCGCTGGTCCAGGCGCTGCGCGAAGAGGTCGGCCTGCCGCTGCATTTCCACACCCACGACACCAGCGGCGGCTCGGTGGCCAGCGTACTGGCGGCCGCCGAGGCCGGCGCCGATGCCGTCGACGGCGCCATGGACGCCATGAGCGGGCTGACGTCGCAGCCCAGCCTGGGCGTCATCATCGCCGGCCTGCAGCATACTGGCCACGAGACCGGCATGCGGCACGAAAGCATCGCGCCGTTCTCGCGCTACTGGGAGAATGTGCGCCGCTACTACGCCCCCTTCGAAGCCGACATGCGCAGCGGCACCTCGGACGTCTACCGCCACGAGATGCCCGGCGGCCAGTACACCAACCTGCGCGAACAGGCGCGCGCCATGGGGTTGGACGCCCGGTGGGACGACATCGCCCGGTGCTACGCGGACGCCAACCAGCTGTTCGGCGACATCGTCAAGGTCACGCCGTCGTCCAAGGTGGTCGGCGACATGGCCTTGTTCATGGTCGCCGGCGGCATCACGGCCGCCGATGTGCTCGACCCCGAACGCGAGCTGTCCCTGCCGGAATCCGTGGTGTCGATGATGCGCGGCGAGCTGGGCTATCCCGCCGACGGCTTTCCCCCGGCCCTGCAGCAACGCATCCTGAAGGGCGAGGCGCCGCTCGAGGGCCGCGCCGGCGCCCATATCCCCGACGTGGACCTGGAGGCCGAGCGCGGCCGGGCCGAAAAGGCCACCGACGGTCCGGTCAGCGACGCCGACCTGGCGAGCTGGCTCATGTATCCCAAGGTCTACGCCGACTATGCCGCGCACCAGCGCAGCTATGGCGACGTCTGCGCCATCCCCACGCCCGTCTTCTTCTACGGCCTGGCCGAGGGCGAGGAGATGGCCGTCGATATCGACCAGGGCAAGACGCTGCTGATACGCTTGCTGGGCCGGGCCGAAGAAAAGGGCGGCAGCGAGCACCGCCTGTTCTTCGAGCTCAATGGCCAGTCGCGTTCCGTGCGGGTCGCGCGCGCCGGCCTAGCGGGCGCGCAGGACCAGGCGCGCCCCAAGGCGCAGGACGGCAATGCCGGACAATTGGGCGCTCCCATGCCCGGCATGGTGTCGGCGGTCTCGGTCCGGGCGGGGCAGGCGGTGCGGCGCGGCGCGCCCCTGGTGACGATCGAGGCCATGAAAATGGAGAACACTCTGTGCGCCGAGCGCGACGGCGTGGTGTCGCGCATCGTCGTCGCGGTGGGCGACCGTATCGAGGCGAAAGACCTGCTGCTGGAGTTCGCGCCGCAAGCCGCCCAGCCCGCGGACGTCCCGCGCCAGCGCCCCCGAGCCGGCGCGTGACGCCACGGCGCCCGGCCGCGCCCGGCGTCGCCATCGACCGGTGGCATCCATCCCGCGCCGGCCGGCGAGCCTGCCTCCTCGCCAGGCGCCGACCGCCGGCGCTCCCGCCTTGCTGGCCCGCCGGTGCGCGGGTGGCGGGAAAACCCTAATCGATTTTCGGCGCCAGCGCTTTATTCTAATGAATGTTAGTTTGATAAGTGCGTTTCACGAACGGCATGCTTTCCCGATTCCCTGACCCTGCACCGGCTGCCCAGAGCCGTCGCCCGACCGTCGCGCCGTTTGCCAGGGCGCTGTCCGTCCTGGCGTCGTTCTCGTCCCGGGACCAATGGCTGAGCAACAGCGAGTTCGTCGCCCGCACGGGCCTGCCGGCGTCCACCGTGACCCGCATGACCAGCACCCTGGTCACGCTCGGCTACCTGCATTGCGCCCCCGATACGCGCCGGTTCTGCCTCAGTCCGTCGGTGCTGGCGCTGGGCTATGGCGCGGCGGTCGACGCCGAGATCCACCGGCCCACCAACCAGCTGATGCGCGTGTTCGCCGAACACCACCAGGTCAACGTGCAGCTGAGCTGCCGCGACCGCCTGGACCTCGTGGTCATGGACAGCTGTCTCACCGACGCCCTGCCCGCCTTGCTGCAGCCAGGCGTGGGCACCCGCCTGGGCATGGCGTCGTCGGCGGCCGGCTGGGCCCTGCTGGCCTGCCTGCCCGAAGCCGAGCGCGATTACCTGCTGCGCGCCCGGCCGCACGCGCCCGCCGAACCCAAAAGCGACTGGAACCCCATGCGCCGGCACGCCAACGAAGCCATACTCCAGGTTCGCAAGGACGGCTTTTGCGTGGCCCTGGGCGAATCGGGCCATCCCATGACCATGGTGGCCGCGCCCATCCGCCGGCCCGGCCTGGCGCCCCTGGCCGTCAGCTGCATGGGGCCCGCCACGCGCATAGGCCGGGCCCGCAGCACGCGCGAGCTGGGGCCGGCGCTGGTGCGCATGGTCGAGGAAATCCAACGTGTATGGAATACGTCATGACATCCCTGCCCGACACCGTCGACGAGCATGACTCGGAAAGCGCCGCGCTGATGACGGTGGAACGCGGCCTCAAAGTGCTGCGCGCTTTCCGGTCCGACCGCACGCCGCTGAGCAACGCCGAACTGGTCCGGCGCACGGGCCTGCCCAAGGCCACCGTATCCCGGCTGACGTCGACCCTGCTTCAGGTCGGTTTCCTGCGCCAGGTGCCCGGCCGCCGCGAGTTCGAGCTCGCGGCGGGATCCCTCGGCATCGGCCATGCGTACCTCGATACCAACGAAATGCTGCAGGCCGCGCAACCCCTGCTGCAGAATCTGGCCGACCAGCTCGACGTATCGGTCGCGCTGGGCATCCAGGACGGGCTGGACCTGCTCTATATCGGCTATCGGGTCAGCCGCAAGGTGGCGACCCTGCGCCTGGGCGTGGGTTCGGTATTGCCCATGAGCACCACGTCCATAGGACGCGCGTACCTGTGGGCGCTGCCGTGCGACCAGCAACGCCAGCTGATCGCCGAATACAAGCGCCACGCAGGCGACGAAGGCGCCGCCCTGGAGCGCTCCATCCACGCCTCCTTCGACGAACTGGCGTCCACCGGCACGTGCGCGGTCATGGGCGGCTATCAACGCCGCACCTTCGGCGTCGCCATGCCCATCTGGGCGGGCCGCCAGCGCATTCCGATCTCCATGAGTTGCGGCAAGGCCGATGTCGAACTCGACCTGCAGGCCGAACGCGAACGCATCGCCCCCGCGCTCAAGCAGACCGCCGCCGCGCTGCAGGAATTGCTGGCCGACTTCGACGGCCAGCTGTAGCCCGGCCAGGGCTACAGCTTCTCGAGCAGGCGCCGACGCTGCAGCTTCCCGTTCGCGCTCACCGGCAGCTCATCGATGGCGATGATGCGCGCGGGCCGCTTGTAGGGCGCCAGCTGCGTGCGCAGATGCTGCCGCAAGGCCGCCATGTCGGGCGGGTTGGCCCGATCCTGCACCACGAAGGCAATCACGGCCTCGTTGCCATCGGCTTCCTTCTGCCCCACCACCGCCGAACGCAGAATGCCCGCAAAGCCGTTGAGCGCCTGTTCGACTTCGGCGGGATAGACGTTGAAACCCGAACGGATGATCATTTCCTTGATGCGGCCGACGACGAGCAGCGCCCCGTCGGCATGCAGCTCGCCCAGGTCGCCGCTGGCGTACCAGCCGCCGTCGCGCATCGCTTCGGCCGTGGCCTGGGCGTCGCGAAAGTAGCCAGGCATCAGGCCCACGCCGCGCAGCCAGATTTCGCCGCGCTCGCCCGCGGGCAGCGGGCGGCCCGTGGCCGGGTCGACGATGCGCAGCTGCGCGCCGGCGAAGGCATAGCCGGAACTGGTGTCGGCGCGCGACTCGCCCAGGCGCGTGGCATGCAGCGACCCGGCGTACTCCGACAGGCCGTATCCATGATGCAGCGTCTGCCCGAAGACGGCCTCGACCTCCTGCTTGAGCGCCATGTCCAGCAGCCCGGCGCCTGCGTACAGGTAACGCAGCCGCGGCGCCTCGGGCCGCGCGATGCCGTGCTCGGCGCAATACTGCAGCAGCCGGGCGAACAGCGCCGGCGGGCCCTGCACCTGACTCACGCCCCGCTGCGCCAGCGCATCGAAGAGCTCCGCCGGATCGAACTGCGGACGCATTTCCAGCGCGGCGCCGGCATGCAGCGACGCCAGCAATACCGTGCCCAGCCCGAAAATGTGGGTCATGGGCGCGTACGCGTAGACCTTGTCCCGCGCATCCAGGGCGCGCGATTCGGCCGAGACGCGGGCAAAGTGCAGCACGCCGCGGTGGGTCATCATGACGCCCTTGGGCGTACCGGTCGTGCCCGACGTGAAGATGATGGCCGCCACCTCGCCCGCCAGCGAGCCGGTCTCGGCCACCGCCTCGGTGCGCAGCGCCGACCGCGCCAGGCCGTCGAGGCACGAGGGCCGCACGTCGTGGCGCACGGCATGGGCCGCGGCGGCCTGCGAAACGCCGGCGGTAAAGTAGGTCACCCGCGCGTCGGCCTTGGCGGCGTAGGCCTCGACCTCGCCCTGCGCCATGCGCGCGTTGACGCCACAGGACCATGCCCCCACGCGGCTGCAAGCCACCAGCAGCGCCGCGTGCTCGGCGCAGTTCTCGGCCACCACCAGCACGCGGTCGCCCGCGCGCACGCCGTCGGCGCGCAATTCGCGCTCCAGCCGCTCGGCCATGCCGCCCAGGTCGGCGTAGCTCAGGGTCCGGTCCGGCAGGTGGATAAAGGCGCGCTGCGGCGCCTCGATCAACCAGCGGTCCAGCAACTCATGGATGCGTTCGGCCATTTCCCGGTTCACCTCGCTTGCGATGGACGCCGCCCGCTCATGCGAAAGCGGCGCCGCAACGGGCCAGGGCCTCGTGCGCCTGGCGCTCCAGCTCGGCGCGATGTTCGGGCGCGGCGATATCCAGCATGCGTTGCACCCGGCGCGACAAGGACAGTCCACGCAAATCGGCCACGCCGTGCTCGGTGACGATCAAACCCGCATCGCAGCGCGGCGTGCTCACCGGCCCCGACAGCTGCGCCACGATGCGCGTGCTGCCCTTGGCCGTGGCCGGCAAGGCCACGATGGGAACGCCGCCCTTGCTGCGCGCGGCGCCGCGCAGGAAATCCACCGCGCCGCCCAGGGCCCCCACGTAGACCCCGCCCGCCACCTCGGCGTTGACCTGTCCGGTCAGGTCCACCTCGACGGCCGAGTTGATGGCGACCAGCTGGTTCAGGCTGGCCAGCACCTGCGGGTCGTGTGTGTAATCGGTACCCTGCAGCATGAGCCGCGGGTTGCGATGCGCCCACTTGCGCAGGCGCGCCCCGCCGGTCAGCACCCCCGCGACGCCCACGCCTTCGTCGCGGCCCTTGCGCGCATTGGTGAGCGCGCCCGCCTCGGCCAGCGCCACGATGCCGTCGCCGGCCGCCCCGGTGTGCAAGCCCAGGTCGCGCCGGTCGTACAGCGCGGACAATACCGCCTCGGGCAGCTTGCCTATGCCCACCTGCAAGGTGGCCCCATCCTGCACGTGGGCCGCGATATGGCCCGCGATCGCCCGCTCCACCGGGCCAGGCTCGGCGCTGGCGGCATCCAGGGGGGGATGCTCCGCGTCCACCAGCAAGTCGAAATCGCCGGCCCGCAGGTAGACGCTGCCGTGGGTCCAGGGGATCTCGGGGCTGACCTCGGCGATCACCACGCGCGCGCGCTGCAGCGCGGCGGTCAGGTACTCATGCACCAGGCCCAGGCTGTAGCGGCCGTCTTCGTCCGGCGGCGACACCTGCAGCAACACCACGTCGGCCGGCAGGACGCCGGCGCGAATCAGCGCCGGCAACTGGGAGTAATGGCTGGGCACGATGTCCAGCACGCCCGCCTGGGCCAGCTTGCGGTGCGTACCGCTGGCCGTGTAGCCGAAGAAATCGATCGCGTCGGCCAGGCCGGGATGCAGCGTGTCGGACGCGCCTATGCCGACGAATACTTTCAGCCGCCCGCCGTGCGCCAGGGCATGGCGATGCTCGGTGACTGCCCGCGTCAGCGTGAGCGGCTCGGCGGTCGTCTGCCCCCACCACAACGCATCCCCCGCCCTCAGCAGGCCCTGCAAACGATCGATCAAAAGGCGCTTTTCCATTGTTTTCCTATTCAGCGAGCCTGCACGCCTGCCAGTTCGGACAGGCGCCTGGCCTTGTCGAACTCCTTGGGAGCCGAAACCTTGAGTTCGGCCGGCCCCTGGATGGCCACGTCCAGCCCCTGCTTCAAGCACAGCTCCTTGAACTCCGGCTGCGCCGCCGCCGCCGTGAAGGCGTCGCCCAGGGTCTGCACGATGGGCGCGGGCGTGCCCGCGCGCACCAGCGCGAGAATGGGCGCGACGAAGTCGTAGCCCTTCAGGCCGGATTCATCCAGCGTGGGAACGTCGGGCAAGGACGCGGAGCGCTTGAGGCTGGTTACCGCCAGGATGCGGATTTTTCCCGCCTGTAGCAAGGGGAGCGTCACGCCCGTGCCATTGATGCCGACCTGGGCCTGGCCCGAAGCCACTTCCATCGCCGCCTGCGAGGCCGATTTGTACGGAATATGGCGCAGGTCGACCTTGGCCTGGTTGAACATCATCACCGCGGCCAGGTGCGACGAGGTGCCCACTCCCGGCGAGGAATAGCTGATGGTGTCCGGGGCCTTCCTGGCTGCCGCGACCAGATCCTCGATGCTCCGGAAAGGCGAGTCCGCCGGCACGAAAACCACCATGGGCGACTGGGCGAAGACGCCCACCGGTATGAAGTCCGCCTTGGCGTCGAAGTTCAGCTTGCTGTAGATCGCGGGCAGCATGAAGTGCGCGCCGGTGGAAAACAGGACGGTGTAGCCGTCCGGTTCGGTCCTGGCCACGAAATCGGTGGCCAGCACGCCGCCCGCGCCAGCCTTGTTCTCGACCACCGTCGGCTGGCCCAGCTTGCCCGCGACCTGGTTGGCCAGGAAGCGGGCCGTGATATCGGTGCCGGTGCCGGGCGCATTGCTGACAATGACGCGCACGGGCTGGTTGGGATAGGAAGCGGCTTGCGCCCACATGGGCAAGGCCGCGCTGACGATAGCCAGGCAGAAAAAACGGCGGTTGATCATCGAGTCTGTCTCCGATAGGTGGAAAGGCGCCGACTTCGCATGCCGCCGAACCCGCGTTGCCAATACCGGCCGGGCAGCTTGCCGTCAGTCTGGCTGCGAATATTGCCACCGGCTGCGATGGCGGCAATCACCGGCGATGGCTTGTTCCGTACATCAGCACCGCGGCCGATGCAAAAGGCGCCGCATGGCGCTTGCGGCACCCTCCCGAAGTACGGAACACAAGGCACGGGCGCATTGATAATCGGCGGCGCCGCCGATCTAATTCCCGTATACCAGGGAGAAAGACATGGACATGAAAATCGCAGGGCAGCGCGTACTGATCACCGGCGCCTCGCAAGGCATCGGCGCCGGACTGGCGCAAGCCTTCGCGGCCGAGGGCTGCCACCTCGCGCTGACCGCCCGCTCGGCGGACAAGCTGCAGGCGCTGGCGCAGGATCTGCGCGGCCGCCACGGCGTGCAGGTGGACGTGCTGCCGCTGGACATGACGCAACCCGGCGCGGTCGACCAGGTCGCCGCCTTCGCCGGCGATATCGACGTGCTGGTCAACAACGCCGGCGCCATTCCCGGCGGCAATCTCTGGGACGTGGACGCGCCGGCCTGGCGCCAGGGCTGGGAGCTGAAAGTCTTCGGCTACATCGATCTGGCGCGGGCGGTCTATCCGCGCATGAAGCGCCCGTGGCCATGGCGTCATCCTCAACAACATCGGCAACGGCGGCCAGAACCCCGACTTCAACTATATCGCCGGCTCGACCGGCAATGCGGCGCTGATGGCGTTTACCTGCGCCCTGGGCGGCCGCAGCCTGGAAGACGGCATCCGGGTCATCGGCGTCAACCCCGGGCCGGTGGCCACCGAACGCATCGCCAAGGTCCTCAGGAGCCACGCCGCCCGCCTGCTGGGCGACGAACAGCGCTCGGACGAACTGCTGGCCGGCTATCCGCTGGGCCGCACCGCCACGGTCGCGGAGGTCGCCGACCTGTTCGTCTACCTGGCGTCGCCGCGCTCGGCCTATACCAGCGGAACCATCGTCACCGTGGACGGCGGCATCTCGTCCAAGCGATCCGTGGCATGAGCATGTACCGACGCATTTTCTCGCCGCTGCGCATCGGCGGCGTCGAGATTCCCAACCGGATCGTGCGCACCGCGCACGCCACCCGGCTGGCCCAGGGCTATGTCAACGACGACCTGATCGCCTACCACCTGGAGCGGGCCAAGGGCGGCGCCGGGCTTTCCATTCTTGAAAGCACCTCGGTCCATCCTTCGTCCACGTTCTCGCTGAGCGCGGCCGACGACGGCGCGATCGCTCCCATGCGCCGCCTGGCCGACGCGATCGCGCCGACCGGCATGAAACTGTTCACGCAGCTCTGGCACGGCGGCTATACCGACCCGGCCGCCGATGGCGGCCTGCCCTGGGCGGTCGGCCCGCTGCCCGGACGTTACTCGGTGGCGCCGCCGATTCCGATGACGACCGGGCAGATCGGCGAACTGGTCGAGGCCTACGGCAAGGCGGCCGCCCGCATGCAGGCGGCCGGCCTGCATGGCGTGGAAGTGCTGGCCGGCGCCGGCTACCTGTTCTCGCAGTTCTTCTCGCCGGTGCTCAACCAGCGCGACGATGCCTACGGCGGCAGCTTCGACAACCGCATCCGGGCCTTGCTGGAAACGCTGCGCGCCATCCGCGCGGCGACCTCGCCCGATTTCGCCCTGGGCGTGCGCATCGGCGGCAGCACCGACGCCCGCATCCTCTCCACCGACGACGTCAACGCCATCGCCTTGCGCGCCCAGGCCGAAGGCCTGATCGACTTCGTGAACATCACCCATGGCGACTACTACTTCCACGTCGAGCGCTATGCCGGCATGGACCGCCCCGTCGGCTACCAGCTGCCCGCCAGCGACCACGTCAGCCAGGGCATTACCGTACCGCGCATCATCGTGGGCCGCTACGCCACGCTCGACGATGCCGAGCAGGCCCTCAAGGAAGGCCATGCCGAGATGATCAGCATCGTGCGCGGCATGATCGCGGACCCGATGCTGGTCGCCAAGGCCCGTGACGGCCGGGGCACCGAAGTGCGCCCCTGCATCAGCTGCAACCAGGGCTGTATCGGCGGCGTGTTCACCGGCCGCATGCGCTGCGCGGTGAACGCCGCGGTCGGCGACGAGCGCCGGCTGGCCGAAGACCTCATCGTCGCGGCCGCGCAGCCCCGCAAGGTGGTGGTGGTCGGCGGCGGCGTGGCCGGCATGGAGGCCGCGCGGGTGGCCCGGCTCATGGGCCATCGCGTCACCCTCATCGAGGCCGCTTCGGACCTGGGCGGGCTGCTCAACACCGCCAGGCGCCTGCCCAAGCTGCACCTGATCGGCGACATCGCCATCTGGCTGGAAAGCGAAATCTATCGCCTGGGCGTGGACGTTCGGCTTGCGACCTACGTGGAAGCCGACGAAGTCCTGGCCGAACAGCCCGAGGTCGTCATCGTCGCGACCGGCTCGCAACCCGTCGATGCCGGCGAGTTCCGCCAGACGGCCGACCCGACCGCAGCGCTGGCCATCGCGCCGGATGCGCGCGTGCTGACCTCGTTCGAACTGGGCATGGAAAGCCGCGGCGATTTCGGCAAGACCGCGCTGGTGTTCGACGACGTCGGGCATTACGAAGCCATAGGCTGCTGCGAAGCGCTGATCGAGGCCGGCGCCGAGGTCACCTATGTGACGCGCCACCAGATGTTCGCCCCAGCCGTCGAAGGCACCGGGCGTACGCAGGCGGCCCTGCAGCGCTTCTACAAGGCGGGCAATTTCCGCATCGTGACGCAGTCGGCGCTGGTATCGATCGAGCGCGGCAGCGCGCAGATCCGCTCCCTGTATGGCGAGCGCACCGAGACCGTGGCCGCCGAGACGGTCGTGCTGGCCGGCTACCGGCAGTCGCAGAACGAAGTCTGGGCAGCGCTGCGCGAACGCGTACCGCAACTGCATATCGTGGGCGACGCGCTGTCGGCGCGCGATATCCAGCCCGCGATCCGCGAGGGCCACCTCGCGGCGCGGTCCATCACCTGAGCCACCACCACGCCTCAAAGGCCCAGATACGCCTTCTTGATATCCGGGTCGTTGAGGAACACCTCGGCGGGGCCGTGCTTGACGACCGTCCCCGATTCCAGCACATAGCTGTAGTCGCTCACGCGCAGCGCGACCTCGGCGTTCTGCTCCACCAGCAATACGCTCACGCCCTGCTGGTTGATGTCGCGCACCACTTTGCTGATGACATTGACGAAGGCCGGCGCAAGGCCGATCGTGGGCTCGTCCAGCAGCAGCATGCTGGGCGCGCTCATCAGCGCGCGGGCGACGGCCACCATCTGCTGCTGTCCGCCGGACAACGCGTTCGCCGGGCTGGGCAGCTTGGCCTCGAGGTCGGGGAAATAATGCAGGCAGGTCGCCAGCAGCTCGGCCCTCCTGCGCGCGTCGTCGATCCGGTAGGCGCCCATCTCGAGGTTCTCGCGCACCGTCATGCTGCCGAACAGGCGCCGGCCTTCGGGCACCAGCGCGACGCCGTGCCCGAGAATGACGTTGGGTTCGCGGTTGGCAAGCGGCTTGCCGCCATAGTGGATCTCGCCCCCGGCCACCTTGACCAGCCCGGTAATGGCCTTGATCAGCGTCGACTTGCCGGCGCCATTGGCGCCGATCAGGCTGACGATGCTGCCGCCCTTGACCTCCAGGTCCACGTCGATGATGGCGGGAACGGTTCCGTAGCTGACCGACAGCTTGCGCACCGTCAAGGTATTCTCAGAGGCCATGCGCTTCCCCCAGGTAAGCCTTGAGCACCGTCTCGCTGGCCTTCACCTCGTCCGGCGTGCCGCTGAAGATGATTTCCCCGTGGTGCAGGACGTAGATTCAATCGCAGATATTCATCACCGCGCGCATATTGTGCTCGACCAGCAGAATGGACATGGCGTACTCGGACTTGAGCCGCCGGTAGACACTCAGCGTCTCGGCCACCTCGGTCTGGTTCAAGCCGGTCAGCGGCTCGTCCAGGCACAGCAGGGAGGGCCGCGCCGCGAATGCCATGGCCATGCTCACCAGGCGCTGCAGGCCGTGCGGCAGGTTGCGGGCAATGTCGTTCTCGTGCCCGGCCAGGCCGAACAGCGCAATGGCCTGCGCGATGACCTGTTCCTGCTCGCTTGCGGCCACGCGGCCGGTGCGCCGGCCGCCCAGGCAGCCGATGAGCACGTTGTCGCGCACGGACATGGACGGCAGATAGCTGCCGTGCTGGAAGGTGCGCACCAGGCCCTGCCTGCTGATGCGTTCCGGCTTGGCCTTGGACATATCCGCGCCGGCGATCTCCAGGCTGCCCGAAGTGGGCCTGAGAAAGCCGGAAAGCAGGTTGAACGTCGTGCTCTTGCCCGCCCCATTGGGCCCGATCAGGCCGACGATCTCCCCCCGCGCGATCCGGATGTCGACGCCGGATACCGCCAGGAGGCCCTTGAACTGCTTCGAAAGATTCTGCCCCGTGAGCAGCATTGATCCTGTCTGCATGCGGTCCTCTCAGCGACTCTTGAACAGGCCCATCAGGCCCTTGGGCATGAACAGCACCGACACAATGATGGCCAGGCCGTAGAGAATGTGCTCGTTGCCTCCGAGGGTCTGCGCATAGCTGGCGATCCCCACGAGCAGCACCGCCCCGATGATGGGCCCCAGCGGGCTGTCCTCGCCGCCCACCTTGAGATAGGCCAGGGCGAAGGTGGAGAGCATGAAGCCGAAATCCAGCGAACTGATGACATTGCTCGCATAGGCATGCACCGAACCCGCCAGGCCGGCCACCGCCGATGCGACCGCGAAGCACAGCACCTTGGTCATGAAGACCGGAATGCCCAGGCTGCGCACCACGTTCTCGTTGTCGCGGATGGCGACGAAGACCTTGCCCAGGTTCGAGCGCTCCACGAACAGCAACGCCACGATCAGCGCGAAGCACAATACCGTCGCGAAATAGTGGTAGTGCGCTTCGAGCCAGATCGGCGGGAAAATGCCCACCAGGCCCGAGTTCCCGCCCAGCACGTCGGTGCGGGTGTAGAGAATCCGCAAGGCCTCGGTGAACGCAAAGCCGATCAGCAGGAAGTACGGCCCCTTCACCTTGAGCGTGATGCAGCCGAACACCACGCTCACCGCCAGCGCGAGCAGCGCGCTCAGGGCCAGGATCAGGAAGAACGGCAGGTCCAGGTAGTTGGCGATATAGCCGGTGCAGTACGCGCCGATGCCGAAGAAGGCCGCCGTGGCGAAATTCAGTTCGCCGATCAACAGCACGAAGCGCAGGCTGGTCGCCATGACGGCGGCAACGCTCATCCACACCACCAGGTTGCCGATATAGCCGCTGCCCAGCGCGATGCAGCCGACCAGCACCGCGGCGATGAACAGGATGAATACGAGGTCTTTGCTTTTAGTCATTGCCGAAAAACCCCTTGGGCTTGATCAGCAGTACCAGCATCACGATGACGAAGATGGTCAGGTTGGCCGCCGAAGGGTCGAAGTAAAACCCGATGAATGATTCCAGAAGCGCGATCAGCAGACTGCCGAAGATGGCCCCGACGATGCTGCCCATTCCGCCCACCACCACGGCGATGAAACCCTTGACCAGGTACGAATCGCCCAGCGTGGGCGTGACCGCCGCCACCGGCGCGATCAGCATGCCGGCGATGGCCGCCACGCCGGTCGCGATCAGAAAGCCATAGAGCGCGATCTTGCGATAGGCGATGCCCTGCAGCATCGCCGCCTCCTGGTCGATGGCCACGGCGCGCAGCGCCTTGCCGAACTTGGTGCTTCGAAGCAGCGTGATGATGAGGGTCGTCAGCGCCACGGCGAACACGAACAGCACCAGGCGCTGTTTCGAGACCGACAGGCCCAACAGGTCGACGTTGCCGTCGATCAGCGCGGGAACGGGGCGTACCGCACCGCCGAATATCTCCAGCATGAGGCCTTCGAAGAACAGCACCAGGCCGGCCGACAGGATGAAGGATCCGATCATGTCGCGCTCCAGCCGCTTGAAGCCGAACTGGTACAGCACCAGCCCGAACAGCAGGCAGGCTGCCAGTCCGGCCAGGCCCGCAAGCAGGTAAACCACGAATGGATTGCCCACATGCGGAGCCAGCCAGGAAAGCGCCAGCGACAACACCAGTGCCGAAAAGGTGAAGAACTGGCCGTGAGCGAAGTTCACGACCTTGAGCACGCCGAAGATGATCGTCAGCCCGAGCGAGAAAAGTATGTACACCGAGCTGATCTGCAGCGCCGTGAACAGCAACTGGAGGTTGTCCTGCATGAGCGTGGCTCCTGGCTTATTTCTGCACGCGGCCGACTTCCTTCAGCGCGGTCCCGGAGATCTGGGTAATGATGACGGGCAACTGCATCTGCTGGTCGCTGCCGTAGACGCTCTTGCCACCGAAATCGACCTCGCCGAAGAAGGACTGGAACTTGACGTCGGGCATGACCTTGGCGACCTGTTGCGGGTCGACGCTCTGGGCCTTTTCCATCGCCGCCTTGATCGCGTACACCGAGTCGTAGAAGCCGATCTGCACCGAGTTGATGTTCTCGCCGGTGACCTTCTTCACGCCGTCGTTCAGCGCTTTCTGGTGCGCGCTCAAGCCATCCACGGCCACCGCGGCGCCCAGGTACGTGCCATCGACGGCATCCTTGCCGGTCGCCAGCAAGCCATCGGCTCCCGTGCCCACTTCCACCACCTTCACGCCGTTCCAGCCCAAGGCTTTCAATTCCCGGAACACCAGGCCGGCGTCGGCCGGCGGCGTGGAAGCCAGGTCGACCAGATCGGGCTTGAGGGAATTCAGCTTGGCGGCGATGGGCTGGAACTCGCTGGTGCCGCGTTCGTACCAATCGCTTGCCAGGACTTTCACGCCATTCTTTTCCCAGGCGGCCTTGGCCACCTTCTCGGTTTCCTGGCCCGTCGCGTCGTTAGGGTTGAGCAGCACCACGGTCTTGATTTCCGGGTGCAGCTTCTTGACGTGCGCGATCATGGGCTCGGAGATTTCATTGACCGAGTTCATCTGCGTAAAGGTCAGCGGAAACTTCGGCCCCTTGATCGAATTGCCCCAGGCCGCGGTGAACAGCAGCACACCCCTGCGCTCGGTCAACGACTGCAATGCGCGCACCGGCGCCACGCCGATGCTGCCCGCCACGTACTTCACGCCGTCGCGCGACACCAGCGCCTGCGCGACCTTGGCGCCTTCGGCGGCGTTGTACTTGTTGTCGTAGCCGACGCACTCGAAGTCGTAGACCTTGCCCTGGACCTTGACGCCACCCGCGGCCTTGATCTCTTCGGCTGCCTTCGCGCACAGCCATTCGGAGCCTTTGCCCCAGTTGGCGCCGGAGCCGGACAGGGGAATCGACATTCCCAGCTTGATGGTCTCGGCATGGCTCAAGGTGGCGGCCGCCAGCATGGCAATCGCGAAACCGCTCTTAAGCGTTACCGCAAGGTGAAACGATGTTTTCATGATGTCTCCTTCGGACGGGCTCGTGAAGGCTAAGCCGCCTGGCCCGTACGCATTAGATGCGTGGAGACAGAACCCGGTCAATCCAGACCGCGCGGTTGTTCCGTACCCTGGAAACGCGCGCCAGGCGCGGCATCATGATGGTGTTGCGGCCAGTCTCAACCGTCCTTGCGGCCGCCGGCAAAGCGCGCCACGCCCGCCTCCAGCGACGGCGACTGGGTCCGATAGCGATGCTGCATCCAGCGTTCGTGGCGCAGCCCATCCGACAGCGGCAGCTCCATCGATTTGCGCACCATCTCTTTCATCGACGCCAGCGCCAGCGCATCGGCCCGGGCGATTTCGCCGGCCAGCTCCAGCGTGGCGCGCTCCAGTTGCTCGGCGGGCACGGCCTGCGCCGCCAGGCCCAGCTCGACCGCCTCCTGGCCCGTCATGCGCCTGCCCGTCACCAGGTAGTACATGGCGCGCTGCAGGCCCAGCTTGCGCGGCAAGCGCTGGGAACTGCCGCCGCTGGGCAACAGATTGCGGCGGATGTGTTCGTCGCCCAGCTGGGCCTGGGCATCCGCGATCATCAGGTCGCAGGCCAGCGCCAGCTCGAAGCCGCCCGCCATGGCATAGCCGTTGACGCTGGCCAGCACGATCTGCGGCGCGGACTCCAGGCGCTCGTAGGTGTCCTGCATCAGGTCCTGGTGGCGCATATGCGCCGCGCGATCGGCCAGCACCCCGCCGGCCAGCCACTTGAGGTCATTGCCTGCGCAGAAGGCGCGCCCTTGGCCGCGGATGACCAGGACCTTCACGTCCGCGGCCGCGCCGCATTCGCGCACCGCATCGTTGAGCATTTGCAGCGTCGGTCCGTCCAGGGCGTTCATCCGCTCGGGGCGGTTCAGCGTCAGGCGCCGCACATGGGGCGCGGGATTGTCGATCAACAATGTCATGCTGGGTTCTCCGGCGTCATCGCCATCGGATGGATCAAACCATTTGCAGGATGTCGTCCAGCCCCGCGCGTTCGGTACGGTATCCGTTGACGGGGTGCGCGCGGTCCGCGTAGCCGAACGAAATGCCGCACACCACGGCGCGCCCTTCGTCCAGGCCGAAATACCGCCGGATGAATCCCGACTGCATCGCCAGCGCGGCCTGGGGCGTGGTCGCGACGCCGTGGGCATGGGCGGCAAGCAGGAACGCGCCGACAAAGCCGCCCACGTCCACCGCGCCATACGCGCCCAGCTCCCGCGCGACCGTGACGATGGCCACATGGGGCGCGCCGAACAGGCGGAAATTCTCGAACGACTGGCTCGCGCGGCGCGCCTTGTCGTCCCGCTCGATACCCAGCGCCTCGTAGAGCTGCAGGCCCGACCTGCGCCGGCGATCCAGGTAGACGCCCCGGTACTCGGCCGGAAACGGCAAATCGGAATCCAGCTCGGGATGCCGGCGCGCCTGCTCCATCAAGGCCTGGCGGAAACGGTCGGTGCTCGCGCCCGAGGCAACCACCAGCTGCCAGGGCTGGGTGTTGCACCACGAGGCGGTACGCCGCGCCACATCGACGATGTCGCGGATCACCGCCTCCGGTACCTGGCGCGGCAGATAGGCGCGGCAGGTGGAACGCCCCGCGCTCAGGCGCTTCAGCGCTTCGATGTCGGCGTGGCCTGCGGTCATGAATGCGACTCCCGGAAGATCAGTCCTGGCCCAGCGGCGGCGCCGCCGGTTCGGAGGAAAAGTGGTGTTGGAGGATGCGCCAGCGGCCCGCGTCGCGCCGCAGCACCAGGGTGGCGCGCAGGGTCGACCGCGTCTGCGCCTGGCCGGCCAGCGTGAACGCGAAACACACCATGCCCTGGGCAAGTATGCAATCCTCGCCCAGCGTGCGCAGCGCCGTCTCCGACAGCGTCATGCCGCCGGCGAGGATCACGCCGTCGTAGGTGGCGAAGTAGGCCCTTATGGACTCACGCCCCACGTAGTGGCCGGGACGTCCGCCAAACAGCAGGCCGTCCTCGCAATACGTGGCGGCCAGGCCGTCGGCGTCCCAACGCGCGCCCGCGCGGTTCCATTCGGCGCACACCGCGTCCAGCGCGGGCTGCGCGATATCGCAGAGATCGGCCACGCGCGCCTCCTCAGCCTTTCGGCGCGCCGGCCGTGCTCATCAGCTTGCGCCATTTTTCCAGCTCTCCGGGGCCGGCCGCCTTGGCGGTCGCGGCATCCTGGATGTCCACTTCCAGGCCCTGCTGCCGGCACAAATCCTGGAACTCGGTCGTGCCGGCGGCCGCGGTAACGCCTGCGGACAGCCTGTCGACGATCGCCTGCGGCGTGCCGCGCGGCACGAACAGCCAGATCGGCGAGGCCGTCTCGTAACCGGGATAGCCCGACTCGGCCACCGTCGGCACATCGGGCAGGCTTTGCGAGCGCTGCAAGGTGGTTACCGCCAGGGCGCGCAGGCGGCCGCCCTTGATCAGCGGCAACACCGAGGACATGCCGTTGAAGCTGAGGTCGATCTGCCCCGATGCGGCGTCCAGCGCCACCTGGCCCGGCGCCTTGTACGGGATATGGTTGAGCTTGACCTTCGCCATTTCCTCGAACAGCGTCGCGGCCAGGTACGAGGTCGTGCCATTGCCGGACGAACCATAGGTAATGACGCCCGGCTTCTTCCTGGCGGCCTCGATCACGTCGCCCAGGGTCTTGTACGGGGAGCTCGTCGACACGGAGATCACCAGCGCCGAATTCGCGACGCGGGCGACGGGCTCGAAGTCCTTGACCGCATCGTAGGGCGTATTCATCACCAATTGATTGGTGTAGTGCTGCGCATAGGTGGTCAGCAAGGTATAGCCGTCGGGCGTCGCCTTGGCCACGAATTCCGTGCCTATCATGCCGCTGGCGCCAGCCTTGTTCTCGACCACGACCGGAACGCTCCATGCCTTGCCCATGCTGGCCGCGATCTGGCGCGCGGTCAGGTCCGTGCCCGATCCCACGCCGGTCGGCACGATGATGCGCACGGGTTTGCCATCGGGAAAATCCGCGCCCATGGCGGGGCTGGCCAGCACGGCAAGCATGGCCAGCGCGGCGGCGCCGAAGAGTGTGCGCGCAATCGTCATGATCGTCTCCTTAGATAAAGGTCTGTCTTTCTTGGTATGCGAGGATGTGTTCGTCCGGCAGCCAGCCGCGCAACGCGGCGACGGCATTGCCGGTACTGAGCGGCGCGGGCGGCTCGGGCCGCCCCGCCGGGGTGCGCGAAAAGCGCGGCCCCGGCGCGGGATGGACCACGCCCTCGATGTCGGTCAGCGTGCCGCGCTGGCGGATATGCGGATGCGCGAGCGCCTCGTCGAAATCCAGCACCGGCGCCAGGCAGGCGTCCGACGCTCCCAGCAGTTCGGTCCACTCATCGCACGTGCGCTCCCGGAACCGGGCCGCCAGAACCTGCTTGGCCTGCGGCCACGCGGCGCGGTCCATTTGTTCCTGCAGCAGCGGATGATCCTGCAGCTGCAGTTTCTCCAGCAACAGCCGGTAGAACTTGTCTTCGATGGGCGCCACCGACACATACTTGCCGTCCGCGCATTCGTACACCTCATAGCAGGGCGCGCCCGTATCGACCAGATTGGTGCCGCGCTGCTTGCCGTGCATGCCCGCGCCATGCATGCCCATGATCACCGTCATGAGCGAAGCGACCCCATCCACCATGGCGGCATCGACCACCTGGCCCTTGCCGGACCCGCGCGCCTCCAGTATGCCGGCCAGCAGGCCAAAGGCCAGGTACAGCGAGCCGCCCGCGTAATCGCCCAGCACGTTCAGCGGCGGCGTGGGCGCCTGCCCGGCCCGGCCCATGGCATGCAGGGCGCCCGTGATGGAAATGTAGTTCAGATCGTGGCCCGCCGCCTTGGCCAGCGGCCCCTCCTGCCCCCAGCCCGTCACCCGGCCATAGACCAGGCGCGGGTTGCGGGCCAGGCACGCATCCGGCCCCAGGCCCAGGCGCTCCATCACCCCCGGGCGGAAGCCCTCGATCAAGGCGTCGGCCTGGCCCAGCAATTCCAGCACCATCTCGACGGCGGCCGGGTCCTTGAGATCGACGCGGATGGACTTGCGGTTGCGCAGGCCCAGGTCGAACTGCACCGGACGCGGCGCCCCCAGCCCGGAGGGCTGCTTGCGGTCCACGCGGATCACCGTGGCGCCCAGGTCGGCCAGGAACATGCCGGCCAGCGGCCCCGGGCCGATGCCCGCGATCTCGACCACCTTCACGCCGGCAAGCGGGCCAGGACGGTGGCCGGCCTTCGCAGCATCGCCCATCTCAGATCACCCCTGCGCCGCGCAACTGGTCGAGCTGGGCGTCGGACAGCTTGAGCAGGCCCTGGTAGATCTCGTTGTTGGATGCCCCGAGCTCCTGGGCGGGTTGCCCGAAGCTGGAAGGCGTGCCGGAAAACTGGATGGGCAGGCCCATGCCCATGGCATCGATATTGGCCAGGCCCGGGTGCTCCAGCTTGACCACCGCGCCGCGTTGCCGCAATGCCGGATCCTGCAGCACCTCCTGGGGCGAGCGCACCGGCGCGGCCGGCACGCCGCGCTTTTCCTGCAGCTCGTGTATGACTTCGGCGCTGGTATGGCGGCGCGTCCAGTCCTCGATCATGGCGTTGATCTCGGTCGCGTGCTTCATCCGCGGCCCCCGCGTGGCATAGCGCGGGTCCTCGGCCAGCTCGGGCTTGCCGATGGCCTGCATGAGACTGCCGAACCAATCCGGCTGGAAGGCCACCATCGCCACATGGCCGTCGGAGGTGCCATAAACCCCGAACGGCACGAGCCGGTCGTGGAAGTTGCCCGAGCGCTTGGGATAGCCGTGCGCCATGAACACGTCGAAATGCTCTTCGGCCACCAGCGAGGCCAGGCAATCGAGCATCGATACCTGCACGCACTGCCCCTCGCCCGTCTTGCCGCGATGGATCAGCGCGGCGAGAATCCCGTTTACCGCGTACAGGGGCGCGACCATGTCGGCAATCGGCAGCGCCCAGCGCGTGGGCGGACCATCGGCGACGCCGGTCACGTCCATGATGCCCGACAGCGCCTGCACGATGATATCCATGCCCTTGAGCTTGGGATACGGGCTGGGCTCGCCGAAGGCCTTGACCGAAGCGTAGATGATCTTCGGGTTGGCCTTGCGCACGCTCTCATAATCCACGCCCAGGCGGGCCGTGGTGCCCTCGCTGGCGTTCTCGATCAGGACATCGCACTCCTTGGCCAGCTCCATGAACAGCGCCCGACCCTGCTCGGTCTTCAGGTTCAAGGTGACGCTTTTCTTGTTGCGCGCCCGGTTGAGCGTGGTCAAGGACACCTCGTCCTCATGCCTGACGCCGAAGTGAATGCCGTCCTTGCCGACATAGGGCGGATTGTTGCGCGCGATGTCGCCGCCGCCCGGCGATTCGACCCGGATCACTTCGGCGCCCAGGCCGCCCAGCAGCAGCGAGCCCAACGGGCCGGCCAGCGCCACAGTCAAATCAAGAACGCGTATACCTTCCAAAGGTCCTGTTACTGCCATGGCCGTCTCCTCAAGCCCTGTGCGGTCGGGGCCCGGCCATCGAAGGCCGGGTTGGCGCCGCAACCATTATTGGGAACATCCGCGCCCGCCGCTCAATACGACTTGGGCAGCCCCAGCTTGCGCTCGGCGATGTTCGACAAGACCAGCTGCGGCGAAACCGGCGCGATGTAGCCGATCCAGGCCTCGCGCATGAAGCGCTCCACGTGGTACTCCTTCGCATAACCGTAGCCGCCGTGCGTCAGGATCGAGTTCTGGCACGCTTGCATGCAGGCCTCGGACGCCAGCAGCTTGGCCGCATTGGCCTCCGATCCGCAGGACTCTCCGCGGTCGTACAGGTCCGCCGCGGCAAGCATCATGTGATTGGCGGCCTCCAGCTCGGCCCAGCTGCGCGCCAGAGGATGCTGGATTCCCTGGTTCTTGCCGATGGGGCGGCCGAACACCACGCGCTCCTTGGCGTACTGCGTGGCCAGCTTCAGCACGGCGCGGCCCATGCCGACCTGCTCCGCCGCCACCAGGACGCGTTCGGCGTTCATGCCGTGGAAGATATAGGACAGCCCCTTGCCCTCTTCGCCGATCAGGGCATCCTTGGCTACCGGCAGGTTGTCGATGAACAACTCGTTCGTATCCACCGCCCCCCGGCCCAGCTTGTCGATCTCCCGGATGTCGACGTAGTTGCGGTCCAGTTTGGTGTAGAACAGGCTCAGCCCTTCGCTGTGCTTCTTCACTTCCTCGATCGGCGTCGTGCGTGCCAGGATCAGCATGTGGTCGGCCACCTGCGCGGTCGAGATGAAGACCTTTTTCCCCGTGATCAGGTAGCTGCCGTCGGGCTGCTTCCTGGCCACGGTCTTCAGCTTCGTCGTGTCCAGCCCCGGATCTGGCTCGGTGACGGCGAAGCACGCCTTGTGTTCGCCGCGGCCGAAGGGCGGCAGCCAGGCCTGCTTCTGGGCCTGCGTGGCGAAATGCACCACCGGCTGCAGGCCGAAAATGTTCATGTGGATGCTCGACGCCGCGGCCTGTCCGCCGCATTCGGCCACCACGCGCATGAACAGCGCGGCCTCGGTCACGCCCAGGTTCGCCCCGCCCACCTCCTCCGGCATGCAGATCCCCAGCCAGCCGCCGCTCGCGACAGCCTCGAAGAACTCATGGGGAAACTCATGCTTCTTGTCCTTCTCGCGCCAGTAGGAATGCGGAAAGTCCGCGCAGATCTTCTCCGCCGCGTCGACAATGGCCTGCTGCTCTTCGCTGAGCTGATAATTCATGCTGCATCTCCTTGTAGCGACGCGATCAGGCGGCGGGCCTGAGCATCATCAGGCCCGTGCGCACGGCCGTGCATACAATCTCATCGCGCTGATTCCTGGCCACGTGCTTGAAGGTGACGATGCCGGAATCCTGGCGGCTCCTGGACAATCGGGTTTCAAGGATCTCGGTCTCGACGCGAATGGTGTCGCCGTGGAAGGTGGGCTTGGGAAACGCGATCTCCCCGAAGCCCAGGTTCCCCAGCGTGGTGCCCAGCGTGGTCTCGTACACCGTAATGCCGGCCACCAGCGCCAGCAGGAACATGCTGTTGACCAGGCGCTGGCCGTAGATGCTGTTCGCGCTGTACTCGGCATCGATGTGCAGCGGCGCGCAGTTGTAGGTCATGGCCGAGAACAGCACGTTGTCGGTCTCGGTGACGGTACGGCGGATGGCATGCTCGACCACCATGCCGGTTTTGAAGTCTTCGAAATACAGGCCTGCCATGTCGGATCTCCTGGGTATGGGGGGTGTTGCCGTGCTCAGGCGTCGAAGGCCCGCGCGAGCGCAATTACCTCGTGCGCGGTCTTGACGTGGGCGATGTCGATGTGTTCGCCGTCGTACATGACCGATGCGCGGCCTTGCGCCTGGGCGGCGTCGAGCGCGTCTATCATTCCTTGGTAATACGCCACGTCCTCGGCCGTCGGCGTATAGGTGCGGTTGATCGTTTCCACCTGCATCGGATGCAGGGCCAGCTCGCCGGACATGCCGAGCTGGCGGTCGAACGCGGAAGACCGGGCCAGTCCCTCCAGGTCCTTGATCTGTTGCCAGATGCCGCCGATGGCCTGCTTGCCCGCGGCGCGCGCGGCCATGACCACGCGCGATTTCAGGTACTCGGTTTCGCGGCCTTCCGGCGTCCAGACGAACTTCAGGACGCGCCCCATGTCGGCGTTCTTGGCCGTGGCGCCGACGATGCCGACCACGCGCGGCATTTGCGCGATCTCGTAGCACAGCTGCATCGAGCGCGCCGTTTCCAGCAGGGGGATCAGACCGATGGAGCCCAGCGGCAGATTGGCGCGCGTTTCCGCCTCGGCGATCATGCTCGAGGCCATGTACACATCTTCCGGCCCCCAGGGCTTGGAGATGACGACGCCTTCGACGCCGGGCTGCGCCACGGCAAGAATGTCGTCCAGGTCATAGATGTGCGCGCTGCGGTTGATGCGCACCCAGATGCGCTGGCCCTGGGCGATCAGCGCGGGGATTTTCCGCGCCACCAGCTCGCGCGCGGCCAGCTTCTCCGCGGGCGGCACGCTGTCTTCGAGGTCGAGAATCAGTGCGTCGGCCTTGGCCAGCGCGGCCTTGTCGAGCATGGACTCCTTGTTGCCGGGAACGAAAAGAAAGGAACGGATAGGCTTCACTTGCGTCGTCATGTCCACCTCGACTTGGGGGTATCGATCAGGTTCAGTCGGCCGCCAATCTACCAACTGATAGTTAGCTGCCTAACAACAGTTAGTTAGTTTTACGACGAAAGCGCGCGCCCGAAACTAGGGTTTTCACTGAGTGAAGGACGTCGCAGGCCCGCATCGGGCGGCGGGCGCGGGGCGCCGCGGCGCCCCCCCTGTTCAGGCGCCGGACCAGGCCTGGCGACGCAGGCCCGGAAGGTCGCAGCAGCGTGCGACCGCCTGGATCAGCCTGGGCGGCCGGCGTCAGAGCTGGCGGCGGCCCGGGCGGCGATATATCCGAAGGTCAGCGCGGGGCCGATGTTGATGCCCGCGCCGGGATAGTTCCCGCCCATGATGCTTTGCATATCGTTGCCGGCGGCGAACAGCCCGGCGACGATCCGTCCGTCGCCGTCCAGCACCCGGGCATGTTCGTCGGTCGCCAGTCCCGCGAAGGTTCCGATGTCGCCGATCAGCAGCCTGACCGCATAGAACGGCGCGCTGCGTATCTCGGCCACGCACGGGTTGCCGGCGTGGCCGCCGTCGCCCTGGAAGCGGTTGTACCGGGTGCTGCCCTTGCCGTACTCCGGGTCGATGCCGCTCGGCGCTCCCGCGTTGAATCTCGCCAGCGTCTCGGCCAGGTTCGCGGCGTCGATTCCCGCCTTTCCGGCCAGGTCCGCGATCGACTCGCCCCTGATCAGGTAGCCCGACTTCACGTGCTTGCCGACGGGAAACGGGAAAGGCTTGACGAAGCCCAGCCCATAGCGCCTGAGCGCGCGGCGGTCGCAGATCAGGAAGATGTCGCCGTCGCTGCCCGACTTGATGTACGCACGGCCGAAGTCATGGTACGAGTGGGATTCGTTGACGAATCTCTTTCCATTGCGCAGCACGGCGATCATTCCCGGTTTGGCTCGGTCGATCACATGCGGGAAGGCCGCCGTCTCGCGCCCAGGCATGGGGACCAGGGAGACCGGCATCCAGGCGGCATTGTCCGGCAGCTGGTTGCGCACCACGCCGCCGGCCGACATGCCCAGCCGCAGGCCGTCGCCCACGTTGCTTGCGATAACCGGCGAAGCATGCGGGCGCCCCGCTGCCACGTGCCTGAAGAGTTCCTGCTTGAGCGCGGCGTCGTTGGAGAATCCCCCGCATGCAAGCACCACGCCGCGATCGGCCCGGATTCGTCGCGCGGGCTTGCCGTCGATGCTGACCCATGCCCCCGTGACCCGCCCGCCCTCGCGCTCCAGCCTCTCCACCTGGGTCGAGACGCTGAACCTGACGCCGGCGTCCATGGCGCTGTTTATCAGCCTGGCCGCCAGCGCATTGCCGTTGGCAAGCCGGGTTCCGCGCCGATACAGCAGCAGGTCGCGGCAATGGGCCGCGAGGCGTTTCGAGACGATATACGCGGACTTGACGGACCGCGTGGCGTTGAAGAAATGGCCCAGCTCGGTGCCGGACCCGATGTTCAGCCCGAACAGCGTGGTTTGCCGCAAGGGCCGGCGCAGCAACTTGATATGCTTGCCCAGCAGGCGCGCGTCATAGGGTTGCGCGACGATGGAGCGCCCCATGGCGGCGCCCGGGGCTTCGGAGTGGTAGTCGGGAAACGTCGGCGACGCGAGAAACCTGACCTCGGTGGCATCCTCCAGGAAGGCAACCATCTCGGGGCCGTGCTTCAGGTAGGCCTCGACGTGAGGCGCGGAGTAGGCCTCGCCCAGCTCGTGCTTGAGATACGTCGCGGCCTGCTCCGTGGAGTCCTCCACGCCGGCGCGGCGCGCGACCGGGCTGCAGGGAATCCAGGCCCAGCCGCCCGATACGGCGGTGGTACCGCCAAGCACCGGGGTTTTCTCCACCACCAGCACATCGAGCCCCAGCTTGCGCGCGGTGATGGCGGCGCTCAATCCGGCCGCGCCCGAGCCGATTACCAAAAGGTCTACCTTGTCTTCCGTGGTCATGCATTCCTCTGCCAATGACGGACTGCGGCCCTGCCCCAGCATATCCTGGCGCCGGGCGGCCATGCAGGCCTTGCGTGCGCCTATGGCGCGTCCGGAAGCAGGTCCCGGCGTATCTTGAAGTACATGTCGTGCCGGTCGCGGGTGGACCAATGATTGGCGGGATTGCGCCCCGATGGCGGCTGCTGCGGCGCAAGCACCGACTCATAGACATTGGTTCGTTCGGCGACGCGCCAGTCCGGCCTGGCCGCGAACACATCGATGTACCTGCCCAGCACGATCAGGTTGGCGCCGCCGCCGGCCTGGCCATCCAGCCACAGCGCCCTGGCCTCGCGCGCGTCGCCGTCCAGCGTGAAGTGGGCCTGGTAATAGGTTTCCACCAGGGCCCTGCGGCCGGGCAGCCATTCGACGAGCAAATTGCCGATGAAATGCATCGACTGATGGATGGCCGCATGGCGCCGTGCAATCCATTCGATCATCCCGTCGATGCCGCCCCGGTATTCGCCATGATCGTCGGTGGCGCCTTCATGGAAGGCGGCCCGCACCGCGCTCCAGTCCTTGCGGTCGATGGCGCGGGCGTATTTCAGGATCACGTCCTGGATTGCCATCCGGCCGCGGATCTCTTCGATGCAGCCGGCCATGGGATCGCCTTGCATGGTCAGAGCGTGCCGTAAAGTCCGGCGTCCCTCACCGCCTTGCCCCATTTTTCCAGCTCGGCCTTCTGATAGGTCGACAGCGCCTCTCCTTCGAGGGGGAAGGTTTCTATCCCGAAGGTGGTGACAAAATCGCGCACATACTTGCTCTTGGCCGCCTTGCGCAGCGAATCCGTGAGGATCTGCGTCACGTCGGCCGGCGTACCCTTGGGAACATAGGCCGCAAACCAGCCCGCGATATCGACATCGGCCAGGCCGTATTCCGCCAACGTGGGGATGTCGGGGTAGGCGCTCAGCCGCGCGGGCGCGAGCACGGCGAGCGGCCGCACGCCCTTCGAGAAGAACGGCTGGATCGACGGCATGTCCGCCGCGATCATGTCGACCAGCCCGCCCAGCATGTTCGACATGGCGTCATTGAGCGACTTGTACGGGATATTCAGGTAGTCCACGCCAGCCGCCTTGGCCACCATCTGGCCGGCCATTTTGGTGGTGGCGGTGTAGCTGGCATAGGTATGCTTGCCGGGGTTCTTGCGGGCCGCCTCGAGAAAATCGGCCGCCGTGCCCTGCGGGAACGACGGCCCCACCGCCATGACCAGGGTCGTTTTCATGGTCCCGATCAGGGGAATGAAGTCGTTGATCGGATCGTAGGCCAGCTTCTTGAAGATGTGCGGGTTCACCACCTGCGTCGACAGGGACGTGAACAGAATGGTGTATCCGTCGGGCGCGGCGGTTTTCGCCGCCGAAACCCCGATGACGCCATCGGCGCCCGGCCGGTTTTCCACCACCACGTTCGCCCCCAGATCCTCGGACAGCGCCTGCGCGTAGGCGCGCGCGCCCGCGTCGAAGGAGCTGCCCGCCGTGAAGGGCACGATCAGCCGCACCGGCCGGTCCTTGTTCGGAAACGGCGCGGCGCCGACATGGGCGCAGAACGCGGAAAAAGCCAGCATGGCCAGCACAGGCACGGCCCGCCGGAAAATCGAACTCCCCATCTCAACGTCTCCTCGTGGATCTTTCACAGACCATCGTTTGTTGGCGCCGGGTCGCGGCCGGCCGCATCCGGCGCCGGCCTTCCAGGCGCAGCGAATTTATCATGAAATTGAATGACTAGTCATTCAATTTGTGTGCCCCCCAGCCATCCTGCCCGCGGGCGATGGCAACGAAGGGCCGCGCCGTGGCTCAAGGCAGCCGGGCGGATGGAAAATCGGGAGCCCGCTTGTTGCGTACCGCGTCCAGGCCCTCCCGGGCGTCCGCGCCGAGGAATCCGAGCATCTCGATGCCGAGCGACGCATCGAAGATCGGACCGGCCATGTGCATCCAGTTGTTCAGCGCTTTCTTGGTGCCGCGGATGGCGGTCTGGCTGCCCCGCGCGAGTTTGGCGGCGATGGCCATGGCGCGCTCCATGAGTTCGTCGCGGGCCACGGCGAAGGTGACCAGGCCCAGCCGCTCCGCCTCCCTGCCATTGATGAAGTCCGCGGTCATCAGGTAGTACTTGGCCTTGGCCATGCCGCACAGCAAGGGCCAGACAATGGCGGCATGATCGCCGGCGGCCACGCCGATGCGGGCGTGGCCATCGGTGAACGTGGCGTCCTCGGCGATGACGCTGACGTCGGCCAGCAGCGCGACCGCCAGTCCGGCGCCGACCGCCGTGCCGTTGATGGCCGAAATGATCGGCTTCTCGCAAGCGAGCATGTTGTAGACGATGTCCGCCACTTCCTTCATGACGGCCGTGACCACCTCCGGATCGCCGATCATGCCTTCGATCCATTCCAGGTCGCCGCCGGCCGAAAAGGCCCGGTCGCCGGCGCCGGTGACCACCACCACCTTCACGCTGGCGTCGTCATTGATCACGTTCCACAGCTTGCTCAGCTCCCAGTGCAGGCGCGCGTTGGTGGCGTTCATTACTTCGGGGCGATTCAACGTGGCCAGCAGCACGCCATCCGGGCGGCGGTCGAAGTCGATGTGCTTGAAGTCGTCGTAGTTCATATCAGCCTTGATCGTGGTTCTAGGGAAATATCCTGTTGACGGGCAAAAGGGTGTCACGTAAGCTAAATGAACATTCATTCGATGTCAATTTCAAGCCTGCGGATAACGGCGGGGGAGTCGCAACCGACTATGAACAGCAAGGGCTTTCTGATGGTGACCATGGAACCGCCATCGGCCATGGAGGAAGAGTTCAACGAGTGGTACGACACCGAACATCTTCCCGAGCGCGCGGCCGTCGACGGATTCGAGACGGCCCGGCGATACGTGTGCCTGGACGGATTTCCGCGCTATATGGCGGCCTATGACCTGAGTTCGCCCGCCGTGCTGGAAGGCGAGTCCTACCGCAACATGGCGGGCGAGCGCTTCAGCCCCTGGTCCCAGCGGATACTGCGCAAGGCCAAGGGCCTGTGGCGCGTCACCGGCGAGCAGGTCTACCCCGGCCAGGCGCGCGCCTGCGAGGCGCCGCGCCTGCTTCTGCTGCACTACCGCGGCGTCCCGCAGGCCGCGGCCGCCAGACTGGTCGACGAACTGCGCGCCACTTACGAACCCCACGCCCAGGTCAGCCAGCTGCGGGTCATCCGCTACCAATCCGGCGCCGGCGAGCCGCCCGGCCATGTCGCGCTCATCGAGGGCAAGGGCAGCCTGGGCGCCCTGCGCGGTCCCGCCCTGGAGGGGGAAAACGGCCGTTGCATCGTGGTGGCAAACGAGTACGCTCGATACTGGGCATACGCGCCCAATCCCGTGCTGGGGAAAGTGCTGGACGACTGACCGCGGCGCGCGGCCCCGACGGACACATCGAAACTCGCATTGGTTCAAACATGGCTCTGGAAAATTATCGAATGACTGATCATTCAAAAAATCCGCTGCAATTCGGATTTCCGCTGGGCGCTGGCTTGGCCGCCCCCTCGGAAGATCCGCTACCGCTTGGCGAGCGCGTCGCGGCGAAAGTGCTCGCCAGGCAGGCCGAGGCCGCGCCGGATCGGCCTTTTGTCTATTTCAACGGCCAGTGGCTTACCTATGCGGAAGCCGACCGGCGCGCCAACCGGGCCGCCCACGCGCTGGCCGCCGCCGGCGTCAAGCCAGGCGATCGCGTCGCCATCGACCTGCACAACCGCCTCGAGTACCTGGATCTGTGGTTCGGCCTGTCCCGGCTCGGCGCCATACAGGTGCCGATCAATACCGATTACCGCGCCCCGCAGATCGCCCATACCTTCAAGCGCTCGGGCATCGACGCCGTGGTGGTCCAGGCCGCCCTGTTGCCCGAGCTGGAAGCGGCGCTCGAAGGCCTGGAAAGCCGCCCGGCGCTGCTGTTGCTGGACGCGGCCCCCGCGCAAGTGTCCGCCGCCCGCGGGTTCGATTACGCCGAGCTGGTCGCGGCCGCCTCCGACGCGCCGGTGCCGGGCTGCGCCGATGTCAGCGGCGCGGACATCGGCGCGGTCATGAACACCTCCGGCACGACCGGCCCGTCCAAGGGGGTGCTGCTGACGCACGCGCAGCAGTACATCCTGGGCCGGATGATGGCCGCGGACATGCATCTCGGCCCGGACGACGTCTACTACAACTACTTCCCGCTCTTTCACAACACCGCGCAGGCGATGCTGACCATCCCCGTCATGCTGGTCGGCGCCCGCATGGTGCTGACCGAGCGTTTCAGCACATCGCGCTTCTGGCCCGAGGTGCGGGAGCACGGTTGCACCGCCTTCTACTACATCGGCGAGATCCTGCACATCCTCTTGAAGTCGACCACGCGGGAAGACAGCAAGGGCTCGACCCTGCGGGTCGGCTGGGGCATCGGCGGGGCGGCGGACGACCTGGTGGCGTTTCGCGAGCGCTTCGGCGTCGACCTGCGTTCGGGCTATGGATCCACCGAGGCGAACGTGCCCTGCTACGTGCCGCACGGATCGGCCAAGGCCGGCAGCGCGGGACGCGCCGCGCCCGGGTTCGAGATACGCATCGCCGACGAGCACGGCCAGGCCCTGCCCGCCGACAGCGTGGGCGAGATCCTGGTGCGGGCCGCCGAGCCCGGCGCCCTGATGGCCGGCTACGACGGCGATCCGGCGGCGACCGTCGCCGCGTGGAAAGACCTGTGGTTCCACACGGGCGACTCCGGCAAGCTGGACGCCGATGGCGATCTCTACTTTACCGGCCGCATCAAGGACGCGATCCGCGTGCGGGGCGAGAACGTATCCGCTTTCGAGGTCGAGCGCGCGATCAGCGAGGACGCCGCCGTGCTCGAGGTGGCGGCGATCGCGGTGCCGTGCGAACTCGGCGGCGACGACGTGAAGATCGTCGTGGTCGTGCGCGACGGCGCGCAACTGGAGCCCCAGGCCCTGGTCGAGCATGCGCTCGCGCGGCTGCCCCGGTTCGCGGTCCCGCGCTATGTCGAGTTCGTCGACGCCCTGCCCAAGACGCCCACCAACAAGGTGATGAAACACGTCCTGCGCGCCCAGCCTTTTACCACCAACACATGGGACCGCCTGCAAACGCCGCGGTCCGGAACCTGAATCCTGCGGAGATTGTTTTGTTCGATTTGAGCGGAAAGACCGCCCTCGTCACCGGGGCAAGCCGTGGCATCGGCCAGAATGTCGCGCTGTGCCTGGCGCAGGCGGGCGCGAACGTCGTGCTGTGGGGACGCGACCAGGCGGAACTGGAACAGACGCGCGTACGGATCGACGAATACGGCGTCCAGTCCACCATCGACGCCTTCGACATTACCGAGGCCGAATCGGTGCGGCGCGCCACGGCCCAGGCCATCGAGCGTTTCGGCCACCTGGACGTGCTGGTCGTCAACGCCGGCGTCAATGTGCTGCGCCCCTTCCTGGACTGGACCCCGCAGCAATGGGACCACATGATCGGCGTGAACCTGGTCGGCGCGATGCACACGCTGCAGGCCGTCGGCCGGCACATGACCGAGCGCAAGCAGGGCAGCATCATCACCATGTCGTCCATCTACAGCCATGTGGGCGCGCCCGACAACAGCTTCTATTGCCTCACCAAGGGCGGCTTGCTGCAACTGACGAAAAGCCTGGCGATGGAATGGGCCCGCCACAAGGTGCGCGTCAACGCGATCTGCCCGGGCTGGATCGAGACCGACCTGACCGCGCCGTACATGCAGGACGCACAGGTGCGCGCGGCCGGGCTGAAACAGATTCCCTTGCGCCGCTTCGGCCAGCCCGCCGATATCGGTCCGATCGCCGTCTACCTGGCCTCGGACGAGGCGCAATGGACGACCGGCCAGAGTTTCGTGGTCGACGGCGGGCAGATCGCCCGCTGAGGAACCACGCCATGTCCATTGAAACCTCGAACCTGCCCGGCCTGAAGGAAGAGCACGAACTGCTGCGCTCGCAGGTGTGGCGCTTCGTCGAGCGCGAAGTCATCCCCCATGCGCAGGCGTGGGAGCACGATGGCCATACGCCCCGCCCGGTGATCCGCCGCATGGGCGAGCTCGGCATGCTCGGCATGCGCTTTCCGGAAAGCTACGGCGGCGCCGACGCCGATACCGTCGCCTCGGTCGTGTTCGCCGAGGAACTGGGCCGCAGCACCTTCGGCGGCTTCGCCATCACCATCCTCACCCAGACCGATACAGCTTCGCCGCCCATCGCCGCGGTCGGCACGCCGCAGCAGAAGGCGCGCTATCTGCCCGCCATCGTCCGCGGCGAATGCCTGGTCGCTATCGCCATGACCGAGCCCGACGTGGGCTCGGATATCGCCACGCTGCGCACGCGCGCCGTGCGCGACGGCGACGAGTGGGTCCTGGACGGCGCCAAGACCTTCATCACCAACGGCGTGCATGCCGACCTTTACGTGGTGGCCGCGCGCACCGATGCGTCGGCCCGCCCCTCGCAGGGCGTCTCGCTGTTCCTGGTCGACAAGGGGACGCCCGGACTGCGCGTGGAGCGCCGCCTGGACAAGATGGGCTGGAAAAGCTCCGACACGGCGCAATTGTCTTTCGATGGCTGCCGCGTGCACGCTGGCGCCTTGCTGGGCAAACCGAACCGCGGTTTCGCCGCGCTGATGAGGAACGTCCAGAACGAACGCCTGGTCCTGGCGGCGCAGGCCCTGGGGGGGTCCCAGGCCGCGATCGCCCAGACGCTGGACTACACCAGGCTGCGCAAGGCCTTCGGCGCCACCCTGTGGGACAAACAGGCCATCAGGCACCGCCTGGCCATGCTGGCGGCGCGGGTCGAAAGCGCCCGCCACTTCGTCTACAGCGTCGCCGCCCTGGATGCGCGCGGCGTGGAGTGCGTCAAGGAAGTCTCGATGATCAAGGCCCTGTGCGGGGAACTGGTCAACGAAGTCATGGACGACTGCGTGCAGTTTCACGGCGCGACGGGCTACATGCAGGGCACCGCGGTCGAGCGCATGTACCGCGACGCCAGGGTGCACGCCATCGGCGGCGGCGCTACCGAGATCATGCTCGAGGAAGTGGCCAAACGGATGTAGGCGCAACACATATGGGCACAGCGTGCCGGTGCACGGAATAGCAAACCAAAAGGAGCAAGACCATGTCGCAGGACTTCAACGATAAAGTGGTGCTGTTGGGCGGGGCCTCGGGCGGGATCGGGCTGGCCGCCGCCAGGATGATGCTGGAACGCGGCGCCCGCGTCGCCTTGCACTATCGTTCCAGCGCCGACGAGCTGAACAAGATCGCCGCGCAGTACGGCGACGAACGTGTGCTGCTGGTCAAGGGCGACCTGACGCGGCGCCAGGACGTCGCGGCCATCGTCTCGGCCACCGTCGAGCGCTACGGCAAGATCGACGCATTCATGAGCACGGTGGGCACGGCGCTGCGCATCCTGCCCTTTCTCGAGACCTCGGAAGACACTGTCGACCTGACCATCGCGGTGGAGCTGCGCAGCGTGATCGACTCCGTGCGCGCGGTACTGCCGGAACTGATCCGCAACGGCGGCGGCCGCATCGTGATCATCGGCTCCGATTCGGGCAAGGTGGGCACCAGCGGCGAATCGGTCTCGGCCGCCTGCCGCGGCGGGGCCATCGCGTTCGCCAAATCGATCGCGCGCGAGTATGCCCGGCACAACGTGCTGGCCAACGTCGTTTGCCCGGGTCCGACCGACACCGGGTTGTGGGACGACCTGGTGAAGAACGACGAATTCGGGGGCAAGATCGGCAACGCCATGGTGCGGGCCATTCCCCTGCGCCGTACCGCCCGGCCGCAAGAGGTGGCCGCCGCGGCGGTCTTCCTGGTTTCGGACGAGGCATCGTTCATAACCGGGCAGGCCATCAGCGTCAGCGGCGGCCTGACCATGTGCTGACCGCCATGAACACGCCGGCCCACACATTGATGCCCTACGACGCGGCGCTGCGCAGCTTCCCCGGGCTGCTGCGCGCGCCCGAGGCGGCGCGCACGCGGCTTGGAGTGATCCTGCCCAGCGTCAATACCGTGGTCGAGCCCTGGTTCGGCCAGGCCGTCGCGGCCGACGTCCGCGTGCACGCGACCCGCATGCTGCTGGCCAGCGAAGTCACGGCCGAAGCGCTGCGGCGCATGGACCACGAGGAAGGGCTCGACGCGGCGCGGCGCATCGCCAGCTGCCGTCCGGACGCGATTGCCTACTGCTGCACGGCTTCCAGCATCGTCCAGGGGCTGGATTACGACCGGCGCCTGCGGCAATCGCTCGAGGAAGCGACCGGCAAGCCGTGCTTCACGGCCGTCGGGGCGATCATCGAGGCATTGCAGGCATGCAACGCGCGCAAGATCGCCATCGCCTCTCCGTATACCGACGCGATCGATCATGCCGAAAAGGCATTCTTCGAGGAAGCGGGCTTCCAGGTGTTGAACGCCGCCAACCTGAACATCGCCGAATCGTTCGCGCTGGCGGCGCCGGACGCGCGCCAGATGTACGAGCTGGCGCAGCGCGCCTGGCACCCCGACGCCGACGCGTTGCTGATCAGCTGCCTGAACATGCACGCCCAGGAAGTCGTCGGCCTGCTGGAACAGCAGCTGGGCCGCCCGGTCATCACCTCCACCACCGCCACGCTCTGGAAACTGTTGCGCAGCGCGGGCCGCGCAGACCGGATACCGGGCTATGGCCGCTTGCTGGCCGAGCACTGAGCGGCGGGACAACGAGCAAGGGACGAAAAGGAGCTTCGAATTGAAAGTAGGCATCGTGGGCGTAGGCCTGATTCCATGGCGGGTTCGATACGCCGACAAGACATATTATGAACTGGCCCTGGACGTGACCAAGGCGGCGCTCGAGGATGCGCGCCTGTCGCCCGGCGACGTGGATCACGTCGTCTGGGGGCTGTCCGACCTGATGGTGGCCTGGGTACGGCAATGCTGCCCGAGCACCACCATGCAGGACTACATCGGCATGGCGGGCAAGTCGTCGGTGCACGTCAGCGCCGGCGCGGTCACCGGCGCCATGTCGGTGCGGCAGGGAATGATCGAGATCATGTCCGGCATGTCGGATGTGACGCTGGTCGTAGGCTCCGGCAAGGGCATGGATCTCTGGGACCCGGAACAGAACAAGCGGTCCTCGGCGTTCCTGAAGGCCATCATGCTGGACCTGGACACCAACTGGGAAGTCCCGGTCGAACCGCTGGCGGCAGCCAACTTCGGCTTCGCCGTGCAGGCGCATATCGACCGGTACGGCGCGCCCACCGAAGCGCAGATGGCCAAGGTTTCCGTCAAGAACCACCGCAACGCGCTGGCCAACCCGCTGGCGCAAAGCGGCATGGAACTGACCGTCGACGAGGTCATGAACTCCCGGCGCATCGCCGGCCCCATCAAGATGTTCGACTGCTGCCTGTACAGCGAGGGCGCGGCGGCGCTGATCCTGGCCTCCGAGGACCGGGCGCGCGAGATCTGCGACGATCCGATCTGGATCGAGGGCGCCGGCGCGTCCAACCTGCGCAGCTACATGCCCGACTTCGACCACCTGGGACGGCTGCCCTGCCAGCAGCAATCGGCGCAGCGCGCCTATTCCATGGCGGGCATCAGCGATCCCCTCAGGCAGCTCGATTTCATCGAAACCCACGATTTGCTCAGCGGGGTCGAGCTCATGAGCTATGCCGAGCTGGGCCTGTGCGAACCGGGGCAAGGAGGCCGGCTGATCGACGAGGGCTTCACCGAGCGTGGCGGCCCCATGCCGGTCAACCCCTCCGGCGGCATGATCGGCTGCGGCCACGCGGCCGGCTGCTCGGGCATCTCCCGCGTGGGCGAAATCGTGCAGCAGCTGCGCGGCCGCGCGGGCGGCACGCAAGTACCGATCAACCAGGGGCGGGCGATCTTTTCGGCGATCGGCGGACCCGGGATTTCGCAGAGCTGCACCATCGTATTGGGGAAATCATGAACGAGACGGACATTTTCGAAGTCGAGCTCGAGGACGTCTACCGGTACCGCCTCAGTTACGGCGGGCAATCCGCCTATTTCCACGGACTGCAGAACAAGACGCTGATCGCCAGCCGCTGTTCCGGCTGCGGCTTCGTGTGGCTGCCGTTGCGCCCGATCTGCTCCAAATGCTACGCCCCCGCCAGCGAATATCCGTTGAGCGGCAAGGGCGAAGTCATCACCACGATCGTGCTGCCGCAAGCGCCGGCGCACCTGGCGCACCTGGACGCCGTGATTGCCACGGCGCTGGTGCGGCCCGACGGCGCCGACACATGCATCAAGGCGTTCATGGTGGTGGGCGAGAACGGGGCGCCGCCGGGCACGCGCGTCGAAGCGCGCTACCTTTCGAAAATCCGCACCATCGCCGATTTCTACTTCGTGCCCGAACAGGCATAGGCGGCAGGGCGCGCACCGCGCCCGCCCGCGCCAGTCTCAGGCGGCGCGGCTGCGCCGGGCGCGCTTTTTCGCCTTCGGCGCGGGGGCCTGATCGGCATCCTCGACTTCGGGCTCGCTTGCGATACGGGTGGGGCACAGCTCGCCGGCGCGGCGCAATTCCTCGTACCGGCTGGTGCCGCGCGGCAGCAGCAGGCCCATCCAGGGCGCGTGGATGGCCTGCTCCAGGTACTCGTCGAGCGTGACGATGTGGCGCAGGCGCCAGTGCTTCAGCGGCCACGCATGGGCCGCGACAATGATGCGGTAGACCAGCAGCTCTTCATGGGTCTGGGCCAGGTAGCCCGCGCGGATGCAGTCGGTGACGCACTCGGTGATCAGCTGGTTGGTTTCCAGCTCGAGCTCTTTCATCTGCTCGATGTACTCGGGCTTGAGCGACTTCGTTTCGCGATAGGTCAGCAGCACCGCCTGCTGGTTCGCCGCGATCACGCGCGTATAGGCGTCGATGGCCCGGTACAGGCGGGCGATCGGGTCTTCGACCCCCTTCAGCGCCAAGGGCATTTCTTCCTTGTTGCGCTGGACGATGTGCTGCAACGCCAGGAACAGCAGGTCCTGCTTATCCGATACGTACTGGTACATCAGCCCGGCGCTGACGCCGGCTTCGTCGGCGATGTCCTTGACCGTGGCCGCGTGATACCCCATCCGGGAGAAGAGCTTGATTGCTGCCTTGACCAGTTGCGCGCGGCGCCTTGTCACCAGAGAGGACTCATCGACGGTGTTTTGCATTTTGATATGGAACTCCTGCAGCCGGCTCGAAGGCGCCGCTGTAACCCGAAAGCCCGGCGCCACGGCCACGGCCGGTCGCGCCAAGGCACGGACGCATTATGAACCAATGTTCATCCAAATGCCAAATTGATACCGGATTTTCTTGATCCGACGCCTTCCGTTCGGGATTTCCACTAGCTGTTTCCCCAGGATTGCCAATTGACAGGCTTTCGGCGCGGCCCAATAATGAATGAATGGTCATTCGATAACATTCCAAGAAACCACGAGAGAGAGCTCAGGATGAGAGACAAATCCCCCGACGGCCACCGGCCGGTCGACGCGCAAGTGAACCAGACACGCCGGCGCCTGACGCTGGGCACAGGCGGACTGGCCGCTGCCATGGCCTTCCCCGCCATCGTGCGGGCGCAGCCCAAGCGCATTCCGATAGCCGTCGTGGCCGGCCTGACCGGCCGCGCCGGCCCCTGGGGCATCCCGGTCAACGATGCCGTGCGGCTCGCCGTGGAGCAGATCAACGCCTCGGGCGGCATCAAATCGAAAGGCGGCGCGCAGATCGACCTGATTTCCGTCGACCATCAAAGCAATCCGCAGATGGCCGGCACGCAGACCGAGCGGGTGATCCAGGTCAACAACGTGCTGGCGGTCATCGGCAACGTCACCAGCGGCGCGACCATGGTCGGCAGCGCCGTGGCGGAAAAATCCCGTACCCCCATGGTCAGCACCGATCTCGGCGATTCGCTGACCCAGCGCGGGATGAAGTATTTCTTCCGCATCGGCGCGAAAGCCAGCCATCTGGCGGCCACCGCCGTGGACTTCTCCGAAGCCATGATCAAGGCCACCGGCACCAAGCCGCGCAAGGTTGCGACCATGGCGGACGACTCCACCTTCAGCCAGGACGCCATCCAGGGCGCCATCGCGCGCATCAAGAAGACGGATTGGGATGTCCAGGAGAACGTCTCCTTCCCGGCCGGCAAGGTCAGCGATTTCCTGCCCGTCCTGCAGCGGCTGAAACTGTCCGGCGTGGATCTCATCTTCCACGCCCTCTTCGCGCCTGACGGCATACAGATCATGCGGGCCATGAAGACGCTCAATTACGACCTCATGGCGTCGGTGCACATCGCAGGGGCGCCGTACACGCCCGAGTATGTCGAGAACCTGAAGAAGGACGCCGCGTTCGTCACCGATGCGGTGGGGTTCGTTCCCGAGCTGGTCGCCAACAACCCCCTGCTGGCCAACTACGCCAACGCCTACAAGGCCAAGTACCGCCGCGACCTGGACGATCAGGCCTCGCTCGCGGTGACATGCGTGGGCGCGCTGTACGACGCGCTGGAGCGCGCCCCGGATCTCAGCCGCGAAGCGCTGACCGAAGCCCTGCGCGCCACCGACCTCCAGGCGGGCGGAAATCCGTTCGTGCTGCGCGATGGCGTCAAGTTCGACCAGGCGGGCGACAACGTCCGGGCCAAGGGCCTGGTGATGCAGCTGCTCGACGGACAACAGCGCATCGTCTACCCGGCCGACATCGCCACGACCAAGCCGGTATGGCCGATGCCGCCCTGGTCCAAGCGCACCTGACAATCCTTTTACGCCCGATCTCCATGATGTTCCTGACTCTGTTATTGGTGGGTATCGTCAGCGGCGTGCTGGGAGGGCTGATACTGGCCCTCCTGTCCACCGGCTTCAACCTTGCCCTCGGGGTGTCCCGCGTCGTGAACTTCCAGCACGGCGCCGTAGTGCTTTGGTCGATGTACGCGGCCTACGTGCTGTGGGAGGCTACCGGCATCAATCCCTATCTCGGCCTGCTGCTGATCGTGCCGGTGGCTTTCGCCATCGGCTACTTCCTGCATCGCTGGCTGATCATCCGCTCGCTCCAGACCCCTGAAGACAGCCAGATCCTGTTCTCCATCGGACTGCTGATCGCCTTCCAGTACCTGGCCCAGTTCGTCTATTCCACGGACGCCCGCTCGCTGACCGAGGAAAGCCTGCAGCATTCCCTGATCATCGGTCCGGTCATCCTGCAATACACCCGGCTCGCCGCCGCCGCCGTCTCGCTGCTGGTGCTGGTGTTGCTGCATCTGATGCTGACCCGCACCGATCTGGGACGCAAGCTGCATGCGTGCGCCCAGAACCCCGTCGGCGCGCGGGTGGCCGGCCTGAACGTCGAGCACCTTTCGGCGGTAGCGCTGGGCATCGCGGCCGCCTGCGCGGCGGTCAGCGGCACCGCCCTGGCCACCATGGCGCCCATCTTCCCGGAACGGGCCTTCGAGTACTCGCTGGCCGCGGTGGTGGTGTCGGTGCTCGGCGGGATGGGCAGCATGAGCGGCAGCATCCTGGGCGGATTGATCGTGGGCGTCATCATCGCCGTCTCGCAGGTCACCGGCCATGGCGATCTCGCGCTCGCCATCGTCTATGCGCTGGTTTTCCTCATCTTCCTGGTCCACCCGACGGGGCTGATCAGTGCGGTCAAACGTTGAGCACGCAGGAAAATGTATGTTCTCTAAATTGACAGACTCATTCCGGCAGCAGGGAACGACGCTCTGGTGCATCGCCGCCCTGGTGGTCGTCGCGGCGGCGGTCGCCGCCCCGTGGATGAATCCTTACTACACCCGGGTCATGACCATGGGCCTGATGTGCGGCTACCTGGCCGCCAGCTGGAACCTGATCGGCGGCTATGCGGGCCAGATGTCGCTGGGCCATGCGCTCTTCTTCGCCATCGGTTCCTATTCGGTCGCCCTGCTTGCCCGCATGCCGGACGTTCCGCTGGTCGCCGCGTTTCCCCTGGCCATTCTGGTCTCCGTCGGGCTGGCCTGGATCATCGCCACCATATGCTTTCGCTATGCGCTGCGCGGCATCTACTTCGCCGTCGGCACCCTGTTGCTGGCGGAGATCGCCCGCATCCTGGTCATCAACAGCGATGTGCTGGGACGCTCGCAAGGCCTGCAGATCCCGGGCATGCAGGGCGCCCTGAACTTCAGCTTCGGCTCCGACCTGCCCTTTTTCTACATCTTCCTGGGCATATCCATTGCCCTGGCGCTGGGCAGCCTGGCGCTGGAGCGCTGCAAGCTGGGTTACGACCTCGTGGCCCTGCGCGAGCAGGAAGAAGGGGCGCAGGCATTGGGGGTGGATGTCGCCGCGATCAAGCGGCTGGCGTTCGTCCTCAGCGCCGCGCTGACCTGCGTCGGCGGCGTCATCTACGCGGGCCTGGTCAGATACGTCGAACCCGGCTACGACCTGTCGCTGTCCATCACCCTGTTCATGGTCATGGGCGCGGTGCTGGGAGGACGGGGCACCGCCCTGGGGCCGTTCCTGGGCGGCGTCGTGATGGTCATCGTCCAGGAGACGCTGATCACGGTCGGCAGCGCGTTCGGCACGACCTCCGTGTCGGCGCTGGCGCAAATGATCTACGGCCTGTTCTTCGTCGTGATCCTGCTGGTGTTCCCGCGCGGCATCGTCGGCCAGCTGCTGCATCGGCGCGTCGACCGCAAGGCCACGCGCCTTCCCGCCAGCGCAACCCCGGAGGCGTCCTGACATGCTGAACGTGGAAAACGTCAGTGTCCGGTTTGGCGGGCTGGTGGCGGTCGACAGCATATCCTTCGACACCGATACCAACCGGATACTGTGCATCATCGGCCCCAACGGCGCTGGCAAGACGACGCTTTTCAGCGTGCTGTCGGGCTTTCTGCGGCCCACGCTCGGGCAGGTCAGGTTCAACGGCCTCGACGTGTCGTCCATGCGCCCGGACCAGGTCGCGCTGGCCGGTATCGCGCGCACGTTCCAGATCGTCAGGCCGTTTCGCGACATGACGGTGCTCGACAATGTCATGGTGGGCGCCTACGCCCGCTGCTCCAGGTACGAGGAAGCGCGCGAGCGCGCCCTGCACATCATCGACGAAGTCGGCCTGCACAGGAAGCGCGACTTCCTGGCGTCATACCTGACCTTGCCGGGCCTCAAGCGGCTGGAGGTCGCCAAGGCGCTCGCCACCCAGCCCTCCTACCTGCTGCTCGACGAAGTCATGGCCGGCTTGAACCTGCCCGAGCAGCACGAAGTGGCCGCCATGATCGAGAAAATCCACCAGCGCGGCGTGGGCGTGCTGCTGGTGGAACATTCGCTGGCGATCGTCCAGCGCCTGGGGCAGCACGTACTGTGCATGGATTCCGGACGCAAGATCGCCGAAGGCACGGCCAGGGACGTGATCCAGTCGGAAGCGGTCCAGGTTGCCTACATGGGAGTCAGCAATGCCTAGCCTGCTTGAAGTTTCCGGCCTGCGCGCCGGCTACGGTCTGTTCTCGGTGCTGCACGGACTGGACTTCCACGTCGCCGAACGCGAGATCGTGTCGCTGGTCGGGTCCAACGGCGCGGGCAAGACCACCACCATGCGGGCCGTCTCCGGGCTGATCGCGCCGTCCGGCGGCACGATCCGCTTCGACGGCAAGGATACGACCGGCCTGTCGCCCAGCCAGATGGTGGCGCGGGGCCTGGTGTGCGTGCCGGAACGCCGCCAGCTGTTTCCCCAGATGACCGTGCTCGACACCCTGCTGGTCGGCGTCTCCACGCCGCGCGCCAGGCAACGGCGCGACGAGAACCTGGAGCGCGTCTACCAGCTTTTCCCGAAGCTGAAGGAACGCCGCGGCCAATTGTGCGGCACGCTTTCCGGCGGCGAACAGCAGATGGTCGCCATCGGCCGGGGGTTGATGTCGGCGCCGCGCATGCTGTTGCTGGACGAACCCTCGCTGGGGCTGGCGCCCACCATCGTCAAGCAGCTTTTCCAGGCCATCGCCGGCATCCGCGAACAGGGCGTGACGGTCCTGATCGTGGAGCAGAACGTGCGCTCGGTGCTGTCCTTCGTCGACCGGGCCTATGTCATCGAGAACGGCTCGGTCGAGCTCTCGGGTTCCGCCGCGGAACTCTCCAACAATCCCAACGTGGTCAATGCCTATTTCGGCATCGGCTCGAAGGAAAGCGTGCACTGACGATGCCCTATGTCCAGCTTGACGGCCCCGGCCGCGCTACCCCGCTTTGCCTGCATTACCGGCGCTTTCCCGGGCCGGCGCACGCCACGCCGCTGGTGCTGCTGCATGAGCTGGGCGGCACACTGGAAAGCTGGGAGCCTTTCGCCCAGCGCCTTTGCCGCCGCTACGACGTCTATGCGTTCGACCAGCGTTGCGCGGGACGCTCCGAACATACCGGCCAGCCCTTCACCCTCTGGGACCTGGCCCGGGACACCATCGATTTCGTCGATGCCATGAAGATCGAAGGCCGCTTCGCCCTGATGGGCCTGGCCATGGGCGCGGTCACCGCCGCGCATGTCGCCGCCCGGCACGCCGATCGACTGCACGGCCTGGTGCTGTGCGATGGCACGCCCGCCATCGACAGGAACAGCAGCGACTATCTGCTGGGCCGCGCCGCCAAGGTACGCACCGACGGCATGCGCGTCGTGGCCGAACCCAGCTATCGCAACGCCTTCAAGGGCCTGCTCGGCCAGGCCGAGAATGACGGCTGGGACCAGTACCTGGAGCGCTTCATCTGCAATGCGCCCGTCTCCTACGCCATGCATTCCGAAGCGCTGGCCGCGTTCAGCCTGGACGACAGCGACTTCTCGCGCATCGCGGCGCCGACACTGGTGCTGACTGGCGAGCACGATTTCATCTGGCCGCCCGCAACCGGCGCCGCGCTGGCCGCGCGCATCAGCGGCGCGCGGTTCGAGGCGGTGGCGGGCGCCGCCCATTTTCCCCCGCTGCAGCGCCCCGACGCCGTGGCCGCGCGGGTCGCCTCCTTTCTCGACAGGGACGTGTCATAAATGCAGGCCTTGCCCTTGAACATCCCCCGCTACCCCATGCTGCGCTTCGTTGCGCGGCATGGCCGCAACCTGGTCCTGGCCATCGCCATCGTGCTGCTGGCCGCCGGCGTCGCGATGCTCGCGCAGATGCCCTCGGCCATCCCGGGCGCCATCGCCATCGGCGCGGCCGTCGTCGTGTTCGTGGTCGGCCGCGCCCTGGTCGAAATGGTCGAACTGATCACCGACATGCTTCTGCCAAAATGACCCGGACGGACGCAGGCCGGCGCGAGCCTATGCGCATCGCGGTCATGGGCGGCGGCATCGCCGGCATGGTGTTCGCCGCGCGCGCGGCCGAACTCGGCGGCAAGGTCGTCGTGCTGGAACAGGGCGACGACGAACTCTACCGCTGCAATACCCGCTACACGGGCGGCGCGTTCCACCTGTGCTTTCACGACATCGACAAACCCGCCGAGACGCTGGCCACGGCCATCAAGGCTGCGACCGCGGACTTCGCCACCGACGCGCTCACCGAGGCCATCGCCGCCGACGCCCGGCACGCGGTCCGCTGGCTGCAGGGCAAGGGCATACGCCTGATGAAGGCGGGACCCGATGCCTGGCGCCAGCATTTCCTGGCGCCGCCCAGCCTGATGCAGCCGGGCCTGCACTGGCAGGGGCGCGGCGGCGACATGCTGTTGCGCACGCTGCGCCAGCGCCTGGAAGCCGACGGGGGCCGTCTCTTGCGCGGCGCGCGCGTCACCCGCCTGCTGATGGCGCAGGGCCGCTGCGCCGGCGTGGAATACGAGCGCCACGGCGCGCGCCACGCCATCGAGGCCGACCTCGTCATGCTGGCCGACGGCGGCTTCCAGGCCAACATGGACATGCTGCGCCAGTACGTCGGCCCGGCGCCCGAAAAACTGAAGCAGCGCGGCGCCGGCGTCAGCCAGGGCGACGCCATCCGCCTGGCGCAAGAGGCCGGCGCGGCCCTGGTCGGCATGGAGAACATCTACGGGCATCTGCTGTGCCAGGATGCCCTGCATGACGACCGCCTCTGGCCCTACCCCATCATGGACATGCTGGCCGGGGCGGGAATCGTGGTCGGCCAGGACGGCCGCCGCGTCATGGACGAGGGGCTGGGCGGCGTCTACATGACCAACGCGCTGGCCCGCCTGCCGGATCCGCAAGGCACGATACTGGTTTTCGACCGCGCCATATGGGACGGTCCGGCCACCGAATTCATCCTGCCGGCCAATCCCTACCTGCCGCTGTCCGGCGGAACGGTGCAATCGGCCGACACGCTGCCGGAACTGGCCGCCAGGACCGGCGTCGATGCCGATGGGCTATCGCAGACGGTGCTGGCCTACAACGCGGCCCTGGCCCGGGGCGCGACCGCGGCGCTGGCCCCGCCGCGCAGCGCCGGCGCGGCGCGGCCGATCGCGCACCCGCCCTACCATGCGGTCAGGCTGGTGCCGGGCATCACATTCACGATGGGCGGCATCGCGATCGATGGCAACGGCCAGGTGCTGCAGGCCGGCGGCGCGCCGGTTCCGGGCCTGTACGCGGCAGGCTGCTGCACCGGCGGTTTCGAAGGGGGAGCCCGCTCCGGCTATGTCGGCGGGCTGACCAAGTCGGCGACCATCAGCTGGCGGGCCGCCGCCCACGCGCTGGCGCGATCCTGACCAACCCGGGCCGGCCGCCATGCCGGCGCGGCGCTAGCCGGCGGGATGGACGTGCCGCAGGCAGCGCAGGAAGGCCGAGGCCACCGGGCTCAGCCTGGCCTGGGCCAGCGTGATGACCCCGACGTCGCGCGTGGTGCCCGGAATCGGCACCGCCGCCAGGCCGCGCATGTCCAGGCCCGTCGTCGCGCTCGACGAGGTGACGGTCACGCCCAGGCCCTTGCGCACCATGGTGATGGCGGTGGACGGTTGCTCGACCTGCACCGGCGGCGCGCAATCGGCATCCAGCTCCTGCAGCGCCTCCAGGGAGGGGCCCGGGGAGACCACCACCACGTCGTACTTTCCCAAGTGCTTCAAGGGCTGGCGCTGGCGCGCAAGCGGGTGGCCCTTGGGCGTCACGACGACCAGCTGGTCGCTGAACAGATACTGGAAGTCCAGGTCGGCATGCGCCTCGTGCAAGATGCCGACGCCCAGGTCGACCTCGCGCCGGCGCAGGGCCAGGAAATACGTGCGCTCCATCAGCTCGATCTGGATGCCGGGACGTTCGGCATGCATGCGGGCGATCGCGGTCGTGACGGCCTCGGCCGCCAGGGAAGTCAGGGTCGCGATCCTGACCCGGCCATGCTCGGCCTTGCCCGCGGCATTGGCGTATGAATAGGCCTTCTCGAGCTGGTCGAGCGAGCCCTTGATCTGCTGGTAGAAATCGCGCCCCGCGTCGGTGAGCTCGGCGCTGCGCGTGGCGCGGTCTATCAGGGCGACCCCGAGATCGCTCTCGAGCTCCCGGATCATGATGGACATGGAAGGCTGCGTGACCGCCAGGCTGTCGGCGGCATGCTTGAAGGACCCAGATTCAGCAAGAATGCGGAACGCCTTGAGTTGTCTGTACTTGATATTGTGCGACACGGTCAGCCCGCCAGTCATGCCATCCGCGCATTCTATCAAGAGCCCTGCCGCGCCGGACATAGGCGCCTGCTATGAATCGGTGCCTCGAATCAAATTGCGGGCCCGATACGGCTATGCCACGATTCCAGCGTCGGGAAGCAAGGCCGGCCTATTCCATGCCCGGAACGAGCGCGCCCGACTCAGGAGATGGCAGGCATGGGCAAGACCATGACGGAAAAGATTCTGTCGGCCGCGGCGGGCAGGAACGTGTCGCGCGGCGATTTCGGCTGGGCCAAGGTTCACGTGGTGTCGATGATCGATGCCTTGCACTTTTGCGACTGGGACTTCTTCGATCGCAACCAGGTCAAGGTGTGGGACCCATCGCGGGTGGTGTTTTCGTTCGACCACCTGGCCTACCCCGGGTTCGGCCTCGGCGTGCAGGGGCTGGGCCGCATCCGCGACTGGGCGCGACGGCATGGCGTGCCGAACGAGAACATCTTCGACATCGGGCGCAACGGCATTTCGCACCAGGTCCCCGCGGAACACGGCTGGGTCTTGCCCGGCACCGTCTACATCGGCGCCGACACGCAGGCCGCCACCCTGGGCGCATTCAACTGTTTCGCCATTCCGGCTCTTGCCGAAACGCCCTTCATCATGGCCACCGGCGACACCTGGTTCAAGGTTCCTCCGTGCGTCAGAATCCGCTTGTCCGGCCGGCTGCCCAAAGGCGTGCTGGGCAAGGACATCTACCTGCGGCTGCTGCAGGACCTGCGCGGCAAGTTGGAAGGATGCGCCATCGAATTCGACGGCCCGGGCGTGGCGACCATGCCGCTGGACGTGCGCATGGCGGTGGCCAACGGCGCGTCGCACATTGGCGCCACGACCATGATCTTCCCGTCCGACGATATCCTGCTGGATTATCTGCGGCCACGCGCGCGCGAGGCCTTCGCGCCGGTCGCCGCCGACGGCGATGCGGCCTATGACCAGGCCTATGAATACGACCTGGCGTCGTTCGAGCCCCTGATCGCCGGGCCGGACGATCCCGGGCGCATTTCCCCGTTGCGGGCCATGGCGGCGACGCGCATCCACGCCGCCTACATCGGATCCTGTTCGTCGGGCCGGCTCGAAGACCTCACGCAAGCCGCCGAGGTGCTGCGCGGCCGGAAAATCTCCCCGGACGTGCGCATGGTGGTGACGCCGATCTCCACCGAGGTGATGCTGCAGGCCGTCGAGGCGGGACTGGTCGCCGCGTTTGTCGAGGCGGGCGCCACGGTCACGGCGCCAGGCTGCGGCGCGTGCTTTTACGGCAACGCGTCGCCGCTGCATCTGGAAGACGGGGAAAACTGCATCACGGGCTCGGTCGAGAACTGGCCGGGCCGCATGGGCAGCAACAAGGCAAGCATCTACCTGGCCAATGCGGCGGTCGTAGCGGCCTCGGCATTGGCCGGGCATATCGCCGATCCGGACATGGTCCGGCCATCCAACGCTGGCGCGGCCAGCGCCAGGGAGCAGCCATGATTCTCTCGGGACGAGTGTGGAAATTCGGCGATCAGCTGCACAGCAGCCATTTCCTCTCCGGCAGGCACGATGCGCTGGGCCGGGCCGGAAAATTCGAGCAACTTTCCCGCCACATACTGGAAGACGCGAACCCCGCGTTCGTGGACCAGGTACGGCCCGGCGACCTGCTGGTGGTGGGCGCGGCATTCGGCACGGGCAAGCATCTGGACGGCCTGATCCATGCATTCAGGACCCTGGGCATCGCGGCCATCCTGGGCAAGGGTTTCTCCGCGGCGTGGGAGCGCGACAGCATCAACCTGGGCCTGCCGGCCCTGGTGTATCCCGAACTGTACGAGCACGTCCAGACCGGGGAAGAACTCCAGCTTGACTTGCGGGGCACGCTGGCCCGCAACCTGACCCGCGGCACGACGATCGCCGTACATGCCACCGACGCCGGCCTGCTCGCCTTGCTCGAGGCCGGCGGCATCGCCGCCTACACCGCACGGCGCCTGGGCATTGTCGACCGCCCCAAGGCCGGCGCGCATACGGCCTGAGGCACGGACGACGGCAAGCGGGGCGTTCGTTCCTGAACGCCCCGCTTTGTTGCGCCCCGCGATGCGGGCGCCCGGCGCCTGTCCGGCGTGCCGCTCACTCCGCCTTGATGCCCGCCAGCGCGACCAGCTTCTGATATTTGGCGAACTCGCCGGGCATGGCCGCCTTCATGCCCGCTGGGCCAACGATATCGATGTCGATGCCGTTGGCGGCGCACAACTCATTGAACTCGGCCGACCTGGCCGCGGCGGTCATGGCGTCGGCAAGTTTGCGCACGACCGGCTCCGGCGTTCCGGCGCGCACCAGGGCGAACACCGCGGTCTCGATCGCGTAGCCCGGCAAGGCCGCTTCGGCGATGGTCGGCACGTCCGGCAACAGGCGGGAGCGCTTCGGGCTGGTGACAGCCAGCGCCCTGATCCGCCCGTCCCTGATCAGCGGCAGCGGACCGGTCACGCCATTGAACCCCATGTCCACCTGCTTGCTCGCCACATCGAGAATGGCCTGCGCGGCGGATTTGTACGGCACGTACTGGATGTCCACGCCGGCCATCGAGTTGAACAGCGCGCCGGCCAGGTGGGGCGACGCCCCCGTGCCCGACGACGAGAACGACAGCTTGCCCGGATGCGCCTTGGCCGCGGCGATCACATCGCGCACGGTGGCGTACGGCGAGTCCGCCGGCAGCAACAGCAGCGACGGCGTGTGCCCGACCTTCGCCACGGGCGTGAAATCCGCCGCGGCGTCATAGGGAAGGTTGCGGTAGAGCGACGGGAAAATATAGTGTGCGGCATTGGTGAACAACACCGTGGCGCCATCCGCGGGCGCCTTGGCGACATAGTTGGTGCCGATCGTGCCGCCGCCGCCCAGCTTGTTCTCGACGACCACCGGCGAGCCCCACTGCCTGGCCATGTGGCTGGCGACGAAGCGCGCCAGGTTGTCGGTCGCCGTGCCCGGCGCGTTCATGACGATGAGATGGACGGGTTTGTCCGGATAGCCCGAGGCAGGCCCATCCGCCCCGCGCGCGATGCCCGACGCTGCCAGGGCGGCCAATGTGGAAAGAAACGTCCGACGGTCTATCATCGCTGGCCCCCCCTGTAATCGGTGAATGCATGGTAGATGCTCGGTGCATCGCCAACAAATTGATTTTGGCCGTCGATTCATAGGAAAACGGCCGGCGGCGCCGGGCGTGCCGGCGCCGTCAACCGGCCTCGCGCAGCGTCTCCTGCGCGATGATCCATTTGAACAGCGTGGATCCGCCCTGGATGATGGTCAGTCCCTTCGCATCGCGATAGCGCCGGGAGACCCCCACGCCATCCATGTATCCCATCCCGCCGAATATCTCGCTGGCGTAATGCGATGCCTTCACGGCGTTCTCGGCGCTGACGTATTTCAGGATCGCCGAATCGGCGGCGCTCAGGGTGCCCGCTTCGTAAAGCACCGCCGCACGGTCGCGCAGCAAAGTGGAAATCTGGATATCGGCAACCATCTCGGCAATCCAGCCCTGGATCCGCTGCCGCTCCGACAGCGGAACACCCCAGGTCTTGCGCTGCTTCGCGAAGTCGATAGCCTGGTCCAGGCAATACCGCTGCAGGCCGATGGCGTTGGACGCCAGGAACAGCTTGCTGTGGTATTGCGTGTCGGACTTGAACGGACTTGCCTGTCCCGCGGCGCCGCCGTTCAGGATGTGCGCCGCCGGAATGCGGCAATCCGTGAAGAACAGCTCGCGCGTGTCCGCCGCCCGCATGCCCATCTTGTGCAGTTTGGAACCGACCGTGAAACCTGGCGTACCGTACGGGACCAGGAACAGCCCCGACTTGCGCGTCTGCTTGTCCACGATCGCCCAGACAATGACGAACTTCGCCCCCTCGAGACCGGCGGCCGTGCTGTACATCTTGTTGCCGTTGATCACCCACTCGTCGCCGTCCCGGCGGGCGAAAGTGGACATGGACGCCGCATCCGATGAAGAACTGTTCGGCTCCGTGAGCGCGGTGGCGCCGAACGCGACGCCGCGCGAAATCGGCAGCACGTATTCCTCGATCCACTGCGAGCGCTGGGGTTCGTTCGCATACCGCAGGATGTGGCGGCAGCAGGTCTGCTGGGCGGTAAAGACCGGGCCGTACGAGGAATCGTGGTAGCAGACTTCCTCGACGGCCAGGCACATGGCCAGCATGCCCGCCTCCGAACCGCCACAGTCCTGGGGAAAGTTCATGTTGATCACGCCCAGCTCGGCCAGCCTGCGCCAGGTGTCATAGGAGAACGACTCGCTCCTGTCGCATTCGTCGGCGATGGGCGCGATTTCGTTCCGCGCGAACGCGCGCACCATATCGCGGACCGCCTGCTGCTCGTCGGTGTATGTGAAATCCATTATCGGGATCCTAGATCGATTGTTCGTCGTGCCTCGTACCACTGAACCGGACTGCTCGCGGCCTGCCAAGTACGCCCGAGAACCCGCGCAGCGTCAATTTGATAATCGCGGCGGATTGATAGCCCGCGCCTCATCTCGTCGCACCGCGGCGGCGCGCGGCCCGATCCGCGGATTGGCTAAGAATGCGCCGGCAAATTCAATTTGCCGCCGACGCGGGCGCATGCCACCATTTTCATGAACCTCCATTCACCGGGACATGCGCGGGCCGGGCAACGCACCGCCGCGACACAACCAACAACCCGACCATCAATGGACAGGAGACAACCATGAACCCCACGAGACGCGCCATGCTGGCCTGCGCAGGCGCCCTGGCCGTGGCCGGCGCCGCCCCTCGGACATGGGCGCGCGACGCCTTTCCGTCCCGGCCGATGCGCATCATCGTGCCGGTCTCTCCGGGTGGATCCAACGATCTCGCGGCGCGCCTGCTCGCCCCGTCGCTTTCCCAGGCGTTGGGCCAGCCCGTGGTTGTGGAGAACAAGGCCGGCGCGGGCGGGGCGATCGGCTCCACGCTGGTCGCGCGCGCCGACCCGGATGGCTACACGGCGCTGCTGTACAGCAATTCGATCCTGACCCTGCCCGCCCTCATGAAGAATCCGGGATTCCAGGTGCAGCGCGACCTGATCCCGGTATCCATGCTGGTGAAAAGCGGCGCCGTGCTCGTGGTGGGCAACTCCGTTCCGGCAAACACGTTTCCGGAGCTCTTGAAATACATCCGGGAAAATGGCTCGGCCATCAACTACGGCTCGGGAGGCATAGGCGGATCGACGCACCTGATGGGCGAGATGTTCAACAAGATGGCCGGCACGAACATGACCCACGTCCCGTTCAAGAGCGCTGGCGAATACAACCAGGCCATCATCGCCAACCAGGTCCAGCTCGCCTTCGATGTGCTGTCGTCGGCCAAGCCGCTGGCCGATTCCGGCAGGCTGAAGATCCTGGCGGTGACCAGCAAGGAACGGGACCCCGCGCTGCCGCAAGTGCCTACCCTCGACGAGGGCGGACTGCCGGGATACGAGTACCTCGTATGGCAGGGACTGTTCCTGCCCGCCCACACGCCGCGGGATATCGTCATGAAGTGGGCCGCCGCCTGCAAGCAGGCCGTCGACACGCCCGAAGTGCGGCAGAAGTTCGCCAGCAGCGGCGTCGAGACGGTCGGTTCCACGCCCGAGGAGTTCGCCCGTGTCGTGCAACGGGATGCCCCGCTCCTCACGAAGCTGGTCGAGGCGGCGGGCATCGCGCCCCAATGACATCCCGGCCATCCCGCCGCCACGGCCCACCGCTCCATCCCAGGTTACCGACATGAGCCTGCACGAACCGAACTCCCTGCCCCTGGCACCGCGCATTCCGTCCACCGCCGTCCTCGCCATCTGGAACGACATCGACCCGGAAATCGCGTCCGAATACGAACTCTGGTATCAGTACGATCACATCCGCGACCGGGCCGGCACGCCGGGCTTTCGCAGCGCCCGGCGCTACCAGCGCGTGGCCGGCGCAGGCCGCGAGTACTTCACCTTCTCCGATCTCGAATCGATCGAGGCAAGCCGCTCCCCCGCATACCTGGAGCGCTTGCGCAACCCGACCGAGTGGACGCGCCGCATGATGCCCCACTTCCGGCGGTTGATCCGCACGGCCTCGCACGTCAGTATCGATTGCGGCGAGGGCACGGGCGGGATTGCCGGTACGGCCGTCTTCGATACGGTCGCCGGCGACCGCCTGGCGGCGATACGAACCCTGATCCAGGCCGAGGCAGAACGGGCGGTGCGGCAAGCGGGCGTCACGCGGCTGCGCCTGTTCGAGGGCGACGCCCAGGCCACCGGCGTGCCCAACCCGGAAGCCGCGCTGCGGCCCGATCCGCCCCGCACGGCAGGCCTGGCCCTGGTGCTGGAAGGCACGTCCGGCAAGGCCGTGGCGGACCAGCTGCGGAACCTGTGCGCCATGCCCCTGCTTGCCGCGCTGCCGGAAGTCATGCCGGCCTCGATCTACCAGCTCATCTATTCCTCGCAAAGCTGAACATCGCCCTGCATATCGATGGCGTGTCCGCGCGCAAACGCAGCGGGGCGCGCCCCTGCCCGTCTGGTACCATGGCCCGGTACCACGACTACAAAGACCAAGGTCGCCATGGCGCACAACATCAAGTACCGCCAACTCAAGGCGTTCAAGATCGTGGCGGAAACCGGTTCGTTCAAGGTGGCGGCGAACAGGCTGGCCATCACCCAGCCTTCCATGTCGATCATGATCAAGGAACTGGAAGAGGACGTTGGCGTCCCCCTGATCAACCGCACGACCCGCAGCACCGAACTGACCGATGCGGGGCGGGACTTCTATGAACAGGTCAAGGGCTCGCTGGACCAGCTGGAAAAGGCCTATGCCTACGCCAAGGCCGCCGGCAAGGCCGAACACGGCAGGATCCGTATCGCCACGCTCCCCACCCTGGCGGGAAGCCTGCTGAGCACCGTCATCGCCGAGTACCGCAAGCAATATCCCAAGGTGGCCATCGAGCTCGTCGAACGCACGTACCTGGGCTTCATCCGCGCGCTGCGCCAGCAGGAGGTCGATTTCGGCATCGGCATACTGCGCAGCGAAGAGCCCGACTTCGAGTTCACGCAGCTGTGCACGGACCGCCTGGTGGTCGTCGCGCCCAAGGGCCATCCCATCACCCAGAAGCGTATCGGCGTCAAGACCATCAGCCAATACGACATCGTGATGATCAGCGTGGGCCCCCAGGCCGAAGCGCTCAGGCAGCTGGGCCTGGAGGCTTCCGCCAAGGTGCTGGTCGAGCAACCGTCCACCGCCATCGAGATCGTGCGCAAAGGGGCCAGCCTGACGGTGACCTCGTCCAGCGCGCTGGTCGGCATAGACAAGCGCGGGCTGGCCTCCGTGCCCGTTCCGGGCGCGCTGTCGTACCGCAACATCGGGCTTCTGGTCGGCAAGGACAAGAAGCTGAATCCGGCCGCGACCAAGTTCATCGAGTACGTCCAGGCCCATATCCAGGCCGGTCCGCCCTGACGCCTGGCCTGGACGGCCAGGCCGCCTGCCAGCCGCCCCGCTCCAGGCGGCGCCTACTCCGCCACGATATTGTTGGCCCGCACGATCTTCGAGAGGCGGTCTATCTCGCTCGCGATGAAGCCGTCGGCCTGGTCCGGCCCCATCCCGACCACTTCCAGCCCGGCCTCGATCAGGCGTTGCCTGATCGCCGGCTGAGCGAGCACGGCCAGCAGGTCCTGCCCCAGCTTCTGCACGACTTCGGGCGGCGTTCCGGCCGGGACGACCGCCGCTGACGGCGAGAACATGTATTTGCCCATCGGAAAGCCCTGCTCTTCCAGCGTCGGGACATCCGGCAGCAGCTGCGAGCGGCCGGTGCCGCCCACCGCCAGCACCTTCAGGCGGCCGGCCTGGATATTGCGCAGCACGGCGCCTGCCGCGTCGAACATGACGTCCACGCGATCCGCCATGATGTCGATATGCGCCGGACCCGATCCGCGAAACGGCACGGCCAGGAAGCGGGTGCCGGTTTCCTGCTCGAAACTCTTCAGCCAGATGTTGTTCATCGTCGCGGGCCCCGCGGTGCCCGCGGTGACGTTGCCGGCATTCGCCTTGGCGTAGGCGACCAGTTCCGCGACATTGCCGGCCGGGAGATTGGGGCGCGCCAGCAACGCCATCGGCACCTTGGTGAGGATTGCCACGGCCTTGAGGTCGGTCATCGCGAAGGGAAGGTGCGCGGATAGCGAGGGCAGCGTCGAATGCTGGCCCGACACAAGGCCCACCGTATAGCCGTCGGGCGCGGCGCGCGCCACTTCCGCCGTGCCGATCACGCCATTGGCGCCGGGCTTGTTCTCCACCACGACCGGAACCTGCCAGATCTTGGCAATCGCCTCGGCGATCACACGGGCCTGCAGGTCCAGGGTTCCGCCGGTCGTGTAGGGAACGATGAAGCGCACCGGCCTGGAGGGGTAGTTCTGCGCATGCGCCGGAATGTGGCATCCCAGCGCAAGCATGACGGCGGCGTAGCGAAAAAAACGAAGCATTGATTGTCTCCCGAATATGCCCTGGCTCTACGCTGACGCTGTTGGACGGCAGCCCGGAAAGCGCACAGGCTTTCATTTATCTGGCATGCAATGATGCTGGCCTCACATTGGACGAAACCGCCATGGTTCGCGTCAATTTAAGAATTGGCCGGGATTCTTAGCCTGCATGGCATCGGCCGCGGCAATGGCTGCCGTTGCGCGCGCGTCATGGGTCGCTGCGGAAGAATCCTGCGCTCAGGCCGCGCTCGATCTCGGCCGCGTCAAACCCCCAGGATTCCAGGGCCTGGACGGTATGCGCACCCGGCGCCGCGGCGTTGCCGCGGATGGACGCGGGGGTACGGGAAAACCGCGGCGCGGGCGCGGGATGCTCGATGCCGTCCACATCGACCATCTGGGCGCGGGCCTGGTTGTGGGCATGCTGCGGCGCCTCGTGCAGGGCCAGGACCGGCGAAACGCAAGCGTCCTTGTCCTGGAAATGCGCCGCCCAGTCGTCGCGGGTGTGTTGGGCGAAACGGGCGGCGATGGCCTGGCGCAATTGCGGCCAGCGCGCGCGGTCCTGCTGCGCGGGCAATTCACGCTGGTCCAGACCCAGCTCCGACAGAAGCACGGCGAAGAACTTCGGCTCGATGGCGCCCACCGCCATATGGCGCCCGTCCAGCGTGGCATAGGTCGTGTAGTACGGCGCGCCGCCATCGAGCACGTTCGCGCCGCGCTCGGGGTTCAGCATGCCCGCCTGGCGAAAGCCGTGGAAAACCGTCAACAGGCTGCTCACCCCATCGATCATCGCCGCGTCGACCACCTGTCCCACGCCGCTCCTGGCGGCCTCCAGCCCCGCGCTCACCACGCCGAGCGCCAGGTAGAGCGCGCCGCCGGCATAATCGCCGACCAGGTTCAGCGGGGGGACCGGCGCGCCGCCGGCCGGGCCTATCATGTCGAGCGCCCCGGTCAACGCCAGGTAGTTGATATCGTGCCCCGCGGCCTGCGACATCGGCCCGCTCTGGCCCCACCCCGTCGCGCGTCCATAGACGAGCGAGGGCCGCAACGACAGACAGGCTCGCGGACCGATGCCCAGGCGCTCGGCCACGCCCGGCCGGAAACCCTCCAGCAACACATCCGCACGGGCCACCAGGCGCAGGAACGCCGCCAGCCCGTCCGGATGCTTCAGGTCCATGGCCACGGATTGCTTGCCCCGGCCCCTGAGTTCGAACCGGGGATCCAGCGCGATGCCCAGGCCGGCATCGGCGGTCCGGTCCACGCGCAGGACCTCGGCCCCCAGATCCGCGAGGAGCATGCCGCAGAAGGGCACCGGCCCCATGGCCGCCACCTCGATGACCCTCAGCCCATGCAAGGAACCCACGGCTGGTTCCGCCGGCGAACCGGGGCGCGTTGCATCGGTATTCATCTCAGGCACTCCCACTCTCTCTTCCTTGTTCCGGCCACTGCCGGCGGCCTGGCAAGCCGCCGGCGGCGGCAGGTCGCCGCACTTGACAGCCTAGCGGCCGGCCGGCCGCTGTCAAATTGAAAATCCGCCGCCTTTGATAGCGCTTTGCCTCAAGCCCGAAAGGCCGGGGCGATACCTATCAATGCGCGCCCAGAATCAATTGGACGGGCCCTGGCGCGCTGGCTATCGTGTTCCAGCCCCCCCCGCATCGAGCGATGCCGCACACCCCTTTCCCCTGCCACACGCGCGCCGACGACATGACCAGCCCAAGCACCCCGCAACGCCCTCGATTTCCGCTTCGCGAACTGGATGGCCGGCAGCCGGCCATACTCGACGGCATCAAGGTCCTCGATCTCACGCGCCTGCTCGCCGGCCCCGTCGCCACGCAGATGCTGGGCGATCTCGGCGCCGAGGTCGTCAAGGTGGAGCATCCGAAGGACGGCGACGATACGCGGGTATGGAGCCCGAAACTGGAGGGGCATTCCGGCACGTTTCTGTCGGCCAACCGCAACAAGGCCAGCATCACGCTGGACCTGAAGAGCGCCGACGATCTGGAGACCATGAAGACGTTGATCCGCCGCGCCGACGTGCTCGTGGAGAACTTCTCCGCCGGCGTGATGGCGCGCCTGGGCCTGGCCTACGACGCCTGCGTGGAACTGAACCCGGCGCTGATCTACTGCTCGATCTCGGGCTATGGCCAGGCCGGGATATTTCGCGGCCGCGGCGGCTACGATGCCGTGTTCCAGGCGGAAAGCGGACATATGTCGGTCACGGGCAGCCCGGAGGGCGAGCCCATGCGCATGGGCGCGCCGGTCACCGACTTCACATCGGGCGTCGTCGCCTCCAACGCCATACTCGCCGCGCTGTTCCATCGGCAGCGCACGGGCGAGGGCCAGTTCATCGAAATCGCCATGCAGGACGTGGCGTTCAATATGCCGATCAACTTCGGCATGAACTACCTGGCCAGCGAGATCGTGCCGCACCGCGAAGGCAACAGCTCGCCGCTGGCCGCGCCGACAGGGGTGTTCCAGGCCGGCGACGGCGACCTGCTGCTGAGCTGCGCCAATGATCGTCTGTGGCAAAAATTCGCGCTGCTCGTCGAACGCGAAGACCTGCTCGCGGACGAACGCTTCCAGGATAACGGCGCCCGCGTCAGACACCGCGCCGCGCTCGCGCAGGCGCTGGCGCCCGTCATGGCAGGCCGCACGGTCGACCAATGGCTGGCGCTGCTGATTCCCGCCGGCATTCCCGCTGCCGCCGTCCGCAACCTCGATGGCGCATACGCCCAACCCTACGTGCAAGAGCGCCAGCTCGTCACGGAAATCCTGGACAGCAAGGGGCGCAGCGTCCCGACGGTCGCCAATCCGATCCGCTTCGCGAAGACGCCGGTGGTGATCCGGCGCGCGCCGCCCGAGCTCGGCGAGGACAATGCGGCAATCGGGCGGCTGTTCACATGAATACGCCGCATCCGCCCGCCCGTCCTGACGGGCAACGCTGGAGCAACGCATGATCCACACCGGAAAGATCGATAGTCCGCGGATCGGATCCGTCCTGTTCGGGCCGGGTGCGCTGCAGCGGCTCGGCCAATGCGTGCCGCAGCTGCACGCGCGGCGCGTCCTGCTGGTGACGACCACCTCGCTGGCCAGGCAGCCCGACGTACTGGATGAAGTCCGCGGCGCGCTCGGCGGTGCGAGCGTCGCGATATACGGCGGGGCGCGCCAGCACGTGCCCTGGGAACAAGTGGTCGAGGGCGCGCGGGCCGCCAGGCAGCACGAGGCGGACCTGCTGGTGTCCCTGGGCGGCAGCAGCGCCACCGACGTCACCAAGGGCATCAACCTGGCGCTGGCCGAAGCCGGCGCCGAAGGCTGCGCACCGTTCCTCGCCCGCCACGCCGCCCTGGGCGCGGATGCCGCAAAGCGGCGTTTCAGCCGGCCCAAGCTGATGCACGTCGCCATCCCCACCACGCTGTCCGGCGCGGAGTTCTCCAGTTCCGTCGGCATGACCGACGCGCGCACCCGGCGCAAGTTCGCCATGGTGGACGCCGCCCTCACTCCCGGGCTGATCGTGCTGGATCCGGCCGCCACGCGGCAGACCTCCGCGGCCCTGTGGACGTCGACCGCGCTGAAAGTGCTGGCGGACTGTTTCGAGGAGATCTGCTCGCCGCGGCACGTGCCCATGGTGGATGCGCTGGCGCTGCAGTCGGTCCGCATCATCGACCGCTACCTGCTGGCGTCGGCGGCCGCCCCCATGGACCAGCAGGCGCGCGCCATGCTGCAGCATGCGACATGGATGTGCGAATCGGTCAAGGCCTGCACCGGCCTGGGCATCGTAACGGCGCTGCGGCACCAGATCGGCGGCATGTTCGACGTTCCCCACGGCATGGCCTCGTCGGTGGTCTTCCCCGCGGGGGTGCGCTTCAACCGGCCCGGCGTCGACGAGCGGCTTGCCCTGATCGCCGACGCCATGGGGTTGCAGGCGCGCGATACCGCCGCCGCGGCCGGCGCGGCGCTGCAACGCGCCCAGGAACTGATTGCCGCGGCATCGCTGCCCACCCGCCTGCGCGATGTCGGCGTGCCCCGCGACGGGCTGGACCGCCTCGCCGAGGCCGTCATGCTCGACCGGCAGACGCTCAACAACCCCAGGCCCGTTGAATCCGTCGCCCAGGTCCGCGAGCTGCTCGGCCAGATCTGGTAAGGCGGCCCGCCACACCCGTCAACGCCTTCCGAAAAAGGCCTCGCCCATGGACGATACCCTGCTCATCGACGACCCCGCCCCCGGGGTGCGCGTCATCACGCTGAACCGCCCGCAGCGGCTCAACGCGCTGGACGGGCCGACCCTGGCGCGCCTGAACGCCGCGGTGCGCGACAGCACGGCGCCCGAGCGCAGCCTGCGCGTGCTCGTGATCCGCGGCGCGGGCCGCGCCTTCTGTTCCGGCGTCGACCTCAAATGGGCGGCCAGCGGCGTGCTCGACGACCGCGCCGCCCACCAGCGCAACCAGGATCTGATGCAGGAAACGTACGAGGCGTTCGAAGCGGCGCCGCAGATCGTCATCGCGTCGGTCAATGGTTTCGCGGTTGCCGGCGGCCTGGAGCTGGCGCTGGCCTGCGACATCATCGTGGCCAGCGACGAGGCCCAGCTGGGCGACGAACACATCCGCAGGAATCTGTTCCCCAGCGGCGGCAGCACGCAGCGGCTGCCGCGCAAGATAGGCCTGGCGCGCGCCATGTACTACCTGGTCACGGGCCGGCGCATGAGCGGCCGCGAGGCCGAGCGGATAGGCCTGGCGTCGCTGGCAGTGCCGCCCCTGGAGCTGGACGCCGTCAGCCTGGGGCTGGCCGAGGAGATCGCGCGCGCCGATGCGCTGGCGCTGGCCTCCATGAAACTCATGGCGCGCCGTTCGCTCGAACTGCCTTTGAAGGATGGCCTGGCGATGGAACGCTGGATGCAGTTTCGCTACCGCACCGCCTCGCCGTCGCTGGACGCCGGCGTGCGCAAGTTCGCCGAAGGCTGACAGGCCGGGTCGGCGCGGACAGGATGGCGGTCCTATCCGGGGCCGCCTCATTCCCGCGCAAGGATCTCCCAGGCCCGCATCGCCGCGGAGACCGCCGACGGCCAGCCCGAGTAGTAGGCCATATGGGTAATCATCTCGACCAGTTCCTCCCGGGTAACGCCATTTTCAAGCGCCCTGGGAAAATGCGTCGCCATCTGCTCGGTAGCGCCCAAGGCCACGAGCGCCGTGCAGGTGATCAAGCTGCGGTCGCGCTTCGAGAGCTGCGGCCGCTCCCACAGGCCGCCGAACAGCACGTCGTCCGTCATCTGCGCCAGCGCGGGGGCAATTTCGTCCAGGCGCTGCCGGTACAGCTGACGGGCCGCCTCGAGCCCGCGGGCGTCCCGGCCCGGGTCGGAATTCCTGGTATCGGTCATGGCATGTTCTCGAACAGCGGCAGGTCAGCCTACCGGGTACTTCTGCAGGATGCGTTCCTTCTCCGGCAGCCCGACAAGCACGTTGGCATCGGCTCGATCCGCCTCGTCTTCCGGCCGCACATCGAACTTGCCGTCCTGCAGCCACCTGCCGTACTCCTGCGTCATGAACCGGTGGGCGCGCGACAGCATATTGGTCGCGTAGATCACCATCCTGACGTTCCACGCCAGCAGCTCCGAGGCCGTTTTCTCGGGTTCCGCCACGCCTGCCGCCTCTGCCCCCCAGTTCTTCGGCGCGCCGCCCAGCACCACCAGGGGCTTGGGAATGCGCGGTCCGTACCGTTCGAGCCAGCTGTTGGTCGCGAACAGCGGCATGATGGCGTCCGCGCCGGCGTCGCAATAGCGCAACGCCCGCTCGAACGCTTCCTCCTCGCACGCGGCGCGCCACGCATGGATGCCGTCGCGCCAGGGCGACATGGCGTCCGTGCGCGCGATGATGAGCATATCGGGGTCCGTCCGGGTATCGAGCGCGACCTTGAGATGCGTGACCATGTCCTGCACGGGCAATGGCAGGCCGTGCTTCTTGATGGCGAAATCCTCCAGGTGCAAGGCCGCCGCGCCCGCGCGCTCGAACTCGTGCACGGTGCGGGCGATCTTGAGCACGCTGCCGAACCCCTCGTCCGCGTCCGCGATCACCGGAATATTGACGCGATCGGCTACTTCCGAGATGCGCTGCGCGATCTCGGACAGGGTCAGCGTTCCATCCGGATATCCGCGCGTGTGGTTCACGTAGGACCCCGAGATGTAGACCGCGGGGTAGCCCACCCGCTCGACCAGCCGGGCCTGGCCCGCGTCTCCAACGCCCGCCGCGAGAATCGAACCGGAGCCAGCCTCCAGTTGCCTTCGGAACGCGTGCCGTGCCTTCGTCATTACCGCTCTCCTGTCGTGTCGAGCGGAAAAAGTAAGGTGGCGCCGCATCACCGTCAATTTGGTTTTTTTCCTCCATTGATAGGCAGTGGCAGCCGCGCCGCGCTCGCGCGCCCATGCCTTGCGGCAAGCCTATGAATCCGCGCTTACTTTCAAATTGACCGCCGGATACCCGTGCGCTGTACTGGTTCCCGCGACATGCAAGTGCAATGAACCCCGGAAAACAGGCAGACAATGAAAACTCACGCAATCGTCCAGCGCGGCCCCCGGCGGCTGGAATACGTCCAGCTTCCCTTGCCCGAAGTGCTCGCGCCCGACGAAGCGCTGGTGCGCGTGGAAGGCTGCGGCATCTGCGGCACCGACTACGAACGCTACGAAGGCTCGCTGGGCCACGTACCCGAACTGATTCCCGGCCACGAACCGGTTGGTCGCATCGAACGTATCGGCGACAGCGCGGCCCAACGCATGCAACTCAAGGAGGGCGACCGCGTGGCGGTGCAGCCCCACTATGGCTGTGGCGTGTGTTCATACTGCGTGGAGGGCATGTTCCAGCTGTGCGCGCGAAAGATCAACCTGGGCCTGTCGCCGCTCTCCGAAGGCTGCGGACTGTGGGGCGGATTCGCCGAGCACATGATGCTCAAGGGCAATGCGATCGTCCACAAGATGCCCGACAGCCTGCCGATCGAAGATGCCGTCATGTTCAACCCGCTGGGCGCGGGCTTCGAGTGGGCCATCACCTCGGCCGGCACCCGCGTCGGCGACGACGTACTGATCTTCGGCCCCGGCCAGCGCGGCCTGGCCTGCGTGATCGCCGCGGTCATCGCCGGCGCCAACCGGATCGTCGTGACCGGCCTGCAGAAAGACGCGTACAAACTGGAACTGGCCCGCTCGCTGGGCGCGACGGAAGTGGTGGCGATCGATCCCGCCGACCCCGCTTCGCTGGCCCGCGCCCTGGAAGGGCAGAAATTCGATCGCGTGATCGACGTCACGCCGGTCGCGACGCAACCCATACTCGACGCCATTGCGCTGGTGCGGCCCGGCGGCACGATCGTGCTTGCGGGGCTGAAGGGAAACACCCGCACGGTGGCGCTGCGTCCCGACGATCTCGTCATGGACGGCATCGAAATCAAGGGAGTCCGGGGGATCTCGACGCGCTCGTACGGACTGGCGGTACGGGCCATCTGTTCCGGCGCCTACGATTTCTCCGCCTGGCACACCCACACCATGGCATTGAAGGACGCCGAGCTGGCCATTCGCATTCTCGCCGGCGAAGTCAGGCAAGGGCCCGAGCCCCTGCACATCACCATCGTCCCCTGATGGCGGCCGTGGCTTGCGACACACTGATCGGCCGCCTGGCCGATTTCGCCGCGGCGGTGCGCTATGACGCGCTGCCCGCCCAGGTCGTCGCCGAATGCAAGCGCATCCTGCTCGACAGCCTGGGCTGCGCCTACGCGGCGCTCGGCGCGGACAAGGGCCGGCTTGCCATGCAGGCCGGCCGCGACATGGGCGGACCGGCCGAGGCGTCCGTGTTCGGCGGCCAGGAGCGCCTGTCCGCGGCGTCGGCCGCGTTCGTCAACGGCGAGCTCATCAACGCGCTCGACTTCGACGCCTGCACCATTCCGCCCGGGCACGTGGCTCCCTACGCCCTTCCACCCCTGCTCGCCGCCGGCGAGGCGGCGCGCGCCGGCGGCAAGCGCATCATCGAGGCAATCGCGGTGGCGCATGAAGTTTGCGCCCGCGTCGGCTCGGCGATGTCCCATTACCGCGACCTCACCCCCGGACAGCGCCTCGGCTTTCCGCCCGTCACGGGCTACAGCAGCACCATCATCGGCAGCACCCTGGCCTGCGCGCTCGCGCGCGGGATGCCGCGCGACCTCACGGCGCATGCGGTCGGGCTGGCGGCGCGCATGGCGCCGGCCCAATCCATGACCAAATGGATCCAGACATTGCCCGCCACCGACGACAAGTACCTCATGGCCGGCTGGATGGCGCAGGCCGCCCTGCAGGCGGTCCTGCTCGCGTCCAACGGGTATCGCGGCGACGTGGCGGCGCTTGAAGGCGAGTACGGATTCTGGCGCTACATGGGCGTACGGAAGTGGAACCCGCGCGCGCTCACCGACGGCCTGGGCACGGACTGGCGCTTTCCGGATCTCACCATCTACAAGCCCTACCCGACCTGCCGCATCTCGCATACCGTGCTGGACTGCCTCGGCGCCATCCTGGCCGACCATGCATTGAAGCCGCACGAAATCGAGAACGTCGCCGCATACTGCGACCCGCATGCCGCGACCCTGCCGATGTTCGTCAATACGTTCATCGCGTCTGCGGGCGACGCGGCGATGAACGTCGCGTATGCGGTCTCCATGATCGTCCATGGCGTCAGGAGCGGGCCTGCATGGCACGATGACGCCACCTTGAACAATGATCGGCTGCTTGCCTTCATGCGCAAGGTCACCGTGCTGCCCCACCCGCGGTTCGAGGAAATGCTGGCCGCCGAGCCGCAGTCGCGCATCGGGCGCGTGGAGATCCGCGCGCGCGGCAGGACCTTCGAATCGGAGCTTCACTACCGCAAGGGCTCACCGGCTACGCCGCGCACGCGCATGGCCGATACCGAGCTGCTCGAAAAATTCACCCATTGCGCAAGCCGGGCAAAAGCCGGGTCCGCGGAACGGATCGCGGCCATGATCTTCCGGCTGGAGCAGCTCGACGACATCGGCGAGCTCGCCCGAATCTGGTGAGCAGCCATGTGCGTGAACTGCGTCGCGGGTCTCTTCACCTTGCACGAACCGTCTTCCCCGCAAGCCGGCTTCGAGACATTCAAGCGGCTCAAGGCGCGGCGCCCGGAGGTCATGGGCGCCCGCCCATCGAGCGAGGCCGCGAACGAGAAGCCGCGCGCCGCGCAACCCCTTCTACGGCTCGCGGAACCGCCGCGCGCTTGCCGACCCCGACTGACCGGGCCGGGCCGGCCCGACGGCGGCGGCCAGCGGCCCGCGCTCAGTGGCGACGGTGCTTGTACCGGTGCTTGTTGCCGCGGTACTTGTCATGGCCCCGGTAACTGGCCCGCTTGTAGTCGCGGCCGCGGTCGCGGTCCCAATGGTGGCGGCGCCCGCGCCGGTCGTCGTCGGTAATGACGTGGCCGAGCACCCCGCCGGCGGCCGCGCCGCCCAGGGTCACCCAGGGATCGCCGTCGGACAGCAGCGCGCCGGCCACGCCGCCCAGCCCGGCCCCGATCACCGTATTGCGGCCCTGCTTGTCGGCCAGCGCCGCAGTGCTCAGGCCCAGCGCCAGCGCGCCGGCCAGAATCGCCTGAATCAGTCGTTTGTTGATTGTCATCGTTGTTCTCCTGTAGCGGGGCGTCCCTGCGATGCGACCCCGCGTCGGGCCGGGCAGAGCAAGGCGCCACCGGCCTGGAGGACAAGATACCCGTTCAGGTATGTTTCAGTCCTGCATACAGGGATACGGTACGTATAAGCTGTTTCAATGGCTTTCCGGGCCGGCATTCAGCGCGCCGGGGCCGGCCCGCAGGAGCTGCCCAGGATCAGGTCGGAGGGAATGACCACGGTGCGCGCCTGCGGCGGCGCGGTTCTTTCGATGCGCTCCAGGATCAGCTGCACCACGGCGCGGGCGCTGTCCTGGAAGTTGTAACGCAGCGCGGTAACCGGCGGGTACATCAGCTCCAGGGTCTGCATGGTGCCGATGGCCACCACCGACATGTCGCGCGGGATATCCATCCCCGCCTCGCGCACGACGTGCACGGCGCCGGACAGCAGCTGCGTGCCCACGGCGACGATCGCGGTCGGCGGCGCGTCCAGCCCCAGCATGCGCTGCATGGGCTGGCGCGCGGACTCGAGCGACGAATCGGTCAGGTACACCAGCCTGTCGTCGAACGGCAGGCCGGCCGCCTCCAGCGCGGCGCGGTAGCTGCGCAGCTTCAGCCTGCCCGGGCGCACCTGGCTGCCGATGGCGAACAGGGCGATCCGCTGGTGGCCCAGGCTCAGCAGGTAGTCCATGACCTGGCGCATGCCGGGCTCGTGGTCGATCAGCACGGCATCGAAACCCGGGCCCATGTCGCGGTCCATGATGACCGTGGGCAGCTTCGTGGCGGCGAAGGGCGAGGCGGCGATGGGGTCGTACTCGTGCGCGGGCAAGGCGATGATGCCCTCCAGGCGCCGGTTCTCGAAGAACGCCACCAGCTCCTTGTCGCGCGACCGTTGCTCCGAACTGCCCACCAGCAGGGAATAGCCGGCCGCCTGCGCGAGCCGCTCCACCTCGCTCAGGAGCTGGGCGACGAACGGGTTGGCGATGCTGGGCAGCAGGCAGCCTATCGTCCGGCTGTGGCCGGTGCGCAGATGGCGCGCCGTGTAGTCCGGCTCGTAGCCCAGCCTGGCGACGGCCTGCTGCACGCGCAGGCGCACATCCGGGCTCGCATAGCCCGAACCGTTGAGCACGCGCGAAACGGTACTGATGGCAACCCCGGCCGCATGCGCGACCTCGCGCACGGAAACTCGTTTCGTCATGGTTTTCCTGGATGAAAACGTTCCATGTCATTGTCCATCTCGGACCGGCATCGTAGCATCATCGATAGGGAAACGTTTTCCTATTGTCGTGGCCGCCGAGAGGAGCAGCGGCCCGGGGCAGGCAAGCATCGCGCCCGCACGGCATCGAATCGCGCTCCGGAGACAACCATGCAATTGATCGACACTTTCGATCGAGGCGCCGGCTACGGCCTGGCCGAACCCTGTTTCATCGAACCCGGCGGGCGCACGCTCAGCTACGGGCAGATCCAGGACATGTCCCATCGCATCGCCAACGGCCTGCGCGCCGCGGGCCTGGACCGCGACAGCAAGGTCGGCACGCTGTCGGCCAATCACTTGCTCACCTTTCCCGCCACGCTGGGCATCGTCCGCTCCGGCTACATGTGGCTGCCCGTCAACGCGCGCAACGCCGCCGAGGAAAACGCCAACATCCTGGCGCGCGGCGGCTGCGAGTTCCTGTTCATCCACAGCCAGTTCGCCGCCCAGCTGCCCGGCCTGCTCCAGGCCCTGCCCGGCCTGAAGGGCGTGGTATGCATCGACGGCGCCTTGCCGCAAGCGCCTTCGCTGCAAGACTGGATGGCGCGGCAGTCCGCCGCACCGGCCCGCAGCGATGCGCGGATCGACGACGTCGTCGCCATCCGCGGCACCGGCGGCACCACCGGGCTGCCCAAGGGCGTGCTGGTCACGCACCGCAACTACCTGGCGCTGCTGGCGAACTGGTACGCCGCCATGCCCGTGCTCGAACGGCCCGTGCACCTGGTCGTGGCGCCGCTTTCGCATGCGGCGGGTTCGGCCACCTTTGCCGCCTGCGCCTACGGCGGGTGCAACGTGATCCTGCCCACCGCCGACCCGGCCGCGATCATCGACGCCATCGGGCGCTACAAGGTGACGCAGCTATTCCTGCCGCCGACGGCGATCTACAAGCTGCTGGCGCATCCGGAGATACGCCGGGGCGACTATGCGTCGCTGCGCTACTTCCTGTACTCGGCCGCCCCGATGTCGGTCGACAAGCTGCGCGAAGCGCTGGACATCTTCGGGCCGGTCATGGTCCAGGCCTACGGCCAGGCCGAGGCGCCCTTCATGTGCACCGTGCTGAGCGCGGGCGAGCACGCCGGCATCCTGCGCGACCCCGCCTTGCGGCACCGGCTGGCAAGCTGCGGCCGCGCTTCGCCGTTCGTGCGCCTGGGCATCATGGACCCGCACGGGAATCTGTTGCCGGCGGGCGAGCGCGGCGAAATCGTGGTCCAGGGCGACCTGGTGGCCCAGGGCTACTACCAGGACCCCGCCAAGACCGCCGAGACATTCAAGCAGGGATGGCTGCACACGGGCGACGTGGGATACCAGGATGGCGACGGCTATCTGTATATCGTCGACCGCATGAAAGACCTGATCGTCTCCGGCGGATTCAATATTTCTCCCAGCGAGGTCGAGCAAGTGCTGTGGGCCCATCCGGCGGTCGGCGATTGCGCCGTGGTCGGCGTGCCCGACGACCACTGGGGCGAAGCCATCAAGGCAGTCGTGGAGCTCAAGGCGGGCGCGCAATGGGATGCGGAGCAGGTCCTGGCCTACTGCCGCGAGCGGCTGGGCAGCATGAAAACCCCCAAGACCATCGAAGTGTGGGAGCAATTGCCGCGCAGCTCGGTCGGCAAGGTGCTCAAGCGCGACATCCGCGAACGCTACTGGAGCGGCCAGGCGCGGCGCGTCTGAGCGCGGCCCGCCACTCCGGATTTCATATCGACTGGATAACGACATGGCCTTTCAACATCCCGCCTTCGTGGCAGGCGCCTTCGAACACCCCACCCGCCATGCGCCGGACAAATCCACGGCGCAACTGCACGCCGAATGCGCGCGCGGCGCCCTGGCCGACGCCGGCCTGTCCCTGGAGGACGTGGACGGCTACTTCTGCGCGGCGGATGCGCCGGGCGGCATTCCCGCGCTGATGGCCGATTACCTCAACCTGCGCAAGCTGCGCCATGTGGACGGCACCGAATCGGGCGGCTGCTCGTACATCGCGCACGTCGGCCACGCGGCCGACGCCATCGCGCGCGGCAAGTGCTCGGTGGCTCTCATCACGCTGGCGGGCAAGCCGCGCAGCAGCGGCCAGACCACCGGCACCGAGATCCGCCAGATCCCGCCCGAGCGGCCGGCCGCCGCCTTCGAACAGCCCTATGCCTGGACGGTGGCCGGCATGTACGGCCTGCTGGCGCGCCGCCATATGCACGAATACGGCACGACCATGGAACAGCTGGCGTGGGTCAAGGTGGCCGCGTCGCACCATGCCCAGCACAACCCCCACGCCCTGCTGCGCAAGCGCTACACGACCGAAGACGTACTGGGCTCGCCGCTGGTGGCGGACCCGCTGCGCCGGATGGACTGCTGCGTCATCACCGACGGCGGCGGCGCGCTGGTCCTGGTCGCGCCGCACATCGCCGCGTCGCTGGCGCGCCCCCGGGTCGGCGTGCGCGGCTACGCCGAAACCATCCGCACCAACGAAGCCGGCCGCCTGGACCTGCTGCAGACCGGCGCCGCCGTCACCGGCCCGCGCGCGTTCGAGATGGCCGGCCTCGCGCCCGCCGACGTGAAATACGCCTCGGTGTACGACAACTTCACCATCATGGTGGCCCTGCAGCTGGAAGACCTGGGCTTTTGCGCCAAGGGCGAAGGCGGCAGGTTCGTGGCCGACGGCAACCTGATCTCCGGCGTCGGACGCCTGCCCTGGAACACCGATGGCGGCGGCATGTGCAACAACCATCCCCAGAACCGCGGCGGCATCACCAAGGTCATCGAAGCGGTGCGCCAGCTGCGCGGCGAAGCGCACCCCGCCGTACAGGTGCCGTCGTGCGACATCGCCCTGGCGACGGGGCCCGGCCTGGTAATGGGCGCCGGCCACGCCCACGCAACCGTGCTGCTGGAGCGCGTATGACATCGACCGAACTCTCCCATGACCCCTACGTCGCGGCCTTTCCGGAACTTGCGCCCTTCTGGCAGGCCGCGGCCGGCGGCGCCTTGCTGCTGCCGTACTGCCAGGATTGCGGCCAGACGCACTGGCACCCCCGCGACCGGCGCGGCCACGCTGCATACCTTCTCGGTCATCCACCGGGGACAGGCGCCCGCCTACGTGCTGGCCTATGCGCAGCTCGACGAGGGGCCGCTGGTCATGACCAACATCGTGGAGGCCGAGGCCGCCGCCCTTTGCATCGGCATGCGATTGCGCGTGGCCTTCCGGCAAACCCCCGAAGGGCGCCATGCGCCGGTGTTCGAACCCGCGTGAATTCCGCGCCACCGCCGGATATCCCGCAAAACGCGCTCCGGCCACGACCGGCAAGCGCAGACCATAACGACAGGAGACATCATGCACCGACGCTCGTTTCTGACCGCGACCTTGTTAAGCCTGCTGGCCACCCGCGCCTGGGCGCAGAAAACGGCCTATCCCGGCCAACGTCCCGTGCGCCTGGTCGTGCCGGCCGCCGCCGGCGGCGCCACCGACCTCGTCGCCCGGCTGATCGCGCAGCACCTGAGCCCGTCATGGCCCGAGCCCATTGTGGTGGAAAACCGGCCCGGCGGCGGCGGGGTGATCGGCACCCAGGCCGTAGCGCGCGCCCCCGCCGACGGCTACACCCTGCTGATGGGCGCCATCAACCACACCATCAACGCCAGTCTGGTCAAGAACCTGCCTTATGACACGCTCGGCGATTTCACGTTCATCGCCGGCGTGGTTTCGATCCCCAACGTCCTGGTCGTCAACCCCAAGGTGCCGGTCAACAGCGTGGAAGAATTCATCCGCTACTCGCAGACCCACGACCTGACGTTCGCCTCGTCGGGCAACGGAACCTCGCAGCACCTGTCGGCCGAGAAATTCCGCATGGACACCGGCGCCAAGTACCAGCACGTGCCCTACAAGGGCTCGGCCCCCGCCGTCACCGACCTGCTGGGCGGCCACGTGGACCTGATGTTCGACAACCTGCCGTCGGCGGCGCCCAACATCCGCACCGGCAGGCTGCGCGCGCTCGGCGTGACCAGCGCCCAGCGCAACCCGGCGTTCCCCGACATCCCCGCAATCGCCGAGACCGCGCCGGGCTTCGATGTCCGCTCATGGTTCGGCCTGATGGGACCCGCCGGCCTGCCCCGCGACGTGGTCGAAAGGCTGCACGCCGAAATGGCGCACGTGTTCGCCCAGAAAGACGTCCTGCAATGGCTGGACAAGATGGGCGCGCAGGCCGAGGTCACCGACCCGGCGGCCTTCGATGCGTACGTGCGCCAGGAGATCAAGCGCTGGGCGGAAGTGGTCCAAGCCTCGGGCGCGACCGTGCAGTAGGCGTTTCGGGCAGGGCCGGGCCCCTCACTCCATTTGCGCCAGCAGCACAAGCTCCGCGTCGATGGCCGTGGCAATCTCGCGCTGCCGGGCCTTCGACATGCGTTCGGCCACGGAGCTCACGCTCATGACGAGCACGGGCACGCCCTGCCTGCGCTTCATGGCGCAGCCCACGCCCAGCGCCTGCTTGGCCACGTAATTCTGCATCACGGCATAACCGCTCTCGACCGCGCAGGCCCGCAAGCGCAGCAGGACCTCGGGCGCCAGCCCGTCGAATGCGCGGATCCTGTCGGCATTGCGCATGACCAGCGACTCGGCCGCCGGCGCCGGCATCGCCGCCAGGATGGCCATCCCGGCCGAGCCCACCCCCAGCGGATAGCGGTTGCCCGGGTACGAGCCGACCACCTGGATCGGATAGGACCCGAACTCGCGGTGAATCGACACCGAGTCGCCGCCGTCGCGCCAGACCAGGTAGACGGTGTCGCCGAAGCGCTGCGCCAGGCGCCGCATCGCGGGTATCGATTGCAGGATCAGCGAGCGCGGCGCGCGCGCATCGAGGCCAGCGTCGAGAAAGCTGGCGTCGGCGCCGCGCTCGCGCGCCAGGAACCGCCGCCCGTCGTCCCGCCTGGCCACCCAGCCGAACTGTTCGAGCGCATCCAGCAGGCGATGCACGGTCGGCCGCTGCAGGCCGGTACGCTGGGCTATCTCGGTAACCGACACCGCTGGCGTAGCGGCGCCCTCCAGGAATTCCACGATAGCCAGCCCCCGCCGCAAGGCCTGCGGCCCCTTGCCCTGCTCCTCGTCCGATGTGTCGATGTCGCGCGCCTTCAAGGCCTTCACTTCACTTGCAACCCCAGCCGGTGGACCAGCCCGGTCCACAACGCCGCCTGCGCGTCCATGTACGCGCCGAAGGAAGCCGGGTCCGAGCCGATGAATTCGAAATAATTGTAGTCGTCGCCGAAGCTGTTGCCCTTGACGATCTCGCTGGCCGCCTGGCTGACCCTGGCCACGATCTCCGGCGGCGTGCCCTTGGGCGCCATCAGGCCGAACCATTCCTCGGCCACCAGGTCCACGCCCTGCTCGCGAAACGTCGGCACCTCGGGAAACGACGGACTGCGGCGCTCGCTCGATATGGCCACCGCGTTCAACCGCTTGGCCCGGTACTGCTCGAGCCCCTGCGCCGCCGTCCCCCACAGCAGATCCACGTTTCCGCCCATGACATCCGTCATGGCCGGCGAACCGCTGTTGTACGGAATGTGGCGGATCTCCGTCTTGACCTTCTCGTTGAACAACTCCCCGGTCAAGCCGGCCGTCGATGCCGCGCCCGGCGACGCGTAGGTGATGTCCGCGCCCGGCTTGCGGGCCTGCTCGACCAGTTCGCCCAGCGTGTGCGCCGGAAAGGCCGGGTTGGTATAGATCAGCAGCGGAATCTTGCCCAGCAGCGACACCGGCACCAGGTCGCGCTTTATGTCGTAGGGCAGGTTCGGGTACAGCGCCGGCTGCGTCGACACCGTGCTGACCGCCAGCAGCAGCGTGTAGCCGTCGGGCCGGGCGCGCACCACCTCCTGCATGCCCACGATCGTGCCGGCGCCGGGGCGATTGACGACCACGAACGGCTGTCCCAGCTTCTCGGCCAGCTTGGCGCTGAACAGCCTGGCGATCTGGTCGGTGGACCCGCCCGGCGAGAAGGGAACCACGATCGTCACCGACTTGCGCGGCCAGGACGATGGCTGATCGGCGGCCGTCGCGGCCGGCGCGCCGGATCCGAACGCCACACCGGCCACCACCAGCCGCCCCAGCCACTTCGCGAGATTGGTATTCATCTTTTGTCTCCTGGTCGTTTTTCTTGTCCAGCCGGCCGCGCGCCGCCGCTAGGCCCGCGCCTTGTTGAACTGGCCGCGCGCGCGCGCCGCCTCGGGCGAGGCGCCGCACACCATGGCCTGATCGACATCCATATACGTGCCGAGATGATTCAGCGCGTTCGCGTGGGCGTTGATGCTCTGCTTGCTCATTCTCACCACATGCGCCGGACACTGCGATACGCGGCCGGCGACCTCGATGGCGCGCGCCTCGGCGCTGCCGCCCGGCACCACCCAATCGACCAGGCCCAGTTCCCTGGCCTGGGCGCTGGGCATCTTCTCGCCCAGCAGCACGATCTGCTTGGCCATGGAGGCGCCGACCATGTTCACCAGCCGCGGGATCGCGTTCCAGCTCAGGTTGATCCCGATCTGGGCCTCGGGCACGAACAGATACGCGTCGTCGGCCATCACGCGCCAGTCGCAGGCGAGCGTCAGCGCCACGCCGCCGCCCACATTCATGCCCTCGATGGCCGCGACGGTGATCTGCGGCAGTTCCTCCCACGCCCGGCACATGCGCGTGCCGAGGGTAAGGATCTGGCGTTGCTCGCTCAGGCTCTTGCCGGCCAGGTCGAAACGCTCCGGGTCAGTCAGGTCCACCCCGGCGCTGAACGCCGCGCGGCTGCCGCCGAGCACCACGCACGTGATGTCGTGGCGATCCTTCAGCGCCTCGGCCGTCGCGGTGAGGTCCCGGATGATCTGCATCGACATCGCATTCTTCTTCTCTCCCCGGTCGTAGGTCACCACCGCCACCGAGTCCTCGTACCTGATACTGATATGGTTCATGCTCGCTCCTTGGAAACCTTGACCACGCCCTCGTCCACCAGCCTGGCGATCTGCCCCGGCGGCAAACCCAGCTCGCCCAGCAGCTCGTCCGTATGCATCTCCGATGCCGGGCGGACGGGCCCGTACCGAAGGCGGCGTGCGCTGCATCCGGATGGGCGAGCGCAGCCCCTGGTATTCCCCCACCCGCACCAGGCCGTCGCGCTGCCGCAGATGCTCGAGCTCGAGCGCCTCCTGCACCGAATGCACCGGCGCGCACGGCACCCCGTTGCTCAGCAAGCCCTGGAACAGCTCGGAACCATCCACGTCCTTCAGGCGCTGCGTCAGGATCTCGCGCAAGGCCGCGCGGTTGGCGACCCGCAACCGGTTGGACGAAAAGCGGCCGTCATCGGCGAGCTGCGGGCAGCCGAGCGACTTGCACAGGTAGCGAAACTGGCCGTCGTTGCCCACGGCCAGATAGATATCCGCCGTGCGGGTCGGGAACAAGTCATAGGGATAGATGTTCGGATGCAGGTTGCCGCTGCGCTCGGCCTTCCCGCCGGCCAGCACATTGGCCGCGTGCGGGTGCAGGATGGCCAGCGCCGTGTCGAACAGGCTGACCTCCACCAACTGCCCCTTGCCGGATTTCGACCGCTCGAACAGCGCCATCGATATCGCGATCGCCGCATTCAAGCCCGTGCTGACGTCGATGATGGGCACGCCCAGCTTGGTCGGGTCCGCCTCGGCGGGCCCGTTGATCGTCATGAATCCGGTCAGCGCCTGGACCGCCGCGTCATAGCCCGGCATGCCGCCGAGCTGGCCATCGTCGCCGAAACCGGAAATGCGGCAATGGACCAGCCGCGGGTTGCGCGCGCTGAGCTGGCCGAAGTCCGTGATGCCCCACTTGCGCCACGTGCTGCGCTTGAAGTTCTCGATCAGCACGTCGGCGCCCAGCACCATATCCAGCAACAGGTCCCGGCCCTGCGGCCGGGACAGGTCGACGGCGATGCTGCGCTTGTTTCGATTCAGGCCCAGGAAATAGGCCGCGTCCTCGCCGACGAACGGCGGGCCGTATCCCCGCGTGTCGTCGCCGTTGAACGATTCGACCTTGATGACATTGGCGCCGTGGTCCCCCAGGATCTGGCCGGCCAAAGGGCCCGCCAGCACGCGCGATATGCCCAGTACGACCAGCCCATCCAACGCGGGGCTGCCAGGAATGGTTGATGTCACCCGTCTGTCTCCGATGCTTGGCAATGCACCCATCGGTGCGCAGCCATCGTAGGATCGGAGACTCGTGAAACAGAAGCAGGGTGTTCACAATGTGAACACCCTGGCACGGGCGCCGGCTTCTTGCGGCCTGCCGCCCGCTACGGCGCTTCCTGGGACAAGGCCTTTTCCTCGGCGGTCATGATTTCCAGCACCGCGGGCCGGCCGGTATCGGCGACGCGCGCCGCCTCGCGCAAGGCCTCGACCAATCGGGCCGGATCCTCGACCCGCTCGGTCCACGCGCCCAGGCCGCGCGCGATCATCTCGTAGTCGCCGGACAGAAAGCGCGTGCGATGCGTGGTGCTCGACAAAGGCATGTGCTTGTCGTAGCCGCCCATGCAGCCATTGTTCATCAGGACCGTCACAGTGCCGATCCGGTTGCGCACTGCCGTCTCCAGGTCCATCGCGCATTCGCCGAACGCCGCGTCGCCCAGCAAGTGCGCCACCAGCGCGTCGGGGCGCGCCATCTTGGCGCCCAGCGCCAGGGGCAGGCTGTAGCCCAGATGGGTCGACCGCCCCCAGCCCAGGTATTCGCCCGGCCGGCGGCAGCGGTAGAACGGACTGAGCTGGTCGCGCGGGCTGCCGGCATCGTGCGTGATGATCACGTCCCGATCCGCCCAGGCGATCTGCAGGTCATGCACCACCCGATACGGATTGATGGGCCGCGACGCCGACGTCAGCTTGTCGTGCCACTGGCGCAGCCAGGCCTGCCGTATTGCCTCGAGTTCGCCGCCTGTGCGCGCGGTGCGGGCCGGATCCGGCTGCACGCCGAACTCGTTCTTGAGCATGTCTATCATCTGCCGCAGCACCAGCCTGGCATCGCCCAGCAAGGCATGGTCCAGCGGATAGTCCTTGTTCAGGTCCGAATCGTCCACCGCCAGCTGCATGGCGCGCCGCCCGGCGGGCAGGGGCGCGGCGAACACCGATTTGGTCAGGCTCGCGCCGACGCCGAACAGCAGGTCTGCCGTGCGCAGCCCATGCGCCACCGTCGCCGGCCATGCCATGCCGCCGCTGCCCAGCGCCAGCGGATGCCGCTCGGGGAAACCGCTCTTGCCGGACAACGTCGTCATCGTCGGAATCGACAGCAACTCGGCCAGCTCCACCAGCTCCGGCGTGGCGCCCGACTGCAATACCCCCGCCCCCGCGTGCAGCACCGGCCGCTCGGCCGCCAGCAGCAGCCTGCACGCCGCGCGCACCGTATCCGGATCGCACAGCGTGCGGATGGCCTGGCTGGGCGCGTGGCGCGACGCCGAGCGGCCGACCGGCTGCTCCATCACGTCCATGGGCAGCTCCAGCGCCACGGGCCCGCGCCGGCCGTTGCGCAGCCCGGTGTAGGCGCGCCGCATCATCTCGCCCACGCGATCGGGCCGGTTGACGCGCGCCACCCATTTGGTGATGTTCCCATAGTGCTTGGCCGTCTCGAAATTCGGCCGCACGTCCGTACACGACTCGTTCACGCCGCCCGGCAGCATCAGCACCGGCGACGAATCCGAATACGCCTGCGCCATCGCGCCGAACGCGTTCTCGCAGCCGGGCCCATACTGCACCGCACATACCCCTACCCGCTCGCCCAGGCTGGCGCGCGCATAGCCGTCGGCCATCCCCACCACGGCGCGTTCGGTCCGCGCCACCACGGGCCGGATGCCTGCCGCCGTCGCGGCGTCGATCAGGGAGTTGATCGGAAAGCAGAACAGCAGCTCGGTGTGTTCGGCCTTCAGTATCCGGGCCACCTCATCCACCGCCTTGCGATCGGGGTCGAGCGGATCGGGGTCGGCCAAGGGCGCCTCGGCGGGCAGGCAAGCATTCATGTTGTCTCCATCTCATGTTGGAATGCCCGGCAATGCTCCAGGAACCTGGATGCCAGGATGGAAAGCGGCTGGGAATTCGAATACAAGGCCCCAACCTCGACGATGACTTCCGGATGGAACGGCCGGAGCACGACCTGCGCATCGCGCACCGCCCCCAACGTAAAGGCATCGACGACAAAAGCCCCGGCCCCGGCCTCCACCAGCGCCATGGCCGCGAGCATCGTGCCCGCCTCGATACGCGTGCGGGGCCTCGCCCCATGCGCTTCGAGAATGCGGGTAATGCGATCGTTGAAACGCATGCGCGGCACGCTGAGGAAATCCACGCCGTGCAAATCCATGGACCGTATCGCTTCCAGCTCGGCCAGGGGATGCCCGGTCGGCAGCAGGCACACCACCGGCGTGCGCGCGATCGGCAGCGACTCGATATTGGGATGGTCCACCGGCAGCGTCGCGAAACCGATCTCGGCGCTGCCTCGCGACACCGCGTACACCACGTCGTAGTGGCGCTGCACGTCGAACATCACCGAAATCCCGGGATGCTTGCGCATGAACTCCGTCACCAGCCTGGGCAGCGCTCCCTGCTGCAGCGAACTCATCACGCATACCTTCAGCATGCCGCTGCCGATCTGCGCGATCCGCTGCGCCGCGAACTGGATCTCCTTCAGCCCGATGTACGAACGCATGGCCTCCGCGTGCAGCGCCTTGGCCTCGGCCGTCGGGGCCATCAGGCCCTGGCGGCGATCGAACAGCGTAAAGCCCACCTCGCGCTCGAGCCGGGAGATCAGCCGGCTTACCGCCGACTGCGTCACATACATGGTTTCCGCCGCCCGGGTCACTGTGCCCAGGTCGACCACCGCCAGAAACGCCTCGATTTGCCTCAGATTCATATCGTCTTCCTCCCTGGATGGAGAAAGCTCTACCAGAGGCTCATTCCTTGTACAAGTCGAAGCGTATGGCGGGATGGCGCTGCACCGCGTCAAGCAGGCCCACCTCCCAATCCAGGTAGGCCTGCATCGACAACTCGCGATCCCTGGCCTCGAAGGGCTTGACGAAGGCATCGTCGGGCTCGTGCAAGGGCCGCCCGTCGCCCTCCTCGACCGGCCGGCCCTCTGCGCGCCAGCGCGCCATGCCGCCCTCCAGCACATATACCGGCCTGGCGGCCGAGGCCGCCACATCGGCGCAGGCAAGTTGCGCGAGCAAGGCGTCCGGCGACACCAGCAGCAACGGCCGGTCGGCCGGCAACCCGTCCAGCGCCTCGGCCAGGCGCGCCCGCGTCACCCAATACGCCTGCGGCAGGTGGCCGGCCTGGTAATCGCGATAAGCGCCGACGTCCACCACCGTGTATTGCGCCAGGCTCCCGGCCGCCTCGGCCGGCGCCAGCCGGCGCGCCCGCGCGCCATCGAGCCCGGCCACCCGCACCGCCTGCGGGCCCGCGGCCAGTTGCGCCGCGGACACCGCATCGGCCCGCAACGTCACCACATCCTCATGCCCCATCTGGCGCAACCACGATCCGGTCATGACATCGCGCACCCCATGATGGTCATACAGGACGATGCGCGCATTGCGCACCGCCACATAAGAATCGGTCGCCTGCACCAGCTGGCCGCCCGGGGCATGCACGGCGCCGGGCACGTGCCCGCGCTCGTACTCCTGCTGCGTGCGCACATCGAACAGGTAAACCGTTCGCTCGCCGCCGGCGCGCAGACGCTGCAATTCGGCCGCGCCGATCTCGCCGATCCCGAAACGGCGCCGCACCGCCGCCGCGCGCTGCTGCGCCAACGCCAGCGTCGCCGCGCCCGGCTCCGGGGCCTGGCGCGCGGACTGCGTTTCGACCTTGTGGCCGGCCAGCGCCCAGCCCATCGTGCCGTTGCGCAACGCGAACACCGGATTCGGCACCCCGGCATTGATCAGCGACTGCGCCCCGATGATGCTGCGCGTACGGCCCGCGCAGTTGACCACCAGGGTGGTGTGCGGATCCGGCGCGAGTTCCGCGTAGCGCAATACCAGTTCCGCGCCCGGCGCGCTTACCGAACCCGGAATCGTCGCCCGGCGGTGCTCGGCCGGCGTACGGCTGTCCACGATCACCAGCGGACGGCCCGACGCCACCATCTCCCGCAACTCGTCGGCCGAAATCGACGGCGTCGCGCAACCATGCTCCACATACTCGCCAAACGCCTTGCTGGCCGTGTTGAACCCCGTGAACAACGGCAGCCCCAGGCCGGCCCAGGCGGGCGAGCCGCCCTCCAGCCGCACGGCGCCCGCGTACCCCAGTTCCTGCAGCCGGCGCCGCGCGCGCTCGTCCAGCGCGTCGCCCGCGCCCGCCACCACGATCGGCACGTCGCGGCGCGGAAACAGGCGCTCCACCCGCAGCTCCAACTGCGACAGCGGCAGGTTGACCGCATGGAACAAGTGCGGCGACACCGAATGCGCCCCCTCTTCGCGCGGATCCACCACCGCGCACTCCGCCCCGCTTTCCAGGCGCTGCCTCAACCATTGCGCGCTCACGACCTCGGACATCTCCACCCCCATGCATGCATGCCGCCCGCCCATCCGGCCCGGCCAGCGTTCAATCGATCGAAGCGCCCGCCTGCTTCACCAGATCGGCCCAGAACGCCACCTGCTCGCGCACGAACGGATCGAACTTGCCCTCCGACTGCGGATTCGCGGGCTGATACCCCGCCTGTTCCAGCTTTTCGCGCACGTCCTGCTTGCCCAGCACCTGGACCGACGCCTGTTCCAGGGCCAGCCTCGCCTGGTCGGGCGTACCCGACGGCACCACCAGCCCGAACCACACCTCGGTACGCTCGAAGCCCGGCAAGCCCTGCTCCGCCAGCGACACCGTCTGCGGCAGGCTGGACGGCGGCTTGAGCGAGGTACAGCCCAGCACCCGCAGCCGGCCGGCGCGGATCTGCGCCAGCGCCGACGGCAGGGACGCCAGCGAGAAATCCACCTCGCCCGACGCCACCGCCATCACCGATTCGGCCGGACCGCGATACGGCACATGCTCGGTCGGCAGCTTCGTCGTACTGCTGAACAACACCCCCGCCAGATGCTGCGTCGTCCCATTGCCGGGAGAACTGAACATCAGCGACTTGCCGTCGCGCGGCTTGAGGTCCGCCAGGGTCTTCGCCGGGCCGCCGGCCGGCACCACCAGCACGTTGGCCGTCGAGGCGAACTTCACCACCGACTCGAAGTCCCGCAAGGGGTCATAAGGCAGGTTCTTGTACAGCGCGCGATTGATCGCCATCGTCGCCGTCGAGCCCAGGCCCAGCGTGTAGCCGTCCGCCTTCGATTGCGCGACGGCCGCCATCCCGATGCTGCCGCCCGCCCCGGGCTTGTTGTCCACGATGATGCTCTGCCCGAGCTGGGTGCCCAGCTCCGGCGCCAGGATCCGCACCAGGATGTCATTGGCCGACCCTGGCGTGTAGGCCACCACGTACGTCAACGCCTTGGAGGGGAAACGCCCCTGGGCCCGCAAGATCGCCGGAAGACCGCCACAGCCCAGCGCGATCACGGACTTGCCGCAAAGACTCAACATTTCACGTCGCTTCATCGCCATCTCCCCTGCCGGATTATTGTCAGGACCACGACCCGCTACGCTCCCGCCCCATGGACGGCGCCTTCCCTTCAGGATGGCTTCACATTGGGATTGGGCGGGAACATCTCGCGCTTGCCCGTGCCGGGATCGAATTGCTCGCGGTCCACCTGGTCTTCCAGCGGACGCTCGTAGAAGCGCAGTTGCCAGACCGGCTCGTCGCCCACGCCCTGGCCGACCATGATCGCGTCGCGCTGGCGAAAGCTGCCGCTCTCGTCCACCTCGTAAAGCCGGTTTTCCTCGGCGCCGACCAAACCGACCAGCACCGCCCAGTTCTTGTGATTGTGCGGCGGGCTCGACTTGCCGGGCAGCGCCAGCGACAGATACATCGCCCGCCCCGTGCCGTCCTCTTCGTTCAAGCGATAGGCAACGAAGTCCTTGAAGGTCCCCCGCTTGGCCGGCTTGAATTCCGTGGTAAGGAAAACATCCCGTTCACGGGCCAGCGCCAGCAATTCATTCTTGATCGCCTCCAGCGCCTCGCGGGTCGGGCCGTGCTGCTTTTCGATGGCGCGCACCCGCGTCATCGTTGCCTCGACCAGTTCGCGACGGCGCGCCACCAATTCAGGAGTGGGCTCACGCATAAATGCCTCCAGTACACGCAGTGAAAAAACAAAACATCACGAAAACAGCGTGCGGCTAGGTTGGGGCACGGCAATTATTCTGTCAATTTCCGATTTGCCTGCCGGATATTCCATAAAGTCATAATGCAATCAATGCATCATGGCCATGCCTGGAGGCGCGCGGCGGCGGGTGCAACGCCATGGAAACCGGCCGTGCGCGCGCTGGAGATCACGCGCCGGCGCGGCCTTGCCGGCAAGCCGGGATGCATGGGGCGCAACGCCGCCTGCCGGCGCAACCTGTGCCTGGAGGAATAAGAAACTGCTTCTTTTTATTATTTATTATTGAATTTTCTTATTCAGGAATCGCACCGCAAATATTAATAATGAATATTTAAATTCAATATTGGAACCATAATTCGCGGCACCCGGCCCATGTTGCATCCGGCGCCGCGGATTGCGGGTGGGCCATGGCCCGCCCGGATCAGCGCACCTTGGCTCCGGACACCTGCACCGCCAGCGCCCAGTTCTTCACTTCCTGCTGCAGCTTGGCCTGCGCCTTGTCCAGGGTCCCGCCGGTCTTGATCATCCCCTGGGCCTCGTAGGCGCCCGCGACAACCGGGTCGGCCAGTGCGGCATTGATCGCCGAATTCAGCTTCTCGAGCACGTCCCTGGGCGCGCCGGAACGCGCGGCGACCACGAACCATGAAGTCACGCTCAGGTTCGGATACCCGCTTTCCTGCAGCGTCGGCACCGTGGGCAGCAGGGGCGAGCGCTGCGTGGAGGTTTGCGCAAGCAGCTTCAGCCTGCCCTCCTTGGCCAGCGGCAACATCAAGAGCGGCGTATCGAACATGAATGTGGTGCGATTGGCGACCAGGTCCATCACCGCCGGCATGCTGCCCTGATACGGAATGTGCGTCGCCTCCCCGTTCACCTCGTGCAGCAGCAGTTCGCTGACCAGGTGCGGCGAACTGCCCGGCCCCGCGGAGCCATATGAATTGTCCTTGCCGGTTTTCAGCCTGTCCACCAGCTCGCCCAGGGTATTGATGGACGTGCCGGAACCGGCCGCCACGACCAGGGGCGTCTCGGCGATATCGGACACCACCGTGAAATCCTTCAACGTGTCATAGGGCAGCTTTTCGAACAACGAGGGATTGATCGCGAACGGCGTGGCGGTGAACAGCAGCGTGTACCCGTCGGCGGCGCTATTGGCCACGAACTGCGTGCCGACCACCGTTCCCGCCCCGCCCTTGTTCAGCACGATCATGTTCACGCCCAGCCGCGCGCCCATGCTTTTCGCCAGCACCCGGGCCAGGCTGTCGGCCGTGCCGCCCGGCGGATAGGGAACGACGAGCGTGATCGGCTGCGCCGGAAACCCGGCGGCCGCGCCCGCCGCGCTGAATCCCATCAGGCAGCCCAACATCACCAGACAGGCCGACAAGCGGCCCAACGAAGGCATCATGATTTGTCTCCTGAACACATCCTGCTCGAGAAGGGCAGGCCCGTCTGCGCGCGCCCTGCCCCGAACCGCCGCTGCCTAGCAGCCCTTGAATACCGGATCGCGCTTGTCGCGCAGCGCCTGCAGGCCCTCCTCGGCATCCTGGCTCCTGGCGATCGCCTCGAGCATGCCCTTTTGCGGATAGAACGTTTCCATGGGGTTGGCGGGCAAGGTCTTGAGCGCCAGATGCTTCATGGCCTGGACAACCAGTGGCGCGCTGGCGGCGATCTTGCGGGCCATCTCCAGCGCCGCCTCGACCTGCTCGCCTGTCTTGCATACCTTGTTCACGAAACCCAGTTCGTAGGCGCGCTGCGCGGACATGGGATCGCCGGTCGTGATCCACTCCAACCCGGCTGCATAAGGCAGCTTTCTGGGAAAGCCCCCCATGATGCCCTGGAAGATGCCGATCTTCGCCTCCGGATAGATGAATTGCGCCGACTCGCTGGCGACGATCATGTCCGCGTAGAGCGCCAGGGTGCAGCCGCCCCCCACGGCACGGCCGCTCACGGCGGCAATGACCGGCTTGTCGGTGGGCACGGCGAAGTTGGGCAGCGCGCGCCATACCTCGCCGGGCAACTCCTTGAGGTCCGCCCCGGTACAGAACGCATCGTTGCCCGCGCCCGTGATCACCGCGACCAGGTCGTCCCCGCCGCTGAATCGTTCCCAGGCCTGGGCCAGTTCCCTGACCACCGCCGGGTTCATCGAATTCCCCCGCTGCGGACGGTTGATCGTGACCAGCGCAACCCGGTCGAGCGACTGGTAAGTGACTTCCATGTGTTTCCCCCTGTCGAACTTGAATAAGGTCTTGGGCGCGCTCCGTCTCAACCCGACAGCGCGCGCCCGTCCACCGCGACGCATCCCGCCCCGTCGGCGAGCACCAGCACGGGATTGATGTCCAGCTCCTGCAGGCTGTCGCGCAGGTCGTGGCCGAGCCAGCTCAGGCGCACCATCGTGTCCACCACCGCCGCCACGTCCAGCGGCGGACCCCCGCGCACGCCGCCGAACAGCGGCGCCAGCTTGAGCCGCTCCAGCAATCGTCCAGCGCTCTCCCGAGAGACCGGACACGGCGCGAACAGCACGTCGCGCAGGATCTCGGCCAGCGTGCCGCCGGCGCCCACCGCCAGGGTCACGCCGAACTGCGCGTCCTGCTTCAGTCCAAGCAGCAACTCCAGTTCGCCGCGCACGAACTCCTGCACCAGGAAGCCATCGACCCGCGCATCGGGCCGCTTCTGCCGCACCTGCGCCGCCATCTCCACTGCCGCCGCCCGCACCGCGGGACCGTCGGCCAGACCCAGCCTGACGCCGCCCACCTCGGTCTTGTGGCTGATGTCCTCGCTGATCACCTTGACGACATACGGCGCGCGCAGCGCCTGGGCCGCGGCCGCGACCTCATCGGGCGTCGCGGCGACCCTCCCCTCGTTGACGCGGATGCCGTAGCGCCCCAGCAGCCGCTTGACCCCGGCCTCGTCCAGACGGCCGGCGCCGACCGGCTCCGGGACGGGCAGCCCCTGCGGCCGGACCGCACTGCTGGCCGCGGGCCGCCGCGCCCACGCATGCCAGGCGCCGATGGCGCGCATGGCCGCGTCCAGCGAATCGGTGCAAAGCACGCCCGCCGCGGCAAGCTGCTCGCGCGCTCCCTCGGCATAGCCGCCGGGTATGACGACCGCCAGGAGCGGCTGGTCCACCGCCCGGGCCGCATCGCCTATCATTTTTCCGACCTCGGTCAGCACCGGCGCGTTGGTCACGACGGACAGCACGAGATCCGCCTGCTCGTCCTGCAGCGCGGCCCGGTGGATCGTCTCGACGTAGCCCATCGCAGCGCCGTCGTTGGCCGCGCCGATGTCCACCGGATTGCGCACCGGGCCATCGAAAAGCGGCGCCAGCGCCGCCGTGGCGCGATCCGAGAAGCGGGCCAGGGGAACGCCGATATCGCTGAGCCGGTCCGCGGCGATCGTGCAGCCGCCGCCGGACGGCGACAGGACCGCCACCGACCGGACCCGCATGTCCCGATATTTGTTCCAGCCGGACGCCGCGACCAGCATGCCCTCGACGTCGTCGACCTGCAGAATGCCGAACTGGCGGCACACGCCATCGAGGATCGCCTGGTTCGACGCAAGGCTCGCCGTATGCGAGAACGCCGAAGCGGCCCCGGCCTCGGTCCTGCCCGACTTCATCAGCAGCCAGGGCTTGCTGGCCGCCTGGGCGCGCCCGGCCGCGCGCAGGAACAGATCCGGACGCTTGATGCCTTCGACATAGGTGCAGATCACGTGCGTGCCCGGATCGTCGATCATGAAGTCGACGAAATCGCAGAAATCCACATCCGCCTGGTTGCCCACGGAAATGCAATGGGAGAAGCCGACGTTCTGGCTGATGCCACGGTCTATCATCGTCCCCATGACCGCCCCACTCTGGCTGATGAGACCGATGTGCCCCGGCAGCGGGGCGCGGTCCACCAGGGACACCGTGGTCGCCAACGAAAACCCATGCGCCGGGCTGACCACGCCCACGCAATTCGGCCCGATGATGCGCACCGCCTTCTCGCGCGCGACGGCAAGCAGCTGCTGCTCCAGCCTGGCCCCCTCATCGCCCGATTCCGAGAACCCGGAAGCGACCACGATCACCCCCTTGGCGCCGATATCGCCGCAGTCGGACACGGCCTGCACGACCAGATCCCGGGGAATCGCCAGGATCACCAGGTCCGGCGCCTGCGGCAAGTCCATGATGCAACGGTAGGCCTGGTGCCCCAGTATCTCCGCGCGCACCGGATTGACCGGAAGAATCCGCCCCCGGAACCCCTGGTTGTTCAACAAATGCAGGATGCGGCCGCCGAACTTCCGGCGGTCCTCGGACGCCCCGACCACCGCCACGCAAGCCGGATTCATCAACTCGACGACCGATGCGGACCGACCCGCCTGCTCTTCAATCAACGTCATGACTGCACTGCCCCCCATCATTGCTTTGCCAGATTCTGCTCGCGCGCCAGCGCCTGGAAACGCGCCGTCTCGGCCTGCATCGCGGCATCGATCTGCCGCGGCGCCGCCGGCTCGGCCGCCGCCGCGCCGGCCTTGCCCAGGCTGGCCCGCACCTGCGGATCCGCCAGCGCCGCAACCACCTCGCGATTGATGCGCGCCACGATCGCGTCGGACGTGCGCGCCGGCACGTGGATCGCGAACCACGGCACCACCGGCTCGACGTTGAACCCGGCCTCGGCCACCGTCGGAATATCCGCGGCGCCCGGAAAGCGGCGCGTGTCCATCACGGCCAGGCCCTTGAGCTTGCCCGCGCCGATCTGCGCCGCCGCCAGGCTCGCGCTCACCATCATGAACTGCACCCGCCCGCCGATCAGATCCAGCAGGGCCGGCGGCGCGCCCCGGTACGCCACCTGCGTGGCGCTGAAGCCCGCATCGCGCATGAACGCCTCGGTACCGAGGTGCGCCGAACTGCCCGCGCCCGGCGTCGCATAGGAAATGCCGCCCGGCGCCTGCCTGGCATAGGCGACCAGCTCACGCAGATTCGACACCGGCAGCTGCGGCGGCACCACCAGAATGTTCGGCGCCGTCGCCAGCATCGCCGCCGCGCGGAAATCCTTGAGCGGATCGAAAGGCAAGGCCTGGAAAAGCGCCGGCGCCGCCGTGAACACCGGCCCCGACGAGGCCAGCCAGGTATATCCATCCGGCGCGCTCTTGGCCACGAAATCCGTGCCGATGGCCCCCGCCGCGCCCGCCTTCACCTCGACGATGATCGGCTGCCCGAGCGCGGCCGCAACCTTCTCGCACACGATGCGGATCACCGTATCGTTGATGCCCCCGGCGGGAAACGGCGTCACCACCCGGATCGGCCGCGCCGGCCAATCCTCCCGCGCATCCGCGCCAGCCCCGGCGCAAAGCATCAGCGCGGCCATTCCGACAACAAACGCCCGCCGTGCTGGAAACACTCGCTTCGCATCCGGCATTGCAGCTCCTGAGCAGTGCATTGATTGGGCAAATCTTAGGAGGCAACGGCGATTTGCTGAAGTAATATCTTCTTATCGTGTGAAAACCTCTTGTTATCGCGATGGACCTCCTCGACCCCGACCTCAACCGGCTCGCCTCGCGCCTGCGCTTTCGCCATTTCCAGCTGCTCCTCACGCTGGCGCGCGAAGGCAGCCTCAGGGCTGCCGCGCAGGAAATGCACGTCACCCAACCCGCCCTGAGCCGCATGCTGGAAGAAATCGAGGGCGTCCTGGGCGTGCAGCTGTTCGTGCGCACCTCGCGCGGCCTGTCGCCGACCGGACACGGCATCGCCGCTACGCGTAGCGCGCGGCAGATCCTCGAGGAACTGGGACGCGTCCCGCAGGAAATCAACCTCGGACCGCAAGTCGCGGCGCTGATCCGCGTCGGCGCGCCGCACTTCGTCGCGCACAGCGTCATGTCCAGGGTCATCAGCCGCCTGGCCGCCCTGCGGCCGCGCGTACACGTCCAGCTGATCGAGCGGCCCGTGCCCGAACTGTTCGCCGCGCTCCAGGAAGGCGACGCCGACGCCCTCGTCACCACCTACGCGCCGCAGCACATCGAAGCCGCCAAGATGCCGCTGCACCAGGAAAAACTCTACGAATCGAACTACCAGCTCGTCGCGCCCCCGGACCATCGGTTCGCCAAATCGCGCCGGCCCGTGCCGCTGGCGAAACTGGTCAACGAAGACTGGATCCTGCCCGCGCAGGACTCGATGCTGCGCAAGGAAATAGACTGGGTCTTCCGCCGCGCCGGATTGCTGCCCCCGGTGCCCGTGGTCGAAGCGAACAACTCCACCACCAGCATCCAGCTGGTCGTGGCCGGCATAGGCCTGGGCTTCGCGCACGGCGAAACACTGCAGAACGTGCCCCCCGGCACCGTCGCCCCCATCCGCATATCGCCCTCCCCGGCCAGCGCGCAGGTCGCGCTGGTCTATCGCGCCAAGCGGATGAACGAAAAGATCCAGGCATTGCGGGCGGCGCTGGGGTTGTAGGGGGATTTCACAGGCTGCGCAAAGCGCTGCGGCCACGTCGCGAGCAATGGCTGGACATCCATCTGCATCCACTCTTTCGCGCACGACTGCAGCGACGACGTACGGCAATCCGTACCGGTCTGACAGGCCCGGATAGTGCGGCCCTACGCAAACGCAGGCTCGAAATCCACCAGATCAGTGCCTTGCATGCCAAGCCCCCTGGCCACGACGCGCCAGCTGCCTACGGCCTGAGCTACCTCCGTCCAGATTGCGGCCGCTTCTTCCGCAGCCAATCTGAAGTAAGGCGCCCCTTCCATCAACATGTCCCGGCTCTCAATCGGCCCGGAATCCTCCGTCAACCATGTCTTGCTCTCGCGGCGATCCCCTGGCATCGGATTGAGGTCGAATGCTGGCGACAGACGCCAGCCATGGTTACGCGCGTCATACAGGAACCCGGTATTCCGCAAATGGTCATCGGTATTGCAGATCAGAAAATTGAGGACCAGCCGGCGCCACAACTGATGTATGTCAGCAATCGGGTCCGCACCTTCCCGCAGCAGGACATCAACCAGTTCCGTATAGGCGTGCACGGTGTCCCGGCCATCAGACTGCAGCATCGTCGCGGCCGATACATAGGGAATACGGCCGCCATCGTCGGTACGATCGAACCGCCGGATGATGGCAACCGCCGTCCCGCCGATCAACTCCACACGCGCCGCTGCCACCTTGATGCCTGCTTTGGCAGCAAGATGCATGGCCAGCACTTCGCCTCGGATGACATCGCGCCGGTCAGCCTGGCTGGGAAACTTGCCCAATGCCAGGCGGCCATCCGTATCCCGCACGCTCGACTTGGGCCGAGCTCCGCCCAGCGAAGTGCCTTGCCCGAGCAGATATTGCAGGTCGCGCGCGGTCTCCGTTCCAGCCTCCAACGCTCGAGCCGCTTGCACGACCTTATCCAGCTCCACCAACGGCGGCACATGTCCGGGCGTTGCGCCTGAGCGCAAATAGACTTTGGCGTGAGGATCGAAAAGCCGCAGCGCGCCGACACGAGCTTCGTCATCGACCCACATCAGGAAGTCGACAGGCTCCAGAGGAGGCGTCTCTCCGTCCTGCTGTCGCAACCTCGCATGCGCACGCCGAATCACGCGTTCGCCCCACGAGTCCGGCGCCGTGTCCTCCAGCGCGCGAAAGAATACTTCTTGAGGGTGCTGTACGCTCAAGACGGGTAGCAGATCAGGCGACAGCGTGAAAAACCTCGCATCCCGCAACCAACGCTCGTCGTAGCTGAACGCACTGCGCTTGCCACTGCCCAGATACAACCGCCCGACAACCTGGCCGGCAGATCCCAGATGCACTTCCAGGTCCTGGCGCCTCGAGGACTTGGTCGCCATCAGAAACCCTCCAGTTCATCGGCGTCATCAGACGCACCTTCTTTGGCGGCAGCGGAACGACCAACTCGCGGTTTGCTGCCACGAACCGTATGCACTCGTTGCGGCAGTTGCTCCCGCACCAGCTCCATTCCCAGCACATCGTTCTCCGTGGCCATCACGCGCAGCACATCGTCAAGACGACCCAGCACATGTAAGGCACGCAGGAAAGTATGCAAGGCAGTGCCGGGATGGCCGTCTTCCATACGCCTGACTGTACTGAGCGAAGTGCCAACACGCTGCGCCAGGTCTTCCTGGCTCAAGCGACGCACACGGCGCGCGGTGGAGATGTCCTGTCCAAGGCGTTGCAACGCACGCTCCACAGGCCGAGGCATCGCGACCCGCAGGCTGGAATTTCTCTGTTCGGAAGTCGGCATGTGCGCACCTGCTCAGATATGGATGAAAATCGCCACTAGGCGCTCATATTTGAACATATCGACACAGCACAATCAACGGAACGATTTAACAATAAACATTCAAATATGAATGTTTAATTCAGTTAAAGACTTATAAAAGAACGAAATACTCTGCAAGCCTTGTGATCAGCGAAGCGAGCGACTGATCAGTTAGGTACCAACCTCGTTAAACCAATGAACTACTTCGAACAAACGTGGCTCAGTGGTCAACAACATCCGAACGGCTTCAAGCACACGGTGTGACACGACAGGATTACGCGCGCCCGCACGTGCTTCGCCGATAGTGAAGCCGCAGAATCGCTCGCCGTTGTTTGACAGCGTCATCGCGATCACTCGGTAACCGACCTCTACCGGCAGGCCTAAAGCAAGCACTCTACCTTCTTGCCGCCTGGCACTGGCCAGAGGAAAAGGGTCGAATATAAAGTACTCACCTGTTTCTATCAGCTCACCATTCGAGCCCGCGATGTCAGATATCTCTGGAACCTCCCAGTGCATATGCGAGGGCATAGACTCCGGCACAGAGATATGTACTAAACCCACAAATGGGAAACCATCGCACAGCAACCCTCTTACCTGCGCTCTCCCCATTGTGTTTGCATTCCGCCCCGGATTGCTAATTGATGGACGAACGATCTTGGCTTCAATGGCAATCGTCCGTTCTAAGAGGATTTCGTTGTCAGAGAACGGAACGATCAAGCAGTCAACGTCTCCTGGCCGTTGATCAGGAGAAAGCTGCAGCTTGGCTCTTGGAATGTTGATCCCGACGTAAACGCTTTGAGCGAAGGCATGTTCAGGATAAGGAAATGCGGAGTCAAGCGCAAAGTGCATCGTGCTGGCAAGCGCTTGCCGATTAGCAACAATACGCTTGAGAACTTCTGCCTCGGAGCTAAGCCAATCAAGCATAAGTGCCGCCATCTGACGGATTCGGAACGCACCAAGCAGTCTTGGGCGCGAAACGAGCCTGCTGTCCCACAGAAAATCGCATCGAAATTCAACTTCGGACATCCGGAATGCACGGGTCAGTTCCGGAACAGCACCGCCTATAACTGCCCCACCGTCCGCATGCTCCAAGGACGGAAGCTCGGTATCCATATGGGTTTGCGGTGAAAGTTGGAACGGGTGATGGCGTAAAAGGGCATAGCGATCCGCTATATCCAGCCTAGCAAGCCAAATCAGAACGCCTTTATCGAGCGCTTCAATCGAACTTATCGGACCGAGGTGCTCGACGCGCACCTGTTCGCCAACCTTGAGCTGGTCCAAGCGATTACCGATCAATGCCTGGTCGATTACAACCAGTACCCGTACGCACAAATCGCTGGGTGGCCTCCCGCCGAAGCAATTCATGCCTCGGTTAACCCTCGCTCCGGTCGTCTATCAGACAATGTCTACTTGACAGGGGGGGGCTTACGACAGCAAACGCTCATGGCCCACTGCCTCTGTCTCGATCAAGGGCCGTTTGAACGACCATCGTGGTCCCTATTTTGAGTTGCATAAAGGACGTACAACCGGCTCACATCACTCGTCTTCTTTCAGCGCTTCGGTGGCCGAGGCTCCCCAAGCGCGTACATTTTCATTAAATAGCGTCTGCCACTCTCCGGGCGATGTAGACGGTGTTATCGGAACAGTGCCGCTTGCAACGATCAATTTTTGCATCTCGGGTCTAGCCAGAATTTTATTAACTGCCACGTTCAGGATTTGCGTTATCGCTGGTGACAGGCCTGCTGGAGCAAACAAGCCAAACCAACCTACATCATCATACGAAATGCCGGCCTCGACGAGCGTTGGCACATCTGGCAGCGCCTGAGCCCGCACAGGTCCTGTTATGGCCAATGCTTTCAATTGCCCATCCTTGACCATGGGCATCATCGATATAACGTCGAGAATGCCAATGGACACCTGCCCAGACAGCAGCTCGGTGATTGCCTCGCTTCCACCCTTGTATGGAATGTGCAGCATTTTAATGCCTGCCAACTCCTGTATTTTCTGCCCAGTGAGATGGGGTGGGGAGGCGACGCCAAAGGTAGCAAAAGAAATACTTTCTTTATTTTGCTTTGCCGCTGCGACAAGATCTGAAATCGAGTTCAGCGGTGAGTTCGCACGCGTTACCACCAGCAGCGGCACCATGGATATCTGCGTTATTGCAGTGAAGTCCTTGATGGGGTGAAAGCTGAGATCTGGAAAAATGGCGGGAGCGATGGCAAATGGCGCGGAGGTCATTAATAGTGTATAGCCATCATTATTCGCACGCGCCACGGAAGCCGCACCAATATTACCGGCGGCCCCACTCCGATTTACCACAATGACCGGCTGCTTTAACTCCCTGCCTAACTGTTCTGCAAGGGCACGGCCCATGATATCCGTGCCCCCACCGGGTGGGAACGGTACGACCAGTGTAATAGGCTTGTCGGGATAGGTCGCAGCATTCGCGCCCCCCAATGCCCCCAAGATACCGAGTGCCGCTCCCACTACCGTCCTAGTAATCCAGTTCATTTGTCTCTTCCTTTATTCTTAATATGATTTCTTTTTACAGGAAAGGCCGGCCCTACTTAATTGTGAGTAATTTTTGTTCCCAGCAACGTTGCAAACTGAGCAATCCACGCCGGGTGTGAGGGCCAGGCAAAGGCGGTAACCAGGTTTCTATCGGTAATCGCTTCGTCCATGGGAATATCGACATACGTTCCGCCCGCCGCTGTCACCTCGGGGGCGCAGGTGTTATAGCAGGCACATTTATACCCTTCCAACACACCCGCAGTACTGAGAATTTGAATGCCGTGGCAGATACAGGCAACTGGCTTTTTGGCTTCAAAGAAATACCGAACTAACGCCAACAATTTCGAGTTGAGGCGCAAATACTCGGGCGCCCTGCCACCCGGGACCACCAGTCCGTCGTACTTCTCCATCTCTATCTGATCGAATGAAGCATTCAATGTGAATCTGTGGCCCGGCTTTTCACTATAGGTTTGCGCTCCTTCGAAGTCATGAACGGCTGTCATGACGTAGTCCCCGGCGGCCTTGTCCGGGCACACAGCATCTACCTGATACCCGAGCGCCTGGAAGGCCTGAAAAGGCACCATCGCTTCATAATCTTCAACGTAATCCCCTACGAGCATCAGCAATTTCTTGGCCATACTGTTCTCCTATTAATTATCCACACTTACGTAGACGACACCTTCTTTTACAGTCGTCTTGTATATCTGAATCGGCTTCTCCGCGGCGCCCAAGGGTTTCCCGGTTTCAAGATCCCACTGCCAGAGATACTTGGTACATATCAATTTTGTTTTTTTAAACAAGCCATTGCATAGCTTTTCATCCATATGAGGACAGATAGCCTGGGCCGCGAAGAACTGCTCTCCGTTTCGCATCAAAATGATATCGAGGCCGTTAATCTTTATCTCGACTATGTCGCCTTCGCTTATCTCGTTTTCTTCGCAGGCTTTAACCAAATTAGCGCTCGTCACAGAGAACCTTTATTAGAATATACAGTGATTTTTTCACTGCCCTTTGAAAAAATATTTCCGAAGATTTCAGGGTTTGAGTTTTTAATGAATCATCCCAACTTCAAACAAAACTATCGCACTTGATATCCTGCGCATCAATCTCTGTGTTGATCATCAGCTGCCTGACCGTATGATCCACCATCGGCGGTGGCCCTGAAATATATACTTCCTTGTCTTCCCAGCGTATGCTCGCGTCATTAACGATATGATCAGCGGGATAACCTTTAAAAAACTCAACATGCGGAAATCGGGCCCGGTCCTGAACGCTTGGCGATATATCGCTGCACACGGCAACCTGGAGGTTGGAATGAACCGCCGCATATCGATTCAACACTCCAATAAGGTCGATGGGCGATGTGTCGCGAACTCCCCAGAATATCGTCAGGTGCCGATCATCTATGTAATGGGAAGAAATGGCCCACTCCAATGTAGACAGAGCCACCGACACGCCCGACCCGCCGACTAACATGACAATTTCTTTATCTTTACTGGGACGGATGTAGGCTTTGCCCAGTGGCCCATAGCCTTGCAATTGCATGCCGATATTGTTGATATCACAGAGCTGCGGCGACATCGCTCCATTCGGGTTGCATGAAAGAATAAATTCCAACTGGCGGGAATTCTGCGCAAAATTTGCGACAGAATATGCGCGCGCCCGTCCCCCCGCCTCTGTAGCCAGCATCACATACTGGCCAGGTAAAAAGCGAATGCTATCGTCAAAATCCGCCAATAAACGATACAAGCCAGAACCCAATGGCCGTACATCGCTAAGCGACGCAGCGTAATGTTTTGGCGTTACCAAGTCAGGCGGTACATTCTTATCGTATAAGGCCTCGAATACGCAATCGGACACGGCGTGGCTTTGACACAAATGCACCTCGGGGTATTCGCACACTTGGTCCGCTGCATGCGAAACCTGTATAAAGTCGGTACCGGTATGGACTTTCAACGCTCCTTGAATGAGACGCGCCTTGCAAGAACCGCAGCTGCCACTTGCGCAATGATAATTGAGCGGAACCGACTGCCGCAGTCCAGCTTGCAGTACCGATTCTTCTCCTGCTGCTACTGCAGCGTAATCGCCGGCATCGTTCTTGAATAATATTCGCTGTTCTTGCTGCATCAATTTTTACCCTTCAAATAAGCCGGCATCTCATCTATACAAAAACAAGGCTGATATATGGGAAAGCGGCAACGATAATCCAGGCGATAAGAATCGGAACAATCATTCTCACAATCTCGGCCATCAGCTCCCCGTAATTTATTTTCATTGTCATTGACGTAATGAACAAATTCAGGCCATGCGGAGGGCTGATGAATCCTATCGATGCGCCAATGATGAAAATTATGCCCCAGTGCACACCATTCAGACCAATTTCCGTCGCGATAGGAGCAAATATTGGTGCCAGAATTAGTATTACTGCAATGACTTCCATGAACGTGCCGAACAGCAAGACAATGCCCATCATTACCGCTAGCGTAACCGTTGCGCCATAAGCAGAAGAAAGCTCTACCAACTGGACCAATATCAGGTCTGGAATCTCCATTACGGAAAGAACTTGTTGAAACTGGATGGAAAAAACAACGATCGGCCCGATGATTCCAGTCACCGAAGCACTTTCCATAAGTATTTTTGGTATGTCTCGAATGCCAAACTGACGTGACCAATATAGTCCGATCACCGCGCAGTAAATCGTGACGACGCCCGCGGCTTCGGTTGGGCTAAACAGACCCGAATACAGGCCGACAAACAAAAGCGCGATAGCGATAAAGGCCGGGGTTGCCCCAAGCACCGAAGTTCCTACTTCTTTAAAGTAGCCATCTGTGGATTTCGATGCGGGCTCATACTGACGCGTACGCATGATCGACACAAAAAAATATAAACAGCAGTACAAGTATGCCTGGCAGTATCGCTGCCAGATTGAGCTCAACCGGAGAAACGTTAACCGTCAAGCTATAAATGATGATGATGGTGCTTGGCGGAATGAGTCCGCCAAGGATTCCGCCCGCGGCTACCGTCGCGCCTCCTCGTCGCATGGGAATGTCGGCCCGTTTAAATTCCGGAGCCATCAACTTACCCATGGTCGCTGCAGCGGCTGCACTCGAACCACTAATGGCGCAAAACATGCCACTGGCCAGCACCGAAGTGGCAGCCGTTCGACCCGGCACGGCACGGATAACCGCGCGCGAAAATTTGATCAATTGTTGTGAAACGCCGCCCGCAGTGAGTAGATCCCCCGTAGCAATAAATAAAGGCACTGCCAGGAATGTATAGTTCTTTAACGCATCGATGGACGTCAATCCTATACTCATCAAAGGATAATCAATTACCCAGTAAGAGGTTGCCGCTACCCACACAGCGAGTAAGAGGACCATCGGCGTGCCGAGAATGAACAGCGCTATACAAAGGAATGAAATTAGTAAGAGCATAAATAGTTCCGGAAATTAAATTCAGGTGACTCAAGCGCTCAAATAATTATTAGCTCGCTCGTTTTCAAGAAAGTCCCACTGAAACAGAACTAGCCATAACCGCTGAACAATTCTCAACATGGAAAAGGCCCAACCCAGGGGTACCCCCAAATTGATGATCCATGCGGGAATTGGCGTACCCATGACCATTTGCTCGGTCACAAAATTGCTCGAGATAAGTTCGGCCGTACTCCAGAACACTACGGAGCCTATGGCCAGCCATAGAATTGCATCGATGACTTCCAATACTCTTCTGACAGGCGCAGGAAGGGAGTTTCTGATCTTTGTGAAGCCCAGGTTGGTTCCATAGCGACAATGCCTTGCCATGGCAAACCAAGATAGCCAGATAAATGAGTACATCGCAATCTCAGGCCCCCAAGTTGCTTGCTCTTGGAAAATGGCTCTGCGAATAGTCTCTCCGCCCACCAGACAGATGAGTATGAGGTAGGTGACTATCATCACCGAGTTCTCTATTTTTAGAAGAACCCGGTCAAGATTGGCGTTTGTGCAAATCTTCTTCAGCGTCATCTTTTTCCGCCGCTTTTAGTATTCAAGTTTTTGATGCATTGGCGAATTGCAGAGACGTGCTTACGTCCACCACTTCTCGGCCATTAGCTCTGTACTTGATGTATTTTTGGCATACTCACTCAGGGCGCCGTAGACATCGATTCGTGCAATGTCATCAAGTTGCTTTCTCAGATTTGCGTACAACTGCAAGTTGTTTTCAACCGAGCCTCTCTCCTTGAACGCTGCGTGCTGCTCGGGGCTCAGTTTTATCTGACGGATTTTGCCTCGTTGATACGCGGAATCAGGAGACGGGTTGGGGCCAATACCCACTAGCGTAGACTCGGCAATAATCGCAGTTTGATATGCTTCGACCATGCTCTCGTATGCGGATTCGTAGATCAGCTCTTGCAAGCGTTCAGGCAGTTTGTCAAAAGTCTTGGCTGCCATGAAAATCATCGAATAGCCCGGACAAAACTGAACGTCAATATCCTGAGACAAGACCGAATACATACCGAACCCCGCGGCAGCGCTTGGGTAGGTTTCTGTCGCATCCACCAACCCAGACTTCAAGCCCTCCAGCAGTTCTCCCCAGGCTAATGGGATGGGTGCCATCCCCATACTCTTGGCGAAATTGCTGATCATCTCGCTATTCGTAATTCGGATCTTGGCGCCGTTGAGTGCATCGGGCGATGTGATATCCGCTGCCTCAGAGTATTTTTTGCCCATCATAATGTTGCGCATACCGCCGCTTGCATACAGGGGCACCACGCCGTATTTGTTTCGCAGCACGCCGCGATACAGGCGATTCGATTCTTTACTCAACAAGAAATTATGATAGGCGACTCGGCTTTTCCAAAGGAATGGCCACTCCAACGCGACGGAATACGGCATGGTCGCACCGGTATTCTGAAAGGTCGAGGAACCCATGTGCAGAATGCCATTCATTACTCGCTGAGCACACTGATCTTCAGAGCATGCCTGGGCTTTATCAATCAGCTGAATTGCAATCTCGCCATCCGATTTTCGCTGGACGCGCTCCACGAAGTCGTAAATACCGGGAGCCGTATACTCTGCCGCTGCCGGAGTATAAATGGTCCCGAATCTGAAGCGGTAAGCCGCCTTTGATTCCGATTTGGCGAAGGAATTAAACGGTGCGATGACCGCGGCGGCACCGGCTCCAGCCGTCAGAATGGTGCCCATGCCAAGACCGGTCAACTTGCGCAGCGTGCTACGGCGCATACTGTTGTGATTGCTGTGTGTCATACCTTGTCTCCGTTAGTTTATTAAATAGGCACATGAATGCCTGAGCCAAGATCACGGGTATTCAAATACACCTTGCGTTCCAGCAGCCGTAGTTGATCCTGTTTACGGGTGACTTTGTCTGTGTAATTACCTATTGCAAATAACTTGGTGGTTCCGTACTGGTCGGTGTGCATGACCATAATCTGCGAGCGAACCTCATAGCAGTTCTCCTCAGCAGTTCTAATGCGCACCATGCTGATATTTCTAGTGAAATTTCCCTTCATCCGAACATGCTGATGAATCAGCAGCATCAAATTACGTATTTCCTTGTAATCATGATCCAGCCAGACAATCTCCTTGCCCAATTCCGGGCTGAACGCGCTTACCTGGTAATGAAAGTCAGCATCGCACAACGACAGAAAATCTTCGTATAACTCTTCGTCCAGCTTTTCTGATAGCAGATAGAGAAATCCACCAATCTTTTCGCGATAATCGCTCATTAATCACAACTCCAAATCGTTAAAATTTACGGAAACTTATGAAGGAAAATAGACAAATCAGCCCAAGGGATTGCTGGCTGACTTGCCCATCATGCGTCCCCAGACTCGATAATAGGCGCGCATGATTTCATCGTCCTGGGCCTTGAGCCCTTCATGCCGAGCGAATAATCCCCACTTGGATGCTTCGCGGCGATGCGTTTCCGAAACGGTTTCAACGAAAATGACGTCTTCGGCCAGATTTCTTCCCAATGGACCCCATATTTCGTTGTGATGCTTGACTCGCACCTTGCGATCCTGCTCTGGCTCACCGAGAATTCCCAAACCGCGCTGCTCAAGCAAGGTGATGCCTGGCGCAATTGGCGTGCTTGTATCTATACGGATCGCTGTCGCCCGCACCAGAATGGTTGTGTTGGGGAAGAGATCAACCATACGCAATTCGCCGGGCCCCAAGCCAGGTAAAAGATGACCGCTTCGAGTTTCCCAACCCTTGTAGTTGTCATACGAAACTTCCATGGGATCCAGTGTTCCGTGACCGTTCTCGTGGATACGCCAGGTACGGTTGTGATAACCATCAGCAGCAATAGCGGTGGATCTGTTCACGATGTGCCCCCATTCGTGATATAGCTCCATGTTCGTTTCATGCCATTGTTTCCAATTGGCGTTCATCCTGACCTGGTGGTGATGGAAGACCTCCAGGGGCTTGGTTGTCATCACCTCTTCCAGGCAATCCATGACATTTCCGATGTGCTGATCAAAATCATCGGCATCGTCATCTAGATTAATAAAGAACATGCCAAACTTGTTATGGCACCGGATCCGGCGAAGCCCCTGCTTGCCCTTACACACACCCGACTGGGCATAACCGTCTTCGCGCGTGATCTCAATGCATCGCCCCTTATCGTCAAATGTCCACAGATGAAAGAAGCAAGTCAGATTTTTCGCATTACCGCGAACATCCGTGACCAGCTTGGATCCTCGATGCGGACAGGCGTTAACAAAGGCACGTACGCTGCCATCCTCACCCCGGATAACGAAGACGGGAATGCCCGCGTGATTCAATGCTCGATAGTCACCGAGATTAGGAATCTCGCTTTCGTGGTATGCAAATTTCCAGGTCTTCGCGAAAATGTTCTTCAACTCGTCGTCAAATATCTGCTGCGACGTGTAAATGTCGACGTCAACATAATGGTCGTCGGGAAGATCCGGGCGAGCTAGCCATTGCTGGGAGGATCTGGACATTCTAAATTTCCTTCAAATAGGAGCGAATATTGATGAAATATCAAAAGAGCCAGTCATGAAGCAGTTTCAGCGAACCGGAAACGGCCTGAATGCTTTTCACGCAGCGCAACATTTCTTGAATCAGGAATGCTTCACGACTCTCATTTAGTGATGCACTCTCTACCGTTAATGTGATGCAACCCACGGTTTTCCCGAGTACCACCACTGGATAGCCGAAAGCGGACACGCCCTCATAGCCCTCATTCTTGGAGACACAATAGTGCTGTCTCCGGATGGCCTGAATTTCTGCCACCATCTCTTCATACGTCGTAATGGTGGAAGGCGTGTGCGCCTGGTAAGGCTCATGGCCGATTAAATCGACCCAATTATTTTCGGGAACCGTGCTGAGCAGCAGTTTTCCAGACGCGGATCCGTGCATTGGGCTTCTCAGCCACGTCTGGTAGTTAGGGCTCAAAAGCCGTTGACCAATTACAAAATCCTGCACCAGCCGTTCGTATCCAATAAACAGCACAAACGCTGAAGTTTCCCCAGTTCGCTCACGCAGCTCTTCGATTGCCGATCGACACGCCAGCCGCACCAGGGTGATTGGGTGCTGGAAACTTAGTGATGCCAGGACTTGGGGGGCGGCCAAATAACGCTTGCCTCGAGGCTCCCGTACAACCTGGCCGAGCTTTGTCAGTGTCCCCAACAGTCGGTGCACGGTACTGGGGCCTAGCGCTAACTCTTGTGCGAGCTCTGCCAAGCTCATTGGACCTGGCGCATCCAATAAGACACGGATGATCAGGAGACCTCGCTCCAGGGAGCCCACTGCACCTTCTTTCTCATTTTGTTCAGACATTTTTACAATTCCGTATATCGGGATAAATATTCCAACATTAGAAAAAAGTATGCCAGTTTTAGCGATGGCAGTCACATCCGGGTTATCCCTGGATATGCAAAATCGCGATATTCGGCTGAATTTCGCCCTGAAAATCGGGCAGTTGAGGGTCAGGAGGGTTCAGGCGAAACGAGCCCAGAGAGGACATCGCCATGAAACAGTCAACGTTCACGCAAGCGCGGATGGCGTTCGACACCACGGCGCCACTCGAGGAGGTCTGCCGCAAGATGGGCATGTTCGAAGCGGCGTTCTATGCGTGGCTGCATGAAGGCAACCGGATCGCAGTTCGTTATGCGTATGAGTGGCGCGACGATGCGGGGAATTGGTTCCGGTCGTACGGGAACGAGGACTGGGAATTCGAGGTTGACGGCCTCATGCGCCGTCGCCATGCATGCATCAACGACATGCCTATCCAAGAATCGGAGCGGAAGTTCCACTGGCCGCTTGGTCGTCGACCCGACGGCCATCCCGGACTATCTGACCTCGGTCTGTAGGGAAAAACTTCGGACTACGGCACAGTGAGTTCACCGAGGCGCCCACGCTCGCCAGCGGCACACATGGCCCACGATTCAGCGACACAAACAAAGTGGACAATCCGCTTTCGGATCACACTTGGACTTACATCTCGGAGTGACAAGATGGATGTGAGCCGTAATTGGAGCGGGTGATGGGAATCGAACCCACGCTTGAGGCTTGGGAAGCCGCCGTTCTACCATTGAACTACACCCGCTCTGGATGCCGCCGGCCCGCAAGGGGCCGGGGAAGCTGCGCATTATAGCGCCCAGCGCCGCCGCGCGCACGCGCGGCGGGCGGGCAGTCGCGCAGCCTCAGTTGGCGCTGATATGGGCGGCCTTGACGACCTTGCCCCAGCGGTCCAGTTCTTCCTGGGTGTAGGCGCCCAGTTGCTTCGGATCCATGTAACGCGCCTCGGCGCCCTGCTCGGCGGCTTTCTGGCGGAAGGCGTCGGTGGCCATGATTTTCCGGATTTCGCCCGACAGTTTCTCGACAATGGCGGGCGGGGTGCCGGCCGGGGCGTACATGGCGAACCACGACGAGACGATGAGGTCGGGGTAGCCGGCTTCGGCGGCGGTGGGCACGTCGGGCAGGCTGGGCAGGCGCTTGTCGCCGGTGACGGCCAGGGCGCGCAGCTTGCCGGCGGCGATGTAGCCCAGCAGCGGCGGCGGGGTGGTGATGGTGAGGTCGACGGCGCCGCCGAGCAGGTCGTTCAAGGCCGGGCCGGTTCCCTTGTAGGGAATGTGGGTGATCTGGATGCCGGCCATCTGGTTGAGCAGTTCGGTGGCCACTTGCTGCAGCGAGCCGTTGCCGGAGGAGGCGTAGTTCAGCTTGCCGGGGTTGGCCTTGGCGTAGTCGACCAGGTCCTTGAGGGTCTTGACGGGCAGGTCGGGCCGCACGACGACGACTTGCGGGGCCGAGAGCACGTTGGCGACGGGCGCGAAGTCCTTGATGGGGTCCCAGCCGAGGTTGGTGGAGACGTGCGGGGTGATGGCCTGGAAGCCCGAGTATTGCAGCAACAGGGTGTAGCCGTCGGGCTGGGCGCGCGCGACCATCTGGCCGGCGATGCCGCCGGAGGCGCCGGGCTTGTTGTCGACCACGACGGTCTGGCCCAGGGCCTGGCCCAGGGCCTGGCCCAGCGGCTGGGCGATGAGGCGCGCGGCGATGTCGGTGGTGCCGCCCGGCGCGGCCGAGACGATCAGCGAGACAGGCCGCTCGGGGTAGTCGCCGGCATGCGCGGCGGTGGCGCCGGCGGCCAGGGTGGCGGCCAGGGCGGCGCCGCGCAGCAGGCGTAGCTTGGCAATATGCATGGTGGGTCTCCTGTTTGTTATGGGTACTGGGGTGACGAGGGCCGCCGTCAGGCGGCCGGGAAACGCTCGGCCAGCCAGGCCGGCGGCTGGTGGGTGGCCAGGCGTGGGCCGGCCGCCAGCAAGGGGTTGGTCAGGGCGCGCCGCACCAGGCCGGGCAGGCCGCGCACGATGTCGAGCAGGGGCGCCAGCGCGACGCCGGTGGCCACGCCCATGCACGCGAACATGTGCACGAGTTCTTCGGTGTTGACGTTGCCGCTGGCGCCGGGCGCGTAGGGGCAGCCGCCCAGGCCGCCGGCGGCGGCGTCAAAGCGCGTGACGCCGGTCTGCCAGGCGGCCACGGCGTTGGCCAGGGCCATGCCGCGCGTGTTGTGCAGGTGCACGGTCAGCGCGGCGCCGGGCAAGGCGCGCTGGAAGGTCTCGCACAGCCGCGCGACCTGGGTGGGATAGGCCATGCCGGTGGTGTCGCACAGGGTGATGCCCTGGGCGCCGGCGTCGGCCAGCCGGCGCGCCAGCCGCATAACGTCGTCGGCGGGCACGTCGCCGTCGAAGGGACAGCCGAAGGCCGTGGACAGCGAGACGTTGCACGGCACGCCGGCCTCGCCGGCGCGGCGCAGGATGGCGGCCAGCTCGTCGAAGGACTGGTCGCGCGTCATGCGCAGGTTGGCGCGGTTGTGGGTTTCGCTGCACGACATGACGAGGTTCATCTCGTCGGTGCCTGCTTGCAGCGCGCGTTCCAGCCCGCGGATGTTGGGAATGAGCGCGGTGTAGACGACGCCGGGCCTGCGCGCGATGCGGCGCATGACGTCCTGGGCGTCGGCCAGGGCCGGAATGGCCTTGGGCGAGGTGAAGCTGGTGACTTCGATGCGCGCGAAGCCGCAGGCCGACAGGGCGTCGACAAAGGCGACCTTGTCGTCGGTGGCGACCAGGGCGCGCTCGATCTGCAGGCCGTCGCGCGGACCGACTTCATTGATTTCGATGCGTTGCGGGCCGTTCATGCGATCACTCCACGGGCGCGCAAGCCGGCGCGCGCCGCGTCGTCGAGGCCGGCCTCCTCCAGCACGGCGTCGGTATGCTCGCCCAGCAGCGGGGCGCGCTCGCGGATGGCGCCCGGGTTGTCGGACAGGCAGGGAAAGACCGCCGGCATGTCGACGTCGATGCCGCTGGCCGCGCGCAGCCGGGCGATGGCGCCGCGGGCCTGGTAGTGCGGGTCTTGCGCGATGTCGGCCACGCTGTAGATGCGCCCTGCCGGCACGCCGGCCGCGCGCATGGCCTCGAGCACGCTGCCGATGTCGCGCTGGGCGGTCCAGGCGCCGATGGCGGCATCCAGCTCGTGGGCGCGGCGCGCGCGGCCGTCGTTGTGCGCGAGTTCCGGGTCGTCGCCGAGATCGGCGCGGCCGATGCGCTGCATGAGGCGCTGGAAGATGGCGTCGCCGTTGCCGGCGATGAGCACGTAGCCGTCGCGGCACGGATAGGCGTTGGACGGAGCGATGCCCGGCAGCGCGGCGCCGGCCGGCTCGCGCACGGCGCCGAACACGGAGTACTCGGGCAGCAGGCTCTCGCTCAGGTTGAAGATGCTCTCGTAGAGGGCGGCGTCGATGACCTGCCCTTGCCCGCCGCGCGCATCGCGCTGGTACAAGGCCAGCAGCACGCCCATGGCGCCGTGCAGGCCGGCAATGGTGTCGCCCAGCGACAGGCCGGCGCGCACCGGTGCGCGGCCGGGCTCGCCGTTGAGATAGCGCAGCCCCGCCATGGCTTCGCCGATGGCGGCGAAGCCGGGCTCCTGCGCCTTGGGGCCGGTCTGGCCGTAGCCCGAGATGCGCAGCATGATGAGGCGCGGATTGAGGGCGTGCAGCGCCTCCCACGACAGGCCCCATTTCTCCATGGTGCCGGGGCGGAAGTTCTCGATCAGCACATCGGCCTGGGCGGCCAGCTGGCGCACCAGGTCCTGGCCCTCGGGCTGGCGCAGGTCCACGCACACGGATTGCTTGTTGCGCGACTGCGCCTCCCACCAGACCGAGGTGCCCTCATGCAGCAGGCGCCACTTGCGCAGCGGGTCGCCCTGCCCCGGCGGCTCGATCTTGACGACCTGCGCGCCGAAGTCGGCCAGCGTCTTGGCGGCAAAGGGCCCCGCGATCAGTTGCCCGAGCTCCAGCACCCGTATGCCGGCCAGTATCTGCCCCGCCATGTCGTCTCCGTATTTGTGGCTTGATATGGAGAAGCAGTGTGCGGGCAATCGCCGCGCGGCAGGTATGGGCAAATGGGCAAGGGGGCTTTCGTGGATGGAGAAGGCCGGCCGCGCCTCAGGCCGCCCCTTCGGCCAGGCTGCGCACCAGCAGCCGCGCGGCCACGGGCAGGCTGTCGAGGTCGCGCACGCCCAGCAGCAGCCAGCGCTGGGCCCAGTCGTCGGCCAGCGGTATCAGCCGCACCTGCATCGAGCGCGCGTGCGGCTCGGCGGCGATGCGTGGCAGGATGCCGACGCCGCCGGTGGCCACCACCATGCGGCAGATCGCGTCGAAGCTGCGCACCTGGATGCGCAGCCGGATGCTCTTGTCGAGCCGCGCGCTCTCGTCGGCCAGGCGGGTGGCCAGCGAGGTGGCCGGCGGCAGCCCGACGTAGTCGCAGTCCAGCGTGTCGGCGAACGCCACCTGGGCGCGGGCGGCCAGGGGGTGGCGCGGCGGCGTGATCAGCACCAGCTCGTCCAGCCGGTACGGCACGGTGGTCAGCCCGGCCGCGGGCGTGCGGTCGGCGAAGATGCCGACGTCGGCGCGGTTCTCGGCCACGGCGGTGACGATGTCGCTGCTGTTCTGCTCTTCGAGGTGGATGCGCACGGCCGGATGGCGCTGCATGAAGCCGGCCAGGTCCTCGGGCAGGAACTGGGTGATCGACGAGGTATTGGCGGCGATGCGCACCTGGCCGCCCACGCCTTGCGCGAAATCCGACAGCACGCCGGCCATGTGCTCGACCTCCTGCAGCACCCGCAGGGCGTGCGCCAGGCAGGCCTGGCCGGCGTCGGTCAGTTCGACGCCGGCCGCGGTGCGATACAAGAGCGGCGTGCCCAGCGCGTTCTCCAGGTCGGAAATGCGCTTGCTGGCCACGCCCACCGCCAGGTGCGACTGGCGCGCGCCGGCCGAGATGCTGCCCTGGCGCGCCACCGCGACAAACAGCGCCAACGTGACCAGATCGAAGCGGGCTGGGTTCATGGATGGGGTGTCGTGACAGATACGCAGTGATGAACTATACCTGTAGCCAGCGGCCCGCCGGCCGGGGTCGCGGCCCTACTACAATTCAGCCTATGAATACGAACACCCCCGCCCATCCCCCCGAAGGCGCCCCGCTGAGCGAGGCCACCCAGGCCGCGCTGGCCAGCGCCGAGCACGCCCCCGACAGCCCGGGCGCCACCCATATCCGCAGCTTCGTGCACCGCCGCGGCCACATCACGCAGCGCCAGCGCGACGCGCTGGAGCAGCTGATGGGCAAATGGTCCGTGCCGTACGCGCCGCGCCCCCTGGACATGGCCGCTACCTTCGGCCGCCAGGCGCCCACCATCCTGGAAATCGGTTTCGGCATGGGCGAGACCACCGAGAAAATCGCGCTGGCGCGCCCGGGCGACAATTTCCTGGGCGTGGAAGTCTTCAATGCCGGCGTGGGCTCGCTGCTGCACCGCATCGAGGAATCGGCCATCGCCAACCTGCGCATCGTCCAGCACGACGCGGTGGAAGTGGTGCGCGACATGATCGCGCCCGACTCGCTGGCCGGCGTGCACGTGTATTTTCCCGATCCGTGGCCCAAGAAGCGCCACCACAAGCGCCGCCTGCTGCAGCCGCCCTTCGTGGCGCTGCTGGCCAGCCGGCTGGCGCCGGGCGGCTACCTGCACTGCGCCACCGACTGGGAAGACTACGCCGTCCAGATGCTGGAAGTGCTGGGCGGCGAGCCGCTGCTGCGCAACACCGCCGACGGCTACGCGCCGCGCCCGGATTTCCGTCCGCAAACCAAGTTCGAGACGCGCGGCCTGCGCCTGGGCCACGGCGTCTGGGACCTGATGTTCAAGCGAGCCTGAATGCTCTACCCACCGATCGAACCCTATCGCCAGGGCACCCTGGACACCGGCGACGGCCACCAGGTCTACTGGGAGCTGTGCGGCAACCCCCAGGGCAAGCCGGCGGTATTCCTGCATGGCGGCCCGGGCAGCGGCTGCTCGCCGGTGCACCGCCAGCTGTTCGACCCGCGCCGCTACAACGTGCTGCTGTTCGACCAGCGCGGCTGCGGCCGCTCGCTGCCGCACGCCAGCCTGGAAAACAACACCACCTGGCACCTGGTGGCCGACATCGAGCGCCTGCGCGCCGAGGTCATGGGCGCCGAGCGCTGGCTGGTGTTCGGCGGCTCGTGGGGCTCGACCCTGGCGCTGGCTTACGCGCAGACCCACCCGCAACGCGCCAGCGAACTGGTGGTGCGCGGGATTTTCGGGCTGCGGCGCGCCGAAGTGCAGTGGTTCTACCAGGAAGGCGCGTCGTGGCTGTTTCCCGACCGCTGGGAAGAATACGTGGCGCCCATCCCGCCCGAAGAGCGCGGCGACCTGATCGCGGCCTACCACAGGCGCCTGACCGGCGACGATCCGGCCGAACAATTGCGCGCGGCCAAGGCCTGGAGCCGCTGGGAAGACCACACCATTACCCTGCTGCCCAGCCCGCGCCACCAGCAAAGCCATGCGGCCGACCGCGCGGCGCTGGCCTTCGCCCGCATCGAGAACCACTACTTCGTGCACGCCGGCTTCATGGAAGAAGGCCAGCTGATCCGCGATGCGCACAAGCTGCACGGCATACCCGGCACCATCGTGCAGGGCCGCTACGACGTGTGCACGCCGGCGCGCACCGCCTGGGACCTGCACCGCGCCTGGCCGCAGGCGCAGTTCCACCTGATTCCGGACGCGGGCCACGCGTTCGACGAACCCGGCATCCTGGCCCGGCTGATCCAGGCTACCGATACTTACGCAGCCAACCCCGCTTGAGGAGATTCGTATGCACATCACATTGAACGGCGAGGCACGCGAGTTCCCTCTGCAGACCACCGTCGTCGAACTGCTGGAAACCCTGGGCTACCAGGGCAAGCGCGTGGCGGTCGAGCGCAACGGCGAAATCGTGCCCAAAAGCAAACATGGTGATACCCTGCTGGACGATGGCGACCAGATCGAAATCGTCGTGGCGGTGGGTGGCGGCTAAATCGCGAGGCCGCCCATCCGCGGGCGCCGCGGCGGCAGCATGAAGCTGCAAGACGTTACATCTTGCTGCATCACCCACGCCGCCGCTGCACCCATAATCGTTTTCGCGATCAATGCTTTTTTCAACGCACAAGGAAGAAAAATGGGCTTGCTCAACTTCATCAAGGAAGTCGGAGAGAAACTGTTCGGCGCCAGCGAAGCGAAGGCCGCGACCGCCGACGAGCTGAAAAAGGAATTGGACAAGCACGGGCTGTCGGCCGAAGGGCTGGACATATCCGTCGATGGCGACAAGGTCACGGTCAAGGGCAGCGCGGCCTCGACCGAGGCGGCCGAGAAAATCGTGCTGGCCCTGGGCAACACAGTGGGCGTGGCGCAGGTGGACAACCAGCTGCAGACCGCGCAGGCCGCCCCCGCCGCCGTGATGTACACGGTGCAGAAGGGCGACACTCTGTGGAAGATCGCCGAAGCCAACTACGGCAAGGGCAAGGGCGCCAAGTACCCGACGATTTTCGAGGCCAACAAGCCCATGCTCAGCGACCCGGACAAGATCTACCCGGGCCAGGTGCTGCGCATTCCGCCGCTTGCCGAGTAACAACCAGGACAGACCGGCAAACCCCGCAGCGTTTGCCGGTTTGTATCGGGGCAGCTATCCCCGCTTAGCCCCGATCGATTCGGCCAGACGCAAAGTCTGGCCGTTTTTTTTACTGCGCGCCCACGCTCGCCGCTAGCGCATGCCGCCAAAGCGGCCCAGGCCCTTCATGCCGCCCATGGCGCGCATCATCTTGGCCATGCCGCCTTTTTTCATCTGCTTCATCATGCCCTGCATCTGCTCGAACTGAGACAGCAGGCGGTTGACTTCCTGCACCGGCACGCCGGCGCCGGCGGCGATGCGGCGCTTGCGCGAGGCCTTGATCAACTCGGGCTTGGCGCGCTCGCCCGGCGTCATGGAGTTCAGGATGCCCTCGGTGCGGCGCAGCTGCTTCTCGGCCTGGCCGCCCTGCAGCTGGCCGGCCGCCTGCTGGAACTGCGCGGGCAGCTTTTCCAGCAACGAGCCCATGTCGCCCAGCTTCTTGACCTGGCCGAGTTGGTCGCGGAAGTCGTTCAAATCGAACTTGTTGCCGGACTTGATCTTCGAGGCCAGCTTCTGCGCCTCGGCGATGTCGATGTTCTTCTGCGCCTGCTCGACCAGCGACACGATGTCGCCCATGCCCAGCACGCGCTGCGCCATGCGCTCGGGGTGGAACGGCTCGAGGCCGTCCAGCTTTTCGGAGACGCCGACGAACTTCAGCGGCTTGCCGGTGACGTGGCGCACCGACAGCGCCGCGCCGCCGCGCGCGTCGCCGTCCAGCTTGGTCAGCACCACGCCGGTCAGCGGCAGCGCGTCGCCAAAGGCCCGCGCGGTATTGACCGCGTCCTGGCCCTGCATCGCGTCGACCACGAACAGCGTCTCGATCGGCTTGACCAGGTCGTGCAGCGCGCGGATCTCGCGCATCATGGCCTCGTCGATGCCCAGCCGGCCCGCCGTGTCGACGATCAGCACGTCGTAGTGGTGGCGGCGCGCATGGTCGATCGCGTTGCGGGCGATGTCTTCCGGCTTCTGGCTAACGTCCGACGGCAGAAAATCCACCCCGACCTGGGCGGCCACGGTCTTCAGCTGCTCGATGGCGGCCGGGCGATACACGTCGGCGCTGACCACCAGCACCTTCTTCTTGCCCGTCTTGCGGCCGCCCTGGACGTGCTGGCCCTCGGACAGCCAGCGCGCCAGCTTGCCGGTGGTGGTGGTCTTGCCCGCGCCCTGCAGGCCGGCCATCAGGATGACCGCGGGCGGCTGGGTGGCCAGCGACAGCTCGCCGGCGTGCTCGCCCAGGTCGCCGCCCATCAGGCTGGTCAGCTCCTTGTGGACCACGCCCACCAGAGCCTGGCCGGGGCTGAGGCTGCCGGCCACTTCTTCGCCCAGGGCCTTTTCCTTGACGCGCGCCACGAAATCGCGCACCACGGGCAGCGCCACGTCGGCCTCCAGCAGCGCCATGCGCACTTCGCGCAGCATCTCCTGGGTGTTGGCCTCGGTCAGGCGGGCTTCGCCGCGCAGCGTCTTGACGACGCGCGACAGCCGTTGAGTCAGGTTATCGAGCATGAGAGGCGTTTCCGCTTACACTAGTTGATTGAACGAGGCCGCCTGGGCGCAGCTAGCCGCCGGCGGGCGACAAGCGCCCATGGCCCCATCCAGACAACGGTTTTTATGTCATCAGGCATTGTATTTCACGCCGTGGCCGCGCTGGCTTATGCGGTACTCGCAGGGTCGCTGTGGCGACGCCTGCAAGGCCGCGGCAGCGTGGATCAAGCAAGCAAGCTAACCCGAACCGGCCTGCTGGGCGCGCTGGCCCTGCACGGCGTGGCCCTGCAGCAAGCCATGCTGGGGACGCAACACCTGTACATCGGCTGGGCGCTGGCCCTGTCGGCCGCCGTATGGCTGGGCCTGGTCGTGTTCTGGCTGGAAAGCCTGCTGATCCGCATCGACGGCCTGCAGCTGCTGTTGCTGCCGGCAGCCGCTATCGTAACCGCAATAGCCGCGCTGTTCCCGCAGGCCCAGCTGGTGCCCCATGCCAACAACCCCTGGCTGCGCGCCCACCTGCTGATCGCGCTGGCCGCCTACGGCCTGATCACCATCGCCGCGCTGCACGCCATGCTGATAGCCCTGCTCGACCGCCACCTGCACCGCCCGCTGGATGCGCCGGCCGAACGCAGCATCGTCGGCCGCGTGCTGGACGCCCAGCCGCCGCTGCTGGTGCAGGAGCGCCTGCTGTTTCGCGTCATCTGGATCGGCTTCGTGGTCCTGACCCTGGCGGTGGGCTCGGGCTCGGTCGCCTCCATCACCCTGACCGGCAAATTCCTGCCGTTCGACCACAAGACCATCTTCACGCTGCTGTCCTGGGCCACCTTCGGCGTGCTGCTGCTGGGCCGCCACATCCGCGGCTGGCGCGGCCGCGTGGCGCTGCGCTGGACCCTGACCGGCTTCGCGTTCCTGATCCTGGCCTACACCGGCAGCCGGTTCGTGCTGGAAGTCATTCTGCATCGAGGTTGAAGTGGGCAAGCTGATCTTCTGGTTCGTCGTCATTCTGGCCGTGCTGTTCATCGCGCGCCTGGCCGGCGCCCGCGCCGCCTCCAAGCGCGCCCCGCGCGCCGAGCCGCCCCGCCCCGCCCAGGACGCCGCCAGCCAGCCCATGGTGCGCTGCGCCCACTGCGGCGTGCACCTGCCGCATTCCGAGGCCGTGCTGCTGGGCGGGCAGACCTGGTGCAGCAGCGACCACGCCCGCCGCGGCGCCGATCGCGGCTGAACGGCCGCCGCAAAACCCCACGGGCTGGAGGATCCGGCCCCATCCTGCATAATGCAGGGTCACCCGCAACAAGCCTGACCCCATCATGCAACGATTGCTACTGGACCGCCACGGCTGGCTGATCCCCGGGCCCGCGGTCACCCGCGCCCCTTCGCCCAACGTCAACGCCCGCCCCGCGGGCACGCAGATCAGCCTGCTGGTCATCCACAACATCAGCCTGCCGCCCAGCCAGTTCGGCGGCCCGTACGTCGCCGACCTGTTCCTGAACCGCCTGGACTACAGCGCCGACCCGTGGCTCGAGCGCCTGCGCGGCCTGCATGTCTCGGCCCACTTCTTCATCCGCCGCGACGGCGCCATCATCCAGTTCGCCGCCACCGAAGCGCGCGCCTGGCACGCCGGCGTATCCCGCTTCAGGGGCCGCGACAACTGCAACGACTTCTCGATCGGCATCGAACTGGAAGGCACCGACATCCTGCCCTACGCCGACGCCCAGTACGCCACGCTGGCGCGCCTGGCGCAGGTGCTGCGCGCGCGCTACCCGCTGGCCGACGCGCGCGGCCACGAACACATCGCCCCGGGCCGCAAGACCGACCCGGGACGCGCCTTCAACTGGGTGCGCTTCGGCCGCGAAAGCGGGTTCCCGCGGCGCAACCTGCCGCCCGTATAGCGGTACCGACAATCAAACCAGGGGTTTCGACATGCTGAAGATCTGGGGCCGGCTGAGTTCGGTCAACGTGCAAAAAGTCATGTGGGCCGTGCGCGAACTGGCGCTGCCGCACACCTTCATCGAGGCCGGCGGCCCGTTCGGCGGGCTCGACACCCCCGAATACCGCCGCATGAACCCCAACCGCAAGGTGCCGCTGATCAACGACGGCGGCTTCATCCTGTGGGAATCCAACGCCATCGTGCGCTACCTGGGCGCGCGCTACGGCGAAGGCGCCATCAGCCCCGCCGACCCCTGCGTGCGCGCCGACGCCGACCGCTGGATGGACTGGCAGACCACCGAATGGCAACCCAGCATGCTGCCCGCCTTCATGGGCCTGGTGCGCACCGCGCCCGAACAGCGCGACGCCGCCGCCATCGAAGCCTCGGCCCGCCAGGCCGGCAAGATCGCCCTGATGCTGGAAAACGCCCTGGCAGGCCGCGACTTCATCGCCGGCCCGCAATTCAGCATGGGCGACATCGCGCTGGGCTGCGCCGCGCACCGCTGGCTGGGCCTGCCCATCGAACGCCCCGCCACGCCGCACATCTCGGCCTGGTACCGCCGCCTCATGATGCGCCCCGCCACCCAGGGCATCCTGACACTGCCGCTCGCCTGACACTTCGGTGCCTGTCCCCGCAGGGGGACTGGCACCGACCGACTCCTCCGCGTGCCTGTCCCGAACGGGGACTGGCACCGACCAACTCCTCCGCGTGCCTGCCCCAAAGGGGGACTGGCACCAGCCACCTCCTCCGCGTGCCTGTCCCGAACGGGGACTGGCACCAGCCACCTCCCTCGCGTGCCTGTCCCCGCAGGGACAGGCACCCCGTCGTACGCCCTCAATGCCAGCCTGCCAAGACGGTGTCAGCCCCCGCGCGAGGACAGCCACCCCTTGATCGAGCGCATCCTCAAGCCTTCAACAGCAACCCGTTCAAGCGCTTCACGAAGGCCGCCGGGTCGGCGATCTGCGCGCCTTCGGCCAGCAGCGCCTGGTCCAGCAGCAGCGCGGCCCAATCGCCGAACTCCGCATCGCTGGCATCGCGGATCCGCGCGATCAGCGCGTGGTCCGGGTTGATCTCCAGCACCGGCTTGACCTCCGGCGCCTCCTGGCCCGCCGCCTTCAGCATGCGCAGCAGATGCGGGCTGAGCTCGTTCTGGCCCACCACCACGCAGGCCGGCGAATCCACCAGGCGCTGCGTCACCCGCACCTCCTTCACCTGCTCGGCCAGCGCCTGCTGCAGGCGCTCGACCAGCGGCTTGAACGTCTCGGCCACCTCGGACTGGCGCTTCTTCTCTTCCTCGTCCGCCAGCTCCGCCAGATCCAGGCCGCCCTTGGCCACCGACACCAGCGACTTGCCGTCGAACTCGCGCAGATAGGACAGCATCCACTCGTCCACCCGATCCGACAGCAGCAGCACCTCGATGCCCTTCTTCCGGAAAATCTCCAGGTGCGGACTGTTCGCCGCCGCCGTGAACGTATCCGCCGTCACGTAGTAAATCTTGTCCTGGCCATCCTTCATGCGGCCCACATAATCCGCGAACGACACCGTCTGCGCCTGCTCGCCATCGTGCGTCGACGCAAAACACAGCAGCCTGGCGATGCGCTCGCGGTTGGCCGCGTCCTCGCCCGTGCCTTCCTTCAGCACCTGGCCGAACTCCGTCCAGAACGTCGCGTAATCCTCCGCCTTGTTCTCCGCCATGTCCTCCAGCAGCGACAGCACCCGCTTGGCCGAACCCTCGCGGATCGCCCGCACATCGCGGCTCTCCTGCAGGATCTCGCGCGACACGTTCAGCGGCAGATCCGCCGAATCGATCACCCCGCGCACGAAACGCAGATACGACGGCAGCAACTGCTCCGCGTCGTCCATGATGAACACCCGCTTCACATACAGCTTCACCCCGCGGCGCGCATCGCGGTCCCACAGATCGAACGGCGCGTGCCTGGGCACATACAGCAGCTGCGTATACTCGCTGCGGCCCTCCACCCGGTTATGCGTCCACGCCAGCGGATCGTCATAATCGTGCGACACCGTCTTGTAGAACTCGCGATACTGCTCGTCGGTAATATCCGATTTATTGCGCGTCCACAGCGCATTCGCCTGGTTCACCGTCTCCAGCTCATCGCCCTTGACCTGCTCGCCCTTCTCCGCGTCCCAATCCTCCTTGGCCATGCGGATCGGCAGCGAAATATGGTCCGAATAGCGGCGCAGGATCTCGCGCAGCTTCCAGCCATTGAGCAACTCGTCCTCGTCGGCGCGCAAGTGCAGCACCACATCCGTACCGCGCCCGGCCTTCTCGGCCGGCGCGATGCTGAACTCGCCCTGTCCGTCCGACTCCCAGCGGATCGCCTCATTGGCCGCCAGGCCGGCGCGGCGGCTCAGCACCGTCACCTTGTCTGCCACGATGAACGAGGAATAGAACCCCACCCCGAACTGGCCGATCAGCTGCGCGTCCTTCTGCTTGTCGCCCGTCAGCTGCGAGAAAAACTCGCGCGTGCCCGAGCGGGCAATCGTGCCCAGATTGGCCACCGCCTCGTCGCGCGACAGGCCGATACCGTTATCGGAAATCGTGATCGTGCGGGCGGCCTTGTCGTAATCCACGCGGATCGCCAGCTCCCCGTCGCCGTCCAGCAAGCCCGGCTGGTCGATCGCCTCGAAGCGCAGCTTGTCGCACGCGTCCGACGCGTTCGACACCAGCTCGCGCAGGAAGATCTCCTTGTTGCTGTAGAGAGAGTGAATCATCAGGTGCAGCAGCTGCTTCACCTCGGCCTGGAACCCCAGGGTTTCGGATGCGGAATTCGTGGTGGTCTGGCTCATCGTGGTACGTAACTGGTCAAAAAATGAACAATCGCGGGCCGGCGCACGGCAGCGGCCCCGGGCATGCCCCTACACATGAGGGCACAAGCGAAGATTTTCAAGACCGCATATAATCGCAACCTTCCTTCCAGACGGCCTTCGCTCGAAGCCCGTTCCCCCGTGCCCGGGTGGTGAAATTGGTAGACGCAGGGGACTCAAAATCCCCCGCCGCAAGGCGTGCCGGTTCGATTCCGGCCCCGGGCACCATCCCCAAATCTTCTGCTAATTCAAGCCATTAGAAGATTTCGCAGTACAAGCCCCGTACCGGGGGATTTTCCTAAAATTGTAGTCAGGTACAGTTTCGGTACAGTGATGCCGCGCTAGCCTCATACGAAGTACTCATGGCTACGATTGTGAAGACTTCTTCGGGCACGTGAAAAGCCCTCACTCGCAAGACAGGCTGGCCGGCCACGGCCACGACGTTCCGCACCAAGCGGGATGCCGAAGACTGGGCGCGGCGTATACATCCAGTGGGCGCCCGCCGAGCGCATGACCGTCGAAGCGGCCTTGGCCCGCGACTGGCTGGCCACCTGGACAAAAATGGCAAGCTACGACCCCACGGTAAGGTGTTCTTCGGCGAACCCGGCAGGGATCGCATACGACGCCCCTACTTGTTCTACGAAGCATGGACCGATGCCAAGCGGGCAGCGGGCCTCGAAGACTTCCGCTTTCACGACCTGCGGCACGAGGCTGTCAGCCGATTCGTGAAAGCCCGCTTGAGCGATCGGGAGGTGTCGGCCATCAGCAGTCTTGCTCTTACCCTTGCCGCGTGCGGCAGCGCCAAGGACGCGAACAAGAGCAACTTCAGCAAGACCATATAGGCATACCTGGACACTCAGAAAGGCGTGTGCGCTGCGATTCCTGCAAAGGGCTTGCCGTTCACCCTGGCGAATCAAGACATGCTGGGCGGCCAGAGCAAGAAGCGCGCCGACGCGCTGGTCGAAGCCGGGCTACTGACGAAACGAGACACCGAAGTCAAAGCCATGTTTGGCAACAAGATGGAGCCGGCCACCGAATACCAAGTCACCGACACCGGCAAGAAGTTCCTCGTCGCCAATGGTGCCAATACCATGGCTGGACAAGATGCCTTCTGCAGCGGCAAGTACACCGTTGTGGAAGTGAGCAACTTCACCGAACCCAGCGACATGATGGGCGTAAAGCTGTCGCAGGTGAACTACCGCTACAAAGTAGAAGGTGCAGATGACTGGGCCAAATCGGAAAGCATGCGTGCCAATTACAAGAATTTTGCGGAACGGACGCAGGGAGATATACAGGGTAAGGCGGCTGTCATCCTGACCAACGATGGATGGATGCACGAGCGCCTGTTCAAGCGCGGATAACAACCCTGAACCACTCCAAAACGAAAGGGCCTTTCGCCTAAGGGTGAAGGGCCTTTTCTTTGGTTCTACGCCGATCTGCGGGGTAGTTGGGGGTCGCGGAGCGACCCAAAGCGGAAGTTCAAGAGACCAAGGACGATGACCGCTTCGCAGCGGCCGCAGTCCTACGTTTAATCCGAAGTGAACAGTGGAATGGCTACCGCCGATGGGCCTTCCGGAAGCGCAGCAGTGTGATCCATACTAGTCGTGAAGCCTGGTGGCAAGTGCTTGTACGTGGCGTTTGGTTTAGTGTCGAAACCGTGGATGGCTGCATCAAGATCGCGCACTGGAAGCGGAACGCATTGAGCTGTGAAAACCTTTCCCCCGTCGACCGAGTATCCAATGCGCTTGAACGCCTCGTAGTACGGGCTGACGACCAGCGAGCCGCCAAAGTATCCAGTATTGCAAACCACCACATTGCAGAAGGCCGTTCTCGATAAAGAAACGGCCAACGACTCAAAGAGCTTTACATCACGGTTGTAGGCTATGACAAACAAGTGGTGAACCCGGCCGCGATAGAGGAGCGCTCGCTCAATGTCCATGAAGTCGTAGCAAATGCTGACCCCGATTCGTCCATAAGGTCCTGCATCGAAGACATAGACGTTCGGGTCCGAATGAAATGCCCATGGTGGCATGTACTCTTTGAAGCCAGACGCCTCAGCCGGTGCAGGGTCTCGCTTGCCGAACCAGACTCTGGCAGCATAGCGCGAAGGTGTACGCTTCCAAAAATTTCTAGGAACAAGAACGAGACCTTCATTTTTTGCAGATTTCGTTCGATGATTCAGACGGTAGTCAACTCCAACGATCGCTAGTGCGTTCATGGAGCAGACAAGCCGTTCGAAGTCATCCAGTCGCGTTCTTGGGAGTGCTAGCTCAGGGAGAAGAATGATGCGAGGCTGATCTTCGTGGTCTGCCAATGCCCTCATCGCTCTGCGAATCTCGTACCATGCACGGCTATCCTCGGATGCCGAGATTTTTGGCTCACCACTATCAGTGTTCCATGCAGCCGTGGAATCCAAGGTGGTCTGAATTACGCCAAGAGTAAGCACCTCAACCAATGCTGGCTTCTCAGAAATCATGCTGGTCCCTTTTCAAAGTAGCGTTTCCAATCAACGTCAGTGAGGTGCATGAGATTGACAGGCGTCACTTGTCGAGATTGCTGATTGAATGTCGAGATTTGATTTGCCTCAAGTTCGTTCTGTGCAATCGAGATAACGCGCGCCAAATCCGCGGTGTCGATGAGACTTACCGGATCATGCTCAGTGTCATCATCGGAGCCAGGACTCCATGCTTGATAGAGGTTGGCGAATACATTCTCGGCCGTGCGTGGTTGAAGACACGCCTCAAGAATTCCAAGAGTTGCCGATGAATAGGAAATCTCGTCTCGCAGGAGCTGAGGGAGATGCCTGAGCATGCTTTCATGCCCAAGTCCATTCCATTGCGCCGGAAGTAGGAACGAGCGCGAAAGCAAGGCAAAGAGGCACAGGCCAAGACCGCGAATTGGATTCTGTGCAGAGCCTATTTCGCTCACGACGAGCGGCGCATATCGTCTGTCATAGATCTGGCGCCGCTGGGGAACCTGTCGTAGAACTCCAGTTCCTGGCTCTCGCAGCTTCTGCTTCCACTCTTGCCAGGACACAGCTGTCGTGTCGATGAGATGCCTTGGTAGCGCGAAGTTGAGCGGGTGTGCGCAATGGGAGCGTGTATCAATGTCTTTACGCGATGCGCGTTCAAGATAGTCTTGATCCAACGTCTGGGTGGTAGACGACAGTAGCAACGCTGCTTGCCTAACGATCTCTAGGCAGGTCCATTCGCCGAGCCGCCATTCCGTTGTAATTCTGGGATCGCAGCTTTTCCAGATCATTGTTGCCCAGACGGGCAGCGGTAGAAATTTCCCCGCCTCAGATTCCTCGAATGATTTCCAAACACGAGACGCTTCAGGGGACAGAGTCGCTACTTGTTCCATGTCTCGGTAATCAAGGCGACCCATCATCGCGTCAAACCACCACCCTTCTTGCTTCATTTGACCCGACTTAGTCGCTGATGCGATCCGCACTAGTGGTGTGATTGGTGCATCTGCAGGAAAGAAAGTCCACAGATCGTCGGATTCGGGCAGTGCCTCTACGAGAGTTCCCAAGTGAACGATCAGCTCAGACGCTCGACGAACGGGCTTGCGAAGGTCGAACTTACATCCCCACCAAGCAAGCGCAACGCGCAGATCCGGCAGCACTTCATGGCCCGCTAGCAGCTCGCGACCTTTGTCGACAAATGTTTGATTTAGCGGTTTCCCCAAGAGTTGCAAGGAGCCTGAATATTGCTCCAACAACACAGTGGCGCAATATACACCGACGAAAAACTGATTTAGGCTTTTCTGTACAAACCATCGGCCTGTTTTAGGCTGACATTGGTTAGTAAACTTCGCGATATCCCGCAGAGATCTAAGTGCGGCAGCTCTACGCCATCCTGCCGCATTGGTATCAACAAGCAATTGTGCAGCTCGTACTGTTTCTGCAGCGAGTACAGCATAAGAATTGCCGAGAATGTAGCTGGCAGCTAGCCGATTCACCGGATCACTCGCATAGCGATCGATGTCATCAAAGAGAAGCTCCAGCCCCGTAGCGCCGAGGCGGCGCGCGATGGTCAGAGCATGGGTCCACAGACGGACACGATCAGGCCGTTCTCGCAGAACTTTTCTGATCAGACCAAATACCCTGTCGGCAATGCTGTTCAGCCGAGCGTGAATCTGAGAATCACTTATGCCAGTAAGGCCAGCGATTGGATCAAGCGAAAGGCCCCCGCTATAGCGACTGGTTGCTTGAGTCCTGGTCGTTCGGCTTTGCCCGGACCCACCATGTCGGATATCGAGTGTTTCCGGGGAAGCAAGTCTTGCTTCGGCAACGCGAGCAAGACGAGTCGCCGCGAATGCCAGACGTGTTCGTGCTGGTATCTCCGCTTCAGGAAGATCTACGAGCAATAGATGCTACAGCTGCTGCGGCAGGATAGAGAGTTCGTTGTCTTCGAGCGCAGTGAAGTCTGTTTTGCCAATTGCTGAAACCAGCGCAATCGTCTTCGTCATTAGTGGAGTTGGAAACTCCGGATCGAGGCGGCACTCCTTTTGGGCTCGATTCCATAGGTCTGACCCGGCAAAGCGTTTGCTGGTATCGCTCGTTCCCAGTAGTTCCCCTAGGGCTTTCGGTTCGGTCTTTGCAGGGTTAATGCTTGCGCCGGAACCTAGATTATCGATCACATCCTTGTAGTGATCGATCCACGTTATCAGGTCATCAAACGTCTTGGTCAGTATCACATGATCATCGACATAGCGGAAGTGCGCGACGCGTCCGCGAGGAAGCGTTTTCTGTACCTCTTGATCGACCGGAAGGAGCGCAGCGTTTGCGAGAAACCCTGACACCATGAGCCCAGTAGGAATTTTGTGGAAAGTCTTCCGAGACTCATCAAGTTCGATGTGCTTCAGTTCGGCGTCCGTCCAACCATCAAGGTTCAATGGAAGCTGTGTTAACGTTTTTAGCAGTCGCTGAACTTCTGGGCGCAATTCGGCTGGAACAAACTGGGAGATTGCATCAACGCATGCTGTAAGAGGGATGGACGGATAGAACTTCTCAAGATCAACAGATGCCCAATAGACGTCGCTCTCGTTGGGGCCGGTTGGTAAGTTAGTCCAATAGTCAGCGAGAACAAATGGGCATTGATTGGCTCGGTGCATGCGACGCTGAAAGCCAAGCTCTTCGCGCTCATCGTCATCAAGGCTGTCCACCTTGGAATAACCGTGTGCCGCTGCTGAAACCGCCAAGGCAATGTGACGCCTAAATAGTGGCCAGGATTGCTGAAACAGCCGATAGATTCGGCCCGAGGAATGTCTGTACGGCCCGATTTTCCGTATCTTGTTTCCGTGAATATCTTCTTCAATCCATGCTGACCGGAAGAGTCTATTGCCATAGCTCCAAACGGGCATCTGTTCGTCGATATAGCGTCCTAAAACATTCACGACGGCAACCCACGCTTGATCCCTGACCGTGAAGTGGAAGTACTGTCGGACCCTAGGGTTCCCATCTCCATCAGGGTTCTTCGGAAAAACCATAGGCCGAATGGGTGACATCCGAAATCTTCCGGAGAGTAGATCGTCACCAAGACCCCGGAGTTCGTGGCCCAAGTGCACTTCAAAATGGGCCAAGTCTGCCTCGTCGATCCAGATGTCGCCAGGGACAGACGCTCGCTTCACCTTCTCCCATGCCCAGCGCATGTTCAATTGGTCGCATACCTGACTTAGAAAACTACGCATTCTTTCCTCGCGCAATAACGTCACTTGCATCCATGCCTTCAGGTGGAACTACAAACCGAATGCTCTTACTTCTGGCCCGAAATTCATTGGCGAGGCACTTCATGAATTTCTCGCCTGCAGCATCACCATCGGGAACGCCCACTAGATCAAAAGGGAGAAGCTCCTCGACCCATTCAGAGCGAAACGATGTAGCACCTAAAACTGCAACTGCGGCTAGCCCGGACCCCTCCATGGAAATTGCGTCTGGGACGCCTTCGCAAATGTGGAGGAGGCTCCCTGGCCGCAACTGGCTAAGCCGTTGACTGTTGAACATAGGCTTAGGGATACCACTTAGACCTAAGAATTTCCTACTGATCTGAAGGCAGCGAACCTGTAAGTACTGAGTGATGGCATCGAATTTGAAGGGAAAAATTAGGGCATAGCCAGACCAGCTTAGGGCTCGTCGGCTCCCGGACAATCCTGCGCTACGGATTCGATCTGGCCCCCAATGCCTTTCTAATTCTCGATACGCCCTCACCGGGTCTATGAGTTCCACGACGCCGAACCTAAGGGCCAGATCCGGTGTAATTCCGTGAGTTTGGAGGTAGGTTGTTCCCAAGGACGCTTTAACTGGTCCGCAGCGCGCCACGAGCCAGGTGTAAAGCTCGAAGTCAGGACTAGTCGAGGGTGCAGAAGGAAGGGGGTTAACTGGCTTGGGACTTGTAACCCGCGAAAGTGAATGAGCGCGTAGGCCATACGGGACGTCGCCGCCGATGATGCCGAAGTGGTGGCAGAGCCAGTTACAGGCATCCATAAACCGAAGGCCGTGAATCTTCTGGACTAGCGTGATTGCGTCGCCATACTCACCGCATCCAAAGCACCTCCAGGTATTTCTCGCTTTGCTGACGGTGAAGCTTGGAGTCGCTGTATCGTGCCCGTTGAAGCACATCGCCTTGTTGCCACGTAGGGTGATCCCTACGGCTGATGCAACGTCCGCTATTGGCAATTCGCGCAGGCGTGCAAGCGCCTGATCGCTTAATAACTTCGGCTTGGCTGTCGATAAGCTGGGCCGCCGCAAAACCATCCTCCTTACGTTATTTTATATTTTATTACTACAATTATCTCATGGATACAAGGAGCTGCATCTACTGGCATCTGAATGGCACTGGACACACAGATCAAAGCAACGGGAGCCTGCCCGAGCAAGGTAGCTGCGGCAAGAATTCAGCCAGGAGTCTAGGCATCGATCTCTCTGCGCAGTGAACAGTGGCGTCAGAAGCAAGGCCCCGTCGGCGCTAGCGAATTGGCTTTGTCTTGGGACTCATGACACGCTTTTTAGCGCTTCTCCTTACGGCAAATGCTAGCGGGCTAGCGCATGGTCATTTAGATGGATCAACTGAAGTACCGGGAAGCGGCTGTTGTCGAGCTTCGGCTTTCAGCCTGAAGCGGTCGCTCGGAAGTCTGCGGCAGCCGACTGCTTCTGACCGAACTCGGCCTTATGTCTTCCCGAGCGAATCATCCCCTCCTACGCGACGACCGAGAGGCGCGCAAGATCATCAGGTCCTCGCGCCGGCTGCTACTGCGCAATCTCGAAAACATCACGCGAGAAGCCTTCCCCGGAAATCCGCGATGCACCTTTTCTTTTGCCCTATCAGATCACTTCTCTGATCTGCCCGTGAGGCGGGTTTTTAAAGGCTGCGCCATGTATTCCAGAGGTGGCAGAATGATTAGCGCGGCCACGACTTAAGCGTATGCAAGTCCAGCAACGTAAACCTCCCCGAATCCTGCCACCCATCTGTATCGATGTAGTAGACGTTGCCAAGCTGCGCAGGCTTGCGCAGCGTCATATGTCCATGGACCACCGCACGCACATTGCGGACAGGCTGGGAATACTGCATTCGATAACGATCTATGGACCATAGGCAGGCATCTTCGTCCTCCGAGCTGAAAGTAGCGCCATGAATAGCCTGCCAATCGTCATAGGGGAAGTCGGCGTGAACCACACTGACCACGCCACTCGGCGTTTCCACCTCGATAGCCAGCGGCAAGGCGCTCAAGCAGGCCGCAATGCGTTCACGAACATCACCAACGCAGGCATCCAACCGTCCGCCACCGTGGACGCGATGATCGACATCCGGAATCGGATTTCCCTTCGCCCGTCACCACGCCATCAGATCGTGATTTCCATCAGATCGCGTGAAACCACGGACGCTCCAGCCATTTCAGCACATCGGCCGATTCAGGGCCTCGGTCCACAAGGTCCCCCACGGAAAACAAGCGGTCCTTTTCTGGCGAAAATCTTACGGCAGTCAGCGCGACTTCAAGCCGAGCAAACCACGGACAATCCCATCAATTCGTTTGTGCAGATCATCGTTCTTGCCTTGATCATCTTCTTCGCGCAGAGAAGAACGAGTGGCTTAGGGGCGAGACTGGCTGGCGGTATCGCCTTTGACGCTGACATTCAGGAGTATGGCGCAGGGTATTGTGGCCACGTGGTGAACCCTAAGACGACTCGCCGCGATATGCAGTCGGGCATGATGGTTACTGCTGGCCGAACCAACCACATGATTGCAGGCAACACCATGTGGAACCCAGCCTATCGGCAACACGTCTTGCAGAACATGGGCAAAAACTGGGACCGGCAACGGGCGGCTCCGTCAACGGTAAGTGATGTGCATGTTGCGTCCGCATCGGCCTCGCCATCAGCGAGGCCTTTTCATTCATGGGCGCACATATCTCCGCACTACGCTTGGGCAACCCCTTCGGTTGCGTCCCGCGTCCGTTCTTGCCGGACTGGCCGCGGGGGCAGGCCCAGCGGCTTCGCCTTGTTCCTCCCCCCGGCCGACAGGCTGCATGGCTTCCAGAGGCATCAAGGGTGAAGGCTGCGCCCGGGATCCTCACCCGTTCCCTACGCTTTGCTCCGGGCTGCGGCCTCCGGTCCCACCCTTGACACCTCTTCCAGTCAGAATCACTACACGCATGCCGAATTGCGCCATAGACAGCGCGGATGACGGGTCAAGGGGTTGGTGCGGCCCGCAGCCCTACGGGCGAGGACACGGCCCCTTGACGCGGCAGGAGTGCCCACACGCTACGCCCGGGGGTAGGTGTTCAGGGCCATCGGCCCGTAACCCCTGCCCCCGAGGCCGGCGAGGGTGGAGAGTCCAGAGAGGCAAGGCCTCTTTGGGAAGTACCCTCACCAACGGAGGGCGGCCAGTATCGTGGTCAATCGGGAAAACCTATTGATAGGCAGAAAAACAAGACAATTTCTGCGTGAAGCCTTATTTGCTGGTTCTCCCTACAAATCACCAAAAAAAATCCCACACCTTGTAAAATAACGTTACCTAGAGCACGGGAGACAACCATGGCTGAGATGGATTCGCGCGAAACGGAACTAACTAAAACGATATCCGGTGCCGAGCGCGACCGGCGTGTAGTGGCCGTCAATTACGCACGCGCATCAGTCGGTTTGGAGGGGTTCTCGCTCAGTGCAGCAGATGAAGAACATGCTCAACGGTTCATAAACGGGGACATTGACCTCGAAGAATTTGTGCAACCGCGTAGTGCCTTGGCAAGCCCTAAAGCTTAGTCATGACGAAGAAAATATAGGTGGTTGAAGCTAGTGCAGGATAGGCTGTCGCCGGTAACTGTCACACGAAAATTGCATGTTGGCGCTTTGTCCAAAGCGAATGCCAGAAAAGCAACTGTAAGGTAAGCCGATGTTCGCAACGATCGAAGATATAAGAAAGCACCTCATAGCGAATAAATTTCAGCCTGATATGTCTGACCAGGTGGCTGAGGGCGTACTGAAGTCCACGGACGGAAGATCTGTAGTTTATTCGTTTCATTCTGGCTGGGATATTGTCAAGGCTCATCTATGTAACAGGCGTTGGGGAGCGTTCAACATGGAGCTCCTCAGTTTTGTGCATGAGAATTACAAAAACGATATTGAACGTCGCACAATAATGGACGGCCTCCAGTTAGAGGATAATCACTGGGACTGGTTAAAGAAATCCGCGATCTTAAAGACAGATGAATACAAATGGTCTTTATCTTCGCTGAAGGGCTTCCTCAAGCTGCTTGTGTAATATTCCATCCGAAAAAAAGCGCTATAGAAGACGGCAACATATTTTATATTGAATATGTCGCGGTAGCGCCTTGGAATCGCCCAAATCCTCTTAAAGCTCCGCTTTTAAAAGGAAGCGGGACAAAGATAATACAGCATGCTTGTGACTATGCTAAAAACGGTCTCGGACTTCGGCCCGGTTTTTGTCTGCATGCACTACCCTAAGCCATCGGCTTCTATGAAAAAATAGGAATGCTTGCGCATCCTCAACTCGACAAAGATCAGCTTCCTTACTATGAGATGCCTATGCAATCTGCATCCATTTTTCTGGAGCAGAGATGAGTCCAGCAAATAACAATGAAGATGACTTCCCCCTTACGTACAGTGAGGAGGGCCTCTCACCCCAAGAGTTATACGAATCCTTTTTGGAGTGCCAGAGCGGAATCAATCACATTCCAAAAGGAAACAGAGATCAAGATTACTATGAATCGCTGCATCGAGCATTCAAAGAAAATTTAAGATATAAGAAAAATGGTCAACCATTATTTCGAAGACGCTCCGATGCGGAGGATTCTATAGCCAAATATTGGCTTTCCCGAGTACGCGAAGCCGCGTGGTTTTACTCCGCATGGAATGATCTCCCTCAGTTCTCAGGAATAGAGGTCGAGTATTTAGAGAGTCTTGCTCGTTTAAGTACAAATCCTGGAAATATTCCAAATTTAGCCGAACAGCTAGCCAAAGCGGGGATTATTCTGATCCACGAGCGCGCCATTCCAGGGATGAAAGTGGATGGAGCTTGCTTCCTGCTCGAAACCGGCCATCCTGTTGTCGCCTTAAGCTTAAGGTATGCGCGACTTGACATCTATTGGTTCACATTGCTCCATGAGTTAGCGCATATAGCCCTTCATCATGAACAACTTACCACTCCGATACTTGATGATGTCGATGACGAGAATACAAGTCTCATTGAGGCTCAAGCAAACAAGCTTTCAAGTGACTCGTTAATAAGCAGGAGCTCCTGGCGAAGCTCAAGTGTGAAATATGACATGAGCGAAAAGTCCTTACTGGATTTCGCAGAAAAAGTTCAAGTTCATCCGGCGATAGTCGCCGGAAGATTGCAGCGCGACTTAAATAGACACGATATTTTTACAAAAATAATTCACTCTGAAAACACTAGAAAAATTATATTTGGCGATGAATAACTACATACCATTCTTAAAGCTCAAAACGAACGAAATGGTGGCGCTTAGCGAGCTAAAGCCGGAAATTAAATCCATGACGTATCCTTTTCTGGACTTGCCTAAGAGGCAATTCTCAACGGAAGAAGAGTTTCTAGATGTGCTCGCAAAGTACCGTAAGAGTGTAGGTAAGCACACAAATGGCTGCCCCACAATATTTTTAGACGACTTTGACAATGAAGATTCGCTTACGATAAATGGCGAAAATAGCTACGGTGCTGTAATTGACATCTTTTCAGATCTCAACGAATTCGTGCCAGTAATAGGGCTAGATAGAGAAGATGCTAGAAACGAGATAGTGTTTCAACGCAAAGAGGCGGGAGTCTTGAGATCTAATACTATAGTTATTAGGCTTCAAGTCGATGACTTTGAGAACTTCGCCCTTGTTGAGCCCGATATATCACGTCTTATGGCTCGTGGACAAGGGCTATTCCATCGCTGGTCGATAATTTTGGACAATAGACTCTGCCTCAACGTAAATGTCGGGGACAGGAGTCAAAAAATTGTGAATTTTATTAATTCAGCAGTTGCCAGATTCGACTTATTCTCATTTATTATTAGCGGATCGTCGATACCTGCCTCAATACGCGACATTCTAGAAGTCGAAAAGGAGCATCATCACCCTCGCATTGAGTTGGATATTTACCGAAACATAGCACCGCAACTGCACGGACACAATATCCATTTAGGAGACTATACGGTTGTAAGCCCCTATTACTCCGACGTTGACATTCCCAAAGAGGCAATGCAGAACGTAACCGCTCCGAAAATCATATATAGCTATGGTAACAATCACTATATAGCTAGAGGTGGCGCAATCAGAACCCATAGAAGGGGATTTCTTCAGTACAACGATATTGCTGCACACATTGTAAGACAGCACTTTTATCGCACACCTGCCTACTCCTACGGAGATAACTTCATTTACTCCAAATCCATGGGTGAGGGGAAAAGAGTCACTCCCGGCAGCATCTTGAAGCCTACGATAAATTTACATATAACTTACATGCTGAGAGACTTCAGGATTTAAACCAGCTCGCAGCGTGAGACTATTACCTATAGTCTTCACTAAATCGCTAGTCGAAAAATTGGAAGCGATGGCCTCACAAAGTTGCTCTCTATTAAGTTTATTGGCATTTTTTAGATTCAATGGAGTAGCAACCTCAACCATCTCAGATTTCCAAAGAGTCATGACAGCAAGTTTTTTGTCAAATCCAAGATTTTGACGCGCAGGCCTGACATACGACAACGTTACATCTTCATTGCGGAGCCGCGCACAAATCATCCCCCAATGGGGAGGCACCAACAAAAGCGCGCGCTGAATATGTTTTTCGGTTGTAACAAGCGTGGTTCTCCGAAAGACCAGATCATAATAATGGCTCTGTTTCACAGCGCGTAAAATGCTGTCGTTATCGCCCTTGATTTCGTAGCAATGCGCAAAATCATTAATGGCAACCACATCAGCAATTGCATTTCCATTATGAACTCGCAATTCTTCCAAAATCACTCGCGGTGCCTTGGACATTGAACGAAGGCGCTGAATCAGCGCCTCACGAATTGAAGCATCATTTAGAAAAGCCATAGCTTAGTACTTTTAGTTTGGTTGAATGTACGCTAATAAAAATTCCAGAACGTCACGCACAAGCCGTCATAGTAAAATCGTGTCCCACGGCAGGTTCAAACAGTAATACTTGCGCATTAGCTCTCACCGCGCCATAAGAGAATTTCCCCTATTATAGACTTCTACAGCCCGTGGCGGCACTGAAATGCCATTTCACTGTACCGAAATTTCGGTACAGTACAGGTACAGTGACCAGTTTTCACCAATTCAGATAAAATACGCTAACCTACTGATTTGAAACTGGTTTTACCTATTTCAACCTACGCTAGAATTCGCCCCATTTCCCTGTAGAAACACTGTAAATCACCGACTCAAAATCCCCCACCGCAAGACGCTCCTATCCAACTCCGATCGCAGTACACCAACAACTGCCCTAAAGCACACCCACGTCGCGCCAACCCGCCAAGAAAATCATGAACCCAGAATAAAACCTGGCCCATGATGCCCATCAAGCCCCACAAGTCTCCCGGCGCTACGTCTTCCCCCCCCCCCCCCGCCTGCTTGTACCCGCAATTTCCTTAGAACCCCATCAAGGAAATTCCTGCCTGCCCCTTCCCCCTCCCGACGGCCAATCGCCGCCCTCCCAGACAGCCGCTCCCCCTCATTGACTAAAAAATTGAATACAGTACAATTTTGATCAACGTTCAATTCAAAGCCAAACCCAATGCCCCCTCCCCCAGGCCTGCGAGCCCGCAAGCGCCAGAGCGTGCGCGACACCATCACGACCGTCGCCGGACAGCTGTTCCAGCAGGATGGCTACGAGGCCGTCACGATGGAGCGGGTGGCGCAGGCGGCGAATGTGGCGCGGGGGACGCTTTATAACCACTTCCCGACCAAGGATCACGTCCTGGCGGCGTGGGTCCATCAGGAGCTGGCGCGCGATTTGGGGAGCCTGCCGCTGGCTGGCCTCGCCAGCCAGGAGTTCGCGGCGGGCGCGGCGCAGTTGCTGGGGTTGTCCGCGCGGTGGTGTGCCGCGCATCGGGATTTGCTGCCGGCGTATCTGCGGTTCTGTTTCCTCGATATGCAGTCGCCGGAGGCGGCGCATGGCGGCGATGGGCTGTTGGCGCTCTACGCGCGGATGATCGGCAATAGCCAGGCGTCGGGCGGCATCCGCGCCGATATGCCGGCGCCGTATCTGGCGACGATGTTTCATCACTTGTATCTGGGTGCGCTGATGCGCTGGTTTGCCGATCCTGCGCTGTCGCTGGATACGGCGTTCTCGTGCGCGCTGGGTCTGTTTCTGCAGGGGTGTGCCGCGCGTAGCGCCGCGAAGGGGGATGGGTCGTGAGGCTGCTGGTTCTTACGTATGGCACCGAGGGGGATACGCGCCCGCTTGCGGCGTTGTGCCGCGCGTTGATGGACGCCGGGCACGAGGTATTGCTGCTGGCCGACGGAAATACGCTGGCCAGCGCCCGGCGCCTTGCCGTGCCGCACGCGGCGTTGAGCGGGAATATCCAGGAAAGCCTCGCTGATCTGGTGTCGCAGGGCAAGGGGGTGAACGCGACGGTGGCGGCGTTGTCCGGTATCGCCAATGCCCAGGCGGAGAGCTGGATGCGGCAAGCCGCGGAGGCGGCGGCGGGGTGCGATGGGATGATTGTTGCCGGGCTGGCTGCGTTCGTGGGGCTGTCGATCGCGGACCGTCTTGGCATTCCGGCGATCGGCGCGGGGATGATCCCGATTTCGCCGACGAGCGCGTTTGCTTCGCCGTTTCTGCCGGCCGGCAAGTTGCCGTCGGCCTTGAACAAGGCGAGCCATCATCTGGTGAACGGGTTGCTGTGGCTGTCGTTCAGGAGGTCGGTCAACCGGGCCCGGCGACAGGTGCTGGACCAGGGGCCGCGCCACCGGCTGTGGACCGGGCATCCGATGCTGTATGGGGTGTCGCCGGCCTTGCTGCCGCCGCCTGCCGATTGGCCGGCGAACGCCAGGCTGTGCGGGCAGTGGCTGGAGCCGGCCGACGGTGCCTGGTCGCCCCCGGCCGAGCTGGAGGATTTTCTGAAGGCGGGCGAGCCGCCTGTCTATGTGGGGTTCGGCAGCATGATGGGCTTTGACCGGGAGGCCTTGCTGCGTGCGGTGTTCGCTGGCCTGGAGGGGGAGCGCATACTGTTTCACCCGGGCTGGTCGGGCTTGCCGGATGTGCGCTTGCCGCAGGATTGCCTGGTGATCGGCAATACGCCGCATGGCTGGCTGTTGCCGCGCACGTCGCTGGCGATGCACCACGGCGGCAGCGGTACGGCGCATTCGGCGTGCCGCGCCGGCGTGCCTTCTGTGGTGCTGCCGTTCGCGGGGGACCAGTTTTTCTGGGCGCGCCAACTGGCGCGCCTGGGCGTGGCCGACGCCCCGATCTCGACCAGGCAGCTCGACGCCGGCGCGATCAAGGCGGCGGTCCGGTTCGCCAGATTGCCGGCCACGCGGTCCAGCGCCGCGGCCCTGGCGCAGGCGATGTCGCGGGAAGACGGCACGGCGACGGCGGTCAGGGAGATTGAATCTGCGCTGGCGAGCAACTAGGGCTCGCACGCCTGGACGCGGTAGTCCATCTTCCGGCCTGGCTCCACGACCGTCCGCCACGACAGCTTACAGCGGCGTCACGGCGTCAACGGCCTCTCGCGGCCTTGCGGCGCCGCGCGCCCGTGAATGCTCAATTGCTTGTGTCCGCGGAAGCGGCGTCACGCGATGCCAACGCCTGCTCGAAGTGCGACGGGGCATCGAACCGTGGCACGCCCCTGCCCCCTGTCGCGATGAAAACGAGATGTGTGCCGGCAGGCGGAGCCGGTGTGGAAACTGGGTCCAGGGTCCATCTGCTTCCGCAAAGCTGCAGCAATGCGGGCGTTGCCTCGCCTTCGAGCTCCACAAATCCCTTGCCTCGCAAAACCGTCTGCGGAAGCGCGTCGAGGGCATACTCGATCCTGCGCCGATCGAAGCGATGCTCCGTTGCAAGCGTCGAGCTATGGAACGTATCGGCGTGCCGCGTCGAAGCGCGGCGCAGATCGGGCACGGGGACATCGACAGGGCCGCCGGCGGTGTCCGGCGCAACCTTGCCGGCGCCGATACCCAGGACCGAGACCGCATCGACTTCGCCGTGGATACAGGAAACCACGCGCGTGCGCGGCGCAAGGTCGCGCAGCCATGCCCTGGTCTCGACGATTTCGGCGTCGCTGGAGAGATCCAGCTTGTTGAGCAGCACAATGTCCGCGCTCAGAATCTGCTGGCGGACGATATCGCCGACATACTTGTCGGCAGCAAGGGCTCTCACCGCCGACGCATCCACGAGCGTAATCACGCCTTCATCGCTGAGTCCGCCGCTTACCCGGCCTATCTGCGCGATCCGGGTGGGGTCGGCAACGCCGCTCGCTTCGACGATGATGCGGTCTGGCCTGTCGGGCATTGACATCACTTGCAGGAATGCCTGCATCAAGTCTCCGCCAATGGAGCAGCAGACGCAGCCGTTCTGCAGGCGGACTACGCCGGGGCGGTCATGCCGGCCCTGATCCAGGAGTTCCGCGTCGATATTGATCGAGCCGAAGTCATTGACCATGACGAGCACACGCTCGCTATGCTGGACCTTCAGAAGGTAGTTGAGCAAAGTGGTCTTGCCGGCGCCCCAAAAGCCCCCGATCACCGTCAGGGGCACGCTGCCCGGGGCTGTCATGACAGCTGGGGCGCCGGGAATGAACGCCCTCCGAGCACGGTTCCCCATATGCCGATACCCGCGAGGTCCTGCGGTGCGATCTCCAAAGGATCGGCCTCCAGCACGGCGAAGTCGGCCAGTTTGCCCACCTCGATGCTGCCGATGAGGTGATCGAGTTTGAGCGTATAAGCCGCCCCCAATGTCATCGCATGCAGGGCATCCATCACTGGAATCCGCTCCTGGCTGCCCAGAATCCGCCCGCCTGCCGTGACGCGGTTGACCGCGCACCATGCCGTGAACAATGGTCCGATGGGTGTAATGGGCGCGTCGGAATGCAACGATATGGGCACCCCGGCCTGCAGCGCGGTTTTCGCGGCATTCATCCTGAACGCCCGCGCGGGTCCCAGGGTGTCCGTGTAATGCGCATCCCCCCAGAAGTAGAGATGATTGGCAAACAGATTGGCGCACATGCCCAGACGGGCCATGCGGCGAAACTGGGCGGCATCGGCCATCTGGCAATGCTGCAATGTATGCCTGTGATCCCAGCGGGGATATTCGGCCAGCACGGATTCCAGCGCGTCCATGGCGGCCTCGGTCGCCTCGTCGCCGTTCGTGTGGATATGAATCGTCAGGCCCGCCTTGTGGTACTCCATGAGCAGCTCCCTCAATTGCTGGGGAGCTATGATCCACATGCCGTTTGGCGCGCCATTGTGATAGCCCGGCCAGCGCACCCGGGCGGTATATCCCTGTATCGAACCGTCGATCACCAGCTTGACCAGTCCGAAATGCAGCTTGGCGGTGTTGCGTTGCATCGCTCCCAGGACACGGTCCACGCTGCGGCCGTTCATGTCGCGCATGGGGGAGTACGCAGCGACCAGGCTCAAGGGAAAATCGTCCTCGCCTGTCACGCGCACGAGATTGTCGACCATGTCGTCCGCGAGCGCGTGCGAAAGGTCGGTGGCCGTCGTCACGCCGGCCTGTTGCGCAATCTTTGCGAAATTCCGAATGCCCTCCTCGCTCTGTCCGGCATCGAAGAATACGTTGCCGATATGCTTGAACACCATGAACATGGCGGCGAACTCCTGCAGCTCGCCGGTAGGCGTTCCGTCGGCAGCGCGCACGATGCCATCTATGCGTAGTCCCGCATGGATATCCGCCTGCCGGAGCATGGCGGTGTTGACGTTGAGCAGATGCACGCTAGCATGGAGCACCACGATGCGGCGCGTCTTCGAGACCTGATCCAGGTGGCAAGTCGTCATGCGCTGCCCGCCGAAATGGATCGGATCGAAACCCCACGCCAGCAACGGCGCCTGCGCATCAGGCATGAGCGCTTCCGCTTCCCTCAGGCGCTCAATGACTGCCTCGTAGCTTTTCAGCCCCGGCCATACCCGGCCATCCGGGCCGCGCCTGTCGTAATAGCCGAGGTACACGAACCGCCACATCCCTCCTTCCAGCAAATGGCTGTGCCCCTCTATCAACCCCGGAAGGAGGACTTTGTCGCTGAACCGGCTATCCACGACGGCATCGGGCCACGCCTCGCGCAGGGACGCGTCGCCGACATCGAGAATCCGGCCTTCACGCACGGCAACATGCGTCGCTCTCGGTTGCGTTGCATTCATGGTATGGATGCGACGGGCCGGGAAAATGGTCGTCGGTGACAGTGTCATGTACGTACGTCGATAATGTTGGCCGGCCCACGGGCCTATGCGTCCGTGGGCGATGATTCACGAATCCGCGCTGAACCCGGATTCGGCGACGATTCCTCGCCAGTAATCGCGCTGGGCGTGAATGTATTGCTTCAGTTCGTCGCCGGACCATCCGGTGGTTTCCAGCCCCAGCTCCTGAAGTTTTTCACGGATGACCGGATCCTTGGCGGCTGCCATCATCGCCTTCTCGAGTTTTTCCACGGTTTCCTTCGGCGTGCCGGCGGGCACGAAAGCGGCAAACCAGCCGGAGGCCATTTCGAAGCCGTCCGCCCCGGCCTCTTTCATCGTCGGGACGTCCGGCAGCATTGCGCTCCTGCGAGTACCGGTGACGCCCAGAAAGCGAATTTTTCCGGCTCTGTACAGTTCCATCTGCCCACCGAGCGGATTGATGCATGCGGGCAGGGCGCCTCCTATCACGTCGGACAGCATGGGGCCCACCCCTTTGTAGGCGACCGGCGTAAGAGGCACGTCGATGGATTTTCCGAGGCTCAGGAGGCTGAAGTGCGTCGGGCTGCCGAGCGTCACCATCCCGACGGACGCAGCGCGCGGGTCCTTTTTTATGCCGGCGAGATAATCCTGCATCGAGTGTATCGGGCCGGATGCACTGACGGTCAGGGCCTGCGGCGCATCGACCAGGTGCGCGATGGGTATCAGATCCGTGTCGGGATCATAATTGAGCTTCTTATAGGTCAGCGGGAAAATCGTAATGGGAGATGGCGACGAAATCAGGATAGTCTTTCCGTCCGGCGCCGCACGCTTCACATAGTCGACAGCAATTCGGGCGGAAGCGCCCGGACGATTCTCGACAATGTAGGTATCTCCGAGATGCGCATGCATCCATTCGGCAAAGGTCCGGGCCAGGATATCCGCTGCCCCGCCTGCCGCAAAGCCGACCACTATGCGAGTGGGCTGGCCGTTCGCATGGCCCGCGACGGGCGCCATCGCCATGCCCAGCAGCGCGGCTGCAGCGGCAGCCTTGGAAAAAATTCTTCGCAACATTTGTCTCCCCGTTGGATTCGGCATCATTTGCGACTCATCGTATGTGCCCGCGAATTCGCAAACAAACGAATAATTTTCATGGATTGATCTATTTATGGAATCAATCTCATGGCGCGCGCCCGCTCCTGCTCGCATGGCGCATCAAGAATGGCCGGACGCCACATCGCCAGCGGTCGGCGCCCGAGTGGCTTGGCTGAAGCCCATCACTTTTTCTGATCGCTCGCCTCATCCTTTCCTATTACCGCCGCCCGCCGCCGCGCGATTACGATCAGTTGCCGGTCATGCCGGACGCATAACGATAAATGGAGGCGGCAATGGAGAAAAAGCCTAGTGGCGAGACGCCAGTCCTGCGCGCGGACGCGCCCGATGCAGCGCGGCGCCGGTGGCTGCATGGCGCGGCCGCGCTGCTGGGCACGCTGCCCCTGGCGGGGCTGGCGCGGGCCGATGCCTTGACGCAGCGCCAGCTGAATCTGGTGGTGCCGTTCGTGCCGGGCGGGCCGGTGGATATCGCGGGGCGCGTGGTCGGGCAGGAGCTCGGGCAGCAGCTGGGCACGCCGGTGGTGGTGTCGAACAAGGGCGGCGCCGGCGGCAATATCGGCGCCGAGGAGGTGTCGCGCAGCCAGCCCGATGGCGGCACGCTGCTGCTGGCGCTGGATTCGATCCTGACGGTCAATCCTTATTTCTATGGCAAGGGCGCCACGCAAGGGGTGCAGACGCTGGCGCCGGTCGGGATGGTGGGCGAGCTGTCGAGCGTGCTGGTGGTCAATGCGCGTTCGCCGATCAAGTCGGTGGCGGATTTTCTGGAGCATGGCCGCCGCAATAACCTGACCGCGGGTTCCGGCGGCAATGCGACGGCGGGCCATTTGTACGCGGAGCAGCTCAAGCGCGATTTCGGGGTGCAGCTGACGCATGTGCCGTACAAGGGGCTGAGCCCCGCGGTGCAGGATCTGCTGGCCGGCAATATCGATTGCATCGTGGCGTTGATCCCAGGGGTGTTGCCGCACATACGCGCGGGGTCGTTGCGCGCGCTGGGGCTGACGTCGGCCCGCCCGCAGGTGCTGCTGCCGGAGTTGAAGCCTTTGTCCGAACTGGGTTTGCCGGGGTTCACGGGCGCGTCGTGGCTGGCGTTGATGGCGCCCGAGGGCGTGCCGCCCGGCGTGGCCGACAAGCTGTCGGCCGGCCTGTCGCAGGCGCTGCGCAATCCGGCCGTCGTGGAACGTTTGCACTCGGCGGGCATCGATCCGCTCTACGCCGATGCGCCGACGGTGCGCGCGCGCATCGCGCGCGAGGGCGCGCAGTGGTCGACCCTGCTGGCCAGTATCCAGCCTGCCCCCCAACGTTGAGAGCATCATGCCGCAGACCAAGCAACCCAATTTCCTGTTCCTGATGGCCGACCAGTTGACGGCTTTCGCGTTGCGCATGTATGGCAACGGCGTCTGCCGCACGCCGAATCTGGATCGGCTGGCGGCGCGGTCGACGCGCTTTGCCAATATGTACTGCAATTTCCCGCTGTGCGCGCCGTCGCGCGTGGCGATGCTGACGGGCCGGCTGCCGAGTTCGGTGGGGGTGTATGACAACGCCTCGGAGTTCTCGGCCGAGGTGCCGACTTTCCTGCACCATCTGGCGCTGGCCGGCTATTCGACGATCCTGTCGGGCAAGATGCATTTCGTGGGCCCGGAGCAGCATCATGGCTTTCAGGAGCGGCTGACGACCGATATTTATCCGTCGGATTTCGGCTGGACGCCCGATTGGCGCGAGGAGATTCCCATCGCGCCCACGGGCATGAATATGCGCAGCGTGATCGAAGCGGGCGAATACCGCCGCAGCATGCAGATCGACTACGACGACGATGTGGTGTATCGGGGCGTGCAGAAGATCTACGACCTGGGCCGGCTGCACCGGGACCGGCCGTTCTTCCTGGCCGTGTCGATGACGCACCCGCACAACCCGTATGTGTCGACGCGCGAGTTCCTGGATCTGTACCGGCCCGAGGACATCGACATGCCCGCGGTGCCGCCGATCCCGTTCGCGCAGCAGGATCCGCACAGCCAGCGTCTCTGGTACATGTTCCGCCAGGACGAGTACGACGTGAGCGACGCGCATGTGCGCGCCGCGCGCCATGCCTACTACGCCATGGTGAGCTATGTGGACGCGCAGGTGGGCCGCATGCTGGACGCGCTGCAGGCCATGGACCTGGACGAGTCGACGGTGGTGGTCTTCACGGCCGACCATGGCGATATGCTCGGCGAGCGCGGCCTTTGGTACAAGTGGGTGCACTTCGACCCGGCCGTGCGCATTCCGCTGCTGATTTCGGCGCCCGGGCGCACCCGGCCGGCGGTGCGCCACGAGCTGGCGTCGCTGGTGGATATCTTCCCGACCATGCTCGAGCTGGCCGGCGTGTCGGTGCCGGACGACGGCGCCAGTCCGCCGCCGGACGGCCGGTCGCTGGCCGAGGGGCTGGGCGTGTCGCAGGACGAGCCCACGGGCGTGGTCTATGGCGAGATGAACGGCGAAGGGGCGCACGCGCCCTGCCTGGCGGTGCGGCAGGGGTGGTGGAAGCTGGTGGTGGCCGAGGGCGACCCGCCGCTGCTCTTCAATTTGCAGGACGATCCGCACGAGCTGCGCAACCTGGCCGGCCAGCCCGCCGCCCGCGACATCGAGCGGCAGTTGACCGCGCTGGTGCAAGCGAGGTGGGATGCCCGCCGCCTGCACCAGGACATCCTGCATAGCCAGGCGCGCCGCCGCCTGGTGCAGCAAAGCCGCCTGCAGGGCGACTTCCCCGCCTGGGACTATCAGCCGTTTACCGATGCCAGCCGCCAGTATGTGCGGGCCGGCGCGCAGTCGAGCCCGGCGCTGGTCAAGGGCAAGCTGCGCTATCCGCCCGTCGCGCCGGTGGCGCCCCAACATCCGCGCCCCGCGCGCTCCAACCTGCCCGAATAAGGAGTACACCATGCATCGACGAACCTTGCTGCAAGGCATGCTGGCGGGCGCCGCGGGCATAGGGCTGGGCCTGCCGGCGCGCGCCGCGCAGTATCCCGACCGCGCGCTGCAGTGGATCGTGCCGTATCCGCCGGGCGGCGCCACCGATTCGGTGGCGCGCGCCATCGCGACCTCCATGGGCGAGCAGCTCGGCCAGCCGGTGGTGATCGTCAACCGCCCCGGCGGCGCGACCAACATCGGCACCGAGGCCGCCATCCGGGCGGCGCCCGACGGCTACACGCTGCTGCTGGCGGTGCCGCCCCTGGTGGTCAACCCTGCGCTGTACCCGCAGCTCAGCTACCAGCCGCTGCGCGATACGCAGGCGGTGGGCCTGGTGGCGCTCAATCCGAACGTGCTGGTGGTGCCGGCCGACTCGCCATGGCGCACGCCGCAGCAATTGTTCGAAGCCGCCCAGGCCAAGCCGGACACGATCACGATCGGCTCGCCCGGCATCGGCACCGTGCCGCACCTGGTCAGCCTGCTGATCGGGCAGGAGCTGAACGTGCGCGTGGTGCCGGTGCCCTACAAGGGCAGCGCCGCGCTCATGCCCGACCTGGTCAGCGGCCGGGTCAACGCGGCGATGGACAATCTGTTCGCGCAAGTGGCTTCGGTGCGCAGCGGCAGGGTGCGTGCGCTGGCGACGCTGGGCGACAAGCGCTCGCCCTTGCTGCCGGACGTGCCCAGCATGACCGAACTGGGCCTGAGCAAGCTGTCGGGCATGGGCTGGATCGGCATGGTGGCGCACAGCGGCACCGAGCCCGCGCGCATCGCCAGGCTGGAGCAGGCGGTGCTGCGCGCGGCGCGCGAACCGGACATCGCCAGCCGGCTGGAAGCCATGGGCTTGATGGTGGTGCCGGAGGGGCGCGAAGCCTTTCAGCAACGCCTGTCCACGGAGGCCGAGCTCTGGCAGGGCACGGTGCGCCGCGCGGGCGTCACGGCCGCCTGACAGGGCGTGGGTGCGGCCGCGCCTGCTAGCCGGGCGTGGCGACGGGGTCTTGCCGGGCCCCGCAGATCTCGTGCACCAGTGCGCGCACCTGGGCGATGTCGTCGCCCGCTTCGTGCAGGCGCCGGGTGGCCGTCACCAGCTCGCGGGTAAGCGCCGGATCGCGGACAGGGGTTGCCGAAAGCAACCCCTGTTCCATTTCCGGCCGATACACCATGGGCGCGAGCAGGGTGTACCCCACGCCTTGCGACACCAGGTGCTTGATCTCGGCGATCGAGTCCAGGGTCGTATGGTGCCGCAGCTCGACGCCCAGCGCGCGGGCCTGGGCCTGGATGTGGCGCGTCAGGCCGTGCTTGGCATTGGGCAGGATCAGCGGGTACTGCGGCAGGTCGCGGAACGCGACCGGGCGTTGGGCGTCCAGCGCGCCCGGCGGGCCAACCAGGTCGATGGAGTCCGCGGTCAGCCGGCGCACCTCCAGCTGCCTGAGCGGCTGGCTGGCGAACAGCACGGCGATATCCAGGCGCCCGGATTTCAGCCATTCGAGCAGGTGGCCCGACATACCCTCGATGAGCTCGATGTCGAAACTGCATTGCTGCCGGGCGCGCTCGATCAACTGCCCGGCGAAGGTGCGCGTCATGCCATTGGGAATGCCGATCTTCACCGCGCGGCCCGGACGGGCCGCCACGCCATGGCGCCGCTTCAGGTCGTCCACCGCCCGCAGCACGGACACGGCGTCGCGCAGTACGGCCTCGCCTTCGACCGTGAGGCTGACGCCGCGCGCCGAGCGCTCCAGCAGCTGGATGCCCAGTTCGTCTTCAAGCGCCTTGATCTGCGCGGTCAGGGCCGGCTGCACGATGTGCAGCGCCGACGCCGCCTTGGTGATGCTGCGGCGGTGGGCGGTCTCGACGAAGTAGCGCAGCTGGCGAAGTTCCATAGCCGGAAGTAGACCTGGATATATCAACCCGTATGGTATCAAGTTACGCCGCCGCCGTAGCGGCGCAGGCAACGTCGCGCGCAGAACAAAGGCCGCGCCGGCATGCCGGGCGGCCTTGGAGGGCGATGCGCGGGACCCGGCGAACTCGCCCGGTCCGCACGGCTATCGCGCCTGGATCACAACGGGGTGATCTTGGTGGCCATCGGCCCCTTGGGCCCGTGGCCCTGGACGTAGCTCACTCGTTGCTGTTCGACGAGCGCCTTGTGGCCCTCGCCCTGGATTTCAGAGTAGTGGGCGAAAAGATCGGGGCCGCCGTTTTCCGGCATGATGAAACCAAAACCCTTCTCGTCGTTGAACCACTTGACTATGCCTGTTTGCATGGACTTTCCTTGAATATGGGGGCACCTCTCCCCAAATAGAGAGGCTGATCAAGGAAAGGATGGTGAAGGGAACGCAGGGGCGCTTACCGTACAGGAATCGCGATGCTTGACGAGCCATTTTCAATATGGGCCGCCGCGGCGGTTACGTCAAGCACTATCGCGCCATCGCCCGACTGTTGCAATTGATCGATAGGACAATCCGGCAATAGGGCGTATGGTGGGCTGGTCGCATCGAGCCGCATGCTTGAAGGCCGCGCCAGGCGGCCTGCCGGCCGGCCCCGACAATCACGCATAGCGGGCGCGCAAGCGCCGTCACGCCCCCCCCCCCCCGCCACAGCGCCAAGGGTCCGCGTCACTGGAACGCGGCCCATTGCCGTCCGCAGACGCCGGACGCCGCATCGGCCGGCTGCCACTGCGGCCAACCGACAACCCCGCACATTCTCCGGCGCGACCCGCGATCTGCCTGGCCTTGCCGGCCACGCCGCCCGCGCGCCCGAGCGGTTTCCCTTTCCAGGCCCCATAGAAAAACATGCATGCACCCGAACAGATCGTGTCCGAAAACCAGGCCGCCAAGAAGATAGCGACGCTCTGGGCTTACTGCCATGGAGCGCCGGTGCCGGCCTGCGTGCTCATGGCCGAGTTGTGGTTCCGTAGAACGCCCGCCGGCAGCACGCGTACCTGGCGCGCCCTGGAAGCGCATCTGCGCAAGAGCGTGCTGTCCTGAGCCGGGACGGCATGGCCAGTATCCGGCAAGTACGGCGTCCGACGCATCCCTCGCGCTCGCGGGTGCCGCAATGCACCCGTTGGACAGTACGCCCGTTGGAGCAAGCATGCCCAAAATTTTCCTGAACGAAGACGAGGCGCAAGCCGTAGCCGCTGCCTGGTGCCAGAAGCATGGCATTGCTCCCGACCGCGGCCAGAAATTCACGGCGCGATGGTTTTGCCTGACGGCAAAACCGCCGCCCAGAACCCACGCGTCCCTGGAAATCAGACTCGAAGCCTACTTCGACACGACGCGCAAGACAGGCCGCGCCGGCACTTGAGCGTCGACACAGCCCTTGGTCGGCTTGTTTCAATTTAACCGTAGGTCCTGCCTGTCGTTGCGCGTACTGTGGACAGGTGGCACTCGCCACGACAACCCAAAAGGTACACATCATGACATTCCCTACACGCTTCGCCGCCGCAGGCCCTCCAACCCAGCCGGGACAAGACGGTCAACCCGACAAGCCGCAAGACAAGCAGACCCAGGAAGAACAAGACGAAGCGGCGCGCAAGCAGGCACAGAACGATCCGCTCAAGCAGCACACGCCGCAGTAGCAAGAAGCCGCGCGCGGTCCGCTCATCTCCGCAAGGCTGGACGCAACGCGTTTCGCCCGGATTGGATGATCGCGGAACTGTGAGAACGCGCTGACTCATCGCATGGACGCGGGGGCCAGCGTAAGGCGATGCATTCATCGGCCTTGCGCCGCCTGCCCTGCCATGGCCTCCATCCATTCGGTTTCCCATCATGAAGCGCTTGAAGAAGGCCCTCGCACGCGTGGCGAATGCCTGCCTCGGGGTTCTGCCGCCGGCAACAGGCGGCACGCGCCCCGATGGACACAGCCGGCATCAGCCGGGCACGCATGCGGCGATCCTGTCGCCCTGGCGCGTTTACCGGATATACGCCCGCCCGGGGCGTCTGGTTCTTCGCAACGATCAAGGCAGGATCCATGACCTGGGCGTCATGACGGGTGTGGAACCTCATCTGGCCTATCGGCTGTTCGCGCGAGGGCTCAAGGGCCAGGGTTTTGCCTCGCGCACGCTGCTGCTCGACGATATCGCCCGCCGGATCGAGGACGGCGAGATATCAGACGAGTTGCTCGCGCTGGCCGAATGCACGGTCGAACCCGGCGTCGACCTGGATCGCGGCACTCACACCGACGTTTCAATGAAGCTGGCGCGCTGACGAGACACCCGCCACGCCCCGATTACCGCTCAAAGCGCCGCGGCGAACAGCGGTTTCCACGATTCGATGTGGCGGGTGATCAGCGCCACGATGGCCTCGGGTTGCTGCTTGACGGCCAGGTCGATCATTTCGTAGTGCTCGTCGACCGAGGCGCGCTGGCGCACGCGGCCCTCCTCGGAATTGATGCCGTAGAGCCGCATGTCGGCGCGCAGATGCATGATCATCCGGGTAAGCAGCGGGTTGCCTGCGCGCGCGACCAGGGCTTCGTGGAAGCGGCGGTCGGATTCGATGTACTGCCCCACGTCCTGGTCCTTGACCGCCTGGGCCACTTCGTCGGCCAGCGCGACCAGCGGCGCGGTGTCGGTCAGGCCCTGGCGCGCCAGGGTAGCCAGCGCGCCGGATTCCAGCATGACGCGCACGTCGAAGTGGTTTTCCAGGTCCTGCACGGTGATGGCCTGGACCCGGAAGCCGCGGTTGCGCAAGGGTTCGACCAGGCCCGAGCGGCTCAATTCCAGCAAGGCCTCGCGCACGGGCGTGGTGGAGATGCCCAGCTCGTTGGCCAGGCTGGGAACCGAATAGATCATGCCCGGCGCCGCGGCGCCCGACACGATCCGGGAACGCAATTGCGCAATAACGGACTCTCGCAGATTCGCGGGCGGCGCCATCCTCGCCATTCGGTTTACCTCCATGCTGGTTCGTGCGTTGTTGTAGCCCTCACTTTAACAAAACCGCTGATGTAGCGCGTGACGCGCCGCAGTGGATGGCGGGCGGTTTTTCAACTTGCATGGTCCATGGATGGGCAGGCGCAATGGCGGGCGGCCTCACTGTCCCGGGATGACGGGCGGGACATAGCTGAAGGTGTGCATCAGGATCGCGCCGGCGGCCACGACGATGGGGAAGTGCACCAGGAACTGCATGGCGGTATAGCCGACCAGGTCCTTGGATTTGAGGCGCAGTATCCCCAGCAGCGGCAGCATCCAGAACGGGTTGATGAAGTTGGGCAGCGTTTCGGCGATGTTGTAGACCATGACGGTCCAGCCCAGGTGGGCCTGGATCTGGTTGGCCGCGTCCATGATGTACGGCGCCTCGATCACCCACTTGCCGCCGGCCGACGGAATGAAGAAGCCGAGGAATGCCGAATAGATGCTGACCAGTATCGAGAACACGCTGCTGTCGTGCGCCAGGCTGACGAACCAGTGCGCGATCGCGTCCGACAGGGTATGCCCCTGCACGTTGGCGACCTTGGTCAGCACGTAGCCGATGCCGCCGTAGAACGGAAACTGCAGCATCACGCCGCCGATGCTGGGCATGGCGCGGCCGAAACTCTCCAGGAAGCTGCGCGGCCGCCAGTGCAGCAGCAGGCCCAGCAGCAGGAACACGAAGTTGTAGGTGTTCAGCTGCGACATGGTGATGAACGGGTTGCCGCTGCGGAAGGTGAGATACAGCCACCCCGAGGCCAGCCCGACCACGGCCACGGTCAGCCAGGGGCTGAACTCCAGGTAATCGCCGGGGCGCTGGCGTTGCGCCGCCTGCGCCTCGGGTTCGGTCAGGTCCACGCCCAGGTCCTGGGCGGTCAAGGAGCGCTCCGGGCTGGGCGCCGTGAAGTAGCACACCAGTCCCGAAACCACGGTAACCAGGATCACTACCACCAGGTTCTGCCAGGTCAGTATGGTTTCGGAGAAGCCGATCACGCCGGTGATGGGCATCAGCGAGGCCGGAATGCTGGCCGGCGTGGCCTGCAGCTGCGCGGCCGACGAGCTCATGCCCAGCGTGAACCCGCAGCCCAGCCCCAGGTACCCGGCCGCGCCGGCCGCGCGGTAGTCCAGGCGCAGATCGTTGCGACGGGCCATTTCGCGCACCAGCAGGCCCGAGAAAATCAGGCTCAGGCCCCAGTTGACCAGCGACAGCAGGATGCTCAGGGTGCCGATGAACACCACGGCGCCGCGCGGGGTCGAGGGCACGCGCGCCAGCGCCCGCAGCAGCCGCGCCACGGGCGGCGACAAGGCCAGCACGTAGCCGGTGATGGCCACCATGGCCATCTGCATGGTCAAGGGGATGATGCTCCAGAAGCCTTCGCCGAACGCCTTGCTGACGGCAAGCGGATCGCCGCCGTGCAGGATGGCGCCAAGCGCGACCACCGCGCACGCCACGACCACGAAGACGTAGGCATCGGGAAACCATTTCTCCGCCCAGGCGACCATGGCCTGGGAGAAGCGTTCCATGGGACTGGCTATGGCCTCTCTGCCCTGTGCGGGGGCAGCGGCGGTTAGATGATTGTTGGGCATGGCAAACTCCTGAGGAAGGCAAGAATAGGATTACCTGCGCAGCGTCAAAGGCGTGATCGGAACCGCCTGGCAGGTCAGGCAGGTGTCCGCGGAACCATCGAAGTCAATGAGGTGGGCCACCTGCCCGGAAACGATGTGCATGGCGCAGCTCTCGCATTGGTCAACGCGGCAGCCGCTCGGCAGGGACAGCCCGGCGCGTTCGGCGGCGTCGAGCAAGGTGCCGGCCGCGGGGTCCCAGGTGAAGCCGCCCTGCTCTGCCTCGATCTCGATCGGCTGGGGCGCCAGGGTGTCCGGCACGCGTTTTTCGCTGGTGAACGTTTCCGAGAAAATGTCGAAACGCGGGATGCCGCGCGCCGCCAGCGCGTCGGTGCATAACGCCAGAAAACCCGGCGAGCCGCACAGGTAGACCAGCGGCCGCGCCGCCACCGTCTCCGGCGACAGCCATGCGAAATCCAGCCGGCCGCGCTGCTGGTAATCGCGGCCCGGCACATCGTGGCTTGCCGGCTCGACATACACGGTCAGGGTGCGCACCGACCCGATACGCTGCGCCAGCCGCTTGAGCTCGGCCCCGTACGGGTGCGACGAACCATCGCGGCAGGCGTGCACCAGCAGCACCGACGGGGCAGGCCCGGCGTCTTGCGCCAGCGCTTCCAGGTAGCCATGAAAAGGGGTAATGCCGATGCCGCTGGCCATCAGTATCACGGGCCGCGCCGTGCGCAAGGGCGGTGTGAAGACGCCCGCCGGCGCGGACAGCAGCACGCGCGCGCCCTCTTCCAGCGCATGCAGCGCATTGGACATCAGCCCGGCGGGGCCGTCGCCGTCGCGTACGCGCCGCACGGCGATCGACAGGTGGGCGGGTTGGCGATTGGGGCCGGTCAGCGAGTAGGCGCGCCGCACGGCGCCGCCGGGCATGGAGACGATGACGTGCTGCCCCGGCAGGAAATCGGGCAACGCCTGCGCGTCGCAGGCAAGCAGGCGGAACTCCGCCACGTCATGCGCGATGCCGCGCTTTCGCGCCAGCACGAATTCGCGCGCGCCGCTCCAGCTGCCGCGGTTGCGCGCGTCGTCGCGCACGATGTCGCACACCGTGGCGCGCAGGGGCACCGAGCCGCTGACGGGGTCGCGGTGGCGATCGGTCATGATGGCGTTGATATTGCTGGACGCGGGCCCGACGATGGCGCCGTCGGCGCGCCCCAGGCCCTCGCAGCCCTGCCACCAGCCGAACTCGGCGATCGCCACGTTGGCGTGCAGGTCGGCGTTGATTTTCGCGCGCAAGGCGACTTCGCCGTAGGGCGTGCGCACGCGCACCCAGTCGCCGCTGGCTATGCCCCGGTCGCGCGCGGCCTCGGTGCTCAGGTACACCTGCGGATCGGGCGATTTGCGCCGCAAGGACGCGACATACCGATGCGACGAATGCACGAACCAGCCGCTCTTGGCCGTGCTCAGCACCAGCGGGTATGCGCCGGCATGCCGCGCCGGCGTGTCGGCCGGTTCGACATGGGAAGGCAGCGCGGGCTGGCCGATGTCGTGCAGGGCCGCGCAGTGGATCTGCACCCTGCCGTCGTGCGTGGGAAAGCCGACGGGCTGCCCGTCGCGCAGGGTCTTGTACTTTTCGTGGGCAAACGGCTGCGGAAAGCGGATGCCCTCGGGCTGCCTGCGCAAGGCCTGCACATCGATACCCAACGGCGCCAGCTGGTGGTTCCAGCACGCATCCATGTCCGCGCCGAAGAACGCATCGCGCAGCCCCAGGCGGCGCGCCAGCTCCAGCACGATCTCGTAGTCCGCGCGCGACTCGCCGGCGGGCTCCACCATCCTGGGGCGCAGTTGCACATGCTCCACGGCCGCCTGCGTGATCTCGAAACCCAGCTTCAGCGCTTCGCGCTCCCAGGGCATGTTGGCCGGCAGGACGATGTCCGCGTTCATGGCGGTCGGGTTCATGCTCATGTCGACGTGCACATGGAAGTCCAGGGCCTGCAGCGCCTCCAGATTGCGGGCGGTCTCGGCCTGCGAGACCAGCAGGTTCGTGCCGAAGCTGACCAGCGTGCGCACCGGATAGGGGTCCTGTTGCAGGACGGCCCGGCAGAAGTCGCGCGCCGTGATCCATCCCAGGCTGGGCGGCCCGAGAGGCAGTTCGTCCAGCCCCAGCGCCTTGGCGCGTTGCACCGGCGACAGCAGCTCCCGATACCCGTTGACGGCGCGATACGGCGGCGCCACGGTCCACAGGTTGCCGCCCTTTCTGTCGCATGCGCCCGTCAAGGCGTATAGCGTGGCGATGGCGCGGTCGGTCTGGGTGGCGTTGGTATGCTGGCCGACGCCGGTCCAGGAGTGATAGGACAGCCGGGGCGCGTTCTCGAAGATGGCGTTGAATTGCGCCAGCTCGGCCTCGTCCAGCCAGGCCAGCCTGGCGACCTCGTCCGGCGTGTAGCGCTCCACCGCAACCCGCAAGGCGTGCATGACCGTCACGGCCTCGCACGCGCGGCCGTCGTGCAGGCGCAAGGTTCAGGATCCGAACAGCTCGGCCCGCGCGGTATCCGCGCCGCGGCCGCTGGCGGCCGGCCTGCCGTCCAGCATCACCACCCGCGCGGCCGGGTCGGCGTCGGGCCACAAATCCGCGGCGCGCAGCAAGGCGCCGCTTGCGCCGTCCACCAGGTACGGCCCGTTGCTCCAGCGCGCCACGAAGCCGTGGTCGAAGCGGCCGGTATGCAGCAGGTGGCGTATGGCGCCCAGCGCCAGCGCGCCATCGGCGCCGGGGCGCACCCGCAGCCACAAGTCCACCTGCTGGCTGGATCCCTCCCGATTCGGATCCACCACCACCACCCTTGCCCCGCGCTGGCGCGCCGCCGCGATCCGCGCGGCCTGCGCCAGCCAGGTCCGCGCGGGGTTGTGGCCCCACAGGAGCATGGTGTCGGTGTGCTCCAGGTCCGGCACGCCGATGCCGCGCCCGAACGTCAGCGCATGGGCATAGTCCTTGTGCCAGCCACAGACCTCGACCGCGTAGATCAGGTTGGGGCTGCCGAACACCCGCACGAATCGCTCGACCCACTCGAAGCTGTCCACCATGGGCGTGCCGCTGGGCGTGGTGACGGCGAAGGCAACGCTTTCGGCGCCATCGCGCCGGCGCGCGACCGCCAGCCGCGCGGCCACTTCGTCCAGGGCTTCGGACCACTCGATTTCCCGCCAGCCGGGGTCGGCCGCGCCGCGCGGATTGGTCCGCCTGAGCGGGCGCAGCAGGCGATGGCTTTCGGCCATCATTTCCGGCGCCGCGCGGCCCTTGGCGCACAAGGCCCCGCCCGTGGGATGGCCGGCAAGCGGCGTCACGGCGACCAGCCGGCCATTCTCGACGTGGTTGACGGATCCGCAGCGCGACCGGCACAGCGTGCAGTACCCCGTGACTTGCTCCATATTGCTCTTGCCCATGTAATGCGTGACGCGCTACTTAATTTGAGCGAATAGTAGCGCGTGACGCATTACATAAGAATGAGGGGAAACACGGATAGGGATGGCGGTCTTTGGCCCCGGGGAGCGGCGGCCACCGGAGGCCGCACGGCCGGTCCAGCAAACCGCGGCCCCCGATGACCGCCTCAGTCCTGGCTCGCCCGTGGCAGCTTCGCGATCACCTTGATCTCGAAATCGAAGCCATACAGCCAGGTCACGCCGACGGCGGTCAGCGTAGGATGCGGCGCCGGGCCCCAGTACTCGGGCACCACTTCCCAGATCTGCTCGAACCGGGACTGAGGGTCGACCATGAACACGGTGACATCGACCACGTCGTCGAAGCCGCACCCGGCGGCTGCCAGGATGGCGTTGAGGTTGTCGAACGCCTGGCGGACCTGGTCCTGCAGCCCCTGTTTCGGCGAACCGTCTTCCTGGCTGCCGACCTGGCCGGAGACGAACAGAAAGCCGTTGGACCGAATGGCCGGCGAATAGCGGTTGCGGTCGTACAAGGCCTGGCGGCCGGCCGGAAAAACCACGTTGCGTGCGGACATTGAAGTATCTCCATCATGGATGATTGAAACGTGCCCATCGGGGCAGCGCGAGCCACTTTAATGAGCGCCGCCGAGCCGATAAACAGGCGATCGCACCCAACATTGTTTGTAGAATCCAAACAATCGGACAGCCTGGAACAACGATGGATCGTTTCGATGCGATGCGGGCATTCGCCCGCGTAGTGGAGACCGGCAGCTTCACCAAGGCGGCGGACACCCTGCACATGAGCAAGACCAGCGTGACGCAACTGGTGCAGCAACTGGAAGCGCGCCTGCGCGTGCGGCTGCTCAATCGCACCACGCGCAAGGTCAACGCCACCGCCGACGGCGCCGCCTACTACGAGCGGGTGCGGCAACTGCTGGCCGACCTGGAAGACGCCGAGACCAGCCTGTCCGGCGCGTCGGCCACGCCGGGAGGCAGGCTGCGGGTCGATGTGCCCAGCCCGTTCGCCAGCACGATCCTAGTCCCGGCGCTGCCGGCCTTCCAGGCGCGGTATCCGGACATTCTGCTGCATCTGGGGGTCAGCGACCGGGAAGTGGACCTGATCGACGAGAACGTGGATTGCGTCATCCGGGGCGGCCAGATCGGCAACCTGTCGCTGGCGGCACGCCATGTGGGCGACCTGCAGCTGGGCGTCTACGCTTCGCCCGGCTATCTGGCGCGCGCCGGCGTGCCCGCCCATCCGCGCGAGCTGCAAGACGCCCAGCACCGCATCATCGGCTTCTCGTGGTCGCGCGCGCGCCGTCTGTTTCCCTGCGCCATGCGGCGGCGGGCGGACGAGCGCATCGAGGTGGCCGGCCGCCATGCCCTGCTGCTGGACGAAGGCAATGCCTATCTTGCCGCGGGCCTGGCCGCAATGGGGGTGATCGGGGTGCCGACGTACATGGCCGAGGCGCACGTCGAGCGCGGCGCGCTGATACGGCTGTTCGGCGACTGGCGGCTCGACCCCATGCCGCTGTATATCGCGTATCCGCAGAACCGGCATGTCAGCGCGAAGCTGCGCGTGTTCATCGACTGGATCGTGGAACTGATGGCGCGACATGCGCCGGTGACGGACGCACCGCCGCCGCACCGGTCCGCCAGGATGCCTGGCGGGCCGGCCGCTATCCCGACCGATATCACTGGGGCGTGATGCCGAGCCGCTGGATCATCTCGCTGACGCGCTGGTTCTCGGCGGCCAGTACTTTCCTGGCCTCCTGGCGCGATGCGGGATAGGGGTCGATGCCCAGGGTCACGAACTGCTTGGCGACATCGCTGGCGCGCAAGGATTCGAGCAGGGCCTGGTTGATCCGCTCCAGGCGATCCTCGGGGGTGCCCTTGGGCGCCATCAGTCCGACCCAGGCGACCATGTCGAAGCCCTTGATCTCGCTGACTTCGGCCAGCACCGGCACATCCGGCATGCTGGCCGAGCGCTGTGCGGAAGAGACGGCGTAGGCGCGCGCGCGTCCGGATTTCACGTGCGGGGCCACCGACGCGACGGAGTCCCACATGAACGAGACCTGCCCGCTCAGGACATCGGTCAGCGCCGCGGCGCTGCCCTTGTACGGAATGTGCTGGGCCTTGATGCCCGCGCTGTCCATGAAGACTTCCGCGGTGAGGTGCCCGATGGACCCGTTGCCCGACGAGGCGAACGTGTACTTCTCAGGGCTCTTGCGCAGCAGGTCGATCAGTTCCTGCGCGGTCTTTGCCGGGAAGTCGGACGAGGTCACCAGCACATAGGGCACCTTCGCGACCAGGCCGGCCGGTTCGAGATCGGACGGCGAGAATCCGCTTTTCATCAGCAGCGGGTTGACCGTCACCGAGCCCGACGAGCCGGCCAGCAGGGTGTAGCCATCGGCTTCCGATTTGGCCACCACCGTGGCGCCGATGGTGCCGCCGGCCCCTGCCCTGTTTTCCACGATGAACGGCTGGCCCAGCGCCGCGGCCAGCTTTTCGCCGGCGGCGCGGGCGGCCACGTCGGTGGCCTGGCCGGGCGTCCAGGGCACGATGATGCGCACCGGCTTGTCGGGATAGGCCTGGGTCGCGTGCGCCTGGGGCGCCAGGATGCAAAGTGCCGCGGCCAGCGAGGCAAAGCGCAATGTCATGACAGTCTCCTTGTTGTAAAAGCCTTTTTGCTAGCTGATCCGGGCAAGCGCCCGCCCAGCTGCCTAATGGGCGCCCCGTGGGTCGCCGGATGGTCCCGCCACCACGCCGGCGGCATGCAGGTCCGATAGTTGCCGGGCGCTCAGGCCAAGCAGCTCGCCCAGCACCTGGTCGGTGTGCTGGCCCAGCCGGCTGGCGCCCTGGGTAGGCTGGCGCGTGGCGCGCGGCTCGCGCACCGGCGTGCCGAGCGCCCAGTGTTCGCCGGCGCCGGCCGTCGCGATCCACTCGAAAAGCGGGTTGGCGCTGCCCGCCCGGCCGTCCCGGGCCAGCATCTGGGTCGCCGTCTGGTACAGGCCCCAGCAGACGCCGCCGTCGTCGAGCGCGGTCTTGGCCTGCGCCAGCGTGCGGGCCCGAAACCAGGGCTCGCAGGCGGCGGCGATGGCGTCCCGGTGCGCGAAGCGCTGCGCCTCCTCGGCCAGCTTGGCGCCCGTGCGCGCTTCGATGGCGGCCACCGCCTCGGCCAGGCCGCATGTCCGCACCAGGCTTTGCCACTGCCCTTTCGAAATGGCCGCGACCATGACCCGGTTTCCGTCGCGGGTGACGAAGTCCCTGCCGAAGGCGCCGTAGAGATGATTGCCCAAGGGCTCGCGGTCCTCGCCCAGCAGCTCGGCCTGCGCCAGCGTACCAAGGTGCGACATCAGCGCAAACGCCACGTCCGACAGCGCCAGCCGCAGCTCCGCGCCCTGGCCTGTCTGGCGCCGCCTGAGCACCGCCGACACCACCGCCATCGCGGCCTGATAGCCGCAGCACGCGTCCCAGGCCGGCAGCGGGCTGTTGACCGGCTCGCGTCCGTCGCCGGTGGCATGCGGATAGCCGGTGGCGCAATTGACCGTATAGTCGACCGCGCTCGAGCCGTCCGCGTTGCCTTCGATGGTGCAGGTGATGACGTCCGGGCGGCCCTCGGCCAGCGCGGCGTGGGACAGCCAGGGCACGCCGATGTTGGTAAGCAGGATGCCGGCGTCCGGCCCCGGCGCGCACACCAGCTTTCTGGCCAGGTCACGGCCTTCGGGCTTGCGCAGGTCCAGCGCGACGGAACGCTTCTGCTTGTTCAGGCCCGTCCAGTACAGGCTTGTTCCGTCGGGCATGCGGGGCATGCGCTCGTAGTCGATGCCTCCGCCTGTCATGTCCAGCCGGATCACCTCGGCGCCGAACTGCGCCAGGGTCAGGCCGGCCAGGGGGGCGGCGATGAAGGCGGAGCTTTCGATGACCCGCACCCCTTTGAGGAAATCCAGGTTCACTGCCGCGCCCCTGCGAGCGAGGCCCGCGACGGAACCAGGCAGCTGCGGACAAAGCGCATGAAGACGACCCCGTCGGCGCGCACGCCTTCGGTGCGCACGGTCACGACCCCCTGGCCCGGACGGGACTTGCTCTCGCGCACCGACAGCACCTGCGAACGCGCGTACACGGTGTCGCCGGGATGCACGGGGGCCAGCAATTCGATCTCCTGCCATCCCAGGTTGGCGACGGCGTTGGCGCTGATGTCGTCGACGCTCATGCCCAGCACGATCGCCAGGGTCAGGCCGCTGTTGACCAAGGGCTTGCCGAACTCCGTCTGCGAGGCGTAGTGATGGTCGCAATGGGCCGGGTGGCGGTTCATCGTCAGCAGGCTGAACTGGATGTTGTCCGCCTCGGTGATCGTCCGGCCGGGCCAGTGCGCGTACTGATCACCGGTCTTGAAGTCCTCCAGCAACCGGCCCCGGGCCAGCAGCATACTCTTGGCGTCCATGCTCAATGCTCTCCTGTAATGCACGGAAAGCATCATAGGAGGCTTGCGCAAAGTTATTATGTGATTAATCTTATCGATTATTCATCTATTGAAGTCCGCGGCGCGCCGGCCGGCGCGCCGCGGCCGGAGCTGGCCGCATGGGCAAAGAAAAGAGCCGACCCTTACCGAACATCAATCTGAAGCTGCTGCATACGTTCATGCTGGTGGCCGAGCATTGCAGCTTCCGCCAGGCCGCCGAGCTTTCGCACCGCTCGCAGGCCGCGGTGACGGGACAGATCAAGCAGCTCGAAGCGCAGCTGGGCGTGGACCTTTTCCACCGCACCACGCGGCAGGTCAGGCTGACCGCCGAAGGCGCGCAATTGCTGGAGAGCGCGCGCCGGGCGGTCCACGAAATGGAGAACGGGCTGCGGCAGATCCAGGAAACGGTGGACCTCAAGCGCGGCCGCATTTTCCTCTCGTGCTCGACCACCGTGTCGTCGACGCGGCTGGCGCCCATCCTGGCGGCTTTCGAGCGCGACTATCCCGGCGTGGAAGTGTTCGTGCGGGAGCTGACCTCGGGCGATATGTTCGAGACGGTGCGCCGCGAAGAGGCGGACTTCGGCATCGGGCCCATCATGGAGCTGCCGGAGTTCGATTTCGAGCCCATCCTGACCGAGAACCTGTACGCGGTGGTGCCCAGGAATCTTTTCCCCGACACCGCTGAGCAGATCACCCTGGCGCGGCTGGCCTCGATGCCGCTGCTGCTGCTCAACCCCGGCACGGCGCTGCGCGCCCTGATCGACGATACGGCGCGCAGCCGCGGCTTGACGATCAATACGAAGTTCCAGTTTTCGCAGGCGCAGACGCTGATATCGATGGCCACCGCCGGGCTCGGGGCGGCGGTGCTGCCCGCCATGGTCTTGCCCGCGAAGCCGCACAAGGATGTGCAGGTGCTGCCCATCGCGAGCCCCCGGATGACCCGGGACGTGGCGATCGTGCGGCTGCGGCATAGAAAGCTGACGCCCGCCGCGGCCAGGCTGGCGCAACTGGTGCGCGACCTGATCCACGGGCCGAGCGGACGGCGAACCGCCCGGGCGACTACACGACGCCCGCCTGCCTGAGCGCCGCGAGCCGCTCGCCGCACACGCCCAGCAGCTCTTCGAACACCCCGGCGTTGTCCTGCCCCAGCGCGCCGCCGGCTCGCAGGAACCGGGCCGGCGTGCCCGACAGCCTGGGCACCGGGGCCGGCAGCACCGTCTTGCCGATGCGCGGATCGTCGACTTCCATCAGGTTCCCGCGCGCCCGGTATTGCTCGTCCTGGAAGATGTCCTCGATCGAGTACACCTTCGAACACGGCACGCCCTCGTCGCGGCACAGGTCCAGCAAGGCTTGCAGGTCGAAGCGGGCGCTCCACGCCGCCACCTGGGCATTGATGGCCGGCCGGCTTTCCGCCCGGGCCGCGGCGGTGGCGAACCTGGCGTCGCCGGCCAGTTCGGGCTTGCCCATCGCGCTGGCCAGGCGCTCGAACATCCGGTCATTGCTGCACGCAATCGCCACCCATTGGCCGCAGCGGGTCTGGTAGTGGCTGTGCGGCGCCACATTGGGAACATCCGCGCCCAGCCGGCGCCGCACGAAGCCGGTTGCCGCGTACACGGGCGCGATTTCATCCAGCAGGCGGAACACGGACTCGTACAGGCCGATGTCGACGACCTGGCCCAAGCCGGTGTGGTTGCGCGCCTGCAGCGCCGTCAGCACGCCGATGGCGCCCCACAGCCCCGAGATATAGTCCGCGAGCGAGGTCGAACCCGGCACGACCGGCGGGCGGTCCGGCTCGCCGGCCAGGTGCGCCAGCCCGCCGAACGCATGCGCGATGCGGGCGAACCCCGGCTCTTCGCGCTTGGGCCCGTCCTGCCCATAGGCGCTCACGCGCAGCAGAATCAGGCCAGGGTTGAGCTCGGACAGGACGTCGTAGCCCAGCCCCCATTTCTCCAACGTGCCGGGCCGGAAGTTCTCCAGCACCACATCGGACTCGCGCACCAGCTCCTTGAACAGCGCCGCGCCCTCCGGGGTGCGCAGGTCCAGCGTGACGAAGCGCTTGTTGCGCGCCTCGCTCATCCACATATACGTATCGCCGCACGGCGAGGGCGTGCCGAACTTGCGCAACGAATCGCCGCCCTTGGGCTGCTCGATCTTGATGACGTCGGCGCCGAAGTCGGCCATGATGGTTCCGCAAAACGGCGCGGCGAGAAAGGTTGCGATATCCAATACCCGCAACCCCGACAAGGCCTTGGGCGGGTGCGGGGCTTCTTTGAGATCTGCTGCCACTGCTGGCTCCTGGTAGAACGACTGCATCTGCTGTCACTCTCGCAGGCTAGCGGCTTGCCCCGAACCTGACCAATCGAATTATCCGAAGGTTTATTCAGTTTTACTGGCTATATCCGCGTCAGCCGGCGCCGACGTCCACCACCACCCTGCCCCGCACCTGGCCCGCCAGCAGCCGCGGCGCCAGGTCGACCACTTCGTCGAGCGTGATGGCGCGCGTGTTGGCATCGGTGATTTCGGCCGGCAATTCGCTCGCCAGACGGCCCCAGGCCTCGGCGCGGCGCGCGAACGGCGCGTAGACGCTGTCGATCCCGGCCAGGGTGACGCCGCGCAGGATGAAGGGCGCGACCGTGGCGGGAAAGTCCATGCCTTGCGCCAGGCCGCAGGCGGCGACGGTGCCGCCGTACCGGATGCTGGCGCAGACGTTGGCCAGGGTGTGGCTGCCCACGCTGTCGACCGCGGCGGCCCAGCGTTCCTTCTGCAGGGGCTTGCCAGGCTGGTTGAGCGTGGCGCGGTCGATCAGTTCGGTGGCGCCCAGCTGCTTGAGGTAGTCGACTTCGTTCAGGCGCCCCGTGCTGGCGTGCACCTCGAAGCCCAGCCGCGCCAGCAGGCTGATGGCGATGGTGCCGACGCCGCCGTTGGCGCCGGTGACGAGCACCGGCCCCGCCTCTGGGCTGACGCCGGCGCGCTGCAAGGCCATGACGCACAGCATGGCGGTATAGCCGGCCGTGCCGATGGCCATGGCGCGGCGCGCGTCCATGCCGCCGGGCATGGGAACGAGCCAGTCGGCCTTGACGCGCGCCTTGCGCGCCAGGCCGCCCCAGTGGGCTTCGCCCAGGCCCCAGCCGTTGAGCAGCACGGCGTCGCCCGCGCGGTAGCGCGAGTCATGGCTTTCGAGCACGGTGCCGGCGAAATCGATGCCGGGCACCATGGGGAATTGCCGCACGATGGGAATCCGGCCGGTGATGGCCAGCGCATCCTTGTAGTTGACTGTGGACCAGGCGATGTCGACCAGCACGTCGCCATCGGGCAACTGCGCCTCGTCGAGCCGGGCGCGTTGCGCCACGATGGCGCGGTCGTCGTTCTGGGTAAGCAGCAGGGCGTCGAACATGGAAGCCTCCTCGAAGCGGGCCAGGCAGGGCATGGCCCGGGGGCCTGGCCGAGGCCGGTCTCGCGCTTCGTCCAGGAACGCCTCCAGTTTACGCAGCCTGGCGGCGCGCGCGCCACGGAGGGCGCGCGCCCCGTCAATCCAGCTTGACGCCGGCATCGCGCACGATGCCGCCCCAGCGGTTGTAGTCGTCGCGCAATATGGTTTGCAGCGCATCCGGGGTGCTGGTCAGCGTCTCGACCCGCTGGGCCCGCACCTGGGCCTGCAAGGCGGGAGACCCGAGCGCCTTGTTGAGCGCCGCATTCAGCTTGTCGCGCACGTCGGCCGGCACGCCCTGGGGCGCGATGATGGCCCACCAGAGGTCTTCGCCCGATTTGGCGTAGCCGGCCACGCCCGCTTCGTTCATGGTGGGCACGTCGGGCAGGAAGGGACTGCGCTCGGCGCTGGTCACGGCCAGCGCGCGCAAGGCGCCCGATTCGATCAGCGGCATCGAGGTGTTGAGGGTGTCGAACATGAACGCCACGTTGCCCGCGACCACGTCGGCCAGCGCCGGGCCGCTGCCCCGGTACGGCACGTGCAGGAAGCTGGTGTGGGTGAGCTGCTTGAGCAGCTCGCCGGACAGGTGGTTGGTCGAGCCGTTGCCGGCCGAGGCGAAGGTGATGCTGCCGGGCTTCTTGCGGTCCAGTTCGATCAGCTCCTGGACATTGCGGGCCGGGATCTTGCTGTTGACCACCAGCACGTTGACGAAGCGGCCCGCCAGCCCGATCGGCGTGAAGTCCTTGAGCGGACTGTAGGGAAGGTCGGGATAGATATGCGGGTTGATGGCCATGTTGCCGACGCTGGACATGCCGATGGTGTAGCCGTCGGGCGCGGCGCGGGCGATGGCGGCGATACCGACGCCGCCGCCCGCGCCGGAGCGGTTGGATACCACGACGGGAACGCCCAGTTCCTTGCTGAGCTGCCCGGCGATGGGCCACGAGAAGGTGTCCATGGAGCCACCGGCCGGAAACGGCACGATGAACGTGACCGGGCCGGCCGGCCAGTTGCCGGCGCCGGCGGGCGCCGCGGCGCCCAGCGCGCAGCAGCCGGCCAGCAGCAAGCGTGCAAGTCTCGACATTCCCTATTCCCCTTGTATGGTTTTGTACCGGGTGCGCCGCGACGGCGCGGCGGTTATTGGGCGGCGTCCACGGCGTCCATGACGCGGGCCGAGTAGACCAGCGCGGCGCCGGCGTTCAGCGCCACGGCCACGCCCAGCGCCTCGGCGATCTCGCCCTTGGTGGCGCCGTTGTCGGTTGCCGCCTTGGCGTGCACCGCGATGCAGCCGTCGCAGCGGGTGGTGACGGCCACCGCCAGCGCGATCAGTTCGCGCGTCTTGGCGTCCAGCTGATTGGTCTGCTTGCCGGCCGCCGAAAGCTGTTGATAGCCCTTGACGGTTTCCGGGCTGGCCTTGGCGATTTCGCCGATGCGCGTCATCAGTTCCGAGCGGTATTGGTTCCAGTCCAGCATGATTGATCCTTTATGGGTGAGTGAATGATTGAAAGGTGCCGCCGTTACCGGGCGTAGCGGTCGCGCACGGCGACGGCGTCCTGGGTCTGGCCGCACAGCATGGCCTGGTCCACGTCCATGTGGCTGCCCAGGTGGTTCAGCGCGTTGGCATACGCGTTGATGCTTTGCTTGGACATGCGCACCGCGAGCTCGGGCATCTTGCCGATGCGCGCTGCGAGGTCCTGGGCATGGGCGCAGGCCGCGCCGTCGGCCACGACGAAATCTGCCACGCCCCATTCGAGCGCGGTGTCGGCCGACATCTTTTCGCCCAGCAGCACGATCTGTTTCGCGCGCGCCGGGCCGACCAGGTTCACCAGGCGCGGAATGGTCTGCCATCCCAACGGAATGCCGATCTGCACTTCGGGCACGAACAGGAAGGCCGATTTGCCCATGACGCGCCAGTCGCAGGCGAGCGTGAGCGCGATGCCGCCGCCCACGTTCATGCCCTCGACGGCGACGATGGTGATCTGCGGCAGGTCTTCCCAGGCCTTGCACAGCCGGGTGCCGCGCAAGGCGATGGCGCGCCGCTCGAGCTGGGTCTTGTCGTCCAGGCTCCAGCGCGTGGCATCGCCCAGGTCGATGCCGGCCGAGAATTCGTTCTGGTTGCCGCTGAGCACGATGCACGCCACGGAGGTGTCCTGCTGCAGCTGCAGCGCGATATCTGTCAGGCGCAGCACCATCTCCTGGCTCAGCGCATTGCGCTTGCCGCCGCGGTCTATGGTGACCGTCGCCACCGCGCCTGTTTTCTCCAGCGAAATGATTTCCTTCATAGCGGTGTTCCCCTTGTGAGTCGCTAACTGTTCAGCAGTTCGGCGGCGGCCAGGTCGGCGGCCGAGTGCAGGACTTCGACGATTTCCTGCAGGTCATGCGATTTGAGGCGGGCGGCGGGGCCGACCACGCCGATGCTGTAGAGGCCGCGCGCCGGGCCGCTCATCACCGGGCAGGCGACGCTCAGCACCCCTTCGTCGATTTCGCCGTCGCAGATGGCAAAGCCCTGCCGGTGCACCTGGTCGAGCTCCTGCATCAAGGTGTCCACGCGCAGCCCCGGGGTGCTGCTGGCCAGCGGTTCGAGCAGCGCCTGGATGCGGGCCGGATCCAGGTAGGCCAGGATGGCCTTGCTCGACGAGCACTTGTCCAGCGGCCGGCCGCCCACGCCCGGGTAGATGTACAGCTGGTCCTTGCGGGTGGGCGTGACCGCCTGCACCAGGTCCACCTCGTCGTTCCACAGCCGCGCGCAAAAGGCGGTTTCCTCCAGGCGTCCCACCACGAAATTCAAGGCGGGATCGAACAGCGCCAGCTTGCTGTCCTGGGCCAGGCTGCTGCGCATCAGGCCGATCAGGCCATCGCCCAGCACGAAGTTGCCGCTGGCGTCGTCCTGGCCCAGGTAATCGATCTCGCGCAAGGTGGTGGCCATGCGATGGGTCGTGCTGCGCGGCAGGCCGGTGGCGGCGGCCAGGTCGGCCAGCGACAGGCCGCCGGGACGGCCGGCGATGGCGTGCAGGATGTGGTGGTAACGGTTCAGCGGATTGGACATGGATGGTCTAGTGCTGCTGCCGCAAGGCAATCTTGTCGACCTTGCCTATGGACAGCATCGGTAGTGAGTTGCGGACGAAAATGCGCTTGGGCACTTTATAGTTGGCCATGCGTTCGCGGCACCACTGCACCAGCTCCGGTTCCGACACCTCGGTGTCGGGCCTGAGGATCAGGTGCGCGTGGCCGACCTGCTGGTAGAGCTCGTCGTCGACGGCGATGACGGCCGACATCAGTACATTGGGGTGCTGCTCGAGCACGACCTCGATCTCGCGCGGGTAAACGTTGTAGCCCCCCGATTTATACATTTCCTTGATGCGCCCGACCAGGCGGAAGTTGCCGTCGTCCTCGCGCTGGGCCATGTCGCCGGTCTTGAGCCAGCCGTCCCGCGTGAAGGCGCCGGCCGTGGCGGCGGCGTCGCGCAGGTAGCCATTCATGCAGTACTGGCCGCGCACCTGCAGCTCGCCCTGGGTCCCGGCGGGCAGCGGCTGCCCTTGCTCGTCGGCCACGCGCAACTGGCCTTCGGGAATGGCGCGCCCCACGGTATAGGCGGCCGCCTCGAGCGAATCGCTGGCGACGATGTAGCTGACCGACCCGCACGATTCGGTCAGGCCGTAGGTGGAGCCGATGCGCGGGCAGTGCTCCTTGACGCGCTGCAGGATGGGCATGGGAATGGCCGCGCCCGAGAAAATGAACCACTCCATCCCGCGCATGATGGACATGTCGAAGGACGGCTCGCGGATCAGCATCTGCAGCATGGTCGAGCCCAGCATCAGCATGTTGACGCGATGCTTCTCGATCAGGCCCATCACCTCGGCCGGCCGGTAGCGCTCCTGGTAGATGATGGTGCCGCCGGCCAGGATCTGCGACAGCCCCCGGAAGTGCATGCCGCCGATATGGTTGATCGGCGCGAAGTTGATGACCACCGGGTGGCTGCGCGTGGCGAAGGTGCGGGCCTGCACGGTAGAGCGATAGATCAGCGCCGTCTGGCTCAGCAGGACGCCCTTGGGATTGCCCGTGGTGCCCGAGGTGTAGACCAGCATGCAGGGCTGGGCGGCATCGTCGAACGGCGCCGGACACGCAGCATCCGGCGCGTCGCACAACGCGTGCAGCATTGCCTCGTCGCAGGACGCCTGGCTGTCGTAGTACAGCAGCTCGGGACGCCGGGCCTGCGGCGCCAGCGTGGCCAGCGCCGCTTCCAGGTCATCGGCGTAGCGGCGCGCTTCGAACTCCCGCACCGACAGCACCAGCTTGGGCTGCGCGTGGCCGATCACATAGGCCATTTCGCGCGCCTGGTACCTGGGATTCAGCCCGACCCACAACGCCCCCAACCGCGCCGCGGCCAGCAGGCAGACCATGGCGTCGGGCGTGGGCGGGGCCAGCAGCGCCACGCAATCGCCCGCGCCGATGCCGCGTGCGCTCAGACCGGCGGCGCAGCGCCGCACCCGCGCGACCAGCTCGCCATAGGTGATGGCGCCATCGCCGTGCGCCAGCGCGTCGCGTTCCGGAAAGCGCCTCGCGTGCGCTTCGATGATGTCCCACCAGATCTGGCCCGGCGGCTGCATTTGCTGTTCGAGACTGCTCATTGCCCTTGCCTGTTCAGAACTTGATGTTTTTCTTTGCGACGATGTCCTTGAACAAGGCCGACTGGCTGTCCACGAACGCCTGCGTCTGCGCCGGCCCCTTGAAGGCCGCCTCGGTGCGCATGGCCTTGGCCTGGGCCAGCACGCCGGGGTCGCGCAGGGCCTCGGCGAAACTCTTCTGCAGCTTGTCGATGACGGCTGCCGGCGTGCCCTTGGGCGCCGCCATCACATAGGAAATGACGTTCTCGGCGGCCTCGGGGTAGCCCGCCTCGACCAGCGTCGGCGTGTCGGGCAGGAATTGCGAGCGGGTGCGCTGCAGCACCACCAGCGCCTGGGTCTTGCCGGCATCCAGCATGGTTCCCGCGGCGTTGATGCCGTCGATCATCAGGTCCACCTGGTTGCCGGCCAGCGCGGTCACCGCCTCCACGCCCTTGTACGGAATGTGGCGGAACTCGACGCCGGTATCGTTCATGAACACCTCGCCCGCCAGATGGGTCGACGAGCCCACGCCATACGTGGCGTAGGTGTAGCGGCCGGGACTCTGCCTGGCCGAGTCCAGGACCGTCTTCAGATCGGACGGCATGGTCTTGTTGGCGGTCAGCACCATGGACGTCTGGCCCAGCGTGGCCACGTAGTCCAGCGACTTCTCGGGCGCATAGGGCGGCGGCGACATCACGTACGGAATCAGGGTGTAGCTGGTGTTGGTGGACACCAGCAGCGTATAGCCGTCGGGCGCGGCGCCGATGACCGCGTTCACGCCGATCACGGTGCTGCCGCCCGGCTTGTTGAGGATGGTGATGGGCTGGCCGAGCACCCGGGAGGCGCGCTCGGACACGATGCGCATGAACTGGTCGGTGCCCCCGCCCGCGGAATAGGGAATGACGATCTTGATGGGCTTGTCGGGGTAGGCGGCCGCGCCTTGGTCCGCCTGCGCGGCGCCCATGCCGGCCAGGCAGGTAACGGACACCGCAAGCGCGCTGACGATTCGGTACATCGTTTGTCTCCTGATGCGCAGACTGAAGGCAGCCCAGTCGCGCAGTGGGTGATGGCAGCCGCTGGCGCGGCTTTTTATTAATCCCGCAAATTGAGATTTGATCCCATAATACGGGACAAATATTTCCCGCGCAAGCGGAATCGGCGTGACGCACGCAAGAAAAACGGCCCGTAAGGGCCGTCTCAAAACGTGGGCTGCAGGCGGGAAAGAACAGATACCGTCGCTTGACGGGTGCCTGTCCCCGCGGGGACAGGCACCCTGGCCGCAGGTGTCGCTCCCCCGGCGGGGACAGGCACGTCTTGCCACGGGCGTCAGCGCCCGTGCGGGGACGGCCCCTCCGTCGTGGGCCGCGCAGGCAGGTCGAGCCCATGCGGCACAATGGCCACGATTTCGCTTTCGCGGGCCGGCTCGCCATGCAGGTGGCGCACCAGGTCCAGGGTGGTCGATCGGCGTGTCAGCATCAGGCAGGTCACTTCGCCGCCGGAAATCCGGGTGGCGTGCCAACAGCCCGGACGCATGCAAATGCCCTGCCCCGGCGGCACCACGAAAGCGGCCAGGCTGGCCAGGTCGGGACTGCCGTCGAACGCGCTGCGCGCGACGATCTGCACGATGGCGCCGGTCAGCGGCACGATGGCCTGCTGGGTCAGCAGGTGCTTTTCCAGGGTGTCGAAACCGGGCTGGCTGACCCGGTAATTGACCCACAGCACTTCCGTCTCCCTGCCGGCGCCAACGCCGGTGTCGAACACATGCTCCTGCCAGAAATCGGTGGCCGGGTTGCTGAACCGCGGCACATCGTCGCCGGCAGGCAGCGGCTTGCCCAGCATCCAGCCATAAGGCGCGAAGGCGGCTTCGGTCAGGACTTGCGGGCGCAGGGCGGGCGTAGTGGTCGGCATACGCCAATATAGCCGCAATGCCGGCCGCCGAGCGGCCGGCCTGGCCTCTGGTCAATACGCCACGCGCAGCCCCAGGTTGGCGCTCCAGCCACGGTCGCTGCCGTCGCCGCTGCCGACCGACTTGCCGTAGCCTACCTGCCCCCACAGGCCTACGCTCTTGCCCAGCTGCGTGTCCACGCCCGCCTTCAGATCCACGGCCGTGTTCTGGCGGCTGGCGCGTACGCCATGCGCGCCCGCGAACGTGACGGTGTCCGCGCCGGTGAAATCGTGCAGCAGCGATACGCCCATGAACGGCCGCAACTGCGCCTTCCCGTATGCGTACTGGCCCGACAGGCGCGTACCTAACCGAGCCGTCAGCGCATCGGGCGTCTTGTACGACACCGTGGACACGCGGTCGGCGCCATTGGCAATGCCCAGTTGCTGATACACCACCTGGGCCTGCGGTTCGATGCGCCAGCGCGGGTTGAGCTGCCACGGATAGCCCGCCTCCACCGAAGCCGTCATCCCCCAGCCGCGGCTGACAGCGCCGACCTGAGCGGACGACTTCGTCTGCTGCCTGTAGCGCGTGCCGGCCAGCACCGTGTCGATGTACCAGCCGCCCGGACCAGTGTGGGTCCAATAGGCGCCCAATTGGGTGGCCCGCAGCGTGGACGTCCCCACGGCCTGGATTTCGCCACGCGCCAGGCCATGCACGTCGCCGCGCACCGTGGCATATCCGCCGAACACCCCGAAGGCGTCGGTATGCCGCGTGCCCGAGCTGCGCGCGTAGAGGTCCGCGCCCAGTTGCGCGCCGGCCAAATGGCCGTCGAAGGACGGCGCGGCCTCGCCGCCGGCGGAACGCTCGAAACGGCGGCCGAAGGTGCGCGCCCATCCACCGCGCGCGGCCGTGGCGCCCGCTTCGGGCGACACCGCACCAGTCTGGCCCGCCCGCTCGCGATAGCTGCCCAGCATTTCCGTGCCTGTCATGCGCATCAGCATCGGCGTGCCGGCATACAGCGCCACCTCGGGCCGGTAGAAGGGCACGACCTTGACGATCCTGCCCGCCTTGTCGCGCTCGACGCGGGACGTACGCAGGTACCAGTCCTGCGCCTGCGCCGCGGCGCCGTCGCCCGCGCCGCGCAGCAACTGGTACTCGTAGGCGCCCGCGACCAGCGGCTGCGCCAGGCGGAAGGCCCCGGGCGCGGTCGTGGCGCCACCCTGGGCCACGACCACCGGAATGCCGCGCAGGGTCAGGCCGCCCACCCCGCCCTGCGGCTTGACCACGACCGGCGTGACACCGCTGGCCGCGCCGCCGTCAAGCACCAGCCGATCGGCCGGCGCGGCGTCGCCGCCAAGCACCGCCTCCACTTCCAGGCTGCCGCCGGTACCAGCGTAATTGCCGGCTACCGTCAACGCGCCGATCGAGTTGCCCGGCGCGACCACGCCGCGGTTGGCCACATCCCCGACGATGCGGCCCGTGCCGCCCAGCACGCCAGCCTGCTCGACCGTGACCGGGCTGGCGATGCTGCCGTTGACGGCCAGGCGGCCGGCGGCGATGCGGGTCGGCCCCTGGTAGGTATTGGCATTGCCAAGCCGCAGCTCGCCGGCGCCCTCCTTGACCAGGCCACCCGCCCCGCCTATCGCGCCGTCCCAATCCAGCCGGGTGCCGTCGCGGGTGACGAAGGTGCCGCCCGCGGCATCGAGGGTGGCGGCACGCGCCGAGGCAAAGCTGGCGGTGCTCAGCAAAGTGCCGCCGTCCAGCGTCAGGGCGCCGGCCGCCGCGCCCAGGTTGGCGTCGCGCGAGACTTGCAGCGTACCGCCGGTGACTGCCGTGCCGCCGCCATGGCGGTTGTCGGCGCTGAGCACCAGCATGCCCGGACCGGCCTTGGTCAGCTTGCCCGCGCCGGCGACCACGCCCCGCCAATCCAGGGTCGTGCCCGCGTCCGGCAGCAATACGCCATTGCGCGCCCCGACGCGCAGCGCGCGATCCAGCGCCAACGATGCCGTGGTGGCCAGCGTGCCGCCGTCCAGCGTCACCGCCGTGCCCGCCGCGCCCAGGTTGGCGTCGCGGGCGATGCGCAGCGTGCCGCCGTGGACCAGGGTGCCGCCGGCATGCTGGTTGTCGCCGGCCAGCACCAGCGTGCCTGCGCCTTCCTTGACCAGCGTGCCGGCGCCAGCCACCGTCCCGCGCCAATCCAGCGTGGCGGCGGCAGCCGCTTGCACCGTGCCACGTCCGGTCAACTCCAGACGGCGCGAGGTCGCGAAGGTACCGGTCGTCGCCAGCCGGCTGTCGTGCAGATGCACGGCGCCCTGGCCCAGATTGGCGTCGGCCGACACCTGCAGCGTGCCAGCCTCGACGCGGGTGTCGCCCTGGTAAGTGTTGGCGCCGCCCAGCACCAGGGTGCCCGCCCCTTGCTTGCGCAGCTCGCCCTTGCCGCCAATGGCGCCGTTCCACGTCAGCGTGGTGCCCTGGGCGGTATCGATCTGGCCGGCGTTGTTGAGCGTGGCCGCGCGTGCGGTCGCAAAGCTGCCGGTGCTGGCCAGCCGCCCGCCGTCGAACGTGACCGCGCCGGCGGCCTGGCCTAGGTTGTTGTCGCGCGATACCTGCACGGTGCCGCCCTGCAAGCGCGTGCCACCGGTGTAGGTGTTGACGCTCTCCAACCTCAAGGTGCCGTCGCCGGCCTTGGTCAGCGCGCCGGCGCCGTTGACGACACCGCGCCACGTCACGTCCTTGCCGGCCGCGACGTCGATGGCCTTGGCCCCGGCGGTCAGCTCCAGCTGGCGATTGCTGGTGAAATCCCCGTTGGCCGCCAACCCGCCGCCGTTGAGCGTGACCGCGCCATTGGCCGCGCCCAGGTTCTGGTCGCGAGAGACTTGCACGACCCCGCCCCAGACCTCGACGCCCTTGGCGTAGGTATTGTTGCCGCTCAGCACGAGCGTGCCGCCGCCTTGCTTGTACAGCTTGCCGTCGCCGTCGACCGTGCCGCGCCATTCGAGCGTGTCGCCCGCGGGCGTTGCCACCTTGGGCGCGCCCTTGAGCGTGACTCGCCGCCCGATGGCATACGAGCCCGCACTCTCGAACACCGTATTGTTTTCCAGCACCAGCGCAGCGCCGCCCAGGCTTTCTTCCCTGGCCACGCGCAGCTTGCCTTGCCTGAGCACGGTCTGGCCGGCGTACTCGTTGACGCCAGTGAGCGCCAGGGTCCCGTCCCCCGTTTTGACCAGATCGCCGGCGCCCGATATCGCACCGTTCCAGGTCAGGGTAGCGTCGCGAGCCACGTCCAAGGAACCGCGGACAAGCGTGAGATCGCGGTTGCTCGAAAAACTGCCGCCGGCAAGCAGATCTCCGCCCTGCAGGGTTATTGCGCCCCGTCCCAGGTTGTCTTCGTGTCCTGCCCGAAGCGCGCCGGCCTCGACCACCGTGCCACCCGAGTACGTGTTGGCGCCGGCCAGGGCCAGCGTGCCCTGGCCTGACTTGCGCAACATGCCGCCGCCGCTCAGCTCGCCATTCCAGGTCACGGTATGCGAAGCGTCGACCTCCATGGTGGCCTGGCCGCGCAAGGTGGCCGCGCGCGAGGTCGCGAAGCTGCCGGTGCTCTGCAGCGTGCCGTCGTTCAGCGCCAGCGCCCCTCGGCCAAGATTGGCGTCGCGGGATATCTGCAGCGTACCGGCATTGACGGTCGTGCCGCCATTTTGCTGATTGGTTCCGCGCAGCAGCAAGGTCCCCTGGCCTTCCTTCACCAGGGTGCCGGCGCCGCTGATTTCTCCGTTCCAACTGAGTATCTTGGTGGCTGCGACGTCTATGCTTTCGTTTCCAGCGAGCGTCAATGCACGCGTGGCCGTGAAGCTGTCCGTGGCGGCCAGCTGGCTGTTCTTGAGCGCCAACGTGCCGGAACCCAGGCTGGCGTCATGCGCCGCCCGCAGCGTTCCGTTGTTGATCTCCGTACCGCCGCTATACGTATTGGACGCGTGCTCCAGCACCAGCGTGCCGCCCTGGGTCACCAGTTTGCCGGCGCCACTGACCTGGCCTTGCCAGGTCGTGGTTGTTCCCGGCTCGATGATCAACGTCTGCGCCCCGGAATCGAGCGTCAGGCCGCGATTGACGGCGATGGTTTTCTTGAGGGCGAGGGCGCCGCCCTTGAGCTGTACCGAACTACCTGCGCCACCCAGGTTGTTGGCCGCCGATACGCTGAGGCTGCCCGCCTCCACCACCACCTTGCCGGTATGGGTGTTGTTGCCCGTCAACGTCAGGTCGCCGCCGCCGCGCTTGACGATGCTCCCGGTCCCGCTCAGCACGCCGGCGTAGGCGGCATTGCTGTCCTGCGTGAACTGAACCGTGCCGGCGTTGCTGATGGACTGCATGGCGCTGGCGGCAGTTACGTCCGCCGTAGCGCCGGCGGACACCTGCAACACGCCGCCCTGGGTGGCGCCGCTGTTATCGCCGCGCAAGACCAGCGTGCCGCCCTCCACCTTGACCGTGGACTTGAAGTTGTTGTCGTTGCGGCCGACCTGGCCATTCAGGGTCCAGGTTCCAGCCTCCTGCTTGGTGATCGTGCCGAAGTTGCGGATTGCGCGGCCCAGCGTGCCGTCGCCGGCTTTCAGCGTCAGGCTGTTGTTGCCGCTGCCACCGTTCAAGGATCCGGTGATGGTAGAGCCGCCGTCGAGTATGACGCTGTCGTCGCCAGCCTCGAACTTCACGTTGCCGACGATGCGCCCGTTGGCATGATTGCGTACCGTCACGCCAGCGCCCGTGGCGCTGTTGTTCCGCGTGCTGCCGATGGCGTTGGCGTAGCCGCCATTGAGCACTGTTTCGATAGTCCCGTAGTTATCGATGGTATTGGCCGCATTGGCGGTATTGGCAGTGATCCAGATTGCCGCGGCATTATCGGCCCGGATCGTGCCATGGTTGGTGACGGTATTGCCGGCGCCTGACAATCCCAACGCGCTGGACTGCGAAGCGCTGCCCTTGGCCAGGAGCTGCGCGCCTACTTGGATGGAAATATTGTTATTGCTTGCTGCTTCCAGCGTTTTGGCGTACTGGCCGGACGCAGCAGTATTGACCGTGCTTTGCACGACGGCGCCGTCCTGGATCTGGACTCGGCTGTTATTGCCCACGCTGATGGCCCCGCTGTCGCCGGCCTCGATCCGCGCACCGGCCTGCACCGTGACGTGTTGGTTGTTCCCGGTAGAGCCGCCCCCTACCTTGGCGCGATGCGCTCCGCCGGCTGCGGTGCAAGTGGTGTTGGACCCCGAGGTGGTGCAATTGGCCCACGCCGCCGCCCCCTGGAACCCCAGGGCCAGCGCCAGCAAGGTAGGCGCCACCCCATGTCCTGCCGGCCTGCTGCGGCTGCCCTCGAAAGCCTGGGCCTTTAACCGTCTCATGATTTCTCCCGCGAAATGAAATGTATGGGCGCACGCAGGGATCACCCCACGACGCTGGTAAGGTTTATGGATGAAGCAAGAGGGATGAAGCGGCCACGCAGCGAATTGGTCGGTACGGCCGTGGCGATCTGACGCGGTCAGTAGCCGTGCACGTGCGTGGCGACGGAAACCAGACAGGAATTCGTAGTCTTCCCAGCTTGCTTGCCAGTGACTACTGGCACCGGCAATCAAGAAATCCTAGGGAGATTCGGCATCGAAAGATGCAGGCGCCATCAGCTTGGTCGAGTAGGAATGATCTCGACCTAGTAGTACATTGCGTTTGAAAAAATCGCCTGCGCCCGGCGCGATGCCGGACAGCGTCTGGATGACGCGATGCGTGGAACGCGCGTTCGCGCGCCTGTCGTGCGGATTTGCCGAAGCGGCAACGCGCCCCGGCCGAGGTGCTGCTACTGCGCCTTCTCCTGGATTTTTTCGCCGCCGCGCTCGATGTCCTTGCCGGCGCCCGACATGGTGTTGCAGCCCGCCAGCGCGACGAGCGTGATGGCGGCAAGCAGGGCCGCCCGGATACGGTTGTTCATGATTGGCTCCTTGTCGTGGAATGGGTCGCGGCTACTTGCCGTCGCGCATCTCGGCGTCCGTCTCGTGCTGGTCCCGAGCATCGCCCGATACGGCGGCAAGGACATGGATGCAGGTCTTCATATTGTCTTCCTCGGTCGGTAAAAAGGCGCACTCGTACCGCTTGCCATGCAAGCGATCGGCCTGTGCGCCCACGCCCCAGCAAGCGGCGTGCCCACGCCCCGGGAAGATCGGAATGCCGGACGGGACGCGCGTGCGTCCCGCGCTTGCCGGCGCCGCCTAGTATTCGATGCGCAGCCCCAGGCTGGCGGCCCAGCCTCGATCGCTGCCGTCGCCGCCGCCGATCGATTTTCCGTAGCCCACCTGCCCCCACAGGCCCACGTCCTTGCGGACCTGCGCCACCAGGCCCGCCGTCAAGTCCACGGCCGTTGCCTGGTACCGCGAGTCGATCCGGTCGATGCCGGAAAACGTCACCGTGTCGGTACCCGCGAAGTCGCGCAGCAGGGAGACTTCCATGAACGGCCGCAGTTGCGTCGTGTTGTACGCGTACTGACCCGACAGGCGCGCGCCCAGGCGCGCCGTCACGCTGTCGGGGGTGCGGTACGACACCGACGACACATCGTCCTCGCCGTTGGACACGGTCAGGCGCTGGTACACCAATTGCGCCTGCGGCTCGATATGCCATTTCTCGCCGATGGGCACCGGATAGCCCGCCTCCACCGACGCGGTCACGCCCCAGCCCTTGGCCTCGGTGCGCAGGTCGTTGCTCGATTTGGCCTTTTGCTCGTAGCGCGTACCGGCCAGCACCGCGTCCACGTACCAGCCGCTCGGTCCAATGTGCGTCCAGTAGCCACCGATGTAGTAGGCATTGAGGTCCGGCTTGCCGGCATAGGCACCGGTTTCTCCCCGCGCGAAACCGTCCATGTGTCCGCGCGCGTTCGCGTATCCGCCGAAAACCCCGGCCAGATCGGCATGGCCCTGGTCCGAGCGGCGGGCGTAGAGATCAACGCCGGCCTGCAAGCCCGCCACGTGTCCGTCGAAGCGCGGATCCACATCGCCGCTACCCGAGCGCTCGAACGTCCGTCCAAAAGCGCGTGTCCACGCGCCGCGCCGCACGGGGTCGGGATCGTCCCGCGTCATCAGGCCCTGCTCGCCGGTACGTTCGTGATACGTGCCCAACGCCTGCAGGCCGACGGCCCGCATCAGCATCGGTGCGCCAGCGTACAGCGCCACCTCCGGCCGATAGAACGGAATGAATTCCGGCTCGGGCGCGCCGCCGGGTCCACCGCCGGGCACTTCAGCCGGCGGCACCAGCAGCCCCGAACGCAGATACCAGTTCTGTGCATTGGCTGCCGCGCCATCGGGCGTGCCGCGCAGCAGTTTGTACTCATAGGCGCCCGCGGCCACAGGCGATGCCAGGCTGAAGGCGTCCGCCGTCGTCGTCGCGCCATTGCGCGCCACGACCAGCGGGATACCCTGGTCGGTCTGCCCGCCCAGGCCGCCCTGATTGATAACTACCACATCGGTCCTGCCAGTGGCAGCGCCACCATCGATGACCAGCCGATCGGCCGGCGAAGCATCGCCGCCAAGCTGCGCCTCCATTTCCAACTGCCCGCCGGTGCCCGCGTAGTTGCCCACGATGGTCAGGGTTCCGATGGAATTGCCCGGCGCCACCGTGCCGCTATTGGCCACCGCCCCCAGGACCCGGCCCGTGCCGCCCAGCACCCCGCCAGGATCGATGGTCACGGGACTGGCGATACTGCCATTGACGGCCAGCCGGCCTTCCTTGATCAAGGTCGGCCCGGCATAGGTGTTGGCCTGCGAAAGAACCAGATCGCCGGCGCCGGTCTTGGTCAGTCCGCCCGCGCCGTCGATGGCCGCATCCCAGCCCAGCGTCGTCGCGCCCAGCGTGGCGAAGGTGCCGCCGGCCGCACCCAGCGTGAGCGCGCGCGCCGAGGCAAAGCTGCCCGTGCTGGCCAGCGTGGCGCCTTGCAGCCGCACCGCGCCGCCTGCCGCGCCCAGGTTTGCGTCGCGCGCGACCTGCACCGTGCCGGCATTGACCGTCGTGCCGCCGCCATACTGGTTGTCGCCATCCAGCACCAGGGTGCCCAGGCCTTCCTTGACCAGCGCGCCGGCGCCGCCGATGTCGCCCGTCCAGCCCAGCGCCGTGCCGTCAGCCGTATCGAAGGTGCCGTTGCCCGTCAGCGTGGCCGCCCGCGCCGTCGAGAACGTACCCGTGCTCGCCAGGCGCGCATCGTTGAGCGCCACCGCGCCGGCCCCGGCACCCAGGTTGGCGTCGCGCGAAACCTGCACCGTGCCGGCATTGACCGTCGTGCCGCCGCCATACTGGTTGTCGCCATCCAGCACCAGCGTGCCCTGGCCCGTCTTGACCAGCGCGCCGGCGCCGCCGATGTCGCCCGCCCAGCCCAGCGTCGTGCCGTCGGCCGTGTCGAAGGTGCCGTTGCCCGTCAGCGTGGCCGCGCGCGCCGTCGAGAACGTACCCGTGCTCGCCAGGCGCGCATCATTGAGCGCCACCGTACCGGCCGCGGCGCCCAGGTTGGCGTCGCGCGAAACCTGCACCGTGCCGGCATTGACCACCGTACCGGCCGCGTACTGGTTGTCGTTACCCAGCACCAGCGTGCCCGCGCCTTCCTTGATCAAGGCGCCCGTGCCGCCGATCAGGCCCTGCCAGTCCAGGCTCGCGCCGCTGGCCACCGACATCGCCCCGTTGCCGGCGCCGATGGTCACGCCGCGAGCGCTCGAAAAACCCGCCGATGCCGCCAGCGTGCCGCCATTGAGCGCCACCGCGCCGGCCGCGGCACCCAGGTTCGCATCGCGCGCAACCTGCACCGTGCCGGCGTTGACCACCGTGCCGCCCGCATACTGGTTGTCGTTACCCAGCACCAGCGTGCCCGCCCCCTCCTTGGCCAGGGCGCCCGTACCATCGATCAGGCCCTGCCAGTCCAGGCTCGCGCCGCTGGCCACCGACATCGCCCCGTTGCCCGCTCCGATGGTCACGCCGCGAGCGCTCGAAAAACTCGCCGATGCCGCCAGCGTGCCGCCATTGAGCGCCACCGTGCCAGCCACGCCCCCCAGGTTGGCGTCGCGCGCAACCTGCACCGTGCCGGCATTGACCGTCGTGCCGCCCGCATACTGGTTGTCGCCACCGAGCACCAGCGTGCCCTGGCCGGTCTTGACCAGCGCGCCGGCGCCTCCTATGTCGCCCGTCCAGCCCAGCGTCGTCCCGACAGTCGTATCGAAGGTGCCGTTGCCCGTCAGCGTGGCCGCGCGGGCCGTCGAAAAAGAGCCCAGACTTGCCAGACTCGCATTATTCAATGTCAACGCGCCGCCCCCCAGGCTCGCGTCCTTGAACACTTGCACCGTGCCGGCATTGACCACCGTGCCTCCGGCGTACAGGCTGTCGCCCCCGAGCAGCAGCGTACCGGCGCCGGTCTTGACCAGCGCGCCGGCGCCGCCTATGTCGCCCATCCATTGCAGGGTTGTCCCGTTCGCGGTGTCGAACGTACCGTTGCCGTTCACGGTAGCCGCGGCTTCCGCATAGATGTCGGCCGTGCTGGCCAGACGGCTGTTGTTGAGCGTCAACGCGCCATTGCCAAGTCCGTAGTCGTTCGAGATCTGCACTGTGCCGGCATTGACGACCGTGCCGCCGTGAGCGTTAAACCCGGAAAGGGCCAGCGTTCCCGCCCCTTCTTTGACCAGCGTACCGTTGCCGAGCATTCGGCCCGTCCAGTTCAGCGTCGTGCCGCTTGCCACCTCGAACGTACCGCCTCCCGCATCGATGGTCGTACGGCGTGCGCTCGTCATATCCGAGGTCGTGTTCAACGTGCCGCCATCGAACTCCAGCCTGGAGTTGGCCGCACCCAGGTTCTCAGCCGCCGAGACGATGACCTTGCCCTCCTTCAGCTGCAGGGCGCCAGTGTAGGTATTGACGCCCGTCAATGTCAGCGACCCCGCACCTTCCTTGGCAAAATTTCCGCCGCCGCTCAGCACCCCCGCATAGGTACCGTCGGTTTGCTGGGAAAAGGCCGCTACGCCGCTGCCGTTGGACTGAATCGCCGCCATGGCGCTGGTCGTATTGACCTGCAGGCGCGCGCCTCCCCAGACCGTCATCGCGCTGCCCGCCGCGGCCGCGCTGTTGTCGCCGGTGACAATCAGTTCGCCGTTGTAGGCATTGACGACCGTGGCCTTCCCCGAGCTATTTGCGCCAAGCGACCCGGACAGCGTCCATGTCGCCCCGCTCTCGATTTTGTTGATTTCGTCGAAATTGCTTATATCCTGGGTCAACTCGCCCGATCCGCTCGTACCTTCCAGGTACAGCACATCGGTGCCCGCCGCCCCGCCGTCCAGGGATCCCGTCAGCGTCGACCCGGCCTCCAACCTGACGGTGTCGTCACCTTCGCCCAGCACCACGTTGCCCGTAATGCGCCCACCGGCATAGTTATAGAGGGTCATGCCCCTATCGGTAGCACCGTTGCCGGTAGCGCTGCCGATCACGACCGCATCGCCGCCGTTGGCCGTCGTCTCGATCACGCCATAGTTGTAGATGGTGTTGCTGACAAAGTTGTCTTCAAGTTGGTTCCAGATTGCCGCGCCGCTGGCCGACGATACCGTGCCGTAATTGGTGACCACGTTGGTGCGACCGGTAAATGCGATGGCGTGCGCCGCCGGATCCGTGCCTTCAGCGGCAACGCGCACGTCAGCGCCAATCATCAGCGTATTGGTATGCTCGAATTCGATGGTGTTGAGCCCGGCGTTGTAGTTGCCCGGCCCGCCCGTCGTCACGGAATTGCTCACCTGCGCATTGCCGTCCAGCGAAATGGTGTTTCCCGTGCCCACGCTGATGGCATGCGCATTGCCGGATTCGATCCGTGCGCCCGGCCCCACGGTAATGGTCAGATTGCCGCTGCTCGCTCCGCTTCCCACCGTGCCGGTGTAGGGGTTCGGACTGCTCGCGTCACAGGTAACCGCGCTGCCCACGGTTTGACAGTCGGCCCACGCCGCCGTGCCATGAAAGCCCAGCGCCAGAACCAACACGGTCGGCGCCACACCATGACCACGCACTCCCGAATGACCGGTATAGGAATTGAAAGGTTGGCTACGCTGCGGCATATCTTTACCTCCCAAATTCGAAATCCTTGTTACACCCAGGCAACATGGTTTTCAGGAACTACATTTGGAGACGAGATGACGTTACGTTCTACACATGCCTTCCACAAAGAGCACCGCATGCAAACCAAGGTATCACGGGCAATGACATATGAACAGAGCCCCACGTTTCCCGTATCCGGGTATCGAATACACCAAATCCATGGAAGCCTATTGCCAACAATTGACACGAGCGCTCTCGCGCAGCCTTGCAACCGATGGTGGCCGTGAAGTCAGTACGCAGAAAAATGATGAATTAAATTTTTACTTTTTCTTCACGCTTGCTCGCCGCCATGCTCCCCGAGCGCGATGGCCTCGACAATGGCGGCACGTTGCTCGGCCGCGCGCTTGAGGTTGGCGGCGGTGGGCTTCATGCGCAGGCGCCGCACGCAAGTCTTGCCCTGGTAGACGAAGCTGATCTCTATCGAGGATTCGGATGCGGGCCGCACGCCTTCGAACTTGCCGCTCATGCGTGCCCCGCCTGTTCGTCGAAGCATTCGAGCAGCGCCTTGACGCGGGCGCTGCGGCCCTTGCGGCCGGGCACCAGCAGCATGACGGGCGCGCTGTCCAATTGCCATTGCGGCATGACGCGCACCAGCGCGCCGCGCGCCACCGCGCCTTCGGCGTCCCATTGCGAGCGCACCACCAGGCCCAGCCCCTGCTCGGCCCAGGCGCGCGCCACGTTGCCATCGTTGGATACGTAGGCGGGCGCGATGCGCACGGTCTCGGCCGCCTTGCGGCCCGCTGCGCCGGCATCGGCGCGGCGGAAACGCCACAGGCTGGCGTCCTCGTCGTTTTCGCGGATGCAGATGCAGCGATGATGGAGCAGGTCGCGCGGTTCGCGCGGCATGCCGTGGTCTTGCAGATACTGCGGGCTGGCGCACAGCCAGCGCTCGTTGTCGGCCAGCCGGCGCGTCACCCACGAGGAATCGCGCACCGCGCCGATGTGCACGACGGCGTCGGCGTCCTGGTGATCGGGCCAGGGCGTTTCGCGCAGATCGAGCTGCACGCGCAACTCCGGATGGCGCTGCGCCAGCCGCGCCAGCACCGGCGCAATATGCCGGCGGCCATAGCCGAACGGCGCGGCGACCCGCAGCGTGCCGGTCAGGCGGCTGTCGTCGCGCCGCAGCGATTCGGGCAGCGCCTGCAATTGCGCCAGCAGGGCGGCGGCCTCGCGGGCCAGGCGCTCGCCTTCGGGCGTCAGGCTGAGACGGCGCGCGCTGCGCACCGCCAGCGCCAGGCCCAGGCCGGCCTCCAGCTTGCGCAGCCGCATCGACAGCGCCGGCGGCGTCACATTCAGCGCGCGCGCCGCGGCGCTGAGCGACGGCGCCTGCGCCAGCGCCGCGGCCAGTTGCAGGTCCTCGATTCGGAGCATTCAGTTCTGCTTAACGATTGATGAAGAATCATTAAATCACGCAGGTGGCGGGCTGTCCTATAGTCGAGACATTCCCCACCTGGAGCGATCCATGTCCATCGCCACGCCAACGGGCTATCCGCGCGCCGTCCTGTTCGACCTGCTGACAGGCCTGCTCGATTCATGGACGGCATGGAACGCCGCCGCGGGTTCGGAGCCCGCCGGCCGCGCCTGGCGCGCCGAGTACCTGCGCCTGGCCTACGGCTGCGGACGCTATGTTCCCTACGGGCAACTGGTGCGCGACGCCGCGCGCGCCACCGGCCTGCCCGACGGCGCGCCCGCCGCCCTGGAGGCCAACTGGCATGAACTGCCCGTCTGGGATGACGCCCGCTCGCTGCTGCGGGCGCTGCGCCCGCATTGCAAGCTGGCGGTGGTGACCAACTGTTCGCGCGACCTGGGCCACCAGGCCGCCGGCCTGCTGGGCGTCGACTGGGACGCGGTCGTCACGGCGGAGGAAGCCGGCTTCTACAAACCCGACCCGCGCCCGTACCGCATGGCCCTGCAGGCGCTGCAGGTGCCGGCCGGCGACGCCGCCTTCGTGGCCGGCTCCGGCCACGACCTGTTCGGCACCGCCGCGGTGGGACTGCGCACATGCTGGCACAACCGCCTTGGCCTGGCCCGCCCGCAAGGCGCGCCCGAACCCGAGCTGCAATCCGCGACGCTGGCCGCCGCGCTGCCCTGGCTGCAGGCGTTCCGGCCTGCCGTCCGCTGACCCGAATTTCCGATCCATCCGCACACCATGACCACTACCCACGCCCACCCGCTCGATACCCTCGACACGCCCCCGCCGCCATCGTCGACGTGGCGCGCATGCAGCACAACATCGCCCGCATGCAGGACCGCATGAACGGACTGGGCGTAAGCCTGCGCCCGCACGTCAAGACCAGCAAGTGCACGCCGGTGGCGCTGGCGCAGCTGGCCGCCGGCGCGCGCGGCGTCACCGTGTCGACGCTGAAGGAAGCCGAACAGTTCTTCGCCGCCGGCATCGCCGACATCCTGTATGCCGTGGGCATGGCCGAACATCGCCTGCCGGCGGCGCTGGCGCTGCGCCGGCGCGGCTGCGACCTCAAGATCATTACCGACAACGCCGAGTCGGCCCGCACCATTGCCGATTTCGGCCGCGCCCACGACGAAGTGTTCGAAGTGTGGATAGAGATCGACACCGACGGCCACCGCTCCGGCATCAAGCCGGAAGAAGCGGCGCTGCTGGCGGTGGGCGCCGCGCTGCATGAAGGCGGCATGCGGTTGGGCGGCGTGATGACGCACGCCGGCTCCAGCTACGATCTGGATACCCCCGAAGCCCTGGCCGCCATGGCCGAGCAGGAACGCGCGGGCTGCGTACGCGCCGCCGAGCGCCTGCGCGCCGCCGGCCTGCCGTGCCCGGTGGTCAGCGTCGGCTCGACGCCGACAGCCCTGTCGGCCGCGCAGCTGCAGGGCGTTACCGAAGTGCGCGCCGGCGTCTACGTGTTCTTCGACCTGGTGATGCACAACATCGGCGTGTGCCGCGTCGACGAGCTGGCGCTCAGCGTGCTGGCCACCGTGATCGGACACCAGGCCGACAAGGGCTGGGTCATCGTGGACGCGGGCTGGATGGCGATGAGCCGCGACCGCGGCACGCAGAAGCAAAAGCAGGATTTCGGCTATGGCCAGGTCTGCACGGCGGATGGCGCGCCGCTGGCGGGTTATACGCTGATCGGCGCCAACCAGGAACACGGCATCATGGCCGGCGGGCCGGCCGGCGAGGATGTGACGACGCGCTTTCCGGTGGGCATGCGGCTGCGCATCCTGCCCAACCATGCCTGCGCCACCGGAGCGCAGTTCCCGCAATACCATGCGCTGGAAGCCGACGGCGGATTGCAGGCCTGGGAGCGCGCGCACGGCTGGTAGCGGCCCGCGCCCGCCTGGCTGCCCGCCGCGCAATACGCTATGCTCGACGCGCGCCGCCGTTTTCGCCGGCGCAGCGCCGTACCCAGCGTAGTCACACCCCGTAGTCACACCCTCATCCTTCCATCATGCGGAGAATATCCATGAGCGGCTACTTTGTACTCAAGGCGAGCGGTACGCAGTACATGTTCAATCTGCACGCGGGCAATCACGAAATCATCCTGACCAGCGAACGCTACACCAGCAAGGCGTCGGCGCAGGATGGCATCGCGTCGGTGCAGAAGAACGCGCCCGATGACGCGCGTTACCAGCGGCTGACGGCCAAGGACGGTTCGCCCTATTTTTCGCTGACGGCGACCAATGGGCAGTCGATCGGACGCAGCGAAATGTACAAGACCACCCAGGCGCGCGACAACGGCATCGCGTCGGTCAAGTCCAACGCCCCCGGGGCGCCCACCAAGGACCAGACCCAGGCCTGAGCCGCCGCGTCCACCCACGAAAAACCCCGCCAGGCCTGCGCCGGCGGGGTTTTTCACAAGGGTGCGCTTGCCTGGCTACTTGATGCCGATGAACGGCAGGGCCGCGCCCGGCACTTGCGTGGCCGGCAGCACGCCGTCCCATTTTTCCACGGCGTTCAGGCTGACCAGGTTGGTATTGGCGGCCAGCGCCTCGGCCTTGGCGCGGATCGAGGCGGCCTCGGCCTCGCCGCGCAGGCGGATGCCGTCGGCTTCGGCGGTGAACTGCTGGCGGCGCGCATCGGCTTCGGCCTTGGCCTTGACCACCTGGATCTCGGCGGTGATCATGGCCGTCTCTTTCTGCTGGCGGGTGGTCTCGATCTGCACCTGCGCCAGCATGCGCTGTTCGATCGAATGCTCATACGCCTTCGAGAAACCCACTTCCTCGACCTGCACGCCGACGATCTGCACCGGCGCGCCGTCCATGGCCGAGAGCACCGCCGCATTCACGTCCACGCCCAGCTTCTGGCGCTCCTGGATGGCGCGCACCGCGGTGTAGCGGCCGAACACATTCTTGACCGCGTCGGGCGTCTTGCGCTCCAGCACGCGCATCTGCAGGTTGCTGATCGTGCCGTACTCGGCGTACAGCTCGGCCACGTGCTCGGCCGGCACCCGGTAGGTCACCGACACGCGCAGCGTGGCGGGCTGCTGGTCATAGCTATAGGCTTCGAGGTTCTCGAAGATGAAAGTGTGATCCCGCACCGACACGGTGCTGACCGAATCGATGAAGGGAGTCTTGAAATCGAGCCCGGGCTCGGAAACGCGCACCAGCTTGCCGTTGCGCAGCACCACGCCGCGTTCGCCCTGGTCCACCTGGAACCACGAGCTGAAGGCCAGCATCAGAATCAATACAAACAGCACGCCGGCGCCGGCGGCAAGTTTGGCGTTACGCGGGATCACTCGATTTCTCTCCGTTGGGTTTTCCGGGCCTTTCTATCGGCCAGCACGGCGGCGATGCCGCGCGCCAATAGATAGGCCACCACAGCGGCCCCCACCAGGATCAGGAAATACCTCATGGCAAGCCCTCCGAATATTGCGCGGACGCAATTCTATCCGGGGCTTGCCGCAACACACGACAAGATGAGTTGAAACGCAACAAGAATTGACACCCCCCCCCTTCGACGCCGCGCATGGCGGGGATTGCGGGCGCGCGGCGCGCCCGGTCAGGCGCCGTCGAGTTCGGGATAGTGGCGGAAAATGCCGTCGCCAAAGGGCAGCCGGCGGTCGCTGGCCAGGTAGCCGCGCAATTCCGGCAATTCGGCCACGCGCGCATGCAGCGCCATCAGCCGCGGATAGCGGTGCACCAGGGTGCGCATGCGCCGCGGAAAGGCATGCAGCAGGCCTTCGACCACGTGATACAGCGACAGGTCGGCGTAGCTCCAGCGGCCCATGTCGGTGAGCCAGCCGCCCGGCCTGTCCAGCGCCTGCTCGAAATACTGCATGAACTTCGGCATGCGCGTCTCGCGGAAATCGGCGGCCCGGCGCAGCGCCACGTCCTGCTGGTCTTCGTAGTAGAGGCCGGCGGCGACCGGATGGTGCACGTCGTGCGCTTCGGCCGTCAGGTCCGCAATGGTGAGCTGCAGCTGGTTGACCCACAGGCGGCCGGCGCGGTCCGGCGGCGCCAGGCCATGCTCCACGCCCAGGAACAGCAGGATATTGGCCGTCTGTGCGATGGTCATGCCATCGGCGACCAGGTAGGGCGGCGCAAACGGCGGCGTGTCGCGCCGGCGCCGCATGTCGTCCAGCATGTCTTCGCCGGGCTCGCGGGCGCGGTCGCGATACGGGATCTTGCCCGCCTCCAGCGCCAGCCGCACGAACTCGCCACGGCCGGGTATGCCGTCCCAGTACCAGAGGTCGTAAGCCATGGGTGCTCCTTGCGGGTCGCGATATGCCTGTTGTAACGCAAGGCGCGGCGCCGGCGAAAGTGTCCGCCCGCCTTAATCCCGGTTGAACGATAGGTGCAGCGGGGCTGAAGGCCGCCGCGCCGCCCGCGGTTTATAGTCGGGCCTGCCCCCATTTTCTGGAAAGCCGTCCATGCCTGCCTCGACCGCCCCTGCCCGCTATCTTGCGCCCGACACCCTGGCCCGGCCGGGCGGCCACTACAGCCATGCCTGCGTGGCCAACGGCATGGTGTACGTGTCCGGGCAGTTGCCGATCGGCCCCGACGGGACCAAGCTGGCCGACGCGCCCTTCGAGGCGCAGGCGCGCCAGGTGCTGGACAACGTGGCGGCCGCGCTGGCGGCGGCCGGCAGCGGCATCGACCGCCTGGTCCAGGTGCGCGTGTACGTGGACAGCGTGGAGAACTGGCCGGCCTTCGACGCCATTTACGCCGAATGGGCGGGCGCGGCGCGCCCGGCTCGCGCGGTGGTGCCCACCGGGCCGCTGCATTACGGCTTCAAGGTGGAAGTGGAAGCCGTGGCGCTGGCGTGAAGCGCGGCTAGGCCGCGCTGGAAGGCGTGGCCTTGGTGAAGAACAGATCGGTGATCAACGCGTTGTCGATGGTCTCGCCGCTGAGCGTGCGGGCCAGCAGCTCGGCGCCCAGCAGCTGCAGCGAGAACGCCATGTCGGGCTGTACCCGGCGGATCTTGGCCAGGTGCATGGCGGTATTGGCCACCGCCACCGTCTTGGTGTCCGGGCCGGCCACTTCCTTGGCGGCCAGCACGATGAAGGCGTTGTCGGCGTCGTCGTCGCGCAGCGCCAGCACATAGCGCGCATGGGCGGCGCCGGCCTCGGCCAGCACGGCGGTGTTGGAGGGATCGCCGGTCACCAGGTCGGCATCCTCCGGATAATTGTGCGCGATGCCCGGGGCGACCACGACGGTGACGTTGTTGCCGCGTTCGCGCATGCCGGCGTAGACGCTTTGCGCCAGCGGCGTGGCGCCGGCGATGATGATGTGATGTTTGCGCATGGCGTGGGATATCCGTCCTCGGACCAGCCGTTTGAGATTGCCGCCGATCACCGGCCCGGCGATGGCGCTGATCGACGTGGCGAACACCGTGATGCCCAGGATGATGATCGAGGCCGCGAACAGCCGCGCGGCGGTCGTCTGCGGAGTGATATCGCCATAGCCCACGGTGGACATCGACACGATGGAGAAATAGAACGCGGTGGCGAGGCTCTCGACCTTGGGCGAGAACTCGGCGCCCAGGTAGAGCGTGCCGAACACGGCGTAGATCAGCAGCGACGTGATGCTGATCACGGCGAACAGGCTGCCGGCCGCCAGGCTGGCGCGATCGAAGCGGCGCCAGAAGCACACCAGCGCCGCGATCAGCACGCCCGTGTAGGCCAGCAGCAGGCCATGCCCGCCATCCCACCCGGCCACCACGCCGATGGCGCCCAGCAACACCAGCGAGAAAGCCCAGGCGATACGCGCCTTGAGCACCAGCCCGGCCGCCATCAGCAGCAGGCCGGCGCCGAGGATGACGCGCGGGATCTGCAGCAGCCCGACGGCGTCCATCGCATCGCGCCAGCTGTCGAACGACAGCCAGTAGTCCATGGGGTAATCGACCGCGCGCCCGAGCACGGGGCGCACGAACAGATAGCCGTCGATGGCAACCAGCGCCGCCAGCCACCAATTGGGCGGGAAGTAGCGGCCGATGCGGCGCAGGAAATTGCGCAGTCTGATCATGGGGCAAGCGCTCGCGGACGAAACAGCGCGGCCAGTGTAGCGTAGCGCCGCGCCGCCGTGCGCCCCCCTGGCGTGCGTCCGACATGGCCAGGCGGCGCAGGGCGCCGCGCGTGGCCGGACCTCAAGGCAGCGGCACGCCGGGCGAGCCGGCCGAGCGCGTACCGGGCAGCGGGTGGCAGCTGGCCGGATGGTAGGTGTGCACCAGCGACAGTTTGACCGTATCGGTGGCGTTCTGGCGCGCCGCATGCAAGGTGCGGCAATGGAAGAACACCACGTCGCCCGCCTGCAGTTCCGGGCAGACGGCCCGGCCTATCCATTCCTGGTTCTGCGGCAGGTCGTCGCGGAAGAACTTCCGTGCGTCGTACTGTTCGGGCATGAACGACGCCGTGTGCGAACCGGGCACGAAATACAGCCCGCCGTTGTCGACCCGCTCGTCGCCCAGCGCCAGCCAACAGGACACCAGGTCGTCGTCGCTGAATGACCAGTAACGGATATCCTGGTGCCAGCCGGTCAGGCTGCCGAAGGCCGGATGCTTGGTCATGATGCAGTTGTGGTGCACCGTGGAAAGCACCGGCGTGTCCTGGAAATAGGCGCGCAGGAAGGCGCCGATGGCCGCCTGCGTGGCCCAGTCGCGAAAACGCTGGTCGCGCCCGTAGGCGTCGAGCAGCCGGCGTACCGTCTGGCCGCCGGCGGCCAGGCGCGAGCTGGGCGCGCCCGGGTATTTGAGATCGGCCTCGTACTCGACCGGGTCCACGGTCTGCGCCAGGTGTTGCAAGGCCAATTCCCGCAGCGCCTGGCGCACCGGCGGGGAAGCAAAATTGCGCACGACCACGAAACCCTGCTCACGCAGCGTAGCGACCTGCTGTGCGACCAATGCGGCGGACATCCCGAACCTCTTGACTGGCAGATTGGATGCGCGCGGCTCAACCCTTGGCCGCGCGCCCTGCAAGCATACTCCTTTGCCGGGCGCCGTCAGGCCGCCGGTTCCTCGCCCTCGGGGTTCAGGATCGACTGGTCGCGCTCGCGCTCGACATTGCGCACCCACTCGCGCCAGATCGCCACCAGCAGCGCCATCAGCACCGGGCCGACGAACAGCCCGACAATGCCCATGGTCTTGACGCCGCCGACCAGCCCGAAGAAGGTCGGCAGGAACGGCAGCTTGACCGGCCCGCCCACCAGGCGGGGCCGCAGGGTCTTGTCGACGATGAACAGTTCGACCGTGCCCCAGACGAACAGGCCGATGCCGGCCACCAGGTGGCCCGAGCCGACCAGGTACAGCGACACCAGCGTGAACGACAGCGGCGCGCCGCCCGGCACCAGCGCCATGAACCCGGTGATGACCCCCAGCAGCACCGGCGAGGGCACGCCGGCCACCCAATAGGCCAGGCCGAGCACGACCCCCTCGCCCAGGGCGATCAGGCACATGCCCGTCACGGTGGAGCTGACCGTGGCCGGCACCACGCGCGAGAAGCGCTGCCAGCGCGCCGGCAGGACGCGCTCGCCCAGGATGTCGAGCTGGCCCACCATGCGGGTGCCGTCCTTGTAGACGAAGAACAGGGTGATCAGCATGAACAGCACGGTCAGCAGCAGCTGGAAGGCATTGCCCGTGGCCGACAGCACCATGCGGTAGATGTTGCCCAGGTGCTCGCCGCTGACGATCTCGACCAGGGCGCCCAGGGCGTGGGGCTCACCCAGGTAGGTGCGCCAGTACTCGGCCAGGCGCTCTCCCACCATGGGCAGCGACATGATCCAGGCCGGCACGTCCACGCCGTGCTTGTTGGCCGCCAGCGCCCAGGCGAAGAAGTTGCCGGCCTCCTTGATGGCGTACGACAGCGCCAGCGACAGCGGCACCACCAGGATCACGATGACGGCCACCAGGGCCAGGGTGGCGGCCAGCGTGGTGCGCCCGCCGAATGCGCGCACCAGGCGCTGGAACAGGGGCCAGGTCGCCAGGCCGATGATCAGCGCCGCCAGCGCCGGCACCAGGAAGCCGCTGAGGAAATAGATGCCGGCCAGCAAGACCAGCAACAGCAGCCAGCGGGCGATCAGGAAGGCGGGCAGTACGGGTTGATGCATAGGCGAAAGCGGTCTCTCTGCATGGATTCGGGGCGA